>NZ_JBBOXT010000001.1:0-7500 GCF_038007725.1 Bacillus sp. FSL W8-0640
TTGGAAAATATCTCTGATTTATGGAATAGTGCCTTAAAAGAATTAGAAAAAAAGGTAAGCAAGCCTAGTTATGAGACATGGTTAAAATCAACAACGGCTCATAACTTGAAGAAAGACGTATTAACGATTACAGCTCCAAATGAATTTGCTCGTGACTGGCTAGAATCTCATTACTCCGAACTAATTTCAGAAACACTATACGATTTAACAGGGGCAAAATTAGCAATTCGCTTTATTATTCCTCAAAGTCAAGCTGAAGAGGATATTGATCTGCCTCCAGTTAAGCCGAATCCAGCACAAGATGATTCAGCTCATTTACCACAGAGCATGTTAAATCCAAAATATACATTTGATACATTTGTTATCGGCTCTGGTAACCGTTTTGCCCATGCAGCTTCATTAGCTGTAGCCGAGGCGCCAGCTAAAGCGTATAACCCACTCTTTATTTACGGGGGAGTTGGGCTTGGAAAGACGCATTTAATGCACGCAATTGGTCATTATGTAATTGAACATAATCCAAATGCAAAAGTTGTATATTTATCATCAGAAAAATTTACAAATGAATTTATTAACTCTATTCGTGATAATAAGGCTGTTGATTTTCGTAATAAATATCGCAACGTAGATGTTTTATTGATAGATGATATTCAATTTCTTGCTGGAAAAGAACAAACTCAAGAAGAGTTTTTCCATACATTTAATGCATTACACGAAGAAAGTAAACAAATTGTAATTTCTAGTGATCGACCACCAAAAGAAATTCCGACTTTAGAAGATCGTCTTCGTTCCCGCTTTGAATGGGGGCTTATTACAGATATTACGCCGCCAGATTTAGAGACACGAATTGCGATTTTACGCAAAAAAGCAAAAGCTGAAGGGCTTGATATACCAAATGAAGTTATGCTTTATATCGCAAATCAAATTGATTCAAATATTCGTGAATTAGAAGGTGCACTTATCCGAGTTGTAGCTTATTCATCTTTAATTAATAAAGATATTAATGCTGATTTAGCAGCTGAAGCACTTAAAGATATTATTCCAAATTCTAAGCCAAAAATTATCTCTATTTATGATATTCAAAAAGCTGTCGGGGATGTTTATCAAGTGAAATTAGAAGATTTTAAAGCGAAAAAACGTACCAAATCAGTTGCGTTTCCTCGCCAAATTGCAATGTATTTATCGCGCGAGCTTACAGATTCCTCTTTACCAAAAATAGGTGAAGAATTTGGTGGACGTGATCATACAACAGTTATCCATGCCCATGAAAAAATCTCTAAACTACTAAAAACCGATACGCAATTACAAAAGCAAGTTGAAGAAATTAATGGTATTTTAAAGTAGTAGCTGAATAGTGTGAATAACTTACCTTGTTTTACGCACAGTCTATCCACATGTAGATAGACTGTTTTTACATCCTTTATAGGGGTTATCCACATATCCACAAGCCCTATTACTATTACTACTATTTTTTTATCTTTATTAATTAAATAAAATCTTATACTTACCGGAGGTTTTTCTTTATGCGTTTTACAATACAAAAAGACTATCTTGTAAGAGGTGTACAAGATGTAATGAAGGCAGTTTCTTCTCGTACAACAATCCCCATCCTTACGGGAATTAAAGTTGTAGCTACTGAAGAAGGGGTTACATTAACAGGAAGCGATGCTGATATTTCTATTGAATCGTTTATTCCAGTCGAAGAAGATGGAAAAGAAATCGTAGAAATTGCTCAATCAGGAAGCATTGTTTTACAGGCAAAATATTTTAGTGAGATTGTAAAAAAACTACCTAAAGACACTGTCGAAATTTCTGTAGAAAATCATTTTATGACAAAAATAAAATCTGGAAAATCAGAGTTTAACTTAAATGGTTTAGATTCTGCAGAATATCCGTTATTGCCACAGATTGAAGAACATCATGTATTTAAGATACCAACAGATTTACTTAAGCATATGATCAGACAAACTGTATTTGCAGTTTCTACTTCTGAAACAAGACCGATCTTGACAGGTGTAAACTGGAAGGTATATAACAGCGAGTTAACTTGTATTGCAACAGATAGTCATAGACTGGCACTTCGAAAAGCAAAAATTGAAGGACATAACATTGCAGATGAATTCCAAGCTAATGTTGTTATTCCAGGTAAGAGCTTAAATGAATTAAGTAAAATTTTAGATGAGTCTGAAGAAATGGTAGATATCGTTATTACGGAGTATCAAGTATTATTCCGTACAAAACATTTATTATTCTTCTCAAGATTGTTAGAAGGAAATTATCCTGATACGACACGTTTAATTCCAGCAGAGAGTAAAACGGATATTTTTGTAAATACAAAAGAATTCCTACAAGCAATTGATCGTGCTTCACTATTAGCAAGAGATGGCCGCAATAACGTTGTTAAATTATCAACTTTAGAGCAAGAAATGCTAGAGATTTCTTCGAATTCACCAGAAATCGGAAAAGTTGTCGAAGAAGTACAATGCGAAAAAGTAGATGGAGAAGAGTTAAAAATATCTTTTAGTGCAAAATATATGATGGATGCATTAAAAGCTTTGGATAGTACAGAGATTAAAGTTAGCTTTACTGGAGCAATGAGACCGTTCTTAATTCGTACAGTAAATGATGATTCAATTATTCAATTAATTTTACCGGTTCGTACTTACTAGGTAAGGAATAAGGGTTGCTAGTTTAAAGATGCTAGTGGCCCTTATTTGATTTTTGGGTATTACTTTCCTAATGCTAGTTTATTTAGTACAATGAAAGAATGAACACTTTCAGAAAGTGAGCGATTTTATGAAACGTATTAAAATTTCAACAGAGTATATTACACTAGGACAATTTTTAAAGTTAGCTGATGTAATTGATACAGGTGGCGCTGTAAAATGGTTTTTACAAGAATATGAAGTGTACGTGAACAACGAACTTGAAAATAGAAGAGGTCGCAAACTATATGCGAATGATGTTATTGAAATTCCAGGAAGCGGAACTTTCCAAGTTCAGGCATAAAGGGGGAGCCCTTTGTTTATTTCAGAAATACAATTAAAAAACTATCGCAATTATGAAAAATTAGAGCTTTCCTTTGAAGATAAGGTAAATGTAATTATCGGCGAAAATGCACAAGGGAAAACAAATTTGATGGAAGCTATTTATGTTTTAGCGATGGCGAAATCTCATAGAACCTCTAATGATCGCGAACTTATCCGCTGGGATGAAGATTTTGGTCAAATAAAGGGGAAATTACAAAAAAGAAACAGTTCTTTGTCTTTGGAATTAAATATTTCGAAAAAAGGTAAAAAGGCAAAATTAAATCAACTTGAACAACAAAAGTTAAGTCAATATATTGGCGTGATGAACGTTGTCATGTTTGCCCCAGAAGATTTAAATCTTGTAAAAGGAAGCCCTCAAGTAAGAAGACGCTTTTTAGATATGGAATTAGGACAAATAGCTCCTGTATATTTGTATGAATTAAGTCAATATCAAAAGGTGCTCACGCAACGAAATCACTTGTTGAAAAAAATGAAAGGGAATAGTAAGAATGAGGAAACGATGTTGGATGTATTTACACTTCAACTAATTGAGCATGGTGCGAAAATACTGCAAAAACGTTTTGAATTTTTGCATTTGCTACAGGAATGGGCAGCTCCAATTCATCGAGGTATAAGCCGTGGATTAGAAGAGTTAGAAATTGTCTATAAACCAAGTGTAGATGTATCAGAATCAATGGATTTGTCGAAAATAAAAGAAGTATACTATGAAAGTTTTCAATCTGTGAAACAACGTGAAATTTTCCGTGGTACGACTTTAATTGGTCCTCATCGTGACGATTTACAATTCTTCGTTAATAGTAAAAATGTTCAAGTCTTTGGTTCGCAAGGACAACAACGAACAACCGCACTATCCCTAAAATTAGCTGAAATTGAATTGATTTATTCAGAGGTTAAAGAATATCCAATCCTTTTGTTGGATGATGTTTTATCAGAATTAGATGATTATCGTCAATCACATCTTTTAAATACAATTCAAGGAAAAGTGCAAACATTTGTTACAACGACGAGTGTCGACGGAATTGAACACGAAACATTAAAAGAAGCGAAAACAATTCATGTAACGAACGGCACTGTAGATTGTGAAATAGATAGGGAATAACCCCTGTTTAAATGGAAAAGTAGGTGATCTTTGTGTCAATGGAACAAAAGCAAATGCAAGAAAATGCATATGATGAAAGTCAGATACAGGTGCTTGAAGGACTAGAGGCAGTTCGGAAACGCCCTGGTATGTATATTGGATCTACAAGTGGAAAAGGGCTTCACCATCTTGTGTGGGAAATCGTAGATAATAGTATTGATGAAGCACTTGCAGGTTATTGTGATGAAATTAATGTTAGTATCGAAGAAGATAATAGTATTCGTGTAACGGATAATGGGCGTGGTATTCCGGTTGGTATACAAGAAAAAATGGGACGTCCAGCTGTAGAAGTTATTATGACTGTTCTCCACGCCGGTGGTAAATTTGGCGGTGGCGGTTATAAAGTTTCTGGTGGTTTACATGGTGTTGGGGCATCGGTTGTAAATGCTCTATCAACAGAATTAGAAGTATTTGTACATCGTGAAGGTAAAATCCATTACCAAAAATACGAAAGAGGTATTCCGGTTGCGGATTTAAAAGCCATTGGTGACACAGATCAAACAGGAACAATAACTCGATTTAAACCAGATCCGGAAATTTTCCAAGAAACAACAGTATACGATTTTGATACGCTAGCAACTCGTATGCGTGAATTAGCGTTTTTAAATCGTAATATTAAATTAACAATTGAAGATAAACGTGAACATAAGCAAAAGAAAGAATTCCATTACGAAGGTGGAATTAAATCATACGTTGAGCATTTAAATCGCTCAAAACAACCGATTCATGAAGAGCCTGTGTACGTAGAAGGTTCAAAAGATGGTATTCAGGTTGAGGTTTCTCTTCAATATAACGAGGGATACACAAATAATATTTACTCATTTACGAATAACATCCATACGTATGAAGGTGGTACACATGAGGTAGGTTTTAAAACAGCTTTAACTCGTGTAATCAACGACTATGGTCGTAAAAATAGCATTTTAAAAGATGCGGACAGTAATTTAACTGGTGAGGATGTTCGTGAAGGTTTAACAGCAATTGTATCAATTAAGCATCCAAATCCACAATTTGAAGGACAAACGAAGACAAAACTTGGGAATAGTGAAGCGAGAACAATTACAGAGTCTGTATTCTCAGAGGCGTTTGAAAAGTTCTTACTAGAAAATCCTAATGTAGCGCGAAAAATTGTAGAAAAAGGTACGATGGCTGCACGTGCACGTGTAGCTGCGAAAAAAGCGCGTGAATTGACACGTCGAAAGAGTGCGTTAGAAGTTTCAAGTTTACCTGGTAAATTAGCTGATTGCTCTTCGAAAGATCCAGCAATTAGTGAAATTTACATCGTAGAGGGTGACTCTGCGGGTGGATCTGCAAAACAAGGACGCGATCGTCATTTCCAAGCAATTTTACCGCTGAAGGGTAAAATTATTAATGTGGAAAAGGCACGCTTAGATAAGATTTTATCAAATGATGAAGTTCGTACAATTATTACGGCGATTGGTACAAATATTGGTGGAGACTTCGATATTGAAAAAGCACGCTATCATAAGGTTATTATTATGACCGATGCCGATGTTGATGGTGCACATATTCGTACCCTATTATTAACGTTCTTCTATCGTTATATGCGTCAAATAATTGAGTGTGGTTATATCTATATTGCACAGCCGCCGTTGTTTAAAATACAACAAGGTAAAAAAATTCAATATGCTTACAACGATAAGGAACTTGAAAAAATCTTAGCAGAATTACCGGCCCAACCTAAGCCAGGGATTCAGCGTTATAAAGGTCTAGGGGAAATGAATCCAACTCAGCTATGGGAGACGACAATGGATCCAGAAGTACGTTCATTACTTCAAGTTTCCCTTCAAGATGCAATTGAAGCAGACGAAACATTTGAAATTTTAATGGGAGATAAAGTAGAGCCACGTCGTAACTTTATCCAAGAGAATGCAAAATACGTGAAGAACCTTGATATTTAAATGAGTAATGACAGGAATCTAAGTATTCCTGTCTTCTACATATAAATCAATGTATGTGTAACGGAAATGTAAGAGGAGGTGCTCGTTGATGTCAGACAATCAACAACAAGCACGAATTCGAGAAATTAATATTAGTCATGAAATGCGTACCTCATTTTTAGATTACGCAATGAGTGTTATCGTATCTCGTGCATTACCAGATGTTCGTGATGGATTAAAACCTGTGCATCGTAGGGTTTTATATGCGATGAATGATTTAGGAATTACAGCTGATAAAGCGTATAAGAAATCAGCACGTATTGTCGGTGAAGTAATCGGTAAGTATCACCCTCATGGTGATTCAGCCGTTTATGAAACAATGGTACGTATGGCGCAAGATTTTAGTCAACGTTATATGCTTGTAGATGGGCATGGTAACTTCGGTTCTGTAGATGGAGATTCAGCAGCTGCAATGCGTTATACAGAGGCAAGAATGTCTAAGATTTCTATGGAATTAATACGTGATATTTCAAAAAATACAATTGATTATCAAGATAACTATGATGGTTCCGAAAGAGAACCGATAGTACTACCAGCGCGTTTCCCTAATTTATTAGTAAACGGTACAACAGGTATTGCTGTTGGTATGGCAACAAATATACCGCCGCATCAGCTTGGCGAAGTAATTGATGGTGTGCTGGCATTAAGTCATAATCCTGATATTACTATCGCGGAATTAATGGAATACATTCCCGGTCCAGACTTTCCGACGGCAGGTTTAATTTTAGGAAGAAGTGGAATTCGAAGAGCTTATGAAACAGGTCGCGGTTCCATTATGCTTCGTGCTAAGGTTGAAATTGAAGAGAAGTCAAACGGTAAACAATCTATTATCGTAACTGAACTACCTTATCAAGTTAATAAGGCACGATTAATTGAAAAAATCGCAGAATTAGTTCGCGATAAGAAAATTGAAGGTATTACAGATTTACGTGATGAATCAGATCGTAATGGTATGCGTATTGTCATGGAAGTACGTCGTGATGCTAATGCAAATGTACTATTAAACAATCTATATAAACATACAGCGCTTCAAACAAGTTTCGGTATTAATATGTTGTCTCTTGTAAATGGGGAGCCACAAGTACTAAATTTAAAACAAAATCTATATCATTATTTAGAGCATCAGAAGGTAGTAATTCGTAGACGTACTGCTTATGAATTAGAAAAAGCAGAAGCACGTGCTCATATTTTAGAAGGATTACGAATTGCTTTAGATCATCTTGATGAAGTTATTACGTTAATTCGTAGTTCAAAAACGGCAGATATTGCCAAGCAAGGCTTAATGGAACGTTTTGGTTTAAGTGAGAAACAAGCGCAAGCGATTTTAGATATGCGTCTGCAACGCTTAACTGGA
>NZ_JBBOXT010000001.1:12500-27500 GCF_038007725.1 Bacillus sp. FSL W8-0640
TAGGCGAGGAGAGAATCCTAAGGTGTGCGAGAGAACTCTGGTTAAGGAACTCGGCAAAATGACCCCGTAACTTCGGGAGAAGGGGTGCTTTCTTAACGGAAAGCCGCAGTGAATAGGCCCAAGCGACTGTTTAGCAAAAACACAGCTCTCTGCGAAGCCGTAAGGCGAAGTATAGGGGGTGACACCTGCCCGGTGCTGGAAGGTTAAGGAGAGGGGTTAGCGTAAGCGAAGCTCTGAACTGAAGCCCCAGTAAACGGCGGCCGTAACTATAACGGTCCTAAGGTAGCGAAATTCCTTGTCGGGTAAGTTCCGACCCGCACGAAAGGTGTAACGATTTGGGCACTGTCTCAACCAGAGACTCGGTGAAATTATAGTACCTGTGAAGATGCAGGTTACCCGCGACAGGACGGAAAGACCCCGTGGAGCTTTACTGTAGCCTGATATTGAATTTTGGTACAGTTTGTACAGGATAGGCGGGAGCCATTGAAACCGGAGCGCTAGCTTCGGTGGAGGCGCTGGTGGGATACCGCCCTGACTGTATTGAAATTCTAACCTACGGGTCTTATCGACCCGGGAGACAGTGTCAGGTGGGCAGTTTGACTGGGGCGGTCGCCTCCTAAAGTGTAACGGAGGCGCCCAAAGGTTCCCTCAGAATGGTTGGAAATCATTCGTAGAGTGCAAAGGCATAAGGGAGCTTGACTGCGAGACCTACAAGTCGAGCAGGGACGAAAGTCGGGCTTAGTGATCCGGTGGTTCCGCATGGAAGGGCCATCGCTCAACGGATAAAAGCTACCCCGGGGATAACAGGCTTATCTCCCCCAAGAGTCCACATCGACGGGGAGGTTTGGCACCTCGATGTCGGCTCATCGCATCCTGGGGCTGTAGTCGGTCCCAAGGGTTGGGCTGTTCGCCCATTAAAGCGGTACGCGAGCTGGGTTCAGAACGTCGTGAGACAGTTCGGTCCCTATCCGTCGTGGGCGTAGGAAATTTGAGAGGAGCTGTCCTTAGTACGAGAGGACCGGGATGGACGCACCGCTGGTGTACCAGTTGTTCTGCCAAGGGCATAGCTGGGTAGCTATGTGCGGAAGGGATAAGTGCTGAAAGCATCTAAGCATGAAGCCCCCTCAAGATGAGATTTCCCATAGCGTAAGCTAGTAAGATCCCTGAAAGATGATCAGGTTGATAGGTTCGAGGTGGAAGCATGGTGACATGTGGAGCTGACGAATACTAATAGATCGAGGACTTAACCATATAATATGTAGCAATGTTATCTAGTTTTGAAGGAATATGCCTTCATAGTTTGGTGATGATGGCAGAGAGGTCACACCCGTTCCCATACCGAACACGGAAGTTAAGCTCTCTAGCGCCGATGGTAGTTGGGACCTTGTCCCTGTGAGAGTAGGACGTCGCCAAGCAACTAAAAACACAAGTCATTTGACTTGTGTTTTTTTATTTCCCATGAAATAGATTTGGTTCCATTAATAAAAAATTTGAAATATAGTAAGGGATTTTTTGAGCAGAAATACTTAGAAATTGATAAATAAATGGATAATCTTCAGAACCATAACTGCCAAGTAAGTCATACCACCAATCTGTTTCATACCTAGAAATCATGCTTAAATTATAGAGCAATAAATAATGAATGAGGAGTTCAGGTAATATTGGCTTAGGATTTCTAGGATCAGTCGTAAGTGGCAAATAATAAGTATTAGTAAGATGTTCATAGTATAAAGGAGTACTGTACATAGGATTCCATGATTGAATGGGCGCCGTAAAAAGTAAATTCGATTCATTAGTCTTCTCAGGTACGTGCTGTATTGATAAATGCTTACAAGATGTTTCAATGTAACGAGAAAATCTCTCTTTAGTCATATGTAATCGATCTAGTAGGTTGACTGAAAAGGAGAGCTCATTTTTAATTGTTGAATCGATTTTATATAAAGTTGATCCTTTCTGACTATAACGAAATAAATTTTGTAATTCTGGAATATTTCCCATTAGTTCTAACATGTTAAATTTTTCTGCTTCTAAGTGTTTCATGTGAAACAGTTGTTCTGCAACATGAGTAAATAATCCGTTTTTTTGTACCTTCACCTCATCTTCTAAAAATTGATACCCTTGTTTTTTTCGTTTGCGAGTTGTAACGCCATGAGCTAAAACAGTAGTGGATTCAGGATAGTTAGGGTCAATAGTTAGTAGGCATGCTTTAAAAAGTTGACTAATTCCATAAAATAACAACATTGGTTGAATGGAAAATGGAGCTGTCTTATATAATTCATAATAATTTTTCCCGTGTTCTAAGTAATAAATAAAGGGATAACAATTTTCAAAACTTTTTTTTTCGGCATCCTGAATAGAGGATTTTTCGTAACAACGGGCAAGATAACGTTGTACGTTTTGAGATGAAAAAAAGAAACTTAACTGCTGCCAAGTACAAGATGTTTGATGCATATATTACGCTCCTTTTATTGTCTAAAAATTCTAACATATATATACGTCCTTGACAGTATTTTAACCAATTGATAAGCTACTAATAATAATTTCTGGTATCATAGGGGGAACAATTATGTGGGAATCTAAATTTGTTAAAGAAGGTTTGACTTTTGATGATGTATTACTTGTACCAGCTAGGTCAGATATATTACCAAGAGAAGTAAGTGTTAAAACAGTTTTATCTGAAAGCTTACAGCTAAACATCCCGTTAATTAGTGCAGGAATGGATACAGTAACAGAAGCTGACATGGCTATTGCAATGGCTCGCCAGGGTGGTTTAGGAATTATTCATAAGAATATGTCTATTGAGCAACAAGCAGAGCAAGTTGATAAAGTAAAGCGCTCTGAAAGCGGCGTTATTTCAGATCCTTTCTTCTTAACTCCAGAACATCAAGTATATGATGCAGAACATCTTATGGGAAAATATCGTATCTCAGGTGTACCGGTTGTAAATAATTTAGATGAGCGAAAATTAGTTGGTATTATTACAAACCGTGATATGCGCTTCATCCAAGACTACTCAATCAAAATTTCTGACGTAATGACAAAAGAACAATTAATTACAGCTCCAGTTGGTACTACACTGGAAGAAGCTGAAAAGATCCTACAAAAGTATAAAATTGAAAAACTCCCTCTTGTTGATAATAACGGTGTATTACAAGGGCTTATTACAATAAAAGATATTGAAAAAGTAATTGAATTCCCAAACTCTGCTAAAGATAAGCAAGGACGCTTATTAGTTGGAGCAGCAGTTGGTGTAACAGCGGATGCTATGCTTCGCATCGATGCATTAGTAAAAGCTAGTGTAGATGCAATTGTACTTGATACAGCACATGGGCATTCTAAAGGTGTTATTGATAAGGTAAAAGAAGTTCGTGCTAAATATCCATCACTAAATATTATCGCTGGAAATGTTGCTACTGCTGAAGCAACGAAAGCACTAATTGAAGCTGGTGCAAACGTAGTTAAAGTTGGTATTGGACCAGGTTCTATTTGTACAACACGCGTTGTAGCCGGTGTTGGTGTACCACAATTAACTGCGGTTTATGATTGTGCAACAGAAGCTCGTAAACACGGCATTCCAGTTATTGCTGATGGCGGTATTAAGTACTCTGGTGATATGGTGAAAGCTTTAGCGGCAGGAGCACATGTTGTTATGCTAGGTAGCATGTTTGCAGGTGTTGCAGAAAGCCCTGGAGAAACTGAAATTTACCAAGGTCGTCAATTTAAAGTGTATCGTGGTATGGGTTCTGTCGGTGCGATGGAAAAAGGAAGTAAAGATCGTTACTTCCAAGAAGGCAATAAAAAACTTGTCCCAGAAGGTATTGAAGGACGAGTACCATATAAAGGACCTTTAGCAGATACAGTTCACCAATTAGTTGGTGGCTTACGTGCAGGTATGGGATATTGCGGAGCACAGGATTTAGAATTCTTACGCGAAAATGCACAATTCATTCGTATGTCAGGTGCTGGCTTACGTGAAAGTCATCCTCATCACGTACAAATTACAAAAGAGGCTCCAAACTACTCATTATAATGTCTTATATACAAATAGACAGAGATTTGATATCTCTGTCTATTTTTTTTTGATTATGTTAGAATAACGGTTATGTGAGTACATAGATATTGGGGGTAGCAAAAGTGAAAGGTATGTTTTGCAAAAGATTCATTGCTTTGGTAACAGTGCTTACACTAGCTTGTAGCATTTTTATGCCATATAGCAATGCATCAGCTGAAACAGGAGCCGCTTTAAACATTGAAGCAGGTGCGGCAATTTTAGTAGAAGCGAATTCTGGGAAAATTTTATATCAAAAGAATGCAGATGAATTATTATCCATTGCTAGTATGACAAAGATGATGAGTGAATATTTAGTTCACGAAGCAGTGGATAAAGGAAAACTTAAGTGGGACCAGAAAATTAAGGTTTCTGAATATGCATATAAGGTTTCACAAGATGCTTCATTATCAAATGTTGCATTAGAAAATGGTGGCTCTTATACAGTAAAAGAGTTATACGAGGCAATGGCAATCTTTTCTGCAAATGGTGCAACAATTGCATTAGCAGAAGCAATTGCAGGTAAAGAAGTAGACTTCGTAAAAATGATGAATGATAAATCGAAAGAACTAGGGTTGAAAAATTATAAATTTGTCAATTCTACAGGTTTAACGAATAAAGATTTAAAGGGAATGCATCCTGAAGGAACAACAGCGGATGAAGAAAATAAAATGTCTGCAAAGGATGTTGCAACTTTAGCACAACATTTAATTAAAGATTATCCAAAAGTGTTAGATACAGCAAAAATCCCTAAAAAAGAATTCCGTCCAGAAAAAGAGAAGTTTGCAATGTCGAACTGGAACTGGATGTTAAAGGGCTTAGTTAAAGAATATGATGGCGTAGACGGCCTAAAAACAGGCTCAACTCCAGAGGCAGGAGATTGCTTCACTGGTACGGTTGAAAGAAACGGAATGCGTTTTATTTCTGTAGTTATTAAAACAAGTTCTCATACAGCACGTTTTGATGAAACAAAGAAGCTATATGATTATGGATTTGCTAACTTTGAAGTAAAACAAATGTATAAAAAAGGTTCTTCAGTAAAAGGACAAGAAACAGTACGAGTAGAAAATGCGAAAGATAAAGATGTAGCAGTTCAAACGAAACAAGCTATTTCACTTCCGGTGCCAAAAGGAAGTAAAGATGTTTATAAAACGGAATTAAAAGAATCAAGCAAGGGACAAGAAGCACCTATTAAAAAGGGAGCTGCGCTTGGTCAAATGGTAATTACGCCAAAAGATACAAACGACCCTGGATTTTTAACTGGTAAGTCACTGCAAGTGGATCTTGTAACAACATCTGAAGTAGAAGAAGCAAACTGGTTTACTCGTGCTATGCGCGGAATTGGTTCATTCTTTAGTGGCATGTGGAATAGTGCTGTTGATACAGTAAAAGGTTGGTTTTAAAAGCTCCTCATGATAGGAGCTTTTTTTTATTCCTATTTTTCATACCGACTTTATGAAAAAGTAGTAGACAAGCATCTGATAGTTAGTGGTAGAATGTAAGAGTATTCTTAATTTTCGCCTTTAACGGGGGAAAGCAATTCACCTAGGGGGGTTTTTGTACATGACAAATGTAACAGGGACAGAACGTGTAAAACGTGGAATGGCAGAAATGCAAAAAGGCGGCGTTATTATGGACGTAGTTAACGCTGAACAAGCAAAAATTGCAGAAGAGGCAGGCGCAGTTGCCGTTATGGCATTAGAGCGTGTACCAGCAGATATTCGTGCAGCAGGTGGCGTTTCTCGTATGGCAGACCCAACAATTGTTGAAGAAGTTATGGGTGCGGTGTCAATTCCGGTTATGGCAAAATGCCGTATCGGTCACCTTGTAGAAGCACGTGTATTAGAATCATTAGGGGTAGACTATATCGATGAGAGTGAAGTATTAACTCCTGCTGATGAAGTATACCATTTAAATAAACGTGATTACACAGTTCCATTTGTATGTGGTTGCCGTGATATCGGAGAAGCTGCACGTCGTATTGCAGAAGGTGCATCTATGCTTCGTACAAAAGGTGAACCAGGAACAGGAAACATTGTAGAGGCAGTGCGTCATATGCGCCAAGTCAATGCAGAAATCCGTCAAGTTGCGAGTCTACGTGAAGATGAGTTAATGACATATGCAAAAAATACTGGCGCTCCTTACGAAGTATTACTTGAAATTAAACGCCTTGGTCGCTTACCAGTTGTAAACTTTGCGGCAGGTGGTGTAGCAACACCAGCAGATGCAGCATTAATGATGCAACTTGGTGCTGATGGGGTATTTGTTGGATCTGGTATCTTCAAATCAGAAAACCCAGAGAAATTTGCACGTGCAATCGTTGAAGCAACGACTCATTATGAAGATTACGAACTAATTGCAAACCTTTCTAAAGGATTAGGTAATGCAATGAAGGGTGTCGAAATTTCAACGTTATTACCAGAACAACGCATGCAAGAGCGTGGATGGTAATTAAAGGAGAACTTTAAAATGGTGAAAATCGGTGTACTAGGTCTTCAAGGTGCAGTTCGTGAGCATGTAAAATCAGTTGAAGCAAGTGGTGCAGAAGCTGTTGTTGTAAAGCGTATAGAGCAACTTGAAGAGATTGATGGTCTTATTTTACCAGGCGGTGAAAGTACAACAATGCGCCGTCTTATTGATAAGTATGCTTTCATGGAACCACTTCGTACATTTGCAAAGTCTGGTAAACCAATGTTTGGTACATGTGCAGGGATGATTCTTCTTGCGAAAACACTTATTGGCTATGAAGAAGCACATATTGGTGCTATGGATATTACAGTTGAGCGCAATGCGTTCGGACGCCAAAAGGATAGTTTTGAAGCTGCGCTTTCAATTGAAGGCGTGGGTGAAGACTTCATTGGTGTATTTATCCGTGCGCCGTATGTTGTAGAAGTAGCTGATAATGTTGAAGTGCTTTCTAAGCATGGTGACCGAATGGTAGCGGTAAGACAAGATCAGTTTTTAGCTGCTTCATTCCATCCGGAATTAACAGATGATCATCGTGTGACAGCATACTTTGTTGAAATGGTAAAAGAAGCGAAAATGAAAAAAGTTGTATAAGTAACTTGCAACTTGTATAAGATTATAGTAAATTGATGGTAACAATTTTATAAAATAAGCGTGTTGATAGGAAATAGTAACAAATGTCGTTTCTTATAGAGAGTCGATGGTTGGTGGAAATCGATAGAAACAGTTTGTGAATCCATCCTGGAATGGAATGTGGAATATCTTTTGGATTAGTAAGCATTCCCGGTGAAGAGCCGTTATTTCTACTTGAGAGGAAAGCGGTAATGCTTTCAACTAGGGTGGCAACGCGGGTTAACTCCCGTCCCTTTATATAGGGACGGGAGTTTTTTGTGTTTTATAAAATAAAAGGAGGAGTATATAATGCTTGATATTAAATTTTTACGTACAAACTTTGAAGAAGTAAAAGCGAAATTACAGCATAGAGGCGAAGATTTAACTGATTTCGGCCGTTTTGAAGAACTTGATACGAGAAGAAGAGAACTACTTGTTCAGACAGAAGAATTAAAAAGTAAACGTAACGAAGTATCTCAACAAATTTCTGTATTAAAGCGCGAAAAGAAAGATGCAGAGGCTCTAATTTTAGAAATGCGTGAGGTTGGAGAAAAAGTAAAGGATCTTGATAACGAACTTCGTACAGTTGAAGAAGACTTAGAAAGATTAATGTTATCTATTCCAAATATCCCTCATGAATCTGCTCCAGTTGGTGAAACAGAGGATGATAATGTAGTAGCACGTACTTGGGGAGAAGTGAAAGAATTTACTTTTGAGCCAAAACCACATTGGGATCTTGCTACTGATTTAGGAATTTTAGATTTTGAACGCGCTGGGAAAGTAACAGGAAGCCGCTTCGTATTTTACAAAGGTGCTGGTGCAAGATTAGAGCGTGCTTTAATTAGCTTTATGCTTGATCTTCATACTGATGAGCATGGATATGAAGAAGTATTACCTCCATATATGGTAAACCGTGCAAGTATGACGGGAACAGGACAACTTCCAAAGTTTGAAGAAGATGCATTCCGTATTGAAAGTGAAGATTACTTCTTAATTCCAACAGCTGAAGTACCTGTAACGAATATGCATCGTGATGAGATTTTAAATAAAGAGCAATTGCCTATAAGATATGCTGCATTTAGCTCTTGCTTCCGTTCTGAAGCAGGTTCAGCTGGTCGTGATACACGTGGTTTAATTCGCCAGCATCAGTTCAATAAAGTAGAGCTTGTGAAGTTCGTAAAACCAGAAGATTCTTATGAAGAATTAGAAAAATTAACAAATGATGCAGAACGCGTGTTACAATTATTAGAGTTGCCATATCGCGTTATGAGCATGTGCACAGGCGATTTAGGATTTACAGCAGCGAAGAAATACGATATTGAAGTATGGATTCCAAGCTATGGCACATATCGTGAAATTTCTTCTTGTAGTAATTTTGAAGCTTTCCAAGCGAGACGTGCAAATATCCGTTTCCGCCGTGAGCCAAATGGAAAACCAGAACATGTTCATACATTAAATGGATCTGGTCTTGCAATCGGACGTACGGTTGCAGCTATTTTAGAGAACTACCAACAAGAAGATGGTACAATTATAATTCCAGAAGTTCTTCGCCCTTATATGGGAGGAAAAACAGTTATTAAGTAAATTTAAACATTCATCGGTATGAGTGATTGGTAATTATGAGCGTTGTCAGTACTGTAATGTAGGAAGGGAAAAGTAAAATTTTCCTTTCCTCATAATTTATTTTAGTAGGGTTGACTAACTGTTTTTCTTTTGATATTATATTTGATGTCAATATGGAGGTATACCCAAGTCTGGCTGAAGGGATCGGTCTTGAAAACCGACAGGCGGCGAGAGTCGCGCGGGGGTTCGAATCCCTCTACCTCCTCCAGATATAATTGACAACAGCGCATATAAGTGGAGATTGGAGAACTCGTTACCAACACGTAACGAGTTTTTATTTTAAAACCAATCATAAAGTATGGTGTAAGGTAATTTTGTCCTTATTACACACTCATATTCCGATGATTATCTTCATAGATATGAAAGGAGTCAACATGGATCTTATTATACAAACGTTTCCTTTAGATGGAAAAACTTTATATTATGTACAATGTCCTGTCTGTAAGAACAATAGAATTTTAAACAGTGGTGCAAACGTATCACGCATTATTAGTGATGATACATTCCGTAAACTTTGTGGTTGTACTTGTGATGTAAAACAAGCTACGAGTAAAGTAGAGGCGCCAAAACAAGTTAAAAAAGCAGCTGTAAAGAAAGCGGCGGCTCCAAAACGTACAGGTAAAGTATTAACGGCAGTAATTAACGGGAAAGAAATGACTGTTAAAGAGATTGCTGAAGCATACGATATTAGTACAAGTACTGTTCGTCAGCGCATTAACGCAGGAAAACCTGAGAGTGAAATTATTGCTCCAACAAAGAAGAAGTAATTTAATAGGAAAACCCGTGCATATGCACGGGTTTTTTATTTTACAAGTTTACGTGTTTGTTTTAAAAAATGGCCAATTTTTTTAATGATTGGTTCGATTGAATCACCATCTTTTAAAATATCGTACTCATTAATATTTAAGCGTAATACAGGGCATGAATTAAAGTTGTTAATCCAGTTTTCATAACGTCCATGCATTTCTTTCCAGTACTCAATTGGTGTTTGCTGTTCCATTGGGCGCCCGCGTTCTTGAATACGATCGACAATATCATCGAAAGAACCTTCTAAGTAAATTAATAAGTCTGGATGAGGGAAGTAAGGAGTCATGACCATAGCGTCAAATAAACCTTTGTATGTTTCATAATCAGTTTCCGTCATTGTTCCTTTTTCATGATGCATCTTTGCGAAAATTCCAGTGTCTTCGTAAATGGAACGATCTTGAACAAAACCGCCACCATATTCAAAAATTCTTTTTTGTTCCTTAAATCGTTCTGCTAAAAAGTACACTTGTAGGTGGAAGCTCCAACGAGTGAAGTCCGCATAGAACTTGTCCAAATATGGATTGGAATCTACTTTTTCAAATGATGTGCGATAACCTAAAGCATTAGCTAATGCAGTTGTCATAGTTGATTTACCCACACCTACCGTTCCGGCGATAGTGATTACTGCGTCATTGGGTATATCATATTTTTGCCTTAAATTCATTATTATTTCGACTCCTTTAAGAGAGTATTTTGAAGGGCAGATAGGATGACGTTTAAATCATCAGGATTTTTTACAAAATCCATATCGTCTCCATTAAATTTCAATACTGGTATTTCCGGATGATCTTTTTTAAAAGCATCCATTGCTGTTTCATAATCTTTTGTGAGCTGTAGTAAGTAATTTGGATCCATGTTTTTTTCAAATTCTCTTCCGCGCATGGCAATTCGTTTTTGCAATGTTTCTAGGCTAGCTGTTAAATAAACAATGACATTTGGCACAGGCATATCTTGTGTAAGGATACGATAAATTTGCATGTATTTGTCATATTGGGAGTCTTTTAATGTGCGGGATGCAAAAATTAAATTTTTAAAGATATGGTAATCCGCTACTACTGGTTTCCTTTGATTCAAATACTTTATGTTAATGTCTTCTAATTGTTTGTATCTATTACAAAGAAAGAACATCTCTGTTTGAAAACTCCATTCGTCGATGTCTTCATAGAACTTTCCTAAAAAGGGATTTTCATCAACAATCTCTTTTAGTAAGTGGAGTTGCATGTGAGTTGAAATTTCCTTCGCAAGTGAAGTTTTTCCAACACCAATTGGTCCTTCAACCGTGATAAATGGTACTCCGGTCACGCTGTTTCCTCCTTTCAATCAGTGATTTACCGTGACTACTAAAAACACAAAACAGAATTATTGTAGCACAAGAGGGAAGCGAGCGGGTTAATTTGATATAAAAAGTTAGAAAATAGATATATGTATTAATTAAATTTTATTTTGGTTGATGATGTTATAGTTGCTTTCAATGTAGTTTCCATTATTTTTAAAGCATGTATATTATCTTGGTCGTTGTTAGAGGCGATACAATCCTCTGGTACATACAATGTATAATTTCTCATATGAGCATCATTAGCTGTAAATAGGATACATATATTTCCGGCAACCCCTGTTAATATTAGATTTTCTATTTTTAAATAACCTAGTAATGAATTTAAAGGTGTTTCATAAAAAGCGGAATAATGTGGTTTAATAAAAATGTAATCATCAGAACTTGGAGCAATCTTATGGATTATGTTTTCGCTATATTCATTTGTACAATGAGTAATAAGTTGGTCGATATCAGATCTCCACAGTTGATAATGGTCATTAACGTAAATTATAGGACAGCCGAAGGATTTCATTTTTTTCTTTAATTGTAAAATAGGGTTTGTTATAATTTCACATTTTTTAGCTAGAATGGGTCCGTGGGAAAATTGAAAGTCATTAATCATATCGATAATGAGCAAGGCGGTATTTTTCATATGTAATCCCCTCTCTTTTTTCTTTTAGGGTGGATTGAATTTGTAAAAGTTATCCCCTGTGTAGTAAATGGAAATAAGTGTACTTTATTTGTAATGAAAGGACTATGTTATGGAACAAGATCAAGATATTTATTTTATGCAATTAGCGATAGAAGAAGCTAAAAAGGCAGAGGAAATACAGGAAGTACCAATTGGAGCAGTTATAGTGTTAGATGGTGAGGTAATTAGTGTTGCCCATAATTTAAGGGAAACTGAGCAGAGATCAATAGCTCATGCTGAGTTGCTAGCGATAGATGAGGCGTGTAAAAAATTAGGGACATGGCGTTTAGAAGATGCAACATTGTATGTAACATTAGAACCTTGTCCAATGTGTGCAGGTGGAATTGTTTTATCACGAGTGAAGCGAGTTGTATATGGTGCAAGTGATCCGAAGGGCGGATGTGCAGGGACATTGATGAATCTTTTAACGGATGAACGCTTCAATCATCAATGTGAAGTAGTATCTGGTGTACTAGAGGAAGAATGCGGTACGTTGTTAACAAGCTTTTTTAGAGAGCTTCGTAAAAAAAGAAAAGCAATAAAAAAATTAGAGAAGAATACTGGGAACTAACGTATTTGCATTTTATAAAGAAACAAGTTATACTGATAATGCCTTTAATGAAGGCAACCGAATATTGGTTTTAACTTTGCCGTGCTAAGCGGGGAGGTAGCGGTGCCCTATACTCGCAATCCGCTCTAGCGAGGCCGAATCCCCTCTCGAGGTTATGTTGCTGTAAGGTCTGCCTTAAGTAAGTGGTGTTGACGTTTGGGTCCTGCGCAACGGGACCCCGTGAACCTTGTCAGGTCCGGAAGGAAGCAGCAATAAGCGGGTCTTCTCGTGTGCCGCAGGAGTGCCTGAACCGAGCTAACTGCTTGAGTAACGCTTATGGTACGTAATCGACGGAGGGTGCACGGCAGTTATATATGTATACAAAACTCACCTTAATACAAAGGTGAGTTTTTTGTATAGAAAATAACTTTTGGAATCTATAAACAGAATGGGTTATAATAAATGAGATAATAACCTTTGAGGGAGGCCGTATTTTCGTGTCATACCAAGCGTTATACCGAACATGGAGACCGCAAAAGTTCGAAGATGTAGTCGGTCAAAAGCACGTGACAAAAACGTTGCAAAATGCCCTTCTTCAAGAGAAAGTTTCACATGCTTATTTATTTTCTGGCCCGAGGGGAACAGGAAAAACGACAATTGCAAAAGTATTTGCAAAAGCAATTAACTGTGAACATGCTCCGGTAGCTGAACCTTGTAATGAATGTCCTTCTTGTTTAGGAATTACACAAGGATCCATTTCAGATGTATTAGAAATTGATGCGGCTTCAAATAACGGTGTAGATGAAATTCGAGATATTAGAGATAAAGTAAAATATGCTCCAAGTGCTGTAGAATATAAAGTATACATTATTGATGAAGTTCACATGCTTTCTATGGGTGCATTCAATGCGCTTTTAAAAACCTTAGAAGAGCCGCCAGGACATGTTATCTTTATTTTGGCGACAACAGAACCTCATAAGATCCCGTCTACAATTATTTCACGTTGTCAGCGTTTTGAATTCCGAAAAATATCAGTGAATGATATTGTTGAGAGATTATCAACGGTCGTGACAAATGAAGGTACGCAAGTGGAAGATGAGGCATTACAAATTGTTGCGCGTGCTGCTGAAGGTGGTATGCGTGACGCACTTAGCCTTATTGATCAGGCTATATCTTATAGTGATGAGACCGTTACGACAGAAGATGTATTGGCCGTAACAGGATCTGTTTCTCAGCAATACTTAGGCAATTTAGTAGAATGCATACGTGAAAATGATGTATCAAGAGCATTGCAAATCATAGATGAAATGATGAGTAAAGGGAAGGATCCAGTTCGTTTTATGGAGGATTTCATTTACTATTATCGTGATATGCTTTTATATCAAACTTCACCGCAACTAGAACATATGTTGGAACGAGTAATTGTAGATGATCAATTCCGTAAGTTGAGTGAAGAAATGCAACCGGAAGTGATCTATGAGATTATTCATACCCTTAGTAAGGGACAACAGGAAATGAAGTGGACAAATCATCCGCGTATTTTCTTAGAAGTTGTTATGGTGCAATTGTGTCAACAGTTTATGATGCAAGCAAATGGTACAGATCGTTTGCAAGCAATTATGAACAGGATGCAGCAACTGGAGAAAGAGTTAGAGCAAGTTAAAAAGAACGGTGTGCCAGCTGGTGTACAACAGGAAGTAAGAGAGACACGTGCAACACCAAAGCCGGTAAGAACAGGAAGTATGAAGATTCCTGTCGGACGTGTAAATGAAGTATTAAAACAAGCGAAGCGTCAAGATTTAGAACAATTAAAAGCTGTATGGGGTGAGTTGTTAGGAAGACTCAAATCATATAACAAAGTAGCGTTTGCTGTTTTACTAGAAAATAGCGAACCAGTGGCAGCTTCAGATGACACTTACGTTTTAGCATTTCAATATGAGATTCACTGTAAGATGGCGAGCGAAAATCGAGAAGCTATGGATACAGTAGAACAAGCTTTATTTGAATTGCTAAGTAAAAGGTTAAATATGATTGCCATTCCAAAAAGTGAATGGGGTAAAATCCGTGAAGACTTTTTACAACGTGAAGGTGGAGAGTCTGAAGAAAGCCCAGAGAAAAAGGAAGATCCTCTTATAGAAGAGGCAGTGAAATTAGTAGGGCAAGAACTCATTGAAATAAAAGAGTAATAATAATTAGGAGGAATTAATTATGATGCGTGGCGGAATGGGAAATATGAATAACATGATGAAACAAATGCAAAAGATGCAAAAGGACATGGCGAAAGCACAAGAAGAGCTTGGTGAAAAAACAGTTGAAGGTACAGCTGGCGGCGGAATGATTACAGTTATCGCAAATGGTCACAAGCAAATTCTTGAAGTGAAGATTAAAGAAGAAGTTGTAGATCCAGAAGATATCGAAATGCTACAAGACTTAGTATTAGCTGCAACAAATGATGCACTTAAAAAGGCTGATGAGCTTTCAAACTCTACAATGGGTAAATTTACAAAAGGCTTAAACTTACCAGGTGGAATGTTCTAGGAGGATATTGATACATGCATTATCCAGAACCAATATCAAAACTAATCGATAGTTTTATGAAGTTGCCAGGTATCGGACCGAAAACAGCGGTTCGATTGGCATTTTTCGTATTAGATATGAAAGAAGATGATGTGTTAGGTTTCGCGAAAGCACTTGTAAATGCGAAGCGAGATTTAGCGTACTGTTCTGTATGCGGACATATTACTGATCGTGATCCTTGTTATATTTGTAATGATTCACATCGAGATCAATCAGTTGTTTGTGTCGTACAAGAACCGAAAGATGTAATCGCGATGGAAAAAATGAAAGAGTATCAAGGTGTATATCATGTGTTACGTGGTGCGATTTCT
>NZ_JBBOXT010000001.1:32500-80000 GCF_038007725.1 Bacillus sp. FSL W8-0640
GTAACTATAACGGTCCTAAGGTAGCGAAATTCCTTGTCGGGTAAGTTCCGACCCGCACGAAAGGTGTAACGATTTGGGCACTGTCTCAACCAGAGACTCGGTGAAATTATAGTACCTGTGAAGATGCAGGTTACCCGCGACAGGACGGAAAGACCCCGTGGAGCTTTACTGTAGCCTGATATTGAATTTTGGTACAGTTTGTACAGGATAGGCGGGAGCCATTGAAACCGGAGCGCTAGCTTCGGTGGAGGCGCTGGTGGGATACCGCCCTGACTGTATTGAAATTCTAACCTACGGGTCTTATCGACCCGGGAGACAGTGTCAGGTGGGCAGTTTGACTGGGGCGGTCGCCTCCTAAAGTGTAACGGAGGCGCCCAAAGGTTCCCTCAGAATGGTTGGAAATCATTCGTAGAGTGCAAAGGCATAAGGGAGCTTGACTGCGAGACCTACAAGTCGAGCAGGGACGAAAGTCGGGCTTAGTGATCCGGTGGTTCCGCATGGAAGGGCCATCGCTCAACGGATAAAAGCTACCCCGGGGATAACAGGCTTATCTCCCCCAAGAGTCCACATCGACGGGGAGGTTTGGCACCTCGATGTCGGCTCATCGCATCCTGGGGCTGTAGTCGGTCCCAAGGGTTGGGCTGTTCGCCCATTAAAGCGGTACGCGAGCTGGGTTCAGAACGTCGTGAGACAGTTCGGTCCCTATCCGTCGTGGGCGTAGGAAATTTGAGAGGAGCTGTCCTTAGTACGAGAGGACCGGGATGGACGCACCGCTGGTGTACCAGTTGTTCTGCCAAGGGCATAGCTGGGTAGCTATGTGCGGAAGGGATAAGTGCTGAAAGCATCTAAGCATGAAGCCCCCTCAAGATGAGATTTCCCATAGCGTAAGCTAGTAAGATCCCTGAAAGATGATCAGGTTGATAGGTTCGAGGTGGAAGCATGGTGACATGTGGAGCTGACGAATACTAATAGATCGAGGACTTAACCATATAATATGTAGCAATGTTATCTAGTTTTGAAGGAATATGCCTTCATAGTTTGGTGATGATGGCAGAGAGGTCACACCCGTTCCCATACCGAACACGGAAGTTAAGCTCTCTAGCGCCGATGGTAGTTGGGACCTTGTCCCTGTGAGAGTAGGACGTCGCCAAGCAACTAAAAACACAAGTCATTTGACTTGTGTTTTTTTGTATTGTTAAAAAGAACGGGAAAGAAGTAAGGGTGATACAAACACGTTGCCCAAGAGTTAATCATATTATATAAGAGATGGGTGTATATTTTTCTGTAAATTGTTAAGGATTAGAAGTATAAAATAGGTTCACTAAAATAGGGAGGGAAGGCTATGAAATTACAAAGTGAAGTTTGTATTGTTTGTGAGACAAAAAGAAAAGAAGGTATATATGTTTATAATAATTTAATATGCTATGAATGTGAAAAGGATATGGTGAATACAGAGACAGATGATCCGAAATATATACATTATTTAAAGCAGCTTCGAAAATTAGAAGTATCATATTTTTAAATAGGCATATGCCTATTATTTTTTTTGTTCTGTATAATAGATAGAGAATGAATAATAAGGAAGAGATGTAGATGAATCAAAATCGTATGCCTTTATATGAGGCGTTAATAGAGTTTAAAGAAAGAGGGCCGTTATCCTTTCATGTTCCAGGTCATAAGAATGGTTTAAACTTCCCTCAGGAGGCAATAAGAGAGTTTAAAGATATTCTATCTATTGATGTAACTGAGTTAGCAGGACTAGATGATTTGCATAGTCCGTTTGAATGTATAGATGAGGCACAACAATTATTGGCTGAAGTTTATAATACAAAGAGGAGCTATTTTTTAATTAATGGTTCAACAGTCGGGAACTTAGCAATGATTTTGTCTTGTTGTGGGGAACATGATATTGTTCTTGTACAAAGAAATTGCCATAAATCAATTATTAATGCTTTAAAACTTGCGGGAGCAAATCCCATTTTTTTAGATCCATGGATTGATGAAGCTTATAACGTACCGGTGGGAGTTCGTAACGAAATTATTAAGAAAGCAATTGAAAAGTATCCAAATGCGAAAGCACTCATTTTAACGCATCCTAATTATTATGGTATGGGTATGGATCTAGAGGCAAGCATCGCTTTTGCACATGCACATAAAATCCCTGTTTTGGTAGATGAGGCACATGGGGCACATCTGTGCTTGGGAGAACCATTCCCAAAGTCAGCATTAACATATGGTGCAGATATTGTAGTTCATTCTGCACATAAAACATTACCCGCAATGACAATGGGTTCCTATTTACATATAAATAGTCACTTAGTAGACGAAGAGAAGGTTACTACTTATTTAAGTATGCTACAATCTAGTAGTCCATCGTATCCAATTATGGCTTCCTTGGATATAGCACGCTTTACAATGGCGCGTATAAAAGAAGAAGGTCACAGTGAAATTGTTGAGTTTTTACGAAGATTTAAGGAACAATTACGTTCTATTCCCCAAATCGCCATTTTAGAATATCCGTTGCAAGATGAGTTAAAGGTCACCGTACAAACTCGTTGTCAGTTATCAGGGTACGAATTACAGTCTGTATTTGAAAAGGTCGGTATATATACAGAGATGGCTGATCCGTACAATGTCCTATTTATTTTACCCTTACAAGTAAATGAGGGATATATGAAGGTTATAGAGATGATCCGAGTAGCATTGCAACATTATGAGGTGAAAGACAAGAGGGAATCTATTCGTTATACTTATAAAGGTGAATTCTCTCTTTTACCGTATACGTATAAACAACTAGACGGATATGAAACAAAGATAGTATCTATAGAAGAGGCTGTTGGAATGATAGCGGCGGAAATGGTGATTCCGTATCCACCTGGAATTCCATTGATTATGTATGGAGAGAGAATTACTTCAGAGCATAAAGAGCAAATTATGTATTTAGAGAGAGCAGGAGCTCGTTTTCAAGGTAATACGAAATATATGAAAGTGTATGATATAGAAAGTAGGTTTTAGGATGAAGGGATTATTTGTAACAATTGAGGGCCCAGAAGGTTCAGGTAAAACAACGTTAATTAAAAGCTTATTGCCATATTTTGAAAAAAAAGCACAAAAGGTAATGGCGACAAGGGAACCAGGCGGTATTGCAATTTCTGAGGACATTAGGACGATTTTACATAAACAAGAATATACGATGATGGAAGCACGTACAGAAGCGCTTCTTTATGCTGCTGCGCGCAGACAACATTTAGTAGAAAAAGTTATGCCAGCACTTAATGAGAACTACCTCGTGTTATGTGATCGTTTTATAGATAGCTCTTTAGCATACCAAGGCTATGCAAGAGGATTGGGTATGGATAAGGTATTTGAAATAAATCGTTTCGCAACAGAGGACTGTATGCCTAGTTTAACAATTTATCTAGACATTGAGCCTGAGGTTGGTTTGGCTCGGATTGAAAAAGATGCAGGACGTGAAGTAAATCGACTAGATATGGAAGATATCTCTTTCCATAAACGTGTGCGCGAAGGGTATTTACAAGTTGTAGAACGTTTCTCGGATCGTATTGTATTGGTAAATGCTGATCAGCCGATGGAAAAACTTATAGAAGAAGTTGTTCAGATTATAGAAGATAAATTGTTATAATAGAAGGAAAGAATGAAATAAGTGAGGTATGCATTATGACGAAGACGTGGGAGCAGCTTTCTGCTATACAACCCATCGGTGTAAAAATGTTGATGAATAGCATTGCAAAAGAGCGTATATCCCACGCTTACTTGTTAGAGGGAGGGAAAGGGACAGGAAAGTTTGCGACAGCAATTCAAATGGCAAAGAGTTTCCTCTGTTCTGAGCGGAATGGGGTAGAGCCCTGCCATGTATGTACAAACTGTAAGCGAATTGATTCAGGTAACCACCCTAACTTACATATTGTAAAACCAGACGGATTATCTATTAAAAAGCAGCAAATTCATGATTTACAAGAAGAGTTTTCAAAAACAGGATTAGAGGCAAATAAAAAATTATATATTATTGAGCACGCAGATCGTATGACAGCAAATGCGGCAAATACACTTTTGAAATTTTTAGAAGAACCAAGTAGTGATACAACTGCTATTTTACTTACTGAACAAAGTCATCAAATTTTAAATACGATTTTATCTCGTTGTCAAGTCGTTACGTTTAGACCGTTACCTACGGAATCTTTAATTAGAAGATTACAGGATGAAGGGATTACAGCATCTTTATCGACACTTGCTGCTCAACTTACAAATAGTTTTGATGAAGCTTTAGCTTTATGTAGTGATGAATGGTTTGCACAAGCACGAGCTTTAGTGATAAAATTATGTGAAGCGCTCGAAAAAGATAAAACCTCTATTTTTTTTGTACAAGAAAAATGGGGAAAACACTTTGGAGAGAAAGAACAATTACAGCAAGGTTTAGATATGTTACTCCTTATTTATAAGGATTTATTATATGTTCAACTTGGAGAAGAAGATCGTCTTGTTTTTCATGATCAGAAAGAGATGTTTGAATCGTTTTCCTATGCTCAGAAGCGCATTGTATCAGCTCTCTTTAATATATTAGAGGCAAAAAATAGAATCAACGCTAATGTAAATGCGCAGCTTGTGTTCGAACAGTTAGTGTTGCGGTTGCAGGAGGGATGACCGTTTTGTATGATGTAGTAGGTGTTCGCTTTAAGAAGGCCGGAAAGGTATATTACTTTGATCCAAACCAGTTCGATATCTCTGAAAATGAGTTTGTCATTGTAGAAACGGTAAGAGGTATTGAATACGGAAAAGTAGTTATTACCAAAAAACAAGTTGATGAAAACGACGTTGTATTACCGCTAAAAAAGGTTATTCGTATTGCAAATGAAAATGATCGTACCATTGTTGAAGAGAACAAACATGCTGCCAAAGAAGCATATCAAGTCTGTCAACAAAAGGTAGTAGAGCATAATCTTGATATGAAACTTGTAGATGTAGAGTATACATTCGATCGTAATAAGATTATTTTCTATTTTACTGCGGATGGTCGGATCGATTTCCGCGAACTAGTGAAGGACTTAGCCGCAATTTTTAGAACAAGAATTGAACTAAGACAAATTGGTGTTCGTGATGAAGCGAAGATGCTAGGTGGTATTGGTCCATGTGGTCGTATGCTTTGTTGTTCTACTTTTTTAGGGGATTTTGAACCTGTATCCATTAAAATGGCAAAGGATCAAAATTTATCATTAAATCCTGCAAAAATCTCTGGTTTATGTGGTCGCTTAATGTGTTGCTTAAAATATGAGAATGATGAATATGAGGCAGCAAAGGAACAACTTCCTGATTTAGATCAACGTATACAAACCCCGCATGGTACTGGCCGTGTTATCGGATTAAATATTTTAGAAAGATTAATTCAAGTGGAACTAGTAGACAAGGAACGGATAGTAGAATATACGTTAGATGAGTTAGTGAATAAAGGGGTCGTTTCGAGTCAAACCACAGATTAATGAGGTGGGTGCTTGTGGAGAAAAAAGATATTTTTGAATCGGTTTCTAGTATGGAAGAGCAAATTGGACATTTATATAAACAGTTGGGAGAGTTAAAACAGCATCTTGCAGAGTTGTTGGAAGAAAACCAGCATATAAAAATGGAAAATAACAATTTGCGACACCGTTTTGAAGAAGTGCAGAATAAAGAAAAACAAAAAACTCAAAAACGTAAAGAAGTGAAGCCGAAAACAGATATTGGTGAAGGCTATGACAATTTAGCGAGACTGTATCAAGAAGGTTTTCATATTTGCAATCTACATTATGGAAGTGTACGTAAAGAGGGAGATTGTTTATTCTGTCTGTCATTCTTAAATAAAAAGTGAAATTACCTTTCCAATTATAATTGGAAAGGTAATTTTTTATACATGAAATAGGGTAGGTTAAGGGTAAGAAAAGGAGCAGTATATGAATTTATATGAAGATGAACGTTTAGATTACTTATTAGCACAAGACATGAAGATTATACAAAGCCCATCAGTATTTAATTTTTCTTTAGATGCCGTTTTACTTGCAGATTTTGCATGGGTACCAATTCAAAAGGGGAATTTACTTGATTTGTGTACAGGTAACGCGGTTGTTCCCCTTCTATTAAGTACAAGAACAAAAGGAAATATTACTGGGGTGGAAATTCAAGAACGCTTATATGATATGGGAGTAAGAAGCGTTCAATACAATGGGTTGGAGGAAAGAATTCACCTCATACATGGAGATTTGAAAGATATGCCAGAGAAACTTGGGCGTCATCAATATGATGTTGTTACATGTAATCCACCATATTTTCAAACACCTCAAACTTCAGAGAAAAATATGAATGAACATTTAGCGATAGCTCGTCATGAAATTATGTGTACATTAGAAGATGTTGTATCTGTAAGTAGTCAGTTAGTAAAACAAGGTGGGAAAGTAGCGTTTGTACATCGTCCAGGGCGATTACTAGACATTGTCACATTAATGCGTAAATATAAAATTGAACCAAAGCGCGTGCAATTTGTTTATCCTAAGGTTGGAAAAGAAGCAAATACATTGTTAATTGAAGGAATTAAGGATGGAAATGCAGATTTGAAAATTTTACCGCCTCTCGTTGTATATGAGAACAATAACGAATATACAAAGGAGCTACGTTCGATTTTATATGGAGAAGAATAAGCACTTTTTTTATGTGGTAGAGTGCTCTGATGGAAGTTATTATGCTGGATATACAAACCATATAGAAAAGAGAATTCAGACTCATAATAGCGGCAAAGGGGCTAAGTATACACGCGTCAGGCTTCCTGTTGTTTTAAAATATGTAGAGACCCACGATGATAAGCGTACAGCTATGCAAGCGGAGTATTACTTTAAGCAATTAACGAGAAAACAAAAAGAGGCATATATGCAAAAAGGAGAACGCTATGTGGCAACAAAAAAGCTTTCAACAAAATGAAAAGGGAGTTTTATATTTAGTACCAACTCCTATTGGAAATCTAGAAGATATGACATTTCGTGCAATCCGAATTTTAAAAGAAGTTGATTTAATTGCTGCTGAAGATACGAGACAAACGAAAAAACTTTGTAATTATTTTGAAATTGAAACACCTGTTACGAGTTATCATGAGCACAATAAAGAAGTAAGTGGGAAGAAACTATTAGAGAAATTAGAGGATGGAAAGAATGTAGCACTTGTTAGCGACGCTGGTATGCCGTGTATTTCTGATCCAGGTTACGATATTGTCGTTGAGGCAGTAGCTGAGCAATATCATGTAATTCCGCTTCCTGGAGCAAATGCAGCCCTTACAGCATTAATTGCATCCGGTCTTGAAACAAAGCAGTTTTATTTCTATGGTTTCTTGCAGAGAAACAAAAAGGAACGAAAGATGGAGTTAGAAAAGCTTCGTTATGTACAAACTACAATGATGTTTTATGAAGCGCCTCATCGTTTAGACGATACTTTAATTTCGATGCAGGAAGTGTTGGGAAATAGAGAGATTGTATTATGTCGAGAGTTAACTAAAAAATTTGAGGAATTTATTCGAGGGACAATCGAAGAAGCAATTGAGTGGACGAAGCAAAATGAAGTACGTGGTGAGTTTTGTATTTTAGTAGCTGGTTCAACAGAAGAACCTGCTCCAGAAGAACAATGGTGGGAATCTCTTTCGGTATATGATCATATTGAATATTATATAAATGAAAAAAGTATGAATTCAAAAGAAGCGATTAAAACAGTCGCTAAAGATCGAGATTTGTCGAAAAGAGATGTATATCAAATCTATCATGTCGATAAAAAATAAGCTTCTCATAATTGAGAAGCTTATTTTGCTGTTTCGATATAATCTTGAAGTTCGTTTAAGATTTGCTCAGCGCCTTCTTTGCTTAAGATGATTTTACCTTCAGCTAAAGAAAGGTTACCGTCAGATACTTCACCAGTTACTTGGCAAGTCATGTTTGGTTTATATTTCTTTAAGATGATTTTTTCGTCATCAACATAGATTTCAAGAGCGTCCTTTTCTGCAATACCTAAAGTACGGCGTAATTCGATTGGAATTACTACACGACCTAATTCATCAACTTTACGAACAATACCAGTAGATTTCATAATTTTTTTCCTCCTAAATAAATAGTTTATAAGTTTCGAGTCTATTTTTAGATTCGTCATTTTTCGACAAAATACCCTATGGACATATGATACCAATCATTTACATTTCCGTCAATTCTTAAATTCTATATTTTTTAAAAAGATTTATAGATTTCTTATTTCTTATATATAATAGATTGAGAGGAAATTCCACAATTATTTACATTGTTTTCTGAAAAAATAATAAATTCAAAGTGGAGATTGTATATTTTTGTGAAATATGAGCAATAGATGATAAAGATATCGAGCATTAAGACCTAAATTTAAAATTAGGTTGGCGTAAAGAAGATAAGTTAGATTTGGACTGCTCGTAAAAGCCCAATTAATGTGGGCTAATAATTAGTGGGGAGGAACAAAAACCCTACTGATTAAAGTTTCACTTTATATATGAGTTTTTGATATACTGTTTATAAATACATATGAGGTTATTCGGGAGGTCCAAAACAATGACAGAGGAAAATAAGTCCTTTTATATTACTACCCCAATTTATTATCCAAGTGGAAAATTACACATTGGACATGCTTATACGACAGTAGCAGGAGATGCGATGGCACGATATAAGCGTATGCAAGGTTATAATGTGCATTATTTAACAGGAACTGATGAGCATGGACAGAAGATCCAAAAGAAAGCAGAAGAGTTAAATATTACGCCACAGGCATATGTTGATAACATTGTTGCAGGAATTAAAGAACTTTGGGAGAAAATGGATATTTCTTATGATGATTTTATTCGTACAACTGAAGATCGTCATAAAGATGTTGTCGAAAAAATCTTTAAGCAATTAGTAGATCAAGGTGACATTTATCTTGATGAATATGAAGGTTGGTATTCTGTACAAGATGAGACGTTCTATACAGAGCATCAATTAGTAGATCCAATTATGGAAGGCGACAAAGTAGTTGGAGGAAAAAGCCCAGATAGTGGTCATGATGTAGAACTTGTTCGTGAAGAATCTTATTTCTTTAGAATGGGTAAATATGTCGACAGACTATTAAAGTTCTATGAAGATAATCCACATTTCATTCAGCCGGAGTCTCGTAAAAATGAAATGATTAATAATTTTATTAAACCAGGATTAGAAGATTTAGCGGTTTCTCGTACTTCATTTGACTGGGGAGTTCGTGTTCCTGGTAACCCAAAACATGTTATTTACGTATGGGTTGACGCATTATCTAACTATATTACGGCGTTAGGTTATGGAACAGCAAATGAAGAGAAATATAAAAAATTCTGGCCTGCAGATGTGCATTTAGTTGGGAAAGAAATTGTTCGTTTCCATACAATTTATTGGCCGATAATTTTAATGGCATTAGATTTACCTCTTCCGAAGAAAGTCTTTGCTCATGGCTGGATTTTAATGAAGGATGGGAAGATGAGTAAGTCAAAAGGAAACGTAGTAGATCCAGTTACATTAATCGATCGTTACGGATTAGATGCATTACGTTATTACCTACTTCGTGAAGTTCCATTTGGATCTGATGGCGTATTCACACCAGAAGGATTTGTGGAGCGTATTAATTTCGACTTAGCAAATGACTTAGGTAATTTATTAAATCGTACAGTAGCTATGATTGATAAGTATTTTAACGGAGAAATCCCTGCATTTAAAGCAAATGTGACGGAATTTGATGAAACGTTAGTAGCGTTTGCACAAGATACTTTGAAAAAAGTAGAAGAAGCAATGGAGAATATGGAGTTCTCTGTAGCGTTAGGATCTATTTGGCAACTAGTTAGTCGTACGAATAAATATATTGATGAAACACAACCATGGGTATTAGCAAAAGATGAGAATGATCGTGAAAAGTTAGCTTCTGTAATGGCTCATTTAGCAGAAGTACTTCGTCAAACAGGTATTATGCTTATGCCATTCTTAACAGTAGCACCAAGCAAGATGTTTGCTCAGCTTGGCCTTACTGATGAAGCTCATAAATCTTGGGAAAGTCTATCTACAATTGGCTGCATTCCAGCTGGAACAAAAGTAGAAAAAGGAAACCCAATTTTCCCTCGTTTAGAAATGGAAGTGGAAGTAGAGTACATTAAAGAACAAATGAAAAGCTCTGCTCCTAAAGTAGAAGAGAAAAAAGAAGAAGAACCGAAGGCAGAAGAAATTACAATTGATGATTTCTTTAAAGTAGAATTACGCGTAGCTGAAGTACTATCTGCTGAACCTGTGAAAAAAGCAGACAAGTTGTTAAAAATTCAACTAGACTTAGGCACAGAAAAGCGTCAAGTTGTTTCTGGAATTGCAAAATTCTATTCGCCGGAAGACTTAAAAGGTAAAAAGGTTATTTGTGTAACAAACTTAAAACCTGTAAAATTACGCGGTGAATTATCGCAAGGTATGATTTTAGCGGGTGAAGAGAATGGCGTATTGTCATTAGCATCAATTGACCAAAATCTACCAAATGGTACAAAAATCAAGTAATTAAGACAAGAAAAGAGATGTTTCACGTGTAACATGTGTGAAGCGTCTTTTTTCTTTTTTACACTCTCTATTTTTGCATTAAGATTGTAGTATTGTTATCGTTAAGTTATTAAAGAACTTATTTTTGTAGAATAAACTTGATTTCAATATAAAAGGAGTTATGTATTATGTTGTTTGATACACATTCACATTTGAATGCAGAGCAATTCGAAGAAGATTTGCAAGAGGTTATTGCCCGAATGAAAGAAGCGGGAGTTACTTATACAGTTGTTGTTGGTTTTGATGAAGTAACGATAAAAAAGGCGATGGAATTAGCTGAAGCCTATGATTTTATTTACGCTGCGGTTGGCTGGCATCCAGTTGATGCAATCGACATGACAGAAGAACATTTAGCTTGGTTAGAAGAACTTGCTTCTCATCCTAAAGTCGTTGCACTTGGAGAAATGGGCTTAGATTATCACTGGGATAAGTCTCCAAAAGAAATACAGAAAGAAGTATTTCGTAAACAAATTGCATTAGCGAAAAAAGTAAATTTGCCGATTATTATACATAACCGCGATGCAACTCAAGATATTGTTGATATTCTAGAAGAAGAGAATGCAGCTGAAGTAGGAGGCATTATGCATTGCTTTAGCGGTAGCGTAGAAGTAGCAGAGCGATGTGTTGATATGAACTTTTTAATTTCGTTAGGTGGACCAGTTACATTTAAAAACGCTAAGAAACCGAAAGAAGTTGCTACGGAGATTCCATTAGAGAAATTGTTAATAGAGACGGATTGTCCCTATTTAACGCCGCATCCATTTCGCGGGAAACGAAATGAACCGAGTTATGTAAAACTCGTAGCAGAAGAAATTGCGAATTTAAAAGGAATTTCTTATGAGGAAGTAGCAGAAATGACAACTAAAAATGCAAAAGTTTTATTTGGAGTTGAATAAAAAGAACGGGTGAAACCTGTTCTTTTTTATTTTGAGAAACACTAGTAGAAGTAATCAAGAAAATAAATGTGAATGATGAAGTGTTACAATAAGGACAGAGAACAAAGATTTTTCTATTCTATTTTTTAAAATATAAGAATGGGGAAAATAATAATGGAAAAGTCGTCATTTTTTTGTTTTACTAAGTAGAGACGAAATGAGTGTGGAGGCAAGCATGAAAATAAAAGAGATTATCGTTGTAGAAGGTAAAGATGATACAGTTGCGATTAAGCGTGCTGTTGATGCGGATACAATTGAAACGAACGGTTCAGCAATCGGTGATCATGTTATTGAGCAAGTTAAATTAGCGCAGCAAAAAAGGGGCGTTATTATTTTCACAGATCCGGATTATCCTGGAGAGCGTATTCGAAAAATTATTTCTGACAAGGTTCCTGGCTGTAAGCATGCTTTTTTACCGAAGGAAGAAGCGCTTGCTAAAAGGAAAAAGGGTGTTGGGATTGAACATGCTTCTAATGAGTCGATTCGCCGTGCTCTAGAGAATATACATGAAGAAATGGAAGCTTACACAAGTGAAATTAGTTGGAGTGATTTAGTCGATGCAGGCTTAGTGGGCGGAGAAATGGCAAAGAGCCGCAGAGAAAGAATGGGTAAGCTATTAAAGATTGGTTATACAAATGCAAAACAGTTACATAAACGATTACAGATGTTTCAAGTTTCAAAGGAATCATTTGCAGAAGCTTATAAGCAAGTAATACAGGAGGAAAAAAAATGAAGGATATCGCAACGCCAAATCGTACAAAAGACATTGTTGAAAAGTATGGATTTTCATTCAAAAAAAGTTTAGGACAAAACTTTTTAATTGATACAAATGTATTAAATCGTATTGTCGATCATGCAGAAATTGGTTCAGAAAGTGGTGCAATTGAAATTGGACCAGGTATTGGTGCATTAACAGAGCAATTAGCGAAGCGTGCTAAAAAAGTAGTGGCTTTTGAAATTGATCAAAGACTATTACCAATTTTAGATGAGACGTTAGCGCCATATGGTAATGTTACAGTTATTAATAAAGACGTACTAAAAGCAGATGTACATGAAGTATTTAATGAGCAATTTGAAGAAGGGCAAGATGTAATGGTAGTAGCTAACTTACCATACTATATTACAACGCCAATTTTATTTAAATTGCTTGAAGAAAAGTTACCAGTTCGTGGATTTGTTGTTATGATGCAAAAAGAAGTTGGAGATCGTTTAGCTGCTAAACCTGGAACAAAAGAGTATGGTTCTTTATCGATTGCCATTCAGTACTATACAGAGGTTGAAACAGTTATGACTGTACCGCGTACAGTGTTTGTACCACAGCCAAACGTTGATTCTGCAATTATCCGCCTTCTAAAGCGTCCTAAACCGGTTGTAGAGGTGACAGATGAAACGTTCTTCTTTGAAGTAGTACGAGCAAGTTTCGCACAGCGCCGTAAAACTTTAATGAATAATTTATCAAATAATTTAAATGGTTTCCCGAAAGATAAGGAGTTATTGGATCGAATTTTAACAGAAGTAGGAATTGATCCAAAGCGAAGAGGCGAAACGCTATCTATTGAAGAGTTTGCAACATTAAGTAATGCATTAGTTCTTCATAAATTATCATAAGAATATGAAAGGGACAGTTCAAGTTGAACTGTCCCTTTTGTCACCTTTCTCTCTCTAAATTCATACTTTAAAAACAGGTAAGATGGCCTAATGAGTTTGGAGGTAGGAGAATGGTTTTACATGTTGGAGAATTAGTGGAACGATATTCTCATAAGAGGGATATTCTTTTTCGTATTATAGAAATAAAAGGCGAGATAGCTATATTGTTTGGAGAAGAAATTAGACTGGTGGCGGATGCGCCACTTGAAGATTTAATTAGTATAGATCAAAGAGAACATAAAAAAAGGGTGAAGCGTGAGAAAGAAACAATGGAGCGCACGTATCGTTTGTTTCAACAAGATTATGTACTGATGAAACAAAGGCATGAACATACTTCAACTGGTGGATACACAAGTGAGGTAAATTATTTTCAAATGCCGGGACGTGTATTGCATATAGATGGAGACCCTTTATATTTGCGCAAGTGCTTAGATTTATATAATAAAATTGGCGTTCCTGTTCAAGGTATTCATTGTAAAGAAACGGAGATGCATGAAAAAGTAGTAGACTTAATAGATCACTTTCGCCCAGACATTCTCGTTATTACAGGACATGATGCATATACAAAATCAAAAGGAGTGAAGGGAGATTTAGCGGCATATAGGCATTCAAGGCATTTTGTACAGGCTGTTCGTGAAGTGCGAAAAAAATATCCATCATTGGATCAACTTGTTATTTTTGCTGGGGCATGTCAATCACATTTTGAGGCACTAATTCGTGCAGGGGCCAATTTCGCTAGTTCACCATCTAGAATTAATATTCATGCACTAGATCCTGTATATGTAGTTGGTAAAATTAGTTTTACTTCATTTATGGAGAGAGTCAATGTATGGGATGTCGTACGTAATACAATTACTGGTGAAAAGGGACTAGGTGGAATTGAAACGAGAGGGATTTTACGAACGGGATTACCTTTTCAACATTACGAAGAGTAAGCAGGATACATATGTATCTTGCTTTTTGTATGGAAGGATTTAAATGAATTTGGATAAAAAGAGGTAAGAACGTAAAGACTACGTAATGATACTTTTACAATATAGTATTTCTTCTATCTATTCAAACGCAGGATGATATTAGCTGTGAATTGCGGTTAATAATTAGGATAGATATATCGTGCTTTAAGTGTTCAATCTAAATTACAGCGAGGTGTAGCGAAGTATATGTCAAAACGTTTAGATGAAATTAAAAGCGAATTAGATCACCATCTTGGACAGCGACTTATGTTAAAAGCAAATAGTGGAAGAAGAAAAACTGTGGAGCAATCAGGTGTACTAGCAGAAACATACCGTTCCGTTTTTGTTGTACAATTGGATCAACAAGAAGATGCGTTGCAACGTGTATCTTATAGTTATGCAGATGTTTTAACAGAGACAGTAGAGTTAACATTTTATGGAGACCCTCATAATGAGGTCATTTTATAATCCATATATCATTACATATATTCCCATAAATGAAAAGCTATATTATTTTGCATACTAACTATACCGTAGCAAAATAAGGAGGGACTCTGCATTGAGTAGACGAAGAGGTGTCATGTCAAACCAATTTAAAGAAGAGCTAGCAAAAGAGCTTGGCTTTTATGATGTTGTTCAGAAAGAAGGATGGGGCGGAATTCGTGCGAAAGATGCTGGTAACATGGTGAAACGTGCTATAGAAATTGCAGAACAGCAATTAATGAAACGAAACCAGTAGTTGTAAGATACTTTCTGTGCTACGGTAGCCGAGGAGACATTCCTCGGCTTTTTGTACTCTAAAAGGTGCCATCATTTTACATAAGTAGTTTCATTCTGAATGCTTTTCGTTATAATTAGGGAAGTGTCATCGTCTTACTATAAATTTATGGTAAAATAAACGATAAAAGATTGAGTACATAGAGTGGGTGAATAGATTGAAGCTACTAGTGAAAGCACCAGCAAAGATTAATCTGTCGTTAGATGTACTGGGAAAAAGACAAGACGGATATCATGAAGTGAAAATGATTATGACAACCATTGATTTAGCAGATCGTCTAGAACTAACGGAATTAGCAGAAGACCGTATTGAAATTTTATCCCATAATCGGTATGTCCCAGACGACCAACGAAATTTAGCTTATCAGGCAGCGAAATTATTAAAAGAGAAGTTTAATGTAAAAAAAGGTGTATCTATTACTATTGAAAAAACGATTCCAGTAGCAGCTGGATTAGCAGGTGGAAGTAGTGATGCAGCAGCGACATTACGTGGTCTTAATAAATTATGGAATTTAGGGCTTACAATTGATGAGTTAGCAGAGCTTGGTGCAGAAATTGGATCAGATGTATCGTTCTGTGTATACGGAGGCACAGCAATTGCCACTGGAAGAGGAGAGAAAATTGAGCATATAAAGACTCCGCCTTCTTGTTGGGTTATTTTAGCGAAACCACATATAGGTGTATCTACTGCTGATGTGTATGGAAATTTAAAGTTAAATCGAGTTACACATCCAAATGTAGATAAAATGGTTGATGTCATAAATTCTGGTGATTATAAAGGAATTTGTGATACTGTTGGTAACGTTTTAGAAGATGTAACATTTGGAATGCATCCTGAAGTTGCCCGTATTAAATCACAGATGAAGCGATTTGGAGCGGATGCTGTATTAATGAGTGGAAGTGGTCCAACTGTATTTGGACTTGTACACCATGATTCACGAATGCATCGCATTTATAACGGATTAAAAGGATTTTGTGAACAAGTCTATGCGGTACGTTTATTAGGAGAGCGAGAAACGCTTGAATAAAGACGTATAATACGTTATGATTTGTTTAGAATATTCGTGATTTGAGGTGAGAGTATGAAAATTAGAAGAAGTACAAGATTAGTCGATATGACTTATTACTTGCTACAAAACCCTCGTCAGCTAGTATCTCTCACTTTTTTTGCTGAAAGGTATCAATCGGCTAAGTCTTCCATTAGTGAAGATTTAGTTATTATTAAGCAAACGTTTGAACAACAAGGGGTCGGCACATTGCAAACGATACCAGGAGCAGCAGGAGGAGTGAAATATATACCGTATATAAGTGAAGAAGAGGCAGATCTAATTATTGATGAGCTTTGTGGCTTATTTGAAAACCCAGATCGTATTTTGCCTGGCGGTTACTTATACATGACAGATTTATTGAGTAATCCTCGCCATATTAATGGCGCAGGTCGTTTGTTTGCTTCTGTTTTTGCTAGGCAACCAATTGATGCAGTTATGACGGTGGCAACGAAGGGGATTCCACTTGCTTATGCAGTGGCAAATTACTTAGATGTACCAGTTGTAATTGCAAGGAAAGATAATAAGGTAACAGAAGGTCCGACTGTTAGTATTAACTATGTGTCGGGTTCTTCTAAACGAATTCAAACAATGACGTTAGCAAAACGCAGTCTTCCAGAAGGGTCGAATGTTTTAATTATTGATGACTTCATGAAAGCTGGCGGAACAATTCAAGGTATGATGAGTATGCTAGAAGAATTCAAGGCTAATGTTGTTGGTATTGGTGTATTAGTAGAATCCACAGATATTGAAGAACGACTAATTAATAATTTTGTATCATTAATTCGTCTATCGGAAGTTGATGTGAAAGAAAAAACGATTCAAGTGGAAAAAGGGAATTATTCTCTTGCACCATTTGATGAAGGGCTTGTAGAGGCGGAATAAAAGATAGAGCAGATAGCTCTATCTTTTTTATTTTATTTATAGATTATAAAATAGATGGACAAACTGCCTTTCGTACACTATTTTTAAAGAGTAAAATAAATAATAAAAGGGTGAAAAGTATGAAAGTTGTTCAAACAAGCAAGGCACCACAAGCAATTGGACCTTATTCACAGGGGATTATTGTAAATAACATGTTCTATAGCTCAGGACAAATTCCATTGATGGCAAATGGGGAGCTTGTAACAGGAGATGTAACAGTACAAACAGAACAAGTATTTCAAAATTTACAAGCGGTATTAGAGGAAGCAGGTGCTTCATTTGATACAGTCGTAAAAACAACAGTATTTTTAAAGGACATGGATGATTTTAATGCTGTGAATGAAGTGTATAGCTCTTATTTCTCTACTCATAAACCAGCTCGATCTTGTGTGCAAGTAGCAAAATTACCGAAAGATGTTTCCGTTGAAATTGAAGTAATCGCCCTAGTTAAGTAACCTTTTGTAAGCGATAACCTCCACTAATCTCTATATTCAACTACTTTAAAAATTTTTATCTTAAAAATTTTTAAAAAATTAAAGGGAAAATAGAAAATTTGTGGAATTTATACAAATATATCGCTTATTTAGAAAAGGGTGGTGAACACAAGATGGAAGTGACTGACGTAAGATTACGCCGCGTAAACACAGAAGGCCGCATGAGAGCAATTGCCTCTATTACTCTAGACCATGAATTTGTTGTTCATGATATTCGTGTAATTGATGGTAATAATGGATTATTTGTAGCAATGCCAAGTAAACGTACTCCAGATGGAGAGTTCCGTGACATTGCACATCCAATTAATTCTGGTACACGCTCTAAAATTCAAGATGCGGTTTTAACAGAGTATCATCGTTTAGGCGAGTTAGAAGAGGTTGAGTTTGAAGAAGCAGGTGCTTCGTAAAATTCGAATGAAAAGGGCTTTTGACAAAAAGCCTTATAATTTTGTAGCAAACTCCTGTAAGCATTTACAGGGGTTTGTTTTTTTGGCTTTATATTTGGAAACTGTATAATTTATTAACATAAAAAGAAGAAACTACTAATTTTTTCAAAATCATTTTAAATAGTATAGCTTATTTCTTAAAAAAGATACTAAAGAGTAAAACATCTTATAAGAATTATGGTAAAATTTAATAGTTAAAATGTGTTTCTTGAAATATATGATGATTTAGGATAATATCTTTAATGGATAAATAGGTTGCGATGGAGGGTCTATATGTCAAACAGATTTGCAGTGATTCTAGCTGCAGGTAAAGGCACACGTATGAAGTCTAAGCTATACAAAGTGCTGCATCCTGTATGTGGAAAACCTATGGTACAACACGTAGTCGATCAAGTATCTCAATTAGGATTGCAGAAACTTGTAACGGTTGTTGGACATGGTGCTGAAATGGTACAAGAACAGCTAGGGAACGTAAGTGAATTTGCATTACAAGCAGAACAACTTGGTACAGCACATGCTGTAGATCAAGCTGCAAGTGTACTTGCAAATGAAGAAGGAACAACTTTAGTTATTTGTGGTGATACGCCTCTAATAACTGCTGAAACAATGGAAGCATTACTTCAGCAACATAAAGAAGCAGGAGCAATGGCGACGGTGCTAACAGCATACATAGAAGAGCCTGCTGGATATGGCCGTATTGTTCGTAATGAGAATGGTCATGGTCATGTTGAAAAGATTGTTGAGCATAAAGATGCAAATGAGAAAGAATTAGCTATTAAAGAAATCAATACAGGTACGTATTGTTTTGATAATAAGGCTTTATTTGCTTCACTTTCTAAAGTTTCAAATGATAACGTGCAAGGTGAATATTACCTTCCAGATGTTATTGAGATTTTAAAAAATGAAGGTCATATCGTATCAGCTTATCAAACAGAGCAGTTCGATGAAACGTTAGGTGTTAACGACAGAGTCGCTCTATCGCAAGCGGAAATTATTATGAAAAACCGTATCAACCGAAAGAACATGGTAAATGGTGTTACAATTATTGATCCAAGTAACACTTATATTTCTGCTGATGCAATTATCGGTAGCGATACAGTTCTTCATCCAGGAACAATTATTGAGGGGAACACTGTAATTGGTTCTGATTGTGAAATTGGACCGCATACAGTAATTCGCGATAGTGAAATTGGAGATCGTACGACAATTCGACAATCTACTGTACATGATAGTAAGCTTGGTACAGAAGTATCGGTTGGTCCATTTGCACATATTCGCCCAGATTCAGTTATTGGAGACGAAGTACGCGTTGGAAACTTCGTGGAAATCAAAAAAACTGTCTTTGGTAATAGAAGTAAAGCTTCACACTTGAGTTATATCGGGGATGCACAAGTTGGAGAAGACGTGAATCTTGGTTGTGGTTCAATTACGGTGAACTATGACGGTAAGAATAAATTCAAAACTGTGATTGGTAATGGGGTATTTATTGGATGTAATTCAAACCTTGTTGCTCCAGTAACAGTTGAAGATGGTGCTTATGTGGCGGCAGGCTCTACAATTACAGAGAATGTTCCATCAAAAGCATTATCGGTAGCACGTGCACGTCAAGTTAACAAAGAAGACTATGTTGATCAATTGCTGAATAAGAAAAAATCATAATAATGTGGAGGGTTAATCTAGATGTCGACTCAATATCTAAATTCTAATTTGAAAGTATTCTCTTTAAACTCTAATAAGGAACTTGCTGAGCAGATTGCAAAGCATATTGGAGTAGGACTAGGAAAATGTTCTGTTGATCGTTTTAGTGATGGAGAAGTTCAAATTAACATTGAAGAAAGTATCCGTGGTTGCGATGTATTCATTATTCAATCTACAAGCTTCCCAGTAAACGAACATATCATGGAATTACTTATTATGATCGATGCATTAAAACGTGCATCTGCGAAAACAATTAATATTGTTATTCCTTACTATGGTTATGCGCGTCAAGACCGTAAAGCGCGTTCTCGTGAACCAATTACATCGAAACTTGTAGCAAACTTGCTTGAAACAGCAGGTGCAACTCGTGTAATCACTCTAGATTTACATGCTCCACAAATTCAAGGGTTCTTTGATATCCCAATCGACCACTTAATGGGTGTACCGATTCTTTCTGATTACTTTGAAACAAAAGGTCTTAAAGATATCGTAATCGTGTCTCCTGATCATGGTGGTGTAACTCGTGCGAGAAAAATGGCAGATCGTCTAAAAGCGCCAATCGCTATTATTGATAAGCGTCGTCCTCGCCCGAACGTTTCAGAGGTAATGAACATTATCGGTAATATTGAAGGCAAAACAGCGATTTTAATTGATGACATCATTGATACAGCTGGTACAATTACATTAGCAGCAAACGCTCTTGTTGAGAACGGTGCTTCTGAAGTATATGCTTGCTGTACACACCCAGTATTATCTGGTCCAGCAATTGAGCGTATTCAAAATTCAAACATTAAAGAGTTAGTTGTAACGAACTCTATCGTATTACCAGAAGAGAAGAAAATCGACAAAGTACATGAACTTTCAGTTGCTCCATTAATCGGAGAAGCAATCATTCGTGTATACGAAGAAGAATCTGTGAGTGTATTATTCAATTAATTGGATAGAATGAGACGTAACCAAAATTGGTTACGTCTTTTCGTATCGAAAAAAGAAAGTAGTGGTACAAGAATGAAATTGATAGTAGGACTTGGGAACCCAGGTAGAGAATATGAATTAACAAGGCATAATATTGGATTTATGGCCATTGATGAACTTGCGAAGCGTTGGAACATTTCTTTGAATGAACAAAAATTTAAAGGTGTATTTGGTGCAGGGTTTGTTAATGGAGAAAAGGTAATCTTATTAAAGCCGCTAACATACATGAATTTATCTGGGGAAAGTATTCGTCCACTTATGGATTATTATAAAATTGATGTTGAGGACTTCGTTGTTATGTACGACGATTTAGACATTCCTGTAGGTAAATTGCGTCTTCGCATGAAAGGTAGTGCTGGTGGACATAATGGTGTAAAGTCAACGATTTCGCACTTAGGAACACAAGAATTTCAACGTATCCGTATGGGAATTGATCGCCCGAAAAATGGAATGAAGGTAGTCGATTATGTATTAGGACGCTTTACATCTGAAGAGATTCCGGATGTTAACCATTCTATTGAAAAAGCAGCGGATGCATGTGAAGAGTGGCTAAATAAGCCTTTTCTTCAAATCATGAATACTTTCAATAGTTAAAAATGAGATTGGGAATATTTCTCTTTTGTTTTACCCATACTAGTAGTAATTGAATTTTTAGGAGGCTAGTATGGAAGGGTATTATTATTGCAGACACTGCGGAGGTAATGTAGGCTCCATTAACGCAGAAAAAGTATATAGCGACGTTTTATTTCAACTAACGGAGCAAGAAGTAGTAGAAATGATTCATTTTCATGAGAATGGAAATATATATATAAAAACGATTTGTGAATCGTGTCAAGAAACGCTCGCATCTTATCCTGAGTATTATGAGTATGAAAAATTTCTGCAATAAAATGTTGTCGCTTTGGCATGTCCAAAGCATTTTTCTGTTTTCCTTTTCCAAAATATTTGCATAAAATAGAATGACTTGCTCTTTATGTTGAGAGGAGTTTTAAAAATGATAGGTTTATTAGAGCAATTTTATAAAAATGAAGAGATACAATCGGTTATTAATGGGTTAGAAGATGGGTTAAAAGAACAACTTATATCAGGGATGGCAACGTCTTCTCGTTCATTATTAATGGCGGCTTTATATAAAAAAACAAAAAAATCACAATTAATCGTGACACATAACTTATACCAAGCACAAAAAGTACATGAAGATTTAGTGGCGTTACTTGGTGAAAAAGATGTGTGGTTATATCCAGTGAATGAACTGATAGCATCGGAAATTGGAGTTGCAAGTCCAGAATTGAAAGCGCAACGTATAGAAGTGTTAAATCGCTTGGCTGCGGGAGAGAATGGAATCATTGTAGCGCCAGTGGCAGGATTGCGTAGATTTTTACCAATAAAAGAATTGTGGAAGCAAAAGCAAGTTGAAATCAATCTAGGGCAAGAGATTGATTTAGATGCGCTCTTGCATACTTTACATCATATTGGCTATGAACGTAAGTCGATGGTAGAAGCTCCAGGGGAGTTCAGTTTGCGTGGGGGAATATTAGATATTTATCCTTTAACTGAAGAACTACCATTTCGTATTGAATTCTTTGATACAGAAGTCGATTCTATTCGATTATTTGATGTGGATGAACAGCGTTCTCAAGGTAAAAAAGAAAACGTTAGGTTTGGTCCGGCAACAGAGTTTTTATTTTCACAGGAAGAATTAAAATCAGGAATTCAGCATCTTGAAGAAGGCTTGACTAAGACGATGCAAAAACTTTCTGATGATAAACTAAAGACTAAAGTGCTTGAGACGGTAAGTCATGAAATTGAGATGTTGAAAAACGGGCAAAGTATAGAACAGATGTTTAAATACTTATCTATTTTCTATAAAGAACCTGCTAGTCTGATAGATTATTTACCAGAAGATGGTGTTGTAATTTTAGATGAGATTTCCCGTATTCAAGAAACAGCATCACATCTTGAAACAGAAGAGGCGGAATGGTATATATCACTTCTTGGTGAAGGAACAATTATTCAAGATTTATCTTTCTCTCACCCATTCGAGGGGTTTCTTCATCATAAAAAAAGAAGTTTTTTATATTTAACGTTATTCTTGCGTCATATCGCACACACACATCCGCAAAATATTGTTAATGTAACATGTAAAACAATGCAAGATTTCCATGGACAGATGAATTTGTTAAAAACAGAAATTGATAGATGGAATGAAGGGCATTTTACGACTGTTGTACTCGGAACAGATGATGAACGTGTGAAAAAATTACAACATATTTTAAGTGATTATGATATTGAGGCAGATATTGTAGAAGGTACAGATATTTTATTGCCTGGAAGGTTACAAATTGCTGTAGGTGATTTACATGCAGGATTTGAAATGCCGATGCAAAAGCTTGTTGTCATTACTGAAAAGGAGCTTTTTCATAAGAAAGTTAAAAAATCACAACGTAAACAAAAGCTATCGAATGCTGAACGTATTAAAAGTTATTCGGAATTAAAAGTTGGAGATTATGTAGTTCATGTAAATCATGGTATAGGTAAATTTTTAGGTATTGAGACATTAGAGATTAATGGTGTTCATAAAGATTATTTAAATATTAAATATCAAGGTAATGATAAGCTATACGTTCCAATTGAACAAATTGATCAAGTTCAAAAATATGTAGGATCTGAAGGTAAGGATCCGAAAGTTTACAAATTAGGTGGGAATGATTGGAAAAAGGTTAAAACGAAAGTTGAAAAATCTGTACAAGACATTGCGGATGACCTAATTAAACTATATGCTGAGCGCGAAGCTTCAAAAGGCTATGCATATACGCCAGATACGGCAGAACAACAAGAGTTCGAATCATCTTTCCCATACCAAGAGACAGAGGATCAGTTACGTTCTATTGACGAGATTAAAAAAGATATGGAACGCGGACGCCCGATGGATAGGCTCCTTTGTGGTGATGTAGGGTATGGGAAGACTGAAGTGGCTATTCGTGCGGCATTTAAAGCGATTATGGATGAAAAACAAGTTGCAATTTTAGTACCGACAACGATTCTTGCGCAGCAACACTATGAAACAATTCGAGAGCGTTTTCAAGATTATCCAATCAATATAGGCTTATTAAGTAGATTCCGTACGAGGAAACAACAAAATGAAACAATTAAGGGCTTAAAGGATGGAACAGTAGATATTGTAATCGGAACACATCGTATTTTATCTAAAGATGTTACTTATAAAGATTTAGGGCTTCTTATTATTGATGAAGAACAAAGATTTGGTGTGACACATAAAGAAAAAATTAAACAATTGAAGGCGAATGTTGACGTATTAACATTAACGGCAACTCCGATTCCGCGGACGCTTCATATGTCTATGCTTGGTGTGCGCGACTTATCTGTTATTGAGACACCACCAGAAAATCGTTTCCCAGTCCAAACGTATGTAGTCGAGTATAATCCAGCGTTAATGCGAGAGGCGATAGAGCGAGAGCTTGCAAGAGGTGGTCAAGTTTACTTCCTATATAACCGTGTAGAGGATATTGAAAGAAAAGCAGATGAAATTTCGATGTTAGTTCCAGATGCCCGCGTAACGTACGCACATGGGAAAATGAACGAAAGCGAATTAGAGTCTGTTATGCTATCATTTTTAGAAGGACAGCATGATGTTCTTGTAAGTACAACAATTATTGAGACGGGTGTAGATATTCCGAATGTAAATACGTTAATTGTATTTGATGCAGATCGTATGGGATTATCACAGTTGTATCAGCTTCGTGGGCGTGTTGGACGTTCTAATCGTGTTGCATATGCATACTTTGCATATAAACGTGACAAAGTGCTGTCAGAGGTTGCAGAGAAGCGTCTACAAGCAATTAAAGAGTTCACGGAACTTGGATCTGGTTTCAAAATTGCGATGAGAGATTTATCTATTCGTGGAGCAGGTAATTTGTTAGGGGCAGAACAGCATGGATTTATTGATTCTGTCGGATTTGATCTATATTCTCAAATGTTAAAAGATGCAATTGAACAGCGTAGAGGAACAGATGGGACTGAAAATATAGTTAATGTTGAAATTGACTTAGAGGTAGATGCATACTTACCAGATGCTTATATTTCAGATAGTAAGCAAAAAATTATGATGTATAAACAATTTAGAGGTGTTTCTGCAATTGAGGATATTGAAGAATTGCAGGAAGAAATGATCGATAGATTTGGCGATTATCCACAAGAAGTTGGTTATTTATTACAAATTGCAAATATTAAAGTGTTGGCAATGAAAGAACAAATTGAATTAATTAAGCAGAATAAATTTGAAGTAACATTCCTGTTTTCTGAACAAGCAAGTCAAAATATTGATGGTGGAAAATTATTCATGCTCGGAAATAGTTTTGGACGTATGATTGGTTTAGGAATGGAAGGATCACAATTGAAAATTGTTATGAAAACAAATGGCTTAGAGACATCGAAGTGGTTAACGATTGCTGAAAATTTATTAAAAGGCTTACCAGATGTAAAAAAAGAAGTAATAAATGCCTAAAATAAGATAAAAAAATACAATTCGACGTGCATAGAAGAACTAATGTGTAAAATACTATATCTAACAGTTGGTGATTTTTACATGAACAGGTAAATTCACCACTTTGATCATCAGTAGAAAGTGAGGCAGCATTAGAATGAAAGCAACTGGAATCGTACGTCGAATTGATGATTTAGGCAGGGTCGTAATCCCGAAGGAAATTCGTAGAACTTTACGTATTCGAGAAGGAGACCCACTAGAAATATTTGTTGATCGCGATGGAGAGGTAATTTTAAAGAAGTATTCTCCAATTAGTGAGCTAGGTGATTTTGCAAAAGAATATGCTGATGCTTTATATGACAGCTTAGGACATAATGTGCTTGTGTGTGATCGAGATTCTATCATCGCAGTATCAGGCGTATCGAAAAAAGAATACTTAAATAAAAGTGTTGGCGATTTAATTGAAAAAACGATGGAAGAACGAAAGTCTGTTATTATGACGGATGAAAGTGATATTTCCATTATTGATGGTGTAACAGAAAAGGTTCATTCTTATACAGTTGGACCAATTGTTGCAAACGGAGATCCGATTGGAGCCGTCATTATTTTTTCAAAAGAAGCTATTATAAGCGAGATCGAGCATAAAGCGGTTAATACTGCTGCCAGTTTCTTAGCGAAACAAATGGAACAGTAAGGGTATATTGATTTTAGAAGTAGCAATCTTTCCTAATTATGATCTTTCTTTTTGAGAAATCAATTATTTGGAGATATATGTATATTGAATGAAGGTAGCACTTTGCTACCTTTTTTCGTTGAATATTTTTAACGTGTAGGAACTCATTATTACCCGTGTTGGGAAGGGAGTTTGTTCTTTTCTTTATGATATAATACGAGAGGTGAGAATAGAAAAAGGAGTTTTCTTGTATGGAAGCGAAGAAGTATCAAGCCTTTTGGCGTGGGGCTATTATATTAACGATTGCAAGTTTCGTTACAAAAGTATTAAGCGCTTTTTACCGTATTCCATATCAAAATATAGCGGGGGATATTGGGTTTTATATTTACCAACAAATTTACCCGTTTTATGGATTTTGTTTAATTTTAGCTACTTATGGATTTCCTGTTATCATTTCGAAAATGGTTGCAGAACGATTAGAGCGGGGAAAACAAAAAGAAGCAGAAGAAATTATTTGTGTATCTTTTTGGTTCTTATTAGGAATTGGTTTTATAGGCTTCTTTACATTGTTTTTTGGGGCCGAAACAATTGCGGTAGCTATGGGCGATATACACTTAGATAAGTTACTACGTGTTATTTCATTTTCATTCTTATTGATGCCATTTTTGTCTGTAGCAAGAGGGTATTTTCAAGGATTTAATAATATGATGCCAACGGCTGTTTCGCAAGTAATAGAACAAACAATTCGAGTTTCTATTATTGTATTTTTATCGCTATTCCTAATTGCTCACGGATTTGATTTATATACAGTTGGTGCAGGGGCTATGTTAGGCTCAATTGCGGGAGGTCTTATTGGGATTATTGTACTTATATTGTATATGCGTCAAGATTTTCGTTCTATATTCTTCAAAAGTGCAGCGAGAATTAAGGGTAAAAGGAAAATAGTTAAAATCCTTTTTTGGCAGGGGTTAGCGATTTGTGTTAGTAATTTAGTGCTTATTTTTATACAGATGGCTGATTCAGTGTCCTTTTACAGCTTACTTATTGGTGCGGGAGAACAGGCTGAAAATGCAAAGGTATTAAAGGGTGTTTATGATAGAAGTATTCCGCTAATGCAATTAGGTACTGTTGTGACGACTTCTTTCTCGTTGTCACTTATTCCGATTATTACAGCGGCGAAGGAAAGAGGAGATCTTTCCTTTATTCAAGAAAAGGTAAAGTTAGCAGTGAAAATAACATGTGTTATTGGACTTGCAGCAGCTATTGGACTAACTTGTATTATTCAACCTACGAATATTATGTTGTTTGAAAACAGTGATGGATCAGATGTTTTATCTATTTTATCGTTATCTATTTTATTTAGTTCATTGTCAATTACGACAGCTTCTATTTTACAAGGATTGGGGCAAACGTTTAAGCCAGCATTATTTGTTGTATTTGGAGGTTGCTTAAAGTTAGCGTTAAATTATATATTCATGCCTTATTTTGGTGTGAAAGGTGCAGCCTTTGCGACTTTATGTGCGTTAATTATAATCTCTGGACTAAATACTTTGTTGCTTACGAGAGCTGTATCAGGGTCACTTATCAATAAGCGAAATATGTTAGGGATAGTAATTAGTGGTATCTGTATGGGATTTGTATTAATGATGTTCACACGTGTGTTACAGATGTCTGGATTAGTAATTGATACGGAACATAGAGGAAGCGCGACACTTGAAGCGTTGTTAGGTGTAGCCATTGGCGGATTGACATATATGTTTTTTATTTTGAAATTACGTGTATTTACAAAAAAAGAATTAGGAACCGTTATGAAACAAGAGAAAAAAGAAGGTTCATTGAAGAAGAGTGGATAGAGGTGACTGGTTGTGAGTGGAATCATTACTATTTTAGGTTTAGGAGCTGGTGAATTAGATCAGCTAACGATGGGTGTATATCGAAAAATAAAAGAAGCAGACCATCTGTTTGTTAGAACGAAAGAACATCCAGTTATAGAAGAATTGGAGAAAGAAGGCGTACAATATACGTCTTTTGATGCTGTATATGAAGCACATGATACGTTTGAAATTGTATATGAAACAATTGCGAATAAATTGCTAGAACAAGCTGAAGGTACAGAAATTATCTATGCTGTTCCCGGGCATCCACTTGTAGCAGAAAGAACAGTTCAGCTACTGTTGGAAAAAGGAGAAGTTTCAAATGTTGAAGTGCGAATTGAGGGGGGACAAAGTTTCCTTGATCCTATGTTTGCAAGTCTAAAGATTGATCCGATTGAAGGATTCCAATTACTTGATGCTACATCATTTGAAAGAGGGCAATTAGAACTGCGTCAACATTTAATCTTTTGCCAAGTATATGATGCATTCGTTGCATCTGATGTAAAATTAACATTAATGGAGATGTTACCAGATGATTATGAAGTGTATATCGTAACAGCTGCAGGAACTTCATTTGAACAAGTAAAGAAGGTACCGTTGTACATGTTAGATCATGAAACGGAATTGAATAATTTAACGAGTGTGTACGTGCCGCCAGTTCAGGAGCGTGCGTCCTTGTATCAACAGTTTGATGTTCTTAGAGAAATTATTGCGGAACTTCGTGGTCCAAATGGTTGTCCGTGGGATAAAAAGCAAACACATCAATCATTAAAGAAATATTTAATTGAGGAAGCTTATGAAGTGTTGGAAGCAATCGATGAAGAGGATGATGATCACTTAGTAGAAGAATTAGGTGATATATTATTACAAGTTATGCTTCATGCTCAAATCGGAGAAGATGAAGGTTGGTTCTCTATAGATGATATCATTCGAACTCTATCTGAGAAAATGGTTCGTCGCCATCCGCATGTGTTTGGAAATACGGATGTAAACAGCGCTGATGAAGTGATTGCAAATTGGGAAGAAATTAAAAAACAAGAAAAAGGATTCGTGAAAGAATCTGTTTTAAATGGCGTTCCCAAAAGTTTGCCGCAGTTACTACGCGCCTATGAAATTCAGAAGAAAGCTGGTAAGGTTGGATTTGATTGGGTTGATGTGCAACCGATGATAGAGAAAGCTTTGGAAGAATGGCAAGAGTTCCAACAAGAGGTTACAAATATGGATGAGAAAAAGATGCTGGGTGAGTTTGGTGATTTACTATTTGCATTTGTTAATATAGCTCGTCATTACAAAATAGATCCAGAAGAGGCGTTACGTTCAACTAATGAGAAATTTACTGGTCGTTTTTTATACATGGAGGCAAAAGTAGCTGAAATGAATAAAGAGATGAAAGATTTATCATTAGAACAGTTAGATGTTTTATGGGAAGAAGCGAAACAGACAGAGCGCTAATAGGGGGATTTGATATGCGTCTAGATAAGTTTTTAAAAGTATCACGTTTAATTAAAAGAAGAACATTAGCGAAAGAAGTAGCTGATCAAGGAAGAATATCTATTAATGGTCAAGTGGCAAAAGCAAGTTCTGATGTGAAAGTAGCTGACGAATTAACAATTCGTTTTGGTCAAAAAATAGTGACTGTGAAAATAAATGAATTAAAAGAAACAACTAAAAAAGAAGATGCAGCAAATATGTATAGCTTAGTTCGTGAAGAAAAAGTAAAAGCGGAAGAAGGCTTGTTCTAAAATCATTTATCCCCTCATACATTACTATTAGCTAGTAAAAACCTATGGGGGGATTTACGTGAATAATGGTTACTCACCTACGTCTTCTAATCAACAAAATGTTTCTGTAGAGCATGACATTATTATGCGTGGCAGGCGTATAATTGATATTACCGGTGTGAAGCAGGTAGAGAGTTTTGATAGCGAAGAGTTTTTACTAGAGACCGTAATGGGTTTTTTAACAATTCGTGGTCAAAATTTACAAATGAAAAATTTAGATGTGGAAAAAGGTATTGTGTCGATTAAAGGGAAAGTTAATGAGATGCTGTATATTGATGAAAATCAAGGGGAAAAAACTAAAGGTTTCTTTAGTAAGTTGTTTAAATGAGCTTAACAATTCAGTTGTATACAATGCTTTCAATGATTGGAATGGGTGCTTGGATTGGAGCGTCTTTAGATACATATCAACGTTTTTTAAAGCGCCAAGAACGTAAACGTTGGCTTGTATTTATACATGATATATTATTTTGGATTGTCCAAGCATTATCCGTCTTTTATGTATTGCTTCTCGTAAATGAAGCTGAGCTACGTATATATGTGTTTTTGGCATTATTATGTGGTTTTGCGGCATATCAAAGCTTACTGAAGGCACTATACATGAAGCTGTTAAATTTTCTCATCTATATTTTTATGCAAACAACATATTTTTTTGTTCGAATTATACAGCTACTCATGATAAAACCTGTTATTATTATAGCGCAGCTATTTATTGCATTTATATTATTCTTATTTCGTATACTGCTTTCAATTGGACATGTGTTATGGAAAATGGTGATTTGGATATTACTTTTCATATGGAAAGTTTTTTTCTGGCCTGTTCGATTTATTGCTTCGCTCATATGGAAACTTCTCCCTAATCGTGTTAAACTTTTTATAGTGAAACATATAGGGTTCCTGCAATATATAGCAAAATTGAAGGGACATATCTTCCAACTATGGGAGCATATAAAAAAGAAGTTAGGGGGACCTCGGAAATGAGGGAACTGAGACAAAGAACAATCGAAAAACAGAGTCCAAATCCTGTTAAAGAGCATATAATACAAACGGATGAGAACAGGAAGCGACTTTATCGCCGTTTAGCGGTTTTTCTTGTCTTTACTTTTACAATTATTGCGAGTATTAGTGTAACGTTTTATCAACAAAACAGTTCCATTAAAGCAAAAGAAGCAAAAGTTAAGGACATGAAAAAAGAACTGGATTCATTAACGAATAAAGAAAAAAGTCTAAAAGACGAAGTTCAAAAGTTAAATGATGAAGAGTACGTATTAAAGATTGCTAGAAGGGATTATTTCTTCTCTGGTAAAGGGGAGATAATTTTTCCTGTTTCTAAGTAGAGTATGTCTTATTGACACTATATTTTAGGATTATATATAATAAAGTAAAATTTGACTTTTTAACCACTAAGGAGGAGCATTTTTTTTATGTCAATCGAGGTAGGCAGCAAGTTACAGGGTAAAGTAACAGGTATTACAAATTTTGGGGCTTTTGTGGAGCTGCCAGAGGGCTTAACGGGTCTTGTTCATATTAGTGAAGTTGCTGATAACTATGTAAAAGATATTAACGATCACTTAAAAGTGGGCGACCAAGTAGAAGTAAAAGTTATTAATGTTGAAAAAGATGGAAAGATTGGTTTATCTATCAAAAAAGCGAAAGAACGTGAAAAAACAGAAGGAGATCGTCCACGCGGTGAATACCAACGCGGTGGTGATCAACAACGTTCTGGACGTCCACAACGTAATAATCGCTCTTTCAACAGAGATAATCGCGGTGGCGGTAACGACCGAGCTCCGAAAGAAACATTTGAGCAAAAGATGGCACGCTTCTTAAAAGATAGCGAAGATCGTTTAACTTCTTTAAAGCGTAACACAGAGTCTAAACGTGGTGGCCGTGGCGCGCGTCGCGGATAATAAGGACGTTTAGTTTTTAACATATAGAGAGGTACCCAGAGTGATGGCTCAGGGTGCTTTTTTATATGTTAAAAATATTTTTAAAAAAGTTTTTGAGATGTGTTGACTTTAATTAGTATCTGATGTAAGATAATAATTGTCCGTTAAATAAGACGACATGGCGGTGTAGCTCAGCTGGCTAGAGCGTACGGTTCATACCCGTGAGGTCGGGGGTTCGATCCCCTCCGCCGCTATATTTAATTTAACGGCCCGTTGGTCAAGTGGTTAAGACACCGCCCTTTCACGGCGGTAACACGGGTTCGAATCCCGTACGGGTCATCTAAAAAGATCATGCAAATTTGCATGATCTTTTTTTGTTAAATAAATTAAGATATACAACACTTCTACAAAATCACCCTATATTTTCTGAATATTTAATTAAAATCTTAAAAATAACTTACATACCGTGTATATCTGTAGAGTTATTTCGAATAAAAAGTCGAACGATTATAAAAGTGAAAACTGTTGTTTTGACAAAAAAACCAACAATCATCTTTTATAATGACAGTAATTAAACTATGCAGGTGGTGTTAAAAATATGCCTAAAGCAGGAAGGAATACTATGAATACAAGTGCATTGGCAATGAATGAGAGTCAGCTTGGAGGAATAAAGTGGACGAGTAAGTTGCGAATGAAATTTGAGCAAGTTTTCTTTAGATGGGGATTTATTATTGTTGTTATTGGTTTTCTTTTGGGACGAGCATATATATTAACAAATATTTTACCGTTTGCACTGCCATTTTTTGCTGCTGTTTATGTTATGAAGCGGGATAAGATGCCGCTAGCATTTTTAGCTCTAATGGGAGGAGCTCTTTCGGTATCGATAGATAATTTGTTTTTTACCTTTGCATCTATCTTTACCTTCTTCATTTATAATATCTTCTTTAGTCGATTTACACGTAAAACTGTTGGACTTGTTCCATTTCAAGTATTTATCTCCGCATTAACCGCACACTTAGTTGTTGTATATTTTGCGCAACAAACTGTCACCATGTACGATTTACTCGTTAGTACCATTGAGGCTGGGCTTAGTTTCGTATTAACTATGATATTTTTACAAAGCGTCCCGCTTTTAGTGGAAAGGAAAGGAAAACAACAGGCATTAGAGACGGAAGAAATTGTTTGTTTGATTATATTACTAGCATCTGTTTTAACGGGTACAACAGATTGGTTTGTATATGATGCTTCTATTCAACATATTTTTACAAGGTATTTAGTGCTAGTATTTGCATTTATTGCAGGTGCTGCCACAGGATCCACAGTAGGGGTTGTAACAGGACTAATATTAAGTTTAGCAAATGTGTCTAGCTTGTCTCAGCTTAGCCTTCTTGCTTTCTCTGGATTGCTTGGTGGATTGTTAAAAGAAGGGAAGCGTTTAGGTGTTAGTTTAGGTTTATTAATTGGGACAAGCTTAATTACATTATATGTGGACAAACAGACAAATATTGTAACAACTTTAATTGAGTCAGGTGTAGCGATTGTTATCTTCTTATTAACACCGAAGCTTGTTTTGGATCGTATTGCTAAATTTATGCCAGGTACACAAGAGCATTCGCAAGACCAACAACAATATTTAAGAAGGATGCGTGATGTTACAGCAAATAAAATCAACCAATTTGCAAATGTATTTGCTGCTTTATCTAATAGCTTTTCTGTATATGGGTATGTAGAGGAAGAAGATAAAGAGACAGAAGCAGATTTGTTTTTGAGTACAATTACTGCGAAAACATGTCAAACATGCTTTAAAAAGGATCAATGCTGGGTAGTGAATTTTGATAAAACGTACGATTATATGAAACAAATAATGAATGAAACGGAAGAAGGAACCCTGCAACATAATCGTAAATTAGTTCGTGAGTGGGACAAGCATTGTGTGAGAGGGAAAAAAGTGACGGATTTAGTAGCGGGTGAATTAGATCACTTCTATGAGGGACAAAAATTACGAAAACAAATGAAGGAAAATCGTAGAATAGTAGCGGAGCAACTATTAGGTGTATCAAAGGTTATGGAGGATTTTGCTAAGGAGATACAACGAGAGCGTGAAAATCATCAAGTGCAGGAAGAACAGATTATGCAAGCATTCCGTGATTTTGGTGTCGAAGTAGAGCATGTTGATATTTATTGTTTAGATAGAGGAAGTATTGATATTGAAATGTTAATTCCAGTTGCATCTAATGAACATGGTGAATGTGAAAAGTTAGTTGCACCGATGCTTTCGGATATCCTTAAAGAAAATATTGTCGTTAAACATGAAGAAAAGTCTTCTTATCCAAATGGCCATAGTTTAATATCATTTGGTTCGGCGAAGACGTATTCTCTTGATACAGGATTGGCTACAGCTGCAAAAGGCGGTGGATTTGTTTCGGGTGACTCTTATGCGATGATGGATTTAAGTGTTGGTAAATATGCACTTGCAATTAGTGATGGTATGGGGAATGGGCAAAGGGCTCATATGGAAAGTAAGGAAACGGTGAAATTATTACAAAAAATACTCCAATCGGGCATTGATGAAGAAATAGCAATTAAGTCTATCAATTCAATTCTTTCTTTGAGAACGACAGAAGAGATGTTTACGACGTTAGATTTAGCTATGGTAGATTTGCGGGATGCGAGTGCAAGGTTTTTAAAGATTGGATCAACGCCGAGTTTTGTTAAACGCGCAAATAATATTTTGAAAATTGAAGCAAGTAATTTGCCGATGGGAATCATTGAAGATGTTGAAGTTGATGTGGTGGGTGAACAATTAAAAACGGGCGATATTCTTATTATGATGAGCGATGGGATTTTTGAAGGAGCACAGCATGTGGAGAATCATGAATTGTGGATGAAACGAAAAATTAAAGAATTGCAAACCGAAGACCCGCAAGAAATTGCTGATATCATTATGGAAGAAGTGATTCGCTCTTGTGATGGTTATATAAATGATGATATGACTATTGTAGTGGCAAAAGTGAAGAAAAATATGCCGAAGTGGGCTACGATTCCGATTGTAGGAATGCAGGCGCAGTAAAATGTAAGTGGAATGTTTATCTATAATTTGATTTTAAAAACCTAGGTGAATACCTAGGTTTTTTTGTGGAAAAAGGTAATGTTATTAATTTTGTGAATATACACGGAGGATGTAAGATAAAAATGTAATTTTTGTATATCTTTTTTTTGCACAATGTTTGTAAAAGTTGTACCATTGTAGACAAGGCAACTAACGTTGCTGTTCTTGTTTAATGAAAGGTGATTACGAAGTTGAAAGATACATTTGTTGAAAAAGTAGATGACTTTGTAAAGCAGCATGATGTATTAAAGAATGATTCAACAATTGTTGTGGGAGTTTCTGGTGGTCCTGACTCGTTAGCGCTTTTATATTATTTATTAGAAAAAAGAGCGGAAAAACAGTTGGAAATTGTAGTAGCTCATGTGGATCATATGTTTAGAGGTGATGAATCTCATGAGGATTTACGGTTTGTGCAGGGCCTTTGTGAAGAACTGGGAATTATTTGTGAAACGATAAGGATTAATGTATCACAATATCAACAGCAATACGGAATGAATGCACAGGTTGCTGCTAGAGAATGCAGATATGCATTTTTGGAAAGAATAATGAAGAAATATGATGCAAGATATGTTGCTCTTGGACATCATGGAGATGATCAAGTCGAGACAATTTTAATGCGTCTTGTAAGAGGGAGTACTCCGAAAGGATATGCAGGAATTGCAGTGAAGCGTCCTTTTCATAATGGGTATTTAATTAGGCCGTTACTTGGGGTAACGAAGGAAGAAATTGTTGATTACTGTAATAAGCTAAATTTAATGCCACGTATAGATCCGAGTAATAAAAAGGAAGTATATACAAGGAATCGATTACGTAAATATGTCCTTCCTCATTTGAAAGAAGAAAATCCACAAGTGCATGAGAAATTCCAAAAATTTAGCGTGCAGATGCAAGAGGATGAGGCTTATTTGCAGGAATTAGCTTTTGAGAAAATGAATAAAGTAATTACAAAAAAAAGTGATAAACAAATTAGCTTATCAATTCCTGCCTTTGAATCCATGTCTATGCCTTTACAAAGAAGAGGGATTCAACTAATATTAAACTATCTTTATGAATATAAGATTCCATCTTCTCTTTCTTCCATACATATTGACAAGGTGATTGAGTTTTTTAAGCGGACACAACCTTCAGGTTCACTTGATTTTCCAGGTGATTTGAAAATTGTTCGTACATACGAGGAGTGTAGCTTTAGATTTAAACAAGAAATTGTTTCTCCTTTTTTACAAGATTTATCAGTACCCGGGACCATTACGCTATTGAACGGGGATGAATTTGTAACAGAGGTGAGCGAAGATATACCAAGTAACATGAATGAAACAGTATTTGTTGCTAAGTATAATGATATATCATATCCACTTCGTATTCGTTCTAGGGAAAATGGAGATCGCATGTCAATACAAGGTATGAATGGCACGAAAAAGATAAAAGCTATTTTTATCGAAGCAAAAGTACCGAAAGAAAAAAGAGAAGAATGGCCGGTCGTTTGTGATGCAAGTGGGACCATTATTTGGGTACCCTTGTTGAAGCGGTCTGCATTTGCAATTTCGAAAGAGATGGCAAAGAAGGATAAATATATGATTATTCACTACAAAAGCAAGGAGTCTTCCGGGAGGATAATGAAATGATGAATCAAGATATCGAAAAAGTATTAATTTCTGAAGAGCAAATACAAGAAAAGGTGCGCGAACTAGGTGCAATTGTTGCAGAGGATTATAAAAACACAGTACCTCTTGCGATTGGTGTATTAAAAGGCGCAATGCCATTCATGGCAGATTTATTAAAGAGAACAGATACATATCTTGAAATGGATTTTATGGCTGTATCTAGTTACGGTCACTCTACAGTTTCAACAGGCGAAGTGAAAATTTTAAAAGATCTTGATACTTCTGTAGAAGGTCGCGATATTTTAATCGTCGAAGATATTATTGATAGTGGTCTTACACTAAGCTACTTAGTAGACTTATTCAAATATCGTAAAGCGAAGTCTGTAAAAATTGTTACATTATTAGATAAGCCAACAGGCCGTAAGGTTGATCTGAAAGCGGATTATGTTGGATTTACTGTTCCACATGAATTTGTAGTAGGATATGGATTAGATTATAAAGAGCAGTACCGTAATCTTCCTTATGTAGGCGTATTAAAACCAAGCGTTTACTCAAATTAATTAAATATAGGCTTCACAATTGTATAGGAAAGTTTTTCTATGTTACGATTTACTATAGTGTTTATGCCGTGAGAGGAGGTTAGGAATGAATCGTATCTTCCGTAATACCATCTTTTATTTACTGATATTCTTAGTAGTAATTGGAATCGTGAGCTATTTTAATGGTTCGACACAAAAAACGACATCAGTTAGCTACGACAAATTCATTACTAAACTAGAAAGCGGTGAAGTGCGTAATGTGCAACTTCAACCGAAAAATGGTGTATTTGAGGTAAAAGGACAATTCAATAACTCTAGCCAAGGAGAACAATTTGTTACTTATGCACCAAATACTGAGGAATTACAAAAGAAAATTAATGATAAAGCGAAAGGTGCCGAAGTTAAGTATCAACCAGCAGAAGAAACAAGTGCCTGGGTAACATTCTTTACTTCAATCATTCCGTTTGTCATCATCTTCATTTTATTCTTCTTCTTATTAAACCAAGCTCAAGGCGGCGGTAGCCGTGTTATGAACTTCGGGAAAAGTAAGGCGAAGTTATATAATGATGAAAAGAAAAAAGTTCGTTTCAGAGATGTTGCTGGTGCGGATGAAGAGAAACAAGAACTTGTTGAGGTAGTTGAATTCTTGAAAGACCCTCGTAAGTTCTCTGAAGTTGGTGCTCGTATTCCAAAGGGTGTCCTATTAGTTGGACCTCCAGGTACAGGTAAAACTTTATTAGCACGTGCTGTTGCAGGTGAGGCTGGCGTTCCATTCTTCTCTATCAGTGGTTCTGACTTCGTAGAGATGTTTGTGGGTGTCGGTGCATCACGTGTACGTGATTTATTTGAAAATGCAAAGAAAAATGCTCCTTGTATCATTTTCATTGATGAAATTGATGCAGTAGGGCGTCAACGTGGCGCAGGTCTTGGTGGTGGCCATGATGAGCGTGAGCAAACGTTGAACCAATTACTTGTTGAAATGGATGGATTCGGTGCAAACGAAGGTATTATTATCATCGCTGCGACAAACCGTCCTGATATTCTTGATCCAGCATTATTACGTCCAGGTCGTTTTGACCGTCAAATTACAGTAGATCGTCCAGATGTAAATGGCCGTGAAGCTGTACTGAAGGTGCATGCTCGTAATAAACCGCTTGATGAGAATATCAACTTAAGAGCAATTGCAACTCGTACGCCAGGATTCTCTGGTGCTGATCTTGAAAACTTATTAAACGAAGCTGCTTTAGTAGCTGCGCGTCAAGATAAGAAGAAAATTGATATGAGTGACATTGATGAAGCAACGGATCGCGTTATTGCAGGTCCGGCTAAGAAAAGTCGTGTTATCTCTGAAAAAGAACGTAATATCGTTGCTTTCCATGAAGCGGGTCATACTGTAATTGGTGTTGTTCTTGATGAAGCTGATGTCGTTCATAAAGTAACAATTGTCCCTCGTGGTCAAGCTGGTGGATATGCAGTAATGCTTCCGAAAGAAGATCGTTACTTCATGACAAAGCCAGAGTTACTTGATAAAATCACTGGTTTACTTGGTGGTCGAGTAGCTGAGGAGATTGTATTTGGTGAAGTGAGTACAGGTGCTCACAACGACTTCCAACGTGCGACGGGCATTGCAAGACGTATGGTTACAGAATTCGGTATGAGTGATAAGCTTGGACCAATGCAATTTGGTAGTTCGCAAGGTGGTCAAGTGTTCTTAGGAAGAGACTTCCATTCAGAGCAAAACTACAGTGATGCAATTGCACACGATATCGATGTAGAAATGCAAACGATTATGAAAGAATGTTATGCTCGTGCAAAAGACATTCTTACTGAAAATCGTGATAAGCTAGATCTTATTGCAAAAACGTTACTTGAAGTAGAAACGTTAGATGCTGAGCAAATCAATCATTTATGTGATTACGGCAGATTGCCAGAACGTCCAACATCTTCAGATGATGTGAAAGTAAACATCAACATGAAGAAAGACGATGAAGATAAAGAAGATAAGTAAGAAACGAAGGAGTGACTATCGTCACTCCTTTTTTGTTTGTTAAAACCTTTGTTAATTACTATTGAGAACTTAGTGGATAAAGTAATTTAAGTAAAACTAGTATTAAAAATTGAAATAGAGAGCAATCTTTTTGTAAAATGATGAGGATAGGAAAGCTGATTATATAAGTATGTGTGATATGATGTTTTTATAAGTTTTATACATACTGCACAAATATAGATTAAATAAGATAAGTGGTGAGAATATGATTTTTGTATTGGATGTAGGGAACACAAATGCTGTACTAGGTGTGTTTGAAGAGGGGGAACTTCGTCAGCATTGGCGCATGGAAACAGATCGTCATAAGACAGAAGATGAATATGGAATGCTTGTAAAGCAATTGCTTGAGCATGAAGGTCTTTCGTTTGAAGATGTGAAAGGTATTATTGTGTCTTCAGTCGTACCACCAATTATGTTTGCTTTAGAGCGCATGTGTGAAAAATATTTTAAAATTAAACCGCTTGTAGTAGGGCCTGGGATAAAAACAGGGCTAAATATTAAATATGAAAATCCGCGTGAAGTAGGCGCAGACCGAATTGTAAATGCAGTAGCAGGAATCCACTTATATGGAAGTCCGCTTATTATTGTTGATTTTGGTACGGCTACTACATATTGTTATATTAACGAAGAAAAGCATTATATGGGTGGAGTTATTACGCCAGGAATTATGATTTCAGCAGAGGCTTTATATAGCAGAGCAGCAAAACTTCCTCGTATCGAAATTACAAAACCAAGCAGTGTAGTTGGGAAAAATACAGTAAGTGCGATGCAATCGGGTATTCTTTATGGTTATGTTGGACAAGTGGAAGGTATTGTTAAGCGTATGAAAGAAGAAGCTAGACAAGAACCTAAAGTTATTGCAACAGGTGGATTAGCAAAATTAATTTCCGAAGAATCGAATGTAATTGATATTGTAGATCCATTTTTAACGTTAAAAGGTTTATACATGTTATATGAACGTAATGCAAATTTACAGCATGAGAAAGGTGAATAAATACGTATGAAAGATTATTTAGTAAAAGCGTTAGCGTTTGATGGAGAAGTGCGTGCGTATAGTGTACGTACAACAAATACAGTAAGTGAGGCGCAAAGACGTCATGATACATGGAGAACAGCTTCAGCGGCACTAGGGCGTTCTTTAACTGCGGGTACAATGATGGGCGCAATGTTAAAAGGTGAGCAAAAGTTAACGATTAAGGTAGAAGGTAACGGTCCGATTGGTCCTATCTTAGTAGATGCTCATGCAAATGGAGATGTACGTGGTTATGTAACGAATCCGCATGTTGATTTTGAAGGAACAGAACAAGGGAAGTTACGTGTATATCAAGCGGTAGGTACAGAGGGGTTTGTAACTGTAATTAAAGATATTGGAATGCGTGAGCCGTTTATTGGTCAATCTCCAATCGTTTCAGGAGAATTAGGAGAAGACTTTACGTATTATTTTGCAGTTTCTGAACAAACGCCTTCTTCTGTAGGTGTTGGTGTTCTTGTAAATGGAGATGATAGCATATTAGCGGCAGGTGGATTCATCCTTCAAATTATGCCGGGTGCGCAAGATGAAACGATTTCATTTATTGAAGACCGTTTACAAAAGATTCCACCTGTATCAACGTTGATTGAACAAGGACTTTCTCCGGAAGAGCTACTATATGCAGTTCTTGGAGAAGATAAAGTAAAAGTATTAGAAACAATGGATGTTCAATTTAATTGCACATGCTCACGCGAGCGTATTGAGAGTGTATTAATTAGTTTAGGTAAAACAGAGTTAGAGCAAGTTCGTGAAGAAGAGGAAGAGACAGAAGTTCACTGTCATTTCTGTAATGAACGATACAAGTTCTCTAAAGAAGATATTACAAATTTAATCGAGAATTTGTAATAAGGGAATTAAGAGGAGCAATCCTCCAAATGAATTGACAAACAGGGAATTTTCTGACAAAATCTAAATATAGATAAAACCAATAAAAATACTCGGTGTTAGGAGTGACAGGAATGCGAGTGGCACAATCAGTTTCAGAATTAATCGGGAAAACGCCGATCGTTAAGTTGAACCGCATCGTAGAATCAGACAGCGCAGATATATACTTAAAATTAGAATTTATGAATCCGGGGAGTAGCGTTAAAGATCGTATCGCATTAGCTATGATTGAAGATGCTGAAAAAAATGGATTATTAAAAGAGGGCGATACAATCATTGAGCCGACAAGTGGTAACACAGGAATTGGTTTAGCGATGGTAGCGGCTGCTAAAGGATATAATGCAATCTTAGTAATGCCAGAAACAATGAGTATTGAGCGTCGTAATTTATTACGTGCTTACGGTGCGGAATTAGTATTGACTCCAGGGCCTGAAGGAATGGGTGGAGCAATTCGTAAAGCGACTGAATTAGCAAAAGAGCATGGCTACTTTATACCACAACAGTTCAAAAACCAATCGAATCCAGAAATTCACCGTTTAACAACAGGTCCAGAAATTATTGAACAAATGGGCGACCAATTAGATGCGTTTATTGCAGGTATTGGTACAGGTGGAACGATTACTGGTGCTGGTGAAGTACTGAAGGAAGCGTATAAAGATATTAAAATTTATGCAGTAGAACCTGCAGATTCACCAGTATTATCTGGTGGGAAACCAGGTCCACATAAAATTCAAGGAATTGGGGCGGGATTTGTTCCAGAGACGTTGGATGTAGAAGTATATGATGAAATTATTCAAGTGAAAACAGAGCAAGCATTTGAATATGCGAGAAGAGTGGCTAAAGAGGAAGGTATTTTAGTTGGTATCTCTTCAGGCGCAGTTATTTATGCAGCAACAGAAGTTGCGAAAAAGTTAGGTAAAGGGAAAAAGGTACTTGTTATTATCCCGAGTAACGGTGAACGTTATTTAAGTACACCACTTTATCAATTTGAATCATAATTAAACGCGATTGAAAAAGCATCCTTGAAAAAGGGTGCTTTTTCTTTTGGGATTGGAAATAGGAAAAGAGTGAATGACTAGAAAACTTCATGTAAAATAAGAGGTAGTATAATTAAATTATTTTCACTAGCCTTCGAGTATAATCAATCTCTATATAAATAACTTATGTAGTTTGAGCTGGTTAATCTAAGAGGGTGGGATAAAAGAAGACGGGGTGTTGATATGCAACGAAGAAAATCTTTAGCGCTTTCTATTCCATATCAGTTAGATTTCTTTAAGCAATATAAATTTCTTTCTCAGGGTAAATCGCAACATATTTTGTTAGAAAGCGGCCGTGGCGGTCGTTATAACATTGTAGGGCTGAACCCAGTAGCGGTAATCCGAGGGAAGGATGAAACGTTACATATAAGTGAAAGTGGTAAGGAAACAATAAAACGAGGGAATCCGTTAGATTTAATGCAAGAATATATGGAACAATGGAAGACGGACTATAACCCAGAGTATCCGCCTTTTCAAGGTGGTGCAATTGGCTATTTCAGTTATGACTGTATCCGTTATATTGAAAAGCTGCCTTCTCTTGCGGAAGATGATATTAATATACCTGACATCTTCTTTTTATTATTTGATGACGTATTTGTCTATGATCAAAAAGAACAAGTGTTATGGGTTATTACGCATTATGTAGATAAATATGAAGAGGCAAAAGAACGGCTAAATGAGTGGAAGAGTCTTTGGATGACAGAAGCGCCTGAAGTGACTGTGCCCTTTGAAAGTCCTGAAAAGAAAAGTGAAGCAGTTGCTTTTACTGAAGCCGGCTTTATGAAGGCGGTTGAATGTATTCAAGAATATATTGGGGCGGGTGATGTGTTCCAAGTAAACTTGTCGACGAGACAAGAAAGAACGTTACAGACACACCCACTAGAAATTTATACAAGTCTTCGTGAAATTAATCCATCTCCATATATGGGTTACCTGGAGCTTGGGGATTTTCAAATTGTTAGTGGATCGCCAGAGTTGTTAATTAAGAAACAAGGAACTGAAGTAAGTACAAGACCAATTGCTGGAACGAGATCTAGAGGCGCGGATGAGCAAGAGGATGAAGAATTAGCAAGAGAATTAATTGAGAACGAAAAAGAAAGAGCAGAGCATGTAATGCTTGTGGATTTAGAAAGAAATGATTTAGGACGTGTTTGTAAATATGGCACTGTAGAAGTAGATGAATTTATGGTAATTGAGAAATACTCACATGTTATGCATATTGTTTCTAATGTGCGTGGTGAGGTGGAAGAAGATAAAGATGCTTTTGATTTAGTGAAGGCTGTATTCCCTGGGGGAACAATTACTGGTGCCCCGAAAATACGTACGATGGAAATTATTGAGGAATTAGAACCTGTTCGAAGAGGGATTTATACAGGTTCAATCGGTTGGATTGGTTATTCTGGAGATACAGAATTGAATATTGTAATTAGAACACTTCTTGCTAAAGATGGAAAAGCTCATGTACAAGCAGGGGCGGGAATTGTAATTGATTCAAATCCAGAAAATGAATATAAAGAGTCGTTAAAAAAGGCGATTGCTTTATGGCGTGCAAAAGAACGTAGCGAAGAAACGGTTAGGTGAGAGAAATGATATTAATGATTGATAATTATGATTCTTTTACATTTAATTTAGTGCAGTTTCTTGGAGAACTTGGACAAGAGCTCGTTGTTAAACGTAACGATGAAGTGACCATTTCAGATATTGAGAATATGAAACCAGATTTTCTAATGATTTCTCCAGGTCCATGTAGTCCTAATGAAGCGGGGATTAGTATGGAAGTTATTAAATACTTTGCTGGAAAGATTCCGATTTTTGGAGTTTGTCTAGGGCATCAATCCATTGCACAAGTGTTTGGTGGAGAGGTTGTCCGTGCAGAACGATTAATGCATGGGAAAACGTCGCTTATGCATCATGATGGAAAGACGATTTTTTCGGATATTCCTAATCCGTTTACTGCGACGCGCTATCATTCCCTTATTGTTAAGAAAGAGACGTTACCCGATTGCTTAGAGGTAACATCTTGGACAGAGGAAGGAGAAATTATGGCACTTCGTCATAAGACATTGCCGATAGAGGGTGTGCAATTCCATCCGGAATCTATTATGACTTCTCATGGGAAAGAGTTGTTACAGAATTTCATTTGTAAATACAGTCCAAGTGCAACATTATGTTAATTTACGTAAATGGTCAGTATGTAGAAGCAAGTGAAGCGAAAATTTCTCCTTATGATCATGGTTATTTATATGGTCTTGGAGTTTTTGAAACGTTTCGTATTTATAATGGTCATCCTTTCTTATTGGATGATCATTATGACCGTTTAATAGAAGCGCTGGATACATTGCAAATTAAATGGACAATGACAAAAAATGACGTGATGCTTATTTTGAAAGATTTACTCGCTAAGAATGAATTGAAGCATGCATATGTACGTTTTAATGTATCAGCGGGTATAGATGAAATAGGATTACAAACGGAAATGTATGAAGAGCCTTCGGTTATTGTTTTTATAAAACCTTTAACAGCTCCAGGAGATGTAGTGGAAAAAGAAGGTGTTATTCTAAAACAAGTGCGAAATACACCGGAAGGAACATTTCGTCTGAAGTCTCATCATTATTTAAATAATATTTTAGGGAAGCGTGAAATTGGAAATGTTGTGAGTAAGGAAGGTATTTTTCTTACTGAAGCAGGTTATGTTGCAGAGGGTATTGTTTCCAATCTATTTTTTGTGAAAGGTGATGTTTTATATACACCTTCGTTAGAGACAGGGATTTTAAATGGTATCACTCGTGCGTTTATTATAAAGAGTGCTGAAGAATTAAATATAGAAGTAAAGGAAGGTTTCTTTACAAAAGATGAGCTACTTTCAGCGGATGAAGTCTTCGTAACAAACTCCATTCAAGAAATTGTTCCGCTTTATCGTATAGAAGCGCAGGATTTCCCGGGTAAAGTAGGAGTGGTTACAAAAAGTTTAATGTACCTTTATGGAATGCAAAGAGAGAAATTATGGAGCAGAAATGAATTACGAAGAGGAGATGTGTAGTTTGAAGTGGGATTATGATTTACGCTGCGGCGAATATACATTGAATTTAAATGAAAAGACATTAATTATGGGGATTTTAAATGTAACACCAGATTCGTTTTCTGATGGTGGGAGTTACAACGAGGTAGATGCTGCGGTACGTCACGCAAAAGAAATGCAAGGTGAAGGTGCTCATATTATTGATATTGGTGGCGAATCTACTCGCCCGGGTTTTGCTAAAGTATCAGTAGAAGAAGAAATAAAGCGAGTTGTCCCGATGATTCAAGCAGTTTCAAAAGACGTAAAATTGCCTATATCTATCGATACATATAAAGCTGAAGTTGCAAAGCAAGCAATTGAGGCTGGTGCTCATATTATTAATGATATTTGGGGAGCGAAGGCGGAGCCAAAAATTGCTGAAGTCGCAGCTCATTACGATGTACCCATCATTTTAATGCATAACCGCGATAACATGAATTATCGTAATTTAATGGCGGATATGATTGCTGATTTGTATGACAGTATTAAAATTGCTAAAAATGCTGGTGTGCGAGATGAGAATATTATTTTAGATCCAGGTATCGGTTTTGCTAAAACACCTGAGCAGAACTTAGAGGCGATGCGTAATTTAGAACAGTTAAATGTGCTAGGTTATCCGGTTCTCTTAGGTACTTCGAGAAAGTCCTTTATTGGGCACGTATTAGATTTGCCAGTAGAGGAACGCCTTGAGGGAACGGGAGCTACTGTTTGTCTTGGTATTGAAAAGGGCTGTGAGTTTGTTCGTGTCCATGATGTGAAAGAAATGGCGCGTATGGCTAAAATGATGGATGCGATGATTGGTAAGGGGGTAAGGTAATTGGATAAAATTTATATCCATGATATGGAGTTTTATGGTTATCATGGCGTGTTCCCAGAGGAGAATAAATTAGGTCAGAGATTTAAAGTTGACTTAACGGTGGAGTTGGATTTAAAGCGTGCAGGGGAAAGTGATGACTTAGAGCATTCGGTCAATTATGGAGAGCTTTTCGAATTATGTAGAAAAGTTGTTGAGGATAGAAAGTATAAGCTTGTGGAGAGTATCGCTGAAAATATTGCTGCAGATATATTAAAACAATATGAAAGTATTTCGCGCTGTACAATTAAGGTAATTAAGCCGGATCCACCGATACCGGGTCATTATCGTGCTGTAGCAGTAGAAATTACGAGAGAACGTCCATGAACAATATAGCTTACATTGCATTAGGGTCAAATATTGGAGAGCGTTATACGTATCTAACCGAAGCGATTCAGTTTTTAAATAAAAATCCTTATATTCAGGTTGATGATATTTCATCTGTATATGAAACTGAGCCAGTTGGCTATACTGACCAAAGTTGCTTTTTAAATTTAGTTATAAAAATTTCTACCAATTTATCACCACAAGAATTATTGAAAGTAACACAAAAAGTAGAAAATGACCTAGGAAGAAAAAGGGAAATTAGGTGGGGGCCGAGGACTATCGACCTTGACATTTTACTTTATAATCAAGAGAATATTGAAGCAGAGAATCTTATTGTTCCGCATCCGCGGATGTTTGAAAGAGCTTTTGTTATCGTTCCGTTGTTAGAAATTAATCAAGACATAAAACAAAACATTTCATGTTCACAAGTAGAAGAAATGAAAAGGCGAGAGGGAGTAACGGTATGGAAGCAGAAAAATGGGGAAGACGCATTCGTGCTTTTCGAAAGCTAAAAGGTTACACACAAGAAGGTTTTGCTAAAGCACTAGGGGTATCTGTATCTGTTTTAGGTGAGGTTGAGAGAGGGAATAGATCGCCTTCTCAAGATTTTGTAGTAGAAGTTGCTAAGGCATTAAATGTTTCGATAGAGGAATTAATGCCAAAGTGATTGTACAGGAAGGAGTAGATTGATTGTTAAAGATTGCAAATATCGAGATGAAAAATCCGGTTGTACTAGCACCGATGGCGGGAGTGTGTAACTCTGCATTCCGTTTAACAGTAAAAGAATTTGGTGCCGGATTAGTTTGTGCTGAAATGGTAAGTGATAAGGCAATATTACTTAATAATAAAAGAACATTAGATATGTTATATATCGACGAGAGAGAAAAGCCATTAAGTTTACAAATTTTTGGTGGAGAGAAAGAAACTCTTGTAGATGCTGCGAAATATGTAGATAAATATACGACAGCAGACATAATTGATATTAATATGGGTTGTCCAGTGCCGAAAATCGTTAAATGTGATGCTGGAGCAAGGTGGCTTTTAGACCCGAATAAAATATATGAAATGGTAGCAGCGGTTGTAGATGCTGTTGAAAAGCCGGTTACAGTTAAAATGCGTATCGGTTGGGATGAAGAACATATTTTCGCAATAGAAAATGCTAGGGCTGTTGAGCGTGCTGGTGGCCAAGCTGTGGCGGTTCACGGACGTACACGAGTGCAAATGTATGAAGGAAAAGCGGATTGGGATATTATTAAACAAGTAAAACAATCTGTAAATATCCCGGTTATCGGAAATGGTGATGTCGCAACGCCGCAAGATGCAAAGCGTATGCTTGATGAAATTGGTGTAGATGGTGTTATGATTGGTCGTGCTGCTCTTGGAGATCCGTGGATGATTTATCGTACGGTAAAGTATTTGGAGACAGGTGAATTAATGCCGGAACCAACAGTGCGCGAGAAAATTGATGTATGTATGTTGCATCTAGATCGTCTTATCGACTTAAAGAATGAAAGTGTCGCTGTAAGAGAGATGAGAAAACATGCAGCTTGGTATTTAAAAGGTGTTCGTGGTAATGCGAGTGTACGTAATGGTATTAATGCTTGTAACACACGGGAAGACCTTGCGAATGTGTTAGGTACATTTGTAGAAGAAGTGGAAGCGAAACAACAAACAATTTACGTTGGTTAATAATGGACATAGGAGATTGACATTCTTCTATACACTTCCTATAATTACGTGAAAGAAAGAAGAGCTGCCAGTTAGTTGCTGGCAGTTTTTCTAGTT
>NZ_JBBOXT010000001.1:85000-87500 GCF_038007725.1 Bacillus sp. FSL W8-0640
CTCGTCCGCTCAGGGTTAGTCAGGACCTAAGCCGAGGCCGACAGGCGTAGGCGATGGACAACAGGTTGATATTCCTGTACCACCTCTTTATCGTTTGAGCAATGGAGGGACGCAGAAGGATAGAAGAAGCGTGCGATTGGTTGTGCACGTCCAAGCAGTTAGGCTGATAAGTAGGCAAATCCGCTTATCATAAAGGCTGAGCTGTGATGGGGAAGCTCCTTATGGAGCGAAGTCTTTGATTCCCCGCTGCCAAGAAAAGCTTCTAGCGAGATAAAAGGTGCCTGTACCGCAAACCGACACAGGTAGGCGAGGAGAGAATCCTAAGGTGTGCGAGAGAACTCTGGTTAAGGAACTCGGCAAAATGACCCCGTAACTTCGGGAGAAGGGGTGCTTTCTTAACGGAAAGCCGCAGTGAATAGGCCCAAGCGACTGTTTAGCAAAAACACAGCTCTCTGCGAAGCCGTAAGGCGAAGTATAGGGGGTGACACCTGCCCGGTGCTGGAAGGTTAAGGAGAGGGGTTAGCGTAAGCGAAGCTCTGAACTGAAGCCCCAGTAAACGGCGGCCGTAACTATAACGGTCCTAAGGTAGCGAAATTCCTTGTCGGGTAAGTTCCGACCCGCACGAAAGGTGTAACGATTTGGGCACTGTCTCAACCAGAGACTCGGTGAAATTATAGTACCTGTGAAGATGCAGGTTACCCGCGACAGGACGGAAAGACCCCGTGGAGCTTTACTGTAGCCTGATATTGAATTTTGGTACAGTTTGTACAGGATAGGCGGGAGCCATTGAAACCGGAGCGCTAGCTTCGGTGGAGGCGCTGGTGGGATACCGCCCTGACTGTATTGAAATTCTAACCTACGGGTCTTATCGACCCGGGAGACAGTGTCAGGTGGGCAGTTTGACTGGGGCGGTCGCCTCCTAAAGTGTAACGGAGGCGCCCAAAGGTTCCCTCAGAATGGTTGGAAATCATTCGTAGAGTGCAAAGGCATAAGGGAGCTTGACTGCGAGACCTACAAGTCGAGCAGGGACGAAAGTCGGGCTTAGTGATCCGGTGGTTCCGCATGGAAGGGCCATCGCTCAACGGATAAAAGCTACCCCGGGGATAACAGGCTTATCTCCCCCAAGAGTCCACATCGACGGGGAGGTTTGGCACCTCGATGTCGGCTCATCGCATCCTGGGGCTGTAGTCGGTCCCAAGGGTTGGGCTGTTCGCCCATTAAAGCGGTACGCGAGCTGGGTTCAGAACGTCGTGAGACAGTTCGGTCCCTATCCGTCGTGGGCGTAGGAAATTTGAGAGGAGCTGTCCTTAGTACGAGAGGACCGGGATGGACGCACCGCTGGTGTACCAGTTGTTCTGCCAAGGGCATAGCTGGGTAGCTATGTGCGGAAGGGATAAGTGCTGAAAGCATCTAAGCATGAAGCCCCCCTCAAGATGAGATTTCCCATAGCGTAAGCTAGTAAGATCCCTGAAAGATGATCAGGTTGATAGGTTCGAGGTGGAAGCATGGTGACATGTGGAGCTGACGAATACTAATAGATCGAGGACTTAACCATATAATATGAAGCAATGTTATCTAGTTTTGAAAGAATATAAAAAACTTGTTGACTTTAAAAGTTAAATGAGTTACAATGATTCTTGTCTTAAATGAATACAGTCTGGTAATGATGGCAGAGAGGCCACACCCGTTCCCATACCGAACACGGAAGTTAAGCTCTCTAGCGCCGATGGTAGTTGGGACCTTGTCCCTGTGAGAGTAGGACGTTGCCAGGCAATCCGGAGGATTAGCTCAGCTGGGAGAGCACCTGCCTTACAAGCAGGGGGTCGGCGGTTCGATCCCGTCATCCTCCACCATTTAGCCGACTTAGCTCAATTGGTAGAGCAACTGACTTGTAATCAGTAGGTTGGGGGTTCAAGTCCTCTAGTCGGCACCAGTTTTTATTGTAAGAGCCATTAGCTCAGTTGGTAGAGCATCTGACTTTTAATCAGAGGGTCGAAGGTTCGAGTCCTTCATGGCTCACCATTTTAATTAATATGCGGGTGTGGCGGAATTGGCAGACGCACTAGACTTAGGATCTAGCGCCTTTGGCGTGGGGGTTCGACTCCCTTCACCCGCACTTTTAATAAAATATCTCAAACATGTCTTGCGGAAGTAGTTCAGTGGTAGAATACAACCTTGCCAAGGTTGGGGTCGCGGGTTCGAATCCCGTCTTCCGCTCCAATTTTCAATATGACATGCCGGGGTGGCGGAACAGGCAGACGCACAGGACTTAAAATCCTGCGGTGGGTGACCACCGTGCGGGTTCGACCCCCGCCCTCGGCACCATATGCGCCCGTAGCTCAATTGGATAGAGCGTTTGACTACGGATCAAGAGGTTAGGGGTTCGACTCCTCTCGGGCGCGTTTTCTTTCGGGAAGTGGCTCAGCTTGGTAGAGCACCTGGTTTGGGACCAGGGGGTCGCAGGTTCAAATCCTGTCTTCCCGATACTTGTTTGGGGCCT
>NZ_JBBOXT010000001.1:90000-150000 GCF_038007725.1 Bacillus sp. FSL W8-0640
GAGGCGGAGCCGCAGCGAAAGCGAGTCTGAATAGGGCGTTTAGTACGTGGTCGTAGACCCGAAACCAGGTGATCTACCCATGTCCAGGGTGAAGTTCAGGTAACACTGAATGGAGGCCCGAACCCACGCACGTTGAAAAGTGCGGGGATGAGGTGTGGGTAGCGGAGAAATTCCAATCGAACCTGGAGATAGCTGGTTCTCCCCGAAATAGCTTTAGGGCTAGCCTTAAGTGTAAGAGTCTTGGAGGTAGAGCACTGATTGGACTAGGGGTCCTCATCGGATTACCGAATTCAGTCAAACTCCGAATGCCAATGACTTATCCTTAGGAGTCAGACTGCGAGTGATAAGATCCGTAGTCAAAAGGGAAACAGCCCAGACCGCCAGCTAAGGTCCCAAAGTGTGTATTAAGTGGAAAAGGATGTGGAGTTGCTTAGACAACTAGGATGTTGGCTTAGAAGCAGCCACCATTTAAAGAGTGCGTAATAGCTCACTAGTCGAGTGACTCTGCGCCGAAAATGTACCGGGGCTAAATACACCACCGAAGCTGCGGATTGATACCGAATGGTATCAGTGGTAGGGGAGCGTTCTAAGGACAGTGAAGTCAGACCGTAAGGACTGGTGGAGTGCTTAGAAGTGAGAATGCCGGTATGAGTAGCGAAAGACGGGTGAGAATCCCGTCCACCGAATGCCTAAGGTTTCCTGAGGAAGGCTCGTCCGCTCAGGGTTAGTCAGGACCTAAGCCGAGGCCGACAGGCGTAGGCGATGGACAACAGGTTGATATTCCTGTACCACCTCTTTATCGTTTGAGCAATGGAGGGACGCAGAAGGATAGAAGAAGCGTGCGATTGGTTGTGCACGTCCAAGCAGTTAGGCTGATAAGTAGGCAAATCCGCTTATCATAAAGGCTGAGCTGTGATGGGGAAGCTCCTTATGGAGCGAAGTCTTTGATTCCCCGCTGCCAAGAAAAGCTTCTAGCGAGATAAAAGGTGCCTGTACCGCAAACCGACACAGGTAGGCGAGGAGAGAATCCTAAGGTGTGCGAGAGAACTCTGGTTAAGGAACTCGGCAAAATGACCCCGTAACTTCGGGAGAAGGGGTGCTTTCTTAACGGAAAGCCGCAGTGAATAGGCCCAAGCGACTGTTTAGCAAAAACACAGCTCTCTGCGAAGCCGTAAGGCGAAGTATAGGGGGTGACACCTGCCCGGTGCTGGAAGGTTAAGGAGAGGGGTTAGCGTAAGCGAAGCTCTGAACTGAAGCCCCAGTAAACGGCGGCCGTAACTATAACGGTCCTAAGGTAGCGAAATTCCTTGTCGGGTAAGTTCCGACCCGCACGAAAGGTGTAACGATTTGGGCACTGTCTCAACCAGAGACTCGGTGAAATTATAGTACCTGTGAAGATGCAGGTTACCCGCGACAGGACGGAAAGACCCCGTGGAGCTTTACTGTAGCCTGATATTGAATTTTGGTACAGTTTGTACAGGATAGGCGGGAGCCATTGAAACCGGAGCGCTAGCTTCGGTGGAGGCGCTGGTGGGATACCGCCCTGACTGTATTGAAATTCTAACCTACGGGTCTTATCGACCCGGGAGACAGTGTCAGGTGGGCAGTTTGACTGGGGCGGTCGCCTCCTAAAGTGTAACGGAGGCGCCCAAAGGTTCCCTCAGAATGGTTGGAAATCATTCGTAGAGTGCAAAGGCATAAGGGAGCTTGACTGCGAGACCTACAAGTCGAGCAGGGACGAAAGTCGGGCTTAGTGATCCGGTGGTTCCGCATGGAAGGGCCATCGCTCAACGGATAAAAGCTACCCCGGGGATAACAGGCTTATCTCCCCCAAGAGTCCACATCGACGGGGAGGTTTGGCACCTCGATGTCGGCTCATCGCATCCTGGGGCTGTAGTCGGTCCCAAGGGTTGGGCTGTTCGCCCATTAAAGCGGTACGCGAGCTGGGTTCAGAACGTCGTGAGACAGTTCGGTCCCTATCCGTCGTGGGCGTAGGAAATTTGAGAGGAGCTGTCCTTAGTACGAGAGGACCGGGATGGACGCACCGCTGGTGTACCAGTTGTTCTGCCAAGGGCATAGCTGGGTAGCTATGTGCGGAAGGGATAAGTGCTGAAAGCATCTAAGCATGAAGCCCCCTCAAGATGAGATTTCCCATAGCGTAAGCTAGTAAGATCCCTGAAAGATGATCAGGTTGATAGGTTCGAGGTGGAAGCATGGTGACATGTGGAGCTGACGAATACTAATAGATCGAGGACTTAACCATATAATATGTAGCAAATGTTATCTAGTTTTGAAGGAATATGCCTTCATAGTTTGGTGATGATGGCAGAGAGGTCACACCCGTTCCCATACCGAACACGGAAGTTAAGCTCTCTAGCGCCGATGGTAGTTGGGACCTTGTCCCTGTGAGAGTAGGACGTCGCCAAGCAACTAAACACGAGTCAAATGACTCGTGTTTTTTCGTGTTTTCTTTTATAATCCATAGTAATTAAAAAAATGTCCTTAAATAATTACTATTTTGATTAAATGCAGGGGAATGTGGCTAGGATAGTGAATAAGCAAAAGAGTTGCAAATTTTATTAATACGTATATAATTAAAGTCAAAGATAGTCAAAGTCAATAAAGGTGGCGGATAAATGAGAAATATATCTGATATCATTGAGCAATATCTAAAGCAAGTTATTGACTTAAGTAATAATAATGTGATTGAAATCAAAAGAAATGAGATTGCGGATCGATTCGAGTGCGTACCATCTCAAATCAATTATGTAATCAATACCCGTTTTACATTAGAAAGAGGATTTGTAGTAGAAAGTAAACGTGGTGGAGGAGGTTACATTCGCATTATAAAAGTCAAACTGCATGATGATATAGACATTATTGATCAAATGCTTCATATGATTGATCATAGCGTTGCACAAGGGAATGCAGAGAGTATGATTATACGTTTATTAGAAGAGGGAATCATAACAGGCCGTGAAGCAAAACTAATGTTAAGTGTACTAGATCGTTCTGTATTATCAATGGATATTCCTTCTCGAGATGAACTTAGGGCTCGAATATTATGCGCAATGTTAAGAACACTGAAATATAAATAAATACAGCTTTTGTAAAAGAATGATAATTAAGATAGGGCAGTTAAATATTGTAGAAGTTTTGAAAAAGAGCATGTACTTTTATCTAAATGGATTAAGGAAAGAGGACAATCTAGTAATGTATGAAAAGTATCATGAGGTAGATCGTTCCTGTTGTAAAGGTGGGGATATTGATGACTTGTCAAAACTGTAATATAAGACCAGCAACTTTACATTATACAAAAGTAATCAACGAGAAGAAGGCGGAAGTTCATCTTTGTGAGCAATGTGCAGAGCAAAGTGGCTATACGTCTTTCTTTCAATCATCACAGTCTAACTTTTCATTTCATGATGTATTTGCTGGTTTATTACACGGTGAATCAACAATGTTTGGAGAAGGAAAAAACGGGTTTTCAAATACAAATACAATAAGATGTCCAGGTTGTAAGATGACATACGAACATTTTACAAAGGTGGGACGCCTTGGTTGTGCTTCTTGTTACGATACATTTAAAGGACACTTAAACCCATTGTTAAAACGACTTCATGGTGGACATACAGAACATTGTGGAAAAATTCCGGAACGAATGGAAGGAAATATCCACTTAAAGAAAGAATTAGATGAACTAAAACTTATTCTGAAACAATATGTACAGAATGAGGAGTTTGAGAAAGCTGCTGAGGTAAGAGATGAAATTCGAGGGCTTGAAACTCAGCTTAGTGAGCATAGAGAGGGGGAGTAGTTCTATGTCACTGGACAAAATTATGAATGAAGCGATTAGTCCATGGATGAAGGGGGATGGCCCTGATTCTGATATTGTTTTAAGTAGTCGAATTCGTTTGGCTCGTAATTTTAAGCAATATCAATTTTCTACTATGCAAAACGAAGAGGAAGCTCAAAAGGTTCAAGAATTATTTAAAAAGAAATTTATAAATAAAGCGGTAGAGCCCTTTGGGAAGTTTGGACTATTAAAAATGAATGAATTAACGCCTCTTCAAAGGAGAGTTTTAGTCGAAAAGCATTTAATTAGTCCAAATCTAGCAGGGACTGAATATGGAGCATGTCTGTTATCAGAAAGCGAACACATTAGTGTGATGCTTAATGAGGAAGACCACATTAGGATTCAGTGCCTATTTCCAGGACTACAGTTATCAAAGGCGCTTCAAAGCGCCAATCAAATAGATAATTGGATTGAGAAAGAGGTTGAATATGCTTTTGATGAATCACTTGGATATATTACGAGTTGTCCTACTAACGTTGGTACAGGATTAAGAGCTTCTGTAATGATTCATTTACCAGGGCTGGTTTTAACAAAAAGAATTAGCCGTATTATACAAGTAATTCAAAAATTAGGTTTAGTAGTAAGAGGAATATACGGTGAAGGTAGCGAAGCGTTAGGTAATATATTTCAAGTATCAAATCAAATGACGCTAGGGAAATCCGAAGAAGATATTATTGCAGATTTAAAGAGTGTCATGCAGCAAATTATACAACAAGAAAAATTGGCCAGAGAATTAATTGTACAAAATTCGAGTATTGAGCTTGAAGATAAGGTTTATCGTTCTTACGGTATACTAGCAAATAGTCGTTTAATTCAATCTGCAGAAGCGGCAACTTGCTTATCGGATGTACGACTTGGTATTGATCTAGGATATATAAAAGGTATATCGAGAAATATTTTGACTGAGCTAATGGTTCTTACGCAACCAGGTATTTTACAACAATACGCAGGAGGACCTTTAGGACCAGAAGAAAGAGATTATCGAAGAGCAACCTTAATCCGTGAGCGATTACGTATTGAAAAAAACTAAGCGCAAGTAGGAGGCGATTTCTATGATGTTTGGAAGATTTACAGAAAGAGCACAGAAAGTATTAGCTTTATCTCAAGAGGAAGCAATTCGCATTGGGCATAATAATATTGGAACAGAACATATTTTACTTGGGCTTGTACGCGAAGGTGAAGGAATTGCAGCAAAAGCGTTAATTGCTCTTGGATTGAGCCCGGAGAAAGTGCAAAAAGAGGTAGAAGCGTTAATTGGACGTGGAACAGAAGCTTCTCAAACTGTACATTATACACCTCGTGCTAAAAAAGTTATTGAATTGTCTATGGATGAAGCGCGTAAGCTAGGACATTCTTACGTTGGAACAGAACATATTTTACTTGGCTTAATCCGTGAAGGTGAAGGTGTAGCGGCACGTGTTTTAAATAATTTAGGCGTCAGCCTTAACAAAGCAAGACAACAAGTGTTACAACTTCTTGGAAGTAACGAGGCAAGTTCAGGTCACCAAGGTGGTTCATCGACAAATGCCAATACACCGACACTAGACAGTTTAGCGCGCGACTTAACAGTTGTTGCACGTGAGAATCGTTTGGATCCTGTTATTGGACGTAGTAAAGAAATTCAACGTGTAATTGAAGTGTTAAGCCGTAGAACAAAAAACAATCCAGTGTTAATTGGAGAGCCTGGTGTAGGTAAAACAGCAATTGCTGAAGGGTTAGCACAGCAAATCGTAAATAATGAAGTTCCTGAAACGTTAAGAGATAAGCGTGTTATGACACTAGATATGGGAACAGTGGTAGCTGGGACGAAATATCGTGGTGAGTTTGAAGATCGTTTAAAGAAAGTAATGGATGAAATACGTCAAGCAGGGAATATTATTCTATTTATTGATGAACTTCATACATTAATCGGTGCAGGTGGAGCAGAAGGTGCAATCGATGCATCAAATATTTTAAAACCATCTTTAGCACGCGGAGAATTACAATGTATTGGTGCGACAACTTTAGATGAGTATCGTAAATATATTGAAAAGGATGCAGCTTTAGAGAGACGTTTCCAGCCAATTCATGTTGATGAGCCGAGTCTAGAAGAATCAACTCAAATCTTGAAAGGTTTACGCGATCGTTATGAGGCCCATCACCGTGTGTCTATTACAGATGATGCAATTGATGCAGCTGTGAAACTTTCCGATCGTTATATTACGGATCGTTTCTTACCAGATAAAGCAATTGATTTAATTGATGAAGCTGCTTCAAAGGTTCGCTTACGTTCTTATACAACACCACCAAACTTAAAAGAGCTTGAAGTGAATCTTGAGGAAATTCGAAAAGAAAAAGATGCGGCTGTACAAAGTCAAGAGTTTGAAAAGGCTGCTTCCTTACGTGATATGGAACAACGCTTACGTGAGAAATTGGAAGATACAAAGCGTCAGTGGAAAGAACAACAAGGAAAAGAAAATTCAGAGGTTACGGTAGAAGATATTGCAAATGTCGTTTCTACATGGACACGTATCCCTGTTTCTAAACTTGCACAAACAGAGACTGATAAATTATTAAACTTAGAATCCATTCTTCATGATCGTGTCATCGGCCAGGATGAAGCGGTAGTGGCTGTAGCGAAAGCTGTTCGTCGTGCAAGAGCAGGACTGAAAGATCCGAAACGTCCAATTGGTTCATTTATTTTCTTAGGGCCAACAGGTGTAGGTAAAACAGAATTAGCAAGAGCATTGGCAGAATCTATGTTCGGTGATGAGGATGCAATGATTCGCATTGATATGTCTGAGTATATGGAGAAACATTCAACTTCTCGCTTAGTTGGTTCTCCTCCAGGATATGTTGGGTATGAAGAAGGCGGACAATTAACAGAGAAGGTTCGTCGTAAGCCGTATTCAGTTGTCCTATTAGATGAAGTAGAGAAGGCGCATCCTGATGTATTTAATATTTTACTACAGGTATTGGAAGATGGTCGTTTAACTGATTCTAAAGGACGTACAGTTGACTTCCGTAATACGATTGTTATTATGACGTCTAACGTTGGTGCTGAGGCGTTAAAACGTAACAAACATCTTGGATTTAACGTACAAGATGAAAGCCGTGATTATTCGGATATGAAAGGTAAAGTAATGGATGAGCTGAAAAAGGCATTTCGTCCAGAATTCTTAAACCGTATTGATGAAATTATCGTATTCCATATGCTTGAGAAAAAACATATTCAAGAAATTGTGACTCTTATGGTAAATCAGTTAGTGAATCGCTTAAAAGAACAAGAAATTGAATTGCAATTAACAGAAGGGGCGATTGCAGCTATTGCTGATAAAGGGTTTGATCGTGAATATGGTGCTCGTCCACTACGTAGAGCAATTCAGAAGCATGTAGAAGATAGACTATCGGAAGAACTTTTAAAAGGTGCTATTGAGAAAGGACAAAAAGTTATCTTTGATGTAGAAGGGGAAACATTTGTCATTCATAGTGCTGAAAAGGTAAAATAAGTATAGACAAACTAAGAGGGCTACGAGATAGCCCTCTTTCTTGTACGAGAAGGTCAAATGTTTATAGATGAAAGCGAAGTGAAATATAAAAAGATATGGCTAAAAAGAAAACAAAATTCACATGTCAAGAGTGTGGTTATCAATCACCAAAATATATGGGTAAATGTCCAGGGTGTGGTCAATGGAATTCGCTTGTTGAAGAGATGGAACCCGTTGTATCATCCAGACGCCTAAATTATGCAAATGCAATTCAAACAGAAGTAACAAAACCAAGACGTCTTACAGAAGTAGAAACAAAGTCTGAGGCACGTATTGAAACAAAATTTCAGGAGTTTAACCGTGTACTAGGTGGCGGAATTGTAGATGGATCTTTAGTACTTATTGGTGGGGACCCTGGGATTGGAAAATCAACGTTATTATTACAGATTTCCTCGCAATTAGCAGATGCTTCATATGATGTATTGTATATATCAGGTGAGGAGTCAGCAAAGCAGATTAAACTTCGTGCAGATCGTTTACATGTAAATGGTAGTAATCTATTTGTTGTATCAGAGACAGATTTACAGCGTATTGCAGCACATATTGAAGAGATGAATCCTGCTTTTGTTGTTATTGATTCTATTCAAACGATACATTTACCTGAGGTGACATCAGCTCCTGGTAGCGTGGCGCAAGTACGTGAATGTACAGCAGAATTAATGAAACTTGCAAAAACAAAGGGAATCCCAATTTTCATCGTAGGACATGTGACAAAAGAAGGTGCAATTGCGGGGCCGCGTATGTTAGAACATATGGTCGATGCAGTTCTTTACTTTGAAGGAGATCGACACCATACATATCGTATTTTACGAGCTGTAAAGAATCGTTTTGGTTCTACGAATGAAATGGGTATCTTTGAAATGAAAGAACTTGGCCTTGCAGAAGTCTTAAATCCTTCTGAAATTTTCCTTGAGGAAAGACCAGTTGGAGTTGCAGGTTCAACAGTAGTTGCCTCAATGGAAGGAACAAGACCAGTTTTAGTAGAAATACAGGCATTAATTTCCCCTACTAGTTTTGGAAATCCTCGAAGAATGGCGACAGGAATTGATCATAATCGTGTCTCGCTTATTATGGCGGTACTAGAGAAAAGAACAGGTTTACTATTACAAAATCAAGATGCGTATTTAAAAGTAGCTGGTGGTTTGAAATTAGATGAACCGGCAATTGATTTAGCTGTTGCCTTAAGTATAGCTTCAAGTTTTAGAGATAAATCTACGGCACCAACTGATGCGGTAATAGGAGAAGTTGGATTAACTGGAGAAATAAGAAGAGTATCAAGAATCGAACAACGTGTACAAGAAGCAGCTAAATTAGGATTTCAACGTGCTATCATTCCTAGAAAAAATTTAGGGGGGTGGACAATTCCAGAGGGGATTGAGGTTGTAGGTGTTTCTAATTTAGGAGAAGCGCTTCGTTTGACATTAGGAGGCTAGGCTATGGAAGAAAATAAGCAACGTGTCAAAAGTATAATTAATATTTTACAGCTCGTGGCCCCGGGAACACCACTGCGCGAAGGGATAGATAATGTACTTCGTGCACAAACAGGGGGACTAATTGTTCTTGGGTATAATGAGCAGATTAAAAGCATTGTTGATGGTGGTTTTCATATTAATTGCGCATTCTCTCCTGCTAGTTTATATGAATTAGCAAAAATGGATGGAGCACTTATTTTAAATGAAACTGGAAGTAAAATTTTAATTGCAAACGCACAGTTAGTTCCGGATTCATCTATTGATTCTATTGAAACAGGTATGCGTCACCGAACAGCAGAGCGTGTAGCAAAGCAGACGGGCAGCCTTGTTGTGGCCATTTCACAAAGACGTAATGTAATTACGCTATATCAAGGGAACTTACGTTATACACTAAAAGATATAGGTGTCATTTTAACGAAGGCAAATCAAGCAATTCAAACGCTAGAAAAATATAAGGCTGTATGGAATGACGGCATTACGAATTTGGGTATTCTAGAATTTGAAGAGGTCGTTACAATGTCCGAGGTGGTTCACGTTTTACATAGTGTTGAAATGGTGCTGCGTATAAAAAATGAAATATTGAGCTATATTCATGAGCTAGGAACAGAAGGTAGGTTAATTCGTTTACAGCTTACAGAATTACTAGCTGATTTAGAGGCAGAGGCAGCATTGTTAATTAAAGATTATCACCAGGAGAAAACACAAGACCATCATCAAATCTTGAAAAAGTTACAAGATCTTGCAAATACACAACTTTTAGAGGATAGTGATTTAGTTAAATTACTTGGGTATCCAGGACAAACAAGTTTAGAAGAAAGTGTGACACCTAGAGGGTACCGAATCACAAGCAAGATTTCTCGTGTTCCGCCACTTATTATCGAGAATTTAATTAATCGATTTAAAACATTGCAAGGTGTTTGCCGAGCAACTATTAATGAATTGGATGATGTGGAAGGAATTGGAGAAGTGAGAGCGAAGAAAATACGAGAAGGTCTAAAAAGAATTCAAGAGCATCTCTATATGAGTAGACACAATTAAGAATATTACATTGATTCTATAATATAACGACACTAGAACATTTTTGGTATATGATATGATATATTGGTAAATAAAACTATTTACAAAAAAACACGTCCGCTTTTGCATTCGGCGTTTTGATTAGCGAAACAATGGTTAATAATGAGTAGGAGGTGGTTGGATGTTAAAACGGATTGTACAGCTCTTCTTTTTAGTGATCGGGGGAGCGTTAGGGATTTACTTAATCCCAAAAATTATTAATGTATTAGATATCGGTGCGGTTCCTTTGTTGGAAGGATCGTATGTTCGTGCAATTATTGGTGCAATTATTTTATTTTTAACAACATTTTGGCTTGTAGATTATATTGTTCAACTTATTAAGCATATTGAAGAGGCTCTTGTAAAGGCGCCTGTAGCAGATGTTTTATTTGGTACATTAGGATTAATCTCTGGTCTTATTGTTGCATATTTAATTTTGATACCAATTCGTGAATTTACAATTCCAGTTATTAGTACGGTGTTGCAAGTGTTCTTCACCCTTTTACTTGGATATTTAGGATTCCAAGTAGGGTTTAAAAAGAGGAATGAATTGCTAGGATTATTTACATTACCCCAACGCGGAGGTAAGAAGAAAAACAATAGTGAGAATGAAGAGGTAGAGGTCGAAGCAGAAAAATCTACGACTCATTGGAAAATTCTTGATACGAGTGTAATTATTGACGGACGTATTGCAGATATTTGCCAAACAAAGTTTTTAGAAGGAACAATTGTCATTCCGCAATTCGTATTAGAAGAGCTTCAGCATATTGCCGATTCTTCAGATGCTTTAAAGCGTAATCGTGGCCGCAGAGGGCTAGACATTTTAAATCGTATTCAAAAGGAGATGCCAATTCCGGTAGAAATTTATGAAGGCGATTTCGATGATATCCAAGAAGTAGATAGCAAGCTTGTAAAGTTGGCAAAAATCACTGGTGGAACTGTAGTAACAAACGATTTCAATTTAAACAAAGTTTCTGAATTACAAGGGGTTACGGTGTTAAACATTAATGATTTAGCTAATGCGATTAAACCAGTCGTACTCCCTGGTGAAGAATTAAGTGTTTATGTTGTGAAAGATGGTAAAGAACAGAATCAAGGTGTTGCATACTTAGATGATGGTACGATGATTGTAGTAGAAGATGGTAGAGAGTATGTGGGTTCACAACTTGATGTACTTGTTACTAGCGTATTACAAACATCGGCTGGTCGTATGATTTTCGCAAAACGTAAATTGCTAGAAAAAGCATTATAAGTAGAGGATTATTAATATGTATACATTAATTATTCCGGCAGCGGGCCAAGGGAAACGAATGGGTGCTGGTAAAAATAAGTTATTTTTACTTATAGATGAAGTACCAATTATTGTGCACACATTGCGTGCTTTTGAAAAAGATAAAGCGTGCAAAAGTATTATTATGGCAATTAACGAAGAAGAACGCCCGTATTTTGAAGAGTTGATGCAGAAGTACCAGATTGAAAAGCAGGTACAATTTATTCAGGGTGGAGCCGAAAGACAAGATAGCGTATATAACGCACTTCAGTATGCGAGTGGTGTCGAATATGTTCTTGTTCATGACGGGGCGCGCCCGTTCGTAACGAATAAAGTGATTCGCGATGTATTAACTGCAGCAGAAAAATATGGAGCTTCCATTTGTGCAGTGCCAGTAAAAGATACTGTTAAGAAAGTAGAGCAGGGTGTTGTTGTAGAAACGGTAGAGCGGTCTCAACTTAACGCTGTACAAACACCACAAGGATTCTCTGTTTCTCTTTTGCTAGAAGCTCATAGAAGCGCAAAGCAAAGTTGTTTTCTTGGCACAGATGATGCAAGTCTCGTAGAACGCGTTGGGAAGCAAGTTGGTGTAGTGGAGGGGAGTTACTATAATATTAAAGTGACGACTCCGGAAGATCTACTAATTGCTGAAAGTTTCCTTCGTGTTCAGAAGAAATAACGTTGATGATGTGTTAATAAAGAAAAGCTCGGCAACAGCCGGGCTTTTCTTTATAAGGATAGCGATATAATATAGAGTCATAAAGCTCAGTAGTTTAGCTTAAGGAGGAAGTAAGGATGTTTCGAATTGGACAAGGTTTTGATGTACATGAATTTGCGGAAGGGCGTCCGTTGATTATCGGTGGAATTACAATTCCACACGAGAAAGGATTAATTGGTCATTCAGATGCAGATGTATTGTTACATACGATTGCTGATGCATGTTTAGGTGCGATTGCAGCAGGAGATATCGGAAAGCATTTTCCTGATACAGACCCAGCTTTTAAAGATGCAGATTCAGCTGTATTGTTACAAAAAGTTTGGGAATTTGTGCGTGAACAAGGTTACGAGTTAGGAAATTTAGATTGTACAATTATTGCTCAAAAACCAAAAATGGCACCACATATTGAGAGCATGCGTAAGCGCATTAGTGAACTGTTAGAAACGTCTATCAATAACATTAATGTAAAGGCAACAACAACAGAAAAATTAGGATTTACAGGTAGAGAAGAAGGGATTGCTTCTCAAGCGGTTGTTTTATTACAGAAAAAATAATGGTTTTTAATTCGTAAGATGGATAATCACATTTTTTTGGTGTACAATTATAGAATGTGTTGACATTAAGAATGGAAGGTGTACCAATTATGGAAAAGCAAGTGAGAGTGCGCTACGCGCCAAGTCCAACAGGACACTTACATATCGGAAATGCGCGTACGGCATTATTTAATTATTTATTTGCTCGTCATTTAGATGGCAAATTTATTATTCGTATTGAAGATACTGATGTAAAACGTAACGTGGCTGGTGGAGAAGAAAGCCAATTAAAATACTTGAAATGGCTCGGTATGGACTGGGATGAAGGTGTTGATGTTGGTGGTGAATTTGGACCATATCGCCAAACAGAGCGTTTAGATATTTATAAAAAATTATATGAAGATTTATTAGAGCGTGGTCTAGCTTATAAATGTTATATGACAGAAGAAGAGCTAGAAGCAGAGCGTGAAGGACAAATCGCTCGCGGTGAAACACCTCGTTACGCAGGTAACCACCGTGAATTAACTGAAGAACAAGTGAAAGAATTTGAAGCTGAGGGACGTATTCCAAGTATTCGTTTCCGTGTACCAGCTGATCGTGACTACACATTCAAAGATATTGTAAAAGATGAAGTTGCGTTCCATTCAAATGATTTCGGTGATTTTGTTATTGTGAAAAAAGATGGAATTCCAACTTATAACTTTGCAGTAGCAGTAGATGATCATCTAATGGAAATTACACATGTACTTCGTGGTGATGATCATATTTCAAATACACCGAAACAAATGATGATTTATGAAGCTTTCGGCTGGGATATTCCACAATTCGGTCATATGACTCTAATTGTTAATGAAAGTCGTAAAAAGTTAAGTAAGCGTGATGAATCTATTATTCAATTTATTGAGCAATATAAAGAGCTTGGGTATCTTCCAGAAGCAATCTTTAACTTTATTGCACTACTAGGTTGGTCTCCGGTAGGAGAAGAAGAAATCTTCTCTAAAGATGAGTTTATCAAAATGTTCGATGCAGCTCGTTTATCAAAATCACCTGCATTATTTGATTCTCAAAAACTAAAATGGATGAACAACCAGTATATGAAAAAGCAAGATTTAGATACGGTTGTAGAGTTAAGCTTACCGCATTTAGTGAAAGCTGGACGTGTGGGAGAAACTTTAAGCGAACAAGACCAAGCTTGGATTCGTGATGTAATTGCTTTATACCATGAACAAATGAGTTTTGGAGCTGAAATTGTAGAGCTTTCTGAAATGTTCTTTAAAGATCATGTTGATTATGAAGAAGAAGGACAAGAAGTATTAAATGGTGAACAAGTACCTGAAGTACTTCGTGCATTTGCTGGTCAAATAGAAGCTCTAGAAGCAATGGAGCCAGCAGCAATTAAGGCAGCGATTAAAGCAGTTCAAAAGGAAACAGGACATAAAGGTAAAAATTTATTTATGCCAATCCGTGTTGCAACTACAGGACAAACGCATGGTCCAGAGCTTCCGAATGCTATTGCACTTCTTGGAAAAGAAAAAGTTTTAAATCGTCTTCAAAAAGTAATTGGTTAACATTTTCTAGGTTTAGAAATATAATAAGTATACCTAAAACCTAATAAGGAAAAGCGACGAGAAGGAGAAGTAGAAAATCAGGCTTTTTACAGAGAGAACCACCTTTAGGCTGGGAGTGGTTTATAAGCGGATTTTTGAAATGCCCCTTCGAGTCTTCTGCTGAACAGCGAATTGCTTCGTGGGATGTCTTAGGCCGCAAAGTAAGCAGAAGCGGTGTACACCGTTATCATGGATGAGTTTGAGGCTTTTTTAAGCCTAAACAGAGTGGAACCGCGCTTAAAAGGCGTCTCTGTCAATATGACAGAGACGCCTTTTTTTTTATACCGTGTAAATAGGTATGAATATAGAATTTATCTCCTTATATAAAGAATTAGGGGAGAAGTGATGAGTTAGGGGAGTTAGTTCGTTCGACAAAAAAGCAGCCCATAAAGGGGAGGGAACACCGATGTTTAAGAGGCTTCGGGAAGATATTGAAGTCGTTTTTGAACAGGATCCAGCGGCAAGAGGTTATTTCGAAGTCATTTTAACTTACTCTGGATTACATGCAGTTTGGGCCCATCGAATTGCACATGCTTTTTATAAAAGAAATTTTTTCTTTCTTGCACGTTTTGTTTCACAAGTGAGCCGCTTTTTTACTGGCATTGAGATCCATCCAGGAGCAACTATTGGTCGACGCTTTTTTATAGATCATGGAATGGGAGTTGTAATTGGAGAAACTTGTGAAATTGGTGATAATGTAACGATTTATCAAGGGGTTACATTAGGTGGTACAGGAAAAGAAAAAGGGAAGAGGCACCCAACAATTCAGGATAATGTATTAATTGCGACGGGTGCTAAAGTTCTTGGGTCTATTACTGTGGGAGAGAATTCTAAAATCGGAGCAGGGTCTGTCGTATTAAAAGAAGTTCCTGCACATTCTACAGTTGTAGGTATACCTGGCCGTGTCGTTATTCAAAATGGAGTAAAGATTGGTCAAGAATTAAATCACTCTGACCTTCCAGATCCGATTTTTGATAAATTAAAGGCTATGGAAGTAGAACTTGATAAATTGAAGAAACAATTGGAATTAAAGGTAGAAAGGAAGGATAAAAATGACTATTCACATTTATAATACGTTAACACGTCAAAAAGAAGAGTTTGTTCCATTAGAAGAAAATAAGGTAAAGATGTATGTATGCGGACCTACAGTTTATAACTACATTCATATTGGGAATGCAAGACCTCCTATGGTATTCGATACAGTGCGTCGTTATTTAGAATACAAAGGATACGATGTGCAATATGTATCTAACTTTACGGACGTAGATGATAAATTAATTAAAGCGGCAAATGAATTAGGTGAAGATGTACCAACGATTGCTGATCGTTTTGTTGAAGCGTACTTTGAAGATGTAACAGCACTAGGTTGCAAACACGCAACAGTTCATCCTCGTGTAACAGAAAATATGGATATCATTATTGAATTTATTCAAGAACTTGTGAATAAAGGGTATGCATATGAATCAGAGGGTGATGTGTACTTTAAGACGAAGGAATTCGAAGGTTACGGTAAATTATCACATCAACCAATCGCAGATTTACGTCACGGTGCTCGTATTGAGGTAGGGGAAAAGAAACAAGACCCTCTTGATTTTGCTTTATGGAAAGCTGCGAAAGAAGGAGAAATCTTCTGGGAAAGCCCTTGGGGGCAAGGACGTCCAGGATGGCATATTGAATGCTCAGCAATGGCGCGTAAGTACTTAGGGGATACAATTGACATTCATGCTGGTGGGCAAGACTTGGCGTTCCCGCATCATGAAAATGAAATTGCGCAGTCAGAGGCATTGACTGGAAAAACGTTTGCACGTTACTGGATGCATAATGGATATATTAATATTAACAATGAGAAGATGTCTAAATCGCTGGGTAACTTTATTTTAGTTCACGATATTATTAAGCAATACGACCCGCAGTTAATTAGATTCTTTATGTTATCAGTACACTATCGTCACCCGATTAACTTTAGTGAAGAGTTATTACAAAGTACGAATAATGGACTGGAAAGAATTAAAACAGCTTATGGAAACTTAAAGCATCGTATGGAGAGTAGTACGGATTTAACGGACCATAATGAGAAATGGTTAGCTGAAATAGAGAAATTCCAGACTGCATTTGAAGAGGCAATGAATGATGACTTTAACACTGCAAATGCAATTACCGAATTATACAACGTAGCAAATCATGCAAATCAATATTTACTTGAAGAACATACATCTAAAGTTGTGATTGAAGCATACGTAAAACAACTGGAAACGTTATTTGATATTTTAGGATTAGAATTATCAAAAGAAGAATTACTGGATGAAGAAATTGAAGAGCTTATCCAAAAGCGCATTGAAGCTCGTAAAAATCGCGATTTCGCATTGTCTGATCAAATTCGTGACGATTTAAAAGAACGTAATATTATTTTAGAAGATACCGCTCAAGGTACAAGATGGAAAAGAGGATAAGGATGATTGATGCAAAGCAATTAAACAGCTTGGCGTTAGCGTATATGGGTGATGCGGTATATGAACAATATATCCGCTATCACCTCCTTCAAAAAGGAAAAGTTCGCCCTAATCAATTACATCGCTTAGGGACGAGCTTTGTTTCAGCAAAAGCACAGGCGAAAGTTGTTTATCATTTATTAGAGACGGCATTTTTGACAGAGGAAGAAGAGGCGGTATTAAGAAGAGGGCGTAATGCAAATTCAGGTACAGTTCCGAAAAATACGGATGTACAAACATATCGACATAGTACAGCCTTTGAAGCACTAATTGGTTATCATCATTTATTAAATAATCGTGAAAGATTAGACGAAATTGTATATAAGGCAATTGCAGTTTTAGAAGAAAAGGAAGGGGGCACATCATCATGACTAGTGAATATATTATCGGACGTAACCCTGTAATTGAAGCGTTAAGATCAGGGAGAGATATTAATAAAATTTGGATCGCAGAAGGTGCTGCCAAAGGACAAGTACAAATTGTACTAGCGTTAGCGAAAGAAAATAAGATTATTTTACAACATGCACCAAAGAAAAAGTTAGATCAATTAGTTGAGGGTAATCATCAAGGTGTAATTGCTCAAGTAGCTGCATATCAGTATGCAGAGTTAGAAGATTTATTCAAAGTGGCAGAAAAACGTAATGAAGATCCGTTCTTCTTGATTTTAGATGAGATTGAAGATCCGCATAACCTAGGTTCTATTATGCGTACTGCTGATGCAACAGGAGCTCATGGAATTATTATTCCGAAGAGAAGAGCTGTGGGACTTACCGCATCAGTTGCGAAAGCATCAACAGGAGCGATTGAATACATTCCTGTTGCGCGCGTAACAAACTTATCTCGTACAATTGATGAATTAAAAGAGCGTGGACTTTGGATTGCTGGTACAGATGCCAAAGGGAAAACGGATTACCGTAATTTAGATGGTACAATGCCGATTGGATTAGTAATTGGTAGTGAAGGAAAAGGTATGAGTCGTATTATTGGTGAAAAGTGTGATTTCTTAATCACTCTACCGATGGTTGGTAAAGTTACATCCTTAAATGCTTCAGTAGCCGCAAGTTTGTTAATGTATGAGGTATATCGTAAACGTCACGAAATTGGTAAATAAAAAATGAACGATATTTTAATCGTTGACGGCTACAACATTATCGGAGCTTGGGGAGATTTGAAGAAACTGCGGGATGTAGATTTACAATCATCAAGAGATGCGCTTATTGATAAGATGGCGGATTATCAAGGTTATACAGGCACAAAAGTGATGATAGTCTTTGATGCCTATACAGTCCATGGTATTGAAAAAAAGATGAAACAATCTCGTGTAGAAGTAATATTCACACGAAAGAATCAAACTGCAGACGAAAAGATAGAGCAACTTGCGATAGAGCTTAGAAATATAAATACACAAATATATGTTGCGACTTCTGATTATACAGAACAATGGGTTATATTTGCGCAAGGTGCCCTTCGAAAATCTGCGCGTGAATTAGAGTTGGAAGTACAAGCGATGGAACAACAAGTAAGAAGGCGTACAAAAGACGCGAAAGAACAGCAGCCCGCCATGCGAAAGATATTTAGTAAGGATATTACAGAAAAATTAGAAAAATTAAGAAGAGGAGAGCGTTGAAGCATTGACGCTCTTTATCTTTTTACTGTATAATATTGCTAAATAAATAGCGGTCGGAGGGATCAAGGTGGAAGCAGGCTTCGTAAGTATAGGCGACGTTACATTTCGTGATTTAGAGGATGAGGCAATCGTTGAGTTAGTTCGAAAAGGTAATACTGACGCTCTAGAATATTTAATTCACAAGTATAAGAACTTTGTTCGTGCGAAATCAAGATCTTACTTTTTAGTGGGTGCCGATCGAGAAGACATTGTTCAAGAAGGTATGATAGGGTTGTTTAAAGCAATTCGTGATTATAAAGAGGACAAGCTGTCTTCATTCAAAGCATTTGCTGAACTATGTATCACTCGACAAATTATTACCGCTATTAAAACGGCAACAAGACAAAAACATATTCCTTTAAATTCGTATGTGTCTTTAGATAAGCCGATTTACGATGAGGAATCTGATCGAACGTTATTGGATGTTATTTCTGAAGCGAAGGTGACTGATCCTGAAGAGATGATCATTAGCCAGGAAGAATATACAGACATAGAATCAAAAATATCTGAATTATTAAGCGATTTAGAAAGAAAAGTGCTTTCTTTATATTTAGATGGTCGTTCTTATCAAGAGATTTCAGAACAGTTAAACAGGCATGTGAAATCTATTGATAACGCTTTACAAAGAGTAAAGAGGAAATTGGAACGATATATGGAAATGAGAGAAAGTACAACTTTAAATTCATAAGAAGTAACAAGTGCTGCAGGTGTAAAATAAATCACCTGTTTTCTTTTGTAGAGAGTACAAAATGCATGTCATTGACATTGTCTTTTATTGTATGATACATTTTTAGGGACATAATGTTACAAGGTTGGTGTAACTAATGAGGAAAAAAGTTGTACTCTCATGTGAAGAGTGTAAAAATCGAAACTACTCTACTATGAAAGATACGAGCTCAATAGAGCGACTTGAAATAAAAAAGTTTTGTAAAACATGCAATCAGCATACAGTTCACAAGGAAACAAAATAAATAATTGAAATAATACACTGGAGGTCCCGCAGATGCGTTTAACGAACTTTTTCGGCGATGTAGGTCGCGAAATGAAAAAAGTAAGTTGGCCTAAAAAAGATGAATTACTCCGCTCAACAGCGACTGTTGTTGCTACAGTTGTGTTCTTTGCGATTTTCTTCGCAGTAGTTGATATGGGCATTTCTTCTTTAATTCGGTTAATTCTTGGTTAATTCTTGAATAAGAAGCACTTATCCATGATATAATGTTATTTATAAGAACTGTGTAAAAGCCCGGTGAACGGGTTTTTTCATTTGCGCAAAAAAATGTACGTCAGGGAGGGAAGGACGCTCGTCCTAAATGAATGGAAAAAAGTTGGTATGTTGTCCATACTTATTCTGGATATGAAAATAAAGTAAAAGCAAACCTAGAGAAACGTGTAGAATCAATGGGTATGCAAGATAAAATTTTCCGTGTTGTTGTCCCGGAAGAAGTAGAAGTAGAAATGAAAAACGGAAAAGAAAAATTAATGAAAAGAAAAGTGTTCCCAGGTTATGTATTAGTAGAATTAATCATGACTGATGACTCTTGGTATGTTGTACGTAACACGCCGGGTGTAACTGGGTTCGTTGGTTCTTCTGGTTCTGGATCTAAACCATCACCTCTATTAGAAGAGGAAGTTGTTACCATTATGAAACATATGGGAATGGACAACGAAGTGGTTGATTTCGACTTTGAACTTCATGAGACAGTACGTGTAAATGAGGGGCCATTCGCAGATTATACAGGTGCTATTGAAGAAATTGATGTGGAGAAGAAAAAGGTTAGCGTGCTTGTGGATATGTTTGGTCGCGAGACTCCAGTTGAACTTGACTTCCATCAAATTGAAAAATTATAAAATGAAACTTGAAATGAATTGTAAAAAGTGATAATATCTTTTAAGTCAGTACGTCTTCGTTATCGGAGACGTTTTTTGAAAGATTTTATCCTTACAGATAAAATATGACGTGGGAGGGCAAATCACTGTCCAATTGACCACATCACGGACTTAAGGAGGTGTGTCTCGTGGCTAAAAAGGTAATTAAAATGGTAAAGCTTCAAATTCCTGCAGGTAAAGCTAACCCAGCTCCACCAGTTGGTCCAGCATTAGGACAAGCAGGTGTTAACATCATGGGCTTCTGTAAAGAGTTTAACGCTCGTACAGCAGATCAAGCTGGTCTTATCATCCCTGTTGAAATTACGGTATTTGAGGACCGTTCATTCACTTTCATTACTAAAACTCCTCCTGCTGCTGTTCTTCTTAAGAAAGTAGCTGGTATTGAGTCTGGTTCTGGTGAACCAAACCGTAATAAAGTGGCAACTGTTAAGCGTGATAAAGTACGCGAAATCGCTGAAACTAAAATGCCTGACCTAAACGCTGCTAGCGTAGAAGCTGCAATGCGTATGGTTGAAGGTACTGCACGCAGTATGGGCATCGTTATCGAAGACTAATTCGATTTGTTTTTAAAAAAGGTTGCGGGTCTGGAATTCCAATTCGCAACCTTTATTATCGTAAATGATTATCGTTTTTAAATAAATGGATGGCGCTCATCCTCAGGTTATACCTGAAAACAGGCGTAAACGTGGGAGGTTATTCCGCTAAAACCACATTCGAGGAGGAAATAAAAATGGCTAAAAGAGGTAAAAAGTACGTAGAAGCTGCAAAGCTTGTTGATCGTGCAGCTGCTTACTCTGCAACAGAAGCAGTAGAATTAGTAAAGAAAACAAACACAGCTAAATTTGATGCAACTGTAGAAGCTGCATTCCGTTTAGGTGTTGACCCTAAGAAAGCTGACCAACAAATCCGTGGTGCAGTTGTTCTTCCACACGGTACTGGTAAAGTACAACGTGTATTAGTATTTGCTAAAGGTGAAAAAGCTAAAGAAGCTGAAGCTGCTGGAGCTGACTTCGTAGGCGATACTGATTACATCGGTAAAATCCAACAAGGTTGGTTCGATTTCGATGTAGTAGTAGCAACTCCTGACATGATGGGTGAAGTTGGTAAACTTGGTCGCGTATTAGGACCTAAAGGTTTAATGCCAAACCCTAAAACTGGAACAGTTACTTTCGATGTAACTAAAGCTGTTAACGAAATCAAAGCTGGTAAAGTTGAATACCGCGTTGATAAAGCTGGTAACATCCACGTTCCAATCGGTAAAGTATCTTTCGAAGATGCTAAATTAGTAGAAAACTTCAAAACAATTGCTGACACTTTACAAAAAGTTAAGCCAGCTGCTGCAAAAGGTACTTACATGAAGAACGTAACAGTTGCTTCTACAATGGGACCTGGCGTACGTGTAGACGTTTCTACATTAGCGTAAATTTTGGAAGTTGACTTCATAAAGAAGTTTTAATATAATCATTTATGTTGTGAATTTAATTAGTGTACCGTAGACAGTAGGTGTCAATAGACTTAATTTCCTACCTAGGTGTTAATATACGAAGCGGAATCTTTTTTCTGTGACTATATGCCTCCATGTCTACAAGTTGGGCATGGAGGTTTTTAGTGCACTTTCGGTACATCTTCTATATAATCTACAGGAGGTGTAATAACATGAGCAAAGTAATCGAAACTAAACAACAAGTTGTAACTGAAATCGCGGACAAACTTCGCGCTAGTAAATCTACAATCGTTGTTGACTACCGTGGTTTAACAGTTTCTGAAGCAACAGAATTACGTAAGCAATTACGTGAAGCTGGCGTTGAGTTCAAAGTTTACAAAAACTCTCTAACTCGTCGTGCTGCAGAATCTGCTGAAATGGCTGAGTTAAATGAATTCTTAACAGGACCAAACGCAATCGCGTTCAGTAACGAGGATGTAGTTGCTCCTGCGAAAGTATTAAACGACTTCGCTAAAGATCATGAAGCTTTAGAAATTAAAGCGGGCGTAATCGAAGGTAAACTTGTAACACTTGATGAGGTTAAAGCAATCGCTACTCTTCCATCACGTGAAGGCTTACTTTCTATGCTTCTTAGCGTTCTTCAAGCTCCAATCCGTAACCTTGCACTTGCTACTAAAGCAGTTGCAGACCAAAAGGAAGAGCAAGGCGCTTAATTTTTTAAAAGATAATTACGTATTATCGATAAAACAATACAAACCTATTTAAGGGAGGATATTTACAATGACTAAAGAACAAATCATTGAAGCAGTTAAATCTATGACTGTATTAGAACTTAACGACTTAGTAAAAGCTATCGAGGAAGAATTCGGCGTAACTGCTGCTGCTCCTGTAGCTGTTGCTGGTGGCGCTGGAGAAGCTGCTGCTGAGAAAACTGAATTTGATGTGGAACTAACTAGCGCTGGTGCACAAAAAATCAAAGTTATCAAAGTTGTTCGTGAAATCACTGGTCTTGGCTTAAAAGAAGCTAAAGAATTAGTTGACAACACTCCAAAAGTAATCAAAGAAGCTGCTGCTAAAGAAGAAGCTGAAGAAATCAAAGCTAAACTTGAAGAAGTTGGCGCTGCTGTAGAAGTTAAGTAATTAACTTTTGATGCTTTAAAAAAAGCTCGCTCTCATGCGAGCTTTTTTTTTAACTGTAAAGAAAAGAGGTGGCCATATGGCAGACCATTATTTTTCTAACGACCCTTCTAGTAAAAGTGATCGTAAGCGATGGGAGTTTGCCCTTCGTGGATCTCGATTCACTTTCTTATCTGACCATGGGGTGTTCTCGAAAAACGAAGTGGACTTTGGTTCCCGTCTTTTAATTGAAGCGTTTCAAATGCCAGATATTAAAGGTGATATATTAGACGTAGGTTGCGGATACGGTCCTATTGGTTTGTCGTTAGCGAAAGAGTTTCAAGGTCGTGAAGTTCACATGGTGGATGTGAACGAGAGGGCACTTGGGCTTGCGAAAGAAAACGCCGCTAATAACAAAATCGAGAATATACGTATTTTTCAAAGTAGCGTCTATGAAAATGTAGATGGTAAGTATGCTGCTATTCTATCTAACCCTCCAATTCGTGCGGGTAAAGATATCGTACATGAGATTTTAGAAAAAGCTGTGGAGTATTTAGTTCCAGATGGAGAGCTTTGGATTGTTATTCAAAAGAAACAAGGTGCACCGTCTGCGCTAAAAAAACTAGAAGAAGTATTTTCTGAAGTTGAGGTTGTAGAAAAGAAAAAAGGATATTATATCATAAAATCAAAAAAACGTTGACGGTTATTTTTGGCTATGTTAACATTATACAATGCCAATATATGATTTTCTGCGTTGAGAAAGATGTATATTTTTGTTTCTCTTGGAAAAGATAGTAAAATCAGCAGATTATGAAACAGAATGATGGTTTTCTTATAGAAGCCATTTTTCTTTTTTGAGCAGGTAGAAAGACTCAACGTATTTATCTTTAAGAGAAAGAGACTACGCTAATAGCAGTAGTTGTATTTATTTGTGATTTTGCACAAATTTTTTTGTGCATTTATAATACTCATGATTTGAGGGGTGAAGCAGTTGACAGGTCAACTAGTTCAATACGGACGCCACCGCCAACGAAGAAGTTATGCCCGTATTAGTGAAGTATTAGAGTTACCAAATCTTATCGAAATTCAAACCTCTTCTTATCAGTGGTTTCTTGATGAGGGTTTGCGAGAAATGTTCCAAGACATTTCTCCGATTGAAGACTTTACGGGAAATCTATCGCTTGAATTTATCGACTACAGCTTAGGTGAACCTAAATACTCTGTAGACGAATGCAAAGAGCGTGATGTGACGTATGCAGCACCACTTCGTGTAAAAGTGCGTCTAATCAACAAGGAAACTGGTGAAGTAAAAGAACAAGATGTGTTCATGGGAGATTTCCCACTCATGACAGAGACTGGAACATTCGTAATTAACGGTGCAGAACGTGTTATCGTTTCCCAGTTAGTTCGCTCTCCAAGCGTATACTATAGTGGCAAAGTGGATAAAAACGGAAAACGTGGTTTTACTGCTACTGTAATTCCAAACCGCGGAGCTTGGTTAGAGTATGAGACAGATGCTAAGGATGTTGTATATGTGCGTATTGACCGTACGCGTAAACTTCCTGTAACTGTTTTGTTACGCGCATTAGGGTTTGGCTCTGATCAAGAAATCACCGAGCTTTTAGGTGATAACGAATACTTAAGCAACACATTAGAAAAAGACAACACAGATAGCACAGAAAAAGCATTGCTTGAAATTTATGAGCGTCTACGTCCTGGTGAACCACCAACAGTAGAAAATGCTAAGAGCTTACTTGTGTCTCGTTTCTTCGATCCAAAGCGCTACGATTTAGCAAATGTAGGTCGCTATAAGATCAACAAGAAGTTACACATTAAAAACAGATTGTTTAATCAACGTTTAGCTGAAACATTAGTGGATCCAGAAACTGGTGAAATTTTAGCGGCAGAAGGAACAATCTTAGATCGTCGTACACTTGATCGCATTTTACCTTACTTAGAGAAAAACATTGGATTCAAAACAGCGAAACCAATGGGTGGAGTGGTAGAAGGCGATGTTGAGCTGCAATCTATTAAGATTTATGCTCCTGAGTCGGAAGGCGAACGCGTAATTAATGTAATTGGTAATGCAAACATTACTCGTGATGTGAAACACATCACACCAGGTGATATCCTTGCTTCTATCAGTTACTTCTTCAACCTACTATACAAAGTAGGGGATACAGATGATATTGACCATTTAGGAAACCGTCGTCTGCGTTCTGTTGGAGAACTATTACAAAATCAATTCCGTATCGGTCTTTCTCGTATGGAACGTGTTGTTCGTGAGAGAATGTCGATCCAAGATACAAATGCGATTACACCACAGGCACTAATTAATATTCGTCCTGTTATTGCATCTATTAAAGAGTTCTTCGGAAGTTCTCAGTTATCTCAGTTTATGGACCAAACAAACCCATTAGCAGAGTTAACTCACAAACGAAGACTATCTGCATTAGGACCCGGTGGTTTAACGCGTGAGCGCGCAGGCTTTGAAGTGCGTGACGTTCATTACTCTCACTACGGTCGTATGTGTCCGATTGAAACACCAGAGGGACCAAACATCGGTTTGATTAACTCATTATCTTCGTTCGCGAAAGTAAATGAGTTTGGTTTCATTGAAACACCATACCGTCGTGTTGACCCAGAAACTGGTCTTGTAACAGGGCATGTTGATTACTTAACAGCAGATGAAGAAGATAATTATGTTGTAGCCCAAGCGAATATGAAATTATCTGACGAAGGTGAATTCCTAAGTGAAGATATCGTAGCTCGTTTCCGTGGTGAAAACATTGTCACAAATAGAGAACGCATCGACTACATGGATGTATCTCCAAAACAAGTAGTGTCGGCAGCGACAGCTTGTATTCCGTTCTTAGAAAACGATGACTCTAACCGCGCACTTATGGGAGCGAACATGCAACGTCAGGCGGTTCCGTTAATGAATCCGGAATCTCCGATTGTAGGTACAGGTATGGAGTACGTATCAGCAAAAGACTCAGGTGCTGCAGTAATCTGTAAACATCCTGGTGTTGTTGAGCGCGTAGAAGCACGTGAAGTTTGGGTACGTCGCTATGTAGAAGTTGACGGTCAAACAGTAAAAGGCGACTTAGATCGCTACAAAATGCAAAAATTCATTCGTTCTAACCAAGGAACTTGTTACAACCAACGTCCAATCGTAAGTGTTGGAAATGAAGTTGTAAAAGGTGAAATCCTTGCGGATGGTCCTTCTATGGAATTAGGTGAACTAGCACTTGGACGTAACGTGCTTGTTGGCTTCATGACTTGGGACGGTTATAACTACGAGGATGCGATCATCATGAGTGAGCGCCTTGTAAAAGATGATGTGTACACTTCTATTCATATTGAAGAATATGAATCAGAAGCTCGTGATACGAAGCTTGGACCAGAAGAAATTACACGTGACATTCCAAACGTTGGGGAAGACGCATTACGTAACCTTGACGAGCGCGGTATCATTCGCGTTGGTGCTGAAGTAAAAGATGGAGATTTACTTGTTGGTAAAGTAACACCTAAAGGTGTAACAGAATTAACAGCTGAAGAACGTCTATTACATGCTATCTTTGGAGAAAAAGCGCGTGAAGTACGTGATACATCACTACGTGTACCACACGGTGGTGGCGGTATTATCTTAGACGTAAAAGTATTCAACCGTGAAGATGGCGATGAATTGCCACCAGGCGTGAATCAACTTGTACGTGCATATATCGTTCAAAAACGTAAAATTTCTGAAGGTGACAAGATGGCCGGACGTCACGGTAACAAAGGTGTTATTTCTCGTATTTTACCAGAAGAAGATATGCCTTACTTACCAGACGGTACGCCAATCGATATCATGTTAAACCCATTAGGGGTACCATCTCGTATGAATATCGGTCAGGTATTAGAGCTTCATCTTGGTATGGCAGCAAGATACCTTGGCATTCACATTGCAACACCAGTATTCGATGGTGCTCGTGAGGAAGATGTTTGGGGCACAATTGAAGAAGCTGGTATGGCAAATGACGCGAAAACAATCCTGTATGACGGACGTACTGGTGAACCATTCGATAACCGCGTATCTGTTGGTGTCATGTATATGATCAAACTTGCGCACATGGTTGACGATAAACTTCATGCTCGTTCTACTGGACCATACTCACTTGTAACGCAGCAACCTCTTGGAGGTAAAGCTCAGTTCGGTGGACAGCGTTTCGGTGAGATGGAGGTTTGGGCACTTGAAGCTTACGGTGCTGCTTATACTCTTCAAGAAATCTTAACAGTGAAGTCTGATGATGTTGTTGGACGTGTTAAGACTTATGAAGCAATTGTTAAAGGCGAAAATGTTCCAGAACCAGGCGTTCCTGAATCATTCAAAGTATTGATTAAAGAGCTGCAAAGTTTAGGTATGGACGTTAAAATGATGTCTAGCGACGATACAGAAATTGAAATGCGTGATACAGAAGATGACGATGATCATCAATCAGCAGATAAATTGAATGTCGAAGTTGAGACAACTAAGGAATAATTGGGATAACCTGTAGACTAAAAGGGAGGTAGGCCCCTTGATAGATGTAAATAACTTTGAATATATGAAGATTGGACTTGCTTCACCTGACAAGATTCGTTCTTGGTCATACGGTGAAGTTAAGAAACCAGAAACTATTAACTATCGTACGTTAAAGCCTGAAAAAGATGGCTTGTTCTGTGAGCGTATTTTCGGACCACAAAAGGACTGGGAATGTCATTGTGGAAAATACAAACGTGTACGTTATAAAGGTGTAGTTTGTGATCGATGTGGCGTTGAAGTAACGCGTGCAAAAGTACGTCGTGAACGTATGGGTCATATCGAATTAGCTGCTCCTGTATCTCATATTTGGTATTTCAAAGGTATCCCGAGCCGCATGGGACTTGTCTTAGACATGTCCCCTCGCGCGCTTGAAGAAGTAATTTATTTCGCTTCTTATGTTGTAACAGAAAGTGGAGATACACCACTTGATAAGAAGCAATTACTTTCTGAAAAAGAATACCGTGCATATCGTGATCGATATGGTAGCACATTCCAAGCTGCTATGGGTGCAGAAGCAATTAAAAAGCTACTACAAGACATCGATTTAGATAAAGAAGTAGACTTCTTAAAAGAAGAATTAAAAACAGCACAAGGACAACGCCGTACTCGTGCTATTAAACGTCTAGAAGTATTAGAAGCATTCCGTAACTCTGGAAATGAACCGTCTTGGATGATCTTAGATGTTCTACCAGTAATCCCACCAGAACTACGCCCAATGGTACAGTTAGACGGTGGACGTTTTGCTACTTCTGACTTAAACGACTTATACCGTCGTGTAATTAACCGTAACAATCGTTTAAAACGTCTATTGGACTTAGGTGCACCAAGCATCATCGTTCAAAACGAAAAACGTATGTTACAAGAAGCTGTAGACGCATTAATCGATAATGGTCGTCGTGGCCGTCCAGTTACTGGACCAGGTAACCGTCCATTAAAATCACTATCTCACATGCTTAAAGGTAAACAAGGACGTTTCCGTCAAAACTTATTAGGTAAACGTGTTGACTACTCTGGTCGTTCTGTAATCGTTGTAGGACCGAACTTAAAGATGTATCAATGTGGATTACCAAAAGAAATGGCGCTTGAACTGTTCAAACCTTTCGTAATGAAAGAGTTAGTTGAAAAAGGATTAGCACATAACATTAAGAGTGCGAAACGTAAAATCGAGCGTGTACAACCTGAAGTTTGGGACGTTTTAGAGTCTGTGATTAAAGAACATCCAGTACTTCTAAACCGCGCACCAACACTTCACCGTCTTGGTATCCAGGCGTTTGAACCTACATTAGTAGAAGGTCGCGCAATCCGTCTTCACCCACTTGTATGTACTGCATACAACGCGGACTTTGACGGTGACCAAATGGCCGTTCACGTACCTTTATCATCAGAAGCTCAAGCTGAAGCTCGTCTTCTTATGTTAGCGGCACAAAACATCTTGAACCCGAAAGACGGTAAACCAGTTGTTACTCCATCTCAGGATATGGTATTAGGTAACTATTACTTAACACTTGAGCGTGAAGGTGCAATCGGTGAAGGTATGGTCTTCAAAGATGCAAACGAAGCATTGCTTGCATATCAAAATGGATATGTTCATCTTCATACACGTGTTGCAGTAGCTGCAAGTGCAGTAAACAACGCAACATTTACTGAAGAGCAAAAGAGTATGCTTCTATTAACAACAGTTGGTAAATTAATATTTAACGAAATCTTACCAGAGTCGTTCCCTTATATTAATGAACCAACAAATTCAAACCTTGAAAAAGAAACACCAGCGAAATATTTCGTTGAAAAAGGTGCGAACATTAAAGAAATTATTGCTAGTCGCGAAGAAGTGGCGCCATTTAGCAAGAAAATCCTTGGTAACATCATTGCGGAAGTATTCAAACGTTTCCAAATTACAGAAACGTCTCGCATGCTTGACCGTATGAAAAACTTAGGATTCAAGTACTCTACAAAAGCTGGTATTACAGTTGGGGTATCTGACATTCTTGTATTAGGCGAAAAAGATGAAATTCTCCACGAAGCACAAGCAAAAGTAGATAATGTAATTAAACAATTCCGTCGCGGTTTAATCACGGAAGAAGAACGTTACGATCGCGTTATCTCTATTTGGAGTAATGCAAAAGATGTTATCCAAGGAAAACTGATGAAATCCTTGAATAAACGCAACCCAATCTTCATGATGAGTGACTCAGGTGCCCGTGGTAACGCATCTAACTTTACTCAGCTTGCTGGTATGCGTGGTCTTATGGCCAATCCATCTGGTCGTATCATCGAACTTCCAATCAAATCGAGTTTCCGTGAAGGTTTAACAGTACTTGAGTACTTCATCTCTACGCACGGTGCGCGTAAAGGTCTTGCTGATACAGCACTTAAAACTGCCGATTCTGGTTACTTAACACGTCGTCTTGTTGACGTTGCACAAGATGTAATCGTTCGTGAAGATGATTGTGGAACAGATCGCGGTTTATTAATCGGTGCGATTAAAGAGGGTAATGAAGTTATCGAGTCATTATATGATCGTCTTGTTGGACGTTTTGCAAGAAAAACTGTAAAACATCCTGAAACAGGTGAAGTATTAGTTGCTGAAAATCAATTAATTACTGAAGATATCGCTCATATCGTTGAAAATTCGGGTGTTGAAACTGTAAACATTCGTTCAGCGTTTACGTGTAACACTCGCCACGGTGTATGTAAGAAGTGTTACGGTCGTAACTTAGCAACTGGAACAGACGTAGAAGTAGGAGAAGCGGTAGGTATTATCGCAGCTCAATCTATCGGTGAGCCAGGTACACAGTTAACGATGCGTACATTCCATACAGGTGGGGTTGCCGGAGATGATATCACTCAAGGTTTACCTCGTATCCAAGAGATCTTCGAAGCTCGTAATCCGAAAGGTCAGGCAGTTATCAGTGAAATCGACGGTGTTATCGCAGCGATCAACGACGTTAAAGATCGCCAAGAAGTAGTTGTACAGGGCGAAGTTGAAGCTCGTACGTATGCTATTCCTTACGGTGCTCGTCTGAAAGTAACTCCAGGACAGCCAATTAGCCACGGTAAAGAGTTAACAGAAGGTTCTATTGATCCGAAAGAATTACTAAAAGTAACGGACATTACGGCGGTTCAAGAATACTTATTACGTGAAGTTCAAAAAGTATACCGTATGCAAGGGGTAGAAATTGGTGACAAACACGTAGAAGTAATGGTACGTCAAATGTTACGTAAAGTTCGTGTAAGTGATGCAGGTGAAACAGATGTATTACCAGGAACATTACTAGATATCCATCAGTTCACTGATGCGAATGCTAAGGTCTTACTGCAAGGTAAGCAACCAGCAACAGCTAGACCTGTTCTACTTGGTATTACAAAAGCTTCACTTGAAACAGATTCATTCTTATCTGCAGCATCGTTCCAAGAAACAACTCGTGTCTTAACTGATGCAGCAATTAAGGGTAAACGCGATGAACTTCTAGGATTAAAAGAAAATGTTATTATCGGTAAACTTGTTCCTGCTGGAACAGGTATGAATCGTTATCGCAAAGTGGATCTTGTAAAAACAACACAAGATGACATGAATGTAGAAAACGATGAGGTTTATGTGGAACAGTAAAATTTTCCGGCATAAATTTTGTATAAAAACAATTAATCTTAGTTGACATTGTATGAGTCAAAATGTTACTATAATCAAGGTTGCTCCTGAACGATGCTTTGGAGGATATTTATATGTCTTATCAAAAAGTATCAACTGCTGAAAATGTAGTCGTTGGTCATAAACGCACATTGGAGGCAATCAAAAATGGTACAGTTAAAGAAGTTGTCATCGCAGAGGATGCTGACATGCGGTTAACCCATGCTATCATTCGTGTTGCAATGCAATATAACGTGCCCATAACAAAAGTTGAATCAGTTCGTAAGCTTGGTAAAGCTTCGGGGATTCAAGTGGGAGCTTCAGCAATAGGAATAATAAGTTAAAACTGTTTTTGTGAGGAGAGAGCATTTGCTCTTCCTTGCAAAAACTTTGTTTTCAACTAATAATGAACCACCTGGATATGTGGTCATACAAACATGCGAAGGGAGGATAATCAAATGCCTACTATTAACCAATTAGTGAGAAATGGTCGTACTGATAAAGTATGGAAATCTAAATCACCTGCGTTAAACAAAGGTTTTAACTCTTTAAAGAAAAAATCAACTGATATCTCTGCACCTCAAAAACGTGGTGTATGTACTCGTGTTGGTACAATGACTCCAAAGAAACCTAACTCAGCGTTACGTAAATACGCTCGTGTACGTTTAACAAACGGTATCGAGGTTACAGCTTACATCCCAGGTATCGGTCATAACCTACAAGAGCATAGCGTAGTATTAATTCGCGGTGGTCGTGTAAAGGATTTACCGGGGGTACGTTACCACATCGTTCGTGGTGCGCTTGACACAGCTGGTGTTGACAAACGTATGCAAGGACGTTCTAAATATGGTACTAAGAGACCAAAACCTGCTAAAAAATAATAACTTTAAAATGAAAGGAGGAACTCAATATGCCTCGTAAAGGACCTGTTGCGAAACGTGACGTGTTACCAGATCCAATGTACAATTCGAAGCTAGTAACACGCCTTATCAACAAAATGATGGTTGACGGTAAAAAAGGTAAATCTCAAACAATTCTTTATAATGCGTTCGATATCGTAAACGAACGTACTGGTAAAGAGCCAATGGAAGTATTCGAGCAAGCTCTTAAGAACATCATGCCTGTTCTTGAAGTACGCGCTCGTCGTGTTGGTGGTGCTAACTACCAAGTTCCAGTTGAGGTTCGTCCAGAACGCCGTACAACTTTAGGTCTTCGTTGGTTAGTAAACTACGCTCGTCTTCGTGGTGAAAAAACTATGGAAGAGCGTCTTGCTAACGAAATCTTAGATGCAGCTAACAACGCTGGTGCATCTGTTAAGAAACGTGAAGACACTCATAAAATGGCAGAAGCTAACAAAGCATTTGCTCATTACCGTTGGTAGGATTCAACGTAAAATAAATGTAAGCATAAACCGCTTTATTTGTCGCTTATGGAAGTGTGGAGAGGGAGAATGCCTCTCCCTTTCATCGGGCGCTCGTTTTACATAATGAGAGTACTGGACATACTGACATGTGTAACAATATAAAGTGGCTTTTTTGCTACTTAAAATAAAAAAATCCAATCCATATATGGAAGGAGCAAGACACCAAATGGCAAGAGAGTTCTCTTTAGAAAACACTCGTAATATTGGTATCATGGCTCACATCGATGCTGGTAAAACAACAGCAACTGAGCGTATTCTGTACTACACAGGACGTATTCATAAAATCGGTGAAACTCACGAAGGTGCATCTCAGATGGACTGGATGGAGCAAGAGCAAGAGCGTGGTATCACAATTACTTCTGCTGCAACTACAGCACAATGGAAAGGTCATCGTGTAAACATCATTGATACTCCAGGACACGTAGATTTCACAGTAGAAGTAGAACGTTCTTTACGCGTACTTGATGGCGCTGTAGCAGTACTTGATGCGCAATCTGGTGTAGAACCACAAACAGAAACTGTTTGGCGTCAGGCTACTACTTACGGCGTACCTCGTATCGTATTCGTTAACAAAATGGATAAGATCGGTGCAGATTTCTTATACTCTGTAGGAACAATCCACGATCGTTTACAAGCAAACGCACATCCAATTCAGTTACCAATCGGTGCTGAAGATGAGTTCAATGGTATCATTGACCTTGTTGAAGAGTGTGCTTACATGTACGGTAACGATTTAGGAACAGACATTCAACGTGTTGAAATTCCTGAAGAGCACAAAGAATTAGCTGAAGAATACCGTGGAAAACTTATTGAAGCGGTAGCTGAGCTTGATGAAGAAATGATGATGAAGTACCTAGAAGGTGAAGAAATCACTGTAGAAGAGCTTAAAGCTGGTATCCGTAAGGCTACAACTTCTGTAGAATTCTTCCCAGTAATCTGTGGTTCTGCATTCAAAAACAAAGGTGTTCAAATTCTGTTAGACGCAGTTATCGACTACCTTCCATCTCCACTAGATGTACCTGCTATTAAAGGTACTCTACCGGATACAGATGAAGAAGTAGAACGTAAGTCTAGCGATGAAGAACCATTCGCAGCTTTAGCATTCAAAATCATGACTGACCCTTATGTTGGTAAGTTAACGTTCTTCCGTGTGTACTCTGGTGTGTTAAACTCTGGATCATACGTGAAAAACTCAACTAAAGGTAAGCGTGAGCGTGTAGGTCGTATCCTACAAATGCACGCTAACAGCCGTGAAGAGATTTCAACAGTTTACGCTGGTGATATCGCTGCTGCTGTAGGTTTAAAAGATACTACTACTGGTGATACTCTTTGTGACGAGAAGAGCCTTGTTATCCTTGAGTCTATGGAATTCCCAGAGCCAGTTATCTCTGTAGCTATCGAACCAAAATCTAAAGCTGACCAAGATAAAATGGGTACAGCATTATCTAAGCTTTCTGAAGAAGATCCAACATTCCGTGCTCACACTGACCAAGAAACTGGCCAAACTATCATCGCTGGTATGGGTGAACTTCACCTTGATATCATCGTTGACCGTATGCGTCGTGAATTCAAAGTGGAAGCAAACGTTGGTGCTCCTCAGGTAGCATACCGTGAGACTTTCCGCGCTGCTGCGAAAGTTGAAGGTAAGTTCGCTCGTCAATCTGGTGGTCGTGGACAATTCGGTCACGTTTGGATTGAGTTTGAACCTAACGAAGAAGGTAAAGGATTCGAATTCGAAAACAAGATCGTCGGTGGTGTAGTTCCTCGTGAATACATCCCAGCTGTTGGAGCAGGTCTTGAAGATGCACTTAAAAATGGTGTACTAGCTGGTTATCCACTAGTTGACATTAAAGCTGCATTAGTTGACGGATCTTACCATGATGTCGATTCATCTGAGATGGCGTTCAAAATCGCTGCATCTATGGCACTTAAAGCTGCGGTTTCTAAATGTAGCCCAGTAATTCTTGAGCCAATGATGAAAGTTGAAGTTGTAATTCCTGAAGAGTACATGGGTGACATTATGGGTGACGTAACATCTCGTCGTGGACGTGTAGAAGGTATGGAAGCTCGCGGTAACGCACAAGTTGTTCGCGCTATGGTTCCACTTTCTGAAATGTTCGGTTATGCAACGTCATTACGTTCTAACACTCAAGGACGCGGAACATTCTCTATGGTGTTTGACCACTATGAAGAAGTACCAAAGTCTGTTTCTGAAGAAATTATCAAAAAAAATAAAGGTGAATAATTGATTTTTATCGATTGTTCAAGTATAACTACTTATGTAAGCTTAGAAAGTGGGACGTAAGTTTCACTTTCTAGTCTAAATATAAAATAACCTATATAAACTAAGGAGGAATTTAGAATGGCTAAAGCTAAATTCGAACGTTCTAAACCCCATGTTAACATCGGTACAATCGGCCACGTTGACCATGGTAAAACTACATTAACTGCTGCGATCACTACAGTTCTTGCAAAAGCTGGTGGTGCTGAAGCACGCGGATACGATCAAATCGATGCTGCTCCAGAAGAAAGAGAGCGCGGTATCACAATCTCAACTGCACACGTTGAGTACGAAACTGAAACTCGTCACTATGCACACGTTGACTGCCCAGGTCACGCTGACTATGTTAAAAACATGATCACTGGTGCTGCTCAAATGGACGGCGGTATCTTAGTAGTATCTGCTGCTGATGGCCCAATGCCTCAAACACGTGAGCACATCCTTCTTTCTCGTCAAGTAGGTGTTCCTTACATCGTTGTATTCTTAAACAAATGCGACATGGTAGATGACGAAGAATTATTAGAATTAGTAGAAATGGAAGTTCGCGACCTATTATCTGAATACGGATTCCCAGGCGACGACATTCCTGTAATCAAAGGTTCTGCTCTTAAAGCTCTTCAAGGAGAAGCTGATTGGGAAGCAAAAATCATTGAATTAATGGCTGAAGTTGATGCTTACATCCCAACTCCAGAACGTGAAACTGACAAACCATTCTTAATGCCTGTAGAGGACGTATTCTCTATCACAGGTCGTGGTACAGTTGCTACTGGTCGTGTTGAGCGCGGTATCGTTAAAGTTGGTGACGTAGTAGAAATCATCGGTCTTGCTGAAGAAAATGCTTCTACAACTGTAACTGGTGTAGAGATGTTCCGTAAACTTCTTGACCAAGCTCAAGCTGGAGACAACATCGGTGCTTTACTTCGTGGGGTTGCTCGTGAAGACATCCAACGTGGACAAGTACTTGCAAAAAGCGGTTCTGTAAAAGCTCACGCTAAATTCAAAGCTGAAGTTTTCGTATTATCTAAAGAAGAAGGTGGACGTCACACTCCATTCTTCGCTAACTACCGTCCTCAGTTCTACTTCCGTACAACTGACGTAACTGGTATCATCCAATTACCAGAAGGTACTGAAATGGTAATGCCTGGTGACAACATCGAAATGACTATCGAACTTATCGCTCCAATCGCTATCGAAGAGGGAACTAAATTCTCTATTCGTGAAGGTGGACGTACAGTAGGTTACGGTGTAGTTGCTACTATCGTTGAGTAATCTTAACTGATATAAAAAAACCTAAGGGATTTTCCCTTAGGTTTTTTGTTTGCGTTTATATAAGGGAGAAGAGAGTGTTTTTTTGTTTTGACGAGTTTCTTCTATAGTAATATAAAAACAACAAAAGATAATCCAGAAACTGTAAAATGAATTCTGTTAGATGAAAACTTGAAATTCTTTAAAGTGCCATGTATAATAGCAAAAGTAGAGAAAAGCAGATGCAAACAAAAAGATGCTTGCATCTAGACGAATAACATTGTATAATAGACAATGTTGGTCTTTGACTGCGATGAAGTGGAAGGTTGCTGACACACCCGGCCGCTTTGCCATGGCATGGTGTGGGGAAATTTCCATGGAGAAGGTCTATTTTAGAAATAGGCGAACGAAGGAGGGAAAATAATGGCAAAAGAAAAAATTCGTATCCGTTTAAAAGCTTACGATCACCGTATTCTTGATCAGTCAGCTGAGAAAATTGTAGAAACAGCTAAGCGTTCTGGGGCAACAGTTTCTGGTCCGATCCCATTACCAACTGAAAAAACTGTTTACACAATTCTTCGTGCTGTTCATAAGTACAAAGATTCTCGTGAGCAATTCGAAATGCGCACGCACAAACGTCTAATCGACATCGTGAGTCCTACTCCACAAACAGTAGATTCATTAATGCGTTTAGACTTACCATCTGGTGTAGATATCGAAATCAAACTATAATTTATATAACTTAAAAATGTAGGAGGTGTAACTCATGACCAAAGGAATCTTAGGAAGAAAGATCGGTATGACTCAAGTATTTGCTGAGAACGGTGAGTTAATCCCAGTAACAGTTATCGCTGCTAATCCAAACGTTGTTCTTCAAAAGAAAACAACTGAAACTGATGGCTACAATGCAATCCAGTTAGGATTTGAAGATAAACGTGAAAAGTTAACTAACAAACCTGAACAAGGCCACACTGCTAAAGCATCTACAACTCCTAAGCGCTTCATTCGCGAAATCCGCGATGCAGACGTGGACGGATTAGAGGTTGGTCAAGAGGTAAAAGTTGACGTATTCGCTACAGGTGAAATCGTTGATGTAACAGGAATTTCTAAAGGTAAAGGTTTCCAAGGTGTTATCAAACGCCACGGACAATCTCGCGGACCTATGTCTCATGGTTCTCGCTATCACCGTCGTCCAGGTTCAATGGGCCCAGTTGCTCCGAACCGTGTATTCAAAGGCAAAAAACTTGCTGGACGTATGGGTGGAGACCAAGTTACTATCCAAAACTTAGAAATCGTTCAAGTTGACACTGAGCGCAACTTATTACTAGTAAAAGGTAACGTTCCAGGTGCTAAGAAATCTCTTGTAGTTGTTCAAGGCGCTGTGAAGGTTAGCAAATAATTCACAATAGGAAGGAGGAATTCCAATGCCAAAAGTTACTGTATATAACCAAACTGGTTCACAGGTTGGTGAAATCGAATTAGCTGAAGCTATTTTCGGTATCGAACCAAATGAAGCTGTACTTTTCGAAGCTGTAATGATGCAACGTGCATCTTTACGTCAAGGTACACACAAAGTAAAAACTCGCTCTGAAGTTCGCGGTGGTGGTCGTAAACCATGGCGTCAAAAAGGAACTGGACGTGCTCGTCAAGGGTCTATCCGCTCTCCTCAATGGCGTGGTGGTGGTACGGTATTCGGACCTACACCAAGAAGCTATGCGTACAAACTTCCTAAGAAAGTTCGTCGTTTAGCAATCAAATCTGCATTAGCTACTAAAGTAGTTGAGAACAACATTGTAGTTCTTGAAGACCTAGTGTTAAATGCACCAAAAACAAAAGATATGCTAGCAGTACTTAAAGGATTAACTGTTGAGAAGAAAGCTCTTATCGTAACTGCTGATGCAAACGAATCTGTAGAGTTATCTGCTCGCAATATCCCTGGAGTAACAGTAATCACTGCTGATGGCGTAAACGTTTTAGACGTGCTTCATCATGATAAGCTAATCATGACAAAAGCGGCAGTGGAAAAAGTAGAGGAGGTGCTTGCATAATGAGAGATCCTCGTGATATCATTAAGCGCCCAGTTATCACTGAACGTTCTATGGAAATGATGGCTGAAAAAAAATACACGTTCGATGTGGACGTTAAATCTAATAAAACAGAAGTTAAAGATGCTCTTGAAGCGATCTTTGGTGTTAAAGTAGAAAAAGTGAACATCATGAACTACAAGCCGAAAGCAAAACGCGTTGGTCGTCACGCTGGTTTTACTAGCCGTCGTCGTAAAGCAATCGTTAAGCTAACTGCTGACAGCAAAGAAATCGAAATCTTCCAAGGCGTTTAATTCTTACTAAAGAAGGAGGGAAATTGAGATGGGAATCAAAAAGTATAATCCAACTACTAACGGTCGTCGTAATATGACTACGAATGATTTCGCTGAAATCACGACTGATAGACCCGAAAAGTCATTACTTGCTCCTTTAAGCAAGAAGGCTGGTCGTAATAACCAAGGTAAAATCACTGTACGTCATCAAGGTGGCGGACATAAGCGTCAATACCGTATCATCGACTTTAAGCGTAACAAAGATGGAATTCCAGGACGCGTTGCTACGATCGAATACGATCCAAACCGCTCTGCGAATATCGCATTAATTAACTACGTTGACGGTGAAAAACGTTACATTCTTGCTCCTAAATCTTTAGAAGTAGGTATGGAAGTTATGTCTGGCCCAGAAGCTGACATTAAAATCGGTAACGCATTACCATTAATCAACATTCCAGTAGGTACTGTTGTTCATAACATCGAGCTTAAGCCTGGTCGTGGCGGACAATTAGTTCGTTCTGCTGGTACATCTGCTCAAGTACTTGGTAAAGAAGGTAAATACGTACTTGTACGTTTAACTTCTGGTGAAGTACGTCTTGTATTATCTGCTTGTCGCGCTTCAATCGGTCAAGTAGGTAACGAACAACACGAACTTATCAAAATCGGTAAAGCAGGTCGCTCTCGCTGGTTAGGTAAACGCCCAACAGTTCGTGGTTCTGTAATGAACCCGGTTGATCACCCACACGGTGGTGGTGAAGGACGTTCTCCAATCGGACGTAAGTCTCCAATGTCTCCATGGGGTAAACCAACTCTTGGATTCAAGACTCGTAAGAAAAACAAAGCGTCTGACAAATTCATCGTTCGTCGTCGTAAAAAATAATGGGATTGTAGTACGGTTCATTTCTAGAACCGTACGCCAATCACGAAGGGAGGCACCAAAATGGCTCGTAGCTTAAAAAAAGGACCATTTGTCGATGATCACTTAATGAGCAAAATGGAAAAATTAGTTGCATCTGAGCAAAAACAAGTTGTTAAAACTTGGTCTCGCCGTTCAACAATCTTCCCTCAGTTCATCGGACACACAATCGCTGTATATGATGGTCGTAAACACGTACCTGTGTACATCACTGAGGATATGGTTGGCCATAAGTTAGGTGAATTCGCACCAACTCGTACGTACAAAGGTCACCTTGCTGACGATAAGAAAACTAGAAGATAATGAGAGGAGGCACTTCAATGCAAGCTAAAGCAGTAGCGAGAACAGTTCGTATTGCTCCTCGTAAAGTTCGTTTAGTAGTAGACTTAATCCGAGGTAAGCAAGTGGGTGAAGCGATTGCTATCCTTAACCACACACCAAAAACTGCTTCTCCAGTTGTAGAAAAAGTTTTAAAATCTGCAATCGCAAATGCAGAGCACAATTATGAGATGGACATTAACAACCTAGTTGTTGAAAAAGTTTTCGTTGACGAAGGTCCAACGTTAAAACGTTTCCGTCCACGTGCAATGGGTCGTGCAAGCCAAATTAACAAACGCACAAGCCACATCACAGTTGTGGTATCAGAAAAGAAGGAGGGATAATCGATGGGTCAAAAGGTTAATCCAATTGGTCTTCGTGTCGGCGTTATCCGTGACTGGGAATCTCGTTGGTTCGCTGAGAAAGATTACGCTACATTATTACATGAAGACATCAAAATCCGTGAGTACATTAATGTACGCTTAAAAGATTCTGCTGTTGCTAAAGTAGAAATCGAACGTGCAGCAAATCGTGTAAATGTTACAATTCACACTGCAAAACCTGGTATGGTAATTGGTAAAGGTGGTACTGAAGTTGAAGCACTTCGTAAAGCTCTTAACCAATTAACAGGCAAGCGTGTACACATCAACATTTTAGAAGTTAAGAGAGCTGATCTTAACGCTAAATTAGTAGGCGAAAACATCGCTCGTCAATTAGAAAACCGTGTATCATTCCGTCGTGCACAAAAGCAAGTTATTCAACGTGCTATGCGTGCAGGTGCTAAAGGTATTAAAACACAGGTTTCTGGTCGTCTTGGCGGAGCTGATATCGCTCGTGCAGAATCTTACAGTGAAGGAACTGTTCCACTTCATACACTTCGCGCTGATATTGACTATGCAGCAGTTGAAGCTGATACAACATACGGTAAATTAGGCGTAAAAGTATGGATCTACCGTGGAGAAGTCCTTCCTACAAAAAAGAAAGCTTCTGAGGAAGGAGGAAAATAATATGTTAATGCCAAAACGCGTAAAATATCGTAGAGAGCATCGTGGTAAAATGCGTGGTCGTGCTAAAGGTGGAACTGAAATTGCTTTCGGTGAATTCGGTTTACAAGCACAAGCTGCTTCATGGATTACAAACCGTCAAATCGAAGCTGCTCGTCGTGCAATGACTCGTTACATGAAACGTGGCGGTAAAGTATGGATTAAAATTTTCCCTTCTAAACCTTACACTGCAAAACCTCTAGAAGTACGTATGGGTTCCGGTAAAGGGGCACCAGAAGGCTGGGTAGCAGTAGTAAAACCTGGGAAAATTATGTTCGAAATCGCGGGTGTATCTGAAGAGGTAGCACGCGAAGCATTACGTCTTGCAGCTCACAAGTTACCTGTGAAATGTAAATTCGTAAAACGTGAAGAAAATGGTGGTGAATCTAATGAAAACTAATGATATTCGTGAATTAACCACTGCCGAAATCGAAACAAAAGTTAAAGCTTTAAAGGAAGAGTTGTTTAATCTTCGCTTCCAACTTGCTACAGGACAATTAGAGAATCCAACTCGCATTCGTGAAGTGCGTAAAGCAATTGCTCGTATGAAAACTGTAGTTCGTGAAAGAGAGATCGGAATTAATCGATAAATTGAGGGGAGGTTTGCATAGTGAGCGAACGTAACCAACGCAAAGTTTATACTGGTCGTGTAGTGTCTGACAAAATGGACAAAACGATTACAGTTTTAGTTGAAACTTACAAAACTCATTCCTTGTACGGAAAACGTGTTAAGTATTCTAAGAAGTACAAAGCCCATGATGAGCAAAACCAAGCGAAACTTGGCGATATCGTTAAAATCATGGAAACTCGCCCGCTTTCTGCTACTAAGCGTTTCCGTTTAGTTGAAATCGTTGAAGAAGCGGTTATTATCTAAATAGACGAATCGGAATTTTTAGTCCGAAGGGAGGTTTCATAACATGATCCAACAAGAATCTCGTTTGAAAGTTGCTGACAACTCTGGTGCACGTGAACTTTTAACAATTAAAGTATTAGGCGGCTCTGGTCGTAAATATGCTAACATTGGTGACATTATCGTTGCTACGGTAAAACAAGCAACACCAGGTGGCGTTGTTAAAAAAGGTGACGTTGTTAAAGCAGTAGTGGTACGTACGAAGAGCGGAGCTCGTCGTCCGGACGGTTCTTACATCAAATTTGATGAAAACGCAGCGGTTATCATTAAAGACGATAAGAGCCCACGTGGTACTCGTATCTTCGGACCAGTAGCTCGTGAATTACGTGATAGCAACTTCATGAAGATCGTTTCTTTAGCTCCAGAAGTTCTATAATTTAAGGTATTGCCTTGCTAAGGAGGTGCAGAATTAAGATGCATGTAAAAAAAGGTGATAAAGTACAGGTAATCACTGGTAAAGACAAAGGAAAACAAGGCGTTATCCTTGTGGCTTTCCCAAAGCAAAACCGTGTTATCGTTGAGGGTGTCAATATCGTTAAGAAGCACTCTAAGCCATCTCAATTAAATCCACAAGGTGGAATTATTACTAAAGAAGCACCTATTCACGTTTCTAACGTTATGATTTTAGATCCGAAAACAGGTGAACCTACTCGTGTAGGCTTCAAAGTAGAAGATGGTAAAAAAGTTCGTATTGCAAAAAAATCTGGTGAATTATTAGATAAATAATTTTCTTAAGAAAGGAGGTCACTTCATTGAATCGCCTTAAAGAGAAGTTCCAAAAGGAAATTACTCCTGCTCTAGTGAGCAAGTTTAACTATAAATCTGTAATGCAGGTACCAAAAATCGAAAAGATCGTAATCAACACTGGTGTTGGTGACGCGGTATCTAACTCAAAAGCGTTAGACAACGCAGTAGAAGAATTAACACAAATCACAGGTCAAAAACCTGTTGTAACTCGTGCTAAAAAATCAATCGCTGGTTTCCGTCTTCGTGAAGGTATGCCAATCGGTGCGAAAGTAACTTTACGCGGCGAGCAAATGTATGAGTTCTTCGACAAATTAGTATCAGTTTCTTTACCACGTGTACGTGATTTCCGTGGTGTTTCTAAGAAATCATTCGATGGTCGTGGAAACTATACATTAGGTGTTAAAGAGCAACTTATTTTCCCTGAGATTGATTATGATAAAGTAAGCAAAGTCCGCGGTATGGACATCGTAATCGTTACTACAGCGAAAACTGATGAAGAAGCTCGTGAACTTTTAACACAATTCGGTATGCCATTCCAAAAATAATGGAAGCCAACGCTAAGTAGAGGAGGCGAAAACGTGGCTAAAAAATCTATGATAGCGAAACAAAAGCGTACTCCTAAGTTTAAAGTACAAGAGTATACACGTTGCGAACGCTGCGGTCGTCCGCATTCTGTATACCGCAAATTTAAACTTTGCCGTATTTGTTTCCGTGAACTTGCATATAAAGGTCAAATTCCTGGTGTTAAAAAAGCTAGTTGGTAAAACCCACAAATGGGAAGGAGGTAAAACACATGGTGATGACAGATCCAATTGCAGACATGCTTACTCGCATCCGTAATGCGAACATGGTACGTCATGAGAAATTAGAGGTTCCTGCTTCTAAAATCAAAAAAGAGATCGCTGAACTTTTAAAACGTGAAGGTTTCATTCGTGATGTAGAATACATCGAGGATAACAAACAAGGTATCCTTCGTATTTTCCTGAAATATGGTGCAAACAATGAACGTGTAATCACTGGATTAAAACGTATCAGTAAACCTGGCTTACGCGTTTACGCTAAAGCTGACGAAGTACCACGTGTACTTAACGGATTAGGTATCGCTCTTGTTTCTACATCTAAGGGAGTAATGACAGACAAAGACGCTCGTCAATTACAAACTGGTGGAGAAGTAGTAGCATACGTTTGGTAATATATATTTAAAACGAACGGAGGTGTGACCACATGTCTCGTATTGGTAAAAAGATTCTTGAAATCCCTGCAGGTGTTACTATTACAGTTGCAGAAGACAATACTGTAACAGTAAAAGGCCCTAAAGGTGAATTAACTCGTACTTTCAATGCTGATATGCTTATCAAAATTGAAGAGAATACATTAACAGTTGAGCGTCCATCTGAACAGAAGGAACACCGTGCATTACACGGTACAACTCGTGCTTTAATCGGAAACATGGTTGAAGGTGTAACTGAAGGTTTCGCACGCGGACTTGAATTAGTCGGTGTTGGTTACCGTGCTCAAAAACAAGGTGATAAACTTGTATTAAGCGTAGGTTATTCTCATCCAGTAGAAATGACTCCGGAAGCAGGTCTTGAAGTTGAAGTACCTGCACCAACTAAGATCGTAATTAAAGGTATCGACAAGCAACGTGTTGGCGAATTCGCTGCTAACATCCGTGCTGTACGTGCTCCTGAGCCTTACAAAGGTAAAGGTATTCGTTACGAAGGCGAAGTTGTTCGTCGTAAAGAAGGTAAAACTGCTAAGTAAACCCGTTAGGTGAGAGAAAGGAGTGACAAGAATGATCACTAAAGCTGATAAAAATGCGACTCGTAAGAAAAGACATGCACGTGTACGTGCTAAACTTACTGGTACTGCAGAGCGTCCACGTTTAAACGTGTTCCGTTCTAACCAACATATTTACGCTCAAGTTATTGATGATGTGAATGGTGTAACGTTAGTAAGTGCATCTACTCTTGATAAAGACCTTGCTCTTAACGGTACTAGCAATATTGAAGCTGCTACGAAAGTTGGAGAATCAGTTGCTAAGCGTGCTGTAGAGAAAGGCGTTAAAGAAGTAGTATTTGATCGCGGTGGTTACTTATACCATGGCCGTGTTAAAGCTCTAGCTGAAGCTGCTCGTGAGGCTGGATTACAATTTTAATGGTCAAAGGAGGGAAAATTGATGCATCGCATTGACCCAAGTAAATTAGAACTTGAAGAACGTGTAGTTACGATAAATCGTGTCGCGAAAGTTGTTAAGGGTGGTCGTCGTTTCCGCTTTGCTGCACTAGTTGTAGTTGGCGATAAAAACGGTCATGTTGGATTCGGTACTGGTAAAGCACAAGAGGTACCAGACGCAATCCGTAAAGCTATCGAAGACGCTAAGAAAAACTTAATCGCTGTACCATTAGTTGGTACAACAATTCCACACACAATCAACGGTCATTTTGGCGCTGGTGAAGTATTCTTAAAACCTGCTGCTGAGGGTACTGGTGTTATTGCTGGTGGACCTGTTCGTGCGGTCCTTGAATTAGCTGGTGTACAAGATATTCTTTCGAAATCTCTTGGTTCTAACACACCAATCAACATGATTCGCGCTACTGTGAACGGATTAAGCGAACTTAAGCGCGCTGAAGATGTTGCAAAATTACGCGGTAAATCTGTAGAAGAGCTACTAGGTTAAGGAGGGAAAACAAATGGCGAAAAAGTTAGAAATTACCCTCACTCGTAGTGTAATTGGTCGTCCACAAGATCAACGTGCGACGGTAGAAGCTTTAGGTCTTAAAAAGTTGAATTCAACTGTAGTTAAGGAAGAAACTCCTGCTATTCTTGGTATGATCAACAAAGTTTCTCACCTTGTAACTGTAAAAGAAGCTTAAGGATAACTCATTAATATAAGGAGGTGCCTGGGAATGAAACTTCATGAATTAAAACCTGCAGAAGGTTCTCGTAAAGTACGTAACCGTGTCGGTCGTGGTATCGGTTCTGGTAACGGTAAAACTGCTGGTAAAGGTCATAAAGGACAAAACGCACGTTCTGGCGGCGGTGTTCGTCTTGGCTTCGAAGGTGGTCAAACTCCATTATTCCGTCGTTTACCAAAACGCGGCTTCACAAACATTAACCGTAAAGAGTTTGCTATTGTAAACTTATCAACGTTAAATCGTTTTGAAGATGGTACAGAAGTAACACCTGAATTATTGCTGGAAACTGGCGTTATCAGCAAGTTAAACGACGGTGTTAAAGTTCTTGCAAGCGGAGCAGTAGAGAAAAAACTAACTGTTAAAGCGCACAAGTTCTCTTCAAGTGCTAAAGAAGCAATTGAAGCAGCTGGCGGATCAGTTGAGGTGATCTAATGTTTCGTACAATCTCCAACTTTATGCGCGTTGCTGAGATAAGACGTAAAATATTATTCACTTTAGCGATGTTAATCGTATTCAGGATTGGCACGTTTATCCCCGTGCCATTTACAAATGGAGACGTACTGAAGGCACAAGATCAATTAAATGCTTTAGGTATTCTAAATACATTTGGCGGTGGAGCCTTGAAAAACTTCTCCATCTTTGCGATGGGAATCATGCCGTATATTACAGCATCCATCATCGTGCAATTATTGCAGATGGATGTTGTTCCTAAATTTTCGGAATGGTCGAAGCAAGGTGAAATGGGCCGTCGTAAATTAACGCAATTCACGCGTTACTTTACAATTGTTCTTGCGTTTATTCAGGGGTTTGGTATGTCAATCGGTTTTAACGGTATGGTAGGTGGACAATTAATTTTGAATCCAGGTTGGAGCACTTATTTATACATTGCTACGGTACTGACTGCTGGTACTGCATTTTTAATGTGGTTAGGTGAACAGATTACAGCTAAAGGTGTAGGTAATGGTATTTCCATCCTTATCTTTGGCGGTATTGCCGCAGCGATCCCAAGTGTTATATCTCAAGTGTATCAGCAACAGTTTCAAAATATCGGAGATCAATTGTTCATGAGTATCGTTAAAGTTGCATTGATTTTACTAGCTGTGCTAGCAGTTATTGTGGGTGTTATTTTCATTCAACAGGCTGTTAGAAAGATTCCAATTCAATATGCGAAGCGTGTAACAGGAGGAAATGGTGGTTATGCTGGAGCACAAAACACACATTTACCGCTTAAGGTAAATAGTGCTGGTGTTATTCCAGTAATTTTTGCTGTTTCATTCTTAATTACGCCTCCGACTATTGCACAGTTCTTCCCGAAACATGATGTATCGCAGTGGATTATTGCAAACTTTAACTATTCTCACCCAGTGGGAATGATCATATATGTTGCGCTCATTGTAGCCTTCACATATTTCTATGCATTTGTTCAGGTTAATCCAGAGCAAATGTCAGAGAATCTAAACAAGCAAGGTGGATATGTTCCAGGTATTCGTCCGGGTAAGAATACGGAACAATATCTAACAAAAATCTTGTATCGTTTGACCTTTGTAGGATCAATTTTCCTAGCAGCGATTGCAATCTTACCAGTTATCTTTACGAAATTGGGAAATCTTCCTCCATCTGCACAGATCGGTGGAACGAGTATGTTAATCGTTGTCGGCGTTGCTTTAGAAACAATGAAGCAGCTAGAAAGCCAACTGGTAAAACGCCATTACAAAGGGTTTATCAAGCAGTGAGTAAGTGGGAAGAATTGTCTTCCCTACATGCTCATGTACTCTGAGGGGGAACAAGGATGAACTTAATTTTAATGGGGCTTCCTGGTGCTGGTAAAGGTACACAAGCCGAACAGATTGTTGCCAAGTATAACATCCCTCACATTTCAACAGGAGACATGTTCCGTGCAGCTATGAAGGCTGAAACTGAAATGGGTCTACAAGCAAAATCTTTTATTGATAAAGGTGCACTTGTTCCAGATGAAGTTACGATCGGAATCGTTCGTGAACGTTTAAGTCAAGACGACTGCGTAAGAGGTTTCTTACTAGACGGTTTCCCACGAACTGTTGCACAAGCATCAGCTCTTGAAGAAATTATGAAAGATCTTGGCAAAAAAATCGACTATGTTTTAAACATTAATGTGGATTCAGGGTTGTTATTAAAACGCCTTACAGGCCGTCGCATTTGTAAAGAGTGCGGTGCGACTTACCACTTAGAATTCAATCCACCAGCAAAAGCTGATGTGTGCGATAAATGTGGTGGCGAATTATATCAACGCTCTGATGACAATGAAGAAACTGTAGCAAATCGTTTAGATGTAAATATTAAGCAAACAAAACCTTTGCTTGATTTCTACGAAGAGCTTGGTTACTTACAAAGCATTAATGGTGAGCAAGATATCAATAAAGTATTTGCTGATATCGATGTTCTCATCGGAGGCTTAGCGTAATGATAATCTGCAAAACTCCTCGCGAGATAGAAATCATGCGAGAAGCTGGCAGGATCGTTGCTTTGACTCATCAAGAGTTGAAACAGCACATTACTCCAGGAATTACAACGAAAGAGCTCGATCAAATAGCGGAAAAGACGATTCAAAAATATGGTGCTACGCCATCTTTTAAAGGATACAACGGATTTCCGGGGAGCATATGTGCTTCTGTAAATGAAGAGCTTGTACACGGAATTCCAGGGAAGCGCAAGCTCAAAGAGGGCGATATCATCAGTATCGATATTGGTGCGAAATACAATGGGTACCATGGAGATTCTGCATGGACGTATCCAGTTGGAAACATTTCTGAATCTGTTCAAAAGCTACTTGATGTCACAGAAAAATCGTTGTATCTTGGTCTAGAACAAGTAAAACCAGGCGAGAGATTATCAAATATCTCACATGCGGTTCAAACCCATGCTGAAGAGAATGGATTCTCGATCGTTAGGGAGTATGTTGGTCACGGAATCGGGCAAGACTTACATGAGGACCCTCAAATCCCGCACTATGGTCCACCAAATAGAGGCCCTAGATTAAAGCCGGGAATGGTCATCTGTGTTGAGCCGATGGTGAATCAAGGAAGACGATATGTAAAAACACTATCTGATGACTGGACAGTGGTAACGGTAGATGGTAAATGGTGTGCCCATTTTGAGCACACGATTGCTCTTACAGAAGCAGGATACGAAATCCTTACCACTTTATAAGTAGCTGGCTCTCCGGGATTTCAGAGCAGTGTAAAATGTTACTGATTTGAAGAAGGGAGAACTATTGAATGGCTAAAGATGATGTAATTGAAGTCGAAGGTACCGTTCTTGAAACGTTGCCAAATGCTATGTTCAAAGTAGAATTAGAGAATGGGCATGTCGTATTGGCTCACGTTTCTGGTAAAATCCGTATGAACTTCATTCGTATTTTACCAGGAGACAAAGTTACGGTAGAATTATCTCCGTACGATTTAAATCGTGGTCGTATTACGTACCGTTTTAAATAATATAGCACTCCGTAATCTTTAAGGAGGTTCGAGACATGAAAGTAAGACCGTCAGTTAAACCAATCTGCGAAAAATGTAAAGTTATTCGTAGACGTGGAAAAGTAATGGTTATTTGTGAAAACCCTAAACATAAACAAAAACAAGGTTAATCAGAAGGAGGTGCATTCGTAATGGCACGTATCGCAGGTGTAGATATTCCTCGAGACAAACGCGTTGTTATTTCTTTAACTTACGTATTCGGCATTGGTCGCACAACTGCTGAAAAAATTCTTGCTGAAGCAGGTATTTCTGAAGAAACACGAGTTCGTGATTTAACGGAAGACGAATTAGGACGTATCCGTGATATCATCGATCGTATTAAAGTTGAGGGAGACCTTCGTCGTGAAGTATCTCTTAACATCAAACGTCTAATGGAGATCGGTTCTTACCGTGGTCTTCGTCACCGTCGTGGTTTACCAGTTCGTGGTCAAAACTCTAAAAACAATGCTCGTACACGTAAAGGTCCACGTCGTACAGTAGCAAATAAAAAGAAATAATAAGTAAAGGAGGTTGAACTAACAATGGCACGTAAAACAAACACTCGTAAAAAACGTGTGAAAAAGAATATTGAAGCTGGTATAGCTCATATTCGTTCTACTTTCAACAACACAATCGTAACACTTACAGATACTCACGGTAACGCACTTTCTTGGTCTAGTGCTGGTGCACTTGGTTTCCGTGGATCTCGTAAATCTACTCCATTCGCTGCGCAAATGGCTGCTGAAACTGCTGCTAAAGCTGCAATGGAACACGGTTTAAAAACTTTAGAGGTTACTGTTAAAGGTCCTGGTGCTGGTCGTGAAGCTGCAATTCGTGCTCTTCAAGCTGCAGGTCTAGAAGTAACAGCAATTAGAGATGTTACTCCAGTTCCTCATAATGGATGTCGTCCACCAAAACGTCGTCGTGTGTAATTTTTCTGTATAGAATTTTCCCTTTTGTCTATAATGGATATGATGCATTATCGAGAAATTTCGTACAGAAACATCGCTTGTTGTGCACAATCGGGAACTGCCTAAGGGGGACTTTCGGTTAGACAGGGGTTATACCTTTGTTTAACCGGGGTTTCGACGTTTTGAAGGAGGGTTTAGTTAATGATTGAAATCGAAAAGCCGAAAATCGAAACGGTTGAACTTAACGAAGATGCTAAATATGGTAAATTCGTAATTGAACCGCTTGAGCGTGGATATGGTACTACTTTGGGTAACTCCTTACGTCGTATTCTTTTATCCTCACTCCCTGGTGCCGCTGTTACTGCTATCCAAATCGATGGCGTATTACATGAATTTTCAACAGTTGAGGGCGTAGTAGAAGACGTTACGACGATCATCTTAAACTTGAAAAAGTTAGCTCTTAAAATCTACTCTGAAGAAGAGAAGACGTTGGAAATTGATGTACAGGGCGAAGGTATTGTCACAGCTGCTGATATTACTCACGATAGTGATGTAGAAATCTTAAATCCAGATTTACACATTGCAACGTTAGCAAAAGATGCGCATTTCCGCGTGCGTTTAACTGCAAAGCGTGGCCGTGGGTATACGCCAGCTGATGCAAATAAAAGCGAAGATCAACCAATAGGAGTAATTCCTATTGATTCTATTTATACTCCAGTATCACGTGTGACTTACCAAGTGGAAAAGACACGTGTCGGACAAGTGGCTAATTATGATAAGCTTACGCTTGATGTATGGACGGATGGAAGCATCGGGCCAAAAGAAGCTATCTCTTTAGGTGCCAAAATCTTAACTGAGCATTTAAATATCTTTGTTGGTTTAACTGATGAAGCACAAAATGCTGAGATTATGGTCGAGAAGGAAGAAGATCAAAAAGAGAAAGTTCTTGAGATGACTATCGAAGAACTAGACCTTTCTGTTCGTTCTTATAATTGCCTAAAACGTGCAGGAATTAATACTGTACAAGAGCTTGCGAACAAAACAGAAGAAGATATGATGAAAGTTCGTAACTTAGGACGTAAATCCTTAGAAGAAGTTAAACATAAACTTGAGGAATTAGGTTTAGGTTTACGTAAAGACGACTGAGGATTTAAACCCATCAACAAAGGAGGGAACTACGAATGGCATACAGAAAATTAGGCCGTACAAGTGCGCAACGTAAAGCTATGTTACGTGATTTAGCTACTGATTTAATTATCAACGAGCGCATCCAAACGACAGAAACTCGTGCAAAAGAACTTCGTTCTGTAGTGGAAAAAATGATCACTTTAGGTAAACGCGGAGATCTTCATGCTCGTCGTCAAGCAGCAGCTTTCATTCGCAATGAAGTAGCTAACGCTGAGACTGGTCAAGATGCACTTCAAAAACTATTCGCTGATGTAGCTCCACGCTATGCTGAGCGCCAAGGCGGATACACTCGTATTGCAAAAATTGGTCCACGTCGCGGAGACGCAGCACCAATGGTAATTATCGAGTTAGTATAATGATAATTAAAAGGGCAGGACAGTTCTTTTCAAGAAACTGGTCATGGCCCTTTTTTTTAAATATAAAAATAGGCTAACTGTGCGAAGGAAAGGGTGCCTTCTATTGAAAAAAGAGAAACTTCGGATAGAAAATATATCATTTCAATATCCTGGGGCAGCCACTTATGCATTAAAAGATGTTTCATTTTCCTTATATGAGGGAGAATGGGTATCTATTATTGGACAAAACGGTTCAGGAAAGTCTACACTTGCAAAATTATTGAATGGTTTGTTTTTGCCAGAAGCAGGGACTATTACAGTAAATGATACAATGGTTTTATCAGAGGAAACGGTATGGGATGTTCGAAAACAAATTGGAATGGTATTTCAAAATCCAGATAATCAATTTGTTGGAACAACAGTGCAAGATGATGTTGTATTTGGCTTAGAGAATATCGGAATGCCAAGAGAACAAATGATTGAAAGATTAGAACAGGCCTTGCGACTTGTCCGTATGGAAGATTTTCTTAATGATGAGCCTCATTCCTTATCTGGTGGGCAAAAGCAGCGAGTGGCAATAGCAGGTGTTTTAGCACTTCAACCATCTATTTTAATATTAGATGAAGCAACGTCAATGTTAGACCCTCAAGGGAGACGTGAAGTAGTAGAAACGGTTAGACAACTTGTTACTCAAAAAGGTATTACCGTGTTATCGATTACGCACGATTTAGAAGAAGCGGCACAGTCAGATCGTGTCATTATTTTAAATAAGGGAGAAATATTAGAGGAAGGGACTCCAGAAAAAATTTTCAAATCCTCTCATATGCTCCAAGAAATTGGCTTAGATGTACCGTTTTCAGTGAAAATAGCAGAATTATTAAAAAGAAATGAAATTCTCTTGCAAAATACGCATCTTACAATGGAAAGCTTGGTGAACGAACTTTGGAGATTACATTCCAAAAAGTAGAGCATCGTTATCAATATAAAACTCCATTTGAAAGACGCGCACTTTATGATGTAGATGTGTCGTTTCCAAGTGGGGGCTATTATGCCATTATTGGTCATACTGGTTCAGGTAAGTCAACGATGATTCAACATTTAAATGGTTTATTGCAGCCGACAAATGGTACAGTTCAAATTGGTGAACATTTGATTTCGGCAGGAAAGAAAGAAAAAAAGTTAAAGCCACTACGTAAAAAAGTAGGGGTTGTCTTTCAATTCCCAGAACATCAGTTGTTTGAAGAGACTGTGGAGAAAGATATTTGTTTCGGCCCTACTAATTTTGGAGTATCTGTAGACGAAGCAAGGCAAAAGGCTAGAAAGGCAATTGAACTTGTAGGGCTAGAACCGGAACTGTTAACACGTTCTCCGTTCGAATTAAGTGGTGGACAAATGAGACGTGTTGCTATAGCGGGTGTACTGGCGATGGAACCTGAAGTGCTTGTATTAGATGAACCTACAGCAGGACTAGATCCAAAAGGGCAGAACGAACTTATGGAGATGTTTTATAAGCTGCACAAGGAAAAGGGGCTTACAGTTATCCTTGTAACGCATAATATGGAGGATGCTGCTCAGTATGCGGAGCAGATTGTAGTTATGCATAAAGGAACGGTCTTTTTGCAAGGAAGTGCAGAGGAAGTATTTTCACATGCCGATGAACTAGAGAAAATTGGTGTGGATCTTCCTATGTCATTAAAGTATAAACGTGCAATTGAAGAGAAGTTTGGTATTTCAATTCCAAAGGCTACCTTATCTTTAGAGGATCTTACTCATGAAGTTGTGCAGGTGTTACGAAAAGGTGGTCATGAATCATGCAGCAGTTGATTATTGGGAGATATATCCCGGGGAATTCACTTATTCATCAACTTGATCCACGTACGAAGCTGCTGATTGTCTTTTTATATGTATTTGTTGTTTTCTTAGCAAATAATGCGATTTCATATGGATTTTTATTTTTATATGCACTCATTGCTTTATTTTTTGCAAAAGTGCCGATTCGTTATGTACTTTCGGGCTTAAAACCAATTTTATGGATTTTTCTTTTTACATTTTTCCTGCATATTTTTACAAATAAGGAGGGGGATGTACTATTCCAGCTTGGTTGGTTTTCGATATATGAAAAAGGATTAGAGCAAGGGATATACATTTCTGTACGATTCTTCGTTATTATTTTAATGACGACATTATTAACGTTAACGACGACACCTATTGAAATTACAGATGGTTTGGAGACGTTATTAAAGCCGTTGAAGCGTATAAAGGTTCCTGTTCATGAAATCGCATTAATGATGTCAATTTCTCTTCGTTTTATCCCGACATTAATGGATGAAACGAGTAAAATAATGAAAGCACAAGCGTCACGTGGTATTGATTTTGCCGGGGGACCGATAAAAGATAGAATGAAAGCTATTATTTCACTGCTCGTTCCTCTGTTTATCAGTGCTTTTAAGCGTGCAGAGGACTTAGCCATTGCGATGGAAGCTCGTGGATATCAAAGTGGTGAAGGACGTACTAAATTTAGGCAACTACGCTGGAAAACAAGCGATACAGTAACGATTGTCAGCTTATTTTGTTTAGCTTGTATTTTGGCATGGGTGCGATCGTAATGGAGAATAGAGAAATGGATAGAATAAAATGTACGGTTGCATATGATGGCATGCATTTTTGTGGTTATCAAATTCAGCCGAACCATCGTACTGTTCAACAGGAGATAGAAAAAGCATTGCAGAAATTGCATAAGGGAGAACTTGTTCGTGTTCAGGCATCTGGTAGAACAGATTCTACAGTTCATGCAAAAGGACAAGTAATACACTTTGATACTTCTTTGTCTCTTGAAGAGTGGCAATGGATTAATGCTTTAAACACAATGTTGCCAGATGATATTGTTATTAGGCAAGTAGAGAAAAAAACAGAAGAATTTCATGCACGTTACGGTGTTGAGAAAAAAGAATATCGTTATCGTGTATTATTATCAAAGACTGCGGATGTATTCCGTAGAAATTACGTATATCAATATCCATACCCGCTCGAAATCAACTCTATAAGAAAAGCAATTCCTTATTTTATTGGAACACATGATTTCACTTCTTTTTGTTCGGCAAAAACTGACAAAAAAGATAAAGTGCGAACAATTTATGAAATCGAGTTAATTGAACAAAATGATGAAATAATTTTTCGTTTTGTAGGTAATGGATTTTTATATAATATGGTCAGAATTATTGTTGGTACGTTACTTAGCGTAGGGCAAGGAAAGCTTGATCCTGATAGCATTCCAGAGATTTTAGCGAAACAAAATCGTCAGTTTGCTGGAAAGATGGCTCCAGGTCATGGGCTTTACTTATGGGAGGTAAACTATAACAACTAATCCTGGTGTAACATTTGCTTGACATTAGAAACTCAAAAGTATATCATAACATATGGTATTGTTTCTAAAACCACGATTAGCCCCGGAAGGAAATCGTGTTTAAGATAAACAATAGATTTTTTCTATGGAAAAGATAACGAGGAGGGAAACACATGCGTACGACTTTTATGGCAAAAGCTAACGAAGTTGAGCGTAAATGGTATGTGGTTGATGCTGAAGGTCAAACTTTAGGTCGCCTTGCTAGTGAAGTAGCATCCATTTTACGTGGTAAAAACAAACCTACATTTACACCACACGTTGACACGGGTGATCATGTAATTATTATTAACGCTGAGAAAATTCATTTAACAGGTAATAAATTAAACGATAAAATTTACTACCGTCACACTAACCACCCAGGTGGACTTAAGCAAAGAACAGCTCTTGAAATGCGTACAAACTACCCTGTACAAATGTTAGAGCTTGCAATTAAAGGCATGCTTCCAAAAGGACGCTTAGGCCGTCAAGTTTCTAAGAAACTTAACGTGTATGCTGGAGCAGAGCATCCACACCAAGCACAAAAACCAGAAGTTTACGAACTTCGCGGATAATTAATTAAAGGAGGGCTTACTTTGGCACAGGTTCAATACTATGGCACTGGACGTCGTAAGAGTTCAGTAGCGCGCGTACGCCTAGTTCCAGGCGAAGGACGCGTTATCATTAACGGTCGTGATTTTGAAAACTATATCCCATTTGCTGCATTACGTGAAGTAGTGAAACAACCTCTAGTTGCAACAGAAACTTTAGGTAACTACGATGTACTTGTAAACGTAAATGGTGGTGGATACACTGGTCAAGCTGGTGCTATTCGTCACGGTATTTCTCGCGCTTTATTAAAAGCTGATCCAGAATACCGTCTAACACTAAAACGTGCAGGTCTATTAACTCGTGACGCACGTATGAAAGAGCGTAAAAAATACGGTCTTAAAGGCGCACGTCGTGCACCTCAGTTCTCAAAACGTTAATTTTTGCGAACTACAAACCCCAACCATTTTGGTTGGGGTTTTTTTATGTTTCATTCCTCTTTTGCAATTTTTATAGCTTGGAATATTTTAGTGCTACCGCCATGCGTATGCTTCTTCTTTAGAAGTTTAGACTAATACGTATTAGGGAGGTTTATAAGTACTATGAATGTCATTGTCAGCTTACAAGAAAAACAAAAAGAAAAGCAGTTAAAATACGAGCGGAAGATGTTGCGGGAATTATCATTAAAAACATTGCGTTCAAATATTCGTGATGCCTTTCAAATGCAAGAGCTTCATCGTCAGTATGAAGATTACTGTATTGAATTAGGGATAGAATCTTATTTATTAGGAGCGAGATACAGTAAATTTGGTTATTATGGTGAATCGTTTTTTGATGTGAAATATAGAGCTTTAGAAGAAGAACAACAATTAACTGAAACGCTATTTCAATTTTTAACGAGTATGACTATGCGAGAAATAAAGTTGAAAGATGAGGAATTACTTTTTGAATCTTGTCAGCAGTTTATAGGATTGTGGTGGCAAGAAGGGTATGAAAAAGGTGAAAGAAGATATCGATTAAAGCTTCATTAAGACAAGCATAAACTTTCCTCTTGTCCCATATAAGTAATTAGAGGGACTAGCTGGAGGAGGAAAGGTATGAAGAGAATTCGAATTATCTCTTTTGCACTCGCTGCGGTTGTATTGTTTTTTTTAGTTAAACAAGAATTTCAAATTACAAAATCGTGGCGAGCTTGGAATTTACCCTTATCAGGGAAAGTAATTGTATTAGATGCTGGGCATGGTGGACCAGATGGAGGGGCTGTTGGTGGAAAGGATATTATAGAAAAGGATATTACGCTTGAAATTACAAAAAAGGTACAAGACTATTTACAAGAACAAGGTGCACTAGTTATTTTAACGCGTGAGGGAGATTATGATTTAGCTAACAAAGATACAAAGTCATATAGTAGACGTAAAGCAGAGGATTTAAAAAAACGTGTAGAAATCATCAATAAACCTGATGTAGACTTTTTTGCAAGTATTCATTTAAATGCTTTAACTAGTAGTGGATCGAAAGGCGCACAAACGTTCTATTACCGCTCTTCGATTGAAAATGAACGTGCTGCAAAATTTATACAGGCTGAATTGAGAACAAGTTTAGAAAACACGAATCGTTCTGCTAAGACAATTTCGCATGTATATTTATTAAAGTATTCTAAAACACCAGGTGCTTTAATTGAAGCTGGCTTTTTATCGAATGTGAACGAAAGGTATATGTTAAATTCGGAGAAATATCAGCAAAAGGTAGCAGCTGCAATATACCGTGGTATATTACGTTATTTCACGGAAAAAGGAAATCCTCCAGAATAAGGAGGATTTTTTTGAGCTTCTCTCGTTAACGAAGTTTTCGGAAAATATGTTATACTGGAAATGTAAACGCATTTATTTCAAGGATAAGCAGAGATAAATTCAATTAACATTACGTTATTTTTCATACAGGGGGCTGGGCTAATTATGATAACGAAAGAGCAAGTGGTTGAAGCGTTAGAAGGGATTGTAGATCCGTTTTTACATAAAACATTAAAAGAAACAAGTGCAATTAAAGAGGTAACAGTCAAGCCAGAGAAGGAACATGTGAGTGTCAAAATTGCAATCGTAAAAACCGGTACAGCGGAACAAATGCAGTTGCAGTCTGGAATTGTAAAGTTAGTAAAAGAACTTGGGGCAGCAACAGTTGGACTTCGTTTTGCAGAATTTACAGAAGAGGAATTAGCTCAGTTTGCACCGGAACAAGAAGAAGAGCAAAGTGAATCTTTATTGTCACCTAATTCAAAAACAACATTCTTAGCAGTAGCGAGTGGAAAAGGTGGCGTGGGAAAATCAACTGTTTCCGTTAACCTTGCAGTTGCTTTAGCTCGTTTAGGAAAAAAAGTTGGTATTATTGATGCGGACATTTACGGTTTTAGTGTGCCAGACATGATGGGGATAGAAAAACGTCCTATCGTAAGAGGTGACAAGATAATTCCGGTGGAACGTTTAGGTGTAAAGGTAATCTCAATGGGCTTCTTTGTAGAGGATAATGCACCAGTTATTTGGAGAGGACCTATGCTTGGGAAAATGTTAAACCACTTCTTCACAGAAGTAGAATGGGGCGATTTAGATTATTTAGTACTAGATTTGCCACCAGGCACAGGTGATGTTGCGTTAGATGTGCACTCAATGTTGCCATCTTGCAAAGAGATTATTGTAACGACGCCTCATCCAACAGCTGCGTTTGTAGCAGCGCGTGCTGGAGCGATGGCATTGCGCACTGAACATAGTATTCTTGGTGTTGTTGAGAATATGGCATATTTTGAAAGTAAGGTAACTGGTGAGAAAGAATATGTATTTGGAAAAGGCGGGGGAGATAAGTTAGCTACCGAATTACAAACGAATGTTCTTGGTCGCATTCCGCTACAACAACCCGATTGGAACAAAGAAGACTTTGCTCCTTCAGTATATGAAGATACACATACAACGGGCATTATTTATAGTAAAATAGCTGAAACAGTAATTGATAGAACAGCTGTTACACAAAAATAAAGTGAAACTTTAATCAGTGGGGTTCACCTGTTACTGACAACAATAAGGCTTTTGTTGCTAGTAAACCTTTCGCTTAACTAGAGGGGGCCATTTCGTCTGTTAATAGCAAGATAAAGTAATAACGAGTGAACAATGTATAAATTGTCCACTCGTTATTATAGTTATTATTTTTTACTATTCTTCCTTCTTCCCGCCTTGAGAACCACCGTCACCGCCTGCTTCTTTCTTACCAGATCCGCCTTTTTCAGCTTTTTGCACACCTTTACTAATGATATCAATCATCTTGGCTTGGAAGAGTGGACTTTCAGCAGTTTCTGTTAGTACTTGTTGTAGATATTGACGGTATTCTTTACTCTTCATTGTTTGTAACATCATTTTTTCTACTTCAGGATTTTTCATAATTTCTATAACGCCTGCTTGGTATTCAGGGTCTTTTAATAAGGTTTTCATTAATTGGGTTTGTTCTTTCCCCATACTTTTAGCGAACTTCGATGAGAACTCAGGATCTTTAAAGAGCTTTTCCCAGAATTGTTGCCCTTTATCGGATACCATGGCATCTTCAATCGTTTTCTTTACTACTGTTTCATCTAGTATGAGTGCTTGTTTCATTTTTTCATCAGTTAATACATCTTGAATAGCTTTCTTACCTTGATCTGTTTTTAAAATATCAACAATCATTTTCTTTGTTTGATCGTAATCTAGTTCGGATTTCGTTTCTTTTCCTTGTGCGCATGCTGCAAGTGCGATAAGTAGAAAAGAAGAAACGAAAATGAATAGCATCCGTTTCATAAGTTGGAACTCCTTTCAGCACAGTTCTCTCTTTTTAATATAAATATCTTTAAGGAATTTATACATGAACATGGCTAGCTTTTTGAAATTGTCATTGATACAATTTAATTAGAAATATAAGGATAATGGGGGATGTGTTGTGAATAGCCGCAAGTGGGTACGACTATTTTTAACGACGTTGTTTCTTGGTGGAATTAGCACAGTTATTATTGGTTTTGTTTTGGAGTGGGATAAGTACAATAAATTTTTTCAAAATTTCGACGGTAAGGAGATTTTAGCAGTATCTTTCTGGCTGATGGGTGTAGGATTTATTTTTAGTGTTATAAGTCAAATGGGATTCTTTGCATATTTAACAATCCACCGTTTTGGACTAGGGATGTTCCGCTCATCTTCTTTATGGAATGCAGTCCAGCTCTTCTTTATTGCATTCGTATTATTTGATTTTGTGTATTTAAGATCTGTACTTATTGCAAATGGGGAAGTCTCGTTAGGGAATAACATACTTGTTGCTGGAATATTATTTGTGTTTGGAGCAATTGTTGCTTATGTAAAAAGCAAAGAAACAAATAAAAAAGCATTTGTGCCAGCTCTGTTCTTTATGGTTGTTGTAACGATCCTTGAATGGGTACCGGCGCTTCGGATTAATGATACAGATTGGTTATATTTAATGGTTATACCGCTATTGTTATGTAACGCATATCAATTACTTGTATTACATCGTTTAATCGGAAAAACAAGTAAATCAGCTTAATAGAGAGATTTTATACACCAGCAGTTATAATGCTGGAAATGGTATGATTAAAAAAGCTCTACCACCTTCTTGAAAGGTAGTAGAGCTTTTTATGCGTGAAGAGTGGTAGGGAAGAAGCTACTTCACATCTTCACTTTTCGTACTTGTGTTGGAAATAAGTTGTGATACGGATATTTGCTCATATCCATCACTTTTTATTTTTTGCAGGAGCAGCGGTAAAGCTCTATTTGTTTGAAGGGCAGAATCGGATGCGTGTAATAAGACGATATCTCCACCTTTCAAATTATTAGAGACAGTGGAAACGATGTTATTTACACCTGGGTTTTTCCAATCGTTTGAATTATTACTCCAATGCACGACGGTGTATCCAAGTGATTCTGCGATTTTAAGGGTTGCTTTGTTAAATTCGCCACTAGGTGGACGTAACAGCTTGACTTGTTTTACACCAAGTTTCGTAAAAACATCTTGTGCTCGTAAAAGGTCTCGTCTTATTTCATTTGTCTCTAGAGAAGTGTAGGATGTGTAATTGTACCCCATACTACCGATTTCGTGTCCGTCTTTCATGATTCGCTCTACAATATCGGGGTGTCTTTCGGCCCATGCAGCAGAAAGGAAGAATGTTGCATTCTTAAT
>NZ_JBBOXT010000001.1:155000-242500 GCF_038007725.1 Bacillus sp. FSL W8-0640
TCGCTCAACGGATAAAAGCTACCCCGGGGATAACAGGCTTATCTCCCCCAAGAGTCCACATCGACGGGGAGGTTTGGCACCTCGATGTCGGCTCATCGCATCCTGGGGCTGTAGTCGGTCCCAAGGGTTGGGCTGTTCGCCCATTAAAGCGGTACGCGAGCTGGGTTCAGAACGTCGTGAGACAGTTCGGTCCCTATCCGTCGTGGGCGTAGGAAATTTGAGAGGAGCTGTCCTTAGTACGAGAGGACCGGGATGGACGCACCGCTGGTGTACCAGTTGTTCTGCCAAGGGCATAGCTGGGTAGCTATGTGCGGAAGGGATAAGTGCTGAAAGCATCTAAGCATGAAGCCCCCCTCAAGATGAGATTTCCCATAGCGTAAGCTAGTAAGATCCCTGAAAGATGATCAGGTTGATAGGTTCGAGGTGGAAGCATGGTGACATGTGGAGCTGACGAATACTAATAGATCGAGGACTTAACCATATAATATGTAGCAATGTTATCTAGTTTTGAAGGAATATGCATTAAAATTTCTTCTTGACATTTCGAAAGAAATGTTTATAATGATAAAAGTCTGGTAATGATGGCAGAGAGGTCACACCCGTTCCCATACCGAACACGGAAGTTAAGCTCTCTAGCGCCGATGGTAGTTGGGACCTTGTCCCTGTGAGAGTAGGACGTTGCCAGGCTAATATTATTCCGCAGTAGCTCAGTGGTAGAGCTATCGGCTGTTAACCGATCGGTCGTAGGTTCGAGTCCTACCTGCGGAGCCATTATGCTTCCATAGCTCAGCTGGTAGAGCACTTCCATGGTAAGGAAGAGGTCACCGGTTCAAGCCCGGTTGGAAGCTTGGGAATAGGTTTAAAACTTTTTTGGCCCGTTGGTCAAGTGGTTAAGACACCGCCCTTTCACGGCGGTAACACGGGTTCGAATCCCGTACGGGTCACCACTTTTGGAGGATTAGCTCAGCTGGGAGAGCACCTGCCTTACAAGCAGGGGGTCGGCGGTTCGATCCCGTCATCCTCCACCATATATATTTAAAATGTCGGAGGGGTAGCGAAGTGGCTAAACGCGGCGGACTGTAAATCCGCTCCTTCGGGTTCGGCAGGAGATCGCCGGTTCGACCCCGGTCGGGACCGCCATTTTAACTTCTGCTATATAGCAGTTGTTTTTTATTGGACATTATGGTACAATAACATTTGTCTTTGAAAAGAAGATAATTATTTCGATGGGCTATAGCCAAGCGGTAAGGCAACGGACTTTGACTCCGTCATGCGCTGGTTCGAATCCAGCTAGCCCAGCCATTTACGAGCCATTAGCTCAGTTGGTAGAGCATCTGACTTTTAATCAGAGGGTCGAAGGTTCGAGTCCTTCATGGCTCATCATTTTTGCGGAAGTAGTTCAGTGGTAGAATACAACCTTGCCAAGGTTGGGGTCGCGGGTTCGAATCCCGTCTTCCGCTTAATTAATAAGGGGCCTTAGCTCAGCTGGGAGAGCGCCTGCCTTGCACGCAGGAGGTCAGCGGTTCGATCCCGCTAGGCTCCATCTAAATAAAAAAGCTTACATCATATGATGTAAGCTTTTTTTGTGTTTAAAAAGACAACTTTTATACTTGTCGTTTAAAATGAAGAAAACGTAAAAATAAGGGATGGGGAGATAATTGTGAAAGTTGTTATTGCATCTGATTCATATAAAGAAAGCCTAAAAGCTATAGAAGTATGTGGAGCTATTGAAAGAGGTTTTAGAGCAATTTTTCCTAATGCAGAGTATGTGAAAATACCAATTGGAGATGGAGGAGAAGGGACGGTTGAATCACTTGTTGATGCTACAGGGGGGAGAATTATATCAATTAGTGTGACAGGACCGCTTAGAGAAGGTATACAAGCTTTTTATGGCATTTCTAAAGATAAAAAGACAGCGTTTATTGAAATGGCAGCAGCATCAGGATTACAGCACGTTCCAGTTGAAAAGCGCAACCCACTTATTACAACGACAAAAGGAACAGGAGAACTTATATTACATGCGCTAGATCAAGGAGTGGAGTACATAATTTTAGGACTTGGAGGAAGTGCTACAAATGATGGTGGGGCAGGTATGTTAGCAGCTTTAGGAGTAAGATTTATAAATGACAAGGGTGAAGTAATAGATCCATCTGGAGGCACATTACATTCGATTGTTGCTATTGATTTTTCACGAATGGACCCCCGCTTAAAGGGGGTAAAGATAGAAGCGGCATGTGATGTGGATAATCCATTAGTCGGAATGCAGGGAGCATCTTTCATATTTGGGAGACAAAAGGGTGCAAATGTAGAGATGATGAAAGAGCTAGATGAGAATTTACAACATTATGCTAATATGCTTAAACGATATGTATCTTTTGATGTATCTGAAATACCTGGTGCAGGGGCAGCGGGAGGAATGGGAGCGGCTGTTATTTCAGTGTTAAAGGGAGACTTGCGGAGGGGCATTGAAATTGTATTAGATTATACAAATTTCGATAAACATATAGAAGATGCAAATCTCATTATAACTGGTGAAGGTAGAATAGATAAACAAACTGCATATGGAAAGGCTCCTGTGGGTGTTGCGGGGCGTGCAAAACGTTTTTCTGTGCCTGTAATTGCTATTGGAGGGTCTGTATCATCTGATTATTCAGCTGTGTACGAGAAAGGAATAGATGCGGTATTTAGTATTACAACGAGACCGATGACACTAGAAGAAGCATATAAAGTAGCAGAAGAAAATATTGAAATGACAACAAAAAATATTGCAATAGTATGGAAAATAGCATCAGAAAAACACTTCTAAATGTAGGAGTGTTTTATTATTATTATTTAATAATAGTGATTGCGATTGTTTCATTAAGTTAACTTTATACATAGAATAGTCTTGAAATTTAGTTTTCAGTATGAATATAAGTGAATAAATTGTATATCCATACAGAAAAATGTCGAGTTGAGTCAGACTATATAAAAGATTTAAAATATTTAGTGAAGGCATAAAAGGGGGATACTATCTATGAAAAAAGAAATCTCAGTTATTGGAGTTCCAATGGATTTAGGACAGATGCGTCGTGGAGTTGATATGGGACCGAGCGCGATCCGTTATGCAGGGGTAATTGAAAGAATTGAAGAAATTGGATATGACGTTAAAGATATGGGAGATATATGTATAGAGAGAGAAAAAGAGATAGATGAAAATACAAAATTAAGAAACCTTACACAAGTTGCAACTGTATGTAATGAATTAGCAAGTAAGGTGGATCATATTATAGAAGAAGGTCGTTTTCCACTTGTATTAGGTGGTGACCATAGTATTGCTATCGGTACATTAGCTGGTGTAGCAAAACATTATAAAAACTTAGGCGTTATTTGGTATGATGCACACGGTGATTTAAATACAGAGGAAACTTCACCATCTGGAAATATTCATGGTATGTCACTTGCAGCAAGTTTAGGTTATGGACATTCTTCACTTGTAGATTTATACGGAGCATATCCAAAGGTGAAAAAAGAGAATGTCGTAATTATCGGTGCGCGTGCATTGGATGAAGGAGAAAAAGATTTCATTCGCAATGAAGGTATTAAAGTGTTCTCAATGCATGAAATTGATCGTATGGGGATGACGGCTGTTATGGAAGAAACAATCGCATATTTATCTCATACTGATGGTGTACACTTATCATTAGATTTAGACGGTCTTGATCCTCATGATGCACCAGGTGTTGGAACGCCTGTAATTGGCGGTCTATCTTATCGTGAAAGTCATTTGGCGATGGAAATGTTAGCAGAAGCTGATATTATCACATCTGCTGAATTTGTTGAGGTAAATACGATTTTAGATGAGAGAAATAGAACGGCAACAACAGCAGTTGCTTTAATGGGTTCTTTATTCGGTGAAAAACTAAAATAAATGTAAGAAAAGCAACTGAGAAGTTGCTTTTTTTATTTGAAAATAGGCGTATAATAATGATTTATATTATACTGTACAATAAAAATGTTTGACATCTTACCAATTTGAGCTAAAGGGGGTTGTTTGTAATTGTCGTTTGTTTCATGTATGGTATAATTAACTAGTTGTTGGAAATACATACAGATAGAGCATAAAACAATATTTCAATATATGGATAGAATTGCTCGTAAGTAGGAGGAAGGGATAGCATGCCTTTTGAAGATACGACCATTTTGAAATATCTTAGTACGGCATTAGATATTGCCATTGTATGGTTTATTATATATAAGCTAATTCTTATAATCCGAGGGACGAAAGCTGTTCAACTTTTAAAAGGGATTACAGTTATTATCGTCGTTAAGATGATCAGTATTTTCCTTGAATTGCGTACGCTATCTTGGCTAACTGAACAAGTATTAACGTGGGGATTTTTAGCCGTTATTATTATCTTTCAGCCAGAATTGCGAAGAGCACTTGAGCAGCTAGGGCGCGGAAGTTTATTTTCGCGTGTTGGAACGCATGAGGATGATGAACCTGAAATGGTTGCAACAGCGATAGCAAAAGCAACCGAATATATGGGGAAACGTAGAATTGGTGCATTAATTACTTTGTCAAAAGAGACCGGTATGGGTGATTATGTGGAAACGGGTATTCCGCTGAATGCAAACGTATCATCGGAATTACTTATTAATATTTTTATTCCAAATACACCTCTTCATGACGGAGCGGTAATTATGCAAGGAAGTACAATTAAAGCAGCAGCATGCTATCTTCCATTATCAGAAAGTCCGTTTATTTCTAAAGAATTAGGAACTAGACATCGTGCTGCAATGGGAGTTAGTGAAGTTACTGATAGTATTACAGTAGTTGTGTCTGAAGAAACTGGTCAAATTTCTTTAACGAAAAATGGTAAGTTGCATCGTGATTTGAAGACAGAACAGCTGAAGGATATGTTATTAGCTGAATTTAGTGGAAACGAAAAAACGACTTCTTCGTCTTTATGGAATTGGAGGAGAAAGCGTCATGGATAAGTTAATGGAGAATCATTGGTTTTTAAAAGGGATCTCATTACTATTGGCGTGTATGCTTTTTATGTCAGCGACGTTAACTGAAAAAAATACGACATCAGGTATATTACCTTTTGCAAATGATACGAAAGAAACATTAACTAATTATGCTATTAATCTTAAGTATGATGAGGAGAAATATATTGTAAGTGGTATTCCGGCAGAGGGCGTTAAAGTAAAATTAGAAGGCCCAAAAGCATCAGTTGCTACAGCAAAAGCAAAAAAACAATTTGACATACCGGTTGATTTGCGAGATAGTCCAAAAGGAACTTATGAGATTTCTTTAAAAACGAACGGGCTTCCAGATGATGTGAAAGGAACAGTTCAGCCATCAACAATTAAAGTTACTCTTCATGAAAAGGCGAGAAAATATGTTCATGTAGATCTGAAATTATCAAATGAGGATCAGATGCCAGCGGGGGCTACTCTAGAAAAATCAAGCCTTAAACCGGATACTGTTGAGGTAGTTGGGACGAAAGAAGAAATTGAAAGCATTTCATCTGCCAAAGCGTATGTTGATTTAAAAGGTGTTAATAAAACTGTTACAAAAACGCCCGAAGTTACATTATACAATAAAGAAGGAAAACGTTTAAATGTAAGAACAAGTCCATCTAAGATTAGTGTAACGTTGAATGTGGCAACGCAAAATACAGCCAATAATACTGAAAAAACTGTTCCTGTAACGTATACGAAGAAGGGGAGTTTAGCAGAAGGATTGGCGGTTACAAATATCAGTGTTGAACCGAGAGAAGTAACGATAGCTGGTCCAAAAGATATTTTGGATAATATACAATCGCTAGAGGGGGTCGAAGTAGATCTTAGTCAATTGACAGAGTCTACAACATTCGATGCCTCTGTTTTATTACCCAAGGGTGTAACAAGTGCCAAACCGAATCAAGTGAAGGTTTCGGTGGGAGTGCAAAAAACAAAACAAACGAAAACAAAAACGATTGATGGTATCCCAATCCAGAAAAATGGACTTTCTAAAGATGTTACTGCTCAGCTACTTTCGCCGCAAGATGGAAAGATAAGTGTTGATATTTCAGGAGAAGCAAGTATAGTAGATAAAATAACAGCTGCTCAAATAACAGCGGTAATTAATCTGCAAAATGTATCTCCAGGAACGAAAGATATTTCAATTCAAGTGAGTGGTCCTGGTAATATTTCAATAGAGCCAAAACAAAAAAGTGCTAAAGTTACTATTGTGAAGAAAGAAAAACCAGATAAAGAAGTACAGGGTAACGGTCAACAACCGGATTCAAACACCGATCAAGAAAATCAAAATGAGAAACCAAAAAATCCTGAACCTGATTCAGAAAAAGAACAGGAAAAGAATCAAAACCAAAATCAAAATCAAGATAAAGATAAAGAAACGAGTCAAGAACCAACAGTAGATAATCACAATCAAAAAGAGCAAGAAAAAGGAGCGAATCATAATGGGTAAATATTTTGGTACAGATGGAGTACGCGGAGTTGCAAATAAGGAGTTAACACCTGAATTAGCTTTCAAAATTGGACGTTTTGGTGGTTATGTATTAACAAAAGATACAGATCGTCCAAAAGTAATTATTGGTCGTGATACACGTGTATCTGGCCATATGTTAGAAGGAGCTTTAGTAGCAGGGCTATTATCAACTGGAGCAGAAGTAATGCGCCTTGGCGTTATTTCTACACCGGGCGTTGCTTATTTAACAAAAGCACTAGACGCACAAGCGGGTGTTATGATTTCTGCATCTCATAATCCAGTACAAGATAACGGTATTAAATTCTTTGGTTCAGACGGCTTTAAATTAACAGATGAGCAAGAAGCTGAGATTGAAGCTTTATTAGACAAAGAAGTTGATGAACTACCACGTCCGACAGGTACTAATCTTGGACAAGTGAGTGATTACTTTGAAGGTGGACAAAAATATTTACAGTACATTAAACAAACTGTTGAAGAAGATTTCTCTGGCCTACATATCGCTTTAGATTGTGCACATGGTGCAACTTCTTCTCTTGCTCCATACTTATTTGCAGACCTAGAAGCTGATATTTCAACGATGGGAACTTCTCCAAATGGTATGAATATTAATGAGGGTGTAGGATCTACACATCCAGAAGGCTTAGCTGAATTGGTAAAAGAAAAAGGTGCGGATATCGGACTTGCTTTTGATGGCGATGGCGACCGTTTAATTGCTGTAGACGAAAAAGGAAACATCGTTGACGGTGATCAAATTATGTTCATTTGTGCGAAGTACATGAAAGAAACTGGTCAATTAAAACATAATACAGTTGTTTCAACTGTTATGAGTAACTTAGGTTTCTACAAAGCACTTGAAGCAAATAATATTACAAGTGATAAAACAGCAGTTGGTGACCGCTACGTAATGGAAGAAATGAAGCGCGGAGGTTACAACCTAGGTGGAGAACAATCAGGCCATATTATCTTACTTGATTACATTACAACTGGTGATGGAATGTTAAGTGCACTTCAACTTGTAAACATCATGAAAATGACGAAAAAGCCATTATCTGAGCTTGCAGGGGAAATGACGAAATTCCCACAATTGCTAGTAAACGTTCGTGTAACAGATAAAAAATTAGCATTAGAAAATGAAAAAATTAAAGAAATTATTCGTGTTGTAGAGGAAGAAATGAACGGTGATGGCCGTATTCTTGTTCGCCCATCTGGAACAGAGCCACTTATTCGTGTAATGGCAGAAGCACCAACACAAGAAGTTTGTGATGCATATGTACATCGCATTGTAGAAGTTGTGAAAGCCGAAGTTGGCGCTGAATAATTAGCTGAATTTATATGAAAAAGGAGCACAAAAAGTGCTCCTTTTTCATATGTTTTATAGACGATGAAAAAAATTTCATTGACGGTTTATCCATGTTTGTTATAAGATGGTCTTGTTCTTTTTCTCAAAGGAAATATTGTAAATTATAAAAGCGCCAGAACTACAAATAGTGTAGTTGACGAGGTGGGGTTTATCGAGATTTCGGCGGATGACTCCCGGTTGTTCATCACAACCGCAAGCTTTTACTTAAATCATTAAGGTGACTTAGTGGACAAAGGTGAAAGTGTGATGAGAGAAGAGGAACGGATGAAAACTAGCTGTATAAGTATATACGGACTTAAACCCAATCGAGAGGAAGGTGAAAGCCGTTACAAGCTTACAGGGCTAGCAATATGTAATCCGTTTTTTAGTATAAATAAAAATGGTATCGGACTATGTCGTTACATGTTCGCAGAGCAGTGTAAGCATTTGTAACGGCGACTAAACATGTGTGGAATCGTAGGATTTATTGGAGAGCAAGATGCAAAGGAAATTTTATTAAAAGGTTTAGAAAAGCTAGAATATCGTGGATATGATTCAGCAGGTATTGCAGTACAAGCAGAGAACGGTGTTGTTGTATACAAAGAAAAAGGCCGTATCGCAAAACTTCGTGAAATCGTAGATGAGAACGTAGCAGCAAGCGTAGGTATCGGACACACACGCTGGGCTACACACGGTGTTCCAAGTAAAGTAAACGCGCATCCGCATCAAAGTACATCAAAACGCTTTACATTAGTTCATAACGGTGTAATTGAAAACTATGAATTAGTGAAAAAGGAATATTTACAAGATGTAACGTTCGTAAGTGAAACAGATACAGAGGTTATCGTACAGCTTATGGAACAACAAGTGAGCACAGGATTAAGTGTAGAAGAAGCGTTCCGTAATACGCTATCTCTTTTACATGGCTCTTATGCAATCGGATTACTTGATGCTGAAAATCCAAACATGATTTATGTTGCTAAAAACAAAAGCCCGCTATTAGTAGGTGTTGGTGACAACTTTAATGTTGTGGCAAGCGACGCTATGGCGATGTTACAAGTTACAGATCAATTCATTGAGTTAATGGATAAAGAAATCGTAATCGTAACGAAAGAAAGTATTACAATTAAAAACTTACAAGGTGAAACGATTGAACGTGCACCGTTTACAGCGGAATTAGACGCAAGTGATATTGAAAAGGGAACATATCCTCATTTCATGCTTAAAGAAATCGATGAGCAACCACTTGTAATCCGTAATATAATTCAAAAGTATCAAGATGAAAATGGCGAAATTGAATTAAATCAAGACATCCGCAATGCGATTTTAGATAGCGATCGCATTTACATCATTGCATGTGGAACGAGTTATCATGCAGGTCTTGTTGGAAAACAATTTATCGAGAAGTTTGCAAAAATGCCAGTTGAAGTACACGTGGCAAGTGAATTCTCTTACAACATGCCATTATTAACAGAAAGACCATTCTTCATTTACATTTCACAAAGTGGTGAAACAGCTGATAGCCGTGCAGTACTTGTACAAACAAATGAAATGGGGCATAAAGCATTAACAATTACAAACGTGCCTGGTTCTACGCTTTCTCGTGAAGCTGATTATACACTTCCGTTATACGCTGGACCAGAAATTGCAGTTGCATCAACGAAAGCTTACACAGCACAGCTTGCAGTACTTTCAATTTTAGCGGCTGATATTGCTAAAGCAAAAGGTGAAGTTCTTGATTTCGATTTAACACACGAACTAGGACTTGTAGCAAATGCAATGATAGAACTTTGTGATCAAAAAGAAGAAATGGACGCATTAGCAAAACAATTTTTAGCAACAACGCGTAACTGTTTCTTCATCGGCCGTAGCGTAGACTTCTACGTAGGATTAGAAGGTGCGTTAAAACTAAAAGAAATCTCTTACATCCAAGCAGAAGGATTCGCTGGAGGAGAGTTAAAACACGGTACAATCGCTTTAATTGAAAATGGTACACCAGTTATCGCACTTGCTACACAAGAGCACGTAAACCTTGGAATTCGTGGTAACGTGAAAGAAGTAGTAGCACGCGGGGCTAACCCATGTATCATCTCAATGAAAGGCTTAGAAATGGAAGGTGACAGCTTCGTATTACCAGCTGTACACGAAGCGCTAGCACCGCTAGTAGCAGTTATTCCATTACAACTTATCTCATACTACGCAGCACTTCACCGCGAGTGTGACGTTGATAAGCCACGTAACTTAGCTAAGTCTGTTACTGTTGAGTAGGAGATTGGTAGGTTAATAAATATAGTTATAGCTTTAAAATAAATTTACAAATTTGCACCCCTTTAGATATTTTATCTAAAGGGGTATTTTTGTGTCGAAAAAGAACATCTAAAATTGATAAGCGGAAAGAGCCCTATAGATTAAAGTTTTACTTTATCGGATTCACTTTTATTTATCTGAATTTTCCGTTACTATTTTAAGTATCCGTGAACAATTTCCTTTATTACGACAAGAAGAGACGGTAGATTCATGGACATTACAAGGGGGCTTATTATATGAAAGTGAAAGCAAAAACATATTTAAGTATAGAAGAGATTATTTCATTACCAACCGTATCAAGTACAAACATAAGTGATGATGGTAAAAACGTAGCATTTGTTAAGAAGACGGCTGATTGGAAAGACAATACATATAGGAATCATGTATGGATATATGAAAAAGATAAGAAGCAGAGTTACCCATTATCAAATGGTGATATAGATAGTACACACCCATTATGGTCTCCAGATGCTAGGTGTATCGCATATCTTAGTCCAGTTGGTGATGGGGAAAATCAGATATTTGTTAAGTCACTAGATGATTATAGAGAGGTTCAAATTACTGATAAGAAAGAAGGAGTCAGTACATTCAAATGGGGTCCTACTGGCAAGGGTCTTTATTATGTTACGCAGTCAAAAGAATGTGAAGAGATAAAGAAACGTAAGGACCTATATGGAGATTTTCAACATATAGGTAAGGAACACCAGAATAATTGTTTATATTACATTGAAATAGAAAAGGTGATACAAAGTGATACAGATGAACACGAGAACAGAGTTGTTTATCAATTAACGGATGGTAAGGATTTTCATATCCATGAATTTGATATTTCAAATGATGGTAAAAAGGTTGTATTTATGGCGGCACCAAGCTCAAATATGGCAGATTATATAAATGGAGATCTATACATACTCCATATTAAAGCTGGAGAGCTACAAAAGCTGAATGTGGATAAGTTGTTGGGAGGGAGTGTTTGCTTTTCTCCTGACGGCAGTAAAATATGTTACACAGCAAGCATAAGAGAGAAGGATTACTATAGAAACCATATACAAGATAGTACGTTAGAGATATATGATATGAATACTGGAGAGGTAATTCAGCCTCTAACAAACTTTGATAGTACAGTTATGCCATTACAGTGGACAGCTAAAGGAATTTTAATTAGATGGCAGGATAAAACGAATTATCGTATTGGATTACTAGCTGAAGATGGCACTGTGGAAGCATTAAGCGACAAGATAGATGGCTTTATAATGGATGCCTCTATAACAAAGGATGGAAATCATATAACCTATAATAAGGCTATAACAAATGAAACCTTTGAAATCTATTTAGACGATAAAAAAATAACGGATGAAAATAGCTTTTTCAAAGGGAAACTTAAAAGTAACAGGGAAATCATCTCATGGAAAAGTAGTGATGGTCTTGAAATAGAAGGTGTTTTATCAACGCCAGTAGAGTTTGACACTAATAAAAAATATCCTTTATTAGTAGTAATTCACGGCGGTCCGGCTTGGGCATCTTTTCCGATATTTTCAGACTGTTTCAATGAGAAATATCCGATTGAACAGTTTGTTGAAAAAGGCTTTATCGTTTTAGAACCAAATTACAGAGGAAGTTCAGGTTATGGTAATGAATTTTTAAAAGCTAACTATAGAAAACAGGGGATTGCTGACTACGACGATGTTATATCAGGAGTTGATAAACTAGTTGATCAAGGGATAGTAGATAAAGATAGAGTAGGAGTTATGGGATGGAGCAATGGTGGATATGTATCAGCTTTTTGTTCTACATTTAGTAGCAGGTTTAAAGCTATTTCAGTTGGCGGTGGAATAACTAACTGGAGTACCCATTATGTAAATACAGATATACCTTACTTTATTAGAATGTATTTAGGAAATACTCCATGGAATGATCCAGATATATATACGAAGACATCACCTATGACGTATATTAAATCAGCTTGTACGCCTACCTTAATTCAACATGGGGAAAAGGATGCAAGAATTCCGATTACAAATGCATATGATCTATATCAAGGATTAATGGATATGGAAGTTGATACAGAATTAATTATATTTAAAGGAATGGCATATAGTTCTGACCAACCAGGAGTTCATGTGGCTATTATGAAGCAGAACTTGATGTGGTTTTCACACTATATGCTTGAAGAGAGTATGGAGGGTTTTAGGACTTTGTAATAGATGTTTGTACAAGACATATGATTGAAACGGTCTTCATATTGAGATGATTTATTATAAAATATATACTTAAACTACTATCAGTACATACATCAGGGAGGACTAATATGACAGGAAATAAAAATGACTTACTAGTAGAAAAACGTGAAGAGTTATTGAAAGTATTGCAAGCTCGTTTTGAGAAAAACATGAACCGCCATGAAGGTCTTGAATGGGCTAAAGTTGAAGCGAAGCTGACTACTAATAATGAAAAATTGTGGTCACTTAACGAAATGGAAGTAACTGGTGGTGAGCCGGATGTTATTGGTTATGATGAAGAAAAGGACGAATATACTTTCTATGATTGTTCAAAGGAGAGTCCTAAAGGCCGCAGAAGTCTTTGTTATGATCTTGAAGCGTTAGAATCAAGAAAAAAGCATAAACCAGAAAATAACGCTATTGATGTGGCGGCCGCTATGGGTATTGAGTTATTAACGGAAGAACAATATCGAGAGTTACAACAACTTGGAGATTTTGATATGAAATCATCGAGTTGGGTACAAACACCTTCAGATATTAGAGAGCTTGGTGGAGCTCTATTTTGCGATTATCGCTTTGGACATGTTTTCGTGTACCACAATGGAGCAGACTCTTACTATGCTGCCAGAGGTTTTCGTGGTTCATTAAAAGTTTAAATTAGGATAAATAAGAAAAAGAGCCTATATTCAGGCTCTTTTTCTTATTTATATTTTAAAAGTAAATTGTTACTACGCAGTTTTACTTAATTTATATGTTCTGTGGTTGTTTTTACGGAAAAGTTTAGGGAAAACATAGCCATCTAATCCAATACGTCCAGCGTTCTGCCCTGCAACTAAAATGAACATAGTCAAAATAAGCAGGTTTGGGTTTACACTAACAGTTCCGCTTAATAAAAATGAAAGATTCATTATGATTCCGAAAAATGCAGCTGTTTTTGTTAATCCGCCTAAAATCAAACCTAGACCTACTAAAATTTCTCCCCATTGAACTAAAAAGCTAAATAGGTCTGCGTTTGGAAGGACAAAATGTTGAAGGAAATCTGCCCACCAACTTTGTACTGCAGGGTGGTCCCCTGATGCTTGAGCAATAGCACCCTTTAGAAAGCCACTTGCGTCAAAAGATTGTCCGAAGACTTTGCCTATCCCAGCAGCGAACCATGTATATCCTATGTAAAGTCGTAAAAGTAATAATATGAAAGTAGCACGTTTATCAGTTCTTAAAAAATTGATAACCATTGAAATCCCTCCAATATTGTATTTACACGTTTATTATATATCCAATGTGAAAAGATTCACAATGGAGAGAATGTGAACAAGGATAGGTTGTGAATAATTGTTTTATTTTTTGTAACATTTTATCTGCTTTGATAAACTAAGAATAGAGATATATGTAAAGGAGACAAAGACTCAATATGTGGATGAACTTGTAATGATTAGAAACTAGATAGATAAATTTTGCTCTCATAAGCGAGGGTTTATTTAGTTATCTGTAAATCATTCAAGGAATGCATATTTGGCTTGTACATCCCTTTTATAAGGATAGGTGCCTATTTTATGTATCTGTCTTTTTTGTGGGAAAGTTTATATCTCTTATATAAAATATGCGTCCTTTAAACTTGGAGGAGTATATGATGAACCAATTAAAAAATAAAGTAGCAGTTATTACAGGGGTAAGTCGTCTAGATGGTATAGGGGCAGCGATTTGTAAAGAATTAGCAGAATCAGGATACGATATATTTTTTACGTATTGGACAGCTTACGATAAAGAGATGCCTTGGGGCGTTGATAAAAATGAACAAATACAATTAAAAGAAGAGTTACTAAAAAACGGTGTTAAAGTATCAAGTATGGAGTTAGATTTAACTCAGAATGATGCACCAAAAGAGCTTATAAATAAAGTTACTGAACAATTAGGGTACCCTCATATATTAATTAATAATGCAGCATATTCTACGAATAATGATTTCTCTACGTTGACTGCTGAAGAATTAGATAAGCATTATATGGTAAATGTTCGTGCGACTACATTGCTCAGTAGTCAATTTTCCCGGGGATTTGATAAGAAATCTGGTGGTAGAATTGTTAATATTACTTCGGGGCAATTTCAAGGTCCTATGGCAGGAGAACTAGCTTATGCGACAACGAAGGGAGCTATTGATGCTCTTACTAGTACGTTGTCAGCAGAGGTAGCTCATTTAGGAATAACAGTGAATGCAATTAATCCAGGACCAACCGATACAGGATGGATGACTGAAGAGATAAAACAAGGGTTAAAGCCGATGTTTCCTTTTGGCAGAATTGGTGAGCCAAGGGATGCAGCTAGACTCATTAAATTTTTAGTAAGTGAAGAGGCCGAGTGGATTACTGGGCAAGTTATTCATTCAGAAGGTGGATTTAAAAGATAAAAAAGAAGGCATCTCACCAGGGTGAGATGCCTTCTTTTTTAATCTTTCTTCAATCTTCGTGCAACACCATTCCCTAAAGACTGTAATCCTTGAACGAGGATAATTAAAATAAAGACGGTTGCATACATTACTTCAGGCTCGTAGCGTAAATGTCCGAAGCGGTATGCTAAATCCCCTAGCCCGCCAGCACCTACAAGGCCAGCCATTGCTGTTGCGCCGATTAAGCCGATCGTTGCGATTGTTAATCCGAGTACAAGGGAGGGACGAGCTTCTTTCACCATGACGTGCCAAATGATTTTTATAGTAGAGACTCCCATCGCTTGGTAGGCTTCAATGACACCGCGATCGACTTCTAGTAAAGCTGTCTCCATTAAACGTGCGATATAAGGGGCTGTGAAGACGACAAGCGGTACGATAACACCTTGCACGCCAATGGACGTTCCCATTAGAAACTTTGTAAAAGGTAAAATAAAGAATAATAGAATGATAAATGGAAGAGAGCGAATGATATTAATAATTGTATTAAGAATAGGATAGATGATTTTATTTTCACGCTGTCCACCAGGTCTCGTTAAAACAAGTGTGACGCCAAGTGGTAATGCAATAAGGATCGAGATGAGTAATGAGATAGATGTCATTTGAAAGGTTTGGATTGTGGCTTCCCATATGACTTTACCCCATTCATCCAAAAAGGACTTGTTTCCCATAATCTGTTCTACCTCCTTCTACGATGATTCCTTGCTCTTGTAAAAATGATAAAGCACGGTGGATTTCATTTTGTTCCCCTTGCATATGAACGACTAGTTTCCCATATGCTTCATGTTTTAACTGCGTAATATTACCGGATAAAATATTCGGATACACTTGGAAACGTTTTGTGGCAACGGCTAAGGCAGGTTCCCCTGAAGTAGTGCCAATAAATGAAAGTGTTACAATTTCTCCAGTACTTTGTAGTTCTTTCTGTACCTCTTTTGGAATTTTCGCTGCAAATGCGCTATTTACAAATTTCTTCGTGGTTACATGTTGTGGGTTTGTGAAAATATCTTTTACAGTCCCACTTTCGACTACAGATCCATGTTCCATAACAGCAACGCGGTCACATATACGCTGGATGACATTCATTTCATGTGTAATGAGTAAAATCGTAATTCCGATTTCTTCGTTAATCTTTAATAACAAATCAAGGATAGAATCGGTTGTTTCGGGATCTAATGCGCTCGTTGCTTCATCACTTAATAACACTTCAGGTTCATGTGATAGCGCACGAGCAATTGCAACACGCTGTTTTTGACCACCAGAAAGTTCGCTTGGATACGCATCTTTTCTATTAAAAAGATCGACAATGCGTAAATACTTTTCTACTCTTTTTTCAATTTCTGCTTTTGGAATGCCAGCAAGCCGTAACGGTAATGCGATATTTTCATAAACGGTAACAGTTTTAAGTAAATTGAATCCTTGGAAGATCATTCCGATTTTTTGTCTCGATTTTGCTAGTTCTTTTGTCGATAACGTTGTTAAGTCTTGTTCGTTTACAATGATATTTCCTGTCGTTGGTTTTTCTAATAAATTTACACATCGAATCAATGTACTTTTACCAGCGCCACTATACCCAATGATTCCAAATACCTCGCCTTTTTCTACTTTAAGGGAAGTAGACTTAAGAGCCTCAACATTCCCTTTTTTTGTTGTAAATACTTTGGATATGTTTTTTAATTCAATCATTATCGTAAGCTCCTACCAAGATGGTAAAACTGAACCATCAAATTTTTTCTCGATAAACTCTTTTACTTTTTTAGATTGATAAGCTTTCTTTAATTTGTTTACAACGGCATCATCTTTATTTTCAGTACGAACAACGACCCAGTTCACATATGGTGAATCTTTTCCTTCGCGGAAGATAGAATCTTTCGCTGGACTTAATTTTGCACCTAATGCAAAGTTTGTGTTAATTGCAGCTGCTTTCACTTCACTTAGTTGTGTTGGTAATTGAGATGCCTCTAATTCGACAATCTTTAATTTTTTTGGATTTTCAATTACATCTTTTGCAGTCGCTTTTTCTGTAGCCTTTGGATCAACTTTTAAAACCCCTGCTTTTTCAAATAATTTTAAAGCTCGAAGTTCATTCGTTGGGTCATTTGGTACAGCAATTGCGTCGCCCTCTTTTAAGTCTTTTACATCTTTTATATCTTTAGAATATACGCCCATAGGGAATGTTACTGTTGAAAATACTTCAGCTAATTTCATATTGCGTTCAGCTTTAAATACATCTAAATACGATTTCGTTTGGTAGCTATTTACATCAAGGCTTTTTTCATCTAAAGATACGTTTGGCGCTACATAATCATTAAATACTTTTATATCAATTTCGAGACCATCTTTTGCTGCAACTTCTTTTACCTTTTCAAAAATTTGTTCATGTGGTCCACCTGTTACACCGACAGTAATCTTTTTCTCGTCTAATGCTTTTACCTCTTTATCTGAACTCACGCTACATGCGCCTAATAATAATACTGCTCCGCTTACAATGCTTAATAATACCTTTTTCATCTATAAATCCCCCTTCATATACGTTCCAAAATAAAAAGCACCTCCCAAAAATAAGAGAGGTGCCGAATAGACGAAATAGATTCCTCTCTTATCTTCCAAAACGAAAACTCGTTTTGCAGGAATTAGCACCTTAGCTTATACGTCATAAGCTCGGTTGCCGGGCATCATCGGGCCAGTCCCTCCGCCACTCTTGATAAGAGTATGTGTATGTAGTTTTGAATATGGTACTAATAGTAAATCGTACAAAAAGAATTGTCAATGATATTTTCGGAATATATTTTATTTTAAGATAATCGAAACGTTCCCCTTTTTATGTCCTTTTTCTACATATATATGAGCTTCAGCAATTTCTTCTAATCGGTAAGTTCTATCAATAACAGGTTTTAGCTTTTCTGTTTCAGCTAGTTGTTTTAGTAGGTTCATATCTTCTTTACTGACCTTTGCCATCATTCCGTTCACAGATACATATTTTCCATTAGGCATTAATGCATCTGTACAAAGAGACTTTTTATATTTTCCAACTGCATCAAATATAATATCGTAGTGCTCGCCCTGCTTAGTAAAATCTTCTTTCATATAATCAATTATGTTGTCTGCCCCTAAAGTTGTTACTAGATCGAAATTCGAACTACTACAAATGGCTGTGACAGTCGCCCCGAAGTATTTAGCAAGTTGTATGGCAGCTGTCCCTACTGACCCAGAGGCGCCGTATATAAGTACTCGTTGCCCTTTTTTTATCTGTCCTTTTCTAAGGAAGTGCAATGCTGAAGTTCCGCCGAAAGGAATAACGGCAGCTTCTTCATATGTCACATTGGTAGGTTTTAATGCTATTAATCCACTTTCATGCACGCATGTATATTCCGCATAACCACCAAGGTTTAGTTCTGTTAATGCAAAAACTTGATCTCCTTTTTTAAATTGTGTTACATCTGTTCCAATGTCTTCGATTTCACCGGATAACTCTACGCCAAGTATAGGTTTTCTCGGTTTTCTGAAACCTAATATGATCCGCATAGGAATCCAAAATAAGAGGGGGCTATTAAAGCCACGTATTCTACAATCTCCAGTCGATACACTTGTTGCGTGAATTTTAACTAATACTTCATTTTTTTTAGGTTTAGGCTTTTCTACATTTTGAAGCTGGAGAACATTAGGTGGTCCGTACTTTGTACAAATAATCGCTTTCATAATGACCTCCTGAAATGAGTTGTTATTATTTACATCATATTTAAACTTTTTCTCAAACATGTTGTTATATAGGAAATAAATTTAAAGATAAATATTACGAATTATATAGATTTCATAGGAAAAGAGATGATATTATTTTTGGGAAGGAGGGGACGTTATGAAAAAACTTATTTTAATTTCAAGTTTAGTACTTGCAGTCGGTCTAGGAGTAGGGTGTAGTAATGAGAAAACAAAAAAGACTGACGAACCGAAAAAAGAAGCTGTGCAGAAAGAAAAGGAATTAACAGCGAAGGATGTTTTTAATAAAGCGAATGAAGCTTTTAAAAACGAAGAAAATGTAACGATGACATATGATGTGGGAATAAAGGCTGAAGGAACAGAGATGAATGTAATAAAGGCTAAAATGCAACTAGAGCCGAAGAAAAAAAATTCTCGTTCTGAAATGAATGTTTCTGGTACAGAGGTTGTTGTTTATGATGTGGGTGGCAAAATTGCTGGTCAGTTGAAAAATCCTAATACGGGTGAAATTATGTCTGTACCAGAGGAACAATTGAATGCTAACGGAATGAACGCGACTCAAGGAATGGTAGATAATTTAGAGATTCCATCGGAAATTTTAAATAAAGTGAAGATGGAGAAAAGTGGAGATAATTATAAGCTGAAGTTTGCATTAAAAGGGCAAGAGACAGAGAGTATGCTAGCTAGTATGGATGAAAAGCAGAAACAAATGCTACAAGGCCAAAATGCAAAGATAGAAGAAATAGATGGGGAATATATTATTACAAAAGATTTTAAATATGAATCAGCAAAGATAGATATGGTTATGAGTAGCAATGGTGAGGATAAAGCGCACATTATTACGGATGCAAAGTTTACATCGTATGATAAATTTGATCCAATACAATTGCCAGCAGCAAAGTAATCACTGTCAAGAGAGGTACCTGAAAGAAAGGGTATCTCTTTTTGTTGCTAATAAGGAGAGTGTCCTTTGAAAAAAAGAAAGATAGCAGCGGTCATTGTCGCATATACGGTTTTGCTTGCAACGTCTGTACATACGTATAAAAAACAAATTGATCATCCTATTATGAGTGATGTAGGTAAATTGCTTCCGACAAAAATAAAACGTGTTGAAAGTGCTACGGAAGAGCACTCGTTAATAAAATTAGTGCGAGATGCAAAAGTTTCAGGAGAGAAAATTTCCATTGCAGGCATGCAACATAGCCAAGGAGGACAGACATATTATCCGAATGGCACGATGCTCGATATGAAAGGATATAATAAAATATTAGAATTTGATCCAGAGAAGAAGCGGATTACAGTTCAAAGTGGTGTCACCTGGAATGATATTCAGAAGAAAATAAATCCTTATGGCCTTGCGGTACAGGTCATGCAGTCTCAAAATATTTTTACTGTTGGCGGTTCATTAAGTGTAAATGTACACGGGCGTGATATTCGTCATGAGGCACTGATTGATACAGTAGATTCATTTAGATTGTTAATGGCAGATGGCACGGTACGTAATGTAAGTAGAGAAGAAAATGCAGAGTTATTTCCATATGTCATTGGGGGTTACGGTTTATTTGGAGTTATTTTAGATGTGACGCTGAAGTTAACAGATGATGAATTATATGAAATGCACACGAGAATGATAGATTATAAAGAATACGCATCTTATTTCAAAGAGAAAGTGAAAAGAGATGAGAATGTTCGTATGCACTTAGCGCGTATTTCTGTTGCTCCAAATTCATTTTTAAAAGAGATGTATGTGACAGATTATACTTTGGCACAAAATCAAAATATGAGAGAAGAGTACAGTGAATTAAAGGAAGAAAATATTATAGCTGCACCGAAATTTTTACTTGGGTTATCACGTTATAGTGATTGGGGAAAGAATACATTTTGGGATATACAAAGAGGTTATTTTGAACGTACAGATGGAAAGTATGAGACGCGTAATAACGTTATGAGATCAGATAGTGCTTTTATGGAATATGAAAATCCAAATAGGACCGAAGTGTTACAAGAATACTTTGTGCCTATAGATGCTTTCACAGAGTATATAGATGATTTACGTAACGTATTAAATGAAGAAGAGTTTAATTTACTCAACATTACGATTCGTTACGTGGAAAAGAATGAAAATGCAGTTTTGTCCTATGCGAAAGATGATATGTTTGCGCTGGTTCTTTTGATTAACCAGGGACGCTCAGAGAGTGAGATAAAGAAAACAGAGGATGTCATTCGAAAGATGATTGATATTACTTTAAAGCATAATGGTAGTTACTATTTGCCGTATTATTCTTATCCAACGAAAGAGCAGTTAAAGAGGGCATATCCTCGCATTGAAGAATTTCTCAAGAAAAAGAAGGAAGTAGATTCAGAAGAGAGATTTGTGAATTTATTTTATAGGGAGTATACGAAATGACATATAGAAGATTTGTGGCTTCGCAAAGTATCATCATGATGGCAGGAAGTATGGTATTTCCTTTTTATATATTATTGCTTCGAAACGTTGGAAATAGCTTCTCGCAATTTGGCTGGGCGTATGGCTTATTTGCTTTAACATCAGCACTTGTATATCCACTAGTGGGAAAGGTATCTGATCAAGTAGGGGATAAAAAATTATTAATCATATACGCTTGGTCCATGGCAATCTTAATGCTTTGCTTTCCAATTGCCACGGAAGTTTGGCATGTGTATATTCTTCAAATTGTAATGGGCGTTTTAGGTGCTGTGCAGCGTAATACTGAGAAGACTTCGTTAGCACGAAAGGTTGCGCAGGAAAAGGCTGGTTATGAGATTGGAAAATACCATGTGTGGACATCCATTGGCGGAGCAGTAGCGGTTATTGCCACGGGATATTTAGTAGATTTCTTTACGATTGGTACAATTTTTTATATTGCATCTATTCTATATGTAGTGAGCGGGATTGTATTAAGTAGTAAAAAAATATAACTATTCCTATTTTCACCTTAATAACCTTTATTTGTTATACTAAAAGGGAATGCAAAAGAAAAGGGGACAGTGCCTTTGATGAAATTTGTAGTTTTAGCTATTCTTACTTTGTTTTTGATTCCATGGACAAGAAGTAGTAGTAAGCTTCGAGCAGTGGATAAGAAGGGAGATAAGAAGGTTGTAAAGGGTAAGAAATCATCTATTTTAGTTATTCCTGTTTTATTTTGGATAGGTATTGCAATCTATGAATACTTTTGGCTAATTGATGATCGAGTAGATTCGATTCTTACTCATTATTCTGTTGCAGTAGCAATTTTAATTGGGCTTGTTTTATTTTCACAAGATCAAATAGGGAAATTAGAAGGTACATTAAAAGGACTTCTAATGTTTATTTTACTCGCAAGTTACGGCTACTTTGGTTATTTGCACGATATAGTAATCTCGCAAAAGAAATATGATTCTGTTGTTAAGGTAGAGAAAGATATTTCAGAGCCATTTACTGAAAATGACCAGCCGTTTACAGTGCCGCCAAAGACAGCGGAGAATAAGATGAAAAAAGTATTTGGTGATATTCCAAAAGTAGCTTATTTTGAGCTAGGAGAATTAACGCCACAAATGGTAAACGGCGAGGCTTTATATGTAGCGCCGATTGAAGTTTCAGGATTTTTTAAAGCGCGTAAAGCTGAGACAATTCCAGGGTACGTAACGATGTCAGGTACGAATCCTGATGCGGAAGCGAAACTGCACCTCGGTTATAAAATGAAATATGTGCCAAGCATGTTTTTGGGTAATAATTTAGAGCGTGTGGTAAGGCAAGCAGAACCAAATTTAATCTTTAAAGGAAAACCTAAATTTGAGGTTGATGATAAAGGAAAACCATATTATACAATGACGTATGGTGAATTTATTTCAGGAAGATCTGGATTTGAGGTAGAAGGTGTTGTCGTAGTAGATGCACAAACAGGTGAAGTGAAAAGATATGATAAAGGAAAGGCACCTAAATTTGTTGATGGTGTATTAAATCATGAGACTGCATCTACGTTAAATACGTACTTTGGCAAATATATTCACGGATTTTGGAATACGAAATTCTCGCAAACAGATATGAAAATTCCGACTGAGTGGGGAACGAAAGAAGGCGTGACCCCGATCTTTGGTAAAGATGGAACACTGTATTATTTTACAGACTTTACTTCTCCAAAAGAAGGAGTAGATTCAGCTCTAGGCTATTCATTAGTAGATGCACGCACAGGCAAGCTATATTACTATAATGGAAAAGAAGTAAAGGGGATTATGGATGGTTCAGCAGCTACAGAAGTAGTAGATAATTCCTTTAAGAGAGAGAAATGGCATGGGACAATGCCTGTCATTTATAACGTATACGGTAAACCAGCTTGGATTATTCCGGTTGTTGATGACGGAGGCCTAGTACGTGCGCATACAGTTGTATATGCTGCTAATGCAAAAATATTTGCGACAGGTTCTTCGCAGAAAGAAGCGCTTGAGAATTATAAAAACGTAATGAGCGGTAATGGTGATACATTTAGACCAACCTCAACAGGAAAAGAAGCACAAAAAGAAGGTATTGTACAACGTGTATATAAAGAAAAATCAGGTGAAAATACAATCGTGTACGTACTTTTAGAGAATGAACAAAAGGTATTTATGATACCGGTGAAGAAATTCCCATATGCTATGTTTACAGAAGTAGGAGACCCAATTCAAATTACATATTTAGATACGGGAGAGACGATGGCCTCGGTATCTAAATTTACGAATAGCAATGTGAAAAAATAAAGCGGTAGAATTTCTATCGCTTTTTTTACATTATGAAAGAGGAAAATGCACTGTACTTGACGTATGTTTATGATGTAACTATAATTGTTACGATTCAGTGTGTATAGGAAAGGGTGAATTGAAAAAGTGAATGAAGTTAATCACGAAATATATAAACCTGTAAAGGCAAACAGGTTGTGGATGATTCTTGTATTAGGGACACTTACGGCGATTGGGCCATTATCTATTGATATGTATTTGCCTTCATTACCGAAGTTAACGGATGACTTGCAAACAGGTGCATCCCTAGCGCAGCTTACATTAACAGCTTGTTTGCTTGGGTTGTCAGTAGGGCAATTATTTGTTGGCTCAATTAGTGATATTTACGGAAGACGCAAACCACTTATTATTGCTCTTATTATTTATGTTGCTTCTTCTTTACTTTGTGCTGTTGCGCCATCTATTTGGACATTAGTATTATTGCGCTTCCTACAAGGAGCTTCAGGATCAGCCGGGATTGTTATATCACGTGCGATGGTAAGAGATATGTACTCAGGTTCTGAAATGACGAAGTTTTTCTCACTGCTTATGTTAGTAAACGGAGCAGCACCTATTTTGGCACCGATTATTGGGGGGCAATTGTTACAGTTTACAACGTGGCGCGGTGTTTTCATCGTTCTTGGAGCAATTAGCGTATTCATGTTAATCTCAGCTACTTTTGTATTGCGTGAAACATTACCTCCTGAAGAAAGAGAAACAGGTGGTTTGTCAGGGACTTTGGCGACGTACGGAAAATTGTTAAAGGAACGTCTATTTATGGGATATGCATTGTCACAAGGATTAGTAACAGCGGCAATGTTTGCATACATTTCGGGCTCACCATTTGTGTTGCAGAACATATACGGAGCATCACCACAGCAATTTAGTTTATTCTTTGCGATTAACGGCATCGGTATTATTATTGCTAGTCAGGTAACGGGTCGTTTAGCGGGGAAAGTGAATGAGAAGACATTATTTGTTGCGGGTATTATTATCGCAGCTGTTGGTGGCCTATCTTTACTACTGACAATCGTACTAGGAATAGGTTTAATTGGTGTTTTATGTTCGTTATTCCTTGTCGTATCAAGTGTCGGGGTTGTATCAACAACTGGGTTCTCATTAGCGATGAGAAATCAGAAACAAGCTGCAGGAACAGCATCAGCTTTATTAGGTTTATTACAGTTTATTTCAGGAGCTCTTGTTGCTCCGCTAGTAGGTATCGGTGGAAGTAATACAGCATTACCGATGGGTATTGTTATTGCGCTTTGTGAAGTAGGAGCAGTGTTATGTTATCTATTTATGGCCAGAAGAAGTGAGAAACAGTTTGAACTGCAGCAAAAACAAAATCTAGAGGCTTAACAAAAAAGAACTGATTCAAAGGGAATGTTTGAATCAGTTCTTTTTTCATTTCTTTGAAATACCTCATACAGTTTTGTAAGGTGATGTAGTAAAGCATTGCAAAAGTTATTTGTATAAAGTGACGATACTGTGACAAACATGTTGGTATATATATTACGGTGTCGTCTTAAGTGTAAAAAGTAGGATGTTCTCGGTATAATAACAAGTGGAGATAAAAGAAACTATAATGAGTAATAGTTGTAGATAAAAGGAGAAGAAGAGATGAAGAAGGTTTTGGGTATTGCCGTAATGGGAGGAATGCTCCTTCTAGCAGGATGTAATGGAAATAAAGATACGAAAGAACCGAAAGAAAAGGTAGAGCAATCTACAGAACAAACAGAAGAGATGAAAGAATACCGTGCAGTACATGAAAAATACGATATGAAAATGAATAAAGAAATTAATAAAGCACTGCAGTTATTTGAAGTAGCAAAAGAAAAGGGCGGTAAGGAAATAACGACTGCTACATATAAAGAAGATGTGCAAAAGGTAACAACGAGCATGTTAGAAGATATTGATCATATACGTAAAGAAATTCGTGTGCCGAAGTCGAAAGAGCAAGAACATGAAGTATATGTTGGTTTCTTGAATGAATCGGAGCAAGCAATGAAAAAATTACAGAAGTTAGCTAAAGAAGAAGATTCATCGTTGATTCGTGATATAGAAATTAATTTTGCAACAGCATCGACATACTATAAACGTTTTCAAGCAGAAACGAAAAAATAACCTTGCCTGTGCAAGGTTATTTTTTCTTTTTACCATCTTCATCTTCATCTTCATCCTCGGATACTAATACCTTCTGCTCTTCGTGAAATTCGGAAATAGTTTGCCCGGTAATATTATCGAAAGGAGTATAAAAAAAGTAATACGTTTCTTTTTAATAAAGAGTTTATAGAAGCCGATGATGACAAGTATAACGATTGTTAAGGGTAATCCTATAGTAGCAAGAAGTAAGGGGTCCATCTTATAACTCCTTTAACATCATTTCTTTTTATTATAAGCTGAAAAATGTAATTTCGATAAATGGATTAAAAACTGATTTTTCTAAATATACCTAATTTGATTGACTTTTCATTTTTCCAGAATTATAATTCGAAATATACAATTTGAACCAAATAATAATATAGCAATTTACTTATCCAGAGAGGTAGAGGGACTGGCCCTATGACACCTCAGCAGCGGGTTCTGTAGTAGGAACACCGTGCTAATTCCAGCAAGCAAGTCTTGAAAGATAAGTGATGGGCCTTTGTTTATTAAGCCTTGATCTTATTTTTTAAGATCAAGGCTTTTTGTATTCTAAAAAGAGAAAAGGGAGTAATGGAAAAAGTACGTTCATGAAACTAAGTAAATATATGTGTTTAGGGGGTTATTGAAGTGTATGTAATTAAAAAATTATCAGTTATGGTGTTCACGCTATGGGTTATTACGACGGTGACATTTCTAATTATGCATATTATTCCGGGGGATCCATTTTCATCAGATGCAAAAATCTTTCCTGAAGAAGTGATCCAAAACATGAGAGCGAAGTATCACCTTGATGAACCGTTGTGGAATCAATATGTGGCTTATTTAGACGGTGTAGTTCATTTTGATTTTGGTGAATCTGTTCAATCAACCGGGCAAGGTGTATCAGAAATTATAACAACTGGCTTTGGTCCATCAGCAATTATTGGTCTACAAGCACTTGTTATTTCGTTGTTAGTCGGAATTGCTGCAGGTACATTTGCTGCTCTATATCATGGGAAAGTAATTGACTATAGTGTGAGTTTGCTCGCAATTCTAGGTATTTCTATTCCAAGTTTTATTTTAGCACCACTATTTATACAAGTATTCGCTATTCAATTCGAGCTTTTACCAGTAGCCTCTTGGGGAACATTCGAACATACAGTATTGCCATCCTTTGCGTTAGCGTTAGGGCCAATCGCAGTGATTACAAGGTTTGTTCGTTCTAATATGATCGAAGTACTGCAGAGTGATTATATTAAGTTAGCAAGAGCAAAAGGCATACCAATTAAGAAGATTATTATAAGACACGCTCTTCGAAATGCGATTGTTCCAGTACTTACATTTGTTGGACCGTTAATGGCTGGACTCTTAACGGGGACTTTCGTTATTGAAAAAATCTTTTCAATTCCTGGCCTAGGAAAATATTTTGTAGATAGTATTTTTAACCGAGACTATCCGGTGATTATGGGAACAACAATTTTCTATAGTGCATTATTAATTACTTGTATTTTCATTACAGATATTATTCACCGTATTGTTGATCCACGTATTCGTTCTATTACGTAAGGAGGGGGATGTTTAGATGGGGGCTTATGAAATTAATGACCAGTTATTAACAAATGAAGAGAAAAAAGAATTAACGATAAATAAAAATCAGCAAACGATTAGCAGAAAGAAAGAAGTGTTTCGTAAGTTTATATCGAATCCAATCGCAGTTTTAGGAACAGTGACGTTATTGCTAATTATTGTTTTCTCGCTTATTGGCGAAAGTTTAACTTCATTTACTGCGAGTGAACAAGTAAAAGAGGCAACAAATTTACCGCCGAGTAGTGAACATTGGTTTGGAACAGATGATCTAGGGAGAGATATTTGGGCACGTACTTGGGCTGGTGGGAAGATTTCACTAACAGTTGGATTAGTAGCAGCTGCCCTCGATATAGGGCTCGGTGTACTGATTGGTGGATTTAGTGGATATGTGAGAGGGCGTAATCGCCTTGGAACGTTAATTGATGAGTGGATTATAAGAGGAATTGAAGTATTATACGGCATCCCATATTTATTAATTGTTATTTTACTATTAATTGTTATGAAACCAGGTCTTTTCACCATTATTATCGCCCTTGCATTAACGGGATGGATTGGAATGGCTCGTCTCATTCGAGCACAAGTATTGTCTTTAAAACAACGAGAGTTTGTTATTGCAGCAGAGCGATTAGGTACATCACATATGAAAATTATATATGGGCATTTAATTCCGAATTTAACAGGGATTATTATCGTCAATTTATCATTTACAATTCCAGCAGCTATTTTTTCAGAATCATTTTTAAGCTTTATAGGACTTGGGGTACAATCACCAGCGGCAAGTTGGGGGACGATGACGAATGATGCACTCGGGACATTATTGAGCGGAGAATGGTGGCAGCTATTTTTCCCAGCAATCATGATTGCACTCATTATGTTCGCATTTAATGCAATTGGTGATGGTTTGCAAGATGCAATTGATCCAAAAATCGTCAAACGGAATCGAAAGGAGAAAAAACATGGGACAAATCTTATCTTTAGAAAACGTAACGTTAGCCGTTGAAAAAGAGAATAGTAAGCAAGCAATTGTGAAACATGTTTCCTTTTCTATTAACGAAGGTGAAATAGTTGCACTTGTAGGAGAAAGTGGTTCAGGAAAAAGTGTTACAGCACAATCCATTATCGGCTTGAATCAAGAATTAATTCATATCGATGATGGAAATGTATCTTTCCAATCAGAGGAATTAACGAATTTACAAGAATCAGAATGGAATCAAATTCGCGGAAAAGATATTTCCTTTATATTTCAAGATCCGCTTTCATCTTTAAACCCAACGATGAAGGTAGGCAAACAAATTACAGAAGTAATTTTGCAACATGGGAAAAAGTCGAAAAGAGAGGCAAAGGGAATTGCGATTAACTTGTTAACAGATTTAGGGATACATGAAGCAGAGAAACGCTTTGAACAGTACCCACATCAATTAAGCGGGGGGATGAGGCAGCGTATTTGTTTAGCAATTGCGTTTGCTTGTCATCCAAAGCTTGTAATTGCAGACGAGCCGACAACAGCGTTAGATGTAACGATTCAGAAACAAATTATGGGGCTATTAAAAGAAAGAAAAGAAAAACAAAATACGAGTATTTTATTAATTACACATGATTTGGCACTTGTACGTGAGGTAGCTGATCGAGTAGTTGTTATGTACGGGGGACGTGTTGTTGAAAAAGGAACGATACAGGAGGTAATAGGTTCTCCTAAACATCCATATACGAAAAGCTTATTACAAGCAATTCCGAATATGGATGTTTCCGAAAAGGTATTACGTGCTATAGAAGGAACGACACCTTCCATTGAAACATTAAATAGCTTTGGTTGTCCTTTTGTAAATCGTTGTCCAGTAGCCATAAAAGAATGTATTCATCGTTTCCCAGAGAGAACAACGTATTCTAAGGAGCATAGTTCACATTGCTGGCAGCATGTTCTGGAGCATAATAAAGCGAAATCAAAAGAGAAGGTGAATGCCTCATGACGACAGATTTAATTACTGTAAAGCAAGTAACGAAAACATATGGAAGTAAAAGTAAAGAAATCACAGCGTTAAAAGATATATCACTTTCTATCCCGAAAGGAACAACACTTGGCATTATTGGTGAAAGTGGTTCAGGAAAAACAACACTTGGAAAGCTCATAGCAGGGATTGAGAGTCCAACGTTTGGTGAAATTGATTATAACGGTCAAGTTGTTCACATGCTGAAGTCAGCTCATAAGCGAGATTTTTTACAGAAAGTACAGTTCATTTTTCAAGATTCTACAGCTGCATTAAATCCGCGCTGGAAAATACGCGATAGCGTAACGGAGGGTTATATTTCATTCGGTTTAGGTGATAAAGGATTGAAGGATAAAGTAGCGGGTGATGCCCTGGAGCGTGTTGGATTAGATAGAAGATATATTGATCGATATCCGCATGAATTTAGCGGAGGACAACGTCAACGTATCGCTATTGCAAGAGCGTTATTGTGTGAGCCAGAAGTATTGATTCTTGATGAACCAATTTCAGCATTAGACGTTTCATTGCAAATTCAAATTGTACATCTGCTGCAAAAAATCCAAAAAGAACAAGGTTATACATATTTATTCATCGCTCACGATTTACCGATGGTTCACTATTTATGTGAAAAAGTAGCTGTCTTATACAAAGGAGAACTTGTTGAATTTGGAAATACGGACGAAGTATTCCGTAATCCACAACATTCTTATACAAAAACATTATTAGCATCAACACCAAAAATTTCAGGTTAAAGGAGAATGTAGGATGAAGAAGTTTTTACTGTTTGTCATTATGACTGTTTTAGCAATTACTTCTGTTGCTTGCGGTAAGAAAGAAACGCCAAAGGCGAGTGCTGGTAAGGGAGAAGGCGATCGATTAGTAACGAATATTAGTAGTGATCCATATACACTTGATTCTGCTATTGCAACAGATAGCACGTCAGGTTATATAATTGGGCAGTTGTTTTCAAGTTTATATACGCAAGATAGTGATGGGAAATATCAAAATGAATTAGCGGAGAAAGAAGAAGTAAATGCTGATGGAACTGAATATACAATTCATTTGAAGAAAGATATTAAATGGTCAGATGGTTCGCCTATTACAGCAAATGATTTTGAATTTGCATGGAAGCGATTATTAAATCCAAAAACGGGTTCTATGAATGCGACAGAAATGTATTTTATTAAAGGGGCAGAGGCGTATAATACTGGGAAAGGTGAAGAGGGGCAAGTTGGTATTCAAGTTGTTGATCCTCAAACATTAAAGGTAACCCTTGAACACCCAGTTGCTTCTATTAAACAAAAACTAGCAAGCTCACTATTTATTCCATTAGCTAAAAAGTCGATTGATGATAATAATAAATTAAAAACAGATCCAAAAGAGTTAATTACGAATGGGCCATTCACGTTAAAAGAGTGGAAGCATAACCAGGCTATTACAGTACAAAAAAATAAAGAATTCTATGATAAAAAGGTAACTCTAAAAGAAATTGAGTTTCGTATTATTCCAGACTCTAAAACAGCGTATCAATTATTTAAATCCAAAGAATTAGATTTACTAAGTGGTTTACCACAAGAGATGATCGAAAAAGAAAAAGGAAATAAAGAATATAAGCGTGTTGCAGGTTTCTCTTCGTATATTTATTCGTTTAACGTAGAAAAAGAGCCGTTTACAAATGCGAAGGTACGTAAAGCATTTTCATTAGCGGTTGATCGTAAATTTATCGTTGAAAAATTGTATAAAAATAATGCGCAAGAAGCATATGCATTCGTTCCAGAAGGAGCAAAAACACAAAGTGGCCGTGATTTCCGTAAAGAAAAAGGTGATTACGTTAAATTTGATCCAGCAGAAGCGAAAAAGTTATTAGAAGAAGGCATGAAAGAACAAGGCTGGTCTACATTACCTGAAGTAACATTAAAATTCACTACAGATACACAACATAAAAAAGTAGCAGAAGCAATGCAAGAAATGTTTAAGAAAAATCTTGGCGTAGATATTAAATTAGAAAATAAAGAGTGGAAGAGTTACATCGACACATACAAGCAAAGTGATTTCCAATTAGCTTATATGGGATGGGGCGGCTCTTTATTAGATCCAATTACTAAACTAGATTTATATGCAGGTGATGGTCCGAATAACTATGCAAAGTGGCATAATAAAGAATTTGACGCTTTAATAAAAGAAGCAAAAGTTGAACAAAACGAGGATAAGCGCTTTGAATTATTACATAAAGCGGAAGATATTATGTTTACAGATTCACCATTAATCCCAATTATTTTCCCAAGTGCCTCATATTTACAAAAATCATCAGTATCTGGTGTCCAATTCATTATTGGTTCTAGTCCAGAATTAAGATACGCAAAAATTAAAAAATAAAGAAGTAGGCAACCGCCTACTTCTTTATTTTATTTCTCTTTTGTATTCTTTTTTCGTTCCATCAGAGAAGACAACTTCTAAATCAAATTTTTGATAGTCTTTATCAAGTTTGAACACGTTCACTACTTGATCGATTACTTCTTGGTCAGCAGTATTTTTATCAAATTTTAATTCTTGTAAGAGTGGGCTTAATTTTGTGATAGCCTCGTCTCCTGTTAATTTTACATCTGCTTTATGATCTTCAATTTTTGCTTCCATTTTCTTATCAGCTGCTACATTTTTATAGTCTGCTTCGTAGTCTTTCTTTGTATCTTGGTAGTCTGCCTTTAAATCGAATTCATTGAAGTTTAGTTTTAAATCTGCAGGAGCCTCATTTTTTGCTTCTTCAGTCGTCTTTTTATTAGAAGTTGTGTCTTCTTTTGCAGGAGCTTTACATCCTGTTAATGCAGGTACTAGCATAAGAGCTAATAAAACTGATAGTAGAATTCTCATTATAAATTCCTCCTTATGTAAATTCGTTCTATACAAGTTTTTCCCAAAAACATGTAATTATGTATGTGTTGAAAATAAATTATTATTCTGTAGTTGCAAGGGCTAATCCGCAATTTAAATCAAAAAAGATTTGTATGTATATGGTAAATTGAAGTTGTGAGGAGGGGCTAAAATGCATGAAGAATATAAAGAGATAATAAAAAAATCAATTGAATATATAGAGAATCACTTACATGAGGAGCTTACAACAGAAAGAGTGGCATCTCACAGTGCAGTATCGATGTACCATTTTCATCGCATCTTTCAAAGATATGTTGGGATGAGTGTAACAGATTATATTCGAAAGAGAAGGTTAACTCATGCTGCGCAAGTTTTAGTGTCAACGGAGAGAGCTGTTATTGATATTGCAGTGCAATACGGTTTTTCCTCACAAGAGGCATTTACGAGAGCTTTTAAAAGAATGTTTCAATTGCCACCAAAGAAATATCGAAAGTACTTTCAGTTATTTTATATAGAAAGAGAGGGTGTTTCAATGCAAAAAGGTATACCGAAAGGATGGATCTTAAGTGGAAGTCATCCTGCTGAATATGAGATGGGTTTAGATTATGAAGTTGTCCATCAGGGGAAAGTATCTGCATACATAAAAGCAAAAGAGAATGTTACGCACGGAGGATTTTCAACATTAATGCAAATGTTCCGAGCGGATAAATATGTAGGAAAGAGATTACGTTTTACAGCATTTATTAAGAGTGAAAATGTAAGAGATTGGGCAGGATTGTGGATGCGAGTAGATGGAAAAGATACAGAACCGCTCGCTATGGATAATATGCAAAATCGCCCCATTAAAAATACGAATAACTGGCAATCGTACTCGGTTGTATTAGATATAAAAGAAGAAGCACTTGGTATTGCATTTGGTGTTTTATTATCAGGAGAAGGTTGTGTGTGGCTAGATAGTATTCGATTTGATGAAGTAGATGAAAAAATTCCTTCAACAGATTTGGCAGAGAACTTTTATGAAACACTTTTAGAAGAGCCGGTGAATCTACAATTTGAAGAAGTAGAAAAATAAAAAACAAGGAGAAAAGATATGCTCAAATATGTAAAACTAATAAGTATTAGTTTAGTAATATCGTCTTGTATTATGGGAGTTAATTATTTAGTTAGCTATCTTTGGTCAGGGCATATACCTTCTTTGACGTGGAGAACATATTTGATGTTTGTGTTTATATGTATGATGAGTTTTGGTTCAATGCAAAAAGAAGGAAAAGAGGATTATTGACAATAGTCTTCTTCGCCTTTCTTTCATTAACACAAATGGTTGTAACTGTTTTTGGAAATGCAGGTATGATTTTTAATATCATCTCACTATCGTTACAACTTGTAAGTTTGGGTGTAATTGTACCACATGAAATGCTTTCTAAAACATACCAAACAATCAGTGAATTATTTCCTGCAATATATGCAGGAAATGGCTATTATACAATAATATTTGGAGGAGTTAGTTTAGAAAGAAATATTATTTCATTATTAGTTATTGTATTGGTTATACAATTAGTAGCAGGTATGATTTTAGCTATAAAAGGAATGGCAAAGGGAAGAGGAAGCTCTGTAGTTAAAGTTGTATAAAAGTAAAAAGGTATCCTTCGTGGGATACCTTTTACTTTTGTTACTTTGCAACTTCTGTCCACTTGTAGTTAAATTCACCACCGAAGTCAGTTGTTACAAGTCCTTTAATGAAAGAGCGTTGTAAGTAAGAACGACCTTGTTGGTATAAAGGAGCGACAGCGCCGTCTTGTAATAGAATTTTTTCAGCTTGCTTCATTGCTTCAAAGCGTGCTTTTTCATCGCCAGCTAAATCTGTTTTCACTTTATGAATTAGCTCATCGTACTCTTTGTTAGAGTATTTATCGAAGTTATAAGTACTATCTGTTGTAAATAGATCTAAGAATGTAATTGGATCAGCGAAGTCAGGGCCCCAGCCGTCAATACCAATTTCATAGTCACCACTTAATAGTAGTTTTAGCTGTTGTTTACGTGGTTGTGGTTTTAAGTTCACTGTTAATCCGTCTAAGTTCTTTTCTAATTCACCTTTTAAATATTCACCAGTCTTTTTAGCTAAAGCATTGTCACTTGTTAATAGTTCGATTGTTACTTTGTCAGTACCAAGTTCTTGTTTTGCTTTTTTCCAGTTTTCTTTCGCTGTTTTCACATCATCCTTGACTAGATTACCATTTTCTTTACGGAAGTCGTTGCCTTCTGGGCTCTTTGCGAATTTCGCAGGAACCATTCCTTCAGCTGGAACCGCGCCGTTATTTAAGATTGTTTCTACGTAAGCTTTTTTATTCATTGCGCCGTTAATAGCAAGGCGTGCATGTTGATTTTTTAATGTTTCATTTTTCTGATTTAGTCGTAAGAATTGAATGCCGACTTCAGCGCGTTCTTTGAAGTTTGGATCGCTCTTATATTTATCAACAAACTCTGCAGTTAAAGCAACACGATCAATTTGTCCTGAATCATATAAGTTCACTTCTGTAGACTTATCTTTAACGACATTGAAGTTGATTTCTTCTAGTTTTACAGTTTTAGCATCCCAATAGTTAAGGTTTTTCTTCAATTGGAAGCTTTGTTCATGTTTCCAGTTCTCTAATGTGAAAGCACCGTTGTAAATTAAATGATTTGTTTCTAAACCATATTTATCGCCTTGAGACTTTAAGTACTCTTCATTAATTGGTAAGAATGTTGAGAATGTTGTTAAGCTTAAGAAGTAGGGAACAGGACGGTCTAGTTGTACTTCTAACGTTTTGTCATCAACAGCTTTGACCCCTAGTTGATCAATTGGCAATTGTTTTTGGTTTATTTGTTTCGCATTCTTTATATCGAAGAATAAGAATGCGTATTCAGCTGCTGTATCAGGATTTACGGCACGTTGCCAAGCGAAGGCAAAGTCCTTTGCTGTAACAGGAGTACCGTTTGACCATTTTGAATCACGCAGATGGAATGTATATTTTGTTTTATCGGGACTAATGTCAACCGACTCAGCGACACCAGGAACCGGTTTATTATCTTCTCCCATTGCATATAACCCTTCAAAAACATTGCGCATTACGTTCATGGATTCCCCATCCGTTGCTTTTGCAACATCCATTGTTGGAATTTCTGAAGCGAATGATAAGTTAATTGCCTGTTTATCAGGTGCTTTATCGTTTGCTTTCGCTCCGCTTGCATTATCCTTATTTCCCCCGCAAGCAGTTAGTAATAGACTTGCCCCTAAAACAGATGCAACAACAGGTATAACTTTTTTCTTCATTGTTCGTTCCTCCCTAAATGTGTTGTTCGTAACGTCATAATGTCCATGTCTTGAAGTAGCTATAGAAGGAGATAAAACCTATTATAAATATTTGTTTATAGGTAATCAGGTGTTCTATATGTATATACATGTTGATCTATAATCTATCGTTATATGTTTCAACGTAGTAGACATTATATTTTGATGGTGAAATATTTCGTTTCTTTGATTATTTAGAATATTAACACTGGAAAGAACTATATGTCAATAATAAAAATAGATTGTTAATTTCTTAGAATAATATATTGAAAAAGCGGATTCTCATGTGTGAGAGAACCTATTTTTAATATATTTTGCTAAAAAAACAATTGGTGTGGGCTAATAATAAGTGGGGATGAAGAAACCCCCACTTATTAAAGTTTCACTTTATTTTTCAATTTTTGCCCACTTGAAGTTTAATTGCCCTGCAAAGTCTACTTGCACAATTCCTTTCACATAAGAACGTTCTAAATAAGATTCGCCTTTTTGGTAAAGAGGAGCGATAACAGAGTCTTTAAATAATATTTTCTCGGATGCTAGTAATGCTTCCCAGCGAGCTTTTTCATCACCAGCTAAAGTTGTTTTCACTTTTGCTATTGTTTCATCGAATTCCTTATTAGAGTAATGATCTAAGTTATAAGGGTTATTCGTTGTAAATAGCTCAAGGAATGTAATTGGATCCGCAAAGTCAGGGCTCCAGCCATCGATTCCGATTTCGTAGTCACCTTTTAATAAAAGCGAAACTTGTTGCTTACGCGGTTGCGGTTTTATATTTACTGTTAATCCATCTAGATTCTTTTCTAGTTGTCCTTTTAAGAATTCACCAGTTTTCTTATCAAGGTCAGCATCACTCGTTAATAATTCTAATGTTATCTTTTCAGAACCAAGCTCTTGTTTAGCTTTTTTCCATAACTCTTGTGCAGATTTTGTATCAACTTTTGTTAAATCGCCATTTGCAGTACGGAAGTCTTTTCCTTCAGGTCCTTTTGCAAAGTTTTTTGGAACGAGACCAAATGTTGGTGTAGATCCATCATTTAATAACGTATTTACAAAGGATTTTCTATCAATTGTTTGATCAATTGCTTGGCGTGCAGAAACGTTTTGAAGCACTTTGTTTTGTTGATTCATACGTAAAAATTGTACGCCTACGTTTGGACGTTCTTTAAAGTTAGCATCCTTTTTATATTTATCGACGAAGTCAGATGTTAGTTTTATACGATCTAATTGTTTTGACTCGAATAAATTTACTTCTGTTGATTTTTCTTTTACGACGTTAAAATTGATTTCTTCTAGTTTGACAGTATCTTTATCCCAATAGGTAGGGTTTTTCTTGAATTTAAAGCTTTGTTCGTGCTTCCAATCGCTTAGTGTAAAAGCTCCGTTGTACAAGATTGTATTATCTTCTAAAGCGTACTTATCACCTTGTGCTTTAAAGAATTCCTCGTTAATTGGTAGAAATGTTGGGAACGCTGTTAAGCTAATAAAATACGGAACAGGACGCTCCAATTCTACCTCAAACGTATGGTCATCAACTGCTTTTACACCAAGTTGGTCGGCTGGAAGTTCTTTGTTGTTAATTTTTGTTGCGTTTTTAATATCAAAGAATAGAAATGCATATTCAGAGGCTGTTGCTGGATCTACGGCTCTTTGCCAAGCGAACACAAAATCTTTAGCTGTAACAGGAGTGCCGTTTGACCATTTTGAATCTCGCAAATGGAATGTGTATTTCGTTTTATCGCCACTTACTTCATTAGATTTTGCAACACCAGGAACAGGTTTGTTACCTTCACCAAGATTATACAAACCTTCAAATACGTTTCTCATTACTTGACCAGAATCAGTATCTGTAGCACGAGCCGTATCCATTGTTCGTATTTCAGTAGGTGAAGATAAGTTTAAAACCTGTTTATTAGGTGCCTCGTCTTTTGCATTTGCTCCGCTTGCTTCGTTTTTATAACTACCGCAACCAGTTAATAAAATACTTACTCCTACAACTGATGCAATACCGGGTACAAACTTCTTTTTCATTTGATTTTCCTCCTAAATAATTAAGTTTGGATGATGATGAGGGAAATGAAAAATAAAAAATCCCTCTTTTCATATTGAGAAAGAGGGATTTTTACGTACAAGTTATGCACCCGTATATAAACGAAGTCCCTCATTCTATCTTTCAAGCATAAAGCTTGCAGGAAGTGGCACAGTATTCAAAATGAACCTGTTGCCGAGGTTTCAAAGGGCCAGTCCCTCCACCTCTCTTGATACAATGAGTAAACGAATAAATTTTATTAATTTTTGTGTTTCTTTGATAATTCAAAATCTTACACCTTGAATAATGAAGTGTCAACTAAATGAAATATAGTTTAAATTTTCAGTTTTATTAAACGGAAAAACCACTGCATAGGGCAGTGGTTTTTCTACTAGAAGTTAAAGTTATCTGGATCTGGACCAACGCGACGATCTTCATTTAAAGCTTGAATTGATTTCATATCATCAGCACTTAATTCAAAGTCGAAGATGTTTGCATTTTCAATAATGCGATGTTCTTTAATTGATTTGGGAATTGTTACAACTTCGTTTTGTAAATCCCAGCGTAAAATAATTTGCGCAGTTGATTTATTATATTTTGTCGCAATTTCTTGTAACGTTGGATTATCTAGTAGTTGTCCTTGCATTAATGGTGACCAAGCTTCAAGCTGGATATTATGTTCTTTACAGAATGCATGTAACTCTTCTTGTGCTAAACGTGGGTGGTATTCCACTTGGTTGACCATTGGCTTAATTTCAGCAATTTCAAACACGTCTTGTAAGTGGTGAATGTGGAAATTACTCACACCGATAGCGCGAACACGGCCATCTTTATAAAGTTTTTCTAATGCTTTCCATGATTCGGTATATTTCCCTTTTACAGGCCAATGTACTAAATATAAATCTAAATATTCTAGACCTAATTTCTCTAATGTAGTTTCAAATGCTTGAAGTGTTGTTTCATATCCTTGATCGTTATTCCATACTTTTGAGGTAATAAATAATTCTTCGCGTGAAACACCGGATTCACGAATCGCTTGTCCAACGCCTTCTTCATTTTGATAGATTGCTGCAGTATCGATGCTGCGGTAGCCATTTTTAATTGCTGCTTTTACAGAATCAATTACTTCTGAACCATCTTCTACTTTAAAAACACCTAAACCAAACCAAGGCATTTTTACACCGTTATGTAATGTTGTATAGTCTTTTAAACTTGTTAAAATCATATTATTTCCCCCTAGCTTTTTTGTTTGTTGCTTCTACTGCTTTTTGAATTGCCTCTGAAAAATTATATTCGTATAAAGTTTTGAGACCCTCAGCTGTGGAACCACCTGGCGTTGTTACTTGTTCGCGGAGGTTAGCTGGATTTTGCGTTTGTTCGAGCATAGAAGCAGAGCCAGAAATCATTTGAATGACAAGATGTTTTGCGGTTTTTTCATCGACTCCATAACTTTTTGTTGTTTCAATTAAGCTTTCAGCAAAGTAATAAAGGAAGGCTGGTGCACTTCCAGTAACTGCAGTAAGCTGATGAACTTCTTCCTCAGTACAAAGTTGCGAAGTACCAATACCTTTTAAAAGCAGTTGCAGGGTTTCTTGATGCATCTCGTTTACTGATTGTCCCATTGTATATAAGGAGATAGATTTTCCAATTTCAGCAGCTGTATTAGGCATAATCCAAGCAACAGGCGTGCCCTTTGGGAGTCTAGCTTCTAAATAAGATGGTCCAATGCCGGCTGCGACTGTTACGACTAGTTGATTTGATATTAACGGAGATAGCTCAGCTAATAACTCTTCATGAGCAGAAGGTGGCATTGCTAAAACAACCGTATCAACAGATGTAACATGCTGTTTCCAATCTGTTGCAGTAGACACATTATATCGATGTTGTAACTGTTTTAGCTTTTCTACGTTGCTTCGGTTAGAGACGATAATTTCTTCGATGTACTCTTTGCTTGTTTTAAGTAATCCGGAAAATATAGCTTCTGCCATACGACCGGCACCAATAAATAAAATTCGATGTTTAGTTAGCATATTCTTTATTCCTTTCTAGTAGAGATATGTTATAAAAACGATATCATCTTTAAGAGAATGTTGTAAAAAGAAAAGACTTATCGTAGATGGAATGGATAATGAGAAGGCGGAAATTCATGCTAATATTAACTGTTATTAATCTCTTTATATGTGTAGCTGGTTTGCTAGAGTGGAAGAGCAATTATAAGGGGCAAGAACATACAAATAATTATATCTAGAAAATAATTAGAATTGAAAAACCCCTGAAGCATATATGCTTCAGGGGTTTACTAATAGAATATAAGATTATGCTTTTGTCATACCAAGTAATACAGCGCCGCCGATAATTAAAACACTACCTAGTGCAATAAAGATCAATTGACGTTTTGTTTTCTTTTCACCTAAGAATACAATCGCACCGAATGTTGAGATAACGATTCCAGTTTGAGATAATGGGAAGCTTGTTGCTACTCCAACACGTGGTAATGAAAGAAGTAAGAATAAGTTTCCAGTTCCCCATAGTAAACCAGACAAAGCATTACGGATTGCATATTTGTTAAACGGTTTATGTTTAGACGTCAGTACAACCGCACCAACAAACATACCAACTGCTTGTGGTAAAATAGCAGACCAACCATCAATATTATACCAACGAATAATAATTACATATACAAGATAGCCGAAAGTAGAAACAATTAAAGTAAGAAGTCCTTTTTTCAATTGTCCAGGTGGCTGAGCATTTTCTTTATCATCTAATGATGTGAATACAACACCAACTACAATTAATAGGATTGCAATCGTTCCCAGAATGATCGTTGTAGTAGTAGTCCACTCACGGAAAGCGATAACCCCAAAGATAGAAGTTGCAACAAGTTGCATACCAGTAGAAATCGTTACAGTAGTTGAAACGCCTAGTTTTTCAACTGTTTTTAATTGGTTTACTTGTCCTAAAGCCCAGAATAAACCTGAAATAAAACCAACAATTAAGATTGTCATTGTTAAAGCTGGTTGAGTAAATACATACATAATTGTTGCGAAGAATAGAGCACCGATTGTCATACCTACCGTTTGGCTATATGCACCACCGCCCATTTTTACGCTTACTAATAAGATGTTTCCCCATGCAATTGCAGGAAGAAGCGCTAATAAAATGTCCATTACAAGACTCCCTTCGGTTTGCTATACCAATATAGTTACATATCGTTCTAACGATCGGTAATGCCCCACTAATAGAGTAGAAGATTACCGATCGCTAAAACAGGATGAAGAATTCACAATATAAATGCGTTTTCATTTCTTCATTTTTTGAAACACCTCCATATAATAACAGGAAATTGCCTATTTTAGAAAGTGAATTCAAATAAAATGTATATTTAAATAAGAGGTAAAATTCAGTTATTTCCCATTGGTATATTTTATTTCCTAAGAAATAAAGAAGCAGCTTCGACAAAAGCTGCTTTAAGAGTTAGTGATTCTTTTATTAATAAGTTGAATACATAGTAGAAATACGAGTGACATACCGATAGTAATAACTACAAGTGTCCAGGCGAGTTGCATATTACTTGCATCAATAGCCATGTAAATTGCAGTTGGGATTGTCTGTGTTTTGCCAGGAATGTTCCCGGCAAACATGAGTGTAGCACCAAACTCACCGAGCGCGCGGACAAAGCTCAAAATCATCCCGCTTAATAAGGCAGGAAATGCGAGTGGAAGTGTAACGTGCAGAAAAACTTGATATTCACTTGCGCCAAGGTCACGAGCACTTTCTTCAATTTGTACATTTGCGATAGAAAATCCCGTTTTCGCTGATTGGTACATAAGCGGAAATGCAACAACTGTAGAAGCGATAATCGCAGCAGTAGATGTGAACATAATAGACTGCTGAAATAATGATTCAACCCACTTTCCGATCGGGCTGTTGTTTCCAAAGATGATAATGAGAAAGAAGCCGATAACAGTTGGTGGAAGTACCATTGGTAATAAAAATATGGTTTCTAATAGTACTTTATATCGCCATGAGGAGCGAGCTAGTGCTCGCCCGACAATTGTCCCTAAAATTGTAACGAGAATAGTGGCGCACGCAGCTACTCTTAAAGATAGAAAGACAGGCGATAAAATAGCATCAATGCTCATAGTAATTACGACAGAACTGTAAATCCATATTTCTTAAAGATAGATTGTGCATCTTTTGACTGCAAATACTCATAAAATGAAGTCGCCTCTTTCTTATGTTTAGATTCCTTTATAACACCTAAAGGATAGTGGATTGGCTCATGAGAAGTAGCTGCTGCTGTCTCACCAATCTTTACTTTATCCGAAATGAGAGCATCTGTTTTGTATACGATGCCAGCATCGACATTCCCTGTTTCTACATATGTTAACACTTGGCGAACATCTTTTGTAAATACGACTTTATTTTGAACATCATTCCAAAGGTTTTCGTGTGTTAGAGAAGCCTTTGCATATTTGCCAGCAGGTACAGATTCAGGTGTACCAAGTGCAATTTTTTTGATTTTCTCATCTTTTAAATCTTGAAATTTTGTAAGTGAACTATCTTTAGGGATGACTAGAACTAGTTCATTTCCAAGAAGATTTTTCCCTTCTTTTTCACTAATGAATCCTTTTTTTACAAGGGTTTGGAATTTATCTTCTGCTGCAGAGAAGAATAAATCAGCAGGTGCACCTTGTTCAATTTGTTGTTGAAGTGCTCCAGAAGCACCGAAGTTAAAAGAAAGTTTGATATTTGGCTCTTTTTCTTTATATTGTTTTTCGATTTCTTTTAATGCATCTTGTAAGCTTGCAGCAGCTGAGATAGTCAGTTCAACTGTTTTATCCTCTTTAGCAGCTGACTTTGTATGCTTTTCCCCACTTGTACAAGCAGCACTAAATATAAGAAGGAAAGAAAGTATAAGTGCCCCGATGGAACGTAATGTAAATTTATTCATAAAAAAATCCCCTTTCGTTTTGATACATCTAATTATAACTAATTATATCTAAATATAACTAGTTATAATTGAATGTAATTTGAACATATATCTATTTTTAAAAAATAGGAGAAATATTCTTTTCTTTGTTACAATGAAAGGAGAAAGTGAGGAATCGTCTATGGATCATCATTCCTACACAACGGAAGAAGTAGCAAAGCGATTAAAAGTATCAAAATTAACTGTATACGACTTAATTAAAAAAGGAGAACTTCCTTCTTATAGAGTTGGTAGACAGATGCGCATTGATGCAGCAGATTTAGATCAATATATAAAACAAATGAAAACAGGAAAGGTACAAGTTACTCCTGTAAAAAACGATGGTAGTAGTATCTTGAACACGTGTATTATTAGTGGTCAAGAACTAACGTTAGATATGTTAGCTAAACGTATAGAAAATCGTTTGCCAAGTTCTAATGTTTTAAGGGCGTATCAAGGTAGCTTAACGAGTTTAGTGAAAATGTATCAAGGAGAAGGAAGTATCGTTAGTTTGCATTTGTTTGATGGTGAAACTGGTACATATAATGTTCCTTACGTAAAACGCATTTTAGTAGGACAGCCATGCATTATGATTAATTTATTGTCCAGAAATGTAGGATTTTATGTCCGAAAAGGAAATCCGAAGAGAATAAAGGCATGGGCTGACATATCCGGGTCCACTATAAAGTTTGTGAATCGAGAAAAGGGTTCTGGTATTAGAGTGTTAGTCGATGAACAATTACGAATCCAAAAATTAAATAAAGCTGATATTAGTGGATATGAATGGGAAGAATCGAATCATCTTGGTGTTGCCACGCAAGTTGCAAATGGAAACGCTGATGTAGGAGTAGGTTCAGAAAAGTTTTCGCAAATTGTAAATGTGGACTTTATTCCAATCATGAAAGAACAGTATGATTTAGTAATTTTGAAGAATAAAGAAAATGAAGAGTTGATTGAAGTTGTGAAAGACATTCTGCAATCGGAAGAATTTCATAATGAATTAAATGCGATTGGCGGATATGATATTACGAAAACAGGTCAAATTGTATATGAAACAAACTAAAAAGCTGCTTGTCTATAAGACGAGCAGCTTTTTCTATATATAAAGGGGGTTGGGGAAACAAAGTGTTAAACAAGACCTTGAGCAAGTGTATAAATGAAAGCCGTAAGAAGAGTAGCTCCACTTGCAAGTCCGATAAAGTCTGATTTGTTGAAAGTAATGTTGTTCATTATAATCTCTCCTTATTTGTTTAATGTAGTTGCAACAGCTTTTGCATCGACAAGTGCGGATAGCACCATGCCCATTGTATTTAAAAGTTTATTTGATTTCATATTGTTCATCATGCGTATCCGCTCCTTTTCGAATTGTTGTTGCCCTGCTTATGTCTTAATTATAGGAAATATGTCTACTTGCAACTATCGAATTAGCTTACGAAAGACTTACACTTTTGTAAGAAAAAAAGACATTCGTGTAAGAATGTCTTTCATAGCATATTGATATGATGATGTTCTTCAATTGTTTTTAAAAAACTACGCATTGAATTCGTCATATAGCTATCTTTACGGCGTATGAAAACCGTTGAAATACTGCCGTATTTTTCAGGGATTGCATGACAATGTACCTTACCTGCTTTAGAAAGATGATGGACAGCAGACTGTGGTACGAGTGTAATTCCGAGGCCGAGTGCAACGCTGTTTAATATTGTCTCTAATATATTGAATTCCATAATTCTTTTTGGTAGCAAACCTTCATCTTTAAGCCAACGTTCTAGTTTGGAGCGGTATCCACATCCTTGGTTAAAAACGAGTAGAGGAGTTGTTGTAAATTCTTCTATATGAAAGGCTTTATTTTGTGTTATAAGCATTAATTTCTCTGTACTAACATCGTATTGTTCGATTAGTGGATGTTTAATAGGACCTGATATAAAGGCGCCATCCAATTGATGATCTAGTACTTCTCTAATTAATTCTTCTGTTAGACCCGCTTGTAATGATAAATCGACATTCGGATAGCTTTTATAGTAAGAAGATAAAATGGTAGGCAGTGTACTTACTGTTTCGACTGTACCGATTTTTAATATACCGGAGGGTGTTTCGCTATCTAAAAATACTTGTTTTAGTTCGTCGACATCTTGCAAAATTTTACTAACATAAACGAGCATTTTTCTTCCTTCAGCTGTTAAAGTCATTCCTCGTTTATGGCGGTAAAAGAGTGGGGTTTTTAATTCGTTTTCTAGTTGTTTAATACGTGCAGTTACATTTGATTGTACATAATTTAATTCCTTTGCTGCGCTACTTACACTACCCTGATCGGCAACGCTTTTAAAGATTTGTAAGTCTCGTAATTCCATTTTGTAATCCCCCTTGATGTTAACTATCATTATAAATGATAGTTAACATCATTTTGAATCATTTTACGTGATATATTTTTTCTTTTACAATTCTCTTTGTGCAAATAGAAAGAAACGGGGGATTGCGGTGAGAAGAGGTCAAATGATAATAGGGGCTTTAGCGTGTTTAATTGCGAGTATGTCATGGGGAGCGATGTTTCCAGTTGCTGATCATGCGCTAGAATACATAGATCCATTTTATTTTTCGCTTATTCGCTATGGAGCAGTGGCGATAATGCTGATTGTATTGTTGTTAATGAAAGAAGGAAAACAGGCATTTCGTTTAGAGGGAAGAGGAAAATTACTCGTCTTTTTTGGAACGATGGCATTTACAGTATATAATGTCCTCATATTTTTAGGGCAAATGTTGATGGGTAAGTCGGGTGTAATGGTAGCTTCCATTATGGAAGCACTTATGCCGATGATTTCTATTTGTATTTTATGGGGATATAAGCATAGAAAACCGAAGAAGTATATGATAACGAGTATGGTTATTGCTTTTGTAGGAGCTGTGTTTGTTATTACAAAAGGTGAAATGAGTTTCTTTGTAACATTGAAAGATAATATGTTCCCATTAGCATTTATATTTATTGGTGTTGTAGGCTGGGTTATTTATACGATGGGTGGTCAAACTTGTAGTGATTGGTCAACATTACGTTATTCTACGTTGACGTGTGTATTCGGTGCGACTGTTACAGCGATTATAACGGTAATTATTACGTCGCTTGGATATATTTCAGTTCCGAGTATGGGAACGATTTCTATTGTGAAATATGATTTGTTATTTATGATGACATTGCCAGGTATTGTAGCGCTACTTGCTTGGAACTATGGTGTGAAAATTTTATCATCCATTAATGGGATTTTATTTATTAATTTTGTACCAATTACGACTTTAGCTATTATGATGATGCAAGGGTATCAAATCACAATGTTTGATATTATAGGGACTGTACTTGTTATTGCGGCGCTTATTCGCAATAACGTTTGTCAGAGAAAAGAAGAAAATATAAATAAGAGAGTTTTACAAGAAGAACAATTACGTCAAGCTGTTTAATAGGCAAATGGAGGATTTTACATGTTAGAAAGTTTATTGTTTTTCTTCGCCGTCGGAGTTGCCTGTGAGCTTGCAGCAATTAATCGAAATGGTCGTAAAAAGATAAAACAACAAGCTGAGCTGATACAGCTTTTAAAAGAATTGAAAGAAAGAAAAAATTAAAAAGACGACCGGGCATAGACGGTCGTCTTTTTCTATATAAAGGGGAAAGGGGACACAAAGTTATACAAGCGTAGCAGCGTAAATAAAAGCAGTAAGAAGAAGAGAGCCGCTAGCTAATCCTAAAAAGTCTAATTTGTTAAAAGTGATGTTATTCATAATGAGTTCTCCTTACTTGTTTAATGTAGAAGCAACAGCTTTTGCATCGAAAAGAGCCGATAATACCATGCCCATTGTATGTAAGAAATTGTTCGTTTTCATATTGTTCATCATATCAATCGACTCCTTTTCGAATAGTTGTTGCCCTGTTTCTGACTTAATTGTATGAAATATAGTGAGAAGTAACTATCGAATTAGCTTACAAGAAAATTACACTTTTGTAAGAATTGAAATTTAACAATTCACACTTATTTTTATTACCAACTCCTAAAACTTAGTGTTATAATTGTTGTAAGAATATGATTATACTTCGGATGTTTAGAAAGGAACGAAATAAATGTATAAACCAATTACATTTTTGTTGAAATATATATTTAAAACAGCTGGGAAAGTAGAAGTGCAAGGAAGAGAAAAGCTACCAGAAGGTGGTCCGTATGTTGTTGCGTGTACACATACAAGTTTTATGGATGTATTAATGTTAGCTACAGGGATGTACCCAACTCAAATTCATTACATGGCAAAAAAAGAATTATTTGAAGGGAAATTCAAAAATTGGTTCTTTAAAAATGTAAATGCATTCCCTGTAGATCGCGCGAATCCGGGACCGAGTACACTTAAAATTCCATCACGTTTATTAAAAGAAGGAAAGGTAGTAGGGATTTTTCCAAGTGGAACGAGATCAGCGGAAGATGTTTCATTAAAAGCGGGTGCTGTGACAATTGCGATGCGTTCTAATGTTCCGTTAGTACCAGCAGCTTATGTTGGTCCATCAAGTGTAAAAGAATTAATAAAGGGGAAAAAGGCACAATTGATTTTTGGAGATCCAATTCAAATTGAGGGTGGAGAACAAATAGATCGAAAAACCGCTATGAAAATGATGACAGATCAATTAAATGAGAAGTTTGAGGAGTTAAAAGAAGCTTTGCAATCAAATCAAAAATAAGAAAAGACGACCGGGCATAGACGGTCGTCTTTTCTATTACTATTTATAATAAAGGGGAAAGGGGACACAAAGTTATACAAGCGTAGCGGTGTAAATAAAAGCAGTAAGAAGAAGCGAGCCACTAGCTAGTCCTAAAAAATCTAATTTGTTAAAAGTGATGTTATTCATAATATATTCTCCTTACTTGTTTAATGTAGAAGCAACAGCTTTTGCGTCGATAAGAGCGGAAAATACCATGCCCATTGTATGTAAGAAATTGTTCGTTTTCATTTTGTTCATCATATTAATCCGCTCCTTTTCGAATAGTTGTTACCTTGTCTCTGACTTAATTGTATGAAATGTTGCGGAAATTCACTATCGAATTAGCTTACAGAAAAATTACACTTTTGTAAGAGAAACAAATGAAGGTGTAATGATAAGAAGATTTGACATATGTTCATGAGATTCATTAACTTAAAGATAGAGGTGAGTGCATGGCTAATATTAAAGATATCGCAAAGATGGCGGGAGTTTCAGTTACGACTGTTTCGAGAGTGTTGAATGATCACCCATATGTAAGTGAAGAAAAAAGGAAAGCGGTTATAGAGATAGTTGAGAAATTGAATTACTCGCAAAACGCAAATGCTGTTCATTTATCAAAAGGAAAGACGAATATTGTTGGTGTGATTTTACCGTATATTAATCATCCGTGTTTTGATGCGATGGTGAGCGGAATGATGGAGATTGCGTTAACTCATAATTACAGAGTGTTACTTTGCCAAACGAATTATAATAAAAAAGAAGAAATGAAAAGTTTACATATGTTAAAAACAAAACAATTGGATGGTCTTATTATTTGTTCACGTGCAAATGATTGGGAAACGATAGAACCGTATGCTTCTTACGGCACAATAATTGCTTGTGAAGATAATGATATTTCAAACATCTCAAGTGTATATACGAATCATTCAGCGGCCTTTCAATTAGGAATGGATTATTTGATTGAGAAAGGTTATAAAAAAATTGGCTATTGTACGGGAAGAAAATTAGGGCCGAGTAGTCAAAAGCGTTTTGATGTTTATAAACAGCAATTGCAATCTATAGATGAAGAGGTTAACGAAGAATGGATTTTTACAGAATGTTTTACACTAGAAGATGGTGTAAAAGTGGCTCATAAGTTAAAAGAGATGCAGGATCTTCCTGGAGCATTAATAGTAGCAGGTGATGAAGTTGCGATTGGGGTTATGACAGAGGTTGAAAAATTAGGGATTCAAGTTCCTGAGGATTTAGCGATTATTGGCTTTGATAATCAACCTATCTCGCAAGTGTTACAATTGACAACTATTGATCAAAATTTAAAGGAGATAGGGAAAACTGCTTTTGAAATGTTGCATAGAAAAGTGAATGACGAGAGTTCTAAACAAGAAAAGCTGGAAATTCCATACGAACTTGTGGAACGCTCTACAGTTTAATCTTAATCCGTTATGTGTATAATCGCATAACGGATTATTTTTTTGAAATATCTTTGACAGGAAACGCGTTTCATACTTTATAAAGGAGTTAAACCGGTCTGTAATATCCATGGATTCTTTTCAAGTGTTAAAGCAGTGAATAGAATTTGGAGGAATATGCATGAATGAACTTTTATCGAGTATGAAAAAGTATGTAGATGATGATGAAAAGATTTTGGTTTTTGTGGTAGGGATCTTTGAGAAGGATAATTTCATGTTATGTTATCAACATGGAATTTTTGTTGCCACTACTAGACGCCTCCTGTTTTACGGGAAATTTCCTTACTATCCTTCAACATTTAAAGAGTACTCATATGTGCATATAGATAGCATAGATTTTCATCCGTACTTTGAGTTTACTTGTAATCATGAAACCATTCGCGCTAAGTATATTCAGAAAGGGAATGTGGAGCAATTTGTCCGTGCAGTTAGAGCAAATATGAATAATTAATCAACCCTCTGTTTAAACATAATATTTCAATTTTTAAGAGGGAAAATGCGGAATAAAAACCACTTCTAAACCTCTAGGAGATAGTGATACAATGTCAAATGGGGGGAGGGTATGAACTATGGTTAATCAACGTATAAAGGAAATAACACTAATTACAATTGGTTCATTATTATTCGCAATTGGTATTAATTACTTTGCAATTCCAAACCGTTTATCGGAAGGTGGAATTATTGGTTTAACGGTTGTTACGTACTACTTATTTGATTGGTCACCAGGGATTGTGAATTTTGCTATAAATGCAATTTTACTAGCTATTGGTTATAAATTTTTTGATAAGAAAACAATGATTTATACAATTTTAGGGATTGTAGAAACATCTTTGTTTTTATACGTTACAGAACATATTGAGTATCATGTAAATAGTGATACATTATTAGCAGCTTTATTTGCTGGTTTATTTGTGGGTATTGGATTAGGCTGTATGTTCAAAGCCGGAGGTACATCGGGAGGGTCAGCAATCTTAGCTCGGTTAGCAAATCAATATTTAGGTTGGAGCGTAGGTAAAGGCGTACTAATTATTGATATTGTTGTAATTGCTGGTTCTGTATTTATAATAGGGCAAGAAAAGGCAATGTATACACTTGTAGCTGTGTTCATCGGAGCGAAGGTGATTGATTTCATTGTAGAAGGAATGGATACAAAAACGGCTGTTACGATTATTTCGAATCAACCAGATTTAATTCGTGAAGCTATTACGAAAAATATGACACGCGGTGTTACTGTATTAGAAGGGCGCGGCGGATATACTGGTAAAAATAAAGAAGTTTTATATGTTGTTATTAATAAACAAGAGCTTGTTAAGTTAAAACAAGTTATTAGCCGGGTAGATGAAGATGCTTTCGTTGTTATACATGATGTACGTGATGTACTTGGCGGTGGCTTTAAAGCAAGCTAAAAGGTGAACGAGTAAATTCGTTCACCTTTTTTAATTCTTACAAAAATGTAAGTGTAATGTAATGAGATTCAATAGTAGATTTTATTCCCCCTTTTTAAAATGGATGTATATATATCCTGCAGAGGAGGAATGTTTATTATGAAGAAAAAAATGATCACTACTATAATAGCGATGATAGTGATAGTAGTAATGTTACTGCCTACGAAACTTGGACCGGTTATCGATAAATATAATCCATTTTATAAGACGAAAGAATACTATACGGTTGTGAATACAATTGGTCAGCATATTGGTGATGAGTGGTATGAATTTATTGCATTCGATGAACGTGGTAGAGAGCAGAAAATAAAGAAAACGGTTAAGCATATGTTAAAGAGAGATGAAGCATTAAAGGTTTTTGCAAAAGGACGTTACGGTGAATCGATTGAAGAGATTGAGGTTGCAAATATTCCTATAAATGCGAAGAGTAAACTTTTAACGATGAGATAGTGAAATATACCCCCAGCTATTTTTTGTCGAAAATAAAAATACTGGGTAAGGGTATTTTAGGGGTTAGCAAAAAAGCCTTAGTCCATATAGACTAAGGCTTTTTTATTATATAAAGGGGAAGGGGGTACATTGTAGTAGCATGGGTGAAAGGTATAAGAAGAGTAGCTACTAGCAATGCAATTTGGTTATGTGATTGTTCTTCTTATTTGGCTTACTTTCTAACTTTATTGTACGAAATATAAGTAAGGGAAACTATCGAATTACATTACACATAACTTACAAACATGTAAGTCTTCTGTAATGTAATTCGATAGTTAAAAGATAGTAATTTTCATATAGTGTAACTAGAAAGTCTTAATGTATTACTTTCTGTTTGTAATGAAGAATGAAAAACCAACTAATTTTTAATAATCCTCATCTGAATAAAGATGAGGATCCTTTTTTAAACCTTACAACATTGTAAGGTTTACGTAAGTTAATTCGATAGTAAATTTGTCATATTTTTTGCATAATAGATACAGATAGAAAAATAATTAGGGATCTAGTAAGAAGGGAGAAAAATGGGATGCGTAAAGAAGAAGTAGTGAAGTTACCAATTAAAGATTTCTGTAGCTACTTTACTGTTGCCGTAGTGTGTATTGGATTATTTGATATCATAACAAACTTAATTGTTAAATAATATAGATGCTAAAACAAGAAAGGAAGTCCTTTCTTGTTTTTTTTATGGGGGCATAAAGATGAAATGGATTGATAGTCATATACATGTTGATCAATATAAGGATGAAGAGAAGAACAGATTACTGAAAGAGGTGGAAAATAGTAATGAAATAAAGGGGCTTATTGCTGTATCTATGAATTATCAATCTTGTAAGGAAACGTTATCTTTAGCGAAGAAGTATCCCTTTATATATCCAGCGATAGGGTTTCATCCAGAGCAACAGATTCATAAAGAAGAGTGTGAACAGATTTATAAACTTATTGAACAGAACGCAGAGGAAATTGTTGCGATTGGTGAAGTAGGTTTGCCCTATTATTTGAGGAAAGAAGATGAAAGCATTGCTGTAGATCCATACATAGCTGTATTGAAAAAATTTATAGAACTAGCTAGTAAGTATAATTTGCCGATTATATTACACGCAGTTTATGAAGATGCTGACACTGTATGTGATTTGCTAGAGAAATATAAAGTTTCACGTGCACATTTCCATTGGTTTAAAGGAAGTGATGAAACAATGAAACGGATGATGAAGAATGGTTATTATATTTCGATTACACCGGATGTTTTACATAAGGAGAAGATTAGAAAAATTGTTTCGTATTATCCGCTTGAATATATGATGGTAGAAACAGATGGACCGTGGGAATTTCAAGACGATGTTATGACGCACCCGAGAATGATTCGAGATGTATTAAAGGAAATTAGTGTTATAAAAAACATATCTGTTGATCAGGTTGCAGAAACAATATATGAAAATACCATTCGATTTTACCCCGCTATTTGCCGGGGATTAAGACCCTGACTGATTAAGGTTTCGCTTTATTTGAAAGGATAGGAGAGGTACTCTTATTCTTTTTATTATGGATATTTTTTCTAATTTTTTCTATAATTTATGATATGTTTAATTTGATGAAGGAAGTAGGGGAGAAAATGGGGAAAGCACATAAAAAAATAGCTATTACAATGATGATCGGTGCACTTTCAGTTGCAGCGTTTGGTTGTGAAGCAGAAAAGAAAGCTATAAATCCCAACGCAACGCAAGAAAGTAAAGAAGAACAAATTGATCCAGTAGTTGAAAAACAGATGAAAGAAACTGAGAAAAACGGGAATTCGGTTGGAAACAGTTCTAATAAAGGGAAGATGGCAGAGAGTAATGGATGGGTTTACTATGCGGTAAATGGTGATAAAAATACAGGAGGCATTTATCGTACGAAAGATCAATTTCAGACTTCGGAACGTGTAGTGGAAGGTGTAAATGCTTCTTACATAAATATAAAAAACAAAGCTTTATATTTTATTCATACGGATGAAGAGAAGAATGCGGGATTATCTTCTTTAATGAAGTATGATATATCAAATAAAAAGTTAGATAAGTTAAAAGCGGATATAAATTATGTTTATATAAAAGATCAAACTTTATTTTATCCGAAAAAATATTCTGAGCATGGTGGTTTTGATATTGTAGGGATCGCAAAAATCAATTTGAAGACGGGACAGGAAGAAGAAGCGGCATTTAAAAATTCTGGTTGGTCTCGAACGATAGATGATAGTATTCTACATTGGAATAAAAATCGTGGAACACAAATGACAAAAGATAATAAAACTTGGTCAAAAGAAAATTATGCAACAATATCTAGTGCTACGTATAATAATGAAAAATTATATGCTGTTGTCGACTTTTCGTTACCTTTTGAAACAAATGAAGCTGAGCATGGCATATATGAAATAGACGTTCAACAAAATAATGAAAAGTTATTGGTAAAGGATGCCTTGCAGATGAATGTGAAAGGGGATACTTTTTATTATTTAAAAAAGGATGGAGTATATAAGAAGAAAATAAATGGTGGAAATGAAAAGGTAATTTATAATAAAGCGGTTGAACCAACTAAATCCTATTTATATTTTGTAGCAGGAGATATGTATCTCTATACGGATAATGGAACTATCATGAATTTGGATACAAAGAAATCAAATGAAGTAAAAGATAAGAAGCTAGCAGATAACGTTATGTTACAGAAAGTATGGAATGCACAGAAGGAACTGACTAATGTTCAAATGGCTGCACTAACAGGAAACCCAAAACGAGTAGGGGATTTTTCATACGGGGAATTAGTGAACCCTATTTATAATAAGAAAGATAATTTAGAGACTACGCTATCTACGTACTTCTCAAAATCATTTATAGCACAGTATATGAAGAGTAAATATATTAAAGAGTTAAATGGAAAAATGCACTATGCTATTGGAGATCCAGGGTCAAAAGCAGCAACTAAATTTACAAAAATTATTTCTGCCGAGTTAAAGGATGGGAAAATAAAAGCGCAGGTAGAAACGTATAATGACTATGATAATGTAACGGAAAAAGTAGAAGTTGAATTTATTTATGAAAATAATCAATGGGTTATTAATAACATGCCACGTTTTGGTTTAAGTTAAAAAAACCACCAAGCAGAATGCTTGGTGGTTTTGTATTAGGATTCTAATTTCTTCGCACGTTTTAATAATAAAAGAAAGACAATGATAACGAACCCCAGTATAAGGAAGAAGCCATATTGCTTTATATAATCAATTATGTCATTCGCACTGGTTGGTTTTTCAACGTGAATGCCGTCTTTATTCGTCGTAATATGAATATCTTTCATTTTTACTTCATTCTTTTCCTTTTGTAAATCAATCCACTCTATATTTGGAATACTTTCTAGATCCTTTAATACTTCTTTTAATGGTTTCACACCTAAGTAAGGATGATAGAATGCACCAATAATTCCATCGGATAATTTAGAAACAGATAGAGCACGTTCTTTCATTTTAGCAATAGTTTGTGGCGTATCTTCTTCAATAAATCCGACTGTTTCAGGCAATAGTTTCATTCCATGTAAAAATGACGGAGTACTTGTATAATATGGTGAGTGCATGGATTTCCAAGTTGTATCATTTAACTGTAGTTGTCCTACATAAGTTGAAAAGTACCTTGATAATATTTCATATCCTTTTTGAGACATCGTGTAATGAGGTGCTTCAAAGGCAACAGGATATAGTTTAGCATCTACAAGTTCTTGAATTCCTTTTTCAATATGATCTTTCGTATATTTTCCCTCGAATTCTTCCCCTTTTTTTACATATTGGTTATATGCCTCTATATTTGGAAAGTCATCTTTTGTCTTCGGTTTTTCATGCTTCGGTTGGCGAATTGGTTGATCTGTTTTGACATCCCAGAATTCAAAGCCCTCACCTGTTTCACTGTCATAAAATTGGTGAGTATAACCATGCATAATAATTGCTGCACCATCATCTTGCATAGAGCGTAAAAGATCAACTAGTTCTGGTTTATCTTTTAAATGTATTATCTTTCCTGTATCTGGATCTTTATATACCGGAATAACAGTAATCATGTAAGGCATCTTTTTCTCTTTTAGTAATTCAGCAATTTCTTTCAATTGATTTATATCTGCTGCTGGGTGAACATCCTCAAGACGTAAATAAGCTTCAACTTTATTTTTCGTTGGTTTTTGGCTGAAATAAGAAAATAACATTTCACCGACGTAATGAGACATCCAGTCAAAGAGGTTAGGTGTTGCAACATAATAAGATATTTCATGCTGAACGATTAGTGGGTTAGTGTTATTTGAGCTTAAAGCGTTAGCAAGCACAGTTCCATTCGTATCAAATGATTGAATTAATCGTTCCTCTTCTAAGGTATTTTTAAGCTTCTTTTCTGGATATTCAATTTTATTAACTCGTATATCGTCACTCTTCAATGTAATGAAAGAAAAACGCTTAGATAATTGTTCAACATTTTGTCCTAATACTAATACAGGGCCGGAGAAGTTTTCTAGAAATTGTTTCGTTTCATCAGAAAACGCTTCTTTTGTTTCACCGATATAAACAATATGTGTATAGGAGGATACGTTATTAATTGAAGTTGCTTCTTTTAAGTTTTTTACGGTTATATCATTTGTAAAATGTCCTAATTGAGTATTAAGGATTTGGACATTATTTGAAACTTTATCGTCTTGTGTACTATACAAAACAAGTACTTTTGGTTTTGATGATGTTTGTGCAGAGGTGTAGGTAGGGATGAGTAGTAAAATGCTGAACAAGAGTGTTAGGCATTTTTTCATTTTGTACGCTCCTATTCTATATATAGAGTTCAGTTTACAATTATATACAATAAATGCGTTATAGTCTATGAAAGTTACATTTTTGCACGTATTTACCAGCTGTTTTTTCACAAAATCGGTCTAAAGCATGATGATAATACGTATAGTTATTTGCTATGATAAAAGAGTAATAGAATGTAGGTAATTGTAAAGGGAAGGCTGAAAGGGGACAAATTTCAGCGGAGAAAGAGGTAGAGGTAGTGAAGAAATTCTTTGTAGGATTTTTAGTTGTTCTTGGAGTATATTTATATTTCCAAGGAAAGTCTGAAGGAATGGATAAGCTAGTGAATGGAACAAGCTATGTTGATTCAGAAGAAGCAAAACAGATGAAACAAATCATTATAGAGGAAGCGAAGAAAGTAAATCTTCCGGAATGGATACCTCTTGCAATTGCCGAGCATGAAAGTCGATTAAATCCAAGAAGTGTTGGAGATAATGGAACTTCATTCGGATTGTTTCAACTACACCGCGGCGGCGGGCTTGCACCAGAACATTTAACTGATGATGAGCTGAAAGATCCACGTACAAATGCGCAAATTGCAATGCCGCATTTAATGAAAGGATATAAGCGTGGGGTGCAAAAAGGTTTGACTGATTTTGCATTACTGAAATATATAGCGAATACATCTGGATGGCCAGGGAATTTAGGGCCAGAGTGGACGGATAATAACATGAAGTATAACATCGGACTAGAAGATGTGTACTATCGAAATAAAGGTGTAATAAAGTGAAACTTTAATCAGTGGGGGAGTCTGTTCATCCCCCGCTGATTATTAGTCTTCACCAATCGGGCTTTTACGAGCAGTTAATCTTCCGCCTAAATTCTAGCGTTTTCCGGATTTTGAGGTGGAAGTTTTACTGCTCGTTAATGCGGGGTAAAAGAGTAGGTTTTCTATACCTACTCTGTTTTTTTATGAATAATTTCATCCTTTTCTTTCGTGAAATACTGCGTGAGTTGTATTTTCACCTCTTCTAGTTTTGTAGAAACTTGCGGTATTTTATATCCTACATACAATGGTGAAACGACAAATCTAGGTACAACTTTACAAATGATTTTTCCATTTAAGTAATAGAAGAATAAGTTATAACTACTGCATCCTTTATGGAAATCTATCAGTATGTAACGTACAGTTTGCTGAATGTAATTTGCCATTTCATCTATATATGAAATATTATCAATGATTATATTGAATTCAGTGAAGCCAATAATGGGACGCTCTGAAATATTAAGCTCAATGCGTTCATTTTTTTGAACAATTACCCCTTGAAAATTTTCTTCTTCAATATTTTCAAGATAATCTACATATTTCATTCCGATAATTTGCATGTGTGCATGATGCAAACTTCCACCTGAAAATGGACCGTGATTTTTGTATAAAATTACAGATGCAAATTCTTCGCTCTTCTGTAAGTGTAACCAATGTTGAATAGAAAATTGCATTAATTTTCGCATATGTTCTTCTGTATATGTTGCGATATGATCTTCGCAATTATCCGTTTCAATCAGCACCGTTTGAAATGTATCTTGTAATGTAGGAAATTTATTTTTTAACCAAATAATAGAACTATCAGTTGCTAAAATATCCGTTAAATGTTCTTTATCGCAAAATGGACATGCAGCGCTTCTATTCCGAATACTTTCTGGTTTTTGTTTACCGATATCGTTTAAAAAATATAGTTGTTGTGTATCCATTTGTATATATGCCCCTTTAAAATATGTGTAAAAATCCCGCTTAATACATTCGGGAAAAGGAGAAGGAAATCCTCTAAAGACAATATGGAAAAAATAAAAGACAAGATATCCTCATTACGATAGGGTACCTTGTCTTTTATTTTTTCTCTAATAGTGTGTATGGATAATATAGAACATTTTCATTATTTTTCTTTTTTCTATTTTTTATTGTGTATAAAGTGATTGCTGTGCTTGCAATTATAATAATGGCTTTCTTCATATTCATATACCCCTTTTTATTGTTGGTTTAATTCTTGGATAACTGCTTTTGCATCGACTAAAGCGTGTAAAATCATTTTCACCATGTTCATCATATTTCTTCACTCCTTTTTATAGTTCATTTAGTTCTTTTACAACTGCTTGTCCGTTCACTAATACCTCAAAGATTGCTTTTACGATTTCTTTCATCATGTTTGTTTCCTCCTTGTGTTTGTCACTCTTGTTTTACATCTTTATTGTATAGGGAGGCATCTTTTCGTACTATCGCTTTCCATTGCGTGAACATAACAGTTTTGTAAGATTTGATGTCACTTATTGAAATGTTTAGTCTATCTTCATTATTTTCAGAAAAATGACTATTCAAACATGAAATTGGAAAGTATAATAAAGAAGTAAGTATTAAATTCCGTACGAAAGGGGTGAATGAGATGAAACGTTCTTTAGCTGCGCGTGCCAAATTTTTAGATTTTATCTATTTTTGTCGTGCGATTTTTCATGATGTAGTTGTTAACGGGATACGTATGCCCTTTTTTAACAATTGCATAGTGACTATTGAACGATAGAAATCTCTTCACCCATTTTTAATAAACGTGTGAAAAGGGAGCTATTTGGCTTCCTTTTTCTATGCCGAAAACCATGGGGAATGTTTCTTTCTCATGGTTTTTTATATTGAAAGGAGTACGGAAAATGACTATTTGTAGTGTAAATAATGTAACGAAATCTTTTGGTGGAAACATCATATTTGAAAATATATCGCTTGAAATAAAGAATGGTGAACGTGTTGGGTTAGTTGGTCGTAACGGTAGTGGGAAGACAACAATCTTTGGGCTTCTAACGGGAATGGAGAGTTTGGATGCAGGAGCCATTCATATGAAGAAAGGTACACGTATTGGTCATGTCGCACAAATTCCGAAGTTTGATGAGGCCATGACTGTATATGATGTATTGAGTTCCGCTTTTAAAGTAGAAAAGGAATTAGAAAAAGAAATGCATGCTCTAGAAAAAAATATGGCGGAGGAGCAGGAACAATCTGCTTTGCAAAAGCTAATGGAGAGGTACGGAGTAATTCAAGAAAAATTTGCATTTCTCGGTGGTTATGAAATAGAGGCAAATATAATGAAGGTAGCAAATGGCTTACAAGTCACAAACTTATTTCCAAGAGTATTTACGGAATTAAGTGGAGGAGAACAGACGAAAATAAGCCTTGCATATATGCTATTGCAGAAACCAGATTTACTTCTATTAGATGAACCAACAAATCATTTAGATTTGTTTGCAGTTGAATGGTTAGAGAAATTTTTAAAAGAATATAATGGAACAGTTATGGTTATTTCACACGATCGCTATTTCCTTGATGAAGTTGTAACGAAAATTTTGGATTTGGAAGATGGAGAGATTCACGTGTACCATACGAATTATTCTCAGTTCGTTGAGGAGAAGGAAGAAAGGTTACTTCAAGAGTTTCAAGCTTATCAAGAGCAGCAAAAGAAAATAAAGAAAATGAAAGAAGCAATTAAGCGCCTACGTGAATGGGCAAATCAAGCGAATCCTCCGAATGAAGGATTGCATAAAAGAGCGAGGAATATGGAACGTGCGTTAGAGCGTATAGAGAAATTAAAGAGGCCAATTTTAGAAAGAAAACAGATGGGTCTTCAGTTTGAAGGGCAAGAGAGAAGCGGAAAAGATGTTGTTGTAATGAAAGAAGTGAGTAAAGGTTTTGCTGGCCGATCTTTATTTGAACAAGCGAATTTACATGTTCGTTTTCAAGAGCGTGCTGCTATCGTTGGTCGTAATGGTACAGGGAAGACTACATTATTAAAACTACTATTAGAAGAAATAAATCCAGACGTTGGTGAAATTCGAATTGGTAGTAGTGTCAAAATTGGTTATTTATCACAACATGCATATGAAAATATGAAGAGTAATGTATTGGAAGCATTCAGAGAGAATGTGGCTGTAACAGAAGGAGAAGCAAGACATATATTAGCTAAGTTTTTGTTTTATGGTCCAGCAGTATTTAAGAAAGTAACGCAACTTAGTGGTGGAGAAAAAATGAGATTAAGACTTGCGCAACTTATGTATCAAGACATCAATTTTCTAATTTTAGATGAGCCGACAAACCATCTTGATATTGAATCAAGGGAAGTTTTAGAGGAAGCCCTTGAGCAATATAACGGGACGATTTTAGCTGTTTCACACGATCGATATTTTTTAAATAAGTTATTTGAAAAGACGTACTGGATTGATAGATGCAAATTATTTGAGTTTGCAGGAAACTATGCATGGGCTCGTCAAAAGTGGGAAGAAAAGCTTGAGGAGGAAGTAATAAAGCATAAGCACCATGGAAGAAAAAGTGTTGAAGCAATCTCTATAAAAAAGAAAGATTCTAGAAGTTTTGCGGAGATTGAAAACGAGTTAATGCATATAGAAGAAGATATATATGCATTAGAAAGTGAAATGGAATATGTAGCTGATGTTGAAAAACTTGAAAAATTATATGAGGAAAAAACGAAGAAAGAGTTGTTACGAGCAGATTTATATAATGAATTAGAGAATATGGTGGAGTAATGAGTAGAAAGCCACTTCCTTTCAGTTTTGCTGGAGGAAGTGGCTTTTTTCATAATGATATTTTGCTTTAAAGGTTAAATGAAGCGATGTGTTTCACGTGAAACAGTAACTTAGATAAATCCATTTTCCTCAATTTGCATAGTTTGTGAAACATATGAAAATGATAAGGTGAAAAATAAATGTCATTAGTGGTTTTTCGATAGGAGTAATTACAAAAACAAAGGCTAATTATTTCCCGAGAGATAAAGTGAGGGCTTTTACGGGCACCCCGACCCTGACCTAACTTCTTTTGCTTTCGCTGAATTTTGAGGTGGGGGTCTTACTGCACGGCAAATAGCGGGATAAATATGTGTAACAGAGACTAGTGAATGAAAACAAAAAGAGAGCAAAGTTACAGCTTTATGCGCTGAACTCTGCTCTCTTTTTGCGTGGCATCTTCTCTCGTTGAAATTATAATAGCAATCCCGAGCATGATAAAAAAAGCTAAAAAGAGGACGAACTTTGGGAAGAACGGGAATAGTAATAGCGCTCCGACTATCATAATTGTTAATAATACGTAGTGCAGGACGTATTGGAATAGGTTGTCCATATTTTCGCCCCCTTTTTGGTAATTGGTTATTAGTATTCTATGTTTCATGCTGAAGGAATAGAAGTAGATTTTTAAGTTTTAATACGAATTATAGCTGAGTTTTCTTAAAGTATAAATGTAGAGTGATAATTTTGGAAAAATTCTCAAAATATTTATTTAGAAAGAATTGACAAAACATAATGAACGATATAAGCTAATAACCATAAAGTCTACCGGAAAGGTCGGAATAAGATTGTTACCCCTCAAAAACATCTATTTTTTTCTGATTAAAACCGACTTTTCCGATTGGCTATAAATGTGCTGTGGGAGGCATACATAAGCTAATAAGTTCAAAGGGTATAACTATTAAACAGTTAGGGTGGGGACAATGAAGAAAAAGACAAAAAAATGGGCTGGTGTATTTTCAGTATTACTGAGTAGTTCGCTTGTGTTATCTGCTTGTGGGGGACAGGAGGATACGGCTTCTACAGAGCCGGTTAAGCAGCAGGATTTAAAAAATGTGAAAATTGAAAAGATTGCTGCGACAGATAAAACGAAAGTGCCAGACAAAGCGAAGAATAGAAAAGATACGTTAGTAGTTGGTATTAGTAAGCCAGGCGGCGTATTTTTACCATACTTTCAACAAAATGGTTGGGATGGAAACGTAACTTCAGTTATTTTTGCATCTCTCGTATCAACCGATAAACAAGGGAAACCAATTCCAGAATTAGCTGAGAAGTGGGACGTTTCTTCTGATCAGTTAACATATACATTCCATTTACGTAAAAATTTGAAATTTAGTGATGGATCGCCATTAACGGCGGATGATGTAGCTTTCACATTGACGCTTTTACATGATAAGGCATATGAAGGTGAAGTAGATATCTCTCAATATGCCGTTAAAGGTGGTAAAGAATATAAAGAAGGAAAAGCAACTTCAATTGAAGGTATTCAAGTTGTTGATCCACAAACAATTAAAATTACAACTGAAAAAGTGAATTCACAAGCTATATTTGTTTTAGGAGGTACAGTACTATCAAAAGCTTATTATGGAAAAGATTATAAGCAAAATACAAGCTTAGATTACTTAAAAGATTTATATGGAAAGCCATTAGCTGCGGGTCCATATAAATTTGAAAAGTATATTCCAGGTCAAGAAGTTCGTTTTGTTGCTAACGAAAATTATTATGCGGGTAAACCAAAAATTCAAAACTTTATTTATAAAATTACTTCTGGTGATACGAAGCTTCAGTTATTCCAAACAGGAGAAGTTGACCATACTGGCTTAGGTACCGGTGATGAGGTTCTTGAACAGGCTAAGGCTTTAGAATTCGCAAATATCCAAATCGAAACAGCGCCGTCATTTAGTTATATTTATATGAATAATAATAAGCCTTACTTAAAGGATAAAAAGGTTCGCCAAGCACTTATTTACGGATTAGACCGCAAAAAATATGTTGATACAGCGTTAAAAGGATACGGTACAGTAGCCAATGTACCAATTCATCCAACTTCTTGGGCTTATACGGAAGAAGGAGTTAATAAATACGAATACGATAAAGAAAAAGCGAAAAAATTATTAGATGAAGCAGGGTGGAAAGTTGGTTCGGATGGAATTCGTGAAAAAGATGGTCAAAAATTAAAACTTTCTTATTTCGGTCCAAGTTCGGCTAAAGATAGTGATTTATTAATTCCGATTGCGAAAGAGAATTATAAAGAAATAGGTGTAGAGTTTAATCCTGAATTTATGGACTTTAATACGATGCTTTCTAAGGTAAACAAAGGAGATTATGATTTAGCTTCTGTTTCGACACCGATTACAAGTGACCCGAGTGAAACAGCTGGTGAATATTTGTCTACTGCAAATGAAACTAGTCTTGGTTATAAGAATGCAAAAGTAGATGAGCTAATTCAAAAAGGTATTGAAACTGTAGATATCGAAAAGCGTAAACCTATTTATAAAGAATTGTATAAAGAATTAAGTGATGATCCACCAGTAATTCTATTAAACTACCGTAGAACAATTACTGGTTATAACGGGAATATAAAAGGAATTGATCCTGAAAAGTACAACAGTATTAGTGCAAACTTACCAGTATTATCATTTGAAAAATAACGATAAGAATGTATAAGTAGAAGACATTTTTTCATTCGGTTAGTAATGTGCCGCTTTGAAAAAATGTTCTTCTATTTTAAGCATAAGATTGGAGAGAAAAAGGGTGAAAACATATATTGTTCGTAGGTTGTTACAAATGATTCCTACACTGCTTGGTACATCAATTATTATCTTCGTCCTGTTCGCACTTCTTCCTGGGGATTATATTGATTCAAACCCGAAAATTACACCGGAAAGAGCAGCTGAACTGAGGGAATTATATGGGTTGAACAAACCGATTGTTGAGCGTTATTTTCATTGGTTAGGTAATGCATTGCAAGGGGACTTTGGCTTCTCGCTTCAATATCAAGAGCCTGTAACGTCATTATTAAATAAATTTATTTGGAATTCTTTTAGTGTAGCAATTATTGCATTGTTTTTTATTTGGCTAATTGCACTTATTATCGGTGTATTCTCGGCGACGAAGCAACATTCTTTATTCGATAAACTTGTAACAATCGGTGTTTTTGCAGCAATGTCATTTCCTTCATTCTTTATCGGCTTGTTTTTAATTAAGGTGTTTGCGGTTGACTTTAAGTTATTACCGATAGGTGGAATGATTGATGTTGGCAGTAATTCAACAGGATTTGCTTACGTGATAGAAGTTGCAAAACATATGATTTTACCAGTATTTATTTTGACACTTCTTGGGGTCGGCTCGCTAACTCGGTATTTTAGAACAAGTATGTTAGAGGTTGTAAGACAAGATTACATACGAACAGCAAGAGCGAAAGGTTTGAAGGAGAAGACGGTTATTTATAAGCATGCATTAAAAAATGCAATATTACCAGCAATTACGTTATTAGCATTTGAATTACCGGGATTGTTTTCTGGGGCAATTATTATTGAACAAATTTTTAACTGGCCAGGGATTGGTAATATTCAATTAGAAGCATTAAATTTCCGTGACTATACAGTATTGATGGCATTTACGATGTTTCTTTCTTGTTTAACAATCGTTTCAAACTTTTTAGCAGATATCGTATATGCAGTTGTTGATCCAAGAATTCGGTTGAAGTAAGGGGGGAAAGAAATGGAGACTGTTACAGTAATTACAGAAAAAAAAGAAAAAAAGAGCAGAAGCGAATCATCACCATGGCGACAAGCTTTTAAAAAGATAAAGAAAAATAAGATGGCACTTGTAGGGTTTTATGCATTAATTTTTATGTTTTTATTTTGTTTTATCGGTCCGTTCTTTTCTCCATATGCATCAGGGAAAATACAAGTTGCGCTCATTAACAAACCACCTAGTGTTTCTCATTGGCTTGGTACAGATCAATTAGGAAGAGATATTTTAACAAGGCTTATGCAAGCGGGACGTATTTCATTAACCATTGGTTTAGCTTCAATGGTTTTATCGGTTATACTTGGAGCTTTATTAGGAGCGATTGCAGGTTTTTATCGTGGTATTGTGGACAATATTATTATGCGGCTTGCAGATATTTTAATGTCAATGCCAGGATTACCGCTACTTATTATAATGGGTGCGATTTTATCAGAGTGGAAAGTACCGTCTGATTATCGTTTGTATGTCATTATGATTATTTTAAGTCTAGTAGGTTGGCCAGGGCTTGCACGCCTTGTAAGAGGGCAAATTTTATCACTTAGGGAGCAAGCATTTATGCAAGCTGCGGATGTGTTAGGAATAAAAGATTACCGGAAAATTATATATCACTTAATACCTAATGTTTTACCCATTTTAATTGTTGTATCCACATTAGGTGTTGCAGGTTCTATTTTGGGAGAATCCGCACTAAGTTACTTAGGTCTTGGAGTCGTTCCACCTACACCATCATGGGGGAACATGATTAGCGCAGCTAACTCATTAATCGATTTCCAAAAGCGTCCATGGTTATGGATTCCGCCCGGTTTTGCAATCTTTATAACAGTTGTATCAATTAATTTACTTGGTGATGCACTTCGTGATGCGTTAGATCCAAAGATGAGACGGTAGGTGAGAAGATATGAGTAAAGCGGTAGTAGAGCTGAAAGACTTACAAACACATTTTCAAACTGACGAGGGGACAGTGAAGGCTGTGAACCATGTTAGCTTTGCGGTTCGAGAAGGGGAAACAGTTTGTGTAGTAGGAGAATCAGGTTGCGGAAAGAGTGTAACAGCTTTATCTATTATGGGGCTTATTGCTGAATCTGGTAGTGTAGTGGGTGGAGACATTTTATATGAAGGAAAAAGTCTTTTAGGAATGAAAGAGAAAGAACTTCGTAGTTTACGAGGCAATGATATTGCAATGATTTTCCAAGAACCGATGACATCGCTAAACCCCGTCTTCACTGTAGGGGAGCAAATTGTAGAAACGTTAAGAGAGCATGAATTACTTAGTAAAAATGAAGCATATAAGAAGGCAATTGAGTTAATTCGTAAAGTTGGCATAGCCCGCGCTGATGAAATCGTCCACTCTTATCCGCATGAACTGAGCGGTGGGATGTTACAACGTATTATGATTGCTGTTGCGCTTAGTTGTAATCCTAAGTTATTAATTGCAGATGAACCAACAACAGCTCTTGATGTTACCATTCAGGCTCAAATATTGGATCTACTAAGACAAGTGAAAGAAGAATTTAAAACGTCGATTTTATTAATTACACATGACTTAGGTGTCGTAGCGGAAATGGCTGATTATGTTGTCGTTATGTATGGCGGGAAAGTTATTGAAGAAGCCCCAGTACTAGAGATATTCCAAAATCCAAAACATCCTTATACGAAAGGATTATTGAAATCAAAACCAGTAATGGGAAAACGAATAGATAAACTATATTCTATTCCAGGGCAAGTTCCGAATTTAGTTGGTTTAGGTGAATTTTGTTACTTTAGTGGGCGTTGTGAGCATTGTATGGAAATATGTGAAAAAGAAGCCCCAAATCTAAATGTAAATGATGAAAATCATAAAGTAGCTTGCTGGTTATATGAGGAGCGTGCGGAACAATGAGTGAACCATTATTAGAGGTGAAAAACCTAAAGGCATATTTTCCAATTAAGGGTGGCGTATTTAGTAGAACAATTGGGCATGTAAAAGCAGTTGATGGAGTAAGTTTTACTATTAATAAAGGTGAAGTGTTTGGTCTCGTTGGTGAATCAGGGAGCGGGAAAACAACAATAGGAAAAACAATTTTACGCCTCGTTCAAAAAACGGAGGGAGAAGTGAAGTTTAAAGGAAAAGATGTTCATTCTTTATCCAAGGATGAATTAAGAAAACATCGCCCTAATATGCAGCTCGTTTTCCAAGATCCATTTAGCTCATTAAATCCGAGAATGAGAATTGGAGAAGCGCTTGGAGAGCCAATGTTGGCCCACGGATTAGCAACGAAAGAAAATGTGCGTGAAAAGGTAATTGAAGTATTGGAGTTATGTGGATTAGCTCCTTATCATATTGACCGGTATCCCCATGAGTTTTCTGGTGGACAACGTCAGCGTATCGTAATCGCAAGAGCTATGGTATTAAATCCAGAATTCATTGTAGCTGATGAACCTGTAGCGGCACTAGATGTATCTATCCAAGCACAAATTATTAATTTATTTAGTGAGTTACAGGAGAAAAAGGGATTATCTTATTTATTCATTTCGCATGATTTAAGTGTAGTAGAACATTTATGTACGAAAATCGGAATTATGTATTTAGGTACGATTGTGGAGACAGCACCGCGTGATGAGTTATTTACCAATCCGCTACATCCTTATACGAAAGCATTGTTATCAGCTGTTCCAATACCAGATCCAACAGTGAAGCGAGAACGAATTATACTAGAAGGGGATATTCCAAGTCCAGCAAATCCACCTTCGGGCTGTCGTTTTCATACACGTTGCCCATTTGCAACGGATGTTTGTAAAAAAACAGTACCAGAATTCCGTAATGTTGGTGTAGAGCATTTTGTTGCTTGTCATCACGTATAAAAAAGGACTCTTTCAAATTGAAAGAGTCCTTTTTTTATTTACTAGATGAAGTTTGTTTCAATACAAATTGCTCGATTGCGTGAGCAACACCATGTTCATTGTTTGTTAGTGTTACAACATCACATAGCTTTTTTACATCTTCTTCAGCGTTGCCCATTGCAACAGATAAGCCCGCTACTTCTAACATCGGTACATCATTAAAATTATCACCAATAGCAATTGTATCTTCAATAGGGATATTAAAATGAGCTGCCATCTGCTGTATCCCGTTTCCTTTATGTCCATTCTTATCCATAATTTCTAAGTTAGTAGGAGCCGATGCTGTAACCATAATATCAGCATCCTCTTGTAATATACTTAATAGCTGTGCGCGATGCGCTGCATTAAACGTTAAAATGAAGAATTTAGATATTTCTAGTTCTTGGTTATTTACAACATCTTCTATTTTTTTGAAATCAGTAATTAGGTTCGATTTCTTTTGCTTTTCTGTAATTCGTTCAAGTTCCTCTAATGTAACATCAAGCGCATGCTTATTTTCTTCGAATGCTTGCATCACTTGATCTTGCCATGTATATGGAGAATAAACTCCTTTATTTGTATATAGCTTATATGGGAAACCTTCAGATTCTAGTAATTTTGCAAGTTTGTACACTTTGTCGTTTTGTATACAACGCGAGTTAATTACTTTTCCATCCACATAAACAATAGCCCCATTGCTTGCTCCGACTGGAAGAAATAATTTATATTCTTCCAATAGCTTTAAAGCATCCTCTTTCGCACGACCAGAACAGATCATTACAATATGACCGGCTTCTTGTGCAGTTTGGATTGCTTGTAGGTTTTCTTTGGAGATTTCAAGATTAGATGATAGTAGTGTACCATCCATATCTAATGCGATTAATTTCAAAATGACCACCTCTTTGTTTTTATTATACATAGTTATATAGAGGAAACATATAAACTTATCTTGGAAAGACGGTATTTTATCTCATATTAAAAGTAAGTAAAGATTAGATAGGTTTAGTGGCACTAAATAAACAATTTGTAACAAAAATAGAGAGGAATATGACTACATTTCACTTTATGACTGTAATGTTACACGAATGTTACAAACGTGAACTTAGTGAAAAATGCATTAAATAAAGGTTTTTGAGGGTTATTATAAAAAAAACGTAAAAAAAGTGTAATAAATTTTACGTAATTATATTGCAACGTAATAATAGTTATGTTACATTAATGTTACAAACGTTACGTTATCAAATTTAATGTAACGTTAGCATAAAAACTATGAAATAAACATTTCTTAGAAATTACATATAGATAACTTATAAAAAGGGAGGATAAATGATATGAAAGAGCAAGTATTACAAGTAACAAAAGGTGACTTCGTAGGATCAGCAAGTGGAGCAGTAGTATTAACAGCATTAATCGTATTTTTATCAAGCGTATTAGTATAATAGAAGTTTTGTAATAAAAGAAAAAGAGAGGAGAATGAAAGATATGAAAGAGCAAGTATTACAAGTAACAAAAGGTGACTTCGTAGGATCAGCAAGTGGAGCAGTAGTATTAACAGCGTTAATCGTATTTCTATCAAGCGTATTAGTATAATAGAAGCTTTGTAACAAAAGAAAAAGAGAGGAGAATGAAAGATATGAAAGAGCAAGTATTACAAGTAACAAAAGGTGACTTCGTAGGATCAGCAAGTGGAGCGGTAGTATTAACAGCATTAATCGTATTTTTATCAAGTGTATTAGTATAATAGAAGTTTTAAATTAAACAAAAAAGGAAGGAGAATGAGGGATATGAACAGTGAACAAGTGTTTCAAGTAACAAAAACAGATTTATTAGGATCCTTAGGTGGAGCGGTAATATTAACATCATTTATTCTATTCCTTGCAAATGTATTAGTATGAGATATATAAATACAATCATTCAAAAAAAATAAAGACTCTAACGTATTAGTAAGTAGTTAATATGTTGGAGTCTTTTTTATATTCTTCTTATATACCCTCAAGTATTAAAGTTACCTCATTATCCAGCATTCATGGCTAATTAAACGCTGCGGTTGAAACTTGATTCAACGAATAATCAAAAATCCACTGAATAAAATCCCGCTTTATTTCAAAGAGAAAAAAGTCGAATTTTATATGTAAGAAAAAAAGAGGAATTTGACAGAAAAGATAGAAAATTTTAAAGGTCAGAATTTGTTAGCTTGCTAACTAATTTCTATTAATTAACGTTGGAAGCGTTTTCGGTTGGTTTTAAGTATGGACCATTTAATCTATTTACAGGGGGATGAAGATATTATGAAACAAAAATCTATGGATACGCTAGCTGCACAAATGGAGGACTTTTTTCCAGTACGTGATGTAGATCATTTGGAATTTTACGTAGGGAATGCAAAGCAATCGAGTTATTATCTTGCGAGAGCGTTCGGATTCAAAATTGTAGCTTACTCTGGATTAGAAACTGGAAACCGTGAAAAGGTATCTTATGTTCTTGTGCAAAAAAATATGCGTTTCGTTGTGTCTGGGGCTTTAAGTAGTGAAAATCGTATTGCAGAGTTTGTAAAGACTCATGGTGATGGCGTGAAGGATGTGGCACTACTTGTTGATGATGTTGATAAAGCATACTCAGAAGCAGTGAAACGTGGTGCCGTCGCAATTGCTCCACCGCAGGAATTAACAGATGAGGACGGTACATTGAAAAAAGCAGTTATTGGTACGTATGGTGATACAATTCATACGCTTGTAGAGCGTAAAAATTATAAAGGGGCATTTATGCCAGGATTCCAAAAGGTAGAATTTAACATTCCGTTTGAGGAGTCTGGTTTAATTGCTGTTGATCATGTAGTTGGTAATGTTGAAAAAATGGAAGAGTGGGTTAGTTATTACGAGAATGTTATGGGCTTTAAACAAATGATTCATTTTGATGATGACGATATTAGTACAGAGTATTCGGCGTTAATGTCAAAAGTTATGACGAATGGAAGTCGTATTAAGTTTCCTATTAACGAACCAGCAGACGGAAAGAGAAAGTCACAAATTCAAGAGTATCTAGAATTCTATAATGGAGCTGGTGTACAACATCTTGCTTTATTAACAAGTGATATTGTTAAAACAGTTGAAGCGCTTCGTGCAAATGGGGTGGAGTTTTTAGATACACCTGATACTTATTACGATGAGCTAACTGCACGAGTTGGAAAAATCGATGAAGAAATTGATAAGTTAAAAGAATTAAAGATCTTAGTAGATCGTGATGATGAAGGTTACTTACTACAAATCTTTACGAAACCAATTGTAGATCGTCCGACTTTATTTATTGAAATCATTCAACGTAAAGGTTCTCGTGGATTTGGTGAAGGAAACTTTAAAGCGTTATTCGAATCAATTGAAAGAGAACAAGAGCGTCGCGGAAACTTATAAGATTTGTATCCACCAGCAAAAGTCCCTTTGCTGGTGGAAATTTCATTTTTATAAGGAGGAATCAGGATGAAATTTGTTACATTTTGTCTTCCTTCAAAAGAACTACGGGCTGGATGGCTTGAAGGTGACAAAGTAATAGATATGAATCTTGCTAGTGAAGGGAAAATCCCTTCTTCTATGATGGATTTTTTAGAGAAAGCGGATGAGTATGTAGAAGTAGTGCGGAATATTAAGAATCCAAATAAGGGTATATATGCTTTAGAAGAAGTACAATTGACAGCTGCTCTTCCTAATCCGAGTAGTATTCGAGATTTTTACGCATTTGAACAACATGTAAAAACAGCTCGTGGACGAAGAGGATTAGATGTTGTGCCTGAATGGTATGATATTCCGGTTTTTTATTTTACTAATCATCGTGTTGTAATTGGTTCCGGTGATTTTGTAATTGGTCCGAAAAAGTCTAAAAAGCTTGATTATGAGTTGGAGATTGCTTGCGTAATAGGAAGAGAAGGGCGAAATATTTCTCGAGAGCAAGCAGAGGAATATATTTTTGGTTATTGTATTATGAACGACTGGAGTGCGAGAGACTTACAAGCAACAGAAATGAAAGTAGGTCTCGGTCCAGCGAAAGGAAAAGACTTTGCAACTTCATTAGGAGCACATCTCGTTACGAAAGAGGAATTAGACGTTTATCGTAATGGTGATCGATATAATTTAGAAATGACTGCTCATGTAAATGGAAAACTATTATCAAAAGGAAACTTCCAAGATATTTACTATACATTTGCTGAAATGATTGAACGTGCTTCAGAGGACGTTACGTTATATCCAGGAGATGTGATTGGTTCTGGGACAGTAGGAACAGGATGTATTTTAGAACTGGGTACAGAAGAGTGGCTACAAGATGGAGATGTTGTAGAACTGTCGATTACTGGTTTAGGTACACTACGTAATACGATCAAAAAAGAAAAGGAAGCGGGTGATGGGCATGTTTTATCGTCACATGGGAGAACTACCTCATAAACGACATGTACAATTTCGTAAAAAAGATGGGTCGCTTTATCGTGAACAGGTAATGGGAACAAAAGGTTTTTCTGGTACGCAGTCTATTTTGTATCATCATTATATGCCAACAGAAGTAGGTCATTCTGCATTATCGCATTCTTGTCAGTTGCAGTATGAAGAGGATGTTGCTCTTTCTCATCGCCACTTTCGAACGAAAGAAAGTAAAAAAAGTGGTGATGCAATAAGTGGACGGAATTTCATACTTGGAAATGAAGATTTGTTAATTGGAGTAGTGAGTCCAACAGAAAAAATGGATTATTTCTATCGTAATGGTGATGGCGATGAAATGTTATTTGTTCATTATGGAACAGGGAAAATTGAAACGATGTTTGGAACGATTCACTATAGAAAAGGCGACTATGTAACGATTCCAATTGGAACGATTTATCGTGTTATTCCAGATGAAGGAGAGACTAAGTTTCTTGTTGTAGAGGCAAATAGCCAAATTACAACGCCGCGTCGTTATCGAAATGAATACGGACAATTGTTAGAGCATAGTCCGTTTTGTGAAAGAGATATTCGTGGTCCAGAAAAATTAGAGACATATGATGAAAAAGGCGAGTTTGTCGTAATGACAAAATCAAGAGGCTATATGCATAAACATGTTTTAGGACACCACCCGTTAGATGTTGTTGGATGGGATGGCTATTTATATCCGTGGATATTTAATGTAGAGGATTTTGAACCAATTACAGGGCGCATTCATCAGCCACCGCCAGTACATCAAACATTTGAAGGACATAATTTTGTTATTTGCTCTTTCGTACCACGTTTATACGATTATCATCCAGAGTCAATTCCAGCACCATATTATCATAGTAATGTTAATAGTGATGAAGTTCTTTACTATGTAGAAGGAAACTTTATGAGTCGCAAAGGTGTGGAAGAAGGTTCTATTACACTTCATCCGAGCGGGATTCCCCATGGACCGCATCCGGGGAAAACAGAGGCAAGTATAGGGAAGAAAGAGACGCTTGAATTAGCTGTTATGATAGACACATTCCGTCCGCTTCGTATTGTAAAACAAGCACATAAAACAGAAGATGAAAAGTATATGTATAGCTGGATTGAACAAGGTTCATATACTGTGAAATAAGTAAAAAAGGCATGCTCTCAATAAGGGGGCATGCCTTTTTTACGGAATCGACATGTATAATAATACCAAAAAAATAATGGAAAGATATATAGAAAGAATAATAAGGATCGTGCATATTCAGAAGAATTTCTACTTGTTTCGACAAAAGTATTGACTAGGAAAAGCGTAATGAGTAAAATAAAAAAGCGAATTAAAAATTTTCAGAAAATTTAAAACTTGGAGGAGTGAAAGATGAAGCAAATTTTTCAAAAGAAGCCAATTGCAAAGTTAATGCATGAAAGTAAGCAAAAAACGTTAGCAAGAACATTGGGTGCGCTAGATTTAACTATGCTTGGAATCGGAGCAATTGTTGGAACTGGTATTTTTGTTCTAACGGGTGTTGTGGCAGCGAAACATTCTGGGCCAGCTATTATATTATCATTTGCGATTGCCGCGTTAGCTTGTGCCTTTGCTGCATTTTGTTATGCTGAATTTGCTTCTTCAGTTCCTGTCTCGGGCAGTGTGTATACGTATACATACGCGACGATGGGGGAAGTGTTCGCATTTTTAATTGGCTGGGACTTAATGCTTGAATATTTACTTGCTACATCTGCTGTAGCAAACGGTTGGTCTGCATATTTTCAATCTTTATTAAAGGGGTTTGGAATTCACATTCCGACTATTCTCTCCTCGGCTCCTGGTACAGGAAAGGGTGGAATAATTGATCTACCTGCAGTTCTAATTATTTTAGTGATGACAGTTCTTTTATCTAGGGGTGTTCGTGAAAGTGCACGAGTAAATAACATTATGGTATTTATTAAAATAGCAGTTGTTCTTATTTTTATCTTTGCTGGTTTTAATTATGTGAAACCTGAAAACTGGACGCCCTTTATGCCATTTGGTTTAGATGGTGTAATGGCTGGAGCGGCTACAGTATTCTTCGCATTTATAGGATTTGATGCAGTTTCAACAGCGGCAGAAGAAGTGAAACGTCCGCAACGTGATTTACCAATTGGTATTATTGCATCGTTATTAATTTGTACAGTTCTTTATATCGTTGTTTCGCTTATTTTGACAGGGATTGTTCCATACGGCCAGCTAAATATATCAGATCCAGTTGCTTTTGCACTTCAATTTATTGGACAAGATGGTTTAGCGGGGGTAATTTCAGTAGGAGCAATTACAGGAATTACAACAGTAATGCTAGTTATGATGTATGGGCAAGTTCGTGTTTCTTATGCGATGAGCCGAGATGGTTTACTGCCGAAGCGTCTTGCTAAAGTTCATCCGAAATTTAAAACGCCATTTTTAAATACATGGACAACGGGGATTATTGCGGCACTGATTTCAGGATTAATAGATTTAAATGTTTTAGCACATCTTGTAAATATGGGGACATTGTCAGCATTTGCACTTGTAGCTGTTGCGGTAATCGTAATGAGAAGAACTCATCCAGACTTACCAAGGGCATTTAAGGCTCCGCTTGTACCATTTTTACCAGCATTAACAGTGATTTTCTGTTTATACTTAATGCTTCAATTATCAGGGACAGCGTGGATTAGTTTTGGGATATGGATGGTTATTGGTATAGCGGTTTACTTCTTATATAGCCGAAAACATAGTGCTTTAAATAATAGTAAAAAAGAAGAAGATGTTGCAAATTTATAAGCGAAAAAATCCATTCTAATTCTGTTAGAATGGATTTTTTTATTTGAAAATTTACATTTTTCTGAACTTGTTATAAGATAATTGTTGGCTAACTAAAGGGGTGGAATGATGAAAAATACGTGGCGTGAGTTAAGGGAGATGGACCGTAACGTATGGATTCGATTTATTGGAGAGACGTTAAATGGAATTGCAATGATGATGTTAATGCCTTTTTTTGCATTATATTTAAAAGATAAGGTAGATTCGTTGTTGGAAGTTGGGGTTATTATGGCGCTTTCTCCAATTGCTGCAAGCTTTGGATCACTTATAGGAGGGAGAATTGCTGACATATATGGAAGAAAGCCTATTATGATATTTTCTATGGCAAGTAATGCATTATTAATGCTCGGTTTTCTATTTATAGAAGGATTTATTCCGTATGCAATTTTATCTATTTTTTTAGGGTTGAGTAATTCTTTATTTCATCCAGCTGCATCAGCTATGGTCGCGGATGTAACGGCACCAGAAAAAAGAACAGAGGCATATGGTTTATTACGAATGGGACACAATATAGGTGCTGCGATTGGTCCGATAATGGGAGCATCAGTAGTTGTGTTGTCAAAGAACCTTGTGTTTATTATTGCCTCTTCTACAATGCTATTTTATGCGTTACTTGTATTACTTCTTATTCAAGAGACTATACCAAAGAGGATAGATAAGGAAGAACATAAAGAAAAGGAATCTGGGGCAGTTTGGAAAATTTTAATGCGAGATAAGGCATTAATGATTTACTTATTAGCAGGTATTATCATTTCGATGGGGTTTTCTCAAACGGAAGGCATGCTGCCACTACATTTTGATAATGAAATGAAGCGTATTTTTGGAACGAATAATCCATATCCATATTTAATGGCGTTAAACGGACTATTAGTTGTTTTATTCCAGTTTCAAATTTCAAAATGGGCTACGGATAAACCAGTTGGGAAGACGATGTTATATGGTGCATGTTTATTCGGGATTGGATTATTTTTTATAGGGTGGTTACCGAAGTGGTTTGGAGAATTTAATACAAATGCTACAATTATTTTAATAACACTACTGTTCGTTTATGCTATATATACGTTAGGTGAAATGATTATGTCGCCTGTACAGATGACATTTGTAGCAAATTTGGCCCCTGAGCATTTGAGAGGGACTTATATGGGAGCTGCAAGTTTGCAGTGGATTACAGGAAGCGCATTTGGCCCACTTTTGGGAGGTTTTTTATTAGATCGGTTACTTGGTCACTTTCTATTTACAATTTTAGCTGTAGGATGTGTAGTTGCAGGTATTGTATATGTTTCTTTAGATCGCCTTGTTGAGCAAAGGCAAAAAGACACACTAACCAAACAATCTTCTTAGTGAATAGGTGACATACACAAAAAAGGGGATTTCTACATATTTTAGGTACATAACTAGATTAGATTGCCATTTTATTTTGTGTAGCTATATAGAAAATGAAATGAAAAACCAATAAGTGATGTTATTTAATTATTTATGGAAGTTACATTTTATTTCAAATAGGAACTACCTATTTTTATAAAAAGTGCTAAAATAGAAAAATGAAAACAATTGGTTAGGGTGATTTCATTGACGAAAATTAAATTAGGTTTATTATATGGTGGAAAATCAGCTGAGCATCAAGTTTCGCTACAGACGGCTCTTGCTGCTATTAAAGCGTTAAATCAAGATAAATTCGAGATTCATCCAATTTATATTACAGAACAAGGTCAATGGGTACGCGGTGAGCGTATTGAAGGCGAAGTAACAGATGTTGAAGCTTTAAAAATGAGCGGTGCAGAAAATGCGATTTCTCCGTTATCATTAAGTACAGAAATTATCCCATCTGCAGCTTCTGAGGAGAACGCTATTGACGTTATTTTCCCATTACTACATGGACCAAACGGTGAAGATGGAACGGTTCAAGGACTATTAGAATTAATGAATATCCCTTATGTAGGAAATGGTGTTCTAGCATCATCTGCTGGTATGGATAAAGTTGTTATGAAAAACATCTTTGCAGAGGCTGGTTTAAAACAAGCAAAATATGCATCCTTCATTCGTAGTGCATGGGAGAAAAATCGTGAGGAAGCTTATTCTAAAGTAGAAGATAAGTTAGGATATCCTTGCTTCGTAAAACCAGCGAACCTTGGTTCAAGTGTTGGTATTAATAAGTGTAAAAATCGTGAAGAACTTGAGGATGCATTTGTAGAGGCATTCCAATTTGATCGCAAAATTATTGTAGAAGAAAATATTGTAGGTCGTGAAGTAGAAGTTGGGGTACTAGGTAATGATGAGCCGAAATGTTCAGTTGTAGGTGAAATCGTTCCGAAAAAGGACTTCTATGATTATAAGTCGAAATATATCGATGGTGATACGGCGCTAATTATTCCAGCTGAAATGACAGAAGAAGAATCTAATGTAATTAAGCGTGATGCGATTATTGCATTCCAATCATTAGACGGTGCAGGTTTAACGCGAGCTGATTTCTTCTTAACGAAAGATGGAGAAGTGTATATTAACGAAGTAAACACAATGCCAGGATTTACACCGTTCAGTATGTTCCCTCTATTATGGCAACATACTGGGTTACCGTATCCAGAATTAATTGAAGAGCTAATTCGTTTAGCGATTGAACGTCACGAAGAAAAACAAAAAATTAAATATACAATCTAACAAAAAAGGAGGAAGCACTATTCGTAGGAATAGTGCTTCCTCTATGTAAGGAGCGTTTCTATATGATAAAGCGAATGTTAAAGCAAGTGGAACAGATGGTAAATGGTACTGGATTAGCAGAGCAATATGAGGGAATTACTATTCAAGGCGTGTCTATTGATACAAGAAAAATTGAAAAAGGAAACTTGTATGTTCCGATTCAAGGGGAGCGCTTCGATGGACATGCTTTTGTAGATAAAGCTGTTGAAAATGGAGCTGTGGCTACATTATGGATGAAAGATGTAGCGAATCCACCTGAGAATCTTAAGGTTATTTTTGTGGAAGACACGCTATCCGCATTGCAAATGTTAGCGAAAAACTATCGCGATCAATTGGATGTTAAAGTTGTAGGTGTAACGGGTAGTAATGGTAAAACATCTACGAAAGATATTGTAACAAGTCTTCTTGCGACTAAATTCAAAGTGCAAAAAACAGAAGGGAACTTCAATAACCATATTGGATTACCTCTTACCATTTTAAACTTAGAAGAAAATACAGAAGTAGCAGTATTAGAGATGGGTATGTCAAGCCGAGGCGAAATTGAATTCTTATCTAAGTTAGCTCGTCCTAATGCAGCTATCATTACGAATATTGGTGAGGCACATTTAATGGATTTAGGGTCTCGTGAGGCAATTGCTGAAGCGAAATTAGAAATTGTTACAGGGTTACAAGAAGGTGGCGTGTTCGTATATAACGGAGATGAGCCTTTATTAACGAATCGTGTTCCTGAAATGAATTTAGCAGCAGAAACGGTTACGTTTGGTGATGCAAGAGCAAACGATTATTATCCAACGACTGTAACATTACAAGCAACTGGGACACATTTCAAAATGAATAGAGATGAAAATATTTCATTCTACTTACCTGTGTTAGGAAAACATAATGTGTATAATACACTTGCTTCAATGGCAATTGCGAAACATTTTGGTGTAACGTGGGAAGAGATGAAAGAAGGTTTAGTAACACTTCAAATGACGGGCATGCGTATGGAAATTGTGAAAACAAATAGTGGTTTAACAATTATCAACGATGCTTATAATGCAAGTCCGACGGCTATGGAAGCAGCATTCCATTTAATGAATGGTTTAGATGGTTTTGCTAAAAAAATCGTTGTGCTCGGTGATATGTTAGAACTTGGAGATCAAGAAGTACAGTTCCATTATGAGGTAGGAAAATTAATCGATCCAGCAAAAATCTCGCATGTATTCACATACGGTAGATTAGGGGCTCAAATTGCTGAAGGAGCGAAAATTAATTTCCCTAATGAACGTGTAAAGGCGTATGATAATAAAGAAGAGTTAGTAAAAGATTTACAAGCAGTAGTCGATGTGAAAGATGTTGTATTAATAAAAGCATCTCGCGGTATGAAATTAGAAGAAGTAATTACGATGTTGAAATAATTGGTGTATATAAATAGGGATGATAGTTACGAAAATAGAAGAAACTTATAATAAGCGCTTACAGTAAATATAAAAAAATAAAAGTGAAGAAAAAAACTCTGAATATGAAAATAAGGTAACAGTTGGGTTTGCTTTTTACACATACAAAACTTATAATTGATAAAGTGTAATAACGTTTAGAAGTATTTTCGTGAAGAATATACGCCCGTTTATATACGTGAGCATTCAGGAAAAGGGCTTTTCCGCAAATTCGGAAAACGCCTTTTTTTAAATGATAAGTATAGGATAGAAAAGGAGAAGTAACATTGACAACATTTCGAGAATTAGGATTAAGTGATTCTTTACTGCAATCTGTTGAAAGTATGGGCTTTGAAGAGGCTACACCAATTCAAGCTGAAACAATTCCACATGCATTGCAAGGTAAAGATATTATTGGGCAAGCGCAAACAGGTACAGGGAAAACAGCAGCATTCGGATTACCACTATTAGATAAAGTGGATACACATAAAGAATCGGTTCAAGGTATTGTTATCGCGCCAACGCGTGAATTAGCAATTCAAGTTGGAGAAGAATTATACAAAATTGGTAAGCATAAACGTGTTCGCATTTTACCAATTTATGGTGGTCAAGATATTAACCGCCAAATTCGTGCTCTAAAAAAACACCCACACATTATTGTTGGTACGCCGGGTCGTATTTTAGATCATATTAACCGTAAAACACTTCGTCTGCAAAACGTAGAGACAGTTGTTCTTGACGAAGCGGATGAAATGTTAAACATGGGCTTCATTGAAGACATTGAAGCAATTTTAACAGATGTGCCAGAAACACATCAAACATTACTATTCTCAGCGACAATGCCGGATCCAATCCGCCGTATTGCTGAGCGTTTCATGACTGAGCCTCAACACATTAAAGTAAAAGCAAAAGAAGTAACAATGCCAAACATTCAGCAGTTCTATTTAGAAGTGCAAGAAAAGAAAAAGTTTGACGTGTTAACACGCTTATTAGATATTCAATCTCCAGAGCTTGCAATCGTATTCGGTCGTACAAAGCGTCGTGTTGATGAATTATCAGAAGCATTAAACTTACGTGGTTATGCTGCAGAAGGTATTCACGGTGATTTAACTCAGGCGAAACGTATGTCTGTATTACGTAAATTTAAAGAAGGTTCTATTGAAGTTCTTGTTGCAACAGACGTTGCTGCACGTGGTCTTGATATTTCAGGCGTAACGCACGTATATAACTTCGATATTCCACAAGATCCAGAATCATACGTTCACCGTATCGGTCGTACTGGTCGTGCAGGTAAAAAAGGTATTGCAATGCTATTTGTAACACCACGTGAATCGGGACAATTAAAAAATATCGAGCGTACGACAAAACGTAAAATGGACCGTATGGATGCACCGACACTTGACGAGGCATTAGAAGGTCAACAACGTTTAATCGCTGAAAAGCTTCAAAGCACAATTGAAAATGAAAACTTAGCATACTACAAGCGTATTGCAGAAGAAATGTTAGAAGAAAATGACTCTGTAACAGTAGTAGCTGCTGCTTTAAAAATGATGACTAAAGAGCCGGATACAACTCCGATCGCTTTAACATCAGAACCACCTGTTGTTTCAAGAGGCGGCGGTTCTAAAAAACGCGGCGGTAACGGAGGCGGATACCGTGATGGTAACCGTAATCGTAGTCGTGATGCACGCGGCGGTGGCGATGGACGTAATCGTGACCGTAACCGTGATGGACGTAATCGTGACGGAAACCGTGATCGCAATCGTGATGGTGGTAGTCGTGGTCGTAGAGGTGAAGGCCAAGGTCGCCCTGGTTCTTCAAATGGACGCGGCGAAAGAAAACATCATAGCCGTCCACAAGCTTAATAAAAAAAAGAGAATGCCCTTTGCGGGCATTCTCTTTTTTTATTTCTATAATTGTGCATACTACATAATAGTTATGATAGAAAAGGGGCTGTTATATGCTTGTAAGGCTTGGTTACGTTGCGATGAGTGTACATTTGAAGAATGCATCTCCATCTCAAACGATGACGTATGCACAGTTTCAGAAATTAGATGATCGTGCTGCTGCAATTCGTAAACTTGAAAGAATTGCTAATTCCAATTTAGAAAATTGTTTACGTTTATTAAAGCATAATAAAGGGCATGACATATCTTTCTTTCGGCTCAGTTCAAAGCTCATTCCTTTAGCGAATCATGAGGAATTGCTAGAGTGGAACTATATTCGTCCTTTAAAAGAAAATTTAAAAAAACTAGGTGAATATGCAGTTCATATGAATATGAGAATTGATTTCCATCCAGATCATTTTGTTGTACTAAATTCACCTGAGGAGAGTGTTTTTAAACAATCTGTAAAAACATTGCAGATGCACAAAAAATTATTAAAAGGCATGGGGATTGAACATAAGCAACGATGTGTACTGCATGTCGGAGGAGGATATAAAGATAAAGAACTTGCATTAGAGCGCTTTATAGAGAATTGGTCTAATGTCCCAAGGGGTATTCAAGAAATGATTATATTAGAAAATGATGATACAACCTTTACGTTAGAGGAAACATTATATTTAGGAGAAAAATTAGATATTCCCGTCGTATTTGACTTGCATCACCATATGATGAATAATGAGCAAGAAGATTGGTATGAAGATTGGGCACGTGTCGTTCATACGTGGGAAACGTCTTTGTTGCCGGTTAAAATGCATATCTCTAGCCCTAGAGAGGGAAAAGATCCAAGAGCTCATGCAGATTATATTAATGTAGAGGCATTTTTATCTTTTTTAAGAAGGATAAAGGGAAGTGTTCCGCAAATTGATTGTATGATTGAGGCGAAGATGAAGGATGAGTCTTTATTTCAATTAATGAGAGATTTAAGTGAACAAGTAGATGTAGAAATTATCGATGGTGCAAGCTTTTATATTAAATAAGCTTTGCACCATCGTTTTTTTTGGTTAAAAAAGGGGTTAAAATGCCACCGGTTATTAAACCTGTTAAATGACTGATCGGATTGGCAGAAGGGTTAAAGAAAGTAAATAGTAGTAATAGAAGAATCATAATTGAGAAAATGGCAATTTCTTTTGGTTTTGAAGAGCGGTATCGATTGTACAATAAAAATAACTGTGCACCTAATAGTCCGAAAATACCACCTGATGCACCTGCGTGAATATATTCAAGCGGCATAATAATATAAGAAGAAATATTTCCAGAAATTCCAGAGAGAAAAAATAGAATAAAAAAAGAAAAGTGTCCGAGTTGCTTTTCGATAGAAGAACCAAGAGCGAACAAAAAAATACTATTAGAAAGAAAATGTTGTAAGTCTACGTGTACGAGAAGAGAAGTTATGACACGCCACCATTCTCCTTTAGCGATATATTCATTAGAGGCTGCCAGTGGTAAGAGAAAAAAGTCGCCTAATATCATCATGACTAAATGAATAAGAAGTAAGGTAAGAATAGTCGGTTGTAAAGAAATATGAGTGGATCTTATTAGCATACGGTTACTTTCACCCCTTTTGCATCAGAAAGATTCTCTGTTATTCTTATCAATATGAAAGAAGAAAGTTAAATAGAAGAAGGGGATTTCGAAATGATTATAGGGATTGGTATCGATATTATTGAATTAAATCGTATTGAAAAAATGCTAGATGGAAAGCTTAAATTTATGGAACGTATTTTAACGGAAAATGAACGTAATGTTGCTATGGAGCTGAAAGGAAGTCGTCTTACAGAGTTTGTAGCTGGAAGGTTTGCAGCGAAAGAGGCGTATTCAAAAGCTGTAGGTACTGGTATCGGAAAAGAAGTGAGTTTTTTAGATATTGAAGTGAAAAATGATGAAAGAGGTAAGCCAATTCTGATTACAAGTACAGAGTATATTGTTCATTTATCAATTAGTCATAGTAAGGAATTTGCTGTTGCTCAAGTTGTTTTAGAAAGCTCGTCACGCTAGTCTGCATATTTTATATCTTTGTCTCATATATTTGAGGTAGCGATAAGGAAGGTACATCTTCCATTCATTTATAGGGGCAAAGGGGCTGAATTGATGAAAAGGCGTCTGTTTTTAGTTCTTGTCGGTTTGTTGACCGTTTTTGTGTTGGCGGGTTGTATGGAAAAGAAGCAAGATGATGTCGTGAGAGATTTAGAATCAAAAGTAAAAGGGATGAAAAGTTATCAAGCTGAGGCAAAATTATCTATTAAAACAGGCAATGAGCCTCAAGAATATAACGTAGAGATTTGGCATAAGGAACCGTCTTTTTATCGTGTGAATTTAAAAAATGCAAAAAAAGATCAGAGCCAAATTATTTTGAGAAATGAAGAAGGTGTATTTGTATTAACGCCAGCACTTAATAAGAGCTTCCGTTTTCAAAGTGATTGGCCGCAAAATAGTAGCCAGGCTTATTTATATGAATCACTTGTAAGAGATATTTTGCAGGACAAGAAAAACCTTACTTTTGAGAAAACAGATAAGTATTATATTTTTAAAACAAAAACAAACTATCAACATCAAAATATGTTGCCGAGACAAGAGATTACATTGAATAAGAGCGACTTGACTCCAGTTTCAGTGAAGTTAATGGATAATGATCAAAATGTTCTTGTGAAAGTGGATTTCTCTAAAGTGAAATTCGATGCGAAATTTGATAAAGGTGCATTTGATACGAAACAAAATATGTCTAGAGCACAGGTAGATGTTCAAACAACAGCGAAAGAAGACAAACCGTTTGCTATTTTGTATCCACTTGATACACCACAAGGTATGACTCTGAAAGATGAAAAAGAGTTGAAGACAGACAGTGGCAAGCGTGCGATACTCACATACACTGGAAATAAGAAATCCTTTACTTTAATACAAGAAAAGGCAAAAGTTGCAGAGGCATCATCAGCGGTAAGTGTAAGTGGAGAACCAGTTGATCTTGGGTTTACGATTGGTGCATTGACGAAAGACTCTGTAACGTGGTCGCATAACGGAGTAGAATATATGCTCGTGTCTAAAGGTTTAGAGCCGAAGGAGCTGTTAATGGTTGCTCGTTCAGTTACAGCGAAGCAGGTGAAGTAAACTTCTTAGACGTGGTGATATATGTGCACCACGTCTTTTCTTAGTTTGAAGGTGGATTTCATAAAAGAAGCATATAAAAGAATAAGCTTCGCATATCGTGTATAAGGAAGTGTATTTATGGAAGAAGCACCATTTTACCGTGACACTTGGGTGGAAGTGGATTTAGATGCCATTTATAACAACGTTACACATATTAAAGAGTTCATCCCAAGTAATGTAGAGATTTTTGCTGTAGTTAAAGCAAACGCATATGGGCACGATTATGTACCGGTGGCTAAAACGGCATTAGAAGCAGGTGCAACAAGGTTAGCTGTTGCTTTTTTAGATGAAGCTTTAGTGCTTCGGAGGGCTGGTATTACTGAACCGATTTTAGTGTTAGGTCCCTCGCCGCCGCGTGATGTAAATGTAGCTGCTGAAAATGATGTAGCGCTAACTGTTTTTCAAAAAGAATGGGTGGAAGAAGCAATTAAACTTTGGGATGGTTCATCTGTAATGAAATTCCATATTAACTTTGATAGTGGTATGGGGAGAATTGGAATACGTGAAAGAAAAGAGCTAAAAGAATTTTTAAAGAGTTTAGAGGGTGCACCGTTTTTAGAGTTAGAAGGAGTATACACGCATTTTGCAACGGCAGATGAGGTTGAGACTTCGTATTTTGATAAGCAATATAACACGTTCTTGGAGCAGTTAAGTTGGTTGAAAGAATTCGGAGTGGATCCTAAGTTTGTTCATACAGCTAATAGTGCTGCGACGTTACGTTTTCAAGGGATTACATTTAATGCAGTGCGAATTGGGATTGCAATGTATGGATTATCTCCTTCTGTAGAAATACGTCCTTTTTTACCATTTGAATTAGAACCGGCGCTATCACTTCATACGAAAGTTGCTCATATTAAACAGGTAATTAAAGGTGATGGAATTAGTTATAACGTCACCTATCGAACGAAAACTGAAGAATGGATTGCGACTGTAGCGATTGGCTATGCAGATGGGTGGCTTAGAAGGTTACAAGGATTTGAAGTGCTTATAAATGGTAAAAGGGTACCGATTGTAGGGCGAGTAACAATGGATCAGTTCATGATTCATCTTCCTTGTGAAGTGCCACTTGGTACGAAAGTTACGCTTATTGGAAGGCAAGGAGATGAGTATATTAGCGCTACAGAGGTTGCGGAATACTCAGGGACTATTAATTATGAAATTATTGCAACGATCAGTTTCCGTGTGCCAAGAATATTTATACGGAATGGTAAGGTTGTAGAGATAATTAATTACTTGAACAATATATAGAAGGTAGTATGATTGCTTCTTGTCATTGGAGTGACTGTTCATTGCTGGATAATAAGCTCTTTTTGATGAGAAGCTTTTTACTTATAATCATTTTTTATATAAGTTGCACGTAAGTTTTGAAGAGGAGTTCTATTGTTTTTAGTTAGTTATGAGATAAAAAATTTAAGAAGATGAATGTTTTGTTTGTGAATTGGAAAACATAAGCAAGGAATAAGGAAGTCTTTGCAACAGGCTCCATACAATGGTATTATTACAATAGGTGTCATATATATATTTGGGTGTGTAGTTGACGGTGGAGGTGTATTTTTGTGTCCGAATCAAGTGTAACTACTGAAATCGTGGTTCGGTTGCCAAAGCAAATGGTAACGGAATTGGACGGAATTGGAAAACAAGAGAATAAGAATCGCCATGAACTAATTTGCCAGGCAACACAATTGTTATTGCGTCAACATAAGACGAAGAAACGCTACCAACATGAATCAATGCGACGTGGGTACATTGAAATGGGAAAAATTAATCTTGGTATTGCATCTGAAGCTTTCTTAGCAGAGTATGAAGCAGCTCATACAGTAGAACGCTTAGTTAGCGGGGGGTAATATTTTGATTGTAAAACGCGGCGACGTGTATTTTGCAGACCTTTCCCCAGTTGTTGGTTCTGAGCAAGGAGGCGTTCGTCCGGTTCTTGTCATTCAAAATGACATCGGAAATCGTTTTAGTCCAACGGTGATTGTAGCGGCTATTACTGCACAGATTCAAAAAGCGAAATTACCCACTCATGTGGAAATTGATGCGAAAAAGTATGGTTTTGAGAGAGATTCTGTTATTTTACTTGAGCAGATTCGAACAATCGATAAGCAACGCTTAACGGACAAAATCACTCATTTGGATGAAGTGATGATGAGTCGTGTAGATGAAGCGTTACAAATTAGTTTAGGACTAATAGATTTTTAAATCGGCAGTTTAAGTTGCTCTCTTTGAAGGGCAACTTTTTTTATTATAGAGGAGGTTACGGTTGTATATGGAAATGGTAGATAATCGACAAGCGTTAATGAAAATGTTAGTGAAAGAATTAGGCTTTACCGAAAAGCAAGTTCGTCATGTTATTCAATTAACAGAAGAAGGTAACACAGTTCCATTTATTGCTCGTTACCGAAAAGAATGGACAGGCTCTTTAGATGAGGTGCAAATTCGTACGATTTTAGAGAGATGGCAATATATGATGCAACTTGAAGATAGGAAGGAAGAAGTTCTTCGTCTTATTGATGAGAAGGGGAAACTGACAGAAGAGCTACGACAGCAAATTGTTAAAGCTACAAAGTTGCAAGAAGTAGAAGATCTATATCGTCCATATAAAGAGAAAAGAAGAACGAAAGCGACAATTGCTAAAGAAAAAGGATTAGAACCATTAGCTGAATGGTTATTGTTATATAAGAAAGAAGATCCGGCTAAAAAGGCAGTGGAATTTATTAATGTAGAGAAAGAAGTGCAATCTGCAGAAGAAGCTTTACAAGGTGCACAAGACATTATTGCAGAAATGGTTTCAGATGAAGCTGCGTATCGTAGTTGGATTCGAAATGTTACTTTTAGAAAAGGTGTTATGTCTTCGTCCGTGAAAGATGAAAAAAAAGATGAAAAGAATATATATGAAATGTATTACAGTTATGAAGAACCATTGCAAAAAGTAGTGCCACATCGTGTATTAGCAATGAATCGTGGCGAGAAAGAAGATATATTGAGAGTTGCTGTTGTTCCGCCAGTAGATGAGATAGTAACTTTTTTAAATAAGAAAGTAATTCGTGATAACGATTCGAAAAGTGCACATTATGTACAATTAGCGATTGAAGATGGTTATAAACGATTAATTCAATCTTCAATCGAAAGAGAAATTCGTAAAGAATTAACAGAAACAGCTGAAGAACAAGCGATACATATTTTCTCTGAGAACTTACGTAACTTATTATTACAACCTCCGATGAAAGGGAAAGTCGTGCTAGCGGTAGATCCGGCATATAGAACTGGTTGTAAATTGTCTGTAGTAGATGATACGGGGAAAGTACTACATATCGATGTTATTTATCCGCATCCACCTGTTCGTAAATATGATGATGCAAAAACGAAAGTTCTTTCTATTATAGATAAATATCAAGTTGAAATGATTGCAATTGGTAATGGGACAGCATCTAGAGAAACAGAAGAGTTTATAGTAGATGTATTACAAAGTGTGAACCGAGATGTCTTTTATATTATTGTAAATGAAGCGGGTGCTAGTGTATATTCAGCTTCTGATTTAGCTCGTGAGGAATTCCCGAATTTACAAGTTGAAGAGAGAAGTGCCGTTTCTATTGGAAGACGTCTGCAAGATCCACTTGCTGAACTTGTGAAAATTGATCCTAAATCAGTTGGGGTTGGACAATACCAACATGATGTATCTCAAAAGAGACTGAATGAGTCATTAACATTTGTAGTAGAAACAGCTGTTAACCAAGTTGGGGTTAATGTAAATACGGCTTCGGTTGCATTGTTACAATATGTTTCAGGTTTATCGAAAACTGTTGCGAAAAATATTGTGGCAAAGAGAGAAGAAGATGGGAAATTCACGAAGCGCACGGAATTAAAGAAAATCCCGCGTTTAGGTGCAAAGACGTATGAACAATGTATAGGTTTCTTACGTATACTAGAAGGAGCGAATCCATTAGATCGAACAGGTATTCATCCAGAGCAATATAAAAATGTTGAATTGTTATTGAAGAGTCTAGGGTTATCGATAGATGACGTAGGACAACCGCAATTACAAAAGAGATTGGAAGAAGTAGAGATTTCTAAGTTATCTCAAGAAACAGGAGTTGGGGAGCCGACGTTAGTTGATATTATAGATGCGCTTATTAGTCCAGAAAGAGATATGAGGGATGAGTTGCCTAAACCACTTCTGAAAAAAGGGATTTTGAAATTAGAAGATTTAAAACGTGGTATGGAACTAGAAGGAACAGTTCGTAACGTTGTTGATTTTGGTGCTTTTGTTGATGTTGGCGTAAAGCAAGATGGTTTAGTACATATTTCTAAACTTAGCAAACAGTTTGTAAAGCATCCGTTAGATGTTGTATCAGTAGGGCAAATTGTAAAAGTATGGGTAGATGATATTGATACAAAAAAAGGACGCGTTGCACTATCTATGTTGCCGATTGAATAGTAAGAGAAGAGAGCAGACGAAACTGCTCTTTTTTTATGGAATAAAAAGTGTAATGGATTATGAGCTTTGATGTATTTTGCTATAATAAAACCAGCATTCATTTAATAATTTAATTTGATACCGGTTTTTTTCGAAATATGCACGTTGCATTTGTTTTTTTAGCCACGTAGGCATAGGAATCCCTCCTTGTTTAATCCTGCTCTCAAAAATCTAAAATGCTATTGATGAGAGGTTGGTGAGTGGATTTCTATTCATGTTTTGTTTTTAGAAACCACGTTTCTTACATGAGGATGGGTATATGTACTATTTAATATATGTATAAGAAGGGA
>NZ_JBBOXT010000001.1:247500-270000 GCF_038007725.1 Bacillus sp. FSL W8-0640
TATTCCTGTACCACCTCTTTATCGTTTGAGCAATGGAGGGACGCAGAAGGATAGAAGAAGCGTGCGATTGGTTGTGCACGTCCAAGCAGTTAGGCTGATAAGTAGGCAAATCCGCTTATCATAAAGGCTGAGCTGTGATGGGGAAGCTCCTTATGGAGCGAAGTCTTTGATTCCCCGCTGCCAAGAAAAGCTTCTAGCGAGATAAAAGGTGCCTGTACCGCAAACCGACACAGGTAGGCGAGGAGAGAATCCTAAGGTGTGCGAGAGAACTCTGGTTAAGGAACTCGGCAAAATGACCCCGTAACTTCGGGAGAAGGGGTGCTTTCTTAACGGAAAGCCGCAGTGAATAGGCCCAAGCGACTGTTTAGCAAAAACACAGCTCTCTGCGAAGCCGTAAGGCGAAGTATAGGGGGTGACACCTGCCCGGTGCTGGAAGGTTAAGGAGAGGGGTTAGCGTAAGCGAAGCTCTGAACTGAAGCCCCAGTAAACGGCGGCCGTAACTATAACGGTCCTAAGGTAGCGAAATTCCTTGTCGGGTAAGTTCCGACCCGCACGAAAGGTGTAACGATTTGGGCACTGTCTCAACCAGAGACTCGGTGAAATTATAGTACCTGTGAAGATGCAGGTTACCCGCGACAGGACGGAAAGACCCCGTGGAGCTTTACTGTAGCCTGATATTGAATTTTGGTACAGTTTGTACAGGATAGGCGGGAGCCATTGAAACCGGAGCGCTAGCTTCGGTGGAGGCGCTGGTGGGATACCGCCCTGACTGTATTGAAATTCTAACCTACGGGTCTTATCGACCCGGGAGACAGTGTCAGGTGGGCAGTTTGACTGGGGCGGTCGCCTCCTAAAGTGTAACGGAGGCGCCCAAAGGTTCCCTCAGAATGGTTGGAAATCATTCGTAGAGTGCAAAGGCATAAGGGAGCTTGACTGCGAGACCTACAAGTCGAGCAGGGACGAAAGTCGGGCTTAGTGATCCGGTGGTTCCGCATGGAAGGGCCATCGCTCAACGGATAAAAGCTACCCCGGGGATAACAGGCTTATCTCCCCCAAGAGTCCACATCGACGGGGAGGTTTGGCACCTCGATGTCGGCTCATCGCATCCTGGGGCTGTAGTCGGTCCCAAGGGTTGGGCTGTTCGCCCATTAAAGCGGTACGCGAGCTGGGTTCAGAACGTCGTGAGACAGTTCGGTCCCTATCCGTCGTGGGCGTAGGAAATTTGAGAGGAGCTGTCCTTAGTACGAGAGGACCGGGATGGACGCACCGCTGGTGTACCAGTTGTTCTGCCAAGGGCATAGCTGGGTAGCTATGTGCGGAAGGGATAAGTGCTGAAAGCATCTAAGCATGAAGCCCCCTCAAGATGAGATTTCCCATAGCGTAAGCTAGTAAGATCCCTGAAAGATGATCAGGTTGATAGGTTCGAGGTGGAAGCATGGTGACATGTGGAGCTGACGAATACTAATAGATCGAGGACTTAACCATATAATATGTAGCAAATGTTATCTAGTTTTGAAGGAATATGCCTTCATAGTTTGGTGATGATGGCAGAGAGGTCACACCCGTTCCCATACCGAACACGGAAGTTAAGCTCTCTAGCGCCGATGGTAGTTGGGACCTTGTCCCTGTGAGAGTAGGACGTCGCCAAGCTATTTATATTGTCGCGGGGTGGAGCAGCACGGTAGCTCGTCGGGCTCATAACCCGAAGGTCGCAGGTTCAAATCCTGTCCCCGCAACCAAATGGTCCCGTGGTGTAGTGGTTAACATGCCTGCCTGTCACGCAGGAGATCGCCGGTTCGACCCCGGTCGGGACCGCCATTTCATATAAAGAAAAGAACGAAACAAGTTGTTTCGTATTTTTTTATTTGTTTTAACAAAAAACTAATAAAGACAGTCAAACTATCCTTAGGACAACTCCTAAGGACTTTTTTATATATTCAAAACCTGTATAATAAAGAGCAGAGAACATTGTGAGTAAAGTAGGTGAAGTCTGTGAGTAAATATGAAGTAACAACAAAATCTTCTGAGGAAACACAAAGGTTATCAGAAAAACTAGGTAAGCTCGTAGAGGCACAAGACGTAATTATTTTAGAAGGAGATCTTGGAGCTGGTAAGACGACTTTTACAAAGGGACTAGCAAAAGGTCTTGGAGTGAAAAGAGTTGTAAATAGTCCTACCTTTAATATCATCAAAGAATATAAAGGAAGATTACCGCTATATCATATGGACGTGTATCGCTTAGCAGAAAGTGAAGAGGACTTAGGCTTTGATGAATATTTCTACGGTGAAGGAATTACGGTAGTAGAATGGGCTCATTTAATAGAAGCATATTTACCGAATGAAAAGTTACAAATTAGTTTATTCCATGCTGGAGATGACACAAGAAAAATTATACTCGAGCCAATTGGAGATCGCTATATTAGATTATGTGAGGAGCTATTACAAGATGAAAGTACTAGCAATTGATACTTCAAATTACGTAATGGGTGTATCCCTTATTGAGGAAGGAAACGTAATTGGGGAAATCATTACAAATTTAACAAAAAACCATTCTGTACGTCTTATGCCAGCTGTAGAGAAACTGTTAAAAGAGTGTGGCGTAAAACCGAAGGAATTAACTAAAATCGTTGTAGCTGCTGGACCTGGATCCTATACAGGTGTTCGCATAGGCGTGACAGCGGCGAAAACATTAGCTTGGTCACTTCAAATACCAATTGTAGGTGTATCAAGTTTAGAGGTAGTAGCTGCAAACGGTGCTAACTTTAACGGGTTAATTTGTCCTTTATTTGATGGAAGACGTGGGCAAATTTATACTGGGTTATATACATATGAAGGAGAGCAGTTAACTTCAATAGAAGAAGACCGAATTATTCTTATTGTGGACTGGTTGCAAATGTTAAAAGATAAAGGACAGCCTGTTTTATTTATCGGTAACGATGTTAAATTGCATAAAGAAACAATTATAGAACATTTAGGTGATCAAGCTGTATTCGCTCCATTTACTAAAAATAACCCAAGACCAAGTGAGCTAGCATTCTTAGGATTACAAAAAGAAGAACAAGATGTGCATACGTTTGTTCCAAGCTATCTTCGTTTAGCTGAAGCTGAAACAAAGTGGTTAGAAAGTCAAAACAAGTAGGAGCTTGCAGAAGATGGATATGATATTTAGAAAGATGGAGCTTGATGATATTGCTCAAATTGTAGCTATTGAAGAAGCGTCTTTTTCAACTCCTTGGACTGCAGATGCCTTTCACCGTGAATTAACGATGAATGAACATGCACATTATATTGTGTTAGAAAAAGATGGTCGTGTAGTCGGGTATTGTGGATTGTGGATAATTATTGATGAATCACATATAACAAATATAGCTATTTTGCCAGAATACCGAGGTCAAAAGTTAGGAGATGCCCTATTGAAAGCAGTTATTTCTGAAGCGAAAGAACTAGGGGTAAAAACAATGACACTTGAAGTACGTGTATCAAATGAAGTAGCAAAGCAGTTATACAGAAAATACGGATTTCAAAATGGTGGGATTCGTAAACGATACTATGCAGACAATCAGGAAGATGGTCTCGTAATGTGGGTGAATATATAATGGAAAAAAATACGATTATACTTGGTATTGAAACAAGTTGTGATGAAACAGCAGTAGCAGTTGTTAAAAATGGAACGGAAATTATTGCGAATGTCGTTGCATCACAAATTGAAAGTCATAAACGTTTTGGCGGCGTTGTACCAGAGATTGCATCCCGTCATCATGTAGAAGAAATTACAGTTGTGTTAGAAGAAGCTTTAAAGGAAGCAAACATCACATTTGATGATATTGATGCAATTGCTGTAACAGAAGGTCCTGGTTTAGTAGGAGCACTTCTAATTGGAGTAAATGCAGCGAAGGCAGTAGCGTTTGCACATGATATTCCGTTAGTCGGTGTTCATCATATTGCTGGTCATATTTATGCGAACCGTTTAGTAAAAGAAGTTCAATTCCCGTTATTATCACTTGTTGTATCTGGTGGGCATACGGAACTTGTTTATATGAAAGAACATGGTTCATTCGAAGTAATTGGTGAAACACGAGACGATGCAGCTGGAGAAGCATATGATAAAGTAGCTCGTACGTTATCTATGCCATATCCAGGTGGTCCTCATATTGATCGCCTTGCACATGAAGGAGAACCGACAATTGATTTGCCTCGTGCATGGCTAGAACCGGATTCATATGATTTTAGCTTTAGTGGATTGAAATCAGCAGTTATCAACACTGTGCATAACGCAAAACAACGCGGTATAGAAATTGCGCCAGAAGATTTAGCGGCAAGTTTCCAAGAAAGTGTAATAGATGTACTTGTAACGAAAGCAGCTCGTGCAGCAGAAGCTTATAATGTAAAGCAATTACTTCTTGCTGGTGGAGTAGCTGCTAATAAAGGACTTCGTGCGCGATTAGAAGAGGAATTTGCACAAAAAGAAAACATTGAATTAATTATTCCGCCGCTATCTTTATGCACAGATAATGCAGCGATGATTGCAGCGGCAGGGACAATTGCTTATGAACAAGGTAAGCGTGCAACATTAGCCTTAAATGCAAATCCAGGATTAGATATTGAAGCATAGTTATGCACATAATTAACCACAGGTTGTGGATAAAACCCATATTGTCTGTTGATAATGTGGGTTTTATTGTGTATATAAAATGTTGATAACTTTTTTGTTGATTGTGGATAATGTGGAAAAGTTATTTTAAGGTTTATTTTATAAAGGTGGATATGTGTATAAACTTGTGGATAAATAGGATGATGTCAGACCTTTGAATTTGTTCTTTTTCGGGAAATAAAAAGTAAGAAGATATCCCCGAAAAACATTTTGAAACATCTCCCTATTATAGAAGGTGCTAATATTGTCAATCTTTGTCGTTAAATCGATATTTCGTGTCGAATTGTTAATATATATAGGGTTACAATAGATATATTTGAAAAATCGTTGGTATATTCTAAGTTACGATTGATATACTCAAAAAATTGTTTCTGTATTAAAAGAAAAAAAGATGTCGCATAGTCAAAAATCCTGACTTATGAGACATCTTCCTTATTTAAATATGCTTATACATGCAGCTCTTCCCATTCTGCCATGCAAGTTTCAAGTTGTTCTTGTAGCGTTTGCTTTTTAGTTGTAATTTCACTAGCTTTTTCATAATCTGCATATATTTCTGGTAAGCAAAGTTGATCTTCTAACGTAGCAATTTCTTCTTCTAATTCCAATATACTTTGTTCTAGCTCTTCAATTTTTCTAGTGCGTTGACGCTCTAGTTTTTTACGCTCTTTTTCTTCTAAATAATTTAATTTCTCTTGTGCAACCACCTTTTGAACAGGAATGTCACTTTCTTGCTGTTCAAGTTCTGCACGTTCAATCATTTCATTTTTCTTTTCAACGTAGTAATCGTAATCCCCTAAATATTCCTGTGCACCTTCTGTTGATAACTCAACCACAGTCGTTGTTACACGGTTAATAAAGTAGCGGTCATGTGAGACGAATAGAAGAGTCCCTGGATAATCAATTAAAGCATTCTCCAAAATTTCTTTACTATTTAAATCAAGGTGGTTCGTAGGCTCATCTAGAATTAATAAATTTGATTTTTGCATCATAAGTTTTGCAAGAGCTAATCGAGCTTTTTGTCCACCACTAAGGGAAGATACTGGTTTCAGTACATCATCTCCTGTGAATAAAAAATTCCCGAGTATAGTACGGATTTCTTTTTCAGGTTGCAGTGGATATTCATCCCATAGTTCATTTAAAACCCGTTTAGAAGATGTTAAGTTTGCTTGTTCTTGATCATAATAACCAACAGATACATTTGATCCGAAAGAAACATCACCATTTAATAGTGGTAACTTATTCACAATAGACTTTAACAATGTGGATTTCCCAATTCCGTTTGGACCAACTAAAGCAACACTATCTCCGCGAGTTAAGCGCATAGTTACATGTTCAATTATAGGGTTCTCATCATAGCCAATGGTTGCATCATTTACTTGTAAAACATCATTTCCACTTTGCTTTTCAATATCGAAGTGGAATGATGCTGACTTAGAATCCCCTAATGGTCTCGTTAATAATTCCATTCTGTCTAGTTGTTTACGACGACTTTGAGCACGTTTCGTTGTAGAAGCGCGAGCTATATTCTTTTGAACGAAGTCCTCAAGTTTTGCGATTTCATCTTGTTGTTTTTCGTAACGTTTCATTTCTTGCTCATATAATGCTGATTTTAAGTCTAAATATTTACTGTAGTTACCAACAAATCGTCTGCTTTCTTTATTTGAAATTTCATATACTTGTGTAACGAGTTTGTCTAAGAAATAACGGTCATGTGAAACGATTAATATTGCGCCAGGATAACCTTGTAAATATTGCTCAAGCCACGTTAATGTTTCGATGTCTAAATGGTTTGTAGGCTCATCCAAAATAAGTAAGTCTGGTTTTGTTAATAATAATTTCCCGAGAGCTAATCTTGTTTTTTGCCCGCCGCTTAAAGTAGAGATCGTCGTCTGGTGCGTTTCAACTGGGAAGCCAAGGCCGCTTAAAATGGAGCGAATATCCGCTTCATATTGATATCCACCTTGATCTTTATAATTGAGTTGCAATTGGTCATAATCAGCTAACAATCTTTCATATGTAGCTTCGTTTGAAAAGTTTTCTTCTTTTCCCATTTCTTGCTCAAGCCTTCGAAGTTTTGTCTCCATTTGCTGTAAGTGGGTAAAGACGGTTAGCATTTCATCCCAAATTGTTAAAGACGTTTCTAGTCCAGTATTTTGAGCTAAATATCCGATTGAGACATCTTTCGGTTTTATAATTTCGCCACCATCATGAGATAATTCACCAGCGATAATTTTTAATAATGTAGATTTGCCTGCTCCATTCCTTCCAACTAATGCGATACGATCTTTTGTTTGTACTTCCAATTTTATGTTTGCAAGAATCGTTTCTGCACCGTATAATTTCGAAAGCGCGTTTACTTGTAATAAAATCAATGTTTTCACCTCAAATAATTTCTTAACTTTGCCATGTTTATATTTCTCAATCATACTAAAAATAGTGTATAGTTTAAAATAAAGAGAGAATACTTCTTCTCTTTATTATACAAGGAATTTAATGAGTGCTAAACTTCTGTATTTGATTAAAGTATATGAATAAAGATAGGAAGAGAGGAGAGGTCATATGGATCAGCAAAAGATTCCACAAGCCACTGCTAAAAGATTGCCTCTATACTATCGATTTATCCAAAACTTATCTCTTTCTGGTAAGCAGCGTGTTTCATCGGCCGAATTGAGTGAGGCAGTAAAAGTAGATTCCGCAACAATACGAAGAGATTTTTCGTATTTTGGAGCGTTAGGGAAAAAGGGATATGGATATAACGTAAATTATTTATTATCATTTTTCCGCGAAACACTTGATCAAGATGATATAACACGTGTAGCACTTATTGGAGTAGGTAATTTAGGGACCGCTTTCTTACATTATAATTTCACGAAAAACAATAATACAAAAATTGAAATGGCATTTGATGTTAGTGAAGAGAAAGTTGGAACAGAAATCGGGGGCATTCCTGTATATCATTTAGATGAATTAGAAGAGAGATTATCAAATGATATACAAGTGGCAATATTAACAGTACCGGCTACAGTAGCACAAGCTGTAGCAGATAGATTAGCTGAAACGAGCGTGCACGGTATTTTGAATTTCACACCAGCGCGATTAAACGTATCAGAGAATATTAGAATTCATCATATTGACTTAGCTGTAGAGTTACAAACATTAGTTTACTTTTTGAAAAACTATCCACAATAAAACGCAGAGGAAGCGACCTCTGCGTTTTATTATTGTTTCTTCTTTGTGAATTTGATTAATATAAGGCGAAGTGCCAAATTAAAATCAATTGTTGCCATAACTGCAAATAGTATTGTCCACATATTCCAGATTGTATCTGTCACGTTCGTAATGGCGAAGCGTGTAAAGATACATCCAAGAAGGAAGTATAGTGCAGCCATGAACAATGGTGAGTTTCTCATACAAAAAATCCTCCGATAAAGCCTTGCATTTTTTCAGCTTCTTTAATCATTTCTTGAATTTGTTCATTGCTCATAAAAATTTGCCCAATAGCGACTAATGTATTCATCGCAACATGAGCTGCAATCGGAACGATAATACGTTTCGTCTTCACATATAAGAAGGCGAATACGAGCCCCATAGCAGTGTATACCAATAAATGAGTAAAATCAAAATGAATTGCTGCGAATACAAGCGAACTAATGATAGCTGCAATAAAGAAGTTAAACTTCTTATAAAGTGCACCAAATAAAATTTTTCTAAATACGATTTCTTCTAAGATAGGTCCAATTATAGATACAACAATAAGGAACCAAGGGGTCGTTCTTGCAATCTCCATCAGTTTCATTGTATTTTCTGAACCTTGTTTAATTCCTAGCAGCTGCATCTCGATCATACCGGCAACTATTTGTGAAAAGAAAGCTAAGAAGAACCCGATGAAAATCCATCCAATAGTAGCTGGAGCAGAAGAGCGCTTTGGATCTAAATGCCTGTCACGAATATCTGTTCTAAGTAACCAAAGTACGATACATAATGCAACAAAGAAGCTAATAATTGCCCAGTGTCCCGTTATGATTTGTCCTTTTTCCTCAATGGTAAATCCTCTATTATCATAGAGTCCTGTTTTTAGGAGAAGTGGCAATCCAACAACGCCAGATAACTGCATTAAAATGTATGTAACGATAATCCACCAGTATTGTTTCTTCAAATGGTTTAACCATCCTTTCTAACTATAGTGTATGAGATAAGTTAGGATAACATGTAAATATGCTACCTACGATATAAACCTCACTTGAATTATGTTTTTTTCGTAAATCCTTATTTGAAATTATAATAGAAGACAGGAGAAAGTTGTGTGTGTAGCGAAAACAACTTAGGGTGTCCTTTCATATTGTAACATACGAGCAGTGGAAACAACGATTCATATAGTAAAGGCAGTATTCTATATAGAAAGTTTATATAGTGATTTGCGAAAAAATTATGATTTTTTTACTTGCAAAAGAAATTGAGATTATTTATTATTATAAGTGTGTTAGCACTCGGATGACTTGAGTGCTAATAAAAGAAAATTACATAACAAAATGAGGAGGTTATTGTTCATGCTAAAGCCATTAGGTGATCGCGTTGTAATTGAGCTTGTTCAAGCAGAAGAAAAAACAGCAAGTGGTATTGTATTACCAGATACTGCAAAAGAAAAACCACAAGAGGGTAAAGTAGTTGCAGTAGGTACTGGTCGAGTGCTTGAGAATGGTGAGCGTGTTGCTTTAGAGGTAGCAGCAGGTGATCTTATCATCTTCTCAAAATATGCAGGTACTGAAGTGAAATATGAAGGTACAGACTACTTGATTTTACGTGAAAGTGACATTTTAGCAGTTATCGGTTAATTATATAAATCTTAAAAAATCCAAGGGGGTCAATTATTATGGCAAAAGATATTAAATTTAGTGAAGAAGCACGTCGTTCGATGCTTCGCGGTGTCGACACTCTTGCAAACGCAGTAAAAGTTACGCTTGGACCAAAAGGTCGTAACGTTGTACTTGAGAAAAAATTTGGTTCACCACTTATTACAAATGATGGTGTAACAATCGCAAAAGAAATCGAATTAGAAGATGCATTCGAAAACATGGGTGCGAAATTAGTAGCAGAAGTTGCTAGCAAAACAAATGACGTAGCTGGTGACGGAACAACAACTGCAACTGTATTAGCGCAAGCTATGATTCGTGAAGGTCTTAAAAACGTAACAGCTGGTGCTAACCCAATGGGTCTTCGTAAAGGTATCGAAAAAGCTGTTACTGCTGCAATCGAAGAATTAAAAACGATTTCTAAACCAATCGAAGGCAAATCTTCTATCGCACAAGTAGCTGCTATTTCTGCAGCTGACGAAGAAGTGGGTCAATTAATCGCTGAAGCAATGGAGCGCGTTGGTAACGACGGCGTTATTACTTTAGAAGAATCTAAAGGCTTCACAACAGAATTAGACGTAGTAGAAGGTATGCAATTTGATCGTGGATATGCATCTCCTTACATGATTACTGATTCTGACAAAATGGAAGCAGTTCTTGATAACCCATACATCTTAATCACTGACAAAAAGATTTCTAACATTCAAGAAATCTTACCAGTATTAGAGCAAGTGGTACAACAAGGTAAACCACTTCTTATCATTGCTGAAGATGTAGAAGGCGAAGCGTTAGCTACATTAGTAGTGAACAAACTTCGTGGTACATTCAACGTAGTAGCTGTTAAAGCTCCTGGATTTGGTGACCGTCGTAAAGCAATGCTAGAAGATATCGCAATCTTAACAGGTGGCGAAGTAATCACTGAAGAATTAGGTCGTGACTTAAAATCTGCTACAGTTGAATCTTTAGGACGCGCTGGTAAAGTTGTTGTTACAAAAGAAAACACAACTGTAGTTGAAGGTGTAGGAAGCACAGAACAAATCGAAGCTCGCATCGGTCAAATCCGTGCGCAATTAGAAGAAACAACTTCTGAATTCGATCGTGAAAAATTACAAGAGCGTCTTGCAAAACTTGCAGGTGGCGTAGCGGTAATTAAAGTAGGTGCAGCAACTGAAACTGAGTTGAAAGAACGCAAACTTCGTATTGAAGATGCACTTAACTCAACTCGTGCAGCAGTAGAAGAAGGTATCGTTGCAGGTGGTGGTACTTCACTTATGAACGTATACACAAAAGTAGCTTCTATCGTAGCTGAAGGCGACGAAGCAACAGGTATCAACATCGTACTTCGCGCACTAGAAGAGCCAGTTCGTCAAATCGCAATCAACGCTGGTCTAGAAGGATCTGTAGTTGTAGAGCGTCTAAAAGGCGAAAAAGTAGGCGTTGGTTTCAACGCAGCTACTGGCGAATGGGTTAACATGCTTGAGTCTGGTATCGTAGATCCAGCTAAAGTAACTCGTTCTGCACTTCAAAACGCAGCATCTGTTGCAGCTATGTTCTTAACAACTGAAGCTGTAGTAGCTGACAAACCAGAACCAAATGCACCAGCAATGCCTGACATGGGCGGCATGGGCATGGGCGGTATGGGCGGAATGATGTAATTCCGTTTGCCCTAAAAAACATCCATTTCTATATAGAAATGGATGTTTTTTTATGTTTTTTAGAAAAGGAAATGAATTTCTGTAGAATTTTGTCGCTTTCTCTCTTGACCATATTGATATTTCATTGTTAGAATCTAGGAAGATAATATAAAACGATCCTTCATATATCCTCAATGATATGGTTTGAGAGTCTCTACCGGGTTACCGCAAACAACCTGACTATGAAGGCAGTGTGTCTTATATTTATAAAGAGCGGAGACTATCTTTCTTTATAAAGCCAGACCCCTGCCTTTTCTTTGTTATGAGACTAGAGGCGGAGGACTGGCTTTTTTTATTATATTGGTAATGCTTTTCGCCAAATTGGTGAAAATATTTATATACGAGAACTAACGTTGGGGTGATTATTTTGAAGAAACAACACGATACAATTATCGTTTTAGATTTTGGAAGTCAATACAATCAGTTAATAGCACGTCGAATTCGTGAGTTCGGTGTATACAGTGAACTTCATCCACATACAATTACTGCAGAAGAAATTAAAGCAATGAATCCAAAAGGGATTATTTTCTCTGGTGGACCAAATAGCGTATACGGTGAAGGTGCATTACATTGTGATGAAAAAATCTTTGAACTAGGTTTACCAATCTTCGGTATTTGTTACGGTATGCAGCTTATGACGCAACACTTCGGTGGTAAAGTAGAGCGTGCAAATCACCGTGAGTACGGAAAGGCTGTTCTTAAAGTAGAGAACGAATCAAAATTATATGCGAACCTTCCAGAAGAGCAAGTTGTATGGATGAGCCATGGTGACTTAGTAACTGGTTTACCTGAAGGATTCGTAGTAGACGCAACAAGTGAGTCTTGCCCAATTGCTGGTATGAGCAATGAAGCGAAAAACTTATACGGTGTACAATTCCACCCAGAAGTACGTCACTCTGAGCACGGTAACGATTTAATTAAAAACTTCGTATTCGGCGTATGTGGTTGTTCTGAAGGATGGAACATGGAGAACTTTATCGAAGTAGAATTAGAAAAAATTCGTGAAACTGTTGGAGACAAAAAAGTACTATGCGCACTTAGTGGCGGTGTAGACTCTTCTGTTGTAGCAGTATTAATTCATAAAGCAATCGGCGATCAATTAACTTGTATTTTCGTTGACCACGGCTTACTGCGTAAAGGCGAAGCAGAAGGCGTTATGAAAACATTTAGCGAAGGCTTCCACATGAACGTTATTAAAGTGGATGCAAAAGAACGCTTCATGAACAAGTTAAAAGGTGTAGAAGATCCAGAACAAAAACGTAAAATCATCGGTAACGAATTCATTTACGTATTTGATGATGAAGCGTCTAAATTACAAGGTATGGACTTTTTAGCACAAGGTACACTTTACACAGACATCGTTGAAAGTGGTACAGCAACTGCACAAACAATTAAATCTCACCACAACGTTGGTGGACTTCCAGAAGACATGCAGTTCAAATTAATTGAGCCTTTAAACACGTTATTTAAAGACGAAGTACGTGTATTAGGATCTGAACTAGGAATTCCTGATGAAATCGTATGGCGTCAACCATTCCCAGGACCGGGTCTTGGTATTCGTGTATTAGGTGAAATTACAGAAGAGAAATTAGAAATCGTTCGTGAATCTGATGCGATTTTACGTGAAGAAATTATTAAAGCGGGCTTAGACCGTGAAATCTGGCAATACTTCACTGCACTTCCTGGTATGCGTAGCGTAGGTGTTATGGGTGACGAGCGTACTTACGATTACACAGTAGGTATCCGTGCAGTAACATCTATCGACGGTATGACAGCTGACTGGGCACGTATCCCTTGGGACGTATTAGAGAAAATCTCTGTACGTATCGTAAACGAAGTAAAACACGTTAACCGTATCGTGTATGATGTAACGAGTAAGCCACCAGCAACTATTGAGTGGGAATAGTATTTATAAAAAGGTCCATCTATTGCTTATGCATAGATGGATCTTTTTTATTTTGGCATTAATACGAACGAAACTATAAAAGTTTATGAAAATGTTCGTTTTTAAATTGACAAAACTACTTCGTCGAGTTAATATGATTATGTAATTCAAACGAAAAGTGAATATTATAGCCGTCGTATAATATCGGGGATATGGCCCGAAAGTTTCTACCTAGCTACCGTAAATGGCTTGACTACGAGGCGTTTGTATAAAGATGAGGGGAAACTTGTCTTTGTTTATAGAACGCTTCCATGTATATATGCAATGGAAGCCTTTTTTATTTCTCGGGATAAAAGAGGGCTAGGGTGAAATACGGCGAGTAATCATATAACGGGGGAAACATAGGATGAAACGCTATTTTCAGTTTGATGAGCTCGGTACGAATTATAAGACTGAGTTCATAGCAGGGTTAACGACATTTTTATCTATGGCTTACGTACTATTTGTCAATCCTGCTACGCTGTCGCTTGGAAATGTTAAAGGGTTACCAGCAGGTACAGGGATGGATCCAGGTGCAGTATTCGTTGCTACGGCATTAGCGGCAGCGATCGGTTCGTTAATTATGGGTATTTTCGCGAAGTATCCAATTGCTTTAGCGCCAGGTATGGGGATTAACGCGTTCTTTGCTTATACAGCAGTCTTAACGATGGGTATTCCGTGGCAAACGGCCATTGCCGGAACATTAATGTCAGGTATTATCTTTATTATTCTTACTGCTTCAGGTATTCGTGAAAAAATCATTAATGCAATTCCATCGGAGTTAAAGTTTGCAGTAGCAGCAGGTATTGGATTATTCATTGCTTTCCTTGGATTCCAAAATGCCGGAATTATCGTGAAAAACGATGCGGTTCTTGTTGGGTTGGGGGACTTAACAAAGGGCACAACGTTACTAGCAATCTTCGGGGTTGTTACTACGATCATCTTCATGATTAAGAAAGTTAATGGTGCAGTATTCTACGGTATGATTCTTACAGCGATCTTAGGAGTTGCAACAGGATTAATTGATACTCCGAAAGCTGTAGTGGGAGCAATACCGAGTCTAGAACCAACGTTCGGTGTGGCGTTAACGCACTTCGGCGATATTTTCACAGTTCAAATGGGGATTGTTATTATAACGTTCTTCTTTATAGATTTCTTTGATACAGCAGGTACGCTTGTAGCGGTTGCGAATCAAGCAGGATTAATGAAGAACAATAAATTACCACGTGCAGGAAAAGCGTTATTTGCAGATGCGATTGCAACTGTAATTGGTGCGATCTTGGGTACATCAACAACAACGTCTTACATTGAATCGTCTGCAGGGGTAGCAGCGGGAGGACGTTCTGGATTTACAGCAGTTGTAACAGCAGGATTCTTCTTACTGGCACTATTCTTTTCGCCATTATTAAGTGTTGTAACGCCAGCTGTAACGGCACCGGCTTTAATTATTGTAGGAATCTTGATGGTTTCTTCCTTAGGGGAAATTGATTGGAAGAAATTCGAGATTGCAGTACCAGCATTCTTTACAATTATCTCTATGCCACTTACGTATAGTATCGCAACTGGGATTGCCATTGGATTTATCTTCTATCCAATTACAATGGTTGTGAGTGGTCGTCGTAAAGAGGTTCATCCGATTATGTATGTTATGGGAGTTTTATTCGTGCTATATTTCATCTACGTTCGTAAATAAAAGGGGTTTTTTAAAGGTCTAGACTTAAGGGGAGTCTAGACCTTTTTGCGTCTTCAGAAAATCTTAAGGATTTCCGAGCGTTTTTCTTCAGAAGTTTTCCTATAATAGAAGTTAGGGATTAAAAAAGTGATGGGGGAGATATTGTGGCACACGAAACAATACTTGTCGTAGATGATGAAAAAGAAATTCGGAATTTAATTACAATCTATTTAAAGAATGAAGGATATAAAGTATTACAAGCAGGAGACGGAGAAGAAGGATTACGTCTATTGGAAGAAAATGAAATACATCTAGTCGTATTAGATATTATGATGCCGAAAGTGGATGGTATTCATATGTGTATGAAGGTAAGGGAAGCGAAAGAAATGCCTATTATTATGCTTTCTGCCAAAACGCAAGATATGGATAAGATTTTAGGATTAACAACAGGGGCAGATGATTACGTAACGAAGCCCTTTAATCCATTAGAGTTAATTGCACGAATTAAATCTCAGTTACGCCGTTATATGAAAATGAATGGTTTCGCTGTCCAAAATGAGGACGAGTTAGAAATTGGGGAGATGAAAATCAACATCTCGACCCATAAAGTTGTTGTAGAGGGAGAAGAAGTGAAACTAACTCCGAGGGAATTTTCAATTTTAGAATTGCTAGCTAGAAATCCAGGTATGGTGTTTAGTGCGGAGCAAATTTATGAAAAGGTGTGGAACGAACGATCTTTCCAGTCTGATAATACTGTAATGGTGCACATTCGGAAAGTGCGTGAAAAGATTGAGGAGAATCCAAGGAAACCTAGATATATAAAAACAGTATGGGGAGTGGGGTATAAGATTGAAAAAGATATTTAATCCGTTTACTTATATAAGGAAAATAAGAGAATTAATTGAGAAATTAGTAAAGAGCGTACGAAAGAGTATAAGGATTCAATTGATTACTACTTTTGCTGCTTGTGCGTTATTAGGAGTTTTGTCAGCGAAGGGAGCTGCGCCATTTTTTGAGAATGCGAATCGTCAAGCAACTATCGATTATCGGGCTGGTATGGAACAAATTAATCACCAAGCTCAAGGAGCGGCAAATAGTTCGGTTCATGAAAATAAATTAGAAGCTATATCAAATATGATCGAAATGGAGAACCAAAATTTAGAGCAAGGGTCTAGAGCTTTAAAGATATTGGTTACTGATGAAAGTGGTAAAGTTTTATATAAAACAAAGCAAGCGCAAGAAGAGCAAATCGATTTGCATAATACGATTCGTAATGCAGCATCATTTGCGATTAATTATACAGATGGTAGAAATGTATTTGAAAGTACAAGAAAAGAGTTTATATCTTTTTCACCTATTACTATTGAAGGAAAGAATTTGTACATGTTTGTTAGCGGAATTCCAGAGGGAGAGGTAATGTATGATACGAAAGAAGGGCCATTCCCGTTTTTAATTGGTGTTCTTGTATTCATTTTCTCTTTCTTCTATATAACAAAGAGAAAGATGAAGCAGATTGAAGCAATGGCACAAGGTGTAAAGGAAATAGAAAGAGGCAACTTAGCGTACCGCATTGAGAAAAAAGGTGAAGATGAGATTGCAGCTTTAACTGAGAATATTAATAATATGGCAGAAGAGCTTATGAATAATATAGAAAAGGAACGTAAATTAGAGAAGCAAAAGAATGAGCTTATTACGAATGTATCTCACGATTTACGCACACCGCTGACTTCTATTATGGGCTACTTACGATTACTTCGAGATTCTAAATATGAAAATAAAGAACAACACGATGAGTATACGAGAATTGCTTTTGCAAAGTCGGAGCAGTTAAAAAATTTAATAGAAGATTTATTTGAGTATACGAAGTTAACAAATGAACAAGTTGTATTAGAAAAACAGGAAGTTTGTATGAATGAGCTACTCGAGCAATTAATAGAAGAGTTAGTACCGCAGGCGGAAGAACATGGACTTACGTTTGTTAAGAAGTTTCCTGAGGAACGTGCTTATGCATCGATTGATTCGGAAAAGATGGTTCGTGTATTTGATAATTTACTAATGAATGCGATTAAGTATAGTAAAGATGATGCAGATATAAAAGTTTCTCTTCAAAGGCAGCGTAGGGATATACAAATTGTAATTGCGAATCATAGTGAAGAGTTTACGAGAGAAGAGTTAGCGAATTTGTTTGAACGTTTCTATAAGAAGGATCAATCTCGAAGTAGAGTAACGGAAGGGTCGGGACTCGGTTTAGCGATTGCGAAAAGTATTGTTGAGTTACAAGGTGGTAGTATTCGAGCGGAATATAGGGATGGTATTATTCAATTTATCGTTTCGTTACCAATTATAGAAAAATAATAAATGAATAGAATGATATGTGATAAAAAGGCTTATTTTAAAAGAAATAAGCCTTTTTATATTTTTTATAAAAACATATTGACGATTAGAGCTTAGAGGTGTAATATAGAACAAGTCGCCGATGACAATAACGTCGCAAGCGACAAATGAAATAAAAAAACTTAGTTGACATTAACTAACGAAGATGTTAACATAAGGAAGTCGCAAATGAGCGACCAAGTAGTTCTTTGAAAACTGAACGAAACAAACAACGTGAAACGTCAATTTTTATTTTAGATGCTAGACAAACTAACTTTATTGGAGAGTTTGATCCTGGCTCAGGATGAACGCTGGCGGCGTGCCTAATACATGCAAGTCGAGCGAATGGATTAAGAGCTTGCTCTTATGAAGTTAGCGGCGGACGGGTGAGTAACACGTGGGTAACCTGCCCATAAGACTGGGATAACTCCGGGAAACCGGGGCTAATACCGGATAATATTTTGAACCGCATGGTTCGAAATTGAAAGGCGGCTTCGGCTGTCACTTATGGATGGACCCGCGTCGCATTAGCTAGTTGGTGAGGTAACGGCTCACCAAGGCGACGATGCGTAGCCGACCTGAGAGGGTGATCGGCCACACTGGGACTGAGACACGGCCCAGACTCCTACGGGAGGCAGCAGTAGGGAATCTTCCGCAATGGACGAAAGTCTGACGGAGCAACGCCGCGTGAGTGATGAAGGCTTTCGGGTCGTAAAACTCTGTTGTTAGGGAAGAACAAGTGCTAGTTGAATAAGCTGGCACCTTGACGGTACCTAACCAGAAAGCCACGGCTAACTACGTGCCAGCAGCCGCGGTAATACGTAGGTGGCAAGCGTTATCCGGAATTATTGGGCGTAAAGCGCGCGCAGGTGGTTTCTTAAGTCTGATGTGAAAGCCCACGGCTCAACCGTGGAGGGTCATTGGAAACTGGGAGACTTGAGTGCAGAAGAGGAAAGTGGAATTCCATGTGTAGCGGTGAAATGCGTAGAGATATGGAGGAACACCAGTGGCGAAGGCGACTTTCTGGTCTGTAACTGACACTGAGGCGCGAAAGCGTGGGGAGCAAACAGGATTAGATACCCTGGTAGTCCACGCCGTAAACGATGAGTGCTAAGTGTTAGAGGGTTTCCGCCCTTTAGTGCTGAAGTTAACGCATTAAGCACTCCGCCTGGGGAGTACGGCCGCAAGGCTGAAACTCAAAGGAATTGACGGGGGCCCGCACAAGCGGTGGAGCATGTGGTTTAATTCGAAGCAACGCGAAGAACCTTACCAGGTCTTGACATCCTCTGAAAACCCTAGAGATAGGGCTTCTCCTTCGGGAGCAGAGTGACAGGTGGTGCATGGTTGTCGTCAGCTCGTGTCGTGAGATGTTGGGTTAAGTCCCGCAACGAGCGCAACCCTTGATCTTAGTTGCCATCATTAAGTTGGGCACTCTAAGGTGACTGCCGGTGACAAACCGGAGGAAGGTGGGGATGACGTCAAATCATCATGCCCCTTATGACCTGGGCTACACACGTGCTACAATGGACGGTACAAAGAGCTGCAAGACCGCGAGGTGGAGCTAATCTCATAAAACCGTTCTCAGTTCGGATTGTAGGCTGCAACTCGCCTACATGAAGCTGGAATCGCTAGTAATCGCGGATCAGCATGCCGCGGTGAATACGTTCCCGGGCCTTGTACACACCGCCCGTCACACCACGAGAGTTTGTAACACCCGAAGTCGGTGGGGTAACCTTTATGGAGCCAGCCGCCTAAGGTGGGACAGATGATTGGGGTGAAGTCGTAACAAGGTAGCCGTATCGGAAGGTGCGGCTGGATCACCTCCTTTCTATGGAGAATTGATGAACGCTGTTCATCAATATAAGTTTCCGTGTTTCGTTTTGTTCAGTTTTGAGAGAACTATCTCTCATATATAAATGTATGTTCTTTGAAAACTAGATAACAGTGTAGCTCATATTTTTTAATTTTTAGTTTGGTTAAGTTAGAAAGGGCGCACGGTGGATGCCTTGACACTAGGAGTCGATGAAGGACGGGACTAACGCCGATATGCTTCGGGGAGCTGTAAGTAAGCTTTGATCCGAAGATTTCCGAATGGGGAAACCCACCATACGTAATGGTATGGTATCCTTATCTGAATACATAGGGTAAGGAAGACAGAACCAGGGAACTGAAACATCTAAGTACCTGGAGGAAGAGAAAGCAAATGCGATTTCCTGAGTAGCGGCGAGCGAAACGGAACATAGCCCAAACCAAGAGGCTTGCCTCTTGGGGTTGTAGGACATTCTATACGGAGTTACAAAGGAACGAGGTAGACGAAGCGACCTGGAAAGGTCCGTCGTAGAGGGTAACAACCCCGTAGTCGAAACTTCGTTCTCTCTTGAATGTATCCTGAGTACGGCGGAACACGTGAAATTCCGTCGGAATCTGGGAGGACCATCTCCCAAGGCTAAATACTCCCTAGTGATCGATAGTGAACCAGTACCGTGAGGGAAAGGTGAAAAGCACCCCGGAAGGGGAGTGAAAGAGATCCTGAAACCGTGTGCCTACAAATAGTCAGAGCCCGTTAACGGGTGATGGCGTGCCTTTTGTAGAATGAACCGGCGAGTTACGATCCCGTGCGAGGTTAAGCTGAAGAGGCGGAGCCGCAGCGAAAGCGAGTCTGAATAGGGCGTTTAGTACGTGGTCGTAGACCCGAAACCAGGTGATCTACCCATGTCCAGGGTGAAGTTCAGGTAACACTGAATGGAGGCCCGAACCCACGCACGTTGAAAAGTGCGGGGATGAGGTGTGGGTAGCGGAGAAATTCCAATCGAACCTGGAGATAGCTGGTTCTCCCCGAAATAGCTTTAGGGCTAGCCTTAAGTGTAAGAGTCTTGGAGGTAGAGCACTGATTGGACTAGGGGTCCTCATCGGATTACCGAATTCAGTCAAACTCCGAATGCCAATGACTTATCCTTAGGAGTCAGACTGCGAGTGATAAGATCCGTAGTCAAAAGGGAAACAGCCCAGACCGCCAGCTAAGGTCCCAAAGTGTGTATTAAGTGGAAAAGGATGTGGAGTTGCTTAGACAACTAGGATGTTGGCTTAGAAGCAGCCACCATTTAAAGAGTGCGTAATAGCTCACTAGTCGAGTGACTCTGCGCCGAAAATGTACCGGGGCTAAATACACCACCGAAGCTGCGGATTGATACCAATGGTATCAGTGGTAGGGGAGCGTTCTAAGGACAGTGAAGTCAGACCGTAAGGACTGGTGGAGTGCTTAGAAGTGAGAATGCCGGTATGAGTAGCGAAAGACGGGTGAGAATCCCGTCCACCGAATGCCTAAGGTTTCCTGAGGAAGGCTCGTCCGCTCAGGGTTAGTCAGGACCTAAGCCGAGGCCGACAGGCGTAGGCGATGGACAACAGGTTGATATTCCTGTACCACCTCTTTATCGTTTGAGCAATGGAGGGACGCAGAAGGATAGAAGAAGCGTGCGATTGGTTGTGCACGTCCAAGCAGTTAGGCTGATAAGTAGGCAAATCCGCTTATCGCGTATGCTGAGCTGTGATGGGGAAGCTCCTTATGGAGCGAAGTCTTTGATTCCCCGCTGCCAAGAAAAGCTTCTAGCGAGATAAAAGGTGCCTGTACCGCAAACCGACACAGGTAGGCGAGGAGAGAATCCTAAGGTGTGCGAGAGAACTCTGGTTAAGGAACTCGGCAAAATGACCCCGTAACTTCGGGAGAAGGGGTGCTTTCTTAACGGAAAGCCGCAGTGAATAGGCCCAAGCGACTGTTTAGCAAAAACACAGCTCTCTGCGAAGCCGTAAGGCGAAGTATAGGGGGTGACACCTGCCCGGTGCTGGAAGGTTAAGGAGAGGGGTTAGCGTAAGCGAAGCTCTGAACTGAAGCCCCAGTAAACGGCGGCCGTAACTATAACGGTCCTAAGGTAGCGAAATTCCTTGTCGGGTAAGTTCCGACCCGCACGAAAGGTGTAACGATTTGGGCACTGTCTCAACCAGAGACTCGGTGAAATTATAGTACCTGTGAAGATGCAGGTTACCCGCGACAGGACGGAAAGACCCCGTGGAGCTTTACTGTAGCCTGATATTGAATTTTGGTACAGTTTGTACAGGATAGGCGGGAGCCATTGAAACCGGAGCGCTAGCTTCGGTGGAGGCGCTGGTGGGATACCGCCCTGACTGTATTGAAATTCTAACCTACGGGTCTTATCGACCCGGGAGACAGTGTCAGGTGGGCAGTTTGACTGGGGCGGTCGCCTCCTAAAGTGTAACGGAGGCGCCCAAAGGTTCCCTCAGAATGGTTGGAAATCATTCGTAGAGTGCAAAGGCATAAGGGAGCTTGACTGCGAGACCTACAAGTCGAGCAGGGACGAAAGTCGGGCTTAGTGATCCGGTGGTTCCGCATGGAAGGGCCATCGCTCAACGGATAAAAGCTACCCCGGGGATAACAGGCTTATCTCCCCCAAGAGTCCACATCGACGGGGAGGTTTGGCACCTCGATGTCGGCTCATCGCATCCTGGGGCTGTAGTCGGTCCCAAGGGTTGGGCTGTTCGCCCATTAAAGCGGTACGCGAGCTGGGTTCAGAACGTCGTGAGACAGTTCGGTCCCTATCCGTCGTGGGCGTAGGAAATTTGAGAGGAGCTGTCCTTAGTACGAGAGGACCGGGATGGACGCACCGCTGGTGTACCAGTTGTTCTGCCAAGGGCATAGCTGGGTAGCTATGTGCGGAAGGGATAAGTGCTGAAAGCATCTAAGCATGAAGCCCCCTCAAGATGAGATTTCCCATAGCGTAAGCTAGTAAGATCCCTGAAAGATGATCAGGTTGATAGGTTCGAGGTGGAAGCATGGTGACATGTGGAGCTGACGAATACTAATAGATCGAGGACTTAACCATATAATATGTAGCAATGTTATCTAGTTTTGAAGGAATATGCCTTCATAGTTTGGTGATGATGGCAGAGAGGTCACACCCGTTCCCATACCGAACACGGAAGTTAAGCTCTCTAGCGCCGATGGTAGTTGGGACCTTGTCCCTGTGAGAGTAGGACGTCGCCAAGCGACTTTAAGACGAGTCAGAATGACTCGTCTTTTTTGTGTTTTATAACTTCTTTTCAAAGCTAAATATTTTGAAGTGCTGCTCATTTTTTAAAAGATTTTTGAGTACGTAGCTATATAAGTTTTATTCAATTTGTTTCGTGATTTTTGACAGGTAATTTAAGATTTTCTATTTTATTTCTTAAAGATAGAATTCATTGGTATGTTAAAATAGTACAGTTGTTTTTGATGTACTTTAATATAAGAAGATTTAAGTTAGAAAAGGAGATAATATGAAAAA
>NZ_JBBOXT010000001.1:275000-282500 GCF_038007725.1 Bacillus sp. FSL W8-0640
GACAACTAGGATGTTGGCTTAGAAGCAGCCACCATTTAAAGAGTGCGTAATAGCTCACTAGTCGAGTGACTCTGCGCCGAAAATGTACCGGGGCTAAATACACCACCGAAGCTGCGGATTGATACCGAATGGTATCAGTGGTAGGGGAGCGTTCTAAGGACAGTGAAGTCAGACCGTAAGGACTGGTGGAGTGCTTAGAAGTGAGAATGCCGGTATGAGTAGCGAAAGACGGGTGAGAATCCCGTCCACCGAATGCCTAAGGTTTCCTGAGGAAGGCTCGTCCGCTCAGGGTTAGTCAGGACCTAAGCCGAGGCCGACAGGCGTAGGCGATGGACAACAGGTTGATATTCCTGTACCACCTCTTTATCGTTTGAGCAATGGAGGGACGCAGAAGGATAGAAGAAGCGTGCGATTGGTTGTGCACGTCCAAGCAGTTAGGCTGATAAGTAGGCAAATCCGCTTATCGCGTATGCTGAGCTGTGATGGGGAAGCTCCTTATGGAGCGAAGTCTTTGATTCCCCGCTGCCAAGAAAAGCTTCTAGCGAGATAAAAGGTGCCTGTACCGCAAACCGACACAGGTAGGCGAGGAGAGAATCCTAAGGTGTGCGAGAGAACTCTGGTTAAGGAACTCGGCAAAATGACCCCGTAACTTCGGGAGAAGGGGTGCTTTCTTAACGGAAAGCCGCAGTGAATAGGCCCAAGCGACTGTTTAGCAAAAACACAGCTCTCTGCGAAGCCGTAAGGCGAAGTATAGGGGGTGACACCTGCCCGGTGCTGGAAGGTTAAGGAGAGGGGTTAGCGTAAGCGAAGCTCTGAACTGAAGCCCCAGTAAACGGCGGCCGTAACTATAACGGTCCTAAGGTAGCGAAATTCCTTGTCGGGTAAGTTCCGACCCGCACGAAAGGTGTAACGATTTGGGCACTGTCTCAACCAGAGACTCGGTGAAATTATAGTACCTGTGAAGATGCAGGTTACCCGCGACAGGACGGAAAGACCCCGTGGAGCTTTACTGTAGCCTGATATTGAATTTTGGTACAGTTTGTACAGGATAGGCGGGAGCCATTGAAACCGGAGCGCTAGCTTCGGTGGAGGCGCTGGTGGGATACCGCCCTGACTGTATTGAAATTCTAACCTACGGGTCTTATCGACCCGGGAGACAGTGTCAGGTGGGCAGTTTGACTGGGGCGGTCGCCTCCTAAAGTGTAACGGAGGCGCCCAAAGGTTCCCTCAGAATGGTTGGAAATCATTCGTAGAGTGCAAAGGCATAAGGGAGCTTGACTGCGAGACCTACAAGTCGAGCAGGGACGAAAGTCGGGCTTAGTGATCCGGTGGTTCCGCATGGAAGGGCCATCGCTCAACGGATAAAAGCTACCCCGGGGATAACAGGCTTATCTCCCCCAAGAGTCCACATCGACGGGGAGGTTTGGCACCTCGATGTCGGCTCATCGCATCCTGGGGCTGTAGTCGGTCCCAAGGGTTGGGCTGTTCGCCCATTAAAGCGGTACGCGAGCTGGGTTCAGAACGTCGTGAGACAGTTCGGTCCCTATCCGTCGTGGGCGTAGGAAATTTGAGAGGAGCTGTCCTTAGTACGAGAGGACCGGGATGGACGCACCGCTGGTGTACCAGTTGTTCTGCCAAGGGCATAGCTGGGTAGCTATGTGCGGAAGGGATAAGTGCTGAAAGCATCTAAGCATGAAGCCCCCTCAAGATGAGATTTCCCATAGCGTAAGCTAGTAAGATCCCTGAAAGATGATCAGGTTGATAGGTTCGAGGTGGAAGCATGGTGACATGTGGAGCTGACGAATACTAATAGATCGAGGACTTAACCATATAATATGAAGCAATGTTATCTAGTTTTGAAGGAATATGCCTTCATAGTTTGGTGATGATGGCAGAGAGGTCACACCCGTTCCCATACCGAACACGGAAGTTAAGCTCTCTAGCGCCGATGGTAGTTGGGACCTTGTCCCTGTGAGAGTAGGACGTCGCCAAGCAACTTTAAGACGAGTCAGAATGACTCGTCTTTTTTGTGTTTTATAAAAATAAGAATGGCTGGTAAATCTCAGTTTATTAAAATTTCACTTTATTGTTCACATCAACAAGTTCAAAACGCTCACAGACGAGTAACATATCTTCAGAGAAATTAAGACCAAGCTCATTTAGTTCCTTTGTAAAAAAACGAACATGGGTGTCTCTCCAGTAATTATAAGTACGATCTCCTTCGCCTTCAGCGATAGCGAATTCTTCGCTTACTTCATTCATTGGTGTTACAGTTACTTCTATTGTCTTAATAATAGCTACAGGTTCATCATTACTATTGAGTATAATACTATAATCAGTAGTAGTCGGTAGTGATTCATGTTCTAATTCATAAAAAATGTGACCGGAGCATGTAGCGGTTTTAATACCGTCAATTACTAGTTGTGCAAGATAATTAGGGGTATCCCCAAATTGCCAAGCTGTAACAGATTCTGGTTTTTTGTTGTTTCCCCAATAAGTATCCCAATATGTTTGTGCTAATTGATTCATTTTTATCGTTACCTCACTCTAATTCATATTTAGTCTCTTTATAATTCCTAGGAAATTTACTTACTTATTTAGTATGTCTTTGTACTCATTTAAAAGTTGTAGCGGTGTGTTGCAAATTAAAAAGATACTATGTGGAGTGAATATAGTTTGTAAATATGTTCTGTACATATATGTAATCTTTAATTTTCCAATTGCATTTTATGATAAAGGATGTAGTTACTTAAAGAACGTTCAGATTATGAATGGTAGTTTATTATCACTATGCCATATTGAAGTGAGTAATACTAGAGTTAAAATAGATGAAAAAACTGATATTCTAAATTGAATATCAGTTTAATAATATGTGACTTATATGAATCTATAGCAATACGAAAAGCGTAAATAAGATAGCCAACAAAATACGATAGTACGCAAAAGGTTTTAAACCTATCTTCTCTAAAAGCTTTAGAAAAGTTACTACCGCTAGCATCGCTACTATAAAAGAGGTAATGAATCCTACCGCAAACATAGGGATGTCATCGACACTTAAATACTTCCAACTTTTTAGTAAGTCTAAGCCTGTAGCCCCAATCATTACAGGAAGAGCTATTAGAAAAGAGAATTCAGATGCAGTCTTATAATTTACTTTTGCTAATAGACCTCCAGAGATAGTAGAGCCAGCTCTAGAGAAGCCAGGGTATACTGCTAAGCACTGAAATAATCCGATTGTTAAAGCTTGGCGGTATGTTAAATCGTCCAGTGAATAGGCTGCTGCCTCTTTCTTTTTTACTTCTGCAAAGAGCATAAGAATTGCACCTGCTACAAGTCCAATCACAACAGTGTATGGCTGGAATAAGTATGTTTTAATAATATCATGTAGTAGCAAACCAGCAACCACTGCCGGAAATACGCCAAGAAATACATGGAACGCGTTGAATTTTTTTTCTTTCTGTAGAAGAGGCTTAATATTACATAAAGAAACGAGACGTTTATGATATAAAATTGCAATGGCTAAAATTGCGCCTAGCTGAATAACAATTTCAAACGTTTTCGCTCTTTCTCCCTCAAAGCCTAATAAATGCCCGACTAATATAAGATGGCCAGTAGAGGATATAGGTAAAAATTCAGCTAATCCTTCTACAATACCGAGTATGAAGGCAATAATGATATCGCTCATAGTTTCACTCCTACAAATTAATGAATGTCTACTTTTTTAAAATAGAATAGTGTTGCAATAAATCCGGAAATTGTCGTTACTGCAATGATGATATAAGAATACTCTGGTGGATATGTCGGTTGTAATTCGTTATTTGCGATATCTAGAGTAGCGGTCCACGGAAATAAATCTTTATGCTTGGAGTTTACGAGCATAAGATTAGTCATTGTAATAATGACTGTTAATATAATGGGCGGTACATAGCTCTTCATTACAAGAGTTAGTAGCACAATAGGTGAAGACAATAGAAAGAGAAGTCCACCACATATTAAAAATTCTAGGAAAGAACCTAAAAGTAAAGAAATGTTAAAGCCAGGGAAGTTCCCCAATAGCCCTAATATTAAAGTAAGTGCCCAAGCGACTAAAGTTAGCATCATAATCCAAAGAAAGAGAATGATGAATTTACTTATAATAAAGCTAATGCGCGACACGGGGATAGTTAGTAAATTTTTCAGTGTATCTTCTGCATATTCGCGGGTAAGCAAATATGCAACCACTACTCCATATAAGGGGAATCCTATAACTAAAGTAGTATATAAGTTAACGTCAGTGAATAATTGATGGAACCAAATAGTTGGAGTAGGCTGTTTTGTTTTTATATGTATATAAGAGGCTACTACAACTAAGAAAGGTGCGACACCAGCACCAATAATGCTAATTAAAAACATATTAGAGCGTTTTAGTTTTAAGAGTTCTGTATAGAGTAGATTAACCAATTGTTCCACCTCCAACTAGTTTGGTGAAATAATCTTCTAGTCTATCTTCGCTTATCATCATTTTTAATACTTCAATACCGTTAAGAACAAACGTTCTGTTTATGTATCCTTGTTGTCCAAAATGAGAGTAAATACGAATATTTCCTTCATCATGTACTTCATAATCAAAAATTTGAAGATGATTTTCTAATAACATCACAGCTTTATCGTCATTATTCACTTGAAACTCTATGTACTTACGGTTTGCTTTGCGCAGCGTATCAAGAGAAACTTCTTCTAGTAACTTTCCTTCATGAATAATTCCGATACGATCGACCAACTGTTCTATCTCGGCTAATATGTGACTAGAAATGAGTATTGTTATATTTCTTTCTTGAGCTAAAGAATGAATAAGTTTTCGCATTTCTTTAATACCAATAGGGTCTAGTCCGTTAGTTGGTTCATCTAATATGAGTAGCTCAGGATAATGGAGAAGAGCGCGTGCAATTCCTAAGCGTTGCTTCATTCCTAAAGAATACTTTCCTACTAACTTTTTTGTCTCATGCTGCAAGCCTACTATTTCTAATGCTTCTTCGATAGCATTCTTTTTGTGAACCCCAATTATCTTTGCATTAATTAGTAGGTTTTCTTTTGCAGTTAAGTTTTCATAAAATCCTGGAACTTCAACTATAGAACCAATTCTGCTTAAAATATCTTTTTGATTTTGGAATAAGTTCTCTCCGAATATTTCAATCGTTCCACTTGTAGGTTTTATAAGACTAAGCAGCATACGAATGGTTGTTGTTTTACCAGCACCGTTGCGGCCTATGAAGCCATAAATCTCTCCTTGTTGAACATTAATATTTAAATTATCTACTGATTTTTGATTGCCATATACTTTAGTAAGGTTAGTCGTTTTTATAATTGTATTTATAGGAGACACCTGCTTTCTATAAGTTCTTACTTACATCATAAAAAGGAAGGCTTAACTGCATATTAATCATTTCTTAACTATTTCTTAAAAGTATTGTATTTTGGAATAGAAAAGCCAAAAGTAGTTCGTTTCCATGGAGTACTTTCAACCCATATATGCCCACCATTTTTTTCAACGAGTGCTTTAGAAATAGAGAGTCCGAGACCGCTACCACCAAATGAAGAGTTTCTTGATTGTTCGCTTCGGTACATTCGCTCAAATATGTTTTGTAAATCATGTTTTGGAATACCAGGGCCTTGATCCCAAATATGAAGTTTGTATTCTGCATCAGCTTCTAGCAGTTCGACTCCTATTGTTTTCCCATCCTTTCCGTAATAAATTGCATTTTTCATTAAATTACCGATAATCCGCATAATGCTTAGATGATCTGCGATGATAGGACAAGTAGACTCTGGTATGAGAATTTGCAGTTCGATGTTATGTTTTGAGAGCTCAGGTAAAAATTCAATCAAAACTTCTCTAGTAACTTCAGAAAAGTCGAGTTCTTCTTCTTTTAGTGGAAATTCATTAGCGTCTAGCTTCGCCATATTGAATATTTCATCAACTAGGTGCTTTAAGTTATTTGATTTCATATAGAGTATTTTAAGATATTTTTGTTTTTCTATTTCAGAAGCAGCAACTCCGTCTTTCAAAGCATCTATATATCCGATGATGGAGGTGAGTGGTGTTCGTATATCGTGGGAGATACTAGACAAAAGTTGTTTTCTGGATTCCTCGGATCTTTTGGCTTCAATCTGAACCTGCTCTAATTTAGCTATTAGCTCGTTTATTGAAAAAACGATATTATGTAATGAGTGGTCATTGCTTGTGAATAATCTCGTTTGTAAGTTTCCTTTTAGTACACGACTTAATTTAGTATCCATTGCTTTACGATGTTGAATGAATTGTATTCTTGAAAAGAAGAGATAAATTGTAATTAAGATAAGGATAATAAATAAAGACATTTTTAATCTTGGGCCCATTTGTATGTTTAAAATCCCGCAAATGATAAGTTGTAATGAAATAAGGAAGAGGGTTTTATCAGTCTTCAAGCTTTTCACCTACAAACTTATAACCAATTCCCCATATAGTCTGAATAAATTTTGGATTGGAAGGGTCAATTTCTATTTTCTTTCTAAGTTTTCGAATATGTACCATAACGGTATTGTCATCTTCTATATAATTATCGTCCCACACATTTCGGAAGAGCTGTGTTTTTGTAAATACTTGCCCTGGGTTTGAAGTAAAGAATTTTAACAGTTCCAATTCTTTTCCGGTTAAGCTAATTTCTTCTTTGTTTGTATGAACTGTGTATGTATTTAAATTGATAGTTAGTCCTTTAAAAGATAAAGTTGTTTTTTCTTGAGCAGTATTGTTACTTCCGAGAACTAAAAAACGCCGCATAAGAGCTTTTACTCGTGCAATTACTTCGTGAATGCTGAAAGGTTTCGTAATATAATCATCAGCACCAATGCTTAAACCTAAAATTTTATCAACTTCGTGATCTTTAGCTGTGAGCATTAATATAGGTACGTTAGTTTTATCTCTAAGTTTTTTACATACCTCGATTCCATCTATTTTGGGCATCATAAGATCTAATATAACGAGGTTATATTTATTTTGATTAAATAAATGCAAGGCTTCTTCGCCGTTGATTGCAGTGTCTACCATGTATAATTCTCGTTCTAAATATATTTTTAATAAATTTCGGATTTCTTTATCGTCGTCTGCTATAAGGATACGTATATCTTTCATATCTTCACCTGCTTCTAATAGAGTTTTATTGATAGTACAACAACTCTCTAATTATATACTAGTATTTGTTAAAATAAGGTTGCTAGTTTTGTTGGAGGAAAACGTCCACACAAGTTAAGTCTAGAGTTCAAATTAACTTGAATATATTTTTAAAAATAAATTAAAGAGAAGCAGAAGGTGTGCTCCGATAATGAAATCCTATAGAGACGTATCTAGCTAAAAGAGCATAAAAATATTAAATTGAAATTATTTATAAAAAGGTGTTGACGATTATACTTTAGAGGTGTAATATAGGACAAGTCGCCGATGACAATAACGTCGCAAGCGACAAACGAAATAAAAAACTTAGTTGA
>NZ_JBBOXT010000001.1:285000-295000 GCF_038007725.1 Bacillus sp. FSL W8-0640
AAGCGAGTCTGAATAGGGCGTTTAGTACGTGGTCGTAGACCCGAAACCAGGTGATCTACCCATGTCCAGGGTGAAGTTCAGGTAACACTGAATGGAGGCCCGAACCCACGCACGTTGAAAAGTGCGGGGATGAGGTGTGGGTAGCGGAGAAATTCCAATCGAACCTGGAGATAGCTGGTTCTCCCCGAAATAGCTTTAGGGCTAGCCTTAAGTGTAAGAGTCTTGGAGGTAGAGCACTGATTGGACTAGGGGTCCTCATCGGATTACCGAATTCAGTCAAACTCCGAATGCCAATGACTTATCCTTAGGAGTCAGACTGCGAGTGATAAGATCCGTAGTCAAAAGGGAAACAGCCCAGACCGCCAGCTAAGGTCCCAAAGTGTGTATTAAGTGGAAAAGGATGTGGAGTTGCTTAGACAACTAGGATGTTGGCTTAGAAGCAGCCACCATTTAAAGAGTGCGTAATAGCTCACTAGTCGAGTGACTCTGCGCCGAAAATGTACCGGGGCTAAATACACCACCGAAGCTGCGGATTGATACCGAATGGTATCAGTGGTAGGGGAGCGTTCTAAGGACAGTGAAGTCAGACCGTAAGGACTGGTGGAGTGCTTAGAAGTGAGAATGCCGGTATGAGTAGCGAAAGACGGGTGAGAATCCCGTCCACCGAATGCCTAAGGTTTCCTGAGGAAGGCTCGTCCGCTCAGGGTTAGTCAGGACCTAAGCCGAGGCCGACAGGCGTAGGCGATGGACAACAGGTTGATATTCCTGTACCACCTCTTTATCGTTTGAGCAATGGAGGGACGCAGAAGGATAGAAGAAGCGTGCGATTGGTTGTGCACGTCCAAGCAGTTAGGCTGATAAGTAGGCAAATCCGCTTATCGCGTATGCTGAGCTGTGATGGGGAAGCTCCTTATGGAGCGAAGTCTTTGATTCCCCGCTGCCAAGAAAAGCTTCTAGCGAGATAAAAGGTGCCTGTACCGCAAACCGACACAGGTAGGCGAGGAGAGAATCCTAAGGTGTGCGAGAGAACTCTGGTTAAGGAACTCGGCAAAATGACCCCGTAACTTCGGGAGAAGGGGTGCTTTCTTAACGGAAAGCCGCAGTGAATAGGCCCAAGCGACTGTTTAGCAAAAACACAGCTCTCTGCGAAGCCGTAAGGCGAAGTATAGGGGGTGACACCTGCCCGGTGCTGGAAGGTTAAGGAGAGGGGTTAGCGTAAGCGAAGCTCTGAACTGAAGCCCCAGTAAACGGCGGCCGTAACTATAACGGTCCTAAGGTAGCGAAATTCCTTGTCGGGTAAGTTCCGACCCGCACGAAAGGTGTAACGATTTGGGCACTGTCTCAACCAGAGACTCGGTGAAATTATAGTACCTGTGAAGATGCAGGTTACCCGCGACAGGACGGAAAGACCCCGTGGAGCTTTACTGTAGCCTGATATTGAATTTTGGTACAGTTTGTACAGGATAGGCGGGAGCCATTGAAACCGGAGCGCTAGCTTCGGTGGAGGCGCTGGTGGGATACCGCCCTGACTGTATTGAAATTCTAACCTACGGGTCTTATCGACCCGGGAGACAGTGTCAGGTGGGCAGTTTGACTGGGGCGGTCGCCTCCTAAAGTGTAACGGAGGCGCCCAAAGGTTCCCTCAGAATGGTTGGAAATCATTCGTAGAGTGCAAAGGCATAAGGGAGCTTGACTGCGAGACCTACAAGTCGAGCAGGGACGAAAGTCGGGCTTAGTGATCCGGTGGTTCCGCATGGAAGGGCCATCGCTCAACGGATAAAAGCTACCCCGGGGATAACAGGCTTATCTCCCCCAAGAGTCCACATCGACGGGGAGGTTTGGCACCTCGATGTCGGCTCATCGCATCCTGGGGCTGTAGTCGGTCCCAAGGGTTGGGCTGTTCGCCCATTAAAGCGGTACGCGAGCTGGGTTCAGAACGTCGTGAGACAGTTCGGTCCCTATCCGTCGTGGGCGTAGGAAATTTGAGAGGAGCTGTCCTTAGTACGAGAGGACCGGGATGGACGCACCGCTGGTGTACCAGTTGTTCTGCCAAGGGCATAGCTGGGTAGCTATGTGCGGAAGGGATAAGTGCTGAAAGCATCTAAGCATGAAGCCCCCCTCAAGATGAGATTTCCCATAGCGTAAGCTAGTAAGATCCCTGAAAGATGATCAGGTTGATAGGTTCGAGGTGGAAGCATGGTGACATGTGGAGCTGACGAATACTAATAGATCGAGGACTTAACCATATAATATGTAGCAATGTTATCTAGTTTTGAAGGAATATGCCTTCATAGTTTGGTGATGATGGCAGAGAGGTCACACCCGTTCCCATACCGAACACGGAAGTTAAGCTCTCTAGCGCCGATGGTAGTTGGGACCTTGTCCCTGTGAGAGTAGGACGTCGCCAAGCAACTTTAAGACGAGTCAGAATGACTCGTCTTTTTTGTATGCTTTCATACCTCTATCAATTGCATTTTTAACCCCTTCTAAATAAGAAAATCCATATTTTTTATCTGGCTCTAAGTAAGTTCCTTCCGCCCACTCGTTCCATGCGTTAATAAATAAAAACTCGCTGTTATAAAAAGAGTAAGTCCGATGAATTTGCTTGCTTAAATATATGGTGAACTTTTCAGGGGTAGAACCTACAAAGATGCTGCTATTCGCGTTTTTACGTCGTGCAGTATTATCCCAATCAACAAAAGCACCAGGAAATGTTTTTTTCTTTGGGAGCGATCGTTGTAATATATACATCCATACTTTATCGTAGTCCCAAACGTTTAATTGCATATCAGAATCATATATTACCTTATTTATGTCTGAAGAGCTATCATGGGCAATTGTATAGAAAGGTTCAAACTGAATGCTAGCATCGAATCCATTTATATTAGGTAGTGGAAAACTGTTTAATGTTTCAGCAAAGTATATACCTTTTAAACCATTTTCTCGCGCTAATGCATTCCAGTAATTAAGCATTTTTTCACAATCAGGAATATGTCCTGGACGATAAATAATGAATAGAGGTTTATCATCTATATAAATATATCTCTCATCTTGGAAAGCCTGTAATAAATAATCAAAGTGTTCCTTCCAATCAGATATATCTCCGTAGTCTTGAGGCATTAATATATGTTTATCGAGACCATCCCAAGATTTTGTCCATGGTTCATTTGCCCAAGAAAGACAAAAAGGGAAGTCAGGTTCTTTCATCTTTAGTACCTCATTAAAGGGTGTTTCTAATAGTCTTTTTCCCTTAAACCAGTAATGATAATAACAAAAACCATATATACCGTATGCTTTAGCGATTTTTGCTTGCCACTTTCTTACGGAGGGGGTAGTTAAGTCGTAATAAAAATCTTGATAAGGTTCCCTAGGTTGATAATGTCCTGAAAATAAAGGTCGTGCACTTTTAGTATTTGTCCATTCAGTAAATCCTTTCCCCCACCATCGATCATTTTCTTTAATTTGATGGAATTGTGGTAAGTAAAAAGCGATTATTTTCAAGTTATATCCCCCTCGTGTTTTTCGTAGTTCAAGTGTTGGGAAGTTATTCTTGATTTGGTGAAGCAATTTTAAAATAAGAGATATGTTATCTGTTTACTGTTTTTTTTTATGGTATGTATTGGATTTTTTAAGCTTACTTAATAAGAGAGTATTAGGTAATTTGATATATATCTGAAATAGAAAGTACTTTTCGTCATGAAATTTATTATGTTGAATGAAAGGAATTAAATTTTTTGAAGGACAAAGAGGGCCTGTGGTAATCGATTTACATCATCAAAAAAGTCTTGTAGCTTTAAATATTTCTCATAATGATTTTCAATATAAGTCCTAGGTATAACGGTTTCTCCGTAAAAACTACTATTTCTAACATCCCCTGCACCAGTGGGACTATGAACAAATTTGCCGTTTTCATAATCCGAGATGGCGCGATGTATATCTGGAAAAGCTTGAGATAAAGTTTTATGCCATCCTGTTTGAATTAATTCAGGATGTTCTTGGAATTGTTGACAAAAATCAAGAAAATAGCGCGCTTGTGTTGTTGCGATGAAGATTCCACCAGGGCGAAGAACTCTTGAAAATTCTTTTACCCAATTTTCGGCAGTTGCTTCGGATAAATGTGAGAATACAGAATAAGCGAATATGATATCTAATGAATTGTCGCTAATAAAATCTACAGGGGGATGTGGGCTTGCTGTTTTATATATCCCTCTTCCTAGTGTTTCATTACAAAGTGTGATCATCGCAGGATCGACATCAATGCCAAGTAAATTTTGATCAGAGGCATCTTTAAATAAGAAGCGTATAATTCTTCCCCATCCGCATCCGAAGTCTAAAACTTTACTTTCTTTATTCAAGGGAACTCCTAAATTTTGGGCGTATTCTTTTATATGGCTATAAAACAAATATGCTTCGTAAAGAGCATGTTCATAGGAAGCACCTACAAATTGTTTTTGAATTTCTTCAGGAGGAAATCTAGGTACGGGAACCCCATTTATCGTTGTTTGTGAACAACTTTGTATAAATAAATTTAGAAGTTCGGCATCAGATACTGAATTAACAAGATGATCAAAATCACTTCCTAACTTAAAGTTATTCATTTGTTAAACCTCCGAATTATATAGTGATTAAACTTTATTTTCTTGCTTTTTACTAATGAAAACATGTAAAAATTCAGCATCTAACCCTAGTGATCTATCCTTTTGTAAAAAAACAATTGTATACATGTTTGCATGTGTATAAATATATTCAATCATATCCTGCCCCCAATCGAACGTTACTAAAGATCCATTCTCATCAATAGGATTTCCATGATAAATGGGCTCTTCAATATATTCAATCACCTCTTTATTCATTCTTGCTCTTTGCACAGTTTTTGTGAGTGTATGATACCAAGGGACAGTAAATACATGAGCACCGCCAGGTTTTAATACTCGTTCTATTTCTTTAAAGGCTTTGTTTGGCGTCATTACATGCTCAAAAACGTCTTGAGTAATGAATAAATCAAAAGATTCATTTTCAAAAGTCATGTCTTCTAAGTTCTCACATCTAATACCTTGAAAGTATTGGCCAAGAGGATAATTTCTAAAGTATTGAGAATAAGTATAGTTTTTACAGTTTTTTAATAGTAGCTGAGTCGTAATTCCTCCAGGAGAGGATTCGTGAATATTATAGGAATCCCATTTTGGAAAAAATGTATGTAAAGCATGGATTAAAGCTCGCTGCCTTGGTATAGAGTTACATGTAGAACATAAATAATGATCTCTAAGCCAATCATTATGCTCTATAAATGTAGCTTTCTTTTCGCAAATAACGCAGTACCCATTATTGTGTTTCAAATTGATTTCCACACGATATCCCTCCTATGTTAATAAATGCAATCTATGTATGGAAAGTATGATACACGTCAACAATCGGCGAAATTAAAGGAAATGGGTGAAAGTTAGGTATCTCTTAAAATTACGATTAGGAGAAGGGAATAATTAGTTGGAGAGAACTCCCACTCGAATTAAAGTTTCACTTTATGCTATGCGATGTATCAGCTTTTATTCGTGGAAAAATGTATAGACTTAAAATATCCCTTTCGTGTATGGGTACATTTCAAAATCCTGTGCGTATATTTCTGTAACTAAATCCATAGTTTCTTTATCATAAAAGCTTTCGTATGTTGGAAATCGGGGAAAGCCTGGATCTGTAATGCTAAGTTCTGCATAGCTTCCTGCATAAATCATCTTGTGAGCGCGATGATGATCTGAATTTGTAAAAAGTGCTAAAGGGGATTTCATCAAATCGTACATGTGTTCCATCTTGGTGATTTGTGTATTAAAATCTTCTAAAGGAATATAGCATTGAATGAAATTTTCTTCACCAGGGACGTATTGTTGACTAAAATGTATATCTAAAGCTAGGGAATTGGAATCGAATGCCTGAACGTAATATAAAAATTGTTTAAATGATATTCCTTGATTACTATATTTATCATTATAAAAATAATGACGGATGCTTTCCCATTGTGGGCTAGCATATGGATTGTCAGCAAGTAATAAAAATGAGCTGACAGCTCTTGTATAAGGATTTCGTACAAGTTTACAAACATTTTTTTTAGCCTCTAGAAGACTATTTTGTAATTGTTGAATGTAATTTGTACTGTTTTTATACACCCAGAACTCATAGTAATGAATAAAGTCATTGTATTTCTTTGCTTCAGTAAATAATCCAATTTGAAAAAAGAACCAATTAGCTAATGAGGTGCATCCGCTTCTATGACTCCAAAATAGTATAAGGGGAAAGTCTTTATGGTAATGCGGAATTCGATCTTTATGTAGGATTACATGATTTAAAAGTTCTTGATTTATATTTTTCATGAGTTTAGCGCTCCTTTTTTGAGAACTTTGTGTATGTAGAAGCTTTTTTATGGGGTAAACAAGTGAGGATTGTTTATTAAATATATTCATGGGGATGAGTAAATATTATGAGTGTTTTTGCAGTCAACCTGAATAAGGAAGCTATTCTAAAATGAAAATAGAAAATAAAGATAATGAAAATTTATAACAAACATACAATGATAAGAGGATGAATAATCAAAATGATCCAGTTTATTTGTGTATATTTTTAAGTTTGACAATAGGAAAAATTTATTACTAGAGAGATGATATTATGAGGAAGAATAATTATTTAATAGTAGGTGGAAATAGTTTCATTGGTATCAATCTCGCATTGGGTTTATTGAAACAGGGGCAAAATGTAAAAGTATTTTCCAGACATATAAATAATTTTCCTCAAAATATTGTAAGTGAAGTTGAATTTATTAAAGGTGATTTAGAAAATGTTGAGGATATATATAAGGCTTTAGTGAATATAGATATTATTATTTATTTAGCTGCGACGTCTAACGTAGCAACTTCAATTGAAGATGTTTTCGGTGATATTAATAGCAGTCTATTTTTTCTTAATTTCATGGAAAGTGTTAAAGATTTTCGTATTAAAAAAATTATATTGGCTTCTTCGGGAGGCACAGTTTATGGTGAACCTGAATATTTGCCTATTGATGAGAAACATCCATTAAGACCACTTTCCCCGTATGGAATAACAAAAGTTTCGCTGGAGAATTATTTGTATTTTTATAAGAGAAAATATGGAATAGATTATGTTGTATGTAGATATTCTAATCCGTATGGAAAATACCAAAACCCCTTAAAAAAAGTAGGGGCGATAAATTGTTTTTTGTACCAGCATCTCAGTAATGAAAGGATTCATATATATGGGAATCCGGAGGAAATTATTAGAGATTATATTTATATCGATGATTTAGTTGAAATTACTATACAACTAGCACAATTAAATCAATTGAAATCTTGCGTATACAACATAGGGAGTGGCAAAGGTCTTTCTTTAAAACGAATTATAGTGGAATTAGAGAAAATAACAGAAAGAAAAGTGGATTTTATCTGTTACAAACAAAAACAAGAGAACGTTCAAAAAATCATTTTAAATATTGATAAGGTAAAACAAGAATTGAATTGGGAACCTAAAATAGATTTTAAACATGGGATTAGATTAAATAAGCTATGGATTGAAGAGTTCTTATATAGTAAAAAATAATAACCCACACTCTACTTGTATATAAGCAGAGCGTGGGTTATTAATTTACTTCTTTTTCTATAACCCAAAGGTCTTGATGTTCCCACCAAAATCCTTCAGTATACTTTTTGATAATTGGGTTATGGGGTAATAATTTAATTTTGTCACACACGTAAGAGGGACTAACTATCGTTTGTCCGTATTGATTCACATCTAAATCGAATTGTTCACTAGAAGAGAGAAACCAATAGCCCTTTTCATTTAAATTTGGAAACCCGAAGTATTTTTTGCTTTGATAGCCATGGGTTGTGAAAATGAATAAACCACCAGGTGAAACAGCGTTATACAATGTTTGCAGCCAACGAAACCAAGTTGTATCAGGCATATGAGAGAAAAAGGATAGACAAAAAACGATATCGTACGTAGAGGAGTCCAATTTTAACTGTTCAGGCTCAGGATGAGATAATATAGAAGAATTATTTAATTTGTTTTCAATAAAGGAAATAGCCTCTTCGTGTATATCGCAAGCGGTTATACTCAAATTCGCTTGTAGATTTAATAAATGACGTGTTACGCAGCCGTATCCGGATGCGAATTCTAACAATTGAATTGGATTGACTGTAGGAGGATAAAGGGAAGTAATTAAGTTTAAGAGTATTTGTGCTGAGTTTTGCCCATCTTTAAAGTAATAATCTATCGCTTCTTTTTTTGATGGGAAGACGGGATTAGTGACAATGAACTGAAAGATATGATCCTCAGGATGGATACTTGCATTTACATTATAGCTGTGTGCGATTTGAGAAATTAAATCTTTATGTTCCTCTATAAAGTCTTTCAAAGAGTATTCCCCCTTAAATAATAGTAGCGCCTTACAAGAGATATTGATGGCATAGAAAGCACACGTTTAAATTTTTAAGTATGTTTTAAGATACTTTCTATATGTATACATTTTCATTTTAGAAATGTCGTCGATAGTAAATTTTTCTTTAATGAAATTTTGCATTTGCACAACTTCATTGTAATGGGAGTATGAATCTTCTGTTCTCGTTACGCTATTTAAATGTCGTCTATGATAGTTTAAGGGGGCTGGATTGAAGTAAATATCTCCCTCTGTAAGAAGAGAAACATAGAAGAACCAGTCACCAGCTATTTTGAACTTCTCTAACTGTTTTTCCGTTTTCTTCATATCTATATTTTTAAAAACTACACTTGAAACATTAGGTATAGTGTTTTTGATAAGTAACGTATCTTGTATTTCTTCGACGCCTTTTCGAAAATAGGGGGCTTTCCATTTTTCTTTATCGATATCATTTGTGTAATTTAAATAATGATTAGCCAATACATTTCCTTGTTCATCTATTTGTTTTGATTGTGTGTAACTTAAGGTAATATTGTTATTTATATAAAACCCCTGTATCACCTCTTGTAAAAATGTCTTATCGCATAAGTCATCGGCCTCTGCGATCCAAATATAATCACCAGTTGCTGCAGAGACTCCTTTTATCCATTGTTTAAATACAGAACCAGAGTTTTTATCATTAATAATCTGTTGAACCTTCAGGTGGGTCTTATTTTCTTTTGAAAGCAGCTTTTTAAAAGTTGATACGCTATGATCAGTGGAGGCATCGTCTAAGAAAATTAGTTCGTAAAGAGGGTAGGTTTGGTTTAATATTGATTCGATTCGATCAGGTAAGTATTTTTCATAATTATAGTTCGGTATGATTACACTTATCTTTTTGTAATTATGTTCGAGAAGATCTAGTAATTGATAAATGTAATTAAGAAAATTGAAGTTTTTTTCGATAAGTTCTTGGCCAAAGCTTCCCTTTTGTAATCGTAATCCCTCATCATGAATAAATTCATATATTTTTTCTAGCATTTTGGGTAAATTTAAAAAGTCTACTAAGGCACCAGTTTTTTCTGTAACAACATCTTCAAAACCTCCAGCATTTTTAAACCCTATAACAGGAAGTTTTGCATCTAATGCTTCTAAAACAACATTTGGAAAAGGATCTTCCCTTGAAGTTAATAAGTATAAGTCAGCCCCAGCGTTATATAATCCGATATCGGGAGTAGGATCGACTAATGTGAAATGTGCTTTATATTTAGGGGGCAGTGTATTCAGGAATTGAACGTCTGTTCTCCCTACCCAAATGAAATGAATATCCTTGTGAGTCTTTCTTACTGAGTAAGAGATAAGTGAGAATAAATCTATCCCTTTCCGATAATCTGCGAAGCCTACACCCAAGATGATTTTGCTATCTAGAGGCAGGTTAAGCTTCTTACGTAACTCATTTCTAGCTTTTGCAATATTGTTCTTATAAGGATTGTGGTTAAACAAACCTTGAGGGAGAATGTGACATTTTTGAGGATCCAATTCAGTGATTGTACGAAATTTTTCATATACGTATTGTGAAGGGAA
>NZ_JBBOXT010000001.1:300000-302500 GCF_038007725.1 Bacillus sp. FSL W8-0640
CTTGACTGCGAGACCTACAAGTCGAGCAGGGACGAAAGTCGGGCTTAGTGATCCGGTGGTTCCGCATGGAAGGGCCATCGCTCAACGGATAAAAGCTACCCCGGGGATAACAGGCTTATCTCCCCCAAGAGTCCACATCGACGGGGAGGTTTGGCACCTCGATGTCGGCTCATCGCATCCTGGGGCTGTAGTCGGTCCCAAGGGTTGGGCTGTTCGCCCATTAAAGCGGTACGCGAGCTGGGTTCAGAACGTCGTGAGACAGTTCGGTCCCTATCCGTCGTGGGCGTAGGAAATTTGAGAGGAGCTGTCCTTAGTACGAGAGGACCGGGATGGACGCACCGCTGGTGTACCAGTTGTTCTGCCAAGGGCATAGCTGGGTAGCTATGTGCGGAAGGGATAAGTGCTGAAAGCATCTAAGCATGAAGCCCCCTCAAGATGAGATTTCCCATAGCGTAAGCTAGTAAGATCCCTGAAAGATGATCAGGTTGATAGGTTCGAGGTGGAAGCATGGTGACATGTGGAGCTGACGAATACTAATAGATCGAGGACTTAACCATATAATATGTAGCAATGTTATCTAGTTTTGAAGGAATATGCCTTCATAGTTTGGTGATGATGGCAGAGAGGTCACACCCGTTCCCATACCGAACACGGAAGTTAAGCTCTCTAGCGCCGATGGTAGTTGGGACCTTGTCCCTGTGAGAGTAGGACGTCGCCAAGCAAAAACCTAAGTCGTTTCGACTTAGGTTTTTTTGTGTTTATTTTTATTATTTTAAATTTAAAGGTAAGAATTACCTTTATAAGAATATAGTCCAGATGTAACAAGAATGTTTGTGATCTTATATAAAAAGGTTATATGAAAAGTAGCAATCTAGCTCTTTTAACATAACCTTTTGTGTTTTTAAAGGATTTTACATTAGAAAAAATCTATAATTAAGGTAGTTAACATATATTTTTGATGGGTGTGGGGGATTATGAAAGAAATATGCATGTTATTAGTGGCTGTTATATTATGGGGCACAGCCATTGCGCCAACAAAATGGGCGTTAGAATCTATTCAGCCGTTTACTTTGTTGTTTATTCGTCTTTTCTTTGCAGGTGGAATTTGTATGCTATTCTCATTTAAGCGACTACAAAAATCAGTTGTACATAGAAAAGTTCCATGGAAAAGAATGAGTTTGTTAGCTTTTACCGGTGTAGCTGGTTATTTTATGTTTACATCCTACGGTATTTCTTTAACCAGTGGATTACATGTGAGTATTATAGATGCTGCATTACCATTAGTTACAATTCTTTTTTCAGCACTCTTTTTGAAAGAGAAAATTCGATTGAATTATTGGATAGGAATTATATTGGGTGCTATAGGAGTACTCTTTATTACGATTCCATCTAAAAGTGCTAATCAAGAAGTGTCTTTAATAGGAGATATACTGATATTATTAAGTACTTTTCTATTTGCTTTCTACACAGTTTTGCTAAAACGGCCAAAACAAGAACAGTATTTATCAAACGAGGTTTTTACAACATTAACTTTAATTATTGGAGCTGTTATTCTCTTACCGTTTGCACTGGTAGAAATTTTTTATTACGGTCTCCCAAAGGTTGAAACTTGGAAAACGGGACTTAGTGTAATATACCTTGTTATTGGAGCAACAATTTTAGCATATTGGTTTTGGAATAAAGCGCTAGAGAGAGTTTCAGCATCAGTAAGCGGATTATATTTAAATGCATTACCATTAATAAGTATTGTTACTTCAATTATTCTATTAAATGAATCTCTGACATGGAGAGTAATAATGGGAGCGAGTTTAGTTTTAATCGGAGTAGGATGGGCGGATAAGCAAAAGTTATGTAATCTATTAAAAGGTAACAAGGTGGAGAATAGAGACTGTTAAACAGTATGATTTATATAATTGAAATGTTAAAAAGATACCTTATATATGAGGTATCTTTTTTATTTAGCAAAGATAATAGACTAAAGTTAGTATGGATATTCTTTGCTGTATTTATATGTGTCGAAATCATTTTGAAATATTGTTTGGACAAGTTGTATACATTCAGTATCATAAAAGCTTTCAAAAGTCGGATGACGGGGAAATAAAGGATCAGTAATATCGCCTTCGCTAAAATCCCCTTTATAAATCATGGCGGGAGTTTGATGATGCCATGATGTTGAGAACTCATTTATTGGTGCGGTTTTTAATTCGAAACGCTTTTCTAATTCTTTCATTTCCTGATCGAAGTTTTCTAAGTATATATAATTGGTCACATATTCTTCTTCACCAGCTATATATTGTTGTGTGAAATGTGGGTTAATATCACTTGCGTGAGCTCCTTTCATAAATAGATAGTATAGAAATTGTTTAAATGAGATCCCTTTGGAGGAATTTTCATCTTGATATAAAAACTTTCGGATGGGTTTCCATTCGGGATGTTCCATATAAGGAGGTCCAATTAAGGATACGAAAGAACTGACTGCTCTCCTATAAGGGTTACGAAC
>NZ_JBBOXT010000001.1:307500-517500 GCF_038007725.1 Bacillus sp. FSL W8-0640
GTTGTTCTGCCAAGGGCATAGCTGGGTAGCTATGTGCGGAAGGGATAAGTGCTGAAAGCATCTAAGCATGAAGCCCCCTCAAGATGAGATTTCCCATAGCGTAAGCTAGTAAGATCCCTGAAAGATGATCAGGTTGATAGGTTCGAGGTGGAAGCATGGTGACATGTGGAGCTGACGAATACTAATAGATCGAGGACTTAACCATATAATATGTAGCAATGTTATCTAGTTTTGAAGGAATATGCCTTCAATAGTTTGGTGATGATGGCAGAGAGGTCACACCCGTTCCCATACCGAACACGGAAGTTAAGCTCTCTAGCGCCGATGGTAGTTGGGACCTTGTCCCTGTGAGAGTAGGACGTCGCCAAGCAAAAACCTAAGTCGTTTCGACTTAGGTTTTTTTGTGTTTATTTTTATTTACCGAAGGCTATAATCCATAAATTTAATAAAGCTAAAGACGAAAAAAGAATGAAATAGAGACTGTTTAAAATAATAGCAATGATTTTTTGTGTTCCTGATTTTCCTAATGCCACTAAAGTAATACTTAAAATTAGGACAAATTATTACTATCATAAGTATATATTTTAAATAATGAGATGCTATAAATAAGTATTTAATAATTACAGAAATTACTGCAATAGAGAAAAATAAATAGGATAATAGCATAGTTCTTTCTTTAACAGTTATCCTCCTTAGAAATTAAATCGTTATAATAATACAAGAGTGTATATATATTGATTTAAAACATACTGAAGTGCCATTTAAACGATTATACGTAAAATAGATCTCTAGAAATATATATTCTAATTCCCTTTTCTTCTTGCATATAGTTGCAATTCTTCTTTTGAATATAACTAAAACACGAACGTTATTGACTACTAATAAAAAAACATTCGATTATTTATTGACATTGTTTATGAAATATTGTTAATATAACCATAGAAACAATAATATAAGACCTCATATAATCGCGGGGATATGGCCTGCAAGTCTCTACCTAACGACCGTTATTCGTTAGACTATGAGGGAAAGTCACTCGGTATTTTTCTATTCACAAGGGATACGTATGCCTGAGTAGAGCGCTTTCTCTCATAGTAAAAGAGAAACTGTTCTATTTCAGGCTTTTTTTATTTGAATCGGGGGGATTCTAATATGAAATCACTAGTTGGAGTCATAATGGGAAGCACGTCAGACTGGGAAACAATGAAATATGCTTGTGACATTTTAGATGAATTAAATATACCGTATGAGAAAAAAGTTGTATCCGCTCATCGGACTCCGGATTATATGTTTGAATATGCAGAGACGGCTCGTGAACGTGGATTGAAAGTTATTATTGCTGGAGCTGGTGGAGCAGCACATTTACCAGGAATGGTTGCAGCGAAGACAAATCTTCCTGTAATTGGAGTTCCAGTTCAATCAAAAGCATTAAACGGCTTAGATTCATTATTATCCATCGTCCAAATGCCAGGAGGTGTTCCAGTTGCAACTGTTGCAATTGGTAAAGCCGGTTCAACGAATGCTGGATTACTTGCCGCACAAATACTTGGATCATTCCATGATGATATACATGATGCATTAGAATTGAGACGAGAAGCGATTGAAAAAGATGTGCGTGAAGGTAGTGAGCTAGTATGACGAGGATCATTTTACCTGGAAAAACAATCGGTATTATTGGAGGCGGCCAGCTAGGAAGAATGATGGCATTGGCAGCTAAGGAAATGGGATATAAAATTGCTGTTTTAGATCCTACAAAGCATTCACCATGTGCACAAGTTGCTGATATTGAAATTGTTGCACCATATGATGATTTAAAAGCAATTCAGCATTTAGCAGAGATAAGTGATGTTGTCACATATGAATTTGAGAATATTGATTATAGATGTTTACAATGGCTTGAAAAACATGCGTACTTACCACAAGGTAGTCAGTTGTTAAATACAACGCAAAATCGTTTTACAGAAAAGAATGCGATTGAGAAGGCTGGGTTACCAGTAGCAACGTATAGATTAGTTCAAAATCAAGATCAGCTTACAGAAGCAATTGCTGAGTTATCATTCCCTTCCGTCTTAAAAACGACGACAGGTGGATATGATGGGAAAGGACAAGTTGTTTTAAGAAGTGAAGCTGATGTTGAGACAGCAAGAAATCTTGTGGATAAAGCAGAATGTATTTTAGAGAAATGGGTGCCTTTTGAAAAAGAAGTATCAGTTATTGTGATTCGTAGTGTAAGTGGTGAAACAAAAGTGTTTCCAGTAGCAGAAAATATTCATGTAAATAACATTTTACATGAATCTATCGTTCCAGCTCGCATTACAGAAGAGCTTTCTCAAAAAGCAATTGCTTATGCAAAGGTACTTGCGGATGAATTAGAACTTGTGGGAACACTAGCTGTAGAGATGTTTGCTACAGATAATGGTGAGATTTATATTAATGAATTAGCGCCAAGACCTCACAATTCAGGACACTATACACAGGATGCATGTGAGACGAGTCAATTTGGTCAACATATTCGAGCAATCTGTAATTTACCTCTAGGAGAAACAAATTTGTTAAAACCAGTTGTCATGGTAAACATTTTAGGCGAACATATAGAAGGGGTCCTAAGACAAGTGAATAGATTAACCGGGTGCTATTTACACTTGTATGGAAAAGAAGAAGCAAAAGCACAGCGAAAAATGGGGCATGTTAATATTTTAAATGATAATATTGAAGTCGCTCTAGAAAAAGCGAAGAGTTTGCATATTTGGGACCATCAAGAACAACTGTTGGAGGGAAAAAGATGATTAGTCGTTATACACGCCCAGAAATGGGTGCAATTTGGACGGAAGAGAACAAATTTAAAGCATGGTTAGAAGTTGAGATTTTAGCTTGTGAAGCATGGGCTGAGCTTGGCGATATTCCAAAAGAAGATGTTAAGAAAATTCGTGAGCATGCATCATTTGATATTGATCGTATTTATGAAATTGAAAAAGAAACACGTCATGACGTAGTTGCATTCACTCGTGCTGTATCAGAAACGCCAGCATTAGGTGAGGAACGTAAATGGGTTCATTACGGTTTAACATCTACAGACGTAGTAGATACAGCATTATCTTACATCTTAAAACAAGCGAATGAAATTATATTAAAAGACTTAGAGAACTTTGTAAGCATTTTAGCTAACAAAGCGAAAGAGCATAAATACACAATCATGATGGGAAGAACACATGGTGTTCATGCAGAACCAACAACATTTGGTTTAAAACTTGGTCTTTGGTATGAAGAAATGAAACGTAACGTAGAGCGTTTCAAACAAGCTGCTGATACAGTTCGTGTTGGTAAACTATCTGGTGCGGTTGGTACATATGCAAATATCGATCCATTCGTAGAAAAATATGTTTGTGAAAACTTAGGATTAGAAGCAGCACCAATTTCAACACAAACATTGCAACGTGATCGTCACGCACACTACATGTCAACACTTGCACTAATTGCAACATCTATCGAAAAGATGGCAGTTGAGATTCGTGGTTTACAAAAGAGTGAAACACGTGAAGTTGAAGAAGCTTTCGCAAAAGGTCAAAAAGGTTCTTCTGCAATGCCACATAAACGTAATCCAATTGGTTCTGAAAATATGACTGGTTTAGCTCGTGTTATCCGCGGTTATATGATGACAGCTTACGAAAATGTTCCATTATGGCATGAGCGTGACATTTCTCACTCTTCGGCAGAACGTGTAATTTTACCAGATGCTACAATCGCATTAAATTACATGTTAAATCGCTTTGGTAATATCGTTAAAAACTTAACTGTATACCCAGAGAATATGAAACGCAATATGACAAGAACATACGGCTTAATTTATTCTCAGCGCGTAATGCTTACACTAATCGACAAAGGTATGGTACGTGAAGAAGCTTATGATATCGTACAGCCTAAAGCGATGGAAGCCTGGGAAACACAAGTACAATTTAAAGAGCTTGTAGAAGCTGATGAGCGTATTACAAGCAAGTTAACACAAGAAGAAATTAATGAATGCTTCAACTATGAGCATCATATGCAACACGTTGATACAATCTTTGAACGCCTTGGATTAAACGAAGCGTAAAATTTCATATGGCACAGAATAGAGTCATTCTGTGCCATTCTTTATAAAAACATTATTCACATTTTTCAAACTACAGGGGGCTTGCGAAATGCAAAAGCTAGAATTGCTGTATGAAGGTAAGGCAAAAAGAATTTATCGTACAGAATCAGCAGATATGGTTTGGGTAGAGTACAAAGATAGTGCGACTGCTTTCAATGGGGAGAAAAAAGAGACGATTACAGGAAAAGGTCGTTTGAACAATGAAATTACAACTTTATTGTTCAGAAAGTTACAAGAAGTGGGAATTAAAACACATTTTGTTGAGAAGTTATCTGAAACAGAACAACTTGTTAAAAAAGTGAGTATTATTCCTTTAGAAGTTGTCACAAGAAATGTAATTGCAGGAAGTCTTTCAAAACGATTAGGAATGGAAGAGGGAACTGTACTTGCAGAACCAATCGTAGAATTTTACTTCAAAGATGATGATTTAGGAGATCCGCTTGTAACGGAAGATCATATTCGTGTATTAAACGTTGCATCACCAGAGCAAGTAAGTGTATTACGAGATATGGCTCTACAAATCAATCAAGTGTTGATTGATCATTTCGCAAGCTGTCGTGTAAGATTAGTAGATTTCAAATTAGAGTTTGGTGTAACGGAAGAAGGAGAAATCATTTTAGCGGATGAAATTTCACCGGATACTTGCCGTTTATGGGATGAAACGAGCAATGAAAAGTTTGATAAAGACGTATTCCGTCGCGATCTTGGAAATTTAACAGATGCTTATGAAGAGATTTTAAAACGTTTAGGGGGAATTTCACATGTATAAAGTTAAGGTATATGTAACATTAAGAGAAAGCGTATTAGATCCACAAGGAACAGCAGTAAAAGGAGCACTTCATAGTCTTTCATTCACAGAAGTACAAGATGTTCGAATCGGAAAGTACATGGAACTAACAATTGATAAATCTGTATCTGATTTAGATAGCAAGGTAAAGGAAATGTGTGAAAAACTATTAGCGAACGTTGTAATGGAAGACTTCCGTTATGAAGTTGAGGAGGTTGTCGCACAGTGAAATTTGCCGTAATAGTATTTCCGGGTTCGAACTGTGATGTCGATATGTTCCATGCAATTAAAGATGAGCTTGGCGAAGAAGTAGATTACGTTTGGCACGATACAGAGAATCTAGATGAATATGATGCAATTCTACTACCAGGTGGATTTTCTTATGGTGACTACTTACGCTGCGGTGCTATCTCTCGCTTTGCTAATGCAATGAAAGCAGTGCAAAAAGCTGCTGAGCAAGGAAAGCCGATTTTAGGTGTATGTAATGGATTCCAGATTCTTGTTGAATCAGGATTACTACCAGGAGCGTTAATGAGAAACGAAAACTTAAAATTTATGTGTCGCACTGTTCAGTTGCGTGTTGAAAATAATGAAACGATGTTTACATCACAATATGGAAAAGATGAAGTAATTAATATTCCAATCGCGCATGGTGAGGGGAATTACTATTGTGATGAAGCGACGCTTAAACAATTAGAAGAGAACAATCAAATCGCATTCCGTTACGTAGAAAACCCTAACGGTAGCGTTTCAGATATTGCTGGTATTGTAAATGAAAAAGGAAATGTACTTGGTATGATGCCACATCCAGAGCGTGCTGTAGATGAATTACTTGGCGGTGCTGAAGGGTTAAAAGTCTTTCAATCTATCTTAAAACAGTGGAGGGAAACATATGTCGTTAATGCTTGAACCAAATCCAACACAAATTAAAGAAGAGCGTATATATGCGGAAATGGGGCTAACAGACGAAGAGTTTGCCATGGTTGAAAAGATTTTAGGTCGTCTGCCAAATTATACAGAAACAGGGTTATTCTCTGTAATGTGGTCTGAACATTGTAGTTATAAAAATTCGAAACCAGTTCTTCGTAAGTTTCCAACTACAGGTGAGCGCGTTCTGCAAGGACCTGGAGAAGGTGCTGGAATTGTAGATATCGGTGATAATCAAGCAGTTGTATTTAAAATGGAAAGTCATAACCATCCTTCAGCTATTGAACCATATCAAGGAGCTGCAACAGGTGTTGGTGGTATTATTCGTGACGTATTCTCTATGGGAGCACGCCCGGTAGCTCTATTAAACTCACTTCGTTTCGGTGAATTACAGTCACCACGTGTGAAATATTTATTCGAAGAAGTAGTAGCAGGAATTGCAGGATACGGTAACTGCATCGGTATTCCGACTGTTGGCGGCGAAGTACAATTTGATCCATGTTATGAAGGAAATCCACTTGTAAATGCAATGTGCGTAGGTTTGATTAACCACGAAGACATTAAAAAAGGGCAAGCGCACGGTGCTGGTAACACAGTAATGTACGTAGGAGCATCAACTGGTCGTGACGGTATTCACGGTGCAACATTCGCGTCGGAAGAACTATCTGAAAGCTCAGAAGCGAAACGTCCAGCGGTTCAAGTAGGGGATCCATTTATGGAAAAGCTTCTTATTGAAGCGTGTTTAGAATTAATTCAATCCGATGCACTTGTTGGAATTCAAGATATGGGTGCGGCTGGTTTAACATCATCATCTGCAGAAATGGCAAGTAAAGCAGGAATGGGTATTGAAATGTACTTAGATGATGTACCACAGCGTGAAACAGGAATGACACCATATGAAATGATGCTATCTGAATCACAAGAGCGTATGTTAATTGTCGTGAAAAAAGGTAGAGAACAAGAAATAGTAGATTTATTTGAGAAGTATGGTCTTGCAGCGGTTACGATGGGGAAAGTAACAGAAGATAAAATGCTTCGTTTATTCCATAAAGGTGAAAAGGTAGCTGAAGTTCCAGCAGATGCTTTAGCAGAAGAAGCACCAATTTATCATAAGCCATCAAAAGAAGCAGCATACTTTGCTGAATTCCAAGCAATGAAAATGGAAACGCCAAAAGTAGAAAATTATAAAGAAACGTTATTCGCTTTATTACAGCAACCAACAATTGCAAGTAAAGAGTGGGTATACGATCAATACGATTACCAAGTTCGCACAAGCACAGTTGTTACGCCAGGTTCAGATGCTGCAGTTGTACGTGTACGCGGTACAGAAAAAGGATTAGCAATGACGACAGATTGTAACTCTCGCTACATTTATCTAGACCCAGAGATGGGCGGTAAAATTGCAGTAGCAGAGGCAGCGCGTAATATCGTATGTTCTGGCGGAGAGCCACTTGCAATTACAGATTGCTTAAACTTCGGTAACCCAGAAAAACCAGAAATCTTCTGGCAGATTGAGAAATCAGTAGACGGTATGAGTGAAGCTTGTCGCACATTACAAACACCAGTTATCGGCGGAAACGTATCGATGTATAACGAGCGTAGTGGTGAAGCTGTATATCCAACACCAACTGTTGGGATGGTCGGACTTGTGCATGACTTAAAACATGTAACAACACAAGAGTTTAAGCAAGCTGGTGATTTAGTGTATGTAATTGGTGAGACGAAAGCTGAGTTTGGCGGAAGTGAATTACAGAAAATGATTCACGGCAAAATTTTCGGTCAATCACCAAGTATCGATTTAGATGTAGAATTAAAACGCCAAAAACAAGTATTAGAAGCAATTCAAGCTGGTCTTGTTCAATCTGCACATGATGTCGCTGAAGGTGGTTTAGCAGTTGCGATTTCAGAAAGTGCAATTGGTGCTAAAGGCTTAGGTGCTACTGTGAAATTAGATGGAGAAGCAACAGCAGCATTATTCGCTGAATCACAGTCTCGCTTCGTGATAACTGTAAAACGTGAAAATAAAGAGGCGTTTGAGAAAGCAGTAGAAGCAATCCAAGTTGGAGAAGTAACAAGTACAAATGAAGTAACAATTCATAATGAAGAAAATGAAGTATTACTTACAGCAAATGTAGATGAAATGAGAAAGGCTTGGAAAGGGGCAATCCCATGCTTGCTGAAATAAAGGGGTTAAACGAAGAATGTGGCGTTTTCGGAATTTGGGGGCATGAAAATGCAGCACAAGTTTCATACTACGGATTGCACAGTTTACAGCACCGTGGGCAAGAAGGCGCAGGCATTGTCGTAAATAATGGGGAAAAAATCGTCGGTCACAAGGGGTTAGGTTTAATATCAGAAGTGTTTTCAAGAGGTGAGCTAGAAGGATTAAATGGAAAATCAGCAATCGGACATGTACGATATGCAACAGCTGGTGGAAGTGAAGTTGCTAACGTTCAACCATTGTTGTTCCGTTTTTCCGATCATAGTATGGCGTTAGCTCATAACGGAAATTTAATTAACGCAAAAATGCTTCGTCGTGAATTAGAAGCAGAGGGCAGTATTTTTCAAACTAGTTCAGATACAGAAGTACTTTTACATCTTATTAAACGTAGCACGAAAGATTCTTTAATTGAAAGTGTAAAAGAGGCTTTAAATAAAGTGAAAGGTGCGTTTGCGTATCTTTTACTAACTGGAAATGAAATGATCGTTGCATTAGATCCGAATGGGTTCCGTCCGCTTTCAATTGGAAAGATGGGGGATGCTTACGTTGTAGCGTCAGAAACATGTGCTTTTGATGTAGTAGGTGCAACATACATTCGTGATGTAGAACCGGGTGAATTACTTATCATTAATGATGAAGGAATTCACGTAGATCGTTTCACAAACGATGTAGAACATGCAATTTGTAGTATGGAATATATTTACTTTGCACGACCAGATTCTAATATTGCAGGCGTTAATGTTCATGCAGCACGTAAGAATATGGGGAAACGTTTAGCGGCAGAAGCTCCTATTGAAGCAGATGTTGTTACTGGTGTACCAGACTCTAGTATTTCAGCTGCGATTGGCTATGCGGAGGCGACAGGTATTCCATATGAGTTAGGATTAATTAAAAATCGTTACGTTGGACGTACGTTTATTCAACCTTCTCAAGAACTGCGCGAGCAAGGGGTTAAGATGAAGCTTTCCGCAGTAAGAGGTGTAGTTGAAGGGAAACGAGTTGTTATGATTGATGACTCTATCGTAAGAGGAACGACAAGTAAACGAATTGTTCGTATGCTTCGTGAGGCTGGAGCGACAGAAGTTCACGTAAGAATTGCTTCACCACCTCTGAAATATCCATGTTTCTATGGCATTGATATTCAAACGAGAAAAGAATTAATTGCAGCAAATCATACAGTAGAAGAAATCCGTGAAATGATCGGAGCAGATTCTTTAACATTTTTAAGTGAAGATGGATTAGTAGATGCAATTGGACGTCCATATGAAGGGAAATATGGCGGCCTATGCATGGCTTACTTTAATGGGGACTATCCAACAGCTCTTTATGATTATGAGCAAGAGCTTTTAGAAAGCATGAAATAAGAAAAGTGAGAAAAGCTTCTACTTCTTTTGATGTAGGAGCTAGATCCTTTCTTAAAATAGCCCGCCCTGGATGGGGAGAAATTAAAAGACGAGGTGTAAATAACGATGGCGAATGCATATAAGCAAGCAGGAGTAGATATTGAAGCTGGATATGAAGCGGTATCTCGCATGAAAAAACACGTACAAACAACTATGAGAAAAGAAGTACTAGGCGGTTTAGGCGGTTTTGGAGGTATGTTTGATCTATCAAAATTTGCATTAGAAGAACCTGTATTAGTATCTGGAACAGATGGCGTGGGAACGAAATTGATGCTCGCTTTTATGGCAGATAAACATGACACAATTGGTATTGATGCAGTAGCAATGTGTGTAAATGATATTGTTGTCCAAGGAGCAGAGCCGCTTTTCTTCCTTGATTATATTGCTTGTGGTAAAGCTGAACCTAGTAAAATTGAAAACATCGTCAAAGGTATATCAGAGGGCTGTCGCCAAGCTGGTTGTGCATTAATCGGTGGAGAAACAGCTGAAATGCCAGGAATGTATTCTACGGAAGAATATGATTTAGCTGGTTTTACAGTTGGGATTGTTGATAAAAAGAAAATTGTAACAGGTGAAAAGATTGAAGCTGGTCACGTGCTAATTGGCTTAGCATCTAGCGGTATTCATAGCAATGGTTACTCTTTAGTACGAAAAGTGTTATTAGAAGATGGGGAACTATCTTTAGAGCGTATTTATGGCCGCTTAGAACTACCTCTTGGTGAAGAATTATTAAAACCAACGAAAATTTATGTCAAACCTATTTTAGAACTATTGAAGAAACATGAAGTATACGGTATGGCGCATATTACAGGTGGTGGATTTATTGAAAATATTCCACGCATGTTGCCAGAAGGAATCGGTGCTGAGATTGAACTAGGATCTTGGGAAATTCAGCCGATCTTTAGTTTGCTTCAAGAAGTTGGAAAACTGGAAGAGAAAGAAATATTCAATATTTTTAACATGGGTATTGGTATGGTAGTAGCAGTGAAGGAAGAAGATGCAAAAGATGTTGTTCGTCTTCTTGAAGAGCAAGGAGAAATGGCTCGTATTATTGGACGTACTATACAAGGAGCTGGCGTTACTTTTAATGGGGGCACAGCACTATGAGTAGATTAGCAGTTTTTGCTTCTGGAAGTGGATCTAACTTTCAATCTCTCGTTAATGCGGTAGAAGAAAAAAGATTGGATGCAGAAATTAGTTTATTAGTATGTGATAAACCAGAAGCACGAGCTGTTGGACGGGCAAATTATCATCATATTCCGTGTTTTGCTTTTTCAGCGAAAGCATATGAGTCAAAAGAAGCGTTTGAAAAAGAGATATTAAAGAAGCTAGAAGAATATGAAATTGATTATGTTATTTTAGCTGGATATATGCGTTTAATCGGGCCGACGTTACTAGAAGCATACGGCGGGAAGATTATTAATATTCATCCATCATTACTACCGAGCTTTCCGGGTAAAGATGCTGTCGGTCAAGCGTTAGAAGCAGGTGTGAAAGTAACTGGAGTAACAATTCATTATGTAGATGCAGGTATGGATACAGGGCCAATTATTGCACAAGAAGCAGTGGTTGTTTCTGAAGGGGATACGAGAGAAAGCTTACAAAAGAAAATTCAACAAGTTGAACATAAATTATACGTAAATACAGTGAATCAAATTGTTCAGTCTGTGAAAGAATCAACTGTTAACTAACATACAACCAGGGGTGAAGGATAAATGAAAAAGCGTGCATTAGTAAGTGTTTCAGATAAAACAGGAGTAGTAGAATTTGTTAAAGGGTTACTAGAACAAGGGATTGAAGTTATTTCAACAGGTGGTACGAAAAAGTTACTAGAAGAAAATGGCTTACAAGTAATCGGCATTTCTGAAGTAACTGGTTTCCCTGAAATTATGGATGGCCGTGTGAAAACATTACATCCAAATATTCATGGTGGTCTATTAGCAGTTCGTGATAATGAAACACATGTAACACAAATGAATGAGTTAGGTATAGAGCCAATTGACTTTGTTGTTGTTAACTTATACCCATTTAAAGAAACAATCGCTAAGCCTGATGTAACATTTGCTGATGCAATTGAAAATATTGATATCGGTGGCCCAACAATGATTCGCTCTGCTGCGAAAAATCATAAATTCGTATCGGTAATTGTAGATCCAGTAGATTATGATATTGTGTTAGCAGAACTGAAAGAGAACGGTGAAGTAGCAGAGGAAACAAAACGTAAACTAGCAGCGAAAGTATTCCGTCATACAGCAGCGTATGATGCGTTAATTTCTAACTACTTAACAGAGCAAATGGGTGAAGAAAGTCCAGAAACATTAACTGTGACATTTGAGAAAAAGCAAGACTTACGCTATGGCGAGAACCCACATCAAAAAGCAACTTTCTATAAAGCGCCATTCGCAGCAACGTCTTCTGTTGCATACGCAGAACAATTACACGGTAAGGAATTATCGTATAACAATATTAATGATGCAGACGCAGCGCTTAGCATCGTAAAAGAATTTACAGAACCAGCAGTAGTAGCAGTAAAGCATATGAATCCATGTGGTGTTGGAGTAGGAACTAATATTCACGAAGCATATACTCGTGCTTATGAAGCAGATCCAGTATCAATCTTCGGCGGTATTATTGCAGCAAATCGTGAAATTGATAAAGCTACAGCAGAAAAGTTACATGAAATTTTCTTAGAAATTGTTATCGCACCTTCGTTCTCGCAAGAAGCTTTAGAAGTGTTGCAAAGTAAGAAGAACTTACGTTTATTAACTATAAATATTGAAAAAGCGACAAGTGCAAGCAAAAAACTAACTTCTGTACAAGGTGGACTTCTCGTTCAAGAGGAAGATACGTTATCATTAGATGAAAGTACAATTTCAATTCCAACGAAACGTGAACCTTCAGAGCAAGAATGGAAAGATTTAAAACTAGCTTGGAAAGTTGTAAAACATGTGAAATCAAACGCAATTGTTTTAGCGAAAGATGACATGACAATTGGTGTCGGTGCGGGACAGATGAACCGTGTAGGTTCTGCAAAAATCGCAATTACACAAGCTGGTGAAAAAGCACAAGGTAGCGCGCTTGCATCTGATGCTTTCTTCCCAATGCCAGATACATTAGAAGAAGCAGCAAAAGCAGGAATTACAGCAATCATTCAACCGGGCGGATCAATCCGTGATGAAGATTCTATTAAAGTGGCAGATACTTATGGGATTGCTATGGTGTTCACTGGCGTACGTCATTTCAAACACTAATAGAGGATGTTAAAAAAGTCCGGTTAAGATAACCTTCGCATGTCGTCGTTGCATCGCCAGTGCGGTACTCATGTAGGAAAGCTACACTCCGTGTCCTCCTGGCAAATGCGCCTCGACCTGCTCGGTTCTCTTAATCCTCCTTTTTAAACCTTTCTTGATATGGATGTTTAAAAAGTCTGGTCGAGATAACCTTTTATTGATATGAAAAAGCAAACTAGGAGCATAGCTTCTAGTTTGTACTTATTTAATTATTGGGGGATGAAATATGAATGTTTTAGTAATTGGCCGCGGTGGGCGTGAGCATGCTTTAGCTTGGAAGTTTGCACAATCTGAAAAAGTAGAAAAGGTATATGTAGCACCAGGTAATGAAGGTATGAGAGATGTTGCAACACCAGTTGATATTGATGAAAATGATTTTGATGCATTAGTTTTATTTGCAAAAGAGAATAATGTTGAGTTAACTTTCGTTGGACCAGAAATTCCGCTTATGAATGGAATTGTTGATCGTTTTAAAGAAGAGGGACTTCGCGTATTTGGTCCGAATAAAGCGGCTGCTGTTATTGAAGGTAGTAAAGCTTTTACAAAAGAGCTTATGAAAAAGTATGATATTCCAACTGCGGCGTACGAAACTTTTACAGATTATGAAGAAGCAGTACAGTACATTCAAAAAGTTGGTGCACCAATCGTTATTAAAGCTGACGGCCTAGCTGCTGGTAAAGGTGTAACGGTAGCGATGACGCTTGAAGAGGCATTACAAGCTGTGAAAGAAATGCTGCAAGATGTGAAATTCGGCGCGGCAAGTAAGAAGGTCGTTATTGAAGAGTTTTTAGATGGACAAGAATTTTCATTAATGGCATTCGTGAATGGAACAACTGTACATCCAATGATAATCGCCCAAGATCATAAAAGAGCTTTTGATGGTGATAAAGGACCAAATACGGGCGGAATGGGTGCATATTCTCCAGTACCACAAATTCCAGAATCAGCAGTTCAAGAAGCGATTCAAACCGTATTGCATCCAACTGCTAAGGCGATGATTGAAGAAAACCGTTCGTTTACAGGTATTTTATACGCAGGTCTTATTTTAACAAATGATGGTCCGAAGGTAATTGAATTTAATGCACGCTTCGGTGATCCTGAAACAGAAGTTGTATTACCTCGATTAGAAAACGATTTAGTTGATGTATGTAACGCTGTATTAGATGAAAGTGAACTAACGTTACAATGGTCAGAAGAAGCGGTAATCGGTGTTGTACTTGCTTCTAAAGGATATCCAGAAGCATATAAAAAAGGTGATATTATTAGCGGACTAGATGCACTGCAAGATGTGATTGTTTTCCATGCAGGTACAGCAATGAAACATGGGGACTTTGTAACGAACGGTGGCCGTGTATTATTTGTTGCTTGTAAGGCAAATAGTTTACAAGAAGCAAAAGATAAAGTATATAAAGAAATCGGTAAAATTGAGAGTGATGGTCTATTTTATCGAAGTGATATAGGATATCGTGCAATTGGGCATGAGATGACGAAAAGTTAATATGTAAAAATCCCGCTGAGGAATCAGCGGGATTTTTTATGCATCTTTATCTTTTTTTAATTTCCCTTTTTGCTTTGCCATTTCTCGAAGTAAATACTCGATGTGTGCATTGACGCTACGAAATTCATCATTTGCCCATTTTTCGATGACTGCGTGTAATTCAGGATCAATACGTAATGGAAAGCTTTTCTTTTTAGCCATAATTACTTATAGCCCTTAGTATAGGCTTCCTGTATTAATAACTGGCTGCGCACCTTTATCTGAAACGATGGCAACTAATAAGTTGTTTACCATATTTGCTTTACGCTCGTCATCGAGTTCTAGTACGCCTTCTTCATCTAACATATGGATGGAATCTTTCGCCATCTTCACAGCACCTTCAACAATTTCTTTTCTAGCAGCTAATACTGCTTTTGCTTGCTGGCGTTGTAGCATTGCATGGGCAATTTCTGTTGCGTAAGCTAAGTGCGTTAAACGAGTTTCTAATACTTCTACACCAGCAATTTCAAGACGCGCCTCTAACTCACGTTTTAATTCTTCAGAGATTTCTTCAGTATTTCCGCGTAACGTAACGCAGGTTTCATCTTGGAAATTGTCATAAGGATATTTTGTTGCAACATGGCGGATTGCCGTTTCGCTTTGAATTTCTACAAATCGATCATAATGTTCAACACCAAACATTGCTTTTGCAGAATCAACAACTTTATATACGATAACAGCTGCAATTTCAATTGGATTTCCATCAACGTCATTTACTTTTAATTTTTTACTGTTAAAGTTTTCAACACGTAAAGATACAGTTTGACGGAATGCGAACGGAATCGTTAAAAATAAACCGTTTTGACGAATTGTTCCTAAATAATTACCGAAGAACGTAATAACCTTCGCTTGATTCGGTTGAACAATACCGATACCTGTAGCGAGAACTGCGGCTAATATAATAGTTAGTGCCGCTCCTATGAAAATTTCTTGTGCAAGGAAAAATACACCGATAGCAGCTAAAATCAAAATTCCAATAATACCGAGAAAACCATTTACATAAAATACTTGTTTTTCTTTCATACGATCGCCTCCTGATATAAAAATGATATCACTTTTATATCATTTTAAGCAAGAGGTATGCATCTAATTTTCTGAATTTTATTGGTTGATATCTTTTATATACATTTTAAGGTTCAAAAAGAGAATATACGTTCTGTTTTATGGTAAAATAAAGAAGACTTAACCGCCCACTGCAGCAGCTAAGTCCCTTTGAGAGCATCTTGCATCGTGACAAATGATTCAAAGCGGTTTTGCCAGGATTATATCTTCAATCGCTGACTCAATCTCTTTGTCAGAAGCGTCATAACTTCCTTTTGACTCTGGCTTGTCATGAGTGGAAGTTTGATTCACTTCTTCTTTAGCATGTCCTTTTTCACCAAAATTCATGCTAGGCATTTTAAATGCCCCCATATTCATGTATTTTCCGAATTTCCACATTTCAACAACAGGGCAGAAACGAACAATTCCTTCTGCAACTTTCATTGCACCAATCCATAGAAAAATGTTAGACCAAGTGCACCACGGCTTGCGTACAAGTTTAGTTGCACTACATCCGAAGAGGACGAGCCCAAGTGTAATTCGAATTAGAGCGTTTATTGTCCCGATATTTTGCTTCATTAGAAAAACACTCCTTTTTATGAAAGTTGAAATAGATAATACTATTTCTCTTATTAGTATCCCGTTTGATTTTTGGGATATGTAATCCAACATTTGACGTGGAAAAAGATGTTGGATTGTGCGTGTGTGTAAGTAACTTTTTTTGTTATAATGAAAGAATGCATAAAAGGAACTTCAAAATTAAATCCTCTAGTTTAAAAAATATGGAAGAGGTAATTCCAAACTTAATTCTCCGTTTTAAACAAATATTTAAGATGAAGTTAAAACAATAATGATGAAAATAAACTGTTATTTTGAACAGAAATATATATAACTAGAGAAAAGGAAGGGTGTTTTCATGTACGATATTTCCGGATGGAAACATGTATTTAAGCTTGATCCAAATAAGGAGTTAAGCGATGAACATTTAGAAATGATTTGTGAGTCTGGAACTGATGCGGTTATTGTAGGCGGAAGTGATGGAGTTACAATTGATAACGTATTACACATGCTAGTTAGCATTCGTAGATATGCAGTTCCTTGTGTATTAGAGGTTTCTGATGTAGAAGCAATTACACCAGGATTTGATTTTTATTACATCCCAAGTGTTTTAAATAGCCGAAAAGTAGAATGGGTAACAGGTGTTCATCATGAGGCATTGAAAGAATTTGGGGATATTATGGACTGGGACGAAATTTTTATGGAAGGGTATTGTGTTTTAAATCCAGAAGCGAAAGTAGCCCAGCTTACAGAAGCGAAATGTGATTTAACAGAAGATGACGTTATTGCATATGCTCGTTTAGCAGACAAGCTATTACATTTACCGATATTTTATTTAGAATATAGCGGTACGTATGGAGATGTTGAACTTGTTAAAAATGTAAAAGCAGAATTGAAACAAGCTAAGTTATATTATGGCGGTGGTATTTCTAATGCAGAACAGGCGAAAGAAATGGCACAATATGCTGATACAGTAGTTGTTGGAAATATTATTTATGATGATATAAAATCGGCGTTAAAAACAGTTAAAGCAGTAAAAGGAGAGTAGGTGCAGGCGTATATGAGTATGACAGATAAGTTATTAAACGGTTTAAATCCACAGCAACAAAAAGCAGTACAAACAACGAATGGACCACTTCTATTAATGGCAGGTGCAGGTAGTGGTAAGACACGTGTGTTAACACATCGTATTGCGTATTTACTTGGTGAAAAAGGTGTAGCACCATGGAATGTACTAGCTATTACCTTCACAAATAAAGCAGCTCGTGAAATGCGTGAGCGTATTGATACACTTGTGGGACCAGAAGCAGAAGATATTTGGATTTCGACGTTCCACTCTATGTGTGTACGTATTTTACGACGCGATATCGATCGTATTGGTATTAATCGTAACTTTACAATCTTAGATTCAGGTGATCAGCTAACTGTAGTCAAAAAAATTATGAAAGAGCGCAATGTTGATCCGAAGAAATTTGAGCCGCGCTCTATTTTAGCGGGTATTAGTAATGCGAAAAATGAACTGTTATCTGCGGATAAATATGCAAAAAAAATTACAATGGCTGATCCATATGAAAAATTAACGAGCGATGTATACACAGAGTATCAAAAACGTCTTTTGAAAAATAATTCATTAGACTTTGATGATTTAATTATGACGACGATTCAGCTATTTGAACGTGTTCCAGAAGTATTAGAGTTTTATCAGCGTAAGTTCCAATATATTCATGTTGATGAGTATCAAGATACGAACAAAGCGCAATATCTTCTTGTTAAACATTTGGCAGCGCGTTTTAAAAATCTTTGCGTTGTGGGTGACTCTGACCAGTCTATTTATCGCTGGCGTGGTGCAGATATTTCTAACATTTTGTCATTCGAAAAAGACTATGAGAATGCACAAGTAATTCTGTTAGAACAAAACTATCGTTCGTCACAAAATATTTTAAATGCAGCGAATGCTGTTATTGAAAAAAATACGAATCGTAAGCCGAAGAAATTATGGACAGACAATCAAGTTGGAAGTAAAATCTCGTATTATCGTGCTGCAACTGAAAAGGACGAAGCGTATTTTGTTGCAAAAAAAATTCGTGACGATATTCAAATGGGGAAACGAAAATATACTGATTTTGCAGTGCTATATCGTACGAATGCTCAGTCTCGTATGGTCGAGGAGATTTTCCTTAAATCTAACATTCCGTATAAAATTGTCGGGGGTACGAAGTTCTACGATCGTAAAGAGATTAAAGATATTTTGGCGTACTTACGTTTAATCGGTAATCCAGATGATGAAATTAGTTTTGCACGTATTATAAATGTGCCAAAGCGTGGCATTGGTGCGACTTCTATCGATAAAATTATTAATTACGGTGTGCAAAATGGAATTTCATTAACTGCTGTATTTGATGAGATTGAGCATGTTGGAGTAAGTGCAAAAATTACAAAGGCAGTAAAAGAATTCGCGAATTTATTAAATAACTGGGTAAATATGCAAGAGTATTTATCTGTTACAGAATTAGTAGAAGAAGTTATTGAAAAAACAGGCTATCGCGATATGTTGAAAAATGAACGTTCTTTAGAAGCGGAAGGTCGTTTAGAAAACTTAGACGAGTTCTTATCTGTTACGCAAACATTTGAATCTCAAAGCGAAGATAAGAGCCTTGTTGCATTCTTAACAGATTTAGCACTTGTTGCTGATATTGATCGTGTAGATGAAGACCCAACTGCTGGTGAAGAAGTTATTTTAATGACGATGCACTCGGCGAAAGGATTAGAGTTCCCGGTTGTCTTTATTGTTGGCTTAGAGGAAGGGATATTCCCTCATACTCGTTCTCTTATGGAAGAGGATGAAATGCAAGAAGAACGTCGTCTTGCTTATGTAGGTATTACTCGTGCAGAAGAAGAGCTATATTTATCTAACGCGCAAATGCGTACATTATTTGGTAGAACAAGCATGAACGCTGCGTCTCGATTTATTACAGAAATCCCGACAGAACTAGTGGAATCATTAAATGAAACAGCGCCGAAGCGTGAAACATCGTTTGGTACAAAAGGCAGAACGGCAAGTAGCGGCAAAACGACAATCACAACAGCAACACGCTCTCGTTCAGCTTTCGCGCGCCCTGCGGCTAAGACGACAGGCGGCGAACAAATTGGCTGGGCAGTAGGAGATAAAGCTTCCCACCAAAAATGGGGAGTCGGTACAGTTGTAAGTGTAAAAGGTGAAGGTGATGCAAAAGAATTAGATATTGCGTTCCCAAGCCCAATTGGTGTTAAACGTTTGTTAGCAAAATTTGCACCTGTGACGAAACAATAGGAAAGGAATGAGGATATGTCAAAAGAGATAGTAAAAAAACGTATAGAAGAATTACGTGACTTGTTAAATACATTTAACTATCAATATCACGTATTAGACAATCCTTCTGTTTCTGATGCGGAATATGACCGTAATATGCAGGAGCTTGTAAAATTAGAAGCAGAGAACCCAGAGTTTATGAGTGAAGATTCTCCCTCCGTTCGCGTTGGGGGGACTGTTCTTGATATATTTGAAAAAGTAACACATAAGTCACCAATGTTAAGTTTAGGAAATGCATTTAACGAAGGAGATTTACGTGATTTCGATAGAAGAGTACGTCAAGGAATTGATGGTGCGAATGTAAGATATATATGTGAATTAAAAATTGACGGGCTTGCCGTTTCGCTTCATTATGAAAAAGGACGCTTCATTCAAGGGGCAACACGTGGTGATGGTGTAACGGGTGAAGATATTACTCAAAATTTAAAAACGATTAAAGCTATCCCACTTCGTTTAAATGAAGAAGTAACGTTAGAAGCACGAGGCGAAGCTTATATGCCGAAGCGTTCATTCGTTAAACTAAATGAAGAAAAAGAGCAAAATGGAGAAGATGTATTTGCGAATCCGCGTAATGCAGCAGCAGGTTCAATACGTCAACTTGATCCGAAAATTGCAGCGAAGCGTAACTTATCTATGTTTGTGTATGGTCTTGCGAATGTAGAAGAAAAAACAATTTCATCACATAGTGAATCGCTGGATTTCTTAGGTGAACTTGGATTTAAGACAAATCCAAATCGCCGTACATGTGAAACAATTGAAGAAGTTATAGCTTATGTAGAAGAATGGCAAGAAAAACGTCCGCATCTTGATTATGAGATTGATGGAATCGTTATAAAAGTAGATGATGTTGCTCTTCAAGAAAGTCTAGGAACTACAGCGAAGAGTCCAAGGTGGGCGATTGCTTATAAATTTCCGGCTGAAGAAGTTGTAACGAGATTAACAGGCATTGAATTAAGTGTTGGCCGAACAGGGGTTGTAACACCGACTGCAGAACTAGAGCCAGTGAGAGTTGCTGGTACGATTGTTCGTCGTGCTTCTTTACATAACGAAGATTTAATTCGTGAAAAAGACATTCGAATTGGTGACTACGTTGTTGTGAAGAAGGCTGGAGATATTATTCCTGAAGTTGTGAACGTTATTTTTGATAAGCGTACTGGTGAGGAAGAAGAATACCGCATGCCAACTCATTGTCCAGCATGTGAGAGTGAACTTGTTCGTTTAGAAGAAGAAGTAGCACTTCGATGTATAAATCCGACTTGTCCGGCTCAAATTCGAGAGGGATTAATCCATTTCGTTTCAAGAAATGCGATGAATATTGATGGACTTGGAGAACGTGTCATTACACAACTCTTTGATGCAGATTACATTCGTACATTTGCTGATTTATATGCATTGACGAAAGAGCAATTATTACAGTTGGAACGTTTTGGTGAAAAATCAGCAACAAACTTAATACAAGCAATTGAAAATTCTAAAGAAAACTCGTTAGAGCGATTATTATTTGGTCTTGGAATTCGCCACGTTGGAGCGAAAGCAGCACGTACATTTGCAGAGCACTTTGAAACGATGGATGAGCTTGTAAAAGCAACGGAAGAAGAACTAAAAGCAATTAATGAAATTGGCGAAAAAATGGCTCAATCTGTTGTGACATATTTTGATAATGAAGATGTATTAGAGTTATTACAGCAGTTTAAAGAGTATGGCGTGAATATGACATACAAAGGTATAAAAATTGCAGATTTACAAAATGTTGAATCTTACTTCGCAGGAAAAACGGTTGTTTTAACAGGTAAGCTAGAAGTTATGGGACGAAGTGAAGCGAAGAAGAAGATTGAGGCATTAGGTGGAAAAGTAACAGGAAGTGTTAGTAAGAGTACGGATTTAGTTGTTGCAGGTGAAGCAGCTGGTTCGAAATTAGCACAAGCGGAGAAACATAATGTTGAGGTTTGGAATGAAGAGAGGTTCTTACAAGAGCTAAATAAGTAAGAGGTGCAAACTTACCATGAAAAAAATAGCATTAGCGGTATTAAGCCTTGGCCTACTTGTAAGTGGGTGTAGTGCAGGTGCCGACAAAGATGAAAAAGTGGCTGGGAAATCGGGGAAAGCAAAAGAACAATCAGTTGTTCCAAAATACGCTATTTCGGATGAATATTATAAGACGACTATTCCATTTGATGGTGGAAAGGCACGTGGTTTAGTGGTGCAAGGGTTAAATAGTCGCCTTGATATAGATGAATTTGAAACAGGATTAATGCGAATTGCAAAAGAATCATTTAGTACGAAAGATAATTTTTTAAAAGGCGGAAAAGCTCTAGATACTCAAACTATACAGATGCTTGTTAAAAGAAAACGTACAGATGCTGAACAAAAGGAACTAGAGGAAAAATTAAAAAAAGATGCAGTTAAATTTCCAAATATAGGATTAAATCCTGCATTAGGAACAGGATCCGAATCACTAGAAGTGAAAAATAAAAAAAATCCAATATATATTTCAAATATTTTAGAGCATGATTATTATGTGAAAAAAGGCGATAACGGCGAGGAACGTGTTGGTATGGTAGTTGGATTAGCGATGAATTCTGTTCAATATTTTAACGAAGAGCATGGTTACCCACGTGAAGCTGCAATCCCAGATGAAAAGATGTTAGCTGAAGGGAAAAAAATGGCGCAAGAAATTTTGAAAGTCATACATCAAAAAGAACCTGAAACAAAAAATATTCCGATAACATTTGCGATTTATCGCCAAGCTCCAAAGTCTTCGCTCGTGCCAGGTAATTTTGTTTCTTATGCAAATGTCGAAAAAGGTAGTGAAACGGTTGAAGATTGGAAACAAATTAATGAAAAATATTATTTGTTCCCATCAGAGCAAGCGAAAACAGATAATAAACGTGAAGATCTTGCAAGAGTATCCAACTTTAAGGCAAAACTAAGCGATTATTTCCAAGGCGACTATACAGCTGTTATTGGTACTGGTATGTATAGAGATGATGAATTAAGAGAAATGAAGCTTGATATTCCTGTCCAGTTTAATGGAAAAGCGGAAATAGTTGGTTTTACACAATATGTGGCAGGGCTTGTTATGGAATACTTCCCGAATTATATGAAAGTACAAGTAACGATTAAATCTGTAGAACGCCCAGAAGCTATTATTATACGTGAAGCAAAACAAGATGAACCACTTGTGAAAATTTTAGATTAAATATGAAGGCTGTTCCTCTATGGAACAGCTTTTTTTCTTATGTAATTTTGTTATAATTTAAAATGTTGTAAAAAATAGGGGTAAGGGGTAAAGCTCATGGAAGAATTAAGTTTTCAAGTCATTATTTTATTAATTGCATTCGGTTTTTTAGCAGCTTTTATTGATTCCGTTGTTGGAGGAGGAGGGTTAATTTCGCTTCCTGCACTTATGTTTGTTGGCCTATCGCCAGCTTCGGCAATTGCAACGAATAAATTAGCGGCAACAATGGGGACGTTTACGAGTGCGATGTATTTCATTCGATCAGGAAAAGTTGATTTTAAAATTGTAGGAAAGTTAATCCCGTTAACTATTGTTGGAGCTGTTGCAGGTGCTTTAGTAGTAAAATTTATTCCATCGGATATTTTACGCCCATTAGTACTTGTAATGTTGGTATTTATTGCTATTTATATTATTGCAAAAAAGAATTGGGGAAGTGTGTCTACCTATAAGAAGATGACGCAAAGAAAAACATTAATATTTTTCTTTGCTATTTTAATGATAGGATTTTATGATGGGTTTTTTGGACCAGGGACAGGGTCGTTTTTAATTTTTGCATTTTTATTAATTGGCTTGGATTTTATTCAAGCGGCAGCATCTGGAAAACTTTTGAACTTTGTTAGTAATATTGTATCTTTAATTACTTTTTTATTCTTAGACATAATTCATTTTGAATACGGTATTATCATGGGATTATCAATGATCTTAGGTGCTTATTTTGGATCGAAGTTTGCGGTTCAAAAAGGTGTTGGATATGTAAGGACTTTATTTTTATTAGTTACTATATTATTGATCGGGAAAAATGTTTTGGAATATACTCATATTTTGTAGATTCATACGCATGTATGAATCTCTTTTTTTATTATATTTTAAAAATTTATTAATTTTTAAAATATAAGTCTAGGAATATTTGAATAAATCTAAATTATCGTGTAGAATAATGTTGTAAAATGTAAACGTTTTTCTAAGGGGAGGCTAAAAAAATGGTAGTAGCATACAAACATGAGCCATTTACAGATTTTTCAGTGGAGGCTAACAAATTAGCGTTTGAAGAAGGTTTAAAGAAAGTAGAATCTTATCTTGGACAAGACTATCCATTAATTATCGGGGGAGAAAAAATCACTACAGAAGACAAAATTGTTTCTGTAAACCCTGCAAATAAAGAGGAACTTGTTGGTCGTGTTTCAAAAGCAAGCCGTGAGTTAGCTGAAAAAGCAATGCAAGTAGCGGATGAAACATTCCAAACTTGGAGAAAATCAAAGCCAGAAATGCGTGCAGACATTTTATTCCGTGCTGCAGCAATCGTTCGTCGCAGAAAACATGAATTCTCTGCTATTCTTGTAAAAGAAGCAGGTAAGCCATGGAATGAGGCAGATGCTGATACAGCAGAAGCAATCGACTTTATGGAATATTATGGTCGTCAAATGTTAAAATTAAAAGACGGTATTCCAGTAGAAAGCCGTCCAATTGAATATAATCGTTTCTCTTACATTCCATTAGGAGTAGGTGTTATCATTTCTCCTTGGAACTTCCCATTCGCAATTATGGCAGGTATGACAACAGCTGCTTTAGTTTCTGGTAACACAGTATTACTAAAACCAGCTAGTACAACTCCTGTAGTAGCAGCGAAATTTATGGAAGTATTAGAAGAAGCTGGCTTACCAGCTGGCGTAGTAAACTTCGTTCCAGGTAACGGTTCTGAAGTTGGTGACTACTTAGTAGATCATCCTCGTACACGTTTCGTAAGCTTCACGGGATCTCGTGATGTAGGTATCCGCATCTATGAGCGTGCAGCGAAAGTAAACCCAGGACAAATTTGGTTAAAACGCGTTATCGCTGAAATGGGCGGTAAAGACACAATCGTTGTTGATAAAGAAGCAGATCTTGAATTAGCAGCTAAGTCTATCGTTGCATCAGCATTCGGATTCTCAGGACAAAAATGTTCTGCATGTTCTCGTGCAGTAATCCATGAAGATGTATACGATCACGTATTAAATCGTGCTGTTGAATTAACAAAAGAATTAACAGTTGCTAACCCAGCAGTATTAGGTACAAACATGGGTCCTGTTAATGACCAAGCTGCATTTGATAAAGTAATGAGCTATGTTGCAATTGGTAAAGAAGAAGGTAGAATCTTAGTAGGTGGCGAAGGAGACGATTCTAAAGGCTGGTTCATCCAACCAACAATCGTTGCTGACGTTGCAGAAGATGCTCGCTTAATGAAAGAAGAAATCTTCGGACCAGTAGTAGCATTCTGTAAAGCGAAAGACTTCGATCATGCACTTGCAATTGCAAACAATACGGAATACGGTTTAACAGGTGCTGTTATTACTAACAACCGTGACCATATTGAAAAAGCACGCGAAGACTTCCACGTTGGTAACTTATACTTCAACCGTGGATGTACTGGTGCAATCGTAGGTTACCAACCATTCGGTGGCTTTAACATGTCTGGTACAGACTCTAAAGCTGGTGGACCTGATTACTTAGCACTTCACATGCAAGCAAAAACTACTTCTGAAACTTTATAAGAAATAGTAGAGGAGCTCTTCACAGAATGTGAAGAGCTCCTTTTAAAATTGAACCCCCATATATTACCGTCGTTCGAAGAGACTGAGCTAAAACCTATTAATAGCGGGATAAACATGTAAACAGAAATAAAATAATGAGAAAAGTTGACTTATTAGTCATATTTTTTAGTATTCATTTTGAGAATTTCCTGTATAATACAATTTGAAAGAAAATCTATGGTTCGACAAGGAACACTCCTTTCGGTTTTGCTCACTGAAAGGAGTGTTTTTTTATGTAGCTAAAAATTCTTGCGTGCTTATTACATTTGCATATACGCCATTTAAACTAGCTAAAATTGTATTGTGAATATAAACAGCTGGTATAGTAGCGTTCTTAAAAGAAAGGTCTTTTGTAGCACAAGCGTCATGTATAACGGTACATTGAAAGCCAAAATCGAATGCAGCCCTTACTGTTGCATCGATACACATATGAGTCATCATCCCGCATACAACGACATGTTCAATATTAAAACGTTTTAATTGCTCTAGAAGATTAGTTTCTCGGAAGCTATTTGGATAATGTTTGACTATAACTGTTTCTTCTCTAAGTGGACGTACGCTTTCGTGAATATGTACACCTTCTGTATTAGGTAGGAAAAAAGTAGCGTCATCTTTTATAGCTACGTGTTGGATATGAAAAATAGGTTCGCTGTTTGTTCTAAATTGTTGTAATAACTGATTAGCATATTCGCTTGCTTCTACTGGATTACGCAATTCCATCTTTCCATTTGGAAAATAATCGTTTTGAATATCGACGAGTAAAAGAGCTGTTTTCATATATTTATCTTCCTCCGAGTTTCATATTCAAATAAATTTATTCAATTCGTAGAGAGGATTCTCCTGTTTAAAAATATGAGGAAGAAGAATTTTAAATAACCTTGAAAGTTACTATTTTTCAGATGAATATTCATCTGAAAATTTTAATAAAGGAATAATTAATATTTTTCTAAAAAATGTATTGACTCTTATTATTCTGAGTTCTATAATGAGAATTAATTAAACGACAATTAAATCGATACATTCTTATCCAGAGAGGTGGAGGGACTGGCCCTACGATACCTCAGCAACGGGTTTTTTAATACCGTGCTAACTCCAGCAAGCCATATAAAGGCTTGGAAGATGAGAAGATGTGAACGAGTACATATAAGTGCTCTCCTTCTTATCTTTATGGTTGATAAGAAGGAGGGCACTTTTTATTTTACCTCGAAAGCTCTGCTTCAAGTTTTTACAGCATATAGGAGGGGAAAAAATGATTTCTTTTACCAATGTAAGTAAAGTGTATGAATCAGCTGGCCAATCTGTTCATGCGGTGGAGGATGTAACATTATCAGTTGAGAAAGGCGAAATTTTTGGCATTATCGGTTTTAGTGGCGCTGGAAAGAGTACGTTATTACGCTTAGTAAATATGTTAGAGAGACCGACGGCAGGAACGATTTCAATAGATGATAAAGATATTACATCATTATCGACGAAAGAATTGCGTAAACTAAGACAAAGAATCGGAATGATTTTTCAAAGTTTTAATTTATTTAATTCAAGAACAGTATTTGGAAATATTGCTTATCCATTAAAGTTAGCGAAAGTACCAAAGAATGAGATAAAAGAAAGAGTAAATGAACTGCTGAAGTTTGTAGGGTTAGAAGATAAAGCAAACTATTATCCAGAGCAGCTATCAGGTGGGCAAAAGCAGCGTGTGGGCATTGCTAGAGCACTTGCGACATCGCCAGATATTCTTATATGTGATGAGGCAACATCAGCCTTAGATCCAGAAACGACGACAGAAATTCTAAACTTATTAAAGAAAGTAAATCGAGAATACAATTTAACAATTCTTCTTATTACACATGAAATGCATGTTGTGAAAGAAATTTGTCACCGTGTAGCTGTAATGGAGAAGGGGAAAGTTATTGAAGAAGGAAAACTGTTTGATGTTTTCACGCAACCAAAAACAAAGACGACTCAAAACTTTGTACGTTCTGTCATTAATGATCATTTACCGGAAAGTGTTCTAGCGAAAATTCAAAATGGTGGTCAAATTTATCGTCTAACATTTACTGGTGAGGAGACAGGACAGCCGGTACTATCATATATCGCAAAAAACTATAACGTCGATGTAAATGTACTGTACGGAAATATTATTGAACTTCAAAATGTGCTATTTGGAAATCTTCTTGTAGAGTTGCAAGGTGAGCAGAGGGAAATTCAAAAAGCATTACAACATCTAAGACTGCAAGTGCAGCTGAAGGAGGTAGAAGCTCATGCGAGTTGATTGGAGTATATTTTGGCCGCGCATACTAGATGCGACGGGGGATACCCTCTTAATGGTAATTGTAACCCTTATATTCGCTACAATTCTGGGTATACCTCTAGGTTTACTTTTATATGTAACGAGAAAAGGAAACTTTTTAGAAAATAAATGGGTCTTTTCTATTCTTAACATCATAATTAATACAATTCGTCCGGTACCATTCATTATCTTTTTAGTAGCCTTAAGTCCACTAACAAGAAGTGTTATCGGAACGACGATTGGAACAGCAGCGGCAATTTTCCCGATGACGTTAGTCGCATCAATTGGTATTGCTAGAATGGTTGAAACAAACCTTGTTTCCGTTCCGAAAGGAGTAATTGAAGCAGCGCAAGCAATGGGCGCCTCACCAATTAGAATTGTTTTTGAAATCCTTGTACCAGAAGCGTTAGCACCATTAATCTTAGGTGTTACATTTATGACAGTTGGTTTAATTGAATTCTCTGCAGTTGCTGGGCTTGTCGGTGGTGGCGGTCTTGGTGACTTGGCAATGACATATGGTTATCAACGTTTTGATACATCAGTTATGTTCGTAACGGTCGTGTTACTTATCATTCTCGTACAGATAGCTCAAAATTTAGGAAACTACTTTGCGAAAGTCTTGTTACGCAGATCATAAAAAGGAAGAGAGGAAAAGAAAATGAAGAAAATTTTAGCATTTGCATTATCAGCGATTGTAGGAGTCTCAGCATTAAGCGGCTGCTCAAGTGGAGACACGGGTGCAGGAGCGAAAGAAAAAGTAGTTCGCGTCGGTGTAACTGGAACGGATGGAGACGCTTGGGAAATTTTGAAGAAAAAAGCTGAAAAAGAAGGGATTAAGATTAAACTGGTCGAGTTCTCTGATTACACAACGCCAAATAAAGCGTTAGCTGATGGAGATATTGAATTAAACTCATTCCAGCATATTGCTTTCTTAGAGCAATTTAAAAAAGAGCATAAGTTAGATATTACAGCTGTTGGTACAACGCAAATTGCGCCAATGGGTTTATACTCTGAAAAATATAAGAAAGCAAATGAAATCCCAGATGGTTCAGAAATTGCAATTCCAAACGATCCAACGAACCAAGCACGGGCATTAAAACTTCTTGATGCAGCTGGATTATTAAAGCTTAAAAAAGACTTTGGTCTATTTGGAGATCCAAGTGGTATTGCTGAAAATCCGAAGAAATTAAAAATTACACCGGTTATCGCACAGCAAACACCTCGTGTGTTAAAAGATGTAGCGGCATCAGTTATTAATAACGGTGTTGCTGGTCAAGCTGGATTAGATCCAGCGAAGGATCCTATTTTCCTAGAAGATCCAAAGAATGAAAATGCAAAGCCATATATTAATATTTTTGCAGCTCGTAAGAAAGATAAAGATGATCCAACATTGAAAAAAGTAATTGAACTATATCATTCAAAAGAAGTAACAGACGCAATTAAGAAAGAAACAAATGATGGTTCCATTTCAGTAGATCTTTCACTTGATGAGCTTGAAAAAATCGTAAAATAATCATTGGGTTTAATGGACTAACAGAAGGAACCCCTCCGCTGTTAGTTCGTTCAACATATAAACTTAACAAACAAACCCTAATTCTGTACCTTCCAATTTTGTATAACATAGAATCCAATGTTTGTTAAGTAGAGTGATAGACCAGGAATTTTCCTGGTCTTTTTTTATGAATGAAAGTAGCTAGCGAACAGTAAGGTGATCCAAATTATAATGGGATAAGAAAATAAGCTGAAAAGGAGTGTAATTACGAATTGCTTTGGATGAATTAAGTGTTTTTTTGATAAAAAAAAGAAAATAGAAAAGAGAGTAATGAAAAATGCTGATATTACGCCGGGGTTATAAGAGCGATAAATGAAAAACAAAATAATATGTTGAACAGAGTTGAAGAAGATGGCCCCTTGTATAAAAATAATCCAGCATATAGAAGACAAGAAGTTAAGTTGATATAGAAAGACGATAAGTAATACAAAGATTGTTAATACGGAAATGGCGATGAAAAATTGTTGGCTAGTTATAAGACGGATTGAAAATTGATTAGCAAGGTATTGTGGCATTTGGAAAGCTTCTTCAAGGTTATGAATGAAAAATAATAAGGGAATGATCCAGAATATAGTAGTGGAATGTTTTTTCATCAATTTACATCACTCCAATAAAGTATAGAAAGCCTAAAAAAAGGCCCTCTATACAGAGATGGTTATTCAATTATGATATTTTTTAAATTAACTTCATGATGCTCTCGTTCTTTCAGATAAGCAGCTAGTTCCTCTTGTAAAATATTTAATATTTGCTTAGCTGATTGTTGGATTGGATTAGGTAGCTCTTCTAATATATGCATCCCGACTTTTACTTTTGTACGAATTACCCTTCGTAGTAATTCCTCATGCATGTACTACACCTCCAAACCGAATATTTAGTACATCTTCTTCAAATTTTGCTCCTTGAATAGAAAGGTGTGTTAATGTTTTTGGTAACGTGATGTTCCGTTTAACAGAACCCGCTCGAATAATAAGTTCATCACCTTTTTGATTTAAGGAAAGTTCACTTTTGTTTGAGAAGGGAATGGACAGAACGAAAATATACTCATCGCCATCCTTTTTTACATATTGAGTGCGCCCGTTAAATTTTACTTTTGTAGGGGAATGATCAGTTTTAAATAAAGAATCTCCTACACGTTCTAACATAGACAAACCAACAACTTCTTGTTCAAACATTGGAGCTTCGTAAATAGGAAGGGGTTGAAAACTATCTTTAATTAATGTTTTATATTTCTTCTGTGTATCTTTCCATGCCTGAAAATAAGGATCGGTGACAGTGTTAGGGATGACGCGGTTAATCATAATGGCATCTACGTTATAATCGTATAAATTCAAATAAGTAAAGCTGCGCTGGGCTTCTTTAATGACCATTTTTTCAGGATTTACAACGATGCGGATACTTGTTACTTCTCGATTTGATAAAATATCTCTCATTTCTCCGAGCTGTTCAAGTGTACTTGTTAATTCGTCCATAATATCGTCGGTTGGAAGAGGGACACCAAGGAGTGGTTGAGCTACTGGACGAACGACTTTTAAAACTTTTCTTTTAATAGGAAATAATTTTTCCATCCACCAGCCGAGCATGTCTGGAAAGCTTAGCATTGCTAATGTTTCTCCTGTAGGGGCACAATCAATAATGATAACATCATATGTGTCTTGCTTATAATAATCGAGTACGCGAAGTAGGCTAATTAAATCTTCCATACCGGGAAACATCGTTAATTCTTCTGTTGTAATATCATCAGCTGCTTTAGAAGTGAAGAGTAGTGTAATATATTTCTGTAATTTTCCCCAGCCTTTTTCCATTTCATAAATCGTATTAATTTCTTGTGCCCACAAATTTTCACGAATTTCTAGTGGTTCAGAAGATAGCTTTATACCAAATGAATCTCCTAAACTATGAGCAGGATCTGTGCTCATTACTAATGTTTTTAATCCTTGTTTCGCACTTTGAATTGCTGTTGCTGCTGAAATGCTAGTTTTTCCTACGCCGCCTTTACCTGTATACAAGATAATTCTCATCATTCATATCCCCTTTGTTTCGAATGTCGAATATTACGAGTGTCGAAGTAAATGGTTGAATAAAAACCCAGATAGGGTTTTATTCAATCGGAATGTTTTTCATTTTAGGTGTAGAAATCTTTTCTTCTGTTTTTTGCTGTGACGTAGCGATGTGATTCATGATTTTTTGGAAGATTTGTAGTAAGAATGCTTTTTCTTCTTCTGATAATGCTTCTGTTACTAAGCTAAAGTAATGGGCCGCATTTTGTTTTACTTCTTGAACGAGTATTACGCCGTTTTCTGTTAACCGAATTAATACAATACGTCGGTCATTTTCATCACGGTAGCGTTCAATATATCCCTTTTTTACAAGGCGATTTACAACGCCCGTTGTTGTACTCATCGGTATATCAAGAAGATCAGCAATTTTCGTCATTGTAATATCTGTATTTCGTTCCATCCAAAGTAAACAAAATACTTCTGTTTTAGAAAGTGTTAAATCTAGGCTTACCCATTCTTCAGGATAGAAAAGTTTCTTGGCGTTATCTAGCAGTAAGTCTAAAAAATGTTCATATTGCAACAATTAATTCCACTCCCGTATATTTCGAGGTTCGTAATATTTATTTTTATTTTATGTAGAATAGAAATAATTGTCAATGATTTTAATTGTTTTTTCAGATTAGGCAGAAAACTTTCTTTAAAATAGTATTCTTTTATGATAGATTTATAAATATAAAACGAGAATTTACATAAAAATCCATCATGGTAAATATACTTATCTATAATGGGTATGCAGCTAACGAGGGGGAGAACGATGAGAAGACGTAATACGCAAGCGTTCACGTTTTTAGCATGGACTTCATTTGTTTGTGCGATTTCAGGTATGCTAATTGGGATTTATACGTTAGATGAAACGCTTAGTGTAAAAGGATACTATTTAATTGGAACATTATTTTTAACGATGTCTTGTTTTGTATTACAAAAAACAATTCGTGATAATGAAGAAGATAACGAGAGATTTCCGAAAAATAAACCGTTAGATAAAGAGTAAATTGTAAAGAAAGGCATTTGCCTTTCTTTTTTTATGTAAAAATGGCGTAAGTACTCTGTGTTGACTTGCTTGAAGTACTGAAAATTTGGTATCATCAATAGTATTGTAGATTGAACGATATATTATGGAGGTGGCCTAGCCGTGTCAAGAATTTCCGTTGAGAATGTAAAGCACGTAGCACATTTAGCACGTCTTGCAATTACTGATCAAGAAGCAGAAAAATTTCAAAAACAACTAGATGCAATTGTTACATTTGCAGAACAGTTAAATGAATTAGATACAACAGATGTAAAACCAACAACTCATGTATTAACTATGAAAAATGTTATGCGTGAAGATGTACCAGAAAAAGGTTTACCAGTCGAAGAAGTATTAAAAAATGCACCGGATCACAAAGATAATCAAATCCGTGTTCCAGCAGTATTAGAATAGAGGAGGGGAATTTCGATGTCATTATTTGATCATTCAGTATCAGAGTTACATAAGAAGTTAAACAACAAAGAAATTTCCGTTACGGATTTAGTAGAAGAATCTTACAAACGTATTGCGGATGTTGAAGATAACGTAAAAGCTTTTCTTACATTAGATGAAGAAAATGCACGCGCAAAAGCGAAAGAATTAGATGCAAAAATCGGCGCTGAAGATAATGGTTTATTATTCGGTATGCCAATTGGTGTAAAAGATAACATTGTAACTAACGGTCTTCGTACAACTTGTGCGAGCAAAATGTTAGCAAACTTCGATCCAATTTATGATGCGACAGTTGTGCAAAAGCTAAAAGCTGCTGACACAATTACAATCGGTAAATTAAACATGGACGAGTTCGCAATGGGTTCTTCAAATGAAAACTCAGGATTCTACGCTACGAAAAACCCATGGAACTTAGATTACGTTCCGGGCGGATCTAGTGGTGGTTCTGCAGCAGCTGTAGCAGCAGGAGAAGTACTATTCTCTCTAGGTTCTGATACGGGTGGTTCTATCCGTCAGCCAGCTGCATATTGCGGTGTTGTAGGTTTAAAACCAACTTATGGACGCGTATCTCGTTACGGATTAGTAGCATTCGCATCTTCACTTGACCAAATCGGACCGATTACACGTACAGTAGAAGACAATGCATACTTATTACAAGCTATTTCAGGTATTGACCGCATGGATGCAACTTCTGCAAACGTTGAAGTTGGAAACTATTTAGCTGGTTTAACAGGCGATGTTAAAGGTTTACGCATTGCTGTACCGAAAGAATACTTAGGCGAAGGTGTTGGCGAAGAAGCTCGTGAGTCAGTACTAGCTGCTTTAAAAGTATTAGAAGGTATGGGCGCAACTTGGGAGGAAGTATCGCTTCCACACTCTAAATACGCTCTAGCAACGTATTACTTACTATCTTCTTCTGAAGCATCTGCGAACCTTTCACGCTTTGATGGCGTGCGTTACGGTGTTCGTTCTGATAATGTAAATAACTTATTAGATCTTTACAAAAACACACGTAGTGAAGGTTTCGGTGATGAAGTTAAACGTCGTATTATGCTTGGTACATTTGCGCTTAGCTCTGGTTACTATGATGCATATTACAAGAAAGCACAACAAGTACGTACATTAATTAAAAACGACTTTGAAAATGTATTTGCTAACTATGATGTTATTATTGGACCAACAACGCCAACTCCGGCATTTAAAGTGGGCGAAAAAGTTGATGATCCAATGACAATGTATGCAAATGACATTTTAACAATCCCAGTAAACTTAGCGGGTGTTCCAGCGATTTCTGTTCCATGTGGATTCGGTGCTAACAACATGCCACTTGGTCTACAAATCATTGGTAAACACTTCGATGAAGCGACAATTTACCGCGTTGCACATACGTTTGAGCAAGCAACAGACTATCATACAAAAAAAGCAAGTCTGTAAGGAGGCGAGCATAGATGAATTTAGAAACAATTATTGGTTTAGAGGTTCACGTTGAGTTAAAAACAAATTCGAAAATTTTCTCTGCGAGTCCAACAGAATTCGGAGCGGAGCCAAATACACAAACAAGTGTAATTGACTTAGGATACCCAGGGGTACTTCCTACTTTAAATAAAGAAGCAGTTAACTTTGCAATGAAAGCTGCAATGGCATTAAACTGTGAAATCGCAACGGAAACGAAGTTTGACCGTAAAAACTATTTCTATCCAGATAACCCGAAAGCTTACCAAATCTCTCAATTTGATAAGCCAATTGGTGAAAATGGTTGGATTGAAATCGAAGTAGACGGTAAAAAGAAACGTATCGGTATTACACGTCTTCATTTAGAAGAAGATGCTGGTAAATCAACGCATACAGCTGATGGTTCATTAGTAGACTACAACCGTCAAGGTATGCCTTTAATCGAGATCGTATCTGAGCCAGATATGCGTACGCCAGAAGAAGCATATGCATACTTAGAGAAGTTAAAATCAATCATTCAATACACTGGTGTATCTGATTGTAAGATGGAAGAAGGTTCCTTACGTTGTGATGCGAACATTTCTCTTCGTCCAGTTGGACAAGAGAAGTTCGGTACAAAAGCGGAACTGAAAAACTTAAACTCATTCACTTACGTACAAAAAGGTCTTGAGCATGAGCAAGTGCGCCAAGAAAAAGAACTGTTATCTGGTGGCATCATCCAACAAGAAACACGTCGTTATGATGAAGCAACAAAGAAAACAATCTTAATGCGTGTGAAAGAAGGATCTGACGATTACCGTTACTTCCCGGAGCCAGACTTAGTTGAACTTTACATCGATGATGAGTGGAAAGAAGCAGTTCGAGCTTCTATTCCAGAACTTCCAGATGCACGTAAAGCTCGCTACGTTGCAGAATTAGGCTTACCAGCTTATGATGCACACGTGTTAACATTAACGAAAGAGATGTCTGATTTCTTTGAAGCAACTGTTGCAGACGGTGCTGATGCGAAATTAACATCGAACTGGTTAATGGGTGAAGTACTTGCATACTTAAACAAACAACAAAAAGAATTAAAAGACGTTGCATTAACGCCTGCTGGTTTATCTAAAATGGTTCAATTAATTGAAAAAGGTACAATTTCTTCTAAAATCGCGAAGAAAGTATTTAACGAATTAATTGAAAAAGGTGGAGACCCAGAAGAAATCGTTAAAGCGAAAGGTCTTGTTCAAATTTCTGACGAGGGTACACTTCGTAAAGTTGTAACAGAAATTCTTGATAATAATGAGCAATCTATCGAAGACTTTAAAAACGGTAAAGACCGTGCAATTGGCTTCTTAGTTGGTCAAATTATGAAAGCTACAAAAGGACAAGCAAATCCACCACTTGTTAACAAAATCTTACTTGAAGAGATTAATAAGCGATAATAGTAGTGACTTTTAAAGATTAAGCAGAAAAACACCCGTACATGGGTGTTTTTCTAGGTTAATCAAACGTTTGTTTAAATGAGACAAAATCGTTTAAACAAACGTTTGATTAACTGTCAAAAGTGGAAAAATGTTTGTATAGCAACTATGGTATGATAGTTGCAAAAAGGTGGGAATAATGATAAATCTAAACATAGAGGTTTTTTTCATCTCATGAAATAATAGATAGTTATTATTCGTTATATGTAAATTTTTATGGAAGAATGGATAGAAATAAAGTGAAACTTTAATCAGTAGGAGGTTCATCCACCATTGATTATTAGCCCTCACCAATCGGGCATTTACTGCCCGCAAATAGCGGGATAAATTTTGGAGTCAAATAAAAAACCATTGAAATGAATATTTACTTTTGATGGACTACACGAATCGGGTTCTTACTGCCTGTTTGAGCGGGATAAAAGAAGGATAGCAAGATGAGAGGAGGTAGGCATGGGAATACTGAATAGAAGTTCAGTATGTTCTTTTTCGATACATAAAGAAATTTCCTGTGCTAATAAATGATGAAGCGAGCAAGAATTATTTATAATCCTACTTCGGGGCGTGAGCTATTTAAGAAGAGCTTACCAGAAGTATTACAAAAATTAGAACAAGCTGGCTATGAGACATCTTGTCATGCGACAACGGGTCCTGGAGACGCTACTGTGGCGGCGAGGCAAGCTGCGGATCGTAAGTTTGATGTTGTTATTGCGGCTGGTGGCGACGGTACATTAAATGAAGTAGTAAACGGTTTAGTTGGGCATGAATTCCGTCCGAAATTTGGAATTATTCCAGTTGGAACGACAAATGACTTTGCACGTGCAATTGGTGTACCTCGTTCTATTGAAGAGGCAGCAGATATTATTTGCGAAGGAAAAACAGTGCCATTAGACCTTGGTAGAGCGAACGATACATATTTTATTAACATCGCTGGTGGCGGTCGTATTACAGAATTAACATACGAAGTACCGAGTAAGTTAAAGACAGTATTAGGACAACTTGCTTATTACCTAAAAGGTATCGAGATGTTACCATCATTGCATCCGACATATGTTGAAATTGAGTATGATGGAAAGTTACTACAAGAAGAAATTACGATGTTTTTAATTACGAATACCCGTTCAGTAGGTGGATTTGAAAAGGTAGCACCGTATGCATCTATTAACGATGGGTTATTTGACCTATTAGTACTGAAAAAAGGTTCTATCGCTGATTTAATTAAAGCAGCAACACAAGCACAACGTGGTGAACATATTAATAATCCAAAAGTGTTATATACACAAGCGAACCGAATTAAAGTACATTCACCAGATAAACTAATGATTAATTTAGATGGTGAGTATGGTGGAGATGCACCGATGGAATTCGAAAATATATATCATTGTTTAGAACTATTTGTTCCTGAACATCAAGAGGATGCCCTGTAAAGGCATCCTTTTTACTTTGTTAAAATGAATTGTAAATTGGGAGTTAGTTTGATTTTTATGGTATTTTTACAATTCTTTTATTTTACATCCATACTTTATTGATACACTGGAAGAGATAAGAAATGAGAGGTAGGGTGCTATGGAGAAGGTAAAGGCGATATTATTTGATAAAGATGGGACATTAATGGATTTTCATTCAATATGGATAAAAGTAGCTGAAGAACTTGTAGCTGAATGTATAAGTTTATATCATTTACCAAGTACAATGCGGCAGACCTTATTAGAAGAGATTGGTGTAGAGGGAGCATTTGTTAATCCGAGGAGTGCAATAGCTGCTGGAACAAGCCTTGATGTAGCGAAGGGGCTTTGTAATTATATTGAGTCTGCTAGAGAAGAAGAGATGCATCATTGGGTAAGTGAGAAGTTATTTTCCCTTATGTATGAGCATCGTTCGCATATGAAAATGACAGCAGATTTACCGAAAGTGTTACAGGCATTAAAAGATAAAGGATTTATATTAGGGGTTGTCACGGCGGATGATTTCGCACCAACAGAATTATTTTTAAAACAATATAAGTTGGAGAACTTTTTTGATTATATTATAGCCTCGGATACATTCCCTGCGCAAAAACCAGATAAAAAGATTATAGAAGTGTTTTGTGAGAAATTTAATTTAGCATCATGTGAGGTTGCGGTTGTTGGAGATACGCCAACTGATTTACATTTAGCCAAAAATGGCGATTGCTATGCAATTGGGGTGCTATCTGGTACGGGAGACCGTCCAACATTAGAACCACTTGCTGATTTAGTGTTAGATTCTGTTGGAGAGTTTATTTCTCAATCGGGTGAGTTTTTCTGGGAGAAAGAAAAGTCTAATGTGTAAGGAAAATAAGTCTATAAAGACTCTTAATGAGTCTTTATAGACTTATTTTTTATGCCTGGATACAAAGAATATAGGATAAATGCTAGAAAAGAAAGTTGGCATACATTTTGCAATAAAAAGAGAAAACAATGTAAAGAAAAGGATGGGGTACGCAATGAACACAAAAAAATTTGCTAAAGTAAATGAACAAATTCCTGGACCGAAAGCAGCGTCTTTATTAGAACGCCGCCAAAATATAGTACCAAAAGGAGTAAGTAACGGCATCCCAACGTTTGTACAATCTGCAAATGGTGCTCTTGTAACAGATGTTGATGGTAATCAGTACATTGATTTCGCGGGAGCAATTGGAACAATTAACGTAGGACATTGTCACCCAGCTGTGAAAGAAGCACTCCATAAACAAGTAGATCAATACATTCATACTGGATTTAATGTCATGATGTATGAGCCATATATTGAATTAGCAGAAAAACTTGCGGCATTAGCGCCAGGAAGTTTTGATAAGCAAGTACTATTTCTAAATAGTGGTGCAGAAGCAGTTGAGAATGCGGTGAAAATCGCTCGTAAATATACAAAAAGACCTGGTATTATTGCGTTTTCTAAAGGTTTCCACGGACGTACATTAATGACAATGACGATGACAAGTAAAGTAAAACCATATAAATTTGGATTTGGCCCATTTGCACCGGAAGTATATAAAGCGCCATTCCCATACGAATATCGTCGCCCAGAAGGACTAACTGAAGAGCAGTACGATGACTTTATGATTGAAGAGTTTAAGAATTTCTTCATATCAGAAGTAGCACCAGAAACAATTGCAGCCGTTGTTATGGAACCTGTTCAAGGGGAAGGCGGATTTATCGTTCCAAGTAAGAAGTTTGTGCAAGCAGTACGCAATATTTGTTCAGAACACGGCATCTTATTTGTAGCGGATGAAATTCAAACAGGATTTAGTCGTACCGGAAAATATTTTGCCATTGATCATTATGATGTCGTTCCAGATTTAATTACGGTATCTAAATCATTAGGCGCTGGTGTACCGATTAGTGGTGTGATTGGGCGCAAGGAAATTATGAATGAGTCTGCACCGGGAGAGCTTGGTGGAACGTATGCAGGAAGCCCACTAGGATGTGCAGCAGCATTGGCAGTACTTGATGTAATAGAAAAAGAGAATTTAAATGATAGAGCGATAGAATTAGGAAAAGTCGTAATGAACCGATTTGAAGAGATGAAAAATAAATATAATTGTGTCGGTGATGTGCGCGGTTTAGGGGCAATGTGTGCATTCGAGGTCGTTCAAGATCGTAAGACGAAAGCACCTGATAAAACATTAACAGCTAATTTGTGCGCAGAAGCAAACAAACGCGGATTACTTCTACTATCAGCAGGGACATACGGCAATGTTATTCGTGTGCTCATGCCATTAGTAATTACAGATGAGCAACTTGCAGAAGGATTAACAATCATTGAAGAGTCATTGCAAGTCTGTTATGAGAAAGCAAATACTGCTCGTGTTTAAAAGTTAAATAATAAATCGCAAACATTCTAGCTGACTCTATATAAAATTCAGAAAATTCACTTTATAATGAAGGTAGTGAAGTGAATCGATGTTTTGGAAGTTAGGGGTGGCTAGGATGGTTGCAGAAAAGGAACGAGTGTTAATGGATTTACAAGATGTATTTGAATATGCGTTTGACGAAATTTTTGTGACTGACGAAAAGGGAATCGTTGTGCGTGTAAATAGTACATGTGAAAGGCACTATCAATTAGCTGCTAAAGAGTTAGTAGGTAAGCATGTAAAAGAGTTGCAGAAGGATGGTATCTTTTATCCATCGGCAACGTTAGAAGTAATTGAAAAAAAGAGGCCCATTGAACTCGTCCAAACGACAAAATCAGGAGAGTATTTACACGTTCGTACAAGGCCTGTTTTTGATGATGAGGGAAATTTAAGAAGAGTGATAAGTTACTCTCGTGATCTTACAGAGCTCTACCAATTACGTCAAAAGGTAGAGGAAATGGATAATCAATTAAAAACATATAAAAAAGAATTAAGAGAAACGTATGAGCATGAAGGACTTATTTTTAAAAGTATCGCTATGCAAAAAATAGTCGAGACAATTAAAAAAGTATCTGTGGTGGATAGTACTGTTCTCGTTTTAGGTGAGACAGGAGTAGGGAAGAGTCGATTAGTACGTCATTTACATGAAGTGAGTAATCGGAAGAATGAAAGTTTCTATGAAATTAACTGTGCAGCATTGCCAACAAATTTAATTGAATCAGAGCTTTTTGGATACTCAGGTGGATCTTTTACAGGTGCGAATCGTGAAGGAAAAAAGGGTCTATTAGAATCCGCGCATAAAGGAACTCTTTTCTTAGATGAAATTGGCGAAATGCCGCTTGAAATTCAAGCGAAGCTTTTGCAAGTGTTGCAGGAGAAGACATTTCGACCTATTGGCGGAAGAGAATTAAAAAAGGTAGATGTCAGAATTGTAGCAGCCACAAATAGAGATTTAAGTATGATGGTGAAACAAGGAACATTTCGGAAAGATTTATATTATCGTCTGAATGTCATTCCAATTGTAATTCCGCCACTCCGGGAAAGAACAGAAGACATTTTGCCACTCATTTATCATTATTTACAGCATTTTAACGAGAAATATGGCCGGAATGTAAAATTAGCACCTAGTACATTACAAATGTTTGTTGGTTACCCTTGGGAAGGAAATAATAGAGAAATTGAAAATGTGATTGAGCGAATTGTTATAACTGCTGATGATATCGTTACGATAGAAGATTTGCCAATAGCGATGCAAGAATCAACGGTTGAACAGTCCGGTCAAAGTCTCTATAAAATGTTAGAAGAAGTAGAACGAAATATTATTTTGAAAGCATATAAAACATATGGATCGAGTTATAAAGTAGCGGAGTTTTTAAAAATAAGTCAATCTGCTGCCACTAGGAAAATAAAGAAACTTATAGAGGAGGAAGAGAACATTGGATAAAAAAGCGACGTTTGTAAATGTAGAGAAAAAGGCGATGTATATAAATGGTGAGTGGATTACATTGCAAGAACAAATCGAAGTAAATAATCCAGCAACGAAGGAAATATTTGCGACGGTACCAAAGGGCGGGATAACAGAGGCAAAGCAAGCTGTTGATGCTGCCCATGAAGCTTTTCAATCATGGTCTAAGTTAACAGCAGCAGATCGTGCAACGAAGTTAAAAAAGTGGTTCATGCTTATTGATAAAAATAAAGAAGAGATCGCAGCGCTTATGACGAAGGAACAAGGAAAGCCGTTTGCAGAAGCGCTTGGTGAAGTAAATTATGCAAATAGTTTTGTTGAATGGTATGCAGAAGAAGGGAAACGTGTATATGGTGAAATGATTCCTGCTTCTCATCCGAATAAGCGCATTTTAGTTATGAAGCAACCAGTTGGCGTTATGGCAGCTATTACACCTTGGAACTTCCCAGCTGCTATGATTACGAGAAAGGTAGCCCCAGCGCTTGCAGCAGGCTGTACAGCCGTTGTGAAACCGGCAAGTCAAACGCCGCTAACTGCATTGAAATTAGCGGAATTAGCCCATGAAGCAGATATTCCAAAGGGCGTAATCAATATCGTAACAGGTAGTGCAAAAGCAATTGCTGATACATGGATGGAAGATAGTCGCGTTCGAAAAGTGTCCTTTACAGGGTCAACGGAAATTGGGAAAGAGTTAATGGCTAGTGCGGCGCAAACGATGAAAAAAGTTTCACTTGAGTTAGGTGGTCACGCTCCGTTTATCGTAATGAATGATGCAGATTTAGATAAAGCAGTAGAAGCGGTGATTGGTTCGAAATTCCGTAACGCAGGACAAACGTGTATATGTACAAACCGAGTATTCGTTCAAGAAGAAGTATACGAAGTATTTGTAGAGAAGTTCCAAAAGGCAGTAGGGCAGTTGAAAGTAGGAGACGGTTTCGGTGACGGAACGACTGTTGGGCCACTTATTGATGAGAATGCAGTTTCAAAAGTACAAGAACATATTGAAGATGCTATTCAAAAAGGTGGAACAGTTTTATATGGTGGTCAAAAGGTCGCAGAGTTAGAGGGACATTTCATTCAACCGACTGTAATTGGGTTGGCAAATGATACGATGCTTTGTATGAATGAAGAAACATTTGGGCCAGTGGCACCAGTTGCGAAATTCAAAACAGTTGATGAAGTAATCGAACGTGCAAATAATACACCATACGGTTTAGCTGCGTATATTTTCACGAAAGACATTAGCCAAGCATTCCAAATTAGTGAAGCGTTAGAGTACGGTATTATCGGTCTAAACGACGGTCTTCCATCAGTTGCACAAGCACCATTCGGTGGCTTTAAAGAAAGTGGTATCGGCCGTGAAGGAGGCCATTTCGGCATCGAGGAATATTTAGAAATTAAATATATTTCATTGGGACTATAAGTAGTATACTAGAATCTCTATAAGGTAACAGAGAAGGAGATTCTAGTATGGTATATTGGCTATTATTACTTGTTACAATTATTTTTGAAGTAGCTGGAACAATTGCGATGAAACTATCAAATGGTTTAACAAAGCTCGTTCCAAGTGTACTTATTTTCGTGTTTTATGGAATTTGTTTCAGCGTGTTCGCCATCGTTGTGAAAAAGATCCATTTAAGTATTGCTTATGCTATTTGGTCTGGCGTTGGAACATTACTTATTACAATCATTAGTGTGTACTTTTTTAAAGAGCATATTAGTTTATTTCAAGCATTTTGTATTCTTTTTATTGTTTTGGGTGTCATTGGGCTTAAGGTTTCATCGGCATCATGAAAGCTATCTTTTGTAGAAGATAGCTTTTTTCTATTTGTGCAGTTAGCAATTAATACGACAAAATATGACAAGAAAGCGTAAAGCATTTTGTTATGATACATATGAAATATTGTCTTATGTGGGGGAAAGAATATGTTAAAAAAGGTGAGTCAAATTGTTTTAATTTTTGGCATAGCTTTTAGTTTAAGTGCTTGCACTGAGACTAAAGATAGTAATGAAAGTAAACAAGAAGATGTTCAAGATAAAGTGTATAAAATAGGGGAGACAGTAGACGTAGATGGTTTGCAAGTAACTATCGATTCAGTTAAATTAGGATATCCGGATTATGATGAGGATAAAAAGAAAGAGGAGATTTTGGGGATTATTTTCAAAGTAGAAAATAATAGTAAAAAGGAAATACCTTTTGCATTTTATGAATTTGAGATTACCGATAAGAAAGGTACAAGATTTAAAGAATATAATAACCCTGATAGCTTTATTAGTAAAAAGTTAGCACCAGAAGAAAAAATTCAAGATATCATGCTATTTGACGTAGCGAAAGAAAATACGTATATCGCTACGTATAGACCAGAGTTTACGCGTGAAAATAGAACAATAAAATTTGAATTGAAACCAAATAAATAAAGAAACACATTGGATTATCCAATGTGTTTCTTTATGGTAATAAATTTAAAACGCCCAGTTACCTTTACGGAAGATAGGTTCATGTCTGCCATCAGCAGTAATACCGTCAATATCAAGCTCAGCTGATCCAATCATGAAGTCGTTGTGTGTAATACTAGCGTTTGCGCCGTTTTCAGCAAGTTCTTCTTTAGACATTGTTTTTCCGCCAACTAAGTTAAATGCGTAAGCATTTCCAATCGCAAGGTGGCAAGATGCATTTTCGTCAAATAGTGTATTGTAGAATAAAACATTTGTGTTTGAAATTGGTGAGTCATGAGGTACTAAAGCTACTTCCCCTAAGAAGTGAGAACCTTCATCTGTTTCTACTAAATGTTTTAAAGCTTCTTCACCAGCTTCAGCTTTATAGTCTACGATACGTCCGTTTTCAAATGTTAACGTGAAATTATCGATAATATTACCTGCAAATACTAACGGTTTTGTACTAGAAACTTGGCCATTTACACCTGTTTTAAGTGGCATTGTAAATACTTCTTCAGTTGGAATATTAGCCATAAATGGTACGTTCTTTTCATTTAAGCTACCAGCACCAGCCCATACATGTTTTTCTGGAAGTTCGATTGTTAAATCTGTTCCAGGACCTGTATAGTGAAGAGCTTTATAATGCTTTTCGTTTAGGTAATCCACTTTTGTATGTAATGTTTCATCATGTTCTTTCCATGCTTCTACAGGATTTTCTAAATCAGCACGAGTAGCTTTGAAAATAGCATCCCATAACTTTGCTTCTTGTTCTTCTGGCGCTACGTCAGGGAATACTTTCGCAGCCCATTCTTTCGTAGGAACAGAAATGACACACCAGCTTACTTTATCTGCTTGTACGTAATCACGGTATACTTTCATTGCTTCTCCAGCTACTTTATGAGCTGTTGCGATACGCGATGGTTCTACACCTTTTAATAAATCAGGGTTTTCCGCATAGATAGACATAAATGCAGCGCCTTCTTTTGCTAATTCTTCACGAGCATGTGCTTTCCAAGATGGAAATTCAGCGAAAGCTTCTTCAGGAGCTAGATCGAATTTTAAGCGTGTTAACGTCTCATCATTCCAATCTACATATACGTGTTTTGCACCAGATTTATATGCTTTTTCTGTAACGAGGCGTACAAATTGTACAGCTTCAAGAGGTGCACTAATTGATAAAGTTTGTCCAGGTTGAATATTAACACCAACATTAACTGCAAGAGCAGCATATTTCTCTAACGTTTGTTCAAATGACATATGTATAATCTCCTTTAATTTGAAAGATTTCTTACTATATATAATACAAGAAAATTCTAAAAATATATATAAATATAAAGTAAAAAGAGAGCTCAAAATGTATTGAGCCCTTATATTTACTTAATTGAAGAAGCAAACTGCTCTACAGTCGTTGTATGGTGTATACGAACGCGCTTCATCTTTAACAATTCATCAGGTTCACCCTTCGTAATGAATTGCCCAGGCTTTGTCGTCGTCGCAAATTGATAATACTTCTTCGTTTCTGCAACAACCTTATCATCTACATGACCGAATGGATAAGCAATCGCGATAACAGGCTTACCTGTTATTTTTTCTAGCTTTTCTTTTGAACCTTTTAACTCTTCCTCATAGTTTGTAATTTTCGGTAAGTCTGCATGTGTTGCAGTATGAGATTGCACCGAGAAAATGCCGGAATCAACCATTTCTTTTATTTCAGAAGTAGACAATGCTCCTTCTACATCAACGTTATCAACAATCATATATTCTGTTGCTGCCGGTTTAAAAGTATCATCTTTTAGCTTTTGTAAAATGCGAAATGCATTCATATTATTTTTCATACCGTCATCAAATGTAACGAAAATCGGTTTATTTACTGTATTTATATCGCCCCAGCGTTCAAACGTTAAAAGCGTATAACCATTGTCCTTTAAATGTTTCATTTGTGCTTCAAAGTTAGCTGGTGATACGAATAAATCTTTAATGCCTTGACCATGATAATCATCAATTGCGTGATACATAAGAACAGGAACCTTTTGTTCGAAAGTAATAGTAGATTTCGTAAGCGGGATTGTTTTCCCATCTTCTTTCATTCCTGTTGCTTCAATTTGGAACTCACCGCGTTTTCCTTCAAATTCCTTTATATCAAAAGGAAGTGTGAATTGTTTCTCTTTTTCTTTAGAAGAAAAAGATTTAGCACTTTCCTTGCCATCAGCTGTGCGCCAAATTTTATATTGTACTTCATTTAAAGAATCTTTTATGTCTGTAATATGAATACTTGTGTTTGTAGATTCGTGTGTAACTGAATTATGTGAGATTTTACCTTGTTCTTGCACAGTCTCTTCTTGTTTCTTAATCCCTTGAGCCGTTTTCTCTTTTTTAGGTTCTGGACTTACATTGTTAGTATTACAGCCTGCTAGAATGGCAGACGTACATAAAGCAATTGCTGCGTATTTTCTCATAAAAATCACCTTCTATTGTGTAGTATGTTGCATATTTACATTAAAATCCCCACCGCTATAAGAGTGGTGGGGATATACCCTTGTTCATCATATCATTTGAAGAAAATGAGGGGAATATGATTTTTAGGAGGTTATTAATGTAATAGATTAGTGACTTTGAATAGATGTATTTTTTTGTTTCTTATTAGAATTAATAATAATATAACCGACTACAAAGATAAGAGGAATAATGAAGACATAGATAGGCATTCCCCATACATAATAGCTTTTCAGCGTTAAGACTAGTAAATGTAAGAAATCGAAAATTGCGTGAGCTTTCATAATATCCTCCAATGGTTTTTTTTTTTTTTTTTTTTTGAAAATTATAACATTTTAAACTTGTTATTTGTATAATTTGGAAAGTTATTTAAGCTAATTTTAAAGTAAGAAGAATACATATTAATATGCAATTTTGCATAAGGATATGTATTTTTATTAAAATATAAAGATTTTATACTATAATGAAAACCGCTATAAAACTAAGTAAGAATAATGTATGGAGTGGAGAATAGAAATGAAATATAAAAAAATAATATATATCTTTTTCATATCGCTATTTATAGTTGGTTGTCAAAGTGAAGTGAGTAAAGCGAATAGCGTGGAAGAGTATATTCCATCGCATCTTATGAATGCGGAAGTGACGGCGGATATTATGACACTTGAATTTCCTTATGAGATAAAAGAGAAATTAGAGAAAATCGGAAATAAAATGAGCGATAGTATTACAAATAATTTAGATTGGTATTTGAAGTATGCCGAAGAAGAAATTATACCGAAAAAAACGTTTCCTTATCATCAAAACTTAGGTATTACAAAAGAAGAATATGATTTTATGATAGATAAAATGGATAATGCAGAATATATAAATACCAAAGACGGAAAACTCTTTTTTAAAAAGAAAGATCATGAAATTCAAATTCTCTCTGATGAAAATTTGAATCTAATTAAAAATATTCGAATTGATACAGAGAAGAATACAATTAAAACTCCTTTGGGAGAATGCGAATATGAAGGTGAAATCAAGGCGTCGGATGAACAAAAAGCTACTGGTCCATGGAGTGGGAAGATGTGGACTTTAAAAAGTAATGGATTGCTTTATCATTTTTCATTAGGAAAGTTAAAAAACATAAACAAATCTATCATTTACATTTCAATAAAAGGTATATATAAAGATAGGATTATCAATACAGAAGAAGCAGTTGAATTTCAATCGGTTTCATAAAGAATCAAAAAAATCACCTTATTCGTTAAAGTAAGGTGATTTTTTATTAAATAAACAATCCAGCGATTGTCGCAGATAAAATAGAAGCAAGTGTTGATGCAAATAGCATTTTCCAACCAAATTTAGAAACAACGCTTCCTTGTTTTTCAGAAAGGGCACGGATTGTACCAACGATTGCACCAATTTGGCTAATACTTGCGAAGCTAATTAAGAATACTGTAACGATTCCAACTGTACGTGGAGCTAATGTTGTAGCTGTGTCTTTTAAATCAAGGATTGCTACAAACTCATTTAAAACAATCTTCGTACCCATAATACCACCAGCTGGGATAATATCTTGAGTTGGAATACCCATTAAGAATGCGAATGGAGAAAGTACGTAACCGAAGATTTGTTGTAAAGTAATGGCATGTCCCATTGCGCCTGAAGCTGCACTAATTACGTAGTTTACAACTTCCATCACACCGATAAAGGCGATCATTAATGCGGCAACGATACCAGCTACTTTTAAACCATCAAGCGCACCGTTAATCATTGCACCGATAAAGCTGTCCCCGAATAGAGTTCTATCAAATTTTTGAATCACTTCATCTTCTTTCTTCGTATCAACTGGTGTTAATAACGAACAAACGATTAAGCTTGAGAATAAATTTAGCGGAAGAGCTGCTAGTACGTATTTTGCATCTAACATCATTACGTATGATGCTGTAACAGAAGCAGAAACGGAGCTCATCGCAGAACAACAAATGATAAACATACGGTTTTTATTGAAATGCTGTAAATCGTTTTTAATAACGATTAACGCTTCACTTGAACCGAAGAATACAGAGTTTACTGCATGGAATGACTCAACGCGTGGTAAACCAGTAATTTTTGAAATTGCACCGCCGACAACGCGAACGATGAATGGTAAAACACCTAAATAACTAAAGATTGAAAGTAGTGCTGAGAAAAATACGATAATTAATAATACGTTTAAGAAAAAGACAAAATCTCTTTGAATTCCATTAAAGAGAAAATCGACACCTGTCGTACCAAGTTTAATTAGTTTGTTGAAAACCTTACTAATGAAAATAATGATTTGTTGACCAATCTTTGTAGCAAACATAAACCAACCGATTAAAATTTGGAAACCAATCATAATTGCAATTGCACGGAAGTTGATTTTACTTTTGTTGTTTGACAAAGCAAAACATAAACCTAACACGGCAAAAATACCGATAATGCTCATTACATATTGCATGTAGTTGCCCCTTTCAGAAGTTCGTATAAAGTTTGTACATAAAACGCTCGTTATATTACTAAAAATAAAGGAATGAGGTTTTATGTCATACGTAAGATGTCTGACCTTTTAGAAAAATAAAAATAAAAAAAGACCCATATGGATTCACTTTCATCTATGAGAGAAAGCTAATCAATATGAGTCCTTTTTTGCGCATAGGCTAATATTCATTAGTTTTCCCCATAGTCCAGCAATTTAAGGTTGCCGGGTAGAAACTCTCGATCCATATTATCAAGTATATATGAGGTAACATCGTCCGTATTAAATTAGTAGTAGCGTAACATTAACAGAGAACTATCGTCAATAGCTTTTTTTCTTCCAATAGAAAAAGACCATATAAGTATGATAAAATGTAACGCAGTGTTATGAAAAAGAGAGGTCGGAAAATGAGTACTAAAATGACGCCACCAGTTGAGAAAAACGAGTTTATAGATGTAGTATTTGAAGATTTAACACATGATGGTGCCGGTGTTGCGAAAGTAAAGGGCTATCCTATTTTCGTTAAAAACGGATTACCAGGTGAAGAAGCGCAAATTAAAATTATTAAAGTGAAGAAAAACTTCGCATTTGGTCGTTTAATGAAGCTTCATACAGAAAGTCCATATCGTAAAGATGCTGAATGTCCAGTATATAATCAGTGCGGCGGTTGTCAGCTTCAGCACTTAACTTATGAAGGACAATTACAAGCGAAAGAAAAACAAGTACGTGACGTTATGCAACGTATCGGAGGACTAGGTGATGTTCCTGTTCATCCTGTACTTGGCATGGAAAATCCGTGGGTATATCGCAATAAAGCACAAGTACCAATCGGAGAACGTGAAGGCGGACTTGTAGCTGGTTTCTATCGCCAAGGAACGCATGACATCATTAATATGGAATCATGCTTAATTCAGGCAGAAGAAAACGATACATTAATTCAAGAAGTAAAACGTATTTGTGAAAAGCACGGTATCACTGCGTACAACGAAGAGCGTAACAAAGGAACACTTCGTCACGTAATGGCTCGTTACGGACAAGTAACAGGGGAAATTATGCTTGTCTTCATTACACGTACAGCAGAATTGCCGAACAAAAACGCAATCATTGAAGAAATTGCAGCGAAATTCCCAGAAGTAAAATCAATCGTTCAAAACGTAAATACGAAGCGTACGAATGTAATCTTCGGAGATAAAACGACAGTACTGTACGGATCAGAATATATTTATGACTTTATCGGTGACATTAAATTTGCGATTTCAGCACGTTCATTCTATCAAGTAAACCCAGAACAAACGAAAGTGCTATACGATAAAACGTTAGAATACGCAAAATTAAACGGTAACGAAACAGTAATTGATGCCTATTGCGGAATCGGATCAATCTCGTTATTCCTAGCGCAAAAAGCGAAAAAAGTGTACGGCGTTGAAATCGTCCCAGAAGCAATTGAAGACGCAAACCGAAATGCAGCACTAAACAACATGACAAACGCTGAATTTGGCGTAGGAGAGGCAGAAGTAGTCATTCCAAAATGGTACAAAGAAGGCGTAATTGCTGACACAATGGTCGTAGACCCACCGCGTAAAGGCTGTGACGAAGCATTACTAAATACAATCATCGACATGAAGCCAAAACGCGTCGTATACGTATCATGTAACCCAGCAACATTAGCACGTGATTTAAAAGTACTAGAAGAAGGCGGATATAAAACACAGGAAGTACAACCTGTTGATATGTTCCCGCATACGACTCATGTGGAGTGTGTGGCTTGGCTTAAGTTAGTATAATAGGAAAGCAGTTGATATAGAAAAAATCTATACCACCTGCTTTTTGGTTTACAAAAATACCATTCATAAGCGATTTTAGTTAAAATAAATATTGCTGATTTTCACAAATTATAAATTTAGATTTTGAAATTGTATTCATAGTGAGAGGATTTGAATTTGAAATGATAGATAATTTTTGGCGTGAATTACCACGACCATTTTTCGTACTTGCACCAATGGAAGATGTGACAGACGTTGTTTTCCGTCACGTAGTAAGTGAAGCTGGTCGTCCAGACGTATTCTTCACAGAGTTTACAAACTCGGATAGCTATTGTCATCCAGAAGGTATGAAAAGTGTACGTGGCCGTTTAATTTTTACAGAAGACGAACAGCCGATGGTAGCACATATTTGGGGAGACAATCCCGAATACTTCCGTCAAATGAGTATCGGTATGGCAGAACTAGGATTTAAAGGCATCGATATTAATATGGGTTGCCCAGTACCGAATGTAGCATCAAGAGGGAAAGGTAGTGGCCTTATTCTACGTCCAGACGTTGCAGCAGAACTTATTCAAGCAGCAAAAGCGGGCGGACTACCTGTCAGCGTAAAAACAAGACTTGGCTTTAAAGAGTTAAGCGAGTGGGAAGATTGGTTAACGCACATTTTCAAACAAGATATTGCAAACCTTTCTATTCATTTACGCACAAGAGAAGAAATGAGCCAAGTAGATGCGCATTGGGAACTAATTCCGGAAATTAAAAAATTACGTGACCGTATCGCACCAAATACGTTAATAACAATCAATGGAGACATCCTTGATCGTAAAATGGGACTGGAACTTGCTGAAAAATACGGCATTGATGGCGTAATGATCGGACGAGGCATCTTCAAAAATCCATTTGCGTTTGAAAAAGAGCCAAGGGAACATAGCAGTAAAGAACATCTAGATCTTTTAAGACTACAACTTGATTTACAAGATCAATATGCAGAAGTACTGCCACGCTCAATCACAGGACTTCATCGCTTCTTTAAAATTTATGTAAAAGGCTTCCCAGGAGCTGCTGAATTGAGAAATCAATTGATGAGCACGAAGTCGACTGATGAAGTACGTGCTTTGTTGGATAAGTTTGAGGATAGTGTTGGTGAGGCTCAGGATAGTGAGACGGTTTAACTTTTAAGCACTTAAATCATTTCATATGTAGTGCATGACATGAGTGAGTTGAAAATAAGTGCAGAGCTGGAAAAGAACAGTGTATTTGAGAAATCAAAACACTGTTTTTTTCTTTTAGTTAATGTTAAGAGAGAAATCTTTTTATAGGCATATAAAAAACATGTAAGAGCTCTGTAGATACAATGATAGAGAAAAGTTCGGGTAAGACTATAAAACATATCTTTAAAATGTTAAAGTATTAATTTAGTGGACAATAACTAAAAGGCTAGATTAAACATGATAATTTAAAGCAGGTTATAGCATAAACTTTAACCGCTGAATAAATAATCAACATTTCAGGAGGAAACCCAATGGCAATGAGCAACAACGATATATTAAAAAGAGTACGATACGCTTTAGATATAAAAGATATAGATATGGTAGAAATCTTTAAACTTGGCGGGATGGAAGTAACGAAAGAAGACGTAGTTGATATGCTTACAAAAATAAAGAGAGCTCCTCAGCACGAAGCTGAAAATGATGAGGTAGCTGAAGATGAGTACGTAAAAACATGCGATATGATGATGTTAGAGGCATTTTTAAATGGATTTATTACTTTAAAAAGAGGAAAGCAAGATCCGAAATCAGGGCAGCCTGCACCTGTACAGAGCAAGGAGAGTGCCAATAACCTTCTTCTAAAGAAAATGAAAATCGCACTATCTTTAACGAGTGAGGATGTACTTGATATATTAGATAGCGTGGGCGTTACGGTAACAAAAGGAGAGTTAGGCGCTCTATTAAGAAAAAAAGGTCATAAAAATTACAAAGAGTGCGGCGATAGATACGCAAGGAATTTCATTAAGGGATTAGGTGTAAAGTATAGAGGATAATGAGTTCGTTAAAGCAGTAAATGATATAATAGGTAGAGTAGGACGTTCGTATCCTACTCTTTTTTATTTGTAAAAATACTATGCTAGGTGATGAAATGGTACATACATATTTAGGTGAGACAATTAATTTTCATATAACTTATAAGAAGAAAAAGTCCGTGCGTCTTTTTGTAGATTCGTATGGAAATGTAGAAATACAGGCTCCGAAAGGGACACCTGTTGAATACTTAGTCCAGTTGCTAGAAGAGAAGTGGGGGTGGATTCAGACAACACGTAAAGAAATGCAGGAGCGAGCGCATGGACCACAGGAAAAGGATTATGATCAAGGAGAAGGCTTTTTGTATTTAGGGAATACGTATCCGATACAGATTTCCCAAGATGCAAGCATTGAGCAAGACAACGCAGTATTTAAAGGGGATAAGTTACATATTTATGTGAAAGAGCTTAAGGATGAGAAAATACAACAAGCTTTAAAACGATTTTACTATAAGCAGTGTAAATCTTTAGTAGAGAAGAGTATTAAAGCGCATCAAAGTAATTTCAAAACAAAACCACGTTCTATTCGTATTACAGATAGTAGTCGTACTTGGGGTACTTGCGATTCGAATTTACAACTAACATTCAATTGGAAGCTAGCAATGGCACCACAGCGAGTAATTGACTATGTAGTTGTTCATGAAATGTGTCATATGGTTCATTTAAATCATGATCGATCGTTTTGGCGTCTTGTCGGGAAAATCATGCCCGATTATAAGGAAATGGAGAACTGGTTAGCTTTATCTAGTTGGAAGATGACGGTTTAATGTTGCGCTTTGTATAGGTTGCAATTATTGTCAATCTTTGTCGGTAAGTCGATATATTTCGAAAATCGCTGATATATTTGAAGTTGCGCCGATATATTTCGAAAATCGCTGATATATTTGGAGTTGCGCCGATATATTTCGAAAACCGCCGATATATTTGGAGTTGCAATCGATATGTTCAATGAAGAGAAAGTAAAAGGAGATGTCACAGCAGACATCTCCTCTTTTCGAGTATATAGATTATCGTCCAAACTTCACAACAAAATCTTCATCAACTTTCCCCATCTCATACCCACGATACCCTTCCGAAAGCAAAGCCTGCTGTCCACTAGCATCACTCATTAGAATACTTTGAACATCCGTCCAATCTCTTTTCTTGTCTTCACGCAATTTCTTCACAAAAACATACCGCAGACTACCACCATACTTCTCTTTCAGCGCAGCAATCTCCATCCCTTGCGCAAATTTATCCTTCAAACTTGGAATGTTAAAAGGAGCAACGGTGCAGCATACATAATCATATTTGCTGTCTTCTTTTTGCAATTCTTCCATAATGACTTTTGCTAATATTTTTTGCATACCATTTCCTCGGCAGTTCGGATGAACGTTTGAGATTTCTTGATAGATGACGCGGTGTAGTTCACTTTCTGGCAAACCAATATCAAGCCCTAAATGTTCATCGTCGATAGGAGGGACGAGTAGAGCGCGAAATGCGATGAGTTCGTTTTCGATAAAAGCACCGATCATCATGCCGTTTCCTTCTAGAATGTATTGAAATTCTTCTTGTGAGAGTGGTTGTAAACGACTTTTATCTTCTAGTGCTTCAACTACGATGTTTTGTAGTGATAAAATTTGTTCGATGTGCTCTAGTGATAGTAATGTAACGTGAAATGATTCGTTATTTTGTTTTAATGTTCCTTCGTATAGAACCGTCATATGATAGTCCTCCTTTAGCGTACAACGTCTTGAAAGACGGTTAGTTCTTGTAGTGTATCTTCGTTTATTTCAATGCCGAGTCCGGGCTTTTCGTTTAAGCGAATGAATGGTACATCGTAATGTAAGTTTCCAATGTCTTTCGTGAATTTTAATGGTCCTGTTAGCTCTACGCTCGTAATGATTTTCTTTGAGAAAGCGACATGGAATCCTGCGGAAGAGGCAACAGATGATTCGACCATTGATCCCACTTGGCATTCAATGCCGGCCATTTCAGCTTGATGAGCGAGCTTTACAGCTGGATGTATGCCACCGCATTTCATGAGTTTTATATTCACTTTATCAGCAGCTTCTAATTTAATAATTTGGCGCATTTCACGAGAACTTTTTAGTCCTTCATCAATCATAAGCGGGAGGTCTGTCTTAGAACGAATATGAGCCATGGCATCAATATCGTCCGCGATAACAGGTTGTTCAATCCAGTCAATGTTTAAATGTCCTAATGACCGCAGTGCTGTTAATGTGTTTGCGCTATTTTTCCAGCCTTGGTTTACATCAACGCGAATAGCGATGTCATTTCCTACACGTTCTCGTACAGCTTCAATACGTTTCACATCTTCTTTTACATTCGTACCAACTTTCATTTTGAAAGATTGGTAACCTTTTTGAATCATAGAAGCAGCTTCTTCAGCCATATCTTCAGGATCGGCAATACTTAAAACGTGAGTGACAGGGAATTCTTCATGATAGCGCCCGCCAATTAATTGATATACAGGTTGATTTAGTTTTTTGCCCATTATATCAAAACAAGCAATATCAATTGCAGCTTTCGCTGTTGGAACACCGTAAATTGTATTGTCCATCATGTCGTGTATTTTTTCGATATTCATTGGATTTTTCCCGATTAGAGCAGGGGTTAGCGTATGTTTTAAAGTATGGAAAGTACTTTCCCATGATTCACCTGTGACGTGATCATCAGCAACGCCTTCACCGTAACCGATAATACCTTCATCTGTTTCCATTTTGACGATAATAGAGGGCATATCAGAATAAGAGCCATAACTAATAACAAACGGATTGCGAAGCGGTAAACGAATTGCGTAAAGATGAATAGCTGTAATTTTCATTGAATAGAAACCCCTTCCTGTTTACAATAGTTTTGTACATTTGATATAGTTGACGTTAAATAGTCGTTAATTAATGATAAGGAGTTAGAGAAAATGATGATAAAAATTGCAGTTGTCGGTTCAAAGGAGTTTATGGAGAACCTTTTTCCTATTGCTCAAAAATTAGAAGGAATAGAAATTGATCCATATATTTACCTTCATCCGGCGGAATCTTCTGAATTATTAAAGTGTCTAAAGCCTTGTGATGTCATCTTTTTCTCAGGTGCTTTACCTTATTATATGGCAAAAGAAATAAGAGAACAATTACGAATTCCAAGTACATACTTACAGCAAGACGAGACAACTGTCGCATCTTCAATTCTTTCTATCATGTATCATCAAAGTATTCAACCACATAACATTTCCATCGATTTAGTAGACCGCTCGTTTATTACAAATGTGTTCCATGATATTGGTATAAAAGAAAGCCCGCAAGTGTTGGATTATGAAAATATGCTGTGGAGTAAAGATGAGATAAATAGAGTTATCGATTTTCATGTAGCTAAATATCAATCTGGAGAAGCTCATTTAGCTTTAACTAGTATTCACGCTGTTTACGACGAGCTTCAAAAAATAGGTGTTCCTTCAGAGCGCATGATTGATCCAACACAATCCATTATACATGGTCTAAAAGATGCAAAAATAAAAGCTGAGTTAGCAAAAAGCTATTCAGCTACTGTTGGTGCTTGTATTATTTCTTCCTTAGAATTACGAGCGAGTTTGCTTGAAAAACTAGATGTCATTTCAAAAGAACTACGTGGTTCATTTAAACAAGTGGATGAAATGACATGCATTTTGTATACAACTCGTGGTGATATCGAATCAATTATTAAAACAAATGCGATAGATAACTTGTTTGCGAGCGTAGAAGGAACGATAGCTATTGGATTTGGTTATGGGAAAACCGTGAAAGAGGCGGAGCAAAATGCAAAAATTGCTCAAAGTTTTGCAAAGAATAATCCAATAGATCGTTGTTTTTATATACTAACAAGTGATAAAGATTTGTTTGGTCCGTTCCCGAAAGAACAGAGAGTACAAAGTTTGAAAAATGATAATCCGGAACTAATGAAAATAGCGAAGGAAACGAAGCTTAGTCCGGCCAACTTGTCAAAAATCATTCAATTTAGTCAATCGCATCCGTCATTGAAGTTTACAGCAGCTGATCTTTCTGAGTACTTACAAGTGACTCGAAGATCGACAGAAAGGTTGTTAAAGAAATTAGTTGATTACGGGTATGCTCATATTTGCGGCGAGGAAATGCCCTATCAACAAGGGCGACCTCGCGCACTATATGAACTGAATTTACCGCTATTTTTAAGCTTCTAGTTGAGCTTTTTGTTTCTTTAGTAGTTCTGCTTTTTCAATGTCTGATAGTTTTACAATTGTGAAGCCTGTTATACCATAAATGATTGAGATAATAGGTACGATGAAATTCAAAATAGCATAAGGGGCATATTCAAATGCACCTACGCCAAGTGTAGCGAGAATAAATACACCGCACGTATTCCAAGGAACGAAGACAGAAGTTAATGTTCCGCCATCTTCTAATGCTCTGGATAAGTTTTTTGAATGTAGTCCTTTTTCTGTGTATGCATTTGCGTACATTCTTGAAGGGACAACAATTGAAATATATTGTTCAGAGCAAGTAAGGTTTGTTGCAAAACAAGATGCGATAGTAGAAGCGATAAGCCCTTTTGCTGATTTCGCTAACTTTAAAATTTGATTTACAATTGAGCGAAGAATACCTGTATGTTCTAATACTCCTCCGAAAGTCATAGCGACAATTGTCATAGAGACTGTATTCATCATCGAATCTAAGCCACCGCGGTTAAATAGTTCGTCTACTAGCTTGTTTCCAGTGTCTATAACAAATCCAGCTTGGAGTGCACCGACAGATGCTGAGACAGAACCACCTTGAATAAAGACTTGTGATAAAAATCCTAAAATAATACCGACGAGAATCGCTGGTATAGCAGGAACTTTTTTTGCGACCAATACCATAACGACTACGGGTATAATGAGTAGGAAAGGTGAGATAACAAAGTTTTGTTGCAATACTTGTAACGTTTGATCGATGCTCTTCGCATCAATATTGTTAGCGCCGAAGCTTCTTCCTAAGAGCGCGTAAACGATAAGAGTAATAATTAAACCTGGAACTGTAGTAAATAACATATGACGAATGTGTGCGAATAAATCTGTATTTGTTAATCCTGCGGCTAGGTTAGTTGTATCTGAAAGCGGTGACATTTTATCGCCAAAATAAGAGCCTGAAATAATGGCACCAGCAACCATTGGAGCTGGGATTCCCATACTTAGGCCAATTCCCATTCCAGCAACACCAATTGTCCCCATTGTAGACCAAGAGCTACCAATTGCTAATGCAACGATAGAACAAATGACGGTAATGGAAACTAAAAATAGTGATGGAGTTAAAAGTTTTAAACCGTAATAAATCATCGTTGCGACGATTCCACCGCCAATCCAAGCACCAATTGTTAAGCCAACAAGAATAATAATGACGATAGCAGGTAATGCAAGACGAATCCCTTTATACATTGCTTCTTCAAGATCATTCCATTTGTAACCGTAACGCCAAGCGACAATAGAAGCAACGGTTGTACCGATAATAAGTGGAACGTGAGGGGTTTGTTTTAATACAACAATTGTAACCATCATAACTGCAACGGTAATGATAATAGGGATAATCGCTATTCCAAAAGGTATTTCTTTTTTCATAAAGTTCCTCCTTGTTACGTATGTTTGTTTGTATTTTTAGAATTGTCGTAAAATAGACGTTTATTAGGTTATGATAACTAAAAGTTTATGTAAGCGTCAACATAAAAAACAGAAAATAAGGAATGTTCTAGTTGTTTGTTTAGTTTGTAATATAAGTGCAGAGTAAGGTTTTTAAGTATTTAAAAATAAACAATTGACTTTTTTCTTAAAATTCAATATGTTCATAAAAACATCTGTTTTTCATAAGTATAATTAACCCGAATCGTTTGTAATGTGGGAAGGAGACTGGAACGTTGAAAACATTAGAACTACAAGAGCGCTTAACGGAGATTTTTCAGCATTTACACGAAAACCCTGAAGTAAGTTGGAAAGAATATGAAACGACAACGTATATTACTGACTTTTTAAAAGAAGAAGGAATTTCATATAGAACATTTGATGATTGTCCAGGTGTAATTGCTGAGATTGGAGGCGGGAATCCAGTTATTGCGATTCGTGCTGATATGGATGCACTTTGGCAAGAAGTAAATGGAGAATTTAAAGCGAACCATTCATGTGGCCATGATGCTCATATGACCATTGTAATGGGACTTATTTTACAATTGAAAAATATGAGATGGAAAAGTGGTACGGTTAGATTTATTTTTCAGCCAGCAGAAGAGAAGGGTAATGGTGCTTTGAAGATGGTGGAGAAAGGTGCTGTAGATGATGCCGATTTCTTATTTGGCGTCCATCTAAGACCAATTGAAGAACTATCTTTGAAACAAGCAGCCTCATCTATTCGCCATGGAGCAGCAGGATTTTTAGAGGGTATGATTCATGGGGAGGATGCACACGGGGCAAGACCACACCAAGGTGTGAATGCGATTGATGTCATTTCCATGATTAATATCGGTTTGAAAAATATTTGGCTGCCACCGCAAAGTTCTTATTCAGTAAAAATGACGAGATGCCAAGCTGGTGGTGATAATTTAAATATTATTCCGGGAAATGGTCATTTCAGTTTAGATGTAAGAGCAGAGAGTAATATACTATTAGAAGAATTAAAGAAAAAGATTGAGCATGTAATAGAATCAGCTGCATCGATGGGATCAAAAACTTCATACGAATGGATGGATCTTGCACCAGGAGCAGAGGTTTCCGAAGAAGCAGAGCGCTTTATGCGTAAAGGTATTCTCGAAGTGTATGGGGAAGAGAGATGCACAGGGCCTCTCTATACGACAGGAAGCGATGATTTCCATTACTATACAGTGAAAAGACCACATTTAAAAGCTGTCATGCTTGGACTAGGAGCAGACCTACAACCTGGATTACACCATCCGTATATGAGGTTTGATCATAGTTGTATTATGGATGGGGTAGAAATATTGAAACAAACTGTATTGAAAGTGTTAGAAGACAGGGGCTAAAGAGCTCCTGTTTTTTTGTCGTGAATTGTCGGTAAATCGATATATTTGAAAAATCGTTGATATATTTGAAGTTATGATAGATATATTGAGAAAATCGTTGATATATTTGAAGTTACGATAGATATATTAAGAAAATCGTTAATATAATTTCACGTACCTATTAATTTGATGAAAAATGAGCCTCCAGTACATGGTGTATAATAATAAGTACCATTTTTTAATAGGAGAAAACGAATGAACGAACAATATTACGATGCAGTTTTACATATAAAAACAGTCGGTGAGCAAAAAGGGTTTAACAAGTCTATGCATTATCACCGCTACGAACCGACGCCGTATAGCGGGTTAGATGAGTTATTGAATCAATATGAAATACGAAGTAGCGACCGAATTGTAGACTTTGGGTGCGGAAAAGGGCGATTAAACTTTTATATGCATCATAAATGTGGGGCTTCAGCAGTTGGAATTGAAATGAATGAAGAGTTTTATAAAGAAGCGATTGATAATCGAGATCGTTATGCACGAAAGGCAAGAAACAGTAAGGGGAAAATTCAATTCCAATGTTGTTTAGCGCAGGAATATAAGATTGATCCACATGATAATAGGTTTTATTTCTTTAATCCGTTTTCTGTGCAAGTGTTTATGAATGTAGTAAATAACATTTTGCTTTCAGTAGAAAATACGGGGAGAGAAGTGGATATTATTTTATATTATCCTTCTGAGGACTATATTTTCTTCTTAGAAAATCAGACTGCGTTTGAGCTGAAGAAAGAAGTTAGATTGCCAGGTGCTTATGAGAAGAATGGGAATGAGAGGTTTTTAGTTTATACATTAGGGTAATAAAAAAACAGGTGCCAAGGCACCTGTTTTTTATTAGTTACGGATTAAGTAATCAAATGCACCTAAAGCTGCGTTTGCACCTGAACCCATAGAGATGATGATTTGTTTGTACGGATTATTTGTACAGTCACCTGCAGCAAACACTCCTGGTACGTTTGTAGCGCCGTGCTTGTCTGTTACGATTTCACCGCGAACGCGTTCAACTGTTTCGCCTAACCAGTCTGTGTTTGGCACAAGACCGATTTGTACGAATACACCTTGTAATTCAACGTGATGAACTTCTTCAGTTTCACGATCGATGTAAGAAATACCGTTTACTTTATCAGTACCAGTGATTTCTTTCGTTTGAACGTTTTTCAGAACAGTTACGTTTGGTAAGCTGTTAAGACGCTCTTGTAATACAGCATCAGCTTTTAATTCTGGCATGAATTCAAGAACAGTTACGTGCTTAACGATACCTGCTAAGTCGATAGCTGCTTCAATACCAGAGTTACCTCCGCCGATAACTGCTACGTCTTTTCCAGTAAATAATGGACCGTCACAGTGTGGGCAATATGCTACACCTTTATTTTTGAACTCAGCTTCACCTGGTACGCCAACATTACGCCAGCGAGCACCTGTAGAAACGATTACGCTCTTACTTTTCAGAATAGCGCCGTTTTCAAGTTCCACTTCAATAAGTTCTTTTTTCTCTAAACGTTTCGCACGTTGTAGATTCATTACATCGATGTCGTATTCTTTTACGTGTTCTTCAAGGCTTGCTACTAGCTTAGGACCTTCAGTCTTTTTTACGCTGATGAAGTTCTCAATGCCCATAGTATCCATTACTTGACCACCGAAGCGCTCAGCAACGATACCAGTGCGGATGCCTTTACGTGCTGCGTAAATTGCTGCACTTGCACCAGCAGGGCCCCCACCAACAACAAGAACATCGTATGGATCTTTATCAGAAAGCTCTGATGCATCTGGACCGTTACCCATTTTAGCTAAAATTTCTTCAAGTGTCATACGACCGCTTCCGAAAGATTCGCCGTTTAGGTAAACAGTTGGTACTGCCATGATGTCTTTGCTTTCTACTTCCTCTTTGAATGCAGCGCCATCAATCATAGTATGTGTAATACCAGGGTTAAGAACGCTCATTACGTTAAGAGCTTGTACAACATCAGGACAGTTATGACAACTTAGGCTGATATAAGATTCAAAATGATATTCGCCTTGAATGTTTTTAATTTGATCGATTAATTTTTGTTCAACTTTTGGAGCGCGTCCACTTACTTGTAGTAAAGCTAACACTAATGATGTAAATTCGTGTCCTAATGGAATACCAGCGAATACGACACCAGTGTCTTCACCAGGGCGGTTTACGCTAAAGCTTGGTGTTCTCTCTAATTCAACTTTTTCTACTGTAATCTTAGATGACATAGTAGCTAATTCGTCTACTAGAGCTAACATATCTTTAGATACGTTATCGTCTCCTGCGCTTACCTTAAGTAAAATATCGTTCTCCATTAATTGAAGGTATTGGGATAGTTGTGTTTTTATATCTGCATCTAGTATCATTTTGATCGAACTCCTTAGATTTTGCCTACAAGGTCAAGGCTTGGTTTAAGTGTTGCAGAACCCTCTTGCCATTTAGCTGGGCAAACTTCACCTGGGTTGTTACGTACGTATTGAGCAGCTTTAATTTTGTTAACAAGAATGCTTGCGTCACGGCCGATACCGTCAGCATTGATTTCCATAGATTGGATAACGCCGTCTGGATCGATGATGAATGTACCACGAGCAGCAAGACCTTCTTCTTCCATTAAAACGTTGAAGTTTGTAGTGATTGTGCGAGTTGGGTCACCAATCATGATGTACTCGATTTTGCCGATAGTTTCTGAGCTATCATGCCATGCTTTGTGAGTGAAGTGAGTGTCTGTAGATACAGAGTATACTTCAACGCCTAAGTCTTTTAGAGTTGCGTATTGGTTTTGTAAGTCTTCAAGTTCAGTTGGGCAAACGAATGTGAAGTCAGCTGGGTAGAAACAAACTACACTCCATTTTCCTTTTAAACTTTCGTCAGTAACTTGGATAAATTCTCCATTATGGTAAGCATTAGCTTTAAACGGTTTTACTTCTGTGCCGATTAATAACATATTAAAATTCCTCCTAAATGTTGGTTTTGAGCATCAAAAAATAGTGTGCTCATAAAATATATTTTTTAATTAACTATAATAATTCTAATTCGATATTAATTATCATATAGAAGTGGTTATTTTGTCAAGAGAATAAACCAACTTTATACCGATTTAATTAATATTTATTCTCAATTAAGGCTAACAGGGAATGGAAAGGTAACTTTAAGTTTATAAATTTTCAATGATTGTTTGAAAGAGTAGTGTGTATGTTAGAGATATGGTGTAAGTGTAAATTCTTAGGAAGGAAATATTTCTTAGAAGTTATGTATTTGAAAAGGAACTGCTTATTTCTATTTTACAAAGAATTGTGCGATAAATAAAATAAAATGAATCGAAATCTTTTTGAACAATTTTTGTCATCTCAAATATATAATTAGGAAGTATATTACGCTGATAGTTAGAAATATTGACTCAAAGTGCTAACGAGATATAATAAAACCTAGATATACCTTTCAAAAAGAAGAATACATATTTATAGGATGAAAAAATTCAACCTATTATTTTTTATAGCTTTTAGAAAACGCTTACAATTGGTGTGGAGGGGAAACCATGTCTAAGTTCACAAAGTATTTTTTAATGGAAGCTAAAGATGTGATTGCATATGTGAAAGAGAAATTATCTAAGTTTGAACATGCAAAGGGGCTAAAGTGTAAAGAAATAGGTGATGGCAATTTAAATTATGTGTTCCGCGTTTGGGATGAAAAAGAGAACATCTCTGTCATCGTAAAGCAAGCTGGGGATACAGCTCGCATTTCAGATGAGTTTAAGTTGTCGACGAATCGTATTCGCATAGAATCAGATGTTTTGCAGTTAGAGGATGAGTTAGCACCTGGACTTGTTCCTAAGGTGTATTTATTTGATAGTGTGATGAACTGTTGCGTAATGGAAGATTTATCGGATCACACAATATTACGTACAGCACTTATAAATCATCAAATATTTCCGCGGCTTGCTGACGACTTAACTACTTTTATGGTAAATACACTTTTATTAACATCTGATGTTGTAATGAATCATAAAGAGAAGAAGGAACTTGTGAAGAATTATATAAATCTTGAATTATGTGAGATTACAGAGGACCTCGTATATTCAGAGCCATTTACAAATCATAATAAGCGTAATGAGTTATTTCCTTTAAATGAGGGATGGATTAGGGAGCATATTTATAGTGATAAAGAGCTTCGTATGGAAGTAGCGAAACGTAAATTTTCTTTTATGACGAATGCACAGGCATTGCTTCATGGTGATTTACATACTGGTTCTGTTTTTGTAAGAGATGATTCTACAAAAGTTATTGATCCTGAGTTTGCTTTTTATGGACCTATGGGATATGACGTCGGGAATGTAATGGCGAATTTAATGTTTGCTTGGGTGAATGCAGATGCAACGATGCCACCTGGAGCTGAGAAAGATACGTATATGGATTGGTTACAAACTACGATGGTAGAGGTAATTGATTTATTTAAGAAGAAGTTTTTAGATGCTTGGGATATTCATGTGACCGAGATTATGGCGAAGGAAGAAGGCTTTAACGAAGTATATTTACAATCTGTATTAGAGGATACAGCTGCAGTGACAGGTCTTGAATTAATCCGCCGTATTGTTGGATTAGCGAAAGTAAAAGATATTACTTGTATTGAGAATGAGGAAGCACGTGCTAGAGCGGAGCGAATTTGTCTTAAAGTAGCGAAGAGTTTTATTTTACGAGCGAATCAATATAGAACGGGTACAAGTTTTGTAGAAACGTTAAAAAAACAGTCAATGCACTACGCGGAGTAAGGGGAGAATATGATGGAAGAGCAATTAATACCAATTCAGTGGAAAGATGATGCTTTAGTTTTGTTAGATCAAACGTTATTACCGAATGAAATTGTCTATGAATCATTTAAAACAGCTGAAAGTGTGTGGGATGCCATTCAAGTAATGAAAGTACGAGGTGCACCAGCGATTGGTGTTTCAGCAGCTTATGGAGTGTATTTAGGGGTAAAGGAATTTGCTGAAAGTACGGAAGAAGGATTTATGGATGAAGTAAGAAAGGTATGTACATACTTGGCGACATCAAGACCGACTGCAGTAAATTTATTTTGGGCACTTGAAAGAATGGAAAGTGTAGCGGCAGATAATATTCATTTATCAATCTCACAGTTGAAAGATAGATTACTAGAAGAGGCAAAAGAAATTCATAGAGAAGATGAAGAAATAAACCGTCAAATTGGAGAACATGCATTAACATTATTCCATGATGGAATGGGAGTATTAACACATTGTAATGCTGGTGCGTTAGCGACGACTAAGTATGGTACTGCGACGGCTCCAATGTACTTAGCGAAAGAAAAAGGATGGGACTTAAAAATCTTTTCGGATGAAACACGTCCAAGATTACAAGGGTCAACGTTAACGGCATTAGAACTACAGCGAGCGGGAATTGATGTTACTGTCATTACGGATAATATGGCAGCTATGGTCATGTCACAAGGGAAGATTGACGCTGTAATTGTTGGATGCGACCGTGTGGCAGCGAACGGTGATATAGCAAATAAAATTGGAACATTAGGCGTATCTATTTTAGCGAAATACTACAACATTCCGTTTTATGTAGCAGCGCCAACGCCGACAATCGACTTGAAAACACCGACAGGAAAAGAAATTCCCATCGAGGAAAGAGATGCTTCTGAAGTGATTAATCGCTTCGGACAATATTCTGCTCCGAAAGAAAGTAAAGTATATAATCCAGCATTTGATGTTACTCCACATGAAAATGTAACAGCGATTATTACAGAAAAAGGGATTGTAAAGGCACCGTTTACGGAGAATTTAAAAAAGCTATTTCAATAAGTAGATAAATATAAAAGTCAGTCATCATAAGCTTCATACTTAGGGGGATGTATATGTTATTACAAAAAGAAAGAGAAGAAATTGTAGCGTATGGAAAGAAAATGATTTCTAGTGGTTTAACAAAGGGGACGGGTGGTAATATTAGTATCTTTAATCGTGAACAAGGTCTTGTTGCGATTAGCCCAAGTGGTTTAGAGTATTATGAAACAAAGCCTGAAGATGTAGTTATATTAAACTTAGATGGTGAAGTAATAGAAGGAGAGAGAAAACCATCAAGTGAATTAGATATGCACCTTATTTACTATAGGAAGCGTGAAGATATAAATGCGCTTGTGCATACACATTCTCCTTACGCGAAGACGATTGCGTCATTAGGATGGGAGCTTCCGGCTGTGTCATATTTAATTGCTTTCGCAGGACCGAATGTGCGCTGTGCACCGTATGAAACATTTGGTACGAAGCAATTAGCAGAGGCTGCTTTTGAAGGCATGATTGATCGCCGTGCTGTTTTACTTGCGAACCACGGTTTAATTGCAGGTGCAAATAATATAAAAATGGCATTTACTGTTGCAGAAGAGATTGAGTTTTGTGCTCAAATTTATTATCAAACGAAAAGCATTGGGGAACCAAAGCTATTGCCAGAAGATGAGATGGAGAATTTGGCGAAGAAGTTTGAAGGATATGGGCAGCAGTAGAATGAAACAAAGACACCCTCAAGAAAAGATCTTGAGGGTGTTTTTTAAGCTTTTTTAAGCAACAAATACATAAAGTAAGGAGCCCCAATTAAAGCAACGACAATACCTGCTGGAATGCCATTAGGATCAACGATATTTCTTCCAATTGTATCTGCTAATAATAATAGCCATCCGCCGATTAAAAGGGCGATAGGCATGAAGATTTGATGTCTTGGACCTACTAAAGATTTCGCGATATGAGGAGCCATTAATCCGATAAAGCTAATTCCTCCTGTTACGGAAACAGCTGCAGCTGCAAGTGCAACAGCTGCAACTAATAAGTACCTACGTTCTTTTTCAATTTCAATTCCAACACCGATTGCGACTGGTTCGTTTAATGCTAAAATGTTTAATCGATTTGCTTTATAGAAAACAAACGGAATTAATACGATTAGCCATGGGAGCATTGCTAAAACGAATATCCAGTCATCTCCCCAAATATTTCCGGCAATCCATTTTGAAATAAAGTCTACTTTCATACGATCCGCGGATGAAATAAGGACAATCATCGTTCCAGATAGTGCAAATGCAAAACCGATACCAGTTAATGTTAGTCGGATTGGCTGAAGTCCAGTTGATTTACTATAAGAAAATACGTAAATTAGAACAGCTGTCAGAAATGCGCCGATAAATCCAACAACAGGTAGTAAGTAAAGAAATGAACCTACATCTATTGGAAAGTATAAAAAGAAAATAGCGACAGCAACACCGGCCCCAGAGTTAATACCAAGAATACCAGGTTCAGCTAAATCATTTCGAGTAATTCCTTGAAGAATAGCTCCTGATAAAGCGAGAGCCATACCAGCTAATAATGTAATGACAATTCTAGGTAGCCTTAAAGAGTATAAAACAAACTCCTCTTTAAAAGTCCCTTGCCCCATTAATGTTGGGAGTAGTCGATCATAAGATAAAGATGCTGAACCAAGTCCCATTCCAACTACAATGGTTGTGATAATTACTATAAGTAAAGTGAGTATAATGAGACGCTGTTTTCTTAAAATAGATTGCATCATGAGAATGTTTTTCCTCCTTTACGTACAATGAATAGGAAGAATGGTAGCCCTACAATCGCGACAATTGCTGCAACTGGTGTTTCGTATGGAGCGTTAATAGTACGTCCGATTGTATCTGCAAGTAGCATAAAGGAAGCTCCAGCAATTGCTGACATTGGTATAACAAATCGGTAGTCTGGCCCGACAATTGGACGTACCATATGAGGTACCATTAAGCCGATAAATGCCATATTTCCGACAAGAGCTACAGACGCACCAGCAAGTAATATAATAATGATAAATAGAATGGTTTTAATAACAATAATTTTTTGACCTAGTCCAATAGCAACTTCTTCACTGAAACTAAGAACTGTCAATTTTTTTGCTAGTAAGATAGCGATAAAGATACTAATTGAAATGACTGGAATAATAATTTTTAATTGGCCCCAAGTTGTTCCAATTACGCCACCAGCAGTCCAAAGTGATACCTCTTGTGAAATTTTAAAGTAAATGCCGACTCCTTCTGAAATTGCGAGTAGAAATGCTGAAACGGCAGCACCGGCTAATACAATTCGAAGAGGGGACAGCCCGCCTTTTTTCACCATACCAATTCCAAATACCATAATCGCACCGATTGCAGCACCGATAAAGCAAGCTAATGTTAAGTAAAGATAGCTGATGGAAGGGTTGAAAGCAAGTGTCAGTGCAAGTGCAGCATTTGCTCCACCAGATAGCCCTAGTAATCCAGGATCTGCAAGCGGATTTCGTGTTAATCCTTGCATAATTGCTCCAGAAACAGCAAGTCCAGCTCCTACAAAAATTGCAGCTACTTCACGTGGTAAACGAATTTCTCGAATAATAGATATTTTGTCCCCTTTAGCAGAGGAAGTGAGCGCTAACCATACATCTTTTATTGAAGTATCGGCAGCCCCTAATACCATTGCCACCATAAAAATAAGAAAGAATGCAATTAAGCTTAAAATTAGTTTGTATGTAAAAGCTATAGAACGTGGATTGTCGTGATCTTTTGTCATTCGTTTCACATCTTTTCTGTTCATAGAATAAAGGAAGAGGAATTCTTAATTTAAGAATTCCTCATGTTTGTATTATTTACCAAGAAAGCTCTTCTTGAAGAAGTCTAGTTGGAAATCTAGTGTAAGTGGATCGTTGAAATAGAATTCCATCATGTTTGCTTCGTATACGCGATTATTTTTTACTGCTGGGATGTTTTTATATGATTCTGTCTCTTGGAATGAGTTATCAGTATCTTTGTTTTTACTTACGATTAAGTAATCACCAGCAAACTCAGGTAATACCTCAGTAGATAATGCGTAGTAACCTTCTTTTAATGCTTTTTCTTTTACTTTTTCAGGCATTTTTAATTTCATTTCTTGGTACAGAATTTCTGTTCCGCGGCCCCAGTTTTCGCCGTATACATAAAGCTGTTTGTTGAAGTTTTCTACAACAGAAACTGTTGCATCTTCACCGATTTTTGCTTTAATTTCTTTACCAGCGTCTTGTGCACGTTTCTTGAAGTCATCAACCCAAGTTTTTGCTTCTTTTTCTTTGTTTAATAACTTACCGATTTCTAAATGCTGTGTTAAGTAATCAACTTTTCCGTAAGTGTATGTTACAGTAGGAGCGATTTTCTTTAACTTATCAGCATTTTTAATATTTGATAAACCAATGATTAAATCTGGATTTAGTTCAGCGATTTTTTCAACGTTTTCATCTGATACTTCAGCGACATCTTTCAGTTTGCTATCAAAACGTGGGTTTTGTTTAGACCATGAATCTACCCCAACAAGATTTACGCCTAATGACATTACGTTACCAGCGAATGATGATAAAACAACAACGCGTTTTGGATTTGCAGGAACTTCTACTTTACCATTTTCAGATTGGTATGTAATTGTTTCTGAGTTACTACCTTTTGCATCATTCTTTTTGTTTGTAGAGCCATTGCTACAAGCGCTCATAACAAGAACGAAAAGGACTGTTAGTGAAATAAATAACTTTTTCATCGTCTTTCTCCTTTAACATAGATGATATGTGTATACAATAATTTGTTTAACTGTAATCTTTTTGAAATAGTAGTGGTAATGCAAAATAATTTATTAAAAATCTTGAATATGAGATTTTATAATATAGTAATAACCATATTAATGAAAGAAGATGTAATCTCAAATTTGCTAATTATTAACAAAATGATAATGATTATCACTATTGATTCTTTAAATAATATAATTTTATATAGGTGTATTGTCAATAGTAATTTTGATTGTAAATTTTGCGGAAACAGGTTATATTTTATTGAGAATGATAATCAATGATTAGTAGCTGAGGAGTGAGCATGAATGAATCGAGAAGAATTGTTTGATGTAACCGTGATAGGCGGAGGACCTGCAGGGCTTTATTCAGCTTTTTATAGTGGACTCAGAGAAATGAAAACGAAAATAATAGAATTTCAACCACATTTAGGTGGAAAAATACATGTGTATCCGGAAAAAATGATTTGGGATGTAGGAGGACTATTACCAGTTACAGGTGATAAGTTAATTGAACAACTTGTACAGCAAGGGTTAACATTTAAGCCAGAAGTTGTATTAGATACAAAAGTGGAATCAATTATTCGTAATCAAGATGGTACTTTTACATTAAAAACAAGTACTGGGGAAGAACACTTTTCAAAAACAGTTATCGTCGCAACAGGAAGTGGTATATTGAAACCGCAAAAGTTATCTATTGAGGGTGCTGAGCGATTTGAAGTATCAAATTTAAATTATACAGTTAAATCTTTAAAGCGTTTTAAAGGTAAAACAGTTATTATTTCCGGTGGAGGCAATTCTGCTGTTGATTGGGCAAATGAATTAGAACCAATTGCGAAAAAAGTGTATGTAACCTATAGAAAAGAAGAATTATCTGGTCATGAAGCACAAGTAAAACAACTTATGAACAGCTCAGCGGAGTGTTTCTTTAATACATCGATTACAAAATTAATTGCTGGTGATAATCATGAAGCGATCGAATATGTAGAATTAACAAATCATGAAACAGGTGAGGTTTCTCATTTACCTATTGATGAAGTTATTATTAATCATGGATATGAACGCGACATTACATTATTAGAAAATAGTGAGTTAGACGTTGCAATTATAGATAATTATTATATTGCAGGTAATGCAAATAGTGAGTCTTCAGTAGATGGATTATATGCTGCTGGAGATATTTTAAAGCACGAAGGGAAACTACACTTAATTGCAGGTGCATTCCAAGATGCTGGAAATGCTGTGAATAAAGCAAAACAATTTATCCAACCAAATGCAAGTGAGTATGGAATGGTTTCTTCTCATAATGAAGTATTTAAGAAGAGAAATCGCGAACTGATTAAGCAGATGATGAAATAATAAGGAACAAGTATACCCCCACGTATTTCTCTATTCCAATGGATGAGAGATGTACGTGGGGGTTTTCCTGTTTACTATATTTTCTATCATTATAATGACACCGGTTTCATCAGTTCATATGATATGAACATTTTATTGGTAAAGCATCCTAGAAAACAATTTAGCTATGTTTTGCTTACGCAGAACATGGCTAAATTACGCTGTCCCTTTAGCGCGTTCATTAGGAAATGGCATATTTAGTATAGAAGCAATATACTGTTTTCCATGCATTCGAGCTAATGATTCTAATATTTGGCGAACACGTTTTGTAAGATGACCTTGTTTTTTGATGGCTTCACAATATGCGTCATAGAAGGCATATTTAGCCCAAAGGAAATCATCTTGTTGGAATAAGAAATGATTTTTGTACCATTCACCAATTGTATGATAACAATTGTTTTCATGTATTGCTGTGCTTTGAGAAAGAAAACGATCAGATAAAGATACATTTAAATGAGAAATTGTGTTTTCTGTTTCAACTTGTAGTGTTTTTTCTAACATTGTAATGATGTGACGAGTAGCCATATGTTAACTCTCCTTTGTGTAAATGGGTAATACCATTCTATATTTAAAAAATTCTTACTATATAATACTATACAATATATGGAATGCATCTACCTGCTTTTTGAACTGCATTTACAAAATCTTTTTTATTTGTTTACAAAAATAAAGTAAAGTAAGATACAGTATAGATGAAAAAATAATAAAGGAATGAACGCATTGTATATAACAGTAGAAGAGACTGCGGAGTATTTGAATTTACCAAAATCGTATATTGAAGAGTTAATTCAGCAAAAGAAAATTCGTGCGCTATTCGATGGAGAGCAATATTTAGTAAATAAAGAACAATTTAATACACATTTAGAACAAATGGAGAAATATAAGCAATTAGTGGAAGAAATATTGAACGAACCAATTCCAGAAGATATGGATGTTAAAGACGAAGATTAAACTATGGAAAATCCCTTATGAAGATATGCAGAAATGTATATTCATAAGGGATTTTTTGTTTGAAGATATCAAAAACATAAGGAGTTCTTAGCCTTTCTTCAAATTTTGATAGGTAGTAGTCTACCATGTTAAAAGCATATTTTTTTCTAGCTAGGACAAACATAGAGAACGTAACCTGTACAGATACATATACTATCAGTGCAAAAGCTTATAAATTAATGGAAGGGGTTTTCTCGTGAGTTTATTTCATTGTGATTTTCTGAAAGACTTAATTGGATCTTTTGTGAGAGTAAACAGGGGTGGTCCAGAATCTCAAAAAGGGACAATAGTCGCTGTATGTTCGGATTACTTTGTATTAAAGAATGAAAAAGGAGAGCTCTATTACTATCAGATTCGTCATCTGAAAAGTATTACAAAAAATGCGAAAGATTGTAAAGCAGATGATTGCAGATGGTTGGAATGTGAATGTGAAGATGACTTTGAAAAGTTACTTCAAAGCTTCAAATATTGCTGGGTGAAAATTAATCGTGGTGGCCCAGAGAAAGTTGAAGGTATTTTACAAGATGTTTCTTGTGAATTTGTGACACTAATTGTAAAAGAAGAAGTTATATTAGTTGCAGTATCTCATATTAAGAGTGTAACAGTACCTTGTAGAGAGAGCGAAGAAAGCGAAAGTGAAAGCGAAAGTGAAAGTAATAATTCAGGTCGAGCTCGCGCACAAAGACAGTCAAGAAGAGGAAGATAATAAGAAAGGAGGATATAAATTTGGAAAGTATATTATGCTGTGAACAAATTAAAGGCTTAGTCGGTGAGACTGTAAAAGTAAATCTTCGTGGACCAGAGAGTCGAGTGGGGGTACTTGTATCGTTAGGAAGAGATTACCTTACATTACAACTTCCTCTTGGTGAATTAGTATATTACCAATTGAAACATGTGAAAAGTCTAGTTAAGAAAGTGAAAGAAAGTAAATGTGGCGATGGCTATGTTTCATGTTTCTGCTCTGATGATGATACTTTTGTCGATGTATTACGTGACTTGAAGTATAAGTGGGTAAAGATTAATCGTGGCGGCCCAGAGTGTGTAGAAGGCTTATTAAGTGAAGTGCATGAAGAATGTATTACGCTAGTAAACGGTGATGAAGTTATTTATATCATTAATTATCATATTAAGAGTGTGAGTCAAGTAGTGAAATGTAAAAAGAATGAAGATGAATAATGTTTAATAAATAAGAGGGGCATTATGAGGGAAAGAGAAGAACAATTTCTTATTTCGATAGTATGAAAAGGAATTACTTACTATTAAGACAGAACATTGCCCTGATTATTTTTTTGAAATGGAAGATAGTAAAGCTGAAATTCATAGGAAGGAGGATATAGATGAATGAGTTAAACAAAAGTATTGGGGAAAATATATATGTTAAATTAATCGGTGAAAAAAGGTTTAAAGGTATATTAATAGACGTAGGAAATGACATTATTGTTCTTTACAATGGACAAGACTATGTATATATATCTTTATATCATGTACAATACTATAAATTTTTAAGAGCACATGACGAAGACATACTAAAACCAGATGTTGATTCTGTAATTAAGAGGGAATCCCCTTCAATTTCTTTGAGAAAAGTATTAAGTACTTCTAAAGGGATTTTTACAGAAGTTTATGTAGCAGGAAATGCTCCAATACATGGTTATGTTACAAGTGTGATGAACGACTATATTGTTTTTTATAGTCCGGTTTATAAAACGGTATATATATCTTTAAAGCATTTAAAATGGTTAATTCCGTATAAAGAAAACCAAGTACCGTATGCCCTCAATAAAAATGAACTCCCCGTAAATCCGTTAAATATTACGTTAGCTAGAACGTTTGAAGAACAGCTTATTAAAATGGCTGGGAAAATTATGGTGTTCGATTTAGGTGAGGAGTCCAATAAAATTGGAAAAATGGCGAAAATTGATGAAGGTCATATTGAAATATCAAAAGCACGTGATGCAAAAATGTATGTGAATATTCAACATGTAAAATCCGTCCATTGTCCGTAGATTAGTTGAAAGGGCTGGCTTTTTCTTTTATCCGGAGAAGAAAAGGTCGAGCCTATTTGTTTTAGTTTAATTTGAATATGAGGGGAAAATGAATTGAATATAAACATAGTATAGTGTGATTTTTTAAAAGGTAACTTTGCACTAACTTATAAAAATTGTGTACGAGCTATCTTTTTATGTATTCAATTTATTTTTTGAGGAGGAGCTGCTCAACTAATTTATTAAAGGGGTTTTGTTTGTGGAGCAGTTTCCGAATTCGTTATCAATTACATTGCTTGGTAGTGCTGGTGGAGCAGCAAAAGCAGTTTTAGCAATTTTAAATCAAGCGATAGCAAATGAAAAAGATCCAATTTATGAAGTATTAAAGAATGCTAAATTTCATTTGGTGGATATAAAACAAAAAGATAGGAATTATTACGATGAGTTGTTTTCGAATTTGAAAGATCAATTATATTTATATGAGATAAACCTTCAAAATGTAGTGGAATTTAAACAACATTTAAAAGAAAAAAGTACGAGTGTTGTGATTGATGTTTCAGGGGCAGATACAGTTAGAGTATTAAGCTGCTGTAATGAATTAGGAATTTGTTATATTAATTCAGCCTTGGAAAATGAAGCAGTAGATCAGGACGACAGCTTAATCGGCTTTCAGCTTACGGAAAGATATACAAGGTTTGAGAAGGAGAAAGAGAAATTTACAAATACAAAAGCGATTATAGGTTCAGGTATGAATCCAGGTGTTGTTCAATGGATGGTTGTTGAGCTTATGAAGGAACGACCAAATGAAAGGCCAAGAGCATGTTATATTGTAGAACATGACACGTCGTTTTTGCATGATACAGCACTTATAAAGCCACATACACTTTATGCTTCATGGGCAGTAGAGCGATTTTTAGATGAAGCAATCTGGAGTTATCCGATGTATATGAGTCATCATCGGCCTCTTTACTTTTATGAAGATGTATATGCTTCAGAGTATAAAGTGAAGTTAGGAGAAAAAGAATTCTATGGTTGTTTAATGCCACATGAGGAAGTATTAATTTTAGGGAAAAACTTCAATATGGAAGTTGGTTTTCTTTACCGAATTAATGAGTATACAACAAATATAATTAGACAGAACTTAGATCAAGTAGAAGATTTATGGAACTGGAATCGTAAAGTGTTTAATCCAGCGGAAGAAGAGGTTGCTGGAGAGGACTTGGTCGGTGTGTTACTCGTTTATGAAAATAGTGAGACATATATGTATAATGTAATGAATAGTAGCCAAGTTTTTCGTAAATATAAAACGAATGCAACGTATTTTCAGGTAGGGTGCGGAATTTATGCGGGCTTGTCTAGTTTACTTTTAGATCAATTTGAACAAGGTGCTTATTACGTCGAGGAGTTGTTATTAAATACAGAAAGTAAGTACGGTGAGTATTTAAATTTATATATGAAGGATTTTGTAATAGGGCATAATAATTTTACTGATGGATTGTTACATGATAGGGTAAGGTGGATATAAGTTGTTACTAAAAGGAAGGAGAGATCTCCTTCCTTTTAGTATTATAAGGTTAAATATTGCCCTGAAAGCAATTTCATACTTATACTTTAAGGAGATAACAATGAAAGTTTTTTGTATCGATCAAGGGGAGTTTTTATATGAACAAATACAAGAGCTTGATTTATGAAGAAAGAAGAGCCTTAAAGGTATTTATATTATTATTTTATATTATATTCTTTTTATATGACGCTATATATTACTTTGTATATCCTGCTATGAATATTAGTGGAACAGCGGTAGGGTGGCCAGAAGGTAGTCTTGGGATAGGTGTGCCTATATTTGTAATAGCATTATTTCCTATTTCTATATATCTTCAAAAAAGAGGGTATGTATATTCTGTAAAATATTTATTTTTATTTGGATACATGTTTATCAATCTTGTTAATAATTTAATGATTTATTTGCGAACGGATAGACCTTTTGAACATGGTAGTATGGTAGAAATGTTGTTAATTTTATTTGCCCCAGTTTTCGTGAATAGAAAATACTTTTATTTAGTTTCCTTTAGTGTAATTGGAAAGTATGTATTTTTCACATTGCTATTACAAGATTTAAAAGTGATAATTCCACTTGTTTTATGTGTATTTTATTTCATTATTTCACATTCTTTATTAAAACGATTTCAATCTTATGTAAGAACAGTGGTTGAAATGATGAACAATATGAAAGAGACGGAAAATTTAGCTGTGATTGGGACTATGTCTACAACAATTGCCCATGAAATTCGAAATCCACTAACAGCGTTAAAAGGGTTTACGCAAATGCAAAAAGAAAGAAATCCAACTGATACGATGAGCTACGACATTATGCTACAAGAAATTGAAAGGGTTAATGGATTTGTTAGTGAATTGATGTTGTTAGGGAAACCAAAGCCAACAAATTATGAAAGGTGTAATATACGAGACACCCTTCTATATGTTGTGCATCTAATGGAAAGTTATGCAACGCAATATAGAGTTAAATGTAATTTACAAGTAGATGGAAATTTAACGGCTATAAACGGTGATGATAAGCAATTAAAACAAGTGTTATTAAATATCATTAAAAATGGAATAGAATCAATGCCAGAGGGTGGAGAAATTCATATCCGTGCATATCAAAAAACGCAAGGACATTTGTGTATTTCTGTTGAAGACCAAGGATGTGGTATAGAGAATGAGAAGTTAGAAAAAATCGGCAAGGCGTTTTACACAACAAAGGAGAATGGTACAGGACTTGGATTAATGATTACATATAAAATTATTAAGGAACATCAAGGGAGTATCACGATCCAAAGTAGTCTAGGAGTAGGAACGAAAGTAGAAATTTTTCTGCCGACCGTTTAATGTATTTGAGAAAAGATTTTTCAGAAAAGTGTTCTTGTTGTGTAAATATAAACATTTTATAAAATGTTTCAAGAAGGGTTTTTTTTATAAAATACTTCGTTTATAATGGAGGAAAATATCGACATGAGATTGATTGCTCATGTAACGGTTCAGTAGTGTTATGAAAAGGTAAGAAGGGGTGCACGCGCATCCTTTTTTCTATGCAGATATTATGAAAGAGGTGGTATGATGGAATTAACATTAAATTCGACTGTATGTTTACACACGATTCAATTTCGAAAAGAGCAAAAGAATTATACTGTAAAAGACACAATTACAGGAGAAAAATATGAAATGCCGCCACTTTGGATTGATGCATTGGCAATGATGCGTGACGGTTTTTTATTGGGGGAAATTGAGGAGAAATTAAAAGAAGAGTATCCATCCGAAGAAGTGAATATGTTAGCATTCACGAAGCAACTGTTAGAACTAGAACTTGTTGAAATGGTAGATGGGGAAGAAATAGCTTGTACAAAGAAGAAAGAGAAGGATTATTTAGCTTGGTTACGTCCTCATGTTGAGCAATTCTTTCTTAATTTAAATAAAAAAAATAGAAGCAAAGGTCAATGATGATCTTTGCTTTTTTGTATAGTTTGTTTAAAAAATTACAGCAAATGCTCTTGCAAAAGCACCGTCGCTATCTTTAATTTTTAAAGGTGCTGCTGAGAAGAAGAAACGTTTCGTGTGAATGGCATCTAAGTTTGTTAAGTTTTCGATTAAATAAATATTATTCCCAAGTAGTATGTGATGAATTGGTGATGTTTCTGTCGTTACCTCATCAGGAGAAATAAAATCTAAACCGACAGATTTTACTTTTAATTGTACTAGTTCCTCGGCTAATTCTTCAGAAAGATAAAAAGCTTCTTTCTCATACGCCTCTGTATTCCATTTAGTAGATAGATTGGAATGGAAAATAACAATATCTCCTTCTTTTATATCGGCATCGTCCAGTACTTCTTTAGGTAGTTTTCGTTCTTGTACATGAGTTACATCAATAAGAACCGCTTCGCCTACAAATTGATTTAGGGGTAATTGATCGATGGTCGTTGCGCCTGAAATAAAATGCGCAGGAGCATCACAATGCGTGCCAACATGAACGACAGAATGAAAATCTGTAACTTGATAGCCTGATTCTTCAACACTTGTAACAGCTTCTAGTTGTATTTTAGGTGTTCCAGGAAATTGAGACATATTATTTTCAAATGTTTGCGATAAATCAATTACTTTCATTTTACATACCTCCAATATATGTTTTTCAAATAATAAAAAGCTCACCCTTCAATATCAAGAAAGGTGAGCTTTACATGCTAGTTGAGTTTTATCTTCCAAAATGCAATGCATTTTGCAGGAATTAGCACCTATTCAGTTCGTATAAACTGAGGTTGCTGGGCTTCAAAGGGCCGGTCCCTCTGCCTCTCTTGATAAAGAAGTATTTAATTTTGAAATCGGAATTTTCCGATAGTTAAATTGTAATTCATTTCCTTTTTGCGTGCAATACAAAATAGGTATTCACCCAAATAAAGCTACGCGCATATTGTAGCTTATGTAAATACAATGCTGCGAAGGAGTGAGTGCAGTGACAGGAAATGTATTGAATTATTATGCTGGTGGTAATACAGCTAGGGGATTTCATAATTTATATGAAGAGAATTTAAAAGGGTTAGACAGATTATTTATCTTAAAGGGTGGTCCAGGAACGGGGAAATCTTCTTTAATAAAGGCCATCGGTCGTGAATGGGTTGAAAAAGGATATGATATTGAATTTTTACATTGTTCTTCTGACAATAAATCGGTTGATGGTGTAATTATCCCAAAATTAAAAGTAGGAATTGTTGATGGGACATCACCACATGTAATTGAGCCCAAAATGCCAGGAGTTGTTGAAGAGTATATAAATTTAGGAATTGCTTGGGACTCAGATAAATTAAGGAAGCAGAAGTTAGAAATTGAAAGATTTGTTTCAGAAGCAAGTAAAGCTTTTCAGTCTGCTTACGCACGTTTTAAAGAGGCATTGCTTATACATGATGAGTGGGAGAAGATATATATTGATAATATAGATTTTAATAAAGCAAATGAACTAACCGATCAGCTAATCCAGAAATTATTTGCAGATAAAAGCGGGAGAAAATCGCTTGTAAAACATCGTTTTTTAGGAGCTGCTACACCGAAAGGAGCAGTTGATTTTGTTCCTAATTTAACAGAAGGGTTACCACATCGTTATTTTATAAAAGGGCGCCCAGGTTCTGGAAAATCAACGATGCTTAAAAAGTTAGCTAAGGCAGCTGAAGAAAAAGGGTTTGAAGTTGAAGTATATCATTGCGGATTTGACCCGAATAGTCTTGATATGGTTATCGTAAGAGAATTAGGCTTTGCAATTTTTGATAGCACCGCACCGCATGAATATTTTCCAAGTCGTGAGGGTGATGAAATTATTGATATGTATGCCCTTATTGTTACGCCAGGGACTGATGAGAAATATGCGAAGGAAATTCGTGATGTTTCCATTCAGTATAAAGCAAAAATGAATGAGGCAATGTCTTTCTTAGCGAAAGCAAAATCGGTTCGTGATAAATTAGAACGAATTTATATTGCTGCTATGGATTTTTCAATAGTAGATGCATATAAAGAGGAGATTCAAAAAGAGTTTGAACGAATTGCTGCTACTGTAATTGAAAAGCAACAATAGAAGTTTTATTAGGCTGTCAGTAATTTCTGACAGTTTTTTTAGTATGTAGTAAAATTAATAGTGTATTGTCGAATTTCCAAGGAAATAATCAAAAAATGGAGATGTTATGAAATGAGAGAGAAAATCGAGTTGGAGTTAGAAAGAATTGAAAAAGAGAATGATGTGAAAATTTTGTTTGCGGTGGAATCAGGGAGTCGTGCTTGGGGGTTTCCATCGAAAGATAGCGATTATGATGTTAGGTTTGTTTATATACATCCGGTAGAATGGTATTTATCAATTCATGACAAACGAGATGTAATTGAATATCCAATTAGTGATGATTTAGATATAAGTGGTTGGGATATTAAAAAGGCGTTGCAACTATTCGCGAAGTCGAACCCAGCTTTACTTGAGTGGATTCGATCACCAATTTTTTATTCGAAAAACTCTAATTTTCCAGAACTACTTCAACAGATGAGTGAGAAGAATTTTGATCCAAAAGCAACGATATATCATTATTTACATATGGCGTCGAAAAATTATCGTGAATTTTTGCAAGGTGAGAATGTAAAGCTGAAAAAGTACTTTTATGTATTACGTCCTATTTTAGCTTGTAAGTGGCTAGAAGAGAAAGCAACTTTACCACCTGTAGAATTTGATCGATTGATTACAGAATTACCATTAGAACGTAGTGTATTAGATGAGATTGAAAAGTTGTTAATAAAGAAAAAAGCAGGTACTGAATTAGATGTTGGATTGAAAATTAAGGTGCTAAATCAATTTTTAGAAGAACAAATTCATTACTATGGGCAATATGTAAAAGGAATTGAAAAGGGATCAGGGATCGATATTGAAATTTTAAATACACTATTTCGAGACATGCTGTTTGAAGCATATGAAAAAGAGCACAAGTAAGTTTGTGCTCTTTTTATTTTGTAGGAATGAAGAAAACAGATATAGCTGCGATAAGACCTGCAAAGGAGAATAAGTAAAAATTCCATGCTAAGTCATATTGCATTGTCATAATAATACCGATGAGAATAGGGCCAGCAATTGCACCAACTCGGCCAAGTCCCAGTCCCCAGCCTAAGGAGGTAGCTCGGATATGTGATGGGAAGTATTGTGTTACATATGCATTTAATATTTGAGTAATACCGACCGATCCAATACCAGCAAGGCCAATTAAAAGATAAATGATTGTAACAGATGGCTTAATTGTTAATAGTCCGATACATATGGCTGCCATAAGATAAGAGATGCTAATAACAATTTTTGCGCCTATACGATCAGCAATTGCTCCAGCGAATAACGCACCAACAGCTGCGGTAATATTTAGCATAAGTAGAAAAGACAGACTAGATCCAAGAGGATATCCCGCCTGGCGCATCATCTGTGGTAACCAAGTATTTAAACCGTATATTAAAAACATTCCCATTATATAAGTGATCCAAAAAAGTAGTGTTGCTTTTATGTATTCTTTTGAGAATAAAGTAAAAAATCCATTTTTCTTTCGTATAGTAGATGGAGCTTGATGAGTTTTATTTTTTACATGAAATTCAATTTGAAAACGATTAAGAATTTGGTTCACTTCTTCTTGGCGATTACGTGATAATAAAAATTGAATGGACTCAGGTAAATAGCGAATAATGAAAGGAATGAGGAGTAGTGGAATCATTCCGATACCAAACATAATTCTCCATCCGAAATCTTCTAACATAAACATAGACAAAATAGCACCTAATACGATACCTAAAGGATAGCCAGTAAACATAAGAGCATAAATAAAAGATTGCCTTTTTTTTGGTGAATATTCAACAGTAAGTGCTGAAGCCGTTGGGATAACACCGCCTAATCCGATTCCTCCTATAAATCGAGATAATCCAAATAACTCAGGAGAAGAAGCGATAGCCGCTAAACCCATTGTGATAGAAAAAAGTGCTAAACAGCATATAAGCGTCCATTTACGCCCAATTAGATCTGTAATCGTTCCAACTAGAATAGCCCCAATAAACATCCCAAATAAAGCATAGCTTGCAATTGTACCAGCGTGCGCTGGTGATAGCGCCCAGCTTTTGTCTTCTAGGAGCTTTGGTAGAACGGCACCGTAAATACCTAAATCATATCCATCAGCTAAAATGGCTAGCCAACAAATAAAAACAACAAGTTTTGTAATAGAGCTTGAAAAGATAGTTTCTGTAGATTCTAGATGAGGTGGAGCTGAAGGTTGCATAATATTCACCCCTTTTAATTTGTAGATGAATATATTATTTTATTTAATGTTAATATTTTCCTTCCTGTGTCGAAATTTATCTGAACAGGTTTTATAACAAATAAAGAAGTTCAACCGTAATTCTGTTGAACTTCTTTATTTGTTTACTCATTATCAACGCGTTTTAACGGTTGATCTGCTGGGCCTTCAAGAACGTCTCCCTCAATTGAAAAACGAGAACCATGGCAAGGACAATCCCAAGTACAATCACCATTATTCCATTCAACTTCACAGCCGAGATGTGTACAAGTTGTATCGACGATATGTAATTTTCCTTCTTTGTCCTTATAAGCACCTGCTCGTTTACCGTTAACATGTACGACAGATCCTTCACCAACTTCGAGATCTTCTGGCTTACGTAATGCGGTTTCAATCTTTCCTTCAATTAAATGTTTCGCAACATCAATGTTCTGGGAGAGGAACGTTTTTATATCTGGATTTGCATGGAAGCGTGATGGTGCATACAGTTCTTTATAGGGACTGTGGACTTTTAGGATGGAGTCCTTCAGTAGGTGAGCGGCAGCAGTTCCAGTTGTCATGCCCCATTTGCGATATCCAGTTGCAACAAAGATATTTGGATTTCTTTCGTTAATATGTCCGATATAAGGAAGCTTATCTAGAGTGATTAAATCTTGTGCTGACCATCTATAAGGAACCTCGTCTATTCCAAAAGTTGCTTCAGCAAAAGAATAAAGTGCTTCATAATGAAGCATCGTATTTATTCCTTGTCCTGTTTTATGACTCTCTCCGCCAATCAAAATTAATTTTTCTCCATTGTTTGTTATATAGCGTAAGGAGCGCTTTGGATCATCAATACTTAAATACATGCCACCTGGATAATCCATTTTTGCTTTTATTGCAAGAGCGTAGGAGCGTTCTGCGTACATTCGCGTAAAGAAAAAGCTATTTGCATCATAAAAAGGAAAATGTGAACAAGAGACGACATATTCACAAGTGATATGATGGCCCTCTTTTGTAATTATTTGTGGATGATCTCCCTTTTCCACATCCATAGCTGTTGTTTGTTCGTAGAGCTTTCCGCCCATCTCCACAAACTTTTCTAAAAGTGTTTTTAAATAAAGAAGGGGATGGAATTGTGCTTGATTTTTCATTATAAGCGCAGATTGTACTGGAATAGGAATCGATAGAGATTGAACATAGTCACAAGGTATATTTAATTTTTGATAAGCTTCATATTCTTTCGATAAATTTCTTAATCCGTTATCGGTAGTTGTATATAAATATGAATCTTCATTTGAGAAATTACAGTCGATTTTATATGTTTGAACAGTTTCATTTATGAATTGTAGAGCCTGATTATTTGATTCATAGTAAAGCCCGGCCTTTTCTACACCGAAATGGTTTATTAATTCATCATAAATAAGATCATGTTGTGCTGTTACTTTCGCTGTTGTATGCCCAGTCGTTCCGTTTAAAATACGACCAGAATCAATTAAAACAACATCGATGCCTTCTTTTGCAAGTAAATAGGCAGTAGTAATACCTGTAATACCAGCACCGATAATAGCAACTTTTGTCTTTATATTTTCGGATAAACGAGGGAAAGTAGGAAACTGAGTAGATTCAATCCAATAAGATAGCGGCAGTTGTGGAAATGTATCACTTGTCATTGCGGAAACCTCCTGATTTTAGAACAATTTTCCTTTTAATATTTCCATAATATATGAAATTCATGTGTGTTGTTTTAGAAGTAGTCTATTTTTATTAAAAGAGGTTATAAATTATTTTAATATAATTAATTAGATGGGGCATTATGAAGTGGTAGGATTTATATAAAACTAAATTCAAGTGATTCTGTTTGTTGATTACATAGGGAGTTATTGAATGAGATAGAGTCTATGGCGTTTAAGAAAATGTCTATATATAGTGGGTAAATCCTTATGGAATCTATACATTTTCTTTAGTGAAATAAAGTATGATTATAAAAATATAACCACCTTTTATTACTAGGTCATAAAAGGTGTTGACAATATAGAAATTCTATTGTTATGATTCATCATGTGGAAAGGTTGATAGAGAGTAAAAAGAGAAATGTTTTTCATTGATAATAAAAGCGAAAAATAAGTGACGATAGAGTGAGTATATTTTCCTTATAATAGATGCTTTTTGGATCATCTAGTAAAATCAATCTGGAAGCAAGAATTGATATATGTAAGTTGCGCAAGGCGCGGCATAAGAAAGGAGCAAAAGGATGAAGGAGCTTCATACGTTTGGGTGGTATGCAGCACGTGTATCACCACATTTGCCGAAAAAAGCATTTAAACCAGTGCCTACTCGTTTATTTGGTGGACTGGCTTATTTGCTTGTGGCATTGGCGGGGTTAATATCGATTGGTGTATTTGAATTGAATGTGTGGGCGAATCTAGGAATTGCGATTGTTCTTGGATTATGTTTTGCTTCACTTGGATTTTTAGGGCATGAAATTTTACATGGAACTGTTGTAAGAAAGGCATGGCTTCGTGACTTCTTAGGCGCGATTGCATTTATGCCATTATCAACAGGGCCAAAGCTTTGGAGAAAGTGGCATAATGCAACGCATCATGTTCATACACAGCATGAAGAGAATGATCCGGATGCATGGCCGACACTTGAGAAACTTAAGAAGAGTAAGTTTTTGAGTTGGGTATATCGTATGCCTTTACATGTACGTTCATTCTTTAGTTTTCTGTCACTAACAATTCAATTTACATTGCATTCGACTCGAATGTTCTTTCATTTTATAAAAGAGTTCAAGTCATCCAATCAAAAATCTGTATGGCTTCAACTTCTTTTGCCTTGGACAGTTTGGATTAGTTTATTGTTTATTATGGGACCTGGAAAATGGTTATTTGCATATGTCATTCCGTTGTTAATTGCTAACTTTATTGTAATGGCATATATCGCAACAAATCACCGCTTAAATCCAATTGTTCCAGTAAATGATCCGTTAGCAAACTGTTTGTCAGTAACAGTGCCGCGCTGGGTAGACGTTTTACATTTCAATTTCTCATATCATACAGAACATCATCTGTTTCCTGCTATGAGTTCTAAATACTATCCGTTAGTAAAAGAGAAGATTAAAGAAATGTGGCCGGAACGCTATCATGAGATGCCGATGACAAAAGCTTTGGCAGCGCTATGGAATACACCACGTGTGTATTATCAAGGAAGTGAATTAGTGGATCCGCATAGAGAGCATTTCTATGGTTCTTTAGGAAATGGACTAGATCCTCATAATATTTCATATCGTGAGGAACATATAGAGGAAGAAAAGAGTATTAAAAAAGTAAATCAGTAAAAATTAATATATTTTTGCAATGAAAAAGCAAGCCATCTCAGGCTTGCTTTTTCTTATAAAGAAACTTCCTTTTTGTTCTTTTTATGGAATTGGACGGAGTTAGTTTCTTTTCGTTGTAGTCGTTTTTCTAAGAGATTAACAAAATAAGTAAATAGAAGAACAAGTACGAGATAGTATACACCAACGATTATGTAAGTATCTAATTGTTGGAAGTTACCTGCTGCAATTGATAAACCTGATCCCCATAACTCGGACAGTCCTACGTAAGCGACAAGTGAAGAGTCTTTTAATCCGATAATAAATTGGTTTCCTAGAGGAGGAAGAGACAGACGAAATGCTTGTGGTAATATAATCCGGCGCATAGCTAAAGGGTAAGGCATACCTAAGGAGCGAGCGGCTTCCAATTGTCCCCGGTCGACGGATTGAATGGATCCTCGGAAAATTTCCGTAATATATGCACCGTTATGAATTGCTAAAGCGATTGCTCCTGCCCAAAAAGGGGAGAAAACAATGACAGATGTAATGCCAAAATAGAGAATTGCGATTTGAACGATTAAAGGTGTACCACGAATAATAGCAATATAGATATGAGCAATGCTATTTAAAACTTTGTTATTCGAGATCCGAAAGAAAGCAAATAATAATCCAATTAATGAACCGAGTACTAGGGAGGTTAATGTTAATTGTAATGTGACAATAGTAGCCTTTAAGAGTGTGGGATAGGTAGAGATAAAAATTTCAAACATGCGTTTCACCTCATATTGTATAGATTTTAGTAGAGAATGAAATGCCCCACATAAAATGAACATTTAATCAGTGGGGCACTGTTTATGAATCTTTTGAATGGCTAACTTACTTCGTTTTTTCCTCTTCACCGAGAATATTACGCCCGAACCATTTTTTACTGATCTTTTCATACGTACCATCTTTAATGATTTCATCTAACGCTTTATTTACTTTCTCAACCATTTCTTTATCATCTTTGCGAATAGCAATTCCCATTTCATCAAGATTTAATGGTTTTCCGGCTTCTTTTATATTCGATTTTCCTTCTTTTATCATACGTAGACCAACCATTTGATCCGTAATTACTGCATCAACACGCCCAGGCTCTAAATCCATAAGAGCAGTAATATCGCTGTCATATTCTGTGATTTGATCTGTATATTTTGCAACAAGATTTTTAAAGGTACTAGCTTTTACAACACCAATTTTCTTACCTTTTAAATCTTCTGGAGAAGAGATAGCGTTATTCTTTTTAGCTACAAAAATTTGGGCGCCAGAGCGATAGTACGGATTTGAGAAACTAACAGCTTTTAAGCGCTCCTCTGTAATTGCCATACTACCCAGTATTACATCATATTTCTTCGCTTGAAGACCTTGAATCAGCGTTTCCCATGGGTTTGTAACTGGCGTAGCCTTCATGTTCATCTTTTTAGCAAGAGCTTCACCGATTTCTACATCAAAACCGACAAGTTTGCCGTCATTTTCTTTATAGTTAAAAGGTTTGTATAATCCACTCATCGCATAGCGAAATTCTTTTTCACCATTTGTTGAAGTAGTAGAGCTTTCTTTGCTACAAGCTCCTAGTATGAAAGATGTACATAGTGTAATGCTCGCAACAATGGTTAATAGTTTTCTTTTCATAAAACCCCTCCTATATATTGATCATACGGATGGTTTTTTAGTATGTTATTGAAATATTTTATTTGGATGATTAGTTGTGCACCGTATGAATGTATTGTTTTTCGTTCGAAACAAAAGTTACATTATAAAACGTTGCGTAAAAATTGTTTTGCCCGTTCATGTGATGGAGCTGAAAAGAATTGTGCTGGCGGAGCATCTTCTACAATCTTTCCATCATCCATAAAGATGACGCGATCAGCTACATCTCTTGCAAAATTCATTTCATGAGTAACAATAACCATTGTCATCCCTTCTTCAGCAAGTTCTTTCATAACTTGCAATACTTCTCCAACAAGTTCAGGGTCTAAAGCTGAGGTAGGCTCATCAAATAGCATAATCTTAGGGCTCATTGCAAGAGCTCGTGCAATGGCAATGCGCTGTTTTTGACCACCTGAAAGAAGATGAGGAGTTACATCCGCTTTATCTTGAAGGCCGACTTTTTGGAGAAGTTGAGTTCCAATATCCTTTGCATTTGCTTTCTCTAATTTTTTTACGTGAATAGGTGCTTCTATGATGTTTTCTAGTGAGGTCATATGAGGAAAGAGGTTAAAGTGTTGAAAAACCATACCGACATTTTCACGGACTTTATTTAAATTTGAATGCTTTGGATCAATTCGCTCACCTTGTAAGTGAATTTCGCCTTCATCGTACATTTCTAAAAAGTTAAGACAGCGAAGTAATGTACTTTTACCAGAACCACTGGCACCAATTAAAACAACAACTTCTTTTTCTTTTACTTCTAAATCAATTCCTTTTAACACATCAAGTGAACCGAATGATTTTACTAGATTTCGAACTTGAATCATACAAAACCCCCAGTTAAAAATATATTTTACAAATGTTGCCCCTTATTTCTGTTATTAGTCATAAATTGTCAGAATCCTTTATTTTTTTCGTGCAATTTGATATTCAAAGAAATAATTTTTTAAAATCTCTATATCCTTCTATAATGAAAATATGGATAATAATATATAGGTAGTATTTATATTGCTTATAAAAAGGGGGAAAGGGAAGATGGAAAAAGAAAGGAAAACATTTTCTTTTGGATTACGTACACAACTTATGCTATTCACTACAGTTTTAGCTTTCATTACATATTCAACAAGTATCTTTTTTATTTACGTGATATACGATTATTTTCAAAGTTATGTAAGTCAAACTGTATATAATATTATCGTTATGTTATTAGGGGTAGTATGGTCTGGAATTTTAGCATATGGAGCAGCCGTATTTTTAATTAAACCGCTTCGCAAGTTAGAGGAAGCGGCAAGAAAAGCAGCTGAGGGTGATATTCGTGAAGATGTTCCATTACCGAAGACAGATGATGAAATTAAATCTTTAAGTGTTGCATTTAATATGATGTTAGGAAACTTAAGGGGCATGGTAAAAAATATTGATACAACATTTTCGTATACAAATAATCAAGTACAGCAGATTAGAAAACAAACAGGCGAAGCAACGAGACAAGCGCAAGGTGTATCTGAGACACTTGCAGAAATTTCTTCAGGCGCTGAGCAATCAGCGGCATCAATTCAAGCAATTGTTTCTGCTGTTGATACAACGACTTCTATTGCAAGTGAAGTAGAAGAAAAAGCGAAGCAGTCTGATACATTGTCTTCAGAAATGGTTGAAGCTTTAGGGCATAGTACTCGTGTCTTTACGTCTTTAATTCAAGGTATTCAAACATTGGCAAAAGAAAATGAAGATTCAATGCAAAATGTACAGAAGTTAGAAGAACGAATGAAACAAGTAGAACATATTGTGTCTGTTGTGAGTGCGATTGCTAGCCAAACGAATTTATTAGCACTAAATGCTTCTATTGAGGCAGCTCGCGCAGGAGAGCATGGAAGAGGCTTTGCGGTTGTTGCGGAAGAAGTACGTAAACTTGCTGATGAAAGTGATCATTCTGCAAGAAACATATCGCAGTTATTACGGAATATGCAAGATGAAGTACAACAAGTTGCAATGAAAATGACAGAACAAGTGAAAATAGCTAAAGAAGAGGCGAAACGTGGGGAAGCTACGGAATTAATTTTAAAAGAAATGTCATCAAGTGTTATGGAAGTAGCCGATGCAACTCAGCAAATTAGTAGTTATATGAATGAACAAGTGAGCCACATTCATCAAACAGGAGCACAAACAAAAGCTGTAGCAGCAATTGCTGAAGAAACGTCAGCTGGTTCGCAAGAAGTGGCGCGTGTGACGCTACAACAGTCTAAAAATATGATAGTAATCGATCAATTATTAAAGGATTTAGAGAAACAAGCAACTGATTTGAAACAAACAATTGAACGATTTTCAATGTAAAAGGAAGAACAGAATGCTGTTCTTCTCTTTTTTATTTAGCTTGATTTAATATTTACAGTTAAACTATGAACGTTTCCGCAACATTCTTTTCTGTCCCTTTCGGATGAAAATTATAGCGAGCTATAATATTAAAAGGGGTGTCTTTTATGAAAAAAGAAAAAAGACAACGGTTAATTAAACAATTTGTAAAGGAGTATGAAATAGATAAGCAAGAAAGATTAGTAGAATTGTTAGCAAAAAAAGATGTATTAGTAACACAAGCTACGGTTTCTCGCGATATTCGTGAGTTAAACTTAACGAAGGTACCTTCTCAAGAAGGATTAATGATATATAAAGTTTTCTCAGAAGAGCATGTACAAACTGATATAAAGTTAAAGAAAAAATTACGAGAAGTTGTTGTAAAAATTGATTGTGTAGATCAATTAATGGTTATTAAAACATTACCTGGTAATGCACATGTTATTGGTGTTTTATTTGATGAGTTAGATTGGAAAGAAAAAATAGGATGTATATGTGGAAATGATACATGCCTTATAATTTCACAGTCGAAATCAGATAGGGAGATTATAGAAGAAAGATTAAATTTAATTATTTAGATGCAAAAATCCTGTTTTTAATAAAATTAAAAACAGGATTTTTGTTTAAATACGGAAGTTAAATATTCAACATATATGCGTAATATATGTATTTTTTATTGAGAAAGCGAGATAGTTTGTTATAAAAATACATATTCGTATGGTTTTAAAAAAATAACTTGTTTAATATTTCACAATGATAATGTGGATACTTTCACAAAGATGAAAGTGCAGAGCATTTATTATGTACTTGTAAGACATCAAACATATTTAAAAGGAGGTACAACAAATGAAACATCCGATACATGTTACTTCAGAAATTGGGGAATTACAAACGGTTTTATTAAAACGACCGGGTAAAGAAGTGGAAAACTTGACGCCAGATTATTTGCAGCAATTATTATTTGACGATATTCCATACTTACCAATTATTCAAAAAGAGCATGATTATTTTGCACAAACGTTACGCAATCGGGGTGTTGAAGTTCTTTATTTAGAAAAACTAGCCGCTGAGGCGTTAGTAGATAAAAAACTTCGAGAAGAATTTGTTGATCGTATTTTAAAAGAAGGACAGGCCGACGTAAATGTTGCACATCAAACTTTAAAAGAATATTTACTTTCCTTTTCAAATGAAGAATTAATTCAAAAAATTATGGGCGGTGTACGGAAAAACGAAATTGAAACAAGTAAGAAGACACATTTATATGAATTAATGGAAGATCACTATCCGTTTTACTTAGATCCAATGCCTAATTTATATTTTACTCGTGATCCAGCAGCTAGCGTGGGCGATGGCTTAACGATAAATAAGATGAGAGAACCAGCGCGTAGACGTGAATCATTATTCATGGAGTACATCATTAAATATCATCCAAGATTTGCAAAACATAATGTACCAATCTGGTTAGATCGTGATTATAAATTTCCAATTGAAGGTGGCGACGAGCTAATTTTAAATGAAGAAACAATTGCGATTGGAGTATCTGCTCGTACTTCAGCTAAAGCAATTGAACGTTTAGCTAAAAATCTCTTTAGCCGACAAAATAAAATTAAGAAAGTGTTAGCAATAGAAATTCCAAAATGTCGAGCATTTATGCATTTAGATACAGTATTTACAATGGTTGATTATGACAAGTTTACAATTCACCCAGCCATTCAAGGGCCAAAAGGGAATATGAATATTTATATTTTAGAAAAAGGATCAGATGAGGAAACTCTTAAAATTACACATCGTACTTCTTTAATGGAAGCATTAAAAGAGGTATTAGGCTTAAGTGAATTAGTTCTTATTCCATGTGGAGGAGGAGATGTAATTGCTTCTGCTCGTGAACAATGGAATGATGGCTCGAACACATTAGCAATCGCGCCAGGTGTAGTTGTTACATATGATCGCAACTATGTATCTAATACGTTATTACGGGAACACGGTATAGAAGTGATTGAGGTGCTAAGTTCGGAATTATCTCGTGGTCGTGGGGGTCCACGTTGCATGAGTATGCCAATTGTTCGTAAAGATATTTAGTATAAATAACGGAGAAAGTAGGGATGAATTATGTTAATGACTAGACCAAATTTAAAAGGAAGAAGCTTTCTAGCAGAAAAAGATTTTACACAAGAAGAATTATTATATTTTCTAGATTTGGCAGCAGAATTAAAAGAGAAAAAGAAAAATGGTATTCCGCATCATTATTTAGAAGGTAAAAATGTAGCGCTCTTATTTGAAAAAACTTCTACTCGTACACGTTGTGCATTTACAGTAGCATGTACAGATTTAGGAGCAAATCCTGAATATTTAGGGAAAGGTGATATTCAACTTGGGAAAAAAGAATCTGTAGAGGATACAGCAAAAGTGTTAGGGCGTATGTTTGACGGAATTGAGTTTCGTGGATTTAATCATGAAACCGTAGAATCTTTAGCACAAAATTCTGGTGTGCCGGTTTGGAATGGATTAACAGATATGTGGCATCCAACACAAACACTAGCAGATTTATTAACAATTAGAGAACATATAGGGAAATTGAAAAATGTGAAGCTCGTTTACGTTGGCGATGGACGAAATAATGTTGCTAATAGCTTACTAGTTGGTGGAGCAATCGTTGGAATGGATGTACGTATTTGTACACCGGAATCTTTATGGCCTGCACAAGAAGTAATTGATTTAGCAAAAAAATATAATGAACAGGTAATGATAACAAGTAATGTGGAAGAAGCTGTTGCGAATGCAGATGTAATTTATACAGATGTATGGGTGTCTATGGGGGAAGAAGAAAAATTTGCTGAACGTGTCGAGTTATTGAAACCTTATCAAGTAAATATGAAAATGATTAAAGCAACAGGGAATGAAAACGTGATTTTCTTACATTGTTTACCTGCATTTCATGATGTTGAAACGATGTATGGCGAAGAAGTTTATGAGAAATATGGGTTGAAAGAAATGGAGGTAACTGACGAAGTATTCCGCAGTAAACATTCAAAAGTATTTGATCAAGCTGAAAATAGAATGCATACAATTAAAGCGGTTATGGCAGCTACTTTAGGAAATATGGAGTAAAGAAGAAAGGGAGTCTTCCTTTCTTCTTTCTCCTCCTTTAGACACTATCATTCACTATTGCTTTTGTATTGTTATTGCAATTTAAGAGAGGTGAGTGGAATGGGTGAAGATAAGAAATTAGGGTTGTTTACACTAACGGCTCTTGTAGTTGGGTCTATGATTGGCGGTGGAGCCTTTAATTTAGCGAGTGATATGGCAAAAGGTGCTGGTGCTGGAGCCATTATTATTGGCTGGGTTATAACAGGAATTGGGATGATTGCACTTGGATTATCTTTTCAAAATCTAACTGTAAAACGGCCAGATTTAGATGGTGGTATTTTTAGCTATGCAAAAGCAGGATTTGGTAATTTCATGGGATTTAATAGTGCGTGGGGATACTGGCTATCTGCTTGGCTTGGGAATGTAGCTTACGGTACATTATTGTTTTCTTCATTAGGATATTTCTTCCCAATCTTTGAAGGCGGGCAAAATGTAGCGTCCATTATTGGTGCAAGCGTATTATTATGGTGTGTTCACATGTTAATTTTACGTGGAGTTCAATCAGCAGCACTTGTGAATTTAGTAACTACAATCGCAAAATTAGTACCTGTATTTGTATTTATTGTCATAGGAATCTTCGCGTTTCATATTGATACGTTCTTAGATGGATTTTGGGGGCAAACTGGTTCTTTTTCATGGGGAGCAGTTGGCAGCCAAGTTAAAAGTACAATGCTTGTAACTTTATGGGTATTTATTGGGGTAGAAGGGGCTGTTGTTTTATCCAGTCGAGCAAAAAATAGAAGTGATGTAGGGAAAGCAACCGTTATTGGCTTAATTGGTACACTCATCATTTACATTTTAATCACATTATTGTCTCTTGGACTTATGCAGCAAGCAGATATTGCAGGTTTGAAAAATCCGGCTATGGCTTATTTATTTGAAAGTGTTGTTGGAAAATGGGGTGCTATCTTTATTAATTTAGGTTTGGTCATCTCTGTATTAGGTGCTTGGTTAGGTTGGACTTTGCTCGCTTCTGAAATTCCATATTTAGCGGCTAAAGATGGAGTATTTCCAAAATGGTTCGCAAAAGAAAATAAAAATAAGGCTCCAGTAAATTCATTATGGATAACAAATGGTTTAATACAAATGTTCTTGTTAACATTCGTCGTTTCTGATCAGGCGTATAACTTTGCATTCTCTTTAGCATCTTCAGCTATTTTAATCCCATATGCTTTTTCAGCGTTTTATCAACTGAAGCATAGCTTAAAGTCTGAAGAAGCAGATCGAAATAAAAATATAATAATTGGCTTGATAGCAAGTATTTATGGCGTGTGGCTAGTTTATGCAGCTGGTTTAGAGTATTTATTATTAACAATGACTTTATATGCGCCAGGTATTTTTATTTTTTACAATGTTCAAAAGCAAAAGAGTTCGAAGCAAATATTTACTCGAGTGGAATTAGCATCATCCGTAGCAATTGGTGCTTTAGCATTCTTTGCGATTTATGGATTAATTACAGGCAGTATTACTTTATAAAGCGCTGTGAAAGCGAAATCAACTGGAGGGCTGGAATATGGCACGAAGAAAAATTGTAGTTGCACTAGGGGGAAATGCGATACAGTCTGGAGAAGCTACTGCGGGAGCGCAGCAAGAAGCGTTGGAAAAAACGGCAGAACAACTTGTGAAAATAATGGAAAATGATGTGGATATAGTAATTGCGCATGGAAATGGCCCACAAGTGGGGAATATTTTATTACAGCAAAAAGCTGCAGAAACGGAAAAGACACCTGCAATGCCATTAGATACTTGTGGGGCAATGAGCCAAGGAATGATTGGATATTGGATGGAAAATGCGATTGAAAAGGCATTGAAAAAACGGAATATAAAAAAAGACGTAGCAACGGTTATAACACGCGTTGTTGTGGATAAAAAAGATGAGGCATTTAAAAATCCAACTAAACCAATCGGTCCTTTTTATACAGAAGAAGAGGCCAGAAGATTAATGGATGAAACAAAAGCAGTGTTTAAAGAAGATGCTGGTAGAGGATGGAGACGTGTTGTTCCATCACCGAAGCCTGTAAGTATTCATGAACATAAAGTGATTAATTCTTTGGTCGAAGATGGAAATATAGTGATAGCTGTTGGCGGAGGTGGAATTCCAGTAATTGATTCCGAAGAAGGGCTAAAAGGAACTGAAGCGGTTATCGATAAAGATTTCGCTGCACAGAAATTAGCAGAATTAGTAGATGCCGATACGCTCGTTATTTTAACTGCAGTTGATCATGTGTATGTAAATTATAATCAACCGAATCAAAAAAAATTAGAGCATGTCACAGTGAATCAATTAGAAGAATATATTGAAGAACAACAATTCGCTGCGGGAAGCATGCTTCCGAAAATTGAAGCTGCTATTAATTTTGTTAATACAAATCCAAAAAGAAAAACAATTATTACGTCTTTAGAAAAAGTATATGAAGCACTAGAAGAAAAAGCTGGTACTATTATTTCAAAACAGAATGTATGCATGTATGTTTAAATTCTTATGTACGCTACTTAGTAGTAAAAAAGAATGGAGTTAGTAACTTCATTCTTTTTATTTATTAATATTTTTTGTACTCATTGTTCATAAAGTTTTCATGATGAAATCTGAATATGTAAGTTAATTATGATAAAATTCAAATTGAATACGCTTTCTTGATTTTTTCGCTCCAACATACAGCAAGAGAGAGGGAATTTTATGAATAGACGGAACGTAGTGAAAGACTTAAAGCAGTTCGAATTATTTGCTCATTTAACAGAAAAAAAATTGAAAGGCTTAACAGAGTTTGTTTATTGGCGAACTTATAAAAAAGGTCAATTTTTATTTTTAGAAGGGGATTCAAGAGAAAGAATTTACTTCATGTTAGATGGTTTTGTAAAGTTAGAGCGGGTTAATCAAAATGGGAACTTATTATACGATGACTATGTGAAGCGATATTCTATTTTTCCTTATGGTGGTATGTTTACAGACAGAGGATATAACTATACAGCAGAAGCAATGACGGATGTGGAGGTATATTATATTCCAACGGTAATCTTTGAAGATATGGTAAAGTCCAGCAGAACGCAATTGATGTACGTTGTTCAGCAATTATCATCTATATTAAAATTGAACGAAAATCGAGTGCAAAATATTACAATTCCTAATGCACAAGATCGTGTTATCCAAACGTTAAATTATTTAATGCAGGATTTAGGAGAACAGAGTGGAGAAAAGATTGTAATTTCATGTCCACTTACAACAATTGAAATATCTAAAATATCTGGAACATCTCGAGAGACAGTTAGCAGCGTATTAAAACAATTAAAAAATGATAGCATTGTTACAATTTTAGATAAAAAAATTACAATACATGATCCAACATATTTTGAAGAAATCTCTATGTGAAAATTGTATATTGATTTTTTAATTCATAGTGTATATTAATAAGGTTCTTTATATATTTATAAGGAACTTTTTTACGTTATCCTCTATAAAAAGATTGTATAGTATGGTAATAATAGCTAAAATCGATAATAAAATACAAAGTGAAGGGGAGAAAGAATGATTCGTATTGAGTATGATCGATTAGTAGCTATTTGTTACAGTATAGGGGTTTTGTTATTATTAAAAATTCCAAATGATAATGAATTAATTGGGGAAAAACTATTCAATGTCTATAAGGTTCCGATACATACGTATGTTTATATGGATTATAAAGTCTCAAATATATTGATTGTTTCTTTCATACTACATGTAATTGCATTTATATTATTTTTAAAATGGCTAGGAAAAAAGGAGTCTAGTACATTTAGAAAAACGAATAAGATAAAAGTAGTAGGCATTAGTATTTTGATTGTAATGATGCCGTTTATTTTAAATACAATCCTCCAGACATTGAATAAAACATGGTACTACGCAGGAAAAACAGGGGTAGAAGCAATAGAATATAAAAAAGAAGATAGCCAGTGTAGAATGGAGAAAAATGGAGAGAATATCCAACCGAAGTGCATTGTTACTTTAAAAAATTATCGTAATCATTCACAAGCATTAAAAGTTGTTTTATACGATAATGCAAACGAGAATTCAAAAAGCTATCCAGTACCGAAACCAGTCTATTTACAAAAACATGAGACAAAGCAATTCGAATTTCAAGTTCCTGTTTCTTATAATAGAGGTATTGAAAAAGATAAAGTACCAAATATTAAATTACATTCATTGCATGAAAATGATACGAAATACAATTAATCTGTAAGTAAAAGTTTATGAGTAGGAGCAAGAATTTGAAACGATATAGAAAATCAACTTGAATCATCCAACATACTGCGAGGTAACGGTATATTGGATGATTTTTTTATGTTATCCCCTTTTTTCACGTATGAAAAGGAGGAATACTTTGTTGGAAATGAAAAACATCACAAGGATCATACATGGTTTTTACTTTACGTAATCTGTGAAAGTTAGAGCCATAATAACTAGTTTGCCAATTTTTAATATCGATATCGGGCCAGTTCACATAGTCACCTAGTGTATAAGGATCTAAGCTTTCTCGTAAACCTTTAACCCAGCGTATATTTCGATTTTCTTCATCATCGCATTTCCAAGAGGTAATGTATTCTTGAGCAATAATTGCTTTACGATGAAAATAAGCCGTTTTATTCGGCGAAATATTTTCAACAGCACCTATGAGCGATTGATGCCAAATACTAGCATCTTTATTCGGTGCATGAGAAAGAAAGTATTGCATGATTTGAATGCCTTTAAGGGGAATAGGTTTATAGACATAGGAACCAGAGCGCTTGAAATTTTCAGGGATGTTACCGCCATTAAAAAATTCAACAGCCTTTATATAAGGAACTTCTTCTATAAAGAGAGAGGGGCTACCAGTTTCAAGAAGAGGTGAAGAATGAGATTTACCTTTGTGAGAAATAAATAAAGCATAAGAATAAAGAATCTACATAGAGTTCAATGAAAACAGTTGCAAACTGTTCATATTTTGTTATGATAGTGTTACGAAAACGTTTGCATAAAATTCCGATGGGATGCAAAAGGAGAGAATGACTATGAATAAGACATGGTGGAAAGAAGCGGTTGCTTATCAAATTTATCCACGAAGCTTTATGGATTCAAATGGTGATGGTATTGGAGATTTACAAGGTATTATTGCAAAACTGGATTATTTAAAAGATTTAGGTATAGATGTAATTTGGATTTGTCCAATGTATAAGTCGCCTAATGATGATAATGGTTATGATATTAGTGATTATCAAGATATTATGGATGAGTTTGGTACAATGGCAGACTTTGATGCTTTACTAGATGAAGTTCATAAGCGTGATATGAAGCTTATTATTGATTTAGTTATTAATCATACGAGTGATGAACATCCATGGTTTATTGAATCACGTTCATCTAAAGATAATCCGAAGCGTGATTGGTATATTTGGCATGATGGTAAAGATGGTGCGGAGCCAAACAACTGGGAAAGTATTTTTAATGGTTCGGCATGGGAATATGATGAAGAAACAGAACAATATTATTTACATCTATTCTCACGTAAACAACCAGATTTAAACTGGGAGAATAAAGAAGTTCGCGAAGTACTATATGATACGGTTAATTGGTGGCTTGATAAAGGTATTGATGGTTTCCGCGTTGATGCGATCAGTCATATTAAAAAAGAAGAAGGCCTCAAGGATATGCCAAATCCAAAAGAGTTAAAATATGTGCCATCTTTTGATAAACATATGAATGTGAAAGGTATTCAACCTTTATTAGAAGAGCTAAAAGAAAATACATTCTCTAAGTACGATATTATGACTGTTGGTGAAGCAAATGGTGTTAAGATTGAAGATGCTGAGCTATGGGTTGGAGAAGAGCAAGGTAAGTTCAATATGGTATTCCAATTTGAACATTTAAGTTTATGGGATGCAGAGAAGAAGAAAGACCTTGATGTTGTAGGATTGAAAAAAGTATTAACGAAATGGCAAAAAGGATTAGAAAATAAAGGATGGAACGCTTTATATATTGAGAATCACGATAAACCACGTATCGTTTCAACATGGGGAGATGATAAACAATATTGGCGTGAAAGTGCAACAGCTCTAGGGGCGATGTATTTCTTTATGCACGGTACACCGTTTATTTATCAAGGCCAAGAAATTGGTATGACAAATGTTCAGTTACCAAATATTGAAGATTACGATGATGTAGCAATTAAAAATTTATATCGCGAGAAAATTGCAGAGGGCGTACCACATCAAGATATGATGGAGATTATATGGGCTTCTTGCCGCGATAATTCACGTACACCTATGCAGTGGAATGATGAGATGAATGCTGGTTTCACAACAAGTACACCTTGGTTTAGCATGAATCCAAATTACAAAGAAATTAATGTTGAAAAGCAAAAAAATGAAGAAAAGTCTATTTTCAATTTCTATAAGAAAATGATTGCCCTGAAAAAAGAGCACGATGTACTGAACTATGGTACGTACGATTTACTTTTAGAAGACGATCCACAAATTTATGCATATACACGTACGTTACAGGATGAAAAAGTCATTGTAATTAGTAATATCTCAAAAGAGGAAGCTGTGTATAATGAGGGTTCATTTGCACTAGAACGCAAACGTTTGCTTTTAAATAACTATGAAGTTGCGGAACATGAAGAAGTAACAACAATTGCTTTAAAACCTTATGAAACAAGGGTTTATCGCATTTCATAATAAAAAAGGATGCTCTTTGAGCATCTTTTTTTATGAAAAAAAATAAATTTCTATTGCAAAGTGAAAACGCTTTTATTAAAATAGATTTATGAAAACGGTTGCGTAAAAAGAAAAATGATATGAGGAATCGTTTTCATAAAAGGGACAGAAATTATAATTTAAATCATTATGTTGTTATAAATAAAGGGGAGGAAGAACAGATGAAAATTACGTCTTTTGATTTTTGGCAAAAGTTCGGGAAAGCTTTATTAGTTGTTGTAGCCGTAATGCCAGCAGCTGGTTTAATGATTTCCATCGGTAAGTTAATTGGTATGTCTGCTGGGGATGTTAACGCAGTTCATACAATCGCTCGCGTAATGGAAGACATCGGTTGGGCAATCATTACAAATCTACACATCTTATTCGCAGTAGCAATTGGGGGATCTTGGGCGAAAGATCGCGCGGGTGGTGCATTTGCAGCGCTATTAGCATTCGTCTTAACAAACCGAATTACAGGAGCTATATTTGGCGTAAACGCTGAAATGTTAGCGGATTCAAAAGCGAAAGTTTCTTCAGTAATAGCGGGAGATTTAATTGTAAAAGATTACTTTACTTCTGTACTTGGTGCACCTGCATTAAACATGGGAGTGTTCGTAGGGATCATCACAGGTTTCTTAGGAGCTACTTTATATAACAAATATTATAACTATAATAAACTGCCACAGGCATTAGCATTCTTTAATGGAAAACGATTTGTACCATTCGTTGTAATTCTTTGGTCTACAGTTACTGCGATTGTATTATCACTTCTATGGCCATTCATCCAAAGTGGGTTAAATGAATTTGGTCGCTGGATTGCAGCTTCAAAAGATAGCGCACCAGTTGTTGCACCGTTTGTATATGGAACGTTAGAGCGTTTATTATTACCATTTGGTTTACACCATATGTTAACGATTCCGATGAACTATACAGAGCTAGGCGGAACATATACGATGTTAACTGGTTCAAAAGTTGGACAAGTTGTAGCAGGACAAGATCCATTATGGCTTGCATGGATTACAGATTTAAATAATTTACTAGCAAATGGAGATACGAAGGCATATAACGATTTATTAAATAACGTTGTACCAGCTCGTTTCAAAGCTGGACAAGTTATCGGCTCAACAGCAGCGTTAATGGGGATTGCATTTGCGATGTTCCGTAACGTGGATAAAGAAAAGCGTGCAAAATATAAACCAATGTTTTTATCAGCAGCATTAGCAGTATTCTTAACAGGTGTAACAGAACCAATTGAATTCATGTTCATGTTTATTGCTCCAGTATTATATGTTGTATATGCTATTACAACAGGACTTGCATTCGCGCTAGCCGATTTAATTAACTTACGTGTTCATGCATTTGGATTTATTGAGTTAATTACTCGTACACCAATGATGGTTAACGCAGGTTTAACAAGAGACTTAATCAACTTTGTTATTGTTTCATTAGTGTTCTTCGGTCTTAACTTTACACTATTTAATTTCTTAATTAAAAAATTCAATTTACCAACACCAGGGCGTGCAGGTAACTATATTGATAATGAAGATGAGGCATCAGAAGGAACAGGAAATGTACAAGACGGTTCACTAGCAACAAAAGTTATCGATTTATTAGGTGGAAAAGAAAATATTGCTGACGTAGATGCTTGTATGACACGCTTACGTGTAACAGTAAAAGATTTAGATGTTGTTGCACCAGAAGCACAGTGGAAACAAAATGGTGCTTTAGGACTTATTGTAAAAGATAAAGGTGTACAAGCGGTATATGGTCCGAAAGCTGACGTGTTAAAGTCAGACATTCAAGATATGTTAGGTGCGTAATAATATGAAATTGCTAACTTTAAACTGTCATTCTTGGCAAGAAGAGAATCAAATAGAAAAGATACAATACCTTGCTAAAGTAATTCAAGAAGAAGAGTACGATGTCATCGCATTGCAAGAAGTAAGTCAGTCCATACAAGCTGAAAATGTATGCGGTAACAAGAAAGAAGATAATTTTGGACTTTTACTATTAGAAGAGTTAAAAGCGCTACATGTAAAAGATTACAATATTACTTGGGATTTCTCTCATATTGGTTATGACGTGTATGAAGAAGGATTAGCGATTATAACGAAGCATAATATTATAAAAGAAGATACGTTCTTCATTTCAGAAAACGAGGATACAACGTATTGGAAAACACGTAAAATTGTAAGTACAACAATTGCTTATAATGGTAAGGATATAACGTTTTACTCTTGCCATCTCGGTTGGTGGAATGATGAAGAAGAGTCATTCAAAGGTCAAGTTGATCGTTTGATGGAGCGTGTAGATAGCAATAAGCTCGCCTTCTTAATGGGGGATTTTAATAACAATGCTCGGTTGGAAGGCGAAGGTTATGAGTATATGATGCAAAAAGGGTTGTATGACACATATGAATTAGCAATAGAGAAGGATGAAGGAACGACTGTCCAAGGTGAGATTGCTGGTTGGGATGAAAATAAACATAATTTGCGAATCGATCTAATATTGTGTAACCAAAGTAAAAAAGTTCATTCTTCAAAAGTTATTTTTAATGGTACAAACAGAAATGTAATTTCAGATCATTTCGGTGTAGAGGTTCAATTGGATATATAATAGAAGAAATCCTCACAGAGAATAAAAGCTGTGAGGATTTTTTTTAGGAATACAAGTATTTCCAAGAGAAAATACTTGTATTTTTTATGACATTTCATATATATTTGTTATTATTGAATGTAAAACCGATTTGGTCATTTTGTATTCATACTTTCACTCACTTCGTTATATAATGAAGTAAGTGAAAGTTAATGGGAAAAAATAGTACGTTTTTGGTTAATACACGATGTAGAAAGTGATATAATTGCAAAATGCATGTATCATTTTCTAAAGAAGGAAAAATATATAATTAGGTGATAACTTCTATGAAACAAATTTGGCGTATTTATAAGACAGATTTACGGAATGTAGCCAAACATTGGGCTGCAATTGTTATTGTTTTAGGATTAATGATTTTACCATCGTTATATGCATGGTTTAACATTAAAGCTTCTTGGGATCCGTATGGAAATACAAAAGAGGTTCCCATTGCAGTTTCTAACCAAGATGCAGGTTCTAATTTAAGAGGGAAAGATATTAATATCGGGAAAGAGATTGTAGACTCCCTTAAGAAAAACAAAAATCTTGGCTGGAAATTTGTAGATGAAAAACAAGCAATTTACGGAGTTGAGCGTGGGGATTATTATGCAAGTATTACGATTCCAAAAGACTTCTCTGAAAAAATCGCAACTGTTCTGGATGAAAATCCGAAAAAACCAGAACTGGATTACTATGTGAATGAAAAAGTAAACGCGATTGCACCGAAGATTACAGCAAAAGGTGCATCAGGTATTACAGAAGAAATTAGTAAAAACTTTGTTAAAACAGCAAACGGTGAGATTTTTAAAATTTTCAATGACCTTGGAATCGATTTAGAAACAAACTTACCAAGTATCGAAAAAGTAAAAGATCTTGTATTTAAGTTAGAAGCGCAGTTCCCAGAAATGAATACACTCATGGATAAGGCGTTAGATGATGCGACTCGAGCAGAAGATATTGTGAAAGTGGCGCAGAAAGATTTACCTGTTGTAGAGAGTGTAATAAATGATGGGCAGGAAGCATTGGCGAATTTAGATAAGTTCTTTGCAAGACAAGATCAAACATTAAAAAACGCTCCAGGAACGATAAGAAATGATTTAGTAGCAGCAAAAGGCGTTATGGATAGTGCAGCTGTATTTACTAACTTTTTAATGAATCCAGGTGTGGATTTAAATATTCCTGATTTCTCTGGAATGAATGGATTACCTGAATTCCCTGCAAGACCGGACCTTTCTAAGTTGAATAATGACGGATATAAAAGTATAGCGCAAAATATTAATCAAACAGTAAATAATGTTTTAAGCTCATCACGTGCAGGAACAGCTTATGGGAAAAGTGTTTTAAATGGATTGCAAAATGGTCAGTTTGATCCAGAACAAGCAAAGAAAGATTTAAATGCAGTATCAAATCAATTGCAAGCTCGTACAGAAGGTATTTCGTATCTTATTAATGTATTTACTGAACTTCAAAACTCAGCGACGACTGATTTTGGAAAAAGCTTTTTCCAAGGGCGAGTGGATCGCCTAACTAAGCTGAAAAGTGGTATGGAAAATGCAAACAACGGTATTAAAGATATTGTAAATGTTATCGGTACAGGACAAGAAGTAAAGAAAGATGTAACAGATGTAGCAAATCAAAAATTAGATGCAGCAAATGCATTAATTGATCAAGCTGAAAAAGATTATAATGAAACGTTTGTAGCAGATTATAAAAAAGCAGTTAGCACAGTAGATCAAGCGAAAGCTAATGCGAATGAAATATACGATAATGCAAAAGCTGATTATGATAAAGCGAAAAATGGTCTAGAAAGTACTAAATCTAGTGTCCAAAAAGCACTAGAGGATGTACAAAACAAAGGTATTAATGGTTTAGAAGGTTCGAAGGAAGCCTTGAAAAGCTTAAATGGTCAATTCCAATCTGGAATCGGTTTAATTGATGATATGATTCCAGTTCTAGAAAGTACAAATAAGGTTTTAGCGGATGTAAATAGTGATAAAAACCTTAATAATGGAATCGCAAAATTAAACAAAGCGAAAAGCAGCTTACAAAAAGGTGTAGAGGCAACGAATAAGGGAATTACACTTCTTAACAATGGCCAGAAACCTACAAAAGATGTAATTGAAAGTATTAACAACGCTGCGAAGGGCGGATCAGCTCAATTAACAGATGTATTATCGACGTATGATTCAGAAATTGTACCTAATTTCAATACAGCAATTGCTCGTACAAAAGAGATGTCGAAAAATACAACTCAAATTTTAAATGATGCAGACAAAAAGCTTCCAGATGTTAAAAAATTACTAGAAGATTCATCAAAAGGCTTAGTAGACGGTAGAAAGAAATTAGTAGACATTAAAGCTGAAATGCCGGAGACTGAGAAAAAGATTAAAGAATTAGCAGATAAAATTCGTGATTTTGAATCTGAAGAGGATTTAAAAGACATCATACGCTTATTGAAAAACGATGTTGAGAAGCAAAGTGATTACTTTGCGAATCCAGTAAATTTAAAAGAAAATAAATTATTTGCGATGCCGAACTACGGTTCAGCGATGTCACCATTCTATACAGTGCTTGCATTATGGGTAGGCGCATTATTAATGGTTTCATTATTAACGGTAGAAGTACACGAAGAGGGCGCGAATTATAAGAGCCATGAAATTTACTTCGGACGTTTATTAACATTCTTAACGATAGGTCTTTCACAAGCGTTTATCGTATCGATGGGAGATATATTCTTACTCGGTACGTACGTAGTCGATAAGTTCTGGTTTGTGTTATTTAGTTTATTTATTGGTGGAGTCTTCGTTTGTATCGTATACTCACTCGTTTCTATTTTCGGAAACGTTGGGAAATCGATGGCGATTATTTTACTTGTACTACAAGTAGCAGGATCGGGCGGAACATTCCCAATCCAAATGACACCAGCGTTCTTCCAAGCGATTTATCCGTTCTTACCATTCACATACGCAATTAGCGCAATTCGTGAAACAGTTGGTGGAATGCTTTGGGATATCGTAACGCGAGATTTACTTGTGTTAAGTGCTTTCGTAGTAGTTATGATTGTTGCTGCGTTATTACTGAAAACACCAATTAACAAATCAAGTGAAAAATTTGTTGAGAATGCAAAAGGAAGTAAAATCATTCACTAAAATAAAAGGTTCCTACCGATAGAGGTAGGAACCTTTTTGTTTAATCAAATTTTAATTTTTTTAATGCTTCCGCGAATGGGTTATTTAATGGTTCTTCTTCTTTTTTCTGTTGTTTCATATATTTTTGAACGTCGCGTTTATCGGCTTTGTTTCCAGATTCTTTTTTACGTCGCTCTTGGAATGTTGATAATTTCTCGCGATAGCCACATTTACATGCGAAAATTTGGCCTGCACCCTCACCACGTAATTCTAGTTTCTTTTTACATTGCGGACAGCGAGCATTTGTTGTACGAGATACATTTTTACGATGACCACATTCACGGTCTTGGCATACGAGCATTTTTCCCTTTTTTCCATTTACTTCTAGCATTGGTTTACCGCAATCTGGACAAGACTTCGTTGAAATGTTGTCATGTTTATATTTCTTATCACTCGATTTAATTTCAGAAACAATTTCTTTCGTATAGTTCTTCATTTCCGAAATGAATACTTCTTTCTTTAATTTTCCTTTTGCAATTGCTTCAAGTTTTTGTTCCCACTCACCAGTTAGTGTAGGTGATTTTAATTCTTCTGGTACTAAATCAAGTAATTGACGACCTTTTGATGTAATGTGAATATCTTTACCACGTTTTTCAATTAAGAAAGAATTGAAAAGTTTGTCGATAATATCTGCACGTGTCGCTACAGTACCTAATCCACCAGTTGATTTTAACGTATCAGCAAGTTGTTTATTTTGCGTATCCATATATTTTGTAGGATTCTCCATTGCTGAAAGTAAAGTTGCTTCATTAAAGCGTGCAGGTGCTTTCGTTTGACCTGATGTTTGCATAAGTAACTTTACAGTTAATGTATCGCCCTTTTCAATGTGAGGTAGAATCTGCTCTTTTACGTCATCAGTTACATCATCGTCTTCAAATCGATTTTCGTATACTTCCTTCCAACCAGCATGTAAAATCGTTTTTCCGCGTGCAATGAATGTTTCATTGCCGACCTTTGTGCGTAACGTTAGTTGTTCGTATTCGAATGCTGGGAATAAAACAGCTAAGAAACGTTTTACAACTAAATCATAAATTTTGCGTTCTTTATCTGTGAATGCTGCGAAGTTAACGTATCCTTCTGTTGGAATAATCGCATGATGATCGCTTACTTTACTATCATCAACAAATGATTTGTTAGGTTTGATAGGCTTTTGTAATACTTTATGTGCGAAGGGACGGTATTCTCCAACACCACATGCTTTTAGACGTTCTGGAAGTGTTCCGACGATATCAGATGAAATGTAGCGTGAATCTGTACGAGGGTACGTTAGTACTTTATGCTGTTCATACAATTTTTGCATAATATTTAATGTTTCTTTAGCAGAGTAACCGAACTTTTTATTTGCATCACGTTGCAATTCAGTTAAATCGTAAAGACCAGGAGAGAATGACTTCTTCTGTTTCTTATCAATTTCCACAACAGTAGCATTTTGTTTATCTAAACTTTTTACAATACCATCGATTTTTTCTTTATTAAAACTACGGCTATTGCCATTTGCATCTTGCCAAGTAAGTTTGAGCTTCTCCATTGTTTGAGCTTCGATGCCGTAGTAAGTTTGAGCTTTGAAGTTCTTTATTTCATCCTCACGACTAGCAATCATAGCAACAGTAGGGGTTTGTACACGGCCGCAATTTAACTGGGCATTAAAGCGAGTCGTTAAAGCACGAGTTGCATTAAGACCGATATACCAGTCAGCTTCTGAACGTGCAACTGCTGAAGCGTATAAATTGTCATAGGCTTTACCTGGTTTTAAATTTGCAAAACCATCTTTAATTGCTTTATCGGTTACAGAAGAAATCCATAAACGTTTGATTGGTTTATTTAGCTTAACTTTATCGATAATCCAGCGTGCGACTAATTCCCCTTCACGTCCAGCGTCTGTTGCTACAATAATTTCATTTACATCTTTTCTAAGTAGCTGACTTTTTACAGCATTAAATTGTTTACCAGTTTGTTTAATAACCGTTAATTTCAAACGCTCAGGTAGCATCGGTAAATCTTCTAAATTCCACTTTTTATATTTCACATCATAACTTTCTGGATCTGCTAATGTAACGAGATGACCTAAAGCCCAAGTTACAATATATTTACTACCCTCAAGATAGCCGTTTCCTTTTTTATCACACTTCAGTACACGAGCAATATCTCGTGCAACGGAAGGTTTTTCAGCGATTACAACGCTTTTTGACATATTAAAAACATCCTTTCAAATTTCCATAAGTTAAATATAGCATACATCTTCTTGAGATTCAGTTTCGCTCCATATTTGATCGGTTTTTAGTGGGATGAACAAAACACTCACTGATTAAAGTTTCACTTGATTATATTTATTGTTATATAGGTTGCTTCTATATGAAATAGAAAAGTAAAGAACTTGTTATTTTACTAGAATAAGAGTAGACTTTGAAGTAGATGAATAAGAAACACATGGGAGTTTGTGGATACAAACTGAGAGTATGACTACTAGTCCGTCATTGACCATTTGAACCTGTTGGATAATGCCAGCGTAGGGAGAGTGTAAAAGCACATGTTCAGGCACTTTGCGTACGCGCAAAGTGTCTTTTTGTGTATCTCCCATCATTATAGTTAGGAGATGAAAAGGATGAATATGAAAGAAATTAGTAAAGTAGTGGATTTGGTGAGAGAATCTAATCCGCTTGTTCATAATATTACAAATGTTGTTGTAACAAATTTTACTGCTAACGGTTTGTTGGCACTTGGGGCATCGCCTGTAATGGCGTATGCAAAAGAAGAAGTAGCAGAAATGGCTAGCATTGCTGGAGCGTTAGTATTAAATATGGGGACACTTCGTCCTGAAGAAGTAGAAGCGATGTTACTTGCGGGTAAATCAGCAAATGCGAACAATGTGCCAGTACTATTTGATCCAGTTGGTGCAGGAGCAACTTCGTATCGAACAGAAGTTGCGAGACATATTCCGGCTGAAATCGATTTAGCAATTATCCGCGGAAATGCAGCTGAAATAGCAAATGTTATTAATGAGAAATGGGAAATTAAAGGGGTAGACGCTGGTACTGGAAATGGCAATGTTGTAAGTATTGCAAAGCAGGCAGCAGATGAACTAAATACAGTTGCGGTCATTACTGGAAAAGAAGATGTTGTTACAGATGGAGAGAGAACTATTGTTATTCGAAATGGTCACCCTATTTTAACGAAAGTTACGGGAACAGGTTGTTTACTAACTTCTGTAATAGGAGCATTTGTAGCAGTGGAAAAAGATTATGTTAAAGCAGCAGTAGCAGCATTAACGTTTTATGGTGTAGCTTCGGAACTGGCAGCTGCTAAGACCGCGGAAAAGGGACCTGGTAGTTTCCAAATTGAATTTTTAAATCAATTAGCGAATACAACTTCAGGTGATATTGAGAAGTATGGGAAGATTGTGGAGTTAGAGTAAGAGGGAGTGAAAGAAATGGCACGCATTGAAATAGATAAAATGTCTAAGCTATTGCAAGTGTATTTTATTATGGGAAGTAATAACTGCACGAGGGATCCTTTAGCTGTATTGAAAGAAGCGTTAGATGGTGGAGTGACAATTTTTCAGTTTCGCGAGAAGGGGGAAGGTTCTTTAATCGGAGAAGATAGAGTGCGCTTTGCAAAAGAATTGCAGACGCTTTGTAAGGAATATAGTGTTCCTTTCATTGTAAATGATGATGTAGAATTAGCCATTGAATTAGATGCAGATGGTGTTCATGTTGGACAAGATGATGAAGGAATTACATCTGTTCGTGAAAAAATGGGAGATAAAATTATCGGCGTATCTGCTCATACAATTGAAGAAGCACGTTTTGCAATCGAAAATGGAGCGGATTATTTAGGTGTTGGTCCTATTTTTCCAACGAGTACGAAAAAAGATACGAAAGCGGTTCAAGGAACGAAAGGATTAGCTTATTTTAGAGAACAAGGAATTACAGTGCCAATCGTTGGTATTGGTGGGATTACAATTGAAAATACAGCGGCAGTTATAGAGGCGGGTGCGGACGGTGTTTCAGTTATTTCAGCAATTAGTTTAGCGGAATCTGCGTATGAAAGTACGAGAAAAGTAGCTGAAGAAGTAAAGAGAAGTTTGTAGGGAAGGAAGTGTAGTATTTTAAGTGCTACATGAAGAAATAGACTGCCCAAAATTTAAACAAATATTTGATTGAAAAAGCACAAACCTTTTTAAATAAAGGTTTGTGCTTTTTCTTTAAAACATAATTGAAATTAAGAGCATTCCAATTCCGATAGAAGTAAATGTTGCAATTAGGCCCGGAATCATAAAACTATGATTTAATACGTATTTACCGATACCTGTTGTACCAGTACGGTCAAAGTTAATGGCAGCAACGATTGTTCCATAGTTTGGAATGAAAAAATATCCATTTACTGCAGGGAACATCGCAATCAGTAGCGCTGGTGGAATACCAAGAGATAGTCCAAGTGGCATTAAGGCACGAACTGTTGCTGCTTGGCTGTACAGTAAAATAGATAGAATGAATAGTGCGATAGCAAATAGCCAAGGTGCACTTGTTACTAAATGCTGAATCGATCCTTGAATCATATTTAAGTTTCCATTAAAGAAAGTATCTCCCATCCAAGCGATACCGAAAATAGCAACAACTGCTGTTGCTCCTGCTTTAAAGACGTTACCAGATACAATGCTTTCTACATTTGGTTTACAGAAAATAATAATAAGAGCCGCGATAGTTAACATAACCATCTCAATTGTGTTCGGCATGGAAAGACGGGCTAATTTCCCATCAACTATCCATCCTGGACGAAGTGCTTCAAATGAACCAAGAAGTACAACAAGGAAGGTTCCTACAAGGAAAAGGATAACTGATAATTTTGCGCCCTTTATACCTACAAATTCTTTTTTCTCTTCAAGCTTAGGAATCATTCCTTCTTTTAATCGTTTTAAGTATTCAGGGTCTTCACTTAATTCTTTTCCCATCTTACTAGCAACAAATGCTGCTAACATACAAGCAATGAAAGTGGAAGGAATACTCACTTTTAAAATATCTAATAAAGTGATTTTATAGTCAGCTAACATTGCTAAAAGAGCAACTGTGGCAGCTGAAATTGGACTAGCTGTAATTGCTTGTTGAGAAGCGATTACGGCAATCGACATTGGGCGTTCCGGTCTAATCCCTGATTCACGAGAGACTTCTGCAATAACAGGAAGTACAGAATAGGCAACGTGACCAGTACCTGCACATAGTGTGAATAAATAAGTAACAATTGGAGCAAAAAAAGTAATACGCTTTGGATTTTTTCGTAATGCCTTTTCAGCTAGATGAACAAGGTAGTCCATTCCTCCAGCGGCTTGCAAAGCACCAGCAGCTGTAATTACTGCCAAAATCATAAGCATTACATCGATAGGAGGCGCCGTTGGTTGTAAGTGGAAGACAAAAACGAGTATTGCCATACCAACTCCACCCATTACTCCTAAACCAACTCCGCCTAGGCGTGCACCAATAAAAATACAGAGTAACAAGGTAAGAAATTGTAGCCAAAACATGATAAACTACCTCCGAAATTCATTAGTTAAGATATATTCGAATAGTTTAATTTGAATGAAAATTAAATAAATACCCGAAGAAATCCTTGTTATTTATACATTTTTTATTATATAACATAAAAAATGTAACATTCACGTACTTTTTGAAATTATTTTGAAAAAGCAATGCGTTAAAAATTTGTATTTATATCTCTAAATAAGTAGACATTTTGATTTATATGTTGTAATCTTTGAAAGAGAATAAATTAATTCTCATAGAACTCCCATATCGTTCAACTCGTTCAGCGAGAAAGGCAAACTGATGGAAACATGAGGACGCAAAACTACAGGAGCTAAGGTCGAAAGGCTACGCTAGCCAGTTACCGGACGGATAGGGTTGGTCTTTGCCAATGCTTTTACATTGGCTTTTTTTTATTCTCGAACATATTGAGAAACATTTTCAAACAAAATATTCATATATTTTGTTTTTTTGTTTATGTTGATTAAGGAAGGTGGATATTAATGAAAAAATATTGGCATAAGTTATCGTTCCTTCAAAAGAACGTCTTATTAACCGTACTAGTTATTTTGACGCTTGTTGGAAGTATGGGTGCGTTAAGTTTCAACATGTTTCAAAATAGTATGATGTCTTTATTTGAAAGGCAGTCTATTGAAACAGGAGAAATAGTATTAAAAAAATTGGATTTAGAGTTAGTTAGAGACATGGCGAAAGATCCTACAGCCGAAAAAGTGAAAAAAGAAAAGTTAACAGAGAAATTAGATGAAGTTTCAAAAGAATTGAAAAGTGTTGGACAAACGTATGTTACAGGAGCAAAGCCGAATGAAAAGCGAGAATTACAACTCGTTGGTTTGACTACAGAGTTAACAAATGCATTCCCTATAAAGACGGGAGATTATTATGAACAACCCGCTCATTGGATGAAGGCATACGATAAAGTGATTGATACGAAAAAGGCACAAATGACAGAAGTATATGAAGATGAAATAGGTTCGTGGGTGACAATATTAGAACCAATTACGGATGGAGAAAACAATATTGTTGCAATTATTGCGGCTGACTTAGATGCTTCCATTGTTCCTATTACAAAAGAGAAGTTTATGATACAGGGTTTACTCTTTATCATTATTTCATTAGCAATTGCGACTATTACTCAATTCTTTATCGTGCGTCACTCGTTAGCTCCATTAAAAGATTTACGAGAAGGGTTACGTAAAATTGGTGAAGGTGACTTAAGTGTTAAATTAAAAGAAAGACCAGATGATATTGGAATTATTAATGTTTATTTCAATAACACCATTGAAAAATTTAAAGGGATCATAGATAAAGTAAGGCAAACTGCTGAGCAAGTTTCTTCTTCTTCACAAGAATTGTCGGCGAGTACAGAGGAAAACAGCATGGCAGTTCAAGAGATTGCAAGTTCTATTGAAGGTTTAAGAGTAGGGGCACAGTCTCAAAAAACTTCAGTACAACAATGTTTAGGAATTGTACATGGAATGGAAGATAAGGTAGAAGAAATAACTGGGGCTGCAAAACAAGTTGCGGTTGCTTCTGAAGGTATGGAACAACATTCAATTGAAGGTAATGAAGTGATTGGACAAATTATTAATCAAATGAGTTTAATCCAAAATGCAGTACAAGATTTATCTTCCATCATTTATTCGTTAGAAACAAGGTCAAAAGAAATTAGTGATATCGTAACTGTAATTACAGGTATTTCAAATCAAACAAATTTATTAGCTTTAAATGCTTCTATTGAGGCTTCACGTGCTGGAGCAGCTGGAAGAGGGTTTGCTGTTGTTGCTGATGAAGTACGAAAATTAGCAGAACAAACGGAAGCGTCTGCAAAAGATATAGCGAAATTAATTGGTGAAACACAAGCTGAGACAGAAGATGCTGTAGTTTCCATGCAAAAAGGTTCAAAAGAAGTAGAAACTGGAATTTCGCTTGTTCAAAGTAGTGGAGATTTCTTTGAAAAAATCTCAAAATCAGCGCAATCTGTTACAGATCAAGTAAAAGCTGTTTCCGGTAATTCGAGTGACATTTTACAAAATAGCCAGAACATTGTTCAAGTCGTAAATGAATTATCACATATTGCAAATACTTATGCCAACAGCAGTAGTAATGTTGAAGAAAGCATGAAAGAGCAAGAAATATCAGTACAAGATATTGCAGAATTAGCGACTTCTTTAAGTTGGCTTTCTCAGGAATTACAAGAGCTTATTGGTGAGTTTAAAAGCGAATAAGGAGAAAGTTCAATTCTAATCAAGGGGGTATCTCCGCTACTGATTATGAATTGAACGAATCTGCCCTTTAATAAGGGATGAAAAAGGTGTGAATTTTCACACCTTTATTATATTTAAGAGAGGAATTTACATAAATATGAAATTAGCAATTTCTTATAATGAGATGGTAAAAGAATTTTTAGGAAAAGTAGAAGGAAGTATTAAAATACCTAAAGATGTGCAAGGAACAGAACTTAGGATAAAAAGGAAAACGGAACTGTTTTCAAATTTGACTCACATTGTAGATTTAATAGGAGCGACTGCAACGTGGTTATATCATATTTCTAAAGAAAAACATATTGTCGTGCTTTATCATGTAAGAGGAAATTTATTTCCAATTACTATTGAAGTTTCTAATTTTCTCTCCTATGAAAGTTTAAATTTACAAATTGAAGAGCAACTGGAGCAAATTAAAGAAATGAATGAGGAAGAAATAGAAGAGTTTCAAAACGGTAATACATTATATGAAATGTCACCTATTATTATTGGTGAAACATATTATGAGCTAAAAGACACGAATACATTACAATTTGTATTTAGTAAAAATATGCAAAGTGTAGAAATAATATTTAATAGTGTTAATTGGAAAGAGACAACGATTACTCGTTATGCACAACAAATACAAGGTGTTTTAGTTGATATATCACAAAATACTAATAAGTATATAAAACATTTTAATATTATTACAGAGGCCGAGATGGCACTTTATAGTCAAGTGAATGATACGACAGCAGTATATCCTGAGAAAAGTATCGTCGATATGTTCTATAATACTGTTACTCAATTTCCAAATCGTATAGCTTTATCTTCAAGGGAAGGTACTTTAACTTATGAGGAGCTAAATAAAAAAAGTAATCAAATAGCTCATATGTTAATTAAAAACGGCGTCCAATTAGGAGACTATGTTGGAATATTTATGAAACGTAGCATAGACACAGTAGTAAGTATGGTAGCTATATTAAAAGCTGGTGCAGCGTATGTTCCGATTGATCCAGATTATCCGGAAAGTAGAATACAGTACATTATTCAAGATAGCCAAGCGAAAGTTATATTGATGAAAGAGACGCCTATAACATGTGATGGGGTTCAAACAGTTTCATTGTATGATAGTGAAACTTATGAAGATATAGATGTAAAGTTGTCTATTCATTGTGATGATGTAGCTTATATGATTTATACATCGGGTTCAACAGGGAATCCAAAGGGAACGATGTTAGCACATAGAGGCGTTGTTAATCTGTACACTTGGATGAAAAAGCAATATGAATTGACAGAAGAGGATGTATTTGCTCAATTTCCTTCCTTTAGTTTCGATGCTTCTGTATGGGAGTCATTTGCTTCTTTATTCTGCGGAGGAAACTTGTATGTACTATTAGAGGAAGAGCGATTGTCTGTAGAGGCATTTGCAAATGCAATCTATAAAGTGAAAGCAACTTCAATCTTGGCATTAGCAACAATTTTTGTTCGACAAGTAGCAACTTATTTAGCAGAAGAAGATATATATAAGCTAGCTTCCCTAAAAAGAATTGCGATTGGTGGTGAAATGTTGCCTGTAGAGGTTATTAAATTGTGGAGAGAAAGAATAGGTACAAATGTTGAAATTTATAATGTATACGGACCGACAGAATGTACTGTAGTGACGACAACCTATAAAATACCTAGTCAGTTAAATGAGGATGTTGCGAGTATTCCCATTGGTAAACCATGTGCTAATTATCAAGTTATGATTTTGGATGAGAATATGAATCTTTGTCCAATTGGTGTACCTGGTGAATTATATATAGATTCAGTGGGATTAGCAAAAGGGTATTTTAATAAGCCTAATAAAACAATTGAAGCTTTTATTCCGAACCCTTTTAATCCTATAGTTAATATATATAAAACAGGTGATATCGTTAAGTTGCTAGAGGATGGAAATATAGAGTTTTTACATCGGAAAGATGATCAAGTAAAAATTAGAGGACATCGTATTGAACTAGGAGAAATCCAAAGTAAAATTTCTCAAAATCATAATATAAAAGAAAATGCTGTTTTTGCTAAGAAGAGTAAGGAAGGTAGCCAATATTTAATCGCGTTCTATACAACTTTAAATAAAAAAGAAATACCAGAATTAGTTTATCAGTTACAAGAGCAATTACCAGATTATATGGTGCCATCTAAACTAATTTATATTAATGAATTACCACTTACACCTAATAAAAAGATTGATGTTAAGAAGTTAGCTCAGTTAGAAGAAAAGTATGAACCGGTTCGGCTACAAGAATATGTTGCACCTTCTAATAAAGCAGAAAAACAAATAGCGAACGCCTGGGCGGAAGTATTAGGAATTTCAAAAGTTGGAGTGCATGATGATTTCTTTACAATTGGTGGACATTCATTAAAAGTATTACGAGTCTTAACATTGTTAAAAGAAAATTTCTCACATTTAACAATTCAAGATTTCTTTAAAGAAAGAACGATATATGGATTAGCTCGAATTGAGCGAGAAGTAAAAGTAGAGAAAGAAGAAGTATTTCGTGAATATAAAGTGATTCACGAGCCAGATACTATCACGTATGCAAACGTTTTGGAAGAAACCCAGATTTCAAATGTCTTTTTAACAGGAGCTACTGGTTATTTAGGATCACACATATTATATGAATTGTTGAGAGATACATCTGCTACTATTTATTGTTTAGTAAGACCAACCAAAGATGTGCAGCAAAGAATTATAGATACATTAACAGGCTACTTTAATGATATATGTGAAGAATGGTTACAGCGTATACAGGCCGTAGCTGGTGATCTGGGAGAAGAGTATCTTGGGATGAGCGAAGAAGAATTTATGTTCATCAGTTCTAAGATGGATACGATAATTCATTGCGGTGCAGATGTAAGACATTTTGGAGATGTAAAACAATTTGAAAATATAAATGTCCAAGGAACTAGCCGTATGCTAGCATTAGCGGAGAAAGGTGCTACATTCCATTTTATTTCTACAATTGGTATCCCGTTAGAATTAGCGGTAGATCAATGGGATACATACATGAAAACTGGTGATTTTAATTACAGTGTAGACTTAGAGAATGTATATTCAAATAGTAAACTACAAGCGGAAAACATTGTTCGTGAAGCAATGAAAAATGGTTTGCGCGGAAATATTTATCGTGCAGGTAATTTAGCATGTCATTCAGAAACAGGTTCGTTCCAACAAAATATTGAAGGAAACGCATTTTATCGTCTTATTAAAACAATGCTATTAATTGGGAAAGCACCAAATGTGAAGTGGAAAGTTGATTTCACACCAATTGATTTTGCTAGTAAATCAATTGTATCGTATTTACAAGATGCGCAAATTGTAGGAGAGACGTTACATATTTGTCATCCACATCAAATTGAGTTTGAACAATTTATACAGCTAATTGGAGAGTGTGGATACAATCTTGAAATGGTTCCACTTTCAGAATATGTAAATACCGGACTTGCATTAGCGAAGGGAAATGAAGTAATAGCAGAGTTAATTGCTTCTCAAGTTGCAGGAGATGGAGCACAGCAATCTGAAATTGTAATGGGTACACGTAGAACGAATGAATGGATTAAGAAAAAAGAATTGATAGTACCAGCAATTAATAAAGAATTTATACAGCAGTTATTAGCTCATGGTGAAAAAGTTGGTTATTTTCCAAAAATAATGAAATGATTATGCATGCTTTTGTTTGTTCAATAAAATAAATCATGCTACAATGAAAACGAATTAAGGACCGGGGAGCCAATTGGCTGAGAGGATGTAAGTAAACATCGACCCTCAACCTGATCTGGATAATGCCAGCGTAGGGAGTTACTTAAAGTGATGTAGCATATGTTATTCTGTAATAACTTGCATACAAGGCTTTCCTACGCAGTAGGAAAGCCTTTTCTTATTTTTGAAATTTAATTTTATAAGGGGGATTTTATTATGTCACAACAAGTTACAATGTCATTTTCAGTAGTACCACAAGCGAAAACGAAAGATGTATATTCTGTTGTCGATAAAGCAATTGAAGTTGTGCAACAATCGGGAGTTCGTTATGAAGTAGGGGCAATGGAAACAACTTTGGAAGGAGAATTAGATGTACTTCTTGATGTCGTTAAACGTGCGCAACAAGCTTGCGTCGATGCTGGAGCAGAAGAAGTGATTACTTCTATTAAAATCCATTATCGTCCAAGCACTGGTGTAACGATAGATGAAAAGGTTTGGAAGTACCGTGATGAATATGCAAAACCAGAAGCAATCTAAACTTATTACAACTATTTGGCTTATCCTTCTCATTGCGATATGGGAAGGATCTGTTTCATTATTTAAAATCGAACCGTGGATTTTACCAAAGCCTTCTGCCATTGTTCAAGAATTAATTGGGATGAAAGATTTACTATTACCAAATACGATGCAAACACTGCAGGAAGTTATAATTGGACTATTCTTTGCAATTTTATTGGGGACGAGCATCGCAATTATTATGGATGTTATACCGTTATTTCGTATTTTAATAAATCCATTGCTCGTTATTTCGCAAACAATTCCAATTGTTGTACTTGCACCGCTATTTATTATTTGGTTTGGATATGGGATGTTGCCGAAAGTAATGGTCGTAATACTCGTTTGTTTCTTCCCAATTGCGCTTAGTATTTTAGAAGGTTTTCAAACAGTAGATAAAAATATGCTGAAACTGTTACAAACAATGAAGGCGACGAAATGGCAAGTTTACCAGAAGGTAAAATTTCCAGCAGTGCTCCCATACTTTTTCTCAGGTTTAAAAATTGCAGTTACATATAGCGTAATGGGGGCAATTATCGGAGAATGGCTCGGTGCAAGTGAAGGATTAGGCGTTATGCTTACGAGGGCTACAAAATCCTTTTTGACTGCCCGAGTATTTGGTGTTGCAGCAATCATCGTTATGGTGACATTATGCCTGTATTTTATCGTAGAGTTTATGGCAAGAATAACAGCACCATGGATATATAGAAAGGACGGCAGAAAATGAAAAAAGGTTTGAAAGTTATGTTAGCTGCCTTAGTAGCGGTAGGTGTGGCTGGATGTAATCCGGCGAAGAAAGAAGAAAGTGCAAGTAAAGATCAAAAAGTAAAAGTAGTATTAGATTGGTTTCCAAATACGAATCATACTGGCTTGTATGTAGCGAAAACGAAAGATTATTACAAAAAGCAAGGATTAGATGTAGAAATTATTCAACCAGGTGACAATGTAACAGCAGAGCAAATGATAGCATCAGGAAAAGCAGACTTCGCAATAAGTGCACAAGAAAATGTAACGTTAGCTCGTGTAGAAGGAATTCCTGTTGTATCTGTAGGAGCGATTATTCAGCATAACACTTCAGCGTTTGCATCGCTTAAGAAAGACAATATGACGTCACCGAAAGATTTTGAAGGTAAACGTTACGGCGGCTGGGGAGGACCAGCAGAAGAAGCGACATTAAAGACGATTATGGATAAACATCAAGCTGATTTTAATAAAGTTGAAAAAATCATCTTAGGACAAACAGATTTCTTTAAATCAATTGGCCGTGATGCAGATTTCGAATGGATTTATTACGGTTGGGATGGTATTGAAGCGAAGCGTCAAGGAAAAGAGTTAAATACGATTATGGTGAAGGACTTAGATCCAGCGCTTGATTTCTATAGTCCTGTTATTATTACGAGTGAAAAACATACGAAGCAAGATAAAGACTTTGTGAAAAAGTTTATGAGTGCAACGACAGAAGGTTATAATTTTGCAATTAAGGAACCGAAAGAGGCTGCTGATATTTTAATTAAAGCTGTTCCAGATGTGAATAAAGATTTAGTTCAAGAAAGCCAAAAATGGTTAAGTACGAAGTATCAAGATGATGCTAAAGCATGGGGAGTACAGAAGGAAGAAATTTGGACGAATTACATGAATTTCTTATATGACAACAAAGTTATTAAAAAGAAAATCGATGTAAAAGATGCTTTTACAAATGAATTCCTTCCAAGTGAAAAATGAGCGGATTACAAATAAAAAATATAGTGAAATCTTTCGACGGAAAGAATGTATTAGAGAATATTAGTGCCTCTATACAAGAGGGAGAGTTTGTTTCCTTTGTAGGACCGAGTGGTTGCGGGAAAAGCACATTATTAAACATGATTGCAAATGTTGAAAAACCAACAAGCGGGAACGTAACGTATAACGATAAGCAAGTACAAGAGCAAGATGTTGTTAGTTATATGCCACAACAAGATTTATTACTACCGTGGCGATCAGCTTTGCAAAATATCGTTCTTCCGTTAGAAATTGAAGGAAAGCCGAAAAAACAAAGGCTGACAGAAGGAATGGAAGCATTAAAGCAGTTCGAACTAGATGAATATGCAAACCATTATCCAGATGAATTGTCTGGTGGTATGCGTCAAAGAATTAGTTTTCTGCGCACATATTTATGTGAAAAGCCAATTATGCTGCTTGATGAGCCTTTTGGTAAATTAGATGCATTTACAAAAATGGAAGTACATAGCTGGCTTTTAAACTCTTGGCATCAAGAGAAGCAAACAATCGTTATGGTTACACATGACTTAGATGAGGCAATCTTGCTTTCAGATCGCGTATTTATTTTATCTCAAAGACCAGCGTCAATAGTTGGCGAGGTACAAGTGAAATTACCTAGGCCGAGAACGATGGATATGTTAACATCACTCGAATTAAAAAAGGATAAAGAAGAGATTTTAAGTGTGTTAGCTCCTTATATGAAAAAATAGAAAAAGCTGATGTTTTAATTTTAGACGAACGGACTAATCATTTGGATGTAGAAACTAAGATGGCTTTACAGGAAGCGTTACAACAATACAAAGGAACGGTTTTAATTGTCTCACATGAACCTTCTTTCTATGAATCGTAGATAACAAAATTATGAAATATAGAAGAATGGAATACTCAACAATATGAATAAAGAAAAGGCATTAGCTTTTATGAGCTAATGCCTTTTCTTTGTGATTAACATGATTTTCGAGAACTCTTACATGAGAATTGTATGAAGAAGCACTCTTATGGTGCGCTTATAAGCGTGCTTTTTCTTTTGTTATATTTATAATACGAAAGCCTTTCCCTAACAGGTGACTATCTTTCTTTATATATATAGATAGTTCAAAATGGAATAAAAATAATTCCTTTATGTAAAGGATAATATGGATATTATAGGAAGACAATAGAAATTAAAGGAAATTCATGTAAAATTCAAATGAACTTCATATAAACTTCATATTAGAAATTAAATATAATTATAATAGGTTATTGTGATATTTTTGATTTTTCATAAAATTAAAAGTTTGAATTTAGGAGGTATTGCTCAAACCTAAATTCAAACTTTATTGAAGTAATTAATGGATATTACGTCTAGTTTTCGCTAATGACGGCATTTAAAAGTTCGGCAGGATTACCTGTTCCTGCACCGCCAATTGTAATAGATCCACCAGGAGGAATTTCACCATTCCATCCTGCGTTCGTAATTACATAATGATTATTTGTTTTACTACTAATTTTAGAATCCCAAACTTGTGTTAAATTGCCGCTATAATCAAATTCTAATTTCCAATTTTTAATAGGAGTCGTTCCATTATTTTTGATTATAATCGAGAAGTTATAACCGCTGCCCCAATTCGAAGTGACTGAAAATGTAGCAGTACCATTTCCATCAGGAGGTGTCGTATTAGCTTCATCCGTTTTGACAGTAAGAGCGGTAGGTTGTGATTTATTTCCAGCAGCATCTTTGGCAATTACCGAAAATTTGTATTCCGTATTAGGTTTTAAGTTTTTAATTGTAATGCTATTTGTTGTTGTACTCCATTTCTCTTCTCCAGCAGTAATTTCATATTCCGTAACTCCTACGTTATCAGTAGATACAGTCCAGTTTAATTGAACTGAGTTTGAATTTTTATTCGTAACTACAATGTTTTTAACATTCGTTGGTGGCTCAGTATCTTTTTGACTAATAGGTCCACCAAGTAATTCTTTTACTAGCGTATCAAGTAATTTTGGACCACTGCAACTATATTTTGGACTTGTACGGCAATCTCCGCTTAGTTCCCAAAACATTGCTCCACTTAAACCTTTCGTCTTTATATAGTCTGTTTTGTATTTCATAGATTCATTGTCATCGTAGCTAATAAATGTGCCTGTAGTTGCATTATATAAGTAAGGTACTTTAGCTGTGTCATTCCAGTAGCGTACAAAACCATTTTTATTAACGTAATTGGCTGCTAAATCACCGTAATCATACACACCTGTGTCACCGGTAGAGTAATCATCCCAAGTACCTTTAGAAGCAAGTTTCCCATCACTACCTGGTTTGCAAGGTTGATATTGTCCGTTATTTTCTTTGCCACAACTTTTCCAGCCACGTCCGTAAAAGGGTACGCCTAATACTAGTTTATCGACTGGAACACCTTCATTTGTATAAACATTTATAGCACCATCTACGTAAAAATTCGTATTTGCTGCTGGGTCATTTGGATCCTTATATAGAGCTGCATTATGATTAGAAGTAGCTTCCCATCCGCCGTGGAAATCATATGTCATAATATTAATCCAATCGAGTATTTGAGAAATTTTCTTTAGTTCTGTATGATCAGCGTAGCGTTGACTTGCACCTGAAGCGATTGTTAGTAAATATTGTTTGCCATCTTCAGCACCTGCTTTATTCAAAGCATTTCGGACGTCTTGAAGAAGGAGAGTGAAATTTTGTTTATCTTCAGGACGATAACTACCACCAGGAATCGTTTCAACGCCCGGATATTCCCAGTCTAAATCTACGCCATCAAACCCATATGCGCGAAGAAAAGCTACTGTAGATTCAGCAAATACTTTTCTTGTTTTTTCATCAGCGGCCATATCAGAAAAGCGGTTAGACCAAGTCCAGCCACCAACGGAAATAATTGTTTTTAAGTGAGGATATTTAGCTTTTAATCGTTTTAGTTCCCCGAAATTTCCGCAACGGGCATATTTATCGCAATCTTCCCAAGTTGTCCCTGAGCCAGGATACGATTTGGTAACATCAGCCCATGGTTCACCGAGTACAAGAGTACCATTAGGAACCTCTTTATTTTGCAATGGTACACCAGATTCTTTACAGTTCCACGTTTGTTTATTTGGATTATCAGGATGAGTAGAAGGGTTTCCATGTTTTCCATTCCAACAAATATCCGCGAAAGCATAGTTAAGGTGAGTAAGTTTTGATGCATCAATGTCAGCAACTTGATAATTACGTCCGTAAACGCCCCACGAAGGAAAGTACCCAACAATTTTTTGACTTTGCTTTGGTGAATCTGCTAATGCGAGATTTGGAGTAATAAAATTTGTGAGAAAAAGAGGTAAGAAAAGTAGTAGGGATAGTAATAGCAGTGTGAATTTTTGAGACCTCATAGCCATTTCTCCTTTCAAAATAAAAGATATATTTAAAGGCATACGCCAATAAATCAAAATGAATCTAGACGTGTGAAACGTCTAGATAAAATGATCAGACATCACGAAGTCTATACAAGGGAGCTGGGGGTGATTAAATCGTAACAAATGTAAGATTTAGTGTAAACGCTTTATTAAGTTAAAAAAGACTTTCTCAATACAAAAAGGCTTGAATACAAACTATATATGAAAACGAAAGATTGGTATGGGAGGAAAAAGCTTATTATAAATAAATTTGAGAAAAAATTGTATGGAGCCAATTATTAAAGACGTAGAAAGATAAGGAAATATCATGTAAAATAATAGTAAAAATATGTAAAGGAGGGAATGGTGTGGATGTGTTTTTGAACATTGCTGAAGAAAAAATTCGACAAGCAATACGGAATGGTGATCTTGATTATCTTCCGGGAAAAGGAAAACCACTACAATTAGAAGATCTTTCAATGGTACCTCCAGAACTTAGAATGAGTTATAAAATTTTAAAAAATGCGGGAATGATTCCACCAGAAATGGAACTACAAAAAGATATATTAAAAATAGAGGATCTAATTGCTTGCTGTTATGATGAAGAAGAGAGAAAGAGATTACGAGAAGAGTTAACAGCAAAAACGCTTCGTTTTCAGCAGGTAATGGAAAAGAGAAAGATTAAAGATAGTTCAGCTTTTCGTATGTATCAAGACAAAGTATTTCGTAAATTACGCTAAGAGGGATAAGATGACTACATTTAAAACGATAGAAGAATTAGCGACCTATATCGAAGAACAACAATTGGTACTTCTGTTTATTAAAACGGAAAATTGTGGTGTTTGTGATGTTATGCTAAGAAAAGTAAATTGCGTATTAGAGAATTATGATTACGTAGAGAAAATAGAGATATTACTACAAGACATGCAGGAGATTGCGGGGCGATATGGAGTATTTACAGGGCCAACAATTTTATTATTTCATAATGGAAAAGAAATTCTTCGTGAATCACGCTTCATTTCACTTGAAAATTTAGAGAGAACCATTCAATTATTCGAGGAATAAGGGAGGCTTTTAAATGGAATTTATTATTGTCATACTATTATTTGTTGTAGTTGGAACAATCGTAACAGCAGTTCGATCGAACAAAAAGAAGGTAAATCTTACAAAACAAAATAACATTCATAATTCATCTAACAGCTCATCACCATTATTTTTCTTTGCTGGATCTGATAATGATAGCTCGCATGATGGCGGCTCACATGATTGTGGAGGATCTTTTGGGGGAGATAGCGGAGGAAGCTGTGGTGGCGGTGGTGATTGATAAAAATGCGCCTTATATAGGCGTATTTCTTTTTAAACAAACGTTTGATTAGTCGGCTTACATATGCATAAACACAGTTAAACAAACGTTTGTTTAATATTTTTAACATACTAAGGGGAATGGAAATGAAAAGGGAACCGAAAGTGAAAAATAAGGGGAAAGTAGTGTTATTTTTATTAGCTGCAGGAGGCGTATTTCTTGTTAAATTAGCATTTAAATTTGGAACCATACATATGATTCGAACTTGGTTTGAAAGTACGTTTTCTTAAATAAGGAATATAGCCTCTTGCGATAGAGGTTTTTGATTTGTTATTATTAGACTGAACGGTCGGTTTAAAGAGGTGTGAATATGAGAAGAAGCGCAGAAGAGATAAAGAAAGAAATTGCATATAAAGCAGAAAGTCTATTTTCACAGAAGGGCTACGCAGCTACATCTATGGAAGAGATTTGTGAAATTACAGAGCGAAGTAAAGGAAGTATTTATTATCACTTTAAAAGTAAAGAAGAATTATTTTTATTTGTAGTGAAACAGCATACGTATGATTGGATTGAAAAATGGAATGAAAAAGAGAAGTTGTATAGCACTAGTACTGAAAAACTATATGGTCTCGCGGAATATCATGTAGAGGACATACAGCAACCAATTTCAAATGCAATAGAGGAATTCTCTATGAGCCAAGTTGTAAGTAAAGAGATTCTGGATGAACTGTTAGCTTTAACTAGAGAATCATATGTTATGTTTGAGAAATTAATTGAAGTAGGTATACAGTCTGGAGAGTTCCGTGAAGATAATACTCGTGATCTTATGTATATTGTAAACGGATTATTATCAGGACTTGGAGTGCTTTACTACGAATTAGATTATAAAGAGCTGAAACGTATTTATAAAAAGGCAATAGATGTATTGTTAAAAGGAATGGCAGCTGAATAATAGGTCAGTTGCTTTTCTTACAAAATAAATTAGACCGAACGGTCGGTTTATGAAAGGGGAATGAAAATGAACGCTTTATTTAAAAACCGAGCATTTATGCTCGTTATGGCGTCTGATATTTTACAACAATTTGCAATTTGGATCAGAAATATGGCTCTTTTGTATTTTATAATGGAGCGAACGAATAATGATCCAGTTTCTGTTTCGTTGTTATCAGTTATGGAATATGCACCTATTTTTATTTTCTCGTTTATCGGTGGTGCGCTAGCTGATCGCTGGAATCCGAAAAGAACAATGGTCGCTGGAGATGTATTAAGTGTACTGTCTATTATAGGAATTGTCTTGTTGTTAAAGCTGGATTATTGGCAGGCTATATTTTTTGCAACACTCATTTCCGCGATTGTAGGTCAGTTTTCTCAGCCCTCATCTTCGCGTATATTTAAGCGCTATGTAAAAGAAGGAGAGGTAGCAAATGCGATTGCATTTAACCAAACATTACAGTCATTATTTCTGATTTTTGGACCAGTGGTGGGATCGCTTGTGTATACACAACTTGGTTTATTTACATCACTATATAGCTTAATCATTTTATTTTTGTTATCTGCTATCGCCCTTTCATTCTTACCAAAATGGGTTGAAAAAGAGCAGGTGGCGAGAGACTCATTAAAAAATGATATAAAAGAAGGTTGGAAGTATGTTCTTCATACGAAAAATTTACGTATGATTACGATCACTTTTACAATTATGGGTTTAGCTGTTGGATTAACGAATCCATTAGAAGTATTCCTTGTAATTGAACGTTTAGGTATGGAAAAAGAAGCTGTTCAATATTTAGCGGCAGCTGACGGAATAGGTATGTTACTCGGTGGTATTGTTGCTGCAGTTTTCGCTTCAAAAGTGAATCCGAAAAAGATGTTTGTATTCGGTATGGGTATATTAGCCCTTTCATTTTTAGTAGAAGGGCTATCTACATCATTTTGGATTACTAGTTTCATGAGATTTGGAACAGGTATTTGTTTAGCTTGTGTTAATATTGTTGTCGGTACGCTTATGATTCAACTTGTACCAGAAAATATGGTTGGAAGAGTAAATGGAACGATTTTACCACTGTTTATGGGGGCAATGCTAATTGGAACTTCATTAGCTGGAGGATTAAAGGAACTAACTTCACTAGTTACTGTGTTTTGTATAGCGATGGCACTTATTTTATTAGCGATAGGGCCAGTTGTACGTATGCAAATAAAGAAAGAAGATATCGCTAACAAAGAGGCACTAACAAATTCATTAGCTTCAAAATAACTATTGTAAGGGAGCAATATTGCTCCTTTTTTCTTTGAGGAACTTTTGACAACTATATGAGCCAATTATATACTGATGTTGTAAAAACGATTTTACAGGTTAGGAGCAATGGTGTGAAAAATCAAATCTATGAATTACGCACTGAAAATAATATTTCACAAGGCGCATTAGCTGATAAATGTAAGGTTTCTAGACAAACGATAAATGCAATTGAGAATAATAAATATGATCCAAGCTTAGCGTTAGCGTTCCGTTTAGCTGAAGTATTAGGAACAACTGTTGATAAATTATTTTTGTACAAGCAGTAGAGTCGTTCATTATAAGGCGCACCTTTAAAAATAAAAAAGATCCTCTTCTTATGAGAAGAGGATCTTTTCTTATAGCGTTTTAGTCTTTGGACTAGGTGGTGTAACGGATGTATTATTTTCTGGAACTCTAGTTAGTAAGAATCCTCCGATAATAAATAGAACAATAATACTAAGAACACCAGCGTTTGTTTTTCCTGTTAATTGCGTTGTAACACCGACTAATACCGGACCCATAATTGCGGCAAACTTCCCAAATATATTATAAAATCCGAAGAATTCATTAGCAGATTCTTTTGGTACTAGTTTTGCAAAGTATGAACGACTTAGTGCTTGAATACCACCTTGAGATGTAGCAACTAACATTGCTAAAATCCAAAAATCAAGTGTCGTTTTTAAAAAATAAGCATATGTGCAAATAATGATATAAATAATGATACCGACATATAGCATTTTTTTGCCAGTAAATGTTTCAGATAATTTTCCGTATAGTAAAGCAAATGGACAAGCGACAATTTGTGTTACAAATAATATGATTAATAGATTCGTTGCACTAATACCGAGATCGGTTCCGTAAGCGGTAGACATAGTAATAATTGTATCGACTCCGTCAATATAGAAAAAGTAAGCGATTAGAAACATAAATACAGTTTTATATTCTTTAATATTTTTAAAAGTATCAGCAAGACGTTTGAAGCTCATTCTAATAGGTCTTGGATGACGCTCAATATAGTGTGTTTGCTCTACGTTTTTTAGCATTGGAATTGTAAATAACCCCCACCAAAGAGCTGTTATTGCAAAGGAAATTTGACTAGCAATGCCGACCGATAAGGGAATAGTTCCTTTTTGAGAAAGAATAATAAGAGCGATACAACCGATAAAAGGAATTGTACTCCCGATATAACCTAATGCAAATCCTCTTGTAGAAATTCGGTCCATTCTATCTTCAGAAGTGACGTCTACTAAAAATGCATCATAGAAAATGTTTGCTCCAGCAAAGCCGATTAAGGCGAGCATATAGCACCCTAGCAATAAGTACCACTGAGAGGTTGGAACGACTGCTAACATACTTGTAAATACGATACCGAGTCCAAAGAAGAATGTGAAAAAACGTTTTTTAAATCCTTTATAATCAGCAACTGTGCCAAGAATAGGAGCAAGTATAGAAATTAAAAGTGTTGCGAATGAGTTTGCATATCCCCAATATGCTGTTGAAGTTGCCCCAGATAGTCCAGCTTCTTTTGCAGCTGCTTTAAAGTAAATTGGAAATAATGCAGTTGTAATGACGAGCGAGTATACAGAGTTCGCCCAATCGTATAATATCCAGCTTTTTTCTTGTCTGGACATTTTTTTCATATAATGTTCCCCCTTAAATTTGTTTTACTAACAGTGTACAAAAATAAAAATTATAAAAAGAGAAACAGTGATGAATTTTACATAACTTTTACATATATACACAGTTCTTTACAATTGGAGTAAATCCTCTACAATTGCTCCGTCTGTTTCACCTAAGTGTAAACCGAGTAGTCTAGCGATAGTTGGACCTTCATCAATAAGTCTCATATACGGGACGGTAAAGCCACTTTTTATTCCTTTCCCAGCAGCGATAAAAATTGTTTCATAGTTAGGTTTTGTTGGAGAGTATCCATGCGTACCAAATGTATATTTTTTACTAGGCGTAACATCTTTTTCAGTAATTTCTTTTATAAAATCTCCTGTATAGTTTTCAGTGAAATAATACCCTTCTCGTGCTTCTAACATGAATAAACAATTACCGTCTGCACCGCAGTCTTTGGCAGCTTCATCATGAAGTATAAATTCAATTCCGTTTTGTTTATTTTGAAGTAGTTCTTCAAGGAGTAGTTGTACCTCCCGGATTGTATCCATATCATTTTTGTCCTTTACATATACATAGGCAGAGCCGTCGCAACTTTGGCAATAGGCTTTCCAGTCTACTAATTTTCCTTTTTTATTAAGAGATATAAGTCCTCTTTGATGGAATAGCACATTTAATTGGATGGATTTGTTTTCACTTAAAGCGCTATGATCACCAAGGGCAATAATTGTACTTTCTTCGTATAGGTTACTTTCTTTTAGTGCTTGAATAATTTTCCCTAGACGTTTGTCGTGTCTCTGGATAGCAGCTGTTGTTTCGTTAGATTCAAAGCCGTGATAGTGTCTTTGTGTGTCTAGATCGGTGAAATGTACGAACATGACATTAGGCTTTTTCGTCTGGATTGTATGCACAGCAGAGGCGAGGACGAAATCATCCAGCTCTGGTTGTGATAAACCATTTCTTATATGGCCGAAACGACGATTTAAATCTAATTGGTATAGTGGGCTACCGCTAAATAAGGAAACTAACACTTGATTTTGCCAAGGTCTATTGGGGGAAATTTCTGGTAAATTGTAATCGATGTTCGCTCTTCCAGTAACAGGCCATAGAAGGGCAGCTGTCGTTAAATTTGCTTTGCGCGCTTCATCATACAATGTTGTTCCTTTTATTGATTTTCGGTACCAATGCCAATCAGGTGATTCACGCCCTGGTTGAAGTAACGTATTGCTAACAACACCGTGCTTGTTAGGGTAATTACCAGTTACGATTGTTGAGTGGCTTGGATATGTTACAGAAGGATAAATTGGTTCTACTTTTTCGACAACCGTGCCCTTTTTTATTAGAGATTGGAAATGAGGTAGTTTTTGTAGTATAGGAAAATCTAAAGCTGATAAACAGTCGAATGATAAAATGATGACGTGGTTTGTTAATGCTTTATCCATAAAGTTCCCTCCTGATTATATAAAACCTATTATTATATATTACTATTAACACCTAGTAATAAATATATATTTTTAGGTGAAAGTTTATTATTTATTTTCAGAAAAATTAAACATATAATTAAGTATAAGGGAATCTATGGAGGGAGGGAACACTATGGATTGGTTAGATGGATTTGGTATTTTTTACATCATTGGCGGAATCACGATTATCCTTGTATTTGCTATTTCATATTTACTAAAGAAACGGTTTCCAGACAAACAGTTTGATATTATATTTGCACTTAGTTTAATACTTCTTTGCTTAGCGTCCTTTCCCGTTACAATGATGGTTATTGGTGGGTGGGAAGGAATGGGATATGGATTTATTGGTTTCTTTGTCCTACTTGGTACACTTATCGGTATGATTGCACATCAACTTGTGAAAATTACGCGGAAAAGCTACGTATAAAACTGCAAAAAATGAAAAGGATATATAAAAATAAGAAAATTAGCTATTGTTTTAAAAAAGAATTTGTATTATGATAATCAACAAATTTATTTCGTTATAACGATGAAAAAGGACTAGTACATGTTCAACCTTTTTAGCAGAGAGAGAATCCGTCAGGCTGAAAGATTCTTAAAAAGGCAATATGGAACCTGCCTTTGAGTTCTGCATATGCAGCGGGAATTTCCCGTTATCAAAAAGAGAGCATGCGCAATTTTTGTGCATGAATCAGGGTGGTAACGCCGGCAAAGCTCGGTCCCTATTTAGGGACGCGGGCTTTTTTGTATTTTCTAGAAGGAGGAAGACTGACTATGGCAAAAGAACAAGTGCAAGCCATTACGAAGATGGAAGAGGACTTTGCGCAGTGGTATACCGATATTGTAAAAAAAGCCGAACTTGTTGATTATTCAAGTGTAAAAGGGTGCATGATTTTACGTCCGTATGGTTATGCCTTATGGGAGAATATGCAGAAGGTGATGGATGAGAAGTTAAAAGGAACTGGCCATGAAAATGTATATATGCCAATGTTTATCCCAGAGAGTTTATTGCAAAAAGAGAAGGATCATGTTGAAGGATTTGCTCCTGAAGTAGCATGGGTTACGCATGGTGGAGATGAAAAGTTAGCGGAAAGACTTTGTGTACGTCCTACATCTGAAACTTTGTTCTGTGAGCACTTTTCAAAAATTGTGCAATCCTATAATGATTTGCCAAAGTTATATAATCAGTGGTGTTCAGTAGTTCGTTGGGAGAAGACAACTAGGCCATTCCTTCGTACGACTGAATTTTTATGGCAAGAGGGTCATACAATCCATGAAACGGCAGAAGAATCGCAGGCTGAAACATTAAATATTTTAAACTTATATGCTTCTTTCTGTGAGGATTATTTAGCAATACCAGTTATTAAAGGACAAAAAACAGAAAAAGAGAAGTTTGCTGGAGCAAAGGCAACTTATACAATTGAAAGTTTAATGCATGATGGAAAAGCACTTCAAACAGGAACCTCTCATAACTTTGGGACGAATTTCTCAGAAGCATTTGATATTAAGTTTTTAGATCGTAACGGTAAGTGGCAATATGTGCACCAAACATCTTGGGGTGTATCAACAAGAATGATAGGCGGGCTAATAATGGTTCATAGTGATAATAATGGACTTGTAATGCCACCAAAAGTCGCTCCAGTGCAAGTTGTTATTGTACCAATTGCTCAGCATAAAGAAGGAGTTTTAGCAAAAGCAACAGAGTTACAAGGACATATTCAAAAGGTTGCACGAGTAAAAATAGATGCTAGTAATAAAACACCAGGCTGGAAATTTAATGAGTATGAAATGAAGGGGATTCCAATTCGATTAGAAGTTGGCCCTAAAGATATTGAAAAGAATCAAGTTGTACTTGTAAGAAGAGACACGAAGGAAAAAGAGTTTGTATCAATGGATCAATTAGAAGAACGTATTCCAGCATTACTTGAAGAAATTCATATTGCTTTATTTGATAAAGCAAAAGCATTTCGCGATGAGAATACGTATGTTGCGACAAATTTCGAAGAGATGAAAAAAATAGCTGACGAAAAGCAAGGCTTTATTAAGGCAATGTGGTGCGGGGAATTAGCTTGTGAAGAAAAACTAAAAGAAGAAGTTGGAGTATCTTCACGTTGTATGCCTTTTGAGCAAGAGCATTTAGCTGATGAATGTATTTGTTGTGGTAAAGAAGCTAAACAAATGGTGTATTGGGGAAAAGCGTATTAATACTTTTTCTGATAGGTGATAAAAGGACTTTGGGCTGCATAATAAAATGCAATCCAAAGTCCTTTTTAGTTTTATAAAGTATTTCATGTATTCTTTAGATGGAAGTATGTTGCTCTTATTTTACGTTTTTACGACGAATAAACAGTAACATACCAATTAGGAATATTGAAAGACCCATTAAAATAGATATAGGGTAATGCGTTGCGGTATTCGGTAATTTATCACCTTGTTTTTTCGTATTATCTTTTACATTACCCCCTTGAGAACCGTTGCCCTCCTGAGAATTGCTATCGCCTTTAACACGATTGCCACCTTGAGAGCCATTACCGCCGTGTGAGCCACTGCCACCAGAACCATCGCCACCAGAACGGTTACCACCAGAGCCGTTGCTACCAGAACCGTTACCGCCAGAACCGCTGCCACCAGAGCCGTTGCTACCAGAACTGTTACCGCCAGAACCACTGCCACCAGAGTCATTGCCACCAGAGTCATTGCCACCAGAACCGTTACCGCCGGAACCACTGCCACCAGAACCGTTACCGCCGGAACCACTGCCACCGGAACCGTTACCGCCAGAACCACTGCCACCGGAACCATTACCGCCGGAACCACTGCCGCTAGAACCGTTGCCACCAGAACCGTTATCGCCGGAACCATTGCCGCCAGAGCCACTGCCATCAGAACCGTTACCGCCGGAACCGTTGCCGCCATCGCCACCAGAACCGTTTTCACCAGAGCCGCTGCCACCGGAACCACTATCGTCCTGAGAACCGTTATTTCCTGGAGGTTTATTATTATCCTTTGAGTTTCCTTCTGCAAAATGATCGCTATTTTGTACAATAGCGTTTGTTAATGGTTGGAAGTTTTCAGTTGCAGCATTACCGATATTTAAACCGCTAAAAAAAGATAGAGAGAGTGTTGATGCTAAAATGAAGATTTTCGTCATGGTTTTCCTCCTAAGAAATGAATGTTCCATCTAAAATACATCCCTTTGTAATATTTCTTAGGAAAAAGAGTTTTATGCAAAAAAAACTATATATAGAAAAAGGTGGTATATTTGTCAAAGCAGAAAAGAGTTAATGTAGATTTCCTACAAATAATAGAGGTGGAGAATTTACATTCATAACGGTAGAGGAAGTGGCAGTAGATGAAAGAGTATATAGCGTTTGATATTGGCGGTACGCAAATTAAGTATGGCATTATTTCAGAAGCAGGGAGAGTATTAAAGCGTAAAACAGTTGCAACAGAAATTCACTTAGGCGGAGAACAAATTATTCAAAAACTCATTCTTTTATCAAAAAAATTAATGAATGAACATACTATTGCCGGAATTGGTATTAGCACTGCGGGAATTGTTGATATTAATAAGGGAATTGTGACGGGAGGCGCGGATCATATTCCGGGATATAGTACTATTCCTATTATTGATAGATTGCAAGAGATATTAAAAGTTCCGGTATCGATTGACAATGATGTGAATTGTGCAGCGTTTGGAGAAAAGTGGAATGGTAGTGTAAGAGAGAAAGAGAACTTTATTATGCTCACCATTGGAACAGGAGTTGGGGGAGCAATTTTTATAGATGGAGAATTGTACCGAGGACATTCATTTAGTGCTGGTGAATGGGGGAATATGCTAATAGAAGGAAAAACGTTTGAAGAGGTTGCTTCGATTTCAGGATTAATTCGGCTTGTAAGAAAATATAAAGGCAAAGGCGAGTGGAATGGGAGAACAATTTTTGAGTTGTATGATAAAGGAGATAGAGAAGTTGCTCAAGCAGTTGGGATTTTCTTTAAACATTTGGCAATCGGAATTAGTAATCTTGCTTATATTTTTAATCCAGAAACAATTATTATTGGGGGAGGAATTACCGATAGAGGAAATGAGTTTTTAAAAGAAGTAAAAGAAGAGGTCAGTAAATACTTAAATCAAGAGATTTATAATAATTGTGAGATTGAACTTGCACAAAACGGTAATTGTGCAGGAATGATTGGTGCTATTTACCACTTATTACATCATCGTAAGTAAATTATATGAATGTTTTCATATAACTGAGAATTTATCCTTTTTATCAATAGGTAAATAATGCTACAATATAAGAGAAGAATACAATATTTTCCGATATGGAAAATGCTTTGTAGAAAGGGAGAAACTTCATGCCTATTATTTTAGAAAAAGGTCAAAAGATCGATTTAACGAAAGGACAACCAAAAGTAGCAAAACTACAGGTTGGCTTAGGCTGGGATCCAATTGGGCAATCAGGTGGATTTCTGTCTTCATTATTTGGAAGTAAACCAAATATAGATTGTGATGCATCTGTTGTTATGTTAGAAGGAGATCGTTTTTTAAACAAAAATGATTTAGTTTACTTCGGAAACAAACTTTCTACTTGTGGTAGTATTATTCATTCAGGAGATAATTTAACAGGTGAAGGCGAAGGTGACGATGAAACAATCTTTGTAGAATTACATAAAGTCCCAAGTCGTATTAACCGTTTAGTATTCGTTGTAAATATTTATGACTGTGTAAACAGACGTCAAGACTTTGGTATGATTCGTAACGCTTATATTCGTATTCAAAATCCTCATACAGGTGAGGAATTAGCACGTTATAATTTATCAGAAAACTATGCTAGTAAAACAACTTTAATTGCAGGAGAAATGTATCGCTACGAAAATGAGTGGAAGTTTTCAGCAGTTGGAGAAGGCACGCAAGATAAAAACTTAAGTGAGATTGTATCACGTTATCAATAGGATAAACTAAGGAGGAATTTTTAAATGGCATCTATTTCTTTAAAAAAGGGACAAAAGGTAGATTTAACAAAAACAAATCCAGGTTTATCAAAGGTACTTGTAGGGCTTGGCTGGGATACAAATCGTTATGATGGACAAGCTGATTTCGATTTAGATGTTAGTATCTTTTTAGTAGGTGCGAACGGTAAAGTTTCAGGAGCAGAAGATTTCGTTTTCTATAATAATCCCAAAGGTGCGAATGGTGCTGTAGAGCATTTAGGAGATAACCGAACTGGTGAAGGCGAAGGCGATGATGAAGCGATTAAAATCGATTTAAAAAATGTTCCTGCTCACATCGAACGTATTTGTTTCACAATTACAATTTATGATGGAGAAGGCCGCAGCCAAAACTTTGGTCAAGTTTCTAACTCATTCGTACGTATTCTCGATGAAGAAAAGAATGCAGAGTTAATTCGTTACGATTTAGGAGAAGATTTCTCTATTGAAACAGCGGTAGTAGTAGGTGAATTATACCGCCATGCAGGTGATTGGAAGTTCAATGCAATCGGAAGTGGATTCCAAGGTGGATTAGCGTCTCTATGTAATAACTTTGGTTTAGATGTAGAGTAATAGATTCAATTTATATATCCATTGGTGAAATGCATGTTTACTGATGGGTATATTTTTAAAGATAAAAATATAGAGGTGAATATAAATGGCTATTCAGTTACAAAAAGGACAGAAGATTGATTTAGGTAAGACGAGTCCTGGTTTAACAAAAGCAGTAATTGGTCTTGGATGGGATATTAAATCTTATGATGGCGGAGACGATTTCGATTTAGATGCATCTGCTTTTTTATTAGATGCGAACGGGAAATGTACGAAGGAAACTGATTTTATCTTCTATAATAATTTAAAGTCTCCTTGTGGATCAGTTTTACATACTGGCGATAACAGAACAGGTGAAGGCGAAGGCGACGATGAGCAACTTGTTGTAGATTTGAAAAAGGTTCCAGCAGACGTTCATAAAATTGCTATTACAGTTACAATTTATGATGCGGAAGGCCGTAATCAAAACTTTGGACAAGTAGGAAACGCATTCGTTCGTTTAGCGAATGAAGAGACGAACGAAGAAGTTCTTCGTTTTGATTTAGGGGAAGACTTCTCTATCGAAACAGCAGTTGTCTTTTGTGAATTATACCGTCATAATGGACAGTGGAAGTTTAATGCAGTAGGAAGTGGATTCCAAGGTGGTTTAGGTGCGCTTGTAAGAGCGTATGGCTTGGATGCATAGAAAGGAAACGATATTCGTTTCCTTTTTTTGACCTTTCTATAAATCTAGCAAAGAATAGGGGATAAAGGTAAGATGAGTATTTTGCAAGGAATCCTTGATACGTATGCTCAGTTTTTCGACTTGGACATGTGGATTAAAGTGTTGCAAGATCCAGTATCTTGGGGATTAATTGGTACACTTGTTGTACTTGAAGGGTTGTTATCTGCTGATAACGCACTTGTGTTAGCGGTAATGGTAAAACACCTTCCTGAAGAGAAACGTAAAAAAGCATTATTCTATGGACTTATTGGAGCTTATATATTCCGCTTTATTGCAATTGGAATCGGAATGTTCTTGATTAAATTATGGTGGGTAAAACTTCTTGGTGCACTTTACCTTGCTTGGTTATCAGTAAAATACTTTATTGATAAGCGTAAAGGTGCAGGTGAAGAAGAGGAAGCTCATGGTATGAACCAAAACAGTATTTTCTTCAGAATGTTCGGTGTCTTCTGGGGAACAGTTGCAATGGTCGAATTAATGGATATCGCATTCTCTGTAGATAGTGTACTTGCTGCATTTGGTGTATCTAATGAAGTTTGGATTTTATTATTAGGCGGAATGCTAGGTATTTTAATGATGCGTGGTATTGCCGGTGTATTCTTGAAATTATTAGAGCGTATTCCAGAGCTTGAAACGACAGCATACATTTTAATCTTAATTATTGCATCGAAAATGTTACTGTCTTTAATCGAGATTGAGATTAGTCATACACTATTCTTTATTATTTTAGTTGTAGCATTTGGAGCAACATTTATAATTCACTACATGAAGAATTCTGGACAAGCTAAAGAAGAAGTTGCAGCTACTAAAGAAGATAATAAATAATTGAAATGGGTTTGCTCGTTTTGCGAGCGCCCATTTTTTATAACAAAAAATAGTTTATAATAGAAGAAGGACTTAGAAAAAACGTAACTGTTTTTGGAGGTGAACTGTTGTGTTTTCACGTTTTACACTTCAACCATATGCATTAAAAGATGAATCAGATTTAAAGCAATTTGAAACGCTTTTAGAAAAACGTCCACAATATGAACTGACAGAGAATGAGATGAAATTTAGTTATATAGCATGTCGAATCCTTGGCGTTCCTAATGATGTAGATGAATATTTTAATGAACTGTTTGATTATAGTGAAGCGAAAGAAATCGAAGTTTTACACGAACAAAATTTAAACAAAGTGATTGATTCGGAAAAGCTTCGTCATATTCAAGAAGTGTTCGGATTACATCAAGAAGCACCAAATGGTCTGACAGTAAATAGGTTAGTTGCACACTTATCTGGGAAACAACTTTTACCGAAAGTAGACAATCCTGATTTACAGCATTACATACATACGACGTTTATTTCACTATTGAAATTATATGAGAAACAACATAATCAGTCGTTAAAGACAGAAGGCTTCCGTCGTTTCTTAATCGACATAATTAAACTAAGCGAAAATTATGTAGCGAAGTGGTTTTCTACGATTAATTATAAGAAACAGATGCCGCGTATCGTTTGGTATGGTGATGCACAGGAAAGCCGTATATATTTCTTATACTTTCTTATTATGCTCGGTTGTGATGTGCTTTATTATCACCCAGAAGGAAAAGATGGATTTGAGAATGTTGATGAAGAGGGAAGGACCTTTATTGTGTCTCATCCAGGCCGTATTTCTCTTGAACCATTTCCAGATCGCCGCCGCGAGCGTGTGGCAACAGTAGCGTATCAAGCTTCAAAAGAAATTGAGCAAGTACTTCACCACGATAATTCACTGCTGTACAAGCCGTGGCAATTCCGTTCCTATACGCCTGTAGCTCGTACACTAAAAACAACATATGATGAGCTCTTTTTAATTACGAAAGAAAAGGCGTTTGTACGCCCGACATTCTTTGTTGAAAATAAACATATTTATATCCCTTCTTTATTTGCGAAAATATCAGGCGTTTCAAAGAATGATAAAGAGTATTTTCAACGATTAAAGGCTGTTACATCATTTGATAACAGTATACTAGTTAATACATTCCCATTTACGAAAGAGCAAAAAGCAAACTTCCAATATCATTATCGAGATGCATTAGACCGTGGGGGGAAATTACATCCTGATCTAATTATGAATAGCCATTGGTGGCCGCATAAGCGTTTACCGGAAGGTTTACAACATGGGATTGCAGAAGCGATTATCCATACGTGTGAAAGTGAAATGTGCAAACCAATTGCGAAAGAGACAAAACAAGATGTAGCGCTATATGTTTTCGCGCAACTTTCTCAAATACCACCGAATATTTTAGAACAGCTTGAGAAATTTGATTATTCACAAGATGTGCCGAAAATTGTTATATTTAATAATGAGAAGAGTGGAGAGTTAACTCGTTCTGATGCTGTTTTATTACTATTTTTAAATCAAATTGGAGTAGATGTATTCCATTTCAATCCAACGGGAAGAAACGATATTGAACCGTATATTGAAGCGGGGGCATTTGATTCCCATTGGCTTGAAGAGGTTAATTTCGATCTTGAGTTTCATGGTTCATCAGCCTATAAAAATTTATCACAAACAATAAAAGGACTATTTCGTCCATTTTTATAAGGAAAGGGAGAATACCATATGAATAACCCAGTCGTACTAGATCCGAAAACAGAATTAAATGAGCAAACAGCACAAGATGTTCGCTTGCAACTTAGACAAGATGCGGATGTACAACGTATTTATAATGCGGTAGATATTAAAGATCAATTAGAATTAATTGAACTTGGAAAAGAACCTTCTATGGAAATTTCACGTTTTGCTGATCAAATTTTACATACAATGTCATTATCAAAGATAGAAGATTCTGGTGAATTATTAAAACAGCTTGGTAAAATTATGGACAGATTTGATAGCAAAGACTTTGCGGAAGAGAAAAGTGGTTTCTTCTCACGTATGTTCAAAAAAGCGGATAAAATGATTGAACAAATCTTTAGCAAGTATCAAACGATGGGCCGTGAAATTGATAAAGTGTATGTGGAAATTACGAAGTACCAAGATGAGATGAAAAAATCAATTGGTACGTTAGATGGCTTGTATGAGCAAAACTTAAAATATTATTTAGACTTAGAGAAGTACGTAGTAGCAGGAGAAATGCTATTAGAGCGTTTAAATACAGAATTAGTTCCGATGTATGAAGAGCGTGTGCGTAATAATGATCAATTAGCAGGTATTGAATTAGAGTCGCTTAAAAACTCGGTTGAAATTTTAGAGCAACGTATTGATGATTTAGAAAAAGCGCGTATGGTTGCACTACTTACAGCACCACAAATTCGTATGATTCAACGTGGTAATAATAAATTAATTGGTAAAATTAATACAGCATTTATTACAACGATTCCGATCTTTAAAAATGGTATCATTCAAGCGGTAAATGCGAAGCGTCAAAAGCTTGTTGCAGATTCTATGGCTGAACTGGATCGCCGTACAAATGAATTACTTAAGAAAAATGCACAAAATATCGCAACGCAAAGTGTAGAAGTAGCGAGATTATCAGGTTCTTCTAGTATTAAGATGGAAACACTTGAGGAAACTTGGAACATTATTTCAAGAGGTATGCAAGAAACACAACAAATTGAAGAACAAAACAAACGTGAGCGTGAAGAAAGCCGCAAGCGTATGGCTACATTAACTGAAAACATTAAAAAAGAATTACAAGGATAAAGTGAAACTTTAATCAGTGGGGTTTTGTTCATCCCCACCGATTATTAGCCTTCACCAATTGGACATTTATGGGCAGTTAATCTACCACCTAACTTCTTTGCTCAAACTGAATTTTGAGGTGGGAGTTTTACTGCACGGAAAATAGTAGGGTAAATGAAAAGGCAATGAGGAATAGTCCTCATTGCCTTTTAGTTTCTCTTCACTAATTTAATAATCTCATTCACAATAAGTGGAATGATACTTAATAAGAGAACAAATCCCCAATCTCGCATCGTTAATGCATGTACACCGAATATATTTGCAAGGGGCGGGATGGAGATGATACAAACTTGCATAAGAACACCGATAAGAAGGGAGAAGACTAAATATTTATTGGTAAAGATCCCAATTGAAAAAATTGATTTCGTTCTTGAACGCAAGTTAAATGAATGAACAAGCTGAGAAAAACTAAGAACGACAAATGCCATCGTTTGAGCGTGTAATAGAGCATCGTCATCAATTCGTTCTGGGAAAAGAGGGAATAAATTTGTATCTCCAGTATAGAATTTTGCTCCGGCGATAAAAGCTATTAGCGTTAACAGTCCAATGATAACCCCATTGAAAATCAGAAAAGGAATGCTACCACTAAATAAACTTTCTTTCGCATGTCGTGGTTTTTCCTTCATCACATCTGGATCTTCAGGATCAACCCCAAGTGATAATGCAGGAAGTGTATCTGTAATTAAATTCACCCACAAAATGTGAATAGGTCGTAGAGGTGTTGCCCAGCCAAGTAAAATGGCTAAAAATAAAGCGATAATTTCTCCGAAGTTACAAGAGAGTAGGAAGAGGATTGATTTTTTTATGTTACGATAAATATTTCTACCTTCCTCAACAGCCTTCACAATAGATGAGAAATTATCATCTGTTAACACGACATCTGCTGCCCCTTTTGCAACGTCTGTTCCTGTAATGCCCATCGCTACGCCAACATCCGCTTGCTTTAAAGATGGAGCGTCATTGACACCATCACCAGTCATAGAAACGATATTTCCCTTTGCACGCAATGCCTTTACAATTTTTACTTTATGTTCTGGAGAGACTCTGGCGAATACATTTAAATGATTAATTTTGCTTGCTAGCTCTGTATCTGAAATGTTATCTAATTCAGTTCCGATCATAATTTCAGATATTTCTTCAGCAATACCAAGTTCTTTGGCAATTGCAAAGGCGGTATCTTTATGGTCACCAGTAATCATAACTGTGCGAATACCGGCTTTTTTACATTCTTTAATTGAATCTTTCACTTCAGTTCGCGGTGGATCAATCATACCGACAAGACCAATAAAGATAAGGTTTTCTTCAAGATGATTTATATCCACATCGTTTGAATCGTATTGTTTAAATGCGAATGAAAGTACTCTTAAAGCTTCTTGAGACATTGATCCGGCAGCTTCTAATATTTGATTTTTATCAGAATCAGTTAAAATCTCGATTTTGCCGTTTTTAAAAATATGGGTACATCGAGGTAAGAGCTTATCAATAGCGCCTTTCGTCATGCTATAGTAGCTTCCATCGTATGTATGTACGGTTGACATCATTTTACGATCTGAATCGAAAGGTACTTCGTTAACACGTTCATGTATTTTTTCTAAATAATCTTTTTGCATGTTAAAAGTGGTTCCAGCAACGAGAAGTGCAATTTCAGTCGGGTCTCCCGTTTGTGATTCGTTATTGTAAGACGCATCATTACATAGCACCATATTTTCTAACAATAGACGTTGCGCATTATTATTTACATTTAAACTTTCTAAGCGATCGTATGTGTTATCACTATAAAAGTGAGTAACGGTCATTTTATTTTGCGTTAACGTACCTGTTTTATCTGAACAAATAATTGTGACAGAACCGAGGGCTTCAACAGCTGGTAGTTTCCGAATGATAACGTTTTGTTTAATCATACGTTGCACACCAATTGCAAGAACGATGGAAACGATAGCTGGCAAGCCTTCTGGAATAGCTGCAACGGCTAAACTAATAGCAGTCATAAACATTTCTAACGTATCCCGGCCTTGTAAAAAACCGATGAGGAACATAATGATACAAATAGCTACAGCGACAAAGCCTAAATATTTTCCGACTTGTGCTAAGCTTTTTTGAAGTGGTGTCATATCATCGTCTGCTTCATGTAAAAGGGTAGCAATCTTACCAATTTGTGAGTTCATTCCAGTTTCAACAGCAACACCGACGCCTCTTCCGTATGTTACAAGAGTAGACATAAAGGCCATGTTTTTTTGATCGCCGAGTGGTACTTGTTCATCGCTTTGCATGGAAGGGTGGTAGATTGCATCTTTATCAACAGGGACAGATTCACCAGTTAGAGCAGATTCTTCAACTTTTAAATTTGCGGTTTCAATAAGGCGTAAATCGCATGGGATATATCGTCCGGCATCGAGCATAACGATATCCCCTGGAACGACGTGTTCAGATGGAATTTCTTTTAGTTCACCATGTCTCTTGACGATAGCTTTAGGTGTTGCCATCTTTTTTAGTGCCTCTAAAGCTTGTTCTGCTTTAGATTCTTGGACAACACCGATAACAGCATTTAAAACTACAACAAGCGCGATAATACTGGCATCCGCCCATTCACCTACAAAGGCAGAAATAAGGGCAGCAATAATAAGGACATATACGAGGACGTCATTAATTTGGGCGAAAATACGCTGCCATAAAGTGCGTTTTTGTTTTGTAGCTAATTCATTAGAACCGTATTGCTTTAAACGTTCACTTACAATTTCATCTGTTAAACCGTGTTGTTCGTTTGTTTCTAGGTCAATTAATGTTTGATCTTTCGTCTTACTGTACCAATTGCTCATAAGTAAGCACCTCCAGTAAAAACAGTTAGCAATGGTAGTGTTGCTATTATTTGTGAGTAGTATGTATGGAGAAAAAATCTAAGATGAGGTTCTACTTCTATTGTACAATATTTTACAGTTGGTTGAGGGAAAGAGATGAGTTGTCATGAATTTGTTGGAAATAAAAAAGAGCCTCATATAAGAGAGGCTTTTTTACTTTTTAATTAATGTACCTAATTCTTCTGTAATAGCTTGCATTTCACTAATGCTGAATGTTTCACGTTTCATAACATGATCATAAATGTCACGTAAATCTTCGTACATTTCTTCGTTAAAACTAGCAGCTCTCATCGCTCCAGCATTAACCATACGTAATTTTTCTTTAATAGCTTCGACCATATATTCAACGTTTTCTTCTGACTTTACGGATAAATCCACCGAAGTGTCCCCCTTTAAAATAACATAAGGCTATCTTAACATTTTTTATCATTTTCGTTAATGAATCTTTTCAATCCCATTAAATTAGTAGGGATTTCCTTTATATTTAATAATTGGTTGTTTATACTATAAGTATATATTAAGAAATGCACCAAGAAGGGAAGAAACAAAAGTATGGTTCAAGTATTGTTTGTTTGTCTTGGGAACATTTGCCGTTCTCCGATGGCAGAAGCGATTTTTCGAAATCTTGTCGTAAAAGAGGGACTTGAAGAGAAAATTGTCATTGATTCTGCAGGAACTGGAGATTGGCATGTTGGCCATCCGCCACATAAAGGAACACAAAAAATTTTAAAAGAAAATGCAGTCACTTTTGAAGGAATTAAAGCAAGGCAAGTAGAAAAAGAAGACTTAACAAAGTTTGATTATATTATTGCCATGGACAACAAGAATATAGCAGATTTAAAAAGTTTAGGTAAAACTGGAGGCTATATTGGTAGGCTGTCCGACTTTGTTCCAGACGGTGGCTGGACAGACGTTCCTGACCCTTACTATACAGGGAATTTCCAAGAAGTATATGACCTTGTAACAGAAGGGTGTGCAAAGCTATTAGCTTTCATTCGAAATGAACAAGGAATATGAGGAAGCTTAGAAAGAAATACTTTCTAACATAAGAAATGAAAGGGTGAAGGAATATGGCAAAGAAAAATAATATTGCTCGAAACATTGCGATTGGTGTAGCGGCAGGTGTAGCTGTATCCATGTTAAAGAAAGAAAACCGTGAAAAAGTAAAAAATACAGCAGAAAAAGCAAAAACAAAGATGATTGAAATTGGTGAAAATGCAAAGATCAAAGAAAAAGTGCAAACTGTTACAGATAAAGGACGCGAACTTGCTGATTTCAATGTGGTAAAAGCGAAAGTAGCAGAAATTAAAAAATTAACGCCATCTGTTGTAGAGACGTTAAAAGAAACGAAAGAAATTTTTAGTAAGAAAAAAGTTGAGCCAGAAGAAAAGCCAGAAACGATTGAAATTCAAGCTGTATCTCCAAAGGTAGATGAGCTGAAAGCAGAAGAAGAGCCAGTAGTTGCTGAAGATGGTGGTATGAAAGAAGCGCGTGAATTATTTATGAAAGACTCAAATGCAGTGGAAAAAAAAACTGAAGCGTACATTGAGTTAAAGCAAGATAAAGAAGAGAAGAAAAGCGTTTAAACATATATGAGAAAAATTTTAGAAAAGGTGAGAAGAAATCGTACTTATTCGTTTGGTAAAGATTTATATGACCGGACGATGCGCGATGATGTAGCGGGCTTGGCAGCACAGCTCGCTTATTTCTTCTTGCTTGCAATTTTTCCTGGGCTCGTTTTCTTAATTACGCTTCTTGGATTTATTCCCATTCAAACAGAGGATGTGCTTAGTTTATTAGAGGTTTATGTACCAGATGATGCAATGAACTTAATTGAGGTAAATGTAGATAAAGTTGTAAACCAGCAAAATGGTGGTTTATTATCATTTGGTTTATTATCCATGTTATGGTTTGCCTCAAATGGTGTTAATGCGGTTATGAATGCTTTTAACCGCGCTTATGACGTGAAGGAAACACGTTCTTTTATTACAACAAGAGCGTTATCAATTGTGTTTACATTAGCTATTATTTTTATGATTGTCTTTGCGTTAATTGTTCCGGTATTCGGACAAGTTATTGGAGCAGCAGTGTTTAAAGCACTCGGTTTATCAGATAGTTTTTCTTTCGTGTGGAGCATTACACGATTAGTAGCGAGTTTCTTCGTGCTATTTGCTTTGTTTAGTTTCTTATATACATTTGCCCCAGATCGAAAGTTAAAAAGAAGAGAAGTTATTTCAGGGGCGTTATTTGCTACTGTAGGATGGATTGTGGTATCGTACTCATTTGCTTATTATGTAGATAAGTTTGCGAATTACGCCAATACATATGGTGGTCTCGGTGGTATCATTATTTTAATGTTATGGTTTTACTTAACTGGATGGGTAATTTTACTTGGCGGTGAAATTAATGGTTTACTCCACCATTATAGAACCGGTGACAATAATTCCCGTAATGAATAATGAGCTCTTGTTCCATAATAAAAAGGAACAGGGGGGATATTTCATGAGTAATAATAAAAAGAACCATAATAATAAAAGTAATAATAAACAAAAGAGCAGTTCGCATCCAAAGCATAAAACGAGTAGCAGTGCGAACGGTCATAATAGCTATCATTAAAAAAAACGGGTCCTCTATGAGGGACCCGTTTTATTTGCTGCCTTTTAATAATCGTAAGCCATTCAAAATGACAAGAATCGTACTTCCTTCATGGCCAATAACACCGAATGGAAGAGCTAAAAATTGCAAGAAGTTTGAACAAATTAGCATGGCAATAACGGCTAGCGAAAAGATTACGTTTTGCTTCACAATACGGTTCATTCGTTTTGATAAACGAATTGCTTGGGAAAGACGAGATAGTTCGTTCTTCATCAGTACAACATCCGCAGTTTCTAAAGCTACATCTGTTCCTTCTCCCATTGCGACACCAATGCTAGCAGTAGCTAGTGCAGGTGCATCATTTATACCGTCTCCGACCATTGCTACTGTACCGTATTTTTCTTTTAACTTTTTAATCGTTTCAACTTTTGTTTCTGGTAAACATGATGCGTAATATTCCTTTATATTACTTTCAGAGGCAATTGCTTTTGCCGTTTCTTCATTATCTCCAGTAATCATAATTGCTTCGACACCAATGCTTTGTAATTCACGAATAGCAGCTATTGTTTCTTGGCGAAGCGTATCTTTTAAAGCGATAAGTCCAAGAATGCCTCCCTCATCACTAATATAAACGACAGTTTTACCTTCCTTTTCAAGTGAGGCAGAAATACCATTATGAAATGTTTTTGTTTCTTCACCGATAAAATCAGCTTTACCTATTTTATAAGCGTTGTTTTCGAATATTCCTTTTAGCCCAAAACCAGTTACATCTTCAACCTTTTCAGGTTTTTTTAATGTAATGTCGTACGCATGTTGTGCATATTTAACAATAGATGCAGCCAAAGGATGTGTAGAGTGACTTTCAATGGATGCTGTAATAGAAAGTACTTCTTTTTCTGTCATATTTTCTCGAACATATACATCTGTTACGGTAGGTTTTCCTTCTGTTAATGTTCCTGTTTTATCAAAGGCGATTGCTTTTACTGAAGCGAGGCGTTCTAAATGTATGCCACCTTTAAAGAGAATTCCATTTCTTGCTCCATTAGAAATTGCAGATAACGTTGCTGGTGTAATGGCAGCAACGAGTGCACAAGGAGATGCGACTACAAGTAAGATCATAGCGCGATAAAACGTTTCATTCCAGCTCCAGTCAAGTAAGAAATGAGGAACGAACATCATAAGCGCAACAACGAGTAGTACACCTTTTACGTATGTTCCTTCAAACTTTTCGATGAATAGTTGTGATGGTGATTTTTCACTTTGTGCACTTTGGACGAGACGGATAATTTTTTGGAATAATGTTTGATCGCTTGGCTTCGTAATTTTAACTTCGATAGCACCACGTAAATTTACAGTACCTGCAAATACTTCATCGCCATGTCTTTTCTCATTTGGAATAGGTTCTCCCGTGATTGCTGCTTCATCAATATTTGTTTCACCGTTATGAATCGTACCGTCAGCGGGAACACGTTCACCTGGTTTAATTAAAATAATGTCGTTAATTTGTAACTCTCCAACAGGAACACGTTCCTCCGTTCCGTTGGAAATGCGTAATGCTTCTTCGGGTTGTAAGTCAAGAAGAGCGGAAATTTCTTTTTGGCTCTTACTTAATGTATAAGATTCCATAGCACCGCTGAGCGCAAAGATAAAGATTAAGATAGCCCCTTCTGCCCAGTAGCCAATAATTGCAGCACCAATAGCTGCAAAGAGCATTAGCATTTCAACATTTAGCTCTTTTTCTTCAATCGTATCTTCAATGCCTTCTTTCGCTTTTGCATATCCACCAACTATATAAGCAAGGATATAGCAAGTAATACCTACATTCATTACATCGTTCTTTGTGAATAACCAGCCAACTAAAATAAAAATACCAGATGCTACTGCAAATACAAGTTCATAATGTTTTTTTAATGTGTCCCATAAAGAGGGATGAGAAATTGTTTCTTTTGACTGTAACGTTTTTACTTCTGAGTTCATTACTACCCGCTCCTTCCGCATTCTTATTGAGAAAAATAATCAAAATCGAAACCCCTATAAAACGACGAAAGCTGCCATCCATAATGGATAGCAGCATTTCTGTTGAATCTGTTTTTAATAGTTCTTATGTTGTAATTATTCTATAGTATATCATATGTTTTTATGAGATGGTACGGTTTTGTTTCAAGTATAAACGGAAAACTTGTGTTTTCGCAACTCCTCTGGTATATATGAATATTGTTCATAAAAAGATCGGAAAGGAAGACAACAAGTGAAGACAGAGAAAATTTTTACCCATCCGATTGGCGTATTTATTGCTGCAATAGTAGCAACTTTTTTATGGGGAAGCGCATTTCCTTTTATTAAATTAAGTTATGTTGAACTTGGAATTCAACCACAAGAAGTTGGAGAGCAAATATTATTTGCCGGTTATCGTTTCTTTTTATCTGGAGTCATGCTCTTATTATTCTTTAAAGTGTTAGGAAAAGATATGAGCTTCAAAAAAGGAACAGGGAAACAGTTAATACAAATTGGTTTATTCCAAACGTTTCTTCAATATATCTGTTTTTACATTGGAATGAGTTATAGTTCAGGAATTGAAGGAGCTATCATTTCAGGAACATCATCATTCTTTCAAATTTTACTCGCCCATTTTTTATATAAAGATGATGCTCTCAATATGAGAAAATTAATTGGGGTATCTATTGGTTTTTGTGGCGTCATTTTAGTAAATGTGCCGAGTGATGGTAGCTTATCATTTCATTTTGGGATTGGAAGCTTATTACTTCTTAGTGCAGCAATGCTGTATTCATATGGAAACATATTAGCAAAAGAAGGTAGTAAAACATTAGATGTTGGCTATATGACAGCATACCAAATGATTTTTGGTTCTATAGGATTATTATGTATAGGGGCTTTACAAGTTGGATTCATGCCATTTACATTTAGTCTACATGCACTACTTATGCTAATTTATTTATCTTTCTTATCTGCAGCTGGTTTTTGCATTTGGAATACAATTATGAAGTATAACAAGGTTGGAAAAGTATCTATGTATATGTTCTTTATACCCGTATTTGGTGTGTTATTATCGAGCATGATTTTAGGTGAAGCAATTCATTCATTTGTGCTACTCGGTTTAGCATGTGTAGCCGCGGGAATCATTGTGGTAAATAGGACACCAGCTAAGCAAAAAATGGAGCAAGAAAAACAAGTAGCATAGAGAGCAGAAAAGCGATTACAATGGAAGAACAGTACTGTTCTTCTTTTTTCATAGAAAAAGGATAATAGACTAAGTGTAACGAAAAAAGATACAAAAAGCATTTATTGAGGAGAAAATATTATGAATCTACTTTACGTGGTGTTAATTGGGCAAATATTTCTTTTTTTTATTGGTGCAATTTATGCAATGGGGCAGACAAAAAGAACGAAAGATAATATGCCGTTACCTTTAGCAATTCGTCTTATTCTTAGTTTTTCTTTAACAGGTAGTGCAATTTGCATATGGTTACAAGATCCATCTGTAGAGTATAGTACGTGGGTTGCACTTGGTATGACTTTATCGACTGTGGGAGATTTGTTTATGGCTGGGCTGATTCCAATTGGTCATCGATTAATTGGAGGGATGGTTACTTTCGCTCTTGCTCATTGTTTTTATGTAAAAGCATTTTTGCAAACAGGAATTTCATGGAATGGTTTTTGGATTGGCTTACTCGTATATGGGCTCTTTCTAATTGTAGGATGGTTCTTCTTTATCCGAAATGATAAACAGGATAAGTTGTTTACGATAGGAGCTCTAATTTACGGATTGTGGGTTGGAGGAATGGCTTGCTTTGCATTCGCCTTATATTATGAAAATACAGGGATATGGTGGATACCAGCGTTTGGTGGCTTACTGTTTGTAATTTCTGATTTCATTATTGGCGTGACAGATATCGGAGGACGTAAATTGAAGTATGAGCCACTTTGGATTTGGCTTACATATGTAGCTGCTCAAATGTGTATTGTATATGTGGGATTATAAAAAGATACTCTCAAAAATAGTGGATAGACTATTTTGAGAGTATCTTTTTTGCTTGTTAATTTGATCAGTATTTTTATTTTTAAATTTCTAATATTATAATTTTATAATTCAGAATTTTGTAGAAAATCACCGGTCGTATTATTTATAATAAAAGTAAAAAGATGATGAGTTGGTGAAATGATGCAAAAGAAAAAACGTTGGCGTGAATTCTTTGGAACTATTGCAATTGCATGTTTATTGGTGTTTTTGGCGAAAATTTTTGTGTTTTTTCCGACGACTGTAAAAGGAGCATCTATGAGGCCAACGTTGCAAGATGGAGATAGGGTGATTGTTAATAAGTTAGCAAAACAATTTGAAAGCTATGGGAGAGAAGATATTATTGTTGTGAAAACAGATAATTTTTATGTCAAAAGAGTGATTGGATTGCCTGGAGATATAATTGAGATGAGAAATGATCAATTATATGTAAATTCTGAAGTGAAAGATGAAGAGTATTTGGATAGTAATAAAAAACAAGCAGAAAAAAAACTTATGAATTTAACAGAGGACTTTGGACCGATTACAGTTCCTAAAAATAAGATTTTTGTTATGGGAGATAATCGCTTAATAAGTAAAGATAGTAGAAATGGTTTAGGTTTTATTGATAGAGAAGATGTGTTAGGAAAGTTAGCAGGCATTTATTATCCGTTTGAACATATGAAAATAATAAAGTAAAAAAAACCAAGCAAATTTTAGTTTGCTTGGTTTTTTTGTTAAACAGTAGGAGATTCGTTTGATACAGAGATATCTTCATGTTTCTTTGTAGTACTTAAAACAAATTTATGTTGTAGTAATTGTAGTTTAAATAACGCCAAAGGATCATGATATGTTTCTGGATTGCTTCTTAGCGTCGCTAATGTTTGCTCGTCTTCCTGTATCTCAAGTTGAGCTGCATCTACATTTTGTTTCAATATATTAAGTGGATCTTTGAAGAACATCATGATATCACGTTCTAATGCACCTTCAAATACTTCAAATTGAAGGAAGAATTGTTTGGAAATTGTGTGAGCAATTTCTGTATAGTCTTCTGTTTCAATATATTGTTTATATTTGTTGGCGAGCATAGATTGGTTTTTTTGCATATTACCAAATAATTTTCCGGCACTTTTTAAGAAAAACTGTGTCGGTGTAAAGCGTAATAAAATATTGATGTTCGTTACTGTAATTCGATTTGTCATTCGTGCAACATCTCGATTCCAATCATCTAATAATTTGAAATCGCAAGGAAGTTTCATACGTTCTTCTTTATATAATTTATTAAACGTTTCACTCATTTCATCTAAATAAGCTTGAGCTTGAATAAATTCATTATGTGCTGTTTCAATCCATTCTTGAATAGACCCAGTAAATTTAGGAAGAAGTACCTGTTGTACATGCTTTTGAACACGTTCATTCATTGCAGCATTTAATTCTTCATGAACTAGTTTGAAATCACTATCTTCTTGAACAAGATCAGAGCAACTCTGTAATAATTCAGGAATTTGAGAATGTATATCTCGTGTAATTTCTTCTTTCGTTAAAAGATAGGATTCGGTAATAGAGCGAATTTTATCTTTTTCAAGAGCAGTAAGGTTATTAATAAATCCAGTAAGTTTCACTGAGATGTGTTTATTCCAGCGTACGGATTTTACTAATGTATTTTCTAATTCCACACGTTCATTTATGAGATAAGCAATTGTCTTTTGTGTAAACCATATTAGCTTTTCTATACGTTCTTTTTCTATATCGCGTTTTGCAAGATTAGAGAGAATAGATTCTGTTACATCTCCAAGTTGCTGGCTACTCTCTTGCGAAGGAGAGTATGGGAAGAATTGTGCATCTGGAAAATGTACTTTAAGTTTACTAATTAGTTTTTCATTAGTAGTCGTATTATTTGTGTGTAATACGAAGTGAATTTGTAAGTTTGGTACTTGTTCACGTAAATAAATTAATGTATCAATTTCTTTACTATGCAATGGTGAAGAAGAATTTAATACGTAAACAAGACTATCTGCTGCTTGTAAGTATTCAAAGTATGCATTGTTTTTATCCAATTGCTCTTGAATGGATGGTGTAAGAAGAAATGTAAACTTATTTTTTCTTAAAAACCTACTTGGTAGCTTAATTTCTATACATTTTTTCTCAAGTTCTGACTGAGCAGATGTAGCCGTTATTTGATGGAATTCATCAAGGTTAGGGATATTTCGTATATCTAACTCGGTAAATTCTGTTATTTCAGTTTGACTAGCGTCTTTAAATAGAATAGGAGTTGTTAAAGTTTCAGTTAAGATGTTCTCTCCCAATATTGAATTAACAAATGATGTTTTATCATGGTCACTAGTTCCAGCTATTAGTAGTGGTGTGACATTTAAATCACATAGTTCATGGACTAGTAGCGTAAATTGATGACTTAAATCTACATCATTTTTCTCAGCCCATACAGCGATTGTTTCGAATAAATGAGAAACTGTTTCCATATTTACATCTGCTTCAGCTGATGTATTAGAAAGTAAGGATCCAGCACTTTTTACGAGTAATGATTCTAAAGTTGTAGGTGAGACTTCATTCCATGCTAACACTGCTGCAGAGACAACTAGAGAATCTTTTGCTTTCGTTAAACTAAACCAATTTGTTAATAAATTTGGTACAAGTCCGTTTAATTCATGCATAAAATGATTTCCGGTAATTAATGCAAAGTATGTTTCTTGATAGCGAGTAGAAATTTCATTCCAATCGTCATTATTGTCTGTTTCAATATGCAAGAATAAATGATTAATACTTTGAATCCAAGGAAGGTATAAGGATTCATGTTGATAGCTATTCCAAAGAGCAATAACAAGCTCTTTAAATTGAGCTTGATCAACAGCATATAGAGCTTTTAAAGACTCATAGAAATATTCAGGCTTAATATTTTTTGTAAATCCTTTGTTTATGTAATTTATTAACGTATCAAACCAGTGTAAAGATTGTGTTCGAATACCTTCTTGAACAGCTAGTTCGATAGCGTTGTTCCAATCTTCTTGTTTTTCATAGAAAGAACGTGCAATTGCAGTAATATTTGGATAATCCGGTTGGAATGCAACAGCTTCACTAATCGTCTTAAAAGCGAGTCCTAAACGATCTTGTTCGATATAAAGAGAAAGAAGTTGTAAGGAAACCTCCATCGTAAGAGTTGTATCTTCCGTTTGAATAGATTGATAAATTTCTTCTGCCTTTGGTAAGAATCCTAGTTCAAAATAAGCATCTGCAATATTTTTTGTCGCCCAAAGTGCAAGAGCATTATTTACTTTTTCCCATTTAAATATAGCTGCTTCAAAATCTTTATTTTGATAATAAAATTCACCTTGAGCAAATCGAATATTAGAAATGTTGGAGAATTCATTTTTAGATTCATTTATATATGCTTCACCGAGTACTTCCGATGCAGGAGTAGAAGTTTCTTCTGTTAAAAATGTTTTATAGTAAACTTTTTGAATAAATTGATTTTCAATGGTCATGTTCGTTCCCCCCTGTATAATTTAGAAAAATGATGTCGTATGTAAAAGGGTGTATGTTCTTTTAATAGGTAGAAGTTGCATTATATAGACCAAACTATGTTTTTGCTAGATATATCATTTTTCTTGAGAGTTAAACCGTTGCGAAAAGTAACTTTCCTTTATTGTAACAAAAAAACACGCATATGAATTTTTATTTTTTATCGGGTTATTTGCGGGCAGTAAGAATCTAATCTCAAAATTGTTGAATGTAAGTAAGTTATGTGGGAGTCGGGATGTCTGTAGAAGCAAGATTGGCATAGGTTAATAATTAGTAGAGGATGAACAAAACTCCCACTGATTAAAGTTTCACTTTATCTCTGTTAAAGGAAAGAATAGAAGTAGAGTTCATTATAAAAACAATGTATAGTGAATATGTATACCATGTTTGCCTTAAAGATAGAAAGGGTACAATGTGGAATAACGATCGTGCATAGGATGTGTCTTCCGAATGGAACAACATATTGGCGAGTTAATCGCGCATTATGGCTATTTTGGAATTGTTATAGCTTTGGCTGGTGGTATTGTCGGATTACCGATACCAGACGAGTTTTTATTGACCTTTGTTGGTTATAATGTTTCAAAAGGAGTTATGTCAGGAACTGCTGCTTTTTTAAGTGGGATGGCTGGTGCGATGTTAGGGATCACGTTAAGCTACATATTAGGTTTAAAACTTGGGCTCCCTGTTTTAAAGAAATATGGGCCGAAAATTAGAATTAAAGAACATCACATTGAAAAAACACATATTTTATTTGAAAAATATGGGCCATTTCTTTTAATGATTGGTTATTTTATACCGGGAGTACGTCATTTAACGGCATATTTTGCTGGGGTATCAAATTTGACACTTTGGCGTTTTTGTTTGTACGCTTACGGTGGTGCGCTCATTTGGATAAGTGTTTTTATTGGGCTTGGCTGGAAGTTAGGCGAGAAGTGGCGCTTCGTTGAGTATAGTTTACATCATTATGGAATATGGATTTTATTAATTTCAGCAGTTGTTACATGTGTTGTATGGTTGTACATAAAGAAAAAGAAAAACCGCTAATAGCGGTTTTTTTAGCTGAAAGCAATAAATAATACACCAGCTGTAATAAAGACTACACCAACACCGGTCATAAAGTTTAACTTTTCACCGAGGATAATCATAGCGAGAATGATAGAAAATACGACGCTTAATTTATCGACAGGAGCTACTTGTGAAACCTTTCCTGTTTTGAGGGCAAGAAAATAAAATAGCCATGACGAAGCACCTGCAACCCCACTTAATGTGATAAATAGCAGTGCTTTTTTATTTAGCAGTACGTCGCCGATATTTTGAAATTTACCTTGTATGATAATAACGCCTATCATAAATAATGCCATAATAATAGATCGAATTGTTGTTGCAACGTTTGCATCGATGCCGTCTAAACCAAACTTTCCAAAAATAGATACAAGGGCAGCAGCAATTGCTGATAATAGTGCAAATAAGAGCCACGAACTCATAGTAAAATTCCTCCAATCTTACAGTATTATACATGAAAATGATTCTCATGTATAAAGTTGAAGCAATTGAGCTTTATAGAAAGCGCGACTTCAACTTAACTTCTTGCTCCACCTGAATTTTAAGGTGGGAGTTTTACTGCCTGTAAATAGTGGGCTAAATAACGAAATAATCCCCACCTTATATTTTTAATAAGGTGGGGATTATTATACTACTCTGCAATTTCCTCATATAAAAAGTACGTTACATTATAAATATGTTCTACTTCATCGTCTGTCATAAACAGTAATTCGTCACGCTCAATCCCTTTTTTCTTTTCAATAAACTCAATCATATTTTTGCGTTCTTCTCTCTTCATCAATTTTATTTCTCCTCTCATTCTGTTTTAATACAGTTTATTTAAGTTACTGCTATTATATAACAGGATCTTTAGAAAGTTCCACCTATTTTATTATTTTTTTTTAAAGAACTTTTCGACAAAACAAGCCCACCTAAGGGGGGGCTTGTTTTATTTTATAGTCGTAAAAACTCAGGCTCCGTCGTACCCGCACCATCAATGTAATAAATTGTGTCGGGATTGATTTTGATCAATACGTAATTAGGATCTTCAGGACCGAGTAACCAACGTTTTAAGCTATTATTCCAAAACTTGTTTTTTAATGTTGAGTCTTCCTCGATTGAAGCTAACCCTTCAACTTCAATATAATCTTCATCTAATTTTTTTCCTTCTCGTCCGAGTAGTACATGGACATTAGGATTTTGTTCAATATCTGTTATCTTTTTTGATTGTCGATCTGTTGCAACATATAGTACAAAATCTTCATGGAAAAACATCATAAAGGCGCTATGAGGTTTCTCATTTCGTACTGTAGATAATACACCAGTACGTTGACCTTGAATAATAGTTGCGATTTTTTCTTTTAAGTGCATAATTTTAACCCCTTTTCACAATTTATAATTCTGTCTGTTTAAACAAGATAATTTAAATATCTTTCATACTGTTTTCTTCAATCCGATTTTTTAAACGTAATTGTGATGAAATCGGACAAGTTAGGAGAAGAATAATAATAATATTGAGGAGAAATACATACGATGGAAGGATGAAAAGCATGTTTAATAAAATATTTCTTATAGTAGCGCTTATAGGTGTACCACTATCTGTACTTGGAAAAACACTTCATTGGCCAGAAACAATTATGTTCGCTGTGTATTGTATTACGATTATCGCATTAGCTGGTTTTATGGGGAGAGCAACAGAGAGTCTAGCAATTGTTTCTGGTCCTAGAATAGGCGGATTATTAAATGCTACTTTCGGTAATGCTGTTGAACTTATCATTTCAATTTTTGCACTTCAAGCAGGGTTAATTGAAGTGGTGTTAGCTTCTTTAACCGGTTCTGTACTTGGAAATTTATTATTGGTAGGAGGGTTATCTTTCTTTGTTGGAGGTCTTAAATACAAAAGACAAAGTTTTAATGTATATGATGCAAGGCATAATTCAGCTTTATTAATATTTGCTGTTGTTGTGGCCTTTGTTATTCCAGAGATCTTTTCAATGAAGATGGACGCTGGCAAGACGTATCAATTAAGTATAGGTGTTTCTATTATTATGATTATCATGTACCTTGCTGCATTACTATTTAAGTTAGTTACGCACCGTGGTGTATATCAACATAAAAGTGACGAAGTAGCGCATGAAGAAGAGCCAGAGTGGTCAAAAGGGAAGGCGCTCCTTATTTTAGCGATAGCAACACTGGCAGTAGCTTATGTGTCAGAGGCACTCGTACATACTTTTGAAACTGTTGCAAAGTCATTTGGTTGGTCAGAGTTATTTATAGGGGTTATTATCGTTGCAATTGTTGGGAATGCAGCGGAACATGCGTCTGCAATTATTATGGCTTATAAAAATAAAGTAAATATTGCAGTCGAAATTGCAATAGGCTCTACATTACAAATCGCCATGTTTGTTGCTCCTGTATTAGTATTGCTATCTATGTTCTTCGCGCAAAGGATGCCTTTAGTATTTACCATACCAGAACTTGTGTCTATGATTACAGCCGTTTTCTTAACGATTGCGATTTCCAATGATGGAGATACAAACTGGTTTGAAGGTGGCACTTTACTAGCGGCGTATGTCATTATGGGAATTGGTTTTTATTTATTATGAAAAATAGGCATAACAATTGCGCTCAGAGAAAACAATAAACGAAGTAGTATATATACCTACATAGGAAGGAGCCAGACAGGTGAAACGAGTATACAGCATATGTCTTTCAACTATGGTCTCGTTTATTTTATTATTTCCTAACATGAGTTTTGCAAAGACAACAGTAGGAACAAAAATGCCTTCATCTGTTTTAAATATTTCAAAAGACAATACATTTCCAAATGATGCGCAAGATTTGCCACGTTTACAACCAAGTAAATTTGCTCAAGAGCTATTGAAAACGGCTAATATTAAAATTGAAAATCCAGACTTAATTCGGATGTTTAATGAAACGACAATTTCAAATGCTCCCCTTGCAGTAGGGTATCGGGCAAAAATTTATTTAGGTCAATGGGCTTTACATTATGAATCAGTAGACACATCGATTAATTGGGAATATAAACAAGTGAATCGAAATGTGTATGATAATCGCGGAGGAGACCGTTTGTATCCACTTCGCTATAAGCAAGAAACACAAAAGACGGTTGAAGGCGATTTAACAGCAGATATGAAAGATGCTGCAGATGTGAAAAAAATGATGCTTCTCAAAGCGCTTGAAAAAGTACAATTGCCCCTTTCGTTTAAAACAACTATTGGTTATGGTACTGGACATGAGCGTGTGTATAATATTAGTCCGAGTCAACTCGGATATTTATACGCTTATACACCAGCAGTAAATGAAAAGGGAAAAGTAACATTTGGAGAAGTGTATCTTGTATTAAAGGGAAATCAAAAAAGACTTGTTGTGAAAAATATTACTTCTCAAGGAATTGGAGCGGCGATTCCAATTCATGATTATTTATTTTTTAAATTCATTTCTTCTTCCCACTCGCAATAACATGAAAAAACGTCAGCTTATAAGCTGACGTTTTTTTATAATGTAATGTTTGCTGTTTTTGATAAGAAATCTTCTGTCGGATAGTAGCTGTTTTTTACAAGAACATTTGGTCCAAGACATTTTACTGCAGGACAGTGACAGCTTAATGATTTTGCTGTTTTTGAAGCGCTCCATTTTTCATACGCTTCTTGTAATGTGTTTGTTTGTATGTTTCCTAGAAGTGGAACATCACCAAAATCAGTAACGATAATATTGCCATCAAAAATATTTACATTTAAGCGTGAACGACCATCTGGATCGTTACGAACAGTTACATTTTTGCTCTCTTGTAACTTTTTAAATGTGGCAATGTCTCGCTCGTCATCGCTACAAGCATAGAAAGGTAAAGTTCCAAATAACATCCATACATTTTCATCGCGAATTTCTAGTAAATGCTCAATCGCATCACGAATTTCAGTTTTTGTTAAAATCTCTAGATTACTCGCGAAGTCACTTGGATACATTGGATGAACTTCATGACGTTTACAGCCCATCTCTTCGACGATTTGGCGGTGAATATGTTCAATATGTGGTAGAGTTCTTTTGTTTAACATTGTTTCGGCAGATACAAGTACACCTGCATCTGATAGAGCCTTACTATTTGTAATCATTCTTTCGAATAATTTTGCACGTTGTTCGTAAGTAGGCTTACGCTCCATCATTGCAAATCCGCCTTCAACGAAGTCATCAATTGTTCCCCAGTTATGAGAGATATGCAATACGTCTAAATAAGGAATAATCTGTTCGTAACGTGCTAAATCTATAGTTAAGTTAGAGTTGATTTGAGTGCGAACGCCTCGTTCATGGGCATATTTTAAGAGTGGTGTTACATAGTTGTCGACGGATTTTTTTGAAAGCATAGGTTCTCCGCCAGTAATACTTAAAGAACGTAAATGAGGAATCTCATCTAATCGTTTTAATAAAAGATCCATCGGAAGCGGATTTGGGTCTTTCGGCTGTAACGTGTAACCAACAGCGCAATGCTCACAGCGCATATTGCATAACGTCGTCGTTGTAAATTCAACATTTGTTAATAGTAGTTTGCCGTACTCTTCAAGGTCCATATACGCTTCCCATGGATCGTAAGAAGGAGTAATCGGCTTCATTTTTTGTGATATCGTCATATGAAATACTCCTTTGACTATTGAAATAACAATTTGTCCATTCTCTATAATAGAAGAATATGTGCTTTTTATAAAGTGAAACTTTTTAGCATGAAAAGAGAGAGGGCTTACATTATAGTGGATGACTGTGAAAAAATTGATGAAATTTCATGCCCATAGCAATCGTTTTTGCGGTATAATAAAAGCAACTCGAATTAAAAGGAGAGTGCCTTCATGGGAAAAGCAATTCAAGATAAAGATACACAATTAGTATATTTAAAAGAACGTTTAAATATGTTCATTGAAGTAATTGATACAATTGAACCCGAAGAAGTAGAATTAGAAGATGTAGATCGTCTTCTTGCAATGTTAGATGAATTAGAATTAAAATGTGAGCAATTTAAAAAAGACGAATAATATATTAAAAAGGCTACCAATTCCAATTTGGTAGCCTTTTTCTGTTCGGGTAATAGAAGGACGATAGAAAAAGAGGTATAATCAAGTTGTGAAAAATTTCATTTATGCTCTAATAGCGTGAAATAAATAGCTAAAGAGCATAACAATTGAATTTTCAGCTCATAACGTTTTGGTAGCGTTCACAATTGAGGGGGAAGTAACAATGGAAAAGCTTCAAGAAAGCATGTATCAACTAATTGTTGAAACGTCAACGAACTTACCGAAAGATGTTCGTCGTGCGATTCAACAAGCGAAAGAGCGAGAAAATGCAGGGACTCGTTCTGCGATGGCACTTGGCACAATTACAAATAATATTAAAATGGCTGATGATAACATCTCGCCGATTTGCCAAGATACAGGGATGCCAACGTTTAAAATTTATACACCAGTTGGTGTGAATCAATTAAAGTTGAAGGAAGCTATCTATAATGCGCTTGAGCGGGCGACAAAAGATGGTAAACTTCGTCCCAATTCTGTTGATTCTCTTTTTGGAGATAATAGTGGAAATAATTTAGGACCAGGTACGCCGGTGATTAAGTTTGAACAATGGGAAAAAGATTATATTGATGCACGTTTAATCCTAAAAGGTGGTGGCTGTGAGAATAAAAATATTCAATATAGCTTACCGTGTGAACTAGAAGGACTTGGACGAGCTGGCCGTGATTTAGAAGGGATTCGTAAATGCCTTCTTCATGCAGTATATCAAGCACAAGGGCAAGGATGTAGCGCTGGTGTAATTGGTGTTGGTATCGGGGGAGACCGCACATCAGGTTATGAATTAGCAAAAAATCAATTATTCCGTACATTAGATGATGTCAATCCAGTACCAGAGTTACAACATCTTGAAGAGTACGTATTAGAAAATGCGAACAAGCTTGGCATTGGTACGATGGGATTTGGCGGAGAAACAACTTTACTTGGTTGTAAAATTGGCGTCTATAATCGTTTGCCAGCTAGTTTCTATGTATCTGTTGCGTATAATTGCTGGGCATATCGTCGCCTTGGTGTGAAAATCCATCCTGAAACAGGAGACATTATGGATTGGCTATATCAAGAAGGGGAAGATACACTTCAGCATGAAGTACAAGAAAAAACAGAGCAACGTGAGATTGTATTAGAAGCACCAATTACAGAAGAGCAAATTCGTGAACTTCGCGTTGGTGATGTTGTAACAATTAATGGCATGATGTATACAGGTCGTGACGCAATCCATAAGCATTTAATGGATAATGATTGTCCAGTAGATTTAAATGGACAAATTATTTACCACTGTGGTCCAGTTGTTGTGAAAGATGACAATGACAATTGGCAAATTAAAGCGGCAGGTCCAACGACAAGTATTCGTGAAGAACCGTACCAAGGCGATATTATGAAGAAATTCGGTATTCGCGCTGTCATTGGAAAAGGCGGTATGGGTGCGAAAACATTAGCGGCTTTAGAAGAACATGGCGGTGTATATTTAAACGCAATCGGTGGTGCAGCGCAATATTATGCTAAATGTATTAAAGAAGTGAAAGATGTTGATTTCTTACAATTTGGTATTCCAGAAGCAATGTGGCATTTACGTATCGACGGTTTTAAAGCAGTTGTAACGATGGACTCTCATGGTAATAGCTTACATGCAGATGTTGATAAAACATCACTTGAAAAATTAGCTAGCTTTAAAGAGCCAGTATTTAAGTAAATAAAAAATGCATCTCGAATGATTCGAGATGCATTTTTTTGGTATATATAGAAAAACATGTTCAGCATGAAAGAATGCGTTGCAACAGAAACTACAAGTACGATTATATATGGAAAGGAGACTATTTATGAAATATAAATGGTTATATATCGGTCTCATTTTTTCAATTATGATGGCACTTGTTCCAGTTTCAGCACTGGCTTATACAAATACTCCACATAACTGGGGAATCCCGCGTCCTAAAAATGAAACAGTACCAGATGCAGGAAAGTTATATACAGATTTACTACAAAAAAATGGCGGGTTTTATTTAGGAGATACGAAGAAAAAAGATATTTATTTAACATTTGATAATGGATATGAGAATGGATACACAGGGAAAATATTAGATGTATTAAAAGAGAAAAAAGTACCAGCAACTTTCTTTGTAACGGGGCATTACATTAAAACACAAAAAGATTTATTGTTAAGAATGAAGGATGAAGGACACATTATTGGAAACCATTCTTGGAGTCATCCTGATTTTACAGCGGTAAATGATGAGAAACTTCGTGAAGAATTAACGAGTGTAACGGAAGAAATTAAAAAAGTAACTGGGCAAAAAGAAGTGAAATATGTACGTCCTCCGCGCGGTGTATTTAGTGAAAGAACGTTAGCTCTTACGAAAGAAATGGGCTATTATAATGTATTTTGGTCACTTGCATTTTTGGATTGGAAAGTGGATCAGCAAAGAGGATGGCAATATGCGCATAATAATGTTATGACGATGATTCATCCAGGATCTATTTTATTACTTCATGCAATATCAAAAGATAATGCAGAAGCACTTGCAAAAATCATTGATGATTTGCGCGAGAAAGGGTATCATTTTAAAAGTCTAGATGACTTAGTAAAAGGCAATCAACCGTAAGCATGTATGCTTACGGTTTTCTCATGCTATAATGATGTGTAAAAAGGATGGGGAAACGTATGTGGAGCGAGCATGTTACGTTAGAGTATCCGTATCATTTTGAAGAAGTATTAAAACGTTTATCTTTTGATCCTCTTAACGTCATTCAATTAGATGAGAAAGTTATTTATATCCCGCTTTGTATCGACGAGGAACAGGTTGTTGTTCGCTTACAAGGGATTGGTACTGTTCAAAATCCACAGTTTTGGATTTCTAGTCAGACAGGAGATCCAGAGAAAGTCATGAAACGAATGAGAGCCATTTTTCATTGGAATGAACCGTTTCAAGATATACAAAATCATTTTTTAAACACATCATTACGTCCACTATTTGAAACATATGCTTATACTCCAATTATTTTAGAATTTGATTATTTTGCTTGTCTGCTTCGCTGTATCATTCACCAACAAATAAATTTGAAATTTGCTACTGTGTTAACAGAACAATTTGTGAAACGGTATGGAACAGAGAAGAACGGTGTATTCTTTTTCCCCACTCCGGAAATAGTAGCAAATATTTCAATAGAAGAATTGAGAGAGCAGAAGTTGAGTCAGCGAAAGGCTGAATATATAGTAGGATTAGGTCGAAGTATTGTCAGTGGTACATTAAATTTAGCGAGTATAGAAAATGGGACGGAAGAAGACATTTCAGCACAATTGTTGCCAATTAGGGGAATTGGTGCATGGACAGTGCAAAACTTTTTAATGTTTGGGCTTGGACGGAAAAATATGTTCCCGAAAGCGGACATTGGGATTCAGCGTGCAGTGCAAGGTATATTTCAATTAGATGATAAACCTGATGATGCATTTTTAGAAAAATTGAAACAAGAGTGTGAACCATACTGCAGTTATGCAGCGTTATATTTATGGAAAAGTATAGAGTAGAGGTGTAATAATGATACAAAAGCAACATGAGAGTAAGTTGGAAGTTGGTCAAACGTTTCCTGTGACAATTAAACGTCTTGGGATTAACGGAGAAGGCGTTGGTTATTTTAAGAGACAAGTTGTTTTCATTCCAGGGGCATTACCAGGAGAAGAAGTTGTTGCAGAAACAACGAAAATTCAGCGTGGCTTCGCTGAAGCGAAAGTGAAAAAAGTTCGTAAAGCTTCACCGCATCGTGTGAAAGCACCGTGTCCAGTATATGAGGAGTGTGGCGGTTGTCAGCTGCAACATTTAGATTATAAAGAACAATTGAATCAAAAGCGTGATATCGTTGTACAAGCATTTGAGAAGTACATGAAAAATAGTATGGAAGAGAAAATTCGTCCAACGCTTGGCATGGAAAATCCATGGCATTATCGTAATAAGAGTCAATTACAAGTGGGGCGTAAAGACGAAAAGGTTATTACAGGGCTATATAAACAAAACTCACATCAGTTAATTGATATCGCTCACTGTATGATTCAACATAAAGCAACGAATGAAGCGACAAAAGTTGTAAGACGTATTTTAGAAAAATTAAATGTTTCTATTTACAATGAGAAAAAACAAAAAGGTTTAGTACGCACAATTGTAACACGTACTGCAGTTCAAACAGGTGAAGTACAAGTTACACTTATTACAACAAAAGAAGAATTACCAAATAAAGAACAATTTATTGCAGAAGTACAAAAACAGATGCCAGCGGTTAAATCAATTATGCAAAATGTAAACTGGCGTAAAACATCTGTTATTTTTGGCGACAAAACATTTAAATTAGCTGGAAAAGAAGTAATTCAAGAAACACTTGGTGATTTATCATTTGAATTATCAGCACGTGCGTTCTTCCAGTTGAATCCAGAGCAAACCGTTGTTTTATATAATGAAGCAAAAAAAGCCGCTGCGTTAACAGGCGATGAGAAAATTGTAGATGCGTATTGTGGCGTTGGTACAATCGGTCTTTGGCTTGCAAATGATGCAGCGGAAGTACGTGGTATGGATGTAATTCCAGAAGCGATTGCAGATGCAAGAAAAAATGCAAAGCGTCACGGATTTACAAATACGAAATATGAAGCAGGTAAAGCTGAACAATGGTTACCGAAATGGGTAAAAGAAGGATGGCGTCCAGATGTAATTGTTGTCGACCCACCACGTACAGGTTGCGATGATAAATTACTGGAAACAATTTTAAAAGTGAAGCCGAAACAAGTTGTGTACGTGTCTTGTAATCCTTCTTCATTAGCACGTGATGTACAAGCATTAATGAAGAGCTATGAAGTGGAGTATGTGCAACCAGTTGATATGTTCCCGCATACAGCTCACGTAGAAAATGTAGTGAAGCTTGTTAGAAAGTAAAGTTTATTAATATTCCCTCATGGTATGAGGGAATATTTTCTATGAAGGAGAATATTATGCATAATTATAAATTAACAATTCAGTACGATGGCGCACGTTTTAAAGGATGGCAACGTCTCGGTAATAACGATAATACAATTCAAGGAAAAATCGAAAGTGTCATATCTGAAATGGTCGGAAAAGAAATTGAAATTATTGGTTGTAGTAGAACAGACGCTGGTGTACATGCTTTGAATCAAGTTGCTAACTTTCAAAGTGATGAGAAGTTAGTGGAACATAAAGTGAAAAAATATTTAAATCAATATTTACCTAATGATATTAGCATTACGAATGTGGAAGAAGTACATGATCGTTTCCATGCTCGTTACAATTCTAAAGCAAAAACATATCTGTATAAAATTTGGAATGAAGAGCATACAAATCCATTTATGCGTAAATACAGCATGCATGTGAATAAAAAATTAAATGTGAAAAGCATGAAAGCAGCTGCGAAACATTTAGTTGGTTCACATGACTTTACTGCTTTTTCAAATGCGAAATCAAAGAAAAAATCTATGGTTCGAGAAGTATATACACTTGATGTGATGGAAGAGGCAGGGTTTGTACAAATTAGAGTAAGTGGTAACGGCTTCCTTCATAATATGGTAAGAAAAATTGTCGGGGCATTAATTGAAGTTGGATTAGGACAATTAGACGCTGAAGCAATTCCAAACATTTTAGAGGAAAAGCAGCGCAATCAAATTAATTGTCTTGCTGAGGCAAGTGGGTTGTATTTAGAGAATGTTGAGTTTTAATGGCAAATAAAAAAATCGGGCTAAGTAGCTCGATTTTTTTTGTATTACGAAGATTTCTCGTTTTTTATACGTAGCTTCAAATTCCAAAAAGCAGCAAGCATAATAGCTGCAAAGGAGCCACTAATTGTTGCTAATAGCTTTGCATAAGGAAAGCTACTCATATCACCATTAATGAATAACATTATACATAGAACAGCAGGGAGAAGGTATAAGTAGTGTAATAACTTTAATTTTTTATCATTACTCATATATATAGCCCTTTCTAGCATGTTATATGTTTATTGTAACATATTTTACCAAGTTATTTTTTGCACTTGGAGACATGTTTATTTCATATGTGTAAATGCAGTTTTTTAATTCGATATTGTAAGTTTTGCCTACTTAATCCTAAAAATTTTGCAGCTTGTGAGATGTTGCCATGATGTTCTTTAAGAATTTGGTTAATGTAGTTCTTTTCCATTTTTTCTATTGTGTGTTTTAAAGTTTTAGGTGCATCAGTATTGTGATTAGTTAGTGCATGTTGCATATTGAATTCTGTTTTTATTCGTTCACGAAAGCGAGTAGGCATATGAAACGCTGTAATGATGGTTTCATCTTCTATCAAGTTCATGGAACCTTCAATTATATGTTCCAACTCCCGTACGTTTCCAGGCCAATTGTATGCATAGAAAAATTCTCTTACATTTACATCTACATCGGTTACATTGAGCCCAAATTGAGTATTATATTTTTCAATAAAGTGCTGAACAAGATCTGGAATATCTTCTTTTCTTTCACGTAAAGGCGGAAGACATAAAGTAACGACGCTTAATCGATAATATAAGTCTTCTCTTAATCGATTATGTGCGATGGCTTCGAAAGGATCTTCATTGATAGTTGCTATAATACGAACATCAATTTCTTTTTCGTGTGTGCCTCCGATTCTTCGTATTGTTTTTTCTTGTATAGCTCGTAGTAACTTCGCTTGAAGTGCTGGACTTAATGAGTTGATTTCATCTAATAACAAAGTTCCTCCGTTCGCTTCTTCGAATAAGCCTGATTTATCTATTGCTCCTGTAAAGGCACCTCGATTTGTGCCAAATAGTAGGCTTTCCATTAAGGTATCAGGTATAGCGGCACAGTTTTGTGAAATAAAGGGTTTGGTTGAACGCTGACTTTCATTATGGATGCTTTGTGCAAATAGTTCTTTACCAGTGCCTGTTTCCCCTACGAGAAGTATGGAGGAAGATGTACGAATTACTCTTTTTCCTTCTGTAATGATTGATTGAATGGCTTCAGAATCACCAATTATGTGATCAAAGGTAAATTTAGTGCTTTGTTTTCGAGAAGGACTTATTTTTATCGTTTGTTTTAAGTTACTAATTTCTTTTGATATTTCAATAGCGCCTTTAATTTTTCCATTTTCTATTATAGGGAAAGTATCGTTAATCGTTGTAATTTCTTGTCCTTTATTGTTAAAATACGTTTGTTTTATATTTTTCTTTGTTTTTCCAAATTTTAATGCCTCTATAAGAGTACTATTTTTATTTTCTTCAAATGCAAATATTTCTAAAGGACTTTTATATAATACATCTAAGCGATCCATTGATTCAATTTCCATCATTTTGCGGTTATAGACAATCGTTTTACTTTCCTCATTAATAATATGAATCCCGATATCGAGTTCATTGAGTAAAGTTTCATATAGCATATTCATTTCAATAATTTGTTTGAAATTAATTTCTTCTGTATGCATGTAACATCTTCTCCTCATTTCACCCTATGAAGACTGACTTTTTATAATTTTATTAAAATTCTTATAAAATCGCAAAAAATTTTTGCTATTTTTCGTTTAAAACTTTTTAAATGATCGAAAAATTTTGCGGTTGTGCACATTTTTTTGTATGAAACTCTCATTTAATACATGAATTAGAGACTTGGTACGTATTTTGCATAAATAATATTCGAAATCTCTAGAGGGGAGAATATGACTTTTTACAGGATATACAACGTTTTGGTGTCAATTAATAAGAGGGAGGAATTTATAAAGTGAAGACAGTTATAGAAGGTGTGTATAGTCCTTGTTATGGAAAAGTAGAGAAGTTATTTGTGACGGAAAGTTCTTACGTATACGAGTGGGAGAAATTAGCATTAATTGAAACAATAGATAAACAGAAAGTAGAAATTAAGATAGGGATCAGTGGTTATATTGAATCATTAGAAGTAGTAGAAGGACAAGCTATTGCTGATCAAAAATTATTAATAACAGTAAGGGATGACCTTTTAGTAACAGGCAGTGATTAATGTAAGTGACGTGTATTTTTGCTCTTTTAAATCATTATTTTTACACTGAATACTTTTAAAAACGCTTACATTAAATGGGTTGGCAAAGTGAAAAGGGGGGATTTATATGATGGATCAAAACCAAGGATTAAAAAGAGAATTGAAAAGTAGGCACATATTTATGATTGCACTCGGTGGAGTTATTGGTACAGGACTTTTTTTAGGGTCAGGTTATACGATTCATGAGGCTGGACCTGGAGGAGCAATTGTAGCGTATCTTGTCGGTGGATTTGTAATGTATTTAACGATGCTCTGTCTTGGAGAATTAGCTGTTGCGATGCCTGACGCAGGGTCTTATCAAACGTATGCGACAAAGCATATTTCCCCTGCAGCAGGTTATGTAGTCGGATGGATGTCGTGGTTAAACTGGTCTGCTACGATAGGTATTGAATTAATTGCAGTTAGTATTTTGATGAAACGTTGGTTTCCTGATGTACCGTCATGGATTTGGTGTGTAGTGTTCGCGGTACTGCTCTTTGCTATTAATGCGTTATCTTCAAGAAGTTTTGCGGAAGTGGAATTTTGGTTTGCAAGTATTAAAGTAATTACAATTATTGCATTTATTATTTTAGGCGGGGCGGCAATGTTTGGTTTTCTAGATATGAAAGGAAATGAACCAGCACCGATGTTCTCTAGCTTTACTGATTACGGGGGACTGTTTCCGAATGGATTATCAGCCATTTTAATTACGATGATTGCAGTTAATTTTTCTTTCCAAGGAACAGAACTAGTTGGTATTGCAGCAGGTGAGAGTGAAAATCCGGAGAAAACGATCCCGAAGGCAATTAACAATACAGTTTGGCGTATACTTGTTTTCTTTGTACTATCTATTTTTATTCTTGCTGGACTATTCCCTTGGCAGCAAGCAGGAGTAATAGAAAGTCCATTTGTAGTTGTATTTGATAAAATTGGTATTCCTTATGCAGCTGATATTATAAATTTCGTTATTATTACAGCAGTTCTATCCGTTGCGAATTCAGGATTATATGCAACTTCTCGTATGCTATGGTCTATGTCTAATCAAGGAATGATTAGTCCGATTTTTGGTAAGTTATCTAAAAACGGTGTTCCTATTTATGCATTGATTGTAAGCACAATTGTAGGTTGTCTCTCATTATTATCAGGTATTTATGCGGAAGATACAGTTTATTTATGGCTGCTTTCTATCGCTGGATTTGGAGCGATACTAGTTTGGGCATCTATTGCTCTATCTAACTTATTAGCTAGAAGGTCATACATAAAGCAGGGCGGGGATGTCAAAGACCTGAAATTTAAAACACCGCTGTATCCATTCGTACCACTGCTTGCGTTAGTATTAAATGTAACAGTAATCGTTGGCATGGCCTTTATTCCAGAACAAAGAATGGCATTGTATTGTGGTATTCCATTTATGATTGTTTGTTTACTGTTTTATCGTGCGACAAGAAATAAGGTACGTAAAGTAGAGCATATTGAAAAGATCAATACAACAAAAGTAGAAAGTTTATAATATTGAGTAATTTGGAGACTGTAAAATTGTAAACAGTCTCTTTTTTTGTGAAAATAAAGCTGGAAACATACTATGTATGCAAAGGGGAATTAGCGATGAATCGAGAAATTTCGCAGTTGTTAAAACAAATAGATTCAAGGAAAGAGGAATTGTTAGAACTTACAAAAACATTAATTCGTTTTGAAACACCAGCACCGCCAGCGAGAAATACAAATGAAGCGCAAGAATTTGTTGCAGAGTTTTTAAGAAAACGAAATTTTAGTATTAATAAATGGGATGTATATCCGAATGATCCGAACGTTGTTGGGGTAAAAAAAGGAATAAAAAGTGACTCATATAAAAGTCTTATTATTAATGGGCATATGGATGTAGCTGAAGTGTCAGCAGATGAGGCGTGGGAAACAGATCCATTTGATCCATTTATAAAAGATGGCTGGTTAGTTGGACGTGGCGCAGCAGATATGAAAGGGGGATTGGCTGGGGCACTATTTGCTATTCAGCTTTTACAAGAAGCTGGCATTGAATTACCTGGAGATGTAATCTTTCAATCCGTAATTGGGGAAGAAGTTGGAGAAGCTGGCACGCTTCAATGCTGCAGGCGAGGTTATGATGCTGATTTTGCAGTCGTAGTGGATACGAGTGATTTACATATGCAAGGACAGGGCGGCGTAATTACTGGATGGATTACTGTGAAAAGCCCGCAAACGTTTCATGATGCAACACGTAGGCAAATGATCCATGCAGGGGGACGTTTATTCGGAGCGAGTGCGATTGAAAAAATGATGAAAATTGTGCAAAGTTTACAAGAATTAGAGCGCCACTGGGCAGTCATGAAAACATATGAAGGCTATCCATCTGGAACAACAACAATTAATCCAGCTGTTATTGAGGGGGGAAGGCATGCGGCGTTTATTGCGGATGAGTGCCAGTTATGGATAACAGTGCACTTCTATCCGAACGAAACACATGAACAAATAATAAAAGAAATTGAAGAATATATTGGAAAGGTAGCAGCTGCCGATCCATGGTTAAGTGAAAATCCGCCACAATTTAAGTGGGGTGGAGAATCAATGATTGTAGATCGTGGTGAAATTTTCCCTTCATTAGAAGTAGATAGGGAACATGCAGCTGTAAAAAAACTTAGCTCAGTACACGAGTCTATTTTATCAAAAAATGCAATTTTAGATATGTCTGCAACGGTAACTGATGGCGGTTGGTTTAGTGAGTTTCACATTCCAGCGATTATATATGGACCAGGTACATTAGAAGAAGCACATTCTGTAAATGAGAAAGTTGAAGTTGAACAGTTAATTGAATTTACAAAAGTAATAACAGCATTTATATATGAATGGTGCCACACGAAAAAATAGATTTGCATAGTAAAATCGTACGAGTATGTATACTTGTACGATTTTTTATTGAACTATTTCAGAGTTGAATATAAACAACTGAAATAGTTCTTTATTTTGCTATGTCTTTCGTTTTATTTCAAGTAATTTCTCTTTTGCTAATTCAACGGCGATCGCATCATCTAAATAGCCAATTGGAAAGAGATAGTCGGGAATAATATCTGTCGATAAAATGAAATAAAGTAATGCGCTCCCAAGAACTGCACGTTCTTCTTTTGAAATGGTTTCATTGCAAAATTGTTGATACATATCTGTTAATTGTTCAATAAAAGGACCAGCACTATCAATTTGCTCTAATTTGCTTGCGAAACTGTTATGAATACGTTTTTCGCCTTCTGTTGTCTGGGCATAGCGTTCGTAATTTTCGAGTTCTTGTTTTACGCGAGTTGTAGTGTAATCGAAATCGAATAAGTTAGAGGATTGCAGCGTTTGCTGAATGGTATCAAGAGATGTGTACATATCTGTTTTTTCTTTATTAATGTGAGGAGAATCAGGGTACATTTCATCAAATAACAATTGGGGTGGAACTTGAAGACATTCTGCAAATTTTTGTAGATGTTTTTGTTTTGGCGGTTGTTTACCATTAATAATTCTTGAGACTGTTGCAGGATCAATATTTGTAAGTATTCCTAGTTGGCGCATAGATAAGGCGCGTTCTTTTAAAAGTTTTTTTATTAATTTGCCAAGCCGATCATTCGGGTTTTCATTAGCCATAGTGTAGGCACTCCTTTTTTAGTGTTGAAAAAATATTGAGCATTTATTACAAGTATATGAAACAGACAGGCACAGTTGCTCAACATTTTCATAATATGCATTGAAAAGTGAGAAAAAGGGGTGACTATTTATGAGTACGGTAGGCTTATTTTCAATTTTTTTAATCGGGATCGCTTCTAATTTAGATAATGCAGGTGTTGGAATTGCATATGGCATTCGTAAAATTCGTATTTCGTGGTTTAACAATTTTATCATCGCATTCTTTGGATTTTTATTTACTTTACTAGCTGGATTTTTTGGAAACTGGATTGCGTTATTTATTTCAGAGTTTACAGCAAATCTGATTGGAGCAATCGTTTTAGGGATAATCGGTGTGTTTATTTTATGTCAGCCTTTCTTGGGCCAAAAAAATACTGCAGGTTCTAAAGATGATAATGTACTTATGGGAATTTTACGTGATCCGGAAAAAGCAGATTTTGATGGTTCTAAAACAATTAGTTTCTCAGAAGCAATTGTTTTAGGAGTTGCGTTGTCTATTAATAATATTGCAGGTGGATTTGATGCAGGGGTAACAAATTTAAATCTTTGGCTTACAGCGACTATTTCTGGGGTGTTTAGTTTTATTTGTATTAGTGGTTTTGCGTATGTAGGAAAACGATTTTTAGCAGAATACTTAGGGAAATGGGCGACAGTTATCGCAGGAGTGTTATTAATTCTTATTGGGATCGATCAGTTGTTGTAAGGAGAGTAGAAAACAAGGTTCGAGTATTTCCTTGGAAATACAGCAAGAGATTGCATATATCGACGTACTTTTCTCCATACTAATACGGATTTCTTTTAAGAAAGGGGGATTTGTATGGGACGCGGGAAAGCATTTGATCATAAGAAAAAAGGGCATGATCATCAACCACCTAAAGGTGCGTTCATTCATAAAGATGTAAATGAACATACTTTGGAAGAGGAAGAGCTACCAGTAAATATTGAGGCGTATAAAAATAGTTTAAAAAAACATTAAAAGCACCTACATAGGTGCTTTTTTACCGTATATCTTCAATTAATTGTTCGGATTCTTCATGCATACTGTACTCACTTAATACTTGAATGCAAAGCCACTTTAATTCCTCAATCGTATGCTCAAGTTCTTCAGGAAGCACATGATAAATGTCTTCAAGTCCCATCCCGAAATGAATAAGTTCAAGTACTTGATCATCGATGTTCCGATCCATTAATAATTCAAGTACTTCTAAATTGAATATGTATCGGTGAGCTTCGTCGAGTGAAACAACTTTTAACTTCAAGCTTTCTACAATACTCAATATAAAAAGAAGGATTGTTTTTTCAAGAACAGGTTGTTTTCCCATTTGAAATATTAGTTTCATCTTTCACACCTCCACATATAGCGCTAGGTTGTACTATATTATTCAGGAGGGGGGAACAAATATGCATGATATAGAGAAACTTTCAGCACTGTTTTTGTAAGAGGATTGATAACTGACAAAAGTGAGGTTTTGGCGAAATAAAAAATCCTGCTAGTATAGCAGGATAACTCGCGATTAAAAAATGCTCCAACCTTCTTGAGCAGAAAGAAGTTCAAGGATTTTAAAACCGGCAATACTATTTCCGTTTGCATCTAAAGCTGGTCCGAAAATACCGATTCCCATGTCTCCTTTTACGCAGCCAAAAATACCACCGGCTACACCACTTTTTGCAGGAATACCAACACGAATTGCAAATTCACCAGATTCGTTATACATACCACATGTGACCATAAATGTTTTGCAAATTTTTGTAATATGCTTAGGGATAATTTGTTTTTTCTTATATGGATCATATCCATCCATTGCAAAAATTAAGCCGATACGTGCTAAATCGATGCAGTTTACTTCAACTGCGCATTGACGAGTATATAAATCCATAAGTTCTTCAATATCACAATCGATAATTCCGTTTTGTTTCATATAATAACAAAGTGAACGGTTTAGGTAAGCTGTCTCTAGTTCTGAATCGGCAACTTTAGAGGAATAATTAATAGTAGGATTATCTGTTATTTCACGTACAAAATGAAGAATACGTTCCATTTTTTCCTCGTTATCTTTTCCTGCTAACATGCTTGTAATAGCTAAAGCTCCTGCATTTATCATTGGATTAAGGGGTTTGGACGGACTTGTCGTTTCTAACTTAATAATAGAATTAAATGGGTCACCCGTTGGTTCCATTCCAACTTTAGAAAATACATATTCTTCACCACGGTCTAAAAGGGCAAGGGCAAGTGTAATTACTTTGGAAATACTTTGAAGAGTAAATAGTGTTTGTGAGTTGCCTGCATGGATATATTCTGTTTCTTTATGGAAAATGGCAATCCCTAAATCGTCTGGATTTGCATTTCCTAGTTCGGGGATATAAGTAGCAAGTTTTCCTTTTTTCGTATATGGTTTTACTTGTTCTAACAACTGTTGTAAGTTGTTTGTTTCAATGCACTGCATAGTACCAACGCTCCTATTTTGAATTAACTAAGTTTACTTTTCCCGATATGCTCGGAAATAAATAATAACATGAAAAAGTGGAATGATAAAACGAAAGTTCAATGTGCTATAATAGGTCTTTCGTTTCGAGTATTCTGTATTTTAAAAAGGAGAATTTTCCTTTTATATAACAGTTTGGAAATAGGAGATTTATCCATAAAAAGTTCAGAAATAAAAACTACACATCTATACAACTATATGTTATTATGGTTATGTAATAGAAAGCGTTTTCTAAAGCGTACTTATAATGATAACGATTTCATAAATTTAATTAGGGGGAATTAAAATGTTGCAGTTTTTACAACGTATTGGTAAAGCTTTAATGCTTCCGATCGCAGTACTACCAGCAGCAGGATTATTGCTTCGTTTAGGGCAACCAGATGTATTTGATATTCCTGTTATGGCACAGGCCGGCGCAGCAGTTTTTGATAACTTAGCACTTATTTTTGCAATTGGTATTGCAATCGGTCTTTCAGTGGATGGTAGTGGTGCAGCAGGTCTTGCAGGTGCAATTGGTTATCTTGTTATGAAAAATAGTATTGATGCACTTAGCAAAGGGTATTCAACTGCTGAATTACAAGGTAAATTAAGTAAAGTCCAAGATTTAATAGGTAATAGCGCAAATGTAGATCCATCTAAGCTTGCGGATACAATGACACAAGTATCTAAGGCTGCTGAATTATCGACTAAAGTAGATATGAAAGTCTTAGGTGGTATTATTGTTGGTGTTATAGCAGGACTTCTTTATAATAAATTCCATAAGATTAAACTTCCAGAATGGTTAGGTTTCTTTGCTGGAAAACGTTTCGTTCCAATTGTTACATCAGTCGTGATGCTGATATTAGGAATTCTATTTGCACAAATTTGGCCAACAATTCAAAATGGTATTGATGCATTAGCTCATGGAATTGTTAATTTAGGTGCAATTGGTTCAGGATTATTTGGTTTATTAAACCGTTTATTAATCCCAATTGGTTTACACCACGTAATGAACACATACTTCTGGTTTGTATTTGGGGACTTTACAAATGCAGCAGGTAATGTTGTTAATGGTGATATTGCTCGTTTCCTTGCAGGTGACAAAACAGCAGGTATGTTTATGACTGGTTTCTTCCCAGTTATGATGTTCGGTTTACCAGCAGCATGTTTCGCAATGATTGCAGCTGCTAAACCAGAAAAGCGTAAAGCAGTTACTGGTATGTTAGCTGGTCTAGCATTAACTTCATTCTTAACTGGTATTACAGAGCCTATTGAATTCTCATTCATGTTCTTATCACCAGTATTATATGGTATTCATGCTGTATTAACAGGTCTTTCTTTATTCATTACAACATCGCTTGGCATTCATGATGGTTTCTCATTTAGTGCCGGTGCAATCGATTACGCTTTAAACTTCGGTATTGCAACAAAACCAGTCTTACTAGCAGGTATCGGTTTAATTTACGCAGCAATTTATTTCATAGTATTCTACTTCTTAATTAAGAAGTTCGATTTAAAAACTCCTGGTCGTGAAGATGACGATGAGTTAGTTGAAGATGGTGAGGCACCAGTTGCAGGTTCAATCGGTGAAACTTACGTAGCAGCTTTAGGCGGAAAAGAAAACTTAACAGTTATTGATAACTGTGCAACACGTCTACGCTTACAAGTAAAAGATGCTGGTCAAGTAAATGAAGCAGCATTAAAACGTGCTGGTGCAAAAGGTGTTATGAAATTAAGTAATACAAGTGTACAAGTTATCGTAGGTACAAATGTTGAATCTGTTGCCGATGATATGAAAAAACACGTATAAATAATGAGATAAGAGGATGTCCAAAAAGATTGATAAAATCAATTTTTTAGAGGATATCCTCTTTTTTTTGTTAATAATTTAACGGGAATCTTACTTTTGTAAATTTTCTTTTTCTTTTTTGTACATATAGGTTGGTAATATGTGCAGTGCGTGATAAAGTAGGGATGATATAGAATGGATTATCCATAATCTACTAAAATAAATCTTTAATAGAGGAATTAAATTATTGGTGAGTAAGGGGAAAAAAGCAATTATGGATCAGGAAAAAAATAATGCGAATGGGAAAGTACGTCGGCCGATTGTATACATAAAAAGAACAATCATTCTCGTCTTACTATTATCACTTGTATATTTTATGTATACAAAAATTGTTGCGCATAATAAGAAAGAAGAAACTTTAAAAGCGGCAGCAGAAATGAAGAAACAAGAAGAGCTAAAAAAGAAAGAAGAAAAAAAGAAACAAGAAGTACAGAAGCAAAAACAAAAAGAGCAGGAAGAACAAGTGAAGCAAGCGCAAGCTGTGGAGAAGCTTCCCGAGGGACCACCTCAAGAAATTAATGAAAACGCTCAATTAGACCAGTATTTACAAAACGCAGGATTTAGCGGGACAGCTGTTATTGTAAAGAATGGAAAAGTTCTTTTGAATAAAGGGTACGGTATGGCAAATAAAGAACAGAAAGTACCGAATAATTCAGAGACGACTTTTTATATTGGTTCTATTTCAAAGGCATTTGTAGCAACTGCTATTATGCAGTTGAAAGATCAAAATAAATTACAAGTAGAAGATACTGTTGCAAAGTATATTCCAAATTTTCCTCAAGGTAATAGTATTCAGCTAAAACATCTATTAACACATACATCAGGGATTCCCGAATATGAGCAGGGAAAAGAAGATATTTCTCATGAAGAACTGATAAAGCGGATAGGAAATCAAAAGCGTATTGGTGGTCCAGGAGAGAAATGGAAGTATTCTGACTCGAACTACTCTATACTTGCATACATTGCCGAGAAGGTAAGTGGACAGTCGCTCGAAGAATATATTAAGCAACATATTTTTGCTATTGCGGGTATGAAACATTCTGGTTTTGGCACAGCGTTAGAACAAACAAGATTCCCATCAACGGGTTATAAAATAGTAAATAATAATATGACAACACCTAATATTCCGAGCATGTCACAACTATATGGTTGTGGTGATATATACACAAGTGCGCATGATTTATATTTATTTAACGAAGCACTATTCTCTGGTAAATTAATTTCAAAAGAGAGTTACGATCAAATGTTTACGGGTGGAAAAAAGGATTACGGGTTTGGATGGTACGTAGACCCAGGAAGCTATTCGAATCACGGTGTAATGCCAGGATGGAATTGCTTAAACGGATTTAGTAAAAATGGTAGTGTATATGTTGTTTTATTATCTAACATTCAAAATAACATTAAATCATTTGGTAAAGTGAATAACGATATTTATTCGATATTGCGGAATATTGAAGTGTAAGAAACTATCCTTTTGGATAGTTTTTTTTATGCCTTGAACCAAATATTTCTTTTAGAAAATGTATGTCTTACCTATCACAAAAATATCTATTTTGTATACATTAAGATGTATGGATGTGAAATTTTATAATCTAAAAATAATAGGAGGAGAAGTGTATGTGTCTGTTCAGAAAATATTGGAATAAATTATCGAGATTGTTTAATAGGCAATTAGATTATTTTTTAGATAATAAGTTATTACCTGCTGTGGAAAGACTTTTATTTTCACAAAACTTCGCGAGATTTATTCAAAGAAACTCTAAGCAAGCTACTGAAGAAGTTATTGAATCAAGTAGATTTCAATCTATTATTTGTAACATTTTAAAAGAATGTACTACATCACCTTTTAAAGAAATTGCAGAGCAGTATTTAGGTAAAAACGTAGAAATTACTGTGACAGTGGGACAGTTAACAGGCGTTATTGTAGCAGTTGGTGATGACTTCTTAACATTGCAAGAAGGAATAGGAACAGAAGTTTTATTACCATTTACAAGTATTATATCAATTAAAGAAGCGTAAGAAAGGAGCGTTATATATGTTATTTACTGATGAATTACGTAACCATGTTGGGGAACTAGTGCAAGTTGTGACAGCTGTAGAAATCATTGCAGGCGTTCTTTTATCTGTGACGGATGGGGCAGTAATTGTTCGTACTTCTCCTTCTTATGGACCACCAGAAGATGTAGTTGTGCGTATTCCTATTATTGCTTATGTTCGCTTGGAAGGGTAAGAGTGATACAAGTATGAGAGTGTCAGTTGTTATTCCAGTGCATAATGAAGCAAGTACTTTATCAAAAGTTTTAGTAGAAGTAAGAAAGCTCGAACCATATGAAATTATCATAGTAGATAATGGATCGACAGATGGTACGAAAGAAATAGCGCTACAGCATAATTGCCGTGTGATTTATTATAGATATTCCCTTGGTAATGATGTGGGACGGGCAATTGGTGCTAGAGAAGCAAAAGGTGAAATTGTTTTATTTTTAGATGGTGATATCGTCATGAAAAGTGAAGAATTATACAATTTTATTAAAGGAATACAGCAAGGACATGAGATTGTTTTAAATAATTTAACATGGTCCGTTTATTTGAAGATGAGACCGCATTATACGACGGTTGGAAAATATATGTTAAATCGTTATTTGAACAAGAAGGAGTTTGTTGTAGGATCTTTAATTGCAATACCACATGCGATAAGTCGTAAAGTGATTGAAAAACTGGGGTGGTGGAATTTAGCAGATCCAGCATTATTTCAAGCGATGGCGATGTCTAGAGGAGTAGATATTTCTGATATGGCTTCAGTTGATGTCATTTACACAAATAAAGTTCGTCCTGTCCATACGGGCACATCACCTGGCTCTCCTTATCCGAAAGCGACTAGTCGTATTATGGGTGATCATTTGCGTGCTTTACAATACGTAATCGAAACATACGGTAATCGCGGTGGTTTTTCAGAGGACAATAGAGATAGAGCGTTTGTAGGAAAGTATAAACCAGTTTTATTACAAAAGAAAAAAGCGAAATATAGTGCCATTATCCCGGTATCAGAAGAAAAAATAATTATAAGGTCTGTTATACAAGAAGTGAAAGAAGCAGGTGTAGATGAAATTATAGTTGTCGCAAATGGAGCAGATGTTGAGACTGTTAAACAGGCAAAGCTAGAGAATGTTATTGTAGTTGAATTTACGAAGGCGCTTGGACATAATGTAGCACGAGCAATAGGGGCTATGCATGCTACGGCAGATATTTGTTTATTCGTTGATGGTGATTTTGTTATTCCAGCAAAAAAACTCACTCCATTTTTACATGCTGTTGAAGATGGAAATGACGTGGTGTTAAATGATTTACAATGCTTATTAGATATGTTTCATCCAGCAGATCCAATTAGTATGGGAAAATACTTTTTGAATTTGGTAGCGAAAAGACCAGATTTATGGAATAACTCACTAACTGCTGTACCACATGCCATGCATAAGAAGGTAATAGAGAAAATAGGATATGACTCCCTTATCATTCCGCCATTAGCACAAGTGAAAGCTATTTTAGAAGGATTCTCTATTACAACAGTAGAGTTAGTAGATGTTATAAAAACAAATCGAGTACGTCCAGAGCAACACGAATTTGTAAATGGGCGTATTTCAGCGTTTGATCGTATTTTCGGTGATCAACTTGAGGCGGTTACGTATTTATTACAACGTACGGACGAACGTGGTGGCTTTACTGATGGAGATAGAGATAGAGATATCATTCAACAATTGAGAAGGGAAGAAGAGAATACAAATGAATAGTAGTAAAGTAGCTATTATTGGGTTAGGGTATGTTGGCCTTCCTTTAGCGGTACATTTTGCAGAAAGAGGGCATACAGTACTTGGATTAGATAAAGATATTAGAAAAATAGACTCAATTATAAAAGGAGAAAGTTATATTCCAGATGTTTCTTCTAAAGAGTTACAAAGTTTATTGACGAAAAAAAAATTAACAGTAAACACACCGGATCAAGGCATTGCTGATTTTCAAAGTAGTGATTATGTTATTGTCACTGTCCCGACTCCAATTAATGAACAAAGAGAACCAGACTTAAGTGCCCTCATTTCAGCTTCGCATTATATACAACAAAACCTTCAAAAAGGACAAACCTTCATTTTTGAAAGCTCCACATATCCAGGCACACTTGAAGAAGTCATCATACCTATTATTTCTCAAAATAGTAACAAGGTAGGGGAAGATTTCTATATCGGATATTCCCCTGAGAGAATTGATCCAGCAAATAGTCAATATTCAGTTCAAGCTATTCCAAAAGTTATTAGTGGACAAACAGAAAAGTGTAGACAAAAGGTACAGGATTTATATAGTACCATTTTTGACGAAGTTGTACCTGTTAGCTCTCCGAAAGTAGCAGAGATGTGCAAGCTATTTGAAAATATTCAGCGCTTAGTTAACATTTCTTTAGTAAATGAACTAAACACACTATGTGAAAGTTTAGGCATTGATTTTTATGAGGCCATTGAAGCGGCATCTACAAAACCATTTGGGTTTACTCCATATTGGCCAGGGCCAGGGATAGGGGGACACTGTATTCCAGTAGACCCTTTATATTTTCAATGGAGAATAAAAAAGAATGGGGCAATTAGTCAATTAATTGAGGCAGCACATATAATTAATGAAGAAATGCCAGAGAAAATGGTCCGGAAAGTAAAAAGTGTGGTGCAATCACCTGCAACGGTGTTAATTGTAGGGATTGCGTATAAAAAAGATGTAAATGATTTGAGAGAATCACCAGCGTTACCGATTATTCAATTATTAAGAAATCAAGGATACGAGATAGAATATCATGATCCTTATATTTCTTTCGCGGAAATTGGAGATAAGGTGTATCAATCTGTTTCTTTAGATGAAGAAAAAGTTAAAAAAGCGGATTGTATTTTAATTTTAACGGATCATTCTAATATTGATTGGAAGCTTTTTAAAGGAATGGACCGAGTAATAGATACACGCGGGATTGTAAAGAAGGTGAGTAAATGAGTAAGAAATGTTTAATTACAGGTGGGGCCGGATTTATCGGGTCGCATTTAGCTGAAGAGTTGATGAGAAGAGGTTATGAGGTCACTGTTGTGGATAACTTTTATAAAGGTAAAAATAAGTACCATAAAGAGTTAATGAAAAAAATCCGTGTTATTCCAATAAGTGTTTTAGATAAAAATTCTATTTATGAATTAGTAGATCAGCATGATGTCGTGTTTCATTTAGCAGCAATTTTAGGTGTGAAAACAACAATGGAAAAAAGTATAGAGCTCATAGAAACGAATTTTGATGGGACGAGAAATATTTTACAAGCAGCGTTAAAAGGAAAGAAGAAAGTAGTTTTTGCTTCTACTTCAGAAGTATATGGTAAGGCCAAGCCGCCTTTCTCTGAAGAGGGAGATCGATTATACGGGGCAACTTCTAAAATTCGTTGGAGTTATGCAGTTTGTAAAACGTTGGAAGAGACATTATGTTTAGGATACGCATTAGAAGGTTTACCGGTAACGATTGTTCGATATTTTAATATTTATGGTCCAAGAGCGAAAGATGGTCCGTATGCAGGGGTAATCCCGCGATTTATTAGTGCGGCTTTGCAAGGAGAAGACATTCTCGTATATGGAGATGGAAAGCAGACACGTTGTTTTACGTATGTGAGTGATGCGGTAGAAGCAACAATTCGGGCAATGGATGAGAAGGTAAATGGTGAGATTATTAATATAGGTTCTGAGAATGAACAGAGTATAAAAGAAGTAGCAGAAGTAATTAAAAAATTAACGAATTCTTCTTCGAAGATTGTACAAGTGCCTTTTGAAGAAGTATATCCTCATGGTTTTGAAGAAATTCCAAATAGAAGACCAGATGTAACAAAATTAAAAAAGCTTGTTCAATTTCAGGCGAAAGTAACGTGGGAAAACGGATTGAAGGAAACAATTAAGTGGTTTCGTGAACAAAACAATGGCTAAGTCATTATCTGTTATTATTCCTGCATGTAATGAGGTCGATACGATTTCAGACGTTATTCAATCGGTAAGACCATTAAATCCAGTAGAAATTATTGTAGTAGCAAACGGTTGTAATGATGGAACAGAAGATGTTGCAGATCGTTTAGGGTGTAAAGTAATCAAACATACAGAGCTACTAGGGAACGATGTTGGACGTGCAGTCGGCGCAAAACATGCGATAGGTGATGTATTACTATTTATAGATGGTGATTTTGCTATTCAAACTTCAAAATTAAAATTATTCCTTAATCCGATTTTATACGATCAGGCAGATGTAGTTTTAAATAATTTGGATGCATTATTTTTAAAAAGGCAAAAACCTACTTCTATTACAGTATGGCGCCAAATATTAAATGCAATGTTAGAGCGTGAAGAATTAAAAATTAATTCTTTATTAGATGTACCTCATGCGCTGACGAAAGAAGTCGTTCAAAGCATCGGATATGAATGTTTTGTTAATCCTATTGTGGCTCATTTACGCCTACTTCAAAGTAAATGGAGAATTAGTCGTCATTGCGCCATTGACGTTATTACGCCAAATAAATTTCGTCCATTCCAGCATGCTGCATATGGAACAAATCTTTCCCAATCTGAAAAAAGAATGATAGGTGATCATATAGAAGCAGTAGCGGCACGGATATTAAGCAGTGATGAGCGCGGAGGATATTATGATGGAAATAGGAAAAGGGATAGTGTCTATCATACTTTAAGTTTTGAAGAGTTTTATCAAGGATGGGGCGTCACATCTAATTTGTATAAAGGAAAGCAACTATCTGTTGTTATTCCCGTACAAGATGAAGAGAAAACAATTGGAAACGTTATAGAAGAGCTTCGCAAAATTGAACCCTTCGAAATTATCGTTGTCGTAAATGGTTCGTCAGATAAAACGAAAAAAATTGCAAAAGACAAAGGGGCAACGACAATTGTATATAAAGAAGCACTCGGAAATGATGTAGGGCGCTCACTTGGAACTTATTTTGCCAAAGGAGAAATTGTGTTATTTATAGACGGCGATTTTATTATTCCAGCGAGTGAGCTATATCCTTTTGCAAAAGCTATAGCAGATGGAAAGGACGTCGCATTAAATGATTTAAATCACTATTTAGATTTAAGAGTACCACTTCATCTTGTAACTGCATTTAAGTATGCACTAAATTTAGCTTGTGATAGAAAGGATTTAGGGGTAGGCTCACTTATTGCGGTACCTAATGCATTTAGCCAAAAGTGTTTGAAAGCAATTGGGTATAAATCTTTATTGTCACCTTGTGTAGCACAAGTGAAGGCTCTTCTGTCTGGATTTGAAATTGCATGTGTATATCGTGTTGAGGTTGATAAGATGAACCGTATTCGTCCCAGTGAACATTTCGCAAAAATAGGTCACCCTCCAGCTGTACTTCGAATTATAGGTGATCATATAGAGGGACTAGAGCAAATAATTTCATTAACAGACAATCGTGGCGGATTCTATGATGGCAATAGAAAAAGAGATGTTTTATAGAAGTAACAAAAAAGTGTACAACATGTGTACACTTTTTTGTTCTGTTATAAAAACTATAACAGATTAGGAGATAAGAGTATTACAGCTCTACAATGGGTATTGTTCTTATATTACAAAATAGGACTCGTATATAAGGATACCAAAAAAATACAATTAAGGAAAGGGTTAATTTTAAAGACTTTTAAATGAAGTTAACACTATATATATAGTAGTTTGCTCAATATTTCACAAACATGTCACAACTATTTCGTTCACTTTCGTAAAAAAGTAGTATTCTAAGTGTGTAAGCTGTTATATAAAAAATCTTAGTCCTGTACTAATCAAAAATGGAGGAGATTAGGATGACTCAAGTATTAGAAAATGTTAAAAACGCATGGGAAAACTTTAAAGGTGAAAAATGGAAAGCAGAGATTGATGTTCGCGATTTCATTTTAAATAATGTAAACGTTTTCGAAGGAGACGAATCTTTCTTAGCAGAAGCAACTGAAGCAACGAAACAACTTTGGGATCAAGTAATGGATTTAACAACGAAAGAACGTGAAAACGGTGGCGTTCTTGATATGGATACAAAAATTGTTTCTTCTATTACATCACATGCCCCTGGATACTTAAATAAAGATATTGAAAAAGTAGTCGGTTTCCAAACTGATAAACCATTTAAACGTTCTTTACAACCATATGGTGGTATTCGTATGGCAGAACAAGCTTGTGAATCTTATGGATACGAAATGGATAAAGAACTTAGTCGTATTTTTAGAGATTGGAGAAAAACTCATAACCAAGGTGTATTTGATGCATACACACCAGAAATGAGAAATGCACGTAAATCAGGTGTTATTACGGGTCTTCCAGATGCATACGGACGTGGACGTATTATCGGTGACTATCGCCGAGTAGCGTTATATGGTATTGATCATTTAATTGAAGCGAAAAAAGCTGATTTAAATTTAACTGGCGGTGTAATGAGCGAAGATACAATGCGTTTACGCGAAGAGTTATCTGAGCAAATGCGTGCACTTCAAGAGTTAAAAGAAATGGCCGCTTCTCATGGCTTCGATATTTCTAAGCCAGCAACAAACACGCAAGAAGCATTCCAATGGTTATACTTCGCATACCTTGCAGCGATTAAAGAGCAAAACGGGGCTGCAATGAGTCTTGGGCGTACTTCTACATTCTTAGATATTTACATTGAAAGAGATTTAGCAAATGGTACTTTAACAGAAGAAGAAGTACAAGAAATTGTAGATCACTTCATTATGAAATTACGTCTTGTGAAATTCGCAAGAACACCTGATTATAATGAATTATTCTCTGGTGACCCAACTTGGGTAACTGAATCTATCGGTGGTATGGCATTAGATGGTCGTCCATTAGTAACAAAGAACTCATTCCGTTTCTTGCATACATTAGATAATTTAGGACCAGCTCCAGAACCAAACTTAACTGTTCTTTGGTCTAAACAATTACCAGAGAACTTTAAAAACTACTGTGCGAAAATGTCTATTAAAACATCAGCAATTCAATATGAAAATGATGACATTATGCGCCCTGAATACGGCGATGATTACGGTATTGCATGTTGCGTATCTGCAATGAGAATCGGTAAACAAATGCAGTTCTTCGGAGCTCGTGCAAACTTAGCGAAAGCATTATTATATGCGATTAACGGTGGTAAAGATGAAAAATCTAAAGCACAAGTTGGTCCTGAGTACGCACCAATTACTTCTGAAGTATTAAATTATGAAGAAGTTATGCATAAGTTTGATATGACAATGGAATGGTTGGCGGGTCTATATTTAAACACATTAAATGTTATCCATTACATGCATGATAAATATAGCTATGAACGTATTGAAATGGCACTTCATGATACAAACGTTCTTCGTACAATGGCAACAGGTATTGCTGGTCTATCTGTAGTAGCAGATTCATTAAGTGCAATTAAATACGCAAAAGTAAAACCAATTCGTGATGAAAATGGTATTGCAGTTGACTTCGAGATTGAAGGAGATTTCCCTAAATACGGTAACAATGATGATCGTGTAGATGAGATTGCTGTAAATCTTGTAAAAACATTTATGAATAAACTTCGTAAACATAAAACATACAGAAATTCTGTTCATACAATGTCAATCTTAACAATCACATCTAACGTTGTATACGGTAAGAAAACTGGTAATACTCCAGATGGCCGCCGTACTGGAGAACCATTTGCACCAGGTGCGAACCCAATGCATGGACGTGATACAAAAGGTGCATTAGCTTCATTATTATCTGTGGCTAAATTACCATATGAAGATGCACAAGATGGTATTTCTAATACATTCTCTATTATTCCGAAAGCACTTGGTAAAGAAGATGATGTACAAGTACGTAACTTAGTATCAATGCTTGATGGCTATGCAGTAAAAGAAGGCCACCACTTAAATATTAACGTATTTAACCGTGAAACATTAATGGATGCAATGGAACATCCTGAGAAATATCCACAATTAACAATTCGCGTATCTGGTTACGCTGTAAACTTTATTAAATTAACTCGTGAACAACAAATTGATGTAATTAACCGTACAATGCATGAAAGCATGTAAATGAAAAAAGTGTCCCTTCGCTCTTAATATATAGCGAAGGGAGGCTGTTTCAATAAAGGAGGAAGTAACATGGTAAAAGGAAGAATACATTCTGTAGAGTCTTGTGGTACTGTTGATGGCCCAGGGATTCGTTATGTCATATTTACACAAGGGTGTTTATTACGTTGTCAATATTGTCATAATGCTGATACGTGGGAAATCGGTAAAGGTAAAGAAATAACAGTTGAAGAAGTGATGCAGGATGTGACATGTTACCTTCCATTTATTGAAGCTTCCGGAGGCGGTATAACAGTTAGCGGTGGAGAGCCATTATTACAGCTAGACTTTTTAATTGAGTTGTTTAAAAAGTGTAAAGAGGCTGGTATCCATACAACAATCGACTCTTCTGGTGGTTGTTATTCTGAGGAACCAGAATTCCAAAATAAGCTAGATATTTTAATGGATTATACAGATTTAGTTTTATTGGATCTGAAACATATCGATTCCAAAAAGCATCGTAAATTAACAGGGAAACCAAATGAACATATTTTACAATTTGCTCGTTATTTATCGGATAAGAATAAACCGATTTGGGTACGACACGTATTAGTTCCTGGTGTTACGGATAATGAAGAGGATCTACAAAAACTATCTAGCTTTATTCAAAGTCTGTCTAATGTTCAAAAAGTTGAAGTGTTACCATATCATAAGCTTGGTGTATATAAATGGGAGGCGCTTGGACACAAGTATCCACTCGCAAATGTAGAACCACCTACTGAGAAAAATGTAGAACATGCTAAATATATTTTACAAGCGGTCTAATCCAAATATTGGATTAGGCTTTTTGCTTTCTTTACAATAAAATCTAGAGTATATATTGATAAAAGAGTATACTGAAAATAGAATATCCATAATTTTGTACGGAATAAATGGAGAAATTTACATAATTGTAAAGGGAAATCAAAATAGTAAAAAGAATTAAGAAGTAAAAGAGTGAGTATCATGGAATAGAGAACATTTGTAAGTTATTGCGAAAGCTCTTATAGGAAAGTATAATGTAAAGATATGAGCACAGATAGGATTAAGGGGTCAATCTTATATGCTTTGCATATCCACGACAGGTACATAGCTGAAAGGGAATTATTAGAATCTGTTTATGTAATTTTTAAGGAAAATGTTTTTCCTATTGTCGTATATGCAATATGGAGAAACAAAAAGCTAGGAGTGGATTTGTTTGATAAAAAACCCCAAGGTTTTAATATTAACTGCACATTACGGTAATGGTCATGTGCAAGTAGCAAAAACATTAGAACAAACATTTCGCCAAAAAGGAATTGAAGATGTTATTGTATGCGACTTGTTTGGAGAATCACATCCATTTATAACTGACATTACAAAATATCTATATTTAAAAAGTTATACAATAGGAAAAGAATTATATCGTTTGTTTTATTACGGGGTAGAAAAAATTTATGATAAGAAAATAGCATCTTGGTATGCGAACTTTGGAAGAAAACGTTTGAAAACACTGTTACAGGTGGAGAAACCAGATATTGTAATTAATACATTTCCAATTATCGCTGTACCAGAATTGAAGAAACAAACAGGTATTTCAATTCCTGTCTATAACGTATTAACGGATTTTTGCGTGCACAAAATATGGATTCATCGAGAAGTAGATCGTTATTTTGTTGCAACGGATCATGTGAAAGAATTGATGGTTGATATCGGTGTACCTGCGGAACAAATTGTTGAAACAGGAATTCCAATTCGGAGTAGTTTTGAGTTAAAGGTAAATCCAGAAATCATATATAATAAATATCAGTTATGTAAGAATAAAAAGATTTTACTAATTGTAGCAGGTGCTCATGGGGTATTAGGAAATGTAAAAGAACTATGCCAATCATTTATGTCAGTGCCTAATTTACAAGTAGTTGTCGTTTGTGGGAAAAATGAAGCTTTAAAACAGGATTTATTAAGTTTACAGAAGCAAAATTCCGATGCATTAAAAGTGTTTGGGTATGTTGAAAATATTGATGAATTATTCCGTGTTACTTCTTGTATGATTACGAAGCCAGGCGGAATAACATTAAGTGAAGCAGCAGCGTTGCAAGTACCTGTCATTTTATATAAGCCTGTTCCAGGACAAGAAAATGAAAATGCGATGTACTTTGAAAGAAAGGGAGCAGCAGTTGTCATTCGCGATGATAGTGAGGTTTTTGCAAAAACAGAGGCATTATTACAAGATGATGTGAAGCTTCTTCAAATGAAAGAAGCAATGAAAAGCATCTATCTTCCAGAGCCAGCTGGTCATATTGTAGATGCAATTTTGGCAGAAAATCATGCAGAACCGCGTCATATACCTATTAAATCACCTGCTCTTGCACAATCTTTTACTTAATATGAAACCCTCTTTGTATATGTAAAGAGGGTTCTTTATTATTTTTAAAGAAAATTTAGTGAGTTATCCACAAAAGGATTGCGCTTTCATTAAACAGTAAAGTCGGAATATTAACAACTATATCCACATTGTCCACAATTTTTAGAAAAATATCCACAATTAAAACAGCTGATATATGCTTTAATATAGAAAAATATTAAATGTTTTTGAAAATTACTAACAATTTCATCGGTTTTGTGGATAAAGTTGTCCACAGCAAAAAAGTCCCTTATGTATAAGGGGCTTTTTTGCTTACTTCTATCAGTCGAGAAAATTATGTAATGAAAATGAATAATTAGGGGGGAAACTTCTAATTATTCATTTTCACTTTAAATGCTTTTCGAGCGATATCCTGCTGCACGATCTGCTTTTTGAAATTCGCGTTGATAGAGAACTTCTTGTGTACTAGATAATGTGTTTTTTGCTTTATCACGTTTCTTTTTATCCATTACAAATCACCTCGTGTCTTAAAGTTACTATTTATCGTTTCCAAAGACATGAGGGGATATACGCATATGGAAAATGTTAACGATTGATTATCATTTCAGAAAATTTAGATTACGCTTCTTTTAATTGATGAGCATCTTGGAAGGTTGTATCTCGCATTGTAGCAAGTGTGTATTGATCTTTTGGAATTTCATATAGGTTATACACTTCTTCGTTTGCGTTAATTTCATCATATACGGCTTTTCTTGTTTCGTTTGCTAGATTCACATATTGTAGTTTTTCTGCAGCTTTAATAGAACGAATATTTATTTTACGAATACGCATGAAAATTGTTTCAATATCTAATTCATAGAAAAGTTCACTAAAAAATGAATCTTTTGCCAATTTGTTATAGCCTTTTCCATGATATGGTTTGCCAAGCCATGTCCCGAGAAATCCAGCTTTTTCTTGCACATCAAATAAAGTAATTGTTCCGATAGGGTTACCCCATTCATCTAAAATTGTGCGTGAAATTAATTCACCACGCTCTTCAGCTTCAATCGTTTGTTTCGTTAAGAATAAATATTCTTCATAAGAATAAGCCTTTTGACGCACAAAAGGGAAGACAGCTGGATCCACCATTAACTCGTATAGAACGTGGCTGTCGTGTAAGTCGCGTTTTTTCAACATACTAACTCCTCCTCACACGAGGGTAGCATGACGAAAAAACACCCCACCCTCGAAATTTTTATATCAATCTTTAAAAAATTTCGGGGTGGGAATCGAACCCACTAGAACCAGTTTCTAACGCTGGTGGCGCACCATTTGCCTTCCCCATTCATCAATTTGAAAATGATAATCACGACACAAATTGATTATGGTTTCATTCAGTTTATAATCGTATAATACTTTATCTAGTCAAAAAAATAAACTAGTTTTTTTTATTTTTTTTGTAAATTATTTTTCCATCAATCATAGTTAGTACAGGCTTGGCTAAATAATGGAAAGGATGATGAGTCCATAGCACGAGATCGGCGTCTTTTCCAACCTCGATGCTTCCAATTCTATCCTCTAAACGCAAATTTCGTGCTGGGAATATGGTGATTCCTTCTAGTGCTGTTTTCTCGTCTAACCCTTCTCTTACTGCAACAGCAGCGCAAACATTTAAATATTGAATGGGTGTATAAGGATGATCTGTTGTGATAGAAACTTCCACACCATTTTTTGATAATATATGGTAAGTATCCCATGTTTTATTTTTTAGTTCGATTTTAGAACGGCGTGTCAGAGTGGGACCAACTGAAACCTTCAAATTGTGTTTTGAAAGTTCTTCAACAATAAAGTGTCCTTCTGTGCAATGTTCAATGCGTAAATCGAGATTGAATTCTGTTGCAAAGCGTAGAGCAGAACTAATATCATCTGCTCGGTGAGCGTGGATACGTACGGGTATTTCCCGACGTAATGCTTTTAAAATAGGAAGCATTCGAAAATCAGCTTCGTGCCCGTAGTGTTGTGCTTCATAGAATGATTCCCGAAGTAACCCCATAATCCCCATACGTGTAATGGATTCTTTTGTTCCATTACTATGGACTTTTTTAGGATTTTCTCCAAAGGCAATCTTTAAACCAGCAGGTTCTTGAATAATCATATGATCAATACAAGTTCCAGCTGTTTTTATTACACAAGTAGTACCCCCGATAATATTTTGACTGCCAGGCATAACGTGAACGGTTGTAATTCCGTTTTGTACAGCGTCTTGAAAGGCAATATCGAAAGGATGGATTCCATCTAAAGAACGAATATGTGGTGTTGAAACTTCAGATGTTTCATTGGCATCATTTCCAGCCCAACCAGTACCTTCATCATAGAGACCAAGGTGAGTATGGACATCAATAAAGCCAGGTAAGAGATGGAGTGCTCGTGCATCTATAACGGTCATATCTTGAGTAGGTGGAATAAAAGGTTTGACCTCGGTAATTCGCTCTCCTGTAACGAGTACATCTCCTTGAAACTTTTGAGATGTAATAGGGTATACAATGGCTTGTTTGAGCAATATTTTCATAGGTACCTCATTTCTGTTACTTTATAATGCTAATGGAAGTTAAGGGAAAGTAACTGAAAGGTTATTTGTATGGTAATGCTTCGGATCCTAGAAAATGAAAGTTTTGAAAGAGCCCATGTAAAATTGTGTTTTAGAAGTACTACATTGTATGCGAAAGTATATTTTGTAATGCATGGTCTATTTCTGGAAATGTGTATTGGTATCCATGTTCAATTGCTTTAATGGGTAATACACGTTGCCCTTCTAGTACAAGTATGCTCATTTCACCTAATAAAGTTTGAATGATAAAAGAAGGTACAGGCAACCAATGAGGCTTTTTCATTATAGTTGCAATGGTTTCTCCAAATTCCTTCATTCTTATAGGTGTTGGTGCTGTCATATTAAGAGGACCATCAATTTCTTTTTTGTGTATAATGAAATCCATCATACGAACGACATCGTCTATATGAATCCATGATAACCATTGCTTCCCAGAACCAATGGTGCCGCCGATATAGAATTGATAGGGAAGTAGCATTTTTGGAAGAGCTCCTTCATTTGCACCTAATACAACTCCAAATCTTGCGTAGATTGTTCGTATTCCGAGAGAACGTGCTTTAGATGCTTCTTGTTCCCATGAATATACTGTATTTGCTAAAAAGTCATTTCCAGGAGTCTCATGCTGTTCTGTAAAAGACTCTATTTCAGACGTTCCATAGTATCCAATAGCACTTGCGTTAATAAATGTGTGTGGCTTTGTATGGAGTCCCTGCAATTGTTTAATGAGTCCTTTTGTTGTTTGAATTCTACTGTTTAAAATGGCTTTCTTTTGTTGCTTTGTCCATCTACTATTAATAGACTCTCCGGCTAGATTAATAACTACATCAATAGAAGAGAGGGGGAAGGTTTGTAAATCTGGTGTCCATTGAACATACTGAAGGTTAGGATCGGAAGTTTCAGTAGTTTTTTTTCGTGTGAGAATGTAAACAGTATATCCTTTTTGAATAAAAAAAGTAGAAAGGGATTTGCCGATAAAGCCTGTACCACCAGAAATTGCGATTTTCACAAGTATTTCCTCCTCATTATATATATTCTTGAAAAGAAAAAATGTTCCTCGACTATGTTAAAATAATAGAGAGGTGAGAGTATGGCTGTCATTACAAAAATAGAAGTACAAAAACGATCGAAAGAACGATTTAATATTTATATTGATAAAGGTCAAGGCGAAGAGTACGGATTTAGTGTGGATCAAGTAATCTTAATAAAACATGGATTACAAAAAGGCTTAGAAATTGATGAAATCGAGTTAGGAAATATTTTGTACAATGAAGAAGTGCAAAAAGCATATTTACAAGCAATCTCCTATTTATCCTATCAAATGAGAACAAAACAAGAAATAGAAGATTTTTTACGAAAAAAAGAAGTGGGACAGGCCATCATCTCTGAAGTCGTTTCGAAATTATTACATGACCGATATATTAATGATAAAGAGTATGCTGTTTTATATACGCGAACGCAAAGTAATGTGAATCGAAAAGGTCCAACTGTTATTAAAAGAGAGTTATTAAATAAAGGTGTTCAGGATTTAATTATTACACATAGTTTACAAGAATATCCGAAGGAAAAGCAAATTGAGAATGCCTTGTTTCTCATAGAGAAGAAGAAAAAATCTTATCAAAAACATTCTTTTTTACAAATGAAACTAAAGTTAGATGAGATGCTTGTTCGAAAAGGATATTCTAGAGAAATAATTCAAATTTGTTTGGAAGAATTGAAAGACGAAAAAGATGACGAAAAGCAACAAGAAGCGTTACACTATCATGGGAATAAATATTATGAGAAATATAAGAAGCATGATGGATGGACATTTGAAAACAAGATGAAACAAGCGTTATATCGAAAAGGATTCTCTATTGATGAAATCGAGATATTTTTGCAAATGAAACGCGAAGAGGAATGAGGAGAATAAGATGAATATGCCAAAACGCTACAGTGAAATGACACCGCATGAGCTAAGGGAAGAAATTGGCGCTTTGAAGGAGCAAGCAGTAAAAGCTGAGCAGCTTGGGATTGTCAATGAATTTGATGTATTAATGAGAAAAATGGCAATGGCTCGTGCTTATATGACGGATATAAACAAATTCCGTATTGGTGAAACATATGAATTAGTAGAAGAACCTGGTGTATTATTTAAAATTACGTATTTCAATGGGGTATTTGCTTGGGGATATAAGCAAAATGATAATGAAGAGATTGGCATACCAATTTCCTTATTGCAAGAAAAATAAAAACCAGAGAGCATATATCTCTCTGGTTTTCATCTTTGGTAGGCGTTAAAGGAGATAGGAGATTCTAAAATTGGCGTTTTTTACATTCATTTGCCAATATAATGAGAGACTGGGTTTGTTGCGTCTGTCCGTTAACTTGCGCTTTCGCATGTTTTGGACGAGTCCACGTATGGTTAAATAATTCAGAACGACTATCTAAGCGATCACGGTAGCTCATCTTTATCACCTCGTGTAGGAAGTTAATTTAATTTGTATTACTCTTCCTGCTGATTTGCAGCACGCATACGTTCTTGTGGGTGCGTGTTAATTGTGCCGTTAGGTCGTTTCGAAGCGAAGCGTGATTTCGCTTTCGGTTGACCGTCGATTTTGCTGTTGTTTTTTGACTCAGACCAAAATTCGGCTTGTTTACCCATTACGAACGCCCTCCTCATTATCGGTTGATACCTCTTTAAGAAGTATCAATTATAGAATGTGCAAAATTGAAGAAACTATCCTTTAGAAATGAAGGGATAAATAGGTAAAAGGAGATTATAATATGAATGATATTTATGAAACATTAACGAAAGAATTATTAGACAAGAATGACAAGCTTTCTTACGCACAAGCTCGTGCGTGGGTTGAGTTACTATGGGAAGATTTTCAAACAACTTATGCAAAATCAGGTCGTTATCAAGGCGATGAAATGACAGAACAAGTGGTACGATCATGGATTAATAATCATGGTGTACGCCTTCATGAAATGCGTACAAATAATCCGAAGTATAGTCATTTAATTAATCAAGAAGATCATTTGAAACATTAAAAAAAGCGACTTAAGTCGCTTTTTTTAATGTGGAAGTAATTCCAGTTTTTTTCGAAGCTTTTCTTCACTAAAGATCCATCCTGTATAGGAACTAATAATATTTAAATTGTGGTCGAGCTGAACGATTGCAACAAATGGATAATAATCTTTACTTCGATATCGTAAATCAATGAATCGTACTTCATAATAATGGTCATGATCAAAAATATCCCAGCGATATACAGGAGAGAAAGATAGAAAGGCCGAGATGTTTTCATCTTGTTTAGCTGCTCGCATAATATTATTGTCTGGGAACGGTACTCGATCGAACTTATCATATATCATGATGTTACCACGGTGCCATCTCGCAACGTAGTAATAATCAGCCGTAACGATTGCTAAATGGTAATGGTAAAATCGGTAAGAAGGAGAAATGATAATCTTTTCGACATTTTTGAAACGTTTGTGTACAACGCTTCTTATATTTCTGTGCATCATAATCCGTCCGATATAGTAAACAATCATTAATATATATGCCGCTAAAGCTGTATATCCCTTATGAGAACCGACGAGCATGCAAGCAATTGCAAGTATATGGATAAAGAAAATTACGGTATCGAATGTATTAATCACGCCGAGTGCGACCCATTTTTTTGTGAAAGGCCGTAATGCTTGTGTACCATAGGCATTGAAAATATCTACAAAGACGTGAAGGAAGACAGCAATAAATGACCAAAGCAGTAGATGAAGATATGGAGCGTCTGAAAAGAAGGCGAAAGAGATGCCACTTATAAGGAATGACCAAAGAATTACCGCAGGAATAGAATGAGTAATCCCACGATGATTTCTTATATATTTAGCGTTATTACGCAATTTTAAAACTGTGTCAATGTCAGGAATGTTGGAACCAGCAATTGTAGCAAGCATAACAGCTTGGGGGCCAATATCACTTTGTGCTATGGCTGGATCTAATGTTGCTAAGCTACCTAAAGTGATACCCATAACAAGGTGAGTGGCTGTGTCCATAGAAATCCACCTCCGTTTTTTATTAATGTAACTCTTTTTATTCGATACCTCAAGTCCTTTGCCTTCTATTTCCTGTATCATCTTACTTAAATTTTTTCCTAAAATCTTTATAATAGTACTTATATGCAAAAAAATGAGGGGGATCAAGTTTGACACTTGAAATACTAAACAATTTTAATATAGAGCAGTTTCAAAATGATTTAATTGGTTGGTTTGAAGAAGAACAGCGCGACTTACCATGGAGAAAGAATAAAGATCCATACCGCGTTTGGGTTTCTGAAATTATGTTACAGCAAACAAGAGTAGAAGCTGTAAAACCATATTACGCAAATTTTATGGGGAAGTTTCCTACACTTGAAGCGTTAGCGAACGCAGATGATGAAGAAGTATTAAAAGCATGGGAAGGTTTAGGATATTATTCTAGAGCACGTAATTTACATGCGGCAGTAAAAGAGGTAAAAGAAGTATACGGCGGAGTTGTACCAAGTGATGTAAAGAAAATTGAAAAGTTAAAAGGAGTCGGACCATATACAAAAGGTGCTATTTTAAGTATCGCATATGGTATACCAGAGCCGGCAGTTGATGGAAATGTTATGCGTGTATTATCTCGTATTTTATCAGTATGGGATGATATTGCAAAACCAAAGACTCGAAAAGTTTTTGAAGAGATTGTGCGTGAAATTATTTCAGTAGAAACCCCATCTTACTTTAATCAGGGATTGATGGAATTAGGTGCACTAATTTGTATTCCGAAAAATCCAGCATGCTTACTTTGTCCTGTACGTGAACATTGCAGAGGATATGCTGAAGGTGTTCAAAAAGAATTACCAGTAAAAAGTAAAGCGAAAGCTCCTAAAATGGTACCTATTGTTGCAGGTGTACTTCAAACTGAAGACGGTCGTTACGTTATTAATAAACGTCCAAGTACAGGTTTGTTAGCTAACATGTGGGAGTTTCCGAATGTGGAACTTGGAGAAGGTATTCGAAATCAGAAGGAACAGCTTATAGATTATATGAAAGAAAAATTTGAGCTCGAGGTTTCTATTGATGAATACGCAATGAATGTACAACATACGTTTACACATCGTACTTGGGATATATTTGTATTTTACGGAAAAGTAACCGGTAATATTGTTGATACAGATACATTAAAATTTGTATCAAAAGAGGTATTTGAGCAATTACCTTTCTCAAAATCACACCGTACTATTTATGAAAATTGTGTGGAGAAAATTACAATGCAATAAATAAAAAAGTGTTCCCAATCTAGGGAACACTTTTTTAATCGTAAGAAATTTTTGTCCCATGAGTCCAACTAGCTTCACCTTCTTGTAAGCCGCCTCTTGATTCGATTTCTACTACAATTTCTTTGTAAATACTTTGCCCTTCTACATTTAAATAAGGCAGAACCTGTTGTAGTGAGTGATGAAAATAAGCTAATTCATCTTCTTTCCATTCATTTTTTGAAATCATCGTTAGTTCAGTCATATCGCGTCCTATATACATATTTACACCTCCATTTTCTATAGTTTGAATGAGTAACAAAAGTTATATGCGGAAATTTTAAAAAAGAAAATTACGGATAGCTTCTAAGTGAATTGGTTACATTATTGATTGTGGAGGTGAGAAAGATGAGTAAAAAACAACAAGGTTATAACAAAGCAACTTCTGGTGCTAGCATTCAAAGTACAAATGCTAGTTATGGTACAGAGTTTTCAACTGAAACAGATGTACAAGCTGTAAAACAAGCAAACGCACAATCAGAAGCAAAGAAAGCACAAGCTTCTGGTGCACAAAGTGCAAACGCTAGTTATGGTACAGAATTTGCAACTGAAACAGACGTGCATTCTGTGAAAAAACAAAATGCTAAGTCAGCTGCAAAACAATCACAATCTTCTAGCTCAAATCAGTAATGAAAGAAAAACACTTCTCTAATTCGGGAGAAGTGTTTTCTTTTTGCGTGGATCGTTGTAATGAAAAGAAAGCGAACGACATAACTTCTAATAAGTCAACAAATGTAGTCAAAGGAGAAGGAAGTTAACAATTAGAATTATGTAATTAGGAATAATAACTGATGAATAAGTCCAAAAGGGGGTAAGTAATGAACGATTTTGATAAGTTGGTAGGGGAGCAATTAGAAACGATGGATGAGTTGTTAAAGTTACAAGCACATCTAGAGAAGTATCAACAAATCGAAATGAATGAAAAAGATACGTGCGATAAAAAAGAACTGCATTTTATCCGTCAGGAAATATATAGAACAGAAGTAGCGTTGAAGATGTTACATGAGAAATTTGAAGAACAAACGAATAGTGTAATTCAATCTTTTGCAACTGAAAAAATGATTTCAAATTTAGGGTAAGATATATTGTTATCTTCAGGTGAAAAGTCCTTCTTTGTATGGAAATAGAGAAGGGCTTTTTCTATTACATGTCCTCGCTTATAAATAATGCAGTACAATCCCTATCTCTTAAGAAGAGTTGGGGCATAGTATTCAACGATAAACCTCCTGCATATTCAATTTGAAAAATAGAGTCTTATCCCTTTAGTTTTAAAATTTCGACAAAAAAGTTATAATAGAAAAAAAGTGAATGCCGTTCAAAGGGCATTTGCAGTTGAAAGAAGGGAGCATATATGGGATTTCCCAAAGAAGGAGAAAAAGTACAAATACATAGTTATAAACATAATGGCTCCATTCATAGAATGTGGGAAGAAACAACAATTTTAAAAGGGACACAGAGTCTTGTAATCGGAGCGAATGATCGTACAGTAGTTACAGAATCGGATGGCCGAACATGGATTACTCGTGAACCAGCAATTTGTTATTTTCATGCCAACTATTGGTTTAATGTGATTGGGATGCTTAGGGAAGATGGCGTATATTATTATTGTAATTTAAGCTCACCTTTTGCGTATGATCCTGAAGCATTAAAGTATATTGATTATGATTTAGATATTAAAGTATATCCAGATATGACATATACGCTTCTAGATGAAGATGAGTATGAAAAACATAGTCAAATTATGCAGTATCCACCTGTTATTGATACAATTTTAAAACGAAATGTAGCACATTTAACACAGTGGATTCATCAAAGAAAAGGTCCATTTGCACCAGACTTCGTAGATATGTGGTATGAACGATATTTAATGTACAGAAATTAAAACAAACCTGCAGGGGGCTTCCCGGCAGGTTTGTCCTATTAGAGGGGGGATTATGTGCAAGGCATAAAAAGATATTTACAATTTGTTAAACCATATCGATGGCTTATTGCTATTACAATTATTATTGGACTAGTTAAGTTCGGTATCCCACTTATTATGCCGTGGTTATTAAAGTATATTATCGATGATGTAATTCAAGGCGCGGGCTCACTTCAAGATAAAACATCTCAATTAATAACAGCGATTGGAATTGCTTTTTTTATTTTTGCGGTATTAAGACCACCGATTGAATATTATCGTCAATATTTCGCCCAACGTATCGCAAATACAATACTGTATGATTTGCGGAAGCATATTTTCGGTCACTTACAAAAGTTAAGTTTACGTTATTACTCCAATACAAAAACAGGGGAGATTATTTCGCGTGTCATCCATGATGTAGAACAAACGAAGGATTTTGTAATTACTGGTTTGATGAACGTCTGGTTAGATACTGCAACAATTGCTATTGCTATCATTGTTATGTTTTCTATGAATATAAAATTAACATTTGTTGCGTTATTGATTTTACCTATTTATGTAATTGCAGTGAAATATTTTTTCGGACGTCTTCGGAAATTGACGAAAGAGCGTTCACAAGCGTTAGCGACGATGCAAGGGTATTTGCATGAACGTATTCAAGGAATGCAAGTGACACGTAGCTTTGCGTTAGAAGAGTATGAGGGGAAGCAGTTTGAAAAAAGAAATAATGAATTTTTAACGAAAGCATTAACCCATACAAGTTGGACGGCAAGAACATTTTCGGCAGTAAATACGTTAACCGATTTAGGTCCGTTACTTGTGATTGGTTTTGCAGCATATGAAGTAATTCAAGGGCAGTTAACGCTAGGAACGATGGTAGCTTTTGTTGGATATATGGATAGTTTATATAGTCCGCTTCGCCGCCTTGTTAATTCATCTACAACATTAACACAATCTTTTGCATCGATGGACCGTGTGTTTGAACTGTTAGATGAAAAATACGATATTGTTAATGTACCAAATGCGGTACAAACGAAAAAATTAAATGGAGAAATTGTATTTGACAATGTTTCTTTTCGTTATAATGCAGATGAAAAAGAGATATTACACAACTTGTCATTAACTATGCAGCCTGGAGAGAAAGTAGCGCTTGTAGGAGCGAGTGGGGGAGGAAAGTCATCTCTTGCTAGTTTGATCCCGCGTTTCTATGATGTTTCTGAAGGCGCGGTTTATGTAGATGGCATAGATGTAAGAAAGTACAATATGAGAAATTTGCGTAGTCATATTGGAATTGTACTGCAGGATAATTTATTGTTTAGCGATACAATTGGAGCTAATATTTTATATGGAAATCCGAAAGCTACAGAGAAAGAAGTGATTGCAGCTGCCAAAGCTGCGCAAATTCATGATTTTATTATAGACTTACCAGATGGTTATAATACTGTCGTTGGAGAACGTGGTGTGAAGCTATCAGGCGGGCAAAGACAACGCGTGGCAATTGCACGAGTGTTTCTAAAGAATCCGTCGGTACTTATATTAGATGAAGCAACTTCAGCATTAGATTTAGAAAATGAAAGGTATATTCAAGAGGCGCTTCAGACGTTAGCTGCTGACCGGACAACGATTATAATCGCACATCGATTAGCGACGATTACGCATGTTGATACGATTATTTACATTGAAGACGGTGAGATTAAAGAGACTGGTTCTCATGAAGAGTTAATGCGAAAAAGAGGATTTTATTACAATTTATATCAACTTCAACATATAACAGAAACAGCTCCTTTACCATAAAAGGAGCTGTTTTTTTATTCGTCTTCTTTTTTATCATCGATTTGGAGTTCTTTTTCTGGTTTATGATATGTGTAGAAGCTATCTACAAGCAAATCTAAATGCTCTACTTCTTCGCTATAGTTAATGATGGAAGAAATAAGAGGGAAGAGATGTAACCATGTTTTATATGCTTCTTCATCGTCCTTATTTTGATATTCCATAAAGATATCAATTAATTCTTGTTTACCTGTTTCAACTTCATCAAGCATTTCAACTGATTGTTGTTTTTTTGCTTTACCAATAAATTTTAATAAAACTTGTTCATGATAATGCGTTAATGAGTCAAGTTCATTTTGGATAGATTCCTGAAATTCTTCCGGCATATAGCGCAGTTCATTTTCAGTACGGTGTAATGATTTTAACGTACTTAAAGCACGGCTTGTTGTCGCTAACATTTGTCTGAATAAAACGAGCTTACGAATTTTTGCGAACTTTACTTTTTTCGTATAGCTTCTTTCTTCTTTATACAGCAAATAGTAATGATTTAGTTTAATCATTTTTTCTTTCATACGATCAATATCAGTTTTTAGCGTTGTAAAATCAGAAGCCTGCCTGCTATTCATTCGAATCCATTTTACAATTTCTTCTGTATTATCAACGATACGATGATAAAGTTTTGTTTCATATTTTGGCGGCATAAATACTAAATTTACAAGTGAAGCCGCAATAATACCAATCATAATCGTCGCAAATCGAAGTAAGGCAAAACTAAAGAAATCTTCGCCTTGATACTCCATAATGGCGATAACTGTTACTAAAGCAATTGATATTGTGTTTTCTAATCGTAATTGTAATGTAAGAGCAATTACTAATATACATGTTAATCCAATAATAAAAGGATTATGTCCAAAAGCAGTAGCAAATGCGATAGCAAATATCGCACCAATTACATTTGCTTGAATTTGTTCAAGTGCTGTTAAATAAGAACGGTATACAGACGGTTGAACAGCAAAGATAGCTGAAATTCCCGCAAATACCGGACTCGGTAATTGAAGTAAAATACAAGCAAATAAAGCTAACGTGATGGCAATACCCGTTTTTAAAATGCGAGCACCAAGTTTCATACCCTTAATAAGATCCTTTCTCTTGTCATAATGAATGTACAACATGATACTATACATTCATTACAATATGTTAGCAAGTGATATTTTAGTGACGTTAAAAGAAATTAGTGTTCATTTTATCCCGCTAATTGTGAGTAGTAAGATTCCTGCCTCAAAAATTAGAAGCTAGATGCCGGTAAACGCTCGATTGGTGTAGGCTAATTAAAGTTTCACTTTATAATTTTTCCTAATTCCTTTTAAACATCAGTTTTTAGTAAAAAAACCTGCTGAATTTCAGCAGGTCTCAAATTGTTACTATAGATTACTATGAGAAGCGTACTTCGTCAATTTTTTCTTAATAATGAAAATTACTCATTTTACTCTGTTGAGATAGATGGGTCTGCCTGTTCTTTTTTCGGGATAATCTCAAAAAACTGGTTCTGTATATCATCTAATAATGCTGTTAATAAAGCAACTTCCTCATATTGCTCATGTTCGTTTAGTACACGAATATAGTCTAGCAATAATTCAGTTACATCTTTCAAACCATTTTTACTAATTGGTTGTAATGTAACATTTGCCCCTTTTGCAATTCTTCTTTTTAAGGCCTGTTCTGTTAGGCCTAAGTTTGAATCATGACGCAAATAAACAACACCGCCAGTCATGCCAGCGCAAATCCATGGACCAGGGTCACCTAAAACAAGCGCTCGCCCATTTGTCATATATTCAAAAGCAAAACCTTTAATATTGGAGTATGCCCCTATATTTCCTTGCTCTTTTTCACGGAGTGGTTTTGTTATTCTACCTCCAATTATCATGTCTGCCCCAGAAAGGCGAATGCCAGCGCGAGCATCAGCGTTCCCTTGCACGTATAGTGCCCCTTTTTGTGCACCATATCCAAATCCTTTTCCGACAGAACCGTTATAATATACTCCGTCTTTTCCTTTTGATTTCGTTATATAAATCCCACCACCAAAGGAAGTTTTACCAATGCCATCTTGTGCGCCGCCATTTACGTGTATAAATAAATTTTCACTATTGTAAGCGCCTAACCCATTTCCGGGAATAGAACCATTCGTATACTTTAATGTAAGTGGTTCAAGTTGAGTAGCTTCATATAGTTTACTGCGAACGCGATAACATGATTCTAGACCACCCATAACGCGTTGCTCTACACCAACGCCTACTAATTCTTTTGAGTCAGCGGAATGAACTGTCTTAAATTGTTTTTCTGGTACACCATCTGTTGTTGTAACAGATGGATGTTCTATTATTTGTAATAAATTACGTAAGTTTAATAAATTTTCGCCTCGAACTTGCTCTAATAAATCAGAACGCCCAACAATTGCTTGTAAATTTGTATACCCAAGCTGTCCTGTTAATCGTTTTAGTTCTATACCGAAAGAGGTGAATAAATTTAGCAGGCCAGTAACTGCGCTTTCTAATTCGCGTGGGACGAAGCGGCGTAACCCATGTTCCTTTGCTTGTGCTTCAGACTCGATTTGTGTTGCAATTCCGACATGGCAAGTATCTAGATGACACCCACGGCAAGTAGTGCAGCCGATTGCAATCATTGATAGTGTGCCAAATCCAATACGGTTTGCTCCGAGAAGCATGATTTTCAAGGCATCATTTACACTTCGAATACCACCATCTGCCCAAATCTCTACTTTATGTCTCATGCTCGCTTCTAATAAAGCGTTGTGAGCGGCTTTAACACCAATTTCTACAGGAAGACCTACATGTTGCAAGGCGTGAATACGTGCAGCACCTGTTCCGCCATCGAATCCGCTAATGTTAATAAAATCAGCACCAGCTTTGGCGATACCGACAGCAATTGTTCCGATATTAGGAACGACAGGGACTTTCACGGCTACTTTGGCAAGTTGATTAGCTGTTTTAATTTCCGTAATCATTTGAGCTAAATCTTCAATTGAATAAATATCATGGTTATTAGAAGGTGAAATTAAATCTGAGCCAATTGTCGCATTACGTGCTTCAGCGATTTTGGCTGTTACTTTTGAACCAGGTAAATGCCCACCTTCCCCAGGCTTTGCGCCTTGACCAATTTTGATTTCAATTAAGTTCGATGAGTTTAGTAGTTCGGCATTTACTCCAAATCGCCCAGATGCCACTTGTTGTCCACGTGTATGTGGATATTTTCCAATCATATCTTTAATTTCGCCGCCTTCACCGTTCAAGCTAATCATATTTAGCTGATCGGCCGCTTCTGCATATGCGCGAAAGGCAATTTCGTTTTGAGAACCAAATGACATAGAACTAATAATAAATGGAAAATAATGGTTTTTAATGCCGATAGATACTTCTTCAGTTGGAACGACATGTTTTGTTTGTTTCGTTTGAACAAGGTGTCTGATTGCGATGGGATTATTCTCTTCTAGTTCACTTAACTTGTCACGGTAATCATCATAAGAATTTCCTTTTGCAACATCGCCGATTGCTTTCCAAATTCGCGGGAATATATGAAATGATTTTCGCATTCTAATTTTAGGATTGTTATAATCATCCGCTCGCATTTTTGCATCTTCAGCAAGTGATTCAAGTGAAAAAGCTAAATCATTTGAACCGAAGAAATTTGTAATCTGTAATATATTTGCGATTTCTTCATGTAACCCAATAGATGAATAGAGACGTCCGTAACCACGTAACTCATGAATTCCAATTGTTGAAATGACTTTTTCTAATCCTTTATTAAGTGCATTATACAGATTCGTAATTGGTGTTTTTGTTCCATCATTTACAGTCGCGAATAATAAATATGGATTAATACTATCTGCTCCTAATCCATATAGCGTGACAATGTCATGTAAGGAGCGAAGGGCACCAGAACGTATAACGAGAGAACAATTGCGGCGTAATTTATTTTCACTTAATGCTTGATGTACTTTAGCAGTAACTAAATGTGGATCAATCCACAATCTTTCATTTAGATGGGCTTTTGCGTCATCTAATACTAGTAGGGAAGCACCATTGTTAACAGCAGCTATCGCTTCAGAACTAATGCGGCTTAACGCACATTGTAGAGTTTCTGACGAGCTGAATGTAGCAGAGATTGTGGCGATAGAGTTATGAGTTTTAAATAGCTCTATGAGTTGTTCGTACGTAATTGTGTGTAATTCCTCTGCAATAGGTTGTGCCACGCTGCCTTCTAAAATAATTGGTGAAAGCATTTCAACTACAAATGGCCGTTTTGCGCCACTTAATAAACTTGGACGCTCTCCAAGTACAGTACGTGTAGAGAAGTGTTCAATTTCACGGTCACGGTCAATTGCAGGGTTTGTAACAACAGCTACACTTTCTTTAATGAAGTCAGCGATATTTCGTCTATCAGTATCAAGTGCGGCAAGTGGTGAGTCATGCCCAAGTGAGCGTATTGGCTCAACGCCTTTTGTTGCCATCTGTTCAAGGAGTTGAATATGTTCTCGGTCCCATCCGAAAGCGACGTATTGTTTCGTTTCAACTTGAACAGAATCACATAGCCCTTGGATTTTTTTCGTTTCAGGGATAGATAAATTTAAATGGTAATTGGTAGTATCAATTCGCTTTTTAAAACGGTTATATACTTGGATTTGATATTTGTCATATTCATAAAGAACAAGTTCATCTTGTTCATTCCATTTTAATCCGACTTTTTCTCCAGGAGCGAGTGGTTTTGGTTCTGCTACATATTTAGTTGGTGATACAACTCCAGGTTCAGAAGAGAAAATATAAGAGCTCTCTGTCTCTACTTTCCATACTGGGCGTAATCCAAGGGAATCAACGCTGAAAACAGCTTCATCTTTAAAACGGGAAATGATGCCAGCTGGTCCTTGGGCAAAATGTCCCCATGCTTCACGTATATACGTATATAAATCTTGTAAAGGTGTTTCATAAAGTTTAATTTCATTAATAATTGGTGGGAATAGAATTTCCATTGCTTCAAATAAGCTGTAGTTGTATTGAACAAGTAGGGTTTCTAAGGTGCGGTTTAAATCTTGAGAGTCACTGCCTCCTGCAGTAAGTGGTACATCAATCATTTCAGCTTGATCGCGTAATTTCGCAATTGTGTTAATTTCACCATTATGTCCGAGAATGCTAAATGGTTGTACACGAAAAAAATTAGATAATGTATTAGTAGAGTAGCGGTTATGTCCTAATGTCATAGTTGAAGCGATAAGCGGATGTTGTAAATCATTATAGTAGGCAACAAGCGTATCACCAGCACCTAGAACTTTATATACAACATGATCACGACTTAATGAAGCAACATGAATTGCTTCGTTTTCCTCTATTTTTATTGTGACAGAAAATAATGTTTGCTCAATATTTGTAATTTCGTTTTCTGCGATAAGGGCAACTTGCCAAAATAAAGGTTCTTCTTGTTTACCAAGTGGACCGAGCGCATCTGAGTTTGTTACATCATCACTTTCGAAAATGATAGTAAAGTTTTTGTTGTTTAATTGCGTACGAATATAATCTTTTAAGGCAGTAATGTCTTCTTTTTTATTTAGAAAAAAATGTCCAACGATAAAGTGGGGATGATCCACAATCGTTGGATTATATCCGCTACTTTTTAGTTTTTCATTCCAAAGCGTTTTTGGTATATCAATGTGAATGCCGATGCCATCGCCCTCACCATTAATGAAACCAGCTCTATGATTCATTTTGACGAGTGATTGTATGCAAAGGTCAATGTTTTCTTTTGTAGCAATTTTTCGTTTCTCCATAACGGAAACGATTCCACACGCATCATGTTCTGCATTTCTATAATCTCGAAATAAAGACGGTGTCCATGTATTTTTTTTATTGAGCATCCGTCAATCCCCCCTCTTGTAAAAATTAGAATAATCTTACTATTTAAGGTGCGAATCACCTTGTACACAGAGATAGTAATGCTGTAAAAGAATATAAAACAGATAATTATGAATAATTATACTATTAATACGGGATTTATGAAATAGAAAAAAGGAAAAAAGAAAGGTGAGCTTTCTTTTTTCCTTTTAATGACGGGATTATTTATTGTCTGCTAGGGCGGCAAATGCTCTGCCGACAGCTTCGATTGTATATTCAATATCTTCTTTTGTATGTTCTGTAGTTAAGAACCATGCCTCGTATTTAGAAGGTGCTAAGTTAATTCCTTCTTGAAGCATAAGCTTGAAGAATTTACCGAACATTTCACCGTCTGTATCTTGTGCGGCATCGTAATCTTCAATTGTATTTGTTGTGAAGTATACAGTTAAAGCCCCTTTTAGACGGTTTAATGTAATGTCGATATTATGTTTCGCTGCTTGTTCTAAAATTCCTTTTTCAAGCATTGCACCAAGTTCATCTAATTTCTCATAAAGCCCTTCTTGTTGAAGCACTTCTAGACAAGCGATACCTGATGCCATAGAAGCAGGGTTTCCTGCCATTGTACCAGCTTGGTATGCAGGTCCAAGCGGAGCAACTTGTTCCATAATTTCTTTCTTACCACCGTAAGCACCGATTGGTAAGCCGCCGCCAATAACTTTACCAAGCGCTGTTAAGTCAGGTGTCACACCAAGTAAGTCTTGAGCACCACCGTACATAAAGCGGAAAGCAGTAATAACTTCATCATAAATTACTAATGCGCCAGCTTCGTGAACAAGTTCATTCACTTTTTCAAGGAATCCTGGTTTAGGCTCTACAATACCGAAGTTTCCAACGATCGGTTCTACAAGGATAGCTGCTACTTCATGACCCCATTTATCTAAAGCCTCTTTTAAAGTTTCGACATTATTAAATGGAACAGTAATAACTTCTTGTGCAATACTTTGTGGTACGCCAGCTGAGTCAGGAGTTCCTAAAGTAGAAGGACCAGATCCAGCTGCCACAAGTACTAAATCAGAATGACCGTGGTAACAACCAGCGAATTTCATGATTTTTGTGCGACCTGTATAAGCACGAGCAACACGAATCGTTGTCATCACTGCTTCTGTACCAGAGTTTACGAAACGGACTTTATCTAATGCAGGCATTGCTTCTTTTAACATTTTTGCGAATTTTACCTCTAGCGCTGTTGGTGTTCCATAAAGTACCCCATTTTCAGCAGCTGTTGTAATTGCTTTTGTTATATGCGGATGAGCATGTCCAGTAATAATAGGACCGTATGCTGCTAAATAATCGATATATTTATTTCCGTCTACATCCCAGAAATAAGCGCCTTTCCCACGTTCCATAGCAACAGGAGCGCCGCCGCCAACTGCTTTAAAAGAACGAGAAGGACTATTAACACCGCCCACGATATGCTCTAAAGCTTCTTTATGTAATGCTTCTGACTTTGTGAATTTCACTACAATTCATCTCCTTACAAAAATCTATGTATTATTCTAACATGTTTTTCGAAAAGACGTATTGTTTGTGATAGCGAAGGCAGTTGGGTAAACTATTCGTTGTGACATTTAGGAGGGGGGTCCGATTATGAAATCGGTAATTGAGGTACAAGGGTTACGTAAAGAGTTTACAGCCTATTCAAGTCGTCCGGGCTTAAAGGGTGCATTTCGCGATTTATTAAATCGTAATTATAAAATAGTACCAGCAGTAAACGATGTATCTTTTACTGTAAAGCAAGGTGAAATGGTTGGTTATATCGGTGAGAACGGTGCTGGTAAATCAACAACAATTAAAATGCTTACGGGGATTTTAACTCCGACATCAGGGCAAATCACAGTAAATGGAATGAACCCACATAAACAAAGAGAAGAATTTGTAAGAACAATTGGTGTTGTTTTTGGACAGCGTTCGCAACTTTGGTGGGATATTGCAGTACAAGAATCGTTTCGTTTATTAAAGAAAGTGTACGGTGTATCAGACGCTCAGTATAAGGAGCATATGGAGCACGTAATTGAAACGTTAGATATAGGGCCTTTATTAGATAAACCAGTTCGAAAATTATCTCTTGGTCAAAGGATGCGTTGTGAATTAGCGGCAGCCTTAATTCATAATCCACCGTTATTATTTTTAGATGAGCCAACAATTGGGTTAGATGTACTTGTGAAATTGAAAATACGTGAATTTTTAAAAGAAATGAATGAACGTTATAAAACAACAATTTTATTAACAACACACGATATTACTGATATTGAAGCTTTATGTGAGCGCGTTATCATGCTGGATGAAGGGAATATTATGTATGACGGTTCTTTAAGTAATCTTCGTACGCAGTGGGGAGCAGAGAAGGAAATTCACTTTCAGTTTGTTGCACCAGTTTCCTATCAGGCTTTATCAATGGTTATGCCAGATAATCATGTCGTTTGGTCGAAAGCGAAAGAGGAAAATGCATGGGTTGCAAAAATTCCGAATGAAGAAGTTATTATTTCAATGCTTATTTCTAAAGTAGTACAAGCATTTCAAATTAAAGATTTAAAAATTAACGAAGTGTCTACAGAGGAAATTATTCGTAACATTTATGAAGAAGGTATTACGCATGGGTAAGTATATTGAAATGATTCGAATTCGCTTTTTAATGATGCTTGCGTATCGTACAAATTACTATAGCGGGATTTTAATTTATACGATTAATATCGGTGCTTACTATTTTTTATGGCAAGCAATTTATAGCGGAAAAGAGAATATTGAAAGTTTATCTATTTCGCAAATGACCACGTATATCGCAATCGCGTGGATGGCACGTGCCTTCTATTTTAATAATATAGATAGGGAAATTGCGATGGAGATTCAAGAAGGACGTGTGGCTGTAGAATTAATTCGTCCGTATAACTATTTGGGAATGAAAGTTATGCAAGGTCTTGGCGAGGGAATATTCCGTTTTGCCTTCTTTTCCATTCCAGGCATGGTTATCGTTACGTTATTATTTTCGTTGCAAATTACAACGAATTTTCAAACTTGGTTATATTTCTTCTTATCTTTAATATTTAGCTTTATTATTAATACACAAATTAATTTAATGACGGGAATGCTTACGTTTTTCCTATTTAATAATAGTGGAATTATGTATGCAAAACGCGTTGTTATTGATTTATTTTCAGGTCTATTATTACCAATTAGTTTTTATCCGTTATGGGCCCAAAAAGCAATGATGTTTTTACCGTTTCAGGCTATTAGTTATATTCCAAGTATGATTTTTTCTGAAGGTATACAGGGGAGTAAGTTGTATGAGGCTTTAGTATTTCAAGTGATTTGGGCGATTGTACTTATTATTCCAATTGTACTCATGTGGAGAACGGCGAGAAAACGTCTAATTGTACAAGGGGGATGATGAGATGCTATATATAAACTTATTTTTACAATATGCAAGTCAATATATAAAAACGAAATTGGAGTATCGAGGCGATTTTATCGTTGGTTTACTTTCTGATTTATCGCTTCAAGCAGTTAATTTAATATTTATTCTCGTTGTATTTGGGCATACACAAGCATTGAAGGGATGGAGTCGAGAAGAGGTAATCTTTATTTATGGTTTCTTTTTAGTACCATTTGCCATCTTTTCAGCTTTCTTTAATATATGGGATTTTAATGATCGATACATTATTAAAGGGGAGATGGATCGTGTATTAACGCGACCGATCCATAGCCTATTTCAAATTATATTAGAAAGAATGGAACTTGAATCTTTAATTGGAGCTATTACAGGGATTGTTGTAATGGGATATGCAGCTGTGGAGTTACAATTATCTTTTTACTGGTATGATTTCTTCTTATTTATATTGATGGTAGGAGGAGGAGCACTTGTATATGGAGGGATATTTGTTACGTTGGCGAGCCTTGGTTTTTGGTCGGATGCGAAAAGCTCAATTATGCCTCTTATGTATAACATAGGTAATTACGGGCGCTATCCTGTTAATATTTATAATCGTGTAATTCGTTTCATTTTAACGTTCGTTTTACCGTTTGCGTTTGTTGGAGTATATCCAGCAGCATACTTTTTAAGAAAAACAGAATGGAATAGTTATGCGTTTGCGACGCCAATTGTTGGTATTATCTGTTTTACGATTGCAATCACCCTCTGGAACCAAGGGGTAAAAAGGTATCGTGGCGCGGGTAATTAATTATAGAAGCTTGTTCGTTTCTAAGGGATAAATCAGTTCTCCACCTCATACATATAAAATGAGGTGGAGGACATGTTATGGGGATTTATTCTATTAATTGCAGCAATCGCTATTTTGAAAAGTGTCCAATTATTATGGAGTTCCTATTCAGATTCAACGCGTTTTTTTTCGCTCTATAATTTGGCCACATTATTTTTAATCTATACAACAGTACTAATCGCATTTGGATTAAGTTACGTTGTATTAGAGGAAATGGGTTTCGCAGTTTTGAAAGAGGATGGAGAAAGTTTGAACGCTCATTCTTTTCAACTCGTCGAAGTTTGTTTATATTTTAGCGCAGTTACTTTATTGTCTGTTGGATATGGTGACATATCTCCGATTGGAATTGGGCGATGGATTGCAATCGCAGAAGCGCTAATTGGATATACACTCCCTTTTGCTTTTGTGATGAGGTCTGTAATAGACAATGAAAAATAAGGAAGCATTTGTTATAGTAAAGGAAAAGAGTAGGAGTGATAACTATGATTACAGTAGGAGAAGTGGCACCAGAATTCACATTAGAGGGAAGTAACGGAGAAGAAGTTCGCCTAGCTGATTTCCGCGGTAAAAATGTAGTTCTCTATTTTTATCCGAAAGATATGACGCCAGGATGTACAACTGAAGCATGTGATTTTCGTGATGCGTATGGAGTATTTCAAGAGAAGGATACGGTTATTCTTGGAGTAAGTCCTGATTCAGCGAATAGACATTTGAAATTCATTGAGAAACATGAATTGCCATTTATACTTTTAGTAGATGAAGATCATAAAGTAGCAGAGTTATACGATGTTTGGAAGTTAAAAAAGAACTTTGGGAAAGAGTATATGGGAATCGAGCGTTCTACATTCCTTATTAATAAAGACGGTGAACTTGTAAAAGAGTGGCGTAAAGTGAAAGTGAAAGGACATATTGAGGATGTTCTTTCTTATATAAAATAAATCTACATTGGAGATAAAATATGCAGAAACAAGGCAAGTGTCTATACATATTTTACTGCCTTACATAAAGTGGAAGTGTAGGGCATACCTCCTCAGATGATAGTATTCCAAGTGCGATTATGTCGCACTTTTTTCTATGGAATATATGAAGAAAAAGGGAAAGATACATAAAAACAAGTCCTGAATATAAAAATAAACTACATACTTATAGTAGAAATATTGACGATTTATAAGAAAAGGAGTACACTCTTTATAAGAATTATAAAATAATAATCCGTATAGAATCGGGGTGCATGACGGTGGTCAAAGAAGAATTAAAAGAAGCGCTAGAAATGCTGAAAAATACGGGTGTACGCATTACTCCACAGCGTCATGCTATTTTAGAGTACCTTGTGGAATCAATGACGCACCCAACAGCGGATGATATTTATAAAGCGTTAGAAGGTAAGTTTCCAAATATGAGTGTTGCAACTGTCTATAATAACTTACGTGTGTTTAAAGAGGTTGGACTTGTAAAGGAATTAACTTATGGAGACGCTTCAAGTAGATTTGATTATGTTACAAGTCAACATTATCATGTGATTTGCGAAAAATGTGGTAAGATTGTTGATTTTCCTTATGGAGGCTTGGAAAAGCTGGAAGAGGAAGCTGCGAAAACGACAGGCTTCGTTATCAATAGTCATCGCTTAGAAATTTATGGCGTTTGTCCAGAGTGTCATAAGGCGTAATATATAATAAAGAAAGAGGCTGACGGCTATACGTCAGCCTCTTTCTTTATTATATAAGGATTAGCGTGAGGTTAATCGGGATTTACAGTGCTAAGTTAGTAAGGAGGGTTAGATAAAAGTTTGTCGAATTTACTTTGTATTGGTGGAAATGAATTCTGGGAGGGGACATTTTGAAGAAATATGAGATTAAAAATAACATTCCAACATTGGAAGAATATAAATATTTATGTGATTCTGTGGGATGGACTAACTATATGAACTTTGAGGTGGCGGAAATATCACTTCAAAATTCGATTTACTGTATAACAGTCAAGGATAATAATCAAATCATCGGCATGGGGAGAATTGTTGGTGATGGGGCTATCTATTTCTATATTCAAGATATAGTGGTTCATCCAGAGTATCAAAAGAATGGTATTGGAAAGAAAATAATGAATACTTTAGTAGAATACTTAAATCAGAATGCTCCAGATAAAGCATTCATTGGTTTGTTTGCGTCGCAAGGTAAAACATCATTCTACGAAAAATATGATTTTAAAGATTATTCGCCTAATATGACAGGGATGTTTACTGTTATTTCGAAAAAATAGGTGTAATAAATTTAATAAAACAATTAAAAAGTTGATTTTTTAATAAATCAACTTTTTAATGAGTTGAAACGTTTGTAGTGTTGCAAATTCGTATTTCCCTTGATACTTATGATTTATAACTCTTCTTATTATACTTTTCATCAAATTCTTTTCCTTCTAGATCTCGATCTAGTGTTAAAGGTTGATTGCAGTGCATACATGCATCGACACGGCCGAGCATTTTTGTTGGCTTATCACAGCTTGGGCAAATAATTTGGATAGTCTTAGTAGATAACATACCAATCCAAAAGTAAACGACAGTGCTAGCGATAACACTTAAAAAGCCAACCATCATAAACGTTGTCATAATAATAATGTTTTCGCGGAAAAAGACACCTAAGTATGCAATGAAGAGGCCGATAAATACTAAACTTAATGCAAAGGTCCGGATTTTATTGATTTTGTTTGAATACTTAATGCTCATTCTCACCACGCTCCTATACTAATAATATAACATACAATTTAGAATTTTCACTCTCGTGTAAATTGATAAAGGGATAAGATATGAAATGAATAGGAGGGGGACCATGAAGAATGAATGGACGCTATAAGGATTTTTACAGCGGTTTTTAAGTTTTTAACGGGATGTGAAATTTTTTTATAAAAAGTATTGACCCTGTATATACTGCATGATATATTAATAACCGTCGCTGATGCGGAAACGCAGAAAACGACAAAAAAGAAATTAAAAAACTTAGTTGACATTGAAAAATGAAGATGTTAACATAAGGAAGTCGCGAATGAGCGACTAAGTAGTTCTTTGAAAACTGAACGAAACAAA
>NZ_JBBOXT010000001.1:520000-722500 GCF_038007725.1 Bacillus sp. FSL W8-0640
GGTAACACTGAATGGAGGCCCGAACCCACGCACGTTGAAAAGTGCGGGGATGAGGTGTGGGTAGCGGAGAAATTCCAATCGAACCTGGAGATAGCTGGTTCTCCCCGAAATAGCTTTAGGGCTAGCCTTAAGTGTAAGAGTCTTGGAGGTAGAGCACTGATTGGACTAGGGGTCCTCATCGGATTACCGAATTCAGTCAAACTCCGAATGCCAATGACTTATCCTTAGGAGTCAGACTGCGAGTGATAAGATCCGTAGTCAAAAGGGAAACAGCCCAGACCGCCAGCTAAGGTCCCAAAGTGTGTATTAAGTGGAAAAGGATGTGGAGTTGCTTAGACAACTAGGATGTTGGCTTAGAAGCAGCCACCATTTAAAGAGTGCGTAATAGCTCACTAGTCGAGTGACTCTGCGCCGAAAATGTACCGGGGCTAAATACACCACCGAAGCTGCGGATTGATACCGAATGGTATCAGTGGTAGGGGAGCGTTCTAAGGACAGTGAAGTCAGACCGTAAGGACTGGTGGAGTGCTTAGAAGTGAGAATGCCGGTATGAGTAGCGAAAGACGGGTGAGAATCCCGTCCACCGAATGCCTAAGGTTTCCTGAGGAAGGCTCGTCCGCTCAGGGTTAGTCAGGACCTAAGCCGAGGCCGACAGGCGTAGGCGATGGACAACAGGTTGATATTCCTGTACCACCTCTTTATCGTTTGAGCAATGGAGGGACGCAGAAGGATAGAAGAAGCGTGCGATTGGTTGTGCACGTCCAAGCAGTTAGGCTGATAAGTAGGCAAATCCGCTTATCGCGTATGCTGAGCTGTGATGGGGAAGCTCCTTATGGAGCGAAGTCTTTGATTCCCCGCTGCCAAGAAAAGCTTCTAGCGAGATAAAAGGTGCCTGTACCGCAAACCGACACAGGTAGGCGAGGAGAGAATCCTAAGGTGTGCGAGAGAACTCTGGTTAAGGAACTCGGCAAAATGACCCCGTAACTTCGGGAGAAGGGGTGCTTTCTTAACGGAAAGCCGCAGTGAATAGGCCCAAGCGACTGTTTAGCAAAAACACAGCTCTCTGCGAAGCCGTAAGGCGAAGTATAGGGGGTGACACCTGCCCGGTGCTGGAAGGTTAAGGAGAGGGGTTAGCGTAAGCGAAGCTCTGAACTGAAGCCCCAGTAAACGGCGGCCGTAACTATAACGGTCCTAAGGTAGCGAAATTCCTTGTCGGGTAAGTTCCGACCCGCACGAAAGGTGTAACGATTTGGGCACTGTCTCAACCAGAGACTCGGTGAAATTATAGTACCTGTGAAGATGCAGGTTACCCGCGACAGGACGGAAAGACCCCGTGGAGCTTTACTGTAGCCTGATATTGAATTTTGGTACAGTTTGTACAGGATAGGCGGGAGCCATTGAAACCGGAGCGCTAGCTTCGGTGGAGGCGCTGGTGGGATACCGCCCTGACTGTATTGAAATTCTAACCTACGGGTCTTATCGACCCGGGAGACAGTGTCAGGTGGGCAGTTTGACTGGGGCGGTCGCCTCCTAAAGTGTAACGGAGGCGCCCAAAGGTTCCCTCAGAATGGTTGGAAATCATTCGTAGAGTGCAAAGGCATAAGGGAGCTTGACTGCGAGACCTACAAGTCGAGCAGGGACGAAAGTCGGGCTTAGTGATCCGGTGGTTCCGCATGGAAGGGCCATCGCTCAACGGATAAAAGCTACCCCGGGGATAACAGGCTTATCTCCCCCAAGAGTCCACATCGACGGGGAGGTTTGGCACCTCGATGTCGGCTCATCGCATCCTGGGGCTGTAGTCGGTCCCAAGGGTTGGGCTGTTCGCCCATTAAAGCGGTACGCGAGCTGGGTTCAGAACGTCGTGAGACAGTTCGGTCCCTATCCGTCGTGGGCGTAGGAAATTTGAGAGGAGCTGTCCTTAGTACGAGAGGACCGGGATGGACGCACCGCTGGTGTACCAGTTGTTCTGCCAAGGGCATAGCTGGGTAGCTATGTGCGGAAGGGATAAGTGCTGAAAGCATCTAAGCATGAAGCCCCCCTCAAGATGAGATTTCCCATAGCGTAAGCTAGTAAGATCCCTGAAAGATGATCAGGTTGATAGGTTCGAGGTGGAAGCATGGTGACATGTGGAGCTGACGAATACTAATAGATCGAGGACTTAACCATATAATATGTAGCAATGTTATCTAGTTTTGAGAGAACATAAAAAACTTGTTGACTTTTAAAGTAAATAAGTTATAATAATGATTGTCTCAAAAGAATAATGTCTGGTAATGATGGCAGAGAGGTCACACCCGTTCCCATACCGAACACGGAAGTTAAGCTCTCTAGCGCCGATGGTAGTTGGGACATTGTCCCTGTGAGAGTAGGACGTTGCCAGGCAATATTATTCCGCAGTAGCTCAGCGGTAGAGCTATCGGCTGTTAACCGATCGGTCGTAGGTTCGATTCCTACCTGCGGAGCCATTGGAGAGCTGTCCGAGTTGGCCGAAGGAGCACGATTGGAAATCGTGTATACGTCACAAGCGTATCAAGGGTTCGAATCCCTTGCTCTCCGCCATAGGATTTATAATATTTGGCCCGTTGGTCAAGTGGTTAAGACACCGCCCTTTCACGGCGGTAACACGGGTTCGAATCCCGTACGGGTCACCACTTTGGAGGATTAGCTCAGCTGGGAGAGCACCTGCCTTACAAGCAGGGGGTCGGCGGTTCGATCCCGTCATCCTCCACCATATAAATTTTATATAAATAGTATTATCGCGGGGTGGAGCAGCACGGTAGCTCGTCGGGCTCATAACCCGAAGGTCGCAGGTTCAAATCCTGTCCCCGCAACCAAATGGTCCCGTGGTGTAGTGGTTAACATGCCTGCCTGTCACGCAGGAGATCGCCGGTTCGACCCCGGTCGGGACCGCCATTTTAATAAGGCTCGGTAGCTCAGTCGGTAGAGCAGAGGACTGAAAATCCTCGTGTCGGCGGTTCGATTCCGTCCCGAGCCACCATTTATTTTAATAAAATACGCCGGCTTAGCTCAATTGGTAGAGCAACTGACTTGTAATCAGTAGGTTGGGGGTTCAAGTCCTCTAGCCGGCACCATGTAAGTTTCGGAGGGGTAGCGAAGTGGCTAAACGCGGCGGACTGTAAATCCGCTCCTTCGGGTTCGGCAGTTCGAATCTGCCCCCTCCACCATTTACATAGGGGCATAGTTTAAAGGTAGAACTGAGGTCTCCAAAACCTCCAGTGTGGGTTCGATTCCTACTGCCCCTGCCAAATATATTTACACAACATGGCGGTTGTGGCGAAGTGGTTAACGCACCGGATTGTGGCTCCGGCATTCGTGGGTTCGATTCCCATCAGTCGCCCCATTTTTATTTTAAAAATTGCAAATAATCTAATGGATACTTACATATAATTAAGTAAGAATTCGATGGGCTATAGCCAAGCGGTAAGGCAACGGACTTTGACTCCGTCATGCGCTGGTTCGAATCCAGCTAGCCCAGCCATTTTTGCGGAAGTAGTTCAGTGGTAGAATACAACCTTGCCAAGGTTGGGGTCGCGGGTTCGAATCCCGTCTTCCGCTCCAATAAAATTTAATATGGCGGCATAGCCAAGTGGTAAGGCAGAGGTCTGCAAAACCTTTATCACCGGTTCAAATCCGGTTGCCGCCTTTTCTTTTGTGCCGATGTGGCGGAATTGGCAGACGCGCACGACTCAAAATCGTGTTCCTTCGGGAGTGTCGGTTCGACCCCGACCATCGGTATCATGAACGGCGTAAAAAAGCTCTATACAATTAGTATAGAGCTTTTTTGTTTTCTTTTCATTACATGACAAAATAAGCAGAAAAAATATTGTATATACAATATTTCTTTCGAGTACTCTAGAGAGAATTTCTCCACCCCGGTGACATGAAGTTAAATCCGATAACACCAGTAGATATTAGTACATTATCAACGGTTAAGTTTGTAATCTCTAAAAACTTCTTTTTGTTAAATTATACTAGGTGCTTCTAAAATTCGTAATAAACGTAGGAATTCATGTATAATATAACTTGTCGAAAGAACAAAATGATAGTGATTTATATTATGTCTGTAATATGAATCAAAAATGAACTTTTTATATTTCTTTTAAAAATGTGTTGAACACACATTATATTTCATATTAATATTTTTATGTAGATTTAAAACGGGAAAGAGAGTGGAAAGTATGGGCCGTAAATGGAACAATATTAAAGACAAAAAAGCATCAAAAGATGCAAATACAAGCCGTATATACGCAAAATTTGGGCGTGAAATTTATGTGGCAGCAAAACAAGGCGAGCCAGATCCAGAATCAAACCAAGCGCTAAGAGTTGTATTAGAGCGTGCGAAAACATACAATGTTCCAAGAACAATTATTGATCGTGCAGTTGAAAAAGCAAAAGGCGGTTCAGAAGAAAATTATGACGAGCTTCGTTATGAAGGATTCGGACCAAATGGAGCTATGGTTATTGTAGATACACTTACAAATAACGTAAACCGTACTGCAGCAGATGTACGAGCTGCATTTAGCAAAAACAGTGGTAATATGGGTGTGAACGGTTCTGTAGCTTACATGTTTGATGCGACAGCTGTTATCGGCCTTGAAGGTAAAACATCAGATGAAGTTCTTGAAATTTTAATGGAAGCAGATGTAGATGCACGTGACATTCTAGAAGAAGAAGATTCTGTTATCGTGTATGCTGAACCAGATCAATTCCATGCAGTACAATCTGCACTTAAAGGTGCTGGCGTTGAGGAGTTTACAGTTGCAGAATTAACAATGCTTGCACAAAGTGATGTAACACTTCCTGAAGATGCTCAAGCACAATTTGAGAAAATGGTTGATGCATTAGAAGATTTGGAAGATGTTCAACAAGTTTATCACAACGTAGACTTAGGAGAGTAATACGATAGATGACCCTTTTCGCTTAGCGGATAGGGTCTTTTTTTATGAAGTTAATTAAGGTGATGAAGTATTAAAGGTATTTTGTTGTAGGTAGTGAATATGATTATAGGGATATATAAAATATTCATTATCTCTAGGAGGCTTAATATGGAACATAAGACACCAAAGCATATAGTTGCTGTAGCAGGTTATTTAACAAATGAAAAAAATGAAGTGTTATTAACAAAAGTGCACTGGCGAGCTGATACGTGGGAGTTGCCAGGAGGACAGGTAGAAGAAGGCGAAGCGCTCGATCAAGCTGTCTGTAGAGAAATAAAAGAGGAAACAGGGTTAACGGTGAAGCCTATCGGAATTACAGGGGTTTATTATAATACCTCTATGCATATTCTAGCTGTTGTTTTTAAAGTAGCATATATAAGTGGTGAAATAAAAACTCAACCTGAAGAGATACAAGAGGCTAAATTTGTTGATTTAAATGAAGAGAACATAGATGAGTATATAACGCGTCCTCATATGAAATCCAGAACGCTTGATGCAATGAGAGCAACACATTTTATTCCGTATGAAACGTGGGAAGTACAGCCGTATAATTTAATAGGAAGATTGTAAAGAAAAGAGTAGCCGATTTGAGATACATTCGAATCACTACTCTTTTTTGTATACTGTTTAAGAAAAAGGTCAAAATAATAATAGCACTAGTATTGATTTTCAGAACGTTTGTTCTGTATAATAAATCTATATGTTATATACATTTAGATTACTAGATAGTCAAAAGTATATATATTTGTAGATGATATAATTAAAGTGTAAAGTGAAAATATAATAGTCTTAAGGGTTTCTCTTTTATTGGTTATTCGTGCTTTAACATAACCTATATTCAATATTTCAGATGAATAGTAGATAAAAAAATACTGTGATACAATACTTTTTTATCCCACTATTTGCTGGGCAGTAAGCCTGATTGATGAGGGCTCATTAAAGTTTCACTTTATACCTTACAATGATGTAAGGTACGTGTAAGAGAAATCGATGGGATATTTTTTTACAACAATGTATTCTTAAAGTAAGAGTTATATGCTGTGTGGAAAAGAGGTGTTCAAGATGAAAGAACGAGTATTATCTAGGGTGAACTATCATCAAAAAGTTGCATTAAATCCAATGACTAAACTTTTTTATAAAGCCATTATATTATTATTATTGTTAAGTTGTACGTTATTATTCATTGGAAATGTAATGATTGAGAAAAGTGATATTAGTAAATTACATGTACCGGCTAAGTTAGAGGTGCCAGAATCATTAACACATGCATTTATTGCGACAGAAGATAAAAGATTTTATCATCATAACGGTTTAGATTATATAGCAATTATTAGAGCCTCAGTTGAGAATATAAAGGCTGGTGGTGTCGTGCAAGGAGGAAGCACGATTACACAACAGCTATCTAAAAATGCTTTTTTAACAAATGAACGTACATTTTCTCGTAAGTGGAAAGAGATTTTTTATACGAAAAAAATTGAACGCACATTTACGAAGGATGAAATTTTAAAATTATATGTAAGTAATATTTATTATGGAGAAGGAGCGTGGGGAATTGAAAAAGCAGCAAACCTTTACTTCGGTAAAAAGGTGAACCAATTAACGTTGGCTGAAAGTGCAATGATGGCTGCTGTAGTAAAAGCACCTGCTTATTACTCACCTGCCCAAAACTATGATAAAGCAGTAGAGAGACGAAATGTCGTTTTGAGACTAATGGAGAAAGAAGGCTATATAAGCCATGATGAGTATGTTCAAGCAGTTAGTGAGAAATTAGTAATTCGTCATGATATAAAAATAGAGCAGTCGATGTTAAATAGCGCGCGCAAAAAAGCAGTAAGTTAAGAGAAGTTCCTACAGAGGAGCTTCTTTTTTTGAATAAATTGTGACAAATTGTGACACAATATCGTCACAATTATTGTGTTTTTGTAATTTATGTGAGCGTGTTCATTGCGTGACGTATATAAGTGTTGATATTATGTGTATTGTGTACAATGCTGTATACAGAATATGAATTTAAAGAGGAATGTATATGAAATCAAATAAACTCATGGCTCTTGGTATAGTTTTTTCTATCGCAGTATTGATTGTAATTGGAACAATTGCGTATAGCATCATAAATGACAAAAAAGATAAAGGGAATGAGATGTTTGCTTATTCTACGCAACAATCTTTAGGGAAAGATGATGCTCCAGTTAAGGTAGTTGAATTTGGAGACTTTAAATGTCCTGCTTGTCGTACTTGGGATGTAACAGTATTACCTCGATTAAAAGAAGAGTATATTGATAAAGGCAAAGTGCAGTTATATTTTATTAACTTCCCATTTATCGGAAAAGACTCGGATTTAGGTGCAGCAGCTGGTGAAGCAATTTATAAACAAGATAAAGATTCATTCTGGATCTTCTATGATGAGATTTATCAAAATCAAAAGAAAGATACGGAAGAATGGATTACAGAAGATTTGCTTCTTAGCATTGTGAAAGAGAAACTTCCAAAAGTTGATGTAGAGCAATTTAAGAAAGATTTACACAGTAAAGACATTAAAGAAAAAGTACGTAAAGATTCAGATCGTGCTCAAAAATTAAAAGTTCAAGGTGCTCCTTCTGTATATGTAAACGGAAATCTTGCAAACCCTGATTTCGATAGTATGAAGAAGGCAATTGATAAAGAATTGAAAAAGTGATGAGGTCTCTCATCACTTTTTCGACTTTTTTCGATAAAATTCTTGCCTCTACTTTTTTTACATGCTATACTACTTTACATAAGTTATTCTAATATCTTATATGTAATTCATATTTGCGGGTGTAGTTTAGTGGTAAAACAAGAGCCTTCCAAGCTCTGGTCGAGAGTTCGATTCTCTTCACCCGCTCCAAATTTTATTAAATGTTTTTCTATAAATTGTGATCAACGCAGTGTTTCGTTTCCGAGATAAACGAGGCATTGCGTTTTTTAATGTTTGAAAAACCTAATTACATGCGAAAATAGAAGTAAATAATAGTATTCCAAAAGTGAATTACTAACCAATAGAGTCGTTACATAAGGGATGGATTCATCTGAGGAGGCGATTAAGAGTGGATTTTGAACAATTAAAGCAAGATGTAATTGCGTATAGTAAAACAATTGGCATAGATAAAATAGGCTTTGCGAGTGCTTCTCCTTTTGAGGAATTAAAGCAGCGCTTAATCCAGCAACAACAATTAAATTATCAATCTGGATTTGAAGAGCCTGATATAGAGAAGAGAACGAATCCGCAACTGTTATTACCGGGTGCTAAATCAATTATTGCGATTGCTTTAGCATATCCTTCAAAATTAAAAAATGCACCATTAAGTAAGCGTGGAGAACGCCGTGGGATTTTTTGTCGTGCTTCTTGGGGACAAGATTATCATCTTGTTTTACGAGATCGTTTGCAAAAATTAGAAGCATATTTAATTGAAAAACTTCCGGATATAGAAGTGAAGTCCATGGTTGATACAGGTGAATTAAGTGATCGAGCTGTATCAGAGCGTGCAGGCATTGGATGGAGCGGTAAAAACTGCTCTATTATTACACCTGAATTTGGTTCGTACGTATACTTAGGGGAAATGATTACAAATGTTCCATTCCCGCCAGATAAGCCGATAGAAGATCAATGCGGGGGCTGTACGAAATGTATCGATATTTGTCCTACCGGTGCTTTAATACAGGGGGGACAGTTAGATTCGAAGAAGTGCATTGCGTTTTTAACACAGACGAAAGGATTCCTACCTGAAGAATATCGCGATAAAATAGGAAATCGTATATATGGATGTGATACGTGTCAGACTGTTTGCCCGAAAAACAAAGGAATGGATTTTCATAATCATCCTGAGATGGAGCCGGATCCTGAGCTAGTTAAACCATTATTAACGCCACTTTTAACAATTAGTAATCGTGATTTTAAAGAGAAATATGGGATTATGTCAGGGTCATGGAGAGGGAAAAAGCCACTGCAAAGAAATGCGATTTTAGCATTAGCACATTTTAAAGAAACATCGGCAATTCCTGATTTAATTGGTGTTATGAAAGATGACCCAAGACCAGTACTACGCGGAACGGCAGCATGGGCACTTGGGAAAATTGGCGGAGATGGAGTAGGCGAAGCGATTGAGAAAGCGATGGAACGTGAGAAAGATGAAGAAGTGCTTCATGAAATGAATCGCGGGCTTGAATTGTTAGCACAGAAAAAAGAGTAGATAATATTTCCCTTTTTCATATTGTAATATGGGAGGGAGACAGAATGGTTGTAAAAACGAAGATTGAAAACCAAGTACAACAATTTTTAGCATATATAACGGAGAAAAGAACGAATGTGGATGGTATTGCTGAGGATTTACTACAAATGGCACTGAGAAAGAAACAATTGTTTCAAAGACGTAGTGCACATATAGTGAAAGCAACTGCGGATGTTTCTTTCATTAGACAATTAAATAGTAATGACCATCAAGAAATTGATTATCAAATACATTTTAAATATTTAATTAAGCATAAAGAATTATTTTATATTGAAGAGGAACAATTAAAACGAAGAGTTTGTTTAAATAATAGTCGGATTATAGGCGATTATGCTATTGAAGTGTCAGAAGAAATTAGAATGGGTGAGACATTAGAAAGGGAAATTACGAAAGAGAAGTACGGTTCTTATCAGTATAATCGTTTAGAGGCAGTGAAATATGCAGAGCGTTGGTGGGATGACCGAAATCCTATGTATCGTAATTTCCCTGATAATTGTACGAATTTCATTTCTCAATGTCTTCATACTGGAGAAGTACCTATGAGCGGATATCCTAATATTCGTAAAGGATGGTGGCAAAGGGAGAATCAGTGGAGCTGGAGCTGGGCTGTTGCACATTCTTTTTATTGGTATTTGTCAGGTGCTACAACAGGACTTCGAGCAGAGGCGGTAGAGAGGCCAGAAGAACTTATTCTTGGAGATGTCATTGCTTATGATTTCGAGGATGACGGAAGATGGAATCATACGACGATTGTAGTAGCAAAAGATGCAGATGGTATGCCGCTTGTAAATGCACATTCAGCGAATAGCCGTCGACGTTATTGGAACTATGAAGACTCTAGTAAATATACACCACAAATGAAATATAAATTCTTTCATATTATTAATGGGTAGAGATTTTTCGCTCAAGTGGTATAATACGTAGTAGACAAAAAACAGAGGTGAATATCGCGTGGGAGTACATGTTGTTTTATATCAGCCAGAAATTCCAGCAAATACAGGGAATATTGCTCGTACTTGTGCAGCAACTGGAACAGAATTACATTTGATTAGACCGCTTGGATTTTCAACGGATGATAAAATGTTAAAGCGTGCAGGATTAGATTATTGGCAGCACGTAAAAATTACGTACTATGATTCAATTGAAGAATTTTATGAAAAAAATAAAGACGGTGAATTCTTCTATTTAACAAAGTATGGCGAGAAAGCTCATACAGCGTTTGACTATAGCAAGCGCGAGAAGGATTACTATTTTGTATTTGGAAGAGAAACAAACGGCTTACCAGCTAATGTAATCGAAGAAAACTTTGATCATTGTTTACGTATTCCAATGACAGATAAAGTACGTTCATTAAATTTATCTAATACAGCAGCAATTTTAATTTATGAAGCGTTCCGTCAACAAAATTACCCTGGATTAGATTTAGAAATCGTTTATTAAAAGTCGCCATATGGCGACTTTTTTTTATAAAATAAAAATAATATATAATCATACATTTAAAAGAGAGGACATAATCATATAGAATGGGATATATGATTAAAAATAGATAAGACGGGTTGAGATAAATATGAAGGAAGAATATAGTAATCAAAATACCTTTTTAAGTATGATAGATATGGATTTAATTAGACAAGGATTATTACATGCTATTCAAGATTTAGTATTCATATTGAAAGTTATTGATAATGAAACGTTTCAATATATGTATGTGAATAAAATAGGAATGGATTATGCTAGGTTAAGCGAAGAGTGCTATGGAAAAACCTTTGCAGAAGTATTACCAAAAGATATAGCGGGGATATTGCAAAGGCAATATGCAAAAGTAGTGAGAGAAGCGAAAGCACACACCTTTTGTGATATAGTCAATTTACCAAAAGGTGAGATACACTATGAATCTTCACTTAATCCTGTCTGCGACGAAGAAGGAATATGTCAATTTGTTATTTGTATTACAAGAGATATTACAGCTCAAATTGAGGAGAAGACAGAGATAGAGGAAAAACAAATGTTATTTAAGTCGTTACTGGAATATAATAATGACTCAATTATATCTATAGATTCTATAGGGAGAGTTACATATGCAAATCCGGCAACGTATGAAATATTTGGATACCGGTATGAGGAATTAAATAATAAATTTATTTTTGAATTCATTAATAAAGAATATGAAAAAGATTTTCAAATTATATTTAAGGGATCGATGCAAGGAAAAGCAAAACAAATTGTTTCAAAGAAATATGTTCATAAAGAAGGGTACGAGCTATATATTTCTTTGAGAACTATCCCGATTATTGTGAACGGTGAAATTGTTGGGATTTATATTGTTACGAGAGATGTTACAAGGCAAGTATTAAACGAAATGCGAACAGAATATTTAGCTTACTATGACCAGTTAACGGGATTAATGAATAGAATTTCATGTACAAATAAGTTAAATACTTTTTTAAATGAGAGTGTAAATTTTGCACTTGTATTTATAGATTTAGATGAGTTTCATCGTATTAATGATACATTTGGTCATAAAGAGGGAGATAAAGTATTACAAAGAGTTACAGAATGTTTAAGTAATCTAAAAATAGAAGATATGCACTTATTTAGAGAACACGATGATCAATTTGTTATGTTGATAGAAAATATAACGAAAGAATATGTAGAGGAAGTTGCAAAAAGCATATTAAAAAACATTAGTGAATATTTTGTAATCGAAGAAGAAGATGTATATTTAAGCGCGTCAATTGGAATTGTAATGGCTCCAACAGATGGAGAAGATGAAAAAATACTATTTCAGAGAGTCGATGCTGCTTTAGAAAAAGCAAAAGAAAAAGGAAAAGGACATTATCATTTTTATTGTAGTGGATTAGACTGTGAGCGTGAACAAAGGTTTATAATAGAAAATCAGTTACATCGTGCTATAGAAAAAAATGAATTTTTCTTATATTATCAGCCACAAATTAATATTGAAACGAAAAAAATAGCTAGTATGGAAGCTTTAATAAGGTGGGAGAATAAGGAATTAGGATTTGTTTCTCCAAACCAATTTATCCCGTTGGCAGAAAGAACAGGATTTATTATTAAGCTGGATGAATGGGTAGTAAATCAAGTGTGTCAGCAATTGCGCGAATGGTTAAATAAAGGGTATGATGTGGTCCCAATTGCAGTTAATATTTCAGCTAGACACTTTCGTTCTATTACATTAATAGAGATGATTACACGGGCTTTAAATAAGTACAATGTACCAACTCATTTATTAGCGATAGAGGTTACAGAAGGAGCTCTTATACATAAAGATATATCGAAGAGAGTGTTACTACAATTAAAAGAGCAAAATTTAAAGATTCATTTAGATGATTTTGGAACAGGCTATTCATCTTTAAGTTATTTAAAAACATATCCAATTGATACTTTAAAAATTGATCGTTCTTTTATGGAAGGTATATATATAGATGAACGTGATACGAATATTACAGCTGCAATTATTCATTTAGCTCATACTTTAGAATTGAATGTAATTGCAGAAGGAGTAGAAAAAAAGGAGCAAATACAGTTTTTGAAAGAAAAGAATGTGAAGCTTGTACAAGGTTATTATTATAGCCGACCACTATCCAAATATGATATGGAAAATATGTATTATAAATAAAAAAAATGATGTGCTAAAAGCACATCATTTTTTATGTGTACCTGGTTTGTCATTGTAACCGGATGTAAAAATAGCTGTAAGAAATGTGAGTGATACACCTAAAATTAATAATAATTTCATACTAATATCCTCCTTACTTTTTTCGGTTCATGAGTTTTATTTATTATCCAAAATGTATGTAAGGTTCTTAGAAGAAAAGAATTTATTTATAATGAATAGCAGTGTGAAAACGTTAATACCTATATTATACAGAATTTTCTTTGAATTTTGGAGAGAATTTTAGTGTGCTATTATATATTTCGTTTTGATTTAAAGAATGTTTAAGGACATCCTAGCATACCTTTTATAATAATCCGATTGAACAAGGAGATGGGGGAGGAGCTATAATGGATATTCTAAAAAAGATTGAACAGCATCGAGCAGCAGAAGAGCGTTTACAATGGGAAGGTACGTTTGCGGAGTATTTGGAGCTTGTGAAAGAAAGACCATGGGTGGCTCAAACAGCACACTCTCGCATTTACAATATGATAAAAGATGCTGGAATTGAAGAAGTTGATGGTAGAAGAAAGTATAACTTCTTTAGTAATCAGCTCTTTGGATTAGAGGATGCTCTAGAACGTCTTGTAGAGGAATATTTTCATCCATCTGCAAAACGATTAGATGTTAGAAAAAGAATTTTATTATTAATGGGTCCTGTTAGTGGAGGGAAATCAACGTTAGTTACAATGTTGAAACGAGGATTAGAAACATATTCAAGAACAGATCGCGGAGCAATTTTTGCAATTAAAGGATGCCCAATGCACGAGGATCCACTGCATTTAATTCCACATCATTTACGAGATGATTTCTTTGATGAGTATGGGGTTAGAATTGAAGGGAATTTATCACCACTAAATGTCATGCGTTTAGAGCAAGAATACGGATCAAGAATTGAGGATGTAGTTGTAGAGCGTATTTTCTTCTCTGAAGATCGTCGTACAGGGATTGGTACATTTAGCCCGTCTGATCCAAAATCACAAGATATTGCAGATTTAACAGGTAGTCTGGACTTTTCTACGATTGCAGAATATGGTTCAGAATCAGATCCGCGTGCGTATCGATTTGATGGAGAATTAAATAAGGCAAACCGAGGAATGATGGAGTTCCAAGAGATGTTAAAATGCGATGAGAAGTTTTTATGGCACTTATTATCGCTTACGCAAGAAGGGAATTTCAAAGCGGGAAGATTTGCGCTTATTTCAGCAGATGAATTAATTGTAGCGCATACGAATGAAACAGAGTATCGCTCATTTATAGCAAATAAGAAAAATGAAGCATTGCACTCAAGAATTATTGTAATGCCAGTTCCTTATAATTTACGAGTAAGTGAAGAAGAACATATTTATGAAAAAATGATTCGTGAAAGTGATGTATCGAATGTTCACATTGCACCACACACACTTCGCGTTGCAGCAATGTTCACCATTTTAACTCGTTTAAAAGATCCGAAGCGTCCGGATATTGATTTAATTAAAAAGATGCGTTTGTATGATGGAGAAACGGTAGAAGGTTATAATGCGATTGATGTAGAAGAATTACAACGCGAATATCAAGATGAAGGTATGAAGGGTATTGATCCTCGTTATGTCATTAACCGAATTTCGTCTACAATCATTCGAAAAGAGGTACCATCTATTAACGCGTTAGATGTACTTAGATCTTTAAAAGATGGGCTAGATCAGCATCCATCCATTAGTAATGAAGACCGTGAACGTTACATGAACTTCATCTCATTAGCGAGAAAAGAATACGATGAAATCGCGAAGAAAGAAGTACAAAAAGCGTTTGTTTATTCATATGAAGAATCAGCTAAGACGCTTATGGATAATTACTTAGATAACGTCGAGGCGTACTGCAATAAATCGAAATTACGTGATCCGTTAACAGGAGAAGAAATGAGTCCAGATGAAAAATTAATGCGCTCAATTGAAGAGCAAATTGGAATTTCAGAAAATGCTAAGAAAGCGTTCCGTGAAGAGATTTTAATTCGCATTTCTGCTTATGCCCGTAAAGGAAAACGCTTTGATTATAATTCACATGAACGTCTTCGTGAAGCGATTCAGAAAAAACTATTTGCTGATTTAAAAGATATAGTGAAAATTACAACGTCAACGAAAACGCCGGACGAAAATCAGCTTAAGAAAATCAATGATGTTGTTGCGCGTTTAATTGATGAGCATGGCTATAATTCTTCTTCAGCAAATGAATTACTACGCTATGTAGGTAGCTTGTTAAACAGATAGTTTGATAACAAAACGCTGTCTCTTGTATTTTGCGGGACAGCGTTTTATTATCCGTTCATATGTGTATAAAGTGTCATACCTTGTCCAAATGTAATAAATTAAGATGCAATTTTATGAATTTATTGTCAATTATTTTTACAATATGCATATGATAGAGTAACCAACCATTCATACGAAAAAAGCCAACACAATACAATATGTTGCAAAGTAAAAATATGTGCAACAATGCATTGTGTTTCTTTCTTATCAGTGGCTGAATATTTCTTTCTATTATGTGAGTGGCAAAATTTTGTTTAGGATGCTCGGGGTATTGTATGAAAAACGTTATAAATGTTTATGGGATGATTTTCTGTGGGCAGTTACCTTTCAAACATTCTAGCTTGCACATTACAGAACAAAATTTATAGATTGCTGTTCATACAGGAAGACAATTACAGTAAGGAGGGAAAGGAATGGGCGAAGAAAATCAACCAAATTATACGATTTCACAGGAAAACTGGTCCCTCCATCGCAAAGGATATGACGACCAACAGCGCCATCAAGAAAAAGTACAAGAGGCAATTAAGAATAATTTACCCGATCTTGTAACAGAAGAAAGTATAGTTATGTCTAATGGCAAGGATGTTGTAAAAATACCAATTCGTTCTCTAGATGAATATAAGATTAGATACAATTATGATAAAAATAAACATGTTGGGCAAGGAAACGGTGACAGCAAAGTTGGTGATGTCGTTGCGAGAGATGGATCAGGTGGTCAAAAACAAAAAGGGCCAGGAAAAGGGCAAGGAGCAGGAGATGCAGCTGGGGAAGATTACTATGAAGCTGAAGTCTCTATTTTAGAATTAGAGCAAGCGTTTTTCAGAGAGTTAGAACTGCCTAATTTAAAGAGAAAAGAAATGGATGAAAACCGGATTGAACATGTTGAATTTAATGACATTAGAAAAACAGGATTATGGGGAAATATCGATAAGAAAAGAACAATGATATCCGCATATAAACGAAATGCAATGAGTGGTAAAGCATCTTTTCATCCAATTCACCAAGAAGACTTAAAGTTCCGCACTTGGAATGAAGTATTAAAGCCAGATTCAAAAGCTGTTGTATTAGCGATGATGGATACGAGTGGATCGATGGGAATATGGGAGAAATATATGGCACGTAGCTTCTTTTTCTGGATGACAAGATTTTTACGCACAAAGTATGAAACAGTAGATATTGAATTTATTGCCCATCATACGGAGGCAAAAGTAGTTCCAGAGGAAGAGTTTTTCTCAAAAGGAGAAAGTGGCGGAACGATTTGTTCTTCTGTATACAAAAAAGCACTCGAACTTATCGATAATAAATATTCACCAGACCGCTATAATATTTATCCATTCCATTTTTCAGATGGTGATAATTTAACATCAGATAATGCTAGATGTGTAAAACTTGTTGAAGAGCTAATGAAGAAGTGTAATATGTTTGGGTATGGGGAAGTGAATCAGTACAACCGCCATAGTACACTCATGTCAGCCTATAAAAATATTAAAGATGAAAACTTTAGATACTATATTTTAAAGCAAAAAGCAGACGTATTTCATGCGATGAAAAGCTTTTTTAGAGAAGAATCAGGTGAAAAAATGGCATAACCTCTTTTAAAGAGGTTCTTTTTTTGTAAACTTTTTATTTTCCTAGTTGACAATGATAATGAAAATCATTATCATTTATTCGAGAAATGATTACATTTCGAATTATATATTTCGGAGGAGATGTAAAGTTGAAACAAAATAAAAGAAAACGTATAAATGCAATGATTATAGCGGCAGCGTTATCACTTCCGTTTGCTGTTTATTCAACACCTGCTTTAGCGGCAGTAGCAATTGAGGCGAATAAAACTGGACAAGGTTTAGAAGATGGTACATATGATGCTGTTATTAAAGCGTATAAAGATAAAACGAATGAAGAGTCTATGGCAGCTGTTTATATAAAGGATCCGAAATTAACAATTGAGAATGGAAAGAAAATTGTAACAGCAACATTAAGTGATAGTGATTTCTTTCAATACTTGAAAACAGAGGATATTCATACTCCAGGTGTGTTTCATGATGTGAAAGTAATATCAGAAGATAAAAAGAAAAATGGAACGAAAGTGATTCAGTTTGAAGTAGGGGAATTAGGAAAAAGGTATAATATGCGAATGCATATTTATATTCCAACAATGGCCTATGATAATAAGTACCAAGTACAGTTTGAAGTAAATACATTGAATTTAGAGAACAATGTTCCAGAAAAACAAAAGGAAAATAAAGAGGATAAAGTGGATCAACAAGATGGAATTGGAAATGTAATAGTAGATAAGCAACTACAAAGGCATATTAATAAATATAATTTGAATAGAGAAAATCTAGATACTCCAATAACTAAGGAAGATTTATTAAAAGTTAAATCTTTAATAGTCGTTGAAGCTAAAAATAAAGGAATACAAGACGTAAGCGGTCTAGAATATATGACGAACTTAGAAAACTTAAAGTTGGAAGAAGTTAAGTTAAAAAATATAAAATTTATCTCGGGATTGAGACAATTAAAATCATTAAGTATAACCTATGGTGAACTTGAAGATATTGGACCTTTGGCTGAGTTAGAGCATATTGAGTTTTTAACTTTGAGAAACAATAAAATCTCAGATTTAAGCCCATTAAGCCAAATGAAGAAGATTAAAATGCTAGATTTAAATAGTAATTATATAAAAGATATTAAACCATTATTTACAGTGAAATCTTTAAAGACTTTGACTGTGGCAAATAATCAAATTAGTAATGATAACCTTGCTGGAATTGAGCAATTGAAAAATGTAAAAAACTTATCTTTAAGTAACAATGGACTTACAAATATTGAACATATTACATCAATGAAAAAATTAGTAGAGTTAGATCTTGCTAAAAATGAATTAGAAAACATCGAACCTTTATCAAGATTATCTACTGTACAATCACTTAATTTAGAAGAAAACTATATTTCAGATATAACGCCACTTAGTCACTTAACAGACTTATATGATTTAAAGCTAGGTTCAAATGAAATTCGTGATGTTAGACCTGTTCAAGAGCTAGGAAAAAGAATATATATCGATATTCAAAGACAAAAAATCTTTTTAGATAATGTAGAAAAAGATAAGGAAGTTAAAATACCTATCTATAATTTACAAGGAGAGCCACTTGATACTATTCAATTGAAGAGTGAAGATGGGATAGTTAATAATGGTTCTGTTAAATGGGGGACTACTGGTGAAAAAACATATGAATTTATGTTGGATATAAAGCCAGAAGAGAATCGTATTAAGTTTAATGGAACAGTAATTCAAAATGTTGTTGAAAGATTAGACGAAATCAAGGAAACAATAAAAGAGGATAATGAACAAAAGGAAAATGTAATTCTCGATAAAACTTTACAACAACATATTAATAAAGAGAATTTAGGTAGAGAGAATTTAAACGCTCCTATTACAAAAGAAGATTTATTACAGATTAAAAAATTAGAGATACTTAAAGAAAATGGAAATGAGATAAAAAATATAACAGGTTTAGAGTACATGACGAACTTAGAAAAACTCACTTTAGAAGGAGTAGGCCTGAAAAATATTGAGTTCATCTCAAACTTGAAACAATTGAATAATGTGAATGTATCTCATAATCAAATTGAAGATATAACACCACTATCTTCATTGGAAAATTTACAGTGGTTAAATCTTACAGATAATCGTATTAAAGATGTAACGGTTCTTGGATCAATGCTAGACTTACTTAGTTTAAAATTAGCTGAAAATGAGATTCGTGATGTAAGGCCATTAATACAATTAGGTCAGTGGATAACAATTGATGTTAGAAGGCAAAAGGTCATTTTGGATGATGCAGAAATAAATAAAGAAGTGAAAATTTCTGTATATGATTTAGAGGGAGAGCCAATTGAAAAAATTACACTAAAGAGTGAAGGTGGAACGCTTACTGATGAGGGAATCATTTGGCGTACTTTAGGAGAAAAAATATATGAATTTGATTTAGATGCAGATCATTATGAGACTGGCATATTATATAGTGGCATTGTAATGCAGAATATAGTAGAAAAATTAATACCAAAAGAAGAAGTGAAAGAACCGGTAAAAGAAGTTGAAGAAACAAAAGAAGAAGTGAAAGAACCGGTAAAAGAAGTTGAAGAAACAAAAGAAGAAGTGAAAGAACCGGTAAAAGAAGTTGAAGAAATAAAAGAAGAAGTGAAGGAACCGGTAAAAGAAGTTGAAGGATCGAAAGAAGAAGTGAAAGAACCGGTAAAAGAAGTTGAAGGAACAAAAGAAGAAGTGAAAGAACCGGTAAAAGAAGTTGAAGGAACAAAAGAAGAAATGAAAGAACCGGTAAAAGAAGTTGAAGAAACAAAAGAAGAAGTGAAAGAACCAGTAAAAGAAGTTGAAGAATCGAAAGAAGAAGAAAAAGAGCCGGTAAAAGAAGTTGAAGAAACAAAAGAAGAAGTGAAAGAGCCGGTAAAAGAAGTTGAAGGAACAAAAGAAGAAGTGAAAGAGCCGGTAAAAGAAGTTGAAGGAACAAAAGAAGAAGTGAAAGAGCCGGTAAAAGAAGTTGAAGGAACAAAAGAAGAAGTGAAAGAACCGGTAAAAGAAGTTGAAGAAACAAAAGAAGAAGTGAAAGAACCAGTAAAAGAAGTTGAAGAATCGAAAGAAGAAGAAAAAGAGCCGGTAAAAGAAGTTGAAGAAACAAAAGAAGAAGTGAAAGAGCCGGTAAAAGAAGTTGAAGAAACAAAAGAAGAAGTGAAAGAGCCGGTAAAAGAAGTTGAAGGAACAAAAGAAGAAGTGAAAGAGCCGGTAAAAGAAGTTGAAGGAACAAAAGAAGAAGTGAAAGAGCCGGTAAAAGAAGTTGAAGGAACAAAAGAAGAAGAAAAAGAGCCAACAAAAGAAGTTGAAGAAGCGAAAGAACCAAAGAAAGAAGTAAAAGAATCAGCAACAGGATTGGATCAAGAGCCAAAAGGGAATAATCAAGTTGTTGAAAACGAGGGAAGAAAAGCAGACACTTTAAATAAACAACATACTAATAAGCCAGAGGAAGGTAAGAAATTTTTACCATCAACAGGCGGTGAAGCTAGCACATCGACTTTACTTTCTGGCATAACACTTGTTCTTTCCGCACTAAGTATGTTCGTATTTAGAAAGAGATTATTTAAGAAATAAATAACGTTTAATCTTATTATTATATATAATTAATTTTTGCTTTTTTGAGAAGACATTATCATGGTGGTTTTATTAGAAACATGCATATGATGATGTCTTTTTTTACTAGAGAAGGATATTACTAGTGATTGTCTAAGTGTATTAGAAAAGGAGGGGAAGTTATGCATATTAATTCTATTTCAAAGATCGAAGAAGCTGCAGAATTTATTTCGATGATGAATAAAGATATTACGCAGCATGTTGGTTATTGCGGGGAAAATCATGAAGAAATATTGGACGCTATTCTTCATGGTTTTTCTGATATAGGGCGGGAGAAGTCTTTTGTCGTTTCTTATAATGATAATAATGAAATTGTAGGTGTATTAGGATTTGATATAGATGAGATAAGCGAAAGTGCGGAGATTTGGGGGCCTTTTATTATAGCTTCGAATTGGGGAGAGATTGCTTTAAGTATGTGGAAGAAACTTATCGAGAAAATTCCACTTCATATTCAAAAGTTTCATGGATTTTATCACGTGAAAAATAGTAATGGTATCGACTTTATGAAATATTTACAAGCTAAAAAACAAGAGAAACATAGCGTTTTAATTTTAAAGAAAACTAATGTGGAGCAATGTACAATAAATCAAGTAGAGGAAGCATCTCAACAAGTATTTGAGCAGTTTATTGTTTTACATAATAATATTTTTCCTAATACATATTATGAAGGAAATGAAATCATTGAACGTTTAAGTGATACGAATAAATTATTTGTAAGTATGAAGAATGGTAAGTTAGAAGGTTATGTATATGTTGAAGTAAATCCGGAGTTTCATGAAGCTAATATTGAATTTATTGCAACCGCTGAAAATAGTAGAAGAAAAGGTGTCGGAGAGCGGATATTACAAGGGGCAATTCAGTATATTTTCTCCTTCCAAGGGATGAGAGAGATAGTACTATGTTTGAATACGAATAATGATCGTGCGATGAAATTGTACAAGAAAGTAGGTTTTGAGGAAAAAGCATGTTTACAACACTATATAATAGAGTGAAAAACCCATTCATATGAAAATGATATTTCATATGAATGGGTTTTATTACGGATTTAGAAGTGATTTGAGGCGCCAATCGTTACATAACCTTTTTTATTTTTTTCGGCACTTCTTTCGTTTGCAAATTAACATCTTCTTTTCGTAGCTCTTTAAAGAGTGAAGTAACCATAAGAACGACTACAATAGAAAATGGTAGCGCAGCAATTATAGCTGCGATTTGTAGTGCATTTAATCCTCCAGCTTGTAATAAAATAGCGGCAATTATCGCGATTGTTAATCCCCATATAAGTTTTAAACTATTTTTCGGTGATAAACTTCCGTTACTCGTTTGCATGGAAACAACAAATGTTGCTGAATCGGCAGAAGTAACGAAAAATGTGGCTACTAAAATTAACCCGATAATCGTTAAAAATGTAGAGAATGGTAGATGTGAAATAACAGCAAATAATCCAATCTCTGTACCATTTTTTGCAATTTCATCAGCTATTCCAAGCGATTGGAACATTTCCATATGGATTGCGGTACCACCAAATACTGCAAACCAAAATGTACAGATAAGAGTCGGGACTAATACAACTCCAAAAATAAATTCTCTTATTGTGCGCCCTTTAGAAATACGAGCGATGAATGTACCGACGAATGGAGACCAAGAAATCCACCATCCCCAATAGAAAATAGTCCAGTTTTCAATCCAAGAAGAAGATTTTTCATTAAATGCTCCTAAATTTAATCCCATACTAGGCAAAGCTCCAATATAAGAACCGAGTGTAGATGTGAAATATTTCATAATAAATACGGTTGGCCCTAAAAATAAAAAGGAGACGAGTAAAATACCTGCAAGAGAGAAATTTAAGTTACTCAAATATTTAATCCCACGATCTAAGCCAGTTTGTGCACTCGTTAAATATAAAACGGCGAAGATGGCGATAAGTACGAGCTGTGTAAGTAAAGTGTTATGAATAGAAGGGAATAAATAGCTTAATCCTCCAGCAATTTGTTGAGCACCAATCCCAACAGATGGCACAATGCCAAATACTGTGGCTAAAACAGCTAAAATATCAACTGTTTTTCCGATACGAGAATTTTTCGATCGATTAAATAATGGAGTAACTGTAGCCCCGATAGTGCTACCTTTTTGTTTGCGGAATGTGAAATATGCAATTGTTAAAGCAACCATTGCGTATAGTGACCACGGAAAGAGTCCCCAGTGGAAAAATGAATATTGCATAGCGAGTTTGGCACTTTCCTCTGTCCCCGCTTTTCCTGTTAATGGATCTGTAAAATGTGAAATCGGTTCAGCGATTCCATAAAAGAGGAGTCCAATTCCCATTCCTGCCCCAAACAACATGGATAGCCAAGATGGATAATTATATTTTGGCTTTTCTCCATCTTTACCAAGACGAATAGAACCGTACTTAGAAAATGCTAAATAAACAGCCAAAATAATCATTGTAGTCATAAGTAGAGAGTAAAACCACCCAAATTTATTGAGGATAAATGAGTTTAAAGAAGATGTAACACTTTGTAAATCGTAGCCTTGTATCCAACTTGCTGGGGTAATTCCCCATATAATGAATAATGTTGTTAGCAAGAAGGAGATATAAAATACACTGTTTTCTTTTTTTATCATAGAATCCCACCCTTATTTAATAAAGTTAACAATTATAATAATCATAACAATTAAGTTTTTAATTGTCAAAAAATTACCTTTTTATAATGTGAAAGGATGCAATTTGTTTTAGGGAGGTAAAGAGCAATGTGTTCACGATATGTACAAATTATAGGAAGAAATAATATGAAATATTGCATTTTATATTGTTACATCCAGATTTTATGTTAAATTCTTGAATGGAATATTAAAATAGGGGGCAAGGATATGAACAAGAAATCAAAGATCAATAAAGTGATGCTTAGCATTAGTACAATGGCTTTATCGTTAGGCGCACTTCAAACTCATGCAGCAGCGGAAGAAAAAGTACCGTATAACGTGTTGAAAACGAAACCGGTTGGAATTGAAAAGTCGGTAGATGAAGTTGGACATATTTCAAAAGTTGATGAAACTTTATCATTTCAAGAACGTTTAAAAGTAGGAGATTTTTCACAGCGACCAGCATCTATTACGAAGAAAACTGCAGTAAAGCAAGTTAAAGAAAGCTATTCAATGGCTGATTTAAACAAAATGAATGATCAAGAATTAGTTGAAACGTTAGGCAGTATTAAGTGGCACCAAATTACAGACTTATTCCAGTTTAATGAAGATGCAAAGGCTTTTTATAAAGATAAAGGAAAAATGCAAGTCATTATAGATGAATTAGCTCATAGAGGTAGTACATTTACGAAAGATGATTCAAAAGGAATTCAAACGTTTACTGAAGTGCTGCGTTCAGCTTTTTATCTTGCATTTTATAATAGTGAATTAAGCGACTTAAATGAAAGAAGCTTCCAGGATAAATGTTTACCTGCTTTAAAAGCAATCGCAAAAAATCCAAACTTTAAGCTTGGTACAGTTGAACAAGATACAGTCGTATCTGCATACGGTAAATTAATTAGTAATGCTTCAAGCGATGTTGAAACGGTTCAATATGCATCGAATATTTTAAAGCAATACAATGATAATTATACTACTTATGTAAATGATCGAATGAAGGGACAAGCAATATACGATATTATGCAAGGTATTGACTATGATATACAGTCGTACTTAACTGAGGCTCGTAAAGAAGCGAATGAAACGATGTGGTATGGAAAAGTAGATGGGTTTATTAATGAAATAAATCGTATTGCTCTTCTAAATGAAGTAACGCCAGAAAATAAATGGCTCGTTAATAATGGCATTTATTTTGCTAGCCGTTTAGGGAAGTTTCATAGCAATCCAAATAAAGGATTAGAGGTTGTTACACAAGCAATGCATATGTACCCGAGCTTAAGTGAACCGTATTTTGTTGCGGTAGAACAAATTACAACAAATTATAATGGTAAAGATTATAGCGGGAATACAGTAGATTTAGAGAAAATACGTAAAGAAGGAAAAGAGCAATACTTACCAAAAACGTATACATTCGACGATGGATCAATTGTGTTCAAAACAGGAGATAAAGTATCAGAAGAAAAAATTAAGAGACTATATTGGGCTGCGAAGGAAGTAAAGGCACAGTACCACCGTGTAATTGGAAATGACAAAGCGTTAGAGCCAGGAAATGCGGATGATGTATTAACGATCGTAATTTATAATAGTCCAGATGAATATCAATTAAATAGACAATTGTATGGATATGAAACAAACAACGGTGGAATTTATATTGAAGAGACAGGTACATTCTTTACATATGAGCGTACACCAGAGCAAAGTATTTATAGTTTAGAAGAGTTATTCCGTCATGAATTTACTCATTACCTGCAAGGGAGATATGAAGTTCCTGGTTTATTTGGAAGAGGAGATATGTATCAAAATGAAAGGCTAACTTGGTTCCAAGAAGGAAATGCAGAGTTTTTCGCAGGATCTACTCGTACGAATAACGTTGTACCAAGAAAGAGTATAATTAGCGGATTATCATCTGATCCTGCAAGCCGTTATACAGCAGAGCGTACACTATTTGCTAAATACGGTTCTTGGGACTTCTATAATTACTCGTTCGCATTGCAGTCTTACTTATATACGCATCAGTTTGAAACATTTGATAAAATTCAAGATTTGATTCGTGCGAATGACGTGAAAAATTATGATGCATATCGTGAAAATCTAAGTAAAGATCCTAAGTTAAATAAAGAGTATCAAGAGTATATGCAGCAGTTAATTGATAATCAAGATAAATATAATGTACCGGAAGTAGCAGATGATTATTTAGCTGAACATGCACCAAAATCGTTAACTGAAGTGAAAAAAGAAATTAGTGATACGTTGCCTATGAAAGATACAAAAATGACAAAACATAATTCTCAATTCTTTAATACATTTACATTAGAAGGTACGTATACAGGTAGTGTCACAAAAGGTGAATCAGAAGATTGGAAAGCAATGAGTAAAAGAGTAAATGAATCTTTAGAACAATTGGCGCAAAAAGAATGGAGTGGCTACAAAACTGTTACAGCATACTTCGTCAATTATCGTGTGAATAGCTCAAATGAATTTGAATATGATGTAGTCTTCCATGGAATCGCAAAAGATGATGGAGAAAATAAAGCTCCAACGGTTAATATAAATGGCCCTTATAGCGGTCTTGTAAAAGAGGGAATTCAATTTAAAAGTGATGGCTCAAACGATGAAGATGGAAAAATTGTTTCTTATTTATGGGAATTTGGAGATGGAAGCACAAGTACAGAAGTGAATCCAGTACATGTATATGAAAGAGAAGGTTCTTATAAAGTATCGTTAAGAGTAAAAGATGATAAAGGCAAAGAGAGCAGAAGCGAAACAACTGTTACGATTAAAGATGGAAGTTTAACAGAATCAGAACCAAATAATCGTCTAGAAGAAGCAAATCGTATCGGGCTAAATAGTACGATAAAAGGTAGTCTTATTGGCGGGGACCACACTGATGTTTATACATTTAATGTAGCATCAGCGAGAGATATCGACATTTCTGTTTTAAATGAGTATGGAATTGGAATGACATGGGTACTTCACCATGAATCAGATATGCAAAATTATGCAGCTTACGGTCAAGCCAATGGGAATCATATAGAAGCGAAATTTAATGCAAAACCAGGCAAGTATTACTTGTATGTATATAAATATGATAATGGTGATGGAACGTACAAATTATCAGTAAAATAAGTGCTTTTCCAATGTATGTTTAACTTTACTTTTTGTGGAAAATAGTATATTATATAGATATATAATATATCGGTTATTTTCTAGGAGGAGCCTGTCACAATAGGTTTCTCCTGTTCTTTTTTAGAGGCCTGTCTTACAGGCTTTTCTTTAAAAGGTAAATAACTGAAAATTAAGAACTATAATCTTTGAAAGAGGTGGGGCATACATATAACAAAAAAGGGATTGTTTAAGAAAGGGGGATAAGAAATGGTCTTGTTTGGTTATCCACTTGAAACAATTTATTTATATGGATTTATTATTGCTACTATACTCACTGTTATTTATATCTTCTTTGGAGATATATTTGAATCGATATTTAGTTTTGGGGGCGGAGCTGTATCCGTTGTTACTTTATTACTTAGTTTCTTCGCCATGTTATGTGGGCTTAGTTATATAGGAGAATATTTGTTTTCCTTTAATAGTATTACTATTTTTGGGGCTGCATTTGCTATATCTTTTATCGGTGTTTTCATCATGAAAATACTAATTTTAAAACCGATTGCAGAAGCAGAGCAAAATACCGTACAACGTATGGATGAATTTATCGGTTGCAAAGGAGAAGTCATTACGACAATTCCTACAGAAGGATTTGGTGAAGTATTAATTTCATCCCAATTTGGAAGTAATGCAATCCCAGCTAAAACAGTTGGAAAAAAAGATATTTCGCAAGGAACAGAGGTTATTATCGAGGGAGTCCAAGATGGTGTTTTACTTGTACAAAACATCGCTTATTCTTTAAAGAAACCAAAATTATAAGGGGGAATTTACATGACGATTCCATTAATTATCGGTGGAGTTTTACTGGCAATTTTAATTCTACTCATTTTAGTATTCATTACGAAGTATCGTACGGTTGGTCCAGATGAAGCGTTAATTGTTACAGGGAACTGGCTTGGTGGAGGAAAGAATGTTGTTACCACTGATGATGGAAAGAAGATTAAGATTATCCGCGGGGGCGGTACTTTCGTAGTTCCAATTATGCAAAGAGCAGAACCTTTAAGCCTATTAAACTACAAATTAGAAGTTGGTACACGTGATACGTATACGAAGCAAGGTGTTCCAGTTACAGTAAATGGTGTTTCTATTATTAAAGTAGGTTCTACAATTGAAGAAGTATCTACTGCAGCTGAGCAATATTTAGGAAAAGAAACGGAAGAGTTAAAAGTAGAAGCAAAAGAGGTTTTAGAAGGTCACTTACGTGCAATCTTATCTTCTATGACAGTAGAGGATGCGTATAGTAATAGAGAGCAATTTGCTCAAAAGGTACATGAAGTAGCTTCTACAGATTTAAAGAAGATGGGACTTCGCATTGTTTCTTTCACAATTAAAGAAATAATGGATAAAAACGGATACTTAGATGCGCTTGGTCAGCCGCAAATTGCGACCGTTAAGCGTGATGCAACAATTGCGAACGCAGAGCGTGAAAAAGAAGCACGTATTGAAAAAGCACGTGCTGAAAAAGAGGCAAAAGAAGCAGAATATCAACGTGATGCACAAATCGCTGAAGCTGAAAAACATAAAGAATTAAAAGTACAGTCCTATAAGAGGGAACAAGAGCAAGCCCGTGCAGATGCGGATCTTTCTTACGAATTACAACAAGCGAAAGCACAACAAGGTGTTACAGAAGAGCAAATGCGCGTTAAAATCATTGAGCGTGAAAAGCAAATCGAGTTAGAAGAAAAAGAGATTGCGCGTCGTGAAAAGCAATATGATGCAGAAGTTAAGAAAAAAGCAGATGCAGATCGCTATGCTGTTGAGCAATCAGCGGAAGCAGAAAAAGTAAAACAAATTAAAAAGGCAGATGCGGATCAATATAAGATTGAAGCTGAAGCGAGAGCTCGTGCGGAAGAAGTACGTGTAGAAGGTTTAGCGAAGGCGGAAATCGAAAAAGCGCAAGGTCAAGCGAAAGCGGAAGTACAAAAAGCACAAGGTACGGCGGAAGCAGATGTTATTAGATTAAAAGGTTTAGCAGAAGCAGAAGCGAAGCAAAAAATTGCAGAGGCATTTGAGTTATATGGCCAAGCGGCAATTATGGATATGGTTCTTAAAATGCTTCCAAGTTATGCGAAGGAAGTTGCAAGTCCGCTTAGTAACATTGATAAAATTACAGTTGTTGATACAGGCGGCGGTGGTAAAAATAGCGGCGCCGGAAAAGTTGCGGGTTATGCAACTGATTTAATGGCAACGATGCAAGAAACGTTAAAAGCTTCTTCTGGAATTGACTTAAAAGAGCTATTAGAAGGATTTGCTGGAAAAGGAGCGGTACAACAATTATCAAGTGATAAACCTGTTGTATCTGTAGTAGAAGATGAGAAAAAAGAAGTAGAAAAAGATAAAGAATAGTAAGGTGGAAAGAACCTCTAGTAAGTGAAATACTGGAGGTTCTTCTGTGAATTATAATATTTCGAATAATATACATTTTTATATATTGTTTTAATTATTTAATTTATATAGAATGAAAAAGGTATGTATTAACTCTTTAATAGAAAAAGAGACAAAGAGTTAATACAATTAATCGTGTAATTTATATAAATAAATTAAATGTGAGATAATTACATTTAAAACGGTATGGAGGGGTAGAAATATGTTTCAAGGGAAATTAAGGAGTAGTAGTCTAAAAACAAAGTTACTTGTGTCATTTGTTATCATTTTAATTCTTCCAAGTATTGTAATTGGTTGGACGTCTTATCAACAGGCGAAGACGAATTTTAATGAAACGATTTTAAACTCGGCGAAAGATAATATAAAAATTTTGGATAATGTAATTAATAAAGAATTGGATAGTAAAAAAGTAGATGCAACTTATTTTACGAAATTATTCACACAATCAAGTTACCAAGCAGATCAAATTCAAAACATACAAAATAAACTAGAAGAATACAATAAACTGCATCCAGAAATGGAAGCAATCTATACAGGATCTAGTAATGGACAGTTCATTCAATCACCAGCTATTCAGATGCCAGATGGATATAATCCTACAGAAAGAGATTGGTATAAAGAGGCCGTGAAGAAAAGTGGAGAGGTAATTGTAACTGCTCCATATAAGTCAAAAACGACAGGGAATATTGTTATTACACTAGCAAAACAAAACGAGGATAAAAGTGGAGTTCTTGGGATTGACTTAATCATTAATAATATTGTTACTACTTCCAAGATGGTTAATATCGGTAAGGAAGGATATGTAGCGATATTTGATCAAGATAAAAATGTAGTAGCGCACCCGAAAATGAAGCCAGGAGAGAAATTAGAAGAGAAACTTAGTAAAGAATTGTATAAACAGGAAGCTGGAGATTTTTATTATTCATTAGATGGTGAAGATCGCAATATCACTTTTAAAACGAATAAGAAAACTGGATGGAAAATAGCAGGAATTATGCCTTCAAAAGAAATTATCGAAGCAGCTAACCCTATTTTCTATAAAACAATAACTGTTATTGGTATTTCATTAGTAATTGGTGGGATTTTAATTTACTTCATAATTGCTTCTATTATTAGTCCGTTAAAACAACTTGTTATATCATCGAAAAAGATTAGTGAAGGCGATTTAACAGAGTCAATTACAGTTCATTCTAAAGATGAAATTGGGCAGCTAGGAGAAAGTTTTAACGAGATGGCTGCATCGTTACAAAGTGTCATTTCCAATATAAACACTTCAGCAAGTCATGTAGCGGCATCTTCAGAAGAATTAACAGCTAGTATGAAGCAGACAAGCGAAGCAACGGAACAAATTACACAGGCGATAGAGCAAGTATCAAGTGGTGCAGAAATACAAACGAAAGAAGTTGAAGAAGGAGCAACATTGTTAGAAGAAGTTACAGAAGGAATTCAGCGTGTTGCAGATAGTTCTTCATTAGTATCTACAGCCTCTATGTATACGAAGAAAAAAGCTGAAAATGGTGGGAAGTTAGTTGAACAAACTGTGAATCAAATGCAATTAATTCATGAGTCTGTTTCGCAGTCAGACAAAATCATTGGTTTGTTAGACGATAAGTCGAAACAAATTGGAGCAATCCTTGAAGTGATTCAACATATTGCTGAACAGACAAATTTATTAGCGTTAAATGCGGCAATTGAGGCTGCGAGAGCTGGAGAGCAAGGAAGAGGATTTGCAATTGTAGCAGATGAAGTACGAAAGCTAGCAGAACAATCAGGACAGTCTTCTACGGAAATTGGGAAACTAGTGAAAGAGATTCAATTTGATATAAAAGAAACAGTAAGCTCTATGAATCAAGTTGGAGTAGAAGTACAATCAGGACTTGTAGTTGCAAATGAAACGAAGCAAAGCTTTGCTGAAATATTGAAATCTACGGATGATACAGTTGTACAAATTGATAACATGGTAGATGTAGCAAAACAAATGACGGTAGATGCAAAACAAGTAAGTGCATCTATTAATGAAATTGCAGCTACAATTGAAGAAAATGCAGCAAGCGTTCAAAATATTGCTGGTTCCTCTGAGGAACAATTAGCTTCAGTAGATGAAATAAATGCAGCAGCAGTTCATTTATCACAAATGGCAGAAGAATTACAAGAGATGATTAGTAAGTTTAAAGTGTAATAACGAATGTTAAGAAACGAGGTAGTAATTTTACTTCGTTTCTTTTTTTATGAAGAGAAAAAGAAAGAAATATAGAGTAACCGTGTTATGATTAAGTATAATTAAAGAGACTGTATATTCTTTAAATTCTATCTTTAATCATGTTAGGGGAATGGTTTTGAAATTAAAAAAATTAAAACTCCAACCGAGAATTACATTAACTATTAGTACACTTATTTTAGTTGTACTTATGCTAACGAGTTATTTATTTTATTACATATTATCTGAAACGGTAGAAGAGCAAATTGGCAAAAGGGCTTTGCATGTTGCGAAAACAGTTGCTGCTATACCTGAAATAAAGGAAGCTTTTCAAAAAGAAAACCCAGCTTCTATTATTCAGCCGATTGCAGAAAGAATTCGAATGGATACAGAGGCTGACTTCATTGTAGTTGGAAATAAAGAGGGGATTCGATATGCACATCCTGAGCGAGATAAAATAGGAGAAGCGATGATTGGTGGAGATAACAAAGGCGTTTTATTAGAAGGAAAATCATATGTTTCGAAAGCAACTGGATCATTAGGCCCTTCATTACGCGGAAAAGTTCCAATCCGTAATCAGGAAAATGAAATCATTGGTGTGGTGTCTGTTGGATTTTCAATGGATGATATTCATGGAGCGGTAGAGGTGTATGGAAAGCGTGTATTTTGGATTACAATAATAGGGCTATTAATTGGAGTAATCGGCTCTATATATTTAGCGGCAAGTATAAAAAGAATGATGTTCGGTATGGAACCAGAAGAAATTTCATCTTTATATGAAGAGCATAGTACAGTGATTCAATCTGTACGTGAAGGGATTATTGTAATCGATAAAAATGGCATGATTAGTTTAGTCAATCAAGCAGCTTATGATATTCTTTCGCTAGATAAACAACAAAATATTATTGGGGAATTTATTTTAAATGTAATTCCTAATTCAACGATACTAGATGTACTTCAAACTGGTGAAGAACAGTTTGATCGCCAATTAAATATAAAAGGACAGGCTGTTATTGCGAACCGTCTACCTATTAAAGTAAAGAATAAAGTAACTGGCGTTGTATCGAGCTTACGTTTGAAATCTGAAATGGATCAGTTAACAGCAGAATTATCTCAGACGAAGCAATATACAGAGGCATTACGAGCGCAAGCGCACGAATATAACAATTTATTGTATACGCTTTCAGGTCTTATCCAATTAGAATCATACGAAGATGCTTTAGAGCTTATTCATAAGGAAACAGCGGTATATCAAGATTTTGTTCAATTTATTATGAAGCGGATTCAAAATCCATGGCTAGGTGGAATTTTAATTGGATTTTATAATAGAGCACGAGAGTTGAAGATTGATTTTATGCTAGATAGAGAAAGTGGTTTAGACAAATTAAGTCCACATATTGAGAGTAATTATGTCGTTTCTATTTTAGGAAATTTAATTACGAATGCATTTGAAGCAATTGAAAAAAATGAAGAGAATGATAAGAGAGTAAGGATGTTTGTAACTGATATTGGAGAAGAAATATTAATTGAAGTGGAAGATTCAGGGCAAGGGATTCATGATGAAATAATTACTAGCATATTCTATAAAGGCTTTTCGACGAAAGAAGGAGGAGAGCGAGGATATGGATTAGCAAAAGTGAAAGAGTTAGTAGAAGATTTAAATGGAAGTATTGCAATCGAAAAAGGGGATTTAGGTGGTGCGTTATTTATTATTGCACTACCGAAAGAGAGAGGCGAATAGTAATGGGTGAGGAGATTGAAGTATTAATTGTAGAAGATGATATTCGGATTGCTGACATTCATCGTCGTTTTACTGAAAAAATTGAGGGATTTAAAGTAATTGGAACGGCAACGACTGGAGAACAAGCGAAAGAATGGCTAGAGCTTGTGAAGCCACAGCTTGTGTTATTAGATGTGTACTTACCTGATATGCAAGGAACGGAACTTGTCACATATATTAGGCATCATTTGCACGATACAGATATTATTATGATTACAGCGGCATCGGAAACAGATGTAGTGAGGCACGCCCTGCAGGGCGGAGTAACAGATTATATTGTAAAGCCACTAATGTTTGATCGATTTAAGGCGAGTTTGGAAAGTTATCAAAAAAAGATTGTGCAGCTGAAGAAAAATAATCAATTATCTACAGAACAAATAGAACATTTATGGTCTCAAAGAGGCGTAAAGGGAAATGAAATGGAATATGCCCCGAAAGGGATAGACCCCTTAACTTTAGCAAAAATAAAAAAACATATGTTAACAGTTAATGAAGAAGGGATTACAGCAGAGGTACTAAGTTCAATGGTAGGCGTAAGTCGATCAACTGCAAGGCGCTATTTAGAGTATTTAATATCTGGGAAGAAAGTCCACGCAGAGCTAATATATGGGAGTGTGGGGAGACCGGAGAGACGGTATTTTCTTGTTTCTTCATAATAAAAAACAGTAGAGGACTTATTTCTTCTACTGTTTTTTGCGTCTTATATTGGAATAATCCCAATTACAATGCCAGTAATCAACATCACCATTGTCGTTCCAACTGCCCACAATAAAGTAAAACGTTGATGTTCACCAAAATCAACTTTTGCCATCCCAACTAATAAATAAGTGGATGCAACAAGAGGACTTAATAAGTGAACGGGTTGCCCAAGTAAGGAAGCACGTCCCATTTCAGCTGCACTAATTCCGTAAGTAGCAGCAGCCTTAGTTAAAATAGGTAATACCCCAAAGTAAAATGCATCATTGGACATGAAAAATGTGAATGGCATACTAAGAAGAGCTGTAATAATTGGCAATTGTGGTCCAAGTGCATCTGGTATAAGAGTTACTACACTGTTAGCCATGGCATCTACCATTTTTGTTCCAGATAAAATACCAGTGAAAATACCGGCAGCAAATACGAGAGAAACAACTGCTAATACATTCCCTGCATGAGAAGCAATACGTTCTTTCTGTTGCTCTAAGTTTGGATAGTTAATCATAACAGCGATAGCAAAAGCGACTGTAAATAAAACAGGTAACGGCATAACTTCTAGTATGAGACAGACAAGTAATGTAGCGGTTAATAAAAAGTTAATCCATAGAAGTTTAGGACGTTTATGCACTGCGGCTTCGACAGTTGCAGCTTGCTCATCCATTGTTTGCATTTGTTTTAAATACTGTACATCCATAATTCCTAAACGTTTTCTTTCTTTTTTTCCAAGATAGTAAGCAACGAAAACAACCCAAATTGCACCAGCAATCATTCCTGGAATAAGAGGTGTAAATAATTCGGAAGCCTCAAGTCCAAGTGCGCTCATAACACGAGCTGTGGGTCCACCCCAAGGTGTAAGATTTGTTACCCCCGCCCCTAACATAACAACTCCAGCTAATATGAGGGGGTTCATTCCAAGGCGCTTATATAGTGGATACATTGCGGAAACTGTAATCATGTATGTTGTTGTACCGTCACCATCTAGAGAAACGATAATAGTCAATATAGCCGTTCCGATAACGATTTTTAAAGGATCTCCTTTTACAAATTTTAAAATCTTACTAATGACAGGATCGAATAAACCGCTATCAATCATAATCCCAAAATATAAAATAGCGAACATAAGCATAATACCAGTAGGTGCTAATTTTTGAATTCCCTCTAACATCATAGGCCCCATATTGGCATAGAATCCGCCAATTAATGCAAAAACACTCGGAATTAATATTAATGCTACTAGCGCTGACATACGTTTCGTCATAATTAAAAACATAAAGACAAATACCATCGCAAATCCAAGTAGTGCTAACATGTGATTTCCCCCTCAAAAGAATGATTGCGCTTTCAAAATAGAATAAAAATTCAGAAAAAGGTTTTTATTTATAATAAAAGCATCTATTCAAATGGTAAATAATTTGAAAAATAACATCATTAGAAGCATAATTTTTATTTTGTTCATTTTGTTCACGGTAGTTAATTTGAATTTTTAAAAAGTAAGCTGCTCCTCGTAAGAATGGTAGAATAAGATGAAAATAGTGAAGTGTGAAATAGGGAGTAGATGTTATATGAAAACGAGAATTGAAGAGATTTATAGCTCTTATGAAGGAAAAGTAGAGGAGATTTTTATTAATGAATCTTCTTACGTATATGAATGGGAGAAATTACTGATGATCCGAAAAAATGACGGTGAGCTTAAAAAAATTGCAGTCGGGATTAGTGGAAATATAAGATTGGTAAATGTAGAAGTTGGACAGGAAATTAGTGAGGATACATTATTAGTTAAGTTAGAAGATGATTTGTTAATTACAGGTTGCGAGTGATGAGAGATGTGTAGAAATAACTACACATCTTTGTTTGTTTCCTATATTACAAAAAGCACATTGTTTTTTCACAAATTTCACACAACCTTTTGGTATTCTTTTCGTGGAGTATACGGTTTCTAGGGAGGAATATTGATGAAAGTAAAATATGTCGTACTTGCTATATGTTTATGTTTCGTATTTACGGTAGTCGGGTGTGGGAAAAAGGAAACAGCAGCTGTTGCCATTGATGAGAAACATGATAAATGTGATATTTGCCAAATTGGGGTAACAGATAATCAATTTGCAACAGAAATTATTTTAGAAAATGGAAAAGCGTTAAAGTTTGATGATATCGGTTGTATGTATAAATGGATGGAGATCAATTCAGGTGAAAAGACGAAAGAGAAATTTGTCCGAGATTATGATTCGAAAGATTGGATTTCGTTAGAAGAAGCTACTTACGTATATGATAAAACAATAACGACACCGATGGCTTATAATGTCATTTCATTTAAAAATAAAAAAGATGCAGAGAGCTTTGTATCTAACTATAAGGGTAAAGTTCTTTCGTATAAAGAGCTAGCAGAGCATAAATGGGAAATGAATAAAGAGATGATGGGGAAACCGAAAGCAGGAAATCATGGTGGACATCATTAATAATAGAAAAAGACAACTATATAGTTGTCTTTTTCTATTATTACTCAGGTGCAAATATAGAAAAGGTGTAAAATTTTTAGAAGAACGGTTACAATGGAATATAGTAACCTAAAGCAATCATTTATCCCGCATTAACGGGCAGTAAGATCCCCACCTCAAAATTTAGTGAAAGCAAAGAAGTTAGGTGGAGTCGGGCTGCCCGTAAAAGCCCGATTGGTGTGGGCTAATAATTAGTGGTGGATGAACAAAACCCCCACTAATTAAATTTTCACTTTATGTACTTTTTAGAAATGTATACAAATGCGGTAAAAACGTGCTAAACTAATTGCTTCATAATGTTAATGATGGGGCCATCAGGCGTATCATTTCAATAGGTTGAGAAACATAGTATAAGCTTAAGATAATCCGATTAAAGAAGGAATATAAAGGGCTTATGGATAAATGTACTCAAGAAGAGTTATTGTATGTGATGGAGGAATGGTTAAGAAAACATTATCTTTCATAGGAGCTGTAGTTGTGAGAAAACAAAAAATTTTATTATGTATTTTATTAGGACTTTTAATGACGGTAGTGGCTTGCGATAAGCAAGAAGAACCAGAATCGAAACCGGTTCATGTGAAAAATGAAAAGAAAAAAGAGAAGCATAAAGAACAGGAAGAATCTAAAGAAGAGAAAAGTATAAATTTAATGGACAAACAGTTGTTACTTTCAGCTACCCTTGGAGACACAGAGACAGCTATGAAGTTGATTCAGGATGGAGCGAATATAAACGTAGAAGGTGACAACGGAGAAACGCCTGTCCTTGCAGCGACGTACCAAAATCATGTAGAGACAGTTAAAGCATTAATTGGTGCAGGTGCTAATATTGAAATTAAAGATGAGAAAAAAAGTAATCCACTTCTTTATGCAAGTAGAGAAGGATATACGGATATTGTAAAAGTATTAATTAATGCAGGAGTTAATACGAAAGAAACGACTAGGTCAGGTGGGACAGCACTTATTTCTGCATCTGAGCGTGGCCATGTAGAGGTTGTTAAAGAATTATTAGAGCATACAGATATTGATGTGAATTATAAAAATGAACGTGGTGGAACAGCGTTATTAGAAGCAATTGTATTAGGAAATGGTAGTGAAAACCATAAGAAAGTAATTCAATTGCTTATTGATCACGGTGCAGATGTAAATATGGCTAACAAGGAACATCTGACGCCACTGCAATACGCTGAAAAAAGAGGTTTTAAAGATATTGTAAATATGTTGAGGGTAGCTGGAGCGAATGAAGTAGTACAGCCACAACAGCCAGTAGAGTAAAAAACGAAAAATAATCCCATTTAGATAGACAGAATGAAGAAATCAGTTAGTATGATGGATTCAGTAATGTGTATTTGAATGGGATTTTTATTTTGAACATGAAAAATAGATTATGAATGGATGGTAAATGGAGTAAATAAGGAGGCAACCTTATTTGGCAATTGTAAAAAATGAAAAGGTAGTTTCTGTTTGTTGCAGTGCCACAAGTACGCCCGTAGCTGCTGAGGCAAGTGTGGAAACTTTAGCGGAGTTTCAAGGGAACGGATATGGCACTGATGGTGTTACAGCCTGGGCGATATCAATACAAGAAGAAAAAAGCATTCCACTTTATAGTACTTCTTGGAATAATTATGCTTCACAAGCCGTTGCGAGAAAACTAAAACTAATTAACTATGGAATGAATTTGCATATCACTTAAATTTTAAAGATAGTTGTTTGCCGTGGGGATTTATTTGTATATCTAGATTAATATTAAGAAAATATGGTGAATATTAACATTCGATTAACACCTAATTAACAATCTATCAAAACTGACTTAATAAATGCGTAATATAGTAAAGGTAACAAAATAACTAGGGTAGAGAACATTTGAGAACACCCACTTACATATAATGTGCCACTTTCTTAGGTGTGCTCTATTCCCTAGAGTTCAAATAAGGAGAAAGGCGTTCTATGTAAGTAGGTGTTTTTAGTTTGGATAAAAATAGAACAGTTAGGTGGAAAAAATGTTTAAAGAACCTTATATTGCGATGATAAAGGATTGGAAAGGATACAAAGCATACAAAAAATTGCCGAAAACAGTTTTTCTTATGACTGGTTCAATGCTGGAATTACCAGAGCGTGTATATGAATTGCAGAAACATGGACATGATGTATTTCTTCATTGTGATTTTATACAAGGCTTAAATACGAATACAGAGGAAGCGCTTTTGTATATTCAAGATGTTATCGGGGCACAAGGTATTATTTCAACAAAGGGTTCAACAATTCGAAATGCTAATAAAATTGGATTGAAAACAATTCAACGTATTTTTATTGTAGATACTTTATCCCTTACTAAATCAATTGAAAATTGTAAAACGACTAAACCAAATGCAGTAGAGATTATGCCGGGGATTATGCCTTCTATAATTAAACAGCTAGTAGAGGAAATAGAGTTTCCTATTATTGCAGGTGGGCTGATTCAAACGCGAGAAGATGCGGAAATTGCAATTCATGCAGGAGCAAGTGCGATTTCAACAAGTCATTATGAAGTATGGATACAAGAAGAAAAAAGGAGTGCAACCTTGTGATTGAATTGAAAAATGTTTCAAAGGTATATAAAAATGCAGAAGAGACAGCGGTTAAAGGCGTATCGGTTCATATTAAGAAGGGTGAATTTTTTGTTTTAGTTGGACCTTCGGGATGCGGGAAAAGCACATTATTACGAATGATCGCTGGCTTAGAAGAGATTTCTTCAGGAGATTTAATTATTAATGAACGTGTTGCAAATGATCTAGAGCCGAAAGACCGTAATCTATCAATGGTATTTCAAAATTATGCATTATATCCACACTTATCTGTAGAAGAAAATATTTTATTTGGACTTAAGGTAAGAAAAGTACAAAAAGAAGAGCGACAAAAGCGATTAATGGAAGCTATTGAAATGGTAGGACTGAAAGAGTATGTGAAAATGAAACCAGGCCAATTATCAGGCGGACAAAGACAGCGTGTTGCACTTGCCAGGGCAATTGTGAGTCAAGCACCAATCTGTTTAATGGATGAACCACTTTCGAATTTGGATGCGAAATTACGTGCGCAAATGAGAATTGAAATTAGAGAAATTCAGCAGCGATTAGGAATTACGATGATTTACGTTACCCACGATCAAATAGAAGCGATGACTATGGGAGATCGTATCATGGTTTTAAATAAAGGAAGTATACAGCAAGTTGGAACACCACTTGACATATATAACGAACCAGCAAACGAATTTGTTGCAAGCTTTATAGGTTCTCCTTCTATGAATATAAATGATGGGGAAGTAAATAAAGAAAAAGGTGTATTACATATAGGGCAATTGCAAATTCCATTATCTATTAGACAGTTAAAGCAATTACCAGAAGGAACAATTCGCATAGGCATGCGCCCTGAGCATATTGCACTGTCTGAGGAGGGACAAGAAGTGACGTTGCAATCTGTAGAAGTATTAGGGAATGAATCTATATTGAACTTTGCGGTAAATGGAACAACTTGGAGTACGAAAGTCATCGGACAGTTACTCTTGAACAAAGGTGACAAAGTAAAATTATTATTCTCGCAAGAAAAGTTATGCTTCTTTAATGAAAACACGAATGAACGCTTAAAAGTGGTAGCTGAAGAAGAGTTGAAAGTGGTGGCGAAATAATGATCGAAGTAAGTAAGTTACCAGTTCAAACAAAGGTGTCAAAAAAGAAAAAATTATGGGGGAGAACGAAAGATTTAAGAATAGGATTATTGTTTTTGGCGCCATCTATTTTGTTATTTTCGATTTTTTTGTTCTATCCATTGTTTAGGACAATTTACTATAGCTTTTATTTAACCGATATACATGGGGAAGCTAATCTTTTCGTTGGCTTAGAAAATTATCAATACTTATTCTCTGATCCAGCCTTCTACAAAAGTATAAAATCAACTTTATTATTTGTTTTATATACAGTGCCTACGAGTATTATATTTGCTTTGTTTCTTGCATTGATTGCAAATGGAAAAGTAAGAGGTATTGGGTTATTCCGAGTTCTGTTTTCTTCGACGATGGGAATATCAGTAGCTGCTAGTGCAGTGATTTGGCTATTTTTATTTCATCCAAGTGTAGGATTATTTAATAATATATTAGCTTCTATGAACCTTCCTGCAATCGCATGGTTAACGAGTCCGGACTGGGCACTATTCTCTGTATCAGTTACAACAGTTTGGGTGAATACAGGTTTTGCATTTTTAGTTATATTAGGTGGTTTACAAAATATCGATACGCCGTTATATGAGAGTGCATCTATAGATGGTGCTAGTTATTTATATAAACTTCGCCGTGTTACATTACCGATGCTATCACCAACTTTATTCTTTATTGTAACAGTAACATTAATTAGTGCGTTCCAAAGCTTTGGACAAATTGATATTTTAACGCACGGTGGACCAAATGATGCAACGAATTTGATTGTGTACTCGATTTACAAAGAGGCGTTTGTGAATCATCAATTTGGAACAGCAAGTGCACAAGCAATGGTATTATTTGTTTTCATTTTCCTTGCTACATTACTTCAATTTAAGTTTGCTGAGAGAAAGGTGCATTATAAATGATTGTTAAACAGTGGAAACAAAATTTCCTATTATACATGCTGCTCATTATTAGTGCAGTAATGGTATTTTTTCCTGTACTGTATGCATTTTTAATAAGTTTTATGACACCAGACGATATTCAAATGAGAAGGTTATTTCCGACCCAGTTTACTTTTGATAATTTCATTAATATTTTTCAAAAAGTACCACTTTTTACATACTTATATAACAGTTTAATTGTATCGACAGTCGTTATGATTGGACAACTTATCGTATCAAGTTTAGCAGCTTATGCTTTTGTTTTTCTTCAGTTTAAAGGGAGAAACTTAATTTTCTTCCTGTTTATTTCAACGATGCTTATTCCGTGGGAAGCAACGATGGTGCCTAACTTTTTAACGATTCAAAACTTTGGTTGGATCAATAGTTTCGCCGGGATGACAGTGCCGTTTTTTGCAACAGCTTTCGGTATTTTCTTGTTACGTCAACATTTTATGACACTTCCGAATGAACTGAAAGAAGCTGCGTTTATTGAAGGGATTGGAAATATAAGATTTTTATTCAGCGTTGTAATTCCGTATTGTAAAACGAGTTTTATTACGCTTGGAGTATATAGCTTTTTAACAACATGGAATATGTATTTATGGCCACTTTTAGTGACCACTGATGAAAAAGTAAGAACAGTGCAAATCGGTGTGAAGCAGCTTCAGTCTCAAGAAGTTGCAACTGATTGGGGAAGCGTAATGGCCGGTGTTACGGTTATCGTTATTCCAACATTGATTTTACTATTTTTAGGGCAAAAGCAATTACAACAAGGATTAACAAAAGGTGCAATTAAATAATTAAGAGAAGGTGAGATTTAAATGAATCTAGTAAAAAAAGGTGCTGCTCTATTAATGGTAGCAACAATGGCATTATCTAGTGTCGCTTGTTCAAATAGTAAAACAGAGGGAAAACCTGAAGCACAGGCAAAAGTAGCACCAGTTGAAAAAAATGGTGATAAAACAGTAATTCGCTTCTGGCATGCGATGGGTGGAAAAACACAAGGAGTACTAGATGGTCTTGTTGCAGACTATAATAAGTCGCAAAATAAATATGAGATAAAGGCAGAGTTCCAAGGAACATATGAAGAGTCTTTAACGAAATTTAGAACGATGTCTGCAACGAAAGAAGCGCCAGCTCTTGTTCAATCGAGTGAAATTACAACGAAATATATGGTTGATAGTAAAAAAATCACACCAATTGATAGCTGGATAAAAAAAGATAAGTACGATACGTCAAAATTAGAAAAAGCAATTACAAATTATTATTCAGTTGATGGAAAAATGTATTCTATGCCATTTAATTCATCTACACCAGTATTAATTTATAATAAAGATGCTTTCGCAAAGGCGGGCTTAGATCCAGAGAAAGCTCCGAAAACATATGCGGAATTACAAGAAGCAGCGAAAAAGTTAACGATTAAAGAAGGCGGAAATGTAAAACAATATGGATTCTCCATGCTTAACTACGGTTGGTTCTTTGAAGAATTGTTAGCGACACAAGGTGCTTTATATGTAGATAACGAAAACGGTCGTAAGGATGCTGCAAAGAAGGCGGTATTTAACGGTAAAGAAGGACAGAAAGTATTTGGAATGTTAGATGATTTAAATAAAGCTGGCGCACTTGGAAAGTATGGAGCAAGTTGGGATGATATTCGTGCCGCGTTCCAGTCTGGACAAGTTGCTATGTATTTAGATTCTTCAGCAGGTGTTCGTGATTTAATTGATGCATCTAAGTTTAATGTAGGTGTTTCATATATTCCGTATCCAGAGGATTCGAAACAAAATGGTGTTGTTATTGGTGGAGCATCATTATGGATGACGAATATGGTTTCAGAAGAAACGCAACAAGGTGCTTGGGACTTTATGAAATATTTAACGAAGCCAGACGTACAAGCAAAATGGCATACTGCAACAGGTTATTTCTCAATTAATCCAGATGCATATAATGAGCCATTAGTAAAAAAGCAATATGAAAAATATCCACAGTTGAAAGTAACAGTAGATCAACTGCAAGCGACGAAGCAATCTCCAGCAACACAAGGGGCTTTAATTAGTGTATTCCCAGAATCACGAGATGCAGTTGTAAAAGCATTAGAAGCGATGTATGACGGGAAGAATAGTAAAGAAGCGTTAGATGAAGCTGCCAAAGCAACAGATAGAGCAATTAGCATTTCAGCTCGTACGAGTCAAAAATAAGAGAAAGCCGTATCCTTAAAAGGGATACGGCTTTCTTTAGAGGGAGATAAGGGATCAAAGAAATGATGAAGTCTTATCTCTTTTATATGAGTAAAGGGTCTAGAGTGAATGTTGTCCTTTTCATTATTTATTTAACGCCATTGCGACTTGTTTACCATTTACGAAAACCTCTACTACCGCTACTACAACTTCCATTACTTTTTTCATCTCTCATCTCTCCTTGTTTTTTGTTTCATTTCTTACTTTCAGTATAAGGAAATACAGTAATTACAACTATCGAATTGGATGACAAGAGACTTACATTGTTGTAAGGATAATAGTTTAGTTTGTAATAAAGTGAAACTGTAATCAGTTGGGGGGGGCGTACTGCCCGTTAATGCGGGATAAATTTGATTTAAGATTAAGATTCGGAAGTTTCTGTTGTTTTGAACTATAATTAGAAAGAGGGGGGATAATATGAAAAGAATTCTTGTTATTAGTGATATTCATGGAGAGATAGAAAAGTTCGAACAGTTATTGGAAGAAGCACAATATGATGCGAAACAGGATCAATTAATCTTACTGGGAGATTATGTAGATCGTGGTCCAAATGCGCGTGCTGTAATTGAAAAGGTAAGAGAATTGAAAGAAGAGGGAGCACTCATTTTAAAGGGAAATCATGAAGATATGATGATTAAGGCGTTAACGACAAATGAGGAACGTTCATGGAACCATTGGGTAAAAAGAAATGGTGGAGATAAGACATTATATAGCTATGGATTTGTAGAAGAGGATATTGCGGTTAATGAGAAAGACTTCCAAAAACCGATTTTACACTCTCGTGTATTAGAGGAACATATAAAGTTTATTCAAGAATTAGATCATTACATTGAAACAGAAGAGTATATATTTGTACATGCTGGGGTTGAACCGATGAAACGAGTTTCTGAATCTGAACCATATACGTTAATGTGGATCCGTAATGAATTTCATAATGGATATAGCGGTGAAAAGGTTGTTGTATTTGGGCATACGGAAACAAAAACGCTTCATGGTAGTGAGGAGTGCGGAGTGTATTTTGGTAGTAATCGTATTATTGGAATTGATGGCGGGGCTGTGTACGGTGGTCAGCTAAATTGTTTGGAATTGCCGAGTAAAAAGGTATATGTAATAAAAAATTGAAAGAGATAAGAGGAATCTTATTTCTTTCAATTTTTTATTAAGCTAAATTTAAGACAAAGTTTTTATAATAAAACTTCAAAATTTTAGAAGGAAATAGTTAAAAATGAAAATACGTAATGTAACTACATTCTTTTGCTATGAAGAGAAGAAATGTAATAATAAATAGAATTGAACTATTTGATGGAAGGTGAGAGCATGCGCTTACTTGTAGTAGAAGATAATGCCTCGTTATTAGAGTCTATCGTACAAATTTTGCGTGATGAATTTGAAGTAGATACGGCAATAAATGGAGAAGATGGATTGTTTTTAGCGCTTCAAAATATATATGATGCAATTTTGCTGGATGTGATGATGCCAGGGATGGATGGATTTGAAGTAATTCAAAGAATACGTGATGAAAAGATTGAAACACCAGTCCTGTTTTTGACAGCGAGAGATTCTTTAGAAGATCGGGTGAAGGGATTGGATTTTGGTGGAGATGACTATATCGTTAAGCCATTCCAGGCCCCTGAATTAAAAGCGAGAATTCGCGCTTTACTACGCAGAAGTGGTAGTTTAACAACGCAGCAAACGATTCGTTATAAAGGGATTGAATTGTTCGGAAAAGATAAAGACGTTCAAGTAGATGGACAAAGTATTAAGTTGACATTGAAACAATATGAGCTACTAGAGTATCTCATTCAAAATAGCGGGAAGATTTTAATGCGTGAACAAATTTTTGATCGTGTTTGGGGATTTGATTCAGATACGACAGTAGCCATTGTGGAAGTGTATGTGCATCATTTGCGTAAAAAATTAGAACCATTCGGTTATCAGAAAGATATTCAAACTGTTCGAGGTATTGGATATATATTAAAAGAACAATGAAAAAGGGAAGTATGTTTCAAAAGACACGCATTCGTTTGACTATATTGAATTCATTAGTATTTATCCTATTAATAGGTATATTAGGTAGTATTATTTATTCATACACATATAAGCGTATTTATAATGAAGTGGATCAATCTATAAAAATGATGGCTCAGTATAGAGAAAAATTAGATGTTAAAATACCACCAAGAAAACGTATGGAGAATATCCAAATTGGAGATCCGCGAGTAACTAGAATAACTTGGAATGGGAAAATAGTGAAAATAGAGGGCGATAACCGTAAATTCCGTTCTATTTTTGAAGAGAATTTGGAAAAGTTTTCTCCGGAAAAAATAGAGGAGTTACAAGATATCAAAGTACAAGGACGATATTTTAGAGCATTTTCGCTTCAAAAAGATGGAGAAATAGTTCAAATCGTGCGAGATATAACAGCGGAAGAAGGAATGTTAAATACTTTATTTTTAATCCTCGTTATAGGTTGTAGCATAGGAAGTTTATGTGCGATAGGTATCGGCTTTTTCCTAGCTGGCAGAGCACTCGTACCTATTCAAAATTCATGGGAGAAACAGCAGCAATTCGTTTCTGATGCATCACATGAACTAAGGACACCGCTTGCAGTTATTCAATCAAAAACGGATGTGTTATTTCAGTCACCATCCGCTACGATAGAAGAAAAAGCGATGGATATTTCTACAATTTCAAAAGAATGTAGGCGGTTATCAAAACTCGTTAGTAATTTATTATTACTAGCACGTTCTGATTCTAATCAAATTGAGATGGATAAAAAAACATTTGAACTTGATAAATTGTTAGAAGAAATAGTAGCTCCATATAAAGAGATTGCTTCTTATCAAGAAAAAGAAATGATACTAAAAGTAGAACGTGACGTATCTTTTATGGCTGATAGAGAGCGGATTCATCAAATGATGGTCATACTGTTAGATAATGCGATGAAGTATACAAACAAAGGCGGGCATATTCAAATTGATTGCACGCAAACGAGTAGTTCGATTCGCATACAGGTGAAAGATGACGGGATAGGAGTGAAAGAAGAAGATATTCCGAAATTATTTGATCGTTTTTATCAAGGGGATAGAGCAAGAAGTACGTCAGAAGGAGCTGGATTAGGTCTTTCAATCGCAAATTGGATTGTAGAAAAGCATTACGGAAAAATATCAGTAGAGAGCAAATGGGGAGATGGCACTTGTTTTGAAGTGATTTTCCCTAAAAACCAAAAAATATAAGTAAGAAGTCGATCTTGTTTTTACAAGGTCGTCTTTTTTTAAGACAAAGTTAAGAAACTATTTATATTATATATGGCATGAAGAAAGTTCGTTACATGAAGAAGAGACTAGGTGTATGTGAGTGGGGTTTATCAATCATAATGTTATCTCAAGCAGCGATGAGATGTATGTATAGTATTAAAAAAACTAGGGGAATGATGGGAAAGAAAGTATAAGAGGGAGGAATTAATTTTGAAAAAGAAAATGATGACGGTATTCACTATTGGAGTAATGAGCTTAAGTATATTAGGGGGTGCCTCTCCTTCTGAAACATCAAAAGGAAAGACAGATTACACACAACGTAGTAAAGAACAATTAAATAATGGAAAGATACATGCTGTGCATACAGAAGAAAAGGCAGAGAATCTAGGTATTGAAACGGAAGGGAAAGAACAAATTACGTTAGAAAAAGAAATTCATGAGACAGAAGTAGGAAGAGAAGCGAAGCAGCTAGGAATTTCGATTGAAGGAAAAGATGTTGGGACGCTGTCAGAAGAAATCTATGAAACAAAAGTAAAGCAAGAAGCGTTAAAACTAGGCATATCTATAGAAAATACATCAATTGTAAATTTAATTAATCAAATTAATACGATTAAAATTAATGATGAAGCGGATAAATTAGGTATTTCGACAAATGGAAAAGAAATAGAGGACATTGCAGAAGAAATCTATGGAACGAAAGTAAGAGAGGAAGCAGGGAAGTTAGGTATTTCACCAAAAGGAAAAGAGATAGAAGTGTTAGCACAAGAGGTGTACGAACAAAAAGTGCAGGAAGAAGCAAAAAAATATCATATTGATTTATATGGGAAAGATATATATCAAGTATTAAGAGAAATTAATGAACAAAAGGTGCTACAATTGGCAGATGAGCTTAATATGGACAAAGCGAACATGAATATTCAAGAGCTAACAGAAAAAATAAAAAAAGATCAACCTGAGAGAGAAAAAGAACTAAATTTTGTACCAGTGATTCGAACGGATGCTGACGCATTTTATTCTTATTTAACGAACTAAAAAGGGCGTGAGAGTGATACGGAGGTTTAAGTGGTATATATGTATAGCATTACTAGCTATAGCGGTATGGAGTGTATATACAAATGGAATTACAAAGTATGGGGAGAAGTGGACATTCTTCAATATACAAAACGGGAAAGAACCGGAATTTAGTAATAATGATGAAAAGGTCATTTTATCAAGTGTACCATTAATTCAGCAACTACCAGAGCTAGATAGAGGCTGTGAAGTGACAAGCTTAGCGATGATGTTACAATACGCTGGTGTTTCAGTGGATAAGATGACATTAGCAAATGAAATAAAAAAAGTTGATTTTATAGACGATGGTGTGCGCGGGAATCCAAATGAAGGATTTGTAGGTAATATTTATACATTTTCTGAATCGGGATATGGTGTATATCATGGGCCACTTTTTCAGTTAGCGGAAAAATATTTACCTAATAAAGCTGTAGACTTAACAGGGAAGAATATAGAAGAAATTTATAAGAGGATAAAAGCAGGGCAACCTGTAGTCATGATCACAAATGCAACATTTGCACCATTAGATGCAGCTGAATTTACTACATGGGAAACAAATAGTGGAGATGTTTCTATTACGTATAATGAACATTGTGTTGTACTTATTGGATATGATCAGGAATTTGTATATATTCGAGATCCACTTGAGGATAGCTTAGATGTAAAAGTACCGAGAGAAACCTTTGAACAGGCATGGGTACAAATGGGAAGTCAGGCAATTAGTTATGTAAAGAGCGTCAAATAAATTAGGACGAAGAGTTTTAGTAATATGACTATAAGGCGAAGGGTAAAGATTTAAGGATTATAAGAGAAGTTTTATAGAGTAGAAGCTGTTAAGAAATAAGAGAACTTAAGCATATATAATGCTAAAGTTCTCTTATTTTTATGATTAAAATACGTATAAGGAGTGGATATGCAAAAATGCATAATTGACGAAAAATTTACATGTTATCATTATATATTGTTTTATGCATGTTAATTGTATAAAATGACACAAGTATCCACATTACATAAAGGAGGCTTATTATGCAAAAAATATTTAACTGGGTTAAATGTATGAGTATCAATAAAAAATTAATCATTTCATTCTTTATTATTTTAACTATACCAGGAATTATTATTGGTGGTGTTTCATATCAAACTGCCAAAACAAATTTTGAACATCAAATGACAGCTAAAGCAAAGGAGAATATTTCGATTTTAAATACTGTTATTTCTCAAAATATAGAAGAGAAATTTGTTGATGCGACGTACTTTGCAGACATCTTAACAGAAGATACATATCTAAATGGACAGGAAGAAATAGTAAGAACGAAGCTAGCGCAATATATAAAACTTCATCCAGAAGTAGAAGGTATTTATATTGGAACAGAGACGGGAAAGTTTATAAGAGAACCATTTATCCAAATGGCTGATGGATACAATCCAAGAGATAGATCTTGGTATAAAGAAGCACATGAAAATAAAGGGAAAGTAATTGTTACTTCACCATATCAATCAGCATCTACCAAAAATATGGTAGTGACAATTGCTAAAGAAGTAAAAGATGGTAAAGGTGTTATAGGAATTAACTTAAATTTAGATAACATCTTAAAAATTTCCAAAATGATTAATATTGGTGAAAAAGGTTATGCAGTTATTTTAGATCAAAATAAGCAAATTGTTAGTCATCCATCTAGAAAACCAGGTGCAAAAGTTACTGATCCTTGGATTAAACCAATTTATGAAGAAAAACAAGGAAATGTGTCTTATACAGAACAAGATGATAAAAAGAATTTAATCTTTGCAACAAATGAGAAAACAGGCTGGAAAGTAGTTGGTGTTATGTTCGATGAAGAAATTAACCAAGCTGCCAGTCCAGTGTTTTATAAGACTTTGATTGTCATTGCTATTGCTATTGCATTTGGTAGTATATTAATTTATTTCATTACAAAGTCTATTACAGGGCCATTACGAAAAATAGCTGAATCGGCATATAAAATTAGTAAGGGAGATTTAACAGAGAAAATTACAATCCATTCCAAGGATGACATAGGGAAATTAGGGAATTCATTTAATGAAATGTCTATGTCTTTACAGGATGTTATTACCCAAATTAGCTTTTCAGCAGAACATGTTGCAGCATCGGCTGAAGAGTTAACAGCGAGCGTACAGCAAGCAAATGATGCGACAGATCAAATTACAATTGCGATGGAACAAGTATCAGGTGGGGCTGAGTCACAAAGTCAAGGTGTTGAAGAAGGTGCGGCTACATTACAACAAGTAAATACAGCAATTCAAGATGTAACTGGAAGCGCAGAGTCAATTTCTATTTCCTCATTACATGCCCGTGAAAGAGCTGAAGAGGGAGAAGATTTAGTTGAACAAACCGCAAAACAAATGCAGTCTATTTCTAGGTCGGTATCCGAGTCAGATGCTATTATTAAACTTCTTGATGAGAAATCAAAGCAAGTAGGAGCTATTTCTGAAGCAATTCAAAACATTGCAACTCAAACAAACTTATTAGCTTTAAATGCGGCTATTGAAGCAGCAAGAGCAGGTGAACAGGGACGAGGATTTGCTATTGTAGCAGATGAGGTTAGAAAATTAGCAGAGCAATCAGGAGAGTCATCTGGAGAGATTGCAAATTTAATTGCAGAAATTAAGGCGGATATTGAACATACTGTTAAGGCGATGGATAATGTGAATGGAGAAGTTCAACAAGGCCTTGATGTTGTAACAAAAACGAAAGTAAGTTTTACGGAAATTTTAAGTTCTACTACACATATTGTTTCTCAAGTTAATCAAATGGTAGAAACAACGAAGAGAATTGCTGGAGATGCAAATGAAGTGACAAATGCTATTGATGAAATTGCAGCTGCTGCAGAAGAAAATACAGCTAGTATGCAAAGTGTTGCAGCTTCAACAGAAGAACAGGTTAATTCCATGGAGGAAATTAGTTCAGCTTCGCAAAACTTAGCTGAGATGGCAGAAGAACTACAAGCGATGACTAGTAAATTTAAAGTATAATAACAGCAGATAAGTAAGGTGAAAATAATATCACCTTACTTATTTTTCTATTCAGCAATTAGGGGAGTCATTAACAGGATGAAAAAAAGAAAAAGACTATGGAATTTATGGAAAACGATTACATTGTTAGTTTGTACAGTTGTAATTTTTTCTTTACTTGTGACAGATATATTAATTAGTCATAATGTAGAACGGACGACGGAGGATAGCCAAGCAGAGAAAGCAAAAACAATTGCACACATTGTGGCGAATGATTCGATTGTAATCGATGGTTTGGTTGGGAAAGCAGATACCTCTGCAATCCAAACGTATACAAATAGAATATTACAAAACACAGGTGTTCAATTTATTGTAGTTATGGACATGAATGGAATAAGAAAGTCACATCCAAATCCTCAAAAAATAGGGCATCATTTTATTGGGGGAGATGAAGGGCCTGCATTGAAAGGAAAAGAACATGTATCGTTAGCAGAAGGAACTTTAGGTATTTCCATGCGAGTGTTTGTACCAATATTTTCTGAAACAGGTGAACAACTTGGAGCAGTGGCTGTTGGTATTTCAGCAGATAATGTAAAAGAGAGAGTTAAGGAAAGTAGACATATTATTTATATTGGTGTCGGAGTGGGTGTATTAGTCGGAATTATAGGAGCAATATTGCTAGCTAGACATATAAAGAAAAGTTTATTCGGTCTTGAGCCGCACAGGATAGCAAAAATTCTTGAAGAAAGAAATACGATGCTACAATCTGTAAAGGAAGGTATTATTGCTGTAGATAAAGAGGCTAGAGTAACGTTAATTAATAATGAAGCGAAACGTCTATTTAAAAAAAGCGGACTTGAAGAAGATTTTATCGGTAAAGATGTTGAGTTGTATATGCCAAATTCACGTATAAAAGAAGTATTGCAAACGGGAGAAGTACAATTAAACGAAGAACAAAATATTTATGGAATTACGATTGTGACGAATCGAGTTCCTTTATATGTAAAAGGAGAAATAGTTGGTGCAATTGCAACATTTCGTGATAAAACAGAGATTAGAAAACTAGCAGAGGAACTAACTGGTATTAGACTATATGCAGAAGCATTACGGGCACAATCTCATGAGTTTATGAATAAGATGCATGTCGTATTAGGGCTTACACATATGAAACAGTATGAAGAATTACAGAAGTATATAAGCGGCATGGTATCAGAGCATCAATATGAAATTGGTGGAGTTATGAAAAGAATAAAAAGTCCAGTATTTGCTGGTTTTTTACTAGGTAAGCTCAGCTATGCTAGAGAGAAAAATATAAAATTAATTATAAGTGAAGATTCTTACATGCCGGAAATAGATGTTGAAAGTATTACTCATGAACTTATTACGATTGTCGGAAATTTAATTGATAATGCATTAGAGGCAGTTACGAATTGTGAAAAGAAGCGAGTTGAAGTTAAGATACAACATGGGGATATACTAACTATTACAGTGCAAGATACGGGAAAAGGTATAAAAGAAAAAGAAATAGAGGAATTATTTACGAAAGGTTATTCCACAAAGGGAGATAACCGCGGTTATGGTTTGTATCTTGTAAAAGAAAGTATACAGCGAATAAATGGGGAAATTCATATGCATTCATTAGTAGGAAAGGGAACAACGATAACGATTGAAATACCTAAAGGTAGGGATGAGAGGCAAATATGATTAAAGTTTTAATTGTAGAAGATGACCCGATGGTAGCAATGTTAAATACGCATTATTTAGAGCAAGTAGGAGGATTTGAACTTGTTCAAGCAGTTAACTCAGTAAAGTCAGCGATAGAAATATTAGAGAAATCACGAGTAGATTTAGTATTACTTGATATTTTTATGCCTGAAGAGACTGGTTTTGAGCTTTTAATGTATATCCGGAACCAAGAAAAAGAAAGCGATATTATAATGATTTCAGCTGTACATGATATGGGAAGTATAAAAAAAGCATTACAATATGGCGTAGTAGATTATTTAATTAAACCATTTACATTTGAACGATTTAAAGAGGCATTAACTATATATCGAGAAAAACTTACTTTCATGAAAGAACAACAAAAAATTAGTCAATCGGAATTAGATTCATTAATTTTACAAAAAGAAAAAAGAGAGCCTACTGTGACGAAAGAGCTTCCAAAAGGGTTAACGAAGCAAACGTTGCAATTAATTTGGCAGAAGATCGAGTCTCTGAATGGAAGAGTATTTACAACAGATGAAATGGCACAATTAGTTGGAATTTCAAGAGTTTCTATTCGAAAATATGTAATGTTTCTGACTGACATTGGGGTGTTAGAAAACGAAATGATGTACCAACATGTGGGAAGACCTGTAAGTAAATTAAGATGTGTTGATCAAAAGAAAATAGAGTTTTACGTATAAGCGACTTAACATAAGTCGCTTATACTTTTTTTAATTACAAAATCAATTACAAAACTTACAAAAACTATTTTTACTATTGAAAGCGTTTTAATATTGTTATTAAGAAAACGAGGGGGTGCCATATGGGAATTCAAAAGAATGTGGAAGCGGTATCATTTTCTGAAGGAAATGAAGTACAAAGAGAATCTTTCGCTTCTAAAATTATGAATGTAAAAATCGGTGTTATACCTTTACCGTTATATGTAGTATTGGCTGCTATTATTTATGGGGCATCTGTATATAATAAATTGCCAGCAGATATGATTGGTGGATTTGCAGTTATTATGATCATGGGGATTTTCTTAGGCGATATTGGGATGAGAATTCCAATTTTAAAAAATATCGGTGGTCCAGCAATACTTTCGTTATTTATTCCATCATTACTTGTATTTTTTAACTGGATGAATCCAGCTTCAATGGAAGCTGCGACTATGTTAATGAAAAAATCGAACTTTTTATATTTATATATTTCTTGTTTAGTAGTCGGAAGTATTTTAGGAATGAACCGTAAAGTGTTAGTACAAGGTTTCGTTCGTATGTTTATTCCTTTAGTAGTAGGGACGTTAGCTTCTGTAGCGGTAGGATTATTGGTCGGTTCATTATTTGGATTTGAAATGAAGCACACATTCTTCTTTATCATCGTACCAATTGTGAGTGGTGGTATCGGGGAAGGGATTTTACCATTGTCGCTAGCTTATAGTGATATTTTAAATGAATCATCAGCAACGTTTGTATCACAGCTTATTCCAGCAGCTATTATTGGAAATATGTTCGCAATTGTAAGTGCAGGGTATATGAAGCGTTTAGGTGAGAAGAAACCGGAGCTTAGTGGTAACGGTGTATTAGTGAAAACAGACAATCAAGCAGAATTATTAAAAGAACAAAATACAGAGAAGCCAATTGACTTCTCATTAATGGGAGCAGGTTTATTAATTGCGTGTACGTTCTTCATCTTCGGAGGATTTGCTTCTAAGTTCATTGGTATTCCTGGGGCAATCATTATGATTTTCTCAGCAGCGCTTGTGAAATACTTTAAATTAATGCCAGCAAAAATGGAGCAAGGAGCATTCCATTTATATAAATTTATTTCGAAGAACTTAACTTGGCCTTTAATGGTTGGATTAGGATTGCTATATATTCCGTTAAAAGACGTAGCAGCAGTTCTTTCAGTAGGATATGTTGTTGTGTGCGCATCGGTTGTTCTTACAATGGTAGCATCAGGTTTTCTTGTAGGGAAAGTGATGAAAATGTATCCAGTTGAATCAGCGATTGTAACTGGATGTCATAGCGGTTTAGGTGGAACTGGAGATGTTGCTATTTTATCAGCTTCAAATCGTATGGAATTAATGCCGTTCGCGCAAATTTCGACTCGTTTAGGCGGAGCGGCAATGGTTGTAACAGCGACAATATTATTAAAGATGTTTTCATGATTAAACAAGCTAGCTATATTCATATAGCTAGCTTGTCAAATTAAGGGGAGATTATAAGTATGTTAGCAAATCAAATTAATGAAAGATCATTGTTATTGCATAAAGAATTAGTAGGGAAAATTGAAATTACAAGTAAAGTAGAAGTAAATTCAGCGGATGATTTAAGCCTGACGTATACACCAGGTGTAGCGGAGTCTTGTAAAGCAATTGCGGCAGATGAAGAAACGGTGTATGACTATACAGCACGTGGTAATATGGTGGCAGTTGTCTCAGATGGAACAGCGGTACTCGGTTTAGGAAACATTGGACCGAAAGCGGCTATGCCTGTTATGGAAGGAAAAAGTATTTTGTTTAAGAAGTTTGCGAATGTAGATGCTTTCCCATTATGTTTAGGCACAACGGATGTAGATGAAATCGTTACCCTTGTGAAAAATTTAGAGCCTACATTTGCAGGGATTAATTTAGAAGATATTGCAGCACCGCGTTGTTTTGAAATTGAAAAACGATTAAAAGAAGAAACGAATATTCCTGTATTCCATGATGATCAACATGGAACAGCTATTGTCGTTTTAGCAGCTGTTATTAATGCATTAAAAGTTGTTAGCAAACAAATGGATAATGTGAAAATCGTTATTAACGGTGCGGGTTCGGCAGGAATTGCAATTGGAAAATTATTATTAAAGGCTGGTGCAAAGCACATTACGCTAGTTAGCCTAGAAGGTATTGTTTGTGAAGGTGAAACATGGATGAACGAAGCGCAAATTGAAGTTTCAAAAAAGACAAATCGTGAACATGTGCGTGGAACGTTAAAAGAAGCGATTAACCAAGCTGATATTTTTATTGGCGTATCTGCTCCTAACGTATTAACGAAAGAACTTGTACAGACGATGAATGAGAAAGCAATTGTGTTTGCAATGGCGAATCCAATTCCAGAAATCTTCCCTGAGGATGCATTAGAGGCTGGGGCAGCTGTAGTAGGAACTGGGCGCTCGGATTATGCGAATCAAGTAAATAATGTATTGGCGTTTCCCGGAATATTCCGCGGTGCGTTAGATGTGCGCGCAACTGATATTACAGAAGAGATGAAATTAGCGGCAGCATATGGGATCGCTAACATCATTACTGATGAAGAACGTAATGCGAATTATGTAATCCCGAATCCATTAGATAAAAGAGTTGTTCCAAGTGTTGCGGAAGCAGTAGCGAAAGCAGCTATTGATTCAGGCGTGGCACAAATTACGAAAATACCACGTTATTAATAGCTAAAAGCAGTGCCTAAAAGGCACTGCTTTTTTGAGATAAGAAATCAAAATAATGAAGAAGTGTAGAATTATTTATGTTTCTTCACTATTTATTTAATTCCATTGCAACTTGTTTACCATTCACTAAAACCTCAGTTACTGCTACGATTACTTCTATCATTTTTTTCATCTCTCATCTCTCCTCGCTTCATTTCTTACTTTAAGTATAAGAGAAGAGAGATAATTCAACTATCGAAGTACATGACGTAGAAATTACATTGTTGTAAGAAAGTGGTTTATTTTTGTCACTTTACTTAGCGGTGATTACAAACTGATCATAATATTTTTCATTCACATAGATATTTAATAACCATAATCCAGATGAAGGTAGTGACATGGCGAGAGGGAGTTCGCTTGTAGTAGAATTGATTGTATTTGAAGTAGTCCAAGTTTGTTTGGAAATTTCTTTTTGAAAGAGTACTGGTGTTGGAGTTACAGATCCTTGTTTTAGCGCAATAATAGACAATTTTCCAGTAGGTATTTCAGAATCTAGAAAGTACCACATTATTTCATTTTGTTCATTTGCGATAATAGGACTATCAGCCATTGCGATTTTTCCTTCGATGCCTTTTAAAGGTATTTTTCCGTCTATGAATGAGGGGGCTTCTTCCCAATTTACATCTTTTAAAACACTAAGGTGAAAGAAGGAAGGTGCGTTCACTTGAGTGGATGAAGTTGCTATTACGTCTTTTTTTTGTTCTTTTGAATCCGGTTGAGTTTGTGTGCATCCAGTGATGAGGAGGGAGAGAAGTAGCATAGTTCCGATTTTTTTCATGGTGCCACACTCCTAGTTTTTATTGTTAGTGTAATTGTATTTGCTAGAAGGCGGGACAATTCCTTTAAAGTATAAAAAGAGGTCGTAAGTTTTGTACGACCTCTTTTGACATTTTTTATCCCGTAAAGCCCGATTGGTGTAGGTTAATAATCAGTGGGAGATAGCCCCACTAATTAAAGTTTCATTTTATATTTGTTCCGTTGTATAGGTTGGTTCGGTTTCTTTTTGAGGCATCGTCAAAAAAATAACGGACAGAACGATACATACGCCGCCTAATAATTGGTATGCTCCAAAAGCTTCATTTAGCCAAGTGATTGAAACGATGGCAGCTACAAGGGGTTCAATGCTAGATAAAATGCTTGTTTCTGTTGCTGCTAAATATTTAAGACTACCGATATATAGAAGGAAAGAAAGGGTACCACTAACAATGATAAGAATAAGCATAGAAAAAGTTTTCAGTGTAAGGGTTTGTGAAAATTGATTCCACCCGAATGAACGATTATAAATAAGTAGTGCAATTCCTCCGATTAACATCCCCCAACCAATTACTACAGTTGTCCCGCATTCTTTAATGAGAGAAGCCGGATGAAGGGTATAAAATGCAAATCCGATTGCTGTTAATAGTCCAAAAATAATAGCTTCTTTAGATAAAACAATATTTTCAATTGAGCCATTTGTAATAATAAAGTATGTTCCTATTAGCGCGGCTATAATTGCGAATAGTTGCATGGAAGCAGGGAATTTTCTTTGTTCAAATGCAACATACACGGTAATAAGAACAGGACCTAGAAATTGAAATAGCGTTGCAGTGACCGCGTTACTAATATGAACCGTTTCGATAAAGGCGTATTGTGCACCGAGCATGCCGAGAATAGAGAAAATAATAAGTTGTATAGAATATCTAGGATGTTTCCAAATTTGAAATATGTTTTGTTTCTTTATAAGTAAGAAAGACAAAATAAATATTCCTGCAAGTAACAATCGAATTGTTAAAAAATCAATTGAGGATACATTAGTATGCTGAAATAGCCACTGAATCATTGGACCAGATAATCCCCATAATGTAGCCCCTGTAATAATCATAATGAGTCCGATACGTCTACCATTGTTCATTATCATGTTTCTCCTCTCCGGTATTTGATTTTTGATGTGTGACATGATAAAAGGAATTATATATAAAATCTGGTACTGTAAAAAGTATCAGATTTTAATTTTATTAAGGGGTCAGATATTATGTTAGAATTAACGCCTAATTTAAATGTGAATAGTAAAAAGGCATTGTATGTGCAATTGTATGAGTATATAAAAAAAGAGATTAAAGATGGATCGATTGTCCCTTTTACGAAATTACCGGCTAAGCGAAAGTTAGCGATACATTTACAAGTAAGTAAAAATACAGTAGAGGCAGCCTACGAACAATTACTTGCAGAAGGTTATATTGAATCGATATCGAGAAAAGGTTATTTTGTATGCAAGATTGAGCAAATGGTTCATGTAGAGGATAGCGAAGAGAGGATAGAAGAAGTCCCGTTTCAGGAGAAGTGTTATAAATTTGACTTTACACAAACAGGAATTGATACAAATGCTTTTCCATTTAATATGTATCGGAAAATTGTAAATGAAGTATGGCAGCCGCATAATAACGAACTTCTCTTTCTAGGACACCCTCAAGGGGAAGCAAGCTTAAGAGAAGAGATTACGAATTATTTGTATGAATCTAGAGGTGTGCGTTGTTCAGCTAGTCAAATTGTATTAGGAGCGGGAACACAAATATTAGTGAAACTATTGTTTCAATTGTTAAAGGGAAGCAATTATGCAGTTGAAAACCCAGGGTATCATAGGAAGATGGTTGTTTTTGAACAGGGAGAAGCAAGAGTCAAAATGTTATCTTTAGATAGAGATGGAATTTGTATTGCAGATTTAGAAAATAGCAATGCGAATGTTGTATTTGTTACACCTTCCCATCAGTTTCCATATGGAATGATTATGCCTATTACGAGAAGGATGCAGCTTTTACAATGGGCAAAGAAAGAAGAGAGCAGGTATATTATTGAAGATGATTACGATAGTGAATTTCGTTATTCTGGAAAGCCTATACCGGCGCTGCAAGGGTTAGATACAGAGGGGAAAGTTATTTATATGGGGACGCTATCTAAAGCATTATTGCCATCGCTACGGATGAGCTATATGGTGTTGCCGAAGAAATTAATTAAAAAGTATCAACAGCAATATTTATTTTATACACAAAGTGTTTCAAGAATAGATCAAGAAGTGATTAGAAGATTTTTAAATGAAGGATATTGGGAAAAACATATTCATAAAATGCGTGTTGTCTACCGAAAGAAGAGAGATAGACTTGTTTTTGAAATAGAGAAGTATTTCTCTAATCGTGTTGAAGTGATAGGAGAAGATTCGGGATTACACATTTTATTAAAAGTGCATAATGGAATGCGGGAAGAAGAATTAATTCAAGAAGCTGCGAAATATAGTATTAAAATATATCCTGTGTCTACGTACTATAAAGACGGTATGGCGCCTGAGAGTGTAGTTTTACTTGGGTTTGCGATATTATCAGAGGAAGAGATTGCGAAAGCGATTCAATTATTACACACGGCATGGTTTACAAGAAAGTAAAAAACATCCTCCAAACATGAGGATGTTTTTTATTATTTATTTTCATCTAAGAATAAGACCATATGCTCTTCGTCCCAATATTGTCCGTTATATTTTAATGAACGTTCTTGTACACCGAATGTTTTAAAACCTAATGATTCATAAAGTTTTTTCGCTCCATCGTTGCCAACAACAACATCAAGCATAACTTGTTCTACTTCTAAAGATTTAGCAAGCTCAAGACATTCTTTAATAAGTGCTTTTCCTGCTCCAAGTCCGCGTGCTTTTGGAGATACATATACAGAACCGATTTTAGCTTTATGTTCTTGTTTTACATATGGTTTCGTTTCCAGTGTTGCAACCCCGATTAATTTTCCATCTTTAAATGCACCTAGCGTATAGTTTTCATCTTGTGCTAATTTTTGTGCTTTATATTCAATCGCACACTCTTTATTAATAATATCTTCATAAGAAGAGCTGAATGCTTCAGGGTTTTGCTTTAATCCTTCTACGCGAAGTTCTAAGTAAATTTCTGCTTCGTCTTTTGTTAATACATGGATATCCAATTATATCACCCTCCAAATCTTTGCAAATGTACCTTTATTTTATATTGAAATAAGAATAATTTCAAAAGCTTAGCTTATATGAGCTGTTTTTATGAACAAAATAACACCAGTAGTGTTTACTACTACTGGTGTTTTCACACGCATATTATTCAAAAGGTAGCTCGATTATAAAGTTTGTTCCCGCTTCTAATTGGCTTGTTACTAGAATAGAACCGTTATGCAATTCTACAATTTCCTTTGCAACAGCTAGCCCGATGCCTTTTCCGCCTGTAGCTCGTGTTCTGGATTTATCAACACGATAAAAACGGTCAAAAATATGCGGGATATCTTCTTCAGGAATACCTTCACCTTCATCTTGTACACTTATTGTAAAAGAATATGTTTCCATGAGTACACGTATCGTAATGGATGTGTTTTCTGGCGAATGTTGATAAGCGTTGTGTAATAAATTTAACATAACTTGTTCCATACGTCTTTCGTCTATACAAACTTCTAAATCATCTTTGCAATATACATGAAGTTGCATTTGCTTATTCGTTAATGTTGTTTTTGTTTTTTCAACCATTCGTTCTAAAAATGGCTGAAGAAGCACTTTTTGTTTTTTTATAACAAATTGGTGTTGTTCTAATTGTACAAGCATAAATAAATCTTGGACGAGATCGGTTACACTATCCGTTTCATCCTCAATGATTTGTAAGTATTCTTCTCGCTCCTCTTTTGTTAAAGAGTCTCTCTTTGCTACCTTTGCATAACCTTTCATATAGGTCAATGGAGTTAATAGTTCATGAGCGACACTAGCGAGAAATTCATTGCGCTCTTTTTTCATATACGTAAGCTCACTCGATAAATCTTCAATTGTTTTTGCTAAACTTCCGAGTTCATCATTTCGTTTAATACCTAATTGAATTGGCTTGTTTAATTTTGACATTTTTTCTGTCGCTCTCTTCATTTTTATAAGAGGATCTGTAATAAATTTAGAAAAAACAAAGACAGAAATAGTTGTTAAAATAATCGTCAAAATACTAATGATAAGAAATTGATGCAGGAGTTTAAGTAACATCTTTTCTAAGAAAGATGTTTTTAATAACATATGTAAATTACCTTGAAATCCTTGAATTTCAAGTGGACTTACTGTTGAGATGAATTTTGATTTTTTCCAGTTTCTTTCTACAATTAACCCGCTTTTTGGAATAGATTTTGTTTTACAAATAAGTTGTTTTTGCATTTCTTTCGTTATGGGTTCTGAGTTAGAAATAATTTTGCCGTTATTGTCAGTTATAATGATTGTGATATCAGTATTAGCAATTAATTCGGAACCGATTAAATCTTCAGCCGCATGCTCGATAGTGAAATCCTGATACCGAGGGTGTTTAGGACGTTCTGTGTATTGCTGTTGTTTAGAATGATCATTCCATCTTGCACGGTTTACAATCTTATCACGATACCGATTACCTTTCTCTAATAGAGCATCGGTTTCTTCTTTCACACGCATTGTTGAAAGGCTTTTATAAAAAGATACGAAAGCAATTGTTTCAATACATAAAGCTAATATTAAAAAGTATGTCCCAATTTTAAGGGAAAGTTTACTCATTTTCTCACCATACCTTATTCATAATAAAGAGTCAGTGGTATACGATTTCCCACTGACCGAAGTAATTATTCACTTTTCCATTTATATCCGACTTTATAGACCGTTTCTAGGTAATCTTCAATAGGAAATCCTTTTTTGCGTAGTTTATCACGGATATTACGAATGTGTGAATCAATTGTTCTATATTCGATATCTGTTTCATAGCCCCAAATTTTTTCGATTAAATCATCTCGGCTATAAGCACGGTTTGTATTTTGCAAAAATAGTCCGAGTAACGAAAATTCGATAGGAGTTAGCGAGATTTTTTCATCGTACACTGTGACGGTATGTTTCGTTTTATCCCACTCAATACCATTGAAACTAACAAAGCCATCTTTTTTTGTACGGCGTAATATAGCCTCGATTCGTGCGACTAATACATGCTCATCAAATGGTTTTGTAATATAATCATCTGCGCCCATCGTGAGGCCTTTCACCATATCGTAGTTTTGGTTGCGAGCTGTTAACATAATGATAGGAACGTTAGAAATTTGACGAATTTGATAGCAAGTATCCCATCCATCCATATTCGGCATCATAACATCTAATAAAATAATATCGAATTCTTTTTGTTCGATTAATTTTAGTGCTTCAAGGCCAGAGGTAGCTTTCATACAAAAATAGCCGCGAGGGCTTAAGAATAGATCTAATAATCGTAACATACGTTCTTCATCGTCTACTAATAAAATTTTTACCATAATCTTGTGCACCCCAAACTGTTCATTCTACTTGTATAGTTTACATGAAAATAATAAAAAACTCTTTTTATGTGATTGAATGGAGGGATGATTTTTTCGCTCGGAGTAATTGACATAAAAAATGCACTAGTTTTGCACAACTATTTTTTATAATAAAAAACGTAGCGACACAAAATACCCTATGTTGCGACATAACGTCATGTCATTTTATTTATAAAATGACAATTCCATTCTATTGTGTATGTGAGATAGAGAGGGTTTTCGTATTCACCTCGCATCGGATAAGAAAAATTTCCTATCTCACACTTTTTTTAAAAGGAGATCATACACATGAATTCAAAAGAAGAAATTTCAAAAAAAGAAAAGCAAGATCGTAATACGGTTGTCATGTGCATTGCCGTATCTATGGTTATTATTATAAGTTGTGTAAATAAAATTTTGGGGATTTTATAATATAAAAAAAGCTGATTGCTTCTTAAGAAGCAATCAGCTTTTTTCATTGTTAGGGGAGTATTCCTATATGATAAACCAAGGTAAAATTGCTAACCCAGAAGTTACAATTGCTGTAGTAAATATTAAAAGCATAGCTCGTTTGTTTTGTTTCATGTCACATTCTCCTCTACATATCAAGTACATGCGATCAGCGTGGGATATAGTTCCCCACTGAGTAAAGTTTCACTTTATATTTTTAGTATAATGAATGGTAAGGATTGGTACGATCGATAAAGGTGACATGAAGATTACATTGTTGTAATGCAAAAAAACATCTTTCTTATTAAGAAAGATGTTTTTGGAAAACTACCCCGCAAAAGCCCGATTGGTTCAGCTAATACTCAGTAGGGGATGGAAAAATCACCCACTGAGTAAAGTTTCACTTTATATTGAAGTATTAATCATTTAAGAACAGAACCATATGTTCCTCGTCCCAATATTGACCGTTATGTTTTAATGAACGCTCTTGTACGCCGTAAGTTTGGAAACCTAATGACTCATATAATTTTTTTGCTGCATCGTTACCAACTACAACATCGAGCATAAGTTGTTCTACATGTAATTTATCGGCATTTTCAATAATTGCTTTAATTAGAGCTCGTCCTGCTCCAAGGCCACGCGCTTTTGGAGAAACAAAAACGGAGCCAATTTTTGCTTTATGTTCTTGTTTAATAAATGGTTTTGTTTCTAAAGTAGCGATACCAATTAAATCATTATCTTTGAAGACACCTAGAGTATACTTATCCGGATTGCTTAATCGTTTAGCCATAGCAGCCACAGGATTTTCATGTTTAAGAACATCTTCATAAGAAGAGCTAAAAGCTTCCGGATTCTTCGTTAAACCTTCCATACAAACTTTTAAATATATTTCTGCGTCCTCTGTTGTTAATAAGCGAATTTCCATAGTTGTAACCTCCCTGGTGGATTTCAAATAAATCCATTACTTTTATAAGATTGAGTATATGTTTTGTTAGTATTCTCTTTTAATTTGTAAAAGAATGAAAAGATATATGCTACAATGTTTTGTTTTAATTATGTAATGAAATTATATATTAACTTTGTTAACTATTCAAGTGTTTAATATGTTACATTTTTATAACTAAAATAACTCCTCGATTGAGGAGTTATTTTTTAAACATTGGATTGATAGCCATCAATTCGTTTTGGATGTGTGTAAATATTACAAGATTCATTTCTAATAAACCCTACGACTGTAATGCCTAAATCATGGGCAAGTTGCAATGCCAGTTTTGTTGGAGCGGATTTAGATAGAACAATTTCACATCCGATTTTTGAAACTTTGAGTAAAATTTCGGATGAAATACGTCCGCTAAATGCGATGATTTTTCCTTTAATGGATATATCGTTACGCAAACAATGACCATATATTTTATCTAATGCATTATGTCTTCCAATATCCATTCTTGATAGGAGGATATTGTTTCGATCACATAGCGCGGTATTGTGAACACCGCCAGTTTGGCGAAATGTAGTAGAAGATTGTTGCAAGGTATTCATTAAATGAAAGCATTCTTCAGGAGTAATTTTTACATGTATATCATGTAAGTCTTTTGCTTTTGCTGCGTCGTTTACGAAAATAAAACCTTGTCTACCTTTTCCGCAGCAAGAAGTGATGTATCGTTTATTATATAAAGTTTGATAGAGCGGATTCACTTTTGATGATTTTACATGGACAATTCCGTTATCTTTTTGAACCCATAGTTCTTCAACATCTTTATAGGAAGAAATAATCCCCTCAGAAATTAAAAAACCAATTACCATATCTTCAATATAATTTGGTGTACATACGACTGTTACATATTCTTCACCATTCAATTTAATAGTAATAGGAGATTCTGTAACAATCTCATCAAGTTGTTTTGAAAATGTACCAGATTGATAACGTACAATTGTATAAGTCTCTTGCGTAGGCCCCATATTTCATTCCCCTTTTATATGTATTTATCTCCCACATTTATCATAAAACAATGGAAAAAATAAAAACACCTATTAACAAGAAGATCACAGATTATTTTGGTTATTATTGTATATGTACGATATAATAGAACTGTAGAATAGTGATATTTTCAAGCTTTCGTAGTTATACCTTATAACATCTAGAATCGACTTCATAAGAAAGTATTTGGGTAGAGCGTTTCAAAAATATGTACAGTAATGCGATTTTGAAAACGGATTCATAATTGTGTTGTACAGTTGGTTGTAAGGAGAGGGGAAACTATGGCAGAACAGACAGTCCGTGTAACCGTCGATGGTAAAGAATTTTCTGCATCAGGTGAAAAGACGATACTACAATTATTTAACGAGAGTAATTTGGAACATCCTCAAATTTGTCATGTACCAGAAGTAGATCCAATTCAAACTTGTGATACGTGTATTGTAGAAGTAAATGGAAAGTTATTGCGTGCTTGTTCAACGAAATTAGAGAACGGTATGCATATCGAAAGACAGTCCCAGCGTGCAAAAGAGGCACAGACTGAGGCAATGGATCGAATATTAGAAAATCATCTATTGTATTGTACCGTTTGTGATAACAATAATGGTAACTGTAAAGTCCATAATACAGTACATATGATGGGAATTGAGGAACAGAAATATCCGTATGAGCCAAAAGTAAGTGCGTGTGAAGTGGATATGTCACATCCATTTTATCGATATGATCCAAATCAATGTATTGCTTGTGGGCAGTGTGTAGAAGTATGTCAAAACTTACAAGTGAATGAAACTATATCGATTGATTGGAGCTTAGACCGTCCACGTGTTATATGGGACAATGGTGTAAGTATAAATGACTCATCTTGTGTAAGTTGTGGGCAGTGTGTAACAGTATGTCCATGTAATGCGTTAATGGAAAAAACAATGCTGGGTGAAGCTGGATTCATGACAGGATTGAAACCGGATGTGTTAGATCCGATGATTGATTTTGTAAAGGATGTAGAGCCGGGATATAGTAGTATTTTAGCAGTTTCAGAAGTAGAGGCTGCGATGCGTAAGACGAAAGTGAATAAAACAAAAACAGTTTGTACATTTTGTGGTGTAGGTTGTTCATTTGAAGTATGGACGAAAGACCGCCACATTTTGAAAGTGCAGCCTGTTTCAGATGCGCCGGTTAACGGTATTTCCACATGTGTAAAAGGCAAATTTGGATGGGATTTTGTAAACAGTGAAGATCGTATTACAAAGCCATTAATTCGCCAAGGAGATACGTTTGTTGAAGCTTCATGGGAAGAGGCTCTGGAAGTTGTTGCATCCAATATGCAGCATATTAAATCAGAATATGGAAGTGATGCATTTGGATTTATTTCTTCTTCGAAAGTAACGAATGAAGAAAATTATCTTATGCAAAAACTAGCCCGTCAAATATATGGAACGAATAATGTAGACAATTGTTCCCGTTATTGTCAATCTCCAGCAACAGACGGTTTATTTAAAACTGTCGGTATGGGCGGGGACGCTGGAACAGTGAAAGATATTGCGGAAGCAGGCCTTGTCATTATCGTTGGAGCAAATCCAACAGAAGGACATCCTGTACTTGCAACGCGTGTAAAACGTGCTCATAAATTACATGACCAAAAATTAATTGTGGCAGACCTTCGTAAACATGAAATGGCAGAGCGTGCGGATTTATTCATTCATCCGCGCCAAGGAACTGATTACGTATGGCTCGCTGGTATTACGAAATATATTATTGATCAAGATTGGCACGATAAAAAGTTCATAGCTGAAAATGTGAAGAATTTTGATGAATATAGCAAAATGGTAGAAAAGTATACGCTTGATTATACAGAAGAAATTACGGGGATTTCGAAAGAAAATCTGAAAGAAATGGCTCGTATGGTATATGAAGCAGATGGTACTTGTGTACTTTGGGGAATGGGTGTAACTCAAAATACTGGAGGAAGTACAACTTCAGCAGCAATTTCAAATCTATTGCTTGTTACGGGTAACTATCGTCGTCCTGGTGCAGGAGCATATCCATTACGCGGACATAATAACGTACAAGGCGCTTGTGATATGGCAACATTACCAAACTGGCTTCCAGGTTACCAAGCGGTTTCAGATGATGCGCTCCGTGCGAAATTTGAAAAAGCATACGGTACTACAATTCCGAAAGCACCAGGTTTAAATAATATTGCAATGTTACTTGCGGCAGATGAAGGAAAACTGCGTGGTATGTATGTTATGGGTGAAGAAATGGCTTTAGTAGATTCGAATGCCAACCATGTACAACATATTTTAGCGAATTTAGATTTCCTTGTTGTTCAAGATATGTTCTTATCGAAAACAGCTCGTTTTGCTGATGTTATTTTACCGGCAGCACCAAGCTTAGAAAAAGAGGGAACATTTACGAATACAGAGCGCCGTATTCAAAGATTATATGAAGTATTGAAGCCGCTTGGTGATTCAAAGCCAGACTGGTGGATTTTACAAAAAGTAGCTCGTGCACTTGGCGGGGACTGGAATTATGAAAGTCCAAGTGAAATCATGGATGAAATTGCATCGCTTGCACCTTTATATTCTCAGGCAACATACGATCGTTTAGAAGGATGGAATAGTTTATGTTGGGGTAGCCATGATGGTAGCGATACACCGCTATTATATGTGCATGGATTTAACTTCCCGGATAAACTAGCTCGTCTATCATTAGATGAATGGGTACCACCAGTTGTAGCGCCAGATGAGTATGATTTACTTTTAAATAATGGACGTATGTTAGAACATTTCCACGAAGGGAATATGACGAATAAATCGGCTGGTATTTTATCTAAAGTATCTGAAGTGTTCGTTGAAATCTCGCCTGAACTTGCCCTAGAGCGCAATGTGAAAGATGGTGGCCTTGTAGAATTAGCATCACCATTTGGGAAAATTAAAGTACAGGCACTTGTTACAGATCGTGTAACGGGGAAAGAGCTATATTTACCGATGCATGCAACGGTAAATGAAGAGGCAATCAATATTTTAACTGGAACGGCGACAGATCTTTATACGTGTACACCAGCGTATAAACAAACGATGGTAAAGATGCGTGTATTACGTGAAAAAGGGAATCGTCCGTTACCATCTTCAAACCCGAGAGATAAAAAGCGTAATCCGCAAAACGGTGTTGAAATCGAGCAAAAATGGCAAAGAAAACAATACGTATCACTTGTGGACTAGGGGGCGGAGATAGTGGCGAAAGAAATTACTATAATTAAAAAGAAAGTTGTAACAGAGGAAGAACAGAAACAGCAATTAGCAGATGAACTTCTAAATGAGCTATCTAATAATCGTGAAGCAGTAGAAGAAACGATGCAGCTTTTAGCACAGTTGCAGAAGGCTGGTATATTAGATGCAGCGATTAGTTTACTTGCTGCGAAGGAAGATGTTTCAAAAATCGCTGTGGAGCAATTAAATCGTGAACCAGTTAAAAATGCACTCAACAATATGATGGGGGCAGGAGAAGCGTTATCTTCAGTTGACCCAGAAATAACGAAGCAAATTACGTCCAGTTTAGTTACAGGATTGCAATTTGCAACAGATGAATTAAATAGTGGTAAAAAAACAAAAGTGATGGATTTCTTTAAAGTATTAAAAGATCCAGATATCAATAGAGCTATTACATTCGGTTTTAGCTTCTTGAAAGCATTTGGACAAGGGCTAGAGAAAAAATAGAATAAATGAAAAAGTGATGGGAAGTAGCCATCACTTTTTTCATTATATGTATAAGAGTGTTCATGTTAAGCGGAATATATTATTATTAAAAAGATGGATTAGAACTGGAAATATGGAATCCATCTCAAATATCGTTTTAGAATGTGGAGGAATATATGCAACACCGTAAAAAACTATCTATACCAGGAGTAATAGGACATTCCTTTCAAACAGTTAAATTTGCTTTTTGGAATGTATTAACTTTTCAACTTGCTTATAAATTATTAGCAGCGATTGTGTTTGTTCCACTATTTGGAATCATTTTTAATAAGTTATTGTATTTTGGTGGTTATGCAAATGCGACAAATGATGAATTATTAGCGTTTTTAAAGACGCCTTATGGCATCTTAGCAATCGTAATTTTATCATTGTTAGCACTGTTTCTTATCTTTACAGAATTTGCGGTGCTTATTATTATTTCGTATTTCGCTCATAAAAGACAGAAGGTGAAATTACGTCCGATTTTATATAAAACGGTAACGTATTTACCTACTCTTTTTACATATTGCTTACCAGGATTTATTTTATATGCTGTCGTATTGTTGCCTCTTTTAAATATGGGATATGAAACAGCATTAATCCCGCAAATTCAAATTCCTAACTTTATTACAGGAGAACTGTTTAAGACAACGATGGGACAAGTTGGTTATTACACGTTCTTTGCTGTAGTCGCGTATTTGAATCTTCGATGGATTTTCGTTCTACCTATTGTTGTTTTAGAGCAAAAACCATTTCGCGTGGCAGCACGTAAAAGTGCAACTTTAGTAAAGGAAAGCTTTTTTAAAGTACTATTCTTTTTAGTAGGGTTTTTTATTTCAATTGGAATTGTATATGTCGTGTTTTTGGGAATATATTTATTGTGCCTATGGGGTGTTTATGAATTTACAAACCCGAAAGGAACATTTGCATTATTAGCTGAATCAACGATTTCTGTATTTTTAACGAGCACATTGTATTTATTCAGCTTTATCGTGACGCCATTTTATATTATGGCGATTACGCGATTATACTTACAAAAGGTACCGGTTGAGGATGTTTTATTAGAAGAAGGATTAGATTATTCGAAAACGAAAGCAGATAAATGTTTTTTTCAAAAACATCGTTGGAAATTCATTGGCGTATACATTGTAGGAATTATTACTGCCGGAATGGTCGTTGCCTTCATTGTAACGTTTATTTCAAATTCGTATAAAGAACCGATTATTATGGCGCACCGCGGGTATATATCAAAAGGCGTAGAAAATACGAAAGAAGCTGTGCAAGGTGCTATTGATGCAAAAGCAGACTACGCTGAAATAGATGTATTACAAACGAAAGACGGTGAACTAGCGGTTATACATGATTTGAAGCTGAAACGTCTCGCAAATGCCAATGTGCATGTGTCAGATTTAACGATGGCGGAGTTAAGGCAACTTACCCTTAGTCAAGATGGACTTTCAGGACAAATAAGTACACTTGATGAAATCATTAAGCTAGCAAATGGCAAAATCAAACTTAATATAGAAGTGAAGCTTCATGGGGGCGAAAAAGATTTTGTAAACAAAGTCTTAAAAACGATTAAAGATAATGAATTTGAGAAGCAATGTGTAATTCAAACGTTACACTATCCACTTATTAAAGAGTTTAAGCGTGCAAATCCAGATATAAAAGTAGGGTATATATTGTATGCAAGTAGAGCTAACTTAAAGAATGTGAAGGCTGACTTTTACGTAGCAGAAGAATATATGTTAAATAAGAAATTAGTAAAAGAAGCAAGGAAGTTAAACAAACCAATTTACGTATGGACAGTAAATGATATGGAAAATTTAAAGGCATATTATAAGTTGAACGTAGATGGTATCATAACCGATTACCCTGAAGATGCACGTGAAACAATTAAGATGTTAAAAGAGCAAGAAGCGGAAGAAAGTGATCTGTTTGATAAAATTACTGAAACGACAGATGATTTATTTTCTAAGTTATTTATAAGTTACCCAGCTGCTGGCTAAATGCTAGCAGCTGTTTTTTTGTGAAAAGAATATATCTCTAAAGTATTGAGTAAAGTAATAACTGTATATGTATACGTTATCGCTTAGGTTTCTTACATTGTTACATTATTGTCAAATAATAAATGATTGCTGTTTATTTTGAAGCAGTATAATAAAAATAGAGTGAAAGATAATGAAATGACACGAAACCCCTAATAGAATCAATGTTTTATATATTTACACTATTCTAAATATAAAAACTTTAGGAAAATGGTATGTTAGCGTTTTCATAACTTTTAAGTTATGCTAGAATAAGGACATAAGTTATTAATTATTACAAAAAGAAAAAAGAATCTCTTTTTTCTGTTAATTATAAGGGGGCATTTCATTATGCGTATTGGGGTACCAGCAGAAATTAAAAACAACGAAAACCGTGTGGCAATGACACCAGCAGGTGTTGTACATTTAATTCGTAACAATCACGAAGTATTCATTCAAAAGGGTGCAGGTTTAGGGTCTGGTTTCACAGACGCTCAGTATGTTGAAGCGGGAGCAAAAATTGTTGATACAGCTGAAGAAGCTTGGAACATGGAAATGGTTATGAAAGTTAAGGAACCAATTGAAAGCGAATACAAACACTTCAGTGAAGGCTTAATCTTATTCACATACTTACACTTAGCTCCAGAGCCAGAATTAACAAAAGCTTTAATCGAGAAAAAAGTTGTTTCTATCGCATATGAAACAGTACAATTAGAAAACCGTTCATTACCATTACTTGCACCTATGAGTGAAGTAGCTGGTCGTATGGCTGCACAAATTGGTGCACAATTCCTTGAGAAAAACAAAGGCGGTAAAGGTATCTTACTTGCAGGTGTTCCAGGGGTTAAACGTGGTAAAGTAACAATCATCGGTGGTGGACAAGCTGGTACAAATGCTGCTAAAATTGCAGTTGGACTAGGTGCGGATGTAACAATCATCGACTTAAGTGCAGAACGTCTTCGTCAATTAGATGACATTTTCGGAAACCAAGTAAAAACTTTAATGTCTAATCCTTACAATATTGCAGAAGCTGTTAAAGAGTCTGATCTTGTAATCGGTGCAGTATTAATCCCAGGTGCAAAAGCTCCAAAACTTGTAACAGAAGAAATGATTAAATCAATGGAACCAGGTTCTGTTGTTGTAGATATCGCGATTGACCAAGGTGGTATTTTCGAAACAACTGATCGTATTACAACTCATGATAACCCAACTTATGAAAAACACGGCGTTGTTCATTATGCAGTTGCAAACATGCCAGGTGCGGTTCCACGTACATCAACTCTTGCATTAACAAACGTAACAGTACCATATGCAGTACAAATTGCTAACAAAGGCTACAAAGAAGCTTGCCTAGGTAACACTGCATTACTAAAAGGTATTAACACATTAGATGGCTATGTAACATTCGAAGCAGTTGCAGAAGCTCACGGTGTAGAGTACAAAGGTGCTAAAGAATTATTAGAAGCAGAAACAGTATCTTGCTAATAGAAGCATTATACAAAACAAAATCGAACAATATATAAAACAACATGATAAGAGCTAAGAGTGAAGATCTCTTAGCTCTTCTTGGCAAAAGGGGGCATACATCGTGGCCAACCTATTTAAAAAGAAATCCGTTACGCAATTGTTAGGGGAAAGTAAAAGTAAAACTTTGACGAAAACGCTAGGGGCATTTGACCTAACAATGCTAGGGATTGGTGCGATAATTGGTACAGGAGTTCTAGTATTAACTGGATTAGTAGCAGCAAGAGATGCTGGTCCAGCAGTTATTTTTTCATTCATGATTGCAGCCATCGTTTGTGGATTTGCAGCATTATGTTACGCAGAGGTTGCTTCTACACTTCCTGTTTCAGGTAGTGTGTACACATACTCATATGCAACAATTGGTGAGTTTGTAGCTCATTTAATGGGATGGACATTACTATCCGTATATGTTGTAACGACTGCCGCAGTAGCTGGCGGATGGACTGGTTACTTCCATAACTTAGTGAGTGGATTAGGGCTTGAAATTCCAAAAGCACTGCTAACGATTCCGTCTCAAGGTGGTATAGTGAATTTACCAGCAGTTATCGTTACATTAGTTATAACTTGGTTATTATCAAGAGGTACGAAAGAAAGTAAACGAGTGAATAACATAATGGTATTAATTAAAATTGGTATCGTTGTTTTATTCATTGCAGTTGGTGTATTCTACGTGAAACCAGAAAACTGGATACCATTTGCACCGTATGGTTTAAGTGGAGTTTTCGCGGGGGGAGCAGCAGTATTCTTTGCTTTCTTAGGATTTGATGCATTAGCAACTTCTGCTGAAGAAGTAAAAAATCCGCAACGTGATCTACCGATTGGTATTATCGCTTCGTTAGTCATTTGTACAATCATTTATGTTGTAGTTTGTCTCGTTATGACGGGTATGGTTTCATATAAAGAGCTAGATGTACCGGAAGCGATGGCGTATGTGTTAGAAGTTGTAGGACAAGATAAAGTAGCTGGTATAATCGCAATTGGAGCTGTAATTGGTATTATGGCAGTAATTTTTGCTTACATTTATGCAACGACACGTGTATTCTTCGCTATGAGCCGTGACGGTTTATTGCCAGAATCTTTCGCGAAAATTAATAAAAAGACAGAAGCACCAACATTTACAGTTTGGTTAACAGGAATTGGTAGTGCTTTAATTGCTGGATTTATCGATTTGAAAGAATTGTCGAATTTAGCGAATATTGGAGCGTTGTTAACATTTGCGATGGTTGGTGTGTCAGTTATTATTCTTCGTAAAACACATCCAAAATTACAACGTGGATTTATGGTACCACTTGTACCGATCTTGCCGATTATTTCAATTGCATGTTGTCTATTCTTAATGGTAAACCTACCATTAAAAACATGGATGTACTTCGGTGCTTGGTTAGCAATCGGAGTAGTTGTATACTTTGTTTATTCGAAAAAACATAGTCATTTAAAAGACGATGGAAGTTCGCAGGATAATTTAGAACAAGCTAATTAAAGGGATATAAACACAGTAAGCCTTGTGCGTCTAGGGAGCGCGCAAGGCTTTTTCTTTTGTTGAAATAAAGGGAATGTATATTATTTTGTCGAATTTTTCTGTCGGAATATGAAAAAAGGGTGGGAGCGAAATGGAAGAAGCAAAAGTTGTTGTTGGAGCAGAGGGTTATAATAATAACCCTGGTTGGTTACATACGAATGAAGAAGAATTAAATTTATTACGGAGAGAAACTTGGCTTGATAAATTTCAACCTAATTCTTTATCAGTAATTTTGGCAGAACATGTATGGGAGCATTTATCATATGAAGAAGGAATTGAAGCTGCAAAAATTTGTTATGAGTTTTTAATGGAGAATGGATATATTCGTTGTGCAGTACCAGATGCATTTTTTCCAGATGAAGAATATCAGCAAGGGGTACAAGTAGGTGGACCTGGTCCATTAGATCATCCTGCAGCAAGTCATAAAATTGTTCATAGCTATAAAACAATCACGTCCATGTTTGAATCAGCAGGTTTTCAAGTAAGGCTCTTAGAATACTGTGATGAGAATGGTAAGTTTCACTATAATGATTGGAATGAGAAAGATGGATTTATTTATCGTTCGAAACGTTTTGACCATAGAAATCGGGATAATCATTTAGGATTTGTTTCTTTAATTGTGGATGCGGTGAAAAATGAAAAGTAAGTAAAAAGGGGTGTGCGAATTGTGCATCCTTTTTTGTATGAGAATATAGAGAGTGCGGAAAATATGTATACGACTTATTAAAATGTGAACGGAATGTTCATAAAAAAAATTCAGATTTCATTGACACATATGAGTGGGCGCTCATATAATAAGAGTATAAGATATATGAATGATTGTTCATATGTTCAATTAAAGAGGTGAGCTATAATGGCTGGAAATAAAGTAGAAACACTACAAGAGACATGTTCTCAAACGATAATTCATGAAGAAGTTGTAGAGCAAGTAAAACAAACAATTCCAACTGATGAAAGTTTAAGTAAAGTAGCAGAACTATTTAAAGTATTAGGTGACCGTACACGTACGAGAATATTACATGCGCTATTTGAAGCTGAAATGTGCGTTTGTGATTTAGCTTATTTATTAGGAATGACACAATCATCTATTTCGCATCAGCTTCGTGTGTTAAAGCAAGCGAAACTTGTGAAGAATCGTAAAGAAGGAAAGGTTGTTTATTATTCGTTAGCTGACCAGCACGTAATTCATATCTTCGAGCAAGCGTTTGAACACGTAAACGAAGAAGAATAAAAGAACGCGAGGAGGGAGAACGATGGCTGAAGCATTGGTGAAAAAGAAACTGATGTTAGAAGGTTTAGATTGTGCGAACTGTGCAATGAAAATTGAAAAAGGTGTTGGGAATATAGAAGGAGTAAATTCTTGTTCTGTAAACTTCGCAACAAAGACAATGATCTTAGAAACAGCACAAAATAAAGAAAACGAAGTTGTTACGGAAGCAAAACAACTCGTTACAAAATTAGAACCGCATATTAAAGTTCAAGAAGAACAAAAAAATAAAATTGCTAAAGAAGTATTTATATTAGAAGGTTTAGATTGCGCGAACTGTGCAATGAAAATTGAAAATAAAGTGAAGGAAATGCCAGCTGTCTCAGAAGCAACTGTTGATTTCGTATCGAAGAAATTACGAGTAGAAGTTGCGAATAAAAGAGAACTAGAAGCGACTGTAGCAAATATAACAAATGTCGTTCAAAAGTTAGAACCAGATGTGAAAGTTGTTCGTGAAGAGAAGAACGGTCATGACCACGGACATAGTCACGATCATGGTGAAGCAAATGTGAAAAAGATGGTAGGGAGATTAGTGGTCGGCGGAATTTTGACAGCAATTGCTGCATTAGCGGGCTTACCACAAATGGTAACAATTCCGTTATTCGTCCTTGCTTATTTATTAATAGGTGGAGATATCGTTTGGAGAGCGATAAGAAACATAACTCGTGGCCAAGTATTTGATGAAAACTTCTTAATGGCAATTGCAACTGTAGGAGCTTTTGCAATTCAACAATATTCTGAAGCTGTAGCAGTAATGCTATTTTATCAAGTAGGAGAACTATTCCAAAGTATTGCGGTAAACCGCTCCCGAAAATCAATTACTTCATTAATGGATATTCGTCCTGATTATGCGAATGTAAAGGTTGGAAATGAAACGAAGCAAGTATCACCAGAAGATGTACAAATTGGCGATTATATTATCGTTAAGCCAGGTGAGAAAGTGCCGTTAGACGGAAAAGTAATTGAAGGAACATCAATGGTAGATACTTCAGCATTAACAGGTGAATCTGTACCACGTGAAGTAGAAGTTGGAAATGATGTATTAAGTGGCTTTGTGAACCAAAATGGTGTGTTGACAATTGAAGTTACAAAAGAATTCGGTGAATCCACTGTATCGAAAATTTTAGATTTAGTTCAAAATGCAAGCAGTAAAAAAGCACCAACGGAAAACTTTATTACGAAGTTTGCACGTTACTACACTCCAGTTGTAGTTATTACAGCGGCGATCATGGCGTTTATTCCACCACTTATTTTAGAAGGAGCTACATTCTCTGAGTGGATTTATAGAGCTTTAGTGTTCTTAGTAATCTCTTGTCCATGTGCGTTAGTTGTATCCATTCCTCTTGGATTCTTTGGAGGTATCGGTGGTGCATCTAAAAGTGGTGTGTTAGTAAAAGGTAGTAACTATTTAGAAGCTTTAAATGATGTAAAATATATTGTTTTTGACAAAACAGGAACATTAACAAAAGGTGTTTTCAAAGTTACAAAAATGGAACCGAGCGAAGGTACTACAAGTGAAGAGTTATTAGAGTATGCGGCATTTGCTGAAGTATATTCTAACCATCCAATTGCCCAATCTATTCGAAAGGCATATGGAAAATCAATTGATGAAAAAATAATCGATGATTATAACGAAATTTCTGGTCACGGTACAGTCGTAAAAGTACAAGGAAAAGAAATTTTTGCAGGTAATGCAAAATTAATGAGAAAAGAAAATATTGAATTTAAGCAACCAGAAACAGTAGGTACATTAGTTCACGTTGCTGTAGATGGAAGATATGCAGGTTATATTGTTATCTCTGATGAGGTAAAAGAGGATTCGAAACAAGCGATTCAAAAGTTAAAAGAACTAGGTATTAAAAAGACAGTAATGTTAACTGGTGATGCAAAACCAGTTGGTGAAGCTGTCGGTAAAGAATTAGGCTTAGATGAAGTTCGTGCGGAATTACTACCACAACAAAAAGTAGAAGAGATTGAAAAAATTGATGCAGCGAAGCACGGAAAAGAAAAAATTGCCTTCGTTGGTGACGGTATTAACGATACACCAGTATTAGCCCGTGCAGACGTTGGTATTGCGATGGGTGGTTTAGGATCAGATGCAGCAATTGAAGCGGCAGACATCGTTATTATGACTGATGAGCCTTCAAAAATTGCGACAGCTGTAAAAATTGCAAAACGTACAAGAAGTATAGTGTGGCAAAATATCATCTTTGCTCTAGGTGTAAAAGGGATCGTTTTATTACTTGGTGCTTTTGGTATTGCAACAATGTGGGAAGCTGTTTTCTCAGATGTTGGTGTGACACTACTTGCAGTGTTAAATGCAATGCGTGTATTAAGAGTGAAAGATTTATAAAAAAGAGGACGCGACCCGCGTCCTCTTTTTTATTGGTGATTTTGTTGAAATTGACTCAATAAAATAATACCAAATATTATTTTACTTTTAAATAGCGTTATATTGAAATTTACAAATAAAATACATTCGTCTTATTCTTTTAATATATTTTTTACAAATATCCATATAGTATTGAAAAAACAGAGAAGGGGAAACTTCTCTGTTTACTTTTGTATGTTTTTTTCGACTTGTTCTCGAACTGTTTGAATGTAATTCATTTTATGATCCCAGCACTCTTGGCTTAAATCGACAGGGTATTCTTCAGGATTTAAAGTTCGCATATATTCTTCCCAAAATAGAGAGAGACTCTGTTCATTATATTTTTGAATATCTAATATACTTGGTAGTTCATATGTTCTTTCACCGTTAACGAAAATATCTTTATGCAGTTCACGGGCTTCAAAGTTTGTTACGAATTTACTTATATATGTGTGAACTGGATGGAACATTTTTAAGCGCTCTTCTTTTCCAGGTTCTTCAGAATCTAATGCAATATAATCGCCTTCTGCATGATCGTTTACCCGATTGATAATACGATAAATTCGTTTCAGTCCTGGAGTGGTAATTTTTTCAGGGTTAGATGAAATTTTAATCGTATCATTTAATTTTCCGTCAGTATCTTCAATCGCAACTAGTTTGTAAACAGCCCCCAATGCAGGTTGCTCAAAGGACGTAATTAATTTTGTCCCAACGCCCCATACGTCAATTTTTGCTCCTTGAGATTTAAGGTGCATAATTGTGTATTCATCTAAATCGCTAGAAGCGATAATTTTTGTATTTGTAAACCCTGCTTCATCTAATAGTTTTCGTGCCTTTTTCGATAAATAAGCCATATCACCACTATCAAGACGTATGCCATAGAAATCAATACGATCCCCAAATTCTTTTGCAACACGAATCGCATTTGGAACACCAGATTTCAATGTGTCATATGTATCAACGAGAAAGACGCACTTTTTATGAGTTTCAGCGTATTTTTTAAACGCGACGTATTCATCGCGATATGCTTGAACGAAAGAGTGAGCGTGTGTGCCAGCTACAGGAATCTCAAAGCGTTTCCCAGCACGAACGTTGCTTGTAGAGGAGAAACCACCAATAAAGGCAGCACGCGTCCCCCAAAGGGCAGCATCGAACTCATGGGCACGTCTTGTGCCGAACTCTAAAAGCTCATCATTACTTGCAGCATGTTTCATACGTGCTGCTTTTGTGGCAATTAATGTTTGGTAATTCACAATATTTAAGAGGGCAGTCTCAATAATTTGTGCTTCACCAAGTGGTGCATCAACACGTAATAAAGGTTCGTTATTAAATACAACTTCGCCTTCTTGCATACTGCGAATCGTCCCAGTGAATTTCATATTTTGTAAATAATGAAGGAATTCTTCTTCAAATTGTAATTCTGCTAAATAAGCGATATCGCTTTCAGTAAAACTGAAATTTTCTATGTACTCTACAATTTTCTCAAGGCCAGCAAAAACAGCGTAGCCGTTCTCAAATGGAAGCTTTCGAAAATATAAATCAAAAACAGAACGGCGATTATGAATACCATCTTTCCAATATGTATAAGCCATGTTGATTTGATATAGGTCTGTATGTAAGGCATAACTATCGTCTTTATAATGAGTCATCGCGAGAACACCTCCATAATTTGGTTATAGTATACCAATTTTTCACCATTCGTAGCAAAGAAGAGATATTGATGTGAAGTCAAGAGAGAAAAAAATGAAATTATGCATATTTTTTAGAAAATTTATATTTATCAATTTATATTTCTCCAAATTTTATGTATTATTAGAGTAATGGGGGTAATGAGAATGGAGGAGGACAATGCAACAAACATTAGAAAAAATAGGCAAACAAGTCTTTTATAAACGGCTACAGCAAAAAATGACACAAGAAGAATTATGTCAGGGCATTTGTTCTGTCTCATACTTAAGTAAGATTGAAAATGGAAAGATTGAAGCATCAGAAGAAATTCTACAATTGCTCTGCGCAAGATTAGAAATTGCCGTGACGGATTTGAGGGATGTAGAAGAAGATGTGAAGGGGAAGCTGGATGAATGGTTGAATGCACTAGTTCATTTAGACAAGCAACAAGTAGAACGTATATATGAAGAGTTGCAAGGTGAAATGAAGCATGTGTTGGATTTTGAAATTATAAATTATTATAAACTGCTGTATACACGTTATTTAATTATGAAAAGGGATTTTCCTGCTGTCGAAAAAGAGTTAGAGAGCTTAAAGAAGATGTACAAAAAGTATTCACCATTCCAAAAATTATTATATACGTATAGCAAAGGGTTATATTATTTTTTACAACATAGATATAAGAAGGCATTGGAGTATTTGACTCGAACAGAAGTAATGGCAAAGGAACAAGGTTATCATGAGAATGGAATATATTTCAATTTAGCTCTTGTTTATAATGAATTAGAAGTTGAACATATGACTTTACATTTTGCTAATGTAGCAATGGAAGGATTTAAGAATGAATATAAATTCCGTTATGTGATAAATTGCCAGTTACTTATTGCGTTGAGTTATATACAAAAAAAGCAATATAATGAAGCACTATCTATTTATAATAATATTTTGAGGGAAGCAAATTCTTTTGCTGATAAAGAAAGTATAACAGCTATTGCTTTAAATAATTTAGGCTTTTTGTACTATAACTTAAAAGATTATGCAAAAGCAAAAGATTATTATTTACAATGCCTAAAGTACAAAAAGGAAGAGGATTTAAATTATATTGATGCAGTGTATGAGATTGCTTTGCAGTGTATTGAATTAAAAGAATTTGAAGAAGCGAAAGATTGGATTAATAAAGGGATAGATGTTGCCAAGAGGGATGAAAAGTATAAAAGTATGCTATATATACTTTCAATGCTTAAGAATAAATACTTTGAAACGAAAGATGTTTATAAAAGATTTTTAGAAGTTGAGGCAATCCCATTTTTTAGAGGCGAAGAAAATAAAAAGGAATTAAAAATGGTGTATTTAGAACTAGCAGGATATCACGAGGAATTACTAGAATTTAAGGAAAGTAATAACTACTATAAATTAGCAATTAATTTATTAGAAGAAAAGGGAGGAAAATAATATGAAAAAAATAATTATTGGTGCTTTGGCTTTGGTAGCTGTATTAGTGGTATTGGAACCGCAATATGCTTGGACATCGGATATTTATGGTCAAGGAGAAAAAGTAGTAGAATTAATAAATTCTTAACAGAAACCCCTTTCCAACAGGAAAGGGGTTTTTCAATATTTGTTCCTCAAAATTCTACAAAACTTGAGAAAAAAATTATTTGAATTTTTAGTATATTAATAGTGGAAACATAATGCTAATATGAAACTACTCTTTTTCAAAAAAAATTTTTATTAGGGGGAAGGTTCATGAAAAAGAAAAGTTTAGCATTAGTGTTAGCGACAGGAATGGCAGTTACAACGTTTGGAGGGACAGGCTCTGCATTTGCGGATTCTAAAAATGTGCTCTCTACGAAGAAGTACAATGAGACGGTGCAGTCACCTGAGTTTATTTCTGGTGATCTAACTGAAGCAACTGGCAAGAAAGCAGAATCTGTTGTGTTTGATTACTTAAACGCAGCAAAAGGTGATTACAAGCTAGGGGAAAAGAGTGCACAAGATTCTTTCAAAGTGAAACAAGTGAAGAAAGATGCTGTAACTGATTCAACAGTAGTACGTATGCAACAAGTTTACGAAGGAGTGCCTGTATGGGGTTCTACTCAAGTAGCTCACGTAAGTAAAGACGGTTCCTTAAAAGTATTGTCTGGAACAGTTGCACCTGATTTAGACAAAAAGGAAAAGTTGAAAAATAAAAATAAGATTGAAGGCGCAAAAGCAATTGAAATCGCGCAGCAAGATTTAGGGGTAACACCGAAATATGAAGTAGAACCAAAAGCGGACTTATATGTATATCAAAACGGTGAGGAAACAACATATGCATATGTTGTAAATCTAAACTTCTTAGATCCAAGCCCAGGAAACTACTACTATTTCATTGAGGCAGACAGCGGTAAAGTATTAAATAAGTTTAATACAATTGATCATGTGACGAATGATGATAAGTCACCAGTTAAGCAAGAGGCTCCTAAACAGGATGCGAAAGCTGTTGTAAAGCCTGTAACAGGAACGAATAAAGTAGGAACTGGTAAAGGTGTATTAGGAGATACGAAGTCGCTTAATACAACGTTATCTGGATCATCTTACTACTTACAAGATAATACACGCGGGGCAACGATTTTCACATATGATGCGAAAAACCGTTCAACATTACCAGGAACATTATGGGCAGATGCAGATAATGTTTTCAATGCAGCGTATGATGCAGCAGCAGTAGATGCTCATTACTATGCAGGTAAAACATATGATTACTATAAAGCTACGTTTAATAGAAATTCTATTAATGATGCAGGAGCACCGTTAAAATCGACAGTTCATTACGGAAGTAATTATAACAATGCATTCTGGAACGGATCACAGATGGTATACGGAGATGGTGATGGTGTAACGTTTACTTCATTATCTGGTGGAATTGATGTAATTGGTCACGAGTTAACGCATGCTGTTACGGAAAATAGTTCAAATCTAATTTATCAAAATGAATCTGGGGCTTTAAATGAAGCGATTTCTGATATCTTTGGTACTTTAGTAGAATTCTATGATAACCGTAACCCGGATTGGGAGATTGGTGAAGATATTTACACACCTGGTAAAGCAGGAGACGCACTTCGCTCTATGAGTGATCCTACGAAGTATGGTGATCCAGACCATTATTCTAAGCGTTACACTGGTTCAAGTGATAACGGTGGTGTTCATACAAACAGCGGTATTATTAATAAACAAGCTTATTTATTAGCAAATGGTGGTACGCATTATGGTGTAACTGTAACTGGTATCGGTAAAGATAAATTAGGTGCGATTTACTACCGTGCAAATACACAGTATTTCACGCAATCTACTACATTTAGTCAAGCTCGTGCTGGTGCAGTACAAGCTGCTGCAGACTTATATGGTGCAAATTCTGCTGAAGTAGCAGCAGTTAAGCAATCATTTAGTGCTGTTGGTGTAAACTAAGGCTTTAAGGAAGAGCTAGTAATAAAATACCTCAAAAATAAAGAAGGAGCATAGGCTCCTTCTTTATTTTTTTCTCCATTTTTTCCACAAATAAAACAATCCAATAACGCCTGCGATTGTTACAACCCACTTCGCTTCATTTGTTCCGTTCATGACTTGGTATGCCGAATATACTTCAATCAATAAGGCCGGTATTTTACCTATTGTACTGGCAATACTGAAGGAGAGTAATGACATTTTCCCTAGAGCTGCAAATAAAGTCACGATACTTGATGGGATGAAAGGTATCAATCGAAACGATAGAACGAGTAGAAAGGCCTCTCTACCTTCTACATAAAGAAGACGCTCTACCTTTGGGTACTTATTTACTTTATCGTGAGTGAACTTTTGAAGGCCCAGGCGGTAAATATAAAACGAGATAATAGCCCCTAAGGCCTCACCTGCGATCGAAATGATTGTGCCATTTGTTACACCGAAGAGCTGTATATTAATGGCGGTTAAAAAGATGCTAGGAATAACACCTAAAAGACTAATGATGATGTTAATTAAGATACTAAGTGGAATTGCGATTGAATAGTATTCTATTAAGAAATTTTGAATCGTTTCAGCCATTGTTTAAAATCCTTTATCTTTTTTTGCATTACACCATATTTCGATTGTATAGGCAAGGGGAAATTTACATAATGTAGAAAAACGTTGATAAGAAGGGATCCTGATACCTTATATAGGTATTAGGTATATAAAAATAGGGGTATTTTAAATCGTTTTGAAAAATAGTATAAAACCCTTTTTATAAAAGGGTTTTATAATTATATTATTGGTGATTTTATTCGGGAAATAATTATAAAATATAGGGGGTATATATTATAAAAGGCGAAAAATAGAGGGTTGATGAAATTGCGCGGGTAAATATGGAAAAATAGATGAAAAAAATGAAAACTGATAGATTTTTTCGTTGTGAAATTGACTTTTAGTGAAGTTGCGATAATAATCATGGAAGAGGTGATATGATGAAACGAATAAGTAGTCTTTTCTTCAGTAGTTTATTGGCATTAATGCTGATCTTAAGTGGATGTGCAGGAAAAGAACAAAAAACAGAGAAACAGACAGGTAATCAAGCTACATCGGTAGAAAAAATTAGTGATAATATTTTAGATGAAATGGAAGGACCACCTAAAAATGGTCATACGATTGAAAGACATGTAGGCAAGTCAGAAGAGGATTTGAAGAATCGCTTGAAGACAGATAAAGTGTCAGCCGCAAGTACATACTATGATAAAGAAACAGCGACGAAAGCTGTAAAAGATAGCTTGAAGCAACATGACAAAGAAATTCAAGATTGGTTAAAAAATTCTAAAGAGGCTCGTCTCGTAGTAAATACAACTCATTCATTCCCTGTTGGAAAAACGGTAATAAAGAAAAATATGAGTGTAAAAGACAAGTTGGTAAAAACTGTTACTGTTTTAGCAAGAGATAAGTCAGGGGAATTAGGGTTTAAGATTATTACTTCTTATCCATCTGATAAATAAGAAGGGGGAGTACATTATGTATACGACATTACAATACTTTCTTAAATCGTACTGTACGTTAAGTATTCATGAGGATGAAATAGTAAGCGTGATGGAAGAGTTTATTGAACAAGAAGACGAAGAAATTGTTTTGAAATTACGTGATGAATTAATAAATATGAAGAAAAAGAACGCGTGGGAAGAGGCGTGTGTATTAGCTGCGAAGCAAGGAAATCGTATGTGGTCTTTAGAAGAAACGAAAGATCATCTTGAAACTTTTTTACTATTACTGCAAAAGAAAAAGGCGTGATTTAATCACGCCTTTTTCTTTATGTTATTCGGTTGATATTATCTATTCTTTTGGGGCGCTTTTATATACACTTTTTGAAATTTGTCCATTTGATATTACTTCCCCGTTTTGTGTTACTTTTTTATACGTAACCGCTGTGATTTTATCACTAGTCCTACTAATTACTTGAGAAGACACTTCAACATTTTTACCAGTATTTGTACCGAAAATGCGTGTAGTAATACTACCTCCATTTGAAAATGCTTGAATATAAATATGATTGCCTGTATTATTTTTAAATTTTAAATCTGGACCATAATCTGCTACTGCTGCATCTTGCCCAAGTGGTAAATAATTTACTGGCATAGAATGATTGCTTCGAGAAACAATTCCTAAATCAGCCCTTAAAGCGGCGCTGTATAAAGTACTACTGACTTGGCAAACTCCTCCGCCTGCACTTTGTATTACTTTACCTTGTGAATATACTGCTGCAGATTTGTAACCATGTGCAGCATCAGTTACGCCAACGCGGCCGTTAAAACTAAATGTTTCATCAGGTGCCACAATAACCCCACTTAAAGTATTAGCTGACTTATTTACGTTAAATGATTGATTTCCGTTACGGCCAGCCATTGGAGTAGAATATTCAGCAATGACTTCTTTAATACCCATTTTCTGTATATCTTCTGTAGAACGTTCTGGTTTTATGAATGTAACTGGTAATGTAACATCTGATTTACCAGTAGTAATAGCTTCGTTTGTTAAACTGTTTAGTTTTCCTTTATCAATTTTTTCTCCGTTTTGGCTTTGACTAACATTTACTGTTGAGCCTTCAATGCTTAATTCTGCATTAACAGGATTTTTTAATGTTTCATTATATTTATCTTTTATAAAGGTTTCATAAGCTGTTGCATTTAATTGTGGTGTTAATTTATAGTCACGTTTTAATTCACCGTTTTCAGCTTGCTTGCGCATTTTGTAACGATTCATTACGTTTCCTTCTTGTTCTTTGAAGATTTTGTCAATAATATCTTTCTCTTTATAATTTACCCCTAAATCTTTCCATGTGTAAGTTTGTTTATCGTTTTGGAATATGTAGGTAAGGGATTTTTGATCTAATTCAGTTACCCTTTGATTAATAATTGCTTGAATATCTTTCTTATTTTTTCCATCGAGAGAAATACCTTCAAATGTAGTATTTGGTAATGCAGTAGTATCTAATTGATTATTTAATTTGGATACATATTGATATCCCCCAACACCGCCTACACAAAGTAATATGCCCCCAGCAATTGCAGAACCAATCAGTATTTTACTTAGCTTCATTTATTTCCCCCCAGAAATTTATGTATAAATATATGTATTACATTTTTTGTATAAAAATGATGAAAATAACATTATGTACGTACTAGTATACTATTATTTTCACTGTGTGTGTAATGTTTTCATAAAAAATGTTACATCGCTGTAATAATTGTCACTTCTTGTCACAATGTGTATGAAAAATATGTTGAAAAATATAATAAAAAGGCTGTCTAGAATGATCTAGCAGCCTTTTTATTATAATTTTTTATGTTCATTTTTATTCGTAACACCGAGATGTTTTTGAAGGGTAGTTGAAATAGTATCGACGCTTTTTTCATTTGGCACGTAATAATAAATACCACCTATATATTTATCTGTACCTTCTACTTGCATTTTTTCCATCTTTAAATTTGAATCCATTGAATTTTTTGTAATTGTCATCATATCATCAAAAGTTAAATTGGTTTTTAAGTCTTTATCGACAGCGTCTAGTAGGCCACCGATTTTATTAATGGAATTAAGAGATAGTGCCTTTTCAGCAATGGCCTCTAATACAAGCTGTTGTCGTTGGCCACGCATATAATCACTATCGATGTGACGAGTTCTAGCTAGTGCCAGTGCCTCTTCTCCATTTAAATGTTGACGTCCTTTTTTTAGATGAATTGCATCTGCTTCATCTTTACTATTTTGCTCTGTGAATTCAACTGGAACGTCCACAGTAATGCCACCAAGAGAATCAACAATTTTAATAAAGGATTTAAAATTGAATTTTACATAATAATCAACTGGAACATCTAAAAAGTTCTCTACCGTATCAATTGTGCTGTCTACACCACCGAATACGTGCGCATGTGTGATTTTATCGTATTTATCACGTGATTTAATGTAGACGCGTGAGTCACGTGGAATGCTTACAAGTTTAACGGATTTATCGTTTTTATTAATTGTTGCAAGTAATAACGCATCTGTTCGAGTTGCTTTTCCATAATCTTTTTCCCTAATATCACTTTCATCAACACCCATAATTAGTACGGAAATGTTGTCGGTCATAGGTTTAACAGCTTTTTCACGTTTACTGGACTTTTCTCCTCGACCTAGTTCAGCATAAGCATTATTTAAGACGGACTTTGCTTTACTGTATATATGGAAGGAGTAGCCTCCTGCTCCAAGTGCTACAATTAGTAATGGAATAAGAAGGAACCAAAGTAGGCGTTTTTTCTTTGAGCGTCCTTTTTTGGCTCGCGTATCGTTGTTCGTGTCGGATTTCATCATTTTTTCTCCTTTAAAACTATCAAAGTGTATACATTTAGAAGTGTATTCAAACACATAAAAAATATTTTACGCTAAATAAAAGCGATTGTACATGTATAAAAAATAGATGTCTTGATTATTTATCCGGTATTAACGAGCAGTAAAACGCCCACCTCAAAGTCCAGTGAATACAATGAAGTTAGGTGGGAGATAACTGCCCGTAAATACCCGATTGATGAAGGCTAATAATCAGAGTGGGGATAGCCCCACTCTGATTAAAGTTTCACTTTATAAGACACCTATTCGTTATTGTATACAAAAGATAGGGATAAGAAAATGATAAAATTTTACCTAATTACAACATAATGCTTACGATAATTGCAGATAAAATACTAACGAGAGTAGCTCCATATAGTAATTTAAGGCCAAACCTCGCAACAACGTTTCCTTGTTCTTCGTTTAGTCCTTTTACCGCACCTGAAATAATACCAATGGAAGAAAAATTGGCAAAAGATACAAGGAAAACAGAAATAATACCAACTGTACGGGGAGAAAGGCTATTAGAAATTTTACTAAGGTCCATCATTGCGACAAATTCATTCGTTACAAGCTTCGTTGCCATAATGCTACCAGCTGCTACAATTTCAGAGCTTGGTACACCGATAAGGAATGCGATAGGTGCAAATACGTAGCCAATTAATTGTTGGAACGTAATACCGAATATAATGAGGAACAAGTCATTAATACAACTAATTAATGCGACAAATCCGATGAGCATAGCGCCGACAACAATGGCTACACGAAAACCATCAAGAATATATTCTCCAAGCATTTCAAAAAAGCTTTGTTTTTCACCTTTGATTTCTAAAATATCTTCGTCATCTTTAACGTCGTAAGGGTTAATGATGAGTACGATAATAAAACCGCTAAATAAATTGAGAACGAGTGCAGTTACTACATACTTAGGTTCAATCATTGTCATATAGGCACCTACGATAGACATAGATACGGTTGACATAGCGGAGGCACAAAGTGTATAAAGACGGTGTTTTGGAATTTGAGCTAATTGCTTTTTCACTGTAATAAAAACTTCTGATTGGCCGACAATGGCAGAAGCGATAGCGTTGTAAGATTCTAATTTCCCAAGACCATTTATTTTACTAAGAAAGTACCCGATCCAACGAATGAAAAATGGTAGTATTTTGAAATGTTGTAATATACCAATTAAAACAGAAATAAAGACGATTGGTAATAATACAGTAAGGAAAAATGGCATTTCACCTTTATTTGCAAGACCACCAAATACGAAATTTATTCCATTAGCAGCATACTCGAGTAGCTTTGTAAACAAACTGGAAATGATTCTAATAAGTATGAGGCCGATTTCTGTATTTAATAGTAAATAGGTTAAAATTAACTGTATAATAAGCATGATAAAAATTGGTTTAAATTTAATATGCTTCTTATTATTGCTAGCAATATAAGCGAGCAAGAAAACAACAATTAATCCGACGAAAAAAGTAATGAATTTCATGGTAAGCCCCCTAAAAGAGATATTCTGCTATATATGTTTTTCATTTCAAGGGAGAATATGCATCTTTGGTAAAGAAAGGAATAGAGAGAGTATGAATATATGTAGAGTGCATCACGTTGCAATTATTTGTTCGAATTATGAGACGTCAAAGTATTTTTATACTAGAATATTAGGGTTTAAAGAAATGAATGAAGTATATAGAAAGGAACGAGATTCTTATAAATTAGATTTATGTGTAGGAGAAGAGTATCAAATCGAATTATTTTCATTTCCAAATCCGCCTGAGCGCAAAAGTTTTCCAGAAGCAGCCGGTCTTAGACATTTAGCATTTGCTGTTACAAATATAGAAGAAGCTGTGAAGCATTTAAATCAATGTGGTGTTGAGATCGAACCGATCCGTATTGATGAAATAACGGGGAAGAAATTCGTCTTTTTCCAAGACCCTGATGGTTTACCTTTAGAATTGTATGAGGTTTGAAAATTGGTGGATTTTATATAGAGTTGCTTTCCAATAATTGAAGAAACTAAAGTGAAACTTCTTTTTAAAAGGAGGTGTAACTTTAGCTAAGAAAGCTAAAGAGCATATGTGGATATTTTAAAATTATTGATGGTAGTCATTCTTATTGGGTTAACAGCATTTTTTGTGGCTGTTGAATTTGCAATTATTAAGGTACGTAGCAGTCGTATTGATCAACTCGTTAGCGAAAAAAGACGAGGTGCACTGGCCGCTAAAAAGGTAACTACAAATTTAGATGAATATTTATCGGCCTGTCAGCTAGGTATTACAATTACTGCTTTAGGGCTCGGGTGGTTAGGGGAACCAACCATTAAACATTTACTCGAGCCGTTGTTTTTAAAATTGCAATTCTCACCTACAATTTCCAGTACAGTTTCATTTATTATTGCCTTTGCAGTAATTACATTTTTACATGTTGTCATTGGGGAACTTGCTCCAAAGACATTTGCTATACAAAAAGCAGAACAAGTTAGCTTATTGTTATCGAAACCACTTATTTATTTTTACCGAGTTATGTATCCGTTTATTTGGGCTTTGAATGGTTCAGCGAGGGTTGTAACTGGTTTATTCGGATTACATCCAGCTTCTGAACATGAAGTAGCTCATTCAGAAGAAGAATTAAGGTTAATCTTATCTGAGAGCTATGAGAGCGGAGAGATTAACCAAAGGGAATTTAAATATGTAAATAATATTTTTGAATTTGATAATAGAGTAGCAAAAGAAATTATGGTACCTCGTACGGAAGTTGTAGGCTTATATGAGGACGAACCATTTGAAACACATATTAAAGTAATCGCGCAAGAAAAGTACACGAGATATCCTGTATTTGGTGAAGATAAAGATGAAATTATTGGGATGGTTAATGTAAAAGATTTATTTATTCGTTATATGGATGGTAATCGGGACGAGGAGTGCTCGATTATGCCATATACAAGGCCAGTTATTGAAGTGCTAGAAAATATTCCAATTCATGATTTACTATTACAAATGCAAAGAAAACACATTCCATTAGCTGTATTGTATGATGAATATGGTGGTACAGCAGGGATTGTTACACTAGAAGATATTTTAGAAGAAATTGTTGGAGAAATTCGAGATGAATACGATGAAGATGAGAATCCACCTATAGAGCATGTAAGTGAAGGCTATAAAATCGTAGAGGGAAAAGTGCTTATTAGTGAAGTAAATGATTTGCTTGGCATACATTTAATTGCTGATGATGTAGATACAATTGGTGGCTGGATTATGGTACAAAAACAAATCGTTGCTGAAGGAGATATTATTGAGAAACACGGTTTTTATTTTAAAGTCCTTGAAAAGGATATGCATCAAATTAAACGAGTGGAAATAAGGAAAGTAGGAGAATGATTTTCTATAAACTTTAATAAAAAGGATATACAGAAAAATAAATGTTTGCGCTTTCAAAAAAGGTACTATATAGTGAAGGTGGATACTGAAAAATTCTTCTGAATGATACTCGTGTTTTTAGAGGGCGGATTTTTTGGATAAGGATTTAGAATGAAAAAGTATAGGTGATAAAAATGATAGCAACGAAGGATATACGTATAGAAAAAGATTTTTTAGGTGAAAAGGAAGTACCAAGTGCAGCTTATTATGGTGTACAAACATTACGTGCTGTAGAAAACTTCCCAATTACAGGATATCGCATTCATCCATCACTCATTACAGCAATGGCAATTGTGAAAAAAGCGGCGGCACTTGCGAATATAGATACTGGTTACTTAGCTAAAGACATTGGACATGAAATTGCAGAAGCAGCGCAAGAAATTGTTGATGGAAAGTTTCATGATCAATTTATCGTGGACCCTATTCAAGGCGGAGCCGGAACTTCTATTAATATGAATACAAATGAAGTAATTGCGAATAGAGCGTTAGAACGTATGGGATATGAAAAAGGTGCGTATGCGAAAATTAGCCCAAACACTCATGTGAACATGGCCCAATCAACGAACGATGCGTTTCCAACAGGGATTCATATTGCAACTCTTATGATGTTAGAAAAGCTTCTTATTACAATGGAAGAACTTCATTCTGCTTTTCGTAAAAAAGCAAAAGAGTTTGATCACGTTATTAAAATGGGACGCACACATTTACAAGATGCAGTTCCAATTCGCCTTGGACAAGAATTTGAAGCGTATAGCCGAGTGCTTGCGCGCGATATAAAAAGAATTAAACAGTCTCGTCAACATTTATATGAAGTGAATATGGGGGCGACAGCTGTTGGTACAGGATTAAATGCAAATCCTACGTATATTGAACAGGTGGTAAAACACTTAAGAACGTTTAGTGGGTTCCCACTTGTTGGTGCAGAGCATTTAGTTGATGCAACGCAAAATACAGATGCATACACAGAAGTATCTGCAGCACTTAAAGTATGTATGATGAACATGTCTAAAATTGCAAACGATCTTCGTATTATGGCGTCTGGGCCACGTGTTGGGTTGGCTGAAATTCAATTGCCAGCACGTCAGCCAGGTTCATCAATTATGCCAGGTAAAGTAAATCCAGTTATGGCAGAAGTGATTAACCAAGTCGCATTCCAAGTAATTGGAAATGATCATACAATTTGCTTAGCATCAGAAGCAGGACAATTAGAGTTAAATGTAATGGAGCCTGTGCTTGTATTTAATTTAATTCAATCTATTAGTATTATGAATAATGGATTCCGTGTATTCCGTGAATATTGTATTGAAGGAATTACAGCAAATGAAGAATTGCTGAAGCAATATGTTGAGAAAAGTGTTGGAATTATTACAGCAGTTAATCCTCATATTGGTTATGAAGCAGCATCTCGTATTGCACGTGAAGCGATTGAAACAGGAAAATCTGTTAGGGAGTTATGTTTAGAGCATGGTGTACTGACAGAAGAGGAATTGGATATTATTTTAGATCCATTCGAAATGACTCACCCTGAAATTGCTGGAGCTTCTTTATTAAAAAATAAAGAAATGTAATGTGAAAAACACCGATCCATTTGGATCGGTGTTTTATTTTTAAAAGATATTAAATACAGCGTTTAATTGAAGTAAGCTAATAACAGCTAAGAAGATTAAACTGTATTTCATTGCTGTTTTAAATAGAGCAGATTCTTTACCAACTAGTCCAACTGCGGCACAAGCAACTGCTACAGATTGTGGTGAAACCATTTTTGCCATTGTACCACCTACTACGTTTAAGGCAACGAGTGTAGAAGGAACGATGTTTAACTGGTCTGCTGTTACTGCTTGAAGTGGTGCGAATAAAGAACCACTTGAAACTACTGAACCTGTAATGAATACGCCAATCCATCCTAAGATTGGAGAAAGAATTGGGAATGCATTACCAGTAGAAGAGAATGCAAGTCCAAGTGTAGATGACATACCAGAGTAGTTCTCTACGTAAGCTAATGCGATAACGCTACAAATTGTATATACTGGAGCTTTTAATTCTTTCATTGTTTCAATCATTAATTCTTTAACCATTTTACCTTTTACGCGGTAAACGATAAGTGAAACGATAATTGCTAGTACAATCGCAGTAGTTGTAGAAGAGAATACATCAAATTTGAAAACAGCTGCGAAAGGTGTATCAGCTTTTGTAATTGGTGTAGTTTTCATAACAGCATTATGAAGACCAGGGAACTGAATGTTAAATACTAAGTTTGCTAACGCACCATCTGGAGCAAATAAAGCTTTAATCGGTTTTAAGTTAAAGATTGTTACAAATGCAGTTAAGAATACGAATGGAGACCAAGCATATAAAATTTGATTGAATGTATGTGATACTTTAGTTTCTTGTTTTTCTTCTTTAGTAGAAGATTTTGGTTGCCAAACACGTAAGAATAATGCAAGAGAGATCATACTTACAACGGCTGCGAAAATATTAGTAAGTTCTGCGCCTAAGAAGTAAGTTACAGCGAATTGAGTAATAGCGAAAGAAACACCACTTACAAGAATACCTTGCCAAGTTTCTTTAATACCTTTAATTCCATCGACCATTGAAACAAGTAAGAAAGGTAAGATAACACTAATGAAAGGTAAAATAAGAACAGTTTGACGACCAATAGTTAATGCGTCAAGTTGAGTTAATTGTGCTGGTACTGTAACTGGAATACCCATAGCACCCATAGCACCACCAGCAATATTAGCTACTAAACAAATACCTGCTGCTTTTAATGGATTAAAGCCCATACCTACAAGTAGTGCAGCTGTAATAGCAACTGGAACCCCTAGACCAGCTGCGCCTTCTAAGAAAGCACCGAAAGAATAAGCGATTAATAATACTTGTAAACGTTGATCATTTGTAATGCTTGAAATACTATCGCGAATAATATTGAATTGCTCTGTTTTAACAGTTAATTTGTAAAGGAAAATTGCAGCGATAACGATAGTACAAATTGGATAAAATCCAGATAAAACACCGAATCCGGCAGATGCTACAGCTACTGTTGCTGGCATTTTATAAACAAATATTGCAAGGATAATAGCGACAATTACACTATAAAGACCAGCCATGTAACTTTTCATTTTGAATCCCATTAAACAAATGATGAAACAAAAGATTGGAAGTGCTGCGATTAGTGCAGATAACCAAATATTGTTTAATGGGTCATAAATTTGTGTCCAAGTACTCATAATAATGACAACTCCTATCTATTATATGTGAAGAAATTCACATTATTTGTGAAACTATTCACAATCAACTTACATGCTTAGTATATTCTCCTTCAACACTATTGTCAACGTAAAAAAGTATAATTATTCCATAATAGTGTTAAAAGAAAAGCTTTGTTCATAAAGTAGACAAAAAACACACTCAAATGAATTTAAGTGTGCTGTATAAACTATGTGCATATTATTTTGCTTATTCAGATGGCATGTTCCTTATAGGCGTATATTAGATGAAGTCTTTTATATTAAGTATAAAGTTTGATATATGCAATTATCTGTCCTATTTGATCTAGTGGGGGGAACGGTGAGTGGATTTAATAGGAAGTTTTGCACAACAATCCAACCGCTTGCAATACGAATAAAAAATAAGAAACAAATTTTTAATATCACATCATCTCTTTTTACTGAAAATTCCTTTTAGCGTAACAAAGAGGTTAATTATAGTTCAACTACATTACGATAGGTTATCAATTATAGACGGTATTTTACAATACCGTTACTGTGCATTTCAATGAGGTGAAAATATAACAAAAAGCCTGATAAAACAACGTTTGCAAGCAAAGTATTCGTAGGCCATTATTTTGCTTTTTCGTTATATCATATAGTATAATATTCAAAATCAGCAAGGATTTTTTCCTGAATTTTTGCTGATAAAGATGGAAAAATTTTTCGGCTTTATAGGTTGATAAAGTTATGTCGTAACAGGAAATATAAGAACAGATATATAAATAAATAAAAAGAACATAAAAACGCAAATAAAAACGAAAATGAGGGGAACTTTATGAGCCAAAATCAATTCGAATGTCGTATTTCAGAAGAAGATGTACAAATGTTAAGAGCGTTAGCTCACCCACTTCGTCTACGTCTAGTAATGGAACTTATGCAAAGAGGAACATGTAATGTAACACAGCTACAGGAAGTATTAGAAATTCCACAATCAACTGTTTCACAACATTTAACGAAGTTAAAGCAAAATAAAGTAGTACGCTTTGAAAGACGAGGATTAGAAGTGTATTATCAAATCCATAATGATAAAGTAAGTGCAGTAGTAAAAACATTATTTTCTTAAAATTTGAATATTATGGAAAAAGACGTGTAGAATATACGTCTTTTTTTATTTGTCAGAAAGGTAGCGAGAGAGTAAATATTAGCATGTTAGGAAGAAATGACTATCAATCAACATGCTGCCTTACGGAATATATTCTAAAAGGAAAAGAAAAAATAAAAAGGAGTGTAGTAAGCAAAAGGAGGGATAGTAGTATGGATGTGAAACGTGTGAAACAAATCTTATCTTCTTCAAGTAGAATTGACGTTACATATGAGGGCGTACCAGTATGGATTGAGAGCTGTGATGAGCAGAAGGGGAGTGCTCAAGTGTATGATGTATCTAATCCTGGTGAGAGCGTTCATGTGGACGTGACAGCTTTAGAGGAGAAGTAATAAAAAAGACGCTTCTAATTTTAGAAGCGTCTTTTTGTTATTCCATCATACTTGCAACTTTTTTAGAGCATAGAAGAAGTACAAATCCTAAGACGATAACGATAATCCCGATACTTGCAAATACTTCAAGGTATCCTAATGATTGTGTAAAGGAAGCAAGTTTACCAGCTAACCAGTTAGCCATACCTGAACCAGCTAACCATACACCCATTAATAATGATGCTAATTTAACAGGTGCAATTGCACTTACCATAGATAATCCGATTGGTGACAAGAACAACTCACCAATTGTATGGAACATATAAGTAATGATGATGAATAATAAGTTTGCTTTAACAGTTATATCAGCTTCATTACTTCCAGTTTTTAGAACTGCTAATGTTAAAACAAGGTAACCTATACCTAGTAAAATCATACCTAAGGCCATTTTTGTTGGTACTTTTAAATCACCGCGTTTTGTTTTAGAAAGTTTTAACCATAGCATAGATACTAATGGTGCAAGTAATACGATGAATGCTGGGTTAACAGATTGGAACCAAGATGTTGGCACTTCCCATCCGAAAATTGTACGATCGACAAATTTATTTGTATAAAGTGTTAGAGAACTACCAGCTTGTTCAAATCCTGCCCAGAAGAATACTACGAAACAAGTTAAAATTACAATTGCCCAAGTGCGATTTTTTTCTTGTTTTGTTAAAGGTTTCTTTTCAATTGTAGGTTGATTTTTTGATTTTTTACCGACAACTGTTGTTCCAGCTTTACCAAGGTAGCGAGGAGCTAATAAGTTGAAAACAATTTGCCCAACAATCATACCGATACAAGCTGCTAAGAATCCGTATTTATATCCCATAACCATAACGCCATCAACGCTTGTTTTAAAGAAGTCTTCTGCTAAAAACCCACAAATAAGTGGAGCAAAGAAAGCACCTACGTTAATACCCATATAGAAGATAGTAAATGCACTGTCACGACGTGAATCATTTTCATCATACAATTCACCTAACAGTGTAGAAATATTTGGTTTAAAGAATCCATTACCAATAACTAGTAGTATTAATCCAAGGAAAAGTCCTGTTTTTGTGTTCATTGAGAATAGTACAAAGTTACCGATTGCCATAATAATTCCGCCGAGAGTAATGGCATGACGTCTTGTAATGTAATGATCAGTTAGCCATCCACCAAGAATTGGCATGAAATATACTGCTGCTGTAAAATAACCGTATAATTGCACTGCAAATGCCTTATCAAATCCTAACCCGCCACTAACCGCAGCAGTTGTTAAATAAAGAACTAAAAGGCCGCGCATTCCATAATAACTAAATCTTTCCCACATTTCTGTTAAGAACAACAAGTACAACCCTGGTGGATGTTTTTTTGGTGATTGTTGCTCTCCAGCTTTGTCTAATTTTAAAGCTGCATCCATTTTTGTTTCCCCCTAATCCTGTATAACGGATATTTATGTAATCATTTTAATTTACAAAATATTTAGAAGTCAATAGAATTATATGGAAATAGAAAGAAAATTTCTAAAAAAGTTCTATTTTTCTTCGACCGTTACTGTATTTTGCCCTGAAAACGAGATGATAAGCGTTTTCAAATGTAATAATTGAATTCTAAAAGAAAATAAAATAGTGATTAATCAGAAAATTTAGATTAAAACATTTATTCTGATATAAAGAAAATATATTCTATTTACTTTCTCAATATAACATATTGGGAATAAAAATACAAAACGAAATAATGTGACATTTAAGTGAATTGAAAAATAACCAGCTCCACAGAAGGGAGCTGGTTAAGGAAATATTATTTAACAAAGCGTTTTTCAATGTCATCTAATAGTAGGTTAGCAGCCATTACGCCACCAGCTGTATTCCAAATAACGTCATCAACTTTGTATGCTTTACCATTTTTTACTGCATTTAAATTTTTAAATAGAGGATCGTTTATATACTCTTTTTCTAGTTCAGATCCTTTTTTCTCATTTCCTTTATCGAATGTGAAGTAGAATAATACGTCACCATCCATAGCAGAAATACGCTCTTTAGATACGTTACGCTCTGCAAAATCATCTTTATTTTGATCTCCAGGACGTTTAAATCCAAGTTCTTTTAAAATAACACCAGAGAATGTATCGCCATGATAAATACGAACATCACCAGGCATGAAACGAACCATAGAGATTTCTTGGTTTACTTTATCGCCAAGTTTGCCTTTTAAATCTTTTATACGTGATTCGTAATCAGCTACAACTTTTTGACCTTCTTTTTCTTTATTTAATGCTTTTGCATAAAATTTGAAGTTATCTTTCCATTCACCACGTAATGTTTCTGAGAACACAGTAGGTGCAATTGCTTTTAGTTGTTCGTACACTTTTTCGTGGCGCATTTTATTACCGATAATTAAGTCTGGTTTTAAAGAAGCAATTGTTTCAACGTTAACTTGTCCTTCATCACCAACAACTTTTACATCTTTCATTTTATCCTTAATATGTGGATACCATGGGTCACCAGTCCAAGACTTTACAGCACCAACTGGTTTCACACCTAATTCAAGTAAAGCTTCAGTTCCTTCATTTGTTAAGATAACTACACGTTTTGGATTAGCAGGAACTTCTGTTTTACCCATTGCATGTTCTACAGTAACCACTTCTTTTTTATTATCTTCTTTTGTAGATTCTTCTTTGTTATTTGATTTTCCACAAGCGCTTAAAAGCATTGAAAATGCTAGTAAAAATACAAATACTGTAAACGATTTCTTCCGCATGAAATTCATTATGTACCCCCTACATGTTGAGAATATTTTTCAATAGCAAGCATGATATTAAGCCTTTATCTTTTGATTGTCAATACATATGGGTGAAAATAATTCTCATTTCCGTTGACAATGAGAATTAAGTTGAAATACACTAACAACGTATCATTATACATTGAAGGGGAAACGCTGCATGTTATTAAAAACAAATCGAGCAAAATGGATTGGATTATTTGTTGGAATCATTGCAGTCGTTATTTGTATTTGGGGAAGTATTATTTTCGGGTATACAAATACGAGTTGGAAACTAGCATTGGATGCTTTTTTCCATTTTAACGGTTCCAATGAACATATTATTATTCAAAATGTACGTCTGCCTAGGGCGTTAATTGCAGCTAGTGTTGGTGCTAGTTTAGCCATTGCTGGTTGTCTTATGCAAACTTTAACTAAGAATCCACTTGCTTCTCCAGATTTTATTGGATTAAATTCAGGTGCTGCGTTCTTCATAGTTGTAGCAATTGTAATCTTTTCAGTAACATCATTATCAGCTTTCACATGGATTGCCTTTTTAGGAGCGGCGGTTGCAGCTGTACTTGTATTTGCTTCTAGTTCTTTAGGAAAAGAAGGAACTACTCCTCTTAAGTTAACGTTAGCAGGGGTCGCAATTAGTGCGTTATTTTCATCATTAACACAAGGATTACTTGTGTTAAATGAAAAAGCACTTGAAGAGGTATTATTTTGGCTTGCTGGATCTGTGCAAGGGAGAAAGTTAGAAATTTTACAATCTGTATTCCCATATTTATTAATAGGATGGATTGCATCTCTTATGATGGCAGGGAAAGTAAATACATTGATGATGGGAGAAGACGTCGCGAAAGGACTTGGACAACGAACAATTTTAATGAAATCATTCGTGTTACTTATTATTGTACTGTTGTCTGGTGGTTCGGTTGCGGTTGCTGGCCCAATTGGATTTATTGGAATTATTACTCCGCATTTTGCGAGATTTCTTGTTGGAGTTGACCACAGATGGAGGGTGCCTTATAGCGGATTGTTAGGTGCAATACTACTAATATTGGCTGATATAGCAGCAAGATATGTCATTATGCCACAAGAAGTACCAGTAGGAGTTATGACAGCATTTATTGGAGCTCCATTCTTTATTTATATTGCACGTAAGAGAGGGCTTAGCAAATGAAGAAATATATTCCGTTTCGTATAGGAAAAGGTGAGCTCTCGTTTTTAATGTATAAACGAGCTTGTCTCGTCTTGTTAAGTTTACTAGTTGTTTTAATAGGATTATTCTTTGCGAGCGCAGGTATGGGAGACATGAAAATTGCTCCTTATGATGTATGGCAAGCGATCACTGGAAATGGCGATGCGATGTCTAACATGGTTGTAAATAAGTTTCGTATGCCGCGTATTTTAATTGCCATCCTCGTAGGAATTGCGCTTGCTGTAGCAGGATGTATTTTACAAGGTCTCGTTCGAAATCCACTTGCTTCTCCGGATATCATCGGGATTACGGGCGGGGCAAGTGTTGCAGTTGTATTGTTTTTAGCTATATTTAGTGATAAAAATAATGCGCTAACTGTAAGCATTCATTATATGCCGTTAGCAGCCTTTGTTGGGGCAACGATTGTGGCGCTTTTTGTATATTTATTTGCATGGAGAAATGACGGGTTATCGCCGATTAGTCTTGTTTTAATTGGTGTGGGGTTTTGGGCATTAACGAAAGCGGCAACGACTTTGTTTATGTTGTTAGCACCAATTTATCAAGCGAGTCAAGCGAATGTATGGATTACAGGTACTGTTTATGGTTCTTCACGGCAAAACGTTATGGTGCTTGCACCGTGGGTTCTCATTTTAACGGTAATATCATTTATAGCTGCTAGACATTTAAATGCGCAAGAGCTAGGGGATGATATTGCGGTAGGACTTGGTGTTCCTTTAACGAAGTCACGCGTATTCATGTTATTACTTAGTACGGCTTTAATTGGGGGAGCAGTTGCCTTCGCCGGAGGAATTGGATTTGTCGGTTTAATGGCACCTCATATTTCACGAAGGCTAGTTGGTTCTTTATACGGTGCATTACTCCCAGTTGCAGCTATTGTTGGTGCAATTCTAGTACTTGCTGCAGATTTAATTGGGCGTACAGTTTTCACACCACTTGAAATTCCAGCAGGGGTATTTACATCAGCAATTGGTGCACCTTATTTTATTTATTTACTTTATAAAAGTCGGAATTCATAAAGGGAGATGAATATGCAAAAAGCATTGGAGACGAAACGTTTGACGTTGTCTTATGGTGAAACAATTATTATTGATGAGTTGAATTTAGAAATTCCAAAAGGTGAAATTACAATCTTTATCGGTTCCAACGGTTGCGGGAAATCAACTTTATTACGTTCACTAGCTAGATTATTAAAGCCAACAACTGGTGACATTTTGTTAGATAATCAAGCTATTCAAAGTATGCAAACTAAGCAAATTGCTCGTCAAATGGCAATTTTACCGCAAGGACCGCAAGCACCTGAAGGGCTTACAGTATTGCAACTTGTAAAACAAGGACGCTATCCATATCAAACATGGCTGAAACAGTGGTCAGAAAAAGATGAGGAAATGGTACAGAAGGCACTTGCAGCAACAGGTATGACAGAATTTGCTGAGCGTGATGTGCATGCTCTTTCAGGTGGACAACGACAACGTGCTTGGATTGCAATGACGCTTGCACAAGATACAGATATTATTTTACTGGATGAGCCTACTACATATTTAGATATGACTCACCAAATTGAAGTGCTAGATTTATTATTCGAATTAAATGAAACAGAACAAAGAACAATTGTTATGGTATTACACGATTTAAATTTAGCATGTCGCTATGCAGATAACATTGTAGCCATTCAAGATAAACAAATATATGCACAAGGTAAACCTGAAGAAGTGGTAGATGAGAAACTAGTACGTGATGTATTCCGAATGGAGTGTCAAATTAGTACGGATCCGTTGTTTGGAACACCGCTTTGTATACCTCACGGAAGAGGAAGACGTGTAGTTAAAGAAGTTGCTCAGGTAATGAGATAAAAAAACGATGAGTGATTCATCGTTTTTTTTATTTGGTACAAGAAAATAAGAGGAAGAGAGGAATACGTAAGCGACGTTTATACTCTTCTTCATTTTGAAAATAGGTTGGATTTGGTGTAGCTTCTTTTAATGATGTAATGGTAAATCCGGCTTGCTGTAATAATGTGAAATAATCTTCCGTTGTACGATGATATTTAATAACTTCTTGGTCAATCCATGGTTCAACCCGTTTGCCTAGTTTAAAGTAATCATCGACGAGCCAACTCGTTCTTTTACCACTTGTTTGTAAGCTTTCAAACGAAGAAGTAATAACGGGATGTTGAACGCTAAAGGTAAAGGTGCCATTTGTTTTTAAAGTTTGAAACACATTTTGAAAAATGGCATCAAGATGTTCAATATAATGTAAGGCGAGTCTAGATGTTACTAAATCAAAAGTGGAAGAGGGGTAGGTATAATCTTTGAGGTTTAAAAAATGAACAGATCCATTTTTATTTTCTAGTTGTTTTTTAGCTTTTTCATACATAAGTTCGGAGCCTTCAATGCCGGTGTAAGAGTAGCATCCCTTTTCTAATAATTCCGCGCCAAACTTAGCATCACCACAGCCTAAATCGAGAATTTGTTTTCCTCGTACATGACCAATGAGCTGAAAGAATACTGGTTTTTCAATGGATTCATTTGGGCTATTTTCTCGGTATCTTCGTTTCATATATTGTTCGAAAAATGCTGTGTTATTGTATACATCAGATTCTGTAAATGCCATGTTTGAAACCTCCTGAAATATTTTTTTAATTCTATCAAATATGAAAAGTAAATAATAGATTTATTGTAATGAATCATATATAATCTAAAATTGTAAGCGGTTACTTTAAACTATTTTTCTATAATAAATTCTGAAAACGTGTTAAGCTAGTAGAGGGATTATTAGAACTATTAAGACAATAATCCGCTTACATGAACGATGGGAGGCTTCACGATGTCTAGTAAAACACTTGCGAAATTTTTAGAAGAAAATTTAGAGGATTTAAAATCAAAGGGGCTTTATAACGTAATTGATCCGCTTGAGAGTTCAAATGGACCGATCATTACAATTGGCGGAAAAGAATATATTAACTTATCTTCAAACAACTATCTTGGATTAGCAACAGATAGCCGTTTGCAAGAAGCAGCAATTGGTGCTATTCATAAGTACGGTGTTGGAGCAGGGGCTGTTCGTACAATTAACGGTACTTTAGATTTGCATATTAAGTTAGAAGAAACAATTGCAAAGTTTAAACATACAGAAGCAGCAATTGCTTATCAATCAGGATTTAACTGTAATATGGCAGCGATTTCAGCTGTTATGGATAAAAATGATGCAATTCTTTCAGACGAATTAAACCATGCTTCTATTATTGATGGTAGTCGTCTATCAAAAGCAAAAATTATTGTTTATAAACATTCGGATATGGAAGATTTACGCCAAAAAGCAATTGCGGCGAAAGAATCAGGTCTTTACAATAAATTAATGGTAATTACAGACGGTGTCTTTTCAATGGATGGAGATGTTGCAAAACTACCAGAAATTGTTGAGATTGCAGAAGAGTTAGATTTAATGACATACGTAGATGATGCACACGGTTCAGGTGTACTTGGAAAAGGTGCAGGAACTGTAAAGCACTTCGGTCTTTCTGATAAAGTTGATTTCCAAATTGGTACATTATCAAAAGCAATTGGGGTAATTGGTGGATATGTAGCAGGGAAACAAAACTTAATTGACTGGTTAAAAGTTCGTTCACGTCCATTCTTATTCTCTACAGCATTAACACCAGCTGATGCAGCAGCTTGCATGAGATCAATTGAAATCTTAATGGAAAGCACAGAGTTACACGATCGCTTATGGGAAAATGGCCGCTACTTGAAACAAGGATTAAAAGAACTTGGCTTTAACATTGGAGAAAGTGAAACGCCAATTACACCTTGTATCATTGGGGACGAAGTATTAACACAAGAATTTAGTAAACGTCTAAATGAAGAAGGGGTATACGCAAAATCTATCGTGTTCCCAACTGTAGCAAAAGGAACAGGGCGCGTTCGTAATATGCCTACAGCAGCTCATACGAAAGAAATGTTAGATGAAGCAATTCTTAAGTATGAAAAAGTAGGAAAAGAAATGGGCATCATTTAAGTAACGACATCTTTTGAATAGCTTGCAAATGAGGAGTGGGGAAAATGAAAAAAATTCTAGTAACCGGTTCTTTAGGGCAAATTGGTTCTGAACTAGTAATGAAACTTCGTGATGTATACGGCGCATCAAATGTTATTGCAACAGATATTCGTGAAACAGATAGTGAAGTAGTAACGTCTGGTCCATTTGAAACGTTAGATGTAACAGATGGACAAAAACTACATGATATCGCAAAGCGTAATGAAGTAGATACAATTATTCATTTAGCAGCTTTACTTTCAGCAACAGCAGAAAAAAATCCGTTATTCGCATGGAACTTAAATATGGGCGGACTTGTAAATGCATTAGAAGCAGCTCGTGAATTAAACTGTAAGTTCTTCACGCCAAGTTCTATCGGTGCATTCGGTCCATCGACGCCAAAAGATAATACACCGCAAGATACAATTCAGCGTCCTACTACGATGTATGGGGTAAACAAAGTGGCAGGAGAATTACTATGTGATTATTATCATCAAAAATTTGGCGTAGATACGCGCGGTGTCCGTTTCCCAGGTTTAATTTCTTACGTAGCTCCTCCAGGAGGCGGAACGACTGATTATGCAGTTGAAATTTATTATGAGGCGATTAAAAAAGGTGCATACACCTCATACATTGCTGAAGGAACGTACATGGACATGATGTATATGCCTGATGCTTTACAAGCGATCATTTCTTTAATGGAAGCTGATCCAAGTAAGCTAGTGCATAGAAATGCATTTAACATTACAGCAATGAGCTTCGAGCCAGAGCAAATTGCAGCGTCAATTCGTAAACACATTCCGACGTTTACAATGGATTATGCAGTAGATTCAGCTCGTCAAACAATCGCTGATAGCTGGCCAAACTCTATTGACGCAACTGCAGCAATGAAAGAGTGGGGCTTTAAAGCAGAATACGATTTAGACAAAATGACAACTGACATGCTGGCTAAGTTAAAAAAAAAGCTCACAGCTGAGTTAGTGATGAATTAATAGGAAGAGTCGATTCTTAGGAATCGGCTCTTCATTATTTTTGGGAGGAGAGAAGTCTTATGCAAAGAGTTGATGTCGTATACGCACTAATACATGACGAAGAAACAGATAAAATATTAATGGTACATAATGTAGAACAAAACGTTTGGTCATTGCCAGGTGGGGCTGTGGAAAAAGGTGAAATATTAGAGGAAGCACTAATAAGAGAAGTGAAAGAAGAGACAGGTTTAACCGCCTTGGCTGGGGGGCTTGTTGCGGTCAATGAAAAATTCTTTGAAGAATCAGGGAATCATGCACTATTTTTTACATTCCGAGCGAATGTAGTAAAAGGGGAACTTATTGCGGAAGATGAAGGTGAAATTTCTGCAATAGAGTGGGTAGATCGAACAATTGCGAATGAGCGTTTCCCATACTATGACGGAGGATTTGAATCTTTATTAGAAGTAGCCATTCCATACAAGTTTCAACCAGAAACAAAGTAATTGAACGAAAAAACAGGAGCCACAAGGCTCCTATTTTCTATTCAATCGTCTTCAGTAATAGTTTTTTCAGCAATGGTTTAATCTTCAATCGTAAATCTTCAGCATGATTTGCAACTAAGAAGTGATGGTTATAAATGTTTTTCATCAATTGATAAGTTGCTTCTTTCGCTTCGCCTTCTTCGATGAAGATACCGATTACTTCCATACCACTTTTACGCGCGAGTTTAACAGCTTCATGCGTATCTAAAATTCCGTCTTGTTGATAGTCTAGCGCAGAAGGCTCACCGTCTGTGAAGACTAGTAAGAATTTATGTTTCTCAGGTCTTTTGGCAAGTTTTTCAGAAACGATACGAATAATATATCCGTCGCGGTTATCTTCTTCTTCACGAAGTTGCATAATTTCTGGACCAACGTTTGGCAACGTTGAGTTTTTATAATTTACAACTTCATGGATAACGTTCGGCTTATCTTCAGGTTTAGCACTAGAGGCATCTTCCCAAAATCCGCTAATAGCGTGCGGGATTTTTAAAGACTTTAAAGCTTCATGGAATAGTACAACACTCTTCTTCGTTTCTTCCATTTTGTTATACATAGAACCAGAACAGTCAACTAATAGTTGGAATGCAACATCGAGTTCTTGTGACTCTTGTCCTTTTTTATAAAACATACGCGGTTGTTTTTCGGTATAAATACGAAGGAATTTCTTACGAAGTCTTCCGTAATATTTATCACTATTCGCATTCGTTTTATTTTCAATTGTTTTTTCGATAATTTTCTTTAATTCTTTTACATCTTTATTGACGACTGATTTGATAGCTTGGTAATCTTTTTTCTCATCTGAGTTTGGTTTGCGAGCTTCTTTAAAAGTATGAGAAGCACCTACATTATACTTACCGTATGCACCGTCGTGCTGGCTAGAAGCGTGTGAAGCCCTTGCTTCTTCTGTATCAGCACCATCAAAGTTGGATTGTGTACTTTTTTGTGAAGTACCTTGTACAGAACCAAGTGCTTGGTCGCCATCTTCTGATTCACGGGCAGTATCACCCATCATATTAGTTTTTGTTCCGCTTTCTAATTCAAAGCGTAAAAAGTTCTCGTTTTCGTTATTTTTATTTTCACGATGCCATGTGGAGAAACTTTCATCCATTTTGTTTTTATTTTCATCGTCATCTATAAGCTGCGTATCATCATTTGCTAAATCTTCGACGCGACAGTTCTTTTCGTCTGCAAGGACAGATAAGTAAAGTGGAGCATGTCCGAAATAGTTGTTAAGCATATCGCTTTCAAGAAGCGCCTCTAAGCGATAGCGAATTTTCTCAACGATATACATAATATCTTCTGTATTACGTGCTTGGAATGTTTCATGTAAAATCGCTTCAATTTGCTCAAAATATTCATTATTAAACATTTCGTATTTATCGCTAGTTAATGAAAGATAGCATAGGCAAAATAGACGATCACCGTGATAATTACGAACACGGTTTATTTCATTTTGAGAGCCGAAATAATTGCGGTACATTTCTTTTCGACGTTTAAAAACATGCTTCGTGCCAGGACGTAAGTTCTTTACGATTTCCTCAACGCGTAAATCTTCTAATAGAACAAATAATTGTGTTAAAAACTTTTTTAGGGGCGATTCTTGCAATTCAATCGCATAAGAACGAATTAAAGTCATGTCCGAGTAATGTTTATTACCAAGTGCTTTTAAGAACACTTCGCTTTTTAATCCGATTACTGTATCTTCTTCTTTTCGATCATCCCAAAAGTGACTAATGACAACTTTCTTTTCAATTTCGTCGTAGTATGCTTTATAGCCATATTCAAGATAGGCATCGTCTTCTTTTAGAAGGGCATACATTAAGTTTTCCATTTGTAGAAACAGCGACGCATCAATTTTTTTGTCACTAAAAATTTGTCTCATAAATTATCCCTCAAAGAAATAACTTTCTGCTAATTCACGGACAGTCATTTGTTCTGTTTCATCATTAAGTTTTGCAATTATGCTTCGTTCAATCGCTCGCATAACAGGAATATATACACCTAAATCACATGCGTCGATAATACCACGAATACTTGCTGCTTCTTCACTTACACGTCCATCGCGAGCTAAAGGCATAAGGTCGCTTGCAAATGCAACAAACTTTTCAATTGTTGCAACATCATTTAATTTTGATTCTGCTAATAATAGTTCTTTTAATGTATCACCTTGAATGTAAGGAACTTCAATAATAACGAAACGGTTTTTTAACGCTTCATTTAGTTCACTTGTTCCAACGTAACCTTCGTTAATCGCAGCAATTACACGGTATTCGTCATCACCGTATACAACCTCTTGTGTAAATGGGTTTGTAATCATTTTACGGTAATCTAATGCGCCGTGAAGAAGTGGTAACGTTTCAGGTTTTGCCATATTGATTTCGTCAATATATAGGAAGTGACCGTTCTTCATTGCTTTCATAAGAGGACCGTTAACGAATGAAACTTCAGATGCACCATCTTTCGTTTGTAGTGTGTTGTATCCTAAAATACCCTCTACATCTAAGTCGACAGAGCAGTTAATGCTATGCATTGGTTTTTGGAATAAAGAAGAAAGAGTTTCCGCTAGTACTGTTTTACCACTACCAGTCGGTCCTTTTAATAGAATATTCTTGCCAAGAAGAAGTGCTGTAATCGCATCTTCAATAATGCTATTATCAGACGCTTTATATATTTTCGTTCCGATTAAATGTGCATTTTCACCAGCTTCTTGTTTATTCTTTTCATGAATCGTAGAAAGCTGTTGTTTTAAATCAGCATGTATATGAAATTGTTCTAACATGTATTTCCCACCTAACATTATTTTCATAAAGTAATACATCTTATGATAACTTGTTTTAATATGGTATGCAAAGAAAAGGAAGGAGGATAAAGGGAAAAGAAAAAGCAATCAAGATGAAGTTGATTGCCTACAGTAAAGGAGAAATGAGCCTCATGAAAGACTCCAATATGCGTTTTTTTATACTTCTTTTTTGGAAAGAGTTCCATTTAATTTCAGTTGAATGTTTAAAATCTTCTTCAAAATCACGTTTAATGTCGTGAACTGTTTTTGATTCATAAAGCACGCTAATAATTTCGTAATTCAATTCAAAGCTACGTACATCCATGTTCGCTGTTCCAATAGTTGCAATTGTATCATCAACGAGTACAATTTTTGCATGCATAAAACCATCTTTATAACTGTAAATAGAAGCACCAGCTTTTAAAAGCGGAGTGAAATAGGATTGAGATGCTTGATCACTAATGATGCTATCACTTTTACCTGGATATAAAATCCGTACATCTATTCCGGCAATTGCACTTAAGCGTAATAATGTTAAAGTTTCTTGATCTGGAATAAAGTAGGGTGTAGCGATCCAAATGGATTTTTTTGCAGAGCCCATAACAGCTAATAATGTATTACGAATACTTTTATCATCGGAGCTTGGTCCGCTTGCTACGATTTGAACAGCACCTTCTGCATTTGAAATCTCTTTACCTGGGAAGTATTGTCTATTCATGAATTGATCCCAGGAATAAGTATTTAAACCACTAGAGGCATAGAGCCAGTCTTCTAGAAAGATTGCTTGTAATTTATATAATGCTTTTCCTTCTATTTTTAAATGACTATCACGCCAAACAGGAAATTTCTTGGAACGGCCAAGATATTCATCACCGACATTGAGTCCTCCGGTAAAACCAATTTTTCCATCTACAATAACAATTTTTCGATGGTTACGATAATTGACAGTTTCAAGTAACCAAGCTGAAAAAATAGGGTCAAATTCTACAATTTCAATCCCAGCTTCTTTCATAGGTTGCAAAAATCGTCGTCGTAACGTATTACTTCCAAGGCCATCATAAAGGAAGCGTACAATAACACCATCTTTTGCTTTTTGTATTAAAGCATTTCGAACTTTTGTACCAATTTCATCAGATTTATAAATGTAGTATTGAATATGTATATGATGCTTTGCCTGCTCTATAGCTCGCAAAATTTCTGAAAATGTTTGATCTCCGTTTGTTAAAAGTTTTGTAGTTGTTTTATCTGCGGCAGGACCACCTCCAAATTTTTGTATGACTTCTGTTAAATGTATGGAACGTTCATTTAGTGGGACTGTGAGTAATAACTCTAGTCTTCTTCCTTCTAATATTTCACGGAATAATTTTCTTTGTTCTTCTGAACGATGGAGATGTTTTTTTCTTCTCCAGCGGCTGCGTCCGAAAATAGCGTATAAAAGCACACCTATAATAGGAAGAAGTGCTAATACTAAAAACCATGCTAACGTACTTTGTGGAGATCTATTTTCTATAAAAATAACGAATGAAATTCCGACGATTGTGATGGACCATAGAGCACCGACAAATGTATATAACGAAATATACGATGTATTTAATAGGAACAGAACGATAGATACAATTGTAAATATTAATAGTAATTGAACGATAGGCTTCTTCATTTCTATATAATTCCCCTAATCTTTTTTCAATATAGACTTCTTAAATAGAAGATGTAATATGACATCTTTATTATAAGGTGTTTTGCTTTTTTTACAAAATATAGACATTTCACCTATACTTTCCGCATTTGTCCTACATACAGTGTACTATCCCATTTTTTATCCCACTCTTAACGCATATGAAAATGAAAAAATCGAAAAGGAGCTGAGAAACATGGATTATATAGAAAATAATGGATTGTACTATCGAAATCATCATCATGGAGGACACAATCACTATGATCACCATCATCATCACGGAGGCGGATGGGGCTGGGGTGGTGGTAGTTCATGGGGAGGCGGATTTTTCCCTGGAAGCTTTGCAGGAGGAGTGTTAGGCGGACTAACAGCTGGTGCATTAACAGGTGCAACAAGTGGAGGATATTATCCGGCTCCATATCCAGTAGCTTATCCATCACCATACCCTGTAACGTATCCAATGCCATACCCAGGTTATCAGCAAATACCATATTCGTATTAAACTAAAAAAGAGGCTATCCTCTTTTTTAGTTTAATACAGTATTTATTTATAAAATAATTCCAAAGTTAAGGTGGAAATATGTTAATATTTTGTTATTGTAATTCAAAAACATGCACATTAATGTAGATTTTCATATTATTATTTGTGAATAGTTATGTAGTATGATCTAATTTCTATTTCGTTATTAAAAACAAAGAGATCAGATATGAGTGGTATTAGTTGGAAACAAGGCTTGCATAGAGCTACTTAAAAGGATTGCGGTATAATAAGGCGCGAAGTAATTAGAGATATGGGAAGCTACCAGTTATAATCGAAACGGTATAATATTGCTTTTTATTACAAATAATATTATGTTATTTTAATCGGTTTATTTAAAAAGATAATTTATGTAAAGGGCTAGTATTAGAAAATGAAATATCTCTATTTCTATGAAGAGAAACAGGTTGTGTTTTAGTCAGATAGAAGCAAGGAGAGATGCGCATGCTAGAACAGAGAGGTCATGCATTATATGACTCTTCGTTGCGAGATTTAAAGTTAGCATTAGATGAGTCTTCAATTGTTGCAATTACAGATCGAAAAGGTCTTATTACATATGTAAATGATAAATTTTGTGAAATCTCTAAATACAAAAGAGAAGAATTAATTGGAAAAGATCACCGTATTTTAAATTCAGGTCATCATCCGAAAACCTTTTTTCAAAACTTATGGAAACGTATTTTGAATGGGAAAGTATGGACAGGTGAGATTCGGAATCGAGCAAAAGATGGTACATATTATTGGGTCAAAACAACAATTGTTCCATTTTTAAATGAAAAAGGAGAGCCTTACCAGTTTATCGCAATACGAAATGATATTAGTAGTAGAAAAGAAGCGGAACAGAGGTTGCGGCTAAGTGAAAGTCGTTATAGGGAACTTGCCTATCATGATGCTTTAACGAGTTTGCCGAACCGTTTGCAATTAATAACGACCGTTAATAAATTGATTGCAGATAAAAAAGAATTTGGTATGATTTACTTTGATTTGGACCGTTTTAAATTAGTAAATGATACGTTAGGTCATATGATAGGGGACTTACTTTTAAGCGAAGTCGCTTCAAGGTTGCATTATGTACTAGGAGAGAAAGATGTTCTGGCTAGGCTAGGTGGCGACGAATTTGTGCTGTTAACAAAAAATCATAGACAAGATGATATGAGGCAGTTAGCGACATCTGTGTTGTCATGTTTCCAGGCACCATTTATTCTTGAAGGCCATGAAGTATATATTTCAGCTAGTCTAGGACTTTGTTCTTATCCACAAGACGGACAAGACGTGGAAACATTATTGAAAAACTCCGACTTAGCTATGTATAGTGCAAAAGAACAGGGTAGAAATGCTGCATGTTTCTTTACAGATGAGCTACGCGCGAAAATAAATCGTAGAATGAAAGTTGAGTTTGCTTTGCAAAAGGCAATTCGTGATGAAGAGTTAGATGTAGTATTGCAGCCTATTATTGATTTGAAAACGAAGAGATATTCTGGTATAGAAGCTCTAGTACGCTGTATGACAGAAGACGGACCTATTTCACCAAACGAATTTATCCCGGTAGCTGAAGAGTCTGGACTTATTATAAAGCTAGGAGACTGGGTATTAGAAAAATCGTGCCGATTGTTTAAAACATTGCCCAATTATCAAGAAGGACTAAAGTTATCAGTGAATTTATCTATACAACAATTAATGCAGAAACGTTTTATTTTCTCTGTACGTAGCATTTTAAAGAGAACTGGTTTTCCTCCGAACCGTTTAATATTAGAAATAACGGAAAGCATAGCAGTCCGCCATTTTGATTATATTATTGCTACATTACAAGAATTAAGAAATATGGGTGTTTTAATTGCTTTGGATGATTTCGGAACTGGCTATTCTTCCTTATATTATTTAAAACAACTACCACTGGATATTGTAAAAATTGATCGTAATTTTATTCGTGAATTTCATTATGATCACGCACAACCAGAACGAACGATTGTAAAATCCGTTATTGAAATTGCTCATAGTTTAAATTTAGCAGTAGTTGCTGAAGGAGTAGAAACAGTAGAGCAAGAGAGTTTGTTACAATCAATGAGCTGTGATTATGTACAGGGATTTTATTATGCGAAACCTTTATCTGTAGGAGAGCTAAAAGAAAAGTTAATTACAGATTTTTAATAAAAAAGAGAAGCCAGCAGCTTCTCTTTATTTAATCCGTTTTTTGTGAGTCTTTCATTAGTACTGGATAAAGAATAAGACCTAATACGAACAATCCAATTCCTAAGAAGAATGTTTTTAAATCAGCAGTTCCCGTTTTGATAACCCAAATAGAGTATACCAACGCTAATGTCGTAATGATTCCATCTTTTACCCGAGATCCGGGCAGTATATCATACGTTTCTCCTGTAATAACTAATTTTAATTGGTACAAGGTAGAAACAAGGTATGGAATTAAATAGGCTAATGTTGCTACGACGATAGCGAAACTATACGCTTCTGAAACAGTACCAGAAATCGTTGAAAATAAGAAAATTTGCGTCATTATATTTGTAATCAATAGTGATTTTGAAGGACTACCTTTTTTATTTGTTTTCCCGAAAAACTTAGGGAAAAGTCCATTTTTTGCTGCCTGGTAAGGTACTTCTGAACTAACAACAATCCAGCCAACTGTAGATCCAAATAAAGATATAAGAGCGAGTAAGGCCATTATATATGCACCTTTATTTCCAATTGCTAAATTTAATGCATCTACTAACGGTTTTTGAGACTCCTTTAAAGCATCTTGCGGAAGAGCTCCCATTGTAAGTAAAGTAATTGACATGTAAATAAGAAGAGCGATAATTAATCCGAAAATCGTAGCTTTTTTTACATCGCGCTGTGATTTTGCACGGTTAGAAAGCATAACCGCTGATTCAATACCGATAAACGCCCAAAGTGTTGCAATAGCAGCTGAATTGATTTGGCCACCTAACGAGATAGATTGTCCTGCTTCATTCATAAAGGTTTGACCGTCTCCGAAATTAGAAGCATTGAAAATGAATAATGTAATTACAATAAACATTGTAAATCCGATAATTTTTGCAATAGTAGCAAGTAGATTCATATTTCCAGCTCGATCAATATTTTGAGAAAGAATATATTGAATTCCCCATAGCATAAGGCTACATACAAGGAAAGTTAACCCTTTTCCGAGTTCTAGTGAAAATCCGTTTATTGAAAAAAGAATTTGCTTACTTTGTAAAACTGGAAAGAATGTTGATAAATATCCAGCAAAGGAAATAATAACAGATGCTGTTGCAGCCCAGTTAGCAGCCCAATATCCCCATGCCATACTATATCCTGCAACTTTACCAGCTTTTTTTGAAGGAAACATCGCTTGAGCATAGCTTTGTGGTCCAGCTTTTAATTCTGGTTTACGAATCGCTAAATTTCCAAATACAAGTGCAATCATAAATACGCCAAGGCCTGTAATACTCCATGCGAGTGTAGAACCCATTGGACCTGATACTTGTGCTAAATTTGCTGGAAGCATAAATACGCCACCGCCAACCATATTCCCGATAACAAATGCTGTTAAAACCCATAATCCCCATTTTTTCGTTTCCATTTTTGTTAACTCCTTTGTAGTAAGTTTTGCTTAAACATCATTTTTTACTAGCTTTTTGACAATAAAAAAAGAGCCATGTAGATAAAAAAATACCTACATGGCTCTTTTGCCAAAGCGTAGGTACAACGGGAATAACCCTTGTACCTACGCGTAATTTTTCCGCTAGGTTTCAAGGGTTACGTATGATGATGATGTTTTTGTGCAAATGTAACTACAGTTGTTGTATAAGTAAGCATAGTTCTTTGCTCCCTTTCTCCTCTGATTTTGAAGTTAGTATACTACATGTTTTTTTGAATGAAAAGAAAAATATAAAAATTTTTATAAAAATACGTTTTAAAGATTAAATATTTACCTATATTTTTCTTGTACTGGAAAATAAGTGAGAGATTGGCAGAAGAGTGAAGCATGTTATAATACATATAGAATTAGAAGGTGACAAGGGGCTATTGTAGATGATGAGTAAGTATGAACAAATTTATACAGAAATCAGTAAATCTATTGATAATAAACAATTAAAAGAGGGATGCAAAATCCCATCAGAAACAGAATTAATGAAGCAGTATGAGGCAAGCCGAGGCACGGTGAGAAAAGCTGTAGATTTACTGCAAGAGCGTGGATATGTGCAAAAAATTCATGGAAAAGGTGTTTTTGTTTTAAAGCGAAAAAATATTGAATTTAATTTTGGCGGTATTGTAAGTTTCCAAGAAGAAAATGAACGTTTGGGACGTCATTGTATTACGGAAGTTGTGGAAATGGACAAAGAAAAAGCCACAAAAGAAATTGCAAAATTATTAAATGTAAAAGAAAAAACAGAGATTGACCATATTAAACGTGTACGAAATATTGATGGAGAAAAAGTAATTTTAGATATAAATCATTTTGTATCTGAGTTTGTTCCAGGATTAACGAAAGAAGTTGCAACTGCATCGATTTATAAATACATCGAGAAAGAGCTTGGGCTACATATTAGTTATTCGCAGAGGGTAATTGAAGTACAGCCATGTACAGAGGATGACAGAAAGTATTTAGATTTAAATGGAACAGACTATGTTGTCGTTGTGAAAAACTTTACACATTTGTATGATGGAAGTCAGTTTGAATATACAGAATCACGCCACCGTTTAGATATTTTTCACTTTTCGGATGTGGCACGCAGGAAGTAAAGAGGTGGAACAAAATATTGTTTCATCTCTTTTTTTTATAAAAAAAACACAAACTCGTATATACGAGTGTTGACTAACTTATATATACGAGTTAATATGTAATTGTAAACGGTATCAAAAAAAGAAAAGAGGGACGGGAATATGGGGAAAGACTATCGTAAAACAGCAGAGGAAGTGTTGCAGTATATTGGTGGGAAAGACAATATTGAACAAGCTGCACATTGTGTGACGAGGCTCCGTATCGCTTTAAAAGATGAAAGTAAAATAGATAATGATAAATTACAGTCTGTTTCATTAGTGAAAGGAGCGTTTCATAACGCTGGTATATTTCAAGTTGTAATTGGTCCAGGAGATGTAGATCGTGTTTACGCTGAATTGATAACGCTTGCGGGTATGAAAGAATCGACTGTAGCTGACGTAAAAGACTCTGGAAATCAGAAGTTAAATCCAGCTCAAAAGTTTGTAAAAATATTTTCAGATGTATTTATGCCGATATTACCAGCGATCGTAACGGCTGGTTTACTAATGGGTATTAACAATCTATTAGGCGCAAAGGACTTATTTTTTGATGGGAAAAATTTATTAGATGTTTATCCGAACTTAGGCGGGCTTTGGGATTTAATTAATATGATGGCCAATACAGCATTCGTATTCTTACCAGCACTTGTCGGGTGGTCAGCAACGAAGCGTTTTGGTGGTAGTCCAATACTAGGGATTGTTATGGGATTAATGCTTGTGCACCCGGCCTTATTAAACGCTTGGGACTATGGAAAAGCAGCGACTGGTTTAGACGGACAAAAGATTGAGTACTTCGATATTTTAGGACTGTTCCAAATTGAAAAGGTAGGGTATCAAGGTCAAATCTTGCCGGTTTTAGTAGCTGCATTTGTGTTAAGTAAAGTAGAAATTTTCTTAAAGAAACATGTACCAAATGCAATTCAATTATTAGTTGTACCAATTACAACAATCGTTGTGACAGGTGTGTTAGCATTAGGAATTATTGGTCCGGTTACACGTCATATTGGAGATTTATTAACAGTAGGATTAGTAGGTGTATATGAAACAGTACCAGTAGTTGGAGCAGTATTATTTGGAGCGTTATATGCACCACTTGTAATTACAGGTATGCATCATATGTTTATTGCAATTGATTTACAATTGATTGCACAACATGGCGGTACATTTATTTGGCCGATGATTGCTCTTTCTAATATTGCGCAAGGTAGTGCGGCACTTGCGATGTTCTGGATTTCTAAAAATCAAAATGATAAAAGTATGGCATCAACATCAGCCATTTCAGCATACTTCGGTATTACAGAACCAGCGATGTTTGGTGTGAATTTACGAAATAAGTTCCCGTTTTATGCAGCGATTATAGGGTCTGCTGTGGCAGCGATATTCATTACATTAAATGGTGTATTAGCACCTGCTATCGGAATTGGGGGATTGCCAGCATTTATTTCTATCATTCCGAAATCGATTCCAATGTTTATTGTCGGAATGATTATTGCAGTTGTAATCCCATTTACTTTAACATGGTTATTTGCAAAAAGAGTGAAACAGAAGTAGGAGGAAGTTAAACATGAAGGATTGGCATAAAAGTGTAGTCTATCAAATTTATCCGAAGAGCTTTAATAGTTATTACAATAGAGAAACCGGTGATATAAAAGGGGTTACAGAGAAACTAGATTATTTAAAAGAACTCGGAGTGGATTATATTTGGTTAACACCGATATACCAATCACCACAAAATGATAATGGATATGATGTAAGTGATTATTACAGCATTGATCCATCTTACGGAACGATGGAAGAGTTTGAAGAACTTTTAGCAGAAGCGAAAGTACGTAACATTGAGATTATGCTGGATATTGTTGTAAATCATAGTTCGACTGAACATAAGTGGTTTAAAGAAGCGAAGGAAGATAAAAATAGTCCATATCGTAATTACTATATTTGGCGTGATGAAAAAAATAATTGGCAGTCTAAGTTTGGTGGATCTGCTTGGAAATATGATGAGAAGACGGAGCAATATTATTTACATTTATTTGATGAAACACAAGCTGATTTAAATTGGGAAAATGAAAAACTTCGTGAAGAAGTATATGATATGATGCGTTTTTGGCTGGATAAAGGGGTAACAGGATTTCGATTAGATGTCATTAACTTAATTTCAAAAGACCAATGCTTCTTAAACGATGAAGGTAGTACTGCGACAAGTGATGGACGCAAGTATTATACAGATGGTCCGCGTGTTCATGAATATTTACAAGAGATGAACCGAAATGTTTTTGCAGGAAAAGATGTCATTACAGTTGGAGAAATGTCATCTACGACAATTGATAATTGTATTAAATATTCTAATCCTGAGCGTAATGAATTAAGCATGACGTTTAGTTTCCATCATTTAAAAGTAGATTATCCGAATGGTGATAAGTGGACGAAAGCAGAGTTTGATTTTATTAAATTAAAAGAGATTATGTCTAACTGGCAAATTGAAATGCAAAAGGGCGGAGGATGGAATGCGTTATTTTGGTGTAATCATGACCAGCCTCGCATCGTGTCACGCTTTGGTGATGATGGAAAGTACCGAAACGAATCTGCAAAAATGTTAGCGACAGCCATGCACATGCTGCAAGGAACGCCTTATATTTATCAAGGGGAAGAAATCGGTATGACGAATCCTAAATTTGAGTCCATCGAGCAATATCGTGATGTAGAATCGTTAAATATATACGATATAAAGCTAAAAGAAGGGCTATCAAAAGAAGAGATTATAGGGATTTTAAAGCAAAAATCTCGTGACAACTCTCGCACTCCGATGCAGTGGAATGAAGAGATGAACAGTGGTTTTACAACAAGTACACCTTGGATTTCAGCGGCTGAAAATTTTAAAGAAATAAACGTAGAGAAGGCATTAGAAGATAAAGAGTCCGTATTTTATCATTATAAAAAGTTAATAGAGCTTAGAAAAACGTATGATGTAATTACAGAAGGAGAATATGCTATTTTGGATAAAAATGATCCTAAAATTTGGGCATATACTCGTACTACAGAAAGTGAAGTACTACTTGTTATAAATAACTTCTATGGAGAAGAAATAACGTATTCAGTACCAGCGCACGTTCAGTTAGATGGAATGAAACAAGAAGTACTACTGTCGAATTATAAAGATGCCAGCAAGGATATTGCAAAACTTAACTTAAGACCATATGAATCAATTGTGTATCGATATACGAAATAAAAAGGTTGTATGCCCGAGCGGCATACAACCTTTTTATTTTAAGACACCACTATACAAAATGCTTACTTCTACTTCAGGTTTGAATTTTACTTTTGCATAATCTTTATTCCAATTTTTTTTCTTCCATAAGTTAGGATGATAAGCGATAAGATGTCTTCCAATACCGAAAGCATCACAATTTGCTTTTTGTAGTTTTCTTGTTATTTTTTTCGCTTCTTTCGTGAGTTGTTTAGAAAGTTCTTTATTTAGTTTTTCTCTATCGTCCATTGTATACATATTATCTCTTGGAGATTCAAGTGCTATAACTTTTAATTGGAGCTTAATGTGAGCATAAACATTTCCTTTTTTATCTGTTGTTATTTTTAAGTCGCGTTTTAATTTTCGATTACTAATTTCCATTGTTAAATAATCAGATGTCTTCTCAGATTCATCACTAGTCAGTTTTTGGGTTATACGGGCACTTGTTCCCATTTTTCCGGTTAATAACACGAATAAAACAGATTGTTGCAAAGGTAAATGCCCAGTTAATTTATCATTGTTAAATAAAGCTAACCCGTTTGTAACTACTTCTTTTCCTTTTATTTTTATAGAAGGAAGGGTAAAGTCTTTACCGGGATCTAACATTTTTGTAGCAGCTGTTTCTAAAGTTTCTTTTGGAAATACACTCATATCTTCTAAGCTTTTCACTTTTTTCTTTAGAAAATCTCCAATTAGTAAATTTCCTATTTTCTTTTTTTCGAGTATCTCCGATGTTTCACCATCTACTGCAATAAGTTTTACTAAAGCAGTTGGGTTTGTTGGATCTCGAAAGCTGACATCTAAATAGGGGAGTATACCCTTTTTTAGAATTTTGGTTCCGAGTAATTGAACACCATATTTAAAATAGCGAATATTCCCAGTCACATTTTTTTTTAGGGCATCGCCTGTATCCATTATGTTATGCCCGGTTGCTGAATATATTTCATTCTCAAATGAAGATTGCTCTCCGCTTGAACTTTTTACGAGCTCGATTGTTTGCTGGAGTTTATTCTCTTCCGTAATATCAGCTCCAACGCTATAAGCTAAACTTGCCTCCCTTAATGGTTCTTGATCCCAACAGCCAGAAAGGAGGGAACTAGTACATAATATTAAAAGTAATTTAACTCTTTTTGGGAACATACTGTTCTCCTTTCTTCTTTCTTATTATTGAATAAAGTAGAAATAAAAGAGGGAGGACAACGATGAAAATATAGGTGAACTTATCAGTGAAAGTTGAAATTACTTTTAATTCTTCAGGTGTATCTATAAATAAGGCTACACTAAAAGCAATAATACCAACGATTGGAACAGCCTTTTTATGATTAGCAAGGTTGAATATATGTCCAATTCCGATTGAAGCAGCGCAGTAATAACTAGCAATAGAAGCGACAACTGTTATCATCCAAATTGGGATGAAGATTAGGTCCGTTCGATCTATAATTCCAATATGCAAGGAGCGTAATAAGTAAGCAACTGGCTCTGGAATAAGCTCAATTTGCTTTGGACTAAATACGATAAAGCAAATCCAAACGGTAAAAGTATAAAAAAGAGTTACAAATCCATTGGCGATAGAAATGGCCTTCAGTTTTGCAATAGAACTCCCATTTACTTTTGGGAAAGCGATAAGAATAATTTCAAAACCATACATGGCTGTAATTGTTTCCTTGGATGCTTGAATTATATTCCACCATCCGGCTTCTGTAATAGGAAAAATATAAGAGAAATCAGCTCGTGAAAGCCCTAGGGCAATTAAAAGAGCCATTGGAATAATGAGAATAGAGGCCATGACATAAAATCGTACGATGACTTTAAATGTGTTATAAGCTACATAACAACAAGCTACTGTACATAATATGAGAATTGCAGACCACGGAGTTGCGTGTAAAACCCATACTTTAATGACGTTACAAGCATTCAACATAACCGTCATACCGATAAGGGTAAAATAAAAAACATAAGAAAAGCCCAATAGTTTTCCCAACTTATTACCAAATAGCATACAAACACTTTTATACATATCTGCATCAGGAAATCGTTTTAAGAAAAGCCACATAAGTAAAATAATAAGTTGAATGGCAAGCCCCGCGATGAGCGCAGAAATCCAACCACCACCTTTTGCTATCGGATGAAGCCGGTTAGGTAGAGATAGTATACCGACCCCAATTTGGCATTGAATAACGAAAAAGGTAAATTGAACAAGTGAAATTTTACTTTGCGTGTTTGTCACCGTCCTCATCCTCTCTCGTTACATGTTGGCGCTGCATTTTTTTCGGTTTTGGATCATGTGGTCTTTCCCAAAATGACCAAATTGGTAGTCTTATGAAAGAATCTTTCATATCTTTAATCCGCATCGGGGCAACAGGAGAAAGATATGGTGTATGAAATGAATGAAGCTGACATAAGTGAACGAAAGTTATAATGAGACCGAATGATATTCCTACATATCCGAATATGGCAGCAAGGAGCATTAATGGAAAACGAAGAATCCGAACTGCTGAACTCATATCGTTTGATGGAACGAGAAAAGATGAGATTGCAGTTAAAGCTACAACGATGATCATTGTGTAAGAAACGAGTCCAGCTTTTACAATTGCATCCCCAATTACTAAACCACCTACAATACCGATTGTTTGTCCAACGCGGCTCGGCAAGCGAATACCAGCTTCTCGTAATAACTCGAAAATTAACTCCATTAAGAGAGCTTCAAAAATAGGAGGAAGCGGTACTTTCTCTAATGAAGCTTTAATCGTATACACAAGTTCGAGCGGTAACACATCAGGATGAAAAGCAACAGTTGCAATATATAAAGCTGGTAAGAGAAAGGCAATTAAAAAACTTACTAAGCGAATCATTCGGACGAAAGAACCGACAATCCAACGGTTATTATAATCATCTGGTGATTGATAGAAAGCAAATAATGTAACAGGAACGATGAGCACTGTTGGATCTCCATCAGATAAAATAGCAACACGCCCTTCCATTAAATTAGCAACAGTTCTATCTGGACGCTCTGTATTTAATTGCTGCGGAAATGGGGAGAAAGACGTGTCCTCTATAAATTCTTGTATGTATCCTGGTGGCATAAGTGCATCCGTTTTAATGGTTTCCAATCTTCTTTTCACTTCTATAACTAAATCGTCATTCGCTATATTTTGCATATAAGTAATTGCCACTTTCGTGTGCATTTCTTCACCGAGTGTAAAATACTTAACAACTAAATTTGGACTCTTAATGAGTTTACGAATAGAGGTTAAATTAGTTGCTAGATCCTCTACAAAACCAGTATGTGGACCGCGCACAACTCCTTCATTATCAGGCTCTGCTATATCTCTCTTTAAAGATAAGGTTGTTTCGAAAATACAAAAACTGTCGACGTGTTCATGAAAATATAAGGATTTACCTTGTAATAAAAGTTGTATCCCATAATTTAAATTCGTTTCTTTTTTCATATTTAACGTAGAAAAAGCTTTATCTAAAGATAAATCTGATCGCGTTAATAATGGCTCAAGGACTAACTGATGAATTAGATTTGGATCTGCTAAAGATTCGATATATAAGATTGCTCCTTTTCCGTTTTGAAAAGGGAGATCTAATTTTTTTATATCATCAGAATGAGAAAGTTTATTTTCAATGTAATTAATGTTCTCCGGAAGTGATGGAAACATATGCTTTTGGTTTTTACTCTCTTGTTGTTCTTTTTGCTCTGTCATAATTTCCACCTCTCTTAAAGTGCAATTGTTTCTGTTAATTTTTGTCGTTTGTGAGAAATTTATGCTTGAATTATTTTAAAAAAAGAGGATTGAAGGTTACGTTACATTGTCTTTTGTGCATTATTCAATTTCATAGCAGTACTTCTAACATTTGTGTCGAATTAAGAAGATATATAGGAGGGATATATATGGAAATAGCTGTAGAACGTGTTTTTACGAAAGAGATTTTAAAAAGAGCAGCGAATTTGTTTCATGTAACAGTGGAAGAAAAGCCACTTGGAGATTTTGAGAATTATATTTTTAAGGCGAAGGGTGATAATGATGAAGATTACGTATTACGTTTAACACATTCTTCTCATCGTTCTAAACAAGAGGTAGAGGCCGAACTAGATTTTTTACGATATGTTGCGGAGAATGGGGCAAAGGTAGCAGGACCTCTTTATTCAACGTCTCGAAATCTCGTAGAAAAAATCGTAGCAGAGGATGGAACGTTCTTTTCCGCTTCTTTATTTACATATGCAAAAGGTGAGCAAGTAAAAGGAGAGGAATCGCCTTATTGGGGCGAGCCTCTCTTTGAAGCATGGGGAAAAGCGATTGGGCAACTGCATCGCCTTACAATGGAATATCCTAAAACAGACTATCGTGATACGTGGGAAGAAGACGAGAGTGGGATTGTTAATGAACTAGAAGATGATCAAGTGAAAAAAATCGCTGCGGTATTAATGAATGAGATAAAGGCTCTTTCAATTGAAAGAGAAACGTTCGGCCTTATGCACGGGGATATTCATCCAGGTAATTTTCATTATGATGGTAAAGAGTTAACAATCTTTGATTTTGATGATGCAGCTTATAATTACTTTATACATGATTTAGCGATGGTTCTTTATTACTCTGTTCTATTTACACCGTGGACAGCAGAAGAGAAGACAGATTTTGCTCGTAAACAGTTACAAGTGTTACGAAAAGGATATGAGTATGAGCACAGGCTGGCGGATAGTTGGTATGAATCGTTGCCACTATTTTTACGTTTACGTGATATAGGTTTATATGGAACGCTTCAGAAGAAGTTTAAAGGGAAAGATATGCCTGATAACTTCTTGAAATTATCAGAAGAGCTATACGAAAGAATTATTAAAAGAGAAGCAATTGTGAATATATAATACATTTAGTTTAAAACAAAGTATATAAAACAAATATATACTTTGTTTTTTTATACAAAAATATGTTTACTTTATTAAAATAATATTGTCCTAGATTCGGTATGCACTTATAATTTTATATATATTCTGAATATTCTTTATAAAGAAGGAGGGGGAATGTTGGAAACTTTCGTAAATTGGTTAAATAATATTGTTTGGAGTCCAGCACTTGTTTATTTATGTTTAGGAGTAGGTTTATATTTTTCTATTCGAACGAAGTTTTTACAAGTAAGGCACGTAGGAGAAATGGTGAAGCTGACATTTCAAGGAGAAAAATCAGAGGCTGGTGTTTCTTCATTCCAAGCGTTAGCACTTTCGTTATCAGGACGTGTTGGGACAGGGAATATCGCTGGGGTAGCAACAGCGGTTGCATTCGGTGGACCAGGAGCTGTATTTTGGATGTGGGCAGTAGCCTTTTTAGGGGCAGGATCAGCTTATGTAGAATCAACACTCGCGCAAATATATAAGACGAAACATCAAGGGCAGTTTCGTGGTGGACCTGCTTATTACATCGAAAAAGGTCTAGGAGTTAAATGGTATGCTTTAGTATTCGTTGCAGCGACAATTCTTGCAACAGGACTTTTACTACCAGGCGTACAAGCAAATAGTATTGCTGTAAGTTTAGAAACGGCTTTTGGTATTAATACTACCGTATCAGGGGCTATATTAGTTGTCGTATTAGCTCTTATCATTTTCGGTGGAGTAAAGCGAATTGTTAACGTAGCGCAAGTTGTCGTACCTTTTATGGCAATAGGCTATATTTTAGTAGCTTGCGTCATTGTTGCTATGAATATTGAAAAATTGCCAGAAGCATTTATGTTAATTATAAGAAGTGCATTTGCATTAGAAGCTGCTTTCGGTGGTATTATCGGTTTAGCAATCTCTTGGGGGGTAAAACGTGGTATTTATTCCAATGAAGCAGGACAAGGGACTGGACCACACGCAGCAGCAGCAGCCGAAGTATCACATCCAGCTAAGCAAGGTTTAGTGCAAGCATTTTCCGTTTACATTGATACATTATTTGTTTGTTCAGCAACAGCATTTATGATGATTATTACAGGCATGTATAACGTATTTGATGCAAGCGGAAAAAACTTTATCGTTAATAAACTAAATGGTGCTCAGCCAGGACCAGGATATACACAGGCGGCGGTAGAATCTGTTTTCCCTGGATTTGGAAACGGTTTCGTTGCAATCTCGTTATTATTCTTCGCGTTTACAACAATTATGGCGTATTACTACATTGCAGAAACGAATATTGCGTACTTAAATCGTGATAAAGACCGTCCTTGGATGTCTATGGTACTAAAGTTTGTATTTTTAGGAGCTGTATTCTATGGATGTATAAAAACAGCAGCAACGGCTTGGGCTTTAGGCGACATTGGGGTAGGAATTATGGCATGGGTAAATATCATTGCGATTTTACTATTACAAAAACCTGCATTAGTCGCATTAAAGGATTATGAAAAACAGAAAAAAGAAGGAAAAGATCCAGTATTCGATCCAGGGCCATTAGGAATTAAAAATGCTGATTTTTGGGAGCATGAATACGGGAAAGATAAGAAAGAAGAAGTATCTTAACAGAATAGAAATGAAGAAGCAAAGGGGAAACTCTTTGCTTTTTTTTATGGACAAATTGAAGCTAAAAGTTATTTTTGGGACTATTTTTGAATATAAAAAGAATGTACATGCATTGTTAGGGGAAGGGGGAGTATGTTGATAGAATTTCGTAATGTAAATAAATATTATGGTAACTTTCAAGTTTTGAAAAATATTAATGTGCAAGTGAAAAAAGGCGAAGTGGTAGTAGTTGTCGGGCCTTCAGGATCAGGAAAAAGTACATTGCTTCGATGTATAAATCAATTAGAGGCAATTACAGATGGAGAATTAATTGTACAAAATACAGAGGTACACAATAAAAAAACGGACATGAATGAATTGCGGCGAAATATTGGGATGGTCTTTCAACATTTTTATTTATATCCACATAAAACGGTTCTGCAAAATATTACATTAGCACCGATTAAAGTAAATAAAGTTTCCAAAGAAGAAGCAGAGAAAACAGCAATGTTTTATTTAGAGAAAGTAGGAATCCCGGAGAAGGCTAATGTATATCCGCATCAATTATCCGGAGGACAACAGCAACGGGTGGCAATTGCTAGAGGACTTGCAATGCAGCCGGAAATTATGCTATTCGATGAGCCTACGTCTGCTCTTGATCCAGAGATGATTGGAGAGGTACTTGATGTTATGAAAGCACTGGCTAAAGAAGGGATGACAATGGTCGTTGTCACGCATGAAATGGGATTTGCTAGAGAGGTAGCAGATAGGATCTTATTTATGGATGATGGTCAAATTATTGAAGATACAACACCGGCGCACTTTTTTGCAAACCCTGAACAAGAAAGAGCTCGTTTATTTTTAAGTCGGGTGCTAAATCATTAGAGGAGGAATTTCATGCTTAAAATGAAAAAATTATTTACTTTAATCGTATTTTCATGTTTATTCGTGCTTGTTGTTGCTGGTTGCGGAAGTAAGAAAGATGAGGCAAAGGAAACAAATACGAAGCAAGGCGGGGCTGTTGAGCAAATTAAGAAACGAGGGAAATTAGTAGTTGGGGTGAAGAATGATACGAATTTATTTGGATTAAAAAATCCTTCAACAGGGCAGGTAGAAGGATTCGATGTTGATGTCGCGAAGGCACTTGCGAAAAAGATTCTTGGAGATGAAAAGAAGCTAGAGCTGAAAGAAGTAACGTCTAAAACACGTATTCCAATGCTGAAAAATGGTGATATTGATGCAATTATTGCAACAATGACAATTACGGAAGAACGCAAAAAAGAAGTGGATTTTTCAGATGTATATTTTAAAGCAGGACAATCGTTACTTGTGAAAAAAGGAAGCAATATTAAGAGTGTCGATGATATAAAACAAGGCGTTAAAGTATTAGCTGTAAAAGGATCAACATCTACAAATAACATTCGTCAAAAGTCACCAGAAGCGACTGTATTAGAGTTTGAAAATTATAGTGAGGCATTTACAGCGTTAAAGGCAGGTAAAGGTGATGTGTTGACGACAGATAATGCGATCCTTTACGGAATGGCAAAACAAGATTCTAATTATGAAGTAGTAGGAAAAATTTTCACAGATGAACCATACGGAATTGCAGTGCAAAAAGGGGCAGATGATTTAACGAAAGAGATTAATACTTTAATTAAAGACATGAAAGCAAGCGGGGAGTATGACAAATTATATGAGAAGTGGATTGGACAAAAACCAGAAAAGTAGATAGTAAAAGTGAGAGGATGAGAGTGCTCATCCTCTTCTTGTAAAGAAAGAGGGGAGAATATGTGCCTGATTTTTCTATATTAACGAATAACATTGATATGTATTTAGAAGGATTTAAATATACAGTTATGTCTAGTGTAATTGCATTGATAGGCAGTTTTATTTTAGGAGTAATTTTGGCAGTAATGCGTATTGCACCTATTCGTATTTTAAATTGGATAGGATCAGCTTTTGTGGAGTTTGTAAGAAATATTCCACTCGTATTAATTGCATTTATATTCTATTTTGCTTTACCTGTAATAGGAATTACTTTAAATGGTTTTGTAGCAGGAACAGTTACGCTTACGGTATATACGGCAGCTTTTATTGCAGAAGTAATTCGCGCTGGTATTTTATCAGTTGCGAAAGGGCAAATGGAAGCTGCCCGCTCTTCAGGGCTAACGTATGTGCAGGCGATGTATTATGTTGTCTTACCCCAAGCAGTGAAAATTGTAATTCCCCCTTTAGGAAACCAGTTTCTCAATTTAGTTAAAAACTCCTCAATACTTGGAATTATTGCTGGTGCTGATTTAATGTATCAAGGAGATTTAATTTCAACGAAGACGTTTGTTACGTTTGATGTTTATATATTTGTCGGGATGTTTTATTTAATATTAACAATTCCGCTCAGTATGCTAGTGCGTTATTTAGAAAAACGCTTAGCAAAGGAGGCGGTGTAAATGGATTTCAAGGGAGCAATTACAGGAGATCATATTCTATTTTTATTAAAAGGATTACTTATAACATTAGAGGTAGCGCTCATAGCAATTGTACTTAGTTTTATTATTGGAAGTGTAATCGGTATATTGCGCTACACGAAAATACCTGTCGTCTCACAAATATTAGGAGTTATAGTTGAAGTGATTCGAAACTTACCACTACTGTTAATTATATTTTTCACGTATTTTGCACTTCCAGAAGCAGGCTTGAAATTAGAAATTATAACAGCTGCAATTGTTGCTTTAACAATATTTGAGGCAGCAATGATATCTGAAATTGTTAGAAGTGGTTTATTGTCTATTGAAAAAGGGCAGGTTGAAGCCGCAAGATCTTCGGGATTAACTTATGTGCAAGCGCTTTGGCATATTATTTTGCCACAAGCATTAAGGAGAATGGTTCCGCCGCTTGTCAGTCAATTTATTTCATTGCTGAAGGATACGTCGCTAGCGGTTGTTATATCACTCCCTGAGCTTATGCATAATGCTCAAATTATTAGCGGGCAAAATGTGAATTACATGATTCCAACATTTATATTAGTAGCTTGTATGTACTTTATCGTAAATTATAGTTTATCAATTTTATCGAGAAGATTAGAACTTCGTTGACTCTTACAATATATGTAAGGGTTTTTTCCTTGTTTCTCCTTATTTTCCTCTAAATAGAATCTAAATCTTGCAATAATTCGATTTTTATATTATTTTATCAGAAAAGTTTTAATTTTATATAGAAAATGTAATCGCTTTCGTGTATATTTTTATTATCAGAAAATTTTAACAAGATATAGGGGTATTGGTAGGGGGAGGATTTAGATGCAGCAACCAACGAATGAGAAATTACATCGTACGATGAAGAGTAGACATTTATTTATGATCGCACTTGGTGGTGTAATCGGAACTGGTTTCTTCTTAGGTTCAGGTTACACCATTAATCAGGCTGGACCAGGGGGAGCCATCCTTTCATATTTAGTAGGCGGATTTATTATGTATTTAACAATGCTTTGTCTTGGAGAGTTAACGGTAGCAATGCCAGTTTCAGGTTCTTTCCAAAAGTATGCAACGAAGTTTATTGGACCAGGAACGGGCTTTATGATTGGCTGGTTATACTGGCTTGGCTGGGCAGTAACAGTGGGTCTAGAATTAACGTCAATAGGTTTAATGATGAAAAGATGGTTTCCAAATGTTGATGTTTGGGTATGGTGCCTTGTATTCGGTGTTATTTTATATGCTTCAAACGCAATTTCGGCAAAAAGTTATGCTGAATTAGAATTTTGGTTTTCTAGTATTAAAGTAGTTACCATTCTTGCCTTTGTTGTTCTTGGTGGTAGTGCATTATTAGGGTTTATATCATATGACGGAAAAGAAGCAGCACCTCTTTTCTCTAACTTTGTAAGCGATGGTGGATTATTTCCGAATGGACTAGCTGCCGTATTACTTACGATGATTACAGTTAACTTCTCGTTCCAAGGAACAGAGTTAATCGGGATTGCAGCGGGAGAAAGTGAAAATCCAGAAAAAACAATTCCACGCGCGATCCGTAATACAGTATGGCGCATTATGTTATTCTTCATTTTAACAATGACGATTTTAGTAGGGTTAATTTCTTGGAAAGAAGCTGGCGTAATTGAAAGTCCATTCGTAGTCGTATTTGATAAAATCGGTATTCCGTATGCAGCTGATATTATGAATTTCGTTATTATTACAGCGTTACTATCTGTAGCGAATTCAGGATTATATGCGGCAACTCGTATACTATGGTCACTTGCAAATGAAGGAATGGCACCAAAGTCTTTCCAAAAAGTAAATAAACGTGGTATTCCAATTACAGCGTTAGTTGTAACAATTGCTGTAGCTGCTTTATCTTTATTAACAAGCTTCCTTGCAGAAGATACAGTATACATGTACTTATTATCTATAGCTGGTTTATCAGCTGTTTCAAGTTGGATCATTATTGCTTTATCGCAACTTCGCTTTAGAAGTCAGTATATAAAAGGCGGAGGAAAGTTAGAGGACTTAAAGTATAGAACACCACTATACCCAATCGTTCCAATTTTAGCTTTAATTACAAATAGTATCGTTGTTATTAGTTTAGCGTTTATTCCAGAACAAAGAATGGCGTTATACTGTGGTATTCCATTTATCATTTTCTGCTATATATATTATTATATTAGTAAGAAACGGCAGAAACCGATGAAAGTGGAGATGGAAAAAACAAATGAAACTAACAATCAAACACGATGATATAGAAGCAGATTTATCGTATGGTCAATTAGCGATTGGAAAAGAAAACGGTTATTCACCGTTACAATTACTCGTTTCTTCTATCGCAGGGTGTAGTGCAATTGTCTTTCGAACGATTTTAGAAAAGAAACGTATTCCATACGATACGTTTACAATCGAAACTGAAATTGGTAGAAGTGAAGCGTTATCGAAGCCAGTTGAAAGTGTTCATTTGCACTATAAAATTAAAGCGCAAAATATTACAGAAGAGCAGCTGGACAAGGCGCTGCAACTTGCAGTGAAAAATTGTACGATTGTTCAATCTGTAAAAGATAGTATAAAGGTTACGGAAACAATTGAACTAATAAAATGAAACATAAAAACGTGAGAATACGGCTCTCACGTTTTTATGTTTTTAATAAAGGGGGAAATATGATGGAATGTTTAGGGTGTAAATTAGCAGGCGGAGAGGAAATTATATATAAAATATATGAAGATGATTATGTAACTTGCTTTTTAGATCATGCGCCTTTCTACCCAGGACATACTTTAATTGTGCCAAAGCAACATGTTGTAGAAGTAGATGAATTAAATGATGTTGTAGCAAAATCCGTTATGGATGCTTCTAAGCTTATTGCAAAAGCGATTAAGATAGTATATAAACCTGACGGAGTTACAGTTTGTCAAAATGGTGGAGTATTTAACGAGTTAACACATTATCATATGCATGTCGTACCAAGATATAAAGAGCGTTCGTTTGCTGAGTTTTATATGGTACAACCAGGAGAAAAGCAGAATCATAACTTGGAAGAGACACAGAATTTGTTAAAAGAAGCGATAGAGCATATGCTGCTTACTGAAAAGGCGTAGCGGTCAGGAAAATTCTAATATTAAAAAGCCCAATTTCTCAGTTAAAATAGAGAAATTGGGCTTTTGTTTATTCTATTATTAAATTTTATACATAAAAAGATTTTGCAGTGTCACAAAGTATAGCGCTTATTCGTTATATAGAGTGAGAGGAGGAATTATATGAAAGTTACAAACAACGATTATGAAAAGATGGAAGAGCTATATGAGTTGTATGAACAAAAGATTTATTATGTAGCGTATTCTATTTTAAATAATATTCAACAGGCTGAAGATGCGGTTCAAGAGACGTTTATTACTCTTTATAAGAACTTGGAAAAGCTCCATAGCTTGGCTACTCAAGAGCTTAAACGCTACATTTTGAGGGTCGCGAAAAACAAGGCGATTGATAGTTACCGGAAAAACAAACGACATGAAACATTTTTAGAAGAATATGAAAGAGAATCAACAGAAGCAGTAGATGAAAATATTGAAGAGTGGGAAAAACGTAAAATGTCTGAGGTTCAAATTGATGCATTGCTAAAAGAGTTAAACGAATCTAATAGACAGGTGTTTAAGTACAAAGTCTTCTATAACTTAACGTATCAAGAAATTTCAAGTGTCATGGGGATAACCGAGGCAAATGTCCGCAAGCAGTTTGAACGCGCTCGAAAACGAGTCCAAAATATGATAGGAGGTATACAACATGACGAATTCAAAGAACTCCAAAGAAATATATGAACTTGCTGAAAAAATTGCTTTAGATGATTTTGATAAACTTGAAGAACAACATGAATTTTCACATACATATACGCGCAAAAAGAAATTGTTTATGGAGGAAATGAAGCCGCAAAATGGACAACCGCTGAAAAAGCGTAAAAGACATCGTATGTTAATCGCTGCTGCTTGCTTATTGATCGGCATGCCGACAACCGTTTTTGGAGCAGTAAAGGTCTATAATATGATCGTTCAAAAACAAAATTATGAAGTAAATGTTTCAGTAACAAATAAGGACTCGAAAAAGGCTGATAAGTGGTATAAGCTGAAAATCGATAAATTACCAGAAAATATGGAAGCAATTGATGACTCTGCTATGAAATATTCCTTTAAAGATAATGACGCAAATGGAGGCTTTTCATTTAGTCTTTGGAGAGTAGGGGAAAATGCGGACTTTCAAACTTTATATTCAAAAAGCTACGAAGAAAAAGAGATAGGTGGCAAGAAAGCAGTAATTGTTCATAAAGAAACTGGAAACAACAATGTAATGTTTGATAGGAAGGTCTTTCTCTTTTTTGAGAAAGAAGGGATTATGTTAGAAAGTTTTATTGGATCAGATATAAATGAAGAACAAATGATAGATGTCTTAGGGAATATTTCACTTGAGCCCACGTCAAAAGAAAAGGCATCACATATATCAAATTATGATAAAAAGTATTTTAGCCAAGCAGATGAACCTAAAAAATCTAAAGTGATTCCTTTGAAAAAAGATAGCAAACGACTATTTCATATAGGGCAAAAGGTTCCAGTAACGATATCTATGGATAACAGCCAAATTGAATATGTGATAGAAAAAGTTGAAGTTTTTGATTCGATTAAAGATTTTAAACAAGAGAACTTTAATGAACTTGGCCTAGGGATATTAAGCAAGAAGAAGGCTTTAGATCAGACGGGAAAACTGCTATCGTACAGACGGGATGTATATAAATTAGGGAATGGTAAAGATTCAATTGATACATTAGTAGATTCGCAATTAGTTAATGTTAAATTTGTCTACTTGACAACAACAGTGAGAAATATTGGTAAACAGGCGACAGAAGAAATCTATATGCATCCATCCATAAAGCAGCTTAAATTTGAAGGGAATGCATGGAAATACGCTAAAGAAGAGGGAATGGATGCAACGCGTATTATGACGGGAGAAGTTGATTATTTAGAGCCTCACGGAGATGGGAAAAGCTTCTACAATATTGGCAGTATCCGACCAGGAGAAACGGTAAAAGTTAACTTAGGTTACTTTGTAGATGAAGATAAACTAGATTCAATCTTTTTGGATGCTTTCCATTACAGAGGGAATGGAAGTACTGAAAATATGAATGCGTCATATCGTTGGTGGATTGATATTCGTCAACAGTCAAAACGATAGGAACAAATACACAAAAAGCTGCTTATATTTAGCAGCTTTTTTCGTCTTCATACATATGTAAAACTTCTTTCGCACGCATACGTAAACCATCTATCAATTCTATCGGTTCTAAAACTTTTGCATCTTTTCCGAGTCTATAAAATAAAGGGGTAATAAAATTGATTTCTCCTTTATCAATTGTTGAATGTATATATCCTGTCCCGTTTTCGTTTGTTACAACGAATTCTTCAAGGTAAGGCACGCTTTTACATTGGCGTACGCCTTCTGTTGACAGTAAAACATGTAACTGAGTAGGATTATGTACTACGTGAGAGTTAGAGGCAAACCACTCTTCTAAATTCATGAATGTATCTTCATTTTCTTCCGTTGATAATATAGAAAGAATACGATCGACGCGATACAGTAATGTTTTTTCTACATTAAAATCATAAGCAGGTAAATACCATAAACCATCATGCGCATATACACCGATAGGATGAACGTGTTTTGTTTTGATCCTTGATTTAGATTCGTATTGAAAGTGTAAATTTTTATTTTCAATAGCCGCTGTTAACACTTCGTTTAAAAGTGGTGTCTCAATTGTTCTTTTCGGATTCCAAAAGGCGATATAAGAACGTATTTTGTCAACTTTAGCTTTCGCATCATGTTGTAGGGAGCTATATAGTTTATGTGTAACGGAATTTATTTCTGTGTTAAAAGGCAAGTCTCTGTAGTAGCTTAAAGATTGAAAGGCAAAAAAGATAGAGACTGCTTCTTCTTCGGTAAATAAAATAGGTGGAATTACTCTATTCGTTAATACTTTATATCCTCCGTTGCGACCTTGTTCAGCGTAAATGGGTAATCCCATATCACTTAAATCTAAAATGTATCTATGGACAGTACGAACAGAAATATTAAATTCATCGGCTATTTCTTGAGCTGTAAATGCTTTTTTCGCAGAAGCAAATATAAGAATATCTAATAAGCGTTTAGCTTTTGACAAATGTATCACCTTTTTTCTTTTTAAACATGACATAAATTGTCGTGTTTTATTGTTAGTATATTGTTTACATCATAATGTTATCAAGATGAGGTATAAGGAGGAAAAAATATGTCACGTGAAATAGTTTTATTTATTGCGGCGAGCTTAGATGGATATATTGCGAAAGAAGATGATGATTTACAGTGGTTAATGGAAACCGAAGGAGAGGGAGATAACGGTTATACAGAAATGTACGAAACTATTGATACAATAATTATGGGAAAAAGAACGTATGATTATGTAGTAGAGCATATAGAACCATTGCCGTATTTAGATAAAAAATGTTATGTTTTTTCTAACTCAGAAAAAGGTTCAAACGAACACGTGGAGTTTGTAAATGAAGATGTAGTGGAGTTTACAAAAAGGTTAAAAGCACAAGAAGGATCTAAAATATGGATGGTCGGTGGAGGGAGTCTCTTAAGAGAGTTCTTTAAGAATAATCTAATTGATGAATATGTTGTTACGATTACACCTCACATATTAGGTTCTGGAGTTCCGTTATTTCAAGACAAGAACCCGGAAATTAATTTAACTTTAACGGATACGAAACGTTTTGGGCAATTTGTAAATTTATATTATAAAGTAAAGTGATAAAAAACACGACTATTGATGATAGTCGTGTTTCTTTATGGATGGTAATGAAATTATAAAGCAAGACCCATAATCGACTTCGCTCGTTACAGTAATATTTCCGCCGTGTAGTTCTACAATTTCTTTTACGATAGATAGTCCTAAACCAGTTCCGCCTGTAGCTCGTGTTCTCGCTTTATCAACTCGATAAAAACGATCGAAAATGTGAGGGAGGTCTTCAGGCGGAATACCTTCGCCTTCATCTTCAATTGTAATGAAAATACGTCTATGTTCTTCTGTAACAGAAATGTTTATATGAGAATGTTCTTTTGAATGCCTATAAGCGTTATTTAAAATGTTTATTATAACTTGTTCAAATCGCTGTTCATCTAAGTTTACTACCAGTGTAGGAGGACAAGAGAAAGAAACTTTAATGTACCTTTCTTTATACATAGCGTTAACTTTTTCGGCTATGCGAGTAAGGAAGGTGTGTAAATGTACTTCCTTTACTTGAATAGAAAAGTTATGTTGTTCCATTTGTGCAAGTGAAAATAAATCTTGAACTAAGTTTGTAATGTAATCAGACTCATCTTTTATAATAGATAAATATCGCAAACGTTGCTCAGGAGATGTGGTCTCTTTTAAAGCAATGTCAGCGTAACCTCTTACGTATGTTAATGGTGTTCGTAATTCGTGAGCAACACTTGCTAGAAATTCACTTCGCTCTGTTTTCATATAATGTAGATCATTTGCGAGCGTCTGGATAGATGATGCTAGTTCACCAATTTCATCATTTCGAGTAGTCGTTAATGAAACGGACAAATCGCCTTTACTCATTTTTTCAGTTGCATGTTTCATGTGTAACAATGGTTTTGTTAATAAACGTGATAATAGGAAAATTGTGATGACTGTGAGTAGAAACGTGATGGCGCCAGCAATAATGAATTGTTTCGTTAATCCATTTACCAACTTTTCAATGGATTTTGTTCCAAGAAACATATACACATACCCTTCATGTTTTCCAGCTACTATGATAGGACTAACTGTACATATATAATTAGATGTTTTCCAATGATTTTCTATAATCGCTCCGTTATGGTCTGTTCGAGTCTGCATGCTACTAATGTGATTTTTTATAGTCGTGTTTATTTCGTTAGATTTAGCTAGCACTTCTTTATTTGTATTTGTAATAACGACAGTTGTTTCAGCTTCAGATTCCATTAATGCTACGTGAGAGATGGTTTGCTCATCGTAATATTTTTCAAGTACATCTCGATGACTATTTCCTCGCTTTAATAAAGCTGTCATTTCTTCATTTACTCTAGTGTTTACGAGACTATAATAGAGCAAAATAAAGAGAACACTTTCAATTAAAAGTGTAACAATTAAAAAATAAAATCCGAATTGAATTGAAATTCGTTTCATCATTTTGCCCCTTACTGTTCAGTATCAACCCATCGATAACCTACTCCATACACGGTTTTTAAATGATGATCAATAGGGAAATTTGCTTTTCGCAATTTATCACGTAAATTACGAATATGCGAATCGACTGTGCGATCTTCTGTATTTGTGTTTAATCCCCAAATTCGTTCGATGAGCTGATCACGGTTTAATACGTAGTTCACATGGCGTAAAAATAATCCGAGTAAAGAAAATTCAATTGGTGTGAGAAGGAGTTCTTCACTATGGACAGAAACGAAGTGTTTTGTTTCATCCCATACAATACCGTGATATTGGATTTGTTTATGTTCATTTGTACGTCTTAAAACGGCTTCAATTCTTGCGAAAAGTTCTTCTTCATGGAAAGGTTTCGTTACGTAATCATCGGCTCCAAGTTTTAATCCTTGAACGACATCTACTGTTTGATCACGAGCTGTAACCATAATAATAGGAATGTTACTAAAAGATCGGATTTTTTTGCAGGTTTCCCATCCGTCCATCTTTGGCATCATAATATCGAGTAAAACAAATTTAAAGTTTCGATTTTCTATATGTAAAATAGCTTCTTCTCCTGAAGTCGCACATACGCAGTTATATCCAATTGGGGTAAGATAAAGCGTTAATAATTCAAGCATTCTCGGTTCATCGTCTACGAGCAGTATATCAATCATAGAGAGCCCTCCATATTTATAATCGTTACTTAAAGTGTAATGCAAAATCATGAAGAAATGGTGCAGATTATGATGCGTCTGCATAATTTCTTCAGAATTGCTTGTTATTGTGGAGTTGAAATTACATTTTAGGTAATCATATTGGCTCAAAAATGATTAATACGGAGGCGGTATAGTGAAAAAAATGACCCGAATTTTTGGGATAACAATAATTACAGCAGTTGGTCTTGCTGCATGCGGACAAACGAATACAGACCATAAAAACCATGAATCTACAAAAGAGAAGAAAACAGAGCAAAAGGAAATGAAAATGAATCAGGAGGTAACGGCGCCAAAAGAAATGAACGAAGGTGCATCTAATGATTTATTAACGACAAGTCTAAAAAATGTGACGAGGTTAAATACAAATGACCCCCTAAAAATGGCAGTATTAACTTCGCAAACGATATGGCCAGCAACTCATAAGGAGAACCAGCCAGGTGCTGTTATTTTAGTACCAGTAAGCGAGTGGCAATTAGGTATTGCGAGTGCAGATCTTATTCATCATCCGAATAACGGGCCGATTTTATTTATAGAAAAAGAAAAGATACCGGAAATGACGTTAAAAGAAATAAAACGATTAAATCCAATCGGAACGAAAGATGGAACACAAATTATGGTGATGGGAGATGTAGGTACTAGCGCGCTTGAACAATTAAAAGGTTATAAAGTAAAACAAATAAAAGAAACGGACCCAGTTATATTTGCGAAGGATGTTGATAAGGAGTATGCCGATATAACAGGAAGCTACCCAAATAGTGTTATTATCGGTTCGTCTGCAGAAGAAGGACGTTTATATACAACCCCCGCTGTAAATTGGATTTCTCATATGCCGGAACCACTACTCTATACAGAAAAGAATAAAGTGCCAGAAGCGACAATAGAGGCATTAAAAATGAGAAAAGATAAAGCAAATATATATGTATTAGGGCCAGAAAAAATTGTTTCAAAAGAAGTAGAAAAAGAGCTAAGCAAATACGGGAAAGTAACGCGTATTAGTGGAGAGACCCCTACAGAAAACTCGATTGCGTTCGCTAAATTTAAAGATGAAAAAACAAAATTTGGCTGGGGATTCACAAAACCTGGTCACGGTTTATCATTTGTTTCAAGTAAAACACCAGATTTAGCAGTTGCTGGGGCACCTTTTTCACATATGGGTAAACATGCACCTGTTGTATTATTAGAAGAAGGTAAAGCTTCACAACCAGTGTATGACTTCCTTGCTACTATTCAGCCGAAGTTTAAAGATGATCCAACACTTGGACCATATAATCACGGTTTCTTATTAGGAAGTACGAGTGATATTTCATTTGAAACACAAGGAATACTAGATGAGAGGTTAGAAATTGTTCAGGAAAGTGGTCAAGGACACGGTGGACATTAATGAAATGAGTAAAGACGCTACTGATATAGCGTCTTTTTCTTTAGGAAACTTTTACATAGTAAAAAATCTTCTACTCGTTATATAATAGCCTTCGTGCAGTCGGCTAGATTTTCTTATGGAGAAAATCAAATGATAAAGGAGTAGAGGAGTGGTATTTTGTTTCAAACGATAAAAAATGATTGGTTTTCTAATGTGAGAGGGGACGTGTTATCAGGAATTGTCGTTGCTTTAGCATTAATTCCTGAAGCGATAGCCTTCTCTGTTATCGCTGGTGTGGATCCGACCGTTGGGTTATACGCAGCCTTTTGTATTGCAGTTACCATTTCATTTGTTGGCGGAAGAACTGGGATGATTTCAGTTGCAACAGGTGCAATGGCATTATTAATGGTAACGCTTGTTAAAGATCATGGTTTCAATCGGAACGTTTGATTGGAACTCTGTAACAACAATTCATAAAGTACCAAAAGGAAACGCATTTGTTATGATCGTAACAGTTGTGATTGTCCTAATTACACATAATTTAGCATTAGGTGTAATTATCGGAACAGTAATTAGTGCGGTGTTATTTGCATTCAATATGGAAAAGATTCACGTGAAACATTTATATATTGAAAATAAGAAAATATACGAAATTCACGGTCAACTTTTCTTTGTATCTACAGCCGATTTCATAAATAATTTTTCATTTAAAGAAGATGTAAAAGAAATTGAAATGAATTTTACTCATGCGCACGTATGGGATGATTCAGCAGTGGCATCAATTGATAAAGTTATCATGAAGTATGAACAAAGTGGTGTGAAAGTAACTATAACAGGATTAAATGAACGTAGTTCAAAACTTGTTGCAAATTTAGCGACTTATAATAAAAGAATTGCTAGTTAAAAGCCTCCTTTTTAGGGGGCTTTATTATATAATACGAGTAGGATAACGAAAAGGGGATTCAGCATATGTACAAACAAATTATATTAGCATGTGACGGTTCTGAACATGCACTTCGAGCAGCAGAGCATGCAACATATATTGCGAAATGTAGCGAAGAAACAAATGTTGAAGTTGTGTACGTAGTAGATAATAGAACGGCAAAATCAGATATTATACAAGGTCAAACAGATTTAGAAACAATATCGGCTAGTCGAAAAGATAAATTAAAAGAGATTGAAGGTTTATTAAAGAAAGAGAACATTTCTTATACAATTACGATATTACATGGTGATCCTGGAGATACAATTGTTCAATATGTAAATACAGGAGATATAGATCTTGTCATTGCTGGAAGTAGAGGGCTCAATACACTGCAAGAAATGGTGCTTGGAAGTGTAAGTCATAAAATAGCAAAACGAGTGAAATGTCCGGTGATGATTATAAAATGAAATAGAATGTAACGAAGACCTTAGTATAACTGAGGTCTTTTTTTATGTATAAATGACTCTTATTTGTGGAAATACTAGATATATAAGTTGAAAAGATGTTAACTTACAAATTTGTAAGTTAGTTGTTAGAGAAATCGATGTTATGAGATTTTTCCCATTGGTAAAATAAAAGTATCAAAGGGGAGATAGGGAGGATGGAAGTAATGAAATCATTTCAAAATTTGTCATATAGTCAAGGGGTAAGCTTAATTTGTCTAGGGGGATTTGCTGCATCTGTTACGTTAGCTGTTTTAATAAAGGTGTTTCATCAAATCTTTTAATTTTATAGTAGGGAAGGAATTGGTTGTTATCATTAGTAGGAACAGCAATGAAAATAAAAAATAGCTCTTAGCATGTATGTAAATGCTAAGAGCTATTTTTATGCTTGTTATATGTTATTTAAGCTTGCTTTTGTTTTACTGACCCTGTATTTAAAGTAAGAGCAAGGAAGAACATTGCAAGTACGCAAGATGCAAGTAATAAGATGAATCCGCCATCCCATCCGAATGCATCTACGATAAAGCCCATAGCTGCACTAGCGAAAGCAGCTCCGCCTAAGTAACCGAAGAATCCAGTTAAGCCTGCTGCAGTTCCAGCAGCTTTCTTTGGTGCTAAATCTAGAGCGTGTAGACCAATTAACATAACCGGTCCGTAAATTAAAAATCCAATTGCGACAAGTGCGATACTATCAACCATTGGATTACCAGGAGGGTTTAACCAGTAAACAAGAACTGCGATAAATACACCAACCATAAATAAAATACCAGCAGGTGCACGACGTCCTTTAAATAGTTTATCACTCATCCATCCGCAAAGAAGTGTACCTGGAATACCAGCCCATTCATATAGAGCGTAAGCAGTACGTGAGCTACTATGAGTAAAGCTTTTTTCTTCTACTAAATAAGTAGGAGCCCAGTCTACAACGCCGTAACGTACGAAATATACGAAAACGTTCGCAATAGCGATGTACCATAAAAACTTATTGTTTAATACGTATTTAAATAAAATTTCCTTTACTGAAAGCTCGCGTTCGCGGTCTTTTACTTTTTCATCTGGTGGATATTCTCCAGTATGTTCTTCAATAGAAGGTAGTCCACAAGATTGAGGCGTATCTTTCATCGTAATTAATACATAAATACCAACTAAAATTGAAAGAATACCTGGGAAGTAAAAAATACTTTTCCAGTCATCTGCGAAGAAGTATAAGCCTAATGTTACAAGTGAAGGCATAAGCGCTCCGCCAACATTATGAGCGACGTTCCAAATAGACATTTTTGTACCACGTTCGCTAATAGAGAACCAGTGAACCATCGTACGACCACAAGGAGGCCATCCCATACCTTGTACCCATCCATTTAAAAACTGAAGTACAAACATAAGTATAATGCTCGTTGTAATGAAAGAAAATGAGCCGAAAATAATATTAATGATACCTGATAAAAATAGCCCAGCTGCTAAAAAGTAGCGAGGATTACAACGATCGGATACGATACCCATAAGAAATTTACTTAATCCGTAAGCGATAGAAACTGCTGAAAGGATAACCCCAAGTTCCCCTTTACTAAAGCCTTGCTCGATTAAGTATGGCATTGCTAGTGAAAAGTTTTTTCGAACAAAGTAGTAACCTGCATAACCGATGAAGATACCTAAGAATACTTGTAAACGTAATTTACGGTATTCGCTATCAACGCGATCAGCTGGTAAGCGTTCCGCGTGGGGCGCAGGTTTAAATAATTGTGTGAAAAACATAAAATGAAAATCCTCTCCTAATTAATTCGAAGCGTTTTAAGACAGAGAACATAAAAAGGCCATGAAATATAAAAAAGTTTCCTTTTTTATGATTCATAGCCGTGTACTCCGTTTCTCCGTGACTGTCAATATTAACTTCGTCGAAAATTATACAACTTTGTGACAAAAATGTAAACGTTTTTATGAATAAAAGTATTGACGGATTTTGTTCGTAGGATTAATATTTAAATACATTAAATATTTTATTGTTTAAATAAGAGGTGGATAACATGCCAAATGATATGACGCATATCGATAAAATTCAAGCTCTTGCCTTTTCGATTGGAAAGAAAATGCAGACGGAGTTATTAGAACAAATGCAAGCGACAGGACTTACACCACCGCAGTTTTATATTTTAAAGATTTTAGATCATTATGGGGCTTCAAGAGCGACAACATTAGCGAAAAAGATGTATGTGAAGCCTAGCGCGATTACAGTGATGATTGATCGTCTAATCGATCAAGAACTTGTAGAACGCTATCACGACAAAGGTGACCGTCGCGTTGTCATCATCGAGTTAACAAAAAAGGGGAAAGCTAGAGTAGAAGAGGCAATGACAGCTCGTAACGAGCATATTGCAAAATACTTTTCACATTTAGAGTTGCAAGAAAGAGAAGATTTATTACGTCTCTTTGAGAAGTTAGAAACCATTATTTGCGGGACACAAGAGAAAAAAGAGAATAACTAAGAGGAATTGAGGAGATTACATGGAGCAACAAGAAAATCAAAATAGAAAGTTGTTGTTAATCGGTTTAGTAATCGCGATGCTATTTGCTGCATTAGATGGAACAATTGTTGGTACAGCAATGCCACGTATCGTCGGTGACCTAGGCGGATTAAGTTTAATGACATGGTTAACGACAGCTTATATGTTAACATCAACGACAGTTGTACCAATTGCAGGTAAATTAGCGGATTTACTTGGTCGTCGTAACGTATATATAACAGGGCTAGTTATTTTCATGATTGGTTCGGCGTTATGTGGTATGGCGAATGGTATGACAGAATTAATTATTTTCCGTGGTATTCAAGGTCTTGGTGGCGGTATTATGATGCCAATGGCTATGATTATTATTGGAGATATGTTCACGGGAAAAGAACGTGCGAAATGGCAAGGTATTTTTGGTGCGTTATACGGTCTTGCTTCTGTAATTGGACCGCAAGTTGGTGGTTGGATTGTAGATGCAGTGAACTGGAGATGGGTATTCTACATTAACTTACCGGTTGGTATTTTAGCAACAATCTTTATTGCAATGGGATTAAAATCGCATAAACAAACAGGACCAATTAAAATCGATATCGCTGGAATCTTTACGATGATTCTCGGTGTTGTAAGTTTATTACTTGCGCTAACGTTTGGCGGAAAAGATTATGCATGGGATTCTTGGCAAATTATCGGTTTATTTGCACTAGCTGTAATTGGTATCGTTAGCTTTGTTATCGTTGAAACGAAAGCTGAAGAGCCAATTTTACCAATGCATTTCTTTAAAAATCGCACATTTACAATACTGAATGCGATTGGATTCTTTATGAGTATTGGAATGTTCGGCGCGATTATGTTCGTACCATTCTTCATGCAAGGTATTGTAGGAGTAAGTGCTGCTGAATCAGGAACAATTATGACTCCAATGATGATTACAATGATTGTGATGAGTATTATCGGTGGGCAACTTGTATTAAAAGTTGGTGTAAAACCACAAATTATCGCAGGTATGCTTATTATGGCCGGTGGTTTCTGGTTATTAACAACGATGGATATGCACACAACGAAGCTTACAGCTACTTCTTATATGATGGTTATCGGTTTAGGAATGGGTCTTGTAATGCCGACATTAACATTAGCGTTACAAGAAAGCTTCCCGAAAAAAGACCTTGGTGTTGTAACATCATCAAGTCAGTTCTTCCGACAAATCGGTGGTACATTTGGTATTACAATTTTAGGATCAATTATGAATAACACTTCAGGTGTGACATTAACAAAGAATTTAGTACCTGTATTAGATACATTCCCGAAAGAAGCGGGACAAATGGTAACGAAATTTAAAGATATGATTCACACAGATCCACAAGGTTTATATTCAATGCTATTTAGCCCAGAGGCATTAAAACAAATGCCAGAAGCGTTCGCTAACAGTATTGTACCTATTTTGAAAAACTCTTTAGTAGACTCGCTTCATACTGTATTCTTAACAGGATTAGTATTTATCGTAGTAGGTGCCATCTTTACGATTTTCTTACAAAAAATTAAATTGTCAGATCGTAAAAAAGATGCTAAAGAGCCTGCTGTAGAAGAAAAAGAAAAAACTGTATCATACTCGTAATGAAGAAGCATCGCCTTATGGCGGTGCTTTTTTGAGTATAACCTTAAAAGCTTTTTAGTGAGAAATGATTGACGTATTTTTAGAAATACGTTATATTATTTTCTGTAAACGGTTACATGAAATGAGGAGAAAAGAGAATGAGTACGATCAAAGACGTTGCGAAATTAGCGGGAGTATCTGTTGCGACCGTTTCCAGAGTTCTAAATAAAAATGGATATGTTCACGAAGATACATTAAAAAAGGTAGAACGTGCAATTGAGATGTTAGATTATAAGCCTAGTACAGTAGCGCGTTCACTGTATAATAAAAAGTCTCGTTTAATTGGCTTAGTTGTTCCAAATATCGTGAATCCATTCTTTCCGGAAGTTGCACGTGCCGTAGAAGATGTAGCACATAAACAAGGTTACACAGTTGTCCTTTGTAACTCTGATGAAAGTTTAGAAAAAGAGAAACAATATATTGATGTGCTTAGACAAAATAATGTAGATGGATTTATTGTAGCAACGAATCCACAAAATAGTGTTAATTACATGAATTTATCTATTCCAATTGTTGCGATTGACCGTATGTTTAATGAGCGTATTCCTACTGTATATGCAGATAACTATGCAGGAAGTCAGGCTGCGACAAAGTTGTTACTAGATAAAGGATGTAAACATATTGCACATATTCGCGGTCCACGTGATGTGAGTACTGCAAATGAACGTTTTGAAGGTTTTGTAGACGTTATTACGCAAAATAATCTTTCGTATATGATTGCAGAGAGTACGTTTGATCCAGCAAATAGTGAGCGTGTAGCGATGGAATTATTAGAAGAATACCCGCATATTGATGGTATTGTTGCTGGGAATGATTTAATTGCGATTGGTATTGTAAAGGCTGCACTTCAAAAGGGGATTGTCATTCCAAATGATTTACAAATTATCGGATTTGATGGAATTTCTTTAACGGAAATGATGTATCCATCTATTACAACAGTTGCACAACCGATATATGAAATGGGGAAAATTGCAACAGAGTTGTTGTTAGAGCAAATGGAAGGAAATACATTAAAAGAGAAACACTATCGTTTGCCGATTGAAATTTTAGAACGAAATACAACGAAGTAAGGAGATGAAACAGATGCCAAATATTGCAGTAGTAGGGAGCATTTCAATGGACTTAGTGGCTGTTTCAAAAAAACGGCCGAAAGCAGGAGAAACAGTAATTGGTGAAGCGTTTCATACAATTCCAGGAGGGAAAGGAGCAAACCAAGCAGTTGCTGCAGCTAGATTAGGAGCAAATGTAGCAATGGTTGGAGCGGTAGGAAATGATGATTATGGAACAGTAGTTAGAAAAAATCTAGAGAACGAACGCATTTTTATCGATTATGTGGTACCGGTTACAGATAGAACGACAGGAATTGCTCATATCGTTTTAGCAGAAGAAGATAACAGTATTGTTGTCGTACAAGGGGCGAATGCTCTTGTAAATAAGTCAGTTGTAGATCGCTCCAAAGACCTTCTTGTAAAAGCGGATATGGTTGTTCTTCAACTAGAAATTCCACTTGAAACAGTAAAATATGTATTGGCTATTTGTGAGGAACATAATATTCCTGTTATGTTGAATCCAGCGCCAGCACAAGTTTTATCAGAAGAAATTTTAGAAAAAGCGACTTATATTACGCCAAATGAACATGAGTGCCGCATCGTATTAGATGATTTTACATCACCAATTGAAGATTTATTGGCGAAGTATCCCAATAAATTATTGATGACAGAAGGTTCTAACGGTGTTCGTTTCCATAATGGCACGGAGATTGTACATGTTCCTAGCATTGCTGTTGATGTAGTGGATACAACTGGAGCTGGTGATACATTTAATGGTGCGTTAGCAGTTGCACTTTCTGAAGGAGAGACACTTCAAAAAGCAATTCGTTTCGCGAATATTGCCGGTGGTCTTTCTGTAACGAAACTTGGGGCGCAAGGCGGCATGCCAACGAGAGATAAAGTACGTGAAGTGCAGGTGATTGTTGGATGAAGAAACACGGCGTATTAAACAGTGAGATTGCATCAATCCTTGCTTCACTTGGGCATACGGATACGATTGTAATTGCTGATTGCGGTTTACCAATTCCTGACGGAGTAAAAAGAATTGATTTAGCTGTTGAAATTGGAAAACCTAGCTTTTTAGATGTATTGCAAGTGGTAGCTGATGATATGGCAATCGAAAAAGTGACGTTAGCAGAAGAAGTCATTATAAATAATGCGGAAGTAAATAAAGAAATAGAGCAGAAATTAATAGAGCCAGCATTTGAGTATGTATCTCATGAGCAATTTAAAGAGCATACAAAGAAAGCGAAGGCGATTATTCGTACAGGCGAGGCTACGCCTTATGCAAATGTAATTTTACATGCAGGCGTGATTTTTTAATAAAGGGAAGTGATGGGAATGCATATTGAAATGAAAAACATTTCAAAGGCGTTCAATGGAAATCCTGTTTTGAAGAATGCACAGTTTATGATTGAAACAGGAGAAGTCCATGCATTGATGGGGGAAAATGGAGCGGGTAAATCAACGCTCATGAAGATTTTAACAGGTGTATACAAAAAAGATGGTGGGACAATCACAATTGATGGGCAAGAGCGCACCTTTAAAAATGCGAAAGAAGCTGAAGAGTACGGCATCGCATTTATACATCAAGAACTAAACATATTGCCGAATTTAACAGTAGCTGAAAATATGTTTCTCGGTAAAGAGTTAATGTATGGGAAAACAGGTATTTTACGCACTCGCCAAATGAATGCGATTGCGCAGCAGCAACTAGCGGAGTTAGGGTTGCATGTAAGAGGCGCTATGTTAGCAGAGGAATTATCGGTTGGACAACAGCAAATTATCGAAATTGCGAAAGCATTAATGACAAACGCGAGCGTTATTATTATGGATGAACCTACTGCGGCACTGACGGATCGTGAAATCGAAACGCTCTTTACAGTAATCAATAAGTTACGTAAAGAAGGTGTTTCATTCGTGTACATTTCGCATCGTATGGAAGAGATTTTCTCAATATGTGATGCTATTACGATTTTGCGTGATGGAGAATACGTCGGAAAGAGATTAATTCCAGAAACATCATTTGATGAAGTAGTGAGTATGATGGTGGGGCGCAGCATTGGTGAACGTTACCCAGAGCGAAATAGTCAAATTGGTGATGTCATTTTTGAAATGCGTAACGGAACGAAGAAAGGGAAATTTGAAAATGTTTCGTTTCAAGTGAGGAAAGGTGAAATCCTTGGTGTAGCTGGTTTGATGGGGGCTGGTCGCACTGATATTATGAAAGCGATATTTGGTTATGAACCTTTAGACTCTGGACAAATTTTTATAAATGGACAAGAAGTAAAGATTGATAGTCCAATAGATGCAATTAGACAAAGAATTGCTTTCATTACAGAAGATAGAAAGTCTGAAGGATTAGTGTTAGATTTTTCAATTCGAGAAAATTTAGCTTTACCGAATTTAGAAAGTCTTTCAAAGGGAAGTATTCTAAGCAACGAGCTAGAACAACAGTTTACAGAGGATATGATGAAGCTTCTTAATGTGAAAGCATCTAGCGGAGAGCAGGCAGTGAAATCTCTTTCTGGTGGAAATCAGCAAAAGATTGTAATCGCAAAATGGCTAGGCATTCATCCGCAATTACTCATTTTAGATGAGCCAACAAGAGGTGTTGATGTTGGAGCGAAAAAAGAAATTTACTCTATTATGAATAAGCTTACAGAGCAAGGCGATGCCGTTATTATGGTATCATCTGAGCTTCCGGAAGTTTTAGGGATGAGTGATCGAGTTCTTGTTATTCATGAAGGAAAAGTCGGCGGAATTTTAGGGAAAGATGAGGCATCACAAGAGTCTATTATGGCACTAGCTACAGGGGGAGAGTAAGGATGGCTAAGAAGGGGAATGTATTACAACAACTCGGTTCTTTAATCGGTTTAGTATTAATTATCGTCGTAATTACAGCTTTAAATCCAGCGTTTATTGAAATTCCAAATTTATTTAATATACTGCGTCAAGTATCGATTAATGCGCTTATTGCATTCGGAATGACCTTCGTAATTTTAACAGGGGGTATTGACTTATCGGTAGGTTCTATTTTAGCATTATCAAGTGCACTTGTTGCTGGAATGATGGCAAGTGGCATGGATCCGTTCCTTGCAATGGCAGTTGGATTATTAGCAGGTCTTGTAATGGGAATTGTAAACGGTATCATCATTGCGAAAGGAAAAGTAGCTCCATTTATTGCAACTTTGGCAACAATGACTATTTTTCGTGGGTTGACGCTTGTTTATATGGACGGACGTCCGATCACTGGTCTTGGTGATCATTTAATGTTCCAAATGTTTGGCCGCGGTTATTTTCTTGGTATTCCGGTACCAGCTGTTACAATGATGATCGCTTTCGCAGTACTGTACTTCATTTTGAAGAAAACGACATTTGGTCGCCGTACATTTGCAATTGGTGGAAATGAAGAAGCAGCAGCACTATCAGGTATTAATGTTACGAGAATTAAAGTAATGATTTACGGTCTTTCCGGAATTTTGGCAGCGCTTGCAGGTATTGTCTTAACATCACGATTAGATTCTGCACAGCCGACTGCAGGTACTTCTTATGAATTAGATGCAATTGCAGCAGTTGTATTAGGTGGAACAAGTCTTTCTGGGGGAAGAGGATGGATTGTTGGTACATTCATCGGTGTACTTATTATCGGTGTATTAAATAACGGTTTAAATTTATTAGGTGTATCTTCTTTCTTCCAACAAGTTGTAAAAGGACTTGTAATCTTACTAGCTGTATTAATTGATCGCAGAAAAGAAGCGTAATGGAGGGACAGTTCATGAAGAAATGGTTACTTATACTCGTTGCATGTATTATGGTCATTACTGCTGGTTGTTCAATGGAACCGCCAGAATGGGCAAAGGATTCTAGCGATAAAGGTCGAAATAAAACTATTAAAGTTGGATTCTCTGTTTCAACTTTAAATAATCCCTTTTTTGTAACTTTGAAAAAGGGTGCAGAAAAGAAAGCGAAAGATAGTGGCATCGAATTAATTGCTGTTGATGCACAAAATGATGCAGCAAAGCAAACGAACGATGTTGAAGATTTAATTCAAAAGGGTGTCGATGTAGTTGTTATTAATCCGACCGATTCAGATGCTGTTGCTTCAGCAGTAAGTGCGGCAAATGCAGCAAATGTTCCTGTTATTACAGTAGACCGCGTTGCGAATTCAGGTAAGGTTGTTTCTCACATTGCTTCTAACAATATCGAAGGTGGTCAAATGGCTAGTGATTACATTCGTGAATTAGTTGGCGAAGGAGCAAACGTTGCTGAGTTAGAAGGAATCCCTGGATCTTCCGCTGCTCGTGAACGTGGGAAAGGATTCCATAACGTAGCCGATAAGTCTTTAAAAGTAGTTGCAAAACAAGCAGCTGATTTTGATAGAGCGAAAGGATTATCTGTTATGGAAAACATTTTGCAAGCAAATGGTGATATTAAAGCCGTGTTTGCGCATAACGATGAGATGGCATTAGGTGCACTTGAAGCATTGAAGTCTGCTGGAAAAACAGATGTAGTCGTTGTTGGATTTGATGCAACAGACGATGCAGTGAAAGCGGTTAACGATGGGCGTATGGCTGCAACAGTTGCTCAAAAACCGGAATTAATCGGGGAGAAGGCGATGCAAACAGCAAAAGAGATAACACAAGGTAAAAAAGTGGACAAATCTATTCCGATTGAATTAGAGCTTATTAAGAAAAATAAATAAATATAAAATGAAAATTAGGAAGGAAGAACAACAAATGAAATTCTTTATTGATACAGCAAACGTTAACGAAATTAAAGAGGCAAATGAATTAGGTGTATTAGCTGGAGTAACGACAAATCCATCACTTGTAGCAAAAGAAGGCGTAGACTTCCACGAACGCATTCGTGAAATTTGCAACGTTGTAGAAGGACCTGTAAGTGCAGAAGTAATTAGCTTAGAAGCTGATAAGATGATTGAAGAAGGAAAAGAACTAGCGAAGATTGCTCCAAACGTTGTAGTAAAAGTTCCAATGACAACAGAAGGTTTAAAAGCAGTAAAAGCGTTCTCTGATTTAGGAATTCGTACAAACGTTACATTAGTGTTCTCAGCAGTTCAAGCATTACTTGCAGCTCGTGCTGGTGCAACATACGTTTCACCATTCTTAGGTCGCTTAGACGATATCGGTCATAACGGTATGGACTTAATTCGTCAAATCGCAGAAATCTTTGCAATTCATGGCATCGAAACAGAAATCATTGCAGCATCTGTACGTCACAGTGTTCACGTAACTGACGCAGCATTAAACGGTGCACATATTGCAACAATCCCAGCAAACGTAATTGCTTCATTAGTGAAGCACCCATTAACAGATCAAGGAATTGAGAAATTCTTAGCTGATTGGGAAAAAACACAAGAGAAATAATAGAAAAGCAAGAATCCTAGTTTAATTGACTAGGATTCTTTTTTTTATTTAAAAGAATTTTCATGCAATTTTGCATATTGTCTTTTAAATTTGTTATATAAGATATTTAATATATATCACATAACTCTTTATTTTTCATATTTCGACATAAAGTGAAACTTTAATCAGTGGGGGCTTTGTTCATCCCCCCACTGATTATTAATTGAACCAAGGGATAAAAAGATAGAGGGTCTGACCAGAAAACTGGAGGGCATGATTCTATAACAAAAAGCTTAATGTTTATAGAATTATGTCTTTTTATATAGGGAGGGTAGTAAACAGAGATTTTGACAAAAATGCACCAATTTATCTGAATTTTAAGTTTTATAAAAGGGGAGAAATGGAATGAGAAGAAAAGCACCATTTAAAGTGTTGTCATCATTAGCAATTGCGGCAATTATCGGATGTACATCTGTAATGAGTGCTCCGTTAGCATATGCAGAAACGGCAGCAAAAAAGAAAGATAATGTATCTACAACACCAATTGATTACAATTTAATTCAAGAAGATCGTTTAGCGGAAGCACTGAAAGAAAGAGGAACAATTAATCCATCATCTTCTAAAGAAGAGACGAAAAAAGCTGTTGAGCAATATATTGAAAAGAAACAAGGAGATCAGGCGAATAAAGAAATTCTTCCAGATGCTCACTCACAAGAAACGTCTGATTTCACAAAAAAAGTAAAAGAGAAAAAGATGGAAGAAAAGGAAAATGTAAAAAAGGCTGAAAAAAATGTTAGCCTTGAGCAAAAGCCAGAACCAAATAAAAATCAATTGAATGGGCAAGTTCCAACTTCAAAAGCAAAGCAAGCTCCATATAAGGGATCTGTTCGATCGGATAAAGTATTAGTGCTACTCGTTGAATTTAGTGATTATAAACATAATAATATTGATCAAACACCAGGTTATATGTATTCGAAAGACTTTAGTAGAGAACATTATCAAAAGATGTTGTTCGGTAATGAGCCTTATACTTTATTTGATGGTTCAAAAGTAAAAACGTTTAAACAATACTATGAAGAGCAGTCTGGTGGTAGTTATACGACAGATGGATATGTAACGGAGTGGCTAACTGTTCCAGGAAAAGCATCTGATTATGGAGCTGATGGTAGCAGTGGTCACGATAATAAAGGTCCGAAAGGTGCACGTGATTTAGTGAAAGAAGCTTTGCATGCAGCTGCTGAGAAAGGACTAGATTTATCCCAGTTTGATCAATTTGATAGATATGATACAAACGGGGACGGGAATCAAAATGAACCTGACGGTGTAATTGATCATTTAATGGTAATCCATGCTGGTGTTGGTCAAGAAGCTGGTGGCGGTAAATTAGGTGATGATGCGATCTGGTCACATCGTTCAAAATTAGCAGTAGATCCAGTAGCGATTGAAGGTACGAAATCAAAGGTAGATTACTTTGGTGGTAAAGTAGCAGCACATGATTACACAATTGAACCAGAAGATGGAGCTGTAGGTGTGTTTGCACATGAATTTGGACATGATCTTGGATTACCAGATGAATATGACACGAAATATACTGGAAATGGTTCACCAGTCGAAGCTTGGTCATTAATGAGTGGAGGTAGTTGGACAGGGAAAATCGCAGGAACAGAGCCGACTAGTTTTTCACCACAAAATAAAGACTTCTTACAAAAGAATATGGGTGGCAACTGGGCAAAAATATTAGAAGTAGATTACGATAAAATTAAGAGTGGTGTGGGAGTTCCTACCTATATTGATCAAAGTGTTACGAAATCAAATCGTCCAGGCGTTGTACGTGTTAACTTACCAGGTAAAAGTGTTGAAACGATTAAACCGGAGTTTGGAAAGCATGCATATTATAGTACAAGAGGCGATGATATGCATACAACGTTAGAGACACCATTCTTTGATTTAACAAAGGGAACAAATGCAAAATTCGATTATAAAGCAAATTATGAGTTAGAAGCAGAGTGCGATTTCGTCGAAGTACATGCAGTAACAGAAGATGGAACGAAGACGTTAATTGATAGACTTGGAGAAAAAGTAGTCCAAGGAGATAAAGATACAACAGATGGGAAATGGATTGATAAATCATATGATTTAAGTCAATTTAAAGGCAAAAAAGTGAAACTACAATTCGACTATATTACAGATCCGGCTGTAACATATAAAGGTTTTGCGATGGATAATGTAAATGTAACTGTTGATGGACAAGTTGTATTTTCTGATGATGCAGAAGGACAGTCTAAAATGAATTTAAATGGTTTTGTTGTTTCTGATGGGACAGAGAAGAAAGCTCATTACTACTACTTAGAATGGAGAAACTATGCGGGATCAGATAATGGATTAAAAGCAGGAAAAGGTCCAGTGTATAATACAGGTCTTGTCGTTTGGTATGCAGATGATAGTTTTAAAGATAACTGGGTTGGGATGCATCCAGGTGAAGGATTCCTTGGTGTTGTTGACTCTCATCCAGAAGCGCTAGTTGGTAATTTAAACGGGAAACCAGCATACGGTAATACGGGCATGCAAATTGCAGATGCTGCATTTTCATTTGATAAAACACCAGCATGGAGTGTAAATTCATTAACACGTGGTCAGTTTAACTATTCTGGATTACAAGGTGTTACAACTTTTGATGATTCAAAAGTATATAGTAACAAGCAAATTGCAGACGCAGGAAGAAAAGTTCCAAACCTTGGACTTAAATTCCAAGTTGTTGGACAGGCAGAAGATAAATCAGCAGGTGCTGTTTGGATTAAACGTTAATAACATAAAAGCACATTCTTCATATGAAGAGTGTGCTTTTTAATTTGTACAGTAAGTTATTATTTTAGTTTATGTAATACAAGTTTTTATTCATGTGTAGTGTATCAAATTATGTGGGGAAAGGAAATATTTCCGAGGAAATTGTCGAAGTATCGTCAGTATTTATAAACTTTCTGTTTAAAAGAAGAGATGTATTATTGCCTTTACGGCTCAATTTATTTACATTGTTATTTGGTTATACACAAAAGTAATATATTCGGCAGTAAAAGAGCGCTATTGGATAGTGTTCTTTTTGTAGATAGAAAGGAGTTGAGTTAAATGAAAGAAATAATTGAATGTCCACAGTGTGAAGGAGAGATTACTGTGCAACATATTATTGATCTCCCGCATCCTTTTTCATTCAGATGTCCACACTGCAAGGTGAGGTTAAAAGAAATGAGAATCACACCGTGCTTAATATTAGCAGCAATTTGTATCATTCCACTGTTTATTATAATTGGAGAGAGTATTAAGGAATTACTAGTAAAATATTTTTCTATTATAGATGATGTACCAACTGTACTTATTTTCTTCTTATTTTGTTATCCATTGTATTATTTCTATGAAAAATATAATGCTATATTGTTTATTAAATACGGCTTATTGAAAGTTAAAAGTTGAATTGAATAGGAGATTATCATAATGCTTTGGAAAATATATTTAGTTATTGTAGCAATGTTAGCTATTATTTCGTTAGTAAGGGGCATGTTTCAAACACCAATTCAAAAGTTTGACTTTGTAGTTTCTATTATTACGTGGATAGGGCTCTTTGGTTTTGTATTTGATATACAAATATTAACCTCAATTGTTTGGAAATGTATCTTCTTGTTTAGCGTCATTTGGACTTTAACTGCAGTTTTTGTTTTTCGTTTATATGAAGAGCGAGATGAGCCGTTACCTTTTATATTTAAAGTAATTGGAATTATTCCAACGCTTCCATTATATTACGGATTATATCAATATGCATTTTAAAAAAGACAACGATGGATTATCCCATCATTGTCTTTTTTACTTTGCTTCTTACATAAATCATCCCAGCAAATGTTAATAAAAATGCTGTCCCGATAATGAAGCTGATGCTAGGTGATGCTCCGATTGCGCCGACTGTAAAGGAGCCAGCAACAACTCCTAATGAGAAGAAGGCATAAAATAATCCGAATGCCTTTCCGCGATTATCGTCTGTAGTATTTTCAACGAGTAAAGCGTTAATAGACGGGAAGAGGATTGCGAATCCAATTCCATAAATTATCATTACGATAAAGAGCATACCTTTTGTAGCAAATAATCCGAGTAAAGATAATGCGAATGCCATAACTGCAATTCCGATTAGCATTAGTTTCGAACGATTAAATCGATCGTAAATACGATTTGTTGGAAGCAAGAAGAAGAGGATAGCAGTTATACCAAATACACTTAACATCATGCCTGTTGTGGATGCTTTAAGCGCTAATGCCTCAACTTTTACTGGTAACATATAAGTGACAATTCCTTGTGAAAACATTAATGTGAAAGCACCAATATATGCTTGTAATAACGGTTCTGATTTTAAAAGTTCAACCATATCTTCTTTGTTTATCATTTGCGTTCTTGATGTATCTTTTCTTGATACGTTATTTGGTAAGAAGAATAGAGATACGATCGTACCAAGAGCCATTAAAATAGAAATAGTAATGAAGACCCATTCTACGCCAGCTGTTGCTTTCATAATACCGCTGAAAGCCGGTCCTACGATTGCGGCTGTTCCAACAGCAGCACCAGATAGAGCCATTGCTTTTCCTTGTCTTTTTGCATTTGTTTGTTTTGATAAAAATGTAAAGGCAGCAGGAATTAAAAAGCCATCACTAAATCCATGCATAAAGCGAACAACTAATAGTTGTTCACCACTTTGAACAACGGTGTATAACAAGACTATGAAACTCGTAATTCCCATGCTTATATAAAGGATTTTTTTTGCACCAAATTTATCGACAGCTGCTCCAGCAATAATATTACCGATCATATTAGCGAATGAGTACATACCGACAACTAGCCCGATAATAAGAGGGGTTCCTCCAAGGCTTTGAGCGAAAGTACTCATAATAGGTAATTGTGAAAATGTATCTAAAAATGCCACGATAACGATAAAGTAAATAAAATATTTCAAGCGATATTCACCTCTCCTATGCTATTATGGCATAATGCTAATTTCACCTGCAATGAAATTGAATTAACAGATGTGGAAAAAAGTACAAAGTGACAAAATATTGAACGTTATTTGTAAAAAATTAGTAGAGATGCGATTGTTTTTTTGAAATATATGGATAGAAGTATTATAATAGAATTGTAAACTTCACCAGGTTAAGTATATACATAGAGAGGGATGTATAAAATGAAAGCACTACTTTGGCATAATCAACGTGATGTACGAGTAGAAGAAGTACCAGAACCAACAGTAAAACCAGGAACAGTGAAAATCAAAGTTAAATGGTGTGGTATTTGTGGGACAGACTTGCATGAATATTTAGCAGGGCCTATTTTTATTCCAACAGAAGAACATCCATTAACACATGTGAAAGCACCTGTTATTTTAGGTCATGAGTTTAGTGGTGAGGTAATAGAGATTGGTGAAGGAGTTACATCTCATAAAGTGGGAGACCGCGTTGTTGTAGAACCAATTTATTCTTGTGGTAAATGTGAAGCTTGTAAACATGGACATTACAATGTTTGTGAACAACTTGTTTTCCACGGTCTTGGCGGAGAAGGCGGCGGTTTCTCTGAATATACAGTAGTACCAGAAGATATGGTTCATCACATTCCAGATGAAATGACGTATGAACAAGGTGCGCTTGTAGAACCAGCAGCAGTAGCAGTTCATGCAGTACGTCAAAGTAAATTAAAAGAAGGGGAAGCTGTAGCAGTATTTGGTTGCGGTCCAATTGGACTTCTTGTTATCCAAGCAGCTAAAGCAGCAGGAGCGACTCCTGTTATTGCAGTTGAACTTTCTAAAGAACGTCAAGAGTTAGCGAAATTAGCAGGTGCGGATTATGTATTAAATCCAGCAACTCAAGATGTGTTAGCTGAAATTCGTAACTTAACAAATGGTTTAGGTGTAAATGTTAGCTTTGAAGTAACAGGTGTTGAAGTTGTACTACGACAAGCGATTGAAAGTACAAGCTTCGAAGGACAAACTGTAATTGTTAGTGTATGGGAAAAAGACGCAACAATTACTCCAAATAACTTAGTATTAAAAGAAAAAGAAGTTATTGGTATTTTAGGATACCGTCACATCTTCCCAGCTGTTATTAAATTAATTAGCTCTGGTCAAATTCAAGCAGAGAAATTAATTACGAAAAAAATTACAGTCGATCAAGTTGTTGAAGAGGGATTTGAAGCACTTGTAAAAGATAAAACACAAGTAAAAATTCTTGTTTCACCTAAATAAGATAGAATCGAATAGAGTAGCCCTTTTCTAGAAATAGAAGAGGGCTACTTTTTTTCTATACTGAAAGGTGATAGACTTTCCTTTGACTAAATGTATTTTTGTTTGGAAGGGAGAATCTAATGCTTTCATTTTTGTTAACTTTAAAGCGAATGTTAAGAGCCTGTTTACGAGCGTGGAAAGATAAAGAATTTCAAGTATTATTCGTATTAACAATTTTGACTTTAATATCGGGTACGATTTTTTATAGTACAGTTGAAGAATTACGTCCTATTGACGCTTTATATTTTAGTGTGGTCACGTTGACGACTGTCGGTGATGGGAATTTTAGTCCGCAAACTGATTTCGGAAAGATATTTACAATCTTATACATATTTATTGGGATTGGATTAGTGTTTGGATTTATTCATAAGTTAGCAGTTAATGTACAATTGCCAAGTATATTATCGAATAGAAAAAAAGAGTAAAGCGTTCAGATGCTTTACTCTTTTTTTACATTAGTTTAGACAAGCCTTAATAATAGTTTATTAAAATGAAAGTGTATTCATTCATTATATTCACTGTGTATAAAGTTATAATGATATGAACATTTGCATATTTTAATTTATTGATAGAAATTTCGTGAAAGGTGGGATATTCTAGTCATAGGTTAACCGGACGACATCATAGGATCCTAACAAAATGTTTACAATAATTCAATTATAAAATGGAGGATTTTATATGAAAAAGAAAGTACTTGCTTTAGCGGCAGCTATTACATTAGTTGCTCCATTACAAAGTGTTGCATTTGCTCATGAAAATGATGGGGGACAGAGATTTGGAGTTATTCCGCGCTGGTCTGCTGAAGATAAACATAAAGAAGGCGTGAATTCTCATTTATGGATTGTAAACCGTGCAATTGATATTATGTCTCGTAATACAACACTTGTAAAACAAGATCGAGTTGCACTATTAAATGAATGGCGTACGGAGTTAGAGAACGGTATTTATGCTGCTGACTATGAAAATCCTTATTATGATAATAGCACATTTGCTTCACATTTCTATGACCCTGACAATGGGAAAACTTATATTCCGTATGCAAAGCAGGCAAAGGAAACTGGAGCTAAGTATTTTAAATTAGCTGGTGAGTCTTACAAAAATAAAGATATGAAACAAGCATTCTTCTATTTAGGATTATCTCTTCATTATCTAGGGGATGTAAACCAACCGATGCATGCAGCAAACTTTACGAACCTTTCGTATCCACAAGGGTTCCATTCTAAATATGAAAACTTTGTAGATACGATAAAAGATAACTATAAAGTAACGGATGGAAATGGATATTGGAACTGGAAAGGTACGAATCCAGAAGATTGGATTCATGGAGCGGCAGTAGTTGCGAAACAAGATTACGCTGGCATTGTAAATGATAATACGAAAGATTGGTTCGTGAGAGCTGCTGTATCACAAGAATATGCAGATAAATGGCGCGCTGAAGTTACACCAATGACAGGTAAGCGTTTAATGGATGCACAACGTGTTACTGCTGGATATATTCAGCTTTGGTTTGATACGTACGGAAATCGTTAAGTATTTAAAAAAGGTCAAATCTCAGAATAGAGTATTTGGCCTTTTTATCACTATACAATACATGGAGGTATGAAACGTGAAAGGTAAATTGCTAAAAGGTGTACTTAGCTTAGGTGTTGGTCTAGGAGCTTTATATAGTGGAACGTCAGCTCAAGCAGAAGCGTCTACAAATCAAAACGATACATTAAAAGTGATGACGCATAATGTATATATGCTATCAACAAACTTATATCCGAACTGGGGACAAACTGAGCGTGCTGATTTAATCGGGGCGGCAGATTATATAAAGAATCAAGACGTAGTTATATTAAATGAAGTGTTTGATAATAGCGCATCAGATCGTTTATTAGGGAATTTGAAGAAAGAATATCCAAATCAAACAGCAGTATTAGGTCGTAGTAGTGGAAGTGAATGGGATAAAACGTTAGGAAACTATTCATCTTCAACTCCTGAAGATGGTGGCGTTGCGATTGTGAGCAAATGGCCAATCGCTGAAAAGATTCAATATGTATTTGCAAAAGGATGCGGGCCAGATAATTTATCGAATAAAGGATTTGTATACACGAAAATTAAGAAAAATGATCGCTTTGTTCATGTAATTGGTACGCATTTGCAAGCGGAAGATAGTATGTGCGGAAAAACTTCACCTGCATCTGTACGTACAGACCAATTAAAAGAAATTCAAGACTTTATTAAAAATAAAAATATACCAAATAATGAGTATGTGTTAATTGGTGGTGATATGAACGTAAATAAAATAAATGCAGAGAACAAGAATGACTCAGAGTATGCATCTATGTTTAAAACATTGAACGCTTCTGTACCATCTTATACTGGACATACAGCGACTTGGGACGCAACGACAAACAGTATTGCAAAATATAATTTCCCTGATAGTCCTGCTGAGTATTTAGATTATATTATTGCAAGTAAAGACCATGCGAACCCATCGTATATAGAGAATAAGGTGTTACAGCCGCAATCCCCACAATGGACTGTTACATCATGGTTCCAAAAATATACGTATAATGATTACTCTGATCATTATCCAGTAGAGGCGACTATTTCTATGAAGTAGTTTCAAAAAGTTTCTTCGTAAAGAAGAAACTTTTTTTATTTGCAAACAGGAAAATCACACTTTCTTTCCAATATGTATAAGACATATTGAGAAGAGGAGAGAAAAATGTGGATCGAGGAATTTTTAAAGAAGTTCCATTACCGTGTGCATTTTTGGATGAAGTGGCTTTAGATAGAAATATTCAATCGATTATAGAGTTAAGTGGAAATAAAAAGATTCGTATAGCGAGTAAATCGTTACGCTCTGTTCCGATTATGCAAAAGATACTAGCTGCAAATGATCGATTTCAAGGTATTATGTGCTTTTCACCTAGAGAGATTTTATTTTTAATAGAACAAGGATTTAATGATTTATTGCTTGGATATCCTGCTTACGATGAAAGAGCTCTGTATGAAATTAGTTTGTTAACAAAGAAAGGTTTCATTATAACTTGTATGGTGGATTGTGAAGAGCATATTGTGTATTTAGAAAACATTGCTGAGCAATCTAAAGGATGTTTTCGTGTTTGTTTGGATATTGATATGAGTAGTCGCTTCTTTCAATTTCATTTTGGTGTACAAAGGTCCCCAGTAAAAAATGTGCAGGATGCGTTGAAAGTAGTAGAAAAGGTGAGAAGGTCATCATATTTAATGTTAGATGGTGTAATGGGATATGAAGCTCAAATTGCCGGGGTGGGCGATTATATACCGAATCAATGGTTGAAAAGTAAAGTGATTTCGTATTTAAAGCAGAAATCAGTGCTAGAAGTTAAAGAAAGAAGAGAACATATTGTAAAAGCAATACAAAACATTGGTATTGAGCTAAGGTTTGTAAATGGAGGCGGAACAGGAAGCATAAAAACAACCGAGAAAGATAATTCAGTTTCAGAGATTACAATAGGTTCTGCTTTTTATTCTCCGAAGCTGTTTGATTATTATAAAGAGGTGAAATTTCATCCAGCGGTCGGATTTGCCTTACCAGTTGTGCGTAAACCAGTCCCGTTTATTTACACTTGCCTAGGTGGTGGATATATTGCTTCAGGAGCAGTTGGAAAAGATAAAGAGCCTGAAGTTTGGAGACCGAAGGGTGCAAAATTATTAGCTTTAGAAGGTGCTGGCGAGGTACAAACGCCAATTTTTTATAACGGCGAGGAACGAGTGGATATAGGAGAGACCATTTTGTTTCGTCATAGTAAGGCTGGTGAATTATGTGAACGCTTTCCTTTTTTGTATCGTGTTAAAAAAGGAGAGATTGTCGGGGAGTATTCAACATATCGGGGGGATGGCCAATGCTTTCTATAAAGGGACAAAAGTGGAGAAATTGGACAGGGAATGTAGAAGGAACGCCGCATTATACGATGTATCCAGAAAGTATACAAGATGTAGTAGAAGTTGTGGGGCTTGCGCGAAAAAAGGGAAAGAAAATTCGTGTTGTCGGTTCAGGACACTCGTTTACCCCCCTTGTGCAAACGGAAGAAGTTTTAGTTTCTTTAGATGAATTGAAGGGTATTGTGAATATTGATGCAGAGAAGATGGTTGCTGAAGTATGGGCAGGAACAAAGTTATATGATTTAGGGAAGTTACTTGAGGAAAAAGGTTATGCGCAAGAAAATTTAGGGGATATTGATTCGCAATCTATTGCAGGAGCGATTAGTACGGGGACTCATGGAACGGGTATTACCTTTGGGAGTTTATCAACACAAGTTATAGAGATTACGGCAGTTCTATCTAATGGTGAGAGTATAGTTTGTTCGGAAGCTGAGAACGTAGAATATTGGAGAGCGTTTCAGTTGTCACTTGGAATGTTAGGTATCATTGTAAAGATAAAATTGAAGGTTATTCCAGCGTATTCACTCGTTTATGAAAGTGAAAAACAGTCATTATCCACTGTAATGAACAAACTAGAAGAATATAAGAAGCATCGTCATTTTGAATTTTTCGTTTTTCCTTATTCTGATGAAGTACAAGTGAAACTTACGAACGAAACAACGAATAAAGGCAGTGATTTGAAATGGCATAAACTAAAGGTGGAGTTACTTGAAAATAGGATGTTCTCTTTACTATCTAAAGGATGTAAATGGTTTCCTTCTATAAGTAAAGGCGTGAGTCGGTTATCAGCTAAAGCTGTACCAAACACAAAAATAATTGGCCCGAGCTATGAAGTATTTGCTACATCACGTACGGTGCCATTTTATGAAATGGAGTATAGCATTCCTTCAAAGTATATGAGGACGGTTGTAGAAGAAATCTCAAATCTTATTGAAAAGAAAAAGTATAAGGTGCACTTCCCAATCGAATGCCGTTATGTGAAAGGGGATGATATATGGCTTAGTCCGGCCTATGGAAGAGATTCAGCATATATCGCTGTTCATATGTATAAAGGTATGAAATATGCTGCTTACTTTGGCGAAGTGGAAAAGATTTTTCTAAAGTATGAAGGGCGTCCACATTGGGGGAAAATGCATACATTATCATATGAGCAATTACAATATATATATCCAGAATTTCATTCGTTTTTACAGGTGAGGAAATCTCTAGATGAACTTGGAATGTTTTTTAATCCTTATGCAGAAAAGTTATTTATCCCGCTATTTGTCGGGCAGTAACACTCTCGTCGCAAAATTCGGTGGGAGATAACCGCCCGGTTGGGGAGGGCTGATTAAAGTTTCACATTATGTATATGAAAAAGCTGACAAATAATTATTTGTCAGCTTTTTTTAGTGTAATTGCATTTCTTGTATGACTAATATGTTCATAAAATAGTAGTTTATCCCGGCTAAATACATGTAGTAAAACATGAATAATAAATAGGCCGTTAATGATGAATAAGAATAACAATGTAACGAGTAATACTAAAGGCTCTGTGTGATTTAAAATAGAGCTACTAGAAAGAATATAATTGATTCCACCTAATGCAAAATAAAATATACCGTAGCGAATAAATAGTTCTTTTAATGTAATACGATTTGATTTTCCTTTCACGTGAATGCGAAGCAATGCTTTCCCAATTGTTTTTCCGTTAGTAAAGTATGGAATAATAATAAAGTAAATAAGGATTGAACACGTAATGAAAATGAGTTCATACATATTGGTGTAAGATTGCATATTAGAAACGAAGAAAGAATTTCCTTTGTTTTTAACGACAGGTACGACGATAGATAAGAAAATCCAATCAATTTGCATCGCGATAAGGCGACGAATGAATCCGACTGGTTTCGTTTCCAAATCAATATGACTATCTAACTCGTTTGTCTTCGGAAGGAAGTACGTAAATATTGGTGCAATGATAAAACCAATTACGCCACCTAATGTATTTAAAAACAAATCATCGATATCAAATAATCGGTATGCACAATTGTATATACCGTATAATCCAGTCACTTGTGTTAGCTCGAAAAATAGTGAAAGGAAAAAGGAAATGCAAATTGTTTGTAAGAAACTACGTCGGAAATAATAACGTAAGTAAATACCGAATGGAACAGTTAATAGAACGTTAAAGGCAACTTGTAAAAACGCAGACTCTTTTAATAAGTAGAAATAAGTAGCTGGTTTCGTTAAAACTGCCGATGTATGACTACTAATCTCTTGTATGAAATAAAATGGTGCGAGTTGCATGTGTTGTGTATTAGCCGGTTGTAGGCTACAAGTATCAAACGTTTGTGGCAACGGCAAAATAACAAGAAAATAGGCATTTAATAAGTAAAGTAATAATGAGTATAAAATAAATGAGCGCCATTTATTTAAATAACCGTATTTTCGATAATTAAATATTAAAAAAGGGATTAAAAGAAACATTGCTAAAAAAGGAAATAAAATAAATGCTGTTTTCACTGGAAATAAATATGCAGTCAAAGTAAAACTCCTTTCAATAAAAATTCGTTTATCATTATAGCGCTAAAAATATTTAAATACAAAGTTAAAACCTTTCGAAATAGAAAAAATTACTAATTTGATAGAGATTAAGTTATAATAAATTTAATATAAGGATATTGTGATTATATAAGTTGAGAGAGGGTACAAGAGATGCGATATGAACTTTTTTCTGTAAGTGGGGATCATATTACGACTTTTGAAAGTGCATGGCGTTTTCAGGAGGGAGAACAGATTTTTGTTCATGATGATCAAACAAAACGAAACTTTATTATTATTCGGCTGACGCATGATGTATTTCAACAAAATAAACATGTTATTCGTTTGTATTGTCAAGAGAAGAAAGTGTATGCATAAGAGAAGCCCTCTTACAGTATGAAAAGTAAGAGGGTCCTTATCTCGTTATTTGTGAACAGCCCAATTGATGAGGGCTGATTAATTTAACTTTATCATTTTGGCCCTCGTAAGGAATAAAAAGAGAAGGATTAATGCACATAGGTAGCATTTGATTTGGAAGAAAGGATATAGCCTTGTATTTTGTGCTTCAAAGTTTCATTGCCTTCTTTTTGAGAAAGCCATGTATGGTAATCTTGTTGTGTTTTCCATAACATACGAATCATATACTCTGCCTTATCATTTGTACGATGAACAGGTGAAAACTCTATGTTAATACAACCGTTCGTTCCGGGGGAAGGATAATATTGTTTAAGCCCATAAAGTAGCTCATTTTCATATTCGTACTTAATGTGAATGAGTTTAGTAACTATAAACATATAAACACCTCTTTTACGATAATAGTAGGAAAGATAGAATTACTGTAATAGTGAATTTTATAAATATTATACTATTCAGAAAATTATAAGTAAATAACAGGTTTTAACTTAATAAAGGTATAAAAAAGCGAGCCATTCTATTACACTAGATGACTCGCTTTTAATTTGTAAGTTTTACTTTATAAGAAAATAAGAGTAAGTACACCTACGATAATACAATAGAAAGAGAAATATTTTAAATTTCCTTTTGCCATAATGTTCATAAACCATTTTAGTGAAATATACGTCATGATAAATGTTGCGATGAATGCAACGACATATGGTACGAATAATGTGTCTAGATTTGGATCATTTGCAATGTCTGTAATGCTTAACAATAAGCCACCTAAGCTAACAGGAATGTATAGTAAGAATGAGAAGCGAAGAGCTGTTTCTTGCTTCATACCAAGTAACATTGCTGCTACGATTGTGGCACCAGATCGGCTTATTCCGGGAATCAGTGCACAAGCTTGTGCTAATCCGACGATGATTGCATCTTTCATAGAAAGGTCGCCATCATTTTTACGACCGCGTAAATTTCTAATAATCCAAAGGCCGACAGCAGTAATAAGAAGGGAAACCCCAACCATCTTCACACCTTTTAAGTACTGATCGATGTAATCTTTAAATAAAACACCAATAACACCTGCTGGAATGGTTGCAATAACAAGATAAATAATAAAGAAGAAATCTGATTTTGCGTCTTCTGCTCTTGTAAATATATAAGAGAGACCATTCTTCGTTAGACGAATTAAATCATTTCTATAAATAAGTAATACAGCTAATAATGAAGCTGAATTAACAAGTAGTTCGAAGCTAAACCCTTCTATTTTTAGTCCTAGCAAATGTTGTGCTAAAACGAGATGACCACTTGAAGAAATCGGAATTGGTTCTGTTAGTCCTTGGAACAGACCGAGAATTAAATATTTTAAAACGTAGTAAAATTGTTCCATAATAACCTCCTTGTTTATTAGTTGAAAGAAACAACTTTTCCATTATAACAAAGATATGGATGAATATTGAAAAGAAATAAATATTCAAAATAAAATAAAAATCCCTTATAGCAGTATAAGGGATTCTTAATTTTAATTAAGAAGTCACTGTTCCTTGAAGACTTTTAGACAATTGAACATCGACTTTTTCAGCATCATGAATATGATTCATAATAGTAGTATTTAATTTATGGAACATTTGTTGTGTGTTAGCAAATTCTCGTAATATGTCATCATTACAAGACTTTTGGTTTTCGATAGCCTTAATAACATTTGTAGCACCATTTTGTAACGTTTGAATCATAACTAAAATATTTTCAATTCTAGCATTTGTATCGGCGCTCATTTCTACACCTTCATCGACTAAATGTAAATTATCTTTTGTGTTATCATATGCTTTTTCAATTTCTTCTTGAATTTTTTTCGTTAAGTTGCCGATGTTTTTTGTACTTTCTGCTGTACTTTCCGCTAGTTTTCTTACTTCATTGGCAACGACAGCGAATCCTTTACCGTGCTCTCCAGCACGCGCGGCTTCAATACTCGCATTTAATGCAAGTAAATTTGTTTGTGCTGCAATGTTTTGAATGACTTCTACAATTTGCTCGATTTCCTTTGAACGTTCGCTTAGATGATTCATACTATTAGACGTGCGTTGAGATTGTTCACCTAATTTATTAATTACAATAAGTAAGCGGTGAACGGATTCTTTTCCTTCATTAGAGCAGTCAATAATTTCTGCAATAGACTGAATTAAGCTTTGTTCCTTTTGTAACATTTCATTATTTAACTCATTGGAATGTGTCGTACGTGTTGAAACATTTTCGAAACATGAACTTAACTGTTGAACTAAATTTTGAAGTGTATTGTGTTGGTTATTTACAAGTTGATGCTCTTGTACAACGCTTTGTACACGATCGTGGATAGTAGAAATAGTCTCTTGCTTTTCAATATCTTTTTGTTTTAATTCTGCTTCTAATTCTTGTATACGCTCTTCTAATTGAGCAATTGTATGTTGGAGTGATTTTTTTTGAGTAAACATGTATTTATTTCAACCGCCTTCGAAAGTTATATTTTCTCTATATTTGGATTTTAGCATCTTTTGTATTTTTTAAATATAGGAATTGTTAAATATTTAAGAATCTATTACATTTTATTCATAATTCTCTTTTTTTCGTCACGAAAAATAAACTGTATTTAATCGTTTTGTAAACAAACTGTAAAATAAATCATGTATAACTGTATAAGAAGGGAGTCGGATTATGAACTATTTTAAGCGAATCAGCTGTCTAGTATTAGCAGGAATTATCGGTCTTTCTAGTACAGTCGCTGTTAAAGCAGAGTCAAACGACGAGAAACTTAACAACATGCAACAGCAATTGCAACAAAACGATGCAGAAATGCAAAAGAAAGAGCAAGAGAAGCAAGCTGTTAGTAAAGAAATTAAAGGTATCGAAAACGAACTACATAATTTAAATAATACAATTGCAAAAAATAAAGAGGATCAAGCTGCTATTCAACGTAAAATCGATGAAACACATAAGCAGATTGAGCAAAAAAAGCAAGAAATTGTCGTTTTGGAGGATAAAGTCCTTGCTCGTAAAGATATTATGAGAAAACGTATGGTTTCTGTTCAAAACAGTTCAAATACAAGTTTAGTAGTAGAAGTTGTAGTAGAATCAAAAAACTTTGCAGACTTCTTACAACGTATGAACGCAGTTTCTACTATTCTAGAAGCTGATAAAGAAATTTTACGTCTACAAGAACAAGATCTTCGTCAAATTGAAGAAGATAAGAAAACAATTGACGAAAAAGAAGCATCTTTAGTAGTAGACAAACAAAAATTAGCAAAAGCGCAAGCTGAACTGCAAGATAACTTGAAAAAGCGTCAAGATAACTTACAAACAGTTCAAGCTAAATATAATGAAGTTGCAAGTCAACTTAATTTAGCAGCGGAAGAAAAAGCTAAAATTGAATCAAATATGAAGACAGTACAAGAAACGATTGCTCGTGAGCAAGAAGCAGCAAGAATCGCAGCGGAAGAGCGTGCAAAAGCAGAAGCAGCTGCAAAAGCAGAGCAAGAAGCTTTAGCGAAAGCACAAGCAGAAATTGCTGAAAAGCAAAAGCAGGAAAAAGCTAGTAAACCAGCTGAACCTGTAGCAAAAAATACAGAAACACAGTCTAAGCCTGATACGAAACCAACTCAAGGTGGAAAAGAATTTTACGTAACAGCAACCGCTTATACAGCTGACCCATCTGAAAACGGCTATAAACCGGGTGAAACTGTAAAATCTAAGTTAGGACATAATTTAACTGCAAATCCAAACATGAAATTAATTGCTGTAGATCCATCTGTTATCCCATTAGGTTCTACTGTATATGTAGAAGGATATGGGACAGCAATTGCTGGAGATACTGGTAGTGCAATAAAAGGGCATATCATTGATCTATTAATGCCAAATTCAGCTCAAGCTAATGACTGGGGTAGAAGAACAGTTAAAGTTAAAATTCTAAACTAACAAGTAATCCAACTTTACAATACGTAGAGTTGGATTTTTTTATAATAATAATGTTAAGTTGAGTTTACATTTTGTTAAGGATAGCATACAATAATGGTGAGAGGTGGTAAATTTGACCATTTTAAACAGAGTAAAAGAATTAAGAGCTCGTTTTAACTTTACGCAAAGCGTATTAGCAGAAAAGGTTGGAGTAACGAGACAAACAATTGCAGCAATTGAAAAAGGGGATTACGTTCCTTCGTTGTTATTAGCACTTACGATTTGTGATGTGTTCCAGTTAAAGATGGAAGATGTGTTTGTTTTAAATAAGGAGGGAGAAGAGGATGAATAGAATTGTTTTTTCTTATATTATAAATGTACTCTATACTGCACTAGCATGTTGGACATTTGTTGAATTTTATAGTGTTATTACAGAGTTAGCAGATATAATTAAAAACGAGAAATTCCCATTTGAAGTATGGTTTAATGGAGTACCATTCATTTTATTATTTATTGGAGCAATTATAGTTACAATTTTTTATAGAATTCAAAAGAAAAAATATAAGAATTTATCTTTTTGGATGTATCCATTATTATTTCCGCTAGAAGATGAACGTGAAAAAGCGATTACGGATAAAGCTTGCCGAACAACATTTGTATCGTTATGGTTTGTGTTACCTTGTGCAGTTGGATTTTTAACTTTTTCGCCTATTATTAATGAATATCTTCCTGGATACCCATTATATATTCTATTTTCTATTTTCTTTATTCAAATGACAGTATTTCACGTATCACTATACAGAAATAAATTAGCTTAAAAAGAAACCTTCTTGCACCGGCAAGAAGGTTTCTTTTCAGCTAATACTTGTACATATGACGATATTATTTTATCATTTTATATAGAGTAAGATTTTGTAAGGGAAAGGAACTGTGTATGAATAAGCAAAGAATTTATAGTATAGTAGCAATTCTGCTATTTGTTGTAGGTGGCGTGTTAATTGGAAAGCCATTTTATGATGGATATCAGGCTGAAAAGAAACAGACTGAAAATGTGCAGGCTGTTCAAAAGATGGATTATGAAAAGCATGAGACGGAATTTGTAGATGCTTCCAAAATTAATCAACCAGACTTGGCGGAAGTAGCGAATGCATCATTAGATAAGAAACAAGTAATTGGTCGTATTTCGATTCCAAGTGTTTCAGTAGAACTGCCTGTTTTAAAAGCTTCTACTGAAAAAAACTTATTATCAGGTGCAGCGACAGTAAAAGAGAATCAAGTTATGGGAAAAGGAAATTACGCATTAGCAGGACATAATATGTCTAAAAAAGGTGTTTTATTTAGTGATATAGCTTCTTTGAAAAAAGGCCATAAAATTTATTTGTATAACAATGAAAATGAATATGAGTATGCGGTTACTGGTGTATCTGAAGTGACTCCTGATAAGTGGGAAGTTGTAGAGGATCATGGGAAAGATGAGATAACGCTTATTACATGTGTATCTGTAAAGGACAATTCTAAGCGTTATGTTGTTGCTGGTGATTTAGTAGGAACGAAGGCGAAGAAGTAAAAAAGAAGGGGAACTCTTTAAAGAGTTCCCCTTCTTTTTTACTAATGTTGAGAAATAATAGAATATTTCGGTTTGTATTTAATTATTCTTCTATTTATGTATAATAAATTTAGAATTCTATATTTTGGGAGGAACAAGAGTGAGACAACAGGTGAAGAAACTTCTTTTAACAACGAGTATAGCGTTATTGGTAGCTCCAATTTCAGCTTATGCGCATCCAGGGCGTACAGATGCTAATGGCGGACATACGTGTCGTACAAATTGTGAGAAGTGGGGATTACAGTACGGGGAATATCATTATCACAATAAACCAGCTTCTAGTAGTGGCGCAACGAGCCCAGCTCCTAGTCAGAATAATAATAGTGCTGTAGAAGCTGAGAGACAAGCAGAAGCACAGCGCAATACTGAGGCTGAAAAACAACGTGCTGCAGAAGCACAGCGTAAAGCTGAAGAAGAGAGACAACGTGTAGCCGAGGAACAAAGAAAAGCTGAAGAGGCACGTAAGCAAGAGGAAGCGCAGCGCCAAGCTGATATGGAAAAAGGTCAACTTGAAGGTCAAAAGAATGGAGAAACTGATTTTAAAGCAGGAAAAAATGATGCAGAAGTGCATGTAGCTGGAAAATCTGATGCATATAAACAAGCGTTTAAAGCGACTTATGTAGCCGCATGGTCTTTAGAAGAGCAGAAGAAAACGCATTTTGAAAAAGGAAAAGAACAAGGTTTAGCACAAGAGACAATGGACGATAGTCAAGTTGCTCCAGAGTTTAAGGTAAACTTTGCAGACGGATTCAAAGTAGGGAATAAAGAAAGAACAGAAAAAATTGAAAAAGAGCAAGCTAAATTAGGGGAAAAGACAGGGAAAGAACTAGCTGAAAAGAATCCTGGAAATAGAGAGAAAGAAGTATACGTGAAGGCATATGAAACAGCGTATGAAAAAGGCTATAAGTCTACAAAAAAGGCAGTAGAAAAGGCTGGCTATAAGTATGCATTTGAAAACTATGATTTAAAAGTTCCTGCTAAGTATGAACGAAATGAATTGTTAAAGAAATGGTTTACTGAAGGATTTAAATCGAATAAAAAAGCAGCGGAAATTCGAGAAGAAGGGTATAAAAAAGGAGACAGCTGGTTCTCATTCTTCTATAAGAGTTTCGTACCAAGTGAATATAAAGAACATAAAGAGCTGTACGAACAAGCAATAGAAAAAGGTAAAACAGCATAAAAAAGATGAGGAGAAATTCCTCATCTTTTTTAATCCATCCATTTCACTAATTTCTTAGAAATTAATAATAAAACACAGCCTAATACAATTGCTACAGCGCCAATAACTGTGAATACTTCAGCGTATCCAAGTGAAGTTGTGAAGCTTGCAAGTTGTCCGCCTAAAATGTTGGCGATACCTGAACTTGCTAGCCATACACCCATTAATAAAGATGCTAATTTTACCGGAGCAAGCGCACTAACCATTGATAGTCCGACAGGTGATAAGAATAGCTCACCTAACGTATGGAAAAGATACGTAAAGACGATAAACAGTAAGTTTGCTTTTTCTGTAATGTTATGTTCATCACTACCTGTTTTTAATGTAGCGATAACGAGAATGATATAACCGATACCGAGTAAGATCATACCAAGTCCCATTTTAGTTGGGATTTTTAAATCACCCTGATTGCGAGTTGCAAGTTTTGCCCATAATGCAGAAATGACTGGAGCAAGTAAAATAATAAATAATGGATTGACCGATTGGAACCAAGATGTTGGAACTTCCCATCCGAACACAGAGCGGTCTACAAATTTGTTTGTATATAATGTTAATGAGCTACCAGCTTGTTCAAAGCCAGCCCAGAAGAAGACAACGAAGCATGTTAAAATGACGATAACTGCGGTACGTTGTTTTTCTTTTTTTGTTAACGGTGTATCTCCTACTGATGGTTGTCCAGCAGCTGTTTGTAAATCGCGAGTTGGTTTTTTACCGATATTACCAAGGAAGCGATTTGATAGTGTTGTAAATAAAATTTGTCCAATGATCATTCCGATTGAAGCGGCTAAGAAACCGTAACGGAATCCGTAATGTACAACGCCATCAACTGTTGTTTTGAATAAATTTTCTGATAAAAATCCGCAAACGAGTGGAGCTAAAAATGACCCGACGTTAATACCCATATAGAAAATGGTAAATGCACTATCACGTTTTGGATCGTTCTCTTCGTATAATTCTCCAACCAGTGTAGAGATGTTGGGTTTGAAGAATCCGTTACCTATAATAATAAGCGCTAATCCGAGGTATAGGCCTAATTGGTTTTGCAAGGCAAATAGTGTAAGGTTACCGATTGCCATTGTTATACCACCAATTGTGATTGCTTTTCGTCTACCTAGAAAACGGTCTGTTAAGTATCCACCAATCATTGGTGTGAAATAACAGGCTCCAGTATAAAATCCGTAAATAGAGAGTGCCCATGCGGGACTAAACCCAAGACCACCGCTTACTAAAGCTGTCGTTAAATATAATGTTAATAATCCTCGTAATCCATAGTAACTAAATCTTTCCCACATTTCTGTAAAGAAGAGTAAGTATAAACCTGGAGGATGTTTCTTTTTTCTTTGTTGTTCTCTTTCTAGTTGTATCGCTGATTCCATGTTATTTTCCTCCTGACACAAACAAAAACAAAGTTAATAATTTTGTACATTTAATATTTTACCTTATTAACTATTATAAGTCAATAAAGGTTGATTTTTCAGAAGAAATTGGAAAAGAGGAATAGCTATAGAATGGGTGTTTCTTTTGTGATAGACTATGGACTATGTTTTCTTTGTAAGGAAGCGGGTTATTGTACTTTTTTATATGTGAAATTGATTTCATAAAAGATGAAATTAAAGAAGGAGAAAGAAATGAAATTGTTACAGAAAAAAGAAATTTTACTTATTAGCCTTATGTTATTCTCTATGTTCTTTGGAGCAGGGAATTTGATATTTCCACCTTTCCTTGGATATGAAGCAGGAGAACATGTTTGGATTTCATTAGTAGGGTTTATTATATCAGCAACAGGTCTTCCTATATTAGGTGTTATCTCTATTGCAAAAGCAGGAAGTTTTCAAACGTTAGCGGGTAGGGTTCATTCTTCATTTGCAATTATTTTTCCATGTATCGTGTATGTATTTATTGGACCTGGGCTTGGTATACCACGTGCGGGAAGTTTAGCTTTTGAAATGGGGCCAGGTCAGTTATTCCCTGAAGCAGGAAACGGATTATTATTGTTTTACACAGTTATTTTCTTTAGTATTGTTTACTGGTTAAGTTTATCTCCATCTAAATTAATGGGGTTGTTTGGAAAAGTCTTGACGCCGTTATTATTATGTATGATTGCACTCATTTTTATAAAGAGTATGTTTACAACGGTAGGAGATATGAAAGAACCAATAGGGAACTATGGACAAGCTCCTATGTTTCAAGGGTTTTTAGATGGATATTTAACAATGGATGCGTTAGCTGCTTTAATCTTTGGAATTGTTATTGCAAATGCATTACGTGCAAAGGGTATTGAAGATGATAAAGGTTTAGCGAAATATATGAGTATTGCTGGAATTGGGGCAGGACTATTATTATCGATTATTTATGTCATCCTTGGATATGTGGGGGCAATTAGTGGCTCATTAGGAACATTTGATAACGGTGCGAAAGTGTTAGCACAAGTTATGATTACATTATTTGGACAGGGTGGAGTCGTTTTATTAGGTCTTATTTTTACTATCGCGTGTTTATGTGTTTCAATTGGACTTGTTACGTCGTGTAGTCAATTTTTTGCGAGTGCATTTCCGAAAGTATCTTATAAATTGTGGGCATTTATAGTAAGCGTTGTTAGTATGATTTTAGCTAATTTAGGGTTAACGCAAATTTTAAAAGTATCAGTACCAATTCTTGGATTTATTTATCCAATTGCGTTAACGCTTATTATTCTAGGGTTATTCCATCAGTATATTGGAAAGTATGCATACGTATATGCAGTAACTGTTTTGGTTGTAGCGATATTTAGTGCAATTGATATTTTAAATAAAAATGTAATGATGAATCAGTGGACGTCAGCATTAAAATACATCCCGTTTTATACAGAAGGTGTTGGGTGGATTGTTCCAGCTATTGTAGGCATGTGTCTTGGTTTTATCGTTAGCATTTTTCTAAATAAGAATAAATGAGTAAAAAGGTGTTTTCCTATTTTGGGAAGACACCTTTCTTTTTTTGGAAAAATACTATTGAAAATGAATAGACTAAGAGTATGATAAAGATAATTGGTAATATATAGGTTTAATGAGAGTTACGAATAAGGGGGGAGCGTATGAAGAAGGATTTGGATAAGAAAATAGAAGCACTCGAAACGGCAATTGAAACAATTCAAGAAGCACTTGCTGAATTAAAAGTGAAGCAAAGGGAAATAGAAGTAGAAAACGCTCAGCAACATGTTAGTAAGAACAAGAAAGAATATATTGAAACGGTAATGGAGGAAAATCCAAAAGAAGAAATAGTTAAGATAAAAGAGCCTTTGCAAGAACGTCAGGTAAAACAAGTAGATATATCTGCTTTTAAACCAGAGCCATTTAATATTATTAAGTTTTGTCAAACATGGTTACCGCGTGTATTTGTCGGTATTATGTTGCTTGGAGTGATCTGGTTATTTAAAGCAGGGGTAGATGCTGGCTTATTAACACCAGCGATACGAATTGTGTTTGGTATCGTATTATCTATCGGATTGTATTATATAGGAGATATTCAAATTAAAAGAGAGCGGCAGGCGTTAGGGTTAGTATTAGCTGGAGGAAGTATTACCGGGATTGTTCTAACAACGTTTGCAGCACATTATTTATATGGATTTATTCCGGCAAGTGTCGCGTTTCTCTGTAATATTGCATGGGTTATTTTAGGTATTTATTTAGCGAAAAGATATCAATCGGAATATCTCACTATTTTCGTAGCGGTCGGAGCGTTCTTCGTACCATTCTTGTTAAATAGTACGACTCCTAATCCTTATATTTTCTTTGGATATGAGACAGTATTAACACTTAGTTTATTATGGTATGCGTTGAAAAATCGTTATAAATACTTATATATGATTTCTTACGCTGTTGCTGCCATTGTCCTTTTCGTTTTCTTTGCTGTTATGTCAATGTTAGTAGAGAACTTGCAAATACAGTTAACGATTGTATATGGTTTGATTCATTTACTATTATTTTGGCATATGTTTACGGAGAGAAGTTTTATACTAGAACCACGTTTGGCGATATTTAGTGCAAATGCAGTGTTCTTTATACTAGCTATTTCAAAAATACCTGATTTTACAACATGGGGATTAATTATTAGTGCAATCGTGCATGCCGCTATGTTCGTATTTGAATATAGGAAAAATAGACATTCTACATTTACAAATCTCTTATTTGGTTTCGTAATGGGAGCATTTAGTTTAGCAATTTTATATGAGTATAGTTTAGTGAATGCAGCGATTGTACTATTATTACAAGGTTTCCTCGGCATGGTCACTTCTATTAAAGTAAAACAACAGATAAAATTGTATGTTAGTGCGACGGTTTACGCAATTGGAATGATACAGACTATTTTTAGCCCGTTTGATCAATTTATTTCGGCAGGCTTTGTTGCTCATCTTATTTTAATAGGAACGTTCTATTATTGCATGAGAGAAGCGAAAGAAGTATTAGCGAGCTTCGGCAAATATATGTATTCTATAGTGCTCTATTGGTTTATGATAATTGTATTTATTACAATTACGAGAATCGGTGAAGTTTTATCTACAGATGGAAGCGTAATTAGTGTATCAGTATCGTTATTATGGATGGTATATGCATTATTTGCGGTTTGGTTTGGAAGAAATAGAAATATGAATGAAATATTATATGCTGGTTTAGTCGTTTTAGTCGTAACGGTAGGGAAGTTATTCTTACTTGACTTACCAGAGGTATCGATGATGATTAGGGCAGTGTTATTCCTAATCGTCGGTAGTATAGGTATCGTTATTTCAAGAATGTTTTTCTCGAAGGAAGAGAAGTGAGAAGAAGGCAATCCATGTATGGATTGCCTTTTTTATTATTTCTTATTAATTGTTACAGTTTCATTATATTTCGTTGTTGTATTTTGGCGTAGACGAAGCGTTGCTTGTCCAATTGTATTTGAATCAATCTGTACATTTACAACTTTCTCAGCAGAGCCTAAGCTGTTTGTTGTGAAAGAAAATGCACTACTATATCCAAAAGTAGATGGCCAAGTGCCGTTTGCATTTTGTACTTTAGCCACTTGTGTTCCTCCAGTAGTGAAGATACCTAAAGAATAGTTGTTATAAGTTGTATTAGGTAGTAAGTTGTTTACTTGAATCTTCATTTGGAAAATTTCATTGTTTGGTAGAATGCTAGGGTGTGTAACGACGTAGTCGCTTGTTGTTACCGCACCATTATAACCGTATGAACCTGGTTTGAAAGTATTTGTATTAAACCATTGATAACCTGCATTTGGTGCACCCCAAGGTTCAGGTTGTGGTTCTGTTGATAAGCTTGGCTGTTCAAATGTCTGTAGAGCTGTAGGTGAATCAAGTTGTAAACCATTTACTTGATCTAAACTTGTAAATGTCTCTTTATTCGATAACCAATTTACGATGTTTTCTAATAAGATAGCATCGTTTTCTTCTTTATAACCATCGTAAGTTTTCTTTGTTTGGCCAGAATCTTCACGAACGTACTTTGGCGTAGCATCTTCAACAGGAGAAGAGTCACCAATAAAGGCAGCTTTTCCAAGTCCTACTTTTGCAATTGCAGCATATGGGCCTTCTGCAATACCACCGCCATTATAAACGCCACTATCAACAGCGTTATTCCATTTTGATGGATTTTCTGGAAGGTAAACAAGTCCTTTTGCTAGTTTTGGGTTTGTAATTGCTAGAGTAGAACCAGCATGCATTGCTACAGACGAAACACCTTTTGTAATTCCGAAAGATTGTTCAGGTGATACAATTGTTTTCGCTGAAACATCACCAAGTGCATTGTAGCGGAAGCGAATACCGAAGTTGTCAGAGAGCCAATCAGAGCTTTCTACTCCTTGCATAGCTTGTGAATTTGCTTCTTCATTAGACATTCCTTTTGCTGGATTATCCCAAGCACCGCGTCTATATCCATTAAATACTTCAGAAGAGTCCCAGCGATTTTTATTACGATCTGCATTGTAATGATCAGCAATAAAGAAGATACTACCACCATTTTTTACATATTGTAACATAGCGTCCTGCTCAGATTTTTTGTAAGGAATATTAGCTTCTGGAACGATAAATACATTGTAATCTTTTAAATCTTCGTACGTAATAGGTGTTGATTTACGAAGTTCCTTTACGTGATATCCGTTTTTTGCAATGCCGTTTCCGAAGTCAGAAAAGCCGCCGTCAATAACCCAGTCAGCTGTCCCAGCAGTTTGACCGTGTGTATTATCAAATAATACTTTCTTCCCATTGTTTTGATTTACAACTTTTGCAGCAATTTCAGGAGCTGGGTCTACAGAGCTTTCGGCATAAGTAGACGGTATGAACGAGGTCCCTATACTTAGTGTAATTGCTGTTGCTAAAGAAAATGTAATCCATTTTTTATTCTTCATAGAAGAATCCCCCTAATAATAAATATATGTGCTTTAATAATGTAATTTATTTTTCTGTAAAAATAAAGACGGAAAACATAAAAAATATTAAAAAATTGTAAAAATACCGTGAATTTTGTTGAGAAATATTTATATAGATATAAAAACATCCCTTCCAAGTAATAAGGAAGGGATGTTTTGCTTAACTAATTTTTGAGTTAGGTGTTTCATCAATCTTATGAAACCCTTTCATGTAATATACGATTGCTAAGCCGATAAGCCAAATTGGGCCGACAATCAATGCAATTCGTGTATCTTCTGAATATGCCATTATACATAAGACTAGTGCAAGGAAGGCAAGTGAGAAATATGAGCTTAATGGGTATAAAGGCATTTTATATGATAACTTTTGTTTATTTTGAGTAGGCAAGCTTTTACGGAATTTAATTTGAGCGACTAATATAATGCCCCAAGTCCAAATTGCACCGAAAGTTGAAATGCTAGTAAGCCATGTAAATACCTTTGCAGGTACAAGATAGTTTAATATAACACCAATTAGTAAAACGATAGCAGTTGCTACAATTCCTTGGCTTGGAATGCCATTTTTATTTAAACGACCAAATCTTTCAGGAGCTTTTTTCTGCTGAGCTAATGTATATAGCATACGGCCTGTACTAAATAAACCACCGTTACAAGAAGAAAGAGCTGCTGTTAATACGACAAAGTTAATAATACCTGCTGCTTTTGCGATACCAATTTGCTGGAATGTTAATACAAATGGACTGCCTTTCTCACCAAGTTCGTTCCATGGATAAATTGCCATCATAACGAATAATGCCCCAACGTAAAAGAGTAGAATTCTCCAAAATACGTTATCAATTGCCTTTGCGAGTGTTTTCTTCGGATTTTGAGCCTCACCAGCTGTAACACCGATTAATTCAACGCCTAAATAAGCGAATAGTACCATCTGCATGGAGAGTAGTAACCCAGAAAATCCATTTGGGAACCAGCCACCATGTGACCAAAGATTTGAAATACCAGTAGCGATACCACCGTTTCCGAATCCGAATAAAATAATACCAGCTCCGACCACTATCATACAGATAATTGTGACAATTTTAATGAGAGCAAACCAAAACTCAAGTTCTCCAAATACTTTTACCGATAAGAAGTTAAAAGCGCTCATTAATAATAGAGCAAGTAATGCCCAAGTCCAGCGCGGGATATCAGGGAACCAGTACTGCATGTAAATGCCAGCTGCTGTAATTTCAGCCATACAAGTAACAACCCATAAGAACCAGTAATTCCAACCAGTAATATAACCAGCGAGTGGTCCAATATAATCATATGCATATTTACTAAAAGAACCAGCAACAGGTTGTTCAATTGCCATTTCCCCAAGCGCTCGCATAATGAAAAAAATAACGAGACCGGCAATCATATAGCCTAGCAAAATAGAAGGACCTGCTAGTTTAATGGCGGAAGCGGATCCTAAAAATAGCCCAACGCCAATAGCTGAGCCCAGTGACATTAAAGTAATATGTCGTTCTTTTAAACCACGATTTAAAGTTCCAGATTTGTTTGTGTGCTGCATAAGAAGAATCCCCCTTGTAGAGTGAACGATATTTGAATGCGTTTACTAAATATTTAACTATTTCAAATTATAAAACATTTCTATCTGTTATGCTACAAAAATAATCATAATGAACTGTACTACATCTGTACTTGTCAGACTTAAACTTAAAATTCGAACTATTAGGGAATATATTGACTCTTCTTTTTATTGATTGTTAAGATTAAGTATTATATTTTCTCGCATACTAGTAAGAAAAAGAATGTGTGATAATAATTCAGGTGTAGGAAGGGTACATAAGCATGTTTCAATTACAAAAATATAACACTTCTGTGAAGCAAGAGTTTTTAGCTGGCATCACAACTTTTTTTACATTTGCGTATATTCTTGTCATCAATCCAAAAATATTATCTGATGCAGGTGTACCATTTGACCAAGCGTTTACAGCAACAATTATTGCAACCGTTGTTGGAACAGTAGGTATGGCGATTTTCGCGAATTACCCGATTGTTATTGCTCCAGCTATGGGAATGAATGCATATTTTGCTTATTCTGTTGTACAGAAGGCAGAAGGGATTACATATGTAGTTGCCTTTTCAGCTGTATTTGTAACGGGGATTATTTTTCTTTTATTATCTTTTACTTCGTTTAGGCAAAAGTTAATTTTAGCAATTCCTGATAGTTTAAAGCATGCAATTGCAGGTGGAATTGGACTATTTATTGCTTTTATTGGATTGCGCCTTTCTGGAATTATCGTGGATCATCCGTCTAATTTAGTTACGATTGGTGATTTTCATTCTCCAGCTGTTATTTTAACTTTAATTGGTTTAATATTAGCGGCGGTATTAATGACATTGCGTGTGAGCGGTGCATTATTTATTAGTATGATTGTGACAGGAATTATTGCCTTCTTTACAGGGCAATTGAAGTTTGCTGATAAAATTGTGGCGATGCCTCATTTACCAGAGGGTATCATCGTTTCAAACCCAATCAATGCCTTTTCAGATGTAATTGAATACGGATTATACGGCGTTGTATTTTCATTTTTACTTGTACTTTTATTCGATACAACAGGTGCATTACTCGGTTTAATTAAACAAGCAGGTTTAATTACAGACAATACAGAGAAGCGTTTTGGTAAAGCGTTTATTGCGGATGCAATTGGCGGGACTACAGGTTCTATCTTTGGAACAAGCCCAACAGCAGCGACGATTGAATCGTCAGCAGGTATTGCTGCAGGTGGTAAAACTGGATTAACAGGGATTGTAGTTGTTGGTCTAACAATTATAACGGCATTTTTTAGTCCTGTTATTGCTTCTCTATCAAGTGTAGCCGCTATTACAGCTCCTTCATTAATTATAGTAGGTAGTTTAATGGCGCAAAGCATTCGAGATATTAATTGGAATGAATTTGAAGATACGTTACCAGCATTTTTAATTTTTATAGGTATTCCGTTAACATCTAGTATTGCAAATGGAATCGCAATTGGATTTTTAGTATATCCAGTCTTGAAAATTGTGAAGGGTAAAGGGATGGAAGTACATCCATTACTATACTTATTTGCATTCTTATTTGGATGTCATTTATTCTTATAATATAAATATAGGAGAGGGCCTTCTTATGAGAGGCTCCCTTTTTGTGTATAATAAAGTGAAACTATAGGCAGTAGGGGATGTCCTCACTGTGTATTAGCCCACACCAATTCAGATAAGGTGAAAACTTAATTGGTTTCGTAAAATATAAATTACGTAATGGAATATATATGTTACAATAAGGGTGAAGGAGGAACATGAATGGCTGTAAGTAAAATAAAAGTCGCGCGTGTTCAGTTAGATTTAACACAGCAACAATTAGCAGAAAAAGTAGGCGTTACAAGGCAAACGATTAGTTTAATTGAGAAGGGGAAATACAATCCATCTTTAGATTTATGTTTAAAAATTTGTTATGCAGTAGATAAAACGTTGAATGATTTGTTTTGGGAGGAAAAGGAGTGGTAGGATGAAAATCGTGAAAGATGAACGTTTAATGATTGAAGGGTTAAAACATATTAGATTAGCTTTCATCTTACAAAATATCGTCATACTAGCTATCGTCTTTTACCGCTATGTCTTGCAAGGGGCAGGATATGAAAGTGTTTCGGATTTATTAATGGTATTTATGGGCGGGATAATAATTATTAACTTTTTAAATCTGAAAAATTCAGTGGAAGTGTATGAGCATACGGGCGGAGTGTCGCGTCGTTATTTTATGAAGCTATTATTCATTCCGGTGGGTATTATTATTGGGATTTTAGCTATTTGTATCGTTGTAACACCAGATATTTCGATAAAGGAAATTAGTATGACAGGACTTATTATGTTTGCTTGTTTTTTAGTTCCTAGTTTGTTTATATACATATATATGAAAAAAATAAAAAGAGAAGATTGAAATATAAGAAAGGCTTTCCCGTATTGAGGAAAGCTTTTCTTATATCTTTTTATACAAAACTTTATGAAGGCCAATTGGTTTAATTTCAAAAATTTCACCATGCTCCTGAAAGCCTAATCGCTTGTAATAGTCAGTTACAGTAATTCGGCCATTACACCATAACATATTTGCTTGACGCTCTTGTAAGATTTGTTCTGCATTCTGAATTAAGGAGCTTCCAGCGTGGTTGTTTCGAAACTCAGGTAATGTGGCCATTCCTCGTAGACGATAATGAATACCGGCTGGTAGGTCAGGGTATATTTCTTTTGAGAAGGAAGCGATACTAATTAGTTCATCGTTTATAAATGCGCCTAAGTGGAAGGTGTCTGTTTCATAATCGGAAGGATATTTACAATCTGCTAATGTTTGATTGGGGCGTAAAATTTTTTGACGTAATACGTAAGTTTCAGATCCCTCAATATTTTTCACGATAATCATATTAACATCCTTTCTTATAAGGCCTTTTCTGTTAATTGTATAAAGAAATAAGCAGGTGCGGCGAGAAGTCCGAGTATGCTAGCAGTTCCGAGAAGGAGTGAAAGTAGGAGGCAAGAATATTTTATTCCATTCGATTTTTTCCATCCGTAACTACAAATCTCAATACTAACACCGATGAGAATAATGGCAACGAGTATTTCTGCTAATAATAAAAGAGCTAAAGTTACAATAGACATAATGTGATCCATCCTCATAATATGTGATAGTAACATTTTACCATATGAAGTTAAAAAAATGCCCCTCAATTATGTGAGGGGCATTTTTTTACTCTAATATGTTTTTTAGTGTATCGATATGTTCTTTTGAACCTGTTACAAGTAATGTGTCACCGTGTTGTAGTCTTGAATCACCATGTGGTATTAATGCTTTGTTACCGCGGTAGATTTGAATGACAAGTACATCACCTAAAAACGGGAGGCGGCGAAGCGCAACGCCGTTATATTTATTGCTGCGCAGTTCAACTTCACGTACTGTTTCGTTTGCTGTTGTAATTAAGCGAACGAGACTAGGTTTATCAATAAGTGCACGTAATAAAATACGTGTAGAGTTAATTGTTGAGAATACAGCGATATGTTCTTGCGTTGCTTTTTCTTGTAGAAGTGGATCTTCTACACTTGCAATAACATGTTCAACACCTAGCTCTTTTGCATGTTCTGCCAATAATAAGTTTTGTTCATCATCGCTTGTTGCAACAACGACGCGATCTGCATCAAATGCTGTTTGTTCAGTTAATGATGCGATTGTGATGTCATCTAATTTCACGATAGGGAAGTCATGTGATTTCGCTTCTTCATCATTTATTTTGTTTTGACGCATCATATATAGCGTTACGTCATAATCTTCTCGTTTTAAATCTAGTGATAACGGAAGGGTAATTCTGCTCGCGCCAATAATAGCTACTTTTGGTTTTGGTGTTTCTACTTTTGGGAACATTTTTTTAAACAATATAGGTGCAAAAATACAAGTAATAACTGCGCTTAAAATAAGAGAGGCAGATAAACTTGGACTGATGATCTCCAGTTTTTCACCAATTTGTGCAGCCGCAATAACTAAAGAAAGTGTCGATGTTAATAAGATTGCACTTCCAAGTACGATATTACGTGGATACCATTTTCTTAAGACGAGTGATGGTAAGAGTTTCGAAATAAAGAGTCCTACAATTAAGATTGGAATCATTAGCATGCTAGAAGGTTCTTTGAAAATAGACCACACCTCTAGATTTACACCAACCATTACGAAGAAAATAGGGATGAAGAAACCATAGCCGATAGAATCAAGTTTTTCCACCATATCTTCATTTGGTGATAATAACGATACAAGTACACCTGCTAAGAAGGCACCTAAAATATTTTCTGCTCCAACAGATTCCGATAACCCAACTAAGATTAAAATGAGTGCAAAAACAGCTCGTGTATCAATTTGTACACTACCAGCTTTTAAACTATCTAAGTATGGAATGTTTTTAAAGCGTTTTGCAATAAAGTAAATGACAATACCGGCACCGAATAGAATAAGTAAGAGCCACATACTTTGACCGCTTTCGGAATTTAATCCGACGAAAACAGCGAGTAAAATCATTGTAACTAAGTCTGCAATAACAGCAACTAATAAAATGATTTGTCCGATTGCAGTTTTTCCTAGGTTGTTTTCTTTTAATGTTGGTACAACAACACCTAAAGAAATAGTTGAAATAATTAAAGTCATGAACATTGCATTATCTACAAATCCTAGCCATACGAATAGTAATGATAGGGCATAAGATAAGATGAAAATAAATAAGAAGATAATGCTTGCTACTTGAAATGTATTTGGCTCGTTTGTCGTATTTTTTTTCCCTTTTTGTTTAAAGATAGAAAAATCAATTTCTAAACCGCTTAAGAACATGAGGAAGATAAATCCTAATGTTGATAAAACTTGAAGCCATATATCTGGCTCAATAATATTAAACCCACTTTTACCTACAAAGATTCCTGCAATAATTTCTGCAACGACAACAGGAAGTGCTTTTAATTTAAAGCGTTGTAACAAAAGGGGAACGAAAAACGCGATTGCAACGACAACCATAAGTGATAGAACAGAAGTATGATGTTCCATTGCGTTCTCTCCCTTCAAATAAATATAGTACCTATTTAGCCATATAATAGGTAGAAAAGCAACGCATATGGATTCGATTTCATAAAGAAAGATTTTTCTTAACATTTGTCATAATAAGTATATTTTTCATGATTCTGTTGTTAATTCCGTAATGTGGATGTAACAGGGGAGGGGATAAAAAAAGACTGCTGAGGAATCTCAGCAGTCTTTTTCATGTACATTACATTGAGAAGAAGATCCATACAGTTAAACCAACTGTTGCAGTTGCAACGAAGAAACTGTATATCATTGTAAGAATTTGAACTCTTCCTTCTCCTTCTTTTAAATGCATGAACATAATTAATTGTAACAATGCTTGCGCAACAGCCATTATGATAATAGTTGTTAAGACTGTTGAAAGTGGCAATGTTGTGTAAAGTGCCACGTATAACGCTAGAAACGTTAATGCAAGCGATAAAATAAATCCGAAAACGTGTGACCAAGGGAATCCGCTATGCGCATGCCCGTTTGCTTGATTGTTGTTTTGAGCCATTTACGCCACCATCCCGTTCAAGTAAACTAGTGTGTAAATAAAGACCCAAACTAGATCAAGGAAATGCCAGTATAAGCTGATAATGAATACTTTACGAGCTGTAACTGGTGTTAAACCTCGTTTTAAAATTTGGATAATAACACAAGTTGCCCAAATGATACCGCCTGTTACGTGAGCTCCGTGCGTTCCAAGAAGAACGAAGAATCCGGATAAGAAAGCACTTGTTTGAATTGTTGCGCCTTCACCAATGTACATAATGAACTCTTCGATCTCAAAGAATAGGAAACCTGCACCTAAAAGTAATGTAAGGACGAACCATCCAAGCATCGCTTTTTGGTTATGCTTACGCATTTCATGAATTACGATACCGCATGTAAAACTACTTGTTAAAAGTAGTAATGTTTGAATTAAAAGCGTTTTAAGTTCAAACAATTGCGCTGGTGTTGGGCCATCTGCCGTACGACCAGCAAGGACTAGATAAGAGGCGAAAAGTGTTGCGAACAGCATAATTTCAGCCCCAAGAAAAATCCAGAATCCTAGGATATTCAATCTGCTTTGTTCGGATTGATATTCCAAAGGTAAGCTTTTATCTAAAGCCGCCATGTCATTTCACCTCTCATGCTATATGTTCTGTTTTTTTAATTTCATCAACACTGATATAGTAACCTTCATCATAATCGAATGAACGATAGATTAAGCAAGCTAAAATACCAACTCCACCGATTGCTGCAAGCCAGAACCAGCTAAATACTAATGCGAAACCTGCAAGACCGAAGAATCCAGACGCAATAATAGGCACACCAGAGTTACTTGGCATGTGAATTGGTTTGATATCTTCTGCTGCTGGTGTAACTGTTTCTCCGCGTTTTTTCATGTACCAGAAAGCATCAGCTTCTTTAATTTCAGGAAGCTTCGCGAAGTTGTAATGTTGTACAGGAGAGTGAGTTGCCCATTCAAGTGTACGACCATCCCATGGATCTCCAGTTGTGTCACGTTCACCGTGACGTGCACTCCAAATTACGTTGTAGCAAAGAAGTAGGAAGCCGATACCCATCATTACCGCACCAACAGATGCGATTTGGTTTAGCCATCCCCATCCAAGACTTTCAGAGTAAGTGTACATACGACGAGTCATACCGTCTAAACCTAAGAAGTACATTGGGAAGAAACAGATGTTGAATCCGCTCATAAAGATCCAGAATGTCCATTTACCTAGGCGTTCATTTAACATATGACCAGTCATTTTTGGATACCAGAATGTGAATCCAGCAAGCATAGCGAATACTGTACCTGCGATTAATACGTAGTGGAAGTGAGCGATTAGGAAGTAGCTGTTATGGTATTGATAATCAGCAGCTGCCATTCCAAGCATAACCCCTGTAACCCCACCGACTACGAAGTTTGGAATAAATGCCAATGACCAAAGCATTGGAACTGTAAAACGGATACGTCCTTTATACAGTGTAAACAACCAGTTAAAGATCTTAACACCGGTTGGAATCGAAATCGCCATTGTCGAAATCGAGAAGAATGAGTTAACCGCTGGACCTGCACCCATCGTGAAGAAGTGGTGAAGCCATACGACGAAACTTAGTAAAGAAATTGCAACCATTGAGTATACCATCGCACTGTAACCGAATAGACGCTTACGTGAGAATGTACTAATGATTTCAGAGAAAATACCGAATGCCGGTAAAATAACGATATATACTTCAGGGTGACCCCATACCCAGAACAGGTTGGCCCATAACATCGGCATACCGCCGCTCGCCATCGTAAAGAAGTGAGCATCGAATAGACGGTCAAATGTCATTAATGCAAGAGCAACTGTTAATACTGGGAAAGCGAAAATAATGATAATTGTTGTAATTAAGATTGACCAAGTAAACATTGGCATTCTCATTAAAGTCATACCAGGTGTACGCATTTTTAAGATAGTAACAAGGAAGTTAATACCGGTCATTAGCGTACCGAGACCTGAAATCTGTAATGCAATTGCGTAGTAGTTATTTCCTACGCCTGAAGTAAACTCTGTACCTGCCATTGGGAAGTAAGAAGTCCACCCAGCGTCTGGAGAACCACCGATTACGAAAGCGATGTTGAATAACATTGCTCCGACAAAGAATAACCAGAAACTTAAAGCATTTAAGAACGGATATGCAACGTCACGAGCACCAATTTGTAATGGTACTACAAGGTTCATTAATCCCATAACGAATGGCATTGCCATGAAAAGAATCATTACTGTACCATGCGTTGTAAAGATTCCGTTATAGTGTTCAGCGTTTAAATAAGTTGTTTCTGGGAATGTTAACTGTGCACGGATCATTAAACCATCCATACCACCACGGAATAACATGATAACCGCAGAAATAATATACATAGCTCCGATTTTTTTATGGTCAACAGTTGTTAACCATTCGTCCCAAAGCCATTTCCATTTTTTATACTTTGTTAGTACGAAAATGATTGCTAATGTCACAAGAACGATAGAAGCGTCTGCACCGTAAATAATCGGGTCACCTGTGACAAAGAATTCATCAAGCTTCACTGTGTTCACTCCAATCTGTTGGAATAATAGCTATTATTTTTTGTTTTTGTAGTAGTTATAATCACAATATTCAAGTGATTTTGGATCTACATAACTTAAGTGGTGACTAGAGAATGTCATACGACCAACTACACCAGGTTTAACAATTTCGTTGTACTTAGCTTCTGTTAGTTTAGGAGCAGTTTCTTGTACTTCTTTAACCCACTTGTCATATTTCTCTTTAGTTTTTGCTTCAACTTCGAACTCCATGTGTGTGAATCCTTCACCAGAGAAGTTCGCACTACGGCCTAGGTAAGAACCTGGCTTATCAGCTTGTAAATAAAGATCCATAATCATGCCATCCATTGTGTACTTCATACCACCAAGTTCTGGTACCCAGAAAGCATTCATTGGGCCGACAGAAGTCAGTTTGAATTGAATTGGTACACCAGCTGGGATGTTTAAATAGTTAACGGTTTCAATTTTTTCCTCTGGGTAACTGAATAACCATTTCCAGTTTGCAGATGTAACATAAATTTCAACTGGTTTAATATGTTTGGACTCTTTCGGAACCTCTTCCGAAGCATAAGTTGCTTTTACTGTTGGAATCGATAATGCGATAACGATAATAACAGGAACAAGCGTCCAAATAATTTCTAGTAATGTGTTACCGTGTTGTTCAGGTGGCTCATAGTCCATATTCTCTGGTTTTTCACGATAACGAATCAAGATGACTGTAAACAGAATGAATACAATTGCGATAATTAATGACATAAGCAAGAATGACCAAACAATTAAATCATACTGTGCTTTTGCAACAGGTCCTTGCGGATTTAATACTGCGAGTTTTTTATCACAGCCACCGAGGAACAGAAGTAATGATAACGGAAGAAGTGAAGCCAACTTCCAAAACGCTTTCTTTAGTTGCACGATTGAAAATCTCCTTTCTCCTTGGATTGAAACTATGCCAATAAAACAATATAAACCTATTAATTTATAGAAGGCAATAGTTTTTGATATATTGTTAAAAAATAGACACAAATGCACACTTTTTAAGGTGAATATCATTTGTAACTTGATTACATTGTAAACTATTTTCCAGAGAAAAACGTGATTGTGAAAATTTTAAGATAAATAAAGTTATACCAGGATATCCAAGAAATAGAAAAAAGCTATCTTATTATAAGGAAGATAGCTGAATATTTTGTATATTTAGTTTATTTCTTGTGTGACAGTTCGTGGCTGTTCAAGTGTGACAATTTTTTTATATTTAACTTGGTATAAAATGTAACAAATAATCATAAATGGAATGCCGCAATAAAGAGCAATTCTTTGATCTGGAATGAAAGCCAAACTAACAAATGTAATGAAATTGAGCGAGAACGCTACGATTGGAACGAGTGGATAGAGCGGTGTACGATATTTTAAATCATTTATGTCGCCACCATTTTTCACGAAATTTCTACGGAAGAAAAACTGTGAAGCGGCGATTGACATCCAAACTACAACGGCAGCCATTGCTGCAATAGATGTTAAAACTAGAAAGACAGTATCTGCGGCAAATACACTTGTTAGTAAGGACAGGCTAGCGAAAATCAGGCTGAAAATTAATGCATTTAGCGGTACACCTTTTTTAGTTAATTTCGTAAATGCTGGACTTGCCATTCCTTGTTTTGCCATCGCCCACAGCATACGAGAATTTGCGTATAGACCAGAGTTAGCAACGGATAATACAGCTGTAATAATAACAAAGTTCATAATGTCTGCTGCATATGGGACACCGGCTACATCAAATACAAGTACAAAGGGACTTTCGACTAGATTAGCCTCTTGCCATGGGAGTAAACCTACAACAACTGATATCGCTAAGACGAAGAAGAAGAGAGTTCGCCAAATTGTATTTTTTATTGCTTTTGGAATTGTTTTTTCAGGATTTTCACTTTCTCCTGAAGCGATTCCAATTAATTCTGTTCCTTGGAAGGAGTAATTTACTGTAATCATCGTAAGAAGAACAGCTAATGCACCGTTTGGAAATAGCCCACCATTTTCAGTGAAATTATGAAGCATTGGAGCTGGCTTTCCATTGAAGTCTAGTAGACCGAACATAACAGCACCACCAAGCACGATGAAAATAACAATTGTCGCGACTTTTACACTTGCGAACCAAAACTCTGCTTCTGCATATGCTTTTGCTGATAAAGCGTTTACAAGGAAGAGTGCTGCTGCAAATGTAACGCACCAAATCCAGGAAGAAACGTCTGGAAACCAGCGTTTCATTAAAATACTTACAGTTGTTAACTCCACGCCAACTGTAACAGCCCAATTTAACCAATACATCCAACCAACAACAAATCCAAAACCAGGTGAAATGAATTTGCTTGCATAACTTTGGAATGAACCTGCTTCTGGCATAGCAACGGATAATTCACCAAGACATAACATCGTTAAATACATAACAAATCCACCGACTAAAAATGCAAGAATAGCACCACCAGGTCCGGCATTATGGACGATTTGACCAGATCCCATAAATAGCCCGGTTCCGATAACACCGCCGAGTGCAATCATAAATAGGTGTCTACTTTTCATTGTTCGTTTTAAATCTGTTTGTTCAATTTGTTGATTCATATGCCCCTCACCCCGTATTTTCTTGAATGTGTAAACTTCGTTTTATTCTGAGTTTTTAATCATTAGTGGGGGATGCAAAACACACTCGGTTTATTTGCTATGAAATGAATGGAGTATGTAAAAAACGAACTATGACTAAATACTCTAAGAATGTTTGTTAACATGGTGATATCTTCACTATGTTAACAATTTTGATTTTAGCAAAATATTCTGTAAATGTATATTTATTTTTCTTTTTATTAAAAATAATTAGAATTTTTATAATTAATTCTATGAGCGATAATTCACATGATCTTTCTAGCAAACTAGTAAGAAGAAGGGTACAATGATAAGAGGTGTATCTGTAAAATAATAATTAATGGAGTTTTGTTTATAATGAAAAAGTTAAAATATCTTTTTGTTTTTGGAATTATACTTGCTGCTGCATTTTTTATAGGAAAAGATAAAATCATGCAAAAGGCGCAAGTTCTACGCTTAGAGTTTCTATCTGAAATGAAAGAAGCAGCTATGATTGAAGATGTTCCGTTTATTAAACAATTACCAGAATTACCTCGAGGATGTGAAGTGACAAGTTTAGCTATGTTGCTGCAATATAAAGGTGTACAAGTAGATAAGATGCAACTTGCTAGCGAAATTCATCGTGTTCCATTTGAACAAAATGGTTTGCGTGGAAATCCTTACGAGGGATTTGTGGGAAATATTTATACAAAGGCAGAGCCTGGATATGGTGTATACAATAAACCAATCTTTGATTTAGCAGAAAAATATGTTCCTGAAAAAGTAATTAATTTAACAGGTAGAGACATGCAAGATATATATAAAGTAATTAGTTCTGGTTCTCCGGTATGGGTCATTATTAATACGACGTTTAAGCCGCTAGCTGAAAGTAGTTTTGAAACATGGAATACGAGTTCAGGCGAAGTGAAAATTACATATTATGAGCATAGTGCAGTAGTAATTGGATATGATCAAAACTTTGTATATGTAAATGATCCTCTTAAAAATAATCCGCGCTTGGCTGTTCCGCGAGCAGAATTTGAGAAAGCTTGGGAGCAAATGGGAAAACAAGCAATTACTATTTTATAATAATGAAAAAGTCATCTTTTGGATGGCTTTTTCTTTTTAGTTTATCATCACTGAAAATTCGGAAGATTCTTTTAAAAGTTAACAATTCACGTTATAATAACATTTAACTTGGTGAAGAAGGGGAGAAGAGAAATGGATGTTGCAAAGGAACTTGTTTTGTCAAAAAATCAGTTGGTTGAGTGGAGAAGGCATTTTCATAAGTATCCAGAGTTATCTTTTCAAGAAGAGAAAACATCGCAGTTTGTGTTCGATATACTTCGGAAATTCCCATATTTAGAAGTGTCACGGCCGACTAAATATAGTGTGATGGCAAAGTTAGTAGGTAAACATCCGGGCAAAACAGTTGCGATTCGAGCCGATATGGATGCTCTTCCTATTCATGAAGAAAATGAGTTTGATTTTATTTCTATATATAAAGGTGTAATGCATGCATGTGGTCATGATGGACATATAGCGATATTACTTGGGGTTGTACATAAGTTAGTAGAAGAAAGAGAGAAAATTAAAGGGGAGATTCGTTTTCTATTCCAACATGCTGAAGAGAATTTTCCTGGTGGTGCAGAGGAGATGGTTGCTGCAGGTGTAATGGAAGGTGTGGATTATATTATTGGTGCTCACCTTTGGGCGTCATTAGAGGTTGGGAAAATAGGTGTTATTTATGGCCCTGCAATGGCTGCACCGGATGTTTTTAAAATTAAGATAGAGGGAAAAGGTGGACATGCTGGAATCCCTCATGAAACGGTGGATAGTATTGCAATTGGAACACAAGTCGTTTCGCAACTTCAGCAAATTGTATCTCGCCTCACGAATCCATTAGATTCTCTCGTAATATCTGTTACACAATTTCATGCGGGGACAACTCATAATGTAATACCAGAGCAAGCCGAGATTGAAGGGACAGTGAGAAGTTTAAGACATGAATTACGAGGTGAAACAGAGAAGAAGATTGAGCGGATTGTGAAGCATATTACGGAATCTTACGGAGCGAAATATACATTTTCATATGAATATGGGTATCGACCAGTTGTAAATGACTATGAAGCTACAGAGCTTATTGAACAAACGGCATTACAACTTTATGGAAGGGATAGAGTTGTTCGTTTACAGCCGACGATGGCTGGAGAAGATTTTTCAGCGTTTTTACAAAAGGCACCGGGGACATTCTTTTTTATCGGAGCGGGAAATAAAGAGAAAGGTATTATATATCCTCACCATCACCCTCGTTTTACGATTGACGAAGATGCATTACCGATTGGAGTGGAAGTCTTTGTATCAGCCATTATGAACTTTATAAGTAAAGGAGAATGAGATGAAGAAAATACACATTCTAGCGCTTATCCCAGTTCTTTGTTTAGTAGTTGGGCCAATATTTGCGAATTCAGTTACTCCTTACGTATTAGGGATGCCATTTTTATTATTTTGGGTATTATTATCAGTGTTTATTACGTCTTTTTGTATGGGGCTTGTGTACGTGTTTGATCCTGCTAATAAGGAGGATGTAAAATGACTGCATTACTTATCATTATTTTATTTTTGTTTCTCGCACTATTTTTAGGGATTCGGGCACAACATGGAAAAGATATGAATTTAGAGCAATGGTCAGTTGGGGGAAGAGGGTTTGGCACTATTTTTGTTTTTCTCCTTATGGCAGGTGAAATTTATACGACGTTTACATTTTTGGGAGGAAGTGGCTGGGCGTATAGCAAAGGAGCACCTACCTTTTATATTTTAGGGTATGGCGCTTTAGCTTATCTTTTATCGTATTTTTTATTGCCACCGATTTGGAAGTATGCGAAAGAGCATAACCTTGTTTCACAGTCGGATTTTTTTGCGAAGAAATATAGAAGTAAAGCGCTTGGGATTATTGTTTCAATTGTTGGTGTTGTTTCCATCATCCCATATCTTGTTTTACAGTTAAAAGGACTGGGAATTATCGTTTCAGAAGCTTCTTACGGAAGGGTGTCACCTGTTGTTGCGGTTTGGATTGGTGCTATTGTTATAACTATATATGTAATGGTTTCAGGTATACATGGTTCGGCTTGGACGGCTGCTTTGAAGGATATTATGATACTGTTTATCGTTATGTTTTTAGGTATATATTTACCGTATCATTATTATGGAGGATTTCAGCCGATGTTTGAGGCTGTAGAGGCAGCGAAACCGGGATTTTTATCTTTACCTGAAGAAGGAATGAGTATTTCTTGGTTTGTTTCTACTATTATATTAACGGCCCTCGGTTTTTATATGTGGCCTCATACATTTGCTTCTGCTTTTTCTGCAAAAAATGAAAAAGTATTTCGTAAAAATGCAGCAATTATGCCATTGTATTCTTTAGTTTTACTTTTCGTATTTTTTGCAGGATTTGCTGCTATATTGCAAGTTCCTGGGTTAAAGGGAGCGGATGTAGATCTTTCGTTATTCCGTCTTGCTTTACAAACTTTTGATCCTTGGTTTATTGGAATTATTGGTAGTGCGGGAGTATTAACGGCATTGGTTCCGGGTTCGATGCTTGTTATGGCGGCTTCTACACTGTTAGCGAAAAATATTTATCGAACGATAGTTCCATCTGCTTCAGATAGACAAGTTGCTAAGATGGCAAAATTATTTGTGCCTGTAGTAACGCTCGTGGCAGTTTTATTTACATTTAAAGGAGGAGAAACGATAGGAGCGCTTCTATTAATGGGATACAGTATTGTTACACAACTTTTCCCTGCACTTGTATGTAGCTTGTTTCCACGCCAAATTATTACGAAGCAAGGAGCGATTGCAGGAATAGGAGTTGGGCTGTTAGTGGTCGCATATATTACCTTATCTGGTTCAACTATAGCCACAATGTTTCCGAGTTTCCCGCAGTATATAAAAGATTTGAATGTAGGCATAGTCGCATTGTTAATTAATATGATTGTGATGTTTGTAGTTAGTGGATTTACAAAAAGTGTATCTATAAAGAAAAACAATATAATAGTAGAAAAGTAATTCGTTTATCCCGCATTAACGGGCAGTAAGACCCTCAACTCAAAATTCAGCGGAAGCAAAGAAGTTAGGTAGGGGCCCTGCTGCCTGTAAAAGTCCGATTGGTGAGGGCTGATTAAAGTTTTACTTTATTAGAGCTATCTTTGAAAAGAGATAGCTCTTTTTTGTATATATTTTCTTCAATTAGCGGAATCTAACTAAAAACTTGTTGAAAAGGAAGTTAGGTGGGGAAATTGTTAGAGCTTGAAGGTAACTTATTTGAAGTTATGAAAGAAATTAGGGATGAGTTAGGTTCACCTAATGATTTAACAATTAGAGAAGTTGTTCTTGCTGGGAGTTTTACACGTTGTGCGGTTGTGTTTTTATGTGGGTTAACAGACAAGGATAATGTTTATAAATATGTAGTTCGTACTCTTCAATATGAAGAAGTGCAAAATGAAGCGGCTGTCGTTCAGACGTTATTGGATCGTTTTATTTCTATTGCGGAAGTGGGTAAGAAGACAACGTTTCCGGATATTATAAATGCGATTTTAGCGGGAGATACAGTTATATTAATTGATAATATTCAAACTGCTATCGTTATTAATAGTAGGGCTTGGGAGAAGAGAAGTTTAGAGCCACCAGTGACAGAAGATTTAATACGCGGACCAAGAGTTGGATTAAATGAAGATATTAATGTGAATAAAATGTTAATCCGACGCAGTTTACGCGATCCAAAGTTGAGGTTCCAATCTTATATTATGGGGAAGCGATCGCAGAAAGAAGTAACCCTAGTATATATAGAAGATATTATTAATCCTCACATTGTAAAAGAGTTAGATCGCCGTCTTCAATCAATAGTGACAGATGTTATTTTGGAAACAGGTACGATTGAACAATTAATTCAGGATAATAATTTATCTCCATTTCCACAGTTTTTGAATACAGAGAGGCCAGATAATATTATAGCGTCATTAGCGAAGGGAAAAGCGGCCATTTTAGTAGACGGATCTCCGTTTGCTCTTATTGCACCGCTTGTGTTTGTTGATATTTTTCAATCTGTAGAAGATCATTACGAGCGCTGGGTGATTGGAACGTTACTAAGATTTTTACGTATGGGTTCAGGTATAATCGCGGTTTTGTTACCAGCTATGTATGTAGCACTTGTATCTTATCATCAAGGACTTATTCCTTCTAAACTGGCTTATTCAATTGCAGGTGCGAGGGAAGGTGTTCCGTTTCCAGCATATATTGAAACGTTAATGATGGCCTTGACTATGGAATTAATACGAGAAGCTGGAATCCGATTGCCCAAACCAATGGGACAAACGATAGGGATTGTAGGAGGTCTTGTAATTGGAGAAGCTGCGGTAAATGCAGGGATTGTAAATCCGTTTTTAGTTATTATTATTGCAGTTACTGCGATTGCTACGTTCTCGCTTCCTGTATATAGTATTACGATTACGTTCCGAATTTTACTTTTCGTCTTTGTATTAGCTGCAACGGCTTTTGGACTGTATGGGATCATTCTAGCTCTGATTGCACTTGCTATTCATATTACAAATTTAACAAGTGTTGGTATACCGTATACAACTCCCATTGCTCCTGCATTTTATAAAGATTGGAAAGAAGAATTTATTCGCATGCCAAAATCGATGTTGAAAGATAGACCAGAGTACTTACAAACAAAAGATTCTACAATACGTCCAAAGGAGCGAAAATAAGTGAAACCATTTGAGTATGGCGATGAAGAGATTGGATCTCGGGAAATTGGGTTTGCGGTATCATCGACCATTATTGGTATAGGGGCATTGTCTATGCCGAGAGATATCGCTAACCAAACTTTATTTTCGGACGGTTGGATTATCTTGCTTTTGGGTGGATTGATTTGCGCAGTTTTAGGCTGGTTTGTGACGAGAGTGGCTATCTTATTTCCAAAACAAAATTTTGTTCAATATACGAGTGCGCATTTGACGAAGCCTGTTGCATACACAATTAGTTGTATTTTAGTATTAACGTTTGCTGCTTTGACAGCATATGAATCGCGAATGATTTCAGTTATTTCTCAAACGTATTTATTTAGTGATACACCAATACAACTACTGTCTTTCTTCTTCTTATTAGTTGTTATTTATGGAATAGCAGGATCAAGAGCAGCCTTATTAAGGTTAAATGTTTTATTCTTACCTATTGTTTTAATTGCGATAGTACTTCTTTCTTTATTGAATATAAATTTAATGGAAATAAATAATTTACTACCAGCTTTTCAAACGAAAGTAAGTCAATATGCTGTTGGAGTTAAAAATTCTATTTTTACGTTTATTGGATTTGAAGTAGCTTTATTTTATGCGGTGTTGCTGAATGATAAGACAGCGAAAAAAGCGCCGATGGCAGTCGCGAAAGCGGTGATGGTAAACGTGCTGTCATACATTTTAATTTATGTAACTTGTATTAGTGTTTTTACGTATATGACAACACGTGGATTGACATATCCAACAATTGAATTAGGGAAAGAAATTGAAATTGGTGGAGGATTTTTAGAAAGGTTTGATGCGATTTTTTTTACGACTTGGATTATTACTATTTATAACACGACAGCAATGTACTATGATGTCGCATCTTTATTGTTTTGTGCTATGTTTCCGAAAGTGAAGAAACATATTTTTATTTTCGTAAGTGCCCCAATTATTTTTATGGCGAATATGATACCTAGTAGTTTGAATGCTTTATCAAGTTATGGGACTTATTTAGCTTGGATAGATATGGGGTGTGTTGTGTTAGCACCTTTGCTCGTTTTAATTGTATATAAAATAAAAAGAAGGAATGGTGGAAATGAAACACCTTCTTAAAATTATAATGGTTATGGCTTTAACTGGATTTATGAGTGGGTGTTCTGAGTTAGAAGAGATAGAAGAAAGAGGATTTGTAGTAGGAGCGGCTTACGATATCGTGAAGGAGAAGAAAGCGAATCCAATTATGAAAGGGACCTATCAGATGGTACTCCCCAGTAAATTGTCTCAACAGGGTGGACAAGGGGGTGGGGATAGCGAAAATTATATTAATGTTAGTGCAAAAGCAGATAGTGTATTTGAACAAATAAGAATAATCGCTAAAAAAATTAGCCGTACATTATTTTTCCCTCATATACAGGTGATTATTTTCTCTGAAGAATTACTTTCACATCCATACATTTTACAAAATACGTTAGATGTATATATTCGCGATCATGAGATGAGAAGAAATATTCGTTTGTTCGTTTCTAATAAAAATGCCGAAGCTATTTTAAAACAAAGTGCCAAGCCTGAAAATTTACCGGCGCAGTATATTGATATGTTAGCTGAACACCCTCCGAAAAATGCCCAAATGATTGAGGCTGCAAGAATTGGTGAGGTGCAGGAAAAGATGATCTCTAACCGAAGTTTTGTATTACCTATTCTGGAACTAACAAAACAAGGAGTACAAATGAACGGTGCAGCATTGTTTCGTGGAAAGGATAATAAATGTGTAGGCAATTTGAGTGGGGAAGAAACAGTAGGGATGAATTATATAATAGGCAAAAAAATTGGAGGTTTTTTTACCATCCGTAAAAAGAATCAACTTATTACATATGAAATTCATAAGTTACGTCGAAAAATTAAAGTATCCACAACGAATGCTACAAAACCAAAGTTTGATATTCATTTATCTCTGGAAGGCACATTGGCTGAGTTGCATTTCAGTGATCATAAAAAGGTTTTGAATGAAAAGCGTTTAGAGAAGGATATATCGGAAGAAATGGAGAAGCGTATTCAAAAATCAATTAAACTTGTTCAAAAAAAATATAAGGTAGATGTACTAGAGTTAGGGGAAGTGTATAAGCGACATAATTATAAAGAGTGGAAAAAGGTAAGTAAGAATTGGGATCAAGGCGAAAATTACTTTAGTAATGCTGAAATTACTGTTCATGTTCATCCAACAATTGAACATTCAGGTTCAGCTTTACCGAAAAGAGTGAAATAAGGTGATGAAAGTTGTTTACTGGATTAGGAATTAGTTGCACGATATTAATGGCAGTTCTTCCAGGAACTATATATTTTATTCATAAAAAACTCACAACGTATGGAGCACAGCCGTGGAATACTGATGTGCAAAAAAAGAAACCTGAATAATTTCAGGTTTCTTTCGTGCAAAGCATATGTGAAGGGGGATACCTTCTATGTATGCTTTGCTTTATACAAGCCCTAACCAATGTACCAATTGTGTAGAGAGGAATGTAACAACAATGGCGATAACGGTAGGGATTGCAAACGATAAGAATGTCCATTTTGCACTTTTTGTTTCTTTGTATATATTAACAAGTGTTGTTCCGCACGGGAAATGAAGAAGTGAGAACAACATTGTGTTTAACGCTGTTAACCAAGTCCAACCATTTTCTAGGAATAGATTTTTAATTTGATTAAAATCATCTATTTCAGTTAAAGCCCCAGTTGATAAGTAAGACATTAATAAAATTGGGATTACAATTTCATTAGCGGGTAGTCCAAGAATGAATGCAGCTAGAATAAAGCCGTCAAGTCCTAACATTTTAGCAAATGGATCTAGAAAGTTTACAAAATACATAAGTAAGCTTGTGTCACCAATAAAAATGTTAGCAAGTAACCAAGTTAATGCAGCCGCAGGGGCAGCAACAACTATAGCTCGTTTTAAAACATAGATTGACTTATCGAGTGTTGCGCGAACAATTGTATTCCAAACTTTTGGCTTGCGGTACGGAGGTAACTCAAGTGTGTAGTGGGTCGGAACCCCTTTTAAGGCTGTTTTTGATAGTACCCAAGAAACAGTTAATGTCATAATAACACCAATTACAACCATTCCGACTACAACGCCAGCAGTAACCAATGTTTGCATACTGCCTGTATAACCAGCAGCCATAAATAGTGAAGCCATTAAAATTAACATAGGCCAGCGACCGTTACAAGGAACGAAGTTGTTCGTTAAAATTGCTAGCATGCGTTCACGTGGTGATTCAATGATACGTGTTGACATAATGGCTGCTGCATTACAACCAAATCCCATTGCCATTGTTAAAGATTGTTTCCCGTGTGCGCCGGATCGTTTGAATAAGCGGTCCATATTAAACGCGACACGTGGTAAGTATCCGTAGTTTTCTAATAGCGCGAACATAGGGAAAAAGATTGCCATAGGTGGTAACATAACGCTAATAACAGCACCGATACCACGGAACAAACCAAGTATTAAAATGCCATGTAACCATTCAGGTGCATGCGCTGCTTGGAACCAAGATGTTAAATATCCTTCGGCCCATCCGAAGAATTCGGCAATCATATCAGATGGTACGTTAGCGCCTGCAATTGTAAGATAAAAAATAATAGATAAAATACCGAGCATAATTGGGAATCCCCAGATTGGAGATGTGAAAATTTTATCTAGTTTTTCGGAACGATATAATTTATCAGTATTTGTATATTGGACAGATTCTTTACATATGCTTGCAGATGTTCGGTAAATATCTCCGACTATATCATCTCGTATATCTTCTTTTGAAAGTGTTTGTGCATGTTGAATAATATAGTCTAATGGAAGAGCTTTACTGGCTGAGTGAGATTCCATTAATTACGACCTCCCTTACAAGTGGTTCATTATGGTGTTTTTGAAGTGTAGTTAAGAAATTTTTATCTCCATCTAATATACGTAACGCAATCCAACGTGCTGGATACGTATCACCGAACACTTTATAAATTTGTGGTTCTAATTCCTGAATCATATTTTCAATTTTTTCGCTGTAAGTAATTTTAATTGGTGTTGGAATTAGTTTTTTATTTGCTACTCTTGCAATAACATTTAGCAAATGACCAATACCTACTCGGTTACGTGCTGAAATTTTAACGACAGGTACACCAAGTGATTTTGCTAATTTCTTTTCATCGATAACAATCCCTTTTTTCTCGGCTTCATCAATTAAGTTAATGCAAATGACTACATTATTTGTCATCTCCATCACCTGGAGTGCTAAATTTAAATTTCTTTCCATAGCAGTTGCGTCTATAACAACTACAGTTACTTCTGGTTTTTCAAATATAATATAATCCCTCGCTACTTCTTCGTCTGCGGAATTTGAGTATAGTGAGTAAGTTCCCGGTAAATCTATTAATGTATAATTACTTCCGTTATGTTCATATTCTCCTTCAGCTTTTAAAACAGTTTTTCCCGTCCAGTTTCCAGTATGTTGTTTTAAGCCTGTTAAAGTATTAAATAATGTACTTTTCCCTGTATTCGGGTTACCAGCTAAAGCGATACGATGTTTGCTCATCTGAAATCATCTCCTATTAATACCCCGAAAATAAGGGAGCTTTCTTCTTTACGCAGTGCAATAGTTGTGTTGCTCACTTGATAAGCGACCGGATCTCCAAGTGGACTGCGTTGCAATACTTTAATCGTCGCCCCCGGGATAAATCCCAAATCTAATAAGCGTCGTTTCATAGTTCCTTCTAATTGTATCTTCTCAATTTGTACAAACTCTCCTATTTTAAATTCGGAAAGTGGTTTTATATTAGCCGATACCATAAAAGTTACCTCATCTCTATATTTTTAGTTTGAGTTTAAAAAGTTTCCTAAGGTAAACTTTTTGTTAGTAATATAGTAGACTACATTGGATTATGTTGTCAATTAGTACTTTAAAAATATTCATTTATTTTTAGAATTGTTCCAATTTATTTAGTTGTACTAAAAAATATTACTGAAATTATTTTTAATGTGCATAAATTAGGTGTGTAAAAATTAAAAAATACAGCGGAATTGTAAATGTAACTTTAACGAAAAGGGAAAAAGAGAGAAAAACATTTACATTGAATTTACATTGTTAAGAATATATTTACATTGCAGCGTAGTTAGTGTGGTTTTTGTTGGGTTATTTAACTATAAATGTTGGGATTTCTAGCTTTTAAGGATTATTATCGTCATTTACTTAAAATTAAAAATTGCTTAACACTCACATAATATTGTTGTCCTACAATGAATTTGTGTTCGAAAGAAAATGAATTCGAAAAGTGATAATCCAAATGGGGGTACAAGACATGGTTATGAAAAAAGGTATTAAATTTTCTTTAGCAGCTTTAGTGGTAGCAGGAGCATTAGTTGGTTGTGGGAAAGCAGAAGATACAACTAGTAAAGAAACTGCTAAAGGAAGCGATAATACAAAACAAGAATTATCAGGTACGATTGCAGCGGCTGGTTCTACAGCTCTTCTACCTCTTGCGGAGGAAGCTGGAAAGAAATTCATGGAGAAAAATTCAAAAGTTTCTATTCAAGTTCAAGGTGGCGGTAGTGGAACTGGGATTAACCAAGTAGCATCTGGTGCAGTACAAATTGGTAATTCAGATGTTCCGTCCGGAGATAAAATAAAAGATGCTGAAAAGGCGAAAGAATTAGTAGATAACAAGGTAGCGGGTATTGCATTCGCTCTTGTCGTAAATAAAGATGTAAAAGTTGATAACTTAACAATGCAACAAGTACAAGATATCTTCACTGGAAAAGTAACAAACTGGAAAGAAGTAGGCGGAAAAGATGAAAAAATTAATGTAATTAACCGTCCGGCTTCATCTGGTACACGTGCTACATTTGAAAAAACGATTATGAAAGACGCGAAAATTAATGATGGAACTGGTACAACACAAGATTCTAACGGTGCAGTAGAGCAAGCGATTAACTCTACTCCTGGTTCGGTGAGTTATTTAGCAATGTCTTACATGGTCGGCGAGAAAAAAGGCGCACTACAAACAGTGAAAATTGATGGTGCTGAACCGAAAGTTGAAAACATTGCGTCTGGTAAATATCCATTCTGGTCTTACGAATATATGGTAACAAAAGGTGAAGCGAAGGAAGCAACAAAAGCTTACATCGATTATGTAAAAGGTAAAGATTTTGAAAAGCAAGTAGAAGATATGGGCTACATTCCAATGTCTAAATTAAATAAGTAATAAAATTTTATGGGGCTGGCTGCAAGGCCAGTCCTGTTCATTTCAATCTGTGAAGTGGGGTCTGTCCTGTGATGAAGGGGAAAAAACAAATTAATTACGTAAAAAGTGAATATATAGGAAGATCACTTGTTACGTTTTGTGGTATTTTTATTGTTTTAATTACATTAGCTATTATTGCGTTTATTTGTGGGAAAGGTATTCAATCTTTTACACAAAGTGGTATCTCATTTACTGAGATGTTAACATCGACAAAATGGAATCCAAATGCTGATCAAGGATCCTTCGGGGCTTTAATTTTCATTGTAGGTTCAACGGTGGTTTCGTTAGGTGCGGTTATTATTAGTGCACCAATTGCTATAGCTCTTGCTATATTCATGAATTTAATTTCGCCAAAGTTTGGAAATAAAGTATTGAAGCCTGTTCTAGAATTGTTAGTTGGTATTCCTTCGGTTGTATACGGATTATTAGGTGTTACGATTTTAGTACCACTATTACGTGATTCGTTTGGGGGAGTAGGCTTTAGTTTAATTGCAGGTATTGTTGTATTAAGTATTATGATTTTACCTACTATTGCTAGTATCGCTTCTGATGCAATACGTTCTGTTCCATTTGATTATTTAGAAGCTTCTTATGGTCTAGGATCAACGAAATGGCAAGCGATTAGCCGAGTAATTGTTCCTGCTGCGAAGAAAGGGATTTTAACAGGTGTTGTTTTAGGTTTAGCGCGTGCTTTTGGTGAAGCGCTAGCGGTTCAAATGGTAATCGGGAATACGATTAAATTACCAGAAGGAATATATAGTCCGACAGCGACGTTAACTGGTATTTTAACAATGGACATGACGAATACATTGAACGGAACTGCTTGGAACAATGCGCTATGGACTTTAGCGATGATTTTACTTGTTATTTCATTCCTGTTTATTTTAGTAATTCGAGCGATTGGGCAAAGAGGTGAGCGATAATAATGAATGCAAGAACGGTAAATAAAGTTTGGACAGGTATCTTTTATGCGGTTGCAACTTTAGTTGTAGCTTTGCTAGTGTTCTTAGTATTTGAAATTTTACAAAAGGGATGGGGGTTTTGGGATCCTAATTTCTTGTTTGGAGAACCAAGCAATACAAGAGCTGGTGGTGGGATTGGTCCGCAGTTATTCAATTCCTTCTACATGCTTGTTATAACGCTTATTATATCTATTCCTCTTGGATTAGGTGCTGGAATATATTTAGCAGAGTACGCAAAACAAGGACGTTTTTTAAATTTTGTTCGTCTATGTATCGAGACAATGGCATCTTTACCTTCTATTGTTGTTGGTTTATTTGGTTTGTTAGTGTTCGTTACAATGACAGGTTGGGGATACACAGTAATGGGTGGTGCTCTTGCTTTAACTATTTTAAATTTACCAGGTTTAACGCGTGTTTGTGAAAATGCGATTTCAGAAGTTCCTCATAATGTAAAAGAGGCAAGTCTTGGATTAGGTGCAACGAAGTGGCAAACAATCGCTCGTATTATTATCCCATCGTCATTACCACAAATTATTACAGGGATTATTTTAGCGGCGGGTCGTATATTTGGGGAAGCGGCAGCATTAATTTACACAGCGGGTTTAACATCCCCGATTTTAAATTCAGCAGCGGATTTATCAAGTCCTGCGCATCCTTTAAATCCGTTTAGACCAGCTGAAACATTAGCGGTTCACATTTGGAAATTAAATTCTGAAGGAGTTATTCCAGATGCGAAGTTGATTGCGACAAAATCTGCAGCTGTATTAATTATTATGGTATTACTATTCAATGTTATTTCACGCTTGATAGCATCTATATTACACAAGCGCTTTACAGGAACGAAAAGAAAAAGTAAAACAACGAAAAAGGTAAAAGCGGCATAAATTATAAAGAAGAACTCTCTATTTATAGGTAGGGGGTTCTTTTGTATTTTAATATAGAAGGAATGGATGTAATGATTGTTGAATTTGTGATTAATTATAAAGAAGAACAGATGTAATTTGGATTGTGGATTCTAGTAAACCTATAGAGCAATATGTGGAAAAAATGATGGATTTTATGAATAAATAGAGAGAAGGCGTTATCTTCATTTGTGAAGGTAACGCCTTTTGTTTTTAAATATCAGGTGTTTCTGTAGAAGTGCTTATTTTCCTACGGGAGCGTCTTTTTCTCCCGATTTTATCTAATAGTTCATACATAACTGGAACGACTACTAATGTAAGAGCAGTTGAGACTGCCAAACCGCCGATGACGACGACGGCTAAACTTTTTGATACCATACTTCCCGCTTGGGATTGGCCAAATAGGAGTGGGAGCATAGCAACGATTGTTGTAATAGCTGTCATAATAATTGGGCGTAGTCTAGTAGAACCTGCTTCAAGTAAGGCTTCTCTAGTTTCCATTCCGTGTTCCCGATTTTGTTGGACTCTTTCTATTAATACAATAGCGTTTGTAACAACAATCCCGATTAACATTAATGCGCCGATCAAGGAATTTACATCAACAGGTGTTCGTGAAATGATTAATCCTAAAATACCACCGACAGCAGCTAACGGTAAGGAGAATAGGATTGCAAAAGGAGCACGTGCTTGCCCGAAGGTGATAACCATAATTAAATATACAATCCCGATTGCAATCCCCATAATTTTGAATAAATCTGTAAAATTCTCTTGCATAGATTCAGTAGCTCCTGCGATATTTACTTTTGCACCACTAGGTAAATCTAAGTCAGTCATCGCTTTATTTACTGCTGTGTTTACTTTACTCAAATCTTCATTTGAAGCTTCGGCTGTAATTTGGATTGTTTCTTTTCCGTCTTTATGGAAAATTTCTGTTTGCGTTTGTTTTTCTGAAATAGTTGCGATGTCTTTTAAAGGTATTGGTCCATTAATAGGTGATAGTATGTTTGTATTTAAAATATCTTCTTGTTTATTAATGTTTTCTTTTTTGTGTTCTATCATAATAGTAGCTTTTTCATTATTAATTGTAATTTCGCCAATAGGTGATTTCTTCATAAGGAATGCTAATTGTTGCGCAGCTATTTCTGGTGTTAAACCTAGTTGTTCAGCCTTTGTTTGATCAATATGAATTTGCCATTCTTTTTTAGAGTCTTCTAAATTTGTTTTTACTTTAGAAAGATCATCCATGCTTTTTAGTTTTGTTTCAACGATAGTAGCCGCCTCTTTTAAATCCGCTTCGTTAGTAGCTGTTACGTTAAATTGTAAGTTATTGCCGCCGCCAGAGCTTGAATAACTTGTTTTTATATAATCAAGTTCAGCAGGCTCAAAAGTTTTATTTTCCTTTTTTAACTCTTTAATATATTGATCAATATCAGAACCTTTTTTAAAGACTACGAATATACTAGCGAGGTTATTTTTAGTTGTTTGCCCCCATTGTGCATCTTCTGCGCTAGATCCCATTCGTAAAATAACGTCTGTTATATCTGAATTAGAAAGTAATTTCTTTTCAAAATCAAATGCTTTTTGTTTTTGAGATTCAGCATTATAATCGGCTGGAAATGTCATGTTAATAGATAACATTGTGTCGTCTTCAGATTTTATGTTTGCTTTCGGTAGTAATATATAAGCTGCAATTGATCCTACAAATAATAAAAATGCAGTAAGTAGAATAATGAATTTATGAGAAAGAGCCCACTTTAATGTAGCGACATATCGTGATGAAGAACTTGGCTTTCGATGCTTTGTTTTTTTGAGTAGTAAAAAAGCCATAAGTGGAACAACTGTTAGTGCAACGATTAAGGATGATAGTATAGAATATACAACTGCTAATACCATAGGTAACATTAATTTTCCGATTGCTCCCGATACGAGGCCGATAGGTAAAAAAACAGCGACCGTTGTTAAAGTAGAAGAAGTAATTGCGACTGCGACTTCTTTCGTTGCATCGAGAATGATATCTTTAGAGAAAGAATCTTTTTGTAAACGGCGGAAAATATTCTCGATGACAACGATACTATCATCGACGAGACGTCCAACCGCAACAGCTAAACCACCGAGGGTTAAAATGTTAAGCGTAATGTTAGATTGATGTAGTAAAAAGAGTGTTAATAAAATAGATAATGGAATACTGACAACAGCGATGAGTGTTGTTCGGAAGTTACGTAAAAAGATTAAGATAATTAGAGTTGCAGCAATTGCTCCAAGTATTACTTCTTTTCCCATGCTAGTAACAGCATTTTCAACTTGTTCATGGGTTGAAGCCAAAAGTTTAATAGAAAATTGATCTTTATATTCCTTATCTATCTCTTTAACTTTTTTATCAATCTCTTTTC
>NZ_JBBOXT010000001.1:727500-4700000 GCF_038007725.1 Bacillus sp. FSL W8-0640
CAGTGAATAGGCCCAAGCGACTGTTTAGCAAAAACACAGCTCTCTGCGAAGCCGTAAGGCGAAGTATAGGGGGTGACACCTGCCCGGTGCTGGAAGGTTAAGGAGAGGGGTTAGCGTAAGCGAAGCTCTGAACTGAAGCCCCAGTAAACGGCGGCCGTAACTATAACGGTCCTAAGGTAGCGAAATTCCTTGTCGGGTAAGTTCCGACCCGCACGAAAGGTGTAACGATTTGGGCACTGTCTCAACCAGAGACTCGGTGAAATTATAGTACCTGTGAAGATGCAGGTTACCCGCGACAGGACGGAAAGACCCCGTGGAGCTTTACTGTAGCCTGATATTGAATTTTGGTACAGTTTGTACAGGATAGGCGGGAGCCATTGAAACCGGAGCGCTAGCTTCGGTGGAGGCGCTGGTGGGATACCGCCCTGACTGTATTGAAATTCTAACCTACGGGTCTTATCGACCCGGGAGACAGTGTCAGGTGGGCAGTTTGACTGGGGCGGTCGCCTCCTAAAGTGTAACGGAGGCGCCCAAAGGTTCCCTCAGAATGGTTGGAAATCATTCGTAGAGTGCAAAGGCATAAGGGAGCTTGACTGCGAGACCTACAAGTCGAGCAGGGACGAAAGTCGGGCTTAGTGATCCGGTGGTTCCGCATGGAAGGGCCATCGCTCAACGGATAAAAGCTACCCCGGGGATAACAGGCTTATCTCCCCCAAGAGTCCACATCGACGGGGAGGTTTGGCACCTCGATGTCGGCTCATCGCATCCTGGGGCTGTAGTCGGTCCCAAGGGTTGGGCTGTTCGCCCATTAAAGCGGTACGCGAGCTGGGTTCAGAACGTCGTGAGACAGTTCGGTCCCTATCCGTCGTGGGCGTAGGAAATTTGAGAGGAGCTGTCCTTAGTACGAGAGGACCGGGATGGACGCACCGCTGGTGTACCAGTTGTTCTGCCAAGGGCATAGCTGGGTAGCTATGTGCGGAAGGGATAAGTGCTGAAAGCATCTAAGCATGAAGCCCCCCTCAAGATGAGATTTCCCATAGCGTAAGCTAGTAAGATCCCTGAAAGATGATCAGGTTGATAGGTTCGAGGTGGAAGCATGGTGACATGTGGAGCTGACGAATACTAATAGATCGAGGACTTAACCATATAATATGAAGCAATGTTATCTAGTTTTGAAAGAATATAAAAAACTTGTTGACTTTAAAAGTTAAATGAGTTACAATGATTCTTGTCTTAAATGAATACAGTCTGGTAATGATGGCAGAGAGGCCACACCCGTTCCCATACCGAACACGGAAGTTAAGCTCTCTAGCGCCGATGGTAGTTGGGACCTTGTCCCTGTGAGAGTAGGACGTTGCCAGGCAATCCGGAGGATTAGCTCAGCTGGGAGAGCACCTGCCTTACAAGCAGGGGGTCGGCGGTTCGATCCCGTCATCCTCCACCATTTAGCCGACTTAGCTCAATTGGTAGAGCAACTGACTTGTAATCAGTAGGTTGGGGGTTCAAGTCCTCTAGTCGGCACCAGTTTTTATTGTAAGAGCCATTAGCTCAGTTGGTAGAGCATCTGACTTTTAATCAGAGGGTCGAAGGTTCGAGTCCTTCATGGCTCACCATTTTAATTAATATGCGGGTGTGGCGGAATTGGCAGACGCACTAGACTTAGGATCTAGCGCCTTTGGCGTGGGGGTTCGACTCCCTTCACCCGCACTTTTAATAAAATAACTCATACATGTCTTGCGGAAGTAGTTCAGTGGTAGAATACAACCTTGCCAAGGTTGGGGTCGCGGGTTCGAATCCCGTCTTCCGCTCCAATTTTCAATATGACATGCCGGGGTGGCGGAACAGGCAGACGCACAGGACTTAAAATCCTGCGGTGGGTGACCACCGTGCGGGTTCGACCCCCGCCCTCGGCACCATATGCGCCCGTAGCTCAATTGGATAGAGCGTTTGACTACGGATCAAGAGGTTAGGGGTTCGACTCCTCTCGGGCGCGCTTTTATTAACGGGAAGTGGCTCAGCTTGGTAGAGCACCTGGTTTGGGACCAGGGGGTCGCAGGTTCAAATCCTGTCTTCCCGATATTCCTAAAAAACATGGGGCCTTAGCTCAGCTGGGAGAGCGCCTGCCTTGCACGCAGGAGGTCAGCGGTTCGATCCCGCTAGGCTCCACTTATATTAATATCATTTATGGCGGTGTAGCTCAGCTGGCTAGAGCGTACGGTTCATACCCGTGAGGTCGGGGGTTCGATCCCCTCCGCCGCTACCATAAAGGACCTTTAGCTCAGCTGGTTAGAGCAGACGGCTCATAACCGTCCGGTCGTAGGTTCGAGTCCTACAAGGTCCACCATTAGACGTATATATCTCGGAGGTATACCCAAGTTCGGCTGAAGGGATCGGTCTTGAAAACCGACAGGCGGCGAGAGTCGCGCGGGGGTTCGAATCCCTCTACCTCCTCCATTTTTTCTAAAGTGAATATTTTATCATCGCGGGGTGGAGCAGCACGGTAGCTCGTCGGGCTCATAACCCGAAGGTCGCAGGTTCAAATCCTGTCCCCGCAACCAAATGGTCCCGTGGTGTAGTGGTTAACATGCCTGCCTGTCACGCAGGAGATCGCCGGTTCGACCCCGGTCGGGACCGCCATTTATGTTGGCTCGGTAGCTCAGTCGGTAGAGCAGAGGACTGAAAATCCTCGTGTCGGCGGTTCGATTCCGTCCCGAGCCACCATTTTTTTTATGCCGGCTTAGCTCAATTGGTAGAGCAACTGACTTGTAATCAGTAGGTTGGGGGTTCAAGTCCTCTAGCCGGCATCATTTAGGGGCATAGTTTAAAGGTAGAACTGAGGTCTCCAAAACCTCCAGTGTGGGTTCGATTCCTACTGCCCCTGTAAAGTATATGGGCCTATAGCTCAGCTGGTTAGAGCGCACGCCTGATAAGCGTGAGGTCGATGGTTCGAGTCCATTTAGGCCCACCATATATTATTCCGCAGTAGCTCAGTGGTAGAGCTATCGGCTGTTAACCGATCGGTCGTAGGTTCGAGTCCTACCTGCGGAGCCATGGCCCGTTGGTCAAGTGGTTAAGACACCGCCCTTTCACGGCGGTAACACGGGTTCGAATCCCGTACGGGTCATATAAAAAAGAGTCAGCATTATGCTGGCTCTTTTTTATTTTGTTAATCCTTTTTATTACGTTACTTTCCAGAAATAAATAAAGGAATTTTGGAAAAGCTATGGTATGTATAAAAAGGAGGAAATAAATAATGACACGAGTTAGAGACTTAATGAGTACCCATATTGTACATTGTACACCGCTAGACAATGTATATGAGGCAGCTGTTAAAATGAAGGAAGAATCAGTTGGATTAATTCCTGTTGTTGAAAATGAGCAAGTTGTTGGGCTTGTTACTGATCGTGATTTAGTCGTTCGAGGGATTGCTGAAAAACATCCTGGATCTAATAAAATTACAAATGTAATGACAACAAATATTATCTCAGTTTCTCCAAATGATTCTATTGAAAAAGCTACAGAGCTAATGGCACAGCATCAAATTAGACGATTACCAGTAGTTGATAGTGGTCAACTTATTGGCATGTTAGCACTAGGAGATTTAGCTATAAGGGAATCAGCAGATGATCAAGCTGGATTTGCCTTGAGTGAAATCTCAGAGCGTACAGAGTAAATTGAAACTTTAATTAACCGAGAGTTTAATGGTCACTCATAAAGAGCTAAATTATATATAAATTTCAGATACATTATTCTAGCATATATGGATTAAACTAATATGTTAGCGTGATGTATCTGAGACATTATATAATAAGGATACGGTTAATAATTTCGACATTTTTTTAAAATTTGTTATTCTTAATTTTTAATAAGAGAAAAGATGATATACTGATAGATATAAGTATTATGATAGATTTTGAATATAACAATATTAATTTTTAGTGGTGCGATAATAAATTAATATTTCCTACATAGATGAAAAGGGAAGGGGAATTATATGAAGGCTGTACAGGGCGATCCAAATTGGAATTTGGTTACAGATACATATATAGAACCAAATAATTTCGCTGAATTATTTTCTTTGCTTGTACCTTGTCACCCAAAAGGTGAGGGGAAAGAACGAACTATATTAGTATGGAAAGAAAAAGAATTTTATAAAGAAGAAAATTTAGCGGCATTTATCGTATATGGCATGAATAAAGCAAAGAAATTACCGCAGTTTCATAAAGATGAAATTCCAACTTTAGTGCGTATTCTTCGCTTATGCCAAGAGATTGGTTGGTATGAAGAGGCAAATGATTTTATGATAGCGCAAGGATTAGCTGAGTTTGTTCATACTTCATTGGAATATGAAACATGGGATCTTTTGACGCAATCAGTTGCTTTAAATTATTTAATTATTAAATATCGTATAGGTGAATTGACAGATAGGGATATTGAAATTTGGGATAGAGTTAAATTTAATGAGAAGTGTATAACCGATTGTAAACATTTATTATCTCATAAAGAAGTATTGGAATTTACATTTTTTTATATGTGCAAGAGAGCGAAATCATTATCAAAAGAGCAATTAAATAGTGATATGATGAGTTTAGCAATGTATTGTAATACTTTTGTATATGATTTGTATACACATGATTTATTACGGAAATATCGTAAGTGTACAGATTTCCTATCATATTATGGACCTAGTCAGGCAGTTTTAGCATGTCAAAGAGCTGTATTATCTCAAATTTCCGATCGCTTAGACCCATTAAAGACAACGCATGTAGATGATTATTTATATGTGATGAAAGAAATGATGGAGCATATGACGATAGGAGTAATGGATCGATACGGTCATTTTATTGGAAAGCTACTATCTTATGTGCCATTTTTCGAAATGATACAAGTTCCACAGCATGCATATTATTGTGAAGAATTACTGTATATTTGTAAGGGCATTGAATATAAAGAAGAAACACTACGCAATTATATATTTATACAATTACATGATTGTTTACCATCATTCTTTAGGCTATTTCTTAAAAATAAGCGTTACGCAACGATTCATGATATTCTTTTCTATTGGTGCGATGACGAACAACGAATGAGCTTAGAGAAAAAATATAATCTGAGCTTTATTTATGAAAAATATGCTTGTGGATAAACAATATTTTCGATATGAAAAATTAATATAAATTAAAAAGGATCTCCAGTTTATGTGAGATCCTTTTTTGTTAGTAAAACAAAGAGAAAGTGATTAAGACAAGAAAAAACATTCCATATAGGAGAAGTTGTTCAGTATAACTTCCTTGTATACCAAAAAAAGTATTGGCTTTCTTATACAAATTCAATATGTATTTTATTGGAGTATCTTTGAAAGATTGGAACACAGTGTCTCCTCTTTCTAAGCTTCTTGTTCTTGTTTTTGTTTTTGGTTATAAGGGACATTAATATATCTAGCTACAAATAATAAAACAGCCATAAAGAATACTGGAAATACAGTAGATAAATAAAAGCCATTACTAATTATATTTGTTATGAGAGCACTCAAAAGAAAAATAGCATTATAAATATGGGCAATTTTTTGTTTTAGTTGCACTTGAAATGATTCCATCATAATTTCTAATGCAACAAAAGCAATAATAATAGATAAAAATACAATGTTTGTATTGTAAATGATTAAACAACAGATTAAACCTAAAAAGGCTACGTATTCAATTATAAGAGGTATATTGCGTGGCATACAATTTACCTAACTAAATATGGCAGTGGATTTACTGCATTTGTTTTTTCAAAATTCCATTCTCCATTATGTAATTCAAAATGAAGATGCTGCCCGTATGAATGACCTGTGTTTCCCATATGACCTATTAATTGTCCAGTTTGTACTTGATCACCAGCTTGTACAGTGCGATCCTTCATATGAGCATAAACAGTTGTATATAATTTCCCATTGATTTGATGCGCAATGAAAACAACATTGCCATAGCTAGCTGAATAATAAGATTTCACAACTTTACCTGCAGCAGCAGCTTGGATAGAGACGTTTCCTGGAGCGGCAATATCTATACCATAATGCATTTGTTCCCAGCGTATATCAAAGGTTGAGCTAATTCTTCCTTGAGCAGGGAATTTGAAAGCAGCTGGAATTGATGAAGGTTGATCAGTTTTAGCTTGTGGTTGATTTTGTACTACATAGTGTTTTGCTACATATCCGTATCCTGTGCCAAAACGAATTTTATACCAAGTTCCTACAGTTTCTACTACTTGTACTTGTGTACCGTTTTGTAATGAACCGAGTAGAGCGCTACTTGTACTAGCGTTGCTACGTACATTTAGATTAGGTGTTGCAACAGTATATTTTGTATTATTTTGAACGGTGATTCCTTTTACTAAGGGTTGTGAACCATTAGAGATGAATGCTTTTTGTACGTAACCTGTTTGGCCATTATGCGATATTTTATACCATTCGCCTTGATCTTCTTGAACGGTAATAAACTTGCCATTTGGTAATACATCTAAAATGGAAGATTCTAAATTAGGTTCAGAGCGAACGTTTAATGCATTAGCATTAACGATGTATTGATCATTAGAATGAAGTTTGTTTTTTAGTAAAATAGCATCTTTTTGTACATAACCTACTTTATTATGAACAGATACTTTATACCACTCATTAGTTGTTTCAAGGATGTTCACTTTTGTATTAAAGCGAATTGTATCAATTGATGTGCTTTTTACGTTATCTTCTGTATGTAATGCTACTTGATCGACTTTGACATACCCAGTTTTAATATTAGATAATTGTTCAGCGTTTGCTTTTTGTACATTTGTTTCACCCATAGAAGGAAGTAAAGAAGCAATCGCTACAGTAGTTGCTGTTAAAGCAGTAGCTTTCATATTCATGGAATAGAGACCTCCTCTAGTTGTATAGTTGTAATTTTATTATAGTATAAAGATATAATATAGTGGGTGTATTCACATAAATGTAATATGAAATCAATATAAAAATAAATTTTTTGAGGATAATGATTCCTTCTTATGCAATTAATTGGGGTTTTATTTTCTAAAATAGAATGTATGTATTGTATAACTTTGATATTCTGTTAATAATTAAGAAAATTAAAAAAGTTGATGATGTCTTATTAGGGTGTTATACTGACAGTGATAATTTTATAGTTTGCTAGGAGAGCTGGTGTTGCCAGCTGAGAGTAGGCCGTAAGCCTTTGATCCTTTTTATTACCTGATCTAGATTATGCTAGCGTAGGGAAGCAATTCGGACACTAACAATGAGTCCCCGTTTCTTTGCGTATAGAAACGGGGCTTTTTTATTTAAAAATTTCATATTGAAACCACTAGGGGTGCTTGATTTGCTGAGAGAGGAATAATCCTTAACCCTTACAACACCTGATCTAGGTAATACTAGCGAAGGGAAGTGGAACATCGAATAAATGTATAACTTTATTTGCTGTAACCACTTCTTATATATAGAAGTGGTTTTTTATTTAGATACATATATTGAAAGGGGATAGAGAAATGAAATTTTGCGATAGATTATTAGAAACTGTGCAACCGGTTTGGGAGATGAGTCATAATCATCCGTTTGTAGTGGGTATGGGAGATGGCACGTTAGAAAAAGATAAATTCCAGTATTATATTATTCAAGATTATTTATATCTGCTAGATTATGCAAAGTTATATGCGATTGGTGTTGTAAAAGCAACGAATCCACAAGTAATGGGAAAGTTCGCTGAACAAATTGATGGAATATTAAATGGCGAAATGACAATCCATAAACAATATGCAAAAAGACTTGGAATTTCTATAGAGGAGATAGAGTCTGCGAAACCATCTGCTAAAAATTTAGCTTATACAAATTACATGATGTCTGTATCTCAAAATGGCACACTTGCGGAATTAATAGCAGCGCTTCTTCCATGTATGTGGAGCTATTGGGAAATTGGAAAGCGTTTAAATGATATTCCTGGAGCAAGAGATCATGAGTTTTTTGGTGAGTGGATTCAAGGATATAGTTCGGAAGAATACGGTAATCTGTGTATTTGGTTAATAGATTTATTAAATGAAATGGCAGTGGGAAAGTCTGAGACAGAACTAGAAAGATTAGAGGAGATTTTCTTATATTCCAGTCGATTTGAATATTTATTCTGGGATATGTCCTATCGTAAGGAGATGTGGGGATTTGAGGAGCAAGAACATACTACAGTTTCATAATGTTTCTTTTCATTACGATGAGAAACCAATCATCCATGAATTAAATGCTTCTATACATGAGAAAGAGTTTGTCAGTATTATCGGACCGAGTGGATGTGGGAAAAGTACTTTATTTCGCCTTATTACAGGTCTAGAAAAGGTAAGTACTGGACAGATAGAACTGACAGAAACAAAGCACCATCCTGTAGGATATATGCCGCAAAAAGATATGCTTTTGCCGTGGAGAACAATTATTGAGAATGCTGCCCTGCCGCTAGAGTGCCAAGGTGTACAGAAGAAAGAAGCACAAGTAAAGGCAAAGGAACTGTTACATAAATTTGGTTTGCAAGGGTATGAGAAAAAATATCCGAAAGATTTATCTGGTGGTATGAGACAACGTGTATCTTTTATTCGAACTTTATTAACAGGCGGGGAAATATTGCTGTTAGATGAACCATTTAGTGCGTTGGATGCTTTAACGAAGACCTCTTTGCAAGAATGGTTGTTTGAACAATGGCAAGAGTGGGAAAAAACAATTTTATTCATTACTCATGATGTTGAAGAAGCGTTATTTCTTTCAAACCGAGTTTTAGTAGTGGAACAGCAGCCGATAACGACTTTGACTGAGCGGACTGTACCGCTTGATCATAACAGAACACGAAAAGATTTATATAAACCGGAAGTATTAGCGCTGAAAGATGAGCTTCTTAGTATGTTACAAAGGCAGGTACTTGTGTGATGAACCGATTGAAAGAATTAGTTCCTGCTATTACACTTTCTAGTATTTTACTAGCTGTGTGGGAAATAGGAGCAAGAATTGTAGATGAGATGTACATTTTACCGTCACCTTCTGCGATTGTAATGAAGATATGGAAACTAAAAGACATATTATTTACAGTTCATTTACCTGCAACGTTATACGTCGTTTTAATAGGTGTTGTTATCTCTATCGTATTAGGTGTAGGGCTAGCGATGTTAATGAATGCGAGTACATGGATGGAGAGAGCATTTTATCCATTATTAGTTGCTTCACAAACGATTCCGATTACTGCGCTTGCTCCGCTATTTGTTTTATGGTTTGGATACACAATTTGGAGTAAGGTTGTTGTCACAGTTTTAATTACGTTTTTCCCAATTGCGGTCAATACGTATGATGGACTGCGTAGTACGAAAAAAGAATGGGAGGAGCTCTTAGTTACATATGGAGCAACAAAAAGAGATATTTTTCTTAAATTAAAGTTGCCGTCTGCTCTTCCTTATTTTTTCTCAGCTTTAAAAATTGCAGTTCCGCTTAGTGTTATCGGAGCAGCAATTGGAGAATGGCTCGGTGCACAAGCTGGGCTTGGATATTTCAGTAAGAGAATGATGACGCAGTTAGATGGAGCTGGCGTATTTGCACCTATTGTATTGTTATCATTATTAGCTATTTTCTTCGTCGTAATTATTTCCATATTAGAAAAGAAATTCATTAGTTGGAGGAAGTATTCATGAAATTTTTAAAGCGCATCTTTGTGGTTACATTATTAATTGCAATAATTGCAGGATGTTCGAGTAATTCAGCATCAGACAAAAGTAAAAAAGAGAAAGAAATAACAGTTATGTTAGATTGGTATCCAAATGCGGTACATAGCTTTATCTATGCAGCAATTGAAAAAGGATACTTTAAAGAAGAAGGTGTAAAGGTAAATATTAAATTCCCTTCTAATCCGACTGATCCATTAACGCTGGCAGCAGCAGGGAAGGTAACAGTTGGCTTGTATTATCAGCCAGATGTTGTTATGGCGAGAGCGAATGAGCAAATTCCAGTGAAATCAATTGGAGCTGTCGTACGTTCACCATTAAATCATGTTGTATCACTGAAATCAGCGGGCATTCAATCACCGAAAGATTTAGAAGGAAAAACAGTAGGATACTCTGGAACACCTTTAAGTGAGATGTATTTAAAAACGATGGTAAAAGAAGCTGGTGGTAATCCTGATACAGTGAAAGTAGTTGATGTTGGATTTGATTTAGTACCAGCATTAATTACGAAGAAAGTAGATGCGGTAACAGGGGCATACATTAACCATGAAGTACCTGTTATGCGTCATGAAGGCCATGAACCAGCGTACTTTAATCCAGCTGATTACGGAGTACCAAACTACCATGAGCTTGTGTTTGTAACAGGTGATAAAACGTTGAAAAAAGATAAAGAAGCGTTGCAAGCTTTCTTACGCGGTACGAAAAAAGGCTATGATTTCATGAAGAAAAACCCAGATGAAGCATTGAATATTTTATTAAATCATCAAGAAAAAGAAAACTTCCCACTTGTGCCAGAAGTTGAAAAGGAAAGTATGAAAATTTTATTAGAGAAGATGGAAACGAAAGATGAGCCATTCTTATCAGATTCAAAAGAATCTTGGGAGAAACAAAATAAGTGGCTGAAGGACAAAGGAATGACGAAAGAAACCGTCCCAGCCGATGAACTATTCGAAAATATTTTAAAGTAGGCGAATGAATATGAAAAATGAGCTCCACGTAATCTCAAATGGCCATATGCCATTCGAAGAGTTAGTGAATGTAGCGATGCAAATTGAGAGTGAGATTGATTATTTGCATATTCGTGAGCGTGAGAAGAGTACGAAGGAATTATATGAAGGTGTGGAAAGTCTATTAATGGAGGGCTTTCCGGCTTCTAAAATTGTCATAAACGATCGAATTGATATTGCAATTTTATTAAATATACCTCGTGTTCAACTAGGATATCGAAGTACAGATGTAAAGTCAGTGAAAGAAAAGTTTTCGTATTTGCATGTCGGTTATTCTGTGCATTCGCTAGATGAAGCAATAGTAGCTTTTAAAAATGGCGCGGATTCACTCGTTTATGGCCATGTATTTCCGACAGATTGTAAAAAAGGTGTGCCAGCGAGAGGGCTTGAAGAAATTTCAGACATTGCAAGGTGTTTATCTATACCGATTACAGCAATTGGAGGAATTACCCCAGAAAACACAGTGGATGTTCTTACTAACGGTGTAAGTGGTATAGCAGTTATGTCTGGAATTGTAAGTAGTAGTAACCCGTATAGCAAAGCGAAATCTTATAAGGAATCAATAAGAAAGTGGGCGGAAAAACATGTGTGAGAAGTATGATGTAGCGATTATTGGTGGTGGTGTAATTGGCAGTTCAGTTGCACATTTTCTAGCAGAAAGAGGACATAAAGTAGCGATTGTGGAGAAGCAAAGTATTGCATCGGAAGCTTCCAAAGCAGCTGCTGGTTTACTTGGTGTTCAGGCAGAATGGGATGCGTATGATCCGCTATTTGAACTTGCTAGAGAAAGCCGAGCTATATTTCCACAACTTGCAGCAGTTTTACGTGAAAAGACGGGTGTTGATATTGGATATGAAGAAAAAGGAATTTATCGTATTGCTCAAAATGAAGATGAGAAGGAAAGAATTCTTCACATTATGGATTGGCAGCAGAAAACAGGTGAAGATTCTTATTTTCTAACGGGAGACCATGTGCGGGAAAAAGAGCCATATCTATCTGAATCTATTATAGGAGCAGTATATTATCCGAAAGACGGTCATGTTATTGCACCAGAGCTTACGAAAGCATTCGCACATTCTGCGGCAATTTCCGGTGCTGATATATATGAACAGACAGAAGTATTTGATATCCGTATTGAAAATAATAAAGTGACTGGAGTTATTACAAGTGAAGGTATTGTCACATGTGAGAAAGTCGTTATTGCAGGAGGTTCATGGAGCACGAAGTTACTCAGTTATTTTCACCGCGATTGGGGTACATATCCAGTTAAAGGAGAAGTGGTTGCGGTAAGAAGTAGAAAACAACTTTTAAAAGCACCTATTTTTCAAGAAAGATTTTACATTACTCCAAAGCGCGGTGGACGTTACGTAATTGGGGCAACAATGAAGCCACATACGTTCAATAAAACTGTGCAGCCAGAAAGTATAACTTCTATATTAGAGCGTGCTTATACAATATTGCCAGCTTTAAAAGAAGCAGAATGGGAAAGCACATGGGCAGGATTAAGACCACAATCGAATCATGAAGCTCCTTATATGGGAGAGCATGAAGAAATAAAAGGTTTATATGCTTGCACGGGCCATTATCGAAATGGTATTTTATTAAGTCCTGTTTCTGGCCAATATATGGCTGATTTAATAGAAGGAAAGCAAGAGAATCATTTGCTAGATTCATTGCTTTCTAGAAGAGTTTAGAAAGGGGATGGAAGTTTGAACTTAAAAATTAATGGTAACCAAATTGAAGTGCCATCGAGTGTAAAAACAGTAGCTGAGCTACTTACACATTTAGAGCTAGATAACAGAATTGTTGTAGTAGAGCGTAATAAAGATATTTTACAAAAAGATGATCATACAGATACATCTGTTTTTGATGGAGACCAAATTGAGATTGTAACTTTCGTAGGAGGCGGTTGATTATGTTAAACATTGGACCATTTTCATTTCATTCTAGACTTTTATTAGGAACAGGTAAATTCCCTGATTTTGACGTGCAGCAAAAGGCAATTGACGTTTCTGAAGCTGAAATTTTAACGTTTGCAGTACGTCGTATGGATATCTTTGATGCAAAGCAACCTAATTTATTAGAGAAACTTGATGTGAAAAAATATACGTTATTACCAAATACAGCAGGGGCAAAAAACGCTGAAGAGGCTGTTCGTATTGCAAAATTAGCAAAAGCCTCTGGGCTTTGTGACATGATAAAGGTAGAAGTTATTGGTGATGATAGAACGTTATTACCTGATCCGGTAGAAACGTTAAAGGCATCTGAAATGTTACTAGAAGAAGGATTTATCGTACTTCCGTATACATCTGATGATGTTGTATTAGCACGTAAATTACAAGAGCTTGGCGTGCATGCGATTATGCCAGGAGCATCTCCAATCGGATCAGGACTTGGTATTGTAAATCCATTAAATTTGAGCTTCATTATTGAACAAGCGACAGTACCAGTTATCGTTGATGCCGGTATTGGTAGTCCAGCTGATGCAGCATTTGCAATGGAATTAGGAGCAGATGGCGTGTTATTAAATACAGCTGTATCAGGAGCAAAAGATCCTATTAAAATGGCACAAGCAATGAAATTAAGTATTGAAGCAGGCCGTTTAGGATTTGAAGCAGGTCGTATTGTACGTAAGCGTTGTGCAACTGCAAGTAGTCCTTTAGAAGGAATGAGCGTAGTTGAATAATCGATATTCTCGCCAAGAACTATTTTCTCCAATTGGAGAAGAAGGACAGCAAAAGATAAGAGAAAAGCATGTGCTTATTATCGGTGCAGGTGCATTAGGTAGTGCAAATGCAGAGATGTTTGTAAGAGCAGGTGTTGGCAAGATAACAATTGTTGACCGTGATTATGTAGATTGGAGTAATTTACAAAGACAACAATTGTATGCAGAGATCGACGTAAAGAATAATCTTCCAAAAGCTATAGCGGCTAAAAAACGTTTAGAAGAGATTAATAGCGATGTAACAATAGAAGCTCTCGTTCAAGATGTAACAGCTGAAGAGTTAGAAGAACTTGTTTCAAATGTTGATGTAATTATTGATGCGACTGATAATTTTGAAACACGCTTTATTGTGAATGATATAGCACAAAAATATTCTATTCCATGGATTTACGGTGCATGTGTAGGTAGTTACGGTCTTTCTTACACAATCCTTCCTAGTAAAACACCATGTTTATCATGTTTATTACAGTCGATTCCGCTTGGCGGGGCAACATGTGATACAGCGGGTATTATATCACCTGCTGTATCTCTTGTCGTTTCTCATCAAGTAACAGAAGCTCTTAAACTGTTAGTAGAAGATTACGAATCACTTCGAGATGGGCTTGTATCGTTTGATATGTGGAAGAATGAGTATTCATGTATGAATGTGCAAAAGCTTCGCCAGCATAATTGTCCTTCATGCGGAGAGAATGCATTATATCCGTATTTAAATAAAGAGAACACATCAAAAACAGCAGTTTTATGCGGGCGAAATACAGTTCAAATTAGACCACCTCATAAAAAGGAAATGAATTTTGAACAATATAAAGAGTTGTTGGAAGGTCGTGTGAATGATTTAAATGTAAATCCATATTTACTATCATTTTCTGTTGAAGACAAGAGGTTAGTAGCCTTTAAAGATGGCCGTGTGCTCGTACATGGAACGAAAGATATAAGCGAAGCAAAAACGATTTATCATCGCTATTTTGGATAGAAAAGGATGATTGGGATGAAAGTGAATAAAGCTTTAACAATTGCAGGGTCTGATAGCGGCGGCGGTGCTGGAATTCAGGCAGATTTAAAAACATTCCAAGAGCTTGGTGTATACGGAATGACGGCTATTACGGCAATTACTGCTCAAAACACGCTTGGCGTTCAAGGGGTATATCCTGTTCCGTTAGAAGGTATTACAGAACAGCTGAATTCAATTGGTACGGATTTAACACCAGATGCAGTGAAACTAGGAATGTTATTTAGTAGTGAAATAATTCAAATTGTTGCAGAACAAATTAAAAAGTTTGGCTGGAATAATATTGTGCTAGATCCCGTTATGATTGCAAAAGGCGGTGCATCATTATTACAGCAAGAAGCAGTTCAAGCATTAAAAGAATATTTATTACCAGTAGCAACTGTTATAACACCGAATGTCCCAGAAGCAGAAGTGTTAACTGGGATGGAGATTCATAATGTTGAAGATAGTAAGGAAGCTGCAAAAGTATTGCATGAATTAGGTGCTAAATATGTGCTTATGAAGGGCGGACATGCAGAATATCAAGGGAATGAAGTAATTGATTTCCTCTTTGATGGAGAAAAATTTATTGAGTTTAGAAGCGAGCGAATTCCTTCAAAGCAAACGCATGGAAGTGGGTGTACATTTGCTTCAGCGGTTACAGCAGGACTTGCGAAAGGATACTCAATTGAAGATGCTGTTCAAGAAGCAAAACGATTTATTAGTATAGCAATTGAAGAGCCATTGAATATTGGTAGTGGCCATGGGCCGACGAATCATTTTGCATATAAAGTGAATAGAATGCGTGCATAGGTAAGTGAAAAGCCAGTTTTATAACTGGCTTTTTTTCTGTTTACTTTTTCAAAATACAGGAGTAATATATCAGCCAGAATACATTTTTTTGTAAACGCTGAGTCCAATTATATGGAGCGGAGGAACCAATTAGTGCGTAGGCACTAGGGGTGAATCTTTCAAGTTTGAAAGTAGGGCTACTCTCAAAGTCCGAATCCGACAGCTAACTTCGTAAGCGTCTTGAGAGAGGACGGTGCCATGATGGATACATCACTTCATCGATCTGATTAGTATAGGGGAATATCAATCTATGTTTGATTTCTTTTATACTAAGGAGGATGAGGTACATGGAACTAACACTTATTTGTGTTGGAGAAGAAAGTAAGGTAGATAGTTTAAGAGATCTAGTATCATTTCAACATGAGTTAATTATTTTTACAGCAAATGAAGAGATAGCGGCTGAAGTTAGGAATTGTGGGTTTGATTGGACTTATAGCTGCAGTAAGGAGCAGGACTTTACTAGTATTTGTGAGTGTATTAAGAAGGTGATTTTACTAGGGGATGAGCTTCCAATCGTTAGTTTTTTCACAGAACACATTCGCTTTTCTTTTCAAGCACCTATTACTGTTGTTACAAGGAATAAACGATATCCAGCGAGGCTCTATGAAACAATTGGAGCTAAGTTTGTCGTGTTTACAAATTGTAATAATATTTCTTTTTTATTTTTTGAATAGGGCGGGGGAAGAAATGATGAAGGTACTATTACTTGGAGATATAGCAAATCGTTGGGCAGTATCGGTAGAGCGAGTTCAAGAATTGGTTCAGATCGATCCCCTTTTTCCAGGGCCGTATATTATATTACCATCAAAAGATGCTTTGTATTTAGAGGTGGATATTACCGAGTATGAGCAGCTACATGCAGAATTGACACAAGTTTATATTCGCGGGAGAAATTTACGTGCATTTTTACGAGGAGAATAAAGGTTGAATAAAAAGAGCGAATGCTGAGTGCAACAAGCTATGCACTTCATCTCATTCGCTCTTTTTATTTCATATTTAAAAGGTCATTTTTAAGAAAAGAGAAGAGAAATAAAGAAAATAGATGAAATAATAGTAATAATCTTCAATGTAAGCGTTTAAATGAATGTAAATATTATTATTTTCAGTAATTTACCCCTTTACAAGTGAAATATAGAGGAGTATATTTACTCTCATAAATCATTCATAAAATTTCCAAAAAAACCTAAAATCGCTGAGTTCCAGAAATGGAGCGGGGGAACCAATTTTGTGCATCGTCACTTGGGGTGAATCTTTCAGTTTTGAAAGTAGGGCTACTCTTTAGGCCCGAATCCGACAGCTAACCTCGTAAGCGTTTAGAGAGGAGGTTTACTTTTTGTTGTTCATTTTTTGAACACTGAGTAGAGCTCAGTGTTCTTTTTTAACATTTAAATGGTAAATTTTAACAAAAACAAAGCGAGGGATAGCTATGTTAGATGTTGTAATGGTCGGGATTTTTATTTTATTAGTTGCATCAATGGCAAGTCTTGCAAGTTGGTCAGATAAAGTTGTGAAAGAAGGAAAGCAATCATGATGATTGTCTTATCGGTTATTGTCGCAGCAATTACAGTGTATTTAGTGTATGCATTATTAAATCCAGAGAAGTTTTAATTAGGGGGAATCATTCATTATGATTTGGGTTGCAGTCATTATTACAATGCTCTTGTTTATTTTAGTAGCAAAGCCAATGGGGATTTATTTAGAAAAAGCTTTTCAAGGTAGCAAAATGCTAGATAAAGTATTCGGGCCTTTTGAAAAACTTATTTTTAAAATTACGGGTGTAAAAGAATACAATCAAACGTGGAAACAGTACGCATTATCATTAGTTTTACTCAACGGATTTATGATTGTTATTGTATATTTCATTTTCAGATTACAAGGTGTGTTGCCGCTAAATCCAGCGCATATTGAAGGGATGGAGCCTACGCTCGCTTTTAATACAGCGATTAGTTTTATGGCTGATACAAACTTACAGCATTATAGCGGTGAAAATGGTTTATCCTATTTATCACAATTAATCGGGATTACATTTTTAATGTTTGCGGCACCAGCAACGACATTGGCGCTCGTTATGGCTTTTATAAGAGGACTTGCTGGAAAAGAACTTGGTAACTTTTTCGTTGATTTTACGAGAGCGTTAACGAGAGTGTTTCTTCCTATCGCATTTATTGCGGCACTAGTTTTTGTCGCACTTGGCGTACCGCAAACGTTAGATGGAGCGGTTACAGCACAAACGATTGATGGGGCAAAACAAAGTATATTACGTGGACCTGTTGCATCATTCGTTTCCATTAAGGAACTTGGAAATAACGGCGGTGGATTTTTCGGAGCAAACTCTACGCACCCTTTTGAAAATCCAGGGCAAATGAGTAATATTTTGCAAATGATGCTTATGATGTTATTACCAACTGCACTTCCGTTTACGTACGGACGAATGGTAGGAAATAAAAAGCAAGGTCGTATCCTTTTCGTATCACTATTCATGATGTTTTTACTAGGATTTATCACAATTACGACATCTGAATTACATGGAAATCCAGTATTAAACGAAATGGGTATCCAGCATGTACAAGGAAGTGCAGAAGGAAAAGAAGTGAGGTTCGGAACAGTATTTTCTTCCCTTTATGCGACAGTAACGACTGCTGCGGAAACAGGTGCTGTTAATACGATGCATGATACGTTAACACCAATTGGTGGTTTAGTACCACTCGTAAATATGATGTTAAATACAGTATATGGCGGCGTTGGAGCAGGCTTTGTGAACATTATTATGTATGCAATTATCGCAGTCTTTATATCTGGATTGATGGTTGGACGGACACCAGAATTTTTAGGTAAAAAGATTGAAGGTAAGGAAATGAAATTAATTGCGGTCACGATTTTATTTCATCCATTGCTCATTTTAGGCTTTTCGGCATTAGCTCTTTCAACAAATTTAGGGACGGATGCTATTTCTCATTCCGGTTTCCACGGTTTAACGCAAGTTGTATATGAGTATACATCGTCAGCTGCGAATAACGGATCTGGATTTGAAGGATTAGGAGATAATACACCGTTTTGGAATATTACGACTGGTTTAGTTATGTTTTTAGGACGTTACTTCAGTTTAATTACGATGCTAGCTGTGGCAGCTTCGTTGAAAGAAAAAACGGTAGTGCCAGAAACAGTCGGAACGTTCCGTACAGATAATAGTTTATTTGGTGGCATCTTCATCGGAACAATTGTAATTGTTGGTGCATTAACATTCTTCCCGATGTTAGTACTCGGACCAATTGCAGAATTTCTTACATTGAAGTAATGGAGGGTAAATGATGAGACCGGTAGTAGTAAAAGAAAAACAATTAAATGAGTCACAAATACATGCTGTAGAAGATGAAGTTAGACAAGCGAAAACGATGGATCGTGATATCGTAACACATGCGATGAAGCAATCCATTGCGAAATTGAATCCGAAAGTCATGATAAAGAATCCGATTATGTTCGTTGTGGAAATTGGATTTATCATTACGTTCATTTTATCTTTTCTTCCAAGTAGTTCTAGTAGTATACCAGGTTGGTTTAATATAACAGTTTCTCTCATTCTATTATTTACAGTTTTATTTGCGAATTTTGCAGAAGCATTAGCAGAAGGTCGTGGTAAAGCGCAAGCCGATTCTTTAAAGCAGTCAAAGAAAGATGTGTTTGCAAATGTTGTAAAAGAAAATGGAGACATTGTCCAAGTTTCAGCAACTGATCTTACAAAAGGTGACGTTGTTATCGTAAAACAAGGAGAAATGATTCCGAATGATGGCGAAGTAATCAAAGGATTAGCATCTGTAGATGAATCTGCAATTACAGGGGAATCAGCTCCTGTTATAAAAGAAGCAGGCGGTGATTTTTGTTCCGTAACAGGTGGAACGATGGTCGTAAGTGATGAAATTACAATTGTCATTACGAGTAATCCTGGTGAATCATTTATAGACAAAATGATTTCTTTAGTAGAAGGAGCTGCTCGTCAAAAAACGCCGAATGAGATTGCTTTAAATACAGTATTAACGAGCTTAACTCTTATTTTCTTGATCGTCGTTGTGACGTTGCCGATTTTTACAAATTATTTAGGGTTTCAAATTGATACTGCTGTGCTAGTTGCATTATTAGTTTGTTTAATTCCAACGACAATTGGTGGGCTATTATCGGCAATTGGTATTGCTGGGATGGACCGTGTGACAAAATTTAACGTGTTAGCGATGTCGGGGAAAGCAGTAGAAGCTGCTGGCGATATTAATACAATTATTTTAGATAAAACAGGTACAATTACTTTTGGGAACCGGATGGCTCATACATTATTGCCTGTAGGAAATGAAACGATTGAGCAAGTTGGAAAGTGGGCCGCTATTAGTTCTGTTTTAGATGAAACACCAGAAGGTCGATCTGTTATCGAGTATGTGCAGGGAAAATCTATATCATATAATAGAGAACTTGCAGAACAAGGTGATTTTGTTCCGTTTAAAGCAGAAACGAGAATGAGTGGTGTTGATTTACAAGACGGAACGAAAGTGAGAAAAGGTGCTGTAGGTGCCGTTATTGAGTGGGTTGGGTCACAAGGCGGAACAATTCCGAAAGATGTAAATCAAAAAGCAGACTTAATTTCAAAAGAGGGCGGAACACCACTTGTAGTTGCAGTAGATAATCGTATTTACGGTTTAATTTATTTAAAGGATACAGTAAAACCGGGTATGCGTGAGCGTTTTGAACAGTTACGCCAAATGGGGATTAAAACGGTTATGTGTACAGGTGATAATCCGTTAACGGCAGCAACGATTGCAAAAGAAGCTGGAGTAGATGAATTCGTTGCTGAGTGTAAACCGGAAGATAAAATTGCTGTTATTAAAGCAGAGCAAGATAAAGGGAAACTTGTAGCGATGACAGGTGATGGTACAAATGATGCTCCGGCATTAGCGCAGGCCGACGTTGGATTAGCGATGAATAGTGGTACGACAGCAGCGAAAGAAGCGGCTAACATGATTGATCTAGACTCGAATCCAACGAAAATTATTGAGGTTGTAGGAATCGGTAAGCAATTGTTAATGACACGAGGTGCTTTAACGACGTTTAGTATTGCGAATGATATAGCGAAATATTTTGCAATCATTCCAGCAATGTTTACACTTGCGATTCCGCAAATGGAGGCATTGAACATTATGAAATTAACATCACCACTGTCAGCGATTTTATCAGCATTAATATTTAACGCTGTTATTATTCCATTACTCATTCCGTTAGCGATGAAAGGTATTGCATATAAACCGATGAGTTCTAATGCATTGCTTAGCCGAAACTTACTTATTTATGGGCTTGGCGGAGTTATCGTTCCGTTCATTGGAATTAAGGTAATTGATATGATTGTCGGCTTGTTCATATAAGGAAGAGGGGAAAAAGATGGAGAAGAAACAAAGTATGCTATCACCAATTATCCGTATTACTTTTACATTTCTAGTGTTGTGTGGACTTGTATACCCACTTATTGTTACTGGTATTGCACAAGCAGTGATGAAGGATAATGCGGATGGAAGTCTAATATATAATGATAAAAATGAAGTGATTGGTTCTAAATTAATTGGTCAAAACTTCACGGATCCACGTTATTTTCAAGGGCGTGTTTCTAGTATTGAATATAAGGCTGAAGCATCTGGTTCAAATAACTATGCACCATCTAATCCAGATTTAGCAAAGCGAGTAGAGAAAAGTATTGAAGAGTGGAAGAAACAAAATCCCACTGTTCCAGTCACAGAAGTACCGATAGACTTAGTGACAAATTCAGGTTCAGGGCTTGATTCTGATATTAGTCCAAAGGCGGCCTCGGTGCAGGTGGATCGCATCTCAAAATTAACGAATATTCCGAAAGAAAAACTTAATCAATTGATTAAGGATCAAACGGAAGGCGCTGCACTCGGCTTGTTTGGAGAAGATCGTGTGAACGTCTTAAAATTAAATTTAGAGTTACAGAAATTAATAAAATAGCAACAGTGCTACCTCAATCTAAAGGATTGAGGTAGCGTTGTTTCGAATGAAAGGTAGTGTTTATTTTGTATGCAGATGATTATGAACCGAAGTTCCAAAGGCGAACGCCAGAGGAATATTTAGAATATATTCGTCAGCAAAATCGCGGAAAGTTAAAGCTATATGTAGGAGCAGCTCCAGGCGTAGGAAAAAGTTATAAAATGCTCTTTGATGCAAGGGAAATGAAAAAAGATGGAATTGATATTGTAATTGGTTTAATTGAAACGCATGGAAGAAAAGAGACGGAAGAAGCAATTGCTGATTTAGAAAAAGTTCCTTTGAAAGAAATCCAGTATAAAGGAAAGGTATTTTATGAGCTTGATGTGGAAGGAATAAAAAAACGCGCGCCGCAAGTAGTCGTAGTGGATGAACTTGCGCATAGTAATGTTCCTGGTTCTAAACATAAGAAACGTTATATGGATGTGCAGGAATTGTTAGAGGCTGGTATATCGGTATTATCAGCTTTTAATATTCAACATTTAGAAAGTGTTCATGATATTGTAGCTCAAATTACGAATGTAAAAGTAAGAGAACGAATTCCAGATTTTATTTTACAAAAAGCAAATGAAATTCAGCTCGTTGATGCAACGCCTGAGGTATTAAGGAAGAGACTAATAGACGGAAAGATATATAAAGAAGAAAAAATTCAGCAAAGCTTACAAAACTTCTTTACACTTAATAATTTAGGAGCACTTAGGGAATTATCACTTCGAGAAGTTGCCGATGATATGGACGAGAAAATTAGCCAAACAGTAATAGAACCAATTGGCGTAAAAGAAAAAATTCTCGTTTGTGTACAATACAGTTCAACAGCGGAGAAATTAATAAGACGGGGATGGCGCATGGCTGATCGATTAAATGCTGAATTGTACGTATTAAACGTTGAGAGGGAAAATATAGATTCTATTTCAGCTGGAAAAAAGCAGACGATTGAAGAGTGGAAATCGTTAACCAATCAATTTGATGCGAGTTTTGTATTAGAAGAGGCGAAAGGGAGAAAACCAGCGGATGTTATTATTGAAGTCGCAAGAAGATTACAAGTGACGCAAATTTTACTTGGACAATCTGCAAGAACAAGGTGGGAAGAAATACGAAAAGGCTCTATTGTAAATGAAATTATGAGACAAACAAAGTATATTGATATTCATATTGTTGCGGATCAAAGAGGGTAAAATAGAGCCGACATTTTGGGGGCTCTATTTTAATTTTTGTACAGCATGAAAACTTAGCATTTTCATTGCATATAAGATTACAAGTAAAAACATAATTGCGCCTAGGAAGAAAATCCAAAAGTAATTTTGGTTAAATAAAAGAAATCCACCTATAAGTGGCCCTGTACCCATACCAAGATAGCGGATGAAGTTGTATATACCGATAGCTGTTGCACGTTCTTGTACGAATTCTTCTGTTAATAAAGTAGTGTGAGTTGGCATAGAAAGTCCCATACTAAAACCGTACAAAGATGTAACGATAATGATGAATGAGATATTGATGCTATATGTGAAAGAGAATAAAAAGACACATATAATATTGAAGAAACTCGTAATAAATAAAGTTGGCTTTGTTGTGAGGCGTTTTTGCAAAAACTTGTAGCAAAAACTTCCTAGCATGATAGAAAGAGACATTGGCACAAACATAAGACCAATTTCATTTGCAGCTAAATGAAATGAATTTGCTAAAATGCTCGGTAAAAAAACGAGAAAGCAAAAGTAAATACAAAATTGAATGAAGCCAATAAGAGTAATAGAAAATCCAGTTTTATTTTTTAAGATAAGAGAGTAATTCTTTTGTGCTTTAGAACGCTTAATTACATTTGGCTTTGTTTCTGGAAGTAGTGAAATGTTTATAATTAATAAGATAATGCCAAGTGTAAATAAAAAGAGAAATACAGATAAGTGACCATGTATACTGCCAAGATAACCACCTATGAGTGGAGCCATTGCAGGTGCGAGGGCAAGTAACATTTGGTATAGGCTCATCGCTTCTCCGCGTTCTTTTCCTTCAAATAAATCGCCGATAATCGTTGCTGAAACTACAGGTATAGCCGCTATTCCTATAGCTTGAACAGCTCTAAAAAAGAGAAATAAATAAATGTTTGCCGAAAAAGCACATCCGATTGAACCAATTGTACTAATGACTAAACTAGGAATAAGGACAGATTTTCTTCCTTTTGTATCAATTAAAGGTCCATATACGAGCTGCATAATTGCAAGAACGAATGTGAAAAGTGAAACTGTTACATTTACAAGATAAAGAGAAGTGTGAAAAGAATTTTGAATCATCGGTAAGATAGGTGTGTAAATATTTTGCGCGAAGGAACCGAATAAGGCACTAATACAGACAACATATAAAATAAGAGTTAGTTTAGATTTTTTCATCATGTTAACCTCCTTGTGATTTAGTTTCCTTGGAAACTAAATTTATTTTAACATGATTTTCTTACTTGTAAAGATGAAAAAATGGTTTTAAAATGGTATATAGTTAAATTGTTTCTTTGGAAACTTAGGAGGCGAACGGATTGAAGCATGCAACGAAGCAAATGGAAATACTTTCGGACATTCGTACACTTTTGCATAAAAAAGAAGAATATTTAAAACGACAAAATGAGAAGTTTCTTCGTGAGACAGGCGTAAGTAGTATGTCTTTATCTGAGTTACATGTAATCGAATGTATCGGAAAAAATGGTTTGATGAATGTAACGGCAATTACGACAGAAATGGGCATGACGAAGGGAGCAATCTCTAAAATTTGTACAAAGTTGTTTCAAAAGCAATTCGTTGAGAAGATGCAAATGTTAGATAACCAAAAAGAAATCTTCTTCAGCTTAACGGAGAGTGGGAATGAAATATATAAAGCTCATGAAAAATTGCATAAGCAAGCTGAAGAAAAGTGGTTGTTACTTTTAGATGGATATACGAAAGAAGAGCAAGACTTTATTCAAAGGTTTATAAAGGATGTCTCCGATCATTTGGAAATATAATTGGAAGAAAAAACTCCTTTTTCTCAAGTCTTTTAAATATAATTTCTGAAAGAACTCATATATAATAGAAAAAGATACTTAACATGGTGAATAATTAAAGAGTCAATATATATAGAGGAGAGAGTAACATGCTTGAAAATACGGGGTTAGTATTAGAAGGCGGCGGTATGCGTGGTGTGTACACGGGCGGGATATTAGAATACTTTATGGAACAAGATTTATATTTTCCATATGTAATCGGTGTATCAGCTGGTGCTTGTCATGCAGCGTCGTATCTTTCCAGACAAAGAAATAGAAATAAAACGGTCAATATTGATTATGCATCACATCCGAAATATTTATCGTATAAAAACTTATGGAGAAAACGTCAGCTATTTGATATGGATTTCATTTTTCATGAAATTCCGGAAAAGTATGTGCCGTTTGATTTTGAAACATACTTTAATAGCCCGGAACGTTTCCTTGTAGGAACGACGGATTGTGAAACAGGGCAATCTGTTTATTTTGAAAAAGAAGGAACGAATGATGATGCGCTAAATTTATTACAAGCGTCTAGTTCATTGCCTTTCATTGCACCGGTAGTAAATTATCGCGGTAAACAACTGTTAGATGGCGGGATTTCTGATCCAATTCCAGTTCGTAAAGCGCAAGAGGATGGATTTAAAAAATCAGTCGTTATTTTAACGAGAAATCATGGCTACGCGAAGAAAAAATCAAGGTTTGGATGGGTTGCAGCGAAAGCTTATAAAAAATATCCGAACCTTGTTAACACGATGCTAAATCGTTATGAAGTGTATAATGAAACACTTCACTACATTGAAAAAGAAGAACAAGCTGGGAATTTATTTGTTATTCGTCCAGAAGTGCCGCTTCAAGTAGATCGTATGGAAAAAGATACAGCAAAACTACAAAATTTATACGAGCAAGGCTATGAAGACGCAAAGAGACAATTTGCAGATTTAAAGGCGTTCTTGCAAAAATAAGTATTAGGCTGCGGAGATGGAGTTCTCTGCAGCCTTTTTTTGTATTGCTTGCTTATCCGTTACTTTTTAAAAATGTATGAATGTTTAAGTGTTTAAAGAGTTTGTAAAACATCGGGGGTTCTTGTTGAGGAGAATTTATTTGAAGGATATTATGATGATGTAGCGCTACTAAACTATTAAATTTATGAGGTGATTGTTAATGAAAGGAAAAGTTTTTTCAATTACGACTTTAGTATTATTAGCAACATCAATCTCAACAAGTGCATTCTATCCAACTCTAAGCGGTCACAAAAGCGGTAACCTACTATCTTACAGAGCTCAAACTACTACGAATCAAAATGCATCTCGTTGTTCAGTAGCAATTTCTTTTATTAAATCAAATGGAAATAATTCATATATTGAAAGCGCTTCAGACAAATTAGGATCCCATGAATCTGGAAGAGCATTAAACGCAACTGTGAGTAATGGTGCATATAACGCCTTTGGTGCAAAAGGACTATACTCGGAGCATTATGCAAATGAGAATAATGACTATCAAGAAGATACACACAAAGGTACTTTTGATAGTAATGGTAACTTACGATTACAGTGGTAAAAAGCATTAAACAGTTGTCTTTATAAATATTTAGATAAGGGGAAGGGGATGTTCATCATCTCCTTCTTATTTAAAAGGAGCACAGACATGTACCTAGCTTTTAAAAATATAAAAAGCAATAAACTGTTTTTCTTAATTCTCCTTATGTCATTTTTTATTTCTTTTCTTTCTATATCAATAGCCGCACTTTTAACAGAGTCTAAACGAAACTTTATATCGGCTTTTCAAATCGGTTTTCCAGAGAAGAACCAAGTTTTAACTGTTCCGATAGCGAATGCAACTGAATTGGAAGAGATAATTCCTTTCATACAAGATACTTTTGTTAAAAGTGATATTTATGTAGAGCATTTAAAAGCATTAAATAGTTCAGGGGCAACAAAGATCATAGCTGTGAATTTAAAAGATGATTATTATTGGAAGCCATATATTTCTGAAGGACAATATTTTCATCGTGAAAATGTAAACGATATGGTTGTTGGCGATCAAACGAATGTAGAGGAGTTATATGAATTTGATGATACATATAAAAAAATAGGAACTATATCAAGAAAAGACAGTGACGTCGGTGTAGCAGGCATATACGTTCCACTTCAAAACTTACCTACTATATCTAAAAAAGGTATTATTGAGAGTAAACAATTACAATTAACAGTTGTTAATCCTACATCATATATTCATAACGAAATAAAAAAGTTTATGGGTAGGAGTAAAGAAGTGCTTTCGGGAGATGTTCAAATGCTGAATGAACGAGATCTTCAAGAACTACATGTGACACATATAGATCCAGCAAATAAGTATTATTATAAATTTATTCTTGTTGCAATTGTTTCTGGCATTTCTGCGGTTTTATTTTGGATTTATAAAAAAGAAAGAGAGATTTCATTAAAAAAAGCAGTAGGTGCTTCTAATATATCTATCTACTGCGAACTATATATTCAAATTTTGTTTATTTCTCTAGCAGCGATGTTCTTAGTTTTTATTACGTTAGAAATATTTTCGGGAACAATTCATACTTATTTTCAGACATACTTAGTAAAACCGTTAACACTATATGTATTGATATGCAATGTTATTTTTATAATTTTTCTTACAATTTTTGTTACTGTAATTCCAATCAAGCACATTATAAATATATATCCCGGAAAACATTTAAGAACGTAGGAGGTCGTCATGTTTTTTATATTTGATTCTATACGGTCTGTGAAAAAACGGTTGTTACCAAGTTTGATTATAGTAATTTCTTTAATTATTGCATTTTCTTCAGCAATAGAATTTGTTAGTAATCTTTCGGGATATCGAAAAATGATGACGGTAGCAAATAATTTATCGACTCATAAAAATTTCTATGAACTTTATGCGACGCAAGATATAACCTTGTTTAGCGAAGAAAAAGCGAAAAATGATTATCAACATTTCATGCAAGGGTTATCTAATATGATACCAATAACAAATAAAACTAATTATCTGTTCCGTAACTATTCACTTAGTTTAAAAAAAGAAAATGGAACGATAAAGACTCTTATTGTTGATAAAGATATTAATAAGTACTTTCGTATACGAATTTCACAAGGAAGATATTTTGAGGAATCGGAATTTCATAAATCAGTATTTGATATTAGACCTGTTATATTAGGGGCTAATTATATAGAAAAGGTATCTATTGGTGATGTTATACCATCTGGAAAAATGAAGCTAAAAGTAATTGGTTTTTTAGAAAAAAATTCACCATTTACATATCCTCGAAGTGGTGAAATATCGGATAATCGTATTACATTATTAGATGACATGGCGATTTTACCAATTGGAACAGAAGAAATAGAGTTCTATAGTGTAGAACTTTTATACAATGGGTTAATTATAGAAACAAATGATAAGATAAATATAAATGAACTTCAAAAGAAAGTATTAAAGGTAACAGAAGGTAAGGGTTATTCGTATTATGCTACAAATCCGAATAAATTGTTAGAAAACGAAAAACAAGGTATTGATAATATGTCATACCCCTTATTATTAAGCGGTACAGTCTTATTTTTTTCATTTCTATCTATTGTATTAACATCAATGGCAGCACTTTATATGGAGCGTAAAAATATTTCTATTAGATCAGCGTTAGGTGCAAGCACTTTTCAAATATGTCTTCCATTTATTATTGAGTATATGTTGCTATTCGTTTTAGCGATATGTATAGGCATAATGTATTTTCAATGGGAGAATAGCGGAGTAATTGAAATTCAGAAAGGGCTAGAAAATAGTATAGTATCTTTCTTTGGAACGTTAAAAGTCTCTATAGAATCATTGGTTGTTATAGGTGCTTTATCACTTGTAATGATCCTCGTTATATATGCAATCATTTATTTCAATGTACTAAAAATAAAAAATACATATATGAAAGAGGTGTTATAGATGATTCAGCTCGCAAATGTGGCTAAGGGATACGGAAAGAGTAATTTTAGTGCTTTACAAGATATTAATCTTACAATAGAAAAAGGCGAAATGATAGCCATTATGGGACCATCTGGTTCTGGGAAATCAACCTTGCTTAACATTATTGGCTTAATTGATAGCCCCTCTACTGGAAAGTATTTTTTAGATGGAATGGATACGAGTACATTCAAGTCAAATTATCATAAGTATAGAAACACGGAAGTTGGATTTGTGTTTCAGAACTTTTCGCTATTAGATGATTATACAGTTGTTGAAAATGTAATGCTTCCGCTTATATATAGAAGAATTTCTCATAAGAAACGTATGCAAATATCAAAAGAAATGCTGAAAATGGTAGGGCTTGAGAGGCATATTAACAAATATCCTTACGAGTTATCAGGAGGAGAACAGCAAAGAACAGCAATAGCAAGGGCTTTAGCACAAGATACAAAAATTATACTTGCTGATGAACCGACTGGTGCTCTTGATCAAGAAAATGGGGAGAAAATTATGAGTATTTTACAAGAGATTAATAAAGAAGGAAAAACAGTGCTAGTTGTTACACATGATCAAAAGGTAGCTGCATATTGTCAGAGGACGATACGGTTACTCGATGGTTGTATGGTGTAATATTATGTGAAGAGGTGATACATATGGAAAATGTCTATAAAGGACTTAGGCATACTGGGTTTATTATGATGTTTATTTTTGGTAGCGTATTTTTACTTCGCTGGTTTATTCATGATGAAATGTTAATAGATCAACTTATTGGTTTTAGTGTGGGCATAGTAATGGTTATTTCATCAGTTTTCATTCAAAAGTATAGTAAAGAATTAAAGGTAGAAGAGAAGTATTAAAAGGTTATAACCTTCTTCATATTTTGGAGGTGCCTTTATAGTTTGAATGATTGTTGTAAAAGAAAAGTAGAGCATCGGATTTCGATGCTCTACTTTTTTAATGTGGTAAGAATATCAATTGATAAGCAAACAAAATTCCAAATACATATACAAGTGGGTGAACAGCACGGAATTTACCTTTTGCCACTTTCATAAGTGGATATGAAATAAATCCAAGTGCGATACCTGTTGCGATACTTGATGTAAGAGGCATGCTTAAGATTACTAAAAATGCTGGGAATGCTTCATCAAATGCGTCCCAATCGATGTGGCGAACTGAACCCATCATAAGACTACCAACGATAATTAATGATGGAGCAGTAATAGCTGATACACCAGAGACAGCACTTACTAATGGTCCGAAGAATGCTGCTAATGCGAATAGAACAGCTACTGTAACAGTTGTTAAACCAGTACGACCACCAGCTGCAACACCAGCAGATGATTCAATGTAAGCTGTTGATGGTGTCGTTCCGAACATAGAACCAATAGTTGCTGAGAATGAGTCAGATAGAAGAGCTCGTCCAGCTTTTGGGAGTTTTCCGTCTTTCATAAATCCACCTTGTTGAGCTACCCCAAGTAATGTACCTGTTGTATCAAATAATGTAACAAGGAAGAATGAAAATACAACGCCGTATAATCCGTAGTTAATTACGTCAGATACAGCAGTAATTGGATTTGAAACGATAATTCCTTCTGGTAATCCAGGCATTGATGTAACACCGTTTGAGAATGTTAATTGTCCTGTGAAGAAAGCGATAATACCAGTTAATAGCATACCGATAAATAGTGCGCCATTTACATTTAAAGACATAAGGATAATAGTAATTCCAAGTCCAGCTAATGCTAGTAGAACTGGAGCAGAGTGAAGATCACCAAGTCCAACTAAGTTTGCATCATTTTTTGTAACGATACCAGTTAATCGTAAACCGATAAAGGCGATAAATAACCCGATACCAGCAGTAATTGCATGTTTTAAGTTTTCAGGAATTGCTTCCATTAATTTTGTACGGAAAGATGTAAATGATAGCAAAATTAAAATCATACCTGCTACGAATACAGCAGAGAATGCAATTGCGAAAGTCATGCCTTCATGCGCTTTTACAACAGAGTAAGAGAAGTAAGCATTTAATCCCATACCTGGCGCGATTGCGATTGGTAAGTTTGTAAAGATTGCCATAAATAATGTTCCGACAACAGCAGCAATAATTGTTGCTGTAAATGCTTGTTCAAATGGAACACCTGCATCTCCAAGGATAACAGGGTTTACGACAATGATATATGCCATTGTTAAGAAGGTAATAATACCTGCCATAATTTCAGTTTTAATAGAAGTTTTATGTTTTGAAAGGTTAAACATATAAACATCCTTTCTGTTTACGAATAATTTTCACAACAGTTATATATAATATTCGTTTTTTATCTATTTTGCAATAGTTTTGCATAAAAAGTTTATAACAATTCATATTTTGTGTCTTAAATTCGAATATTAATCGTAAACCGATGTGTGAATTTCAGCTTTTTATTGTGCACATGCTAAGGAAAAGGAGTTGAAAGCAGCTATGCCACAGCAAAAAAACTTTATAACAATGCCTGCGCAACATCAAAATAAGCAGCCTGGTATTGAATCATTAATGAATCCTCTACCACAGTTTGAAGATCCCAATTATAAAGGTAGCGAAAAGTTAAAAGGAAAGAATGTATTAATTACAGGGGGAGATAGCGGAATTGGACGAGCAGTTTCCATCGCTTTTGCAAAAGAAGGAGCAAATGTTGCGATTGCTTATTTAGATGAGGAAGAAGATGCTAATGAGACGAAGCAATATGTTGAGAAAGAAGGTGTAAAGTGTGTATTGTTGCCGGGTGATTTAAGTGATGAACAGCATTGTAAAGATGTTGTTCAAGAGACCGTCCAGCAGCTAGGTAGTTTACAGGTTTTAGTAAATAATGTCGCGCAGCAATATCCGCAGCAAGGACTAGAGTATATTACAGCAGAACAGCTAGAAAAGACTTTTCGTATTAATATTTTTTCTTATTTTCACGTTGCGAAAGCAGCCCTTTCTCATTTGAAGAAAGGGGATGTCATTATAAATACGGCATCTATCGTTGCATATGAAGGAAATGAAACGTTAATTGATTATTCCGCGACGAAAGGAGCAATCGTAGCTTTTACAAGATCACTTTCTCAATCGTTAGTGCAAAAAGGGATTCGGGTAAATGGTGTTGCACCAGGACCGATTTGGACACCGCTTATTCCATCGAGCTTTGATGAGAAGAAAGTCTCTCAGTTTGGGAGCAATGTCCCAATGCAAAGGCCTGGTCAACCATATGAGTTAGCGCCGGCATACGTATATTTAGCGTCTGGTGATTCTTCTTATGTTACTGGACAAATGATACATGTAAATGGGGGCGTTATTGTAAATGGATAGTTTTCATTTATAAGAGCAAAGTAATGTTAATTCCACTTATTATAGTGAGCGCTAGGGGGGATATAGCTGAAAAAGTTATGTTTCGTCATACTATTATTTTTCATCCTACCGGTTAGTGCTTTTGCTAATACAGATCATTTAATATTAGTGAATCTTACGACAAATCAGTTGTCTTTTTTTGAGAATGGAAATTATACAAAAACATTTCCAGTAACGACTGGAAGAGATCGTACACCTACGCCTGAAGGTAACTTTTGTATTATAACTAAATTTAAAAATAAAGAATACCATCGAAAAAAAATACCTGGGGGTGCACCGAATAATCCTCTCGGTACGAGGTGGCTTGGACTAGATAAGAATGAATATGCGATTCACGGGACAAATCGGGAATGGACGATTGGAAGTAGGGAATCAAATGGTTGTATTCGCATGCATGACAGGGATATACAATGGTTATATGACAGAGTACAATTACAAACAAAAGTAATCATTTCTCGTTTTCATACGAGCCCCGAATATGAAGCGAATAAGCTTGGTTATCGCGTTGTGAGCTGGAATAGTCGGAAAATAGAAGAAGAACAAATTGGAGTACTTACGCTAGTAGACCGCGCGGATATATATTGGCAAGAACCAAATGGACAGTTAACAAAAGTGAAAACGGTATTGCCAAATGAAAGATATCCAGTGTACTCAAAACGAAAAGATGGAATATATTATATAGGAAACAATTTGTATATTATAGATGAAACAGGAGAGAAAATTCGTTACGAGCAAATTCCTTCTTCAATTTTAAGTAATATATATAAACGGAAATACAATGTTCCGTAATGGCTACCGTTTTATAGACGGTAGCTTATTTATACTTGGAGTTTAACTGCAACTATTATATTTTGCTGAATATAATACAGTACAGATAGGGGGCGGTTATATTATGAAAAGTGAATTTGCGTTTAAAGTTTTTTTAGTAACGACCTGTTTATTTATCGTGTATTTATATGCGTTTCTCGTCTTTTCTTTTTATGTTCCATATGTTGATTTAATATTGTTCTTCGGATTTATTTGGGCGTTTGTGAAAGCGAGGGAAGGAGAGAAGAGTATATATCGGCGCATTACCTTATGCGGGACGGCCGTTCTCGTTATTTTGTACTTTTTTATTATGCATGATTTTTGGAGGGGAATGTAAAAAGCATACGATTAATCGCATGCTTTTTTTGTTTAATATTTAGGCTTAAATGTATGACAACAAGTTTCTACACTCGTTGCTACAGAACTTTCTAGCGTCTCGTTTGTTAAAACAGCAGCTGTATATGAATCATTTTCAGTTTGACCAGTTTCATCTGCATCAGGCTGAACGATGATCGCACTTGCTTGACAAAAGTTACCTTGTCCCCAAAAAGAACAGTTGGAAACAGAACATCTTACTTCTGGCATAAAACCCCCTCCTTATACATTAGTGTGGGATTTTACACCCATTTCATGTGTAGAAGGAGTTTCCTTTTCTAGTTACTTTTTCGTTTGCTCAAGCCATTCTTTTAATTTATCTTTCGGCTGTTCACCGCTAATACGGCTCACTTCTTTGCCATCTTTAAAATGAATGATTGTTGGTGTTCCTTGAATTTTATATTCATCCCAAGGAGCATCTAATTTTTCAATATCCATAACTTTCATATCAACGTTTAAGTCTTTAGCCATTGGCACTAGGACAGGAGATAATTTTTGGCAATGAACGCAAGATGTTTGATAAAAGTATACTGTTTCTTCTTTTTTCTCTTTTAAGTTCTTTTGAAGATCTGAAAGAGAGATTTTATTTGTGTAGTAGTCAGGACCGTTTGTCTTACTTTCAGTAGGATTATCAATCTTTTGGCTAGTAGCATTTTTTTCTTCCATTTGTGTGACAGCGAAAATTGCTACGAACAAGGCGATAATAATACCACCAAATATAAGCATTTTTTTCATTCTTTCATCTCCTTATTTGTTTTTGATGACAATAAAGCTACAAACAGCGATTGTAATAAAGCCGATAAGTGCTAAAAACGGGATTGTAATAAAACCAAACCAGTTTATAAATTCTCCGGTGCAGGGTACACGACCGCAAGCTGCTCCAGCAGCTGAAAACGCTGGGACTTTTTGAATTGCATAGTGATATAAAGAAATACAAGCACCAATACTTGCAATTGGTAAAGAATAACTTGCGATGCGATAATCTTTTTTTGCTACAGCGATACCGAGCCATAAAACGAATGGATACATAAAAATACGTTGATACCAACAAAGTACACAAGGCTCAAATTTCATGATTTCGGAAAAATAAAGACTTCCCAGTGTAGCGATAAAAGAAGCTCCCCATGCGGTAAGTAAAGCATATTCTTGCTTTTTTTCTCGTCCCATATTTTATACCTCTCTTATAATAGTTACATACTAAATTATAGTATGAAGTGGTATGGAAAAGAAAGAAAAAATATGTTTATCAATAAAAGTTTTATGAGGAGAAACTTTTATTGATATAAAAATTTAAAAAAAGCGCCATTCTCCGGAAGAGAATAGCGCTATAGTTTACATTTGAATTTGTTCTACTTCTTCTACATGCGACTTTTGGGATGCGTGGTCAATATATTGAAATAGGAGCTGCAATTGTTTATCAACTTCTGGCAGTTCCTTGCTGTATTGATAAGCGTGTAAAAAATGCTCAATACGCTTAGAAAATAATTGATCGTTCGTTTGAACCATGAGAACGAGTAATTTATCCCAATTACAGCAATACGTGTAATAGAGAGCTTTATCATAGTCGTTATATGTTTGCACTGTGTACCCTCCTTACCGAGAGTTATATATAGTGTGTGATAAGTAAGGAGAAATACACTTGAAAGAATTTGTTAAGAAAAAATGAGAATGAAAAGAAAAAACGAGGAATTCCCTCGTTTTTTAAGCTTTTGGCATTGGCGTAGGTGTTGGTTTGCCATAGCCTTCTTTGTATTTATTATCGATATAGTTACGAATTTCAAGCGTTGATTTTCCTTTTTGTTTCATGGAAGCAGATTCAACTGCAATTTCTAGGCAATTGACGCAAGTCGTTGCATGGGAGTCCCAAACAACTTCACCATTCTTTTTAATTTCACGAATAAAGCAGTTTTTATTATTTTTATGTCCTACACTTTCACCGCAACCACAATAGCATGGAATCCAATCTAATAGCTCTGCATTTTGTCCAGCGACGGTGTAGATATCTTTCATTTGTGGATCAAGCTTATCTAGGAAGGTTGGAAGTGTGTCGACTCCTTTTGTTTTCTCTTGAATGTCAGCTTGCTGAGTGTGCGATGCGTGGTCATGTTCTTCTTGTTTTGATTCAGAAGATTTTTGGTCATTTGTACCAGTACTTCCGCATCCAGCAAGAATTAAGCTTAGTACTGCAAGTAAAGAAAATACATACTTTTTCATTCGCTTGTCCCCTTTACAAATGTATTAATAAAATTGTATCAGACTAAGGGACACCTAGGGAGAAGTTTTTTTTGAACGATTTTTGAAGTGCCATCTTAGTGAATGAAACAAAAATAAAATCGGGATATAAGTGTATACAATATATAAACCCGCTTGAGATAGTACGGTATTTAATGTGTTGATACTTTCACGGTTTGTGAAGAACAGAGAAGCTGAAAATATGATGAAAATAAAAAACGGTAATGTAAATTTAAATGAAATATGAAAGGAACGCTTCATCGTTTGACATGATGACCAAATGGTTAAGCAAAGGTTTGGTAAAATAATTAAAAACCAAACGAAAATAATAATATATTCAAAGCGCTGAATAAAAGGAACTTTAATTATTTTTAACATCGTTAAAGTAGGCCAAATAGTACGGTTTAATTGTCCCTCGCTGTAATACATAAAAGATACGATAGCTAAAACTACATAAATTAAGGTGCTAAAAGCAATTCCAGCATGGGCCCATCTTTTTAAAGATTTTCCTTTTTCAATAAAGGGATAAAAGATAAGAATTGTTTCAAACCCTAGAAATTCCAATGCAGAGTGTTTTGCAGATATAAGCATGTCAAAGGGTGAATGTGTAAAAATAGGTAAAATATTACGAAAATGTGCATACTTCATCGGATAGACTAAAAAGAATACAACGAACATAGGAAGAACAATACCCCAAAAACATATCCCTGTCACAGAACGGAAGCCACCTTTTATAATGTAGTAAGTGACTAATAAAAACATAAGCGTAAGTTTCCATAACTTAATGGTAGGGAAAATCCAAACTTGTATCACTTCTATATATGTACGAAGAACAGTAAGGCAAAATAATAAGCAATAAAGAGTGAAAATTACAGAAAATATAGAGCCAACCCATTCTCCAAAGGTTGTTGTATGAATACTAATTAAATCTCCGTCTTTTTCAAGCATTTTTAACATACAAAACAGTACAATATGAGTTGCAATACCTGCAATAATAAGAGAAATCCAAGCATCATAACCTGCATTTTTCAAAATTATACGTTGATATCCGAGAATTCCTATACCAACCTGGAGAGAATGCAATAAAATAAATGCAAAATATGGAGATACGGTCTTTGTTTTATTCATTGTATTCATTGCTTATTTCACCTCACTATTCTCCGATTCCAGATTGTACAATATTAAGATCTAAATTTATATCTACCGCTATATTTTTATACATATTTCGAAGTTGTTTTATATTCCATTTTCTCGTATGGCTTCTAATTTCATCTCGTATTCCTAAAGGATCAATTTCTTTTTCTTGAAATTGTTTTATTAAATCTTCACAGTCTTTTTCGACATTTCGTTCAATTTGTTTTTTTATATAGTTGATATTTGTTTTTTTTCTTAGATCAATCCAATTAGGAGAGTTTTTAATTAATCCATTTAGTTTTAAATGGATTTTTACTTTTGGTATGTCGCCAGTTTGATCTATATCATACTTATTTTCCCCAGCTAAGTTTTGTATAACAACCATACCTTTATGTTTATCCTTTTTTATTGCTGCTTCGTAACGTCCATTTTTCGTAGGATTAATAAGTAATTTTGCTAAAACAGAATGTCTTTTATCCGTATACATGACGACTTTATCGCCTTTTAAAAAGGCAAGTCCTTTGACAGCGACAGAATGATTATCGTCCATTTTAATATAAGGAACATAGGCATCACATACAGAAGAGTAATAATTATATAAAAAAATGTTTAATTCAGTTTGTGGAATGTTCTCATTTCTTATATTTTGCTCGAGTAAATCAGCAATATATAAAGACCCATTTTTTTTTCCGTAATTTAAAAGCTCTTCAGCCGATCCATCTACAATTGCTAGTTGTACATCACGCCCGATATTTGGGTCACGTTGTAAGTTAGTAATAATCTCTCCCATTCCGCGTTCCCCTAGAGCCTTTCCAAATAGGACGACACGCATTTGACCTACAACAACATTGTGAGGAGATTTCGCATTTAATCGTGAAGCAATTGTTTCAAGTGAACGGGCAGATGTTGTTTGCGTCTCTGGTTTAGACTTTACACCATGTGTGTACTCTGGGAATAGAATAGTTCCTTGGAATTTTTTGTTTTTTGTGATGTCAAATCCAGCAATATGAATAATACGCTGTGCATCCACTATATACGTTTGTGTACAGCCAGTTTGTAAAACGAAGAAGATAATGATAAGGTGCAATAAAATTTTTTTCATTCATTCTCACCATCACGTTTTTGCTTCGATTTGTTTGGATTGTAGCGCCATTTTGATTTTGGTCTAAGAAAAGAAGGTCTTTGTGCCGTTTGACTAAATGGTAATCGAAGAAAACCTTCTGCTGTACCTAAACCACGAAATGGATATAAAGGTAATAAATAAGGTGATCCAAGTGATTTTAATTTAATTAAATGAGCTAAAATAAATACAAATCCGACAATAAGGCCTAATCCTCCGAATGCACCGGCTAAAAGGATAAGCGGAAAGCGTAACAACCGGATAGTAGAAGACATCTTTACGGTTGGTGTTGTGAAAGATGCAAGAGCGGATAAAGCAACTGCAATTAATAAAATTGTACTTGTCAAAGCTGCCTCCACGGATGCTTGGCCAATTACAATCCCCCCAACAATCCCAATCGTTTGTCCGACTTTTGTCGGTAAACGCGCTCCAGCTTCACGAAGCAATTCAATTGTAATTTCTAAAAAGAGTGCTTCTAGAATAGGAGGGAAAGGTACGTTAGCTCTCGAGAAAATAATAGGACCTAGTAAATCGGCAGGAATCATTTGATAATGATATGTTAAAGCCGCTGTATAAATAGCGGAGGAAAAAAGAGAAAATATAGCTCCGAAAAAACGAATAATACGAAAGAACGATCCAATCATCCACGGTAAATAATAATCTTCTGGTGAAATGAAAAAATCCAGTAACGTTGTTGGTCCTGATAAAGCATATGGAGAGCCATCTGTTAAAATTAAAACTTCCCCGTTAATTAATGCAAATACAGCTCGATCTAATCGTTCTGTAGGTAATAGAACAGGAAAAGGTGAATTGCTATTATCACTAATAAATTGCTCAATCATAGTTGAATCAAATGGGACATCAAAGTCAATGTCTTCTAGCCGTTGAAGTGCGGTGTTGACAAATTGTTCATTTGTAATTCCTTCTATATAAGCAACTGCTACTTTCGTTTTTGATATAGATCCGACGGTAACTTCTTTAAAAATGAGTTGCTCCGTTACGATATTTCGGCGTAATAAGTGGATATTTGTATCAAGGTTTTCAACGAAACCGATTTTAGGCCCGATTACGCTATACTCATTTTCTGTATCGTTATATAATCGTTTTCCTAAAACAGTACTTTCGGCACGAATTAAAGCATATTGATCAGGATTCGAATTGTTTTTTAAGCGTATTAAAATATATCCACCTAATAATTTTTCACGAATATCATCAATAGAAGGGGAGGTAATAATGTCTTCAATAGAGATGATATTACATAAATCAGAGATGTTTTGGATTTGTTCCGATTCCTTTTTTATAGGAGTTAAAATGAATTGTTTAATAATAAGTGCTTCCACGACAGATTTATAATAAAACAAGCACAACGTTTCATCTTTAAGTATGTTATAAGAGACAAAATCGCTTGATTCTTTCATGGTTTGTATAAATTCTGGAATAGAACAAAGTATTTTTGTATTAGTCTTTTTTGATTTCTTAGATGATAAACCGAACATTTTCTCACCCCTAACTTACATCATTTACTTGTGTTAGTTTTTGGGAAAGACGGGAATTTATACTTAAAAATTGAAAGTTCATAAAGAAAAGGAAGAGTGGTGAATGGCTCTTCCTTTTTAGCATTTTAATTTGTTTTTCGTTCTTTAATAGACTTCACTAATTTCATCATTTCCGCTCGTATATCTTCTCTTTTTACATTTAATTTTTCGGCAATTTGTTTAATGTCCATTCCATCTTTTTTCATTTTTAATACATCATCAAGAGGGGTATTGCTTTTTTGAGAGATGATTGTTAACACAGTAAGGTGACGCAATTTGATGTTATATTCTTTCATTTTTTGCTTTAGCTGATCCGGTGTGGATTTTTGCATAGTTGCTAACTGTTGTAGCAGTGCTTGCTTTGTTTCTTTATTCATATGATGCTTTTTCAGCTTACTTGGATCTACACCGAAATGCTCGGCTGTTTTCTCCCAAGATTTATTTTGCTTATAGTAAGCTAAAACGTCTTTTATTTCTTTATTACTAATCCTTGCAATATGAGCAGCTTTCCAAATTTCATGTTTGTTATAGCCGAGCTTTTCTAGCGACTGCATTTCTTCTTCTGAAATTGGTTTATGGTGATGCATTGTTACTTCTTTCGGTGTGGCAGCGGACGTAGGGAAGGGGGATATCCCACATAATAATGCTGCCATAGTCATACTTACTGCGATTTTTTTGTACATGTAAACTCCTCCTAGATGGATAATGTAGAAAACTGTACACATATCATTTCCATAAAATGTGAAATATTTGTGAACAAGTTAAGTTTTTTTATTCACAGTATGAAATGACGTTTTTAGAAGTTTTCCAACATAAAACATTGATTAATAGTAAAAAACTAAGGTATAATCGAAATTGAAAATCAATATCAATACCAACAATAAACTTATACATATAGATAAAAATAAGGGAGAGATAAATATGACTACATATACTTCCATCGCTAATGTGATTAAAGAAAGGCGCTCTGTTCGTACATTTACAGACAAAGCAGTAGAAAAAGATTTATTAATTGAACTATTAAACGATGCAACATGGGCACCAAATCATAAGCACCGTGAACCATGGAATTGTAAACTATACATCGGAGAAGGCCGCAAGAAATTAGTAGATGCAGTATTAAGCTCTTTCACAGAAGAAGAAAGAGCGAAACGCGGTAAAATTTTATCAGATCGTTTCTTAAGCACGCCTGCACAAATCGTTGTATATATAAATGAAGATCCGCGTCAAATTCAACGTGATGAAGATTACGCTGCAACATGTGCATTTATGCAAAACTTCCAACTTCTTGCTTGGGAACGCGGATTAGGCTGCGTTTGGAAATCAGGCGGATTAAACTACAATCCATTATTTATAGAAGGAATCGGTTTAACAAGAGGCCAACGTATCGTTGGAATTCTTCATATCGGCTATTTCGATAAAGCGCCAGAAGGAAAAGCTCGTACTCCGATTACGGAGAAGATGGAGATTATTGAAGGTTAATAGATGAGACATTCTCGTTTTTGCGGGGGTGTCTTTTTATTATGCAATCAATCCTCATGAAAGCTTGTTTTTCATCATACACTTTCTTAAGGGAAAGTGTAAGGAGGGAAAATAATGAGAGCAAGTGACGATAAAGCACTGCAATATGCGATTGCGGAAATTACGGAAATTGCGACTGGATTTGGGCTTGATTTTTATCCGATGCGTTATGAAATATGTCCAGCGGAAATTATTTATACATTTGGTGCATATGGGATGCCGACAAGGTTTTCACATTGGAGTTTTGGAAAACAATTTTTCAGAATGAAATTACAATACGATTTAGGACTTAGTAAAATATACGAACTCGTTATTAACTCTGATCCATGTTATGCCTTTTTATTAGATACGAACTCGTTAATTCAAAATAAATTAATCGTAGCGCACGTTTTAGCGCACTGTGATTTCTTTAAAAATAATATTCGTTTTTCAAATACGAAGCGAGATATGGTAGAAAGTATGTCAGCGACAGCTGAACGGGTGAAAGCATATGAGCATAAGTACGGAAAAGAAGAAGTAGAAACATTTTTAGATGCCGTACTTGCCATTCAAGAGCACATTGACCCGTCGCTCATGCGTCCCAAACTTGCGTGGAGTATTGATGATTTAGAAGAAGAAGTAGAAAAGAAAAAGGTATCACAATACGATGATCTATGGAATTTAGATGATCGAAACAAAAAGAGAGAACGATCCAATATACGCAAAAAGAAGAAGATCCCACCGCAACCAGAGAAAGACTTGCTCCTCTTTATTGAAGAATATAGCCGTGAGCTAGAAGATTGGCAGCGTGATATATTAACGATGATGCGTGAAGAAATGTTATATTTCTGGCCGCAGCTTGAAACGAAGATTATGAACGAAGGCTGGGCATCCTACTGGCATCAACGCATACTTCGTGAAATGGACTTAACCTCTGATGAAGCAATTGAATTTGCGAAACTAAATGCAGGTGTCGTTCAGCCATCAAAAACAAGTATTAATCCATACTACCTCGGTATTAAAATCTTTGAAGATATTGAAGAACGGTACAACAATCCGACTGAAGAAATGAAACGACGAGGCGTAAAACCAGGATCGGGCCGTGACAAAATGTTTGAAGTACGCGAAATTGAATGGGACGTATCGTTCCTAAGAAACTACTTAAATAAAGATCTTGTTATGCGAGAAGATATGTACTTATTCCAGCGCCAAGGAAAAGAATATAAAGTAATAGATAAGGAATGGGAAAATGTGCGTGATCAACTCGTAAATATGCGGACAAATGGTGGCTTCCCATACTTAGTAGTAGAAGACGGAGACTACTTAAAAAACGGAGAGTTATACATTAAACATAGTTACGAAGGAATCGAGCTCGATTTAAAATATTTAGAAAAAGTATTACCATATCTTCATCAACTATGGGGAAGAACGGTGCATATGGAGTCCATTGTGGAGAGTAAGGGCGTTGTGTTTTCTTATGATGGTAAGATGGTGCATCGGAAGTATGTGTGAGGGGAAGAACGGACATAGGATACTGTGTCCGTTCTTTTTATTTGGAACCAAGTTAAATATGCTATTCTTGAAAAAAGGGAGTTATATAGAGAAATGGAGTGATTTAAATGAGCAAAATAGGGGTATGTAAGGTTGATATTACGCCGCCTGTAGGTATTGATTTTGTCGGATATCATAGAGAGACAGGAATAAATAATATTGAAGAGCGTATTTATGGGACAGTTTTTGTATTTGAAAAAGATGAAATGAAAACTGTGTTTATAAGTATCGATAATATTGGGATGTTAGTAGAAGATACGAATATGATTCGTGAGCGAGTAGCAAGTAGGCTTCATGTGCCATTTGAGCGAATAACGGTTGTTTATACTCATACGCATTCCGGTCCAGAGACAGTCGGTGATGATCCGCTAGTGCAGTCGTATAAAATGATTTTAGTAAATAATGTAGTACATGGTGCTGTTACTGCAAATAACAATTTAAAGCGATGCGAAGTTGGATGGGGTGTTACGACAGGTGATATCGGTGTAAACCGACGAGAGAGAACATCTGATGGAAGAGCAGAGATGGGAACAAATATTGAGGGTGTTGTAGATAAACGAATTGGCATGTTGGCAATCAGAAATGCTGAAACGAAGGAGCTATCTGGGATTATAGTATTTTGTACTGCGCATCCGAATGTTTTAAAAGGTGATAGCGATGAATTATCAGCAGATTATCCTGGAATAACGAGAGAGATTCTAGAGCAGATAGTGAACTGCCCTGTTATTATTGTTCAAGGTGCCGCTGGAAATGTGAATGCGAAATATCGCGGTTCAAGGGAAGCGTTAAAACAAATGGCTTACATACTTAGTGGACATGTATTAACGATGTTACCAACAGTTACATATAGTCCAATTGTAAAATTAAGGACAGTTTCAAGTATGATGCAAATGAAGTTGAAGGATATTCCTGAAATTGATGAGATACGAAGCATGGCTCGATTGGCCGAGAAGCAGTGGGGCGTGAATACGGATGAATGGCTTGCTATCGTATTAGAGAAATATAGGCAAGGTATTCGGAAGTTACGTATAGATTTAGAAGTTCAACTGTTTCAAGTTAATGATGGTATGTTTTCAGGTATACCGATGGAACCTTTTTCAGAAACTGCCTTAGCAATGAAAGAGAGCCTTCAAAATGAATTGGCTTTCTTTGGTGGATATATGAACGGATATCTTGGTTATTTACCGACAAAAGACGAATATGCATATGGCGGATATGAAGTAGAATTAAGTCCTATTGTGTATGGAACAGTTACAAATTTGTTAATGCCACCGGGAGAGAATACTGCGGAGTTGATTGTGAAAAAGGTTATGGATTTATGTAATATGGTGAAACTTTAATGAGACAGGTTTTTGAACGCAGAGTAAAGAATATGACTCATTGTTTGATTTTGTTAAGTCAACGTAATTAATAATGATAATCATTATTAATTACGTTGACTTCTAAAAAAAGAAAAACTAGAATTTATAAAGGGATCTTCAATTGTTCGCTATCATTTGTATAGGAGGTAAGTTATGTTGGATAGCTTTATTTCTATAAGATGTAGGTTGGCTCTTTATAGTTTTGGTGTTCTTTTTATCTTTTTTTGTACAGTATTTTTGGTGAATCAGAAGGTGTATGCAGAAGATGTACCGTGGACATCAGTTTCAAATGAGGGAGAACGTGTACTTTTTCAAGAACAATCTTTGTATAGTAATGATCGAAGGGGAGAAGATCTTGTTTCACCTTCATTTGAAGGGCGTAAACATGGTGGGGAAGATTGGGGATACTTATTAAGAGACAGTAATTTTAATTATCCATCTAATATCCTTACACATTCTGTAATAGGAAGAGATGATCGAATTAGAGTTACTAATACAACTTTGTATCCTTATAGGGCTATAGTACACTTAGTAATTCAATTTAATGGACAAGAGGTTTATGGGTGTACAGGAGCGCTAATTAGTAAAGATACAGTATTTACAGCTGGGCACTGTGTTTACAATAAAAAGCTTGGTGGATGGGCAAAAAATGTTATTGTGACTCCTGGTAGAAATGGAGACCAAGCACCGTATTTGCCTTATAGTTGGACAAAGCTTTATTCAGTAAGTGGATGGACTGATGATGGAGATTCGGAATTTGATTATGGAGCCATTAAATTAAATGGATCTCCTGGAGATTATACAGGTTGGTTAGGATATAGAACTACTAATGTAGAGTCTCCAAAGGGATTACTCGCAGTAGTTCCAGGGTATCCATGTGATAAAGTAGGAAATGAAAAATATACTATGTGGACAGATTATGGACCAATTGAAGGCACTAGTCCTAGAATTTTAACATATAGGATGGACACTTATGGATGTCAAAGTGGAGCACCTGTATATCATGACTATTCTCGTACGGGTGTAACAATAATAGCTACCCATACAGTAGGAAGTAATTCTTGGAATTCTGGAAACCGGGTGACAGACGATGTTTTTAATAATCTTAAAAAATGGTCTGAATAAATATAATAAGCTTTTATGGATTTTATTTTGTGTATTGGTCATAATCGTAATGACTAGTTATATAGTAAATAATGAAAAGAAGTTTAGTAAGGTTGTTAATTCTGTAACTTTTCACGTGAAAAATAAAGAAAAACAGCCAATAAAAGATTTTGAAATTATACTTATGAAAGACGAATCACCTGAACCCAGTAAAGAAATTGGGATCTCAATAGGGAAAACAGACGAAGAAGGAAAAGTTATTTGGAGGAATGTGAGAACGGGAAAATATATCGTATTTTTGCCAAATAACGAGACGCAGATGGTTATGATTAATGATAGAGATGCAACGAAAAAAATAAATATATCATTGTAGAAAAAGAGTCCATTGGGATTCGTTTTCTCAGGTTGTGGCATTAAAGAATTTTACGTGGAATGGATTTAACCTTATGTGAAGAAGCTATTGATTTTGAAAATTTAAATACAGGTGTATTTAAATTTTCAAAACACGTATTTATACATTGGTTTAATCGTGCAGAAAGTTATAGAACTATACGCAAAAGAACTTGGAGGTATCTAAGTTCTTTTTTATTTGTTTCAAATTTGTGAAAGAAAGACATATTGATTGAAATTAAATTTTTTATACTCTATCATATACCCATACAGGTATAGGTTTTTGTTTGATGCATGAGGAAATTAAATAATAAATAACATGGAGGTTTGAAATATGTCTAGAAAAATTGTTGTAGTAGGCGGAGTTGCTGGCGGGGCATCAGTAGCTGCAAGGCTTCGTCGTTTAAGTGAGGAAGATGAAATTATTATGGTTGAACGCGGTGAATACATTTCGTTCGCAAACTGTGGATTGCCATATTATATTGGCGGTGTCATTACAGAAAGACAAAAGTTATTAGTACAAACTGTTGAAAGGATGTCAAAACGTTTTAATTTAGAGATACGTGTATTGAGTGAAGTTGTAAAGATTAATAAAGAAGAGAAAACAATTACGATAAAGAATGTAACTACAGATGAAACATATAACGAGGAATATGATGTTTTGATTCTTTCACCAGGGGCGAAACCAATTGTTCCACCTATTCCGGGCATTGAAGAAGCGAAGGCGTTGTTTACGTTACGAAATGTACCTGATACAGATCGTATAAAAGCGTATATTGATGAGAAGAAACCACGTCATGCGACGGTTATTGGTGGAGGATTTATTGGAGTGGAAATGGTTGAGAATTTAAGAGAACGCGGGATTGATGTTACTCTTGTAGAGATGGCGAATCAAGTAATGCCACCAATCGATTATGAAATGGCAGCATACGTACATGAACATATGAGAAATCACAATGTTGAGCTTGTTTTAGAAGATGGTGTAGATGCGTTAGAAGAAGACGGGGCTATTGTACGTTTAAAAAGTGGCTCAGTTATAAAAACAGATATGATTATTTTAGCAATTGGTGTACAACCAGAGAGTAGTTTAGCGAAAGAGGCAGGATTAGCATTGGGAGTTAGAGGAACGATAAAGGTAAATGAGAAATTTCAAACATCTGACCCATATGTATATGCAATTGGTGATGCGATTGAAGTGAAAGATTTTGTTACAGAAATAGAAACGATGATTCCTTTAGCGTGGCCAGCTAATCGTCAAGGTCGCATGTTAGCAGATATTATTCATGGTCATACGGATTCTTTATATAAAGGTACGATGGGAACTTCTGTGGCTAAAGTTTTTGATTTAACAGTTGCTTCGACTGGAGTGAATGAGAAAATATTAAAACGACTAAATATACCCTATGAGGTAGTACATGTACAGGCAAATTCTCATGCGGGATATTATCCGAATGCTACGCCTGTGCTAATAAAATTAATTTTTAATAAAGAAAGCGGAAAAATTTATGGAGCGCAGGCGTTAGGGCGTGATGGTGTAGATAAGCGTATTGATGTTATTGCAACGGCAATGAAGGCAAACTTAACTGTAATCGATTTGCCGGATTTAGAATTATCATATGCCCCGCCCTATTCTTCTGCAAAAGACCCAGTAAACATGGTGGGGTATGCGGCAAGTAATATAGTAGATGGTTTTGTGGACACAGTGCAATGGCATGAAATAGATCACATTGTTAAAAATGGTGGATATCTTATTGATGTTCGAGAGCCTAATGAACTAAAACAGGGAATGATTAAAGACTCTATTAATATTCCGTTAGATGAATTACGTGATCGATTGGATGAAGTGCCAATGGACAAAGAAATATATATCACTTGCCAACTTGGTATGAGAGGGTATGTTGCAGCGCGCATGTTAATGGAAAAAGGATATAAGGTAAAGAACTTAGATGGTGGCTTTAAATTATACGGAACAGTAGTACCAGAACGTGTTGTATATTAATATTTTTTCATCTTCCACTTCAAAATTTGGTGGAAGATGAAAGCCTATATAGTAAGGTTTCACTTCTTGTTTTGTGAACATATAAGATAAATATTAAAAATAGGGGTTTACAAAATACCCTATAGGGTATAATATATTGTCATAGGTTATAAATAGTGACATAATGGTAATGAGGTGATTATAGAATGGAATATAATCAAGATATGAAAAATAGATTGAAACGTATTGAAGGTCAAGTTCGTGGTGTACTTCGTATGATGGAAGAAGGAAAAGATTGCCGAGAGGTTATTACACAGTTAACGGCATCTCGTTCTGCACTTGATCGTACAATTGGACTTGTTGTTGGGACAAATTTAGAGCAATGTTTGCGTGAACAGTTTGAAAGTGGTAATGGTTCAAATGAAGAGTTAATTAAAGAAGCTGTTCAATTACTTGTAAAAAGCCGATAATCTGTCAAATATAATTGTTGACAGATTTTCAAAAACATTTTAATATACCCCTACAGGTATATGTATATAAGTTGTGGAGGAATCAATTATGAGTATAAAAGTGGATATGAGTTTAGATTGTAAAGGGTTGGCTTGTCCGATGCCGATTGTGAAAACGAAGAAGGCGATAGAAGGATTAGCACCAGGGCAAGTGATTGAAGTTCAGGCAACAGATAAAGGATCTACGGTAGATATAAAAAGTTGGGCGGGTAAAGTAGGACATCAATATATCGGGACGAAACACGAGGATGATGTATTGGTGCATTATGTTAGGAAAGCAAACGAGCATGAAGTGAATGAAATTGTGAAATATCCACATACAATTACGAATGCAGAATTACAGTCTATATTGTCTCATGGAGAAGAGAGCATTGTATTAGATGTTCGCGAAGCAGCGGAATTTGCTTTTGGTCATATTCCATCCGCCATTTCGGTACCATTAGGTGAATTAGACAGCGCAGTATTAGATAAGACGAAGCAAATTTATGTTATTTGTCGAACTGGTAATCGCAGTGATATAGCTTGCCAAATGTTGAAAGAGAAAGGTTATTCAAATGTGAAAAATGTCATTCCAGGTATGTTAGAGTGGCAAGGGAATATAGAGAAATAAATTTTTTTGAATAAAAATATACCTATGGGGGTAATAGAGTGAGTGTTAAACCGTTACAAGCAAAAGATGTGGCAGAGAAAGTGTTATTCGGAGAGTTATTCATTTTAGATGTTCGTAATGAGGCGGATTATGAAGATTGGAAAATTGAAGGGAAACAAGTTTCTTCTATTAATAGACCTTACTTTGACTTGTTAGATGGTGTAGATCATATTGTAAGTGAATTACCTAAAGATAAAGATGTTTTAGTAGTATGTGCAAAAGAAGGGTCTTCTATATTTGTGGCAGAGCAATTAACAGAGGCTGGATTAGAAAATATTTATTATTTAGCTGGTGGCATGAAGGCTTGGAGTGAATATGTAAAGCTTATAAAAGTTGGAGATTTAAAAAATGGTGGAAGTATGTATCAGTTTAACCGCCTTGGAAAAGGCTGTTTATCTTATATGGTCGTTTCAAATGGTGAAGCAGCAGTTATTGATGCAGTAAGAACAGTTGAAGCATATGAAGAATTTGCGAAAGAGCATGGCGTTACGATTACGAATGTAATGGATACACATTTACATGCAGACCATATTTCCGGAGGACGTAAGTTAGCGGAAAAGGTAGGTGGTACGTATTGGTTACCACCAAAAGATGCAGAGGAAGTTGTTTTCTCATACGAACCGCTTGTTGAAGGATCTGTTATTACGATGGGGGGTACTAAAATTGTAATTGACGCATTATACTCACCAGGGCATACGATTGGAAGTACGTCATTCATTGTAGATGATTCTTATTTATTATCAGGCGATATTTTATTTGTAGATTCAATTGGGCGTCCTGATCTTGCTGGTAAGGCTGAAGATTGGGTGAGTGATTTACGTAATACTTTGTATAGCCGATATAAAGAGCTATCTCAAAATTTAGTTGTGTTACCGGCTCATTATTCAAAAATAAGTGAAATGAACGAAAGTGGTATCGTTAGTGCAAAATTAAAAGATTTATTTGAGCATAATGCAGGATTAAATATTGAGGATGAGGGAGAGTTCCGTAAAGTTGTAACAGAAAACTTACCACCTCAGCCAAATGCATATGAAGAAATTCGTCAAACCAATATGGGTAAAATTCACCCAAGTGTGGATAAAGAGCGTGAAATGGAGATTGGTCCAAATCGTTGTGCAGTGCACGAATAATGAAATAAATAAAAAATGGAGGAATTGATGATGAATATAAAACAAGTGTTAGATGCGAAAGGTTTAGCATGTCCAATGCCGATTGTAAGAACAAAGAGAGCAATGGATGCTCTACAAACTGGAGAAGTGTTAGAAATACATGTAACGGATAAAGGGTCAGTTAAGGATATTCCAGCGTGGGCAAATAAATGTGGCCATGACATCGTAAAGCTTGAAGAAGAAGGCGATGTGCTGAAGTTTTGGATTAGGAAGGCGTAGTGAAGCAATAGTTTTGTAAATATAGAGAGGTTGGTTATATGAACACAATATTAAGTACGCTTTTCATTGTACTTGCTGCATGGTTTGTTATTTCACGATTTTTACCAGTGAAAGGTGTTCAAAATATAAATGGCAAAGAATTGAAAAGTATAGTGGGGAAAAAGGGGAAGTATTTTATTGATGTCCGTACAGTAGGTGAATATAGAGGGAATCATATGAAAGGCTTTCAAAATATCCCCCTAAATGATCTAGCAAGTAAGGCGAATCAATTAGATAAGAATAAGGAAGTAATCGTTATTTGCCAAAGTGGAATGAGAAGTAAGCAAGCAGCAAAGGTATTAAAGAAATTAGGATTTCAGCACGTTATCAATGTTTCAGGCGGTATGAATGGTTTGTGAGGAGGGAATTTAAAATGAAAGAAATGACAGTAAAAGAATTGGAAGAAAAATTGTTACGTAAAGAAGCAGTAAATATCGTGGACGTACGTGAAGTAGAAGAAGTAGCCGAAGGGAAAATTCCAGAAGCGTGTAATATTCCACTAGGACTATTAGAGTTTCGTATGCATGAGTTGGATAAAAAGAAAGAGTATATTATCGTTTGTCGTTCTGGCGGAAGAAGTGCACGAGCAGTTCAGTTTTTAGAGAGCTACGGTTTTCAAGCAATTAATATGGTAGGTGGTATGTTAGCATGGGAAGGTAAAGTCGTATAGTACAGAGATACATGATTTGAGCCTTTTTATAAATGATAAAATACCCCTATAGGTAATCGGAGGGAGAACAACATGGAACAACAGAAGAAAACAACAATCGTTTTATTTAGCGGAGATTATGATAAAGCAATGGCTGCTTATATTATTGCAAATGGTGCAGCGGCGTATGATCAAGAGGTAACTATTTTTCATACTTTTTGGGGATTAAATGCTTTAAGGAAAGATGAGCATGTGAAGGTAAAGAAAACTTTTATAGAAAAAGTGTTTGGAAAAATGATGCCACGCGGTGCGGATAAGATGGGATTATCAAAAATGAATTTTGCAGGTATGGGACCAAAGATGATTAAAGGTATTATGAAAAAACATAATGCGATGCCTTTACCAGATTTAATTGATTTGGCGAAAGAACAAGGAATTAAACTTGTAGCTTGTCAAATGACAGTAGATTTATTAGGGTTAAAAGAGGAAGAGATTATGGAAGGGGTAGAGTTTGCAGGTGTAGGGGCATATTTAGCAGATGCTTCGGATGGGAATGTAAACTTATTCATTTAAATCACCTTCTTTTTAGAAGGCGGGGGATGTAAGATGAGCTTAGTCGTATTACTTTTTATAATTGGGTTTATAGGATCGTTTATATCAGGAATGGTTGGGATTGGTGGCGCGATTATTAATTATCCGATGATCTTATACATTCCGGTATTGCTGGGATTTTCTGGCTATACATCACATGAAGTGAGCGGTATTACAGCGGTACAAGTATTCTTTGCAACTTTTGCAGGCGCTTGGGCATACCGGAAAAGTAATGACATGAATAAAACGTTAGTTATGTATATGGGAGCTAGTATATTAATAGGAAGCTTCATAGGGAGTTTCGGTGCTAACATATTAGAGGAACATACAGTCAATGTTGTTTATGCAGCATTAGCTACAATTGCAGCTATTATGATGTTTGTACCGAAACAAAATAATAGTGGAGATGTGAAGTATAATAAATGGTTAGCAAGCTTGTTAGCGTTCGTTGTAGGGGGAGCTTCAGGCATTATAGGAGCTGGAGGTTCGTTCCTTTTAGTTCCCATTATGCTAGTTATTTTAAAATTACCACTGCGCATGACGATCGCAACATCTATCGCTATTACGTTTATTTCCTCAATAGGGATTACTACAGGAAAAATGGTTACTGGGCAAGTAGTTATCATTCCAGCTCTAATTATTGCGGTTGCCAGTATATTTGCTGCGCCACTTGGAGCACGAGTCGGGAAGAGGCTAAATCAAAAAGTACTGCAATATGTATTGTCCACTTTAATTGTAGGCACTGCTGTTAAAATGTGGATCGATATGATATCAAAATAAAAGGATGGTGCTGCTTACAGCCCATCCTTTTATTTATTGCCCGTAAACCTAACGGATTATAGTTTTACTTTATGCCCAAATAACTTTCATTAAGTTTTTATATTCGTCATTTGCTAATTTATATAGCATTCTCGTATGTTCAAAGACAAGTGCTGGATTAAAGTTTGGTTCTGAGAATGCAAGAGATGTTGAAATATCAATTGCATTTTGCTTATTTAATGTGAATTTTGCAAAGCGATAAGATGTATTTAATTCATTGATGACATGTAAAATATCATTTGTTGATGTTGCATCAGGCACGTGAGCAACATTGAAGCAGTATATATCCACCGTAGGATGTTCGTTTTGGAAAGCAGCGATAAGTTGAATCTTTGCGCCAGCTTCAGTCTCTAATCCTACTGAAAAATGAACAGAGCCATCATTTTCATCTATATTTTCTTCCATGTATATATCGTTAGATTTTAAGTAGTCTTTAAAATCTGAGATGTTATGTTTTACTGCAGCTTTCATATGTATGAGCCCCCTGATAATTGGAATAGATTGCTACTATTTATTATAATTTAAAAATATTAAAAAAGATAGTTAGAAAGTTCTGATTTTTATATTTGGAAGAATAAAAAGAAGCGGTTCTCTACCTCCATAGAGAACCGCTTCTATATTATTCATTGTCATTAGACGATGTTTCTGTATCTTCACTGCTATTTTTGTTCTTATTTTTCACTTCATTGTTATTTGATTCGCGTTCACTTGAATTTTCAGACTTAGATTCTTTTGTCTTTTTCGAATCAGAGTTTGAGTCAGACTTTGTATATGCAGGTAGCCCAAGATGAGTACGAAGTTCATTTGTAACATTAGCTAATTCTTTTTTATCTGGATTGTAGTAGTAAGTTCGACCACCACCAGCAGATTTGCTACAAGTATCGTCACCTTTTGCCATGTAGCAATCATCACCTTGGATTTGTAATTTCTCAATTTCCGAATCCGATCCATATTTATAGAATGAAAGCATATCATCAAATGTTAAGTTTGTAACGAATTGTCCGTTAATATCATCAATGATGTTGCCAACTTTTGTTACAGAACCAACACTTGTTAGTTTCTTTAAAATAGCCTCGATAACGAGTTGTTGACGTTGTCCACGCATTGCATCACTATCGATGTGCCTTGTTCTAGCAAGAGCAAGAGCTTCTTCGCCATTTAGCTTTTGAACACCTTTTTCTAGATGAATAGCCTCAGCATTATCATTGCTATCTTGCTCAGTAAATTCAACTGGTACATCAACTTCAACACCGCCCAAGTCATCGACGATTTTTATAAATGATTTAAAGTTGAATTTTACAAAATAATCGACAGGAACATTCATTAATTTTTCAACTGCATCAATGCTTGCTTGTGGTCCACCATTTTTTCCGTTTTTAGCAGAACCGAATGCATGAGCGTGTGTAATTTTATCTTTTTTCTTTTCTATTGGAATATAAGTATATGTGTCACGTGGGATACTTAATAGTTTAACAGTTTTGCTATCTTTATTAAATGTTGCAAGTAAAAGCGCGTCTGTTCTTATAGCTTCACCATATTCTTTTCCACGGACATCGCTTTCATCGACACCCATTATTAAAACAGAGACATTGTTTGTAATAGGTTTTACAGCCTTATCACGTAAATCAGATTTATCACCGCGTGCTAAATCGTGTGCGGCATTTCGAACAGCAGAAGATGCTTTATTTACTAAAAACCAAGTATAACCGCCGCCTATTAATAAAACGAATAGTATAGCGCTTATAATAATTTTTATTTTTTTCTTATTTTTTTTCGGTTTATTGCGTGTATTTTCTTGCAAAGATGGGTTTTGCTCCATTTCCTGTACTCCTTCATTTGGATTGAAATACGACACTCATATCCACTTATTATAATGAAATTTAGCGAAAAAAAACATTACAAAACATTTACATTTCGTAAAAATTCAATATATTTATAAAAAGTCAGATTTTCTATATATTATTTGTCAGATGTAGAATAAGTATAAGGGCTTTTAGTAGAAATGAAAATATATATTATGAGAAAGTGATAGGGAAGTAAGATTTGTTGAAATATAGCCAAGAAGAAATGAGTAAGCTTACTTATTTCTTCTATATAATAAAGAAGAATTTGACGGATAAAGGAGAGAGCATAATGAATCATACATCATTCCGAGCAATCGTTGTGAACGAAAAGGAAAATCATCAGTTTGTAAGAAAAGTTGTTGAGAGAGAAGTAAGTAGTTTACCTGAGGGAGACGTATTCATACAAGTTCATTATTCTTCATTAAATTATAAAGATGCTCTTTCAGCTACTGGTAATAAAGGGGTTACGAGAACATATCCTCATACGCCAGGAATTGATGCTGCAGGAGTAGTTGTGAGTAGTAAAGATGCTACCATTAAAGCAGGAGATCAAGTTATTGTAACGGGATATGACTTAGGTATGAATACCTCTGGTGGTTTCGGAGAATATATTCGCGTGCCATCATCTTGGGTCGTGCCTTTACCAGAAGGAATGTCATTAAAGGAAAGTATGATGTACGGGACAGCAGGTTTTACTGCGGCGTTGTCGGTATATAAGCTTATTGGGGCAGGAATCAAGCCTAATATGGGAGATGTTTTAGTAACGGGTGCTACAGGCGGCGTAGGCAGTGTAGCTGTTAGTATATTAAGTAAGTTAGGGTTTAACGTAGTAGGAGCGACAGGAAAAATGGAAGAGAAAGATATGCTACTACGTCTAGGAGCGAAAAAAGTGATTCATCGCGCGGAATTGAATGATGAATCAGGAAGACCGATGTTAAAAGGGATATACGCCGGAGTTATTGATACTGTAGGTGGACGTATGTTAGAAACAGCTTTAAAAACAGTAAAGTATGGTGGTTGTGTAACGACATGCGGTAATGTGGCAGGCCAGGAATTACAAACAACGGTATATCCGTTTATTTTACGAGGCATAAGCCTTTTAGGGATAGATTCTGTGCAATGTCCAGCAGATGTGAGAAGTGATGTGTGGACGCTCTTAGCAAATGAATGGAGTAATAAAGAGTTAAGATCTTATACAGGAGAATGTACATTAGAAGAATTAGAGGAGAAGTTTACACTTATATTGCAAGGAAAGTTAAAAGGAAGAACAGTTGTTAAAATATAATAAGAAAGAGACGCTTACGTTAGCGTCTCTTTCTTATTATAATGATTGTTTTAAATTGATTTTTCCTTGTTCACCTAAAACACCGTCAGCGATATTTACAGCGTGATCGCCAATGCGCTCTAAGTTACTTACCATATCGACGAAGATGATACTTGCATCACCTGAACAGCTGCGTTCGTTTAGACGTAATACGTGACGTTTACGAAGAACACGTTCCATTTGGTCGATTTTGCGTTCTTTGGCAATAACAGTTTGAGCTAGTTCAGTATCGAAGTTTGTTAAAGCTTCAACTGAGTCTTGCAGTGTTGAAATTGTTAACTCAAGCATTTCATTTAATTCAGCTAATGCTTCGTCTGATAGTGAAACACGGTTTGAAATTTGGAAATCTACAAGTTCTACAAGGTTTTCTACATGATCACCGACACGTTCAATATCTCCAACAACACCTGCTAAAACAGAATGTTTTTCAGAATCCGTAGGTGAAAGTGGCTTTTCTGATAGTAAAACTAAATACTCGGTAATTTTTTTATCTAAATTGTTAATAGCTCCTTCTAATTGAGTAGCCATGTTTGCGTGTTTTTTGTCTTGTGTATTTAAAAATTGATTTGCTTCTTTTAATCCATGTAATGAGAACTCAGCCATACGGATAATCTCTTTTTGAGCTTCAGTTAAAGCGATGGCTGGAGATTGTTCAATAAAGATTGGATTTAAATGTTGTGGTTTGAAGTCAATCGCTGCATCTTCACCACGAATAATTTTTGTTACGATCCATGCTAACACTGCAATGAACGGGAATTGAATGATTGTATTTGTTACGTTAAATGTTCCGTGTGCAAATGCAATAGTCATTTCTGGATTCAAGTTTAATGATGTTTGGAAATATTGAATTAAACTTGTAAATGGTACTAATAAAATTGTAAAGATAATTGTACCGATAATATTAAAGATAACATGAACTAATGCTGCACGTCTTGCGGCAATAGAAGTACCGATTGCTGCTAATACAGCTGTAATTGTTGTACCGATGTTATCACCGAATAATACAGGAAGAGCTGCTTGTAAATCGATTGCACCTTGACCAAATAGTTCTTGTAAAATACCGATAGTTGCACTTGAGCTTTGTACAATTAAAGTAAAGACTGTACCGACAACAATTCCTAAAATTGGATTATCACTCATGCTAACTGTTAATTCTTGGAATGATTCTAAAGAACGAAGAGGTTTCATACCTGCACTCATTAATTCTAAACCGAAGAATAACATACCAAAACCGAATACAACTTGACCTACAGAATGTACTTTTTTATTTTTAAAGAAGAATAGTAAGATTGCTCCAATTGCCATAACTGGGAGAGCATATTCTCCGATTTTAATTCCGATAATAAATGCAGTAACTGTCGTACCGATGTTTGCACCCATAATAACACCGATTGCTTGTCTTAATGTCATAAATCCGGCACTTACAAGTCCGACTGTTAAAGCAGTTGTTCCTGAACTGGATTGGATTAATACCGTAACTAACATACCTGCTAGTACACCCATAAGTGGGTTTGTTGTAAAACGATCTAGAATATCGCGAAGACGATCTCCAGCTGCTTGTTGCAGTCCATCGCCCATGTATTTAATCCCGAATAAGAAAATACCTAATCCACCAATGAACTGGAAGATCATATCTTGAACATTATATTCCACGCATTCCACTCCTTAAATTTCATGTACGATGTAATTATTAACTGAACCTTGAGGCACTGTAAACGGTTTGCTAGTAAAATTTACACTAAATTTACAAAGAGAAGAAAAGTTTACAATCCCTTAAAGAAACAGCTGTGTTCTATTGGTTTTCATCTTGTATAAATCTTAATTTTGTAAAGAAATCACACTTTTTAGAATAATATTGTTCAGTCGAATATTAAGGAAAGCGTCTGCGAGTTCATCGTATATTTTTTGATGAAAGTTAAAAAAATATGTAGGAAAATGCATGTAGTTTTATAACAGCAAAACGAGGGGAAATAATTCTTTTAACACGATAAAAAAGCCACTGAATTATCCAGCAGCTTTTTCCGTGTTTTTATCGCCATGCTTTTGTTTTCTTATGCTTGTAATGTAAATGAAGAGAAAAGCAATAAGTAATAGAGAGGAGTAACGATATACAGTTGCATAGTTTGTAAAATGAGCAATAAATCCAAATATAATCGCTCCAGCGCCGATTCCAAGGTCAAATGCGGAGAAGAATGTAGCCGTTGCTACGCCGCGTCGATGCGGTGCTACGCGGTCAATCATCCATGCTTGTAGTGCAGGTTGGATCGCTCCAAAACCACTTCCGTAACATGCTGCAGCAATAATTAAGCTCGGAATTGTCGTCGTATACGACAATAAAATAATGCCTGTAAAAGTTATAATAACTCCCGGAATGATGACGAATGTATGGCCTTTCGCATCATATAGCTTTCCAGAGAATGGACGAGTTACAGCGATTGCTAGTGCGTTACATAAAAAGAAGAGACTAATATCAGCTATGCCGACTTCTGTAGCAAATAGAGTGATAAAACTTCCGATTCCTCCGTACATTAATGTAATACATAATATTAATAATGAAGGAAGTAAAGCTTTACGCTCAATAAATCCATCGAGAAAAGTACTAGATGATTGTTGTGGAGGCTGTTTCGATTTTTGGATTTGAAGTAGTTTCGTTAATATTAATGAAACAACTGTGCACGATAATGCACATAAAAAAAGAATTGTGAAGTTATATGTTTGCATAAGCCATAGTCCGATAAGTGGACCGAGGGCCATTGCAATTGTTCCAGAAAGGCCAAAATATCCCATGCCTTCTCCGCGGCGAGCTGAGGGAATTAAATCAGAAACGACAGTTCCATATGTAGTCGTTGTAATACCGAAACCAGCTCCGTGTAAAATACGAACAGCAAGCAAGAGAAAGATAGTTGAGGCGAAAAGGTAACTGCCCATAGCGAGTAAACAGATAGCAGTGCCGATCATTAAAATGATTTTTTTATTGAATTTTTGCAAGGCGTTCCCAGTTAGCGGTCTAACAAAAAGTGCCGCAACGGTAAACATGCCGACAACAAATCCGATATTGGAACTTGTGCCACCAATTTCTTTCACATAAACAGGTAAGGTTGGAATTAACATTTGAAACCCTAAAAACATACATAAGTTTGCAAAAATTAAAGCAACAAACTCTTTCGTCCATAACGGTTCTCGTTTTACGAGTATTGCTTCTCCCATATATTCATCCCCTATATAAAATTTTCTCTTTTCTTTCGAGTATATGTATTGGCCAATGCAACAGTCAAGGAAGGTGTCTTGAAAACGGATAACAATTTTTAAGATGAAAAACTGACAAATTTGTGTAAAAGCTACACAACTATGAAAAAAAGATGTAAAGTATAGATGTATAGACTTGTAGGTGTTAAGAATGATAGAAATTGTTTTTTCTTTAAAGAAAGCGGATTCAAAAGAGTAGTGAACAAGAAGGGGATATATACTTTTTCACTACATATATTTGAAAAGGTTTACAATATGATGAAGAAAGAGGCGTGTACATATGAGACGATTAGGTATTTCTATTTATCCAGAACATTCAACAGTAGAGAAAGATAAGGAGTATTTAACATTAGCAAGTAAATATGGATTTACACGTGTGTTCACATGTTTATTATCTGTGGATGGAGAAAAAGAGAAAATTATAGAAGAATTTAAAGAAACGATCTCTCATGCGAATGCATTAGGGTTCCAAGTATTAGTTGATATTAGTCCATCTGTTTTTGAACAATTAGGTATTTCGTATAATGATTTATCATTCTTCCATGAATTAGGTGCGTACGGTATTCGTTTAGATGTCGGTTTCTCAGGATTAGAAGAATCAATTATGACTTATAATCCGTATGGTTTGAAAATTGAGATTAATATGAGCAATGGTACGAAGTATGTAGATAACATTATGAGTCATAGACCAAATCGTGAAAATTTAATTGGTTGTCATAATTTTTATCCGCATCGTTATTCAGGATTATCATACGATCATTTCATTAAATGCTCGAAACAATTTAAAGATTACGGTATGAGAACGGCAGCTTTTATTTCATCATTTGATGCAACATACGGACCTTGGCCAGTAACAGAAGGGTTATGTACATTAGAGCAGCATCGTGAATTACCGATGACAACACAGGCGAAACATTTATTCGCGACGGAATTAATTGATGATGTTATTATTGCAAACGCATATGCGTCAGAAGAAGAATTACAAGCACTAGGTGCATTAAATAAAGAGAAACAAACATTTGATATAGAAATATATGATACAACGACAGAACTAGAAAGAATTATCGTATTAAACGAACCACATTTTTATCGCGGAGATGTATCTGAATATATGATTCGTTCTACACAAAGTCGTGTGAAATATAAAAAAGAAGAGTTTAAACCTCATAATACGCGTGAAATTAAGCGTGGAGATTTATTAATTGATAATGAACAATATGGCCAGTATAAAGGCGAATTACAAATTGCATTAAAAGATATGGTGAATACAGGAAAAACAAATGTAGTTGGTCGAATTGTAGAAGAAGAGATTTTCTTACTAGACTATTTACAAGCATGGGATAAATTCGGATTTACATTAAAGAAATAGAGAGAATATAAAGGGGAAAAACTACTGATTTCAGCAGCTTTTCCCCCTTTATATATAAAGAGCGAGAGGAAGAGCTATGACAAAGGTGCATCAGCGATTAATTTCTATTTTAGAGGAATTTTTAGAAGAGAAATCGATGTTAAATCGAGCTTTTTTAGCGGGCCGTTTACATGTATCAACGAAGACGATTCAAAAGGATATAAAATTATTAAATGATATATTGGAAGAAAACGGAGCGAAAATCGAATCGCAAAGAGGGAATGGGTACGAATTAGAAATTATACAAAAGAAGAAATTTGAAGACTTTTGTGTGAGTCTATTTCAAAAACAGATGGAAAAGATCCCAACTTCTTATGAAGAAAGAATAGCGTACATTCTGCAGCGTGTTTTAATGATAGAGGGATATGTGAAGCTTTCAGAATTAGCGGAAGAGATGTATGTGAGCAAATCAACGGTCAATTTAATTATGAAAGATGTTACAGATATATGTGGTTGCTATGAATTACAAATTGAGAAGAGACCGTATTATGGTATACGTATTGTTGGAGAGGAATTTAATATTCGTTCTTGTTTATCACAATATGGTTTACCGCGTTATGATCATACTCCGTTTCATGAGCAATTTGAGCAGACGGAGACATATTTATCGCTACCTCATATATCACTCATTCGTTCAATTATATTAAAGTATATTGAAGGCGGAACAATATATTTATCTGATATAGAAATTGATAATTTAGTCATTCATATTGCAATCGCATTAAAGCGTTGTCAAAGTCAACATTATATGAAAGGACTGCATGCGGAGCAATCAGAACTTATACTAAAGAAAGAATATACAATTGCGAAGCAGATTTTAGGAGATTTAGAGAAAGAGTTGAAATTTTCATTTCCAGAAGAAGAAGTATTATATGTGACGATGCATTTATTAAGTACTGCTGTTACAACGAGAGATCGCTATGAAAATGTAGAAGAGCTATTAGGGAAAGATATATATGCATTTATGCAACATATTCTTTTTAAAGTAGCGGAAGAACGGAATCTTATTTTTTATTATGATGAAGAATTATTATTTGGATTTGGTATTCATTTAAAAACGTTATTAAATCGTTTGAAGTATAAGCTAAATACGAGAAATCCTCTTTTGGCAGAAGTGAAAAAGAATTATCCGTATGCTTTTGAAATTGCGGTTCTCGTTGGAGATATCATTGGTGAATATACGGGTGAATCGATACCTGAAAGTGAAATTGGTTATATTGCAATTCACTTCGGCGGAGCGATGAGCCGTTTGCAGGAGCAGAATCAAAAGAAAAGATGCTTATTAGTTTGTGCGACTGGTCAAGGAAGTGCACAACTATTAAAATATAAAATTTTATCACAGTTCCGAGATAAATTAGAGATTGTAGGTATTACAGGCTATTATCAATTGAAAGTAGAAGATCTTTATAAAGAAAAAATAGATTGTATTATTAGTACGATTCATATACCGAGTGGCTTGCCTGTTCCAGTTATAAAAGTGAATTCAATATTTGATGATAAAGAGATTAAATCGATTGGTCAGCGGTTGTTTACGCATGTCAATACTAGTGTGCAGCCTTATATTAAGGAAGATTTAATCTTTTTAAATCATAATGCTTCTACGAAAGAGGATGTTATTCAGTTTTTATGTGAAAAAGCTGCTGAGAAACGCTATGTACCAAAAAACTTTTATGCTTCTGTTATGGAGAGAGAAAATACGTCTCCGACAGCGGTTGGGAATTCAGTTGCGATTCCGCATCCGATGCAGTTATTAAGTGAGGAAACTTTTTTGATGTTTTGCACACTTGAAAAGGCTGTTGATTGGGGAGATAAAAAAGTACAAGTAATTATTTTATTTAGTGTAAAGCGCAATAATAATGAAGATTTGCAAAGGCTTTATGATTTTTTATATGATATTATGTCTAGTCAAACTACGATAGAGAAACTTACTCAGACTGAGGTAATTGAAGATTTTCAAGAAATTTTATTATCATTTTGAAAAAGTATATAAAAACTTCCGTTACATAACGGAAGTTTTTTATGTTTAATTGTATGCGTTTTCATAATAAGATAAAAATATAGAAAACATATAGCTTGGGGGAATTTAAAATGGCTGATATGCAAACTCCATTTGCGTTAATTTTACATGGTGGCAATGCGAGAAGCGCGGCGCTTGAAGCAATTGCTTTTGCAAGACAAGGAGATTTCGGGAATGCCGGTGAAAAGATGAAACTTGCTAGTGAGGAAATTTCAGCAGCGCACCGTATTCAAACGGATTTAATTCAAGAAGAGGCAAGAGGAAATCATGCAGAAATTAGTTTACTGTTAGTGCACGCACAAGATCATTTAATGAATGCAATTACAGTGAAAGAACTGGCTGAAGAGTTTATTGCTCTTCATAAACGAGTAGAAGAGAAAGTGACCGTATAAGATGTACATTTTATTATGTTGTGCAGCAGGTATGTCAACGAGTATGGTCGTAAGAAAAATGCAAGAAGAGGCAAAGAAACAGGGGAAGAATTATAAAATTAAGGCGGTTGATTCAGAACTAGTGAAGCTTGAAATTAAGGAAGCCGATGTCGTTTTAATTGGCCCACAGGTGAAATATTTATTTCCAGCTGTAGAGTTTCTTGCAAATTCATACAACATACCAGTTGCGATTATAGACCAACGAGATTATGGTATGTGTGATGGTTTGAAAGTGCTTAAGCAAGCAGAACAATTAGTTTTAGCATAATTATATCTTTTTAAATATAAACATTATAATGTTATAAAGTTTATTTCGTTCTTTTATAGTAGAGAGAAAGAGGAGGGCTATTGATGAATGGGTTTATGAGTTTTATGGAACAAAAGATTATGCCAACAACGCAAAAAATTGCAGGACAACGACATTTATTAGCAATTCGAAACGGAGTTATTTCTACATTACCGTTAACGATCGTCGGATCATTTTTCGTTATCTTTTTAAATTTACCAATTGATGCATATATGGAATGGATTGCACCGTTTCGCCATATTTTAGATATTCCATTTCGATTTACAGTAGGACTAATGGCATTATACGCAGCATTTGGAGTAGGGGCTTCGCTCGCGAACTTTTATCAGCTCAATCAGTTAAGTGCAGGGTTATTATCTGTACTCGCCTTTTTACTAGCATCAGTTGAACCAATTCAAATTACGAAAGCTGTACCAGGTGTTATTGATGCAGGGAGATATATTTCAGTAGGAACATTAAGTGCAACGTCTTTATTCGGCGCAATTGTTACAGCATTAATTGCAGTAGAAATTTATCATTTTATGATTAAGCATAATATCTCGATTAAATTACCAGATAGTGTACCACCAGCAGTTTCAAATTCGTTTGCAGCATTAATTCCAACGTTAGCAGTTATTCTTTTATTCTGGGGCATTCGCTACGGTTTGAAATTCGATGTAAATACAACAATTACATATTTAATCGCACCACTAAAATCAGTATTAGTAGGAAATAATTTATTCGGTGGTTTATTAACAGTATTCTTAATCGTGTTTTTCTGGTCATTCGGTATACATGGACCAGCGATTTTAGGACCAATTATTCGTCCGATGTGGGATTCAGCAATTCTTGAAAATATGGAAGTGTTCACGGCTACAGGAAATGCACATCAGTTACCAAACTTATTTACAGAGCAATTCATTCAATGGTTTGTATGGATTGGCGGATCAGGTTCAACGTTAGCTTTAGTAATTATGTTTATGTTCTCTAAATCTAAGTTCCTAAAAGAGTTAGGTAGATTATCATTCGTACCAGGTTTATTCAATATTAACGAACCAATTATTTTCGGTGCACCAATTGTAATGAACCCAATCTTAATTATTCCGTTCGTTATTACACCGTTAGTGACAACGACGGTATCATATTTCGCAGTTGTTTCAGGTATGATTCCACTTATGATGGCGAAACTGCCATTTACGATGTTAGCACCAATTGCAGCGGTGATTAGTACGGACTGGACAATTATGGCTGGTGTACTTGTACTTGTTAACTTTGTTATCTCGTTCGTTATTTACTATCCATTCTTCAAAATGTATGAGAAACAACAATTAGCAGGAGAGGAGAAAACAGAATGCTCGGAGCAATTATCATCTTAATTACATTCGTGGTCGGACAGTGTATTGCTCATTATTCGAAATGGGTACAAAGTAAATCTTTATTAGTGTTACTATTAGTATCAGTTTTATTTATCGGTTGTTCAATGGGTGCATATGTAATGTTAGGATTGCAATCACCGTACGTAATTATTGTACCGACAATTTTATGTGCAACGTGTTTATCTGCAAAATATAGATTTACGAGCATGGCATTAATACAACGTGTGAAGGAGATGCAAAAGCATGGAGCGTAAATTAGGAATTTCACTTTATCCAGAACATTCAACGAAAGAAAAAGATATGGCTTATATTTCCGCAGCGGCACGACACGGTTTTTCAAGAATATTTACTTGTTTGTTATCTGTGAATCGTCCGAAAGAAGAAATTGTAGCTGAATTTAAAGAGATTATCAATCACGCAAAAGATAACGATATGGAAGTTATTTTAGATGTAGCTCCGGCTGTGTTTGATCAGCTTGGTATTAGTTATAGCGATCTATCATTTTTCGCAGAGTTAGGCGCAGACGGTATTCGTTTAGATGTAGGTTTTGACGGATTAACGGAAGCGAAAATGACGAATAATCCGTACGGTTTAAAAATTGAGTTAAATGTAAGTAACGATATTGCGTACTTAGAAAATATTCTTTCGCATCAAGCGAATAAATCAGCTTTAATTGGTTGCCATAATTTTTATCCGCAAAAATTCACTGGTCTTCCGTACGATTATTTCATTCGCTGTAGTGAACGCTTTAAAAAGCATGGTATTCGCAGTGCAGCTTTTATTACATCACATGCCGCAAACATCGGTCCATGGGATATTAACGACGGATTATGTACGTTAGAAGAGCATCGTAATTTACCAATTGAAGTACAAGCGAAGCATTTATGGGCAACAGGGCTAATCGATGATGTCATTATCGGAAATGCTTATGCGAGTGAGGAAGAGTTAGAGAAACTAGGAAACTTAAATCGCTACATGTTACAGCTAAAGGTACACTTTGTAGACGAAGCGACTGAAGTAGAAAAGAGAGCCACGCTGCAAGAATTACATGTAAGGCGCGGTGACATAACAGAATATATGGTACGTTCTACAGAAGTGCGTAAAAAGTACAAAGACTATGACTTCCCAGTGCGCGAAAGTGTGCTACAGGAAAGAGGGCAAGTTGTAATTGGTAATAACTCATTCGGAAAGTATAAAGGTGAACTGCAAATCATCTTGAAAGAAATGCCGATAGATGAACGGAAAAATATCGTCGGTACAATTGCGGAAGAGGAGTTATTCTTACTAGATTATGTAGGAGCTTGGACGCAGTTTACTTGTGTGGAATAGAGAAGAGAAGGAGAGGATGCTGGGGCATTCTCTTTTTTCTGTTGATATAGTAGTCTATCGTATATAGAATGCAAAGAGATAGGCTTAATTTGGACGGGAGAGAATGAGATGGAAGGGTATATAGATAGTTTATTAAGGCGGATGGCTGATGAAGATACAGAGGTTAGGCATCGTGCTTATGATGAAGCAAAAGAGCTAGATGACCTATTAACGTTTCCTTATTTACAGCAGAAGGTAACCAAAGCAAAAAAAATAGCAATGAAGAAAGATATGTATTATGTAATGACGAAACTTGCTATTAATACGAAAGAGATCAGTATTGCTGATTATCTTATAGATTGTTTGGAATGTGAACAAAACCCGACTTTGTTAAGTGAACTGCTTAGTAATATTTATACATTGCCAGAAGTAAGTGATACAAATAAAATTATTCCGTATATTTACCATAAAAACGATAGTGTTCGTTTTTGGGCAGTTTCTTCCTTAAAGTTATGTAAATCATTAGAAGCGGAGAGTGCTTTACTAAAGTTGCTGGATACTCAAGAAAATAAAGATGAGATTACAAATATTTGTTATACCTTGCTTGAGATTGGAACAAATCAATCGATTCTGCCGTTAACAAAGCTTTTATATAGTAATAGTGCCTATGTTCGTTCAACTGTTATTGAGGTGTTAGCAAAAATAGGGGGATCGGACTTGCAAATAGTTTATATTGAAGCTTTACAGGATAGAAATGTGATGGTGAAATATGAAGCTGTTCGAGCTATTTATACGTATGGCGACGAAATGGCAATGAGACCAATTTGCGAACGTGTGAATAAAATTGTTGCTAGAAGACGTAAAAATGAAGTAGAGCCTACGGATGAAGCAGAGATTATCATTGCTCTTCGTTTCTTACATAAGTTTGCTAATCATGAAGAAGTTTTAAAGATATTTGATAAAGTGTACAAAAAACGTGGAAACTTGTTTATGTCGGAGAGGAAGTGGCTTCGAGATAACATTACTTACTTTCAAGAGAAAGAAAGAATGTAAGAATCATAAAAAAGAGCCAGCCTCAAGGATGAGACTGACTCTTTTTTACTAACTAGTTTAATACTTTAACTGTAACTGTTTTACGTCCCCAGCTACTTGATGTACCTTTATCTGGCATTAAAACGTCGATTTTATTACCTTTAATAGCTCCACCAGTATCACCAGCGATTGCTACTCCGTAACCTTCAACCCATACTTTTGAACCTAATGGAATTACACTTGGATCAACTGCAATAAGTTTCATGTTTGGATTAGCTGTTAAGTTATGACCTAAAGCTGATTTTACTTGGTCGCCTGCTTTATAACCATTTTCAAGTGGATCTGCTGTGTAAGCTGTTGCTACAACTTGGAATTCACGAGAAGAAGATTGTGTGTTTTTCTCAGTTTCTTTTGCAACAGGTTGTTGTGTAGCTGGTTTTTGAACTTTATTAGCTGCTTCACGATCAGCTGCCTCTTGAGCCTTAGCTGCTTTACGAGCTTCAACTGCTGCCTCTTGAGCTTTAGCTGCTTCACGAGCTTCAGCATCTGCCTGAGCTTTAGCTTCTGCTTGAGCCTTAGCTGCTTCTTGAGCTTTAGCCGCTGCTTGAGCTTCAGCTGCTTCCTGAGCTTTAGCTGCTTCACGAGCTTTAGCCGCTTCTTGAGCTTTAGTTTCTGCTTGAGCTTCAGCGTCTGCCTGAGCTGAAGCTTCTGCTTGAGCCTTAGCTGCTTCACGAGCTTTAGCTGCTTCTTGAGCTTTAACTTCTGCTTGAGCTTCAGCTGCTTCGCGAGCTTTAGTTGCTTCTTGAGCTTTAGCTTGAGTTTTAGCTACTTCCTGAGCTTTAGCTGTATCTTGAACTGTAGTCGTTTTTTCAACTTTAGCTACTGGTTGAACTTTAACTGGTGCTTTACCTGTTAAGTAAGGAACATGAACATAAGCTGTTTTTCCGTTATATTCAAATTGAATCCAATCATTTTGTACTTGGTGTGTTGTTTCAATTACATCATCTTTTTTCAACTTACCAAGAATCTCTGAGTCTGTGTTTGCTCCAGCACGTACGTTTAATACGTTTGCTGTTACGTAGTAAGTGTCTTTTGTATAGTCAGCGCTTATGAAAGCTTCTTTACCGCTATTCAATTGAACTTTTGACCAACCATTTTCTGTATGTAAAACATTTACTTTATATCCATCTAATAATTTTCCTACAACTTTTGATTCAGTAGTTGGGTTTTCTCGTACGTTTAGTACGTCAGTCGTTACGATTGTTTCTGCTTTAGCAGATGTTGTGAAAATCCCAAGACCAAAAACCGCTGCTGTTGCTATACCCATAAATTTTTTCATAATAGCCTCCATTGCATTTGTTTTCGTTGACCTCATTATAGCAACCATTATTTTCTTATTTGCGAAAAACATAAAATTACAAAGCTTTCGTAACGGGGCATTAATATTCTGTAACAATTCCATAAATATCCTGATAGCGCTTCCTTGTTGTTTTTTGGCGTATCAGGGCATATGAAACACAAAATGAGTAGTATTTCAATTACTTTAACGTTAATAATGTTACAGTAATATTTCTGAGTGATATCTATAGCGTTACGAAAGTAGCGTATTTTACTGTTTGAATGGAAATTTAGTTATAAAACGATAATATTTTTAGGCGTGAAAATATATAAATGAGGTGAAATTTAATAAAATATCGATATAATTGTTACAAAATCAGTCGAAGTATGGAAAAAATTACGCCTTGATTTTCGTCTATTACATAGTATTTTTGCAATAATAGAATTAGATAATAGCCTTAGTACCTATAAATAATGAAGAGTATTAGAATGATAGTTGTAACGTGAAACATATATAATAGAAGAAACTCAATTTAGTAGATAAATAAAAAACGTAGGAGTGTAAACTCCTACGTTTTTGTTTATTCATATCGTAAACATTCAATTGGATCCAGTTTGGCAGCTTTGTTAGCTGGTAGTAAACCGAATATAATACCGATTAACATTGAGATACCTACTGCAAGAAGTCCAAGTTCTTTTGAGACAACGAGTGGCCATCCAGCAAAGATTGAGACAATCCAAGCGAAGAAAATACCCAGCATGAATCCGATGAAACCACCAAGTCCTGTTAAAATACAAGATTCGATTAAGAATTGTGTTAATACTTTACCACGTGTTGCACCAAGTGCTTTACGAATACCAATCTCCCGTGTACGTTCTGTTACAGATACGAGCATGATGTTCATTACACCGATACCACCAACAAGTAAGGAGATAGCAGCAATACCACCAAATACCATTTTCATCATACCAATTGATTCGTCTAGTTGTTTCGTAAATTCACCTAAGTCTTGTGCTTCGAATTTGTGCTCAAATTTAGGAGCTTTCATTTCGTTTAAGACAGAAACGGCTTGTTTTTCTACACTTTTACGTTCTGTCGGAGAGGTCATTGTTAATCTTACAGAGTCATACTCATTTACTCCTGAAATGACAGGCGCATTTTCAAGTGATGTATAACCTTCAGGCATAGGCATTCCAAAGTCGTTTTTCGTTTCGTATACACCAACTATTTTATACGGCTTTCCTTTTATATCTGTGTATTGATTTGATTCCCAACCACTACTAAATAATTTGTTGAAAGCTTCTTCATTTAATATAACAGCAGGGATTGCTTGGTTTAGTTCACTGTCATTTAATTCACGACCGTGAACTAATTTTATTTTCGAATCTGTCATAAAGGCGCCTGTTCCACCTTTTAAATCAAGATTTACATCTTTTGAACCAGCAGATGCTTTTACTTTCATACTTACGTCTGGATACACATCTTTAACGCCTGGTACAGTTTGCAGACGGTTTAGCATATCAGGTGTGATTTTGGCACTATCTGTTCCGTAATCAGGATTGTTGTAGTAAATCGTTACTTCGTTATCTTTTCCTTGGCCTAATTCTTTTTTAAACTTTGCGTTTGTACCATCACCCATTGAAATGATAGTAATAATGGCACTAATACCGATAATAATACCTAACATCGTTAAAATAGAACGCATTTTATGAGCAAAGATAGAGGAAAGGGCCATGCGTATATTTTCACTCGTATTCAAAATTAACCTCTCCAATCTTGGACGATATTTCCGTCACGAATTACAATTTGACGTGCTGCAGCTTCCCCGATTTCACGGTCATGGGTAATCATAATGATTGTTGAGCCTTGTTTATTTAATTCGTAAAAGAGGTCCATAATTTGTGTGCTTGTTTTTGTATCAAGTGCTCCCGTCGGTTCATCGGCTAAAATGAATTTTGGGTTATTTACGATTGCACGTGCAACAGCGACACGCTGCTTTTGTCCACCTGATAATTCGTTCGGTAAGTGAGTAGCGCGATCAGCTAAACCGACTTTTGTTAAAGCAGCTAATGAGCGCTCGCGTCTTTCTTTTTTATCGACTCCAGCGTAAATAAGAGGTAGTTCTACATTTTGAAGCGCTGTAAGTCTCGGTAATAACATGAAGTTTTGGAATACGAATCCGATCTCTTTATTACGTACGTGTGCAAGTTCTGTTTCAGTCATGTTTGAAATATTTTGACCGGCTAGTTCGTACGTACCTGTCGTCGGTTTATCTAAGCAACCGATAATGTTCATTAATGTTGATTTACCAGAACCAGAAGGTCCCATAATAGAAGTGAATTCTCCTTGGTTCAGTGTTACGTCAATTCCGTGTAATATTTGAACGGATTCTGCACCATTTTGGAAGGATTTCGTGATGCCTTTTAAGTTAATCACTGGGCGACAACCTCCATACCATCTTTTAAGTCTTTTTCAGGTTTAGAGATAATTTCCTCTCCTTTTTTCACTCCAGAAACTTTTGCTTCGCTATCAGTCTCGAATTCAACAGTAACTGCTTGTTCTTTCGCCTTACCGTCTTTTACAACGAAGACAACATTTTTGTCACCTTTTTTCACGATACTGCTTTTCGGAACAATTGTACCAGTTGCTTCGCCAGATTTACTTGTTACGTAAACGTGGAAGCCGTTTTGTAATTCGTCACTATTATCTAATGTGACAGTGAATTGATAGTTAGAAACAGTTTTATTTTCATCCATGCTCTTTAATGGTGTAGAACCGATTTCTGTTACTTTTCCTGTCCAAGTCTTACCAGCGACAGTTTTTGATGAAACAGTTACTTCTTGCCCAACTTTCATACTAGCAAGCTCATATTCAGAAAGTTGACCTTTTACCTTAAATTGACCAGCGTGACGAAGAGTAACTCCGCTCATACCTGTTTTTTCGTCAGCAGTTTTCACGATATCATCAATTACGCCATCAGCAGGACTTGTTACAGAAAGAGTGTTTACTTTCTCTTTTGCTGCTTTAATCATTTCATCAGCTTTTTCAACTTCAAACTTTTTCATTTCAAGTTGTGATTCTAATTGCCCAACTTCAGCTTCTGATGCTTTTAATGCTTCAGCGGGAAGGCCTGCATTTTTATCTTTTTGTAATTTTTGTTTCGCCGCATCAATTTGTTTTTGGAACAACGTTACTTCTTTTTGTGCGATTTTCTTTTGCATTTCTGCTTCTGTTACACCTTGTTTAGCAGTCGGGTCATTGTATTTAAATAGAAGCTGACCTTTTTTCACTTCATCGCCTTTTTTTACAGCTAATTCATATGTTCCTTTTGTTGGATCGAATGAAATAGTTTCAATTCCATTTGGAATAACTTCGCCACCAAATTTTTGCGCGTTTTGGATTTGTTTTTCAGTTACTTTATATCCGCTATATGCCATTGCTACTTCTGAACCGCCCCCAGCAAATGCAAAGTATGATCCAGCTGCAATTCCGATTGCTACTACACTAGTAATTAACACCTTATTTTTCTTTTTCATCTATTTATCACCTTTTCGTTCGTTTTAGTATCTACATTAAGTATAGAAGAGGTGAAGAATCTGACAAATCGTTTTAGCTTACAATAACCTTACAGTTTTGTAAGGTATGAATATGTAAATGTAAGGTAGAGGTTGTCCTATTGTAAGCAAATGAATTGACTCGTTGTTTCTTTCTTACAATAATATTGTATGAAGGAGAGGAGGAAGGAAGATGGAAGCTTATTTTAGTGCGCATCCATTAAAACCGTTTATTCCATACTCAAGGCAACATGCCATTATATTATTTATTATGTTGGTGGGGATATTTTTTCTGTATCAATACCAAGATTTATTACGTCAAAATGAGTGGAATATAACGGTTCGATATGCGATTGCATTTTTATTTATAGGTAGTGAAATTGGGCTTCATATGTGGGAGTGGAAAGCGGGGATTTTTGAGCTAGCTACTTCATTACCGTTTGAGTTATGTACAATTAGTTTATTGTTAGCGTCGATTATGATTGTAACGAAAAGTTATCGAATATATGAGATTGTATTTTTTACGGGAATTATTGGTGCATCACAAGCCATTTTAACACCAAATTTGCAATATGCTTTTCCGCATTTTCGTTTCATTGAATATTTTATCGCGCATGTATTGCTTATTTGGGCACCACTCTTTATGACTTGGGTGGAAGGCTATAGACCGACCTTGCAATCTATTAAGCGTACGATGATATTTTTAAACATATTGATTCCGCTTGTTTCGTTTGTGAATTACAAAACAGGTGGTAATTATATGTTTTTAGCTCATAAGCCAGAAACAGCTTCATTACTCGATATGTTAGGACCGCATCCTTACTATATTATTTCATTAGAACTCGCAGCGCTTATTGGGTGTTTTATTTTATATATTCCGTTTGCGAAAAGAGAAAGGCATGCGCATAAAGAATCACTAGGATCATAGCTTAGTGATTTTTTGTCTTTAAAATATTTACAATTCAGAAAATTAAGAATAGAATTAGGGGGTAAATTATAGAGAGAGAAGGGTGAAAATGGTCAAAAAGGTATTTTTGAATGGGATGGAAGTGACGATTCAATTTCTTATTTCGATTTTGGGGATTATTATGTTAGGGGCTCTGCCGAAATTGTTTTATGGATTTAAGCTGGATGTATCAAAGTACATACAGAGTTTAAAAGAAGTATTTGTGAACTTAATGGATATTTCCAATTTGCAATATGTGAAAGGTAAATTTTTATTTCCGCAGTTGTTCGTCCATTATAAAGAAACGATTATTATTTTTTTAGCTGCTTTTTTTATTTCATTATTTGTAGCATTTTGTATTGTTTATGTAATTATGAGTAGTTCACCGCGTATGCAACAGCGAATTAAATCATTTCTTATCTTCCTAGAATCCATTCCAGATATCCTTCTTATTTTAGTATCACAAATTTTAGTTGTATGGTTTTTTAAACAAACAGGTTTTTTACCTTTTCAAATTGCTTCAATTGGAGGCGAGTCGATTAGGGGGTTGCCAATATTGTGTTTGAGCATCCCGACTACGATTATGTTTGTAAAAATGGTCGTGCTTCGTTTTGAAAATGAACTAGAAAAAGATTATGTACTATTTGCTAAGGCGAAAGGGCTGGGGCGCTTTCATATTTTAAATCGTCATATTTTACGAAATGTGTTGCTTAGTACATTATTCTTTGCGAAAACGAATATCTTTTTTATGTTATCTAATTTATATATTATAGAATGGATTTTTAATACGGGTGGTATTTTTATGTTTTTGAAATCGTATTTCGGTATTAGAGTTGAGGTTTTCATCGTTAGTGTGCTTCTTATATATATTCCGATTTTTATTTTATTTAAATTGTTTCATTATCTCATTCCGGCTGCGATGAAGGAGAGATTATAATATGTGGACGTATATAAAACGTGATAAAAGATTTTGGATAAGCATTGGGTTTCTTCTCCTATTAGTTCTTTTGAGCATCGGAAATACGTTATGGAATGATGGACATATTAGACAAGTTACATTGCAATATGATGCGGATGAAAATCCACAAGTGCCACCGTTTCCACCTTCATTCCAATTTTTACTCGGGACAGACCGGAAAGGGTATGACCTGTTACATTTAGTCATTGAAGGCGCGAAGTGGACGATTGGTATATCTATTTTAATTGCGGCACTTAGAATGGTAATAGGTGTGTTTTTCGGTGTCGTACTCGGAACGTATATAAAAAGAGGATTTTCAAAAATTGAGGCTTTCTTTGATAGTTTTACAGTTATTCCGACAGTTATGATTGCGTATTTTTTTCTTCAATCTGCAAATGCATTTGGAAGCGGAGAGGAGACAACAACCTTTTTTGAAAGGGCTTCGTTTCAAGTGGTATTACTTGTACTACTTGTAATGCCAGTTATTGCACTGTATGTTGCGAAGGAAGTTCGTAAATTGCGAACGGAAGAATTTGTTGATGCCGCGCGCATATTAGGCGGATCGAGAAGACGTATTGTTATAAAACATCTTTTTCCGCATCTCTATATGACTTTTATACTCGTATTTCTTCAACAGTTTACGCAGAGTCTTACTATTTTACTGCACTTAGGATTACTTGAAGTGTTCTTTGGTGGGACTGTTACGTTTGGTGGACCTATAAAAGAGGTGGAATCTTATACGCATGAATGGTCAGGTTTAATTGGAGTATACTTTAGATCATTAACAGTGCATCCATGGATTCCTCTCGTCCCAATTACATTTTTCGGGCTAACTATTTTTTCAGGAAATATGATTGTGAAAAGTATAGAAGAGGCAATGTTGAAAGTAAGGTTAGGAGGGGAGAGAAAGAGGAAAGATGTAGAAGAGGAACAGCCTGTTGTGCAGTCAAAAGAAGAGTTATTTACTTTTAAACATACGATGTGAAGAGAAAGAAGAAGCAAGCATGGATTTCATGCTTGCTTCTTCTCTTTATTTTGTAGAAACTTCACCTGCAGCTTCTGTTTGCGGAATAAAGTATCCAATCATACCACCGATTATTGCTGGAATGATCCAGCCAATTCCTAAGTTATAAAAAGGAATGGTGTGTACGATATTAGCGATAAAATCTGGTATCATTTCCACATTATCAAGTGCATGAATACAGCTAATAATAAACGCTGCGATCATCGCTCCAATGTAGACAGAAGGTTTACGTTTCGTATATTTATCGATAAATGATACGAAAACTAAAATGATCGTAATTGGGTACAAAATAATTAATACAGGTAAAGTAATTTTAATTAATAAGCTTAATCCTAAGTTTGAAATAACGAAACTAAAGATACAAACGTATAGTACAAGCTTTTTGTATGAAACATTTGTTAGCACTGTTGTGAAGTAATTTGCAAATGCACTTACAACACCAATTGCCGTTGTTAAACAAGCGAAGATAATGGCGATACTTAATAAAATATTACCGCTTGTCCCAAAAAATTGATACATAACAGTAGCTAATAGCTGCCCACCGTTTTCGAATTGTCCTAAGTTTCCGTTTGAAGCTCCAATATAACCGAGTAAGAAGTAAACAATTGTTAAGAATAGAGCAGCGATACTTCCGCAAATGATTGTATATTTTGCGATAGATTTCTTCTCTTGTATACCATTTTGACGAATTGCATTTACAACAATTGTTGATAGTACGAGAGCCCCAATTGCATCTAACGTTAAAAATCCTTCAAGAAATCCTTTGAAAAACGGGATGTCTTTATAGTCACCGATAGGTTCTGCAAACGTCCCTGGTGAAAGAATCGCTTTTGTTGCCATAATTGCAATAATTACAAGTAAAATTGGCGTTAATATTTTACCGATATGATCTACTAGCTTGGATGGATTTAATGATAAGAAGTAAACGAATGTAAAGAAAATCGCACTAAAAACTAACATAGAATACCATTGATCTGGGAAAAGTGGTGCAATCCCGATTTCATAAGATACAGATCCAGTTCGTGGAATAACAAATAGTGGGCCGATTGAAAGATAAATAATGATAGCGAATACTGCTGCGAATTTTGGATGAACACGGCTCGCTAAAGTGTTAAAACTACCACCAGCAAGGGCAACAGCAACGATAGCAAGTAAAGATAAACCGACGTCTGTAATAATAAAACCTGTAATGGAAACCCACATATTTTCTCCGGAAGAAAGGCCGAGAAGGGGCGGGAAAATCATATTACCAGCACCGAAGAAAACTGCGAATAGTAATAAACTAATCGAAAGTATTTGCGCTGGTTTTAAAGTTGTATGCATATAAAGAAAATCCTCCTAATGAGTGTTTTTGTCGAAAATTCAAACAATTTGTCGAGTAACTGTTATTATTTTAAAGGTCTGATGACTAGAAAGCAATAGGGAATTTTGAAAATATTAAAAAATAATGCATTAAATCGAATAAATATACTATTTATATGTTTAATAGGAAGGATTTAACTTTTAACGTAAAAAAACACATATCGCTAGGATACGTGTATTAAAAATATATTTTTCTATCGCGTTCTTCTTTTAAAATTTCAACCGCTTCTCGGAAACGTTGTGAATGAACGATTTCACGTTCACGTAAGAAGCGTAGACTATCATTTATATCTGGATCATCGGATAAGTTAATGAGCCATTGATATGTTGCTCGTGCTTTTTCTTCAGCTGCAATATCCTCGTATAGATCGGCAATTGGATCACCTTTAGCCTGTATATAGGTTGCAGTAAATGGAACACCAGCAGCGTTATGGTAATGAAGAGCACTGTCATGATCAGCGTAATGAGGGTCAAGACCAGCAGCTTTCATTTGTTCAGGGGTCGCATCTTTCGTCAGCTTATAAACCATCGTAGCAATCATTTCAAGGTGAGCAAATTCTTCTGTACCAATATCAGTAAGTAGGCCAATGACTTTATCAGGAATTGTATAACGTTGATTTAAGTAACGTAGTGCAGCAGCTAATTCTCCATCTGCACCACCGTATTGCTCGATTAATAATTTTGCAAGTGCGGGATTGCAAGTTCCCACTTTAACTGGGTATTGTAATTTCTTTTCATAAATCCACATAGTTTCTCTCCTTTATATTTGCCATGGCCAAGGACCTTTGCTCCATTCCCAAGGGGCATTAGAATAGCTGTTTCCAAACTGTTGGAGTGGTCCGTATTTTTCTTCCATCTTTTGTTTTAATACTCTCCGTTTATAGGAAAAGTCATTAAATTGATTAATCGCAGCGGTGTCATCTGGATGTGTATCTAAATAAAGAGTGAGTTCAACTAGTACAAAGTCCAGTTCTTGAAGCTCCAGTAAAAGTTTATAGTATTCTTCTGGTAGCGATTGATTCACGACAGTAGTCACCGCCCTTTTTTATAAGGATTTTCATAATAGTCATAAAAAACAGGCCATAAAGTCCCTTTTTGTAGTGCTTCTTTTGGTGTGAATTGTGGTAAGTTTGGCGGTTGAAAGCCTAAAAATAAATTAGGAGGAGTAGAATAATATTTTTTTCCAATAGGAGGACAGGGATCGAGAGGACTATGATAGGGCACGAATGATCTCATATATTTATTCACGAATAAACCTCCTTAAGTGTTCATTACTACGTATTGTATTCAGACATAATAGGCATTTATGACACATATAAAAAAGTAATAGGTACGGGGGGAATGAATGTGGAGAATGTGAAACAATTCATTGTATTGGAAGTGAAAAACTTAAAGGAAACTTTGTATTTTTACGAAGGGATTTTAGGAATTAAACCTAGTTTAGAAAGACCTCAATTAGATGTAACAGGGGTTTGGTATGATGCTGACTCAACGAGAATTAGTTTTATTATGAAGCGCAGTTTGGGCGGGCGTGAGAAGAGTGTTACGGACTCAGTTGATGTTCTAACGTTTTCAATTTCTAACATAGAGAATGTAAAGAAGAGGTTAGTATTTTATAAAATCGCATACACAGAAAACAAAAGTGAGAAGAGTATTGTGGTACAAGACCCGGATGGATATAAACTTCAAGTGATAGAGAAGGATGAATAGACGGAGGGGATTTAGTGGAGAGAAATTATGAAGAAAGTGCGTTGTTTGAGCATCAATTTTGGTTAAAAGTACTTACTGATCATGCACAATTTTTACTGGATGCATTAGCTCCGAAGGAAAAAGAGGATATAAAAAAAGCTACTTACTTTGTTGAAACATTTACGAATTTGTTAAATAAAGTTCGGAATGTGAATCTGATGGCATTTTCAAAAGAGGCAGAACAAGCCGCTAAGGAGATTCGGGCGTTTAAATTAAATATTATACAGAAGCAGTTGGAAGGGAAAATTACGATTCATTTTACGCCAACTTTTATTAATCATATGGTAAACGAAGTGGAAGAGTATATAGCAGTTTTAGAGTTTTTGAAGAAAGGGGAAGTTCCGCCTGTTTTTCATGAATTACATTATCATCTCGTTTGGTTAACGGATGCGGCTGGTCACGCAGGCTCTATTTCTGGTGGATTAGATCTTGTTGAAAAAAGATTAAAAGAGAAAAGCGAAGAATTTACGAAGCATTTTGAACAATTTTACTTAAAGGCAGTTGAAATGACAGGGTATTTACGAACGGAGCTTCATCATTTTCCAGCATTAAAGAAGTTTACGAAAGATGTTTCACTTGAATTGAAATTATTTTCGCATTTTTTACATGAAGTGGAAGAGCTCGAGTTATCGAATGAAGTATTAAGTGCACTATCAGCTAGAATGGCAGATCATATGGCAAGAGAGGAATGTTACTACTTATTAAAACTAGCTCAATCGTCTGGACTTGAAATGCCGAAATGTAATCCGCTTTAAAGAAAAAGAGGTCAATTTTATTTGGCCTCTTTTTCTGTTTTATTGTCTCTTTTTATTTTTGCTTGTTCAATGCTTGCCTGTAATGTCTCCATAATATTAATGATGTTCGGAGTTGGAGAGATTGTTTCAGTTTTTTCCTGTTGTTCAATTTTATTCTCGATTAATTCGGTAAGGGCTTCTTTATATTCATCTGTATACATTTCTTGTTCAAAAGGATTTGTAAGGTGGTGGATTAAATTAATTGCTGCGGTGAGTTCTTGTTTTTGTATAGGATAATTTTCGTTACTTGGTAAGTTAGGTGTATTTGTTATATCGCGAATTTCATTAGGGTAGTGGATGGTTTGTAACATTAGTCCATCTTCAAAGTTACGGATAATAGCTAAATGTTGTTTTTTTCTAATAGAAATATGAATAAGCCCAAGTTTATTTGTACGTTCAAGAGCTTCTTTTAATAATAAATACGATTTTTCATGTCCTGGGGTAGGACCTATAAAATAAGAGCGATCATAAAGAACAGAATCGATTTCGTTATTTTGGACAAAAGATATAATACGAATGGATCGTGGTTCATGAGCTTGTTGTAATTCAGCTAATTCTTTTTCATCCATAATAATATATTTATGAGGTGCATATTCATAGGCTTTTACAATATCTGTATCATCAATTTCTTCATCCGTACAATCAGGAGCAAATTTTTTATATTTAATAGGTGTTAAACATTCTTTATGGAGGCTTAAAAATTTTATATCGTTTTCTTCTACGGCACTGTATAGTTTAATTCCTATATTTAATAGTCCAAGTGAAAGTGCACCTTTCCAGACGGTATGCAAATGAAACATCTCCTTTCGTTCAAAAATGGTTATGTATATTATGAGATAGTAAGAAATTTCCTATACGTTTTTGTTTTTTACGGAAGGGATTGGAATATAAAATATATTGACAAGCCCTCTGAAATATTTTAATGTGAGTGTATAAAATTGTGTATAAAGGGGAGTAACTTATTACAATAAAGTCGTCATTACAGGGAGAAACCCTCGGCTTTATTGGCAACGTTTCGTTGTTAGTGAGACCTTTACCAGCAATGGTAAAGGCCCCTTTCTGTCTTTTTGAGGACCCTTACCATATTTGGTAGGGTCCTTTTCGTATACAAAGAGAGGAGAAATAAAAATGAAAAAACTTATTAGTAGATTAAGAGTTGTATTTCATGTCCGTCGTTTCGTTCCATTCCTATTTGACTTTTTTACTTCAAAAGAGGTTTCAATAAAGAAGAAAATTTTATCTGTTGCTTTTTTAGTTGGGTATGTAGCGATGCCGCTCGATTTAATTCCAGACTTCCTACCGTTTATCGGTATTTTAGATGATATTGGAGTTGTGTTATTTATTTTGAACCGAATTGTAAAAATGGCGCCAGTTCAATTACAAGAAAAGCATAACGTAAACGTAGGATAGGAGTTAAAAATATGGAGCAAATTATTTTAGATATAATCGAGTTTTTAAAGCAGTTTTCTTATTTTGGAGTTGTGTTAGCATTAACGTTTGAATTTATTCCGGCAGAAGTAGTGTTGCCTATGGTTGGGTATTGGGTATACGAGGGAGATATGAATTTTTGGTTGGCTGTATTAGCAGGGACACTTGGTGGAACGACAGGACCTTTAACGTTATATGCACTCGGTTATTACGGTGGTCGTCCGCTATTAATAAAATACGGAAAATACTTCTTTATTAAAGAAGAACAAATTCAAAAAGCAGATGATTTCTTTGAGAAATATGGACCAGTTGTAGCATTTGTTGGACGCTTTGTACCAGGGGTTCGAACGCTTATTTCTGTTCCATGTGGTATGGCAAAAATGAACATATGGAAATTTAGTATTTATACATTTGTAGCAATGTTCCCGTTAACGACTTTGTATGTTTATTTTGGAATGAAATTAGGTCCACATTGGGAAAAAGCAGCGGATGTTGTTGGACAATATATGCTACCGATATTAGGAGGCGTTATTCTTATTGTTGCTAGTATCTTTGTCTATAAATATATGAAAAAAAGAAACAAAACGGAATCTATCTAGTCATTTGAATATTTTTTGAAAATAGATGAATAGTACAGGCAAAAGACTCTGGGGGACATACACATATAGGGAATATAAAAGAGAGAGGGGAAACAACTATGTCTTGTGAGTGCTCAGGGTCAGCATTAACTTGTTGTCCAGATAAAAATTATGTGCAAGATAAAGTGTGTAGTCCGTGGTCAGGAACTGTAGTGGCGACTGCTATTACGAATGTACTGTACAACAATAATATTAATCAAAATATGATTGGAACAGGGTTTGTTCGATATGACGTCGGACCGGCTCCGATCACACTGACAGTTTTAGATGCAGCAGGCGCTACAATTGATACACAAACATTAAACCCAGGAACAAGTATAGCTTTTACGTACCGTCGTTTCGTAACAATTGAAGTAACTTTACCTGCTGCAACAGCTGGAACATATCAAGGGGAGTTTTGTATAACTACACGTTATCCACTTTCATAATAGAAAAGGAGAGGGCTAAGATGTACAATTCTAACTTATCATGCTGTTCCAGTAAAACACTTGTTCAAGATCAGGTATGTATAGATTGGGCTGCTACTGGTGCGGTAACTGAAACAGTGTATACGAATAATATTACGCAAGATTTATATGCATCAGGTTATGTGAAATATGATGTAGGTACAGCTCCAATTACGGTGAATTTTTTAGTAGGAGCGACAGTGGTGAATACAATTACTGTACAACCACAAAGCAGTGGATCATTTACAGTAAGATACTTTACTACAATTCAAATTGTAACAACAGGAACGGGAGTAAGCCAAGGACAATTATGTCTGACAGTACGTTATCCAATTTCATAAGCAAAAGCATACCAAGTGGTATGCTTTTTTATATAGTTTGTAAGTTAAGGTGGTGAAGAAATTTATAAGCAAAATGAGAATTGACAACAATATTTTCCTTCCATATATCGGGTTGGGTTATTTGGAATATCAATGATAGCCACAGATTGTAAGGATTGACCTGTATATGACATTGTGTTGCCAGGATAGACTGTAAAAGTATTTGTCACCTTTCCGATAATTTGAACGGTAATTCCTGCAGTACTACTAGTACTATTATACACAGAAATGGTACCAGATATTTTAACTACACCATCTCCTTCCCATAAGATTAATGTAGGATTTTCAGAAGGTGGTGGAATTTCTTTTGTTATAAGAAAATTACCGGCAAATTCATTTGTAATTAATTCACAGCCTGGTGGTTCTGGTGGATTAGGTGGATCATAGGGAGGGCAGATGATAGATAGAGGGGCATAACAGCCGATATTTTTTTTACAAGCCATTAGTAGCTCCTCCCTTCATACTTTCTTTTTATTACTATTAAATGTTGGAAAACGATAGTTGTGTTAATAAAGGGGCGAAAAATTTCAGGAAAGTTTGTTTAATAGGCTTCCAAATCATAATAATGAATAAGAGTCTGTTAGACACAAGGTACTTGTATAAGATAATACAAGTAATGTTGGATGTTACAGAAAAATGACTGTATATTTACAAAAGTTAAATAAATTTCATTTTCACTTTAAACGAAGTTAATATGTGTTCGATACAATAACCATTGTAATTAATTCATTATATGAGGAGGATTTACGTGGACAGAACTGATTTACGAAAAGTAAAAGGCCTTATTGGATTATTAATGGTTTTTGTATTAGCATTCGTATCATTTCCGTGGAGTACATCAGTCAAGGCGGAAGAGAAAAAGCAAGAAAAGGCATCAAGTGAGAAGAAGATAGTTTTTCCAGTTGTAAGTGATGTGCATATTAAAAATAGTGGAACGGATGATACGTTTCGCTGGAAAAGAGCGATTGAACAGTTTAATACATTAGCACCGAAACAAGATGCGTTTGTTATTGTAGGTGATTTCACAGATACAGGATCAGTGCAGCAATATGATCGTTTCATGCAAGTGTATAATGAAAATGCAAATAAAGATGCAGTGCGAATGAATTCTCTCGGTAACCATGATTATTGGAACGGTTTATCCGTAGAGGGTGCACAGAAGCGTTTCTTAGAAAAAACAGGTATGGAATCAATTTATTATCATAAAGTGGTAAAAGGTTATCACTTCCTTGTTATGTCTCCAGAGAATGGAACAACACATGGTTATTATTCGGACAAGCAAATTAATTGGTTAAAAGAAGAAATGGCAAAAGCACAAAAAGATGATCCAGAAAAACCGATTTTTGTATTTTTACATCAACATATTAAAGATACAGTGTACGGTAGTCAGGAATGGGGAACACAAGATAGCGCAAAAATTAATGCAGTGTTAAAAGAATATCCACAAGTTATTACGTTTTCAGGTCATTCACATTATCCGTTAGATGATCCGAGATCGATACATCAAAAAGACTTTACATCAGTTGGTACATCTTCAGTAAGTTATATGGAAGTTGAAGGTGGTAAAGTACAAGGGAATATCCCGCCAGGAGCTAGTACGTTAAGCCAAGGTTTATTAGTAGAAGTAGATGAAGAAGAAGTGACGATTAATCGCCGTGATTTCCATACGAATTCTTGGACAGGCGAGCCTTGGAAAATTAAATTACCAGCAAAGAAAGAAACATTTACACATGTAGAAGATCGTGATAAAGAAAAGCCTTACTTTGCTAAAGATGCAAAGCTTGCTGTATCAAATGTAACAGAAAATGCGGCAACAGTAACATTCCCGCAAGCATTGGACAACCTCCTTGTTCACTCTTACCGTGTGCAGGCTAGAGATAAGCAAACGGGTGAAATAAAAAATAATTTGTTAGCATTCTCAGAGTTTTATCGTGATCCAGTGCCGAAAGATCTTACATTTACACTTGCGGGATTAGATGGCGGGAAAGCATATACACTTGAAGTAGTTGCGATTGATTCATTCGGCAATGAAACCGCGCAGCCGTTAACTGCGGAAATTACTACGAAAAAAGATAATATTGACCCGAATGTGAAAGTACCAAAAGCTGATGTTTTCGATGTAAACTTTGCAGATGGTACATTTAAAGACAATTCACCATTTGGTACAAAAGGTGATGTGAAGGGCAATGTGACTATTGAATATGATAAAGCATTGAAGAAGAATGTTATGAAGTTAAACGGAAAAGCAAATACATTTGGATATCTTCCATTTTCAGCAGCACAAAAAGAAAAAGTAGCAAATACGTTTACGTTAGAAACTGTATTTTCAATGAATGAAATTCGTGGACAAGGCATCTTGCAAAATACAGAGAGCGGCGGAATTGGATTTGAGTCTACAGGAAGTGGATATGTTGAATTATGGGCTCACATTGGAGGTAGCTATAAACGTGTTGGAGTTCAATTAGAAGCGAATAAAACGTATCATTTAACAGGAACGTATAACGGAAGCGAAGTGGCAATTTACGTAGATGGTAAAAAAGTAAATAGTCAGCCAGCTACTGGGAAAGTGTATCATCCGAACGTACCATTTGCATTTGGAGCGGATCCTGATAGTAACGGAAATGGTGGTATTCCGTTAAATGGACAAATCGTGCTTGCGAAATTATATAGTAAAGCGTTAAGTTCTTCAGAAGTATTAGCAGCGTACAATGAGTTTTTTAACCGTACGAAGTTAGAGCAAGTAACTGCGTTATTTGAAGAGCTTGGAAAAGTAAAAGAAGTGTTAGCGGGTACGTATGAATTTGGTAATAAGCCAGGTCAATATTCAAAGGAAGCATTTCAAGAACTAGAGAAAAGCTATAACATTGCAAAGCAAGCATTTGAAAATGTAGGAAGTACTGGGGAACAAATTATTCAAACATATAACGAATTAAAATCAGCTAATGTAACATTCGTACAATCAAAAGTGGCAGAAGAACAACCAAAAACAACGAAAGAAAAATTACAAATCAATATTGAATCTGCAAAAGCAGTAGTGAAGAAAGCGCAAGCTGTAAATGTAACAGATGGTTCAGTGAAATCATTACAACAAAAAATTACAGTTGCAGAAGCTGTATTACAAGATGTGCAAGTAAAAGATGAACAGGTAGAAACGATGAATCGTACATTAGAGTATGCGATTTCACTTGTTGAAAAAAGTATGAACAAATAAGAGAGAAGAAAAGAAGCTTATCATGATAGGCTTCTTTTTTGTTATACTAAAAGTAGCATAGAAAGAAGGAGCGAATAATTTGGAACAGAAAAAGCTAAAAAGAATTCTTGAATATGTATGGATCGCGGTTGTGCTCCTTGTAGGATATTATTTATTAAAAGATAAAAGTATTTGGGTTTTATTCTTAATGACGTTTTTATTAGCAGGATTAGGAACGTTATTTATTAACTTCTTCTTTGATAGTTTGAATGCCTGGAAGAAGAAAAAGAAGGGGACGAAGTAAAGGAGGGAATATATGCAAAAGTGGAAGCTCATATATCAGGTGATTATTTTCTTAGTGCTTGTGGGTATTGGAATGATCAAATACTCGACACCAATAGGAAATTGGGCATGGTTTACAGCTTGCATCGGCATATTTTTCATTTTACAATCGTTAACGAAAAAATATAATAGTACAGAAAGATAGCTCGCCATTTTATCGGCGAGCTATTTTGTTATGCTTTTTTCTGTTCATCATTTGTTTTTTCAATAGCTAAATGACTATGCTTTCTAGAGTAGAAGAAATAGAAGCATAAGCCGACTATAAGCCAAACTGCAAAGCTAATCCATGTTGTTTTAGACAAATTGATCATTAAATATAAGCAGCAAAGAATCGCGACAACTGGTAGTACAGGTACGAAAGGTGTGCGGAATCCGCGTTTTAAGTCAGGATGTGTTTTTCGTAAAATAAGTACTGCGCAGCAAACGAATGTAAAGGCTGTTAATGTGCCGATGTTTACTAAATTCGCTAGCAAATGTAAATCTAAAAGGCCTGCTAATAAAGCGGCAACAACGCCAGTAATCCACGTATTTAATAAAGGGATTTTTACTTTTTTATTTACACGTGCTAACGCTTTTGGAAGTAGACCGTCACGGCTCATTGCATATGAAACGCGAACTTGTCCATACATAACGACTAAGAGGACGGTTGTCATTCCAGTCATCGCTCCAACAGCGAGTAGTCCTGCAATTGCATCTTCACCAACGAAGTGCAATGCAAATGCAACTGGATCAGAAACGTCTAATTGTGTATAAGGAACCATACCTGTTAAAACGAAAGATACAATCATATATAAAACAGTACAAATAAGAAGAGAACCGATAATACCAATTGGTAAATCACGCTGCGGCTTTTTCGTTTCTTCTGCAGCGGTTGCGATTGCATCAAATCCTAAGAAGGCGAAGAACACAGTGGCAGCCCCAGTAATAATACCGTCGTATCCGAATGGAATGAACGGTGTCCAGTTTTCAGGTTTTACATATTTTGCGCCTGCTACGATAAAAGCGATAATAACTGCTAGCTTGATAAGAACCATAATATTATTAATGCGAGCGCTTTCGCGTATACCGAAGCTTAAAAGACCGGTAATGATTAGTAAAATACAAACAGCGGGTAAATCGATGAGGCCACCTTTTCCTACGCCAGGGGCCGAGGCGATTATGGCGGGCAGGTGTATATTGAAACCTTGTAGTAATGATTGTAAATAACCAGACCAACCGACAGCTACTGCTGCAACGGCAAGTAAATATTCGAGCATTAAACACCATCCGACGATGAAGGCGACGACTTCTCCGACTGTCATATATGCGTAAGTATACACACTTCCTGAGACAGGAATAGAAGAAGCAAATTCAGCGTAACAAAAGGCTACACAAGCACAAGTAAATGCAGCAATAAGGAATGATAGCATAATACCAGGACCAGAATGTTTTGCTGCAACAATACCTGTTAATACAAAGATCCCTGTCCCAATTACGGCGCCGATTCCTAAAAACGTTAAATCGAGTGCAGTTAATGTTCTAGCTAGCTGCTTTGGTGATTCAGTACTAAGCGCTTTTTTTCGTAATAATGACTTCACTTTGGACTCTCCCCCCGTTTTTTCATTTCCATAACTGCGACTATAGTATGAGCCCATTAAAAAAGAGTAAGTAAGGAAGTGGAGGTGCAGTTATGGTATATAGTTTTTAAAATTGCTGGATTAATCTTAATATAATTCAGAATATTTTGTCAAATAAAAATATGACAAATAAAATGCGGATCAATAGGGGAAACTACTTGCAGAAATGTACGGGGGTTAACGACCCACTGATTAAAGTTAAAGTAGGAGCAGATGCTATGTTATTTTATTTTGAACTTGTCGTCATTTTACTTTGTACGAAATTAGCTGGTGACATTAGTGTAAGACTTGGTCAGCCTTCTGTACTTGGTAAGTTAATTGTCGGTATTATTATCGGTCCGGCTGTACTCGGTATTATTAATAGTTCTGAACTGATTGATGAACTGAGTGAGATTGGTGTTTTGTTGCTTATGTTTATGGCGGGACTTGAAACGGATTTAGAAGAGTTAAATCGGAATTTGAAATCGTCATTTGCAGTAGCGGCTGGTGGAATTATTTTTCCTTTCATCGGTGGTTATGTAACAGGATTGCTGTTTGGATTAATACAGTCCCATGCCATTTTTTTAGGGTTATTACTTTGCGCAACATCGGTTAGTATTACGGTCCAGACGCTACGTGATCTAGGAAAAATGAATACGAGAGAAAGTACAACAATTTTAGGTGCTGCCGTATTTGATGATGTCATTGTCGTTATTTTATTGGCATTTGTAATGAGTTTTTTAGGAACACAAGATGTGAATATAACACTTGTCATTGTAAAGAAAATTATTTTCTTTGTAAGTATTGTTTTTATTGCTTGGAAAGTCGTTCCTTGGATTATGAAAATGCTTGTACCGCTTCGTGTAACAGAAGCGTTAATTAGCGCGGCTCTTATTATTTGCTTCTCTTTTTCTTATTACAGTGAAATGATGGGAATTGCAGGCATTATTGGAGCATTTGCAGCAGGAATTGCTATTTCTCAAACAGAGTATAAGCATGAGGTGGAACATAAAATTGAACCGATTGCTTATGCAATATTTGTTCCAGTATTCTTCGTAAGTATCGGAATGGAAATTACATTTCAAGGCATTGGAAGCCAGCTTTGGTTCATTATTATTATGACTCTCATTGCAATTTTCACAAAGTTAATCGGATCAGGTTTAGGAGCGAGACTGACAGGATTTAATCTCCAATCTTCTATTAGTATTGGCGCGGGGATGGTATCACGTGGTGAAGTAGCGCTTATCATCGCTGCAAATGGACTTACGGCGAATTTATTAGCGAAAGAAAATTTCACAGCGATTGTTATTGTTGTTATATTGACGACGATTATTACACCGCCACTTTTGAAGAAATATTTTGTATAGAGAGGAAGGGCTTATCTGATGTAGGTAAGCTCTTTTTTTATTCCCAAAAGCAATGATCATATAGCATGAAGGGTTTGTAATTATGGTAAAATCTATGTATGTGATATGACAAGGAGAGGGAAGTGTGAAGATTACGAAGGAGAAGGTTATTGGTGTAATCGTACTTATTGCAGTATGTATACCATTTACTGCATGGAAAGAATCAAAAGTGAAAGATTTTCCGGTTTCTATTTTTTCGGAAGAAGCAGATGGTGAGTACGGTCAGAAGCTGAAATATACTGCTTTTTTACCTGATGTTGCGATTTGGATGAACGGTTGGGAAAAGAAGTGGACAGAAGGGGAAAGAACTGTTTATCAAAAAGGGAATCGCATTGTAAATGTGTTTCATCCTCCTGGCGATGATGGTTTTTACCTTATTGAAGCAAGAGAAAATAAGTGAACGCAACCGTAAGAAGTGGAGGTTAAATAGTGAAAGCTTCAACATTACTATTTAAAATTGAAAGTAATATGGATCAATTTTCACCAGCTGAGAAGAAGGTTGCCATGTACATAATGGAGAATGCAGAGATTGTACCGAATTTAACGACGAAAGAAGTGTCAACGAATGCAGGCGCAAGTGAAGCGAGTGTCGTTCGCTTTTGTAAATCGATTGGAATCGGAAGTTTTAAAGCATTTAAGATAGCACTCGTTCGTGAATTAACGATTGCTGATTATAATATTAACGATTTTTCAGTGATGAATACAGAAGATGGACCGTATGATTTATTTAATAAAGTTACTTATGTGAATAAAGCTGCAATTGAGGCGAGCGTGACGGCGATAGATAAAAAAGAACTTGAAAAAGCTGCAGATCGTATTGTAAATGCCGATAAAATTATCTTTTATGGAGTAGGCGGATCAGCTACTCCGGCGATGGACGGAGCTTATAAATTTACAAGGCTCGGATTTACAGCGATGATGCTATCTGATTTTCATATGATGTTGCCGCTTGTGACGAATTTAAAAGAAGGCGATATATTTGTTGCGATTTCAACATCTGGTCGAACGAAAGATGTGCTTGAAATGGCGCAGTATGCAAAGAGACAAGGTGCAACTGTTATTGGAATTACGAAACTAGATCAATCATCACCGTTATATAAAGAAGCGGATATTCGCCTTTGTATGCCAGATGTAGAACAAGATCATCGTATTGCGAGTATTGCTTCGAGAATGACGCAATTGAATATGATCGATGCTTTATATGTGATTACTTTCAATCGAATTGGTAATAAAGTATTGAATCAATTTATGGAGACACGAGAAGAAGCGTTGCGGTTACGGAAGTTAAAGTAGAAGAAAAGATGAGGAGACTCATCTTTTTTTATCCCCCTATTTGCCGTGCAGTAAGACCCTCACTTCAAAATTCAGCGGAAGCAAAGAAAGTTAGGTGGGGATCAACTGCCCGTAAATGCCCGATTGGTGCGGGCTAATAATCAGTGGGGATGAACAAAACCCACACTGATTAAAGTTTCACTTTATGATCTTTGACAAAAATATGTCATGTCGTGAAATTTTATTTCATAAAATAAGAAAGAGTAATTGATTTTTAGTTTCTTAAAGTTATAATAAAAGTGTGAAATATAATTTCAAAGAGGGTGGCAATATGTTAGAAAATTTATCGACAGAACATCGTAATGAGAAAACAATGAATTTGGATGAGATGAGCATAAAAGAAGTGTTACAAAGTATGAATGAAGAAGATCGAACTGTTGCGTTAGCAGTTGAAAAAGAGATAGAACAAATTGAAAAGGTTGTACAGACTGTTATTAAATCTTTTGAAGAAGAGGGACGTTTAATTTACATTGGTGCTGGTACGAGTGGTCGTTTAGGTATTCTAGATGCAGTGGAATGTCCGCCGACATTTGGCACGGATGATAAAATGGTGCAAGGATTTATAGCAGGTGGATTGAAAGCGTTTACTAAAGCGGTGGAAGGTGCCGAAGATCGCGAAGAGTTAGCAGAAGAAGATTTAAAAAGTATTGGATTAAATGAGAAAGATACAGTGATTGGAATTGCTGCAAGTGGCAGAACTCCTTACGTAATTGGCGGCTTGAAATACGCACAGAGTGTAGGAGCGAGTACAGCGAGTATTTCTTGTAATAAAAATGCTGAAATAAGTAAATATGCAAAGTTAAATGTGGAAGTAGAGACAGGTGCAGAAATATTAACAGGATCAACGCGTTTAAAAGCTGGTACAGCACAAAAATTAGTGTTGAATATGATTTCAACAGCTTCGATGATTGGTGTAGGAAAAGTATATAAAAACTTAATGGTAGATGTTCAATCCACAAATGAAAAGTTAGTAGAACGATCAAAACGAATTATTGTGGAAGCAACAGGCGCTAGTTATGAAGTAGCGGCAGAGTATTATGAAAAGGCAGAACGTAACGTAAAAGCTGCCATTGTTATGGTGTTGTTGCAGTGCGAATATGGGGAAGCACTGGAGAAACTAAAATGCGCAAAAGGGTTTGTGAAGAAAGCACTATAAAATAATAGGGAGGGGGATTCTATTATGAAGAAAGAAGAGAGAATGGCCAAGGAAATTTCGGAGCAACTTGGAGGAATAAAAAATATTCGTAGTATTGCTCATTGTATGACGAGACTACGATTAACGCTTCATGATGAAAGTAAAGTAAATATGGACCTTTTAAAAAAAGTTGAAGGCGTTATGGGTGTTATAGAAGATGAGACGCTTCAAGTTGTCGTTGGTCCAGGAACAGTAAATAAAGTAGCAGCTGAAATGGAAGGCTTAACAGGACTACGAATTGGTGAGATAGCAGATCATCACCTTGAAGATATTGGGCAAGAGATGAAATCAGAGATTAAGAAGAAAAATAATACACCAGTGAAAAACTTTTTACGAAAAATAGGAAGTATTTTCATTCCGTTAATTCCAGGACTTGTTGCGTCAGGAATTATAAACGGGGTTGCTAACTTTGCGAAAAACGCTGGTGCTGATCCAAATGCAACGTGGTTACAAATGTTACTACTCATTGGCGGCGGTATCTTTACATTCTTAGGAATTTTAGTTGGTTGGAATACAGCGAAAGAGTTCGGCGGGACACCGGTTCTTGGGGCAATTGCTGGCATTTTAATTTTCAACCCGGCGATGGCAAACGTAAAATTGTTTGGTGAAGCATTAGTGCCCGGACGGGGCGGATTATTCGCAGTTATTTTTGCAGCATGGCTTATGGTTGTAGTGGAAAGACAAGTTCGAAAAGCAGTGCCGAATGCAGTTGATATAATCGTGACACCACTCATTACTGTATTAGTTGTAAGTATCGTAACGATGTTAGCAATTCAGCCATTAGCAGGTTTCTTATCAGATGGTATTACGAGCGGAATTAATGCGATTTTAAATATTGGCGGAGCATTTGCTGGCGCAGTACTTGCGGGAACATTTTTACCTCTCGTTATGGTCGGATTGCATCACGGTTTAACACCAATTCATATGGAATTTATTAATCAAACACACGTAACACCTTTATTACCAGTACTAGCAATGGCTGGTGCTGGCCAAGTGGGCGCAGCAATTGCGATTTATGTGAAAACAAAAAACAAACGACTTCGAAATGTAATTAAAGGTGGATTGCCAGTTGGCTTTTTAGGAATTGGTGAGCCGCTATTATACGGGGTTACATTACCACTTGGGAAACCGTTTATTACTGCTTGTTTAGGAGCGGCTGTCGGTGGTGCATTCCAAGCAGTTATGCAAACAGCTTCTCTTGGAATTGGCGTATCAGGGCTATCTTTAATTCCGTTAATTGCTGACAATAAATATTTACTATATTTCTTAGGTTTAGTAATTGCATATGCTTTCGGATTTATCTTTACGTACTTCTTCGGATTTAAAGAAGAAATGGCAGAAAACATATAGAGAAAGGGATTCCTTTCTCTTTTTCTATTAATAGAAGGGGAGATTTATATGATCGGAGTTTCCATTTATCTTTCAAAAGAACGAGTAGAGAAACAAGAAGAGTGGTTAAAAGGAGCGAAGGAAAATGGGTTTACATCTATTTTTACATCACTGCACATTCCAGAAGATGATCCAAATACGTATAAAGAGTTAATTCAAATATTAGGGAGACAAGCTCTTGCACATGAAATGGAGCTAATGGTTGATGTTTCTCCAAAATCGTTACACCATTTAGGGCTAACATATGAAAATGTGGAAGAGTTATTGAACTGGGGCATTACCGGTTTAAGAATGGATTACGGCATTGCGCCAAAAGAAATTGCAAGCGTATCTCATAAGATGAAAGTAGCTTTAAATGCGAGTACGATTACAAAATCATTTTGGAAAGAATTACTTGCAGAACATATAAGAGTAGAGAATGTAGAAGCATGGCATAATTTTTACCCGCGCCCAGAGACAGGACTAGCAAAGTCTTTCTTACAAAAACAAAATCAATATTTACAGAAGTGCGGAATAAAGACAATGGCATTTATTCCAGGAGATGGTGAAAAACGAGGGCCGTTATATGAAGGGTTACCAACGTTAGAAAAACATCGCAATATGCGCCCACTTGAAGCGTACTTAGAACTTGTTCAAGATTGTGGTGTTGATAAAGTATTGATTGGAGATATAAGCGCAAGTTTAAAAAGTATGCAAGAAGTAGCTAGTGCAAGTAGAGGGATTATTCCATTGCGTTACAAATCATTTATAACTGATAAAGAAGTATTAAAATTGGTAGAGCAAGTGCATACAAATAGACTAGATCCGGCTCGTGATGTTATTCGATCTGTAGAATCAAGGGAAGGAAATAGAGTGGTGATAAAGCCGATGCATACAATTGTAAGAAAGAAAGGGAGTATTACAATTGATAATGAATTGTATGGTAGATATGCAGGGGAGATGCAAGTTGCCATAAATGATTTATCTGTAGATGAGAAAGTGAATGTTGTTGGAATGGTTGTAGAAGAGGACGTGTCTTTACTGCCTTATATTGGCGCTGGAAAAATGTTTCAACTTTTTTTATGCGATAGAATAAAAGCTTGAATTAGCGCTATTTTGTAAGAAAACATTATCCGTAAAACGGATAATGTTTTTTGTTTTCTTTAAAAAAGTATTTGACGAATGAAATAAAATACCGTATTGTTTTGACTTGTAAATAAAAGTTCACCATAACAAAACAAAAAGGAGAGTTCAAAATGAATCAATATATTGGGAATTTAATTATTCGTATCGTGTTAGGAGTTACGTTCTTTGCACACGGTTTAGCAAAGTTTCAATCAGGTATCGATAACGTAGCAGGATGGTTTACAAGCATCGGTTTACCAGGTGGCCTTGCATATGGCGTAGCAACTGTAGAATTAGTTGGTGGTATATTATTAATTATCGGTTTAGGTGTACGATATGTAGGATTGTTATTCGCTCTTATTTTAGCTGGAGCTATCGTAAAGGTAAATGGAGCAGCAGGTTTATTAGGAGATGGAAAGAATCCAGGATATGAATTAGATCTTGCATTATTATCAATGGGTGCGTATTTATTCGTAGTAAAAGCAGAAGGATATGTAGATCGTTTCTTAAAAGAGAAAGTAATGAAAACGAAGTAAATTTTATTTATAAATGTTGACTTGAAGAAATATTGTAACTATAATGATTACAACTAATAGATTAAGAGTAAAACAATTTAAATATTTTTTTACACGAGATGTAACTACGTATGTTACATCTCGTGTAAAAATAAACGGGAGGAAGTAATATGCCTAAATCAAATTTAGAAATTATTAAAAGCACGTATGAAGGATCAGCTTCTTCAAATGCAAAGCATTTAGCAGAAGCCCTCTCTGAAAAAGTGGAATGGACAGAGGCAGAAGGTTTCCCGTACGGCGGAACATATAAAGGCGTAGAAGCTATAATGAAAAATGTATTTAGCCGTTTAGGATCAGAATGGGATGATTATAAAGCAAGTGTAAATATGTATCATGAAGTAAGCGGAAAAGATGTAATTATTGCTGAAGGTATGTATTCTGGAGTTTATAAAGAAACAGGAAAATCATTTGAAGCAGAATTTGTTCATGTATGGCAACTGGAGAACGGAAAAATCGTGAAGTTTAAGCAGTATGTAGATAGTTATATTGTTAAGGAAGCAATGAAGAGCTAATGCTTTTTAAATGGATCGTAGGTATATGCATTACAATTATAGTAATTTTCTCGTCTATAGTTGGCGGAAAGAAATTGCTTGCATATGTGGAAAAAGAAAATAAAAATATTCAAACCGAGCGAGCGGCAAACGAAAAAGAGAAAAAAGCTGCAGAAGAAGCTCCGCAAATTAGTGAAGGTGAAATTATTTCTACTATGCATAAAATGGTGCACCAAAAGGTAAAATCCTCTGAAAAATGGGGATTTGTAGAGATGACAAAAAAGGAAATTTCTAATATAAAAAGAGATATTGAAAATAGTACAGGTTTTCAATATAAAATGAAGTTATTTTCTATTATAAATAGGTGGGAAAAAGGAGATTTTTCTCAAACTGTTGAGGAGCATAACTTTTTATGGAGCCTTCAAGGTGGAGATACTGGCAAGGCGACGGAACGTTTATCGCCAGAAGAGGAAAAGCAGTATATAAGAGAAATGAAGAGTAAATAAAAACATCGCCAACCTAGATGACGATGTTTTTTCATTAAGAATGTTTTCGTATTAAAGGTCTAGTTGGCTGAACGGCAACAGTTTTGAAATGAGAAAATAAATAACATCCTGTTACAACGACAACTGTCCCTAAAATTTGTATCCACGTTAATTCTTCTCCGAGAAATATGAATGCTAAAATGGCTGTGAAAATTGGATTGAAGTTTAGAAAAATACCTGATGTAGTTGCCCCTAATTTTTGTACGCCAATATTCCAAAATACCATACAAAGAACTGTCGAAATAAGCCCAGTATATAAAAGTGATGTGATGAAAGAAGTATTTATATTTGAAACAGTGAAGCTACCTATGTTAAACGGTAGTAATAAAATAACGCCGAAAATACCAGAGTACAACGTTGCCATAAGTGGTGTAGTTGTTTTTGTTGCCCATTTACTACAAACAGAATAGATTCCCCAAATACAAACTGCTGCAATCATCCATAAATCACCGCTATTAAAATGTAGTGAAAATAAAAGCGAGAAATCACCTTTTAATAGGACGAGGATGACCCCGAAGAATGAAAGAATCATGGATAGGATTTGAAGTGTATTTACTTTTTCTTTTAGAAATAATACTGAAAATAATGCGATTGAAATTGCATTCAATGTAGAAATAAGCCCTACATTCGTAGCGGATGTTTTTTCTAATGCTAAAAATTGAAAGATGTTAAAAAGAGCGACTCCTGAAATTCCCATTAATATTAACGGAATTATTGCGGTACGTGGTGGAAGGATTTTCTTTTCTTTAAGCCATACCATTGGTAATAAACAAACAATCGCAATCAGCCACCTTAAACTTGTCAGTGTCATCGGTGATGCATGATCGACGAGTGATTTTCCAACGACGAAATTTCCTCCCCATAATAAGCTCGTTAGTAATAGTAAAAAGACGTAAAAATAAGGCATGATAAAATCCCCTTTTTTGTAATCAATACGAATTGTAAATAATTTTAGCATTTTTCTTTATTGTGTAATATATTCTTTTGTATAATGGTGAAAACTCGATAAAATATTTAGTTTAAAATGATATTTAAAGAAAAACATTCAGATTTATATAAATTATAAGTTGTTTTTTCGAATAATCATCGGTAAGAAAAAAGGAGGAATTGTAATGGAGTCGTCCGTTATTAAAGTGTTGGATGATTTGGATGTACAAATTTTAGATATATTGCAGAAGGATTCACAAGTAAGTAATGCAGAGCTGGCACGTCGCGTTAATTTATCACCGGCTGCGATGCATGCAAGAATAAAAAGGTTAGATGGGGAAGGTTTCATCGATAAGCAAGTTGCGATTTTAAATCAAGAAAAGCTTGGGTTTGATTTATTATGCTTTATTTTTATGAGTACGAATATTCATCAATTTGACAAGTTGGAAGTGTTGGAGAAAGAATTAGAATCGATGCCGGAAGTGTTAGAATGTCACTGTTTAACAGGAGAGTACGATTATTTATTAAAGGTTGCAAATCGTGATCGTAAAGAACTAGAGCAGTTTATTAGAAAGCTGAATAAGCTTGGTATTACAAGGATACAGACAAGTTTAGCACTTCGTGAAATTAAATATTCGACGGTATTGCCGATACGAAATGAGGAACCGAGCATCGATTAGATTGCTTGGTTTTTTGTTTGTATAAATTGATTGACGAGGAGAAAAGAGAGATGTATTATTATATAAAATTATGAATTAAAATTCATTTTAAGTTATAAATATTAATATCGAGGGCAAGGGGATGTAATATGAAAATCTGTAATGCGGTGACGAGTGATGTGAAAGAAATTTATAGTCTTATTGAGGTTTATGCAAAAGAGGGAGTTGTTTTACCACGTTCTCTTTTGTCTCTTTATCAATATTTGCAATGTTTATATGTTATGAAAGAAGACGAGAGAATTGTTGGAGTTGCTGGATTGCATGTATTAGGGGAAGATCTTGCAGAAATACGATCGTTAGTAGTTTCGCATACATATGCAGGGAAAGGAATAGGGCGTATGCTCGTAAATCATGTAATGGAGGAAGCTACGAAAATAAATGTAAGAAGAGTAATTTCCTTAACATATGAAACAGTATTTTTTCAAAAGTGTGGATTTGATTTTGTAAATAAAGAAGCGTTGCCAGAGAAAGTATGGATTGATTGTAGACATTGCCCAAAGATGGATTATTGTGATGAAGTGGCGATGGTGCGGTATGTTGGATGAAAAATTTATAGAGAAAAAGTTCCCGCTATTATTTACATATATAGTGGGAACATATATTTCCATAAGAAATGGACAGGTTATTAAGAATTTGAATTCGTTTGTCTTACGGCAAAATTATAAAGTGGATCTTTAAGTTCATAGTTATACGTTAAACCGTCGACAATTCCTACAACTTTATCATTATCATAAAGGTCGAGCATAAATTGTGCCATTTGTTTTGCAGTGTGGAATTTCGGTACAACATTATCGTATTCGAACTCATCAATACCAAATGAACGTTTTGCAAATTCTGTTTCAGTTGCCCCAGGTGCTAAAACCTTTGCTTGCAGTTTTGCGCCTTGTTCTTTCAGCTCGTGAGACAGCCCTTCTGTAAAGGCACTTACATAAAATTTTGTAGCGCAATACGTAACAGCATCAGCAACAATCGTGTATCCGCCGCCCGATGAAACGTTAATAAGCTGTGTTCCGTCAACCATTGAATAATCTCGAACGAAAAGAGAAGAGAGTATTGTTAGTGCTTCTATATTGACATGCAACATCGTCTCGATTTTATTTAAATTTTGTTCGGCAATTGAGGCGAAATTACCAAAACCTGCGTTATTAATCCACGTTTCAATCTGAAAAGCTTGTAGGCTTTCATAAAGTTTATAAACATCTTCAGTAACAGATAAATCAGTTCGTCGAATGACAACATCTAACTCTGGATGCATTTCATTAATTTTCAATTTTAATCCATCTAATTCTTCTTGTCTTCGAGCTACAAGTACTAAATTTTTCCCGCGAGATGCAAATGCTAAAGCTGCTTCATAACCAATTCCGGAACTTGCACCAGTAATAACAGTGTATTTCATATAAAATCCCCCTAAATTCAAATTTATTTATGGTTAGATTGTATTTGTTAGAGTATACTCTAAGTCAAATGTTTTTTATAAATTTGATACGTTCATAAAATATATAAGGATAAGCATGTGGAGGGAGTTTAGTATGTATACAATTAGTGAGGTAGCAAAATTATTAGGATTGAGCACACATACACTACGTTATTATGAAAAGGAAAATATATTGATTGCAAATCGTGATACAAATGGAAATCGACTTTACGAAGAGTCACATATAAAGTGGTTGCAGTTTGTAATGAAATTAAAACAAACGCAAATGCCAATAGCGAAAATAAGAGAATACGCTAGATTATATACAGAAGGGGCGCATACAACAGAAGCTCGTTTACAGCTCCTAGAAGATCATAGGAAATCTATTCAGATTCAAAGAGAAAACTTAGAGGTTACAGAGAAGATGCTTGAGAATAAAATTCGTGCATACAAAGGCTCATTGGAAAATAAATAGATGGTTGTTATGTGATGAAAAATGGATTTGATCTATGAGTATTTCATCATAGTGTATGGATAAATAAAAAAGAGCAGCTAGCAAAAGCTAACTGCTCCATTCAAGGGATCTCTCCAAGGGGGAGTGGAGAAAATATTATGTTACTAGCATTATTGACAGATTATTAGGAAATATACAAATAGGATGAAAGAAATTTTAAATAAACTTTCGGCATTGACAATTTTTAAAATGTTCATGTACAATATATATGAATGACATTCAGTCATTTTCGTGTGACAGGATGCAGTTAGCTTAGAAATGGAACAAATACAATGGTAAATGAGGATGATAGTTGTTTTTATATAGTATTGATGAAAGAGTATATTTTTTTAAAATAAAAATGACTGATAGTCAGTCATGAAGGGTGAGAGGTATGAAAAATAGAGCTTGGTTATATGTCATATTAACATGTATCTTTGAAATTTTTTGGGTGTTTGGTTTTAATACGGCCGATACTTGGTGGCATTGGATTATTATTTTAGGAGTTATTGCTGTTGATTTTCACTTCCTTTCTAAAGCGTGTGAACATCTTGCAACAGGAACTGTATATGCTATTTTCGCTGGAGCTGGTACGGTAGGTACTTTCTTAATGGATGTATTTCTTTTCGGTGGAAGTTTCAGCGCAGGCAAACTATTCTTCATTCTTATGGTAGTAGCCGGCGTTATCGGTTTAAAGTTAGCTGACAATAAAGAAGAAACTGTGGAAGGAGTTGCTTAAAAATGGGTTGGTTTTTCGTATTTTGTGCTGCAATTAGTGAAATAGTCGGTGTGATAGGACTTAAAATGTATAGTAAAGATAAGACATTAGCCAATGGTGCGATTTATATAGGTGGGTTTGCTACATCCTTCGCATTTTTGTATACTTCCTTCTTATTTTTACAAGTAAGTGTCGCGTATGCGGTTTGGATTGGTATCGGAACAGCAGGTGCAGTTTTGTTAAACATGTTCTTGTTTGGTGAGTCGAAAAGTAAAGCGCGTATCATTAGTGTGTTTCTTATTGTATGTGGAGTGACAGGATTAAAGGCACTTTCTTAAAGATATATTGTATTTTTATCTCCTAATTGTTTATTAGGAGATTTTATTATAAAAAAATGATTTCCTCTTAGAGTTCACTATCATTGACAGTACAATCGATTATCTTATAAAATGAGTGACAGTCATTCAATATGCGTGTGAAAGGGTTTAGATGATGAATAAAAAAGAGAAAATTGTCTATGCAGCTATTGAAGTGTTTCAGGAAAAGGGCGTCGAAAAAACGAAGATTTCTGATATCGTGAAATTAGCTGGCATTGCGCAAGGAACTTTCTATTTATATTTTCCTTCTAAGTTATCTGTTATGCCTGCAATAGCAGAAGTGATGGTTGAAAAGATGATACTTGCAGTGAAAGAAAAAGTGCAAAACGATGCGCCTTTCTTAAGTAAAGTGACGCAAGTAATAGATGCGGTGTTTCACTTTATAGCTGAATATCGTGAAATACAGGCTTTAATGTATGCTGGTCTTGCATCTACAGAACATATAAAAGAATGGGAAGCTGTGTATGAGCCCCTTTATATGTGGCTAAGTGAATTTTTAAATGAGGCAAAAGAAGCTGGTGAAATTCGTGATTCGGTTCACGCAGAGCGAACAGCGAAGTTATTTATCGCTCTAGTTGAATCAGCAGCGGAACAAGTGTATTTATATGATCATAAAGATGATGAGCAAGTCGATTTGCAAAAGGCAGAAGTACTAGATTTTTTAACACATGCACTACATATAAAGAAATAGTGAGATGAACCTGTCTGAAAAGGTAGGTTCATTTTTGAGGAAAACTGAATGATAGTCATTCATCTAATGCGTATGTATGTGTGGAAGGATAGTGTGAAATTCTAACGAGTAGGGGGGCATCTCTACTCATGACTAGCCCACAAATAGAAGGATAAAGAAAAAGCTTCTTGGGCATTATTTTTTGAGAGGAACTTACGGGAAGAGGTGTTAAAAAGTGAAGAAACCGATAAAAGAACAAAAGATGGTATTGGTCATTCTTTTGAGTAATATATTTATCGCTTTTTTAGGGATTGGATTAATCATTCCGGTTATGCCGTCCTTTATGAATGATATGCATTTAACAGGGAAGACGATGGGATATCTCGTTGCAGTGTTTGCAATGGCACAGCTCATTACTTCACCTATTACAGGCCGGTGGGTTGATCTTTACGGTAGAAAGAAAATGATAATCATTGGATTATTTATTTTTGGTGTTTCAGAGCTTCTTTTTGGATTAGGAAAAGATGTATGGATGCTTTATGTAGCAAGGGTATTAGGCGGAATTAGTGCTGCTTTTATTATGCCTGGTGTTACGGCGTATGTTGCGGATATTACATCTATTCAGGAACGTCCAAAGGCGATGGGATACTTATCTGCGGCTATTAGTACTGGATTCATTATAGGTCCTGGAATCGGCGGATTTATTGCAGAATACGGTATACGTGTGCCGTTTTTCGTTGCAGCAGTAATTGCTTTTATAGCATGTGTGATTTCGATCTTTATTTTAAAAGAACCGTTAACGAAAGAAGAACTTGCAGAGATTTCTTCTAATACGAAGGAATCAAGTTTTATTGGTGATTTAAAGAAATCATTACATCCAATGTATGCAATTGCATTTATTATCGTATTTGTACTCGCATTCGGATTATCAGCGTATGAAACAGTGTTTAGCTTGTTCTCTGATCATAAATTTGGCTTCTCGCCGAAAGATATCGCAGCAATTATTACAATTAGTTCAATCTTTGGGGTAGTTGTGCAAGTATTTATGTTTGGCAAATTGGTAGACATGTTCGGTGAGAAAGTGTTAATTCAAATATGTTTAATTGTAGGTGCAGTATTAGCATTCGTCTCAACTGTAGTCTTTAATTATTGGATTGTACTTCTCGTTACTTGCTTCATTTTCTTAGCATTTGATTTACTTCGTCCAGCTTTAACGACATTTTTATCAAAAGCAGCCGGAAAAGAGCAAGGATTCGTCGCTGGTATGAACTCGACTTATACGAGTTTAGGAAATATCGCAGGACCAGCGATGGGCGGAATATTATTTGATATGAATATTCATTATCCATATGCATTTTCAGGCGTTGTTTTAATAGTTGGTCTCGGCATTACATTTATGTGGAGAGAGAAACAGTTGGCTGAAAGTTTTGCGAAGTAATAAAACCCCTTACGACGGTAAGGGGTTTTTGTTTTATCCTGATTAAAGTTTCATTTTATAAACTTAACCCAAACCGTTTTAATTCAATAAAAATCCCCTCTAATTGCTTTCCTTTATCCGTTAATGTGTACTCTACACGAGGCGGAACTTCTGGATATACTTTTCTCGTTATAATGCCTTGAGACTCTAATTCTTTTAGTCGAAGCGATAATGTTTTTGGACTAATACCATCCATTGATTTTTGTAAATCACTAAAGCGTAATGTTCCTTCGATAAGAAGATCACGAATGATTAAAAACGTCCATTTTGTACTAATTACATCAAGCGTTTTAGCGATAGGACAAGGTATGCCCGGTAAACCTTTCGTTAATTCAACTGGATTTATATCGTTCATGGAACTAGCCTCCATAAAATTTTTTTTGGATGAATTTGCTTTATAGTATCACAAAACTACACTTTTGGTAACTATATGAAAAAAATATCACTACTTCCATAAAGGAAGTTAGTGCATATACAATAGCAATACGAAACAAAAAGGATTTATATAAGGAGGTGGTGATTTCCATGGGGATAAAAAAGTTATTTGGATTTCTTAGTTTGTTTGTTATTTGTATTGTGCTTGTAGCATGTGGTGTGGAACAAAAAACTGAAGTTCAGTTATTAAAAGAAATGCCAAAGCCAAAAGCAATGACAATTGATCCCTCACTAAGTAAAAAAGAAGCGACAGAAATGGTTCATGCGGCGCAGCGTTTTTATGCATTTTGGGATACAGGTAAGGAGGAACTTATTCCGCAGACTGTTACTAAAGATTTCTTCGATAATACATTGCCGAAAGGGCGACCACAAGGCATTGAAGGATTAAAGTTTGCAGCGCAAAATTTTCGTAAAGTTGTGCCTGATATACATTGTGAGATTGAAGACTTATTAGTTGTTGGTGATAAAGTAACAGCCCGTCTTTCTTTTACAGGAACGCATAATGGTAAGAAAATTAATTTTTTTGCAATTGATATTTTACATGTGAAAGACGGAAAGATAACAGAAGATTGGCATTTAGAAGATAATCTTACACTACAGCAGCAACTCGGCTTAATAGCTGAAGAGTAGATCATATAGGGGAGAGAAAAACGATGAAAAATATATTTATTATAAATGGACATGAAAAATACGGTACAAAGGAAGGACGATTAAATAAAACGTTAGTAGATTATATGGTTACTGTATTAGACGAGAATCATCATGTGAAAACAACAACGATTCAAGATGGTTACAATATTAAAGAAGAACAAGATAAGTTTTTATGGGCTGATGTTGTGATTTATCAAACACCAATTTACTGGTTTAGTGTTCCAGGCTTATTTAAAACGTATATGGATGAAGTATATGAATACGGTTTGTTCTTTAAAGGTGCAGATGAATATGGAACAGGTGGTTTATTAAAAGAGAAAGAGTATATGTTCTCTACAACTTGGAATGCACCTGAAAAAGCATTTGGAGATAAGACAAAGTTCTTTGAAGGAGAAAGTTTAGAATCAGCGCTTAGTCATTTACATCGCGTGCAAAAGTTTCTCGGTATGAGTCCGTTAAAGAGTTTTGCTTGTTATGATGTGGTGAAGAATCCGGATATAGAGAAGTATTTAGGGAAATTGAAAGATCACTTAGATGGAGTAATTAAATAATAGTATGTGAAGAAGGTACTGCTAAGGATGTAGTACCTTCTCTTTCACGAAATACGTTTAAAATCTTTACTTATACAGGACTGCTTTAGTTTTTTTGATTTGATTAAATGTTTCATATCAGAGATGTTATCGTATGAAAGCTGAGTATGATAATAGTTAATGTACTCAAGTAATGCAAACATATAAATAAATAGAGTAAATGATAGCCCGCCTAAAGGTAAGTAGGGATACCAAATTACAAAATCAATAGTAAACGTAATAAATCCCGTGATAATGAATGCTATATTTATCTTTTTAAGTATTTTTAAATATTGAATCATCCTAATGGGCGTAACAGATGTTTTCTCTTTTTTTAGTCGTTTCCACTTTGCGTACCAGTAAATTACTCCTTGTAATAAGATAAACTCTAAAAGAAGAAATGAGATCCAAAAAGAATATAGGGAATATAAATGTAAAGTAGGATAAACATAATTAAGTAAGTAACTTGTGAAAATAAAAGTAATGACTGAAAATAATTCACCTGTGTATAGATAGGAAAGTCTTTTTTCTAGGGTGCGTTTCATGGTTTCTCTCCTTTTATAATGACTCATATTTTAAGACATGGATGGCTGTATCCATAACTTTGCAAAATTTGCCCAACCAAATGAATCAATTGTTACATTTTTTAAAGAAGAAGGGTATGTTTTTCTTTTTAGAACGTGATAGTTAAATAAAATGATGTGTTCTGCTTGTAAAAACTCTTCAATCTCATACATGAGTTCATAACGCTTTTCTTTATTTTCTTCTAGTAAAAATGTATCTAGTAAACAGTTAATTTGTTTTTCGTAGTGCGGGTCCATGAACCGATTTACGAAGCAACTTTTATTTTTAAATACATTTAAGAATGCAATTTCATGATTGGCAGCAAAGACTTCTCCCATGAAAATAATATCAGCATGTTTATCAATAGAGCGATTCATATAATCTGAAACGGGAAATGGGTGAAGCTCTACTTGTATACCTAAACTTTCACATCGTTCTTTTAAGAAATATGCATCATTTGCACTATCTTTAAATGCGAAGAAGTAAATATGTATCGTTTCTCCATTATATGTACTCTTTTTCAAATACTCTTTTGCCTTTTCTAAAGAGTAGGATCTTCTTGTTGCAAGGCGGCTTCTATCAGGGAAAAAGCTTGATGCAGCAATTGTCCGTCTACCCTCTATGTTACGAAGTATCATTTCAACATCATATAGTTCTCTCCAAGCTTTTCGAAAGTAAATGTCGTGATGAGGACCAGGTTTTTTAAAGTTGAAGCTAGCATAAATACAACCTATTTCTTCTATTTGTATATCATGCCTTTCATTTTCCTCTTCGTTTGGTAGTTCATAATCAGCATCTATTTGCACATGGTCAGGAATACCCCAAAATTCAATACGGTCTAATAACGCGCGCTCTTTAAAATAATGGGTGAACGCTTCGAGTATGATATTATCTTCAGAGTAATGAGCAAGTTTGAAAGGTCCAGTACCTATATAATGATGATTTTGAATACTCGTATCACGCGGTAAAATTGCGAGCTGCATTGAACTTACATAGTGTAAGAAAAATAAATTTGGTTTTGCTAAATGGAATCGAATTTGCAGTGGTGATGGTGTTTCAATTTGAACAATTTCTTCTGTTAACCATTCGAAAGGGGATTGAACTTGCTTTAGTCTTTCAAATGAAAACTGTACATCTTTAGAAGTTAAAATTGATTCATTGTGAAAATATATATCTTTTCGTAAATAAAAGGTCCACGTAAGTCCATCTTCACTTAATTCCCATGTATGCGCAATGTGAGGCTCCATTTTTTCAGTAACATCGTTATAGACAACTAACGTATCAAAAATTTGACTCGTAAGATGACTCTCTGTAGTTACAGCCACAAAAGCCGGATCTAATGGGAATATCTTTCTCGATATAGGAATCTTTAATACGTCGTACATATCATTTGAAGGTTCGTATCCAAAATGATGATGTAGTTTATTTTCTATCTTTTTTTGAAGTGCAAGGGGTAGGGGTTCTTTTAAAAGAAGAAAGATATCTTTTAATTTTTCTTGTGCTAACAGTTCATCTGTATAGGACTCAATCGCTTCTACGAAATTATGTATAAATAGAATTTCCGTTTTATTTCCGCGGCCTCGCCCTGGAGTCCAGCTAATTAATTGCTCCTCGCTCATTTTCTTTAATAAAATCTTTACGTTTTTCGTACTGCAATATAAAACATCCGCTAATTCTTGTAAGCTATTTCGCATATGTTGTTGATCTTGTGCATGTAGTCTTAGTCTAATGTAATAGTCCATAATTTTCATATATACACTTCCTTCTATCATAAAAGGGGAAACTCTTTAGAATATTCTAACCTTTTTCTTCCTTTTTTTCAAAGTAAAATAAGTAAGCATAAGGAGGGGAAACAATGGGATTTTGGAGTATGCATCGAAATATAAAAATTAGAATTATAACATCGTTTTTAACACGTACTGTGTCTACGATGATTTTTCCATTTATGGCGATTTATTTTTCCATAAAGTTAGGTAGTGCGATTGCTGGTGCGTTACTACTTATTAATGTCATAGCTTCATTAGTAATTGGTTTATACGGTGGATATGTTGGAGACCGGCTTGGGCGTAAAAAGGTTATGATTATCGGTCAAAGTATACAAGTCATTTCCATTGCTTGTATGGGAGTTGCGAATTCGGATTACGTTGACTCACCGTGGTTAACATTTGTGTTTATGTTAGTGAATAGTTTAGGATCGGGACTTATGAATCCTGCGACAGAAGCGATGTTAATTGATGTGAGTACACCTGAAAATCGAAAAGTGATGTACAGCATTAATTACTGGGCTATTAATTTATCGATTGCGATTGGAGCGATATTTGGAGGATTACTATTTGAAAACTATAGACTACAATTGTTTATCGTATTAACGCTTGTTGCCATTATGACTTTATATGTGATGGCTGTGTATATGGAAGAAGTGTATGTAGCACGAAAAACGATGGAGAAGAAAAATGTATTAAAAGATATGGCAGATAGTTATAAAGTCGTGATGAAAGATAAAGCATTTTTAATTTTTTGTGCAGCGAGTATATGTACATTATCGTTAGAGTTTCAAATTAATAATTATTTAGGGGTACGTTTGCAGAAGGAATTTGAAACGGTGCACTTTTTATTCGGGAATGGTTTTACGTTTGATTTAACAGGTATTCGCATGCTGAGCTGGATTTCTGCAGAGAATACAATTTTAGTTGTGTTATGTTCAGCACTTCTTATTAAAATGCTGAAAAGCTTCAACGATTTAAAAATCTTATATGTAGGCTTATTTATTTACACGATTGGATTTACAATACTCGGAACGAGCAATAGCTTATGGATTTTATTAATTGCAGGGCTTTTCCAAACAGTAGGCGAGATGATGTATGTGCCAGTGCGTCAATCTATTATGGCAGATATGGTGCCAAATGAGGCAAGAGGTTCTTATATGGCGATTAACGGAATGGTCTTTCAAGTGGCAAAAATGAACGGGGCATTAGGTGTTATGCTAGGTTCATTTATTGCATCTTGGGGTATGAGTGCTCTGTACTTTATCCTTGGTATGAGCAGTATTTTATTATTTATGAAGGCGATAGGGAAAGAGCAGTATGAGGATGAGAGAAATGTTTCTCAAATTGGATGAAACTATATAAAAGCGAACCAGTTATACTGGGACTCGCTTTTTATATAATTTTTAGAACGGATCAACTTCAGCTAAATTTGGAGTAGTACTAGGCTGTAGTAAAAGATTTTTTAATGTGCCTACTTCAGAAAGCGCTACTAATATGTAGCCACTAATCAGTACAATAAGCCCAATGATGCGTAACGTTTGTAAGCTCACTTCATTATTATTCGTTTCCGTTGGATTTGGGGGCGTTGAAGGTGGATTGTTATTCATAAATAAGGCTCCCATCTTTTGAATTTATATATGTGCGAAATCATTATTTAACTTATGGATAGGAATTATATAGTCATTTTCACTATATGAGAACTGCCTATGAAAAGTGATAAGGAATTTTTGGGCGAGAAAAGAGGGGAATCCAAAAGATTATTAAAACTGAACTTTTGGATTCCCCTCTTTTTATTTATCTTGCTATTTGTGGTGGTCGGTTTTCCTGTAAACGACCAGTTGGTGAGGGCTAATTAATTATTTTCATGTAAATACAAGGAGGTTAGTTAATCAAAGTAGTTATCCTAATATACGCAACGATTCTTCAATAAACGCTGGGATGTCCTCTGGCTGTCTACTTGTTACTAGCTGATTTTGACATACGACAACCTCTTTGTCATGAAAGTTCCCGCCGGCATTTTTTAAATCGACTTCAATAGATTTATATCCAGTTACATCGCGTCCTTCAAGTGTTTGTGCAGTGATGAGTAGCTGAGGTCCGTGACAAATAGCGAAAACAGGTTTTTCCGCATCCATAAATGCTTTACTAAAGCGAACAAAACGTTCATCGGCACGAAGTATATCTGGAGAAAATCCACCCGGTATGAAGAGGGCATCAAAGTTCTCTGGAGAAACATCATCAATACTTTTATCAATCACGACTTCACTTTTTCCTTGCTTACCGTGTACCGTTTTCCCTTTTTCCATTTCAATAGTTGTGAATTCATATCCCTTTTGTTTAAAAGCTTCTACTGGCTCTGTGTATTCTGTATCCTCGAAATAATCCGTTATTAAAATAGCAATTTTTTTACTCATTCTAATCCGCTCCTTATATTATATTATCGGCTCCAGAATCTTCCTTGGGCAATGCCTTCTATAAATGATTCAATTGAAGTATTTGTTAAGTTGTAAACTCCTGCTCCATCCAGTTTAATCTTACTATGGTCCAAAGCATGAGGATTACTAAGGACATGAGCTATCGGTTTAAAATGTTTAAAAGTAGTTTCTGCAAATTCTAAAACAGGGGGTTGAATGACAGACTCACTACTAAACACTAATACTGCATCAAAAAGGGAGGAGTCTGTTGTTGTATAAGTATCAGTTACTTTAATGGAATCATTGAACTGATAAATTTTATTATCTATGATACTATAGTTAATTCGGTGTTGTACAAAAGCTTGAATCCATTCGGACAGAAGTGAGACGCTTGGGTCACCACTTAATAGAATTGCAACATTTTTGGAATCAGATTTAAAAATAGTATTGGACATACTTAGTGCAGGTGATTTTGCATCTGAATTTACTTCGTGATTTTCCTTAGGTAAAGGAGCTCCAATAATGTTAGCGACTTCTTGTGCTAATTGACGATCGACGTGGTTTAAGAGAGCAATTACATTTGCCTTCACCATGTCTGATTTACACTTCCCAACTTCAAAGCAAAAAGCTTCTTTTATGTGCTGCTTTTCAATAGGGCTCATACTATTGTAGAAAAGTTTAGCCTGAGAATAAAAGTTAAGAAAGCTTTTACTGCGACCTCTAATTTTATGCCCATCAATCTTTTCTTGATAATGTTCATATCCTCCTTGTTCGGCTTGGACGGTTGCAGGTTGATTGTTATTTAATCCATTAGGATGATAGCTTGTTTGACCGCGATGAATCTGCATTTGATGCATACCATCACGTTGATTATTATGAAAAGGACATACAGGCTGATTAATAGGAATTTGATGGAAATTAGGGCCCCCTAAACGAGATAATTGTGTATCTGTATAGGAGAATAATCTTCCTTGCAGAAGAGGGTCATTTGAAAAATCAATACCTGGTACGACATGACCAGGGTGAAAAGCTACCTGCTCTGTTTCAGCAAAGAAGTTATCAACATTTTTGTTCAGTGTCATTTTACCAACTAATTTTACGGGAACTTCTTCTTCTGGCCATAATTTCGTTGGATCTAAAATATCAAAATCAAATTTATGTTCATCTTCTTCTGGAATTAGCTGTAATCCAAGCTCCCATTCAGGATAATCCCCTTTTTCAATTGCTTCGTATAAATCTTGACGATGAAAATCAGGATTTTTCCCGGCAATCTTTTGAGCTTCATCCCATACTAATGAATGAACCCCGAGGGTAGGTTTCCAGTGAAACTTTACGAAATGGGCTTTTCCTTCTGCGTTAATGAGTCGAAATGTGTGAACTCCAAAACCTTCCATCATTCGTAAACTACGCGGAATAGCTCGGTCGCTCATTTGCCACATGACCATATGAGTGGACTCAGGATTATGCGCAACAAAGTCCCAAAAGGTATCATGAGCGCTAGCTCCTTGAGGAATATCATTATGTGGTTCTGGTTTAACTGCATGGACAAAATCAGGAAATTTAATAGCATCTTGGATAAAGAATACTGGCATATTATTACCCACTAAATCATAGTTTCCTTCATCTGTATAAAATTTTGTGGCGAATCCGCGTACATCTCTTACTGTGTCGTTGGATCCTTTAGAACCTTGAACGGTTGAGAACCGTACAAATACAGGTGTTTTCTTTGAAGGATTAGTAAGAAAATCTGCTTTCGTATATGTTTCTAAAGATTCATAAAGCTGAAAATAACCATGAGCGCCAACCCCGCGTGCATGAACAATCCTTTCGGGAATTCGTTCGTGATCAAAATGGGTCATTTTCTCACGAAAGTGAAAATCCTCCATTAAGGTTGGGCCTCTTAAGCCCATCTTTAAAGAAAATTCATCTTCAGCTATTTTTACCCCTTGATTTGTTGTTAAAGCATGTTTGCATTGATTGTCAGTAACGTGATGCTTCAATTGTTCCGTTTTTTTATTCACAATATAGGCCCCTCCTTTACTCTGTTAATTAATAGATACCCTTTTTATTAGGTCGTAAACATGTATTATCGTTTTTGTATGTAAAAATCATAAAATATCGGTTGTTTCAGTGATTCTTGTTTGAGGAAGCAAAATAAAAAAGCCAAGGATAATTTATTTTCTCCTTGGCGTTTAAGATATTTCTTTTCGTTAAAACGAAGAAACGCGTTGCTTCGTTTTTGGTACAATAATAAATTTGATCCAGAGTAACCCGACAATCATAATGATAAGGCTATGTAAAAATTGACCTGTAGCAATGAGTATAACACTCGAAAATACAATGAGTTGAATACTTAGCAATATAAAGATTAAGCTAAGAAATTGTTTCATTCTTTCTTCAGTATGGATTGGATATAATGCTGCAATAATATTTCCCGAAAAATATTTCCATAGTGAACGAAGCTGCATAGAGATCATATATAGAACGATGTAAGTGATAGCACCTTTTACGTATATATTTGGTATGAAATATAAGGCGAAAGCACCGATCAATCCTAAGCGAATATATATACCGAAATAATCATTTCCACGTAAAAATGCTAGTGTATGTAAGTAGAAGAAAGTTGCTCGTTTTTTATGTAATAAAGGTTCAATCCAATTTGTAAGCCATTTTCTTTTATTTACTTGTTTATTCAGTTGCGGAACATCGGTGAAAATGCTAGCAAATTGATAAAAACGAACGTTCATTTTTTCTTCTTGCTCGATTATGTAATCCCACGGTATTCGTTTTGTAGGCTGTTTTTTCGTATATAGAAGTAGGAAAGCAAGTAGTAAGAGTAGTCCGCCCAATATGAGAACATTTGCGGAATAAAACAGCATGTAAATGATTAGGGCGTTACAAGTAATACGAATGATCAGCCATATATTTTTTTCGTGACTATCACGCCACATCCAATGTATGTACATGTTCCAGGCTTTCGTAATCATTAACACGATAAAGATTGTACATAAAAAAGGTACAGTTAATTGTAATGATTGCATAGCAAGTGGAACGAGAATAAGGAACGTAAATAACAATGGGAAAAGCTGCATGATGTAATTGTATAGAAGAGATTTTTTGAAATAGGATGTTAGTTTCTCTTCTAATGCAAGCAAATAGACAGCATCAGGTTTTTGAATAAATGTACGGATAGGGCATCTCGTTATAATGAACGTAAGTACAATCGTTATAATTATTAAAGATATTCCTTTAGAAGGAGATGCTTTTAGAAACTGAGCATAATAATATGCACCAACGCATGAAATAAAGATAAAGCTATATAGTAAACCGTTAATCATACGTGCAAAGTATGTAATGATATTTTGAATATGTTGTTGGAAGCGACTGCTCCATAGCGATTCGATTGACATGTTTTTCACCTCTTTGTTCTATTATATATGTTTTACAAAAGAAAAAACGAGCAAATTGCGTTATGCAACTTGCCCGTTTTTCTTTTCGTTATTTTTTTTCTGATCACGATTCATTAATGGATAGAAAGCAAATCCAATTACGAATAAACCAATTCCGAGAAGGAACGTTTTTATATCGGATGCGCCAGTTTTAATAACCCATAGTGCGTAGCAAAGTGCGATAACTGCGACTATGCCATCTGTAATTCTTGCCCGCATTTCATTTTTATATGTTTCACCAGTTGCGACTAGTTTTAACTGGAAGATTGGTGAAACGAGATATGGAATGAGGTAGGCCAGTGTTGATACGGTAATAACGAATGTATAAGCTTCCGCAATGGTTCCTGATAATGTTGAGAATAGGAATACTTGCGACATAATGTTTGTTAATCGTAATGAGTAAATTGGACTTCCTTTTTTATTTGTTTTCGTGAAGAAGGAAGGGAAGAAACCTTCTTTTGCTGCTTGATAAGGTACTTCTGAGCTTAATAAAATCCAGCCTAAGATAGAACCGAACAGGGAAGTAAGAGCAAGTAATGCCATCAGTTTCCCGCCGCCGTGACCCATTGCAGCATTTAGTGCATCTGCTAATGGACGTTCAGAAGCTTGTAATTTATCAACGTGAAGTACACCCATTGTTAAAATTGTAATTCCTAAGTAAATCGCAACTGTAATAAGTAATCCCGCAACTGTTGCACGTTTTACCGTTTTTGGAGAAACAGCACGGTTTGATAAAAGAACGGCTGATTCAATTCCGATAAACGCCCAAAGCGTTGTAAGAGCAGCTAAATTTACTTGTGAAAGAAGACCATGTGATGCACCTGATTTATCAATCATCGGTGTGTACCATTGTCCAAACTTAGAAGCTTCGAATGCAAATAACGTAACGACGATGAATAAAAGGAATCCAGTTACTTTCGTTGTTGTTGCTAAGAAGTTTAGTTTTCCAGCTCCGCTTACACCGTTTGTTAATATAATATGAGTTCCCCAAAGTAAGATGGAACAAATCGTAAATGTAATTAGTTTTCCGACTTCTACGTTAAACGAGCCGATTGAAAATAGTAGTCGCGTATCTTTCATAATTGGGAAGAAGAGTGATAAATATCCCGCAAATGATGTAATGATGGCAACGTTACTTGCCCAGTTTGCAACCCAATATCCCCATACCATACTGAAGCCAGCCATTTTTTTCTTTTTTGGTGTTGAGAATAAAGCATATGCATGACTTTGTGGCCCTGTCGTTAAATCAGGACGACGAATTGCTAAATTACCGAAAACAAGAGCTAGCATTAAAACACCAAACCCTGTGGTTAACCAAGCTAAAGTGACACCGAGTGGGCTTGCTGTTTGTGCCAACGTACTTGGTACCATGAAAATACCAGCGCCAACCATGTTACCGACAACGAAAGCTGTTAGTACCCAAAAGCCCCATTTTTTTTGTTGCATAGAAAAATACCTCCAAAGTTAGTATAACCAAGTCAAGCGAGGAGATATGTATGTCTTCCTGAATCAGGAAGAGAAGTCCCAAACAAAACAAAAAAAGCACGTAATTTGCCGCTACATGCTTTCTATCTTATAAGAAACCCACGACATACCTCTCGATAGCTCTCCACAAACGAAACGTTTGTGACAGTTCTGCACTTATTAAATGCAGACCCAGCAAGCGTGCATGGTGGACACGACTTACTTCGGCAACCATTCCTTTCTCATTCCTTCATCAATGCCACTACATCTCCTGAAATGATACTCTTAATGATTGCAACCTCTACCTCACCGAGATACGAATGAGGATTTAAATATTAAATTAACGTCTTTAAGAGTAACAAATGAATTTTTATCCGTCAATGGATATAGTAATAATCAGATTATAGAGAAGAGTTTGTGATTAAAAGCGAGTTAGGAGAAGATGTAACGATTATTAGTTCTGCAGAAGAAACAGCGATAGAGTTAAGTACCATTTTACAGCACAAAGGAATTTTGTCTGACAATCTGAATCCGAAGCATCGCTTTTTTACAACGGGATCTGTTTTATCATTTGAACATATTGCTGAGCGATGGCTAGGGTATCAAATTTCTGTAGAATGTGTACATTTGCCTATGAAAAATGCGTGTATACATAATTAAGATTTAGTAAATTACTTTTTTAAATAAATGAGGTTCGTTTCATAAGAAGGAAAGAATAAGCTTTTAATTGAAGTGTTTAAGGGCAGTTCAATTAAAGGGGAGATTGGATTATGGAATTATTAAGATCTCAATTATTTGCTTTAGAGTATATTTCAAAATATGCAGAGAACGAAAAACGTGGGGCTAAAGCAACGATTAATCATATACTTAAAATGTCTAATATTACAGATGAAATATTTGAAGAAGCTGTCGCTAATTTAAAATCTCATGCAAGGATTGCTTTACACTTTCATCCAGACAGACTAGATTCGAATATGAAAAGTGTTGCTGAAGCACTGTTTGAGCAAGGAGTATATAAAAGTCAGTTTGAAACATTGCTATCTAATGGAAGCGTATCTGCTTATCCTGGTGGTGAACGTGACCTTTGGGAAAAGAGAATATTTGGAGGGGCATATCAATTAGAAGGCGTAACGAATGATCAACGGCCAAAATACGGAGCGCTAAATTTAATGTTACATCCAGATGGGCCGGCTCCGCGTTTTGGTTCATGTTATTTTCTCTTATCTCCAAAAGTTTCTTCGCGCTCTACATATACATATTTAGATTCGCATCAAGATCCGAAAGAAAAGGGGACTTATGAGGAGTTTGATATGATTTTAGCTGCTCTTTTGGAAGAGACATTCGTAAGAGATTTTGTAATTGGTGAAGGGAATTTGACGCCAACAATATTAATTAATCATTTACTAGCTAACCTGAAAAGGCCGTTTATAGATTTAGTAAGCAAAGAGCCAGCCCGTAATCTTAATCATTATATTGAAGCGCAGATTCATGGAGAGATTTCTCTTAAAGAAGACGTGGAGGCGCTTGTTGCAGATCCTTCATTTAAGGGTACGGATGTAGGAAAAGTTTTAGAAGAAATTTGCCTGAAGTATGCGATTGATTTGTATTGGCACATCGGTTTTGTACTTGCGGTAGACGAAGTTCCAATGGATTTTAGAGGTTCAAAAATGCCATCTTTAGCAAGACGCATTGCACGGAATCATTGCATCGATGCAAATATAATTGGCTCTGCTGTAGTGGATTTGAAGCGCAATCCATTATCTTGGAGTGATCGTGGAACTTATGAAGAAGTGCTTCAGGAATTAAAATTATTATGGCATGTTTTAGTTCGATTTGGAAAACCAAATCGGAAGTAGAACGAAATACTCCGTTTTTCGGAAGTATTTATATAGAAAAGAAGCTGATCTATTTATAGATCAGCTTCTTTTTATAAGATTAAACTAAGTTTAATACAGTTACTTTTTCACGTGTCATAGACTCAAGGCTCTTACGAATACCTTGTGCGCCCATACCTGAACCTTTTACACCGATGAATGGGAAATGGTCAGGGCCACGCTCTGTGCGTCCGTTAATTTGTACAGAACCAGTTTCGATTTTGTTAGCAATTGCAAATGCTTTGTTAATGTCTTTAGTGAAGACACTTGCTTGCAGACCGAATTCTGATTTGTTAGCAATTTCAATTGCCTGTTCATCTGAAGAAACACGGATGATTGGAAGGATTGGACCGAATGGCTCTTCCCAAGCAACTTTCATCTCTTCTGTTACGTGATCGATTAATGTTGGGTAAATTAAGTTACGCTCACGTTTGTTACCGATAACGATCGTAGCACCTTTTTCAACAGCGTCGTCAACTAAACCTTGAACGAAGTCAGCAGATTTGTCGTCAATTAATGGAACGATTGTGCTGTCTTGTTCTGGAGATCCAACTGATAGTTCAGCTACTTGCGCTTTTAATAAGCTAACAAGCTCGTCCGCTACGTTTTCGTGTACAAGTACACGTTTAATAGCTGTACAACGTTGACCAGAGTAAGAGAATGCACCGCTTACGATATGGTTTGCAGCATCTTGTAAGTCAGCATCTTCACGAACGATACCAGGATCTTTACCACCAAGTTCTAATACAAGTGGAATCATTGAAGCTTTTTTCGCTAAATGTTTACCTGTGTTTGTACCACCTGTGAACGATACCATATTGATGCCTTCGTGCTCTACTAAGTAGTCACCAATTACAGAACCGCGTCCTGTAGCTACGTTTACAAGACCTTTTGGAAGGCCAGCTTTGTGAAGTGCTTCAACCATTTTAATACCACTAATTGCACCTTGAGTTGCTGGTTTGAAAATAACAGCGTTACCCATAATTAATGCTGGTGCAAGTTTTGCAGCAGATAAGTTTACTGGGTAGTTAAATGGTGCGATTGCTAATACAACACCAAGTGGTGCGCGTTGGATAATCGCAAGTTTAGATTTTGTACCGCCCGGGAAGCTATCGCCCATCATGCTTTCTCCGTGCATATGTAAAGCTTCTTCGATCGTGTAACGAATGAAGTCAGCTGTACGAACAACTTCTTTCTTCGCATCTTTATATCCTTTACCGACTTCTTTCATAATGATATCGGCAATTTCATCCTGCATATTTACGAGCTCATCAGCCCATTTATATAAGTATTTTGCGCGATCTTGTAGGGAAGCTTCAGCCCATGATTTTTGAGCTTCTTTTGCAGATGCAATTGCTTCATCCACTTCTCCGCGAGTAATTGCTTGTACTTGTCCAATTACTTCGTGTAAGTATGGAGATGGAATTTCGATTGTTTCTCCTGAAGAGCTTTCTCTCCATTCTCCGTTTAAATAAAATTTGTACGTATTGCTAGTTGTCATGATTAGTCCTCCTAAAATAGCAACTTGTAAGAGTGAGTATAAGGTGATTGTAGGGGGTTTGATAACATTTTTCAAATGAAATGTTTGTGAAAACGATTTCTTATTCTTTTTTTATTTTGTATGCCCTTTCTTACAGAACATTCCCTTATTTCAAAATGGTGTATCATATATTTTTATTTGAAGTGTGAAAAAATAATTGACAGAATACTCAATAAAGTTGTAAGATTATAAATGGAAAATAAATGAAGGGGGTGTGCGTAATGATTGTAATCGTAAATGTAATGGGCTTAGCTCTGTTAAATGGCAGAAAACATTCATATCATTACGCAACCCGTACGGATATATAGGGCATCTTTGTCTTATAAAAAGCGTACGTTGCGTATATCGTAACGTACGCTTTTTATGCATTCCTGTGCATATCGTCAAGCGGCGGTATGCTTTTTTTTGTTTATTTTCCCTTGTTTAGTTCCGATAAAAAACTTTGGAAGGTGGAAAAATGTGATGAGATTGTATGGGTTACGAAATGTAAATGTGATGGGTCTGGATAGTGGATAAAGAAATGAGAGGTAAACGAGAACGAGAAGGGAGAGGTTACATTGTTATCAGTATTACTAAAGTTAAAATGGTTTTTTAGGGAGCACTGGAAGAGATATAGTATTGCCATTGGAGCTCTTTTAATTGTGAATATAGTTGAAGTTATTCCCCCGAAAGTGTTAGGGGTTACGATAGATAATATAAAAACAGGAACGTTATCGAACGAAGCAATTATGCAATCTATTCTTATTTTAATAGGGGTTACAATCGTTGGGTATGGTCTTACTTTCGTATGGCAACATCAATTGTTTGGAGGTGCATTTGTACTTGAGAAAACGATGCGCTCTAAATTTATGGGGCATTTACTTAAGATGACGCCGACTTTTTATCAAAAAAATCGTACTGGCGACTTAATGGCGAGGGCAACGAATGATTTAAAAGCAATCGCTATGACAGCTGGTTTTGGTATATTAACGCTTGTGGATTCTAGTTTATACATGCTTACGATCGTTTTTATGATGGGATTTACAATTAGTTGGGAGCTTACATTTGCAGCGCTTATTCCGCTTCCAATTATGGCGTATGCGATGAATATATATGGAAAGAAATTGCATGAAAGATTTACCGTTGCGCAAGATGCGTTTGGTGATATGAACGATAAAGTGCTTGAATCAATCGCTGGCGTGCGTGTTATTCGTGCATACGTACAAGAGAATGCAGACGAGGAAAGATTTCATCACTTAGGAGATGACGTCTACGAAAAAAATATGAAAGTAGCGAGAATTGACGCATTATTCCAACCAACTGTGAAAATGCTTGTTGGCCTTAGTTATTTAATCGGTTTAGTGTACGGGGCATATCTTGTATTTCAATCAAAGGTAACACTTGGTGAACTTGTTTCATTTAACGTGTATTTAGGGATGATGATTTGGCCGATGTTTGCAATTGGTGAATTAATTAATGTTATGCAAAGAGGAAATGCTTCGCTTGACCGTGTGAATGAAACGTTAGCGTATGAGCCAGATGTAAAGAATCCGAAACATCCAAAGCTTGTACAAGAGCCGGATTATATTCAGTTTGATGATGTTACCTTTTCATATCCTTCATCAACTGAAGAAAATTTAAAAAAGGTTTCTTTCACATTAAAGCAAGGAGAAACGCTAGGGGTTGTCGGAAAAACAGGAAGCGGGAAAACGACGCTTGTACGTCAGCTTCTTCGTCAATATCCACTTGGAGATGGAGATATTGCAGTTTCTGATGTGACATTAGATAAAATGACGAATGAAAATGTACTCGGCTGGATTGGTTATGTACCGCAGGAGCATATTTTGTTCTCAAAAACAGCGCGAGAAAATATTTTATTCGGAAATAGGGAAGCGACTGAAGAAGAACTAGAGAAAGCAATTGAAATTGCTGCGTTTAAAAAGGATTTAGAGTTTTTACCAGAAGGGTTAGAAACGCTCGTTGGAGAGAAAGGTGTTTCTTTATCAGGAGGGCAAAAACAAAGGATCTCGATTGCAAGAGCTGTTATTCAAAATCCAGAAATTTTAATTTTGGATGATTCTTTATCAGCTGTAGATGCTCGTACGGAAGCAGCGATCATTGAAAATATAAGAACGGAAAGAAGCGGAAAGACGACGATTATTACGACGCATCGTTTATCTGCAGTGCAACATGCGGATTGGATTCTCGTTATGGATGAAGGCGCAGTTATAGAAGAAGGTACGCATGCTCAGCTTATCCAGAGCGGAGGCTGGTATGCTGAACAGTTTGAAAGACAACAAGGTGAAAGTGAAAGTGCGGATAGTGGGGTGAAAATATGAGCGTTTCAAAACGATTGTTTCAATACGCGATGAAAGTGAAAGGGACGATTTTTGCTGCTATGTTAATGTTATTTATTTTCGTCATCGCAGAGCTTGCTGGTCCTTTCGTCGCTAAAACGATGATTGACGATCATATCGTCGGGATAGAGAAACCTTGGTATGAAACAGAACAGAGTGAAGATGCTGTTTCGTATAATGGGGCTTTTTATAAGCGAAGTGATCGCTTTGAACAAGGCGAGAAAAAAGGAAAAGAAGTACGCGTGATGCAAGTCGGTTTTCAATATTATTTTGTACCGAATAAAGTAAATGTAGAAGGATCACGTACTGTAAAAGGGGATATGATTACCGTTCAAAATGGTAAGGCGGTGCAAGTTTATAAAGCGAAAGCATTAACAAAGGAAGAAGTATTTGCATTTTATAAGCCAGAAATAAACCGTCTATTATTACTTGGTGGTGGCTATTTTGCTTTATTAGTAGTCGTATCATTATTTGCATACGGAAAGCAGTTCTTCTTGCAAAAGGCAGCGAACAAAATTATTCAAATTATGAGGGAAGATGTTTTTTCTCATATTCAAACGTTGCCAATTCGGTACTTTGATCATTTACCGGCGGGGAAAATTGTTTCGCGTGTGACGAATGATACAGAGGCCATTCGTGATTTATATGTAACGGTGTTGGCAACATTCGTTTCTAGTATCATCTATATTATTGGGATATTTGCTGCGCTATTTTTATTAGATGTGAAGCTCGCTTCATTATGTTTATTAATTATCCCAATTTTAATTGTTTGGGCGATTCTTTATAGAAAATACGCGTCTGTATACAATCATAAAATGCGCTCTCGTTTATCTGATATTAACGGAACAGTAAATGAATCCATTCAAGGGATGCCAATTATTCAAGCGTTCCGTCAAGAGCGTGAAACGAAAAAAGAGTTTGAAGAATTAAATGGCGATTATTTTAAGTATCAAAATAAAATTTTGAATTTAAATGCAGCAACTTCTCATAATTTAGTATCCGTATTAAGAAATATCGCTTTCACAGGTGTGATTTGGTATTTCGGTGGCGCTTCATTAAGTGCTACAGGCGTCATTTCTCTAGGGATACTGTATGCGTTCGTTGATTATTTAACACGATTGTTCTCACCGATTACAAATATGGTGAATCAGCTTGCTAACTTAGAACAATCGCGTGTTGCATCAGAGCGTGTTTTTGAATTGTTAGAGGAAAAAGGAGAAGCAGTAGAAGAAGAGCGTATGCCTCGCTTACAAGGAAATGTGAAGTTTGATAATGTATCGTTTTCTTATAATGGGAAAGATGAAGTGTTAAAAAATATTTCTTTTGAAGCGAAACAAGGGGAGACCGTGGCACTTGTCGGTCATACTGGATCAGGAAAAAGTTCTATTATGAACGTACTCTTTCAGTTTTACGAGTTTGAAAAAGGAAAGCTTACGATTGATGGTCATGATGTAAAAGAGATGCCGAAACAAGCAACTCGTGAACATATGGGAATTGTACTGCAAGATCCGTTTTTATTTAGCGGAACAGTAGCATCTAATGTAAGTTTAGAAAATGAAAAAATTTCAAAAGAGCGCATCGTAAAAGCATTGCGTGATGTTGGTGCTGAAAGATTTGCGAACAATATAAATGAAGAAATTACGGAGAAAGGAAGTACTCTTTCAACCGGAGAACGTCAGCTTATATCGTTTGCTAGGGCGCTCGCTTTTGACCCAGCCATTTTAATTTTAGATGAAGCGACATCTAGTATCGATACAGAAACAGAGGCGATGATTCAACAAGCGCTAGAAGTTGTGAAAAAAGGAAGAACGACATTTATTATCGCTCACCGACTTTCAACAATTAAAAGCGCAGATCAAATTATTGTGCTTGATAGAGGAACCATTTTAGAAAAAGGGTCTCATGATGAGCTAATGAAAAAGCGCGGGCGTTATTATGATATGTACAAAACGCAAATGGAAGGGAACCAGAGCGCTTAATAGGTATGGGAGAGAACTTGTGATTTTCACAAGTTCTTTTTTTAGTGAATCAGGGCAGTTAAATAAGAAGTATTATTTTACCTTTCCTACAATTAATGCTATATTAAAAAATGTTACTTATTTTTTGTATGTAGCGTTATTTTTCCCTTTTGTTTGATTATGAAGAAAAAGGATAAACTAAATAAGAACATTTTCATTGAAAAATTGTTCAAGATTGCATACAATCAATATAGTTTTTAAATTCCTATCAGAATACTTGGAGGATTACTATCATGAAGAAATTATTTTCAGTGCTTGCAGTAACTACATTAGCGATCGGGATTGTAGCCGGCTGCGGTAAAGAAGAGAAAAAAGATACAGCTAGTCAAGACGCGTTACAAAAGATAAAACAAAGCGGTGAACTTGTAATTGGAACAGAAGGTACATACGCACCGTTCACATTCCATGATTCAAGCAATAAATTAACTGGATTTGACGTTGAACTATCAGAAGAAGTTGCAAAACGTTTAGGTGTAAAACCTGTATTTAAAGAAACACAATGGGATAGCTTACTTGCTGGTTTAGATGCAAAACGTTTCGATATGGTTGCAAACGAAGTTGGTATTCGTGAAGACCGTCAAAAGAAATATGATTTCTCTAAACCGTACGTTTCATCTTCAGCGGCATTAGTTATTGCAAAAGATAAAGATAAGCCTGCTACATTTGCTGATGTAAAAGGTTTAAAAGGAGCACAATCTTTAACGAGTAACTATGCAGATATTGCTAAGAAAAACGGTGCGGAAATTATTGGTGTAGAAGGATTTAGCCAAGCGGCAGAATTATTAGCTTCAGGACGCGTTGATTTTACAATTAATGATAAGTTATCAGTATTAAATTATTTAGAAACGAAAAAAGATGCAAAAATTAAAATTGTAGATACTGAAAAAGAAGCTTCAGAAAGTGGATTCTTATTCCGTAAAGGTAGCACTAAGCTTGTACAAGAAGTAGATAAAGCGTTAGAAGATATGAAAAAAGACGGTACGTATGACAAAATAATGAAAAAATGGTTCGGTGAAAATGTATCTAAGTAGTGCATTAGTTTCAGATCGATTGTCTACTTGGATAGATATTATGCAGACTTCCTTCATGCCTATGCTGAAGGAAGCTGTTTTTACAACAATTCCATTAACGCTTATTACATTTATTATCGGGATTATACTTGCGACGTTAACAGCGCTCGCACGTATTTCTGGTAGTCGTATTTTACAATGGATTGCTCGTATCTATGTATCTATCATTCGCGGAACGCCACTTCTTGTACAATTATTTATTATTTTCTATGGACTTCCAACTCTTAATATTGAAGTTGAGCCATATACAGCAGCAGTTGTTGGATTTTCATTAAATGTCGGTGCATATGCATCTGAAATTATTCGTGCTTCTATCCTTTCCATTCCGAAAGGGCAGTGGGAAGCAGCTTATACAATTGGGATGACATATCCACAAGCATTAAAACGTGTTATTTTACCACAAGCAACGCGCGTATCAATCCCGCCGCTTTCGAATACATTTATTAGCTTAGTGAAGGATACTTCGTTAGCATCGTTAATTTTAGTAACAGAAATGTTCCGAAAAGCGCAGGAAATTGCGGCGATGAACTACGAGTTTTTAATTGTTTATTTTGAAGCAGGTCTTATTTATTGGGTTATTTGTTTCTTATTATCAATCGTACAACAGATGTTAGAAAAGCGTTCAGAACGCTACACATTAAAATAATCCTTTTACAAAAGGAGTTTTTGTTTTTATGATTTCAATTCAGCACTTACAAAAAAGTTTCGGAGATAATACCGTACTAAAGCATATAGATTTAACAGTTGAGAAGGGCGAGGTTGTTGTTATTATTGGGCCGTCTGGATCTGGTAAAACGACATTCTTACGTTGTCTCAATGTATTAGAAACACCAAACGCTGGTAATATTCGTATCGGTAATAAAGAGCTTAACTTCTCTCAAAAAGTAACGAAGAAAGATATTGTTAATCTTCGTACGCAAACAGGTATGGTATTCCAGCACCATAATTTATTCCCGCATTTAACAGCACTTCAAAATGTAATGGAAGGGCTCGTTACAGTGAAAAAGATGGGGAAAGAAGAAGCAAAGAAAAAAGCACACTATTTCCTTGAAAAAGTTGGTTTAGCAGATAAAGTGGATTTATATCCGTTCCAATTATCAGGCGGACAACAACAGCGCGTTGGAATTGCGCGTGCGCTTGCGATGGAGCCGGAAGTGTTACTATTTGATGAACCGACATCAGCGCTTGATCCTGAACTCGTTCAAGAAGTTCTGAAAGTAATGAAAGAACTTGCTAAAGAAGGCATGACGATGGTTATTGTAACGCACGAAATGCGTTTTGCACATCAAATTGCGAACCGTGTTATTTTCATGGATGGTGGTGTCGTTGTCGAACAAGGTACACCAGAAGAAGTATTTACAAATCCAAAAGAAGAACGTACGAAGAAGTTTTTACAAATGTTGCAATAAATTAAGGAAGGTCTCAAGGCATATGCCTTGAGACCTTTTTGCCATATATATTTATTTGTGGAATCCGCCAAGGCTTTGCTCAGCCATTGCAACTAGACGTTTTGTGATTTCTCCACCAACTGAACCGTTAGCGCGAGCCGTAGAATCTGCTCCTAATTGTACACCAAATTCTTGAGCGATTTCGTACTTCATTTGATCGATTGCAGCTGTTGCACCTGGTACTACTAATTGATTTGAAGAATTTTGGTTTGCCATAGGAATATATCCTCCTTAGAGTTATAAAAGTTTTTTTGGTTGGACTAGCTGGAGTTGAACCAGATTATCGCCCCGATTGGCGCTAATCCATCGGTAATTAAGTTTGTACTCATAGTATGGATGTTACCTAGAAAGATATACAAAATAATAATTTGTAAATTTTGTAAAAAAACTTATTGATTTCGTAAATTATGAAATAAGAGTAATCGTTGTATTTTTAAGAAAACAGGCCAAACTAAGGAGGATATTAAATATAATTTTCTCATTGTAGCCTGCTACTTGTAGGCTAATTATTAGCTTCTTATTTATGATTTATTGAAATAAAAATGAAATCGGTAGCAACTTTATAGTTCTATTTTTAAGTAGGGATGGAGTGGGCACTCCTATGTCTGGATAGGTTGCTCTCTTCACTCTAAAAAAGAGAGGCTTTAAACGATAAAGTATGGAGGAATCATGATGGGGATTTGCCCGCTTTGCAACGCATTAGAATCACAAACATATTCTTGTCAAAATTGCCAAAGTATACTCCAAGATTATGGGAAGTCTGTAGATTACATAGACGATTATAGTGCCTATATGGATCAAGAATTATTAAGTGCAGTAGATGGTTTAACGCATAATAATTCAAATGAATATTGCAATCATATTTTTTATTGCGGAGTATGTAATGTGGAAACTGAGGTTGTAGTAAAACTTGTGTAAATAGAAAACTTCCACCTTATTATCTAGGTGGAAGTTTTTGTTTTTGCATTTGTGAGTGAATCATAGGAGAAGGGATACATTCGGTGTTTGATGAAGTCCCGGATTTTATTTGGGACATTTTTTCCTTTGCATCACGTAAAGAATGTTCAGTTAAGTAGATGGCATATTCGTAAAATAACTGGCGTGTCAGTTCACTTTGTTCTTTTAATTTGGCATCTTGGAATACAGTTCGCCCAGGTTTAGAGTTGGCTTCAAATAACCACGGATTTTCCTTTGTGTCTAAACCGATATCGAAACCAATCTCACCGATGTTTCCAGTTACTTGCTCGTCGAGTGCATAACTTATTTGCAGAGCTGTTTGTTTTAATTTATTTTCAATTTGAACTTGCTTCGTTGAATCTGGAAAAAGCTCTTGTAGCAATTTTGTATTACCGCCGCTATTTACATGCGTTGTTAAACTGCCTTTGCCGGCGATTTTGGCGACGATTGCACTAACTATCCAATTACCGAAATGATTTTTATTTGTATGAATGCGGAAATCAACAGGTTGACCATCAAAGCGAAGTAACGAAATACCTTGCTGTACGATAAACTTTTTTAAATCATGCCCTTTTAGTACATGGTTTAGAAGAGTTTCTAATGATTGATACTTTCTCAGTTTGTTTTCTTCATTTTCGCGATAACGACAGTAGTAGCAATTCTCTGTTTGAGAATAAAATATTTGATGAATATTTCTACCAAAGCTCCCGTGTATTGGTTTCATGTACACTGATTTATATGTGCCAAGAAACCGTTCTACTTGTTCGAAATGCTGAAATGCTTCTGTATTTGGTAATAAGGGTTTAATTGATTCGTCTTTCATAAGAAGTTGATGAACTGCCCATTTATTGAAAAACCCTGGGTTAAACCATGGAATGGAGTAGTCTTGTTCTAATTTTCTTTTTGCTCTGACAATTGGTTTGTAATTTTCCGCTTGTCGATTCGGTAGTCGATCGTAAATGACGTTTGGTAAAGGAACCTTTTTCTTTATCCATTGTTTCTCTCGAAAGAAATATCCTTCAATTGTTTCTTCTTCCCAGTTTATATGTTGAACGCCAAAGACGAATACGAACGGTCGTAATGAGAATGGTGGTGTTAACAACTCACTGAGAGCAATTGAACGATTTCCTAAAGGATTAGAAGAATCATCGTTAAAGCCAGTTGTGAAAATGCCGATCAATGGTCCGAAAATAATCGTTTGGTTTTGTGTGAATGCATGAATAGTAGTTGATTGAGGCAGTAAAAGTTTTTCGGCAATATGCTTTCCGATAATAATTTCGCGAGTAAAGGAATAATGAATTTTTACTTCTTCACTTGCTATATGACGTATGCCGAAGGAGAGGGATGTAATAGGTGGTGTAATAGAAAAAACGTAAGGTAAAGTAATGCTATTTGGATGTTCATCTGAAATATTTAATGTATATATATGTTCTTTCAAAATAGGTTTACCTCCTTTCATTATGGTGTAAAGCGACTGAATTTAAGTGGTCCGTGAAATATCTTTTCAGCTAATGAATCACTATGACGAATGTATTGTTCGTAAGGAGGGATCGTGTTGACATACATAAGCCAGATTGCACCTTTTTGATCCATAATTGTGGAAAGTTCTAGTTCAAATAACGAAGAATAAGACTGATCTAGTGTTTGGAATACTTCATTTATAATGTCGTGTAAAGCGTCGTGCAATAGTTGCACACCTGTACTAGATAGTACGTATTTAATTTTTGAAAATGAATGTAATGAATCATCGTCCGTTGTTGAGGGTAAAAGCTGATTAGGAAATGAGCTTTTTTGTATAAATTGACCGATAACATTCCAAGTTTGTTCTTTGTTTTTTTGCAAAATGGTTCGAATGTGCAGTGGATATGTTAATTGATTTGGTGGTTGTAGCATAGTGTGCGCTATGTAACGTGATGAACGTATGTTAGATTTACACCAAGATATAAATTCGTCTGTGCGTTTGATTGGAATAGAAGTATGGTATTTTTCATTTACTGTATCGATCTGAAACGTTTTATTTTTGTAAGCGACTCGATATAAGTTATCTTTAGAATGTATATTAGTGGGGCGTATAATAATATCTTTAGTTTTTAACAACAGTTTGAAAATGTTTTGTATCGTCGCAATTTCAAATTTTGGTATATAAGGAGACAGTTTTTTATTAGTGAGAAATAAATCATGTAGTTCACTTGAATTAATAAGTGTGTTATTTAAAAAGGTAGTGGAAGGACGATTGTGCAAAGAGTGAATAATTGATTTTACTTTTTCAAAGTCTGTTTCCTCTTGAAAAGAATAACGATCATATATATAAGAAGGAATAGGGAATGTTTGCTTTTTCCATTTTCCTGTATCTGTATCGTAAATAAGACCAGAAACAAGGTCTGTTTTAGGATCAATACAAAATGGCGTAAACTGGGCAACGACATTATGATAAAGCCGAGCGCGTTTAGCGATTTCGGTGTAATACGTTTGCTCATAATGAAGTTTAGAAGTTAAAAGGCCGAGAACCAACGAAATCACTCCTTTACTACTATTTGCATAATAGGCGAAGCTATATATTGCAAATACGTTTTTATACCATTATACTTTTGTCCGTATGATGATATGCTATAGTTTTGGAGAAGTGAAAGGTTGATTGTAATGAATATATGGTTAAATATGCTAACGACGACAGGACTCGGAGCAATTATTGGGGGATATACGAATCATTTAGCGATAAAAATGTTATTTCGTCCTCATCGTCCTATTTATATCGGAAAGTTTCAAGTTCCATTTACACCAGGGTTAATTCCGAAGCGGCGTGATGAACTTGCTGTTCAATTAGGAAAAATGGTTGTAGAACATTTGTTAACACCAGAAGGAATCGGAAAAAAGCTAACAAATGAAGAGTTTCAAAAAGGTTTAATTCACTGGGCGCAAGTGGAAGTGGATAAAGTAATTACGAATGAACAATCACTGCGATATATGTTAGAGAAATGGAATGTAGCGCATGTAGAAGAAGAAGCGACTCGAAAAATCGAACATGTGATTACAGAAAAAATTCATGCATTTTTAGCAGAGTATTATACATATACATGGGAACAGGCTTTACCTCATTCTGTACATGAAAAGATAGAGAATGCGATTCCGAATGCCTCGGCGTTTATTTTAGAGCGAGGAATTAGCTTTTTTGAAAGTGAAGAAGGGAAAGCGCGTCTTTCAAAAATGATTGATGATTTCTTTGCTTCTCGTGGAACGCTACTTAACTTAGTTGGGATGTTTTTAGGAAATGTAAGTGTTGTGGATCGTGTGCAGCCAGAAGTTATTAAGTTTTTAGGGCAAGATGCTACAAAGCAGCTTTTAACTGACGTACTGCAAAAAGAGTGGGAAAAGTTAAAAGGAAGAGATGTAAAAGAATTAGAAGCATTTGTAGAGAAAGAAATGATTGTAAGCTCCGTGCTGTCAGCAGTTAAAGTAGAGGAAACAGTGAGTAAGTTTTTAAATCAATCTGTTCAGCAAGTATGTGAACCAGTTCGAGAAACAATTATTGAAAAAGTGGTTCCAAGTGCAGTAACGAAAGGCTTAAAGTGGGGAACAGAAAACGTAGAGAGTATACTAAACAATCTACACCTTGCGGAAATTGTCCAGCAAGAAGTGTCTACATTCTCAACAGAAAGATTAGAAGACTTAGTTCTGTCTATTACGAAAAACGAATTAAAAATGATTACGTATTTAGGAGCGTTATTAGGCGGAATGATCGGGCTCGTACAAGGATTGTTACTATTGTTTCTTAGATAATAAGGTGAGTACATAGAAATAAAAGTGAAATTTCTTCACATCTCTTGCATAGTTTGATATGGTAAGAAGAGGTGCGTATGTAAATGCACGTAAAAGGCAGTGCGAGTGAAAAGCGCTAGCCTTCTAAAGGAGGAAAAATAAAATGACAAAGAACATTCATGATGTTGCATATGAATTACAAAAAGCAATCGCTGAAAACGAAGACTTCAAAACTTTAAAAGAGAGCTACGCAGCAGTTCAAGCTGACACAGCTTCAAAGAACTTATTCGATGAGTTCCGTACAATGCAACTTAGCCTACAACAAAAAATGATGCAAGGCCAAGAAATCACTGAAGAAGACAACCAACAAGCACAAGAAGTTGTAGCTCGCATTCAACAAGATGCTAAAATTACAAAATTAATGGAAACTGAGCAACGCCTAAACGTTGTAATCGGTGACGTTAACAAAATTATCATGAAGCCACTTGAAGAATTATATAGCGCGCAACAACAAGCGTAATAGTGGAAGACGCTCCTAGTTTAGGAGCGTCTTTTTTGTTTAGGGAATTTAATAGTTATATCACAAAAACTCCCTTTCAAAATAGCCATTTCTTATTGATTATTTTGAAAGGGATATGTAACACATCGGTTAATTTTTTTTATTGCTGTTAATTGAAGTTTTAATATTTTTTTCGTTCAAAAACTTTTCAATCTCTTTTTGTTTCCTCCCATTTATTTTCTCAAAGCGCTTTGTAAAAGAAAAATTGGCCTTGAATAAGTTACCATCTTGGGCGAGTTTGTCTAATTCTTGATCTAGCTCTACGAAAATATCCGTAGATGATGACATAAATTCATAGATTTCTTTTGAAGGTTTTTTATAATCATTAGGTAAATTATTATTACTAATAAACTCATGGAAATTCATATCGTTTTGCTTCGCTAAATCAATTAGTTTTTGTAATTTTTCTCGGTCAGATTCTGTGAAACTCTTATCAGAATTTGTTGAAGCGAGAGGGATAATATTTTCAGATAACTCCCAACTATAATCTATATAATTTTTTATATTTTGTTTCATTTCGTCTTCATTAATAGTTTCATTTTTCTTTGAGGAACTAAATATATTTTCTGGAACTTTAATAGCAACATCTTTGATAGATTGTACATCATTTTTTTCCTTAGGCTGTACACTGTTTGAACAAGCTGATAGAAATAACATTGTAAGTAACATGAGTGGATATAAAATATATTTTTTCATAGTAATCTCCTTTTACATTCATTAGTATCTTTGTAAAATAGCTAAATTCCATTTTAAATACTTAACTAAAAGTGAGTATATATGTTTTATCATTTGATAAGATATGACGGATATTAGTAAGCCGATGCAAAAAGCTATGAATACATTGTAAACATCAGAATAACTGATTTGATGAAACCCTTTAAAGAATCCTAACCCTATTAATAATATAGGTGAAATAATTAATAACGGTGTAGCAATTATAAGTGCTAGAAGAAGTGGTAATAGAAAGAGTAATACGAAAAAGGCGATAATGATACAGATAAAGTTTAAAACACTTAAGCTCATAACAGAAAACAGTGCTGTCATAATGTTTTTTAGGCTGCGCCTATTGTCAGCGTTGCTTATTGCATATGAAACGTTAAGTTCTTTAGCGATAGTTTTAGGGTTTCCTAGTTTTTTAGAAATTTCCTCTTCAGATATTCCATCTTGTTTACCACTAATAAAATGAGTTTCGTACTCCGAGATAATATCCTTCTTTTCTGAATTAGGCATATTCTGCAGAGAGGAACTAAGTTGTTCCAAAAATCCACTTTTGTTCATAACAATCACTTTCCTTTATAAAATGATAAATTACAGCTGAGAGTCCTATCTTCTTTCTAAACAGCACAATCTGTATCTACCTTTTGAAGGGTGTATATTAATCGTAAATGGAATTACAAATAATGGTTATTCCATTATTTACAAATATATCATTTGCTATTGTTCTTTGCAAGGTACTATAAATTTGTTAATAATGTGAATAGGTGGAAGTATTTTTGTACATTTTTAGAAGAGATATAAAAATGTCATTTTAAGATAAACAAAATGTTGTAAGCGCATTCTTTAAATCTTGTCAAAATAATATCGAATTCATATTGTTGGAAAAATAATGCATTTGTAATATAATGATAAATGATACTTCACCACATTAATTAACTAGGTGAAATTAAAAATCTTTATTACACAAATTATGAAACAAAGGAATGATTAGTTTGAGTACAGGTGTAAAAGTAAACGACGTGAAGACAAAAACAAAAGGAGCAGATCTTGTTGTTGATTGTTTAATTAAACAAGGTGTTACACATGTTTTCGGTATTCCAGGAGCAAAGATTGACTCTGTATTTGATGTATTGCAAGAAAGAGGACCAGAGTTAATCGTTTGTCGTCATGAACAAAATGCAGCATTTATGGCAGCTGCTATTGGTAGATTAACAGGGAAACCGGGCGTATGTCTTGTAACTTCAGGACCAGGGACATCAAATTTAGCGACAGGTCTTGTTACTGCGAATGCGGAGAGTGATCCCGTTGTTGCTTTAGCTGGTGCAGTACCGCGTACGGATCGATTAAAACGTACGCATCAATCTATGGATAATGCTGCACTATTCGAACCAATCACAAAATATAGCGTAGAAGTAGAGCATCCTGATAATGTGCCAGAAGCACTTAGTAATGCATTTCGAAGTGCGACTTCCACAAATCCGGGAGCTACTTTAGTAAGTCTTCCGCAAGACGTTATGACTGCGGAAACAACTGTAGAGTCTATCGGTGCGCTTTCTAAGCCACAGCTTGGAATCGCTCCCACAAATGATATTACATATGTAGTAGAAAAAATAAAATCAGCGAAATTACCAGTTATTTTACTCGGTATGAGAGCGAGCACAAATGAAGTGACGAAAGCTGTTCGTAAATTAATTGCGGATACAGAACTTCCTGTCGTTGAAACATATCAAGCAGCTGGTGCGATTTCACGTGAGTTAGAAGATCATTTCTTCGGCCGCGTTGGATTATTCCGTAACCAACCAGGTGATATTTTACTAGAAGAAGCAGACCTTGTTATTTCTATCGGTTATGATCCAATCGAGTATGATCCAAAGTTCTGGAATAAACTTGGCGACAGAACGATTATTCATCTTGACGACCATCAAGCAGATATTGACCATGATTACCAACCAGAGCGTGAATTAATTGGTGATATTGCCTTAACGGTAAATAGCATCGCGGAGAAATTACCGAAACTTGTATTAAGTACGAAATCAGAAGCGGTATTAGAACGATTACGCGCAAAATTATCAGAACAAGCAGAAGTTCCAAATCGTCCTGCAGAAGGTGTTACGCATCCACTTCAAGTGATTCGTACACTTCGTTCTTTAATTAGTGACGATACAACTGTTACATGTGACATCGGTTCCCATTCTATTTGGATGGCGAGATGTTTCCGTTCTTATGAACCACGTAGATTATTATTTAGTAACGGCATGCAAACGTTAGGTGTTGCACTTCCTTGGGCAATCGCAGCTACTTTAGTAGAACCAGGTAAAAAAGTAGTTTCCGTATCAGGTGACGGTGGTTTCTTATTCTCAGCGATGGAGTTAGAAACGGCGGTACGTTTAAATTCTCCAATCGTCCATCTTGTTTGGAGAGACGGCACATATGATATGGTTGCATTCCAACAAATGATGAAATACGGCAGAACATCAGCTACAGAGTTTGGCGATGTTGATCTTGTGAAATATGCGGAAAGTTTCGGGGCGTTAGGTCTTCGTGTTAACACGCCTGATGAATTAGAAGGGGTATTAAAAGAAGCATTAGCAGCAGACGGCCCTGTCATTATTGATATTCCAATCGATTATCGTGACAACATTAAATTAAGCGAAAAATTATTACCAAACCAATTAAACTAATGGAGGCAGATTTGAGATGACTGTTGCGCAATTAATTGATATTGATGCAAAAAAAACGAAAATGAGTAATGAAGTATATCAAACATCTACAATGCTTGCGCTATTAGATGGTATATATGATGGTGTGATTAGCTTTGAAGATTTGAAAAAACATGGTGATTTCGGCATCGGCACATTTGATCAATTAGACGGTGAAATGATTGCATTTGATAATGGATTTTATCATTTACGTTCAGACGGTTCAGCGGAAAAAGTAGAGCCAGAAGAAACAACGCCATTTGCAACTGTAACGTTTTTTGAAAAAGAAATGAGTTATACGGTAGAGCGTCCGATGAATCGTGAAGAAGTTGAAGCGTTATTACATGAATTAATGCCAAGTAAAAACTTATTTTACGCTATTCGAATGGACGGTACGTTCCATGAAGTAAGAACGAGAACTGTTCCAAGACAAGAAAAACCGTATACACCACTCGTTGAAGTGACGAAATCGCAACCAATCTTTTCATTTGAAAATACAGAAGGTACGCTTGCTGGATTTTGGACACCAGATTACGCACAAGGTATTGGGGTAGCTGGATTCCACTTACATTACATTGATGATGAAAGAAGCGGGGGCGGACATGTTTTCGACTATGTTGTAGAAAACTGTACGATCCAAATTTGTCAAAAAGCTCATATGCATTTAGCACTTCCAGAAACAGTAGATTTTATGGCGGCTGAATTATCAAGAGAAAATTTAGAGGATAATATTGCAACTGCGGAAGGTGCAGAGTAAGAGGGAAAGACTGTTCCATTTTGGAACAGTCTTCTTTTATTCGTAATGTTATTATTTGTCAATAAATCGATATTTCTTGTCGAACCGTTGATATCGCTTATTTCTTTGAAACAAACGGATGTCCCTCATAATAAAAACGCCACGGATAATGTACAGCTTCTTCTGCATAGTCGATATTAATACGAGGTCCTGCTGTTATTTTATATTGTGATGATATGTGTTCTTCTTTTGGAACTAATTCAATATGTAACGTATCACTTTGTAACGATACACCGCGTTCTTCTAAAGTAATTCCGAGGGCACGGCATAGTTTGCCAGGACCGTTCGTTAAATTTTTGTACTGCGCTTTTGTAATTTCGGTCTTATTGTAGCGCGCTAGTTTTATTTCTTCTATTCCATCTACCGGCTCAAGGGCTCGAATGAGAACACCTTGCGGGGTGCCCGCTGGTGCTGTAATAACGTTAAAGCAATGATACATACCGTAAATTAAATATACGTAAGCATGCCCTGGTGCACCAAACATAACTTCTGTGCGGTCCGTTCGTCTGCCTCCGTAACTATGTGCGGCCTTATCATCGGGGCCTTTATATGCTTCTACTTCTACAATGATTCCGCTTCGCTTTATTCCGTCTACAATATGAACAAGTTTTTGTCCGAGTAATTTTTTTGCGACTTCTAACGTATCGCCTTCATAAAAAGAAGGAGGTGCCTGCATTGTACTATCTCCTTTACTAAGTGTATATGTATATAGTAAACCAAATTTTCAGTAGTAATTCTAACTCGTTCTATTTATCGGGTGTATTTCATAAATTATGGATAGAGTACAACAGCGAAGAGGGGGAGTGCGACATGATTTATCGCTTACTAGCTCTTAATATAGATGGGACACTACTATACAACAATGGAAAAATTGCAAAAGGATTAAGAGAAACAATTGAATTTGTGAAAAGAAAAGATGTATACGTTACGTTATTTACGAGTCGTAATTTTCAATCCGCTCATAAAGTAGCAAAGGCGTTAAAATTAGATTCCATATTAGTGACACATGGTGGTGCTTTCGTTTCAGCAACGTTAGATAAGCCGTACGTTCAAAGAAGATTATCTGAAGAGAAGACTTTTAACATTGTGCAAGTGTTAGAGCACTTTGATTGTAACGTACGTATTTCTCATGAACGGTTTTCAATAGGAAATCGTGAGAGAAATACACCAAACTTAATTGCGCGCACTGTATTATCAAGCGCAGATCCGTTATTTTATCCAGTTCAATTTGTAGATTCGTTAGGTGACGCGCTTCGTGACCATCCGGTAGCAGCGCCAAAAATTGATGTTCTTTTCCAAAGTAAAGGTGAAAAAGAAAGAGGACTGAACACATTAAGAAAAGCGTTCCAAGATGTAGAGTATGTTGAATGTGATTCAAAACGAATAGAAATTTTACCGCAAAATGTATCAAAGTTACGTGGATTACAATTGCTTGGAGAGCATTTAAATATTTCGCTAAATGAAATGGTTGCGATTGGAGATAGTATGGAAGATTTAGAGGTTATTGAAAACGTGGGACTTGGGGTAGCGATGGGGAACGCGCCTGTAGAATTAAAGCAAGCAGCAGATTGGATCACACGTTCAAATAGTGAAAACGGTGTAGAGTATATGATTAAAGAGCATTTCCGTAAGCAATTCCCGCTTCCGTTTTTGAAGAATCATAAAAATACACCGAAACGATGACAAAAAAACGTAGCTTTTTGGCTACGTTTTTTTGTTTATCTTATTAAAAACAGTGAAAGCGTTTTAAAATATGAATTGTGTATGAAATCTATACAATTCACTTGAATCCTTTAGAAAACTAATGTAAAGTGGATGATGTTGCCAAAACAGTTACACCACATGAAATATTCTTCAGATTAATTTTATTGGGCTCCCATACGTAAAAGTATTTCCGCATGACAGTTTAGTTCACGTATTATTTCAAAAATGAATTGTAGCAATCTTATTAAGTAGTTGTAGTGTTTCTTTGTTTTATTTAAATGGATTATTTTAAGTTAATGTGAGTAAGGTTTGGTACATATGATATGTACTTCTTTTTGTGGTTTTAGGAAGTTTAAAAGGGGGAATGAATTTCTTGAGGAAATCATTTAATCAAAAAATTAAAAAGTTAAGTAGTAGTTTAATAGTTGTATTACTAATATGTATGAATTTTTTAATCCATTTACCATTTAAAGCAGAGGCAGCTACAACAGAATTAAAAGGTTTAGGTGATGTATCTTATTACAACGCCATCATTTTTGGAGATCATAGTGCAACGAGTGCGGATATTGAAGGTGCGATGGCTGTTCAGAAAAATATGAACGCATCAAGTTATACAGTCGTAGCGGCTGCAACTGGAGCAAATAACTTAGCTGGAGCAACTTGGGTAGATGAAGGATATCCATCATTATTACTAGGCGGTCAATTTACGAAAGCGGGAGCAGGACAAGTAATTATTCAAGATGGAACAGTGGCGATGACAAAAGACGGTGACCCAGAGGGCGCAATGAAAACATCATATGACCGTATCTCTTATAAAGAGCAAGCGGAGATTGATGCTAAGTTTAAAGAATTTAGAAAAGACGTTGATGGTGTAATCGGGGATGCAAGTAAACTACAGACTGATAAGCCAAAACCTAATATGAGCTTTGGCATCGGTGAAGATGTAAATAACCCTAATATTTATGTCTCTTCAGGCCAAACTGGAAAGAAAACATTTGATGTAAAAGACGTTTTTCTTCCGAATGTAGAGAATAAAGACTTTATTGTTATTTATTCAGATGCAGAAGAAGTGAGTTTTGGTGGCGGTGCAATTTTGTATGATACAAGAAATACTGGGATGGCGACGGATTTAATTAATACATCTCAAGCATACGATCCTAATTCATCTTTTACTGAGTTAGCTAGTAAGGTAATTTGGGTATTTCCTAATGCTACAAAGATAACAACTAAAGGTTATGGTGTAGTAGGTAGTGTGTTTGCACCTAATGCAGTTGTAGAAACAAAAGGTGGTTCTATTAATGGACAAGCCTATGTTGGAGGATTACACCAAAGAGATGGTTTTGAGGTTCATAACTTTAAATTTAACTGGCCAAAGTGGAATAAGCCAGCAACTGAAAAAGGACATTTACAAATTAAAAAAGTTGATGAAAACGATGAAAACATTGTTTTAAAAGACGCAAAATTTGATGTTATAGACAAAGATAATAACGTTGTGGCTACTGTTACAACAAACGAAAAGGGTATTGCGGAAGTTAAAGATTTACCATTTGGTGACTATTTTGTAAAAGAAATAAATGCACCAGAAGGATATATAAAAGTTGATACACCAGTCAAAGTAACAATTGATAATACAAACGTAATTGAACTTGTTATGAAGAATACGAGAAAAGTAGAGAATGGCCAATTTAAATTATTGAAAAAAGATAGTGAATCTGGTCAACTTCTACCAGGTGCAAAATTTGATGTTATCGATAAAGATGGGAAAGTTGTGGAAACAATTGTTACAGATGATAAAGGTGAAGCCTTATCGAAACAACTTCCAGTTGGAAGCTATACATTAAAAGAAGTAGAAGCACCGAAAGGATATGAATTATCATCTAGTTCAGTTTCTGTTGATGTAGAGGCTAATAAAATAGTGACTGTAGATGTGGTGAATAAAAAGATCTCCGAAAAAGTAACGGGGCAATTTGAAATCGTGAAAGTAGATGCGGAAGATAAAACGAAAGTATTATCAGATGCAGAATTCGAAGTGTATAAAGATGGTAAAAAAGTAGATACGTTACGAACAGATAAAACTGGTAAAGTAGTTTCTCAGAAATTAGAACCAGGAACATACACATTAAAAGAAACGAAAGCACCACAAGGATATAAATTGTTAAAAGAAGAAATTGAAGTCGTTGTGGAAGCAGACAAAGTAGTAGAAGTACAAGTAGAAAATGCGAAAGAACTAGGAAGCTTACAAGTAATCAAAAAGGATGCAGAGAGTGGAAAAGTTCTAGCAGGTGCAGAATTTAAATTAAAGAACGAAGCTGGTCAAGTAGTTGGAGAAGCGAAAACAACGAATAAAGACGGTGTTGTGAAATTCGAAAACTTAGTGCCAGGAAAGTACACGTTAGAGGAAACGAAAGCGCCGGAAGGTTATAAAGCGCTAGAAGTGACAGTAGAAGTGAACGTTGTAGCGAACGAAGTAGTAAAACAAGAAGTCATGAATGAAAAAGTGAAAGAAGAAATTACAGGTCAATTAGAAATTACAAAGGTAGACGCTAATAATACAAATAAAATATTAGCAGGCGCAGTGTTTGAAATTTGGAAAGACGGAACAAAAATCGACACATTAACAACAAACAAGAGCGGTAAAGCGACTTCTAAGGAGTTAGAACCAGGAGATTACACTTTAAAAGAAATCAAAGCGCCAGAAGGATATACTTTATCCGATAAGGAAATGAAATTTACGATTTCTAATGAAAAAATTGAAGTTGTAAAGCTTCAAATTACAAATAAAAAAGATACAGAAAAAGGTCCGGAAAAACCAGGTGAAGGAACAGAAAAACCAGGTGAAGGAACAGAAAAGCCAGGTGAAGGAACAGAAAAGCCAGGTGAAGGAACAGAAAAGCCAGGTGAAGGAACAGAAAAGCCAGGTGAAGGAACAGAAAAACCAGGTGAAGGAACAGAAAAACCAGGTGAAGGAACAGAAAAGCCAGGTGAAGGAACAGAGAAGCCGGGTGAAGGAACAGAGAAGCCGGGTGAAGGAACAGAGAAGCCGGGTGAAGGAACAGAGAAGCCGGGTGAAGGAACAGAGAAGCCAGGTGAAGGAACAGAAAAGCCGGGTGAAGGAACAGAAAAGCCGGGTGAAGGAACAGAAAAACCAGGTGAGGGAGTAGAAAAACCTAATTTACCAGAAAAAGGACAAGGTTCTTCTAATAATCAACAACTTCCAGCTACAGGACACAATACGAATTACGTTCCATTCATCGGTTTTATGCTTCTGCTATTAGGAATACGTTTAAGATTCATGGCTAAAAATAGCTAAAAGATGTATAAAAGGCATCAGAGATATATAATCTCTGATGCCTTTTAAGTGAATACAGATAAAATGAAAATATCTATATGGAATGATAAATATGTTAAGCTTCAATTACGCTAAGCATTCTGTTTATAAATGCAGCTGCGTGTGCACGTTGTGATGGTCCTTTTGGTACGAATTGATTAAATTCATTACCTTTTACAATTCCGTATCCATACACTCTTTGTACTTCTTCTTTAGCGTAAATTAAGTTTTGGTCTACGAATGGTAGTTCAACTTGTTTTGCAAAAATACCAGCGTGTTTTAGAGAACGATCGATCATAATAACAGCTTCTTCGCGTGTAATTGTAGTATTTGGATCAAATGTATTATCACCACGTCCGCGGATTATACCTGCGCTTGCTGCACGATTAATACCGTCTCTTAACGATGGGTGTACTTGTTCTAAGTCTGTGAAATTAGCATTTCCACTTGGTAATTGTAAAGCACGAGTAATTAGTGTAGCAAATTCAGCACGCGTTACAAGACGTTCTGGGAAGTACTTGCCGTTCCCTTCTCCTTGCATAATGCCTCTAGCTGCTAATTGACGAATGTCTTGTTCATACCATCCACCTGTAATGTCATCAGTTACGGGATTTTTTTGATTTTCCTTATAGTATGTTTCAGTTCCTTTTAAGAAAGCATCCCATTGTCCGCGTTGAATCATAAACGCAGGGCAGTTTTTTCCTGACCAAAATTGGTGTTTTTGGACCTTATCTAGAGAAATATTTAAGTCGTTCATTAAATAAGCTGCCAATTTACGGGCATTTTCTACCGCTTTTTCATAGTTTCCATCTTGATTAACGGCAATTTCAATTCCGATAGATTCATAGTTTCCAGTTTTATTTCCAGCATGCCATCCAACTTCATTTACTGGAAGATGTTGGTAAATTTCTTTATCATCTACTGTGAAATGCCAAGATGCGGCGCGATCAGCTGTTCCGCGTGCTTGATTATCTAAGAATTTTGCATGATTTAGAGCATTGGCACCCTTCGCTGTATTAGCTGTTTCGTGAATCGTAATATATTTAGGTACCATCGGGTAGCCAGGGCGAATATCGTCATTTCCTTTTGGGACAATCATTTCTTTAAATGTAACGCCATAAATATTGTTTGTTTGTAGAGCTTCTGGCGATCTCAATAAACTATTTTTAGCAGTACGACTGTTTTTTAATAATGAAGCTTTTGTACCTTCAAATGTAGCAGAAGGTGCATAAATCCATTTTGCTGTTTCATTTATTTGGACTTTAAACCAATTTCCAGCTTGTTCAGTAGGAGTTATGACTTGTGGCTGTAGTTTCCCTTCTTCTTTAAATGATTGGAACGGAAGGGCATGTATGGAAGCTTCTTCTTTTACGATTAATTTTTGATTAGATAGTTTATGAATCTCTTGAACTTCTAAGCTATTATCATTGTTATCTATCCATCCAGCGCCAGTTGGCGTCGTTATGTAATAAGCATTTCCTTTTTTCTTTGTCGCCGTTACGACTTGTTCTGTAATCTCGATATTCGATTTGTTTTTTAAATCATTCGCGGTATATAATGAATGTTTTTTTGAAGTGTATAGTAGGAATTGGCTAGTAACCTCGATATCTTCTTCATGAGTACTATGCTCATTAACATGCTCTTTAATACTTTTAAAAACTTGATCTTCCGTATATACTTCAGCGGATTTTTCAGCACTCTCTGCAAATGAATAAGTAGGTGCAAGAACAGTTTGTAATGCAAGAGAGAGAGTTAAAACACTATAAAATTTCTTTTTCATATTTTTTTTAACACATTAGATTATGGAATCTAGTGTTAACATTCCTCCTTTTTATATTGTATTTTCACTATGTATCGATTTTAGTACTAATAAATTTTAACAAGAGAAAATGATGATGTCTATATACATGAGCGATATTCATAAAAAGAATTATTTGAAAAAATGTAAGAGAAACAGGTAAAACCTTCTGTATTGACCTGTAAACGCCCTTCAAGTAAACTAAAGAGAGTTTGCAAATGAAAAGGTGATAATGTTGTTAATTTCAATTAAAACGTTACAAGATGATCGTTTTTTACGTCCGCTACAAAATATTGGCGGCTTATTTTTTGAAGATAGTACGATTGGATTTGAACAAGAGGAAGCAAATCTTATCGTTGATATACACATTGAGGATAATGTGAAAGCATCCGCTCGATTAACGGATGTTAGCACAGGAAATGTGTATGAAGAAACATTCTCGAAAGATTTATCTGCTTTCACAGATGAAAAAGAGCGTATGAAGCAAGTGAAGCACGTTGTTTCTTATGTATATCTTTCTGTTCTTCAGCAGTTAACTGGTATTGAACAAAGCTGGGGTATTTTAACGGGAGTACGTCCGACGAAACTTCTTCATAAAATGCTTCAAAATGGTATGTCAAAAGAAGAAGCGCATCAAGAGCTTCGTGAAAGTTATTTAATTCATGAAGAGAAAATTGAACTTCTTCAGCGCATTGTTGATTGCCAATTAGCAGTTGTTCCGGATTTATACCGTTTGAAAGAAGAAGTAAGTATTTATATCGGTATTCCGTTCTGCCCAACGAAATGTGCATATTGTACATTCCCGGCTTATGCGATTAATGGACGCCAAGGCTCTGTTGATTCGTTCTTGGGTGGTTTACATTATGAAGTTCGTGAAATTGGTAAGTTTTTAAAAGAAAAAGGTGTAAAAGTTACGACGATTTATTACGGCGGCGGTACACCTACAAGTATTACAGCAGAAGAGATGGATATGCTGTATGAAGAAATGTATGAAGCGTTCCCAGATGTGAAAAATGTGCGTGAAGTAACAGTTGAGGCAGGTCGCCCAGATACGATCACGCCAGCAAAGCTAGAAGTGTTAAATAAATGGAATATTGACCGTATTAGTATTAATCCGCAGTCATACCATCAAGAGACACTAAAAGCAATTGGACGTCATCATACTGTAGAAGAAACAATTGAGAAATACCATTTAGCTCGTGAAATGGGAATGAACAATATTAATATGGACTTAATTATTGGTCTTCCTGGTGAAGGGTTAGATATCTTCAAACATACGTTAGATGAAACAGAAAAGTTAATGCCAGAATCATTAACAGTTCATACGTTATCATTTAAACGTGCTTCTGAAATGACGCAAAACAAACGTAAATATAAAGTAGCAGGTCGCGAAGAAATTACAGCGATGATGCACGAAGCAGAAGAGTGGACGCAAAAGCATAATTACGTACCATATTACCTATATCGTCAAAAGAATATTTTAGGTAACTTAGAGAACGTTGGTTATGCAATGCCGACGCAAGAAAGTATTTACAACATTGTCATTATGGAAGAAGTACAATCAATTATCGGACTTGGCTGTGGTGCATCAAGTAAATTTGTTCATCCGAAGACGGGAGCAATTACGCACTTCGCAAATCCGAAAGATCCAAAATCATATAACGATGGCTTCGTAAAATATACAGAAGATAAACTGAAAATTTTAGAAGAGCTATTTGCATAAGAAGAAAGAGGTTGTTCCGAGTCGGAACAACCTCTTTTTTATCCTGCAGTAACGGGCGGTCCGATTATATCTTGTCAGTTTTTGTCGGTAAGTCGATATATTCAAAAAATCGCTGATATAATTTGAGTTGCGCTGATATATTTTGAAAATCGCTGATATATTTCAAGTTACGGTCGATATACCTGGAAAATCGCTGGTATAATTTCATTTACCGTCTAGTGGTACCGTATGTAAAACTATGTCGATAATAATCAGAAAAATTAGTCAAATCATTAAAGGACAATGTCTACTTATGGACGAAATGATAGATTTATGAAAGAGAAAAGGGGGAAATTGTTGGCATGTACATGACGATAGGGAGAATTTTTGATTTATCAGTTGGTAAGTATCCGAATAAAGAGGCGTTAGTGGAACCTGAAAAGAATATTCGCTGGACGTATAAACAGTGGGATGAACAAATAAATAAAACAGCGCACGCTCTATTAGAAGACGGAGTAAGAAAGGGAGATACGGTATCTGTTTACTTATATAATTGCCGTGAATTTGTAAACGTTTACTTAGCTTGTGCGAAAATTGGAGCGATCTTTAACCCGATTAATTTCCGCTTAAAAGCAAAAGAAGTATCTTATATTCTTCAGGACGCATCCTCGAAAGTCGTTGTCTTTGAAAAAGCAGTTGAGTCAACTGTTGCTATAATTGAAAGAGATTTTCCAAATACATCTTTTTGGTCTATAGAAAACGATAAACCTTCCTATGCAAGTTCCTACCATGAAAAAGTGAATGCAGCATCTTCTGAGAAAGTAAATATTGAAATTGATGAAATGGATTATTGTTCTATGCTTTATACGAGCGGTACGACAGGTCATCCGAAAGGCGTATTACATCGTCATCGCGAAATGACTGAGCATAGTATGATTTGTACGTATTTCCTTAAATATAATAGAGATAGTGTAGGGCTTGTTGTGGCGCCTTTATATCATTGTGGTGAATTAAACGCTGGAATCATACCACGCATTCAAGTTGGCGGAAAGAATGTTATTTTGCATCATTTTGATACAGAAACAGTATTACATACGATTCAAGAAGAAAAGATTACGACGTTCTTTGCAGCGCCGACAATGTGGAATATGTTGTTGCAAAAAGATTTAGCTCAGTATGATTTAACTTCGATGAAGATTGGTATATACGGCGGAGCAGCAATGGCACCGGCGTTAGTAAAAGAATGTAAAGAACGTCTTTATATTGATCTTGTTCAAATATACGGAATGACAGAAATGGGGCCAGTTGTTGCGTTTCTCGTAGAGGAGGATCAAATTACGAAAGCTGGTTCAGCAGGCACGCCATGCTTTAGCCATGAAGTTCGTATTGTGAAACCGAACGAGGATGCACCGGCAGAACCAGAGGATGTATTACCTCCTTATGAAGTGGGAGAAATTATTTTGCGCGGCCCAACTATGATGGCTGGCTACCATAATCGTGAAGAAGCGAATAAAAAATCGATGTATAAAGGATGGTATCATTCGGGTGATCTAGGCTATTTTGATAAAGACGGTTATTTATTCGTTGCTGATCGCGTTGATGATATGGTAATTAGCGGTGGCGTAAATATTTATCCTCGTGAAATTGAAGATTTCCTTCATAGTCATCCTGGTATATTAGATGTGGCGGTACTTGGTGAGCCAGACGAATTATGGGGAGAGCGTGTTGTGGCAGTTATTGTGAAGAAAGATGAAACAATAACAGAAGCTGATTTAGAAACGTATTGCAAAGAAAGTGATGAACTAGCAGATTATAAACGTCCGCGTCATTATTTATTTGTAGATGAACTCCCTCGTAATGCGAGCGGGAAGTTGCAGAAATTTGTGCTGAGGGAGTCATTGAAAGGTGCGAAAAAATAAAAAATGAAGGATACCCCATATCTATGGGGTACCCTTCATTTTTCTATATTAAACAGAAGAAACAATATCTTTGTTAATTCTCATTTCTTCTTGTTGAAGGTTAATTAGCGCATTTGAAATAAGGTGGAAAAACAAAATGGATGTAATGTCCAAAAAGAAAAGACACCTTAAGGTGCCTCTCTCCGACTTGAACCATTTCATTTCATACGAATCTATCCGTATTACCATTACCCCTTTGTTATGAGTGTAAACACATACTATAAAGCAGAATCGTCTATATACACTAGATTGTTAGTTCACAAAAGACAAGAGATTTGAGATCAATATTGAAGTGACGCCACATCCCCTATAATAATTGATATGTTACGCCTTTTAAAAGAATCTGCTTTATAGAACGTGCCCACAAGTTATATTTTACTACATGTAATATTCATTTAGTGTATTTTTTGATGAATATGTATAATTACATAAACTGTATGAAAAAAAGAGAGTATACTCTGATGTTGTGTAATAAAGATAAAGCCCGCCTACGGAATAGGGGGCTTTTCTTACTTTTTATAAATATTTATTCCAATTATATTATCAGATGAGTCTAAACGAATATAAACGTCAGCTGATAAAAGGTGTGCATTATATATTCTTTGTTTATATGTTGATATCTCGAAGCGTTTTCCATTTAATTCACATTCTAGAATAATCATATCGCCATGTTCTTTCCAATTTATTAATTTAGCAGTTGTATTCATATAAACCTCCTCTGAATCATTTTATGAAAATTAGTAGAGATAGTGTGAGAAAGGAGTTTATATAACAAAAAAAGACACCTTAAGTGTCTTCTTTGATTACTATAAAAGTCGTTGAATGAAATAGGTTTCTATTTTTATTTGCGTGAAAAGCCTTCTTCATCAAGGTATTCCGCAGCTTCTGGATAAGAGTTGAATGTACCGTCTAAGTTTACACCAGCGTACACGTTCCACATGTCATCCTCTGAAATAAGAGTAAGAATATGACCATCTTCGTTCTGCCATTCTTCTTCTTTCGCAGGTTCTACAGGTGCTACTACCTCTTCTTGTGATAGAAGGTCAATTGATTTCTCAATTACTGAACGTAACTCCTCTGCTGAAAACTCACGGATGTTAACCATGCCTTTATCATCTGTTTTATAACCTTTAATACCGCTTGCATATACAAATCCATTTCCATTTGGGTGTAAATGAAATACAACGTTCTTTTTATCTAAACGACTTTCTTCAAAGTGGAAGTTTACACGTTTTAATGATACGTTCTTTCTTTCTAGTTCTGGGAAAGATTCAATAATCGATAATTTTTCTTCAAAAGTTAGCATAGTGCCTCCAAGTATATAGTAAAAGATTTAATTTGTTCATTATAGCATAGTTGCAATTGTTTCCAAAGATAAGGGGAAAACTTTTCGTTGAATACGTTTACGTCACGAGAATGTAAAAAGTGAGCTAACGAATGTATCTTTTTAGGTGTACAATGGAACATGGACTTTATACAAAGGTGGTTTTTTTATGTTTCAAAAAATAGCAAAGGAATGTTTAGCAGGATTTACTGTTGCGATTGTTGCGTTACCACTTGCGATTGCATTTGGTATTGCCGCGACAGGAACGTCTGAGGGAGCGCTTGTTGGATTGTATGGTGCGATTTTTGCCGGTTTATTCGCAGCGTTATTTGGCGGGACACCTGGGCAAGTAACAGGGCCAACTGGACCAATTACCGTTATTGCAACAGGAGTTATTGCGACGCACGGGTTAGAGGCAAGTTTTATTGCCTTTATGATGGCAGGGTTATTTCAAATTTTATTCGGTGTATGTAAGCTCGGTTCTTACGTTCGATATATTCCGTATCCTGTCGTTTCAGGATTTATGAATGGTATTGCATTAATCATTATTTTAGGCGAAATAAAGCACGTACAAAATAGTTTTTTACTTGTTGTGTTAACGATTATTGTAATGATTGTTTCTGGCAAATGGATTAAGGCGATTCCGTCTAGTTTAGTAGCACTAGTCGGTGTGACAGCTTTGCTTCCTTTATTTTCTTCTCTACTCGAAGGACTTACAGTAAAGTTACCGATTATCGGAAATCTTTCACTAAATAAAGTAATTGAAAAGATTGGAACCATTCCAGAAGCGATACCTACGCTTCATATTCCATCTTTAAGTGGAACAGGAATAGCAGCACTTATTTTACCAGCGCTTAGTATTGCTTTATTAGGATCGATTGACTCGTTGTTAACATCGGTCGTAATGGATAATGTGACAGGTACACGTCATAAAAGTAATAAAGAGCTCGTTGGACAAGGTATCGGTAATATGATGAGCGGATTGTTTGGCGGATTAGCAGGTGCAGGTGCGACTGTAAGGTCTATCGTGAATATAAGAAGTGGCGGTAAAACGGCACTTTCGGCATGTATGCATAGTGTTATCTTATTTATTTTTATTATGGGTCTTGGTTCGGTCGTACAATATATTCCACTTGCTGTATTATCAGGTATTTTAATTTTAACTGGTATTGGAATGTTCGATTGGGGAAGCATGAAAAAGATGCATGTCGCTCCTAAAGGTGATGTCGTTGTTATGCTCGTAACGATGATTGTAACGGTGAAGTTCGATTTAATGATTGCTGTTGCCTTCGGTATTATTCTTTCGTTCATCATATATATGGTGAAATGTAAAGAACGTAAAACTTCTATCGTAAAAGAAAAAGAAGAAACGTACACAATTCAAGGGCCGCTCTCTTTCCTATCAGTAGATCGTATTTTCTCTACTTTACAAGATGTGAAGTCACCGGTTGTTTTACGTATGAAAGATGTGCGTTATATGGATGTATCAGGAGCTATGGCATTATTAAATTTTGTTGAGCAATCAAATAAAGTAGGAGCAAGTGTAAAGCTTGAGCAAGTACATCCGAGTATTGAAAAAACAATCGCAGTAATGGCAAGCGATGAACAGAAAGAGCAATTGAAAATCTTAAGTGTTTAGATAGTAATTAGAATATCTCACAATTTTACATAAATTATAATGTAGAGTTGTGGGATGTTTTTATAATGTTTTTAGTAATATGTACGCAGTGACAGAGAGGAAGGGCTCTTTTGGCGTAACAGAAACGCTTATAGTGTGTACATATATAATGGAAGGAATTAGAAAAATATTGTGAAGAGACAGGCTTAAATGGGTTCGCTTTTCTATTTTGAAAAAAAAACCAAGTATTCAACCTATAATAAATTTGTTATGATAACCAATGGGATAAAATGAATCCCCATCGCTTAAAACAATATGTTTGAGAGTATATGTATAAAAGAAAAGAGAAAAAATATGAATAAAACATTTGTAAAAGGAGCAGCAATTTTAACCATTACAACTTTTTTGTCAAAATTGCTTGGTAGTTTTTTTCAAATTCCATTACAAAATATTGCAGGAGATGAAGTGCTCGGTATTTTTCGCCTTGTTTTTCCTGTATATATGATTGCTCTTACATTATCGGTAGCCGGAGTTCCACTTGCAATTTCGAAACTAATTGCAGAGTTGAACGAAAAAAATAAGCAAAAGGAAATTGCGAAATTATTTAAATCAGCGTCAATTATTGGGATAGCATTTGGCGTTTTCGGCTGTTTAGTCATTGTATTATTTTCTATTGAAATTGCGAATATGCTCGGTGGACAAGAAACTAGAATGCCGTTGCTTATTACTTCATTAGCATTACTCATTGCGCCATACATGGCGGTGTATAGAGGGTATTTTCAAGGTTTCGGTGATATGAAACCAACAGGGGTATCACAGGTCATTGAGCAATTTGTACGTGTGTTTTTTATGTTAATAATTGCTTACATACTAGTATCATGGGATAAGAGTAATACTGTTATTACTAGTGGTGCGATGGTTGGCTCTTTTCTTGGAGTCATTAGTTCGCTTATATATTTGCGTATAAAATATAATAGAAGTCCATACTACAATAAAAGCAATTCCTATTCGCTCCGAGATTTAAGAGAACACGGCAAAAAGATATTGCGGGTATCGATCCCAATCGCTATCGGAGCTTTATCAATGCCACTTTTAAATTTAGTAGACTCGCTTACAATACCGCATGTATTACAAGGATCATCAGCAGAAATTCAAGAACAATTTGGAATATACAGTCGCGGTTTTGCATTCACGCAAATAATTGTTATTTTTGCAAGTGCAATTGTATTTCCGTTAATACCACTCTTAACTTCCGCATTGGCCAAAAGAGATATAAATTTGGCGAAAATAACAATTCAAAATACAAATCGACTAGCGCATGTTTTGACAGCACCGTTAACAATATGGTTGATGGCATTAACCGTACCGTTAAATGTCGGATTGTTCACAGACGTAAAAGGCAGTAGTATGTTAACAGTTATGATTGGCAGTTCGTATTTTACTGCGGTTATGGTATTATCAATAGGTGTTTTACAGGGCATTAACCGTTCTGCACAAGCTGCATGGATTGTTATTGGTGCGAGTTGTGTGAAAGTCATGTTAAACATGATGTTCGTGCAGAAGTTTGGCATAGATGGAGCGGCGTATAGTACATTAATTACTTACGTATTGATTTGTATTGTAAATCATTTGTATATTCGAAGCTATATTGCCTATTCTATTCATTTAAAAAGCTTTTTCGGTGTGCTAGCAATAGCATGTATTTTGGGACTAGGATTGTATGAATTATGTAATGTGATAGATGTTACAACTTCAAGAATTATGACGTTATTATTCAGTGGTATAGCATTAAGTATTACAACCATTTTGTATGGTGTATGTGCTTTGAAATTAAAATGGATATCAATAAACAAAATACCATTTTTGAAAAGATAAATATAGAAATTTAATTTTTTATTATAATTCATATGAACTGATAAAGAGGAAACTATGTAGGGTATCAAGTGTTTAGGTAAGGAATGGGTACCAGTTTATGTTAGATGAAATAAACGGTTACCTAGTTTTGGAGGAGATTTAGGGTGCGTTTAGTCTTATCAGGATATTATGGTTTTTATAATGTTGGAGACGAGGCGATTCTACAATCAATTATTGAATCGTTAAGTAAAGAGAACCCGGATATAGAACTAGTAGTACTATCAAATGATTCTAAATATACAAAGGAAATGTATGGTGTAGAATCGGTAGATCGCTGGGATATAAAAGCTGTTTATCATGCGATAAAAAACAGTGATGGAGTTATTAGCGGTGGCGGGAGCCTTCTTCAAGATCAGACAAGTACGAAGAGTATTCTATATTATACGGGTATTATGGGACTCGCTCGATTATTAAAAAAGCCGTATTATATTTATTCACAAGGAATAGGTCCAATTACAAAAGGATATAATCGTCTATTAGTAAAATGGAACTTGTCAAAAGCTTCCTATGTATCAGTTCGAGATGAGGATTCGTTTTTATATTTAAAAGAACTTGGCATAAAAAACGATATTGAAATTGTTCCAGACCCTGTTTTAACATGGAAACGGACAAAACAATCGGATTGGTTGCAAAAGCATTCGATACATGGAAAAGTAATTGCGGTTAGTGTGCGTTATTGGAATGCAAAAGAAGATTATATAAAAAAATTAGCTGCGGCACTAAAAAAATTAAAGCAAGAAGGATACCAAATTTTATTTGTTCCAATGCATGAGCCATTTGATCAAAAAGCTTCGCGTGAAGTAGTAGACTTAATGGGAGAAGAGACGTATATGCTTCCGTATAAAATGGATATCGACGAGAAAATATTCATTTTATCACAATGTTCATTACTAATTGGTATGCGTCTTCATGCACTTGTTTTTTCTGCCGTAGCCAAAACTCCAATGGTCGGGATTTCATACGATCCGAAAATTGATTCGTTTTTAAGTCAAGTGAATCAGCCAGTTATAGGGAGTGTGGATGGCGAATGGAGTGCTGAGTATTTATATGAAATTGCGAAAAAGCAATTAATGCAACAAGGAACTGTGCAGCAAGAGTTACAATTGACAATAGATGAGCTTCGGTTGCAAGGCAAACAGGCAACAAAGAAACTCATTGATCATATGGAAAAAGGCACTTTATTAAAAAAGTAAAGTGTCTTTTATTTTTGTTTTGAATTTAATGAAAATTCTAATTACAAAAACGTTTTATTTTAATTCCTATTTATTATGCTAAAATGATTGCGATTATTATATAATCAAATTTGTGATAATAAATTCGTAGATTACGAGGAGGATAACCTTGAAGACTTTTTCAAAAGGTATAACAGCAGTGGCATTAACGGGATCATTACTTTTAACTCCTATTTCAAGTTATGCGGCAAATGATGATATTACAGGACATATGTTTGAGACGAATATGCGCTCACTTATTACTAAAGGAGTTTTAATGGGGTATGGAGACAATGTATATGCGCCTGATAAATTAGTAACAAGAGCAGAGTTTGCTACATTCATAGCAAGGGCTTTAAATTTACCAAAAGCTGATTCGAATTTCGAGGATGTGCCGAAGACTTACGGTTTATATGATGGTGTAAGTAGAGCATATGGAGCGAAAATTATTAATGGTCGTACGAACGAGACATTCTCACCAAATGATGTGATTACACGTGAAGAAATGTCGATAATGGTAAAGCGAGCGTTAGACTATAAAAATATTAAAGTAGCTGTAAGTCCGCTTACCTTTACTGATAAAGATAGTATTAACTATAAAGAGCATGTGCAAGTTATGGTGGCTACTCAAATTATTAAAGGGTATCCAGAAGATAATACATTTAGACCACATTTATCAGCTACAAGAGGGATGGCTTCAGCTATGTTGGATCGCATGCTTCAGACGATTGAAAAAAACGGAAATAGCAATCCTGTAGAAACTAAGAAATATGTTGTGACAAATGTAAGAGAAAATGGAACAGAGCAAGAAATAGAGCGCTATAATACGTATAAAGAAGCGGTTACGGCTGCTCAAAATAAAGGTATGAATGCGGTAAAATACGAGAACGAATTTTTATGGATTAAAGATGGTTTTGCAAGTGCGAAAAGAATAACTGGGCAAAACATCATTAATATTTATGATGAGAATTTATCAACAGTATATACGTATATTCAGTATGGAACAGAATTGAAAGTGTTAGAAGTTGGCGAAGATCGTGTGAAAGTTCAACTTTCTGGTTTGACAGGTTATGTGAAGAAGAATGAAATCACTTTAATTCCTACAAATGAAATGAAACAGTCGTCTTATTATGTGAAATCAGATGGATATTTATACCATAAATATTATACATATAATACAAGTTCACCTGGATATACAGAATTTAGATATGGTGTGGCACCTTCTTTCATGAAGCAAGGACAGCAAATGTATAGTGTAGATGGAAAGACATTTGGAGACGAAACTTTCTATCAATATTTCAATTATTTATCATTACGTTCGAAAACAGATTATACAGCTGAACAACTAGATAGTTATGTGAAATCGATTAAACCAGACTCTCCATTAATTGGTTTAGGAAAGAAATTTAAAGAAGTAGAAAGCAAGTATAATGTAAATGCATTATTCTTATATTCATTAGCAATTCATGAAAGTTATTATGGAACAAGCGCTCTTGCAAAAGACAAAAATAATTTATTTGGTTTAAAAGCAACAGACGATAGTCCGTATGGTAACGGAGAAGCATTCAATTCAAAAGAAGATTGTATTGAACATGCAGCAAAATTATACATGAATGAAGGATATTTAAATCCAGGACATTGGCGTTATACAGCAACATATACAGGTGATAAAGCTGCTGGTTTAAATGCGAAATATGCATCTGATGCGAACTGGGGTAAAAAAGTAGCGGGGCATATGAACCGTTTTGATTCTTATTTAGGTAAAAAAGAATACAACAAGTACAAACTTGCACGTGTGATGAATAACGTGGAAGTGAAAAAGAATCCTAGTATATCAAATGAGCGACTGTATCGTTTAAATACAAATGTAGTTGTCACAGTTACTGGTGAAGAGATAATAAATGGAAAAGCGTGGGTTAAAGTTATTTCAGATAATCCTACTGTAACAGAAGCGTATATTGCAAAAGAAAGCTTAGAATACGTAAAACATTAATTAAATAAAAAAGAAGGTGCTACTAATATTTCGTAGCACCTTCTTTTTATTCAATTTCAAAATCAACAATGATATAAGCGAGTATAACAACGAAGAAAATACTAACGGCTGGCGCTGTTAATACGTGGCCAGACATAAAGCCAATGCCAAGTGATAGAATGAGTGTGCTCGCTAATAGCATATACTTTACGCTCATGATTTTCTTAAAGTTTGTGATCATGCGGATAAATAATTTAATACCAAAGTATAGAAGAGGTATTAAGTAAATAAGGAAACCGACAATTCCAAAGGCGAAAAATAGGTCATGGAAGTCCATTTCAATTAATTTAATTTTATCTGTGTAGTTACCAGCGTAACCCATTCCGAATAGTTTTTGTGAAAGCGGTGCGTCTTTATAGTATTGTTTGTATGTTTTTAAGAATTTGTCGCGATCACTGTAAATTAAACTTTTTACTTCAGAATCTGTAAGTTCACCTTTTGCATGTTTTTTTGCATCTTCTGGATCTGCTTTAATTACTTTTCCTTCTTTTCGATCTTTCTCTTCTTGTACTGATTTTTTGTATTCGTATATTTGCATGTGAATGCCCATATTTTTTGCGATAGGAGTATGCGGTGTAAGAGCAATTAAACCTCCTAGTATAACTGCGACAACAACGGTATTTACAATATGTGTGAATCCTTTTTCTTCTTTTTTACGATTTATCATATATTCAATGAATGAGAAGAAAAGTGCTACGCCTAATGTAATAACAATTGCGCCATATCCGACTTTCGTTCCCACCATAATACTTGCATACATCGCAAGTATTGTTGGAATCCAGTAATATATTTTCGAGAAAGAAGTTGTTTTATGAATCGAATATAAGACAATGATTGGGAACATAATGGCGAAAAGAGAACTTAAATCATTTCCAGCGAAGAACCAACCTCTTGAACCGATTTTTGAGTGAGGATAGCTTGGGAAATCCGTTCCAGTTTGCATTGCGACAATCATTGTAATGCTTAAAATTAAAGTTGCATATAAGAAATATGTAATGATTTTATGGAATACATACTCTTTATTTTTTAGCTCTTTAAAGGCGATAATATATCCAAACAGTAGCACAATTGGATATACGCTCTTTAAGATGAATTTAACTTCTTCTCCAAATGAAACTGGAGATTTAACCATCATATTATTTACAAGACCGATTGCGAGTGCGATCCCGAGTAAGCACAAATAGAGGATGTACTTTTTCGCATCTTGTTGTTTGTGATGAAGAAGTAGGTACCCTAATGCAAGAAGCATAAAGGCGAAACGGACTACAACTCCAACTGTTGCGCTCATGTGTAGTATATAGATTGAAAAAGATGTTAATAAATCTAAAATTGGTTGAAACACAATGAATAGCAATAGGAAATGTGGGAAGTAGTTATCCGTTTGTTTCAACTTATTAACCATATGTTCCTCCAGTTCTTCATTCCTTTATTACAACACCCAAAAGATGGGTATAAAGCCTTCTTTACATAGTAAGGCGAATGAATTTCAATATTTGTTTTTTTATCAAACTTAAGAATACACCATTTCATTGTAATGGTAAATAGATGAAAAGCATGGATAAACCGACTTTAATTTCTATATTTTTCAACGGAATTGTATGTTTTATACGGTAAATGTACAAATTGCGAGATTATTAGACAGAAAATTGAGAAAAAAGAAGGATTTTTCAGTGGTTTTCTATAATTATATAAGTATAATCTTTATGGAGAAAAGAGGGGTATGTAATGGAAGTAACGAGTAAAACAGAATCTGTTATTGTGAAATATGAAGGTAACGTTGCAACGGTTATGGTCAATCGCCCAGAGGTGTTAAATGCGTTAGATGAGCCGACATTAAAAGAGTTATTACAAAAGTTGAAAGAAGTAGCGGAAAGTTCTGCGCATATCGTTGTGTTATGCGGGAACGGCCGTGGTTTTTCTGCGGGTGGGGATATTAAATCGATGCTTTCAAGTAATGATGAAAGTAAGTTTGATGGCATTATGAATACCATTTCTGAAGTTGTCGTGACATTATATACGATGCCAAAGCTTGTTATTAGTGCAATTCATGGACCGACTGCAGGTCTTGGGTTAAGTATTGCGTTAACAGCTGATTATGTAATGGCGGATATATCATCTGTTATTGCAATGAACTTTATTGGAATCGCTTTAATTCCAGATGGAGGCGGTCATTTCTTCCTTCAAAAGCGTGTCGGTGAAAATATGACGAAGCAAATTATTTGGGAAGGTAAGAAGTTATCAGCGACAGAAGCGCTTGATATCGGCTTAATTGATGAAGTAATCGGCGAAGATTTCCAAACGGCTGTGAAACAAAAAATTAATGAATGGTCACAAAAACCGATTAAAGCAATGATTCAAACGAAGCAAATTTTATGTGAAGTAAATCGCTCTAATTTAGAGCAAACATTGCAATTAGAAAAGCGTGGTCAATATGCAATGAGACAAACAGCGGATCATAAAGAAGGAATTGCTGCGTTTTTAGAGAAACGTTTACCAGCATTTAAAGGGGAATAAAGTGAAGTGAGGATTTTGTCCATTCCTCACTGATTATTAGCTCGTTAATTCGGGATAAAGGGGAGAAAGTGCTAACACATTTTAGTATAATTGTGTTAGCACTTTTTTTAAGGAGTAATACATGAAGAAAATGATCGGTGTTATTACTATTATTTTGCTTACATATTCTGCTTTGCATAGTACACCATCTTTGGCAGTTCGGACTGCGTTGTTTTTTGAGGGACATCCAAGTGTTGCATTTTCTGACGGGGTGACGAAAGAAAAAGATGTGAAAAAAGAAGCGATTCCAGATGAGTATCAAACTCTATATGGTAAGGACGAAGACTTAGAGCACTATTTCTTTCCACATGTAAGAGCACATGGATCAGGAATTGATATGTTAAGTGCGTGCGTGAAGAAAAAATGGTTTTTCTATAAAGCAGAGCTCGGATGTTATTAAATATAGGAGGATGAATGATGTCAGCATATAACAAGTTAGTAAGAGATCGTGTTCCAGAGAAGATTTTAATGTCTGGAAAAACGTATACAGCACAAAAATTAACAGGGCAAGCATACATACAGGCTTTAGCGAAAATTGGAACGGAAGAAATTCGTGAATTTGCTTCTATGAAAGAACGCGAACATGCGCTAGATTCTCTTGCGGATGCGCTAGAAGTTATCATTTCATTAGCACGTGCAGAAGGTGCATCGATTGAAGATGTAGAACGCCTTCGTAAGAAAAAAGAAGTAGAGCGCGGTGGATTTGAAAGAGGTATTTATTTATTAGACGTTTCAGAAGAATAGTTTTATAGGAAAAGCATAGCGTTAATGAGTAACGCTATGCTTTTTTGTTGCAATGAAGCTAATAATGAAGAAGATAGCTGTTAATATCCAGCCGATTGTAATAGAAGTAGTAGTGTGAATGGCATAAGAGATTTGTAAACAAAATAATGATGCTAAAAACCAAATGAGTGCAATGTGTATATATTTTTTTGATATATTCATATTTTATAACTCCTTTTATATACTAAAAAGAATTTTACTACAATTTAGAAAATTAAGCTATATAAGTAGAGGTTTTCTGGTGAATTTTGTATACTGAATAGTAGAGAAAAAGAGGAGGAAACGACAATGGCACATCATGCGAAAGAAACGATGGAACTGATTAAGGAGCTTGTCTCTATTCCAAGTCCATCTGGAAATACAGCAAAAATTATTAATTTCATTGAAAACTATGTCAGTGAGTGGAACGTAGAAACGAAACGTAATAATAAGGGAGCTCTTATTTTAACGGTAAAAGGGAAAAATGATGCACAGCACCGCTTATTAACGGCACACGTTGATACGTTAGGTGCGATGGTAAAAGAAATTAAGCCTGACGGTCGCCTGAGTCTTTCTATGATTGGTGGATTTCGCTGGAACTCCGTAGAAGGGGAATATTGCGAAATTGAAACATCAAGTGGCAAGACGTATACAGGAACAATTTTAATGCATCAAACATCTGTACATGTATATAAAGATGCAGGTGAAGCAAAACGCGATGAGAAAAATATTGAAGTTCGTATTGATGAGCGCGTATTTTCAGCTGATGAAGTACGCGAATTAGGAATTGAAGTAGGAGACTTCGTTTCATTTGATCCGCGCGTTCAAATTACAGAGAGTGGATACATAAAATCACGTCATTTAGATGACAAAGTAAGTGTTGCAATTTTATTAAAATTAATTAAAAGATTACAAGATGAAAACATAACATTACCATATACGACGCATTTCTTAATTTCTAATAATGAAGAGATTGGATACGGTGGTAACTCTAACATTCCAGAAGAAACTGTTGAATACTTAGCAGTTGATATGGGAGCGTTAGGTGATGGACAAGCATCTGATGAATATACAGTATCTATTTGTGCAAAAGACTCTAGCGGCCCGTATCATTATGCACTGCGCAAACATTTAGTAGAGCTTGCGAAAACGAATCATATTGAATATAAAGTAGATATTTATCCGTACTACGGATCTGATGCATCAGCTGCGATTCGCGCGGGATTTGATGTGAAACATGCGTTAATTGGAGCGGGTATTGATTCTTCCCACGCATTTGAACGTACGCATGAAAGTTCTATTGCGCATACAGAAGCATTAGTGTATGCATATGTAATGTCTAATTTAATTGAAGAATAATTTCATAGATAATAGAGAGCTGATTAAAGATATTATTTTTAATCAGCTTTTTATTTGGCAAAGCGATTAGGAGACATGTCCTAATCGCTTTTTTATCCCGCTATTTGCCGGGCAGTAAGACTCCTACCTCAAAATTCAGCGAAAGCAAAAAAGTTAGATGGGGGCGGGCTGCCCGTAAAAGCCCGATTGGTGAGGGCTGATTAAAGTTTTTATATACATTCATTATAAGTTATATATATGCGATTTTTGTTATACGGCCGGAAACGTATTTACTATAGATATATAATGTTATACACTATGAAAGGGATTAATTAATAGTTAATATTTTTTAGTTAGCTTGATTAAAAAAATTGTATGAATATGAAGTTTTGAGAGGAGATTTATTTTTCATGAAGTACAAAGCAATAGCCGCAGGTTTATTAGCAGCAAATTTACTAGCACATCCAATTAGTAGTTTAGCAGAAACGAAGAAATTTCCTGATGTTTCAGATAGTGCGTGGTCAAAAGACGCAATTTATTATTTAGTAGAGAGAAATGTAATTAACGGTATGCCAGATGGTAACTTTATGCCATACGGAAATTTAACACGTGCTCAGGCAGCAAAGATTATCGCAACAGCAATTGGTGCTAAAATAGATCCAAATGCAAAGCCGTCTTATAATGATGCAAAAAATAGTTGGGCAGCTTCATTTATTGCAGCCATGGAAAAAGAGAATATTATTAAAGGGCGAGAACCAGGAGTATTTGATCCTGAAGGAAAAGTAACTCGTGCTGAAATGGCAGCTATGCTTGTAAGAGCATATAATCTGAAAAGCAAAGTAACAGGACCAGTTCCTACAAAATTTGCTGATTTAGAGAATCATTGGGGTAAAGAAGAAGTTAATATTTTAGTAGAATTAAAACTTTCGTTAGGTACAGAGGATGGCTGGAAACCGAATGATTCTATTACGCGTGAACAAGCAGCTCAACTTACTGCGCAAACAGATAAATTTAGCAAGAATAGTGATCGTCCAGTAGAAACAAAGAAAATGTACATAGATAGAAAATTCATTACATATCACGCACCATCATTAAGTTCTGGGATTAGTGCAAATCAGCATAATCCACAAATGGTTGAAATTAAAGAAGAACGAGATGGATGGATCAAAATTGCAACAAGTAAAGGTGATAAATGGACACCTTTAGTAGAGAAAACAGAAGTTATTAATGAAGGATTCACTACTTATGCAGAAGCTTCTTCTTCTTCAAAAGTAATGGGAACACATAACGCACAACAAGTAACTGTTATTGAAGAGAACGGCAGCTGGATTCGTATCCGCATGGGCGCTGGTTTCCAATGGGTTAATAAAAATCAATTAAATCCAGTGAAGCAAGGTAACTTCTTAGAAGGAAAAGCGATTATCATTGATCCAGGTCATGGTGGAGCGGATTCAGGTAATCCAGGTTATTATGAGAAAGAAAGTGAAACTGTATTAGATGTATCACTACGATTACAGAAAATATTTGAGAAAAAGACACCATTTACTGTGTTATTCACTCGTACAGATGATACACGTCCAGGAACAAGTGCTTCTGATTCTTTAAAGAAACGTGTAGAATTTGCTCAAAAAAATAATGGGGATATTTTTGTAAGTATTCATGGTAATGGCACGGAAGAGAAAAATGGACAAGGTACAGAAACGTTCTACTATGAATCAGCGACAGCAAGAGGAACAAATCCTAACGTATCAGAAAGTCGTTTACTAGCAGAAAAAATTCAAGAGCGTCTTGTAGATGCACTGGGAACAAAAGATCGTGGTGTGAAAAAAGGCGATTTATACGTAATTAGAGAAAATACAATGCCAGCTGTATTAGCAGAATTAGCATTTGTAGATAATAAAAGTGATGCAGATAAAATAGCTACACCAGCGCAGAGACAAAGTGCAGCAGAAGCAATTTATCAAGGTATTTTAGATTACTATGAAGAAATGGGTAACAACGTGTCTTCTTTCCGTTAATAAATAATAAGAGATTGCCATTGGCAGTCTCTTTTATTTATTAACGTTTCTCTTTATTTCCGGCATATGATATCATTTAATTTTATATACAAAAGAAAAGTATTTGAGTAATTGTAATCATAACAATTTTAAACGATAGAGGATGATAATAGATTGAATAATCATAGTAAAACACCTGCCTGTATATATACGTATGCATTTCGTGAGGAGGAGCGTGCTTTATGTTACTTGGAAATGCGCTCGTTCTTTGGAATGGAGTCCCACGTTAATATTTTAAAAAGTGATGTCAAAATTGACCCGAGTAGAAGTGCGTTTATTAAAGAGCGAATTGAAGTTATGTATGAAGGGGACGACTTAGAAAGCATTTTAAAACAAGTGGAACAAATTGATTTGGCGGGAGCGACGTTCAAAGTCATCTTCGTTAAAATCAATGACCTTGTTGGAGAGAATAAAATTGAATATGGAGAAAGACGTCTTATTGAAAGAGACCTCGGCATGCATATTGAAGGAGAAGCGGATGTTCGTAATCCAGAGCGTGTATTCGGGATTGTTCCTCTTGGAGGACGCTGGTACTTCGGGCACTATGTAGAAAGCGAACCAGTTTGGTATCATCACATAAAAAAACCGCATAGTTATTCGACATCTCTTAGCACACGTGTTGCGAGATCAGTTGCAAATATCGCTGTACCAAATCCAGAGGGAGTACGAGCAATTGACCCGTGCTGCGGTATTGGAACAGTAGTAGTAGAAGCACTTTCTATGGGGATTAACATCGTTGGTAGAGATATAAATCCACTTGTAGTTCTTGGAACGAGAAAAAACATCGCACATTTCGGATTTGAAGGAACAGTAACAAAAGGGCCGATCGAGGAAATTACTGAGAACTATGACGTTGCCATTATCGATATGCCGTACGACTTATTTACGCATGCCACACCAGAAGATCAACTATCAATTCTCTCAAGTGCACGCCGCATCGCGAAAAAAGTAGTCGTTGTCACGATGGAAACAATGGACGACATGATCCATGAAGCAGGATTCGAAATTACAGATCGCTGTATTACAAGAAAAGGATCATTTACTAGACAGATTCTTGTTTGTGAATAAGAAAGAAAGGTCACCCGTTTGGGTGACCTTTTTTGTTTGTATTGATGTGTAATCGGTTGGTGGTTTAGGTAGATGAATTAGCGAAATTTGTCGGTAAGTCGATATTACATGTCGAATCGCCGATATATTGTGTTGAATCGCTGATATATTCCGAGAATCGCCGATATCGTTACATTAGAATGTTACTGTTCTTTTAATTTCTCTTGTTGTGCAAGTAGTAAATTGCGCAAGATGTGCCCGCGGTAACTTTCTAGTTTTCGTCCTTCATGATAGCGTACGCCTAATTTTTTTAGTTCAGCTACGTACCAGCCCTTTGTTCCGTAATACATTGGATCACTTCCTTTTTGCTTTTGAACAGTATATGTTGGGGGTGGAAGTAACTTTCCAGTGAAAATAATAAGACTGGTTGTATCAAGGGGCTCCATAACATAGCCTCTGGACAGTGTATAAAAAAATAGACAGTAATGTATGCTTTTTTAAACAATGTATACAAATTTATATCCTATGCGTTGGCATGATATTTGCAATAAAAAGAGTATCAACATATAGGGGAGAGATAGAAATGAAGGTTAGTAAAGTGTACACAACAATTGATGCTCACGTAGCTGGGGAACCGCTTCGAATTATTACGGGCGGCGTGCCGGAAATAAAAGGAGACACGCAGCTAGAAAGACGTGCGTACTGCATGGAACATTTGGATCATCTTCGCGAAGTTCTTATGTATGAACCGAGAGGACATCACGGCATGTACGGTTGTATCATTACTCCGCCTGCGAGTGCTCACGCTGATTTTGGCGTATTATTTATGCACAACGAAGGATGGAGTACGATGTGTGGTCATGGCATTATTGCTGTTATTACAGTCGGAATTGAAACAGGCATGTTTGAAGTGACAGGTGAGAAACAACAGTTCATTATTGATAGCCCTGCTGGGGAAGTCATTGCGTATGCAACATATAACGGGAGCGAAGTAGAGTCCGTATCATTTGAAAATGTTCCTTCCTTTGTATACAAAAAAGACGTTCCTATTAAAATAGATAACTATGAATTTCAAGTAGATATCGCGTTTGGCGGAGCTTTTTATGCGGTAGTAGACTGTAAAGAATTTGGCTTGAAAGTCGATTTCAAAGACTTATCTGCTATTCAAGCGTGGGGCGGTAAAATTAAGCACTACATCGAGAGCGAAATGGAAGTGAAGCATCCACTTGAAGAAGGATTAAAAGGGATATACGGCGTTATTTTCTCAGATGAACCGAAAGGAGAAGACGCAACTTTACGAAATGTAACAATCTTTGCTGATGGGCAAGTAGATCGTTCTCCTTGCGGTACAGGAACTTCCGCAAGAATCGCAACTCTTTTTGAAAAAGATGCTTTACAAAAGGGAGAAATTTTCGTCCATGAATGCATTACTGACGGGAAATTCGAGGGGGAAGTATTGTCGGTAACCGCAGTAGATACATATGAAGCTGTCGTTCCAAAAGTAACGGGGCATGCCTTTATTACAGGATTTCATCAGTTCGTTGTAGACCCGAGAGATGATTTGAACCGTGGATTTTTGTTAGGATAGAAGGAGGGGGTGGAAAGATATGTTAGTCATAAGCGCGAACGAACAAAGAAACTTAGTAAATATGAATGAAGTTATTGAATACGCGGCGCTTGCTTTAAAAGAATTTTCCGCAGAAAGAACGATTACACCAATAAGGGGCTCATTACCATTTGCGAACGAGCGAAATACGGCATTAATTATGCCTTCAGTAGCGGAAGGGCTTGAGGCACTTGGCTTAAAAGTAGTAACGGTAGTCCCGCAAAATAAACAGATAGGAAAGAAAACGATCAACGGGATTGTGATGCTATCAGACTTTCAAACGGGAGAACCGCTCGCACTTTTAGAAGGATCGTACTTAACGATGATTCGAACAGGCGCCTTATCAGGAGTAGCGACAAAATATTTAGCTCGTCATAACGCAAAAACTTTATGCATTATCGGCACGGGTGAACAAGCGAAAGGAATTGCTGAAGCAATATTTGCGGTTAGAGATATCGAAAAAGTCATCTTATACAATCGCACAGAAGAAAAGGCGTATGCATTTGCGGAATATATACAAGAGAGATTCAACAAACCTGCATATGTTCACACAAATGCAAATGAAGCAATAAGCGAAGCAGACATCATCGTCACAACTACGAACGCATCCACACCAGTCTTCTCAGAAAAACTACAAAAAGGCGTCCACATAAACGCCGTCGGCTCATTCAAACCGAACATGCAAGAACTACCATCCCATGCCATCGCGGGAGCAAACAAAGTAGTAGTCGAATCAAAAGAAGCAGCACTAGACGAAACAGGAGACCTTCAAGTTCCGATAAAAGAAGGTCTATTCAAAGCAAACGCCATTCACGCTGAACTTGGTCAAATTATAAGTGGAGAAAAAGCTGGACGCGAAAATAATGAAGAGATTACTATTTTCAAATCAGTTGGTTTGGCAGTAGTAGATATTATTGTTGCAAAGTATTTGTATGAGAAAGCGGTGGAGTGCGGGATTGGGAATAGGATTGAGTTTTGAGGGACTGCCTTTTGGTGGTCTTTTTTGTTGATGTGGGTGTGCTAGTATTTATAATTGAATCCTTTTAATATTATGTTGCAATGTATGAATTCTGTGCGGACATCAAATCATTCATTCAATTGGTATATGAAAAAAGTTGCCCCTCTAATTATTAGAGGGGCAACTTTTTACCATTCTCGCCATTCTTCTGTTATATCTTCTTCGGATTCTAAGCCAACTATTCGTGCTGCTGTATCGATAAATTCATAGAGATCTTCTCTTTCCATTGTTTCAATAAAATAGTCATGTTCGTCATTTAATTCATTTATGTTAAGAACAATCTCTTTAACAACATGCATTATTTCGATTTCAGTTGGATTTTCTCCCAATTGCTCTAAATTATTTATGTAAGTATCAAGAACTTTATTTGTTGCACTTATATTTTCTTCAGTGAAAAATTCCCCATCTTCATCATTCTCAATCCATTGGGGTGTTGGCTTGTTTATTTTCAGTTCATTAAACGTCATGATAACCTCCTAAATGTGTTTTTTGTCTTTAATCCCATTCTACAGTTCCGAGTATATATAATAATCATTTTAGAGGGATTTTCTGTAAGTTGCTAGTTTTTTTACTCATTTTACGAGGTTACTTATTCGTGGTCTTCTTATTTTACGTAAAAGCAATTGATTATTCTTAATCATTCGACAAGATGCAACAATTTAAGATCATATTTTTTGCTATGATAAGTAAGGAATTTACATATCGTGTTATTGGGGGATAAAAAGAGATGTTGAAAAAATTTACTACATGTATTTTAGGTGGCGCTTTAGTATTCAATTTATCTGGTTGTGGCAATACATCCGACAAAACTTCTTCAGAATCTAAAGAAACCAATTCTAAACAAGAAGAAAAGAAAGTGCAAACGACTGATGAGACGCAAACGAAAGAGAATACAAAGCAGAAAAATACAGAACAAGCAAAAGAGAAATCAAAAATAAAAGAAAAAGAGTATGCTGTAAACAAGGATTTTCATACACCTAAATTTGATGTAACTGTAAAAAGAGTTGTAGAAAGAGATAAGGTTGGTAAAGAGAGTATAGGATTCCAAAAACCTGAAGATGGACATGTCTTTATTGTTGTAGAAGCAGAAGGGAAAAATATCACAAACGAACCGATGAAATTAGCCGTTTTACCATCAGTGGATTTAGTGGATGAAAATGATAATGCTTACCAAAGTGATGTGTTGGCAGCTAGTAGTTATGCGGTTGAAAAAGGCGAGACCTCTAGTATTACTAAGGGATTAAAACCAGGGGAGGTAATGAGAGAAAGTAAAGTTTACGTGATTAATAAAGAAAAATTTGATACAGGAAAGTGGTATGTAGTTGTTAACCATGAGTATAAGGAACAAATTAAATAGTGTTTATTTATGAAGAGGAGATGGCTCCTCTTTTTTTTTACAAGTTAACACAGAATTTCGTTATAATGTAGAAATTTAATGTTTTCGAAAAAAAGAATTGACTTCTACATTAGTTGTAACTAAAATGGTTACATAAAGATGTAATTAATTTAGTTACAACTAATATCTGCTAAAAATATGATTTATATATTTAATTAAGGATGGTGGTCCATACGTTGCCACCCGGTGTAGAAAGTTACTAACACATTTAAATCAATGCATATTCCAAGCTTTAGTATTTTCTGTTACGGGGCAATAAGGTGCAATGTTATCTTTTGTTAAAAACCTTGGTGGATCTTTCTTTGGAAATATTAGTTTTGGGGAAATATAGTAAGGTATCTAAAAAAGAACAAGGTATAAAAATATGTACTTATATAAACCAAAAATTTAGTTGAGCTGGATAATAAAAAAAAGGTAGGAGATTTAAATGGAGACGAAACAAGATAACCTTATTTACGTATGGGATGCATATTGTGGATGGTGCTATGGTTTTTCAGAAAGTATTAAAGGATTTTACAAAAACCACACTGAAGTACCATTAACGGTTTTATGTGGAGGGCTATTTTTAGATAATTTACCAATGAAAAACTTCTCATATATAGAAGAAGGAAATAAAAGAATTAATCAACTTACAGGTGCTGAATTTGGTCCTTCATATCAAAAATTGGTGGAGGAAGGGACTTTTAAAATGAATTCGAAAGATGCTGCAATTGGCTTTTCAGCTTTACGCTCATTAGCGCCAGACCGTTTATTAGAATTCACTTCGGCTATGCAAAAAGCGTTTTATTATGAGGGACAAAGTCTGAGTGATCCTGAAACATATCGCAAGATTGCAATCGAGCATGGTTTGGACCCTGAACAAGTATTAGAACGTTTAAACGCTCAAGAAACAATAATAGATGTCCAAAATGATTTCAATAAAGTTCGACAGCTTGGTGTTAATAGCTATCCTTCCTTACTTTTACAAAAGGATAATCAAATTATTCCTATTGGTGGTGGCGTAATGACACCGGATAAAATTGAAGCGCGTTTTAAAAATTTATATTAAGAAAATTTAGGATATAGTAGCAAACACGTTATCTTAGGCCACCTGACATTGATCTCCGGAATATTCGCTAGTACTATTACACTTTCAGATAAATGGGAGTGGGAGATTTTATCGGAACAAGATAAAAATATGATAATTAGTTAATAACTTTAACAAAAGGAGAATAACATACTATGTTTAAAACAATCGATACAAATCAAAAAGATGTGAAATTAACGGTGTTTAGTTCGGACGAAAAAAGCTTTATGGTCACAGCAACATTAGTTGAGAAAGCAGGACATGCATTTTTAATAAACTCAAAATTTACTCAATCTGATTCGAAAGAAATTGTTGAGTATCTGAAAAAAAACAACTTATCTTTAGATAAAATCTTTATTATTCATGGGGATCCAGACTACTACTTTGGATTAGAGAGCATTAAAGCCGTTTACCCAGAAGCTATAGCGTATGCAACAGAGTCTACTGTTGAACATATCGTTCATTCTGTCTTAGGGAAATTAAAAGTTTGGAAAGACGCCCTTGGAGAAAATGCACCAAGTAACGTGGTATTACCTCAAGTATTTAAAGAAAAAGCGATTGATTTTCAGGGGTTAACATTTGAACTAGTAGGCTTAGATCATTACAGAACTAGCCTATTTAATAAAGAACTAAAAGTATTAATTGGTGGTATCGATGTATTTAACGAAATACATGTATTCTTAGCGGATACTAGCTCAAAAGCGGCTATGGAGGCATGGATTGAGAACTTGAAAGTATTACAAGCATTACATGCTGACATAATTGTGCCTAGCCATGGATCAATCGAAAAATCCCTAAATAATCAAGCACTTACTGCGACAATGGATTATCTAAGAACGGCGGTTCAAGCTTCTGAGGAAAGTGGAACTTCAAAAGATTTTGTGGCAAAACTTGAAGCAGCATATCCAGGCTATGCAAATAAAGGTGTATTAGAATTAAGTGCAAAAGTTGTAACAAAAGAAATGCCTTGGGGTTAATGATATGAATAAATATCAAAAACTATTACATGAAACGTATGTGTTAACTGGCGAAGGGAAATTGGATGCGTTCAAAACGTATTTAAGTGAAAATGTATCTTGGACAGAAGCTGCTGGGTTTCCATATGCAGGTACTTATATAGGTCCAGATGAAGTAGTGAAAAACGTACATGAACGTCTTGGCACAGAATGGGATGACTATAGCGCTAAAGATGAAATTTATGCTTTTAATAACAATACTGTTATCGTTTATGGAAAATATAGTGGAACATATAAAGCTACAGGGAAGTCATTTGTAGCAGATTTTTGTCATCTTTATAAGTTTGATGAGAACGATAAGGTTAAGAAGTTTATTCAAATTGTGGACAGTGCAACTGTTAATGAGGTATTAAGTTAGAGTTAATCGTTTCTAATATGCCTTGTATAGGGGGAGGTTAGGATAAATGAAATTCCTAACATTACCCCTGACATTACATTTTGGGGAAGGTTTCTCCTTCTTCAAGCTTTTTATAGAAGAAAACTTATTTAAGTAGAAGAGGTAGGTATATATGAAATTAGAGAAAAGTTTAATAGTAATAATTATTTCTGTGTTTATTTTAGGAATTGTATCGACTTTGATATTTCAAGCTTCCACCGGTAATAACAAAGGGAACTCAATAAAGAGCGAAAATGTCGCTTCTGTATCAAAAGAAGTAAAAGAAAATGAAAAGAATAAAAAGATGGTAGTTGATTTCTATAATGAAGTTTTTAACAAACATAATATCGATATTATCCCTAAATATGTTAGTGAAGATTATAAGCAACATAATCCTTTTGTTGCTGATGGACGAAAAGCCTTCATGGATTTCTTTAAGGAGGATTTTGTTAAAAATCCTAATTCCTCTGCAGAGATTAAACGTGTAGTAGCTGAAGGGGATACAGTTGCTCTTCATGTACACTCTCGTACTAATTCTCAAGATAAGGGAGTTGCTATAGTGGATATATTTCGTATCAAGGATGGAAAGATTGTCGAACACTGGGATGTAATTCAAGAGATTCCAAGTGAAGCAGCTAATGATAATACGATGTTTTAGAGAGAAGATATATTTAATAATTGTTTAATTGATAGTGCTTTGTAGAATTTAGAAATTTAGATAATTAGTCATCAAATTTGGAAATCATTTAAAAATAGCATATTAAATGATGGCACAAATTAATACGAAATAGCTCTTTAATAAAAAATCCTACTCATTAAAAAATGAGTAGGATTTTTTATTAAAGAATAGTGCTAATTTTGTGGTTCGGCACCATCTAAATTTGGAAACCATGAAAGTATAGGTACTCTATATCCACGTAAAGTAAAATCGTAATTTTTTCCTTCTTTTATGTTTGCTTGCAGATTCACTGAATGAAACTTCATCATAAGAAGGCTATCCTCATTAGAAATAACTTTTTCGGTTCCATTTTTTTGCTCAACCTAGTACAATCTTACCAATTTAAAAAAGACCACCATTACTGGCAGTCCTTTTTTGGTAGTTTTAGAAATTAAATTATAACATGTTAATATACAAATTATAAATATGCTTTTACAAAAGATACTATAAGTTTTTTATAATTCTTGATTTCTCAATTTCCATTGCATACTGAATTTTCCTGTAAGTATTAATAACTACCATTAAAATTATCAATCCACTAGATTATTAGAAAAAACTGGTTATCTACATAATTGTTTGGTAAAATATAGATATAATTTAAGAGGGTAAAGTTAATATAGATCAACTAAGTAATGCTAAGAAAATGTTTTATTGCATAAAAAAAGGCTCCATTGCTGGAGCACTCAAAATAAACAAACGAATTAAAACAAGAAACAGACAATTTAACTATATAGATAAAACATAAATAAATCTATATATATGTAAAAATGCATATAAAAACTCTATTTATTGATGCTATAATAGATTTACTCGATGATTGTTATATTTTTTTATGGTTTTTAAGCAATAAATACCTTCTTAACACCAAGTGTACAAGAAAAGAAGACATCTTAAGTGATGTCTTCTTTTCTTATATAATAACAACACAATAAAATTAAGATGGTTCAAGTGGGAGGAAGGCACCTTTGGGTATCTTTTCTTTGTCAAATTTGCCTAATAGGTGCAGCACCACATTTCTATCAAGTTAAAAATTTTTTCACCCAAAACAAAAAAACGAGCTGAATTTACATAAATAACTATGAAAGAAAACAAAAACTTGGGATTAAAGAACTTGTGATGTATGACTATATTGGCTGTTTTTATCCAGAAGGATACATGAATCCTGATTATACATTTGTATTTAATCATGAGGATATTGAAGGAATTATATTTGTAGGTTTTATAGATGAGGAAGAAGAGGCATTTGTAGGATTGCTTAATTGAATAGGATCTAGAAACAGGTAATCTTCAAATTTTGATAAAACTAGCAATCTCCACGCCGAAATTGGTTAAATTATAAGGGGGAAAAGCTGGTCACGAAAATGATGAAGAGATTACTATTTTCAAATCAGTTGGTTTGGCTGTAGTAGATACTATCGTTGCGAATTATTTGTATGAGAAAGTAGTGGAGCGCGGGATGGGATTGAGTTTTCAGGGACTGCCTTTTGGTGGTCTTTTTTGCATAAAATCTTGTAAAGTAAGAAAAAGTTGAATATTAATATTCTAATATTCAATAGAAAGATAAAATGTTTTAAAGTTCAAAATAATACATTATAATATATTTAGTAAAATTAACCAATTTATATTTTGCTCATTATGTATTAAAGGGGAAATGAAAATGGCTGGACAAATTCGTATGTCACCAGAGGAGCTTAAATCGAAAGCAGCTCAATATGGACAAGGTGCAAATCAAATTGAGGACATTTTAAGTCAACTACAAAATTTACAAAATGAATTAAGAGGAGAATGGGAAGGTCGTGCTTTCGAAGGTTTTGATCAACAGTTCAATCAATTAAAGCCAAAAGTACAAAACTTCGCACAGTTATTACAAGAAATTAATATGCAGCTTAATAAAACTGCAGAAGCTGTTGCTTCTCATGATGAAGAATTATCACGTAATTTCGGTTTGAAATAAAAATTGTCATACTCTATATAACAGGCATTTCAAATGAGCCATACAGCTTATAGTGTATGGCTCATTTGATTGCATGCCCAACTTAGCTGGACACACGTTTAAAAAGAGTGATATTAATAGGGAATTTTCATATATTTATTGGGATTTCTTTGGCATCTTCTGAAAATTAGAGAAAGGATTTGAGTGATGGGACAATTTCAAAGTAATTTTCAAACGGCACAACAAATTGCTACGCAGATGAGAACAGCTTCGAATATAATCCAAAGTGCAACAAATCGTTCTATAACAAAGGCGACGCGTACAACACTATCTGTTAATTCAAAAGCACAAGAAGCGAATCAACAAATGTTAGATTTTACGAAACAATTTTCCACGGCCTTTCAACAAGCGATCGATAATATTCATTCAGTAGCCCAAGAGTTTGAGAGAATGGATAACGAACTTCACAACACTTTTCGCTAATGTGACAACCTACGTAAAGGTAAAATGGTAGGAGGAATATAATGAGTCAAGATATTGAAAAACAAATCAATCAAGTAAATCAAAAGTTAAGAAGTGTATTTGAAGAACAAGACCGAAATCAATCCGCGATTTACATTCAGGAGCAAGCGGAAGCAGATTTTTATGAATGGAGAGGTCGAAACCATCGTTTGTTTGATCGAATTTTAGGAACTTGGCATGGTGATAGAGAAATGTCTCAGTTTTTTATGAATACATATCAAGAGGCACAACATATTGAACGAAAAGTCACATTTGAATTAGAAAACCAAAAAGAAACGTTGCTTAAAGAAAGACGAAACCTTAGTGATTTAGAAAACGATCTTTCCTATCAACAACAACAATTAGCGAGGGAGGTCAATGCATGAGCTTAAATATGTATTTAGGAGAAGTACAAGGCCAAACTCAAAGTATGAATGCTGTATGTAACGCTACTATTCAAGGTATGGAACAAGTCATTCAGTCAATTGATGCCTTTGCAATTGATACTGTTCTACAAGGACAAACTTATAGCAGTGCAAAATCATTTTTTGTACAAACCTTTCGTCCTTTAGCGCAAGGAATCATTTATCTGTGTGAAGAGTTAATTCGCCAGAACGATGCTTTTCCAAGTCAATTTCAATCACAAGTCGCTTCCACAGATGTAATTGAACAAGAAATATTAGAACAAATTCGAGAAATTGACCGAATGAAAGCAAGTATGGAAGCCATCAGTCAAGCTATGCCAATCCCAGGTATGGAAGCTATGGTAAATCTTTTTACTGTGATGAGGCAAAAACTGCAAGAAAAACTAGAACATCTATATGAATTTAATTATACTTCTAGTAGTAATTATGATACTGCTCTCCAACTAGCTGTTAGCATTGCGACAGGTTTGGCGGAAGTTCAAAGTGGGAAAGGGTTTAGTCCTGCAAGTGGTACATTTAGTACGCAAGGGTTGAATATGGAATGGACAACTTCAATTCAAGGGATTACAGAAGAGAGGGCACGACAAGCTACCAATTCAATTGAAGAAGGTGAAATGTGTGGTAAGCTACCTGAAAAATCTACTGGTGAAAAAATTTGGGACGGTATTGTAGATGGTACGGGACAAGCAGTTAGCGATACAATAGACGGAATAAAAGCTTTAGGAGATTGGGAAACGTGGGAAAACATGGGGAACGCTGCTTTGCACCCTATTGATACCCTCAGTACGATGTATAATGTATTGTCAGATTCATTTATTAATGATGTAATAAATGGAGATGCTGAAAGTCGTGCTAAATGGGGAAGTTATGCTTTAACACAAGTTGGATTAGGATTTATTGGTGATAAAGGATTAAGTAAAGCAAGTAAATTAGGTCAAGCAGGTAAAGTGACCAAACTAGCAAAAAATAAGATTCCGCAAGCTGTTTCACATATTACAAGTAATTTACAAATGGGAGATCGCTTTGCTTTTGCTGGTGGAAATAGTTTGCGATTTAGATTTGATACGCCTGATTTTAAAAAAGCTGAAGAAAAGCTGTCGACCTATCAGTTTGCTAGAGGTGAAAGTAATTCTGGTGGGAGTAATTTTGTTAATGAAAATCATAGATCTTCACTTTCTAATAGGGAAATTATATCTAATTTACAACATACAGAAAAATTTAGACCAAATACACTCAAACATATCCTAGAGGGTGAAATAAATTGGCGTGGTGACGCAATGGGTTATCATACTGAAGTATTGGAGAATACACCTGGAAAAATAATTAGCGGAACAGAAGAGATATTAAATGATCAAGGCATTTATAAAGCTAGGGTAGAAGTGAATGGAACCCCTAAAACTGGAAATAGAGGATTTTCTACATTTTTCCCTAAAGATTGGAGCCCGCAAAAGATTGTAGATAATATAAATGAAGCATATAATAATAGAACGTATGAATTTGGTAACACATATTCTGGAATAGGTTCAGAGGGTATAAGGATTAGCATGTATATAGATGGGAATGGGAAAATTATCTCTGCTTTCCCAGCGGAATAAATTTTATCTTTAGTATAAAGGAGTACAATAGTAATGAAATATCCATATAGCTTTGAAGTACTTACCAATGGAAAACTAGTTATGAGGCTTCCTCAAGAAATTAAACTTATGGAGACTTTTTTAGGCGTTGAAGTTTCTGCGTTTGGAGATTGGATTTTAGAAGAAATACATAGTGTTTTAAATGGGAAAGAAAATTACGTAGTAGTAAATGGAAACATTTGTGGTTTAGAAATTCGGAAAGATACAACTACTGTCCTAGACAATTTGGCTGAAGATGGTAAGGGAGATTTTTGTGAGATAGAAACGATTGAATTAGTAGATTTAATTCATATTTGGCAAGATAAACAAAAAGAATTTAAAAAAGGAAAAAATAAAGAATTGAAATAATAGATAGAGCTGACTTCTTATAGAGGTCAGCTCTATCTATTATTTCATATTTCTCCATTATCTCAGGTTTTAAAGTCTTTTTTCCTAAATAATTATCAGCAATAGTCATTGCAAAAGAATCTAAAGGTATTTAGATATGATGATGGGTGGAGAGATAGTTCGCATGAATTTTGGTGTAATCCATTTAGTGGATTAAGAATTCGTTTACAGGAAGAGATTGCTATTGTATCTGATTTTATAGAAAATTTATATGAAGTGGATGAATATATAAAGATTTTAGACGATGCTGTAGAAGGGAAATATCTCGATTTTGAATTAGAATATAATGCTGCAGTAGTAAATTCTAATAGTCCGTGGAAATGGAGATAGATTAGTGGTGGAGAAAAATTAACAGCTCCCCAAAAAGCTATTATTAAGCAGGTTGCTATTGAGAAAGGTTTAATACCTGATGTTCCTATGAAATTAGGTACACAATATCCTGATTTTAAGAAAGCTGGTTTAATTATTAAATCGGATGAGTTACCAGAGGAAATGTGGTTGGCAAGTGACAAACAACAATTTAAATGGTTAGATGCCAGGTAAAATGGAATTAGTACCATTTGGAATACATAATAGCATATTTCATAAAGGTGGGCGGAGTGAAGGACATTGGTCTTATAGATCTAAAGGTAGGTAAAGAAATGGAGGAATTAAAATGAAGATTAAAAATGGTAGTGAACTTCAATCACCAAATGATGAATTAATTGAATCATTTGAGGAATATTGTGAGATAAAATTACCAAATGATTTTATAGATTTTTTGAAAAAATATAATGGCTCTATTCCAATTACTAATGTTTTTTCACATGAAAAAAACGAACTTTTAATTGAACGTTTCTTATGTTTGTTGGAGGACCCAGAAGATGATGATGAAAATGGTTGGTATGATATAGAGGTTGTATTATCTGATATCGATACTCGTTTAACGGATGATGAAGATTTAACAGGGATAAATGTTATTCCATTTGCTGTTTTATTCGCAGGTGATTTTCTTTGTTTAGATTTTAGAGAAAAGGAAATACCATCTGTTGTGGTATGGTATCATGAAGAATCAGAAGAGTTGAATCCGGTAACTAGTGAAGTTGCAGATAATTTTAGTGAGTTTTTAAGTATGTTAAAAGAATAATGTAAGAAAAATAATTAAATTTTATTTATGGGTTTGAATTTTTATTAAAGTTTTTTTGCTTTTAATATTTTAATTAAAAAAGAAGACTAATATTTGCTTTTTAATAGGTTGATATATATTTTAAAGAAATTAAAGGAGAAATGTATCAAGGATATTATCCTTTTCTTCTTTATTGATACCAATGTATTTAAGTGTAAATTGTGGGCGATATAGATTGTTATAAATCCTAGGAAACAGCAATTACAATACACTCTATTTCGTGGGGTATTTGGCATCGTATGTTCAGTAGGATTATTAGTTATAACCCAAAAGTTTGCATATGGAATGTTAGGATTACAAACTCCCATCTATTTTATTTTTTCGGTTGGTTTATATATTTTTGCTTTGAATTATTATTATAAGAATCATATTAAAAAACTTCAGGAATCAATCAAAAAATCAAAATCATCGAAAAAAAACTCTGGTTTTGGAGTAGTGGCTTTTGTAGGATTGGGTCAACTCATTGCTAATATCAGTCTTGGTTTTGCAACACAAAAGATGGTAGCAATTGTATTAATGTGTGTATACTCCATGCTTTCGTTTATGTTGTTTCATTTCATTATGGAACTCCATAGGTACTATTATTTAAGGAAGCATATAGAAGATGGGGGTAGAACACATGAAACCATTTAAAGAGTCTGTATTGAATTTTAAGTATATAATCGTGGTTCTCCTATAGTCAGTAAAGAATGCGGAAAAGAAAAGGGAGAAGCAACATCATGAATATAGAATTACATTTAGATAAAGCAAGGATAGGGAATTATGCAATTTTTTAAAGAAAAGTTTTTACCAAATGGCTCTATTGTTCTCTTAAAAGGAGGGACAAAAAAGGTTGTAATTTACGGAAGAAAACAACTACTTATGGTTGAAGAACCTGTATAACTACATAGGCTGTTTTTATTCAGAAGGATTATAAAACTAATCCACTTAACGAGGGTAGAACAGCTCCTAAGATTGTTGACAAGGGTACTTTTGATAAAAATGAATTTGAAGGTATTGCATACGAATTACCTGACCCCACTAGTCGGTGGTTAGTAGAATATGGACGAAATGCTAAACTTATTAAGTAAGAGAGGAGAACGAGTTAAATGATTAAGCCTTTATACGCCGAAAATATTATAGTGGGTGTAAAATATAAAAATAAGCTCAATTGGTATATAACTGAATCAGATTTATGGTGTTTAGATTATAATCAAGCTGGTTATCCTCCTAGTGAATATCCAGAAGAAAGAAAAGGCATTAGTATTTTAAATGAGACTACAATAGCTAACTTTTTAGAAAGAATAGAAAAATATAAAAGATTTACAGAAGATATTAGGTTAGAATTTTTAAGAGAACTAAGAACTAATAGAGAAGAAGCCTATTATGATTATAATCCATGTTTCCTAATAGATTTTGAGCGTTTAACTTTTTATTCTAATTATCCGGAATCAATATCTTTTGAAGAATATATTCCGAATAACTGGAGAGGTTATTTACAGCGATTTGATGAACAAGTACCCTATGAATATAGATACTGGGAAGATAAGAATAAAAGCTATTTAGTTAGAGAGGATTAGGTCATTGAAGAAAATAAATTAATTATGATAAAAGAAACATTTAAGAATGAAGAAATTGGTGGTGTAAAAGTAGCAGCTATTGCAGCTGGATCGGGGCAGTTAATTGCTAATATAATTCTTAGCATTGCAACACAACAGATGGGTGCGATTGTATTTATGTGTGCATGCACAGTGTTTTCGTTTGGTTTGTTTTATATGATTATAGAACTCCATAAGTATTATTATTTACGGAAGCATATAGAAGATGGAGGGAAAATACGTATAGGCTTTTAAAGAGAATTTGTTGCATTTCAAGTATATAATCGCATTCTTCTTATGGAAGCCATTCACGAGGCTTATAGCAATAAAAGATGTATAAGTGGAAGATTATATTGTGGTAAAACATCTGAAGGAATGGAAATTAGGTTTGTTCTTATTAATGATAAGATTATAGCTGTTTATCCCGTGTATTAAAGAATGTGAGGTACTCAAAAATGAAAGTAACTAATCAGCCCATAGTTAAAAATGTAAGAAAATATAGAGGTAATTGCTAAGAAGCACTCCCCCTAAGTTTCAGATGAAATTAAATGATTGAATATTTACATTTAAATAATCGACTATTTATGCTTTAATATTTATATGTACATAATTGGGATAATTAGGGATTTAAATTTAATATGTTTTAAGAAAGGGGAATGTTTTTTATATGGAAACTCCAGAAAATCAATTTAAACGTGCGCTTAATCCTTGGTTCTCCATTTGGACAAAACCACGTGATACAATGAAAGAAATTTTTATATCCAAACCAAAGAATGTGTTTTTACTCATTTTACTAGGCTCATTCGTACAGACTTTAGATCGAGCATCTTCTAAAAATATGGCGGATTCAATAAGTAGTCCAGTTTCATTAATCTCAATGGTTATATTCGGTACCTTCGTTGCCTTCTTAATTTATTATTTTTTGCTACCAGCGTTATTTAATTGGGTGGCAAAAAAACTTGGTGGACAAGGTACCTTTGAAAAAACACGTTACTCAGTTGCCTATTCTTATATCCCTTACGTTTACTCTCTTATATTAGTTTGGGTGCCTTCATTTTTCTTGTTTGGGATAGAAAACTTTACGAGTGAGACACCGAAAATGGAGAGTAGCATAACTTTAACGATTTTGTTTCTTATTTTTGCCATAATTGATATAGTTATTGGAATTTGGACAATCATTATTTCCTTAAAATGTTTAGGAGAAGCACACCAATTTTCAGCATGGAAAGCATTATTAACAATAATAATATCCTTTATGATTATCATTCTTCCTTTGGTAATAATAGTATTTCTTATAGTAGGGGTTACAACTTTTTAATCATTTATTTGCCTCTTATTTATCCAAATGTTTTCTACGCGCTGTTAGTAATTGTTACAGGGTGAACAACCACATGATTCGGATGTTCCACTTGGCGAAGCGTATGACCTATATGATCAAATTGATCGCCCGTTTTACGGCCTGTTCTTCTTATTATTAGTGTTAACAGGAATTTGTGAAGGCAAACTTGAAAATCAAATATTAAACTATTAAAACCTTAGGAGAGCTGAGTAGATTGTCTTTGTTCGTCTCTTATTTTCCAATTGGAGGCTAATTATTACCAATTGGTTCTGTAGCTCTTATAGAAGAAATTAATCAACCTCTTATGATTTATGGAAGAAAGCAACAACAAGCTGATAATAAATTATGCGATTATGTTTCTTGTCCATATCCTCATGGTAATTTATCAAAAGAATATAATGTGTTTTTTAATCATAATCAAATAATTCATTTATTATTTAAGGGTTTCGAAACAGAGGATGAATTAGAATTAAGAAGTGAATTATCTGAGTTTTAGTGAAAATGGAGAAAATATAATATGGTTTTAGGAATTTCATATTCTGATATTTTTCATATCATAATTATTGTTTTGGTTTTTTTCATTTTTTGGAGATTGAATACTTGGTATAATAAAAAATATAATGTTCCTAAGGTTTTTCAATGGTTTCCTAGAAGATGGGGAAAAAGAAAAGTTTCAGAGCATTTGTCTCAACTAGATAAAAAGTTAGAAGCTGAAGGTAAAGGTATCTGGGTTACAATCTATGCTATAGATTTGTACATTGTAACTATTCCTTGTACAGTAAAAAAATATAAATCTTAATACATATATGTGTATAAAAAAGACCTTTTATTTTAAAATAAAAGGTCTTTTTTATGATGATTGAAATAGTAATTTTAAGTGAATTAAATTTGAAATGTATCAAGAATATTATCTTTTTCTTCTTTGTTAATTCCAATATATTCCATATGGATGTGTGGTGTGCTATGATTAAGAATTTCTTGTAACATAGCAACATCTTTTGTTTGTTTATAGAACCAATAGCCGAAGGTTTTTCGCATGGTGTGAGTACCAATGGATTCTACATTGGCAAAATCTCCGGCTTTTTGCAATTGTCGATAATACGTGTTTTTTCGTCATACAAAAACCCCTACATATAAGTAGAGGTTTTTAAATTATATCTTAATGAATTATGCCTTCTTAGATAAAGTAAATCGAGTTCAGATAAACGAAGATTATAGAATACATCATTTTAACTAGATTTATTATTAACTAATGTATCCCCACTACCAAGCTCCGCCTCAATTTGCGAAGTCTTCGATGACTCATCCATACGCCAATACGTAATAAAGCTGATTGCGATACATCCAGCTACATAAAAGTAGAATAGTGATTCCATCCCAATACTCTTTAGCCATAATGCGATGAACTCAGCTGTTCCGCCAAATATCGCAACTGTTAGTGCATATGGTAAACCTACGCCAAGTGCGCGAATTTCAGTTGGGAAGAGTTCTGCTTTTACAATTGCGTTAATGGAAGTGTAACCAGTAACGATAATGAGACCGACCATCATGAGTAAAAATGCTACGATTGGTTCTGTCGTTTTTTCCATGAAGAAGAAGATCGGCGCTGTTAGTAATGTTCCGAGAATACCGAAAGCCATTAATAGTGGGCGTCGTCCGATTTTATCGGATAGTAGCCCTGCAATCGGTTGAAGTACGACGAAAATAAGTAGTGCGACAAAGTTAATCCAGCTTACAACTTCTTTCGGAAGGCCGACTGTGTTTACCATGAACTTTTGTAAATATGTTGTGTACGTATAAAATGCAACAGTGCCTCCTAATGTTAGGCCGACTACTGTTAATACTGCTTTCGGGTGTTTCATAAGTGCACGAACGGTTCCTGCGCTTTCGCGTTTTTGTGATTTTATGTTTGAGAACTGCTCCGACTCATCCATCGTGCGGCGAAGCCATAATACAGCTACTGCGCCCATCGCTCCAATAATGAATGGAATACGCCATCCCCAAGCTTTCATATCTGGTTCGCTTAGTAATTGCTGAAGAACAATTTGAACACCTAACGCAACCATCTGTCCAGCAACGAGGGTTACATATTGGAAACTTGAATAAAAACCACGGCGTCCACTACTAGCCATTTCAGATAAATACGTTGCGGAAGTTCCATACTCTCCGCCGAGTGACAACCCTTGAAGTAAACGAGCAAGAACTAAAATAATAGGGGCCATAATACCGATACTTTCGTAACTCGGTGTACAGGCAATAATTAAAGAACCACCGGCCATAACTGTAATGGAAAGCGTTAATGCTGCCCGGCGTCCGTGCCGATCCGCATAGCGTCCCATTAATAAACTTCCGATAGGGCGCATTAAAAATCCAACTGCGAAAATAGCTGCTGTGTTCAGTAACTGACTCGTTGGATCTCCTTTAGGAAAGAACTCTGCTGAAAAATAAACGGCGAAAGCAGAGTAAACGTACCAGTCGTACCATTCAATTAAATTACCGACAGAACCTTTAAAGATATTGCCGGCGACTCGGTTTGATTTTACTTGAGCCATACTAATTCCTCCTCTTGCTTATAAATAAAATGATAATTATGAAAGCGTGTTCATCATAGTTGAATTGTACTGTCTGTAGAATAAAATCTCAATATTATGACAATTTTATTCTTTTTGTACTTTATGTACATGGAGAGTTTTAATAGTTGCTTCCTTATTCGTTTTGTCATAATAATAGAAAAAGGAGATTGATAGTTTAGAATATTTTATCAAAGGATATGAAGTATGAAGAAATCACGCAAAGTGTCATTGCAAACGAAAATAGTAAGCTTAATTATTACGTTAATTTTATTTGTTGTTCTCCTATTAGCGGGAATATTTGTTTACATTCAGTCCGTTGATACGAAGCACCAAGTGGAACAGTTAGCGCTGCAAACAGCTAAATCTCTTTCTTTTATGCCAGCTATAAAAGAGGCTTTTCAAAATAACGAACATAAAAGTACTATCCAATCCATTGCGGAACAAGTTCGTGAGCAAGCTGGTGTGGATTATGTAATTGTGGAAGATCGCTATGGGGTTATGTATTCCCATTCTAATTCTGAGTTGATTGGAACAAAGAGTAACAACCCGTATAACTATGAAGCACTCACTTTTGGTGGTTATTATACGCTCGAAGGGAATGGTACAAGCGGTCCAGCTTTAATGGCGAAAGCACCTATTATTGTTCATAACGGAGATTACGATCAAGTAGTAGGCGTTGTGACAGTAGAGTTTTTAATAAAAGGCATTGAATCTAACATATTGAGTAGAACGAAAGAAATTATCCTCTTCTCCTTAGCGGTATTAATAGCCGGCATTGTTGGTGGAATTCTTTTAGCGCGTAGCATTCGTAAAGATACACTTGGTTTAGAGCCGAATGAAATTGCAGCGTTATACCGGGAGCGAAGTGCGATATTACTATCTATAAAAGAAGGAATTATCGCCATTGATCAAAATGGTTTTATTACGATGATGAACACCTCGGCAGAAGAAATGCTTCATGTACATGATAATTATATGCAGCAGCACATTTCAAAAGTTTTACCAGAATTTCATATGGAAAGAGTGCTAGAAAACGATCAAGAAATTGCGTTTCAAGATAAAGTGTTTATTTTAAACATGACGCCGATACTCGAAAATAACAGTACGGTAGGTGTTGTATGTAGTTTTAGAGATAAAACAGAACTGCAAAATCTAGTGAACACAATATCAGAGGTAAGAAAGTATTCAGAGGACTTACGTGCTCAAACGCATGAATTTACAAATAAACTTTTCGTTTTATCAGGATTACTTCAGTTAGGGCATTACAAAGAAGCAATTGAATTTATCCAGCAAGAATCTAATATTCATCAAAGCCAAAATCATATTTTATTCCATCAAATTCACGATGCGAAAGTACAAGCTATTTTATTAGGAAAACTCGCAACAGCTTCTGAAAAGAAAATCGATTTTCATATTGAAGGAGATAGCGCGCTTCATCCGTTACCAGACCATATAAAGGTTTCGCATCTTATTACGATTCTTGGAAACATAATCGACAATGCATTTGATGCGGTGAATGAACGAGAGGAAAAGAGTGTTTCCTTCTTTGTTACGGATATTGGACACGATATTGTATTTGAAGTGATAGATAGCGGGATAGGGATACCGGCAGAAAAAATAACGACCATTTTTCAAAAAGGATTTTCAACGAAAGGAACTGATCGTGGTTACGGGCTAGCAAACGTGAAAGAAATGGTAGATCTACTAGGGGGAACAATTGAAATTCAAAACGAGAAAAATGGGGGAGCTATTTTTACAATTTACCTTCCGAAAACATTGAAAGAGAGTACATAACAAACAGGGGGATGGACATATGTTGAAGGTTGCAATTGCAGAAGATGATTTCCGCGTCGCACAAATTCAAGAGGAATTTTTATTAAAAATAAAGGATGTAAAAGTGATCGGAAAAGCATTGAACGCGAAAGAAACGATGGAACTACTACAAAAGGAAGAAATCGATTTACTTCTATTAGATAACTATTTACCAGACGGAATTGGCACAGACTTATTACCGAAAATTCATGCAGACTTTCCAAACGTTGACGTCATTATGGTTACTGCGGCAAATGAAAATCATATGTTAGAAAAAGCAATTCGAAATGGCGTAAGCAACTACCTTATAAAACCGGTCACGTTAGAAAAATTCGTTCGCACAATTGAAGACTATAAAAGAAAGAAACAATTATTACATAGTAACAATGAAGTGAATCAAGCACTCATCGATAATTTCTTCGGGACTTCGCAAACACAAGACATAAAAAACTTACCGACAGGTGTGGATCCGTTAACACTACAAAAAGTGAAGGGGATTATAAAAGGGTTCGAAGAGGGCATTACAATAGAAGAAATGGGAGAACAAATGGGTGCCTCCAGAACAACCGCAAGAAGATATTTAGAATACTTAGTAGCGACCGGCGAATGCACAGTAGAGTACACATACGGCATTATCGGACGACCAGAACGAAAGTACCGAATAGGACGAGGACTATGAAAAAACGATTATTACTATGTATGTGGATCATGATAGGAGTAATAGCTGGTTGTTCCTCGGAAAAATCCCATATGAATAAAGTGAACATCGACAAAGTAGAAATCGTTGCGCCGAACGTTCAAGGAGCAGGCTGGGACTTAACAGCACGGGCGATGCAAAAAACACTAACAGAAGAAAAAATCTTCATAAAACCAATCACTGTTACAAACAAAGTAGGTGGCAGCGGTGACGTCGGATGGAAATATACGAAACAAAAAGGCGGTCACGTACTGGCGATTAACTCAAGCTTACTCATAACGAACAACCTACTAGGACACAGTAAACTAACATATAAAGACTTCACACCGCTCGCAACACTTGCATCGGACTGGGAAGTCGTTGTTGTATCAAAAGACTCAAACATAGAAAATGCAAATGAACTAATGGAACAACTAAAACAAGACAAGAAAAACTTCAAAATCGGCGTTGCCCCAGGCCTAGGAAACGACGATCACCTATCCTTCGTACAAATAAGCAAAGCATTTGGCATAAACCCTGCCGAACTACAATTCTTCGTCTACGAAAACAAAGAAAAAATCATAAATGCCCTAACGAACAAACAAATAGGCGCCGCAACCATGACCCTATCCGAAGCCGAAAAACAATACAAAGCCGGCAAAATAAAAATACTAGCCGTATCCGCACCAAAACGACTAGACCGCCTACCAGAAATCCCAACATGGAAAGAACAAGGAATCAACGTCATCTTCCAACACTGGAAAGGAATTATGGGCCCGAAAGATATGACGGAGGAAGAGGTTGCTTATTGGGATGGTGTTATTAAGAGGATGGTGGAGAGTGATAGTTGGAAGGGGGTTTTGAGGGAGCGGGGTTGGGAGGGTTTTTATAAGGGGAGTGGGGAGACTAGGGGGTTTTTGGAGGAGAGATATGATTGGTATGGGGGTATAGTTGGTGGAACTAAAGTTGATGAGTAAATTTAGCAACCTCAACTCATGAAATATTGATATCATTCTTAGAATGTTTATTTAGAATTTTAAATAGAGAGTATTTAGTTCAATAAGTTTTTATATATGTTTTTCCTTTTATAATAATAATAAATTATTATGGTTTTATAGTTTAAGATAGAAAGGGAAATCTAAAGAGGAGTATAATTGAACTGAATGATAAAACATTAAAGGTGTAGGACGGGGGAATTATGATGATACATACTTTAGTAAGGGGACAAAAGATAGACGTCACAAAGAATCATCCAGAGATGAAAGGATTATTGGTAGATTTAACTTGGAATGCCCCGATGAATATGGGTGTAGATGCATCAGCTTTTTTAGTAGGTTTTAATGGGAAAATTACTAAAGAAGAGGATTTCGTTTTTTATGGACAATCTTATTCTAGTTGTCGATCTGTTCAATTAAATCAAAATATCACAAATGGAAGTAAACAAAGATTTTCGATAGATTTTACTCATATAAAAGATGAGGTACAAAAGGTTGTATTTTCGATTACAATTCATAATGCTGAAGAGAAGAAACAGGCGCTACGAGATGTTTCCCATATTCAATTGAAAATAAACAACGCACAATCAGGATTAGAAATTATTCATTTTCCTATCACGTATCCATTTACAGATGAAAGTGCCATTATTGTTGGAGAGCTATATCGACATGGAGGAGGATGGAAGTTCAATCCTATTGGAGCTGGCTATTTTGGTGGGTTAGCTGCATTGTGTACAAATTTTGGAATAGAAATCGCAGAGGATGAAAAACAATTTGTTCCTCCTGTAGAGAAGAAAATAGTTCCTACTCCGCCTCCAGTACAAAAAACTATTAATGCAGTGAAGGTTGAATTAAAGAAAAAACAATCTATAAATATACAAAAATCTAAAATGGTAACAGCTACTTTAGAATGGGAAACAAATAAAGATTTAGACTTATACTGTTTTTACGTAACAACTAATGGAGAAATAGGAAAGGTTTATTATAAAAATCTAGGTTCGTCTAAAGTGTCGCCGTATATTGTGTTGGACGGTGATTCGCAAGAACCAGGAAAAGAAACAATTCGTATTTATCGACCAGAAGCTTTAAAATATGTTTTATTTGCTGCGTATAGTGCTGTCGGCAATGGGGTAGGTAGTTTTTATTCTATGAGGGCTAAGGCTGTTGTCGATAATCATATAGGAAGCGTTGTAACAGCACCGTTATTAGAAATAAATGACCATGCTTATTGGGTGTGTATTGCTCATATTGATTTCACGAATTCAAATGAGATGAAAATTTCACATGTAGAAAGTTACTCAAAAGACCATTCAGAGGCTTCACCACTGTTGTACGAGAACGGGAAATTCCGAATGGATGTAGGGCCGATTGAATTTAAAAATGAAGAGGACTATCAGAAGTATTTTAAATAATAGAGTATAAAATCATACATCATATTGTATGATTTTTCTTTTATACATAGTTTGGTAAAATAGTAGTAATTGTAATTAATTGTAACGGTGGGGATGAAAATGTTAGAGAAACTCATTATTGAATTGGCTAAATTAACGAAGCAGGTTGAAGAAATGAATGGTGATAAAACTTATCTGGCTATAAATAAAGATGATGAAGGATTATACGTTGAAGCTAAATTTTCACGTGAGCAATATGAAGAGGAAGCATCACCTTATTTTAAAGTGAGTTTTGAAATTCTTAAGGATGCTTGGAGAAAATTTATCGCTATGCGTACAGTAAAGAGTGAAGATTTTGGACAAGCGGGTGAATGTAATACTTTCTTGGTAGCTTTCTTTTCACAGCTTCCATTTGTGGATGTAAAGGAATCGGGAGCTATTACATTTAAAGAATTCAAAACCGATAATCTACCAAGCGAAAAATACGATAAAGTCATGCTCTTTTTAGAAGAGATCATGAATGGTACATATAATCCAAGTACGTTACGTGAACAAACGGATGAAAATTTATATAGAATGAAATCTAATGCGCGCCAAGATTTAAGATTGTTGGGCTTTTTGAATGAATCTCATGAAATAAATCAGTTGCTATTAAGCGAATGTGTTCAATCGGAAGATAAGAAAAACTACATGGCACAGTTAGTTTTAAAACAAGAATATTTCTGTCATGCTTTATTTGTTCTTGGATTGTTAGAGAAGTATTCAAAGGATGAAAAGAAAGCAGCTCTAGTTGATTTGGGAATGACAATTGTCCGAAATTCATTAGGGGATAATTTGATGGTTGAATCGGTAGCGAGGCGGCGTACGAATAATTTACTAGATTGGCTTGAACAAGTGGGACTAGTTAATGATGAATGGATTTCTGTTGAACAATATGTAAAAGATGATGGGGAAAAGGGCGGTAGTATGAACAGTAATTTGCGTGAAGGATTTTTAAGGGTAATGGACGGTTATCTAGATGCAAAAAAGGGGAGTGCAAAAGGGCATAAATTGGCTGAATTGGTTCGAAAGGACATAACAACAGAAATTAAGTGTTTACCTTTTATGAATGACAGTAAGTACATCGTTACTGGCTCGGTTGGACAAGGGAATTGGGCATCTATTCCGTGGATTGCTATTATGAATAAGGATATTACTAAATCGACTCAGAGGGGATACTATATCGTTTATTTATTTAGTGAAGATATGAAAAGATTGTATCTAACTATAGGACAAGGGGTAAAAGATACGCCTAACGAAGAAATAGAGAAGATTAAGCAAGAAGTTCGTCAACATATATATATGTCTAAAAAGGTGAAGAAAGACGATAATATTTTCCTTGGTACAAGTTCAAGAGCGATGGATTATGCAAATTCAACAGCTGCCTATATTGTATACGATGTGAACAAAATGCCAGTTGAGGTTGAGTTAGTAGAAGATTTAAAAGAAATGCTTCACTACTATGAGGGATTCATTAACTATAAAGAGAAAGGTATTAAGTATGAAGCAAGTTCTGAGAGGAAAGAAGTCCATTTAGATCAGCAATCCATTATTGATCATGTGTCTTCCTATATTCAAAGTAAGGGTTTCTTTTATGAGAAAAAGGATCTTATTAACTTTTTCCTTTCATTAAAGACGAAACCGTTTGTAATTTTATCTGGTATTTCAGGTACAGGGAAAACGAAAATTGTGCAGTGGTTTGCGGAGAGTTTAGGGGCAACAGAAGAGAATGGACAATTTACGCTTATTCCGGTTCGACCTGATTGGAGTGATAGCTCTGATTTACTTGGTTATGTGAACCTTCAAGGGGAGTTTCAAGAAAGACCGTTAATTAACGTTCTTGAAAACGCAGCTGCAAATCCAAATAGGCCGTATTTTGTAGTGTTGGATGAGATGAACTTAGCTCGAGTGGAATACTACTTTAGTGACTTTTTAAGTGTAATTGAAAGTCGTAAGTGGAAAGATGGAAAAATTGTTACGTCACCAGTACTTCCAGAATCAATTACGAATAAGCATATTACAATTCCATCAAATGTATATATTATCGGAACGGTAAATATGGATGAAACGACACATCCGTTAAGTAAGAAAGTATTAGATCGTGCGAATACAATTGAGTTTAATACTGTTAACTTAGATTATTTTAATTTTTTAATGGATGTAGAAGAGAAGGAAGCTGAAATTGCTTCAAATCGCTCTTTAGAAACCGAGTATCTTCATCTAAAAGAATGTTTTAAAGAAAACGAAGATCTTGTGAGAAATATATCGAACGTTTTAATAAAAATAAATAAAATACTTGAATCAGTTGGAGCTCAAGTTGGGTATCGTATACGAGATGAAATTTGCTTCTATATGGCATATAACGAACAAGGGAAGTTATTATCGTTCGATGAGGCGCTTGATTATCAAATATATCAAAAGATTTTACCGCGTCTTGCAGGAAGTGATGGAAGAACGGAAGAGGTATTAAAGCAATTGTATGTATTATGTGCAAATGAAGAATATGATAGTGGTAATAATGACGCTTCATATGCTAAGTATTCTCGTTCAGCTAACAAGCTGTCTCATATGTTAAGGAGGTTCGAGTATGATGGTTTCACCTCTTTCTGGATCTAATAATGAGATAGAGCTAGTTAAGATTGAAACAGAGGAGCTATCATTGACGATTAAGGGAAATCCTTATCATGAAAAATACGAGAGTTTAAAAGAATATCACGCTATGAATGCAGATGAAATGATGTATTTTCATGTAGATGGGAAGACGGAATCCGTTTCTGTATTTGATGCGAGATTGCAGAGGCTAGATGAATGGAACGAACATCCGCCAATCTTTTTTGAAAATAGAAGTTATCAGCTTGTTGTTGTTCCGAAAAATAACAAGCAGCTCTCTTTTTATCATGAACATCCGGGATTTCGAAAACAAGTTAGTTCCATTCAAATGGGTTCACTTCATGTGTTGATGGGGAATCTTTCATTTCCAAATGAAGTAGGAAATACAACGTTTGAAATTAAAGATGATCAAAATACTTTATTAACTGTTACATTTGAAGTTTTCCCGGTAAAACTGGATTATAAGGATGATTACAGAGCCTTATTAGATGAAGTAAATGATGAAATTTATAATTTAGCGTTTCATCTATTGAAAAGAACTTACTTAGGGGCATCTGCAATTTACGCTACAAATCCATCGAAGAGTGAGTTCTATCGTATTTTAAATGATTCCTTTGAGCGATTTATGAGGTCGATTTCTCATATCAAAAGGCAACCGCATCATACGCTTATGACTAGGCATCAACTTGTAAGAGGAGAAAAAATTCGTAAATTGGATTCTGTCGGAATGAACTATTTGCGAAAGCGACCACACTTGCTGCAAGGAGAAAACAGTATACCGACTAAAGGGATTACAGCTTATAAGGAAGTTTCTTATAATACGCTGGAAAATCGATTCGTTAAATGGATGATTCAAAGAGTCATACATAAAATAGATGATTTACTTAAGACGCTAGAGAAAAAGTCTAGATATGCACGTGGTGAAACTGATGAAGATTTGCTAGAGCGTGTAAAAAATATGAAGTATCGAATGAAAAATGAATTGAACGATCCATTTTGGAGAGGAATCGGAAAATTAGATCGCTCAGTCTTTTCACTCGTTATCCAAATGGCAGCAGGCTATAGAGATGCGTATCAAATCTTCTTAATGCTATCGCGAGGTTTAACATTACGAGGACAAATTTTTAAAATGTCTGTAAAAGATGTCGCAAGGTTATACGAATACTGGACGTATTTAAAACTCGGACAAATTCTATCTAAAAAATATATACCGCTTCATCAAGATGTTATTCAAGTTAAACAAGATGGTTTATACGTAACGCTTGATGAAAGTAAAACTGCAAAAAGAACGTTCAAGCATCCAGTCACTGGTGAAGTAATAGAACTGTATTTCCAGAAAAGGAACGGTAGACTGCCAACAGTTACACAAAAGCCAGATACGATGCTCGCTATTGAGAAAAAGGGAAAGAACTATCAATATCAATACATCTTTGATGCGAAATACCGAATTGATTTTGCTGAAAGGTCTCATTATAAAAAGAAGTATGGTACTCCTGGCCCAATAGAAGAAGACATTAATACAATGCACCGCTACAGAGATGCCTTAGTTGTGGAACAAGATGGACCTTTTGAGCGAGCAGCTTACGGAGCGTACGTATTATTCCCATGGAACCAAGAGGAAGCGTACGAAAACCATCCATTTTATAAAAGTATAGAAAAAGTAAATATCGGTGGATTCCCGTTCTTACCAAACGCAACAAGACTAGTCGAACAATTTCTAGATCATCTCATTGAAAAAAGCCCAGAAGAAATTATAAGAGAAGGCATCCTTCCACGAGGAACAAAAGAAGAATGGCACTCCTCATTAGAAGAAAAAGTGTTAGTGGGCAGCGTGAAAACTGAAGCCGACTATGAAACATATAGAAAAGAAGGCTTATACCAGTTACCAGTCACACAGTTAAAAGCAGGATGGCAAGAAGCAAAGTACATAGCATTATATGCACCGAAAAAATGGCACGGAGAAAAAGGCGGAATCCAATACGTAGCCAAAATCAAACACATTCAAATGCAACAAAACGATGAGTATGTACATTTCAAACTAGAGCCATGGAAAAAACTAGACCACCTCATCCGCCCAGTAGGATATGGCATTCAAACATACACAATAACAACTATGTCACTATTAAAAGAAGTACAAGAACTCCCAGAACTCTTTATGAAATCAAAAGAAGAACGAATTCTTTGGAAAACGCTGCGCCGTTTTACGAAGCAAGTTAAGGTGGAACTGGATCATAACAACTTAGATGAGGCTTCTTCTATTAAGAGTTATTATGTGCAGGATGTTCAGATTTGGGTTGATTATGAGAATGGGGTTGTTATGGTGGGGAGAGATGGGCGAGTTAAGGAAGTTCCTTTGGAGTTGGTTGTTGGGAGAGGTTCGGTGTTGTTTAGGGAAGTTTTAGAAGTATTACATGTTGAGGAATAGTGCTTAGATACAAAGGGGATTAAGAAATGGATAAGAGACCTAATTTATTTTCACATGGAACAAGTGAGTTTACGTAAATTGTAGGAATTGTTAACAATGATGGTTGTTCAATAGTAGATGCTATTAAATTATAGATGTAATTGTTAAGTATATTAGATAAATATTAGTTGGATAAAGTGTATTGTTAGCTATGCTCTTATTTTTATTTGTAAATAAAGTTTACGTGAAATTTAAATGATGACCGCGGCCCTATCAAGATAAGAAACATATATTTTACGGTTCGGTAATCTCAAGCGGAAAGGTAGTTATATCAAGGGTTTATGGGGTATTCTGTATTTTCCTATGCAAATCCTGTAACGTAGAAAAATGAAATTTTTTGACCAGAATCTTGATTAAGTTTCAATAAGTTATGACAAGTCTAAAAGTAGTTTTTGACTGATATAGAAATAATATATTAAGAAGGTTGTTTGAATTGAATGAAATTTATATAAAAACTCTTATTTATTTTTTATTGGCGAATCCTGAAGTAGTATTCGCTTGTTTTTTTGTTTATTTTACAATTTTTTTGGGGAATTTGTTTAATAGTAGAGAAAATTTAGTATAATTTTGGTAAATGATTCTATCGATTGAGTCGGAATTATGAATTCAATTTACAGATATTTTAGAGTAATATTGGAGCTATTGTGTTTTTAAGAAAGAATATTTCAAGATTGGGCAAAAGATAGTTTTGAGATAAATTGGCTTTTTGTCGGATAGTGAAGTAGTAAAGAGTAAGCTAGTGAATAAAATGTTAATAGAATAACAGAAGAATAGGAGAAGACTTTATGTATTTAAAAAGTTTAAAAATCTACAACTTTAGAAAATTTGGAATAGATAACAATAAGATAGAATTTGTTGATGCTAAAAGCTTTCAAGAACAAAAAAATAAAAAAGAGATAAACATTGCTCCTACAACCACTTTAATTGTAGGGAAAAATAACTGTGGAAAAACAACTATTATTAAAGCGTTAGATAATCTTATTAATAATAAAGACGCTTTTAAAGCAAATGATTTTAATTTTTTGTACTTAAAAAAACTACTAGATCAGTATGAACAAACAATTCTAAAGTTAGATGATGAATCAAAAGAGAAAATTGAAACACCGTATCTTCAATTTAACATTGGTATTGGAATTGAAGATAATAGTAATGATTTAGTTACCAATCTGGTTCGTTTTATGAAACTAGATGATATTAATAATTCTGAATTAGAAATTGGTATAAAAGTAGAACTGGAAAATGAAGAAGTCTTTATTAGAGATGTGAAAAAACTATTAGAGAAAAATCACAATTCAAGTATTCGGTTTAGTGGCTTTTTGGAATTGATAAATAATTCCGTCTTTAAATTGAACTACTATAATGCAGATAATGATAAAATAGAAAATTTTAACATAAAAAATTTAATTGAATTGAGACCAATTAAAGCAAATAACATTGAGAGTGAAAAATGTCTTTCAAAAGCTTTTAGTAAAATAATTGAATACCGTTACAAGTCCTTATTTGGAGAAGAAGGCAATGACCTTAATTCGAAAATCAGTGATATTAATGAGGAACTTACTAAATTAATTAGTGAAAAACATACACATAGTATAAACGAGTCTTTAGGAGAAATTGAATCAAACGAAAAACTTAAGGTACTTTTAAGGGCAGATTTGAGCTTTCAAAAGGTGATGAATAATTTAATCAAATATGAATATGTCGAACGTGATATGAACATACCTGAGAATCAATTTGGTTTAGGCTATACAAATTTGATGATGATAATAGCAGATTTAATTGATTATATGGAAAAATACCCAGAAAACTCATTTAACAGTAAAGTTAATTTAATTTCAATTGAAGAGCCTGAAACATTTATGCACCCACAAATGCAGGAGTTATTTATAAAAAATATAAATGAAGCGATTGCTTCTTTATTAAAAAGTAAAAATAAGAACGTAAACAGTCAGTTGGTAATTACAACACATTCCTCACATATACTGAACAGTAAAATACATAGTGGCAATACTTTTAATAATATAAATTACGTTACTACAAAAAATAATTATACTCATGTAGTGAATTTGCGTGATGATATAATTATCCCTAAAAGTGAAACCAACGCTCATAAAAGAGAGGATGATCTTAAATTTCTAAAAAAGCATGTTAAGTATAAAGTTTCTGAATTGTTCTTTTCAGATGCCATTATTTTTGTTGAAGGTGTGACGGAAGAAACGCTTCTTAAATATTATATTGATAATAGGGATAAGCTTAATAAAAACTATATATCAGTTTTCAATATTGATGGAGCTCATGGAATAGTTTATCACGATTTAATTAAAGCCTTAAAAGTACCAGCCCTAATAATTACGGATTTAGATATAAAAAGAGCTACTAAAGAAAAGGAAAATTTTAAACAAATCTCTGACTTAAAAGACAGGTTAACAACTAATGAAACAATCAAAAAGTATAATGGAGGTTCTGATAGGTTAGAGGAACTACGACATGAGAAGTTTGAAGTCGAGAATGTGTATATTGCATATCAGGGTAAAATTAAAGGATATTATGCAACAAGCTTTGAAGAGGCATTTATCTTAACCAATTACGAAAATAAAATTTTAAATAGTGTACTAGAAAAAATGAAACCTAAGATTTATGAAGACATCATAGGCGAAAATAAAAATTTAGATAATATTAAGGAAAATTCGTATAAGCTTCAAAAAAAGTTATCGAATAATAAAAGCGATTTTGCTAATGAGCTACTTTACAAGTTTATAACTGAAACTGAAGCACCAGGAGTTCCTTCCCTGCCACAATATATTGATAGTGGACTTTTATGGTTAACCAAAAAATTAGAAGGGGAGAAATAAGAATGAGTTTATCTAAGGTAGCTCTATCTAATAGGGAAGAAGAGCAAAAGTCATTAAATGCAATTTTTTATTCTATTGATAAAAGTGAAAGTATCATTTTTAATGCTGGAGCTGGAGCTGGAAAAACATATGCTCTTATTGAAAGTTTGAAATATGTAATCAGAAATTATGAGAAGAACTTAAAAAAACATAATCAACAAATTATTTGTATCACATATACGAATGTTGCAACTAAAGAAGTAAAAGAAAGACTAGGAAACACAGATTTAGTATTAGTGTCTACAATACATGAAAGAATTTGGGGACTTATTAAAGAGTATCAAAAAGAATTAGTTGAAATACATAAAGAAAAATTGGAAGATGAAATTTCAAATTTAAAACAAAAATTAAAAATAGCTAGAGAATATAGTAAATACCGAGAATTGGAAGATGATTTAAAGGAAAAGTTTGAAAAAATAATGATTGAGAATAAAGAATTATTCTTTCAAAATTATAGTGTTACAGCAGCAGAGTTGAAAAAATCATTTAAAACAATCTTAAATGATTACCCTGATATACTAAAGAATGTTAGCAATTTCAAAAAAATAGTAAACACTATCTACAAATTAGATAGGTATAGAAAATGCTATGAAAATATAATTTCGAATAAAAAAGGGTATAAATCTGTAGAATACAATTCGATTTATAATAATGATCAACTTCATAAAATGCGAATAAGCCACGATACCTTGTTAGATTATGGTTTGAAAATAATTGAGAAATATGACTTGTTAAAGCAGATAATCATTGATAAATATCCTTTTGTTTTTATTGATGAATATCAGGATACCGATGAAAAAGTTGTGTTAATAATGAGTTATTTAGAGCAATATGCAAAAAAAATTAGTCATAACATTTTTATAAGTTATTTTGGCGACACTGCTCAAAATATTTATGATGGTGGAGTAGGAAGTAAAATAACAAAGATTCACTCAGGTTTAAAGTCAATAAATAAAGTATTTAATAGAAGATCTACAAAAGAAGTCATTGAGGTTATAAATAAAATTAGAAATGACAACATTCAGCAAATATCAATTTATGATGATTGTGAAGGGGGCAGTGTAAAGTTTTATACAGGGACTTCAGATAATGTTAAGGACTTACTAGATAAGTATATACATGAATGGAAAATAACTACGAAAAATCAACTACATTGTCTAGTTTTAACTAATAAGATTGTTGCAGAATATAGTGGTTTTAAAAATATATATGAAGCTTTTAAAGAGACAGATAAATATAAAGGTATCAATTATAATCAACTTAATACGGAGCTTTTTAGTAATGATTTGTCTAAGCTTGGTGAAATCCCTAAGTTATTATTTAATATAGTTAGGTTACAAAATAACCTTTTAAATAAAACGACTTCAGTCATGGATATTTCGCCTAAAGAAAGTTTATTTGATGATATGAGTATAGAAGGTTTGAAAAAGTTAATTAAATCATTAAAAGAACACAAAGGGAAAACATTAGGTGAATATATAGAATCAATATCAACTGTCTATTCTCAAGTTAATGACGAGAATTATAAAAAAATAATAGATTGGACTTTTGGTTTTGAAAATATCACATTCGAACTATTTAAAAATTATCTTATAGGAAAGTTATTCAACCAAACATCAGATGATGATATTGATCATGCAAACACAACTATACAAAAAATGCTAAAGGTTGATATTGCTGAGTATGGCTTGTGGTATAAATTTATTATGGATAAACAGGAAGAGAAGGTCATTTATCATACCTATCACGGTACAAAGGGTCGCGAATTTGATAATGTTATTATTATTATGGAAAATGCCTTTGGAAGAAATCGAGATTATTTTAATTTCTTTTTTGAAAATTCCTTGCATTCAGATGGATTGGAAGATGAGAGGGAGCGGAATCTGGAAAAAATAAAGAATTTGTTATATGTTTCTTGTTCTAGAGCTATTAAGAATTTAAGAGTTATATATATTGATGATGTCACTAGTTTCGAAAGTGGAATAAAGGAAATATTTGGGGAGATATATCTTTTTAGTAATAATTAAATGAAGATATTTTTTATGAATTAAAATTATTGTTTGGAATTGTCATAACAAACTCCTAACCCTTTTATAAAGAAACATCTCACTCGCTAGACTTAATTATTAAATTTATATATTATTTTATTATTTAAAGCCTTAATTTTGCTATTGATTAGTCGCTCATAATATTTAATTATGAGCGGTTTTATAAACTCCGAGCAAGAGTTTTGAAAATGAAAATCAGAGACGGAGTTTATTATTCACAATACTGTTCACATGTAATTTTAGGTGTTAAAAAATAATTAAAGTAGTATAAGTAATGGTGATAGTTTAGTTTGTTAACCTTCTATAAGAAAAAAGTCTCTATTGACCTTTTACTTATTCAATAATCGTCCTTGTGAAACAAGAAAAGTTTGTTCTTTGATATAGAAGATAATTGGAGTATCTAGTTCATTATTAGTTATTTTGTATAAGTAAACGTTCTAAATTAGGTGCATAAGCATAATCATGAAATGGGTGATGAGTTGGCTTTTGGATTTTATATTTGGAGGTTAATGATTTTGCTATCATTTCATTCCCCCTAAATATCGTCTTGTTTTGGTGTTCATTTACTTGATAAACAATTTTTTCGATTAGACCTGTTTTTTTATCAAACTCAATTTGTATTACTTTGTATATTTGACCAAATATTTTTATTTTTGGTTGTTTCATTATGCCACTCCTTTCAAATATAGCACATAAAATTACTATTTCATCAAACTATTCATTGGCTATTCAAAAAATTACCTGTCTTACATGCTCTACAAGGAGTTTGGTAGTTGTAGGCTTTTATACTTCAATTTCAATTTTTATTTATATCTGTTTTAAACTCTTTCAGTTTTGATAAGGTAATCAAAACCGAAAGAGTTTATAGTGATTAATTAAATCTCAAACACTAAAATAATTAAAAAGGTATTTTGAAATTTCTTCCTCTTCCCTTTCTATACAAATTAGATCTAATACAACATTATTAAGAAGTTTCTTGAAAAATTCCAATTTCAATCTAGAAAAGAAAACATTGTAAAATTGTTTACACTGCATATGCATGAAATCTGGTGTGTATTGTAGGCTGTTTTAGAATAAGAAGCAGGAACTCAATGTTTTTTCATCTATTTCGGATGAATAGATATGAACCTTGTCTTCTTTATGGAAAATTTAAGGGGAATCAAATGTAATACCCTCTTGATTTCCCTTCATAATAAGAATATTTTGGATATGTTTGTTTAATGAGTTAAGGTTTCATGTAACGAGATTAAACTATTTATAAATTGGCCAATTTTACTATTCATTGCGGGTTTGTCCCATATTGTTAAGTTTTCTCAAGTTTTTACACAGAATACAACTTTTTTGTTTTTGTATGTTTATTTATACAAGAAGGGTTGCTTTTCAGATGAAGAGCAATCCTTTTCTTATGATTGGATGAATAAAAATGGATACAGTAATACAAGATGTAACTTTTTCATCTTTGGATCATATCGATTGCTGTTCACTTTTGGTGAGAAAAATTAGTAAGTTCATGTAGCAAGAAATGATAAAAAAGTACCTCAAAAGGTACTTATGTGTCTTTTGGGGTAAATAAGCTATTGATGTAGTCGTATTGTGATTAACAGTATTGAAGTATAACATTTATAAATAAGCGATCATTTTATTGTATCTTATTGTTTATCTGTGCTTATGATACAATATTGACTATACATTATGAGTAATAAAAGAAGAAATACTGTAGAAATAAAGGATGATTAAAGATGCCATCATTGAATTGGATTGGAAAAGATGCGGTTATCAAGCATCATAAAGAAATACCGTTTCACTTGTTACAGCAGGTAGATAAATACTCATTCGGGGATTTAAGTAGTAATAACTTATTGATAAATGCAGATAACATTATGGCTCTAAAGGCGTTATTACCGCATTATGCAGGAAAAATAAAATGTATCTATATTGATCCCCCTTATAATACGGGTAATGAACATTGGGTTTACAATGACAATGTTAACAGTAAAGAGATAACAGAATGGTTAGGGAAGGTAGTAGGTAAAGAACTTGAAGATCTTTCTCGGCATGATAAATGGTTATGTATGATGTATCCTAGATTGCTATTAGCAAGGGAGTTCCTAACAGAGGATGGAATTATATTCATATCAATTGATGATAATGAGCAACCGCTACTTAGAATAATAATGGATGAGATCTTTCATGCGAAAAACATGCTAGCTAATTTCATTTGGCAGACAGAGGGGAATTTTGATAATCAGGCTAAAGTTAAGATTTGTCATGAATATATTTTAGCCTACTGTAAGGATATATCTTCGTTTCCTGCTCCTCCAGTAATTGATCCAAATATAAAAGATAATAGTAAATTATTTAAACAATATATTCGGAATACAGTTGTTAAAAATGGACCGAAAAACCCAGTTAGTGAAATCGCACTACCTGCAGGATTTCCTGCAGAGTTTAAGAGTGGCGTTATTTCAAAAAGGGATGATGTTTGGCCTCATTACGAAAGCGACCTTATTATTGAAGACTATAAACTTCAAGTAGCAGTTAAGGCAAAGAGTGGTTGGAGTTCAAAAAAGATTCTACAAGAGTTTATTGACTCGGATTTTGAAGTTGTGAAAGATAGTAAGGGGCAAGAAACAAAGTTTGTCCTTACCAAAACTGGAGCAATTGAAGGGATTAAAAAGCGTTCAAGTTCACAAAGTCATGTTATTAGTGTACTAAGAGAAGTGGGGAGTACACAACAAGCAAGTGCGTATTTAGATTCAAATGGAATGAAGTTTGACTATCCAAAGCCAGTAGGTCTAATAAAATATCTCTTATCGATGATCGGGGAGAAGAATTTTACTGTATTAGATTTCTTTGGTGGGAGTGGGACTACGGCCCAAGCTGTTATGGAGTTAAATCATAAGGATAATGGTAATCGTCAATATATTGTTATCGAGTGGGACAATAACGTTTGTTTAAATATTGCTGCGAAAAGGCTTTCTAATGAAATTAATAAAGCCAATGTCGAGGATAGTAACTTAGTGAATTTTGAACAGAAGTTAGGTTTTAAATATTTAACATTAGGTCCAACGCTATTTAATGAACATAATTTAGTTAATGAAAATGTTCAGTTTGAACAGTTAGCTAGACACATTTATTATATGGAGACCGGAAATGCTCTTTCAATAAGTTTAGACAATACCCCAACGAGCTTTCTAGGGGTGGAAAATGGATTAGGAGTTTACTTGTTATATAATAATGAAAATCCAGTAGAAAGTTTACCATTAACAATTGAAAGTTTACGCAGTCTCCCAAAATATGAGGGGCCGAAAGTCGTTTATGGTACTACTTGTAAGTTAAGTAGTACAAGATTACAACAGGAACAAATAACCTTTAAACAAATACCATATGAAGTGAAGGTGAAATAAATGTTTAATTTAAAGGATTATCAACAACGTACACTAGATTCTTTGACAAATTACTTTAACGAATGTAATAAGATTGATGACGCAAATACTGCATTCTATAAAGTGACTAAAAAATCATCTGGTACAGGCGTATCCTATACACCAGTGAAAGGTTTAGAGGGAATACCTTATGTATGCCTTAGAGTACCCACGGGTGGAGGAAAAACCATCATGGCGTGTCACTCAATAGAAATAGTGCGAAATCAACTTCTGCAGACTGATCATTCTGTTGTTTTATGGTTAGTACCGTCTAATGCAATAAAAGAACAAACCATTAATGCATTAAAAGATCCATCTCATCCCTATAGAAGGGCATTAGATGGATCTTTAGGATCTGTAAATGTTTTAGATACTGTAGATGCTCTGTATATTAAAAGGGCAACTTTAGATACAACAACTACTATCATAGTTTCAACTATGCAAGCATTTAGGGTAGAGGATACCCAAGGTAGAAAGGTTTATGAATCGTCTGGATCATTGATGGATCATTTCAGTGGAATTAGTAATGAAATTTTAGAAAGATTAGAGAAAAATGAACAGGGTATTTATAAAAAATCACTAGCAAATGTGTTACATATGAGAAGGCCAATATTAATAGTTGATGAAGCACACAATGCACGTACGGAACTCTCTTTTGATACTTTATCTCGCTTTAATCCATCTTGTATTATAGAATTTACAGCTACACCTGATACTGAAGATAACCCAAGTAACGTCTTATATAGTGTATCGGCTGCTGAACTAAAAGCAGAGGAAATGATTAAGATACCTATCTATCTTGAAACGAGAAGCGATTGGAAAGAAATTATATCTATCTCAGTAGCAAAAAGAAATGCTTTAGAAAAAGTGGCTAGACTTGAGAAACAGAAGACTGGAGAATATATAAGACCAGTTGCTCTAATTCAAGCTCAGCCAAATAGAAAAGGGAGGATTTCTGTTACCGCTGAGGTAATTGAGAAATATCTTTGTGAAGAATTAAAAATTTCTAAGGAAGAAATTGCTGTTGAGACAGGTAATAGAAGAGACTTAGAAGGTGTTAATATTTTATCAGATAGATGCCCAATTAAATATGTAATTACTGTACAAGCTCTAAAAGAGGGATGGGATTGTCCTTTTGCATATGTACTTTGTTCAGTTGCAGAAATGAGGTCTTCAACGGCTATAGAGCAGCTTCTAGGTCGTATAATGAGAATGCCTAAAGCTAAGTTTAAAAAGCAAGCGGAGCTAAATAGAGCATACGCATTTGCTACTTCGCAAAATTTCTTTGAAGCAGCAAATGCATTAACAGATGCACTTGTCCAAAATGGTTTTAACAAACAAGAAGCAAAAGAATTTGTTAGAAGATCTAATAGTGAACAACAAGAGCTTGAGTTGGACGGGGCAGCTGAAGAAGACAATGATCTATATCATTTACTTGGATCTTACAGCGTCAAGCTACCTGAAAGACCCAACTTGGAGAATTTGCCAAACATGATCGCGGAAAAATTAGCTTATGATGAAGAAACTAGTACTATAACAATTTATGGTGAAATAGATGATCAAGATAAGCGGGAGTTAGAAAATTGTTTTGAAACTGATACGGGAAAAAAAGTTATTAAGCAGGTATGTGAAAAGCTTAATAGCTTATCAATGCATAATAGCCTAGCACCGTCAGAAAGAGGAGAGAAATTTGAAGTTCCAGCTTTAGCTATAAAACAAGGGGACTTATTTGAAATATTCGAGGAAACGCATTTCTTAGAACACACTTGGAAATTAACAGACTATGATGCGTTACTTACAAGAGAAGAATATTCAGGAAGTGGTAATTCAGGACAGGTTGGGGAAATTACTGTGACGGATAAAGGAAGGGTACAGGCTAAGTTTGTTACTGAATTGCAACAACAATTACATGCGTTTAATATTGAAACTGGCTGGACAGCCATAGACTTATCCGTATGGCTAGATAGAAATATTTCTCATCCCGACATTTCACCAGCTGAAACAAGCATTTATTTTTCTAGGGTAATTAGAACCTTAATTGATGAGAGAGGAATTAGTTTAGAAAAGTTAGTTATTGATAGATATAAGCTTAAAAATGCAATGGTGAAAAAAATTGATTTGTTTAGGGAAAAAGCAAAGCAAGATAGTTTTCAGCAATGTTTGTTTAATGATTTAGAAGATCAAATTATTGTAACACCAGAAGTTTGTTTTTCTTTTAATCCTATACAATACCCATGTAGTACTTATTATAAAGGCTCTTATAAGTTTCAAAAGCATTTTTATCCACAGGTTGGTGAATTAAATGAAAGAGGAGAAGAGGTAGAATGTGCCCAGTTTATAGACACTCTACCAGAAGTTAAGTTTTGGGTAAGAAACCTAGAAAGAAAGGGGAAATACTCATTTTGGCTTCAAACCTCTACAGATAAATTTTACCCTGATTTTGTATGCTTATTGACTGACGGGAGATATCTAGTTATTGAATATAAAGGTGAAGATCGTTGGAGTAACGACGATTCAAAAGAGAAAAGAGATATAGGCCTTCTTTGGGAATCAAAGAGTAATGGTAAATGTTTATTTATCATGCCTAAGGGAAAGGATATGGATGCAATCAGGGCAAAAATATCAAAAAAATAACTGTGAAGTTTTGGTTGATTTTAATGATATATGAGATTACATAAGTGGAAATTTTTGTTGGCAATTAAGATTTATTAGAGGAACAGAGTGGATTTTTTTGAATGGATAAGGTGCTCTTTTCTATTTTTTTATGTAATTAATTAGTCTTTATTTAGCTTCTATGCAGGTATAAGAGGTAAAAGTTAAAATAATAAGCATTGACCAAAAGGAACAGTTATTGACGAAATCTTGACCAGTAGACAAAAAATTATCCTTTAAGAAAGTATATTGATTGCGCTACATAAAGAAAACCCCTTGATTATCAAGGGGTTTTTCGTATGATCCCGACTGGTCTCGAATCAGCAACCTCCACCCTGTCAAGGTAAAAGCCTTATTTTATCTCTATATTAGTGATACCAAACTTTTTCTATACATTCCCCTTGCACCTCCCCCAACGTCACCCCCTAACCTACAAATCAAAAAGGGGGGACCAAACCACTCATGAAAACCATCACAAAAGAAAAAAGAAACACCATCATCATGCTACTACTCTCAGCCGCAATAGGAATCTTTTCGCCACAATTCATGTACATCACGCTGGCACGTAAAAATGAAGTGTATAAATACCATTTCCGAAAAGCATTCAATTTTCATTTGTTAATCTTTCTTCTATTTAATATTAGTTCGCGTGTTAGTGATGTTTTTTTGGGGGATCGTATGAGGTCGTTCAAGTGATCATTGTTACGTGGAAAGTAATACGAGATGAGCCATATCGTTATTTTATTCGAATTCCGTTGTTTAAAGAAGATAGATATGCGGTGGAAGGAGAATAGGTGATGAAACAAGAAGTGGAGATAAGGGGAAAGCGAATTTTGGTTATGATTGCCGTGTTGTTTATTGCTATTTATATTGTTTTACGAGAAAGAAAGTATGAGTACTTTTATGATGGTATTAGCGGGTATGAAAATCGTTATAGAGGGAATGTTCCTTTTTTATTGCTTATTGTAGGTTTGTTTCAATATTATGGGCAGAATGAGATGAGTTTTTCTCATATGCTTCAGTATGTGAAAGAGAAGTTAGCGGAGTAGGTGATGGTATGGCGTGGATGATTAGTGAGTTCGCCAGTGTTGGGGATGTTACGGTGCGGACGCTTCGTTATTATGACAAGATTAAATTATTAAAACCGAGCGATTATAATGAGGGTGGACATCGATTATATACGAAAGATGATTTGTATGTGCTGCAACAAATTCAATCGTTTAAGCATCTCGGTTTTTCGCTTGGAGAGATTCAAAATATTCTATTACAGCGTGATATAGAGACTAAAGATTTTTTAAGACAAATACATCTTCAAAGGGAATTGCTTTTGGCAGAACAAGAAAGAATTGCGAAGGTGCTTTCGCATATGGATGAGATGACGAAGAAGTTTCAAAAGGAAGAGAGAGTAGATGTTGCTTTGTTTTCTTCATTTTTGCAAACTTTTATATGGGAGAAAGAAAATAAAGAATGGTTAGAGGAATACTTTTCAACTGATAGTGTTCAAACTTTTTATAATAATAAGGAACTAAAAGAAAAGTTTGATCGGCGATTTATGCATGTGATAGGAAAGTTGAAAAAGTATAAGGAAGAGGGGAAGGAGCCAGATAATCTTGATGTTCATGTTGCCTTAAGAGAATTTTTCAAACTGATTAAAGAGATGATGGGATATCTTCATATTTCTCATGAGGAGTTAACGAATATAATTAAACAATCTAAAAGTGGAGTTCCTTTGGCTGAATTTCCAGCACTCTTCACAAGTGAGGAAGAAGAGTATATAAAGAAGGTGGTAGATACATTGGATAAGCCAGAGGTTTTTAATGATAATAGATAAAACTTGTATAAAAATTTTTCAGGTAAAAAATGTAAAAAATCGGATGAAAATAGTACTTGTTTAATAGAAAGAAGGTTCTGGATGTAGAACCTTCTTTTATGTTTAGTAGAGAGTTGGTTATTTGTTTGCCTTATTAAATATTTCGTTATTGTGATAGTCGATAAACTCTTTAGATATGTTATGAACCTTAACGTTTTTTAACATCGAATAATTTAATGGGATGGCTCCGTAATCACATAGAGCATGATGATTAGGGCACAAAACAATAATGTTTTCACTTATATCTGGACCATTATGAGGACTACCTAATGGCTTAATATGATGAGCTTCAGAGTAATGTTTATCTGTAGATAATTCAAGTCTTTCACCACAGATTTGACATGTGTGATTATGTAATCTTTTTAAATCGCGGGTTAAACTTGTATCTCTTAGAATTCTATATACTTCAGTTTTAATTTTTTCAGGTGGAGTTGTGATATCGGTAGCTTCAATTAAGCCTTCTTCATTTCGAAGTGCCCAAGTACCTTCTCCTAATCCATTTACTGAGTAAAATAAATCTTTTTTTTCATTAAAGATTTTAGAATGGGATGAATGTGTTTCGATAGTATTTCTTATAATGCTTCTCCAGGAGTTTGGTAATGGTTCAGTTCTAACTCTTTTTACTTCTTCATAAAGTTCGTCATAATGGCTGACACCATCTAAATTATTAAAAGCTGTTATAATGTCTTCTAACCAAGTTGTCATAATGTATCTCCTATTCTTTTGAAAATATATTAATATAATTTATATATTCTTCCTATTATTGGAATATCCTCTTTTAAGAATGGAAAATTAAAAAATAAATTGGATTTAATTATAACTAGCCCCTCCTAAGCCCCTTACAAGCCCCTACCAAGTAATAAATCACTAAGAAAAAACATAACAAAACAAAAACACCAACAAACACCGTAGTAGGAGTCGAAAAAATTTTTGAAATAACACGCCAAAAACCCTGCCATCCTCCCATATATATTATGAAGGGGCTTTTACTTTTGAACGGAGACGGGAGGAACTTTGATGGCGGTGTATCGTAATGTGCAGGTGAATTTTTGGCAGGATGATTTTGTTTTGGATTTGACGCCGGAGGAGCGGTATTTTTATGTGTATTTGTTAACTTGTTCGAAGACGACGCAGTGTGGGATTTTTCCTTTTCCGAAGCGGTTAGCTGAGATGGAGACGGGTTATAATCGGGAGACTGTTGATAAGCTTGTGCAGCGCTTCATTGATTATGGGAAGATTCTTTATGATGCGGATACGCGGGAGTTATTCGTTTTAAATTGGCTTCGTTATAATCCTGTGACGAATACGAATGTGGAGAAGTGTGTGCTTCGTGAGCTTAAGGGTGTGAAGAATAAGGAGTTTGTACATATGTTTCTTCAGAAGTGCGCTGAGGAAGAGCTAAGTGTTCCGATGCTTTTAGCGCATTTCGGTATGCCTGATGATTTGACTGTGGATGATGTTGAGCCGATTTGTGAGGAGACAGAGGAAGAAGAGGTTGTAGAGGAAGAAACGGGAAGTCGTGTGTTTTCTTTTTATGAGCAACATTTCGGTAGTTTGTCTCCGTTTGCGGTGGAGGAATTGAGTGCGTGGATGGAAGATTTGTCAGAGGAGCTTGTGCTGAAGGCGCTTCAAATTGCATTTGAGAATAATAAGCGGACGGTTGCTTATGTGAAGGGGATTCTGCGTGGGTGGCACGGGAAAGGGTTTACGAAAGTGTGTGAGGTTGAGGCAGATACGGCTAAGTTTCGGAAGAAGGAGTCGTCTGTTAGTACGGGGGAGACGGAGGAGTTTTTGGCGAGGTGTGAGGAGTGGGAGAAGAATGCGCCATCTGAGGAGGAGTTGCAGCGCTTTTTAGCGGAGCGCGGGTGGCGGCCATGAGTATTCAAAATGTGGAGGCGGAGAAGACGGTGTTAGGTTCTCTACTAATTGATGGAGAGCTTATTAAGGAGTGCCGTTTGACGGAGCAGTATTTTTCTATGCCAGTACATAAGTCTATATTTCAGTTAATGCGAAAGATGGAAGGCGAGGGGCAACCGATTGATCTTGTGACTTTCACTTCTAGGTTGGACCCGAATTTTTTGAAGGGCATCGGGGGAATGGAGTATTTTATAGGGTTAATGGATGGTGTGCCTACAACTGCCAACTTCTCTTATTATGAGGGGCTTGTTCGAGGTGCGTGGAAAATGTATCAGGCTGGTGTTCTCGGGCACAAGATGGGGGAGCGTCTTATTGCGGAGAAGAGTGAGAAAGTTATCGGTGAAACGATTACGGCACTTTGTGAGTTAGAGGAGAAAGACTCTGTATGTGAGTTTGATTTGAAGGATGCGTTAGTTGATTTGTATGAGGAGCTTCATCAAGATGTGAAAGAGATTACTGGTATTGAGACTGGTTATACATCGCTAAATAAAATGACGTGCGGATTGCAGGAGGGTGATTTTGTCGTCCTTGGTGCACGCCCTTCTATGGGGAAGACTGCGTTTGCGCTAAATGTTGGACTGCATGCGGCGAAGGCTGGAGCGGCAGTTGGATTGTTTTCGTTAGAGATGAGTAGTAAGCAATTGTTAAAAAGGATGGCGTCTTGCGTGGGCGAAGTGTCAGGAGGTAGGCTGAAAAATCCGAAGCATCGTTTTGCGATAGAGGACTGGGAAAAGGTGAGTAAGGCGTTTGCGGAGATTGGTGAGTTGCCATTTGAGATTTACGACAATGCAGGCGTTACAGTGCAAGATATTTGGATGCAAACTCGTAAGTTAAAGAGGAAGCACGGTGATAAAAAGATTTTAATTATTGTAGATTACTTGCAGCTTATTACGGGCGACCCGAAGCATAAGGGCAATCGATTTCAAGAGATTAGTGAAATTTCTCGTAAGCTTAAGGTATTGGCGCGTGAATTAAATGTTTGTGTAGTAGCATTGTCACAATTATCTCGTTCTGTAGAAGCACGGCAAGATAAGCGTCCACTTTTATCTGATTTAAGAGAGACCGGACAAATTGAGCAAGATGCGGATGTCATTATGCTTATGTACCGCGAAGATTATTACGATAAGGAAACGAAGCAGAAAGAGATGACGGAGATTCATGTGGCGAAGCACCGGAATGGGCCTGTGGGGAGTTTTAAGCTGAGATTTTTGAAAGAGTTTGGGCGGTTTGTGGAGGGGAAATAGTGAAAAGGCTGGAGCATCACTTTGCAAATAAAATAAAGCATAAGTGTTCTATTTCATTCACTTATGCTTTATTTTTTGATTCTTTCAATATGCTTCTCATTTCCCCATAAAGAAAGACTTTCTCTCTGCAGTAATCCATTGCTGCAAATCATCTTGGCTACGTCGGACAAGTCGATTGACTAAAACATCATGCCATACATAATCCTCTAATAAGTATATATGAACGGGGTCATCTGTATAAAAAGCAATATTACGCTCTTCAAGTGATGGTCCATAAATCATCTCTTTAGAATCTATTGATACAATAAACCAATGTTCTGTAGACAAGGTCTCTGTATAAGGTGTTATACGGTGAGCTTCTAGATTTTTAATGGGATTTTCAACATGCAGGGTAATACCTTGTATTGTAACTTTATCAGCTACTTCAGATAGATCTTCTTTTAACGCTTCATACATCTCATCCCACATTGAAATGACAATACGCCGTTCTGCTTTTTTTATTAATGCCTGACAATAGCTAATGATTGTTTTATTGTCTTTTAAAGTAATCACTCGATTATCCGTTTTTTCCTCGGAAGTTTCTAGTTTTTTTAATGAATCACTTATTCCTTCATAAGTAGACTGCCATTCTGATTGCGCCTTCTGTAAAAAGATTTCAACAGGTAGAGGTGAATAGCGAGTGGTGTCATTTATTTCTTCCTTCATGACAATTCCTTTTTCTACAAGGTTACCTAAAATCTCATAAATTCGCGCTCTTGGGACCCCTGAATCCTTACTTACTTGGTAGGCTGTAGCAGGCCCCTGTTTCACAAGAGATACATAAGATTTAGCTTCATATTCATTAAAACCAATTTTTTTAAGCTGTTGTACTATGTAGTCCACTTTTTTCGTCCTCCGATGTTTGCTGTTATATTTCAACGTTACAATAACTCTTTACATTTAGCAAATTGATAGTTACTATTACAATAGTGACTAAAGGGGAGGCTACTAGTATGGATTTGTATTTAGACCCATCCGTATTAATTATTTTGATTGTTTTTGGGTTTGTGGCTGCATTTATTGATTCAGTTGTAGGCGGTGGTGGATTGATTGCCTTACCAGCTTTATTGTTTACAGGGCTGAATCCAGCAAGTGCAGTAGCTACGAATAAACTAGCATCGACAATGGGAAGTGCAACTAGTAATATTGTGTTTTATCGTTCTGGTAATCTTGATTTGAAATCGGCGTTTAAATTAGTTCCGCTCACTTTCATAGGTTCCATAATAGGGGCATGGACCGTTCATTTAATGAATCCAGAAGTACTGAAGCCGTTGATGCTGATTATGCTTGGTGCGGTCGCTATTTATACGATATTCAAAAAGGATTGGGGTAGTATTTCCACTCATAAGAAATTGTCTGGTCGACACGTCATTATTTTTACTTTCTTTGTTTTTGCTATTGGTTTTTATGATGGATTTCTAGGTCCTGGAACAGGTTCGTTTTTAATGTTTTCTCTTTTATTTATTGGGTATGATTTTTTAAAAGCAGCAGGTAATGCGAAGCTTCTTAATTTAGGAAGTAATGTTGGTGCATTGTTAATGTTTATGTATGTAGGGCAAGTAAACTATGCATATGGTTTTATAATGGGGATTGCTCAAATTGCTGGAGGGATTGTTGGCTCCAAATTCGCTATAAAAAAAGGAAGTGGGTATGTTCGTGCCCTTTTCATTACAGTGACTTGTTTGTTGTTAGCGAAAAATCTGTATGACTATGTGCAGTAAGTAATGTAGAAAAGGTTAACTATGTAGGCTACATAAATATAATAATTCCTTGTAACATATTTTAGATGCTACCTTATTCGAAGGCAGCATCTAAAAAAATTAAGGTAAGAGGGTGAAAATAATACAAAAGAATATTTTCGGGGTATGTTTATGTAATTTGGCGAAATAACTATTCCATATTCTTCTTATAATTAACCCGCAACAATCCTTTAAAATCCAACTCAGCAATCAACACACTAACTAATATAAGCGTAGCCCCTAAGTATCCTTTTCCTGTCAGCGTTTCACCTGTGAAGACGAAAGCAAAGCCTGCGGAAAAGACAGGTTCTAATGAAAAAATAAGACCTGTATGGGTAGGCGTCGTGTATTGCTGGGCGATAACTTGCACGATGAATGCGACTGCAGTGCAAAATATGCTTAAGGCTAAGATGATGAGCCATGAGTTGGTTGTGCTAGGCAGTTTTGGCGTTTCGATAATGAATGAAAAAATAAGACTAAATAGGCCGACGAAACCGAGTTGTATGACTCCAAGTGCAATGGAGTTCACATGTTTCGTTACGCTGCCAGTGATGATGACGTGAATCGCATAAAATAAGGCTGACAGTATGCAAAATATATCGCCGTTACCGATCTTGAATTCGCTAGTTAATGTTAATAAGCCGATTCCTATTATCGTTAAAATGATTCCTACTATCACTTTCTTTTCAGGAATGTGTTTTAAAAATATAGCTGATAATATCGGAATGAAAATGACTGTGAGACATAGTAAGAAACCAGCATTAGAAACACTCGTATACTTTGTGCCGAAAGTCGCGAAAATGTAAACGATAAATAAGACAGAAGCGAGTATAAATGCATATTTTACAGTTTTAAAATCGATTTTGAATAAATGTTTGTAAAATATTAAACCTGATAAAAGAAAGGCGATAATAAATCGTAATGCGATTAAGTTGTATTCTTCTATGCCTTCAAGTCCAACCTTTGTAAGTAAGATGGATGCACCCCAGAAGAATGTAACAAGTAGTAGCCCTAAATCCGCTTTTAATTGTAGTTTCATTTCTATTCCCTCGTTATGTATAAATTTTATAATCCCATACCCCTATCCCCATTCTTCATTTTAATATTAATTCTGAATATTTGTAACTTAAATTTATCGACGTTTTATTCCATAAAAAAAAGAGGCTGTTTATAAAACAGCCTCTATGTATCTGAAAATCCGAACCTTGACTAAAGACTACGTAGAATCTCCACCCCTTTTCTTGTTAAATGAATCCCTGCTCTACCTTTTTTTATTTCCACATAACCTTTCATCTTCAGGAAGTTCAATCGGTGTCTAACCTGTGCCTCAGTTAATTTCATTTCGACTTCTTGGCTCTTTTCAGAAATAATTCTTCGTCCGATTGCCTTTCCTTTTTCTTCATAATTCATGATAAGGGTAAGGATGAAAAGTGATTCTTGATCAAGAGCTTTTGAATTTGAAGAAAAGGGTTTAATATTTTCTGCCTGATCGCTATTTGTTTTCTTATGTGGAGGCTTTTGAAAATAATGTTGATTAGGCAAATCATTTTTTGTTATTTGGTTTCCGGTACGGACAGCAAGCATGTAATCTATCGTATTTTTAAGTTCTCTTACATTTCCGTACCATGGATATCCTTGCAGTTCTTCAATTAGTTCTTGATCAATTTTGACTTTAGAGTCCGATAGTGCAACAAAATGTTTAGCTAATAATTCAATGTCATTTCGGCGCGCCCTTAATTCGGGAAGGTGTATAAAGAGTACTTTAAGCCGATGGTATAAGTCTTCTCTAAACACATTTTCTTGAATCATTTTCAGTAGATCCTTATTGGTCGCTGCAATAATCCGGACGTCTATCGGGATAATTTGGCTTCCGCCAACGCGCATAATCTCTTTTTCCTGCAATACTCGAAGTAGTCGTGCTTGAAGTTTCAGGCTAATATCTCCAATCTCATCTAAAAAAATAGTGCCACCATTTGCTTGTTCAAATAGTCCCATTTTCCCGCCCTTTTTTGCTCCGGTAAACGCTCCGTCTTCATAACCAAATAATTCACTCTCGACTAAATCATCCGATAAAGCACTGAAGTTAACGGCAAGAAAAGGGCCGCTATTTCGCTGTGAAGCATTATGAATAGCACTTGCAAATAACTCTTTTCCGGTACCACTCTCACCCTCAATTAATACAGTTAAATCAGTCTTAGCTAACCTTTTGGCAATTTGTTTCGTGTCTTGGATCGTAGAGCTAATCCCAACGATGTTATGAAAATTGTATTTTGCTACATAACCTTTTTTGACAAATTCTTTTCTCAATTTCCGTTCAAATCCGATGGTCTTAAGGGCATTTCTAAAAGTAACAATAATCGATTGATCATTTATATGTAGGCGTTCTACTATTACATCCGAGCCGTTTACAACAAATATTCCGCTTTCTTGTTGCTTATTCGAAAGGATGAAGTTCACTAAATCGATATTATCAATAATGGCATCAATCGGATGACCAATAGCATTTTTACTTTTTATTTTCAGCATGCTTTCCAGAAATTCATTAAAGACAACAATTCTTCCTTCATAATCAATAGCTAGTATGCCATCACCAACACCATCAATAACTTGATGAAGTTGTCGATGAGCTTTAGCTAAATTCTTTGTTAAATCTACTATTTTTCGATAGTATCTCTCAGAAACGTGGTTACCTGATTCCTCCATTAAATGAAATCGATCTAGAATGGACATGATTGTAGTAATATCTATTAATCTATGACCAATATTAATTACTTTTTCTACAAAGTCAGGGATGATTTCAAGTTCGCCAGGTGTAATTGCGAGCTTGATCATTTGTATATTCGTTTTTCCAGGATAGTATGGGACATATTCAATATGGTTCAGCCCCAATTGACGCATCGTTTCAATTGATTCGTATACTGTTTTATGATTATCATTCACATATAGGGCTTGTGTTCCTTCTGGTAAAAATAAAAGCTGGTCTACGTTTTCATAATTTAATGTTCGTTTTGCTATTATTACTTCGCAGTTTTCCCCAATAAAGTCTTTCACCGTTTCTATCGTAAATGTATTAGGTAACACAATTAATGTAGAATGAAATACTTTTGGAATACTTTCTTCTACAGAAAAACTTTCGATATCTATGAGATCACCTACCATCTCCGTTAGTTGTTGATGTAGGGCTTTTCGTGTTTCTTTTAAAACGGTGATCAATACAATGTGGTTGGTTTCAAATTTGTTCATAGAGCACCTCTTTAGTTGAATGGAATTGGTCTAAAGTTGGTTATTAATTGGTCATTATGTAACCAATTAATAACCAATTATAATACATTTCAGCATAGTAAACACCGATAAAACGACAAAATATTTAAAAATATGTAAATAATCACTTTAATTTCAATGTTGGCACGATATTTGCTTATATCAATGGTGTGTAAAGAAATAATGAAATGAGTAGAGTCATAATTTACATATTTAATTCTTTACCACTTGCTAGAAAAGGGAGGTTAAGAGTATACAATTTCAGCAGAGAAAGACAACGAAACCATTTAAATTATGAGGTGAGAGAAAATGAAACCACTAATTGGTGTTACGGGGTATTATATTGATCATAGTGAAATAGGGAAGGAGGGCTTACGAGGGCTACCAGGTCAAGATATGGCTATCTTTTCTTACGACTACATCCGTTCACTTCAACGAGCAGGTGCAACGGTTGTTCTACTTCCAATTGAGGAAGTTGATCAAATTGAGTCCACACTTAATCAATTAGATGGATTGTTATTGGCTGGTGGCGCGGACATCAATCCAGTTTATTACGGTGATATTCCAAAATCATATATAGGTACTGTAGAGGAAGAACGAGATAATTTTGAATTAAATTTGGCAAAGCAGGCTTTAGAAAAAGATATTCCTATTTTAGGAATTTGCCGAGGATTACAGGTGTTAAATGTTGCAGCTGGTGGATCTCTTTATCAAGACTTAGAGCACGAGATGGGGCCAGAATATTTCCATGTTCGAGAACAGTTCCGTAAATGGCAAGGCTCTCATTCTGTAGATCTTCTGGAAGAGGGAAAAATTTATGAGGCTATTGGCCAAAAATCTTTAATGGTTAATTCTTTTCACCATCAAGCAGTGAAAACATTAGGAAAAGATTTCGAGGCGAGCGCATGGTCCTTTGATGGTGTAATAGAGGCTATTGAATCGAAAGCTCATCGTTATGTAGCAGCCGTTCAATGGCATCCAGAAATGATGTCGGAAAAGGATGTCTTGCAGCAGCGTTTATTTAACCAATTTGTAAATGAAATTAGTAAAAAGGTAGTTAAATCCTAGTGTGTTATAAATAAAAGAATTGGTGGATAGCTTGGTATGTCATGGTTGTGGGGAAACCAGACTGCCGGCTGCCCGGAAAAGTAATAATCAGTGGGGGATGAACGAACCCCCCATTGATCAAAGTTTCATTTTATTGCAAAGGGGATTGGTATATGAGTCAAGTATCAGAGAAGGCAGTTTCATTCGAGCCAGAAGAAAAAAAGGAAAGAAAAGAATGGAAAATAAACGTATTTGCAATGTTACTTGTCTTGCTAGTTATTGCGGCTGTTATTACACATATATTGCCGGCCGGAAAATATGAACAGATTGAAAAAAATGGGTATACAACAGTAGATCCAAATTCATTTAAATGGATTGAATCAACGCCACTTGGATTTTTTGATACGGTAAAATCTATTCCTACAGGGATGGTAGAAGCTGCTAATATTATCTTTTTTATTCTTATTATTGGAGGGTTTTTTGGTGTATTAAAGGCATCCGGTACAGTTGAGGCTCTTGTTTCAACGATGGCAAAAAACCTCGCTAACCGTGAAAAGTTAATGATTCCTATTATCATGCTGTTCTTTGCGCTTGGCGGGTCATTAATGGGAATGGCGGAGGAAGCTTTAGTGTATGTACCTCTATTCATCCCGCTAGCTCTTGCGGTTGGATTTGATACGATAACAGGAACTGCGATGGTACTAGTAGGAGCGTCTGTTGGATTTACAACGGCAATTATGAATCCGTTTACAGTTGGGCTTGCGCAAGGGATAGCGGGTCTTCCTATGTATTCGGGGATGGGGTTCCGCCTCGTTTTATTCGTAGTCATATATGTAATTGCTGTTACATTCGTTTATCGTCATGCGATGAAAGTAAAGAGGGATCCTGCAAGTGGAATTTACGGAAAATTCGATACAAACAAGCAAGACAGCCTACTAACAGCGAAAGTAGAGTTAACAAAAAGACATAAATGGATATTAACGGCCTTTTTAATCAACTATATTATTCTTGTATTCGGTGTTATTAAGTACGAGTGGTATATAAAAGAAATTGCAGCCTTATTTATTATTTTAACTATAATCATTGCAATTCTCGGCAAGATATCTCTTGATGATACTGTAGAATCTTTTACACAAGGATCGGCATCTTTAATCGGGGGAGCTTTAATCATTGGTGTATCACGCGCTATTTTAGTTGTATTGAATCAAGGGCATATTATAGACCCGCTACTGTATCAAGTGTCGGAAGGAATGGAACATATTTCTCCTTTTTTAAGTGTTGTTGGAATGTACAACTTCCAAGTAGCGATTCATTTTATTTTAGCATCAGGTAGTGGCCATGCGATGTTGACAATGCCTATCATGGCGCCACTTGCAGATTTATTGGACATTACACGCCAAACAGCAGTATTATCCTTTTCATTCGCCGATGGTATTGGAAATATTATTTTTCCGACAGGTGGTACGCTAATGGCTGGATTAGCAATTGCAGGAATTTCATGGACAAGGTGGGCAAGGTGGATTCTTCCTTTAATTCTAATTGAATACTCAATCGGTTTAATAGCAGTTATAATTGCTCATCTTATTGGTTATGGTCCGTCTTAATAAAAGGTGAATATGCTTTCAATTATAGAAAGTTCGGATTTGAAGAAGATCGCTAAATAATGGTGATAGAAAAGCCCGGTTTAGAAGGGCTTTTTTTCTATGTAAAATTTCATTTGTTTGGTTTACATAATATCTTTACAATCATTTGATAAAATATATGTAACTGCATATTGTGAGGGTGGGTGGTTATCCCTTCTTTCTATTTGGAAGGAAGGGATAATATGGAGTTTTTGTTTGACCTTGTAAAAGAATTTGTAGAAGCGACTGTACGTGAAGTTTCAGCGTGTTTTTTGCGGAAGCAACTTCTGGGTAAGGACAACAAAAAACCCACTCCGCGCCGTAGGAAGCAAAAGGGTGGGTTTCGTAAAAAATAGTAACGTGTAATAACCACCACCCTATACGGTAGCAGTTAAGGAAGAGATTTTAGCGCATCTCTTCTTTTTATTATATGCCAATTTATTCGCTGTCACACTTATATAGTATTCTACCGAAAATATATCATACTCCTATTTTGTGGTCAATTTGATCCCGCTTTAACGGGCAGTAAGACCCCCACCTCAAAATTCAGTGGAAGCAAAGAAGTTAGGTGGGGGATCAACTGTCCGTAAAAGTCCGATTGGTTCAACTAATAATCAGTGGGGGATGAACAAAACCCCCCACTGATTAAAGTTTCACTTTATTGCATGATTGAAAAGGTGTAGTCTTATTCCTCTTCAAACTGAAAAATATCCCTGTTAATAAGTTGGTGGAGATACTTATCCATTTCAGCCGCAGAAACGCTTCTTTCATTTTTAAACCACCATGCGCTTAATGAGGTGATTGCCCCTGAATAAAATTCAATGATTAGATCATTTGGCATCGTATGATTTTTGCGCAGTTGATGTAACGCTTCTATTTCTTGTTTTCTCGTTTCGTGACTTAAATACTGTGTCCGGTTAATAAATTGTTCATCAGACATTTGTGTCTCTAATATTTTACCGATTTCTTCATGGTGTAGAAATTGTTCCATTACTTGAAATGGTTTACTTAATCGATCTGAAACGGGTATTTCAGCAATCATCTTGCTGTATCGTTTAAATCCAAATGCTAATAAAGCATCTTTATCTTCAAAGTGTTTATAAAAGGTTGTTCGGTGTACCATCGCGCGGTCACATATTTGGTTAATTGTGATCGTACTATATTTCTGTTTTGATTGTGTCATTAATTCAAATAAGGAATCCCATAGTAATTTATGTGTACGTCTAATACGTAAATCAATTTGTTTTTCATTATCGTTCATCTACAATTCTCCTTTTTTGTAGATTAAATATACAGTGGCTGAAAATTGATTCTCCCTTTTTAATCTACATATGTATATTATATTACATGTGTTCTGGTGTATTTAAAGTTTTTTAGTAAGAAACAGGAGGAGAATTTGCAAATGAATATGACAACTAAGAGCCCAGCAAGTGGCAAAGTTGATACTTCTAATATGAAACATACCCCTATTTTAATTGCATTACTTTTAGGGGCAATGGTTGCATTATTAAATGAAACATTACTTGGTAATGCGTTAACAGTATTAATGAAAGAATTTGGCGTAACAGCTTCAACGATTCAATGGCTTTCTACAGCTTACATGTTAGTAGTTGGGGTTTTAGTCCCGATTACAGCGTTACTTCAACAATGGCTCACAACGAGGCAAATGTTTTTAATCGCTATGGTAACGTTTTTAGCTGGTACATTAATTGCGGGATTTGCGCCGACATTTTCCGTTTTATTAGTCGGCCGTATCGTCCAAGCGGTAGCGACAGGGTTAATTTCACCGTTATTAATGAATACGATTTTAATCATTTGTCCACCTGAAAAACGTGGTGCCACAATGGGATTAATCGCACTTGTGATGATGGCAGCTCCGGCAATTGGTCCTACATTATCTGGAGTAATCGTAGACTCACTAAATTGGCGCTGGTTATTCTATATTGTTATTCCTGTCGTGATCATTTCCATTATGATTGGAATGAAGTACATTCAAAATGTTTCAGAGTTAACAAGGCCAAAAGTAGATTATCCATCTATCCTTTTATCGACACTCGGATTTGGCGGACTTGTGTATAGCTTTAGTGCATCAGGTGACTTAGGATGGTCCGATGCGAAAGTGTATGGCACTTTACTTGTTGGGCTTATCTCATTATGTATTTTTGTCTTTCGACAATTGAAAATTGAGAATCCAATTTTAGAATTACGCGCATTTAAAGTCCCGATGTTTACATTATCAGTTGGATTAATCGTCATTGTGATGATGTCGTTATTTTCAACGATGACTTTATTACCGATGTTCCTGCAAACAGTTTTACTCGTTACAGCTTTTAAATCAGGAATCATCATGCTTCCGGGAAGTGTTATTAGCGCCATAATGGGACCAATCGCAGGTAAACTATTTGATAAATTTAGTCCGAAAGTTATTATCGTTCCCGGTATTGTGTTAGTGGGGATAGCAATGTTCTTATTTAAAGGCATTACTCCTGATACATCAATGGTACAAATTATTGTTATGCATAGCGTATTAATGGTTGGACTCATGTTTGTCATGACGGCACAAACATACGGTTTAAATCAGTTAACACCAGATTTATATCCGCACGGAACAGCACTGTTTAGTACGTTGCAGCAAGTAGCTGGCGCAATTGGTACGGCTATCTTTATTTCGAAAATGTCTTCAGGAACAGCTAGCTATATGGAAAGCTCCGCAAATCCAATGGACCCAGTAGAGAAGTTAAACGGTTTAACGTCTGGATTCCAAGGTGCATTTGCACTAGGGTTAGTCTTTATCATTGTTGCTTTTATCGTATCGTTGTTTTTAAAAGAAGAGAAAGAGGGAGTAAAGGCAGCGAGGGTTTTACAGAACGAACATTAAGGTTTATATAAAAAAGACATTTTTCCCTAAAAAAGATGTCTTTTTTATATTTTTTTCGTAACACTTGTTTTTGATGTCTTAATACATAAGAATTGGTATGTAAAATATTTGTATTTTTTGAACATGAATAATTATTGAGAATAACGATGCAAAGCCGTGCTAATAACTAAAAGTCCAATAATGAGAGAAAGTGTTCTTATAATAAGTTCTGCCACTAATAGTTCACCAAATGATTTAGTGACATCGTATATAGATCCTGTTATGAGAATAGGTGCAATCATAATTATAATTCCAATTATTATTTGAAGAAGTAGATTGATGTTTTTATTCAAGACAATCACCTCCAAAAAAATAGGGAATGAGAATATGATTTTTTTTGTATTATAAAATGATTATATCGTATTACATTAGACGATATAATCATTTTTAAATAGTAGAAATTAGAGACTCTTCAATAAAAAGGAATTAAATATGGTATTCTTTAGTTAAGATATGTAAACGAAGACGGGGGAAATGAAGATGGATAAGAAGCTAAAGTATTGGCTAGCATCTATTATAGGGGGAGTAGTACTTGCAACTGGTATGACTTATGGAATATTACAGTTTGCTGAAGTCCCGCTTAAGGGGGAGGACCATGTTTTTGCAGAGGTTAATAAAGAAGACATACTATCGAATGAAGCAGAAGTGAAAGGTTCAAATGCACAACTTCACATTACAGTAACTTCTACTGAAGAAGAAGTTATTTCAGCTATGCATAGCATGACTCATCAAAAAGTAAAAGCGTGTGAAGGAAAGGGAGCAACCCCTATGTCCAAAAAGAATGCAGAGAAAGTAAGAAATATTCTAAACGGAAACAATTTCAAGAACAAAGAAGAGCTATTAGCAATTACTGAAAGATGGGCAAATAGAGATTTTAGTAAAATTGTAGAAGAACATAACTATTTTATTAAACTTCAAGGTGGCAAGATAGGTGAAGCTACAGTGATGGATAAGGTAGACGAGCAAGTATTCTGTCTCAATACTTTCGGTGATGATGTAACGGCCGCATTAATTAAATCAGGAGATCTTCAAGCGCTGTAAGGTGTTTTTTCTCTGATATAAAGAAAGCCTCAAGTATTCATATACTTGAGGCTTTTCCAATGGAAAGATAGGAATGGTCCGAATTCTTTACATTAAGAACAAAGTGGAATTACTCCTAAACCAATTAATAAAGCTGCAGCAACTGCTGGAATTGGTACAGGAATTTGAATACCTTCTACAAATAAGAAATATTGACCACTTACTATTTTAAAACAAACTAATTGCATGGCTATTCCTCCCTTCTTTTAGGATTAATACATTATATTAATTTATCTATATATTGATATAGTTAAATTATTTATTTTTAAAAATATAGTTAATATGTGAATAGTCTTCGAAAGGACCTGCTCAATCAATGCGGAAAAACATAAGATGAAACGAATCCATTAAAATACATGAGTGAACCTTAGTTTTCCCCTCTTATCTAAAGGAGGAACTATTATGGGTTATGGTGGTAGTTGTGGCGGTTGTGGCTTTTCTGGAGGCTTTGCTTTATTAGTTGTGTTATTCATTTTATTAATCATCGTTGGAGCTTCTTGCTTCTGCTAAAAACTATTGGAAAAGACACTCATATAGAGTGTCTTTTCTTTCGTGCAAAATGATTCCTGACAATAGCCAACTGTATAAAGTATACGGTATACTTTTGCCTCATTAGACATATAAAAATGTTGGAGGGATGTTATGAAACTAGTAGGGAAGCACATTTATATTCGGCTTTATAAAACTGATGATGCCAACGAGTTAGCTAACTTACATATTAGAAATCGCGAATTTTTTCAACGAGTTTGTCCGTTGCTCCCAGAAGTTTTTTATACAGAAGAACATCAAAAAATACGTCTTGAACAAGCTCTAAAAAAGACAGCTGAAGGGCAAGTATACCCTTTTGGAATCTTTTTAAGAGAAAATGATAAACTGATTGGAGACATTTCATTAACTCAAATTGTTAGGGGAGACCTCCAAAGCTGTTATACGGGATTCACTTTAGATAAGGAGCATAATGCAAAGGGCTATACAACAGAGGCTCTTCAACTTGTTGTAGATTTTGCTTTTAGGGAATTAAAGCTACATAGAATTGAAGCAGGAGCGATGCTTAATAATATAGCATCTATTCGTGTATTAGAAAAAGTGGGGTTTAAAAAAGAAGGTATAGCGAAAGAAAATATAAGGATTAATGGCAAATGGACAGATCATCAAATATTAGCTATTATCAATAGTTTGGATGTGTAAGCTTATTTTGATTCCAATAACGATAATTATGTAAATACGAAACCCCTTCAGCAAGTAAACTGAAGGGGTTTTTTCTAGATACATTGAATCCCGATAAGTGATGTTATGGTAACTAAGTCTTTGTAAGTATTGTCACTATGGTATAATATGGTTAATTATGTTTGTAAAAAGGAGAAATGTTTAATGGGAGTTTTTACAGCATTGTTAGCAACTAGCTCAATTTTATTAGTAGCTTGGGTTGTAGGTGAAAGAGAAAAACAAAATCAATAATAATATTTTATATTTATGGATGAATTAATTATAAAATTAAGAGGGGTTTGGGTATGGGAGACGTATATGGGGGACTAAAATATTTTGGTTTTTTACTTGTATTAGTATTTAGTGTGGGATTTATTATACGTTGGATTTTTCGTGATGTAATTTCGTTAGATCAATTACTTGGTTTAGGTATAGGAATTATTACGTTAATAATGGCGTTTTTTATAAAGAAATACAGTAAAGAGCTAAATACTAATAGTTAATTTATGTTTTCTTTGGATGAGTATCTCGATAGTGAGGAGATACTCATCTTTTCTTATGAGGGATTCAACTTCTTTGTTTATAATACTTCGAATGTATACTTTTATTTTATATTTTGAGAGTATCAGAAGAGTTGGTGTGAACTCAATGTTTAAGGTAATTTGAAAGTAAACTAATATTTAAAAGTTTACTTTCAGGAATAACAAAAAAAGAGTCCTATATTAAGAGGACTTTTTTTCTATTTCCCTTATTTTTTTCCGCAACTGTTTGCCAAGTGAACATGCTCATTAAAAATGTTGTTGTTAATTTGTTTTTCATATTTCTTTAATTCTTCATTGATTTTACTGCCAGTTTTACTTTCAAAACTTTTCTCTAATTCTGCTGCTATATCTCTTAGACTTGTTTGTAATTCATGAAATGCCCCTATGTTTTTTTGAAGAGCATATGTATCTTCTTTTATAATATCTATTGATTTAAACCCTACTTCTGTTTTTAACATCATACGCTGCATTTCTTTTTCAATTTGTTTTTTAGCAGCTTGTAATTCATCAACAACCTGATTTGCTAAATCTCCTGCAGCTCCTGCAGCATTTTCGATTTGTTTTTCTATCTTTTTAATTTCTCCCATAAAATCGATCATATAATTATCCCCTTATTTAATTTGAAAATTTGATGCTAATTGGTTGTCTTTATCTCTTAGTGAATTTGCTGCATCACTAATATCATCTCCGAATCGGCTTAAACTCTTTTGTTCTTTTTTTAAAAGATGGATTAATTCTTCTGCTAGGTTTGCGTCATGGAAATAGTCATTTCCACCTTTTCTAATTTTAGCAATTTGTGAGATGGCTTCATCTACTTCGTGTTCTTCTAATAAATGATATCTTCCACCTGGCCCTGTTTCATGTTTTAATTGATTTTTTAACTTTTGAACTGCTTCAGCTTCGTTTCTTTGAAACTCTTCTATATTTTTTGCGATATCTGATAATCGATTGCTGAGTGTTTGAATTTTTTTTGCTTGTCTTATAATGTCTTCAGGTTCTAATTTTAATATGGGACTTCCATTTGAATGAAAGGATCCCCTAAATGTATCTCTGCCGTGTCCGTCCATAGTTAAACGTGTAAGAAATCCTTCTTTTGTATCGTTCTGTCTCAATGTGTATTGTTTACCAATTAGAGGTGCGCCGAATTGAGTGTGGTTACCAATTGGGTCATTTTCATGTGTATAATCAGTTGCTTTATTTTCCATTTTCCCTTCATTTACTCGTTTTTTTGCTTCAGGACTTAGTATACGATAGGGATTCGGTGCAGCCCATGTAGTTGCATAACAATCTAATTCTGAAGCGATAAGGTCTGCTTCTGCACCACCTTTACTATGTCCAGTGGTATGAAGAGAAGAAGGGTTATATTTTGCTACGATGTCATTTTTTGCCCATTTTAATCCAGTATCAAATGATGTTTCAGAATCAGGTTTTATAGTTTGACTGTTACTTGGAGTAATTACTTTAGAATGTGTTTTAATTCCAAACGTAATCTGATCGATATCTGTTTCGAAATCTGCTAATTGGTTAGGCTCTGTACCGCGAAATGCTAGGATTATATCATCATAATGTGTTGCATTTTCATCATATTTGTCTGCTGGTACTACTGCGATGGCTTGTAATCCATTTTTTACTTTCTCTTTATCTGCATCTATTGATTCTATCACTTTCCATTCTTGCCCATTAACTCCTGTGATTTTTCTTCCTTTGTGTAAATAATAGTCGTCATAAACATGGTCTGATAGTCTAAAATAATCTTCATCTGTTGCAATTGTGTTCTTTTTAAATTCACTCATATGTTCCAACTCATTTCATGGTATATTTTAACTATATTCAAATACAAGGGGATTTTAAATGAAAAAGAAATTGGTAATTATTTTATCCATTATTTGTATTATAGCAGGAGGATATTTTACTATGGAATACTTAAAACAAAAAGAAAAAGAAGAAAAGTTTTGGAAGGCACAAGAGGCACGAGTAGAAAAATACATTCATTACAATATTCAAGATGTACAATCGATTACGTTTACAAAATATGAGGTAAGTCCTATGGGCATTCCTAAATTAAAAGGTTATATAAATAAAGATGAACAATTGTCGTTTATAGCCCATATTAGTACTACCGAGAATTTTGAAGATGATTTTGGATGTTCTGGAGAATTAGATGAAATGATAAAAAAACCTGCAAAATCCGTATCTGAAATTGAAAAAGAGGAGAAGGAAAAGAAACAAGAGTAGTCTTTGCACTACTCTTATTTTCTGTATCCCATTTTAAGAAGAATACATTGGTAGACTTTTTATAAGGAGATTTCCAATGAAGAAAGTAATGATTTTGGTTGTATCTGCTATAGTGCTCATAGCAGGAGGATATTTTACTATGGAATACTTAAAACAAAAAGAAAAAGAAGAAAAGTTTTGGAAGGCACAAGAGGCACGAGTAGAAAAGTATATTCATTACAATATTCAAGATGTAAAATCGATTACATTTAAAGAACACAGTGTAAGTCCAATGGGTGTTCCCAGATTAAAAGGTTATATAAATAATAATGAAGAATTGGATTTTATAGCTTATATTAGTACTACAGAAAATTTCGAAGATGATTTCACACGTTCTGGAGAACTTGGAAAACTAATAAAAGACCCTGAAAAGTCGGTATCTGAAATTGAAAAAGAAGAGAAGGAAAAGAAACAAGAGTAGTCTTTGTGATTACTCTTGTTTTTTATTATAGAAAAATAAAATATTTGAAAGTTTTTAACAATGCATTATAATATATTTAGTAAAATTAACCAAATGCGCATTTTACTCATTATGTACTAAAGGGGAGATGAAAATGGCTGGACAAATTCGTATGTCACCAGAGGAGCTTAAATCGAAAGCGACTCGATATGGACAAAGTGCAAATCAAATTGAGGACATTTTACGTCAACTACAAAACTTACAAAATGAATTAAGAGGAGAATGGGAAGGCCGTGCATTTGAAGGTTTTGACCAACAGTTCAATGAATTAAAGCCAAAAGTACTAAACTTTGCACAGCTATTACAAGAAATTAATATGCAGCTTAATAAAACTGCAGAGGCTGTTGCTTCTCATGATGAAGAATTATCACGTAATTTCGGTTTGAAATAAGAAATGTTGTAATTTCTACATAAAATTCTTGGAAAATGATAGAAAGTAGACTAGTATTCAAAAGTTTACATTCGAAGATACATAATAAAAAACAGTAGTGAATTTTATACACTACTGTTTTTTATTGTTTCTTGCAAGTGAATTATTTATATTCCTGTCTATATAATTTAAACGAATAAATAGCTCCAATAAAAAATACAAAAGCTTCAAATAATATAAAGATTTGACGGAAATTCTCAATATCTTTACCAACTAAAGAAATAAATATAGCATTCATTAGAATTTGAGTAGTAAACATACGAGAAGTAATTTTTAAATAAATAGCATTTGTTCTTTCATCTCGTTTACCAATTTTTTTGTAAATAATAATAAGTGCAATTACTGAACCCAAAAATAGAAGTGCTGTAAGTCCTACAACGATATTGAAATTGCCTGTACTTTCTAACATCCATTTATTTAATAGATCAATCATTATTATCTTCCTTTCCTACATAAGAGAATATTTCGTTCTTCTTTTTCACTATAATAAAAAAAGAAAAAGAAAAAGAAAAAGAAAAAGAAAAAGAAAAAGGAAAACATCGAACTTTCTTACAAACATTCGTGTATTCTTACAGTTTTGTCATTTTGTAAATGTATTCATCGCCTTGCCTTTCACTATTTTCTTTGGAAAACATAGTGAATTACGAGAAAGAGCGCTACAAGATCAACTTCCAAGAAGTAGTGCACTAAACCTCTTAATTAATGCAATTAGTTTGTTTTAAAGTAGTAAGTGGACAATACTTCTTAGTTGTAGAAAGTATCGAGATCCCTGTGCCAATTCCAGCGTTTGCTGCAGCTCTATTAATTGGTTTAGGAATAATCCCGCTTTGTTCTTAATTTAAGGAATTACAAACAGTTCTACCTTTCAATTGATAAGCCCTCAAGTGTATGAATGCTTGGAGGTTTCTTATAAAAAAAAAGACGCCATAAGGCGCCCCCACAATTGGGTAGATAAGACTTTAGTTTTCCAATCTAAAGAAGTTTTGTATCAGCTCTTTGAGAGTATATCATAATATTCGGTTCATTTATTATGCATTTTTACATACCTATTAAAATACCTCTATTTTCCATTTGATAAAATGCAATCCCAATATTGTTAATAATTAAATAAATATTTCTACAAATTGAAAATATTTACAAAAGATACAAAAGTGATACATTTAAGGTGCAAGTTATAAAAAATATTTAAGGGGGATTTATTATGTTTAAGAAATTAGTAGTAGGAACATTAACAACTGGTATCGTATTAACTGGAGGGATTGGGGCAACATCAGCAAGTACAGAAGGTGTAGATAATACTAAAAATTCTGCACCAATTGTCCAACGTACCCAAATACTTAAAGATGATTTCAGTCTGATGAATGGTGAAAGAGAAGTACCGTTCGAGCATGTAAAAAAAGCAGATATGAGAGTTCATATGACAAACAATACTAAAGGTACACTTGACTGGTCTTTAAAAGACTCAAAAGGTAATGTTATTGGTTCTGGATCGTTAGCAGCAGGAAAGGGTTTTACAAATACGTACAATACTCTTCCAAAAGGTAAATATAAGCTTAAAGTTACTCACAGAAATGGTGGTTCTGGATCATTCTATGCAGCTGCTCGTACTTTAGACTAATATACATAGAATCATCTTAAGTATATTAAAGAAGAACAATCGGGGAGTTTGAGGATTAAGGAGTTTTGTTATAATATCATCGCGCTAATGCAAAATCAAAAAAGGCCTACCTAGGAAAATAGGTGGGCTTTTTAATGCAGAAAAAAAGACACCCAAAGGTGTCTTCTGACTTGAATTAACGTTTTAGACCGGACGGTTCGGTCTAAAATAGAGTTAAGATATTAACAAATTAATTTTCTTAATATTCACCTGTAGCATATTCTCTCTTATTCTTTTAGTTAAAAATAATAAATAGCAATCACTGCTAGCGAATTATTAATCATGTGCATTATAATTCCCACATATAAACGCCCGGTTAACTTATAAGTACAACCTAAACCAATTCCCAAAAGGAAATATGGAATTGTTTCTAAAGAAAGAAGACTAACATGCATACCTGCAAAAATAGCTGAAGAAACAAGTACACCTAACCAGGAATTTTTAAAAATTCCATGCTGTATAACACCACGATAGACAATTTCTTCACCAATGGGTGCTACTAGAGCAATAGAAAATGCGAAGACTAAAATGGGTAACGTTACTTGGCTTTCTAATTCAACTTGATTAGATGACTGAAAACTTATAAAGTCTGCTAGTAACAGCGGTAGGGATTTACATACTACAGTTAGTACTAGACCTAAAAGTAAGCTTTTTGGCAAACTCATCGTAAAATTATTTTGATTTGTAAAAGGCTCTTTAGATCTACGATAATAAAAATAAATTATTAGAACAACTAACAAATCAATTGCGTCAAACGAAATGCTCATCCCGCCAAACTGTTCATCACTAATGAAATAAACTAGTGCGATAAGTTGCTTTAAAATCATATAAAACACAAAAATCCCTAACGATATTGCCGACATTTTATTGAATCGACATTGTTTTTTTAATATACCAAACACAAAAAATCCTCCTTGAAATAATTTTAATTCGTAGAACATGATAACAAAGTCTAACTTCTTTTGCACTACTTATATAATAAAAATACAATTTAAATATATCTAAATTATATAATATCAACTTAGAAATATTTAAATAAATGGTAATAGGGGTTATCATTTACTACACCTACGGAAATAGGCGTGCTTTCTATTCATAAAGAAAAGACACCCTAAGGAGCCTTCCTCCGACTTGAATCCTCTTAATTTAAATAATATGGGGCCCGCTAACATATTAAAAAGTACACATTTACGAATCATGTCTGGACCAACTCTATCAATTTGCTATACTTATATTTGGAAGTTTTATACATATAGGTGAAGGAAGGAAATTAGTTGAGGCAAGTACGTGTTGATCCAGATAAAATGGAAGAGAATTTTTCACAGACAGAAAATATGAGCCGAATGATTATGTATGGGGAACTGTTTCTACAGTTGTAGGTGGCACTCCTAAAGTTATTGGTCGAGTATTTGGTAAATATGGAGAGTTAGAGCAAAAAGCGAAGGATTTAGGGAAAGTATCAAAGGTAACTGAAGAGATTGGATGGAGTATGCCAAGAGGTGGCGGCGTCATTGATGGGCGTAAGTATACTGAACATGCGGTTGAAAGAATGGCACCTGATACAATTCAGGTTCGAGCAGAACTTACAAAGCGTGCACGCGAAAGAGCTGAAAGGAATGGTTACACATTCGGATCAAAAGAATACATGGAGGAATTAAAAAAAGTTGATCCACGTGGTGTAACACCAAGTGTAGTAGAAGAAACAATTAAGCATGCTACTAAAAAACCTGGAAATAAACCTGGTCTATGGCAATACGATGGGAAAGATGTTAGAGTCGTATTGAATGATAATGGCGATGTTGTTTCCGTTGTACCTAATAAATCGTGAATATTATAAATAAAGTGGATTGAGCCCATTCACGTAAGGAGTTGTTAAATTGAATATACAATATGATGAATATGAATTATTAGAAATATTCGAGAGTGAACCAGAAGATTATTTTATTCCAGGTGCATATAGGTATAATAAAATAGATAAATTAGGTTTTGAATTAGTAATGATTATGTGTTATTACGAGGAAACTGTTGAATTAAATTTGTATTATAAAAATAAATGCATCTTTGAAACCAAGATGCATTCGGCGAAACGAATCTATACCCGTAATGACTCATTATATGTCCAAGGTGGCGTAGAAAACAAAACAATCGAAGTAAAATTCAAGCCACATTTTACAGTTACAATAAATGAGTTTTAAAAACTTGAAATCAATGTTCGTAAATATTCTGAACATGCTTTAGAAAGAATGGCTCCGGATACAATACAAGTTCGAGCTGAATTAGAGGCACATGCCAAAAGTAGAGGGCTTGTACGTAGTACACAGAAATTTAAAGAATTTGTTAATCCTAGAGGTATCACACCTTCTGTAGTAGATTTTCTGTGCCTTTCCATCGGAAAATCAAGACTGATATAAAAAATGAGTAGAAAAAACAAGGCTCTTACTTCGTGGATACCACTACAAAGTAAGAGCCTTGTTTCATTATATTTGTTCATACAGTTTTCCTTGTAGTCTTCTGTTTTCATCCTTCAATCGCTTATTCTTTATCAATTTTTCGAACAGGTTGCTCCCAAAAGTTTTTTATACAAAATAACATCAAAAAATACGTCTTGAACAAGTATGAAAAAAGAAAGCTGAAGGGCAAGTAATCCTTTTGGAATCTTTTTAAGAGAAAATGATACAATGAAGATAATATTGGGGAATTATGGGGATGATTACGTTGCTTACTTTGATAAAATTTGTAGTTAGTTATGTTGCAAGTCTGTTTGCTTTTATTTTTGGATGGTTCTTAATTTCATATATTTTTAATCCTAGCTTTATTCACCCGGACGTTTTACATGGATTCATAAAAACTATCGTCACTTATGGTAGTATACCAGCTCTCATAGTTTGTTTACTTGGGGAAGTTTTATATAGGAAAATTAAACGATGTCGAGAGTTTCAATTTGGAATTCCTTTATTTATAGGACTAGCAGTTATCTATACACTTATACCATTTCTTTTTCTTTTTACTTTTACTTTTTCACATTTCTTTGACTTCGTTGCACCTGTTATTATGGGTTCCTTAGCGTTTTATTTAGTACGTAGAAAAATATAATTCTCGTTTTGGTGCATTATAATAGCTATCTCTGAATCACCAGTTTCAAAAAGCCTTCATGCAATGATGATTGCATGAAGGCTTTTGATGTTTTCTTATTTTTTTGTATCGTTAACCCATGTAATAATGTCCTGGATGACGTATTCGGGAACGTTAGCAGGGATTTCGTATTCACTAGGAAGACTTAATTCCCCGTCACCCTCCGTGAAGAAATGATTCAATTTCGGATATTTTTTGAACTGAACATTCCCGCGGTTTGAAAGTCCTTTCTGCCATTTTGTATATTCATCTTTTACTGTTACTTGATAATCACGTGCTCCTTGCAGAATGAGTAAAGGCTCTTTTCTTGATTTTGCCTCTTCAACTGGACGCCACCTAGAAACATCATACATAAAATGAGGTGACCCAAAATTGTAGCCAGCTGGAGGATGGTCAGGATTGAAAGTAGGATCCTGAATAAAAGCAGCCTGTCTTTTTAGTTCATCGATTTCTTCCTTTGGTTTCCCAAGGTATTGATACTGATCAATGGAAATTTCAGTCAAAGAGCGTGCAGGTGGTGCGAGTAAGATGCTTCCTCGGACAAGTGAGGAAGGTGCTTTGCTTAGTATACGTGGCATTGTGCCAGCTCCTAGGCTATGTCCAAGAATGAAAATATTATTTGGATCAATGCCTTCCTGCTGCGCTGCTGATTTTGCTGCAAATATAGCATCATCTGTAGTATCACGGTCTAACGTAACAGGTTCTGTACTCATCTTTAATGCATGTTCTAAGGTGCGTTTTTCATAGCGCAACACTGCAATTCCGTTGGATGAAAGGCCCACTGCAATGTCTCGTAAGATTTTTGTTCCCATATATGTGCTATCGCGATCATGGATGCCAGCACCATGAACAAGAACAACTACGGGCAGCTTTTCACCACGCTTATGTTTCGGAATTGTTAATGTGGCTGGTAACGGATAGGTAGAATTTCCAATGACGATTTCACGTTCTTGATAGGAATCAGGTTGATCATAGCTAGGATGGGGGATGGTAAAATATTCCTTGGGTGACCTTTCTCCAACTTCATCTACTTTCCCGCCAGGTGTGAATTTAAGGAGTAGCGGTATGGTAGTTCCTTCGGTAGCTGCTGGAATTTCTACCGTCTGATGGACCAAGTTTCGTTCTTTTATCACGGGGGTTCCCATGCTTTTTATCCTGCTCCAGCCACTTTGTGTCCACCAGTTTTGTAATGTGGTTGCTGTAAACTTGGATTGAAAAGCAGCAGACGTCAACTGTATTGCCTCTGCATACTTACCTTGCTGGAGATATTCAAAAAATAATGATGTACGCTCCGTTAAAGAGACTAGTTTCTTTTCAGCAGATTGTTCCTCATGTGTATCTGCGTGAATAGTTGTTGTAAGCGGGAAAGATGAAACACCTAAAGAAAAGAGTAGGGTAAATGTAAGGACTGATTTTTGTATTTTCTTTTTTTTATTCATGTTTTAACCTCCAATATGTGATGGTAAAAAACAGGTATGGTAATTAGAATTCTGGTACGAAAACTTCAAAATATTTGCAAGCAATCTCCAAAGCTTGGACATACTAATATTATTATTCTAAAAAAATGTAGATTTCTTCTCTTGTTACATGCATATTAATCCCAGAAATAATCTTTTTTCCTTCACTTTATATTTTGATTATACGAAGCAAAGCTCTCGTTTTTCTTACTTGATACTTACAAATTCCTTAAGTAGAGGATATTTTAAAATTTTGGCTGTATGAATATGTAGCGGTACTCCTATGTTAAGAGATAGCTTAAGGACCGAGGATTATATTGTTTTTATAAAGAGTTGATGTTATGTTTGTTTTGTAACATATGGTGTTTTATGCATGTAGGAGGATTTATTGAAGAAATTATTAATATTGTTTTTATTAGCTACATTTTGTCTACAGATTACAGGATGTTCTAATAATATGGGTACACTAAGGGAAAAGGTTGATAGTTAGATATTTTTCATAAAGAAAAGACACCCATATAAGAGTGTCCTTTCTAATAGTTTTTTAGCAGAAGCAACTGCATCCGATAATGATTAATAGTATAAAGAGTACAACAAGCAAAGCAAATCCTCCAGCAAAACCACAGCCTTCTCCGCAACTACCACCATAGCCCATAATAGTTCCTCCTTTAGGTAAGAGGATTAAAACTAAGGTTCATTCATGTATTTTAACGGGTTCACTTTACTTTATGTTTTTAAGAATGAATGGAGCAGGTCCTTTTAAAAATAACGAAAAGACCCCCTAAAGTGCCTTCCTTCAACTTGAACCATCTTAATTTTAATAATATATTGGACTCCTATCCGACGAATACTATTTTACTATGCTAATTTTTTTTGTTCATTGAGGGGTAGCACCACATCGCTATCAAGCTAACAAAATACACCTACCCCCAGAACGGAATTTTGTGCTAATTTGTAATAAAAAGCTCATTTTCTCGTTATGGGGTGGATTTGTTTTCTTAAGTTGGTGGGCATGCGGCAGAACCCCCAATAAATTTAATAGCGTATAATTTTCATGTTTTTTCGGCGAAACATATAATGTATTATTCGGTTCGTTGTAATATATTCTTTACTTTTTGTAAAAAAGATATTACTATTACGTTAATATAACTGTATAATAGAAGAGAGGAATGACATGCTTGAAAATAATATAGTAGTAGGAAGAGCTGAAAAAAGATGGACTCAACAACAATTAGCAGATGCAGTTGGTGTCAGTCGACAAACTATAGTAGCTTTAGAAAAAAATAAATATAACCCTTCTTTGATTTTAGCTTTCAAAATTTCTAATTCACTTGAGAAAGAGATAACCGATGTATTTAAATATAAGGAGGATGAATAATGGTTAATATTGCTACGATTGTAATTTGTGTGTTAGTAGTATTGGTGTTTATTGCAGAAATTTACAAAATTACATTTGAACGTCGGATGGAGTCACAAGATGAGAGAGGGCAAATGTTCATCTTTAAAATTAAGTCATTATCTTATACTGTTCTAACCGTTGGTATATTAATTGGAGTAGCATTAGTAGCAATATTTAAGTTAATAGATAAGGAATATTTTATTTATTATGTAATGCTTGTGTTTTTTATTCAAAGTATAGTATCATCCATTTATTTGGCTATTGTTCGGAAAGTATAAAACGGTTCACTAGATAGCGATGTGGTGCTACCTCTCATATATCATTACCCAATATTTTTCTTCTAGCTCACCTTCTTCAATAACTTTTTTCCAGCCCATATTCTCATAAAACTTTAATGCTTTTTGATTTTTAGAAACACACTTTAATCTTAATGGTGTATTCATCTTTTCTATGGAAGCATGAAGTAACTGTCTTCCAGCCCCCTTACCAAAGAACTCAGGATGTACAAATAAATTGTGTATAAAGTTTTCAGGTAAATATAAAGAAGCAAATCCGAGGATATGATTATCTTCCTCTGCTAGTAGTATATGTTCTCCTTCAGTATGTTTATCAAAATCTTCTATAGTCATTTCATTTCTATCTAGCCAATGAAAACTTTCACGCCGTGATTCTAAATATATCCTTCTTAAATTAGGGTAGTCTAATGCAGTTGCTACTCTAATATTCATTTTCTCACTCTCTCTTCCTTTTTTTAATTGAATAAATCTAACCGTTTCTAGAGTAAACGGTTAAATTTACGAGAGAAATTTATTCACTCGTATCTCTTTAAAACAATGGCTGCATTATGACCTCCGAAACCAAATGAGTTAGATAGACCTATATTTATTTTCACTTGGCGAGCAACAGATGGTACATAATCCAGATCACATAATGGATCAAGATTTTCTAAGTTAATTGTTGGAGGAACTGTCCCTTCCTTTAAGCTCATTGCTAGAGCAATTGCTTCAACTCCACCAGCTGCCCCTAACATATGACCAAGCATAGATTTATTAGCTGTTACCGGAATCTGATAAGCTTGTTTTCCAAACAGTTGCTTAATAGCCATCGTTTCAGAGATGTCCCCCACCTTTGTACTTGTTGCATGGGCACTAATAACATCAACTTCTTCAGGCGATATATTGGCATTTTTTAAAGCTGATCTCATTGCAAGATAAGCACCTTTACCTTCCGGATGTGTAGCTACGATATGGTATGCGTCTGAACTTGCACCATATCCAATGACTTCTGCATAAATCTTTGCCTCTCTATGTAAAGCATGAGATAAAGATTCTAAGATTAGAATTCCAGCTCCTTCTGACATGACAAATCCATCTCGATTTTCATCAAATGGACGACTAGCTTTAGTGGGATTATCGTTTCTTGTTGATAATGCTGTAGCGTTACCAAAACTGGCTATTGATAAGTCTGTTATAGCTGACTCTGTTCCACCCGCAAATATAACGTCAGCTTCCCCAGAACGAATTAGTCTAAAGGCTTCCCCGATAGATGTATTTCCAATTGCACAGGCAGAAACAGGTGACATAGAAGGTCCCATCGCATTCCACTTGATACTAATTTGTGCTGCAGCAGCATTAGACATTATGGCAGGTACTAGAGTTGGGCTGACTCTTCTTGGTCCCTTCTGCCTAAGTGCATCAACATTTTCAATCAAGGTTTCAATCCCTCCAATACCTGAACCCACGTATACGCCTAACCTTTCTACATCTATACGATCGAGGTCTAACTTAGAATCTGACCAAGCTTGTTCAGCTGCAGCCAAAGCAAATTGAGAAAAACGATCTAAACGTCTTGCTTCTTTCTTTCCTAAAACTTCATCTGCATCAAAATCTTGGACGATACCCGCAATTTTTGTTTTATGATTGGTAACATCGAAAGTATCGATATTGACTATACCAGATTCCCCTTTAATTAGATTGTTCCAAAATGTTTTGATGTCGTTTCCTATAGGAGAAACTACGCCCATACCAGTAATCACAACTCTTTCCACTTTGCAATCCCTCCAATCAATAATATACTTGTATTTTACAGTCAATTTATCCTATTACAAGGGGGGGATTTATCCTAGTATAACTACTACTAGGATAAATTGATAAGATAAGGAGTTTTAAAAATGAATAATAAAACAAGGCTTAAAGCTCTGTCGGCATTCTTAAAAGCTAAGCGTGCCCAAATTAGTCCAGAGTCTATTGGTTTGTCTGCCGGAAACCGGAGAAGAACACCTGGGTTACGAAGAGAAGAGGTTGCGCAGTTAGCAGGTGTAAGCACCACTTGGTATACATGGCTAGAGCAAGGAAGAGATATAAAGGTTTCTACAATCGTACTTGATTGTATTTCTAAAGCTTTGCAATTAAATAATGATGAAACAGACTACTTATATGACCTGGCATTCGAAACAAATTCAGAAAGTACAAGTCCAAAAAAGGATCAATCAAAGCTTAGCCCTTCTTTAATACGAATACTAGATGAATTAACATATTGTCCAACTATCATTACGGATCGACATTGCCATATTATGGGCTGGAATCCTGCAGCTGCTCATGTTTTTTTAGATTTTGAACAAATACCAAATGATCAAAGAAATTTGATTCGTTTAGTATTCACTAGAAAAGAGTTAAAAGCATTGGCCGTCAATTGGGAACATTTCGTGAAAGGTTTTCTAGCTATTTTCCGTACCTATTATGGACGCTATTTAGACGATGAATGGTACAGCCAGTTTATTGAAGAAATGAGTCGTTCCCATCCAGAATTCCAGAATTTATGGCAAGAAAGTCAAGTGAGTAAGGCTCCAGACATGATAATTGAATTCAGACATGCTAAAGCAGGCAAAATGTTGTTTAATTTAACTTCTTTTCAAGTTCAAGGTGATATGGATTTACGGTGTAGTATCTATACGCCAGTAGGGGAAACGGATACAGAAAATAAATTAAAGCGATTAATGAAGAGGGTATCCGTTGAAAATTAATAAAGTAAGTTCATTACATTAGCAAAATGATAATGATTACTGAACAAAGTCATTATTCCTTATGGGAAAAAGAGTTAACTTTACTTTTTCCTTTTTGTTCAATGGGTGGATGGCGTTAGTTGAAGGATCATAGAAATGAACAGACTTTTTTATAAAAGAATGAATCAATTAAATAAAGTAAGAGCGTGTTTCGAACAATTTCAGAACACATAGGTCATTTATCTCTTTGTTCTGTACCCATTAAAGATTTCCACAGTACTAGGTCAATCTATCTTGTTTCTCGTACAGAAAAGATAGGACGAGCTCTTTTTTAAACATTTATGACTTAGCCCCCATATCTATCACCCTAACAAAAAAGGTTACCCAAAAACTATAAAAATGAACTTCGGTGCTGTAAAAAACACAAAATTATCGTTTAGGGGCTTCTTTAAAGTCTTAGCTTGATAGCGATGGGGTACCGCCACATTGCTATCAAGCTAAGGCTAAGAAAGGTCAGTTTCAGAAGGGATTTTTTCTTATTCTAAAAACCAGTGCAAATCATTGGGGATTCTGCATATCAAATAAATCCTAACGGGTTTCATTTTTAAAATTAAGCGGCTTAATTATCAGACATGGTCCAATTGTAAACGACACCTAATATATTAAAGACTGTTTTCTCCCTGTATCGATGGGGATTTTCGTCCGTTTCGCTGTAAGAGTTTCAGCAGGCGAAGAAGAATGTTTGAAAATCTAATATTTTTTAGAATCGTAACCTTTATAGGTGGAGTTGTATTAGTAAATTCATGATAGCTATAATAAAAATTTTTAAACAATACCAATTAATTTTGTATTTTAAAATTAATACTTGCAAATCCAATACAATCTGTATACAGATTGTATACAAAATGTAACGAGAGGTGAAAATGATGGCAGAAACATATCGTAAAGCTAAGGTATTAAAATTTCTAGACAAATTACGTGAAATGAAAGAGATGAATATAAAATATTCACAGATGTATTTGATAAACTTAAAAGAATTAATTCCTCATATGGAGAATGATATATTTTTTCTGGAAAATGTAGAAGAAATAGAAGATATTTTAGAAAATCTACAGTTTAAGAAAGAGGAAAAAAATATTGTTTTATCAAGAGAGCAACTCATGTTTTTTAAGGAAGCAACTAATGCTATAACAACAATCAAAGATATCAATATTATTTTAGAAGAAGCTGGAGAGTTTTTTGACTTAGATATTCCTGAAAGAAAAGTGAAATCTGGAATGGTAAATTACAAAATTCAATCCATTGATCCAATGGATATGACTGGTATTAAAAAGCAATATTATATTATGTTAGGGGAAATTGGTGTATCATACCCTGATGGAACAGGCGATGAAGAATTTGTAGCGGCTGCAAATAAAGTATTTCTGGAGTATGTTACACATAATGATATTACAAAAGTAGATGATGGTTTTATTGTTTCGCTACCGGTATTTGCTTCTCATCAAGTGATAAAAGATTTAACGAATGCAGATTTAACAGTTCTTGCAATGATTCCTATAAAAGAAAAAGAATAAGAAGTCATAGAAAATAAGTAAATGGCTGAATTGAAAAATCAAGTATTAGAGATTTTAGAGGAAATATGTGAAACCGATATAATAAAAGAAAGTCCATAAAAAGCTTTGAATTTCTTGAGCAAATAGTTATAATTCATTAAATACAGAAATAGACATACAAAAATACGCTATCCTTGCCTATGATTCTACAGAAAGAATAGCGTATTTTTTATTTTAGGGGGATTTTTGAAGAAGGAATTAATACAATATGTAAAAATACTCTGCTATCTAGTGAACCGTTTTATACTTTCCGAATAATAGTCAAATAAATGGATGATACTATACTTATATAATCATTATCAGGAGAATCTGCAGATTTGCAGATTCTTTTTTATTTTATCGAAAGTAAACTTTTAGCCAGCAGTTTATTTTCCTACTATTGATTTTTATACGTATTTGGTGAAAAATCAAGGAGCTGCAAAAAAATACTATACCGAAAGTTCGGTATAGTAACGTGCATATCAAAGATTCCACTTTGGTATATCTCCAAAAGAGTCATAAAAATCTATTTTTTTTTTAATTCAGTTGCAAACTACAAAACTTCTTTTTAAAGAAATGTATGTACATACAAATTATATTTTATTCAATAACTCTCTAACTTTTGTTCATGGTAGTCTGATATTGAAAAAATATAATATTTGGTACGACATCACTTTGTTTTTTTATAAAGTTTTGTAATTAAACTATAATATTGTATTTTTTTTGTATTATTGAAATTAGTAATAATAAAATGTATTATTGAAAAGCACAATTTATAATTCAAGTAATCAGGACTATGCGCCCATTATAATTTGAACATTCAGAAATTATAATATTGTCTAAAAATGAGGTGAGATTCATAGAAACAGTACATATTAAATGGTATGGAATGTATAGTATAAATGATTTTTATAATAGGGAAGAAGCTTCTAAGAAGGGGATATTTGCAATCTCTAGAGTATGTGCTAAGAGTGTAACATTGCTATATATAGGACAAACCAAAAGAAGCTTTATACAAAAGATAAGGGAACTTAATAAGGAGTGGCCTTTCGATGAGAGCGAATTAAAGATTACATTAGGAATAATAGAATTTCCTAGTGGTGAAATTTACTCTGAAAAGAAGGTAAAAGAGATAAAATCCCTTTTGATTTTACGACATACCCCATTAGAAAACGAAACATCTTTATTATACTATAGAGGGAAATTTAATTTAAAAATTATAAATAAGGGAAGAAGAGGTTTAATTGTTAAAAAGCTTTCTACAGGAGATCTAATATGGACATAATTGGAATCACCTTTGAATAAAATTGAAAGTTTCTTAAGTGCAGAAGCTTATCTATTTTTAATGTATTAAACTATTTTGAATAACATATGTCAGATACTTGAAAAAACACAAATTTTATTATGATATGAAATCCTGTATGGAAAGTGTAGTTTATTTCTATTGTTTAATAAAAATATTAAGAATTTTAGGGATAATACATAAAGAGTAGAGGAGAAAGTAAACACGGAGGTTTGAAGAATGGGACAAGTAAGCAGATTTCAAGAAAAACAACAGAATCGTCGTCAAAAGGCAATTTTTAATATTGCATTTACTTTGGTATTAGTGACAGTTGGTATAGTGACATACCAATTGTTTACCCCTTCTAATACATCAACGAAAGCAATTGCTCAAGAAAAGAAAGTAACAAAGATAGAAGAGAAGAAAACTGAAGATAAAGAAACAGCAAAGATAGAAGAGAAGAAAACTGAAGATAAAGAAACAGCAAAGATAGAAGAGAAGAAAGCTGAAGATAAAGAAGCAGCACAGCTAGAAGAGAAATCAAAAGCAGAAAAATCGGTAAAAACGAACGGAACTGAAAATAATGAGGAAGAAAAAACGGCATCTCAAGAAAAGGGTTCTCAAACTAATCCTTCTTGGAAGCCAATTGGTACCGAGCAAGGAGCAAAACCTGAAATGAAATTTAAAGAAGGAACAGTAGATTGGAGTGAGATGAAAAAAGCAATTTCTTATGCTGTTGATGTTCCAGAGAGCCAATTGATTTTCGATTTTATTGGGAATAATGGTAATAATAAAGCCTACGGTAATGTACGAGATAAGCAAAATAATAAAAAATATAAGGTTAATATTGATTGGGTAGAAAATCAGGGGTGGAAACCAGTATCTGTACAAGTGGTAAGATAAATAATAGAAATGTAATGATGTAAATCAGCTGTCCATATGGACAGCTGATTATTTTTTTGCTTAGCGTATTTTTTTGAAAATGCTGGTGGTACCTCGTTGAGAAACATGAATTAAATCTATATTTTGTTTTATTTACCTCACTACTTTATCCATAACTTCTTTATATTTATAATAGTAATTAGTTTCAAATAAATAGTTGTAGGGAAGAAAATGTTCCTTGTAAGTAGTAAGCATCCTTTACAATTTTAATTTATAATTATTTATAAAAAAGAAAAGACACCCTAAGGTGCCTTCCTTCGACTTGAACCATCTTAATTTTAATAATATATTGGACTCCCATCCAAATATTATTTTACCATGTTAAATTGTTTTATTCATTGAGAAATATAGTTTCATTTTATATTTAAAAGAATTCTATAGGCTAGAACCACCTATTAATTAGGGGGAACTGACATGTTAAGCTAATATTATAGTACTTCTAGAACGGAAATTTTTTTTAATATGTATACGAGCCACATACCAAAAAAAAGACACTCTCAAGAGTGCCTCTCCTTAGCAGCCGAATCCGCCGCCCCAACAGCTAGCGCCAACGATGATTAATAAGATGAAGAGCACAACAAGTAAGGCAAATCCGCCGCCGAAACCACAGCCTCCACCACAACTACCGCCATAGCCCATATTAACTCCTCCTTCCATAAAGACCATTTATTAATGGATTTAATTTAATTTATGTTTTTAAGGATGAATGGAGCAGGTCCTTAAAAAAATAAAAGGATTTTAGAAGTTAAAAAGAGTTGACGACCTTATTTTTGTCACCGGTATCCCGCCTTCTACATATTGTATTTTATTCTGTGTATTGGGGGAAGGAGGATCTTATGGCTAATTCTGAGATGATTTTACGTTTACTTACGGATTTAAAGATTGAACAACAATTGCTGAAAGAACAGTTAGAGAAAATGCAAACAGCTGTGACTATTCTTGAAGAAAAATCAGTGACGCTTAAAGAAAAACCAGCGACGCTTAAAGAAAAAACAATGACTCCTGAAGAAAAACCATCTGTTACAAAGCAAAGAGCTTTTTCTGGACGCCCAACATCTTTTCGTGATTGGAGAGCATCTAGTCAAAAAAATTAGGGAATGTTATGTGAAATGATAAATGAAAAAGTACAGTCTGCTGTAGAAAAGACTGTACTTTTTTATGTTAGTAGAGAATGTTAAGGGAGACGTATTTATTTTGCCTATTCCAATTCCACTTTTAATTGGAGCTCTTTATCTAACTTATCATTATTAAATTTTAAAGTTAATCCTCGCGTGTTTTTCGGTACATCGAATACAATGTTTCCGTCCGAATGTTCATCAGGGTTAACAATACCAAATTTAAATGTAGACGTATTTGCAGCTTTAAGTACGGATTGATATTCATTAGAAATGTGATATTCTCTTCCAAATCCATCAATTAATTTAAAGTTGTTAATATCTAGTGTAATGGGTTCTTCTTTACGATTATAAACTGCGATGTCTAATACTTTAAAGACACCTTGTGCTTTAACTTCTCCAGTCCCTATAACATCTAATGACTCGGCAGATCCCATTGACATGTATACATCAGAGGAATCTACATTGGTAGGAAGTTCTTTTTGCGAATCCTTGCTGCTAAGTTTGTCATTCTCTGTTTTTTTAGAAGTCGCCTGCTCATTTTTCGCAGGCGCATCATGTGAACCGCAAGCTGATACTCCAAACAAGAATGTGCTACATAATAATGGGGCTAATAACTTTTTGTTCATCGTTTCTTCCTTCCAAAATAGAAGCACTTTAATGAGTGCTATATATTTGTCTTTATATGTATTACATTTTATATCTTATTATATTAATTTTGGAAGGAAAAGGGAAAATATTGTGCATTTCTCTGATTCGAGTTATTTATCCGTCTAAAAGTTGAAATTAAAATGAGCCCCATAAATGATAAACCATTCCACTAACAAAAAACACTAATCCTAAAAATAAAACAATTAAGGCAAGTATTCCATTTTTATTATGTTCCATAAAATTATCTCCTTTTCATTTACTTATCTACAAAAAGCCTTTAGTCGTAATTATGTCTAAAGGCTTTGATCTTCATACTTTGTAGTTTATAAAAAAGTTGCACTGCTGTATTAATTTGGAATATGATTATTTAAAGAGAAGGTGATGAGTACATGCAGGACAAAAAACAATTCCCGCTTATATCTGGAAATCTCTCATTAGATTTAGTAAATACAGAGCTAGTTAGGCGTGGACAACGTTATGATTTATTAATAACAAATGAAGATGTATTAGAATGGCTACATGTAATAAAGGTTAATCTTCCTTTTTGGAATGAAAAAACATTTATAAGGATTCAAGAGCGCACGAATCAAGTTACATCTAGCATATTAGAGGTAAGAGAAGTACTGAGAAAACAGTTTGAGGCAATTGCTGATCAACAAGAGATTTCTAATGATTTTATTACGTATTTAGAAAAACAAATTGAGAAGGCACCATTTACATATAAAATCATTGAACAGCAGCTAGTATCTATCCCGGTTGGAGAAATCGAGGATATACTCGCATCGTTAATTGCATTTGATGCTTTAACGTTAATAGCAGAAAATAAGCTTATTTTCCTTAAAAGGTGTTCAAATCCTGACTGTGTTTTATTATTTATAGATAAGAGTGGGAAACGAAAATGGTGTTCTATGAAAATATGTGGGAACCGGAAAAAGGTAGCAAAATTTCAGGATCGAAAATTTGAAGAAGTCTAGAGAATCAACTTATAACAGTTGATTCTTTTTTTTTATTCTTTAACTAACCTCTAAAATTGATATTTACAGGTTAGTTATATCAAGTTATAATTGTTGGTAAATAAAGGAGGAGAACGATGGATAATATAACAGCAACTAAGCAGAAAGATCCTCAACCAATAAGTGTACGATATTTTACGAAAATGAAAGGGAAAGGAAGAAGTCCATTACAAGTAAATATAAAGGACTCTTTAACAGGACTACTAGGGGGATTTTTAACAATTCTTACCTTAACATATTTAACGAGCATAACCTCTACAGAATTATTAATGGCTCCATTTGGGGCGAGTTGTGTATTAGCATTTGGAGTTTGGAATGCGCCATTATCTCAGCCGCGTAATATTATTGGAGGACATTTGATTTCAACTTTCATTGGTCTATCAATATATCATTTGTTTGGGAATGAATATTGGACAATTGCTTTAGCGGTGGGGATGGCAATAGCCGTTATGATGTTAACGAGAACGACGCACCCTCCGGCAGGGGCCGATCCGATTATCGTTATTTTAGGGGCAAATAGTTGGAGTTATTTAGTAACACCAGTTTTAATTGACTCCGTAGTTATTGTAGTTATTGCTTTATTCATCAATAACATGAGTAGTAAAAGAAGCTATCCAACTTTTTGGATGTAGTTTATAAAGAAAAGACAATTTAAATCGCTTTCTACAGTTTTCTCCCGGTCCCAAAACGCAATGACAATAATCAAAATGATAAGACATACCCGTATAAAACGTAATTCTCTTGCAACAGGATGTTCCATCTGTTAGTCTCCTTTACTGTTTGATAGAGTCTGTTTATAAAAGAGATAATTCCTAGGAATATAAATAAAAAAGACACCGTAAAGTGTCTTTTTTATTTTAGTTATGCGCATTACTTAATAAGACGCTAGTTCCTCAGTCTGGCTATGAGTAACTATGTAGGGTAATTCCATTATAACATTTTAACCAGTAATGGGTCTATATGGAATTTTGTTGATTTTCTTTTTGATTATTCAGAATGACTTGCCAAGTATTTGGATGAGGAAAGCAGTGAGACAGAAGCGACTAAACATGTTTTAGAAGAGTGTCTTCTTTTTTGTATCATTGTGAGTAAAGTGTAGAGTTATATTTCCCTTTACACAAACATAACGGTATAATATAGTTAAGTTAAGTAAACTTAACTATTAAGCAAAACGAAATAAAAGCATGGAGGATGCTATGACTAGAACGTATAAAGAAGTAATTAATGAAATGAATCGAGCCTATACGGAACTCTATATTTTACTATTTCAAGATTTAAAGGATGAGTTCGGTCTTACTGGGCAGCAAGAGAGCATGTTATTTCATATTCATTTAAATGAAAACACGACAGCAAATAACATTGCGAGTACGTTTAATATAACGAAAAGTGCTGTGAGCCAAGTTTTATCGAAATTGGAAAAGCAACAGATGATTTCGAAACAAGTGAATCCTAACAATAAAAGGGAGTATTTCCTTACGATCGGTCCAAACGGTAGTAAATATATCGAAAGATTGTCTGAGTTAGATGATGTATTGATCGAGAAATATTTCTCGAAAATTGATATTGGAGCGTTGCAGCAAATGACTGATACGTTAACGAAAATAAATAAAGTGATATTGGAAGAAAAGCAGAAGGATCTTGAGTCTAATGAGTAAGAATGAAGATGAAGCAATTAGTAGAAAGGAGGAGAAGCGTGTGATGAGTTACATACCAAATATGATTACGATAGCAAATTTTGTGTGTGGGCTTTTGGCTATTCACGCTGTTTTCGTTCACGATATGCATGGTGCAGTTATGTTCATTATTACAGGTATGGTATTTGATCTGTTTGATGGTATGGTCGCTCGGAAACTAGATGCTGCTTCGGAAATAGGCGGAGAGTTAGACTCATTTGCGGATTTAGTGACCTTCGGTGTGGCACCATCTATTCTTGCCTATAGTGTCGCTTTAAAAGATTTGCAGTTTATCGGGATGATATGTGCGCTCGCTTATAGTATTTGCGGAATGCTGCGGCTTGCTAGATTTAACACGCAACAAAGCAAACTCCCAACATTCATCGGAATGCCCATTCCATTTGCGGCAATGTGTCTCCTCATTTTATGCCTCCTAAATAACCCAGTTTCCGTGGCATTTGGCACATGCGTACTCGCTTATTTAATGGTGAGTAAAATCAAATTCCCTCATTTTAAAAAAGATATATCGGAAAGCTTGAAGTCCGAAAGATGGGATTAATAGGAAAGATAAGGAGCATAATATGATTCGTATGGCATTAAGATCATTCAACATACAAATATATTGTTTATTAGGCGTGATGTTATTGGGATGGTTGCTGACACCTTTTCCAGCCCAGTTTGTAGGGATAAGCATCGGCCTTTTAGTGAGTATGTACTGCGCCTGGATTTTAGGAAGGCGTATCGAAAAGTTCGGAAATAGCATCGTAAAAAAAGAAAAAGCACCAATGCTCGGCATGATGAATCGGTTTGCAGCCGCCATACTCGGTGCGATTATTATGTATGAAATTGAACACCGTGAGTACATGTGGACATTTGCAGCTGGAATTATGGGTGGGTATTTCCTGATTATTATTAATTTGGGCTATTACAGTATGAGGGATGAGAAGAAATAAAGTGCTGTGTAAATAACTAATTTGGATGATTTGAATGTAAAAGCCTCAAAACTTTCTTTTCTAGAGAGCTTTTTATTACAAAGAAAAGACACCCATATAAGAGTGTCTTTTCCAATAGTTTTTTAGCAGAAGCAAGAAGCTCCAACAATGATTAATAAAATAAACAATACAACTAGTAAAGCAAAGCCGCCGCCACAACCACTACTACAACTACCACCAAATCCCATAATAGTTCCTCCTTTAATAAGAGGGGAAAACAAGGGGTCACTCATGTATTTTAATGGATTCAACTTACTTTATGTTTTTTACACAATAATTGAGCAGGTCCATTTGCAAATAAAGAAAAGACACCCTAAGGTGCCTTCCTCCGACTTGAACCATCTTAATTTTAATAATATTGGACTCCTGTCCGAATATTATTTTACCATGTTAAGTTGTTTTGTAAAATGTTCCATATCGATAATTGCAATAAACGTTTTAGTTTTGGAGTTATGTATCTGTCTAAACGTTGAAATTAATAAAAGTCCGATTGGTGAGGGCTGATTAAAGTTTCACTTTATCGAATTTGGAACTGAAAATGTACTAGCTTGATAATGAAGCCTGGCTATTAGAATTGAAAAATTTTAGTTTTATTATAATTAATAGAAATGAGAGTAGTGTGAATATAAAGCCGCTCCAAATAAGCTGGTGAATACCTAAGTTTGAAATGAACCAGCCTCCAATAGTGGTTCCTAAAGTAATTCCGAGATTTGAGAACGAAACGAATAGACTGTTACCAAATTCAGGTGCTTCTTTAGCTTCACTTATTAACCATGTTTGACCAACAATTAATCCACCAGCATGTACGATTCCCCAAATGAATACTATAAAAATCATTGGAACAAGGTAGGAACCTAAATAATAAACCAATATGTAAACAATAGAATATAGAATAGGGAATGATATTACAGTGTTTATTATGCTTTTTTGCAGGAGACCACCAAATAAATGATTACCTAAAATCATAACTATACCAAATATGAATAGCATGATACTGATGAGAGATCCATTCATGGAAGTTACTTTTGCAAGGTACTCGGCGAAGTAGCTGTATACGGAAAACATGGCTGCAAAAAGGAATGTGACGGTTAAAATATTTAACCATAATCCTGGTTTGCCGAGTATACGAATTTGTTTGCCGAAAGACATTTTTTCTTTAACAGGCATAGAAGGAAGTAGGAGTAGTATTCCAATGAATGCAAGAGTGTTAACGAATGCTCCGAATAAGAAAGCCATTTCGAGTGAAAATTGGTCTGCAAGGTAAGAGGTTAGTGGTATACCTAAAGCGAAACCAACAGTAATTCCCATGAAAACTTTTGTAACTGCTTGACCGCTCTTTTCTGGAGGGACAAGTTTAGCAGCTGTTACAAGAGCGATTGAAAAGAAGAGTGGATGAAGCGCTGCCGGTAAAATACGAAAAACAAGCATGACTTCAAATTGTGTTGTATAAGCGTAGATTAAATTTGAAATAACAAATGTGAAAATTGCTGTTAATAAAATTATTTTGCGATTAATACTAGAGACGAGCAGAATTAAAAACGGACCAGAAATAGCAACAACTAGTGCAAATATACTTACTAAAAATCCAGCTTGTGTAGTTGAAATTCCGAACTTTTCAGTGATTTGTGGTAATACGCCGACAATACCCATCTCGGTAGTAATAATTCCGAACACACCTATTGCAAGTGTCAGAATAAGTAAAGGATTTACTTTTTTCATTTATAAAACTCTCCATTCGTATCAGTATTTTGAAAGTAAATTCATTAACAAAGAAGCATTATTATAAGCATGATTGGATGCCAATATTATCAGGAGTATGTAATCTGAAATACAATAACAGATATCTAAATAACTAGATATGATATATTAAAAAAAATTCTCCTTTCGATGTTTCTTGCTTTTACAGGCAGTGCAATTTATAAGAAGTCATTGGATACCTGTAAAAAAGCAGAATGTGTGAAAGCTAATAATCAATTAGTATGCTGATTGATTATTAGCTTTCATTTTATAATTCGTTTTGGACGTATTCAGAAAACTCTCGTATTGTTTTTTCATTTCGACGATAGTAGGTCCATTTTCCAATTCGGTCAGACTCTAGTAAGCCTGCTTTTTTCATAGTTAATAAATAACTAGAAATAACCGATTGAGCTAAGCCAGTTTTAAGCTGGATATCTCCTACACATACTCCAACTTGAAAGTTAAGGTCTTGTTCTAGGTAAGGTTTTTCGTCGAAATGGTTTTCTGGATTTTTTAACCATGATAAAATTTGACATCTTGTTTCATTTGACAATGCTTTATAAATTAATAAAGGTTCCATAAGGATATTATATCTACTTTTATAGATTTGTAAATGGGTTTTAGTGATTTTAAGGGAAGAAGGTATAGTTGATCCCCTTGAATAGGAATAAGATGCTCTTGATTTGTACCCTTTGTAAAGGACATTATAAAAAAAATCGGTAACCTAAAAAAGATGATTTCTGTATGCAAACAGGAGTCATCTTCTGTACATTCTATTGATAGCAAGAGTGATTATAGTACGTCATATATTTCTTAATTTCATGTTTTAACTGAACAAACGATTCACATGATTTTATATATGCTTCATCGGTTAAAGTATTACGAGGATTACGTGCAAAAATGATAATATTGTTAAGTGTAAGCATACTGTTGCCTAGCTATCAATGGTGGATTCCTAAGAAGAGTAATAATAAAACCCAACTGAAGATTTAAGAAAAATTTTATGTTTACCCCACTTTTTATTTTAAAAGTTTCTCCTATCCTATAAACAACAAAGTCATAGATGAAATTGTAAAGTTAGGGGATTCTACATGGATACAGGAGTTTTGATGAGTTATTTGTATACTTATTTTTTTACTATTATGTTTTGTATTGTGTTTCAAATTGGATTTTATTTTAAAGCGAAAAGAACTATATCTATTCTGCATTTTTTGTGGGTATATGTTTTTCTATTCTACCTTTCGCTAGTGTATAGGGTGACGCAGATCGCGACTGTATGGGATATAAGTAGATATGAAACGTGGATTCGTGTAAGTCAAATCAACTTGACTCTATTTGATACGGCAGGTAGTACGACGTATCTTTTGAACATTGTACTGTTTATGCCATTAGGTTTTTTATTACCGACTATTTGGTCGCAGTTTAGAAAAATGAAAAACACCGTATGTGCGGGATTCTTTTTTTCATTGGCAATTGAGTTAAACCAATTATTAAATAATAGAATTACAGATATTGATGATGTATTTACGAATACCCTTGGGGCAATTGTGGGGTATGTAATATATAGAGTTTTATTTAAAATGTTTAAAATGATATGTAAAAGAGAGGAAAAAAGGCTTGATACGAACTCTTCTTTAGTTATAAAATACGAGGCTGTTTTTTGTTTAGTTTTTTCATTTGTAGGTGCGATGTTCATTTATTATCCTGGAGACATGTAAGCCGGCGATCTATTCTAGTTCTTCTCGCTTATACACGGTAAAATATGAATTGTTCATCCTTTTTTCTAACTTAATAGATACAGTTTATGTATGACATGATAGGCAGGTGTAAATGTGTTAAATGTTCAATTATCTCAATACTTACTAAAAGAGTCTAAACCAGCTCTTCATACAGATGAAAAACGAGTGTATATGTTAAAAGATGAAGGGCTATCACCGTATCCTATTTATTTAAATCACCCTATTATGATAGGAGTGGGAACGAATTTGAATCAGCATACAGGATTCGAAGAAATCATTAAAGGATTTATGGGTACACATAACAAATTTCCTATGTATATGTTATTTGAAACTTATTTATGTAGAGACTTTATTGAAGGGTTTTTAGAAGAGAATAAACTTCATTTTGAGCTAGTTTTTACTAATAAGAAAAAGGATACGAACTTTTTTAAAGTGTGCATTACCAATAGTGATGATATAACCACACTTATGAAGTATTTCTTCCAATCAGCACAAGATTCTCTCTATACGCTATTAAGCTATTCAGCAGACTGTAAGATTATCAGTAATCGTACTGGTGGGATTGAAATAAAAGCGGACAGTTTCTATCCAAGCTTTTCATTTATGTATGATGCGCAAGAATTATTTATTATTGGTGGAGAAGAAAAATGGTCTGATATCCATTATATAAAAAGATTTTTCCATCTTGAGCAGATTACAGATGAGCTAATTATTGATTTAAGAAAATGAGAGACGAGAGAGAATAAATGAAAAAACCCTCAAGTATAGAACGACATACTTGAGGGTTTTTATGTATGAAGAAGGGCCTTGTATCATATATTTTATTCGTCGTTGCATGTAAGTCATTCGGTTTATAAAAACAATGTGCTAAAGAGAGTAAAGAAGGCTTTTCTATTTTTCCCGAGAATGAAAAGAAATATATAATCTAATTTTCGTGAATGTAATAAGGAGGCAGTAAAATTTGAATAGGAAAATTTGGTTTGTAGTTACTTGTTTTGCATTTTTAGTAGCTAGTTATATTGTTGTCCAATATTTTATTATGGATGGATTTCAAACAGGGCTTGTAAAAGTGAAGCTTATGTTTGGATCTAAATTAAGTGCGTTCTGGTATATGATGCTATTTATACATATTACAACTAGTATAGTAGCATTAGTAATTGGTCCTTTTACATTATCCACTAGATTTAGAGAAAGGAATATCAACCGTCATCGAATAATTGGGAGAATCTATATGGTTGGTATATTATTAGGAGGCGTTTCTGGACTATACCTATCTTTTTATGCTACGGGAGGATTGGTAGCGAAGCTAGGTTTCGGTTTGTTATCTGTATTTTGGCTAACATCAGCATATCAAGCATTACATAGAGTTAAGAATAAACAAATTAAAGACCATCGGAATTGGATGATTAGAAATTATTCTTTAACCTTTGGAGCAGTTACATTAAGAATTTGGCTACCGTTGTTTATCGTTCTATTTGGAATAGAGCGCTTTGAACTTAGTTACGCTATTATTGCTTGGTTAGCGTGGGTACCTAATTTAATTGTTGCAGAATTATTCATAAGAAAAAGACTTAATAGGGGAAAATACGAAGGAAATGAGGATTTACATTTTTGATGTGAATTTGCTGTAATATTGAGGGCAGAATTCTTCAGTAATTGAATTTTTAAATAGCTGGATTTCGTTTGTAGATTCAAAAATCCGCTAATTTTATTGAATAAATAGAAAATACTTTCTTTTTTCGTTTATTTAATTTAATATCAATAAGGGCACCAAAAAAATAGATAGAGGTGCTAAAATGTACGGTATTATTAATTATGAAGTGTTTTTACTAACAGGAATTTTATTGAATTTAATTCCTGGTGCAGACACCATGTACATTGTGGGGAGAAGTATTTCACAAGGTAGAAAAGCAGGTGTGTATTCTGTTTTTGGTATTATTACTGGTTCTTTAGTTCATACGTTGTTGGTTGCTTTTGGTTTATCTATTATACTTACAAAATCCATTGTGCTATTTAACATCATTAAGGTTATAGGTGTTATCTATCTCGTCTATTTAGGGATTAAAATGATACTTGATAAGACGAATGTAGCTTTCCAGGCCTCGTCCAATAAATTGAACATTAGAAAAATATATATACAAGGGCTTTTAACAAGTCTTACGAATCCAAAAGTCTCTTTATTCTTTATTGCGTTTCTTCCGCAATTTATAGATACAAAGGCTTCAGGTCCTATGCCTTTTATCATTTTAGGACTTACTTTTACAGTAACCGGACTATTATGGTGTTTATTTGTTGCTTATTTTTCTTCATATGTTACAAAAAAATTAAGAGGAAACCAAAAGGTAGGAATGATTCTAAATAAGATAACAGGACTGATTTTTATTGGTATGGGGTTAAAGTTGCTTCAAACAAAAGCTCCTCAATAAACCTGAATAACATAAAAATGCCCCCTTTCAAGAGATGTAATCTTAGGTTTAGGCTAATTTCTACATACTAAAAAGTCCCTTTAACTTTGAAGGGACTTTTTGCTTGTTATTTTGAGTTATTTAAAAATTTATTGCAAGAAACAACCTATACTTTAATTGACGTTGTGCGAGTTTAGCTTGATAGCAATGGGGTAAGCACAGCGGATATTTCAAGGTGAGGAATGATACAGAGTTTTAAATATTTAAACGTGATGGCATATGGAAAGTAGGAGAAGTTGCCTTTCAATAAATATACGTACAAAAATAGGATGGCCAATTGAAGCCATCCTATTTGTATTACCAACTAGCAGTTTCCGTACTTTCCTTCAACCACTTCACCCAATCCAAATCTTCTACCTTAAGCAAACTGAGCGAAACACCTTTCATATCTAAAGAAGTTAGCAATGTACCAACTTTTACGAATGTAATCTGTAATCCTTCCAGCTCACATAAACGGCGAATGTCATTTGCGAAAATGTATTGCTCCATTAATGGAGTTGCGCCTAATCCGTTAATGAGAATGGCAAAGTTGTCGCCTTTTCTCCAGCGATAAATGCTTTTTAGTTTGTTCATTAGTTCGATTGCTAATATTTCAGAAGAGGATAGTGCTTCTTTACGATATCCTTTTTCTCCGTGAATGCCGACGCCGTAAAACACTTCATCGTCATTTAATGTGAATGAAGCTTTTCCTTTCACTGGATCGTTTGCAGGTGAAAGAGCAACTCCTAATGTGTGTAAGTTTTCTGTAACAGAACGGCCAATTGTTGTTAGTTCTTCTAAAGAATGACCTTCAAGAGCAGCCGCACCAAGTATTTTTTGAATGAAAACAGTACCAGCAACGCCGCGTCTTCTTTTATTAAAAGAAGCATCATCTTCAATTGAAACGTCGTCATTTACGATGATATGGTCAATTTTTCTTCCTTCTTCTTTAGCGATCTGCTCAGCCGCTAGAAAGTTCTCAACGTCATCTTTAAAGTTTTTAATGATGAATAAAATACTTTTATCTTTTGGCATGAGGCGAGTAGCCGCTACAATTTGTTCCACTGTAGGCGGAGTGAAAATGCTGCCGTTTACTGCCGCTGTAAGCATACCTTTTCCTACATAGCCAATATCAGCGGGTTCATGTCCGCTACCACCGCCGCTTATAATCGCGACGTTTTGCTTTAGTTTTTCGATATCCTTTACATAAATGATGTTATTTGTTTCGTCGTAATTTACTTTGTCGTTATGTTCAAAATAAAAGCCATGCAGCATATCTTGAACGATATGTTGTACATCATTCATAATCTTTTTCATTGCTTTTGCCACCCTTTAATTACTTTGCTGATTGCTCAAGTAATAGTAGTAATTGATTGTTTATCATATTTTTCATAAGAGAAGACATAATGGAAGGATCTACTTCGCACTTGCTTTCAATCCAATCTTTTATTGTTCCAACGAAGCCGTGACTATAAAAGGAGGCAATCGTATTTTTTGTCTCATCAGAAAGGCTGAATCCACAGCTTACAGATAGTTCATCAATAATCTTCATATATAAGTTTTTCGTATGCTCAAATAAATAGTGATTAAACGAGTTTTGCTCAATAACTTTAAAAGCATTTCGGTAAAATTTTTGATTTTCATAAAAGTAATCAAATAATAAATCAAAAATGTTTTCCCATTTTTCATAATCGAGAAAGTCTATAATATTTTCTTTCGTTTCTTCTCTATAAATCCAGCTTAATAGTTCAAATTTATCTTTAAAATGATAATAAAAAGTTTGCCTACGCATTTGACAGTGTAACATAATATCGCTCACTGATATTTTATGAAACGACTCTGTTTCCATTAAATATTTCAATGAGTTCGCGATTATCTTTTTAGAAATTATAGAAGAGGTCATCTGAATCATCCCTAGAATGTTAGTAATATAAAAATCCTATCTATAAATGAGAGCGGTGTCTTTAGACAGATTGTCCATTTTGTCCGTTTACTATAAAACGCTTTCATTTTAACATGAGTAGTAAGAAGAAGATTTCAAATATATCACAATATATTAAAGGAATTGAGGGATAATCACAATGAAAAAGATTATAAACAAACCAGAAACATTAGTAATGGAAATGTGTAACGGAATGGTTATGGCTCACCCAGAGCTTGAACTTTTGAAAAAATATAAAGTTATTAAGAAGAAAGAAATGAACGAAAACAAAGTAACGTTAATTAGTGGCGGCGGTAGTGGCCATGAGCCGGCACATGCAGGATTAGTCGGAAAAGGAATGTTAGATGCGGCGGTGTGCGGAGATGTTTTTGCTTCTCCTTCACAAATTCAGGTATATCAAGCAATTAAAGAAACAGCTAGTAAAAAAGGTACGTTATTAATTATTAAAAATTATAGCGGCGATATTATGAATTTCAAAAACGGTGCGCATTTAGCGACGGAAGATGGAATTGAAGTCGACTACGTAAAAGTGGACGATGATATTGCGGTAGAAGATAGTCTGTATACAGTAGGACGCCGCGGCGTTGCAGGAGTTATTTTAGTTCATAAAATTGCCGGCGCAGCAGCGGAAGCAGGTATGGATTTAGGAGCGGTGAAAGCTGTCGCAGAAAAAGCAGCGGCTAACGTGCGCACAATTGGTTTAGCGTTAACGTCTTGTACAGTTCCAGCGAGCGGATCACCTACTTTCACACTTGCGGAAGATGAAATGGAATACGGCGTAGGTATTCACGGCGAGCCAGGAATTAAGCGTGAAAAAATGTTGTCAGCAGATGAACTAGCGAACCGTATGACAAATGACCTTGTAAAAGATTTAGGAGTAAAAGATGGCGAGGAAATCGCACTTCTAGTTAACGGTTTTGGCGGAACACCACTGCAGGAACTTTACTTATTTAACAACGCCGTTACGAGAGAACTAGCTGCAAGAAACATTAAAATTAATAGAGTATTCGTCGGTAACTATATGACAAGTATTGATATGGCTGGTATGTCTTTAACTGTAATGAAGTTAGATGAAGAGCTAAAAACATTACTATCAAAAGAATGTAATACACCAGCGTTTAAAGTAGATGGGCCAGTTGAAAGTGTAGAGTACGTGAATGTACTGGAAGAGACAGAAGAGAAGGAAGTTTCATTTGAACTAGAAACGGCAGAAGAGCACGCTGTTATTAAAGATAATGTTATTACATTAAACAACATGATTTATCTCGTTGATAAAATGAGCGACGTTATTATTAAAAATGAAGTACCGTTCTGTGAGTTAGATACGCATGCAGGTGATGGTGACTTCGGAATGAGTGTAGCAAAAGGATTTAAGCAATTAAAACGTGAGTGGCATTCTATTGTAGATCAAGAGAACGTAACAATCGGATCATTCCTTGACGGTTGCTCCATGATTATTATGGAACATTGCGGCGGCGCTTCTGGTCCAATTTGGGGCGGTGCATTCCGCGCAGCTAGTAAAGCAGCAGGCGAGAAGCGTGAGTTAACAGTGAAAGAATTCGCTCAAATACTGCAAGCAGCACTGCAAGGCATCCAATCGATCGGTGAAAGATCATTCGGCAGAGGAGCAGTAGTTGGTGACAAAACGCTTGTTGACGCACTTGCTCCATGTGTAGACTCTTGGTTAGATAGCGCCTCAAACGAAGTAGACGTAAAAACTGCCTTTGAAAAAGGTGCAGAAGCAGCGGTTAAAGGAGCAGAGTACACGAAAGAAATCGTAGCTCGCATGGGCCGCGCTGGTACAGTTGGCGAAAGAAGTTTAGGATACCCTGATGCAGGTGCACATGCGCTTGGAGTTATCTTTACGGAGATTGCGGGTAGTTTGAAATAGGAATGAGAAAGTCCCTCTGTCTTAAGACGGAGGGATTTTTCTGTAGTTTTCGAGAATAATAGTATGTGTCTTTTTATATCACCAAAAACGACCGATTTTGGTGATACAGAAGGACATAAATCTTGTTTTTTGTTATGTCTTCATTTACAACGGTTTTCAAAGGAGATATTCTTAGTAAGAAATTATATTGAAAAGAGGTTTTGATTGTATATGATGAAGCTTATTAATCGCTAATTAAAATTCAAACGAATTTTATACTGTAAAAGGTCAAATTAAGGATAATTCCTTGATTTTATTTGTTATACCCTTTTACTAGTAGCGGTTAGAAGACATTATATCTTATCAAAAAATTTCATGTTATTTCACGATATCTATTCTTTCGGGATAGGTGTATTTATAATAGACAGAAATTTGACCATGAGAAGATGTTTCTTCTTGTGGTCTTTTTTTTGTCGTTTTTTGATTCCGGAAGCATGTTTCTATGCCGTTACACCTATTATAAGGCGGTGATTAACGAAAACTTAGTAGTAGATTGTTGTAAGAAATATACACTCTTTTTAGGAAAATATAATAAAAAATGGAGGATTTATCATGAATGAATATCAATTAATTAGTGACTACAAGCAAAATGAAAAATATAAGGAAAGCTTTAATGACCTTGCAAAACATGTATTTGAATTGGATTTTAAAGGATGGTATGACAGGGGCTGTTGGAATGATAACTATATTTGCTATTCTTATGTGGATGGAGATAAAGTCATCGCAAATACATCTATTAATAAAATGAATGTAATCTCTAACGGTAAGGAATATAAAGCAATTCAATTGGGTACAGTGATGACACATCCGGATTATAGACATCAAGGTTTAGCGACTAAATTAATGAATCATATCATTAAAAAATACGAGAAGAATTATGATTTTATATACTTATTCGCGAATGATACGGTGTTAGAATTTTATCCTAAATTTGGTTTTGAAAAGGTGCAAGAAAGTAGCTTCAGCTTGAAGGTTTCAAATATGATACGTCAAATAGATAAAAAGTAAGATTTACGAAAGTTAGATGTTAATAATCAGGCTGATTTTGAGCTGATGAAGGAATATGAAGCCGAAAGAATTCCGGTGTCTTCTAGATTAGGTTTGAAAAATAGTAACATTATTCACTTTAATATATTAATTATTTTTTGTTGTCTTGTTAGTTAAAGGGGTACTTAGTACAAAAAATAACCGTAGATAGTAGCACGAACACTGTTCTTGTTATAATTAATTTTTTTCAGAACGTCTATAATCCTCTTTTGAAAAATATATGTAAATATAATAAAAAACGAATGATTAATAGAAATATTCTACACCACTCGTTTTTTATCGGACTTCTTTTTATTGTACTTTTATTTTCTTTATGAGTTATTAGAAAAATAATTGTCTATATAAGTCTTTATTTTTTCAAAATTCTTTTCCATAAATAAGATTGCTGGTACTTCAATTATTGGAAGATTATTTTCATTATCAAAAGCTGGACACGGTTTGGGAACTACCAAATAGTCAACTGAGTTTTTATCCCTAATATAATTAATTGAAACATTATAATACTTAGAGAAATATTCCTTCAAATCATCCTGATTCCTTAAAAATGGTAGAGAAAATATTGAACCATAATTTATACCAGCGTCGACAATTAATACAAAGCATATTTTTTTCATGATACACCCTCCTCGTATAATAAGTTTTAAGTTAATAACTGTTCCTTGAAAATTAAATAGTTTTTATCTTCAAGAGCTACATCAAAAAATGATGTATGGGTAAAATTTAGTCTTGGATACTGGGGGATTTCCCTAGATAATGGAGGTATAGAAATGGATCCATCGGGAATATGCTTACTCCCCCTGTAGTTCGACCACGTTAAAAGACTGTGACCCAGACCAAAATGCACTGCATACGCACAAGCTGTATCGGTTTCCTTCATTTACCTCTCATAGTGGTGGAAGTTTTGGGAATTAGTACCATTTTTAATTAATACAAGTAAAAGAGATCTTATAGGGTATTTTACTGTTTTCGCTCACCTGGATTGTCTTATACATCTAAGTTGTTTCTACATAAATATCTGTAATCTCACCTATTACTATATCTTTAAAAAATTTCCAACAGAACCAATAAACCGTTATAAAAAGTATTTAAAATAATAACAAATAGGTATAATAATTCCCACTATAGAAAATACAATACTTCCTAAATTAAATGCAGAAAGTTTCGCACGATGAACTTGAATTTCACCTAAATCTACCCCTCCACTAAAATGCTTATCCATAACTTTAGCGACGTTTTGTTGTTGATTAACAAAATAAGGTATTAGCCATATACAGCAGAATAAAATAATACTACCAAAAAAGAGTGTGTCAATAATTGAAGCTCTCCAATTTAATGAAGTAATGACTATGAGAACAAATTCTCCTACCATAACAATTACCATAGTTACTACATATCTGGATTTTTCAGAAACGTTTTTAAATACAGTCTCGTCCAGAATTTTTTCTATTTTAGTCCATATTACACTGATTAACACGATTAGGCTAATTAAGAAAATAGTAAATAAAGCTTTAACTAAAAGATACTCAAACACTACCGACACCACCTAATAATTTCTAAATTAGAATGTAAAGTTGATTTTTTTAACTCTATTAAAAGATTAAATTCAATAATCTATTAACTAGCTTATCGAAAAATTTATTGATTTAAAGATACAACGCTATATGTATTAGTTATATAGGATAAGATCTCCCAAAATTCCTTTTCTAATATATATATCTTCTAATCGTTGTTGGACTTCAATTGTCTAAATATTTTATTTAGCACTTTATATTACTTAAGGGTTCGAATTTTCTGAATTAAAATTCCGTGATATTGTTAAGAAAATAATTATTATTATGATATCTCGATGTAATTGCTGCTAATGCTTTATCTTCAAGGGAAAATATAAGGTTTTCGTTACCATAATACTAATAACAACCTAACAAACTGAATATTTACCAGAAAATACTAAAATGTATCCCTCAGCAATTTACAGTATAATACACTTTTAGAAAAAAATCGAATATTTAAGTATTTCCTTATTAATAATATGAATTAATAGAATGTTTATATTATTATACGGATTAAAGATAGCTCAGCTGTGGTGATCTTTATTCATTTTTTCTAGAGTTTATATTAACTTAGCAAACTTTGTAACAGAACCATATATAAGAGCAAATATGATAAAAGCAATATCACAAGTTTTTTATTTTTTATACAGTAACCATTTGTTAGCCAATCCCTTCTTTTTATTCAGAATATTCTGTTGTTTTTTTATCGATTTACAATTAGAGGTTGAACTATTATATAATTTACAGAATTATGGTAATTTTTAGGTAAATAGAAGTAGTTGAGGAGGACGTAGTGATATGAGCACAAATATTTTAATGCATGAAGCAGTTATGCAACAACTTAATGATTTTTATCAAATGATGTTGTCGCAGCAAATTGAATAAGCATGAAAAAGTTAGTGATTATTTCGATGTATGTTACGAAGCGAAACAAAAACTACTAAGCAAAGGGGCGTTAAAATAATGAAGAAGCTTATATTAGCGACGTTAGGATTAGTGATAGTATTATCATTTAGTAACAATACAGGTGATACACAACATGCTCTAAAAAAGGAAGAAATTATACAATATTCACATGCTGATCATTTTTAATATCTCATTAACAAAGGGACTCCAATTATGGAGTCCCTTTGTTAATGAGATATTGCTTTAGTTTATCTAATTGTAATAATGTTTGTAAAAAGTGTAGATATTTTCTAAATTTGCAGAGGTAATTATTTGTTAATCTTTTAAAACATTGGCTTAGTAATACCGAGGGTTATTATAGATATATTAATTATATAATTTGTCCATATCAAAATGAACGTTTTTTGCATCTAATATATTGTAAATATATTTTATTTTGGAAGGATCTGATTATATGGCTCATAAATCTACTGGAGTGTTTCGAGTTCCAGTTTCTGAAAATGGGATTATTCCAACTGCTCTCAACATTATGTTAAACAATGATTCACGCTGCCATACTAGTAATGTAACGGTAACTGTTAAGAGAAGTCGAAACACCTTTTTCCCAACTCAAAATGAATTAGTTGAAATCTCTCGTACTTTTGTTTCTTTAGAACCAAACAGAACAACTAAGATTGTGTTGTTTACTCCAGAATTTCAAGTAGAAGATTTCCTTGATGTCATCATTAGTGGAAATAAAGAGGATGTTAAGGATGTTCTTGTATATTCTTTCTTAGCAGATTCAGTAGGTCACAATCTGCCATCTACTGTTTTCAGAAATGCAGAATACACTTTTGCTTGCTGACACTGTGATAATGTATTCTTTACTGTCGTATATCTAAATTGAAATGTTACAAGTAGCACTTCACGGCATACAATCTATCGGTGAAAGATCGTTCGGCAGAGGAGTGGTAGTTGGTGAAAGAAGTTTAGGATATCCAGATACACATGCGCTTAGGGTACCTTTACGGAAATTTTAGGTAGTTTGAAATAGAAATTAGAAGATCCCTTCTACCTTAAGGTGGAGGGGTTTTCTTAATATTATTTTTTGATATATATCGCTAAGTATGTTCCAATAATTCATTCTATTGTATTGAGAATAATGTCATCTACATCAAAAAAACGGCTTATAAAAGGAACTAGTATTTGAGGTGGGTTTATTAACGAATTTTATATATAGCATGAATGAAAATGAGATAAATAAAACAATATTCCCTATTATGTTTTTAAAAATTAATTGAGCAGGTCCTTGTAAAAATAAAGAAAAGACACCTAAAGGTGCCTTCCGCCGGCTTAAATTATTTTAATATTATCGATCTAAGTTTAAAAGCTATAAGGATTTTTCTATAGGATTTGTAAGTAGTTTTTATGAAATTATGAGTGTTTTTTATTTTGTAATTCAATAAGTTCATCTGGTATCACTTTTGTATAATATTCTTTTTCTGTTAGTTCAAATATAAATAATGCTTTTTTCCAGTTATAAATAACATCTTCTACATTATGTTGTTTCATTTTTAATAAACACTGACCTTTTAAATAGAATAGTTCACCTAGTAGGTATAAAGTATGTAGATTAATTGCTAATTTGATACCCTTATCAATGTACTTTATTGCCTCTTCATATTGATATGTGAAGTCGAAACATTTTGCTAAATTTAACATGAGTTTTAATTTAATTTCTTTATCTCTAGGAAAATCTAACTTATTAAAATTAGTTAAACATCTTTTGAATATATTAATACTTTTTTCATATTCTTTATTTTCTGCATAAAATATAGCCATTGTTTGCATAATATCTATTTCTCTTTCTGATAAAAAATCAGAATTAGTTAAAGTCAGTTTTAATGCATTATTTAAAAAATCTAAAGCAGTTTTTATTGATTTATCCACCATAAATACAGCAATTGCTTCATGCCATATTAGAAATTGTTTCTCATCTTTTGTTTGAAAATTATTTAAGTTTTTCTCTTTTTTTACTATTTCATAAAGTTCTTTATATTGTTTTTGCTTTAAGCAATCTTTTATTACGTATTTTACATTTTCTACATATTTTAATCTTTTGTTTTGAGTTAATGCAAATATGTTATTCGGATCAATACCAAGTCTTTCTGATAATTGATATAACAATATACTAGATGGATAAATCATACCTTTTTCAATCTTGCTAATTTGACTTTGTGAACATATTCCATGACATAATTCGGATTGTGATATATTTTTTTGATTCTAAGTTCTTTAATGGTAATACCCAAATCGTTAAATTCCATTTATCCACCTACTATTTAGCACTTTATTAAAATAAGAACATTCTCTAACCTTAATGTAATGTAAAATTAATATAGTTGCAATTATTGTTTTAAAGGGCTTATCGTTTCTATAAGATGGTGAGATTTTTTTATGTACAAAAAAGACACCAAAAGGTGCCTTCTTGCGATTTGCTCCATTGTAATATGGTATTGGATGCCAGTCCAATTATTATTTTACCACGTTAAATAGCTTCGGTTATTGAGAAAAAAGACAACTCATTATTTGAATGCAAAAAGTCCTAGGGGGACTAGGACTTTTTACTAGAATGAATATGATTTAAAAAAGGACTTATATAACGTAACATATGAATGTTTCGTAAATGTATCAAAAAAGTGAACAAAAGCGTTAATTTAAATAAAAAAAGCTCCGCGATAAAAGCTGCGGAGCTTCATAAGGTCGAGTTATGTCGTACTCACAAGGGATTTTAACATGAATGTTGTGGTGAAAATACTGGTAAATTTATCCCGTAAAACCCCCACTGATTAGAGTTTCACTTCATTCGAAGGAATTCATGTTTTATAAATTAGATTATGAGAGTTGATATTCTCCATATTGACCAGAAAAGAACTAAAAATTCTAGTGAAATTCCAAGTGTTCGTTTCCTAGTTTTTTGAAATTCTTTTATTAAATAGCCAACAGCACTAATTGCTATAAGAATGAAAAGAATAAGTTCGAGTGTAACTGGCATTTTATCTACTCCTAATACTGTAGTTTATTATATAAAGATTATAAGATGTTTTTGTGGCTAGTGGTGAAAAATTCAATAGAATTATTTCTAAATGGAGTAAATCTTTCAACGGACCAATCAAAGGTCAATACAAAAAGTGTTATACAATATACGCATGGAGAGTCGTGGGGCTAAAGAAATATTGGAGTATAAAGAGTTGTTAGATCAAAGGATTATTACCGAAGAAGAGTTCGAAGTGTAGAAAAAAGTAATTATTAGGTATATAGATGAAACGCTCAGATGAGCGTTTTTTTATTTATATATTCGCAAGTGAAATAACATAATATCACTATGAATCCTTATAACAATATGAATTTTTGCATATTTTAAAATTTAATATATCCCTTAAAAAGTTTTAATTGTATAATATATTTTGTCATATTTTTAGATTTTTCGACATAAACCAACAAAAATAGAGAGCGTATTGGGAGAAGACATTATGTATACAAAACTATTAAAATCAATTACATCATTATCACTTATTGGTGGTGCGTTGTTATATACAAATGGCAGCGATGTAAAAGCTGCTGAAGTGGGTGTTTTTTCTGATGTGCCGACATCACATTGGTCATATCCTGCGATTAAAGATTTAGCGAGTAAAAATATTATTTCCGGTTATGGAAATGGGATATTTGGTTTTGGAGATGTTGCGACAAGGGAGCAAGTTGCGGCTTTAATTTATCGAGTGTTAGTACCAAATAAACAAGGCGGCTCGTTTAGTAATGATGGAACTCGTTACGTATTAAAGGATGGGTCTACGTTTAAAAATCCTTACGGTGATATTAATCAAAGTTCTACAATGTTCCCAGAAGAGGTATTAACTTTAACAAATTTAGGAGTTTTTAAAGGTGATGAAAATGGCCAATTTAGACCGAAAGCTTCTGTGAATCGTGCAGAAATGGCACAAATTCTTACGAATGCTTTCCATCTTGCGGCAAAACAAAAACATACCTTTAAGGATGTTCCAAATCCATTTTGGGCAGAAAATGCAATTAGTGCGGTGCAGTCAAATGGAATCGCAGATGGCACAGGGAACGGGAATTTTGAACCGTATGGCACAGTAACACGTGAACAGTATGCGCAGTTTTTATATAAAACTTTGAAGTATAAAAATGCTGATGTGAAAGATACAGGAGATGCGGCATTATTAACAGCGTTTAAAGAGGAAGTACAAAAGCGTATTAATACATACGAGACAAATATTACACTGCCATATAAAACGAAAAATAATAATACAGACGAAGTGATGAATACACTTTTTAACGCATATAAAGAAGTGGCAAGTAAAAATGAGTATACAAATAATAATAGATCGAATGTTTCATATGGACTTTCTGGATCACCTGGAAATTATACGTTTACGCTTAAGATTACATATCGTGAAACGAAAGAACAGACGGAATATGTCATGAAACAAGCGAAAGCAATCGTTTCTTCTATCACTCAAGTTGGAATGGATGATCACGAAAAAGTGAAGGCGATTCATGATTACGTAGTAAAGCATGTTTCTTATGATACGTCTTATAAAGCTTACACAGCATATGAAGCACTTGTAAATCGTTCTGCGGTTTGCCAAGGTTACGCACTATTAACTTATCAATTATTAAAAGAAGCAGGAATTGAAAATCATTTCGTGACAGGAACTGGGGACGGACAACCTCATGCTTGGAATTTAGTGAAAATCGAAAACAAATGGTATCACCTTGATACAACATTCGATGATCCGGTTCCAGATGAGCAGGGCCGCGTAACGTATTCGTATTTCAATTTATCAGATGAACAAATCGCAAGAAATCATGAGTGGAACCGTGGAGACTATCCGCAAGCTACAACAAATTATTATAGTACACTGACAAATAAAATTGCGGCAGGTAGTACGAAAACGTCTGCATATCAGCAAATATTAAAAGATACAAAGTTAAACTATTTAGGAAATGAATATATTGCAAATAACTATACTGAATTAAAAAATAAAATGCAGCAGCGTTATAGTGCAAAGCCAGAAAAGATAGAAGTACTTTATAAGCAATCAATGAACGGTGCGCTGCAAGATGTGAAAAATGCAATTGGGGAAATCGGTTATCCGCAAGGGTCCAACCGTGTTTCTTATAAAGCGGAGTCGTATAATGCGAAAGAAGGGTATTCTTTAGTGACGATTACGTTTACGTATTAAAAACAATCTAGATCCTATAGGATCTAGGTTGTTTTTTATTATTCTTCGACAAGACATGACAATATAAAGATAAATTCTTTGCTACTATGAGATGAGAAATCTTACATTAAAAAAACTGTTTAAAATAACTAATATAGATAGGCGGAAAAAAATGAACCGAAAGTTACTAACGGTATTAACATGCGGTACATTGCTTATGGGAATGGCTGCTTGTAGCTCAAATGAGAAGACTACAACTGAATCAAAACCTAAACAAGAAGAAAAGGTTCAGGAAAAACCGAAAGTTCAAACCATTCAAAAGCAGCAAAAAGATAGTTATGTAGTAAGTGAAGATGAACTCTCTAAAGCGGCACAGTCGATTGGTGAAATCCAAAACGAGCAAACTATAAATGATATGATGATACATATGTCTTTACAAAAACTCACATTCAGTAGGAATAATCTTCATGTTTCCGGTACCCGTGATGTAGGGCGATTGCAAATGACGAAAGAAAACATTCAATACTTAAAAAACAACTTAAATGTTATTAATAATGATGAAAGACCAAAATATGAATCTATTCTGAACAAATGGTATGATGGAGAGTTCGAATCTGTAGTTAAAGACTTTGAAGAAATTCATTATTTACGTTCAGGAAAAAAGCAAAGTATGGAGGGATCTAAACTAGCTAAAAAAACTGATAGTGATGAAAAAGAATTTATTCTCCATTTCTTTGGTCAAGAAGGATTGGATATCCATAATAAAGAGTGGAAACAGGGCGAGTTATAGAAGTAAAACTGAATTTCTCTTCACTAGGAAGTACAATGTTTTACGGAACAAAAAAATGATGAAGTCCCCTTAAATATACTCTCATTGGGAGGTTGTCTATACTGAGATTCAATAGATACACAGTAATGCTTATCTTTCTAGCCATTGGCACAAATGCTGCATTATCTATGTGGATTAAGCAGGGACTTTTAGGTGTCATCAATGCTATTATCTTCTTGTTAACCGCTGCATGGACTACAAAAGGACCTCATACAGACGGCCAGCATAAATAAATTATTGTATTTCTCAATAAACAAAACAACTAAACATAGCTCAAGTCGGAGGAAGTCACCTTAGGGTATCTTTGCTTTTTTATAAAAAAAGAAAATTGTACGTTTAGACGCATTTTAAATACAAAATAACCGATTCCTTATACGTTAAGAAACCGGTTATTTATTCCCCCACTTTTTTAGAGGGCTTTTTCTTATAATGGTCTTAAATGATTGATTTAAGGTTATAAACTTAAATCATAAATAAAATATAGAGTAAAAACTATATACGAAATAAATGTAACGAAAACAAGGAAACATATAAACTGAGAATTAGATACATATTGTTCTATTCTTTTTTTCATGTTAATTCGTATTATTTTTCAAATGTGAAGTATCAATTGGAATTTGAGCTTTCCAAGAACCAATTACTTTTCCAATTCTAGTTATATTTACGTCTAAAGTAAGAGGCTGTTTAAAAACGTCTTTTTCTTCAGTAGTTATAACAAATGTAGCAACACCTTCAGGTCTATCATTATCACGAATGCCTATTTTATCTAACTTTTTACCTGCTGCCATAAGTTCAAAAGGAAGATAATCATCTGAATCATGGATAAATGATAGTCTCCCGTCATTTTTAATCTCAGGGTTTTCCTCTTGTTGCCCATCAATTTTACCATCACTCTCAAGATTTAATCCTGATGTATCAAATTCAAATGGTACTAAACTTCCGTCCGCTTTTTCCATTCTATAATGAACTGATATACGTGAATCTGCGATAAATACTTCTTTGAGATGTACAGTAATACCTTGATCTGTAATTTTTTCATCAATAGGAATATATTTACCATTCTTCATCATATCTTGTGTGATACCATTTTCATCTTTTATTCCTTCATTTACAACTTTATCATTTGTAATTGCATTAGAAAAATAGGAAGCAACATTTGTAGCCGCCACTTGTACTTGTGGAATCATTGCTGTTGTGAAAAGTGCTGCTGCAGCTACTGCTGTATAAATGAAACGCTTTGATTTTTTACTCATGTTTGTAAAGATTCCCTTCTTTTGTTGTTTTTTGTGATTTATATTAGAAACATTGTCTAACTTGGAACGACTTTCAAATGTTTTCCATGCTTGTTCTATATCAATTTTGATTTCTTGTGGTGAATTTGCAGACTCTTCATCTAGCATTACGTTTTCCCATTGATTTAATCTATTGATTTCTACTAATAAATCTTGGCATGCTTTACATGTATCTAGGTGCTTTGTAAATTCCTTTCTTATATCATGAGAAAGTTCTCCATCAATATATGTTTGAATAAATCCGATATCATAACATTTCATTTGTTATGCCTCCTCCATTTGTTTATAAATCTTGCGAAATTTCATTTTGGCTCGGACCAATAATGTTCCAATAGAAGATATTTCAATTTGAAGTACTTCTGCAATTTCTTTATATTGAAAACCAGAGAATTTCATTAGTAAAAGGGTTCGTTCTCGATCATTCATTTTATTTAGTATCGTTTGGACCTTTGTAATTTCTTCTTTTCTTATCCAATCATCGTCTAATGATGAAACATTTTGTACTTCATGGTATTGTATTTCTTTATCAATCTTCGCTTGCTGCCTTTTTTCAGATCGAAAATGGTTATAGGCTACATAAGTAGAAGATTTAATCAACCATCCAGGTATGTTTTCAATCCCTTTCCAATCACTACGATATAATTGTAAAAATACTTCTTGTGCTAACTCTTCAGCGATAGATTGATCTTTAACGATCCAGATGATTTGTTTCACAGCGTAAGCATAGTACTGCTTAAATAAATCTTCAAAGGTCATATCAGAAGCATGACTTTCTTCATTTTCTATGGTTAACATGTTCGTTTAAACCTCACTTTCAATTTGATACCTGTATTATAGAGAAACCAGAAAAACGGATTTTGTGACAGTTTTTCTGGATATTTTTTATTATGTACTAAAAAAAGCATTCGTCTAATTAAAAGAGAAATACAAAAAGGAAATGAAAACATAAAAACTATAACTCTTGCAGTAGTTGTCTATTAATGCACAAGAAAACAGTTAGTTTGTTGCCAAACTGTATCTAAACGTACAATTTCACTTCTTCTATTTTCATGAATATGTATAATTACATAAAATTTCAAAGAAAAAGAGAGTATACTTTCATATTGTGTAATAAAGATAAAGCCCGCCTACGGAAATAGGCGGGCTTTTTTTACTTATAAAGAAAAGACAACCTTTAAGGTGTCTTCCTTTTGAAATCTAGGTTGTCCAGTTTGTTTTACTTTGGTGCAATAGCAATATTGTTTGGAATAAAGTTTCACCATATTGCTATTAAACTAAAATATTAAGATTGCACTTAAACGAAATTTATAGCATCGAAGTTCATTTTGGAGGGGGAATGTAATACTACATTTTTAAAGTATTCGTTACACTTGAACCTCTGCACATTGCGTAGAGCTTTTTTCATGAAGAAAGGACACTCACGTGAGTGTCCTTTCGATAGTTTTTAGCAGAAGCAAGCAGCTCCAACGATGATTAATAAAATAAACAATACAACTAATAAAGCAAATCCTCCAGCGAAGCCACAGCCGCCACAACTACCACCAAAGCCCATAACAGTTCCTCCTTTAAATAGGAGGAGAAAAACAAAGGTTCACTCATGTGTTTTAACGGATTCCATTTACTTTATGCTTTTTACGAATAAATGGAGCAGGTCCTTTTCAAAATAGATTTATTCTTAGCAGGAGTTCAAAGGAAAAACAGGAGAATCCATATTATTCTTTAAGAGCGAATAGATAGAAATCCGCTTTTATACCTTTCATTAAAATAATACTAGCATTATATATTATAAGGAATACTTGTCCTTAATTGTAAATGAAAGGGGGGAATTGATATGAGCTATGGCTATGGTCATCCTCCTGGAAGATGTCATAAACATCACAATGAAACTTTGTCAACGGGTGTATTACGTAGACATTCCGCTACGTTATTTCTTACTGTTGAAGCTATGAATGTTGATCCAGATGATACTCGTAGAGTAACAGTTGAAATGTTTGATTGGTCATCTGGTTCTCCGGTATTGTTACCATTAATAGACCCTTCAACACAAACATTGCCACCTAATCGATATGTTACTTTTCGTTCAGCAGCTCTTCCTCCAGGAGTTTTTGCTTATGAAGTAAGAATCATTCGTCCGAAAGATAGAGATGTTGTTACGAATGTTTTTGGTCTTAGTGCAATCGTATTTAACCCACAAGAAGGAAACAATGTTTTACAACATGATTTAGCAAAATTAGACCTTAAATAGATTTTATAAAGGTCTATTTATTGAGCATGATTAAAAAAAGAGTAGGATGTAATCCTACTTTTTTTTAACGTTAATTAGAATTTTAAAAGAAATCCTTCATTATTTTAGCATCTTTAATATTCACTATCACACCTTCTACCTTATCTTTCTTCTCATCTTTAGCAATCGAAATTTGCTCCTTATTATCAGCCCACACAAGAAATTCTTCTTTTGAGTCATCTTTATATGTAACAGTAATAGTAGAATGTGCAGATTCTCTCTTTTTTTGATCTAGTGTGATTTGTTTAGGAGTGCCTTTTTGGACTGCTGAAACGATAGATTGTATCATTTTTTCGTTGTCTGTTTGAGATTTGGAAGTAGTATGATTTGTTGTTTTCAGTATTTCAATGTCTGTAATATTAGCGGAATTTAATTGAAAGGTATTTTGTGTATGTTCTTGCTTAGCCTGCGAAGCTTTATCTGTAGCCGAGGTGCTTGTACAACCTATTAAAGTGAAAGATAGAGCGGTTAGTGCGCATATAGATATGATTTTTTTCATAGTATCCCTCCTTAAGTTTAATTATATCAATTTTCTGTTAATTTAGGTAGTTATTGTAAGGAGAAGGTGTTTTAAAGTGGTAAATGATGATGTTCATTCTCTATTAAAATCAAAATTCACATAACTTTTTTCATATTTTATGTTTAACATTTCGAAAATGGGTGTACTACATATAATATAACAAATAATTCATTTTAAAGGAGGAAGTTAAAGATGGAAACGAAGTATAGTAAACCTTTTGTATATGAATTTATTACGGAGAAAGAGGTCATGAATGCGGCGAATGATCTCGTGAAAAAAGGAATAGACCAAAAAGATATTTACGTATTAACGCATGAGAAAGATAGGACAGATAGAATTGCGGACAATGCAGACGTGAATACAATTGGGATAAAAGAGGAGGGACTTGGGACAAGCATTATTAACGTCTTTCAAAAAACAGGAGATCAGTTAAGAAATAAAATGCAAGAGTTAGGGCTTAATGAGGAAGAAGCGAACTTTTATGAAGAAAAACTGGATGAAGGGAAAATCTTGTTATTCGTTAAGGATTTAGAAAGAGTCGGTGAATGGTTACAAGAAAGAAGATGCATGTATTCTATTTAAATTTGTATCCTTTAAATCTATAAATCTATTACGAAAAGGAGATTGTAAATATGAGTGAGAACGGACTAAAAGAACAAGTTAAAGGTAAAGTTGAAAAGAAAAAAGGACAAGTAAAAGAAGGAATTGGTGAAGTTACAGAAGATAGAGAGTTGAAAAATGAAGGTAAGTGGGAAAAAACGAAGGGAACGATAAAAGAAAAAGTCGGAAAAGTGAAACAAAAGATAAGTGATGAATTGGATAATAAAGAATAATATATGTTCATCAAGCTTTAGTTACATACTAAAGCTTGATGAATTCAATATAAAACGAATATAGGAGGTTTAATTGTGGGACTTATTATTACGTGTATTGTAGGTGGACTTATTGGTGCGTTAGCTGGAATGATTACAGGAAAAGACTTTCCGTTAGGTATAGTTGGTAACGTGATTGCCGGATTAATCGGATCTTGGGTAGGTAGTGCGTTATTTGGTCATTGGGGTCCTGAATGGGGAGGCATTTTTGTTCTTCCAGCGTTATTAGGTGCAATCGTCTTTATTTTAATCGTTACATTCTTCTCTAGAATGCTGCGGAAAGCGTAAGTATGATAATAAATAGTAATCTTAAGTTTATTATATATAGTTATAAAGTTAATGAACTGATAAAAATACATAAAAAAGCATCCAATTAAACTAATTTGGATGCTTTTTTATGTATTTTACATAGGAATGAGTGGAGGATGAAGAACCCCCCACTCATTAACATTACACTTTCTATTATGTATTAAGCCATCGTTACCTTTTTACAATTATTTATTCTTACGACTTGCCTTGGTTCTATATGAGATAAGTCCTCGCTATTACTTATATCAACTACAATTGTATTCGTTAGTATGTTAATAATGGAACCAACTAATTTTGTAGCATGATCGTGTCGATAAGAAAATTGAACGAAATCTCCCTTTTTAAAGTTGTGCTCTTCCATAGATAGATCCCCCTAAAAATAATGTTTATACATTATACATACACAAAATTATAAGTTTTAAACATTTATTAGTACGATTTAAGTGTTAAGCCGAGAAAGGTGTAGAAAATTTATTTATAATGAAAATAAAAAAATATGTTTAAAACTAATTTTTATGGGTAATTAAATAGTAAAAGTTCGAGATAAGGGGGCGGAAATGATGAATTTGGCAATAAATATTTTGCAAAATGATGTAGGTTATACGGTACAACTTAATGGTGAGATTGATGCGTATACGGCATCAGATTTAAAAAATAAGGTAATGCCTATTACAAGCGAAAAAGAGGTTCATATTGTAGTAGATTTTCATAACGTAGATTATATGGATAGTACAGGCTTAGGAGTTTTTATAGCTTTATTAAAAGCAGTTAAGAAAAATGATGGGAAGCTAGAGTTTACTGGTGTGTCTAAAAGGCTAAAAAGATTATTTGATATTACAGGGCTAACAGAAATATTAAATTTGAATTCCGATTTTGAAAAAGTAGAAAGAAGGTGACTAGGGATGATGGAGAGATTTGAAAAGATAGAAATGAAAATTCCTGCAAAAGCAGAATATGTGGCTATTATTCGTTTAACAATGGCTGGTGTTGCGAATCGAATGGGCTTTGCTTATGACGATATAGAAGATATGAAAATTGCTATTAGTGAAGCTTGTACAAACATTGTACAACATGCATATAAAGAAGACGTTGGAGAAATTACAATTGTCTTTGGCTTATATGAAGATCGATTAGAAATTATGGCTGCGGATAATGGAGTTAGCTTTGATTTTAATAGCTTAAAAAGTAAAGTTGGTCCGTATGATATTAATAAACCAGTAGAACATTTGCCGGAAAATGGTTTAGGTTTATATTTAATCAATACGTTAATGGATGATATACAAATTATGCATGATGAGGGCATGACAGTTTTAATGACAAAATATATACAAAGAGAGCAGGTGGAGAATGATGGAAATCCAATCTCAACCTACAAATCTTACTAAAGAAGACGTTATTAAACTAATTGCAGACTTCCAACAAAACCAATGTGATGAAGCACAGGAAAGATTGGTTAATCACTATAAAAATCTTGTATACTCCATTGCATATCGCTATTCAAAAGGTGGGCCGATGCATGAAGATATTATACAAGTAGGAATGTTAGGGCTCTTAGGTGCAATAAGAAGGTATGATTATTCGATAGGGAATGCTTTTGAGCCGTTTGCAATACCTACAATAGTAGGCGAAATAAAGAAATATTTACGTGATAAAACTTGGGGTATTCACGTTCCAAGGCGAATTAAAGATTTAGGCGGGAAGATTAAACTTGCGATAGAGGAGCTAACAGATCGTTTCCAGCGTTCACCGAAGATTATAGAGATTGCAGATCATTTAGGACTATCCGAAGAGGAAGTGCTAGAAATTATGGATGCGAAAAATAATTATCGCGTATCTTCCTTAGATGATGTAGTTGAAAATTCATCTGATGGCAGTTCGGTAGCGAGGATTGAATCTGTAGGTGAAGTAGAGCAAGGATATGAAGAGACAGAAAGGCGTCTCGTTTTAAAGGATATTTTCAACGTATTAAATGACACAGAAAAGAGTGTTATTCATTATATATTTGGAGAAAATTTAAATCAAAAAGATACAGGGGAACGGTTAGGTATTTCACAAATGCACGTTTCTCGTATTAAAAGACAAGCGATAAGTAAATTGAAGCAAGCAGCATTTTTAGATACATAAAAATTTAAAATCATTATGTTTAAAACATGAGAAAAGGGGTAGTTATTAAATATAGGAGGAGATATAAAAATGTCACACGATGTGAAAGAACTAATCGAAGGATTGAATGAAGATTTAGCAGGAGAATACTCAGCAATTATTATGTATAACCATAATGCAGCTACAGTTTCTGGTATATATAGACAAGTGTTAAAACCTTTCTTTGAATCTGAAATTAGTGATGAACAAGGACATGCCCTATATTTAGCGGAGAAAATTAAGACGTTAGGTGGTACACCTACTACAATCCCTTTACCAGTGAAACAAGTAGAAGATGTTAGAGAAATGTTAGAGTCGGCTAGACAATCAGAATATGAGACAATTAAGCGTTATGAAACGAGAAAAGAACAGGCAGCGAAATTAAATATGACAGAGTTAGTTGTAAAGTTAGAAGATATGATTGCAGATGAAACAAATCATATGGAAGAATTAGATCGTCTTTTAAATGACAAAGCAATGGTGTTAAATTAATAGTGGAAATTTATAGAATGAAAGAACAAACTCTCATTTCTGGGGGTTTGTTCTTTTGCTGTATAAAAATTATGTTAGAGTAGGAAATTTTCATTTTGTAACTGAGTATGCAATACTAGAAAAATAGAAAATGATAATAGATTTACATTTTAAATAAGAAAAGGGGAAATAACTTGTGTCCATTTTAATTGTCGATGATAATCCGGTTAACATCTTTGTAATTGAAAAAATTTTAAAACAAGCCGGATATCAGGATCTTGTATCGCTGAATTCTGCACAAGAGCTTTTCGAATACATTCAATTTGGAGAAGATTCTTCCAGGTATAATGAAATTGATTTAATCTTATTAGATATTATGATGCCTGAAATTGATGGACTTGAAGTTTGTAGGCGATTACAAAAAGAGGAGAAGTTTAAAGATATTCCTATTATTTTTGTTACAGCTTTAGAGGATGCCAATAAATTGGCCGAAGCTCTTGATATGGGGGCAATGGATTATATTACGAAACCTATAAATAAAGTTGAACTATTAGCACGTATGCGTGTAGCGTTACGCTTGAAATCGGAATTAAATTGGCATAAAGAACAAGAAGAAAATCTTCGGAATGAATTAGATTTAGCTACGCAAGTACAAAGAAACTTATTAAGTAGCCCATTAAGAGAAGATTATATAAAAATTGAAGCAAGTTACTTACCTTCATTTAAATTAGCTGGAGATATGTATTATTGGTATAAAATCGATGAAAACCGCTACGGTATTATATTATTAGACGTGATGGGACATGGTATATCTGCTTCATTAGTTTGTATGTTTATTTCGTCTGTATTACGTGAAACGATTAAATCTTTAATCGATCCAGAACTTGTCATTAAAGACTTAAATAAATATATGACTCTTTTACATAATGAGAATGACGATATTCCATATTATTTTACAGCGATATATTTAGTAGTAGATACAGAAAAGAGAACGATTGAATATGTAAATGCAGGGCATCCTTCTGGATACGTTTTAGTTGATGAAACAAATATGGTTGAACTAAATCGCGGGAGTTGTGCGGTAGGATTTTTTGATGAAATAAAAGTTAAAAAGACAGTTATACCTTTTGAGAAGAACGCTCAAATCGTATTGTTTACAGATGGTGTTCTTGAAGCAATTGCAAATGATGAATTTGAGGCTGAAGAGAAATTACGTACTTTTACAGAAAGAAAATGGGGAGATTTAGAAGGCGAGATAGAAGGGTTTTACAAGGAAGAACAAAAGAAAGCGCAATCAGATGATATGTGTCTAATTATGATACAAACGAATGCGAAATAAAAAGCGTATGAAATCCAAACAGAGGATTTCATACGCTTTTTATTGTATTTTTTGATAAATTTGTTCGCTAGGATTAAATTGGGTATAATGCGGCATTATATTTGAAAAACGAAGAGTTTCTTTATTTCCTAAACATAGAAAACCATTGTGACCTAGGCTTTCATAAAATAGTTGCTGCACTTGATTTTGAAGTTTACTTGTAAAGTAAATTAAAACGTTACGACAAAGTATAATATGAAACTCGTTAAAAGATTGATCGGTTACTAAATTATGCTGTGCAAAAATAATGTTTTGTAAAAGTGATGGATTAAAATAAGCAAAACGATTATCTGTTGAATAATAGTTAGAAAATGCTTGTGTACCGCCAGCTTGTAAATAATTTTTCGTATAAGTTTGCATTTTATTTAACGGGAGGATAGCTTGTTTTGCTTTTTCTAACACATTTGTATTCATATCTGTTGCGTAAATAACCGACTTTTCACTTAATCCTTCTTCGTGAAGTAAGATGGACATTGATAATACTTCTTCACCAGTTGCGCATCCAGCATGCCAAATTCTAATTTCAGGTTGCTTTTTTAATTCAGGAATAACATGCTCTCTAAGCGCTTTAAAAAAGGCAGGGTTACGGAACATCTCAGTTACATTAATCGAGAAATCATTTAATAACTGTTCTAAAACCCCTTCCTCGTGAATTACTTTTTCAATTAATTTTGAAATGGTAGGGATATTAGAGAGCTGCATTCTATTACAAATTCTTCTATAAATAGATGTGCGAGCATATTGGCGAAAATCAAATCCTGATAGTTTAAATACCGCTTCCAATAGTAATTCAATTTCTAAGTTCGTGCGCTCATCCGTATCTACTGATGGATCAAAATTATAATACTTATTTTCCACTCCAACTAAACCTCACTTATTTTATTAACCATACACTCATTACCGAATAGAGTTGATGTAGATTTAATGGTTTACTTATATAATCTGAAGCGCCAGCAGATAAACATTTTTCCTTATCATTTGGCATTGCTTTAGCAGTTAATGCGATAATAGGTATTTCATTTAACCCTAAGTTCATTCGGATATTTTCCATCGTTTCATAACCGTCCATATTAGGCATCATAATATCCATTAAAATAAGGTCAATATTTGTATTACTTTTTAGTATTTCTAAACACTCTAAGCCGTTTTGGGCAGTAATAATGTTGGCATTTTGTTTTTTTAATGCGTTTTGTAACGCAAATATATTTCGATGATCATCATCGACAATTAAAATGGTTTTCTCTTGGAAGACGTTATTTGTTTCGGGAGTAACGATAGTTTTTTCAACAACTTCAGCAGGAATAACATCTTCTATCGTTGCTGCGACTTCTAAATTGGATAACTGTATATCTGGTAATCCATTTGGAAGGTTAGGAATATATACCGTGAAAGTACTACCTTCTCCTACATTACTCTCTAACGTAATCCAACCACCTAACAATCTAGCAAACTCTTTACAAATAGATAAACCTAATCCTGTACCACCATACTTCCGAATCGTTGCGCCATCTGCCTGTTGAAAGGCTTCGAAAATAAGTTGATGCTGTTCTTTAGCGATACCAATACCAGTATCTTTTACTGAAATTGTAATCCAATCTTTACTTATAGACTGCATATCATGACTTAAATTACTTGTTTCTATCGAATCGAAATGTAAAGAAACGGATCCTTTTTCTGTAAATTTAAATGCATTGGATAATAAGTTTTTAATAATTTGCTCAATCCGTTTTGCATCTGTATAAAACAGATCAGGAATCGTATCACTGTCTTCAATAGTAAATTCGACATTTTTTTGTGCAGCTATATGTAAAAAGTTTTGATGCATATTGGCTGCCATGTCACTTATGTTCGTTGCTTCAAAAATGATGTCTAGTTTGCCTGCTTCTACTTTAGATAAATCGAGTATGTCATTAATTAAAGTAAGTAAGTCTTTCCCTGATGAATGAATGACAGTTGCTAATTCAATCTCATCGTCGGATAAATTGTTATCATGATTTTCTCTTAACATTTCAGATAATAGTAAAATACTATTTAACGGTGTGCGTAATTCATGTGACATATTTGCTAGGAACTCAGATTTGTATTTTGAGCTGCGTAACAACTCGCTTGCTTTTTCTTCTAATTCTGATTTAGTAATTTGTAAGTCAGCTGTCTTCTGCTCAGCCTCTTCAGTTCTAGACTCTAATTGTTCATTCGTTGTTCGTAATTCTTCTGCTTGCATTTGTAGTTCTTCCGCTTGCGTTTGCAATTCTTCTGATTGAACTTGTAACTCTTCTGTCATTGCTTGTGATTCATGTAAAAGAGTTTGAATTCGCATACGTCCCATAATGCTATGGATTGTTAAACCTAGATTATCAACGGTTTGTTGAATTAAATCTTGATGTAAATCTGAAATCTCAGTTACACTTACTAACTCCATTACTGCGATTACTTCATCCTCAAATAAGATAGGGATGATTAATAGATTTTTAGGACGTATTTCTAATACTCCGCTAGTGACATAACGAAACTCTTCGGGTATATCCCTGAGAATAAAACTTTTCTTTTCTAAGGCAGACTGTCCAATGAAACCTTCACCCATTTGAATGGATTGTTTCCCAATATCAGCACCTTGATCGGCGAAAGAAGCTTTTTTCACATAGTAGACAGTTTCTTCATATTCTTCACGTACATAAAATGCACCGCAAGAAGTTTGCGTTTTTTGTATAATTCCACTAAGAATTTTTTTACCTAACATCTCAATAGAAGATACACCTTGATACATTAAAATTAATTCTGCAAGCTCCGTTTGTAACCACTCTCTTTTCGATATTTCGTCTAGTAGGTGATTCGTTGTATGAGCAAGATCTTTTATTTCATCACGTGTGTTTACATGAATTCTTTCCGTGATTTTTTCTTTAGAAGAAATGGATTTAATAGCTTGAATTACATTTTTAATCGTTTTTGTAATGGAATTCGAAATATAGAGTGAAATGATAATAGAAATACAAGAAAGTAAGAACAATAAACTGTATAACCAAATCTCTAATTTATTATTTTCAGTATCTAATTGTGCTGCTCTTTTTTTCGTTAATTGCTCCTCAGTGCTACGGAAGTTAGTTACCTGTGACTGTAATGACTGAATTTGAGTCGTGTCGATTGTTTGTACATTATTACTATTATGATTTGCAATTAACGGGTGAATCTCTTTATTTATCCAACTAATAATATTTTCGTTAATCTGTTTTAATTTTTCTTGCTGAGATGGGTTATCCTCTAATAATGAGAAAAGATCTTGATAATGCTTTTCGTAATCCTTTTCCGCAGAATTAAGAGATTGTACGTAATTTGGATTATTAGAAATGATAAACCCTTTCGCTTTATTTTCAATTGTTAGTAAATCTTTCTCCACTTGATTTGTTAAATTGAGAACTTTAAAATCGTGATCAATAATAAAATTACGAGATTTTTGTAAATTAGAAATCTCATTGTTCAACATAATGAAAGAAACAAGTAAGAACAAAATGATAACTAAATAACCAGCCATAATTTTGTAGCGAATACTAAATTTTGCTTTCGAGTTCATTAAAAATTCCTACCTTCAAGGTTATTAAAACTTTTCTATTTTAAAGAATGAAAAACGTAATATATATTATATCAGTTTTCATAAGGCTAAACTAGAAATCCCCCTATTGTATTAGGGGGTTCTTTTTTTATAGAGGAAATCATTTTGAAATATAAAAACATATATGAAAGGTAGTAAACGAGGGAATAGAGGATAACAAATATTCTAAGAAGGGAAGAGTGTTCTTAAAGCTCTTTTTGCATCTATTCCTTCAAAAATAAATAATACAAGATCTCTCTTTTTTACAGTAAGGAAAAAGGATACTAGAGTGCTTAAGTTTTTAATAGAAGTAAGTGTTCCGTGTTTACTTATAAATACATTCGTTTGAAATGTTGTCATTAAAGCATAAAAATGATGAATCTGAGTTATTGTAGGTGTTTCATTATAAGAAATAGTAGTAGAGTGAATGGCGTTCATCGTAATATTCCTTTCCATATAGTAAGCATAACAATATAAACATACCCGTTTAAAAAAATGTTAAACATATAAATAAGAAAAAATATAATTATAGTTTTTTACGTTTAGAAAAGGTTAGGAAGGGTATACATATACTACAAAGAGATTAACTGAAGATGAATTGTAAGATGTCTATGTTTAGTAGATTAGTCTATCAAAATATACTTTTACTTTAAATAAAAAGGAGCCTGGTATACATGAATGAAATGATGATTAATATTACATTTGATTTAATTTACTTGTTAAGTAGTTCACTTGTAGTGCTTTTACTATTCGCTTTTTTCGTAAATGGTTATGTTAATAAAAAGATTAGTGTATACAGAAATGAAGAAAAATAAAGATACATTATATAAAACTTTAGGAGGTTAATAGTTATGAATGTAGATAGAAAAATAGTAGGTGTTTTTAGAACAACTGATGATGCGGCACTCGTTATTAATGAATTAAATGAAAAAGGATACTCAGCAGATAACATTTCAGCTATTGCGAAAGATCAAAAGGAAATTGAACATCTGGAAGAAAAATCGGGTGAAAAAGTGAATAGCGAAACTGCACATAAAGCAGATATCTTTTCAGCGACAGGGCTTGTAGCTGGAGGAGTAGCAGGCGGACTCGGTGGTTTATTAACAGGTCTTGGTATACTTGCCGTTTCTGGAATGGGTCCAATTGTAGCAGCAGGACCAATCGCAGCAGCTATTGGAGGAGCTGGTATTGGCGGAGGAGCTGGAAGTTTAATAGGAGCATTTATCGGCTTAGGAATCCCTGAAGACCATGCTAAAAAGTATGAAGAATATATTTACGATGGAAATATATTAATTTTAGTAGATGCAAAATTAGATGATAAGTTAGAAATCTATAAAATATTTGATAAGCATAATGCCTATAACTCTGATTTCTTTAAATAAAATGTAAACAAATTGAATATCGTTTTTGATCTTACAACTTTGGCGCGGCCGAGGAGTCGTATGACTATAAGAGAGGAAGGGCTTATAGTAAAAGATCAAGTCCTATTATGATATTGAGAAGGGAAGAGGTGTCTATTCGTGATTGTAAAAATATTAAAGGATAGTAGTAATAGTTTCCTTTGCACAGTTCAAAGTAAAAATGGAGATCAGTATGTGAAAAAATGGTTTAGTAAACATGAAAATAATAAAGAATTAGGGCGACCAACTTTTAAAGAAGTAGAAAAGGATTGGAAAGAAAATAGAGACTCGTTTATGTATCCCAATATTAAAGCGCTTTATTAAAATGAAACATAAAGCGCGTTTTATTATTACAAAATTGTCACACTCCTGTAAGGTAATTCAATAGATTAGTTACTTTTTCCATGTCATAATAAAGACATAAGAAAGCTAATTAAAACTACAACTTATTAGGAGAGTGTCAGTCATGATTGTAACAACAACGTCTGGAATTCAAGGTAAAGAAATTATTGAGTATATCGATATTGTAAATGGTGAAGCTATTATGGGTGCAAATATTGTCCGCGATTTATTCGCTTCTGTTCGTGATGTTGTCGGTGGTCGTGCTGGTTCTTATGAAAGTAAGCTAAAAGAAGCTCGTGATATTGCGATGGACGAAATGAAAGAACTTGCAAAACAAAAAGGTGCGAACGCTATCGTTGGTGTTGACGTAGATTACGAAGTTGTTCGTGATGGAATGTTAATGGTTGCTGTAAGTGGTACAGCTGTACGTATATAAGTAAATAAAAAACAGGCTCACCCCTTGAAGTTTATGCTTTGAGGGGGTTTTTTGTTTTTAAGTTGTAGAAGTAAACTCCAGTTGCAAGGGTAAAATGAAAAAGAGACAGTGATGCTACATATATGTAGTGTGAGTGCAAACTTTATAATAAATAATAAAGTTGTTATTTGAGATAATGGAAGAATTAGTGGTATAAATAACTTTATAGATAATAATCAAAATAGAGAAGACAGAATGTTCATGGATGGAATGGTTAAGGGGATTTTCCAATCTGTAATAAAAAACGGAGGTACTGAGAACGGTTTACAGATGTCTACTACATAAAATTTATAATGGATTGGGGGCAATTTTTATGTTTTGGTTAGGATGTTTTTTAGGATACATTGTAGGTTCTGTTATTACATGTGCGCTACTTTACTTTGGATATAGATCCAATGAAAATAAAAAAGCGGATATGCAAAAAGGGGAGGAGAGAAAAATCAATAAAAGAGGTGTATAGTAGGCGAAAGGTAAGGTGATAACATTGATGCAAAAATAAAGGACAGTTACATATTTTATATGATTACTATGTACTGTCCCGCTTATTCCTTTTGGATTAGGAAAAATTGTTTCCTGTCTTGCTATAAATTTCATAGGCGAAAAAACCAAATAAATAGCCTATTCCGGATCCTAAACTAATTGAAAGTAGTGAGAAATCTGGGGAAAACATGCCGAAAATCAAACCAATTATACAGCCGACAAGCATTCCTATAGGTATGAAAATGTCTAATAAGTTTTGAGCTTCTTTTAATTTTTTCTTTCCTAATGTTTCTTCTTTATATTGACGTTCCATTCTCTTCATTACAAATACTACAATTCCACCAACTATTACAATAGGTGCGAGTGCCGAAATGAACCACATGTTAGAAGCTCCTTCGTTTTTTAATTAAATTATACCATATATTAACATTTTAAATTTAAGCGGAGAGAAGGTCTTCTGCATTTCTTCTCCTTTTATTCATGACTAAAGTTAATAGGAGTAAAATTAAGCTTAAAAGTGCCATTATAATAAAAACTTGCGTATAACTATCAAAATAGTCACGAGCTATCCCAGCTAGGACAGGAATGAATCCGCCCATAATATATCCTCCTGATTGCATCATAGCAGTCCATGCACTTGCATCTTCTGAAGTTTTTGTTTCATATAGCGGCAGCATAAGAGCGAGTGGAAATACGCCGCCGAGCCCGATACCTAGTAAAATAGAAGGGATCCATGGTGTAGTTAGTGGGTAAATCATAAGCGATAAACCTACGATTACAAAGCATATACTCCCTAATAACCAAAGTGCTCTGTTTTTATAAATATCCGCTAATGTCGGAATTAAAAAGCTACATATCATTTGGATCACGGTAAAAACAGTTATAAGAGTACCTGCTTGCTCACTACTCACACCCATACTTTGATTTGCCGGCGCAAGCCAAGTCGTAATGGAATAAAAGATTCCTGATTGTAGCCCGAAAAGGATTGTAAATAACCATGCTTTTTTATTTCTTAAAGGCAATTTATTATTCTTTTTATTTTGTGTGCTCGTCTTCTTTTTTCGTTTCATAACAGGATACCAAAACATAATAGCGATAATAGTTAGTGCACCCCAAAAAGCGAGTGCCATATTCCAAGATCCTTTTAATACATGTTGTAAAGGGATTGTTAAACCTGCACTTAAAGAAGCGCCAGTTCCCATACCTACTGAATATATGCCAATCATTAAGCCAATTTTTGTAGGGAATTTTTCTTTAATAAAACCTGATAGTAAAGGACCTGCCAGTGCAATTCCAATACCGATAAATAAAGAACTCGCGAATAATGTGGAAATGGAAAAGGTAAAAGCTCTCATACATGTTGCCAAGCCGATTAAAATAAGACAAGTCATAATTGATTTTTCTGTCCCGTATTTTTTAATTACCTTCCCAGTCAGTAAGGCGAATGTCCCCATACAAAAAACAGGAATAGCTGTTAAAAAACTAACGGAAAAATTGCTTATATTTAAGTCTTGTCGGATTGTTTCTAATAAAGGTGAAACAGATGTAATTCCGATACGTAAATTAATGGAAACAAAAAATAGTGCTAGTATATACAAATAAGTTCGTTCTTGCTGTTTCAATTTCATTTTCTCCTTTCTTAAACATCAGATGTTATTGAGTATATCATCTGATGTTTTTGTGTAATAGATAAGGAGCTTATTTCAGCTCCAAATTTTGAACAGCGTATGTTCGCGCCTCTTCGGTATTTTGCTTTAAAATAGCTTGGAATAACTTTTCATGAATGCCAGAGTTGTCTTCATAGTTCGCTGTATGTAATATTAATTGACTTAAAATATGGCGAAGGGCAGGTACGAAAGATTGATACAAATCAAATAGAACTTCGTTTTTACTCGCCTTTGCAATGGCTAGATGAAACTGAATGTCTGCATCTATGTATGCTACATAATTTCCTTCTTGAAGGGCATTTTTTCTTTTATTCAAATGTCCTTTTAAATATAAAAGATCCTCTTCGCTTCGGCGTTGTGCCGCTAACATTGCTACTTCTTTATCTAACATATTTCGTGCTTCATACACATGATTTATATTAGCTGCTTGCAGTCTTTTTTCAAATGAATCTTGCGTTGTATTTAATGAGACAATACGAGTGCCTTGTCCTTGTCGAACTTCTAATACGCCAGCATGTACTAATATCTTTATACTCTCTCGCAGCGTTGAACGTCCTACCCCTAGCTCTTCCATTAATTGCGGCTCTGTAGGGAGGCGATCACCAACTTCATACTCGCCAGAAAAGATTTTCTCTTGTAGACGTTCCAATACTTCATCGACTAATTTTCGCCGAGAAACTTTTGAAAAGGATTTCTTTTCGTTCATATTCATCTGCTCATCTCCTGTTATATTCGTTTTTATGATAACCAATTTAAGTTGTGTTGACAATGTTATTTTTTAGGTAGTTGAAGCCGAGATACTAAAAGAGATTCTTTTATGGCATTCAATAACTCGTCAAAAACACTTTTCCTTTCGTTTTCTCAGCAGACTGTACAACATCAACGGCCGCTTTCACATCCGCTAATTCATACGTAGAATGGACTTTCATAAAACGTAATTGCTCATTTTCTACTAAGCGAATTAAGTGACGAAACGTTTCTTGCCATTTATATGGTGATACCTCTTTATTCCAATGTCGTAAATGAAATATGTTTGCGTGCACTTTTGCTTTTGTGACAATCTCGGCCCAGTTCACTTGTATTCCTGATAGAAGACCGATCGTTAAAAAATGCCCGTTTGGACATAAGGAGAAAGCTAATTCATTTCCATCCGGTCCTCCGATGGAATCAATCGCAGCATCCGCACCAATCCCGTTTGTTAATTCCATAACAGTTTCATAAAGCGGGGCAGTGGAAGTATCAATTACATATGCAGCACCAAGGCGCAGTAATTCTTCTGTATGCTTATTATTTCTTGTAACGGCAATTAATCGGAAATTTAAAATTTGGGATAACTGCGCAAATAGATGCCCAATAGCGGACCCACAAGCATTCACTAATAAAACGTCATTACTCTGTAAGTTTAACGTTTCTGTACAAGTAACCCACGCCGTAAGGGGATTAATATACATTTGTGCAGCTGTAAAGTTATCGATAGAATCAGGAATAGGAACTACAAAATCAGCTGGCGTCTTCACATATTCTTGCCAAGTACCTTCTCCGCGTAACGGTAAAACACGTTTACCGATAAGCTCTCTCGTAACGCCCGCGCCAACATCTTCTACAATACCAACACCTTCATAACCAGGTATGTTAGGTAACGGAATTCTATGTGCGTACGCTCCGGTAATGGGAATTAAGTCAGATGGATTAATCGGTCTAACTAGCATACGGACGAAAACTTCATTATCTTTCAGTGGTTCTATATTTTTATATTCAACTTGTAATACGTCTTTTGGATTGCCAAACTTATGAAATTGAATGCATGTTCCAAGCAAAGTAATTTGCCCCCTTAGTTTGATTGGGTTTATTATAGCATTTTTAGTTTGGGTGGTTACTTTGTTAGTGATAAATAGGGTTTTTAATTTACGTATTTATCAGAATTTTATAAAATGTGTATATAACTATAAAATGGGGGGATTTCTTCATGTGTACTAGTTTGACGTTACAAACTAAAAATTTCCAACATCTTTTTGCGAGAACAATGGATTTCACATTAGATATGAATCAGGAAGTAATAATCATTCCTCGGCGTTATCAGTGGAACAATATAACTGGTGAAACTATCCGAGCGAAAAAGGCTGTTGTCGGAATGGGAATTAATCATGAAGGAAGGGTCATTATGGCGGACGGAGTAAATGAAGCTGGTATGACGTGTGCCACTCTCTATTTCCCGGGATTCGCTACTTATAGTAACAGTATAGATAACCATAAAACGAATTTAGCGCCATTTGATTTTGTGGCTTGGAGCCTCACGCAATTTAATTCTGTTGAAGAGTTAAAAAAATCTGTTGATAACATTTCCCTTATAGATATACCATTACCAGTTTTAGGAATTACCCCACCGCTACATTGGATTTTAGCAGATAAATGGGGAGATTGTATTGTACTTGAGCCGACAACTGATGGACTAAAAATGTATGACAATCCATTAGGAGTGATGACTAATAGTCCGGAGTTTAATTGGCATTTACAAAATTTAAGACAATATATTGGACTTAAATCGCAGCCATTTGCGCCAACGGAGTGGGGAGATGTACCATTAAGTGCTTTTGGCCAAGGTTCAGGATCGATGGGACTTCCTGGAGATTTTACCCCGCCATCAAGATTTGTGCGGGCAGCATATGGCAAACAAAACATTCAAGGTATAGAGAACGAAGAAGAGGGGATATCGGCTATTTTTCATATCTTATCAAATTGTGAGGTTCCTAAAGGGGCAGTAATAACAGAAGACGGAACATTAGATAATACCATCTATACGAGTGCGATGTGTATGGAGTCTGGAACATATTATTACCATACTTACGATTGTAGACAAATTATAGCTATTCATTTATTCCATGAAAATTTAGATACAGCTGAGATTAAAATTTATCCGTTTCAGCGGAAACAAAAAATATTTTATGAAAACTGAAGCGCCCCTGAAAAAGTGAAACTAATAAAAACACCTCCATTTAATTTGCATACTTAGTATGCGAATTTAGGAGGTGTTTTTTATTATATGCCACTATTCGGATTCGTTTTATTTTTTACTTTTCTATTAAGCCGAAGCTCTCTTCATTCTCTCAAGTAAACTAGACAACACATGCGTACGATACGATTCTAGTTTTTTACCTTCATAAGTACGGATACCTAATTTTTTAAGTTCTTTTACATACCAACCTTTGCTTCCGAAATACATGTGATCGCTCCCCTTCAACTTTGTTTTATTTATTCTGATTGCATATGGAGGTACAGGTAATATAATGAAGGAAATGAATTTCGCGCGAAAATGGTTAACTTTGTTGCAAAAGACATATATACTAAAGATAGTATACAACGAGGTGGACAAGACGTGATTATAGAGAAGCACGAAATTCAAATTGACCAAATTACTAGCGGTAAAGTGAATATCTTTACTTTCTATCGAAATAGAAAGCAAATTGATGATCATTTTTTACGATTGCAAGAACCATCGCTTACAGCAAACTACTTCTTCCATTTTCATTTTGATGCAGAGAGCTTGCATCTACTACAGAAAGAGTTTCCGAGCGTATATCCGTACGACGGTAGTGAAACGATTCACGACTGGACGGAAAAGATGAAAGCAGAATTGCAACATCAGATCCAAACAGGTAAATGGAATAAACGCGTACGTATCGGTAATCGTATTCTAGATGTGGTGTTTACGTGGTGTGACGAAGATATAGTAGAGTGAAAAAGAAGCGGATGACGCTTCTTTTTTTAGCGCTGGAATAAAACGAGCTTACCTGCAGTAGATGTACAGCGATGTGTTTTTTCATACAATCCTTTTTCTTGTAAGATAGATTCACCTTTTACTTTCGCTTCTTTTTCAGTTGCCGCCTCGAATGATTCGTCTAATGCTTTTGAACCATCTTTTTCAAAGACTGTTAGAACGTATACTCCCATGAAAATTCCCTCCAATATTTAAAATCAGAATCTTATAATTATTTTGACATAAAATGCTACAATATGCAAAGAAATATATGACATTGCGTGGTAAAATAGAATGAAACTTTAATCATCAAGAATATTTTTATTCTCGATGATTATTAGTTTTCAGCGATTTTAATTTTGATAAAATGAAACTTTTGAAAGATAGAAAGGATCGTTATTTGTGAAACAAGTAAAGTTTATACATGCGGCTGATTTGCATTTGGATAGTCCGTTTAAAGGGATGGAGATGAATGTTACGCAGTCTGTGTGGGAGAGAATGAAGCAAAGTACGTTTGAATCATTTGAGCGTGTTGTTGATAAAGCGATTCAAGAGCGCGTTGATTTCGTATTACTAGCTGGGGATTTGTATGATGCGGAGACGAGAAGTTTGAGGGCGCAAGTGTTTGTGCGTGAGCAAATGAAGAGACTTTCGCAATACGATATCCCTGTTTTTATTATTCACGGTAACCATGATCATTTAGGGGGAAGCTGGGCAGCAATTGAGTTTTCGGAAAATGTTCATGTATTTACTGAGCCTTATGTAGAAGAGAAATCATTTTATAAAAATGGTGAGCTATTAGCTTCTATTTATGGTTTTAGTTATTTGCAGCAAGCGGTAACGGATAATATGACAGCGCAGTATACGAAAATGAGTGATGCGCCTTTTCATATTGGTATGCTTCACGGAAGTGTGGAAGGAGATGCAGAGCATAATCGCTATGCACCGTTTCAAATTCGTGAGTTGAAAGAAAAACAGTTTGATTATTGGGCTCTTGGCCATATACATAAACGTGAAATTTTATCAGAAGAACCATACATTATTTATCCAGGGAACATACAAGGTCGTCATCGTAAGGAAACAGGCGAGAAGGGTGCATACCTTATTGAACTTACGAAAAAAGGATCGCAGTGTTCATTTTTCCATACGGCAGATGTTGTATGGGACGAAATCGAGGTTGGTATTGATGGACTTGACACTGTTGATGAACTTATGACAAGCATATCTACTGCGATGAATGAATGCCGAAGAGAAGAGGAAGGTACGCTATTAACTGTCGTATTTACAGGACAAGGCCCACTTTCACCTTATTTGCGCGACGAAAAGCGTGTGGAAGAGATTTTTCACATTTTAGCATCTGGAGAAGAGCGAAAAGATTTCGTATATGCAATGAAGTGGAAAAATGAGACGGTTTCTTTTGCGGAAATCGAACGTTTGAAAGCGGAAAATCATTTCGTCGGTAGTGTGCTAAAGGAGTTAGAAGCTTTCACTAATATGGACGGAGTATTGCGCACTATTTGGACATCTCCTGTAGCGCGTAATAGTATTGAATCTTTTACAGAAGAAGAGAAGAAAGAGATTCAAAAGGAAGCAGAAAATATTATTTTAGAGCAATTATTCCAGCAAGAGAGGGATAAAAAATGAGAATTGAAAAACTCCATATTTATGGGTACGGAAAATTAGAAAATGTGGAAATGGATCTTTCCTTGCTGACAGTGTTATACGGTGAAAATGAAGCGGGGAAATCGACAATTCGCTCATTTATGAAAAGTATTTTATTCGGTTTTCCGACGAGAGGACAGCGCCGTTATGAGCCGAAAGAAGGCGGGAAGTATGGCGGTGCGATCACTGTGCAAACAGAGCAGTACGGTCGTTTGAAAATTGAGCGATTGCCAAAGACGGCAGCTGGCGAGGTGACCGTTTATTTTGAAGACGGGAAAACGGGCGGAGAAGAAATTTTAAACGATATATTAAGCGGGATGAATGAAAATTTATTTGAATCTGTCTTTTCATTTGATATGCATGGCCTTCAAAACATTCATCAGCTTGGCGAAGCAGATATTGGCAATTATTTATTTTCGGCAAGTGCAGTCGGAAGTGATGCGCTATTGCAGTTAGATAAAAAGCTAGAAAAAGAAATGGACCAGCGCTTCAAGCCGAGTGGTCGTAAACCAGAAATTAACGTGTCACTGCAAGAGATGAAGAAACTTGAAGAGAAGATGAAAGAGTGGCAAGGGAAAATTGGCACGTATGAAAAACAGGTCGAGCAGTTAAAAGAAAGTGAAGAGAAACTTGCTTCTGTTCGCGTGGAAAAAGAGAATGCAGAAAAGCGGAAGCAAGATTATGAAATATTAGCAGCGCTTGAGCCTCTCGTTATTGAAAAGCGTGCGCACGAGAAAGTGTTAGAGAACGAGAGCGGGCAGTTTCCTGTAAACGGAATGGCGCGTTATGAAGCAATTAAGGCGAAGATGGAGCCGCTTCAATTACAAGTTGATTCGCTCCACAAGAAAATTGAGACAGTGCAATCGGAAATTGCCTCGATTCAAATAGATGAAGAGTTTTTACAAAAAGAAAGTTATGTAGAAGAACTTCGTATGCAGCATATGTCTTACGAAAATGCACGCCAAGAAATGCGTGATTTGACAGGAAGTATTACGAATATAAAAGAAGAACTGGCAGAACTAGAGCAACAAATTGGTGCTACTTTTGAAAAGGAAACAGTTCTGTCGTTTGATATGAGTTTGGCAACGAAAGAGTTAATTACGCAAACAGTGCAAAAGGCGCGTGAATTAGAAACGCAAAAAGCACAGCTTGATGATCGTTTTAAAGTAGCGCAGGAGCAATTAGAAGAACAAGAAGAGAATATAAGACAGATTAAGCAACAAATGTTAGCGGATGAAGAGCGAAATGCGTTAGCTGAGAAAGAGAAGTCGTTCCAAGATGCGGCGTTTATCGGTATGGGCGCAGAGAGAATGAAGCGCAAGTACGAGGAAAAAGCAGGAGCGGCTATGCAAAAGAAAAAGCAGTGGCAAAGAGTTTGTCTTCTGTTACTCCTTATTAATACAGGCATTTTATTCACGAGCTTATTTATAGACAATCGCCCGCTTTTATTTATTAGTGTCATCGTATTTGTAGGGATTGTTCTCGCCCTTGTTTTATATAAAGATCCATCAAGCGGATTACAAGAAGAGCTTCTTACTCTTCAGCAAAGTGCCGGCGGGAGACAAAGTGAAGAAGCGATGTCTGTACGCTATGAGTTAGAAAAAGATGAAGAGATTCGGAAGTTATTTGAGCGCGAGTCTTATAAGTTACAGCAGTTGGAACGAGCGTATGATAAAGTCGTTTCATCGTATGAGGAATGGGAGAGAGAAACGTTCCAGGCGGGAGAACAAGTCGATGCATATAAAACGCGCTATATGTTTCCTGAATTTTATACGTATGCACACATATTGCCGGCGTTTGAGCGTATTGAAAAAATGCAGCAATTATATCGGGAGTTAGAGAAGCAAGGTACGCGAAAATCTTCATTATATGAAATGATTTCGCAATTTGAACATAAACTAGAAACTGTTATCGGTAGTGCGGAGTATAGTAAGCTACACGAGGCACAAAGCCGTATGCAAAATGAGAAAGAGAAGCGCCAAACTTGTAAGCAGTTAAAAGAAAAACTGGCGGAATGGCAAGAAGAATATGAGTTTATGCAAGAACAATTAAAGCAATTACTAATAGAACGAGATGGTTTATGGCATATTGCAGAGTCTACAGATGAAGAGATGTTTTTAGAAGCAGGTAAACTGGCGGAAAAACGTGAGGATGCAGAGAAACAAGTGGGGCGTTTATTACCGCAAATTGATCTGTTGGAACAGCGTTTAACGAGTTTATCATTAGCTGAACATTATGAAGCTGACGGTTATGAAGGAAAATTAAAGCAAGAAATTACAACTGTCCAAAACTGTCTTACGAAAGAGAAAGAACTGACAGAGCGTATTGCGAAACATCGTATGGAAATTGCGAATTTAGAAGAAGGTAGTACGTACGGCAATTTAATGCATGAATGGGAAATGAAAAAAGCGCAAGTGCGTGAACAAGTGAAGAAGTGGGCTGCTTATGCGGCCGCAAAGACAGTGTTAACGAAAACGAAGCACTATTATCATGAAGTTCATCTTCCTCGTATTTTACAAAAATCAGAAGAGTATTTCGTCTATTTAACAGGCGGACGCTATAGTAAAATCTTTTCACCGTCAGAGGCAGAACCGTTTATCGTTGAACGTAACGATGGTATGCGTTTTTACAGTCATGAACTAAGCCAAGCGACAGCGGAGCAGTTATATTTATCGCTGAGATTTGCACTCGCGAAAACATTCGAACATGATTATCCATTTATTATTGATGATAGTTTCGTGCATTTTGATGCGGTAAGGACGAATCGTACGATTGAACTTATAAAGGAAATTGCAAAGGATAGACAAGTCATATTCTTTACATGTCATGCGCATTTACTTGCGTATTTTCCAGAAAAACAGATTATAAAATTAACACATATGCGTAAAGAAAATGAGTTGTAGTGTGCTATACTAAAAGTAACTGATTTGGTGGAGGAATTCGAATGAAAAAGAAAATTGCAGAGTATGAAGTTGGTGAACAAGTCGATATTTTCTTGTTAATTAAAACAGCGACAAAAGGTATCGCAAGCAATGGAAAGCCATTTTTAACAGTAATCTTACAAGATCCAAGTGGAGATATTGAAGCGAAATTGTGGGACGTATCACCAGAAGTTGAGAAACAATATGTAGCGGAAACAATCGTGAAAGTAGCTGGTGATATTTTAAACTACAAAGGACGTATTCAATTACGTGTGAAACAAATTCGTGTTGCGAATGAAAATGAAGTAACAGACATCTCAGACTTCGTAGAAAAAGCACCAGTGAAAAAAGAAGATATGGTTGAGAAAATTACGCAATACATATTTGAAATGAGAAACCCGAACATTCAGCGTCTAACAAGACATTTATTAAATAAGCATCAAAACGAATTTTTAGACTATCCAGCAGCGACAAAGAACCATCACGAGTTCGTATCTGGACTAGCTTATCACGTCGTATCAATGCTTGATTTAGCGAAAGCTATTTCAAATCTATACCCATCTTTAGATAAAGACTTACTATATGCAGGCGTTATTTTACATGACCTTGGTAAAGTAATCGAACTATCTGGCCCAATTTCTACAACGTATACGTTAGAAGGAAATTTACTAGGCCACATTTCTATTATGGTGAACGAAATTGGTAAAGCAGCAGACGAATTGCAAATCGATGCAGAAGAAGTATTAATTCTTCAACACATCGTCCTTTCGCACCACGGAAAAGCGGAATGGGGTAGCCCAAAACCACCATTAGTAAAAGAAGCAGAAATTCTGCACTACATCGATAACTTAGATGCAAAAATGAACATGATGGACCGCGCATTAGGACGCACAAAACCAGGCGAATACACAGAGCGTGTCTTCGCACTTGATAATCGTTCGTTCTATAAGCCGACGTTCCATAATTAATAATGTGAATCAAATGGCCTCATTAAGTGGTAATAAGCTTAGTGGGGCTGTTGTATAATGATAATAAAGTTATTGAATTTTGATTATTAAAAAGCTAAGAGCCTTACTACATTCTACGTAGCAAGGCTCTTTAAAGTTGTTTCAAATTACATCCATCTGTTCGTTCAAGTGTAACTATTCGCAATTATTTGATATTATATAGGTGAATAGAAAGATACATTAAAAATTAGTTTCGTAGTTGTAAAAGGAGGTTATTTATATTATTCTCTTATAATTTTCCAAAAGGGAGAGTTTATGAAAAAGATTATTGTTTTTGTATTAACGATATTTATATTATTCTCAGGATTCGCAACACAAAGTTATGCGTTGTCAGATTCGCAATCTGCGGCAATACAAGCGTTGCTAGATGATGCCTGTCGTATATCAGGTGTGCCGGGAATGTCAATCTCAATACTTGCTGATGATGAAGTGTTCTACTTTTCTTCAGGGTATGCAGACCGTGAAAAGGGGTTGTCTGCAAGTGAAAATACACTCTATGAGTTAGCCTCGGTCAGTAAAGCTTTTACCGGTATGGGTATTATGCTATTGGAAGAGCAAGGGCTGCTCTCAATGACTGACCCTGTCCAAAAATATTTACCTTGGTTTACATTAAAGTATCAAGGGAAACCTGTTGATATGCAAAGTCTTACACTAAATAACTTTCTTCACCATACCAGTGGTCTAACAAATATTAGGCATCTTCAAAATATTCCACAAGGCAATACACCGGATATGTTGCAAAAGACTGTGGAAATGCTCGTTGATGCTGAATTGGCGTTCCCTCCCGGTGAACAGTATAACTATGGAACCGTTAATTATGACGTATTGGGTTTGGTTATTGAGATTGTGTCGCGACAAAGCTATGAAGACTTTATGAAGGAACAGGTATTTCAGCCGCTAGGTCTTCACCAGACGTATGTTTATAAAGAAGATGCTCAAGCTACTGGACAGTTGGCACAGGGCTACCGTTCTTCCTTTTTTATGACAACTCCATTTAAAGCTCCGGATTATGCTGGGAATAAACCCGCAGGCTACATCATTTCTAATACAAAAGATATGGCTCGTTGGCTGGGCATACAGATGGGTATCGTGCAGGACATACCCGAAATATTTCACACGGTTATCGAAAAATCACATAGGGGTGATATGTCTGTTTCGGCTGTCAACGGTATGTATTATGCGGCAGGTTGGTCCGTAAATGCCGAACAAACGATTATAGAACACACTGGGGGCAATCCAAATTTCAGAACCGAAGTAGTCATACTGCCAAATGAACGAACAGCCGTCTCCTTACTGAGCAACGGCACAAATACCAATACAAACATGGTACTAAAAGTTAAAGATATATTAGAAGGCAATCTAACTCAGTCATATGAAATAAGCGGCACACAGCTTTTGGATATCATTTTGTCGTCTATCACAATTATTTTTTGCCTATTGGCCGTTTTGCTATTTCTCTTAGGATTACGCAGAAGGAGAACGAATGAGCGACAGCCAATGACAAAAAAGAGAATAACCGTAACAGTTATTTTCCTGATCGCTACGATTGCTCTGGGTATACTGTGCTGCGCTTTCGATTGGTCAACAATACTTATGTGGCAAACATATAGTGTTCTTACAGCTTTGATTTCGTCAGCATTATTAACAGCAAGCATTACATGGTTTGTATACACTTACCGATAAAATACCTTGCTCCTAAGATAAGCATAATGTTAAGTCATTAAAGTCCGATTGGTGAGGGCTGATAATCAGTGGGGGGTGAAGAAAACCCCCACTGATTAAAGTTTCACTTTATTAAAAATGAAATAAAATAGTTAAGAAGTACGCATGGGTGTAACGAAGAACTAATAAAACATATCTTGCCACTAGAATGGGGGCATATCAACTTTTAAATTGAGTACCGCCAGCATTTCAGAAAAAATATGTTAAGCAAAAAATACAATAAGCTGTCCATATGGGCAGCTTATTTACATAATTCTCGATATTGGAAGTTGATTAATATCAGTTCATTTGTTTTTCGAAAGGAGTTATTTTGTTCGTTCAAAGATAATATCAAAGTAATTCGCGTACCCCATAGTTGGTGGCGCAAATAGTTGATTTTATAGGGGGAAAACCTGTAACTAAAGCCTAACATAGGTGTTTTTGTTTAAATTTTGCTTAATTCTCACTAGTAATTAACTAAAAATTTAGAAATCGTTATATAATGAATTTAATTTAAAATTAGGAGTGATTAAATTGCCAGATATGATAAACCTCGTTCTTTTCATCATTATAGCGAGGTGTTAAAACTTCTAATAGAAAGCATATTCGATTAAGAAAGAAGGGGTAGTTATGAAAACTAGTGAAGAAACGCATTGGCAAAGGTTTAAACGTAAGAGTAAATCCCCGAAAGAGTGGTTAAAGAAAGTATACGAATTTTTTATTAATGAACACGTATGGGATGCTATCTTTAAAGTGTTCCTTAAACTAGTATGGGCAGTAAAAGGTATGGGGAAAAGCTTGAAACGGGTAATAGAAAACATATTCAATTAAATTCTATTCTTTTATAATTTCCTCATACGATCGATAATTTCCAATAAATTTGTTTTATATAATGGAGTGTGAATACGACAGTTGATACAGCAATGGCTATAATACCTATATGTGCGTAAAAATTGAAGTAATCATATTTCTGGAAGAAAAATTCAAGGACAGGAAATAAAAGAGTAAGACTAGCAAGTAATATTAATTGTTCTTTTTTCATTATCATGCCTCCTTCTTTGTATAATTCAGCATTGATAGAAACAATTCCTATATGAATATCCTATACATGATCAGTTAACATAACGTCCTATTATCGGTAGCAAGGAAAAAGGAGGAACCCTGCTCTCACAAGGGAACCTCCTTTTTTTGTTCTATCAATCTATGCAATCTTTTATACATTCCTATTCTTGTGCGGTTTTAGGGTTCTTGTCTGCTATTGGATTAACGAAAAAACTGTATAAAATCTCGCATACTCTTAGCGTGTTTTTTTCAAAAATGCTGGCGATATCTCACATCCATCAACTTATGAATTTTATAATGTCCTCAAACCAAGAATTTCTCGTGTTTTTAGTCCAAAATGTTATTTAATAAAAAAATATCTCGAATTTGAGATAAATTACTTGCTTTTTAATCACTTGAGTTGTAAAGTGATAGTAACGAAAGCGATTGAGTCATATGAAAAACATACACTCAGTTGTTTTCGAGTTAAAAACGAAAGTAACTTATGCAGTAAAAACCAAGATGAATTTACAAAAACATAATGAGAATAAATTGAACAGCTAAAAAACATATTATTTTTTTATCATCACTTGACTAGTAAAACGAAGTGGAGGAATTATCAATGTATGAAATTAAAGGGCATCATCACATTTCAATGGTTACAAAAAACGGAAGTGAGAATAACCATTTTTATAAAAACGTGCTTGGTTTACGCCGTGTGAAAATGACGGTAAACCAAGATGATCCATCGATGTATCACTTATTTTACGGAGATAGAACAGGGAGCCCAGGTACGGAACTATCATTTTTTGAAATGCCTTTAGTAGGAAAAACGTACCGTGGTACGAATGCAATTACGCGAATTGGCTTACTCGTTCCGTCAGAGGAAAGTTTACATTACTGGAAAGAACGATTTGAGAAATTTGGTGTAAAACATAGTGAAATAACAACATATGCAAATCGTCCTGCTTTGCAATTTGAGGATGCGGAAAGTCTTCGTCTCGTGCTACTCGTTTCAAATGGAGAAAAAGTGGAGCACTGGGAAACGTGGGAGAAATCAGAAGTTCCTGCAAAGCATCAAATTCAAGGAATGGGTTCAGTGGAAATGACAGTGCGTAGACTTGATAAACTGGCGAGTACATTAACAGATATATTTGGTTATACAGAAGTTAGCCGAAGTGACGAAGAAGCGATTTTCCAGTCTATTAAAGGAGAAGCCTTCGGAGAAATCGTTGTGAAATATTTAGATGGTCCTACTGAAAAACCGGGCCGCGGTAGCATTCACCATTTAGCAATTCGCGTGAAAAACGATGCAGAGCTTGCCTATTGGGAAGAACAAGTGAAACAAAGAGGCTTCCATTCTTCAGGAATCATTGACCGTTTCTATTTTAAAAGCTTATATTTCCGTGAATCAAACGGAATCCTATTTGAAATTGCGACAGATGGACCAGGGTTTACAGTTGATGGAGATGTAGAACATTTAGGAGAAAAACTTGATTTACCACCGTTCTTAGAAAATCAGCGTGCAGAGATTGAAGCAAATTTAGCACCTATTGAAGAGAAAATATAAAATTTAAAACCATTGGAGGAATATAAAATGAACCAATTAAAAGGAATTCACCACGTTACAGCGATTACAAGTAGTGCAGAAAAAAACTATGAGTTTTTCACTCACGTTTTAGGAATGCGTTTAGTTAAAAAAACAGTAAACCAAGATGACATTCAAACGTATCATTTATTCTTTGCAGATGATAAAGGTAGTGCAGGAACAGATATGACATTCTTTGACTTCCCAGGTATTCCAAAAGGAGTACACGGTACGAATGAAATTTCAAAAACTTCATTCCGTGTTCCAACTGATGCAGCATTAGAGTATTGGGTGAAACGCTTTGACCGTCTTGAAGTAGAACATACAGGAATTAAAGAGCAATTTGGTAAGAAAACTCTTTCTTTCGTTGACTTTGATGACCAACACTATCAATTAATCTCAGATGAACTTGATAAAGGGATCGAATCAGGTACACCATGGCAAAACGGACCAGTTCCATTAGAATATGCAATTACTGGTTTAGGCCCTGTATTCATCCGTATTGCAAACTTTAGTTTCTTCAAAGAAGTGCTAGAAAAAGTTTTATTATTTAAAGAGGTTGCGCAAGAAGGAGAATTCTATTTATTTGAAGTGAATAAAGGTGGAAACGGTGCTTCTGTCATTGTAGAACATAATACGGTTCTTCCAGAAGCACGACAAGGTTTTGGTACGGTTCACCATGCTGCATTCCGCGTAGAAGATCGCACTGTATTAGAAGAATGGATTGAGAGAATCAGTAGCGTAGGACTTCCTTCATCTGGCTATGTAGACCGTCACTTCTTCGAATCATTATACGCAAGAGTTGCACCACAAATCTTATTTGAATTTGCAACAGACGGCCCAGGATTTATGGGAGATGAGCCATACGAAACACTTGGCGAAAAATTATCTTTACCTCCATTCCTAGAGCCAAAACGTGAAGAAATTGAAAAATTAGTTCGTCCAATTGATACAGTGAGAAGTACGAAGGAATTTATTAAAGAGTAAAAATAGAGATAGTAAGTAGGAGAGCAAGTAGTTTTAGCGGAGTGCTGGAACTGCTTGCTTTTTTATTTATCCTAGTAAGTTTTCTGACAATTATTTCTCAAGTTATCAAAAAAGGAAAACTTTGGTATAATTAATTAAAATATTAAATTTTCTGATAATTATTTTTCAATACATAGAAAAGGAGTGGTAATATACAATTTTAATAATTGTATAAAAATCCTAATTTTGTAATTTTGGAGAAAAGGAGATGCGAGTGTATGGGAGCAGATGTAGTAACGCGGGAGCAAATGAAACATTCTTTAGATGATTGGTATCGTGTAATGTTGCAGCAAAATATAGAGAAAGCTATGGAAATGAAAGAGGAGATTGAAAGTAAGATTAGTGGGGTGGACGTGGATCAGGATGTATTGCTTTATCATGCGTTGTTGAATTTTAGGTATCAAGTTTTGAATGATTGGGTTTCCATTAAAGAAGGTCACTTTAATCAAGTAGAACCTTTTGAAGTTCCGCAAGAAGGTTTGCTAGCTTATTATTATCATTTGTTTAAAGCGCTTTATTTTAGAATGGTTGAAAATTATGAGGAAGCTAGTAAAGAATTTGAACAGGCAGAAAAATTATTAGAATATATTCAAAATCCTTGTGAAAAAGCAGAATTTAATTATCGTTTAGGTGAATTTTACTATCATACATACCAGGAAGTGAAAGCTATTCACCATATTCAAAAAGCGAAAGAAGAATTTATAAATCATCCTGAGTACCAAATTAATGTTGCATTATGTGAAAATATATATGGTTTATGTTGCGTGGAATTAAAGCAATTTGAATTAGCTGAAGAAAGTTTTAATATTGCTTTAGATGTATTCCAAAGATTAAATCATAAAAAGTACGTTCTGATGATTAGAAACAATTTAGGTTGGTTATATGGTACTCAAAATCTATCTGATTTAGCCATTCGTCATGCTTCTGAAGTTGCTGAGAAATTACCTAAACATTATAAAGCGATTTTTACAGTGGCTGAAGAGTATTGGAAATTGGGTGAAATTGAGTTAGCGCAAAAATATATTGCGATGGGAATTGAAACATGTAACGAATTAAAAAATAAAGAATTTCAATATCGTTTTATGATATTGGAAGAATTGAATAAGGGCTCTAATGCAAATGAAATGGAGAAAATTGTATTAGAAAGCATTTCGTATTTTGAAAGTAAAAATCTGTTAGAATGTATAAAAGAATACAGTGAAAAATTGGCAATGCAATTTTATGAAGAAGGTAATCATATCAAAGCAAGTAAATATTTTTATATAAATAATAAGGCGAATAAAAAATATTTAGAAAAGGGAGCTTTGAAATAATGAAAAAACTTAGCAAATTAATAGCGGGATTAGCAATTTTGGGGGCTTTAGCCATAGGATTAAACAGCTCTACTGAATCTAATCAATACGCTAGTCGAGGAGATACGGGTGGAGCACCAGCAAGACCAGACTACGTTAACATTGGTGACACAGGCGGAGCACCAGCAGATAATAAAGGCGACGGCGGAGTAAGCCAACTATAATAACAAAGAAAGGGACTTCAACATGAAGTCCCTTTTTCTATTTTCAGGCCATGTAGAGAAAAGAATTGACTTACTTTAAATATGTAACTATAATAGTTACAGAATAACCATTAGTAATAGAAATGAGTTATATTTTTTTAGTATAATTGTAACTGTTCTAGTTACAATTAAAAAGAGAACATAAAACAACCAAAAAATGTAAAAACTTTAAATAGCAACTCAAGAAAGGAGACGGGAACTTTGAAACGGTTTAAGTTTTATTTGATTAGCGGTATTGTGCTTGTTTTGCTTATCGTATGTAACTTCGTTGAGAAGCCGATTGCGAAGGTTGAAGAAGTGAAAGATACTGTTATGATGAAGCTGAATACGAAAGAGAGTATGGCGCAAATTGATGGGCAGACGATTTATTTTAAGCAAATTGGTGAGGGGAAACCTCCGTTACTCATGTTGCATGGGTTTGGTGGTTCTTCTGATGGGTTTAGTGATATTTATCCGGAACTAGTGCGAGATCATACGATTATTGCGGTTGATATTTTAGGGTTTGGGCGTTCTTCTAAGCCGGTTGATTTTCAGTATTCGTTTCCTGCGCAAGTGAATTTATATTATAAGTTAATGAAGAAGCTTGGATACGATCAGTTTGCGGTGCTCGGCCATTCAATGGGCGGAGAGATGTCCCTTAATTTAGCGTATTTATATCCGGATGCAGTGACGCATCTCATCTTGGCGGATGCTACAGGGATAGAGTCTTTCCAGCAAAAAGAAAGTTATGAAGTACCACCGCTATCGACGGACTTACAAACTGTAACTGAGATTACGAAGTATAATAAAAATGAAGTAAAAAATAGTCGTGATGATAAAGAGCATTATGATCAGCTTACGAAAATGCGAGAGCGCCGCATTGCGATGGAAGCTGATAAAATTAAGGTACCGACTTTAATTATATGGGGACGACATGATAAGAGTGTTTCGTGGAAAAATGGTGAACTGTATCATGGGCTATTTGCGAATAGTACGTTTCATATTATTGAAAAAGGATACCACGCACCGTTTCGTCAGGAACCAATTGAGTTTATGGAATATGTACAAGCATTTTTCGTGAAGCATCCACAATAAAAATTTTAAGCATAAATCCACTTCTTTCCTCATAAAGTGAAACTAATAAGGCTTGTCTAAGGAAAGGAATGAAGTGATTTGGAAACTTTACCATGGTGGGTGTATCTTGTAATTGTCGGGATTGTACTAAGTGGCTACATGGTTTTATATACTTCGAAAAAAGAGCAAGATATGGATAATGAGTTTATCGAAAAAGAAGGCGAAGTATATATGAAGCGTTTAGAAGAAGAGCGTGAGAAACGTAATCAGGATAGTGATAAAGATTCGGTATTGCTTTAATAGAAATTTTGAAAGGTTACCACCTGGTAGGATTTTACATCTAGGTGGTAGCTTTTTTTCTTCTGCGGGAGCAGTATATGTTCATCAAGCTAAGGTTATATTAGTTTAATTTTACATGTATAAGAGAGTCATCATAAACTTTTATTGATGGTATTTATATATTTTTTTACTCATAAGAATGGAACTAGTGGGGATTTTACTGGGGGGGATTAACAATGCATAGGGATGAAACTTCATTACATCCGGATACAGGTGTTACATCTGTAATGTTTGTTGAGCGTTCATTAAATGAAATTCGTTTTTGGTCTAGAATCATGAAGGAGCATTCTTTTTTTCTTCGTTTAGGATTTAGATGCGAGGATACTCAACTAATCGAAAAGGCGAATCAATTTTATCGATTGTTTGAACATATTGAACAAATAGCGCATTCCTATACAAATGAAACAGATCCTGAGCAAATAAAAAGATTTAATGCAGAAGTACAACAAGCCGCAACTAATATTTGGGGATTTAAACGAAAAATTTTAGGGTTAATTCTCACATGTAAATTGCCAGGACAAAATAACTTTCCACTTTTAGTTGACCATACAAGTAGGGAAGCTGATTATTTTAGAAAACGTTTAATACAATTAAATGAAGGTAAATTAGATGCTCTTCCTGATGCTATTATTAAAGAAAATGTTTTCTTTTTACGGATTATGGCAGACCATGCTAAATTTATTGGCCATCTTCTTGATCCATCGGAAAGAAAGCTTGTAGATACAGCGCGGAATTTTAGCAATGATTTTGATGAATTGATGTATCAAGCAATTGACTTAGAATCTATGAAACCACAATCCCAAACAGCCCCTCTTTTAGATCAATTTTTAGATCAAAATCGTGTGTCGGTTGCATCTCTTCGGGATTTTAAGAAAACAGCACGTGATTTAATTGAGCAATGTAAAATAAAGAGTATCATTCATCCGTTATTAGCAGACCATGTTTTCCGTGAAGCTGATAGATTTCTTGAAATCATTGATATGTATGATGTTCATCTTACAAATATTCAATCACAGCCTAGATATTAGAAGATAAGGAAAGATACTATTTTTTCCTTAAGCCGAGAAGTTAACAATTTATTGTTAGCTTCTTTTCTTTGGGATTAAAATTTTCTTTTAAGGACTACATAAATCCCTTTGACCAAATATGTAATTCTTTGTAAAATGATATATATGGAAAGATTATGAATATACAGGAAATATATGGATAGTAGATTTTAATAAATTATTCGAGGGGAATTTATTAGTTAAGTATATTAACTTGTTTGCACTACATTTTACAAATAAAGGGGTATTAGTAATCATGAAAGCAAAGAAATTAGTAAGTTTAGCGTTACCAGTTATGTTATTGAGTGGTTGTATTACAATTGAAACTGATGGTAAGAAAGCTGAACCAAAGAAAGAAGAAACGCAAAAGGTAGAGAAAGAGAATAAGACTTCTGAAAAAGAGAGTAAGTCAACTGATGGCAAGAAAGAGGATAGCTTATCTGTAGCGAAAGGTGAAGGTACAAACAGTAGTTCATCAAGTAGTCAACCAAGTTCTTCTTCAAATAATTCAACTTCTTCTAGTTCTTCAACTGGTAAGGTAACTGGTTCAGATGTTGAAAGGTACAAGGCAGATATCATAAATAGTGCTACTCAAATTGAAAATACAATGAAATTAATTGAAGGAATAGCAGATTCAGACGTAAAATCATACAAACAAAAGAAAAGTGAAGTACAACTGAGTTTAGGTGGAGCAAAGGCAACTGCTACAAAGCTGAAGAATCTACAAGCGCCTCCAGAGTTACAGGGAGAACAGGCGAAGATAAAGCAGTCGATGGAACTATATGCGGATTGTTTTCAACTTCTCTTTGATGCATTAGATCAGGAAGACGAAAGTAAAATGCATCAATCAGTAAGTAAAGCACAAGAAGGTTCGAAACTGTTTGAAGAGGCAGCGAAGAGTATCGGTAGTAAAACCAACTAAAAATAAAGTATTTAAAGGGGTATTTGTAAGTGCAGTTGGTGTAAGTGAAGAGTTAGGAATTAGTTATGGAAACACATTACAAATTTATCAAATGGACGATAATGTTCGTATTCGATATGTAAAACAATAAATAATTGGTGAAAAACTCTGTAATAAATTTTACAGGGTTTTTTGTTAGTTCTAGTTTATTTTTTGTCTTCCCAAGCGCTAAGCATACTAGTATAAGTTGAGAAATGAACAAAACAATAATGATAGGCAGATGATGTAACTCCATAGTAACTGTAACCATCCAAAGCCCAATTCATACACTATGATGGAGGCTTTTTACTTACTAATCGGATGAAAAAGGAGTGTAATCATGAAGAAACGTACTGTTAATGAAGCGGGAGGGAATGTGCCACAACCAATCCGCAGCGACGGAGCAGGTGCGATTGATTCTGGACCTCGTAATGTTATGCGGGATATTCAAAATCCGAATATGCTTGTTCCGCCTATAACGGATGCAGGGTTAGTTCCTAACTTGAAGTTTTCATTCTCGGACACTTCTATGATTTTGAAACAAGGCGGGTGGTCTCGGGAGATTACTGCTCGGGAACTACCGGTTTCGACGACGATTGCGGGAGTAAATATGAGTTTAACGGCCGGTGGAGTACGAGAACTACATTGGCATAAAGAAGCGGAATGGGCGTATATGCTTTTAGGACGGGCGCGCATAACGGCTGTTGATCAAAATGGGCGTAATTTTATTGCTGATGTTGGGCCAGGTGATCTTTGGTATTTTCCGCCTGGTATTCCGCATTCCATTCAAGGATTGGAACATTGTGAATTTCTACTCGTTTTCGATGATGGGCATTTTTCTGATTTATCTACTTTAGCTATTTCTGATTGGTTTGCGCATACGCCAAAAGAAGTGTTGTCGGCTAATTTCGGAGTACCTGAGAGTGCTTTTCGTTCTATTCCTTCAGATCAAGTTTATATTTATCAAGGAGAGGTGCCAGGTTCGCTTGAAAGTCAGGAGATTCAAGCGCCGAAAGGAGAAGTTCCTTTAACATTTAAACATGAATTGTTAAAACAAAATCCGATTAAGACGCCTGGTGGTAGCGTTCGAATTGTAGATTCTACAAATTTCCCTATTTCCAAAACAATCGCAGCAGCGCTCGTTGAGGTTGAGCCTGGCGGAATGAGAGAACTTCATTGGCACCCGAATAATGATGAATGGCAATATTATTTGACAGGGGAAGCGAGAATGACTGTGTTTCTTGGAAATGGTACCGCTCGTACATTTGATTATAGAGCTGGCGATGTCGGATATGTACCTTTTGCGACGGGGCATTATATTCAAAATACAGGTACCGAAACATTATGGTTTTTAGAGATGTTCAGAAGTAATCGTTTTGAAGATGTATCGTTAAATCAATGGATGGCACTGACTCCTAAAGAAATAGTGGAGAGTAATATACATGTTGGCCCGCAAGTAATGGATTCCCTGCGTAAGGAGAAGAGGCCTGTTGTGAAATATCCGGGGTTTTCATATAGTCCGAAAAATGATGAGTAAAAATGAAAATTTGCGTTATTCTTTCTGGAGACTGATAAGAAGGGAGGGCGTATTTCTTATGCCTAATCTAGTCTTTATCCCGCTATTTGCCGGGCAGTAAGACCCCACCTCAAAATTCAGCGGAATCAAAGAAGTTAGGTGGGGCGCGGGCTGTTCGTAAAAGCCCGATTAGTGAGGGCTGATTAAAGTTTCACTTTATTAGTATCCGTCCCTTGTATTATTGTTCGGGAAATTATTATTGGAGCATAGTATAGGGAAGATACATATAAAAGAGCGCCATTATAAGCTGTAGCGTATAATGGCGCAGGAAATGCAACGATAACTCGCTTTACTCTTCATCATTTATTTGAACATAATGGGCATAGAGAGGTGATAAACACAGTATGATTTTTAGTGAGCGTTTAAAAGAAGAAAGGGAAAAAAGAAATTGGTCGCAAAATGATTTGGCTGAAAAACTTCATGTGAGCAGGCAATCTGTTTCGAAATGGGAGACGGGAAAGAACTATCCGAGCATTGAAATTATTATTCATTTAAGTGATCTGTTCGGTATTACAATTGATGAACTGCTAAGGAGTGATGAAGAATTGACGCAGAAAGTAATTGAAGATAGTAAGCAATTGGCATATCCAAAATGGAAGGTATTTTTTGATAGTCTATTTATGATAGGAGTATTTTTGTTTATTGCAAAAATCGTTGTATGGATGCTAAATAAGTTTGCTGGAGCAAGTATTACAATTGTAGCAGATGCGCCATATGTAATGAATCTTTTGCCCCTTGTATTCATGATTATAGGTGGTATAGGTTCCGATAAGTTGAAGAAAATATACAGATAAGAGAAAGATTTGAAAGAAATCCCCGACACTAGCTGTTCTTTTCACTTAAATTGTGTACTATAAAGGATAGGATGACATAAAGAAGGGGACATATAGAATGGAATTTCATGAACAGAAGATTTTGCCGGCAGTGAGGCAAATTAAAGATTTGGAAAAGCTATTACATAGTTCGTATGAATATATCGTTATTTTAGATATTCATGTCGGTCAATTGAAGAGTGTTATATCACTTGCGAAGCAATATTGTAAAAAGGTGTTTTTACATGTGGATTTAATTCATGGTTTGCAGAGTGATGGGCATGCGACGGAATATTTATGTCAGGAGTTTAGACCGTACGGGTTACTTTCAACAAAGGCGAGCGTTATTATGAAGGCGAAGCAAAAAGGTGTTGTGGCAATACAACGCATCTTTTTAATCGATTCGAGTGCGATGGAGAAGAGCTGCAATCTTTTAGATAAGACGAAACCGGATTATATTGAGGTACTTCCTGGAGCAATGACGGATATTATCGCTGAAGTGAAAGAGCGTACTGGTGTACCGATTTTAGCGGGTGGTTTTATTCGTACTGTAGAAGATGTGGAAAGAGCTTTAAACGCTGGTGCGACAGCAATTACGACATCAAAACGCGAACTATGGAAACATTACCAAAAAAAGTGACGAAAATGTGAATTTTTTCGTTGACACCGCTTTCATTTACGGTTAACATTATAGACAAGTTAATAAACGTGACGGAGAAAAGTAGAGATCCACATTTCATTGTTTCTATATAAATTTATATAGAAGCGTGCAAGCTGTGGGTCTTTTTCTTTTGACAAAAACGAATGGCCATTCATTTTACCTCTATCACATTTGGAAGCGTTTAAATTGATTGTGGAGGGATACTATGTCAGCATTTTTAGGAGAGTTAATAGGGACTGCGTTGTTAATCGTACTTGGTGGCGGCGTTTGTGCTGGTGTAAGTTTAAAGAAGTCGTTTGCGAAAGATTCTGGTTGGATTGTAATTACAATGGGCTGGGGCTTAGCGGTAGCGGTTGCAGCATATGCGGTTGGATCAATTAGTGGGGCACATTTGAATCCAGCTTTAACAATAGGATTAGCATTTAAGGGAGCGTTCCCATGGAGTGACGTACCTGGTTATATCGCAGCACAAATGATTGGGGCAATTATCGGGGCAGTTATCGTATATTTACATTACTTACCACACTGGAAAGAAACAGAAGATCCAGGAACAAAGTTAGGTGTATTTGCAACAGGTCCAGCAATTCCGAACACATTTGCAAACCTTTTAAGTGAAATGATTGGAACATTCGTTTTAGTATTTGGTATATTAGCAATTGGTGCAAATAAGTTTGCAGATGGATTAAATCCATTTATCGTAGGTTTCTTAATTGTAAGTATTGGTTTATCATTAGGTGGGACAACAGGATACGCAATTAACCCAGCACGTGATTTAGGTCCGCGTATCGCACACTTCTTCCTTCCGATTGCAGGAAAAGGCGGTTCAAACTGGAAGTATGCATGGATTCCAGTAGTTGGTCCAATTTTAGGTGGATCACTTGCAGGTTTATTCCATCAAGTTGTATTTGAAGGAAAACAAAATTCAGCACTTATTTATGTGATTATCGCAACTGTGATTGTACTAGCAATCTCTTATATGACAAGTAAAAAAAGTGGAAGCAATACAAATAGTAGAAAAGTAGCATAAGGGGGAAACCGATATGAAAAAATATATTCTTTCATTAGACCAAGGAACAACAAGCTCACGCGCAATTCTTTTCAATAAAAAAGGTGAAATTGTTCATTCAGCTCAAAAAGAGTTTACACAACATTTTCCAAAGCCGGGCTGGGTAGAGCATAATGCACAAGAAATTTGGGGATCTATTTTAGCAGTTATCGCAACTTGCTTAAGCGAAGCAGATGTAAAACCAGAACAAATCGCTGGTATCGGTATTACGAACCAACGTGAAACAACGGTTGTCTGGGATAAAACAACTAGTAAACCAATTTACAACGCAATCGTATGGCAATCTCGCCAAACAGCTGAAATTTGTGATGAGTTAAAAGAAAAAGGTTATAGCGAAATTGTTCGCGAAAAAACAGGTCTTTTAATTGATGCATACTTCTCTGGTACGAAAGTAAAATGGATTTTAGATAATGTTGAAGGTGCAAGAGAGAAAGCAGAAAACGGCGATCTATTATTCGGAACAATTGATTCGTGGCTTGTATGGAAACTATCTGGTGGTAAAGCACACGTAACAGATTACTCAAATGCATCACGTACGTTAATGTTTAACATTCACGACTTACAGTGGGATGATGAGCTTCTAGAAATGTTAACAGTACCAAAGAGCATGCTTCCAGAAGTACGTCCATCATCTGAAATTTACGGAGAAACAATTGATTACCACTTCTTCGGCCAAAATGTACCGATTGCAGGTGTAGCTGGTGACCAACAAGCAGCTTTATTTGGACAAGCTTGTTTCGGTGAAGGTATGGCGAAAAATACTTACGGAACTGGTTGCTTCATGTTAATGAACACAGGTGAAAAAGCAGTAGCTTCTGAGCATGGTCTATTAACAACAATTGCATGGGGAATAGATGGTAAAGTAAACTACGCATTAGAAGGAAGTATTTTCGTAGCGGGTTCTGCAATTCAATGGTTACGCGACGGAATGCGCATGTTTAAAGATGCGAGTGAGAGTGAAGTGTACGCGAATCGCGTTGAATCAACTGACGGTGTATACGTTGTACCAGCATTCGTTGGACTAGGAACACCTTACTGGGATAGTGAAGTACGCGGCGCTATGTTTGGTGTAACACGCGGTACGACGAAAGAGCACTTCATTCGTGCAACGCTAGAATCTTTAGCTTACCAAACGAAAGATGTATTATGCGCAATGGAAGCAGATTCAGGTATTGAACTGAAAACATTACGCGTTGATGGCGGAGCGGTTAAAAATAACTTCTTAATGAAGTTCCAAAGTGATATTTTAGATGTTCCTGTAGAGCGTCCAGTAATCAATGAAACAACGGCTCTAGGTGCAGCATACTTAGCTGGTCTTGCGGTTGGATATTGGAAAAACCAAGATGAAATTAAAGAACAGTGGCATATGGACAAACGCTTTGAACCAACGATGGAAGCGAAAACAAGCGAAGAGCTATATGCTGGATGGAAAAAAGCAATTGAAGCAACAAAAGCTTTCAAATAATCATAAACAGTGTTATAATGGTGACAAGTTAATAATTCGGTAGGAGATTTGGAGAGACCACAACGCGCTATAGAGGCGAAATCTATAGCGGAGTTTGTGGTCTCTTTTTTCGTTATCAAAGGGAGGAATTACCATGAAATTTTCAAGTAAACAACGTAAAGACGTATTAAACGGAGTAAATAAACAAGAGTTAGATGTGATCGTAATTGGTGGAGGTATTACTGGTTCTGGTATTGCATTAGATGGAGCAACACGCGGGTTATCAACAATTGTTTTTGAAATGCAGGACTTTGCAGCAGGTACATCAAGTCGTTCAACGAAGCTTGTACACGGTGGTCTACGTTATTTAAAACAACTTGAAGTGAAAATGGTAGCAGAGGTGGGTAAAGAGCGTGCGATCGTATATGAGAACGGTCCCCATGTAACAACACCAGAGTGGATGTTACTTCCGTTCCATACAGGCGGTACGTTCGGATCATTTAGTACATCAATTGGTCTTCGTGTATACGACTTCTTAGCAGGTGTAAAACGAAGCGAGCGCAGAAAGATGTTTAACCGTGAAGAAACATTAAACAAAGAGCCTCTTGTAAAAAAAGAAGGATTAAAAGGCGGCGGTTACTACGTAGAATATCGTACAGATGATGCGCGTCTTACAATTGAAGTAATGAAAGAAGCAATTGAACGTGGTGCAAAAGCTGTTAACTACGCAAAAGTAGATGGTTTCTTATATAAAGATGGAAAAGTATGTGGTGTACGTGTAATCGATTTACTAGACGGTGAAGTATACGAAGTTTACGGTAAGAAAATTGTAAACGCAGCAGGTCCTTGGGTAGATACACTTCGTGAAAAAGATAACTCGAAAAAAGGAAAAGTACTTCAGTTATCAAAAGGTGTTCACTTAGTAATTGATCAAAAACGTTTCCCATTAGGCCAAGCGATTTACTTCGATACACCAGATAAACGTATGGTATTCGCGATTCCTCGCGGCGGAAAAACTTATGTAGGTACAACAGATACGTTCTACGATAAAGACGCAGCTGTACCACAAATGACAACAGAAGATCGCACATACATCATTAATGCGATTAACTACATGTTCCCAAGCGTAAAAATTACGGAAAAAGACATCGAGTCAAGCTGGGCTGGTGTACGTCCGTTAATTTACGAAGAAGGTAAGAGTGCATCTGAAATTTCTCGTAAAGACGAAATTTGGACTTCTGAATCTGGTTTAATTACAATCGCAGGTGGTAAATTAACAGGATACCGCAAAATGGCTGAAATGGTAGTAGACTACGTAACGAACTTACTACAAAAAGAAGGGCATAGCGCATATCCGAAGAGCGACACGAAACATATGCCAATCTCTGGTGGACATGTAGATGGTTCACACGGATTCCCAGCATTCGTTGCGAAAAAAGCTGGCGAAGGTACGAAATATGGTTTAACAACAGCACAAGCAGAAGAATTCGCGAAATTCTATGGTTCTAACGTTGACGTACTATTTGACTTAGCGAAAAAACATAAAGACGAAGCGAAAGAATACAACATGCCGCTTGACGTTCTAATCCCGCTTGTATACGCAATGGATTACGAAATGACAGCAAAACCAGTTGACTTCTTCGTACGCCGCAGAGGCGCTGTATTCTTCAACATCCACTGGGTATATGAGTGGAAAGAAGCAGTAATCAACTACATGGCTGCGAAACTAGGCTGGAGCAAAGAAGAACAAATGAAATATACAGCAGAACTAGAAAAAGCACTAACAGACGCTGTTATTCCTGTAGATCAACAAGAACAGGCAGCTGCGTTAGCGTAAAATAGAAAACCACCTGAAGGGGAGCCTTTAGGTGGTTCTTTTTTTATGGAATATTCTTCTAACTATATTGCATAACGACATATGTTGTTATACGATGTATATAAGGTGGTGGTATTGTTGGACAAAGAAATCTTGAAGGGAAGTATAGATATTTTATTACTTTCTATCATTGCAAAACGTGATACATATGGATATGAAATAGCTCAAAGTTTAAAGGATGCAAGTGAAGATTTGTATAGTATGGGGCAGGGAACTTTGTATCCTGCTTTAAAGAGATTAGAGAAAAAGGAGTTTCTTGAATCTTATTGGAATGAATCTGAGAATGGGATGAAAAGGAAATTCTATACTATTACAGATAAAGGGAAAAAAGAATTGCAGAAGAAAGTGAATTCTTGGGAGAGTGTAACAGCATTAATTCAAGCTTGTCAGAAAGGAGTTATTTATGAGTGAATTTGATGAGTATATTAAGTCTATTTTAGCCTATTCAGAACTTAGTGATATTGAACAGGATGAGTTATTTCTAGAAATGTATGATCACTTGAACAGCTTGAAAGAAGAATATATGGAACAAGGTATGAATGAAAAAGAAGCGATTTATAAAGCAATTCAAAGTTTTGGAGAATCAAAAGTTATTGGCGTAGAGATTAATAAATCGGTATACGAAGTTCCTAGACCATTAAAGGTATTATCAAAAATTTTATGTATTCCTTATATAATCATTTGTTTTATTGTCTTTTTAGGAACGTTTATTTCAACTTCTACATTTGACTCTGTTCGCAGTTTGACAGGTGGGACTGTCTATCATCCCATTGAATTTTGGCAGCAATTTTTACATATATCTGATTTAGAAACGTTATTACAACTTTTTGGAATAACACTTTGGCAAGTTAAAGATTTTATTGCACATCCAGGTCCTTGGGGAAACTCAACTTATTGGTTAAGTGTTTTACAACATATAATATTAGTAGTTCCATTCGGATTTTTCGTTCCAGTGCTGATTAATAAAGTGACTAACTATAAGAAAGCTCGTAAGTGGTATGTTATGACCTTTCTTGTTTGGGAGATATTACATTTACTAACTTTGTCTGATGTTTTTGATGTGTGGCGGATTGCTATAAATATGCTCGGTGCGTCGGTAGGATATCTTTTATTTATAAGCATGATACAAATAGATAATAAATTTAGGATAATGCGCAAGAAGATATTTGAAAATTAGCTTGCTATTCTGTAGTTTAAATTATACAAATTTAGTTTGATGGTAATAGAGTATTGCTGAAAACATAGGTGCTATATAGTGAGAGGATTTTTTATATTCGTAATAGGTGTTGTTCCTTGTTTACTCATACTGTTATGAAGCGGGTACATAATCCGTCTTTATTGGTGCTATAAATGATGAGAGCGGCACAGCTGAACTTGAAAAAGTCTAGCTGCGTTAGCGTAAAATAGAGAACCACCTGAAGGGGAGCCTTTAGGTGGTTTTTCTCTTGACTAAAAATAAATAAAATGTGTTACAATGATGATAGAGTATGTAGTGTGAATTTTGCATAAAATAAAAAAGACAGAAGCCTGAGAAACTTCTGCCTTGTGTAACCTAACTTGCTATTGTGGTGGTAGTAGGTGCGGTTATAAGACAATTACATTAACGTTTTAGCCGAGAACCGCCCTTACCTTTTCCACGAAGCAGGGTGGTTCTCGCTTTTTTGTATACAGAAATTAGCCACGGACCGACGTATCTTCTACCGATGACAACGCCAGCTCCGGTTAGGATACCATACACTAATTTAATTATAAACATCGCGATTATATTATCACCTCCCCCCTTTTTTCAAAATGGAAGAGATGATTGCCACACCTACTAGTTATAGCTTATTAAGTTACATTTTAATTGTATTATGTTTTAAAATAGGGAACAAGATATATGGATGAAAATTCCTGTTTTTAAGCAGAGCATTAGTGTCAGGGGACAAGAAGTAAATAAATATTCATAAAAAAACGGTATGGACATTACCATCCGTATTTTTTATGTATTTATAAAACTTTTCCATACAGTGCGTCGTCTAATATATGGGAAGGAGGAAATGATGTGGATGAATTAACGATAGAAGCGTTTGAAATAGAAGATAAGGAGGAACTTATCGACGAAATAATGAACAAGTATGGGCAAGAAGTCCTGCAGCTTGTGTATTCATATGTGAATAATAAAGAGATTGCGGAGGATATAACGCAAGATATATTTGTGAAATGTTATAAATCTCTTCATACATATAAAGGGAAATCGAATGTGAAAACGTGGTTATGGAGAATTGCGATTAATCAATGTAAGGACTATATAAAAAGTTGGTATAACAAAAAGGTAATCGTTACAGAGGATGAATTTGCGTATATTGGGATTCAAAATGATAGTGTCGAACAAACTGTCATTCAAAATGCGGAGGATAGTAGGTTGGCTTCTGCGGTAATGAGTTTACCGATAAAATATCGAGAAGTCATTTATCTATTTTATTATGAAGAATTATCAATTAAAGAGATTGCTATAGTAATAGACGTAAAGGAAAATACGATAAAAACGAGACTGAAAAAAGCGAAGGAACTTTTGAAGAAAGGATTGGAGGGATAATCAAATGGAAGATCGATTAAAAGGCTTGCGAAAATCAATGGAGAACACAACGTTTAAACATTTGAGTTTTTCTGATCAGCACCAGAAGCAGGTGCGCGAAAAAATTAAGCAATCGTCCGAAAAGGAAGAAGATATCCTTTTAGCAGTGTTACAACTTCTTATGAATGAAAAAACGGGTTATGAATTGATGCAGTTGCTAAGAGGGAGAGGGATTCAAAAATTCGAAGGTGGTGAAGGGTCTCTATACACTTTATTACATCGTCTAGAACAAAATCGCTTTATCCAATCTAGCTGGGATCACGCGGGAGCTAAATATTATCAATTAAATGATAAAGGAAATAAAATGCTGCGAAAGGCAGAGAAGAATGCTACGAAGGCACGATTTATATTAAAAGGATTAGTACAGGAGTGAGAAAAAATTGAGCAAAAAAGGGGAGCGTTTTTTAAAAGAAGTTACGAACCATATTAAATCAAAAGAAGCAAAGGACTTGGTGGCAACAGAACTAGACTTTCACTTGAAACAGACGAAGAATATGTGGATAGAGAAAGGCTTAAGTGAGGAAGTTGCTGAAGATAAGGCTGTTGAACAAATGGGAAGTCCAATTAAGCTTGGCCAGGAACTTAATAAACTACATAAGCCAAAGGTTGATTGGTTCTTAATTGGTTTATTAGTGGCTGCGATGGGGCTAGGATTTTTGCCAGTTATAGCTTTTGGATATACGAATGATGTAATAATGAATAAGGTGATATTTGTTATTCTCGGTGTTGTAACAGCTTTTGGGATGATGCTGATTGATTATCGGAAATTAGAGAGAATGGGAGGGTTGTTTTACACAATCGGGGTACTCATTCTGTTAATGCTATACTGTTTTCCGAACGCTTCGTTGACTGGAGAACCGTTAATAAAAATCGGTCCTATTGAAATTGATTGTTTAATAGCAGTACCGTTCTTTTTTCTAGCGTGGGCGTCTTTTTTCAATAATAGTAGGTTAAAGGTTATGCATCTTGTGGTTTTATATTTATTTTCTTTGTATTTATTTTTGATTGTATCAACCCTTTCGTCAATTTTTGTTTATATGACAATGGTATTCGTTATGCTTTGGTGGAGTAAGTTAGGAAAGAAAACGGCGTTGATTATTACGATTGTACCCATTTGTTTATTTATTATCAGGGCATCGGTATCCTGGTCTTCAGGATATCACTTAGATAGAATTTTAGGGTATTTAAATCCGGAGAGTGATGCAGGTGGTGCAGGATTTATGTATATACGATTAAAAGAGGTAATGTCATCAGCAGGTTGGTTTGGTACATATGGAGATATGAAATTCATCCCTGCTCCGGATACTGATTTTGTATTTGCAAGTTTGACTTACTATTATGGGTATTGGCTTGCATTAATTCTTGTCTTCGTTCTTTCTCTTTTTGTAGCAAGATTAATAGTCATCTCTTATAAAATAAATGATCGGTACGGTAAATTGCTACTCGTTGGTGGATTGACTCTTTTTGTATTCCAGTTCATTTATAATGTTGGAATGATACTAGGATTATTGCCGCTTGCTGCTATATCCTTACCTTTTATTAGTTACGGATTAACGCCGACTGTATTTCATGCGCTTATAATGGGGATCGTGCTGAGTGTGTATAGGCGTAAGGATATTTCAATTAGAATGAGAAAAACACCTTGATGATTATCAAGGTGTTTTCATTATAAGCTCAAAACTCTCCGAATCAGCCCCAAGCACAAAAGGACTAACCTCGCCAACGCTATAAAGTTGCAACTCATGCATCGCCCGCGTACAAGCAGTGTAGAACAATCTACGTACGCTCTCATCACTGTACACAGCTTTAGAAGCATCGTAAATAATAACAGCGTCAAATTCAATACCCTTCGCTAAATAAGCAGGGATCACGACGATGCCTTGCTCATACTCGGCTGAGTTACTTTTCACAAGTTTAATATTGTCGATATGACGAAGTGCTTCGTAGGCAGCGGCGCTTTCAGCTGCAGATTTACATATAATTGCGATAGTATTTTGCTGCTCTTTTTGTAGTTCCGCAACTTTGGCAGTAATGTGTTCGTGCAGTTCGTTGACATTCGATACTTTCGTCACTGTAGGTTTCTCGCCGTCACGTTCAAAGGCGTGAATGTTCTTGCCCTCCGGGACGAGAGTGCGTGTAAATTCAATAATTGGTTTTGTTGAGCGATAGCTACGAGTTAAGTTGATGCCGTTCGTTTCGTCTGGTCCGTATAAGCTAGTAAGTGTGTTGAAATTCACTGCTTCACTCGCATGAGCAAATATCGCTTGGTTAAAGTCTCCGAGTACAGTCATTCTTGCAGCAGGGAAGAGACGTTTTAAAAACTCGAACTGAAACGGCGAATAATCTTGCGCTTCGTCTACGAGTACGTGTTTAATCGATCTGTTCGTTTGGAAGCCTTCAATTAATTCTTTTAAAAGTAAGAATGGAGTCGCATCCTCGTAATATAGTTTTCCTTCATCAAGCATGTTTACTGTTAAGGAGCAAATGTCATCCCACTCTTTCGGTTTTTCTCCAGTAACCCATGATGCATCTGTGAAAAGTTGTTTATATATGCCTATGAAATTGATAAAGCGTAATGTTTGAACGCCTTTACGCAGTGGCTTCAATTTTTTACGGACAATCATACGTCCAAGTACTCTCGTTTCTTTTTCAAAATCATTAAAGGAGTTGTCGTCAAACTCGCCTTTTTTCTGTAAATATTTATAAGCTTTTTGGTATTCATCTTTACTAAGTAATTCAATTTCTTCTTCTACCCAAGGCTTTTTCAGTTCTGCTTTTTCAAGTGCATCTATTTGCTTATTTAGCCAATCCGTTAACTTCTCAATTCGACTATAGAAGCGGAGGGAGGAGTCGGTATTGTAAAATTGTTCTGTAATTTCCTTCGCAGAAACAATCAGTTTTCCTCTAAATTTCATTCCTCTAAATAGCATGCCTGAAGATTCAAGAGATTGTCTGTACGCTCTAATCATCTCGAAAAATTGAGTAGATGCCTTAAATCGAATGCTCGCATTTCTCGTTTTATAGGTAGGATTATTCGTTTCAGTTAACATATATTCTAATTGTTCATAAGGATCTTCAACGTCAAATGACTTACTTAGTCTATGGTTTAAATATTCTTGGAAAGTCACTTGCTGCATATTTTCTTCGCCGAGTTCAGGTAGTACGTTAGAAACGTAGCTGTTGAACATAGAGTTAGGGGAGAAGAGAATAATTTGATCTGCTTTTAACCATTCGCGATATTTATATAGTAAGTAGGCGATTCGTTGCAATGCAGCTGACGTTTTACCACTACCAGCAGCTCCTTGCACGATAAGGAGTCGGCCTTCATCGTGACGAATAATTTCATTTTGCTCGCGCTGAATTGTAGCAACGATGCTCTGCATATGTTTATTCGTACCTTTTCCGAGCGCTTGCTGCAAGATTTCATCACCAATTGTAAGGCTCGTATCGAACATAGAATCAATCTCGCCATTTTGAATAATGTATTGTAATTTTTTCTCCACATTACCGTGGATTACGCCGCCTGGTGTACTGTATTCAGCAGGTCCTGGTGGATAATCGTAGTACACACTCGAAATAGGTGCGCGCCAGTCATATATAAGGAAGTTTTCTCCGCTTGCATCAGTAAGTGTAGCGACGCCGATATAAATTTGATCCGCGGCAGATTCTCCTTCTTCTTTGAAATCAATTCGTCCGAAATAAGGTGCTTTATGCATACGTCTTAATGCGGCAAGTCGATTAAAGGTGTGCTTATGGGTAATTTGTGTGACAGCTAGTGACTGAGCTTGTTGTCTCAAGTTGATAACTGTTTCAAGATAATCATCGAAAGTATCAGTATTCACTTTCACGTCATCCCAAAAGTGTTTACGAATATTGATTACTTCTGCCCGGCGTCTGCCAGTTTCGTTTTCCAGTTTATCAATTTGCTCCGTAATTGTCTCGATTACGGTATCCAATCTTTTTTGCTCTAGATCAAGTTTTTTGTTCATACGGTAAGCACTCCTTTAAAAGTGAAAAATAGAGGTTGACTGAAGATGTGTTTTGGTATAAAATTAAGATACGGATAAATACGTTCCTTTTGTTTTATAAAACGTGTTTCTGTTCTAATTTAACATAGTTTTTTCATTTAATCAATCATAATAAGATAAACCTTGGTTCTACGTGGCGTGGATCAAGGTTTTTTTGTGTTTGAAGAGGAGTCACGCTTGTTGTCGTTTTTTGTCGGTAAGTCGATATATTTGAAAAATCGCCGATATAATTTCATTTACCGAATCTAGATTAACTACCGGGAGAAGAGGGGATAAAAAAGCTTGGGCCGAAGCCCAAGCTTTTTTTACTTCATTATTTCTTTTCGTCTTTCTTAGCGTCAGCTTTTTTCTCTTCGAAAAGATCTTTTAAATCTTTATCGTCAACTTTTACGTCAGCTTTTTTGATTTCTTTCATCATAAGATCGTTCATAAATTGAGCATCTTGTGTTTTTTCTTGAACTAGTGATTTTTTAATATCAGCTTTTGCTTTATCGAAATTTGCATCTGCGTGATTATCAGTTACTTTGATGATATGGTAACCGAATTGTGTTTTTACAGGTTCGCTTACTTCACCTTTTTTCAACTTTTGAGCTGCTTCTTCAAATTCTTTTACCATTTTCCCTGGTCCGAAGAATCCTAAGTCGCCACCTTTTTCTTTTGAGCCTGTATCTTCAGAGTATTGTTTTGCTAATTCTTCGAAAGATTTACCTTGAGCAAGTTCATCTTTTACCTTTTTAGCAGTTTCTTCATCTTTTACAAGGATATGACTTGCTTTAATTTCTTTTTTATAATCCTCGAATTTTGCTTTTACATCTTTATCAGTAATCGATTGTTCAACCGCTTTTTCTTGAGCTAATTGAGCACGCACACTATTTTTAATAGTTTCTTCTTTAATACCTTGTTGTTTCATTAGTGTATCGAATTGATCACCGTATTGTTTTTTCATTTCATCGAACTTTTTGTCTACATCTTTGTCTTCAACTTTGTAGTTTTTAATAAGTACTTTTTCCATAACCATGTTGTTTAGTACTTGTTTACCAGCTTGTGTCTTCATTTGATCGTAGAATTCTTCTTTTGTAATGTCACCAGCTTTAGATGTAACAATTTTGTCTGATGATGATGTTCCACATGCTGATAATGCGATTACACTTGTTGCGGCTAAGGCAAGCATAGCTTTCTTCATTCAATAAACACTCCTACTATTATGTATTTTTAATTTATCCTACACCGATGAATTTTAGTTCATAAGAGCCCGATTAAGTCTCACTGATACTTTTGCTTTTTTATATTGGTAAAGCGCGCTTAACAGGGCTTACCGTGGCTGAGGATAAAGTTTTGATGAATGTTTTGTTCTATAGTATAAGCAATATGTACAAAATTTAATATATCATATTTCGAACCGTTTTCATATTGATAAAGAAAAATTAACCAGCACGTGTCAGATTTTGAAAGTGTGCCATATTGGGCGTATGCCGCATATACAGAATAGAGGAGGGGATGGGGATGAATTCTCAACTTATTTTATTACTTGTACTGTTTATTTTATTGGTTATTGTAGGTATAATTTGCTTATAGAGGAAAAAAGTGAGGAAGGGGCTTTCCTTCCTCACTTTCCATGAAATATAATTTCTATATAACTAGAAATTAATAAAATTGTTATACATACATTAATAACCCGAAAGACACCGGGCTGGCGGCTCGCAGCTATTTGTTTTCGTTCACACAGTGTATGTGTCATGAAATTCGTGTAAAATATAACAAGAAGTGCGAATGCGACAAAAACAACTGTTATAAGTGTCATGAGGCGAGACCTCCTTTTGGCTAAAATACATATACATATATTGTATCACACGATATTTTGTTCGTGTTACAAAATTCAGAAATAGAAGACTTTGTGTTAGAAAGTGAGGGAGAAAATGGACGTTGTTAGAAGATTAGAACAAGCTGAATACTATGTAGACCTATTATTTAAAATGATTGATGAAGAGAAGTGTCCATTTTATTCTTTGATCATAAAGAAAAAAGCTCGTAAAAAAGATATTGAACGTATACTAAATCTTTGTGAAAAACTGAACGAGCAATATGTAGTGGAGAAAGCAGAAGGGCTTCTTTTGTTCGATGCGCTGTTAGATCAATTTGAAAAAGCGCTTCCACATCAGCTCGAAGTACACGAAACTGCGGAAGCGCTAGCAAAACAAGGTTTATTTAAGCCGCTTATGAATGAATTCTTAAGCATGATTGCGAAAAAATAAATAGATTATTTCTTAACTAACTTTTGATCGGATTCTGTAAAGTTCTCTTCAATATCTTCTAATGATTTCTCAAAAATATCGATAAAGTCTTGTCCGTAAATGTTACGCAGGATTGCAATCAGTTCGATATTTTCTGGGAACTTCCCATAAAAATTACGAAGTGCAAGAGCCCCATTAAACACTGAATTATTTTCAGGATCATACTCTTCCATTAAGCGAAGTAGTAATTCTTCCCCTTTGTCTGTAATTTCAATGTACGTATTTCGTTTATCATCTTCCTTTTTTGAGAATACAAGATAGCCGCGTTCTTCCAGCTTTTTCGAGAAGTTAAACGCTGTTGATACGTGCATAACTCCAAACTTAGCAATCTCAGAAATAGAAGCCCCTTTTAAATGATAAGCGATTGTTAAAATATGATGTTCATTAATATTTAAATCGTAAGGTTTAATCCACTGCTGCCAATCTTTCTCTACACATTTCCATAACGCTTTCGATAATTGAGCAATGCGTTGGCTGAAAATCATCGCTTCTTTTACCGAGTAATCTTTTTCTCCACTTTTCATTTACTCACCCACTTTAACATTCTTTTTTCATTACTATCTATTATGCCAGTAAAATAAAAATTAATAAAGTCTTTTTGTGAGAATTGTGAAAATTTTTCGGAAAAATGACATTCTATACAAATCATGCATAACTATGGGAGCGTTTTATGAGTCGTGAATACATACGTTGTCCTTACATGTTAAGTGATAACATATATTGTAAATGCATAAAAACACGGCATATCTATACGATATGCCGTGTCAAGGTCAATTTATATAAAAAATATTTGTTATATGCAAAAAACTAAGCAGGAATTTGTTTACGCTTTTTCTGGAACAGCTTCTTGTAGTTTCTCAATTGACTTTTGGATGTCCAAAATTTCTTTCTCAATATGGCGCTTGTTTTGAGAAATATCTTGCTTCCAGTTAGAAAGCGTGTCTTGCATGTCATCTTTTAATTCTTGAAACACTTCTTTACCTTCTGAAGCAGTTTCAACAATTTGACGCTTTAATAATTTCGTATCGGCTGTAATATCAGCTAAAGTCTTTTTAATATCATTTCCTTTTTCTTTTAACTTGCCGCGCATGTCTTTACCAGAAGAAGGAGTTGAGAAAAGAACAGCTAGTCCAGCAACTGCTCCGCCGCAAATAACACCTGTAATAAAGGATTTAGCTTTTGACATAAAAGGAGACCTCCTTATTTTTTGTTCGTATTCATGATGGGAAAAATATGCATATCTTTCTTATATGTGCTATGCACAAACAATCATCCCTGAGCATTTTAAGTAAAGAAACAAGCCATGCGGAATTTGATGACTTCAGGGAAGTGGCTTGTTATGTATTACGCCTTCTTATAGTGTCATTATTTCACACTATTTGCAATTGTACTTGCGATGTTTTGTAAATTTTCCATAGTGTATTCATTTTGATGTGATTTCCAAACAGCACCGAAACCATCTTTTTCACCGTAGCGTGGAATTAAATGAAGGTGGAAGTGGAACACAGTTTGTCCAGCTTTTTCACCGTTATTGTTAAGTAGGTTAAAGCCAACTGGATTAAACTCTGCTTTAATCGCATTTGCGATTTTTGGAACGACAGAAAAAATGTGTGATGCGATTTCTGGCGTTAACGCAAAAATGTCTTGTTTGTGAACTTTCGGAATAACAAGAGTATGTCCTTTTGTTACTTGACTAATATCTAAAAATGCAAGCACATGTTCATCTTCGTATACTTTTGAGCAAGGGATTTGCCCGTCAATGATTTTACAAAAAATACAATTGTCTGCTGTATGATTCATTGATCTCATCCTTTCAAATATCCTTAGCCGTATTTTACCATAATTACATAAGAGAACAAACACGAAAAACAGGAAGCTGACTCAGCTTCCTGTTTTCTGAAGAGGGATTGAAAAAGCATTATCGTAATTTACGTTTCGCAGACACCTCATTTATTTAAGAAATGCACGGTAAATCGGCTAAAGTTTCTGCCGTAGACACCCCATTTTCAAGTGAAATGAATTGCAATCTTTTTTAAAATGAAATTGTTTATTTTTTAAAACAGTATATGCTCTTTCAGAGACACCCCGTTTCGAAAATGAAACAAATGATCTGGTTATGTGTAAATTTCATTGTCCAACTTGGACACCCCATTTCATGATGACTTCACTATGTTGTTGTACTCATCAATTGGTGGTTGCTTTTTCAATGTGTTCCTTCTTCAATAATTATGATGTCCGCTTTCGGAAAAATATATGCTAATAAATTTAAAAATTTTTTTTGAGTACATGGATACTATGTAGTACAGCATAATTTTTGGTAAGATGAATATAGAATGAATACTAATGAAGAAAGTGGTGTCGTATGAGCGAGTTATTGCGTGTAGAAAATGTTACAGGAGGATATACGAAACGACCTGTATTAAAAGACGTTTCGTTCTGTGTTAATAAAGGCGAACTTGTCGGCTTAATCGGTTTAAATGGAGCTGGTAAAAGTACGACGATTAAACATATTATCGGTTTAATGGAACCGAAAAAAGGAACTGTCACAATTAATGGGAAAACAATTCGTGATGATATGACAGCGTACCGTTCTAGCTTTTCATTCATTCCGGAAACGCCGGTATTATATGATGAATTAACGTTAGAAGAGCATTTGAAATTAACAGCTATGGCGTATGGGGTTGATGAAAAACAATATGAAGAACGTGTAGGACAACTACTACAAGAGTTTCGTATGAAAAATCGTTTAAAATGGTTTCCATCTCATTTCTCAAAAGGAATGAAACAAAAAGTAATGATTATGAGCGCATTTTTAGTGGAGCCATCTCTTTACATAGTAGATGAACCTTTCGTTGGATTAGATCCGTTAGCGATTCAATCCCTTCTTCAAATGATGGACCAAATGAAAAAGAGTGGTGCCGGTATTTTAATGAGCACACATATTTTAGCGACGGCAGAGCGTTATTGTGATTCGTTCATTATTTTGCATCAAGGTGAAGTAAGAGCGAAGGGAACGCTATCTGAACTGCAATCACAGTTTAATATGCCAGGTGCAACGTTAGATGATATTTACATCGCGCTAACAAAGGAAGAAGATTATGAATAGCACAGCGTTATGGAAAGAACGATTTCGTCACTTTCTAAAAGAAGTTCGTACATATAGTAAATACGTATTTAATGATCATTTGAAATTTATTTTCGTGTTCATCATTGGTGCGGGAGCGTATTATTACCAGCAATGGTTACAAACGTTAACACCTTCGTTTCCGGCGGCGCTCGTAATGGCAGTATTAATTGGACTCGTGTTAACGGCTGGATCCATTCAAACATTATTAAAAGAAGCGGATCTCGTTTACTTACTGCCAGTTGAAGAAAAGTTAAAACCTTACTTCACAAAGGCATTTCTTTTTACATTTATGATTCAGTTATACATAATCGCAATCGTAGCAGCTGCGCTTGCTCCGTTATACTTCCAACAAATGAAGCAAACAGGAGCTGGCTACATATGGATCGTACTTGCATTTGTCATTGTAAAAGCGTGGAATTTATTTGTAGCGTGGGAAAAGTCATTTTTAACAGATCAAAATATACAAAGAGCGGATTGGTTCATTCGTTTTATCCTAAACGGTTTATTTGTATATTTCCTTGTAGAGCGTACTTCAGTTCTTTTCATTGGTGGAATCGTCCTTCTCATGGTGTTATACCTTGCTATCATGCATCAAATGGTAAAGGGAAAGCCACTAAACTGGGAGTATTTAATTTCTGAAGAAGGTAAGAAGATGATGCTGCTGTACCGCATCGCGAACATGTTCGTTGATGTACCAGCATTAAAAGAAAGAGTAGCACGCAGAAAATGGCTCGATTTCATTCTTTCGATAATCGGTGAAAAGCGTACATATTTATACTTATATACGAGAACGTTTTTAAGATCAGGTAACTATTTTGGATTATATGTGCGTTTGCTCGCTCTTGGAGGAGTTATTTTGTACTTCATTCCGTTTTTATATGGACGATTTATCGTAAGCCTTATTTTCCTATACTTAATCGGTTATCAGCTCTTAACTTTATGGAAACATCACCGCATGAAGATTTGGCTTGATTTGTATCCGGTAGGGGGAGAAGAGAAGAAGAAAGATTTTCTTACTTTATTAAACGCGATTCTAATCATCGGGAGCGTAATCTTTACAGTTATATTTGCACTAGCAACGAAAGATTTCATGATGACAGGAATTTTACTTATCGTAAGCATATTATTTAGTATCGGTTTCGTTTACCAATACGGGGCGAAGCGCATTGAGCGTTTAAATTGAAGGGAATGAACCTATGATTACATATGAAGAAAAGGTTATAAAAGAACTGGAGCAGTGGAAAGCTACATTTATGAAAGATTCTTCTATGATGACACGGTTCTCAAAGAAAGTGCAGACGAAGGTGCAACAGCTCATTCCGGCGAAAGTACAAAAGGTACTAACAGAGACGATTCGTATGATGGTGCAAACAATCAGCGCCGGGTCAAACTTTATAAAGCCGAAGCTAAAAGAGACGACATGGTCACTGCAAAGACGTGACGATGAAGTTCGTAAAAAAATGGATGAGTATAAAAAAATAGCAGCGGCAGAAGGGGCAGGGACGGGGGCTGGCGGTATTCTCCTCGGTCTTGCTGACTTTCCGCTTTTACTCGGCATTAAAATTAAATTTTTATTCGATGCAGCGACATTGTACGGATTTGATACGAGCAACAAAGAAGAGCGCCTTTTTATCCTTCATGTTTTTCAGCTTGCCTTTTCAAGTGACGATCACCGAAAAGAAATATGGAAAGCAATCGAAACGTGGGATACAGAAGAAGAAAATCATATGGACTGGGAAAAGTTCCAAACAGAGTACCGAGACTATATCGATTTAGCCAAAATGCTGCAGCTCGTACCAATAATCGGTGCCCCGGTAGGCGCATATGCGAACTATCAACTACTGCAAAGACTCGGAGAAGTGACGATGAATTGTTATCGTATGCGATTGCTGAATAGGGATTAAAAAGAAGGCGTCCTACATGTGTAACGTAGGACGCCTTTTCTTAGAAGCCAAGTCCGATATAGCTAACTCCAACTATAATCAATACGATAAAAAGTACAATGATTAATGAAAATCCGCTCTTACCAGCTTGTCCTGCTTCACCGCCGCCATTACCACCAAGTCCCATATGATATCCTCCTTATTGTTATATGTTGCTTTTACTTTATAACTTTCTGTATTTTCTGATAAACACCTTCTGTAGTGCTAACTAAATTGAAAATCATTTCGTTTTGTTTTATAATTTACTTACCGACCGGTAAGTAAAAATAAGTGAGGTACAGTATGACGAAGAATTTACAAACATCGCAAAACATTGTAGAGGCTTCATTTAAACTTATGGCAGAACACGGCATTGAGAAGATGAGTCTTTCCATGATTGCGAAAGAGGTAGGTATTTCAAAACCGGCTATTTATTATCATTTTTCTTCTAAAGAAGCGTTAATCGATTTTTTATTTGAAGAAATTTTCTCTGGATATCATTTCGTGAGTTATTTCGATAAAGAGCAATATACGAAAGAAAACTTTGCAGAAAAGTTAATTGCTGATGGTTTACATATGCTCTCTGAATATGAAGGGCAAGAAGGGATATTACGCGTTATCAATGAATTTATCGTAACTGCATCGCGAAATGAAAAGTATCAGAAACGCTTATTTGAAATACAAGAAGATTTCTTAAATGGTTTCCACGATTTATTGAAGAAAGGCGTAGAACTTGACGTAGTGTCACAACATAAAACGGAAGAAAATGCTCATACGCTAGCACTCGTGATCGATAATATGAGCAACTATATGCTCATGGGATTCCAGTTAAAGTATAAAGAAATTTGGATTCGAAATGTGAAAAACGTCATGAAGGAGGAGTAAAAATGAAAATGCAAAAAAACTGGTGGCTCGGTTTTCTTGGATTTATTGGGGTTTATAAAATACCAGGTATGATTGAAGCTTTTCAAGCGGATGGAAATTGGATGAAGTTAATCGGTTTCATTTGGCTACTTTGGTTCGGATATTTTATTCCTGAGAAGAAAGAAGATTAAATTTCAATTTTCTGTAAAGTTACGTAAAATATAGATTAAGAGTATTCATATATTAGATTACTAGATTTGGAGTGGTTACATGGATCCATTGAAAAATGAAATTCACCCTGACATGGTCAAGGTGTGGAAAGCGCGTTCTTTAATTGAGCTAGGAATCAGTATTATAGTCATTTTGGCATATCTTTTCTTTATGATTAAGTTTAATTGGTGGGCTTGGATTTTCTATGTGCTTATCGGATTAACAATTGTATATACACCGTTTGATTACTTTACGTTTCCGAAACTACGTCAACGTTATTACAGCTACCAACTAAATGAAGAAGAACTTGAAATTCAGCATGGTCTTTTCGTCGTAAAGCGCGTATTAGTACCGATGATTCGTGTACAGCACGTAACGATTGAACAAGGGCCAATTATGAGAAAATACGGATTAGCAGAATTACACATTTCAACAGCAGCAACTTCTCATAGCATCCCAGGTTTAACGATGTATGAAGCTGAAATGTTGAAAACGAAAATCGCAGAATTAGCGAAAGTGAGTGATGAGGATGTATAAGAGGCAGCATCCAATCACGATGTTATTAGAATTAAAAATAACAGATTTTATACCATTTATTATTTTTCTTTTTAGCTTAAAGGGAAAGTTTCCATTTTGGTATTTAGTTCCTATTGGTTTTGCGGTAATCACAATTGTTTCAGCTATCGTAGGTTGGTATTACAAAGTATACTGGGTCGAAAATAACGTATTACATGTGAAGCAAGGTCTCTTCGTAAAGAAGGAGAGCTACTTAAATAAAGAACGTGTTCAAACGATTAATACAAGTTCTAACGTACTATACCAAATGCTTGGTTTGAAAAAAATTCAGATTGAAACAGCTGGCGGGGGCGATGAAGCAGAAGTTAGCTTAGCTGGAATTACGGTAGAAGAGGCGACGGAGCTTATTACTTTGCTAAATGAGCCAACTCCAGAAGTGAAAGCAGAAAAAACGTTAGACGAAGCAGCAGAAAATACAGTAGAAAAAGCAATTGTTACAGAGGAAAAACAAACGACAGAGTACAAGTTAACGTGGAAAGAGATTTTAATAGCGTCTGTTACATCTGGTCAATTTGGAGTATTGTTCTCTTTAATCTTTTTCGTTTATCACCAAGTAGATGAGTATATTCCGAAATGGATAAAAAATAGTGTGACGTCATATGTAATGGACCACGATATATATGGCTGGATTTACATGGTAGCTATTTTACTTGTCGTTTCTTGGATGATATCTACAATTGGCTACGCGTTAAAACACGGTAACTTCACAGTGAATCGAAAAAATGATGAAGTCCGTATTTCGCAAGGGTTACTGGAGAGAAAAGAACTCGTACTAAAATTGCACCGCATTCAAGGGATTACGATAAAAGAAGGCATTTTACGCCAACCGTTCGGTTATTGTGCTGTGCAAGTAGAAGTCATTCAAAGTGAAGGGAAAGAAGAAAAAGTTACACTGCATCCTATCATTCGAAAAGATCGAGTGCAACAATTACTCGCGCATTTACAATTACCATACGAACTGAATGCAAATATTACTTCGTTACCAAAAGCAGCATTGCGCCGCTATCTCATTGATAGTTTCATCTTTTTCGCTATGCTCGCAATCCCGCTTACTGGAATAAGCGTATACTTTGAAAAGTATTACATCATGTGGGCATTACTACCGCTCGCAATCCTTATCTTTACACTTGGCTACGCAACATTTAAAACAAATGGCTACAGTGTTAACGGAGAACAAATTACACTTGTCTATCGTAGCGTCGGAAAATATACAGGACTTATTAGAAGAAGACACGTCCAATCAATGGAGAAGACACAATCATATTTCCAGCGCCGTGCGGATTTATGTACGTATAAGTTTTCGAGTGCATCATCTAGTTATAAAATAGAGCATACGAGAGTAGAAGATGCGGAGAGAATGCAGGATTGGTATAAGAAGAAAATAAATGAGATGTAACTTGAGAAAGCTTGCCTATTATGAAAGGCAGGCTTTTTTGTTACAGGGAAAAGAGTCGTTTAATCCATATATTAGTACAACTACAGCACACATGTATCAATACGTATGAAAAAAGGTAATATGCTTCTGTTTTAGGAAAATATGTGGGATTTTTGATATAAATGGTATAATAAAATGGAAATAGTATTAGGAGGTTATATATGATAAGTCAGTTGAAAAGAGAAGCACTTGATGCATTAAAAGGAAGATGGGGACTAGCGGTAGGGGCAACCTTATTAATTGGAATCCTTATTGGAGCTGTTGAAATGCTAACAACAGGTATTTTCTCGATATTTTGGGGTTGGGAAGAAGCAAGTGATTCACTTACAGTAAGTATTATAGTAATGCTTGTTATTGGTCCATTAACAATAGGTGCCTATTATCTTGTTTTAAATGCAATTCGTGGGACTGATGCTCGCATTGGTCATATATTTAGATGGTTTAGCGATGGAAGTAAGTTGATGAAGTCGTTTTTAACATATTTACTAATGTATGTATACTTGACTCTATGGACATTACTTCTTATTATTCCAGGTATTATTAAATCATTTTCTTATTCTATGACATATTTTATTTTGAATGATCATCCAGAATATACAGCGAATCAAGCGATTACTGAGAGTCGTCATATGATGAATGGACATAAAATGGATTACTTTTTACTATGCTTAAGTTTCTTAGGTTGGTTCATTTTAAGTATTCTTACTGTAGGAATCGGTTTCTTATGGTTAGCACCTTATTTCTACGCGACATCAGCCGCATTTTATGAAGAGATTTCAAAAGAATATTATAAAAAAGAAGGCACTACTTTCTAATAAAACATATAAACTATCTACCCTAAAGAATGTAGGGAGCAGATAGCAGATGGTTTAGGTGTTTTGATATTTGTCCTATTTTCGGGATTCACTTCAGGATAAGGTATAGATTTTTATATAGAAATGCTACCCTCTATGTTTTATCATAGAGGGTTATTTTTTTATGTAAAAATGATAGGAAATAATGAATAATATATGTAAAGAAAAAAGCGAGGTGAATGAGAGTGAGCAAGTTTTTAATACCGTATTCATTTTCTATATTAAGTTTCTTTATTTCAGCAACAGCACTTGATTTATATGATAGGATGGGAAACGATAGTGAGCTGGTTTCGCCGAACATAATTGGAAAGATAATTCAATCTACTGCGCAAATGGGAGTCCTTACATTGTATTTCGGAGTACCTATTATTTTAGGTGGCTGTCTACTTGGTGAGCTATTGTTTAGAGGTATCATTTTACGATTTAAACTAAGCTATATTATATCTTTATTATTATATCTATTTTTAGCTTTTAGTATTGTTTTCGTAACGGTAGGCATTCCAACTACATATGAAGATTCTAATACATTTTTCATGGGGATAACTATGATTTGTGCTGTTACATTCTTTGTGAGTCGGAATATATGGGAAAACAAGTTAATAATGGAGTGACAAAATGAAATACACCTGTCCATGTTGCGGATATAAAGTTTCACTTTATTGGATCAGTTAGAAAACCGACTAGTGAAGATGTGAAGGATGCTAGTTGGCAGCGAATTTGTTAAGTAGAATGTTATTACTCAATTTAATGGGAGTAATAACATTTTTTATTTAGTACTGAAAGAATTACTGCTGTCTTAAAGTAATAAGAAGGAATAAATCGGTAAATTTTATTAATGGATATATTTTCAATAAATACAAAAGTATAGATGTATAGTCAGCTTTGTGTATTTAATGTTATCATATTGAATGATATGGAAATTTTTAATAGAATAAGTAACTAAAAATTCAAAGGTAATGAAGCTTTTGTTGTATAAAGAAAATACTTAGTAGTAATCAACAATATTAAAAATAAGATTCGTATTTATATAAATTTAGTAGAAATGGGGTTTTAAAAAGGAATGAGTATAAGCATAACGCGGCAAAAGATTTTGGCGGCCGCTTCTCAAATTGTACAATGTAAAGGGGTTGCTAAATTAACTTTAGAAGCAGTGGCAAAAGAGGCGGGTTTAAGCAAAGGTGGATTATTGTATCACTTTTCAAATAAAGAAGCTTTAATAGAAGGTATGATAGTCCGAGGGGTAGAGGATTATGAAGGGGCCATTTACAATAAAGTAGCGGAAGACTCAGAGAGGAAAGGGAGATGGGTTCGCTCTTTTGTAGAGGAAAGATTAAGTAATGAGAGAAGAACAGAAGAGTTGTCTAGCAGTATGATGGCAGCACTCATGTTAAAACCTGAATTACTTGAGCCATTACAACAATCATTTCAGCAACTGCAAAAAAATATAGAAAATGATGAGATAGATTCAGTTTGTGCAACAATTATTAGATTAGCAGCAGATGGATTATGGTATTCGGAATATTTAGGGGTTGGAAGACTAAGCCCCGAGTTAAGAGAAAAAGTGATTCAAGCTCTTATTAGTAATTCATATAAATAGAATATACGAACTATATAATGAGAAAATAATTCACCATTGCTTCTTTAATGTAGTGGTGAATTATTTTTTTTATTAGAAAAATAGAACAATTTTATAGAGTATTGAATTATAACCGTCCAGACGGTATAGTAATATTTGGTTTAAGAGGAAAATGAAACAAAAAAAGAATAAAAGATATTTTTAGCACACTATTCGAAAGGATAGGCCGCAAAGCTTAGAGTCTACGGTAATACATATTGGTTACTAAGATCGTCTGGTTGCACATTTTTGATGCAACCGGACGATCTTTTTTTGTTATATAAATATAAAAATTTAGGAGGGAACTATGCAAATGAAAAGTACTAAAAGACATATTTCAATGGTTTCATTAGTTTTTCTAGTATTATTTTCAGTGCTGAATGTGTGGGCTCCAGTTATTCAAGCTGCTGTTATGAAAAGTCCAGTGGACGAAATTAATATTTCCCGTACTGATGGCACGACATCTGAACCATATCAAGCCTCAGATGGTATGAAAGTAGAAGTGAAGTGGTCAGCTAAAGAAAAAATAAAAAGTGGAGATCAATTCACAATTGATATGCCAAAAGAGTTTCGAAAAGACCTTATGAATATGAGTTTTCCTTTAAAAGATGCTGAAGGAAAAACAGTTGGTACATGTGAGATGAAAAAGGGTCTATTAACGTGTACTATGGGTGATTACGTAGAAGGAAAGAACAACATTAAAGGTTCTTTATTCGTAGAATTCTACTTTGGTCTAGAAGCATATGATGGTGTTAAAGAAATTCCATTAGAATTTAACGTTGATGGTCAAATCGTAAATAAAGAAGTAAATGTAAGTAATACGACAGAGAGACCGAAGCCACAACCCAATACGGAAAATCTATTGAAATGGGGTTCTTATAATCAAGAAGATCCGTCTATTGCTGATTGGCTTGTATATGTAAATGCAACTGGAACAGAAATGCAAGATCTTAAATTAACAGATACATTAGGACCTGGGCATGAGTTAATTACAGACAGCGTAGTATTAGAAGAGGCTGTATTTGAAGATGGTTATGCACCAACAAATATTAAGCCAGCAAATTTATCTAACATTAAAATAAATGCAACAAAGACTGGATTTACAATTGAATTTCCAGACAGTTCAAAAGGCTATATTTTAAGATATAAAACAAAGGTTACAAATCCTGCTGCAAAACCTCATAAAAATACTGTGAAATTAGAAGGTAAAAATATTAAAACTGAAGAAAAAGTAGGACAAGTATTTGTGAGTGGTGGGGGAGGATCTGGTTCAGGTGACAATAATCCACCTAGCATTGAAAAAAATATAGTTGATGAGAATGGCAAGCTTGTAGAGAATGAGCAGCTAACACAAATGGATCAAGTTATTCAATACCAAGTTGGTACACATATACCGAACGATCCTTCTAAATACACATCTATGGTAATTAGTGATGATTTAGAAGATGTTTTAGAAGTATTAGAGGCAAAAGTGTATGATAAAAATGGCCAAGATATTACTTCTAAAGGGACGTTAAATATAGATAAACAAAGAAGTGAAGTAACATTTACGTTTGGTGAGAATTTTGATTATAAGTCATATGAAGACCAGATAATTAATCTTAGTATCAAGGCGAAAATTAAAAATAATGCAGACTTATCTTCTTACGTAGATAAGAAGATTCCTAATAAAGCGGAATTACATTTTGATGATAAAACATTAACATCAAAAGAAGTAACTATTACACCGCCTGAAGCTCCAAAAGATGGTACAGTATCGCTTCATAAAATAGATTCTGAGAATCCGAACAAAGGGTTAAAAGGTGCCGAATTTGAAGTTCGAAATAGTGCAAATGAAGTTGTTGCAAAACTGACAACGGACGAAAAAGGTTTTTCAGTACCTCAAACTTTAGCTCCTGGGACGTATAAAGTTTATGAAACAGTAGCACCAGAAGGATATCAAAAATTAACAAGCCCAGTAGAGGTTACACTTCAAGCTGGAGAAACAAAAACAATTGAAATTAAAAATACTGTGCAAAAGGGTCAAATTGAAATAAAGAAAATTGATTCGGAAAATGGTGAAAAACCATTAGCAAATGCAGAGTTTGATATAGTAAAAGACGGTGTAGTAGTCGAACATATTGTTACAGATAAAGATGGTAAGGCAATCTCTAAACCGTTAGCACTAGGAAAATATATTTTAAAAGAAACGAAAGCGCCTGAAGGCTACCAATTAAAAGAAACAGAGTTCGAAGTAAGTGTAACAGGGGACGGCATATTCCCAATACAAGTGGAAAATGCAATGGTAGACAAAGGTAATATAGAAATTACAAAAGTGGACAAAGAAAACGGAGCAGTATTAGCGGGTGTCGAATTTGAAGTCCGAGATGAGAAAGATGAAGTAGTAAGAAAAGTAGTAACAGATAAAGATGGAAAAGCAAATGTTTCAGATCTATCAGTAGGAAAGTACAAATTAGTAGAGACGAAAAGCTTACCAGGTTATAAAAAGCTAACAGAACCAGTACCATTTGAAATAAAAAAAGGTATGACAAAAGCTTTAGCAATAAAAGTAGAAAACGAGCAGTTAGACAAAGGCTCAGTAGAAATTACAAAAATAGATAAAGATAGTCAAAAAGTATTAGAAGGCGTAGTCTTCGAAGTGCAAGATGAGCAAGGAAAAGTAGTAACAGAAGTAAAAACAGATAAAGATGGTAAAGCAAAAATCTCTGATTTATCAGTAGGGAAGTACAAATTAGTAGAGACGAAAAGTTTACCAGGCTACAAAAAGCTAACAGATTCAGTATCATTCGAAATTAAAAAAGGTATGACAACAGTCCTATCGTTGAAAGTAGAAAATGAACAGTTAGATAAAGGTTCAGTAGAAATTACAAAAATAGATAAAGACAGCAAAAAAGCATTAAAAGGCGTAGTTTTTGAAGTGCAAGATGAAGCTGGAACAGTAGTAAAGGAAGTAAAAACAGATAAAGATGGTAAAGCAAAAATCTCAGATCTATCAGTAGGAAAGTACAAATTAGTAGAGAAAGAAAGTTTACCAGGCTATAAGAAACTAACAGATCCAGTATCATTTGAAATCAAAAAAGGCATGACCGAAGTTCTATCATTAAAAATAGAAAATGAAATGGTAGATACGGGAAATATAGAGATAACAAAGATAGATAAAGATAATAAAGCACCGTTAGCGGGAGTAACATTCATCGTCCAAGATGAAAAGGGTAATGAAGTTACAAAAGTAACGACAGATAAAGATGGAAAAGCAAATGTTTCAGATTTACTTGTAGGAAAGTATGAATTAGTAGAGGTAGAAAGTTTACCTGGTTATAAAAAATTAGAAAAACCAATATCATTTGAAATCAAAAAAGGCATGACCGAAGTCCTATCATTAAAAGTAGAAAATGAAATGGTGGATACAGGGAATGTCGAGATAACAAAAATAGATAAAGATAGTAAAGCACCATTAGAAAATGTTGTATTTGAAGTACGTGATTTAAAAGGAAAAGTAGTTGCGAAAGTAACAACGGATAAAGAAGGAAAAGCAAACGTTTCAGATTTATCTATCGGGAAGTATGAGTTGGTAGAAGTAGAAACACCGGCAGGATACAAACCACTAGAAAAGCCAATTTCATTTGAAATTGAAAAGGGTAGAGTAACAGCGCTAAAGCTAACAGTAGAAAATGAATTAGTGGATACAGGAAATGTAGAAATTACAAAAGTAGATAAAGAAAATAAAGATGCTTTAGCTGATGCAGTCTTTGAAATTCAAGATGAAGCAGGGCAAGTAGTCGCTAAAATAACGACAGATAAAAAAGGACAAGTACAAGTTACTAATTTATCAGTCGGCACATACAAGTTAGTAGAAGTAAAAGCACCAAAAGGATATAAACAATTAGTAGATCCGATTACTTTCCAAATTGAAAAAGGCATGACAAAATCTCTTGCTTTAACAGTAGAAAACGAAATGTTAGACAAGGGAAATGTGGAAGTAACAAAAGTAGATAAAGATAGTCAAAAAACATTAGCAAGTGTAGTCTTCGAAGTACAAGACGAACAAGGCAAAGTAGTAACAGAAGTAACGACAGATAAAGAAGGGAAAGCAAAAATCTCAGACTTATCTGTAGGAAAGTACAAATTAGTAGAGAAAAAAAGCTTACCAGGTTACAAAAAACTAACAGAGCCAGTATCATTCGAAATCAAAAAAGGTATGACAGAAGTCTTATCATTAAAAGTAGAGAATGAACAGTTAGACAAAGGCTCAGTAGAGATTACAAAAGTAGATAAAGATAGTCAAAAAGCATTAGCAGGTGTAGTCTTCGAAGTACAAGATGAAAAAGGCAAAGTAGTAACAAAAGTAACGACAGATAAAGAAGGAAAAGCAAAGATTGCTGATTTATCAGTAGGAAAATATAAGCTAGTAGAGGTAGAGAGCTTACCAGGATATAAAAAACTAGCGAAACCAGTATCATTTGAAATCAAAAAAGGTATGACAGAAGTCTTATCACTAAAAGTAGAGAATGAACTAGTAGACAAAGGTTCAGTAGAGATTACAAAAGTAGATAAAGATAGTCAAAAAGTATTAGAAGACGTAGTCTTCGAAGTGCAAGACGAACAAGGAAAAGTAGTAACGGAAGTAAAAACAGATAAAAATGGTAAAGCAAAAATCTCAGACTTATCTGTAGGAAAGTACAAATTAGTAGAGAAAGAAAGCTTACCAGGCTACAAAAAACTAACAGAGCCAGTATCATTCGAAATTAAAAAGGGTATGACAGAAGTTCTATCATTAAACATAGAAAATGAAATGGTAGATACGGGAAATGTAGAAATTACAAAAATAGATAAAGATAATAAGGCACCGTTAGCAGGTGTAGTCTTTGAAGTTCAAGACGACAAAGGCAAGGTAGTAACGAAAGTAACGACAGATAAAGCTGGAAAAGCAACAGTTGCAGATTTATCAGTAGGAAAGTACAAGTTAGTAGAAGTAGAGAGTTTACCAGGCTACAAAAAATTAGAAAAGCCTGTACTATTTGAAATTACAAAAGGTATGACAAAATCTTTAGCGTTCACTGTAGAAAATGAAATGGTAGATACGGGGAATGTAGAAATCACAAAAATAGATAAAGACAGTAAAGCACCATTAGAAAATGTTGTATTTGAAGTACGTGACTCAAAAGGCAAAGTAGTTGCGAAAGTAACAACGGATAAAGAAGGAAAAGCAGACATTTCAGATTTATCTATTGGAAAGTATGAGTTAGTAGAAGTAGAAACACCAGCAGGCTACAAACCACTAGAAAAGCCAATTTCATTCGAAATTACAAAAGGTATGACGAAAGTCTTATCATTGCAAGTAGAGAATGAACAGTTAGACAAAGGTTCAGTGGAGATTACAAAAATGGCCGCTGAAAGCAAGGAAGTCTTATCAGGAGCTGTGTTTGAGGTTCATGATGAAGAGGGAAAAGTAGTAGTGAAAGTAACAACAGATAAAGATGGAAAGGCAAAAATCACAGATCTATCTGTAGGTAACTACACACTAGTAGAAGTAGAAGCACCAAAAGGATATGAAAAATTAACTAATCCAATTCCATTTGAAATTACAAATGGAATGATAAATGCAGTTCAATTAGAAGTATTAAACAAATTGAATCATTTAGCGCCACCAGGCCCAGAAACACCAGATCCAGAAAAACCTGGAACACCAGATCCAGAAAAGCCTGGAACACCAGATCCAGAAAAGCCTGGAACACCGAATCCGGAGAAACCTGGAACACCGAATCCAGAAAAGCCTGGAACACCAAATCCAGAAAAACCTGGGACACCAGATCCAGAAAAGCCTGGGACACCGAATCCAGAGAAACCTGAAAAAGAATTACCGAAGACAGGGCAGAAAATGCCTGTGGAACCATATATGGGAGCACTTCTTGTAATGATGAGTTTTGGATTACTCATATTAGGTAGAAAACAGCAGAGATAATAAAGGTGAAAAGGTATCCTCAAAGTATTTGAGGATACCTTTTTTAGCATAAAAAAAAGCATCTAGCAAAAGTACTAGATGCAAATAAAAACACAAGGGAAGACAAAATTCTTCCCTTTTCCCGTATGTAATTATATCAAAAAATTTATAAAAAACTAGCTATATTTAAAATATAATTTTTAAAAAAGTTATATACATAAATAATTGCAATACGCGCAGTTTTATCTTTCTGAAAAATCTATTTCTTTATTTTTGAATATTAAGACTAATGTTGATAAATCTTCAGATAATTAGAAAAAATACCCGAAAGGATATATAATATTGCTTAATAAATAATTTTAATGAATTACGTATATTTCATTTGGTGTATTAATTGAATATCATAATTTTTAATTTTATTAAGCAAGAATCTCGGTTACTTATTGCATTTCTAACATAGGGTGAGATAGAAAAATACAATAGTGTGGAGGTTTTTATAATGACGTTTGTTCTTAGTAAAATGAGTGGCTTTAGCATAGAAGAAAAGGTACATGAATTTGAATCTAAAGGATTCCTTGAAATCTCAAATGAAATCTTTTTACAAGAGGAAGAGAATCATCGTCTATTAACACAAGCACAGTTAGATTATTATAATTTGGAAGATGATGCATACGGTGAATGCCGTGCTAGATCTTATTCAAGGTATATAAAGTATGTTGATTCACCAGATTATATTTTAGATAATAGTAATGATTACTTCCAATCTAAAGAATATAACTATGACGATGGCGGGAAAGTTAGACAGTTCAATAGCATAAATGATAGCTTTTTATGTAATCCTTTAATTCAAAATATCGTGCGCTTCGATACTGAATTTGCATTTAAAACAAATATAATAGATACAAGTAAAGACTTAATTATAGGTTTACATCAAGTAAGATATAAAGCTACTAAAGAAAGACCATCTTTTAGTTCACCTATTTGGTTACATAAAGATGATGAACCAGTAGTGTTTTTACACCTTATGAATTTAAGTAATACAGCTATTGGTGGAGATAATTTAATAGCTAATTCTCCTCGGGAAATTAATCAGTTTATAAGTTTGAAGAAGCCTTTAGAAACTTTAGTATTTGGACAAAAGGTCTTCCATGCCGTAACGCCACTTGGAACAGAATGTAGTACGGAGGCTTTTCGTGATATTTTATTAGTAACATTTTCTTATAAGGAGACAAAATGAGAGAGAATAAAATAATTATTATTTCTGGAGCCAATAGCGGTATAGGTCATGCTTGTATAAAATACTTTTTAGAAAAATCATTTCATGTAATAGCGCTTGATATTAATAATAATAATTTAATAGATTATATGAAAACAGATATGCCTTTGAAAGTAGTGCAAATTGATTTAAGTAATAGCGAAGCGATTCATAATCTTTTTACTCAATTAGATTTAGAAAAGCTTTCTCCTGATATATTAATAAATGCAGCTGGTATTCGAGAGATAACACCTGTTTTACATTTATCCGATGATATGTTTAAAAAAGTAATTGATGTAAATTTAGTAGCCCCATTTATCCTTTCTAGGGAAGTAGCTAAGCGATGGTGTGAATCGAAAATAAAAGGTTGTATTGTGAATATAGCATCGGTTTCTGGATTAATGGCTGAACCAGAGCGAGCTGCTTATGTTGCATCAAAGCATGCTTTAATCGGATTGACTAAACAGATGGCTATGGAATTTGGAAAGCAAAATATAAGGGTGAATAGCATTTCTCCCGGTGTTATTAGAACTGAACTTACAGAAGAATACTTTAGTAATACAGCCTTGATGTCTATGATAAAAAGTAATCAATCTTTAGATACTTGGGGGGTGCCGCAGGATATTGTTTCATGTATTGAGTACTTGATTTCTGATCAGGCCCGCTTTATTACTGGTTCTAATTTTGTAATTGATGGTGGTTGGACTGCTGGGAAAAATTTATAATTGAGTGTTTTTGAGGAAAAGCACCTGTCCTTTTTTAGGCTGGTGTTTTTCTCACTATAAACCGAGTTTTTATTGGAGGGGGATTAATTTGCTTCAAAAAAGTTTTAAGCAAGAGAAAACGGTACCGGCTTTAAAGATGATAGCATCAATGGTTATCTTTGGATCAGTTGGATTTTTTTCAGTTCAAACAAACTTACCTTCGTTTGAATTAGTGTTTGTAAGGTGTATTTTTGCGACAATATTTTTAAGTGTATGCTGGTTGCTTACAGGGCAATATAAACAAGATAAATGGGAACGAAAAGAAGTTATTCAAGTTTTAATATGTGGCTTTTTCTTAGTATTTAATTGGGTTTTCTTATTTAAAGCCTTTGAAAATATGTCAGTTACAATTGCTATCTCGGTTTATCATCTTGCACCAGTAATTGTACTGTTAATTGGAAGTATCGTCTTTAAAGAAAAATTAACATTAATATCTATCATTTCAATAGTTGTGTGTTTTGCAGGAGCTTTATTAATTGCTGGTATCGATGGAAGTTTCTCTGTCGGTTCATTAATGTCTTCAGGTATGATATGGGGATTTCTTGCAGCTCTTTTTTATGCATTTACAACTTTATTTGGTAAAGGGATTAACAAAATGAGTGCGTATGCAATGACATTTTTACAAACATTCTTGGGGATATTTCTTTTAATACCATTTATAGATTTAGATGCTTTTAGTGGCCTCACTCAAAGTAATTGGACATATATTATAGCTACTGGTTTTATTCACACAGGGATAGTATATTATCTGTTTTTTGATAGTTTACGCTATTTATCTACAAAAACAATCTCAATATTAGTTTTTTTGGATCCGGCAGTGGCAATATTATTAGATACTGTACTTACTGGATTCCGTCCAACTTTAATGCAAATAACAGGAATTCTTTTTATTTTTATTGGTATGACTTTAACATTAAAAAAATCTAAAGATAAAAAACTGAGCCAAAAAGAAAAGCGAATTGAAAGCGATGCTAGTATATCTCAACAATAATGAAATATATTGTGTATAAAACGATAAACCTTACATGAATCATGTAAGGTTTATTTTAGTTCAATATAATTCATATTTATAATATATAATTTTCAAAACTGAGGTATGTTTTTCTTTAATATGCTTTTGATTCATATATTTTTATTTGACTATAAATTTACAAAAATGTATATGAAATCTTATTTTTTGATAATATATAAGTAATAAATTCATAGAATTGGAGTGATGAGATGCAGCCGTTAGAAAGGGAGATTCATTCTAATATGCTGAAAGTGTGGCGAATTCACGCTTTAATTGGGACGGCAGTTATACTAACAGTCGTAATTGCGTATTTCTTTTTTATGATTAACTTTAACTGGTGGGGCTGGTTGTTTGGACTATTAGTAACAGGAGCTATTACATTTATTCCACTTGATTATTTTGTGTTTCCAAATTTACGTCAGCGCTATTATAGTTACAGATTAAATGAAGAAGAGATTGAGATTCAAAAGGGAATGTTCGTTGTAAAACGCGTACTTATTCCGATGATCCGTGTGCAGCACGTAACGATTGAGCAAGGGCCGATCATGAGAAAGTATAATTTAGCAGAATTACACATTTCAACAGCCGCAACTTCTCATAGTATTCCAGGTTTAACGAAAGAAGAAGCAGAACAGCTAAAAAGACAAATTGGAGAACTTGCGAAAGTGAGTGATAAGGATGTATAAGAGGCAACATCCGATTACGATATTGTTAGGTATTAGAGTTGCGAGTTTGTTGCCACTTATTATTCTTGTTTTATTTAAACCTGATGAACAAGTGGAACCTTGGTATTTATTTTATCTTTTCCTTCTGGTTGTTTTATTTATCATGGCTATTTTTTCAGCAATTAAATGGTATTTTAAAGTGTACTGGATTGAGAATAATATTTTACATATAAAGCACGGTGTTTTTGTAAAGAAGGAAAGTTATTTAAATAAAGAACGTGTGCAAAATGTTAGTACGTCTTCTAATGTCATTTATCAGATGCTTGGGCTTATGAAGTTAAATATAGAAGTAGCGGGTGGTGGTAGTGAACCAGAAGTGATGTTGGCTGGTATTAAAGAAGACGAGGCAAAACATTTAATCTCTTTATTACATAAGAAAGAAACTACTGTAAAAGAAGAAATAGAAGAGGAAGAAAGCAAGACGGTTTATCAGTTAACAGCGAAAGAGGTTTTAGCAGCAGCGATTACATCTGGTCGGTTCGGACTAGTGTTTTCTGGACTGGTACTTCTTTACACAAAGTTTGATTTTGTTCTTCCTGAAGGATTCACAAGTAAAGTAGAAGCGTATGTGATGGGAAACGGTGTTTATAAACTAATTGTAATAGCATTAATTTTAATGGCAATTTCATGGATTATTTCCACGGCTGGATATGTGTTGAAATATGCAAACTTTAAAATTGAGCGAAAAGGGGAAGAAATTCGTATCGTTCAAGGGTTATTTGAAAAGAAAGAGTTTGTCTTAAAATTGCACCGAATTCAAGCGATTACTGTAAAAGAATGTATGCTTCGCCAGCCATTTGGTTATTGCGCTGTTGAAGTGGAAGCAATTCACAGTATTGGAGCAGCAAGTAATGAAGTGATGCTGCATCCTTTTATGAAGAAAAAAGATGTACAGCACCTGCTCACATATTTAGAGTTACCTTATGAAATTGAAGCGGAGATCGCTCACTTACCAAAAACAGCGTTGCGTCGTTATTTCATTATGGGCTGGTTAATAAGTATCATACTCACAGTTCTAATTGCTAGCGTGAGTATATATTTAAAACAATATATTGCGTTATTTTTTGTTTTACCGTTATTTATCGTGTTTTCGTTACTTGCGTATGCTAGATATAAAAGTGGCGGTTATGAATTAAGAGAAAATCAACTAACGGTTGTATATCGTAATTTTTCGAAATATACAGGAATAATGCGAAGAAGACATGTTCAAGCAGTAGGTTATAATCAATCGTATTTTCAAAGAAAGGATGAATTATGTACAACTCTTGTAGCGGTAGCGGGGCGGGGTTATGAAGTAAAGCATATGAGAAAAAAAGATTCACTTCGTATATATAATTGGTACAAAGAAAAAGGAAACACCGGTGTGTAATGGTGTTTCCTTTTTGTGTCATGATTTGTCGATAAGTCGATATATTCGAAGAATCGCTGATATAATTCGAGTTGCGCCGATATATTCAGAAAAACGCTGATATAATTCGAGTTGCGCCGATATATTCGAAAAATCGCCGATATAATTTCACATACCGCGGTTTCTGAACTCCAAACTCAAAAAAATTAAACTAACACATCAAAAGTAGTCACAAAAGAAGGGCGAGAGAAAATACTCTTTTGCTGTTCCGCATGTGGATGCGCTTGAGCCTGAGGTTTTCCTTCTGCTTGCGTGGGACGTTTTTTATGAGCGTTTTCGAATGAACGTGATTCTGTCCAGTCTTTAAAGTTTTGCTCTGTTTCCCACATCGTTAAGATGACATATGTATCGTTACTTAATGGACGTAGAACACGGATCGCTTGGAATCCTGGTTCGTTTTCGATAAGGCCTGCGCGGTTTTTAAAGCGGTTTTCAAATACAGGGCGACCTTCGTCTGTTACAGAAATGTTGTTACAAACGATATAGCCAGGTTGTCCTTTAAATTCGCCGACAGCATCTAGTACGTCATACTGAAGTGAGCCTTCTACAGATTCTTCTGTATTTTCTTTATAAAACATATTTTTCTCATCATTTTTTGCAGTGAAATGTGCTTGTTCTAGAGGTGTTTCGTATGAAATAATAGCCTTCATTTTAATGCCCCCTTACTAGTTTGTTTCTATTATATCAACTCTCTTAAAAAACTTCGAAGATTATATACATAAAGATACTTCTTTTTCAAATAATAAATGTACCATCATTTGGAAAGAAGGACGATGTATGAAGAAAGTAAAGTGGACTTTATTAGGCGGCGTCGCAACGTTCGTAGTAGCGATTGTACTCTATAAACTTATCGTGTTAGCTGGTGGCTATATGATGGATGAAAAGCAGCTCGTTTTCCACTCTTCATCACGTATCGTTGACCAGAAAGGGAAAGAAATTACGAAATTATACGTAGAAAATAGAGACCTCGTACCGATCGAGCAAATTCCGAAGTATGTGCAGCAGGCGTTTGTTGCGGTGGAAGATTCTCGTTTTTATGAGCATCAAGGGATTGATTATCCGTCTATATTCCGTGCTCTTTATAAAGATACGTTAGCTAGAGAGAAGGTAGAGGGCGGTAGTACCATTACGCAGCAACTCGCTAAAAACGTCTTTTTAACTCGTGAAAAAACATTTACGCGTAAATTGAAGGAAGTCGCAATTTCTCTTCAATTAGAGCAAAAATATACGAAGCAACAAATTCTTGAAATGTATATGAATCATATTTATTTTGGTCATGGGGCTTACGGTATTCAAGCGGCAGCAAAGTTATATTTTAATAAAAATGTTGAGGATTTAACAGTAGAGGAAGGGGCAATGCTTGCAGGCCTTCCGAAGTCACCAAACGGATATTCACCGTACTATTCTGCAGAGAAGAGTAAGGAACGCCGCGATCTAGTATTGTCACTTATGCATAAACAAGGCTATTTGACTGCAGAAGAAAGCGTTCGTTATCAAGGGAAGACAATTGCTCTATATAAAAATTTAGATGAGAATGAGCTTGCATATATGCCGTATATTGATATGGTCATAGATGAAGCCGCTCGTTTATACGGGTTGTCTCATCAAGAAGTACTTCGCGGAGGATATACGTTTGTCGTACCTATGGATGAAAAGATTCAAAAGGTAGCATATAACCAGTTTCAAGATGCAAGGAATTTTCCTGGGAAAGAAGAAGGGGCGCAAGGTGCTTTCTTATTAATGGATAATCGTACGGGAGGGATTAAAGCGGCGATTGGGGGAAGAAAGTACGTCCCGAGAGGATTTAATCGTGTTTTTGCCAAAAGGCAGCCCGGATCTGTTTTAAAACCACTTATCGTTTATGCACCAGCACTAGAAACGAAAAAGTATAATCCGTATTCTTTATTAACGAATGAAAGAAATTCTTTTGAAGGGTATGAACCTCGAAATTATAATCATGAGTATTCAAAAGAAATGACGATGTATGATGCGATTTTAGAGTCGGCAAACGTACCGGCAGTTTCTTTATTAAATGAGTTAGGGGTAGAAGAAGGAAAGCAATATTTAGAAAAAGGAAATGTCCATATTGCAGATGCTGGTTTAAGTACAGCGCTTGGGGGACTAAAAAATGGCGTTTCAACATTTGATCTTGTAAAAATGTATCGTTCATTTTTAGCAAATGGAAATATTATTGAGCCGCACGTTATTGATAAAGTATTAAATAGACACGGTGCAGTCATTGGGGAATCTCCAAAAGTAGAGACGAAAATCTTCTCGAAGCAGACAGCATGGTATATGACGAAAATGTTAGAAGGAGTTGTGAAGGAAGGAACAGCGAGAGTTGGTGTATATAACGGTGCGTTAGCTGGGAAAACAGGTACAACTTCATTGCCAAATGACGATAAGGGAGCAAGAGATATGTGGTTCGTCGGCTATACACCGAACTTAGTAGGCGCTGTTTGGATTGGTTATGACCGTACGGATAAGGAGCATCAGTTGCAAGGAGAAAGTGCATCTGCGACAAAATTGTTTAAGAAAATTTTAACGAAGGCTAATGTAGAACATAAAGAGAAGTTTATGAAGCCTGAAGGTGTGGAAACAATCGGCGCTCCGATTCGACTGCGCAAAATTGAAGATGTAAAAATGAAACTATCATTTAGCCCTTTCGGTTTATTTAAAGCAAAATTAAGTTGGACGCCACTTCCAGATAACAGAATTATGTACCGAATCTATAGAGTGGAGAACGGAATTCATACACATGTTAGCACTGTAAATGGTGCTGGGGAATATGAGGAAAAGTTCGTTAACATATTTTCAAAACCGAGCTTTTACGTTGTACCATATAATACACAAACGAATCGTGAAGGAGAAAAGTCAAAAGTAGCTAAACCATAGTTTTTCTCTGTGTTATAATAAGAATGTTGTGAAAATAGTAAGCGTTTTTAAGAATGTTTGTGTCAATTTAATGAACAACGTACATAATATTATGCATTTTGTTTTTACAAGCTGTATAGTAAAAAAAGATAAATATCGAACGTATTCGAAGCATTGGTAAGGAAGGGAGCAAGGGTCTTGGTAAGAACTATAAATGAGACATTTTTAAAAGCATGTAGGGGGGAACGTACCGATTATGTACCAGCATGGTATATGCGTCAAGCAGGTCGTTCACAGCCGGAATATAGAAAGATTAAAGAAAAGTATTCTTTATTTGAAATTACACATAATCCAGAGTTATGTGCTTACGTTACAAAATTGCCGGTTGATCAATATAACGTAGACGCAGCAATTCTTTATAAAGATATTATGTCACCACTACCTGCAATTGGTGTGGATGTAGAAATTAAATCAGGTATTGGCCCAGTTATTGATAATCCAATCCGTTCTTTACAAGACGTAGAAAAACTAGGGGAAATCAATCCAGAAGATGACGTACCGTACATACTAGATACAATTCGTTTATTAACGACAGAAATGTTAGACGTACCGTTAATCGGTTTTTCAGGAGCTCCATTTACATTAGCGAGCTATATGATTGAAGGCGGTCCATCTCGTAACTACCATAATACGAAAGCGTTCATGTATGCAGAGCCAAAAGCTTGGTTCGCTTTAATGGATAAACTAGCAGATATGGTTATTACATATTTAAAAGCGCAAATAAACGCAGGAGCAAAAGCAGTTCAAATTTTCGATTCTTGGGTTGGAACAGTAAATGTAGCAGATTATCGCGTATTTATTAAACCAGCAATGGAGCGTATTTTTGCAGAAGTTCGTAAGATGGGTGTACCGATGATTATGCACGGCGTAGGAGCTGCACACTTAGTGAATGAGTGGCACGACTTACCGCTTGATGTAGTCGGCTTAGACTGGCGCTTACCGATTGAAGAAGCACGTGCACGTGGCGTTCATAAGGCGGTACAAGGTAATATGGACCCTTCATTCTTACTTGCACCATGGTCTGTTATTGAAGAACATGTAAAAGGTATTTTAGATCAAGGGATGAAACAGCCGGGTTATATCTTTAACTTAGGTCACGGTGTATTCCCAGAAGTAAATCCGGATACATTAAAACGTTTAACTACATTTATTCATGAATACTCTAAAGGGCAGTTAGCGAAGTAAAGGAGAATTGCTGTATGAAAAAGAAAATTGGTTTGCTTGTAATGGCATACGGAACGCCATATAAAGAAGAAGATATTGAACGTTACTATACACATATTCGTAGAGGAAGAAAGCCAAGTCCTGAAATGCTGGAAGATTTAACAGAGCGTTACCGTGCAATTGGTGGTATTTCTCCTTTAGCTACTATTACATTAGAGCAAGCTAAGAAGTTAGAACAGCGTTTAAATGAAGTACAAGATGAAGTAGAGTACCATATGTATCTTGGTTTAAAACATATTGAACCGTTTATTGAAGATGCGGTGAAAGATATGCATAACGACGGAATACAAGATGCAATCGCACTTGTTCTTGCACCTCACTATTCTACGTTTAGCGTGAAATCATACGTTGGACGAGCACAAGAAGAAGCTGAGAAACTTGGAAACTTAACAATTCACGGCATTGATAGCTGGTATAAAGAGCCGAAATTCATCCAGTACTGGGTTGATGCAGTGAAAGGTATATATAACGGTATGTCAGATGCAGAGCGTGAAAAAGCAGTATTAATCGTATCTGCACATAGCTTACCAGAGAAAATTATTGCAATGGGCGATCCATATCCAGATCAATTAAATGAAACAGCGGATTATATCGCGCGCGGAGCTGAAGTAGCAAACTATGCAGTAGGCTGGCAAAGTGCAGGAAACACACCAGATCCTTGGATTGGTCCAGATGTACAAGATTTAACGAGAGAACTAAATGAAAAGCACGGTTATACTTCATTCGTATATGCACCAGTTGGATTTGTTGCAGAACATTTAGAAGTTTTATATGACAACGACTTTGAGTGTAAAGTTGTAACGGATGAAATTGGTGCGAAATATTATCGTCCAGAAATGCCAAATGCATCGGACGCATTTATTGATTGTTTAACAGATGTTGTATTAAAGAAAAAAGAATCTGTACTGTAAGAAGAAAGGGGGAGCCTGCTTGAGGAAAAAAGTTGTGATCGTCGGCGGAGGCATCACTGGATTAACAGCAATGTATAACTTACAAAAAAATATTCATGAAAAAAACTTGCCGATTGATACATTACTTATAGAAGCATCGGGTAAACTTGGCGGAAAAATTCAAACCGTTCGAAAAGATGGATTTACAATTGAGCGCGGACCGGATTCTTTCTTAGCACGAAAAGAAAGTGCAGCTAGATTAGTGAAAGAATTAGGTCTTGGCGATGAACTTGTAAATAATCAAGCCGGTCAATCATTTATCCTCGTAAACAATCGGTTACATAAAATGCCGAGCGGATCAATGATGGGAATTCCAACGCAAATTACGCCGTTTCTATTTTCCGGGCTGTTCTCTCCAATTGGTAAACTAAGAGCTGGTTTTGATCTATTAATGCCGAGGTCAAAGCCAGTATCTGATCAATCACTCGGACAATTTTTCAGACATCGTCTTGGAAACGAAGTGGTTGAAAACTTAATAGAACCGTTACTATCGGGTATTTATGCAGGGGATATTGATGAAATGAGCTTAATGTCAACATTCCCGCAAATGTATCAGATTGAGCAGAAACATCGCAGTATTTCACTCGGTATGCGTACGCTCGCTCCGAAAGAAGAGAAAGCTGAACCGAAAAAGGGAATGTTCCAAACAGTGAAAACAGGTTTAGAATCTATCGTAAAATCTCTCGAAGCAAAGATGCATGAAGGTACGATAATAAAGGGAACTCGCATTGAAAAAGTTGCAAAACAGGGTGATGGTTATACAATTACTCTTAGTAACGGAAAAGAAATAGAAGCGGACGCCATCGTAGTGGCAACTTCGCATAAAGTATTGCCGTCCATGTTTGCTCAGTACAAGCAGTTTCGTTTCTTCCGTAATATTCCATCCACATCCGTTGCGAATGTGGCACTTGCTTTCCAAAAGTCTGCAATCCAGCGCGATATTAATGGTACAGGATTTGTCGTATCACGAAATAGCGATTACACCATTACAGCATGTACGTGGACGCATAAAAAATGGCCGCATACAACGCCAGAAGGAAAAACACTCCTTCGCTGTTACGTTGGACGTGCTGGTGATGAAGCGGTTGTAGAACAAACCGAAGAAGAACTCGTTCAGCTCGTACTAGAAGATTTAAAGAAGACGATGGATATTACAGAGGATCCAGAGTTTACAATCGTAAGTCGCTGGAAAGAAGCGATGCCTCAATATACAGTAGGCCATAACGAGCGAATGAAACAGCTCACAACATTTATGGAGAAAGAGTTGCCAGGTATATACTTGGCAGGTAGCTCCTATGCTGGCGCTGGACTTCCAGACTGTATTAATCAAGGTGAGGAAGCTGCAAAGCGTGTATTATCTCATTTGGAGAAAGTAATAGATGCTGAATTAATCGCACAATAAATTATAAGAAACGCCTTCAATCATATTGAAGGCGTTTCGTTTATTATATAAAATACTTATTCGCCAATAAACATATATAAGTTATTTGGCTTTATAACAGCATCTCCTGCATAAATAACCCACTCTGTTAAGTTATCAAAATCTAAATGATAACTATTTCCTTCACTCATATCTTCTATAAAATATGGTTCATTAATGAGTATTCCTTGAATGAAATCTTCCGTAATGTTTTGCATTTCAAACCACATATGTTCACTTTTTCCTTCTTCGTAGGAGACACCAAACTTAGCAAGGAAACGAAAATCTTCATTTGATTGTTCAATGTGAAAAATGTTGCTGAAATACCCAAAAGTATTTTTCGCATTGTAAGCCATACGATCGGTTTCACTATTTGTTTTATAGAACATGAGCCCTGTAGCTTCCTCGTGTTCTTTGAAAAAACTTTCAATATATTCTTCTGAAGTATTAAATTTGAATAAGAGAACGGATGGAGATTGATGGTATTCATCTCGGGCATCCATTCCGCCTAAGAATGTATTTTGTGCATCTATTGGTTGTAGTTTCACTTCCTCATCTTCGATTGAAGATAATTGGTCCATACTCGTTTTATGCCCTATATAAGATAATCCTTTTTCCCACGGAACAGCGACTGTATGTATAGAACCTTGCTGACTATGCGCGATAACGATAGGCTCATTCATAGGGACTTGTCCATTCTCAACGGCATTATTAGCAAATGTTTGAAAGAGATCGCTAATGCCGTAGTAGGAAGAAATGCGATTTGGAATAATTAACTCTATTTCAGTTACGCCTGCTCTTAAAAGACCGTGTGTATGAAACCAATATTGCGTAGGCTCACCGTCTTTATCGTCTTCATAAACGGAATGAATAACGTATAAGTCAGGAATGTCAGGTAATAATTCATTTTCAACGTGATATTCAATATAGCTTCTAGATATCACTTTCATTGCTGCACTTGAATCGATTACAAATAACAAATCTGGGGCGAGATTCCATAAGAACTGTAACTGCTGGAAAAAGCAGTCCAGTACATCGCCTACAAATAGCGTACGAGTGAAAATTTCAGTGCCGAAAGCTGCATCTTCAAAATTACGATCTACGATTGTAGCATCTTGTCTATTGTACATTTTATATCCTTCTGGATCGTTCGGTTCATCAATATGCAGTTCATACGGTATGACTGTTTCACCCATATGTAATTCAACAATAAGGCTTGTCTCATCACTATAAACAATTTTTAAATCATCAACTTTAGTAGCGATCGTTTCTAGTCGCTGTTTTAACTGCTCAATTGTAATTCTAGTTGGTATAACGGCAATCATATCTGAAAAATGACGTTCTAATGTTCCATTCATAGCTGCGCGGTATGTTTCTGTTTGCACTTCCATCCAATCACTCCTATTCAAATGAATCCATTTTACATGCCAATTAAATGTCGATATTTTCTGTTTTCTCTCTCTAACATTATAGAGTGTATTTGTAGAAGGTGTAAAATTATTATTTTGTATTATAGTTTGAAAGCTTGTAAATTAAATAAATCTTTTGTAAAATTTGTCGAAATATAGTTCTATATAACGAATCATTTGTTATGATAGAAATGCTGAGAAAATATGAAATAGAGAGAGGAAAATGGCTGTGAAGAAATTGTTAAGTGTCTTTTTATCATTCTTGCTATTGCTTTCATTTACTGGAACTTTAGCGCAAGCAGAAGAAACTGCTTCTATGTCAGTAGAAAAAGCAATTCAAGTATTTAAGCAGCAAGGGAAAACGAAGGGGATAGTAGAAGGATATATTGTTGGATATACGCAAAGTTCTTCTAAATATACGAAGGATCCAGCTAAGTTTGATGATACAAACGTAGCAATTGCAGATTCGCCAAACGAAACGAATCCAGACAAAATCATGCCCGTTCAGTTACCGAAAGGTGATGTGAGAACGGCAGTGAATGTAAAAGATCACCCTGAAAATATCGGGAAGAAAGTTAGTTTGACTGGGACCCTTGAATTATATTTTAGTAACCCAGGTCTAAAATCAGTAACAGCTTATAAGTTTCAAGGTGAAGGACAAAACCGTGTTAGCGATGTAGTAGCTTCACCGAACGGTGGAGAAGTTGCTAAAGGAACAGCGATAACATTAACGACGAATACAGAAGGCGCAACAATCTACTATACGTTAGATGGCTCTAATCCTACTAATAAAAGCGTTCGTTATAATGGACAAATTATAGTGAATGAAAATAGTGTAGTGAAAGCAATCGCAGAAAAAGAAGGACTTACTCCTTCAGCAATTTCGACATTTTCATTTATTATCGTAAATAATGAACAGGTTCGTATTCATGACATTCAAGGGAAATCACATATGTCTCCTTACAACGGGAAGAAAGTAAACAATGTGGAAGGCGTTGTCACAGCGCTTGATAAAAACGGCTTTTATATAGAAGATAATCAGCCAGATAATGATCCAGCTACTTCAGAAGGTATGTACGTATATAAAAAAGATGTGAATGTAGCAGTAGGAGATCTTATTCAAGTTGATGGAGTAGTAGAAGAATATGTTGGACCAGGATATGCAGAACGATTTGAAACAGACTTAACGACGACTGAAATTAAAGCGAGCCGCGTTGCTGTAATCGCAAAAGATCAATCTTTGCCAGCACCGATTGTACTTGGGGAAAACGGTGTGAAAATCCCGGACCAGATTATTGATAATGATGCATTTGGTTTATTTGATCCAAATGAAGATGCAATCGACTTCTATGAAAGTATAGAAGGTATGCGTGTTACGATGCCAACACCAAAAATTATTACACCTCAGAAAAACGGAAATTTATATGTAACAGTAAAAAATGGTGGAGATAAAATAGTAACACAATATGGCACACCTCTATTAGATGAAAATCAATTAAACCCAGAGCGCCTTTCTGTAAAAGTACCTCGCGATTATGTAGCAAAAGTAGGAGATACTTTTACTGGAGATATAACAGGGGTAGTAGGATATGATTACGGTTCTTTCCGTATTTCGCCAATAACAGAACTGCCAGCTGTAGTGGATGGTGGATTTAAGCAAGTAGGGGCAAATATTCAGCCACGTCTTGATAAGTTAACGGTTGCTACATATAACATTGAAAACTTCTCGGCGAATAAAAAAGAAACAACAGATGAAAAAGTAAAAGCGTTAGCGTATTCTATTAAATACAATTTAAAAATGCCAGATATTATCGGTGTAGAGGAAATGCAAGATAATAACGGATCAATTAATGACGGTACAACAGATGCGTCATTAAGCGCAAAACGTATCATTGATGCAGTTCTAGAAATTCGTGGACCGAAGTATGAGTATGTAGAAATCGCTCCAAACAATAATCAAGATGGAGGAGCACCAGGAGCGAATATTCGCGTCGGCTTCTTCTATAATCCATCACGCGTGAAATTAGCGACGGTACCGAAGTTACTTGATAAGAATGTTGTTCGTATTGGAGACGAAAATCCATTGTTTGAAAGTACACGTAAACCGCTAGCGGCAGAATTTACGTTCCAAGGACAAAACATTGTTGTCGTTGCAAATCACTTAAACTCAAAACTAGGAGATGCAACGCCATTTGGAAAAGTGCAGCCGCTCGTATTAAAGAGTGAAGACAAACGAATTCAGTTAGCACAAGAAGTAAATTATTTCGTGCAAGGAATTCAGAAAAAGAATACAAATGCACCAGTTGTTGTGTTAGGTGATATGAACGATTTCGAATTCTCTAAACCACTAAAAACACTAGAGGGAACAATCTTAAAAGATATGTTAAACACAGTGCCGAAAGAGAATCGTTACACGTACATTCACGAAGGAAATGCACAAGTGTTAGATCATATTTTAGTAACAAACAATATCGCACCACACACAATTGTAGACCCAGTACACTTAAACTCAAACATTATGAAAGAACACGGACGTGTAAGTGACCACGACCCAGTACTTGCTCAAATTGATTTGAAGAAGGCTTCTTAAAGTGGGGAACGCTTAGGTGACTAAGCGTTCTTTTTTTGCATCGTTATAGAATAGTATAAAGAGATGATTCCTTTTTTTGTAATCTAATGATAAAATTGATTGAATATTTAGTTTTTAATAAGGGGGACAACAATGCAGTTACAAATAAATGGAAAGGTAATGAATCAGTTTGCAATTTTTTTTAGTACGATCATCATGCTTCAGTTTGTAGCTGATATAACAGGACTTACAAGCAATCTAGATATTACGTATAACTTAATACATACAGCAGCTTCTTATATAACATTTAGTTTGGCGGTTATTTTCACTTTAATAGGTGCAAGAAGAGAATTAAGTAAATATGCAATTGTTTCATTATGTTTAGTTGTAGGTATTAAAGCGATTTATTTTGTAGCGGTCGTTATTTTATGGGGGTTGGCAGGTACGCCATAAGTGAATAGTAAATAAACCCTAATTTCCAATATAGTAAGGAAATTAGGGTTTTATTATACTTGAAACGCTTTTCTACACCGCTCTCTTTTTTGCAGTCTTCTTTTATATTTTTTTCTATCCCGCTTTACTCCTTGTATATACATAAGTAAGCTAACGAAAAGGAAGAAAGCACATTGCGTCATTAAAATATATGGTGACATGCCTTGCAATGGTTGTTTCGGATCATATAAATGAAAAGGTGCTCCGCCTATTGAAGGAAGTATTGTATTTAGCAGGACGTAAGGAATGGAGGCGGCTGCAAATGGAAAGAGAATTGCCATATAGTCTTTTTGTGACCATACAGATGCAGCAAGTCCTAAAAGGGCCATTAAACCTGCAAATAAAAAATTAATTCCGATATATACAGCAATGTAAGTGAGAGGCGCATCAAAATATAGGTTTGCGAACATTCCATCAGCATTTATGATGCCTGAACCAACCGTAGGTGTTCCGTCTGGAATGGTTAATTTGCAAAATAATAACGATAAGATGAATGGAAGTGTATAAAGAAATCCTCCGCAAAAAAACGTAACGATATATTTCGCTACTGAATAAGGAAATATAGAAATCCCCTTACTCACAAACGGTTTAAAACCATCGGACTTATCCGAATTGTAACTTGTACTAAAGGGGAAACTCGCAATAACTGGCATTAATAATAAATAAACATCCATTTCATTGTCGCGAAATCCAATCCATTTTAAATCTGTTGATATAGGACCATTTGCTGCGTTTCCTAAATAACGAATTACATAATAATAGTGATAAATGCAAATAAGAACGAATCCACTAAGCATCATAATTAAAGAAATACGACTACAAAAAGCTTGCTTTATATTTAAACGAAGTGCACGCATCATGACTGAAAAAGCCTCCACTGTTTTGATAAACTTGTCTATTTTCTATATTACTATTAATTGTAAAGATTTTCTTGTTTTTTTATTTGATTATTTGAAAAAGAGGAATTTTGTTGTTGTGAAGTAAGGTTTAGCTGAAATTAATTTTTCTAAAATATGGTTGACAATTAAGTATTACATTTGTAATCTTAATTATGGATTACAAATGTAATACTTAGGAGTGAAACATACGATGACAAATCAATTACCTAAAATATCTGAAGCGGAATTAGAAATTATGAAAGTACTTTGGTCGAGTTCTCCGCAAACAGCGAATGAAATTATAGAAGAACTGGAAGATGCAATGGACTGGAAACCGAAAACAATCCGCACATTAATTAATCGATTAGTGCAAAAGGAAGCCGTTTCTTACCATCAAGATAAAGGGCGTATGTACGCTTATTACCCGTTAGTATCACAAGATAATTATTTGCAAGTGGAAACGAAATCTTTACTAAAACGTTTTTGCGGTGCAGCGTTTAAGCCATTACTTGTTAATTTCTTAAAAGAGGAGAATTTATCTTCAGAAGATATTAATGAATTAAAACGCATTTTAGATGAGAAGACAGAGGAGAATAAGAGGAAGGATTGATAAAAATGATAAACACGCTTATAAATGTATACCTTCCTCATTTTTTTGATTGGCTTATAGAAACGTCACTTATGGCTAGCATATTAGTCGGATTTATTTTATGTATAAAAGTTCTATTTAGAAATAAATTAACCCCCCGGTGGCAATATATGCTGTGGATCGTATTAATGATAAGACTCCTTTTACCGTGGTCGCCAGATAGCTCTTATAGCATTTACTCATTACTTTCTTATAGTTCTAGCGTATCGGAAGTTATTCCAAAAAATATGCCGGCTACTGAGAATATAGTGAACATAGAAAGCGACCGAAAAGTGGAATTGGAATCAAATTCTAAAATGGTGACAAAAACTAGCGAACCGGAAGTAAAAGTCAGTTCGGAAAAACAGACTACATTTTCTTTATACAAACTTGCTTTGTATGTGTGGCTAGCTGGGGTAATCATATTAGCAGCCATCACGTTTCTTACAAATAGACGTTTATATTCTTACATAAAGAAACAACCGGATATTACGGACGAACAGGTCACTACAGTGTTTAATCGCTGTAAGCAGTCTATGAAAATGAAGAAGGCAGTTTCATTACGTCTTGCAGGAAAGATTGCAAGTCCAACGGTTTTTAGTTTCTTTCGCCCGAAAGTATTACTATCAAAAAAACATATGAAAGTATTAAATGAACAACAATTACAATATGTCTTTTACCATGAGTTAGCTCATATTAAGAGAAACGATGTAGCTGTAAATTGGATTATGTACAGTTTAATCCTATTAAATTGGTTCAATCCAATTCTTTGGTACGCCTATTTTTGTATGCGAGAAGATCAAGAATTAGCCTGTGATGCATATGCACTTACTTTTATAGATAAAGAGGAACAAATTGCATACGGTCATACAATTATTACCCTTTTAGAACACTATTCCTATCAAGTACCAAGCCTAGCAAATTTAAGTAGAAATAAACGATTACTAAAAAGGAGAATCATTATGATTAAAAAATTCCAAAAGAAATCGTATCGTCTTTCTTTACTTGGAGTTATTGTCATAGTTGCTATAGCATCTCTTTCTTTATTCAACGCACGTGCAACGGAAGGAAAAGAAAAGCAAGAGGATAAAGTAGAGCAGTCAAAGGATGCTTTCCAAAATGCTGTAGATATGCTGTTTGGTACAGAAGAAAATGCAAAAAAAGAATATAGGTATTCAGCAAGAGTGTATGAAAATAAGACAGATTATTTATATTTAGCTGAAAAGGCTTTAACAACAGATGAGTTCCAACAGTACATAAAGTTGTATAAAGAAATTATTAATATACAGAAAAAAGGTGCTCCGAGAGATTCTGACTACGAGTCAATATTTTTTAGGGAAGAACGTTTAACAGAAGCTGATCGTGAAAAATTATATGCACTTTATGATCAATCAAAACCGTTTAATGACAAAGTGGAAGAATCTTTAAATTACACGGTAAAGGAAGCGCAGGAACATGTAGATTTTCAAATTAAGAAGCCAACTTACACAATTGAAGGCTACGATCTAAAGGATGAAAAGGTAAGTTGTTTTATTAAGAGAAGACCCGAGTTAATTATAGAATTAGAGTATACAAACGGAAAAGGAAACTATACAACTTATCAATCACAAGTATTTGGAGAAAGTAAAGATCCGTTCCATGCTTTATTTGTTGTAGAAGAAAATATTGAACAGTACGAATTAGAAGGTAATCAAATATTCTACGCTACTCATCACTCGGATAGTAATTTACAAGGTATGAAGATGATTGTTCCAGCAAAAGGGAAAAATAGTGCATACCAAATCGTTATTATTAATCATAGTTTAGAGAACCCAGGAGAAGCAGTATTCGATAAGAATGTAAATAAAGAAGAATTAGAGAAAATTATGCTTTCTATGTTGAAATAGCAAAAAGGTGTTCTTAAGATGTATATCTCTAGAACATCTTTTCCTTTTCTCTTTTCTTCTGATAAACTATGGAAAGTATGATATACACTGACTGAAATTTTTTTATACTGGAAATAATAAAAAGAGAACTTGTATAGAATGTAAGCGTGTGGTAATATCAAAGATGTACTGATTGACTATATTATCCAATTGGTCATTTTTGGAGGTGATGATGTGGCAATAGATCGAAAACGTTCTATTATTGAGGCTGCAACAAAGTCTTTTTCAGCGTTCGGCTATAAAGCAACAACGATGGATCAAGTAGCGAAGTTAGCGAATGTAGGGAAAGGAACGATTTATACTTTTTTCAAAAATAAAGAAGAGTTATTTGGTGAAATTATTTCTAATTTAATTACAGAAATGAAGCAAGTTGCAGAAAGTGCAATTCGTTCAGATGTTTCATTTTTTGAAAATGTACATAGAGCATTATATAGCATCTTGGAATTTAGAAAAGAACATCAGCTCATGATTAAATTAATTCAAGAAGAGCGCGATATGGGAACGAAAGAAGTACAAGAAGTGATGCAACAAGTTGATGTGGAAATCGTTTCTGTTATTCAATCGTATTTAAAGATTGCGATTGAAAAAGGTGAAATTAGCAAATGTGATCCAGAAATTACAGCATTTATTATGCTTCGTCTATATGTATCGCTTATTTTTGATTGGGAAAAAAATCACGAACCGCTAGAAAAAGAAAAAATTGCAGAGTTATTTGAACTTTATTTACTAAAAGGATTGTCAAACTAAGATAATCCTTTTAATTTTATAAAAAATGACCAAATGAACAATACGGTCATATATTTAAGTTAAGGGGGGATATAGAAAAATTATAATCATAATAAGAAAAAGTTGCATAGTAATAAATTCGGGGATAAGGCATATGTATGAACAAGTATAGCCTTTTTGTTTGGGTAAAAATGACTATATGAACATTTTGGTCATTTTATAAAAGGGGGAGAAATTATGAAAGGGAATCAGTTACTTCGGAAAGAGTTCACGGAAATTATAAAAAGTAAAAAAATATTAATTCCAATTATTGCGGTCTTATTCGTACCGATTTTATATGCAGGGATGTTTTTGTGGGCCTTTTGGGATCCGTATAAACAGTTAGATGACTTACCAGTTGCAGTAGTCAATTTAGATAAAGGCGCAGTATTTGATGGGAAATCAATTGAGGTCGGAAAAGGGCTCGTTGATAATTTAAAAGATAATAAAAGTTTTAAATGGGAGTTCGTAAGTGAAAAAGAAGCGAAGAAAGGAATGGAAGGTAGAAAGTATTACATGTTAGTGCGCATTCCAGATGACTTCTCAAGTAACGCTACAACGTTACTAAAAGACAATCCAAAGCCATTAAACTTAGAGTACATTCCAAACGAAAGCTTAAACTTCTTATCTTCACAAATTGGAGGAACAGCCATTGAAAAGATTAAAACTGAAGTATCAAGCACGTTAACAAAAACATATGCAGAGAAAATGTTCGATTCTATTAAAGATGTCTCAAAAGGATTAGCAGATGGATCAGAAGGGGCAAGTAAACTACACGACGGATCAAGTGAATTGCATGATGGTTCAAGTAAAGTGACGGATGGCCTTCATACACTTCAAGGGAAGTCTGGGGAGATGAAGGATGGAGTTGAGAAACTATTTGATGGATCTGGGAAAGTGACAGCAGGTTTAAATACGTTAAATAGCAAAACCGGTGAAATGCAAATAGGTATCGGGAAATTAGTAGATGGCTCCGGAAAAGTAACAGATGGTTTACATGTATTAAATAGCAATGCAGGTATCGGAAAATTAGTAGATGGCTCCGGAAAAGTAACAGCAGGTTTAAATACATTAAATAGCAAAACGGGTGAATTGCGTGATGGATCTGAGAAAGTGACCGGTGGCTTGAACAAATTAGTAAGTAAATCCGGTGATTTAAAAACAGGAACAACTGATCTATCAAATGGTATGGGAAAACTTGTTGAAGGGCGAAGTCAATTAGAAAAAGGGTCTCAAGAAATTCAAAAGGGATTGCAAGATTTAAATAGTAACGTACAAAAGTCTGCTGCAGGCTTAGAGGAAATGCAGTCGAAAGTTCCTTCTATATTGAATACAGTAAATGAAAAAATAGATGGAGCTGGGGCGAATATAAATCAGTTAAATGAACTTACGCAATCAACAGTAGGAGATGCTAAAACTGCAGCACAAGATGTAGCGAATTTACAAAAGCAAATTGAAAGTTTACCAAAAGAATATCAAGAGCAGTTACAACCGTTCATAACAAGTGCTGTAAAAAGTACAGCGACAGTTCAGCAAAAGGCTGCCGGAGTAGCAGGTGGAACAAATAAACTAAATGAAGAAGTAAAACAATTAAAGGGCGAAATACATCAAACAACAAATGGATTGCAAAATAAATTACCAAATCCAGCAGGGATGAAAGCTCTGGCAGGTGGTGTTGAGAAACTAACGAACGCACAAAATGAATTTGTTAGTAAATTTCATGGATTTGGTGAGGGATTAGATAATGCAAAAATAGGTGCTGATAAATTAAAAGATGGATCAGTTCAATTAATTGATGGAGTAACGCAATTACAAAGCGGCTCTGGAAAAGTAACAGATGGATTAGGTCAATTATCTGCAGGAGTAAATCAATTAGCAGATGGCTCAAGCCAAGTAACAGGTGGTTTAGGCACATTATCTGCAGGAGTAAACCAATTAACGGATGGCTCAAGCCAAGTAACAGGCGGTTTGGGTACATTATCTGTAGGAGCAAATCAAATGGCAGGTGGAGTAAATCAATTAGCAGACGGCTCCGGTCAAGTAACAACAGGCTTAGGCACATTATCAACTGGCTCAACCCAGCTAATCGACGGTGTAAATAAACTAGCAGACGGCTCAGGAAAAGTAACAGATGGTCTCGTTAAAGTAAACGATGGTTCAGGTGAACTTGCTGAGAAGCTTGGCGAAGGGGCAGAGAAAACTGGTGAAGTAAAAGGAACGGATAAAACGTATGATATGTTTGCAAGTCCTGTAAAAGTGAAGACGGAGAAAATGGCGGAAGTGCCAAACTACGGAACCGGATTTACGCCGTATTTCCTATCACTCGGTTTATTTGTTGGGGCATTACTATTATCAATTGTATATCCATTACGTGATACAGTCGGTGTTCCAAAATCAGGGTTTAGCTGGTTTATTAGTAAGTTCGGTGTTTTACTATCGGTCGGTATTATTCAAGCGATAGTAGCAGATGTTATATTACTGTTCGGATTAGGTGTAGAAGTACAAAGTATTCCGTACTTCATACTCTTTAGCATCGTTACAAGCTTAGCATTTATCGCATTAATTCAATGTTTAGTAACAGCATTCGGTGATGCAGGCCGTTTTATCGCCATCATCACATTAATTATGCAGCTTACAACAAGTGCTGGAACATTCCCGTTAGAGTTGATTCCGAAGTTTTTACAACCATTCAATGCTTGGTTACCGATGACATACTCTGTATCAGGATTGAAAGCAGTCGTATCGAGTGGAGACTTTGACTTCATGTGGCAAAACATAGGAATGCTCATGATCTTTATCGTTGTATTATCACTTGGAACAATCGCTTCCTTAACTTTGATGCACAAACGACAATTTAAAAATGTTGCTGAAAATCAATCGGTTGAAGCGTAGATAAAAGCACCTTTTTGGTGCTTTTTTATTTTAATAGAGGGCATCTTTTCCTTAGTTCATCTATAAATCTTTCTAAAAGCTATAGAAACGAAAGAAAAGGAATTACAACAATTTACAGAGAAACATAGGGTAGAGGAGTTGATATGATGAAAGGCAATCTTACTTATTATTTTATCGTAAATCCGCTAATAATCTTTCTTGTTTATGCCCTTTCACCTATATTGTTTGATAAAGAAGTATATACAAGTATGAAAGATGCATTTGGAATACTTACGTTCTACTATGTGTTAATGGGTGGATATTACTTTATTGATATTTTAAGTGAAAAGATAAAGAAAAAAAGTGATGGAGGATAAAAAATGACTGAAAGTGAAATGAAATTCCGTGATACGACCATTCGTAACTTTTTCGATAAAGAGGATCGTTTAAAATCGATTCCAGGTCAAAAGAAGAAGAAACTAGTATTGTTAGAGCATTTAATTAGCAAGTTAGATGCTGGAAATCAATATACAGAAAAAGAAATTAATACATTTATAAAACAATATCATGATGATTTTTGTACAATTAGACGTGAATTTATTGTACACAGGTTTATGGATAGAGAGGATAATATGTACCGTATAAACGGGAGAGAAGTTTGGACGAAGTGGGAGGAGTTAAAATAATGAATCAGCGAGGGGATCCCCGCTGATTATAAGCCTGTGCTAGTCTTGCTGTTTCTTTGTAGTAAGTCTATGAACGCTTCAACATTCGAACTTGTAATGTACCCAAGCGTTATATATTCATCTTCATAGTAAAATATTATTTTTTTGTCAAAGATTCTTCTCTTCGTTTCTATGGATAGAATTTTTTCATAATCAAATTCGGCAATAAATGTGTTTTTATATTGGCTAAAAAAGAGAAGTCTTTTATTAGTAGCAAGTAACATGCCAGGATACGGGACTTTATGCGTAATCATATAGCCAGTAAGTGAACATTTTAAAGTAGATAAAATCTTTTCTTCTTTATGTAATAGTTGTTTTGCAGCTGTTAAGATTGGATTCATTGCATACATTCCTTTTATTTTGATGTATGAATATTGTATCAAGAGTAAAAAGATTCTCAATATGCAATATTGCATATTGGACGTTTTATAGTTTTAATATTATTTTTTAAAAGAAAAAGTACGAGGTGATTCAATGATACGATTAGCAAAAGAGGCTGATGCAGAAGCAATAATGAACATTAGAAAAGAAATTATATTATCGGAAAATACTACAAAGTTTTTCATAGTATCTCCAAAGAAATTACCGAATGATATTGATGCAGAAAGAGAAAAGATACGGAAAAGTAATGAGAAAGGTAATCTTTATATTGTGTATGAAGTAGATTATAAGGTGGTAGGCTTTTTACTTTTCAACCGATATGAACTAGAACGGTTACAACACGCAGGCACAATGGGAATGGGGATTAAAGAGGCGTATTGTAATCAAGGCATCGGCACGAAATTAATTGAATTTCTTATTAGTTGGGCTAAAGGGCAGAAAGGTTTAGAGAAAATTTGTTTAGGTGTAGTTTCTGTTAATGATCGGGCAATTAAAGTGTACAAACGTATGGGTTTTGTAGAAGAAGGAAGACAAAGAAAGCAAATAAAGTATGAAGATGGATCATATGGAGATGACGTATTGATGGGGTTTTATATTGAATAAAGGATATATGGTATTAAGAAAAGGAATGTACATAACGTAAATTTCTAAAAGCAGTATATTGCCCATGTATTAACAGACTTTTACCTATGTATAATATTAATATAGTAAAATCATAACAACCGATATTGCAGTTTCCAATAATATACTATATAATCAATTTAAGAAAACGTTTTCATGCAAAGGGGGAGAATTTCGTGTCGACTATAGAGGACGTGGCGAAATTAGCAGGGTTATCAAGGACAACGGTTTCTAGGGTGATTAATAATCATCCATATGTTTCAGATGAGAAGAAAAAAAGGGTTCAATTAGCAATGAAGCATTTAGGCTTCGTTCCTAATTCTGCGGCGAGAAGGCTTCGTAAACAAAAAACGGAAACAATTGCGGTGCTAGTTCCAAGGATTACAAATCCTTTCTTCAGTAGATTTATTGAAGCAATCGAGATTGCTGCTTCTGAACATAAATATAAACTGATTATTTGTCAAACAAGATATTTACCGGAAAAAGAGATGGAGTATTTACAATTATTATCTACGAAACAAGTAGATGGGATTATTCTATGTTCACTAGAAAATCCGTGGGAAGATGTAGAGCCATACTTACAGCACGGTCCAATCGTGTTGTGTAATGAATATATTGAGGAAGCAAATATTCCAACAGTGAAGTTTGATCATGCGCAAGGAGCATACATAGCTGCGAAGCATGTGTTAGATCAAGGATATCGTAATCTTATTTTTTGCCGTGGTAACGAAACCAAAGTCGTTAGCCAGCAGCGAAAAATGGGCTTTTTACGTGCAATAACTGAGAAGAGCCGCCAAGTAGAAGCGATTGACTTTCTTGAAAACGCTTTCTCTTGGGAAGATGGAAAACGAATATTCCATGAAGTATTAAAGGACAAAAAAAATCCTACCGCGATTTTGGCAGGAGGCGATGAGGTAGCAGCTGGAATTATCTCAGAGGCGAAACGCCATAACTGGAGCATTCCAGATGATCTCGCTGTTATCGGTTTTGATAATCAAATATTATCGCAGATTACAGAACCAGGTATTACGACAATTGAACAGCCAATTGATGAAATGGCCCGAAAAGTTGTCGACCTGATGATGGATAAAATCCATACGAAAAATTATCGAAAAAAAGAATTGTATGAGTTTGAACTGGAGCTCTTGGTGAAAGGTTCAACGATGAAGGATAAGATGTTATTAGCCTAGTAGACTATGTCTGCTAGGTTTTTTTATGTTCACAAACTACTATTCTTCGTGAACGCAATCGTCACATTTGTTATGGTATGCTTCGTGCTGCTCATCAATTTCTTTCCCGCAGTGTGCACAAGTTTTCGTCGGTAAATTTCTGAAAAACTCCATTGGTTGATCGATCATGTCAATCCCTCCATTTCCATTTCTTACTATCATTGTATTAGTACAAAAAATAAAAGTCAACAACTGTTTTATAACAAAATTGAAAATTAATGAAAAAGTTTAGGAAATGGATTATAGTTAACAATGTAGGATGTAAGTAAAACATGCATTTCTACTCGGTTTTAGAAAGGATGGATACATATGAAAATGACTGTTGTCGGCTTTTGGGGCGGCTTTCCAGAAGCGGGAGAAGCAACGTCGGGGTATTTGTTTGAACACGATGGTTTTCGTTTACTTGTAGACTGTGGTAGTGGTGTACTAGCACAGCTTCAAAAATATATAACACCATCTTATATAGATGCAGTTGTACTGTCACACTATCATCATGATCATGTTGCAGACATTGGGGTATTGCAATATGCGAGATTAATTACGAGCGGGACGAAGGGGCAACTACCGGAATTACCAATATACGGTCATACGTTTGATGAGAATGGATTCAACTCTTTAACGCATGAACCACATACGAAAGGAATCGCGTACAATCCAGAAGAAACACTTCAAGTTGGACCATTCTCGATTTCGTTCTTAAAAACTGTTCATCCTGTTACATGCTTTGCGATGCGTATTACAGCTGGAGATGATGCTGTAGTATACAGCGCTGATTCAAGTTATATTCCTGAATTCATTCCATTCACGAAAGATGCTGATCTTTTCATTTGTGAGTGTAATATGTATGCACATCAAGAGGCTGCAAAAGCAGGGCATATGAATAGTACAGAAGTAGCAAGTATTGCAAAAGATGCGAATGTAAAAGAACTTTTATTAACGCACTTACCGCATACAGGCAACCCATCTGATTTAGTAACAGAAGCAAAACAAATTTTCAGTGGCCATATTACGTTAGCGCATAGTGGTTACGTATGGAACTCATGAGGTGATACGATGTTATTTATTGATAATAAAGGGATTACAGATCCTAGAATAAACTTAGCGATTGAAGAATATTGTGTGAAGAATTTAGATATTAACGAAACATATTTACTGTTTTACATTAATGAGCCTTCGATTATCATTGGTAAAAACCAAAACACAGTAGAAGAAATTAATGCAGATTACGTAAAAGAAAAAGGTATTCATGTCGTTCGTCGTCTATCAGGCGGAGGCGCAGTATATCATGATTTAGGAAACTTAAACTTCAGTTTTATTACAAAAGATGATGGAGACAGTTTCAGCAACTTCAAAAAATTTACTGAGCCTGTAACGAAAGCGCTTGGTAAATTAGGTGTAAATGCAGAACTAAGTGGTCGTAACGACATTTTAGCTGAGGGTAGAAAAATTTCAGGTAACGCGCAGTTCTCAACGAAAGGTCGTATGTTCAGTCACGGTACGTTACTATTTGATTCTGAAATCGATCACGTCGTATCGGCATTAAAAGTAAAAATGGATAAGATTCAATCAAAAGGTATTAAATCAATCCGTAGCCGCGTTGCGAACATTACAGAGTTTCTAAACGAAGAAATGACGACAGAAGAGTTTAGACAACTTCTTCTAGAAACAATTTTCGAAGGAGAAACAGAAATCCCAACGTATGAATTAACAGAAGAGGATTGGAAAGCAATCCATAAACTTTCTGAAGAACGCTACCAAAATTGGGATTGGAACTACGGAAAATCACCGAAGTTCAACTTACAACATTCACACCGCTTCCCAGTTGGACAAGTTGACGTTCGTCTTGAAGTGAAAAAAGGAACAGTAACAGAATGTAAAATTTACGGCGACTTTTTCGGTTCACTAGATGTTCATGATATCGAAGAGCGTCTAACAGGCGTTCAATTCGATAAAGGTGCATTCACTGTAGCTTTAGAAGGCGTAGATATCGCACGTTACTTCGGTAACATTACAACAGAAGATTTCTTACATTTATTCTTCTAAAAATGAGGGAGGCTGCCATCACGGGCAGCCTCTTTCTTTTTGCGTAGATTGTCAGGTTTTGTCGGTAAGTCGATATAACTGAAAAATCGCTGATATAAATTGAGTTGCGCTGATATATTTGGAAAATCGCCGATATAAACCGAGTTGCGCTGATATATTTGGAAAATCGCCGATATAAATCGAGCTGCGCTGATATAACTGAAAAATCGCTCATATAATTTCATTTACTACAAAACATAAAATCACAGGACATTTGCCCCTCGTAAAGGAATATATATATTCAAAAGGAGGCTAATCGAAATGAAAAGGGTAATGTACGTTGTATTATTACTCAGCTTCGCCGTCGGAATGACAGCGTGTAACAGTGGATCGCCCTCAAGTCGTACAATTTTGTCTATCGGAAAACCGGCTGAGGATAATGTTATATATTTTACGCATACAGATAACAAACGAAAGATACATGATATACAAGACATGTTTCAAAATAAGAAGTGGAAAAGAAATGAAACATTCAGCACTGTTAATAAAACACCAGATGTCGTCTTATCAATAGATGAAGACAATATAGGGTTACCGGCATTATATGTTACAGTTTATTTTCATGAAGATGGAGCGGATGCTCTTAACTTGCACGGGGAGCATACGACATTAAATAAAGAAGAACTTGATAAACTTAGAGAAAAGATGAGTGCATATTATCCTAAAATGATTTTTGGTCTAGTGTTATAAATTACTTGTAAATAAAATCCCCTTATTTTTCCAAAGTAAACTAAGAGAAGGTGATCTGTCTATATGCAGTTAATAGAATATCACTTGCCACTTTAATTTTCTTTTAATATAATTAATTTAGAATTTTTAAATATTCTAAATTTTATAAAGGTGGGGTTTTTGTGAATCTCGTTCAATCTTTGGCTGAAACGGCAAAAAAGAAGGGGGAAAAACCGGCTTATATATTTATGGATCAGTCGGTCTCATATGACCAATTAAACAAAATGGTCACAAGGTTTTCTAGCAATTTAGCAGAAATGGGCATTGGAAAAGGGGACAATGTCGCATTAGTTGTTGGGAACTCACCACATTATTTGGTCGGTTTATACGGAACAATGAAAGCCGGAGCAACTGTTATTCCAGTTAATCCAATTTATACAGCAGACGAAATGCATTATATTTTACAAAATGGAGATGTAAAAACAATCATCGTACTCGACGTCCTTCTACCTGTTATACAATCTCTTACAACAAGACTTCCTTCATTAGAAAACATCATCATATGCGAAACCTCATCAGATTTTAACCATACAGAAACCGAAAAAATGAAAACGTTTACTAGTTTTGTGGGGACTGGAGATACAACTTACGAAGGTCCTGAACTAGATGAAGAAGATGTAGCGGTTATTCTATACACATCGGGCACAACTGGAAAACCGAAAGGCGCTATGTTAACACATAAAAATTTATATAGTAATGCGAACGATGTGGCGTCGTATTTACAATATACGGCTGATGACCGCGTTGTTGCGGCACTGCCTATGTTCCATGTATTCTGTTTAACAGTTGCGGTAAATGCACCGATTGTGAACGGGGCAACGATTTTAATGTTACCGAAATTTAGTCCGAAAGAAGTATTCCGTATTTGTCGCACGTACGAACCAACGATCTTTGCTGGCGTACCGACGATGTACAATTATTTATATTTATTTGAAGAAGCAAGCGCAGAAGATGTGAAGACGCTTCGCCTTTGTATTTCCGGTGGTGCATCGATGCCTGTTGCTCTTCTGCAAAACTTTGAAAAACGTTTTAACGTTATTGTTTCAGAAGGATACGGTTTATCAGAAGCATCACCAGTTACTTGTTTCAATCCGCTAGATCGTCCTCGGAAACCAGGATCAATTGGCACAAATATTTGGCATGTAGAAAATAAAATTGTAAATGAACTTGGGGAAGAAGTACCTGTCGGCGCAGTCGGTGAATTAATTGTTCGCGGACCTAACGTTATGAAAGGATACTATAATGCACCAGAAGATACAGCTGCGACATTGAAAGACGGCTGGCTATATACAGGTGACTTGGCGAAAATGGATGAAGAAGGTTACTTCTATATCGTGGATCGTAAAAAAGATATCGTCTTAGTTGGCGGTTATAACGTATACCCTCGTGAAGTAGAAGAAGTATTATATACGCACGAATCAGTAGCGGAAGTTGTCGTAATCGGTGTTCCTGATGAAAACTTAGGAGAAGCTGTGCGAGCGTACGTCGTTTTGAAGCAAGCAAACGTAACAGAAGAAGAACTAATGCATTACTGTACGTTACATTTAGCGAAATATAAAGTGCCGAAAAGCATTGAGTTTTTAATAGAATTGCCGAAGAATACGACGGGTAAGTTGTTAAGAAGAGCATTGAGAGAGAAAGCGATGCAAGTGTAAAAATGAGGCAACCATCTTTGGAGGTGGTTGCCTCATTTTTTTTGTATTGATTAAGCGGTGGTGCCATATATTTAAACCTGTATATGACCAACAAGGAGGGGACATACGTAGATCAGAAGAAATTAACGCTTACGTCGGGTGCAATATCTTATTTGTGAAATTATGGATGAACTCTGAAAGTGATAAGAACGGTAATTTTAATCAAAATGGAGTAGTGGACTGTGAATCAATGGCTACGGTGTTAGTAAATGCATATAAATTAGAATGGAATGAAAATAGTAAGTTACCAAAAGAATTTGCTGATTTGAAAAATCATTGGGCTCAACGTATGCCAATATTTTAGTTTAATAAGAAAATTCAAATTCCAAGTTGACACATGTGAATTACAGAATTAAAATGAAAAGAAATCGAATAGAATACATTAGAAGCTAATCAGATAAACTGAAGGCGCACAATGTTCACATTTGTGAATATATTGTGTGCCTTTTTCTATTGTATAAACTAAGGGGGCTTAACGATGAAAAAGTGGGGTAAGACAGCGTTTATGAAAAGTACAGGTGTTTTATTATCAGCAGTTGTACTTTTATCAGGGTGTGGTTCGGCAACATCCACTAGTAATTCTGAAGGAAGTGGAGATAAAAAAACAGTTGAGCTTTTAAATGTTTCTTATGATCCAACGAGGGAGTTATATCAAGATTTCAATAAAGATTTTGCGAAGTATTGGAAAGAGAAGCACGGGCAAACAGTAAATGTAAAACAATCACACGGGGGATCTGGAAGTCAAGCGCGCTCTGTTATTGATGGCTTAGAAGCAGACGTTGTTACACTAGCACTTGCTTATGATATTGATGCGATTAGTAAGAAAAAACAATTAGCAGAAGATTGGCAGAAGCGACTTGCGAATAATTCCACTCCATACACGTCAACAATTGTATTTCTTGTTCGAAAAGGAAACCCGAAAGGTATTAAAGACTGGGATGATTTAACGAAAAAAGGTGTGTCTGTCATTACACCAAACCCAAAAACATCAGGCGGGGCACGTTGGAACTATTTAGCGGCGTGGGGATACGCACTGAAAAAATATAATAATAGTGAAGATAAGGCGAAAGAGTTTGTTAGCCAAATTTATAAAAACGTAGAAGTATTAGATTCAGGAGCGCGCGGAGCAACGACAACATTTGTTGAAAAAGGAATTGGTGACGTATTAATCGCATGGGAAAATGAAGCGTTATTATCCCAAAAAGAGCTTGGAAAAGATAAATTTGAAATTGTAACCCCTTCTATTAGTGTACTTGCAGAACCACCAGTAGCGGTTGTAGATAAAGTCGTTGATAAAAAAGGAACGAAAAAAGTAGCAGAAGGGTATCTTGAATATTTGTACTCAGAAAAAGGACAGGAAATTGCGGCAAAAAACTTTTATCGTCCACGTAATGAAAAAGTAGCAGAAAAATATACATCTCAATTTCCGAAAGTTCAATTATTTACAGTAGATGAACTATTTGGTGGCTGGAAAAAAGCGCAGGAGAAACACTTTAATGACGGCGGCGTATTCGATAAAATTTATCAAAAATAATGCGTACTGCTAAAGGGGGATGAGGTGAAAGAGGATGAGGAAGAAACGTGTTTTACCAGGGTTTGGATTATCGCTTGGATTTACAATGTTGTACATGAGTTTATTCGTACTTATACCACTTTCTATCGTATTTATTCAAACTTCACAGTTAGGTTGGAAGAAGTTCGCTGGGGTTATAACGAACGAGCGTGTGTTGCATTCCTATCAAGTTAGTTTTACAACTTCATTTGCAGCTGCTATTGTAAATGCCATTTTCGGTTTATTAATAGCATGGGTGCTCGTACGCTACAAATTTCCAGGAAAAAGACTATTAGATGGACTCATTGATTTACCGTTTGCACTTCCGACAGCTGTAGCTGGTATTACACTTACAACGCTTTATGCGGAAAATGGATGGATTGGGAAAATATTTAGTCTGTTTCATATAAAAGTAGCTTTTACACCACTCGGAATTATCGTTGCGCTTACTTTTATCGGTTTACCATTTGTCGTTCGAATGGTGCAACCAGTGCTGCAAAATATTGATAAAGAAGTAGAAGAGGCAGCTTCGAGTTTAGGTGCATCCCGCTTACAAATATTTGTGAAAATCATTTTACCAGAAATCTTTCCCGCTCTTCTTGCCGGTTTTTCACTCGCATTTGCAAGAGCATTAGGAGAATACGGATCTGTCGTTTTCATCGCAGGTAATATGCCGATGAAAACAGAAATTGCACCACTGATGATTATGACGAAACTAGAACAATATGATTACGCGGGGGCAACAGCTGTAGCGACCGTGATGCTTATTATTTCCCTCCTTTTCCTTCTTCTTATTAATATGATTCAAAGCTGGAGTAGAAGGCATGAACTAAAAAGTGAATAGGAGGAGAGAAAATGGAACCAACATTATTAGAAAAGAAAATTGTAAAAAGCGTATCAGCTAAAAAAGAATCTAAGCTTGTACCAGGCGTATTAATTACGATTACAGTTTTATTTTTATCTCTCTTTCTATTACTGCCACTCATAACTATTTTTCTAAAAGCCTTTGAAAGAGGGATGGATGTATACATTGCCGCTATTACAGATCAAGAAGCATTTTCAGCAATTAGATTAACGCTTCTCGTTGCGTTAATCGTTGTGCCGCTTAATACGATATTTGGGGTAGCGGCCGCGTGGCTTATTACAAAGTTTCAGTTTAAAGGAAAACAAGTATTACTCTCTCTTATTGAACTGCCGTTTGCTGTGTCACCAGTTATCGCAGGATTAGTATTCGTCTTACTTTTCACACCGAGGGGTGCTCTTGGCGAATGGTTACTTGAACATGGAGTGAAACTCATTTTCTCTGTACCAGGCATTATTATCGCAACAATCTTTGTAACCTTCCCGTTCGTTGCACGTGAATTAATTCCGGTTATGCAGGCGCAAGGGAAAAGTGAAGAAGAGGCAGCTTTATCACTTGGCGCAAGTGGCTGGAAAATGTTTTGGCGCGTTACGCTTCCAAATATAAAATGGGGTCTTTTATACGGCATGATTCTATGTAATGCCCGTGCTATCGGTGAGTTTGGAGCCGTTTCTGTCGTATCAGGTCACGTGCGTGGCATTACGAACACGATGCCGCTCCATATTGAAATTTTGTACAATGAATATCAATTTTCAGCAGCATTTGCAGTAGCGACGTTAATGTCATTAATTGCAGTGTTTACACTCGTTATAAAAAACTGGATTGAATGGCGAATGGAAAAACGACAATAAGGGGGATTACGGTGAGTATTCAAATTCAAGGTGTATCAAAGCAATATGGTACATTTCAAGCACTAACAGACATTCATTTGGATATTCCAAAAGGTGAACTTGTTGCCTTATTAGGCCCGTCAGGTTCTGGGAAAACGACGTTATTACGCATTATTGCAGGATTAGAAGAAGCGGATGGAGGTTCTATTTCATTTGATGAAGAAGATTTAACAGACATTCACGTGAAAAACAGGCAAGTCGGTTTCGTCTTTCAGCACTATGCGCTCTTTAAACATATGAATGTATTTGAGAATGTCGCTTTCGGTTTAAAAGTAAGAAAGAAAAGCTTAAGACCGTCAGCAGAAGCGATAGAAGAAAAGGTAACAGAATTATTAAAGCTCGTAAAAATGGATGGCTTTGCTAAACGTTATCCAGCGCAATTATCTGGTGGACAACGTCAACGTATTGCACTAGCCCGGGCACTTGCAGTCGAACCGAAAATTTTATTACTTGATGAACCGTTCGGTGCACTCGATGCAAAGGTGAGAAAAGAATTACGAAGATGGCTCCGAAAATTACATGACGAATTTCAAATTACGAGCGTATTCGTAACGCATGACCAAGAAGAAGCGTTAGACGTTGCAGACCGTATCGTTGTAATGAATGAAGGTGGCATTGAACAAATGGGAACACCGGAAGAAGTATATGAAAACCCAGCAAGCCCGTTCGTTTACGATTTTTTAGGAAATGTAAATTTATTTCACGGCCGCGTTCATAAAGGAAAGCTAAATGTAGGATCGGTCGAACTAGAAGCACCAGAGCATAAGCACGTTTCCAACGTAGACGGAATAGCCTACGTAAGGCCGCATGACTTATCAATCTCTCGTACGAAACAAAGCATAGATGCAATCCCGGCAAAAGTATCTTATTCTCACGCAGTCGGACCTGTCGTATATGTAGAATTAAAACGAGACGGAACAGATGAATATTTAGAAGCAGAAATTACGAAAGAACAGTTCAAGCAGTTGAACATTCAAGCGGGTGATTTCGTATACGTACAGCCGAAAGAAGTGAAAGTGTTTATTCCGGAGGATTTTGTAATTTAAATAAAAACCGAACCACCATCTAAATGGAGGTTCGGTTTTCTTTATTTTTTCTCTACTAATTTCTTATTCTTCCAATCTAGTGTGAACAATTTATTAAATGTTTTTTGATCAACGTCTTTTACGTTGTTTCCAACCCAGTTTGCAGTTCCGAATGTGTAGCCTGGACGAAGTTGGTAGTCGTCGGCGTGTTTTGTATAAGCGACTTGTAAGTTAGATTGATCTGTATTTTTTTCAGAGATAACAACAGCAATCATACCAGGAGAGAAACCACTATTTGTTAATGCTGGAAGTTGATCCATCGGTATTAAATTACCTTTTGCATCAGATTCATATAGGTATGTGCGAGAGTACATAAACAGTTGGTTTCCGTATAAAGAATGGTAGGAATCACGTGTGTAAATACCCCAGTTTTGATTGTTATATCCGTTAAAGAATACGTTCCATTTTACGTTTTTGTTTGTTTGGTCAATTAAATTTGTTTTATAACTAGTTTGTTTATAGCTTACAGAGTCCGACCAAGTTACTTGACCAGTTGCACCAGCTTCACCGCTAGGGCCATTAGGCGTTACAGAAGCTTTAACAGAGCCACCAAGTTGATAAGATACGCTAGATGTTACAGTCGTTTCTTCTACAGCATTTGTAGGTGCTACGTTAAAGAAACGAGCGCTGTTATCTTGAAGGCTAAAGGCAATATCATATTGTGAAGGATAACGTAACGTTGCACTAGCGCCAGGGATTGGGTAGTTATCAATAGGTGCATCACTTATAGTAGGATTTGCTTTTAGAAAACTACCAGTTGTATTAATAACGGCAATCTGTTTATCAGCGCTTGGGTCATCGATAAAAGTTACCTTTAAAGACATTGTCATATTATCAGCTTGATCATTATTAAATGTATTATAGCTCGTATGTGTTTTTGCGTTTTGTCCGATATCTGTTACAACTTGCGATGTTGTTTGAGCATAAGCAGCAGGTGTTGAAAGAGTTACAGCGCTACTAGCAAAAACAGCGGATAATGCTAAACATTTTAAGTATGTTTTAGAACGTTTCATACAATCACTTCCTTTTATCTTTGTCGATATATGTCGTATTACATTTATATCGTAACATGAAAATAAAACGGAATGGATGGTTATGCATAATTGCATAGATGAGTTTTGAAGGATAAAGATAATAGAATTTCATCCAACACTTAAGACTCAAAAATGTCCATTACAGCCGTTCTTAAAAATTTTAAGACAATATGTTTATCAATGTTCTTATTCTGAAGATTGAAGTGCTTAATATTTACGTTATAAGTGCATAACAAGTTATAATAAAAGAAATCAATAAGGAGGCTGGCTGTGAAGAATCTTCGTTATCTCAATATATTTACGATATTAATTATATACACACTACTTATGTTTTACATTGGCTGGAACGGCTGGGTTTGGCTTCATGCGGTATTTGGCTGGGAATCTTGGGGATATTATGCTTTTATAGTTGCATTTATTTCATATGCGTACATTCTCGTGCAAGTGTTTAAGTTTTTGCCATTTCTGCGAACGATAGGTTCGATTTGGTTTGCGGTTATACAATATGCGCTTATGCTGTTGCCATTAGCTAATATTATGGTCTTTCTTTTACAGTTTTCAGTAGAGAAAGAAGCGGCAATTATTTGGACAGGGGCGGCTGTGATAGCTGCATTTATCTTTATCTTTGCGTATGGAGTATTTAATGCGTATAGCCCGGTAGTAAGAAAGTACGAGGTGCACATACCGAAAAAGGTAGAGGGGCGTAAAAGTTTACGCATTGCGATGGCTTCTGATATGCATTTCGGTAAACTGTCTGGCGTTTCGCATTTAAAAAGACTTGTTCGTCATGTAAATGAGATGGAGCCGGATATTATTTTGCTACCAGGTGATATTATCGATGATCATCCAGGTGTGTTCATTCAAAAGAATATGGGACCAATCATGAAACAAATGAAAGCACCATTAGGCGTATATGGCGTATTAGGAAACCATGAATACTACGGTAGAGCGGTTCCAGAGTTTTTACAAGAGATGGATAAGATTGATATTCGTATTCTTTTAGATGAAGTAATTACAATTGAAGATGACTTTTATCTCGTTGGAAGAAGAGATAAAACAGAGCGAGATCGTCAAAGCTTTGAACAATTAATGAGTACGGTAGATAAATCGATGCCTGTTATCGCAATGGATCACCAGCCATTTGAGTTGAAACAAGCAGCAGCGGCAGGTGTAGATTTATTATTATCCGGTCATACGCACCGCGGACAAATGGCGCCCAATCATATTGTAACGAGAAGAATGTACGAGCTAGACTGGGGATACGCACAAAAAGGCGCGTTCCACGCAATTGTTTCTTCTGGATTTGGGTTTTGGGGACCACCGCTTAGACTTGGTAGTAGGTCGGAGATTGTGCAGGTAGAAGTTACATTTGAATAGGGGTTATGAAATAGAGAGCTGATGGCTCTCTATTTTTTTTAATAAAAACAAATAACAATAAATATTTATGTTGGTGCTAATTTCATAAAAGAGATAAGATTATAAGACTCGATTAAAATAAAGGGGGATTGTAAGTGATCATATCAGATGTACTATACGGAGAATTTGAAGTGGATCAAGTAGTAGAAGAATTAATTTCAAGTAAGTCTATGCAAAGGCTAAAAGGTATTCATCAAAATGGCGCAAGTTACTTAATGAACGAGAAATGGAATGTAACGCGCTTTGATCATTCAGTTGGTGTTATGTTATTAGTGAAAAAATTAGGTGGTTCAGTAAAAGAACAGATTGCTAGTTTACTGCATGACGTATCGCATACTGCTTTTTCCCATGTGATTGATTACGTTTTTGATAATGAAGATGAAAGTTATCATGAAGAGATATTTAGTTCTGTTGTGAAAAACTCAGAAATTCCAGCGATCCTTGCGAAGTATGGTTATAACTATGAAGATATTTTGTTAGATGATTCGAAATGGACGTTACTCGAAAGGTCAGCACCAGAATTATGCGCAGACAGAGTGGATTATACATTACGAGATATGTATACATATGGGTATGTTTCTTTAGAAGAAGTTCACAGTTTTTTAGAAGATGTCATCGCTGTAGATGGGAAAATGGTTGTTCAAAGTGTCGAAATGGCAGAATGGTTTACAGAAACGTATTACAAGGAAGTAATCGATTTCTTTATGGAACCAATGAATATTTACGGAAATGATATGTTAGCGAAAACGTTAAAGGTAGCTCTTCATAAAAGGATTATTCATGCAGATGATTTTCTTCTTGAAGATGAGGAGCTTATTTCGAAATTGCAACAATGTAATGACCCCGAAGTAGAAGCTTTATTAAGCAAAGTTCATCGAAATGTAAAAGTAAAAGAAGATAGAAACGATTATGATTTACATCAGAAAAATAAAGTGCGTCTTATTGATCCGCCGTTACTTCGTGAAGGAAAAATCGTTCAGTCGTCTGTTGTGTCAGAAAACATAAGACAGATGAGTGATATTGCTTATGAAAAAGCGGTGAGAGGGATGTATGTGAAATTGATTTCGGAATAAAAAAGAAGTAGCGCATCTTTTTTAGAGCGCTACTTCTTTTTTATTAATTATCAAACCAATTCCAAATCTCAATATCTCCAAGAGTCGCATAACGTACGTGCGGGGAGTTTTGTAATTTTAATAACTCTTTCGATGGGCCAGTAATAACAATTCCGTATACTTTTACACCGTTATCCTTTACATATTGATAACGTTTATCTAAGTTTAGTTCTTTCTCAGAAAGCGCTGCCATTTTGCTTACCGTTTTTTTATGGATAGAAAGGACGCGCATCATTTCGGTTACTTTGTCTTCTTGCGTTTTCTGCCCGTCAGTTTCATTATCGAGGAATCTTACATGTTCTGGAAACCCTATAGCTTCTCCGCCATGTAGGATATAGTCATCTACATTTTTTCTTTCTTGTCCTGTATCTAAAGCGTACCATACAGGAGTTGGAGGGAGTTCTTGTGCCTCGAATATGCTATATAAAAGCGGTTCTAATTCTTTTAAAGTGTAAGCTTTATCAAAAGAAATTGCTACTTCTGCAACGGTTCCATCATGTACTTTTGCAAGTGTATCCCATACTTTTTTTGATGAATCCTTTAAATAATCACCCTGCTCTGTTTTTGGATGAACAAAGAAGAGTTTTGGTTGATAGAACGGATTCATCCAAGTTTGCTTCGTGATATCTACAGATGATAAGAAGCTTTTTGTTTCTATTGTACCGAGGGGCATTTCTTTTTTACCGATGGTTCTTACTAAATCAAATTGGCTATTCGTACGGAAAAAAGCTTCTACACTTGTTCCGCCTCCCATAACGCGGCTATTTGGGATAGTTGCTTCAAGTGCAAGCGAAGGAACCTCTCTAATTTCTTTTAGCCTTTTATCATTATTAGATTGAAAATAAAAGGCTGATAATACCCCGCCGATTATATAGATAACGATGCAAATTGATAATATAAAACCAAACGTTTGTAAACGATGTTTCCACTTAATTCTCCAAAAAGGAATTTTAAGATCTTTTGGAGGTAACTTTTTCTTAATTGGTTCTGTTTTTGTTAACAGCTCATCTAAGTAAGCTTCACACTCTTCGCATGACTCAATATGACTTTCTAACAGTTCTTGTTCATCATGCGTGAGCGTTCCAGTTTCATACTTCTTCCATAGTTTTTTAAATTCTGTACAACCCATCCGTATCACTCCTTTATGCTTTTTATTTCTTTTCGTCCCCTGTGTAATTCAATTTTTACTTTCGCTAATGAGAGACCAGTCATTTCTGCTATTTCCTTATAGGAGAATCCATAGTAATCTCGTAGTAGCAGGGCATTTCGTCGTTCGAGCGGAAGAATGGATAAACTTTCTAACCAACTAGCAATCTCAAATTTTACGAAATATGCATGTTCTGTACTTGGAACGTTTGGTAAATGGAATTCTGCAACTTCTGTTGTTTTATATTTCTTTTCTTTACGATACCAATCGATAAAGGCATTGTAGGCAATTGTAAATAACCACGGCCTAATTTCTTCTCCTTTATAATAGTCAATATGGACGAGCATTCGGTAAAAGGTTTCTTGCATGAGATCTTCCGCATAGTGGGAATCTCCGGTTAGGGAGAGAAGATAGCGAAATAAATCTTGCATATGCTCGGAGTAAATGTCTTCTAATGATTGTTTGCGTTTCACTACATTTCCCTCCCTTCATACATAACAACGAAATACATATAAAAAAGTTACATTTGTTTTTTAAAATATAGTAAAAAACGTCAAGAATTGGATAGGATTCTCTTTTATCATAATACATATAAGGCGGGTGAACAGAGATGGAAAGCTATGAAACACAAATTCAAAGGTCAATTGATTATATTGAGGAAGATGTAATGGAAAAACAGACGCTGCGTAATTTAGCACGTATTGCAGGTTTTTCTGAGTCGCATTTTCATCGTGTATTTCAGGCATTAGTAGGTGATACAGTAATGGAGTATGTTCGAAAGCGGAGGTTAGCCCGGGCAGCTTATCAACTTTCTCATACGGATGAAAAAGTTATTGATATCGCATTTGAGCATGGCTTTCAATCTCACGAAACGTTCACGAGAGCCTTTAAAAAATTATTTCAAATGACACCGAGTGAATATCGAAAACAAGAAATCGAAACACCGATGTATTACAGAGTGAATGTAAAGCAAAGAAAATTAAATCCGTATTTAGGAGGCATACAAATGGAATATCGTATTGTAAATAAACCAGAATTTTTAGTGGCGGGTTATGAACTGAAGACGACAAGTAAAGAAGGGAAAAACCATCAAGACATTCCAGTATTTTGGCAAGAATATTTACAAAAAAATCTTGGCACAACGATTCCGAATCGTAAAGATACGAGCCAATGGGTAGAGCTTGGATTATGTACTGATTTTAATTTAGAAACAGGGGACTTCACTTATATTATTGGAATGGAAGTTAAAGACTTTGAAAATGTACCAAACGAAGTTGCGAAGCGTACTTTCCCAGCAGCGACATATGCTGTATTTACAACGCCGAAAGTTCCTCATGAAGAAATGGTATCGTCTATTCACCAAACGTGGAATGCAGTATTCTCAGAATGGTTCCCGCATTCAGGGTATGAACATTGCGGAGTTACAGAGTTTGAACTGTACGATGAGCGTTGCCACGAAGATAAGAGTGAGTTTGCACAAGTAGAGCTTTGGATACCGGTGAAGAAAAAATAATAGGGTAAGAGCGAATCATTGGGAGATGGTTCGCTTTTTCATAAAAGGAGAAATGGGAAAATGTTCAAAAAACTAGAATGTGTATCTATACATACGAAAGATATAGAAAGATCAGTTTCTTTCTATAAAGAAATGGTAATGAAGCAAAACTGGATGATAGAAAGAGAACTAGAAGAAGGAGCTATTTGGACGTTAATAGGATTGAAATTTCCAGATGAGAAAAGTTCGGAGTTAGTAATAAGCAATCATCCGGATATTAATTTTACGGAAGTCGAAGTATTAGTAGAAGATGTACAACAAACGTATGAGAGTTTAAAAGATAATAAAGATGTAAAGTGGATTCGCGAACCATTTCCAACAGAATCAGGACATGTTGCAGTAATGGAAGCACCTGATGAGAATGTGTTTGTGTTAGTAGGGAAATAGCTGAAATATGGAGTGACCTTTCATAGTGAGTTATGAAGGGTTATTTTTACTTTGTATAGTAGTAGAGGAGGTAGGTTAGTATTGTCGGTTTTTGTCGGTAAGTCGATATATCTAGAAAATCGCTGATATAATTCGAGTTGCGCTGATATATTCAAAAAATCGCTGATATAATTCGAGTTGCGCCGATATATTCAAAAAATCGCTGATATAATTTCATATACCGCTAAAACACCCCAAAAAAACGATCTGCATAATTTCAATTACCGCAAAACTCTCCCAGAAAAGAAAAAAAGACGCCACATAGCGTCTTTCCTACGAACGAAACGGAAACACAAGAATAATCGTCGTTCCTTTTCCGAGTGCACTATCAACGGAAATTGTCCCGTTATGAGCATGAACGAGCTGTTTTGTAATGGCTAGGCCAAGTCCAGTTCCAATGTTGCTTTCTTCTGTGTTTGTTCCGCGGTAATATCGTTCAAATAGAAGTTCTTTCGTTTTTTCATCCATTCCTTTTCCATCATCTGAAATGGAGAGTGTAAAGGAATTAGCGTTTTGTGATAGTTTTACGATGACAGTAGTTGTTTCGTTATTATGTTTTACCGCGTTTACGAGTAAGTTTTCGATAATACGCTGGAACCATTTTTCTTCAATGAAATATTGAATTTTATTTGAGCTCGGTACGAATTCAATATTTTGATTTTGGAGTGTTGGATTGTTAATAAATTGCAATAATACTTTTTGAACGAACTGATTGATTTCAACGTTTACGTGTTGGGCAGGAAGGCTGTTATTTTTTAATTGATACGTTAAGCTTAAATCATCAATTAATGTCGTCATATATTGAGATTTCTCTTTCATAACACTACCAAATTGCTGAATATCACGATCAGTCCAGTTATATTGATTCGATTCGAGTAATAATGCGTAGCCATATATAGAGCTAAGTGGTGTTTTTAAATCATGCGTTAGACCGGTAATCCATTCTTCTCGTGTTTGCTGGAGGACTTGCCTCATCGCATCATTTTTTTTGAGTGTAATAGAAAGGTGTTCTAGTGAACTTGTTACATCTCTAAACAAACGGAATGACCATTTTTCTTTACCAGATCGCCGGAACCTGACAGGTTTTCCTTTTTTACTAATAGGTTCTTCATACTTTCCACCAGCGATATTTTTTAGCCAGCGCATCGCATGTAATAACGGTTTTCCGAATTTATTACCGTACCAAATAGAAAGAATGACTAAATAAACAAATACGATAAGAAGGATTAATCCGCATCCGATGAGAAACTTCTTAGTAAATACATCTTCAATTTCGTCATCTGGATAGTAGTGCTCATTTTTTGCAGTTACAACGAGAAGGTTGCCACTATTTGCATCGTAAAAGCTAGACGTGTTTTCTTTATGATTCCACGGTTCTTTTTCATTAAGGGCAATTTGTATTGCTGAAAATGTTTTTTTCTTTCCAGTTGGATAGGAAAAAACCTCTTCGCCATTTTGATTAAATATTTGAAGTGTTGCTTTTTCTTTAGATAGTAACTGTTTTTCTTGGTCTGTTAATGCGAACGAATCCATCGTTAAAGAGGAATGCTCCTTTTGAATTGCTGTCAGTAACGCATTGCTTTTTAACATACCACCATAAATAACAAGTGCTTTCTTTTCTTCTAATTCAATTTCCCAATATGTAAATTTATAATTGCTTTCGATATGATGTTGTATATATGCGACTAAAGATGTCTTCGTATAAGCATCCGGAACATCATTTGGTGTATTAAAGTGGTAGAGGATTTTTCCGTTTTCATCTACAACTTGGAGCCAATCATTTTTCTCCTTTATTAAATCTTGCACTTCAGATTGTAACGAAATATGCCCATCTTCTGAAGAGATGTATCTTGAAATTGTAAAACTATCAGAATCTGGAATGTTAGGTTCGTATAAAGTACTAGTAAGAAGAAAAATTAAATAAGTAAAAGCAGCAACTACAGCGATAAGTAATGTAACTAAAACAAAAACGTGTTGCATGATAAATTGAATAATAAGTCGTTTATTAAAATTCATATCGTCACCCTACTTTGTAACGAACTTATAACCAAGCCCGCGAACAGTTTTTATATATTCTGGTTTACTTGGATCATGTTCAATTTTTTCACGTAGTTTTCGAATGTGGACCATAACAGTGTTGTCATCGCCATTATAGGCAGGTGCTCCCCAAACTTTTTCATATATTTCCTCTTTCGAAAATACGTAGTTCGGATTCTCGCAAAAGAAGAGTAGTAGTTGAAAGAGTTGAGCAGAACATTCGACAATGTGCCCATCTACTGTTAGTTCTGCAGAGTGCTGATCAATTTCAAATCTTCCAAATGAAATTGAGTGTGGTTTTTGTTCGTGTGGTACGGTTTGTTTCATATGTCTCCGAAGCTGTGCTTTCATACGTGCTACTACTTCTAATGGATTAAATGGTTTCGTAATATAATCATCTGCACCGTATGAAAATCCGGATATTTTATCTAAATCAGATGCTTTTGCTGATAGGAAGAAAATTGGACAATCTGTTTGTTGGCGAATGATTGGACAAATATCAAAACCAGATTGTCCAGGAAGCATTACATCTAAAATAATTAAATCGTAATTGTTTTGCTTAGTTAGAGATAAAGCCATTTCAGCTGATGTTGCAGTTGTAATATGAGAAAAGCCTTCTTTTTCAAGAATGGTAGTTAGTAATTGTAAAATTGCTGTTTCATCATCAACGAGTAAAATATTTGCTTGGTACATAAACATCCCTCCTAATTTTCTCGAATATCATATCATCATTTTGTAACTTATGGAATTTTTAAGGAAATTTTAAGGTTTTCTTTCGCAAAAAATTAAGAATCAAATGATATGATAAAAGTAACATAGGGGAGGAGATGAGTGTGAACCCGTTTCAAGTGATGCGAGCTAGATATTTTTTAATTGTATTTGCACTATTAATTTTAATAGCGAGAAGTAGTGGCGATTTGCTAACAAGTATATTTCATATACAAAATTCTTCTTTTATAAATATCCTTATATTCTATATCCTTCCGATGGTATGGATTTCTTATGAGTATAGAAAGCACCACATTTCATTTTCATTATTTGTTAATAAAAATGAAACATTTAACTTGGTACAAGTTTTATACATTACGGTTATGTTATGCATGTTTAGTTACGGGTATCTTATTTTGTATATGTATAGTTTTGCATGGATTACACCGGACTTTATTATGAACGCCCTGCATGAACCAATTGTAGATAGTACTGGGGGATATGTATCTCAAGTCATTAGGGTCGTATTCATCGCACCAATTATCGGGGAATTTGTTTTTCGCGGATTTTTACTTCAACGTTTTGCAACAAAATGGGGAACGAGCATAGCGACCATCGTTGTAGCAATATTGTTTGCGTTGTTACATGTTGATTTCCTCGGTGCAGCCATATTCAGCATCGTATTGTCAATCGTATATATTCGTACGAAAAGTTTACTCATGCCAATTGCAATACATATGTTAAACAATGCATTTGTAATAGGTGCGTCTTTTCTAATAAGTAGAGAAAAAATTATTAGTTTTGCCGATTTCTCAAATTATACGACATTCTTTCCTGGACTTATTATTTTTATAACAGGATTAAACTTAGTACTTATCTTTTTATTTGTTAATCGCAAATATTGGAGTAAAGAAGTGCCGGTTATATATGCAGAGCAGGAAAAGAGCTTTTCAGATGTAGTCGGGAGTAAATAAGATGAAGAAGACGGTTGAAAAAATATTAAAAGACATTATAGATTCTACGTCTATTACAGATATGTGTGATAAAAGCGTTTGTCATTGGCTTCAACCTGTAGTAGATACGATTGTGTTTCCAGAGTATTACTTATTTTCTAGTACTCATTTAAAAGAAAATATTATTTCTCTTCTTATTGTGTTCGGGGTTTTACTAATATTTGGTCTAATTGTAGAAGAAATGATGAAGCGCATCTTCAAAAAGAATGAAGAGAAGTATATGTGGATTCATAAAGTATTCGAGAAAGTAATGGTGGCTTTCCTTTTGTTTTATGGTATAAAAACAATCATTTACTTTATAGCTTTGAAACATCATTAATTCGAAATTTGAAAGGGATGTATAAAATTATATGAATGAAACGATATCATCAAATAAGTTTTTTTATTTGATTTTACTTAGTCTAGTGTTAATAACGACAGTGAATGTTATTTTGCGCTGGGAGGAAGCTTATTTTTTCATGTATTTAGCGCTCCATTTGCTAGGGATTTTATGTATAAGTGGTGGAGTCGTTACTGAAAAAAAGAATGAAGAAAGCGTTAACTATATGTGTGTGATCGGTCTTGTTTTACTTTTAGCCGTACAGGGTATTATGAAATATAGTTCTTTCTCTTTACAAGATTTTAGTTTATTAATAGATGTACTTCCTTAAAGAGGCTTTTTATTTTATCTAAAAAGGAAGTAGGGTACGTGTTGGTTTGTAAGTGTACGGATTGTGAACCGAAGAAAGTGTTTAAAGATAGGTAAAACTCTTCTTATGTAGAAGAGTTTTTTTATGTAAATAAAAAGATCCAGAGCAATTCACATAATAAGCTTGTTCTAATTTAGCGTGTACGAACTTACAATAATAATAGACAGGCAGCATAGAGGAGGGAATAGCGTGAAGAAGGTTATCGGTTGGTCGCTTTTTTTGTACGTTGGATTTGCGTTACTTATATATTGGTATTTATTTGGATGGAATCATGAACTTATTCCGGACATGTATAAGGGAACGAGTGCAGATCCAGAAACGTTTATGAGTACGAGAGAGCTTACGCTAAGCCAAGATTATTCGCGCGTGAAAAATTTACTATACTTTTTAGCGACGCCTCTTGAATGGATTATTTTATTATTTGTACTTGTGCTAGGTATTTCAAGAAAGTTTGAGAAATGGTCGAAGGAAACGACTAAAATAAGTGTTTTGCAAGTTGCGATTTATTTCTTTTATTTATCATTACTGACAACAGTGCTTGCCTTACCGATGCAATGGATTGGCCGGAAAGTGTCCGTTGATTACGGCATTTCAACACAAAGTACACAAAGCTGGATAAAAGATCATGTTATCGGTTTTTGGGAAAGTTATGCGACTATGTTAATCGTAGTTACCGTTCTATTATGGCTTATCCGTAAATTTCCGAAGAGATGGTGGCTCGCAGGATGGGCGCTCTCTGTTCCATTTACAATCTTTTTAACATTCATACAGCCTGTCGTTATTGATCCACTGTATAACGACTTCTCGACGCTGAAAAATAAAGAATTAGAAACGAAAATTTTAGCGATAGCAGACAAAGCGGACATTCCTGCTAAACACGTATATGAAGTAAATATGTCAGAAAAAACGAATGCATTAAATGCTTACGTAACAGGAATTGGCCCTAACGCCCGTATTGTAATGTGGGATACAACACTTAAGCAGTTAAAAGATAAAGAGATTTTATTTATAATGGCCCATGAAATGGGGCATTATGTTATGAAACATATATATTTTGGCGTTGCAAGTTATGTATTGCTATCGTTTATAGGTATGTTTTTAATTAGTCGTATTATAAATATGTGTATTCGCAAATGGGGAGATACATTGCAAATTTCAAAAGTAGCATGTTTCTCCATGTTACCTTTATTTTTCTTAATTTCTTCTGTCCTCTCTTTTGCAGCACAACCAGCAACAAACTACGTTTCACGTATAGAAGAAAGAGCGGCAGATCAATATGCTTTAAATATGACGAAGGATGGGAAATCTGGTGTGAAAACTTTTCAATATTTATCAAAAACAAGTTTAAGCCAAGTAAATCCGCCTGCGTTAGTAAAATTTTTCTTATACACGCACCCACCAATTTTTGAAAGAATTCATACGTTTGAACAATATGAGAAACAAAGCAAAAAGGAGTAGCATGATAGCTACTTCTTTTTTTATAGAGATATAAGTTTCATATTGGGAATATTTATCATTGCTTTTTATTACGATTTTGTAAATAATAAGCTATAAAATTCTAAAAATCTATATATAAAGGAATAAAGGTGGAAAAATGTATTTTTTACAAAATTTAAAAGTGAAATATAAATTATTAGCGCTTATTTCATTAGCAGTTTTAGGTATGGTAATTATGAGCAGTGTAGCAATTAATTCTATTAATAAGATTAAGCACGATACAGAGGTTGTAGTAGATGATTATCAATATTCTGCAATTTTATTAGAAGGAATGCTTCGTACACAAAATTCATTAGAATATAACTTACTAGAATTAATTACGGCATCACAAAATGAAGTGGCAAATAAAGAGGGGATAATTGATAATATTGAAAAGGATCTTAAAAAATATGATTCTTTATTAAAAGAATATGATGATGGTTTTAATTTAAGTAAGCAAGAGGATGAACTATTTCAGAAGATGAAGAAATCTTTGCCAAGTTATAAAGATACATATAAAAAATTATTTGAAAAGGCGAAGGCAACAAATGAGCCACAAATGGTAAATGAATTTCAGAAGGAATTAAAACCGAAGGGAATAGAGTTAGCTGGTTATGCAGTGGATCTAGAATCGTATGTTTCAAATTTAGCTGACCAAGTATTTAAAGATTCTCAAAAAATGATTGATCGTTCCGTTATTACCTTTATCATTCTTGTAGTAGTTACTACAATCGTTATATGTATAGTAAGTTATATTATTAGCAAGCTCATAGTTGCTCCTTTACAAACGGTTAGTCGTATGATGGAAAGAGCGAAAGAAGGAGATTTAACCGTACATGGTGATTATACTGCTAAGGATGAATTAGGTGTATTAGTAAGTAATTTTAACGAGATGATTGCAGGGCTAAGAACAAATATGCAAGAAGTAGAGAATAATATTCAGCTTTTATTCCAACATGCAGACGGAGTAGTATCTGCATCAGAAGTATCTAGTAGTGCAGCGAAGAAAATCACTATGGATATTGAAGAAGTTGCAAATGGTGCAGAGAGTCAAATGCAAGCAATGGAACAAACTGCGGGTGCGATGGAAGAGTTGACGCAAGGAATGCAGAGTATAGTCAATACATCATCCTCTGTAAATGAATTATCTGCTCAATCAGCATTAGATGCAGAGAGTGGTAACAAATTAATGAAACAAATGATTCAACAGATGGATACAATCCAAAATTCGGTACATAGCGGTGTGAAACAAGTAGAGACTATGAAAGAACAATCAGAAGAAATTGTTAAAATCATTGATGTTATGCAAGGTATTACCTCCCAGATTAACTTATTAGCATTAAACGCCGCAATTGAGGCTGCACGTGCTGGTGAAAGTGGTAGAGGATTTGCAATTGTGGCAGATGAAGTGCGGAAATTAGCAGAACAATCTAGTGATTCTGCAAAACAAATTGAGAATCTTATTACTCAAGTTATGGGAACAACGAACCATACGGTACATATGATGGGGAAAGTAGATAATGAGGTACAGGCAGGTACACAAGTAGTAATGCATACAGAAAAAGTATTTGGAACAATTACAGAAAAAGTACAGCAAGTATCTGAGCAAATTCAAACGGTATCTATGTCTACAGATGAAATTGCAGCGAGTAGTGAGGAAATCTCGGCTTCTGCAGAAGACATGGCTCAAATTTCCCAAAGATCATCTGACCGAACTGATAGGGTAAAAGAGTCTATTCAACAGCAAGAAAAATCTGTTCAAGAGATTTCGGTTTCAATTGAACATATGCATAACGCAGCAGGAAAATTAAAACAAATAGTTGCCCAATTTACTCTTCAAAAGTAGTAGCATATTTGAGTGTTAATAAATATAAAAAAATCATCCTCTTTTAAGAAAAAAGGATGATTTTTTTATCCTGTTATTTGCTGGGCAGTAAGACCCCCACCTCAAAATTCAGCGAAAGCGAGTTATCAGTGAAGGGGGATGCTACCTCTGAAATATAAACCATGAATATAGTAATCTCCATTAGGCATCTCCTTTAGGTGCCAATAAAGGGAAGTTATAAAGTGAAAAGGAGTTTATAAAGAGATTGTAGAATGTTTTAGTATATAACACCTTAGATGTGACAACTTCCTTTTTGAAAAAGAAAGAAGGGGGTATAAAGCAGAAAGGTAGTGGGAATATTTCTTCTAGAAGATTTGCATTTTATCTTACATTCACAAAAAAAATAGTACTCCTGAAACAATGAAGTTCATTTTATTTGAATGAAATAGGGAGAGAGGATAATGAAGAAAAAAATATTGGGTGTAATGATGATTGCGACAATGGCAGGAGGTATATTTGCAGGGGCGAATGTGACACCTGTAAAAGCGGAAGAGTATCCACAAATGATTGTGTTTGAAGATGTTCCATACGGATTTTGGGCATATGATGCTATTATGGATTTAGCGTATCATAAAATTATATTAGGGTATGGAAACGGGAAGTATGGTGTTGGCGATCTTATAACACGTGAACAAGTAGCTGGGACTATTTACAGAACACTTGAGATAAAAGAAGAAGGGCCAGTAGCGAATCCATATAAAGATGTTTCTGATAGCACAACCACTTTTAAAAAGGAAATTTTAGCGTTAACAAAACGTGGTGTTTTTACAGGGGATGGCCAAGGGGATTTTAGGCCGAAAGCACCAATCTCTAGAGCGGAAATGGCTGTCATTTTAAAACGAGCATTTAATTTTGAAACGAAACAAAAACATACATTTAAAGATATTCCAAAAGGTCACTGGGCAGAAGATGCAATTAGTGCGTTACAATCTAATAATGTTGTGAGAGGAACTGGGAATGGCATGTATGAATTAAATCGCCCTGTACCTAGAGAACAATATGCTCAGTTTATTAATAATGCGATTATTAATTATCATTTGAAAGAGGATTGGAAGTAGAGTGAAATATGAAAGCACAAATAGAAAAATTTGTGCTTTTTTGTTTGTTTAAAAAAGAATTATTATTCGTATTTATGTATTTTTATGGTTATAAACAAGCTTTATAATCAACCCGATGAAAAAGACATGATGTGTAATATGATTCACAAAACCGTCACGAAATGTGTCGGAAAATATATTGTCACTATACCATTTATTCTGTATATTTTTAAAAAAACATATACATATTGGGGAGATAATTTGATGAGCAAAAAATTATTAAAAACAGCTACAGCATTAACAATTATGGGTGGGGTGTTATTCTCAGCAGAGAGTAATAGTGTAAAAGCGGAAAGTGCACCGTTGCAAAAAGCAAATACAATTGTATTTAAAGATGTACCAAAAGGACATTGGGCATATGAGGCAATTCATGAATTAGCGGAACAAGAAATAATTTTGGGATATGGCGATGGAATATTCGGTTTTGGGGATAATGTAACACGTGAGCAAGTTGCAGCTTTAATTTACCGTGTGTTTGATATGGAAGAACAAGATGAATATGAAAACCCATATGGAGATATCGATGAAAATTCAACAAGCTTTATCGAGGAGATATTGGCTCTAACGGAAATCGGAATTTTCCAGGGAGACGAGAATGGAAACTTTAGACCGAAGGCGACGTTAACGCGTGCGGAAATGGCACAAGTTCTTACGAATGCTTTTGACCTACAGGCAAAGGGATCTCATAACTTTAATGATGTTTCAGCAAATTCATGGGCAACGAATGCAATTAGTGCAGTACAAACAAATGGTATTACAATGGGAATCGGAGAAGGTAAATTCGGTCCGTCTATGAAGGTAACGAGAGAACAATACGCACAGTTTTTACATAGAGCAATATTGCATGATATGGAACAAGGGCAGTAATAAAGTTTAACTAGTCAAAGTGAAATTCAAAAATAATACAAAAAGGTCGTTGTTGTATAACAGCGGCCTTTTTTGTATGAAATAAAGCGCGAAAGAATGGCGTTTTGAAAAAAAACGAAATGAATTTTCAAAAAAAACTTCCTTTTCTGAAGATTTGTTATATAATATAAAACATGAAATCAAATCTGTTATAAAACAGTTTAAGAAGGGGATGCTAATATGTCGACGCAAACTTCACGGGTTACACTCGTTGGAGAAATGTTACCAGCGTACAGCGAAATATTGACACCTGAGGTGCTTAGTTTTTTGAAGGAACTACATGAGAATTTTAATGAGCGCCGCATAGAACTTTTACAAAAACGTGTAGAAAAACAAAAGAGAATTGATGCAGGGGAGTTTCCGAAGTTTCTAGAAGAAACAAAACACATACGTGAAGCGGATTGGACAATTGCCAAGCTGCCAAAAGACTTAGAGGATCGCCGTGTAGAGATTACTGGACCGGTAGATAGAAAGATGGTCATTAACGCTTTAAATTCAGGAGCGCATCTTTTTATGGCGGATTTTGAAGATTCGAATTCACCAACTTGGGAAAATGCAGTGGAAGGCCAAATCAATTTACGAGATGCAGTAAAGGGAACGATTTCACATGAAAATGATAAAGGGAAAGAATATAGATTAAATGAGAAAACAGCTGTACTCATTGTACGTCCAAGAGGATGGCATTTAGAGGAAAAGCATATGCAAGTTGATGGGAAAAATATGTCGGGTAGCTTAGTAGACTTCGGCTTGTACTTTTTCCATAATGCGAAAGCTCTTTTAGCAAAAGGGAGCGGCCCATACTTTTACTTACCGAAAATGGAAAGTTATTTAGAAGCGAGATTATGGAATGATGTATTCGTATTTGCTCAAAAATATATCGGCATTCCAAATGGAACGATTAAAGCAACTGTGTTACTGGAAACGATTCACGCTTCGTTTGAAATGGATGAAATTTTGTATGAGCTAAAAGATCATTCTGCTGGCTTAAACTGCGGAAGATGGGATTATATTTTTAGCTTTTTAAAGAGTTTCCGTAATCATAATAAATTCTTACTACCAGATAGAGCACAAGTCACGATGACGGCGCCATTTATGCGTTCGTATTCTTTGAAAGTAATTCAAACATGTCACCGCCGTAATGCACCAGCAATTGGAGGAATGGCGGCACAAATTCCGATTAAAAATAATCCAGAAGCAAATGAAGCAGCTTTTGAAAAAGTGCGTGCTGATAAGGAACGCGAAGCTTTAGACGGTCATGACGGGACTTGGGTTGCCCACCCTGGACTTGTACCGGTTGCAATGGAAGTGTTTAATCACATTATGAAAACACCAAATCAAATTTTTAGAAGACGTGAAGAAATATGTGTAACAGAAAACGATTTACTAGAGGTACCGGTGGGAACGATTACAGAAGAGGGCCTTCGCATGAATATTAGCGTAGGTATTCAATATATTGCATCTTGGTTAAGCGGACGGGGAGCAGCACCCATTTATAACTTAATGGAAGATGCGGCAACAGCTGAAATTTCAAGAGCACAAGTATGGCAATGGATTCGTCATGAAGGTGGAAAACTAAATGATGGTCGTAATATTACGCTTGAATTAATGGAAGAATTAAAAGAAGAAGAATTAGCAAAAATAGAAAGAGAGATTGGTAAGGAAGCCTTTAAGAAAGGGAGATTCCAAGAGGCGACAACGTTGTTTACAAATCTCGTTCGAAATGATGAATTCGTACCATTTTTAACATTACCGGGTTATGAAATTTTATAAAAAATGAAAAGGGGATGGAACAAATGAAAAACGAAAGAATCGAGAAGTTACAAGAAAGCTGGGAATTAGATGAGCGTTGGAAAGGGATCACACGTCCATATTCGGCAGAAGATGTAATTCGCCTGCGCGGGTCAATTGATATTGAACATACGTTAGCGCGTCGTGGTGCTGAGAAGCTTTGGACATCGCTTCATACAGAAGACTATATTAACGCACTTGGCGCATTAACAGGAAACCAAGCGATGCAACAAGTAAAAGCTGGGTTAAAAGCGATTTACTTAAGTGGTTGGCAAGTAGCAGCTGATGCAAACCTTTCTGGGCATATGTATCCAGACCAAAGTTTATATCCAGCGAACAGCGTACCTGCTGTAGTAAAACGAATTAATCAAACGCTTCAACGTGCGGATCAAATTCAGCATATGGAAGGAAGCGATGATACAGACTATTTCGTACCGATTGTAGCAGATGCAGAAGCTGGATTTGGTGGGCAATTAAATGTATTCGAACTGATGAAAGGTATGATTGAAGCAGGTGCATCAGGTGTGCATTTTGAAGATCAATTATCTTCAGAGAAAAAATGTGGCCATTTAGGCGGAAAAGTACTACTACCAACGCAAACAGCAGTACGCAATTTAATTTCTGCACGCCTTGCAGCAGATGTAATGGGAGTGCCGACAATTATCGTTGCAAGAACAGATGCGGATGCAGCTGATTTAATTACGAGCGATATTGATCCTGTTGATAAAGCATTTATTACAGGAGAAAGAACACCAGAAGGATTTTACCGTACGAATGCAGGTCTTGATCAAGCAATTGCGCGCGGTTTAGCGTATGCACCGTACGCAGACCTCGTTTGGTGTGAAACGTCAGAACCAAATTTAGAAGATGCAAAACGATTTGCGGACGCAATTCATAAGGAGCATCCAGGGAAGCTACTTGCATATAACTGCTCACCTTCATTCAACTGGAAACAAAAACTAGATGAAAAAACAATTGCAAGCTTCCAAAAGGAAATCGCATCTTACGGTTACAAGTTCCAATTCGTAACACTTGCTGGATTCCATTCATTAAATTACGGTATGTTTGAACTAGCACGTGGCTATAAAGAGCGCGGCATGGCAGCATACTCTGAACTACAACAAGCAGAATTCGCAGCTGAAAAACATGGCTACTCTGCAACACGTCATCAACGCGAAGTAGGAACAGGTTACTTTGATGAAGTGGCACAAGTGATTACAGGGGGAACTTCATCAACGACAGCGCTAAAAGGATCTACGGAAGAAGCACAGTTTACGAAATAAAAGGAAGGGGCACCTTTTTGAAAGGTGCCCCTTGTTATTTTCTAAACGATTCGAAAAGAGAGATTGAGTTGTCGGCAAAAAACGATACTAACTTTTCTTTATTACTAAATCAACTCCACTCAGCCCTATGATCACGAATAAACTTCATATCTTTCTCATAATGCTCTAGATGTCCTTCATCGATCATTCTTTGGAAATTCAAGTCGCCTTCTTGAGCTTTTCGTTTCATATATGTACATAACCCTTCTAATCGAAGCAACACCATTCCTAAGTAATCTTCATCCATATTTTTATCATAGGACTGAACGAACAAATTCACTCTCTCTTTAATACGATCTGCATGTTGCGATGAGTCATAATGAACGGCTTCACCGGATTCAGTATAATACACTCTACTTAAAGGCACACAAGTATAGAGTGTATAAGCGATATCCCATAGTCTTGGACCAGGAGCAGCAACATCGAAATCAATAATCCCTACTGGCTTCTTATTATTAAAAATAATGTTATATATGGCAAAATCATTGTGACATAAAACCTCAATGTTATTTGGAGTATGATCCATCGGTTTCCAATCAGCTAATAACGGAAAATCACTTACAGCATCATGGTAAAGGCGGAGCATCTTTGCTATTTCTTTTAATACATCATTAGATCGCATATATTCTTTTAAAGGATAATTGCCAGCTTCTCCTTCAATAAAGGATAAAATCTCTCTATCCTTTTCATCTACACCTAAAAACTTTGGAGCATAATGAAATCCTTTGTTTTCTAAATGTTGCAATAGCTTATGAATCTTTTCACTGTCTGGCTTTAACTCTCGCCGAACAGTATTTTCAGAACGATATACGCTTGAGACGTTTCCCCCTGTTAGCCTTTCTTCTTTAGCGTAGTTTGACATGTGAAAATTCCCCCTGTGATTAAAAAATCCAATTCCAAATAGTGAATAGACCAACAACGGCAGAAAAGAGAAGGGAAGCAAGCAATGCTAGACAGCCAAAAGGAACTAGCTTATCTTTCCATGTTTCTTTATACTCATAAATTAACTCCTCTGCTACTTTCTTCTGCACTGAAGATAAAGGTTGATCTTTATACAAACCTTTTATATGGTTAGAATCGCCTTTAAACTTTAAAGCACGTGCAATATGATGAGGACTATTTCCCATTGATTTTTCAAATAATAAACATGATTCATGCATAATACCTGTTTTATGCTCTTCTAGATACCAGTAACGTCCAGCCATTTCTGGATATTGTAATTTATAATAAATATCTCCGAGTTGTTTTCGAAGATGTAATTCATTTGGGTATGTAAAGATGAGGCCATGCAATCTATCTCTTGCTTTTCCAAGATTATTATTTTCAATATCCTCTTCAATTCTTTTTAATGTTTTTTTAGGAATTTTATTGGTCATAAACTCCTCCTTATTTAGAATAGAGATAATTATATTTTATAAGAAATACTAAAAATTAGAAATTCTATTTTCGAAAAAGATTGTACATTTTATTTTAATGTGCTATGATGATGTCAGTTGAATAGTTAAATTAAGCAATCCATATGTTATCAAGTGCTGAAAACGAACGAGAAAAAGTATGTGAGAACTAGTTTATGTTTCGTATTTGATAATGTGTGGATTCTTTTTTTAGACAGGAAGACTAAAAAATTTAAAATTTGTATTTTCTTAGGAGGAAATAATTATGGCAGTAACAGGACAAGTAAAATGGTTTAACAACGAAAAAGGTTTCGGTTTCATCGAAGTTCCAGGCGAAAACGACGTATTCGTACACTTCTCAGCAATCGAAACTGACGGTTTCAAATCTTTAGAAGAAGGTCAAAAAGTTAGCTTCGAAATCGAAGACGGTAACCGTGGACCTCAAGCTAAAAACGTAATCAAACTATAATTTTATAGTTGATGATGGAAAAAAGGATGGCTAATGCCATCCTTTTTTTGTTGTGGAGAAAGTTTTTTTAGAGCCTGTTTTTATATCTAAATCTCTTTTTCGATGTTACAACTGGTAAAAAATTATCTGGAATGCGTATTAGTTTCTGTAGAAGAATTAGTTCAGCAAGAGCATTTGCTGCGTATGATAGTAAATAACTATAAATTTGTATTCTCTGTTGAAATGGGGAAATCTTTTCCAGATAGACCTTGAGTAACATCTTTTTTGTTAGCGTTGTTGTTGGAATTTTGTACGTTTTGAGATGATGTTTCTAACAGTTGTTCTTGTTCCTTACTAGGGGTATTCAGAGCATCTGAGGGAATGCTATTAACCTGCTGATTTAATGGATTTTCTTTATCCATAGTATACAACTCCTTTTTAGAATTCGATAAAAAGCAATGTAATTATAAATAGCTACTTATATATATTGTGTTTTTGAATGACATTATATACAAAACTTATATTGCAAAGTTAACTAATTAACGAATTGTTAGTGATGGATAAAGATGTGCAAATTTGAATTTTTTAATAAAAATTAAAAGCGGATAACAAGTACAAATACTCTTTCTCATGTTTTATATAAGGATCATATTACAAATCAAAAAAGATGTAGAGAACCTTGGAAGAAAATATAGTCGTTTTTTAGGGGGAAGAAGAATAAATAAAATGATACTACGAATGTAAAAAGGCATTCCATAAAGGAAGGCCTTTTATTGTTCTTGCCCTGATTTTTTCTTCTCACGTTTTTTACATTCTGGACATTTTGATTTACGAAACGGTTTGGCAAAGAATAGCAGAATGAAAAATAAACCGAATATAATATTAGCTGAGTTTTTCACGATAATGACGCTACTATTTTTCATTTGAATCGATGGTTGGATCTCTTTTTCTTCCATAGTGGCCCTCCATATATTGGATTTACATTTTAATTATAGCAAAGTTAGTTGTTGTAATGATGTGAAATGAGGAATGGATAATAAATATTTATAGGTAGTATAAATGCTGTTTTTATAACTTTAAAATTAATTAATTTCTATATTGTGATTTTATTGTTTAACAAATGTTTGATAAATGATAAAAAATTGTAAAAAAGCGGAACTTGTAAGCTATTTCCTTTTCATAGATGCTAAAATTATATATGCAGCTGCTAATATAAATGGAAAAAAGGAGATAATGGAGTATGGAAAGTAAAGTGGAACGCTATGTCGAAAATTATGTTGTAACGAAAAATACGATGGCCTTACTTCCTGTTATTCTAAGTGAAAAGAAAATTGTTACGCGAGTCGTTGAAATGAATGATTCTTTTTTCGTATTTCAAAAACCTCTAGATATTATAGAAAGAAGTTGCCGCAAGCATGGCTCTAGTTTCTTAGGCAGAAAAGAAGGAACGAAAGAGTTAACTCATATTACACATAAAGCACCGATTGCGATTAGTCCAGCAGATCAACTTTATTTTTTCCCTACCTATTCTTACTCTAGAAAAGAGTGCGCTTGGTTGTCTCATTTTTATATTGAAAGTAATAAAGAATTAGAAGATGGAAATCTTATTATTAGATTTATAAATGGCTTTGCTGTGAAATTAGAAATATCAAAAACTAGTTTTGAAAATCAACAAAATCGTACAGCGAAATTACGTACTGAATATGAAGATCGTAGGAAAAAACAAGGGAATCCTTGTTTTAAAGAGGTCGATAAAAAAGAGGAATCAACATTAAGACCCGCTTATGAGAAGGTGTATTTTGTGAAGGAAGGCGAAGTGTGAAAGGATGGGGGAATCCCCATTCTTTTTTTGTTTGTCAGTCAGTCTTTGTAGATCAGGCGATATATTAGAAAAAACGAGTTGTAATTGATATATTTAGAAAATCACCAGTATAATTTCATTTACCGATAAAAACCGAAAAACAATCTAAATAACAAAATGAACGACACGTCCTGTCGAATATTGATAGATTATCATAGCTAAATAATGAAGGAATTCTTATGAAAGATATGGAAACTTTAATAAATACATCTCCGTATGTCGTATCTACCATTTCCTCTTTCATATAAGCAATGATACAGTAGGGATAGTATTTAGAGTAAAGGGGTAAAGTGTAGAATGGATTTTCAGACAATCAAAGAGTATTTTTCACCAGAAAATATGGATCATATTGTTGAGAGTTATAAAGCGTTCGGACCACTTCTTGGTATTGGTTTACCGATGATAGAGGCGTTGATTCCAGCATTACCGCTTATTGTATTTGTACTGGCGAATGCTGTTGCATTTGGCTTTTGGCTCGGTTTTCTTTATTCATGGCTTGGATCAGTAATGGGTGCATTACTTGTCTTTTTCATCATCCGCCATTTTGGTCGCAGTCGTTTCTTTTCGTTTGTAAATAAGCATGAGAGAGTACGAAAAGCAATGGGGTGGATTGAAAGGAAAGGATTCGCACCGATTTTTGTTATATTTTGTTTTCCGTTTACACCGTCAGCGCTAATAAATGTTGTCGCTGGTTTATCCCGAATTAGTGTAAAACAGTTTGGTCTAGCGTTAGCATTCGGAAAACTTGTGATGATTTTTATTTTAACGTATATCGGTCATGATTTAATGTCATTTATTCATAATCCAGTGAAATCAGTTATTGTAGCGATTGGTATTTTTATTTTATGGTATGTCGGTAAGAAAATCGAAGTAAAGTTAGAACTACATTAAGAATAGTCTTCTTTGTAAAGGAAAGCTTCAGTATTAAAGGATAAGGGGAGAAGCAGATGAAGAAAACTTTGAAAAAAGAAGGCATAGAGTGGATACGAACAATTTTAATTGGTGTATTATTAGCTGTATTTTTTCGAACGTTTTTCTTTTCAACGTATGTTGTAGAGGGGAAGTCAATGATGCCGACATTGCAGGATGGCAATATGCTAGTTGTAAATAAGGTGAGTTATCAAGTTGGGGACTTGAACAGATTTGACGTTGTGGTATTTCATGCGAATAAAAAAGAGGACTATGTAAAGCGGGTTATCGGTTTACCTGGAGATCATATTGAATATAAGCAGGATAAGTTATATATAAACGGTCAATTTATTGATGAGCCGTATTTAGAGAAGTATAAGAAAGAGATAAATGGAAGGCAACTAACAGGCGACTTTACATTAGAAGAGTTAACGAAAGAAAAGCTGGTGCCACCCGGGTTTATTTTTGTAGTAGGTGATAACCGGCTCGGGAGCTGGGATAGTAGACACTTTGGCTTTGTAAAAGCTGATACAGTTGTCGGTAAAGTTGATTTGCGATATTGGCCAATTCAAGAGGTGCAAACGAATTTTTCAAAAGGTTGATATAATGAAGTAGAAGTATAGAAAAGACAAACAACTCAGTTTGTCTTTTTTCGTGTACTATAATACAATTATAGTAGCAAACTAACGTTCGTTATGTAAGTGAAAGGTGGGGTTACATGTCACTTCGATTTGTGATTGGTAGAGCGGGAAGTGGAAAAAGTACACTTTGTTTACGCGAAGTGCAAGAAGAGTTAAAACAACGCCCGAGAGGGAAAACAATATTATATCTTGTGCCAGAACAGATGACATTCCAGACGCAGCAGGCGTTAATTGGAAGTGAGGATGTAAGAGGTTCTATTCGGGCACAAGTTTTTAGTTTTTCACGATTAGCGTGGAAGGTACTACAAGAAGTTGGCGGAGCGAGTCGTCTTCATATTGATGAAGCGGGTGTACATATGTTACTCCGTAAAATTGTAGAGTCTCGTAAAGATGGATTATCGGTGTTCCAAAAAGCAGCGGAGCAAAACGGTTTCTTTGAACATCTTGGCAGTATGATTGCAGAGTTTAAACGTTACAATGTAACGCCATCTAACGTATATGAAATGTGGAAACAATTGGATGCGCATAGTAGCAGTGCCGAACAAAAGTTACTAGCGAATAAAGTGTATGATTTACAGTTACTATACGATGATTTTGAACGTGCTTTAATTGGAAAATATTTAGATTCAGAAGACTACCTACAATTGCTAGTGGAAAAGCTTCCGCAGTCTGAATATGTAAATGGTGCGGAAATTTATATAGATGGATTTCATTCACTCTCCCCGCAAGAGTTAGAGATTGTAAGACAGCTTATGATTTGCGGAGCGAGAGTTACGATCACGTTAACGATAGATGAAAAAACGTTAGCACAGCCAGTAAATGAACTCGATTTATTTTATGAAACGACGTTAACGTATGAAAAAATCAAACAAGTAGCGCGTGAAGAGAAAATAGAAATTGAAAAAACAATTCCACTTATGGAACAGCCGCGTTTTCATTCTCCCGCATTAGCGCATTTAGAAGCTCATTATGAAGCGCGTCCGAATGAAAAATTTAACGGTGAAGCGAGTGTAACGATTAGCACAGCTGCGAATTTACGAGCGGAGGTAGAAGGTGTTGCTCGTGAAATTCGTAAACTTGTTGCGAATGAAAAATATCGTTACCGAGATATTGCAGTGCTTCTTCGTAATGGGGAAAGTTATTACGATGTGATGCGCACGTTATTTACAGATTACAATATCCCGCACTTCATCGATGAAAAGCGCCCGATGTCACACCACCCATTAGTAGAATGTATTCGTTCTGCACTCGAGATTATTAGTGGGAATTGGCGTTATGATGCGGTGTTCCGCTGCGTGAAAACAGAGCTTTTATATCCATTAGACGTAAGAAAAGAAACGATGCGTGAAGAAATGGATGAATTTGAAAATTACTGTTTAGCGTACGGTGTACAAGGAAAGAGGTGGACTTCAGAGGATCCATGGATGTATCGCCGTTATCGTTCTCTTGATGATACGAACGGGATGATTACAGACAGTGAACGTGAAATGGAAGAGAAAATAAATAGGTTACGTGACGTTGTAAGAACACCTGTTATTCGCATGCAAAAAAGGTTAAAGCGTGCAGGAACAGTTATGCAAATGTGTGAAGCAGTTTACTTATTTCTAGAAGAGCTGGATGTTCCGAAAAAACTAGAAGAATTACGTATACGTGCAGAAGAAAGTGGAGATTTCTTATTTGCGACAGATCATGAACAAGTATGGGAAGAAGTAATGAGCCTTCTTGATACGTTTGTAGAGATGCTTGGTGAAGAGAAAATGTCTCTTTCTATGTTTACGGACGTTATGTCGACAGGTCTTGAGGCACTTCAATTTGCTAACATTCCGCCGTCATTAGACCAAGTGTTAATTGCTAATATTGATCACTCCAGGTTATCTGACGTGAAAGCAACGTTTATTATAGGTGTAAATGAGGGGGTTATTCCAGCAGCACCTATGGACGAAGGTATGCTTTCTGATGAAGAAAGAGAAGTTCTTGGTGCAGCAGGGATTGAATTAGCGCCAACGACGAGACAAACTTTGTTAGAAGAACAGTTCGTTATGTATCAAATGGTAACGAGAGCATCTGAGAAGTTATATATTTCATGCCCGCTTGCAGATGAAGAAGGAAAGACGTTACTTGCGTCTAGCTTTATTAAGAAAATAAAAAGAATGTTCCCTAATGTGAAAGATTCATTTATTACCAATGACGTAAACGATTTATCACGTTCAGAACAAATTTCATACGTAGCAACGCCAGAAGTAACGTTATCTTACGTTATGCAGCAACTACAAACGTGGAAGCGATACGGATTTGAAGGGAATTTAGACTTTTGGTGGGACGTATATAATTTCTACGTAACTTCAGATGAATGGAAACAAAAAAGTAGCCGCGTCTTATCAAGTTTATTCTATCGAAATCGTGCGAAGAAACTAAGTACAGCAGTAAGTAGAGATTTATACGGAGATATAATTAAAGGAAGCGTCTCTCGTATGGAACTATTTAACCGTTGTGCATACGCTCATTTTGCGCAGCACGGTTTATCGCTTAGAGAGCGTGATATTTTCAAGCTTGATGCGCCGGACATCGGCGAATTATTCCATGCGGCATTAAAGAAAATTGCGGACAAGCTATTGCGTGAAAACCGTACTTGGGCGGATTTATCCATAAAAGAGTGTGAGCATCTTTCTATTTTAGTAATAGAAGAAATCGCACCGTTATTACAACGACAAATTTTATTAAGTTCAAACCGTCATTTCTATTTAAAACAAAAACTACAACAAATCATTTTCCGTACGTCAATCATTCTTCGTGAACATGCGAAGTCAAGCGGATTCGTACCAGTTGATTTAGAAGTGCCGTTCGGTATGGGTGGTACAGGATCACTTCCGCCGATGGAATTCTCATTACCAAATGGTGTGAAGATGGAAGTTGTCGGCCGTATTGACCGTGTTGATAAGGCAGAAGATGAAAACGGGACGTTCTTACGTATTATTGATTATAAATCAAGTTCAAAAGCGTTAGATTTAACGGAAGTGTATTACGGATTAGCACTTCAAATGTTAACGTATTTAGATGTTGTTACTTCGAATGCGCAGACGTGGATGAAAAAAGGTCACGCAGCATCACCAGCTGGTGTATTGTATTTCCATATTCATAACCCAATCGTTGAGATGAAAGGTGACGCATCTGAAGCTGAAATTGAAAAAGAAATTTTAAAGAAATTTAAAATGAAAGGACTCGTATTAGGAGATGCTGACGTTGTTCGTTTAATGGATAACAAACTTTCAACAGGAAGTTCAGATATTATTTCTGCTGGCCTGAAAAAAGACGGTAGCTTTAGTGCGCGTTCAAGTATTGCAAGTGAGCAAGAGTTTAACGTACTGCAAAAATATGTACACCATACGTTTGAAAATATCGGAAAAGATATTACAGAAGGTGTTATCGATATTGCTCCTTATAAAATGGGAAATAAAGCAGCATGTACGTTCTGTAACTTCAAATCTGTTTGTCAATTTGATGAGTCACTTGAAGATAATCAGTTCCGATCGTTAAAAGATATGAAAGATAGCGAAGCGATGGAGAAAATAAGAGAGGAGGTTGGCGGAGAATGATAGAAAATTGGCCTGAAAAACCAGAAGGTAGTCAATGGACAGATGACCAGTGGAAAGCTGTTGTAGCGAATGGACGTGATATTTTAGTTGCGGCTGCAGCTGGGTCAGGGAAAACAGCAGTATTAGTTGAACGTATTATTAAAAAGATTATTAATGAAGAGAATCCAGTCGATGTCGACCGCCTGCTCGTTGTAACATTTACGAATGCAGCGGCGCAAGAGATGAAAAACCGAATCGGGGAAGCGTTAGAAAAGGTATTAATTGATGAACCAGGCTCTCAACACGTAAGAAAGCAGCTGAGCCTATTAAATAAAGCTTCCATTTCAACAATTCACTCATTCTGTTTACAAGTAATTAGAGGATATTACTACATGCTTGATGTTGATCCTCGTTTCCGTATTGCGAATCAAACAGAAAATGAATTGTTAAAAGAAGAAGTGCTAGATGACATATTAGAAGAAGAGTACGGAATCGAAGATAATACAATCTTCTTTGAACTTGTTGATCGTTATACGAGTGACCGTAGTGATGATGACTTACAACGTATGATTTTAGCGCTTCATACAGAGTCAAGAGCGCATCCAAATCCGGAAAAATGGCTTGATAAATTAGTAGAAGCATATGACGTAGAAGGAAAGACAATTGAAGATTTAGTATATGCTTCTTATTTATTAGAAGATGTGAAATTCCAGCTTGAAACAGCGGAACAGCATATTCGTAAGGCAACTGAACTCGCAATGCTTCCTGACGGTCCAGCGCCTCGCATTGAAACCCTGCAAGCAGATCTAGCTTTACTTGGAACGCTATCATCAGCTGCTCATGAGTCGTGGACAAGTTTGTATGAAGCGATGCAAAATGTATCGTGGCAAACGTTAAAGCGTATTAAGAAAAGTGATTACAATGAAGATGTTGTAAAACAAGTAGACTCTCTTCGTAATAAAGCGAAAGATGAAGTGAAGAAATTACAAGAAGAGTTATTTAGCCGAAAACCTGAAAGTTTCTTACGAGATTTTCAAGATATGCACCCAGTATTAGAAAAGCTTGTTCAACTTGTAAAAGTATTTACAGAGCGTTTCCAAGCGATGAAGCGAGATAAAGGAATGGTCGATTTCACAGATTTAGAGCATTTCTGTTTACAAATTTTAAGTGAACAAAGTGAAAATGGTGAAATGAATCCGTCAGCAGTGGCGCTCCAATATCGTAATAAATTTGCTGAAGTATTAGTCGATGAATATCAAGATACTAACTTTGTACAGGAATCTATTATTAAATTCGTAACGAAAGATTCTGAGAGTGAAGGAAACTTGTTCATGGTTGGTGACGTAAAGCAGTCGATTTATCGTTTCCGACTAGCCGAACCAGGACTATTCCTAGGAAAATATAAACGCTTCACACAAGAAGGATTGGGCGGTGGAATGAAGATCGACTTAGCGAAAAACTTCCGTAGTCGTCATGAAGTGTTAGCAGGTACGAACTTTATCTTCAAACAAATTATGGGTGAAGAAGTCGGAGAAATCGACTACGATGCAGACGCTGAATTAAAGTTAGGTGCTACCTATCCAGAAGGTGAAGATGTAGCGGCAGAACTACTGTGCATTCAGCAAACGGAAGAAGAAGTAATAGACGGAGAAGAAGGTGCAGAAGTCGAAAAAGCACAGCTTGAAGCTCGTCTTATGGCGCAGCGCATTAAAGCGATGGTTGATTCAGGTTATGAAGTGTATGACCGTAAAAATGATAGTATGCGCCCAGTACAATACCGCGACTTCGTTATTTTACTTCGCTCCATGCCGTGGGCCCCGCAAATTATGGAAGAGTTAAAATTACAAGGAATTCCAGTGTACGCTGACCTTGCGACTGGTTACTTTGAAGCGACAGAAGTAAATATTATGATGAACGTATTCCGCGTTATTGATAATCCGATGCAAGATATTCCGCTTGCAGCTGTACTTCGTTCTCCAATCGTTGGATTGAGCGATGAAGAACTTGCGACGCTTCGTGCTCATGGAAAGAAAGGCTCGTTTTATGAAGTAATGAGCTCATTCTTAAAAGGGGCACCACTTGAAGAGGAGCAAGAACTTCATGATAAATTAGAGTGGTTTTATAACTTACTGCAAGGATGGCGTGAATTTGCACGTCAACAATCACTTTCTGATTTAATTTGGAAAGTGTACGGTGAGACAGGTTATTACGACTTCGTTGGCGGTTTACCAGCTGGAAAGCAAAGGCAGGCAAACTTACGCGTACTATATGACCGCGCAAGACAATACGAAGCAACATCATTTAGAGGATTATTCCGCTTCTTACGTTTTATTGAACGTATTTTAGAACGCGGTGATGACATGGGTACGGCGAGGGCCCTCGGTGAACAAGAAGACGTTGTTCGCATTATAACGATTCATAAAAGTAAAGGGTTAGAGTTCCCGGTTGTATTTGTAGCTGGACTCGGTCGTCGTTTTAATACACAAGACTTAATGAAACGTTTCTTATTGCATAAAGATTTCGGTTTCGGTTCGCAATTTATCGATCCGCGTAAACGAATTAAATATACAACATTATCACAGCTTGCGATTAAGCGTAAAATGAAAATGGAATTAATTGCGGAAGAAATGCGCGTACTATACGTAGCGTTGACGCGCGCGAAAGAGAAGTTAATTTTAATCGGAACAGTTAAGGATGCAAATAAGGAAATGGAAAAATGGCTTGATGCGAGGGAACATAGTGAATGGTTATTACCAGATCACATACGTGCCGGGGCGTCTTGTTATTTAGACTGGATTGCACCTTCATTATATAGACACCGTGATAGTGAAATGCTTCTTGAATTAGGACAAGGAAGTATTCCAGATGAAATTTACGGGTATGACACTAGCTGGAAAGTAGAAGTTGTGGACGGTAATACGCTACTTGCACCAGAGCCAGTTCAAGAAGAGAAACAAGAATTGTTAGAAGCGCTTCGTGAGAAAAAGGCTGTGCCGTTAGAAAGTGAACGAAAAGATGAAGTGTACGATAGATTAATGTGGAAGTACGGATATGAGGAAGCAACATCTCACCGTGCGAAGCAATCTGTTACAGAAATAAAGAGAAATTATCAATCAGAAGATGGTAGTGATAACGCCTTTATTAAAAAACTACGTGCACCAATTAAAACACGTCCGCGCTTTATGGAGAAAAAAGGGTTAACGTACGCAGAGCGCGGAACAGCAGTCCATGCCGTTATGCAGCATGTTGATTTGAAGAAGCCGATTACGGTTGAAGTTCTTCAAGAGCAAATTGCTGGAATGGTAAATAAGGAATTATTAACATTCGAGCAGGCGGAAGAAATAGCGATTGAAAAAGTAATTTCATTCTTTGACAGTGACTTAGGTAAAAGGGTATTAGCGGCGAAAAGTGTTGAGCGTGAAGTTCCATTTACGATGATGCTTGCAGCAGAAGAAGCATATCAAGATTGGCAAGGGAATAGCGGGGAATCGATTCTTGTCCAAGGGGTTATCGACTGCATGATTGAAGAGGAAGATGGCATTACGTTAATCGACTTCAAAACAGATACGATTGAAGGGAAATTTCCAGGCGGATTCGAACAAGCGAAACCAATTTTAGAAGATCGATATAAAGTGCAGCTTTCGTTATATGCAAAAGCACTGGAGAAAAGCTTACAACATCCTGTAAAAGAGAAATGTTTATACTTCTTTGATGGGAATCACGTTGTAAATATTGAAGAATAGAGGGGCTTGAAAATGGTAACGGAAAAAACGTTAAGAACTTGTGAACAGGGACACGAGTACTATAAAAGTAGCGATTGTCCAACTTGCCCAGTCTGTGAGAAAGAGAGAAAACCAAAAGAAGGTTTTCTCTCTCTTCTTTCAGCGCCAGCAAGAAGGGCATTAGAACACCATGGAATTCAAACTGTAGAAGAACTCTCAAAATATAGTGAAAAAGAAATATTAAAACTGCATGGTATGGGACCTGCGTCTTTGCCGAAGCTTAGGAGGGCTTTGGAGGAGAGCGGGTTATCATTTAAATAAAATGAAATAGTGCCTCTTCACTACTTACTTGTTTATACCACTATTTGTGGACAGTAAAGTTCTTGCTTATTAAAATTTTATTTTAATAATTTTGAATTAGATAAAAGAAAAAAGTAGGAGAATATCTCCTACTTTTTTTACGCTGTTCCAATCTGATCTTGATCTGCCACATCAGAATCAAATGTATTCGTTGCACTAACACCGTTAAACGTATTCACGACAAACCCAACATTGGAAGCTCCAGATCCGTTATAGGCTTTCGTGTTTTCTTTCGGAGATACGTTATAAAAATCTCCTAAGTTGAAAGAGCCGTTACTGTTTTGCACGACGAGATTTCCTACAACCGAAGGCATACCATCCACCTACTTTACTAAGCTTTTTAATTACTATATGAATTATTGTGCGGAAGGTTCATCCGTAATATATTGGCGGATTTGTATAATACGAGAGTTATTAAAACCATAATCAACATTTCCAATTTGAAAGCAACCAGAATTTAAAAGTGTGCGTAATTCAACGTTATTAACTTCAATAAAAGGGCATTCATTTACAATGTTTAATTTTACATCTGTCGTTCGTTTTGGAATTGTAATGTGTTCATCTGTAAAGATTTCAAAAGCATCAAAGCGACCTTCTCCCCGTATATAAAAAGGAATTTCACGGTGGACGGCAATAGCTCTACTTTTTAATTCCATTTGGTTTGCATCTCCAACTTGAAATACAGCAGCAATCCCTAAAGAAATAATAGAAACATTTTGGACAATAGACACATGATGCAACATAATTTCTCAGTCTCCTTAACCTGGAGTAGGAGGGACATCTGTTACTAATGGTACAAATGGACCCTCTGTAACTGTTTCAAATGGTGTATCGAGAATAGAAGATAGAATGAGGAGATTTGCATCTCCAATTAAAAAGAGTGCGGACGACGATACACCGTTCATTTTAATCTGTCCGACTTTTAACTCACGGTTTACAACGTTAAGGTTCATACATACTTACTCCTTTCGGAAATTTCCCGGTATGTGCTGAATAAAGGAGAGAAAGGCTTTGTCAATATCTTGTTTCATTGCCTGAATAATGATATCTCGTAAATAATCTGGATCTGTTGAAATACCTTCATATGATTGCGCTTGTGATAAATAATAAGGGAGTCGATGCTCCATCTGTTTTTTTATGTCATCCACCATCATTTGTCGATACATTTCATCAAGCGGTGTTCGCTCTTCTTGTTCAAAATGGAGAATACGATTATATGCTTCTTCATCTAAGTATCGATGCATTTCTTGGAGGATACCTTGATAAAAGTCTGGGTTTGTTTCAGTTTCAGGGTTTACCTTCAATGTTTCTGTATCCACTTGAAAATCTTCAATTTGTTGTCCTTTTGCTGAAAATGGGTTTAAACCAATATTTAAAGTACCATTTAAATTTTCGACTTTTAATTGATCGAATTTGTATTCCACTTTTCCTACAGAAGAGGAGGGGCGATTTTTTAATTCGTTAAGCTCTTCTTGGAGTTGGCGCACTTGATCTTCTAAATTCAGGATGGCTGCTTGTTGTGTTTGAAGAGCTTGTTGAAGTTGGTGTAAGTAAGTATATATATCTTGATTCATTTGTGAAACCTCCTTTTCAATAGGGAGGGTAAAAATATTCCTGCTATATATTTATGACAAGGATGTCTTAAGAAGAACTAGTTGATGGTTTGATAGAAATAATTTGTCCTTTCGCCTGTAATGGGCGAAGCGGCTCCGTAAATCCGCCCGTATTTGAAAATTTAGATAGGGCTTTAATACTTCCGGCAGTACCAATTTGGAACACAGAAGAGGTTGTAATGCTATCAATTTTAATACTGTTGATGATGATACTTTGGTTTACATAAAAATTCAATGCAATTGCCTCCTTTAAGTTGAGCCAATTATCGCTTGATCGATTACATCTGAATCGTTGACAGTCGTTGCACTTTGATAATTGTAGACAGAAACATTGTCTCCAACGTTGAAAGAGCCGGCCCCGGCGAAAGCACGTGAGTAACTAATAGGCCTAATCGCAAATACATCTCCAATATGAAAAATACCACTTGATCCAATATTGACGATACGAATATGTCCGACCATAGCTGGCATATAAAACACCCTTCGTTTTTAAAATTTTCTTTTCTACTATTGTATGGGCGTTTTCAATAAAATGTGTGTTTTTTTGAAATAAAAGACACACACACGCTATTGCGTGTGTGTGTCGAGTGTTTGATTTGGGTGAAAATCCGTATGTACATGCCAAATTACATTTAAGAGCCTGTCCAGTTCTTGGCTACAATCCACTGTTTTTTGAGAAGTCATTCCATAGCGTTCAGCAAAATAAATCATTTTTTCACGTTTTTTTTCAATCGCTTGCTCAAACATTGAAATCGGCTCCATCTCTAAATGAAATTTTTAGTATATATGTAGTACATATTATACAAAAACTCCATAAAAAAGAAATACCTTCGCTAAAAAAAGTAAAATTTCTACATTTTATGCCAAATATAAAGGCGTAACGAATAGGGTATGAGAAGAATATTGTAAAAATTAGCGTGTATGAGAAGGTTTTTTTCTTACGGATGCGAATACAATTAAAGGGCATGAGTTTTAGGATGGAGAGTGGAAATATTGCGTTTTGTAACGGCGAAGAAAGAAGAAAAGGTATTTGTAGGTATTGTGGATGAAGAAGAAAAAAAGGTATTACACTTAAGAGAAGCGCAAAGACAAAAAGGGGAAAAGGTTACAATCCCTATTACAATGTTAGAGTGTATTGAAAGAGGAACTGAATGCTTTGAGAAAGTATGTGAAATTGTAAATTGGGCAAAAGAGAACGGGGAAGCGGCGTATTATCCGTTAACAGAGGTGAAAATATTAGCACCGATTCCAAGGCCAAGAAAGAATATTTTGTGCGTTGGAAAAAACTATCGTGAGCATGCCATAGAAATGGGCGGAATAGAGTCTATTCCAGAAAATATAATGATTTTTACGAAAGCACCAACAACAGTTATTGGCATAAATGAGCAAATTAATGGTCACCCTCATGCAACGGACGAACTAGATTACGAAGGAGAATTAGCTATCATTATTGGTAAGCGAGGGAAGCAAATAAAAAAAGAAAAAGCGCTTGAGCATGTTTTTGGTTATACGATTATCAATGATGTAACAGCTCGAGACATTCAAAGAAAACATAAACAGTTTTTCCTTGGGAAAAGCTTCGATACATTTTGTCCGATGGGACCGTATTTAATTCATAAATCGGTGGTTAATGCGCCGAATGCATTACACATTGAAACGGTAGTAAATGGAGAAGTAAGGCAAACTTCCAACACAAATAAAATGATTTTTTCAATAGAAGAAATTATTTCAACGATAAGTAAAGGAATGACTTTAGAACCAGGCGATATTATCGCAACAGGAACCCCGGCTGGTGTCGGAAAAGGTTTCACACCACCGAAGTTTTTACATGCTGGTGATGAAGTGGTTATTACAGTAGAAGGAATTGGTACTTTGCGAAATGTAGTGAAGTGAAGAAAAGAGCTATCTTGTTAAAAGATAGCTCTTTTTTATGGCCTTGGGTTATAGAGGTAATCAATAACGGAAAAAGTGTAAAGACCAATGAATGCAAGTGTACAAATGCCAAATAGTATAACCGTAAGTGCGCTTTTTTCTCGTCCAAAACCAATGATAGTAAGAATAACAGCAGTCCAAAATGATGCTTTCAGTAGTGTGAATGTAGTAGGAGTTGAGTAGTGAGTAAGCCATGTTGTGGAAAGTAGGAAGCCAAAGAATGTAACTAAAATAAAAGATGTAGCTAAATAGTTAATATGTTTACCATATCTTAATAGCATATCGCACCTCCTTTACGATTTTAAAATACAGAAAATTACAAAAAATCTTAATATAAATGAATATAAAAAGAAAGAGGTTGTCCCAACATGTCGGACAACCTCTCTATCATTACGATAATACAGCTTTAATTTTTTGGAATGCCCACTCTAAATCTTCTTCAGAGATTACTAGAGGTGGTGCGATACGAATTACGTTTTCATGTGTTTCTTTACATAGTAGACCAGCTGCTTTTAGTTGTTCACAGTAAGGACGAGCTGGTTCGTTTAATTCGATACCGATGAATAAACCTTTACCGCGAACTTCAGTGATCATTGGGTTATCAATCTCTTTTAATTGCCCAACTAATTTTTCACCTAATTGAAGAGAACGCTCTGTTAATTTTTCTTCTTCTAACACTTCAAGAGCTGCGATAGAAACAGCACATGCAAGTGGGTTACCACCGAATGTAGAACCGTGAGAACCTGGCTCGAATACGCCTAAAATGTCGCGGTTTGCTGCTACGCAAGAGATTGGGAATACGCCGCCGCCAAGTGCTTTACCAAGTATGTACATGTCAGGAGTTACATTGTCCCAGTCACAAGCAAATACTTTACCAGTACGGCCTAAGCCAGTTTGGATTTCATCTGCTACAAATAAAACGTTTTCTTTTTTACATACTTCAAAAGCTTCTTTTAAGTAACCAGCTGGTGGGATGTTAATTCCTGCTTCACCTTGAATTGGCTCTAAAATGAATGCTGCTGTGTTTGGTGTAATTGCGGCTTTTAATGCTTCTAAATCACCGTAAGGAATTACAACGATGCCAGGAAGCATTGGACCGAATCCACGCTTGTACTCTTCATTTGAAGACATAGAAACAGAACCCATTGTACGTCCGTGGAAGTTATCTTCACAAACGATGATTTCAGCGCGGTTTGCTTCTACTTTCTTCACATCATAAGCCCAGCGACGAACTGTTTTAATTGCAGTTTCAACAGCTTCAGCACCTGTATTCATTGGAAGTACCATTTCTTTATTAGTTAGTTTCGCAACTTTTTCGTACCAAGGACCTAATTGATCGCTATGGAAAGCACGAGAAGTTAACGTAACACGATTAGCTTGGTCAATTAAAGCGTTAATAATTTTCGGGTGACGATGACCTTGGTTTACTGCAGAATATGCACTTAATAAGTCCATATAGCGGTTTCCTTCAGGATCTTCTACCCAAACACCTTCTGCTTTAGAAATAACGATTGGAAGTGGGTGATAGTTATTTGCTCCGTATGTGTCTGTAAGTTCGATAATATCCTTAGTTTGAATCATGATTGTTCCCCCTTTTGTTATTACAAGAAGTTTGTAAATACTCTAAATATTATATCATTTAAATGTAAAAAAGCGAAACATTTCCTGAAAATAAATGAACATGTTATCATATAGGATGAAAAAGTGTGAAAAGAGGAGGTAAGGAATACGATGGTACATATGCATATTACAGCATGGGCGTTAGGTTTAATTTTATTCTTCGTTGCGTATTCACTTTATTCAGCAGGAAGAAAAGGTAAAGGTGTACATATGGGGCTTCGCCTAATGTATATCATCATTATTGTGACAGGCTTCATGTTGTACATGAGTATTGTGAAGACAGCAACAGGTAGCATGCACATGTGGTATGGCTTAAAAATGTTAGCTGGTATTTTAGTTATCGGCGGAATGGAAATGGTTCTTGTAAAAATGAGCAAAAACAAACCAACAGGGGCGGTTTGGGGCTTATTTATTGTTGCGCTAGTAGCAGTATTATACTTAGGACTGAAATTGCCACTTGGCTGGTACGTATTCAAATAAAAATAAAACCACCTTATAATCTCAAAGACTTGGGAGATAAGGTGGTTTTTATTTTTTATGTCGCATCGATATGCAACTCTTCTCCATTTACTTTCGTAAAACGGAACATATTTTTATTTGATGTAGTGTGACGTACGAAATGGTGCTGCAGTGTACAGATCATTTCGTCGTTATCAAACAAAAGAATATTTACTCCTTCGCGTGACTCCTCTTTCGGTAAGAAGGATAAATAATTATGACAATACATGCAATCATATAAAGAGTAGTGAAGTGATTGCAATGATTCAGTTAATAATGTGAAGACAGAGTCAGGTAATTCCTCGAGCCATTCATTATAGCTAAGAAGTAACTTTTTTCGAATACGTACCATTTCACCATTTTGCAAATGGTGTTGCTCGTTGGCGATTTGTAATACATCTTGTTCATAGAAACGGGCTGGTAACCAATTGTTATTATACAAAATTTCAAACCCATCTTCGGCAATATCTTCTAATAGAAACGCTTCATCATTTTCATCATCAAAGAATACCCATTCATTGTTTATATATTCTACATTACCGACTGTATGAGCACGGGGCTGGTTATATAAAATATGTTTACGTTGTATCATATACGATTTCTCCTTTATGAAAAGTAGTTATTCCTGTTATAGACAGTTCGTGCGTTCTTTATAACTAGACACATCTAGACATAGGTGGGCATACAATAAAACACGTTTTACTGAGTGAGAATGCTATTCCATATGTGGATAGTAGGTTATCGTCAAGTTTTTCATTTTTTAATCCGCACTCTTAGGGTGGGGATTACTGCACGTTCAAGAAAAGAAATAAGATGGAAGGATGATTTATATGTGCGGGATTACAGGATGGGTGGATTATAAACGCTCATTAGAAGGAGAAAGAGATGTCGTTACGAAGATGGCTGAGACGTTAGCGAAGCGGGGGCCGGATGATAATAAAGTTTGGATTAAAGGAAATGTCGCATTTGGGCATAAACGGTTAATTGTTGTTGATCCTGAGGGGGGGAAACAACCGATGACTTGTTTAAAAGATGAAACGAATTATGCCATTTGCTATAACGGTGAACTTTATAACACAGAAGACATTCGAAAGGAATTATTAAGAAGAGGGTATACGTTCAAAGGTCATTCTGATACAGAAGTATTATTAGCTTCTTATATTGAATGGAAAGAAGAATGTGTCGATCATTTAAACGGTATATATGCGTTTGCAGTATGGGACGAACAGAAAGAACAAGTATTTATTGCGAGAGATCGATTAGGTGTAAAGCCACTTTTTTATAAATATGATAGCGGACGCTTATTATTTGGTTCGGAGTTAAAAGCGATATTGTCGCATCCAGATGTGAAGGCGGAAGTAACATTAGAAGGGTTATCAGAAATATTCGGACTCGGACCGTCAAGAACGCCTGGCCACGGTATTTATGCTGGTATAAAAGAATTACGTCCAGGTCATGCGATGACATTTTCGAAGAACGGTTTATGTATATGGAGATATTGGAATGTAGAAAGTAAAAAACATGAAGACTCTTTTGAAGAAACAGTAGAGAAAACGCGCTTTTTATTACAAGATGCTATTACAAGACAGCTTGTTTCTGATGTACCACTATGTACTTTTTTATCAGGTGGTGTAGATTCGAGCGCTATTACAGCTATTGCAGCGAAAGAATATGAGAGATCGGGAAAAGGGCAATTACACACGTATTCTATTGATTACGAAGATAATGACAAATACTTTAAAGCAAATGCATTCCAGCCAAATTCAGATGCTCCGTTTATTAATTTAATGACTGAGACATTTCAAACAACCCATCATCGCTGCGTCATTTCGAATGAAAAATTAGCAGAGTATTTAACTGAAGCAGTACTTGTTCGTGATTTGCCTGGTATGGCAGATATCGATTCGTCATTATTATGGTTTTGCCGAGAAATTAAACAAGATTTTGTCGTTGGCTTATCTGGAGAATGTGCAGATGAAATATTTGGTGGATATCCGTGGTTTTATAGAGAAGATGATTTACAATCGAGTGCATTTCCATGGATGCGTTCTACAGAGGCACGTGAACAACTTCTAAAAAAAGAATGGAGAAATAAATTAAATTTACAACAATATGTACAAAGGCGTTATGAAGAGTCGATTCAAGAAGTTCCTATTTTAGAGGGGGAAAGTCCGCTAGAAGCAAAAAGACGCCAATTATTTTATTTAAATATGGTATGGTTTATGACAACATTATTAGACAGAAAAGACCGCATGAGTATGGGGGCAAGTTTAGAAGTACGTGTTCCATTTGCAGATCATCGTCTTGTCGAATATGCGTGGAATATTCCTTGGGAAATGAAAATGTATAAAAACCGCGAAAAAGGTCTATTACGTAAAGCGTTAGAAGATGTACTTCCGCATGACATCTTATATAGAAAGAAGAGTCCGTATCCGAAAACGCACAATCCACACTATACAAACGCAGTAACAGTATGGCTTCAAAATCTATTAACGGATAAAGGTTCAATTTTACACGAACTGTTTGATAAAGAGCTGTTGAGCGGATTGATTCAGTCTGGCGGCAGTGCATTTCAAACACCATGGTTTGGTCAATTGATGACTGGGCCACAGCTTTTAGCTCATTTAGCACAAATTCATGTTTGGTTTAAAGAATATGGGGTAAATATTAAGGAATAAGGGAAAAGCGGCTTACAATTATGTAAGTCGCTTTTTATTAAAGAAATTGTCATATAAAATTCAAAATCATCTTATAAATAATACTTAATTAGAATTATTATTTTGACGTACTTATTATTACTTGTTATAATTGGAAACAAACGTTCTGAAAAAGATTCTCATTTATAAAATTGAGGTGTTATATAGATGACAAAGAAAAGAATAGGTTTACTCGTAATGGCGTATGGAACACCAGAATCATTAGACGATGTAGAGGCATATTATACACATATCCGTCACGGGCGTACGCCATCAGAAGAAGCGCTTGAAGATTTAATTGGGCGCTATAAAGCGATTGGTGGAATTTCACCGCTTGCAAAAATTACGAAAGAACAGGCGCATAAATTAACAGATTCAATGAATAACATATTTACAGAGTATGAATTTACTTGTTACTTAGGTTTAAAACATATTGCACCATTTATAGAAGATGCTGTAGAAGAAATGAAGCGTGATGGGATCGAGCAAGCGATTAGTATCGTATTAGCGCCGCATTACTCTACATTTAGCATTAAAGCGTATAATGACCGTGCTATTCGTCTTTCAAAAGAAATCGGTGGTCCTGTTATTGAACCAATTGAACAATGGTATGATGAACCGAAATTTATTTCGTATTGGGCAGACCAAATAAAAGAGACGTTTACAGAAATTGATAATAAAGAGAAAGCAGTCGTAATTTTTTCAGCGCATAGTTTGCCGGAAAAGATTATTGCAGCAGGAGACCCATATGTAGAACAACTAAAGCATACGGCAGATTTAATTGCAGAAGCTGCAAATATTCAAAACTATACAATCGGTTGGCAAAGTGCTGGGAATACTCCAGATCCGTGGATTGGTCCAGATGTGCAAGATTTAACGAAAGATTTATATGAAGAGCATGGGTACGAATCTTTCGTATATTGCCCAGTTGGTTTTGTAGCGGAGCATTTAGAAGTTTTATATGACAACGATTATGAATGTAAAGTTGTAACTGATGAATTAAATGCCAAATATTTCAGACCAAATATGCCGAATGCACAATCTGCATTTATCGACTGTTTGGCTGAAATTGTTTCCAAAAAAGTGAAGGAAATAGTTGACAAAGATTTAGTTTTGAATAATAATTAATTTATAATAATTTTAAATAAATAATAATTACTACGAAAGAAAGAGGAGGATCCCCCTAGATGAATCCAAATAATCGCTTAACAACAAACCAAGGTGCTCCAGTTGGAGACAACCAAAATTCTCGTACAGCTGGTCGTCGTGGACCAGTATTATTAGAAGACTATCATTTAGTAGAAAAACTTGCGCACTTTGATCGTGAACGTATTCCGGAGCGTGTTGTGCATGCACGTGGTGCAGGTGCTCACGGTGTATTCGTAACGAAAAATAGTATGAAGCAATATACGAAAGCAGCATTTTTACAAAATGAAGGAACTGAAACGCCTGTATTTGTTCGTTTTTCAACGGTTATTCATGGTCAAGGTTCTCCTGAAACAGCACGTGACCCACGTGGGTTTGCTGTTAAATTTTATACAGAAGAAGGAAACTACGATATCGTAGGTAATCATTTACCAGTTTTCTTCATTCGTGATGCAATTAAATTCCCTGATATGGTACATTCCTTAAAACCAGCACCTGATACGAATATTCAAACGCCAGATCGTTATTGGGATTTCATGACGTTAAGTCCAGAATCTACACATATGATGACATGGGTATTTTCTGATTACGGTACACCAGCAAGCTATCGTGAAATGGAAGGTTTCGGCGTCCATTCATTTAAATGGATTAATGAAGAAGGCAAAATTGTTTATATTAAATACCACTGGAAACCACAGCAAGGTGTACGTAACTTAAATGCGAAAGAAGTGCAAGAAGTACAAGGGAAAGACTTCAATCATGCAACTCGTGACTTGTTCGATGCAATCGAAAAAGGAAATTACCCAAAATGGGATTTACACGTACAAGTTATGCAATTAGATGAAATGGACTCTTTAGACTTTGATCCACTAGATCCAACGAAAGTATGGCCAGAAGATCGCTTCCCATTAATGGAAGTAGGGACAATGACGTTAAATCGTAATCCGAAAAACTTCTTTGCAGAAGTAGAGCAAGTAGCGTTCTCTCCAAGTGCAACTGTAAATGGTATTGAGCCATCGGAAGATAAATTATTACAAGGTCGTTTATTCTCTTACCCAGATACACAGCGTTATCGTCTTGGTGCAAATTACTTACAAATTCCTGTAAACTGCCCATACGCAGCTGTTCAGAATCAACAACGTGATGGTGCGATGCAAGTGAATCAAAACCCATCTACAATCAACTACGAACCGAGTCGTCATGCAGAGAATCCAGTTGAAGACAAAGCTTACCGCGATTCAACTATGAAAGTAGAAGGCTATGTATCTCGTGAAAAAATTGAGAAACCAAATGACTTCAAACAAGCAGGTGAGCGTTACCGTTCATTCTCTAAAGAAGAGCAAGATAACTTAATTGCAAACTTAACAAATGATCTAAAAGACGTAAATGAACGCACAAAATTATTAGCTGTTTGTAACTTCTTCCGTGCAGATCAAGAATACGGTATGCGTTTAGCGCAGGCATTAAATGTTGATATTACGCAATATGTAGGAAATGCTCCGAAATAAATTGGAAAAGACGACCGGGCTTCGGTCGTCTTTTTTGTATAAAGTTATGTGGGGTATTTCGCATGTAAAACATGTCGGAATTTGTTGGTAAATCGATATGTTGTGTCGAACCGTTGATATATTGAAAGAAACAATCGATATATTTGAAAAATCGTTGATATATCCAAAAAAACGTTAATATATTTCCGGTTATACTAGGTGGGGTATGTTGCCCGGTGCGCAAAAAAGAGATGCAATCTACTATCGATAGATTGCATCTCTTTTTTAGTTTGCTCGCTCTGCATGTTCATAAGCCTTCTCACCATGCATTGAAATATCAAGACCCATGTGTTCTTCATGTTCATCTACTCGAACAGGGAGGAAGAAGTTGATCGCTTTAATAATGGCATACGTCATGATGATTGTGAATGCATATGTTGCGCCAATCGCTATAAGTTGTTTAAACAGTAACGCGGCGTTTCCGTAAAACAATCCGTTCGCACCATCCCCGTTTACGGTAGTAGTTGCAAATAGTCCTGTTGCAATACCGCCCCAAGTTCCTCCGATGCCGTGGCATCCAAAGGCATCAAGTGTATCGTCATACCCAAATTTTGTTTTTAAGAAGAAAACGGCGCCAAAGCATAATATGCCACCAATTGCTCCGATAAGAAGGGCGGAGAAAGGTGTAACGAACCCGCAAGCTGGTGTAATAGCGACTAGACCAGAAACAACTCCGCAAGCAGCTCCCATTGCGGTCGGTTTTGATTGGAAGAACCATTCAGAAAGCATCCAAGTTAGAGCGGAGGCAGCGGCGGCTATATTTGTATTAATAAATGCAGTTAACGCTACGTCGTTTAAGGATAATGCGCTGCCGACGTTAAAACCGAACCAGCCAAACCATAATAAGCCTGCGCCTAACATTGTAAATGGCAAATGGTGAGGAGAAGAACCATTTATGTTTTTTCGTTTTCCAAGGAAAATAGCTAATACAAGACCAGCAACTCCGGAAGTGATGTGAACGACGTTTCCGCCAGCGAAGTCTAGTGCGCCAAGTTCCCTTAGCCACCCGCCGACGCCCCATACCCAATGAGCGACAGGATTGTAAACGATCGTTGTCCATAGAAGGATAAAAATAAGAAAGGCAGAAAATCGCATTCTTTCAGCAAATGCACCTGAAATTAAAGCTGGAGTTAAAATGGCGAACATGAGTTGAAACATCATGAATAAATTGTGAGGAATAGTAGATGAGTAGTCTGGATTTGGTGCGTAGGTAACTCCGTTTAGACCGAACCAATCAAGTGTACCGATAAGCCCGTGCCAATCTGGTCCGAATGATAAAGAATAGCCGATAACAATCCATTGAATCGAAACGATAGCCATTGCGCTATAACTATGCATCGTTGTGCTGAGTACATTTTTGCTGCGAACCATACCTCCATAAAAAAGTGCCAATCCTGGTGTCATCAACATGACCATTACTGTCGTCACAAACATAAAAACTGTATCTCCCATATCCATGATCTCTCCTCCTGTAATGTTATAAAAAATAACATCTATTTGTTATGTTTCATATCATATTCGAAATTAAACTAAAAATCAACTAAAAATTCAGAAAATTATATACATGATGTCATGAAACCTAACATGAATTATTTTGTGAGGATTAAAATCGACATATGCGTTTCATTCGGATAATTGGTATAATATTCTTACAATTAAAAAGCTTGGGGGATGCGTGTGGGAAAAATACGGACTAGGAAACTATTCATTTGTTTTTGCTTAGCTGTTGTTTTGTTTGTACCAATACATACTTTTGCAGACGAAAAAAGAGAGTGGCGAGATGAAGTTATATACTCCATTATGATTGATCGCTTCAATAATGGAGAACCGAAAAATGACAAACAGTTAGAAGTTGGTAATTTAGAAGGGTATCAAGGAGGGGATATAAGAGGAATTATAAAAAGGTTGGATTACATAAAAGAAATGGGTTTTACTACCGTTATGCTTTCGCCGCTTTTTGAAAGTGGAAAGTACGATGGATTAGACGTGCGAAATTTTAAAAAGGTAAATGAACATTTCGGGACAGACAATGATGTGAAAGAACTTGTAAAAGAAGTTCATGCAAAAGGAATGAAAGTTGTATTTCAATTTCCGCTTGGAGAAAACGAACAACAGGTAATTGACGCAATGAAATGGTGGATAAAAGAAGTTGATTTAGACGGAAGTTATGTTATACAGAGTGAAAAAAAGCCGCGTTCCTTTTGGGATAACGCGCAAAAAGATATGCAAGTGATAAAGAAAGATTTTCGTATTATGACAAAGGAGGATAGCGAATACAACGAAAAAATAGTAGAATCGTTTTCTAAAGCAGATGTATCGGTGAAATCGTTATACGATGTGAGTAAAAAAGAAGGAGAATTTGTTACGTTCTTAGATAATCAAGAAACAAAAAGATATGCGCGTATTGCAAAAGAAAATATGTATTATCCGCCATCACGTCTAAAACTGGCGCTTACTTATTTGTTAACATCACCTGGAATTCCGAATTTTTATTACGGAACTGAAATTGCATTAGATGGAGGGAGTGTACCCGATAATAGACGATTAATGGATTTTAAGTCAGACGAAAAGTTTATGCAACACATAGCAAAACTAGGTGAACTTAGGCAAGCGAGACCGTCTTTACGACGCGGTACGTTTGAGCTTCTGTATGATAAGAGCGGGATGAGCATACTAAAACGAAAATATAAAGATGAAGTAACTTTAGTAGCAATTAATAATACGAAAGAAACACAAAAAGTCTCCTTACCTGCAAGTGCAATTGGTGAAAAACAAGAGTTAAGAGGATTGTTGCAGGATGAAATTATAAGAGAGGAAAACGGAAAATTTTATCTCGTTTTAAAGCGTGAAGAATCAAACGTGTATAAAGTTAAAGGAGAAACAGGTGTGAATTGGTTATTTATCTCCTTAATCGTTGGGGTGAATGTATTATTTATTGCGTTTTTAATTGCAGTTAAAAGGAAACGTAGATGAGATGAGAAGTTACTCACTCTACGTTCATGTCTTCTTATTGGATTTGTAAGTTTGTTCGGTGGGGCCAGGTTAGGGAGAAAGTCTTCTTCCTAGCCTGTTTTTGTGTCCATACGGATAGAGAAAGACCTTTGAAACGAACAATAATTGCAACTATATTAATTTTACATTACATTAAAAGTTAGAGAATACTCTTATACTAATATAGTGCTAAATAGTAGGTGGAAAAATGGAGTTTTACGATTTGGGTATTACCATTAAAGAGCTTAGAATTAAAAAAAATATATCACAATCCGAATTATGTCATGGAATATGTTCACAAAGTCAAATTAGCAAAATAGAAAAAGGTGTGATTTATCCATCTAGTATATTATTATATCAATTATCAGAAAGACTTGGTATTGACCCAAATAATATATTTGCATTAACTCAAAACAAAAAATTAAAATATGTAGAAAATGTAAAATGCGTAATAAAAGATTGCTTAAAGCAAAAACAATACAAAGAACTTTATGAAATAGTGAAAAAAGAGAAAAACGAAAATAACTTCCAATCAACAGAAGATAAACAATTTTTAATATGGCATGAAGCGATTGCTATATTTATGGTGGATAAATCAATAAAAACTGCTTTAGATTTTTTAAATAATGCATTAAAATTAACTGTAACTAATTCTGATTTTTTATCAGAAAGAGAAATAGATATTATGCAGACAATTGCTATATTCCATGGGGAAAATAAAGAATATGAAAAAAGTATTAATATATTAAGAAGGTGTTTAACTAATTTTAATAAGTTAGATTTTCCTAGAGATAAAGAAATTAAATTGAAAATTATTTTTAATTTAGCAAAAATTTTAGGTCATGCAAATCAACATGAAGAGGCAGTAAAATACAATGATATGGGTATCAAACTAGCTATTAATCTAAATACTTTATATTTACTAGGTGAATTATACTATGGAAAAGCTTGGAATTTATTGAAACTTAAACAACCTAATGAAGAAGATGTTGCAAATAACATGAAAAAAGCATTATTTATATTTGAACTAACAGAAAAAGAAAATCTGATAAAAATGGTTAAAGAAAAATATTTTGAAAACCAAAATGAAAAAAGCCACTCATAATTCATTTGGGGATTACTTGAAATATAATAGAACCTACAGGGAAAATCCCTGTAGGTTCTAAACTTATAAACTTTCTTCTAAAATATTAGTGTTTAATATAAATTTTTGAATAAGAGTTTACTTAGTGTACTTTTTATTTTGAAGTCTGCATCTTTATTAACCATTTATGCTTCTTTTTAACTCCATCCAAATATAATTAAAATTAAGATGGTTCAAGTCGGAGGAAGGCGCTTTGAGGTGTCTTTTTTTATGACTTTTATCATTAACTATTTAATGTTTTTTTAAATGATTACATGACATAGTTTTTTTGTACCAAGCTTTGTTGATACAGTTAGACTTATCCGTTAGTGAATTCGCATTATTAGAACATCCTACAGTATTTAGGGAGAATGTGGCCAATAAAAACCATAGTATTAATTTCTTCATATAACCACTTCTAACTCTTTTTTAATTAACATTTTTAAGTTCCTTATTAATTTTACAATACATTAAAGGTTGGGAAATATTCTTATACTCATAAATTGTTACGTTTTGGCGGGGGGGAATTATGAGTTACAGCGATTTTTAAGATGACTTTGGTCTAGGGTGTAGTTACTAAGAAAAGTAATTCAAATCGAAGGGGGAAACGTCTTGAGGTGTCTTTTTCTTATTTTCAATAAGGTCTGCTAAATACATGTATAAAACAAATTCTACAATAAGGCCTAGTTTAATCATACGGTCACTTGTAAAGTATGCGTATGGTTAGACCCTGTTCACTTAGCGATTTTCACCGCATATACCTTTTTCTATAGTTTGTTCTCGTAATATTGTCTCTACAAGACAAAAAAGAAAACTCCTCTAATTAAGAGGAGTTTTCTTTTTAGCGGTAGTTAATGAACTGTACGTCGATTGGTAAATCAGCGCTACGAACAGCTGCGATTACTGCTTGTAAGTCATCACGGCTTTTTGCTGTAACACGTACTTGATCATCTTGTACTTGTGTTTTTACTTTTAATTTCATTTCTTTAATGATGTTGTTAATTTTTTTCGCGTTATCTTTATCGATACCTTGTTGAAGTGTTGCGCGTTGGCGAACAGTGTTGCCAGTTGCAGCTTCAACTTTTCCGTAATCTAAGTTCTTAATTGGAACGTTACGTTTTACAAGTTTAGAGATAAGAACGTCTTTTACTTGCTCTAATTTAAACTCGTCATCAGAAGTTAAAACAAGTACTTCTTTTTCTAATTTAATATCACTTTTACTTCCTTTAAAGTCATATCGGTTTTGGATTTCTTTTAATGCGATATTAATTGCGTTTGTTACTTCAGGTAATTCTACTTTCGAAACGATGTCAAAAGAACTATCTTTTGCCATAGTTAGCACCTCCAAATAAATTTCTAATCTTTTTATGTACTGTACATACTAAAGTATAGCTGAAAACGAGTCTAGACTTAAGTGTTTTCGTACTTATATTCATGTAACCTCATTTTATTATAGTGAATTTTGGGCAGTTGGACAAATATAGGAAAAATCATGTTATAATTAACTTTTGTTTGGAATGATAAAAAAGATAATTTTATATATATAGAAGGGAATTAAAAAATATGTATTTGCAAATAGGATCGATTGAACAGGTAACTGTTTTACGCGAAACGGAAATCGGATATATGGTTGGGAATGAAGAAGAAGAAATTTTCCTACATAAAAACGAAGTGGCTGGAGAAATTGAAGAAGGCGATACGATTGATGTATTCTTATACCTTGATCACCAAAATCGTATTTCAGCAACAATGAAGGAACCAATTATTACAACTTATGATTGGAACTGGGTAAAGGTTGTAGAAGTTATTCCTAGTTTAGGTGTGTTTGTTGATATTGGTGTGTCAAAAGATATACTAATTCCAGCTGATGAGTTCCCGATTTATATGCCGGTATGGCCAGAAGTAGGCGACGAATTATATTGTACGTTAAAATTAACGAATCGTGATCGTTTAATTGCTCTTCCGGCAAGAGACAGTGATATGCAAGAAATTATCGTAGATGCAACGCCATCTATGCGTAATAAAAACGTAAACGGACGTGTATATCGTTCACTTCAAGTTGGTTCATTCATACTAACGGATGAGCATTTCCGTGCTTTCCTACACCATACAGAAAGAAAAGAACAAGTCCGCATCGGTCAGCGTGTAACGGGCCGTATTATTGACGTAAAAGATGACGGTACAATTAACATTTCACTTCTTCCTCGTAAAGAAGAAGGAATGGAAGATGATGCTGCAGTAATTTATGCATATATGGAAGAACGAGGCGGAGCAATGCCGTTTTGGGATAAGAGCCATCCAGAAGATATTAAAGAACGCTTTAACATGAGTAAAGCTGCATTTAAGCGCGCACTTGGTAAGTTGATGAAAGAAGAAAAGGTTTACCAAGAAGAAGGTTGGACGTACTTTAAGAAATAAGGTGGATGAAAAAAGAACTATTCTTTCTCTGAATTTTTAAGAGAAGGGATAGTTCTTTTTATTTTTAATAATGTATTCGCTCTATAAGGTAGATATTGTGAAAGAAGTAGGCAGGATGGAAACTAAAGTTATAGAAGAGGTATGTTATAAAGTTTTAAAAATATATGGTTAATTATTATGTAGTTTTTTAAGTGAGATTTTGATTGTAGTATTTCTTATGTGATTCATTAAAAAGGCTAAAAGAATATAAGAGATTTATCGCAGTGTTTGTACTGCCTATCCTGCTATTTGCCGGGCAGTAAGATCATCACTGATTAAAGTTTCATTTTATGTATAAAATTGTGATAGCTTTTACACTGTGTTTTGAATTTTTACAACGCTGACAGTATTAAAAATATAAAATAATTAGGATGATTATATGCATATTTGGATACTAACAAATTGGCGGAAATATAATAATCTAGAAGAGAAGAGTCATCGCATGGGACTACGAGTAAAATTCGATAAAGATGTTGATCCTGAAGTGAGAAGAGCTATTAAAGAGTTTTGTAAATGGATACGCCGAGAATATTTTTTTCCAATTAGAGTACCTATTTATGTGAAATCTTCATATAAAATAAAGGCGATGGATGGTGAGTTGGTCTATGGTACTTTCTTTGAACCATTTGATCGAAATGATGAGCCGTATATTCGTATTTCGACAGGAGATTATTACGATGAGCTAGAGAAAAGAGGGAAAGATGACGCTTTGGGAGGATATTTGTTTACTATTGCGCATGAACTAACACATTATTTTCAATGGATTAATGATATAAGACTAACGAGAATTGGATATGAGAGGCAGGCTACTGCTTATTCAGGATATATTATTGATGAGTATAAAGAAACTAGAGAGCATCCGTGAAATAGAAACTTTATGGATAATTGGAAGTATGATAATTAGCAATGGGCTTGAATGAATGCCCTAATATTTAGGGGCTATCCGGGATTAGATATCTGAGTTATTAAACAAAAATAAGTGTGGGTAATACGCTTTGACGAAAAGGTGTGTATATGAAATTTTATAACGCAGTATATCTTATAATTTCTTATGATGATGAGATATTGAAAGAGAGGTACGAAAATGCAAGATAATGTACTGGAACAATTGATAAAGAGTCTCTCGGTATTATCCCTTGAAAAAGAACACGAAATAGCAGCAGTTGATTTACATGATATATATGAGAGCACTGAAAGATTCGAACAATTACTTGAAAATATTATGAACTCACAACAGTCTAAAGAAGAATTAATAGATGCGCTAATTGAAGTGGAGATAGAATTAGATCACATCAATTGGCATTACAAAAGCTTGAAGAAAAAGTTGGAAATATTGATGAAAGATTAAAAAGCACAACCTTATTTAAAAAAATAAGGTTGTGCTTTTTTAATTTCCTTGCGGAGAAACAAGAGTAAATGTATCTTTCAAATCACTATCATTTATTTTAATATTTGCCTTTTTTAATTCCTCTTGTAACAATTTTTTGCTGAATACAGGATCAGCAGTACGTTCTTCCTCTAAGTTTTTGCGAATAGAGTTTTTTACCTCATCGTAAGGTTTTAAATCTTTTTTATCAGTTAATTTAATAACGTGATAACCGTTTGATGATTTTACGGGATTGCTAATTTGTCCAACATTTAGTTTGTAGGCAGCCGTTTCGAATTCAGGAGCCATTGTACCTGAATTGAAGTATCCAAGGTCTCCGCCTTTATCTTTTGATAGTAGATCTTGTGATTCTTGTTTTGCTAATTCTTCAAATGAAGCACCAGCATCTAGTTTACTCTTTATTTCTTTCGCTTCATTTTCGTCACTTACTAAAATGTGACTCGCTTTAATTTCTGGCTTATAGTGGTCTTTTACGTCTTTCTCTGTAATGCTTTTCTTAATCGCTTCATTCATAGCAAGTTTGAACTTAATTTGATTTTTGAAATCCTCTTCATCTTTTAAACCATTATTTTCTAATACTTTTTTGAATTGATCTCCATATTGTTTTTTTACTTTTTCTACTTCTTTATTTACCTCTTCATCAGATACTTTATATTTTTTTGTGATGACGTCTTGTGCCATCATTTCGTATAGCATGTCTTTTCCGTAACGATCTTTCAATTGTTTTTCGAAGTTATCCTTTGTAATGGTCGAGTCTGTTGCTGTAGCGACTGTAGCTGAGCCGTTTTTTTGTCCGCAAGCAGATAACATCAATATACTTATTAGTGCAGTAATAATGAAAATATGTTTCCCTCTCATGCCAACACCTCATCCGAATATGTTATCGCTATTGTAGAATATAGAAGTGAACATGAAGTGAATTTTTAATGTTTTTTTCCTTTAAAATGTAAAAAAGTACATCAACATAATTGTTGATGTACGATGGAATCAAAGGTGATCGGTCTTTTTAGAGTATGCACGTTTACCTTGCTGAATATTTTTTTGCTCTTGCTCATTTTTTTGTGTGCGTTTTGCGTTATTATCGCGTGCTTTTTTGTCGTTATCACTCGTATGTGGCATATGTATCAACTCCATTTCTAAACGTTGTACGTTTATCATTTCCTTTTTCGTAAAGACTATGTATAGCGGTGCATTTATGAAGGGTAAAGGTGGATTCGAAATGGATTTGAAGTTGAATTATACTGAACTTATAAAGAAGTTAATCGTTGTAATCATCGCAGGTTTATTAAACGCGATTGGGATGAATTTATTTTTAACACCAGCAAAAGTGTATGCGAGCGGCTTTGCTGGATTGTCTCAATTATTATCGCAAATATTAGGTGATTTTTTATCGATTCACATATCTACGGGAGTATTGTTTAGCTTATTTAATATTCCTGTCGTTATTTTAGCGTGGAAAAAGGTTGGAAAGGCCTTCACCTTTTTTAGTTTTCTTTGTGTTATATTTATGACTCTGTTTCTAGAAATCATCCCTGTTAGAGCGGTTTCAAATGATATCATATTAAATGCGATTTTTGGCGGGATTATTTCGGCAATTGGAGTAGGGATTGCTTTAAAGTGGGGTGCTTCTACAGGTGGATTAGATATTATCGCCATGATTTTATCAAAAATAAAAGATAAGCCTGTCGGTACATACTTTTTCTTTTTTAATGCAATTATCATTATCGCTGCTGGCTATGTATATGGATGGGAAAAAGCGTTGTATACGCTAGTGACTTTATATGTATCAACGAGAATTATTGATGCAATTCATACTCGTCATGTAAAGATTACAGCATTAATTGTTACGAAGAATGGGGCAGACGTAAGAAAGGCGATTCACTCGCGATTAGTAAGAGGGATTACAACGATACCAGCAACAGGTGCTTATACGAATGAAAATAAAGAAATGTTAATGATGGTTATTACCCGTTACGAGTTATACGAATTAGAGAGGATTATTAGACAAGTGGACCCAGGTGCATTTACAAATATACTGCAAACAGTTGGGGTGTTCGGATTATTTCGGAAAGATTAAAGAGGACCAAAGTTGGTCCTCTTTTTTAATGTAAATTCGTAATGTTTTGCAATTGCTCTTGCATTTCACGGAGCTGAACTTTTTCAGCAGTTGAAGAGTTTGCGTAAGCGGATTGCAAAGCATTTTTTGCTCTATACACGAGATCTTGTTGCTCAGTACCGCTTGAACAAGATACGGCATTTTCAACAGCATCTCTAGCTTGTTGGAATAGTAAGTTCCCCATTTAAACCCCTCCAAAAGAAGAGTTACTTCTTGCTTTTTCTGCCTCAGCTAATGTACCTCTGTACGGGAATCTTGCATCATGCTTCATAACAGCATCGGCTCCTTGTTGGATAAAACGTTTTGATTTGTTCTTTTTACCCATTCGAAAAACCCCCTTTATTTAGCTGAAAACAATCGACGCAATGTCTCATGCGTCTACTTATAGTATGGACATTTGGCAGGAAACTATAAGTAGGGAATTTTTAGATTACAACCCAAGAACCTCTTCTAAATATAAAGCAATACCATCTTCTTCGTTCGTTAACGTCGTATGGTTTGCGAGTGATTTTAATTCAGGGATGGCATTTCCCATTGCGATGCCATGACCAGCAAATTCAATCATTTCAAAATCATTATCTTCATCACCGAAAGCGATAATGCGCTCTTGTGGAATGTTGTAATGACTAGAAATTTTTTGTAATCCAACTGCTTTATTTAATCCGCTTTTCACAATTTCAATAATCGGCCAAGGTGCGCCCCATTTTCTATGGTCGATTACTTCCGCATGCATATCCGTTAAATGTTGACGAATTGCAGTAGAATGCTCGTCATGTGCGTCAATTAATAAGCAAGTTGGATGATCGTTTAAAATATTTAATAAGTCTCCGGTAAAAATCTTAGGAGAGCCGAATTCGAAAATATGTTTTTTATCTTCATCAATTTCACGAACATACACATCGTCCATTACTTCCGCGTATATATTTTTTACGCCAAAATCAAAGCAAGCTCGGACAATTTCTTGCGCTGTTGCTAGCTCAAGAGGAGAGTGATGTGTTCCCCAGTTTGAATCAAGAGGATGATGTACGTAAGCGCCGTTAAAGTTTACGATAGGTGTGTTAAGATCAAGTTCTTTATAGTAATCGTAACTAGCACGGAATGGACGTCCTGTTGAAATAACAACAATATGTCCCTGTTCCTTTGCTTTTGCAATTGTATGTTTCGTTCGAGTGGAAATTATTTTGTTGTCTGTTAATAAAGTGCCGTCTAAGTCTAATGCGATTAAATGTTGTTTGTTCATAATTTCACCTCTTATAATAATTTTTTTGTATCTATCTGTATTTCCGTTTTTAATATGCAGAAATAAGAGGTTAGGCTCGGTGAAATCACCATAGATGGAAATTTCACTATATATCCATCTTACGTCTCAAAGTGCTGTGGTGTCTACTATTTATCGTTGGAAATTAAGAAAAGTCAACATCTTTTTAGAAAGTTCAAACAATGTTTCTTTCATTATGTACAAATTGTGAAAAGGGTTACATTGCTCGTGTGGTGAGGCATATAATGAACATGTAATCTTCTCGTATATGTTTGACTCTCCTTTGAAACTAGCCTAGAGTAGGTTGGTTTCTTTTTTTTTCTACAAGTAGGAAAGAAATCCCTGCTTACGCTTGTGTCATTCATATATATGTACAAGAATGAGATGTAGTACTGTTTCCTAAACATGACAGAAAAGCTTTCTTTTAAAATGGATATACTAATGAGGCAAGACGTCATGGAAGGAGAATGAAGATGGGACAAAATCGCAGGTTTCGTTCTGGACAAAAAGCGCCGAATGATGGCATTTACGTAGAAATTGGTGAAACGGGAAGTATGGTGAAAGATCCGCAAATGGTGAAATTAACTGCCGGTGAAAAGTTTCCGGATAACACGAATCATAACCGCCAGTGGACATATAAAAGAAAACCGTAACAGAAGCCGCAATCATTATTGCGGCTTTTTTGTCGTTACACATTGTAATTTCATTTACCGTATTTTTAGCAGTATAATGAATGCTCTCTTTTTCTTTTTCAAATAATAAGTTTGAAAATACATAGGCAAAATTATTGTATAAAAAAGTCAGTTGGCGTATAATCAAATCAAAGGTCAAAGAAAGTCAAACTTTTGGAGGGCTGTAAAGATGGACTTAAATCAAATGACAACAAAAACACAAGAGGCGATTATGAGTGCCCAATCTTTAGCGGTATCTCATCATCACCAAGAGGTGGATACTGTTCATCTATTACTTGCATTATTAGAAGAGCAAGATGGATTAGCAGTACGTATATTTCAAAAAATGAATGTTGATATAGAAGCATTAAAGCAAGGTGCTGAAAGTTTAATTAAAAAGAAACCTTCTGTAACGGGGAGCGGTGCAGAAGTTGGAAAATTGTATGTAACGAGCGCTCTGCAACAACTGCTTGTAAGAGCAGGGAAAGAAGCAGAAAAACTGCAGGATGATTACATTTCAGTAGAACATGTGTTGCTTGCTTTTTCTGAAGAAAAAGGCGATATAAATCAATTATTTACAAGATTGCATATTACGAAAGATAACTTATTACAGTCTTTAATGACAGTTCGGGGGAATCAAAGAGTGACGAGTCAAAATCCAGAAGCAACTTATGAAGCGTTAGAAAAATATGGTCGTGATTTAGTGGCGGAAGTGAGAGCAGGGAAAATTGATCCTGTAATCGGCCGTGATAGTGAAATACGACGTGTAATTCGTATTCTTTCACGTAAAACGAAAAACAATCCTGTTTTAATTGGGGAGCCAGGTGTTGGTAAAACAGCAATCGTTGAAGGGCTAGCACAGCGTATCGTGAAAAAGGATGTACCTGAAGGATTGAAAGATAGAACGATTTTTGCGTTAGATATGAGTGCGCTCGTAGCAGGTGCGAAATTCCGTGGTGAGTTCGAAGAGCGTCTGCAAGCTGTATTAAATGAAATTAAAAAGAGTGAGGGCCGCATTTTATTATTCATTGATGAACTTCATACAATAGTTGGAGCTGGTAAAACAGAAGGTGCGATGGATGCAGGAAATATGTTAAAACCGATGCTTGCGCGTGGTGAACTGCATTGTATCGGGGCGACGACGCTCGATGAATATCGCAAATATATTGAAAAAGATCCAGCACTAGAAAGACGTTTCCAACAAGTATTAGCAGAAGAACCAACTGTTGAAGATACAATCTCAATTTTACGTGGATTAAAAGAACGCTTTGAAATTTATCACGGTGTAAATATTCATGACCGTGCGATTGTAGCGGCGTCAGTTTTATCAGATCGATATATTTCAGATCGCTTCTTACCTGATAAAGCAATTGACCTTGTTGACGAAGCATGTGCAACAATTCGTACAGAAATTGATTCTATGCCGACAGAATTAGATGAAGTAACGCGACGCATTATGCAGCTGGAAATTGAAGAAGCGGCTCTTGGAAAAGAAACGGATCGTGGTAGCCAAGAGCGTCTAAAAACATTGCAACGTGAATTATCGGATTTAAAAGAAGTTGCAAGTGGTATGAGAGCGAAATGGGAGAAAGAAAAAGAAGAAATTCACAAAGTTCGTGACTTACGTGAACATTTAGAACGTCTGCGTCGTGAATTAGAAGAAGCAGAAGGTAATTACGATTTAAATAAAGCAGCCGAACTTCGTCACGGGAAAATTCCAGCAATTGAAAAAGAGTTAAAAGAAGCGGAAGAAATGGGCGCGCATAATAAACAAGAAAATCGTTTATTACGTGAGGAAGTAAGTGAAGAAGAAATTGCAGATATTGTTTCACGCTGGACGGGTATTCCTGTTGCGAAACTCGTGGAAGGTGAACGCGAGAAATTATTACGCTTAGAGCAAATCTTATCAGAGCGTGTTATCGGACAAGAGGAAGCAGTAAGCTTAGTGTCAGACGCAGTTCTTCGTGCTCGCGCTGGTATTAAAGATCCGAACCGCCCGATTGGTTCTTTCATCTTCTTAGGACCAACAGGTGTTGGTAAAACAGAACTTGCAAAAACGCTAGCCCAGTCTTTATTCGATAGTGAAGAGCAAATGATTCGCATTGACATGTCTGAGTATATGGAGAAACACGCAGTGTCACGCTTAATTGGTGCACCTCCTGGATATGTAGGATATGAGGAAGGCGGTCAATTAACAGAAGCGGTAAGACGTAAACCATATTCCGTTGTTTTATTAGATGAAATTGAAAAAGCACATCCAGAAGTATTCAACATTTTATTACAAATGTTAGATGATGGACGCATTACAGATTCGCAAGGTCGTACAGTGGATTTTAAAAATACAGTTATTATTATGACTTCAAATATCGGATCTGCTCATTTACTAGATGGATTAGAAGAAGATGGTTCGATTAAAGAGGAATCAAGAGACCTTGTAATGGGGCAATTAAGAGGACATTTCCGCCCTGAATTTTTAAACCGTGTTGATGAAATTATTTTATTCAAACCTCTTACAACGAATGAAATTAAAAGCATTGTTGATAAAATTGTAAAAGAACTACAAGGTCGTCTAGCTGACCGTCACATTACAGTAGAATTAACAGATGCAGCAAAAGAATTTGTTGTGGAAGCTGGTTTCGACCCAATGTACGGAGCTCGTCCATTAAAACGATACGTACAGCGTCAAGTGGAAACGAAATTAGCACGAGAATTAATTGCAGGAACAATTACTGACAATAGTCACGTAGTTGTTGATGTAGAAAATAACGAATTAGTCGTTCATGTGAAATAAAAATAAAAAAGAGTTCGGATAAAATCCGGACTCTTTTTTTAGTGTTGTTCTACTGGCTCGTTTGGAATTGCAGCTGAAATTGCTAGTACTAACACAGCAAGAACAACTGAGAAAATAGACGCTTGGTTAAAGTCGTATGTACCGCCAGTCATAGAGCCGATTACATAGCTCATCATATGTACAAGTAAGAACGACCAAATTAATGCCCAAATGAAACGCATATTTTACACCTCTATTCGTTCAATCTGTCCTTATTGTAACACAATTGAAAAAAGAATATAGAAAAATATTTGTAGATTTTTCAACGCAAATTTGCATTCCGTTCATACATTATAAAAGAGTACTTTTATATGTTTAGAAAATAAGGCGGGGGAAAAATGAGTATTACGGAACGTTTTTTTTACTTAGAAAAAGAACCATGTGTCATTTATTTACCGGAGAAGCCAAATGGATTTTCTGTTATGCTCCTCGGTGATTATAACTACTTTATTGAGAATGGTACAAGTTTATGGACACAACATGCGGGTAAATCTTATTTTTTACATGGTCTTATTGAACAAGGCTACACGGTCTTTTCCTCTAATTTATACGGAAGACATTGGGGAAACGATCAATCTGTTCGTCTGGCAAAACGTTTATATGATGTTGTTTTGAGAAAAGAGACGTTAAATGCGAAAATGCACATTATGGCAGATGGTATGGGAGCGCTTGTAGCACTTGAAATGATGAACAAATATCCTGAATGTATTCGTTCTGTTGTTATGCTAAATCCGTGTTTAGATTTACCGGAATATGTAAGTTTTGAGAAAGAGCATAAATTTTTTTACAAGAGACTCGTGAAGGAATTAAGTTTGGCGTATGATGCCAAAGAAGAAGAATTAGAATCAAAAATAAATAAGAAATCATTTACGCTTCTTCCATCTTGTGTACCTGTTAAAATTTTCGTATCAACACAAGAAAAAAGAGGAAGAAAACAGCAGTTGCGTAGATATGAGAAAATGAGGCAACTAAATCAATGTGATACTTCTGTCTTGTTCCATCTGCAAGATGTGAAATATAAAATGGTTAGGCAAACGACTGATTTCTTTAAAAAATATGAAGAAGAATTATGAAGCTCCCATATACATAAATGAGGAGCTATTTGTTTCAGAGGGAAAGGGTTGGTGGTATGGAACGCGTGCTGATAATAGGTGCACTTACGTTTGTAGGTTATCACCTTGTAAATAAAATGATTGCAGAAGAAGTGGAAGTCTATGGTCTTGATTTTGATGAATTCGATAGTATGACCAAAATTAATGAAGAGAAGTTATTATTAATTGGGCGAAATGCGTTATTTACGTATTATTCGATAAGAGATGAAGATGGATGGAGATCGGTTGAGGAAGAGAGATTCGATACTGTTTATTTTTGCTTATATGAGCCAAATCAGCAAAGTGGATTTCGGAATGAAAGAGTCATATTACAATATTTAAAGCGAATTATAAGAATGTGTGAAGAACAAAAAGTGAAGTTAAATTTAATTTCTTCTATTGAAGTAGGCAGTACAGATGAATCCGAAAATAAGCGCCTATTTTTGAAAGTAGAAGAAGGATTGAAAAAAGGGAATTTACAATATAGTGTATTTCGAGTTCCAACATTATATGGACCGTGGCAACCGTCCTTTATGATGTTTCATCAGCTTATTTTATCAGAATTAGTTGAAAAAGAGTGGCGTTGTACGATTGAGGAAAAGGGGAATGATTTACTTTACGTTGAAGATGTATGTGAATACTTATGGGAACATGGAACGAACGGGGCGCATCTTGGTATATACAATTTACTTAGTGGTAAACAGTCATTATGGGAAAAAGGTATGAATCTTTTACGCGCGGATGATAAAGTAAATAAAAATAATAACGAAGTAAGAGATGAGGCTATCGAAGTAATTTCAATAAAAAGAAATACTCCGTTAGAATACGGTTTAAATAAGCAACTGGCACACATGAAAAAATATAAAGAGTTATACGAAGGGTAGTACGCGTGTTACACTATTGTATGTGAAAGTTTTAATGGAGAGGAAGAGTATAATATGAACGAAAAAAGCATGCAGTTTTTACAAATCGCAATGAAGCATTTACCGGAAGCAAAGGCAATTTTAGATGATAATGGAATTGCACTTGATATGGAGAAGGCACAGCCGGTGTTAGAGTTGTTAATGAAAGTTATGAACGAAGCTTACGAGCTTGGGAAAGCAGATAAAGAATAAAAAGCATCTTTTTAAGATGGAAGAGAGGCCCGAACCGTGGATAGAAGCGGTCAGGGCCTTTTTTATTCTCGCCTGGGGGAAAACCAGAGATATGAAGAGGATAAAGGAAAAGTAGTGAGGAGAACTGTCTAGTTTAGAAGGAAAGCAGATAAAGAATAAAAAGCATCTTTTTAAGGTGGAAGAGAGGCTCGAACCGTGGATAGAAGGGTTTGAGTCTTTTTATATTTGAGAGGTATGTTTCTGTTTCTTTTAATGAAAAATAAAGTGGATAATGCGTTAGCTTTCTGTTTTATGCGAAATATATTCTAGACAAAAATACATTTATGTTTTAAAATTAGTACCAAGTCATAATAATTGATATAAAACGGAGGGCTGCGATGTGAACGTGGGCATTTTAGGGATCGGAAGATATGTGCCAGAAAAAGTAGTCACAAATCACGATTTAGAAAAAATAATGGATACATCCGATGAATGGATTCGTACGAGAACGGGAATTGCAGAAAGACGCATTGCCGATGATACAATAGATACTTCATATATGGCCGTAGAGGCTGCAAAAAAAGCACTTGAAGATGCAGGGGTTAGCGGAGAAGATATCGATCTTATTTTAGTGGCGACAGTAACACCAGATCGTGCGTTTCCAGCAGTAGCTTGTGTCATTCAAGAAGCGATTGGAGCGAAACATGCAGCTGCAATGGATGTAGGTGCAGCATGCGCTGGTTTTATGTACGGAATGATTACAGCGCAGCAATTTATTCAAACGGGGACTTATAAAAACGTATTAGTAGTTGGTAGTGATAAGCTATCTAAAATTGTAGACTGGAATGATCGAAATACAGCGGTATTATTTGGAGACGGAGCCGGTGCTATCGTAATGGGAGCAGTTTCAGAAGGAAGAGGCGTTCTATCTTTCGAATTAGGAGCAGACGGAAGCGGCGGTAAGCATCTATATCAAGACGAGTATGTTATGATGAATGGCAGAGAAGTCTTTAAATTTGCTGTTCGTCAACTTGGTGAATCTTGTCTTCGCGTGCTGGATAAGGCTGGTCTTACAAAAGAGGATGTGGATTTCTTAGTACCGCATCAAGCGAATATTCGTATTATGGAATCTGCAAGAGAGAGATTAAATTTACCACAAGAAAAAATGAGTATGACAATTGAAAAGTTTGGTAATACATCGGCTTCTTCAATTCCGATTGCAATGGTAGAGGAATTGCAAAATGGACGTATTCAAGATGGTGATTTAATTATACTTGTTGGTTTTGGTGGCGGATTAACATGGGGAGCAGTCGCTCTTCGTTGGGGTAAATAAGGACTGAGAGAAAAAAAGGAGTGTATTTTGTATGGAAAAAAAGAGGGTCGTAATTACAGGACTAGGAGCTGTTACACCGGTCGGAACAGATGTTGAAACAGCATGGGAAAACATTAAAAAGGGTGTATCTGGAATCGGACGACTTACAAGAATTGATCCGGAACTATTTCCAGCAAAAGTAGCAGCAGAAATTAACGACTTTGAAGTCGAGAAATATATTGATAAAAAAGAAGCGCGCCGTATGGACCGCTTTACACAATATGCAGTAGCAGCAGCGAAAATGGCAGTTGCAGATGCAAAGCTTGAAATTACAGAAGAAAACGGACCTCGAATTGGTGTATGGATTGGATCAGGTATTGGCGGTATGGAAACATACGAAGAACAATTTAAGATTTTTACTGAGAAAGGCCCACGCCGCGTGAGCCCATTCTTCGTACCGATGATGATTCCGGATATGGCAGCAGGTCAAGTATCAATCGCAACAGGAGCAAAAGGAATTAACACTTGTTCTGTAACGGCTTGTGCATCTGGTGCAAACTCAATTGGTGATGCATTTAAAGCAATTCAGCGTGGTGATGCTGATGCAATGATTACAGGCGGAGCAGAAGCACCGCTAACAAGTATGGCATTCGCAGGATTTAGCTCAGCGAAAGCATTAACATTTAATGAAGACCCAGCAACGGCTTGCCGTCCATTTGATAAAAACCGTAGCGGTTTTGTAATGGGTGAAGGCTCAGGTATTCTAATTCTTGAAGAATTAGAGCACGCATTAGCGCGTGGTGCTCACATTTACGCGGAAATTGCTGGTTATGGTGCAACTGGAGATGCGTTCCATATTACAATGCCTGCTCCTGGTGGTGAAGGCGGAGTGCGTGCAATGCGTCAAGCTTTAGCTGATGCAGGCCTACAGCCAGAAGATATTGATTACATTAATGCGCATGGTACAAGTACGGATGCGAATGAAAAATATGAAACGATGGCAATTAAAGAAACTTTCGGTGAGCACGCGTATAAAGTAGCGATTAGCTCAACGAAATCAATGACAGGTCACTTATTAGGAGCAGCTGGTGCTGTTGAAGCGATTTTCTCTATTAAATCAATTACAGACGGAGTAATTCCGCCAACAATTAACTATGAGACACCAGATCCAGAATGTGACTTAGATTACGTACCGAATCAAGCGAGACACCAAGAAGTAAATGCAGTATTAAGTAACTCATTAGGATTTGGTGGTCATAACGCAGTGTTAGTATTTAAATCGTATAAATAATAGATGAAATAAGGAGTTTTTTCGCAATATATTGCGAAAAAACTCCTTATTTATTTTTACGCCTTTTTCTCCTGTAGCATATACATAAGAAAAAGGAGGGATAAAGATGGGGATTGTTGAAACAGCTGAATGGCTACATTTATATTATGGGCGGCCAGAAAAACTTTGTGAGAAATTTACGAAGTATATTCCGTTGCCAAAAGAAAGGTTGTATCGCTTTTTAATTTCAAAAGGGATGTATCGCCCGATCATGCGCGGAGAAAAGGAAATTAAAGAATTAGAGGAAAAGGAAATTTGGAAAGAATTGAGCCTGGAGTATGATAAACTGAAAAACTGGTTAAAAGGTCCAGATGTCCCTGTCTTTATTTTATTATCAGATTCCTATAATCGAACTGTACAAGAAGAGTATAACGGTAGGGCTGGATTATCTATGCGTCATGTTATTTTCTTATTCGTATGTGGACGGAATTCGGTAGAAGAATTAAAAGTGTTATTAGCGCATGAATATCATCACATATGCAGGTTACATCAAATTGAGACGAAAGAAACAGAATATACATTACTTGATACGATGATTATGGAAGGGTTAGCTGAACAAGCAGTAACAGAAAGGTATACAGAAAAAAACAATGCACCGTGGACGGCGTATCTTTCAAAGGAAGAGGCTATTTATTATTGGAAAAATATTGTACATGAAAGAATAAGTATAAAACGAGGAACAAGGGAACATGACATCTTATTAAATGGCTTTCACTCTTATCCGAAGATGCTTGGCTATGCGCTTGGATTTCATATTGTCAAAGATTGTGTAACTTTGGAAGGAGAAGATACACTTTCTTTATTATCTATAGATGCAAAAGAAATATTGAATAAAGCAAGTACATTTCATATATAAAAAAACAGGAGTTCTATTTCCTGTTTTTTTAGTATTAATAGAAGAAAAAATAATAATTAGAATATATTTCCTCAAGTGGAATAAAGTTAAGCAAAAATGAACATAATGATTGGTACAAACAGTAGTGAAGTGAGGGGTAGTGAATGTTATATCTACATGATGTATGGGTAAATTGGTTTGAAGGTGAAGAAAATGGGTATAACGTTTGTCATTTTTACGAATGGCGGAAAGATGATACGATTGAGCTATTAGATCAAGTGCCATTATTAAAAGTAGATGCCACATTATATCATTACATCGAGAACGAATTGTTAGAGCTTCCGCAAAAAATGCTGGAAGACGTACATCATAAGGCTTATATTCGTAAAAATCATGAACGTTTGCAGCAAGAGTATTGCTTTGTTGTTACAGATGGAAAAGGAATTATTGCGATTGACACAATTGGTTACAATGTACCAATTCGCAAAAGCAGACTTATACCACGCCAAGAGCAGATGGTATATGAGATGGTAGAAAATGTACAAGCAGAAAAGTATGAGTTCCAAGTAGAAGAAACAGAAAAAGAACATCACATTTTATCACCATCGCCTTTCATTATGAATGGCTTGACTCGTAAAGAAAGACAGCTAAAACAATTATTATTTATGGCGTTAGATCAATTACATACAACGAAAAATACAGCAGAAATTCGCTATTGGTTCACAGAGTGGGATCCATCAGCATATGGAATGGTTCAACATATGGAATTTGAAGATATTTGGGTTAAGCTGTATGATGAAGCGAAAACAGGCTGGTCTGATAAGCATGAACAATTATGCGAGCGTCTCGTAAAAGGACAGCCATTTTTTGAAAAGTTATGGGAAATGGAAAATGAGCAAAAGGTAAATTAAAAAACCGCCAATTGGCGGTTTTTTAATTTTGTAGTAATCCAGCTCCAGCGGCAAGAATGTTCGGTGGCTTCGCGCCTTCCTGCGAGGCAAAAAGCGCCTCTACGTCAGGAGCTCCATCCCCCTCACATTCTGAACGAGCCGCTTCCACTTTATATGTTACCTACGTTTTCTGCTTAGTCCCATTGCGTTTTCTACTTTGCGTAGTTGTTTGAATGCAACGCGGTTTGCTTTTTCTGCACCTTTGTCTAGAATTTCGTCTAGTTCTGGTGAGTTGATTAGTTCGTTATATTTGTCTTGGATTGGACGAATTGCTTCTACGACTACTTGCGCTAGGTCGCCTTTGAAGTCGCCGTATCCTTTTCCTTCGTACATTGCTTCAATTTCTTCAACTGTTTTTCCAGAGAATGAAGAGTAGATTGTTAATAAGTTAGAGATACCAGGTTTGTTTTCTTTATCAAATTTCACAATACCTTCAGAGTCAGTAACAGCACTCTTAATTTTCTTTTCAATTGTTTTTGGTTCATCAAGCATACTGATCATTGATTTTGGATTCGGATCAGATTTACTCATTTTCTTCGTAGGTTCTGTTAATGACATAACGCGAGCGCCTACTTTTGGAATACGAATTTCAGGAATTGTGAACACGTCACGGAAGCGTTTGTTGAAACGCTCTGCTAGGTCGCGTGTTAATTCCATATGTTGCTTTTGGTCATCACCAACTGGTACGATTTCAGTGTTGTAAAGTAAAATATCAGCAGCCATTAATGGTGGATACGTAAGTAATCCAGCTGGAACTGAATCTCTACCCGAAGCTTTATCTTTATATTGCGTCATACGTTCTAATTCTCCAACGTAAGCAACAGATTGCATGATCCATCCTAATTGAGCGTGTGCTGGTACTTCTGATTGTACAAATAAAGTAGCTTTTTCAGGATCGATGCCGCATGCTACATAAAGTGCAGCAAGACTGCGGATGTTTTTACGAAGTCCGACGGGATCTTGAGGTACTGTAATCGCATGTTGGTTTACAATACAGAAATAACAGTCGTGTTCATTTTGAAGCTCTGTAAACTGCTTCATTGCGCCTAAATAGTTTCCAAGTGTAATCGTTCCACTTGGCTGAATACCAGAAAAGATAACTGACATAAGTAATTCCTCCTAAAATTGAATGCGTGATGGGGGGGAGAGAAGGCAAACAAAAAAGCCCATTCATCCCAAAAACTATAGGGACGAATGGACCGCGGTACCACCCTAATTATTTCACTACTGTGAAATCTCTCTAATCCATAATAACGTTAGGATATAACGCCAAAGCCTACTACTTTCGGTTCGGTTTGGTGCTCAAAAGCCCATTCCATACTGTACAATTACTTGTTCACACCAACCACAAGCTCTCTGAAATTGCCTCAATATGTACTCTTCTTTATCATCGCATACATATAAATTTATTTATTGTTACTTGAGCTCTTTTAATATGAAAGAACTAAAGTTTTATAACAAAATGTTTTGCTGATTATTATATCATATGGGATAGTGTTTGCAAACTACATCAAAATAGTAAAGCTAATAAGGGTCGAGAACAACCCAAGGAAGATACCTGTAATACAAATTGGATATGTCCATTTGAATGAATATGTTTTATAAATACGTTCTTTCTTATCTGTAGGTTCCTCGACTTCTTCAATTAAAGAGTCAATCTTTTTGTTCGTACCAAATACTCTTTGGAATGCGTAAATGGTTACATTGAAAAAACCATTTTGAAATATGTATAAAAAACCGCCGATAAGAATAAAAAACAGTGCAATATAAAACAAAATGTTGACAAAGTTCAACAAAAATTGAGATGAAATGAGGAATGCACCAATACTAGAAGCAATCATCGCTATAAAAATTAGTATACAAGTATGAAAAAAAACTTTATTCAAAATATTCCCCTCCGTCAAAATATTACTAGAATTATTATACTATAAAAGCTATAATAAGTACTAGGATTAATTTTTTGAAAATTATACGCAATTAAAGGTCTGATTTTAAGATGATGGTAGCAATGTTAATGTATCCCTTTACGAAAAATTAAAAATATAAATATTTTATTAAAAATTTTAACAAAAAAACAAAAAACTATATTCACAATTGTTATATTATATGTATAATGAAAATTGTAGAAACTTGGAGATTATTCTTTCAATTCTACTTTTTAACAAGTGAGGGTACAGGAAGTGCAATTAGGGGAGGCAACACAACATGAAGAAAAAGATACCGTTATTACTTGCATCAACTTTAACTGCAAGTATGTTGCTTAGCGCGTGTAGCTACCAAAAAGATGACGCAAAAGCAAAAGGGAAAGAGAACGCTACGAGTAGTAGTAACGGAAAACAGATTCTTAATTTAACAGAGTTATCTGAAATTCCGTCAATGGATGCATCATTAGCATCTGATTCTTCATCTTCTACAGCATTAAATAATACGATGGAAGGTTTATATCGTATTGGCAAAGATCAAAAGAGAATGCCTGGAGTTGCAGAAGATGTCGAAAAGCTAGATGATGGGAAGAAATACATATTTAAATTAAGAAGAGATGCGAAATGGTCGAATGGGGAACCTGTAACAGCTAAAGACTTTGTGTATTCATGGAAAAGAGCAGTAAATCCAGATACAAAAGCAACGTATTCATACATTATGTTCGATATTAAAAATGCAGAGAAAATTCATAAAAAAGAATTACCTGCTGACCAATTAGGTGTAAAAGCGATTGATGATTATACATTAGAAGTAGAATTAGACAATCCCGTTCCTTACTTTATCGATTTAACAGTTTATCCAGTATTTTACCCACTAAATGAAAACTTTGTAAAAGCACAAGGTGATAAATTTGGTTTAGAGGCAAATACAACATTATATAACGGTCCATTCGTTATGAGTGATTGGAAACATGAACAAAGTTTCCAATTCAAGAAGAATCCTTCATATTGGGATAATAAAACGGTTAAAATCGAAGAAATCAACTTTAATATTGTAAAAAATACAGCAACTGATGTAAATTTATATGAGACAAACGCGATTGATCGGGCGGCTTTAACGTCTGAATTTGTTGATAAGTTTAGAAAAAGCCCAGAGTTCCAAACAAGAAAAGAGGCAGGGGTTGCTTACTTAAGATTTAATCAAAGTAATCAGTACTTAAGTAATAAAAACTTAAGAAAAGCAATTTCAATGTCCTTTGACCGTGATAACATTGCAAAAGTTATTTTAAATAACGGCGCAATTGGAGCTTACGGATTTGTTGGAAAAGATTTCGCTGAAGGTCCAAATAAAAAAGATTTCCGAGCTGAAAATGGAAAGCTAGTTGAAACAAATCCAAAAGAAGCAAAAAAGCTTTGGGAAACAGCGAAGAAAGAGCTTGGAACTGATAAAATCGAACTAGAATTCTTAAACTTTGATAATGAAGATGCTAAAAAAGTTGGGGAATTCTTAAAAGGTGAGATGGAAAAGAACTTACCAGGTTTATCAATTAAAATTAAACAGCAACCATTCGCACAAAAAAATAAATTAGAAGATTCTCAGCAATATGATATTGCGTTTGGTATTTGGGGACCAGATTTCCCAGATCCAATCTCATATTTAGATATGTTTGTTACGAATGGTTCTCAAAATAAAACAGGGTATTCTAATCAGAAATATGATGAGTTAATCCTAAAAGCTAAAACAGATACAAAAGATTTACAAGCTCGCTGGGACAACCTTCTAGAAGTAGAGAAGATGTTAATTAAAGAGGATGCAGTTATCACTCCAATCTTCCAAAAAGGTTCAGCGTATGTAGTAAAAGGTGCCGTAAAAGATATTATCCCAATTAACTATGGTGGTAAATTAACTTACAAATGGGCATCTGTTGAACAAAAATAATCTTTTTTTTCCATCGTTTACAAGGGTATATGCCTATGATGGGCATATGCTCTTATTTTAAAAAAATAAAAGTAAGAATATTTTAAACTATCTTATTGCTTTTGAGAAAAACGGGGAGGTGCTTGACTATGGGACGTTATGTATTAAAACGTTTCGTGTACATGGCTTTGACATTATTTTTAATTACTACAATGACTTTCTTTTTGATGAAATTACTTCCGGGTTCTCCGCTTAAAAACCAGGAGAAGCTATCACCGGCACAAAAAGAAATCATTCTTGAAAAATACGGATTGAATGATCCGGTACCAGTTCAATATGCACGTTACTTAGGTAACTTAGCAAAAGGTGATTTAGGGGTATCATTCCAATATGATAACCGCCCAGTAACAGACATGATTGTGGATCGTATTGGACCATCAGCCCAATTAGGTTTACAAGCGATTATATTAGGAACATTTATCGGTTTAATTTTAGGTATTGTTGCCGCACTTCGTAATAATACGTGGGTAGATTATAGTGCAACAGTTATTTCGGTACTCGGAATGTCGGTACCATCATTCGTATTCGCCGCATTACTGCAATATTTCGTAGGGGTAAAACTAGGCTGGTTCCCAGTAGCATTCTGGAAAGGACCAGAGTTTACTGTAATGCCTACAATTGCATTATCGATGGGAGTTATCGCGACAATCGCACGTTTCTCTCGTGCAGAATTAATTGAAGTTATGCAAGCCGATTACATTTTAACAGCGAAAGCGAAAGGAATTAGCCAAGGCGTTATCATTGTCAAACATGCACTTCGTAACGCGTTAATTCCAGTTGTAACAATTTTAGGACCAATGGTTGCGGCATTAATTACAGGAACACTTGTTATCGAGCAAATTTATGCTGTACCAGGACTTGGGGAACAATTCGTTAAATCGATTACTTTAAATGACTATACAGTTATTATGGGAACTACGATTTTCTATAGTGCGATCTTCATTTTAGTTATTTTCATTGTCGATATTTTATACGGAATTATTGATCCTCGTATTCGTTTAGCGGGAGGGAAAAAATGATGAAAGATGTACAAAAATTATCTCCAGATTTATTTCAACAAGCCAATCAAAATAATGTTGATAATGAAGTCATTGCCCGTCCAAGCTTAACGTTTTGGCAAGATGTAAGAAGACGTTTATTCCAACATAAAGGTGCGATGCTTGGCCTTGTATTGTTAGTTATCATTGCGCTATTAGCGATTTTTGGACCGATGGTAAGTAAACACTCGTATAAAGAGCAAGATTTAGGTCGTGCGAAATTACCACCAAAAATTCCAGTTATTGAAAATGTTCATTGGTTACCATTTGACGGTACAGATCAATATGGTGTTGACCAATATGAAAAACGTGATATTAAAGAGTACTTCTGGTTTGGTACAGATGACCTTGGCCGTGACTTATGGACAAGAACATGGGAAGGTACACGCGTATCATTATATATCGCTCTTTTAGCGGCAGCAATTGACTTAGTAATTGGGGTTGCATACGGAGGTATTTCAGCATTCTACGGCGGTAGAGTAGATAACATTATGCAACGTATTATGGAGATTATTAACGGTATTCCATACTTAATCATCGTTATTTTAATGGTAATCATTATGGGATCTGGTATTTGGTCAATTACACTTGCGATGGCGATTACAGGTTGGATAGGGATGTCGCGTATTGTTCGTGGACAAATCTTAAAGTTAAAAAACCAAGAATATGTATTAGCATCTCGTACATTAGGTGCAACAAATACACAATTAATTGTGAAACATTTAATTCCAAACGTAATGGGACCTATTATCGTAATGACGATGTTTACAATTCCATCAGCGGTGTTTGGTGAAGCGTTCTTAAGTTTCATCGGTTTAGGAATTCAGCCACCATTTGCGTCACTAGGTTCTCTTGTAAATGATGGTTATAAATCTATTCAAACGTATCCGCATATGATGTTCATCCCTGCGGTTGTCATCAGTATATTAATTTTAGCGTTTAACTTAATGGCAGACGGATTACGCGACGCGTTAGATCCAAAAATGCGTAAGTAAAAGAGGGGAGAGGCAAAGATGAAAACATTGTTAGAGGTAAAAGATTTACAAGTCTCCTTTGATACACATGCAGGTGAAGTACAAGCTGTACGCGGCGTTACTTTTGATTTGAAAAAAGGAGAAACATTGGCGATTGTAGGAGAATCTGGTTCAGGGAAATCAGTTACTTCTAAAGCGTTAATGGGATTAATTCCGAATCCTCCTGGACGCATTAAAAATGGTGAAATCGTATTTGAAGGTCGTGACTTAACAAAATTAACAGAAAAAGAAATGCAGCAAGTACGCGGTAAAGATATTGCGATGATTTTCCAAGATCCAATGACATCATTAAACCCAACAATGACAATTGGAAATCAAATTATGGAAGGTCTAATTAAACACCAAGGGATGAGTAAAGCAGATGCACGTAAAGTTGCTTTAGAGTTAATTGACCTTGTAGGTATTCCAAATCCAGAAGCTCGTTTAAAACAATATCCTCACCAATTCTCAGGTGGTATGAGACAGCGTGTAGTTATTGCGATGGCGTTAGCTTGTAATCCGAAATTATTAATTGCCGATGAGCCGACAACAGCGCTAGACGTTACGATTCAGGCGCAAATTTTAGAACTTATGAAAGACATTCAGCAAAAAACAGAAGCAGCAATCATTTTCATTACGCATGACTTAGGTGTAGTAGCAAACGTTGCGGACCGAGTGGCAGTTATGTACGCTGGTAAAGTTGTTGAAATTGGAACTGTAGATGAAATTTTCTACAATCCGAAACATCCATATACTTGGGGTTTAATCGCATCTATGCCAAGTTTAGATGGTTCAGAAGAAGAGTTATATGCAATCCCTGGAACACCTCCAGATTTATTGAAGCCGCCAAAGGGAGATGCTTTTGCACCACGTAACCCACAGGCACTGAAAATTGATTTTGAAATGGACCCACCTTTATTTAAAGTAAGTGATACGCACTATGCGGCAACTTGGTTACTTCACGAGCAAGCTCCAGAAGTAAAACCGCCGGCAGTCGTTGAAAAACGCATTCTTCAAATGAAAGCAGGTGAACAACATGACTAAACAACGTGAGAAATTAATTGAAGTAAAAAATGTAAAGCAGCACTTCGACGTGAGTGGTGGTGTTGTCAAAGCGGTTAATGATATTTCATTTGATATTTACCGCGGAGAAACATTTGGTCTTGTAGGAGAATCAGGTTGTGGTAAATCGACAACTGGAAGAACGATTATTCGTTTATATGATGCAACTGCTGGTGAAGTGTTATTCGATGGTGAAAATGTACATGGTAAAAAATCACGCGCAGAGCTGAAGAAATTCAACCGTAAAATGCAAATGATTTTCCAAGATCCATATGCATCATTAAACCCTCGTATGACAGTAGGGGATATTATTGCAGAAGGTATCGATATTCACGGACTAGCGAAAAGTAAAAAAGAGCGCATGGACCGTGTTCATGAACTATTAAACACAGTTGGTTTAAATAAAGAGCACGCAAACCGTTTCCCACACGAATTCTCAGGTGGACAACGTCAGCGTATCGGTATCGCTCGAGCGCTTGCTGTAGACCCAGAATTTATCATTGCCGATGAGCCGATCTCAGCACTTGACGTATCGATTCAGGCGCAAGTTGTAAACTTACTGAAAAAGCTACAAAAAGAAAAAGGTTTAACATACTTATTCATCGCCCATGATTTATCAATGGTAAAATACATTAGTGACCGTATTGGTGTAATGTATCGTGGCCAAATCGTTGAGTTAACAACAAGTGATGAATTATATGCGAATCCAATTCATCCATATACGAAATCACTATTATCAGCGATTCCACTTCCAGATCCAGATTATGAGCGCAATCGTAAACGTATCGTATATGATCCATCACAGCATAATTATGGTAGTGAAGCACCAACAATGCGTGAAATTCGCCCAGGACATTTCGTACTATGTTCGGAAGCGGAGTACAAGAAATATAAAGAGATTTATCAATAAGAAAAAGAGCCATTCTTCTGTTATGGAAGGATGGCTCTTTTTCTACTATATAAAAGAATTGTATACATTTGTCGGTCAGTCGATATATTTAAAGAATCGCCGATATAAATCTCATGTATCATTAGTGATATCCATATGCAAAATTACTGAACTTGAACAGAAACATTCTCCTCTTGTTCTTCAGGTTTAACAAGCGCATAACGCTCCCATGCTCTACTTTTCCAGCGGAAGAACATAATAATGGCACGTGTCCATTCGTCGATGGCGATTGCTAGCCAAATACCAACGAGCCCCATATCTAAATGAAAGGAGAAAAAGTAACCTAGTGGTAAACTCATTAACACCATAGAGAATGCACCGATTAAAACAGGATATTTTGCATCACCAGCTGCACGAAGCGAATTAATGATGACGATGTTCATCGTACGTCCCGTTTCAAGTAGTACACTTAGTAAAAGAACACTTGCGCCTAACCCGATAATGTGCGGATTATCTGTAAACAGTCCCATTAATTGTGTACGGAATGTAATAACGAGAGCGACCATACATAAAGTTACACCAATTGCCCATTTTACACTTTTCCACAAGCGTTCGTATGCTTCATCTTTTTCGCCACCACCAACGAGGCGGCCAATAATAATGGCTGTTCCCATACCAATTGCAATTGCAAATAAATAAGTGAACATGGAAATGTTAGTAGCGTATTGTCTAGCAGCTAATGATTCCGTTCCTAAGTACGTTGCGTAATAAAGGAAGACGATTTGACAAGCTTGATACATCACTTGTTCAAATGCAGATGGAATGCCAATTTTTAAAATTTTCCCAATGTATTCTTTGGATAAAGTGAAGTAATATTGTAATTTCACACGATATTCCATAACGCGGTATAGTAACCAGAAGAAAACAATAAGTGCGATCAATCGACTGATAGCGGAAGAAATTGCAGCCCCTTGTACACCGAGCTCAGGGAAACCAAATTTCCCGAAAATGAGTACGTAGTTTCCAGCGATATGAATCATATTCATTCCGAGTGAAATAAACATCGCTTGCTTTGTAAAACCGTGTACACGGATAATTGCGGCTAATGAGTTAATAATAGCTTGTAGGAAGATGGCTCCTCCGACGATAGATAAGTAGTTTTGCGCATACGTTAGTACATCGCCTTGTAAGTTCATTGCGAGCATCATATGTTTCGAAAATAAAAGAAAACCAGCGCTTATAACGAGCCCAACTATTAAATTTAATGTGACGGCTAATGCTGATATTTTAGATGCTTCCATAAAGCGTTTGGAACCGAGGTATTGAGATACAACGATAGCAGCGCCGTTCCCGATGACTTCTAATACCAAAATCGCAATATGAAGATATTGATTCGCTGCACCAACCCCAGATACAGCATCGTCTGATAATGCACTTAACATGAAAGTATCAGCGATCCCCATTAACATAAAAAGAAAAACTTCTAGAAAAATAGGCCATGTTAATAAGAATAAACTTAATTTCTCAGTAGGCCCGTTTTTTGCCTGAATTGCTGCCATGTCCGTCCCCTCTTTACCGATATCTATTTTTAGCAAAATGTATCGTAACATACTTTCTTAACCTTTGCACTCATTTTAGCCTACATATTTTTATTATGAAGAGAGTGCTATTTTATGATAAAAACAAAAGGATAATTATACATAAAATATTATGAGATATAAAATTCATTTTTCTCTGATAATTTAGAAAAGTATAAAAAATATTATTTTTAACACTTTAGTATGAATAATCAGCAATATGAAACGTTTACAAAGGTATATTTTTTAACGAAAAATTTTAATGAAATAGAAATATAAATATACAAAAAATATATTTGTGTGTATAATATGAATTATTAGAACATATATATATTTCTTTTTGTTTGAAAATGAAAGGGTTAACATTTTTTTGGAGGGTGGAAGTATGAAAAAAAAGATACCAGTTTTTGTAGCATCAACAGTAGCGATGAGCATGATGTTAGGGGCATGTAGCTATCAAAAAGATGAATCGCAAGCAAACGCTAAAGGGGATAGCGGAAAAAGCGGCGCGAAGCAAGTTATTAACTTAATTGAAACACAAGAAATTCCAACGATGGATCCAGCGTTATCAGCTGATGCAGTTTCTTCAAGAGTAATGACTAATACGATGGAAGGCTTATACAGTTTAGGAAAAGATGATAAGCTAGTTCCTGGTGTAGCGAAGGAATTCAAAAAATCAGAAGATGGTAAAAAATATACATTTAAATTACGTGAAGACGCAAAATGGTCAAATGGTGAGCCTGTGACGGCAAAAGATTTCGTATATGCATGGCAAAGAGCGATTAACCCAGATACAGCTGCGAAATCAGCGTACATTATGTATGATATAAAAAATGCAGAGAAAATTAATAAAAAAGAGATGAGTCCGGATCAATTAGGGGTAAAGGCGATTGATGATTATACATTAGAAGTGGAATTAGATAATTCAATTCCATACCTTGTAGATTTAATGGTATATCCAATCTTCTATCCTGTGAATGAAAAGTTTGTGAAAGAGCAAGGTACGAAGTTTGGTTTGGAAGCGAATACAACGCTTTATAACGGGCCATTTACATTAAGTGATTGGCAACATGAACGTAGCTTTAAAATGACAAAGAGCGCGTCATATTGGGACAATAAAGAAGTGAAGATTGAAGAAGTAAACTTTAATATTGTAAAAGATACATCTACGCCAATTAACTTATATGAAACAAATGCAATTGATCGAGCGTCGTTATTAGCGGAGTTTATTGATAAATATAAAGGAAAACCAGATTTCCAAACAGTAGAAGATACATCTGTATTCTTCCTTCGTTTAAATCAAAAAGATCCAGCTTTAGCAAATAAAAATATTCGTAAAGCAATTTCACTTGCTTTTGACCGTAAGCCATTCGTGGATACATTATTAAATAACGGTTCTAAGCCAGCGACAGGATTAATTCCTGATAACTTCATTAAAGGACCAGATAAAAAAGATTTCCGTGCTGTAAACGGGGATATTGTAAAACCAAACGTGAAAGAAGCGAAGAAATATTGGGAAGCTGGTAAAAAAGAACTTGGTAAAAATGAAATCGAATTAGAATTATTAAATGAAGATGTAGAGTTATCAAAGAAAACTGGTGAATATTTAAAAGGTGAATTAGAAAAGAATTTACCAGGTTTAACAGTAAAAATTAAACAACAACCATTCGCACAAAAACTAAAATTAGAAGATGCGGGCGATTATGTCATGTCATTCTCTGGATGGAGTGCGGACTTCCCAGATCCAATTACATATCTTGATATGTTTGTAACAGATGGGTCACAAAATAAGATGAAGTACTCTAATCCAAAATACGATGAAATCATTATGAAGGCGAAAAAAGATGGAAGCGATGTAAATGCTCGTTGGAAGAACTTATTAGAAGCAGAAAAAATGTTACTTGATGATGCTGCGATCGTTCCAGTATATCAACGTGGTAGAGCATATTTACAAAGAGATTCAATTAAAAATATGTATAACCATAAATATGGCGGCGATTTAAGCTTTAAATGGGCGTCAGTAGAGAAATAAGAAAAAAAGCAGGTGATCACCTGCTTTTTTTAATACGTTCGTTTCTTATAAATGCCTTTTCCACCAACTTGGTTCCAGCCAGATTGTACATCCAAACTTTTGTTAACAAACTTCATTTTTTCTTTTCCACCAAAGAGCTTTTCGCCGATGCTATTTGTAATGACACCAATCAATGCTGTTATTCCGATGATGAGGGCAGCAACCGTAATAAAATCAATAAAAAAAGCAATCATTTGAAAACTCCCCCTTTGCCTGTCTGTATGTTTATTGTATGAGATAAAAATTGAAAAAGAAAGAAATGTCAGAAAAATATTTTGTTTACTTTAGAAATCGTGTAGACAGGAGGGAGGATATTTGTTAAAATGAGAACAAATGTTCCTTTTAATTCTCAATTGCATAGTCTTACATTTCTTAATTGATTTATCAAGAAAAAGTAAGAAAACGTTCTCTTTTTCATAGGGAAGATTATAGATAAATAACTATATATTATATGAAAAATCTATGGGAAGTGAGTAGTAAAAGGGTTGAAAGTTATTGTTAAAGTACAGCTGAAATGAGCGTAATCATGTTACATAGCAGTGAAATACACGGGAGAGTTTTCTCAACTAGCAGGAAATTTACTGTATATTTCTTGCAAAATCTATTGTATAATGATTATAGAAGTTACTTATTAAAAGTAATTGTTGTTTATTATAAGTTGTTGCTTACATGAAATGTGATTTTTGTACTTTTCAATAAGACAAGTTATCACGAAAAATTGCTGAAGTTAGAAATTAAAACTGTATTTAGTACAGAATTTGTACTCTTTAAGGAGAGTGAGCTTTGTATGGTAACATTATATAGTTCTCCAAGCTGTACGTCTTGTAGAAAGGCGAAATTATGGCTAGAGGAAAATCATATTCCCTATACAGAACGTAATATTTTCTCAGATCCATTAACGATTGAGGAAATTAAAGAGATTTTACGTATGACAGAAAGCGGAACGGATGAGATTATTTCTACTCGTTCGAAAGTTTTCCAAGAATTGAATGTAAACTTAGAGTCTTTACCACTTCAAGATTTATATAAGATGATTCGTGACTATCCAGGGATTTTACGTCGTCCAATTATGATTGACGAGAAACGCCTTCAAGTTGGTTACAACGAAGACGAAATTCGTCGTTTCTTACCACGTACAGTAAGAACGTTCCAATTACGTGAAGCACAACGTCTTGTAAATTAATTATAATAATATGAAAACCTTCTACTTATTATATAGTAGAAGGTTTTTTTTAATGTTTCACATTGCGTAATCGAACTTGTTGTACAATAAAGCCGATGCATAAAATAGTGAAGATGAACAAATAAGGAATGCTTGCAGTGAAACTTGGATTGTTATGAAAAAAGGTTGCAAGTCTGTCTTCATGTGTAACCATTTTTCCTGCAGTATAGGCAAGAATCGCTGCACCGCAATAAATGAGGAATGGAAATCGCTCCATAAGTATTAAAATAAGTTTGCTGCCCCAAATAATAATCGGGATAGAAATGAGTAAGCCGATTATGACGAGTAAAAATCTCCCGTGAGCTGCACCTGCAATGGCAATAACATTATCAAACCCCATAACGAGATCCGCGAAAACAATTGTCCGCACAGCTTGAAATAAAGTTGTTTTTCCTTGAATAGAAGAAAGATCGTTGCTATTATCGGTTAATAAATTGACTGCAATTAATGTAAGTAAAACCCCGCCAATCAATTGTAGAAATGGAATGTCGAGTAAATAGACAGCTAGTATAGTAAGGACAATTCTTAGTACAATCGCTAAAAGAGTACCGATCAAAATAGCCTTATTTCGTTTCGATTCAGGTAAATTTCGGCTAGCTAGTGCGATGACGATTGCATTGTCACCACCTAATACAACATCGATACCGACAATCATTAGTACGGATGTTAAAAACTCTAAGTCCATTCGTCTGCCTCCATTTATGATGTTTTAATAAGCGAACTATATGTATGTGATGAAGAAAATTGTTGTTAAATAATCTCTTCTAATAGAAGTTTCACTTTATTACAGTGTACGGGGGAATGTGGAAATGTATGTCCAAATTTTTTGTAAGTAAGAAATCGCTATAATAATATATTTACGTAGTTGATCGAGTAAAGATAGGCATATAACTATTTTTGTAAAATAAATCGATTTTATTTCCATTCTGGAGAATCTTATCATAAAATGAGAGTACAAGAATCTATTGATTTGTCATATGAGTGGGGAATCCCTTCATAACAATTCTAAGCAGGAAGGGAGAGTTGTATTTTGGATATTGAAAGAATTAATGATCATACGATGAAATTTTTTATTACGTACATTGATATAGAGGATAGAGGATTTAATCGTGAAGAGATTTGGTATGATCGCGAACGAAGTGAAGAGCTCTTTTGGGAGATGATGGACGAAGCTCGTGATCATGACGATTTCTTTATTGATGGGCCGTTATGGATTCAAGTGCAAGCAGTCGATAAAGGGATTGAAGTACTTGTCACGAAAGCAGAGCTTTCAAAGGACGGGCAAAAGCTGGAACTACCGATAGGGGTAGACAAAATTATAGATATTCCTCTAGATGAAGGCATCGAATCATTATTCCAGCAAGAATTAGTCGAAGAGGTAGAAGAACAAACAGGAACAAACTTTAATGAAGATGGTACGTTTGGCTTTTTAATTAAGTTTAATGATTTTGAAGATGTCATTTCATTAAGTCATCGTCTTATCTTTGAAGATATAAAAGATGAGCTGTATTCATTTGAGAACCGCTATTATGTATATGTGGAATTCGATGAAGTGCTACATGATGAAGAAGAAATCGATCGTATTTTAAGTATTATTTTAGAATATGGAGAAGAATCAACTTTAACAATTCATCGTGTAAGTGAGTATGGAAAACAAATTGTGAAAGAGCATGCGCTTGAAACGATTCGCAATAATTTTCCTGCTAAAACGTAGGCCGATTTCTGTAGTATGAAATCGGCTTTTTATATGAAGAATAGGAAAGCTTTCTTAGTTAGGAGGTAAGAGATGAAAAATACGTTAAAGCTGATTTTCTTTATACTGCTATTGTTCGCATTATTTGTTTCGTTACGTATGTTTATTGATGTAGCATTTTATTCAGATGTGATTGGGATAAAAGATGTTTCGGTTTTAGGTATTATTAGTATTTTATTTACAGTATCTGCGTTTTTAATTGGTTGCGTTATTTTCTTAGAGAACCGTCATCCGTCAAAAACACTTACATGGCTCATTGTGTTAGGTATTTTTCCGGTATTTGGATTCTTCGCTTATTTATTATTCGGACAGAACTTTCGGAGGAAGAGAATGTTCCAAAAGAAGGCGTTGCTCGATGAACAAGCGTTTTTACAATATAAGGGGCATGAAGATTACGAAGAACGGATTTTACGCAATCATAAGCATCAAGAGCTGTTATTTCGTTTAGCGGATCGCTTAGGCGCTTTAAATATTTCATTTCAAACTGAAACGAGAACATTAACAAATGGAGATGAAACGTTTCAGGCCATTTTAGATGGATTAAAACGAGCGAAACATCACATTCATATGGAATATTACATTGTGCGTGATGATAAGCTTGGAACGGAAATTAAAGATATTTTAATACAAAAATCAAAAGAGGGCGTAGTCGTTCGTTTTTTGTATGATGCGGTTGGAAGTTTTAAATTATCAAAATCGTATATTGAAGAATTAAACGATGCAGGAGTCGAAATGATTCCGTTCTTCCCTGTACGCTTTCCGATTTTAAACGATAAAATTAATTATCGAAATCATCGAAAAATCGTTATTATTGATGGAAATGAAGGCTTTGTAGGTGGATTAAATATTGGTGATGAATATTTAGGGAAGGATAAGTACTTCGGCTTTTGGCGAGACACACATTTATATTTGCGTGGTGAAGCTGTACAAAGTTTGCAGCTTATTTTCCTTCAAGATTGGTTTTATATGACTGGTGAGGCTGTGCTAGCCCCTGAATATTTACAAGCGAAAGCAGTTGAGGGGGAGCATTGGGGAGGCGTGCAGCTTGTTGCAGGTGGGCCTGATAATAAATGGGAAACGATTAAGCATTTATATTTTGCCATGATTGCTTCTGCTCGGAAATCCATTTGGATTGCAACGCCGTATTTTATTCCGGATGATGATATTTTATCCGCATTAAAGGTTGCTGCACTTGCTGGTATTGATGTTCGTTTATTAATGCCGAGTAAACCGGATAAGCGTACTGTCTTTTACGCATCGAGATCTTACTTCCCAGAGCTTTTAGATGCAGGTGTAAAGATATATGAATATGAAAAAGGTTTTCTTCATAGTAAAGTTGTCATCGTCGATTCTGATTTAGCTTCAATTGGGACAGCTAATATGGATATGAGAAGTTTTCATTTGAATTTTGAAGTAAATGCCTTTTTATATGATACAGATAGCATTCGAAAACTTGTTCAAGACTTTAAAGATGATTTAGAAGAATCAAGTGAAATTCATGTTGATCATTTTCATAAAAGACGTCTTCATAGACGAATTGTTGAATCAACATACCGCTTATTATCACCTTTATTATAAAAAGAGATGTCCGAAATTGGGACATCTCTTTTTTAAAAGGAATTTGTAACAAATTGTAGAATATAAGGAGCTGAAAGGGTGTGATTACGATATTTATCGCTAAAAGAGAAAACGGAGAGAAAATTCATTTACTCTATAATTTTAATGAAAAGCTTTTGCGCCGTATGCGTCAACAAGAACGATTCTTTTGTGTAGCTTGTGGAAAGGAAGTGCAAATGAAATTAGGGAAACAAAAAAGTTGGCATTTTGCTCATAAAAAAGTGAATTCATGTCTTGCCTTTTATGAAGCGGAATCAACGTATCATATGCACGGTAAAGAATTGTTATATAGATGGTTCAAGCGTCAAAACTTTCAGGTGGATATAGAGTACTACCTTCCAGAAATTAAGCAACGACCAGATGTTTTTGTAGAGAGGGCGGGCAGAAAAATTGCAATTGAATACCAATGTGCAAACCTCGCTATAGAGCAGCTGTACAAAAGAACATATTTGTATTGGCAAGCTGGTATACAGGTCATTTGGATCGTTGGTGGAAATCAATTGAAAAAGCAATCTGCATATTGGATGAAATTTTCCTCACTTATGGCTTTCTCCTTACAATCTTATCCTCAGCCACTTCTTATTTTCTTCTGTCCGAAACAAAAATCATTTATGAAATGTGCATTTGTCACTCCCTTTTCTACAAATGTCTTTTTCTCACATACTATATATTTACCAACTGATACGACTACTTTTGAAATGCTTTTTTCTCCCGTTCCTTTCGGGAAAGAAAGATTGGGTGAAGAGTGGAAGAAGAGAAAGAACTACTTCCGCAAAAATGCCCTGCCGATTTGGAATTATAATTATAAGTCATTATTACGCCTCTTATATCAATTTAAATGTACCCCAGCAAGCTTTCCTTCTGAAATTGGTGTTCCACTCCCTTCTGCATTTGCTTTACAAACAAATCCATTTATATGGCAAGCTTTCCTCTATATGAAGTGTATAGGGGAGCTTGCAGTGGGAGAGTGTATTTCTCTTCAATACGTGTGTAGTTATGTAAAAAGGTATACGAAAAGGCGGATACTTCCGTACTTTTCAAAGCACATATGGAAAGTGGCAGTTACTGAATATATGACATTTTTATGCTATATAGGTGTTTTGTGTAAAGTGGGAACTTATACGTACCGGAAAATAAGGGATGTCGTGATGTTAAAAACAGAGGAGGAAATTATGAAACATGATGAGATTTGCTTAATACATGCGCTATCTTTATTTGAGGCAAATTTTAACATGAGAGGAGGAAAAGGGGATATAATAAAGAATGATTGTGAAGGAATTACATAAGAAAAAACGAATTGTACTTAAGTAGAGATATTTAAAGGAGGGCTTAAAGAATGTCTGAACAAAACAAAGTGAAAGCATTACCAGATCGCAACGAGATTGAAGAAGCAAGTACGTGGCGATTAGAAGATATTTTCCAAACGGATGCAGAATGGGAAAAAGAATTCCAAGCTATTAAAGAGCTATTGCCGAAGTTAACTGAATTTAAAGGGAAACTTAGTGACTCTGCGGACAATTTACTTGAGGCATTGCAATATGAAGATGAAATTTCAATGCGATTAGGTAAGTTATATACATATGCTCATATGCGTTACGATCAAGATACAACAAACTCTGTATATCAAGCATTAAATGATCGCGCAACAAATTTATATTCACAAGTATCTAGTAGCACAGCGTATATTGTTCCTGAAATTTTATCGATTTCAGAAGATACACTGCAAACATTCTTGAAGGAAAATAGAGATTTAAGTGTATATGAACATGCATTAGAAGAAATTACACGTCAACGCCCGCACGTATTATCAGAAGCTGAGGAAGCTTTATTAGCGGAAGCATCTGAAGTAATGAGTTCATCAAGCAATACATTCGGTATGTTGAATAACGCGGATTTAAAATTCCCATCTATTAAAGGGGAAGACGGAGAAGAAATAGAAATTACACATGGCCGTTACATTCAGTTTTTAGAAAGTGATGATCCTCGTGTTCGCAAAGATGCATTTAAAGCTGTATATGAAACGTACGGAAAATTTAAAAACACATTCGCAAGTACGTTAAGTGGAGCAGTAAAACGTAATAATTTCAATGCGCGTGTTCGTAAATATGATTCTGCTCGCCAAGCTGCATTGAGCAATAATAATATTCCGGAAGCAGTATACGATCAACTCGTTGAAACAGTAAATGACAACTTACATTTATTACACCGTTACATCGATATTCGTAAGCGTGCACTAGGACTTGATGAACTTCATATGTATGATTTATATACACCACTTGTACCAGAAGTGAAAATGAATGTGAAATACGAAGAAGCGCAAGACCTTTTATTAAAATCTTTAAACGTACTTGGTGATGAATATGTTGATATTTTGAAAGAGGCATATGAAAATCGCTGGGTAGATGTGTATGAGAATAAAGGAAAACGAAGCGGGGCATATTCATCTGGTGCATATGGAACAAATCCGTATATTTTAATGAACTGGCATGATAATGTAAATAATTTATTTACACTTGCTCATGAGTTTGGTCATTCGGTGCATAGTTACTATACAAGAAAAACACAACCGCACGTATATGGTGATTATTCCATCTTCGTAGCAGAAGTGGCATCTACTTGTAATGAAGCGCTTCTAAATGATTATTTATTAAAAACGACAGAAGATAAGAAAGAGCGTCTATATTTATTAAATCATTATTTAGAAGGGTTCCGTGGTACTGTATTCCGTCAAACGATGTTTGCAGAGTTTGAACATATTATTCATAAGAAAGTACAAGAAGGACATGCTGTCACGCCAGACATGCTAACGGAAATTTACTACGATTTAAATAAGAAATATTTCGGTGACGCTTTAGTAATCGACGAAGAGATTGGTTTAGAATGGTCTCGTATTCCACACTTCTACTACAACTATTACGTATATCAATACGCAACAGGATTTAGTGCAGCGACAGCTCTATCTAAACAGATTTTAGAAGAAGGACAACCAGCAGTAGAACGTTATATTAACGAGTTCTTAAAAGCAGGAAGCTCTGATTATCCAATTGAAGTGCTGAAAAAAGCAGGAGTAGATATGGCATCTCCTGAACCAGTAAAAGAGGCGCTACAAGTATTTGAAGAGAAATTAAATGAATTAGAAGCATTATTATTTGAAGAAAAGTAATGAAAAAAGACGAGGGATTGTATCCTCGTCTTTTTTGTTGAATAGATTTAATGTCGATATTTGTCGAAGAGAAAGGTGGATTTTTTTGTTTTTTCTAACTGAAAGGATAGCTTTACGGCTGATTTTTGAAATTAAAACCCTTTGAATCGTTTTTTATAATTGAAATAAGAGAGTGTGATAACGATGATTCCGAATAAAAGAGGTAAGGCAATAATTTTAGGAAAAGCTTGTAGTAGAGAGAGGATGTACAAGAAAAAAGAAACGATGACAGCTAGAAAGAGAAGAGCAATATAAGATTTTTTCATAAATAAACCCCCTAAATGACCTTTTTTATAGCTTATTCAAAAATGAAAACGTTTAGAATGTGACAAAAGTGTGAAATTCGACAAAAGGGGTTGTCATCTGACGTCGAATCTTGTAATATAATAAGCGTGAACGAATTCACATACAAACATATACCCCTTTGTTTGAACGTGAAAATTTCTCCCATCCCCTTTAATATTTTTATAAGCCGTAAAGAAGAAGACCTGGTGTTTACACCAGGTCTTTTTCTTTTGCTATCCATTTCCAATAACGTTCGCATTTTACTTCTATCATTTGTACTTTTCGTTTCAGTTGTAATTTTTTTAGTTCGCGTTCAATTTCTTGTTGCGGACAGTCATAAATAAATGCTACTTCTTTTGAAGATATAAATTGTGTTGCTTCTAGTAGCACTTCTAAAGGTGGTAATGGTTCTGGCTCAATTTCACATTTTACAAGTTCTTTCAATAATTGTACGTATACATCGTAGGAATAATTTCCAGCGATTTTAATACCTTCTTCATCTGAGTTCGCATGAAAAAAGACGAGGGAAGGTATTTCTGTAATATGCATTTCATTCGTGAATTTCAAGTCACATTGGAAAGCTTTTTTTGCACTAGCAGAATGTAGATCTTTTTTAAATTCTTCTACATCAATATTGCTATCTCTCGCACATGCAAGTAATAGTTCGCAATCAGGGTTTGATACATTTTCAAGGAAAATGTATTCTTGGAGTTTTCGCAAAAACTTCGAACCTGCTTTTCGGCCTTGCAACTCCGCTGCCTTAATTGCCATCGAAACTAAATATGGTGTTGACGATGCTTCTTGCATATGTACCTTTCCATCACATGAAAAACCTTGTAAACTGGTTGTCTTTTCCCACACAAATCGAATATTAGCAGGTTTATTCCATTTGTGTGAGGAAGCGTTCGTTCCATCCACTTTCCCTGTTACGATATGACGAATAGAGAAGTATTTCCCGTATTCAAGCCATAGTTTAATAATAAAAGGCTCAATTTCCCAGCAATCTTTACAAAGTGGATCAATAAATAAATATGCTTCTACAGACTTATGCTCGCATGCGGAAGGAGATGGCATATTTATATGCTTTGCTTCCTGCTTATCCATTACACTTCACCTGTTTCGTTTGGAGTATTAACCATATGCTGAGCGGTTAATGCTAAACGTTCAAAAACAAACTCTCTTATATGACCATGCACTCCAGTATCATCCATTGCTTGCTCCATACATGATAGCCAAGCCTCTGCTCGTTTTGGGGTAATCTCAAACGGGAGATGGCGTGCTCTTAACATAGGATGACCATGTTCTTCAGTGTACAAATTAGGACCACCTAAATATTGGGTTAAAAATTGCTTCTGCTTCCTAGCGGTTTCTGTTAAATCTTCCGGGAAGATGGGAGATAAGTCAGGGTGTTTACTGACATAGGAATAAAATGTATCTACTAATATTGCAATGCATTGTTCACCGCCAATTGCTTCAAATGGTGTCATCGGTTGCTTGCTCATCCTTTATAAACTCCTTTTTCCATGAAATGTATATCTATTGTAGCAATGGAATGTTCGAGAGGGCAAATAAACAGCCTTCTCAAAGATTCTTTGCTTATTCTACGGGTGTAACCTTTTTAGTGAGATGTATCCACTAGTGAAACATATTCACTAGTGGAATTTTCACTTTAGCGTGCTTTGTTTTGTTTGGCAAGGAAAAAGCGTTTTACTTTGTTATTTGTATGGCGAACAGGTATGTTATGTTGCGTTAATAAATCAATAAATGCAGCTTTTCCTGTTTCTTCATCTTGCACTTCAAATTCAATTTCATAATCATCGTGATTGTAATAGAAACTATGATCAAAGACAAGCGTTCCGCCTTTAAATAATGTTTCTGCTCTTTCTGTTGTTAAACTACCCATATATGTTAAAGCAGAAACAGGAATTTGTAATTTGTGTAATTGATCTACTACTGCTCCTTGAATGATTGTGTTTGTTTCCATCATCATTTTTGCTTTGTCTTCTGTTACGACTTGATGCGTTTCTAATAAACCGATTTCTGCAGATTGTTTCAACGTTAACGTATAAGTTTCTCCTTTATGACGAATACGAAGTGCAGAGCCAGCTTCTTTTAACGAGAAGTCAGGTGTTTCAAAGTAGTGATTCACTTGTTTTGTAAATGCTTCAATAGAAAACGATTTACATAATGTATCGAATTCTTCTTTTGTAACGATATTTTTGAATTCAATTTCAATTTCTTGTGTCATTGTATAATCTCCTTTTGAAAAATAATTCTTTACACATTATCGCTTTTTCATAAATTTGGTTCAATGTTTTATTTGTTTGCGTCCATGTTATGATACAATAATACTGTTAAGTAAGACAGGAAGTTGAGATGGAGGAGTTAGAGCATGCAAAATAAAATCCAAGTTAAGAGCGTAGAAAAGAGAGAGAATGCTCTTATTTTTTGTGCGGAAAATAGTGAAATAGAGGTAAAGGAGTTAAGTGCGCGTAATCACGTACTTGTAGACTCAGACAATTTATCATTTTTATATATCTTAGAAAATGAATCATCTTTCATTTATGTAAGTATTCCGCACACATGCTGGGAAGCAATGCATGAAGCGATGAATAACGATGTGGTTATGTTCGTTCGCGTGAATGACATTGAAATGGAATTAGAAGGATTAAAAGAAGAAGTAGAATATTTAGTTGAAAATATTGAAGGTAATGCAAATTACGGAGAAGAACTAGTAACTGCTGTAGAAAAAGTATTTCTATAAGCAAATGGATTGATTTTGGTGGTGGTTGAAATGAATCGAAATTGGGAAGAATTTTTAGCACCTTACCACCAAGCGGTGGCAGAGCTGAAAGTGAAACTAAAAGGAATGCGTACTCAATTTGCAATGTTAACAGAGCATTCTCCAATTGAGTTTGTAACAGGAAGGGTAAAGTCGGTTGCAAGTATTATTGATAAAGCGGAGAAGAGAAATGTACCGCTAGACCGATTGAGAGAAGATATGCAGGATATTGCTGGGCTTAGAATGATGTGTCAATTTGTTGATGAGATTAAGCCTGTTGTAGAATATCTTCGAAAACGAAATGACTTTGAAATCGTGGAAGAACGTGATTATGTTACGCAAAAGAAAGATAGCGGTTATCGTTCTTATCATGTTGTCATTAGTTATCCTGTTCAAACGATTCAGGGTGAACAAAAAGTATTGGTAGAAATCCAAATACGCACGCTAGCAATGAACTTTTGGGCAACAATTGAGCATTCTTTAAATTATAAATATAGTGGACGTTTTCCTGAAGATATTAAAATAAGGTTGCAACGTGCAGCTGAAGCGGCGTTTTTATTAGATGAAGAAATGTCTTCTATTCGTCTTGAAATTCAAGAAGCGCAAAAGGCTTTTTCAAGAAAGCAAGAAACGAAAGATTCTGAATCATAAACTAAAGGGTGTTGGGCGATGAAATTTACAATTATGTCAAAGGGAGATCAATCATCAGATACACTGGCAAGCACGATGAAAGAGTACTTGCTAGATTTTGGATTTATAATGGATGAAAAGGAACCCGATATTGTAATTTCTGTTGGGGGAGATGGAACGCTTTTATATGCGTTTCATCGTTATTATAATCGATTGGATGAAACAGCATTTGTTGGTGTACATACAGGACATCTAGGTTTCTATGCAGATTGGTTACCGACAGAAGTAGAGAAATTAGTAATTGCAATTGCGAAAACACCATTCCAAGTGGTGGAATATCCGCTTTTAGAAGTTATTATTCGCTATGTGAATGGAAGTAAAGAGTCACAGTATTTAGCGATGAATGAGGCGACTGTAAAAAGTGCAGAAGGTACATTAGTAACAGAAGTAGAAATACGCGGAGAATATTTTGAAACATTCCGCGGAGACGGCCTTTGTATCTCTACTCCTTCAGGAAGTACCGCGTATAATAAAGCGCTTGGCGGAGCGATTATTCACCCATCTATTGAAGCGATACAAATTGCAGAAATGGCGTCCATTAACAATCGTGTATTTCGTACTGTAGGATCGCCACTTGTATTGCCGAAGCATCATACATGTGTGTTAAAGCCAGCTGCAGGAATGAACTTACAAATTACAGTGGATCATTTAACGATGGTTCATCAAGATGTGAAATCAATCCAGTATCGCGTCGCAAACGAGAAAGTACGATTTGTTCGTTTCCGTCCATTCCCGTTCTGGAAACGAGTTCGTGACTCGTTTGTTGCAGATAAATAGAAAGGGTTATATATTTGAACAGATTTACATTGAAATGGGATATAGGTCCGGCTGAAGAGGGAACTTTAGTTAGGGAATTTTTGAAAACGAAATGTATTTCTAAAGCCGCTTTAACGGATATAAAGTTTCACGGCGGGGCAATTGAAGTAAATGGTCAACATGCGAGTGTTCGTCATCAGTTGCGTGCTGGTGAAGAATTACGTGTCTTTTTTCCAGTTGAGGAAAGAAGTGAAGGGATGATGGCAGAAGATATCCCTTTAAGCATTGTATATGAAGATGACGCGGTTCTTATCATTAATAAAGAGGCGAACATGTCAACGATTCCGTCTAGAGAACATCCGACAAGGAGTGTTGCCAATGCGCTTTTATCTCATTATGATAAGCAGCACCTTGCAAGTACAGTGCACATCGTAACACGTTTAGATCGTGATACTTCGGGGCTTATGCTTATTGCAAAAAATCGTTTCGTGCATCATCTTTTATCGAAGCAGCATCAACAAAAAGCTGTGAAACGAACGTATGAAGCAATTGTTCACGGAAAGATTGTAGAACGAGAAGGAATGATTGACGCACCAATTGGTCGAAAATCTGATAGCATTATTGAGCGAACGGTTTGTGAGGATGGACAAAGGGCAGTTACTCATTTTAAGGTAATTGATAGTACATATCATAAGACACATGTAGCGCTTGAGCTTGAGACAGGAAGAACGCATCAAATTCGTGTGCATATGGCTCATATAGGACATCCGTTACTTGGTGATAGCTTATATGGAGGGAGAAGGGATGAAATGAAACGGCAAGCACTTCATAGTAAATCTTTGACGTTTTATCATCCTATTTTAGAGAAAGAGATGTCTTTCACTATAAAGCTTCCAAGCGATATGCAAGAAGTGTTGCGGCATACTTAAAAAGGGGACAAAATTCTTATATTATAAAGAATTTTGTTCCCTTTTTTCTTAGCGGAATAATATTAAAATTTGGTTTTCACCCGTACGCTTTATAACGAAAAATCCACTTTCGGCTTTTGTAGCAATGCCATTGTCATTTGGACGACAATATCCATGTGCTTCGCAAGTGCCGTCATCACGTACTAACATTTGTCCAATTAATCCGACAGGAAGCCACTCGGCGCGATCTTTTCTTGCTACATATTTGCAAGTTGGATCCCATTCTGTATTTAAAAGAGGTTGTATTTCTTCGGCTTCCGTCCATACATATTGGCGTTTTCCAAAGTTATCTGTTTTATAACGTTTTTGCCAACTTAAAGCCCCGCTATTTCCTATAAGGGCAGGGGTTGCACTAGATATTCCTAAAATGAACGAATCGCGTGAAGTAGCTATCCGAATTTTTTCTTCGTTACTAAATGTAACGAAATAACCGACATCAATAGGTTTATAACCTTCGGTTTCAAACATTTGTGCAAAATCCGTTCCGCTTGCATTGTAAGACGCGCCCTCAATGTACATTTCTCCATTATGAGCAAGCCATTTAGCCCCGATATTATGATCGGTGTCGCTTACACCATTTGCAATAAACCAAGAATAAGCTTCTTCTGCAGTGCCGAAGCGCCCCATAATATGGCTACCTGCAAAATGAGCTGTTGATGTATGATGACCTTCCGCATGAGAAGAGGATCCGTTAGCGATAGTTGCGTTTCCTTCTGCGTGTGCTGCTTCGCCTAAAGCAATTGTCTGTTTACCCTCCGCATGAGAATAAGCCCCGCCTGCTGTCGTTTCACTTCCCTCACTATGCGAACTATGTCCAGTTGCTTTTGAGTTTGATCCTTCTGCATGAGAGAAAGAACCTTTTGCGTGTGTTAATAAGCCTTCCGCATGTGCTGCCATGCCCTCCGCATGAGAGTGAAGCCCCTCTGCATATGCATATCGGCCGCCCCTTTTAACTTTTGTATTTTCAGGTGTAGGTGTCTCAATTATGAGTGGTTTTTCAGTTTGTATATCATTCGATGAAGCCAATGCCTCTTTTATTTTTTTTACTTTGTTTATAATAGCAGCTGGAATTTCTGGTTCCACTTTTTTATTTATTGCTACAGAAATATTTTCTGCCGTCTTTTCTTCTGTTTGGTTAGAATGTAGTATCTGTTCATCTTGATTTGAGAGCTGTTTATTTTTTTGTTGCATCTTTATTTTTCTGCGATTGATTATGCGGCTCATCACAGCATTTTCTAAAGAGACATATGTTGGTTTTACTTTGCTTTTTTTTGATGACTCTTGTTCTTCCAGTTCTTCTATCGCTGCAGCCCGAATACTACACCAGTTGTTAATTCCGTACATGGGCAGATATAAAGGGGGAAATTTTCTTTTTTGTTTAGAAGATTTTTTCTTCATTCTGTCACCTCCTGCGACATTATATGTAGTGTAATTAAAAAAAGATGCACTTTATTGCATCTTTTTTTAATTACTTTACCTAGTTTTATATGAGATCTGCCTAAATAATGCTAAGTAAGGTAGTTATGAAATTGGACGGAATTTCTCAGCGACAAAAGGTAAAGAAGAAGGGACAGAGATAGTCTCCATTTCAGGATAACGTAATCCGGTTAATTTGCCACCAAATACAGCACCAGTATCAATATTGACTGTCTGATTGACGAATCGAGGTTCTGCTACTGGTGTATGTCCATATACAATCCAAGCTTGCCCCTTGTATTCTTGCGCCCAATCGCGACGGACAGGTGAGCCATCGGCATGCTTTTCTCCTGTAATATCGCCATATAATACAAAGGTTTGCACTTTTTTATCTCGTCTTCCTATGTAATCTTGCCGAATCCCAGCGTGACATACGATTACTCTTTTTTCATCTAGTATGTGGTAGAGCGGTGATTGTTCATAAAGAGTGATAAACTTTTCTTTTATAATGTTTTGCTTATTAGGAGGAAGTGCCTCATATTCAGCAACAGTTGTTTCAAGTCCGTGAGCGACTGTTACATTACGCCCAAGGAAAAATCGATATAGTTTATTACAGTGATTTCCAGGAGCGTAATAAGCTTCTTTTTTATGTATGACAAGTTCCCATACAATTTCAATCATACGTAATGAATGAGGACCACGGTCTGTAATATCGCCAACGAATGCAAGTTTACGTTGGTCAGGGTGAACCGGTAGACCGCTACGCCAGTTATATCCTAGCTTCTCTGTTAAATTTTGAAACTCTTGGAAGCATCCATGAATATCTCCTATAATGTCATATTTCATATTTAAACCTCCATCGTATTTTTCATTAGTATATCTAAAAAAGGATAGAGATAAAAATATAGCGTTTTTGTGTTGTTCATTTAAACATAAAGATTTTCGTTCTTGAGCGAACATTTAAAATGAATCCAATCGCAATCATGTATGTAAGCAGTGAACTTCCTCCGTAGCTCATAAGAGGTAATGTTATCCCTGTAATGGGAAGTAATCCGATTGTCATCCCGATATTTTGGAATACTTGGAAAGTAAACATTCCGATTGTACCAGCGCAAATGTAACTACCGAAAGGGTCATTACTTTCTAAAGCAATATGAATCATTCGAAAAATGAGTAAGAAAAAAAGAGAAATAATGACACTTGCGCCTAGAAATCCAAATTGTTCAGCGACATTAGTGAAAATAAAATCTGTATGTGGTTCTGGAAAATATACTTGTCCATTTTCCCACCCTTTTCCTTGCATTTCTCCGGATCCAGTCGCTAAGAATGCTTGTCTTAATTGATAGCCTTGTGCATCATATTTGTAAGGTGCTAACCATCCGTAGAAGCGATTTAATTGATATTCTTTTAAAATGTGTGCTTTAAAGAAATCTGTGTGAGTAAAAAAAATATATATTAATGTAGTTCCAGCAACGAAAGTAGCTGAAACTAATCCGAAAATAAAACGCCATCGTATGCCAGAAACTAGTATCATTGCTGCAAGCATCGCTGAAATGACCATTGTATTTCCTAAATCTGGTTCCTTTGCGATGAGTAGTAGTGGTGGCAAACTTGTTGCAAATATTTTTCCAAGTAGTAAAAAATCGTCATGTATCGTTTGGGAAAAATATTTCTCATTATGGTTTGCTATAATTCGTCCAATGACGATAATTAAAAATAATTTCATAATTTCAGAAGGCTGAAAATTTCCGATGCCTGGGAGCCTGTACCAAGCGGTAGCGCCTTTAATTGTAACGGCACCTGGTACTTGAAGTTCTAGTCCAATAAGTAGTACCATTGCAAAGCTGTACAAATACCAAGCAATTTTTTGATAACGATCGAAGTCGATAATCATAATAACACCAATGGCTATAAATCCAATGAAATACCATTGGATTTGCTTTAGTACAAAATTGACGTTTTGTAAAAATGGCGGTAAAGAGGCTTGCGCACTTGCAATAGCACAACAACTAACAATCCCAATGGCAAATAAAATAAATAGTAATACGTAGTCTATTTGATATTGAGAATTTGGATCTTTCAATGTAGGTATTCCTTTCTACTGCTCTTTATAGTAATGGATTTTATCCCGCATTAATGGGCAGTAAGACCCCTACCTCAAAATTCAGCGAAAGCGAAGAAGTTAGGTGGGGGATCAACTGCCCGTAAAAGCCCGATTGGTGAGAGCTGATTAAAGTTTCACTTTATAGTATGAGAAAGAATGTATGAACTATACGAATGATTCACATATAGTCCATACACTTTTAATTTTGCAGAGTAGTTTAATTGTTTAACTCTTTAATAATTATATCCAAACAATGGGAAAGACGTACATGTGCGTCAGGAAAAATATCTAGTTGATGAAGATAGTATTTTAAGGAACTTTTACACCATTGGTAAGCACTAAGTAGAGCTGCTCTATAGTCTGTAGTATTTTGTAAAAAGCCATATTCTTTTGCTGTTATAACGAGGTGTGTGAAATCTTCACAACCTTGAAGGAGCTTATTGTGTATTTGTTGTCCAGCATGGTAGCGAAATTGACTTAAAGGCTCAGAAATGTATATTGCATTTCCTTTAGAAAGTAAAGAAATCCATGAGGCCATATCAACACTACAAGAATATTGTCGCTCTTTAAGGGTGCCAAAAGGTTCAGTGAGCAATTCCTTTCGGAACAAGGTAGTTGTAGGCTCACCGATAATGTTGTGTCCACCCTTTAACATCCAATTACCTAAAAATATCCCGTTTAATGGGGTGTCTTCACTATATAACCTTTGTGTTGGATGGGAATCACCTATTAGATTTCCATGATCATCAATGCGTACTCGATAAGAAGTAACAAGAGCAAGATTTTTATTGGGATCTTGCTCAAAATAGGTCATCATTTTTTGTATTTTATGCTTATAAAACACGTCATCGTCCATTAAAAAATTTATATACTCACCATTTGATTTTTCTATGAGCATAAGGTCATTGTGAAATTGTCCTAGAGTAGGGATATTTCGAATGTATGTTATATTTTTATAATTTGGTAAGTATTGTTCGCGTATTAAAGTTGCTGTTTCATCATTTGTACTATCATCTCCGATGATGATTTCAATATTAGAATAAGTTTGTGCCAATGCACTTTCTAGAGCAATTTTGAAATAATGAGGCCGATTATAAGTGGGAATAAGGATGGAAACGAGAGGTGGATTTTTTTCATTCATCATACATAACTTCCTTTCAGAAGCTTTTTTTTGTAAGAACAATATCTTGGTAACTTGTATATTCATGTCTGCCGCACCATAAACCGTAATGCGGCTTATTGATTATTTCTAGGCCGTACTTATTCAATAGATTGCAAATATCTGTCTCAGGATAAGCAACTGCGAAATTCGGAATATCTTTATTTACAACGTAGCAATTTTCGATTCGATGATAAAAACCTAATGTACTTTGTCCTGCATTTAAATAATAGGACGATTCAGGATTTATAAGAAAGAATGTAATGAAACATCTCCCGTCTTTTTTTAATACACGTACAATTTCAGATACGTAATGTTCTAATTCTTTTGGGAGAAGATGCGTAAATACAGAAGTTAAAAAGATAAAATCGAATGTCCCGTCTTCATAGGGGAAACGATATTGAGAGGCATCTTCTTTTCCTTCTGGATTATAGAATTGATTGTATATGTCAACATGTTCAAAGTGAAAATTATTACGCATAGTTGAAATGTTATTTTGACACCAAGTAATTCCATCTTTAAACAAATCAAATCCATAATACGCTCCATCATCATTTAAGTAATTCAATAATGGTACAGCCATTCGACCGACGCCGCAGCCTACATCTAATACTTTTTCATTTGGTTTTAAAGCGCCAATTTGAATAAAATGCTTTAGGAACTCTTTTCCAACTTTTTTGAAGTCGCCACCTACATATTGGACGAGTTCAGGAGGGGGGAGTAAAGTCATTTCTTTGTTAAGTTCACTCATGAGTATACCCCTTTCTTGTATGAGAAGATGCAGTAAATCTATTAATAAAATTTTCAATTTGTAGTGAGAGAACACAGGAAAACAATTGTTATATGTAAGGAGATTCCGAAAAAGAATACTTAATTGGATTAGAAGTGAGAGAAGGATGAGTGAAAATGAAATCTCCTATAGATTAAATCTTTTTTATTCTTTTCTCCAATAAACGCCAAATACATCAATTTTAGTAATAGGGGCTTTTAAATTTCGTTGGTTTCTAAAGTCTGTCACAGCCTCAGCGCATGGCGGTAGCCCGTAGTCATCGATAATTATATAGCCACCTTTAGAAACTTTATCATATAAGTTCACGAGACCATCCATTGTGGATTCGTACATATCACCATCAAGCCGTGCAATTGCTATTTTTTCAATTGGTGCTGTTGGTAAAGTATCTTTAAACCAGCCTTTTAAAAATTTCACTTGATCATTTAGTAAATCATATTTTTTGAAATTCTCTTGTACTTGTTCTAAAGAGACGCGTAAATAATCGAATGTGTGCAAATAATCACCGTAATCTTTTGGATATTGTTCTAGATTCGGTGCTGGCAAACCTTCAAATGAATCAGCGACCCACACATTACGATTCGTAATGTTGTTTGCTTGTAAAAAACCATTCATAAAAATGCACGATCCTCCGCGCCATACACCTGTTTCAATAAAATCTCCCTCTATATTTTCACGAACAACGGTTTCCATTGCCTCTTGTAATTGGTTCATACGTTCTCGACCGATCATGCTATGTGCTGCTCTTGGCCAATCCATTCCATCATGGCGTTCACTTTTTGAAACATTTGGTTTTACAATTTTTAAGTTATGGTTTTCAGCATATTGCTTAATGAATAAAGGGAGGGGGACTGTAACTGGCTCGAATTCTAGTTCTTTTGAAATATGTAGAGATGCGGGTAAGTATGCCTCATATTCTAACCATATTTCAAATAAAATGGTCTTCTTTAGCAATTCGAGATAAAGCTGAACAGCAGATTTACTTTCCATATTTGTGCCTCCTGCAAAATGTCATACAACAATATGATTATGTAGATAGCGAATGTTTCATGATTGAATTTGAAATTGAAAAAGCAGTAAAACTGATATCAGTTTTACTGCTAAGTAAAAAATTAAGCGATTTTTTCAATAATAATAGATGCATTTGTACCAACAGCTAATGATAGCCCAAGCCCTGTAACGATTACTTCAATTAATGATGGAGTTGTCGTAATTTGCGTAATTGCTTGAACAACGATAGGTGCTCCAACTGAGATTAAAGTGGCCCCAGTACCTGGAACAGATACCCCATTTACTTGGATTGTAAGTCCTCCTAATAGACTTACTGCTGCAGTGTATACGATAACGGTAATTTTATAGAATCCAGTTTGACTAATTACGAAAGTATCAGGATCTAATTGAGAAATTGCTGTACCAAACTGAGATCCAACAGTATTAAATGGTACTGGAGCATTAAGTCCAATATCCAAAGAAATCCCAGCGGAGTTAAATGCATACAATCCTGCTGGAAGCCCTAGTCCAGATGGTCCAGTCGGTCCAGTCGGTCCAGTAGCCCCAGTCGGCCCCGTAGGTCCAGTAGCCCCAGTGTCACCAGTCGGCCCTGTAGGTCCAGTAGCCCCAGTGTCACCAGTCGGCCCCGTAGGTCCAGTAGTCCCAGTGCCACCAGTCGGCCCCGTAGGTCCAGTAGCCCCAGTGTCACCAGTCGGCCCCGTAGGTCCAGTAGTCCCAGTGCCACCAGTCGGCCCCGTAGGTCCAGTAGTCCCAGTGCCACCAGTCGGTCCTGTAGGTCCTGTAGGTCCCGTAGGTCCAGTTGGCCCAGTCGGTCCAGTTGGCCCGGTAGGTACAGTCGGCCCCGTAGGCCCCGTAGGTCCAGTCGGCCCGGTCGGCCCAGTCGGAAGGGTAAACGGTGGTATCGGTGGTAATGTAGGTCCTACAAGATTAGGGTCAAATGCACTAGCTGATAAAGATTCATCGGGATTTAATCCATTTGAATAATTATTATTTGACATAAATTCACCTCCATAAAGCGTTCATTATATAGTAGATGCAAAACCGAAAGAAAATGACACGGACATTTGAATTATTGAAAAGAAATCTTAAACTACTTGAACAATTTAAAAAAATGGAAAGTTTAGTATATGTATAACATATGATTGATTTGGAAGAGGGTGATTATGTTGAACAAGCAAGGAATTACAATTAGTTTATGTATGATTGTTCGAGATGAGGAGGAGACAATAGCCCGTTGTTTAGAAACAGTTGAAAAAATTGTGGATGAAATTATAGTAGTTGATACAGGTTCCGTCGATCGAACGAAAGAAATCGTAGAGAAATACACTTCTAACATATATGATTTCCAGTGGATTGATGATTTTGCAGCAGCAAGAAATTTTTCTTTTTCAAAAGCGACGCAAGAGTATATATTGTGGCTAGATGCAGATGATGTCTTATTAGAAGATGCTCAAGAAGCATTGAAACTTTTAAAAAGAGAATTAGATCCTAAAATTGATGCTGTTTCGATGCCTTATCATCTTGCAATGGATTCTAACGGGAAACCTTTATACTGTACAAAAAGAAATCGACTTGTAAAGCGTGAAAAACAATTTCAATGGTTTGGAAAGGTTCATGAGTATTTAGCTATTTCTGGTGAGGTTTTTAGTAGTAATGTTGCTATTACACATAAAAAAGAAAAAAAAGTAACAAATCGTAATTTGAAAATTTTTCAAAATACTGTAGCGGCAGGTGAAGAATTAAGTCCGAGAGATTTATTTTATTACGCAAATGAATCTACGGATAACCAAAAATATGATGATGCAGTTCTTCTATATGAAACATTTCTTAATCAAGACGAAGGATGGTATGAAGAGAAAATTTATGCATGTGGTAAGTTAGGAGATTGCTATGCAAAGCTAGGAATGTGGGAGAAGGCAATCGAATCTTGTGTGAAGTCGTTTCGGTATGACGTCCCTAGAGGAGAGAATTGTACAAGAATAGGATATATATATATGGAACAAGAAAAATATAATGAAGCGATATTTTGGTTTAAACTTGCTACGGAAGTACCAATGGCAACGGAAAGTCCTTTCCATAGTCCAGCTAGCTACACATGGCTACCCTATTTACAAATGTGTATTTGTTATAGCAGGTTAGGGGAGCAGGATAAAGCGTATTATTACAATGAATTAGCAGCTTCTTATGTTCCGAATAATGCTGCAATTGAATATAACCGTAAATATTTTCGGGGAGTTTTTGATAAACCATATAAAGTGTAATAGGTTTCGTTTTTTAGAAATGATTTATCGCTATTCTAACTCTAATAGATTGGTTATATATTAGAGTATCAGTAACGTAACCAATATAAATAAAAGATTTTATACTGCTATTTGCGGGCTAATAATCATTGGGGGATGAACAAAATCTGCACTTTATAGAATTCATATGAGATTTATATTTCTAATTCAATTTGCATAAGGAGTGTGTGAAATGAATCGCGAAAAAAGTTCTTTATATGAAGAAAAATCCGAGCATTATTATAATGCAGCGAATCCGAATTTATTAAAGCATATAAAAAAGGAATGGAAAGAAGTTCTTGATATTGGTTGCTCGAGCGGTGCATTGGGAGCAGCTATTAAAGAAAACGGTACACGTGTATCAGGAATAGAGGCATTTCCAGAGGCGGCAGAAAAAGCGAAGGAAAGACTAGATCATGTTATTTTAGGGGATATAGAAAAAATAGATCTTCCTTATGAGGAGGGGCAATTTGATTGCGTCCTATTTGGGGATGTATTAGAGCATTTATTTGATCCGTGGGCTGTGATTGAAAAGGTTAAGCCATATATAAAGCAAAATGGTGTGATTTTAGCAAGTATACCAAACGTTGCTCATATTTCAGTATTAGCTCCCTTACTTGCTGGAAATTGGACGTATACAGAATATGGTTTATTAGATAAAACACATATTCGTTTCTTTACATTCAATGAAATGCTAAGAATGTTTTTAAAAGCAGGATATTCAATTAGTAAAGTAGATCGTGTATATGTTGATCATAAAATGTATGAGCCGCTTATTGAGGAGTTATATGGAATTTGTAAAAAATATCGTCTTGGAAGTGGCTTCATGGCTGAGACAGTTGTATTTCAGTATATTATTGAAGCTGAAAAATCACAATTATGAGTGCTGCAGACAAAACAATATTATTTGTTACATGCATAAATGATCGGAAATTGTATGCAAACTGCGTGCGACATATATTGCAATTGTTAGTACCGCCAGGGTATATTGTCCAATTTATGCCGATTCGAAATGCGAAAAGTATGACGAGTGGATACAATCAAGCCATTTCGCATCCAGCGAAGTATAAAGTGTATTTACATCAAGATGTTTTTATTATAAATAGGGCTTTTTTATACGGATTACTTCAATTATTTGAGGAACATGAAAACCTTGGGATGATTGGGATGGTTGGAGCGCAATATGTTCCTCCGACTGGCGTATGGAACGAAGGGCGTGGAATTGTAGGAAAAGTCATTGGTTATATGAATGATTTGTTTTATATGGCAAGTTTAGAACAACCGTATCATGAATCAAAAACATTTATTCCTGTAGAATGTATTGATGGTTTATTAATGGCGACACAATATGATGTTCCGTGGCGAGAAGACTTATTTGACGGATTTGATTTTTATGATGTATCTCAATCATTTGAATTTAAAAAAGCAGGATATACAGTCGGTGTACCTGTACAGCGCGATGCTTGGTGTATCCATTATCATTTTGATGTGAATATGACGAACTATGAAAAGTATCGGAAAATATTTGTGGAACACTATATGTCAGATGTAAATAAGGAAGAATAAAAGGGGGGACAAAAATGAAAGATCATACAATATTAGTCGTTGTTTGTGTAAATAATGAGGAGCTTTTCAAACAATGTGAGAGCCAAATAAGAAACATTTTTGTTCCCTCTGGTTATGTCGTGCAAATTTTTCCGATACGAGATGCGCAAAGTATGGCAAGTGCATACAACCGAGCCCTTTCATATCCAGCGAAATACAAAGTGTATATACATCAAGATACATATCTTATTAATCGAGACATGTTTTCTACACTTATATCTCTTTTTAAAGAAAATGAAAAGCTTGGTTTAATAGGAGTCGCTGGGGCTCAGTTTTTACCGAATAACGGGATATGGTGGGAAGGAAAAAATTTAGTAGGGAAAGTGATTGAGTATAGAAGACGGAATTATCAATTATTAAATTTAGATCAGGTTTTTTATGGTAATCAACCATTTTTGTCAGTTCAGGCAATTGATGGTTTATTCATGGCAACGCAGTATGATATTCCGTGGCGAGAAGATTTGTTTCAAGGGTTTCACTTTTATGATGTGTCACAGTCTTTAGAGTTTCAAAGGGCTGGTTATTTAATTGGTATCCCAAATCAAGCAAATTTATGGTGTATTCATTACAACGGGGATGAGTTTGATGCGGATACATATGAGAAGTACCGGAAAGTGTTTGTAGAACATTACAAAGATATATTATCTCCATCATAAAGGAGAGATGAAAAGTGAAAGGAATTATTTTAGCAGGTGGTACTGGATCGAGATTATATCCAATAACGAAAGTAACGAATAAACATTTACTTCCTGTTGGTCGGTATCCGATGATTTATCATGCGGTATATAAGCTAAAACAATGCGATATTACAGATATTATGATTATTACGGGTAAAGAGCATATGGGGGATGTTGTTAGCTTTTTAGGGAGTGGTCATGAATTTGGAGTGTCCTTTACGTATCGTGTGCAAGATAAAGCGGGCGGGATCGCACAGGCGTTAGGGCTTTGTGAAGATTTCGTCGGGAATGATCGTATGGTAGTTATATTAGGGGATAATATTTTTTCAGATGATATTCTTCCGTATGTTGAAGAGTTTGCAAATCAAAAAGAAGGTGCGAAAGTGCTATTGCAATCTGTAGAAGATCCCGAAAGATTTGGCGTAGCACATATTCAAAACCGAAAAATAGTTGAAATTGAAGAAAAGCCGAAAGAGCCGAAAAGTTCTTATGCGGTTACGGGAATTTATTTGTATGATTCGAAAGTCTTTTCTTATATTAAAGAATTAAAACCTTCTGCACGGGGAGAACTTGAAATTACAGATATAAATAATTGGTATTTAAAACGAGGGGTACTTACTTATAATGAAATGAGCGGCTGGTGGACTGATGCGGGAACTCATGCTTCGCTTCAAAAGGCGAATACGTTAGCGCGTGATATTAATTTTGGGAAACAGTTTAACGGAGAATAGGTGAGAATATGAAAGTTGTAGAAACAAATTTTACCGATGCAAAATTGTTAGAACCGAGGTTGTTTGGAGACGAGCGTGGCTTTTTTTCAGAGAGTTATAATAAGCAGGTGCTAGAAACATTAGGGATAACGTATTCATTTGTACAGGATAACGTATCTTATTCGGCTAAGGCAGGAACGATTCGGGGACTACACTTTCAAAAAAAACCGAAAGCACAAACGAAACTCATTCAAGTTATGCAAGGGGCAATTTATGATGTTATCGTTGATTTACGAAAAAAATCACCAACATTTAAACAATGGAAAGGATATATTTTAAGTGCAGATAACCATCGGCAATTACTAGTGCCAAAAGGGTTTGCGCATGGATTTTGCACGCTTGTTCCGCATACTATCGTTATGTATAAAGTAGATGAATATTATAGCGCAGAGCATGACTCAGGATTACTTTGGGAAGATAAAGATTTAGCAATTCCTTGGCCAGTAACCGATCCTATATTGTCCGATAAGGATCAGATATTACCATTATTAGAGGAATATGAAGATAGTTTTTAAGTAGGAGCGTTGTTTATGAATATATTAGTGACAGGTGGGGCTGGATTTATTGGAAGTAATTTCGTTCATTACATGCTACAAAGTTATGAAACATATAAAATTATTAATTACGATGCCTTAACATATAGCGGGAATTTAAATAACGTAAAATCTCTTCAGGATCACCCGAATTACTCTTTTGTAAAAGGAGAAATTCAAAATGGAGAGCTATTAGAACACGTTATAAAAGAGCGAGACGTACAAGTGATTGTAAATTTTGCAGCTGAATCACATGTGGATCGTAGTATTGAAAATCCGATTCCTTTTTATGATACAAATGTAATTGGAACGGTCACTTTATTAGAACTAGTTAAAAAATATTCGCATATAAAACTTGTGCAAGTGTCAACGGATGAAGTGTATGGCTCTTTAGGAAAAACAGGGAAGTTTACAGAGAAAACACCGTTAGCTCCAAATAGTCCATATTCTTCAAGTAAGGCGAGCGCGGACATGATAGCTCTATCTTACTATAAAACATATCAATTACCGGTTATAGTAACGCGTTGTTCTAACAATTATGGACCGTACCAGTATCCTGAAAAATTAATTCCATTAATGGTTACGAATGCACTAGAAGGAAAAAAACTACCGCTATATGGTGATGGTTTAAATGTAAGAGATTGGTTACATGTAACGGATCATTGCAGTGCGATTGATGTTGTTCTGCATAAGGGACGTGTAGGAGAAGTATATAATATAGGTGGAAATAATGAAAAAACAAATGTAGAAGTTGTGGAACAAATTATTACTCTTTTAGGAAAAACAAAAAAAGACATTGAATATGTTACAGATCGTTTAGGGCACGATCGTCGTTATGCGATTGATGCAGAGAAAATGAAGAATGAATTTGATTGGGAACCGAAATACACGTTTGAACAAGGATTACAAGAGACGGTGAAATGGTATGAAAAGAATAAGGAATGGTGGAAACCACTAAAAGATTAGTAAGGGGCATGTTAAATGAAAGAGAGGGTTATCATAACAGGAGCAAACGGTCAATTAGGAAAGCAACTATTTGAAGAGTTAGACTCTGAAGAATATGATATATATCCATTTGATAAAAAGTTATTAGATGTGACAAATATATCCCGAATACAACAAGTGGTACAAGAAATAAAACCACATATAATTATTCATTGTGCTGCCTATACGAAAGTAGATCATGCGGAGAAAGAACAGGATTTTGCGTATAGAATAAATGCAATCGGAGCTCGAAATGTAGCGGTTGCTTCACAATTAGTAGGGGCGAAGCTAGTTTATATTAGTACTGATTATGTATTTCAAGGTGCCAGACCAGATGGATACGACGAATTTCATAGTCCAGCGCCGATAAATATATATGGGGCCTCTAAGTATGCGGGGGAGCAGTTCGTCAAAGAGTTACATAATAAATATTTTATCGTTCGCACATCGTGGCTATATGGTAAATATGGGAATAATTTTGTGAAAACGATGATGCGATTAGGAAAAGAAAGAGATGAAATATCTGTTGTAGCGGATCAAGTTGGCTCTCCTACGTATGTGGCGGATTTGAATATGGTTATTAATAAGCTCATTCATACTTCTTTATACGGTACATACCACGTATCAAACAGAGGTTCATGCTCTTGGTTTGAATTTGCACAAAAGATATTTTCGTACGCCAATATGAAAGTGAATGTATTACCTGTTTCAACGGAAGAATTCGGGGCTGCGGCTGCGAGGCCCAAATATTCTATTTTTCAACATAACATGCTAAGATTAAATGGTTTTTCACAAATGCCGTCTTGGGAAGAAGGATTAGAGCGGTTTTTTATAGAAACCAAAAGTCATTAACAAATTTCTGTTAATGACTTTTTTGTTTGCCTTTAAGCGGTTTTATGGTACTATAATTATAGTATCAGGTACTAATAACAAGTATAAGTATTTCTGGGAGGATATATCATGGAACTATTACAAGGGAAAACATTTGTTGTTATGGGCGTTGCGAACCAAAGAAGTATTGCATGGGGAATAGCTCGCTCTTTGCATAATGCAGGTGCAAAATTAATATTCACATATGCAGGAGAACGTTTAGAAAGAAACGTTCGTGAATTAGCGGACACATTAGAAGGACAAGAATCACTTGTATTACCTTGTGATGTAACGAATGATGAGGAACTTACAGCTTGCTTTGAAACAATTAAACAAGAAGTAGGTACTATTCACGGTGTAGCACATTGTATTGCTTTTGCAAATCGCGATGACTTAAAAGGTGAATTTGTAGATACTTCTCGCGATGGATTTTTACTTGCACAAAATATTAGCGCATTCTCTTTAACAGCTGTAGCAAGAGAAGCGAAGAAAGTAATGACAGAAGGCGGAAATATTTTAACATTAACATACCTTGGCGGCGAGCGCGTTGTGAAAAATTATAACGTTATGGGTGTTGCGAAAGCTTCATTAGAAGCGAGCGTGAAATATTTAGCGAACGATTTAGGTCAACACGGTATTCGTGTTAACGCTATTTCTGCAGGACCAATTCGTACGTTATCTGCAAAAGGTGTAGGCGATTTCAACTCAATCTTAAGAGAAATTGAGGAGCGCGCACCACTTCGTCGTACAACAACGCAAGAAGAAGTTGGCGATACAGCAGTATTCCTATTCAGTGATTTAGCACGCGGTGTAACAGGAGAAAACATTCATGTTGATTCAGGGTATCATATCCTAGGATAAATATAATATTAATTTTTAAAGGACAATCTCTAAATGCTGAGATTGTCCTTTTTATTTGTTCTTAGAAAGAACGATTTTTAACGAAAGTTCTTACCACGTGATGAATATAACTATAATAGTACACGATTTATTTAGCTACGTATGGAAGTGGGAGGGACGAGTGTGAAGAATAAAAATAAAAGTTCAACAGTTGGAAAACCGTTGTTATATATCACGCAAGTAAGTTTAGAACTTGCTGCACCGAAAATCAAAAGGATTATCCTGACAAACTTTGAAAATGAAGATCAAAAAGAGAAAAGTAATAGACAAGAAAATATTGTAAGTAGTGCTGTGGAAGAGGTAATAGAACAAGAACAACAAGAAGAGCAGCAAGTGGAAGAAAAAATAGAAGAAGAAAAAGAAGAACACGCAGAACAAGAAGAGCAAGAACCAGAACCAGTAAGAACTGTCCCGTATAATAAATCATTTAAGGATATGAATAATGATGAAAAAATTCATTTTTTACTAAACCGTCCTCATTACATTCCAAAAGTAAGATGCAGAATAAAAACAGCTACAGTCTCATATGTTGGATCGATCATATCGTATCGTAATGGCATTGTATCTATTATGCCGCAAAATAGTATGAGAGATATTAGGTTGTCTATAGATGATATCCAATCGATTAGTATGGCCGGTTTTTAAATATGTAAAGGTGGTAGAAAGCTTCTACCACCCCAATAGTTTTTTAGTTTACTTTACGATAGAAACGTCGCGTAAGCATTGAATCGCACAGAAACAGCTTAAATCAACAGTAATGCAAGTAGTTGTAGATATTAATCTTGCATTTGGTACAGCTAAAAACGTACAAATTGGATCGTCACCAGGTGGTACCGGAGTACCGTCACCTAATACTACAGTTAATACACGTAGCACAGCACAGCTATCATCATCTACACTTTCCACACGGAAAATTGGAGATCGGCAGCTAGTAAGGCTTGAAGATGGTGCAAATGCTTCAAAAGGTTCTCCAGTTTTTGTGTATAAAATAAAAGGGCGTGTATTTGCTACTGATGCAGTATTGTGTGCACCTAAAAATGGGATTTCACAACCAGATCCACATGTTGTTGTAGAACAATCTTGTAATTCATTGATGAATTTTACAACGTCAACTACACAATGAGAAGAGCCATGGTGTTTATTTTCGTTACAACTCATTAATGTCACTCCTTATCTTCTTGTTTGTATTTACATTAATAAGATATTGGAGTCGAGGAGATTTGGTCACAATCTCAAGACCTTTTTTTTTAAATAGGCGAAAGAGGATAAGGGTAGGTGGAATTATGCTGTTTACAAGCTGGCTTTTATTTTTTATTTTTGCGTTAGCTGCTTTTAGGCTCACTCGTTTAATTGTTTATGATAAAATTACAGCCTTTTTGCGAAGACCATTTATTGATGAATTAGAGATTACGGAGCCGGATGGAAGTGTATCAACGTTTACAAAAGTGAAAGGTAATGGATTAAGAAAGTGGATTGGCGAATTATTAAGCTGTTATTGGTGTACAGGTGTATGGGTTAGTGCTTTTTTATTAGTCTTATATAATTGGATCCCTATCGTTGCAGAACCGTTACTTGCATTATTAGCTATTGCAGGAGCGGCAGCCATCATTGAAACAATTACAGGATATTTTATGGGAGAATAATATATTTTCATAATACGAGAAAAAGCGGAGTTTAAAAGAATGAGGGAACGGAAATAAAGAGTTGTTCATATAGTAAATAGACAGAATTGACAGTAGAGGAGATGTTTGCTGTGAGCAATAATCCAAGGCAGAATTCATATGACCTGCAGCAGTGGTATCATATACAGCAACAACACCAAGCACAACAACAGGCATATCAAGAACAATTACAACAACAAGGATTTGTGAAGAAAAAGGGATGCAATTGTGGGAAAAAGAAGAACACAATAAAACAATATGAAGAATGAAACACTCATGCTACTGTGAGTGTTTTTTATTATATATAAAAAGCGGTATTTCTGTATTAGAAATACCGCTTTTTACTAGCTAATTTGTGCAACTGTTAATGCTGCAGCACGAATGTCTACAGTTCCAATTAACTGAACTGGCACAATTTGAATTAAGTCACCAGGATTTAAGTTAATAAGAATAACACCGCTGGATACGTCTACTTCACCAGTACCAATAACGTTAGAACGAACTGCTGTACCTGATCCAGGAATAATATTAGCTGGTGTATTTAATGATAAGAAGAAACGACCAGCTTCTGGTGCAACAGGTGAGTTATCAAGACTAATTGTTAATGTATAACTGATTTGATAAATACCAGCTCGTAGAATTCGAATGCCATCTCCGACACTTACTGTATCATTTATTACAGGAACAGTAATATTTGGGTTTGGACTTACGCTAGGTAATAATAGTGGTGTAAATAGTGAAGCAAACTGAGGTGCAGACGCGTTGAAAGCAAAACCAAAGGCAGGTAGTGTACTAGCTGGCTTCGCCTCACAATCGATTTTAGTAAATTCGCAATCAGAAGAGAACATGTTTTTCACTCCTTTATCTGTTTCTACTTTCAGTTAATGAAAAGGACAGGTTCTATGTTCTAGACAAGTTCCCAATTTTAAGAAATTTACATAAGAATACTCTTTAAGCATGGATTGGGTGGCAGAATACTCTGCCACCCAATCCATGCTTAACTCATTATTTAGTTTTAAATAGAAACATCACGTAAGCATTGAATAGCGCAGAAGCAACTTAAATCAACAGTAATGCAAGTGGAGGTTGATATTAGTCTTGCATTTGGTACAGCTAAAAACGTACAGATTGGGTCGTCACCAGGTGGTACAGCGGTACCATCACCTAAAACTACAGTTAATACACGCAATACAGCACAGTCATCATCATCTATACTTTCTACGCGGAAAATAGGAGATCGGCAGCTAGTAAGGCTTGAAGATGGTGCAAATGCTTCAAAAGGTTCTCCAGTTTTTGTGTATAAAATAAAAGGACGTGTATTCGCTACTGATGCATTGTTATGTGCACCTAAAAATGGAACTTCGCAACCAGATCCACATGTTGTCGTGGCACATTCTTGTAGTTCATGTATAAAACGAACAACATTCGATACACAGTTGAAATCACACTCATGTTGATGATCTTCATTACAATTGCAGCTCATTATGTTCACTCCTTCTCGTGAGTTCTGACATACACTATTACAATATGAGTGGGATATGGCTGATATTACGTTAATTCTCACGATAAAAACAAGGAATTTATATAGGAGGGATGTACATAACGTGATATAAAAAAAGACATCCTTATTTAGTGGATGTCTTTTCAGGTAAATCTTTTCGCACAGTATATAAAAAACGAGATATATCTAATTTCTTTCCTCTGAAAAATTGCGGAGAAGAAATGTAAAGTTCTTCTTTCGCACGTGTAATGGCAACATAAAGTAATCGGCGTTCTTCTTCTAACGCTTCAGAAGTTTCCGTAACACGATCATTTGCATCTTTTAAAGAAGAAGTATGAGGCAGGATTCCATCACTCGCTCCAAGTAAAAAGACACATGGAAATTCAAGGCCTTTTGCGTTATGAATTGACATAAGTGAAACGGCATCTTTTTGCGGCATTGTTTTTAATGCTTCCATTTCTTTTTGACCTTGAATCGCCTCGTCGATAAATTGTAAATAAGCTGGAATATCGGTGAAACGAGTTGCAGACTCCATTAATTCTTCCAACATTTCTTCTTGTATGTCTTTATGCATTGTAAAGGAAGAACGATCGTTACTTTGTAAGTACTCTAAATATTTTCCTTTACCATGAATGATTTCTTTTAATGCTTTTTTCGGTTCTAATTCTTTAATAAACTTAATAAAATCGATGCGCTCATTTACCTTTTTCACTTGAAAAGGTTTTAAGCTTGGATTTAATAGTAAGAAATGAAGAAGAGAAGGGAAGCGCCCCTCACCATATTTCCATTGTTCACGTTCAATAAATGAAATACAATCATCACGTCCGATATACATCGTCGGCAATATGTTTGAAAGTGATTCTAGTCGAAACGGCTCAATCACGAGTCTTAAATGATCTAATACAGGCTTAATTAAAGAATGTTCATAAAATGATTGGCTCGCTCCGTGTTTAATAAACGGGATTTTATGAATGGTAAGCTGATCAAGTAACGAACGACTTACAGAATGTGTGCGATACAGTAAACAAAAATCTTTAAAGTTACGTTCACCACTCTCTACTTTTTCTTGAATAAGCTGCAAAATTTGATTTGCTTCATCAAGAGTCGTAGCAGGTCTTGCATAAAAAGGTTGTACACCTTCCTCACGAACAGAGTATAGCTCTTTATCAAAACGTTCTTGATTTAATTTTATAACTTCATTTCCAAGCCCGACGATAAAGGGATTGGATCGATAATTCGTATTTAGTGCAATGATTGTTGTGTTATCAAATTCTTTTGGAAAAGATAAAATAATTTGGTGACTTGCTCCTCGCCAGCCGTATATCGCCTGGTCGTCATCACCTGCGATAAATAAATTATTTCTTGGCGTGGCTAACAATTTTACGATTTCATATTGTGCATACGATGTATCTTGAAACTCATCTACTTCAATGTAGTGAAAACGTTGTTGTAATTGAGTTAGTAAAGGAGCATTATTTTCTAACATATAATATGTTTCCAATAAGATGTCATCGAAATCAATATAATTGTATCTTTGTTTTACCTCTTCAAAACGTTCGTATACTTCTTTAAATTCTTGTTCGACTGGTGTTTTCGCTTTTACATCTTTCGGACGATTTAATTTGTTTTTCTCAAGTGAAATCATCGCGAGCATCGTTTCAGCATCATAATCGTCTTTTAAACGCAATTCTTTTAAGATTTTCTTTATCATAATTTGTTTATGTTTTTCATTTGCTAAAATTTGCTGATTATAACCTTGACTACGAAGTAATTTTAAGAAAACAGAGTGGAATGTACCAGCAACTACGTAGCTACTTGCTGCATGATTCATACCTGGTAACTTCGCAACACGACTTCGTATTTCTTCAGCTGCTTTTTGTGTAAATGTAAGTAATAAAATATTTCGTGGATGAACTTGTTTTACATTTACTAAATAACCAACGCGAGTTGTTAAAACAGATGTTTTCCCGCTTCCGGCACCAGCTAGTGTAAGAACAGGACCTTCTGTTGTGCGCACGGCTTCTAATTGTTTTTCGTTTAAAAAAACATTTTGTTGTTCAAGAGCGCGGAAATAAGCCGCATCTACATCTTCTTCCATAATTAAATGGGTAGATGTTTTCGGAATATGATATGTCGCACGCGGAATATCAGCGTGTGTTAACGATTTTTGTGAAAATTTTTCTTGTGTCATATGTTCACCTTCAAAACTATAGCATCAACATTTAACTTTAGCGGAAGAAAAAGAAAATAGCAATGTAAAAAAACAGGAGGGATCACCTCCTGCTTTCAAATTACAATTCTTTTATCATTACGACGTGCGGGATATTCGCTTCCATAAATACATCAGAACTTGTTACATATCCAAGTTTTTTATAGAAATCTTCGGCATGTGTTTGAGCGTGAAGTTTCAATTTTGGTAGCGAATTTTCTTTTGCATACGCTTCAAGAGAATCCATAACAATTTTTCCAATCCCTTTTTTGCGATGGGAATTTAGCACGCAAATGCGTTCCATTTTTCCTATACCATCAAGGATGCGAAAACGTCCAGCACCAACTGGAACATCATTGTCATATATAACAACGTGTGTTGAAGTTTCTTCAAACTCATCGTACTCTTCTTCAGCAGAGACACGTTGTTCATTTACAAACACTTGTTTACGTACAGAGAATGCATCTCTTAGTTGTTCGTCCGTTTGTACAATCTGTGCGTGCAAATTAGTTGTTCCCCTTTCCAAGACGGAATGTTTCGTGTACAGTCCATGTTCCATTTTCTAATTGATATAGAAGATGGAAACGATCAATTGGTTGTTCGTAATAGAAATCTTTCATACGTAATCGGCCCAACACATCAGCATGCTCTGCATCTGATAAGCCTTGTCCGATTGTTAAATGAGGTACGAAAGCATATTCGCGTTCTTGCGTGAATAACCCGCTATGCATTTCTTCATTTAAGAAAGTAAGTTCAGGTGTTTTTTCTACTTTAAAGTAAAGGACGTTATTAACAGGTGCGAATGAACCAACTTTCCCAACATGAAGGGTGAAAGGGTTCGTTTTACTTGCGATTGTATGTAACTCGTTTACAATCGACTCTAATTGTTCATCTTGCGCCTCAAAGGGTGTTTTCAATGTAATATGTGGCGGAACTAATGCGTAGTGCGGGTCATAACGTTTACGCAATCCGTTCGCTTTATCTTGAATCATTTTAGATGGAAAAATTACAATGCCTAATTTCATGTTCCAATTCCTCCCTTTGTAAGTCTAGTTAGATTTTGAGATAAATAAATCTCTTTATCTATTATATCAAATTATTCTGAATACTGCTCTCTATTATTTCATTGATAGAATATGAGAGAAGGCTTTCGGTAAATCAGTCTGCCAATATTTCCAAGTATGATTGCCTTCAAATTCCTCATAATGCGTGATGAAGTTTCTATCTGTAAGAAGTGTATTTAACTCACGGTTCGGCCCTACGAAATCAGATACTTGTCCATCAGTACGCTTTACAGCCGTTTCTTCTGTACCGATGACGTGATACAGTTCTAACGCCTGTGGATCTTTGAATTCTTTTGCTAAGTTCATCACTGTCTCATCCACAAATGGTGATTGCATAACGACTTTACCGAATGTATGCGGATACATAAGTGCAGTCATAAAGGAAACTGTTCCGCCAAGAGAATCACCAATTAAAACACGACCTTTTCCCATTTGGTACGTTGGATAATTTTCATCAATATATGGTGCAAGTTCATGAGCAAGGAAACGAATATATGCAGCATTTTTTACTTCATTTGGGAAATATTTTTCTTTACGATCATGTACATTTTTATATGGAATACCGACAATAATTGTACGGTCAATTTCTTCGGTTTCACGAAGGCGCTCAATTACACGGTGCGCTTTACCAAGCTGAAAATAATCTCTACCATCTTGTGCAATTACAACTGTATGTTTGTGCAGTGGTGTGTAATTTACTGGTAAATAAACGAGAAGTGTAACATCTTCTTGAAGTGATGCGCTATAAAATGAAATTTCTTCAATTCTCCCTATTGTTTGACTCATGTAGATCCCCCTAAATAAAAATTTACTGTAACGATTGTAAGAGCGACGCTTGTAGTGAAAAGGAAAGAAATATTCACTAATTGGTGCCTTAATTTCTATTTTACCATAATGGTACGAAGAATCTAAAAAATTAGTATTTAAGTTGCGAAAGAAAACGGATATAATGAAGTGGGATTTTTGACAGGTGAGAGGGGAGACAGGATTTGAAACAAGAAAAATCAATCGCACTACCATTAGCAATTTCTATAATTGCCATTTCCTTTGCAGCAGTTTTTGTAAAGATGTCCTCAGCACCATCTTCAATATTAAGTATGTACCGCTTATGGATTATCGTACTTATTATGCTGCCTATCGTATGGAAAAAAAGAGAGGAATTTAATAGGATTCAAATGAAAGATTGGGGCTTTTTAATTGGATCTGGTTTCTTTTTAGCACTTCATTTTCTTTTATGGTTTGAATCTTTAAAGCATACAACAGTTGCTAGTTCAACAATTATTTTGGCACTTCAACCAATCGTATCTTTAGTTGGAGGTTTTTTTCTATTTAAAGAAAGAACAACATATTCAGCCATTGCAACGATGGGAATCGCTATTTTAGGAGTAATGTGCATTGGTTGGGGAGATTTAGGTTTAAGTAAGCAAGCAATTTATGGTGACATATTATCCTTTCTAAGTGTAATAGCGGTTGTCGGTTATTTATTTATCGGGCAAACGACAGTGAAGAAAGTATCGCACTGGATTTATAGCTTTACAGTCTTTGCGTTCGCAGGTCTTTTTATGGGGATTTATAATGTTATATTACAAGTACCCTTTACAGGTTATACGAAGTGGGATTGGACTGTTTTTCTTTTACTTGCGGTTGTGCCGACAGTGTCACATGTAATTAATAACTGGCTATTAAATTATGTAAATGCAACGACAATTTCAATGAGTATTTTAGGAGAACCTGTTGGAGCATCTATACTTGCGTTCTTCTTACTTGGAGAAAAATTAAATGCAATGCAAATTATCGGTAGCATGCTCGTATTGTTTGGTGTATCTGTTTTCTTACTGCAGCAACAAAAGCGAACAGCAAAAAATGTCGTAAATGAGCCAGTGTATACACAGGAATTATAGTGTTAGGGGAGAAAAGAGAAGTTGTGATACTTCTCTTTTTGTTTTATAGAAATACGGGCGTAGAAGGGGGAAGAAAATGGAAGAGATATTAAAGAAGTATATGAATAGATTTACAACACTAAGTGAAGAAGAGCAGCAAATGATTCTCAGTGAATTACAAATTGAAGAATATAAAAAAGGAACAGTGCTCCTAAGACAAGGAAATGTTCCGTTAAAATGTTATTTTGTATTAAAAGGATGCGTTAGGCAACATAGTATAGATGAAGCAGGGAAAGAAGTTACATCAAATTTTTATACAGAAGAGCAGGCAATTTCGAATTTCAACCATCATAAACAAGATAAATCTTCATCTTTTTTTATTAACCTTGTAAAAAGTAAAAACTAAAATATTGAAATCAAGTAAAAGAGTGGCTACGAAGCCACTCTTTTACTTTGGATTTGTCATATAAGGTTGTACATGAATGACACATAGGTCACGAAATTTGCCTTCAGCAGTTGTGACAATTACGACTGCTTTACCTGCACTTTTTCCAGTAATCGTCACGGTGTCACCTTTTGGATATATGGTGATGATATCAGAATTCATATTTGACCAAATAAGCTCTTTATTCGTTGCTTGTATTGGTAAAATGGAAGCTGATAACACAATGTTTTGTCCCGTTTTTATTTTTAATTTATGTTTTTCCATATGAACACCGATGACTGAAATAACAGAAGGAGCAATTGAAATTTTAGGCGGGTTAGGTTGCATGTTTAAACAAGACGCAGAAGTATTTGTGATAGGTGAAAATTTTCGTGTTTGTTGTTGCTGGAAAGCTGCTAACATGTTGGAGTCCCCTTTCTGTATAAGTGCTGATACTCATACTATAAAGGAGTAGTGTTATGTTAAATTTAACGAAACATAAAGAATTTGTTAAATTTGATAAAAAGATTGTCGAACTGTAAAAAATCTCTGCTGTTATGATAACAGCAGAGATTTTTTTATAAATTATGACGATGTTGTTTTTCGAAATCCTCAAATTGCTCTTTAACTTCTTTTGAAGGTTGTGTTAGTAAACTAACAATTACGATGGCTAGTAAACTAATAGCGAAACCTGGAATCATTTCATATAAGAAATCTTTTAAGAATTTGAATTGAGTCCATATAATAACAGTAGCGGCACCAGAAATCATACCGGCAAGTGCGCCCCACTTCGTCATACGTTTCCAATATAAGCTTAATAAAATAGCAGGTCCGAATGAAGAACCAAATCCAGCCCAAGCGTATCCAACAAGAGCTAAAATCGTATCATTTTGTTTAAACGCTAATGCGCACCCAACTAATGCAATAACAAGTACAGCCATACGACCGACAAATACAAGTTCTTTATCAGATGCAGAACGTTTGAAGAATGTACGATATAAATCTTCAGTTACAGCACTAGAAGTAACGAGTAGCTGTGATGAAATTGTACTCATAATCGCTGCTAGAATGGCTGCTAATAAAAATCCAGTAATAAGTGGATGGAATAAAATTTTCCCAAGTTCAAGGAAAATTGTCTCTGGATTAGATAATGTCAACTCTTGTTGTGAATAGTAAGCAATACCAATAAGACCAGTAAACATAGCTCCAACAACAGAGAAAATCATCCAGCTCATACCAATTCTTCGTGCACTTTTAAGTTCTTTTACAGAAGAAATTGCCATAAAGCGTACGATAATATGAGGTTGTCCGACATAACCAAGGCCCCATGCGAATAGAGAAATCATTCCTAAAGTAGAGGCACCTTTAAAAATATCTAGACGTGTTGGATCTACAGATCGAATTGTATCAAATGCAGGTCCAAGTCCGTTCGAATTCATAATTGTTACGATAGGAACAAGAATAAGAGCGACCACCATAATGATTCCTTGTACGAAGTCTGTCCAACTTACTGCTAAGAAACCACCAAATAATGTGTAAGCGACAACAACGCCTGCAACAATGAATAATCCAACATGATAGTTCATGCCAAATGAATTTTCAAATAATACAGCGCCTGAAACTAATCCTGAAGCTACATAAAAAGTAAAGAAAATCATAATAACAAGTCCAGATACTAAGCGTAGCATATGAGATTTGTCGTGGAAACGGTGTTCCAAAAATTCTGGAATAGTAATAGAGTTGTTTGCAATTTCTGAGTAGGTACGTAAGCGAGGAGCGACATAAAGCCAGTTTGCGTATGCGCCTAGTGTTAGGCCGATCGCAATCCAACTACTACTTAATCCAACGCTAAACATTGCACCGGGTAATCCCATTAAAAGCCAACCACTCATATCGGATGCTCCAGCACTTAATGCTGTTACTGCGGGGCCTAGTGTACGCCCGCCAAGCATATAATCTGTTAAGTTGGACGTTCGTTTGTAGGCGAAATAGCCGATTACTAACATCCCGAGCATGTAAATAGAGATAGAAGTTAAAGTTAACATCTGCGTACTCATGTAGTTCCCCTTTCTTTTGTCAGGTCTTTTGATGCGTTATGCATATTTATCCCGCATTAACGGGCAGCAAAACTCCCACCTTAAAATTGGCTGGGCAAGGAAGTTAGGTGGGAGATCAACTGTCCGTTAATGCCCGATTGATTCAACTAATAATCAGTGGGGATGAACACCCTCTACTGATTAAAGTTTCACTTTATAATCTATCATGATTATTCTGAAAAATCCATATAGAAATACGAATTTTCAGAAATGTAAGCGTTTTTTGATGTCATTTTACTTTTTTAATATATAATATTCATACAAAAAACCTTATTTTTAATAGAGTATTTATTATATTTACATAAAAAGAGGTTGTTTTGTCAATATAATATTGAAAGGAAAGAAAAATAAAATTTTTAAAAAAGTATTGACTTGTGAAAAAAGTCAGGTCTATAATGAGTGCAACTTAAAAAAATGCAAGCGTTGATGAAGAAGAGTACACATGATGAACATGTCAGAGAGCTGATGGTTGGTGCGAATCAGTATGGAATTGATGTGGAATGGGCTTCGGAGCTTCCAAACCGAAACGAAAGAAGTAGGCTTTGGCGACATGATCTCATCGATACAAGAGACACGTATTGTTTTTGATACGGTAAAGTGCGTTACATTTGTAACGAATTAAGGTGGCACCACGGGAGTACCCGTCCTTTCTATAGGATGAGTACTCCCTTTTTGTGTATAAAAAATTAAATAAATGAAATCGTTTAAGTAAGAAGAGTACGTATATTGGAGACGTTACAGAGAGCCGGGAATAGGTGGGAGCCCGGTACGGTGCCATATACGGAATGGGCTTACGAGAGGTATGCTGAACAATTATTTTTAGTAGGCAACCCGGGTTCCGCCGTTACAAGGATAAGGTATAAAATTTGTACCTGAACAAAGCGGGATGCTTTTGCATCCAACACGAGGTGGTACCGCGGTATATTTATCGTCCTCTACATATTTTCGATATGTAGGGGACTTTTTTATTTTTCAGGGTGAGGTGAAGGACATGATGACGAAAGAAGAATTTATAAAACAAAAAAGAGAGAGAAAGACATTTTTAGTAATCACTGAAGAAGAAGGAGATAGCATTACGCCAATTTCTTTATATAGACGTATGAAAGGGAAGAAGAAATTCTTATTAGAAAGTTCACAGCTTCATCAAGATAAAGGGCGTTATTCTTACTTAGGATGTAATCCTTATGGAGAAGTGAAAAGCGTTGGTACGGAAGTAGAACGAACGATTTACGGCCGGGCAGAAAAGTTACAAGGTAACGTACTGCAAGTGTTAGAAGAAGTAATCGTACCATCACAAGTAGACAGTCCATTTCCATTTTGCGGAGGAGCAGTTGGTTATATTGGATATGATGTCATTCGACAGTATGAAAACATTGGAGCGGATTTACACGACCCATTAAATATTCCGGAAGTACACCTTTTACTATATCGTGAGTTTATCGTTTACGATCATTTACGCCAAAAGTTGTCGTTTGTATATGTATGCAGGGAAGATGATTCAACAGATTATGAGGAAGTATACGAAAGGCTACGAGTATACAAAGAGGAAGTGCTACAAGGAGAAGAAGCTGAAGTAAATACAATACAATCCACATTATCATTCACTTCTTCTATAACGGAAAAAGAGTTTTGTGAGATGGTAGAAATGGCGAAAGAATATATAAGAGCGGGAGACATATTCCAAGTCGTACTATCACAGCGTTTACAAAGTGAATGTATTGGGGATCCATTCGGGTTATACCGAAAACTTCGAATTGCAAATCCATCACCATATATGTTCTATATCGATTTTCAAGATTATGTTGTACTCGGTTCTTCGCCGGAAAGTTTACTATCAGTAAGGGAGGATAAAGTGATGACGAATCCAATTGCTGGTACAAGGCCGAGGGGGAAAACGAAGAGGGAAGACGAGGAAATCGCAAAAGAACTGTTAGGCAATGAGAAAGAGCGAGCAGAGCATATGATGCTTGTAGATCTTGGGCGAAACGATATTGGTAGAGTGAGCGAAATCGGCTCGGTTACGATAGATAAATATATGAAAGTAGAAAAATATTCTCACGTTATGCACATTGTATCTGAAGTTTACGGAACATTGCGAAAACAAATGGGCGGATTTGATGCGTTAGCGTATTGCTTACCAGCAGGGACGGTTTCTGGAGCTCCGAAAATTAGAGCGATGGAAATTATAAATGAACTAGAGAATGAAAAAAGAAATGTATACGCTGGTGCAGTTGGATACGTTAGTTTTTCAGGAAATCTTGATATGGCGCTCGCTATTCGAACGATGGTCGTAAAGGATGAAAAAGCATACGTTCAGGCAGGAGCAGGAGTCGTTTACGATTCAGATCCAGTAGCTGAATATGAAGAAACATTAAATAAAGCGAGAGCGCTTTTGGAGGTAATGAAATGATTGTACTTATCGATAATTACGATTCGTTCACATATAACTTGTATCAACTGTTAGGCGAACATGAAGAAGAAATTGTAGTTGTAAGAAATGATGAAATAACGATAGAACAGTTAGAAGAGATGAATCCAAGAGGAATTGTACTTTCACCAGGACCAGGAAAACCAGAGGATGCTGGCGTTTGTATCGACGTCATCCGTCATTTTTATAAGAACGTTCCTATATTAGGGATTTGTCTTGGCCACCAAGCGATCATAGCTGCATTTGGAGGAGACATTGTTAGAGCAGAACGTATTAAACATGGAAAAACATCGCGTGTGAAACATAACGGAATGTCAATCTTTTCATACGCTACACAGCCGCTAACGGCGATGCGCTATCATTCCCTTGTTGCAGAGCAAACGAGCTTGCCAGAGTGTTTTGACATATTAGCGACAGCGATGGACGACGGAGAAATAATGGCAGTCCGTCACAATTATTATCCGCTCTTCGGATTACAGTTTCATCCGGAATCAATCGCAACAGAAGAAGGCGGAAAGTTAATACGTGCCTTTTTAACAGAAGTAAAAGAGGAGGAAAGAGTATGAATAACTATCTTCGTAAATTAGTTGAGGGTCAACATTTAACAGAAGAGGAAATGTATAAAGCAGGATTACTTTTATTAAGTGAAAACATATTAGAAAGTGAAATTGCAGCTTTCTTAGTCTTACTGAAAGCGAAAGGTGAAACTGCAGAAGAAATATACGGTCTCGTTCGAGCTCTTCGCGAAAAGGCATTGCCGTTTTCGAACCATATACAAGGAGCAATGGATAATTGCGGGACGGGTGGCGATGGTGCTCAAACGTTTAATATTAGCACAACATCAGCATTCGTACTGGCAGGAGCAGGTGTAAAGGTTGCAAAACATGGTAATCGTGCTGTTTCTAGTAAAACAGGAAGTGCAGACTTATTAGAAGAACTCGGTGTAAATATTAGCAGTACGCCAAGCGAAATTGATTATTTACTAGAGCATGTAGGTATTGCATTTTTATTTGCACCAGCGATGCATCCAGCACTAAGGCGCATTATGAAAATAAGAAAAGAATTAAACGTACCGACGATCTTTAACTTAATTGGCCCTTTAACAAATCCAGTGAATTTAGAAACACAATTTGTCGGTATTTATAAACGAGATATGTTATTACCAGTTGCACAAGTATTACAAAAGTTAGGCCGGAAACAAGCGCTTGTCGTAAATGGAAGTGGTTTTTTAGATGAAGCATCATTACAAGGGGAAAATCACGTTGTCATTTTAAAAGATAATGAAATAGTTGAAACGAGTATTGAACCTGAGAAATACGGTTTCTCAATAGTGAACAATGAAGAGATTAGAGGCGGGGATTCGAAAGAAAATGCAAAGATTACAGTCGGCGTATTGAGCGGAGAAAAGAGTGTTTACCGCGATACCGTTTTATTAAATGCAGGTCTAGCTCTTTTCGCAAATGGAAAAACGGAAACGATTGAAGAAGGAATTAAACTCGCGGCACATAGCATCGATTCTGGAAAAGCATTAACCAAATTAAACTTATTAATTGCAGCAAGCAACGAAAAATTAGAAAGGGTGAACTAAAGTGGGGACGATTTTAGATAAAATTGTAGAACAGAAGAAAAAGGAAGTTACGGAGTTATATGAAATATATACACCAGTAAAAGCAAAAAGAAAGACACATTCACTTGTAGAAGCGTTACAGCAGTTTACTGTCATTGCAGAAGTAAAGCGAGCATCACCATCAAAAGGAGATATCAATTTACACGTTGACGTACGAAGACAAGTGGAAACATATGAGAAATGTGGTGCAGGAGCAGTTTCTGTTTTAACAGATGGTCAATTTTTTAAAGGATCGTTTCACGATTTACAAACAGCAAGAGAAGAAAGTAACATTCCGCTTTTATGTAAAGATTTCATAATCGATAAGATTCAAATCGATAGAGCGTATGAAGCGGGAGCAGATATTATTTTACTAATTGTAGCAGCGTTAACGAAAGAGAAGTTAAAAGAGTTGTATAGCTACGTGTTAGAAAAAGGATTGGAAGCGATTGTTGAAGTTCATGATGAACAGGAATTAGAAACTGCGATTGTATTAAATCCGCACGTTATTGGCATTAATAATCGTAATTTAAAAACGTTCGAAGTAGATTTAAGCCAAACTGAAAAGCTTGGAAAAAGATTGAATGAGGAGAAACTACTTTGGATTAGTGAAAGCGGGATTCATTTAAAAGAGGATATTATTCGTGTTAAAAAAGCAGGAGCAAAAGGTGTATTAATTGGAGAGGCACTTATGACATCATCTTCTATTAGTAACTTTTTTGAAGACTGTAAGGTGAATATATGAAAGTGAAAATTTGCGGCATCACTGATATGGAAACAGCAAAACGTGCTTGCGAATACGGCGCAGATGCACTCGGATTTGTTTTTGCAGAAAGTAAGCGGAAAATCACTCCAAAGAGAGCGGAAGAAATCATTCAGGAGCTTCCAGCCAACGTGTTAAAAATCGGTGTTTTCGTAAATGAATCAGTAGAAGTGATCCAGAAAATTGCAGATGAGTGCGGGTTAACACATGTACAACTACATGGAGATGAAGATAATTATCAAATTAGAAGATTGAATATTCCGTCTATAAAATCACTAGGAGTAACTTCAGAAAGTGATATGAAAAATGCTCAAACATATGAAACGGATTATATATTGTTTGATAGCCCGAAAGAAAAGTTTCACGGAGGAAATGGGAAGACATTTTCATGGGAACTACTTGTGCATATGCCAGAAGAGTTGCGAGAGAAAACGATATTAGCTGGTGGATTAAACGCTCTTAATATAGAAGAAGCGATTCGAACTATTCAGCCATACATGGTCGATGTAAGTAGCGGAGTAGAGACAGAAGGAAAGAAAGATCTAAAGAAAATAAAACAATTTATTAAACAAGCGAAGGAGTGTTCCAAATGAATTACGCATATCCAGATGAAAAAGGTCACTACGGTATATATGGAGGACGATACGTTCCAGAAACGTTAATGCAATCTGTATTAGAACTAGAAGAAGCATATAAAGAAGCGATGCAAGATGAAGCGTTTCAAAAGGAATTAAATCATTATTTAAAAACGTACGTTGGAAGAGAAACACCGCTTTATTTCGCTGAAAATATGACGAAGTATTGCGGTGGTGCAAAGATTTATTTAAAACGTGAAGATTTGAACCATACAGGAGCTCATAAAATTAACAATACAATCGGTCAGGCACTACTTGCAGTACGAATGGGCAAGAAAAAAGTTGTCGCTGAAACAGGGGCTGGACAACACGGAGTGGCAACCGCTACTGTATGTGCCCTACTCGGATTAGAATGTGTCATCTTTATGGGAGAAGAAGATGTGAGACGTCAAAAATTAAATGTGTTCCGAATGGAATTACTCGGAGCGAAAGTAGAAAGTGTAGCGGCAGGTAGCGGCACATTAAAAGATGCGGTAAATGAGGCGCTTCGTTACTGGGTTGCACACGTGCACGATACGCACTACATTATGGGATCTGTTCTCGGACCACATCCATTCCCGCAAATTGTCCGTGATTTCCAAAGTGTAATTGGAAATGAAACGAAAAAACAATATGAGGAGTTAGAAGGAAAGTTACCAGAAGCAGTCGTTGCTTGTATTGGCGGTGGTAGTAATGCGATGGGTATGTTTTATCCATTCGTACACGATGAAGAAGTTGCTCTTTACGGCGTAGAAGCAGCAGGGAAAGGCGTTCATACAGAACAGCACGCAGCTACTTTAACGAAAGGAAGCGTTGGGGTTTTACACGGATCGATGATGTACCTTCTGCAAAATGAAGAAGGACAAATTCAAGAAGCTCATTCTATTTCAGCAGGGCTCGATTACCCGGGTGTTGGGCCAGAACATAGCTTACTAAAAGATATTGGCCGTGTTTCTTATCATTCGATTACAGATGATGAAGCGTTAGAAGCATTTCAATTATTAACGAAAAAAGAAGGGATTATTCCGGCTTTAGAAAGCTCACATGCTGTCGCATACGCTTTAAAATTAGCGCCGCAAATGAAGAAAGACGAAGGGCTTGTCATTTGTTTATCTGGCCGCGGAGATAAAGATGTAGAGAGTATAAAACGTTATATGGAAGAGGTGTAAAAAATGGGAGTCGAAAAAATTACAGCAGCGTTTGAAAATGGTAAGAAAGCATTTATTCCGTACGTAATGGGCGGAGATGGTGGCCTTGAAAAATTAAAAGAAAGAATTCGTTTTCTAGACGAAGCAGGAGCAAGCATCGTTGAAATCGGCATCCCGTTTTCAGATCCAGTTGCAGATGGCCCAACAATTCAAAGAGCAGGGAAGCGAGCGCTAGATAGCGGTGTAACAGTAAAAGGCATTTTTCAAGCATTAATAGAGGTAAGGAAAGAAGTGCAAATTCCGTTTGTACTCATGACATATTTAAATCCAGTACTCGCATTCGGAAAAGAACGATTCATCGAAAACTGTATAGAAGCAGGGGTAGATGGCATCATCGTTCCAGACCTACCATATGAAGAACAAGACATTATTGCACCGCTCCTTCGAGAGGCAAACGTTGCGCTAATTCCACTCGTTACCATCACGAGCCCAATTGAGCGAATCGAAAAAATTACGAGTGAATCAAAAGGATTTGTTTACGCAGTTACAGTAGCGGGCGTAACAGGAGTACGTCAAAACTTTAAAGGTGAGATTCATAGTTACTTAGAAAAAGTAAAATCACATACGCATTTACCGGTAGTGGCAGGGTTCGGTATTTCAACAAAAGAACATGTAGAAGAAATGGTTACAATATGCGACGGAGTTGTCGTTGGAAGTAAGATCATTGAGCTTTTAGAAAATGAAAAGCAAGAAGAAATATGTGAATTAATATATGCAACAAAACAAAAAGAAGAGGCGTAGTCTCTTCTTTTTGTTTTGCGTAATAAATGTTAAAATATACAGAAAATACATATAATTTAGAGGGTGAGAAGGCATGCTAAGACGTAAACTACTATATCTATTCTTAACTGTACCGCTATACGCTTGGCTCATTAGCATGACGAAAATAGAGTTAATGGCTCTATTTTTAGGGTATGTATTCATCTTTTCCAACTTAAATCGCATTCAAGAACAGTCTATTTTAGAAATATGTCTATTTTCGATTAGTATAGAATTATTTAGTATCGTTTCGATTGTATTATTAAACGAATTATTTCTACGGATTCATTCATTTACATTAATGAAATTTTGGAATATTATATTGCAAGCAATATGTACTTACATTGTGTTTGTTGTGTTGAAAGAAATAGTCGGAAAGCAGACAGTTTTTCAGGATAATAGAAAATGGGAGTGAATGAAAAGGAGCCGTTTGGTTCCTTTTTTGAATCTGTTGTAAAAATAATTGAAAATTATAGTATCTGTTATATAATAGTTAAAAATTGTATTTTAAACGAAATGAGATGATAACATGGCCATATTGTTGGCACTTATCCCAATTATGATGATTTTCATTTGTTTATTTTTATTTAAACAAACGTCATTAAGGTCCTCGTTAATTTCTTATGCTGTGTCTGTTGGAATCGTTTTACTCTCGCCAATGTTTCAATTAGGGATAAGTGAAACTGTGCACGCAACGATTAAAGGATGGTTAATTTGTTTTATTGTCGGGTACGTTTTATTTTTCGGTATTTTTTTATTTCACCTCATGAACAAAATGGGGTACATCGATCAAGTAGCACGTTTTCTAGAAGCAGTTACTCAGGATCGCTTATTACAAATGCTGCTTATGTGTTTTGGCATTTGCCCGCTTATTGAATCAGTAAGTGGATTCGGTATTGGCTTCATGGTTGCAGCACCTATTTTTCTTTCATTAGGATATAAACCATTTCAAGCTGTACTACTCTCATTCATCGGCTTACTAGCTAGTTCATGGGGCGCAATGGCAACTGGTACGATTATCGGTTCGCAGCTAATAAATATGCCTCTTACAACACTTGGCACAAATACAGCGCTATTAAGTATTCCGATGTTTGCTTACTTCGTTATTCTTTCTTTACACGTTGTTGGCGGCTGGCAAGCGGTTATAGAAAAGTGGAAAGAAGGAGTAGGGTTCTTTCTATTATTTTCTCTCGGAATCTATCTTTCTAATGCGTACGTAAGTGTTGAACTAGCCGGGATATTAAGTTCTATCGTTACGATTACCTTTGGCTTTTTTATCATTAAATTAAAAGGAAAAAGTGGGCAAAATCTTATAACAGAACATGCGGCTGCAACGGAGAGAGAAGTATCCATTATAAAAATTATTAGCCCTTATATATTTCTAACAGTTTGTATTTTACTTTCTCGCCTCGTTCCAGCATTACATGATTTGTTCAGATCATATGCGGTTCTTGATTTGAAATCATACTCTTACAAACTAGAGTTACTATATTCACCAGGATTTTGGCTCGGTATGACTTGCTTATTTACTATTATTTTCTTCCGCATCCCGTCTAATATTATTAAACAATCACTCTCACAAACGATTAAACAATGGATTCCATTTGCTATTACGACGACAATGTTTATCGCCATTTCAGAACTAATGGGTGCATCTGGCATGCATTCATTACTCGCAAAGACAGCTGGTGAAACATTTGGAACCTTTTTCGTTTTCGTTGCTCCGTTTATTGGCGCTATTGGTGGATTTTTAACAGGTAGTAACGCAGGATCAAATGCAATGTTTATAAAACTACAAATGCAAACCGCACAAAACGTAGCACTCCCGTGGCAATATGTCACAACACTTCAAAACACCGCATCATCAGTAGCGACAATTGCTTGCCCATCACGGATTACACTAGGTGCTTACTTATGTAATATCCCTTACCGTGAAAATGAACTATTAAAGAAGACGACGTTAATGATCTTTGGTGCGGTTTTGCTTGTAGTGGTAGAAGTTATTGTTTGGTATATGTTGAGAAATTAAAAATCCTCCTAACATAGGAGGATTTTTTTTATGAGTGGATAATGATTTAAATATGAATAGCTTCTACTAAATGAATAGGAGATGAAATGTATGCCCCTAAAAAACTACGGTGTGTTAAAAGGTACAGTTATACAATCAAAGATTGGAAAAGGGAAAACACCTCATTATCAAGTTCATTTACAGGGCGAGACAGGAGTAAATTATCGTATTGCAATTAACGTAAAATCGCAAAGCTATCCGTCAGAAGTTTTATATTTTGCGAGTAACAATATTAAGTCAGAGGCGATTCATATTTTACCGACATTACCATTCGGTTTTACAGAAATAAAAAACAATGAACCGAAAGTAGCTTTAGATTATGTAAGAGGAAATCTATTTGACTCAAATCAAATGATTCCTTTGCCTCCCGAAAAAGCAGGAGCAGATAATGATTTAAATGAAAAAATAGAACGTTATATAAAACGAGCAATAGAAGAAAAAGCAATTATTTACGCGTTTGGTGAAAGATGGGGACCAGAAGAAAATACACCAGATTCCTATTTTCATTTCAAACCAGGAAACGGTATACATGATATTCATATGAATCAAGGGAATGTAGAAAAATGGCAAGGTGATGATGGCATATGGCAAGACGGAGGAATACTCATTCACTTTGAAAAGGAAGAAGAATGGATTGGTATCTTTCTTGCATTCCAATCACAGTCATGGTGTACCGATGAAGAAGGGCATGCTCGTGTGCCCGTTGAGCATTGTGATTATAAGGGGAATAATTAATAAGAAGAGGGCGTTCAAAAAGAACGCCCTCTTCTTATTTTATAAAACGAAAAACTAACGAGTGTAGAAAGACAAGAGAACAGCAGTGCCACACTAGAAAACGCAATGAGATACATATTATATTTCATAACCTGTCCAATTAGCTGATTACTGTCGTATTGAAACAGTCCTGCTATTATGTTGAATAAAAATAACACGATAAACATGACGACAACACCGTCTATTGATCCTTTAATGTCTGGTTTACTTAAAGCGATATGTGCAGAAATACAAATGGCGATAAATAAAAATAGCCAAAAGGAAGGATTCAATAAATTACTTATTGTAAATAAGCTTTTCAATAATACAAACGTCGACAAGAGCATGTTTTGAACCATTTCTATATTAATAGAAGTAGAAGCGATTGTTTTTTCGAGAGTTGTATTAAATAAGAAATATGAATTCGGTACGAAATAGCGCATTAAAAGGATTAACGCAGTAATACCAGAAATAATAGGACCAATTCCAATGAAGAAGTTCCCAATTCGTTGATATACACTTTTTTGATTGTATTGATGTTGTACGTAACCTAAAGCCCCTTGACTTGTATCTGTCGGGAAGAACTGCGTTGCTACAATCTTATGACGGAACAGCACGCACATAATGGCATGTCCAAGTTCGTGAATAGGAACACCGATCCAAGCCGTTAATAGGAATCCTTTTCGTCCAAAAGCTCTCGACCAATACATCCGTGTGAGAGATTCTAAATAGCCTAATAGAAATCCAATTACAATGATAACGCCAATTAAAGATAATAATTGGATTACGCTTGTAAGGAGTATTTGAAAAATTGAGTTTACCAATTCCATTGCCAGTCATCCAATCTGTTAAAAATATTATTTATTCTGTTTCATAATAGCATTTTTTTTCAAGATTACTAGCACATATATTTTCTTTCGGAAGAAGGATTTCAGAATCTTTTTCTTGTAGTCATGTTTTATGTACAAATTCATATATTGAATTTGTAACACCCTATACGGTATATCCTTAAGGAGGGATAAGAGAATGAAATGTCCGTCATGTCATACAGAAAATGCAGCGGAGGCAAAATTTTGCGGGAATTGTGGACATTCGTTAACGGAAGAAGTAGTGGCAAGTAGTGGCCAAGAAGAAGGGCCGGAACAAGCAAAGGAAGCTCGGCAAAATGAAACGGTAGAGCAAGCGAAGCGGTTTGCGAGCGGCTATTTTCAATTTTTTAAACATGCATTACAAGCACCGACAGCGATTATGCAAAGCGGCGCTATTGAAGTACGAAATGGAATTGTAAGTCTTGTTCTTATTTGTTTTTTAGGAGCATGTATTTTTTATAGAATGATGAGTGCAGCATCAGCAGTTACGAGAACATTTGCACCAGATATATCTACTCCCACGTTTTTTGTAGAATCTATAACGGTCTTTTTCTTTTTATTAATTTTAACTTTATTTGTCGGATTTATTATTTTTGTAAGTGGTAAGATGATGAAATCATCTTTTTCGTTTCTTGAAGTATTCGGTATATGGGGAACGATAGCGACGCCGGCTATTGTCATATTAGTCCTTTCTTTTCTTTTTAGTTTCTTATTAATCTTTTTCTTACCGATATTATTATCCGTAGCTGCAACTTATATAGGGATTAGTATAACTGTAGCCGTATTAAAGCTAGACAATGGCGGATTAGATCTCGTTTACACACTTATTATTGCAAATGTTTTAATTGGAATTGCAACATTCATTGTACTTTGGTCTTACATTAGCACGATAATTCAAGCCTTAACACAGGGAATAACTGGCTTCTAATGAAAAGGTGGTTGACTGGATGAATGTATGTACAAAGTGCGGAATTCAGTTTGAAGATGGTGTGCAATTTTGTCAAAACTGCGGGACGAAGAGGGGACGTTCTGTAGTAAAGAAGAACATGAGCGGTGGTGCAAAAGTTGGCATTACACTGTTAGCGCTATTTGTTATAGCGATTATTGGATTGTATTTGTACGGATCGTCGTATTATACGCAGGTGGCACAAGTAGACCGGATGATTAGGATTTTACAAGAGAGGGACGGAGAGAAATTAGCTGAGATCGTTACGGCAGATGATCCATCGGTTATGATAACGAGAGAGAGCGTAACGCCTCTATTTTCATATATAAAAGAAAATCCATCTTACGTAAATGAATTAAAACAATATTTGAGACAAGGTGAAAAACAACGGGACGGAATAGAAAAAGCTGATTTTTCATTAACGAAAGACGGAAAGTATTTCTTTATATTTGATCGATATAAATTGAAAGCGAAGACGTACTATACAACTTTGCTTACAAATGAAAAAGACGTATCGTTAAAAATGAACGGAAAAGAAATTGATAAGACAGATGACAAAAAGTTTGAGAAGCAATATGGGCCATTTCTTCCGGGAAATCAAGTGTTTCAATCAGAGTATAAAAATGACTACGTAAAACTATCGCGTGAGGAAAAGGTTGTACTTATGAAACAAAGCCAAAATAACGTAACGGTAGATTTAACGTTGCAAGGTCAATATATTACAGTTCAAACGAACGCGCCTGGTGCAACATTGTACGTAAATCAAAAACCAGTTACAGCGCTGGCAGGAGAAGAAATTACATGGGGGCCTGTAGCGACTGATGGAAGTGCGACGATTTATTTAGAACGAAATGGAGAAAGTGGACGGGAAACGACAAAAGTAGAGACGGTAACGGCACTTTCGTCTTATAATCTTCCATTTCAAAAGAAAAGTACAGAAAAACCAGTTGTTTATAATGTTACTCCAACGCCCGCGACTGAGTATGTATATAATGGTTTCATCTTTCCTGATAGTGATATTCGAAAATTAACGAGCGCAGATTTAACATATTTATCGAAAGAGCAGTTGAAAATTGCTAGAAATGAAATATATGCAAGGCATGGACATATTTTTCAAACGAAAGATATGCAAGTGTATTTTGCAAAACAGTCTTGGTATAGAGAAAATCCTTATTTTACAGGAAAGTTAACAGATATCGAAACTTATAATATTGAACTAATCAAATCAAGAGAATAGAGCGCGTGAAAAAGGTACAGTGTATATTGCTGTACCTTTTCTATCGTTATTTGGCTGGACGAGGTTCCCTAGAGAAAAAGATATGAAAGAGAAATGTGACTTTACTTGCCCCTCCTGATGTACTGGCTTGCACATCAGATAAAGAACTAGACGTTAAAGCAGCTTCAGAATGAGGAGGGACGATTATTTTAAGAGCATCATCTGATTCTGAGGATGCAGTAACTGTTATTGTATCGTCAGAAAAATTTAAAATTTTAACAGTACCGACTGGAAAGATGGCCTTGCGAGCATGTGATGCAGAAGCGAAGCGGGTAGCTTTCCAAATAGTTTGTGAGAAAGTGTCATTGTCAGATAACCAAGCACGAGCACTGTATAAAGTTACACTAACGGTAAACTCCTGTTCAAGCGGGAGGGCGGGTTTCGGTTCTATCGGTTCCTCTGGAAGCTGGACGAGAAGGCCGGCGCACATGTATGTTTCACCTACTTTCAACTGGTTACTGTTATAGGATATTAAACATGTTGTTTATAAGACACGACAGGTACCTATTCATACATAAGTTTGTGCACAAAATTTGAAGATGAAATTCTCTTTCTTTACAATGGAAGTAGGTGTTATTTCTATAAAATATGGAAAACGTAAAGAGTATGTAAAAAAGAAGGAGTGGTAAAGTGAACTATGTCATTATTGGCGGAGATGCAGCTGGTATGAGTGCAGCGATGCAAATTGTTAGAAACGATGAAGATGCAAATGTTGTAACTTTAGAAAAAGGTGAAATTTATTCGTACGCTCAGTGTGGATTACCGTATGTCATTAGTGGTGCTATCGCTTCAACTGAAAAGTTAATCGCGCGCAACGTAAAGACGTTTCGTGAGAAATATGGAATTGATGCGAAAGTGCGTCATGAAGTAACGAAAGTAGATACGGAAAAGAAAATGGTGTACGCAGAGCATACGAAGACGAAGGATGTCTTTGAATTTCCATATGATCGATTATTAATTGCGACTGGAGTGCGTCCTGTTATGCCAGAATGGGAAGGACGGGAATTACAAGGCGTTCATCTTTTAAAAACAATTCCTGATGCTGAGCGCATATTAAAAACGTTAGAAACGAATAAAGTTGAAGATGTAACGATTATTGGCGGTGGTGCAATCGGACTAGAGATGGCAGAAACATTCGTCGAACTTGGTAAGAAAGTAAGAATGATTGAGCGAAATGATCATATCGGTACGATTTATGATGCAGATATGGCTGAATATATACATAAAGAAGCAGATAAACACAATATTGAAATTTTAACGAATGAAAATGTAAAAGCGTTTAAAGGGAATGAACGAGTAGAAGCAATTGAAACGGATAAAGGTACGTATAAAGCAGATCTTGTTTTAGTGTCGGTTGGAGTGAAGCCAAATACTGATTTTCTTGAAGGGACAAATATACGTAAGAATCATAAAGGAGCAATCGAAGTAAATGCATATATGCAAACGAATGTGCAAGACGTATATGCAGCTGGTGATTGCGCAACACATTACCACGTTATAAAGGAAATTCATGATCATATCCCACTCGGAACGACTGCCAATAAACAAGGGCGACTTGCTGGACTGAATATGCTTGATAAACGAAGAGCATTTAAAGGCACGTTAGGCACAGGCATTATTAAATTTATGGATTTGACGCTCGCAAGAACAGGCTTAAATGAAAAAGAAGCGAAAGGGCTAAACATCCCGTATAAAACAGTTAAAGTAGATTCTACAAATATGGCGGGCTATTATCCAAATGCAAAACCACTTTATTTGAAATTACTATACCGTTCTGACACGAAACAATTATTGGGCGGGCAAGTAATTGGAGAAGAAGGTGTAGATAAACGTATTGATGTGATTGCGATGGCGCTTTTCAATAAAATGAGCATTCATGATTTAGAAGACGTCGACTTAAGTTACGCACCACCATATAACAGCGTGTGGGACCCAATTCAACAAGCGGCAAGACGAGCGGAATAGCACTTTTTAAGTGCTATTTTTTTTGCAAAGGGAGGTAAACCTTTTTAGCGAATAATAAAGAGGGAGGAACAGTTATAGATGGGAAAGGGGATTATTAAAAATGTTTGCAACACTTCAAACCGTTCAAGAATCAGAAAAAGAAATATTACGTAATTTGTACGCATTATATCTTCATGATCTTTCTAAGTTCACTATGAATATAACTATCGGAGCCAATGGTTTTTTTGGATACAAAGATTTACATATGTTTTGGGAAAATGACGGAATCACTCCGTATTTTATAAAAGTTGATCATAGTATTGTAGGATTCTTATTACTACTGGAACGTCCGTTTTTGAAGAAGGAAAATGATTTTGGTATTAATGATATTTTCATATTGAATCAATATAAAGGAAAAGGAATCGGTAAACAAGTAGTTGAGAATTTACTAGAAGAGAAAAGAGGACAATATTTCGTTATCGAACTTCTAAAAAATGTACCAGCAGTGTCGTTTTGGAAGAAAGTATATAAAGAATTAAACATTGAATTTGATGAGAGAGCGCAGCTAATTGATGATGAAGAATGTCTCGTTCAAACGTTTAAAATTTAATGAAATTGGTGTTCCTTTTATATTACTTTGAAATTTAACTTTATCCTGCTATTTGCGGGCAGTAAGACCCCACTGATTAAAGTTTCACTTTATTTTGAATATACCGTTTCCCCTTGAAAACATATTACGTATCGCTTATATTTTCATATAGTATTTATTTTTTAAACGAAGCAATGAACGAACCAGGGGGCGCAGTATGGCAATTAACATGAAAACAATCGAAGAATGGATTGCTGAATCAAATGCAAGACATGAAGAAGACTTTGGACACGTTGTGGAAGAAATGAAAGAAGTATGTGTCGGACTTGATAACGCGACATTAATTTATACGAAAAATGTATTTTGTTTCGGTAAAAAAGTAGAAGTCTTTTTCTTCTTCCAAGACCATGTCGTGATTGGACAAGAAAAAGACGAATATGTTGAGATTGAAAAATTAAAGTATGATGACATTACAAATAGTAACTTAAAAACAAATGACAAAAATACTACGTTAGAATTAAAGTTTGCTAACGGACAATCTATCAATTTAGATAGTTTAAATGATAACTACGGTACGAAAAATTGGTTATTTGCTAGACAAATTAAGAGTATTTTTAAGTTAATCTAGTAAAAAAGCACGCCGTCCATCGGCGTGCTTTTAACTATGCAAAGCCCCTTTTAACCAATTCCGCGCCCGATATGCCCCAACTGGAACTTGAATAAGAGATGTTTCATTCCCAGCATCTATTCCGTACAATTGATCACATGCATTTGTATCAAAACTAAGTAAAGGATGCCCGCCCATCCCCATAGCAGTTGCAGCAAAAACGAGTTTATGAACGAGTATACCTGCTTCCATTTGGTGAATACGGTATCCTCTATAGCCTAATGCACGTGTATAGTAATCTTTCTGTCCGACTACATGTAAGCAAAGTGGTACTTGAAAAAGGTTTACGTTATCCATCGTCATACTAGACTGAAGTGGGTAGCGAAGGTCTCCATATCGAATTGGTTGTATGGAATGTGTTTTACTGTTATAAGCGTAAGCTCCGTTTTCAATATTTTTCACGCTATAAAAACATCCGTATAAGGAGACGCGTGTATTTTCATTTGTATACTTACCGTCAAGGTCGTTGTAATAGGGGAAGGAAAGGCTCGCTTCTTGTAGTAAAGTAGCGAGCTCAGCTGCATCCCATTTCGTTAAAATAAAATCCGCATCAGGAGAATATCGTTTTTTACAAAGTTGTAGGAAATCATACGATAACCGTTCTACTTTTGGTAGCTGTACAGCGTACGGATTATGTTGATAGTGCTCTTCATGATGTAGTGTTTGGAAGTGTGCTGTTGATTCGATCATAGAAGCTTCATTTATTTTTGTTATCATCGGATATTCACCTACATGTTTTGAGCGAATGAAATGTTCATGTGCGAGCGGCGGAATTTGTTGCAACAACTCATGAGAAGTAACTGTTTTATTTTCACGGTAATCATTGTGAAACCAATTAGTTTCTGGCTCTGTACTTAAAGGAATAACGGCATACACACTTTCTTCACCTTCTGACAATCCGAGTAAATGGTTCAGTGCACGGTCTAGAAATTGAAAGTATACGCCGTTTGTATAACCGAATTGCTTTGCACATTCTAGCAATTGTCCAATGAGGACCCCGCTATCTAATCCTTGAAGACGATATGAAAAATTATTGTATTTAAAGAAATTTTTCCAAAACATAGTGGATACGAATGCAGCACCGAAACAATCATCTATATTACAGCGATTACCGAGTGTGTCTGCCAAATAAGAATCGAAATTTCCTTCGCGAAGTAAAATAAGTCGGTGATGCGCGGCGTCATAATGGTAAATGCCGTCTGGGTAATCGTCAATCTTTAAATAGATATACAATTCATTCGGATATAAAGCACCACCTGAAGGAATAGATCTTCGTAATACATTTCTCTCGCTATTTAGCTGACATAATTGTGTTACACCAAATGAATACCAAAGGTAGTGACCAATCTCATCTAAAGTAGGTGTAGTAGAAGAGTTCGGTAAAGATAATGGGATTTCTAAGGAGAGCGGGATGGTAGGTAAATTTCGATATAATTTATAAGGAAGCGGTGCGTCTTTCCAGTCCACCTCATGATTCGGCATAATTTCATCGATAGAGAAATGGAGATGATGTAAAAAAGTATCTAGCTGCATGAAATCCCTCCTTTACTATGGAAACGGATGTGGATGTGGATTTAATCTTTCATTCGTTAAAGGTTCGTCTGTATATCCAAGTGTCATCGGTACGGTATATACCCGGTCCAGTCCTGTAACTCGAGTAAGATGGTGACCAAACGTCATCGGCAGCATGCCTGGAATAATAACTTTTACACAATGTAATCCATTCTTTCCTATGAGGGGAACGGTTTGATCTACAACGATTATTTCAAGATTAGATTGATGCAAACGATTTAAAAGTTGGTGGAGATCGGATGTTAAATCCATATCAAATGATTGTGATACATTCATTTCTTGGAACGTTTGCACCGGTGCATCTTCCCGTAAAAGGAAGTGAAGACGTTCTTCTGTTTCTTTCAATCCATACAGCATACTATGGTCTTCCATTTTATTAACGAAATAAGGATCTTGTAAGCATTTTTCGTAGTATTCTCTTTTGTGCTCGAGCTCATCGTCTGTTATAAGTAACATGCCTGCTATTTCTTGAATGGCGCTTTTTAAGGCTCGAATAGGATCTAAATGAGCGCCTCCTGCACAAACAACGTTCATTCCATTTTCACGCGTATTTTTTGCAATTACCCATAAGCTAGGAATGCCGTGTTCCATCGTCGCGTTAAAAGCGTGTAATTCATATCCGGTAATCGTACGTAACCGCTGAATCATTAATTGTAATTCTGTATCATTTGCTGAATTAAGATCCAGGCGGGGAAGAGGTAATTCGGCATACCAAGTGAGTAAGAAGGCATCACGCTCTACAATTTCTAAAATGCCGTGAAAAATCGCTTCTTCTAAACTACCGCCAATTGCACATCCATTTGATGTTTCATACACGAAAGCATCTCGATGACCGAGGCTATAATAAGCAATTGATTCAGGAACTAAAAGCGGTCTGTTTTGTGATAAAGAATATCCCCATACCCAGTTTTGCTCATAATCAGGATCAAACGGCTTGAATGGAAAGTTATCACGATTGTAATGTTCATTTGTATGGACACCGAGTGTGAGGGGATTTAGTGCATGTTCCTCTAAATCATGAAAACTACCATGCACATTTGTCTTTTTCCCTCGAGGCGACATACCGCAATATCGTTCTAAACCTTCTAAAATAGCAGTTGCTTCACTCACTGCAAATGAATGAGTTCGTCCCGCAACACCTTCATTTCCGAACATTAATGGCATGTTTATAATGACGTCAGCGAATGGTAATACAGAATGCTGCATTTTTCCGTTCAACATACCGACCCGATAATCTAAATAGTCTCTCGTTAAAAATGTGTTTAGCTCATGAATGGAACGGCAGCGATACGTTTCGGTGCTTACTTTTAAACTCGGTTGTAAAGAAACTTCCGCCGCATCCGCAGTATCATCAGGTAAATTACTACATACAGGACAGAGAGGATCTGGAAGAAAAGAATGCCGCGTACATTGTAATGTTTGTAAGTTTAGTAAAATAAGTTCATTTTCTAAAGAAGAATGGTTATGAGTTAATATTTTTCCTGTTTCTGCGCAAATAAGATGGCACATTTGCAACATTCCATTTTGGGTGGCACGTACGTCACGTCTCGTTACATTATCTGCTTTAAAGGCATATTTCCGCTGTAGTTCCCACATTTCTTTTTGATCAAAGCCAGCGATAAAACGGCGTCCATCAGAACAATGGGAACATCCAGGCGTAAGAGGATGAATGTAAGGACCGATAATACCTTCGCCAAATGAAGTAAAACCACGAAGCCATGGAATATGATTTGAGCGAAAAATAAGTTCGGCATCATGATGAATAGTAGAAGGAGATCCGTCATGTAATACGAGAGCGAGATGAATATTTTCAGGAAGTTCTTCTGTAAGGGTCTGCTGACGAATGATGGAATATTGTTTGCATAATTGATCATGTACATAGTCTGCAAGAAGGCCATCTCCTATAAGCAATATATTTTGAATCATAAACCGTCCTCCTTTGCAATTAATACCCCATACACACCGTCTAGGTTTTCTTTCAAAAATGGTTCGATTGCTAAATCGAACACGAAGGGATAAAAATTATGTTCTTCTAAATGCTGTAAGGCAAGCTGTAAAGATTGCACACTTGGAATTTCTTCTTCCGCTTGTATTTCCACTCTAAAAGAATCCGTGTCATATAAAATAATAGAGGATTCAGGCAAGATATTAGCTCTGTAAGGAATTTCTTCATTTTGAACGTGAAAGAGTGATAGTTGTAGTGCGTTTCGTAACGCTAACGTCATATTAATATTAGATGCACCGTACCATCTATCATTTATACCAACCCAAACGACTGGAAAACTGAGAATCTCTTCACTCATTGCGATTTTAGGTGTTTCATGGATTGTAGAGAGAGCATCGTAATAAAATCTACAATGTTTATCTTGAATATCAATTAAATCAACAGTTGTAAGTTCCTCTAGAATATGTGACTGCCGCTCATACAGTTTATTGTTTAAATGTTGTTGTAGTGCCCGGTAAAATCCTTCTGTCATCGTTTCTCCAGCACCGATACCGATATTGTTATGTTCAGGAATAAGGCGGTGAATGATTTCTGCTACATATGTTTCAATTCCTGTTAAACCAGCTTCTCGGCGTGCTTCATTATGAGTCAATCCACTACGAGTCATAAGAGGCAGAAGGGGAGCTGGGCCATCTGATAGTGGAGTAGCTACTTGAATATAGCATTGTGATAATGGTAATTGATATGAATCTTGTTCATCCCATACATGGAATATACCGGCTTCTTTAGAAGTTAATGAATCGAAAAAGCGGAATACATCAGTTGAAGTATGTTGGCTGGACCGATGCTCAAGTTTTTCAGAAATATTTTCTATCGTATCAATTGTAAAACTTTCATCAGTTGCAAGAGGGTGTTTTATAAAAGGATGCCACGTTCCTTCAAGTGTTTCATAGTTTAATAAAAAGAATTGTGATTCTTTTTCACGATATGAATCATCCGCGACATGTTTAAACAATTCAAAAACGATTACATTTGCTAACATGGCAGATGTAATTGGTGAGAAGGAATCCGATGAATTTTCATTTTGTAAAGTCGTTTCATGTAGCCGATGCCATGCGGATTCCCAGCATTCATCACGATTTTCTGTTACGACAGGTCCAGCTATACCGAGTGTTGATAAACAAATAGCTGGTATGAAATTCTTTTTCGTTTCTCTACAAATAGTGTGAACTGTTTTTAAACCGTCAATGTCTCCGTTTTGAGAAACATATAAAATCCAATCAAAAGGTTCGAATACTTCACGCAAAGGACGGTCAATTGTAGTATCGATTTCTTGAAGGAGTACACTGTTATCAACTTCATATGCACGTTCTATTAGCTCATGTATTCTGTCATAGTTTGTTTCATCCCGATCTGTAACGAGGTAATGAAATGTAGGTAAACCAGATTCTAATAAAGAAGAAACTAAGGAAGTGAGCATATCCCCAGAACCAAGTACAAGGACATTTGCTCCGCGGTATGTTTCAAACTTTAAAGCACCTGAATGAGAATCAGCTTCTAAAAATTCAATTTGCGAAGCATATCTGTCGAGTAATGTACTGTTTAATTCATGAGGTGCATCTTGATTTGCATCGCGAACGAAACCATTTTCATATAAAATCTCTCCAATTTCAAATACACGGTTTTGATAGGGGAGAGGGAGGCCATCGGTTATTTCGGCTAAAGAATAATTCCCGTTAAACATTGGCATTAATTTTTCAATCCAATCATAAATTCCATCACCGTCCATACGAAATGAACTGGCGTTATTTCGAAAATAGACACCCCCGTTTGAATCGGGGAGGAAGAAAGTATCCTTATTTACTTTAAGTTTTGCATGAATTGGAAGGTTATTCATTTTAATCCTCCTTACGTTTAGGCATACATTATTACCTTATGTCATGAAATTTGTCCCGTATGAACACAATAAAAAAAGGCTGTAGAATGATTCATTCTACAGCCTTTAATAGATTTTTAATCTATCAACCTTCTAATAATAATGACTTTGGATCTTCAAGCATATCTTTAACAGCAACAAGGAAGCTAACTGCTTCTTTACCATCAACAATACGGTGATCGTAAGATAAAGCAATGTACATCATTGGGCGGTTTTCCATACGCTCGTTATCAATTGCAACTGGGCGTACTTGGATTTTATGCATTCCTAAAATACCAACTTGTGGGCTATTTAGGATCGGTGTTGACATTAGAGAACCGAACACACCACCGTTTGTAATTGTAAATGTACCACCTTGTAGTTCTTTTAATGAAAGTTTGTTGTCACGTGCTTTTTTACCTAATTCACGAATTTCACTTTCAATTTCAGCGAAATTTAATTGGTTGGCATCGCGTACAACTGGAACAACTAATCCATCTGGAGCTGCTACTGCAATACCGATATCATAGAATTTTTTAATGATAAGCTCGTCACCTTGAATTTCAGCATTTAATAATGGGAATTGTTTTAATGCTGCAACAACTGCTTTTGTGAAGAATGACATGAAGCCAAGACGTACATCATGTTTTTTCTCGAAAGCATCTTTGCGTTCTTTACGTAATTCCATGATCGCACTCATATCAACTTCGTTAAATGTTGTTAACATTGCAGATGTTTGTTGAACTTCTACAAGACGTTTTGCAATTGTTTGACGGCGGCGGGACATTTTCACGCGCTCAACTGGTTTTTCGAATTCCGTTTTTGCAACTGGAGCAGGAGCTGGACTCTTTGGAGCAGCTGGTGCTTCTTTTGGTGCTGCAGCATGAGCTTGTACATCATGTGGTCTCACGCGTCCAAGTGGGTCTGTGCTACGTACGTCGTTTAAGTCGATTCCTAATTCACGAGCCATTTTTCTAGCAGCTGGTGATGCGATAGGACGGTTTGTATTTGGTAACCCTTGTAGTGTTGCAGTTTGCTCAGCATTTGGTGCCGCAGCTTTCGGTGCTTCAGTCGTTTCTTGTTTTGGTTGCTCAGCCACTGGTGCAGGTGTACTTACTGCAACTGGTGCTCCATTAGCATCTAAAATTGCGATAGTTGCACCAACTTCAACTGTATCCCCAGGTTCGCCTAGTAACTTCGATACAATACCTGAATCTTCTGCAATGATTTCTACATTGACTTTATCAGTTTCAAGCTCAACAACGCTGCCACCTTTCTCAACTTTGTCGCCTACGTTGATAAGCCATTGTGAAATAGTTCCTTCAGTAATAGATTCTGCAAGCTCAGGTACTTTAATTTCGATCATTTTAAATGTCCTCCCCTTATTTGCCTAACGGTGTGTTTTTTCTTCTTTTGTCTTCGGTAATCTCCATTTGTTAGCCTGGCCTTGGGCAGAATATCTGCCCAAGGAACAAGCAAGAAAGCTTCATTGTTACTTTTTAGTTGCTGTAAACTTCAATTTCTTGTTTATCTTGACGGAAGTTATACTTTACATCTAAAGCATGTGCAACGATTAGTTCTTGCTCAGCTTTGTGAGCGAATGGATCGCCGCCAGATGGACTAGAGCGATCAGGACGTCCAATGTAGCCTGTTTTCACTTTATCTCCAGCAAGTTCGAACAGAATTGGAGCCATGTAATGCCATGCGCCCATATTACGAGGTTCTTCTTGAACCCAAATGATTTCTTCTAAGTTTTTAAAGCGTTTAATAATAGATTGAACTTTCTCAGCAGGGAATGGGTACAATTGCTCAATACGAACGACATGAACTTCGTCTAAGTTGTACTCATGTTTACCAGACTCGATTTCTGCTGCTAAGTCAATCGCCATTTTACCTGTGCTTAAAACAAGACGTTTTACTTTATTTGGTTTCATGCCAAGGTTTTCTTGTTCTAAAGCAGGTTGGAAACGTCCTTCGCTTAACTGACTAGCAGTTGAAAGCGTAAGTGGGTGACGTAATAAACTCTTCGGCGTCATCAATACTAATGGTCGAACAGCTTCTGTTCCTAAGATAGATGCTTGACGACGCAGGATATGGAAGTATTGAGCCGCGCTCGTTAAGTTTGCAACTGTCCAGTTATTCTCAGCAGCTAACTGTAAGAAACGCTCTGGACGTGCACTAGAGTGCTCTGGTCCTTGACCTTCATAACCGTGTGGTAATAGAAGAACTAAGCCAGATTTTTGACCCCATTTTGCTCTTCCAGCTGAAACATATTGATCAAATAATGCTTGCGCAGTATTTGAGAAGTCACCATATTGCGCTTCCCACATAACAAGAGTTTCTGGAGCGAATACGTTATAACCATATTCGTAACCAACAACAGCAGCCTCTGATAACGGACTGTTATGAACAGAGAATGAAGCATTAATGTTTGGTAAGCGATGTAATGGTGAATATGTTTCATTTGTATCAGTATCGTGTAATACGATATGACGGTGTGCGAATGTACCACGCTGTGAATCTTGACCAGTTAAACGAATTGGCGTACCTTCTTGTAAAATAGAAGCGAATGCTAATGATTCAGCAAGTGCCCATTCAATTTTGCCGTTCTCTTCAAGAGCATCTTTACGGCGCTCAAGAATTTTCTTCACTTTCGGATATACGTTAAAGCCTTCTGGCCAAGATAGTAGACCTTCATTAATTGCACGAAGTGAGTCAATCTCAACGCCAGTATCAATTGACTGAATACCTTTTGCAACAACATCTGGTACTTTAACGTGAATTGTTGCATCACTCGTATCAGCTGGTGGTACTTGTGCATAGTCGGATTTTAATTGCTCTTGTATAAACTGTGTAATTGTTTCAACCTCATCTGCATTTAGAACACCAGCAGCTTGTAATTGATCTGCATAAATTGCTCTTACAGTTGGATGGTTTTTAATTTTTTTGTACACTTGTGGTTGCGTAACTGCCGGGTCATCCATTTCGTTATGACCGTAGCGGCGGTAACCAATTAAATCGATTAAGAAGTCTTTTTTGAACAACATGCGATATTGAATCGCAAGGTTAGCAGCTGCAAGACAAGCTTCCGGATCATCAGCATTCACGTGAACAATCGGAATATCGAAACCTTTTGCAAGGTCACTTGAATATTTCGTAGAACGAGAATCATAGCTATCAGTCGTAAAACCAACTGCATTGTTTGCGATAACATGAATCGTTCCGCCTGTTTGGTACGCGTTCAATCTGCTTAAGTTGAGTGTCTCAGATACAATACCTTGACCAGGGAATGCAGCATCACCATGAACTAAAATTACGAATGATTTTGAAGTATCTTGATCTGGAAGACCAGATTTTTTACGATTCTCTTGAGCCGCACGTGCGAAACCTTCTACTACAGGATTCACGAACTCAAGATGACTCGGGTTATTTGCTAATGTAACGCGAGTACTAACTTCTTCGTTACTAACGACTTGTTCTCTACCTAAATGGTATTTCACGTCGCCAGTCCAGCCAGAATTAGCCACTGCGCCTTCTATTTTTGCATGTTTGAACTCAGCAAACATGTGGCTATATGGTTTTTCTAATACGTGAGCAAGTACGCTTAGGCGACCGCGGTGAGCCATACCAATCATGACATCCTCTACGCCGTTCTTAGCACCTTCTAGAACAATTTCATCTAAAACAGGTACAAGCATATCAACGCCCTCGATAGAGAAACGTTTTTGCCCAACGAATGTTTTATGCAAGAATTGCTCGAAACCTTCAACAGCTGTTAAACGTTTTAAAAGAGCAGTTCGTTTTTTATTTGATAGTGGTTGACGCAATGAATTTGATTCCACCATTTGATGCAACCACGCGCGTTCTTCACTATCTTGTATATGAGAAAATTCATAAGCTAAAGATTTTGTATAAACGTCTTTTAATCTATGAATTACATCAAGTGCAGTGTGAATACCTTCTGGTGCATCTTGCCATACCGTTTTCGCTGGAATCGCTTTCAAGTCAGCATCGCTCAGTTCGTTCATTGCTTTCTCAAGAAGAGATTGTCCATTTGCAGCATCTTCCATCGGGTTGATGTGAGCCAACGTGTGCCCGAAAGAACGAATCTGCTCAACAAGTTGAACGACTTTAAGAATTTTTTCAATGTTACCTGTGTTTTGAGGAGAAAAATGTGTTGCTGTGTTGTCCCCTGTTACGACATCATCTTGAAACGAAGGAGCTCCAAAAATTTCAAAAAGCTCTTGTAATTCCGGATCAACAGAACCTGCTCCAGTTACGTAAAGATCATACTGCTCAATAACATAACCAAGGTTCGGACCGTGGAACTTGGCCCAAGGGTTTGTCGTTGTATTCTTCCTCGTCATTTGTTTAAACCTCCCAATGCATATAATCCTTTTCCATACAAAGGTGCATTTTGCTCTTTTTCAATAAGTAATGAATCAATAATCAATGTAAATGTTTTTCTTTACTCTTATGTTATTACAATAATTTACATAATACCAAACACTATTACTTATCTGTTTTGTAAAAAAACATTCACAATAACTTATCACCCAAGTTAATCTTTCATGTTATAAAGTAATTTTACAGAAAAATGGGGTGGATATATTTGGTATGCCTATACTAATAGCTATAATTGTTGCATTTAAATATAGGTATAATAGTTAGAATGTTTCGATAAAAACAGTTTGAATTATGTATATTGAAATAATAAGCGCTTTCATAGATATTATACAACAATATAACGGAATATAGTATAAAAAATAAAAAATTATGAATTTATCGTAAACTTTATTTAGATAGTGTTAAATATTGAAAGGAAAGTGAAGGATTTCTACAAAAAAAGTTGCTAAACATAAAAAATGCTCCATAAACAGTTAGTTTCTATAAATATGACGAAAAACACCGTAAAACAAATAACGCATTTCGTGAAATAAAGAAATAAATGAAATATTTTAAAAGGATAAAACAAATATGGAGATATTAAATTTTAAAAAAAGAAGTGAGGAGATATAGTAACAGTTATTTACAGTGTTCCGTGTTTCGCTTCAAAATAGACGTGCTGAAATTTAAAAAAGTTTCTTCTATATTATTGAATATACTTATGGCACTTACAATGAGTACCGTCTTTATCTCATTTGTTGTTTTAGCAAAAAGATATTAAGATGGAGGAGAGAAAGGAAGATTAACATATGCAAATGATGTATGCTTTTGGCATTGGGCTTGTATTATTTTTAGCCGTATTCTTATTTATTCGTAAAGACGTTCAAGGTGGGACGTTAACGAAGCGAGGATTTTATAAATTAATCGGCTGTTTAGTTGTTATGCTTATAGCAATTATTGTAATGATCGTATTAATTAATCAGTCACTATAGAATGTAAAAACGAAACCTTACTTCGGTAAGGTTTTTCTTTATTGTTAAACCTAAAAATTACCACTAAATCCATTTACTATAAATAACTTGTATTATATAATCCAATGAAATGATAGATAAGGAGTGTAGTATATGAATAAAAAAACTATCTTCTATTTATTAACTTGTATACTACTTGTAGCTAGTACTACTTATATAATATGTAACAAAAGAGAACAAGTGCCACCTATATTAGTATGGAACGAACAAGAATACTATGTTACGAATGAACCTGCCAAAGTAGAAGAAGTTGGGCAAAAACTTGGCGAAGTAACAAAGAAAATTAAAACAAGTAAAAAACCTACTAAAAATAGAGAATCTAATACATTACAAGAGAAAACAGAAGTATTCATAATGATTGAGGAAGAAAAAAGTGATTACCCGCCTTTAATCATAAAGGAAGCTTATAGTGATGAATATAGGGTAGTGAGGCCGATGTTGAAGCAAGTATTATGATGAAAAGGGGATTCATATGCAGACAGTAACTTTGTATCCGTGGTCGTTAAGAAAAATATTTGTCTTTTTCCTCCTATCGGTGCCGCTTACATTTTGATGAATAGAGGAGCAATACAAAAGAGAGATTACATTTTATATTTATTATTTGCTGCTATTAATATATCGCTTTGGTTATCGCTTATGATCTTTGATCGGAGTATGTGGATGGTAGCAGGGCATTATGTGTTTGGAGCAGTTGTTGTTGTTTCGAATATGAATAAGAGATAAGCCAGCAACCTCAAAGTTGCTGGTTTTTATTTTGCTATTTATAATAAAGAAACAAATTTTTAATAGAGAGTAGTGGGCGTTATGAGATGGAAAGAGGGAACGTTTGAAAAAATAGACACGAATGACTCACCTGTTGAGCAACTTATAAACACGTTTAAGGAACAAAACTTAATTGGTGGAGCAATAATAAGCTGTTTTAAAGTGCATAACGAAAATTTTTTTAAAGAAATACCACATTCGAAAGATGGACATGAGCACTTCTTTAGAAGAATCTTCAACTCTTTAGACATAATCAATAACTTAGAAGAGTTAAAAATACATACATCAGACAAATATAAGTTTTGTTTTAAAGAGCAGCTCGCAGTCATGCTTGATGGTAGCATTGCTGCGCAAATTTTGTGGGGCGGAGCATATGAAGGGTTTAAGGAACGACCAGTTATCGTAAAACAATTAGCAGTCAATGTATGTCAATATATGTTCCAAGATCGATACGAAGATATTAAAGTGTTCGAAAGCTATCGCCCTTGGACAGATTGGTTTTACGATGTTGCGTGGGGTGTTACTTGGATGGTGTTAGATAGTAGGGAACAGAAAATGTGGTTCATTTGTGCTACGGATACAGATTGATAGAAGCCGGGCCTTGTAGGAATGCTGCAAGGCCCTTTATCTTTTGGGAATTAATAGAAAACGAATCATATAAATGATATACTAAAAAATGTTTGTAATGTCAGTTTCATACTATTATATAATGCTGACTTACTAGAAAAGATAAGAGGAGAATGAGCGTGCAAAAGATAAAGAGATTATTGCTATTAATGATGGTAGTAGGATTAACAGCAGTTGTTTTAGCAGGGTGTGCAAATCCGAAAGATACTACAGAAGAATTTTTAACAGCGATACAAAAAGGTGATGTAGAAAAGGCTCGTACATTTGTTGAGAGTGACAAGGAATTTAATAAACTAAATGAAAAAACAGATGATGCTGAGGCAAAAGCAATGCTAAGTGCAATTACAAAAACCTTTAAATTTGAAAAGCTAGAAGAAGTATCGAAAAAGGATGACAAAGCAGAAGTGAAAGTGAAAATTACATCTGCTGATCTATCCGTTGCTGTAACAAAAGCAGTGGGAGAAGTTATGCCAATGGCGTTCGCTAGTGCCTTTAGTGAAGACAAAGAACAATCTGAAAAAGCAATCGAAAAAACAATGACATCAACTATCGTCAAAAACTTAGCAGATAAAGATGCAGCAATGGCAACTCGCGAAGTTACATTGAACTTAAAGAAAGACAAAGATGGCGACTATAAAATCGTTGCTGACGATAACTTGAAAGAAGTATTGTTTGCCAATGCGAAGTCTTTGGAGAAGATGTTTGGTGGGAAGTAATTGAATTAGATAAAAAGAGACACCATATCACGTAGAAGGTTGATATGGTGTCTCTTTTTTATGAACCTGGAGAGGTTTGAACTCAAGAAATTAATTCTATAAATTTCATATTATGATTTATTGGTTTATGACATACAGCTAGTTGTAACAGAGGAGGTACTGTATTCTATGTTTTCTTATGCGGATCCTGTAACGTAGAAAGGTAAAATTTCTGGACCAGATTTTAATTAGTGTTCCTTCAGCTTTAATGAGGAGGTGTACGAAGATGTTGTGACTATACCTGCTGGGTATTATTAATTGTGAAGTCAAATAAGAAAACAATTTATTAGAGGAAGATTAGTTAGTTTAAGTATCAGATTTAGGTGTTTAACAGGGGGTACTAATTAATTTCAGTTCTTTCATGAAAAATTATAGAAAAAGTATGGATAAACAAATTCTTGTTTTAAGTGAATTTTGTGAATGTGGGGGCTGCTTTAAATAAAGATGGTCAAACACTATGTAAATAATTAGGAATGTTAAAATATGCAAAATTGCATATTAAATATTTTAAATCTTATGCTAACCTTATAATGGTAAATATAACATTTGTTGGTAATTATTCATTTTTGAAAGATAAAAAATGAATAATTACAGTGAATTGTATACCACTGTCCTATAGTATAAACGATAATAACGAAAGCTATTTGAAGTCCTTTGAAGGAAATAAGTTATTTAAAAAAATTCCATATAGAAAATTTGTTAAAATTTCAGATGTAACAAATGTCATTTTATTTTTAATGTCTGATAAAAGCGATGCCATTAGAGGGCAAAATATTGTGGTTGACTATGGATATACAATTGTATAAATAAATCATCTTGGGAATTAAGGGTGTGGATAATGAGTTTACTAATTAAAGATTTAACAAAGAAATTTGACGAGCATATTGCAGTGAATAATTTGAATATCGAGATACCAAAAGGTGAAATATTTGGATTCTTGGGCGGGAATGGAGCAGGTAAAACGACTACATTTCGAATGATACTTGGACTTTTATCGAAATCAAGTGGGACCATTTCATGGAATGGTAAACCTATAAATTATGGTGTTACAGATAAAATTGGGTATTTACCAGAAGAACGTGGTCTTTATGCGAAAATGACTGTCAAAGAACAAGTTAACTTTTTTGCAAAACTAAAGAACATGAAAAGTAAAGATGCAGAAAAAGAACTTCACTATTGGCTGGAGCGTTTTAATATTACTGAGCATCTGAACAAAAAGGTAGGAGAACTTTCTAAAGGCAATCAGCAAAAAATCCAGCTGATAACAGCGATTATACATAAGCCTGAACTCTTAATTTTAGATGAACCATTTAGTGGTTTAGACCCAGTAAATGTTGAAATGTTAAAAGACGCTGTTCTTGATATGCAAAAACAAGGGTCGTCAATTCTTTTTAGTTCACATCGTATGGAACATGTGGAAGAGTTATGCCAACACATTTGTATTATGCACAAAGGTGTACCTGTTGTTCAGGGTGACATTACCAAAATTAAAAGTGATTTTGGTAAAAAGAACGTTGTAATCGTTGGCGATCATAACTTTGACCATTTGAAAGAAATAAAAGGTGTAGAAAGTATGAAGAAACGTAAAAATGCAGTTACTCTTAAAATTTCATATGAAGAAGTTTCACATGTTTTATTTAAAGAGATAACAAAATTAGGGTATGTTAAAAAGTTTGCAGTAGAAGAGCCTACATTAAATGATATCTTTATTGCGAAAGTAGGTGCACAAAATGAATAGTTTCTGGACAATTTTTTTACAAAACTATAAATCTAAAGTGAAATCAAAATCATATTTTGCTATTACAATAATAGTTTCTATGTTAATTATAGGATTGATGAATTTTGACAAGATTTATAACTTGTTTGCAGGTAACGAGGACGATCAAGTTGTTGTTGTTACAGAAAAAGAAGAATTATATTCAACCATTCATCAAGTGTTTAAAAATGTCGATAGTAAGATACAAGTTAAACGTAGCACGGATAAACAAAAAGCAGAATCAGGTGTTAAAAATGGTGATTATACATATGCAATCGTTGTAGAGGAATTGAATAATAAACAATTAAAGGCTACGTATATAACTGAGACGGATGTAAATCAGCAAGATGTTAGCAAGGTTCAAACGATTTTATCTCAAATACAATCTTCTAATTTCGCCCAGCAATTGAATCTATCTCAAGATGAATTAAAGGTGTTAACAACGCCAGTAGAAATTCATACCAAAACGGTTTCAGATAAGGTTAAAGATGGAGAACATACTGAGGGTGTAGGGATTTTAATTAATGTCTTTATCATGCTAAATTATCTAATGATATTAATGTATGCTGCACAATTAGCAACAGATGTTGCAACAGAGAAATCTTCTCGTGTTATGGAGTTAGTTGTTTCAAGTATTTCGCCTACCAAACATTTATATGCGAAGCTATTCTCAACATTATTGGCTGGTATTACGCAAATCATAATTTGGGGCTTGGTCGCAACTGTTGGATATAAAACAGCAATTAATGATTCGAAAAATGATATTTTAAATAGTATTGATTTAAATTCTGTTGCTCCAACTCTAGTGTTTTATGGGATTCTATTCTTCACATTAGGATTCTTATTATATGGCTCATTATCTTGTCTATTTGGCTCTATCATTACGCGTATAGAGGAATCTTCTCAAGCTGTTATGCCGCTGATGTTTATGTTACTTGCTGCTTTGTATATAGCAATTTATGGAATGTCAAACCCAAGCAGCATGGTTGTTACCATTACTAGTTATGTACCTTTCTTCACTCCTATTGTTATGCTTGTACGAATTGGATTCCTCAATATCCCAGTATGGGAGATTGCGCTTGCATTAGCAATTCTAATTGCAACAATATGTATGATGATTGGTTTAACGAGTCGTGTTTACCGCGGTGGCGTATTAATATATGGTAAAGGTGCATTTAGTAATATCAAAAAGGCAATCAAATTAGGGCAAAAATAGGATTCGTCTATTCATTTCTAAACTTAAATTTACAAAGATCTGCATAGTTAAACTGTGTAGATCTTTTTTGTTGAGAAATTTATATAAATAAATATAAAAATTGCTGTATTAGGCTATTTTTCAAAGAGAATTTTAAAAAGCTCCCAAAAGAGAGTAAAGAATCGAGTTCTAGCGAACAACGTAGAGCGATAATTAATATAATTTATGTCTTTCTCCAAAATGGAGAAAAGAAGTAGGGAAAAATTTAGTTTTAATAATAATCATTTATTTGCTACATAAAGAAAACCCCTTGACTATCAAGGGGTTTTTCATATGACCCCGGAGAGGCTCGAACTCACGACCTCCACCCTGTCAAGGTGGCGCTCTCCCTGCTGAGCTACGGGATCCCAACTATAAATGTTACCATCAGCAATGTATTTTCATTTCATTCGTGTAATCGGAGAATTTGTACAATTTGTTGAGTATTGTAACATTTGATGTATTCCTATAATAGCAACAAACTTTAATGGTGTAAAGGTGTAATTTTCTGAATATTCATATTCTAATTTTTGTATAAAAAAATAAGCCCCAAAGAGCTTATTTTAATAATAATATCAACGCAATTATCAATGATATTTTCAAAAATACAATCATAAATAATGGAGCTTGTTCATAAGCTATCGTCCTGTAACTGTCATTCCTGCTGTGTAAATTGTATCAATAGAACCGTCAGCGCCTTTTATTTCGACTTTATAACGATATGTTCCATCCTCATAAATATCATCGCCATATCCTGTGAAAGTTGCAATTTCATCATTGCTTCCAGCTGGGACCCATTGATTTTGCCAACGGAAGTTGGTTTCAAATTCTCCCCATCTATCGCCATATTTCTTTTCAAGGCTGACATTGTAATGAATTTCTTCAGCTCGGTCATTTGTAATTCTTGCAATTACGCTGTTACCAAAAGTAACTTGTGTAGAGTGTACCTGAACTGTAACACCGTTCACCGTTTCACCAGGACCACAAATGTAATGACAACCATCCCATTCGTCAGCATGTGCTTTTGGTGTTTCAATGTTCATAACCGTTAAACCGCCTAAAGCTAATGCGCCAGTTAATAATACTTTACCAAATGTTTTCACTTGAAATTCCCCCTAAGTATACTCTCAATTCGTTCGATAGATATCACATTAATCTAATGGAACGTTTTTTCCTTAAGTGTATTCGCTATGAATCTTTCATCTTGTAGTAATCTAATCACTACATAAAATTTCATAGTTTTGATTCCATATATGTATCATGATTTACATAGAACAAATCTGTTAATACGCTTTGGTTATTTACTTATTCCACTACTTCTTATTACCTTTTATTGGTAAAACGTTGGTTTTATTATATAACATTATTATCTATTTACAAGAGAAAATAATACTGTATGCAAAAATGCATAATAAAAAACACTGCTTGTATTCTAGATTACAGATTAAATGGAGTGTTGGGTTTCAATTAATATTTGAGTGGAACTTAATGCTAATTTTTTATGCTTAACAGTATGCATATATCATCGTTTATTAAAGTCATAATTGATAAACCTTGTTCAGGGGACGCTCTTCCTGCTGAGCTACAGAATCTTCAAAAGGGAAAGTATAAGCGATTATGCTAGTAATGTATGAAGGAATAATGATGAGAAGCGAATTCAGTAGAAAGTAGTCTTTGGATGTAGTGGTTATATTATTTACGATACCAATCCAAAGGACCTTCAGCACTCAAATCAACAAGAAAAGGGAGTAAGAAATGTAAAGGTAAGCTTATAAGTTCTGGCATAGCGTTCACCGTTTTCTTTGATAGATATTGTCTCATAAAACAATACGGACAATCCTTTTCAAATGTCACGAGTATTGCCCATACATCTTTTATTGTCCACTTCGTTTTACAATACGTACAACGCGTCATGAGGTTCCTCCTCATTTTAAGTTTTCTTCTAGTATACTCCATTCCATTGTAAGAAAGTCATTTGTATTTGGTGTGGTAAAATGTAAGTTGTTTTATTTTTATGTGAATCTATTTAGTCATTTATGAACAATTACATATCATTTGATATTTTTGCAGAATGATAGATTTTCAGTTTCAATATGCCAATTGGCCAATATATCCTTTTTACAATTTACTGAAAATCATGTATAACAGAGATACATGATTATTTTATCTCGCTATTTGCGGGCAGTAAGATCCCTTACCTCGAAATTCAGCAAAAGTAAAGAAGTTAGGTTCGGGTCGGAATGCCCGTAAAAGTCCGATTCGTGAGGGTTGATGAAAGTTTCACTTTATAAATATTCAGAAGTAGAGGGAGAAAAGTTGTAATGGTAAGAAAAACGTTCAAGATGCGCGTGTCTAAAAATAGAACGATTTCGATTAATGGATCGATTCTTGATGTGGATGTTACACATGATGAATTTTTACAAGAGTTTGTTGAGTGGGTTGATTCTAAAGGTTGGTCGTTTATGGGAATAACAGATGAGATTACGCCCGAGGAAGCTAGTCAAAAGTTAATAGATTCGTTGATTGATGAGAAGGATAAGAAAGAGTAATTCCTTCTTATTTTTATTGTATATTTATGTTCTTTATCGTAAAAGTATGATATAGTAAAAAATAGTGAAATTTCTTCCAATATAATACAAATTACATATGATTGGTAGATTTATTATTTTGTTAAGGAGTAAATGGAAAAGGGAGAGTCATATGGTAAATTTTAAGAAAATTTTGGTTTTTATTACAGTTATTTGTTCGTTTTTTTTGACGCCCATAACATTGCGTGCTGAGACGAATATTGGAGTAAATCCAGAACAAGTTGCACCACCACCTGCGGAAGGACCGAATGTTTTTAGTCAGTTTGCAACGACAATTGATGCGAAAACAGGAGATGTTTTGTATGATAAAAACGCATATCACCGAGCATATCCTGCTAGTACGACGAAGGTGTTAACAGCGATTTTACTCATGGAGCATACAAAGCCAGAGGATCAATTTACATTTTCACAATTAGCATTAGATCAAGAGAAGAGTAATTATCAAATTGAGTTTCAACCTGGAGAGACAATTAATAGAAATACTGCGCTTATGATTTTAATGGTGCTGAGTGCGAATGATGTGTCGTATGCGATTGCGGAGCGGATTGGCGAGAGTGTTGAGAATTTCGCTAATATGATGAATGAGAAAGCGAAGCAATTAGGAGCGAAAGATAGCCACTTTGTAACACCGAATGGATTGCATGATCCGAACCATTATACGACGCCGTATGATATGGCTATGATTACGAAGGGTGTGCAAAAGTATCCTGAAATTTTACAAGCGATGAATACGAAAAGAACGACAGTTACGACGTCTAGGCAGACGGTGTCTATTTTTAATAAATCTAATTTTTTTGAAAATCCATATAGCATTGGCGGTAAGACAGGGTTTACGAATGAAGCACGTAATACACTTGTTTTATTAAATGAGAAAGATGGAAATCGTATTATAAGCGTAGTAATGGCTTCTCAAAGACCTGAAATTTATGAAGATTTGAAGCAGATGGCGGAATATTCTTTCGGTCAATTTACGAAGCAAATGGTGCTTGATAAACATAATTGGCATCAAAAAACAACATATTTAAATAAAGATGTTAATTCTGAGTTGGAACAAAGTGCGGAGCTTATGCTTAAGAAAGATGAAGGGAAAAATGTGAAAACTATTTTCCGGGCGGCTTCATTAGATAAAGAATCTTTATATCATAAAGGAATACATCGTGGTGAGGTAGTTGGTGCAGTTGATATTACGAAAAATAATCAAACAATTGCGACGGTAAATGTTCTTTCAACAGAAGATGTCACTTTTACGATGCCTAAAAAAGATACAACTATGCCTGAAGTAAAAGACTCAAATGTGAAAGTAATAAGTGTTGGGATAGGTGCGATTATATTATTTGGAGCAATTTTATATGTAGTGTTGCGCCGAAATACAAAAGGAATGAAATCAGAAGGTAAATAAATTACTAATAAAAAGACTGTGTAAAATTTTGGCACAGTCTTTTTTCTATATTTTAAATAACTAATAATTGTAAATTTTCTTATTGCAATAACTTAAAGTTCGTTATATCATTTACTTGTGTTCTTGTTAAAGAACGCAAGTGGATATTGCATACTTCAAATAATATAAAACAACGGAGAGGGAGAGAGACGATGAAATTAATATGGAAGATAATTAGCAACGCGATCTCATTTGTTTTATTTGCATTGATGGTTTTTTTAGCTTTTGTAGTTATTTCTTCAAAAGCAAGCGGTGGTGATCCGACAGTGATGGGATATCAATTTAAGAGCGTTCTTTCAGGATCAATGGAGCCGACGTTTTTAACAGGATCAATCATTGCAATAGAACCAAACAAAGATGGTTCTAAATATCAAAAAGGTGATGTTATTACCTTTAAAGAGAAAGATCAAAAAATTATCACTCACCGTATTACCGGTGTGAAAGATACAAATGGAAAAGTAATGTATGAAACAAAAGGGGATAACAACAACGGACCAGATTTAGAGCCAGTACTTGCAGAAAATGTAGTTGGAAAGTATGCAGATATTACAGTTCCGTATGTTGGTTATTTACTGAATTATGCGAATTCAAAAGCGGGAGCAGCATTACTTCTTATTATTCCAGGAGTCTTTTTACTTGGGTATTCCGCAATTTCTATTTTTGGTGCTATTCGTAGCATTGACGGAGAAAAGAAAGATAAAAAAGTAGAACAATCCGTCTAGTTCGTTTGGTTATACTTTCCGTTTAGGAAGTTAACAAATATATATTAAGGGGATATGGACATGACTTTAAAGAAAAAATTAGGAATGGGTATTACATCAGCAGTATTAGGAGCAGCTTTAGTTGGTGGAGGAACATTTGCATTTTTCAGTGATAAAGAAGTGTCAAATAATACATTTGCGGCTGGAACACTGGATTTAGCATTAAATCCATCAACAGTTGTTAACGTATCGAATTTAAAACCTGGGGATACAATTGAAAAAGAATTTAAACTAGAAAATAAAGGCTCTTTAAATATTAAAAAGGTTCTACTGAAAACAGATTATAATGTAGAAGATGTAAAGAAAGACAATAAAGATGATTTTGGTAAACATATTAAAGTAACATTCTTAAAAAATGTAGATAAGCATGAGACAATTGTGAAACAAACTACTTTAGATAAATTAAAAGGTGACACACTTACAGCTGTAGATAATGATTTATCGGCTTGGTTCTGGGATGAAAAAGGTATTTCAGCAGGTAAATCTGATAAATTCAAAGTGAAATTTGAGTTCGTTGATAATGGAAAAGATCAAAATCAATTCCAAGGCGATAAGTTACAATTAAATTGGACGTTTGATGCACAACAAACAGCAGGTGAAGAAAGATAATAAGAAAAAGGGCTATCACATGGATAGCCCTTTTTCTATTTTTCTAGTATTTGTCTATCAATTTTAATAGTTCTTTACTATAATATAGATAATGTTCTGTATAAAGAACGTAATGTTCGATGGGAGAGATTAAGATGCTGAAAAGACCGCGTAATTTTAAAAAGATGCTTATATTGCCGTGTATGTGTTCTATTACGTTTTATTTAGGATCTCAAATTATGACGCATACAGAAGCGGCGTTCATTCATGAAACGAAAGTAGAAGCGACGCTTTCTACAGCAATTATATTTCCGAAAACAGTTAATACGTTAAAAGAGCAATCTGAGAAACATAAACAGTTTATTGAGCGTGAGTATGGAACGATGAAGGGAAAATCGAAAGCAACTTCTATTGAAGAAATAAAACAGGCGATTTCTGTATGGCAACAAGGGCGTGAGAAAATTGTTGCTGAGAAGGAAGCCCTGCAAAATGTATATACTGAAATAGAAGCTCCTTACAATCAAATACAAGAAGAATTAAAGGTAAATAAAGATGAGTCGATGCAGCAAGTGTCCATATATGTAAATGAAGGCTTCCGCAGTATCAAAGAGAAGCGTGACTATATTGAGAAAGAAATTAGCTTGAAAGCTATTGATGAGCAAATTCAGGCTCTTCAGCAACAATTAAACGTTGCAATTGAAGCGGAAGGACAAAAGAAAGCAGAAGAACAGAAGAAAGTAGAAGAACAGAAGAAAGCAGAAGAACAGAAGAAAGCAGAAGAACAGAAGAAAGTAGAAGAACAGAAGAAAGCAGAAGAACAGAAGAAAGTAGAAGAACAGAAGAAAGTAGAAGAACAGAAGAAAGTAGAAGAACAGAAGAAAGTAGAAGAACAGAAGAAAGTAGAAGAGCAAAAGAAAGCGGAAGAACAGAAAAAGCTAGAAGAGCAGAAGAAAGCGGAAGAACAGAAAAAGCTAGAAGAGCAAAAGAAAGCGGAGTAACTGCTTTAGTGAAACAGCCGGAAAACAAGAATGTGGTATAAGAGAGAGTGAACGAATAAGCAAGACTAGTAATATTTATACGAGTGTGAGGGAACGTTAGCCCTCACCTCTTTGTTTTTCTTTTTTCTTATAGTATTAAATGATTTGAGTGTGAAAAAAGTTATAAATTATCATTGTTTTTTTCTGAAAAGTCTAAATGATATTGAGAAATAAAAATAACTGAAAATATTAATAAATATGTGTTGTGTTTATATAGGGTTGTTCGTTATAATGAACATAAGGTTTTTAAAAAAGAACACATATTAGCTAAGCTAATATAGTTTTCTTTACATCTCTTATTGAAAAATAAGTGATAAAAATATAAAAAAAAGCTAGGGGGAATTGATTGTGAGTCTGAAAAAGAAATTAGGTATGGGAGTTGCATCAGCAGCATTGGGGTTAGCTTTAATTGGTGGAGGAACATTTGCATTCTTTAGCGATAAAGAAGTATCAAACAATACATTTGCAGCTGGGACGTTAGACCTTACATTAAACCCTAAGACGCTTGTAGATATTAAAGATTTAAAACCAGGGGATTCTGTTAAGAAAGAGTTCTTATTACAAAACAGCGGTTCGTTAACTATTAAAGACGTTAAATTAGCAACAAAGTATACTGTTAAAGATGCAAAAGGTGATAATGCTGGTGAAGACTTTGGTAAGCACGTTAAAGTAAAATTCCTTTGGAACTGGGATAAACAAAGTGAGCCTGTATACGAAACAACTTTAGCAGACTTACAAAAAGTTGATCCAGATCTTTTAGCTAAAGATATCTTTGCTCCTGAGTGGGGAGAAAAGGGTGGATTAGCAGCTGGTACAGAGGATTATCTATGGGTACAATTTGAATTTGTAGATGATGGAAAAGACCAAAATATCTTCCAAGGTGATACATTGAATTTAGAATGGACATTCAATGCTAACCAAGAAGCTGGGGAAGAAAAATAATAAAAAAAGCGGGTATTCCCGCTTTTTTTTATAAAGAAAAAGAAGTGCTGGTTGTAAGCACTTCTTTCTATTATTATTTTTGATTTTGCTTCCACTTTGTAAATTCAAGAAATTCACGAAATTGTTCTTTGGAGACACCAGAGTTCATTGCATCTTTAACGAGTTGTGTCCATTCGGAGTCTAGGTTAGTTTCCTTTGTTGTTTCATCATGAAGTAAAGTATCAACTGGAATTTGTAGAACTGCTGCGATCTTTTCAAGAAACTGAATGGAAGGGTTTTTTTGTAAATTTCGTTCTATAGAACTAATGTAAGATTTAGCAACGCCAGCTTTTTCGGCAAGTTCAGTTAATGAAATCCCTTTTTGTAAACGAAGGCGTTTTATACGTTCTCCAATCATATTTGCGCACCTTTCTATCAATATGTAGTTGTCTTATGATGTCATTATTATAACATAAACTTCGTTAAAAAGAACAAACCTATTGAGCCTGACTGGATGGCTTCATACGTTGGAAAAATTGCTCGATGTCTTGCATGGCGATACCGGCATCTAGAGCTTCAAGTATTAAATCAATCCATTCTTGATCCAGTGCGTCTGTCTTATCTTTGTACAAATGTAATTCCTCCCTAATTATCGGTCATAATTGCTGCTACAGAATACATGATAATGAAATCCGATTTTGTGTTTTATATAGTGAATTATCAAATATTGTGTAGATGAAACAAAGATAAAATCCCCATTAAACTCCCTCTATGGAAATTATAAATTGTTCGATAAAAACTTTCAATATTTTCAGAAAACATTGTTGAATTGTGATATATTCGTATGCTAACTATGAAATTTTTACAAATATATTAAAAACATTACATAATATGACTAAATATTGAAAAAATATTGAATTTTTAATAAAATTCAATTTGTAATACATATTATTTATTAGGGGAGGAAATAAGGGATGAACAAGAAACCGTTCAAAGTTTTGTCATCAATCGCATTGACAGCTGTATTAGGCCTTTCATTCGGAGCTGGCACTCAAACTGCATATGCTGAAACGCCTGTGAATAAAACAGCTACGAGCCCAGTTGATGATCATTTAATTCCGGAAGAACGTTTAGCAGATGCATTAAAAAAACGTGGGGTAATTGATTCGAAGGCTTCAGAGACAGAAACAAAGAAAGCAGTCGAAAAGTATGTAGAGAACAAAAAGGGTGAAAATCCTGGGAAAGAAGCAGCGAATGGGGACCAACTTACGAAAGATGCATCCGACTTTTTAAAGAAAGTGAAAGATGCGAAAGCAGACACGAAAGAAAAATTAAATCAACCAGCAACAGGCACACCTGCAGCAACAGGCCCAGTTAAAGGCGGTCTAAATGGTAAAGTACCAACTTCTCCAGCGAAACAAAAAGACTATAACGGTGAAGTTCGTAAAGACAAAGTACTCGTTTTACTTGTAGAGTACGCTGACTTTAAACATAATAATATCGACAAAGAGCCTGGATATATGTATTCTAACGATTTTAATAAAGAACACTATGAAAAAATGTTATTCGGCAACGAGCCATTCACATTAGATGATGGAAGTAAAATTGAAACGTTTAAACAATATTACGAAGAGCAATCTGGTGGTAGTTATACTGTAGACGGAACAGTTACAAAATGGTTAACAGTTCCTGGTAAAGCTGCTGATTACGGTGCAGATGCTGCTAGCGGCGGCCATGATAATAAAGGACCAAAAGGGCCACGTGATTTAGTAAAAGATGCATTAAAAGCAGCTGTAGATAGTGGTATTGATTTATCAGAGTTCGACCAATTTGATCAATACGATGTAAATGGTGATGGGAATAAAAATCAACCAGACGGTTTAATCGATCACTTAATGATTATTCATGCGGGTGTTGGACAAGAAGCAGGCGGTGGTAAATTAGGCGATGATGCAATTTGGTCGCACCGTTGGACAGTTGGACCAAAGCCATTCCCAATTGAAGGTACACAAGCGAAAGTACCATATTGGGGTGGAAAGATGGCAGCATTCGACTACACAATTGAACCAGAAGATGGAGCAGTTGGTGTATTCGCACATGAATATGGTCACGATTTAGGTCTTCCAGATGAGTACGATACACAATATAGTGGTCAAGGTGAGCCGATTGAAGCTTGGTCTATTATGAGTGGCGGAAGCTGGGCTGGTAAAATCGCTGGAACGACGCCAACGAGTTTCTCACCACAAAATAAAGAGTTTTTCCAAAAAACAATCGGTGGTAACTGGGCAAATATCGTAGAAGTAGATTACGAGAAATTAAATAAAGGTATCGGTCTAGCGACATATTTGGATCAAAGTGTTACGAAATCAGCAAGACCAGGTATGATCCGTGTTAACTTACCAGATAAAGATGTTAAAACAATTGAGCCAGCATTTGGAAAACAGTATTACTACAGCACAAAAGGTGACGATCTTCATACGAAGATGGAAACACCGTTGTTCGATTTAACGAATGCAACGAATGCAAAATTTGATTTCAAGTCATTATATGAGATTGAAGCAGGTTATGATTTCCTTGAAGTACACGCTGTAACAGAAGATGGTAAACAAACGTTAATTGAAAGACTTGGTGAGAAAGCAAATAGTGGAAATGCAGATTCGACAAATGGAAAATGGATTGACAAATCATATGATTTAAGTCAATTCAAAGGCAAGAAAGTAAAATTAACATTTGATTACATTACTGATGGTGGTTTAGCATTAAATGGATTCGCTCTTGATAATGCTTCATTAACAGTAGATGGTAAAGTAGTATTCTCTGATGACGCAGAAGGTACACCACAATTAAAATTAGATGGTTTCGTTGTATCTAACGGAACAGAGAAGAAAAAACATAACTACTATGTTGAGTGGAGAAACTATGCTGGGGCAGATAACGCGTTGAAATTTGCTCGCGGTCCAGTATTTAACACTGGTATGGTTGTATGGTATGCAGATTCAGCTTATACAGATAACTGGGTTGGTGTACATCCAGGACACGGTTTCCTTGGTGTAGTTGATTCTCATCCAGAAGCAATTGTTGGTACTTTAAATGGTAAACCAACAGTTAAGAGTAGTACACGATTCCAAATCGCTGATGCAGCGTTTTCATTTGACAAAACGCCAGCTTGGAAAGTCGTATCTCCAACGCGTGGAACATTTACGTATGATGGCTTAGCAGGCGTACCGAAGTTTGATGATTCTAAAACGTATATTAATCAACAGATTCCAGATGCAGGACGTATTTTACCGAAGCTTGGTTTGAAATTTGAAGTAGTAGGACAAGCTGATGATAATTCTGCAGGTGCTGTTCGTTTATATCGTTAATACTGTAAAACTACCGAGAGATTTTCTTTCGGTAGTTTTTTTGTGAGCAATGAATTTTATATAGCTGAAAAAGTCATATATAATGTAACCTTAAGAATAGAAATTTGTTATATATGAAGTTTATATAAATAATGAAAGAATTGGATAAAAATAGTGGGAGAAGGTGAGTGAATGAGTATTTCCTCTATTGTAAGTAGGCAAAAGGAATATTTTTTAAAAGGGCATACGAGAAGCATCGAAATGAGAAAGAATAATTTGAAGAAGCTTTATGAAGGCATTCAGCGTTTTGAAGAAGAAATATTTCAGGCATTGAAATTAGATTTAAATAAGTCAGTTCACGAGTCGTTTACAACGGAAGTTGGATATGTATTAAAAGAAATTTCCTTTCAATTGAAACATATGTCATCGTGGAGTAAACCGAAACGAGTTCGAACAGCACTTACTCATTTTGGATCAAAAGGAAAAGTAGTGCCAGAACCGTATGGTGTGACGCTTATTATTGCACCGTGGAACTATCCTTTTCAATTAGCAATTGCACCACTTGTAGGAGCACTGGCAGCTGGAAATACAATCGTTTTAAAGCCGTCAGAGTTAACGCCAAGCGTTTCAAAAGTGCTTAAGAGAATGTTAGATGAATTATTCCCAGAAGAGCTTGTAGCGGTAGTAGAAGGTGGCGTTGAAGAGAGTACATCTTTGCTGAAGGAACCGTTTGATTATATTTTCTTTACTGGTAGTGTTGGCGTTGGAAAAGTTGTAATGGAAGCAGCAGCGAAACAGTTGACGCCGCTCACTTTAGAACTTGGCGGGAAAAGTCCTTGTATTGTACATAAAGATGCAAAGATAGAGATGACAGCAAGAAGAATTGTTTGGGGTAAGTTTTTAAATGCAGGGCAGACGTGTGTAGCGCCTGATTATATGTACGTGCATTCTTCCGTGAAAGAAAAGCTAATTGAGGCACTGCGACATGAAATTACAGAGCAGTATAGTAAAGAACCTTTACAAAATGAAAATTACGTGCGTATTGTAAGTGAGCGTCATTTTGAACGATTATGTGGATTCTTACAAGATGGTCAAGTCGTAATTGGTGGAAACTATGAGAAAGATACTTTACATATTGAACCGACAGTACTAGCGGATATTACATGGCAAGATGCTGTTATGGAAGATGAAATTTTTGGTCCGATTTTACCAATCATAGAGTACGACAATATAGAAAATGTAATTGGCACAATCCAGCAACATCCGAAGCCGTTAGCGTTATATGTATTTTCTGAAGATAAAGAAGTACAAAAGAAAGTGACGAGTAATATTTCATATGGTGGAGGCTGTATTAATGATGTTGTCTATCACCTTGCTACGCCATATTTACCTTTTGGGGGTGTTGGAAGTAGTGGATTAGGGGGTTATCATGGGAAAGAAAGTTTTCGGACTTTTTCACATTATAAAAGCATTTTAGCCCAATCTACAGCATTCGACATGAAAATTCGTTACTCTTCTACAAAAAGTGCTTTAAAATTCATACGAAAGTTGTTAAAATGATGATGGTGTTTATCAGTAGGCGTAGCCGTATGATAATAGCCCCTTCGCAATGGAAGGGGTTTTTCTGTTCGACGTTATGTATCAGGCGAAAATGAATCAAACATACTACATAAAGAATAGAAACGAACGCTTGCTAAATAACCATTTTTGTTTGGATCGAAACAAAAAATAGTCTATAGAACATAAATATTTATTCATGAATATAAAAATTTAAAATTTAAGGTAGATAGGACGGGAAAATGAAAAAGATTATTAAAGTTGAAGCAGTTGAAAAACATTTTGGAAATCAAGTGATTATCCCACCTCTTTCTTTAGATATTAAAGAGGGAGAGTTTTTAACAATTTTAGGGCCGAGTGGCTGCGGGAAAACGACGTTACTTCGTATGATCGCAGGATTTGAAACTCCAACTAAAGGGAATCTTTTATTAGATGATGAAAGAATTAACGATTTGCCGCCATATAAGCGTCATATGAACCTAGTGTTCCAACATTACGCACTATTCCCACATATGACAGTAGAGAAGAATATTTGTTTTGGTATGAAAATGCAGAAAGTATCAGCAGCAGAGCAGAAAGAGCGTGCTGAAGAGGCAATGCGTTTAACGCAGTTACTTGAGTTCCGTAATCGTAAACCTGCGAAGCTTTCTGGTGGACAACAGCAGCGTGTTGCAATTGCAAGAGCGATTGTAAATAATCCGCGTGTATTACTATTAGATGAGCCACTTGGAGCGCTTGACTTTAAGTTACGAAAAGACTTGCAACGTGAATTGAAAAACTTACAACGTAATTTAGGAATTACGTTCATATACGTAACGCACGATCAAGAAGAAGCAATGAGCATGAGCGATCGTATTGTAGTTATGAATAAAGGACATATCGAACAAATCGGAACACCGAAAGAAATTTACAATAAGCCGAAAACATTGTTCGTTGCGACATTCATCGGTGAAAATAATATTGTGAAAAACGGGGAAGGCTATGTAGCAATTCGCCCTGAAAATGTAAAAGTACGTTCGGTTGAAGAGTCAATTTTAAAAGAATACCATCTTGGACATATTGAAGATATCGAGTTTGTCGGAAATATGGAGAAGCTTTATGTACGTGATGAGAAAACATCAGAATTACTAATGGCATATCAAACTGCTGAAGAGGCAGCACAGTGGAGCATTGGAGATAATGTATATGTAGGCTGGGAGCAAGAGGACGAGGTGACCTTAAATTGAAAAAAGGGAAATTACTCGCACTACCTACAGTCGCGTGGCTGTTAATTTTCTTCCTAATCCCGCTCGTATTCGTATTAGGATTCGCCTTCATGCAGCGCGGAGCTTACGGGACAGTAGAAATGCAATTTACGCTGGAGAATATATCCCGTGTGTTTGATCCATTATACTTAGGAACGTTATGGGAAACTGTTAAAATTGCAGTTATTACAACAGTAATATGTTTATTAATTGGTTATCCGTTTGCGTATACAATTACAATTGTTGACCGCAAATACCGCTCTATTCTTTTATTATTGGCAACGATCCCGTTTTGGATTAACTTTCTTGTTCGTTCATACGCATGGATTGTTATTTTACGTTCACAAGGTCTTGTGAATACGTTGTTATTAAAGCTTGGCATTATTAGTGAACCGTTAAATTTATTATATAATACTCCTTCTGTAATACTCGGAATGGTCTATTCTTTATTACCATTTATGATTTTACCAGTGTATGCAGCAATTGAGCAGTTGGATAAGCGTAAGCTAGAAGCGGCTTATGATTTAGGAGCAACACCAATAAAGGCATTTTGGAATATAACAGTGCCGATGACGATGTCAGGAATTGCGACTGGTTCTATTTTAGTATTCGTTTCTTCTATCGGAATGTTTGTTGTATCAGACGTGATGGGCGGATCGAAAGTAGCATTAATTGGAAACGTTATTCAAAATCAATTCTTAGGTGCACGTGACTGGCCGTTTGGATCTGCGTTATCGATTATCGTTGTTCTATTCTCTGTTCTGTTAATTTACTTATATTATCGTGCAACGAAAGTATATAAATATAATGAGAACGGAGGGGAATAGGCAAAGATGAAGAAGTTTTTAGTTTCTTATTCTTGGTTAATTTTGTTATTCTTGTATTTTCCAATGATGGTTTTAATGGTCTATTCTTTCAACGACTCTCGCATTAATGCGGAGTGGGAAGGTTTTACATTCCATTGGTATACAGATTTATTTCAAAAACAAGATGTTATTGATGCATTTGTAAATAGTATTACGATTGCAGTTATAACAACGATTGTGACAACGGTACTTGGTGTATTCTTTGCAATCGCTTTACATCGTTATAAATATCGTTTTGAAGGGGCTATTAATGGCCTTGTATATTTACCAATTTTAATTCCTGATATTTTAATGGGATTATCTTTACTAATTCTTTTCAGCCAGTTAGGAATGGAACTTGGACAAACAACGATTATTATTGCACATATTACATTTAGTATTTCGTTTGTTGTTGTTATTTTAGCTGCGCGTCTTTCAAGTATGGGACGTGACTTAGAAGAAGCTGCAAATGATTTAGGAGCAACGCCTTGGCAAACGTTTCGTTATGTAACGTTCCCAGCAATTGCACCGGGAGTTATTTCGGCAGCATTATTAACATTCACATTATCAATTGATGATTTTGTAATTAGTTTCTTCGTATCAGGACCAGGATCAACAACATTGCCACTATACATTTACAGTATGGTTAAGCGCGGAGTATCACCAGAAATCAATGCTCTTTCTACAATTTTAATTGTTGCTATCGTAGGATTAATGGTTCTATCTGAAATCTTCCGGAATAAAGGTGCAGATGGTGAAGAAAACTCTGGAGGACACCTTCCTTTATAATACGAACGATATAGAAAGTACAAGGGGGTAATAAACCGATGAAATTAATGAAAAGAATAGCTGGCGCAGCAATTAGTTTTAGCCTTGTTGCTGGTGTGCTTGCTGGTTGTGGTGAAAAGAAAGAAGAATTAAATATTTATAGCTGGGCTGACAATTTTGATGAGCAAGTGCTAAAAGATTTTGAAAAGAAATATAATGTGAAAATTAACTATGACAAGTACGCAAGTAATGAAGAAATGCTTGCGAAATTACAAGCTGGTGGCGCAAAGTATGACTTAATCCAGCCGTCTGATTACATGGTTAAAACAATGGCGAAAATGGACTTATTAGCGCCGTTAGATAAAAAGAATATCCCGAATATCGAAAATATGGTTTCTAATTTCAAAACACCTGCGTTTGATCCAGAGAATAAATATTCTTTAGTGTACACTTGGGGTGTAACAGGGATTGCATACAATAAAAAGTATGTGAAAGAAGCACCTACAAGCTGGGCGGACTTATGGAATGAGAAATATAAAGGACATGTAACGTTACTGAACGATTCTCGTGAAGTATTAGGAGTGGGTCTTAAGAAGCACGGGTTCTCAAACAGTACGAAAGACGATGCACAATTAAAGACAGCAGCAGATGATTTAAAGAAGCTGCTTCCAAACTTATTAGCATTTGATACAGATAACATTAAACAAAAATTCATTACAGAAGATGCTTGGATCGGAACAGTTTGGTCTGGAGATGCAGCATTTATCGCAAAAGATAATAAAGATGTAGAATATGTTGTACCGAAAGAAGGCGGCACAATTTGGGCTGATACGTTAGCAATTCCAAAAGGTGCAAAACATAAAGAGCTTGCTGAGAAATTTATGAACTACTTACTAGATGAAAAAGTAAGTGTGAAAAACTACGAGTCAATTGGTTACAGTAATCCAAATGAAAAAGCTCATCCTCTTCATAGTAAAGAATACCGTGATAATCACATGATTTTCTTAACGAAAGAAGAGTTAGATCGTACAGAATGGCTTGTTGATGTAGACGATAAGTTAAAAGACTATGATCGTTACTGGACAGAGCTAAAAACAAAAGGTAAATAAGTAAGGAAATGCGGTTTCTAAAGTAGAAATCGCATTTTTTCATAGTAGGAGGAAATCGTTTGAAGAAGAAGTTACATCAGTATGAGGTAATGTGTATCGGTTTGTTATTTGCTGTATTTGGTATTGTTGCTTGGCGCGTACATGCAGGTGGCGTTACAGTGATGGATACATATGTCCGTGGATTAGTAAGAGGGCTACAAACGGAAAGTTCTCTTATATTTTTCTCGTACTTTACAAAATTGGGATCAGCAATTGGGATAGTCACTACGCTCGTTATAAGTTTGCTTGTTTTTTGGAAGAAGCGTTATTATGCTGCGATGATTGTATATCCAATGGGGATTTTAATAACACATCTTGTGAATAAAGGGATAAAAGAGATTGTAAAGAGAGAACGTCCGTCATTAAATGAAGCGCTAGATGCACTTGGATATAGTTTTCCTAGTGGACATGCAATGCTATCGATTATGACATTTGGATTTCTTACTTATATCATTGCTGCTAATTTGAAAAGCGTAGCTGGGAAATGTGTCACAACGATTTTGATGGGTATAGTAATTTTATCGATTGGATTAAGTAGAGTCATTTTAAATGTACATTACCCAACTGATATTTTAGCTGGTTACTGCGTAGGTGGTATTTTGTTAATTATCGCGATTTACTACCATCGTTTACTTACTGAGAGATTAGGGCTTAATAAAGAGAGATAGAAAAACGTCTGGAAAAACTATTATTATAGTTTTTCCAGACGTTTTTTGTTTATATCAAGATGTGATACAGTATAAGTGACAATTGAATTATTTAAAGTAGGTGAAAATGTGTGAAGACAAACGTACATAAAGTTGATAAGTGGGGGAAGTTAGGAGCCTTTTTGTATCAGTTTCGTTATACAGTAATTGTAGCGTTACTGTTGCTCGCAATCGCACTTGGGATTTTTGCTCCAAGGCTACCGGGAGTATTAGGTGGTGACGGTTTCCAAACGGAAGGCGACTATCAAAAAACAAAAGAAATTTTAGATCAAGATTTTAAGAAGTCTCAAGATACGCTTCTGCTCGTTTTTGAGAAAAATAAAGATGCTTCGCATGAGGAATTTAAAAAGCGAATAGATGAAATTGTAAAGAATGTTCAAGAGAAAGAGAGCTATGAATCTTTCCATCACCCAATCCAAAATAAAGAAATGCTACAAGATGACATCGGTTATGCGACAATTTTATTTTCCGGGAAAACAAATAAAGAAAGAATGGAAAAGACATTACAATTTGCTGATGAGATTGAGAAAGAAAGTAATGTAGCATTAAAAGTAACACCTACAGGATTTCCGAAAATTAATCAAGAGATTAATGAAAGAACGCAAAATGATTTAAAAGTAGCAGAAATGATTGGATTACCAATCGCGTTTCTTGTATTACTATTTTCGTTTGGTAGTCTTTTGGCATCAATTTTACCGATTTTGAATGGGGCGCTTAGTGTTATTAGTACGATGGGGATATTGTATTTCATCGGTGTTGATAAAGAACTATCTATTTTCGTGTTAAACGTTGCACCGATGATTGGACTTGCATTATCTATTGATTTTGCGCTATTATTTGTGAACCGTTTTCGAGAGGAAGTTGCTAAACGAACGGTAAAAGAAGCGATAGCAATTACATATCAAACGGCAGGACGTGCGATTGTATTTTCAGGATTATGCGTATTTGTTGGGTTATCCGGTTTGTTTTTCTTTAAGATAGATTATATTCAATCTGTCGCGATTAGCGGAATGATTGTTGTCATTATGAGCATTTTATTCTCACTCACACTTCTTCCAGCACTATTATCGTTAATAGGTAAAAGAATATTAAAAAAGAATCAAGTAGCACATACGCCGGCAAAAGCATGGCGTAAATTTGCACAATTTGTGATGAAACATCCAATTGCAATGATTATTGTTGTTACAACATTTATTGTTATTTGCTTATTACCGTTACGTACAGCTAATTTGCAGTTCCCTGGTGTTGAAGCTTTACCTGAAAAGAGTGATACAAGGATTGCATATGAAAAGTATGAAGAAGCATTTAATGAAACTGTCAAAACACACGCTGATGTTACGTTAGTTGTAGAGACGAAAAAAGATATGAAAGAAAAAGAAAGTCTACAAAAGATAGAAGAAGTCGTTCGAAAGTTAAAAGATGATAAGAAAGTACATGAAGTAAGAAGTTTATACGACGGGTTAACTGGAATGAAAGCAGATCAAGTTGTTGGAATATTGCAGTCGCCAGAATCAGCGAAACTAACTCCTGTATTTGAAGCATACACGCAAGGGAATAAGACGACGATAGAAATCTTTTTGAAAACAAAACCACGTACAGAGACTGCAAAACAGTGGGTACGTGACTTTAAAAAGAACTATAAAGAAACGGATGTTACGTATTATCTAGGCGGAATGACGACGTTTCAACAAGAATTAGAAGATGAAATTAAAGATAAAGTTGTAATTGGTATGTCTGTTATATTTGGATCGACCTTTGTTATATTATTATTTGCATTCCGATCTATACTCATTCCAATTAAGGCAATTGTTATGAATATACTTAGTTTAAGTGCAACCATTGGAATTGTTGTTTGGTTATTTGAAGGTGGTCATTTCGGTTTAGAAGCAAGTCCGGTTCTGTTTGTCTTACCAATCTTCATTTTTGGCCTCGTATTTGGGCTTAGTATGGATTATGAAGTATTTCTTATTTCACGTATTCATGAGCTCTATGAAGAAACAGGAGATAACGATCAAGCAACGTTAGAAGGGCTCGTTTCAACAAGTAGAATCATTACATCAGCTGCTTTAATAATGATTGTTGTAACTGGTGCATTCGCATTTACTGATATTTTACCAGTAAAGCAGATGGGTCTTGGCGTTGCATTAGCAATATTTCTTGATGCAACAATTATTCGTCTTATGCTCGTACCAAGCTTAATGAAGTTATTTGGAGACTGGAACTGGTGGTTACCATTTCGAAAAAAACGAGAAAAAGCATCGTAAAAAATGCTCATCAATATGATGAGCATTTTTTATGAATAGCAAAGCCTACATTTTGCAAATAGTATGTGATAAGAACATTACATAATAAGTAGGTGAAGGCAATGTTTCGTTATTTTAAGTTTAAGTTAAATGATACAGTACAGTTTGCCGAGAACGATGGGCATATGTATCGCATTGTCGGTTATCGGTTAGAAAAAGGATTTTATCCAAAAGATGAATGGACTCATATCATTTATGAACTACTTAGAGAATTTGACGGGTATACGATGGATGCAGAAGAGGAAGAACTTGTAAAGGTCGTTCAAGTAGAGGATGAGTATTACAAAATACAAGAAGTATCAGGTTATCGCTATCCAGTAAAAATGAAACAAAAACAACAAGTGATGAAAATAGAAAAGATGGACGATTTATTAGATGCTTACAATGATTATAAAAGGTTGGCGGATTTCTTTAAAGATTTATCGTATGAACAAAAAGCTGAAGAAGTATTATTAGAAATGAAAAGACTTAGAGCTTGAGGGGCAGTCTATTATAAGACTGTCCTCTATTTTTGACAGTGCATCAAATTGTGTTTTCCGTTACAATGAGAGAATCAATAGAAATAAGGTGATAAACAGTATGGAAACAAAGAAAAAGGGCGAATGGTGTGAAATTATCGTTCCAGCTAAATGGAATGGTATAAGTATTGAATCGGTATTAAAAGTAGAATGGGAAATACCGAAAAAGCTATTACATCAGCTTCGTATGGAAAAAGGTGTTACGGTTAACGGGGAACAAAGAAGATGGAATGAGCTTTTAAAAGAGAACGATAAGTTACAAGTCCATATGTTTGCGGAGGAAGAGTACGGTGTAGATCCAGAATATGGTGAATTACATGTAGTATACGAAGATGATCACGTACTTATCGTAAATAAACCAGAGCAAATGGACACACACCCTGCTGAAAAAGGTGGAACCGGGACGCTTGCAAATCTTGTTGCTTTTCATTTTCAAATGCAAGGTTTAGAGACGAAGGTGCGTCATATTCATCGTTTAGATAAAGATACGACAGGTGGTGTCGTGTTTGCTAAGCATAGAATTGCTGGTGCAATTATGGATCGTCTATTAATGGAAAGAAAAATTAAAAGAACGTACGCAGCGCTCGTTGAAGGGAAAGTAAAGAAGAAACAAGGAAAGATTGATGCTGCTATCGGAAGGGATCGCCATCATGCTACAAGGCGTCGTATTTCTCCAAAAGGTGACCAAGCTATCACATATTATAAAGTAGAAAAGTATTTTAAGAAGCAAAACACGACTTTCGTAACGTTACAATTAGAAACGGGTAGAACACATCAAATTCGTGTTCATATGAGTCATAATGGTAATCCACTAGTTGGGGATGTATTATATGGTGGACAAACAAAATATATGTCCAGTCAAGCATTGCATGCGATGAAGATAAATTTCTTGCATCCAATTACGAAAGAAGCAATTGAAGTTGATGTGCCGTTTCCTACAAAGTTAAATAAAAAAATAAAAGAATTTCAAAAAGAAAATGCGTAAAGTATAAGTTTTAACTTGAAAAAAGTAGATTTTTGCAGGGATTTCTCTAAAAGAAGCGAAGCCGTTAAGAGAAAAGAGAGGTGAGAATCACTTGATCAAATATAAGTATGTACTTGGAATATTTTTCGCTTGTCTTTTACTTACTCTATTTCTCTATCCCTATTTACCAAATCGTATGGCAGTACATTGGAATGTAAATGGTGAGCCAAACGAGTTTATGAGTAAACAAGTTGTTGTAGCATTTATTCCCTGTTTTATTATTTTTTCATATGGATTTTTGTATATTATTTCACATAATATATTTAAGTTTAATGAAAGAGGGCATGGTATTATAGGCGGCTTTATAAAGAAAATTACGTTATTTATGTTGTTTATTCATATGCTTATCCTCTTTATTAATTTTAGGAAGGTGATATCCTTTCAAACAGGATTAACGATTGGGATTAGTATGTTTCTTTTTATGCTGAGTAAAGAATTTAAGAACATAAAAGGCAAAGAAAAAGAAAAAGAAAAAGACCCAATTAAATTACAAAAAATTCGTTTAGTGAGTAGACGGATTTTTCAAGTGATGGCATGGGGCATATTGTTTTCATTGTTTTTGAACTTAGAGTGGGGATTTTATGTATTGCTTAGTATAATAAGCTGTGGATCTATGTTGTTTATGTTATATATTTTCTATTCATACATAATAGAAAGCTATGAAACTTAAAAAAGAGTCTTCTCATTATGAGAAGACTCTTTTAATCTATTTACTTCGTAATAAATTGTTGTGTCCAGTAGTTGCCGCTTTCTACATAACCAACACCGATGTGAGTGAAGCCGTTATTTAAAATGTTTGCACGGTGTCCAGCGCTGTTCATCCAAGCTTGTACTACTTCTTCAGGTGTACGTTGGCCTTGAGCGATGTTTTCACCTGCAGATGTATAAGAAATACCAAATTTCTTCATCATATCAAACGGAGATCCGTATGTAGGGCTGTTATGATCAAAGTAGTTGTTTTTTTGCATATCTTCAGACTTAATACGTGCTACTTTGCTTAATTCAGTATCGATTTTTAGTGCTGGTAAGCCTTGTTTTGCACGCTCAGCGTTTGTTAATTCAACAACACGTTGTTCGAACTCACTTAAAGATTTTGCTTCTTCAGCAGGCTTTTGCTCAGCAGGTTTTTGTTCAGCAGGTTTTTGAGTATTGTTGTTTTCAGCAGGCTTTTGAGCTTCTGGTTTTTGAACTTCTTCAGCAGGCTTTTGCTCGGCTGGTTTTTGTTCAACTGGCTTTTGAGTTTCTGGCTTAGCTGTTGGTTGCTCAGTTACAACATTTTCAGTAGGTTGTTGACCAGGAATGAAGCAGTTTGGTTGGAAGTTTCCTTGTTGCCATTGTGCTAATGATTCAACTCCCATAGATTGTAAGAATGCTTGTAATTCTTGTTGGCTCATTTGTTTCATCATCACTTTTGAATGCTGAATATTTTGAACCTTTACGTTAGATGGTTGTACTGTTGCAGCTTGTGCATCTAGAGAAGATACTCCTAAAGTAAGAGCTGTTGCAGCAGCTACAGATAATAAAACACGTTTTTTCATGATGTGTGTCCCCCTATATAAAGTTTTAATTTGTTTTCACACGATTTGTTTTTGACAGCCTGTCTGACTGACAAATTCATCGTAGCATACAATTTGCGAGAAAAAAGATGGAAAAAAATTCATAGACTTTAAAATTACCTAATTTATCCTAAGAGAAGAAGGGAGCAAAAATAAGAGAAATATAGAGTATAAAAGGAATTTATAGTGTTTTTATACTTGGTTTTAAGAGGGGGTTTTTGGATAAAGTTACCTAAATAGAAAATGAAGAATCCTATTGTATCAATGGTTTGAACGATTTTTTGAGGAATATAATGGATTGATTTTTACAAAACTGTAATGTTTCTGTTGTTCTTTTTTATAATAAAGTAACATATTTTTAATGTTGTAGCAGACAAAAAAGCGGCTATCTCTTTACATAGACGAAGGAGATAGCCGTTTTCCTATTATTACGTATGTTACGAGTTAGTTTCAATTGCTTCTAATAATAAATCCACAATGTGAATTCCTCTCATTTTATGAGAAAGCCCTTCTCGCTCAATGCCCAATTTCATTTGTAATAAACAACCTGGATTTGCAGTAACAATGGTTGCTGCTTCTGTTTCATGCACACGGTCCATTTTGTAATCTAGAAATTCCATTGATAACTCTGAATGAACAATATTGTAAATACCAGCAGAGCCACAGCAACGATCGGCATCTTTCATTTCTCGATATGTTGCACCTTGGATAGCCTCTAGTAACATACGAGGTTCAGAAGATGTGCGCATAACATTGCGTAAATGACAAGAGTCTTGATACGTAATAACTTGCGGCGTGAGTCGTAAGTCAGTTCGCTTATGGAAGTCTAGTTCTACTAGTATAGCAGTAATATCTTTAATCTTAGAAACAAACTGCTTAGCACGTTCAGCCCAATCCGGATCATCCTTTAAAAGATAATCATAGTCTACAAGATAAGCCCCGCAACCACCTGCATTGGTAATAATATAGTCGATGTTTAAATCTTCGAATGCTTTTATATTTCGCTTTGCTAATTCTTTTGCTCCACTCTTTTCACCAGCATGTCCATGTAATGCACCGCAGCAACTTTGTGTTTTTGGAATAACGATATCACAACCAGCTAGTTGAAGAAGTTTCATCGTTGCGTTATTTGTTTCTAAAAACATCGTATCCATTAAGCAGCCTGTGAAGAATGCAACTTGTTTTTTCTTTGTACTTTCTGCAGGTAAAAATGAAGGACGATCTTTCATCGCTTTCATTTTAGGGACTTTTGGTAAAACGAGATCCATCGTTGCAAGTGTTTCAGGGAATAACTTCATAATCCCTGTTTTATGTGTTAGCGTTTGTAAACCAGAACGTTGATAAAATCCGATTAGTCCAGTTAATGTTCTCATTCGATTTTGATGGGGGAATAATCCTTCAAAAACGACTTTTCGAACAGCTTTCACTGGCACCGAGAATTTTTTATTTTGATTAATAATATCACGAGCTTCTTCTAATAAATGGCCATAATTTACACCAGATGGACAAACAGGCTCACAAGCACGGCAACCAAGACAAACGTTTAATGTATTCTCAACATCTTCATCTGGTTCGATTAAACCATCAACGACAGCTTTCATTAATGCGATACGTCCGCGCGGTGAATGTGACTCTTTATATCCGGATTGAATGTAGGTAGGACAAGTAGGTAAACAAAAACCGCATCGCATACAGTTTAGTAATTCATCTTCACTTAATCGTTCTTTAAATTCTTTTTGAATATTTTCTTTATTCAATGTCGTCATCGCTCAACCACCACTCTTTTTCGAGTGTCTTTCGCAAACATTTTTCCAGGATTCATAATGTTATTTGGATCGAAAGCTTGCTTTATTCCTTGCATAGCTGCAATACCTTCCTTACCTAATTTCATTTCTAAATATGGAGCTTTCATCGCACCAACACCATGTTCACCAGTAATTGTGCCACCAAGTTCAATTGCTTTCGCAAATATTTCAGCAAAAGCTTGTTCAGCTCGGTGCATTTCTTCTGCATTACGAGCGTCTGTCATACAAGTTGGATGTAAGTTACCATCACCAGCGTGTCCAAACGTACAAATAGGAATATTATATTTTTTTGCAATGGTATTAATAGCTTCAACCATTGGAGCTATTTGTGAACGTGGTACAGTTGCATCTTCTAATATTGTAGTAGGTTTTAATCGTGCGAGCGCTGATAAGGCACTACGACGAGCGGTACGAAGCGCATCTGCTTCCGTCTCATCTTTTGCAACGCGAACATCAACTGCATTCATAGAGTGACAAACGTTAGCCATTTTTTCAATATCTCGATTGACTACTTCGGGTGGACCGTCTTGTTCGATTAATAAAATTGCTTTTACATCTGTAGGTAAACCGATTTGTGCAAACTCTTCTACTACTTCAATTGTCGGTTGGTCTAAAAACTCCAGTGTTGCTGGAATGATTTTATTTGCAATAATAGAAGAAACAGCACGTGCAGCTTCATTAATATCTTCATATAATGCAAGCATTGTTTTCTTTGTTTCAGGCATAGGAACAAGTTTTAATATGGCTTCTGTTACCACGCCAAGTGTTCCTTCAGAACCGATAAATAAACGAGTTAAATCGTAACCAGCTACATCTTTTGCTAATTTACCACCAGTGCGAATAATATCACCATTTGGTAAGACAAGTTCAAGCCCCATTACATAATCACGTGTTACGCCATATTTCAAACCGCGTAATCCACCTGAGTTTTCATTAATATTACCGCCGATTGTAGAAATTTTCATCGAGCTTGGATCTGGTGGATAAAATAAACCTTTTTCTTCTACCGCTTTAATAATATCAAGTGTAATGACACCAGCTTGTACAGTAATTGTTAAGTTTTCTTCATCAATTTCTAAAATATTGTTCATATGGCGGAAAATAAGGACGATACCGCCTTCAAGTGGACATGTTCCTGCGCAAAGATTTGTTCCAGACCCGCGCACATACACAGGAATTTTGTAAGTGTTACATACTTTTAACACTTCAGCTACTTCATTTGTATTACGAGGAGCAATGACTGCATCAGGCATTGCTTGGAAGTTTGGAGTGGCATCATAACTATAAGTTAAACGCCCCATATTGGATGTATCTACATTATCTTCGCCAACAATAGATACGAATGAATGAATAATTTGTTTTTCTAACATTGGAAATCCCCCTCAAACTGTTAACGTGTTTAGTTATAATAAACAACGTGGTAACAGTGCTTTCATTATAATGATAAAAAAGTCGAGGGATTCTTTCTATGTATAATCATCTAAAGATTAATCTGTTTTATCGTTCTTTTTTGTATAATTATCTAATAGGAGGAGGGCGAAGTATAAAACGTTTAAGTCTCTGAATTGTTTTGGATCAAGTCCTGTATGTTCTTCAATCTTTTTTAGCCTATAATGTAAGGTGTTAATGTGTATATGTAATTGTTTAGCTGTCTGTTTATAAGATTGGTTATAATCGATAAATAAGCGTAAAGTGTGCATAAGCTCAGGAGATGATAGTAAGCTTTCGATGGTACGCTCTAGAAATTGTTCACGCGTTTCGACAGAAATATCTTGTAAACACATTTCTAAACGTAAATCTTCATTAAATACAATTTTTTTCGTTTCCAATGATACAGAAAGAGCACGTAATGCTTGTTCGTAACATATGTTCATATTGTTTGGGGTAACTGTTTGCCCAATCCCGATATATAAAGGAATAGAAAATAAAGCTTCGCAGTCTTGTTTTAACCGTTTTAAAAACTGATAAGTTTGTTCTTTGGAGCTCATCGCTGTAAATAAAATAAAACGATCATTTCCCCAGCGAACAAATAGATGCTCTTTTGTTAAAATATTTCGTACATGTTGCCATATTTTACGCTGGAGCATTGTGTCATTTTTGCCAATAGAAAACAAAACAAGTTGTTTTTTCTTATATAAATCAATGCCAAGTGTTTTGGCACGATCAAGAAAACTCGGGGACCACTCTGTATTTTGAAGCCAATCAAAGACAAAAGCTTCATAAGAACGGTGCTCAAGTTCTAATTGCTCTAAAAAGTAGTTTTCATGAATTAATAATTCGGTCATCTTACGCAATATTTCTCCGTAGCGTGAAATATTTTCAGGTTCTCCGGTAATCCCAATGACACCGATTACTTCATCATGAAATAATAGAGGAAGATTCATCCCAGCCTTTACACCTTGCAATCGCCTTTCATCTTCTTTTGTAATGATGACGGTTTTCTTTTGTTTAGCGCAGCGGAGTGCACCTTCATGAAATTGGCCAATTCTTTCTGTATCTGTACTTGCGATAATAACGCCTTCTATATTAATGATAATTATATTTTCTGTAATTAGTCTGCGTACTTCTCGTACAATTTTATTCGCTAAATCAGGAAATAGCATAATTGACACACCTCAAATTCTATTTGTTGTACATTATATATGTAAATTGAGTAAGAAAGGGGAATTTCACACTTTCCACACATTTATTTGTTATTTTACAATTATAACGAAATCATCTGAAGATGGAGGGAATCTTTTGAGAAAGTATGTTTTTCTTCTCTGTTTTTTATTTCTATTAGTAGGGTGTCAAGGAAGTTCATATACACCAATTGCTAAAGATAAAAATGTTATTATAACTACGAATATAAAAGAAGGCAGTATTAGTTTTATTGATAAAAAGGATAAAAAGTTAATTACGACATGGGAACTAAATGAGCCAATGGCCGGAATCACACTGCTTCCAAATGGCGATGAAATACTTGTATACGGTAAGCAATTAGAATATATGTATGTATATTCACTAGCGGAAGGAAGGCAAGTGGAAAAATATAAAACTGGAAAGGGCATTGTAAATGTGGTCGTATCAGCAGATAAAAAACAATTATTTGCTGCTGATCAAAATGTTCAAAAGGTAAGGTTCTTTACGATAAATGGGAAAGAGACAGGAAATGTTTCAACAGGAAAAGGGCCTATAACGATGGTAGAGTATCAGAATCGGTTATCTGTACTAAACTTTTATGATACGAAACTAACGACAATTGATACGAAGAAAAAAGAAGTTGTTCAATCCTTTATGATTCCGCCAGCATCAACAGGAGCGACGATTAGTCCTGATGGGAAAGAAATATGGATTGGCGGGCATGGTGATGGAAATCAAGTGAATGAGAAAGTATTAGTGTATTCTTTACAGAGCGGTGAAATGGTACGTTCTTTACACGCTCCATTTATGCCTGTGAACATAACGAAAGATAATAAGTACGTATATGCATTAAGCCACGGTTCGAATATGCTTAGAAAATTTGATATTAGTACGTATAAAGAGGTAGCTTCCGTTGAAATAGGCTCAAATCCATTTGCATTTTTGAAAAGCGGAGCAGAAGGATATGTAGCAAGTTATGATAGTGATGAAGTGTGCGTCATGGATATGAAGAGTATGAAAATAAAACAAACAATTAAAGTCGGAAAAGGACCGTTTCAACTCATAGAGAGGGAAGGGAAGGACAATGAATAAATATAGAGTGCTAGTTGTAGATGATGAAAGTGATATGAGGCAGCTTGTTGGAATGTATTTGGATAACTTTGGATATGAGTGGGGAGAAGCTGAAAACGGAAAAGAGGCTCTTAAAAAACTAGAAACGGATCATTATGATTTCGTTGTATTAGATATAATGATGCCAGAAATGGATGGACTTTCAGTTTGTAAAGAAATTAGAAAAACGTCAGATGTGCCGATTATATTTTTAACCGCAAAAGGTGAAGAGTGGAATAGGGTGAATGGCTTACGTATGGGAGCAGATGATTATATTGTAAAACCGTTTAGTCCTGGTGAATTGGTTGCCCGTATGGAAGCTGTACTAAGAAGATATACAAAGCAAGAACAGCAAGAAGAGATTCAATTTGGACCAATTCTTATCAATGAAAAAAGCAGACGAATTGAGGCGAATGGTGAGTCGATTTCTCTTACTGTAAAAGAGTTTGATTTACTATATTTTCTTTGTCAGCATACAGGACAAGTATTTAGCCGGGAGCAATTACTTGAAAAGGTATGGGGATATGATTATGCCGGAAGTACAAGAACAGTAGATACGCACGTGAAAACGATGCGCTTGAAGCTTGGAGAAAGTGGAAACTACATTCAAACTGTTTGGGGTGTAGGCTATAAATTTGAGGTGTAACATATGTTTACGATGGTACAAAAACTTTGGCTTACAGTAGTATGTGCAGTATGTGTAACAGTGTCCTTTCTTTATTTCGTATCTTTATACTCGTATGAAAAGTTATACGTTGATAATTTAAAAACTTCGTTAGTAATGGAAGGGAAAAGTCTTGCTGCTCAATATGATAAGCGTGAAGGAATATCAACTTTTGAAGAGAAAGTAAGATCGTTTGATCAAATATCTAGTTCAGACGTTATTTTCGTATCTAATCCGCGTGATTTAAGCGCATGTTTGCCTTTTGATGTGCATCATCATTCTCTTATAAGTGAAGGAGATAGGCAAACGCTATTAGATGGGAAAACTGTGACAAAAATAGGATATGAAGAACATTTTGACCGTAATATTATGGGGGTTGTCATTCCTGTATTGGAAAATAAAAAATTAGTCGGAATTGTCTATTTGTATATTCCTTTAAAAAGTATAAAAGATTTAATCTATGATATGGGTCTTATTTTAGCACCGCTAGCAATTGCTATGATTTTAATTACGATATGGGTTGGAAGAAAAATTATAATTGCAATTACGAAGCCACTTTCGCAAATGGAGCGGGTTGCAAATCATTTGGCTACGGGAGATTTTTCGGAGCGGATTACAGTTTCTTCAGAGGATGAAATTGGACGATTAGGAAAAGCATTTAATAAAATGGCAAATTCATTAGAAACAGAAGATGTAAAGCGTAAGGAATTTTTAGCAAATGTTTCGCATGAACTTAGAACACCACTTAGTTATATAAAAGGGTATAGCGAGGCTATTTTAGATGGTGTTGCAAAGGGAGCTCAGCAGGAAAAAGTAACTCAGCTAATTCATAAAGAAGCAGGTCGTATGCAGCGTCTCGTTCATGACTTGTTAGACTTAGCACAATTAGAAGGTGAGCACTTTCCGTTAAAGAAGCAACCTATCGTTTTTTCACAGCTGATTGAAGACGTATTAGATACGTATGAGATTAAGTTTATAGAAAAGGAAATTCATATTTCAACCAATTTAAATCCAGAGGTCATTGTCATGATTGATGAGGATCGTATGCAACAAGTGCTTCATAATGTGTTAGATAATGCGATACGGTATACAAATCAAAAAGGAAATATCGTTATAACTTTAGAGCAAATCGATGATTACTGTGAATTAAAAATAAAAGATACAGGAATTGGCATTGATATAGAGCATTTGGAGAATCTTGGGGAACGCTTTTACCGAGTTGATAAAGCGAGAAGTCGTCAACATGGTGGAACAGGTTTAGGCCTTGCTATTGTGAAACAAATTGTTCATATACATGGTGGACAGTGGAAAATTGAAAGTGAAAAAGATAAGGGAACAACGGTTATTATTAAACTGAATGTACAGGATGAGGGGGGCATGTTCTAATTTTTAGGGCATGTTCTTTATATTGAAGAAAATATTTATCCCGCTATTCTCCGGTCAGTAAGACCCTCACCTCAAAATTCAGCGGAAGCAAAGAAGTTAGGTGGAGGCACTGCTGCCCGTAAAAGCCCGATTGGTGAGGGCTAATAATCAGTGGGGGATGAACAAAACCCTCACTGATTAAAGTTTCACTTTATACGTAAAAATATAAATTAATATGTAATAAATATCGAAAATTTGACTATTTTATGAACAAAACATTTGTACTTCTTATCAATTCGGTCTAAAATAGTTATGATGCAAAGTTCTTATAAATCGTTTCAATTGTTGTTTGGAAGATACTGAGGTGATTTAACTGGAGTACAAATCTATTAAACCGAAAAAAATTTACGAAGAAGTATCTGAAGCTATTTTAACAATGATTAAAAATGGTACGTTAAAACCTGGTGACAAACTACTCCCTGTGCATCAATTAGCTGAGCAGTTTCAAGTTGGCAGATCTGCTGTTCGTGAAGCGCTAAGTGCGCTAAGAGCGATGGGCTTAATTGAGATGAAACAAGGAGAAGGTACATATGTGAAGAACTTCGATTCTTCTTCATTAACGAAATCATTAAACAATAGATTATTAATGAAGAAAGAAGATATTTTGAATTTATTAGAAGTACGAAAGGTGCTTGAAGTGGGGGCAGTTCGAGTAGCGGCGGCAAAACGTACGGAAGATAATTTACAAAATATGAAACATTGGTTAGATGAAATGGCAAAGAGCATTGGAGATGAAAAGGCTGGCGAAAAAGCCGATTTTCAATTTCATATGGGAATTGCAGAGTCTTCGCATAATAGCATTTTGCTTGAACTCATGAATCATGTTTCAGAGATGATTGCTGAAACGATTGGTGAATCAAGACGCATTATTTTATATGGTGAACAAACGACATCAGAACGACTTATAGAAGAGCATCAAGTTATATATGATGCGGTGTTAAAACAAGATGTAGAATTAGCGCAGCAAGCAATGCTAGATCACTTAACAAATGTAGAACATATTGTCACAGGTAAAAACGATATAAATTCGTAATTTAATCTTTTAAAAATTTAATTTTCTGATAAAATAGAGAAAGATTAAGTAAGCGTTTTCTTTAGAAGAGGGAGAGGATAGGCCATGTTGAGCCTATTTCTTCTCTGCTAAGTCATCTGATGACCATATGTTTGTTGGTGAAGTTGTAAAAAGGGGGAGTAATAGTTATGAAAGTTACTTTATTTGTTACTTGTTTAGTCGATATGTTTGAAACAAATGTCGGCAAAGCAACGGTTGAAGTGTTGGAGCGTTTAGGTTGTGAAATTGAATTTCCAGAAGCGCAAGTTTGTTGTGGTCAGCCTGCTTATAATAGCGGCCATGTAGAAGCAGCAAAAGAAGCAATGAAACATATGATTGAAACTTTCGAAGATGCAGAATATATTGTTACGCCATCTGGTTCTTGTGCGACAATGTTTCATGAGTATCCACATGTTTTCAAAGATGATCCAAAGTGGGCTAAACGTGCACAAAAAGTTGCTGATAAAACTTATGAATTTACACAGTTTATTGTGGATGTTTTAAAGGTTACTGATGTTGGTGCAAGTTTACCAGGGGTCGCTACTATTCATAAATCATGTCATATGACACGTATGCTTGGAATAAAAGAAGCACCAGGAATTTTATTATCAAATGTAAAAGGATTAACTGTGAGAGATTTGCCAAACGTGCAAAATTGTTGCGGGTTTGGGGGAACGTTTTCAGTTAAGATGACTCCAATTTCTGAGCAAATGGTAGACGAAAAAGTAGATAGTGTAATGGAAACAGGTGCAGATTATTTAATTGGTGCAGATTGTGGGTGTTTGTTAAACATTGGCGGACGTATTGAGCGTTTAGGAAAAGAAGTAAAAGTAATGCATATTGCTGAGGTACTGAATAGTCGCTCATGAAGGGGGAACATAAGCTATGTCTATGAAAATCAGTGAGAAAAAATTTAATGATCGCGTTGGTGATGGAATTCAAGATTCGTTTATGCGCGGAGCAGTATCTTCTGCACAAACGCGTTTATATACGAATCGCTTAAAAGCCGCAGATGAACTAGGAAACTGGGAAGAGTGGCGTGAACTAGGTGAACAAATTCGTCAACATACGTTAGAAAATCTTGATTATTACTTAATGCAGTTAAGTGAAAATGTATCAAAAAGAGGCGGACACGTGTACTTTGCGAAAACGAAAGAGGAAGCAGCAAAGTATATTCAAGACGTTGCAAAAAAGAAGCAGGCAAAAAAGGTAGTAAAATCAAAGTCGATGGTAACAGAAGAAATTAGTATGAACCATGCGCTTGAAGAGATTGGCTGTGAAGTGTTAGAGAGTGACTTAGGAGAGTATATCTTGCAAGTAGATAACGATCCACCTTCACATATTATTGCACCTGCACTTCATAAAAATAGAACGCAAATTCGCGACGTATTTAAAGAAAAGCTAGGCTATGAAAATTCTGATGACCCGTATGAAATGACAAAGTTTGTTCGTAAACAACTTCGTGAGAAATTTATGGATGCAGAAATTGGTGTAACTGGTTGTAACTTTGCTGTTGCAAATACTGGCTCTCTTTGTTTAGTAACGAATGAAGGTAATGCAGATCTTGTTATGTCAATTCCTAAAACACAAATAGCGGTAATGGGTATGGAACGTATGGTTCCGACAATGGAAGAATTAGATGTTTTAGTTGGTTTACTATGTCGTAGTGCAGTAGGTCAAAAATTAACAAGTTATGTAACAGTAGCGGGGCCAATTCAAGAAGAGGAAGTTGATGGACCTGAAGAATTTCATTTAGTTGTTGTTGATAATGGTCGCTCTCAAATTCTTGGATCTGAATTCCGTTCAGTATTACAATGTATTCGTTGCGCTGCTTGTGTTAATGTATGTCCTGTATATCGTCACGTTGGTGGACATTCATATGGATCGATTTACTCAGGACCAATCGGTGCGGTATTAACACCGCTTCTAGGTGGATATGATGATTACAAAGAGCTTCCTTATGCATCTAGTTTATGCGGAGCATGTACAGAAGCTTGTCCAGTAAAAATTCCATTGCATGATTTATTATTAAAACATCGTCAAGTCATCGTTGAGCAAGAAGGTCGTGCACCACTTGCAGAAAAACTGGCTATGAAAATGTTTAGTATGGGTGCTTCTTCAGCTGCTTTATATAAAATGGGTTCAAAAATGGCACCAGCGGCAATGAGTCCATTTACATCTGGTAATCGTGTATCAAAAGGTGTTGGACCACTTAAAAACTGGACGGATATTCGTGAATTTCCAGCTCCAAGTAAAGAACGATTCCGTGATTGGTATAAAGATCATAAGAAAGGCGGGGATAAATAATGACAGGATTAATTCAAAACCGTGATGCCTTTCTAGATAACATTGCAAAAGAACTTGGGCGCGCGCGTAAAACAGAAGGTGTAGAGCGTCCAGTATGGAAAAGTAATGTGAATATAGAAACGTTAAAAGATTATTCACAAGAAGAATTACTAGAAGTGTTTAAAGAGCAATGTACAAACATTCATACAACTGTAGTAGAAACGACAAACGACCGTTTAGGTGAAGACCTTCAAAAAGTAATCATGGAAAACGGCGGGGGACCTATTTTATTATCAGCAGATGCGCGTTTTGATGCATATGGTTTAACATCTTTATTTAAAGAAGAACTTCCAAAACGAGATGTTGAAGTAAATGTATGGGATCCAGAGAGAAAAGACGAAAATATGCGTTTAGCTGAAAAAGCGAATATTGGTATTGCATTTAGTGATTATACATTAGCTGAATCTGGTACAATTGTTGTACAAAGTCATAAAGGTCAAGGGCGTTCTTTACACTTTTTACCGACTGTATATTTTGCTATTATTCCACGTGAAACACTTGTGCCTCGTATTACACAAGCAGTTCAGGATATGAACTCACGCGTAGAAAATGGGGAGACAGCGGCATCTTGTATTAACTTTATTACAGGGCCAAGTAACTCGGCTGACATCGAGATGAATCTTGTTGTCGGAGTACATGGACCATTAAAAGCAGTTTATTTCATCGTATAAAAGAGGGGAAAGCAGGCCTGGAAATGGCCTGCTTTTTAGTAGAATAAAGGATAATATGAAGTAGAAGTTCTCTCCTTTTTTTGCTATGTTTTTTGGGAAAGGAGAGGAAGGGATGTTCACTTATTTATATGCACTGTTAGCAGGGATGGTGTTTGGTTCTTTTTTTATGCTAGTTGCGATGAGGGTTCCATTAGGTGCTTCTATTATTACCCCGCGTTCACATTGTGATTATTGCAAATATGTGCTAAGGACAAAAGAACTAATCCCCATCATTTCATTTTATATACAAAGAGGCTGTTGTACGAATTGTAAGAGGAAAATTCCAATTATGTATGTAGCATTTGAATGTATAACAGGAGGTATATTTCTTCTTACAGTGTATATGATTGGAATAGAACGAGAGCTTATTATTATTTTATCCCTTTTTTCGCTACTTCTTATTATTTCAGTTACAGATTACTTATATATGTTAATTCCTGATTGTATTTTAATTTCGTTTGCCTTTTTACTCATTCTCGAAAGTGTTTTTGTACAATTAGTTACTTGGACAGATAGTATAGCTGGTAGTGGTGTTATATTTATTTTGTTATATTGCATGCAAAAGATATATCCAGAAGGGCTTGGCGGAGGAGATATAAAACTACTTTCGTTACTTGGATTTATAGTAGGAGTGAAAGGAGTTTTTATCGTTTTATTTTTAGCATCTTGTTTTAGTCTTTGTTTTTTCGGGATTGGTATCGGATTAAAACGTATAGAAGTACGAAAGCCAATTCCATTTGGTCCTTTTATTAGTCTCGGGGCAATATGTTATGTATTGGCCGCATATTCAAATTAGAGAGGGAATCGAAAATGAACGTATATATGGATGATCAAAGAAGTTGCCCGTTCGGGTATGTGCCCGCAACTACAGTAGAATGTGCTTTGCAAATGGTTCGGGATTATGATGTGAATATTCTTTCTCTTGATTTTAATATGGGATGGGGAGCGAAAAATGGACTAGATTTTGTAGAAGCTTTTTGTACAGAGGGGTTATATGTAAATGAAATTCACTTTCATACGAATGATGTCATCGGTATGCACAAGATGAAACAGAGAATGGATAAGGGAAAGGAAGAAGGAGAAATTACTCCTCACCTTGTTATTAAATACGTGGGAAGCTAAAAACTCCAAAGTAAAACTTTGGAGTTTTTAATGTTTCATATGGGCTTGTAAAGGAATAATCTCTTCTTGTTGAGCTGTTGCGATTTCAGTTTCTTCCTGTTGAACTTCAGGCGTTTTCTTTGTTAAGTAGTGGTATACCATACCGACAAATACTGATCCGCCAATAATGTTACCAATTGTAACAGGAATTAAGTTATGAATAGCACCTGAAAAAGAAATTGTCTCAGGATGCGGTGAAACTAAAGATAAAGCAAAGAGTGATAAGTTTGCAATACTATGTTCGTAACCAGATAAGAAGAATGTGAAAACAAGTAGCATCATGACCATTATTTTTGCTGTGTCACCTTTAACCTGAGAAGGTAAGAAGCAAGCAAGACATACGAGCCAGTTACATAAAATGGCTTTAAAGAATAACTGCATCGTAGGTGTATTCATCTTTCCTTCAACGACTTTACTCATTAAGTGACCGTGATCAATTGCTTCAAAAATTCCAGTTGCGTAAAATAGTAAGGCAAAGAATAATGCGCCGGCTAAGTTACCTGCATAACAAGCAACCCAGTTACGAAGTGTATCAGAAATCGTTGTTTCTTTTCTTAAAGTTGCGACAGTAAAGTACATTGTGTTCCCAGTAAACAATTCAGCACCGCCATATATAATAAGTACGAGAGCAATCCCGAAAAACATAGAAGCGGCTAAATAAGTTGCTGGTGAATCTGCAATGTGAAAAAAGTTACCTAATTTAAAACATAGTACAATAATAAAACCGATATAAATACCAGCAAGTGCAGCACGAATGAAATATTGCATTGGGTTTGTATCTAGTATTTTCTTTTTGCTTTTAGCCAGTTTGACAACATAATCTAGTCCTTGTTCTAGCATGAGTAATACGCTCCTTTAGTAAATCTTCTATAAATACTCCTTATATGAATAAAGTACATGGAATTGTTCTTACTTTCAATAAGTTTGTGCAATGTTTCACAAAAAGGACATACATACATTAAGAAAACGTTTACAAAAGGTAGTATAATGGAATTTTTTCTGGACATTGCGAGGAAGAAAGGAAAAAGAAAAAGCGCTGTAATTACAGCGCTTTTTCGTCTAAATTCTTTTCCACTTTTACTTCTACTTCTTTTGAGAAGAACCAACCACCAACTGCGATTCCGACTAATACAATCCAGAATGTAAGCTTCCACGGAGTGGATTCTGGGAATGAATGTGGAATTACATTTAATGCAGGATGTGCTAATGTATAAACTGCTAGCTTCACACCAACCCAACCTACAATTAAGAATGCTGCAGTTTCAAGCCCTGGTTTACGTTTTAAGATTTGTACGAAAGCAGTTGCTGCAAATCGCATAATGATTAATCCGATAAGTCCACCTACAAAGATAACAACGAATTGCCCAGTATCAAGACTACCAATTGTACCTAGTCCTGTTTTTGGTAAAGTCATTGCTAGTGCAACAGCAGCTAAAATTGAATCAACTGCGAAGGCGATATCAGCAACCTCAACTTTAAATACAGTCCACCAAAAGTTCTCTTGTTTTTTCTTTGCTTCTTTTTCTTCTGTTTCTTCATCTGTATTCTTTTTAACATATGTTTTAAATAAGTGATTACCAGCGATAAACATAAGGTAGATGGCACCGATTGCTTGCACTTGCCATACATCGACTAAGAACGAAATCATAAATAACGATCCAAATCGGAAAACGAATGCCCCCGCTAATCCGTAAAATAGTGCTTTCTTTCGTTTTTCTTCTGGTAAATGTTTTACCATAATTGCAAGAACAAGAGCGTTATCAGCCGCTAAAATCCCTTCAAGTGCAATTAGGATGAGTAATACCCAACCATACTCCAATAATAATGATACATCCATGTACATTCTCCTCTCCTCTCTATAACTTCTAAATAAGTGAAGAATTTCCCCACTATTTAGTTTCCCCATACTCCTGCCTATTAACTTTGGAAGAATCTGGAAATGAATGCAAAAAAGACCTCTGCCGTTAATAGGCAAAGGTCTTGCTAGACATATGTAATAAAAATGCCAACAAAGCCGGAAGAACTAAGTTCTACGTAATGACGACTTTGTTTCCAAGATATATTCTTGGACGCTACTCCCCTTTGGAGATATGTTATTGTATTCTCATTATATGGATAATTTATACGGTTGTCAACCTGTTAAAATATCTTCATTCGGATATTTTATTTTTCGGTTCTTTTTACGAGCAAATGAAAATGCCAATGTTAAAGGACCCATTTTCCCAAAAAACATCATAAAAATAATAATCGCTTTTCCAATTATAGTTAAGTAGGGTGTTAAGTTCATACTGAGGCCAACAGTCCCAAATGCTGAAAATACTTCGAAAGCACTCATCAATAGAGGAACTCGTTCAGTAATACTCAAAATTAAAATAGCAAAAAAGATAAATGAAATAGAAATAATAGTAATGGTTAATGATTTGACAATGAGAGTATCTTTAATGGATTTTTTAAATACGACAATATCTTCTTGTTCTTGTAAAAATTTAAATACACCAAAAAATATGATTAAAAATGTTGTTAACTTAATCCCCCCACCCGTTGAAGCACTACCAGCACCAATAAACATAAGTAGCATCATTAATAGCAGGGAAGGTTTTGACAATGTAGAAATATCAACTGTATTAAACCCGGCAGTTCGCGTTGAAATTGCTTGGAAATAAGAGGCCATTCCTTCTTCAAATGGGGTAAAACCTCTCATAGAAAGAGAGTTATGGAACTCGAATATAAAAATAAAAAGGGTAGCAATAATGTTGATGATTAGAGTAGAAGAGAGCATAAGTTTTGAATGTAGTGTAAGGTTTTTAAAGTTTTTCTTTCTTTTTATGTCTACGATCACTGTAAAACCAATTCCACCTAAAATGATGAGAGAGGAAATGACGAAATTGACAATAATGCTATGAGAATGGGACATTAAATTATCGCTCCACACAGAAAAACCAGCATTGTTAAAGGCTGAGATTGAATGGAAAAAACTATAATAGATCCCTTTGGTAACCCCGTATTTTGGTACCCACTCAAAAGAAAGAATTAAAGTAGCGATACATTCGACTGTAAAAGAGAATAAAAATAATGCTTTGGCAAGACGGATGACGCCGCCTATATTCGTTTGATTTAATGCTTGTTGCAGTAAAATCCGATTTTGAAGACCGATTTTTCTTCCGAGCATAATCGCAATTAAGACAGCAAAGCTCATAATACCAAGCCCGCCAACTTGTATAAGCGTTAAAATGATACATTGTCCAAACAAAGTAAATACTTTTCCAGTGTCCACAACACCAAGCCCTGTAACCGTACAGGCAGAAACAGTTGTAAATAAAGCATCGAGCCATGAAATAGACGTTGTTGTAGCGATTGGAAGCTTTAATAAGCATGTACCTATAATTGATAACATGATAAAAGACAAAGTAAGAACGCGGGGAGGACTCATACGAATGTTAATCCGTTTCATGTTATATATCGTTCCTTTCTGTTTGCTCTTACTAGTATGTGAAAAAGTCCGATTATGTATGTGAAAAATAGAAAGAGGCAGAGAATATCTGCCTCTAAGCCATATGTTATATTATTATCCGCGTAATTGTTGTTGAGCTAAAGAAACAAGACGTTTTGTTACTTCACCGCCAACTGATCCGTTAGAACGAGATGCTGTATTAGACCCTAAGCTTACGCCGAATTCTTGTGCAATTTCATATTTAAATTGATCAAGTGCTTGTTCAGCACCTGGAACTAGTAATTTGTTTGTTTTTGCCATGATGATACACATCCTTATGAGTAATCCAGTCCAGATAAGTACTTATCTGAATTGGTACTGTTATTTTATGTGGAACCGGCGTGCTCATACGCGGAAGTAATCGGTGTGATTAGAAGTTATTGGATAGAAAAAAGAGTAGCAAATTTGCTACTCTTTTTTTAGTATTGTCGCTGTACCTTCCACGACAATATCATCCGATTGATTATATATATTTGTTTGCAACGTAATGATTTTTTTATCGTCACGCTTCTTAATAACCTCTGCCACAACGCGAAGTGTATCACCGATTTTGACAGGGGCACGGAATGAAACATTTTGGGATAAATAAATTGTATTTTTGCCTGGGAGTTTCGTTCCAAGGATGGTAGAAATAAAACTCGAAACGAGCATACCATGGGCAATGCGTTCTTTAAACATTGTCGTTTTTGCAAAAGAGTCTAAAATGTGAATAGGATTCACATCCCCAGTCAATTTTGCAAAATTGATAACATCTTCATCTGTAATTGTTTTTGTAAGGGATGCTTGATCACCGACTTGAATCTCATCATAACGAAGCTCCGGGACGGTTTGTGCTTCTTGGAATGGATTCATTTTGTCCTCCTTCTTTTCCATATCGAAAAATGCCAGCCATCTTGATGTAGTAGGAGGAAGAAAGAGTTTTGTTTGTGCTGCAGTTAGCTCCCACATTTTTCTTACTTGATGGAAGTAAATAGATTTTTTGAGTTTTCCTCGAACTTTTTTGCGAGTTCCAACTGTTTTGACTTGAACTCTTCCAAAAAACCCTCTAACTGTTTTTGAGCCTCTTCACGTTGTAATTGTTGTTGCTCAATAAATTGTTTTGTTGTTTCTTCAAATTGACCGCTTGTTTGTGTAAGAATTGACAAAGATGTTTTTGTAGGAGAAACAGTAAGTTGATGCATATGAGCAGAAAGTTCCTTCCATTTGTCCTGCCACTCGTTAATTTGATCATTTAAGGAGTTTCCAGTTAATTGTTTCACGTAATCTGTATATTGGTTGTTGAACTGAGCAGTGAGTTGTTGTAGTTCTTTTTCTAGTTCATCTACTCCTGATGTTAATTTATGCAAAGCGTCTTGTTGTTGTTTTAATGTTTCTAAAGTAAGCTGCTCTAATTGTTTCCCAGCTGAAGAGAAAAGGGAAAGTGATTGAGACCAGTTTTTCCAAAATGCATCGACTAATTCGTATGGTTTAGTTTCCATTATTTGACCCCCAAATGTTTTTTTGCATATTGTGAACGCAGATTACTCTGCTGTACCACCAGGTGAAGATGAAGAATCCTTTTCATCCTTTTCTGGAGAAGTAGAAAATGGAAAGAATGCATTGGTGTATAACGTGAAAAACGTTCGCAACATATTTTGATAATGTTCAAAAGAAGTCGCACATGTTGTTAAATATTGCTCTCCATATTCAGTTAAAGAATAAATTCTTTTTGCCGGCCCTCCATCGCTTGTATCCCAAGTAGAAGAAATAAGGTTTTCTTTTTCTAATTTGCGTAGTGTTCTATAAACATTACCTTGGTCAACAGAAGAAAAGCCGATATCCATTAGCATTTGAATAAGTTTGTAACCATGAAGACTCCAGTCTTTTAGACATAGAAGTAAGAAGGGAACTAAGAAGTTTTTTGGCATGGAGTTTGGTTGTTTCGCTTGGTTGCTCTCCAAACTTTCGCGTTGTTCTGGTTCATTTTGTAGCATGATTGTGCATCACCTCATGAATCAGTTAGATGGAATTTTTTGCTTATAAGTGCAATTTACACCTATCTGTTTTTAAAGTCAACACATTTGTTAGAAAATAGAAAAAAATAAAATATAGACTTGAAGTTTTATTCAGAATATTAGAAAATAGTGAATAGGTTGAATTGTTTCAAAAACGAAAAAGGGAGTGTAGGTAAAGTGATTGATCAAAAATTCGATCCACTACAAGCATGGAAAAATGCTTATGAACAAACCGAAACATTTTGGGGAAAAGCGCTCAATGAAACAATTAAAACAGAAGAATATTCTGCTTGGATGGGCAGCGTTCTAGATTTGAATTTGTTTTATCAAAAAGCATTAAATGATACGACAAAAAACTATTTAGAACAAGTAAATGTGCCGACGAAAGAGGATATCGCAAGAGTAGCTACGCTAGTTATTAACTTAGAAAATAAAGTAGATAACATTGAGGAGTTTCTAGAGGAGAAAGTCGATTCTTTAGGACAAGCTCCTACATTAAAGCGTGATGTGACGAAAGTGAAACAAGATATTCGTACGCTTGAAACAAAAGTAGATCAAATTTTAGAATTGCTAGAAAAGCAAAATGCAGTACTAGCTAAACTACAAGTACCTGTAAAAGAAGAGGTAAAGCCTGCGAATAAGCCAGAAAATAAAAAATGATAAAAGCGCTTGTTTATAACAGATAAAAGAGAGAGGGAGAATCTCTTTTCACGTATAAACAGCGAAACATAATTATATATGGACTCTATAGTATGAGTACCAAAATGATTCATAACAATCGTTCACAAATTCATTTAAGGGGGAAAAGAAATGGTTCAATTAAATGGAAAAGTAGCAATCGTAACAGGTGGAGCAAAAGGAATTGGAAAAGCAATTACAGTAGCATTAGCACAAGAGGGAGCAAAAGTAGTTATTAACTATAATAGCAGTAAAGAAGCAGCTGAAAATTTAGTAAATGAATTAGGAAAAGACGGACATGATGTTTATGCAGTGCAAGCGGATGTTTCTAAAGTAGAAGATGCAAACCGACTTGTAGAAGAAGCTGTGAATCATTTTGGTAAAGTTGATATTCTTGTTAATAATGCTGGTATTACAAGAGATCGTACATTCAAAAAGTTAAATCGTGAAGATTGGGAGCGCGTAATTGACGTGAATTTAAGTAGCGTATTTAATACGACAAGCGCTGTTCTTCCATACATAACAGAAGCGGAAGAAGGAAGAATTATTAGCATTTCTTCTATTATTGGTCAAGCAGGTGGATTTGGCCAAACAAACTACTCAGCAGCAAAAGCGGGTATGTTAGGATTTACAAAATCATTAGCGTTAGAACTTGCAAAAACAAATGTCACTGTAAACGCTATTTGCCCAGGATTTATTGATACTGAAATGGTAGCAGAAGTACCAGAAGAAGTACGTCAAAAAATCGTTGCAAAAATCCCGAAAAAACGTTTTGGTCAAGCTGATGAAATTGCAAAAGGTGTAGTATACCTATGCCGTGACGGTGCGTATATCACAGGTCAACAATTAAACATTAACGGCGGATTATATATGTAATGAAGTAAGAAAAAAGTGCATATCCATAGCAGGAATGCACTTCTTTTTTTTAGAAGGAAATCGACCAAAAAGGAGATAAAAAAATGACTACATTCGCAACAGAATGGGAAAAGCAATTAGAGCTATACCCAGAAGAGTACCGAAAAGCATACCGCCGAGTGAAAAGGGCGAGTGAAATTTTATTACGTGAACCAGAGCCGCAAGTAGGGTTAACGCCGAAAGAGGTTATTTGGACGAAGAATAAGACGAAGCTTTATCGCTACATTCCAAAACAAGAAAAAACACAAAGAGTTCCAATTCTGTTAATATATGCTCTTATTAATAAACCATATATTATGGATTTAACTCCTGGAAATAGTTTAGTGGAATATCTAGTGGATCGTGGTTTTGATGTGTATATGCTTGATTGGGGCACATTTGGTTTAGAAGATAGTCATTTGAAATTTGATGATTTTGTGTTTGATTATATTGCAAAAGCAGTAAAAAAAGTAATGCGAACTGCAAAATCGGACGAGATTTCTTTACTTGGTTATTGCATGGGTGGAACGCTAACTTCTATTTATGCAGCACTTCATCCGCACATGCCAATTCGTAATTTAATTTTCATGACAAGTCCCTTTGATTTCTCTGAAACAGGATTGTATGGCCCTTTATTAGATGAGAAATACTTCAATTTAGATAAAGCGGTTGATACATTTGGAAATATTCCGCCAGAAATGATTGATTTCGGAAACAAAATGTTAAAGCCAATTACGAACTTTGTTGGTCCATATGTTGCTTTAGTAGATCGTTCAGAGAATGAGCGCTTCGTCGAAAGCTGGAGATTGGTTCAAAAGTGGGTTGGTGATGGTATTCCGTTCCCAGGTGAATCATACAGACAGTGGATTCGTGATTTTTATCAAAATAATAAGTTGGTTAAGGGTGAACTCGTTATTCGCGGACAAAAGGTAGACCTTGCAAATATTAAGGCGAATGTCTTAAATATTTCCGGGAAACGTGATCATATCGCTTTGCCATGTCAAGTAGAAGCATTACTAGACCATATTTCTAGCACAGATAAACAATATGTATGTTTACCAACAGGGCATATGTCTATCGTTTACGGTGGAACAGCTGTAAAACAAACATATCCGACGATTGGAAATTGGCTTGAAGAGCGTTCTAATTAAAAATAAAAAAATCCAACTAGCCTATGTTAGTTGGATTTTTTTATGAAAAATAACAAAACATAGAAAGGAGAAATTTATATTTTAGGAGTATAATTATGAAACTTATGATGGGTAAGTTGTTTTGGAATACAGGAGTTTCTGTACCTTGTTATCCACTGTTAGAAAATGATATGATATGTGATGTGCTCGTAGTTGGAAGCGGCGAAGCCGGTGCTCATATAGCGCATTCGTTAGCGAAAATTGGCATGAGTGTTACACTTATTGAAAAAAGAGCAATTGCGTGTGGTAGCACAGCTGCTAATACAGGTTTACTACAATTTCTTCATGATAAATCGTTAACCTCTCTTATCCATACATTTGGTAAAGAAAAAGGGGTACGAGCATATAAGCTTTGTTATGAAGCGCTAAGAACAATGGAAGAGGTTATACCGACTCTTGATATTAATCCCCATTTTATTCCGCGAAATAGTTTATATTATGCAAGTAAAAGTGAGGATGTCTCATTTTTACAAGAGGAATATAATACGTTACAGAATTATGGATTTCCAGTTGAATATTTTACAGAAGCTGATATTAAGAAACGTTATTCTTTTGCAAAACAAGCAGCGTTATATACGCAAGGTGATGCTGAGGTGAATCCGTATTTACTAGCGTATAGTTTTTTGCATAAAGCAAACCAAATGGGAGCTAATATATATGAACATACAGAGGCAATACATATAAAAAAACGCAAAAATGATTTAATTTGTTACACGAAAACAGGAAATCAAATTGTAGCAAAGAATATTATTATGGCGACAGGTTATGAAGCGCTTTTTGGAAAGAAAGAAAAAAATACAACAGTAGACACCTCTTATGCAATTGTAACAAATGAAATAGATCAATTTGAAGGCTGGCATGAGCGATCGTTAATTTGGGAAACGGCACGGCCCTACTTATATTTTCGAACGTATCGAAACCGCATTATTGTAGGCGGATTAGATGAAGCGCTACAAATTCAAACAATTGGTGATACGAAATTATTGCATAAGCGTGATATCCTTATTAATATTGTAAAAGAGATGTTCCCGCAGTATAAAAATATACAGGCAGACTACTATTGGGCAGCCGCATTTGGTGGTACTCATGATGGTCTCCCCATTTTAAAAGAAGACGAAAAGATACATAATTTGTTTTATGCATTGCCGTATGGAGGTAATGGAACTGTATATGGAATGGTCTTTGCCAAATTATTTGAGCAGTTATTTACAAATAAAGAAAGTAAAGATTTTTCTTTATTTAATCGATAGAAAAAAGGTAGCGAAGTGATGGAATGAGAGATATAAAAAAGTTTTTACAAAAATTACGTCCTGTACAACTCATCGTTTTGTTTTATTTATTAGCGGTAGTTGTATCGGTGATATTGCTTAGTTTACCGTTTGTTACGAAGCCTGGTGTGAAATGGACATTTATAGATGCGCTTTTTACATCGGTTAGTGCGGTAAGTGTTACGGGACTGTCTGTTATTACGATTTCAGATACGTTTACTACAGCAGGAATTATTGTTTTAGCTCTTATTTTACAATTAGGCGGCTTAGGAATTATGGCGCTTGGGACATTTGTTTGGATCATTACGGGGAAAAAGATTGGTTTGCAAAGAAGAAGATTAATTATGGCAGACCATAATCAAGGAAATTTATCGGGTCTCGTAGAATTGATGCGTTCTATTTTAATTGTAATTATTTCAATAGAACTTATTGGAGCAATCTTATTGGGGACAAGATTTTTACTTTACTTTCCGACTTGGCAAGAAGCTTATTTTCACGGTTTCTTTGCAGCTGTTAGTGCGACTACGAACGGCGGATTTGATTTAACAGGACAATCATTAATTCCGTATAAAAAAGATTATATTGTTCAAATGATTCATATGTTACTAATTATTTTAGGAGCGATTGGTTTCCCTGTGCTAATGGAAGTGAAACAATTCCTTAGTAAAAGGAGACAACAATTATTCCGTTTTTCATTATTTACAAAATTGACGACAACAACATTTTTTGCACTCGTTGTTGTTGGTACAATTATGATTTTTTTACTGGAGAGAAATCATTTTTTAGTAGGAAAGTCATGGCATGAAACTGTATTTTATACATTATTCCAATCTGTGACGACGCGAAGTGGTGGACTTGCAACAATGGATATACGTGAATTATCACAACCGACGCTTTTATTTATGAGTATATTAATGTTTATAGGGGCATCTCCAAGTTCGGTTGGGGGCGGAATACGTACAACTACATTTGCTGTTAGTATATTGTCACTATACACCTTTGCAAGGGGCGGTAGAACAGTTAGAGTCTTCAAACGTCAGCTACATGAAGAGGATGTACTGAAAGCATCTGTCGTTATGACGATGGGGATTTTGTTATGTGCTACTGCGCTATTCATTTTATCTATTACGGAAAATGTACCGCTTATGAGCTTAATTGTTGAAGTTTGTTCTGCTTTCGGAACGACGGGACTATCAACAGGTGTCACGCCTGATTTAACAACTGTTGGGAAACTTGTACTTATTGTGCTTATGTTTATCGGACGCGTTGGTATTTTAACATTTATTTTAGCTAGTGGTGGAAGGGAACAACCACCTCGCTATAAATACCCGAAAGAGCGGATTATTATTGGATAGTATGAAACCATTCTACCTACGTTAGGTAGAATGGTTTTTTAGTCGTTAATTCCAAATTGTGGATGCATGAAAGCTTCATCTTTATTATCCGCTTCGTTTTTTAGCAACTCTTGATTTTCTTCTGAAATCCACCCAATATCATTTGTAGGATGGATCCACTCATCGCCAGCCATAATGGCAGGATCTACTTCATCACTCCAATTGTTAAGCGGACTGTTCTCGGAATTATATTTACTGTCTCCAATTACAACATTATATTGATTCACAAAAGGTTGTTGCATCGTTTTTCCTGTTCCTTTAAAAGATGGAAAATTCATTTGATGCGGGAGCGTTTCGTCTAAAATGGGTGATTGAATCTTTTCTTTTTTCTTCAAAATTATCGCTCCTTTTTATAATGATTTCTTCATATGTAGTATTTCCATCTAACGCCTCTTATGTACTTGTTAACACTTGCCAGTAATAATTATTTTAAGTTGTTTCAAACTAGAGTAGAAAGTGATTTCTTGAGAGCAGGTGAATGTATTGGCAAAAAGAAAAGTGAAACAAAATGCGGCAATCAATAATAATAAAACTCCGAAAGAAAGCTTACCAGATGCAGAATTTGCATTAGAGTATGAAGGAGAAAATAGCGCAAAGTATGCGAATCGTAATTCAAAAAAAGGGAAACAAAAATGAGGCGTTTTTTACAAACGCCTCATTTTTTTGTGGGATTATAAAGGTTTTTTTAATTATTTGTAAATTTAGTGTTTTCTATGAGCAGAAAAATGCGAAAAAACATAGAAGTAGCAACGTATTACACAAAAACAAACAACAAACAAAAGATTAATGTTGGTTTAATACTGCTTTTACACTAGTTGTTTATATTTGAGTTGTACATAAGATTTGTAAAAGGAGAGAGAAACAGTGAAAAAAACAATCTTTAAAGCTGTAGCGACTGGAATGGTATTTTCGTTATTAATGGGGTGTGGTGCAAAGAAGGAAGAAAGTGCTGGAGCGAAAGTGAAAGATGACAAATTATCTGGATCATTAACTGTTTACACAGCAATTGAAGAAGAGCTTGTACCAATTTATCTTGATTCCTTTAAAAAGAAATATCCTGATGTGAAATTGAACATTGTACGTGATTCAACAGGAGTTATTACTGCGAAATTGCTAGCTGAAGGGAAAAATACACAAGCAGATGTTGTATGGGGAACTGCGGCATCAAGTCTATTAGCTTTAGATAAAAAAGATATGTTAAAAGGATACTCTCCAAAAGGAGCAGATCGTGTTCTTCCACAATTTAAAGATGATAAGCAACCTGAAAAATGGGTAGGAAATACTGCATTTATGACGGGGATTGCTGTAAATAAAGAAGAGTTAAAGAAGAAAAATTTACCGATGCCAGAATCATATGAAGATTTAACGAAACCAGAGTATAAAGGAACACTTGTTATGCCACATCCAGCATCATCTGGAACAGGATTTTTAACAGTTTCTGCATGGCTACAAATCATGGGTGAAGATAAAGGCTGGGATTACATGAAGAAACTTCATGATAATATGGCAAGTTATACGCATTCAGGATCAAAACCAGCGAAATTAGCAGGAGCGGGTGAATATCCAGTTGGCGTATCAATGGTTTATAGTGCTTTGAAAGAGAAACAAAAAGGTGCACCAGTTGAAGTTGTATTGCCGAAAGAAGGATTAGGTTGGGAAGTAGAAGCGAACGCACTTATTAAAAAAGATAATGCAAAAAATGAAAAATTAGCGCAAGCATTTTTAGATTGGGCGATTACTGATGATGTAATGAAGTTATACTTCGAGAAAAATGGATTTGCGACAATTAAAAATGATTATAAACTTCCAGATGGATTCCCTAAAGATGTAACAGAAAAGTTATACAAAAAGAATGACTTTAAGTGGGCAGCAGAAAATCGTGACAAAATTTTAGAAAAATGGGAAAAAGAGTTTGGACAAAAAGCAGAACCGAAAAAGTAAGTGAGTGGGAGAGAGAAAAAATGAGCGAATATTTATCAATTCAACACATTCAAAAACAGTTTGATGCATTTACAGCGTTAAAAGATATTTCTTTTACTGTGAACAAAAATGAGTTTGTATGTTTATTAGGCCCAAGTGGTTGTGGGAAAACGACATTGCTTCGAATTTTAGCAGGTCTAGAAGAGGCAACAACAGGTAGTATAGCTGTGAATGGAAAAGATATTACAGCATTACCTCCTGGAAAGAGAAACTTCGGAATGGTGTTTCAATCGTATGCATTATTTCCGAATTTAACAGCACTTGAAAATATTGAATACGGCTTAAAGACAAAAAAATATGGAAAAGCAGAAGTAAAAGAGAAAGCGCTAGAGGCGTTAAAACTTGTAGATTTACTGAATGTAAAAGATAAATATCCTGCTCAAATGTCTGGTGGACAACAGCAGCGAGTGGCACTTGCACGTGCGCTCGCTCTGTCTCCAGATATTTTGTTACTTGATGAGCCGTTATCTGCTTTAGATGCGAAAGTACGTGAAAAGTTACGTAGAGAAATGCGTGATTTGCAAGAGAAAGTAGGAGTAACAACTATTATGGTCACGCATGATCAAGAAGAGGCATTAACGATGGCTGATAAAATTGTTGTAATGAATCATGCGGAAATTATGCAGATTGGAACACCAGAGGAGATTTATCAAAGACCAGCCAATCCGTTTGTGGCAGATTTTATTGGTTCTATTAATTTCTTTTCGAAAAATAACGAAGAGCATGCAATTCGTCCTGAACATGTAACAATTGTACAAAAGGACGGTATTAAAACAGTTGTGGAAAGTATGGAGTTTCGTGGATCTGTATATCGGACGGAAGTGCGAGTCGTAGAAGAAAACACACACCTTTATAATGAGAAAATTGTAGTGGATATATTAGCATCAGAAGTAGAAGTAGCTGATATTAGAAAAGGAAAGCCGATTCAAATCTCTTTCTCAGAAAATCATATGTTGTCATATGGAAAGAAGGTCATTGTATAGATGGAGATGTTAGAAAACTACAAGGTAGAAAGTGCGAAAAAAAAGATTAAGAGAAGTATAGGGAAAGAGGAATGGATCCAAAGGCTTGTAATTATCGGTATGATTCTTTCCTTCCTTATCATACTTGTATTACCACTATTACAACTATTTACACAAGCTTTTTATAATAAAGATGGAGTTTTCATTGGTTTAGCGAATTTCAGTAAATATTTCACAACACCGACTTTAGTTCAGTCTTTACAAAATACGGTATGGATTTCGGGCGCAACAACAATTATTTCAGTTTCAATTGCATTCGTTTACGCATATGCAATTGCCCGTACGAATGTTTTTGGAAAGCGTGTATTTCAGTATGTAGCGTTATTACCATTGTTTGCACCAACGATGATGCATGGTATAGCACTTACATATTTATTTGGTAATCAAGGGCTAGTAACGAAAGGAATGTTTGGGTTATTTGAAGGTATACAAATCCCTTTATATGGACCAGTAGGAATTGTAATAGCTGAAGTTATGTATACATTTCCGCAAGCCTTTCTCATATTACTAATTGCCTTTCAAGGATCCGATTATCGTTTATATGAAGCTTCTAATATGCTAGGGGCGAGTAAAACAAAACAATTTTTCACGGTTACTTTACCTAGTGTAAAGTACGGATTAATTAGTGCAATGTTTGTTGTGTTTACACTTAGTTTCACTGATTTTGGGGCACCAAAAATTGTTGGTGGACAATATAATGTGCTTGCTACTGACGTATACAAACAAGTAATTGGACAGCAAAATATGTCGATGGGTGCAACAGTTGGAATGATTTTATTAATCCCAGCTATATTCGCATTTGCAGTTGATCGTATTACGCAAAGAAAGCAGGCGAATTTCTTATCTTCAAAAGCAGTACCATACAGAATAATAGCTAATAAGAAAAGAGATGTCATCTCATTCATATACTGTAGTGTGATTACATTTATGATCATTCTGTTATTTGTGGCAGTTGGTATTGCTGCAAGTGTGAAAGTATGGCCATATAATATGAGTTTTACATTTGAGCATTTTAATTTTTCGAGTTTAACAGGAGATGGACTTGAAGCATTTAAAAATAGCGTAATTGTTTCAGCAGTTACAGCAGTTATTGGGGCGATTTTAACATTTGTATTTGCATATGCAATTGAGAAAATAGACCAGCTACAATTCTTCCGAAAAACAGGTTACTTTTTCTCTATCGTTCCTTTAGCCATACCAGGTTTAGTACTCGGATTAGGATATGTCTTTTTCTTTAGTCAACCAACGATTCAAATTTTGGGACTATCAGTAACGAACCCGTTTCATTCTTTATACGGAACAATCGCTGTGTTAGTACTAGTAAATATCATTCATTTTTATTCTGTAACATTTGTCACGGCAACGACTGCTTTAAAGAAATTAGATCGAGAGTTTGAGCTTGTTTCGCAGTCGATGGGTATTCCGTTTTATAAAACATTCTTTAGAGTAACGGTACCAATGTGTTTACCAGCAATTTTAGAAATGGTAATGTACTACTTCGTAAATTCAATGGTAACTGTATCGGCAGTTGTATTCCTATATGCAGCTGATTTTAAACTAGCTGCCGTATCAATCGTAAATATGGATGATGCAGGAAATGTGGCGCCAGCAGCTGCAATGAGTGTGCTTATTGTTGTTACAAATATTGTAGTAAGAGTTGTATATGAATGGGGAACGAAAGCACTTCGTAACCGAACTTCACAATGGCAAAAAAGATAAGTAAGAAAGGTGATGGACAGAATGAAAATTGAAGCAGTTATTTTTGATTGGGCAGGGACAACAGTTGATTACGGATGTTTTGCACCACTAGAAGTATTCATGGAGATTTTTCATAAACGGGGTGTAGCAATTACAGCAGAAGAAGCTCGTAAGCCAATGGGGTTATTAAAAATAGATCATGTAAGGGCACTTACTGAGATGCCTCGTATTGCGAGTGAGTGGAATTGTGTTTTCCGAAAATTACCAACAGAAGCAGACATTCAGGAGATGTATGAAGAATTTGAAGAGATTCTCTTCGCTATTTTACCGCGCTATGCTTCGCCGATTAATGGAGTAAAAGAAGTGATTGCTTCTTTACGTGAAAGAGGAATTAAAATTGGTTCAACGACTGGTTATACGAGAGAAATGATGGATATTGTAGCAAAGGAAGCAGCGTTACAAGGATATAAACCTGATTTTCTTGTTACGCCAGATGATGTTCCAGCAGGCCGTCCATATCCATGGATGTGCTATAAAAATGCAATGGAACTTGGTGTGTATCCGATGAACCATATGATAAAAGTTGGGGACACAGTATCAGATATGAAAGAAGGTAGAAATGCTGGAATGTGGACAGTTGGTGTAATTCTTGGCAGTAGCGAGCTCGGTTTAACGGAAGAGGAAGTGGAGAATATGGATTCGGTAGAACTTCGTGAAAAAATAGAAGTAGTTCGCAATCGTTTCGTTGAAAATGGGGCGCACTTTACGATAGAAACGATGCAGGAACTCGAAAGCGTAATGGAACATATCGAGAAACAAGAACTTATTATTTCATAAAAGGGGAATAGGATCATGACTGAAAATCACTACTTATTATTAACACCAGGACCATTAACGACAACAAAATCAGTAAAAGAAGTTATGCTATACGATTGGTGTACGTGGGATGATGAATATAATACGATGGTGCAAGAAGTAAGAGCTAAACTTGTATCGTTAGCGACGAAGGAAGAAGAGAAATATACAACAGTGTTAATGCAAGGAAGCGGTACGTTTTCAGTTGAAGCAGTAATTGGTTCTGTTATTCCGGCAAATGGGAAGATTCTCGTTTGTACAAATGGTGCGTACGGTAAGCGCATTGTGCAAATGGCAGAGATGTTACAGATTGATGTAGTGGTCAGTCAAACAGAAGAGTGGGAACCTACTAATATTGTAGAAGTAGAGAAGTTATTGCAAGAAGATAAAGAGATTACGCATATTGCAGTTGTTCATTGCGAAACGACGACAGGCATTATAAATCCAATTGTAGATGTATGTAAATTAGGAAAACAGTATGGAAAGGTTACAATTGTTGATGCGATGAGTAGTTTCGGCGGGATTGAAATAGACATTGCTGATTTACAAATTGATTTTTTAATTAGTAGTGCGAATAAGTGTATTCAAGGGGTTCCTGGATTCGGATTTGTAATCGCAAAACGTGATGAATTATTGAAGTGTAAAGGGCAAGGACGCTCTTTATCTCTTGATTTATATGATCAATGGGAAACGATGGAAAAACAAAATGGGAAATGGCGTTTTACTTCACCTACACATGTTGTACATGCTTTTTATCAAGCACTACTTGAACTAGAAAAAGAGGGAGGAGTAAGAGCGCGTTACAATCGATATTACAACAATCAAAAACTACTAGTAAATAGAATGGGAGAAATCGGATTTAAGCCACTAGTAGATGAGGAATACCAATCTCCTATTATTACATCTTTCATTTATCCAAAAGAGGGATTCGAGTTTCAACAGTTATATAACGAATTAAAGCGTTATGGATTTGTTATTTACCCTGGGAAAATTTCGAAAGTAGATACGTTCCGCATTGGAAATATCGGTGATGTACATGAACAAGATATTAATCGCTTAGTTGATAGTATTGCTAAAGGAGCTGTTATTGGGTGAAAGTGTTTTGCTTAGGTGGAGCAGGTAAAATTTGTCGCGAAGCTATTTTGGATTTAGTTCAATTTTCATCTTTTGAGACAATTACAGTAGCTGATTTTAACGAGGTAGAGGGCCGTAAAGTAGTAGAATGGCTCAACGACCCTCGTGTTGATTTTGTAAAAGTAGATGTAACGGATCACGAGGATACGGTTGCAAAAATGATTGGTTATGACATTGTAATGGACGGTACGACGATAAAGTTAAACAGATTGTCGACCCGCTGTATTGCAGAAGCAGGATGTCACGGTGTGAACTTAAATGGATTTGGTGAAGAAAATGAATCGCATGCTATATTTGTTGAAAATGAAAAGATATGTTTACCTGGATTTGGCATGACGCCGGGTGTAACGCAAATGATGGCAATGCATGCAGCAAATCAATTGGATACTGTAGAGTCTGTCCGTGTAAGTCACGGTTCGTATCGTCCGATTGCTTTTTCTGCATCAATTACAGAGACAACGACATATGAATATGATCCATATTTACCATCGCGTACAGTGTATGAAGATGGTGAATTTAAGCAAGTACCTCCGTTTGCGCGTCCGAGAGAAATAGAATTGCCAGAGCCTTATGGTAAGGCAACGCAGTATATCATTCCGCATTCTGAAACGATTACGCTAGCAAAGGCATTAGAAAATAAAGGTGTCAAACTGATAGAGACGAGAGGAACTTGGCCACAGCAAAATATGCAACTTGTACGTGCTTTATATGATTACGGCATATTGCGTAATGATCAGATTGAAATAAACGGGAAAGAAATAGGCATTATGGATTGTATTTCACAGTATTTATTGCAATCGAAAGAAGGGCAAGAAACAGAGCTTTATGGTTATGCACTTCATGTAGAAGTAATAGGTATGAAAAATAATGAGAAGCAAAGACATGTGTTATATCATACACATCCGTTATCTGATGGTTCTATTGTAGGATGGGAAAAATTAAGAGCGTATACGAGAAACGTCGGTATTCCATTTGGGATTGCTGCAGAGTTAATTGCAAATGGAAATGTAAATAGGGTGGGTGTTGTTACGCCTGAAGAAGCCTTTGAAAATCCACAATTGATTTTTGATGAGCTAGCAAAGCGCGGTATTCATATTCATGAAGAAGTTTCTACTTATAAAGAAAATTATAGCTTTGTATAAGTAAGGACGTTTATAAGGGAGATATAAATGAGGTGAAGCTATGTCTGTAGTAGGAGAAGAAAGAAAGCGAACCATTCTTGAAAAGGTAGAATTTAAAGGGAAAGTAAAGGTTTCAGAATTAGCGAGAGAATTTGCTGTATCAACAGAAACGATTCGTCGATATTTAGAAGAATTAGATCGTGAAAAGAAGCTGAAAAAAGTGTATGGTGGAGCTGTTCAACTTCCAGGCGCTGGAGTAGAGGCACCAATGTTAGAAAGAGAAATGCTACATATAGAAGAGAAGAAAAGAATTGGTTATAAAGCAGCGACATTTGTAGAAGACGGTGATGTCATTGCAATTGATGATGGAAGTACACCGCTTCAAATGGTTCCATACCTTGTTCATCGTAAAAATTTAACGATTGTAACAAGTTCATTTCCAGTCGCAACACAATTAATTTCTTCTATTAATAAAAAGATGTTTCACGGTGAAGTTTTGTTTATAGGTGGAAAAGTATCTCCAAAGCATTCGCGTGTATCAGGGTCTATTTCTCAGCAAGTCATACAGCAATTTCATTTTCATAAAGCGTTCGTTTCGATTGATGGGTTATTACCTAGTTTTGGAGTTTCCAGCTTTGAATTAGAGAAAGCGAAATTGTCAGAGGCGATGATGAAATTAGCTGAGAAAACATATATTTTATGTGATCATACGAAGGTAGGCGTGAAAGGGAATTATCGTATAGCAGCAATTTCGCGTATTCAACACGTAATTTGTGATAAAAAAATGCCATATAGCTTTGAAGAAGAACTTAAGAAGCATAATATTCAGTGGACAGTTTGTTAAATACAGTGAAAGCACATAAACTCCCGCCTAATTTTTAGGAGGGAGTTTTATTATCTGTAAATCGTAAAATAAAAGATTTGCAGTTATGCAAAAAGTGGACACATTTTCTCACCTCTTTCATATAATTTACCAATACAAAAAAAGTTGGTCGAAGGAAAGAAGGGAGAACATGTCAGAACGAATATATAATAAACTTGTATTGTACGCGAATATTTTGCAAAAAATCGGTGTCATCAATGAGAAGGAAAAAAGTGAAATTCTTCATACGATAGGTAAAAAAGCCCTTTGAATAAAGGGCTTTTTTATTTTTTTATCTTTAAAAATATAAATTTAATGTAATATTCTCATTGACAATGATAATGATATTCATTATCATTTATTTGTGGATAATTGATAATACTTATCAATTGTAAAGATTATATATGATAGGGGATATTATTTTGAAAAAAAATTACATGAAGGCGCTAGTAGTAGCGACAACATTAGCAATTCCATTTGCTACGTACTCTACTCCAGCATTAGCGGCATTAAAAGTTGAAGCAAATCAATCGGTAGCAGCAGCGAGTGATCGCACGTATGATACTGAGATTAAAATATATAAGGACCAAAAAGATGAGCCATCTATGGTTTCTCAATATATAAAAGATCCTAAAGTAACGATTGCAGCTGGCAAAAAAATTGTCACTGTAACAATGCAAGATAGTGATTATTTTCAATATCTTAGAATAGAAGATAGAAACCAGCCTGGTGTATTTCATGATGTGAAGGTTTTGTCAGAAGATAAGAGGAAGAATGGAACGAAAGTAGTTCAATTTGAAATTGGTGAGTTTGAGAAGAAGCACAATATGCAAATGCATATACTTATTCCAGCTATTGGATATGATCACAAATATCAAGTTCAATTTGAAATTAAAGATCCAACTGTAGGTAACAAAGAAACAGAGAAACCAGATGATAACTCTAATTCAGGCAATACGGAAACGGATAATCCAGTTGATAATCAAAATATGATAACAGATAACAAATTAAGAGAACTTGTGAATAAAAAAGTATTTAATAGAAAAGATTTAAATACACCAATTACGAAAGAAGAGTTATTACAAGTAAAGGATTTGTTTTTAAATACGAATGAGATACTTGATTATAGTGCATTAAAATATATGCCAAATTTAAAATCTTTAACAGTTGCGAATGCGAAGATAAAAGATCCGTCGTTCTTTGCGAACTTAAAGCAATTAAGTCATTTAGCTTTGCGTGGTAATGAATTTTCAGATGTAACGCCACTTGTTAAGATGGATAATTTAGAATCTCTTGATTTAAGTAATAATAAAATTACAAACGTTGCACCACTAACTGAAATGAAAAATGTAAAAAGTTTATTTCTATCAGGCAACCAAATAGAAGATGTAACAGCATTAGCGAAAATGGAACAACTAGATTACTTGAATTTAGCAAATAATAAAATTACGAACGTTGCTCCATTAAGCGCTTTGAAAAATGTAACATACTTAACTTTAGCAGGTAATCAAATTGAAGATATTAAAGCGTTATATTCATTACCTTTAACAGACTTAGTATTAACACGTAATAAAGTTAAAGATTTATCCGGCATTGAGCAAATGAAGCAATTAGAAGAATTGTGGATTGGGAAAAATGAAATAAAAGATGTTACTCCTCTAAGTAAGATGACACAGTTAAAACAATTACACTTACCTAACAATGAGTTAAAGGATATTACGCCATTATCAAGTTTAGTAAACTTACAAAAGCTTGATTTAGAAGCGAATTATATTTCAGACTTATCACCAGTTAGTAATTTGAAAAAATTAGTATTTCTAAGTTTTGTTGCAAATGAAATCCGTGATGTCCGACCAGTTATAGAACTAAGTAAGACGGCTTATATTAATGTCCAAAATCAAAAGGTATTTTTAGAGGAAACAGAAGTAAATAAAGAAGTAAAAGTACCTATATATGAAAAAGATGGTGAGGTTTCTACGAAAATCCGTCTGAAGAGCGATAACGGTACGTATAGTAATGGTGTAGTGAAATGGAGTACACCAGGTGAGAAAATATATGAATTTGGTGTGAAAGATCCATTCGCGGATACAGGAATTTTCTTTACAGGGTCTGTTATTCAAAATGTAGTAGAAAGTAAAGACGGTAATACGTCTAAAGAAGATGAGAAAACAGAAGTGGTAGAATTTAAAGATGTACCAAAGGGACATTGGTCAGAAGAAGCAATTAATTACTTAGCGAAAGAAAAATTATTTATAGGCTATGGAAATGGTGAATTTGGATTTGGTGATAACATTACTCGTGGACAAGTAGCTCTTCTAATACAAAGGTATTTAAAATTAGAAAATAATCTAGTACCAAAAACGGCATTTACAGATACGAAAGGAAATATGTATGAAACGGCTATTGATGCAGTGGTTCAAGCTGGAATTATGACAGGCTATGGAAATGGTATGTTCCGTCCAGATGGAGTATTAACTCGATATGAAATGTCAGTAGTATTACAAAGAGTATTTCAGTTAAAAGAAAATGAAAATAGTGCAGAGAATTTTAAAGATATACCAAATGACCATTGGGCGAAAGGATATGTGAAAGCTTTAGTGGATAATAAAATATCAAAAGGCGATGGGGAAGGGAATTTTTTAGGAGATAATTTCGTAACACGTGAACAATATGCACAGTTTTTATATAATGCAATAAAGAAATAAAGTGAAACTTTAATCAGTGGGGGTTTTGTTCATTCCCCACTGATTATTAGCCCTCACTAATCGGGCTGCCCGTTAATGCGGAATAAAAAATGAGGAAAATACGCTATTCTTTAATTAAAGAGTAGCGTATTTTTATGTACAAAATGAAATAGGAAATAGATAGGAGTATAGACATATGAATAGCCTATTTTAAAGAAGAACCACGAAACTATATTGACAAAAAAGCGTTCTCATGTGATAATTCAATTAATTTTTAGAATAATCAAAAAATATTCCTTTTACATAGAAAGGATTCGAACCTTATATGAATATTATGCCGGGGGTGACGAAATGTTATTTTTTCTGAAGAAATGGAATGAATTAAAAGATGTGAAATCTGAATTGGCACTTCGTGATTGGTTTTATGGTACCAAAATTAGCTTATCGCTATGTACGTCAAAAGAGCCGTTAACATTCTTAGTAAATGTTGAAGGAAGAGATAAAGGGCTATTTTCGGAAGAAGATTTTATTGTCGTAAATTGCATGTGCGAGTCAGTATTTGAAAATGAAGAAAAACCAGCTGCAGAGTCATTTATGCATGCGGATATTTATAAAAAAAGTAGTGCAGGATGTATTTTACAAGTGCAGACTGTAGATAGTCATTTAATATCAGAGTTATATGGGGAAGAAGGAGAAGTAACGTTCGATAAACGCAGTGTGGAGCGTGTTTTCGGAAAAGAAGGTATAACAGAAATGACAATTCCAATTGTAGAAGATGAAAAAAAATTCGCTGATTTATTAGAAAGGAATGTTCCGAATTTCATTGAAGGTGGAGGAGTAGTTCTTGTTCATAATTACGGCATGATTGTGTGGGGAAAAACGCCAGAAGAGGCGAAAAAATGGCTAGAGGGTATAGAATATTTAATGAACTATCATGTAAAGTTATTAATGATTAAGGGGGCAAGGAGCTCTGTTATATAAAAATGGATGTGATATAGCTACAAGTTAATAAATAAATGAAAGCGTTTTAAAAATAATTTCACTCATAAAATATAGGTCTCCTTATTATATATAGATTACATGTTGACATGTAAGGAGGAACATATTTTGCGAGTTAAATATCATTTTCTGCCAAAGCAGCAAGTAACATTTTGCAAAATAAATGATTCTGGTGAAGAGGCACTGCAAATGATGAACGAAACGGGATTTCGAGCCATCCCGGTATTAGCAGAAGATGAGAAGAAATTCACGGGGATTATTTATAAAGTAGATTTATTAGAAAAAAAATGCAATAGCGGATTAGAGCATGTAAGTGCAGGGGATATGCTCGATGATTCCAATGCATTTATTTTTGAAAAGGATTCCTTCTTCAGAGCCTTTTATGTAATTCGTCGGCTTCCGTTTTTAGCCGTGCTAAATGATTATAATGAATTTGTCGGTATGTTAACGCATTCGAATATATTTGATGTTATTGAAGATTCATTTGGTATGCGAACAGGTGGTTATATATTAACAATTGCAACACAAGATTGTAAGGGAACGATTAAAGAGCTTGGGACATTGTTAAAAGCATATAATATCGGTGGCCTATTTACGCTAGATAACGGTGATCAATATATCCGCCGCGTTATTGTAAATATATCAGATGAGTTAGATGAAACAAAATTAAAGCAATTAATCGGAAAAATAGAGAAAAAAGGATTCAGAGTGAGTCACGTAGATTATATTTAAGTTAAAAAGAAAAGTACCTATCTGTTATATATAGATAGGTACTTTTTTGTCCCACTATTTGTGGGTAGTAAAATCCACGCCTCAAAATTTGGTGAAAGCAAAGAAGTTAGGTGGGCGGGTGTTACCTGTAAAAGCCCAATTGGTGAGGGCTGATTATATGTGAGTAATGAACTTTATTTTGAAACAGGAGGCGGGGATAATGCTAGATCAGATAAGAAAATAAAGTCTCCATGCTCACGAATTTTAGGGATAGAAGTTTCAATAACGCGTGATGTAATTTCACCTGGGGGGCCCACATGCCCGATAGCTACCATAATAGGTTTTTCTTGAATTTTTTTGATGAGTAATTGGGCTTGTTTTGAAATATGTCCTGCTGTATACACATCATCAAAAAATAGTTGGTTTTCAATAATAGGAACTCCTAATTCTTTTCCGATTTTTGGGACGACACTATTAGGATTCGTTTTACTATCTAAGTAAAATAAACCGTGTTTTTTACAAGCAGCAAGTATAAGGCGAACAATTCTTTCATCCGCTGTTACTTTTGACCCCATATGATTGTTCATTCCAATTGCATGCGGTACTTCTTGAATGGCTTGTTCAAGTCGGTTGTTTATTTCTTCATCGCTTAAATCAGTTGTAATTGCTTTCGGCCCAAGCCATTCTTTTTTACCTTTTATAGGTTCCATTGGCATATGTATAATAACTTCATGGCCTTTCTTATGGGCAGCTATTGCGTCTTCTTTTGTGGAAGGAAGAAAAGGCATAACAGCAACAGTGAGTGGAATGGGAAGTGATAACATTTGATTAGTCCCCTTCATATTATTACCGAAATCATCAATGACAATAGCAACTTTATTCGTATGAGCATTTGCTTGAATAGGAAATAAGAAAGACGGTAAAAACAAAACAATGATGAATAATGCAATCGTATATTTTCGCATATAAATATTTCCTTTCTATTGTTATCCTGCTATTTGTGGGTAGTAAGACTCCCACCTCAACATTGGGCTGGATAGGTGGGAGATTCACTGCCTACCCGATTGGTGAATGCTAATTATCAGTGGGGGCTGAACAAAAAAACACTGATTAAAGTTTCACTTTATCAATCATCATTATGTTTTGCTTTTTTATATAAATTAAACAAAAAATGTCGAAGAAAAGTAGGTGGAAAATTAAGAATCCCCGGTTTACGTAGAATTTATAAAAAAAGAAGATGAAAAAAATGTCTATTATTGCGAATGTATTTACAAAGATAGAATAATTTGTAATAATTCTCAAAGTGAGGGTAAAGATTTGTAAATTACAGGGAGAAAATGTTAAATTTTCTGATTCTTCAAATTTGCATATGATTAAGTAGTTAAAAAAAGTCAATGGAGAAGTGAAGTTAAGAGCATGGAAGTATAATAAGGGGGATATGGATGTTTACTGTAAAAAGGAAGTACACATTAGAAAAGCTTTCACGTGATATTCATATGAAACGTGAAGAAATGATTCAACTAGGATTAACAAGTGGGCTAAATAGTAGGGAGACAATTCAAGTTAGTCAAGAATTGGACAAGCTTATTTTACAATATCAATGTTATAAAGAAAAACAAACACCGAAATGGTTTTCAATTATAAAAATACCTATTTTCCAAATCGGGTATGAAGGAAAATCAAATAATTTTTGGCGAATGCTTGTGGCTGGTTTTATGAAATAAGTATAATTACCCTTATAGGATAAGGATAATTATACTATGTGTAACGGAATTTCGATATGAACTGTCGTTCCTTCATTTTCTGTACTGTCGATAAAAATATGCCCATTATACATCTCTACAATTCGTTTACATATGACAAGTCCAAGACCTGTTCCAGTATCTTTATTAGTAAAGAACGGATGAAAGAGGTGTTTTTGAATATGTTGCGGAATCCCTTTTCCAGTATCTGTAATATGCAGTTGTGCGTGTGTTTCATTGTTTTTTACTACAATGGTTAGTGTATCATTAGAAGTCATGGCCTCAATTGCATTTTTGGTAATGTTTAAAACCACTTGTTTCATATGGTCTTTCGAACAACGGATATGAACAGGATGGTCTGGCAAATGTAAATGGAATACAATGTTATGTAAATTCGCCTCAGATTGAATAATTAATGCTACCTCATTTAGAATTGTTCTTACATCATATGTTTGTTCGATGATGGCGGTTGGCTTTCCTAGAATAAGAAATTCACTTACAATTTCATTGATTCGCTCTATTTCTTGTTCAATTACGGAAAAGTAGAACTGATCTTGTTCATCTTTATATTTCTCTTTTAATAGAGCGACGAGTCCTTTAATTCCAGTAAGAGGATTACGGATTTCGTGTGCTGTACTCGCTGCAAAAGTTCCAACTAATTCAATTTTCTGTAGTTCATTTTGTTGTCTTTCAAGTTTTGTTTGACGTTTTAACAACATATATTGAGCAAGCAAAAATAAAATAGACATTAAAAATAAAGTAGCTATACACTCTATTGCAACCCACTGGTATAAGGTTTTTTGATGAATGGGTAATGGAGAAACAGAGACCTTCCAATTTAATCTTTGGAGTGGGGTAGTAAGCATATTAGAATGCGTATCACTTGTGTCGTTATTATCATCGGTTAGAAAAACTACATCATGTTTATCAGTTACCTCAAAATGGTATTGTGGTTTAATGGCATTTAAAGAAGAGGAAATGTAATCAAAGCGTAAACTAGCTAATAATAATCCTGAGAGCTCCTTCTGTTTATTAAATATGGGGGCAGCAATCATAATAGCTTTATGTCCAAGAACGCGATCAGTAATGACTGATGATACAGTGGTTTTTTTAGTTTGGAGCGCGTCTTGAATATATTTACGGTCTGAAACATCTATAGGCTTTGATTCATCTTCAGATGCGATTGTAATGACTCCTTCTGGTGTAGCGTAATATAGACCAGAAAAGCGTGCATCGTTTCCATCTGTATCATGTACAATTTGTTTAATGCCATTTATATTACCAGTCTCGGTGCCTACAACTTTTGCAAGCATGTCTAAAGCAGAAATTGCTTCACCAAGATGATGATCCAAATAATCTCTATATAAAAAGAGAACTGTATGAGCAGATAATTTGTTTTCCTGTTTCATTTTATATGTATGATACGAATAAAATGTAGCACCAATCCCTATTGTCGGTAGGATAACAAGCAATATATATATAATTATGCTTTGGAATTTGACTTTCAAATGTGGTACTCCTTCTTTTTTTATTATCATTATATATAAACTATGTTAAAATTGTCATGTTTTTATTCAAGAATGATTTTTAATATATTAGGGGAGAGGAAATGGATGAGTGAATGCTCATTCGGAATTCACATGAAGTATGAAGTGGTATTTTCTTTTTATTGCTGAGAATTTAAGTGAAGGGTTGAAAGTTGTATGACATCAAATAATGAACGAGAAGATATTTCTCAATCTTTAAAAGTATTTATTGCATTATCTCGTGTACATCGTTCTGTTATGGATACTACAAATAAATCTATACAAAGTAACGGGTTAAATCCAACTGAATTTGCTGTATTAGAACTGCTATATCATAAAGGCGGTCAACCACTCCAGCAAATTGGTGAGCGCATTTTAATAGCTAGTGGCAGCATTACATATGTTGTAGATAAGTTGGAGAAAAAGGGATTAGTAAAGAGAATCCCATGTCCGAATGACAGACGTGTTATTTACGCGCAATTAACTGAGTCTGGCGAGAACTTTATTGCTTCTATTTTTCCGGGGCATGAGAAAGTTATACATCAGTCTTTTGAAATGTTAACGAAAGATGAAAAAGATGAATTACTTGATTTATTAAAAAAAATTGGGAAGTATGAAAAATAATATGTTCCAAAGGAGCTTTGGATAAATAAATCCAAGGCTTTTTTATTTGTAATGAACTCATGGCAGTCACTGCCGAAATTTGTTGAAAATTAAGAGGGGATTCGAGAATACGTATTGAATTATAATAAAGGTATGTAATGGAGAGGAGGCTCGTTCATGTCATTTAAAGACTATGAATATAAACGCCCAAATATTGAAGAGTTAAAAGAGAAATTTACTGTTGCTTTAGAGAAGTTTGATAACGCAAAAACTGTAGAAGAACAAAAACAAGTCATTCATTCAATTAATGAGATTCGCAACGATTTTGGTACAATGGGAAACCTTTGTTACATTCGCCATTCTGTTGATACGACGGATACTTTTTATAAGGAGGAGCAGGATTTCTTTGATGAATTCTCTCCAGTTGTACAAGGATATGGTACAAAATATTATAAGGCACTCATTAATTCTCCATTTCGTGAAGAATTAGAGGCGTATTATGGAAAACAATTATTTGCTCTAGCAGAATGTGATTTAAAAACATATTCAGATGAAGTCGTGAAAGATTTACAATTAGAAAATAAATTATCATCGCAATATACACAGTTATTAGCATCTGCAAAAATTGACTTTGCTGGAGAAGAAAGAACGTTATCGCAACTGATTCCGTTTATGCAAGGAAAAGAAAGAAGCGAACGTAAAGCAGCAAGTGAAGCATACTACGGATTTTTAGCTGGAAATGAGGAAGAACTAGATCGTATTTATGATGAGCTTGTTAAAGTGAGAACGAAAATCGCAAAATCTTTAGGTTTCAAAAACTTTGTTGAACTTGGATATGCAAGAATGTACCGTACAGATTATAATGCGGAGATGGTGGCTAATTACCGTCAGCAAGTGCTAGATTATATCGTTCCCGTTACAACGGAATTAAGAAAGCGACAACAAGCACGTATCGGTGTAGAGAAGTTAGCTTATTACGACGAAAACTTTGAGTTTGCTACAGGTAACCCAACTCCAAAAGGAGATGCGGATTGGATTGTTGATCATGGAAAGACAATGTATAAAGAGTTATCGGTTGAAACAGATGAATTTTTCAATTTCATGCTAGATAATGATTTATTAGATTTAGTTGCGAAAAAAGGAAAAGCTGGTGGCGGATATTGTACATATATTGAGAATTATAAAGCGCCATTTATTTTCTCAAACTTCAATGGAACATCTGGTGACATTGATGTATTAACACATGAAGCAGGTCATGCTTTCCAAGTATATGAAAGTCGTAAATTTGAAATTCCAGAATATAATTGGCCAACATATGAGGCATGTGAAATCCACTCTATGAGTATGGAATTCTTTACATGGCCATGGATGAAGCTATTCTTTGAAGAAGATGCAGATAAATATTACTTCTCTCACTTAAGTTCAGCACTTCTGTTTTTACCTTATGGTGTATCTGTTGATGAATATCAACATTATGTATATGAAAATCCTGAAGCATCACCTGAAGAGCGTAAGACAGCATGGCGTAACATAGAGAAGAAATATTTACCACATCGTGATTATGAGGATAATGATTATTTAGAGCGCGGTGGTTTTTGGCAACGTCAAGGGCATATTTATAGCTCACCGTTCTATTATATTGATTACACGCTTGCTCAAATTTGTGCGCTACAATTTTGGAAACGTGCAAGAGATAATAGACAAGAGGCTTGGGAAGATTATGTGAATCTGTGCCAACAAGGTGGAAGTAAATCGTTCTTAGAATTAGTAGAAGTTGCAAATTTAACATCACCATTTGCTGAAGGCTGTGTGAAAAGTGTTATTACAGAAATTGAAGCATGGTTACATGCGATTGACGACACAAAATTGTAAAAAACATGCGCTTTTTTTCACATGTTTAACATCGACATAATGGGAAAATGATGAGATAATAAAAGAAAATTCAGAATACTAAAGAGGTGTTTCTAATAAGGAGCACCTCTTTTCACAAACAAAAGGGGGGAACAAGTATGCTTCAATCTAATATGGATGTAAGTTTAGAAAGTTTAGTAAACTCATTACAGTCTACTCGAAGCACGCTATTATCAGAAATTGAAATGTTAAATGACACAGAAGTGAATGTAAAGCCACGCCGTGATAAATGGAGCATTATTCAAATTTTACACCACTTGCATTTAGTTGAACAATCTGTCACGTCTGCCCTTGTATATGCTTTACAAAAAAAGGAAAGAAACATGACTCCATTTAAAGACCTCCAACTTACGCTTGATCGCACACATAAACGAGAAGCTCCTCAGCAAATGCAACCAACAGAAACTTTAATGAAAAAACAGCAAGGAATTCAATTGCTAGAACATTCACGCCAAGAACTATTACACGCGCTTCATAGTGTTATAGATGAAAAAGATTTATTTGAAAATGGATTAAAGCATCCTGTTTTTAATGATCTGAATTTGTATCAATGGGTTCAATTTCTTGATTTGCATGAACAAAGACATCTTACGCAGTTAAAAGAGGCGAAACATGCAATTTTGCAACGCTAAAGTGGAAGAAGTGGGAAACCACTTCTTTTTTGATATGTGCATAGTTTTCTTTCTTATTTTGGAATACTACATGGAGAAAGAAAAGAAGGAGTTGAAAAAACATGTCTAAGAAGAAGCGAGAAGAAGAGCGCGCCTGGAAAGCACGTAAAGAAAATCAACAACCGCACGGAAAAGTGAAAGCTTTTGCTGAATTAGTTGAAGGAACAGAAAAAACGTGATGAGTATTTCATCACGTTTTTTGTATGAGTGGAAAAGTTAATAAAAAGGTTGTACCGATTCCTTTTTCACTTATAATATCAATTTTTCCATTCATAGCTTGAACAACACTGAATACGACCATCATTCCAAGTCCAGTACCTTTTTCTTTCGTTGAATAAAAAGGAGAGCCAAGACGTTTTACTTGTTCTGAATCCATACCGACTCCTGTATCTTTTATATATAACTGAATATGCTTATGATCAGGAACTAATGTGAAATAAAGATCACCGCCTTTTGGCATAGCCTCAATGCAATTTTTTAAAATATTTAATAAACATTGATTTAGTTTTTGCTTTTCACCAGCGATAAAAAAAGAAGTGCTTTGCTTTATATAATGAGTACGTACATTTGTTAAATTAGTAAGCGGTGTAATTAACGACAATGCATGTAGTAATTCTTCTTCTAACTGTAATGTTTGTTCTTTTTCAATGCTTGGTTTAGCAAAGGTTAAATAATCTGTAAGAACATGATTTGCTTGTTCGATGCCGTTAATGGCAATGTCGATATACAATTTTCGTTCCTGCTCAGTACAGGTATCTGATTGTAACAGTTGTAAAAAACCTTTCGTTGAAGTTAATGGATTGCGAATTTCATGAGAGATAGACGCTGCCATTTCACCAATTAAATGAAACTTTTCAGCATTTATAAGTTCGTTTTGGAGACGAACTTGAGTTTGTAATATGTGCAGTAAATATAAAATTAGAATCGTACCAAGCATTGAACATAACTCATACACAATAATATGCAGTATATAATCAGTCTTATTTGTAACCTTTGAAAGGAAGAAGGGTATCCAACTAAATCCGTATGTGAGACTGTAGATAATAGCAAGTGTTATTTTTATACGATTAGAAGTTTGATTAAAAAATTTATATGTTAATAGTAGAACAATAAATAGAAGAACAGAACCGATAAGAGATGGGAAAACACCTACCCCACCTAATAATAAGCGATATATGTTTAATACAACTAAGATAGAACCACCAGCAATAGGCCCTCCCGTTAATGTACCGACAATTAATACAATATGGCGCATATCAAATTGAAAACCATTATTTGTTTTTGCTGCAAATGTAATACAGAGTACGGTAGCAAGGCAACAGAGTACAATGAATATAGCTGAATTTAATTTAGGAGAGCGTTTCCCTTTTTGATTCCAAAATAAATGATATACGAGCATTGTAATCAGGATGAATAATATATTTAAAAAGAGATAAATAATAAAGGATTTCAGTGGGATGCCTCCTCTCTTCTTAGATTAAATTAATCATACTATAAAATGAAAGAAATGAAATAATAAATAGCGGAAAAATCAGAAATTTTTACGCTAGTATACAATATGTTACAATAAGCTGTGTCAATGAAAGAAGAAATTCCGTGCATCGCGCGGGAGAGGTTCGCGAACTCCCTCTATAAAAAACTATGGAAACAACAATATCCTTAGGTATTGTTTTGTTTTTTTATTGTGACAGTTCAAGAACGTTCTTTCTTCTTATTTATAGTAGAGAAGGAGAATGAGTGAAATGAAAAAAGAAAAAGCAGTTGTTGTTTTTAGTGGAGGACAAGATAGTACGACATGTTTATTTTGGGCAATAGAGCAGTTTGCAGAGGTAGAAGCTGTAACGTTTAATTACAATCAACGTCATAAGCTAGAAATTGATTGTGCAGCGGAAATTGCAAAAGAACTAGGAATAAAGCATACGGTACTAGATATGAGTCTATTAAATCAACTTGCTCCAAATGCGTTAACGAGAACGGATTTGGAGATTACACATGAAGAAGGTGAATTGCCATCGACATTTGTAGATGGACGAAATTTACTCTTCTTATCATTTGCTGCTGTATTAGCAAAACAAGTTGGAGCACGTCATATTGTAACGGGTGTATGTGAAACTGATTTCAGTGGTTATCCAGACTGCCGTGACGTGTTTGTGAAATCGTTAAATGTTACTTTAAATTTATCTATGGATTACCCGTTTGTCATTCACACGCCACTTATGTGGATTGATAAGGCTGAAACATGGAAATTATCAGATGAACTTGGAGCATTTGAGTTTGTTCGAGAAAAAACATTAACATGTTATAACGGAATCATTGGTGATGGTTGCGGTGAATGTCCAGCATGTCAACTTCGTAAAGCAGGATTAGATACGTACCTACAAGAACGCGAAGGAGCGAATAACTAATGGATAACTTTTTTGGATTTCGCATCGTAGAGAATTTGCAAAAAATGGACAAGGATATTCAGCGTAAACAACTCAAATACCATAATAAAAGAGTAATGGTCAGCAAGGAATTTACATTTGATGCAGCACACCATTTACACTGTTATGAAGGGAAATGTAAAAACTTACACGGTCACACATATAAAGTTGTATTTGGAATTAGTGGATATGTAAATGAAATAGGTCTTGCAATTGACTTTGGAGATATAAAAGAAATTTGGAAAAATGAAATCGAAATTTATCTAGATCATCGTTATTTAAACGAAACGTTACCTGCAATGAATACGACTGCTGAAAATATGGTCGTTTGGATTTATGAAAAGATGGCAGAAGCACTAACAAAAGAGAATCGAGTGAACGAATATAAAGGAGCTCGCGTTGAATTTGTTCGTCTATTTGAGACGCCGACTAGTTATGCGGAAGTAAGACGGGAGTGGATGCTTGATGAGTAAAATCCCTGTCTTAGAAATATTCGGTCCGACTATTCAAGGTGAAGGAATGGTTGTAGGGCAAAAAACAATGTTTATCCGTACAGCTGGTTGTGATTATAGCTGTGCTTGGTGTGATTCTGCTTTTACGTGGGATGGATCAGCTAAAGATCAAATTAGACAGATGACACCAGAAGATATTTGGGATGAGCTTGTTGCAATTGGAGGAGAAAATTTTTCTCATGTTACGATTTCAGGTGGAAATCCGGCATTACTGAAAAATATTGAGTTTCTTCTTTCTATATTAAAAGAAAATGGAATGCGAACGGCAATTGAAACGCAAGGGAGTAAATGGCAAGATTGGTTACTTCAAATTGATGAGGTAACAATTTCTCCAAAACCACCAAGTTCAACGATGAAAACAGATTTTCATAAGTTAGATGCTATTATTCAGAAACTAGCAGGAAAAGATATTAGTTTAAAAGTAGTAGTATTCGATGATCATGATTTTGAATATGCAGTTAAGATGCACGAACGTTATCCAAAGGTACCATTTTTCTTACAAGTAGGAAACGATGATACAAAAACAGTGGATGATGCGATGCTTATAAAAAATTTATTAGATAAGTATGAATGGCTGATTGATAAAGCTGTAAATTGTAAAGAGATGAATGATGCAAAAGTATTGCCTCAGCTTCATGCGTTAGTATGGGGAAATAAGCGCGGCGTATAACGAGAAGGGATGTTTAAAATGACAGGAAGATTAGATGAAGATTTAAAAGATGTAACATTACTAGGGAATCAAAATACAAAATATTTATTTGAATATAGCCCAGAAATATTAGAGGTGTTTGATAATAATCATCCAAACCGTGATTATTTTGTAAAATTCAATTGTCCTGAATTTACAAGTTTATGCCCGAAAACAGGACAACCAGATTTTGCAACAATTTATATTAGCTATATTCCAGAGCAAAAAATGGTAGAGAGTAAATCTTTAAAGTTGTATTTATTTAGTTTCCGCAATCATGGTGATTTCCACGAAGATTGCATGAACGTTATTATGAACGATTTAATTAAATTAATGGATCCGCGTTATATTGAGGTATGGGGGAAATTCACACCACGTGGTGGCATTTCAATTGATCCATACTGCAACTACGGGCGCCCAGGTACGAAGTATGAACAAATGGCTGACTACCGCATGATGAACCACGATCTATATCCGGAAACAATTGATAATCGTTAATAGAAAGAAAGGGCCTGTATAGTATACAGGCCCTTTCTTTCTATTATATTATGCATTTTGATTAATGACAGTATAGTTTTTATGACTTACAACTGTAAGAGGTTCCATATCTAGTTCTCTAAAATTCTTCATAATTGTTATATCAACAATAACAGAGTTTTGATTTACTTTTTGAACACGGCCTTGCATTCCACCTTTAAATTCGATGATATCTCCAGTTTCTGCGATCTGCATAAGCAACTCTCCTTGTTACAGTTTTCCCAAAAAAAGAATAAATTTGGGTTTTTTTATTTCCTCCTATTTTGAACCATATTTCCTACTTTGTAAATGTTTCCAAAGTAAAAATTCGAAAAATATTCACTTTTTGTAAGAAAATATGTAGAAAATCCATGTTTTTTAGAAAAAATAGCAAAAATGCGAGAATCTTTATATCGAGGTATAATGAAAAAGTAGAATAACCTGCTGAAGTGGGAGAAATTAGAGGCGGTAAAATGATGTTTGAATTTGTGGGGAGTGTTATAGCTTTAATTTTATTTTTATTTTCTTATATGCATTTAAAAAAGATTCGTCAATATGATACGAGTACATATTTTGATGGGATGGATGGTATCCATGCTTCGATAACACATGATAGTGGTGGAGAGATGTAAAGGGATATAACTTTATTTTCTTGCGTGGTATGATGTTTAGAACTAGTGCATAATAGAGTTCATAAGTGATGAATGGAGAGTGAAAAGAATGAAGATTTCTTTTATTCGTCATGGTTGTTTAAGTCGTATAAGAGAACCGATGACAATTAATTCATTTCACGAATGGATGAAACAGTATGATTCCGAGTCAATGATACAAAAAGCTAAAATGCCGATAGAAACAATAGAGGCAATTGAAGCAGCGAAATTTGTCTTAACAAGTGATCAAAGGCGTGCTGTACAATCAGCAGCTGAATTGACGGATTCTTTATCTTTTATGCAAAATTCTCTTTTTAGAGAAGCTGAAGTTCCTTCATGCTTTTTTGCTCCGAAGTGGTTGAAATGCACAATTAAGGTATGGATGTTCATTGGACGAACATTATGGATACTTGGCTACCATAAAGATGTTGAGTCTTATAAGGAAGTAAGAGAGAGGGTAAGGCAAGCGGCTTACCTGTTACATCGTTATGCTCTCGTACATGGAAGTATAGCTCTTGTAGGTCATAATTATGTGAATGTAATGATTGGTGCCGAACTGAGAGCGATGGGATGGTCTGGTTCTCCTATTTTGCACAGAGAGCCATGGGGATGTACAACATATACGTTTCACGAGGCGATGGATGGAAATATATTAAATACAAATTTAACATAAAAGCACACGATTTATATAAATCGTGTGCTTTCTTTTTAAGATATAGAAATTTTGACGTTTAATGGTTTTACGAGATGAGCATAAGGTTCCCCTACTAGCATAACAATTTCATCTTTTTTATAACCTAACTTTTCGTATAGTGAATAGGCGCGTTTGTTTTCTAAATTAACAAGTAAAGCGATTTTTTTATGCCCTTTTTCAGTTGCATAGATTTCGACAGCTTCAATTAATTTAGAACCTATACCTTTTCCGCCGTGTGCACTTGAAACTGATAATGTATCAATGTAATACTCATCAAGCTCAGCTTCTTTTTCTAACGTAATTGATTCATCTTTATGTAATGCTCTTAAGTGATGTACAATTGGTGCGTCAAGCTGTGTTGCTTCACTACCGTGATAAGCGACAATAATTCCAACTGCACTCTCGTCTTGTTCATAGACAAAACAGTTTTCGTAGCTCAGACGGTTATTTTCTTTTGAGAACCATGTCTCAAGTCCTAGTAATACTTCTGCTTCAACTGTGCTACCTGTGATTTTTTCAGCAATTTCATGCAGAGCATTATACAATAAAGGAGCTATTGCCATCGCATCTGTCTTTTTTGCTTTCCGAATCATAGTATCCCTCCTAGTTCTATTTGTATATTGTAGCATAGTGGTATGGAACTTTGCATAATTGAATGCCGAAATGTTTGATATAGAGAAGTAGCTATGTTAGTATATGATATTTAGTGGACATATAGTAAAACAATATTGTTTGCGAAATAACGAAAATAAAATCATGGTATAACAACGAGATAAAGTGAAACGTTAATCAGTAAGATTTTTTGTTCATTCTACGACTGATTAGTAGTCAACACCAATCGGACTACCTGCAAATAGCGGGATAAATTTACAGTTGTTGACCTATAGAATATAAGATAAAATAAAATATTGCAGAGAGGTGAAATACATGGATAAAGAATTAGCAAATACAATTTTAGATCAGCTAAAAAATGGTGAAATAAAGGAGTATGTTGTTACGAAAGATGTATTTTATACGTTCAGAGAAGTTGTTGTAAATAGAGAAGACTTTAAGCATTTCATTGGTAACGCACAGCGAGGCGGGCAAGTGATTTATACATATTCAGAAACGCCACGTTCATAAAGGAGAATTTTGATCAGCAGGGCATCTCTCACTGATTAGTAGCCTTCACCAAACGGACGTTTCATGCGGGATAAATAAAAGATAAAGGAGAGGGGAATTATGGGCGATTTTAAACAAGGCATTTTACCACATTGGGATTATATGTGGAAAGATAGAGCCGGCAATCGATTTATGGGAATGGTTATGTATCCAGAGAAACGAAAATGTTCAGCAAAAATGCTTCAGAAAATAAAAAGAGCATATGAAGAAGCAATAGAAATTAAAGTAACTGTACAAGTTCAACATACATATCAGTACGTAGAAGGACTGATTGTATACTTTGATGAAGAGGCTCCTGTATGTACAATGCTGGATAAAGATGAAAATCCACATCATATATTTGTAAAAGATATTTTGCGCATTGAGTACTCTGAATAAACTTTTCATAAATAAATTGAAGTTCCATAATAATAATCTTTTTCTATAATAGTTATCTTTTAGTATGTAACGAAAAACGAAAGTATATGTATAATATATTTAATAAGGTAAATTTGATAAATGTAATCGTTTTTTAGAGCAGATTATAGTTTCATATCTGTTCTTTTTTGCGTGATGCTGGAGAAATATATTTCTTCAGCATCTACCGTTTTATGACAAAATATATTGTTAACTTTTTTAAAAATAAGGTTAAATTCGTTGACAACTTTTTTGAAAAGCACTTTATTGACATGAGTTTTAGAATGTTGTTTCATAGTCATTGTATTGAAAAAAAACGGCTATCATGTCGAAAAGTAAAAGTTAAAAAAAGAAAGAAATTATACATATATCTTGTGTCTTATTTTGAAACGTAATACAATATATAGAGAAATCAAGAACAACATATAGAGAATATAGATTTGAGAGGGAGGGTCGGAAATGTTAGTTGCATATGATTCTATGACAGGAAACGTGAAGCGTTTCATTCACAAATTAAATATGCCGGCCGTTCAAATTGATGAAGATCTAGTAATAGATGAAGACTTTATTCTTATTACGTATACAACAGGTTTTGGAAATGTACCAGAACGTGTTTTAGACTTTTTAGAGCGCAATAATGAAAAATTAAAAGGCGTATCTGCAAGCGGCAATCGTAACTGGGGAGACATGTTCGGTGCAAGTGCTGACAAGATTTCTACTAAATATGAAGTGCCTATTGTATCAAAATTTGAGTTATCTGGAACAAATAACGATGTAGAATATTTTAAGGAAAGGGTGCGGGAGATTGCGACACATTGAACTGAATAATGAAATCACGCAAATGCAGGACGGTTTTTATCAGCTTCATAAAGATAAAGAGGCATTAGAAGTCTTTATGGAAGAAGCTAGAGAGAATACCGTTCCTTTTAATAGCGTGGCAGAGCGAATGGAGTATATGAAAGAACATGATTACTATTACAACGTTCTGGACGAGTATAGCTTGGAGGAAGTAGAGGAAGTATATAACATCGCTTATGGTGAAAACTTCGAGTTCCAATCTTATATGGCAGCATCTAAGTTCTACAAAGATTATGCGTTAAAAACGAATGATCAAAAACAATACTTAGAAAGCTATGAAGATCGTGTAGCAATTGTTTCATTATACTTAGGACGCGGTGATGTTTCGAAAGCAAGACAATTCGCAAGCATGATTGTAAAACAAAACTACCAACCAGCGACACCAACCTTTTTAAATGCGGGAAGAAGCAGAAGAGGAGAAATGGTGTCTTGTTTCTTGTTAGAGATGGATGATAGCTTAAATTCAATTGGCTTTAACATTAATACTGCGATGCAATTATCAAAAATCGGCGGGGGAGTAGCTTTAAACTTATCTAAGCTACGCGCACGTGGTGAGCAAATTAAAGGTATCGACAACGCTGCAAGTGGCGTAGTACCTGTTATGAAATTGCTTGAAGATTCGTTTTCATATGCGAATCAGCTTGGCCAACGAAAAGGTGCCGGTGCAGTATATTTAAACATTTTCCATTGGGATATTATTGAATTCCTTGATACAAAAAAAATAAATGCCGATGAGAAGAGCCGTATTCAGTCTCTATCAATCGGAATTATCGTTCCAAGTAAGTTCTTTGAGCTTGCTGAGAAAAACGAACCTTTCCATGTTTTCGCGCCTTATACGGTTTATAAAGAATATGGCAAGCATTTAGATGATATTGACATTGATGAAATGTACGATGAATTAATGAGCAATCCGAAAGTGAAGAAGAAGCCACTAGATATTAGTGCACGTGATATGCTTATTAAAATCGCTATGATTCAGCTTGAGTCTGGTTACCCATACTTAATGTTTAAATCAAATGCAAATAATCAACATCCATTGAAGGATATTGGAACTGTGAAGATGTCGAACTTATGTACAGAAATCTTCCAGCTTCAAGAAACTTCAGAAATAAATGATTACGGTACAGATGACATTATCCGTCGTGATATTAACTGTAACTTAGGATCGTTAAATATTGTAAACGTAATGGAAAATAAAGAAATTCGTGAAGCAGTTCATGCGGGAATGGAAGCTTTAACAGCTGTTTCTGATATGACGATTATTCCGAATGCACCAACTGTGAAAAAAGCAAATGACGAGCTTCATTCAGTTGGACTTGGAGCAATGAACTTACACGGATATTTAGCAAAAAATAAAATCGCTTATGAAAGTGCAGAAGCGAAAGAATTCGCTCGTACATTCTTTATGATGTTAAATTACTATTCTATTGAGAAAAGTATGGAAATCGCTACAGAAAAAGGCGAGACATTTAAAGACTTCGATAAATCTGATTATGCGAATGGCACATACTTCGAAAAGTATGAAACGACAGATTACAGTCCTGTAACTGAAAAAGTTCAGCAACTATTTGAAGGAATTCATATTCCGACAAAAGAAGATTGGACAAGTTTAAAAGAGCAAGTGCAGAAGAATGGTTTATACAACTCATATCGTCTTGCCATTGCTCCAACACAATCAATCAGTTACGTTCAAAATGCAACTTCAAGCGTAATGCCGATCGTAAGTCAAATCGAATCAAGAACATATGCGAATGCGACAACATATTATCCAATGCCGTATTTATCAAAAGATACGTTCTGGTACTATAAATCTTCTTACGATATGAATCAGTTTAAATTAATTGATTTAATCGCAGAAATTCAAGAACATATTGACCAAGGAATTAGTACAATTCTTTACGTTAATAGTGATATTTCAACACGTGAATTAGCACGTTACTACATCTATGCACATAAAAAAGGCTTAAAGAGTCTGTATTATACGAGAACACGTAAATTAAGCGTGGAAGAGTGTGTGGCTTGTACCGTTTAATATAAAAAGTGAGGCATGATGAGCAGGGTTTTCTGAACCCTGCTCATGCTTAGTTATCATATTTAGAGAAGGGGCGATTTAATGCGTGCGGTAAACTGGAACAAAAAAGAAGATGATTTTAGTTTAATGTTTTGGAAGCAAAACATCGCTCAGTTTTGGACAGAAGAAGAAATTGCGGTTTCGTCTGACAAAAATACTTGGGTGCAATTATCGAAAGAAGAGCAAATTGCTTATAAGCGTGTATTAGGTGGTTTAACACTTTTAGATACGAAACAAGGTGGCGAAGGAATGCCACTTGTACTTGTTCATCTTGAAAATTTACAAGCGAAAAGTGTATTAGCTTTCATGGGAGCTATGGAAGAAGTACATGCGAAAAGTTATAGTCACATTTTCACAACACTAGCTACAGAAGAAGAGATTGATGATATTTTTGACTGGGTAGACAATCATCCGTTACTTGAGAAAAAAGCTGGTATTATTACTAGTTACTATCGTCGTTTATTAAAGCCTGAAGTAACAAAAAAAGAGTTATACATGGCAATGGTAGCAAGTGTGTTCTTAGAAAGTTACTTATTCTATAGCGGATTCTTCTATCCACTTTACTTAGCTGGTCAAGGAAAACTAACAGCAAGTGGTGAGATTATCAACTTGATAATTCGTGATGAGTCAATTCACGGCGTATTCGTCGGTATTTTAGCACAACAAATCTTCGCAGAACTTTCTGTAGAAGAGCAACAAGAAGTGCAAAAAGAAACACAAGAGTTATTAATGGAACTATATGAAATTGAAATGGCCTATACAGAAGAAATTTACACTTCTATCGGTCTTGTAGAAGATGTAAATCGTTTCGTTCGTTACAATGCAAATAAAGGGCTTATGAACTTAGGACTTGAGCCGAAGTTTGAAGAAGAAGAAATTAACCCAATCGTTTTAAATGGTTTACGTACAGATACGAAAAACCATGATTTCTTCTCTGTAAAAGGAAATGGTTACGTAAAAGCAACGAACGTTGAAAAGTTAGCTGACGATGACTTCGTGTTTAACTTTTAATATAGGATTATAAGGAAAAGCTGTCTTATTGATTGATAAGACAGCTTTTCTTTATAATTTTGTTTACATAACACTATTATTTTTGTATAGCGATTTATATTTGGGAAGTTCTATTCGGTTAACGGATAGAACTTTTTTGTAATTAAATGGGTATTTACAAACCTTTTGTATCAGTGTATTATTTAACTAGTACACCGATACAAAAGGAGGGAAGAAATGAAAATAGAGTTTTCTCCAAATACACCAATTTACATTCAGGTAATGGAATACATAAAAAAAGAGATCGTAACAGGACATTTATTGCCTGGTGATAAAATTCCCTCTGTCCGTGAATTAGCGAGTGAATTACAAGTGAATCCAAATACGATTCAGCGTACATTTCAAGAGCTAGAACGGGATGGAGTTGTTGTCACACGTAGAGGAATGGGACGGTATGTAACGAATGAAGGGGAGAAAATTATGGAGCTGCGAAAAGAGATGGCGAAAGAATTACTTCATTCTTTTATAGATGGAATGGACAATTTAGGTTTTTCAGAAGAAGAAATTCTTACAATTCTTCGTTCTTCATTACATGATAAGAGGGAGGAGAGCCAATGACAGAGCTATTGAAAATAGAAAACTTATGGAAGAGATACGGATTAAAAGCAGTGATCCGTGAATTAAACATAGAGATTACGGAAGGGAAAATCGTTGGGCTTGTTGGAGATAACGGGAGCGGGAAAACGACGTTATTGAAAATGATTGCAGGCTTGCAACACCCTTCTGAAGGTAGTATTACAATAGACGGTAAAAAGGTAGGATTACAGACGAAAGAAATCGTTTCATTTATGTCCGATAAGCCAGTCTTTGATGATTGGATGACTGTAAAAGATGCTTTATTTTTTTACCGAGATTTTTATAAAGACTTCGATATTCAAAAAGCGGTAGATACGATTGCAGAATTTAAAATACCGTTAGAAGAAAAAATTACAGCATTGTCAAAAGGTATGGTTGAGAAGCTGCAGATTATTTTAACATTTTCTCGAAAAGCGAAGCTATACGTACTGGATGAGCCATTGGGCGGGATAGATCTTGTTTCTAGAGAACATGTACTTGAGCTAATACTTAAATTTTATCGTGAAGATTGTACGCTACTTATATCGACTCATTTAATAAGAGAAATCGAAAATATATTCGATGAAGTAATCTTTTTGAAAGATGGAGAAATAATATTGCATGAAAATGTGGAAGAACTACGATTTCAAAAGGGTAAAGCAGTACATGAGCTGTTTAAGGAGGCCTATGAGAAATGAGTCAGCTTTTTCATTATCTGTATAATTGTAATAAGAGAAAGATAGCCATTATTTACTTTGGTTTTATTACAGTTTCATTAATTCTTTTATTTAATATGAAAGGAGTTTCAGGAGTTAGAATTTCAGGTAGGCAAGATATAATTATTATTATATTCTTTATCGTACTAGGTATAAATGGATTTGCAATTCTTTTAACAGGTATATCGTCTTTTCGGAAAATGTTAAAAAACTCTATGCTACGTTATACTTCTATTTCAGCAAAAAAGTATATATGTGCAAATATTTTATTCTGTGTACTACTCTTTATGATTTTGCTAGGAATAGGAATCATTTTTCTATACTATTTTTCTTTAAATATTTACAATGGAAAAACTAATTTAGGTATTCAGCAAGCAATACACAGTTTATATAATTATGGAATATTACATCATATATTATCTATTTTCTTATGGGGACTAGATTTTCTTAATATGCTAGTTTCTATTTATTTTATTATAGTAATTGTAAAACTATTCAATGTGAAATCATCGATGAATAAAGTTGCTTGTTTAGTTTTATTCGTCATTTTTACCGCATTTAATGGAGGAATAACGTATATTTTTCAGCAAATAGAAAAGTATGTGTTTGCTATAAATAATATTGGATTTATAGATCAAAATGGTTTTTTAAATACATCATTTTATTCTGGTACAGAGGTTACAATTTTAAATCTATTTTTTAATTGTTTATTAACAATTATATTACTAGTAGTTACAGGTCACATTATCGATAAAAAACTAGAAGTCTAAAGGAGGAATCAGCATTGGGAAACGTAGTAGTAAAGTTAGAGAATGTTCGAAAAAGGATTGGTGGAACGGAAATTATTCGTGGTTTATCATTTGAGGTTCGTGAAGGAGAAGTATACGGATTCCTTGGGCCGAACGGTAGCGGTAAGACGACGACGATCCGTATGATGACAGGTCTTATTTCAATGACAGAGGGCGATATTACAATTTGTGGACATAGTATTCGCTCGGAGCGTGAAAAGGCACTAGAGCAAATTGGAGCGATTGTAGAAAATCCTGAACTATATGATTATATGACAGGAATGCAAAACTTAAAGCATTTTGCGAATATGGCCATTACACCAATTAGTAAAGAGCGCATTGCTGAGATTGTAAAGCTTGTTGAATTAGAGCATGCGATTCATAAAAAGGTGAAAACATATTCACTTGGTATGAAACAACGTTTAGGAATTGCACAGGCATTACTTCATCAGCCGAAAATCTTAATTTTAGATGAGCCGACAAATGGATTAGATCCAGCTGGTATTCGCCAAATTCGTGATTATTTACAACGTTTAGCGAAAGAAGAGAATATTGCTGTAATCGTATCAAGTCACTTATTGAGTGAAATTGAATTAATGTGTGATCGCGTTGTTATTATTAAACAAGGTGAGTTTGTACAAGAGTACAACTTACATGAAAAAGTGAAACATGATGAGGCAGTCGTTGTAGCGTTTGAAGTAGATGAAGTTCAGAAAGCAAATGAAATCATTAAAGGTAAAGCAAAAGGGAATGTAATTGTAGCATCTGTAACAAAAGACAACATTCCGCAACTTGTAAAAAAACTTGTTCATGCTGATGTGCTTGTATATGGCGTTACTGTTCAAAATAAAACGTTAGAGGATGAGTTCTTAGCGATTACTGGGGGAGTGAAAGCGTAATGTTTAAATTAATTCAAAATGAATTTTTAAAGTTGCATGCGAAAAAAGGTATGTATATTTTAATTGGTGTCATTGCTTTATTAGAGATTTTAGGAACAGTAGTATTGGCGAAATGGGGCGACGCTGGTAGCTTAAGTGGATCTTACTTAGATTTTGCAAGTTCAAATATCGGCTTAATTATGATATTCACAACGATCTTTGGAATTACAATAGCTTCTCGTACAATTACAGATGAATTCCAAAAAGGAACGATTAAGCAATTATTAATTCGTCCAAGAAAACGAATGACAATTTTATTTTCTAAATATATTACAGTATTATTAACGATGTTATTTATCGTATTTGCTAGTACGTTAATTGCTATGATTATTGGTATAATTGTAATGGACGGTAGTAAAACTGAATTAACGTTAGGAATTGCTTTAAAAACAATTGTATATCAGCTGTTATCACCATTTTTCTTTGCAACACTTGCATTTTTCTTAGCAAACGTGTTTAGAAAGTCTGTATTACCAATAATTATTACGATGTTTCTATTATTCTTACAAGGTACAATTAACATGGTATTAATGATGTTTGCAAAAGGTGTAGCGAAGTTTGTAGTATTTAGCCATTTGGATTTAAGAGCTTACGATAGCAATAAATTAATTAGTGGCGGAGTAGAACCAACATTTACAGAATTTACATTTACAACTTCATTATTACTTGTAGCTGCATACTTTGTTGTGTTACTTGTAGCATCAAGTGCATTATTCCAAAAACGTGACGTATTATAATAAAAGAAATCCCCGCTTGTAAAAACGGGGATTTTTATTACATAAAATTCACTTAGATTGCAACTTGAAGAACAGCGATATGGTATTTTAAGAGATATGCTGTTTGAAATAATTTGAGAAAAATAGGAAAAATTTCAACTATATTCATATTATAATTTAATTATCCTGCTATTTATAGGGAAAGGATTGCCTATAAAGTACTGATTAAAGTTTTATTGTATTTTTACTATCTTTGGGGGTGTTCTATATGCACTATGCATTTTCACGTATAAGGCTACGTAGCTTTTTTGGATGGATGATTATAGGGGTGCTCCTTATAATGATCCCATTAGGTCTAGCAAATGTTTCTGAGAATACGATGGAGGTTATTTCACAAATAACTGTATTTTTTGTATTTCCGTTACTTTGGCTATACGTAAAAACAAATAAAAATAATATTGTATTTAACAGTTTTTTTAATAAGCCAGGACGTTTACCTTGGGGATTAATTATATTAGCAACGATAATGGGGATGATTTTTTCAGTTGGCATATCTCAGATTCAATTTTACATATTAGCACATACGTTACCGAATTTCTTAGTTACTATGCTAGAAGACGGAAATGTTATTAATACGAGTAACGTATATATGACGATATTTACTTTCATTTCAGCATGTGTGTTAGCACCTATTATGGAAGAGGTTATTTTTAGGGGATTTTTCTTACAGCGAATGGCTTATAAATGGGGAATTAAAAAAGCTGTAATTATATCTTCAATTATTTTTGGCTTAGGACATTTTGATGTTATTGGTGCGTTCATGTTTGGTGTCGTTATGTGTCTTTTATACATAAAGACAAAAAATATATGGACGAATATAGCTGTGCACGCTCTAAATAATTTGATTGCAACAAGTATGCAATTTTTCGGTGGAGAAGAAAGTGGTACAATCTCAATTACTGAATTACAAGCGCAAAGTAATTTATGGATTGGTATTGGTCTTACAGTTGTTGGATTACTTTGGTTAATTCCTTATGTTTGGAAACAATGGCGTACAGTAAAAGAAGTTGGCGTGCCACGAGTACGTTTTATAAATGAGCAAAAAGTAGTGAGTTCATCACAAGAAAATGAAGTGTATAGTCAAGTGATCGTAACCGATAGATTGATGGCCATAGAGTTACCAGATGAGGCTGTAAATAAGCTTCGGTTAGAAGAAAATGATTATGTAACAGTATCTGTAGAAGAAGATAAAGTCGTTATAAAGAAAGCACATAATAGATAATTAAAAAGTAGCTCCTTAGGAGCTACTTTTTAATTTGTAATAATTTCTACACGAAAATTATTACCGTTCTTTACATATTTAATATCTGTAACAGTGCGGACCGTCTTTAAAATCTCCACTTTTTCACCAATTCGTGGGATGGTCGGAACATTGTCCCAAATACCAAGCAAGTCATCTAATTGTGCCGTTTTTTCATAAAACCAGATTTTCAATGTAAAGCCCCTTTCTCGAACTTTATGTATTTTAATACATAATATATTATTTTTATTCTTATTGTAAGGGGTTTTTTTATATTTTATGAATAAAAATAAATTAATCTTCTGGGAAGATATGTTCAATATCAGGAGTAAGAGATACTTCTGATAATACGATATGAGAAACGGTCGTTGCATATGAAGAAACATCATTGATAAATTCTTCCAGTTCAACGAGTGAAGGAACAGAAATTTTTACAATGTAGCATAAGCTTCCTGTTACTCGGTAACAAAAACTTGCAGATGGATAAGATTGAATAAACTGTTGCATACGTGTTGTATCACCATTTTTTAAAGTGATTTCTAAAATACAATCTAAAACGAGTCCTGCTTTTTTATAATCAATATCGATTGTGTATTTTTGAATAACACCTTCGCTTTCGAGCTTACGAACACGTTCTGAAGTAGATGGAGCAGATAAGTTTACTCGTTTCGCCAATTCACGCATCGAAAGGCGACTATCATTATATAATTCATTTAAAATTTTTCGATCAACACGGTCTAATTGCATTTGTAAATATACCTCCAGTAAAATAATGATTTTTGTAAAGGGAAAATATAAATTAAGATTCATATGAAATGTAAAGTGAACGTTATTTATTTTACAATAAAACAGAAGGAAATAGGAGGGGAAATGATGGAGAGAATTTCATTATCAAATGTAGGAGATACAAAGTTTCAAAAGTTATTAGGGCATAATTCGGATATATTACATTCGTGGAGTACGTTAGAAGATACACTGTACAATAAAGGAACTCTTTCAGCAGAGTTGAAGGAGCAAGTGAGAAGAACATTAGCGTATGGGAATGAATGTCCGTACTGTATGGCAAAAGGAAGACCTGATGATATGCAAAAGGCAGAGGAGATTGGTGTAGCCGTTACTTTTGCGCATACATTTGTTCATGACCGAAAAGCAATAGATGATACTATGTTTCACGTATTAAAACAATATTGGACAGAAAAAGAAATTGTAGAGCTTTGCGCCTATGTTTGCTTTATTACTGCGTCACAACAACTTGGTTTTCTATTTCAATTACAGCCAAATTAAGGGGGAAATGATGACAAATCAAATAGCACTTATCATAATCGATGTACAAAAGGCATTTCAATTACCAGATTGGGGCGAGAGAAATAATATCTTTGCTGAAGAAAACATGAGAATTTTATTAGAAGAATGGAGAAAAAGGGAACGACCAGTTTTTCATATTCAGCATGTAAATAAAGAAAATGCTCAGTCAATGTTTTATGAGAGAGCGGAAACGGTAAACTTTAAAGAAGAAGTGCAACCACTACTTGGTGAAGTGGTTATTCAGAAATTCGTTAACAGCGCGTTCATTGGGACAAATTTAGAAGAGCAATTAAGAAAGAACAAATGTAATGCAGTAGTGGTTGTAGGATTAACGACAAATCATTGCGTGGAAACTACAACACGAATGGCAGGGAATTTAGGATTTACAACATATTTAGTGAGTGATGCAACGGCTACTTTTAACCGTAAAGGTTTAGATGGTAAGGAGTATAGTGCAGAAGATATTCACAATATGACACTTGTAAATTTACATGAAGAGTTTGCTACGATTGTGACGACAAAAGAAGTATTAAAATTATTTTAAGAAAATAATTGCAAATTATGTAGAAAAAAATAAGAATATTTCGTATAATCTAAGTACAATCATTTTGAAAATAGGGGTGGCATCATATGGAGCAAATTTCAGTAAAGAAATTAGAAGAGGTACTTGTTGTAGCAGGGGATGATAAACAGAAGCAAAAGGAATTTTATGAATTGCTCTTATCTACTGAGTTTTATGTTGCTGGTTCACTAGAAGCAGAGGACGGGGCAACAGAGGGAATACTTCGTTTGCGTCATTTCCAAGGAGAAGGTAGATGGATCGTTCCGTTCTTTACACAAATGGAATTTGTAAAAGATGTGTTGCCAGAAGGAACGCCCCTTATTACGATACGTGGGAAAGAGTTATTTGGTAGCATTGAGAAAGATGCTACAGCTGTATTAAATGTTGGTACTGATATAAGTAAAACATTTATTCCAGAAGAAATTGCAGATATCTCATCTGGACGAATTTTTAATTATTATAAGTAAAAGGAAAAGCGTAATCGCTTTTCCTTTTTAATTTGAATATGGAGTGGCTATACCGGAAGAAATAGAGACTGTTTTATTATTCGTGTTTATTGTCGCTGTAGCTCCAAGTGGAATACCGATGTTTGGACTTATATGTCCAATTGGTAAACCGAATAGGACCGGTATATGATATGGTGCGAAATATTCATATAATATTGCTTGCAATGATTGAGATGGCTTTGAAGGAGTGCAGTCGTGACAACTTGTGAAAATAACGCCCCTACATTCATTAAACTTTCCAGATAAAAGTAGCTGATTTAACATACGGTCAATGCGGTACGGTTCTTCACCAATGTCTTCAAGTAATAAAAGTGTATTGTCCGTATTTATCTCGTAGGGCGAGCCAATTATACTTGTTAACACAGCTAAATTTCCTCCAACTAACGTACCTGTAACTGTACTGTGAGAGCTAGATACGATACATTCTGATGCAGATAAAATGGTTGAATACGGATGGAATAGCTGATTGAAAGAGGATAAAGATAGGGAATCAATACCTTTTCCTAGTTCTTCAATCATCGGACCATGAAATGTTATAAGCTTTGCATAACGTGAAACAGCAGTATGTAAAGCTGTAATATCGCTATATCCCCAAAAGATTTTAGGGTTTTGCCGAATGATTTCATATTGAATGTGAGGGAGGAGACGAGCACTTCCGTAACCACCTCGTGCACAGAAAACGGCCTTCACTTCATTATTTGTAAATGCTTCATGTATATCGTCAAGCCGAACTTGATCACTTCCGGCTAAAAATCCATATTTCTCGTAAACGCTCTTCCCGATTATTACGGATAACCCCATCTCTTGTAATACATTCACACCTTGTAATACATTTTCGATTGTAGGTGGACCAGATGGTGCAATGATCATTACTGTATCACCTTGTTTTAATGCATTTGGATAAATCATTAAGCTCAGCCTCCTTCTCTTTCAATATATTCGCTTCATATGAAGTTCAACCCTTGCAAAAGCAGGGGAAAGCTTATCAAATAAAGAAGATATAAAGGAAATAGGAGGGGAAATGATGTTTACAAGTCGAGTAACAGACATATTAAAAATTGAGTATCCCGTTGTTCAAGCCGGTATGGCAGGCGCGATTACGACGCCAGAACTTGTTGCAGCAGTAAGTAATAGCGGAGGATTAGGGACGCTTGGAGCGGGCTATATGAGCCCAGAACAAATTCGTGAAGCGATTTATAGAATAAGAGAACTAACAGATAAGCCGTTCGGTGTTAATTTACTTGTAACGAAAGAGATAGAAATAGAAGAAGAGAAGGTAAATGAGGCGAAAGTATTACTAAGCGGAGTAAATAGAGAATTAGGTATAGAAGTAGAAGGAACGTTAAAGCTTCCAAAAAGCTATAAGGAACAATTACAAGTGCTATTAGATGAAAAAGTACCGGTCGTTAGTTTTGCATTTCAAACGTTAGAAAAAGAAGAAATAAATGATTTAAAAAGAAGTGGAATAAAAGTTATCGGAACAGCTACCCATGTGAAGGAAGCGAAAGTACTTGCCGAGTTAGGAGTAGATATTATTGTCGGGCAAGGAAGCGAAGCCGGAGGGCATAGAGGAACGTTTATTGGGAAAGAACGAGATGCTATGATCGGTACTTTTGCGTTAATACCTCAGTTAGTAGGGGCTATTCCGCATATCCCAATTGTCGCAGCAGGTGGTGTAATGAACGGACAAGGGCTTGTTGCGGCATTGGCACTAGGAGCAGAAGGTGTTCAAATGGGATCGGCCTTTTTAACAAGTGAAGAGAGTATTACGCACGATGTGTATAAAGAAGCGGTTTTACATAGTACAGATACGAGCACAACTGTAACTCGTGCGTTTTCCGGGAAATATGCACGGGGTATTCGGAATGAATTTATAGAGAGACATGAAGGAAAAGAAGAAGGGCTTCCGATGTATCCAGTGCAAAACGTATTAACTTCTAAAATACGCCAAGAGGCAGCGAAGCAAAATAAGGAAGAATATATGTCACTTTGGGCAGGACAGGCAGCATCATTAGCTCGAATCGAATCAGCTCAGCATGTAGTGGAGCGAGTTATGAAAGAAGCAGAGAATGCAATCGAACAATTACAAAATATATACAAAAAGACCACTTGAGTAATTCAAGCGGTCTTTTCATTAGTTTGCTTTATAAAATTGTTGGATGGCTTCGTCGATGTAAACCCAGCCTTTCCAACCTAAGTGCATATGATCTTTTAAGAAGTATTTATCGTATTCATGATTTGAGAAGTCGGCAATTGGATAACCAGCTTTTTCAATTTGCTCATGAACTTTCTTATAGTATGCTTCGCGGCGTTCTTTCGGGAAGCCAGCGTAGTCGTACCAAGGACCTTTTACAGGAACAGAAATGAAGAGTGGTTTTGCACCAGATTGTTTTAATAAATCAAGTACAATTTGTAAATCTTCATATTCTGGCGATTGGTCATAAGCATCATTTTTTAAGTAACCTTCACGTTGCTTTAATTTTTTCTTAATTTTGCTATTGAAGTAACCATCTTCGATACCATATTGATTAGATACAGATTCTGCTGCACCTGTTTGATCCGCATGTTTACGAGCTTCTTCCCAGTTCATTTGTTTTAATGAAGGGTCAAGCTTCTCTTTGTGCGGTTTAATATTAAACATAGCTGTAAATAAATCTTTACGATCTAAAATGTTACGGTAAATATAAGCGAAAGGTTTAGCAGCAAGTGCTTTTACTTTATACTTCGTATCATCATAAGCGATGCCTTCAAGCGAGATTTTTAATAAAGTTTCTTTTTTTACAATCTCAAAGTTTAATAAACGCTTTGCAATTTGTTTTTTCATTTCAGGTTTTAAATCATTGTTGAAAATGAAGTGGTAACCTTGTTGTTTTGAAAAGTTAGGTGCAAAGTGCGTCTCGTCAATACCTTGTGGTACAAACCATTGCGGAGAAAGAACGAATACCATTTTCTTATCTTTCAATTGATCCATTGTAGATGCGAAGTTTAACACATGTACAAGGTCTTGTGTTCCGCCGCGTCCAAGAAGGAATGGCGTAAATCCTTCAGGCTTTACTTTAAAATAATTAGATGGATGGAAAGCATCCATACGTGCGAATTCCGATGAACCGTACATCGGAAGATATTTTGGATCTGCTAACATCTTTTGCTGTAAAATCATACTTTGAATTTTTTCTTCTTTTAAAGAAGTGGCAGCTTGTTCTACTTTTTCATCACTTAAAAGTGGAAGTAGGAAGCGCGTTGGAATAAGTAAGAATACAGCAAAAAGGGCCAATGCTAAAAGCATCGGACCAAATTTTGCTTTGTTCATCGGATTTCTTCCAACTTTTTAATAACCATGTTTGGTGTAGCCCACTCGTCACGGTCAAAATCAGAAATAGAAACTTCAATATCTAAACGCTCTTGGAATTCAACTAATAAAGATACTACAGCAAAAGAATCAAGAATACCTTCTTCAAATAATTGAACATCTAAGTTTTCTTTCACAATATCGTTTTCACATACTTCTTCTAAAATATCTAATACTTGCTCTTTGAATTCTGCCATTTTTAAAATCTCCTTTATATCCGAAATATATTATATGTGCAACTTCTTAATGGAATAAGAAGGGTGCATTAAAAGTATCTGTTAAGGTGTCCAGAGAAGATTAGGAAACCGAAACATACAATGTGGAACGTAATTACAATCGCAAGGATGCGTGTGAATTTATTGTTTGGCCAAAATTTATGCTTCTTGTTTTTTCGTTCGAAAATATCGAATAAAATAAACAGTGCGGCATGATATAGACCATAAATAATATACTGCGCAACAGCGCTTCCTTGGATATGCCAAATTCCCATAATGAAGAAGTTTAAAAATGCACCGATATACGAAATTGTGTAACGGTTCTTAATTAACTTTTTCTTCGTTGCAAAAAATACGAAACGCATGTAGATGAAGTCACGGAACCAGAATGATAAACTCATGTGCCAGCGGTTCCAGAAGTCTTTAATATTACGACTAAGGAATGGCTTATTAAAGTTTTCTGGCGTTTTAATTCCCATCATATAACTTACACCAATTACAAAAGAGCTATAACCAGCAAAATCAAAGAATAGATATAAGCTATAGCTATACATGTAAATCATATTTGAAAAGATTGTATCGTGTTGAGCGAATGCTGGATCCATACAATATTGCTTTATTAAGTAAGCAATAATAAATTTATACAAGAAACCTTGGAAAATACGATTTAGTCCTGTATATAGTAAATTTTGATATTCTTCACCACTAGGTGGCTTTTGAATATCTTTTTGGAATCTACGGTAACGATCGATAGGTCCTGTTGAAATCGCAGGGAAAAATAAAACGAATTCCCAGAAGTTAAAGAAAGAAAGCTCTTTAATTAAACCATCACGAACTTCAAATACCATTTGAACTGCTCTGAATGTTACGTAAGATATACCTAGAAAAACAACAAGTTTTAACTCAGGTAGTAACGATGCAAATGGTGCGATTTTTGCCAAAATAAGAGGCAAAATCGATAAAATAACAGCTATGCAAAATGTGAATGTACTATTATTTTGTTTTCTTAAAATTAAATAGCCTTTAATTAGGGCATATTGCCAAATAATAAATGCGGCTAACATCATTGCTTGCTTTGGTTTATCTGAGAAGATAATAGCAAGCATGACTAATGTTAAAACGGCATTATATTTACGCAACATTTTACCTTTTAATCCAGCTATGATAGTAGGTATTAATAAAATGCCCACTATAGCGAAAAAATAAAATGATCCATATGCGGTCATGCTGTAACCTCACTCAATAATTTTTTGCGATCTACCTTTCCATTTGGTGTCATTGGAATAGAAGATTGATACATGAATTTACGTGGAATCATGTAGTTTGGTAATCGCTCATTGAGTTCTTTTTTGATTGCAGATGTTAATTTGAATTCTTTTTCAAACGAATGCTCCCCAGGAACAACAACCGCTAATAAATAATCGTATTTCTCACCTTTTTTAATTGGAACGATAACTGCTCCTTCTACGTAAGAACACGCACGAAGGTGATGCTCAATTTCTTCTAATTCCATTCGATAACCATGCAACTTAATTTGGAAATCAAGACGACCATTATAGAATAGAAGACCATTTTCAACATAGCCAGCATCGCCTGTTTTATAGGCGCGCTCACCGTCAATCATAGTAAATGCTTTTTCTGTTAATTCAGGGCTTCCTAAATATCCAACGCTTACGCTTGGACCGACAATTACGATTTCACCTTTTTCACCATCAGGTGCAATCGTGCCATCTTCTTTCATAATAAGAAGGCGACAGTCTGATTTACAATAGCCAACTGGAAGTGATTTGTATTGATTAAGCACTTCTTCTGTAACGTGAATACCTGTTACAGCGACAGTAGCTTCTGTTGGACCGTAAGTATTCATAATTGTTGCTTTTGGGAAACGCTCAATTAATTTTCTAGCCACTTCATTTGGTAACACTTCACCGCAGAATAAGAATGTTTTCATGTTCGGTAGCATACTTTCAGAGAAGGATGCTTCCATTAAACACATTTCAGCGAAAGAAGGTGTCGAAGTCCATACTTGAATATCCGATTGCTCTAAAGAAGCAAACAAGTCTTTTGGACGCGCAATCATATCTTTATCGATTGCCCAAAGTGTACCACCTGTTACTAATGATGGGTAAATATCCATTACAGATAAATCGAATGAGAAAGGTGCTTGATTTAAGAATACTTGCCCTGTTTGTAAGTTGAAATCTTCTACAGCCCATTTTGTAAAGCTAACAAGGCAGTTATAAGTAATCTGAACCCCTTTCGGATTACCTGTGCTTCCTGATGTGTAAATAATGTAGAAGTTCTCATCACCTTTTACCGCATGTTCAGGATTTGGAGTGTTCCCTTTATGAGTAAAGAAAATATCTTTTAAGTTGTCTTCACTTACGATGCGAACTGGTAAATCAGTTACAGTTACTGCTGTTGCCGATAAAAGTAATTTCGCACCAGAATTTTCAGCAATACGTTGTACACGATCAGCTGGGATAGATAAATCTACAGGAATGTAAGCATGTCCAGCTTTTACACATCCTAAAAAGTTAACAATCATTTCAGGTTGCATATGGCCATACACCATAATTGGTGAACGATCGTCTGGATACTCAGAAGAAATCCAATGTGCCAACGCATCAGAATCTTCCTTTAATTGTTTGTACGTAATTTTCGCATCTCGCCAAACAAAAGCGGTTTGATCAGGCGTTTCTGCAGCCCACTTTTCAATTTGTTCTAATAACTTCATAACGTTCCCACCCTAGAATTCATTGTAAATAAATGTACTTGTGTTTGTATCATGGAATCCATACAACCAAAGTAATGCAAATAAAATTGCAAGATAATAAACCGTCTTTGCAACCCATTGTGTGAGTGGTCGAGACCATATCTCTTTTAATCTTTCCATGTCTTTCCCTCTCTTAATGAAATAATAGCTCTTTGTAGGTATCATGTCCTACATTATTGTGAAAAAAACAAAATCCCACATTTTAGGTAAAAATAAGTCAAAAGGCTCTTTTTTGATATTAGCACTAAATACTAAAAAAGAAAATCCCTAACTTAGCAATTATATTACATTCAGCATGAATTTGTAATGGGTTTGACATGTAAATAGAAAGTGGATTGTGTGAATACATAAAAGTGGACTATAAGAATACGTAAAAATACAGTATTTGTTTTTATTAATCATTCAAGACGGAGTAAACTTTTAAATTTCTAGTTCTTTTGAAAAGGAGGAAATTATCATGAATAGAGTGTGGAAGAATCTAATTTCGGAAGAAAATATCGTGAAATGGAGAAGGCACTTCCATAAGTATCCGGAATTATCATTTCATGAAAAAGAAACTTCGCAATTTATATATGATACATTATGCTCATTTTCTTCTTTTGAAGTAACGAGACCGACGAAGTATAGTGTACTAGCAATTAAAAGAGGTGTGAAGCAAGGGAAAGTAATTGCGATTCGAGCTGATATAGATGCTTTGCCAATTCAAGAGGAGACAAGTAAATCTTATACATCTGTGAATAAAGGAATGATGCATGCATGTGGGCACGATGCTCACACAGCTATTTTATTAAGCACAGCAGAGGTGCTATCAAATATAAAGGAAGATTTTGCAGGTGAGATTCGTCTATTCTTTCAGCACGCAGAAGAGGTGTATCCCGGTGGGGGACAAGAAATGGTTGAGGCAGGTGTAATGGACGGTGTTGATTATGTAATAGGTTTACATGTTATGTCTGGATTAGAAAGCGGAAAGATAGGAATTGTGTATGGGCCGATGATGGCGGCACCAGACGTATTTACAGTTGAAATTCAAGGCAAAGGAGGACATGCGGCGCGGCCAGAAGAAACGATAGACCCTATTGCTATCGGAGCACAGATTATTACAAATTTACAACATATCGTATCAAGAAATACGAGTGCTTTTATGCAAAGGGTTATTTCAGTTACACAATTTCATGGGGGAACGGCTGACAATATTATTCCTAGTACAGCAACTTTAATGGGAACCGTTCGTTCATTTAATCAAGCATTGAGGGTGGAAGCAGAAGGGAAAATCGAGAAAATTGTGAAAGGAATTACAGAAGCACATGGAGGATCGTATACATATACGTATCGATATGGATATGATCCGGTTATTAATGATGAATATATTACGAAAATAGTAGAAGAAAGTGCACTACATTTGTTTGGGAATGAGCGTGTTGTGAAGCTTGAACCTTCTATGGGTGGGGAAGATTTTTCAGCATATTTAAGAAAAGCACCCGGTTGTTTCATTAAATTAGGAACAGGTAATGAAAATATATATACTTGTTATCCACATCATCATCCGAAATTTGACGTGGATGAATCAGCATTAATTTGTGGAGTGGAGCTATTTTTAGAGACGACTATAAGATTACTAAAATCATAGAAAAACAAAAAAAGGCAACTGCACTCTATTGCAGTTGCTTTTATTTCTTTCCGTCAGAGAGGGCTGAGAAAGAACTATGCTCATTCATAGTATATGAATAGCTAACGGACAAGCTTGTACATTTTAATCATTTTTTTAAAAAAAGTTATTGACATTGATAATCAATGTCAATTAATCTAAAAGTAGTTGAAATTGATAATTATTATCAATAGGATGGATGCGACATGTTAATGAGAAAAAATTTTCACCTTCTGCGGAGGGGATTAAAAGATAAAAATAAAGATAAAGATAAAGATGTTGATCAGCATATGGAATGGCAAAGAAATGTAATTCGGTCTGAATATGTAGATGAGAAGAAGAGCATTCAAACAGAAAAAGAGATACAAAGTAAAGGGAGAGGTTCAGTTGAGTAAGTTAGTAATGATTTTTGCAAGTATGAGTGGAAATACCGAGGAAATGGCTGACCACATTGCCGGCGTAATTCGTGAAACAGAAAATGAAATTGAAGTTATTGATATTATGGATTCACCAGAAGCTTCTATATTAGAACAGTATGATGGAATTATTTTAGGTGCATATACTTGGGGAGATGGTGATCTTCCTGATGATTTCTTAGATTTTTATGATGCAATGGATTCTATTGATTTAACTGGGAAAAAAGCGGCAGTATTCGGATCGTGTGATTCGGCTTATCCGAAATACGGAGTGGCAGTTGACATTTTAATAGAAAAGCTACAAGAGCGCGGGGCAGCAGTTGTGTTAGAAGGACTAAAAGTAGAATTAACGCCAGAAGATGAAGATGTAGAAAAATGTTTACAGTTTGGAGCTGAATTTGTAAAACACCTTTCTTAATGGCAGAAGGGAGATGAAGAGCAAGTGCATGAGAAAATCTCAATCAAAACGATGACAGATTATCATTTGTATGATTTTATGCGTTGTCCGCATAAATTTTATTTTCGTCATATAAAAAGAAGAGAACCTTCTTCATTTGAATGGCAACAAATAGCACAAATGATTGTCAATCAAATTATTAACGAGTATTACACGCTACCTGCGGGTCAACAAACGAAAATTGTACTTTTAATATTAATAGAAAAGTATTGGAAAAAAGTAAGGATTAATATGTTTGCTTCGAAGACGGAGTACTATATTGTATTAGCTAAGCTAACGGATCACTTATTACAGTTTGTTGAAAAGGATGATAGTCAGACACCACCATTGTTTTTATACGAGAAGTTTCAAACATATATGGAAGAGTTAGGTGTCCACATGTCATTGACATTTGAAGTTGGTGAGTGGAGTGCTGGGTCGTTTGTAATTAAAAAGTATGTCGTTGATGCGGATGAGGAAATGCTTGCTCTTTGTCAGAAGCTAATGACAGTATTCAGTTATAAAGCTTTCGGCGTTCTTCCAGGAAAGATTGAAGTTATTAATTTAATAGAAGGAACTAAGTATGAGTACATTCCAAAACAGGAAGATATTATAACTGGAATGGCTGATTTATCTAGAATGAAAGAAATGTTGCAACAACCTGAGCATTATACAGAGCGTCATTTTCGTTCTGAGTGTATAAGTTGTGCATTTCGTAGTGAATGCCAAGGGGAAGAAGTAAAGAAAGAAGCGGAGCAGAAGAAAAATATCGTACATTAAAGGATGCAACTTTGCATCCTTTTTTGTTGTTGACATGAAAAGCTTTTCATCATTTACCGTATATTTATAGCAGATTTTAATAAAGTGAATCTTTAATCAGTGGGGGTTTTGTCAATCCCCCACTGATTATCAGCCCTCATTAATCGGGCTACCCGCAAATAGCAGGATAAAGGGAGGAATAATCAATGAAAGATGAAACGAAAGTATTTCAATGGTTAAAAGAACAAAATGCTCCTTTTGGAATTCAACTGCAAATTTTACAAGCATTTCAACTGTATAAAGTCATTGTTGAAATGGATAAAAAGTTAATGTTGTATGAGGAGAGAGAGCAGAGGGAGAGAATGTAATCTCATCCCTGCAGTATTATTTTCAGTTGTTCTATACCCGATATGAATTCAAGTTCCTCGTTTCTAAGTTAAGTTATTCCACTTTATGATATCAGAATTTTCTTTCTATATGTTAAAATATAGCTATCATTATGAAGAAGGGCGGGAGCATTACGAAAAAAAGACTGTTAATCAGTTCTCTATGTATCGCTTTTATATTGTTTTGGTCATATAAAGAGGAGGTTTTTGCTACCTTTAAACCGATTGATCAGTACGAGTTAAATAAGGAGTTAAAGAACAAAAGTATAGAAAATTTAACTCATAATGAAATGAAAAAGGTAGGAGAGCATTTTGTGACCGAGCAACTATCAGTGTTTGGGTCTACTAATAAAGAAGATGTGAAACGAAAAGGTGAAGAACTATTTTTAAATAGAGGGTATGAACAATTAATGGGAAATTATTATCCAAATCGTTTTCGAGATTTAGAGTATAAATTTACAAACGAGGAGGTACGTGAAGAGACCGATGAGAGTTTTCTTTATCAAGCTGTAGCGTACGTTGCGGGTACTGAAAATGGTAAGAGAAGTGAAATGAAATTGAATTATGAAGTGAAAATTGTAAAGGTTAATAATATATTTATGGTGCTAGAACAAAAGCAGCGCGTACAATAAAGGAAATTCATTGCTCAATAGAACATTTTGGGGTGTGTACTACTTAATGCGGAATAAAAAGGCCCTCAAGGAATAAAGGGCCTTTAAAGATTTTCATTTTGTTGACCAAGTTCTTTTTGAGCAATATATAAATTTCCTTGCTCGACTTGTTTAAGGGTATGAACAGAATCTCCTGCATATCCTTTTTGTGTTTTAACAGTTCTTTTTGAACGATTGGAATCTTGTTTCTTCATAATAATAGGCCACCTTTCATCAAAAATAAACGAAAATGATAAGTATGAGTAATACAGCAGCGAAAATGGTAATGCCCATTAAAAACGAAGTGTTTTTATATTTAGGTGGCTTATGTACATCTTGCCGATATCCAGGTGAAATTTCAGGGGCAAATTCTTCATCGAATGATTGCTTTTTTTCTTTGTCGTCCATATGTACCCACCTTTCTTTTTCATTATATTATACGTTACAAGAAAAAATATGCATAAAGAAAACAGCCGCTTTATTATTAGCGGCTGTTTTGTGTTGTATATTTTCGTTGTACTTGAAAGAGACGGATAAGTAGGAAGGCAGCGCCAAATGCTAGACCGATAATAAGACCGATCCAATAGCCTTTTGCGGCCCATTCTGTATACGTTGCTAATATATAACCTAGTGGTAGACCTATTATCCAATAAGCAATTAAAGTCATAATTAGAGCGACATTTACATCTTTATAACCACGCAGAGCTCCTTGTACAGGGGTTGCAATTGCATCTGAAATTTGAAATAAAATCGCAAAGATAAGAAATTCTTTTGCTAAATGATGAACTTTTGCATCTGTCGTATAAATAGAAGCAATTTGATCATCAAAGAAGTAGAGAAGAATCGAATATAATAAAGCAAAGGCAAGGGCTAATCCAATTCCAATCAGTCCGTATTGTTTTGCATTATCGAAACGTTTTGCACCAACTTCGAATCCGACCGCAATAGTCATTGCCATTGCTAAACTTAGCGGAGTCATATATAACAAGGAAGCAAAGTTCATAGCTGCTTGGTGAGCTGCAATAGTTGTCGTACTAAAATTACTCATCATAAGCGTTACCGCAGCGAAAATACTCGTTTCAAAAAAGATAGCAAATCCGATAGGGACGCCAAGCTTTAAGAATGCTGTCCAACTCGAAAGAGAAGGGCGGTATAATTGTTTGAAAATGTTGAAAGAGGCAAAAGGCTCTTTCGTCTGAATAATAATGACTGTAATAATTAAAATGCACCAATATGTTGCAGTGGAAGCAATTGCCGCTCCAACACCACCAAGTTTTGGGAAACCGAAGTTACCAAAGATTAATAAGTAATTTAATATTACGTTAATTGGTAATGATAGTAATGTAATAATCATCGTTGTTCGAGTTTTTCCTAATGCATCAATAAATCCACGTAAAACCGTGTAAGTGAATAAAGGTATAATTCCTATTGCGATAATACTTAAAAATTGAGCTGCAATACGTTCCACAGGTTCTTCTAAGCGCATGCCGTTTAAAATAGGTGAAACGACGAAGAAACCGATGAGGATAACAACGAAACTAGCACAAATTGCTAAATAAACTGCTTGTATGACAACGTGGGGAACGTCCTCTTTTTTCTTGGATCCAACGAGCTGTGCAACAATGGGAGTCGTGGCCATTAAAATTCCTGTTAACCCAGTACTAACTGGAATCCATATACTTGTTCCAATTGCGACACCTGCTAAATCAGTTGGGCTTGCATGTCCTGACATTGTTGTATCGAAAAAGCTCATCGCAAATAATGACATTTGAGTTACGAAAATCGGAAAAAATAGTAATACAAATTGCTTTAACTTTTGTGAGAATGAAGTAGTTTCTTTCATAAAATCCCCTTTCCGTATAAAAAAACAAACTCTTACTATCATACAATTTAATCAAAGATTAGAAAAGAAATACGCGCCTACAACATATGAAACCAATAAAAAAAGGATGCACTTTGAAAAGGGATAAGGTATTATGATAAGGTGTGAAAAAATTACATATTATTTGTTATTAAGGAGGCACTACTTGTGGCTGATTGGTTAATTGGTTTAATCATGGGTGCTGTTGAAGGGTTAACAGAGTTTCTACCAGTATCATCAACAGGACATATGATTTTAACAGGACATTTAATTGGATTTGACGATGAGAGAGCGAAAGTTTTTGAAGTTGTAATCCAATTGGGATCGATTTTAGCGGTTGTAGTTGTATTTTGGAAACGATTATGGTCGTTAGTTGGAATTGGGAAAGTAAAAGAAGGGCCATCGTTAAATTTATTACATATTATTATTGGGATGATTCCTGCCGGGGTACTCGGTGTATTATTCCATAGTGCAATTAAAAAGGTTTTATTTGGTCCAGGACCAGTTGTCATTAGTTTAGTAGCTGGTGGTATTTTAATGATTGTTGCTGAGAAGTTTTCAAAACCAAGTACAGCAAGAACGTTAGATGAAATCACATATAAGCAAGCATTTACAATTGGAATGTTCCAATGTTTAGCACTTTGGCCAGGATTTTCTCGTTCTGGTTCTACAATAAGTGGTGGTTTATTAGCTCGCGTGTCGCATACAGCGGCAGCTGAATATACGTTCATTTTAGCAGTACCGATGATGGTAGCTGCAACTGGATTAGATTTAATTAAAAGCTGGGATGTATTAAGCTCGGCAGATGTAACGCTATTTGCAACAGGATTTGTAACTGCATTCGTTGTTGCGATGCTTGCAATTGTCTCATTCTTAAAATTATTAGCTCGTGTAAAACTAACACCGTTCGCTTATTATCGTTTCATTTTAGCTGCGGTATTCTATTTCTTCATTATGTAAAATAAAAACCTGCCGAGCTCGGCAGGTTTTTATTTTACTAATTTTTCTATCATGTTTTCCATTACATGTTCCCAAAGAGAAGTATCATCAGCTAATGTAGCACGGAAATTAGCATACATTTCTTTTTGTTTTTCTTCGAATGTTGGATCTTCTTTTTCAGGTAATGTAGCGCGCATTGAAGTTACTAATTCTTGTACTTTTGGAGCGCGTGGTCCAAAGACGGCTTGTTCATTTCCATCTTTATCAATGAAAATAAAGATTGGAATCGCACGTGCTGTTCCATTTGTTAAATATTGATCCATTAATTCTAAGTTTTCATCGCGAATTAATAAACGCATATCAATATTTGCAACTTCAGAAATTCGTTTCATAACAGGTACGCATAAAAGAGCATCGCCACACCAATCAGCAGTTAATACGATAACACGCCAGCCATCATTTTGACGTTCTTCTAATACAGGAAGTAATTCATTTGGAATTAAAAAATTATTGTAAATGTGTAGTAGCTCGTATTGGTTTACTTGCATTTCATTCACATATGTATCAAAGGACATACCTTTATCAGCCCATTGTTGTAAGTTCATAATTAACACCTCTTTAGTAAGATTTGCTTTCATTGTACCAATTTTTATATAGAAAAGCTTGTATTCTTACTCTTTCTTGTCACTTAATAATTTATTTAATAGAAAAAAGAATAGTACGACACATAATTCAGTTAAGTTGGACATTTGTACGCTTTCTATCCAATCATCAGCAGTATGAATGACGAACCAATCTAGTGTAATTTCAATGAATGAGAAAAGAGTGAGAGAAATCCAATTTGGCATGTTTTGAGTCAATGGATATAGCAGCGCTTTGAAGAAACTGAAAATAAATAATGTAATACCATCTAAGAAAGTGATTAATAAAAAAAAGAGAAGTAAAGCAGTACGTGAACTATACGCTATACCTGTAATTTGAAAGATTCCTACATATACAAAAAATATAAATGTAAAAACTATAATGAGAAAAAGAGCAATAATACTAATGATAATTGTTTTATCTTTTAGGCTGAGATTTGAGAACCTATCCTCCTCATGCATTAAAATACCCCTTTTTCTGGAAGTTGACTTCATTTTATCATGAAATACATATTAAAAAACTACGAATTATGGGAAAATAAGGTGACAAAAAGTAAGATTTCATGTAAAATTATTAATAAGGTTTTTATTTAACTAAATGAAATAAAAGGAGCTGTCAATGTTGTCTCAAAATCGAGAGCAATTAATGGAAGAACTATCGACAAATGTGTTTGCTATGTTTCGCACGTTGCGTAATGATATCGGAAAAATATTCGGTGGTTACATACCGTGGAATGAATTCATCGTCCTAAGAATATTAAATCGTACGAATAAAGAAATGGTATCGCGTGTAGCAAATGAATTAAATGTGTCGAATAGTCATATTACAGCTGTTACAGAAAAATTAATTAATAAAGGTTTTGTAACTCGTTCACGTTCTACATCAGATCGCCGAGTTGTGTATTTAGAGATTACAGAACAAGGGAAAGATTTAGTTGCGAAAATGGAAGATGCGAAAAAACAATATTTACAAGAAAGATTCTCTGCACTTTCAGAAGATGAAATGAATGTAATGATTTCAATTTCCAAAAAACTTATTTAAGTGATTATAAACAAGAAAACGCTTACGTGATAAAATAGAAGGTCTTCCTTATAGATGGGAGATCTTCTTTCGTGTGTAATAGATGTTAATAAATAAAATGTGTATGAAAAAAGATAGAGCGCCATACTACTAATACAAGGAAGGAGGGAGAAATATGACGAATCGTAACGGTAGTAAAGGGAGCGGTAATCAAGGATCACCAAAGTCCGGCCAGTTTAATCAGGAATTTAGCACTGAATTTGAAACTGGTAATGATAATAAAGGGAAAGAATATCGTTCTAAAAAAGGGAGTAAATCAAAAAAGGAGTGAATTAATTCACTCCTTTTTTGATTTAAGATGCTGCCGATTGATCCGTATTATATTTTTCTTCTGATTTTGCGACAATCATTGCGCAAATTGCATCGCCAGAAATGTTTACAGCTGTTCTAGACATATCTAGAATACGGTCAATACCGATAATTAAAGCGATACCTTCTACTGGTAGATTTACTTGATTTAAAACCATTGTAAGCATTACAAGTCCAACACCAGGTACACCAGCAGTACCGATACTAGCTAGTACAGCAGTTAATACGACCATAGCTAATTGCGGTAATGTAAGTTCAACTCCGTATACTTGAGCGATAAATACAGTGGCTACTCCTTGCATAATGGCAGTACCATCCATATTAATAGTTGCCCCTAGTGGTTGTACAAATGAGCTTATCGCTTTTGGAACGCCAAGCTTATCTTGTGCTGTTTTCATTGCAAATGGAAGCGATGCATTAGAGCTAGATGTACTAAATCCAATTGCCATTACTGGTCCGAAATGTTTAAAGAAACGAACAATACTTTCTTTTGCTAATACCTTTAATAAGCCGCCATATACAAAGACCCCATGAATAATGAGTACTAACATAACGACAATCATATACTTGAACATCGCAGCGACGCCTGCAAGACCCATTTTACCAACGGATGAAGCGAGCAAACCGAATGTTCCAATTGGGGCTAATTTCATAACGAGATTAACAAGATACATCATTAATTCGTTGCCCTGTTCAAGTAATGAATGGATACCTTGAACTCGTTTTCCTAAAATAGCTATACCGAGTCCAATCAATACGGCAAAGGCAATGATTTGTAACATGTTTCCGTCAGCCATCGCTTTTGCTGGGTTATCTGGTACGATATTTAGCAATGTGTCAACGAAAGATGTTTCAGTTTTTGCACCTTCATACTTAAGACCTTCTGTTTTAAAATTACCGCCAGCTCCTGGTTTTATAATAAGTGCAAATGTAACCGCTATAGAGATGGCAACCGCAGTTGTTACGAGAAAGAATGAAATTGATTTTAAACCGATTCTTCCAAGTTGTTTCGGATCTCCAAGGCCGGCAGCACCAAGTACGATAGAAATGAACACAACAGGAACAACTAGCATTTTAATAAGTCGAATAAATAATTGACCAATTGGGTTGAACACATATTGATTTAGTGGCTCAAAGATAGATGGAGCAGCTAAATTTAGAGTGAGTCCAACAACTAGACCTAGAAATAATGCGATTAAGATTGCTTTTGTTTGTTTCAATAAAATCCCCCTTTTGTTTTTGCGAAATTTCTTTCTAAAGCAATTATACCGAAAAAATACCTAATTTGACAATATTTTCTGAATTTTTTGTTTTTATTTAAGTGTAGATAGACTGATTTGGTGTTTGGAAAATAAAATAGACCATCACATAGGATGGTCAAGGGAAGGGGACAATTTATGTCAATTTAATTAGGGATGGAAGTTGCTTTAAGACACTGGGGAATGTCTTATAAATTAGGGAGGAACAACTTCAATACATATACTATAAAAGGTAGGTGTGACTCTCATGTGAACATAGGGTGAAAGAGAGAGGGAGTTTTAAATAAAAGATAGAAAGACAAAAAAATAAGACCATCATTTATAAGATGGTCAAGGAAGGGGACAATTTATGTCAATTTAATTAGGGATGGAAGCTGTTCAAAGACACTGGGGAATGTCTTATAAATTAGGGAGGAACAACTTCAATACATATACTATAAAAGATAGATGTGACCTCTGTGTGAATATAGAGTGAAAGAGAGAGGGAGTTTTAAATAAAATGAAAATTTAATGAGTGTTTTTTGTTCATCCCCTGTTGATTATTAGCCTTAACCAATCGGGCGTTTATTGCCCACAAATAGCGGAATAAAAGATAAAGCAAACAAAAAATAAGACCATCATTTATAAGATGGTCAAGGGAAGGGGACAATTTATGTCAATTTAATTAGGGATGGAAGCTATTCAAAGACACTGGGGAATGTCTTATAAATTAGGGAGGAACAGCTTCGATACATATACTATAAAAGGTGGATGTGACCTCTATGTGAACATAGAGTGAAAGATATGGGGATTTGAACAATAGTACATATGAAATTGTTATTGCTAGCAATATAGAATTAGGATATAGAGTTTTCCAACATAAAACGAAAAGGAATCTGAATATAAATAAAAGTTGTAATCTATGAAAAAAAAGATTATGCTCAACTATATTATGAGAATATAAGGTTTGTCCCAATTATTTAAGGGCTTTTAAAAAGCTTTTTATTGTATGAGGGGAAGCTTCACTTTAATAAGGGAGTTAATGATATGGACGTAACAAAAAAACAAGGGCTGTATAATCGTCTTATACGATTAAACCCACCACAAATATTAGCATTAGGCTTTTTCTGCTTAATTGTGGTTGGCGGTTTGTTATTAAAATTACCATTCGCAACGAAAGTACATATTAGTTGGGTAGATGCTTTCTTTACAGCAACGTCAGCAGCGACCGTAACTGGTTTGGGAGTAGTGGATACAGCAAGTACATTTACGATGTTTGGCGAAATTGTTATTATGTTTTTAATTCAAACAGGTGGTCTAGGCCTTATGACAATTGCCATTTTAATTGTTTGGGTACTAGGTAAAAAAATCGGATTACGCCATCGTTTATTAATTGGAGAAGCATTTAATCAAACAAATATAGGTGGTCTTGTAAAATTAGTAAAGCGTGTCTTTATATTTTCGATTTGTATTGAACTTATTGGGGTCATCTTTTTATCGTTTCGCTTTATTCCAGAGTTTGGTTTTGGAAAAGGTTTATACTATAGTATTTTTCATGTAATTGCATCTTATAATAATGCAGGGTTTGCTTTATGGCCAGATAATTTAACAAGATATGTAGGGGATCCCATTATTAATATTGGGATTTGCTCTTTAATTGTAATTGGTGGACTCGGTTTTACCGTATTAATTGATATATGGTATAGTCGCAGTTTTCGAAAATTATCACTTCACTCAAAAATAATGATTATTGGAACAGTAGTACTAAATGTTATAGCAATGATTGTGATTTTTGTATTGGAATATAATAATGTGAAGACGTTAGGGAATTTATCTTTAAATGAAAAACTATGGGCTTCCTTCTTTCAAGGTATTACTCCGCGGACAGCTGGATTTAATACGGTTGACTATGGAGGTATGGAAGAATCATCTATATTATTTACGATGATTTTAATGTTTATTGGTGCAGGAAGTGTATCGACAGGTGGAGGAATTAAATTAACGACGTTTGTTATCTTAATTACATCTGTCCTTTCTTTCTTTAGAAAAAAGGAGGAAATTGTTTTATTTCAGCGTACAATTAAAATGTCGACAGTAACGAGGGCATTAGCAATTGCTGTTGCCAGTCAAATACTTATTTTAGCAGCGGTATTCATATTAATGCTTACAGAAAACTTCAGCTTTATTCAATTATTATTTGAGACAATATCAGCGTTTGGCACAGTCGGATTAACGATGGGAATTACTGCAAAGCTATCGGCATTCGGAAAATGTATTATTATGTTTGTTATGTTCTGCGGATTAATTGGACCATTAACACTTGTGTTCTCTTTAGCGCGACCAGCAAAACAAAAAATAAAATATCCATCTGAAGATGTGTTTACAGGATAAGGTATCCCGCGTTAAGCGAGATACCTTTTTCTTTTTTAGAACAGGGAGAACAATAGACCAATAAGTGCTACTCGGAATAAAATTGCGATAAGTGCAGCAATTCCACCGACAACTGCAGCGATACCGCCAGTTACAGTAGCTCCGCGATTATAAGCGTAAATACCGAGTAAAACAGAAACAAGACCAAATAGTGTTGGAAATGTAAATAGCGATAAGATAGATAGCGCAAGAGCGATAAAACCAGCAGTTGATCCAGCAGCGGACGATTTTACAACATCTTTATCGTCTTTATCAGCGTAATCATAATCAATGCGTTGTGGTGCAACCTCAGCGGCGTACTCTTCTTTATAGTCACTATAATCACTATCTATTCTATCTCTTCTTTTATAATCATCAAATTTCTCAGTCAAAGTCATGACTCCTTTCATAACAAGGTTCAATAGTAGTATGTATCTCTTTTTCTTTTTTATCCCGCTATTTGTGGGAGTCGAGCTACGTACACATCCCACTGATTAAAGTTTCACTATACCGGAGCATGTACAGGGAGTAGTATCTTTTAAAAGAAGGAAAATGTTTTTTTGAAATAGGAAAAGTTAGTATGACTTCCTCTATTTTGGAAAATATAAAAAGGAATAATGAGGAAAGGGTGCAATACATAATGGAACATCCAATTGAAAATTTAATGAAAACGGCAATGACAAATTTAAAAGAAATGGTAGATGTAAATACAATTGTTGGGAGCCCGGTTTCAACAGCTGACGGAAATGTAGTATTAACAGTATCTCAAGTGGCTTTTGGTTTTGGAGCTGGTGGAAGTGATTTTAAAGGGGATTTCATCACTGAAAAACATAACGGTGGGCAAAATCAGCATAAAGAGAACAAACAAGGGCATCCATTTGGAGGAGGAAGCGGGGCTGGGGTTTCCATTAGTCCAGTAGCTTTTTTAGTAGTTGGTTCTAATGGGGTGCAAGTATTACATCTCAACAGCAGTACACATTTAATTGAAAAGGCTTTAAATACTGTACCAAGCACTGTAGATAAATTTGTGAATGGTCGTCAAAAGTGAACTTGCATTTTTTAGGAATTATGATATATTAGAAAAAGTGCGCTTTAGGATGATCGGAATAATTGAAATGTAAATATATATGATGTGTGGAATAAGGGAGAGGAATTTATGATTAATATCAAAAACTTAGTAGTTGGCTTATTTATGTTAGTTAGCGGCTTTGTTGTATATGTAATAAAAGAAAAAGCTCCATTCTAAAACAGACAAACCGTTAATGTCTGTTTTTAATTTACGGAAAAAAGTTGACAAGTTATTGTATTGGTGTTAGAATTTCAATTCGTGTCTCGGTTACAGCTAGTGTAAAGTAAATATCTCTTATGAATGCAATACGAAAAGTTTGCGAAAGATCGGGTAATTTTATCAACAACTTTTGTGAACAAACCCTATAAATTGTATTTATAAGCTATATATGTATACTAGTGAATCAAGGAGCGGTCAGTGGAACCGTAATGATGAGAGAGAGGTAGGGCTTTCATCCAGTATATGTTACTTTCCCGTTAGGTGAATATAAAAAAGAGGACTCCTTTTAAAAGGGGTCCTCTTTCATTTTTTAAGTGCGACTTTCAACTTGTTGACAAATTTCATCCGTTGTTAAACCGTGAGCTGTAATGACTGATCCTTTAATTGATGTATCTGCAATGCCCATCACATTAGAATCTTGCCCAGTTACAACGCAACAATCACACCCTTGTGCATCCTGTTCTGAGTTAAGTGTAACAACTTCATGACCTTGTTGTTGAAGAGCTTGTTGAACGTCTGTTAATGAGTTTTCAACGCCAATTCTAGCCATAATTATCACCTCCTACCATCTAATTGCTAGTATGCTCAAGTTCACTGCATATATTTATGAAAAGACGGTAGGAAGTAAATCTTTGTTTAGTCGTTATATACGCCAGTAAGCATTTGACTAACGAATTGATCGTTTAATGTATCTTGTGCTGAAGAAGTATTTGAATGGATGTCGATTGAAGCAATAAAATGATTATGTTCTTTCGTATTTGGTTCTACCTCTACGTAATTATCGAATTTACAAAAACCTTTCGTATCCATTAGATCAAATAATTGCAGCATTTCTACTACCTCTTGTCTCGTTCCTTTAATTTGTACACACGCCATATTTATTTCCTCCTTTATTTTGACAAATTGTTTTTTAAAAATAGGATTATGATTACGAAATGAAAAATATGAATGTTATTTTTAGACAGCGCTATTTTTGTTATTTTCCCCCTTTTTCAGCAAAAGTCGTTATATATCCCCGGATTTATAAAATCGGACGTCCGTTTATTGAATACAATAGATTCGTATCAATTGATGAAAATCCTTCTTTTAAACAAATATTTTTTTAGTGGAAATTGGCGAAAAAATTTTTTGACTTTTTGTAAACGTTAACAATGTTGTTAAATCAGTATAAGCAAAGAAGTACGTACGATTAAAAATTATAAATTTTCTAAAAATTCACTTGATTTATTTAGAAAGGAGAGTAAACTAGGAAACAATAAAAAATTCATAGAACATAGGAGGCGCTTCTAGTGAATGAGCAATGGATTTTCTTAAATGGAGAATTTGTTCCAAAAGATGAGGCAAAAGTTTCAGTATATGATCATGGCTATTTATATGGCGATGGAGTGTTTGAAGGAATTAGAGTTTATAGCGGTAATGTTTTCCGTTTGAGAGAGCATCTTGTCCGGCTGTATGAATCAGCAAAATCAATCCTTTTAGAAATTCCATATTCATTAGATGAAGTAACAAATATTGTTGTTGAGACGATTCGACAAAATAAATTATCTAATGGATACATTCGCCTTGTTGTATCAAGAGGAGCAGGAAATCTTGGATTGGATCCCGATTCATGTAAGAAGCCGAATGTAGTAGTAATTGCAGAACAATTATCTTTATTCCCACAAGAATATTATGAGAAAGGGATTCCAGTTGTAACAGTTGCAACGCGCCGAAATCGTCCCGATGTTTTATCCCCTCAAGTAAAATCTTTAAATTACTTAAACAATATTTTAGTTCGTATTGAAGCGAAATTAGCTGGAGTACAAGAAGCACTTATGTTAAATGATCAAGGATATGTAGCTGAAGGATCAGGAGATAACGTGTTTATTGTTAAAGGAAATAAATTAATTACACCACCAAGTTCTGCTGGAGCGTTAGAAGGTATTACACGAAACGCCATTTTAGAAATCGGCGAAAAACTTGGGTATGACGTAAGAGAAGAGTTATTTACAAGACATGATGTATATGTAGCTGATGAAGTGTTTTTAACAGGAACAGCTGCTGAAGTGATTGCTGTTACGACAGTAGATGGTAGAACGATTGGCTTAGGGCAAACAGGTCCACATACGAACCGTTTATTAAAAGAGTTTCGTAAGTTAGTTGTAGAAGATGGAGAGAAAATTTATGAAGAAAATAAAGTTGGATAACAACTTTTTTAACATAAGAAAGCGTTGATAGGGAGGAGTAGTTGATTGTGAAGCCTCACAGAGAGTCGGTGGTTGCTGAAAACCGATGGTTCACGTCGACGAACATCGCCCTTGAGTGCTAAGCTAAAGCATTTGTCTAGGCTTAGACGGTAGCTCCGTTATTAGCTAGATCCATTTATGGATCACTGAGGCAAGAGTATTCTTGCGAAGAAGGGTGGTACCGCGAAATCTTTCGTCCCTTCAGCACATAGCTGGAGTGTGGACGTAGGATTTTTTTATTGTATAAAAGTTTGAAAAAGGGGGCTTATAAGAACAATGTCTTCAAAAACGGAAGAGAAACTGGCAACTGGTGCACAGCTATTGTTAGAAGCGCTAGAAAAGGAAGGCGTAGAAGTGATTTTCGGTTATCCGGGTGGTGCCGTTTTACCTCTCTATGATGCATTGTATGATTGTGAAATTCCGCATATTTTAACAAGGCATGAGCAAGGGGCAATTCACGCTGCTGAAGGGTATGCCAGAATTACAGGGCATCCAGGGGTTGTAATTGCAACGAGTGGGCCAGGTGCTACAAATGTAATTACGGGTCTAGCTGATGCGATGATTGATTCATTGCCACTTGTAGTATTTACAGGCCAAGTAGCAACAACGTTAATTGGGAGCGATGCTTTTCAAGAGGCAGATATTATGGGACTTACGATGCCAGTGACAAAACATAACTATCAAGTGCGAAAGGCCTCAGATTTACCTCGAATTATTAAAGAAGCATTTCATATTGCTAAAACTGGAAGACCAGGACCAGTCGTTATTGACCTTCCGAAAGATATGGTAGTCGAGAAAGGTGAGCAATGTAGCAATGTACAAATGGATTTACCGGGATATAACCCTAATTATGAACCGAATCTACTTCAAATAAACAAATTACTCAAAGTAATTGAAACCGCAAAAAAACCGTTAATTTTAGCTGGAGCGGGTATATTGCATGCGAAAGCTTCGAAAGAATTGACAAATTTTGCTCGTAAATATGAAATCCCTGTTGTGCATACATTACTTGGTCTTGGTGGTTTTCCACCAGATGATGAACTATTTCTAGGGATGGGAGGAATGCATGGTTCTTATACAGCCAATATGGCGTTATATGAATGTGACTTACTCATTAATATAGGCGCGAGATTTGATGATCGGCTTACAGGGAATTTAGCTTATTTTGCTAAAGGGGCTACTGTTGCGCATATCGATATCGATCCAGCAGAAATTGGGAAAAATGTGCCAACTGAAATTCCTATTGTTGCAAGTGCTAAGCGGGCATTGGAAGTATTACTTGAACCAGAAGGGGGAAAAGAAAATCATCATGAATGGATCACTTTATTAAAGGGGAGAAAAGAACAATATCCATTCTCTTATAAAAGAAATTCTGAAAGTATTAAGCCCCAATACGCAATTGATATGTTATATGAAATTACGAAGGGAGAAGCGATTGTAACAACAGACGTTGGGCAACACCAAATGTGGGCAGCCCAATATTATCCGCTGAAAAATCCAGATAAATGGGTAACTTCTGGTGGATTAGGAACGATGGGGTTTGGATTTCCAGCAGCAATCGGTGCGCAAATTGCAAAGCCTGAAGAATTAGTTATTGCAATTGTTGGTGATGCTGGGTTTCAAATGACTCTACAAGAATTAAGTGTATTAAAAGAACACGCTTTACCCGTTAAAGTATTTATTTTAAATAATGAAGCTTTAGGAATGGTAAGACAATGGCAAGATGAATTTTACAATCAAAGATATTCACATTCTTTATTACCATGCCAACCAGATTTCGTCGCTCTTGCGAATGCATATGACATAAAAGGTGTTCGTATTGACGATCCACTTCTTGCAAAGAAGCAAATCCAGCATGCGATCGAATTACAAGAGCCAGTCGTAATTGATTGTCGTGTACTTCAATCAGAGAAGGTTATGCCGATGGTTGCGCCAGGAAAAGGTGTTCACCAAATGGAGGGAGTGGAAAAAGGGTGAAGAGAATTGTTACAGCGACAGTTCGAAATCAAAGTGGTGTGTTAAACCGAATCACAGGGGTTATGACACGAAGACATTTTAATATTGAAAGTATTTCAGTAGGTCATACAGAATCATCAGATATATCGCGAATGACGATTGTTGTACACGTTGAAAGTGAACAGCAAGTGGAGCAGTTAATTAAACAACTGCATAAGCAAATTGACGTACTGAAAGTATCAGATATTACAGAAGAAGCAATGATTGCTAGAGAGCTTGCTCTTATTAAAGTAGCAACTTCTGTAGCGAGGGCAGAATTATATAGTTTAATTGAACCGTTTCGAGCCGCTGTAATAGATGTTGGGAAGGATTCCATAGTTGTGCAAGTAACAGGTACGCAAGATAAAGTAGAAGCGTTAATTGAATTACTTCGTCCATACGGTTTGAAAGAAATTGCTAGAACAGGTGTAACAGCATTTACACGTAGTATGAAAAAACAAGATAAGCAAGTTATGTTAATTCAATAATCATTTAAATATAGGGGGAAATGAAAATGGCAAAAGTTTATTATGAGAAAGATGTAACAGTAAATGTATTAAAGGAAAAGAAAGTAGCAATCATCGGATATGGCTCGCAAGGTCATGCACATGCGCAAAATTTACGTGATAACGGATTTGATGTAGTAGTAGGTTTAAGAAAAGGTAAGTCTTGGAATAAAGCGAATGAAGATGGATTTTCTGTATATACAGTAGCAGAAGCAGCGGAAAAAGCTGATGTAGTAATGATTCTACTGCCTGATGAATTACAACCAGAAGTATATGAAGCTGAAATTGCACCAAATTTACAGGCTGGAAACTCCCTCGTGTTCGCACATGGATTTAATGTTCACTTTGATCAAGTAAAACCACCAGCTAATGTAGATGTATTTCTAGTAGCGCCAAAAGGACCGGGGCATCTCGTACGCCGTACGTTCGCCGAGGGCGGGGCTGTTCCTGCATTATTTGCAGTATATCAAGATGCAACAGGAGTTGCGACTGAAAAAGCACTTTCTTATGCTGACGGAATTGGAGCAACGAGAGCTGGTGTACTAGAAACGACGTTTAAAGAAGAAACAGAAACAGATTTATTTGGAGAGCAAGCTGTACTCTGCGGCGGAGTGACTGCACTTGTAAAAGCTGGGTTTGAAACGTTAGTTGATGCAGGATATCAGCCTGAACTTGCATATTTTGAATGTTTACATGAACTGAAGCTAATCGTTGACCTTATGTACGAAGGTGGACTTGAAAATATGAGATATTCAGTTTCAGATACAGCGCAGTGGGGAGACTTCGTATCAGGACCACGCGTTGTTACTGAAGATACGAAGAAAGCGATGGGGGCAGTATTAGCAGAAATTCAAGATGGTACATTTGCAAGAGGCTGGATTGCAGAGCATAAAGCAGGAAGACCAAATTTCCATGCGACAAATGAGAAAGAGAATAAACATGAAATCGAAGTAGTTGGACGTAAATTACGTGAAATGATGCCTTTCGTACAGCCGCGAGTAAAGGTAGGGGTTAAATAATATGAAGCAGGTTTTGTTCATGGATACAACGCTTCGTGATGGCGAACAATCACCAGGAGTAAATTTAAATGAACAAGAGAAATTACAAATTGCTAGGCAATTAGAGAGGCTTGGTATTCATGTAATGGAAGCTGGATTCGCGGCAGCTTCCGAAGGTGACTTTCAATCGGTAAAACGTATTGCGAATACAATTCAAAATGCTACGGTTATGAGTTTAGCTAGAGCGAAAGAAAGTGACATTCGAAGAGCATATGAAGCTGTGAAAGGTGCTGTATCTCCTCGTCTACACGTATTTTTAGCTACGAGTGATATTCATATGAAATATAAACTTTGTATGTCAAAAGAAGATGTGTTAAATAGTATTCATCGCTCGGTTACGCTTGGAAAATCATTATTTCCGACAGTACAATTTTCTGCAGAAGATGCGACAAGAACAACAAGAGATTTTTTAGCTGAAGCAGTAGAAGTTGCGATTCGTGCAGGAGCGAATGTAATTAATATTCCAGATACAGTTGGATATACGAATCCGGAAGAGTATTATTCTCTTTTTAAATACTTACAAGAATCCGTTCCATCATATGAAAAAGCGATTTTTTCTTGTCATTGTCACGATGATCTTGGTATGGCAGTAGCAAATTCGTTAGCTGCGGTTGAAGGAGGAGCATTGCAAGTAGAAGGAACGATTAATGGCATTGGAGAAAGAGCAGGGAATGCAGCGTTAGAAGAAGTTGCGGTAGCTCTTCATATTAGAAAAGATTTTTATAAAGCAGAGCCTTCAATGACTTTAAAAGAAATTAAGGCGACGAGTATATTAGTAAGCAGGTTAACGGGTATGGTTGTACCGAAAAATAAAGCAATCGTTGGAGCGAATGCATTTGCTCATGAATCGGGCATCCACCAAGACGGGGTTTTAAAAGAAGTAACAACTTATGAAATTATCGAACCAGCGCTTATAGGAGAATCTCAAAATCTCTTTGTACTTGGGAAACATTCTGGCCGTCATGCGTTTACGGAAAAAATGAAAGAGCTTGGTTATGAATTTACAAATGAAGAGCGAGATGCGGCATTCGAAGCATTTAAAAAATTGGCTGATCGTAAAAAGGAAATTACTGAAGAAGATTTACGCGCACTTATGCTTGGTGAAGCAGCATTTGCAGCTCAGCAATATAACATTACGCAATTACAAGTGCATTTCGTATCAAATAGTACACAATGCGCAACAGTTGTGCTGAAGGATGAGGAAGGAAATGTATATGAAGATGCAGCCACTGGTTCTGGTAGTATTGAAGCGATATACAATGCGATTCAAAGAATTTTAGGATTAGAATGTGAATTGGCAGATTATCGCATACAATCTATTACACAAGGTCAAGATGCACTTGCTCACGTTCATGTTGAATTAAAAGAAGGTAGTCACCAAATATCAGGTTTCGGAGTTGCGCAAGACGTATTGGAAGCGTCGGCGAGAGCTTATGTCCATGCAGCAGGGAAATTAAAATCTCTTATAGCGCTTGTGAAATAAATATTTGATAGGTGAGAGAAGCTTTCCTCACCTATCAAATTAAAGTTCTGAAAATTCAGTTAAAAGGAGTGTTAAAAATGGAAAAACGTATCGTTTGTTTAGCTGGTGATGGTGTTGGTCCAGAAGTAATGGAAAGTGCGAAGGAAGTATTGCATATGGTAGAAAGGCTATATGGACATCATTTTCATTTGCAAGATGAGTACTTTGGTGGTGTTGCTATCGATTTAACTGGGCAACCATTACCACAGCGAACACTTGCCGCCTGTTTAGCGAGTGATGCGGTTTTACTTGGAGCAGTAGGTGGACCAAGGTGGGATAGTGCGAAAGAAAGGCCTGAGAAAGGATTATTAGCATTAAGAAAAGGACTCGGTGTATTTGCGAATGTTCGCCCTGTAACGGTAGAAAGTGCAACTGCACATTTATCACCATTAAAAAACGCTGATGAAATTGATTTCGTTGTCGTTCGTGAATTAACAGGCGGAATTTATTTTTCTTATCCGAAAGAGCGAACGGAAGAAGTGGCGACAGATACACTTACGTATCATCGCCATGAAATTGAACGTATCGTTTCGTATGCTTTTCAATTAGCGAATAAGCGGAAGAAAAAAGTAACATCTATTGATAAAGCGAATGTTTTAGAGTCTAGTAAATTATGGAGAACTGTGACAGAAGAAGTAGCACTTCGCTACCCAAATGTGGAAGTAGAACACATTTTAGTAGATGCAGCAGCTATGGAATTAATTCGGAATCCAGGAAGATTTGACGTTATTGTAACGGAAAATTTATTTGGTGATATTTTAAGTGATGAGGCTTCAGTATTAGCTGGATCATTAGGAATGCTTCCATCAGCAAGTCACGCTGAAAAGGGGCCTTCATTATACGAGCCTATTCACGGATCAGCACCGGATATTGCGGGGAAAAATAAGGCGAATCCAATTGCGATGATGCGTTCTGTTGCAATGATGCTTGGGCAATCGTTCGGATTAACGAGAGAAGGATATGCAATTGAAGAAGCAGTTTCTGCAGTCCTTAAATCAGGAAAATGTACAGCAGATATCGGGGGGACTGAAACGACAACTTCATTTACAAAGGCAGTTATTCAAGAAATGGAAGAGCAAGCGTTAGTAGGGAGAGGAAGATAATGGGGAAAAGGTTACTAGATAAGCTTTGGGAAAGACATGTAGTTGCGACTAATGAAAATGGATTGGATTTATTATATATCGATCTACATCTTGTTCATGAAGTAACGTCACCGCAAGCCTTTGAAGGCTTGCGGCTTACAAATCGAACAGTCCGCAGACCAGATTTAACATTTGCAACGATGGATCATAATATTCCAACGAAAGATGTTTGGAATATTACCGACCGCATTGCGAAGCAGCAACTAGATACACTTCGGGAAAACTGTAAACAATTTCAGGTGCCATTAGCGGATATCGGAGATGAAGAGCAAGGGATCGTTCATGTAATAGGACCAGAACTTGGACTCACACAGCCAGGAAAAACGATTGTTTGTGGTGATAGTCATACAGCGACACACGGTGCTTTTGGCGCACTAGCGTTTGGTATTGGTACGAGTGAAGTGGAACATGTATTGGCAACGCAAACGTTATGGCAACGAAAGCCGAAAGCGATGGGCATTGAGTTAAAAGGAAAGTTACCGCAAGGTGTTTATGCGAAAGATATTATTTTACATCTTCTTTCAAAGTACGGAGTAGCAGTTGGAACAGGTTACGTAATGGAATTTTACGGAGAGGCCATTCATGCTATGGATATGGAAGAGAGGATGACGCTTTGCAATATGGCAATTGAAGGGGGAGCAAAGGCTGGCATTATTGCACCAGATGAAAAAACGGTTGCTTACGTAAAAGGGCGTAAATATGCACCGAAAGACTATGAATCTATTAAGAAAAAATGGTCAGAACTTTATACAGATTTAGATGCAGTTTATGATTTACATATTCTAGTAGATGTTACGGATTTAGCACCGTACGTTACGTGGGGAACAAATCCTAGTATGGGTGTTCGGATCGATGAGAAATTGCCAGAAAAGCATGATGCAAATGACGAAAGAGCGTTTTCTTATATGGGATTGAGTCCCGGACAAAGTACGTATGACATTCCAGTTCAACATGTTTTCATTGGATCTTGTACAAATTCCAGGCTTTCTGACTTAGAAATTGCTGCATCTGTCGTGAAAGGTAAAAAAGTAAAAGAAGGTGTGCGAGCACTTGTTGTACCTGGATCTCAAAGGGTAAGAGAAGCAGCGATGCATAAAGGATTACATCGCATATTTGAAGAAGCTGGATTTGAATGGAGAGAGCCCGGATGCTCAATGTGTCTAGGTATGAATCCAGATCAAGTGCCTGAAGGGGAACATTGTGCCTCTACGTCAAATCGCAATTTTGAAGGAAGACAAGGAAAGGGAGCACGAACGCATTTAGTTAGCCCGGCAATGGCGGCAGCGGCTGCGTTATATGGTCATTTTGTTGATATTAGAAAGGAGAGTTATGATGGAGCCATTTCGTATTCATAAAGGTACTGCCGCAGTACTGATGAATGATAACATTGATACAGATCAAATTATTCCGAAGCAATATTTAAAGAGAATTGAAAGAACTGGGTTTGGGAAGTTTTTATTTGATGAGTGGCGATATGATAATAATCGCCAAGAAAACCCTAATTTCCCGCTTAATGCACAAGAAAGAAAAGGAGCCAGTATATTAATCACAGGCGATAATTTTGGATGTGGCTCGTCAAGAGAACATGCTCCATGGGCACTTGCTGATTATGGTTTCCGCGTTATTATCGCTGGAGGATTTGCCGATATCTTTTATATGAATTGTATGAAAAATGGCATGTTACCGATTGTAATGGATAAAGATATGCGTGAACAACTTGCTAAAACAGATGCGAGAGAACAAATCACAGTTGATTTAGAAAATGAAATAATGACAACGAATACGCATAGATTCCATTTTACAATCGAGAGAATGTGGAAAGAGAAGTTATTAAATGGTTTAGATGAAATTAGTATTACAATGCAATATGAACAAGAAATAAAAGAGTATGAAAGAAAAGTGGCTTTACATTAAAAAAATGACGGAATATTAAAAATGTATTTACATTCAAAATTAACTGTTATATACTATGTGAAAATCAGAGGAGAAAGGGAGTAAGTATTATGAATATCGTGCAATCTATTACAATGCTTACACAACTACATCATCATACATGAAACCCTTGAACCTAGCGTGAAAACGTGTAGGTACAAGGGTTATTCCCGTTGTACCTACACTCTACTGAAGAGCCTTGTAGGTATTTTGTCTACAAGGCTCTTTTTATTTTCGGCTTAGGGGAATGAAATAGGCATACATTAGAAGGGGAAAGGTGTGAAAATTTAGATGACAAAATGGAAACGGGCAAATCCAAATGGAACGAGAGATTATTTATTCGAAGAATGTACGTTAATTGAAGAAGTAGAACAAAAATTAAGGCTTACTTTTTTAGAGAGAGGTTATGAAGAAATAAGAACACCTACAATTGAATTTTATGACGTTTTTGCATTTCAAAATAGACCGATAGATGAAGAGAAGATGTATAAATTTTTTGATGAAAAGGGAAGGATTATCGTTTTACGTCCAGATATGACAATTCCTTTAGCGAGAGTTATTGGAACACAGAGATGGGATACGCCACTTAAAGTGACGTATAGCGGGAATGTATTTCGAGCGAATGAATCCCATTCTGGAAAATATAATGAAATCGTACAAAGTGGTATTGAAGTTATCGGGATTGATAATGTAAGAGCTGAAATTGAATGTGTAATAAGTGTCATTCAAGCACTTCAAAAGTTGAAGGTGCAATCTTTTACAATTGAGATTGGGCAAGTACAGTTATATAAATGTATTGTAAAAAAACTCTCCATCCATGATGAAGAAGAAAGGGTACTTAGAACGTATATAGAAAGTAAAAATTATGCAGCCCTCTCAAATTTTATCGGAGAAAAGAAATTAAATCGATGCGATGAGACAGTAAGGTTACTTGAGAAATTGCCAAGGCTATTTGGAAATTTAGAAGTTATTGAGGAAGCAGAAAAGCTTGCTTCAAGTAATGAAATGAAAATGGCAATTGCAAGAATAAAAGAAATGTATGAAACAATTGAAACGTTAGGATATGGTTCTTACATATCAATTGATTTGGGCATGATTCAACACTTAGATTACTATACGGGTGTTATTTTCAAAGGATATATATATGAAATTGGAGAAGAAATCGTTAGTGGCGGAAGATACGATGAGCTAATTGGCAATTTTGGAGAAATGCTGCCAGCTGTTGGACTCGCGGTACAAGTAAATCAAATTGTGAAGGCGCTGCAAGAGCAGCAAGAACCATATGAACGAAATCAAATTGATATTGTGATTCATTATGAGTTAAATAGATTAGCGGAAGCAGAAAGGCTACGAAATTTACTTCGAAAGGATGGGAAAAATGCTTGGTTATCTCTATTCTCTAATTTAAGCGATACCTTTCAATTCGCAAGAAAAAATAAAATAGGAACGGTCGTTGAGGCAAAGAATGAATACTTAGTGGAATATGTATGGAATGAGAAATGGGTAGTCCAGAAAGAAGGAGAGGCTTCATGCGTAACATTCAAATTGCGTTAACGAAAGGAAGATTAGAAAAACATGTCATTCCACTTTTTGAGCAGATTGGAATTGATTGTTCCGAGCTCAAAAATAAAGGTCGGAAGCTTGTATTTCAAAGTAAAAATACAAATGTTTCATTTATTTTAGTAAAAGCGGTTGATGTTGCTACTTATGTAGAACATGGGGTAGCTGATATTGGCATCGTTGGAAAAGATATTTTAATGGAAAACGAGAAAGATATTTATGAAATGCTGGATTTAGGAGTGGGGATTTGTAAGTTTTGTGTTGCTTCTATTCCTACGTATAATCCGAAGAGTTACCGGAAGAAAAGAATCGCTACGAAATACCCACATATTACTTCTACTTATTTTCATGATAAGGGAGAGGATGTAGAAATTATTAAAATAGAAGGTTCTGTAGAAATCGCTCCTCTTCTTGGATTGGCAGATGCGATTGTAGATATTGTTGAAACAGGAAAAACATTACAAGAGAATGGACTCATTGTATTTGAGGAAATGTACTTTATATCGGCTCGGATGATTGTAAATAAGGCAGCCTTAAAAACTAAAAAAGACGAAATATTCAGCATTATAAATATGATGGAGCAAGAAATCTTATCAGGGAAATAGGAGGATTTAAAATGGAAATCATTTATGAAGACTTTAAGGAGGCATTATCTAAAATAAAAGTGCTAAGAGAAAACGCTAATATAATAGAAGAAACTGTTCAAAGAAGTGTAAGAGAAATCATTAGACATGTAAGGGAAGGGAATGATGAGGCTTTATCTTTCTATACAAAAAAGTTTGATGGTGTAGAGATGAAAGATTTTCGTGTAAGTGAAGAAGAAATACAGCAAGCGAGTATGTTTGTAGAGAATTCATTTTTAGAAGCTTTAAAAGAGGCGAAGAAAAACATTGTTTCGTATCACGAAAAGCAAAAGAAGTATTCAATATTCGATTGTGAAAGTAAAGGCATAATTAGAGGGCAGCTTATTCGGCCATTAGAAAATGTAGGTGTATATGTACCGGGTGGGACAGCCTCATATCCTTCTTCAGTATTAATGAATGTATTGCCGGCGAAACTTGCAGGTGTGAAAAAGATTGTAATGGTAACACCGCCGAGGAAAGGGGGAATTGATCCTCATATATTAGCTGCGGCAAATCTTGCGGGAGTAGATGAAATTTATACGATAGGTGGCGCACAAGCAATTGCTGCTTTAGCATACGGGACGGAATCGATTCCGAAAGTGGATAAAATAGTTGGACCGGGAAATTTGTACGTCGCTCTAGCGAAACGAGAAGTATACGGGATAGTAAATATCGATATGATTGCTGGTCCATCAGAAATTGTAGTTGTCGCGGATGAAACAGGTAATGCAAAATATATCGCAGCGGATTTATTATCGCAAGCAGAGCATGATGAGAGAGCAACGGCGATTTGTATTACAACGAATATGGAACTAGCTAAAGAAGTAGAAAAAGAGGTAGAAAGACAGTTAGAAACGTTACCAAGAAGTGAAATTGCACGTGAATCAATAAATAGAAATGGAGCCATCTTTATCGTTGCTTCTTTAGAGGAGGCACTAAAGTTATCAAATAAAATTGCTCCAGAACATTTAGAGTTACATATAAAAGAACCGATGAATGCTCTAGATTATGTGAAACATGCAGGCTCTATTTTCCTTGGGCCATATGCACCTGAACCGCTCGGGGATTATTTGGCGGGACCGAATCATGTATTACCAACGAGCGGAACGGCAAGATTTTTTTCTCCGTTATCAGTCGATGATTTTGTGAAAAAATCAAGTTTTATTTCTTATACAGAGGAAGCATTAAAAAATGTACAGCATCATATTGTAGAGCTTGCAAATAAAGAAGGGTTACATGCACATGCGAGAGCAATCCAAATAAGGTTTGAGGAGGAAAAATAATGCGTCAGTCCAGTCAAGCACGTGAGACGACAGAAACAAAAATTAAATTAAGTTTGCAGCTTGATGAAAGTACGAGTGTATCTATTCAAACGGGGGTTGGTTTTTTCGATCATATGCTGACTTTATTTGCTAGACATGGAAGATTTGGATTGCAAGTTGAGGCAGAAGGTGATGTATTTGTCGATGCACATCACACCGTTGAAGATGTTGGAATTGTACTCGGAAATTGCTTGAAAGAAGCATTGCAAAATAAAGAAGGAATTAATCGTTACGGTTCCGCGTATGTACCGATGGATGAATCTTTAGGATTTGTTGCAATTGATATAAGTGGACGCTCATATTGTGTATTTCAAGGGGAATTAACAAATCCGAAGCTCGGGGATTTTGATACAGAATTGACGGAAGAATTTTTTAGAGCAGTTGCACATGCTGCCAATATTACATTACATGCGCGCGTTCTATACGGAAGTAATACACATCACAAAATTGAAGCATTATTTAAAGCTTTTGGTAGAGCGCTTAGAGAAGCGGTCGAAAAAAATGCCAACATTACTGGTGTAAATTCAACGAAAGGGATGTTGTAATTGATTGCCATTATAGATTATGGAATGGGGAATATTCGCAGTGTAGAGCAAGCATTAAAATATATTGAGGCAGAGTACATTGTAACGAGTGATAAAGAAGAGATATTGAGAAGCGATGGCGTGATTCTACCGGGAGTAGGTGCATTTCCGAAAGCGATGGAAGTATTAAAAGAAAGAGATTTAGTGTGTGTACTAAAAGAAGTTTGTGACATAGGAAAACCACTCCTCGGTATATGTTTGGGCATGCAACTTTTATTTGAACGAAGTGAGGAACTAAAAGATTGTAGCGGGTTAGGTTTACTACCAGGTGAAATTCGGAAGTTAAAAGTTTCGTATAAAATTCCTCATATGGGATGGAATGAATTAAGGAAGGAAAGAGAATTTCCGCTTTGGAATGGATTAGTGGATGGTTCTTTCGTGTATTATGTTCACTCATATTACGCGGATTGTCCAGATGAAATTGTATGCGGAGTAAGTGATTATGGAATGCAAATACCAGGGTTTGTCGCGAAAGGAAATGTATTTGGTGCACAGTTTCATCCAGAAAAAAGTGGCGAAATTGGCATGCAAATATTAAAAAATTTTCAAGGAGTGGTAGAAGCATGGAAATCTTCCCAGCTATCGATTTAAAAGAAGGGCGATGCGTTAGACTTTATCAAGGAGAGTTTAGTAAAGAAACGGTGATGAATGAAGATCCGGTAGCGCAGGCGATCATATTTGAAAAGCTTGGAGCGGAAATACTACACATTGTTGATTTAGACGGTGCAATTGCTGGCGAGTCGTTAAATTTGCCCGTCATTGAAAAAATCTGCAAGGCGGTACGTATTCCTGTGCAAGTGGGAGGAGGAATTCGTTCACTTGTAACGGTGGAGAAGTTATTGTCAGCAGGTGTAGAAAAAGTGATTTTAGGAACAGCAGCTCTTTATGATAATTCATTTTTAGAGGAAGCAGTTCGTCTATATAAAGAGAAAATCATTGTTGGAATTGATGCGAAAAATGGTTTCGTAGCAACGAGAGGTTGGCTTGATCTGTCTGAAATTTCTTACGTTAGTTTAGCGAAACAAATGGAAAGTTTAGGTGTTCAAACGATTGTGTTTACAGACATTTCGAAAGACGGGACGCTTACAGGTCCAAATTTTGAACAATTAGCGATACTTCAAAAAAGTGTGGGCATTCGTCTCATCGCCTCTGGAGGAGTGGCATCTATTCAAGATGTGAAAAAGTTAAATGATATGAATATATATGGTGTCATAATTGGAAAGGCGCTTTACGAGAAAACGATTGATTTAGAAGAAGTGTTACAGGTAACGAAGTTATGTTAGCGAAACGAATCATTCCATGTCTAGATGTGAAAGAAGGGCGAGTCGTAAAGGGTGTAAATTTTATAGGATTACAAGATGTCGGTAATCCGGTTGAAATAGCTGAAGCATATAACGAGGCAGGGGCAGATGAAATCGTATTTTTAGATATTACAGCGACTCATGAAGGAAGAAAAACGATTATAGATGTTGTAGAAAAAACAGCAGCTAAAGTATTTATTCCTCTTACGGTTGGCGGGGGGATTTCAAGTGTGAAAGATATGTACAATTTACTAAGAGCTGGAGCAGACAAAGTTTCAATAAACTCAGCGGCAGTGCGAAACCCGAAGCTTATAGAAGAAGGGGCAGAACACTTTGGATCACAATGTATTGTCGTGGCAATTGATGCTAGAAAAGTAGCAGAAGGTAAATGGAACGTATACGTCAACGGCGGAAGAGTTGACACAGGAATGGACGCCATAGAATGGGCGAAGCGTGTTGTTAAACTTGGGGCAGGTGAAATTTTGTTAACGAGTATGGATGCAGATGGAACGAAAAGCGGATATGACCTTCGTTTAACAGAAGAAATTTCAAAAAGTGTTTCCATTCCAGTCATCGCATCAGGGGGCTGTGGTCATACGGATCACATTATAGAAGTTTTTCAAAAGACAACAGTTGATGCAGCGTTAGCGGCATCCATCTTTCATTATGGTGAGGCGACAGTGCAGAGTGTAAAGCGAAAATTAAGAGATGCAAATGTTGAGGTGCGGTTATGAAACCTAATTTTTCAAAAGGATTAATACCAGCAATTGTCATCGAAGAAGGTACGAAAGAAGTTTTAATGCTAGCTTATATGAATGAAGAAGCATATGAAAAAACGTTAGAGACGAAAAGAACATGGTTTTATTCTCGTTCGAGGCAGTCGTTATGGAATAAGGGGGAAACATCAGGGAATCTTCAATATGTGCAATCTTTATATTTAGATTGTGATCAAGATTCAATTGTTGTGAATGTGAAACAAGTAGGACCTGCTTGTCATACGGGAGAGAAGACATGTTTTCACTATCAAATTATATAGGGGGATACATATGGAAAATGCCTTTAAGTTGCTGTATAAAATAATTGAAGAACGAAAGGAAAGCCCACTTCCTGAATCGTATACAAATTATTTATTTTCAAAAGGAGAAGATAAAATTTTAAAGAAAATTGGTGAAGAGTGTGCTGAAGTAATTATCGCATGTAAAAATAATGATAAAGAAGAAGTAGTGAAAGAAATGGTTGATGTATTTTATCACTGTTTCGTTTTATTAGCTGAAAAAAATATTACATTGGAAGATGTCATGCGAGAGGTGAAAGAACGAAATGGAAAGCTTTCGAGAGTTGGGGATAGAAGGGAAATAGATACATTATAAGGGGGAATGTATATGAAAGTAGATTATCATCTTCACTTAGAAGAAGGACCGTATTCAATAGGATGGCTTGCTAAAATAAATGAAGCGCTGGAACGTTATGAACCGCTTCAAGAAAGGCATTCTATTGATTGGCTTATGAAAACACAAGAGCGTTTGCAAAAGCGTGTGAAGGAAGGGCCATTTACAACAGAATGGATGGACCTCTATTTAGAAGAAGCTGTGCGAAAAGGTATAACAGAAGTTGGGATTGTTGATCATTTATATCGTTTTCATGAAGCGAAAGGATATTATGAAAAATATGTAGATATTAGTGATTCTAAGCTCGGTCGTATACAGAAGGAATGGTTAGATCAAGTAAGGGTAGTTTCACTGTATGATTTTACAAAGGTCATTGAAGAGGCGAAAGAACGATGGAGTAAAAGAGGTGTCACACTTAAACTTGGAATTGAAGCGGATTATTTTATTGGTTGTGAAGGAGAGTTAAAAGAATTATTAGCGCTAGGAGACTTTGATTATATAATTGGTTCCGTTCATTTTCTAAATGGCTGGGGATTTGATAATCCAGATACGAAAGAATATTTTGAGAAGCATGACCTACGCGCATTATATGATATGTTTTTTAAAACAGTTGAGAGTGCGATTCGTACCGAGTTATTTGATATTATCGCTCATCTTGATAATATAAAGGTATTTAATTATCGATTGGATGAGAATGAACAGCTTTCTTATTATGAGGAAATTGCCTGTGCGTTAGTAGAAACGAATACGGCAACAGAAATAAATGCAGGATTATACTATCGTTATCCTGTTCGTGAAATGTGCCCAAGTCCACTATATTTACAAGTATTAGCTAAGTATGGTGTTCCAATTACGATTTCTTCGGATGCCCATTATCCAAATGATTTAGGGAATTATGTACAAGAAAATGTACAAACATTACTAGCTCACGGTGTTACTCAGGTTGCAACATTTACGAAGCGAGCAAGAGTAATGAGGTCGCTTGAAGAAGAAGTAACAAATTCAAAATGAAACGCAATTTTTTAATGAAAACCGTCCTTTTTGTTCAAAATAAGAAAGAATGAAAAGGAGGGTAAGAAATGGCGAAACAACAAAATAAACAAAATGTACAAGGTGCACAGCAACAAGCCTATACTTCTGAAACGAATGCTGAATCTCAATCGGTTATTGAGGAGCAAATTAGCGATACGGTTGCAGAAGGAACGATTGATGTGAAGCTTGGAAAAGAATCGCAGGAAAAAGCGTAAGAAAAGGGGAGAGTTGCATCTCCTCTTTTTTCATGGAAAAGTGTCGATTTTTAAAACTATAATCAAATTCCTTGGTTTTTATATGTGGATTTCTTACAATGAAATATAAGAGATATCTTATTTTCTATAGAAGAGGTGTTAGTAGTGGCAAAAATATTAGTAGCGGGAAAAATTCCGGAAATTGGATTAGAACTATTAAAAGATCATGATGTAGAAATGTACGATAAAGAGGAATTAATTTCTATAGATGAATTAACAGAGCGTGTAAAAGATAAAGATGCATTGTTAAGTTTACTTTCGACAAAGGTGCCAAAAGAAGTTATTGATGCAGCGCCTCATTTAAAGATTGTTGCAAACTATGGTGCTGGTTACGACAATATTGATTACAAGTATGCGGGCGAAAAAGGAATTGCAGTTACGAATACACCGAAAGTATCAACGGAAGCGACTGCAGAATTAACATTTGCACTTCTTTTAGCAGCGGCGCGTAGAATTCCTGAAGGGGATACGTTATGTCGTACGACTGGATTTAACGGATGGGCACCGTTATTTTTCTTAGGACGAGAAGTTCATGGTAAGACAATCGGAATTATAGGTCTTGGAGAAATCGGGAAGGCTGTTGCAAAACGTGCGAAAGCATTTGGAATGGATGTTTTATATACAGGGCCAAATCGTAAGCTTGAAGCTGAAAGTGAGCTGGGGGCAACGTATGTGATGTTGGAAGAATTATTACAAACAGCAGACTTTATTACAATTAACTGTGCTTATAATCCAAAATTACATCATATGATTGATGAAGAGCAGTTTAAAATGATGAAGAAAACAGCGTATATTGTAAATGCTTCACGTGGACCAATTATGAATGAAGCAGCACTTGCTCATGCATTAAAAACGAATGAAATTGAAGGAGCAGCTCTTGACGTGTTTGAATTTGAACCGAAAATTACAGAAGAGTTAAAAGAATTAAAGAATGTAGTACTTGCTCCACACGTAGGGAATGCAACATTTGAAACTCGTGATGCGATGGCTGAAATGGCTGTCAGAAATATTTTAGCTGTATTAAACGGCGAAGAGCCAGTAACACCTGTAAATCAAATGGTATTAGTTACAAAATAAAAAGAAACCTTCCGGACTCGGAAGGTTTTCTTATTTTTCTTTATTCGCTTTTTTAGACGGTCTTTGTCTAATGAATTGAGATAACATGTACAAAATATATAGTGGAATGGCAATAAATAAGAAAACAGAAAAATTTCCAAATCCTGTTTGATACATTGTAATAATGATTCCAACTAAAAATAGTGTAATAATGATGCTATATCGTGGAATTGGTACATCTTTTAAACTTGGGATACGAATGCGGCTCACCATTAAAAATGCGAACGTTACAAATACGGTAATAAGAACGATTTTTGGAATGGTATGTGAAAATAATGTTAAGAAAGCAACAAGCCCTCCCGCTGCTGTAATCGGTACTCCAGTGAAATATTTCATTGAAGTAGAAGATGGTGTTACATTAAATCGTGCTAAACGATATGCTCCGAAAAGAGGGAATAATCCCGCTATGTATAATCCGATGATTCCGTAGTTTGAGAAAGATGTGTAATACATTAAAACAGCTGGTGCTGCACCAAATGTTACGACATCTGCAAGCGAGTCGAGTTCTTTTCCCATTTGTGAATCAACACGTAATAAACGAGCAACACGACCATCAAGACTATCTAACATCATCCCGATAAGTACTAAAATAGCAGCTGATTTATAATATCCTAAAGATGCATAGCCGATTGATAAAAATCCGCTATATAAATTTCCGAGCGTAAATAAGTTTGGAATAGCTGCTCTATACAAAATCTGATCCCTTGCTTTCTGTAATAAATTCTTAATTAGTGTATGAAAGTTTACTTATTTTATCATACCATAAATTTATTCCTCATACGAAAGAAATTACCAATTTGTGAAAGATTTCATAGAAGGATGGTTTGAAAATTAAGTGAAAATAAAAAGAGGAAGCAACTTGTATAAAGTTGCTTCCTTTACTATTCAAATTTCGTTGTCATCGTTCCAGTTTTATATCGATTATTAGGATCGAAGCGTAATAAATCTCCATAAATTAATTTATCGGAGAGTTTTAATTCTGTTTTTGCTTTTTCAATATACGGCTGACATAGCGTCATGTCAGCTTCTTCACCCGTACTTCTTTTGTAGCACATATTTTTTGTATAAACATACTCTTCAGAAACAAAGCTACCATCACGCATTACCATAAGCGGGTCTTTCTCTTTAATAAATAAGTCAGTTCCAAATTCAACGGATTTATTTGTTTTAATACCAAGTAAATGAAGGAGCGTTGGCTTAATATCAATTTGACCGGATACTTTAGAAACAACTTTTCCTTCTTGGCCAGGCACATGAATAATAAGAGGGACTCGTTGTAATTGCATAGAATCGAATGGTGTAATAGTATCTTTTCCTAGGAACTGTGCCATAGCTGCGTTATGGTTTTCGGAAATACCGTAATGATCACCATAGATGACAATAACGGAATTATCATACAATCCTTCTTCTTTTAATTGTTTAATAAATAATTTAAGAGCTTCATCTGTGTAACGAACAGTTGGGAAGTAGCGGTTTACAACACCACTTTCCGAGTTGAATTCATCAACATATTGATCTTCCGGATTTAGAAGAAATGGAAAATGATTTGTTAATGTAATAAATTTTGTATAGAACGGTTGCGGTAAAGATTTTAACTTTGGAATAGATTGTTCAAAGAACTCTTTATCTTTTAATCCCCAACCGACAGACATTTGCTCCGTTCCTGCGTAATCATTTAAATTAAAGTAACGATCATATCCAAGCGCAGGATACATTACATCCCGATTCCAAAACGTTTTATCATTTGAATGGAAGACGGCAGAAGAATATCCGTATTTCTTTAATTGTTCTGGTGTCGCTGTGTATTCATTTGTTGCATGAGTAAAGAATACAGAACCACGATCTAGCGGATAAAGTGAGTTTTCAACGATAAATTCAGCATCAGAAGTTTTACCTTGTCCAGTTTGATGATAGAAGTTATCGAAATAGAAACTATCCTTAATAAATTCATTTAAAAATGGTGTAATTTCTTTTCCATTTATTTTTTTATTAATAACAAAGCTTTGTGTAGATTCCATTGAAATTAAAATTACATTTTTACCTTTTGCAGCTCCAAATAAGTTTTTATCAACTTGTTTGTCTTTTGAGTCTGTATAGTTTTTAATTTCAGAAAACCCATCCCCACTTGCAAATACACGCTCAGCTGAGGACTTGGATTGAAGCGTAATATCAAATAGATGATATGTGTATAAACCTAAATTCTTCACGACAGTTTGACGGTCAAATGAGCGTGAGAACATTTGTGGTTTATAAATAACTGATACAACAATTTGTAGTGCTAATAAAGCTGTTACACCGCTAAAGAAAGTTCGCTTCTCTGAGCGGGAAAGTGGTGTTTTGTCGCCAAATGACGGGAATTTACGCGAAATAAACATTAAAATAATTGCATCTGCAAATAAAAGTAATGTTTTGTACGTAAAGAGTTCTTTTATACTTGTCCCTAAATCAGCCATATTGTTTGTTTGGAATAAAACTGGGAAAGTAACGAAATCGTTATAGAACCCATAAAACATTGCGTTTCCAAATAAAATAAATGACAGTATAAAACTGATTCCAATTATAATTCGGTTTCGGTGCTTAGATGCAAGTAAAGCTAAGCCGAAAAATAAAAGTAACGCAGCTAGTGGATTGATAAAAAGCATGAATTCTTCAAAGAAATTATCAATTTTAATATCAAATGCTAGCTTGTACACAATATATGTTTTAATCCATAGTAAAACGACTGCAACGAGTGCAAATCGCAGTTTTGGAAACAGATGTTGTAGCATAATATACTCCTCTCCTAAAAAGCATGACAGTTCTTGAGAGTCAGTTTGCTTAACGACTCATTTTATATATACGAACAGTCCTTTGTTATTATGATTATTATACTATGAGTATCATTATACGAAAATAAAAGAAGGTTGTGGGCTTTTTTATAATAATCGAGTAGAAAAAGAGTGGTGGGAGACAATAAAACAGAATTTCTATGTATGATAATTATTGTACGCAGAAAGAATCGCGTGATAATACGGAGGTTATAATGCGAAAATTATTATATTTTATAGCATGCAGTAGTGTTATACTTTTTACTTCACCGAGTGTGTCGGTAGCCCAATATGATGCACCTCTTATGGAAGATGCACTTTATTCTGTTTTATTTCCAAAAATAAATAAAGCAATTGAAAAACAATATGGAAGTTTGAAACCTTATCAATGTCCTAAAATTATTAGTTTAAAAAAAGTGTATAGCGGTACATATTTATTTCAAGCAAGTATTGAAGTGACAAAGTATGAACGTGTTGCTGGGAAAATTGCTCCACCATTTGAGAAGGTAACGATTACATTTAATAACGAAGAAGGCGAATGGGAAGTAACAAAGGTATTAGTAAAGCGCTTACCAGACGATACGAAATTAAACTGCAAAAAAACAATATAAAAAATTGTTTGACAAATAAAATGGTCCTTTGGTATTGTTAATAGCAACAATTAGATGTTTGAAAATTAAATAGACTTACCTCATCTACTCTCAAAGGTAGAGGCCGCGATAGGAAAGAGTAAGCTATGGGAGATTTAATGGAATCTGTGATCATAGGTTGAAAGGGACTATTGCCGAAATATAAGAATAACCATCTTATTCATATATTGGGACTGCATTGAATAAATGTAGTACTGTCATAAGATTTATTTTATGGAGAGCTATTTGGAGATGTTGATGCGGTTTCTTATTTTGAGGAGATAACAACTCGTTTATTTTTTCAATATATATTTTTCCTAATAAGAAACGCGTGTGAACATTGTTCCGCGCGTTTTTTGTCTATCTAAAAGCGTGCTGCAATGAATAGAAGATTGGGGTTATGAGTTTTAGAGGAAATAAGGGAGGAATTTAAATGTATTTACACGGCACAAGCCGAATTAATGGGCAAGGACACTTAGAAATTGGAGGGTGCGATACGACGCAGCTAGCAAAGCAATACGGAACACCACTTTATGTATACGATGAAGAGTCTATTCGAGGAAAATGCCGAGCATTTCATCGGGCTTTTAAAGAAAGTGGTTTCTCTTATCAAGTAGCATATGCAAGCAAGGCGTTCTTGTGCATGGAGATGTGCCGAGTAGCTCGTGAAGAGAATATGTCATTAGACGTTGTCTCTGGGGGAGAATTATATACTGCGCTCCAAGCAGGATTTCCGGCATCACGTATTCATTTTCATGGAAATAATAAAACAGAAGAAGAAATAGTGATGGCTCTTCAGGCGAATATCGGTTGTTTTGTCGTAGATAATTTCTTTGAATTAGAAGTTTTACACGATTTAGCGATGCAACATGGAAAGTTTGTGAACATATTAATTCGTGTAACGCCTGGAGTAGAGGCGCACACACATGAATATATTACGACAGGCCAAGATGATTCGAAATTTGGATTTGGCGTTTCAAACGGTCAAGCGATGCAGGCAATTAGATTTGCTTTACAAAAATCCAATTATAATGTGCTAGGGATCCATTCACATATTGGATCGCAAATATTTGAAACAGCTGGTTTTGTTCGAGCGATTGAAGTTCTTCGCCAATTTTTAGTAGAAGTGAGAGAGCAAACAAACTATGTAGTAAAAGTGTTAAATGTAGGCGGGGGATTTGGAATACGCTACACAGAGTCAGATACACCATTAACTCTTGAGACATATGTGCGAGCTGTAACAAGTGCAGTGAGAGAACAATTTACTGTATGTGAATATCCATTGCCAGAAATATGGATTGAACCAGGACGTAGCATTGTAGGTGATGCTGGGACAACAATTTATACAGTTGGATCTGTGAAAGATATTCCTGGTATTCGGAAATATGTATCAGTCGATGGTGGAATGACAGATAATTTAAGACCTGCTTTATATAGCGCGCGTTATGAAGCGATGTTAGCGAATCGAGGGAATGATGAGAATGAGGAACTCGTTTCGATTGCCGGGAAATGCTGTGAGAGTGGAGACATGTTGATTTGGGATATTCATTTACCAAAAGTCGCTTCTTCTGATTTACTAGCAGTTTCCTGTACAGGAGCATACGGGTACTCGATGGCGAATAATTACAATCGGATTCGAAGACCAGCCGTTGTCTTTGCAAAAGGCGGAACATCGCAAGTAGTTGTGGAACGCGAAACATATGAAAATATTATTGGGAACGATCGCATACGTATTAAAGAGCTTGTCTAAATAGAAAAAGGGGTTGTTCGGATGGGCAATTCCTTTTTTGTAAAAATAAAATAATTAAAATATATCGGAAAACTAGGATTGAAAAAAATCAGAATTATGATAAAATACAAATACAAAGCTTATCAAGAGAAGCGGAGGGAACTGGCCCGAAGAAGCTCGGCAACCTGCTTATAGAAAGCAAGGTGCTAAATCCAGCAAAATGGAATCCATTTTGAAAGATAAGGTAAAATATATTACCGAACAGTCTTTTCGAAATGGGAAAGATTTTTTTTATGAATAAAAAGGGGGGCTGTTCGCGTGGGTGTACGGGAACATTTTGATGAAGTATCCGAGAAGATTGAAGCGATGCTTGCTGATATGAAATATGGTTCAATTACAATTGTTGTGCAAGATGGAAAAGTAATTCAGTTAGAGAAAAGTGAAAAAGTACGTTTAAAGTGAAAAGCGCTGACTAGAAAAACTAGAGGCGGTTTTAACCTATTTTCATTAGGTTAAAACCGTCTTTTTGCTTTTACAGGGGGAAAAAACATGTTGACGTATGAAACGTGGGAAGAAAATGTTGTTTCGTTTTCGGAAGAAGATGAAACAAAAGGCGCGCTATCAGTATTAAAGTGGGCTTATAAAGAATATAAAGATGAAATCGTCTACGCATGTAGCTTTGGGGTGGAAGGTATGGTATTGCTGCACCTTATAAACCAAGTAAATCCATCTGCTAAAGTCGTATTTTTAGATACAAATGTTCATTTTCAAGAAACATATGAATTAATTCAAAAAGTGCGGAGGCGATTTCCTTCATTAAATATTATAGAAAAACAACCGGAACTTACGCTTGATGAACAAGAGAAGTTGCATGGTGAGAAATTATGGGAAAGTAATCCGAATCTTTGTTGTAAGATTAGAAAAATTTTACCGTTAGAAAAATCATTAGCAGCGGAAAAAGCGTGGATATCGGGCTTAAGAAGGGAACAATCAGAAACACGTAAGCATACAAAGTTTATAAATCAAGATCATCGTTTTCAATCTATTAAAGTTTGTCCACTCATTCATTGGACGTGGAAAGAAGTTTGGCGATATGTATACAAACATAGCTTGCCGTATAACCCGTTGCATGATGTTGGCTATCCAAGTATTGGGTGTGAGAAATGTACGTTACCTGTAGGGGATGGTGGCGATTCAAGAGATGGTAGATGGGCTGGGAAAGTGAAAACCGAATGTGGTCTTCATTACCAATAAGATGAATCTTGAAATAAAGCTAAGAGAGGATATAGAAAAATGAGCATAGTAAACGAATTAGTAAACCGTATAGATGAGACATATGACGTATCACAAATTGAAAAAGAAATTAAATTAGACAATATTGCGTTAAGTGATTTAGAACTATTGGCGACAGGTGGATATAGCCCCCTTACTGGTTTTTTAGGGAAGGAAGATTATGATTCAGTTGTAGAAACGCTTCGTTTAGCAAATGGTAGTGTGTGGAGTATACCGATTACATTACCGGTAACAGAAAAAGTCGCAGAAAGCCTGAAGGTTGGAGAGGAAGTAAAGCTTGTCAACAATGGAAATATATACGGTGTCATTCAAATAGAAGATATTTTTGTACCAGATAAAGAAAAAGAAGCGTTACTTGTATATAAAACAACGGATGAGGCTCATCCAGGAGTGAAAAAATTATATGAACGACCAAACGTTTACGTTGGAGGAACTATTATTCTAACAAAACGCTTTGAAAATAATCAATTTCCTTCTTATCATTTAGACCCAATTGAAACGAGGGAAGCATTTAAAAAACGTGGGTGGAAAACAGTGGTCGGATTTCAAACGAGAAACCCGGTACATCGTGCCCATGAGTATATTCAAAAATCTGCTCTTGAAATTGTAGATGGTCTCTTTTTAAATCCGCTCGTCGGAGAAACGAAATCGGATGATATTCCTGCTGATGTAAGAATGGAAAGCTATGAAGTACTTCTTCAAAAATATTATCCGAAAAATCGTGTCTTTTTAAGTGTATTTCCTGCTGCCATGCGTTACGCAGGACCAAGGGAAGCGATATTTCATGCGTTAGTAAGAAAGAATTTTGGATGTACCCACTTTATAGTAGGGCGTGATCATGCTGGAGTAGGAGATTATTACGGAACGTATGAAGCGCAAGAAATCTTCACAAATTTTACGATAGAAGAGTTAGGAATTACACCACTATTCTTTGAACATAGTTTTTACTGCACGAAATGTGAAGCGATGGCTTCAACGAAAACATGTCCGCACGGAAAAGAAGATCATGTTATTTTATCGGGTACGAAAGTAAGAGAATTATTAAGAAACGGTGAGATTCCGCCAAGTACATTTAGTCGTAAAGAAGTAGTGGAAGTGCTAATTAAAGGCTTGAAAAAAGAAGTAGTAACAGAATAGGGAGAGAACGAGATGGATACGAATATTACTTGGCATACAGCTTCGGTTTCAAAAGATGAGAGAAGAGTGAAGAATGGACATCATAGTTTTGTAATTTGGTTTACTGGTTTATCAGCTTCGGGTAAATCTACAGTAGCGAATGCGGTCGCTCGTAAACTGTTTGAAAAGAATATTGGAAATTATGTGCTGGATGGGGATAACATTCGCCACGGTTTAAATAAAGACTTAGGATTTTCTGAAAGTGATCGCATGGAAAATATAAGACGTATTGGCGAAGTGGCAAAGTTATTTGTAGATCAAGGAGCAGTTGTCCTTACAGCATTTATTTCACCATTTCGAGTGGACCGTAAACAAGTAAGAGATTTATTAGCGGCAGATGAATTTATTGAAATTTTTGTGAAGTGTCCGATTGAAGAGTGTGAGAAACGTGATCCGAAAGGGCTTTATAAAAAGGCAAGGAAAGGTGACATTAAGGATTTCACAGGTATTGATTCGCCTTATGAAGAGCCAGCACAAGCGGAATTAATTGTAGAAACGCACAAATATTCTATTGAAGAATGTGCGGAACAAATCGTGAAGTATTTACAAGAGCGTAGTTTTATATAGGGGGATAAACAATGAGTTATGAAAAAGTATGGGCTAACAATGAAAAATTAAATCAGACGGAGAAAAATAAATTAGAAAAAGATGGCTTAGAAATTTTTAATGATATTCCTTACTATGCGGAAAATGGATTCGAATCTATTCCAAAAGAAGAGTGGGATGCCTTTAAATGGGCAGGATTGTATTTACAACGTCCAAAAGAAGCTGGTTATTTTATGATGCGGGTAAATATTCCGTCAGGGATTATTACAAATGCACAGGCAGAAGTGCTTGCTTCTATCGCTGAAGATTATGGACGTGATGTAATAGATATTACGACGAGACAAGCGATTCAGTTTCACTGGTTAGAAATTCAGCAAATTCCAGATATTTTTAATAGATTAGCGAGAGTTGGATTGTCTTCAGCTGGAGCGTGTGGTGATATAACGCGTAATATTACAGGTAATCCGCTTGCTGGCATTGATGCAAATGAATTATTTGATACAACGCATATTGTAAAAGAAGTATACGATTACTTCCAGCATAATGAAGAGTTTTCTAATTTACCACGTAAATTTAAAATGTCTATTAGTTCTAATATTTATAACTCAGCAAACGCAGAGATTAACTGTGTTGCATTTACACCTGCTACGAAAGAAATAGATGGTGAGAAAAAAGTTGGTTTTCATATAAAAGTAGGTGGAGGATTATCAGCCCGTCCGTATTTAGCTGAGGAATTAGATGTATTCGTTTTACCAGAAGAAGTGAAGGCGGTGGCGATTGCAATTGCTACTATATTCCGTGATTTTGGATATCGTGAGAAACGTCATTTAGCGCGTTTGAAATTTCTTGTTGCGGACTGGGGAGCAGAGAAATTTAAAGAGAAACTAATAGAGTATACAGGGCCTTTACAAAGTAAAGGGGAAAGTGCACTCAAAGGATGGAATGCAGGCTATTTTTATGGTGTTCAAGACCAAAAACAAGAGGGATTAAAATATGTAGGTTTTAATGTACCGGTAGGTCGTTTACATGCAGAAGAAATGTTTGAGGTTGCAAGAATCGCAAAGCAATATGGAAATGGACAAATTCGTACATGTAATTCACAAAATTTCATTATTCCGAACGTTCCTCCGGAAAATGTAAAAGGATTACTTAGTGAACCGCTGTTTGAAGCGATATCTGCAAGCCCGAAATCATTTATTGGTCATGCGGTTTCATGTACCGGTATTGAATATTGTAATCTTGCACTAGTAGAAACGAAAGAAAGATTACGTCAAATTGCAGAATACTTAGATACACAAATTGCACTCGATGTTCCAGTTCGAATTCATATGGTAGGCTGCCCGAATTCATGTGGTCAACGTCAAATTGCTGACATTGGGTTACAAGGGGTGAAAATGAAAACGAAGGAAAAAGGCATTGTTGAAGCGTTTGAAATATACGTAGGTGGAACATTGTTAGATGGCGGTGCCTACAATCAAAAGTTAAAAGGAAAAATAGATGGCGAGGATCTACCTGATGTACTTGCATCATTTATAAGTTATTTCAAAGAGAATAAATTACCAGCCGAGACATTTTATGATTTTGTAGGTCGTGTTGGTGTAGATACATTACAAATAGCGTTAAATAACGTGTTAGAAGAAGTCATAGCGTCTTAGGAGGGACGATATGGATTTATATCGATTTGAAGCTGTATTAGTGAGTGATATTGTTCCGATAGTTGTTGTTGCTCAAAGTGAAGAACAGGCATTTAAGCTTGCGGAGATTGAGCTTGAAAAGCATTTTTTACCGTTGCCAGAGGTAAAAGAGATTTCTTTGTTTGAAAAAAAGAAGATTCGAAAAGGTGGGGCATTTGTTATCCATGAGTAGAGATCAGTAATACGAAAAAATAAAAACTTCCATTCTTATATACGAATGGAAGTTTCATTTTAATAGAAGAAATGAGGAGAGATGATGGGAAAGGTTTATATTGTTGGAGCGGGTCCTGGCGATCCAGATTTAATTACTGTTAAAGGGTTGAAATGTATTGAGAAGGCAGATGTTATTTTATACGACCGACTTGTGAATAAAGAGCTGCTTTCACACGCAAAGCCTGACGCGGATTTAATTTATTGCGGAAAACTCCCGAATTATCACACGATGAAGCAAGAGACAATTAACACGTTTCTTATTAAGTATGCGAAAAAAGGAAAAGTTGTAACGAGGCTTAAGGGCGGCGATCCATTTGTGTTTGGTAGAGGGGGAGAAGAAGCTGAAGCATTAGCAAAGCAAGGTGTACCATTTGAAATCATTCCTGGTATTTCAGCTGGAATAGCTGCTCCTGCTTATGCGGGCATTCCAGTGACGCACCGTGATGCAAGTGCAAGTTTTGCTATTGTGACTGGGCATAGGAAAGAAGGTGCTGAAGAAGAAGTGAAATGGGAAAGTTTAGCGAAAGGTGTAGAGACTTTAGCGGTATATATGGGGGTTAGTAATTTGCCCTACATATGTGAGCAACTTATGAAGCATGGAAAAGATAAAAGTACGCCAGCCGCTATTATTGAGCAAGGGACGACGTCTATGCAACGCACAGTTGTTGGAACGTTAGGGACAATTGTAGATGTTGCGAAAAAAGAGCAAATTCAAAATCCGAGTATGATTGTAATTGGAGAGGTTGTCCGTTTTAGAGAAAAAATTCATTGGTTTGAGAAGCAGACAGAAAATGCTTATCAAGTAAGTGGAGTGTTGTAAAATGAAAGCCGTCTTATATATATGTCATGGAAGTCGTTTGAAGACAGCGAAAGAAGAGGCGATTCAATTTATTACATCGTGTATGAGCCGTATAGAAGCGACTATTCAAGAAGTTTGTTTTTTAGAGTTAGCGAATCCTTCTATTGAAGATGGTTTTCGTACATGTGTGAAGCGTGGGGCCACTGAGATTATTGCTATCCCTGTTTTTTTATTAGCGGCAGGGCATGTAAAAAAAGATATCCCTTTTGAATTGGAAAAGTTAACTAATCAATTTTCGGATGTTAAAGTGACCTATGGTAATCCGTTTGGTGTATCAGAAACACTTGTTAAATCGGTGTATAGCGGAAGTGGCATCGAACAGGAAGATAAAAATGAAGTGACGTTACTTCTTGTTGCAAGAGGGAGTAGTGATCCTGAAGTATTAAGAGATATAAACTGGATTGCTTCTTTATTTCAAACAAAAGAGAAGGTTAAAAAAGTAGAAGTTTGTTATTTAGCGGCTGCAGAGCCAAAATTTGAGGAGAAGTTAAAGGAAGTTGTAGAACGAAAAGAAAAGAACATCGTTGTACTGCCTTACTTGTTATTTACAGGTTTACTTATGAAACATATTGAGAAAGAAGTGCGCCAATATGAATTGGGAGAGATAAAAATCAGTCCATATTTAGGGAAGAATGAAGCGTTTCAAGATATGTTAATTCAGAAAACGACGGAGTTATTGAAAGGAGATCAGTATGTATCCACTTACAGTGCGAGTTAATGAGAAACGCGTTGTTGTTATTGGCGGGGGAAAAGTTGCAGGATTTAAAATTATTCCTTTGCTCAAACAGGGTGCGGATATAGTTGTGATCAGTCCAGAATTAGATGCGAATTTAGTAAAACTTGTGGAAGAAAAGAAAATTCGTTGGTATCAAAGAGAATATGAAAAAAGTGATATTAAAAGTGCTTTTTTAGTTGTTGCAGCGAGTAGTGATTCAATATTAAATGAACAAGTTGCTGAAGATGCCGCTGAGAATCAATTAGTAAATGTTATTACAAATCCGGAAAGTGGTAATGTTCATTTTCCGGCAGCGATTCATCGTGGTTTACTTAATATAGCAGTTTCTACTGGGGGAGCGAGCCCGAAGCTCGCAAAAAAAATTCGAGATGATATTGCAAATAAATATGATGAGACATATGAATCGTATTTAGATTTTTTATATGAAGTAAGGTTGAAGTTAAAAGATTTACAGTTAGAAAAGAGGGCACGAAATATATTGCTCCAAGAAGTGTTAAAATCAGTATATGTGCAAAACGAGGGGAAAAGAGAAAGTTTTTTACGAGAATTAGAGGAAAAGATTTTAAAATAATAAAAGATAAAGTGCGCTTTACAAATATAAAAATATAATTTATAATCACAAGTAACTTCAATAGATGAAATCGATGAGCAAGAAGAGTACGTATATTTGATGCGTTCAGAGAGCTGGGGTTAGGTGGGAGCCCGGTACGATAAAATATACAGAATGGGCTTGCGAGAGGTATGTTGAACATTGTAGTAGGCAACCCGGGTTCCGCCGTTAAAAGGATAGAGTATCGGATTTATTCCTGTACTTGAACAAGTGGGATTTATCAATCCAATTGAGGTGGTACCACGGTATTTACATTACATATATCGTCCTCTACATGCATATTTGCGTGTAGGGGACTTTTTTATTTTCTAAAGGAGGTGTGCGAGTATGAAATGAAAGTGTATAATTAACAAAAATTTAAATATTCAGAAAAGGAGAATTTATGATGAAAGAAACACAGCAATGGACGTCGAAAATAGGCTTTGTACTCGCAGCAGCCGGAGCCGCAGTAGGTCTTGGTGCGATATGGAAATTTCCATATGTTGCAGGTAATGGCGGGGGAGGCGCATTCTTCCTTGTATTTTTACTATTAACTTTATTTATAGGTATGCCTCTTCTAATAGCGGAGTTTGTTATTGGACGTAGCACGCAAAAAGAGGCGGTTACAGCTTATAAAGTACTAGTGCCAAATAGCAAATTATATCCTTGGATTGGTCGTATGGGAGTTGTTACTTGTTTTAGTGTACTATCTTTTTATAGTGTTGTAGGTGGATGGATTTTACTTTATTTATATTATAGTGTGACAGGAAGTTTCTGGAATGGAGCAGCTGATTATGGACAATTGTTCGGTGAAACGATTTCAAATCCATTAAGCGCGATTGGAGCACAATTTATCTTTATGCTTTGTACGATTTTTGTCGTAAGTAAAGGTGTAGAGAAAGGTATAGAAAAGGCAAGTAAGTACATGATGCCGCTATTATTTATTTTATTTATTGCGATTATTGTTCGTGCGCTAACACTCGATGGTGCTTTTGCTGGAGTAGAGTTCTTCTTAAAGCCAGATTTTTCAAAGCTTACAGCAGATACGATTTTATATGCGATGGGACAATCTTTCTTCTCGCTAACTGTAGGTGCCTCGGTAATGGTAACGTATAGTTCGTATTTAAAGAAAGAAGAACATTTAGCGAAATCAGCAACATCTATTGTAAGTTTAACGGTTTTTGTTACAGTACTTGCAGGATTAGCAATTTTCCCAGCGATTTTTGCGTTGGGAGTTAAACCGACTGAAGGACCAGGACTACTGTTTATCGTCCTTCCAGCAGTATTTGCAAAAATACCATTTGGTCAATTTTTCTTTATTATGTTTTTAATTTTATTCTTCTTTGCGACTTTAACATCAGCAATTTCAATGCTTGAAATTGTAGTAGCATCTGTTGCGAAAGGTAATGAGAAGAAGCGTCCATCAGCATCATTATTAATTGGTATTCTTATTTTTGCAGTCGGTATTCCATCGGCGTTATCATTTGGGATTATGAGTGACGTGAAAATATTTGGGAAAACATTCTTTGATTTAGTCGACTTTTCGGTCAGTAACGTATTGCTGCCGTTAGGAGTACTAGCTATTTCATTATTTGTACCAAATAAAATGAGTAAAGAGTTATTGATGAAAGAATTAGAAGTGACGGAAACGAAGGGGAAAACGTTATTTAACATTTGGTTCTTCTTACTTCGTTATGTTATTCCGGTAACTGTAATAATTGTATTTTTAAATGCGATAGGTGTATTTAAAATGTTTGCATAAAAAAAGGCGGGGATCTCCCGTCTTTTTTTATGTGGATGTTGATGAGTGTAATAAACGATTATATGCTTTATAGGCTGTAGTGACTGCAAGGAATGAACCGATTAAAAATAATACTGAGCCGCCAAATGTAAATATCCGGCCAATATACGTCTCTCTAGCTTCTTCTATTTTTTGTTGTAATTGCGTATTCATATTGATCACCCCGTAAACTATAGGCATTTAGTTATAGTCTATGTAGAATGCCTATATTGTGTGAAGTGTAAATAAAAAACCTCGGTAGGCACCGAGGTTTTTTATAATCCGATATAAGGAGATGGGTCAACTGCGTTTGTCTTGCCGACATTCCATTCTCCAAGATGAAGTTCGAAGTGTAAATGTTGTCCGTATGATTGGCCCGTGTTCCCCATAAATCCAAGCTGATCGCCTTGTTTTACAGTTTGTCCATTCGATACAGAACGGCTATTCATATGAGCATATACTGTCGTATATGTTTTTCCGTTTATACGGTGAGATAAATACACTACGTTTCCGTAACTAGATGATAATTCTGAACGAATAACAACGCCATCTGCAGCGGCGATAATTGGAACCGTTCCCGAAGCAGCGATGTCAATTCCTTTATGGTTATCTAAAGAACGTACACCAAATCCGGAAGTTTTTGATCCAGCTGCTGGTTTGATAAAGCCACCGATATTTGTATCATGTGGTGTTGGGGCCGCTTGAGTTGCTTGAGCAGATTTAGTAGCTTGTTGTTTGCGAGCCTCTTCTGCCTGGCGAGCTTCTTCCGCTTTACGAGCTTCTTCGGCCCGTTTTTCTTCTTCAATTGCTTTTTGAACAGCTTGACGTTGATTTTCTAAAATGCCTTTGGATTCTTCTAATCCTTCAATCTCTGAATCTACTTTTGCTACTTTCGTATGTAGATCGTTAATAAGAGTTTGTTGCTGTTGTTGGTTATTTTGTAATTCTTGCTGTTTTTGTTCTAGTTTTTGCTCAGATTCTTTCAGTTGTTGTTCTTTTTTCTCAACAGCCTCTTTTTCTGACGTTACAGCATTTTGATCAGATGTTTGTTTTTTTACAATATCTGTATCGTTGTTTAATATTAAACTTACGGAGTACATATTATCAACAAGATCGGCAATATTTGAAGAATTTGTTAGTACCTCTGTAATGATATTTGTACGAGGTTTTTCTTGCATAGATTGTAATCGTTGTTTAATAACTTCCTGACGTGTATCTATGTTTGTTTGTAATTGTTCTATATGTTTCTTTTTGTCAGCAATTACTTGTTGAGTTTTGCTAATTTCTTTTTTTGTATCGTTTAATTCAGCTTCGTTTTTATTAATAGAAGTAGTTAATTCATCAATTTTCTTCTGTAATTCTTGAATTTCTTTTTCTATTTGTTCTTTCTCGACTGATTTATTTTGTAAGTCACTTTGTTTGCCTTCTAATTCAGATTGAATGTTAGATAATTTATCTTGATTTGTTTCAGCGTATACGGGTGAAAGTAACGGGGAAGCAAAAATCGTTCCTGCTGCTAAAACACTAAACGCTGCAAATTTCTTTTTCATAGTTGTCTGACTCCTTTCCCTATGAATGTTATATATCATAAGAAGAAGGGTGTCTATCGTTGTAATCATAATGTAAAGAAAATTTTATAAAATTGCTAAGTTTTGTCGGAATTTATCATTTTTCAACTGTAATTGTCATAATGCTTACATTTTATTCATATGCACATAAAGGTAAATTTTGGAATTCATCTGTAAAATGAAGGAGGAAAGTAATCGTTTTTATGAGGTGAAATATTACTTGGAAAGCTAATAAAACACTAGTGAGGAATCGTTCTCATGTTAGGTTTTCTGACATGGGTCTGCTTTTTGTCAAGAAAATTATTTGTGTTCGGGCAAAGTTATTTTGTTGTCAGATTTAAATTTTTGATTTATGATTTTTAACAGGGACAAAATGTAGTGAATTGTCGAATAATATGTAATACTCTTAATTTCTTAGTTTTATAGAGATAGAATGAGAGATAGAGTGACACATCGAAGAGGGGGTTACAACAAATATGAAAAGAATAGGACTTGCATGGCAAATATTAATAGGGCTTGCGCTTGGTATTGCGGTTGGGGCGATTTTCTTTGATAATCCAGCTGTTGTGAAGTACTTACAACCAATTGGTGATATTTTCATCCGATTAATTAAAATGATCGTTGTACCGATTGTTGTAGCAAGTATTGTTGTTGGGGTTGCTGGTGTTGGCGATGTTAAAAAACTAGGTCGACTAGGCGGAAAAACAATTCTTTACTTTGAAATTATTACAACAATTGCAATTATTGTTGGTCTATTAATAGCGAATATTTTCCAACCAGGAAAAGGCGTAAATATGGAGCAGTTAACAAAGACAGATATTTCGAAATATACACATACGACAGAACAAGTACAAAGTCATTCATTTGCAGATACATTTGTAAATATTGTTCCAACGAACATTATGAAGTCGTTAGCTGACGGAGATATGCTTGCTATTATCTTCTTCTCTGTATTATTTGGTTTAGGTGTAGCAGCAATTGGTGAAAGAGGAAGACCAGTTCTTCAATTTTTCCAAGGTGTAGCTGACGCAATGTTTTACGTAACAAACCAAGTTATGAAATTTGCACCATTTGGTGTGTTTGCACTAATTGGTGTTACAGTTTCTACATTTGGTCTTGCTTCATTAATTCCATTAGGGAAATTACTAATTGTCGTATATGGAGCAATGATCTTCTTCGTCGTAGTTGTCTTAGGACTTACAGCGAAAATATTTGGAATCAACATTTTCCAATTCTTTAAGATTTTAAAAGACGAGCTGATCTTAGCGTATTCTACAGCAAGCTCAGAAACAGTTTTACCAAAAATCATGGAGAAAATGGAGAAATTCGGTTGTCCGAAAGCAATTACATCTTTCGTTATTCCGACAGGTTATTCATTTAACTTAGATGGATCAACTTTATATCAAGCAATTGCGGCTCTTTTCTTAGCACAAATGTACGGTATTGATTTATCTATTACACAACAAATTACATTATTGCTTGTATTAATGGTTACATCAAAAGGTATCGCAGGTGTACCGGGCGTATCATTCGTTGTATTATTAGCGACACTTGGTACAGTAGGTATTCCACCTGAAGGCTTAGCGTTCATTGCTGGTATTGACCGTATTTTAGATATGGCTCGTACAGCAGTTAACGTTGTAGGAAACTCTTTAGCAGCTGTAGTTATGTCTAAGTGGGAAGGTCAATATGACGCTGAAAAAGGACAAGCTTATTTAAAAGAGATTTCTGAAAAGGGTCAAGCGGCTTAATTATAATATGAACAAGCTCTCACATAATATGTGGGAGCTTTTCTGTATATAGAAGAGGAGCAGACATAATGAAACGTAAATATGGTGACGGTTCTTCGTGGAAGAGGCTAATAGAAAAGAGTTATACGGTTAAGCAAGTGGAAGAGGGAATGCTCGGAATACTGGATATAAAAAAGGTGAGAGAGCCTAGTTGTAAAGAATATGATGGTGAAGAACTTTGTATTGCAGCGGATCAGTATACGTGGATTCAATATTTCATAGACGGGAAAAACTTTGCGATTACCGCTATGTTAGATGATCAGAAAAAATTAGTGCAATATTATATCGATGTGGCGAAAGAATATAAAATAGACGATCGTGGTTTACCGTATTTTGATGATTTATATTTAGATGTAGTATTATTACCTAGCGGTAAGGTGTATGTATTAGATGAAGAGGAGCTAGAGGATGCTTATAAAAGTGGTGATGTCACGAAGGAAGAGTATGAGTTAGCTTGGTACACTACGAAATGGATATTAGCAACAATAAAAAATAATGAATTTTATTGGATTTCAATGTTGAAAGAAGAAATAGAAAAGTTAAAATGATTGTTGTATTCGAATTTTTGTATAATTACCAAAAAAATCTATACAAAAAATAATTGACTTTTGTTTTGTAAGCGAGTAAAGTTAGGAAAGAAATTATTATTAAAAAATAAATATGAAACCTTCTTATAAAGAGAGGCGGAGGGACTGGCCCTACGATGCCTCGGCAGCGGACTCGATTTCAGAGTGCTGTGCCAAATCCAGCAAGCGTGTGCTTGAAAGATGAGAAGAGTGTTTCTTATAGATGTATAAGACCTCTTCTCATCGGAAGAGGTCTTTTGTTATTCATTAGAAAAAGGTTGAAACTAGGGAGAGATGATACTTTGAAAGAAACGAGAGGAAATGGTTTAGCTTTATTACCACTTGGGATATTTTTGGCGCTATTTATTGGTTCTGGAATTATTACAGGTGATTTCTATAAATTGCCGATACTTGTAGCGATCTCAATTGCTGTAGGAGTCGCTTTAATGATGAATCGTAAAGAAAGTTTTAATGTGAAAGTAGAGCGGTTCGCTAAAGGTGCAGGAAATCCGGATATTATGATTATGGTATTAATTTTTGTGCTTGCAGGTGCATTTTCTGAAACTGCTAAAGGAATGGGCGGAGTAGACTCAACTGTTAATTTAGCATTAACTATTTTACCGCCAGAATTTATCGTAGCTGGAATCTTTGTTATTGGGGCATTTATTTCATTAGCGATGGGAACTTCAATGGGAACAATTGCAGCATTAGCGCCGATTGCTGTAGGTATTAGTGGTCAAACTGATATCTCAATTGCGCTTGCAATGGCTACTGTTGTTGGCGGAGCGATGTTTGGTGATAATTTATCATTTATTTCAGATACAACAATCGCAGCTGTTCGTTCACAAGGAACAGAAATGAAAGATAAGTTTAAAACGAACTTTTTAATTGTGTTACCAGCGGCTATTATTACAATTGTGCTATTAGTAATAGTTACTTCAGGAAGTGACACGCAAATTAAAGCACATAGCTTTGATTGGATAAAGATTTTACCGTACGCAGGAGTACTGATTACAGCGCTACTTGGCTGGAATGTACTTATTGTATTAACTGGTGGAACTGTACTATCTGGTGTTATCGGTCTTATAGATGGAAGTTACACGTTAGAAAGTTTCTTTAAAAGTGTAACGACTGGAATGGGCGGTATGATGGAGTTAGTATTACTTGCTATATTAATTGGCGGTATGGTTGAATTAATCCAATATAATGGTGGTATTCAATATTTAATGAATGTATTAACACGTAATATTCGTTCGAAAAAAGGAGCGGAATTTGGTATTGCTGGTTTAGTGAGTATGACGAATATGTGTACAGCGAATAATACGATTTCAATTATTTTTACAGGCCCGCTTGCAAAAAATATTGCAGATCAATATGAAATAGACCCTCGTAAATCAGCGAGTGTATTAGATCTTTTCTCATGTTGTGTGCAAGGATTAATTCCGTACGGTGCCCAAATGTTAACGGCAGCAGGATTTGCAGCGTTATCTCCAGTTGAATTGTTACCGTATGCATTTTATCCAATTTTAGTTGGAGTATGTGGGATTGTTTCTATTTTAATTGGGTTTCCAAGGTTTTCGAAAGTAGCTAAGAAAAAAGAGTATCATAAAACTGCTTAATTTAATATGAATGTTAGTAATTAAAAAACGTGCAGAGAATAGACTCTGCACGTTTTTTGCGTAAAGGGCTGAATATGACTCGGTCTTAAGTCTGAGTAGAAAACGGTTCTTAAGCTCGTTATGGAAAGATGAAAAAATAGTTAAGATAAGAGTATCAAATCGAAGGGAGGCAAGCACAAGATGAAACAATTTCTAGCGTTTATCGCAGCCGGTATTTTGGCTTTAATTGCTCTTGGTAGTCTTGCTGGTATTGTAGGATTCGCAATCGGAGCAGGAGTTGTATATTGGAGCTATAAATCATTTGTGCGAGCTAAATCATTTTTTGGAAAGTTAGCTTGGGGTATTGTTGGTTTAATCGGTTTATCCATTGCACTTTCTCATTCGCCAGCATTAATCGGTATCGCTGCTTTAGTGGTTTTATACTACGGATACCGTGAGTGGAAAAAAGAAAAAGATGTAGTTGTTGAATCTGCTCCAGAAAGTTCTAAATCATATAGCAACTTTGAAGATGAGTGGAACAAATTAATGAAAAACTAAAACAATAAATCAAATTATAATTAAAGTAGAAGAGAGGAAGATTTATAATGAAACAATCTTTATTCGGACGTGTACGCGATGCAATTTTAGCTGATTTTCATAACGTGTTAGATGAGAAGGAAAGAAAAAATCCAATTGCGATGTTAAACCAATATTTACGTGATAGTGAGCGTGAAATAACAAAAATTGAGAAGTTAATTGAGCGTCATAAAACATTAAAATCTAACTTTGCTCGTGAGCTTGAGCAAGCACGTTATTTCGTTAATAAAAGATCAAAGCAAGCTATCATTGCTCAAGAAGCAGGTGAATTACAATTGCACGAACGTGCGTTAGAAGAGGTAGCTTATTATGAAGGGCAAGTAACTCGATTAGAAGAAATGTATGCAGGTGTTGTAGAGCAAATTGATGAGTTAGAGCGTCGTCTTTCTGAAATGAAAAATAAATTAAAAGAAATGCACGCAAAGCGTATGGAACTAATGGCACGTGAAAATATGGCACATGCAAATCGTCGTATGAATACTGCGATGCATAAAATGGATGAAAATAATCCATTCTTACGATTTGAAGAGATTGAAGATCATATTCGTGACTTAGAAACTCGTATGAATGAAGAGCATGAGCGTGACACATTTGATATGAAAATTGCAAAACTTGAGCGTGAAATGAAAGAAAAGAATGATGTATCGTTAACGAAAGAGTTAACAAAATAATAGTAGTATATTATAAAACAGGCTTATGATATAGTGATAGGAGAAAAGGTGTTGGAAAGCAATGCCTTTTCTTCTATGTATATGTGACAAGAAGGGGGGAGCTGAAATGAAGAAACATTTTTCAAAGACACAATTAATGGGGATGCTCCTCATCATATTTGGGTTCGGTCTTTTTCTTGATATGATACTTGGACATTTTGAACCAGGTGGTCTCATTTTTGCATTTATTATGCTTATGTTTGGAAGGCATTATCGTAAAAAGAATCGTTATGTACGGGGAAATGTATTTTTATTTGTTGGTGGTATCGTATTTTTATTCTTCTTATTTTCATCAGCAGCATTTGTTCTTGTCGTATTTGCTTGTTTAGCTTTAATTGGTTATCAATTGATTCAACAAGGGCATCAGCAAAAAGCAATGAAGGTTGAAATTAAAGAAAAAGGGATGATAGACGAAGAGAAGCAAATATTTCGTACAGAACCATATTTGAAAAATATGTTTGTAGGCAATGTGCGAATGATGGATCATATTTATGAACTTGAGGATATTAATGTTCAATATGGTGCTTGTGATGTGGAAATAGATTTAACAACTGCTATGATTCCAGAAGGGGAAACGGTAATTGTTATTCGAGGTGTCGTTGGTAATATTCGTTTATATGTGCCATATGATATTGAACTTTCTTTAAATCATTCTGTTATTGTCGGGCGTGTGCTCTTGCCAGGTCATGAAGAGACAGGGTTTAACCGCAATGTTACATTTAGAACAGAGCAGTATAAAGAGGCTCCTCGACGTATTAAAATTATTTCTTCGCTTGTCGTAGGCGACACGGAAGTGAGGAAAGTATAATGAAGAAACAAAAAAATATTTCGTGGATGTATATTCGTTATTCTATGTTGTCCTCTGTTAGTATCGCACTCATTTGTACAATTGTATATGTATGGAAAAGCGAGCAACAAGTGTATGATTTATTATGGAAGGAATCCATCGCTTCTGTTCCAATTGGCTTGTTTATTATGACTACAAGTTTACTTATCGGGGGAATTGTAGGATATGCAATCGGTTACTATATAGAGCAGCGTATACAAGGATTAAATACGTTTCTATTTGAAGTAGAGCGAGGGAATTTTCCGAGCGATGTTTCGTTTACTGCAGATGATGAATTTCATGAAGTGGAACGAAAAGTAATCGTTCTGGCTCGTCGATTAGAGGAGCAAGCTGGACTCTTTCAAAAAGTAACGAATGAACGAGCTCATTGGAATGAAGAGATGAGACAAGAAGCGATTTCTCAAGAAAGGCATCGTTTAGCAAGGGAGTTGCATGATTCAGTAAGTCAGCAGCTTTTCGCAATGTCGATGATGATGTCAGCGATTAATGAACAAATAACTGAATTTCCAGATGTGACAAAAAAACAATTGCAACTTGTTGAAAATATGGTTGTAAATGCTCAATCAGAAATGAGAGCATTGCTCCTTCATTTACGTCCTGTACAATTGGAAGGTAAGAAACTGACAGAAGGTATAGAGGAATTATTAACGGAATTATCACGAAAACAACATATGAAAATTGAATGGCTTATTGAGCCAATAGAATTAAAAAAAGGTGTAGAAGATCATTTATTCCGTATTGTGCAAGAAGCGCTATCAAACACGTTGCGACACGCGAAGGCAAAGAAAACAGAAGTGCGCCTTCGAAAAATTGATCAATATGCGATTTTAAAAATCATTGATGACGGCGTTGGGTTTGAAGTAGGGGTTAATAAGGCTGGTTCATATGGCCTAAGATCGATGCAAGAGCGTGTTCATGAAATTGGTGGGACACTCAAGGTACTTAGTTTCCCGGCCAAAGGTACACAAATAGAAGTAAAAGTACCGATTATGATTGAGAGAGGAGGAGAAGTATGATAAAAGTATTGCTTGTCGATGATCATGAAATGGTTCGTATGGGTGTATCGGCATATTTATCTACACAGCCAGATATTGAAGTAGTAGGGGAAGCTGAGAATGGAAGAAAAGGATCAGAATTAGCATTGCAATTAAGGCCGGATATTATTTTAATGGACCTTGTTATGGATGAGATGGACGGTGTCGAAGCAACACGTGCTATTATTCAAGAATGGCCAGAAGCAAAAATTGTAGTTGTAACAAGCTTTTTAGATGACGAAAAATTGTATCCTGTTATTGAGGCTGGGGCGACCAGTTACTTATTAAAAACATCAAGAGCAAGTGATATTGCTGATGCTGTACGAGCTACTTATGATGGAGAAACAGTATTAGAGCCGAAAGTTACCGGGAAAATGATGTCCCGTATGCGTCAAAAGAAAGAGCAACCTTTGCATGATGATTTAACGGAAAGAGAGTTTGAGATTTTGTTATTAATCGCAGAGGGAAAAAGTAATCAAGAGATTGCGGACGAGTTATTTATTGCACTGAAAACGGTAAAGACACATGTGAGTAATATATTAAATAAATTGAATGTAAGTGACCGTACTCAGGCGGTTATTTATGCATTTAGGCATCAATTAACGAAGTGATAAAGTGAAACTTTAATCAGTGGGGAGGTTGTTCCTCCCCCACTGATTATCAGCCCTCACCAATCGGGCTTTTACGGGCAGTTAATGCGGGATAAAGTGAAACTTTAATTGGCGGGGAATTCCTCGCTGATTATTGGCTCGATACAATATAGATTTGGCGTTAAAACTATTGAATGTTTTTATTGACGATAAATAATGTAAGCGTTATCATTGAGGTGTTAACAGTACATATAAAGGGGAGAATGTATATGTTAGTTCAAACTATATTCGGAATGGATAAGTCTAAAAAATTAGGGGATTATGTGAACGCATTACAAGCGCTTTGTGAACAATATAATGTTGAAACAGATAAAATTGCGATTATTGAGGCTACAGAGGAATACTATTTATTTTTAGTAAAGCAAGAAGAGCACTATGATGTTGTCAAGGTAGAAACAGTTGATACGAATATTGAATATTATACGAAGGCTTATAAAATAAGCAGTTTTAATCATGCTGCGTATCAAATGTAAAAAAACTCCCTTTTGGGAGTTTTTTTAGGAGGCTTTTACTTCGTGAGATTCGGTTACTAATGGAACTTTTTTCGTACCGCTTAACTTAGCCATTGCAAGACCAATAAGAGCTCCTGCTAATGCTGGTATTAGCCAGCCGATTCCTTCATTATATAAAGGGATAAATTCAAAATATGGTGTGATAAATGAAACTGAAATACCACCTTGTTTTAATCCATCAAATACGCTCACTACAGCTGCTCCAATTAAAGCACCTACATAAACAGAGCGATATCCACCGAAGTATTTATGAAGTAATGATAGTAGTACGAGTACAATCGCAATTGGATACACAACAAGTAGAATTGGAACAGAGATTGCGATAATTTTCGTTAAACCTAAGTTGGCAACTAGTAATCCTAATGCGCAAATGATACTCGCGAACGTTTTGTATGAAAATGTAGTCAATAATGTTGAAAAATATTGGCTGCACGCAGATACGAGTCCAACGCATGTCGTTAAACAAGCGAGTGTAACGATAAGAGATAATAGGAGCAAACCGTATGGACCGAATAATTGTTGTACGATAACAGTAAGTAGCTGTCCGCCATTTTTTGCATATCCGAGCGAGACGCTAGTTGCCCCAAGCCAGCCGAGTGCACCGTATACAAGTACGAGCCCTGTAGCGGCAATAAGCCCTGCTTTTGCTGTGGCGATGGCAATGGACTTACGATCATTCACACCTTTAGAGCGAATTGCATTTACAACGATAATTCCGAATGCAAGTGCTGAAATAGTGTCCATTGTTAAGTAGCCTTCCATAAAGCCTTTGAAGATTGGAGAAGTTTGATACTCTTGCATTGCTGGTCCTGATTGCCCAAGTGGTGTAAATACACTTTTAACAAACAATAAGAAAATAGAGAGTAATAAAATAGGTGTTAATACATTTCCAATACGATCAACAAGTTTAGATGGATTCAAACTCAGCCAAAATACGATAGTAAAGAAGATGATTGTATATACAAATAGCACTAGGCTGCTAGAGCGGATTGTTTCTGGTAAGAAAGAACTAACACCCATTTCATAAGCGACATTTGCAACACGTGGGATGCCCATAGATGGACCGATAGCAATGTATACAATTACTGTAAAGAAAATTCCGAATAATGGATGAACATGACTTGCAAGTTGCTGCATTCCATTTCCAGATAGAGAAATTGCGATAACAGTTAGTAGTGGTAAGCCAACTCCTGTTAGTAAAAATCCAATCATTGCTGGCCAAAAGTTTTCACCTGCATTTTGGCCAAGCATGGGAGGGAAAATTAAATTACCTGCCCCAAAAAATAAAGAAAATAGCATAAGACCCGTGAAAAAAATATGTTTTTTTGATACAGTGTTCATTGTTTTTCCTCCTTTTTTAAATTCATTTGTAAGAACACAAAAAACTCGTCCCTAAAGAAAGGGACGAGTTATATTTACCCGCGATACCACCCTAATTTACACATGTAGAAATAAATCTATATGTATACGGCTTTGCAACGTACAACATGATACGTGTTCCTTGTAACGGGGGACGGCCGGTAAGAACTTACTGTAACATTCGGTTCTACTTCTCGGAGATGATTTTCGGTTACGCGCTGAACGTTGGCTTTCAGCAAATCGCCAACTCTCTGGGGAACAGTTCTATAACGTACTCGTTCTCGTCAATGAATTTTTATTCAAGTATTCTGACAGTATTGTTGCATGTTTTTTTTAGAAAGTCAATATGTTTTTTGAAAGATATATTTATATACGGAAATATCGAAAGTGATATTCGTTGTTGTAAAGGAAATGATGAATTGTAAAATGGGAGTGAAAATTTGCGGAGAATTGTAAATTTTATAGAGAAAATTGATATTTATAGGAGTGAAGAAGGGATTGTTTGAATTTATAGAGAATAATACAACAATCCACTTGCTGGAAAGAACAAACCAAAAGAGGTGACTGAAATGCTTGCGATGGGAGTATTATTTGGCATTATTGCTATAATTGGTTTTATGTGGTTATATTATTCGCGTTCGTTTAAACAAGCAGAAGTTTTACTCTTTCAAAAAGGTAGTTTGTTGACAAATCAGTCTAGATATTTAGTATGTCCGAAGTGTGGAAGTGCACAGGCCAGAAGTGGAGGATATCAAGAGTGTTGCAAAATTAGATTATGAAAGAAAGGAAGCCTCACATTATTTTGTGAGGCTTCCTTCCTTACAACTTCATGGCGCTCCAAATTGTCCATCGATCTCTTTCAATAATAGGAGAGACGTTTTGTAATGCGGTCTGTATATGTTGTAGAAGTTGAGAAAGTTCATCATCTGTTAACTCATATAGAATGGATCGACCTGTTCGAGGAGATAAATCTTGCAATAATGTTTCTACAGAATCATGTATTTTTCGTATTTCCCATTGTGTTTGTGTGGGAAGTACATGAAGAGAATGTTTTTGTAATTCTGTCTGTATAGTGTTGGTTTTTGGACGTCTTTTTGACTCTATTTCAATAAGTTTTGGAAATAGAGAGAAAAAATATCCGCGAATGTGTTCGGGACTTCCTGGAATTGTACAATCTTCAATTGTTCGATCTTGTAAAATAAGTACACCGTTTTTATTTAATATACGAGAAGCTTCACGTAAAAATGTAGGAATGTCTTGTAAATGATGAATAACTGCACGCGAAATAACTATGTCGAATGTTTCATTAGGGTATGGGATATTATGTGCATCACCGTGGATGAATGAAATGTTTGAAAAGTTGTTACAATTTTCTTTTGCAGCTTGTAATATTTCTTTTGAAAAATCAAGTCCCACAACATTATTGGCTCCCATAAGAGCGAGTTCTTTCGTATAAATCCCACCACCACAGCCGATATCAATTATTTGCTTGTTTTGTATTTCTGTAATGTTTTTTACCATTTCAGCCCAAGAAATATGAGCGTTTCTTGTTGCATATGTGTACTTATTATTTTCATCATGAAAATTAATGGACATGATAAAGACCTCCTTTCAATGATTAGTATAGCGTATTTAATAGGATGTCACGTTTTTGTTTTATGTATGAAGATTATAAGGATTTCTTATCGTAAGAGGAGGATTAATTTGAAAGGGAAATATGTATTGGTGTTGTTGTTTGTTATGTTACTAGCAGCTTGTGGTCAAGTTGAACCGAAAAAAGAAACAAAAAAAGTAGAAGAGACGGTGAATGAAGTGAAAGAAACAATAGGGGTAACCGTTATACAAAAAAAACATAAAGAGAAAAAGTTGCAGGAATCAGAAGCGAAGTTAGTAATAGACATTTTGAATAAAGCTGAGAAACAAGAAATAACAGGAAGCTTCGGTGAACCTGAATATGAAATACAAATTAGTAGAGATGGGAAAAAAGAAACTTATTATGCATGGTTAAGGGGAGAAGATAGACGAGGATGGGTGCAATATAAGAAAGCTATGTATATGTTGAATGAAAAAGATACGGAAAAGCTTTTGGATATATTTCCAAATGTCTCAGAACAAAAAGAAGATGAGATGCAGGTAAGCCCTTTAACGGAAGTAACAAAAAAAGATTTGCAGATTACCGCGTTTCATATTAAAACAGGCGATCAAAACGTGAATTATACGGTACGGTATACGATTTCACAATCACTATACAATAAGTTAGTGAAGGAGCAAGAATATTATTTGCAACTCAATTTTCCAGAAAAAGTTCAAAAATTAATTGGAGCAAAAGAGAGTGAAATGATTTTAGGTGAAAAAGTAAAGGAAGGGTATAAGCAATATGAATTACATGCTACTGTTCCGATAAAAAGCGCTTCAGAATCACAATTAAAATCATTAGAAACATATTACGAAAGTTATGATTTGAAAATATTAAACAGTAAAAAAGAAAAAATAGGTGTGTTTCAAAATATAATTCAGATTGTTAAAGATTATGGTGAAAAAATGAATTTTCAAAGATAAAGTGAGACTTTAATTAGCCCTTACGGATTGGAATGAATATAAACTCGTCAAATCTATATGACCTTTCCTAGGAAATGATAATAGAGAGGGGAAAGCACCCCTCTCTATTACTTTGCTTTTGCAGATGGCTCATTCATTGATTTTCGTGTAATAAGAAAAGAAATCATAAGAGCGGAAAGGATGACAAGGGCAATAAATACGTGATTGGGCAACAAATCTAATAATAATACGTAACTAACGGTATAAAAAATAAGAGTTGAAGCTAAAAACGATAGAGCACCTATTATAAGAGATTGTAAATTCATTTTTGTACACCTCCTTTTATTTATATTTTTGGCTGAAAATGGATTATATAAACATTATTTCTAACAATAGAAAAAAATATGTCATAATAGAGAAAAGAACAAGCTTTAATGAATGAATATGATTCATTAATGAGAGATAAAGGAGAGGAATATGAAAAATAATAAAAAAGGATTATGGGGAATTATTGTTGCGATAGGTCTATTTTTACTGTCTAAGTTAAAGTGGGTATTTGCAATTTTTAAATTAGCAAAGTTTTCAACGGTATTTAGTATGTTTCTATCGCTTGGCGCATACGCAGTTCTATATGGTTGGAAATTTGGAGTGGCGCTCATTTATTTGTTGTTTGTTCATGAAATGGGCCATTTATGGGCTGCGAAAAGAAAGGGGATCCCAACATCGCCAGCAATCTTTATTCCATTTATGGGGGCCCTTATTGGAATGAAAGAGATGCCGAAAAATGCGAAAGATGAAGCTTACATTGCCTATATGGGTCCGCTTTTCGGACTTCTGTCATTTTTACCCGCGATACCGCTTTATATAATGACGAAAGAGCCATTTTGGGCGCTTGTTATTTTGCTTGGAAGTATGATTAATTTCTTTAATTTAATTCCCGTTTCGCCGCTAGATGGTGGGCGAATTATTTCAGTTGTCAGTACTAAAATTTGGGGAGCAGGCCTTATTTTATTACTTGGCTATTCAATTTACTTTAAAAGTATTTTGGGAGGATTTATTGTTATTATCGGTTGTATGGAGTTATATAGAGTAATAAAGAGAGATGAGCCGATTAAGGAATTAGGGCATAAAATTGATGGGATGAAAGAATATGTTACTAGGCTTGAAGAGGAATTAAAAGAAACGGGTGCTGTACATCGGACTATATACGTGATGCATCATGAGATGAATGCATTAAGACAAAGAGAACGGGAAAAAGAGTTACAAATAGGTGAACTTCAAAAAATGGAAGTGTTAGAGTATCTTTTACCGAAGTTCGAACCGTTAGATTATGTTCCATATGAAGATGAAAAAGATGAGTATACAATTCACATAAGGGAAGCATTTGAAGCGTCAGAAAGAAAATTAAATGAATGGAAAACAGAAAAGGAACAACAAGAAAACTATTATAAAGTGGATGCGAAAACGAAATGGACAGTATTTGCTTGTTATATTGGATTAATGGCTATACTCGGTTACACAGCTTATGAAGGATATATTGTTTTACAAGAACATTTGCCAACGAGAAATGTATAGAAAAATATTGTCGAAATGATAGGAAGAATTTATACAGGAATTATATTTCTACGAGAGAAAGTTACAAGTATAGTCATACATTGTAATATTTTTAGTAGAGAAGGAGTTCTGTATATGAAGAAATTGTTAAGTGTATTCGGGATTATTATCGTGATGATCATTGCAAGCTATAGTCTTATGAAAGTGCTGTTACATTATGCGAATAAGCCTGCTGAGGTAAATACAATAGCTCAAATAGAAGATGTGCAAGAAGAGACAAAAGTGCTAAATTTTATTCGAATGACACATGAAAGCTATAATAATTTCTTAAATTACGGTAAAGCAGAGAATTATACAGACGGGGATTGGAATCAATTTAAGCAATGGTTTCAACAACAAGAATCATCGTTAAAAAATATACATACAGAAATAAAGAATGAAAAAATAAAACGTGATGTAAATAGAAGCTATGAAATTGTAAAAAAAGGTGTGGAACTTCAAAATATTGAGTATGTAGTGTATGCCCACCGTGTATATCATGACTTGGATATTATCGTAAATAAATATAGAGGTGAAACGAATATCTGGGGATATACGGAGTTTGGCGATGGGAAAGATATAAAAGTAATTGAACAAGCTATACAAACAAAATAATAAGCTAGCTAGAATTCTAGTTAGCTTATTTTCTTTTGTAAATACAATGTTCATATATTATTCACAAAAACACCGTGTTAATAGTGATTAAAATCACAATCTGCATTATAAGATTCAGTTAAACTAAAAACAGTTAAGGAAATAGAGGAGTGGGATACAATGTTAAGTGCAAAAACAATTGAAATCGTAAAGTCAACAGTACCATTATTACAAGAAAAAGGCGTTGAAATTACAACGAGATTTTATGAAATTTTATTTTCGGAACATCCGGAGTTATTGAATATTTTCAACCATACAAATCAGAAAAAGGGAAGACAACAACAAGCGTTAGCGAATGCTGTTTATGCAGCTGCAACGTACATTGATAATTTAGAAGCTATTATTCCAGTTGTAAAACAAATTGGTCATAAGCATAGAAGTTTAGGTATTAAAGCAGAGCATTACCCGATTGTAGGTACATGTTTACTACGTGCCATTAAAGAGATCGCAGGTGCACCTGATGAAGTTTTAAATGCATGGGGAGAAGCATATGGTGTCATTGCTGATGCATTCATTAGCATTGAAGCAGAGATGTATGAAGAAGCTGCACATAAAGAAGGTGGATGGAAAGACTTCCGCAACTTTGTGATTGTTAAAAAAGTGAAGGAAAGCGATGTTATTACGTCATTTTATTTGAAACCTGAAGATGGAGGGAAAGTTTCTTCATTCATCCCAGGTCAATATGTAACGATTCAAATCAATATTGAAGGTGAGACATATACACATAATCGTCAATATAGTTTATCCGATGCTCCTGGGAAAGAATATTATCGTATTAGTGTAAAAAAAGAAAAAGGTGTAGATACACCAGACGGTAAAGTGTCTAATTACTTACATGAACATGTAAAAGAAGGAGATGTTTTACCAGTAAGTGCACCAGCGGGAGATTTCGTGTTAAATATGGATTCAACATTACCAGTTGTACTAATTAGTGGTGGAGTAGGGATTACACCGATGATGAGTATGTTAAATACGTTAATTGAACAAGATTCAAAACGTAATGTATATTTTGTTCATGCAGCAATAAATAGTAATACACATGCAATGAAAGAACACGTTAAGACAGTAGAAAATGAATATGAACAAGTTAAAGCATATACTTGTTATTCTGCACCGACTGAAAAAGATTTAGAAATGAAGAACTTTGATAAAGAAGGTTTCATTGAAAGTGAATGGTTAAAAACTATTATTCCGACAACTGAAGCAGAGTTTTATTTCTGTGGTCCAGTAGCATTTATGAAGCATATAAATGCTGCACTAACTGATTTAAGTGTGAAACAAGAGCATATTCATTATGAATTTTTCGGCCCAGCAACAAGCTTACAATAAGCAAAAAAACGAGGTATTTATTTTACCTCGTTTTTTATTTGTTCTCGTAATAAACGGTTTACTGTTTCACGACGTATACCTATCAGTTGACCAATTTCGGTTTGTGTTAATATTTCATATATAGGAATGTCACCTAAATATAGGGCGAACCATTCTTGTAAACGATGAAGACGTTCTTTCGGAGAGACGGTTGTCAATTGATCAATTCGTTGTTGCATCATTCTTAATTTAGATTGCAATTGCATAGCGATGTTAGCATACGATTCGGGATTTGCTTGAAGTCTCTCGTACCATTCACTATTAGTGATCGGTTCCACTTCTGTTTTTATTAAAGCGATAGCTGTACCGTGATATTCTTTCGGTGAAATTAAAGAATGATGAGGTATCGTTTCACCTGGAACGATAATGTTGAATAAAAATGGTGTTCCGTCTTCTTCTAGCCGAACTACTTTTAATAAGCCTGTTTTTATAAAGTATAAAGGACCGTCCTCGCCTTGACGGAATAGTACATCTCCTTTGTGTAGAATCAATGTTAGCCCCCCATTAATATGTTTCTATTTCTTCTATTTTAGCGTATATGTATATAGACAATATGCTATTTCAACAGCAATTTCATTGACGAAATGTATGCTATTACAGTAGTATACTATTTAGTGTGTAATAGTACTAGCAATGAATACGCTGTAGGGGGTTTAGTATATTGTTAGATGCGATGAGAATGACGGATATGAGAATTCCGGCGAATGCTATCATTCATGTAGAAGAGATGAAAGGTGGAGTCGTTTTATCCGTTGAAGTAGACGGCCAAATTATTTATACGATGGCTTATGATGAAGAAACAGATAGCTATGCTGAATTATATGATCGAAACGATAAGAGGGCGTGCCAAGTACATGAAGACTTCATGGGGTGGTCACTTCTTCATTAAAAAAGATGTCAATATGACATCTTTTTTTATTAAATCGATAGAATATACAAAGAAATGAAATATAAGGATAAAATTTGTAATAATTGATTTTGCATTGTTAGCACTCTGTAACTGCAAGTGAACTATTTTTTCGCTATCATAAAGATAACAGTCGCAGTTATAGGAGTGGTCAACTTGAAGAAAGTACATATTTCAAATTATATGTTATTATGTGTTTGTTTAATTTTATTTGTTCTCCTCGGAGGATTTTTATATTCATGTGTATAAGAAAAACGCATTCTAAAAAGAATACGTTATAAAAGGGAAATAATGATTAATCTAGTTCCAAGAATAATCAACGTAATACGTAATAAATTAATTACGGCGTTACCACTTAGTTTTGTATTAATGTAAGCCCCGATTTTTCCGCCAATCCATGCACCCGGAATCAGGATTAATGCATAAATCCAGCTGACATTTCCAAGTGAGATGTGAGTTACAGAACTTACAATTGCTGATAGAAATACGATGAACATTGAAGTTGCTACTGCAATATGTGCTGGGAATGCAAAAAGAAGCATCATTGCTGGAACAAGTAAGGCACCGCCACCAATTCCAAATAATCCAGATATAAACCCAACTATAAAGGCGATAAAGATAGCAAGAAACGGTGGGAATTGGTAGTGTACAGTATTTCCATCATTATCTGTAAAAGAACGCTTAATTACAGACGTATTTGAGAGGGAAAGAGGTTTTAATTTGTCTCGAAGCATAAGTAGAATTGAGACGAATATAAGGAAAATCCCAAAGTATAAAGAAAATGTGTCTTGGTTTAAAAATTTATTTGCCCATGATCCGATAATACCACCAGGGCCGCTTCCGATAAATAAAATAAGTCCACTTTTATAATCTACTCGCTTATGCTTCATGTAAGTAAGGGTGGAAGATAGTCCTGTGAAAACGACTGTTACCATAGAAGTCCCTACTGCAAGTTGTGGTGATAAACTGTGTAATCCAATTAATAACGGAACAATAATAATTCCGCCTCCAAGCCCAACTAGGCTGCCGACTGTTCCGGCGATTAGTCCGATGAAAAGTAACATGATGTATTCCAAAATTGCCAACTCCTCTAAATAACTTATCCACCAATTATTATACACGCTTTTTAATGAGAAATAGGCTTGTTCACAAAAAAGTCGTCTTCCTAGAAAAATAAGGAAGACGACTTTTGATTAGAAAACAAAATGTAATAGGTAGTAAAACAGAGCAGCTAAAGAAGCTGAAATAGGAAGTGTAATAACCCATGTAATTAACATGCGTTTTGCAGTTCCCCATTTTACCCCTTTCACACGGTGAGAAGCACCAACCCCTAAAATAGAAGAAGAGATAACGTGCGTCGTACTAACCGGTAAGTGAATGAATGTTGCACCGAAAATAACAAGTGATGATGATAAATCGGCAGCTACACCATTTACAGGACGAATTTTCATAATTTGTCCACCGACAGTTTTAATAATTTTCCATCCGCCGACAGAAGTACCAAGCCCCATTGCGATAGCACAAGATAATTGTACCCAGAACGGGATATCGCTAGAAGTATGATAGTTATTAGCCATAAGAGCCATCGTAATGATTCCCATTGCTTTTTGTGCATCATTCGTACCGTGTGTGTAGGCTTGTAATGCTGCAGTGAAAATCTGGAATATACGGAAGTTCTTATTCGTTTTTGTTAAGTTAAAGTTTTTAAATACTACTTTAAAAATACTGTATACGGTATAACCAATAACGAAAGCGATAATCGGTGAAATGATTAAAGCTTCAATAATTTTAATAAATCCTTTAAGATTTAGCGAGCTAATCCCAGCGGCCGCAATTGCTGCACCTGCGATTGAGCCGATAATTGCATGCGAAGAACTACTTGGAATACCGTAGTACCAAGTAATTAAGTTCCAAGCTATCGCCGCAAGCAAAGCAGCTAAAATTACAAGAGAACCATTTTGTAAGGCGAATGGATCAACGATATCTTTTGTAATCGTTTTTGCTACACCTGTAAATGTCATTGCGCCCAAAAAGTTCATAATAGCCGCCATAATAATGGCATGTCTAGGCTTTAGAGCTTTCGTTGAAACAGCCGTTGCAATAGCGTTTGCTGTATCGTGAAATCCATTGATAAAGTCAAAAGCTAAAGCGCAAATGACTACTAAAACGGTCAGTATCAAGAGTGTATCCATGATCAAACTCCTTACGCGTTCTTCATAATAATTGTTTCTAATACGTTTGCAACGCTTTGACAGCTATCAGCTACTTCTTCAAGCTCTTCGTAAATCTCTTTAAATTGAATAATCTTAATCGGATCTTTTTCACGAGAGAATAAGTTCTTAATCGCATGACGGCGAATATCATCACACTGTGATTCATAATCCTTAATCTTAATCGCATTTGTACGAATGTCGACTAATTTTTTGTTAGACATTAATTCAACAGAGTTTGCAATCTCAATCGCACATTGATTAATTGCTTCTACGAATTTAATCATGTATTCATCTGCTTCTGTAATAGAATACATTTCGAACAGACCAGCACTGTGATCTAATCCGTCTAATACATCATCCATACTCATTGCAAGTTGTAGGATGTCCTCACGCTCAATCGGAGTGATAAACGCTTTGTTTAACTCCATAATGATTTCGTGAATAAATGAGTCACCTTTTGACTCATACTCTTTCATGCGCATAGAAAACTCTTTTAAATCGCTAGCATTTTTAATTTTATACTCCACGAAAAACTGCGCGCCTTCTTTTAAATTTTCGGAAACATTCATTAACATTTCAGAAAATTTATCTTTTTTTGATTTAAAGACCATTATTGTTACCCCCACAAAAGTAATATATGTAAAATATATTGGCTAATCAATTCTAACAAAAAACTGTCGTTTTTTAAAACATTTTATCGAAAAGTTTACAAAAACTTAACATAACTCTCGTTGTTCTATTAATAATATTAATATCCAATAGTGAATATCTTACTTGTAGAATGTCCTTTTCTTGCAAAAAGTATGAATGTAAAAGAAAAGCTTTACACTATAGGAATGACTACGTTATTATAATAAATTTAAAAGGCGGTATATTCTTCCTTTTAAAAAGAAGAGTGTAAATAAATGAAGGAAGTGAACGAATGAAATTGAAGAACACTCATTTTAAAAAAATGCTTGAGTGGTTCAATAAGAGGAAGAAACTTCGTAATTCATTAATTGTATTGGGAAGTGTATTCGTTACTCTATTTATTGCTGTAAATATAATAATTTCCATTCAAGACATATCTGAACTAAAACAAGCTGTTCCACAACCGACTTTAATTTATGATGCAAATAATGAGGTCGCAACTAAATTAGCTTCTTCGAAAACAGAAGGCGTTAAAAGAAAAGATATTCCTGATATTATGGTTCAGGCAATTGTTGCAGTAGAAGATAAGGAATTTTTTAACCATCATGGTATTTATTATAGTGGAATTATAAGTGCGGTTTTTAAAAATATTACAGCAGGAGAAGTTGTAGCAGGGGGAAGTACAATTACACAGCAGCTTGCGAAGAATGTATTTCTGACACAAGATCGTACATTTTCTCGTAAAATAAAGGAATACTTTTTAACAAAAAAAATAGAACGTACTTATACAAAAGATGAAATTATTGAAATGTATATGAATCAAATTTATTTTGGGGAAGGTGCTTGGGGTATAAAAAGGGCAGCAAAATCTTATTTTGATAAAGATGTAAAAGATTTAACAATTTCAGAAGCTGCAACGATTGCAGGCTTAATTAAAGCACCATCTGCATATTCACCTTATAAAAACTTTAACAAGTCAATTGAAAGACGTAATGTCGTATTAAGCTTAATGAAAGAGCAAGGATATATTTCTGACGAACAGTATAATAAAGAAAAAGAGAGTGGTCTTGTATTAAAACGTGGTGTGGATGATAAATACAAGGGAAAATATTCTCAATATGTAGACTATATTGTTAGAGAAGCGATGGACAAATACGAATTAACACAAAATGAAATTTTAGCAGGTGGTTATCGTATTTATACTGAGCTTGATCCGAAAAAACAACAAGCTGTAGAAGATGTTGTGAATAATGATAGTTATTTCAAAGATAGTGGCTCAGATCAACTTATGCAAACAGGTGTAGTCCTTATAAATCCCAAAACAGGCGGTGTTCCAGCTTTAGTTGGGGGTAGAGGACCATATCAGTTTTTACAATTTAATCATGCTACGCAATTAAAAAGACAGCCAGGTTCAACATTAAAGCCTCTAGCTGTATATGTACCCGCTTTAGAACAAGGGTATGAAGTATACGATATATTAAAGGATGAACCATTTAATATTAAAGAATATAAACCACAAAATAGCGATCATACTTTTCACGGTGATGTGACAATGTATGAAGCTGTGGCAAAGTCGTACAATGTTTCGGCTGTTTGGCTATTGGAACAGATTGGATTAGATAAAGGATTGAAATCTTTAGAGCGATTTGGTATTCCATTAGTGCCAGAAGATCGTACGTATCCAATCGCTTTAGGCGGTATGCATGTAGGAACATCCCCATTTGTAATGGCTCAAGCGTATAGTACATTTGCAAATGATGGTGTTCAAGTGGAAGCTCATGCGATTAGAGAGATACAAAATGCGGAAGGTGAAACGATTGGAAAGTGGTATAAGAAAGAGACACGAGTGACAAGCGAGAAAATTTCTCAAAAGATGACATATTTATTAAAAGGCGTTGTCGAAAAGGGAACGGGTGAAAAGGCGAAAGTTAATAATGTTGATACGGCCGGTAAGACAGGAACTACTCAAATTGTAAATGGCCCAAGCACCGGCGCAAAGGATTCATGGTTTGTTGGATACACACCAGATTTGGTAGGTGCGATTTGGGTAGGATATGATAAAACAGATAGCGATCATTATGTTCCGGGTGGTAGTCAAATTACGACGACAATGTTCCGGGATATTATGAAAAAAGCGAACGCAAATCCAGCTCAAAAAGCATTTCAGTTATCGCTCATATCTGAGGCTGATTATAAAAAACAATTGACTACAATAGAAGAGGAAAAACGAAGAAAAGAAGAAGAGAAGAGAAGGAAAGAAGAGGAACAACAAAGAAAAAAAGAGCAACAAGAGTGGATTGATAAAGTGAAAGAATGGATTCCTTCATTTTGGTAAAAGAAAGAGGCGAATAATGAAATTCGCCTCTTTTTTGTATGAAAAACAAAATGAAACTTTAAACGATTGAAATTATCCCTTCTCCGTACTAGTTACTACTCGTTAAGTATAATGTTCGTATTGCCAAAGGATTGAGAATCGTATGTGACAATTATTTTTCCTTTACTAATAGGTTCGTAAGGTAATTCTTCTTCGTAATTACCATTATTTTCATTGTGGATAGAAAGTGTAATTTCATCGATTTTTTTATTTGTATACTGATCTTTAATCGTTTCAGCAATTTGAAGTAACGCTTCGGAACTAGAAGCTTTCGTAATAAGCATTCCCGTTATAACTTTCTTTTCATTTTTTGTTGCATTGGAATAAGGGATGTTGCTTTGTTTCGTATACAAAATTTTGTATGGAACAGTTTTTCTATCTGCTTTTGAAATAGTGGAATATTTTAGAGTTAAAAAAAATCCTACACATAAAATAATGCATACCATAAGAGCAATCCAAATGCGTATCGGTGACATAACTCTCATTTTTCATCCCTCTTTCATATCTTTGACTTCATTATTTATCATACAAAATGAGGATTAAGATAGAGTAAATTTGAGGTAAAGAAACGTAAAGAAGGAGCACTTATCCTCCCAAACAAGTGCTCCTTTTTATTAAAAGAGAGATTTAATAGACAATCAAAATCACATCTATTACTTATAAATGTGCTTAGTCCTCCCAAAATATTTTCGGAAATTGTGGTTAGTAAATTCGGAAGACAGATAGTGTCGCAGTTGTATCGCCCGCAGGTCCTTGAGCGCCTTGAGGCCCTTGAGCACCAGTAGTCCCCGTAGTTCCTCCGCCTAGGCAACCAAATCCATATTGAACTGGAATAGCTTGACCAAGAGCTTGAAGAAGTATAACAAATTCTGTAAGTTCTGACTTAGGGATGTTAATATGGTTACATGCTCTTACTTCGCAACAATCATTACCATAAAATACTTTTCCTTTATTTTTATTGTTCATCTTTTCATTCTTTTCTTTCATAGAATCATTAGTCATTACTATATATTAAAATGAAATTTATACTAAATTCGTGATGGACAAACTACCATTTCTAAAAAAAATAAGAAATTGGCCCACCTACGAAAGAAATAAGTAAGATATAGAGAAAGATTTATATAATGTAAAGAAGAAAAGTGCAACATAAAAAACTACATGCTAATTGTTGGGAGTGTTTAACAATTGGCATGTAGTTCGTGGATTAGTCCTTTATTTACATTGATTTAATTTTTCAAGGGTTGTTTTAGGTAAGATTGGAATTGAAATAGTGAAAGTTGTACCATCTTCATTACTAGTCATTTTTAATGTGCCGTTATGATTTTGGATGATTTTTTTTGTTACTGACAAGCCTAGTCCTGTTCCCGAATCCTTCGTTGAGAAGAATGGATCAAAGATATATTCTTGAATAGCTGGATGAATACCAATTCCATTATCTGTGAAAGTAATCCGAACGAAGTTATTAAGGCGATAACTAGTAATTTGAATAGAAAGAGGTTTGTCGCCTTGAGCATCGACGGCATTTTGAAATAGATTTAAAAACACTTGAACAAGTTCATGTCGATCAATATTGACTAAAATATCATCTAATTCATTAGAGAAGTTATAATCAATTGAAATATTATGCAAGGAGACTTCACTAGCTAGTAACTGTTGAATATAGTCACGTAAAAATGTATTGATGGGAAACGGTTCTCTTGTAAATTCCCGTGTTTTTGAAATGGCTAAAAATTTTGTAATAATATTATTTGCACGATCTAATTCAGGGATAAGCAAGTTTTTAAATAACTCTTTATTTGATGGAGAAATGCTTTCTTGTAAAAATTGTAAGTATCCTCGTACTGTTGTAAGAGGATTTCGTACTTCGTGTGCAATTCCAGCTGCGATTCGCCCTGCTAACGAAAACTTCTCAGCATCACGTTCTGTATTTAAATAATGAAAGACACTAATAACTCTAAAAATCTCCCCGTTATAATCGCGAATAATTCGGTTATTTATAATGCCATAGTTTTTGTCTAAAACTTCTTCATTATATATTTCTGTTCCCGTTTTTAATGTTTCAATTGCTTTAATTTTTTCTTCCGGCAAGTTTAGTAATTGTTGAATCGGTTTTCCGATAATATCATTTCGTATTACACCGAAATCATCTGCAGCAACTTGATTACATAAAGTAATATTCCCTTTACTATCGATAAAGGTTACATGATGTGAAAAGGCATCAAAAATATGTACAAAGTGTTTTTCAAGTTGTTCAAATAAAAATAATGAATCACAAGTAAGTTGAAAATGAGCCTCTTTATTCTCTTTTGGTATTTCTTGAATGGAATGAGTCGTTCTAGTTTTCTTTATTCGTAAACCAATATGTGGATTTTTGTATGTGAAATGATGTGGTAATTGATTCACAAGTTCTTCATAAAAACGTACTTTATTTTCTAGTTCTTCAATTCGTTTTTCATGAGATACAGTAGCATCGTTTGGAAGCATAAATAAATAACCCCTCATTTTAAAAATTCTTCCATATAGTATATCATATTTTTATAAGGATACTCTTAAAGAAAAGGCTACATGATGCAAAGTGTTTGGAAAGTGAATTGAAGATGAAGTTAAAAGGGAGGGGTATATGTGCTGTTTATTGGAGTGACAGGATGGGGAGATCATGATTCTTTATACATAAATCCCTATGAAAATAGAAATAAATTACGAACATATAGCGAGTATTTTCCTATTGTGGAAGTGGATAGTTCATTTTACGCAATGCAACCTGCACGAAATTATATAAAATGGGCAATGGAAACGCCGAAAGATTTTTCTTTTGTCGTAAAAGCGTATCAAGGAATGACAGGACATATGAAAGGTGAAATTCCTTTTTCTACGTTCGATGAGATGTTTGATGTGTATAAACAGTCTATTCTTCCTTTAATAGAAGCTGATAAATTAAAAACAATTTTATTTCAATATCCACCATGGTTTGATTGCAAAAAGAAAAATGTAGATTTTCTTCGATATACGAAAGAAAAAATGGAAGGTTTACCATGTGCAATAGAATTTCGAAATCAAACATGGTTTTATCCAGAAATGAGAGATAAGACGTTACAGTTTCTAGAACAGGAGAAATGGATTCATACAATTTGTGATGAACCACAGGCTGGGATAGGTTCTGTGCCACTCGTGTTAGAGGTTACGAATTCAGACATGGCATTAATACGTTTTCACGGTCGAAATGTTCATGGTTGGCTTGATAAAGGGGAAAATTGGAGAGCGGTTCGCTGTTTATATCGCTACAACAATAAAGAACTGGAAGAATGGGTTGAACGACTAGAGCAATTAAAAAAGAAAACAAAGGATATATACGTACTGTTTAACAACAATTCAGGTGGGGATGCAGCAGATAATGCGAAACAGCTTATGAAAATGATGAACATTACATATGGTGAGCCGAAGCCGGAGCAATTAAATTTTTTTGAATGATAATAAACAAGAAAGGCACTGTACAAACAGGGGGAATGTACAGTGCCTTTCTATATGAAAAAGAGGGGTAACAATGTTACTGAGCGTTTGGTTGATTCATCAATTGTTGGCTTCATAATAAATGATAATGGTTATCATTATCATTGTCAATGGTTTTTCTAAAAATATATAAAAAACTTTGTGTATTTTAAATAGAGATAAAAAAAGAACAGCGATTAATGCTGTTCTTTTCCATTGACGAATTGTTGTAAATCAAAAGGAGTTATCGCTTGGATAAATTCTTTTGAGATAAGTGTTTGAACGAGAGTGCTCTCAGAGATAGAAGCACCTGTTTTCTTTTCATAAGCTTGTTTTAATAAATCAAGTTTTTCAGCCGTTTCTTTTGGTAATTCAATTGTAAGTGTGTTCATAATTTCTCCCCCTTATTATTAGAGTACCACTACAGTATAGGAGAGACAAGAAAAGAGCATATGAAATATAAAAAAGGTTACCAAATTTTAAAATGGTAACCTTTTTTATGTATAAGAGTTATTAAGCAATACCGATATACTTTAAAGTTTTTGATGGAGTACTGTGATCAAAGAAGTGTTGTAAAAACGCAATATCAACACCTGATTTGTATGCACAATAACCCCAAGTTTTTCGAAGTGTATGTGAGCTAATCCCTTCTAATCCAACTTCTTTTGCGGCTTTGTTTAAAATGTACCATGCATGTTGTCTCGTAATAGATTTTGTTCCTTTTTGAGATTTTAACAATGGTTCATTACGTTTCCAAGTTTTACGTTCTTTCATGTAGTCTTCGATTGCGTGCTGTAAGTCTTCATTTACAGCAAACCATTTATGTTTCTTCACTTTTTCATTGTAAAATAAAATGGAATGGCGAACATTTTCATTTTCATCGATTACATCACTAACTTTTAATTGTAAGATTTCACTTACTTTTAAGCCAGAATTTACAGCTAATACGAATAATAAGCCATCACGTTTCGAAGATTGTAAAAGTATATTTTTGATAGTTTCTAATTGTTTTTCATTTTGAATAGGTTGTCCTGCTTGTTTCATTTCACGCACTCTCCTCTTTTATATGTGTAAAGGAAAGGATTAACTTGTTTCTTACTATAAAGGGAGAGTGTGAATTTCATGTGAACTCCTAGTGAAATTAAGACAAATTATTTGACTTCTTTTACTTTTTGTAAATTGAAATAGAATACAACACTGTTAGTCGTATTATACACACCATACTCGGCATGATGTAGGTCTAAAATATTTTTTACAATAGATAATCCGAGACCGGTACCTCCAGTGTGACGGCTACGTGATGCATCTAGACGATAGAAGCGATCCCAAATTTTTTCAAGACTTTCTTCAGGGATAGGGTTTCCTGTATTTTCGATTTCGACTTTTACGGTATCTTCTGCTTCTATAATGGAGACTTGTATTTTTTCTCCCTCTGGTGTATAACGAATTGCATTACTTAGTAAGTTCACAACTACTTGCTCAATGCGACTGCGATTTGCTGTAACAAGTATAGAAGGGTCTGCATCGACGTTCACTTGTAAATGTTTTTCTTCCATGCTAAATAATAATTTTGTGTAGACTTGTTGCGTTAATTCACCGATTGAGAACGTCGTCATATCTAGTTTGTAAGTACCAGATTCCAACTTTGCTAATTCTAACATTTCAACAATCAGCCTGTTCATATTTTCTGTTTCTTCTAAAATAACATCAGTATAATACGAAGTATCCTTACTAACACCATCTTTAATTCCTTCTGCAAAACTTCTAATTACACTTAGCGGTGTTTTTAATTCGTGTGATACGCCAGAAATGAATTCTTTTCTTGTTTTTTCTAATTGACGTTCACGTTCAATATCTTGTTGTAACTTTGTATTAGCAACATTTAATCGATCGATTCGATCTTTTAAATTTACAGATAATGTATTGATACTGCCAGAAAGTCCGCCAATTTCATCGTCAGCTGTAACTGGTAATTTCTCACTAAAATCAAAATTAGCCATTTTTTTCGTAACACGATTCATTTTAATTAATGGCTTTACAATGATTTTTGAGTAGTAGAAGGATAACAAAATAATAACGAGAAACACGATGATTAAGGCATAGACATAATAATCTTTTAAAACGAGCATCGCTTCATTAACAGGCTGCAAAGATGCTATCGCAAAAGCGTATTCTGTAATCCTTCCATTTTCTGTAATCGGTTTTACAAAGATACTATTTTTTATATTTTCTCCGCCATCTAATATGAAAGTACTTAATTGGTTCGAGTTAGAAGTGCCCTCTCTAATCATATCAGCAAAATATTGAACGGCTTGTAATGTTTCAATATCATTTGCAAGGCGAACCTCAGCTTTGGATGGGAGCTGTAACTTAGTTATAACACCTGTAAAGACGATTCGAGTTGTAGATTTGTATCGGCTCGCAAGTCTATTCTTAGAAGGATTTCCATTAATTGATTGAAAATCCGAATAGAAATGTTCGTTTTGCCATTGATTATAATTCGTTCCTAATTTTTGTGGTGTGATTATATTATTCTCTTGCACGACTCCATCAACATTGATTATTACATCTTTTTTTAAACCTAAATTTTCGAATTTATTATATTCTTCTGGTGTTAAAAGATTATTGAGTGGAATGGAATACTGTTTATTATTGTTGGGATTAAATACATCGATATAGTAATTGTTATCACTTTTAATAATACCGTTAGAATCTAAAAACTGCATATCGGCATTTGTTTTATCATGAAATTCTTGTTTTAGTTTTCTAACCTTCTCATAACTTTTATCACTTTTATCATAATTATCTACGAATTTTTCAAAAGCAGTTTGGACTGTTTTTACTTTCTTATTAATATAAAATTTCTCTAAAAATAGAGATTGTCCTAGGAAAAAAAGTAGGAATATGATTGTAAATAAAGTGGATGTTAATAAAAATAGTTTAAAGACGATACTTCTGTTTTTCACTGCGTCACCTCTTATGAGAAATACTGTAAATGATTTCTTTATCCCGCTTTAACGGGCAATAAGACTCCCACTTCAAAATTCGGCGAATACAAGGGAGTTAAGTGGGAGATCAATTGCCCGTAAAATCCGATTGGTTCAACTAATAATCAGTGGGGGATGGAAAAACCCCCCACTGATTAAAGTTTCACTTTATTATAACAAACGTTACAAGAAAGTAGAGGGGAGAAATCTGTCTCTTTATAAAGTAGTTATTTATAAAAAGTAACATAAAAAGAACTCGCCAGACGTATGACAAGTTCTTTAGTGTACTATTGTTGAATTGCTGCATCTAAAGCGATTTCAATCATTTCGTTAAATGTAGTTTGACGCTCTTCAGATGTTGTTTCTTCGCCAGTGAAGATGTGATCGCTAACTGTTAATACTGATAATGCATTTACACCGTATTTCGCTGCTAATGTGTAAAGAGCAGTTGTTTCCATTTCTACTGCTAATACACCGTAATCTCCAAGTTTTTTAACCATGTCCATGCTTTCACGATAAAACACATCTGCTGTTAAAACGTTACCGACACGAACGTGTAATCCTTTTTCAGTTCCAGCATCATAAGCTTTCTTTAAAAGGTCAAAGTTTGCAGCTGGTGCAAAATCAAATCCTGGGAATGTTAAACGGTTCATATTAGAATCAGTACAAGCCGTCATTGCGATAATAACATCACGAACTTTTACATCTTTTTGAATTGCACCGCAAGTTCCAACGCGAATTAAATTTTTAACTCCGTAGCTTTGGATTAATTCGTTTACATAAATAGAAATAGAAGGAACACCCATACCTGTACCTTGAACAGATACACGTTTTCCTTTATAAGTTCCAGTGAAACCTAACATACCACGCACATTATTATAGCAAGTAACGTCCTCTAGAAATGTTTCAGCGATATATTTTGCACGTAATGGATCACCAGGTAATAGAATAGATTCAGCGATTTCACCTTGTTTTGCTTCGATATGTACACTCATAAAAAAGTCCTCCTTATAATGTATTGATAGAAATCAATATCATTTGCATTATACACTACGAATCCTTTCAATTAAAATCTTTTTATTATTTGTAATATGTACAAAATAGGAGGATTTCATAAATCATAATCTAGAATATATATCTTAAGAAGTTTTGTATGAATAGAGACAATAAAAATGGTAGGTGATGTTTTGAAAAATCTTGTCATTGGGCTTATTGCGTTAGTACTTATTGTGGCAGGAGGATTTTACATAAAAAAATATCAAGAAAACGAAGAGACTGTAGGAGATGTTCAGGAAGTAAAGTGGGATGTTTCGAATGGAAAGGGAAATGAGAAAGTAGATATTGTATTTCAGTTGTTAAACAACAAGAATAATGAAATTCGTGGTGTAAATGATCAAATGCGGGCAGTGATTGTAGATGGACAGTTAAAAAACATACAACAAATTAAACCCACATTTGCAGGGAACGGGTCATATAAGTTATCTTCCAAAATAGCGAAAGACGAAGAATATACAATATTTTTATACGAAGACAAAAATAAGTCCGTAGAGTCATTCGCTAGGAAGAATTTTGGTAGAACCAAAGAGGAGAACAATAAGAAAAAAGTGAAATTTCCAATCGACAGTGTACTTACAAAAAAAATAGGAGAGTATGAAGTTTCTCTTTTATTTGGTGCATTACATCCGAATGAACCAGTTACGTTAACATTTCAGTTTCAAGCGAAAAAGGGTGAAAAATTGAAATTGCATTCAGAGAGAGGAGAAGTAGAGTCACTCTATATAGTGGATGAAACGAAGGAGAATTTTTTATACGCTATGCCTGTAGATACGGATGAACAATTACAATACCGAATTACATTTCCTGCCGAGGGCACGTATAAAATGTGGGGGAATTTCTATATAAATGGTAAGAAGTATGAAAAAGAATTTATTGTACAAGTTCAAAAAAGAAAAAACAGCTAAGAATTTAGCTGTTTTTTCTTTTTCCTATTAATTTTGTTACAGAGAGCATTGTAATTGGTAAAGAATGATTCTTCCTAAATGCTAAATATTTACCGCTCCATGCTGGTTTATATTTTTCTTTAAAATGTCGTAATCCGCTGAAACTATACGTATAACGAACGTTATTAAAGATTGCAGCAGCCACTCGTTCAGACCAGAAAGACTGTGTGGATAAACCAACATTTGAAAGTGGTGCCATACCGATATTAAAGGAGTGGTATTCATTTTCTTTTGCCCACTGGAATAAGTGGATGAAAATTGCGTCCATAATGCCGCTAGGCGCATCTGGATAATATCGCATTAAATCGACAGATAATGATCCGTTTTGATATACAGGCATGAATGTTGTGAATGCAATAATTTTTCCATCCGAATCAGATAATGTTGCGATAGGAGCGCGACTAATATATTCACGATCGAAGTATCCGAGTGAAAAACCTTTCTCTTTTTTTCCACCAAGCCATGCATCTGAAACTTTTCTTAACTCTTCATATAATTCGTCGGAGAAAGGTGGCTCATGAATAGAGAATGTATAGCCTTCTCTTTCAAAACGGTTGAAAGTAGCTCGCATGCCAGCGCGTTTCTTTCCTGTTATTGTAAAGGTATTTAAATCAACAACAGCTTCTTCACCAAGCTTAAAGAAGTTATAACCAAAATCGTGGTATAAACTCATCCATTTACTTTCAATTTGATAGAATACACAAATGTATCCAAATCGATCAGCCTCAGCTAAAAACTCTTGCAATACAGTACGATAGGAGGAAGGGTCCCCAATTGGATCACCTAGTACAATAAGTCGTTTTCCAGTTATTGAGAAGAGAATGAGTGCTTTTCCATCACTACTGAAAAAGAACTGTTTATCTCCTAAAAAACCTAAATGACTAAGTACATTTCCACCATGTTCATCTAAGAAGTTTTGTAATCGTTTATCATTAGCTGGTTGCCCGGGAAATTCATTTCGATAACGATTTGCAATGAGTGAACCAATTAGTAAAAAAGTAGGAACAAAAAAGGCAGCTGCTAATGCACTTCGTTTCACTTGTGTAATATTACGAACGACAAAATCAGGTTTGAAAGCTTCTTTTGCACCTGCAAATAAAATACCTAAGTTTTTATATAAATATAACGTTACAAGTAGGAATATAAAAACTTTTACGATATCGGAAAGTGAGACTTCCATTTTCTCACGCACAAACCTTTTACGAAGCATATACAATACAGCGAGTACGATTAATAAAATAAAAGTTTCTTCAACATCAATTCCTTTTAGTGTGTTAAAAATAGCCGCTCCAATTAAAGAAACAATCGTCATATAATAAGAACGTTTTGTTCCGTAATATATCCCCCGCGAAAGAATGAGGAGGAGAATACCGAATGTTAGCGATAAGCTAAAAGAAAATTGAATAAGATGTTTTGGAGCTAGAATATGTAAGGCGTGTGCCCGATTTATACTTGTCGGTAGAATGGTTGATAAAATAACCATTAAGCCAGCAAATACTGTTAAAGCAGCAGATGCCCAAGAACCTAACTTTCCTAGAAAGTCACGCTGCAAAGTCCATATAACACCAGTTGTCTCTAATGCAGGCGCAATAAAAGGTTTATCTTCAAACTTTTTAATGGCTACTCCTGTCATTTCAAAAGCTGCAAAAATGAGACCAAGGCAGAAGGGCAAGATGTAATAGACGAGACGATATAATAACATAGCAGGGAGTAAAACACCTGTATCGATGCCGTATTGCCCAAGCCCAGTTAAGAAGACAAGATCAAATGATCCAAGGCCACCAGGAACAAGACTAACGACACCAGCTAAAGCAGCAATAACATATACGCCTAAAAACTTTTGGAATTCGATTTCAATGCCAAATAATAGTAATATGACGTACATAACAATACCAGCAGATACCCATTCGACTAATGAAACTAATGAGTATAAAACAGTTGGGTTTTTCTCCTCTTCTTCTTGTTCCTCTGTTTGCGTCGCTTTTCTATTTTTTAATTTAGAAAATCCGATATATATAGGGACGAAAAGAGCGAAGAAGATAAGAACAGGCCATAGCCATGGTTTTTCATGCAAAATAAATCTCGTGTCTAATATTCCGATGAGACCAAGAAATGAAAGAATGGCTAATCCATTAATAAAGGCAGTTGTCATCCAAGCGATACTTTTAATAAGTTTTCCATTTTCTTTTATATATGGACGATAAAGCATTGTGCGTACGCCGGCTCCAACAAGACCACCAAACCCGATAAATCCATTTAAAGTATTAGCAATCCACGAGATACGGAAAATCTTTTGGACAGGGATATCAGCTTTTAAGTAACGAAGCATAACATAGTCATAAAAGAACATTGTTGATACAGCGAATGCACCAAGTGTAATTGCTAAAAAGACTCCTCCAGTTGGAATGTTTTTAATTGTATCAATCGCTTCTAAAAAAGAAATGCCCGCTAATTCTTTTTTTGCTTGAAAGAATACAATTGTTAATACAACAAATGGGAAGACAATTTTCCCGATTTGTAAGAAACGTTTCCATGAAAACGACATAAATACAACTCTCCTTGTATAAGAAAACTGAGACAATAATATTATTATGACAAACTTCAAGAAAAATAAAAAGGTAAATTCCTGTATAGGCGAGCTATTTTTTATATAGGTATATTTAAAAGAATATTTTGTTTGTCAGAAAATTAAGTTAGAATAAGATGAAAGAGGGGGAGGGTAGTATATGATTATAAAAGGTTACGTAGGATATGAGTTAGAAAAAGCGAAACCTAATACATCAGAAGATTTTTTTAACAGATCTGAAGTGACATATATATTAAATGGTAAAGAGAAAACTTTTTCGGTTTTATACGTTCGATATTTTGAAGAAGTTTTACAAGAAATTACTCCTTTTGAAGGAAATCCAGTGTATAAAGTAGAAGAACAAAACATATATTTGCGTGATATTGTAGCGATATGTTGTTTAGTGAAAGATAAGGAGCTTCGTGCGCAAAAACGTTTGTATTTAAATAATATGGAAGAATTTCAACAATATTTTGATGAGGGAACGGTGTCGAAAGTACAAGAAATATTGGCTGAATTACATAAAAATAAAAGAGTAGAAATAGCGTGAAATGGCAAAGGAGAGAGAAAAATGTCTAATTTGATGGTTGAAAATCAAACAGAACAAGTTTCTATATTTTTAGAAGATGCTATTAATTTGATAACCAATTATGTAAATTATCATACGTTACCTTCTTTATTAGAGGAAACACCAGCAGGGAATGAGCAATATTATAAAGGGGTATTAGCATCAATGAGACGACTTCTCGTTTTTTGCGAAGAAGGACAGGATGCATGTTTTGTTTTGTTGAATAGCCAGCCATTTCGAAAAACAGCAGCTGAAAAAATTTTATATAAGATTTACCATCAAGTAATTGCAGAGTTTTTTTCACCGAAGAGTGATCATTGGTATGAAAATAGTCGGTCTGCATATACAGGGAAAAATTCTATCGTTTTTCAACAAACACCACCTGCATCTTTGGAGCAAGTGATGAAGAGTTTAGAAGGTAAATTTCAATTGATGCGTGAAGAACTAGAATATTATGAGACGGATTATCAGACAAAGATGTTACACAAATATTGATTGAGGAAAAGAAGCTAAGGTTACTTAGCTTCTTTTCCTTTTGTACAGTTATATAAGGGATTTTCATTGAATATAGTTAAGTGGATAGCATTAGGGAGGTGCAACATGAATCAGCAAGGTGTATTTACAGATTACTTTCATGAAGTAGAAAATTGGTGTGAAAGTGTTCTTCACGTATTAGATAGCCGCGCAATGGAAGTGTATGATGTCCATATGCTTGCCTATAAAATTCAGACGTTATTAGAGCGTATGAAAGAGCATGAGTATGAAACAGATGCAGAGTTTATGTATGAAATAAGCGATGATGTAGAACATATTCAGCATCACTTGCAGGAAGTATTTATGCAAGAAGAAGAGGAATATGAATTATATGAAAGAGGGGATAGTGAACGAGCTGTCCCGATTGGAGGACATACACTCCCGCCATTACCTTATCCGTATAATGCATTAGAACCGTATATTTCTAAAGAAATTATGATGTTACATCATGATAAACATCATCGGAGTTACGTGGAAGGGTTAAATAAAGCAGAGAAGATGATGGAAGAAGCGAGAAAAACAAATAAATTTGATTTAATTAAGCATTGGGAAAGGGAAGCGGCTTTTCATGGGTCAGGTCATTACTTACACACGATATTTTGGAATAACATGAAAAAAGACGGTGGTGGAAGTCCAAGAGGAGCTTTTTCACAACAAATTGAACAAGATTTTGGGAGCTTTTTACGTTTCCAAAAACATTTTACAGAAGCGGCCTCTAAAGTAGAAGGTTCAGGCTGGGCAATTCTCGTTTGGGTACCCCGGTCTGGAAGGTTAGAAATTTTGCAAAGTACACTTCATCAATTATTTACACAATGGGATACGATACCGCTCCTTGTACTAGATGTCTGGGAACATGCGTATTATTTACAATACCAAAATCGAAAAGATGAATATATTAAAAACTGGTGGAATGTTGTAAATTGGCCTGATGTAGAAAAAAGGTTTGAAACTGCGAAACAAATTGAATGGACACCATATTAGACGCAAATTCTCTGCGTCTTTTTTAATGGAAGTAGAAGGAAGATTTCGTTCATATTTTAAAAGGCCAAGCATACACTTGTACAAAAAGTGCCAAAAGGACGTGGGGGGAAATATGAGACGAATTTGTGTAATCATTACGCTTCTTATGATGTATGCAAGCGTTATGCCGATTCCTACATATGCAAAGATGAACAGCAATGTCAGTGCTCGAAATGCTGTATTAATGGAGCAACAGTCTGGTCGTGTATTATACGGAAAAGCAGAACATGAGCCTCAAAAAATTGCTAGTATAACAAAAATTATGACCGCCTTATTAGCTGCTGAATCAGGGAAGATGAAAGAAATGGTATCAGTTAGTAATGAAGCGGTGAGGGTGGAAGGATCGGCAATCTATTTAAAGCCTGGACAAAAAGTGAAGTTAGAAGATTTAGTATACGGACTCATGCTTAGATCTGGTAATGACGCAGCGCAAGTAATTGCTGAAAGTGTGGGTGGGAGTATAGATGGATTCGTATATTTAATGAATCAAAAAGCGAAAGAAATTGGAATGAAAGATACGCACTTCTCAAACCCTCATGGCTTAGATGGAGATGGATCACATTATTCGTCGGCTTACGATATGGCATTATTAACGAAATATGCAATGGGAAACGAGACATTTAAGAAAATCTTTGGAACCAAAACATATAAATCAGATTCTTGGGATTACCCGTGGAAAAATAAACATAAGCTGGTAACGTCTTATTATGAATTTGCAACAGGAGGAAAAACAGGCTTTACGAAGAAAGCTGGGCGAACGCTTGTGACAACGGCATCAAAAGATGGACTAGATTTAATTGTCGTAACTTTGAGTGCCTCTAGTGATTGGGATGATCATATGAATTTGTTTGATAAAGGTTTTGAACGTTTCAAACAAACGAAAGTTTTAGGACAAGGAGCAATTGCTGAAATAAATGAAAAGAAGTATGCCAACCATGTTTATACGAAAAATAGTTTTTCGGTACCGTTAACTGAAGAAGAAAAAAAGAACGTAGTATTAAAAGTTGAACTCCATAAAAGTATAAAACTTACGGATGGAGTAAAGGTTGGGAAGACAGACATTTATGTTGGTAATGAGAAAGTTGGAGAACGGAATTTATTTTATAGTAAACGGAAGTTAGTAGCTACAACGGGACTTTACTGGAATAATGTGAAAGAAATTTTTTCTTACATGATAGGTGTTGGGAACGATGGTTAATCTCGTATGGGTAGCGATGGCTGTCATTGGGATTGTATACGCCATGATAAATGGAACGATGGAAGAAGTGAATAAAGCTGTATTTGACGGAGCAAAAGATGCGGTAACGATTTGTATAGGACTTATTAGTGTTTTAGTATTTTGGCTCGGTTTAATGAAAATTGCAGAGGAAGCCGGATTGTTAAAAAAATTAGTTACACTTTTTATGCCGATAGTAAAAAGGTTGTTTCCAGAAATACCAAAGGATCATCCGTCTATGGGATTTATTCTATCAAATATGATGGCAAACTTTTTTGGTCTAGGTAATGCAGCAACCCCTCTTGGTATTAAAGCGATGGAACAACTGAAAGAGTTAAATGGAGGAAAGGATTCGGCGAGCCGTTCTATGGTGACGTTTCTAGCATTAAATACATCAGCCATTACATTAATTCCTACGACAGTCATTTCCATTCGAATGACGTATGAATCAGCGAATCCTACTGAAATTGTTGGGGTAACATTTATTGCACAAGTACTTTCTATGATTGGAGCAATTTGGATTGACCGCTATTTTTACCGAAGAAGGAGTAGAAAGGGGCGGAAAAAATGAGTATTGTAAATACAATTTCCTTATGGGTAATTCCTTGTGTAATTGGTTTTATCCTTTTATATGGCACAATAAAGAAAGTACCGACGTATGAATCGTTCGTTGAGGGAGGAAAAGAAGGGATTCAAATTGCAATTTCCATCTTACCGTTTATGGTTGGAATGCTTGTGTCTATTTCTATATTCCGGTCTTCAGGTGCATTAGACGCAATGATATCGGTAATGAAGCCAATGTTAGATTTGATCCATGTTCCAGCAGAAATTGTTCCACTAGCACTTATACGCCCTATTTCAGGCTCTGCTGGTTTAAGTATTACGACCGATTTAATTGCCACATATGGGCCAGATTCGTTTATTGGGAGATTGGCTTCTACGATGCAAGGGAGTACAGATACGACTTTCTATATTTTAACTGTATATTTTGGAGCGGTTGGGATCAGAAAAATGGGGGATGCACTAAAAGTAGGACTTTTTGCAGATTTAATCGGGATTATATGCTCAATTGTGTTCGTTTCTTTATTGTTTCAGTAATACTATTCATTTTTTACGCTATTTCGCTTATAATACGTATACGACCACTATTAAGGTGTAGCTTAATAGTGGTTTTTTTATGTGGTATTTTTGACAAAATGATGAACTTTTATTGTGAGAAATATGAAAAATATGGACAATAATAAAGGGTAAAAACATGATTTGACCTTTATATGTTTATTATCATCGCTATGTTGTTTAAGTAAGATGAAGCGAATAGCCGTAAAGCGTATGCGGTTGCCAAGTCTTTCTAATGTAAGGTAAGATAAATTCGAGGTGAAAAAAAGAAATGGAACGATTACAAAAAGTGATTGCGCAAGCAGGTATTGCATCGAGAAGAAAGGCTGAGGAATTAATTCAGCAAGGAAAAGTGAAAGTTAATGGAAAAATAGTGAAGGAGTTAGGGACAAAAGTAACTCCTCAAGATAAAGTAGAAGTAAATAACATCCCTCTTGAAAAAGAAGAACCTGTTTATTTTTTACTATATAAACCAACTGGCGTAATTTCAAGTGTATCAGACGATAAAGGAAGAAGTGTTGTAACGGACTTTTTCCCGGAAATTACACAACGTTTATTCCCAATCGGACGCTTAGATTATGATACGTCTGGCGTATTATTAATGACAAACGATGGGGACTTCGCAAACGTATTAATGCATCCTAGATATAAAGTTGAAAAAACATATGTTGCAAAAATAAAAGGGCCATTAACAGGTGAGAAAATTCGCATGTTAGAACGCGGTGTTACGTTAGAAGACGGTAAAACAGCACCAGCACGTGTGAAAATTATTTCTTGGGACAAGCGTAAAGAAATGGCTATTGTACAATTAACAATTCATGAAGGACGTAATCGTCAAGTACGTCGTATGTTTGAAGCGTTAGACTGTAAAGTAGTGAAATTAAAACGTGAACGTTATGCTTTCTTAGAAGTAGGAAGCCTGCGACCTGGTGATGCGAGAGAATTGACACCACATGAGGTGAAACAATTACGCGCGCTTGCTTCTACAAAGCCAAGATAAGCTATAGAGTTAAAAATTCACCAGTGGAGTGCTCTGCTGGTGATTTATTCAATACAACATTTACAGAAGATAATACATAACATTTATCGAGGAGAGGAGAAGTAATATGAAGAAAAATCGCTTATTATTTCGCGTTATTATTCTACTCATTTTATGTGGTGCTGTAGGATTTACCCTTTATCAAGGATTCTTTGCTAATAAAGAGAAAATGCAAATCGGAAAAGAAGCACCTAACTTTGTTGTGACGGATTTAGAAGGGAAGAAAATTGAACTAAAAGATTTAAAGGGAAAAGGTGTATTTTTAAACTTTTGGGGCACGTGGTGTAAACCTTGTGAAAAAGAAATGCCTTATATGAATGAATTATATCCAAAGTATAAAGAAAAAGGTGTTGAAATCATAGCGTTAGATGCAGATGAAACGGATATTGCAGTAAAGAACTTTGTGAACCAGTATGGTTTGAAATTCCCAGTTGCCATTGATAAAGGACAAAAGATTATAGGAACATATGGAGTAGGTCCATTACCGACAAGCTTTTTGATTGATAAAGATGGAAAAGTAGTGGAGCAAATTATAGGTGAACAAACGAAAGAACAGTTAGAAGGGTATTTAAAGAAAATTACTCCGTAATAAAGAAAGCCTTTACATAAGGGGTGCGTGTCTATAGTGCCTCTGGTTTAAAAATTCTGAGTATTGCGGTAACTTGAGGTTAGAATATACAATAGTACATATAGATACAGGGGCGGTGAGAGTGTTGAAAGAAATTAAATGTGAATGTGGACATGTTAATCCGATAGGAACCGTTTTTTGTGAAGCTTGCGGGAAACCATTTGAAAGCAATGAAAATACAAAACTATTGGATATGCGCTATGAGGGGAGTGCACGGAGATCTCTCACGCAGACAAAAACGATAATCGATAAAATTTGGAGCTTTTTCTCTTCTGTAAAAGTGGGTGTATGGCTAATCGTAATAACTTTAGCTGCATCAGCGATAGGAACTATTTTTCCGCAAGAAATGTACATAACTCCAGGGATTGCACCAGCTGAATATTATAAACAAGAATACGGATTTTTAGGACAATTATACTATCAATTAGGGTTTAATAATTTATACGGTTCATGGTGGTATATGATTTTGATTGCTTCTATCGGTATTTCACTTGTGATATGTAGTTTAGACCGTGTTATTCCACTTTATAAAGCTTTAAAAAAGCAAGGCGTAAAAAGACATCCTAGCTTTTTAAAGAGACAGAGATTATATGGGACTGGTACACCGCAAGAAGGTGACCTGGAAAGAGTGCAAAAGAATTTAAAGAAAAGAAACTATAACGTGAAAGTGGAAGACGGAAACGTTTTAGCAGAAAAGGGACGCTTCTCGCGTTGGGGTCCATATGTAAATCATATCGGTCTTATTATCTTTTTATTCGGTGCGATGCTTCGTTTTTTACCGAGTATGTACGTAGACGAAGCACTTTGGTTACGTGACGGTGAAACGAAAGAGATACCAGGGACGGATGGACAATACTACTTAAAAAACGAGAAATTTATAAAAGAAGTTTATGATAAAAGTAAGGACAAGGAAGTTTTTGATGAAGCGATTGATCGTGTAGGCGATAAAATGATTGCGAAAAACTTCCAAACGAATGCCGTATTATATAAAGCAGTAGGAGAAAATATAGCAGGACAAAAACCGAAATTAGAAAAAGTAAAAGAAGCGGAAATTCGAGTGAATGAACCACTGAAATTTGATCAATTTGCAGTGTATCAAGTGGATTATAAAGAAAGTGAATTTAAAAGTATGTCCTTTAACTTACAAAATAAAGAAAATAATCAAAAGTGGGGACCGATTAAAGTAGATTTAACGAATCCTAAGGAAAAATATGATTTAGGAACTGGTTATTCTCTAGAACTATTAAGCTATTTTCCTGATTTTTATTTTGATGAGAATGGAAAACCAAATACGAAAACGAAATTACCAAACAATCCTGCATTTGTATTTAAAATGTTTACACCTGAAACACCAGATGGTGAAGTGAGTTTTGTTGGTATTCAGCAAAATATAGAACCAGATGGAAACAACAAATATAAAATGTCGTTTGCAGGTGTTGAAATGCAAAATGCAACAGCACTTACTGTAAGAAAAGATTTAACGCTTTGGATTCTCGGCATTGGAGGATTTATATTTATGGTTGGTGTCATTCAAGGTATGTATTGGAATCATCGCCGTATTTGGATACAACGTGTTAATGATGAATGGTGGATTGCAGGGCATACAAATAAAAATTGGTTCGGTTTAAAGAAAGATATTGAAAGAGTAATAGAAGGTACAGCAATTCCACAGCCAAATGATAAAGTAATTGATAAAAAAATTAGTTAAGGTGGGGAAACGATATGGTGCAAATAAGTAGTAACTTTCTCTTTACCGCATTTATTTTATATTTAATTGCGACTCTATTTTTTGGGGGAGCCATTAAAGAAAAGGGTCATAAATGGGCAAATGTAGGAATAACGATTACAATTTTAGGGTTTATAGCACAAACAGTATATTTTGTTACAAGGTGGATTGCATCAGGGCATGCGCCAGTTAGTAACTTTTTTGAATTCGGTACATTTTTCGGCATGATGCTTGTAGGAGCATTTATTGTCATGTATTTTATGTACCGTGTAAGCATAATCGGACTATTTGCATTACCAGTTGCGCTTTTATTAATTGCCTATGCAAGTATGTTTCCGAGGGAAATATCTCCGCTTATTCCATCTTTAAAAAGTAATTGGTTACATATTCACGTGACGACTGCAGCAGCAGGACAAGCCATTTTAGCGATTAGTTTTATTACAGGCGTTATGTATTTATTGAAAAATGTAGATCAATCGACGAGAAGTAAACGTACATTTTGGCTAGAGACGGTAGTATTTACACTTGTTTGTACAGTTGGATTTATTGGAGTAACAACGGTATTTTCTAGTATGAAATATGAAGCGAAGTTTCAATGGATTGATAAAAATGAACAACAACTGGAAATGAAGTACAATCTTCCGGCTTTAGTTGGACCGCATGAAGGGAAGTTACTGACAGAAAATAAATTAGAACCGGCAGTTGAAGTTCCAGCAATTGTAAATGCAAAAAAATTAAATACTGTTATTTGGTCAGTGTTAGTTGGAACATTACTGTATATTGTATTAAGACTCGTTTTACGGAAGCGAGTATCGGCGGCACTTCAGCCGTTAGTAAAGAATACGAATAGTGATCTACTAGATGAAATCGGATATCGATCTATTGCAATTGGATTCCCAGTTTTCACATTAGGTGCATTAATTTTTGCGATGATTTGGGCTCAAATAGCGTGGACGCGCTTTTGGGGCTGGGATCCGAAAGAGGTTTGGGCACTTATAACGTGGCTCTTTTATGCTGCAGTACTACATTTACGATTATCTAAAGGGTGGCATGGGGAGAAATCAGCTTGGCTTGCAGTAATTGGTTTTGCAATCATTATGTTTAACTTTATTGTAGTAAACTTAATTATTGCCGGTTTACATTCATATGCATAGAGAAATAAAATAGGAGAGTGCATGTCACTTTCCTATTTTATTTTTGTCAACTTTTCTTCTTTTTTGAGAAAAACATGACAAAGTAGCGGTTGATTTTGTAAAATGATGTCGAGGACATTATATACAGTTCAAAAAAAATACATAGTTTTGGAAAAAAATTGAACAAAATTTATTATTCTTGTGAAGCATAATATGGGAAGTGAAACATTTAGAAGATTGCTTAAATAAACGAGAATAGCGCAACATAATAGTTAAAGAAGGGTAGGTGTGAACCGCTGAGGTGAGAGTACGCAGCGGGTAGAGATGGAAAATGAATCAAGAATTTTAATTGTAGATGATGAGGATCGTATTCGTCGTTTATTGAAAATGTACTTAGAAAGAGAACAATATACGATTGAAGAAGCAGATAATGGTGATACAGCTTTAGAAATGGCGTTGCAAAATGATTACGATTTAATCTTATTAGATCTTATGATGCCTGGTAAAGATGGCATTGAAGTATGTAAAGGGGTTCGTGAGAAGAAAGCGACACCAATTATTATGCTGACAGCAAAAGGTGAAGAAGTAAATAGAGTACAAGGATTTGAAGTTGGAACAGATGATTATATTGTAAAGCCGTTTAGTCCACGTGAGGTCGTGCTACGTGTGAAAGCGGTATTACGTCGTGCTGTACCAACAACATTCTTTACACAAGATACAACGACAAAAGATGTTACTGTATTCCCTCACTTAACAATTGATAACGATGCACACCGTGTTACTGCAGATGGCAATGAAGTAAACTTAACGCCGAAAGAATATGAGTTACTATTATTTTTAGCGAAAGCTCCTGATAAAGTATTCGATCGTGAGCAGCTGTTAAAAGAAGTATGGCAATATGAATTCTTCGGAGATTTACGTACAGTTGATACACATGTAAAGCGTTTACGTGAGAAGTTAAGCAAAAAATCACCAGATGCAGCGAAAATGATTGTTACTGTTTGGGGTGTAGGTTACAAATTTGAGGTTGTGAACGACTGATGCTTTGGAGAAGTGTAGTAGGGAAGTTATGGATGACCATATTACTTCTCGTTTCGTTTGTTCTTGGATTTGTTGCGATTTTACTTTCACAATTTTTTAGAACGTATTATGTTGATATGAGTGAAAATAGACTTCAAAAAGTCGCAACAAGTGTTACGGAATTAATTGAAGAAGGTGCCGATGTAAAAACGATTGAGAACATCGCGTACAAATTCTCTGATCCACTTTCAAGGATTATTATTGTAGAAGATGGCAAGGAAATCTCTTCTTCACCGAAACAAGAAGGGTTAGTCACCCTTACAATGGATAATTTAAAAGAAGATAAAGAATTAGCCGCTGTTTTTACGGACAAAAAAGAAATTAAGAACAACATTAGAAAAGCTTCTGATAGTAGAAAGAATAAAAGCACTGAAAATGATATTGTGATCGTTGGGAAACCAGTGCAATCAAAAAATCAAAGCGCAGTGTTCGTATATGAATCTTTACAAGTGCCAATAAAAGATATGGAGAGAACGACTGATTTCATTTTCTTAGCCGCTGGGATTGCGATTATATTAACAACTTTCTTTGCGTTCTTCTTATCTACTCGGATTACAGCACCGCTTCGTAAAATGCGTGAGGTTGCTTTTGAAGTGTCACGTGGGAAATTTGATGCAAAGGCTCCTATGGTATCTCAGGACGAAATTGGTGAGCTGGCAACGGCCTTAAATCAAATGGGTAAACAGTTGAAGTTTAATATGAATGCTTTGCAGCAAGAAAAAGAACAGTTAGCTAGTATTTTGAGTAGTATGGCAGATGGAGTTATTACGTTAAATCAAGAAGGTGAAGTCGTAGTTATTAATCCACCGGCTGAACATTTCTTACAAGTTTGGCAAGAAGAAAAAGAGATAGAGTTAAGTAAAAAATTACCTTCTGAACTTGTGGAACTATTCCATCTCGTTGTAGAAAGCGAGCAACAACAAGTTGTTGAAATTAATTTACAAAAAGGGAACTATGTAGTTCTTATGACACCACTTTACAATCAAACGAAAATTCGTGGGGCTGTAGCGGTACTGCGAGATATGACGGAAGAACGTCGTCTTGAGAAAATGCGTCAAGACTTTATTGCGAATGTATCACATGAACTTCGTACACCGATGGTCATGCTGCAAGGGTATAGTGAAGCGATTTTAGATGATATTGTGCAAACGAAAGAGGAAATAGATGAGTTTGTTCAAATCATTTATGATGAATCCGTTCGTTTAGGTAAACTTGTAAATGAATTGTTAGATTTAGCTCGTATGGAAAGCGGTCACGTAGAGTTACATATTGGTGAAGTGGACATACATCCGTTTGTGGAAAAAATTGGTCGTAAATTCCAAGGGATTGCAAAGGATAAAGAAGTTGAACTAACAGTTGATTTCCGGAATCAGATTGAAGAATATGCGTTTGATGCAGATCGGATGGAACAAGTGTTGACGAACTTGATTGATAACGCAATTCGTCATACGAATGCGGGTGGACATGTAACGCTTGTAATTGATACGAAAAATAATGGCCTCATTTTTGAAGTACAAGATTCGGGTGTAGGCATTCCAGAAGAGGATATTCCATTTTTATTTGATCGTTTCTATAAAGCTGATAAAGCAAGAACACGTGGGAAAAAGGGTGGAACAGGACTCGGGCTTGCAATTGCGAAAAATATTGTTCAAGGCCATGACGGTAAAATTTCTGTATCAAGTGTTGTTGGAGAAGGAACTACATTCTCTGTATATTTACCGAATCGTATAATTTAGATATGCTTTTTTAAAGTTGATAATGAATAAAGTTCTGCTGTTTTTTATTTTTTTGTAAACTCAATTAAATAAAGAATGGTAGAACTTTTTTCTATCTTGGTCGAATTAAAAATAACAAGAGAGGTGCTGTGAAGAAATGAAATTATATACAAAAACAGGAGATAAAGGAACGACAAGTGTAATAGGTGGCAGGGTTGATAAAGATGATATCCGTGTGGAAGCGTATGGAACAATAGACGAGGCAAATTCTCATATTGGATATGCAATGACTAAGGTTCAAGGCAAGGCTTTTAGAGATATTTACAATGAGCTCGAAAATATTCAACATGAACTATTTGATTGCGGAGGAGACTTGGCAATAGTGGAACAAAAAATTCCTTATAAAGTGACAATTGAGATGGTTGAAAGTTTAGAAAGAAAGATTGATTTATATATAGAAGAAGCCCCGCCATTAGAACGCTTTATTTTGCCAGGTGGTAGCGAGGCGGCGGCTACTATTCATATTGCACGTACTGTTGTAAGGAGAGCAGAACGCTCTATAGTATCATTGCAAAAAGAAGTGAAAATAAATGAAGTTGTCTTAAAGTATGTAAATAGATTATCTGATTATTTGTTTGCGATAGCTCGAGTAATAAATGCCCGATTACAAGTGAAAGATGTGGAGTATAACCGTAGTGCATTAGTTTTTCGTGATAAGAAAGAGAAGGAAGTGGAGTAATTCACTTTCTTTTTTTGTATACTTTTTTCTGTAATATACCAAAATAGAGAAGGTATGGTGGTAATTAGAAAACGGAGGATGTATATGAAAGTTTTAAAATGCGGCGTCATGTTATTGAGTATACTGTTTGTATCTCAATTACATGTTTATGCAGAGGAAAATCGATGGACATGGCCTGTTGAAGGTCAGATAAGTGATTATTTTGGGACAAGGCATGGAAAACACTATGGTATTGATGTAGCTGCGCCGATTGGAACGCCTGTGGCAGCTATTCAAGATGGTAGGGTAACGAAGTCTTATTATTCAAGTAGTTATGGAAATGTTGTATTTATTAAACACGGAGAATATGAGGCTGTATATGCACATTTAAATAAGAGGTATGTGGGGCAGGGAGATTATATTTCCAAAGGAGAAAAAATTGGAGAAGTAGGGAACACGGGAGAATCGCGAGGTGCACACTTACATCTAGAACTTCATCAAGGAAGATGGACGATGGCGAAAAAGAATGCGATGAACCCATTGCTTGTTTTAAATGAACAAAGAAATGAAGTTGTTTCTTCATCATTATATGTCGTACAAAAAGGGGATACTTTAGTTAGTATTGCACGGAAATTTAGTATGACACTTAAGGAAATTAAAGAAAAAAATGGATTGCAGCAAGAGCTAATTTATCCTAATCAACAATTATATGTTAAGTGAAGGAAACATCTCAAAAATTAAACTTTGAACAAATTTATGTTCTTCTTAAATAAGGTTCAATGTAAATGAAATTATATGGGCGCTTTTGCTAGAACTATTGAGTGAATTAGAGCATCTATATCTAAAAGAAAACCGTCCCAAAATTTATTTTGGGACGGCTTCTTTTACCAAAAAATAAAGACACATATAAATCCAGAAATAGCTAAATAGCTATATAAGTAAAAAACTTTTGTTCTTGTTTTCTCTTTTGTTCGAAACAGTACGATAGTCGGTTCAATTAAACCGATTGTCAAACAAAGTAGGCCAAGAAGCATACAACCAATCGAGATAGAATACAGGGCGATTTGTGGTGCTTGAAATGGAATCATCCATTTTAATAAAAATGCAATAAGTGCAGTGTAACAAATACTACCGATGTATTTATTCAGTGGTGTATTAGAACGAAAACCAGGAAGTTTTTTTAAGAAAGAGCGGGAAACAACTTCTGTTTGTAAAGATGTATGCTCTTCAATAATTTTTTGAGCTTCTTTTCCTTTTTGAAAAAGAGATAAGATCCAATTTCGCTCACCCTGAAAAATAAATTGAGAAGTTGTCAAATAGTGATCAATCTTCACTTTATTCCAACTCTTCCACGGATGACGCTCACACAATTTTAATTTACTTTCTGTTTTTTTATCATACTGATAAATACTGATGCCATCTTCATCGAAAGTAGCATAGTATGTCTCGTTTGAGAATGTGCCTAAATCAATTGGGCAGTAGAAAAGTAATTCTTTTTTTAAGTAAAAGTATTCTTTTCTTAAGTTTTTTTTCATTGCTTCTCGAATAGAATGTCTCTTGTCTTTTTTCATGACATTTCCTCCATAACTCAGAAAATGTTCTTATCTTAACAATTCAATATCTTATCACTTTTAATTATATATGACTAGGTAATTCAAAAGAGAAATGCCGAATAATAAAAAATATGGATTGTATTGTAAAATATCTCGCAATTTATTTTTTTGTTACGAAAAATAAATAACTAATTTTAAATAAGTTACAATTTTTTAGTTCACAATGTTATGAGGTTGTTGTATAATGAAGGGGAAAATAGAATATCGGTCTATCTTCGGGGCAGGGTGAAAATCCCGACCGGCGGTGATGAACTATTTATGATTTTGTTCTAAGCCCGCGAGCCGTTAAGGCAGGATTTGGTGTGATTCCAAAGCCGACAGTATAGTCTGGATGGGAGAAGATGGAGGTTCAAGCGTTCAAAAAAGATATGGATTTGAACGTCTGTTTGATGTGCCTTAAATTCTCCCTTTGTGTAAAACACAAAGGGTTTTTTCGTTCTATGAAAAAATAGGCATAGCAGAACCTTTCCACTTTCCATGAGATGATCGATGGAAAAGGAGAGAGAAAGATGAAACAAAAAAACAGTGTAGTGCAGATGGTGAGTGTAGCGATGCTAAGTAGTATTGCATATTTACTAATGATGTTAGATTTTCCGTTCCCAGGGCTTCCGCCATTTTTGAAAATTGATTTTAGTGATGTACCAGCTCTAATTGCAGCAATTATCTTTGGACCAGTAGCAGGAGTGATTGTAGAGGCGATAAAGAACATTTTACATTACGGGATTCAAGGAAGTTTAACGGGAGTACCAGTTGGAGAGATTGCAAACTTTATTGCAGGATGCTTATTTATTGGACCAGCAGCTTTCTTATTTAGAAAGTATCGTACTGTGAAGAGTTTAACTACAGGATTAATGCTAGGGACAATTACAATGGCACTTATTATGAGTGTATTAAACTACATCATCATATTCCCGGCTTACACTTGGTTTTTAAATTCACCGGCTATGTCTAGCGAAGCTATAAGAACAACGGTTGTAACGGCAATCTTACCATTTAATTTAATTAAAGGGATTGTTGTAACAATTGTATTTGTAGCATTATTCTCACGCCTGAAAGTATGGGTGTTTGCAAAAATGAAAAATGCATAATATATATTAAAACCATTAGTAGTGTGAAACTACTAATGGTTTTTTATTAAGGAAAATAAAATTTAGATACAAAAAATGCCCCTCATCAATATGAGGGGCATTTTTTGAAGTTAATAAAAGACTATTCGAATTTTAAAGCGTCTCCGTCGAATGATTCGTCAGCAACTTTAATTGAGTCAGTTGGACAGCCTTCGAATGCATCCATCATATCTTCAATTAATACATCTGGAATTTCAACGATACCTTGGTTATCATCTAATGTTACAAATGCAATACCTTCATCATCATAGTCATAAATGTCTGGTGCAGCAGCGCCACAAGCACCACATGCAATACAAGTATCTTTATCAACGATTGTATATTTTGCCATCTTTTTTCCCTCCTGATAATATGTATGTGAAAAGCTCGCCATAAAAATTATAACCTTATTGTAAAACGGTTTGTAAAACTTTTCAACATAAAATTATAATGATAATGCTTATCAATTAGAGTGTCAACTTATTTTTGAATTATGTCATAAGATTTTCAAAATACGTAAATATGATTTCGTTTGATACAATAGAATATATACAAGTATATAGTTCTCATATGATAAGTTTAATGAGCGAAAGTAGATAGTGTAATTGTACTGAAAAGAATGAAGTTAAGATTGGAAGGTGGAAGCGGTCATGCAAATACAATATACTTTGTTGCATTGTTTAAAACAATTGAATGGTGAAAGAACCGTTTCTTCTATTTATTATTTACTAAAGGGCAAACGTTCTTCGCAAACTTTACAAGATGGAAATATGTTCCGAATTTCTTTTTTGTTCGGAATATACAAATCATTGAATAGAAATGACTATGATGGTGAAGTTGCAAAGTTGTTGCAAGCGAATTTTATTCAAGAAATACATGAAAATACATATGTGTTAACACCTACGGGTAAAATGCAGTTACATAAATGGGAGGAAGTTTATGCTTTTCCGGCGCATTTGCATGGTTTACATTATGGTGAATTAGGTGAAACATTTTGGAAAAGATTATCATTAATTATTCAAACTATATCAAATTTACAACAGAATAATACGAAGTTTATCCCAATTCAGCAAGATACAGAAATAATGATGTGGGTGAAACGTTTTCTAACAGGAATACCATATAAGAGAAGTGAGTTGGCGAGAAAACTATGGACGGAAGTATATAATCTTTTAGAAAAGAGCAATACGATAGAAGCGACGATTGTAACATATCGACTAACGGGTTATGAACGTATTGGTTGTACATTGCAACAATTAGCAGAAATTACGAAACAAGATATATTCAGGGTGTATTTTTTATTTTGGGGTACAATGCATTTCTTTATACAAGAAGTTCGTGATAAAGAAAATGAATTTCCACTATTAGCTGAAATTATATCTTATCCAAATGAAAGAGCTGAATTATTTAGTTTATCGACGAAAAAAACATATAATTTTTGGAGACAAGGACGTTCTTTAGAAGAAATAGCGACGATTCGGAATTTAAAGGTTGCAACGATAGAAGATCATTTTGTTGAAATTGCTTTGCGAGAAAAAGATTTTTCTATTGAAATGTTTATGGAAAAAGAAAAGATAGACAAAGTAATAAAAGTAATTGAAGCATTGCAAACGCGGAAGTTACGTGTTTTGAAACAAGCGGTTGGAGAAGATATCTCTTATTTTGAAGTTCGTCTTGTATTAGCGCGGATGGAGGGTGTAAATGAAACTTGAAGAATATTTATATAAGTGGTTTGGATATTCTGAATTTCGTCCAGGTCAAAAAGGAGTTATTACAGATTTATTAGAAGGAAAAGATGTGATAGCAATGCTTCCGACTGGAAGAGGGAAATCTATGTGCTATCAGTTTCCGGGGCTTATGCGAGAAGGAACAGTGCTTGTTGTATCACCGTTATTATCTTTAATGGAAGATCAAGTGACACAATTAAAGTATGTTGTGAAAAACCGAGTAATAGCATTTAATAGTTTTCGGACATTAAATGAAAAAAGAGAAGCGATGAAAAAATTATCTTCATATAAATTTATTTTTGTTTCACCAGAGATGTTACAGTCGGAGTTATTAATTAGGGAATTGAAGAAAATTCATATTTCATTATTTGTTGTTGATGAGGCTCATTGTATTTCTCAATGGGGTTATGATTTTAGACCGGACTATAAAAAACTAAATGTAGTTATTGAAAATATTGGTTCTCCTACAGTATTAGCATTGACAGCCACAGCGACAAAAGGGGTACTGCAGGATATCGCAAATAGTTTAAATTTAAAGGGTGCCGCGGAACATGTATACTCTATTGACCGTCCTAATATTGCAATGGATGTGCAATTTGTAGAGACGATAGAAGAAAAGAAAGAGGCGCTTTTAGAGCAGGTGATGTATTTACAAGGGCCGGGGATTGTATATTGCTCAAGTAGAGCGTGGACAGAAAGGTTAACGGAATACTTGAGAGGGAAAGGTGTTACTGGTGTAGCTTTTTATCATGGTGGTATGGAACATGAAGAGCGTATGTTAATTCAACAGCAGTTTATGAACGATCAATTGCAACTTGTAATATGCACAAGTGCATTTGGTATGGGGGTAAATAAGGCGAATACGCGATATATTATTCATTTTCATTATCCAACTAATATAGCTTCTTACTTACAAGAAATCGGAAGAGCTGGAAGAGATGGCGAACCGAGTATAGCTATTTTATTATGTAGTCCGTTGGATCATGATTTACCAATTTCAATCATTGAGGATGAATTGCCAAGTAAGTCACAAATACAATTTTTATTTTCTTTACTACAAGAAAGAATGTTTCAAACGAAAGAATTACCAATAGAAGATGTAGAAGAAATTTGTTATAATGCAGCAAGATTTAATGAGCAATATTGGCGTTTCGTTCGTTATCATCTCGAACAGGTTGGAATTATACAACAACGAAGATTATTATTAGAAGGTTTGTCAGATGAAATCATGAACCGATTAATAGCTGAAGTAGAAATAAGGTTGCGTAATAAATATAGTGAGCTAGAAAATATGAAGTCATGGATACAAGTTAAAGGATGTAGACGTGAATATGTGCTGCAACAGTTCGGTTATAGGAAAGAGCAAGAGTTAATTAATTGCTGCGATTATTGCGGTATTACAAAAGAAGATTATAAAAAAAGACGAGCGCAACAATCGGATTTCGACTATAATTGGGAAACAGAGTTACAAAAGCTTTTCGGCCTAGAAAAGATGGAGGAATGATGAACATTCAAAGACATAATGTTGAAGATATGAGTCCGCAGGAAATAAGGCTGAATCTATATATAACACAGTTAATTATTATCGGTATTGGCTGTTTACTGGCATATATATTATTTCAAGATGTAAAAGAAGTCTTTAATTTATGGAAATGGGAACCAGTATCTATACTTATTATAGGTGGTTTGTTAGCGATTGGTATTGTGTTATTAGATTATGTTGCAATGCGAGTGTTTCCGGAGTCTTGGTTTGATGATGGTGGTATTAACGATAAGATGTTTCGAGGAATGTCCGTTCTGCATTTACTCGTTATTACGTTCTTAATTGGTTTTGCAGAAGAATTTTTATTTAGAGGTGTAGTACAGACTCATTTTGGAATTGTAATTGCGAGCTTCGTATTTGCAGTGTTACATATTCGTTATATAACAAAGCCATTTTTGTTTTGTTTCGTCTGTTTCATTAGTTTTGTCTTTGGTTATGTATTTGAATGGACAGGAAATTTGTTTATAACAATCTTTGCACACTTTCTTGTTGATTTTATAATGGGACTCCAATTAAGAAAATAAATGGAAGGTGGTGGTGAACAACATGAGGAAACGAATTCCTGATTTTGAAGAGGAATTAGAAGTTGAGCGAGTGGAAGAAAAAGAAAGTTTACCGCCGCGTAGTGAAATTCATAGAAATAAAGAAAAAAAACAAAAGTTTAAAATAAATCACATTTTCGTCCGGGTTTTAACATTTCTATTCATTCTGCTGCCGATTAGTATTTTGTGGTACACGGATAAATATATTCAGGTGAAGGGTGATAGTAATAATGCCGGAAAAAGTGCGTTTGAAGTAATCTTCTTTGATTCAGCTAAATCTGAGTCGCAGAAACATTCTGAAAAAGTAATAACGCATACTGTGAAAGAGGGAGAAACTTTAGAAAGTATAGCGAAGCAATATTTTTCAGATGGAAATGGAATTGAAGTAATTAAAAAGTATAATAACTTGCAAGAAGATGAAGTGAGTGCAGGTCAAGAATTAAAAATTCCGATAAAAGATAAGTCCACAAAGCAAGAAAGCTAGTGAGTTAAGCGAACACCGTTTGTTATAAAAGCCTAGGATTATCTTTATGAGGAGGGGAGTCAAAAATATGATATGGATTATATTATTCAGTACTCTCATAGGCATGGGGATTTTATTGCTTCTTGTGATGTATAAAGAAGCGATGCGTAATACGGTGTTGGAACATACTTTAGTATTTAAAGAATTTCCGAAAAGTTTTCAAAAAGTAAATGTGTTTTTTATTTCTGATATTCATAGAAGAGTCATTTCGAATTTGTTAATTGAACAAGTAAAAGGAAAAGTAGATCTCGTAATTATCGGAGGAGATTTAGCAGAGAAAGGTGTCTCTTTATCAAAAATCTCTGCGAATATTCAAAAGTTAAGAGAGATAGCTCCTGTATATTTTGTGTGGGGAAACAATGATTATGAGATAGAATATCATGAATTAGATGCGTTATTATTAGAAAATAACGTAAAAGTTTTAGATAATACAAGAGTGGTATTTGAGTCTGAATTAGGCGAGAAAATTTGTTTGCTCGGTATAGATGATGTTGGATTGCACCGTGATCGTCTAGATTTGGCATTGGCGGATTGTAAAGAAGATGGTTTTCGTATCCTAGTTAGTCACAACCCTGATATAATAAAAAAAATGTCTGGAAATGAACAGATTTCACTTGTCTTAAGTGGACATACGCATGGAGGGCAAATCCGATTATTCCCATCTAAAAAATATTTAAAAGGTGGCGTATATAACCATTTAAATACGATTCTCTTTGTTAGTAATGGGTATGGAACAACATTGATACCACTTCGTTTCCGAGCACCTGCTCAAACACACATCATTACATTGTGCGGAGGGAAATGATGCCAACTCTTAATGGGAAATACAATATAAAAGCCGTTTCGAATATAATTGGAGTTCAGCCGAGTACGCTTCGTGCATGGGAAAGACGATATCAAATTATTGCCCCAAAGCGGAATCAAGCTGGGCATCGTTTATATACAGAAGAGCATATTCAAATTTTAAAATGGTTAATGGAAAAAGTTTCTTCCGGTATGATGATTGGACAAGCAGTTCGATTATTAGAAGAGAATCGTTTGCAGAGTACAGTTCAAAAAGAGATACATTTCGATAAAGAAGTTGTTTTAGTGGACGATTTGCTACAAGCTTTGTTAAAATTTGATGAAATTACAATTGCTGCATTATTAAACGAAGCTTTTAGTATATATTCAACAGAGAAGGTTGTTGCCAGTATTGTTCTTCGAGTGACAGACAAATTATTAACGTCAAAAAATAATAATGAGATTTCAATGGTGCAATTTCAATATGCACTATCATTTTTACAAACGCGTCTAGGGATGGTGTATCACAATGCCTCAATGTTTTCCTCTTTACACAAAGTTATTGTGTTAGAAAAGGATGCATTGAAAGGATTTATTTTTTCAACTTATTTACGCTTAAAAGGATATGAGGCGATATATATTAGGACAAGCTTAGCTGAAGATGGTATGTTATCAGCGGTAGAGGAAATACAGCCGAAATATGTATTTGTATCTTTTGCTGACGAACAAGAAATGAAAAAGACGATGAACTTTATAAAGTTATTACAAGAAAAAAGGGAATCTCTTTTAGTTGGATTTATCGGAAAGCTAGGCGTTCTAAACCAGTTGGACATTGAAACAATCCTAATTGGTGATACGAAAGAAGAATGGGATGGATGGTTAAAAATGTCGGAATAGTTGTTCGAAAAGAACCATCTATTTTCTATTTCATATAATAAAAATTAGATGCATTGGTTACGTAGGGAGGGTATGAGATGAGGCTGGAACGATTAAATTACAATAAGATAAAAATTTTTCTAACATTTGATGATTTATCTGAACGAGGATTAACGAAAGAAGATTTATGGAGAAATGCACCGAAAGTACAGCAATTATTTCGTGATATGATGCAAGAAGCAAATAAGGAATTAGGGTTTGAAGCAGATGGTCCGATTGCAGTTGAAGTGTTTTCTCTACAAGCACAAGGGATGGTTGTAATTGTAACGAAAGAAAATCAAGAAATGGATACAGATGATGAGTTCCGTGACGAGTTTATTGAAATGCAAGTGACTCTAGATGAAAGTGAGCATATATTATATGAGTTTGCTACGCTAGATGACGTAATTAACCTGTCGAATCGCTTATATAACCTTGGTGTAACTGGCGGAAAGCTATATACGTGGGATGAGCGCTTCTATCTTTGGGTGGAAGAAGAGGAACAAATTCAATTGTTAAAGGCGGATTTTATAGCTATTTTAGCGGAATACGGTAATCCGTCTACAGCAACCATTTATCGCATCATGGAGTACGGTAAAGAATTAATGGATGTTAACGCGATAGAGCAAATACACAATTACTTTGTGAAAAAACAAAACCTCAGCTAATACAACATAGCTGAGGTTTTGTTTTTATTTGGAGAAGGGAAGGGATGATTGTAAATACTCGAACATACTTTTTGAAAATAAAATATGCAGTTTTATGGGAGTGTGGTTGATGGAAATAAAAAATATTTAAATATTTAAGTATTTTACTTTTCTAAAAGTAATAAAAGGACTATAATAATAGTGAAAACGCTTGCAACAGAAAATAGTTTGTATATATTTGTTAGCGTTTTCTATTGCATTCCAAATTTAAGGGTGTATACTAGGCAATGAAGGTTTACTAAACAAGTGAAATTACAGGGGGTTTACTTACTATGGTAGCCGAAAAGGGAACTCAAACAAAAACACAACAACAAAGGGAACAACATTTTGAACTATTGAATTCAACACAAATTGTTATTAGTGAAGCGTTAGAAAAATTGGGTTATCCAAACGAAGTATATGAATTATTAAAAGAACCAATTCGTATGATGACAGTGAAAATACCAGTTCGTATGGATGACGGGACTGTTAAAATATTTACAGGATATCGTGCACAACATAATGATGCTGTTGGTCCAACGAAAGGTGGGATTCGCTTCCATCCGAATGTAACAGAAAATGAAGTGAAAGCACTTTCAATCTGGATGAGTTTAAAATGTGGTATTGTTGATTTACCATATGGTGGAGGTAAGGGTGGAATTATTTGTGATCCACGTGAAATGTCATTCCGTGAGTTAGAAAGATTAAGTCGCGGTTATGTACGAGCAATTAGCCAAATCGTAGGACCGACGAAAGATATTCCAGCTCCAGATGTATTCACAAACTCTCAAATTATGGCATGGATGATGGATGAGTATAGCCGTATTGATGAATTTAATTCACCAGGATTTATTACAGGTAAACCGCTTGTATTAGGTGGATCACATGGACGTGAAACAGCAACAGCGAAAGGTGTAACAATTTGTATTCGCGAAGCTGCGAAAAAACGTGGCATTGATATTAAGGGTGCACGCGTTGTTGTTCAAGGATTCGGTAATGCTGGTAGCTTCTTAGCTAAATTTATGCATGATGCAGGTGCGAAAGTTATTGCAATCTCAGATGCTTACGGCGCGTTACATGATCCAAATGGATTAGATATTGATTATTTATTAGACCGTCGTGATAGCTTCGGTACAGTAACAAAGCTATTTAACAATACAATTTCAAACAAAGAATTGTTAGAACTTGATTGCGATATTTTAGTTCCAGCTGCAATTGAGAACCAAATTACAGAAGAAAATGCTAATGATATTAAAGCGAAAATCGTTGTTGAAGCAGCAAATGGTCCAACAACATTAGAAGCGACTAAAATTTTAACAGATCGCGGAATTTTACTTGTTCCAGACGTGTTAGCAAGTGCTGGTGGTGTAACAGTATCTTACTTTGAGTGGGTACAAAATAACCAAGGTTACTACTGGACTGAAGAAGAAGTAGAACAACGTTTAGAAAAAGTAATGGTAAGATCATTTGATTCTATTTATGAAACAGCACAAGTTCGTAAAGTGAACATGCGCTTAGCGGCGTACATGGTTGGTGTTCGTAAAATGGCTGAAGCAAGCCGCTTCAGAGGTTGGGTATAAAATATTATATCTTGAGAAAACGTGATTTCCTTTCGAGGGAATCACGTTTTTTTGTTGAAGTATTAAATGAGGTGTTGTATATGGAGAATGAAATGCTGGAACGAGTAGAACAATTAGAAGAAAAGGTTAATAGGTTAGAGGGAGAACTCGCAAGAACGATGAAAGCTCGCAAAATAAGTACCGTTCGGATGTTCGGGGAAGGGCTACTGTTTCTGATATTTGGTGTGGTTGTAGTAGGGCCGATTATTGCCGTTGTAATCTCAATTTTTACTTGGCTTGCTGAAAAATAAAATAAAAATAAAAAAGAACGCTTGTTCTATGCGAACAAACGTGCTATACTCTCCTTAGATAAACAAAACGGAAATGATTTTAAGGAGAGATAAATGATGAAAATGACAGTAGACCAAAGATTTATGATGCCAGCAGATGTTGTAGAGCGAGTGGAAGTATTACGAAACAAACAAAGCAAGCGTGGCACATTATTACAATCGGTAAATAAATTTTTCGGTTTAGATACGAAAGAAGATTGTGTTTGGTTTTACGGTTTTTATGGAGTGGCTGTAAGTATCTTGTTGTTTATGGTGTTCACTTCAAATATTTTCGATTTTCTCTTCGCGTAAGAAATATGCGATAAGGACATTGCTACCGAATACATATATAAGGAAGTAAGGTAATCTTCTAGAGCGGGAGTTGGTAGCAATGGCGATGTTTCCTATAGAGCGCAATTATATTGGATATGGAAGTTCACGACCGGGGATTCCTCTGACTAAAGTGAGATTTATCGTAAGCCATGATACGGGGAATCCTGGAAGCAATGCGATAGGCAATCGAGATTACTTTAATGAATTACAACCGAAAGCTTCGGCACATACATTTATAGATGATAAAACAATATTGGAGATTATTCCTATAAATGAAGTTGCGTATCATGTTCGATATGGTGTGCCGACGGATAATGACTTATATGGCTATGACGCGAATAAGGCGGCCATTGGAGTGGAACTTTGTTATGGTGGTGATGTTAACTTTTGGGAAGCGTATAATCGTTTTACATGGTATCATGCGTATTTATGCCAAAACTTTGGCTTAAATCCGAAAAAAGATATCGTGTCACATAAAACGCTTGATCCAGCTAGAAAGATTGATCCTGAGAATGTATTAGGGAAACAAGGTATTAAATTTCAGCAGTTTTTAGCAGATGTCTATCGGATGTACGTTTCGTTTAGATGACAAATATATGAAAAATGAATACAATAAAGATAGGTGCCTACTGCTGTAAGTAGGTTTTTTCTTGTTTTTATAAATAGTGCATTGGTAGAAGACTAGGAGTGGACGAGTATGCAGAAAGAAACAGTTATTATAATCGGAGGCGGTCCGTGCGGATTAGCGGCTGCAATTTCGTTGCAAAAGGTAGGGATAAATCCGTTAGTAATTGAAAAAGGAAACATTGTAAATGCCATTTATAATTATCCAACTCATCAAACATTTTTCTCTTCTAGTGAAAAATTAGAAATTGGTGATGTAGCTTTTATTACAGAAAATCGTAAGCCATTTCGAAATCAAGCGCTTGCGTATTATCGTGAAGTAGTAAAACGTAAATCTGTACGTGTAAATGCTTTTGAGCGAGTGGAGAAAGTTCAAAAAGATGGAGAAGTTTTTCAGGTTGAGACGACAAAGCGTGACGGAAGTAAGGAAATGTATATAGGGAAATATATTGTTGTAGCAACTGGATATTATGATAATCCAAATTATATGAATGTTCCAGGTGAGGAATTGAAGAAAGTAGCTCACTATTTTAAAGAGGGGCATCCTTATTTTGATCGAGATGTAGTAGTTATAGGTGGGAAAAACTCGAGTGTAGATGCCGCGTTAGAACTTGTTAAATCTGGTGCACGTGTAACGGTACTGTATCGTGGAAGTGAGTATTCACCAAGCATAAAGCCTTGGATTTTGCCGGAATTTGAGGCGTTAGTACGAAACGGTACAATTCAAATGCATTTTGGAGCTCATGTGAAAGAGATTACTGAGCATACATTAACGTTTACAGTTGATGGTGAAGCTTTTACAATCAAAAACGATTTTGTATTTGCGATGACTGGTTATCATCCTGATCATAGCTTCTTAACGAAGATGGGTGTTCAGATTGATGAAGAAACAGGACGTCCAATTTATACAGAGGATAGAATGGAAACGAATGCTGAAAATATTTTCATTGCAGGTGTCATTGCTGCTGGAAATAATGCAAATGAAATATTTATCGAGAACGGTAGATTTCATGGAGATGCGATTGCGCAAACCATTGCATCAAGAGAAAAATAAAAAGGAGCTGTCGGGAAAATCTCGACAGCTCCTTTTTATTCGTGCATAAACATATTTTGAATGGATTCATGAGAATTTGTATTCTCTAATGCAACAAGTAATTTAATGCGTGCTTTTTGTGCATTTAAGCCGTATGTGAATACAATGCCCATATCTTTTAAGTGTTTACCGCCACCTTCATACGAATATACGTCTTGAACGATACCGTTGAAACAGCGAGAAACCAATACGACAGGAATACCTTTATTTAATAATCTTTCTAGGCTAGGTAGTGTTCTTGGAGGGAGATTACCTTGTCCAAGAGCTTCGATAACAATGCCGTCTACAGGAAGATTTTCGATTGCTGCTAATAATGTATCATCCATGCCAGCATATGCTTTTAGAACAACTACATTTTTAGACACTTTATTTATCGTATATGATTCGCGATGTACTAAAGCGTGATGGAAGACAACGCCGCGTTTTGTTACCATTCCAATTGGTCCGTATTGTGGACTTTGGAATGTTGCGACATTACTTGTATGTGTTTTCGTTACATTTGTAGCGCAATGAATTTCGTCGTTTAATACGACTAAAACACCTTTTTCTGCAGCTTCATCACAACTAGCAACTTTTACAGCTGATAAGAAGTTATATAGACCATCAGCACCTAACTCATTGCTAGAGCGCATTGCACCTGTCACTACGATCGGAATAGTTGCTTGTACTGTTAAATCTAAGAAATAAGCTGTTTCTTCTAATGTATCCGTACCATGCGTAATAACTACGCCATGAATGTTGTCTTGTTTTACTCTTTCATCAATGATGACTTGTAATTGTAACATTTCGCTCGGTGTCATATGAGGAGATGGTAGATGGAACACATCTTCAACGATTAAATCAACATCGCCTTCTAAATCAGGAATGAATTTTAAAAGAGGATTTTTTTTACCTGGTTGTACGACCCCAGTTTCTTTATCTTCCTCCATTGCAATTGTTCCACCTGTGTGTAAAACTAGGATTCTTTTCAATGCTTATACCCCTTTCAAGTAAAAAAATACATTTAGAACATAACATGTTTTGAGTAAATTCGACAATGGAAATGTATAAAAGTATGCCTCGAAAATGACAATAAAATTAACTGCTATATGTACGATGTATAAAATTACGAAACGAAATGTGCAAATATAGTATAGGAGGGAGAAATTACGGTGAAAAAGATGGAGAGAATTTTTATTCGTATATTAATAATACAATTCATTTGTCTTTCTGTTGTACAATTGTTATTTATACATAAGTCATCAGTGAAATATTTATCTAAAATTGTTTATTATGAGGGTGTTATGGTAAAAAACAAAGTGGAAATCTTGCAGGTGAATCGGTAGTTTTCATTTTCTTCTATGAAGGATTATGCTACAATAATTGAGGATTTAATGACGCGAAGCAAATGAGAAGAAGCAGGGTGAACACCTGCTTTTCGTTTTGTTTTATAAGTGAAAAAATGAGGTGTTACAATGGATAAACGAATTTCAATTGCTATAGATGGTCCAGCAGCTGCAGGGAAAAGTACAGTGGCAAAAGTTGTTGCGAAGGAACTTTCTTATGTTTATATTGATACAGGCGCAATGTACCGTACGCTTACATATGCAGCCCTTCAACAAAAAGTAGACATTGAAAATGAAGAGCAGTTAATGGAAGTTGTAAAGAATGTAAATATTGAGTTTCAGCAAGGAGAAAATACACAGCTTGTATTTTTAAATGGACAAGATGTTTCTGAAGTAATTCGTACACCTGATGTGACGAATCGAGTATCTATTGTAGCGAAACATCGCCTTGTTCGTGAAGAAATGGTACGTCGTCAGCAAGAGTTAGCGAAAAAAGGCGGCGTTGTAATGGACGGCCGTGATATTGGTACACATGTATTACCGGATGCTGAAGTGAAAATCTTTATGCTTGCTTCTGTTGAAGAAAGAGCGGAAAGAAGGCATTTAGAAAATTTAAATAAAGGTTTCGATTCTAATTTAGAGCAGCTAAAAGAAGAAATTGCTCAGCGTGATAAATTAGATTCAGAACGCGAAGTTTCTCCACTAAAAAAGGCTGATGATGCATTGGAATTAGATACGACTTCTTTATCAATTGAAGAAGTTGTCCAAAAAATTATGAGCATTGTTTCTGGAGTGTTTGCGAAATAAAGAAAGGGGATAATCCTCTTTCTTTTTTTGTTTAAATAGAAATGTAAAGGATACGTGAATTGTGAGTCTCTTTCCTTGACAAATGAGCTGATTTGTAAGAAGTTAGTTAAAGAGGAATAAAACTGTCAGAATATATTCGCTATTATATTTCAAAACATACTTTTTTCAAGCTGGTTTTGCTGTATACTATTTATATAGGTTTAATATATTTTCTTGTGAATGTTATTGAAAAAGAGTATGTGATGAGAAATTCTTAAACATGCAAATGAAAACTTTGTTTTCATTTCGTATATACATAAAAAATGCTTTGTCAATTCTGTAGGGAGGTATTTCCATGGTAGAGAAAATGAATGAAGAAGTTATGGATTCAAAAGAATTACAAGTTGGTGACGTTGTTACAGGTTCTGTAACGAAGGTTGAAGAGAAACAAGTGCTTGTAAATGTTGGATACAAAACAGATGGCGTAATTCCAATTAGTGAATTAGCTAACGTTCATATTGAAAAAGCAAGCGATGTTGTAGAATTAGATCAAACACTAGAGTTGAAAATTATTAAATTAGAAGAAGATGATCTTGTCTTATCTAAACGTGCTGTTGATGCAGAAAAAGCATGGGTAGAACTACAAGAGAAATTTACTTCTGGTCATGTATTTGATGTTACTGTAAAAGATATTGTGAATGGCGGATTAGTTGTGGACCTTGGTGTTCGCGGTTTTATTCCAGCTTCACTTGTAGAAGTACATTATGTAGAAGACTTTACTGACTATAAAGGTAAAACATTAGCGGTGAAAATTGTTGAATTAGACCGTGAAAAAAATCGTGTAATCCTTTCGCATAAAGCGGTAGTAGAATTAGAACTAGATTCTAAGAAAAAAGAAGCAATTTCTTCATTAAAAGAAGGGGACGTTGTTGAAGGAACAGTACAACGATTAACTGACTTTGGAGCATTCGTTAATGTTGGTGGAGTGGACGGTTTAGTTCACATTTCACAAATTTCACACGAACGTGTAGAGCAACCTTCTGAAGTGTTAGAGCAAGGTCAAAAGGTTAAGGTAAAGGTGTTATCTGTTGATGCTGATACACAACGTATTTCTTTATCAATTAAAGCAGCTCAACCAGGACCTTGGGAAAACGTTGCTGGCGAAATAAAAGCTGGAGATATTCGTGAGGGAGTAGTAAAACGCCTTGTTACATTTGGTGCATTCGTTGAGATTTTACCGGGCGTTGAAGGACTTGTACACGTATCTCAAATTGCAAATCGTCACGTGAAAAATCCGAATGAAGTATTGGAAATGGGACAAGAAGTAAAAGTGAAAGTACTTGAAGTTCACGTAGCAGAGAAACGTATTTCTTTAAGTATAAAAGAAGCGCTTGAGGAAAATAATGTAACTGAAGATTATAGTCAGTATGAGCCAAATGCTGATTCTGCTACTTTCCAATTAAGTGATATTATTGGTGAACAACTGAAAAAATTAAAGAAATAATGAGGGGTACAAGTGGTAAGGGCAAAACGTAAATTAGATCATATTGAATACGCTCTTTCTACTGGTCAGTCTCGTACGCATGGCTTTCATGATATTGATTTTGTGCATCAAAGCTTGCCAAATTCAAATTATGACACAATAACATGTGAAACAAAAATCGGCGAACTTTCACTAAGTTCGCCGATTTTTATCAATGCGATGACTGGTGGTGGAGGAGAGAAAACGTTACATATTAATGAGCAATTAGCATATGTAGCGAAACATCATAACCTTGCTATGGCTGTAGGTTCGCAAATGGCGGCGTTAAAAGATGAAAGTGAAGCTGCTTCTTATAAGGTGATCAGAAAGGTAAATCCAAATGGTATTTTCTTTGCTAATTTAGGTAGTGAGGCAACTATCGAACAGGTAGAGCGTGCCGTTGATATGATTGAAGCGAATGCATTGCAAATTCATTTAAATGTCATACAAGAGTTAACGATGCCAGAAGGAGACCGTGATTTTACTGGAGTACTTCAGCGCATTGAGAAAATTGTTTTAAATAGTAAAGTCCCTATCATTGTAAAAGAAGTTGGATTTGGGATGAGTAAGGAAACAGTGCAGCAGTTAGCGAACGTAGGTGTAACAGCAATTGATATTGGTGGGCAAGGTGGTACGAATTTTGCTGCTGTTGAAAATGAAAGAAGACAGCGAATGCTTTCTTATTTTAATAACTGGGGCATACAAACAGCAACCTCGATTATTGAAGCAACCTCTACAAATAATAACCTCTCTTTTATTGCATCTGGGGGCATACAAACAGCGCTTGACGTAGCGAAAGCGATCGCATTAGGGGCGAATACAACTGCGTTTGCTGGTTACTTTTTACGTATTTTAATGCAAGATGGTATCGAGAAGTTAGTGGATGAAATTGAGCTCCTACATACAGATTTGAAATTTATAATGACAGCTCTTGGTGCGAAAACGATAGAAGAGTTGCAATCTGTACCTCTTGTTGTAAAGGGTGAAACGTATCATTGGTTAATACAGCGTGGTATTGATACTGCGCATTATAGTAGGAGATAAAAAATCAACCGTTCGGTTGATTTTTTTTGTTCTATTCTTTTTCGTAATATAAAGTGGAGAAAGGAATTAGTATTATATAAAAATATCATTTCGTAAAAATTGCAATTGAAAAAGGGTTGAAAAATGTAGATGGTGTGTTGTCGAATTACTGGAGAGAACTTAATTTTTAATAGGAATAGGTGAAGATAAAAAGAAGTAATGGGAGGATATAGTGTGTGAAATATTATTTCAATATAAATAGAAAACATTAAACTGATTATGTAAAAGACGGTTTCGTACAATATCGAAACCGTCTTTTTGCATTAATTAGTGCTGGTTTTGTTTTCGAGCCTGTTCTGGTGTATCAAGTCCAGTTGCACCTGGATATTGTAGTGATTGATCACGATCGGATTCAACGCGGCGTGATTCTCGTAGTTTTCGTTCTTGGCGATCTTTACCCATAATGAATAACACCTCCTTGTTAAAAGTGTTGCTGTTATAAGAAAAAACTATGCGTAAATAAAGTGGATTAACTTTCATAAAAAGTTCCCATAATGGAAAACATAGGAGGTGAAGTTGATGGATGGAAGTACTTTTTATTTTGTAGCTTGGATAGGGTGGATCATTGTAACCTTTTTTATGAAAAAGGACCTTATTCGGTGGAAGTTAGGCGCTTGTATACTGATTTTTATAATTTGCTCTCCGTTACATGTAACGATCGCCTCATTCGTGGTATCAGTAAATGCTCTTTTACTTTGTATTATTTCTTTTATAGGGATCACGCTATATTCTGTCTGGAAAAAATTATATAGCTTACTTTCGGCGCTTATTATTGCAATGTTATATACAAGTTTTCATCTGTTAGAAATATATGATCCGATTTGGATTGTGGTGGATAGAGTGTTTCTGCTAAGTAGTGGTCTTGTGTATGCATCGGTGTTATTGCATGGAGATCGCATATTACGATTATGTTCTCTATATGTAGGGATGTTACAAGGAGAGCTGCTAGTGACATTTATTTTTAGGAAATTGAATTTTCCATATGATTACGGTAGTTTAGCATTTTTTGATATCGTCGCCATTTCTACATTATTCATGGCAATATTGTTTTGGATTGCAAAAGCATCAGTATACATGGAACGGTTTAAGAGAAAAACACGTAAAAGAAAGGCGAGGGTAATACATGACTGAATATACACCAGCCATTTTATGCGGCGTAATAGCGGGGACAGTTACAAGGGTGCTAATGCTTCGGACGGATACACGGCAATATCCGACGAGGCTACATGGGAAAATTATTCATATTGCAATGGGGTTAATTGCAGCTGCTTTAGGAGCGATTGCAATCCCGTCTATTTTGAAAAAAGATTTTTCTGCCATTACATTTCTTACATTAGCAGCGACACAATTTCGTGATGTACGTAATATGGAAAGAAATACGCTTCAACAATTAGATGGGTATGAGCTCGTACCGCGTGGAAATACATACATTGAAGGAATTGCATTGGTTTTTGAAAGTCGCAACTATTTGGCAATGTTAACGTCGTTTGCAACGACGTTTGCGTATATAGGATTCCGTTCATGGATTGCAGGAGTAATTATGGCTATAATCGCATTTTTTATTGCGAAAAAATTAATGTCTGGTAAAAGGCTACATGATCTTGTTGAAATTGAGCACGTTCCGCTTCGTTTTGAAGGAGCAGGGCTTTATATTGACAATATTTACATTATGAATATTGGATTGCCAGCAAGACAAGAAGAAATTATGAAATATGGTATGGGTTTTATTTTAAAGCCGAAATCAATTGATGCGATGGTTACAATCTCAAATTTAGGGCAACGACAAGCTATTTTACACGATGTTTCAGTAGCGTTAGGGATTTATAGAGATTCTGGTACACCAGCGCTTGTACCGTTAGCAAAGCGTGATTTAGAGGATGGCAGGGTTGGGATTTTTGTCCTGCCGCAAGATCAAGATGCAGAGAAAGCGATAGGTGTCATAGGAAATGTACCAACGTTAGAAAGTGCTGTCCATATGTCATCGGAAGCCCCGAAAGGAAGGGGAGATAAGAGATGATGTTAGAAAGTGTTATTCTGGCAGTTATAACAACGACTCCAGAAAAATTTGCAGGTGGTGCTCCTTTATTCGTTTGCGAATCGACAGAGGAACTAGAATTTGTTGCAAATAATTTAGAGGCAATTTTAGATGGTATTGCACATCGCTTACAAGAGAATGTATATATTATTGTGAAACATTAGCAACGTGTGTTATAATGTGAGGTGTTTTGATACGTTGAGAAATATTCTGGAATGCAAATCCCTTCTTGCACAAAGAAGGGTTTTTTACATAATAAACAGAAGCAAGTTGAAAGGATGAAAGTATATGCCGAAACCAGTAATAGCGATAGTAGGTCGCCCGAACGTAGGGAAATCTACTATTTTCAATAGAATTGTTGGAGAAAGAGTTTCAATCGTAGAAGATATTCCAGGTGTAACGCGCGATCGTATTTATAGCGCTGGAGAATGGTTAAATCATGAATTTAACATTATTGATACGGGCGGAATTGATATTGGAGACGAGCCGTTTTTGACACAAATTCGTCAACAAGCTGAAGTAGCAATTGATGAAGCGGATGTTATCATTTTTATGACAAACGGTCGTGACGGTGTAACAGCAGCTGATGAAGAAGTTGCAAAAATTTTATATCGTTCAAATAAACCGATTGTACTTGCAGTAAATAAAGTGGACAATCCGGAAATGCGCAGTGACATTTATGACTTTTATGCATTAGGATTTGGCGAACCATTCCCAATTTCAGGTACACACGGATTAGGGTTAGGTGACTTACTAGACGAAGCTGCACAACATTTTCCAAAGATTGAAGAAGACGGATATGATGAAGACACAATTCGTTTCTCTTTAATTGGACGTCCAAACGTAGGAAAATCATCACTTGTAAATGCTCTTCTTGGTCAAGAGCGTGTAATTGTTAGTAATGTAGCAGGAACAACTCGTGATGCTGTTGATACACCATATAGTAAAGATGGAAAAGATTATGTAATTATTGATACAGCTGGTATGCGTAAAAAAGGAAAAGTGTATGAAAGTACAGAAAAATATAGTGTACTTCGTGCGCTAAGAGCGATTGAACGTTCTGACGTTGTTTTAGTCGTTTTAGATGGTGAAGAAGGAATTATTGAGCAAGATAAAAAAATCGCTGGATATGCTCATGATTCAGGGCGAGCTGTTGTTATCGTTGTAAATAAATGGGATGCAGTGAAAAAAGACGAAAAAACAATGAAAGCATTTGAAGAAAATATCCGTGCTCATTTCCAATTCTTAGAATACGCACCAATTGTTTTCTTATCTGCAAAAACAAGAAAACGTACACAAACATTAATACCGGTTATCGATGAGGTAAATGAAAGTCATAGTATCCGTATTCAAACGAACGTATTAAACGATGTAATTATGGATGCGGTAGCGATGAATCCGACGCCAACTCATAATGGTAGCCGTCTGAAAATTTTCTATGCAACACAAGTTGCGGTAAAACCACCGACATTTGTTGTGTTTGTAAACGATCCAGAATTATTGCACTTCTCATATGAGCGTTTCTTGAAGAATCGCTTACGTGAATCATTTGGCTTCGTAGGAACGCCGATTCACATTATCGCTAGAGCAAGAGACTAATGGAGAGGATGTGATTTTATGACAAAAATCACAGTAGTAGGAGCAGGTAGCTGGGGAACAGCGTTAGCGATGGTATTAGCTGACAATGGACATGATGTACGTATTTGGGGAAATCGCCCAGAACTTATGGATGAAATTAATACGAAACATGAGAATAGTCGATATCTCCCAGGCATTACATTGCCAAGCACAATCGTAGCCTACTCTTCTTTAGAAGAAGCATTAGTAGATGTAAATACAGTACTGTTAGTAGTACCAACGAAAGCGTACAGAGATGTATTACAAGAGATGAAAGAAATTGTTACTGAACCAATTACTTGGATTCATGCGAGCAAAGGAATTGAACCTGGTACGTCAAAACGTATTTCGGAAGTGATTGAGGAAGAAATTCCAGAGCACTTAATTAAAGATGTTGTTGTACTGTCTGGACCGAGTCATGCTGAAGAAGTCGGTTTACGACAAGCGACAACAGTTACGTCTGCAGCAAAGCGTATGGAAGCGGCTGAGGAAGTACAAGATTTATTTATGAATAGTTATTTCCGTGTATACACAAATCCAGATATCGTTGGAGTTGAACTTGGTGGTGCGTTAAAAAATATTATCGCATTAGCTGCTGGTATAACTGATGGTCTTGGATTAGGTGATAATGCAAAGGCGGCATTGATGACACGTGGTTTAACAGAGATTGCTCGTTTAGGAAGAAAAATGGGCGGGAATCCGTTAACGTTTGCTGGTCTAACTGGTATGGGAGACTTAATTGTAACGTGTACAAGTGTTCATAGCCGAAATTGGCGCGCTGGAAATATGCTTGGAAAAGGACACTCTTTAGAAGAAGTGTTAGAAAGCATGGGTATGGTTGTGGAAGGTGTAAGAACAACGAAAGCTGCTCATGAATTGGCAGAGAAAATGGAAGTTGAAATGCCGATTACAGCTGCTTTATATGACGTGCTGTTCAATGGGAATAACGTAAAAGATGCGGTAGGCTCATTGATGGGGCGTGTTCGAAAACATGAAGTGGAAGCTATACCTGATTTACTGTAAAGAAAAGCGACAGAAGTACATTTGTACTTCTGTCGCTTTTTTATTTTTTGGGTCTTTTCACCATTTTTTCATTTTTGCATAGGATGAAGAGTAACTTGAGGAGAGGGTGAAAAGAATGGATAATAATATTTTTAATAATATTGAGAAGGAAGCGAAAGTAAATAAAGAGGATATTTTTAAATTAGCATCATCCGTGCAAAATGCGAATTTACGTGATGAAACTGTACTTCGTCAATTAATTCATCAAGTGGCTCTTATGGCGGGACGTGAAGTGCCGAAAGAGCAAGAGGATCAAATTGTAAAAGCGATTATTAATAATAATATGCCAACAGATTTTGGCTCGTTAAGCAAAATGTTTAAAAAATAAATTATGAGAAACAAAGAGTTTGTAGATTGCATATGATAGCCATGAAAGAATGGGAATAGAGCTGTTTTTGGGCATATTTGGTCAACCGAAGCGAGAGGTACAATCGCTTCGGTTTTATTTTTGCTTAGATTGGTGAAAAATGCTGGAAAACCTATTGATTAAAGTTATATATTCGCAATTTGTAGTAAAATGTTCTTTTTGTATTTGTTTAAAGATTTTAATTTGTTAAAATAGTATAAAAATAGATTGATAAAAAGGGGTGTGTATATGTCAGAAGGGCTTATGAAAATGTGGTTAGCTTTAGGGGCAATTGGATTTATGTTTTTTGCAGTAAGTTTTATTTTATTAAGTAGACATAAAATAAAGAATAAATTTTTGAAAGGGATTACAGCATTAGTAGCGTACACCCTTATGATTGTGTCAGGAATTGTTATTTTTCTTGTTGTATTTAGTGGACCTGTACAGCAGTAAATGGAATGGTCTCGAAAATACTACATACAGAGCAAATTAGATTAGTATGAAAAGGTGATGCTAGTGAAAAAATTACATATTATTTTAATATTTTGTTGTATGAGCCTTTTAACGGGGTGTCTGTATCCGAAAGAAAATATGAAGCAAAATGCGGTTCCTTATGAAGATCAGCTACAGGTTGTTCAAAAAGCTGTTGTGACATTTAAGGAGCAAAATGATGGGATATTGCCAATTAAGACGAGGGATATGAGTACACCTATTTATCAAAAGTATCCGATCGATTTTCAACAGATTGCCCCGCGTTACATACAAGAAGCGCCAGGGAATGCGTATGAAAGTGGAGGAGTATATCAATACGTATTAATAGACGTTGAAACAAATCCAACAGTAAAGTTAATTGATGTTAGGATGGCTGAACAAATTCAGGAACTATCTTTAAAGCTTAGGATGTATCGTGATGAACATCAATATCCACCTTTTAAAAAAGTAATTTCAGATGGTGTATATGAATTGGATTTCAAAAAACTAGGATATAAAGATGTGCCACAAGTGACAAGTCCATATTCTGGTAAAGGACTTCCTTTTGTAATTAATGAAAAAGGAGAAGTTTTTGTTGATTATAGAATCGACTTATATGACGCTTTGAAAAAAAATGAAGGGCAGTTTACGGAGGGAGAAGATATTCGAAATATACTTTCGAAAGGTTCCCCGTTTGTACCAGCTTATTCTTTACCGTACACAGTAAAGGATGGAGAACCAATTTTTTTAAAATGATAAGTCATGAACCTTTCTTTTAGTGAATAAGTTCTAGAAGAAAGGTTTTTTATGTTATACAACTTACGATGCAAACAAAAGATATTTTTTAATAGTCATATGAAATTGGACAAAATTATATGATATATTGTCCGAACTTCTAGAATACCATTATATTATATCAGATATTATAGGCAACGTTAGAGAAGGTATTAGTTGACTATAAACGCGGAATTATTCCCAAAAATTTTGAGGGAGGGAATCACTTGGAAAAGGTAGATATTTTTAAAGATATTGCAGAACGAACAGGCGGTGATATTTATTTTGGAGTTGTAGGAGCTGTTCGAACAGGGAAATCAACATTCATTAAAAAATTTATGGAACTTGTAGTTATTCCAAACATTGAGAATGAGTCTGACCGTCAAAGAGCGCAGGATGAATTGCCTCAAAGTGCTGCTGGTCGTACAATTATGACGACGGAACCGAAGTTTGTTCCAAACCAAGCGGTTTCTATCGAAGTAGATGAAGGACTTGAAGTGAATATTCGATTAGTAGATTGTGTTGGATATACGGTTCCTGGAGCGAAGGGCTATGAAGATGAGAATGGCCCACGCATGATTAATACCCCTTGGTATGAAGAACCTATTCCATTCCATGAAGCTGCAGAAATCGGCACGCGTAAAGTAATTCAAGAACATTCAACAATTGGTGTTGTAATTACAACAGATGGAACAATTGGTGAAATTCCAAGAAGAGATTATATAGAGGCAGAAGAACGCGTTGTAAATGAGTTGAAAGAAGTAGGAAAACCTTTCATTATGATAATTAATACGGTACAGCCGTATCATCCAGATACAGAGCAATTACGCCAAAGTTTATCAGAAGAATATGATATCCCGGTTATTGCAATGAGTGTGGAGAGTTTAAGAGAAACAGATGTATATAATGTACTTCGTGAAGCACTATTTGAATTCCCTGTATTAGAAGTGAATGTGAACCTTCCGAGCTGGGTAATGGTGCTAAATGAAGGGCATTGGTTGCGTCAAAGTTATCAAGAAGCAGTTCAAGAAACTGTGAAGGATATAAAACGTCTTCGTGATGTGGATCGCGTTGTTTGGCAGTTTAGTCAATATGAATTTATTGATCGAGCGAGCCTAGCTGGCATTGATATGGGGCAAGGTGTGGCTGAGATTGATTTATATGCGCCAGATGAATTGTATGATCAAATTTTAAAAGAAGTAGTAGGAGTAGAAATTCGGGGGAAAGATCATTTATTAAAGCTTATGCTCGATTTATCTCATGCGAAAATAGAGTACGATCAAGTGGCGGATGCACTGCGTATGGTTAAGCAAACAGGATATGGTGTAGCAGCGCCTGCATTAGCGGATATGAGCTTAGATGAGCCAGAAATTATTCGTCACGGTTCAAGGTTTGGTGTGAAGTTAAAAGCGGTAGCGCCATCTATTCATATGATTAAAGTAGATGTAGAGTCAACGTTTGAGCCGATCATTGGTACTGAAAAGCAAAGTGAAGAATTAGTTCGTTATTTAATGCAAGATTTTGAAGATGACCCGTTATCAATTTGGAATTCTGATATATTTGGACGTTCACTTAGCTCGATTGTTCGAGAAGGAATTCAGGCGAAATTATCTTTAATGCCAGAAAATGCTAGATATAAATTAAAAGAAACGCTAGAAAGAATTATTAATGAAGGATCTGGCGGATTAATTGCGATTATACTATAAGAAAAAATCCCTCTCATTGTAGAGGGATTTTTTGTTTTTTTTGATTATAAAATAGAAAAATAAACAGTCATTATCTAATACATTGTTGTAAATTGTCAAGTTTCATCAGATTTTCACATTTTCAGAGTAACAATTTCCTTAAAAATATTGAATTATAAAGGAGAATCGTATAATATAGGCGTTGATAATGATTTATCTACATCTTTGTAGTATAGAATTTGCAAAAATTGCCTACAAATGAAAGTAAGACTCATTTTATGATCATTATACAGTCTTATCTTTGGGAGGAGGTGAATGGCATGAACAAGACAGATTTAATCAATGCTGTTGCAGAAGCAAGTTCCCTTTCTAAAAAGGACGCAACAAAAGCAGTAGACGCTGTTTTTGATTCTATCTTAGAAGCTTTAAAACAAGGTGATAAAGTACAACTGATCGGATTCGGTAACTTCGAAGTTCGTGAGCGTGCGGCTCGTAAAGGTCGTAACCCACAAACAGGTGAGGAGATTGAAATCGCTGCAAGTAAAGTACCTGCATTCAAACCTGGTAAAGCGTTAAAAGATGCGGTTAAATAATCCTTACATATTAACAGGGAAGAAGAGTTTCCTTTTTGGGAACTCTTCTTTTTGCTTTTAAAAACATAAATATGCTAGAATGTGTTCGTATCACTTTTAGGTTTTCGGGAGGGCTAGCGGATGGCAAAAGTTAATTTAGAACAAATTGAACATGCAGTACGCCTTATTTTAGAGGCGATTGGGGATGACCCAAATCGTGAGGGAGTACTTGATACACCAAAGCGTGTTGCAAAAATGTACGCAGAAGTGTTCTCAGGTATGCATGAAGATCCGAAAGAGCATTTGCATAAAGTATTCGGAGAAGATCACGAAGAGCTTGTACTAGTAAAAGATATACCATTTTATTCGATGTGTGAGCATCATTTAGTTCCATTCTATGGAGTTGCTCACGTTGCATATATTCCGCAAGGTGGAAAGGTGACAGGGTTAAGTAAATTAGCTCGTACCGTAGATACAATTGCACGTCGCCCACAACTGCAAGAACGTATTACATCAACAGTAGCGAACTCTATTATGGAAGTACTAGAGCCTCATGGTGTAATGGTAGTAGTAGAAGCAGAACATATGTGTATGACGATGCGTGGTGTAAAAAAACCAGGTGCGAAAACAGTAACGACAGCAGTGCGTGGTGTGCTTGAAAATGATGCTGCAGCGCGCAGTGAAATTTTATCGTTTATTAAAACGAAGTAAAGAAAAGCGGGAAACTGCTTTTCTTTTTTTTTTTAGTAAATAAATGATATAGTTTTAACTAGACAGAGTGAGATTAGAAAGATTGCTTACATGAATGGTAGGTGTAGCCAAGTTTTGGTTATAGAAAATAGAGTGTATGTGTTATAATAAGTTTTATGAATTAGAAAACAAGGGTGATTTTTTGTGTGTGACATCTACGGAGGGTATGCGGGTATAAAAGAAAAATTGATGGAGAAATTACGCCATCCTTACTTTATAAACTATATTGAAGAACCATTTATTGATGAAGAAAAGATAGCATTGTTATATGGTGCTTTAAAGAGTGCAAACTTACATATAGAACAAATTGAGCATTACGTAGTAACAATTATGCTTGTACAAATTGCGCTTGATACGCATGAAAGGGTATCAAATAAAGCAGGCGAGGAAGAGATTGAATTCCATAAATGTCGTCAATTAACAGTACTTGCAGGCGATTACTATAGTGGACTATATTATTATTTATTGTCTATGAATCGTGATATTGTTTTAATTCGTGCACTTGCTGAAGGAATTAAAGAGATAAATGAACACAAAATTATGTTATACCAAAAAGCGCATGAAACGACGGATGACATAATGAAAAGCATAGTAATGATTGAGTCTGCGCTCCTTCAAAAAACATGTGATCATTTTCAGTTATCACATTGGAAGCCATTTATCACATACGTATTAGGTGGAAATCGCCTTCAAAAAGAAATTCAATTGTATGCTGATAAGCAACATTCGCCTGTTTTTCAAGCTATGCAAGATGCTTTAGGGGATAAAGCAGAAGTAGTGATTAATGGTTGGATGAAGGAATTGAGAAAGAAAGAAAAAAAATTTTTAGAAAATCACACAGACATAAATGAAATAAATTCTGTGTTAAGGAATAAATAGAAGACATAAGCAATTTTACATTGGAAGAAGGTACGAGCATGCAACAATCAAAAGAAGAAAGAGTACATGACGTATTTGAAAAGATTTCTGATAAATACGATGTGATGAATTCTGTAATTAGTTTTCAAAGACATAAAGCGTGGCGTAAAGAAACGATGCGAATTATGGATGTACAACCAGGCAGTCAAGCGCTTGATGTATGCTGTGGAACCGCAGATTGGACAATTGCGCTAGCTGGAGCCGTAGGTGAACAAGGAAAGGTTGTTGGCTTAGACTTCAGTGAAAATATGTTATCTGTCGGTAAGCAAAAGGTAGAGGCGTTACAATTAAAACAAGTAGAACTTCTACATGGGAATGCAATGGAACTTCCGTTTGAAGATAATACGTTTGATTATGTGACGATTGGGTTTGGTTTACGTAACGTACCGGATTATATGCACGTATTAAAAGAAATGACGCGTGTAGTAAAACCAGGTGGAAAAGTAATCTGTTTAGAAACATCTCAACCAACAATGATTGGTTTTCGACAAGGGTATATTTTATACTTTAAATATATCATGCCGTTATTTGGAAAGATGTTTGCGAAAAGTTATAAAGAGTATTCATGGCTTCAAGAATCTGCTAGTACGTTCCCAGGGATGAAAGAATTGGCTCAAATGTTTGAGCAAGCTGGACTTGAACGTGTGCAAGTGAAACCATTTACTTTTGGGGTAGCAGCGATGCATTTAGGTATTAAACCAGAATCAAAATAGAAAAAAGAAGTTTTAGGTTAAGGTGAACAATATGAAGTTACAACTTATGTACTCTTTTTTACGATCGGATATTAATGTGATAGAAAAAGAATTAAAAAAGACAGTCGCTTCTGAACAGCCATTAGTAGAAGAGGCAGCATTACAGCTTATTGAAGCTGGTGGGAAACGAATTCGTCCTGTATTTGTGTTGCTTGCAGGGAAATTTGGAGATTATAAGTTAGATGCGATTAAGCATGTTGCTGTTGCGTTAGAACTTATTCATATGGCTTCTCTTGTTCACGATGATGTTATTGATGCTGCATTTTTACGACGCGGCAGTGCGACTGTGAATGCGAAATGGGGAGATCGTATTGCGATGTATACAGGGGACTATCTGTTCGCTAAGTCTCTTGAATGTATAACAAATATCGAAATTCCAGAGGCGCATCAAGCGTTATCACATACTATTTTAGAAGTCTGTAAAGGTGAAATTGAACAAATTAAAGATAAATACAATTATGACCAAAATTTAAGAACGTATTTAAGAAGAATAAAGCGAAAAACAGCATTATTAATTGCCGCGAGTTGTCAATTGGGAGCGATTGCTGCTGGTGCTAATCGTGATACGGTAAATCGTCTATTTTGGTATGGGTATTTTGTAGGAATGTCTTATCAAATTATTGATGACATTTTAGACTTCGTTTCTACAGAAGAGAAACTTGGAAAACCTGCTGGCGGAGATTTACTACAAGGGAATATTACACTTCCTGCTTTATATGCGATGGAAGATCCAGTACTTCGTCAGAAAATCACATCTGTACATGAAAATTCAACAGCAAGTGAAATACAAGAAATTATTGATGCTGTAAAAAATAGTACAGCAATTGATCAAGCATTTGCATTTAGTGAACGTTATTTACATAAAGCTTTAGAAATAATAAAACCACTCCCACGTGGAAAAGCAAAGTACGCATTACAAAATGTTGCAAAGTATATTGGAAAACGAAAATTTTAATGTTTATTCTAAAAAATAAAATAATCTCTCTATTTCAAAACTATTGCACAATTGTGATAAGGGTGATAATATGTGTGTGGGGATATACAATTACATACATAATTCAGAAGTGGAGAGATTTTTTATGGAAAAAACATTTCTAATGGTAAAACCAGACGGTGTACAACGTGCCTTCATTGGGGAAATTGTAGCTCGTTTTGAGAAAAAAGGCTTTCAATTAGTTGGTGCAAAATTAATGCAAGTCACTCCGGAAATTGCTGGACAACACTACGCTGAGCATAAGGAAAAACCTTTCTTTGGTGAGTTAGTAGACTTTATTACATCTGGACCTGTGTTCGCAATGGTATGGCAAGGTGAAGGTGTAGTAGATACAGCGCGTAACATGATGGGGAAAACAAGACCACATGAAGCAGCTCCTGGAACAATTCGTGGAGATTTCGGTGTAACTGTTGCGAAAAACATTATCCATGGTTCTGATTCTTTAGAAAGCGCAGAGCGCGAGATTGCTATTTTCTTTAAAGAAGAAGAATTAGTTGACTACTCAAAATTAATGAATGAATGGATTTACTAATTATTTTGAAATAATTTGTAAACGCTTTAATCACTGTGATAATAGTAAAAAGTGCAAGGAGAATAGGGGTATTCTTCTTGCACTTTTTTTATTTTCAGTTAGTTACGAAGTTTGAGCTGTTATGATATGTTGATATTTAAATTAGGCCTATCGGAAATATAGAATAAGAAAATGGTCGATTTATGATATAATTTCTTTAATATTTTTAGAATGATAAAAGTTAATATAGTGAGATAAATACATATACGAAAAGAGGAATAACGTATGCGATATATTACAGCTGGTGAATCTCATGGTCCACAACTTACAACGATTATAGAAGGTGTTCCGGCAGGATTGTCTTTAGTAGCAGATGATATAAACGAAGAGTTAGCTAGAAGGCAAAAGGGATATGGGCGCGGTAGACGCATGCAAATTGAAACGGATCAAGTGCAAATTTTAAGTGGTGTTAGACATGGAGAAACATTAGGTTCCCCTATTGCACTTGTTGTTGAAAATCGTGATTTTGCACACTGGACAAAAATTATGGGGGCGGAGCCTTTAACTGAGCAAGAAGAAAAAGAGATGAAAAGGAAAGTGACAAAACCAAGGCCTGGGCATGCTGATTTAAATGGTGCGATTAAATATGGTCATAGAGATATGAGGAATGTACTGGAACGTTCGTCAGCGCGCGAAACGACGGTGCGTGTTGCTGCTGGTGCGGTTGCTAAAAAGGTGTTAGCAGAACTTGGTATTAAAGTGGCGGGCCATGTAATTGAAATTGGCGGTGTACAAGCTAAGGAGATTACGTATAGTTCAATTGAAGAATTAAAGAGTATTACAGAAGCATCTCCTGTACGTTGCTTAGATGAAGAAGCTGGTAACCAAATGATGAAAGCGATTGATGATGCGAAAGCAAATGGTGATTCAATTGGTGGAATCGTTGAAGTAATTGTGGAAGGGATGCCAATTGGAGTAGGTAGCTACGTGCATTATGATCGAAAACTGGATGCGAAATTAGCAGCTGCAATTATGAGTATTAATGCTTTTAAAGGTGTCGAGATTGGAATTGGTTTTGAAGCAGCGCATAGACCAGGAAGTGAAGTTCATGATGAAATTCTGTGGGATGAGGAGCATGGATATACACGAAGAACAAATAATGCAGGTGGACTAGAAGGCGGTATGACGACTGGAATGCCAATTGTTGTGCGCGGTGTGATGAAACCGATACCTACACTTTATAAACCTCTTCAAAGTGTAGATATTGATACGAAAGAGCCTTTTACAGCGAGTATTGAACGTTCAGATAGTTGTGCAGTGCCAGCAGCTAGTGTCGTTGCAGAAGCGGTTGTGGCTTGGGAATTAGCGACAGCTTTAATAGAACAATTCGGATTAGATCGTATGGAACTAATTCGTGAAAATATTGAGAAACATAATGAATATGCGAGGGGATTTTAATGGGAAACATACATATTCAAACGAAATCAAAAGAATATGATGTACATGTTGGTAAAGAAGCGTTGTCAAACTTAACAACGATCGTTCAAAATATGCAGCCAGCGGTATCTAACGTAATGATCATTTCAGATGAAGCTGTTGCATCACTACATTTACAGACAGTTATCGATGCATTACAAGTAGAGCAGCACGTGTTTTCGTTTGTTGTACCAAGTGGCGAAAAAGAGAAGTCTTTCGAAAATTTCTATGCGGCTCATACGTCAGCTCTTGAAAATAAATTAGATAGAAATTCTTTAATTCTTGCACTTGGAGGCGGAATGATTGGAGATTTAGCTGGTTTTGTTGCTGCATCGTTTATGCGTGGTATTCGCTTTGTGCAGGTTCCGACAACTTTATTAGCGCACGATAGCGCAGTGGGTGGGAAAGTAGCGATTAACCATCCGTTAGGTAAAAATATGATTGGTGCATTCCATCAGCCAGAAGCAGTTGTATATCATACACCGTTTTTACAGTCTCTTCCTGAAAAAGAGTGGCGTTCAGGTTATGCAGAGGTGATAAAGCATGCTCTTATTGGTGATGTGGAGCTATACCATTGGTTAAAAGAAGAAGTGCAAGCATTAGCGGATCTTCATGATGAGAAGTTAATCCATATATTAACGAAGGCGATTCCTGTAAAGGCAAATGTTGTGTCACAAGATGAAACAGAGAAGGGTGTACGTGCTCATTTGAACTTTGGACATACGTTAGGACATGCTCTTGAAAAAGAGCTAGGGTATGGAAATATTACTCACGGTGACGGTGTAGCGGTTGGAATGTTATTCGCCATATTTTTAAGTGAGCAAGTGTACAAGGTTGATCTTGCTTATGAAGATATGAAGCAGTGGTTCTTGAAATACGGCTATCCAAAAATGCCAAGGGATTTGAATGTAGAGCGCCTCGTTCAATTGATGAAACAAGATAAGAAAGCAAATGCAGGAGCAATTCATATGGTGCTTATGCAGGAATATGGGGTAGTGAATGTCGTATCTATTTCAGATGAGACTGTTCATATTGCGTTAGAGGCATTTCAAAAAGATATGGTTTAAAATGATAGCGAAGTGCTGTGAAGTGCTCATTTAGAGGTATTCTCGTAATAGTGACGGTTATGACAAAAGATTACAGTAAGGGGCTATAACCGTATTGTAATCAAATTGAATGAAATGACTGGGGGAAGAAAAATGAGAGTGAAAGAGCAATTGTTAACTTTGAGAGCGTATGTGCCTGGGAAAAACATTGAAGAAGTAAAAAGAGAATATGGTTTATCAAAAATTGTGAAATTAGCATCCAACGAAAATCCATTCGGTTGTTCAGCACGTGTGACAGAAGCATTAACTTCTTTAGCGAGCCAATATGCCCTTTATCCAGATGGATATGCCTTTGAACTTCGGACAAAAGTAGCGGAACATTTAGGTGTAAAAGCAGAACAACTACTATTTGGTAGTGGATTAGATGAAGTCATTCAAATGATTAGCCGAGCGTTACTACATGAAGGAACAAACGTTGTAATGGCGAATCCTACGTTTTCACAATATCATCACCATGCTGTTATTGAAGGAGCAGAAGTTCGTGAAGTATCACTTAAAGATGGTATTCATGATTTAGATGCAATGCTAGAGCAAGTAGATGAGAAAACGAAAATTGTATGGATTTGTAATCCGAATAATCCAACAGGTACATATGTTGAGAAACAAAAATTACTTTCATTTTTAGAATCAGTTCCTAAGTCGGCTCTCGTTATTATGGACGAAGCATATTATGAATACGCGGAAGCAGAAGACTATCCGCAAACATTACCACTTCTTGAAAAGTATGAAAATCTTATGGTTTTACGCACGTTTTCAAAAGCATATGGTTTAGCTGCTTTTCGTATCGGATATGCGATTGGGGATGCGAAGTTAATCGGACAGCTAGAAGTAGCTAGGTTACCATTCAATACATCAACTGTAGCCCAATCTGTAGCACTCGCTGCATTAGAAGATCAAGCCTTTTTACAAGATTGTGTGCAAAAGAATGCTGAAGGTTTAAATCAGTATTATGCATTTTGTAAAGAATATAACGTATTCTATTATCCATCCCAAACAAATTTCATTTTCTTAAAACTTGGTATACCGGGTAATGAAGCTTTCGAACGATTAATGAAAAAAGGATATATCGTTCGTTCTGGTGCTGCATTTGGTATCGATGATGGTATTCGTATTACTGTCGGTTTGAAGGAAGAAAATGATGAAATTATAGAGTTGCTGAAAGAGCTTGTAAATGAGCAAGTACAGAAAGAAGAAACATATTCTTAAGAGATTGTGAAGGCTCCTAGTATAGGAGCCTTTTTTATCGCATTCAAAATAAAGGTTGAAGACTGCTAATTAAGTTATTCTGTAAACCACGGTTTGTATGGCTCGATAATTAGTGAGAGAAGTTATTTGCACGGTCATAAAAGAAAGCGGTACAATAGAAGATGATGGTAAGGTATCGGTGTCATATCCGAACCTTTTGAACAATTAACTACTCTGTAAGAAGAAGTATAAGAAGAAGTATGCTCATTCTAAAGGTTGCGTTCTAACAGTGAGTTGCTTATGATAAATGAACAGAAGAGAATATTTTTTAGAATTAAAGGAGACGTTTATGCAAAAGTTTGAACAAGCTGTTTCATATATTGAAAATGGTGAAGCGGAAAAAGGATTACAATTATTAAAAGAACAATTAAAAATTGCGAATGATGAAGAGAAGTATGATATCGCTCGTTACTATCATACGCTTGGATTTACAGATGAGGCATTAGCAATTACTGAAGACTTACGTTTACTGTATCCAGAAGAAAGTGAATTCACTGTATTTTTAGCAGAATTATATATTGATCTAGATAAAGAAGATGAAGCGATTGAAGTGCTTCATGATATTCCAGAAAATGACGATTTATATGTTCAATCGTTATTACTTGTTGCAGATTTATTCCAAATGCAAGGTTTTGATGATGTAGCAGAGCAAAAACTATTAAAGGCGAAAGAAATGATGCCTGATGAACCTGTTATTACGTTTGGGTTAGCAGAATTATATAGTAGTAAAGGTGAAGAACAAAAGGCAATTACTTATTATGAATCGCTATTAGCGGAACATAAAGTAATGGGTGGTGTTGTGATCGCACTTCGCCTCGCAGAAACGTTAAGCGCGATCGGAAACTGGGAAGAAGCGATTTCTTATTATGAAGCAGGCCTAGAGGAACAAAAAGATATTCACTCATTATTTGGATATGCCTTTACATTATACCAAGGTGAAGAATATCAGAGAGCAATTGGTGCTTGGCAAGAACTAAAAGAATTAGACCCTGAGTACGCATCACTGTACATGTATTTAGCGAAAAGCTATGAAAAAGAAGGAATGCTTCAAGAAAGCTATGAAACGCTTCATGAAGGAATTAAAGTAGATGAGCTTTCAGTTCCATTTTATGTAGAGTTAGCGAACATTGCGGCGAAATTAGGGAAAATAGTAGAAGCAGAGGAAGTTCTTCAAAAAGCGCTTGAGTTAGATCCAGGGCATTTAGGTGCAACATTAAAATATGCATATATCTTAAAAGAACAAGAAAAGTACGAAGAGTTAATTGCAATTGTAGAGCGTGCTATTGATAGTGGAGAACCAGATACACAACTACTTTGGGATCTTGCGTATGCAAAAAAACAATTAGAAATGTATTCGGATGCATTAAAACACTATGAAAGTGCATATACTTCTTTTAAGAATCATCCAGACTTCTTAGAAGAGTACGGTTATTTCTTATTGGAAGAAGGAAAACGAAAAGAGGCGAAAGAAGTATTTACCCAGTTATTACAACTAGACCCGACACAAATTCATATTGAAGAATTGTTATATAATTTAGAGGATTTTTCATAAGTTGGAAGGAAACTGAATGCCGCTTCTTGAATCTAAAAAGAAAAGAGAAAGACAGAGGAGGGACTTAATTGCTATGAATACCCCTGTTTCTGTAAACGAGAAGAAGGATTTTGTAAAATGGTTTTTGAATAATTACCAACTGAAACAGCGTGAATGTGTATGGATTCTGAATTATTTAATGAGTCACGACCAATTGATGCATAAAGTCCACTTCGTAGAGCATGCAAAATATTGTCCGCGTGGCTTAGTGATGTCAGCGAATTGTGTGAAAGACACACCGTTTCACTTTTTTAAACAAAATGTTATGACAACAGATGCTGAAAAATCGTTTCATGATATTCGTTTAAATCGAGATGAGGATATTTATATTCAACTCAACTTTAAATCATCGTTTCAAAATGCGAATTATGTAGCTGTATTAGAAGAAAACCCATATCTACCAAAGCATATTGAAGTAAATGAAAAAGATCGTTTACTTGCAGAAAGGTTTTTGGAAGAAAGTGTATTTTCGTTTAGGAGAGAACGCCTTTTGAAACAAATTGATGAAGCGTTAGATAAGCAAGATAAGGAAGCGTTTCATAGATTAACGGCAGAGTTAAAGACTTTATAGAATTTATTTGGATTAATTAATTTTTACAAATTTCAGACTTTTATAAAGAAAAACTACCTATATTGGGTAGTTTTTCTTTTTTTACCTCTTTTAGTGTGGTTTAATATATATAAAGTGAAAGTTCTGTCATTTGCAAGTGAAGGAGGGAAGGGATTTGAAGTGGATTGTAAAAGATGTAGAACAGTTTGAGCAAGCAAGAGAGTATGTTGATACAGGAGTAATACCGCTGTTATCAATTTCGGCAGCAAAAGAAATGAAAATGGTTGTAGAACAAGGTGAATTTATCGAATTGTTGAGCACGGAATTGGAAAGAGAGTATAAAGGAAGAGTGCTTTTACTGCCTGCGTTTACGTATTTGGTAGAAAGTCAAAAGAATGAAAAAGGTCGTTTGCAAGAATGGACAAATCATTTACGAAGTGAAGGTTTTAAGCATATTGCTTATGTTACAAGTGATTTTTCATGGAAAGAGGATATGCAAGAGTTACAGGGAGATTTATTTTGGTTTCCTTCATTAGCGTTAGAACAATTTAGTGATCAAGCAAAAAGAGAAGTTATTCATGCGCATATAAAAAATATAATGGTGATGTTGGAAGAGAAATGGGGAAACTCGCAATAAACAGAAAGTTCTTATTATTATGAGTAGTATGATATTGACCTGTGCATGAGCGTATTATATCATGATAGTGTCCTAGTTTTTATTTTTTATATAATTTATCACGAGGGGACAATTTCTGATAGAGGGGGGAAATTTTCGTGAGCGACAAAGAACATCGCGTGTCAAGAAGACAATTTTTAAATTACACACTCACAGGGGTAGGAGGCTTTATGGCTGCCGGTATTTTAATGCCGATGACGCGATTTGCGCTTGATCCGGTGTTAAGAAAAGAAGCGGGAACAGATATGGTTGCTGTTGCGCAAGTAAAGGATATTACAACAGAGCCGAAGCGTTTCGATTTTAAAGTGAAGCAGGTTGATGGTTGGTACAAGTCTGAAGAACCAAAATCGGCTTGGGTTCATAAAGATGAAAGCGGAGACATTGTTGCGTTCTCTCCAGTATGTAAACATTTAGGATGTACAGTTAACTGGAATTCGGACAAAGCACATCCGAATCAATTCTTTTGCCCATGTCACGGGGGGCGTTATACAAAAGATGGGATTAACATTAAAGGTACGCCACCCCTTGCTCCGCTTGATGTGTACGAGTCTAAAGTGAAAGATGGAACGCTGTATCTAGGAAAAGCGAAGCCAAGAGGGGGTGCAAAGTAGATGTTAAATAAAATTTATGATTGGGTGGATGAAAGATTGGATATTACACCAATATGGCGTGATATCGCTGATCATGAAGTACCTGAACATGTAAACCCGGCACATCACTTTTCTGCATTCGTCTATTGCTTTGGAGGACTTACCTTTTTCGTTACTGTAATTCAAATTTTATCTGGAATGTTTTTGACGATGTATTATGTGCCTGATATTAAAAATGCTTGGGAATCAGTTTACTATTTACAAAATGAAGTTGCTTATGGGCAAATTGTTCGTGGTATGCACCACTGGGGTGCTAGTCTCGTAATTGTAATGATGTTTTTACATACACTCAGAGTTTTCTTCCAAGGTGCGTATAAAAAGCCCCGTGAGTTAAACTGGATTGTTGGTGTTCTTATTTTCTTTGTTATGTTAGGTCTTGGTTTTACCGGATATTTATTGCCGTGGGATATGAAAGCTTTATTTGCTACAAAAGTAGGGATTCAAATTGCAGAGCAAACACCGCTCATTGGTCCTTATATTAAAACATTACTCGCTGGTCATTCCGAAATTGTTGGCGCTCAAACATTAACTCGCTTCTTTGCTATTCACGTCTTCTTCTTACCAGCAGCACTTCTAGGTTTAATGGCCTTCCACTTCATCATGATTCGCAAACAAGGTATTTCCGGTCCACTATAAGAGATTGCTAAATTAAAGGGGAAAGAACTAAAGGAGGGAGATTATGCATCGCGGCAAAGGGATGAAGTTTGTAGGAGATTCTCGGGTACCAGTAGCTCGGAAACCAAATATTCCAAAAGACTATTCTGAATACCCAGGGAAAACAGAAGCATTTTGGCCGAACTTCTTGTTAAAAGAATGGATGGTTGGTGCAGTTTTTTTAATCGGTTATTTATGTTTAACAGTGGCGCATCCGTCGCCGCTTGAGAGAATGGCGGACCCAACAGATGCTGGATATATACCACTTCCAGATTGGTATTTCTTATTCTTGTATCAGTTATTAAAGTATTCGTATGCTTCCGGTTCATTTACTGTAATTGGAGCATTTATTATGCCAGGGATTGCGTTTGGAGCATTACTGTTAGCTCCATTTCTTGATCGAGGTCCAGAAAGACGTCCATTGAAGCGTCCTGTGGCAACTGGATTTATGCTTTTAGCAATTGCATCGATTATCTTTTTAACTTGGGAATCTGTAGCACACCACGACTGGGAAGCTGCAAAAAAACAAGGAGCAATTGTAAAAACAGCGCCAGTTGATAAAAATGATGATGGCTATAAATTAATGCAAAAAAATACTTGTTTAACATGTCATGGTGACAATTTACAAGGCGGGGCAGCAGCACCGGCACTGCAAAACTTAACTTTAAAGCCAGAAGAAATTGCTAAAATTGCGAAAGAGGGAAAAGGTTCAATGCCTAAAGGTGTATTTAAAGGTACGGATGAGGAACTGAAGAAGCTTTCGGAATTCGTTGCAAAGTATAATAAAAAATAATAAAAAGCTGACTACAAAATTTGTAGTCAGCTTTTCTATTTAGTTGGATGAAGTTTGTTATAATAGAGTAGGATTTAATGAATGAATTACTTTGCTTGAAAGGTGTTGGACATACGGATTGGTGTACTTGTATGCAATGTTAAGACAACGCTCGGTATTATTATTTTTATTAATTGTTAACATATTAGGTACAATTTACGGATTTATATGGTACGGAAATCAATTGAAAGAAACGTCACCTATATTTTGGCCGTTTGTACCAGATAGTCCTATGGCGAGTCTCTTTTTTGTCTTTGTTTTAATTGCTTTTTTGGCAAAGAGAAACTGGGGATTAATAGAAGCGTTAGCGATTGTAACTTTAATAAAATATGGTATTTGGGCTGTTGTTGTAAACGGGATTATGATTTACGTAAAAGGGCCTATTGGCCTTATGGGCTACATGTTAATGCTTTCGCACTTTGCGATGGCAGTACAAGGATTTTTATATGCTCCATTCTATCGTATAAAAAAATGGCATTTTATAGTAGCAGCTGTGTGGACGTTGCATAACGATGCAATTGATTATTTATTTTGGCAAATGCCGCGATATGGAATTATGCATTTGTTTGTAGAGGAAATTGGTTATTTTACGTTTTGGTTAAGTATTGCTGTACTATGTATTACATATTATTGTTGCTTACGTGAGCAAAGGAAACAATTTTCTTTATGATGGTTAGAACATTTAGGGGGAGAACATGGAGAAAAATAAGAGTGGTACAAAAATATTGGATCGATTGATTACTTTAGTTGTTTCATATAGCATAGCATTTTCTATTTTTGCACTCGCAACAACGGCAGTTGTCTATGGAAAATGGCTGTATTATTTTGAAATTGATTTTTTAAATATTCCTGATTTAGCGGATATGACGAAGGATGAAATTAAAAGAAATTACGATGTGCTTATTACATATTTATCCCCGTTTTATGACGGAGCATTACATTTGCCAACATTAGATATGTCCACAAATGGCCGTATTCATTTTGTAGATGTTAAAAATATTTTAGTAAAGATTCAATATGTGATGTATGCGACAATTATGATTGCAGTGATAGGCGGAATTTATTTATTAAAAAAGAAAAATGAAAAGTTTTTACTGCATGGATCGATTTTAACAATCATTTTTCCGATAGCGCTTATGTTACCAATTGCTATTAATTTTGAAAAGAGTTTTGTATTATTCCATAAACTTTTATTTAGTAATGATTATTGGGTTTTTGATCCTGAAAAAGATCCAATTATATTAATGTTACCAGAAGAGTTCTTTATGCATGCTGCGTGTGCTATTTTATTATTCATTTTAGGTGGTAGTATACTTTGTTACAGTTTATATCGATATTTCGTAAAAAAGAAAAGGATGTCACAGAAAAAATTCTCTGCTTAAAGAGAATTTTTTTCTTTGTAAAATGATAATATATTTTTCGGTCTAGTTCTGTTCTATTCTTGTCCAAATTAACATATTTTGTACTAGTAGTTATAGGGGGGACCGGGATGAAGAGAACATTAATTGGATTGATAGCATTTCTAATTATAATGTTTCCGTTACGTATATATGCTGAAGAGTGGAATGAGCTAACAGGGTTGTTAGACGACTCGTTACAGTTAGTGAAGCGTAATGAAGATGAAAAAGCGGTACAAGTATTACAACATTTCTCGGAGCAATTTTTAATAAAGGGGAATGAAAAGAAGCAGGAAGTAACACCAGATCAAGTTAGAGTTATTTCTTTAGCTTACGATAAGGCGCAACAATCGCTCTCTGAAGAAGGTTTAGGTAAGCAAGCTAAAATTGATAATGTGCTGGCATTACAACTTGCTGTTGATGCACAAGTATCGAAATATCAACCACTTTGGATGGAAAGAGAAAGGAAAGTAATGGATGCCTTTTCTCAAATGGAAAAAGCGATGGAAAAAGAAGATGCTGGGCAGTTTCAACAAACGTTAAATACGTTTTTAAATGAATTCAATATTATTTATCCAAGCTTAATGATTGCTTTGCCAGAAAACGAGGTTCAGCGTGTAAATGTTCATTTATCTTATTTAGATGAATTTCGTAACGTTATGTTAGAAACGAAAGGCGGCCAAATGCAATTAGGGATTATTAAAGGGGATTTGCAAAAGATATTTCACACAGTAAAAAAAGATGAAATTGCACCCTCTCTCATTTGGTTTATGACAATTACTGGGGGACTTATTTTCTTCACATTAACTTATGTTGGATGGAGAAAGTATAAAGGAGAAAGAGAAAAAAGAAAAAGTAATGTACATTCTAAAAATAGATAATGCAATAAATAAAGATATGGATTGTAAGGTTTATTCATTGACAATAGTGGCAGAAGAAAATAGAATGAGAAGTACTATAATTAAAACTTCAATGGAGGTTCATGATGTTTTATTTAATTTACTTCGCGATCATAATGATCATACCGTTGTATGCACAGTCAAGAGTACGTAGTGCCTATAGCAAGTATTCACAAGTTTATTCAACATCAGGTATGACAGGAGCGGAAGTGGCTCGAAAAATTTTAGATGAAAATGGATTATACAACGTAGCTGTAGAAGAAACACCAGGTCATTTATCAGACCATTATGATCCAACCGCTAAGACGGTTCGATTATCAACAGATAACTATTATGGACATTCAGTTGCTGGTACAGCAGTTGCAGCACACGAAGTAGGACACGCAATTCAAGATGCAAAAGATTATAAATTTATGCGCGTTCGTCATTCGTTAGTGCCAGTTGCAAACTTTGGTTCGAATATGTCTTGGATTTTCGTCCTAATCGGTATATTTGCACAAATGTCTGGTTTGTTGTTATTAGGTATCATTTTAATGGCAGCAGGTGTTGTGTTCCAGCTCGTTACATTGCCAGTTGAGTTTGATGCGTCAAAGCGCGCAATGCAACAAATTGAAGCGTTAGGTATTGTATCAACAGATGAATATGGGCAAGCTCGTAAAGTATTAAATGCGGCAGCATTAACATATGTAGCAGCTGCAGCTGTAGCGGTATTTGAATTATTACGTCTCGTATTAATGTATACTGGTATGCAGCGTAGCGACGACTAAAGACTATCAATTTTGATAGTCTTTTTTTGTTGTATGGATTGAATTATATAATGTATTGCAAATAGAAATAATAGAAGTAATGCGGAAAGGCGGTGGGGGGAAATGAAATATCCAGACCATTTAGTAAAACAAGTGCAAGAGCGCAGTGCTCCTTATCAACTAGAAGGTTTTTTAAGTGGACAAGGTCCTGAAAATCCCAAATTTATGTTGTTAGGAGAAGCGCCTGGTGAAACAGAAATTCATAATGGGATTCCGTTTAGCGGGAGGGCGGGAAAACAATTAATGGATTTTTTAGAGCGTATTGATGTTACAAGGGAAGAAGTATATATTACGAGCGCTGTTCGAAGTAGACCTTATAAATGGCGAGAGAAAAAAGAACGAAATGGTGAAATCATACAAAAAAAGTATAATAGAACGCCAAATCAGGGAGAAATAGTTGCCCATGCGCCTTTGTTAGATTATGAATTAGAGAAAATACATCCGAAGCTTATCGTCACGCTTGGAAATATCGGTCTTCAACGTTTAACAGGAAAAAATAAAAAAATCACAGATATACACGGGCAATTATTAAAACAGCCCATTCAAAAATTAAAGGATATGCAAAGTGCAGAGTTTACATGGTCAGAGAAAGAATATCATGTTTTTCCGACTTTTCATCCAGCTTCCATTTTTTATAATCGGAGTTTATTGGAGCTTATTCATGAGGATTTTGAGAAGCTTAAAAGACTTGTAATAAAAAACTAGAAAAGCTAAGGCGCTTTTCTAGTTACATTTAATTATGTAAAGGGTTTTTATTTTCATCTAACGTAAATCCTTCACCAACTACATCATGTACATCACTTACAGCGACAAAAGCATGAGGATCTACAGAAGTAATGATATTCTTTAATTTCACGATTTCATTTTTAGCAACAACGCAATACAATACGTTACGTTCCACTTTTGTATACGATCCAACAGCTTTTAAAAAGGTTGCTCCACGCTCCATTTCAGATAAAATTTTGGCAGCAATTTCATCGTTTTTCTCTGAGATAATAGTCGCTCCTTTGGCAGCATAAGCTCCTTCTTGCATAAAATCAATGACTTTAGCACCGATAAAAACAGCAACTAGCGTATACATGCCCTCGCGGTATGATAAATAGGTAAGAATAGAGACTACGATAACGACAGCATCAAACATAAACATTGTTTTCCCCATACTCCAGCCAACATATTTGTGAGCTAGTCGTGCGATAATATCTACACCGCCAGTAGTCCCGCCATATTTAAATATTATTCCAAGGCCGATACCGATAAATGCCCCGGCGAATAAAGCTGCGAGTGTCATATCATTTTGCAAGTTTAAATGTAAGTTGAGTACTTCGTAACGCTGGAAAATCCATAGAAATAAAGATACGCTAAAGGTGCCAATTAATGTATATAAAAATGTCGTTCTGCCAAGTAACCTCCAACCAATAAAAAATATAGGGATATTTAAAATTAAGTTTGAGTAGGAAGGATCAAACTTAAATAAAAAATACAATAATAGTGTAATACCAGTAAACCCACCCTCTGCAAGGTGGTTTTCAATATTGATATTGACAATACCGAAAGAAAATATAGCGGAACCGATTAAAATAAAAATAATATTTCGCATCTTCAATTTTGATGTCATATAGAAATCCCCCTAATTATGTAATGATTGCATTGCTCCGCTGAAACAGTAAAACATAATAATAAGTAATTTCTAGTTGCTAGTGAAAATAGTAAGAACTTGATTGATGTGGGCTGATCTTTTGTGAAAAGCACAAAAGAAGGTTTCACTTTATCCCGCTCTAACGGCTGATAGGAGATGAAGCAAAGAAGAGGGGCAAACCAGCCGTAGGAACTCGATTAGTTCAACTAATCTTTTGCAAAAAGCGCAAAAGAAGTTTCACTTTACCCCGTACCAACGGCTGGTAGGAGATAAAGCTCTGAAGAAAGGCGAACCAGCCGTAGGAACCCGATTAGTTCAACTAATCTTTTGCAAAAAAACGCAAAAGAAGTTTCACTTTATTATAGTCTATCCAAAAATGGGTCGCAAATAGGTGTTTGGCGGGGAATAATATTTGTCAAATCGCGATGAATTGGCTAACATGAAAGAGGAAGGATTAGAGGTGAATAGTATGGAAGCAAAAACGATGAAAGATATGCAGAAAGAAGTAGATGCATATATTGGTCAGTTTAAAGAAGGTTATTTCAGTCCGCTTGCAATGATGGCTCGTTTAACGGAAGAAATGGGAGAGCTTGCAAGAGAGGTAAATCATTATTATGGTGAGAAACCGAAGAAAACAACTGAAAAAGAAAGAAGTATTGAAGAAGAGCTTGGAGATGTATTATTTGTTATGATTTGTATGGCAAATAGTTTAAATATTGATTTAGAGACAGCACATAACATTGTAATGAATAAATTTAATACACGTGATAAAGATCGCTGGACACGTATTGATGAGGGAGAGAAAGAATAATGAAAGAAATTAAAGTAATTATCGCCGGACCAAGAGGACGTATGGGACATGAAGCAGTCCTTCTTATGGAAAGAACGGAACATTTTAATTTAGTAGCAGCAGTGGATTATAAGCATGGTGGTGAGAAGATTTCTGATTTACCTGGCATGCCAGCATTACATGCACCGATTTACGCTGATTTACATACTTGTTTAGATGAAGTAGAAGCAGATGTGTTGTTAGATTTAACAACACCAGAAGTGGGGAAACAACACGTTACACTTGCAGTTGAGCGTGGACTTCGTTCGGTTATTGGTACAACTGGATTTACAGAAGAAGAATTGGCACGTTTAACAGAGAATGCAAAAGAAAAAGCAGTAGGAACAATTATTGCTCCAAACTTTGCAATTGGTGCAGTTCTTATGATGAAATTCTCACAAATGGCAGCGAAATATTTCCAAGATGTTGAGGTAATTGAATTACATCATGATCAAAAATTAGACGCACCATCTGGTACAGCTGTAAAAACGGTAGAGTTAATTCGTCAAAATCGTGAATCAAAGCAGCAAGGTCATCCAAAAGAAGTAGAGCAACTAGCAGGTGCACGTGGTGCAAATGTAGACGGTATTCACATTCATAGTGTACGTTTGCCAGGGCTTATTGCACACCAAGAAGTAATGTTCGGTGGAGATGGACAAATGTTAACAGTTCGTCATGATTCATTCAATCGTGCATCATTTATGTCAGGTGTAAAACTATCAATTGAGACAGTAATGAACCTTGATCATCTTGTGTACGGTTTAGAAAATATTATCGACTAAAGGGGAGACAACGGATGAAAATTGCCTTAATCGCACATGACAAAAAGAAAAATGATATGGTTTCGTTTGCATACGCATATAAACCAATTTTTGAACAACATGAATTATTTGCAACAGGAACGACAGGGCTTCGTATTATGGAAGCGACTGGATTAGTTGTAACAAGATATCAATCTGGCCCTCTTGGTGGAGATCAAGAAATTGGTGCAATGATTGCAAAGAACGATTTAGATATGGTGATTTTCTTCCGCGATCCATTAACAGCACAGCCGCATGAACCGGATGTGAATGCATTGCTTCGTTTATGTGATGTATATGCGATTCCACTTGCAACGAATATGGCAAGTGCTGAAATGTTAATGCACGCATTAGAGCGAGGAGATTTAGATTATCGTAAGTTAAGAAAATGAGGGGAACAATTATGAGTGGATTACATATATTAGCGTTTGGTGCTCATGCCGATGATGTTGAAATCGGCATGGCTGGTACCATCGCTAAATATACAAAGCAAGGGTATGAAGTAGGTATTTGTGATTTAACAGAAGCTGATCTTTCTTCAAATGGAACGATAGAGTTGAGAAAAGAAGAAGCGAAGGTTGCAGCTCGTATAATGGGAGTAAAAACGAGGCTGAATTTAGCGATGCCAGACCGTGGTTTGTATATGAAAGAAGAGTATATACGTGAAATTGTCAAGGTGATCCGTACATATAAACCAAAACTAGTTTTTGCACCGTACTATGAAGATCGCCATCCAGATCATGCAAATTGTGCAAAGCTTGTGGAAGAGGCTATTTTTTCAGCAGGAATCCGTAAATATATGCCGGAACTTTCACCACATCGTGTGGAGTCTTTTTATAATTATATGATTAATGGTTTTCATAAACCGAATTTTTGTATAGATATAAGTGAGTACCTCTCTATAAAGGTGGAAGCATTAGAAGCGTATGAAAGTCAGTTTTCAACAGGGAGCGATGGTGTTAAGACACCGTTAACAGAAGGTTACGTTGAAACTGTAATCGCTCGTGAGAAGATGTTTGGAAAAGAAGTTGGAGTCTTGTATGCCGAGGGATTTATGAGTAAGAAACCGGTTTTATTACATGCTGATTTATTAGGGGGATGTAAATGAAATTAAAAATAGGTATTACATGTTATCCTTCTGTAGGTGGTTCTGGAGTTGTTGGAACAGAATTAGGAAAGCAATTGGCGGAACGTGGGCATGAAATTCACTTTATTACATCGGGTTTACCATTCCGGTTAAATAAAGTATATCCAAACATTTATTTTCATGAAGTGACGGTAAATCAATACTCTGTATTTCAATATCCACCATACGATTTAGCGTTAGCAAGTAAAATGGCCGAGGTTGCACAAAGAGAAAACTTAGACATTTTACATGTGCATTACGCAATACCACATGCAATTTGTGCATATTTAGCAAAACAAATGATCGGAGAGCGTATTAAAATTGTTACAACCTTACATGGAACAGATATTACTGTGTTAGGTTCCGACCCTTCGTTAAATAATTTAATTCGTTTTGGTATTGAGCAATCAGATGTTGTCACTGCTGTCTCGCATTCATTAATTAACGAAACACATGAGCTTGTAAAACCAAGTAAAGAAATTCAAACGGTATATAACTTTATAGACGAACGTGTATATTTCAAGCGTAATATGTCTCAATTAAAGAAAGAATATGGTATAAGTGAGAGTGAAAAAGTACTTATTCATATTTCGAATTTCCGTAAAGTGAAACGTGTGCAGGATGTTGTTCAGGCATTTGCTAAAATTGTTAAAGAAGTAGATGCGAAGTTGCTTCTTGTTGGAGACGGACCAGAATTCTGTACGATTTTACAGATAGTGAAAAATTTACATATTGAAGATCGCGTTTTATTCTTAGGGAAGCAAGATAATGTTGCAGAACTACTTGCGATGAGTGATTTAATGTTGCTTCTATCAGAGAAGGAAAGTTTTGGTCTTGTTTTATTAGAAGCAATGGCGTGTGGTGTACCTTGTATCGGAACGCGGGTTGGAGGTATTCCAGAGGTTATTCAACACGGGGAAACAGGATATTTATGTGAAGTTGGCGATACAACAGGAGTGGCAAATCAAGCTATTCAGCTATTAAAGGACGAGGAACTTCACCGTAATATGGGAGAACGAGCAAGAGAAAGTGTTTATGAGCAATTTCGCTCAGAAAAAATTGTTTCACAATATGAAACGATTTACTATGACGTACTAAGGGATGACAAAAATGGAAAGATTTAAAAAAGCTAGTTCTATTATTGAGACATTAAAGCAACAAGGACATGAGGCTTACTTTGTTGGTGGGAGCGTACGAGATCTTATTATCGATAGGCCGATTGGAGATATTGATATTGCGACATCTGCTCTACCAGAAGAAGTGATGGCTATATTCCCAAGAAATGTTCCTGTTGGTCTTGAGCATGGAACTGTAATTGTTGTAGAAAATGGTGAGCCTTATGAGGTAACTACTTTTCGAACAGAAAGCGAATATGAAGATTTTCGAAGACCTAGTAGTGTTCAATTTGTTCGTTCATTAGAAGAGGATTTAAAACGTCGTGATTTCACGATGAATGCAATTGCTATGACAGAAGAAGGCAAAATGGTTGATTTATTTGCTGGACAGGAAGCCATTCAACAGAGAGAAATTGTGACAGTTGGAAATGCTGCGGATCGTTTTCAAGAAGATGCCCTGCGAATGATGCGTGGTATTCGGTTTGTAAGCACGTTAGGTTTTTCATTAGAAATGAAAACGAAGCAAGCGATTGAAACGTATGGGCATTTGCTAGAACATATAGCAATTGAGCGTATTACAGTAGAGTTTGAGAAACTGTTAACTGGTACATATTGTGTGAAAGGTCTCAAAGAATTAGTAGAGACGAAGCTATTTTCTCATTTGCCATATTTACAAATGTCAGAAGAGAGACTGTTAAAAGCTACGCAGTATAAATGGGATTCTTTCGAAACGGATATTGAGGCGTGGGCATTTTTCTTATATTGTATCGGAGAAGAACATCCATCTGTCTTTTTACGTCAATGGAAGTTTTCGAATAAAAAAATAAAAGATATTGTTGCAGTTTTATTGGCAATTCGTACTAGAAAGGAGAAGGATTGGGATACAGTCCTTCTTTATAAAACGGGAATTCATATCGCTGAAATGGCAGAGAGAGTATATGAAGCGATGATTGAAAGCTATGACCCTACATCTGTTGAACGAGTACAATTAATGTTTCATGCATTGCCAATCCAGGAACGTCAAGAAATGAATGTGACTGGTAATGATTTATTAAACTGGGCAAACAAAAAGCCTGGTCCGTGGGTTGCTGGAATGCTTCAGAAAATCGAAGAAGCAATCGTACAAGGAAACGTAGTTAATGAGAAAGAGCGTATAAGGGAGTGGCTGCAAGGATGCAATCTACTATAAGAAAGCAGTTATTGCAAGTTTTTTCTGAAGCGGATGGCGAGTTTGTATCCGGCCAAACAATTAGTGATAAACTTGGTTGTTCAAGAACTGCTGTGTGGAAACATATGGAGGATCTGCGGAGTGAGGGATATGAACTTGAAGCTGTGCGCCGATTAGGTTACCGAATTGCAAGTAAGCCAGACAAAGTGACTGCTAATGAAATTCAGTTAGGGCTACAAACGAAGCGGATTGGTAGAACAGTGTATTTTGAAGAAACTGTTGAATCAACGCAGCACATTGCAGCAAAACTTGCTTATGAAGGTGCAGAAGAAGGAACTGTCGTTGTAGCAGAAGAACAAACAGCGGGAAGAGGTCGTTTAAGCAGAAAATGGCATTCACCAAAAGGAACAGGGATTTGGATGAGTATTATTTTACGCCCATCAATCCCAGTTCATCATGCACCGCAACTTACTTTGTTAGCGGCTGTTAGTGTTGCACAGGCAATTGAAAAATGTACAGGTGTAAACGTAGGAATAAAATGGCCAAATGATATTTTAATTCAAGGTAAAAAGGCTGTAGGTATATTAACAGAAATGCAAGCGGATCCTGATAAAATTAATGCTGTCATTATGGGCATCGGTATTAATGCGAATCAAAAGCAAGAACATTTTGATGAAGAAATTCAGCACATTGCTACTTCATTAGCGATTGAATCAGGTAAGCCGATTGTTCGTGCAGAACTTATGCAACAAATCTATTTACAACTAGAAAAATTATATGAAGAGTATTTACAAAATGGTTTCTCTGTCATTAAAATTCTTTGGGAAAGTTACGCTGTGAGCATCGGGAAAGAAATTACCGCTCGAACGATGAGAGAGACAATTACGGGGTTAGCAAAAGGAATCACAGAGGATGGTGTATTACTTCTGGAGGATCATGAGGGGAAAGTACATCATATTCATTCTGCAGATATCGAAATTAAGTAAAAGAAGTTCCTCTTTTGGAACTTCTTTTTATTTCAATAGTTTTGAGTTAAATTTGTAACATGATAATAAATTCTTTTCATATTTAAAGTTCATTTCAAAATAGCTTCCGTCGAGTTGACCTGGCATGTTATTTGACGATTACTTTGCCTGTCATTCCTTTAAGAAGATGGTATCGACATATTAATTCATATGTACCAGTATTTTTAGGTTTCACGGTAATATTCTTTTCTTTTCCTGACTGGACTACGACGTCAATACCGAGTTTTTTCACTGTAAAGGTGTGCTCGTTTTTACCTTTATTTTTCAATAGTAATGTTGTTGATCCTTCAAGCGGAATCGTGATGACATTTGGATTAAAGTAATCATCATTTAGTTCAACCTCAATCACTTTCGTTAAATCGGTGGGTTGTGTTACGACATGAACTGAGGCAAATACTTGGGAGGATCCTAAAGACATCCACCATACAATCATTACAAGCAAACTGCTGAATCGAAATAACCACCTGTTCATAGACATCTGCAATTCTCCTTTGTTAAGTACTTTCCTCAATTAACCTGCATCATTAGTTTAAGAGTTATACTATATAGTTAAATTGATTACAGAAAAAATTAACTTGGACTTTTTTAACATGCGTTGAAAAAACATGTATCTTTTCAGGATTGAATTATCCATAAAAACTGTATAGCATATATACTCTCGTGTTAAATTTCATATACCGTAATAAGAATAAAAAATTATTTTTTCAAAAAAATGTAGTAATTCCTTTTTGTAGTTTGCTATAATTAGTTCGAATGTGGGCAGTATCAGAGCGAACTGCACCATGATTCGAAGTCATACGAAAAATAATAACTTGGATTCTGCCTTGATCCAATAACGGACTGGGACAGAGGGATGAATAATGCCGACTAACACACAACCCTTCTGCCCTTTTATGGCCAGAGGGGTTTTTTTTATATGATTTCGGCCATCTCCTCTCTCCTGCATAAAGGAGGAGTAGTTTTTGAAAACAAAAACAGATTTTTTGAAGATGAAAGAGCAAGGTGAGCCGATTACAATGCTAACGGCGTATGATTATCCATCTGCTAAATTAGCAGAAGAAGCTGAAGTTGATATGATTCTAGTTGGAGATTCTCTTGGAATGGTTGTACTCGGATACGATTCAACAGTACCTGTAACAGTAGAGGATATGATTCATCATACGAAAGCTGTACGCCGCGGAGCGAAAGAGACGTTTATTGTAACTGATATGCCATTTATGTCGTATCACGTATCATTACAAGAAACGATGGTGAATGCACGCCGCATCGTTCAAGAGAGCGGGGCACACGCACTGAAGGTAGAAGGTGCTGGAGAAGTTATATCGACGATTCAATATTTGACGAACGCAGGAATTCCTGTTGTAGCGCATTTAGGTTTAACCCCTCAATCTGTAGGAGTGTTGGGTGGATATAAAGTGCAAGGAAAAGATGCGGAGAGTGCAAAAAAATTAATAGAAGATGCAAAGAAATGTGAAGAAGCTGGTGCAATAGCGCTTGTGTTAGAATGTGTACCAATGCAGTTAGCAGAACTTATTTCAGAGCAACTAACAATACCGACAATTGGGATTGGCGCAGGACAAAAAGTAGATGGGCAAGTGCTTGTTTATCATGATCTTATCTCATACGGCGTAAATCGTGTTCCGAAATTTGTGAAGCAATATACGTCTGTTCAAGAGGAGATTGTGCGTGGGATTTCACAATATGTTACTGAAGTAAAGACAAGGCAATTTCCTGAAGAAAAACATTCGTTCACAATGAAAGAGGAAGAATGCTTAGCGTTATATGGAGGAAAACAATAATGAAAATCGTAACTACAGTGCAAGAGATGCAGCAAATTACGAGCGAACTTCGTGCAAGTGGAAAGAGTATTGGTTTTGTTCCAACAATGGGTTATTTACATGAAGGCCATGCTACTTTATTACGTAAGGCAAGAGAAGAAAATGAAACTGTAGTTTTAAGTGTATTTGTAAACCCACTACAATTTGGCCCAAATGAAGATTTAGATCGATATCCTCGTGATATTGATAGAGATGAAAATGTAGCAAAAGAAAACGGTGTAGATTATTTATTTTATCCGAGTGTAGAAGAAATGTATCCAGCAGAACAAACAACAACGGTAGAAGTTGTGAAGCGCACGGACGTATTATGCGGTCAACAAAGACCTGGTCATTTTGCTGGTGTTGCAACTGTACTAATGAAACTATTTAATATTACGCTGCCAAAGCGTGCTTATTTCGGTATGAAAGATGCTCAACAAGTTGCAGTAATTGAAGGGTTTGTAACTGATTTCAATATTCCAGTTACAATCGTACCAGTTGATATTGTAAGAGAAGAAGATGGTTTAGCGAAAAGTTCTCGTAACGTGTACCTATCACAAGATGAACGTGAAGAAGCTCTTCATTTATACCGCAGCCTATGTATAGCGAAAGAAAGAATTGAGGCAGGTGAACGTAATCCCGAAATCATTACAAATCTTGTGAAAGAGTATATTGAGACGCATACGAAAGGCACTGTAGATTATGCAGATTTATATGCATATCCGTCATTAACAATGGTAGAGAAAGTCAAAGGAAGAATCATTTTAGCTATTGCAGTTAAGTTTGAAAATGTAAGATTAATTGACAATATAACATTAACAGTTAAATAAGGGGGAGCATCTATGTTTCGCACAATGATGAGAGCAAAGTTACATCGTGCAACTGTAACGGAGGCAAATTTAAATTATGTAGGTAGTATTACAATTGATGAAGACTTAATGGATGCAGTAAATATTGTAGAAAACGAAAAAGTCCAAATTGTAAATAATAATAATGGTGCTCGCTTAGAGACATACGTTATTAAAGGGGAACGCGGTAGTGGTGTTGTTTGTTTAAACGGTGCTGCGGCAAGGCTTGTACAACCAGGGGACAAAGTAATTATTATTTGTTATGGGCTAGTTACGGAAGAAGAGATTCATAAACAAGAACCAAAAATTGCAGTATTAGACGATAATAATCAAATTATTGAAATGTTAGGTGCTGAAAAAGCGGGTACGATATTATAAGTAGAAAGGCTATCTCCATTGCGGAGATAGCTTTTTTGTGCATCTTTTCATTAAGATGAGATAAAACGTGGTATAGTAACATTATATAAATTATTGTTGTTTGAAAGGTAAGAAATTGAGGTGTTACATATATGAGTAAGCGTTATGTCGTTGTTGATTTAGAGACGACAGGGAACTCCTGGAAAGATGGGAAGGATAAAATTACCCAAATTGCAGCTGTTGTAGTAGAAGATGGAGAGATATTGGAGATTTTTTCGTCTTTTGTTAACCCAAAGAGAGAGATCCCACCATTTATTACAGAATTAACAGGGATTGATGAAAGTCTTGTAAAACAAGCCCCGTTATTTCAAGATGTAGCCCCGATGATTGTTGAGCTATTACAAGGTGCGGCTTTCGTTGCGCATAATGTTCACTTTGATTGGAATTTTTTAAATGAAGAATTAAGGCAAGCTGGATATACAGAAATACATTGTCCGAAAATCGACACGGTTGAATTGGCTCAAATTCTTTTGCCGACAGCCGATAGTTATAAATTACGTGATTTAGCTAAGAAGCATGAACTAGAGCACGATCAACCACATCGTGCGGATAGTGATGCTCTTGCAACAGCGGAATTATTTTTACAATTTTTAAATGAAATTGAAAAGTTACCACTTGTCACGTTGCAATCGCTTTATGAATTAAGTGATGTGTTCCAAAGCGATATAGCTGATGTGCTTTCTGAAAATATTTTAAAGAAAGTAATGCACGGTAAAGAAGATATAGCGGAGTATGAAATACATCGAAATATTGCGCTGAAAAAGCGGAACTATTCCTTAAACCTTGGAGAAACGTGTTCATCAAAGTTTGATGCTTTCTTGAATAAAACGATGGATAAATTGGAATCACATATGCCAAAGTTTGAAAGAAGAGAAAGTCAACAACTGATGATGAAAGAGATATATACGGCGTTAAGAGATTCTCGTTTTTCACTAATTGAAGCGGGTACAGGAACAGGAAAGACTCTTGCTTATTTGCTTCCTAGTCTTTATTTTGCAAAGAGAAAAGAAGAACCTGTCATTATAAGTACACAAACGGTACAACTCCAACAACAAATATTAGAAAAAGAAATTCCGTTATTACAAAAAATAATGCCATTTTCATTTGAGGCAGCTCTTCTAAAAGGAAGAAAGCATTATTTATGCTTACATAAATTTGAGTATGCTTTGCAAGAGGAAGAAAAAAATTATGATATGGCACTTACGAAGGCGAAGATTTTAGTTTGGCTATTGCAAACTGAAACAGGTGATCGAGACGAATTAAATATTCCTGAGGGCGGAAAGTTACTTTGGAATCGTATTTGTAGCGATGCGTATAGTCCAGGCGGTATGCAAAGTAATTGGTTTAGTCGTTGTTTTTATCAGCGAGCGAAGAATAAAGCTTTATTTGCAGATATCGTTATTACAAATCATGCGTTATTATTTCAAGATTTTTCAAGTGAAGAACCGTTGTTTGCTTCATGCGAACATATTATTTTTGATGAAGCTCACCATATTGAAGAAGCTGCGAGTAGAACATTGGGTGAACAGTTCTCTTGTATGTATTTTCAATTGGTTATATCTCGTCTTGGGACGCTAGAAACAGAAGATGTACTCTCCAAAGTATATAAAATGATGAAAAAATCAGAGCAAGCATCTCGTTCAACTTTCCGTATGATAAGTTATAGTTTGAAGGAACTTAAGTTTGATGCGGATGAACTCTTCCAAATGTTACGTACTTTTATATTTAAACAAACAAAGCAAGAGCAAGGAACGAATAATATGCCGCTCATCTATAGGTATAACGCAGAACTAGAAAAAGGTAAGTTGTGGGATAGTATCGTCGAATTAACAAATCGTTTTATATATGAATTAAGAAGGGTAGTAACTGCTCTTGAGAAGCAAGTGGATATATTGCAAAGTAAGTTAGAATGGGAGATGCATGTTGTAACAGGTGAATTTATGCATTTAATTGAGTTGCTGAGAAAGATGGCAGAATCATTACAGTTACTCGTATTAGAAAAGAATTCGTATGTAACTTGGATGGAGACTGAAACGAAAGGGACGATTCATTCAACAGTTCTATACGCACAGCCTGTCCATATTGGTGAAAGATTTGCTGATGAATTTTTAACAGAAAAAAAGAGTGTTATTTTTACATCCGCAACACTAACAGTTAACGATACGTTTGATTATATAAAAGAGGAACTTGGTTTACATGATTTCGCTCCAAATACTTTAAAGGTTCCGTCACCATTTCGTTATGATGAACAGATGAAATTAATGGTTTCAACGGATGTACCTTTTATTAAGCAAGTAAGTAATGAGCGATATATTGAATCTGTATCGGAACATATTGCAAAGATAGCAAAAGCCACAAAAGGCAGAATGCTCGTTTTATTCACTTCGTATGAAATGTTAAAAGAAGCGTATGCGAATTTAAAAAATAATGATGAATTAGAGGGTTATTTATTACTCACCCAAAGTGTGAATAATAGAAGTCGAAGCCGCTTAATTCGAAAGTTTCAAGAGTTCGACAAATCAATTTTATTAGGGACGAGCAGTTTCTGGGAAGGAATAGATATTCCTGGAGATGCCTTAAGTTGTCTTGTTATAGTCCGTCTACCATTTACACCTCCTCATCAGCCGATGATGGAAGCGAAAGGTGAGTGGCTAAAAAATCAAGGTGAAGATGTATTCGCTAAATTAGCGCTCCCACAAGCAATATTACGTTTCAAACAAGGATTCGGCCGCTTAATTCGAACGAATACAGATACAGGAACGGTAGTAGTGTTAGATCGTCGTTTGACGAGTTCTTCCTATGGAAAACGATTTCTACAATCGATTCCTAACGTACCTCTTTATGAAGGACCATTAGAAGAATTGTTAGTACAATTAGAAGAACCATCAAATGAATAAAAATGGAAGAAAAATACGCCTGAAGTACTTATAAACTTCAGGCGTAAAAAATGTGGGTAGGAGGAATTTTATTTTTCTTACTTCTTGTATACAAAATGTGTTGGTTTTCGACTTGAAACCTTTTTTTGCTGTACATGTCCTGCTATAATAGATGGGTGATGAAGCAGGGGTTGTAAAGAATGTACTCTTATTGTAACCGCATTGCGTTCTTCTATAATTAGAAATTTTTGTGTAACGGAGGAGTTTTTTCATGGATAAGAAAATCGAAGTACTATCAACGACGCGTATTAAATATTCGTCGGATTTGTATAAAATTGTTGATAGTTTAAATCGTACGTTAAAAGAGCAGGACCTCATGTTCGGACTAGCATTAGACGAAAAAGATAAAGAAACAGCTGTATTTACGATTTACAGAACGTAGTGATACAATGAAAAAGTGGATCTTTGCAATCATTATTGTTATCGTTGCTAGCGGAATATATGGGGCGTATGTTTATAATAAAGCGATGGGAAAGAAAATTCCAAAAGAGTCGAAATTTGTAGAAATTGCTAAAGAAAAAGCAAAGCTTACAAAGGTGAAATCTGTTGATTATTACAACGGAAAATCTGCATATATAGTCGTGCAAGGTACAGATGAAAAGGGAGAACAACTTATCGTTTGGGTGCCTGAGAAAAAAGGGGATACTGTAGTAAGGAAAAAGAGCGAAGGTATTTCTGAAAAAGAGGCTATACAAAGAACAATAGAGCAAGTCGGCAATGAAAGTAAGGAATCAAAAAGTAAGCCGAAAGAGATTATGAAAGTGAAATTAGGCTTTGAAAATGATGTACCACTATGGGAAGTTACATATATTGATGATGACAATCGTTATAGTTATTACTATCTTGAATTTAAAGATGGAAAATTTTTAAGACGATATAGCATTGAAAAATAGATGTAGGGGGAACTACAAATGAAATTAGCAAAGCGAGTAGCTGCTTTAACACCGTCTTCAACTTTAGAAATTACAGCAAAGGCACAAGCATTAAAAGCAGAGGGTCATGATGTAATTGGATTAGGGGCAGGGGAACCTGACTTTAATACACCAGAGCATATTATGGATGCTGCACATAAAGCGATGTTAGAAGGGCATACGAAGTATACACCAACAGGTGGATTACAATCGTTAAAACAAGAAATTGTGAAGAAATTTACTCGCGATCAAGGTATTGCGTATGATCCATCTGAAATTATTGTATGTAATGGTGCAAAGCATGCATTATATACATTATTCCAAGTATTACTTGATGAGGGAGATGAAGTTATCATCCCAACTCCTTACTGGGTAAGCTATCCAGAGCAAGTAAAGCTTGCTGGCGGTAAGCCGGTTTATGTAGAAGGTTTAGAAGACAATGAGTACAAAATTACAGCAAAGCAGCTGCGTGAGGCAATTACAGAGAAAACGAAAGCAGTTATTATTAATTCACCGAGCAATCCAACAGGAATGATTTATAGCAAAGAAGAATTACAACAGCTTGGAGAAGTATGTTTAGAACATGATATTTTAATCGTTTCTGATGAAATTTATGAAAAATTAATTTATGGTGGCGTAGAATATACTTCAATTGCCCAGCTTTCTAATGCATTAAAAGAACAAACACTTATTATTAATGGTGTATCTAAATCTCATTCTATGACAGGATGGCGTATTGGATATGCTGCAGGAAATAAGCAGCTTATTAAAGCAATGACGAATTTAGCGAGTCATAGTACGTCAAACCCTACTTCAATCGCTCAATACGGCGCAATTGCGGCATATGCAGGCTCACAAGAACCTGTGGAAACAATGCGTCAAGCCTTTGAAGAGAGATTAAACATCATTTATGATAAATTAATTCAAATCCCTGGCTTTACTTGTATTAAACCGCAAGGGGCATTTTACTTATTCCCTAACGTAAAAGAAGCTGTAGCTTTATCAGGATATGCAACAGTTGATGATTGGGCAAAAGCTCTATTAGAAGAGGAAAAAGTGGCTCTTGTACCAGGTACAGGATTTGGTGCTCCAAATAATGTTCGTTTATCATATGCGACATCTCTTGAACAAGTAGAGAAAGCATTAGAGCGCATCCATACATTTATGAAAAGTAAAGTGCAAGCTTAATTTTATATTTCATTCATGTAATATAAAAAACCTCCCTATTAATGGGGAGGTTTTTTTGACGGATTGTGGCAAAAAGAAATAGCTAAAGGTGTGTTATACTAGAGAGCGAGGTGTTTGGTGATGAAAAAGAAAATGATGTTACAGTGGTTTGAGCAGGGAAGCATTGCAATTCCAAAATTGCTTATGATGCATTATAAAAAATTAGGTTTAAATGAGACGGAATTTATGGTTGTACTTCATGTACACACATTTTTAGAATCAGGTAATTCGTTTCCGACTCCTTCAGAGATTTCTGAACGGATGACGATAACGGAAATGAAATGTATGGAAGTAATTCAGACGTTGATTCAAAAAGGTTTTTTATCACTAGAAGGTGGACAAAGATCAGAAGCGATGATGTGCGAAAGTTATTCTTTACAACCGTTATGGGAAAAAATATTACATTTCTTAATGGATGAATCAATAGAGGAAGAGCAAAAAGAAAAAAAACAGCTACAAGTAAATTTATATACAGTATTTGAAAAAGAATTTGGAAGACCACTTTCGCCGTTCGAATGTGAAACGTTAGGGATGTGGGAGGACCAAGATCAACATCATCCAAATTTAATTCAAGCGGCTCTTAGAGAAGCTGTAATGAGTGGAAAACTAAATTTCCGATATATTGATCGTATTTTATTTGAGTGGAAAAAGAATGGAATTAAAACGGTAGATCAGGCTCAAAATCAAGGTCAAAAATTTAGAGCGAATCAACAAAGGGCACAACAAATGACAAAACAAGAGACGAAATTTACTGGAAAAGTGCCTTTTTATAATTGGTTGGAGCAGTAATATAGGAGGAAAAATATGCTTAACAAAACGCAAATCCGTTATTGTTTAGACACAATGGCGGATATGTATCCAGAAGCACATTGTGAATTGGTTCATGATAATCCATTTGAACTTGTAATCGCGGTGGCGTTATCTGCACAATGTACGGATGTACTTGTAAATAAAGTGACAAGAAATTTATTTCAAAAATATAAAACACCAGAAGATTATTTAAGTGTTTCTCTAGAAGAATTACAACAAGATATACGCTCTATCGGATTGTATAGAAATAAAGCAAAAAACATTCAAAAATTATGCCGAATGTTATTAGATGACTATAATGGAGAAGTACCGAACGATCGAGATGAACTTACGAAATTACCAGGTGTAGGAAGGAAAACAGCGAATGTTGTAGTTTCCGTAGCGTTTGGAATTCCGGCAATTGCTGTTGATACACATGTGGAGCGAGTGAGTAAACGATTAGCTATGTGTAGATGGAAAGACTCTGTGTTAGAAGTAGAAAAAACATTAATGAAGAAAGTACCAATGGATGAGTGGGGAGTTACACATCATCGTATGATTTTCTTTGGACGTTATCATTGTAAAGCACAACGACCGCAATGTGAGGAATGCAGACTGTTAGAAGTATGTCGTGAAGGAAAGAAGCGAATGAAGGTGAAATAAAGGATGGAACGAGTTATAGAAATACCGAAAGAATTTCACTGTTTACCATTTTTTAAAGAAAGTGTAAATTTAATTAAGTATCATACAGACAATTCTTTTGAAGAGATAATACAAAATACTTACTTTATATTTGATATTGAAAGACAGTATGAGCCATGGAAGGAAATTGAAAACAGCATTCCAGTGATGTTGAATGTATGGAAAAATAAGCATGAAGACATTGCTATACTGTTTCGAAATAGAAATAAGCAAGAGGCTGAGGGACCAATGATTCTTTTTTCAGCTCACTTGTTATCGGTTGTCTATTGGCTAAATGAACAACCTGTTCATAGTTTGAATGAAATGCAAATAAATACGAATAAATTAAAAGTGCAACCTGTTAATTTTATGGAAAGATATTCATTCATTATAAAGAAACCGAGTAATTATCATTCTTATATTCAATTAGCGCAGTTGTATATCGAAATAGAAAAGCTGTATGTAAAGAAAATGATAACAAAAAAGAAGTCCGCTTCTCGTTAAGAGAAACGGACTTCTTTTTTTGTATATTAGGACTCTGTTGTAACAACAGCACCGTCTGCGTGAGGTGTATCTCCTCCGGGATTTTGGTGTTGCTGTTCTTGTTGTTTCTTAGCCTCTTCTTCAGCTTTTTTCTTGGCCTCTTCTTCAGCTTTCTTCTTAGCTTCTTCTTCAGCTTTTTTCTTAGCTTCTTCTTCAGCTTTCCTTCTAGCTTCCTCATCAGCTTTCTTTTGAGCTTCTTCTTGCTGTTTACGTTGTTGTTCTTGCTGTTGCTGTTCTTGTTGTTTCTTAGCCTCTTCTTCAGCCTTTTTCTTAGCTTCGTCTTGTTTTACTTTATCTTCATTAGCCTTTTTCTGGGCTTCCTCATCAGCTTTTTTCTTAGCTTCTTCATCGGCCTTTTTCTTAGCCTCTTCTTCAGCTTTTTTTGCATCTGGAGTTCCGCCAGGCGCAGTGAAGGATGCACCAACTGCTGGGCTTGTGCCAGTACCTTTTTTCGCTACTACAGAGAAGCTGTAAGTAACACCTGGTTTAATACCACCAAGAGTAGCTGTCGTACCACTTATTGATAGGCTACCACTTGAACCGTCAGTTGCTTTATAGCTGGCTGCATATGCATCAACTTCTGCTGGTCCAGACCAGTTTAGTGTAACTGTGCTAGCGCCATCAAAAGTGACATTCAGACCACTAGGGGCATCTACTTTAATTTGTTTAATTGCATCTTTTTTCGCACCTTTTACGTATAACTCTCCGTTTATTTCTTGTACAGAAGAAGGACGTTCAAAGCGTGATTTATCTGTAGCGAATTTGCTCATCATTACTTGGAACATTTGCTGTGCAATTCTAGTGGAGCGATCGCTAACATAATTTTTTGGACCATCTTTTTCGTAACCGGTCCAAACAGCCATTGTGTATTGTGGCGTATATCCAGCAAACCAGCTATCTCTGTTTGCATCAGCTGGGATGTCATATTTTTGAAGAACTGATTCATCAAAGTTTTGTGTTCCTGTTTTACCTGCTACGTCAACACCTGAAACGTATGCTGTTGGACCTGTACCACCAGAACCAGGTTTTACTACGTCACGAAGAACGTCAGTAACCATATAAGCTGTATAGTCTTGCATTGCGCGATGTTCTTTCGGTTTAAAGCTTTTCTTTTTCCCGTCCGGGAAGGTTACTTCTTTTACGAAGTGTGGTTTATTATAGTTACCACTATTACCAAAGGTTGCATATGCACCTGCTACTTCTAATGGAGAACTATCGTTACTACCGATTGCTGTTGATTCGTAGACTTTTCCTTCTTTAAAGGTCATGCCTAAACCTTCAGCAAATTCTTTTGACTTATTAAGACCAACTGTTTGTGCTGTCTTTAAAGCTGGAATGTTTAATGACTTTTTCAAAGCTTCACGTAGTGAAACGTCACCTTTGTAACTCTTTGTTGCATTTTGTATTTTCTTACCATTGGAATACGTATACTCTGAGTCGTTTAATTGATGGTATGTAGACCATTGTAAATTTTCAATTGCCGGACCGTAGTCGAAAATTGGTTTCATTGTTGAACCAACTTGGCGTTTTAAATCAGTTGCCATATTATGACCTTTGAAAGTAGACTTACTTTCTTTACGTCCAGCACCAATTGCTCGAACTTCTCCAGACTGTGTATCCATAAATACGAATGACCCTTGGAATTGATCGTCCGGATACTTAATAAGATTGCCATCCATAATTTTGTCGGCGTAATCTTGAGCATCTTGATCAAGTGTTGTATGAATCGTTAAACCATCTGAACCGATATTTACATCAGGATATTCTTTTTCAACTTCTTTTACAACCGCATCTAAAAATGCTTGATACTTCATCTCAGTTACTTCTGAAGACGGTTGAAGGCCCTCAGTTACTGGAATCTTAACGGCGTTATTCATTTCTTCTTTTGTTATATAACCATGTCGATTCATTAATGATAATACGACATTACGACGATTTGTTGCTCGTTCAACATTTTCCTTTTTTGTTGGATCATAAATGTTTGGACCTTGGGGTAAACCAGCGAGCATAGCAGCTTCATGTAATTGCAAGTCTTTTAAATCTTTACCATAATATTTTTGCGCTGCTGTCGCAATACCGTATGAACGGTTACCTAAATTAATCTTATTTAAGTACATTTCTAAAATCTCATGTTTAGAGTATTGTTGCTCTAATTTGTAAGATAAGTACCATTCTTGCACTTTTCTTTTAGCAGTTTTGTCCATCGTTAGAAAGTAGTTTTTAACGACTTGCTGTGTAATCGTACTACCACCTTGGGAACCGAAACCACCAGTGACATTTTCCATAACTGCTTTTGTAGTTCGTTTAAAATCAATTCCATTATGATCATAGAAACGCGAATCCTCAGTTGCAAGAAATGCATTTTCAACTACTTTTGGAATTTGATCATAAGTAACATGTGTTCGTTTTTCAGCACCGTATTCATAGAAGAAATTTCCGTTTTTATCGAGAAACTTTGTTGATAAAGGATTAACAAGTTTGGATTTGTCTAATTTTGGAGCGTCCTTTACCATAACAAAGAAAGCGGAAACGCCGGCTACAAGACCAACGATACCAAGAAGTAGACAACCTATAAGGAATTTCTTGAAAAAGGAGCCTTTTTTCTTTGGTTTTTCTTCTTTATGTGTTTTTTTCTCTTGATTTTTCACATGATTTCGTTCTGTACGAGAACGATAATTATCTGACATTATACTTTCTCCTACCTTTCATTCTCTCCCCCAAAAGTCGAAAAAAGAGCCTTAGTGATGACTCTATCACGAAAAATAAACCATGTCTAGTACACGGATATAGTCAATCCGAGGGTGATAACCGCATGATAATAAGGATCCATGCTCTTCTATTTCTTCTTTCGTAATCGACTTGCGTCCACCAGTATTTTGACGATTCCAAAATGCAATAATATGTTTTGCATCTAGTAAATAAAATTCATCAAAAAGTGTAAATTTAATAATAACAAATGCAATTCCATTATGAGCAACGACTTGCTTCATATGTTCAATTTGATGAAGGTGGAAGTTTTGAAGTGGGAAACTAGTTTTATTTTTGGTTTCCTTTGCTTCAAAATCGATGTATTTCCCTTTGTATACACCGTTGTAATCTGTTGTAGAAGGTTGTTTAAAATACGCTTCTTTTACCACTGCAGCACTTCGAGCGGGGTAATCTACTTTTACAATTTGAAGAGGTGTAGGCTTTTTATGTACACATGCAATATTATGGGTTAAGTAATATTGATTTGTTTCATTCAATTCCTCTTCAAGGGACATACCTCTATTACTATAAGTATGTGTTTTTATAGGTGTTTTTTGAGGTTGTGAAGCTTGATTATACCTTTTTCCATTTGGGTAACGAATGGTCATAGTGTGTCCACCCCCAACTTGCTAAGAATTACTTACAAAGGTGATTATATCAAAAAATGAAAAAAGATGTGACCTTTTTGATGAAAGGTATGATGACTTATTTATGTTTACATGGAATGATTATATGAAAATTAAACAAAATCGAGAAAAAAATTTTTGTACAGAGGAAGAAAAAGCAATCATTCACAATATTAAAAAGAAAACAGAAATAGCTAATGTGGACAATATTTCTCGGACACAATCTTATCAAGAATATTATTTGAGAAATAGTGAAATCAGGTGGGCCTTTTTAGCGAGTATGGTTTCGAGAAATGCGGGCTGGAATATGACTGATTTAGAAGGGAGATATTATGCTACTGTTTTACCTAGAACGGTAAAAAAACATTTATTTCTTCTGTACGAACAGGCTAATTGGATTATTTTTTTAGATGCATTTCCTCAGCTATTATTGTATGAGGAAAGTAAGAAGAGACATGCACCTCTCTTTCATTTGTTGCAATACTTCAACGTATCAATTTTTATGGAAAAAGAATGGTTACTTTTCTGGGAAAGAAGAGATATGAATAGACTTATGACAGCGCTTATTATAAATGAACAAAATAAAATTCAAAAACCAGTCATTGAGAACACATATTTTAAAAAACATGTATTCCATACTGCACTTTTTAAAGTACAAGAAAGACTTCATATTAGTGCAGTTATCTTCCCAACAATTGAAGGGAGAATGTATGGGTTTTCGGTTTATCAATTTGAAACGTTACAACAGCGTATAGAACTAGGAAAAAAATTAGCATGGTTATTGTTTCATCCAATTTATAATGGTTCGTTTTATAAGTTTGCACTGCAAACTACACATACTGGGTCTAGAGAAGATTATGAAGTTTACGCAAAGGAAACTCGAAAGTCTTATACGCCAACACTTAGAGATATTTATCCTGTTATTTTACATGAAGAAATAAAAATGAGAGATTGGTTTTGTGCAAATATGAAAATGAATGTGCTATTTGTACTTGAAGAACCTAAAGGGGAAGTTAATATAACAGAATGGTATAGAAGAAAGAGAGAACAAATCTATAGGCTATCTATCGTAAACCGTTTTGCTAAAAGGATCGATGAGTTCATGATATAATAAAAAAGAAGTCCCGTCTTCCATTTTGAAGACGGGACTTCTTAATTTGAAAAAATTCTGCTATGCGTGCTACAACTTTAATTTCAAAACGTAATGCTAGTAGGAGATTAAGGATGATTTGAAATTTAAATGTTCGTAATAAAGTCTCGCTTTATGTAGCAGGGAAGTTTGGACCATCTAGCTTTGGATTGCCAGTCTCGGGTTTATTTTGTTGTTTGTTTTGGTTTTTCTTTTTTTCATTTTTGTTCTTTGCCATTGTAATACACCTCCTTTTTGTATTGTTACCATTTCTATAAATGACATACGAAATGATTTCTTTGACGAATAACAACTAGTTTTGTCATGTGGGCAGGAGTGGTGAATCATCCGGCGAAATTACATGACAAAGGAAAAGCAAAGAAGGAGGCGTTTTGTATATGGCGATGGTTCAGAAGGAAGATGTAATGAAAAAAATGGATCAAATGTTAAGTTCTCTCGATTTGCTGGAAATGAATATAGGGATTAGAATGAATCATGCATTAAAGGATGCGAGTGAAAAAATATGTAATAAGATAGAAATAACAGAAATGCATATTGAACATATGGAAAATAAATTAGTGCATCACGAAGAAAAAGGGAATTGGGTGAAGACATTTCAAAACGTCGTAGTGAGTGCATAATAAGGTGGGAAAGAAATGAAGAATGAAGCATTAATACAGTCTTCAGAAAAACTCATGCAGTATAATAATGAAGCGAATGTAAAAAAAAGAGAACTAACTGAATACGACTTTTATAAGGATATGAAACCGTTTGTAGATATGGTAGATGAGGAATTAAAGAAGTGGAAAGAACTAGCTTATACGTGGATTAAAGAAGAAAAGCCAAAGTATATACATGTACAGCAAATTGATCAAGTATACGATAATTTACAAACGAATGTGTTGCAATGCTTTGTAAATAAAGGTAAAGGTAAACGATTCTTTGAAACACACCAAGCCATTTCGTATACTTTGCAAAATATAGTTGAGCAATGTAAATAACAAGAGGGAGAGCCCTCTTGTTATTTTTATGCTTCTGTCATTGTTGTAGGTTTTGTTGCGCCGTTTATTTCTAATTCTTTTATTAATGTTCGATAATCTGATATGCATATTTTTCCTTCGAGATACCAATGTCTCGCAAAGTCTAATAATTCATTTGCATTCTCTGTGCAATACCCCTTTTTTTGAGAAAACGCTTGTTTTAAATCCCCTAATACCATGTTGATTCCTCCCCCATGAGAATCTTCTTCTTAATTATCATAGCATGGAAGGGTTTTCTTTTTTAATTTTTTAAAAATTTAAACTTCCGACAAAAATAGACATATATTCCATCACACATATTATTTTATAGGTACATATTATATATGTAGAAACTTATGTGAAGGAGGAGAGAATGCATGTTTCAACAACCTAACGTATATCAGCAAACGAATCCATATGCACAGCAAAATATGTACCAATATAATACGGATACATATTTACGGTATAATATGTATCCTTTCGAGCCTTATTATGGAAATCAAAATTATTATCAACCGTTTGAAGTGTCCTTTATGAATCAAGCTCAACAACCACAACAGCAGCAACCTTATGTGAATCAAGCTCAACAATCACAAGCTCAGCAACCATACATGAATCAACCACAGCAGCAGCCTTATATGAATTCGCAATATTATATGCCACCACCATCGCCGTATGCTAATCAACAAGCGATGTTTTATCCACCAAAACAACCGTACCCGACGCAGGGTAAGCAAAAGCAACAACAGCCAAGCCAGTTTTCTAGTTTTGTTTCTCAATTTAAAACATCAGATGGTAACTATGATGTAAATAAAATGATGAATACAGCTGGACAAATGATGAATGCGATGAATCAAGTGACAGGTATTGTAAAGCAAGTTGGAGGCTTTTTTGGTAAGTGATGTTGAAGGATTGTCTATAAAAACAATGTAAATGAAATAAAGGACTAGACAAATTTCCTTGTAATAAATGGGTATATATAACAAACGGCTTTCTCTCTTTTCTCATACTGTAAAGTGTAATCAGATTTTTTTAACGAGAGAGGAGAGAAAAAACTATGCATCATTGTCATCCTTGCTTTGGAGGGCATAAGCCTACAGGACCTATTTGTACGACTGCTCCTGTCATTCATCCGACGAAACAATGCGTAACACACTCTTTTTCAACAACGGTGGTGCCACACATTTTTCCAACACATACAACACATGTACATCATCAACAAATTAAAAACCAAAACTTCTTCCCACAAACAAATTCAAATGTAAATGTTGTGGACCCAATCGACCCAGGATTCGGTGGCGGATGTGGACCGTGTGGTCATGGACATCATGGACATCATGGACATCACGTATCACCATTTGGTCCAGGACCAAATGTATCTCCGTTTGGACCAAACGTATCACCATTCGGACCGAATATTGGACCAAACGTATCACCATTCGGTCCAAATATCGGACCAAACGTTGGTGGAATGTTTAAAAAGTAAATGATATGTTAGAACTAGCGAAATGCTAGTTCTTTTTTTGTAATTGGAGTGTTGATATGAAAGTTATTGCAGTAACAGGATATAAGCCATTTGAACTTGGAATATTTAAAAATGATCATCCAGGGGTGGAGTGTATAAAGAAAGCGTTACACCGTAAATTAACCAATTTTGTAGAAGATGGTTTAGAGTGGGTTATAATAAGTGGCCAATTAGGTGTAGAATTATGGGCTGCTGAAGTTGTTTTTGAAATTCAAGTAGAATATCCAGATTTAAAATTAGCGGTATTCACTCCGTTTTTAGAACAAGAAGAAAATTGGAAAGAAGATAATCGTGAATATTACGAATTTATCCTTTCTCAAGCAGACCATGTTGATAGTATCACGAAACGGAAGTATGAAAGTCCAGAGCAATTTAAATTAAAAAATCAATTTTTTATTGAAAAAAGTGATGCGCTTTTAGCGGTATACGATGAAGAAAAACCAGGAAGTCCCAAATATATTGTAGAAGCAGCAAAGAAAAAAGGAGAAATAGAAAATTATCACAGTTATTTCATTCTTTTTTCTGATTTACAAGATATAATAGAAGAGGAACAGTGGAATAATGCAGAGTAAATATGTAATATAGTACTCGTATATATGATTGACAAAAAGCATTGTTTCTGAAAAAATTTAGTTAATGAAAGTTTTGGTAAAAATTTGAGGTGAAGAAAATGATTTCGGATAAAATTAAATTAACAGCGAAAGATATTTTAGAAAAAGAATTTAAAACAGGTATGAGAGGTTATCAGCAAGAAGAAGTAGACAAGTTTCTTGATATGATCATTAAAGACTATGAAGCTTTCCACAAAGAGTTTGAGCAATTAAAGCAACAAAATGCTCGTTTAAAGCGTGAATTAGAGGAACAAAAACTAGCAGTAACGCAAGTTCCACAACAACCTGTACAAACACCAGTTGCACAACCAGTTTATAACAACACGAATACGGATATTTTAAAACGCTTATCTAACTTAGAAAAAGCTGTATTTGGAAGTAAGTTATACGAATGATGTAAGGTGGGAAAAGGTTTAAGCATTTTACATAGAAAAAAACGTTGCAAAATCTTTTTGTTTCCACTATACTAATGGATGTCATAACGTTTGGGTAATCGCTGCAACGCCAACGTTGTAGAGGAAAGTCCATGCTCGCACGGCCTGAGATGGCTGTAGTGTTCGTGCCTAGCCAATTCATAAGCTAGGGTATTCTGGCTGTAAGGCTGGTTTAACGGCAGGGAAAAAACCTAAGTCCTTTCGGATATGGTTTGACTACCTTTAAAGTGCCACAGTGACGAAGTCCTTGAAGAAATGATAGGAGTGGAACGAGGTAAACCCCACGAGCGAGAAACCCAAATAATGGTAGGGGAATCTTTTCCAAGGAAATGAACGACGGGAAAGGACAGGTTTTATAACCTGTAGATAGATGATTGCCACCGGAGTACGAGGCGTGGGCCGTTTGTAGTACAAAGGAACAGAACATGGCTTACAGAACGTTATGAACCAACTATGAAATAACTCAGCTCTCCTTTGTTAGAGGAGGGCTTTTTATTTGTATGAAGTTATAAAGTATGAGTTAAAATGGTTAATGAGAAAATTTTTCGTAAAATGTAATGATTAATAGGACCAATTGCTATTAATTATTGTTTGAATATACATAAGAGGTGAATGCAAATGGGAAAAGTTACTTTAATTGCAACAGCGGCAATGGGTATTGAAGCGTTAGTTGCCCGAGAAGTTCGCGATCTTGGTTATGAATGTCAAGTAGAAAACAGCAAAGTAACATTTGAAGCAGATGAAAAGGCGATTTGTCGTACGAATTTATGGTTACGTACTGCGGACCGTGTAAAAATTAAAGTTGGCGAATTTAAAGCAACAACATTTGATGAGCTATTTGAAAAAACGAAAGCATTAAACTGGGGAGATTATATTCCAGAGAATGGTGAATTCCCTGTTATCGGAAAATCTTTAAAATCTGAATTATTCAGTGTTTCGGATTGCCAACGTATCGTTAAAAAAGCTGTCGTTGAAAAATTAAAAACAACATATAAACGGACAACTTGGTTTGAAGAAGATGGCCCGTTATTCCGTATCGAGATTGCAATGCTAAAGGATATTGCGACATTAACAATTGATGCGAGCGGTGTTGGACTTCATAAACGTGGATACCGTATGGATCAAGGGGAAGCTCCGTTAAAAGAAACATTAGCTGCGTCTTTAATTAAATTAACAAACTGGAAGCCGGATCGTCCATTTGTTGATCCATTCTGTGGATCAGGTACAATTCCGATTGAAGCAGCATTAATTGGACAAAACATTGCACCAGGATTTAACCGTGGTTTCGCATCTGACGAGTGGGGCTGGGTAGGTAAACAAAACTGGCGTGAAGCTCGTCAAGAAGCTGAAGATTTAGCGAACTATGATCAACAATTACAAATCATTGGATCCGATATTGATCATCGTATGATTCGAGTTGCTCAAGATAACGCAGAAGAAGTAGGCTTGGGCGATTTAATTACATTTAAACAAATGCAAGTAAAAGATTTCACAACAAAAGAGGATTATGGCTACGTTGTAACGAATCCTCCATACGGAGAACGTTTAAGTGAAAAAGCACTCGTTGAACAACTGTACAAAGAAATGGGACAAGTATTCCGCCCATTAGATACATGGTCAGCATATGTATTAACAAGCTATGAAGCATTTGAGAAGTGTTACGGAAAAGATGCGTCGAAGAAGCGTAAACTGTTTAACGGATTTATCCGTACAGATTACTACCAATACTTCGGAAAACGTCCACCGCGCAATTCATAGTATAAAACTCCTCCAGCGCGCATATACTGGCTATTATGTAATGCGTAAAGGAGGAAGTGATATGGATAATTTCCAATTATCAATGATTCAAAAAGCTATTCACCGTACGTATGATGAGCTCGGAAAAGAAGTGGATAGTCAAGATGCGATTGTAGATGAAATACAAAAAGCACAAGAAGAATATTTGTCAGCTCTTTCACATGAAACAGCGATTGATAAAAGGTATTTAAAGTCATTAATATAGAAGAAAATTTTCCTTTTTCGAAAGGGAAATTTTTTTTCGTGTATTTATATGTATGGCAACAGGGGAAAGTAGCTGCACACATATAAGTAGCGGTTACTATATCTTTTTATAGAAAAACTTTTTGGTTGGAGGCTAAGGATGTTTACTGAGAAGAGATTACCATTTGAAGTAGGAAAACAAGACAATTTTTATGATAAGTTGAATGAGTGGATTGGAGATGTGTTTTACGACATCCTTCCGGAAAAAGGTTTTGAAGAGCGTGATGAACAAATTTTTATGGCGTTTCAATTAGAGCGTGCTTTCCAAGAAAAGAAAGTTATGTTCGCAGAAGCGGGTGTAGGAACAGGGAAAACTATTGTATATCTTCTATATGCAATTTGCTATGCGCGTTATACTGGAAAACCAGCTATAATTGCTTGTGCAGATGAAACGTTAATTGAGCAGCTTGTGAAAGAAGAAGGAGACATTGCGAAATTATCTGAAGCGTTAGGCTTATCTGTAGATGTAAGACTTGCGAAATCAATGGATAATTATTTATGTTTACGTAAGCTTGAAGATGTTATGAGTGGACGAGCTCCAGAAGTAATTGAAGACGTATATTATGAATTACCACAATTCGTATTTGATCATGGTACGATGCAAAACTTTACTCACTATGGTGACCGAAAAGAATTTCCACTATTAAATGACGAAGAATGGTCAAAAGTAAATTGGGATTACTTCCAAGATTGCTTCACTTGTGATTCTCGTCATCGTTGCGGTCAAACTCTTTCACGTGAACATTATCGTAAAGCAGCAGATTTAATTATTTGTTCTCAAGATTTTTATATGGATCATATTTGGACGTACGATGCTCGAAAGCGTGAAGGACAAATTCCATTATTACCAGAAAGTAGTTGTGTTGTATTCGATGAAGGACATCTTGTAGAATATGCAGCTCAAAAAGCTTTAACATATCGTTTAAAGCAAACGATGATGGAGCAACTTTTAACGAGATTATTACAAAACGATATTCGTGAAGAGTTTGCACATTTAGTAGAAGAAACAATTTGGCAAACAGAGCGATTCTTTGATGTGTTACAAGAAAACAAAAAAGAAATTGCCGGTTCTGATCGTTTAGAAATTACTGTGACAGAAAAAGTAACAGCTGAAGCAAAACGACTTTATGCGAAAATTGGTGAAGTCGGTGATGCGTTAGTATTTGAAAGTGAAATGCATACAGTAAATACGTATGATTTAAATATCGTTGATGAACATTTAGATGTATTAGAACATTCACTTCGTCTATTCATGCATGAGAAAAATGTAATTACATGGGGTGAAGAAGGTGATGGAGCCTTCACGTTAGTAATTATGCCACGTGCAGTTGAAGAAGTATTACAAGAGAAAGTATTCTCGAAGAAAATCCCGTATATCTTCTCATCTGCTACATTATCTAATAACGATTCATTCGCATTTACAGCAAATAGCCTAGGGGTAAAAGATTACTTATCATTCTCAGTTGCCTCACCATTTGATTATGAAGAGCAAATGGCAGTAAACTTACTATCACATACGAAAGAAAATGAGTGGGAAAGAAAGTGTCAATATACACTTGAAAATATACAGAAAACAAACGGACGTACACTTGTATTATTCCGTACAACGCAAGAACTTGCAGCGTTTAAAGAATATGTAAGTAAAGAACAAATGTCAGTTCCGTTCTTATATGAAGGGGATCAAGAAATTAGTCAGCTCGTTTCTCGTTTCCAAAATGAAGAAGAGACTGTACTTTGTGCCGTTCATTTATGGGAAGGTTTAGATATTCCTGGTTCATCATTATCACATGTTATCATTTGGTCATTACCATTCCCTCCAAACGATCCTGTGTTTGAGGCGAAGCGTAAACATGTAAATGATCCATTCTGGGATGTAGATGTACCGTATATGATTTTACGTCTTCGTCAAGGGATTGGCCGTTTAATTCGTACGAGCGACGATAAAGGTGCTATATCAATCTTCTTATCTGATACAGAAGATGAGAAAGTGATAGAAGCGGTGAAAAACGTACTACCAGTAGAAGGTAAAGAATTATAAGGAGAAAGCTTGGCGCTTGCCAAGCTTTTTTTCTATTATAAAAGGAAATTAGATTTTCATGTCGAATTAAGTTTGAGGTAGAAAAAGGAGGTTTTTATACAATGACAGTAGCTACATATGAAGTAGAAAAACAATTTTTAACATACGTGAAGAAGATACAAAATTACGGAGAAGCATTAAGCTTAATGTTTTGGGACTTGAGAACAGGGGCGCCTAAAAAAGGTGTAGACCAGCGTTCAGAAGTAATTGGCATGCTTTCATCAGAAGTATTTGCCATGTCGACTTCAGATGAGATGGGGAACTATTTAACAGAGCTTGAAGCTTTAATACGTGAAGATAAACTTTCTGAAACGTCGAAGAAAATGGTTGAAGAGTGTCGGAAAGAATATGATAGAAATAAGAAAATTCCACAAGCGGAATACGAAGCGTATGTGAAATTAGAAGCGAAAGCAGAGAGTGTGTGGGAAGAAGCTCGTGAAAAATCTGATTTCGAAATGTTCCGCCCGTACTTAGAAAAAATTGTTGAATTTAAAAAGAAATTTATTACATATTGGGGTTACGAAACATATAAATACAATACATTATTAGACATGTATGAGCCAGGTATTACAGTAGAAGTTTTAGATCACGTATTTGGTCAACTTCGTGAGCGCATCGTGCCGCTTGTAAAAGAAATCTCTGAGTCTAAAAAAGGATTAAAAACAAGTGCTTTATCGGAAAAATTTTCAAAAGAAAAACAAAAGAACTTTACATTAGAACTATTAAAGCAATTGAATTATGACTTTGAAGCAGGCCGTCTTGATGAAACAGTACATCCATTCGAGATTACATTAAATAGAGGGGATGTTCGTATTACGACACGCTATGACGAAAAGGATTTCCGCATGGCTGTGTTTGGAACAATTCATGAATGTGGTCATGCTGTATATGAACAAAATATTGCAGAGAAATTTGAAGGTACACCGTTATGTAGTGGAACATCTATGGGTATTCATGAGTCACAATCGTTATTCTTTGAGAACTTTATCGGCCGTAATAAATCATTCTGGAAGAAAAATTATGATTTATTAAAAGAGTATAGCAATGGTCAATTTGATGATATGTCAGTCGATGAATTTTATGATGCAATTAACGAATCGAAGCCGTCATTCATTCGTATAGAAGCAGATGAGCTTACATACCCGCTTCATGTTATGGTGCGTTATGAATTAGAGAAAGAATTATTTGATGGTACATTACAAGTGAAGGACTTACCAGCAGCTTGGAATGATAAGATGGAAGCATATTTAGGAATTCGTCCGGAAAATGATGCGCAAGGTGTATTGCAAGATGTTCACTGGGCTGGTGGCTCATTTGGATACTTCCCATCTTATGCGCTTGGTTACATGTATGCAGCGCAATTTAAGCAAAGAATGTTAAAAGACATTCCGAACTTTGATGCATTATTAGAAGAAGGAAACGTAACACCAATTCGTGAATGGTTAACAGAACATATTCACCAATATGGTAAAACGAAAAAGCCACTTGAAATTTTAGAAGATGTAACAGGCGAAGGCTTAAATGCAAACTACTTAGCCGATTATTTAGAAACGAAATATAAAGAGATTTATGAGTTGTAAAAAAAGAGCTGCTTAATTGCAGCTCTTTTTATTAAAGGGGATGAGAGAATGGGGTATACATATACAGTAATGAAGCAAGAAGAAGCGGAGGAAATCGCGTATAACTGGCATTATGAAGGGGAATATTCTTTTTACGATATAGAGGCAGATGAAGAAGATTTAGATGAGTTTTTACATGATGAGAGTAGAGGGAATCATACATTTTCTGTGAAGGAAAATGGCATTCTCATTGGTTTTTTTACTGTTTGTAAAATGAATGATAGAACGGTTGAGATAGGACTTGGAATGAGGCCTGATATAACTGGAAATGGATTTGGTTTACAGTTCGTGAATGCTGGACTAGCTTTTAGTGAAGAAAAATACGGGTGCAATTATATAACACTATCAGTAGCGACATTTAATGAGAGAGCGATAAAAGTGTATAAAAGGGTGGGGTTTGAAGCGATTGGAACGTTTATACAGAAAACAAATGGTAGTTATTTTGAGTTTTTGAAAATGAACTATATATGTAAACGTGATTAAGAAACAGAGGATCTTCTGTTTTTTTATTTTGATTTAGAAATATATGATACATATTTTTTTACTTGTTGTAATTGAGGGTTTTGAAATTTTGGTAGAGGGTGTGTATGATAGAAGTTTAGTAGCAAATAGTAGGTTTAGCAAGGAAAGGTAGAGGTAGTATGATTACAATTAAAACGAAAAATGAAATAGATTTGATGCATGAATCTGGAAAATTACTTGCTTCATGTCATAAAGAAATTGCGAAAATGATAAAGCCAGGTATAACGACACAAGAGATTGATACGTTTGTTGAAATGTATTTAAAAAAGCATGGTGCCACATCTGAACAGAAAGGTTACAACGGGTATCCATATGCGATATGTGCATCTGTAAACGATGAAATGTGTCATGCGTTTCCGGCCGATGTTCCTTTAACTGAGGGTAATATTGTAACAATTGACACGGTAGTAAACTTAAATGGGGGGCTTTCAGATTCTGCTTGGACGTATAGAGTTGGAAAAGTTTCTGATGAAGCAGAAAAGTTGTTGTTAGTAGCTGAGAATGCTTTGTATAAAGGGATTGATCAGGCGGTAATTGGTAATCATGTAGGAGACATTGGCTATGCAATTGAAAGTTATGTAACAAATGAAGGTTTTTCTGTCGCAAGAGACTTTACGGGACATGGGATTGGTAAAGAGATTCATGAAGAACCAGCAATTTTTCATTTTGGGAAACAAGGACAAGGACCTCAGTTACAAGAAGGAATGGTAATTACAATTGAACCGATTGTAAATATAGGTATGCGATATTCTAAAGTAGATTTAAATGGGTGGACTGCACGAACGATGGACGGGAAATTATCAGCTCAATATGAGCATACAATTGCGATTACAAAAGATGGGCCAATCATTTTAACGAAGGTGTAATTGGGAATGAAAGAGTTTGCAAAACTCGAACAAAGATAGTGGTTTTTAAAAATTTGTACGTGTTTTTTTGATAAATGCTTTTCAAAGCATAAAAAGTACGTTATAATCCTTCTATAAAATAAATAGTTAGCTACACTCATATAATCGCGGGGATATGGCCTGCAAGTTTCTACCGAAGTACCGTAAATACTTTGACTATGAGTGAGGACGAATATAATTGCTTGTTTAGCATTCTTTTTTTGCGAAACTCCAAAAGCGCGTCTCTCACTTGTAACGAGTGGTGGCGGCTTTTGGAGTTTTTTTATTGCATAAGAGGGGGAACAAACATGAAAGTATTACAAGAAAAGATTTTGAACGAAGGAAAGGTTTTATCTGGTGACGTATTAAAGGTAGATGCTTTTTTAAATCATCAAATTGATCCAGTACTTATGCAAGAAATCGGAAAAGAATTTGCTAAACGTTTTAAAGAAGAGAACATTACAAAAATCGTGACGATTGAATCTTCAGGCATTGCACCAGCAGTTATGGCTGCATTAGAGCTTGGTGTAAAAGTAATTTTTGCACGAAAACGTAAATCGTTAACGTTACAAGATAATATGTACGTTGCAAACGTATATTCATTTACAAAACAAGAAACAAATGAAATTTCATTATCTCGAAATCATATCGATGAAAATGATCGTGTATTAATCATCGATGACTTTTTAGCAAATGGTCAGGCTGCTTTAGGTTTAATGAGTTTAGTAGAGCAAGCCGGAGCGAGTATTGCAGGAATTGGAATTGTTATTGAAAAAGCATTTCAAGATGGAGGAAAGAAGCTTCGTGAACAAGGCGTTCGTGTTGAATCACTAGCAGAAATTGCATCACTTGATAACGGCACAGTTACATTTGTACAGCAAGAAACTGCGGAGGTGAAATAAACGATGAAGCAGCATCCATTTAAAATTGCATCGCTTGGTATGCAGCATATGCTTGCAATGTATGCTGGAGCAATTATCGTTCCGCTTATTGTGGGCGGTGGACTTGGTTTAAATCAAAAAGAGTTAACATATTTAGTCTCAATTGATTTATTAATGTGCGGCGTTGCGACAATTTTACAAGCATTATCAAATCGCTTTTTCGGTATAGGACTTCCCGTTGTACTTGGTTGTACATTTACAGCCGTTGGACCGATGATTGCGATTGGAAAACAATACGGTGTGTCTTCAATTTATGGAGCAATTATTGCAGCTGGGTTATTCGTTGTTATTTTTGCGAAATTATTTGGAAAACTTGTAAAACTATTTCCACCTGTTGTAACAGGATCTGTCGTTACAGTAATTGGAGTTACACTTGTTCCAGCTGCTATTAATGATATGGCTGGCGGAGTAGGAAGCAAAGATTTCGGAAGTCTTGAAAACTTAGCGTTAGCATTTGGAGTGTTATTATTTATCATCATTATGTATCGTTTCTTTGATGGATTTATCCGTTCCATTTCTATTCTATTAGGTTTGTTGTTCGGTACTATCGTTGCAGCGTTTATGGGGAAAGTAAGCTTGCAAGCAGTTGGAGAAGCAGATTGGTTCCATGGTATTCAGCCATTTTACTTCGGTACACCAACATTTGAATTGACGCCAATTATTACGATGATTTTAGTTGCTTGCGTAGGGATTGTAGAAGCAACGGGTGTATACTTTGCATTATCTGATATTTGCAATAAAAAAATCGGTGAAAAAGAATTAACAAAAGGCTATCGCGCAGAAGGATTAGCGATGGTGTTAGGTGGCATTTTCAACGCGTTCCCATATACAACATACTCTCAAAACGTAGGACTTGTTCAATTAACTGGAGTAAGAAATCGCGTTATTATTTATACTTGCGGTGGTATGTTAATCGTTCTTGGATTTATTCCAAAAATTGCAGCTATTACAACAATCATTCCGAAATCAGTACTGGGCGGTGCGATGTTAGCAATGTTCGGTATGGTAATGGCATATGGTATTAAAATGTTAAGTAGCGTTGATTTTGGTAAACAAGAAAACTTATTAATCGTTGCATGTTCTGTCGGAATTGGGCTTGGCGTAACAGTCGTTCCTACATTATTTTCACAACTTCCAGAAAGCATTCGTATTTTAACAGATAACGGAATTGTACTTGGAAGTGCGTCAGCAGTACTTTTAAATATCGTATTTAATATGGTGCCACAGCGCAAAGTGAAAGTAGAAGAAGAGCCAGTATCTATGCAAAGTGCAGTAAGAGAAGCGTGAAAAAGCAAGGTCTCGTTATGAGACCTTGCTTTTCTTTTTAAGTGGCATTATTTTCCCGTACGTACCAAGACGCCAAATGTACTCAAGTGGCCCGTATTGGTAATGTGAAAGCCACCAGCGGCTAATAAAGATTTGTAACGTGTAGAAACTAATGCAGAATATTGGTCCAACCCATAATGGAGCAGGATAATAATTTTTAAGGAATAGACCAAATACAAGTAATGTAACAATTGTATGCGAGATGTAATTTGTTAATGCCATTCGTCCAACGTATTGGAATGGACGTAATAACGTTTGCCATTTTTCTTTTTGTAATAAACGCATTAGCGTGAAAATGTAGAATATGAATAACGTTTTTCCGCTAAACATTGTAAAGACCTGCATATAAATTGGTTCATAAAATGGTTTTGATAAGAAGTAACGGACCATGAAGAACCACATTGGTAATGTTAAAAGGAACATAATAATTTGCCATTTTTTAAGTTTTAGATCTAACTCTTTCGTGCGGCGGAAAATATCCTTTTTGCCGGCGTATAAACCAAGCAAAAATAGCCCAACTGTTTCTGGAAGCATAAGTAAATTTAATCCAATTCCATCAGCGTAAAATGCATGGAAACGATTTTGTATTTGTGACAGCCAATCTTCTAATGGCATGATAGGTAAGGAAAAACCTAGCTCTTCCTTTGGTACCAATGCAACTGTAATACCAGCCATTAGCATAATGAATTGAAAAATACTCAATAAAACGATAGCCCATATTAAAATAGTCCGAGGTTCTCTCTTATAAAATAAAAATAAGAAAAATCCAGCAATCGCATAAGTATGTAAAATGTCTCCGTCCCATAAAAGAACGTAATGTAAGAAACCGAATAATAATAAAATAAGTAAGCGGCGAACAAATAAAATTTTCGGATGATCTGTTTTCGCTTCAGCACGACTCATAAAAATATAAAAACCTAATCCGAATAAAAACGAAAAAATTGTATAAAATTTCGTTTGAATAAACATATCGTAAAATAGGCGAATGTAGCTGTCTATCCCTTCATAAATTCCTGAAACATCACGTGAGTCAACTCCGGCGATAACAGGCCAATTCACAAGAAAAATACCTAGTACAGCTATTCCTCTAATAATGTCAATGGAGTGTATCCTCTCGCCTTGTGTGAGATTTTGTGTCATTTTTTTCCTCCTTGTTAAGTAATTCCCTTTTATTATACAAAATGTAAGATGGAGGGGATAGGGGATATTTCCATTTTTTTAAACTGTTAAGTTATGTAGGATGAGATATAATAAGAGTGCACAACAAGTTTTAACCTTTTTCAAAACAGGCAGTAAAGCTCCTTCTTATAAGGGGCTTTCTTTATGAAAAGTGTTGATAATGATTCTCTTTAATGATAAAATGTATTTAAAAGTGATAATCATTATCAAAAAAAGGTTGGTGCATCAGTATGGTATATGCATTAGTAGCAGGTACAGTCGCTGTATATGCAGTTATTGCGAAGTATGTTTTAAATGGAGTAGGAACAGCAAAATGAGTGATATGACATAAAATCCCTTTCATTTGTAAAAAGAATGAAAGGGATTTTTTATTTTTAATGAGAATATGCTGAAAATTTAGTATGATAGTAAAGTGAAACTGTAATCAATGGGTAGGTGTAACTCTCACTGGTTATGAGCTCGCAATTAGCGGGAAAAAGTATATACATCTTGGATAAAGGGGAACAAGGGGATGACAAACATAGTACAGACAAACGGTATGAAAAAACTTGTTTGTTTTTATGAAGAGTGGCAAAAACACGGCGATGCAGAGAATAGTTTAAAGTTGTTTGAGGTGATTCAAAAATATAAACAAGAACAGCTTATGATAGCGTTCTGTGGTCACTTCTCTGCAGGGAAATCAACGATGATGAATCATCTATATAAAGCGCAGCTGTTACCAACAAGTCCAATTCCGACAAGCGCTAACGTTGTCAAAATTGAAAAAGGAATGGATCGTGTTGTTGTAACGGTTAAATCTGGAGAACAGTACGAGTATGACGGTGCATATTCAGCTGAAGAATTAAAACAAATTTGTAAAGATGGTGATGAGGTAATTGGTGTTCACATTTATCGGAATGATGCGCCAATTCCTGAAGGTGTTATGTTAGTAGATACACCAGGGATTGACTCAACAGATGATGCCCATCAATTAGCGACAGAATCAACGCTACATCTAGCAGACGTAATTTTTTATATGATGGATTATAATCACGTCCAATCGGAAGTGAATTTGCAATTTGTTAAAGAATTGAAACAACGTAATAAAACGGTTTATCTCGTTGTCAATCAAATAGATAAACATAAAGAAAATGAATTGTCGTTTGAGAATTATAAAGATAGTGTAAAGCAATCGTTCTCTAACTGGGATATTGAAGTAGATGGAGTATATTATACGTCATTACGAATGATGAACCATCCACATAATGAAATTGGAAGCTTAGAAACGTTAATTACATCTATCATGAAAGAAAAAGAGCGGTATGTAAGAGAGGGAATGGAGAGAGAAACAGAATATTTAATGGGGGAACATTTCTCGTTTATTCTTTCTGAAAATGAAAAAGCTCTTTTGAAATATGAGAAAGAGTTAGCATCACCGCTTTCTATTTCAGAGATAGTTGAAAAGAAAGCGGAGCTAATGGAAACGAAACGTCGCGAGGCTAGTAAAGAGTCTCATGTGAGAAATGAATTTATAAAAGGCCTACAAGCTATATTAGATAACGCGTATTTAATGCCATTTGAAATGAGAGAATTGGCAAATGCGTACTTAGAAACGAAATTAACAAAGTTTAAAGTCGGTTTGCTATTTGCGAAAGGAAAGACGGAGCAAGAAAAACAAAGGCGTGTAGAGGCGTTTTATTCTGCCCTTCAAAAGACTGTTGAAACGCAGCTTGATTTTCATGTGAAGGAATTTATTGTAGCCTTCTTAAAAGAAGAAGGATTGTTCACGGAGGAAATTGGGAAAGACATATATGGGTTAGAAATTGCTTTCGGACCAGAAATGTTGGCTGAGGTAATTAAACAAGGCGCAGGTTTCACAGGTGATTACTTACTTCTTTATACAGCGGATGTAGCGAATGAACTAAAGAAGCGTTATTTTATAAAAGCACAGCAAATTTTTGATAAAAGTGCGGTCGTTTTAAAGCAAAAGGTGAGGGAAGCAGTTGCTCGTATTGAAGAAGAGATTGAAACATATACGATGTTGCAAACGGCGAAAGAAACACAATTACAATACAATAACAATTTGGCGGCATATGAAGACTATTTACGAAATGTTTGGCACGATCATGTTGCTACGCCTGAAGGTTTGCAAATAGATGAGATATTGCAAAGGGAAAAGCAAATTGTTAGTGAGAAATTTACACTACAAGAGCAGGAAATCGTAAACGATAACGTAGCGATTCATGAAGAAGAGCTGAAAGGAACGGCGGCTTTAAATATTCAGCGGATATTAGAGAAAGTGAAAAAAGCTGAAACGATATTAGAGCCATTGCCAGCGCTGAAACATGTACAGCAAGAGGTAATAGAGAAAAGAAGACGTGTAGAAACAAAACAATTTACAGTAGCGTTATTCGGGGCATTTAGTGCTGGAAAATCATCATTTGCCAATGCCTTACTCGGTGAGAAAGTACTTCCTGTATCACCAAACCCGACGACGGCAACGATTAATCAAATTTTGCCGGTTACAGAGGAAAAACCACATGGAACAGTAATTGTTCAGTTTAAATCAAAGCAAGCGTTATTAGAAGATATGAAAGCTGTTTATAAGCTGTTTCATTATGAGATTGCTACGTTAGATGAAGCGTTAGCACAAATTGATAAAGTTATGAAATATCCTTCACCAACTGGGAAGCAAAAAACAACATTTAGCTTTTTACGAGCGGTACAAAAAGGGTATGATGCAGTTTCTACTTATTTAGGAGAACAAGTACAAGTTACATTAGAAGAGTTCTCTGATTATGTAGCGAATGAAGAGAAATCATGCTTCGTTGAGTATATGGAACTTTATTATGATTGTGCTTTAACAAGGCAGGGAGTAGCGCTTGTAGACACACCTGGAGCGGATTCTATCAATGCTCGCCATACGGATGTTGCATTTCAGTATATTAAAAACGCAGATGCTATTTTATTTGTAACATATTATAACCATGTATTCTCTCGTGCTGACCGTGAATTTTTAATTCAGCTTGGTCGTGTAAAGGATACTTTTGCCCTTGATAAAATGTTCTTCTTAATTAATGCTGCGGATTTAGCAGAGTCTGAAGAAGAACTTGAAATGGTAAAAGGTTATATCGCAGATCAGCTACTGCAATACGGTATTAGAAATCCGCGTTTATTTGCAATTTCAAGTTTATGTGCGCTTGAAGAGAAACAAGGAAAGAATGTTGAAAAAGAGAAGTATGGTATTTTACAAAACTCTGGGATTACTAAGTTTGAGGAATCATTTACGTCCTTTATGATGAGAGATTTAATGCTTGTTTCTGTGCATGCTCTATATGGTGCGTTGCAAGGGGCAGATCAGCTTTTAGTAAACATGATAAAGGGTGCAAAGCAGGGGAATGAAGAGAAAGAGAAGCAAACGAAAAAATATGAAGCAGAGCGTGATCAACTACTTCATATCATTTCTTCATATAGTGTACTTGCTGAAGAACAGGCGATGCAAAATGAAGTGAAAGAGTTGCTTTATTACGTGCAACAGCGTCTATTCCTCCGCTATAATGATGTGTTTACTGAATTTATTAATCCGGCATCACTTCGAACGGATGGAAATGTGAAAACACAATTGCAACAGTGTGTTATGGAATTAGTAGCATTTATTCAGCATGATTTATTACAAGAAATGCGTGCGACATCATTACGCCTTGAAAAATGGATAGACGAAGCGATGAAGCGTGCAAAGGATGAAATTGTAGTGAACTGTAAAGTAGAAAATGAATCAATTTCTATGAATGGAACAGTGGAGTATGAATACAAAGATATTACACATAAAGAACCGTTCCCTTCAGTTGAAATAAAAGATTTCAAAAAAGCACTGGCACATTTTAAAAATGAGAAAAGCTTTTTTGAAAAGAATGACAAAGCTTTTATGCAAGAAGACGCTAAATCTGTATTAGAACCGCTCGTATCAAACTATGTAGCTGATGAAAAACATTTATTTGTTCATCATTATAAGCAAGAGTGGGATATGAAGTGGAATTTATTCCAAAAAGTGATGCAGCAAGATGTGATGAACTATTATGAAAGTATATTGTTTGCATTGGCTGAAACGATCGATGTATCTCTATATGAACAAAGTAAAGAACAATTGCAAAAGCAGTTAGTAGAGATTGAAAAAGAAATTTATGTTATATAGTCGTTATGAGAAAAAGATTCGTTCAATTTTCTTTTGAAGTACAGTATCTAAAGATTTTACAAATCCAGCAAATTCATCGGTAGAAATCATATGAGTAAGAACGAGTCGTCTGCCATCTGGTGTTTCACCGCATAAGACGAATGAAGAAAATTCATATGTTTTGTTTTCAACTACTAATTTTGGATAGGAATACGTGTCGCTTTTCTTCTTCTTTCCATCAATAGAGATGACGTTGCATTTTTTCTCATTGTTGTCCATGGTGAATCCCTCCTTTCTATTATTTATGGTAGACAAGGAGGGTTTAGAACAATAGAGAAGGGGGAATTTTTTATGTCTGTTGTAATAGAACGTATTCCAAAAGAGGCTATACCGAAGGCTTTATTGTTACTTGCGGATCCAAGTGAACGGCAAATAGCTACGTATGTACAAAGAGGATTAACATACGTAGCTAAGCAGGGGGGAGCGTTATCGGTGTATATGTTCTTTTGGAAACAAGGCCAAAGACGATGGAAATCATGAATATTGCGGTTGCAGAGCATTTGCAAGGAAAAGGGATTGGGAAGAAGCTATTAAGGCATGCTGTAGAAACTGCTAAAGGATATGGTATGTCAAAACTTGAAGTTGGTACAGGCAATTCTAGTGTTTCACAACTTGCTTTATATCAAAAATGTGGATTTCGTATTTTTTCTATTGATTTTGATTACTTTTCGAAGCATTATGAAGAAGAGATTATTGAAAATGGGATTGTATGTCGTGATATGATCCGGCTTGCAATGGAATTGAATAAAAACGTATAACTATTTAGGGGGAAGAGAAGATGGAAGTACATAAAGCAATTACAGCACATTCTCGTAAACAAAATGAAAGTGTAAAAGCATGTTTACAATTAGATGCACAGCGTGAAGCAGCTATTGAAGCTGCCGTATCTCTTGCGTCAAATGGGAAAGAATTTTCGGTTGATGTCATTAATGTTGTAACGAAGCAGATTAATGATCTTGCAAAAAATGGTGTTACCTTGCAGCGTAAATATGTTACAGAAGAAATGGTTATGGAGTATGTAAGTCGTTTGAAAGAGAAAGAAGGTCGTTAAAGATGATAGTTACAGTCGAATGGTTACGTGAGCATATAGAAGATGAGAATGTCCGTATAATCGATTGTCGTTTTGATTTAGCGAATCCTAATTGGGGTAGAGAAAAGTATGAAGAAGGACATATTCCTCATGCGTTATATTTTGATTTGAATTTAGATTTATCAAGTCCTATAGCAGAACATGGTGGCCGCCATCCTTTACCAAATATTGAGGAGTTTGCAGACAAGCTTTCGAAGGCTGGTATTGATGAACATACGACAGTAATTGCGTATGACAGTCAAGCCTGTGCAAATGCTGCTCGTTTATGGTGGTTATGTAACTATGTAGGACATGAGAAAGTATATATATTAGATGGTGGTTTCCAGGCTTGGAAAGAGAATGGACTACCGACAACAGCGGAAATTCCTATTGCTATACGAAAAACATTCAAAGCTAATATACAAGATCATATGCTTGTAACGATGGAAACGGTCAGAGAGAATATCCGTGCAGGTGCGGATGTTACATTAATTGATTCAAGAGAGCCCAAACGTTATGCTGGTGTAGAGGAACTTGTCGATCATAAAGCAGGACATATTCCAACAGCGGTAAACCATTTTTGGAAGGATGGAATGTTGCAATCAGGACAATTTAAGAATAAAGCTGGGCAACAAGAACGATTCCAAAATCTGTCGAAAGATAAGGAAACCATTGTATATTGTGGTTCTGGTGTTACGGCATGTCCAAATATCGTCGCATTAAAATTGGCTGGATTCCAAAATGTTAAATTGTATGCAGGTAGCTGGAGTGATTGGATCTCTTATCCAGAAAATCAAATTGCAAAAGAAGAAGATTAATCACTTGCATGCAAAAATAATTTGTATTAAAATAAGGTCACAAGCAAGAGATTGCTCGAAAAACTTTGTATTTTACACATTGGAAACAATGTGATAATATAACGACAAGTAAATAATACATCCTGCGGTGTGCGTAACTTATTTATGTCTAAAACCGATGTTAGTTATACGGAAGCTCAATATTTAGCGACCATCATCAAGCCTTCCTTGTGGAGGAAGATGTACGGTAACTGTGAGGGCATCCACCTGCGAGTAGCGGGTTTTTGGACATTTACGAGGAGCGGCACGTGCGGGGGTCTTATTTCAACTAACCTTATATAAAATTCCTACGGTGTACGTAGCTTATGCATGTCTTAAACCAATAAGTTTAATATGGAAGTTCAATATTTAAATGTAGCTAACATGCCATCTTTTTAAGAAGGAAGTTACAAACATTTGTGAGGGCATCCACCTGTGAGAGCAGGTTTATGGACATCTAGAGAGAACGGCATATGTGGGGCTATATAAAAACCTTACGTTTTATACGTAAGGTTTTTTTGTTGCATAGATATATTAATATTATCTTGATTCACCTGTGAAGTTTCCGTAATAAATGTAGCACTTTCTGTCTTCATCAATCTCTCTTGAATCCAAGGAGAATTCCATAGAAATGCCGTCTCGCTGAATATATATAATATCTGAATGAAGAGATGGTAAAATTTCTTCGTAGTTCCATACATCTTGACTATCTACTAAGCTTGAACTTGTTTCACTTAGTTCTCTAATTTCAAAACCGATGTGGGAGTATGTAGGGTCTGAAGGGTCATTGGCGAAAACTTCTTTTTGAATATAAATAACTGCTGTTCCGTCTGGGTCAACCGAAGTTGCAGTAACAACATAAGTATTTTTCTCTTTAATAAAATATTCACAAGTCATGCGTGCGATAATTTCAGAATTAGAAATATTGGCGTAGTTCCATAAAGCAGGATACCCTTTCGTTTCATCATTAAGTCGATATTCTAAGCGCATTTTATACCTCTTCTTCCTTTTTCTTCTACTTTATCATGCCATCCTATATAATAGGAATAGAATTTAAAAAGGGGAGTGCGAAGGTGACAAAAACGAAATGGCTAGTAGGTGGTGTCGTAACGTCTTTAATGACTGGCACTTTATTTGGTTGCGCACAAGATCTTCCCCCAAAACCGAATGATAATAGTTGTTCTGATTGGGATTGGGATGATGAACTTGGGGTATGGCAGTGTGATGATAGTAGTTCAGGTTATCGTGGGCATTATTTCTATGGTGGGCGATACTATCAAAATAAATCCACTTTTAAAAATTCATCGGCGTTTAAATCGTATCAATCGTCTACTGAATTTAAAGGTGGAATTGGAAGCGGTTCAAAGGGAGGATTTGGGGGCTAAAATATGTCGCAATACATAACGGATCGAAAAGAATTTTATTTAAAATATCCGAATTTTTGGTCGGATTTATATGAATGTGAGTATAGTTTGTTTCATGTTTTTTCTATAACAAATCAGACTTTGGACCAATTACACTTAGCGACTGAACGAATGGGCAAAATATTTTTTAAGACTGCTAGACTGCTACGTAATCTAAGTGACGAACAGCTTCTAGATCTTGGCTTTCCATCCCCGAGTTTATCATTCATTAGAATGAAAGGGCTTTATCCTGAATCTGTAATTTCGCGATTTGATTTTGCTGTAACAGAGGATAACAAAATCAAAATGCTTGAGTTTAATAGTGATACACCAACTTTTATTGTGGAATGTTTTCAAATGAATGGGAAAGTATGTGAAAATCTAGGCTATGATGATCCAAACTCGGATCAAGAACGATTGCTATCTTCTGGTGTAACGAAAGCAGTAATGGAAGCGACAAAGGGATTAGATAATCCAAATGTTGTTTTTACAGCACATCATGAACATATCGAGGATTGGAATACCACTATGTATTTAAGTCAGCTATGCCATGTTGAAAATAAAGTAGTGCCAATGTCAGAACTTAGAATTACAAAAGATGCTCTAGTTGATAAAGATGGGGCGAAGATTGATGTTTTATATCGCCAAACATATCCGATAGAAGATTTAATTGAGGATCAAGATCCTGAAACAGGAGATTTGGTAGGTGTGGAACTGCTGCAACTTGTAAAAGCCGGAAAGCTTTTTATAATAAATCCTTTTTCAGCATTTTTACTTCAGCCAAAATCAATTCAGTGTCTTATTTGGGGGTTAGCAGAAGAAGAGGTCTTTTATACAAACGAGGAACAACAGTGGATTAAAGAATATATGTTACCTACATATTTAGAACCAGATTTATTTTTAGGAAAAGGTTCTTTCGTTCAAAAACCTTCATTTGGTAGAGAAGGAGATACAATTACGATTCGCGATAAGGATGAAAATATTATGCTTCAAAATGCACATCAAACGTATAAAACTGCACTGCCGATATTTCAAAAGTATACAGAACTGCCAGTCGTATCCTTGGAAACAGAAAAAGGGATGGAGAAACTGTCCTATGTGTTTGGTTCTTTTTTAATTGCTGGAAAAGCGAGTAGTATCGGTATTCGCGCGGGAGAAAAGATTACAGGAAATGAATCGTACTATTTACCGCTAGGTATAAAAAGGAGGGGGAAAAATGATTAATTTTTTATTATATTTAGCAGTAACACTTGGACTTTTATGTATTGGTCTGTTCTTGATGGAAGTGACAACGAAAGTTAAGGAATTTAAGTTAATGGCTCAAGGTAATAAGGCGGTAAGCTATGTGCTTGGAGGGCGATTACTTGGGTTAGCTATCGTTTTATATTCGACAGCAGCTAATTCAATTTCACTTCTTGATATGATTTCGTGGGGAGCAGTTGGGATTTTGGCTCAAATTATCGTCTTTTATTTAGCTGAGTGGCTTACACCACGCTTTAATATAAACAAAAGTCTCGAAGAAGATAATCAAGCAGTCGGTCTTTTTCTTATGTTTTTATCGCTTTCAATTGGGATTGTAATCGCTGGTTGTATAACTTATTAAAAACTTTACGTTTAAACGTAAAGTTTTTTATTTTATCCCGCTATTTGCCGGGCAGCCCGATTGGTGAGGGCTAATAATCAGTGGCGGATGAACAAAACCCCCACTGATTAAAGTTTCACTTTATATACGTTAGTTTGCCATACCATTTGAAAAAATTGTAGGCTACGGTTGACATCTATTTTAAATAAGAGTAACATTTTCAATGTAATGAAAATAAGTCTCTGTTAGGTGAGGCTCCTGTATAGAGAAATGCTACTGCCCAAAAATGTCGAGAGACGCCAATGGGTCAACAGGAATGATCGAATTAAGGTTTTTCTTAACGTAGCTGGTAATGTACCTATGCTATACAGTGCTAAAACTCGGTGAGGGAGAGGTCCGTAGATTTCTAATTATATTAGAAATCGTTTATTTGTGTATGTAATGGCCGCTACTCTCTTAAGGGTAGGGGTCTTTTTTGTTACCAAGCTATGAGTAATTTCATATTATAAACTATAAAATTAAACGAGGAGGTGAGGAGCATGTCAAATTCTGACTCGGTTCCGTTACCCATATACTTCAAATCAAAAATATATGATGTAGGCAGGAAACGATTTGTTCCTCCCTCTATATTTATCACAATATAGCGTTTATAAAGCGCGAGACACTTTCACAGTAAAGTGGATAAATTGAGAAACAAAGCGTTTCTTCCTATGTTGTAAAGGAGGAGACGATAATATGTTATATGCAAACAAAACTGTGGGTAACACGTCATATAAACTAAGTAAAAAATCAATAAAAGAACAAACAATGCTCCAAAAAAATAAAGATTTATTAATTGAAATTGCAACAAGAGATGTAAAATCTGTATTTGCATATTTTAAAACAACAAGAGACGGACTATCAATGAAAGAGGCACAAAAACGTATTCAAGTATATGGCCGAAATGAACTAACTTCAAAAAGAGCACTTCTTGCAGAAGTAATGATGAAGCTAGGTGGCATGATTCCAGGTTTTTCAAAACAACGTGTGTGTGATGAATTACAACGTGAAACGATTACTGTATCTAGAGTAGAATGTTCTAGTAGTACAGGGCTAAATAGTGAACTGAAAATGATGGAGATACCTGTGCAAGAACTTGTACCTGGAGATATGATTTTTCTTTCGGCTGGAGATGCTGTGCCAGCTGATGTACGTATTATTTATGCAGATGATTTATTAGTGAATGAGTCTGTATTAACGGGAAACGAAGCGAATATAGAGAAGTTTGAGAGCTGCTATCACCTTGAACGTAAACGGTTTATTCCATTAAAACGGATGAAAGATTATAATCCACTTGAGCTTGAAAATGTATGTTTTAAAGGTTCGCATATCGTTAGTGGAAATGCAAAAGCTATCGTTGTTTCTACTGGAAAAAATACGTATTCAGGCATCTTGCATACTTGTTGTAGTAGAACGTCTTAATGTGTTAATGATGCTAAATATACAAAAACAATGTATAATAGACAAAGTTGAGCAAAAACGTAGAATGGTAATCTATTTATATAACCTTACGTGATAACGTAAGGTTATTATTTTTTTAATAGGAGAGGAATTATGAAAAAAGTATTATTAGTTGATGGTATGGCACTATTATTTCGTGCTTTTTACGCAACAAGTGTCTACGGACAATTTATGAAAAGACAAGATGGAACCCCTACGAACGGGATTCATGGTTATATGAAACACTTATTAACAGCTACGCAAGCGATCGAACCAACACATATCGTTACATGCTGGGATATGGGAAGTACGACATTTAGAACAGAATCGTTCTCGAATTATAAAGCAAATCGTGCAGCGCCACCAGAAGAATTAATTCCTCAATTTGATTTAGTGCAAGAAATGACTGCAAAATTATCCATTCCAGTTATCGGTATGAAAGGCTACGAAGCCGATGATTGTATCGGTACGCTTGCAAAACAATATTGCAATGAAGCTGAAGTTTATATTTTAACAGGTGATACGGATTTACTTCAACTTGTTGATAAGAGCGTTACAGTCATGCTTCTGCGTAAAGGAATTGGAAATTACGAATATTACACACCGGAGAAAATCATGGAAGAAAAAGGTGTAGAGCCGTGGCAAATCGTCCATGCAAAAGCTTTCATGGGAGATACAAGTGATAATTATCCAGGGGTAAAAGGTATCGGTGAAAAAACAGCGTATAAGCTTATTCAAGAGCACGGAACAGTATCCGCTGTACTAGAAAATGTAGAATCATTAACAAAAGCGCAGCGTACGAAGATTGAAAGTGATTTAGAGAACTTAAATATTTCGTTACAATTAGCCCAAATTCACTGTGAAGTTCCAATTTCATGTTCACTAGAAGAAGGATTACACACAATGGATGAAGAAAAACTTAGATTTGTTTGTGAAGAAATGAATTGGGGAAGACCTGAAATATTAATAAATATGCTATAAATAGTTTGGGAAGAGGGATGTTGCATAAGTCGAACTTTGACTTGGTGACACCTTCTTTTTGTTTTTGTAAACAGTATTATAATAAATAAAATTATGTCGAACTCAATTTTAAATATATAAATATTTCGACAAGATATAATGATAAAAGTTGATGAAAATAATAACTTTTATCATGAAGTGAATTAATTTCAACATAGTTTTAGATAATCATTTTTTCGTGTTCACAAAGTTGTCAGAAAATAAACGAGATTTTCATATGAAGTTCAAATAGAATTCACAACAATCAATTATTATAAGAACACACAGATAATTCTTTATCTTTTATATAAACCATCCCCCAAGGAGGACAATGAAAATGAGAAAAAAGTGAGAAAATCTTTTAAACAATTATTAATTGAAAATAAACAATCACTATTAAATAATAAAGAAAATATGAAAGAAATTGAAGAGAGAATTGAGAAACGACATGTAGCATATAGTGGTGCCAGTAATTAAATAAAATAAAAAAGATAGCCTATGTAGGCTATCTTTTTTATTTTATATTGAAAAAACGCTATTCAGCTCTTTAATTTTGTAAATATGCAAGATATTTTTATAGCGTTTTTCTATCAATATTACTCATTTTTCGAGGTTGAAATTGGTATATACCAATTTTTGAGATTTTCTATTCAAAATATTACAAAAAATGTTACAATACACTCAAATTTATACTATAAAATCATTTTAATATGAAAAATTGGAATGAAAAGAAAGGAGAGGAATATGAATAAAGATGTCGCTTTGAAATGATTATTATCATTTCATTAGGAGTTGATGTAAAAAGATGAAAAGATACGAAGAATTGGACTCTATAAGAGGGATTTCTTCATTAGTAGTAATGATTGGTCATCATTTAATGATTTTTTCAGCATTTCAAAATTACAGTTATGAAGATAATAAACCATTTGTTGTGTATCTATTAAAAGAAACGCCTGCTCGTCTAATTTTTAGTAGTGGTAACGAATCAGTTATTATCTTTTTTGTTTTGAGCGGATTTGTTTTGTATGAATCTATTCAAAAAAACTATAGTAGCTATGGGTCATACCTTTTAAAACGTATATGCAGAATATATATTCCTTATATTGTGGCAATAATTATAGCTATTGTATGCCAGATTACAATTAGTGAATATGGTATTTCTTATTTAAGTGAATGGTTTAATCGCTCATGGACGATTGAAAGTTCTTCAAGCTTAATCGCACAACATATTTTATTGGTTGGGAAATATAATACAGATGCATATAACGGTGTGATTTGGTCACTTGTCCATGAAATGCGAATATCAATAATTTTCCCGTTAATTTTGATGATTTGCTTACGAAAAACGTTAAGGTGTTCATTACTATTATTGTTTAGTTTTAGTATATGTTCTGTCGTAATATTATTTTTGTTTCGCTCGGGCTTAACATTAACAAGCTATGCATTAACATTGCATTACACAGTACTGTTTTTACTAGGAGCACTAGTTGCGAAGTATAAAAATAATTTAATAGTTTTTTATAGTAATTGTACTAAAAACACGAAAATTGCATGGTTTTTATTTGCGATTTTACTTTTTATGTATGAAGGGCTTATAGGAGAAATTAAAGTGCTCAATAATTTTATATTTCGAGACTACGTAGTGGCGATAAGTGCATGTTTATTTGTCATATTAAGTTTGTCAATATCAACTTTGTCGTCCTTGCTACATAATAAATATTTGTTATATTTGGGGAAGATTTCTTACAGTCTTTATTTATACCATATTATATCGTTGTTTTCCCTTATATACATGCTCCATGAAATATTCCCGTTGCCTATTATTTTAATTTTTTCACTTGTTTTTTCGTTTATACTTGCAATGCTTTCGTATGTATATGTAGAAAAATTTGCATTCGGAGTCGGAAAGTATGTAACAAAACAAGTGGATAGAAGAGAGAAAGGGTTATCTGTAAAGAGTGAATTGCAGGATGTTATTCAGAAAAGGGCGGTGAAATAATTGAAGCAAGAAATGAGTATAAAAGATTTTCGACAATTACTGAAAAGAAGATTCGTAACGATTATTTTAACGATGTGTTGTTTAACCGCTTCTTTAGTTCTTATCTCTATGTATGTTTTAAAGCCGTCATATCAATATTCAACGCAAATTCTTGTTGGGAATTTAGATGAGTTTAATAAGGAAAATTCAACAAATAAAACACAAGAAAATAAGCAACTAGTAACATCGTATGTTGATATTTTAAAAAGCCCATTAATTATTTCAACAGTCAAAAAAACTTTGAAATTAGAGCAATCAAGTTATGAATTAGCACAAAAAATCTCGGTTGTGAATACGGACAACTCACAAATTGTAACTGTTACAGTAAAAGATTCCAATCCGAAAATCGTGAAAGACATTGTAAAGACATTGGCAGAGCAATCACAAAAAAGCTTTCAACAGTACACAAATGTACAAGGGGTGAAAGTATTAACTGATCCTGAGTTACAGGAACAGGCTGAAAAATTGTTTCCGAAATTTCAACTGATCATTCCTATTTCTTTAATTGTTAGTTTTTTTGTTGGGATAGGTTTAGCTGTATTTCGAGATTATTTTGATGAACGTATATACACGGAACAGGATTTAGAGAAAATAACAACAGTCTCTGTTATTGGTCACATAAATATGGAACCAAATAGAAAAAAGAAACCTACAGAGGTTGATAAAAAATCATCTATATATCGAGGTGAACATGTCGATGTTTAGGACAAATAAGCAGCTGCCATTCAATTTGCATGATGATCTGATGAAAGAGCAGTTTTATACGGTGTATCACGAGCTGAAAAAATCCGGAAAACAACTGTTCACAGTTAGTTCAACGAAGGACAGAGGTGTTGTTGCCTCGCTTATAGTAAATATGGGTCTAGTGTTTGCGGAAATGAAAAAAAGGTGTTACTTATTGATGTGAATTTTTCTGACCCTAAACTACATGTATTATTACAAAGTGATCACATGATAACAGTAAACGATATAATAAGCTCTTCCTCCTGCAATTATGAATCTTTTTCTAGTAATTTGTCTAATTACTTATATTGTATTCCTGCAAAAAAAACAGTACATACAGGGACGCCTTTAGTTGCTATGGATGAATTTGATAATGCGATTGCTAAGTGGAAAGAAGATTTTGATTACATTTTCGTTTATTCTTCTGAAGTATTTGAACTTCCTGCTACGCACATTATTGCAGGGAAATGCGATGGAGTGGTTTTAGCAGTTAAAAAGCAAAAAGATTCATTACGTACAGTGCAAAAAGTAATAGCGGATATAAATAGGAAAGAATGTGAATTAATAGGTATAATTTTATATTCTTGAATGTGGGGGTAACGATCCATGATTCGTGAAACAAATCAAGCCAAGTTGTATACGATTCCGGCTCAAGAAAAGCCTAGCATATTGAATCGAAGTGTAAAACGCTTGTTTGATATTATATTTTCAATCATATTGTTACTATTAACAATACCAATTATGTTGTTCTTTTGTATTATGATTACCTTAGAAACATCAGGGGCTCCAATATACTTTCAAGAACGTTTAGGTATAAACGGGAAGAAGTTTAATGTATTTAAATTAAGGTCGATGGTAAAGGATGCTGAAATGAACGGACCACAATGGGCAAAAGAAAATGATCAAAGAATTACAAAAGTTGGATTGTTTATAAGAAAAACGAGAATTGATGAATTACCGCAACTTTTAAACATTTTAAGAGGAGATATGTCTTTTGTAGGCCCTAGACCAGAGAGAGAGTTTTTTTATAATGAGTTTGATGCGTATATTCCAGAATTTAAGGAACGTTTAATAGTAAAACCAGGCTTAACAGGATGGGCACAAATAAATGGAGGGTATAATCTTGATCCAAAGGAAAAGTTGAGGCTGGACATGGAGTATATTGAAATGAAAACATTTCGGATGGACATCCGTATTTTATGTAAAACCGTTTTAATTGTATTGAACGGTAATGGTGCAAGATAAATATATATGTAAACAAACAACATATGTAAGTAGGTTACTTGCAAAGGAGAACTTGTATGGGTAGATCTATTCTAAGCAATATTATCCATCTATTTTATAGTACGATTTTAGCTAACCTTCTTCAGGCCGTCAGTTTAATTGTTTTAGCAAACTTTTTTAACGCACAACATTATGGGATGTTTAGTGTTGCCATAGCAGTGACGTTTGTTATGTTATTTTTTACAGACTTAGGACTTAGTAATACGTTTCTTCGAGAAGGGGCAAAGGATGGAGCAGATTTAGAGCAGATTTTATCATCGTATATAAAAATAAGGATGATTCTACTTATTTTTATTTCTATCATCGGTTATATTGCTATTCATTATATGTATGCGGATAAAAATTTAATTTATATGATGATAAACGTAATGTTTTTCATGTTAATAGGATTAACTTGGCAAAACATAGGGATTGCCTATTTTCAACTGACGGAACGTATGAAGTATATAGCGCTCATAAAAGTTGTATCAGCATCAGTTGTCATTATAATTACATGTTTTTGTATTTTCGGAGAGTTACCGGTGTATGTAACAGCTCGCTTATATGCTTTTGGGTATATGATTGGTGGTTTATTCAGTATATATATCATGAGAAGAAAGACGAAAATGAATATGAAAGTCGTAATTCATAAAGCGTTATTTTGGCAATTAACTCCCTTTATTATTAGCGGTTTTTTAATAATGAGTACGCCACAATTAGCGCCTATCTTGCTTAACTATACATTGCCATTAAGTATGGTAGGTGTTTTTGCAGTGGCGTACCGGATGCCGGCAGCTTTATATCAAGTACCAGGGGTAATTGCAGGTGCATTTTTTCCGGTGCTCTTTAAGCATTATAACCAGAATAATATAGAAGAGCATACGAAATTAAATTTACTTCAAATTAAATCAATGGCGATTGTAGGAATATGTATGACGATCGGTTTATATCATTTAGCACCATACTTTATTTCTATATTTTTTCATGAAGAATGGAGGAATGCAGTAGAACCACTCCAAATATTATCATTTCTTATTGTGCTACAAAGTTTAAATATTGCCATTGCTGACGGTTTAACGACGAGTGGTTGTCAAAATAAGAGGACTGTTGTGCAGTGTGTAGCATTGGTGATAGGTGGGGTTATGCTTTATAGCTTTAGTAGTCTTGGTGGAGTGATAGGAGCGGCATACGCTATGGTTTTATTTGAAATAGTCGCTTTAGTGGGATATATAGCGGTAAGTGTAGTGAAGAAAAAATTGTATTCCAAATTGTAATACCGTATACAATTTATTTTGGTGTAACCTTTATTGGAGTGCAATATATATTGCATACATATCATTTAATTGCGCTTGTTCTTAATATACTAATTGTAGTAGCTGCCATATTCCTATATGATTATGAGCTAAAAAAACTTCTTCTTTCTTTTATAAGAAAAATACGCAAAAAGGATTATATTACGAAACAGGGGATATAGCCTATGGAAAATAATATGAAAGTATCAATGGGATGGATTATTCTTCTAATATTATTTGTCATGTTAAGTAAATACAATTTATATATTGGATTTTCATTGAAGATATATATGATTTTTTTAGTCATATATTTTTGTTTAACAATTAAAGGCTTTCATATTCAAAAGTTATATTTTCATGAAGTTATATTTTTACTGTTTTATTTCATTTATTGTTTAAGCGGAATTCTTTCTATGTATTTAAATGCTAGTATTCGTATGATTTTTGGCGTGCTACTCGTTTTAGGATGCTATTTTATAATGAGAAATTTATTGGGGAATACTGAAATAGTGGTACTTGAATCATCTATTGCTTATGTAGGAATAGTATTTAATGTTGTAAGTCTACTACTCTATATAATCGGTTTACAATACTTTAGTTTATACGGTGGAGAAGAGAGAGAAATTTTTGCTGGATTATTAGTTGATAGAGGATATCCACGGTTAATTGGATTGCTAGATGATCCTAACATTTTTATTTTCTATAATACAATATTTTTTATGTACTATATGACGAATTTGCAAAATATCACTAACATCTTAGGGTTAATTTTATGTGTTACGACGAGTCTATTAACCTTTTCAAGAGGGGGAATATTAGCGCTTGTGCTTGTCATTTTTGTATATATATGTATGTCTAGTTTCGCTAAAAAAATAAAAATAATTATGAGTTTAGTATTGTTTAGTGTAGTTATTTTTAGTTTATCGAATAGTGTAATGGGGGGCCAATTAGATGACATATTAAATAAACGAATTTCTGATTTTTCCCATGATAATGGAAGTGGTAGATTTACATTATGGGAAGCTGCTTTTAAATATTATTTATCCAATCCATATATCGGAATTGGTGCGTTTAACTTCTCGAATTATTATGAGTATCAATTTAATGAAAAATTATATGTACACAATACATTTTTAGAAATTTTGTCTGAGTCGGGTACAATTGGTTTTCTTCTATATAGTGCGTTTTTATTCATATTAATGTTTAAGTTAGCGCAGCATACTTTGTTTCGTGAAAAACCATACCTTCTATTGACTATGATTGCATTTTTATTTCAGATGATGTCATTGTCACTCATTATTAACGAAGCGTTCTTTTTATTTTTAGCAGTTGTTGTGAAGTATATTTCAATATATGAAGGAAGGGGAAAGATAGATGGTAAAATGTCTATCAGCACATAATAAGGCGCCTCATGTTTCTGTAATAACACCTTCTTATAATAGTAGACGATTTATAGGTGAGACAATTTTATCTGTACAGAATCAATCGTATGAAAACTGGGAAATGATTATCGTTGATGACTGTTCAACCGACCAATCTGCCGCAAAAATTAAAGAGATAATAGAAGGAGACTCACGTATTAGGTTATTATCATTAAAAGAAAATGTTGGTGCTGCTAAAGCTCGGAATTTAGCGATTCGAGAGGCGAGAGGAAGGTACATTGCCTTTTTAGATAGTGATGATATATGGTTGCCGCATAAATTGAAGACACAATTGTTATTTATGGAAGAAATGAATATTGCTTTTTCATATGCGTCGTATAGTTTAATTGATGAAAATGGTAATGAATTAAATCGCGAAGTGAGTGTACCAAAATCTGTTGACTATCATTATTTAGTAGGAAATACAATTATCGGGTGTTTAACGGTGATGATTGATCGTGAAAAAATTCCGTATGTCGAAATGCCTAGTGTACAGCCGGAAGATACAGCGTTATGGCTGAACTTATTACATGAAGGGCATGAAGCAAAAGGGATACAGCAAGTATTAGCGAAGTATCGAATTGTAGCAAATTCTGTTTCGAGAAATAAAGTTAGAGCAGCTTTTCGGTATTGGAAATTATTAAGGGACCAAAAAAGTCTTAATGCAGTGCAAAGCTTTTACTATTTTAGTAAGTATGCTTATCATGCTTATAAAAAAAATAAAATCAATGTAGTTGGGAAGACGCAATTATGAATATACTGTTGATGACTGATAAATTGATAACTGGCGGAGCCGAAAATTATTTCTGTAAATTAGAAAATAATTTGCATTATGAGGATTTTAAGATTTATACAGCTGCAGGTGATGGAGAACTATATGAATCCCTTACTAGAAAAGAAAATTTTATCTTACTTAGTCGATGGAATCATTTGAGAAATATTTATTATTTACGAAACGAAATTTGTAAACGAAAGATAGAACTTATTCATGCAAATAGTTTGCGAATGGTATTATATGCTTTTCTACTTCAAAAGTTTATTAAAAAAAGATGAAAATTGTTTATACGAAACACAATGTAACGATATTAGAAAAGAAAATGCCAACGCTTTTTCGGTATTTCATGAATAAATATGTGAACAATATTATTACAGTAAGTGAGTTTGAAAAAAACAATTTAATTTCAATTCATGTAGCAGAAGAAAAAATAAATACAATTTATAACGGTGTTGATATTGAAAAGTTTTTATTCCAGCAGAAAAAGAAAGAATCTACATATAAAATAGGGATATTAGCTAGATTATCCAAAGAGAAAAACCATCAACTATTTGTCAAAATTGCAAATGTGTTGAAAAAGAGAAATGATTTTATGTTTTATATTGCTGGTGATGGACCAGAGAAAGAATCGATTATGAAAGAAATAGAAAAATATGGATTGCAGCAAAGGGTGAAGATGCTAGGGAATATTTCAGAGCCGCATGAGTTTATAGGGAATATGGATGCCTTACTTTTATTATCTTTTCGTGAAGTGTTTCCAATGGTAGTAATTGAAGCGATGGCTACAGGGACACCAATTGTTTCAATAGATGTTGGTGGAATACATGAAGCGGTAATAGATGGAGAGTCAGGTGTTTTGATATCTGAATATTGCGAATCCAAATTCGCAAGTGCGCTTGAGGAACTACAAGGGAATGAAGAAAAGGTAACTGCTATTAGATTGAAAGCACGAGAGAAAGCAATGAGATATTTCTCGTTAACTAAAATGATAGAGGAAACGAAAAATATATATGAATTAAACAAATGACCGAGTAGGTCGTTTGTTTTTTTTATTATAGAAACTTTTAAGAGACAACTCACATATTATATGAAAAAGGTAATATGAGGAGTGAATTTATTTTGTCAGAATATATTTCATCCCAAGAAGATTGTGCGCCAGAAAGTAGCGTTCATATTGATTGTTTTGGCGCAGTTCCAAACTCGGGAAATGATAGCTCATTAGCAATTCAGCAAGCTATTGATTATTGTGTAGCGAATCGAATTTCGACGGTTAGAATTACAGGGGTAAATACGTACAAAATTGTAAAGCCAATTGTTATTAAATCAAACGTAAGATTAGAGTTGGATCCTACCGTAACACTGCAAATTGATGGGGATTTTAATGCATTTGAGCTACAAAGTAACGCTTCGATAGTTGGTGGTACTCTTCAAGTTATAAATCCATTGTTTCAATCTGCTGTTATTTATGTTTCTGGTTCACAACAAATCGAAGTACCTAATCAATCTGTTATATCAAATATAAATATAATAAATACAACTCCATCGTATAAAGGAAAAGCTATACATTTTTATTGTCAAAAGGCATGGGATTTTATTAGTTTCTTTCAAGTTAAATTTATTCAAATTAAAAACTTTCAAACTGCAATACATTTGAAGACAGAATATATAAATGATATCAATACACCTTGCTGGATTAACGCCAATGTATTTCAATCTATATTTATTGATGGATGTGTGTATGGGATTGAAGTAGATGGAAATAGTGATTTGCCAAATGAAAGTTCAGGAAATACGTTTCATGATATTCAAGTGCAATGTAGACAACAAACGGAAAAAGTAATTCGTTGTTCAGGTGCGTATAATACATTTGATTGTATGATTTGGGATACGTACCGGATGAGTAGTGAACAAATTGTTATTGAATTTTCTTCCAATTCTCATCGTAACTACCTTTTTTCAAATCTGCTTTCGACAACTATTGTAGATAAAGGACAATACAATGTTTGTAAGTCTACTTATGAAGAATCCCTACGAATTCAGTTACCTTTGACGTTAAATAGACCTCATTTAATAGGAAATCAAGATGATATTTTAGTAAATGCTCAGCAGAAATATAACGTTAAGCAAGTAAGTGGAAAAGTGCCGTACGGGGGAAATCTCACAAATTGCTTTAATTTAATAGATGAACAAAGTGTAAACTATATTGACGTTCCAGATAGTAATCCAGTTGTAATTGAAATGGATTTTACGAAAAAACCAATACAAATGTTAAATTGTTTTGGAATGTATTTTGGATGGGGAGAGAGCCCAAAGAAAATTAAAATTGAATATGCATTAAGTGCAACTGGAAGTTGGGTTATCGCGTTGGATGTTCCATTAAATGTTGGCGATACAATTATATCGAATATGAAGGCCAGTCAGTTATATAAAGTTAGAATTACATTAAGTGGTTATTCTCAAGATCATAAACGTTTTCGAATTAATCGTATCTTTGCAAGATCTTCTATGGAAAATGGGAGTGCTTGGTTAGCGACGACTGGCGGAAGAATGTTTGGAGATATTGAAATAGAGGCAAGTAAAGGTATAATCATGAAGACTGCTAGTGGAGTGAAATGGAAAGTTACTATTAATGAAGCTGGCCAACTTATTACGACTAAAATAACTTGAGATGGTGTTTAATCGTATATCCTTGGACGAGTTACAACGTAGTGGGATATAGGTAATGAAAAAGAGATTGTAATTTGGTTTCAACCAAACTACAATCTCTTTTTTGTTTCAATTACTTCCACCAAATCCAAGTCCAAAGGTAATTTCGTACATTTCGAGGAGTAATGCGAATGAAGCGTTCACCGTCAAAGAAGCAATTTAAATTTGGAAGTGCTTCATCTGGATTTTCTGGAACAAAGGTGACGATGTTTTCGTTACTTGTAACGGTTACTGTAATTGGTGGATCGGTAGGCGAGACTTGAAGTTGTAACGAAATATTGGCCGTATTTTTAAAGGGATTATTAACAGGGGGCTTATCACTTGTACTGTGAATAACACGATAATTGTTTCGTTTGGTTCCAAATTAGTAGCGACTAGGAAACCGATATTCGGATTCGCTAGTGGAGAGCGTTCACCGTTAATAAAGACAGTGCCATTTATAAATTGTAAACCTGCTGGAATAGTATCTTGTAACGAAATATTTGAGAGTGAAATTTCAGAAGTATTTGTAATGCGTACCGTGTAATCAAAATATTGATTTAAATAAGCTGAGCTGACGGAAGCATTTTTCGTGACTGTTGCAGTTATAACTTGAACTGGTATACGAACGATATTTGAATTAACAATGAAAGTAATAATTGGATCCTGTGGTGTCAACTGAAAAGCAGCGGTAACTGTTGCAGAATTTATAATTGTACTGTTTGAAGGAATAGAAGTTGCGAGAACTTGAAATGTTATAGTTGCTACTGTACCTGCAGATAAAGAACCAATATTAATACCAGTGTCTGGACGAACATTTGGAACGGGAGTGCCGTTAATGGTTACGCTGTTTTCTATAAATGTTGTACCAGCTGGAATTGTGTCTATAACAGAAGTACTGATTGTAGGAATTGGGGAATGATTGAATACCGCTAATGTGAATGTAATGATATCTCCTATAACGACAATAGATTTGTCAGCTGTTTTTTCAATGCGAACCATCGGATCAATAACTGTCGTTGTAACGGTATTTGTTTGTTTTGTAATTGTAATAGGTGGTTTTGTTGGATCAATGATAACGGTATAGGAAACAGAAGCATCATTATTAATTGTAGATTGAAGAGTAGAAGAAGATATTGTCACTTGGAACGTAATAATAACAAATTCATTAGGAGCAAGATTTCCTAACGTAATACCATTTTCAGGATTCTCATTAGGCTGATTGATTCCGTTAATCGTAACACTACCAGCAACAAAAGTCGTATCTATTGGTACGGCGTCTATGGCAAGAAGGTCTTCAATCGTTACATTACCGCTATTCGTAATCGTAATTGTATACGTTAAAGTTTGACCAGGTAAGGCGTTTGTTACATCAGCAGACTTAAAAGCAATGACATTATCATTTTGGACAGTAGTTTTGACAGTATTTGTTGTAGTCGTATTTGTAACAGGTACGTTATTTGGGTTGACTATATAGTTAAAAGTAGTAATTGCGTTGTTGTTTAGTTCATTTGGTGTTGGAATAGAAGTCACAGTTACTTGGAATGAAACGATAGCATCTCCACCAATAGTTATAGTACCAATTGGTATGCCGCTTACTGGATTCACTCCTGGAAGAGTTTCTCCGTTTACAATGACGCTATTTTCTATAAACGTAGTACCTTGAGGAATAATATCTTGAATGATTACATCATTTACTGCAACATTACCGGTTTGATTTAGTGTAATCGTATACGTTAACGTATCACCAACCGTTGCAAATGCAAGGTCAACAGCTTTATTACTATTCAAATTCGCATGATTAATTTCTGTTAAAGCAGCTGATGAAATAATAGTTTCGGTAATAGGTGGTCGATTTGGTACCGTGTATTCATATTCAATTGTACTCGTGTTAGAGATTGGATTTGTTTGTGGAATCGAAGTAACCCGTACTTGGAATAGAATGGTTGCTGTCGTATTAGGCGGAATGTTATCAATTTGTATACCGTTAAGTGGATTGTCATTTGGCCGAGCGTTGCCATTCACGATAACACTATTCTCTATAAAGCTCGTATTTGCTGGGATGATATCTGTAACAATAATGTTTTCTACTTGTATATTCCCATTGTTTGTAATGGAAATAGTGTAAGGGATAATAGTTTGTAGGTCAGCATATTGGATAGGTGTTGTTTTTGTCGCAATTACATTAGCAGAAATAACTTCAGTGAAGGTAATATTGCTAGTGGATATTTGTTCTTCCACGTTTATTGTATACCGAGAAGTTGATTGATTTTGAACATGGCCGCTAGCAGGAAGAGCTACGACGGTAACAGAAAATGTGACTGGGATAGAAATATTAGGAGCAATCGTTCCTACAAGTATACCTGCACTTGGGTTGGCATTAAGCTGAGGAATGTTATTTACTAAAACGCTACCGTCAATAAAGGTTGTTCCATTAGGAATATTGTCTGTAAATACAACAGCAGTGGCATCCGTATTCCCTGTATTCGTTAAAGTTGTTGTATAAGTTAAAATGTCACCAATCGTTACAGAGGTTAAATCAACAGTTTTAAGTGAAACGATGTCAGCATCATTAATTTGAACAAAAGTAGTATTGGAAGTAGTAGATTTTTGAATTGGTGCAAAGTCAGGATTGAAAATAAAGTCGTAGACGACGTTTGCAGTATTAGGTGTTGGATTTACAGCAGGTAAATTCGTAACGGAAACTTGGAATGTTATTGTAGCCATTTGACCTGCTGCGACATTAGGAATGGAAAAGCCGATATTCGGATCTGCTGCAGGAAGTACAGTATTATTAACTACTACACTTCCTGGAATAAATACTGTTCCATCCGCTATAGTATCTGTAAAAAAGATGGAGTTAGTTGTAGCCGATCCATTATTTTGAATGAATACTGTATATTCAATGGTTTCATCAATGTTAGCTAATACAGTATTAGTGGACTTTGTAGTAATAAGAATAGCATCAATAAATTGTATGTTTGTAGCATTGGAAGAGGTCGTTTCTGAAATTGGTGGTGTGCTTGGGTCTGGTCGATACTCATAGTGAATGACGGCGATATTATTAATGTTATTTTGTGGCGGTATAGAGACTACGCTTACTTGGAACGTAACAATAATCGTATTATTTGGAAGAATTATATCAAGATTGATACCTGTAATTGAATTTTCGTTAAGTCTTGGTACGCCATCTACAAGAATGCTATTTGGAACGAATGTGGTGCCAGAAGCAATTGCGTCAAGTAGGAGAGTATTTGTAATAGGTATTGTACCAGCGTTTGTAACTGCGACTGTATATGTGATGATTTGACCGATACGTGTAATGGATCTGTTAGCGGATTTAATTGCACTAACATTTGCCGTCCGCACTTCAGTATTTACTGCATTTGATAACGATCTACGCTGAATAATTTGAGAACTAGGGTCAATTTGGTATTTGTACGAGGTGTCTGAAATATTAATGACTACATTGCCAACTAGTATATTTGTAAGTTGTACTTGGAATGAAATAGTGACTGTTTCATTTGGTTGTATCGTGCCGAGAGTTACTCCGTTTTCAGGATTAGCGCCAGGCTGAATTACATTATTTATTGCTAAGCTATCTTCAATAAATATAGTACCTTCTGGAATGTTATCAATGAACACGGTATTGTTAGCTGGAACGGTTCCTATATTTTGTAGTGTATTTGTGTAGGTAATAATTTGCCCGATTGATGCGAAAGTTATATCCGCGCTTTTAACAGAAATAATATTTGCGTTTTGAAGTGATGTTGTAACAATGTTAGAATTTGCAGAGCGATTCACTGGTGGGGCTGTAGGGATACTTACATATTGGTAAGTTGCTGAAGATTGATTTACAATTTCGGTTTCAGTAGGTGGATTATTTGTTTGCACTTGAAATAGTATCGTTTTGGAACTGTTAGCTGGAATTGTTCCAATCGGTATTCCGTTTTCAGGATTTACACCTGGCTGAAGGACACCGTTAATTGTGACACTATCGGGAACGAATGTAGTCCCAGCTGGGATAGAATCTGTGAAAACAATATTTATTGCGTCAACATTACCGATATTTTTCACTTCAGAAATATAAAGTATAGTTCCGCCAATATCTACAGTTGTTGGATTGGATGTTTTTGTAATTGTCAATTGTGCTTGCACGAAATTTGTAATGACGATATTACTAGTAGATGTTTCAGTAATAGGCGATTGCCCTGGGTCTGGTTGGATTGTATATGTTGTATTGGATTGATTTGTAATCGATTCTCGCGAGAATGAATCTTTAATAAGAATTTGGAACGAAATAAGGTGAGTAGCGTTTGCTGCTAAGGTAGGTAAAGTAACACCTACATTTGGATTGGCACCAAGTATAGTTGTTCCATTAAGTGTAAAACTATTTTCTACGAATGTAGTATCTTGGGGAATCGTATCTGAAAATATGAGATTCGTAGCTGGAATATTTCCGGTATTTTCTAGTGTTATTGTGTAAGTCAAAATATCACCTGTTGTTGTTTGAGGTGCATTGACTGCTTTTAAAGAAAGGATAGTTGCATCCGAAATTTGTGTGAAAGCAGGATTAGACGTAATTGTTCGAGAGATGATAGGAGCAGTTGGATCGGCGATAAAAGTATAGTCAATACGGGCTGTATTAGAAATTGGGTTCACGCTTGGTATAGATTGAACGATAACCTGGAATGTTACAGTGACGATTTCTGACGGTGTGATGGAGTTTAATGGTATTCCTACGTTAGGATCGGCACCTGGAACAGAAACACCACTAATGGTAACGCTATTCGGAATAAATGCAGTTCCTTCTGGGACCAAATCTGTTAAAGTAACTGTATTTGCAGTAGTATTTCCGTTATTTTGAACGACTACTGTGTAAGTGATTGTACCGTCAGTAGATTGTACGAGAGAATCTGTACTTTTAATTACGGATAACGATGCATCAACAACAGCTGTATTAACCGTATTAGACGAGGATGTTGCTGTAACAGGAGGTTGACTTGGATCGACAATATACGTGTAACTTGTAAGTGCTTGATTTATAATCGCTCCTTGCGGTGGAATAGAACTTGCAAGAAATTGGAACGTAATAGTAGCGGAATCACCTGGTGCGATAATACCAACTGGAATACCGAGAGTTGGACTTGCATCTGGAAGTGAAATCCCGTTGAGCGTAACACTATTTGGAACAAATAATGCTCCTTCAGGAACTCCGTTAATGAGTAATACAGAGTTTGCAGGGAAGTTTCCAGTATTCGTTAATGTTGCTGTATACGTAATTACATCCCCGATAGATACAATTGAACGATTTGCTTGTAAAACAGTTGTAACAGTCGCATTATTAATTTGTGTTGAAGCGCTATTAGAATTTATCGTGCCTGTAACAGGAGGAGAGGCCGGATCAACGATGAATGCGTATTGAATAGATGCTACGTTTGTAATCGGATTTGAAGGTGGAGTAGATGTAACTATGACTTGGAAAGTAACGGTTAAGGAACTACCTGCGCTAACTGTTCCGATATTCACTCCGTTATTTGGATTTGCGCCTGGAATGGTACTTCCATTTACAGCAAAACTATTTTCAACAAAGGTCGTTCCAGTTGGAACTGGGTCTGAGAAATTTACATTCGTAGCGTTTGTATTGCCGTTATTTTGAATCGAAACTGTATAAGTGATCGTATCTCCAATATTTGCAAAGGCTGTATTAGCAGTTTTTACAGCTGAAAGTATGGCTGTATTAATAGAAGTAACGAAGACATTCGTTTCCACATTGCCAGGCTGAGCCAGTAATGCATTGCCTACGTTATATTGGAAGTTAACAAATCCTAAGTTTTGGAGTTCAGGTGTGAACGTTGTTGGATTACTTACGATTTGTACTTGGAATATGATTGTAACAGTTTGATTTGGACTGATTGTATTTATGCCAACACCGTTAATAATCGAAGCGGATGGTAATGGAGTGCCATCAACAATAACTGATCCTGCAACAAATTGTGTCCACGATGGTAAAGGGTCTGAGAATATAGCGTTGTTAGCAGGAATATTGCCTGTGTTCGTAATAGTCGTTGTATACGTAATCGTATCACCAATCGTTGCAAAAGTTTTATCTCCTATTTTAATAGTATTTAAAATAGCACTTTCAATTTTTGTTGTAACGTTGTTAGAAATAATATTTTTTGAAACTGGAGGATTAGCTGGATTAACGATATGTTGAAAGCTAACGCTAGCTTGATTAGTAATTGGATTTATAGGCGGAATTTCATTGGCGATAATGTGAAATGCTACGATGACAGATTCGTTTGGCGCGATATCACCGATTGGAACGCCTGTAATGATATCTGCATTTGGGATGCTAGTTCCGTTCAGTGTAAAGCTATTCGGTTCAAAGGAAGTTCTGTCTGGAATAAGGTCGGTAAAAATAACATTCGTTGCACTCACATTTCCGCTATTTGTAATTGTAACGGTGTAGGTAATATCCTGCCCGATATCTACCGTAGATACATTTGAATTTTTTTGTGCAGTAAGGATAGCGCTATTAATTTGTGTTGTCGTTGTATTAGATTGATTGGAAGTTGTAATAGGTGGCTGGCTAGGATCAACGACATAATGATATGTGGTAGAAGCAGAGTTAGAAATGGGATTAAGTGTTGGAAGTGTAATAACAGTTGCTTGGAATGTAACGATTGCCGTATTACCACCATTAATGGAACCAATATTTACACCAGTTGATAAATCGGCGTTTGGAATGGTTTGCCCATTAGCTGTGAAACTATTTGGAACGAAACTTAAATTGCTATCAAGAATATCGATAATAGTTACATCAGTTGCGGTCACATTCCCGGTATTAGGAAGGTTAAGTGTAAATGTTATTGTATTACCAACATCCGCAAAAGTAAGATTTGCTGTTTTGGTGCTAATAATAGTTGCGTTGTTTATTTGAAGGAGTGTAGTGTTGGAAGTAGCTGCACTTGAAACGGGAGGATTAACAGGATCAACAGTAAATTCATACGTCGTTGATGCTTTATTTGGTGCTGGGTTACTAGGGGGAATATTGTTTACTGTAACTTGAAAGACGATGCTATATATTTCATTTGGTGGAAGTGTTGCAAGTAATACACCTGTATTTGGATCCGCGTTAGGTTGTAAAACGCCATCGACAGTTAATGTGTTAGGAACAAATGTGAGTCCACTTGGTAATGCATCTGTGAATACAATATTAGTTGCATCGGTATTGCCTACATTGGTAATAGAAGTAGTATAAAAAGCAGTTTGCCCGATATCTGCAAAGGATACACTTTCATTTTTGGTCATAGATAATATGGCTTCTTTAATTTGGGTTGAAACAGGATTGCTAATTGAAGTTTCTGCTTCAGGTGGTGAGACTAATTGATACGATGTTGATGAGAAATTTACAATTGGGTTTGCGGTTGGTAATGATGTTACAGTAACTTGGAACGAAACTGTTACTGTAGTCCCGGCTGTTATTGTCCCAATATTCACACCGTTCGATGGATCCGCCCCGCTTTGAGGAACTCCATTAATAGAAAATGTGTTTGCAATAAATGTAGTGACGCTTGGTACGGTATCTGTAAATATAACATTTTGTGCGGATGAGTTTCCATTGTTTGTTAAAACGACAGTATAAGTGAGTGTGTCTCCAATACGACTAAAGGATTTATCGACTTGTTTTAATGAAAGAATGTTAGCTGTATTAATCGTAGTAAACACTGTGTTTGAAGTAACGTTTCTTGAAACAATAGGTGCATTGGGATCAGCGATAAATGTGTAAGAAGCAGTAGCGGAATTGGCAATAGGATTTTGAACAGGGGTAGAAGTAGCGGTCACTTGAAATGCTATAGATATTGAGCTGTTAGGGGCAATTGATCCAATCGTTATGCCTGTATTAGGATTCAATCCAATTTGTGTGAGTCCATTTATTGTAACGCTATCAGTAATAAATGTTGTACCATTTGGTATAAGATCCGTGAAAGTAATATTAGTTGCATTTGTATTACCGTTATTCGTTAAAATTGTCGTATAGGTTATGGTATCGCCTAGTGTTACAAGGGTTTGATCGACCGATTTTACCATCGTTATCATAGCATCTAATACAGGATTTGTAGCAATATTCGTTGAAGTAGAGGTAGTAGCAGGAGCGCTGTTTGGATCAACAGTATAAGAATATAAAATTGTGTCATTACCCATAATTGAACTGGAAGGGGAAACGGAAATAACATTTACTTGGAAAGTAACAGTTACCGTTTCACCAGGAGCGATATTTGGTATATTTACTCCAAGTGCTGGTTGCGCACCAGACTGCTGAACGCTATTTATTGTGACTGAATTTGGTATAAAGGTAGTGTTAGCTGGAATAGCGCTTGTGAAAGTAATATTCGTTGCGGCTGTATTTCCGGTATTTCTAATAGTAGTTGTATACGTAATCGTATCTCCAACTGAAACTATAGATTTATCAGCACTCTTTTTTGTTGTTAAAATTGCACTATTAATAGTTGTCGAAACCGTATTAGATACATTCGTTTGCGATACGGCAGGTTGGCTAGGATCGACCACATGTGCAAATTGTACAGAGCTAGAATTAGAAATTGGATTTATACTTGGAATGTTTGTAACAAGTACGTTAAGAGTAATCACGGCCATTCCATTTGGGTTTATATTTCCAATCTGAATTCCGTTAGCTGGATTTCCGATTTGCTGTGTACCAGAATCGTTTGTAAGAGTGCCAGATATGAATGTCGTTCCATCAGGTAAAGTATCCGTAAAAATTATATTTTGTGAAGTGACATTTCCAGGGTTACTTAATGTAATTGTATAAGAAATTGTATCGCCAATTGTTGCGAAAGTTTTATTTACAGATTTGATTGCCACAATTTCCCCAGAATTTATTTGTGTCGAAACCGGATTGGACGTCGTACTTCTTGAAACGAGTGGTAAGTTTGGACCTGTCATAAATTGATAATTAATGGAAGCGCTGTTTACAACCGGTGAGTTTGGTCCGCCTGGTCCAATTGTGAAAATTGGATTTGGAATGCTAACTACTTGCACACGGAAGGTAACGTTTATAAAATCTCCAGCAATAATATCCCCAATCGGTATCCCATTCGCTGGATTTACTCCAGGCAATAAAACTCCGCCTACTCGAACGCTATCTTCTATAAATACTGTGTTATTTGGAATCGGATCTGTAAAAATGATATTCGTAGCAGTTGCGTTTCCTATATTATCTAATAAAACAGTATACGTTAAAAATGAATTTCCAGGTGCTACGTCAGAAAATAGTCGATCTACACTTTTCGTTGCTTGAATAATCGCTTCGTTAATTTGAACTAAAGTTGGATTACTTGTAGCTGTTTCTATCACCGGCGGCTGGGTAGGATCAATAATGATCGAGTATGTTGTGCTAGATTGGTTCAAAGTTGGGTTTGTAGCTGGTATTGAGCCAACGATAGCTTGAAAGCTAATTGTTGTCGTTCCTCCAACTGGAATTGAGTCTAAAGAGATTCCGCTATCTGGTCTAAATCCAAGTTGTGGGATTGTATTAATTTGTACGCTATCAGGAACGAATGAAAGTTCAGGTGGTAATATATCGATAAAAACAGGTGTGTTTGCTGAAGTATTTCCGCTATTGGTGAGGATAGTTGTATACGTAATTGTATCTCCAACAGCAGCAAAAGCACTGCTTGCAGTTTTTGTTGCGATAACGGAAGCAGTATTTACTTGTGTAAAAGTTTTATTAGATTGAACTGTTCGTGAAACTGGCGGTTCATTTATATCTACAATAAAGCTATATTGAAGCGATGATTTGTTCGGGATTGGATTCGGGTTTGGAAGTGTTGTAATGTTTACTTGAAAACTGAGTGTAGCAGATGCATTTGAATTCAAGTTACCAATATTGATACCGTTTTGTGGATTTGCATTAGTAATAGTTGTTCCATTTACCGTAAAACTATTTGGAATAAACGTTGTACCATTTGGAATTACATCTGTAAAAATAACATTGTTTGCGGTAGTATTACCGGAATTAGTAATGGTAGAAGTGAAAGTAAGTGTATCTCCGATAGTAGCGAATGTTGAATTGACAGTTTTATTTATAGAAAGAGTAGCATCAATAATTGGAGTAACCGTTGTATTCGTAATTGTACTATTGACAGCAGGTGATTGGTTGGGATTCACGGTATATTCATAATTTACAAGAGCATTATTTGTTAATGTGCCACTAGGTGGTATCGCTAAAATTTGTGCTTGAAAAGTAATGAATACAGTATCTCCTGGCGAAATATCTGCCAAGTGAATACCAAGTGATGGATCTAATCCTGGTTGTGGGACATTATTAATCGTTACGGAGTTTTGGATAAATGAAGCTCCTGCACCAAGCCCATCCGTTAAAACAGTCGCACTAGCAGGAGTATTACCTGTATTTGTTACTGCAATCGTATAGGTAACGATATCGCCAATTGCAGCTGTCGGTGTATTCACAGACTTAGTAGCGACAATAGTAGCGTTATTAATTTGAGTTGTTATTACGTTACTTAACGTATTGGCGGATGCTGGAGGTAAGTTAGGATCTACGACGTACTGGTACGTTGTATTGCTTTGGTTCGGGATTGGATTTGGATTCGGGATAGAATTTACTTGTACTTGGAACGAGATGAGCGTATTTGCATTCGGATTTATTGGATCAATGGCAATTCCACTTGCTGGATTTACATTAGGCAGTGTATTCCCGTTTACAGTAACACTATTAGCAATAAATGATGTCCCGTTTGGAATTACATCTGTAAATATTACATTTGATGCAAGTGTGTTCCCGTTATTCGTTAAAGTAGTCGTGTACGTAATAATATCATTTACGTTAGCAAACTGTTTATCTGCAGATTTAGTAGCGGCAATTGAGGCGTTATTAATAGTTGTCTGTACAGTGTTAGAAGCAACCATCTGCATCACAGCAGGTTTGGATGGATCATACGTATATTGGAATGTTGTGCCTGATTGATTTGTAATTGGATTTACAGTAGGGATAGTTGGTACAAAAACTTGGAATGCAACGGTGCGTGATGAATTCGCTCCTATTGTACCAATTGAAATGCCGGTAGCAGGATTTGCGTTAGCTACAGGGACATTATTAATCGTTACAGTATTAGGAATGAAGAGGGTACCCGCTGGAATGATATCTGTAAACGTTACATTAGCGGCAGGGATATTCCCGTTATTTGTTAAAATAGTCGCATATAGTATGACATCACCAACATCAGCGAAGTTTGTACTCGTTAGTTTTGTAGCAACGATATTAGCAGTATTAATTTGTGTAGTTACTATATTGCTAGCAGCGTTTCTAACAAGAGCAGGTAAATTTGGATCAGCGATAAAGCTATATTGAAGTGAAGCGCTGTTTTGAATTGGGTTTGGTGAAGGTAGCCCATTTGCACTTATTTGAAAAACAATCGTTGTAAAACCACCTGAAGGAATGGAGCCGACTTGAAGACCGGTACTAGGGTCTGCACCTAGTTGTAAAGCACCACCTATAAAAATACTATTTGGTACGATTGTGGTGCCATTAGGGATTATATCGGTAAAAATAACATTATTTGCTATAGTATTTCCAAGATTAGCTAAAGAAATTGTATATGTGATTGGTTGCCCGACATCGGCGATAGTTAAATCTACTTCTTTGACAATCACTACATTTGCTAAATTAATTTGTGTACTTACAGTGTTACTTACAGATGTTTCTACAGTTGGTGGATCGCCCGGATTTAGAATAAAACTATACTGTGTACTAGATGAATTTATCGTTGGGTTTTGTGTTGGTAAAGAGGTGACGGTTACTTGATAAGAGACGGTAAGTGAGCCGTTAGCAGCAATGGAAGGTAGTGGAACACCTATATTTGGATCTGCGTTATTTTGGAGTACACCATTAATAAGAAAAGTGTTTGGAATAAAGGTAGTACCGTCTGGATTCGTATCTACGAAAGTAGGACTATCAGCAGAAACACTTCCTGCATTCGTCAAAGTAACAGTATAAGTTAATATATCCCCTACGGTAGCGAACGCTCGATCCACTGTTTTGGCTGAAATGACATTTGCATCGTTTACTTGAGTAAATGTAGTGGTTGAAGTAGTGTTCTTACTTACAGGTGAAGCGTTTGGATCAACAATAAAGTTATAGGAGATGGAAGCGCTATTTGAAATAGGGTTTGGATTTGGAATGCTAGTTATTACTACTTGGAATGAAGCTGTAATTGTAGTATTAGCATTGATGCTACCAATATTGATGCTAGTTGGTGTAACGCCTGGTTGAGTAACACCGTTAACTATAACGCTATTTGGTACAAAGGCGGTTCCATTCGCAATTGAATCGGATAGTAATACATTGTTCGCTGCAACATTCCCATCGTTAGTAAGAGCGAAGGTGTAAGTTAATACATCGCCAACTTCCGCAAACGTTTTATCTACAGATTTATTAGCATGGAGATTTGCTAGTCTAATTGTTGATGTAACAGAATTAGAATTTGCTGTCTTTGAAGTCGGTGGCAAATTTGGATTTACAGTATATAGATAAGAAGCGAAGGCATTATTAATGATAGGATTTTGGGTCGTAATATTGATGACTGTTACTTGGAAAGAAAGGGTAAAAGTAGCCCCGCCAGGAATTGTGCCGATAGGTAAAGCGACGAGAGAATCTACATTTTGCAAAACTCCGTTTAGTGTTACAGTACCAGGAGTTAATATCGTTCCATTTGGAAGTGGGTCTGTTAGTTGAACGTTATTAGCGGCCGTATTTCCACTGTTTGTAATAAGGATTGTATAACTTATCGTTTCGCCAATTGTGGCAAATTGTTTGTTAGTTGATTTTGTTAATGTTACATTCGCATTGTTAATTTGAGTGGAAACGAGATTAGAAGAAATGTTTTTTGTAACGGGTGATTGGCTAGGGTTGACGGTATATTGATAAGAAGCACTTGATCCGTTAGATACGACATTTGACGCGGGTATTGTATTTACTACTATTTGAAATGCAACATTTTTTGTTGTGCCGCTTGGGATGGATCCAATATTCACGCCGTTAGCGGGATTTGCGCCCACTTGTGTCGTGCCATCTATTGTTAAACTGTTTAGAACGAAAGTTGTTCCAGTAGGGATGACATCTGTAAAAATAACATTGTTCGCATTTGTATTACCTGTAGCTGTAAAGGAAACGGTGTACGTTAGTGTATCACCAATATCTGCAAAATTTTTATCTACTGCTTTCGTCATTGTTACAGTAGCATTATTCACTTGAGTGGAGACAATATTTGTCTTATCAGTCCCACTTACTGCTGGTTGATTAGGTACAGGAATGTATTGATATGTTGTTGTTCCACTATTTAATATTGGGTTTGTTTGAGGGATAGAAGGAACGAGTACTTGGAATGAAATAGTAGTAGTGGAATTTGCGGCAATTGACCCAATTGATATACCATTAGCGGGATTTGCTCCAGCTTGAGTAACTCCGTTCACAGTTACACTCCCTGGAATGAAAGTAGTCCCGCTAGGAATCGGATCCGTATATATCACATTCGTTGCAGCGATATTTCCTATATTAGCTAAGGCAATACTGTAAGTTAATGTTTCACCAATATCGGTAAAAAGTTTGTTAACTGATTTTGTTCCATTAATATCTGCGAGGTTAATTTGTGTTCCAGCAGAGTTGCTTGTTGCAAGACCATTAAAAGTTGTTCCTCCGGCGATTGGTGTATATTGAAATGTAATATTAGCAGTGTTAGAGATAGGATTTTGACTTGGAAGAGAAACGACAGTAGCTTGGAAAGTTACTGTACGAGAAGCACCATTATTAATTGTTCCAAGAGATATACCAGCCGCAGGATTTGCATTTGTTTGTGGTACGTTATCTACTGTTACAGTGCCGGGTATAAAAGAAGTACCGCTAGGGAGACTATCTATAAAAATAGCGTTATTGGCAGGAAGAAGCCCGGTGTTAGGGATAGTAACTGTATAAGTGAGAATATCTCCAATTGCAGCAACACTTTTATTCACGCTTTTCGTCGCTTGTATATTTGGTGAGTTTATATTAATTTGTAAGCCTACTGTATTTAACATATATGCGTCTCCGTTAGTAGTTAAACGGATTGCGGCGGATACTTGTGAGTTTGTTAAATAAGGAGAAATATCAATGGAAGTAATGTCCCAGCCCTGTCTTCCTGCGGAGATGTTTGTACTTGTAGAAGCACTTTGATTTCGCGTTCCGAATGTCCCTGTTGTATCTAAGTTTCCTGCAGCATTATTAACTTGAGAACCGAAGAAATTATTTATAGCATTGTTTGGTCCAGATAAAGCATTTAATGAACTGAAATTTGGTCCAAATAAAGCTTGATCCCCGGTTAAATCTGCATCTCCTTCGGTAGAACTTAAAAATAATCTCCCGCTTACTGGTCCTCCTGAAGGTGTTAAAAATCCAGAAACAGATACATCGGCACTACCAGTTTCTGCAGAAACACGGTTACCAGCTACATAAATGGTTAAGTTTCTTGCTGGCAATGTCCCGTTTTGATAAGCGACGATAAGTGTCCATCCAGCCGAATTAATTGTTCCATTAGAAGCATCTATAGGATCTACAAGTCCAGGAACCGCTCCTGTAGTATAGGAACCAGCACCTCCCGCTTGAATAAGAGTTGTTACGTCTGCTGAACGAGTGTAAAAGCCAAATGTAATAGAGTTTGAAACGAAAGTTTGATTTGAAGCCGTAACAGCTGAAGGAGTAATCGAGTATGTTGAAACAGGTGTTGTAAAAGAAACTGGGTTTCCTAATACACTTGTAATGTTTTGATCACGAGATAAATAGTTTCCACCCCAAACGAGTTCTGCGTAAAGAATAGTACTACCAGCAGGGATATTTAAAATAGCGGTAGAACTATTTTGTGTATAGTTTAACGTTGTACCAGCAGGAAAAGTAGGTACTTGTAAAGCAGTATTTGTAGTTGCAAATGCACCAATTGCCCCGATTGTACCAGCACGGTTTTGATTGCTGATCTTACTTAAGCCTAAAGTATTACCTGTAATAGCGAGTGCGCCGTTAGTGGTGGTAGAAAATCGATTCGTAATGGGCATGTTGTCACCTCATTTCCAATATAGTCTTGGTCAAAATAGGATATGTGTGTGATAAATAAATGGAAACATGTACAAGTTGATTTGATAATAATGATTTAAATGTCTAGATAAGGGGATGGAGTATGATTGAATTGGAAATTAGAGTGGAGCGTCTTAGGGAAGAAAAAACAGGTAATATTGTATCATTATCTTCTTATATTGGGTGGGATTATAACAGAGAAGAAATTGAGACTATTTTTAACGCAGGGATTGTATACGGTGTTTGGAATGAGAGAGAGGAACTAATTGCTAGCGCGGCAATAATATTATATGGGGAGAAATTAGCGTCTATCGGAATGGTGATTGTACATCCAGATTATAAGGGGAGAGGGATTGGAAAGATAATAACGGAAGCGTGCGTTAAAAGCGTATCAGCTCATACTCCAATTATGCTTATTGCTACGGATGAAGGGAAACCTTTATATGAAAAGTTAGGATTTAGGGCAGTAAGTTATGTTTCTAAATACATATGTAACTCATACAATGCGAAAGATTATTGTGTAAGAAATGAAGATTATGTGATGAATTATGAAGAGGGTGATTTAGAAAAAATAATAAAAATAGATGAATATGCGTTTGGAACAAATAGAAAAGAGTTTTTAAAGAAAAGAATTATGCAAAGTGAACAGTGTATCGTTGTAAGGGACAAGGAACAAAATGTATTAGGTTACGGTTTAAGCATACAAACACCAGAAAATAAGATAATAGGGCCGGTTGTTGCTAAAAATGATGAGATGGCAATGAGAATAGTACATGATTTAGCAAGAGGGCATAATGGTAAATTAAGAATTGATGTACTAGAAGGAAAGAACGATTTCATGAAAGAATTAGAGATTGCTGGTTTTAAAAAGGTGAATATACCGCCAATTATGATGAAAAATAGTAATCGGTTAATAAAAAGAAATAGTGAACTATATAGTATTGCAGCGCAAATTTTTGGATAAAAAAGAACCCTTTTAAATGAAGGATTCTTTTTTGAGTCAATTTAATCACGATATTGGTCATGAGTTGGCTGAAAGAGGTCTTCCTCGATATCTCGCACCATAGAAAAATGATCAACGTTATAATGACCGTGTAAAGTTTTATTGTGATGACCAATAATTTGTTCTGCAGACAATACGTTAGAATCAGTTGTTGAATGACCGTTTTTAATTAATGTAACGTCAAATCCTTGTACAGTTGCTGTCCTAACGGCAGTGTCAATGCAATGTTCTGTTTTACATCCGCCTATAACAATATGATTAATGTTTTCTTCTTTTAAAAGTTCAAGTAAAGAAGTACCGTAGAATGAATTGGTTGCTGCTTTATTAATAAAGATTGCAGACTGGGGTACTTGAATTTGATTATGTACTTCAAATCCTTCGCCACTACCAGAAGCAACATCGATATCTCTTACGAAAACAATAAGAGCATTTGAATCTATTGCTTTCTGGAGGGCTATATTTAGTGTAGATAATAGCTCGGTTTTACGAAAAACTTCATTTTCTTGCTCATTTCCATCAATTAATTCTTGCTGAGCGTCGATAATTAATAGTGCTTGTTTCATCGTGTCTCCCCTTTAATATGAAATAAGTTCCACTGTACATATTCCTTCAGATTATTAGAAAATCCTCCATTGTAAGAGAAGTAGAAGATTGATTTACAAAGTTGTCAAAGAAATTTCATTCTCATAGCGTGTAAAAACATGTATGATAGGAGATGGAGAATTTTTGAGTAGGTGGGAATAACATGCAAACAGTAGAAGATTATCTTTCATTCTTACATACGAAAGGATTTAAATTATCAGAGGAAGCACAAGGGTTTATTATGTTTGGACAAGGATATACTGGTGCGTCTGATGGGATTGTGAACGCAGCAATAGAAGCGACAATTAAACATCAATTGCAGTTTGATGGTAGTTATTTCGTTGCGTTATTAGAACGATTGAAAGAGGAAGAAATTACAGATAAAAAAAGCGCTAAGGCTTTTATGCGGAAGTTACAAGCGTAACTTCACGCAGCCTGCGCTTCTTTTTTTGTTTTGGAAGGTAATTCAACAAAAATCATGCCTAGAAAAATACATAGACATCCGATAATAGCAGAAATAGAAAGTTGTTCATTTGCAACGAGAACGCCTGTTAATGCAGCAAAAACGGGCTCCATTGCGAAAATAATTGCTACCCTCGTTGGAGAAGTGTGTTTTTGTGCCGATGTTTGAATGAAAAAAGCAATAGATGTTGCAAACAGGGCAGTTAGAAAGAGTGCGAATAAAAAGGATTGATTCGTCCATAGTGATACTGAAAATAACTTTTCCCAATCTTCAAACAAAAAAGCGCAAATAGAAGAAAATATACCAACAGCTAATACTTGAGATGTGCTTAATAATAAAGGTGATATTTTCTTAGAAAAGAAGCCGTTAATAAGAATATGGGCAGCGAAAGCGACTGCACAACCGAGAACAAGTATATCTCCTATATTTAATTGGAAAGAATCAGCAGCTGTTAATAAGTATAAACCTGTTGTAGCTACAACAATACCAAGTACGATGAAAATGGTAGCTTTTTGTTTTAAAAAGATAAAGGATAAGATTGGGACCATAACAATGCTTAGCCCAGTTAAGAAACCTGCTTTTGAAGATGTTGTATAGAGTAAGCCAAATGTTTGCAATAAATAACCGACAAATAAGAAGAACCCAACTATTAATCCGGCTAAACTACTATGTTTTAATTCTTGTTTTGAAGTTTTCTGTGAGAAAATAATTTGAACGAATAATAAAATGATTCCAGCGAATAAAAAGCGAATACCATTAAACGTAAATGGACCAACGAAAGACATAGCGTTTTGAACGACAACAAACGTAGCTCCCCAAATAAAAGAGACAAATAATAAAGCAAGAGGAGCAATCCACTCTCTTTTCACACTCATACCCCCGTTAATTTTGTAAGATAGCTTTTCTAGCTAATTCATCAGCTACTTTATTTTGACTACTTGGAATCCACTTAATAAAAAAGAGATCGAAGTTTTTTATGTACTGCAGTGCTTCATCTAAAAGAGGTGCAAATATTTTATTTTTTGCGTATTCTTTTTCAACAGCCCGTTCGACAAGCTGGGAATCTGTACGAAAAGAGACAGTGCTATAATTATGCTCGATGCAATATTTTAATGCTAGAAGTAAAGCGCGGTATTCTGCTTCATGATTGGACATTGTTCCAAGTGGTACTGATAATTGTACAGGCGGCTGAACGCCTTTAATAAACACTCCTGCACCAGAAGGACCAGGATTTCCTTTTGATGCACCATCAATATATACTTCAATCAAAATGAGAAACCTCCAAATTATAAGATTATCCCCTACTTAAATATTTTTTGAAGTAGGGGATAGGGTAGTTATCCGATTGTGATGCTGTAACGACATGTAAATGTTTCATTCGCTTGTAAAGATTGAATTCCCTTTTTGTCCTTGAAATCTTTTGCTGGATTTACTTCATCAGCGATTCCATACCAAGGTTCAATACATAAGAAAGGTGCGTTATCCCCTGGTGTCCATACGCCGACAAATGGAAATTCATCAAATTCTACTTTTACAAATTTATTATGTTTATGAGAACGAATCGAAATTTCATTCGTATTCATATGTTCAAAAATAAGTGCATCATTTTTGAATAAATCGTATGTAAGTGGCAATTCAGTCGTATTTTCAGCGATTAATTGCTTTTTGTTTGAAAGATAAGGTCCTTCTAATACGCTTGTTTCTAAGCGTTCCGAACCATTAAACGATAAGTGATAATCTGTAAATGATTCACCGTCCAATAAAGGGAAGTTGAATCCAGGATGTGCTCCGATTGAGAAGAACATTTCTTTAGAAGTAGGATTGTTTACTTCATATGTTACATGAACACTTTGTCCATCTAGCTCATAAGAAACGAGTAATTCGAATTCGTATGGGTATTTTTTTAATGTTTCTTCATTACTAGTAACGATATAAGTAATCTTTGTTTCGCTTTGTTCTTTCACAGAGAAAGTAAGATCACGAGCGAAACCGTGTTGTGTTAATGAATATGGTTTACCGTCTACGTAGTATGTATTATCTACTAATCGACCGACAATTGGGAACAAAATTGGTGCACGGCGTCCCCAATAAGTAGAATCACCTTGCCATAAATATTCTATGTTGTCTTCTTTTAAGCGAACGCTCTGTAATTCTGCACCTTTGTCAGAAATGGAAACGATCACTTTTTCATTTTGAATTGTTGCTGTCATGAAGTGAAACCTCCTAAATCTTTCATATGTTTCATTATACGTTGTCTAAAAGGAAAAAGGTAGTTTATGATAGGAAATCTATTGACGAAAGAGGGGCTACCACGTAAAATATAATCTTGTTGCTAAAAAAGAATAACGTGGTTCGAAACCATCCCACGTAAAAAAACTAAGGAGATTTTGTCATGAATATTAGAACATTAGTCGGTAATGGTATTTTAGCGGCATTATATATTGCTGTTTCTATGCTTATTCAGCCATTTGGCTTTACAAATGTACAGTTTCGTATTTCAGAGATGTTTAATCATCTCGTTGTATTTAACAAGAAAGCAATTTACGGAATTGTATTAGGTGTATTTTTAACGAATCTCTTTTTCTCACCTATGATCGCTTATGATTTAGTATTTGGAGTAGGCCAATCTATTCTTGCATTAGTTGCAACGATTATTTCTATGCGGTTTATTAAAGGTGTTTGGGCTCGTATGATTTTTAATACAGTTATCTTTACGGTTACAATGTTTATGATTGCAATTGAACTTCATCTTGCATTTGACCTACCATTTATGTGGACTTGGTTAACATGTGCAGCAGGTGAATTCGTAGTAATGGCGATCGGTATGCCTGTAATGTACTGGATTAATAAGCGAGTACAATTTGAAAGATTTATGTAATAGATGAAAGAGCTATTCCTTATATAGGATGGCTCTTTTTGTATGTGATTATATTGAATATAATACTGTGACTCTTGATAAAATATAATAAAATAAAGTGAGGCTTCAATTAGCCGGATAAATAAGAAGTCTTACATAAGGGGAATGTAGTATGAAATATAAAATTCATTGGTTGTATAAAACGAAGCGCGGATTGCAGACGGAATTAACGACAGAGTATATGAACATAGAAGAAGTACTTCAATTTGCAGAGGATTTTGAGAAAACAGGAAGAGTAAAAGAAATTTCATTTTATGATGAAATGGACGCAGAATGGTCATTAAAAGAGATGAAAAAGTTAAGTAAGCAAGTAGAGGAAGATCCCCAAGAAATACTCGTTTATTTTGATGGGGGGTATGATGTGCAAACGAAAGAAGCTGGCGTTGGTATATGTGTGTATTATAAAAAAGGAAATACAAACTACCGGATTCGCCGCAATGCATATATAGAAGGTATATATGATAATAATGAAGCGGAATATGCATCGTTACTATACGGTATGAATATACTCGAGGAATTAGGGATTAAGTATGAAGCAGTCACACTTCACGGTGATTCTCAAGTTGTACTGCAGCAATTAGCCGGAGAATGGCCTTGTTATGATGAGCATTTAAACCATTATTTAGATCAAATTGAACAAAAGGCGAAGCAAATGAAATTAAAACTTATATGTGAACCAATATCTAGAAAACAAAATAAAGAAGCACATCAATTAGCTACGCAAGCATTGGAAGGAACAGTTATTGATAGTCATAAAGAAATAACTGAATAGAGAGGTGCAAAGGTGGATAAAAAGCAACTCATTACAGAGGTAAATGACTTATTAGAAACGTATTGTGAAGGATGTTTCTTGCGAGAACATAATCGAAAGACAAATAGTAAATATTATGCCCATTCATTTTGTATACGGCAATGTACAGTTGGAGAAACATTGAAAAAGTATGGAGAACAGTTGTCATGAAAAAACATCCAGAGAAAATTCTCTGGATGTTTTTTAGTGTCTTGCTTCGTTTAGTTGATGCTCACATTTATTTAATTTCTTTTCCTCATTCATTAAAAATGGCTCATCTAAATCAGTTGCAACAGATTTCATAATTTCAAGCTGAGAGCGAGCTGCTTCTACAGCAGTAGTAGCATGCTCTAATGTATCTGGATCCATTGAAATTGTTGCTGATCCTACCATTTTTTGTGCTGTTTCTACACGGAATTTCACTTCTTCAAAATCATTTACTTCTGATCCCATTAATAATTCCTCCTTTGTATAGTGCGCATTTCACATAGTTTTTGCTCTGTAAAACGGAAATATACAAAGGAATAACAAAGGAGGTTACCAAGTAAGGCAACCTCCTGTTATATGTTGGATTAAAGTTTTACTACGTTAGCAGCTTGAGGTCCGCGGTTACCTTCAGTAATGTCGAAAGATACTTCTTGACCTTCTTCTAAAGCTTTGTAGCCGTCTCCTTGAATAGCAGAGAAATGTACGAATACATCGTCAGCGCCTTCCATTTCGATAAATCCAAAACCTTTTTCGTTGTTAAACCATTTTACTTTTCCTTGCATGTTACAATTCCTCCTAAAAGCGTTTACTATTTTCATTTAGTGAAATTCATTTTAAAAAATAATATAAACTAAAAATGCTATATTCTTGAATATTCTGCTAAATGATTAATTTAAATATACACGAATTGGGAGAAATTAGTCAAGTAAGCGATTTTATTTTTTTGTATTTTTAAATAATTTTCCAGTCAAATTTTTAAATAGGTATAGGACAGGCCTTGTACGTAATATTCTTAATTGAATGCTATACATAATGAGGTGAAAGAATGAATAAGTCTTGCTTATTAGATAATGAAGGAATGAGAACGAGAACCGACATACCGGATTGGGTTGCAAAAGAATTTGAGATTTTTTCAAATGTTGTGTTAGAACCAACTTTTCCATGTTATTTCGGTTTAACAGCTTTGAAAAAGAATGAACTTCGTTATTCATTTCTTTCTCATAATGATTGGAGTCATTTGCCGCATACAATGTTATCTTTTTTAGAGTTAATGAAAGAGAGACCGATTGTAAGAAGGGGCTTTTTCCTTTTTGTAGAACCGGAATGTGAAGAACAATCACTCGAATATTACCGTGATTCTTTTTGGAAAGTGTTACAGTATTTACATGAAAACGATAATCAAGCATGGCCAAAGCAAATTCCTGAAGACCCAGACCATTATTTATGGGAATTTTCATTTGGTGGTGAGCCAATATTCGCATTTGGAAATGCGCCAGCTTATAAACAACGAAAAACTAGACATTTAGGGAATTCTCTCGTTATTGGGTTTCAGCCACGCACTATTTTTGATGGATTAGAGGGAGATCGTCCTAAAGGAGCATATTCAAGACAAATGGTCCGTGAGCGAGTTGAAAAGTGGGATCAATTGCCGAAACATCCTAACATTAGTCATTATGGTGACCCAGAGCATCGTGAATGGAAACAATATTTCATAGGAGACGATGTAGAGCCAATAAAAGGGAAATGTCCTTTTCTTCATAGGATAGAAAAGTAAGAGCCATCATCTAGATGGCTCTTTTGTATATTTTGGATAAAAAAGGGTATTTTATTATGAAAGCTAGTCTATTTTTTTAAATTACATCATTAACTAGTAGTAAAGAGAGTAGAAAGGATAGAGCGATGATTGGAGCAATTATACAGCAAATCGTATTAGGTATATCATTAGCTGCGCCAGTAGGGCCGATTAATATTGAAATGTTAAAACGAGGAATTGAACGTGGTTTTTGGCACGCTTGGGTTGTTGGAATTGGTGGAATGACTGCAGATGTTTTATTTATGCTTCTCATTTATTTCGGTTTATCTTCTGTGTTTATGTATACATATGTACAAGCCTTCATGTATTGCACGGGTTTTTTCTTGTTATTTTATTTAGGATTTCAAAGTGTAAAACAAGGAATTTTCGAATCGAATATGGAATATAAAAAAGAAGAGGTAGGTGGCCTTAAGCAATCGTTTATGGCAGGATTTTTAATTGCGATATCCAATCCATTAAATCTTGTTTTTTGGTTTGGTATATACGGAAGTACACTTAGCTCATTACTTACGAAGGTAACGAAACAAGAAGCTTTTTTGTACAGTCTTTGCATTATTGTTGGTATTATTTTATGGAATTTAAATATTGCTTTTTCTGTACATTTTGGAAGAACTTTATTAAAACCAAAAGCGCTTGGCTACATAACAGCCGGAGCAGGTATTATTTTAGTAGGTTACTCTATACATTTTGCATACAAAGCTTTACAGTTGTTCACATAAGATTGAAGGGGAGATTTTTATGTATCGAACCACTATTGACGGAAAAGAAATTATAATTACGTTAGCGCCAAAAATCCGAAAAGAAATTACTGATAGAAATCCACTATATGAAGCGGTGTTTCATAATGCTGCAAGATTGTTACAAACAAAGCAACCGACGTTTGCAGTAAATCATGAAATATTTGGGCTCATTATTGGAGAAGTGCAAAGAGGAGAAGTAACAGTGTTTGCAGTGGAACATATTATTCCGAAGCAAAATATATTTGGATCAAACAATTTTTTCTCGGCAATAGAACAACAGGCAAATTTGTAAAGTGAATAGAATAAGAATAGAAAAGAAATAGTCGTAACGATATGTTGCGGCTGTTTTTTGGGAAAAGGGGGAAACAAGATGAAGAAAGTGGGGAAAGAGTTCTTTTTACAACATGATATTGTTATTATGTATAGCATTCTATTTATTTTCATTATTATTTTAAAAATGCAATTTTTTACGTGGTTTGGCATGTTAGCATGTATGTTTGGGATTGTTTTCTATACACTTAATGAATATATGACACATCGTTTTTTATTCCATATAAAGCCACCTAAAAACACATTTCTATTAAAAATGTTAAGAAGATTGCATTATGATCACCACGTATATCCAGATGATTTAAAACTTTTGTTTTTACCTGTATGGTTTAGTATACCTAGTTTTACTATATATTTACTTATAGCATATGGTATTACAAAAAGTGTTACTATTGCACTTTCATTTGGAATCGGAATGATTATTATGCTGCTCGTTTACGAATGGAAACATTATATTGCTCATAGACCGATTCGTCCCGTCACTAAGTTTGGAAGATGGCTAAAAAAACAACATATATTACACCATTATAAAAACGAAAAGTTTTGGTTTGGTGTTTCAAATCCAGTATTCGATTTTATATTTGGAACACTTAAAGACGGAAAAGATGTTGAGTTAAGCGAAACGGCTCGTAATTTAGAAAAGGAAAAAAAGACAAAAGTAGTGCGTTAAGCACTGCTTTTGTCTTAATGAGGATAAATAAGTAAGGTGTCACTTTATTTTGAAAAAGTATATTAAAAATTTAGGGGAAATTGCCGAAAAATGTCTATCAAAAAATCTTTGCATGAATGCATGGATTGTCTAAAATGAATATAAGTTTCTGAATATTTATAAAATTTAGTCTTTAGGTATGCAAGGGGTAAGTGTATTTTAAGTAAGAGAGGGGATCGGTTAATGAAACGAGACGATACGTCAGCACGTAAGTTGCAAAATGAGGTGAATTATACAGAGGTCGTTCAGTCGGAAGAATTTCAATTGTTATTAAATACGAAAAAGAAGTTTATCATTCCAATGAGTATTTTCTTTTTTAGTTTTTTTATCGCATTACCTATTCTAACATCGTATTCAAAGGTGCTTAATACACCTGCATTTGGAGACGTTACATGGGCGTGGGTATTTGCTTTTTCCCAATTTATTATGACATGGGCACTATGTATGATTTATAGCAAAAAAGCAGAATCATTTGATGAAATCTCCCGAAAAATTTTGCAAGATATGCAAAAAGGGAGGGGCTGAACTTGAATACTACTGCATTTGCACTATTTTTAATTATTGTTCTTGGTACGCTCGTCATAACCTATTTTGCATCGAAAAAAACGAAAAATGCGAGTGAATTTTATACGGCTGGAGGGGGATTAACTGGTTGGCAAAATGGTCTGGCCATTGCTGGAGATTACATGTCTGCTGCTTCATTTCTCGGTATAGCTGGAGCAATCGCATTAACTGGGTTTGATGGATTCTTTTATAGTATCGGTTTTTTAGTTGCTTATTTAGTTGTACTATATCTTGTTGCAGAACCGCTTAGAAATTTAGGAAAGTACACTTTGGCGGATATGATTGCAGCACGCTTTGACGCGAAAAAGTTCGCGGAGTTGCAGCTCTTAATACGATGACGATTTCTATCTTTTATATGATTGCACAATTAGTTGGCGCGGGTGCACTTATTAAATTATTATTAGGGATTGAATATACGACATCTGTATTAATCGTTGGAACACTTATGACGGTGTATGTTATTTTTGGTGGTATGACAGCAACGAGCTGGGTACAAATTGTAAAGGCTGTATTACTTATGGCCGGTACGTTTATTATTTCTGTTATCGTTTTCGCAAAATTCAACTTCAGCGTGACTGAAATGTTTGCCCAAATGAAAACAGCTACACCATTAAAAGATTCATTTTTAAATCCAGGTGTAAAGTATAAGGATGGCCTTGATACACTTTCTTTAAATTTAGGACTAGTACTTGGTACAGCTGGATTACCACATATACTTGTCCGCTTTTTTACAGTACGTGATGCAAAAACTGCACGTCAATCTGTCGTATATGCGACATGGTTAATTGGTGCATTTTATATTATGACGATTTTCTTAGGATTTGGTGCGGCAGCGTTTGTAGGAAATGAAGCGATTATTAAAGCGAACCCAGCGGGTAATATGGCAGCACCTTTATTAGCCAAAGCGTTAGGTGGAGACTTCTTATTTGCTTTCGTATCAGCAATTGCTTTTGCAACAATTTTGGCTGTAGTGGCAGGTCTCGTATTAACGGCAGCATCAGCATTCGCTCATGATTTTTATAATGAGATCATTCGCAAAGGGAAATCATCGGAAAAAGAGCAAGTATCTATGGCTCGGTATGCATCTATTGGAGTAGCGATATTATCTATCATACTTGCATTATTTGCCCAAACATTAAACGTAGCATTTTTAGTATCATTAGCATTTGCAGTTGCAGCGAGTGCAAATCTACCAGTGATTTTATTTACAATATATTGGAAGCGTTTTAATACAACGGGTGCTATTTCCGGTATGATTGTAGGGCTCGTATCAGCAATTGTTCTCGTAGCGTTGAGTCCGAATGTTTGGAACCCTGTAGCTGGAAAAGCTATTTTTGTTGGGGAAGCGATATTCCCATATACGACACCAGGAATTATTTCAATTCCGCTCGGATTTCTTGCAGCATATTTAGGAACTGTTTTATCTAGTAAGAAAGAAGATGCAGCGAAATTTGATGAAATTCTTGTGAAATCTAATACTGGTCACGGTATTAGTGATGCGTCTTCACATTAAATAAAAGAGGAGCTTTTCGATAGATAAGAAAAGCTCTTTTTTCTTTTGTCATTTTCTTGTAAATATTACTGATTTGTAAGTAGGATTTGTCTTAATTTTGTGGAATGAAAATAGCAGGGAGAAATTTAAGTCATCATGGCACCAGCGCAGCTTTTGTGAAAAATAAGTTGTTATGGAAGGTGGAAGTAATGATGAAAACGAAGCAAACTGATGAATTATTAGCAAAAGATGAGCAATATGTTTGGCACGGAATGCGTCCCTTTAGTCCAAATAGTACAATGGTAGGGGCAAAAGCTGAAGGGTGCTGGGTTGAAGATATACAAGGAAAAAGATATTTAGATGGTATGAGTGGTCTTTGGTGTGTGAATAGTGGATATGGAAGAAAGGAGCTCGCAGAAGCGGCTTATAAGCAATTACAAACATTATCATACTTTCCAATGTCACAATCTCATGAACCAGCTATAAAGCTTGCTGAAAAATTAAATGAGTGGCTTGGGGGAGAGTATGTTATTTTCTTCTCAAATAGTGGTTCAGAAGCGAACGAAACAGCTTTTAAAATAGCAAGACAATACTATGCGCAAAAAGGTGAACCACATCGTTATAAATTTATGTCACGTTATCGTGGGTATCACGGGAATACAATGGCGACAATGGCAGCGACGGGACAAGCGCAGCGTAGATATCAATATGAACCGTTTGCTTCAGGTTTTTTACACGTAACACCACCGGATTGTTACCGTATGCCTGAAATTGAAGGGCAGCATATTTATGATGTAGAATGTGTGAAAGAAGTCGATCGTGTTATGACGTGGGAATTAAGTGAAACAATTGCCGCTTTTATTATGGAACCAATTATTACAGGCGGGGGCATATTAATGCCACCACAAGACTATATGAAAGCTGTTCATGAAACGTGTCAAAAACACGGTGCCTTGCTTATTAGTGATGAAGTAATTTGCGGTTTCGGACGTACAGGAAAAGCATTTGGATTTATGAATTATGATGTGAAGCCAGATATTATTACGATGGCAAAAGGGATTACGAGCGCATATTTACCATTATCTGCAACAGCTGTGAAAAAAGAAATATATGAAGCATTTAAAGGGAAGGGAGAGTATGAATTCTTCCGACATATTAATACATTTGGTGGAAATCCAGCAGCTTGTGCATTAGCCCTTAAAAACTTAGAGATTATGGAAAATGAAAATTTAATTGAGCGATCTGCGCAAATGGGTTCCCTTTTATTAGAGCAACTAAAAGATGAAATTGGGGAACATCCGCTTGTTGGGGATATTAGAGGAAAAGGTCTATTAGTTGGAATTGAATTAGTAAATGATAAAGAGACGAAAGAGCCAATTGATAACGACAAAATCGCAAGTGTCGTAAATGCTTGTAAAGAAAAAGGGCTTATTATAGGACGAAACGGTATGACGACAGCAGGATATAATAACGTTTTAACATTAGCGCCGCCGCTTATTATTTCAAGTGAAGAAATTGCCTTTGTTGTTGGAACTTTGAAGACGGCGATGGAACGTATTTAATAAATAGAGAGAGGAGCGAGCTGTAATATAAGGCTCGCTTTTGTTTTTTAGTAGGAGGGGACTTTTAATGGAGAAATATGATCCTAACAAACATTATCACATCGGATATTATGAAGACGGATATGATTTAGAAGTGACGGCGTACAAAAGAATAAATGAACCAGTTTGGGATGCTTATCTTCCGCACTATGAGGTAGACGATTTTTACAAAAAAGTGGAGAAAATGAAGCTAGGTGAATATATAGATGACTATGGTATTAAAGTATATTCATTTAGTAATGACATCGATGATGAAGAAGCACGAACTATTTTTGAAAACTGGTTAAAAACGAATGGAATTGTTTAAAGATAAAATGAAAAAGGAGATTACTATCTTGTAAGATAGTAATCTCCTTTTCTTATTCTTATAGTAAATTTACTTACTTGCTTTCATTGCTTTATCTTTTGCACCAAAAGTGTATTTTAACATTGGTGGTGTAATCATTGTAGTTAAAATAACGACAATAACGATTGCTGTAAAGTAATCTTGTGCCAATAGACCTGAAGAAAGTCCTGTTCCTGCAATGATAAGTGCAACTTCACCACGAGAAACCATACCAGAACCGATAATTGCAGAAGACTTAGCATCAAATCCAGTCATGCGTGCACCAACACCACAACCAATTAGTTTCGTTAATACAGCGATTACTGTTAATGCTAAGATGAACCAAATTTGATTGCCAATACCGTCAAATGTAATATTCATACCGATACTAACGAAGAATACTGGAACGAACATAGCGTAAGCAATTGGTTCTACTTTCTTTTCTACTTCATGTTTGTAGTTTGTTTGAGAAATTGCAATACCAGCAGCGAAAGCACCGATAATACCAGCAATTCCTAATAGTTCGCCGAAATATGCGAATGAGAAACAGATGATAAGAGCTGCGCTCACGATAGACTCAGATACGCGCAGTGGTGACAACCAACGCATAATTGCTGGAACACCTTTCCATCCAATTAAAATAATAGAAGCGAAGAATACTACTTTCTTCAAGATAATCATTGTTAAGTTAACATCATCAGTGCCTAAGAAGCTCATTGCGAATGCTAATAAAATAACAACAAGAATATCATCAAATACAGCGGCTCCAAGCATCGTCGTACTTTCACGTGTTTTCATTTTACCTAAATCACGAAGTGTTTGTACGGAAATACTAACACTTGTCGCACATAGAAGTAATCCTAAGAATACAGCGTTTCCTTGTTCCATTCCCATAACAAGGCCGGAAACGTAACCACCTACGAATGGAAGAATAATACCTCCGAGTGCAACTGCTAAAGAAGAATTACGATTGGCGTTTAATTCTTCTAAGTCTGTTTCAAGTCCAGCCATAAACATTAGAAGAATAACCCCGACATTACTTAATTGAGTTAGAAGCTCTGAATTTTCAATCCAACCTAATACAGCTGGACCGATAACGATACCGACAATTAATTTACCTAGTACAGAAGGTTGACCTAATCTAACACTAAGATCACCAGCAAGCTTTGTACTTAATAAAATAAGTGCGATTTGAAAGAAAAATTCGAATTCCATCTGATCCTCTCCTCATCATTTTTAGTTTTATCATACGATTTCTCGGAATTTGCCTAATGAAAATATGTAAAACCCATTAAACAAAAGGGTCTGATTACGAGTTCTTTTGAACTTGTAATTTGAACCTGTAATTAATATATAATATATTTTGCAAAAAATCAATGAAAAAATGGGAGCTTTTTTAGAGAGAGACGGTGTTATTAGAGATATACATATAAGAATAGTGTGTGAATTTTTATATGTATGAAATAGTATGAAGTCCTTTTTCATTACAAATAATAAAGCCTAAATGCTATTTCACGAATTATAAATGTGAAAAGGAGGTTTTATCATTTGAATTCATTAAAAAATAACTTGTCTATTGTTGCTTTAGGTGGAGTAAATGAAATAGGAAAAAATATGTATGCTATCCAATATGAAAATGATATTGTCGTCATTGATTGTGGATCTAAATTTCCAGATGAAAGTTTATTAGGGATTGATTTAATAATTCCAGACGTCACATATTTGCAAGAAAATAAAGAAAAAATTCGCGGTTTAGTAGTAACGCACGGGCATGAGGACCATATTGGCGGAATACCATATTTTTTAAAACAACTAAATGTACCAATCTATGCAACAAAGTTAACGTTAGGTTTAATTGAAATTAAATTAAAGGAACACAATCTTCAAAATGATACGGAATTAATCGTTATTCATTCAGAATCAGAAATTGATTGTGGTTCTATTAAGGCAACCTTTTTTAAAACGAACCACAGTATTCCGGATTGTCTCGGTATTGTTTTTCATACACCAGAAGGTACTGTAGTACATACAGGTGATTTTAAATTTGATTTAACACCAGTAAATAATCAACATCCTGATATTCATAAAATGGCTAAAATAGGAAGTGAAGGTGTACTAGCTTTATTATCTGAAAGCACAAATGCAGAACGCCCAGGTTTTACTCCATCAGAAAGGTCAGTAGGAGAACGGGTAGAGGAAATATTTATGAAAGCAAATAGAAAAGTAATTATTTCTACATTTGCTTCTAATGTGAATCGTGTTCAGCAAATAGTTGAAGCTTGCATAAAAACAAATCGAAAATTGGCTTTGCTCGGGAGAAGTATGGTAAATGTAGTAGAAGTTGCTCTAGAGAAAGGTTATTTACATATTCCAGAAGGTATGTTAATTGAAGCAAATGAGGTAAATCGTTTAGATCCAAAGCAGGTTGTATTACTTTGTACAGGAAGTCAAGGAGAACCAATGGCAGCTTTAGCGCGTTTAGCTAGTGGAAACTATAGACAAGTGGATATTTTACCAGAAGATACGGTTATTATAGCCGCGACACCTATCCCAGGAAATGAACGTAACGTTTCTCGAATTATCGATAATTTATTTGCATTAGGAGCAAAGGTGATTTACGGATCAGGTAGTTCTGCTGGAGTGCATGTATCCGGTCATGCATATCAAGAAGAGTTGAAGTTAATGCTTACATTAATGAAGCCAAAATATTTTATTCCAATTCATGGAGAGTTTAGAATGCTACATCACCATAGTTTGTTAGCAGAATCAATTGGTATTGAAAAGGAAAATATCTTTATCGTACGTAATGGAGATGTTGTAGATATAAGTAATGAAGTGGCAATTCAATCTAGAAGAATACAGGCAGGAAATATATATGTAGATGGATTAGGAATTGGAGATGTTGGAAATGCATTATTACGTGATCGTAAACAACTTTCAGAAGATGGAATGCTCGTTATAGTTATTACTTTTAATAAAGTGGATGGAGAAATAATTTCAGGTCCTGATATTATTTCTCGTGGATTTGTCTATGTTCGTGATTCAGAAGAATTTTTAAGAGAATTAAATAAATTAGCTGTTATTACAATTAATAATTTAAAGAAAGAGAATGTGAATAGCTGGGGTATTTTGAAAAGGGAGGTAAGAGAAGCGTTAGGGAAGTATATATATACAAATACAAAACGAAAGCCGATGATTCTTCCTATAATAATAGAGGTTTAATAGTAAAAAAAGAATTCTCGTATGGGAATTCTTTTTTGTTTTGAAGACAAAATGAACATATAATGAAATAAATAGAAATGGAAGGAAATAAAAGATGTTATTAAATAAACGTTTTACAATTGGAGAAATGGCAAAAATGCATAATATCGCAGAATCTACATTAAGGTATTATGATGAAAAAGGAATTTTTCATCCGTCCATTGTTGATCCTCAAACGAATTATCGTTATTATACAATCGATCAATTTTCACTATTAGATACGATTAAGTTTTTACGCCAATTAAACATTCCATTAAAGGAAATTAAAAAATATATTGATGAAAGAAATCCAGCATACGCACTCAATTTACTGGAAAAACAACAAGAGATGATGCTGAAGAAACAAAGAGAAATTGAGTATGCTTTGGCGAAAATGGAGCATAGAATTCATTTAATTAAGGAAGCAACAAAAGCAAAAGCTGAACAAATGGTAATAAAAGAGATCCCGCAGCGAAAAATAACAGCTATTGCGGTTGCCCCGAATACGACGGATGATATGTTTGAGTACTACATTCATTCGTTGCAAAAAAATATGAGGCAAATGGATGATAGCTTATTTTCTGGAGATATTGGTGTAACTGTTGCGAAAAAAGGGTTAATGCAAAATGAGTTTCAAGCATATAGCAGTGTATTTATTCTTTTGGATTATATGCCTTTTGAAGTACAGAGTTCAGATGAAATTAAAGAAGGTATGTTTGCCTGTGTATATCATCATGGGCCATATGAAGAAACTGATGAAACATATAAGAAGCTAATGAAATATATTGATCAAGAAGGATACGAAATAAGTGGAGATGCAATTGAGATTGCATTAATTGATTGGTCTGTAACAGAAGATCCTGAGGAGCAAGTAACAGAAATTCAAATTCCTATAATGAAAAAACAAAGCAATAAGTTATAGGACTCGTATAATTACAAATGATCATCAAACGCGATAATTAAGTCACCTATTTTTTAATTCTCTATTGACCTTAAAGTTACTTGAAGGTTTAAACTAAGAAAAGAGAGTTGAAAAAAGGAGCATATTAGAGTATGGAAGCAACAGAAAAATTAAGAGAAAAACCAATTAAAAGCTTATTTATTTCTTATTTAATACCAGCAGTTCTTGGAATGGTATTAATGTCAGTGAATATTGTAATTGACGCGGTTATGATTAGTAGAGGAGTTGGGGCGAACGGTTTAGCAGGAGTGAACGTGGCTATTCCAGCCTTTTCGATTTTCTTCTCTATTTCATTATGGATCGGAATGGGCGGGGCAACGTTATACTCCATTGCATTAGGTGAAAATAAACGAGAAAGAGCAAGGTCTATTTTTACTCAATCAATGACGGTAGCAGTTGTTATCGTAGGGATTTTAGCAGCGATTTGCTTATGGAGAATAGAAGATTTAGCATACTTATTTGGTGCAAACGAAGTGATTCTACCATATGCGTTAGACTATTTACACGTATTATTAACATTTGGAATGATATACGTTTTAGAAAATATTTTAAGTACATTTATACGAAATGATGGAAATCCTAATTTAGCAATGGCTGGTCTTGTTGTAACGGCTGTATTAAATATAGTGTTTGACTATATCTTTATTTTTATCTTTGGATGGGGCGTAACAGGTGCTGCCTCAGCGACTATTCTTTCGGCAGCGATTGGTTTCCTTGTATTATTAACCCATTTCTTTAGAAAAAGTAGTATTTTAAAGTGGACGAAATTTCATTTTGAATGGGATACTGTCAAACAAATTATGGTGATTGGTTTCCCAAGTTTTACAGCAGAAAGTACGGTTGCAATCGTAACGATTGGTTTTAATATCGCATTTGTCCAATATGCAGGAGAAGTAGGAGTAGCTTCCTATGCGATGGTGAATAGTATTCATGCAATGACATTACTATTATTCTTTGGTGTTGGAGCAGCATTACAGCCAATTGCTAGTTTCCATTACGGGGCAAATTTATCAGAGAGACTTCGTGAAGGATTGAAGTTTGCTGTGAAAATTGCAGTTGTCCTTGGAGGCGTTGCGATAATTGTCGGATTATTCTTCGGGAAATATATCATTGGTTTATTTGATGTTCAATCTCCAGAATTATTGGAGTTAACTTTAACAGGTATTAGTTTATTCTTTATCCAATACGTATTTTTAGGTTATAACATTGTGTATGGAGAGTACTTCCAATCAGTGCGACAAACGAAGAAATCAGTACTTATTATAATGAGCCGAGGATTACTATTTATTATTCCATTGTTATGGATTATGCCGAAACTATTTGGTATAAATGGAATTTGGCTCGTTATGCCAGTTGCAGAAGTAATGACAGCGATTATCGTATTTACGATGAATCGTATGAAACATCCTGTTCCATTAAATATGGCAGGAGAGAAAGAAGCGATATGATAAAAAATCCCCTTAAGCAATTAAGGGGATTTTCTTATTCCTTTAAACTAATAGCAAAAGATCCATCCGTTTCTTGAACAGAAGCAAAGGCAACGTTTTTAATATTTGTAATTCCTTTTTCTTTTAATTCTTTATATAACCATTTTTCATCTTTATGTATTAACTTTAAGTTATCATATTGAATTTGTGAATCGACGATAAGTGCAATTGGTAATCCAGCATACTTAACATCTATGTTTAAATCTTTTGGAGTTAATGGTACAAGTTCTCTTTTTGGTAAAATACTAATAGCGCCGTTCGCTTCTAAAATAGCGTATTCAATTTCATGAACACTTGGATATCCTGCAACGCGAAGATTAGAAAGCAGTTCTGCAATGGGGTATCTACTTTTTTGTAAGTTCTCAAAAATAATATCACCATGTTTAATTAAAATGATAGGGTGTCCGAGAATAAAACGATTTAGTTTGTTGAATAGGCTTAATTTTGTAAGGAGTAAATGTAAACATGTGATAACAACCATACCGAGAAATGCTTGTAAAGCACCAGAGACAGGTATGGCCTGGAAAGCTAAATAAGATAAAAAAATTATAGCCCCAAAATCATGAGGAGTTAGTTGCGCTAACGCGGATTTACCGAGTAACTTAAGCGATAGCAAAAATAAGATGAAAAAGAACGACACGTTACATAAAAAGAGAAGCAATAGAGACACTCCTTCGTGTAAAGTTGTACTTACTATTCCCGAAAGTAATATAAATATTACCTTTCAGAGGATAAATTAGGGTTTATTGGAATTTGTCTGTATACAAACAAATAAATGGATATTATCATGAAGGAAGTAAAAGAAAATAGGAGTATATGAATATGAGAAAGAAGAAAATAATGAAGGGTATTTTAGTTGTTATAATGATTTGCGCCGTGTATGCGGGGTTTTTACAATATCACATTTATAAGCATGGGCATATGAATGCAACATACGATGCTGATTACATAATTGTACTAGGATCGAAAGTAAATGGGACGAAACCATCTTATTCATTGCAATATCGTATTGATAAAGCAGCTGAATATTTAAAATCACATGAGAAAACAATCGCTATCGTATCTGGAGGACAAGGAAAAGGCGAAGACATTTCAGAAGCGTTAGCAATGAAACAAGGACTAATAAAACAAAATATCGCAGAAGACCGCATTATAATGGAGGACAAATCTACGAGTACAGATGAGAATATTACATTCTCAAAACCGTTAATTCCAGCCGATATGAAAAAAGGTATGATCGTAACAAACGATTTTCACATGTTTAGAGCGAAAAAAATAGCGGCCAAACAAGGTTTACAATTAGAAGGTCTTCCGGCAAAAACACCGAAACCAATCATCATTCCATCGAATGTACGAGAATATTTAGCAATTACACAGTATTGGTTTATGAATCGAATATAGTGAAAGTGATCCCGTCTGAAACTCAGGCGGGATTTAGTTTGAGGAAAATCTTACAAATATGTCACGTTCGTGAAAGGTAAAGCGATAGTTTCTAGAATGATTTCCTGACATAATGAAGGTAACAAAAACTATTTAGAGGTGAATCGGATGAAAGGAAATAATATTTTATCTTCGTTATGTTACTTTAGTATCTTTTTTGCACCATTTTTACTACCAATTATCGTGTACTTTGTTGCAGAAGATGAAGTGAAGTATCACGCGAAAAAAGCATTTTGGTCACATGTTTTCCCATACGCAATCTTATTTGGAGGACTAGCAGTATCAGGCATGTACGGTTTAGGTTTCAATCAATCTGACGGTGCTGGAATTGGAATGGCTATCACATATGCAGTGTTCATTCTTGTAGGAATTTACTACTTCATTTGGAATATCGTAAAAGGTATTAAAGTTTTGAAAACGGCGTAAAAAGATAATTATAATTTCATTTACCGTATCGATAAACGTTTTAAAAAAGGGCAATTCAAAAAGAATTGCTCTTTTTGTGCTTATAAGTTGTGAAAATTGAAAAAGATATGTTAATTTTTCATTATGAAGAGAAAAAAGGAGTGATTTTCATGAATGAGATCATACATAAGATGGAGCAACATGTTTCAGTTCGTAAATATAAAGAAGAATCAATTCCGAAAGATGTAGTAGAAAAGATGGTGCATGCTGCGCAACATGCAGCTTCATCACATTTTGTACAGGCGTATTCTGTTATATATGTAACAGATCAGGAATTAAAGGCTACACTAGCAGAGCTATCCGGAAATCGCCATGTGAAGGACTGTGCAGCATTTTTTGTTTGTTGTGCAGATTTAAAACGACTTGAAATTGCATGTGAAAAACATAGTACAGAGATAAAGCATGAGGGAGTAGAAGACTTTATCGTTGCGACGGTAGATGCTTCACTTTTTGCGCAAAACTTAGCACTAGCAGCAGAATCGTTAGGATACGGTATTTGTTATATTGGTGGTATTCGTAATAATCCGAGAGAAGTGAGTGAACTGCTTCATTTACCGGATAAAGTATATCCTGTATTCGGAATGACAGTCGGTGTACCAGATGAAGAACATGGAGTTAAACCACGTTTACCAGTAGCAGCAGTTCTTCATGAAAATGGATATGATGAACAAAAATATGATGAATTACTAAACGAATATGATGAAACGATGAACGCGTATTATAAAGAAAGATCATCAAACAAGAAAAACGTAACATGGACGGAATCAATGAGTTCGTTTATGTCTAAAGAAAAAAGAATGCATATGAAAGAGTTTTTAAGTGAAAAAGGATTAAATAAGAAGTGAGTAAAGAGGCAAACCTGTGATGCAGGTTTGCCTTTTTGAGAAGGAAAAATACCTAAGGCCAGAAAGTTGTTTATTCTTTCTGAACTTAGGTATTTTGTTTGTTATCATGTACATAGAAATAAAAATTAATAATTTTTTACAAAAGTGATAGAAAATGAGAATGAAATGCCAATAGTAAGTAAAAGCGGCATAATAGCCGCTTTTTATCGTTTTATTTAGTATTTGATTTGAAATATTTTCCTTATGAAAGAAAGATTATTGCTAATTGTAAACTGTCAATAAAGTTATTTAAGTTTTGATATGGAATACCCCGCCGGAAAATACAGCAATAATTTCGTTTGAACATATCTGTTATTGCACGATCTAAAGCATCTTCTATAACAAGTTCAAACTTTCAATAAGAAGATAACCCCCTGTACAACTTAAAAGAATGTACGTAAATATTTTAAAAATCTGTTGATTAAGCCATTTAAAAATAATTTGACCTATAAACAAACCTAAAAATACAATTGGAATGGCATAAAAACTTGATTCCCAAATGGTTTTGTTTGTGCCAGTAAAGAGTATTTGAGTTACTAGACTAATGAAATATATAAACAGATAAAAAGCTAATGTAGTTGCTCTTAACTTCTCTTTTTCAGTATTAGTTCCTGTAAAATAAAGTAACAGGGGTGGACCTGGCATACCGATACTTGTCGTTAAAAGACCAGATAATCCGCCAACTATGAAATCTCTAGATTGTGTTGATCTAACCTTAACGTTGCATATTAGCAACAATGTTAATAGTAAGAGTAGGATGCTAACTGCTAATTTAAAAGTGTTTATGTTAACGGAAATGAAAATTAAAATGCCAAAAGGAACACCAACTATACTTCCAAAAATAAACCTTTTCAGTAGAACAAAATCAACGTCCATTCTTATTTTCCAAATGAGTGAAATGGAGATAATTAAAGATAAAATAATGTTTATTTGTATAGCTTCTTGTGGTAGAAATAACATAAGTAAGAAAGGGGTTGCCATTATGGAAAAGCCAAAACCTGTACTTGCTTGCAGAATAGAAGCCACTAATATAATACATATGAAAAAGAATGTGATACCCAAAACAGCCCTCCTATTTAATCAAGTTTAACTAGTTAAAGTCTATTATTTAAGTGCAATGTTTCACAAACTTATTTGTATTTTAACATAAATATCTAGTTTTTTCTCAAATAGTGTTGCCATATAAGGCTCTTTAACTAAAAAATCTGACTTGTGTTTTTAAACAATTTTATTATGGGGAAACAAATAATGAATGGGATCAAAATGTATTGATTATCATTAAATTATTCACTGAGATCCCCGCGATAAAACAAGAACAGCCATATAAAACTTACAAAAATACAGCATGTAGCTAATAAACAGCCAATCATTTGAGGAGAAAGAATTTCTAACAGCCCTCCTGTAAAAAACATCGATAACTGAATAAGAGATCCGTAAATGGAATAATGGAATGAAAAAACTTTACCTATCATATTTTCGTGTGTGTAAGTTTGAAGTAATGTCGTATCAAGTGGAACGATGATTCCTCCTGCTATGCGCATACAGAATAAAGTAATGATACCGATAATAAGTTGATCGGATAGAATGAATCCGAGAAAGAAAATTCCTTGTAATAAGTAGGCCCAACCGAATACTTTTTTCATTTTTTCTTTATTATGGGATATATAAAGATTAACGAGAAGGCTTCCTATCATAAGCCCAGCCCCTTGAACCGTATATAAAATCCCAATGTTCGTATGGAAAATTTTTTCGGCATAGATCGTTAGAAGTAGTTGATAAGCACCTCCAATAATCCCCCATGAAATGCCGACAAGAATTAATGTTAAAATGATTTTTGTTTGTAATATGTATGTATAACCACCTTTTATATCAGTGAAAAATGCTTTCTTCTTGTTACAAGTATCATGAGCAGGAATACTCATGTTATAAATAAAATAGGCTGAAATAAAGTATGATAGGCTATTTACTAAAAAAGCGAACTCAATATGTAAAGATTGTGCAATTACTCCGCCCAAAGAAGCCCCCATAATAGACATAAAACCATTAATTGTACTAGAAAGAGAGTTAGCAGTTACGAAATGATTTTGGTGTACGATATTTTTTAGGGTTGCTTGTTTAGCCGGTTCAAATAAACAAGAAAGTACAGATAAACATATATTAGCAATGAAAATAATCTCAATTTTATAGCCTGCGAGTAAGTATGTAAGGACTAGAATTCCCCGTGTAATATCGGTAAAAATCATAATATTCTTTTTAGAGAAACGATCTACAATTCCGCCTATGAATGGACTAAGAAGAAGCTGTGGTAAACTTTTACTTATAAAAGTAAGTGCGATCATAAACGGCGATTCCGTTATGCTGTAGACAAATGTTAATAAAGCTACCGTATGGAACCAATCCCCAAGTACACTTAATGTTTGCCCATAAAATAGTTTATTGAAGTTTTTATTTGTTTTAAGAAGTGTGGAATAAGAAACTGACATAAATAGATTAATCCTTATGTAATGACGATGTTTGAATTTGTTCTTTCCACTCACTTAAATACACTTTTTCCGCTGTGGGAAGTCCAACAGGTAATTGTGCAATCAATTCTAAACTATTTCCATCAGGGTCGTTAAAGTATACGGCTGCATGTGCTAATTCCGGAAAAACAATCGGTTCAATTGGTTCCATTCCAAAGTCTTTTCGTGCTGAAATTCCTTTTTGATTTAGCCAATGAATCGCATTTTCTAAATCATGTAAACTTACTTGAAAGGCGATATGTCGTAAAGAGGGGTGATAATTCACTTTGTATTCTGTGCCTTCCCAAAGGCCGAGCCAACTCTCATTTTCTTTAATCCAAAAGAAAGCAATATTATCTCCTCTTTTATATAATTTTAGCCCTAGTGATTCATAAAAAGGTATTGATACTTTTAAGTTGCGGACAGGTAAATGTGCTTCGTAAAGACCTCTAATCATTGTAATCCCCCTTAGTAAAAATGTTTCTTATTCCATAGTAAACAATATGTTGCTAGTTGAAATCGCAAATAAGAGGGATATAAATTCATACGAAAGTATGAAAAAAACAGCTCATATTTGAGCTGTTTTTCTATAGTTTTTAGTTCATTTTTCAAGGATAGGATATATTAATATCCGTATCCGCCGCCACCCCAACAGCTACATCCGATGATGATTAGAAGGATGAATAGTACGATAAGCAAAGCAAATCCACCGCCGAAACCAGCGCAACTTCCACCATAACTCATATGTTTTCCTCCTTTTTAGTAAGTTAATCTATATGGTTCATGGACTACTATATACAGTATGTTTTTTGTATAGAAAACGAGCCAGTCTCATTTATAATTAGACAAATGCCTGTAGATTCATTAGGATTGCATGTTAGTGATTTGTAAATAAACCTTTACGTAATTCATAATTTAGGCATAAAAAATAAAAAATTGTAAAAAAAACCATTTTCTTATTTTTTTATGAGAGAATATGTACTATAATTTTACAAGTAATATTATGGGAAAAGGGAGTTTTAGTATAGAGATGGAGATGGGACAATTAAAAAATAAAATAGAAAACAAAAAGAAAGAGTTAATTCAACTTGTTGCGAGACACGGATTGGATCATGATAAAGTTTTGTTATTTAGTCGTGATTTAGATATACTTATTAATAAGTTTATGAACATAAAAGACAAAGTGCATAAATAAAAAATTTATAGTTTTTTATATTAAGATGTTTCACAGAAAGGAGAGGACAGTAATTGGAACATTTACAGGAAGAATTGTATAAACAAATAAAAGAAGAAAAAGGTACAGTGACAATTTTCTTAAAGAGTGGCGTTAGAATAATAGGAGAAGTTGTTGGAGTGGATAAATTTACAGTTTTAATCTTAGTGGATGGAAAACAACAGCTTATTTATAAGCAGGCTATATCAACAATAATGAAATAAGACACTCTTGTTGAGTGTCTTATTTCATTATTGCTTGCATGCCTCAACATCAATGCCGGCAGCAATTAACTTCTTTTCTCCATCTTGTTCAATAATTTTTTGTAATTTAGATAAGAAAGAATCAAAGTTTGTATGCTTTGCTACTTGGAACGTCATTTTATGTTCAATTGGTAGCCACGTATCAATATCAGCTTCGTTATGCTGAATTTTTACCTCAAGTTTATCGAGTGCATTAGCAACTTTTGCTTCGTACGTTTCTTTCGCTTCAAACTCCATCCATAAGTCATATAATTCCTCGCCGAGAGAACCTGTTAACGTTTGTTTAATATTTAAAATAGCCTCCAGTTCATTTTTTTGTTTTTGTAGCTGTAATTCGTGACTATTCATTGTATCAAAAGCAGGAATATCACCAGCTTCGGCTTCGACTAGGTCGTGAATAATAACCATTTTAAGTAATTTCTCAATACTTACTTTTTGATCCAAATAAGGTTCAACTAAAATGGCCATTAGAGACATCCGCCATGTATGTTCGGCAACACTTTCTTGACGTCCGTTGGAAAGCCAGCTATGTCGCATTTCATATTTTAGTTTTTCTGCTAATGCAATGACTTGTAAAATGTTGTGTTCCATCGTGATCCTCCTCATTTATTCATACCATAATTCTAATATAGAAATGAAATGTGTCAATTTTATGAGTATATTGCGATAAACAGATGATAAGCGTATAATACATGTTATATGTGAAAACGTATTATTAAAATAAAAAAATGTTATATAAAAATGGAAAGGAAAGGGCAGAAATATGGGAGAGAAAAATCAAGTATTAGCTAGACCACAAAGAAGAAAAAGGAAGTTTGATATTTCTAGCCCAGTGGGCATTATAGTAGGTTTCATTATAGTGATAGCGGCAATTATGCTTGGTGGCGGTGGAATAAAAGCTTTCAAAAACTTTTTAGATATTTCATCTATTTTAATTGTCATAGGGGGAACAACAGCGACAATTGTTGTGGCATATCGATTTGGAGAAATAAAAAAATATACGAAAAGCATTTTTACTGTTTTACATAGAAGAGAAGAAGATTTAGAACAGTTAACGGATTTGTTTGTCGATTTTTCGAAAAAGTCTAAAAAGAACGGCTTGCTTTCTTTAGAGGTAGATGGAGAGCAAGTAGACAATCCTTTTATTCAAAAAGGAATTCGATTAATGTTAAGCGGTTACGATGAAGATGAATTAAAAGAAGTGTTATTGAAAGATATTGAAACGGAAGTGTATGAGTTAAGAAAAGGAGCAGCATTATTAGATAAAATTGGTGATTTTGCTCCAGCTTGGGGAATGATTGGTACGTTAATCGGTCTTATCATTATGCTCCAAAACTTACAAGATACATCGCAAATTGGTACAGGAATGGCAGTTGCGATGTTAACGACATTATATGGGTCTGTACTTGCGAATATGATTGCAATCCCTCTTGCGGAAAAAGTATATCGTGGTATTGAAGATTTATATACAGAGAAGAAGTTTGTAATAGAAGCAATTTCAGAATTGTATCGTGGACAAATCCCTTCTAAATTAAAGTTGAAACTGGATACATACGTATACGAAACAAAGGTAAAAAAGGTAAAAGGAGCAGCCTAATATTTCAAGGAGTGGTATGATGAGTAAAGGACCGCAAAAGGGATCGCCTCGTTGGATGACGACTTTTACAGATTTAACGATGTTATTATTAACTTTCTTTGTATTACTAGTTGCTACATCAAAGCAAGATGCAGTAAAATTGTCAAAGATGCTTGAAAAGTTTAGTGATACGGGGCAAGTAGATGCAAAAGTAATGGAAAATACAATACCGGATATTTCACATGAAAAAAATGATGAAAAAATGATTTCAAAAAAGAGAATGGATGAATTATATAAGAAGTTAAAAGCATATGTAGATAATAATGGTATTAGTCAAGTGAATGTATATCGAGAGGATACAGGGGTAAGCGTCGTTATAGTAGATAATTTAATATTTGATACAGGCGATGCGAACGTTAAGCCCGAAGCGAAAGGGATAATAAGTCAATTAGTTGGATTTTTTCAATCCGTACCTAACCCAATTGTTGTAGAGGGACATACAGATAGTAGACCTATTCATAACGAGAAATTCCCTTCTAATTGGGAGTTATCTTCAGCACGAGCGGCAAATATGATTCACCATTTAATTGAAGTGTATAATGTGGACGATAAAAGGCTAGCTGCGGTAGGATATGCAGACACAAAGCCAATTGTACCAAATGATTCACCGCAAAACTGGGAAAAAAACCGTCGCGTTGTTATTTATATAAAAGAGTAGTATATTATTATTTTAATAATAAAATAATAAAAACACGAAAATTCTTTTAAAAAAATATTAAATTTTATCATTTTATTTTGTATAATGAGTGAGAATGATAAGGTGAAATATTAAGATATATTTATACATAGAAGGAGAGAATTAAAAAGAATGGCACATAAAATTTTAGTAGTAGACGATGCGATGTTTATGCGAACGATGATTAAAAACTTATTAAAAAGTAATGCTGAATTTGAAGTTATTGGCGAAGCAGAGAATGGGGTAGAAGCAATTCAAAAGTATAAAGAACTTCAACCTGATATTGTAACATTAGATATTACTATGCCAGAAATGGACGGGCTTGAAGCATTAAAAGAAATTATTAAAATTGATTCAAGTGCAAAGGTTGTTATTTGTTCTGCAATGGGACAACAAGGTATGGTATTAGATGCAATTAAGGGCGGGGCAAAAGACTTTATTGTAAAGCCATTCCAAGCGGATCGTGTAATTGAAGCTTTAACAAAAGTAGCAAATAGTTAATATAGAAGGGGTGCCACAAGGAATCAAAACAGTGATAGCGGATCGACGTGTGGCCCCCTTTTTTCTCATTGTAAAACACTAAATTGTTATACATAAATGAAATGTTTGTTAGACAGGTAGGGGATAAAAATGCAAACAGATCTATTAAATATATTTTTCGAAGAGTCAGAAGAACATTTACAGTCGCTAAATGAAAATGTGCTAGTGTTAGAACAAAATCCTGCTGATATGGATGTTGTAGGAGAAATATTCCGATCCGCTCATACATTCAAAGGTATGTCTGCGAGCATGGAATTTACGGAAATGGCTGATTTAACGCATAAGATGGAAAATGTGTTAGATGAAATTCGTCATGGAAATATAGTTGTAAATGCGGATATTATTGATGTGATTTTTGAGTGCATTGATAATTTGGAGAAGATGGTTGCAGATGTGCAACAAGGTGGAATGGGCAATATTGATGTAGCCTCAACTAAACAGAAATTAGAAGCATTATTGAACGGCAATGTAGAAACTCCTACGGAACATATAGAGCAAAATCATATAGACACCGATGATGCAGTTTCGCATGAAGTGCATATAACAGTTGAACAGCAAGCAATTTTAAAAGCGGTACGTGCTATTATGTGTATTGAAGCATTGCAAAATGTAGGGAATATACAAAAAACAGCTCCGAGTATTGAAGAAATTGAAGCAGATGCTTTCGGATTTGAATTTACAGTATTTATGGATACTGATTGTAGTATAGAAGAATTGAAACAAGTAGTACTTCATGTTTCTGAAATTGAGAAAGTGGAAGTAAAGCAAGGAGAACCTATATCGAAGGAAGTAGCTTCTAAAAAAGTCGTTACACAAGAAGTTGTGCAAGTAGAAGAAAAGCTACAACCAGCTGTGGCTACGCAGGTAGAATCACCAATAGAGGCAACGAATCGACCTTCAAGTGCTATGCCAGCTAAAAGTACTACAAAAACGAAAAATGCTAAAGTGGAGAATCGTTCAATTCGTGTTCAATTAGAGAAAATCGAAAGATTAATGAATATGTTTGAAGAAAGTGTAATTGAACGTGGGCGCATTGATGAATTGGCTCAAACGATTCAAAACAAGGAGCTAATTGAACATTTAAATCGATTAGGCGATATTTCAAAAGATATTCAAAATGTACTATTAAATATGCGTATGGTGCCGATTGAAACTGTGTTCAATCGTTTCCCGCGTATGGTACGTATGTTAGCGAAAGATTTAGGGAAAAAATCGATTTACAAATTACAGGTGAAGATACTGAAGTAGATAAAATTGTTATTGATGAAATCGGTGATCCGCTCGTTCATTTAATTCGAAATGCAATCGATCACGGTGTTGAAACTGTTGAAAAACGACGTGATGCAGGTAAAAATGAGACAGGTACGATTAAATTAGAAGCCTTTCATAGTGGAAATCATGTCGTTATTCAAATTACGGATGATGGAAACGGTATTAATAAAGGGAAAGTATTAGAAAAAGCGATTAAAAATGGCGTTGTAACTGAAGCGGATGCGAATAGATTAACAGATCGTGAAGTGTTTGATCTTATTTTCCAACCAGGATTTAGTACAGCTGAAGTTGTATCAGATCTTTCTGGACGCGGTGTCGGATTAGATGTTGTAAAACATACGATTCATAGTTTAGGTGGACATTTAATTATTGATTCTGAGGAAGGAAAGGGAAGTACATTTAGAATTGAACTTCCATTAACGTTGTCTATTATTCAATCTATGCTTGTTCAAACGAATGATAAGCGTTATGCTTTACCTCTTGGAAATATCGTTGAAGCAATTCGAATTAAGAGAGAAGACATCCAATCCTTACAAGGAAAAGATGTGTTAAATTATCGTAATCAAATTATTGAAGTGAAACATTTAAGTACTGTATTTGGTGAAAAAACAGTAGATGAGGCGTTTGCGTCATATGATGGTCAAATGGTTCCTGTGTTAATTGTTCGTAACACACATCGCAGCTATGGACTTATTGTAAACACAATTATCGGTCAAAGAGAAATAGTCTTAAAGTCATTAGGTGACTTCTTTGCAGAGAGTTCTAACTATTTCTCTGGTGCGACGATTCTCGGTGATGGACGAGTGGTCCTCATTTTAAACCCAGAAGGTTTATAATAGGAATGAAGGAAAGCTCCCCACTTGTATACAATTGGGGAGCTTTTTGGCTAATCGTTACGAATCTAATAATGGATACATAGTAACGTTTTATACTAATGAGTTTGCTAAAATAAGAGTTTATATTATTTGATAGAAAAACAGAAATGAGGAGGCAGGGAAAATGCCTGAGCAACACACAAAAGGGGATACGAGCACGATTGTGCTAGAAAAAGAAAATGAGCATTTAACGCCTCAAGAATGCGATATTCTTGGCGAAATTGCAAATATATCATTTGGTTCAGCTTCGACTGTATTATCAACAATTTTAAATAGGCAAGTAAGCATTACTGCTCCTCGTATAGAGTTGGTAGATTTATATGATTCAAGAGATGTCGAAGTTCCGCATGTTGTATTAAACATTCATTTTACAAAAGGATTAGATATGGAAAACCTCCTTGTCCTTAAGCAAGATGTTGCATTATCCATTGCTGATTTAATGATGATGGGAACAGGTGAAGTGGAGGACGGAAAAGAACTTGGTGAATTAGAGCTAAGTGCTGTACAAGAAGCGATGAATCAAATGATGGGATTCGCAGCTACATCTATGTCGGAATTCTTCCAAGATACAGTAGATATGTCTCCGCCGACGATTAAAGTTGTAAAGTTATCAGAAGAAATGGAGAAAATCTCTGAAATTGATGGGAATCATACGATTGTTAAAGTATCGTTTGATTTAAAGATAGATAATCTTGTAAACTCTAAACTTGTACAAATTGTTTCAGTTGAGCATGCGAAACAAATGGTAAATAAATTAATGCAATTATCTGGTGGAGTAGAAGAAACAGACGAACCAGCAGAAGTAGTGGAAACTGAGATTGTAGAAGAACAAGTTGAAAAAGAGCATTTAACACAAGAAGAGAAAGATGTTCTTGGTGAAATTGCAAATATTTCAATTGGTTCCGCTTCAACAGTATTATCAACGCTTTTAAATCAGCCAGTTACAATTAGTACACCAAATGTGGAAGCAATCAATGTTCGTCATTATGATGGAGTACCAGTACCATTTGTTATTTTAAATGTCGACTTTGTTGAAGGGCTAAAGAATGAGAATGTATTCGTATTTACGAAAGATGTTGCCTTAACAATGGTAGATTTAATGATGATGGGAACAGGGGAAGTTGACCCAGAAAAAGAGCTTACTGAATTAGAACTGAGCGGTATTAAAGAAATTATGAACCAAATGATGGGTCATGCTGCTACGGCGATGTCAGAAATGTTTCAAGAAAAAATGGACATGACGCCGCCAAATGTTAAATTTGTAACGTTAAAAGAAGAAATGGAATATTTGGGAGAGTCAATGGAAGTGGACGAACTCGTTCAAATTACGTTCAATCTTGAAATTGGCGATTTGCTTCAATCGAAGATGTATCAAATTTTGCCAATTTCCGAAGCAAAAGAAATGGTAAGGCGACTTCTGTATCCGATGGTGGAAGAAGAAGAGATTGCCACAGAAGAAATTGAAGAAGAAAAAATTGTAGAACCAGTTGTGCAACCTATTGAATTTAAAGAAGTAAAACAAATGGAACCAGTATATATGGACACGTCCATTCTACAAAATGTAGAAATGAACGTGAAATTTGTATTTGGAAGTACAGTGAAAACGATTCAAGATATATTAAGTTTACAAGAAAATGAAGCAGTTGTACTAGATGAGGATATTGATGAACCGATTCGTATTTATGTAAATGATGTATTAGTGGCGTATGGTGAACTTGTAAATGTAGATGGATTTTTTGGAGTAAAAGTGACGAAATCACTATAAGGCATTGAAATAGGAGTTTGAACTAGTAGATGAAAAACGTAAAGTTTTTTCTAATGAGTTGGCTATGCATACATGTGTGCTTGTTCTTCCCCTTGCAAAGTCAGGCTGAGGAACAAATTGAGTCAGATCAAAAAATAAATGAAGTGAATGTACAAGAAGAAAATAAGGAATCTCAAGAATCGTCAGAACAAGTGGAAACGAAGCAAGATGAAGAGAAACAAAAAGAAGCAGAGCAACAAGAAGTAGAACAACAAGAAGTAGCAAATAAACAATTGAATGAAAGAAAGATAGAAACGGAACAGGGAATTATTACAGTAAATAAGCCGGAGCTTAAAGTTGGCGAAGAAGTGCGAATTGCTGTAGAACCAAATGGGAAAAACATTCAAAGTATGAAAGGTATATTGCAGCTACAAAAAAATGGCGAGCAATATGCGCAAGAAAGAATACTATCTTTTGAGTATGATGAAGAAACGAAGAGCTGGGTTGCTAACTATAAAGCAGGGAATTTTGATTTGCAAGGTAATTGGAATCTTCAGCTCGTTCAAAGTTACAAAGAGAATGAGAAAGAAGAAATCGTAAAAAATGAAGTGAAAGTCCCGCTCATTCGTATTAAAAATGAAACGCCAACTATAGATAAAGAATTGCCAAAGTTACAGAAAGTTACTATTGATGAAGTAAAAGAGAACTTAGTTGAACGAAAACAGGGAGATTCTATACATATACGAGTAAAAGCGTCAGATATAGAATCGGTTGTAAAAGAAGTGCGCGTTACATTAAAAGGGAAAGAAAATAAAGAGCTTTCGTTTTTATTAGACTACAACAAGCATGATATGGATTGGCAAAAAGTATTTGAAATAACAGAAGCATTGCCGGCTGGGCCATACGAATTACTTGTAGAGATAATAGATGCAGCAGGTAATAAACTTGTTGAAGAAAGTGAATATACCATTTCTGTTTTGGCGCCAAAAAACGAAGATCATAAAAAGATAGAAGAGAAAGAGAAAGAAGAGAAATTAGATAATAAACTAGAAAATGAATTAGAAGATAAGAAAGAAAATGAGAAGCAAGAAGATTTGAAAATCAAAAACCCGCTTCTAGAAGAAAAATTGCCGGTTGTTCAAATTCCGAAGCAAGATGAGAAAGTAAATAAGTTTATAAAAGAACCGTTGAAAGAGAAAGAGAAATTTACTTACGTTATAAAAGAGCCGTTCGAAGACAACAAGGAAGTACATAAGGCGAAGGACCAAAAAGAGAAAAATAACAAACAAGTTGTCTCTAAAAAGAAAGAACAAAAAGAAGAAACGAAAGACAAGGAAGAAGAAAAAGGTGAACAGGGAGTACAAGCTTCGGATGTATTTACTATCATGTCAGGTTTGTTCGTACTGTTTTTAGTTTTAAAGAGTAATAAAGAATGGGGCTAATTATTTCATAGTAGTGGAGGCGCTTAAATGGAGATTAAACGTACGACAATTGAAGATAAGACGCTACAACCATTAAAACAGCCTGCAGCTATTTCGGAACATGAAATCCAGAAAGAACGAAAGCGTAGCAATTTAGTGTTTACTGGACAGTCTAAAATTATTTCGAAAAATAATGAGATAGGTATTTTACTTGCAAGTTTAAGTGATGGAAAGATTATGAAGGAAATGCTTTCTAAAGAGATGGATACAGTGTTACAACTTTTTAAAAAGTTACATACGTTATCTGAAGAAGGAAAGCAATCAGAAAAAGTGTTTGAACAAGTAATTAGAAGCCTGCAAGGACTTATTAAGCAGGCGCATATAAAAGAACTTCCTTTGTTAGATGGAACATATGATTTCGCTGAAGTGCAACTATCATTTGGTAGAAAAGTACATATTCCTTTACTAGATGTAAGTGCACTCATCTCTAGAGTGGAAAGTGATTCTTCAGAAGGAAATATAAATTTGATGGTAACGGTTATTACTGCTTATATAACGAAATTGTCTAACGAAACGATTTTAATTAGCGTTACAGACCGCATTGCTAAAGATCGGGATGTAAGTGTATGGAGAGCGCTTGCGGAAATGAACATGACACAATTATCACAGGCATTGAAACAAACGATGCAAGAACATAAATGGTCTATGACGTTTCTTTTTCTCTTCATATGGATTGTCGGTATTATTTTAATTCGAGTTATGTAAAAAGGTCGTCACTCCATTGTGACGACCTCTTTTATATTTTTTCGTAGAAGAATGTATCAAATCGCTGAAGATTGTAACGTTCGGGTGTTAAAATTTGTTCCGTACTACCAACAAATAGTACACCGCCTTTTCGTAAAGAACGACTAAATTTTTCGTAAAGTTTTATTCTTGCTTCTTCTGTGAAATATATCATTACATTACGACAAATAATCAAATCATAATTTGTATCGAATGACTGCATTAAAAGGTCATGTTGTTTAAACGAGACGTTTTGTTTAATGTTTTGATGCAATGAATATAGACCATTCTCTTTTGTGAAATGACGTTCTTTCAAATCAGTAGGTAATTCCTTTAACGAACGTTCTGTATATTGAGCGCGTTTTGCGGTTTCTAAAATATGAAAATCAAGATCTGTTGCTTGAATTTCAAAACGGAATGGAGCTAGATGCTTTGATAAAATTAAAGAGAGTGTATACGGTTCTTCACCAGCAGCGCAAGCGGCACTCCATACCTTTAATTTTCCGCTATTTTGTTCGAGTAATTTTGGTAGTGCTTTCGACTCTAAAGTTTGCCATCGTTCTTTATTTCTAAAAAACTCTGAAACGTTAATTGTAATATAGTCAATAAAATTTAAAAATAAATTTTGATCAGCACGTAATTTGTTTAAAAAATTAGTGTAGTTTTCAAAGCCTTTTCTCGAAATGAAAGCATCGATTCTACGGCGCATTCTATCTTGCTTATACGAAGCGATATCCATATTGAATTGTTGTTTAAAACTCGCGATAAAATGATCATAATCGTGTTCAATTATCATATTTATAATAGGCACAATAATGATATTGTGCCTCCCCCTTTACATCATACGAATTTTTTGTTCAAAGCTTTTTTTCATTTGCTTTTCATGTAATCCTGGTAAATCATAAATGACAGCATCAATACCTGCTTCTTTTGCAACATCGACAGGGATGACAGATGTATGTTTGTCCCCATTATAAAAACAGAGAACTAAATCAGTGTCTTCAATAATTTGTTTAACAAAAAACATATAATCTGATCGGTAAATGGAGTCAGAAGGATGATCAAAAGCAATATATTCGGCTCCGTGTTTTTTTAAGTAATCAACGACTTCTTGAAATTCATCTGTTATTGCTTGTAATGGTTGCAGCGTGTAAAGGCATAAATTTTGAGCGAGTCTTTCATTCTCAACGAAAAAACGAAGAACCTCATTTTCGATAGATTTATAACATAATATGTAAATTTTATGTTTGTGAGCATAGTCAGTTAAAAATTTTTTAATTTCTTCTTGATCTAATGCTGTTAATTGATTTGAACCACAAAGGAAAATATTCATAGAATTGTGCCACCTCATGCTAAATTGTAACATATCTTTTATAAAAAATAACTGCAAAATATTACTGTTCAGAGTATAATTATAAATAACTGGATTTTACGATTAAGTTTAGGAAGAAATAAAAAAATAAATAGGTGATATATATGCTACGTTCTATCTCGCATAATCCAATTTTATCGCATATACCGCCTGCTACTCAAATGCCGAAAGAAGCAAATGTCAGGACAGGACTTGCATTTTCAGATAATTTGCATGCAGATCCGAAAAAAGATAAATTGCTAGAACAAATGGAAGCGTTTGTCGATAATATTGGAGAAATTAAAGAGAAAATTGAAATGGAATTAACGCTTGATAATGTAATGGAATACAAAAATACAGTAAAATCATTTTTGAATTTTTACGTTGATAATGTATTGCAGTATAAAGATGTCATGTCTCGTCACCCGCGTTACGGATATTCACAGAAAATGACGATTGTTAAACAGGCAGAAATGGGATTGAATGAATTAGAAGATGTTATGAATTTAATTAATACGAAAACAGGACATTTAGAAATGTTAAATCAAATTGGAGAAATCCATGGTTTAATTGTGAATTTAGTCTTGTAAAAGAAAGGAAGCTATATGTACATACAATTATATGAAAAACTCGTTATTATTCAAAAAGCGTATGAAAATATTCAAGCGCTTGGAGAGCAAATATATGAGAATTTAAAAAATAAAAATGTAAATGCAGTTCAAAAATTGCAAGTAGAGCAATTGCAGTACATTGATGGTTTAAAAGGGTTATCAAGCTCATTAGAAGAAATGGTTGTTCAGTTCTGTAAAGAACAAGGGGTTGAATCGTTTCGTGTAAGTGCGTTATTTTCGTATTTTTCTCAAGAAGAAATTGAAAAAATGGAAGAATTACAAAAAAACGTAACTGAATTAGAAGAGAATGTAAAAATGCTTCTTTTGAAAAATCAATATTACTTAAACGTACTATTAAAAACTACAGAAAGTATTGTGGATTCTGTTTCTGAATATAATTTAGAGCGAAACAATAATTCGCAAATCTTTATGAATGAACTATTGTAAAGGAGAAGTGAAGCTTTATGAGATTATCTGATTATAATACACCGCTATCTGGTATGTTAGCGGCTCAAATGGGGTTACAAACAACGAAACAAAACTTGTCTAATATTCATACACCGGGTTATGTTCGTCAAATGGTGAATTACGGATCTGTTGGAGCAAGCAATGGTCATACGCCAGAACAGAGAATTGGTTACGGTGTACAAACGCTAGGTGTTGACCGTATTACTGATGAGGTAAAAACGAAGCAGTTTAATGATCAATTATCTCAGCTCTCTTACTATAACTACATGAATTCAACTTTATCACGTGTAGAGTCTATGGTTGGAACGACAGGGAAGAATTCATTATCTAGTTTAATGGACGGTTTCTTTAATGCCTTTCGTGAAGTAGCAAAAAATCCAGAACAACCAAACTACTATGATACATTAATTTCTGAAACTGGGAAGTTCACTAGTCAAGTAAATCGTCTTGCGAAAAACTTAGATACAGTGGAAGCGCAGACGGCAGAAGATATTGAAGCGCATGTTAATGAATTTAATCGTCTGGCTGCTAGTTTAGCAGAAGCGAATCATAAAATTGGACAAGCGGGTACACAAGTGCCGAATCAACTTTTAGACGAACGAGATCGCATCGTTACAGAGATGTCTAAGTATGCAAACATCGAAGTATCTTATGAATCTATGAATCCTAATATCGCGAGTGTTAGAATGAATGGTATTTTAACAGTAAATGGACAAGATACATATCCACTTCAATTAAATAAAGAAAAAGACCCAATGTCAGTTGAGATTTACGGTTCAGAAATCTCTGTAACTAGCGGAGCGATAAAATCAGCGATTGATACGAAAGCGAAGATTGTTGATTATAAAAAAATCTCGAAGACTTAATGAGTTCAATGAAAAATCAAGTGAATACAGTGATGGGAAAAGATTTCTTCGTTGGAGATTATGCGAAAGAGATGAAGTTAAATCCAGAATTCCAAAAAGATGTTTCGAAAATGAAAATGTCTGCTGAAACAGCAAATAAACTAGCAGCAGTTACAGATGACGATTATAAAGAAGGTCTTTCTTATAAACAAGCATTAGACCAATTTATAGTTCGTGTTGCATCTGATAAAAGTGCAGTAAATGGTTATCAAAAAATTCATGGCGACTTACTAGAAGGTATTCAACAAGAAAAAATGAGCGTTGAAGGTGTAAATATGGAAGAGGAAATGGTAAATTTAATGGCCTTCCAAAAATATTTCGTCGCAAACTCTAAAGCTATTACTACGATGAATGAAGTGTTTGATAGTCTATTTTCGATTATTCGATAAGTGATAATAATTGATTGGAAATATATAAGGAGGAGATAGAAATGAGAGTATCTACATTTCAAAATGCAAACTGGGCAAAGAATCAGTTAATGGATTTGAATGTGCAACAACAATACCATAGAAACCAAGTAACTTCAGGGAAGAAAAATCTTCTTATGAGTGAAGATCCACTTGCAGCGAGTAAATCATTTGCGATTCAACATTCATTGGCGAATATTGAACAAATGCAAAAAGATTTAGCTGACTCAAAAAATGTATTAACACAAACTGAAAATACTTTGCAAGGTATTTTTAAATCTTTAACGAGAGCAGATCAATTAACGGTACAGGCATTAAATGAGCCAAATGGTGAAAAAGAATTGAAAGCCATCGGTGCAGAGATTGATCAAATTTTAAAACAAGTTGTATATTTAGCGAATACGAAAGAGCAAGGTCGTTATATTTTCGGTGGTGATAGTGCAGAAAAGTCACCATTTACAGAAGATGGTACGTACCAGGGTGGACAAAATGATGTGAACTGGCAACTAAATGACGGTTATGAGTTAAAGGCATTCCGTAACGGAGAAGCATTATTATCCCCGGTTATAAAAACGTTAAAACAGATGAGCGAAGCGATGCAAAAAGGTGACCAAAAAGCGTTACAACCGTTATTAGGAGAAAATAAGAAAAACTTAGATGGCATCATTAACCGTACAACTGAAGTTGGTTCAACAATGAACACAATGGAGACGTTTAAAACAATTTTAAGTGAGCAAAATTTAGCGCTTCAAGAAAACCGTAAAGAAATTGAGGATGTTGATTTAGCGGTCGCAATTTCTGACTTGGCATATATAAATGCGACGTATGAAGCGACACTTAAAGCAGTTAGTACGATGAGTAAAACGAGTATTTTAGACTACATGTAATCTACAAGGAGTGAGAAAAATGGCAGGAACAACGATGACAGGTATTGGTGGTAGACAACAAATTTGGAACCTCGGAAATAATATGATCGATACTTCTAACCTAGTAGAATTAGAAATGCAAGCGTTAGATATGAGAAAAACACCATATACGAAAGAAAAGAACGACCTTACAAATGATAAATTATTATATACAAGTTTAAAATCAGAATTTAGTTCTTTCACACAAACGTTTAAAAACTTAGCGGCTTTTAAAGGGAATGAGAAAAAAGTAACGACAACACAAGAAGGTTATATTAATGTAAAAGCAGATGGTGGTGCGATTGCAGGAACTTTTAATATGACAATTACACAGCTCGCGCAACGTCATCAAATAGCTTCTAATGAAATTAAAGATATAAATGCGAAACTTCCTAAAGATGAAACATTAAAACTAGGCGATAAAGAACTAAAAGTAACAACTGATATGACATATAAAGATTTAATTAATAAGATTAATGATGGAGATTATGGCGTATCAGCTTATACACTTGGAAATAAAATTTTCATGACCTCGAAAAAGAAGGGGCAATGAATGAAATTAAATTAGAAAAGACACCGCCTAATGTACTTACAGATTTGTTTTATACGAAAGTGGAAGGTACAGATGAGAATAATCAGCCTACGACAGAAATGAAATTAAATACTATTAACGAAGCGCTAGATGCAAAATATAGTATTAATGGTGTTGAGGAAAAAGTGATAGTAATACAATTGAAGCATTACCAGGTGTGAAAATTGAGCTATTGAAAGTAACGGAATCAAAGGTGGAAAATAAACCAGAAGATGGAACAGGTACAAATGCAGATCAAAAAGCAAAAGGTATAGATCTAAAATTTACAGTAAATGACTCAAACGTAACAGACGCATCGAATGTTATTAAAAAAATGGTAGCTGATTATAATAAAGCTGTTTCTACAGTAGATATCTTTGCTGGAAAAGGTGGAGCTTTCCAAGGTCAAGCTATTATGCAAAGTGTACGTCAGGCAATGAACAATGTCGTAACATTTTCTCAAGATGGTAATTATTTATTCACATTTGGTATTCAATTAAAGCAAGATGGAACGATGGAAGTTAATGATGAAAAATTAACACAAGCATTAAAAGAAAAACCCGATGCAGCGAAGCAATTTTTCTTTAGTTCTAACGGTTTAGGAAAAATGATGGAAGAACCGCTTGATAAACTATTCGGTGATAAAGGTGTAGTCGGCGAGAGAGTTAAAAACATTGACTCACGTGTAAGCGATTTAGATAAAAAGATTAAAGATATTGAGACGCAAAACTTGCAAAAGCAAGATGAAATCGTGAAGAAGTATCAAAAGCTAGAGAGTACATTGGCGGCGCTTGATAGCCAACTCAAAACAATTAAAGCAATGACAAAACAAAAAAGTGATGATTAATGAAAGTTGAGGAAGTGATCGTATGCAAGCATGGCAACGTTATATGCAAAATGATATTATGACGAGTAATCCGATTAAAAATACAATTTTTATTTATGAAAGATGTATTGTAGAGTTTCGTAATTTAGAAGAACTTTTACATACTTTTAAACTTCAAGAAGGGGACGCACTTCTTGAAAAATTAGAACGTATTTTTGAAGAACTAAAGCTTCAATTAAATCCTGAGATTACGAAAGATTTATATGATAGTCTCTATGGTTTATATGATTGGATTAGCATTCAAATTCAAACGATGAAAGTAACGCGTGAAGCGAAAGATATTGATGCAATTGTGAAAGTGTTACAAGATTTAATAGACGGTTACCGCGGAGCACTTGAAAATGAACAATGATATTTATCGGACGTTTGTCAGCTGTTTTAATGAAATCGGTGAATTGCAAGTGTCAGACAGAGAGTTTGCTGAGAAGAGTGAGATGTTAAATCGCTGGATGATGACATTGGATGAAGAAACGCGTGCACAAGTTGCAGCAGAAGTAAGCCCGTTCATTATTAAGGCAGCACAGCATATTCGGGATAAGCAAAAGATTTTGGAAGAAATGATTATGACAAATGATGGGCGAATGAAGGCTAATTCATTTTACGGTAAATATTAATAATAACGTCTGGAAACAGGTTCCCCTTTTAAAAGGGGTCTATTCCTTCGTTTACATAAAGAACCCGCTGATTGAGGTTTCATTTTATGACTGTGATGAAATAATAATTGTAATCTAAATAATAGAAAAATGGACTTTAGTTTATATATTGAAATGTTCTATAGATTACTGTGTGTATACAGTTTTTTGCATTCTTTTTTATATTTTTATATTTTTCTAAAGACAACAATGAAAAAATGGAATAAAATATGTAAGGGTACATAATAGTAAATATTTTAATAAATGCATATAAGAAAATAAATAATGAAGTGAAACTTCTATCAGTGGATCATTAAGTTAGAAAAGGAAGGGTGTGGAATATGCCAGATTTAGTGAGTGATGTAAGCCATTATATGAATTATTTAGTGACGAAACGAAATACGGTTTCTAGTAATATTGCAAATGCGAATACACCTGGCTATAAAGCACAAGATGTAACATTTGCTGAGCAGATGAATAAAAGTAGTGCGTTATATAAAAACAATGCGGCTGATTTAAAGAGTAATCCAGATTTATATCAAACGAATGAAATGCACTTGCCGACAGTAAATACGAAAAATACATATGCAAAGATTCAAACAAAATCAATGCAAACGAATAAAGACGGAAATAGTGTGGATGTAACGACAGAAATGCTAGATTTAATGAAAGCAAATCAGTTATACGGTATTTCAGTTAACGCAATTAATACACAATATGCAATTAACCAAGCGGCACGCGGACGTTAAAAGTAGAAGGAGAGACAACGGATGTTTCAGGCAATTAATGCAAGTGGCTCAGGACTAACGACAGCGAGAAAGTGGATGGAAGTTACTTCTAACAATATTGTAAATGCAAATACGACGGCGGCTCCGGGGGCAGATTTATATGAGCGTCGTAGTGTGGTGCTAGAATCAAACAATAGTTTTGCAAGTATGCTAGATGGGGCTCCTACTAACGGAGTAAAAATAAAAAGTATTGAAGCAGATAAAACGGAAAATTTAGTGTATGATCCGACCCATCCGCACGCAAATGAAGAAGGATATGTACGTTATCCCAATATTGATGTAACTGCTGAAATGACGAATGTAATGGTTGCTCAAAAAATGTATGAAGCGAATACGAGTGTATTAAATGCGAATAAAAAAATGCTTGATAAAGATTTAGAAATCGGCCGAGGATAAGGGGGAAGATAGTAATATGAAAATTCAACCAATGTTACATACACAACCATTTGGAGCAATTCAGTCAATTGGTGCACCGAAAACTTCTCAAACATCTGTAGTTGAGGGGAAAAAGTTTATTGATTTATTGGAAGATATGAATCAAACACAAAACAATGCACAAACAGCAGTATATGATTTACTAACTAAAGGGGTAGGAGAAACACATGACGTTTTAATTCAGCAAAAGAAAGCTGAGTCTCAAATGAAAACGGCTGCTCTCGTACGTGATAATCTTATTGAAAATTATAAGTCACTAATTAATATGCAAATTTAGGAAAGTGGACGGGTGTGTTTAAATGGAAAAGATGAAAAATGTTATCCAATCGTTAAAAACGTGGCATAAGTTAGTAATCGGTGCTGCGCTTTTAGCGATTGTAACAGGAGCACTTTTATACTTCACCTTGCCAGATAAATATGTTGTTGTATATCAAAATTTAAATGATGCAGATAAACAAGAGATTACAGCAGAATTATCGAAGTTAGGTGTCGATTACCAATTAGCGGCCGATGGTTCAATTCGTGTGCAAAAGAATGATGCTCCATGGGTTCGAAAAGAAATGAATGGGATGGGCTTACCGTTTAATTCGAAAAGCGGTGAGGAAATTTTATTAGAAAGCTCGCTCGGTTCAAGTGAACAAGATAAAAAAATGAAGCAAATTGTCGGTACGAAGAAGCAATTGGAGCAAGATATTGTAAGAAACTTTGCGACAGTTGAAACGGCAAATGTTCAAATTACATTGCCTGAAAAAGAGACAATTTTTGATGAAGAAAAAGCAAAAGGAACAGCGGCGATTACGGTTGGAGTGAAACGTGGCCAATTGTTAACAGCTGATCAAGTTGCAGGTATACAGCAAATGATTAGTGCAGCGGTTCCTGGTGTGAAAGCAGAAGAAGTAAGTGTTATTGATAGTAAAAAAGGTGTTATCTCAAAAGGAGCAGATGAAGCACATTCTAGTAGTTCCTCTTCTTATGAGAAAGAAGTAGAGATGCAGCACCAACTTGAAGGTAAATTAAAGCAAGATATTGATGCAACGTTAATGACGATGTTTAAACCGAATGAATATAAAGTGAATACGAAAGTATCTGTAAACTACGATGAAGTTACACGTCAGTCAGAAAAGTATGGTGATAAAGGTGTACTTCGTAGTAAACAAGAACAAGAGGAAAGCTCTACCGCGCAAGAAGGGGCAGATACGAAGCAAGGTGCTGGTATTACAGCGAACGGTGAAGTGCCAAACTACGGTACGAACAATAATCAAAATGGTAAAGTTGTCTACGATAATAAAAATGGTAACAAAATCGAAAACTATGAAATAGATAAAACAGTTGAAACAATTAAGAAACACCCAGAATTAACGAAAACAAATGTTGTTGTATGGGTAGATAATGATACGCTAGTAAAACGTAAAATTGATATGACAACTTTTAAAGAAGCGATCGGAACAGCGGCAGGACTTCAAGCTGATCCGAACGGTAACTTTATAAATGGTCAAGTTAACGTTGTAACTGTTCAGTTCGATCAGCCGAAAGCCGAAAAAGAGAAAGAGCCAGAAAAAAGTGGTATGAATTGGTGGTTATTCGGTGGAATTACAGCTGGCTTATTAGCGATTGGTGGCCTAGTATGGTTCTTATTAGCAAGACGTAAGAGAAAGAAAGAAGAAGAGGAATATGAAGAATACTTAGCAGAAGAGGAAATTGCTGCAAGTAATGAAAGTATCTTGGAAATTCCTGAAGAAAAAATAGTGCCAGAGCCAAAACCTGAACCAGAAGAACCGAAAGAACCAACGTTAGATGAACAAGTGCAGGATGCTACGAAAGAACATGTAGAAGGAACTGCAAAAGTAATTAAAAAATGGTTAAACGGACAGTAAGGGAGGAACAACGATGTTAGATGAAATCTCCTCCAAAGAAAAAGCTGCCATCCTTATTCGTACATTAGAAGAAGGGGTGGCAGCAAAAGTCATAGAATATATGACAGCTGAGGAAAAAGAAGTATTACTTCGTGAAATCGCAAAGTTTCGTGTATACAAACCAGAAACATTAGAAAATGTACTAGGAGAGTTCTTATATGAACTAAATGTAAAAGAATTGAACTTAGTCACTCCAGATAAAGAATACATTCGTCGCATATTTAAAAACATGCCAGAAGACGAACTGGAAAAATTATTGGAAGATCTTTGGTATAACAAAGATAATCCGTTTGAGTTCTTAAATTCACTTACAGATTTAGAGCCACTTCTTACAGTGCTTAATGATGAGTCACCACAAACAATTGCAATTATCGCTTCTTATATTAAACCGCAACTTGCGTCTCAATTAATTGAGAGATTGCCAGATCATAAGCGCGTTGAAACGGTAATGGGTATAGCGAAACTAGAACAAGTTGATGGTGAGTTAATTAATCAAATTGGTGAGTTGTTAAAATCGAAATTAAATAATATGGCATTTAGTGCAATTAATAAAACTGATGGCTTGAAAACAATCGTAAATATTTTAAATAATGTTTCACGAGGTGTTGAAAAAACAGTCTTTCAAAAGCTGGATGAAGTCGATTATGAGTTATCTGAGAAAATTAAAGAAAATATGTTTGTCTTTGAAGACTTACTTGGTCTTGAAGATCTTGCGCTTCGCCGTGTATTAGAAGAAATTACAGATAACGGTGTTCTTGCGAAAGCACTTAAAATTGCAAAAGAAGAAATTAAAGAGAAATTATTTACATGTATGTCTTCAAACCGTAAAGAGATGATTCTAGAAGAATTAGATGGCTTAGGACCGCTTAAGATGACGGATGCTGAAAAAGCGCAGCAAACGATCACTGGTACAGTGAAAAAGCTAGAGAAAGAAGGAAGAATTATCGTTCAAAGAGGTGAAGAGGATGTCCTTATTTAAAAACAGAATTCCGAAGAATTCTGTTTCTTTTTCTGAAGAAACGTATGAATTACAATTTCCAAAACCAGCTTCAGTTCAAATAGAAGAGGAAGAATTACAAGCTGATCATGCAGAACTTCGCGCCCAGCAAGAATCGTTACATATGGAAATGAATCAGCTAAGGCAAGAGAAGCAAATGCTAGAACGAGAGCGGCAGCAGTTATTACAAGATAAAGAACAATTTCAAATGCATATTCATGAGCAAATGGAACAGATGGAAGCAGCGCGTGTGCAATTTCAAAAAGAACAACAAGAAACAGCATATGAATGGACAGAGTTATTATGGGATCAATCATTTCATTTAGCAGAAAAAATCGTGAATCAAGCGGTAGATTCACGATTGCTTGATGTGTTACCTATTTTAACTGGCATCGTGCAAACATTGCCAACTTCGTTTGAAAAATTAATCATTACAGTACATCCAGAAACGTTTGAACGTATTCAAGAAGAGAAGGAGAATACGAAAGAATATTGGTTACTACAATTAGTAGAATGGAAATATGATTTCTCCCTGCAATTTGGTGAATTTGTTCTGGAAGAAGAGAAAGAGTTCTTTGAATTTAAATTTGCACCTATATTTGCGAAACTTCGTCAGAAATGGGAAGAAGAGAAGTTATTTGAGGAGCAAAATGTATGAGCCGCCTGTTAATGAATGAGAACGAAAAATGGAATAAGTTCATTGAAACACCGCTGTATACGAAAGTAGGCAAAGTTCATAGTGTACAAGAACAGTTTTTCGTAGCAAAAGGGCCGAAAGCGAAGATTGGAGATGTTTGCTTCGTTGGAGAACATAACGTCTTATGTGAAGTGATTGCCATTGAAAAAGAAAATAATATGCTACTTCCATTTGAACAGACAGAAAAAGTATGTTATGGAGATTCAGTGACATTAGTTTCAGAAGATGTTGTTGTACCACGTGGTAATCACTTGCTCGGAAAAGTGTTAAGTGCAAATGGTGAAGTGTTAAATGAGGAAGCTGAAAACATTCCATTACAGAAAATAAAACTAGATGCACCGCCTATACATGCATTTGAACGTGAAGAGATTACCGATGTATTTGAAACAGGAATAAAATCAATTGATTCTATGCTAACAATTGGTATCGGTCAAAAGATTGGTATTTTTGCTGGGTCAGGTGTTGGTAAATCAACTTTACTTGGAATGATAGCAAAAAATGCAAAAGCTGATATAAACGTTATTAGTTTAGTAGGGGAACGTGGTCGGGAAGTAAAAGACTTTATTCGAAAAGAGTTAGGCGAGGAAGGTATGCGAAAAAGCGTCGTTGTTGTAGCGACGTCAGATGAAAGTCATCTTATGCAACTTCGTGCAGCGAAACTCGCAACGTCTATTGCTGAATACTTCCGTGATCAAGGTAATAACGTATTACTTATGATGGACTCTGTTACTCGTTTTGCCGATGCACGAAGAAGTGTTGATATTGCTGTTAAAGAGTTACCGATTGGTGGTAAAACACTGTTAATGGAAAGTTATATGAAGAAGTTGTTAGAGCGTTCCGGAAAAACACAAAAGGGATCTATAACAGGTATTTATACGGTGCTTGTTGATGGGGACGATTTAAATGGTCCTGTACCAGATTTAGCACGTGGTATTTTAGATGGACATATCGTATTAAAGCGTGAGCTTGCAACGCTTAGTCATTATCCTGCAATTTCAGTATTAGATTCAGTAAGTAGGATTATGGAAGAAATTGTTTCGCCACATCATTGGCAACTTGCAAATGAAATGAGAAAGATTTTATCAATTTATAAAGAAAATGAATTGTATTTTAAGCTAGGAACGATTCAAGAAAATGAAGAAAATGCTTATATTTTTGAATGTAAAAATAAAGTAGAAGGCATAAATACATTTTTAAAGCAAGGTCGATCGGATAGTTTCCAATTTGATGATATCGTTGAAGCGATACAGCATATAGTATAAGGCCTCTGCCCAAGAGGTCTTATTTTTTTGTTTTTTAATATTTCACAGATTTTTTTGGAAAAAAACTATATAATAGAAAAAGAGAACGTTATAATAGAAAGGGGCTATGAAAACAGGTGGATAAACAGCAGTACGACACAATAAAATTGCAAATAAACCAAGAAAAAGAACATATTTTAAAAGAAGTGTATGAATTAACAGCTGAAAAAAGAAAAATAGAACAAAAAAAGAATATGATTTATATGTTGTGAAATCGCGTAGTAAAGTCGTACAAACTGGGCAACGTATTATGGCTGGCATGCTTTCTTCACATACGTTTTCACCTGAAAGAATAGAAGAATGGAATCGAAAAATTAAAAAAACGGAAGGTTTTATTCAAAAAAATGAAAGCCTTTTAGAGCAAGTAAAAGAAAAAGAACGTGTCATTGATGAGATGTATCAAGAAGATTGCAAAAAGCTTGCGAAAGAACAAGAAAAGCTGGAAGAAAAAATGCTTCTGGATTTGAAAATGTGTATGAATGGATGAGGTGAATGTAGTGATACAGTCTGTATTACCGGTGCAACAAAGTTTACCTCCGCAAAAAGAAAAAGGGCTAGAAGTACAATCAAAAAATGAAGATTCTTCATTCGATCGTACGATGAGAATGGAAAATAAAAAACAGCCGCAAACGGAGAAAACGAAACGAGAAGAAGCACCAAAAGAAGAGAGAAAAGATTATATTCTTTCTAAAAAATTGGCAACAAAAGAAGAACCTATTGTAAAGAAAGAAGAAAAAAGAGACAGAACAGTTGTTATTAGCTGTATCTGAGCAAATGATTGCAATTGAGCAATTACATGTGCAGCCGGAATTGTTATATCAATACATACAAAAAATACAAGAGCTATATAAAGAATATGGCAATATTAAACTTAGTGAATTACCGGCAGCTGAATTACAACAATTACAAGAACTTCTTTCAAATATGAATATCAAAAATGCTATATGTTTAGAAGATACAATGCAAATGGTATTGGACAAAATGAAGATGCCAGAGCAAGCGATGCAAGCATTGAAGGCTGTAGAAACAGAAACTTGTAATATTGCAAAGGGACAGGAAGAGTTTAAAGACGTAGATCTTCCGAAACTTGAGAGCGATGATACAAAGGTAGAGTTGCCTGAGGTTGATGCATTAAACGATTCGAGCTCTGCAGGTGCAGAATTATTAAATAAAACGACGAGTACCGAACAAGTAGGGAAATCAAATAGTGGTGCTGAGAAAGTTTCATTACCTGACTTAGGAAAGAAAATGGAAGCGCAAGTAGAAGCGTTGCAAAAATTTGTAGTGAAACAAGAACGTGTTTTATTCCAGTTAAATCCAGAAAAACTTGGTACATTAACAGTGTTTATGAAAAAACACGGAGATCAAATTGACGTTCACGTAGAAATGGAAAAACACGATGCGAAAAAACGTGTTGAAATCATTTTTGATGAATTGAGATTAAAGTTAAAAGAAAAAGAAATCAATATTCAAATTAGCTATTCAGATAAAGATGAAAATCGCAAAGAACAGCGAGAACAAGACCAAAGGCAAAAACAGAAATTAGCAAATACAAATCATGAAAAACAACAATCAACAGAATTTGCGGGATTATTGGAGGAATAAAGCGTGCCAACAGTTGGATTAAATACAACGAGTACAAATCATATTCCGTTACAAGCAGGAGCGCAAAAAAGTAATGTACCTGTTAATGGTGTACAATCGCCAGTGCAACAAAGTAATGGAGTTTCAGCAGGAGCGCAAAAGACTCCTGGGGTAATGGGGAAAGATGATTTCTTAAAATTGTTTTTATCAAGTTTCCAACATCAAGATCCATTTAATGCGATGGATATGAATCAAATGATGAATCAGACAGCGCAGTTATCTCTTATGGAACAAGTACAGAATATGACGAAAGCAGTAGATAAGCTGCAATCAACGATGTATTCAACAGCACTTGATGGTGGAATGAAGTTTTTAGGGAAATACGTAAGAGGTGTTGACGGTGACGGAAACAAAGTAACCGGTCAAGTAGAAACGGTTCGTCTTGCGGAAAATAACGATGTACAGCTCGTTATTAATAATAAAGTTGTCTCTCTTCGTTTCGTTGAGAGAGTGTCTGATAAACCGATTGGGGAAACGAACCCAGAAGACGCAAAGAAAGACGATCAAAAAGTAACTGAAGAAGTAAAAACTACAAATTTATAAGGAGTGTCCATACGTTATGATTAAAGCGTTATATACAAGTATTACAGGGATGAATGCAACACAAAATGCATTAAGTGTAACTTCAAATAATATTGCCAATGCACAAACAGTAGGTTATAAAAAACAAAAAGCAATGTTTGATGATTTACTATATAACAATTCGATTGGTGCAAAAGGTGACGGTAAATACGCAGGAACGAATCCGAAAAGTATTGGTAACGGTGTGAAAATGAGTGGTACTGTTACGGATTATAGTGATGGTACAATTACGTTAACAGGTGGCAAAACACAAGCCGCAATGGAAGGTAATGGTTTCTTCGTTGTAGGTGATTCAAAAGGCGGAAATATGGAATTTACTCGTAAAGGTACGTTTGGGATATCTTCAGATTACTATATTACGAATACTGAAGGTCAATACGTGTTTGCATACCCTGCAAATGAGGCAACTGGTGAAGTTGATTTATCTGGAATTCCAGGACCGTTGCAAATTCCAATGGGAACAGCAATTGGTGGTATTCGAACATCGAAAGGGACAATTAAAGGGAATATTCCAACTGGTGAAAAACAAATTACACAAGATTTACCTGTATATGATAATGCGGGGAATACATGGACAATGCGTGTAGAGTTTAAACAAACGAGTGAACATAACTATACATATAAAGTACAAATGCGCAATGACTCGAAAAAAGAAACAGAGTTTAAAGATGTTCCAGGTGCAGGTGGTAATATGACATTTGATGCTGTTGGAAATCCAAATCCGAAAGAGCAAGGAGCCAATATTCCATTTGATGGCGGTTCTATAAAATTAGACTTAAGCCATTTAACAAATCATCCAACAGATAAAACATTATCAGTAACAGACGTAGATGGTAGAGCAGCAGCGACGGTTAAAGATTGCCTCATTGCTGACGGTGGATACGTAATGGTAAAATATTCTGATGGAAGTATGAAATCTGCAGGTCAATTAGCTGTTGCAATGTTCCCGAACGAAGGCGGACTAATGAAAACAGGTAATGGTAACTATACAGCAACGAATACAACAGGTATTTTAGCTCTTGGTACATCTGGTCAAAACGGTGCAGGTAAAGTACGCGGTGGTGCACAAGAAGGTGCTAACGTAGATTTATCTGTAGAATTCGTTGACTTAATGTTATACCAACGCGGATTCCAAGGAAATGCGAAAGTAATTAAAGTTTCAGATGAAGTATTAAATGAAGTTGTAAACTTAATTCGATAATATATCGCATGGAAAAAATGTAATGGAGTAGAAAGGGTTTTTTATTCGTATGACAAGACAAGAGCGAATTTTACAATTGCCTTTTTTCGAAAATAAACGTGAACTTGCCGAGCAAGTATTAAAAATAGAACGAGAAGAGCATGTATATTTACCAGATCAATTTGAAATTAAGCAAGTGCCTCCGTATTCATTTGGCGAAAAACAAGCAATCATTGGCCGTATCCATGAGTTTTATTTCATAAGTGTTGGTAGCGATAGTGTTTGGAAGTATCAACTGTTTAAGGATGAGATGAAGTGTCGTGAGTTTTTTGTTATGTTGCCAAATATTACGGATCAGCAGATAGCGTTTTGGTTTAATAACATAGAGTTATTGAAAAGTTCTTAAAAAATCTAAAAAGCTCTTTTTAGGGTTGACGAGAGGACCCAGCGTTGTTTTTGAGCGGTTAGTGCCTAATAGGGCCTCGACTGGTGTGTAAGGACAAAGGTATGGAGAGTTACTAGGGTAGTATAAGAAGAGGTAAGCAAAGTTTAGTGTGGATAAACAGTTATGGTCCAGAAGAGCTCCTAGTTGTAAGAATAGAGCTATGGAGGCGTACTGAGATAGTTGGGGATGAGATAATCATTTCATAGTAGGACAGTGCCTACTGGATAGTATGTGACAATAGATTTTTATAAAAGGAGAGGTGAGGAGGATGGCGCAAAATAAGTATCGCGTTACATTCATTTCGCCGAGTGAGGTTGAGCAGCGGACTGTAATGGCGGCGAATAGTTTGCCAGATTTAATTCGTAAAGTAGAAAGTATTATCGCAGATCCAAACGGTTATTTTGTGAATGATAAAAAAAATAATTGTTATTTTAAAGTGATTAAAGAAAATGTTACGTTTATTCAATATGAGTTACTATTTTCGGATAAGGAAATTCATATTGAAAAATTAAAACATATAGCACCGGTAGTATTAAAGCGATTATTCGAAAAAATAAATGACCCGGAATTATATGCACTTGCGCTACTTGATGTTGATATAGCAACGAAAGAATATGTGCTAGCAGAAATGAATTCTGAACTGAGAATAAGAGTAGAGACAGAGCTTTCGAAAAAATGGGAAGCAATGCCGACGGAAATTGTAGGTGCACAAGAAGTTTTATTAGAGGCACTTGCTTCGTTTATACAAGATTAATTGTTTTTTTATAAAATGAATCGTTCGACTATCTATATTTTTTATATAGGTAGTTGACTTTTTCTCTTTTATAAAGCTTAATAATTAGATATACGGAATTAATGGAAGGGGAGCGACACCTTTATGTCACAAGCACAAAGTATTTTATTAGAAAGCGGAACAAATGAATTAGAGATTGTTACGTACACTGTTGGTGAAAACCTATTTAGTATTAATGTAATGAAAGTACGTGAAATCATTAATCCATTCCCTGTTACAACTGTGCCAGAATCTCATCATGCAGTTGAAGGTGTTGTTCAAGTACGTGGTGAAATTTTACCTGTTATTAACTTAGCGATGGCTCTTAATTTAAAGTCAACAAAGCCACTTGATCAAACGAAATTTATCATCTCAGAATTAAACCAAATGAAAGTTATTTTCCGCGTTGATGAAGTGCATCGTATTCAACGTATTTCGTGGGAACAAATTGATGAACCAGCTTCATTATCTATGGGACTAGAAGAAACGACATCTGGTATTGTAAAACTAGATGGAAAAATCATCTTACTATTAGATTATGAAAAAATTGTATGTGAAATTAGCGGCACTGGTTATGACAATAAATCAATTGCAGGATTAGAACAAAAAACAGATCGAGCTGAAAAAGTAATTTACATTGCGGAAGATTCAGCGATGCTTCGCCAAATATTAGAAGAAACATTATCATCAGCTGGATATACAAAAATGAACTTCTTCAGCAATGGTGCAGAAGCGTTAGCGCAAATTGAAAAATTAGCGAAAGAGCAAGGCGAAAAAATGTTTGAGCATATTCACTTGCTAATTACGGATATTGAAATGCCAAAAATGGATGGACATCATTTAACGAAAGTGGTTAAGGATAGTGAAGTAATGAATCGTTTACCAGTCATTATTTTCTCTTCATTAATTACAAATGAATTATTCCATAAAGGTGAAGCTGTAGGAGCAAATGCTCAAGTAAGTAAGCCAGATATTCAAGAGCTAATTGGTTTAGTTGATAAGTTAGTGTTGTAAGAAAAGTACTTTTTTAGCTGGAATAGAGGAACTAGCTATGTGTGGCAGCGGTCAGTGCCTAATAGAGACCCATGCGATGTAAGACCAGAGATATGGAGTGTTTTTTAGGTAAATGGGACGAGATAGCCGCCGAGATAGCTTTAGAAGAAGCGAGACTTCGATTGAGGTTTTGAAGACTGGGTTTATAACTCTATTTTGTTAGAGAGAGGAAGGAATTAGCCATGTGTAGTATTGGCTAGTTCCTTTTTAGTATTATATACTTTAAATTGGTAGAAAAATGAAAGGTTTCTTGGGTGTTTGTCGCTGTATGTGTGAATAATCTTTATTTAGAGATTTTTGATTTAAAAATATAAGTGAACGTATTTTTTTGATTACTTGAGTAACATTTCGTGGTAACGCAAATTTTTTCGGTGAAAAAACATTCAAAATACCATATAATATAATTAAATGTAATTAATATGCAATTTTACATATTAATAAAAAAACATTTTCCAAATTTTTATACTTTCTATACATTTTTGTATGTTAATTATTTGACAGATAATTTCGAACTGTTATAATATGGATATGTAAAAATTGCTATTTTCTTAAAAGACATGGGAGTCAGATGAGAATTGTGAAAGGATGAGGGGGAGTGGCACAGATTATGTATCACCACACAGCAATTAATGTATTAGGTCTTTTACAAAACATGTCAAATAATAAAATGAACGATATGCAACTAGAAGCGGAATTAAAAAAAATAGAAAAAGAATTCCAAGTAAAGTATGAAGAGTTAGTTGATTTACATAATAGAATGGTATTATTTCAAATAGATATAGAAAAAAATGGCGGGATGCGAGCATATGAAAAATCAGCAATTACATGGCTGAAGTCTGAACTAGAGCTACTGTATGAAGTGTATCAATTTTGTCAACGTCACGGGTTAAACATTTTAAATATTTCAAAATACGTAAGTAAAAATGAACTAAACCTTTTTCCAAAAACAGAAAGTCAATTGCAAAATACGTATTATAAATTGAAAAAACGTGAAATACCGTTTGAAAATATTGAAAAACAAAAACCAGGACGAAAGCGAAAATATATACCAGTAAAAGAGACAATCGTTGCAAGAAAACAAGAAAACGAGTACGAATTAAAAGAAGAAATCCAGCATAAAGAGGATGAAAAAAATCTTGTAACAGTTATATCTGGTATCGTTGATAACTTTGAAACAATTAATCAATGTAGTGAAAGGAAAGAAGACGAACTACATCAGTTTATGGAAGGTATTTATAAGCTTTCTAGCATGGCAGCAGGGCGTTCTAGAGAAGCAAAGAATACACGTAGTCTAGAAGGTGAATTGCAGTCGTTACAACTAGAAAATGAAAGGCTAAAACGAGAGAAAGAAGAGCTTGTACAAGATATTAAAGGCATGACGCAGCTTTTAATTCATTTCATTACAAGTTCTGATATTGATCAAATTCGTAAATTACCAACTTTCGTACAAGATTGTAAAATGGAATTACATAAACTAGGGCTATATAATGCACAAGACGGAAAAATGAAAATAATGGTTGACCGTAGCGGACAAGTTATGACGGTAACACAGTAATAAAATTTGGGTACAAAATAAAAGGGAGATACATAGTTTATATGTATTTCCCTTTTGTTTTGTATGGAATCGTTCCAAAGATGGAAGATTCATTTTTAAGATTGTAGTAGTTTAGAGACCATTTTCGGAATTTGGTTCGCTTGTGAAACCATACTAATTGCAACTTCAGTCAATAATTTGAACTTTAAAAAATCACTCATCTCCTGCGCCATTTCTGCATCTTCAATTCGAGATGCAGCATCTGTTAACGCCATACTTTGGCTATTTAAATTTTCAATATTAAACTGTAAACGATTTATCATTGCACCAAGGTCGGCACGATGAAGTGACACACTTTGCAAAGCCTCTTCAATTTTAAGGAGCGCCGCTCTGGCTTCTTGTTCTGTTGAAATCTTGATGTCGTGTTGTGTAGGGGAAGGGGGAATATGTTTCGTCATATTTATCGTATGATCGATATCGTCTAATGTAATAGGGCGGTTTTGACCGTCAAATACAGATAAATCATTAAACTCAGTCGTCTCGCCAATATAGCCAATTTGTTCTGTTAAAGACTGAAACTCTTTATTCAGCGAATGACAGTTTTTATTTGAATTTGTACCGTTTGAGGATTGAACGGCCAAATCACGCATACGCTGTAAAATATTCGTCACAGTTTGAAGGGCAGCTTCGGCCGTGCGAAGCATCGATATTGCATCCTCATTATTACGAATCGCCACGCGCATACCACTTGCTCTCGCATGCATACGAGTCACAATTGCAACATTAGCGGGATTATCAGAAGCATGGTTTAACTTCTTACCAGTCGCCAAATGCTCCATTACAACATTCATACGCTTTTCATTCTCATACAACGACTGCCTAGCATTCATACTTAAAACATTCGTACCAATACGCATAATAGACACTCCTTATAGATTGATATAGTCAGTGTTCTAAAGCTAATAAACGGTTATGAAGAGAAAAAGAGACTTATGCTCACTTTATCTTTTTGTTTTCATACACGGAACGAGAATAAAATAGGCCCTGACCGCTACTAAATATGGCTAGAGCTTCTCTTTAAGCTAAAAAAATCTTTCAATCTATCTATATAGAAAAAATAAACCTCTCTGCAAGCAGAGAGGTTTATTCAGGAAACTAACTCAAATGGCTTATTGTAATAATTTAGAAACCATTTGTGGAGTTTGGTTTGCTTGAGAAAGCATGCTGATACCAGCTTCGTTCAAGATTTTGAACTTAGTCATTTCAGACATTTCTTTCGCCATGTCAGCGTCTTCGATTTGAGAAGCAGCTGAAGCCATAGAAGAAGATTGGCTCTTAAGGTTGTTTACGTTAAAGTCAAGACGGTTTAATGTAGCACCTAGAGTTGCACGGTTGTCGGCAACTGTTGTTAGAGCTTTATCAATTGCTTTAACAGCTTCTAAAGCATTATCTTTTTCAGCTGCATCTGTTGCTTTAGGAAGTACAGCTGCTTTTAAAGCAGCTTTAATATCATCTACGCCAGCTGCAGTATCATCTGCTGCACCTGTTTTAAATCCTTTAAGAGCATCTTCAATACCTTTAACTTGTGTAGCGTCCATACTCCCTTTGATGTTATTAAGAGCATCTTTAATAGCTGTAACATCAGCATCCTTAGAATCTTTTGTTAAGTCAGCAATTCCTTTAGTAACTGCGTCAATGTCTTTTTGTTCAATTTTAGTACCAGCACCAGCACCAGCACCAGCAACAGCACCAATAGAAATTTTATCAATTCCTAATTTTTCAAGAGTAACTGCTTTTAAATTAATACCAATTTGTTGTTCAGAACTACTTGAATCAAGTGTTTGAATCTTAACTTCGCTATCTTCTTTTAATAAGTTCTTATCATTAAATTGAGTGTTGTCTGCAATGTAAGTGATTTGTTTTTGTAATTCATCAAATTCTTTTTGTAGTGCAGATTTGTTTGAATCAGTATTCGTACCGTTAGCTGATTGGTTAGCGATGTCACGCATACGAAGTAAGATGTTAGATACTGAGTTCATTGCTGAATCAGCTGTACGGATTAATGACATACCGTCTTGTGTGTTGTTAGCTGCTACATTTAGACCGCTTTCACGTGCACGCATACGAGTTGCGATTGCAAGACCAGCAGCATCGTCAGAAGCGTTGTTGATACGTTTACCGCTTGATAAACGATCCATAGAATTGCTCATTTTTGATTGGTTTTGACGCATGTATTCTTGCGTACGTAAACTGTTAATGTTTGTATTAATTCTCATAATTAAGAACCCCCATTTTTTTATATTGACTTTTCTGCAAATTGAAAAACGGTAATATGCGAAAAAATCAATTTCGAGATTTATTGTAATCCCTGTCATAGCGGCTGTCAACTAAAAATTCGAATTAATAAATATAAAAAAATAACAGTTTAACAATATATTCATTTTTTTATTACATAATTATTAAAAGGATTATTGCAAACTTTAAAAAAAACTCTAATATTAGATTATCTTTGTTTACCGAAAAGGTGATATTATGATAGTTGGAAATATAGTAAAAGAAGTGCTTGCATATAAGAAAGGGCAAATTCAGCAAAAGCTAAGTAGTCCACAAGCATTTGTTAGTAGTCGTTTTCAAGAGAAGTTGCAGAGTGAACCTGCGAAGGAGACGAAGGCTACTACGCAGCCGGCAAAAGTAGAAGATATGAGTCAGCCGGTACAATCTACGAAAATAGAAGCGGTTGTTAATAAACCGGCAGAAACTATTAATAAAGTAGAGGAAGCGAGTAAGCTTGAAGAAAAGGTTGAAACGAAGAAAGCAGATGAAGTGCAAGTTGCGCAAAAAGAGTTTGAACGACGTTTCCCAGAAACGAAAAATGAGGCTGCTGATACGTGGGAATTAACGAAGAAGTATAATATTCAAAAAATACGTTCTTCCAATGAAGGGAAGTATGAGGATATTATTGATCGTGTAAGTCGTACATATGGAATTCCGAAAACGTTAATTCAAAAAATGATTGAAGTAGAGTCTAATTTTAATCCGAAAACGGTGTCACATGCCGGTGCGATGGGACTTATGCAGCTTATGCCAGCGAATGTCAAGGAGATGGGTGTGAAGAATCCCTTTTCACCAGCTGAAAGTATTGAAGGTGGCGTGAAAGAGTTAAGCGGTTATTTAAAGAAAAATAACGGCGACTTAGTATTGGCACTTGCTTCTTATAATGCTGGTCCTGGGAATGTGAGAAAGTACGGAGGCGTACCGCCATTTAAAGAAACGCAAGGATATATTAAAAAAATATTAAATATCGACGTTTCAAAATAAGAAGTTTCATATATAGAGAGAACATGAAATTTTCGTGAACATGATATGGGAGTTGGCTAGATTTGAAATTACAAGATGATATTCCGTTAACAATTTATTTTGAAATCGGAAATACGAAAAAGAAAATTGAAGATCTGCTTCATATTACGAAAGGTACATTGTATCGTCTTGAAAATTCAACGAAAAATACGGTGCGTCTTATGCTTGAGAATGAAGAGATTGGAACCGGAAAGATTTTGACGAAGAATGGAAAGATGTACGTTGAAATCGTTGAATTGAAAAGGTAGGGAAGGGGATTGTCATGAGTGGCGAAAAATTAAGCCAAGAGCAAATTGATGCCCTGCTGAAGGCGGTAAATGAAGGCGAGGAAATGCCAGCTTTCGCACAAGAAGCAGGAAAGCAAGAGAAATTTCAAGAGTATGATTTTAATAGACCAGAGAAGTTCGGTGTTGAGCATTTACGTAGTTTGCAAGCGATTGCTTCTACGTTTGGGAAACAGACGTCACAGACGTTATCAGCGCGTATGCGTATTCCAATTGAACTAGAGCCTTCAACGGTTGAGCAAGTTCCATTTACGAGTGAGTATGTGGAGAAAATGCCGAAAGATTATTATTTATATTGTGTAATTGATCTCGGTTTACCAGAGCTTGGAGAAATTGTTATTGAGATTGATTTAGCATTCGTTATTTATATTCATGAATGTTGGCTTGGCGGAGATAGTAAGCGTAACTTTACGATGCGCAGACCGTTAACAGCATTTGAGTTTTTAACGCTTGATAATATATTCTTGCTTCTTTGTAAAAATTTAGAGCAATCATTTGAAAGTGTTGTTGCCATTGAACCGAAATTTGTAACGACGGAAACAGATCCGAATGCATTAAAGATTACGACAGCGAGCGATATCATTTCATTACTTAACGTAAATATGAAAACAGATTTTTGGAATACGACGGTGCGTATCGGGATTCCATTCTTATCTGTTGAAGAAATTATGGATAAGTTAACGTCTGAAAATATTGTCGAACATTCTTCAGACAAGCGTAAAAAGTATACGTCTGAAGTGGAAATGAAAGTAAATCAAGTGTACAAACCTGTTCACGTTGCAATTGGTGAGCAGAAAATGACAATGAGTGAGATTGAACAAATTGAAGAAGGCGATATTATTCCGCTTCATACGAAAGTTTCGGATGAATTACTTGGTTATGTAGATGGAAAGCATAAATTTAATTGTTTTATTGGAAAAGATGGAACGCGTAAGGCGCTCCTATTTAAAAGTTTTGTAGAGTAGGAGGATCCATATGAAGCATGAAGTATCTCCCGTGTCATTAATGGGATTAGAAGATTTTGCAGGAAAGCGAAATGAAGCAGGTAAAGCACATATTGATACTGTTTCAGATATTTCGATTGAACTTGGTGTAAAGCTTGGAAAGTCATCTATTACACTTGGTGATGTAAAGCAGTTAAAAGTTGGCGATGTTCTTGAAGTAGAGAAAAACTTAGGACATAAAGTAGATGTGTATTTAAGTAATATGAAAGTCGGCATCGGTGAAGCAATCGTAATGGACGAGAAATTCGGTATTATCATTTCTGAAATTGAAGCTGATAAGAAACAAGCGGCGCTTATGAAAGCGCAAAGTCAAATGCAAGATAAAGAGTAGAGGAGGAGTCATATGTCGTATATGACGACCTTATTTCAAGTCGTTTTACTGTTTGGTGCGCTCGGTTACGGTGCATATTATATGACGAAAAAGACGCGCAAACAGCAGTTTTTTAAGCAGGGTGAAAATGGCCATATTCAAGTAAAAGACGGCGTTTATTTAAATCATCAAACGAGTGCCTTTTTATTTGAAGTGGACGGAAAGCAAGTGTTCACTGTTATTAGTAATAACGGTGTGCAGTCTGTGCAATTAACCGGAACAGGAAATCAGTTTCAACAAGCACTAGAAGACGCGGTGAAGAGTGAAACGAAAAAAGTAGAGGATCCATCATGAGAATAAAGAAACAGTTATCATTATTAGCCGTTATTTTCGTATTTTCTATCGTTTTTTCAATTATTTTTGTAAATCCAGCGTATGCAGCCCCGAACGGTTTTATTAATTTCGAAAATGGAAAAGAGTTTACGAGTAATTCAAGTGTACAACTATTTGCGCTCGTTACCCTTTTATCATTATCTTCTTCTATCGTTCTATTATTTACACATTTTACTTATTTTATGATCGTTCTAGGGATTACACGTCAAGGACTTGGGGTAATGAATTTACCACCAAACCAAGTGCTTGTTGGACTTGCATTATTTTTATCACTCTTTACGATGCAGCCTGTACTCGGGCAACTGAAGAGTGATGTGTGGGATCCGATGACGAAAGAGAAAATAACAGTAAGTCAAGCTGCGGAAACGACAGCTCCTATTATGAAAGAATATATGTCAAAGCATACGTATAAGCATGATTTAAAAATGATGCTGAAAGTACGCGGAGAAGAGTTGCCGAAAGATTTGAAAGATCTTTCACTATTTACGCTCGTACCATCCTTTACGTTAACGCAAATTCAAAAAGGTTTACTGACAGGGATGTTCATTTATTTAGCGTTTGTATTTATAGATTTGATTATTAGTACACTTTTAATGTACCTCGGGATGATGATGGTACCGCCGATGATTTTAAGTTTACCGTTTAAAATACTCGTTTTCGTATATTTAGGTGGATATACAAAAATCGTCGACATTATGTTTAAAACGGTCGCCTGAAGCGTTTGATGCTATGTGATAGGAGTCATATAAATGAATACGTCACCAATTATAGATATTTTTCAAACCTTTTTTTATAAAGGGGTTATGATTTTAATGCCGGTTGCCGGCGTAAGTATGATTGTCGTTATTATCATCGCTGTCATTATGGCGATGATGCAAATTCAAGAGCAAACGCTGACGTTTTTACCGAAAATGGCGAGTATTGTCCTCGTTATTATCATTTTAGGTCCGTGGATGTTCCAAGAGTTAACGACACTTATTTTAGATTTATTTGATAAAATCCCATCGCTATTGCGTTCGTACTAAGATAGGTGAACTGAAATGAATATGGAATTATGGGCGGCAACGTTTTTTGCGTTTTGCCGCATTACTTCATTTTTATATTTTTTACCGTTTTTCTCAGGACGATCCATTCCAGCAATGGCGAAGGTTACAGTTGGACTTGCTCTTTCAATTACAGTGGCTGATCAAGTGGATGTCTCTCACATCAAGACAGTTTGGGACGTTGCAGCTTATGCAGGAACGCAAATTGTAATTGGATTATCACTTTCAAAAATTGTAGAAATGCTGTGGAACATTCCGAAAATGGCCGGGCATATTTTAGACTTTGATATCGGTTTATCACAAGCAAGTTTGTTTGATGTAAATGCGGGCTCACAGTCTACTTTACTATCAACCATTTTTGATATATTTTTTCTCATTATTTTTATTTCACTTGGCGGCATTAATTATTTCGTTGCCACGATTTTAAAGTCGTTTCAATATACAGAGGCGATTTCAAAATTGTTGACGACTAGTTTCTTAGATAGTCTACTCGCAACGCTATTATTTGCGATCACATCAGCGGTTGAAATTGCTCTTCCGCTTATGGGAAGTTTATTCATCATTAACTTTGTTCTAATTTTAATTGCAAAAAACGCTCCGCAATTAAACGTTTTTATGAATGCATACGTAATTAAAATTACATGTGGGATTTTGTTTATTGCGATGAGTGTACCGATGCTCGGTTATGTGTTTAAAAATATGACGGATGTATTACTTGAAGAGTATACGAAACTATTTAACTTTTTCTTAACGAAGTAGGGGGACGCGCATGGCAAAGGATAATAAAACAGAAAAGGCCACCCCGCAGAAGCGTAAAAAAACGCGTGAAGAAGGGAATATTGCCCGGAGTAAAGATTTAAATAATTTATTTTCCATTCTCGTATTAGCAGTTGTCGTTTATTTCTTCGGAGATTGGCTAGGGTATGAGATTGCAAATTCCGTAGCGGTGCTGTTTGATCAAATTGGAAAAAATACAGATTCAACCGAGTATTTTTATTTAATGGGGATTTTATTACTGAAAGTATCGGCTCCGATATTAATACTCGTATACGCTTTTCATTTATTCAATTATATGATTCAAGTCGGGTTCCTATTTTCTTCTAAAGTCATTAAACCGAAAGCATCACGTATTAATCCGAAAAACTATTTCACGAGACTGTTTAGTCGTAAAAGTTTAGTAGATATTTTGAAATCACTGTTTTATATGGGATTAATCGGTTACGTCGCTTACGTTCTTTTTAAAAAGAATTTAGAGAAAATCGTGAGCATGATTGGATTTAACTGGACTGCGTCACTTACTGAAATTATTAGGCAAATTAAATTTATTTTCTTAGCAATTTTAATTATTTTAATCGTTCTTTCTATTATTGATTTCATTTATCAAAAATGGGAGTACGAGCAAGATATTAAGATGAAAAAAGAAGAAGTGAAACAAGAGCATAAAGATAATGAAGGGGACCCGCAAGTAAAAGGGAAACGAAAAAACTTTATGCATGCAATCTTGCAAGGAACAATTGCGAAGAAGATGGATGGCGCAACATTTATTGTAAACAATCCGACTCATATTTCGGTCGTACTTCGTTACAATAAACACGTTGATGCAGCACCAATTGTCGTTGCAAAAGGGGAAGATGAGCTCGCGTTATATATACGAACGCTTGCCCGTGAACAAGAAATACCAATGGTGGAAAACCGTCCGCTTGCTCGTTCTTTATATTATCAAGTCGAGGAAGATGAGACGATTCCAGAAGATTTATACGTAGCTGTAATTGAAGTTATGCGCTATTTAATTCAGACGAACGAACTTGAAGTATAATAGCGCGTTTGGAGGAGATCTCTTTGTTTAAGATAGAGTCTGCAAGAACCTATTTTTCTATCTTTTTAGCAGCGTCATTCGTAGTGGCGCTCTTAATTCCACTTCCACCATTTATACTTGATATCATTATCGTTTTTCTACTAAGTATGTCAGTGCTTATTTATATGCGAGCGACAAGTATTAACGAGTGGGATGAATTAAAGTCATTTCCAACGATGTTGTTATTAATCGGGATTTTCCGCGTATCGATTAACGTTTCGACGACGCGAGCGATTTTGACAGATGGAAATGCAGGTCATGTTATTGAAGAGTTCGGCCAGTTCGTAATTGGCGGAAACTTATTAATTGGTATCGTTATTTTTACAGTATTAATCATATTCCAGTTTATTGTTGCAAACGGTGCGTCTCGTACAGCTGAAGTAGCAGCTCGTTTTACACTTGATTCTTTACCAGGGAAACAAATGTCTATCGATGCTGATTTAAACCAGCGTATTATTTCAGAAAAAGATGCACAAGCAAAACGAAAAAAATTAAATATGGAAACAGAGTTTTATGGGGCGATGGATGGTGCCGGAAAGTTCATTAAAGGGGACGTTATTTTCGGGATTGTCATTTTATTCGTAAACATTATTTTCGGTTTAATTGTCGGAATGATGCAGCAAGGGATGAGCTTTGCAGATGCGGCTCTTCATTATACACAGTTAACTGTCGGTGACGGAATCGTAAACCAAATTGGATCGCTAATGCTTGCAATTTCAACAGGTATTATCGTAACGCGTGTATTTGACGGCTCACCAGATACAGTAACAGAAGGTATCTTTAAAGAGTTATTAGCGCATGAAGTCGTTGTATATGCGCTCGGTGGTTTATTTATCGCAATGGGTATTTTTACTCCGCTACCGTTTCTACCATTCGCACTCGTTGGCGGAACAATTATCTTCTTAGGAATTCGTAATAAAAATCGAATAAAGAAAGAAAAAGAAGACGAGCTTCAAAAAGAAATAGAAATGATCCAAGGCGAAGATGAGCAACTGCAACAAGTAGAAGATTCATTTGGAGTATTTACGGATAAATATCCAATTATAGTAGAACTCGGTTTAGATTTAGCAGCACTTGTAAAGCAGAAAATTAACGGGGAAACAGCGCGTGATAAAGTTGTTCTTATGAGGAAGTCAATTATTACTGACCTTGGTATTAACGTTCCTGGAATTAACTTTAAAGATAATACGAGCTTTAGACCACGCGGACGTTACATTATTCGAATTAAAGGTGCGAAGGCGGCTGAAGGTGTTTTAAAATCAGGTTATTTATTAGCACTGAAAACACCAAACGTAATGGCTGATTTAGATGCAGAGCCAGCGAAAGATCCAATTTTTGGTGAAGATGGATATTGGATTTTAGAGCATATGGTGCAAGATGCACAAATGAAAGGCTATCAAGTGTTAGAGCCACTTAGCATATTAATTACACATTTAGATGTTGTCGTTAGACGTAATCTTCATGAATTAATTCAGCGCCAACATGTAAAAGACTTAATTAACTCGCTTGAAAATGATAATGGCGTTCTATTAGAAGAGATTAAGAAAAAAGAAATTGATTTATCACTTGTTCAAAATGTTATTAAACAACTTCTAAAAGAAGGTATTTCTATTCGTGATTTACCAACAATTATTGAAGGTATTATTGACGGCAAAGAAATTTATCAAAACCACGTTGATGGTGTGACATCATTTGTTCGTGAATGTATTTCAAAAGTTATTTGTGAAAATGCGAAAAATCCAGACGGAAAAATATATGCAGCGCTCTTCTCTGATTCAATTGAGTTAGATGCGGATGTTGTGAATAATTCATATCAAGGTTACTTATTAAACTGGGATTTAGATTTAGAAACACGTGTCGTTGAGCAAGTGCAGCGCGTCTTTAAGCAAGCACGTTTAATGGGAAGAGAGCCAGTGTTATTAACACGTAGAAAAGATTTTAGATTTGCGATTGTAAGACTGCTAGAACGTTATCAAGTGGAAGCACAAGTACTTTGTATTAGTGAATTAGCACCAGAAATTGTTGTGGATCAAATTGCCTATATTGAATAGTAGGGGGTGAAGTAATGGAAAGTACAGAAAAGAAAGAAGCGTTAATGCGAATAAAAGCAGCTTCGAAAAATGAATTGTATCGAAAGTTATTTGACCAATATGGTACAGATTATTATTACGTTGTCGATGAAAGTGTAAAACGAAATATACCGTTTTTCTGGAAAAAGGATTATGAAATGTTAGTTGCTTTTCCAGAAGAAAAACAGGAAGAAGTGAATGAAGGTACAGCTCAATTTCATGAACAGTTAATGGATGTTGTGAATGATCCTTCAGAACAAATTGTGAAGGCGAATGGAATTCAATCAGTACTTCACAATTTAGAAAACGTAACGACTTCTATGTCATACGCGGCGATGCAAACAGGAAATAGTGAAGAATGGGCAAGAAAAAAGAGAAACTATTAAAGCTGTTTGAAAAAGGAATTGTCGTGGTGAAACAGACGAAAGAAACGGAAGTAACGAAAAAGAAAAAAGTTGTGAAACAAGTCGTTCCGGTAAAGAAAGAAGAAGTAGTTACAAAGAAAGAAAACCAAGAATCTGTACCGTTTATTATTCAAAAAGTAATTCGGATGCTAGAACAAAACGATGTGGAACAATATTTCATTCATGCATATGCTGAAAAGTTAAAAATAAAGTTTGAAAATGCGACGATGATTACGGAAGAAGAAGTTATCAGGTACATATTGGAAGATATGAAATCTCATTTCAATACGGAAAACGTCTTTGAAAAAGAAGTACAAACAATTGCATTAATCGGTCCAACTGGCGTTGGTAAAACGACGACACTGGCGAAAATGGCATGGCAATTTCACGGTAAGAACAAAACAGTTGGTTTTATAACGACAGATCATTCGCGCATAGGGACAGTGCAGCAATTGCAAGATAACGTAAAGACAATTGGATCTGAAGTAATTGCTGTGCGTGATGAAGCTGCAATGACAAGAGCGCTTACGTATTTTAAAGAAGAAGCACGCGTCGATTATATTTTAATTGATACAGCAGGGAAAAATTATCGTACGTCAGAAACAGTGGAAGAAATGATTGAAACGATGGGACAAGTAGAACCAGATTATATTTGTTTAACGTTATCAGCTTCAATGAAAAGTAAAGATATGATTGAAATTATTACAAACTTTAAAGATATTCATATAGATGGTATTGTGTTTACGAAATTTGATGAAACAGCAAGTAGTGGCGAATTGTTGAAAATTCCAGCAGTATCATCAGCTCCTATTGTATTAATGACAGATGGCCAAGACATAAAGAAAAATATACATATCGCTACAGCTGAACATTTAGCGAAACAAATGTTACAAACATCGTAGAAAAGAGGTGAAGAATAAGGCGCTTGCCTTATTCAAACGAATATGAACGGTCTTTATATAGGTTCTATGGGCATGATGAATTACATGCAGCGCATTAATGTTCATTCGAATAACGTTGCAAATGCTCAAACGACAGGATTTAAAGCAGAAAATATGACGTCTAAAGTATTTGATGTACAAGACACATATCGCCGCGGAGATGGGGCGGTAACAAATATCGGTTCGGTCGATTACGCTGTAGTACCAGCTGCAACGCATGTGAATTTAGTACAAGGAAATATACAAATGACAAATAGCGCTACAGATTTCTTTTTAGATGACGGCGCGGCCGGCACAACATCATTTTTCGTTACTTCTAAAAATGATGAAACGTTTTTAACGAGAGATGGTAGTTTCACATTAAATAGTGATCGTTATTTACAAACATCATCTGGTGCTTTCGTAATGGGAGAGAATAATGAGCGTATTCGTATTCCAGAAGGAGCAAAGGTTGCTGTACAAGCAGATGGTACATTATATGATGAGGTAACACAAAATAATATTGCTCGTTTGCAAACAAAAACAGTAGATGCCGAAACGAATGCACGTCTCGTGCAACGTGAAAACAAAAGCTTTACACTAGCAGAAGGAAACATTGCTAATTTACCGAACGGAACAGGAATAGTAAAAAATCATATGCTAGAAAATTCAAATGTTGATATGACGAAAGAGATGGCAGATCTTATGACAGATCAAAAGATGATTCAAGCATCACAGCGCGTTATGACGTCATTTGATAAAATTTATGAAAAAGAAGCGAATGAAATATTGAGATAGTGGACTCCTAATAAAGGAGTCTTTTATTAATTTTAAATTTCAGAATTATCAATTGACTTTGCAGAGCTTCTTTTTTATATTAGTAGGTATAACTATAACTACTAAAGAGGTGAGAGTATGACAACGGCATTATATTTAGAAGATGCATACAAAACGAGTTGCGAAACAGAACTGATAAGAGTAGAAGGGAATAAAGTATTTGTAAAAGAAACAATTTTTTATCCAACTGGTGGAGGACAGGAATGTGATACGGGTGTCATTGTACAAGATGGGTCTGTATTTGAAGTTGAAAAAGTAAAGAAGGAGCAAGGAGAAATAGTTCACTATATAAAAGACGAAGCACAAGTAAAGTTAGGTCCAGTTAAATTAGAGATAAATTGGGAAAGACGTCATAATTTAATGCGTCATCACTCTTTACTGCATCTTATCGGAGCTGTTGTTTATGAAAAGTATGGAGCTCTATGCACCGGAAATCAAATTTATCCTGATAAAGCACGTATCGATTTTAATGAGTTACAAGAGTTATCGAGCGTGGAAGTAGAAGAAATTGTTGAGGAAGTGAATAAACTTATTAAGCAAAATAAAGAAATTTCCACTCGTTATATGAGCCGCGAAGAAGCAGAAAATGCTGTAGGAATGATTAAAACAGCAATAAATCTCCTGCCAACTACTATCCAAGAAATCCGCATTGTTACAATTGAAAATTTAGACGAACAAGCTTGTGGAGGCACACATGTGAAAAATACGAGTGAAATAGGAACACTTGTTATTGATAAAGTAAAAAGTAAAGGGAAGCAAAATCGTCGTTTTGAAGTAAGAGCGATTTAGATTGTGAGGGGTTACCGATGGATGAAATTATAAAGGAATTACAAAAGTTGGGATTTTCCCAATATGAATGTAAAGCGTATATTGGATTGTTAAAACATTCTCCAGTAACAGGCTATGAAGTGAGTAAACAAACAGGAGTACCTCGTTCTATGATTTACGAGGTACTCGGTAAGTTAATGGATAAAGGAGCGGTGCATATTGTACCTTCTGAACCAGTTAAATATGTACCAGTACCAGCTACCGAATTAATGAATCGAATGCGAAAAGACTTTGAAAAGTCCTTTGAATTTTTAGATGAGAAATTAAATTGTTTAGAACAAGAGCGACAAATAGATGTAATTTCGCATATTCGCTCAAATGATCGTGTTTTAAAAGAAATATGCAATATAATTAATAGGGCAAAGGAAGAATTATGGATTTCTGTATGGGAAGAACAAGTGCATGAAATTAAGCCATACATTCATCAAAAGGAAGAGGAAGGCGTACATATATTTTCAATCTTATTTGGAGCTCCAGAAACAAAAATAGGAGCGACGTTTCATCATAATTATATGACGCCCCACGTTGTTGAAAAGAGAATGGGTGGTCATTTAACTGTTATTGCTCGTGATGGAGAGGAAGTATTAATTGCGAACTTCTCAAATGATAGCACTTCATGGGCCGTTACAACGTATGACCCAGCGCTAGTTCTCGTTGCTACAGAGTATGTGCGGCACGATATTATGGTTGAAGAAATCACAAAGGAATTTGGAGCTGATAAGTTAGATACGTTATGGCGTGAAAATATAGATTTAGTTCATGTCGTAACAGGAAAACGAACTTTAGAAGGAATGGAGGATGATAGAGATGAGTAAAGCTCAGGCACATGTAGCTTTGCAGAGTGACGATACATTTCAGCAAGGAGTAAAAGATTGTTTACCAACTGTATTTGGTTACTTGAGCATCGGTATAGCAGCTGGTGTAATTGCAAAAACAGCTGGTTTCTCCATCATTGAAATTGCATTTATGTCCACTTTAATTTATGCAGGTTCTGCCCAATTTATATTAGCTGGTATGTATGCAGCCGGTGCTCCTGCTTCCGCAATTATTTTTACTGTATTTTTTGTTAACTTGCGCCACCTTCTTATGAGTGCTGCACTTGCACCGTACTTTACGAAAATTCCTCTATTTAAAAACCTAATCATCGGTTCGCAAATTACAGATGAAACTTTCGGCGTTGCAGTGCAGCATGCTGCGCAAAAAGGATATTTAGGTGAAAGATGGATGATAGGGCTTAATGTAACAGCGTATTTAAATTGGATTCTTGCCACTATCATTGGCGGGCTATTTGGTGAGTGGATACCAGATCCACATACATACGGCATGGATTATGCATTACCAGCGATGTTTATCGGATTATTTGTTCTTCAGCTCATAAGTAGTAAACCGAAACTAGCAATTCATTTAAGTGTTGCAATTGTAGCGATTATTATCGCATACGTTTCACACCTATTTATGCCAGATAGTATAGCGGTTATTATCGCAACCTTACTAGCTGCGACGATTGGAGTGTTGATTGAAAAATGGAAATGAGATTAGATGTATTATTACTTTTACTAGCAGCAGGAGCTGTTACAATCGTGCCACGTATTTTACCTCTACTCGTATTTAGCAAACTACAAATTCCTGACTGGGGTTTAAAATGGTTAAATTACATACCAATTGCGATATTAGCAGCGCTTTTAGCACAAGTTTTATTTATGCATGAAACGATGCAGTGGGATTATCTTATTGCAGCAATTCCAACATTTCTTGTAGCGATATATACTCGTAGTTTATTAGGTACAGTATTAACGGGAGTGATTGTGATTATTTTGTTACGTTTCCTTTTCTAAAAAGGATTACACTCATATCATAGCGAAAAGTGTAATAACATGAAAAATATAGGGGTGGTGTTATGATACTTTTAACGATAGGAGCAATTTTGTTAACGTTATTTATTTTCTTTATTATCGGCTTTATTACGTTTATGATGTTTGTTGATAAGGCGACATCTCAAATATATTATACACCTTGTGAATCAGTGACAGTGAAAACTAAAGGTAAACATAGAAGGAAGAAAAGTTGAAAGTTGGCTTTTCTTCCTTCTTCTATTACATCCCGGAAAGAACTAACAACAATAATCCAAATAAAAAACTAGTCAAGGAAAGAAAACCGATACATATGGAGAATACACGATTATTTCCCCATTCACGCCAGAAAGTTATAAAACCTAAAATACAAAGGAAAAACCAAATGGGTAGGAATAGGAACTCACTAATTTTCTCGGGAAGTAACGAATAAAAAGTTGTTACATATAAGATCCAATTAGTAAAAAATAAAAGGCAAACGATAATAGATTGTAAGTAGGGGCGGTTGAAAAATAGCCCTTTTTTTACGGTTTTAAAAATGATAGTTAGCGCTGAGATAAAGGCAATGAGTATGAAAACAAGTAAGAGTAATGTCAGCGTCATTTTGAGTCTCCTGTATAAGATTGTTTTTATCACGCATGGGCAGTAAGACCCACACCTTAAAACTCAACGTAAGAAAAGAGATTAGGTGGGGGATGCCCCCCCCACTGATTGAAGTTTCACTTTACAAGAAATGAATCTATTAAATTGTATGCTTGTTTTGTAGAGTGCCCGTTATATTTTTCAGTGTACGGATTTAGAAATCCATGTTCACCGTGTAGTTGTTTTATTTCTAATAAAGGATTCTTTTGTTGCTGCAATGTTTGAATGAAAGAGGATACTGAAAAACTAGCTTCTTTTTCAGGGAATATAAGTAATGTAGAGCATGTAGGCTTTATGTGAACATAGTCGCGTATACGAGAACCGTAACATCCGATAATAAAATCTATTTTCGGATTGTTACTACATAGCCATGAGATGGTAGCTCCAACACTAAAGCCGATAAGTCCAATATGTGTATAACTACTAGAAAGATGAGAAATGAATTCTTCAATTTGCTTTTTTCCATCATCAAATCCAATATGATTTACAAAATGTTCATATGCCTTTTCTTCATCACGATAATGAAATGCATGTTGTAAGTGTAGAAGATTAGGACAGAATACGTCTATATGAGATGAAGTAAAGTGCTGGGTAACGTGATGCATATGGTCGTTCACACCATATATTTCATGAACAATAACGAGAGCTAATTTTTCCTTCATAGTTATAAAGTACCTCTATGAAACTTAAATTCTTTCTCAACAAGACAAATACGCAGGTGGAAGTTTTCATACCATTGCTCACGACCTCTTTTTTCGCTTCTTTATGTAAGGTGTTCTTCTTCCAATTTTCAATCGCATCAAGTGATTCCCAATAAGAAATTGTTATTCCGAGTCCAGAATTACCTCGTGCACTTTCTACACCTAAAAATCCAGGTTGTTGCTTTGCAAGTTTCTCCATTTCTTCGGCAACGGTATTATAGTCAGTTGTATTATTTGATAAATTAGAAGTGAATATAACTGCATAATAAGGCTGGTTTTTTTCTAAATTAGATGCCATTATTTTTCCTCCTTAATGTATAGTACGAATAATTAATCCATAGTTTGTATTTTAGCAGGTCACAAAAAGAAAAGAAGTAGAAAATTCTTATTTTTTCAGCTCATGTAAAATAAAGAGTTGAAGAAATTTATAATAAGTAATCTGAAAGAAGAAAAATGCCACTTCAAAAGAGAAGTGGCATTTCTTATATTTCCTCTAAGCTATTAACTGGAACAGTTAATTCGCGTCCTGGGTTTTTTACTTCATATATGCGGGCGGTTTCATTGCTTTCATCGACGTGTTGAATCATAACAGGCATGCCTTGAAAATTGACATTGGCTTGTTCTGCTGACATAGAAAGCTCTATTGCACGTTGTATATTCATTTATATTCCTCCCATCATTATTATCTTTGCTAAAAAAGAGGAATAATATACCATTTAGAGACATTCTTAAAGTTTTTGTATTATTTGTAATGTTTCTTTAATAAATGAAGTGAAGATGGAATCAGGATAGGCCTGTACGATTTCATATGCTTCTGTTACTTCTTCAAGAGCTCTTTTTTTATCATTAAGTTTCACATAACAAAGAGCGCGATATGCCCCAGCTGTTGTAAGCCGTGCGTGATCAAGTGGATGGTTTATATAATCTGGTATGATAGCGCGTTGCAATGTTTTTAAAGCTTCTTCGTATTGTTTTAAACCATACAAAGCTTTTCCTTTTTCAAGATAATATGATCCATCATCTTGAAAAATTGGCTCATCTTTTAATTTTTCTCGAAATTGTTCTAAATGTTCTAATGCAATTGTATATTCATTAGCAATTGTGTTGTAGTAGAAAGCTTTTAAAAGATCAATAACCGCCGCAGAGAAATTATCTTCTGTAAAAATGGCGAATTGCTCTGATTTTTTTATGTAATGTAAATATTGTTCTTTATCAGCCGTGATTACTTTTTGATAAGATAAAATACGATAAAATTCATCTGTTTTATAATACACTTGATGTTTTTTTGAAAATGCAAGTGCATCTAAAATGACACTTTCACATTGTTCGTAATCACCACATGCAAGAAAAATAATTGCTTCATATAAATATAATTCGATATGTATAATGAGATCCATTTCTAAATGTTTCTCTTCATAGTCATTTCGGATACTAGCTATAAGTTGTAAACATTCAGCATATTTTTTACGTGTGAATATCGTAAAGGATAATTTTAATTTTGTTTCCGTACTATCCCGGTATAACGTATATTTCTCAAAAATAGAAGTAGCCTTTTCAACGTAATATTCAATATTGTAATCTTTCATTTTAGCCGCAGCTGTTACAAACTGTTTATATAAACGAGCAGTATTCAAAGTGGGAGGTAGCTCTTTTTGAACGATCGGTAGTAAAACCTCATATACTTCATCGTACTTGTTTGCTTTTATTAGTTTCTCCGTTTGTTGAATGAGTCCTACAATTTCTACATCATCTTCTTCTAATAAAAAACTCGTTTCACATTCAAGTTTGTCAGCGATATATTGTAGTGTTTTCATAGAAGGTGTAGCTTTTCCATTTTCAATTTGACTTAGCATACTTTTTGTGAGTTCTGAACCTGCTAGATCAGTTTGAGTAAGCTTTTTTCTTTTCGTAACGTTTTAATTTTTTCACCGAGAGTAGCCATATAATTGCTCCTTTATAGTTAGAAAGTTAAATGTCATTAAACTTTTTGTTGTAAAAATTGGAAAGTTAATTATATAATAAGTTTAACACAATTTAACTTTTAAGGGGAGAGTGTCAAAAATGGGGGATATAAGTATAGGACAAAATGATTCAAGAATGAAGATTGCAACGAGAAATATTATTTTAATGATGATTGGGAAAATGACGTCTTTGCTAGGAGCCGGTATTTATACGTTTGCAATGGGATTATACGTATTAAAGACAACGGGTTCAGGAATGGGGTTTGCAACTACGCTTATTTGTGGATCGATTCCAAGGCTAATCTGTGGACCAATTGCTGGTGCTGTAGCTGACCGCGTCAATCGAAAATGGCTTGTCATCGGTACCGATTTGTTAAGTAGTTTAACAATGTTTATTATGTTTATCCTTGCAACTACTTTTGGGCCATCACTTCTGTTTATTTATGTTTCAGCAGCATTATTATCAATTTGTGCGAGTTTTTACTCTGTTTCATTAACTTCATCTATTCCAAGTTTAGTAGATGAAGGACGTATTCAAAAAGCGAGTGCCTTGAACCAGACGGCAGCATCTTTATCAAATATTTTAGCACCGATTATTGGCGGAGTTGTATTTGGTTTCTTTTCAATTAAATCGTTTTTCCTATTGAATAGCATTACATTCTTTTTAGCGGTTGTTGTGCAATTGTTTATCGTATTTGATTTATACAAAAAAGAAAAGGCTGAAAGTAAAGAGCATTTCTTGACGAGTATAAAAGAAGGGTTTTCATATGTGAAAAGACAGCATGAAATATATGGTTTAATGAAAATTGCAGTAGGGGTAAACTTTTTTGCGAGTGCACTTTTCGTTTCACTTCCATATATTATTGTTCAAAATTTGCATCTATCTTCGAAACAACTCGGTGTTGTAGAGGGAATGTTAGCAGTTGGGATGTTAATTGGTGCAATTGCGTTATCAGTACGTAAAGAAGTGAATGATCCGTTTCGCTCTGTTTATATTGGGTTGTTTTTATTTGCGAGTTTGAGTTTATGTACAGTGTTTCCATTAGTAGTCACCATCCCGAAAGTAGCAAGTTTTATTTACTATATCGCTTTTATGATGTTAACTGGTATATCAATGATGGTTGTAAATATCCCGATGCAAGTACATTTGCAAAAGACGACAGATCCAAGTTATTTAGGACGCGTTTTCGGCTTACTTGAAACAATTTCTACTGCAATCGCACCGCTCGGTATGATTGTGTATGGATTATTATTAGATATGTTGCCAACTAGCATTGTTATGATGACATTAGGCGTAGGTTTATTGTTAGTTGTATTAGTAGGAGTAAAGAAGCATGTAATGAAAAAGCAAGTGGATGTGTCTGTCTAAAAGGAAATGTGACTTAATAAAATAAAAATGACTAAATTAGTATTTTAGTTTTGAAACTCTTTTTCATGTATGTTAAAGTAAAGTGAGCTTGCAAAGAAAAGGAGACAACAGCATGAAAAAATTAAGTTTTGTTATGCTTTTTCTATTAGTCGTAATGGCTGGATGTAGCAATTATGACACATATATTGAAACAGGTATGCAATCATTGAAAGATGAAAAGTATAGTGATGCAACAATGTGGTTCGAAAAAGCAGAAAAAGAGAAATCAGGAAATGAAGCGAAATCATATAAAGAAGTTGCTGAGAAAATGGATCAGGGAGCAACAGCATTAAAAGACGGTAAGTATTTAGAAGCGAAAGACATTGCAAATGAAGTGTTACAAAAGAAAAAAGATGATGAACTTGAAAAAGCTGTAATATCAAATGCAGAGAATATGCTTCAAAAAGCAAAAGATGTGGAAGAGAAAGTAAATGAAAGAGTGGCAAAGCGTAGAAAGGTAGAAGAAGAGGGAATCGATAAAATTATTAAAGCTGTCGATAGTATAGATGAAGTGAAAGAAAAAGAGAAGACAGTATCAGAAGCATTAGATAAGGCTGAAGAGGCGCAAGCAAAAATTGAGGCAAAGAAAAATAAATAGATTTATAGTTTGAAAGGCTGTCGTGCATAACGACAGCCTTTTAATTTTTTGTTGCAAATGTAGTGATGCTCTGTAGTAAAAAAGAAATGATTTTAGAATTCCATCTGTCTTCATGATGAATCGTATAAATATTACGCTGAAATTCAAATTCAGGGATTGGTATATAGCATAGCTCATTTCGTTGTATTTCTTGTTCGATAGCCAGTTTAGAAATCAAGGCAATTCCATTACCATATTTTAAAATTTGTTTCATCGTTTCTAATGAGTCTAATTCAATTTCTGATTGGAATGTAATGTTGTGCGCTAACGTCCATTGTGTAAGTAAGTCTCTCGTTGTAGATGGATTACGATGCAATAGTATGCGTTCCTTTTCTATATTTTGTAACGATACATTGTCTTTCTTTGAAAAATGATGTTCTTTGGAAAAAGCAAGAACAAGTGTATCGGGCATTATATTCGTTTGTTTTAAAAGTGGTTCATCAAATGGAGCAGCGGAAATTATCCCAAGATCGATTTCGTGATTTTGTAGCATCATTCGAATTTCAGGGGCGGTTTTAACTAGTAGCGTTATTTTTATATTGGGAAATTCACATTGAAATTGATGAACGACTGCTGGCAAAAGATAAGTCGCTGGTACATAACTAGCGCCGATTGTTATAGCGCCTTTATGAAAATCTTTAAACTCTTGCGTGACACGTCTAGCTTCTTTCATAAGTGCATCTATTTTACAAGCATAATGGTGCAAAGCCTCACCAGCCTCTGTTAAGAAATACCTTCCAGAACGTAATTCGAATAAAGACACACCGAGTTCTTCTTCTAAGCTTTTTATATGAAAAGTAATAGTTGGTTGTTTAACGCCAAGTTTTTCTGCAACGATTGTAAGCTTTTTGTATTTCTTAATAAGTACTACAATTTCTAATTTTAAGAGATTCATTATGAATTGCCGCCTTTTTTATTTTAACTATAGAAAAAATCTATAGAAATAAATAGTTTATTAGAAGTTTTTTAATTTAATCTTTACAGTACATTAACATTAAGTATAAATCTTCCATATAGAATGAAAGCAGGTTAAGAATGAGGGGAGAGAGGTGAGACGATGGATATTAAAATTAATGGATTAGAAAAAACATTTGGAAAAACACAAGCGTTAAAGCCGTTGCAGATTGTAATGAAACAAGGGGAATTCACTACACTTTTAGGACCTTCGGGATGTGGGAAAACGACTTTACTTAGAATGATAGCAGGACTTGAAGAACCGGATAAGGGAGAAATATATTTTGGAGACCAGTGCATGTATTCTGCTACAAAAAAGATAAAGACATCTCCTCATGAACGGAATATCGGTATGGTATTTCAAGATTTTGCTTTATGGCCGCACATGACTGTTTTTGAAAATGTTGCATTTGGTTTAAGAGCTACAAAGCAAACGAATCATTTACGAGAAAAAGTAGAAGATGCAATAAAGCGAGTTCGCCTGCAAGGTATGGAGAAAAGGTATCCACACGAACTTTCTGGTGGACAGCAACAACGTGTCGCATTCGCTAGAGCAATTGTAACAAAACCTCATTTTATTTTGTTTGACGAACCGCTAAGTGCGCTCGATGCAATTTTGCGAGAAGAAATGAGAATAGAGCTTATGGATATCGTTCATTCCATTGGTTTAACTGCACTGTATGTTACTCACGATCAAACAGAAGCAATGTCAATGTCAGACCAAATTATTGTCATGAAACAAGGAGCAGTATTACAAAAAGGAACACCCGAAGATATTTATGTGAAACCGTCTCATGAATTTGTTGCCAAATTTGTTGGTAAGGCGAATTGGCTTGTAGAGGGGGAAAAAATGATTCGTCCAGAGCATGTGAGTTGGACAAAAAATGATGTGTGCGAAATGTATACAGGTGAAATTCAGCACGTTACATACGTAGGAGAGCGTTATGAAGTGAAAGTAAATATGGGGACTTTAGGCATCTGGAAAGCCTATCACAATAGTAAGCTAAGCATCGGGAAACCAGTATCGTTATATGTACCCAAAAAATGTATTCATCATATAGGGGGAGAATCGTATGAAGAAATTCAGTTCGCTTAAGTCTTTATTTGTATGTACTTTACTATTTTCTACTGTAGTAACAGGTTGTAGTTCAAAGGGTAATGCAGATGCAAAAAGTACAAATACGAATGAAAAGAAAATTGTTGTATATAGTGCAGGGCCAAAAGGGTTAGCAGAAAAAATTCAAAAAGACTTTGAAAAGAAAACTGGTATAAAGGTGGAAATGTTTCAAGGGACAACTGGTAAAATTTTAGCGAGAATGGAAGCTGAAAAGAAAAATCCAGTCGTTGACGTTGTCGTACTCGCTTCCTTACCAGCGATGGAAGGATTAAAGAAAGAGGGTCAAACGTTAGCTTATAAAGAGGCGAAACAAGCTGATAAGCTGCGTTCTGAATGGTCAGATGATAAAGGCCATTATTTCGGGTATAGTGCTTCAGCATTAGGGATTGTGTACAATACAAAAAATGTGAAAACAGCGCCTGAAGATTGGAGCGATATAACGAAAGGAGAATGGAAAGGGAAAGTGAATCTTCCAGATCCAGCACTTTCAGGTTCAGCTTTAGACTTTGTAACAGGATACGTGAAAAAGAATGGACAAGATGGATGGAATTTATTTGAGCAGCTTAAGAAAAATGAAGTTACAGTAGCAGGAGCAAATCAGGAAGCGTTAGACCCAGTTGTAACAGGTGCGAAAGATATGGTCATTGCGGGTGTTGATTATATGACGTATAGCGCAAAAGCAAAGGGTGAACCTGTTGATATTGTATATCCAAAAAGCGGAACAGTTATTAGCCCACGTGTAGCTGGGATTATGAAGGATAGTAAAAATGTTGAAGGTGCAAAAGAGTTTATTGATTATTTATTATCCGATGATGTACAAAAACAAGTTTCTAAAGCGTATTTATTGCCTGGTAGAACAGATATAAAAGCTGAAAATAGACCAAATGTAGAAGAGATTCCAGTATTAAATATTGATTGGAAAACAGTTGAGAAAGAGCAAGATGAAATAGGAAAACAATTTAAGAAAGTATTTCAATAAGATGGTGATTCCATGGTAAATCGATTCGTATCAGTAAGACAAGTTGGAATGACGGTAGCGTTATTACTTGTGGCGATGTTAATCGTCATTCCACTTTTTCTTATTTTATTTTCTAGTGTATATGAAAATAGCAGTTGGAATTTTTTAAAGCCTTTTGAAGTGATGCAGAGTGGTGGATTAGCTGGGATTTTTCTAAATTCGATGCTTCTAGGTGCACTCGTTGTAATAGGTGCTACAATATTTGCATTTCCATTGGCATTTATTATGAGCAAAACAGATGTAGGAAAGTATAGTAAGTTAGATATTGTTTTTATGATTCCATTTATGACACCGCCGTATATTGGATCGATGGGCTGGATTTTGTTCATGCAACCTAACGGCTATTTTGAACAATTTTTCCCGATGCTAAAGACAGTTTCATCATCGTTTTTTAGTTTAGGAGGTATGGTATTAATTATGAGTCTGCATTTATTCCCATTCCTTTATTTCATGCTGAAAAACACGTTACTTCAGATTGGGAGTAGTAAAGAAGAAGCTGCAGCAGTTCATGGCGGAAGTTTTTTCTATCGCTTAAGAAAAATAATATTGCCGTTATTAGTATCAAGTTATGTAATGGGTGCTTTACTCATTTTCGTAAAGACGATTGCTGAATTTGGAACACCGGCTACATTCGGACGTAGAATAGGATTCCACGTGTTAACATCAGAAATTCATAAATTTATTTCGAGTTGGCCAATTGATTTCAGTAGTGCAACAGCATTATCTTCTTTATTACTTAGTGCTTGTATGCTCATTTGGTATATGCAAAATGTATTGAATCGAAAGTATTCATATGCAATGGTTAGTGGAAAAGGTGTGAAATCTAAAAGATATACTTTGTCTATATTTACGCGCGTTGTAGCATGGATGTATGTAATTGGTTTATTAATCGTATCAATTGGAATTCCATACTTTTCTATACTTATTGCTTCTTTTTCAAAATTAAGAGGCGGCGGTTTACATGTAAATAACTTTACAACAAGTCATTATGAGGCATTGTTTACAATGGGGTCTCCGGGATTAGAGGCTTTATGGAATAGTTTTCTTTTTTCACTCGTAACAGCGATTATTGCGGTAATGATTGGAGTCTTTTTGGCACTTATGATTCGAAAGGGGAAAAAACCTCTGAAAAATGGCTTGATATGTGCGGTATGTTACCGAATATGGTACCAGGAATCGTTATGGTTGTAGGTCTTATTCTATTTTGGAATTCACCATATATGCCTATGTCAATTTATAATACACCAATCATGGTTATCGTAACGTATGTTGTTCTGTTTTTACCTTACACGGTGCAATATGTAAAATCATCACTCGGACAAATTGATGATTCTCTCGTGCAGGCAGGAAGTATTTTTTCTGGAAATTATATTTATATTTTTAGAAAAATAATATTGCCTCTTATTATCCCAGGCATTCTTGCCGGATGGGCGATGACATTTACAATTTCAATAAGAGAGTTAGTAGCATCACTTCTCGTATTACCTCCATCAGTAGAAACGTCAGCAACGTTTATTTTTGCTCAATTTGAACAGGGTGAAGTATCTATAGGAATGGCGATGGCCGTTGTTTCTGTTGGACTTACAACAATGTGCTTATTACTGCTGCAACATATGGAGCAAAAGCGAAAAGGGGTAGCATGATGAGAGTGGAAGTATGGGGAGGAGCAGGAGAATACGGTCGCTCTTGCTATTTTGTAAAAAATAAAGAGACGAAAATAGTATTTGATTGTGGTATTAATCGATCTTATGAGGATGGTTATCCAAAAATAGAGAGAGAAGCTGTTCCATTTTTAGATGCGGTATTTTTATCACATATTCATGAAGATCATACGATGGGTTTACCTTTATTAGCGAAGTATGGCTATAAGAAAAAAATTTGGACGACTCGTTATACGAAGGAGCAACTGCCGTTATATTATGAAAAATGGAGAAACTATAATGTAATGCAAGGATGGAATTTACCTTATAGCGACCAACATATAAAAGATTTAAATTATGTATGTATTGATGAGATTAGCAATCCAAATGAATGGTTACAAATTACTCCTACATTGCGGTTTCAGTGGGGGTATAGTGGGCATGTATTAGGAGCTGTTTGGTTTTTAGTTGATATGTGTAATACATACGTATTTTATTCAGGCGACTATTCAGCAGAGTCTAACATACTACGAGCTAATTTACCTGAGAAATTGGGCCACAATATAAAAGTTGCAATTGTAGATGCCGCTTATCACACAGATGATGTTTCGCAAAATGAAAGATTAGACGATCTATGTGCAGAAATTGAACGAGTTATGCAAAATGAAGGAATAGCATTATTACCGCTGCCACAACTTGGTAGGGCGCAAGATATAGTATTGTATTTATATGAACGATATAAAGAATTTCCGCTTATAGTAGATAAAGAAATTTTGGCTGGATTTGAAGAGATGTTCATATATAAAGGTTGGATAAAAAATAATGAAGAACTTAAATGGATTATGGAGAGTTTAAAAAGAAACATAATAGTTATGGATAATGACATTAGTATGCAAAATAGTTACGGAATAGTTGTAATGAGTGATGCGAATATGCAAACGAAACGAGCACAGTTATACTATGAACAACTTCGGAATGAAAAACGGAATGCCGTTATTTTTACTGGGCATATTGCGAAAGGGAGTTTTGCAGAAAAAGTTATGAAAGAACATGTAAGGAGTACATGTAGGGTGAAGAGAGTTCCGTATAAAGTTCACCAAAGTATAAGAGACGTTAAAGAGATGCTAAATACATTATTACCAGAACATACGGTGTTAGTGCACGCTTTGAAAGAGGATACGGATCGATTACAACAAAAGCTAAGTACAGCAGGGTATGAAAATGTATATTCACTTGCAATGGAACGTATAGAAGTCATTTGAAATGTAAAGGGGATAGGTATATGAAAAAAGTATTTGTATTCGTAAGCATTTTCTTTTGTTGTTTCCTTTATAACGTTAAGGAAGGGTTTGCAGCTAGTCCAATGAAACCTAGTTTTGAAGTAAAGTTATTATTGAAGCCAGAACAAGTATTAGGTGATAACAAAGAGATGAAGCAAGAGGTGCTAGAACATTTCCAGGCTGGTACAAAATATGAAAGAATACAAGTGCAATTTTTAGATACTGCGAATAAAAGTTTAAGCGAGGAAGGTTGGTTTGCTAGAATTCGAAAGAAAGAATTTAGTAAAGATTTTGAATTAACATATAAAAAAAGATATCCTATTCCAAATGGTGTAATTCAAGATGCACTAGAAGTAGCTAAAAAAGAAGGATTCGATAGTAATACGGATAGTTATGAGGCGGAAATAGATTGGGGATTTGAGAAGAAAACATTAAGCATTTCAAATAAGAAAAGTTACAGCGCTAAAGGATATGGGATACTTGATTTACCAAATGAACAAGCTGCTCAAAACATGTTAATAGAAAAATTACCAGGGAAAATGAACAAATGGTTGTATACAAATTGGGGAGAAGAAATGTTAAAGAATTCCCGTATTTACGGTCCTGTATTAATGAAACGATATACAGGAGAGTTTGAAAACATAAAAGCAAATATTGAAATTTGGCCATTAAGTAATACCGGAAAATTAGAAGATGACTTCGTAATAGAAGTGTCATTTAAAACAAATGAAGAAAGTATTGCGACAAAGCAAAGGGAATTATTAATGGCGAGTTTAGAGAAAAAAGGCTGGTTGTTACCGAAAGATAGTTTGAAGACAGAGCTTATTTTTCAGTAAATGAGAAAAAAGGAATCCATATTTCGTGGATTCCTTTTTCCAATATATGAGTATTAAGCTAAGTCAGCTGACACGAACATATCACTATTTTGAAGGTTTTTAGAGCGTAAACTATAAGCAACTACCTTCTTTTTATATTGTTTTACAACATCAACATGCTCCTCGTGACTATAAATATAAAATGTAAAATTCTTTTTGCCACGTTTTGCATTGATAATTAAAGGCGTACCCTCATTGTGTGGTGGTGCATAATAGCGATCTAAAAATAAACCTTCGTTAAAATCATGAATAATTTTTGATTTCTGTTCGCCTTCTACGTTATTTCCGTGAATTGTAATAGTCACATTCTCTTCTTCAAGTTTTGGATGTGTTTCGTACTTGCTAATAATGGATTCAATAACAGTGTTAGGAAGGCTAGAAACGATAATTTTAAATGCTCCAAATACAACTAACATTACAATAAACCAAGTCGTCATAGTATATCATCCCCTTTATTCTATTTAATAATATAACTCATATGGTAATAGTACATATGGTGAAGTTTTGTATAATTTGTGAAAAATATGCCATTTTCACGAACGAAATGTTAGAAAAATCAATTTTGTTACAAAAAGTTGAAATCGAAGTATTTTAAAAGAAAAAGGTTTATAATAAAAATATAACTAATAACCACATTACTAATTATAAGGAAGTGTAACTATGAGTACTGTAGCAATCGTATATGGTATTATTCTTTCCACAATTATTGTTTTGTTTTTCGTTGGGGTTTCACGTTATATTCATAAATGGAAAGAAGGCGTTGCGAAATTAAATCACATTGAAGAAGAACTTAGTGATTTAATGTTACATCATGGTAAGTAAACATTTATTTTTTAACTAAACAATGTGAAGAATATCACAAAACGTGCTTTCCTAATGAAGGCATGTTTTTTTGTTGTTTAAGAAAAGAAGTATTTTTGTATAAATAATCTAATTATTACTTAAAAAGGGAAATTTATTTAGTATAATATATAATATGTTTATTTTAGGGGGAGTATCATGAGGGGATTAAAAGTTGTTGGAATTATAGCTGGAATTACTATAGTAGGCTGTATAGCTTTCTTTTCAGTGAAGGAATATGTCAATTCCAAAGAAGACTCTAATTATGTGCTAAATTACATAAAAGAACATAAGGATGATAAAACAACTTCTTTAATTGTTAAAAGAAATGGTGAAACATTGACATCAATAAATGAAAAAGAAAAATTACCGCTAGCAAGTATGTCGAAAATCGTTATAGCAATTGAATATGCTAAGCAAGTAGCTGAAGGGAAAATAAGAAAAGACGAGAAAATTTCATTGAAAGAATTAGAAAAATACTATGTGAAAAATACTGATGGTGGTGCACACCCTGCATGGCTAGATGATGTAAAAGGTAAAGAGTTAGTGAAGGGTGGTCAAACTTCTTTAGAAGAAGTAGTGAAAGGAATGATCCATTATAGTTCGAATGCGAATGCATCATATTTATTGGACAAGCTTGGAGCAGCGCGGATAAATGAAAGTTTGAAAGAGTTAGGCTTAAATAGTCACGATGAATTTTATCCAACGTATACAGGGGCATTATATATGAGGGGCTATGTTGAAAAAGAACTGCATATTCCTCAAAATAAAGCATTGGACAAGCTACGTAATATGTCTAATGATGAATATGTTAAGCATGTATGGCAAATACATGAATGGATGAAAGACGAGAAAGAATGGACAAAACGCGAGATATCGTTAAAAGCCGATATGGATTTTCAGCGTATTTGGTCAGATCGGTTTATAGGTGCAAATGCGAAGGATTACATGAGTTTATTGGAAAAGATAAATAGCAGAAATTATTTTACACCACAAATGCAAGGTGAGGTTGAGAATATATTTAAAGGAACCGTAGGAGAGGGTATATTCGAATTTGCTGGACAGAAAGGTGGTTCTACGGCATTTGTATTAACAAATAGTTTCTATGGTACTGATAAAAAAGGGAATAAGATTGAGATTGTCTTTATGATGAACAATTTGAGTGAAAAAGCATTTGAAAAACTTCTAAGTAATATGGATTACTTTATTCGAGATATTGTCATAAGTGAGGAATTCAGAAATAAATTATAATGAAATAATTTTATTATGTAAACAAAGGGGCACTTATGAAAAGTGCTCTTTTGTAATACAGGATTTTCCAATCTTATTATTGAATATAGATGGAAAATAAGAAAGGAGGTTGAAAAATGACAACAATATATTTCGTTCGCCATGCCCATTCTACATATACAAAAGAAGAACGGGAACGACCTTTATCTGAAAAAGGGCACTGTGATGCAGAAAATGTAACGCATTTATTAAAAGATAAACATATTGATGTTGTTATTTCTAGTCCTTACAAAAGAGCAATCCAAACTGTACAAGGAATTGCGAATACATATAAATTATCAATACAAACTGAAGAAGATTTGCGTGAAAGATTATTGAGCACAGAGCCAGTATCAAATTTTAATGATGCTATGCAGAATGTGTGGAAAGATTGGAGTTTTGCATACGAAGGCGGAGAATCAAATACTGTAGCACAAAAGCGCGCTGTAATATGTATACAAAATATATTAAAAAAATATGAAGGTAAGAATATTGTAATAGGTACGCATGGGAATATTATGGTATTACTAATGAATTATTTTAATTCGAAATATGATTTGGAGTTTTGGAAAACACTTCATATGCCTGATGTGTATAAATTAAATTTTGATAAAAATCGTTTCATTTCTGCTGAAAGAATAGAGAAAACAGGTCATCGGTTAAATATTTTGTAAAAGTTTATCAAAAAAAGAGGAAAGAGAGAAGTTATTGTAGAAGTATGACTTTGTAACATAAAAAATATATGTTAAAGGAGGCTGTTTACATGTTTGAGAAAGAGAAAGAAGGGCTTATTGAAGTTCACAACGTATATGAAATTGCACCAGCAGATGGAACAATTATTGGTATGGCAACAGAAGAAGAAATGGAAATTGCTGCTGAACTAGAGCTGCAGTACTATGCCCATTCTCGTTTGCTAGAAGCAAATATTCAGTTAGACGGTTCCTCCTATAAAGAGTTACTTCAGGAGTTCCAGGAGTACGAAAGAAAATCAATGAGCTTTTGGCGAGCAATACATAAGCGTTTAGCTGTGCCATGGGCATGGGTATTACGTATTGATGTTGCGAATGGCCCTATTTATGTAAGTAATGGGAATGCTTATTACGAAGAAATCGATGATGAAGAAGATTATGAATAGATAAGTAAGGAAGCAACTTTAGTTGCTTCCTTTTTTTATTTATAGAGATTGAACAGCCCCAATAATAATATCAGGCCGATCAATTTCGATTCCGTGACCAGCATGTTCGGCAAGTATATATTGGCTATGTATTGAGAGTTGTAATTGTTCATGGATCAGTTCTTGCCACATTGCTTCAAGTTGTGTTGCTTCCTCTTTTGGCATGCCACCATTAGTCAATTGAGTAATAGAATATTGAGGATCTCTACCGATAACGATTAATGGTATTTCTAATGTTTTACATAGCTCTTTTAGTGAGAGAGCACAGTTTTTCCACTCCGATAGTTCAGAAGCTGTCGCTTTATATAATGAAGGCGAGGTAGAGAATCCAATTTGCTGTTTTGATTGATCGGTGAGAATAGGTTTTAGTTCATTATAAAGTGTGTCTACATCCATTTTGGAGTATGTATTATATTTTTTAAGCCACATATCATCCGAGTCAGTTTGATCAGAAATTGGTAAATGAAGTTCATCTAAACGGTGTAAGTTCATCGAAGTAGAATCAACTAAAATAAGTGCTTGCAGCTTATCTTCATGTAACATCGCAAAATGTTGTGCACATAATCCTCCATAGGAATGACCGATTAGAATAAATGGCTCTTGAATAGCTAGTTTGTTTAGTAACATATGCAGCTCTTTTGTAACTTGCCTTATTGTACGTGGTTGATTTCCTAGCTCACTTTTCCCGTAACCTGGGCGATGGTATGAAACGACTGTAAAGTGCTGTGAAAGCTTTTTTATAATAGGAAGCCAATCGTAAAATGAGCAACTCATTCCGGTTTGAATGACTACAGTTTGTTTACCACCTCCTTTTATATGTACTTCTATATTTTGCCCCATTATTTCTACAAATTTATGAATGTTAATTCCCCCTAAGCTTGAAATAATTTTTGAAAAGCAAAAACGATACACCAAACACCTATACCGAGTAGGACAGATGTACTAAGTGTAAATGAATTTTTTAAACCAATATAGACAATAAATAATAGTAGTGCTGATGCGGGGAATCCATATAATACCCCTAAAGCAAATTGACTCAATTCTTGTTTATTCCCGCCTTCAAATGAAATCCAAAATAGACTAAGTAAACTTACGAGAGGAAGAGCAGCAATAAAGCCACCTATCGTACTATAATGTTTGGCGACTTCAGTGATAACGCCGATAATAAGTGCCGAAACGATTACTTTAACGAGGAAATGCATATTTTGCCTCCTTCGCTAATAACGAAAATGCTTTTTCAATTAATTGTAGTTCTTCTTTTGATAACTGTGATTCTAATATTTTTATCTTTTCTTTATCTAGTAAAGTATGTTTTTCTAATACTTCAATTCCTTCAATTGTTAATGTAAGGTTTACCACTCTTTCATCTTTTTTATTTCTCTCTTTAACGATGAAACCCTTTTGAATAAGGCGCTTTATATGTTCAGACGCTGTGTTATGAGAAAGGCTAAGCTCAGTAGCGACTTTTCCAATTGTTATATCTTTCTCACGAGAAACGATTTGTAAAATACGAATTGCTTGGTGGGAAAGGTTGTCCTCGTATTCGTATCGTAAGTGATAATAAATGCTCTCCCAATGTTGATTAATGTTGTTCATAATAATAAATCCCCTTTTTTATATCGTATAGTAAGATATATTCGTCATTTTAGAAATAAAATCCTTTTATTTGGATAAAAAATGTTGAAAAAGTTTATTTTTATTGAAATATAAGGTAATCTATGTGTAAAGGTATACATTTAGCAAGAGAGAGGATGATAGCTGTGAATACATTCAAATGGATGAGTCATGAACAGATGTATGTAGATGAAATACATGTTGAAAAATGTGGTCCTCTTTCAGTCGGCGTATATGGGGGAAATCAAGAAAGTGATGCATATGAACGAGGAGATGCGGTATTTGCTTGGTGGGACCCTGAATTACAATTTGAATTTGTTATGATTTTTGATACACACCACAAAACAAAAAATATTGATTATATAATAGAAGCGATTTCAGAAAGAAAAGAGAAATTAAAAGAGTTATTTTCCTATCCAATACATTTAGCTTTTCATCATACACATATGTACTTATTAGCGTTATTTACAGATGAGTTATTTATTAAAAAGTGTGATCAAGATGATGAGGAACTCGCTTGCTTAATTTGTTTACGAAAAGGCGAATTTTTATATTGGTTATCAGTTGGTGATTGTTTCGCGTATTTATTCCATTCTGAGAAAACGAAAAATGGAAAAGGACGATTAAATAAACGGAAAAATTACGAATATATTGGCAGGAAAAATATTTTTGCAGCAAATACACCTTGCTTTACGTCAGGTGTAAGGGGATTAGAAAAAGGAATGAATCACATTGTAATGGCAACAGATGGTATTTTAGAGTGTGACAAACGAAGGTTTGATGATGATCAATCTTTAGTAGAAATATTACATGACGGGAATAGCTTACAGATTGAGCCAGTATTAACAAATGTACTGCAGTGGAAAGGTAGAGACTGTGCCACGATTATTGGATGGTCTATTGATACTGATAATAAACAATGTGCTAATTAATATAAAAGGAGTTCAAGGCTTTTATCCTTGAACTCCTTTTTGTTAAGCAATATGGATGTGATATGTTTTCAACCATTCATTTACTTGTAGCATATACTCCATGGCACTTCTTGCTTCAAAATTGTTAATCACTTTATTACTTTGATCAGCAATTGAAAGTAAGATGGAATGGTTAATAAGTGAGAAAATAGGGTTGTTTTTATTGTTACACATATCAAGTGTTAAATTACGGATTGTTTGTAAGTAGTGTGGATCTTGTGAAGTTGGATAAGCGCTTTTTCTTCTATTGCGTACATCGTCAGGTAAAGCTGGTTGTAGTGCTCTACGTAAAATGCCTTTTTCAATATTATCAATACTTTTTATGTTGAAAGGAACATTCCATAAATATTCAACTAATCTATAATCGCAAAACGGTACACGAACTTCAAATCCAACAGCCATACTCATACGATCTTTACGGTCAAGTAAGAAAGGAAGGAATCTTGTTAAAAATAAATAAAACATTTGACGTTGTTTCGCGGATTTTTTACTTTCGCCTTCAAGAGTAGGTACTTCAAGTATCGCTTCTTGGAATCGTGTATCAATATAGTCTTCTAGATTACATTGGTTACTTACTTCATTTAGTAGAAGAGGAGATGTATTTTTCCAATTTGTTAGCCAAGGAAACTTATCTACATATAGTAGTTCTTCTTGATGAAACCAAGGATATCCACCGAATACTTCATCAGCCGATTCGCCGGATAAAGCTACGGTCGCATCTTTTTTCATTTCGCAAAATAGTAAATATAGTGAAGTTTCCATTTCACCAGCACTCGGTAAATCTTTTGCATGAAGGGGAACGAATAAGTGATTTGCTAATTCTTCAGCATTCACAATGATATCATGATGCGCTGTCCCGACATGTTCAGAAACGCGTTTTACCCAAGGAGCGTCTAAACCAGTGCGAGCAAATGTCAGTTCGAAATCTTTTGCGCTATTTACAAAGTCAACAGAATACGTATGAAGTGTTTTATTTTCAGCAGCAAATTCTTTACCCGCAAGTGCAGTAATACCGCTAGAGTCTAATCCGCCTGATAACATACAAACGAGAGGAACATCGGCAATTAATTGTCTTTTTACTGTATCTTGTAAAATAGATAGAATATGCGAAGATGTATCTTCTATAGAGTCTGTATGGAACTTACTTTCTAAATTCCAATACTTCGTAACTACTTTTTTATGACGTGTAAATGTTATAGAATGTCCAGCACGTACTTCTTGAATATGTTTAAAGACGCCACATCCTGGAGTGCGAAATAAGCCTAATCCAAATATTTCATTTATTCCACCCGCATCAAGTTCAGCAGGGACAGATGGATGCGCTAATAATGCTTTAATTTCAGAACCGAAAATAATACTGCCATTTCTTTCTGTAAAAAAGAGTGGTTTTACACCTAAATGATCTCGTGCTAAAAACAATTGTTGCTTCTGATCATCCCATAAGGCAAAAGCGAAAATTCCGTTTAAATGTCGTACGCAGTCTTCTTTCCATTCTAAATAAGCATGTAGTAATACTTCTGTATCTGAATGGGTTTCAAATGCATGCCCACATTTTTGAAGCTGCTCTCTCAGTTCACGGAAATTATAAATTTCTCCATTATAAGTAAGAGCATACGTATAATCACCAGCACGAAATGTCTTAGGCTGTGTCCCGCCTTCTGGATCAATTACAATTAAACGCCGGTGTGCAAAGGCCGCATGAGGTGAAAACCAAAATCCTTCAGCATCCGGACCACGATGCTCAATACTATTTGCCATCTTTTTTAAAATAACATGTTGATTTGAAAGGTCTTCTTTCCAATCTACCCAACCTGTAATTCCACACATACACATCTCATCTCCTAATTTTTAAAATAGATTAATGAAATAAAATGTACACTAAATTAAAGAGTGACTATATAAATAGTGTACTACATGAATTAAATTACAGACTTGAGAAAGTTTTCTTTGAATGCATAGTTATGTGAGAAAATGGCTAAGGGAAAGTATTCCATTACATACAAAAAATAAAAAAGATGAGAGAAAAAATTTTCTCAGACGTTATATAGGGTGTAAAAGCTTTTACAAAACAATAAGGGGAATCGCTACATGAAATCAAATGAGAAAAATTTTATAAAAAGATTACAGCGGCAAAAAGAAGACGCGTTAGAATTCGTTGTCGATACATACTTACCACTCATAAAGGGGATCACGCATAAAGTTCTACTTCCCATTCAAAATGATGGACTCATAGAGGAATGTATAAACGATATATTTCTTTCCATTTGGAATAACGCAAATAAATTCCATGGAGAGCCGAGTGATTTTAAAAAGTGGATTGCAGCGATTGCGAAGTTTAAAGCAATTGATTATTACCGGAAATCGACTAAAACAGTAGAAATCATTTCAGATGAGTTTCATATCAGTACAGAAAAATCAGCAGAAGACGAATTAATCGTTATGGAAGATAGGGAAGAATTATTGAAGCTCATTAATCAATTAGAACCGCTAGATCAAAAGGTGTTCATTATGAAATATTTACTTGGTATGAAGACAGAGGAAATAGGTGACAAGTTAGGATTAACTCGGGCAGCAATTGATAATCGAGTGTACCGGGGGAAAAAGAAACTACAACAAAATGCTACGAATATTAGTTTTGGAGGTAGTGCAATATGAAAGACATTTATGAACTATTAAATGATATTGATATAGATGAAAAAGAACTAGAAGAAATTGAGGCTTCTGAAATTGAAAAGGAAAAAGTAAAACGAAATGTAAAACAATCGATACGTACGAAGAAAAAGATGAAAAGTTGGAAAAAAGGTGTCGCTGCTGCATCAATTTTAGTAGGGTTATCGGTTGCAACTCTTGGTATCGGTTTTCCTACATATGCTGGAGGATTGCCAATTGTAGGTGACATATTCCGATTTTTAGATAATGGTAGAACGGGGTTATATGAAAATTATAAGGAATTTTCGACTGAGTTGAATATGACAAAAGAGAGTAATGGGGTTAAGGTTACAATTAATGATGCTGTATTCGATGGTAGAACAATTACAATTACATATTCTATTGAGAGCGAAAAAGATTTAGGAGAGAAACCGTTCCCATTTGGAAGTCCGCAAGTTATGGGCTTTGATGGCGGAGGAGGTAGTTCGAACGTTACAAAAGTTGGAGAGGGAAAATATGTAGGTATGACTACGATGAGTGGTCATGGTAGTGAAAGGTTAGATGTCGCAAATGTTTGGTGGGATATAGAGGCAATTGAGTTGGATTATGAAGGTAATGTAATAAAGGGAAACTGGAATTTCGCACTTAGTTTAAAAGCAATGGATAGTAAGGAAGTAAAGGTTAATGGGGTTTCTGAAAATGAATTAATAAAAGTAAATATAGACAAAATGGAAGTAACCCCGATGTCATTTATCGTTTTTTTCAATCAGAAAGAATCTAAGGTATTAAGAAGTACATGGGATAGTGCGGATGTTGAGTTAGAAATAAAAGATGATTTAGGAAATCATTATGCTGGTGAAGGAAATGGCGGAAGTAGTACAGTAGCAGAGCCACATAAAAGTAGTTGGAGTGCCACCTTCCAAAAACTAAACGAAAATGCAACAAAGCTTATCGTTACACCTCGCGTGCACTTGCGAGTACATACACCTGAAAATCATGGTGGAGTAGAGTATGTGAATGGGAAAGAGAAGAAAATAGAAGTGCCGAAAAAAGAAGCGAAGAGCAAAGATATTGTGTTAGATGATATTGTCATTGATTTAAAGAAATAAAAGAGAGACTGCCTAAAATCATTTAGGCAGTCTTTTTTCGTTAAGAACTAGTGACGAATAGTGCATGCGGATGCTGCGTTTTATACTCATCTTTCCACGGAATGTTTAGTTGTTCCCACGATTCGCCGCTATCATTGGATTGAAAGACGCCATTGTTATTTAACGTGTAGAACGTATGTGGTTCGGCTTCGTTTGTAGCAAACATCGAAATGACTGTACCGATTGCAGATGGTAGTCCTTGTTGTACTTGCTGGAAAGGAGTATCTTTCGTTTTTCGATAAATATAAGACTCATAAGGGATACGATGATGAGCGAGATCAGCACTTGGCGCGGCAGAAACGAGAATCGTATCACAATCAGCTGGATCAATTGCCATGCTGTATAAATAATGATGTTCAAGTCCTGCACTACATGAGATCCAGCTGTTTCCATTGTTATAACTCTCAAGATAAGCACGATCAGGTCCGCCCATAAATCCGTCACCACATGATGCATAAAGGCGATTTGGTGCTTCAGGGTGCATAAGTAATTGATGAGCATCGATAGGAGCACCGAATTTTTTATCAATCCATGTATGCCCTTTATCATTACTTTGAATAACAGCACCAGCTTCGATTGAAACGTGTATTGTATTAGGGTTGTTTGGATCAACTGTAATCCAGCGTACGTGATGGGTAAAAGGTCTAGGCGGGAAAGCCCATGTATAAGAAGATAATAATGATTTCATATTTTTAAGTTCAGTCCACGTTTCACCACCATTTTCAGAGCGAAATAAGGCGCTTGGTTCTGTGCCGACATAAACGACACCATATCCGTTAACTTGTTCATTTGAGCTTATTGTTATGGAAGTGATAGAGGAGTGCAAAATACCATCTTCTTTAGGGAAATCAAAGTAACGATAAGAATCTCCAATTGGTCTCCATGAATCCCCACTATCGTCACTTAACCATAGACCTCGTCCAAATGTTCCGCAATATACACGATTCTTTTGAAATGGATCAACAGCGATACAGGTAGGTTGCATATTTTGTAAGTGATAAGTCGTTTCATAGTTATCATTGTGTTCTTTCACTACAACAAGTTCACGTTCCATACAGAGAAATAAACGTTTCATTTAAGTAACCTCCTTAAAAATTCTTTCATTAGTAAACAATATGAAAATAAAAAAGAAGTAGTCTTGTTTTTATTTGAGAAAAAGGGATTGTTTAAAAAGTAGCGAAGTGTGTATACAGAGGAAGCGGGCGTTTACAATCAGTCGATTTGGGATAAAGATGGGGAGTTTGTTTCATACTAACATACAGATATTGTACTTAAAGGAGTATAAGTATGGGACATTCGCATGGTCATGGTCATTCAAAAAATAAAAAGGCGTTACTAATTGCCTTCCTACTAACAACAAGTTTTATGATTGCAGAAGTTGTTGGTGGATTTGTAACAAATAGCTTAGCACTACTATCTGACGCGGGGCATATGCTAAGTGATGCAGTATCTTTAGCTTTAAGTTTACTTGCGTTTAAACTCGGAGAAAAAACAGCAACAACTGCGAAAACATACGGGTATAAGCGAGTCGAAATGTTAGCAGCATTATGTAACGGTGTCGTTCTTATTGTCATTTCGGTATACATTTTTATTGAAGCAATCCGTCGTTTTAAAGAACCAGTTGAGATTGCTAGTAATGGGATGCTCATTATTGCAGTCCTTGGTCTGCTTATTAATATTTTATCAGCCTGGATATTAATGAGGGGCGGAGATGTGAAAGGTAATTTGAATTTAAGAAGTGCTTTCCTGCACGTACTAGGCGATCTATTGGGTTCCGTCGGAGCGATTATTGCTGCGTTACTTATTAAATTTTTCGGATGGACTGCTGCAGATGCGATTGCTAGTATTCTTGTGTCTATTTTAGTCATTATTAGTGGATGGCGTGTAACACGTGATACGGTTCATATATTAATGGAAGGTGCACCACAGCACATAAATGTTGAAGAGGTAAAAAGTACGTTATTAAATATTCCGATTGTCAAAGAAGTTCATGATTTGCACATATGGTCTGTCACATCGGATTTTCAAGTATTAACTTGCCACTTGATTATTAAAGGTAATGAAACGCAAAGTGTTTTAAAAGAGGCTACGGATGTATTAAAGGAGAAGTTTCATGTAGAACATGTCACCATTCAAGTAGAAATAGATGGTGAATTTCACCATGATGAGACAACTTGCAAAGTATGAAAGAAAAAGGATAAGAAAAAGTGTCATAACATTTTTCGCACGGCATACATATATATAATGTGGCCACAAATACTTTGCAAGGTAAATATTTCATGAAATTACTTTACTTATAAAGAGTCATCTTTTATAATCAAAAGTGGTAATTGATAGAGATTATCATTTTCAATGATCGTAGAAAGGAGTTTTTTAAAAGATGAGTAGTCAACTCCGTTTTGCTGTTGAAAATCGTAAGAGGCATTTAATTGATGAGTTAATTGGAGCAGGTGTGTTTAAGATTCGCGACCGACAATTATACGAGCTGTCTTTAGAGGAATTGGAAAAAGAGTACGAAGATATGGAAGATTATGCGAATATTCAGGCGTAGCTATATAGATTAGTAAAAGGAGAGCTGGTTACGATTTTGTGTAACCAGCTCTCTTTTTATTTCGTAGAAATTATTTTTTGTATTTCTTTCATGGGACGGAGCCAGTTTTGGGTCATTATTTGTTCCATTTGTTTTTCGTCCTGCTTCTGTAATGCTTGAATGATAGAGTGATGTTCTTCAATAGATTGACTTGCTGGAACAAAGTTTTGGAAAAACAAATATTCAAGACGTAAAACGTGAAGTTGCATATTTTCTAGAAAGGGTTCAATATATTGGTTTTTAGCAATAGAAGAAATTGTATTGTGGAATTGTATATCTAATTCTAAAGCTTGTTTTGCGTTTTTTTCTCTATAGATTGCTGAAAATGCTCATTTATTTCAGAAAGTAGTTGAATATCAGCGTTTGTAATGTTTTGAAGAGCTTGCTTTCCTATAATAGAGTGAAGACCAGCCATCGTTTCATAAATGATAGATACGTCGTCTAACTTAATAGGAGCAATTTTCGTTTTTTGCCCTGGTACCATTTCCACTAATCCAGAAAGCTCTAATATTTGAAGTGCTTCTCTTACAGGTGTTCTGCTTACTCCTAGTGCCTCAGCCAATTCCCCATCATTAATTTTTTCATTGGGCTTCAGTACACCTTCAATAATCCAATTTTGTAGTTGATTTAAAACGAGTGATTTTGCTGAAACTCTTCCTGGTTTTTTATAATTTTGAGGGACAGGCATAGTGAATTCAATCCTTTCATTGTATATTTTCCTTTTTTGCATGAACAAGCTTTAATTTTTGTTTCCCTTCATCCGGCTTTTGGCTTAAGATGAGCACCATTACAATGACACAAAAAGCGCCTAATAACTGAAAAGATTGAAATGGCACTTGCAATATAAGTACAGAAGAAATAATAGCTGTGAGTGGTTCTGTGCAACCAAATAATGTTGTTTCTTTCGGAGTCAGGTATCGTATGCTGTCTAAGTATAAATAAAAGGCAATAAGTGTCCCGAAAATGACGACAAATGTGATGAGCGGTAGGGTACTTAGTTTTACATATTTCATAGTTGATAATAAAATGAATTCGTTTGTAGAAATAAAGTGTACAATCGTTACACCAATACCCCCAATAATCATGCCCCATCCAACGATAACGGAGGAAGACCATTTTTCTAACAATTCCTTTGAATATAAACTATAAAAAGCGAGAGATAATCCAGATAAAATCCCCCAAATAATAGCTGGTGTAGAAACAGCCAAGTTATGAACAGACCCGTTTGTTAGTAAGAGAAAAGTGCCTACTAATGAAAGGGTAATTGAAATGAAATCAATTTTTGATGGACGAACGTTCCATTTGAAAAGTAAGTATACAGTGATGAATATAGGAGCTAAATATTGCAATAATGTTGCGACGGCAGCATTTCCTTCTTTAATTGAAGCGAAATACGTATACTGTACAGCAAGCATACCGAATAGACCAAACAAAATCATTTTAATAGCATCAGATTTTTGTTTCCAAATGCTAAATATCTCTTTTTTCTCGTTCCGAATGAGGAAATAATGAGCAAAATAATTCCAGATATAAGTAAACGGATCGTAACTAACCATTCGGTTGAAACATTGTCATATTGAAAAAGTTGTTGTGCAGCTGTACCAGACAAGCCCCATAAACAAGCACCGATTATGACCATTATAATTCCTTTTAATCGATTTGAATCCATATGATCTAAAATTCTCCTTTCTAAAATACAAATTGAATACAATATGCAATATATCACAGAATGACTCATTAATAAACTGAAATTTCTAATTTGTTTTTTATGTATAGTAAAATATTGTAGAGGAGGGGGAGTATAGGTTAGCTGGATTTTTAGTTTGTTTATTTGTTGGGTTACTTATAGGGTATCAAATACATGTGAAAAAGAGGTTGTTTTTGTTAGCAGGATATCAAGAAGAAACGTTTGTTGGAGATAAAAATAAATTAGCGAAGCTTTCAGGAGCATTTTCTTATATAGTTGGAGTTGCTACTATAATATTACCGCTTGGCTTAGAAAAAATAGGTAATGTAGTTGGTATCGTATATGCTATATTAATTGTTTTAGGTACAATTGTATTCATAATTAAAGCAAACTTATTAAATAAGAGTACTATAAAGTAAAAAGGCTTCATTCTACTGAAGCCTTTTATTAATTGTTATGAAGTATAAGTAAAAGCTGGAATAGGATCAACAAATCTATCCCAATCTTGTTTCATTTCTTTCTCTGTTAATAGACAACTATCTAATGATTGTTCAATTAAAGAACGGTTCATATCAATTCCGATAAATGCGAGTTCGGTTATTCGATCTCCATATTGTTTATCCCAGTTTTTCAATACTTCTGGTTCTTCTGTAATCATTTGATTTCTTTCAGTTTCAGGTAATGCCGCTATCCACTCACCGGCTCCTTGAATTGTAATAGAGGAACCTGCTTGAGATAGAAGCCCTATCATATTATTACGAGATGCCAGCCAGAAGAATCCTTTCGCTCTTACAACATCTAAAGGCCATCTTTCTAGCCAATTCATAAGGCGCTCGGGATGGAAAGGATATTTGCGGCGGTAAACAAAGGAATTGATACCGTATTCTTCCGTTTCTGGTGTATGATGGTCACTATTTAATTCTTGTATCCAGCCGGCCGATTGACTGGCTTCTTCATAATTAAATAGATTTGTGTTTAAAATTTCTTGTAATGGTACTTTGCTAAACGAAGATTCAAGAACTTTTGCATTAGGATTTAATTTTTTTAGTAAATGATGAAGCTCTATTACATCTTCTTTTTCTAGCAAATCTATCTTATTAAGAATAATTACGTTTGCAAATTCAATTTGATCTATTAATAAATCAATAACTTCTCGGGTATCATTCTCATCGATGGCTTGTTTTCGGTCTAATAAACTTTCTCCATCTGCAAAATCATCCCAAAATCTATTTGCATCTACAACTGTAACCATCGTATCGAGGCGACAATTTTTCGTTAAATCAATGTTAAGGACTTCGTCTGTATAAGTAAACGTTTGAGCAACTGGAATAGGCTCACTTATACCAGAAGATTCAATAATAATATAGTCAATATCACCATTTTCCACAAGACGATTCACTTCTATCATTAAATCTTCTCGTAGTGTACAACAAATACAGCCATTTTGAATCTCTACTAGTTTTTCCTCCGTACGTGAAAAACCACCCTTTTTTATAAGAGATGCATCAATGTTTACTTCGCTCATATCATTAACGATAACAGCTACTTTTAAGTTATTCTTATTAGTCAAAATGTGATGTAGTAAGGTAGTTTTTCCAGATCCTAAAAAACCACTTAATACAGTGATAGGTACTTTTTTCATGAAATGATCTCTCCTTTAAATCGTAATGATTACGTTTTATATTAAACGATAGGAAAAGAAAAATCAATAATAAATCATAATGATTACGATTTAAGAATAGAAATAGACTATAAAATTTGTGCTGTAGTATGAAGCATTTGGACAAGCACATGTTTACATGTAAATAAAATGGAGGCGAGAAGCTTGGTCTTTAATAGAGTTTCAAAAGAATTAGTAGGCATAGCTCTTATCGCTATGTTTCTCTTTTTATTATTTTTTGTAGATTTTACAAGTCTAGTAAATTTGCACACAAATATACCGCAGGAATGGCTGAATGTGAATACGGTATTTTTAAGTATCATTTTTGAAGCAATACCTTTTATTTTATTAGGGGTAATTGTTTCTTCATGTATTCAAGTGTTTGTGACGGAAGATATGATTCAAAAAGTAATGCCGAAATCTCCAATTGTTGCAATGATTCCAGCAGTATTTGTGGGAGTTCTTTTTCCAATGTGTGAATGTGTCATTATACCAATTGTAAGAAGGCTCATTCAAAAGGGGCTACCACTTCATGTAGGCATTGTTATTTTATTGAGTGCACCCATTATGAATCCAGTTGTTCTTTTATCTACTGTATATGCGTTTCCAAAAAATGATTACGTTGTATATGCACGCTTTGGGATAACAATTCTAGTTGCTCTATTCATAGGTCTAATTGTGTATTATTGCTATCGCGAAAGAAATGTTTTAAAAGACGTAGAGGTTTCAGTTCAAATAAGCAAAAAAAGAGTTGGAAAGATGTTATGAATCACACTGTAGATGAGTTTTTTGATACTGGTAAGTATTTATTGATTGGTGCTTTTTTAGCAAGTGTATTTCAAACGTTTTTTGATCGGAATGTACTGGATGCAGTAGCACATAACGAAGTAATTGCTCCCATTATTATGATGGGGTTTGGTTATGTTTTATCAATTTGCTCTGCAGCTGATGCTTTTATAGCTGCGTCTTTTGGACATGTTTTCTCGATAAAGGCACTTCTCGCATTTCTTGTGTTTGGGCCTATGCTTGATATGAAAAATACGTTAATGCTATTTGCGTATTTTCAAAAGAGATTTGTATTCTTTTTGATGGGAATTGTCATTGTATCTGTGTATACCATCGTGCAAATCATAATGTTATAGGAGGTGAGAAAGAATGGAGAAAGAGGAGCAGAAGGCATATCATCACTATATTCGTGGCATTATTTTAATTGGTTTAGCAATGCTCTTATTTAAACTACTTGTAACAGGGAATATTTATAATTTTATCGCTCCAAAAATGATCAAATTTACGTATATAGCTTTTGTAGTAATTTTAATTTTTGGTATTGTACAAGTTTGGGGAGATGGAAGAGAAAAACAGCATGATTATAATTGTTGTAAACATCATACAACATCAAAATCAGGGATAAAAAGTTTCTTTGTATATGTTTTATTTGTTGTTCCGATAGTTAGTGCTTTTCTCTTTGGAAGTGTAACAATTGATGGAAGTTTAGCAGGAAAAAGGGGTATGAATCAAAGTGTACAGGCGAGAAGTCTGGAAAGAAACGAAAAAGAGGGGAAACAGGTTAAGTTTGATGAGCGAGAAGTATTAGTTGATTCAGAAGAAACATCAAATTTAGCAACGACTTATAAAACGGAAGAGCAAGTAGTAAAAAGTATGTTAGGACAGCGTAAACTACAAGTAAAGGATAAGGATTATGTTCAAACAATGAATGTAATTGGTCAAAATGTTAATTGGTTTAAAGGGAAAGAAATTACATTCTTAGGGTTTATATATAAGGATAAAGATGTGACGGGGAATAAAGTAGTAGTGGCTCGATATGGCATAACTTGTTGTATTGCGGATGCATCAGTCTGGGGGATGATTGTTACCGGGAAAAATATTGAAAAAATTCCAGAAGAAACATGGGTAAAAATAACAGGATTATTAGATGAAACGACATATAAAGGAACAGTCTTTCCACTTGTAAAAGTAAACAAAATCGAAAAAATTAATAAGCCAACTGACCCATATGTATATGATGTTTTACCTCAATAGAAAAGAATAAATTCTTCATATTTTCATGAAATAGAATCATAATCAAGACGATAAAAAAATAAAGATAAGAGTAATTTGGTTTGTTAAAAATATGTGCAGAAGGAGTTATGCGATGAACTGGGTTACTCATAAACCATCATTTGAATTTGAAACATTTAGTCCTATTATTCGGTCACAATCTGCGTGGAGTGGACATTTAGATTTTGCATATGACTTAGTACGATTTGAAAAACCAGAAACTTTAGTTGAGTTAGGTACACATTTAGGAGCTTCCTTTTTAGTTTTTGTCAGGGAGTAAAAGATGGAGGGTTATCGACTAAATGCTTTGCAGTAGATACTTGGGCTGGAGATGGGCATACAGGTCCATATGGAGAAGGGGTTTTTCAAATAGTAGAAAAAGTAGTGAGCGATAACTACCTTAATATAGGAAATTTAATTCGATCTACTTTTGATGATGCTGTAGACCGGTTTCAAGATGAAACGATAAATCTTTTGCATATTGATGGCTATCATACGTATGAAGCTGTTTCTCACGATTATAATACATGGCTACCGAAAGTCGCGAAAAACGGTATTGTATTATTTCATGATATTGAAGTTAGAAGTAGTGATTTCGGCGTATATAAGTTTTGGGATGAGGTAAAAGCGAAGTACCCTCATTTTCAATTTGCGCATTCATATGGACTGGGAGTGTTATTTCCGAAGGGTTGTAGTGATAAGTTTGAGGAAATACTTAAAAATAAAGAAGAAATACAAAATATGTATAAATAAAGATAGGGCATACATCATTTTTATGATGTGTGCCGTATTTTTTATGTAGAAAATAATGGTGTGAATTAAAAAGCGAAGATAGTTGTAAAAAGTTTTATTGCAGCAAATATTAAAAAAGTTAGTATGGGATTTTTCTTTGTAAATAAAGTGAAGCTTTAATACGTTCATATCAATTCGGAATTTTACAGTAGTTAATTTCTTACCTAAGTGCTTTGCACTTACTGAATTTTGAGACGGGGGTCTTATTGGCCGAAAATATCGGGATAAATAAAAATACAACATTTTTTATATTTTTCATTGCGAAAAACGTAATCTACTTTTACAATAGAAAGGGTTGTGAATATATTATACTGGAAAAATAAATCGAAATAATATGAAAATTTTGTTTTGTCTTCGCTAATTGTATATTACATACATGTAAGACGACATACGTCATGTTATCGACTTGTAAGGAGAGAAAAAATGAAAAGTGTAAGATTACCATCGATGCTAGAAATCATAGTTCTTTTATTACTATTTCTTGCTGTTGTCTTTTCCTTCCAAACGATTTTTGATCTCCCAATTCAATTAGCGCTATTTATTTCATGGTTTTTAGTAATTGCGCTTGGATTAAGATTAGGATTTCGTTATCAAGAATTGCAAGATGCAATTACGAAAGGGATTTCTAACGGATTAGAAGCGATACTGATTTTAGTTGCAGTAGGTGCTTTAATTGGAACATGGATTGCTGGTGGGGTAGTACCAACATTAATCTATTATGGATTAGAATTTATTCACCCTAGCATATTCCTATTAGCAACATTAATTATTTGTTCTATAACTTCTATCGCAACAGGAACGTCTTGGGGAACAGTGGGAACAGCAGGTATTGCTATGATGGCGATTGGTGAAGGACTTGGTTTACCACTTCCGCTTGTTGCTGGTGCAGTTCTTTCAGGAGCTTATTTCGGCGACAAATTATCACCACTTTCTGATAGCACAGTTCTTGCAGCTTCTATGGCGAAAGTAGATGTTATTGCTCACGTTCGAGCTATGCTCGTATTAGATGTTCCAGCTTATATTATTACTAGTATTATGTTTACTGTAGCTGGTTGGATGTATGGCGGCGATAATGTAGATTTGAATCGAGTAGAATTTTTAAAAGAAGCTTTATTAAAGCAATTTGATATTAAAATATGGATGCTTGTTCCGGCGGTCATTGTTATCGTTCTATTAGCGATGAAGAAACCGTCTATGCCAACAATTGCAATGGGAGCTTTAATTGGTGCAATTTGGGCAACCCTTTTCCAAGGGATGAACTTTGGAGAGGCGATTGGAACAGCTTATAACGGATTCTCAATTCAATCTGGTGTTGAGTTTGTTGACAAGTTATTAAACCGTGGTGGAATTAACGGCATGCTTGGCTCAGTAGCCGTTATTATTTTCGGTTTAGGATTTGGTGGATTACTTGAAAAACTAGGTGTTTTAAAAGTAATCGTATCAAAATTTGAGAAGAAATTAAATTCTGCAGGTAATGTAACATTGTCTACATTAATCGTGGCATTCTTAGCTAATATATTTGGTTGTGCGATGTATGTATCACTAATTTTAACACCAAAAATTATGGAAGATAGCTATGATAAATTAAAAATAGACCGTCGTGTATTAGCGCGTAACTCAGAAGTAGGTGGAACGTTAACTTCAGGTATGGTTCCGTGGTCTGATAATGGTATTTTTATGGCTGGCATTTTAGGTGTAGCAACGTTCTCATACGTTCCGTTTATGTGGTTAAGCTTCGTATCGTTAATTTTAGCAGTTATTTACGGATATACAGGCAAATTCATCTGGTATGTAGATGATGCAGATAAAGGAAAGCAAGCATCATAAAATAAAAATCACCTTCTACAATATGTAGAAGGTGATTTTTTTATTTTTTAATAGCATTTGCTGAAGTTATTTCATTCTCATATTTAGCAATTTTTTGTTGTATCTTTTTTAAGTTTTTTTCAGTGTCTTGAATGAGCTGTAAGACATTGGTCTCCTGTTGTTTCATTAATTCTAACCTTTGAAGGATAGTAGATTCTCCTTCCATAGACCAGTCGATAAATTGTTTTATTTTTTGAATTGGCATACCAGTGTTTTTTAAACACAAAATCATCTCTAAATATTTCAGTGCTTCTTCATCAAAAACTCGATCTCCTTTTTCGTTTCTTTGCAGAAAAGGAAACAGTCCTTGTTTATCGTAATAACGTATTTGAGAAATAGTTAAGTGTTGCATTTTGGCGACTTGCCCAATTGTATAATACATATCATTCATCCTTTTATTACCAAGGTATAATGCCATCTTTGTTAAGTATTTTACCATTATAGTTTGTTTCACTTAATGCATATTTAATAATAATTTTAGCACTTTCAGTGGTTGTATGGCCACCGGGGGAATTTCCATTAAGATCCGTAGTTGTAAAACCAGGAGTTACCCCAAATACTTCTGGACCGTTAGTAGCAAATTCTTTACTAAAAGCTAATGTTAAAGCATTAATAGCTGTTTTTGAAGAATTATATCCTAGTGTATTAATTGGATGTGTTTCACCATTAGCAAACATTGTTAGTGAGGCCATGTCAGTTGTTACATTTATTATTTTACTGTTGCTTGAATTCTTTAATAATGGTAAAAAGGCTTGCATCATTTGGAAAGTTCCAAAAAAATTAACTTCAAATCCTTGGCGTAAAGTTTCAATATTTAATTCACTAGGTAGCATATTGAAGTCTAGCGCTATGCCTGCATTATTAATTAATAAATGTAAGTGATCAGTCGTTTCGTAAATTTTCTTTGTTGCTTCTTGAATGGATTGTGAATTTGAAATATCTACTTGAATATAGGAAACGTTTGAAACATTTAAAGATTCTACGGCTTGTTGTCCAAGTTGTTCATTACGAGCACCTAAAAATACGTGATAATCTTTTTCTGCTAATTGACGAACAAGTTCATATCCAATTCCTTTATTCGCACCTGTTATAAAAGCATATTTTTTCATATTGAATTCCTCCAGTAATGTTATAGTAGGTTACAATGGAAAGGATACAGCCTAAACTTAAGTTTAGGTCAAGAGGAATTTTTTTAAATAAATATAGAATATCTATATATAAGAGTGAGAATTCTTATCATTTAAGAGAAAGTCTGTTATTATAAGAGATGTAGGTATTATATTTTCAAGGGGATGAAAACATGGAGTACAGAATTGAAAGAGATACATTAGGAGAAATAAAAGTTCCAGCTGATAAATTATGGGCAGCACAAACACAACGTAGTAAAGAAAACTTTCCAATTGGAACAGAGCAAATGCCGCTTGAAATTGTAAAAGCATTTGCAATTTTAAAGAAGAGTGCAGCGCTTAGCAATCAAAAATTAGGAAAGCTATCAGAAGAAAAAGCAGAAGCAATTGTAGAAGCTGCGGATGAAGTGATTGCAGGGAAATGGAATGAACATTTTCCGCTTGTCGTATGGCAAACAGGTAGTGGTACACAGTCAAACATGAATGTGAATGAAGTAATTGCAAATCGTGGGAATCAAATTTTGAAAGAGAAGGGATCTGACGTACATATTCATCCGAATGATGATGTGAACATGTCACAAAGTTCAAATGATACATTTCCAACGGCGCTTCATGTAGCTTGTGTAATCGCAGTAGAAAATCACGTATTACCAGCAATTACGAAATTAAAAGAAACTTTAGCAGAAAAAGTAACTGCATTTGAACATATTATAAAAATTGGTCGTACACATTTACAAGATGCAACGCCGTTAACTTTAGGGCAAGAAATTAGCGGATGGCACCGTATGCTTGAAAAAACAGAGCGTATGATTGCAGAGAGCAATACATATATGAAAGAGTTAGCAATTGGTGGAACTGCGGTTGGAACAGGTATTAATGCTCATCCTAAATTTGGTGAGATGGTATCAGAGGAAATTAGTCAATTTACAGGTAAACAATTTGTTTCTGCACCAAATAAGTTCCATGCATTAACGAGCCATGATGAAGTTGTATATACCCACGGTGCATTAAAAGCATTAGCTGCGGATCTAATGAAGATCGCTAACGATGTACGTTGGCTTGCAAGTGGTCCACGTAGTGGTCTTGGAGAAATTATTATTCCAGCAAATGAACCGGGAAGCTCTATTATGCCAGGTAAAGTAAATCCAACGCAAAGTGAAGCGTTAACGATGGTTGTAGCGCAAGTAATGGGGAATGATGCAACAATCGGATTTGCTGCGAGCCAAGGTAACTTTGAGTTAAATGTATTTAAACCTGTTATTGCTTATAACTTCTTACAATCAGCTCACTTATTAGCGGATGCAATTGTTTCGTTTAATGACAATTGTGCAGTTGGTATTGAAGCAGATGAAGAAGTAATTAATGAAAATGTGAATCGCTCACTAATGCTTGTAACAGCGCTAAACCCACATATCGGATATGAAAATGCAGCGAAAATTGCGAAGCATGCTCATAAAGAAGGATTAACTTTAAAAGAAGCAGCATTGCAATCTGGGCTACTAACAGAAGAGCAATTTGATGAAATTGTAGATCCAAAGAAAATGATTGCTCCAAAAGAGTAATAGAAAAAGCCAGGGTTCTTAGTATAGAATCTTGGCTTTTTTGATGTTCATTTTTATGTTTCATCTACTTGCAATACTACAAGCTTCAAAATATATTATTTGTTAGCAGGCGTATTCATTACTTTCATCTGTGGGCAGTTCTCTTTTAAGAGTGAAATGAATTTTTCTTCTTCTAGTGGTATGAAAGTGGTCACTGAGTCAAATAAATTGTAATGGATTTCTAATTGTTGTCTAGTCCATTTTTTTGAATGAAGTTTTTTACCAGAGTATTTAACGTGACGAATATCTTCAAATGGAATTTCAGTATGAAAAATGAAACCGTGTTTTACAACAAGAGATGATTCCGTTACGTTGTAGTGAGAGAAATAGAATGAAGAAAGATTCACGATATTTAGCAGCATCATGAGAGTGAAAAAAATAGAATTTTCATTTTGGAAGAATAACGAAACGAAAAAAATAATTATAAATAATGTAATGAAAATGACGTGGAATGGATTTTTTTTCGCTTTAAATTTCAAGTTAGTCACCTCGGTATACTTGTTCTTTAACTAAATTAAATCATAACATTGTGATAAAACGTGTGAATATGCAGAATTGCATATTCACACGTTTTATTATTCATGTAAAATTTCTTGATGGGATAAATTCAAAAGAAGTTTTGTAATAGTGGAGTGGCATAAAGTGACTTACAAGAATAGAAAGATAGCGTTAGTCATAATTAGTTGTATGATGATTATGAGTAGTTGTGCTAATAAATTTGTTGAAGATAGAAATCGAAAGCATACATTTGTACAAGCAAGTAAGGTTTTAGTAGAGACTGTAAATAGAATATATAAAAAGTAAAGGATGTTTTCTTATACGAAAACATCTTTTTTGTAGTTAAAATTGAATACTGAAGTTTTGTAATGAGTGAATACCAGTTCCATATTCACTAATCGCATATGCGTTCTGTGCAATTTACTTAACGGTAAACCAAGGGTCTTGAAGAATATTCATGTTCTATTTTACATCCTATAAAATGAATTTGTATAAACATATTCGCTGTTCGTTGTATTAAATCCTTTCGATAGATGTTTTTATAAAAGTTTATAAAATGGGCAAACGAAACGTTGAAATGTTTGTTTGTGTTGTGATAAGATGATGAAGTAATAATAAACGATATAGCGATTTGTTTGGTTTTTAAATAAACATTTTGAAGGAGTGTTTAGTATGAGCGATATTTCAGAGAAGTTTTGGGATGCGTCAATAGAGGAATTAAAGAAAGGGTATGTGTTTGATGAAGAAAAAGAGGGGTACATTTGCTTAGCTTGTGGTGAAACATTTATTAAAGGTGTTATTTATCAAGATAATCAAGTTTTGTATGAAGCAGAGAAGTTCGTCCAATTGCATATTCAAAATGAGCATACGTCTATGTTTGATTATTTGCTAAATATGGATAAGAAATTTACTGGATTAACGGATTTACAAAAGAAAATGGTTCAGTTTTTCTATATGGGACTGAATGATAAAGAAATTGTAAAAGAGATGGATGGCGGAAGTACATCAACAATTCGTAATCATCGATTTACACTGCGAGAGAAAATGAAACAAGCAAAAGTATTTTTAGCGCTAATGGAATTATCAGAAGAAAAATCAAAAGTACAAACGAAATTTGTGCCAATTCATAGAACAGCAACGATGGTAGATGATCGATACAATATTACGGAAGAAGAAAATGATGAAGTATTAAAAGCTCATTTTACAGAAGGGTTAGATGGACCTCTCTCTAAATTTCCGAAGAAACAAAAGCGTAAATTAATTATATTGCGCCATTTAGTGAAGAAGTTTGATAGTAATAAAAAGTATACTGAAAAAGAAGTAAATACAGTGATAGAAAATGTATACCCTGATTTTGTAACATTAAGAAGATATTTAATCGAATATGGATTTTTAGATCGAACAGCCGATGGAAGTCAATATTGGGTGAAGTTATAATCATACGAAAAGAAAATGAATAGAAGCACAGTATTATAACAACTATACAAAGAGATAGAGATTGAAAATAGATGTTTAATAAAAGGAGAAATGAAATTTGAAACCACCTGCAGATAACAATAAAGAAGGTGCGGAGTCACATAAGTTGGAAAGTGAGAGTAAACCGATTTGGAAATCGATGTCGATGTTTTTAGTACCGTTATTATTAAGTAATGTACTACAATCAGTTGGACAATTATTTGGTATGGTAGTAGTAGGAAGATGGCTTGGAGTTAATGATTTAGCGGCTATATCAGCATTCTTCCCATTATTTTTCTTGCTCGTTTCATTTGTAATTGGTATCGGTTCAGGAAGCTCTATTTTAATTGGTCAGGCGTTTGGTGCTAAAAACGAAGATCGTTTAAAAGCTATCGTTGGTACGACGCTGACATTTACCTTTATTATTGGAGTTGTGTTGGCGATAATAGGAAGTATTTTTGCGATGGATATTATGCGTCTAATGGGAACACCAGAAAATATTATTGAAATAAGTGTACATTATGCACGGATTTTATTTATATCGATGCCAGTATTATTTTTATATTTCGCATATACAACATTTATGAGAGGTACAGGAGATTCTAAAACGCCATTTTACTTTTTAATTGTAAGTACAGCACTAAATATGATTTTATTACCAGTTCTTATTTTTGGATGGTTAGGAGCTCCGAAATTAGATGTGTATGGAGCAGCCTATGCATCTGTTATATCTACAGTTATTACGTTTATTGTCATGCTTGTGTATTTAAAGAAGAAAAATCACCCATTACAACTAGATGGAACGGTTAGAAAATACCTTCGAATGGATGGGGAGTTATTAAAGCTATTGCTAAGGCTCGGTATACCGGCAAGTATAAATATGATATTAGTTTCATTATCTGAGATTGCCGTAATCGCATTTGTAAATCGTTACGGTTCGGATGCAACAGCTGCTTACGGCGTTGTGAATCAAGTTGCAAGTTATGTACAAATGCCAGCAGTTAGCCTTGGTATTACAGTTTCTATTTTTGCAGCACAATCAATTGGGGCGAATCAATTTGATCGATTGCAGAAAGTTGTGAAGGCCGGAATTATTATGAACTACGTCATCGGTGGTGTGTTAATATCTCTTATTTATTTATTCTCAAGAGACATTTTATCACTATTTTTAACGAGTCAAACTACAATTGAAATTGCTCATAGCTTAGTTATGATTACGTTATGGAGTTATTTAATTTTCGGTCATGCACAAATTATTAGTGCGACAATGCGAGCGAGCGGTACAGTACTTTGGCCAACTGTTATTGGAGTTGTTTCAATTTGGCTTGTAGAAGTACCCGTAGCATATTATCTTTCTTACCATACAAGTCTTGGAATAGAAGGTATCTGGATTGGGTATCCAGCAGCATTTATTGTCAGCTTACTATTGCAGTATGCATATTATAAGCTTTCATGGCAAAAGAAACGAATTACACGATTAGTTAGTTAAATAGAAAAAATGTCCCTAAGTTATTAGACTTAGGGACATTTTTTCTTAAGTGCAGGTTTACAAATAGCTTTTTAAAGTTATATCAAAATGTTGTCTAATGAGAGTTTTATCACTCATATAAAACTCCCACGCTTTTTCTGATTCACCGATAATCTCAAAGGATTCCTCTGTAATATATAAAGCGCAATTATCCTCCAGTGCAATTCCTTCTATATTCCCTTGATGATTTTGTAAAAAGGAATGGAAGGCGTTCATTCTGTTTAATTGATTATAATGTGGACAAAATCTTTTATTAACAATACCCCATCCGTTACTCTCTATGTAACCAGAACCTTCATAATCTGATCGGATACTAGACGTGAACCAACACATAGCACCAGCGCTATAACCAGCAATAAGTGTTCCTTGTTGCAGAGCCAATAATAATTTTTTATCAAGTCTATGTTCTTTCCATTGCGTAAGCATGTGAATATAGTTTCCGCCACCTAGATAAATTAAATCGGCTGAATGAATCATCTCCTCTATTTCATACTTAGAAGGTGAATCTGTTGTAATGCGTAAAATTTGTACTTCACAATGTAATTGTTTTTCAAACGTGTCTAAAAATAATTTTATATAGCTTTCATCATCATGACTAGCCGTTGGAATAAACAATACTTTTGGATACTGTTTATTTGTTAATTCTATAAGGCGTTCATTAATAGGCAAGTGATTTGAATCTTGTAAATCACCGCCACCAATGACAGCTAATTTCATAGTAAAGCACCACCTAATTATTTTTGTTATATAAAAATTCGATAGAAGAGAGTTACATTCCTTCTCTATATGTAATGAATAAGTAGAAAATGTAGTTTAAGTATATCGGGATAGTAAAGAAACTACTGACTATATATACCAATGAATTAGAAACCATTCATTGATATATAATATTTCATACTAATGTTTCAAAAAATGGAAAAAATATGTTTAAATAGATGTAATGAAGCATTCATTCATATTGAATTTATACTTATATTTTAAAAGGGTATCGGAAATAATAGCGATTTTCTAAAACAGTTTTTACTTTTAATAGGAAGTTGTATTACAATATGGTAAAATTATTTCAATATATTTATTTAATATGAAATACAAAGAAGGAGCGTGAAAAAAGTGGATTTTCGATTTGAATTTACAACGAAGCTGAAAGAATACTTAGACGATGAGAAGGATGAAAAAATAATAAAAGATGGACATAGAGATGTAATTTTTCACTATTTATATGCGTTAGAGACTGAAATTGGCGTTGTTAAAAATCCTAATTTTACTTTTTTTGCATCAGGAAGACGTTCACATATAGTGTTAGAAAACGTTGAATTTAAAACAGAAGTAAATGTAAAAAGTAATATAATTGAAATTACAAAAATAGTGGATAATGTAGTTATTCCGTTAGATACTATCGTAGCGAAGGATCGGGAATTATTTGCCCTTGGGCGTAATGAGAAGTTTAGTGTACAAATATTAGAGCAGTATCTCTTTGATACATTTGGAGATAAGTTAGGCTTATAATGAATAGAATGAGGTACGTATTTATAGGTAGTGAATTTTAGTTTGTATTACTTGCGTTTGACCTCTCATTTAATTTGTACTACAATTCGTAGTGTGAAAGGAGTCATACGATGTTTACGCAAAACTATAGGTTAAATGAGCAAGGATTAAATCATTTCTTTGGACCGCTTGAAGCGAAGATTATGGAGATTATTTGGTCTACTGAAGGTATTACTATTAAAGAAGTCCAGCAGAAATTAAGTGAAGAATCGCCTGTGAATTTTAATACTGTTATGACAGTTATGAACAGGTTAGTAGAGAAATTACACTTAGAAAAACAGACTGTAAAAAGAAGTGGCATATATCGTGCTATACAAACGAAAGAAGAATTCTTATCCAATCAAACGAAGAAAATGACACAGGAATTAGTGGGGGAATTTGGAGATTTAGTTATAACACATATGATAGATGAGTTAGAGCAGGCTGATCCGAATTTAATAAAAAAATTAGAAGACAAATTGAATCAGTTAAAAAAAGAGGATCGATGAAATGAAATGGCAAATGCGTAAAATCGTATTGTTAGCGCTCATTGTTAGTACCCTCTTTTTCAGCTTGTTATTGTATTATGTTACATATCCATTTCTCTTTCAAAATAAGGCATTCTTCCTTTCAAAGTTTTGCTTGTTTCAGTTAGAAAAACATATGAAAGAACTATCAATGGTTCGTATTATAGTAGCGGGGTTATTATTAATTACTGTATTGATTGTGTGTAAAAGAATTTGGCGGCAATTTTTCTATAGTAAAAAAGTACAAAAAGTACTTATCCCATTTATTAGAAAAGGGAAACAAATATATATACTGCCGACTGCGGAAGTTGCAGCGTTTACAATTGGATTATTCCGTCCGAAAGTTGTCATGTCGGAAGGTTTGCTTCAGACGTTTTCAGATGAAGAGATTGATGCGATTATTTTCCATGAAGAATATCATCAAAATAATTGGGATCCGCTAAAATTATTTTGTTTTACGTTATTAGCAGAAGGAATGATGTACATCCCGATATTAAAAGAATTGTTACAACGATATCATACGTATCAAGAGTTAGCAGCAGATAAATATGCGATGCAAAAAATGGAATCTTCATTTGAGTTAGGTAGCGCGTTATTAAAATTAATTAAAATAAAGACAATGGAGAATCGATGTGTTACAGCTTCATTTGCAAAAACAGCAATAAATTTACGAATCGAGCAAGTGTTAAATGAAAAGGTTGCTAAGCTTACTATTCCGTTACATACGAACTCGGTATATGTAACAATAGGGTTATTCTGTGTGTCGATTGTACTTATTGTCGGAGAGTGCATATAGCCTCTTTTTTTAGGGTAAACACTACTCTATGTAGTGTGGATAGAGTGTTGTCATTTATATCATTATACTTTTTATCGCTATATATATCTTATTTATCATATATTACAGGTATTTTATTGTATACAAATCAAATGACGAAAATTACAGCATTCTTTATTCGTCTATTCGGTGGATTTACAGGTTTTTAAAAATGAGGAGGAAGGAAAGTGAAGAAACTAATTGCTATTATACTAGTAGGTGCTCTCGTTTGGGCGGGGGTTAACTTTTATAATTCAAAGAAAGAAGAAAAGGAAAGAAAAGCGAAACAAGCAGAGTTACAAGAGAAAGAAGTATTACCACAAGTAGGTTTTAAAGCACCTGGCATCACATTAAAAGGATTAGACGGAAAGTTGCAGTCGTTAAATGATGCCAAGGGAAAACCATATATTATTAATTTTTGGGCATCATGGTGTGGGCCGTGTGAAATGGAGGCACCTGACTTAGTTCATATGTATGATAAATATAAAAAGGATGTTGAAATTTTTGCGGTGAATGCAACTGTTAGTGACCCAGTACAAGAAGCAAGCGCATTTGCTAATCGCTATGGGTTTGAGTTTCCTGTTCTATTAGATATGGACGGAGTAGCTGGACTAGATTATAAAGTATTCTCTTTACCGACGACATTTTTTGTTAATAAAGATGGAATTATAGTAGATCATGTACGAGGTGTATTACCACCAGATCAATTAGAAAAGAAATTTAAGAAATTGATTGAGAGCTAAAAGGGGATTTCGTGATGATGGAGTGGATCGTGAGATTACAACCCGTATCTCTTATAATTGGAAGTCTATTTGGATTTATGTTGATGAAACGAAAGATGAGGCATCAAAATGCATCATATGAAAAAATGATGGATGCCGTAACAAATGCGTTTATTATCATCGTATTTGTATGGAAGTTTGCACCAGCAATTTTAAATCCTGTATGGGCTTTTAAATCGCCATTGCAAGCATTATTAGCTATAGGAAGTATGCAACATATTGTAGTAGGATGCGTAATTGCTAGTGTATACATTGTTTGGAAAAGTAAAAAGGAACAATTTTCGCTTCGCATTTTACTTGATGTACTCCCTTTTGGATTGTGTGTGTGCATTATCTTTTATTTTCTATTACATCATGAAGTAGGTGTACAAACGACACTACCATGGGGAATGAATATATACGAATCTAAATTTTTGTATCATCCTATTTTTGTATATGAGATTATCCTCAACCTTTGTATAATGGGTTTGTTATGGATGAAAAATGAAAGGCTCGGAAATGGAAAGAATATAAGTATTTTTCTAATTGTTGAGGGGTTTGCTCAAATTATTATTTCGCTTGTTAGTGAACAAAATTCGGTACAGTTTGGTCTATCAGCACAGCAAATAATGAGCTTTTGTATTATTAGTTTAGGGATTTTGTTGGTGCCGAAAAAATAAAAGATATCCATGTACAGAGAGTATCTGTGTATGGATATCTTTTATAAGCGTATTTCTTCATCATATGCTAAATCATTATATTGTAGAAACCTAAAAACCCCTTTATTAGGGGTTTTTAGGTTTCTACAGGTCTGCATGTGTTTCTTGTTTATCTGTATCCCATTTTGGAAGTTGTTTTGCTTGTTGATTTTCAGTGAAATTATTAAAGCCAAAAGCAAGTATGCATGTAAAGGTTAAAATAGCTAAACTAATCTTTTTCATTATCTTAGTGCCTCCTTAGTTAATAATTTTTGTTTTGCTTCGTAAGTTTTGAAAAAATATTTTTGAGATTTCTCTATTTTATTCACTTTATGAAATTCTACTGCTAATAATTCGTAATATTCTTGTGCATAATCGTATAATTCTTTACTGTTAAAATATGTGGTGCCTGCAATGATTGCGTTTTCTAAGTCGTCTAGAATACCAGTGTGTTGTGTTTTTAAGATAGTGAAATGGTGTTTATATTCTTGATTATTTAATTCATTACAAATTTCTAAGCCTTTTTGAACCCAATCGTTTGCAAGTTCTTTTTCATTTAAACTAAAATGTTCTTTGGCTTGTAGAAAATTGGCTTTTAGGTGTTTAGGTAATTTGTTTGTAACTATTGTAAGATGTCTAATAGCAAGGGTTGATAGATTTTGAGAAGAGTAGAGCCAACCTAAGTTATTTCGAACTTTTAAGATTAGTGTATCGTCTTTCAGCTTTTGTAAAATATTGATTGCTGAATTATAGTTCTCTTCGGCTTGTTCGAATTGTTTTAAATAAACAGAACATGAGCCTAAAATGTTTTCGCATAGAGCTATTTTAATTTCATAACGTGGATATTTTGAGAAAATCTCTTTCGCTTGATTTGCATAATTGATTGCTGTAAGTGGTTTGTTTGTATGGTGATTAAATATAGCAAATTTATATTTATATTCAGCTTCTTCTAGTTCACCTGGTACATGTTTTAAAAGGGATTCAGCTTTTTCGTATTCTTTTTTTGCTTCATCATAATTTCCAATAATGGTAGCATGTTCAGCTTTAAAAAAGTGATAATAATAAGTAATAAAGTCTTCAGTTATTGGATTGTCTAAACGAACAATTTGACTAAAAGTATCATACTTAATGTTTGTCCAATCGGTTAGGACCTTATATTTAAAGTTTAGTAGGGAGTAGTAAAGCGATAGATTTTGATCAGCTTCAATTTTATTAATCTGTTTCTCTATTTTTTCTTTTAATTGTTTCGCTTCAATTAATTGCTCCGCTACCATTACTTGATATAAAATGTTTAATTCGTTGACAATCTGTTCATGCCCTTTTAATAACACACTTATTATATATTCCCCCATCCGATAAAAGTATTCTAATTTAATTATTTCTATAATAGCAAAATAGAAGAAGTATAAGAGTAATTTTACCATATTTTTCAACAAAATTCTGAAAAAACAATTAATTTTTACGTGTTTCTTATTTTTATGTGAATATTACAAGTGCCTCTGGTAGTGGTGGGATGAATCTGACTCATGATACGTTAGCATCAATGGGAGGGATAGCTTCACTTGTAAATATGTTTTTAGGAGGATTGTTCGGATTGGGTCCAACTGTTAAGTTTTTAACAAAAATTTCACTTTCTTATTTAATAAAAACAGGATAATCCGCATTTTATAAGAATCATCCTGTTTTTATTGATATATTAAAAAATCGGCGGAGTAACAGAAAATAAGACTATCGCATTTTTCTCAAAATGATTCACCCATTTATGCTTTAAATAAGCAGGTATCTTTACACTGTCGCCAGTTTCTAATACGTATTCTTCCTCGTTTAAATATAATGTGATTTTCCCATCTAAGACAAATGCTAATTCTTCTCCTTTATGTTCTAGCACATTTTCTGATGAAGCTGTATTAGGCGGGACGGTCATAATTGCTGTTGCTAAATTTCCAGTGAAATCAGGTGAAAGCATTTCATATGATAAATTATCGATAATCATTTTCTTTCGTTTATGGGAACGTACAATTAAATCGTCTGTATTTGTATCTTCAAGTAAAAAGCTAAATGTTGGCACATCAAGAGCTTTAGCAAGCACTTTTAATGTTTGAATAGAAGGGTTAGCGGACCCACGCTCAATTTGACTTAACATAGATGGTGTAATATCGGCCATCTTTGCTAGTTCTTTACTAGTTAAACCTTTTTCTTTTCTTTGTTTTTCAATTTTTTTACCAATATCTATATTTTCCATAATGAAAATCTCCTTAAGGGTTATTAAATTATATTTAAATAAATTAAATTAAAATTAACTAAAGTTAACGATTTGTGTTAAACTATATTAAAATTAATTTAATTATAATTTATTATATGGTGAGCTACAAGGATATAAGGAGGAAACAAAATGAAAGAAATAGGGGCATTACAAGCAGAATACCCATTAGTGAATAAACTTATTGCAACAGAAGAAGTATTTTGGATAAATCCAAACATAGAAAAGTATGAAAGGGCAATAAAAGATTCACCACTTAATGAAGAGAATGTAAAAGATGCGGAAGAGAGATTAAAGCGTTTTGCACCATATATTGCGAAAGTTTTTCCTGAAACGAAAGGGACGAATGGCATAATCGAATCACCTTTAGTGAAAATATCTTCTATGAAAGAAGCTTTAGAGACAAATTACAAGCAACCTATTTTAGGAGAATTATTATTAAAATGTGATAGTCATCTTCCGATATCAGGATCAATTAAAGCTAGGGGCGGCATTTATGAAGTGTTGAAACATGCTGAACAACTAGCTTTGCAGCACGGTATGTTAACAGAAGAAGATGATTATTCCATTTTAGATAGTGATACATGTAGAGAGTTTTTTGCCAAATATTCAATTGCGGTCGGTTCAACAGGAAATTTAGGGCTAAGCATTGGGATTATGAGTGCGAAACTAGGTTTTAACGTAACGGTTCATATGTCAGCAGATGCGAAACAATGGAAAAAAGATTTATTAAGAAGTAAAGGTGTAAACGTTATTGAGTATGAAGCTGATTATAGTAAAGCAGTAGAAGAGGGGCGTCAGCAAGCAGATGCCGATCCTAGCTGTTATTTTGTAGATGATGAAAATTCCCATGATTTATTTTTAGGATACGCAGTAGCAGCATTGCGATTACAAAAGCAATTAGAAGAGTTAGAGGTTGTAGTAGATGAAAATCATCCTTTATTTGTTTATCTTCCGTGCGGAGTAGGAGGAGGACCTGGCGGGGTAGCATTCGGTTTAAAGTTATTGTATAAAGACAACGTGCACTGCTTCTTTGCGGAGCCTACGCACTCTCCATGCATGTTACTCGGTTTAATGACAGGACTTCATGATAAAATTGCTGTTCAAGATATCGGGATTGATAATGTAACAGACGCGGACGGACTAGCGGTAGGAAGACCGTCTGGATTTGTCGGTAAAACGATGGAACCATTTTTGAGTGGGAATTACACAGTAAGCGATGAAGAGTTATATAGATTGTTAAAAGAACTAGGTGACACGGAGAATATTTATTTAGAGCCTTCTGCACTAGCAGGTATGATAGGGCCAGTGAAAGTATGTAAAGAAGATGAGTATTTACAAAAGCAACAGTTAACAGAGAAGGTGAAAAAAGGTACTCATATTGTGTGGGGAACGGGTGGAAGTATGGTTCCAAAAGATGTAATGAATGAATATTATAGGAAAGGTTTGGAGTTAACGGTATAAGAAAAATGAGGCTAATTGTAGCCTCATTTTTTCATGTACATAAAAATCTTTGTTATTTTCACAATAGTTCTTTATAGTATATATAAAGGATAACTAATATTGAATAAATACAACAAAAAAGCTTTATTTTACATAATAAGAGGATGTGTATACGATGTCATTACAGACTAAATATATAGCGGGTATTTCGCTTGGGGTTATGGGTGTCGGCTTTGCGGCTTCTATCCCTTTTCAAGGAACGGTAGCAGGAGAGATTATACAAGGGGGTTTGAAGCTGGATTGGTTGGCGGGCTTGCAGATTGGTTCGCGGTTACTGCTTTATTCCGTCATCCGATGGGAATACCAATTCCGCATACAGCTTTGTTACCTAAAAACCGTAAACGGGTAACGAAAGGGCTCATCAATACGTTAGAAAATGAATGGCTGACGAAAGAAAGTATTACGAATAAAGTAAAAGAGATGCAGTTAGCACAAATGGTACTGCAAATTGCTGAGAGAGAAATGCAGTCTGATGCTGTGAAAAAAGGCATTGTAACGATTGCTGAGAAAGCGATTGTTTCAATCGATACGGAAAAATTAGCGGTTATTATTGAAAAAGAATTAAAGACGTATTTACATACAATTAATACAAGTAACATTTTACAAGTGCTTGTTGATCAATTAGTAGTGCAAGAATATGATGAAAAGACACTTGATTACATATTAGTAAAAGTGAAAGAATGGACAGCGCAAGATGAAGCTCGATACCAGCTCGGAAGCTTAGGTATGAAGGCGATGGAAAATATAAAAGTAGATGGATTTTTACAGTTTACATTGAAATCGTTTATGAATATTGTAGATGAAGATAAAATTGGCGGCATTTTGCAGAAATTTATTATTAGCAATATTAACAGCTTACAAGATGCAGATAATAGTACGAGACAACTTATTTTATCGAAAATTCGTCAAGAAATTATCAATGTAAAAGAAAATGAAGCGTTACTACAAGAATTAGAAAATTGGAAAGAAAAATGGATTGCCAATTGGGATGCTACTGACAAAATAAAAGAGATGCTAGAGCAAGTACAGCAAAGAGCAGTTGCTTTTGTAAATAATGAAGAATTTGCTGATAAATATGTTATTCCATTTTTACAAAAACAAATGAATAAAATAAAAGAAGATGAACAGACAGTTCAAAAAATAGAAGATTGGTTACAAAAACAAGTTGTAAGTCTTGTTGAGAAGAACCATTCGAAAATTGGTAAGCTTGTACAAGAAAACCTTGATAAGTTAGATGATAAGACGTTAATCGAAATGATTGAAAATAACGTCGGTAAAGATTTACAGTGGATCCGAGTGAACGGGGCGGTTTGCGGATTTATGATTGGATTAGTGTTAGAAGGAATTAAAGCGATTATATGAGAAAAACCTTCCGCAATTGCGGAAGGTTTTTTATTTTTCGAGAACACTCATATTCAAATTATAAGCTTTCTCAATATTTAACTTGTACGTCCCATTTCCAGTTTTAATCGAATTTTTATACCAATGTTCTTGGTTGTTTAATTCTGGATGTTCTTCTGAAGAAGTATTTTCGTTTTTCGTTAAATCTTCTACTTGTTCCCAAGGTGTACTTCCATGTGTTTCTTTTTGATTCGTTACTGCTGTTAAAGATACATCACTTTCTTTTGCAAGATGGACAGACACTCTTGAGCTTTCCTGTACAAACCAATTATTTTGTAATTGACCTGGATAAAGAGATAGTTCGTTATTTGAAGCACGGATTTCCACATTTTTATTTTGCGGAAGAACAAGCGTTGGTTTCACCTGTGGTGCTGAATTAAATAACGTATGCTGAACAGGTAATGATTTTAAAGTGATATACATCGTTTCTCCAGCCGTTTGAACTGAAAGGAAATCATCTCGTTTTAAATTGAGTTTTTCATTTGCTTTCGTTGTCATTTCATAAGTTCCCAAAAGATGAATTTGATTTGTATTATTTCCCTCTATCGTTAGAGGTTGATGTCCTGCATCTACTACGATTTTTTTGATAGATTCAGGTATATCAAATTGTCCGTCTGGAATATTACTCGTTTGCCTCGTTGTGTTAATAGAGTGACGAACTTCTTCTAGTAATCCAGTTGATAATAAACAGTAAAAAGCAATTCCGACGCTTCCTAAAACGCCGATAAAGAAAATACTAAAAATATCATATTTAATAAATGATTGTTCCTTCTTAGAAAATAGAAGGTATAGTAAAACTTCGGCTCCAAGTATGATGAGTAAAACTGGCCACCATGCAGTTAGTGTATCTAATACTTGGATTCCTTTTACGACTGAAAATAGTAAAAAGCATCCTAACGATATAATAGAAAGCCCCATTGAGAATGTTCCAACACGCCAAGTCCTCATTCGCTTGTCCCACCTTTGTTTTCTTTATTTCCAAGTAACAATTTAAAGCCGCCGCCAATTAAAAGGAGCGCAACGATAGATGTTTGGAAATAGCGATAATATAGTTCACTAAGATGAATATTAAATATAGTTACAAAATAATCATTCAAAATAGGAAGGACTGTTTGATTTAATAAATAATAACCACCGAGTGTAATTAATCCGATACCGATCCATCTTTGATGATTTATAAAATAATCGATAATGGGTTCGTCTTGAACTCGTTCTTTTCCGTATTTTGCTGTTTGCTGTAACGCATCAAAAAAGCTATAGAACCAAATGATTGGTACTAAAAATAAAAACGCAGAAAGTCTTAATAAGTCGAGTAAATAAATAGATAGTAAGAAGGCTGCCATAAGCTGAAGACCACGGCGTTGTAAGCCTAAATACATATGACCTGCTCCAGGGAACATCGCTAAAATAGAAGCAAATGTTTTACTTTTCTTTCCCTGCTCTCGATGTTCTTCAAAATCTTCGAAAATAGTACGGTCAATTAATTGCTCGCCACATTCTTTTTTCTGTAGTTGCTGAACAACGTCAAAGAAATTATAAATCCATAAAACAGGTAACGTAATAAGGAAGATAAGAAAACTTTCTTGCGATGTTAAAAGTGCAACGAAAATAATCATACTTCCGATTCCTGTGCAAGCTACTAAAAATGTAAGTCCGCGTTGCATAAGTCCTAATTGGAAATGGCCAAGTCCAGGGATGATGGATAAGAGAATGATATAAAATCGTTCGCTCTCTTTAGAGGAATTTATCACTTCTCCAGCTTCTTGCTTTTTCGTTTGGTTTATAATGGTGATAACTAAATCTAGTAAGTTAATTACCCATAGAACAGCTAGTAAAAATAGAGAAAGAAAAGCAATATCACGTTCTCTTACTACTATGGTACAAAATACTGCAAAGGAGAATAGAAATAGTGATCCCCCGCTATATAAAATAAACCGTCCTAGCTTTTTTAAGTATAAATGTCCAAGCCCAGGAATTAGCCCTAATACAAGTGCTAAAAAGGGATTTTTATTCATGCTTTGAACCTCCGTCCTTTTTCGATGTGTCTACCGATTTGTTTACAATTTGTTGTGAAATAGAAGACTCGTTATGTTTTGAAGATTTCTCTAAATTTGATGTCGCTGTAAAAATATACTGAAATAAACCACTTACCATAAAAATAATTGTAGCCGCAGTCGCAATTATGTAATGAATGATCGTGCGCTTTAGTGAGGTTGTTTTTATATTTTCATTAGACTGTAGTGTTTCAAAATTAATTTGCGTCATAACTTCGTTCGTAAATGAATCATCATTTATCATTGGAAGGTTTTCATGTTGTTCATCAATACTTTCCATATAAAGTGCTAAACAATGATCACATTCATAAAGATGTTCTTCCATAGATTCACGTTCATTACTTTCTATAAAATCTAATGTATAATTGCGCCAATCTTCTTTTGAATAATGCATCATAGAAACTCTTCCTCCTTCCAATGTTTTTTAATCCATTTTCGTGCTCGATACAGTTTCATTTCGACTGTTTTTACTTCGATGTTTTCCTGTAAGGCAATTTCTTGATAGCTCTTTTCTTCTAAGTAATGTGCGAGAACAACGTCACGGTAATTTTCGGGAAGTTCTCGCAGTTTTTGAGCAATGAGTAATTTTTGCTCTTTCGTCAATAATAAAGCCTCAATATTATGAGAGGACTGTATATTTTCCTCAGCTTCTTTACATAAGGAGAGTTCTTCACTTTCTCTAGCTTTCTTTCTCTTATAATCAATAGCGTGATTGGTGGCAATACGTGCCATCCACGTTTTTAATCCGCGAAATTGATAATTTGGGAGAGAGGTGTGAATTTTTACGAATACTTCTTGTGTAACATCTTTCGAATCTTCTTCATGTCTTAAAATAGAAAAGATAACTTGAAAAATATAATGACGATATGTTTGTACAAGGATACGAAAAGCATGCTCGCTTCCTTGCTGTGCTTTTTCAATTAATTGTTTTTCCTCAATCGGTCTCTCCCTCCTTTTTGACGCATTCTATTATATAGACGTAAAGAATGATAAGTCACCCTACACATTTTGTAAAAAAAGAATAATATATTTTTTGCGGGAGAGCTAGATGAAAAAAGGTGTGAAAAAATGGTAAAGAGAAGTATATAATGAGCAAGTAGGAAATGTTACACGGAGAAAGGATGTGAATGTTAGTAGGGAAAGGTCCATACTAACAAACATGAAAATTAAAATATTAATAGCAGATGATAACTCTTTTATTAGAGAAGGCATGAAAATTATTTTAAATACATACGAAGAGTTTGATGTAGTAGATACTGTAAATGATGGGGAAGAAGCTGTAGCGTATTGTAAAAAGCATGAAGTTGATATTGCTCTTTTAGATGTTCGTATGCCAAATATGAACGGTGTAGAGGCGACGAAGTTCATTTGTGAAGAGACGAAAACAAAACCGCTTATTTTAACGACGTTTGATGATGATGAATATATTTTGGATGCAGTAAAAAATGGAGCGAAAGGTTATTTATTAAAAAATAACGATCCGGAGCGTATTCGTGATGCGATAAAAGGGGTTTATAACGGTCAAACTGTTATGCAAGATGTTATTCTCGATAAAATTAAGTCTAATTTAATGGAAAGTAAAGAGGAAGAATGTAAAATTGATAAGAGCCTTTTCACAGAAAGGGAGCTTAGTATTATCGCATTAATTGCAAAAGGTTTCTCAAATAAAGAAATTTCGAAACAGCTTTTTATATCTGAGGGAACAATTGCAAATTATATTACGTCAGTTTTAGGGAAAACTGGACTTGAACATCGCACACAAATTGCGATTTATTACTTAACAGGGAAAGTAGATTAATGATATGGAATTTTGGTTAACTGTAAGTAAATTAATTGTCTTTTTATATATTGTGTTCAGTTATATTTACGCAAATGTAGCAAATTTACCGTGGGTTATATTTACTTTACTTATTTACCTTTCTGTAAACGTAATGATTTCTATATTTAAAAAAGATACGTATAAAAAAATATTAATCTGTATATCCATTGGCGTAGTTATGTTATTTACATGGAGGGTTCATCCATTTTTTATTTTGTTTTTACCTTTGAACTTATACGAAATTACATTCTATTACATAGAAAAGAATTGGCCAAGCTTTGTCGTTATGATGCTCCCAATTACGATTGCAGATGAAAGTATTCGAATGACTTATGGATTAATTGTTGCATTTTCTTTTCTCGTTTTAACTATTGCAGATCGGTATATATCGCGTGTAGTAAAGCTTGAATCGCAAAATGATAAGATGCGAAAAGATATGCAACGACTTACGAAAAGCTTACATGAAAATAAAGAGTACATAAGACAATCTGAATACACATTTAAGCTAGAAGAGAGAAATCGGTTATCGCAAGAAATTCATGATAAAATTGGTCACTCGATGACGGGTGCACTTATTCAAATGGAGGCAGCAAAGAGGTTAATGGAAATAGATAAAGAAAAATCTGCGGAGTTATTACAAAATGCAATTCACATTTCAAAAGATGGAATTGAAAGTATTCGCATTACATTGAAAAATATGAAGCCACCAACTGAGCAAATTGGTATTCATCGTATGAAATTATTCATAGAGGAATTTGCCGGTAAGAATGATGTGAATATTCCTTTTGTATATAAAGGGAACTTAGATATGATTTCTCCGATACAGTGGAAAATTATTGGTGAAAATGTTATGGAGGCATTAACGAACGCGATGAAGTATGCTGATGCGACAGTCATCTCAATTGATATTCATGTACTTAACAAGATGGTGAAAGTACAAGTGAAGGATAACGGAAAAGGTGCGGTTCTCGTTAAGAAAGGTCTCGGGATTATGGGGATGGAGGAGCGAACAGCGTCAGTAAACGGAAAAATTATTGTAGATGGAACAAGTGGTTTTGCAGTAACAATGTTGTTGCCGATATGAGGATGAATCATCTCATATGAAAAAAGTGAATAATCTCATGTGAAAAGAATGAACTTCTGCACTGAGCGGGTTCATTCTTTTTGTTTATACTAAAAGCAGAGAAACCGAAATAGGGGTGAAATGATGAATACATTAGAAATTAAAAATTTAACGAAAAAATTTGGTGATTTCATCGCAGTTGATAATATGTCTTTATCTATTAAAGAAGGAGAAATATTTGGCTTTTTAGGATCGAATGGTGCTGGTAAGAGTACAACGATTAATATGATTGCTGGTTTGTTAAGAAGTAATGAAGGCGAAATTAGCATACTAGGAAAAAATATAAAGAAACATAACCGATTTGCGAAGATGAATATCGGTATCGTTCCGCAAGATATTGCGATTTATGAAGAGTTAACTGCCTATGAAAATGTGAAATTCTTTGCTGGGTTGTACGGATTAAGAGGAGTTGAGCTAAAAGCGAGAGTGGAGGAAGCACTGCAATTTGTGGGGCTTAGCGATAAACATAAAAGTTATCCGAAAAACTTTTCTGGCGGGATGAAACGAAGATTGAATATTGCTTGTGCAATTGCACATAGACCGAAGTTAATTATTATGGATGAACCGACAGTTGGAATTGATCCGCAGTCAAGAAACTATATTCTTCAGTCTGTCCGGAAGTTAAATGAAATGGGAAGCACTATTATTTACACGAGCCACTACATGGAAGAAGTAGAAGAGATTTGTACGAAAATCGCAATTGTCGACCATGGTAAAGTGATTGCAGAAGGTACGAAAGAACAGTTAAAAGCGATTATTACAGATACGAAAGATATTTGGATTGAAGTGAAGTCAGTAGAAAATTTAGATGTAGAAAAGTTAAAAGAGATAAACGGTGTGAAAGCTGTTCAAATTGAAGAGAACGTAATCAAGGTAAACTCGGATGCAGGATTAAATAATTTAAATCAAATTATTCAGCATTTCATTAATCATGACATTGAAATTCGTTCGTTAGAGGAGCAGGCTCCAAACTTAGAAACAGTATTTCTTACGTTAACCGGAAGAAACTTACGAGATAAATAAAAGGTAAATGAAGAAAAGGTAAAGGGAGGTTCATCAATTGAACATCTTCAATATTGCAATTATGCATATTAAAAGAGATTTCAGAGACGTAAGAACTTTAGTTTTTATGTTAGCATTTCCGATTGTACTTATGCTTGTGTTAGGAACAGCGTTAACCAACGCATTTAATAGTGATAGTCATTCGATTAAAGATATACAAGTGCTATATAAAGATGAAGCGAGTAGCACGTTTTCTCAATCATTTGCAGCATTTACGAAAGAAGTGGATAAATCAGGTATTCATTTTAAAAAAGCTTCCGGCAGTATAGATGGGAAAGAAGAAGTGAAGAAAAATAAATATGCTGCTTATGTAGAGTTAAATAAAGATGGTGCAAAATTTTACGGAAGTGACAAAAGTAGTATTGAGGGGAGTATTGTGGAAGGAATGCTTACAACATTTGTTGATAAGTACAATGTAGCGGTCGAAGTTGCAAAAGTAGATCCTACTAAGGTGAGCACAGTTATTTCAAACGGAAACCATAATGATTATATAAAAGAAACATCTTTACAAGCTGCGAAAAAACCAGGTTCTATGGATTACTACGCGGTTGTAATGACAACGATGATTGCACTGTATGCTGCGATGGGAGCGAGTTCTTTAATTCGAGGAGAACGAATACGTAAAACAGGAGATCGTCTCATTGCTGCACCTATAAGTAAAGCTGAAATATTCATTGGAAAAGTACTTGGTAGCCTAGTAGCAAATGCCCTGTGCATATTACTCGTCATGTTATTTAGTAAATTTGTTTTTCAAGCGAATTGGGGCGACCATCTTGGAATCATATTTCTTATTTTATTAACACAAGTCTTTCTAGCAATTAGCTTCGGTTTAGGAATCGGATATATCACGAAAACAGCTGAAGCGTCTAGGGCAATTATTATGGTTGTTGTGCAATTAGCTTCTATTTTTGGAGGTGCATATTTCGTAGTAGAAGAAAATTTCGTTACGAATTTATCGCCATTAACTTGGGCAAATACAGCTGTTATGAAAATTATTTATGCAAATGATGTAGGGGCAGCACTACCAGTCATTTCTTTAAACATTGGAATTTCAGCACTCTTTTTATTAATTGCAATTATTGCATTACGTAGACGGGAGGGGCTATAGTATGAAGGATATTTTATGGCTCATACAAAAAACGTTATCTGTGCTTTTGAAAAATAAAAAAAGTTTACTAATTATAATTAGCTTGCCGATAATAGGGACGCTCATTTCCTTCTCGATATACGGAAATGCAGGGCAAGGAACGTTAAATATCGGGATTGTAAATAAAGAAAATGAGCCGATAGCAAATGATACGATAAAGTTTTTAGAAGGATTAAATCATGTGAATGTGAGTAAGGTTAAGGAGTCTCAAATAGAAGATAAACTCACTTCCAAAAAACTTGATGGAGTTATTACATTAGATTCTGGTTTTTCAAAAAGTGTTCGAGAAGGGAAACCAGAGCATATTGAAATTTCATCGATTAAAGGTGATCAAGTAACAGGATTTATAAAATCATATTTATATAATTATATTGATAATATAGCAGCTATTAGTAAAGTAGCCGGAACAGATCAAAGCACATTCGACAATATGTACGCAGGGTATCAAAAAAGTTCATTTAAAATGAAAACTGAGACGCTAGAAGATACTTCGAAAAATAAAGATATGACAAATCAAACGATGGGTTACCTTATTATGTTTATGCTGTTTTCAGCAGCGAACTTATCAGGTCATATTTTAAAAGAAAAAGAGAATAGAACGTACTTTAGACTATTATCAACGCCGATAGATGGGAAGAAGTTTATATTATCTAATGTCGGAGTAAATATGATAATACTAACAGTACAAATTTTGATTACAATCCTATTCCTAACGAATGTTTTTCATACGAATATCAATATGCCTTTCATAGTGATGATGGGCGTACTAATGCTATTTGCATTAATCGCAATTGGAATATCATTAGTCCTTGTAGCTTTTTCGAAAAACTCAGCATCGGCAAATGCGATGCAAAATATGATCATTGTACCAACATGCTTACTTGCTGGATGTTATTTCCCATATGACATTATGCCAAGTGCAGTACAAAAAGTAGCTAATTTTCTTCCGCAGCGCTGGTTGTTAGATACGATATCAAAACTACAGCAGGGAATACCATTCTCGGAGTTGTATTTAAACATTTTAATTTTATTCGCTTTCGCAATTGCATTCTTCTTAATTGCTATTTATAAGTTTGGAAGAAATAATGACGCGAGAAATTTTGTTTAATGTGAAAAGGTGTGGCTTAATGCCATACCTTTTTTGTTTGAAACTTAGAGTATCTTTTGTAGTATAGGAATGCTTTTGTAGAGCACTTCGTTATGTGAAGCATGCAAAACATATTTATTTCCCTCTAGAAGAAAAACGCTATGTAGAACAGCGTTACCGTCACCATGTTTTGTAAGTAAATCACCGACGACTTTGCCGTCTGTCCATTTCAGTTTGGAATGTGAAGGGACGACTTGTAAATATTGAGTTGTTTCCTCTCCATCTCCGGCAATGAGTGTCGTTTCAATATTTCTTTTTTGTATAATAAATCTATTTGTATTTAATATATCGAGGAAAGGGTTTTTCATTTTCATCTTACTATAAGGAAGAAATGTAATAGAAGAGTCGGATTTTATAAATAAATAATTTCCGTAATCTTTACAAGGAATAACATCTTGTAATCCTGGAAAGTAAATATGTATCGCCTCAACTTTATTGATTTTATGTAAGATGCTTAAGTAACAAATATATTGTTCCATATAAAAATGAACGATATTTATTTTAGAAGAGGCATGGATAGGGAGACTGCCTCCAGTCCAATAACTATAATTTGGTGGAGATCCAGCGTTTGGTGTGCAGAGTATTATAAGTTGATTCACATCATTTTTATATTCGTCACTTTGAACGTAAGAACGTCCAAGAAGGCCGCCCATACTATGACAAATTAAATTTAGTTTATCGCAACCTGTAATCTTTTTAGCATAAGCAATCGTTTGTAATAAATATTTTTGTGTAGAAAAAACAATACGCTGCCGCCAGTCATAAAAACAGATGAACAAGTCTTTATTTCGTTCGTACCCCATACTTTCTAGCATCATGATGAATGGTTCGTAAACAAATGCAGAAAGTCCAAAACTCCAATTACCAGTGCCGGGAATAATAATATTGCTCATTGAACCGAAAAGACCTGGGATAAAAACAATAGGAGTTTTTCCTTTTCTCATATTCGTATCTCCTTTAACTGTTTAGTATCAATAAAAATAAGAAATACATTTCGTATGAAAACATATTTAAATGAAACACTACGAAATAGTAAGGAATATGATTGGAAGGAAACCAAAATGATTAAAAAAATATTAAGAGTTACTTCTATTATTATTGCTATTTTCGTTTTTATTTTAATTTGTATGCATATCGATGTTACCTTAGGTAGGAAAATGGAAGCTGGAAAAAACATGCCGACAGAGTATGCGCCTCATTATAGTGATTTTCAATTATATGTAGAAGGGAAATCATTATATGAGCAGCTATTTGAAGATATTAAAAAAGCGAAAAGCTCCATCTACACTTATTTCTTCATTTTGTCGGATGATAAAAGTAGTCATACTTTTTTAAACTTATTAAAAGAGAAGGCAAAAGAAGGAGCAAACGTCTATTTATCAGTTGATCGCATTAATGATTTATCATTTGAAAGAAAGATGATAAATGAATTACGGGAAAGTGGTGTGCATTTTACATATAGTAGAAAACCTGCATTGCCATTCGGATTTTATTCACTTCACCATCGTAATCATCGCCGTATTACGACGATTGATGGGGATATTGGCTATACAGGCGGATTTAATATAGGAGATGAGTACTTAGGGAAAGATAAGCGATTTGGATATTGGCGTGATTATCATGTACGGCTTAAAGGAGAAGGAGCAAAAGATTTAGAACAGCAATTCGCTTTAGATTGGAAACGAGATACGAAAGAAGAGATAAAGAGGAGTACGAATAAAGCTAGTAAAGGGAATACATTACATACTATGACTAGTTACAATGGGCATTACGTTGCTGAAAAATATATAGAGCTCATAAAACAAGCTCAGCACTCCATTGTAATTGCAACGCCGTATTTTATAGCAAAAAATAAAGAGTCCATGAATGCTTTAATCGCAGCACAAAAGCGTGGTGTTACAGTAAAAATACTTTGGTCATATAAACCAGATCTACCTCTTATAAAAGAAGCGGCGTATCCATACATACGTCAAGCTGTTAATAATGGGATTACTGTATATGGGTATAAAAAAGGAATGTTCCATGGCAAATTAATGCTTATTGATAATGAATTAACCGTTATTGGTACAACAAACTTTACTTCGCGTAGCTTCAATATAAATGATGAAATGAATTTTTATATTTATGGTGGTCCTATTGTAGGACAAGTTAACAAGGCGTTAACAGAGGATTTTCATGATTCGAAAGAAATGACGAAAGAGTTTTTTGAAAAGTTATCTTTTTGGGAGCGTTGTAAGGAGAAAGTGGCGGGATTGGTTGAGTTCTATTTGTGATGATGGATTAGAAAAGGGTGCCTACAAAAGGCACCCTTTTTGGTGGGAAATCATTATTTTTCATGCACCAGCATCGTAACATCATCATTAATCAACGTCCCCACATGTTCACCTAAACATATTTTTTTCATCACTCCAGGCTCATCAAAGTTAAAGACATGTGCTGGTAAATTGTAGTCCCGGGCAAGCAGTAATGCCGCTTGATCCATGACTTGTATATTTTGTCTAACGACATCATTATAGTTTAGTTTGCTGTACATTTTTGCTGATTTGTTATGCTTTGGATCACTTGTAAAAACACCATCGACACCTTGTTTTGCGACTAATATGGCATCACTATTCATTTCAATAGCCCTTTGTACACTTGGATAATCTGTTGTCACGAACGGTTGCCCGTTTCCGCCTCCAAAGATAACGATATAGCCGTTATCTAAATGGTGGACTGCACGTAAGCGAATGTATGGTTCAGCTACTGCATTAAATGGAATGGACGTCATAACGCGTACTTCTCTATTTGTTTTACTTGTTAAAACACCGCGAAGCATTAAGCTGTTAATGATCGTACCTAGTGTACCGATATTATCAGCTTCTACGCGATCAATTCCCCACTCTTCAGCTAGATGCCCCCTAAAAATATTACCGCCACCGATGACGATGGATACTTCGATACCTAAATCAACAATGGATAAAATTTCGTTTGCGATATGTTCTAATCGTTTGGAGTTAAAGCTATTTCCAGTTTGATCGGCAAGTGCACCGCCGCTTAATTTAATTAAGACACGTTTATATGGCCTCATAACAATTCCCCCTATATAGATCGCAATAAAAAAGGAACAAAGGCGAATGCCTTTGTTCCTTTTTAAGAAAATGAAAAAGAAAAGAAGAAGATAGGACGAATTGCTTTGTATAGTTTTTCATAACATCCACTCCTTTTCATTTTGATTTGTTTTAAGTATATATCTTTTTGATTATACGAAACAATCTGATTACTTATCAAGTTTATTTTATCGTTTTTTAACAAAATGGTGTCAATGAAAAAAAGAAGAAAAATATTTGAATTTTTTGTGACGAACTTGTAGGTTTTTGTATGATTTTGTAGGTTCGCTTATAAGATGTGTGAGTAGCTTTTATAAATTCAAATTGAAAGCGTTCGCATGAAGGGGATGAACATAAATGAAAAAATTCGGATTGGCAACACAAATTTTTGTCGCGCTTGTTTTAGGGATTGTAGTAGGGGCAGTCTTTTATGGCAATAAAACGGCGATTTCTTATATCACACCAATTGGGGATATATTTATTCACTTAATTAAGATGATTGTAGTACCAATTGTTATTTCAGCATTAATTGTTGCAGTAGCTGGTGTAGGAGATATGAAGAAGCTTGGGAAACTGGGTGGTAAGACAATTCTTTATTTCGAAATTATTACGACGATTGCTATTTTAATGGGATTACTTGCAGCGAATATATTCCAACCAGGTACTGGTGTTGATATGAGTAATTTACAGCAAAGTGATATTTCTTCTTATAAACAAACTGCAGATGCAACAGAGAAGAAAGGTTTTGCTGAGACAATTGTTCACATTGTACCGAAAAACGTATTTGAATCGATTGCACAAGGTGACCTATTACCGATTATATTCTTCTCAGTATTATTCGGCTTAGGAGTTGCGGCAATTGGGGAAAAAGGAAAGCCTGTCTTTAACTTTTTTGAAGGCGTACTCGAAGCCATGTTTTGGGTTACAAATCAAGTTATGAAATTTGCACCATTTGGTGTATTCGCATTAATTGCCGTTACGGTTGCAAAATTTGGTGTAGCAACACTACTTCCGCTAGGAAAACTAGTGCTAGCTGTATACGTAACTGTTATACTATTCGTTGTGATTGTATTAGGTATTAATGCACGAATGGTTGGAGTAAACATTTTTACATTAATAAAAATTTTAAAAGAAGAATTGATTCTTTCATTTACGACAGCAAGTTCAGAAGCTGTTTTACCTAATATAATGAGAAAAATGGAAGAGTTCGGTTGTCCAAAGGCAGTTGCCTCTTTCGTAATTCCGACAGGTTATACATTTAACTTGACTGGATCGGCTATTTATCAAGCGTTAGCGGCATTGTTTGTTGCACAAATGTACGGTGTGCACATGTCACTAACGGAGCAAATAACGTTATTATTCGTTCTCATGTTAACATCCAAAGGTATGGCGGGAGTTCCAGGTGCATCGTTCGTTGTTGTATTAGCAACGTTAGGTTCAATGGGGTTACCACTAGAAGGTATCGCATTAATTGCGGGAATTGACCGCATTTTAGATATGATTCGCTCATCTGTCAATGTATTAGGAAATGCATTAGCGGCCATTGTTATGTCGAAGTGGGAAGGCGAATTCGATAATGAGAAAGCAAAACAATATGTAGAAACAGTCAAAGAAACAAAAGCAGCATAAGAAATCGTTAAGGAGTGAATAATCATGGCAACATTAACTGAAGTTAAAAATGGTGTTCGAATTGAAAAAGATTTTTTAGGTGAAAAAGAAGTACCAAACTATGCATACTACGGCGTACAAACAATGCGTGCAGTTGAAAATTTCCCAATTACAGGATACAAAATCCATGAAGGTTTAATTAAAGCGTTCGCAGTTGTAAAAAAAGCTGCAGCGCTTGCGAATACAGATGTAGGAAGATTGGAATTAAACAAGGGCGGTGCGATCGCAGAAGCTGCTCAAGAAATTCTTGATGGAAAATGGCATGATCATTTCATTGTAGATCCAATCCAAGGCGGAGCAGGTACTTCAATGAACATGAATGCAAATGAAGTCATTGCCAATCGTGCTCTTGAATTATTAGGAATGGAAAAGGGAGACTATCATTATATTAGTCCAAATAGTCATGTGAACATGGCGCAATCAACAAATGATGCATTCCCAACGGCGATTCATATCGCAACGTTAAATGCATTAGAAGGCTTATTACAAACGATGGGTTATATGCATGATGTATTTGAATTAAAAGCAGAACAGTTTGACCATGTTATTAAAATGGGTCGTACACATTTACAAGATGCGGTGCCAATTCGTCTTGGACAAGAGTTTAAAGCATACTCTCGTGTACTTGAACGTGATATGAAACGAATTCAACAATCGCGTCAACATTTATATGAAGTAAATATGGGGGCAACTGCAGTTGGTACAGGCTTAAATGCAGATCCAGAATATATTGAAGCAGTTGTAAAACATTTAGCTGCAATTAGTGAATTACCGCTTGTTGGTGCAGAAGATTTAGTAGATGCGACGCAAAATACGGATGCTTATACTGAAGTATCTGCAGCGCTTAAAGTATGTATGATGAATATGTCTAAAATTGCGAATGACCTTCGCTTAATGGCATCAGGTCCGCGTGTTGGTTTAGCGGAAATTATGTTACCAGCTCGTCAACCAGGTTCATCTATTATGCCAGGGAAAGTAAACCCTGTTATGCCAGAGGTAATTAATCAAATTGCGTTCCAAGTAATTGGTAATGACCATACAATTTGCCTTGCTTCAGAAGCAGGACAATTAGAATTAAACGTTATGGAACCAGTACTTGTTTTCAACTTACTTCAATCGATTAGCATTATGAATAACGGTTTTCGTGCCTTTACAGATAATTGCTTAAAAGGAATTGAAGCGAATGAAGATCGCTTAAAAGAGTATGTTGAGAAAAGTGTAGGAATTATTACAGCCGTGAACCCTCATATCGGTTATGAAGCAGCAGCTCGCGTTGCGAAAGAAGCAATTGCAACAGGCCAATCCGTTCGAGAACTTTGTGTGAAAAATGGTGTATTGTCACAAGAAGACTTAGAGTTAATTCTAGATCCATTCGAAATGACACATCCAGGGATTGCAGGAGCAACTCTTTTAAAGAAAAATTAAAAGAAGAGGGGGACAATCCCCTCTTTTTTGTTTACAATATAGAAATGCTATATATGAATAGAGGTAGGGATGTTATGAGCAAGTTTACAGTAGCTTCTAATGGTGCATTAGAAACAACATTAAGAGGAGCAGAAGTATTATCAACACCACTTTTAAATAAAGGGGTAGCTTTCACACAAAATGAAAGAGAAGAGTTAGGTTTAAAAGGGTTATTACCGCCAGCGGTTTTAACGTTAGAAGAACAGGCACGCCGAGCATACGAACAATTTAGTTCTCAGCCGGATAATTTATTAAAGAATGTATACTTAACTGCGTTACATGATCGAAATGAAGTATTATTTTATCGTATATTAACAGATCATTTACGTGAAATGTTACCGATTGTATATACACCAACTGTCGGTGTAGCAATTCAAAGATATAGTCATGAATATCGTAAACCACGTGGTGTTTATTTATCAATTAACGATCCATCAGGTATCGAAGAAGCATTCACGAATATCGGTGCAACAGCTGAGAACATTGATTTAGTCGTTGTAACAGATGGAGAAGGCATATTAGGAATTGGTGACTGGGGCGTTGGTGGTATTAACATCGCAATCGGAAAATTAGCTGTTTACACTGCTGCAGTTGGAATCGATCCTAGTCGTGTATTACCGGTAATTTTAGATGTAGGTACAAACCGTGAGGAGTTATTAAACAATCCATTTTATATTGGAAATCGTCACCCTCGTATAACAGGTAAAGCTTACGATGAATTTATTGATACGTTTGTACAAGCGGTAAACAAACAATTCCCGAAAGCACTTTTACATTGGGAAGACTTTAGCTCTCGTAACGCACGAAAAATTTTAGATAAATATCGTCATGATGTTTGTACGTTTAATGATGATATTCAAGGTACAGGTGCAGTTTCACTTGCGGCAGTATTATCGGCAGTGAAAGCTTCTGGTGTACCGCTAAGTGAACACCGCGTTGTTGTATTTGGTGCTGGTACGGCTGGAATCGGTATCGCAGATCAAGTTAGAGATGCGATGGTCCGCGTAGGCGTATCTGAAGAAGAATCATATAAGCGTTTCTGGTGTATTGATCGTAACGGGGTAGTTACAGATAATATGGAAGATCTTCTTGATTTCCAAATTCCGTACGCAAGAAAAGAAGTAGAAGTAAGTGGGTGGAAGCAAAATGATGTGATCGGACTTGCTGAAGTTGTGAAACATGTAAAACCGACAATTTTAATTGGTACATCTACTGTTGCAGGTGCATTTAAAGAAGAGATTATTAAAGAAATGGCTTCTCACGTAGAAAGACCAATTATTTTACCAATGTCGAATCCGACGCCACTTGCTGAAGCAAAACCAGCAGATTTAATCGAGTGGACAGAAGGAAGAGCGTTAGTTGCAACAGGAAGTCCATTTGAACCAGTTACATATAACGGTGTAACGTATGTGATTGGACAATCAAATAATGCACTTATTTTCCCAGGTCTTGGTCTTGGAACAATTGTAGTACGAGCAAGCGTCATGACGGATGGAATGTTCGCAGCAGCTGCTGAGGCAGTTGCAAGTATGGTAGATACAAGTCAGCCAGGAGCACCTATTTTACCAGAGGTCGAAGAATTACGTAATATCTCAGAAATGGTTGCAATTGAAGTAGCTAAAGTTGCAGTTGCAGAAGGTGTTGCAAGAGTGAACTTAAGTGATAACGATATCAAGATGGCAGTGAAAGAAGCAATGTGGAAGCCAGAGTATCGCCAAATAAAAGCGGTAGAAAAGGTTAGAATATAGAAAAAAAGCCCGTTTATAACAATAAGCGGGCTTTCGCTTTTACTACTGAAAAAAAGTATAGGAAGTGTCACCTTTGAATTGGAATCAATTATGGAAGAAAGATATGTCCCTTTTAATTATATTAATGGTCGTTGTTCCGATTGCTGGGGAGCTGAACTTTCATCCCTTTAATGATACGTTTCGAGTTAGCTTCGGTACACCGCTATTCTTCTTTTTATTATTATTTTTAAGAAGAGTACCAGCAGGAGTTGCAGGTATTCTTGTTGGTATATCTGTAGTCTTATTCCGAGTATGTCTTGACTGGATCATGCAAGGTTCATTTCATATGACAGAATCATTTTATTTGCGTTATCCTGTGTTCTTCTATTATTTTATTTATGGCAGTTTTTTTTCGCTTTGCAGGGTAAATAAGTTCCATCAGAAACCAATCATTATTGGATGCCTTGGGATTTCAATTGAAATTGTTGCAAGTATGTCAGAACTTGCGTTTTATCACATGTTAGTACTAGGTACAACAATAACGATTTCTGAAGTAAATAAACTCATCATTATTGCTATTTTTCGTAGTTTCTTTGCACTTGGTTTTTTAAATATGATGAATTTATATGAAACGAAATTAAAAGAATCGCAAGTTCGAAAAGAAAATGAAAATATGTTAATGCATCTTTCTAATTTATATGTGGAATCTGTTCATTTGAAAAAGACGTTACAAAATGCGGAGTTAATTACACAAGAAGCATATCAACTATATCGAAATTTACAAGTAAGCGCTGATTCAAGTAGTAAAACAGCATTGAAAATAGCGGGGGAAGTGCATGAAATAAAAAAGGATAATCAAAGGATATTTGCAGGATTATCTAAACTGTTATTAGATAAAAATGTGGCTGAATATGTAGAAGGACATGAGTTAGCAGAAATGATTGTTAGAATAAACGAGAAGTATGCTGAAATGCTAGAAAAGGATATACGTTTTTCTAAACATATAGAAGGTGAGCATGCTGCATACCACGTGTATACAGTTCTATCAATTTTTAATAACCTCGCTGCAAATGCAGTTGAAGCAATTGAAGATAAAGGTGTCATTATTATTAAGCTATATAAAAGAGATCAACATATATTTTTTGAAGTAATTGACGATGGACCTGGTATTGCACAAAAATATAAGAAATTAGTATTTAAGCCAGGATTTACTTCTAAGTATGATCAAACGGGAACACCGTCAACTGGTATTGGGCTTTCTTACATAAATGAAATGGTAACAGAGCTAGGCGGAGAAGTGAGATTAGAAGGCCGAGAAAATAAAAGAGGATGTAAGTTTATCGTTTGTTTACCAGAGGGTAGTTTAAAGCGGGAAGGGGAATAGATTTGTTTTATTATATCGTAGACGATGATGAAGTTTTCCGTTCGATGCTTTCGCAAATTATTGAAGATGGAGATCTTGGAGAAGTAATTGGTGAGGCGGATGACGGAGCTTTTATTGAGGCGGATCAACTAAATTTTAAAAAAGTAGATATTTTATTTATTGATTTGTTGATGCCGATGAGGGACGGAATTGAAACAGTTCGTCACATTGCGTCAACTTTCACGGGGAAAATCATTATGATTTCTCAAGTGGAATCGAAGCAGCTTATAGGTGAGGCATATACCCTTGGTGTAGAATATTATATTACAAAACCATTAAATAAAATCGAAGTTGTATCTGTTGTACGCAAAGTGATGGAGCGTATTAGATTGGAGCGTTCTATACACGATATTCAAAAATCATTGAATAACGTGTTTCAGTGGGAAAAACCGCAATTGCGTACTGAACCAGTGCAAGAAGGAAAAAAGATAGGGGATTTAGGGCGCTTTTTACTATCAGAACTCGGTATTGCGGGAGAGAATGGAAGTAAAGATTTACTTAGTATGCTGGAATATTTATATGGTCAAGAAAAGGCACAGACATTTGAGTTTGGCTTTCCTGCGTTAAAAGAAATTTTCCATCATATTACGATAAGGAAATTAGGGGATTTAGCTTTAGATGCGGATATTGATAAAGAGAAAAAAGCGTCTGAACAAAGAGTACGTCGAGCTATTTATCAGTCGTTAAATCATTTGGCTTCTTTAGGATTAACAGACTTTTCAAATCCGAAATTTGAAAGCTATGCTCCAAAATTTTTCGATTTCACCGTAGTTAGAAAACGGATGACAGAAATGACGAAAGATGAACTCGCATCTTCTGGTCATACGCGAATCAATACGAAGAAGTTTATTCAAGTGTTGTATTTTGAGGCGAAGAGGTTGATGGAGATAGAGTGAAGAAGATGCTTATAAATAAGCATCTTTTTTTGTTAAATCAACATTTTATATTTTCTCGTGGAGCATGTAAAATGTTAAGTAAGAGAAAATGGTTTTATATTAAGGAAGTGTCAAAGCGATGAGTTTCACATTGAATAAATCGATTATTAAAGAAGTGTGCGGAGAGACCTCATATAAAAGAGGTGAAGCCTATTATAAATCAAATAAAGTGATAATAAATCATTATGATGAAAATAAAGAAATTTGTGAGGCGACAGTAAAAGGGAACGAGGAATTCCATGTTACAGTAGAAAAAGCTAAAAAGGGTGATGTTGTTGCAAAATGTAGTTGTCCTTCATTAGCGTCTTTTCAAACGTACTGTCAACATGTTGCAGCAGTATTAATACAAATAAACTATAATCAACAAACAGGTGGAATGAGCTCCGCTAGTAACAGAAATGATCAATTGACAAGTGGTATGTTTCAGCTGTTTGCAGATAAACCACTGAGGCCAAAAAGTAAACAACACCGTTTTGATACACGTGAAATATTAGATATTGAGTTTATATGTACACCAGTTGCTACGAGAAGTGGTGGGGCTCTTCTTGGAATTCAATTGAAACTTGCCAAAGTGTATGTCATAAATCATATTAGAGAATTTCTTTCTAAGGTGGAGAAAAGAGAGTCTTTTCATTGTTCAAATGAATTTACATATACACCAGATATACATAGTTTTAAACAAGAAACGGATGCAATTATTCAGCAGCTCATTAAAATGTATCATAATGAAAAAATGTATGAAGATACGCTAGAAGTACATGCGAAACAAGATGAAAGTATGATATTTATACCGCCAGCTTCGTGGAAGGATATGCTCTCTTCACTTTCTAAAGTTGAATATGTACAGCTGAAACAAAATGAACAACTGTTTCAGGGATTACAAGTTTCAAAAGGTTTGTTGCCGTTACACTTTGAATTTACGAAGGGAAATAATGGCGGATTTACACTTCATATAGATGGTCTAAATCGTGTACAAGTTATGGATATGTATAACAATGCACTTTACGATGGGAAATTATATCACTTACACATTGAAGATTGTATGCGACTTATTGAATTACAAAAGATGATGAGTCGCTCAAATAGTAATCAGTTTTATATTCCAGAAAGTAAGATGGAACATTTCGTCGCGAAAGTTGTACCAGGATTAATGAAGCTCGGAACTGTACACATTGATGAAATAATATCGGATCGTGTTGAAACACCTTCGCTAAAAGCGAAATTGTATTTAGACCGCGTGAAAAGTCGCTTATTAGCAGGTCTTGAATTTCACTATGGGAACGTCATGATTAATCCGCTAGAAGAGGATGGACAGCCGTCTGTTTTTAATCGTGATGAGAAAAAGGAAAAAGAGATTTTAGACATTATGAGTGAAAGTGCCTTTGCAAAAACAGAAGGCGGTTACTTTATGCATAATGAAGAAGCTGAGTATAACTTTTTATATCACGTCGTGCCAACATTAAAAGGTTTAGTTGATATTTATGCGACGACAGCAATCAAATTGCGAATTAGTAAAGGGGATGCAGTTCCTCTTATTACAGTGAGAAGAAAAGAAAGAATTGATTGGTTGTCATTTCGTTTTGATATAAAAGGAATACCAGAAGCAGAAATTAAAGGTGTATTAGCGGCCCTTGAAGAGAAACGTAAATATTATCGATTGGCGAACGGTTCGTTTTTATCGCTAGAGAGTAAAGAGTTTAATGAAATTAATCAGTTTATAAAAGAATCAGGTATTCGGAAAGAATTTTTACATGGAGAAGAGGTAAATGTTCCACTTATTCGGAGTGTAAAATGGATGAACGGACTTCATGAAGGCAATGTTTTAAGTTTAGATGATTCTGTTCAAGAGTTAGTAGAAAACATTCAAAACCCGAAAAAATTAAAGTTTGCTGTGCCAAATACTTTAAATGCAGAAATGAGAAAGTATCAAGTATATGGGTTCGAATGGATGAAAACACTTGCTCATTACCGTTTTGGCGGTATTTTAGCAGATGATATGGGACTTGGAAAAACGTTGCAAAGCATTGCTTTTATAGATTCTGTTTTGCCTGAGATTCGAGAAAAGAAACTACCTATATTAGTCGTTTCACCATCATCTCTTGTTTATAATTGGTTTAGTGAATTGAAAAAATTCGCCCCGCATATTAGAGCAGTTATTGCAGATGGAAACCAAGCAGAGCGCCGGAAAATTTTGAAAGATATAACGGAATTTGATGTCGTAATTACGTCATATCCATTACTGAGAAGAGATATAAGATTATATGCAAGACCATTTCATACACTATTCCTTGATGAAGCGCAGGCGTTTAAAAACCCTACAACGCAAACGGCAAGAGCTGTGAAAACAATTCAAGCTGAATACCGTTTTGGGCTAACGGGTACACCTGTAGAAAATTCATTAGAAGAGCTATGGTCTATCTTCCATGTCGTCTTCCCAGAATTATTACCAGGAAGAAAAGAGTTCGGTGATTTAAGGCGTGAAGATATAGCGAAGCGAGTGAAACCATTCGTATTAAGACGATTAAAAGGGGACGTATTAAATGAGTTGCCAGAGAAAATAGAGCACTTACAATCATCGGAGTTATTACCCGATCAAAAGAGTCTCTATGCTGCTTATTTAGCGAAGCTAAGGGAAGAAACGTTAAAGCATTTAGACAAAGATACGTTACGTAAAAATAAAATTAGAATTTTAGCTGGTTTAACGAGATTGCGACAAATTTGTTGTCATCCTGCTTTATTTGTTGATGATTACAAAGGAAGTTCAGCTAAATTTGAACAACTGTTAGAGATTTTAGAGGAATGTAGAAGTACAGGGAAGAGAATATTAATTTTTTCTCAATTTACGAAGATGCTTTCCATTATTGGTCGTGAGTTAAATCGACAAGCAATTCCATACTTTTATTTAGACGGGAGTACACCAGCGCAGGAACGTGTAGAGCTGTGCGATCGGTTTAACGAAGGAGAAGGAGATCTATTTCTCATTTCTTTAAAAGCTGGTGGTACCGGACTTAATTTAACTGGTGCAGATACAGTAATATTATACGATTTATGGTGGAATCCAGCTGTTGAACAACAAGCGGCCGATAGAGCGTATCGAATGGGACAAAAAAATACAGTGCAAGTTATAAAGCTAGTAGCCCACGGAACAATTGAGGAGAAAATGCATGAACTGCAAGAAAGTAAGAAAAATTTAATCGCTGAAGTGATTGAGCCGGGAGAAGGGAAATTGTCCTCAATCACAGAGGAAGAAATTCGAGATATTTTAATGATTTAATATAAAAAAGCTATGCCTTCAAATTTATGAGGGCATAGCTTTTTTGTTGTAATAATTATATTTTGTTTTGTACAAAGTAAAGAAATCAAATGTTATTTAAATTACTTCTTTGTACCTTTACTTTTGTATGGTTTGGCAGCTGCCTTTTTCTTTGCACTTGATTGCCAACGGTTCCATCCTTTACTTCCTGTACCTTGTCCTACACCTTTTTTCGGTTTTGCTTTCGTTTTACTCATATGATCACTCCGTTATATAAAAATCTTATTTGATAATAGTCAATGATTTAGAAAATACTCTTTATAAATGACTATGATTGCTTTAAGTAAAAATAAACTGCTTGAATGCTATAGTATATCATGAAATTGCAAGTAAACTGAAAGGAATTATAAAGAAAATGAAAATAATAAGAAATACTGCGGATTCTATATTCCGAACGATCACATTAATTATTGTGTATACGTTAGTTTCGGTCAGTGAAACATTTTTTGGATTGACGAGGCAGAAAAAGTAAAGATGTTAAATTAACAACAATCAATAAAGCCGTAAAATAAAGAATTGAAAAATATTTTAAAACTTTTTGTTGACTTTCTTTATTTTTTGTATAGAATAATCATTAATAAAATGTTTCAGAGATGTGACAACAAAACGACTATGAAAGGACGAGTAGTAGTAGGACGTAGTTTAAGCGAGTCAGGGGTGGTGTGAGCCTGATACGAAGCCTATTATGAAGAACCTCCTGGAGTTGCTAACCGAAATCCTTTATAGGAAAGTAGACTTAGCCGGGAACTTCGCCGTTACAAGAAGAACAGTATCGAGATATTTCATCTCCGTATTGTATAAGTGAGCAACCTCTGTTGCTAATTTGGGTGGTACCGCGGAACCAAAGCCTTTCGTCCCAGTTTTTTGGGAAAGAAGGGCTTTTTTTGTTGGCTTCTTTTCACAACATCCAAACATTTTAGGAGGAAACCACCATGTATCAATCATTAATGACAGTAAGAGAGACTCAAATTGCAATTAAGGAAGTTAAAACATTTTTCGAGGACCAATTAGCAAAACGCCTTGAACTATTCCGCGTATCTGCACCATTATTCGTAACGAAAAAATCAGGATTAAACGATCACCTAAACGGTGTAGAACGTCCAATTGAATTTGATATGTTACATTCAGGAGAAGAATTAGAAATTGTTCATTCACTAGCGAAATGGAAACGATTTGCATTACATGAATATGGATATGAAGCTGGTGAAGGTTTATATACAAACATGAACGCGATTCGTCGTGATGAAGAACTTGATGCAACGCATTCCATTTACGTTGACCAATGGGATTGGGAAAAAATCGTTCAAAAAGAATGGCGTACTGTCGATTACTTACAAAAAACAGTACAAACAATTTATGGAATATTCAAAGATTTAGAAGATCACTTATTTGAAAAATATCCGTTCCTTGGAAAGTATTTACCGGAAGAAATTGTTTTCGTTACTTCTCAAGAATTAGAAGATAAATATCCAGAATTAACACCGAAAGATCGTGAACATGCAATTGCGAAAGAACACGGTGCAGTCTTCATTATCGGAATTGGTGATGCACTTCGTTCAGGTGAAAAGCACGACGGACGCGCAGCTGATTATGACGATTGGAAATTAAACGGTGACATTTTATTCTGGCACCCAGTACTACAATCTTCATTTGAATTATCATCAATGGGAATTCGTGTTGATAGTAAATCACTTGATGAGCAGTTAACGAAAACTGGTGAAGACTTCAAACGTGAGTATGATTTCCATAAAGGTATACTAGAAGACGTACTACCATTAACAATCGGCGGTGGTATTGGACAATCAAGAATGTGCATGTACTTCTTACGTAAAGCTCATATCGGTGAAGTTCAATCTTCTGTATGGCCTGACGATTTACGTGCAGCTTGTAAAAAAGAAAACATTCATCTGTTTTAATAGAAGTGAGAGAGGGTAGCTCAAAGAGTTATCCTCTCTTTTTATTGTGTAAACGAATGGTTTACAGTGAATTTTACTAATGGTTTCTTTCTTTTACATCTCTTTTTATGTAATAATTTGTTAAAGGAGGGGACGTTATGAATTTAGGAGAACAGTTAAAAAAACTACGAGAGTCAAAGGGATTTTCACAAGAGGATGTTGCTAAAAAGATTGGTGTAACGAGGCAAGCGGTATATAAATGGGAAAATGATAAAAGTTATCCTGATATTGATAATTTAATTTTACTGAGCGAAATGTATAATGTTACGCTAGATGAGTTGATAAAAGGGAATCAAGATTTCAAAAAGAAAATACATAGTGATGCAGAAGATGAGGATTTTGAGAAAGGAAATGAATTTGGTTTTTATATTGGATGTGGTTTGCTAATTTTAAGTGCTTTCGTTGATTATGAAGGAATGCAAGAAATCTTATTAGGAATAGCACTATTCATGATAGTTTTTTACTCTGACGTGAAGAAAGTTATTTTGAATGAGTTCAGATCGTTTTTTAAAAGAAAAGATATATATGATAAGAGGTGAGAAGAATCAGTTATATTTCCTAGGAAAGAGTATAAGAAGTAATTGAATTGTTTTATAATGATTTTAGGATGTTGATAGTGTGTTAAAAAGTTCAAACAAGCATAACCCCGTTCTAAAGCTAGGACGGGGTTAAAAATCTAAGTTTTATGAAGCGAGAATTTCTTTCAAATATTTTTACTTTAGTAAAGACTTCTTATAAAATATTACTTATTTATTACCGAGTTCTTCCGCTAAACCGATTAAAATTCCTTCGACTCCACGAATGTAGCAGAGACGATACGAGTTCTCATACTGAACTACTTCACCAACGAGCTCTGCACCATGCTTAGTGAGTCTCGATACCATTTCGTCAATGTCTTCAACGGTGAACATGACGCGTAGATAACCGAGGGCGTTTACAGGAGCATTTCGGTGATCTGATATAGTAGGTGGGGTGAGAAATCGCGAAAGTTCAATTCGGCTGTGGCCATCTGGAGTGACCATCATAGCGATCTCTACGCACTGAGAACCGAGTCCAGTTACGCGACCAGCCCATTCACCTTCGACATTGGCTCGACCTTCGAGATTCAAGCCAATCTCCTCAAAGAAAGAGATTGCGTTATCAAGGGATTCTACAACGATGCTGACATTGTCCATTCGTAGTAATTTGTTTTTTGCCATAGTCTTATCTCCTTATGTATAAAAGTCTATTATTTAATTATCCTCATAATTATACTACTAAGTAGTTACAAATTCCTTTCAGTCAAAAACACCTTGTCACAGTATAGGAAAATGTGACAAGGTGTTTTTTAATATGTCATATAGCATCGTGTTAACGAACAGCTTTTTATTTAATAGGAAGGTAATACATTAATATGATTTTTTTAGCATTACTAAATATATCAGATTAGCTCATTTGCACTAAAGGCTCAATTTTCGCCATAAATGATTGATGCAGCGCCTCAACGCCTGTTACTAAATGAAGGCGGTCAATAACGACAGACACTTTAATTTCTGATGTACTTACCATTTTAATATGAATATCTTCTTCTTTTAAAGTAGTGAACATATTTGCAGCGACACCTGGGTTAGATACCATGCCAGATCCTACGATTGATACTTTTGCTAAGTGATTTTCATGTTCTACAGATTCATAGTGAAGAGTTTCTTGATTTTGTTCCAAAACTTCTAAAGTTTCTCTTAAATCATTCGAATGAATGGAGAAGGAGAGGTGTACAGTTCCTTCATTTGTAATACTTTGAATGATGATATCTACATTAATGTGTGCTGCTGCTAATGTAGAGAAAACTGTTGAAAGCGAGCCTTGTTCTAATCCTTTAATTGTGACACGTGTAATGTTATCCTCAAATGCAATACCTTTAACGATTGATTGTTGTTCCATGTTACATTCTCCTTTTACAATTGTTCCGTTTTCTTGTTCCATACTTGAGCGAACTTCTAAAACTACATTATGATTTTTAGCAAACTCAACAGCGCGCGGGTGTAATACGCCAGCACCGAGATTAGCAAGCTCTAACATTTCGTCATAAGAAATTTCGTCTAATTTGTAAGCATCTTTTACAACTCGTGGGTCCGTCGTATATACACCTGTCACATCCGTATAAATATCACATTTTTTTGCTTTAAGTGCAGCAGCTAATGCGACAGCAGTCGTATCAGAGCCACCACGGCCAAGCGTTGTAATTTCATTTTCTACACTTATACCTTGGAAACCAGCTACGATAACAATCGTACCTTCAGCAAGATAAGATTGAATACGATCTGTATGAATGTCAGTAATCCGTGCACTACTATGTACAGATTCTGTCGTAATACCTGCTTGCCACCCTGTTAATGAAATTGCATGATAGCCTTTTGCTTGCAGTGCCATTGTTAATAATGAAATAGTTACTTGTTCTCCTGTAGATAGAAGCATATCCATTTCACGTTTACTTGGATTTTCTGTGATAGCGTTAGCGAGTGCGACAAGTTCATCTGTGCTTTTTCCCATTGCTGAAACGACAGAGACAATGCTATGACCTCGTTCATATTCTTCAATAATTAAATTTGCTACATGTTGTATGCGTTCGACGCTTCCGACAGAAGTGCCACCAAATTTTTGAACAATTGTTTCCATTACAAATTCCTTCTTTCGTCTATTTTTAAGAATAGATTAGGAAATATATAAATCCCCAATACTCCTGTAGTTACCAGAAAGACAAACAAAAAACACCATCTCAAATAAGTGAGGATGGTGCTGTTACAGGAAAAGGGAAACAGAAAACGGAGCTAATAAAAAAACCGCCAAAAAAGGAATATCATAAAAAAATGATATCTCTTTTTTGTAGATAGCTCTTCATACGTACACGTCTGTACATATGACAGTTCTGTTTCTATTCGAAAACAGCCCCAATTGATAAATGCAGAGAAATTTATCAATTTCGGCAATACTTCCTTTCATCTAAGTTCATAGACATCTCTGTGTCTCCATTAGAATACTCATAAGTATCGCAACCTCTATCTCACGTTTTAGGCGAGAGTGTTTGATTTATGAAGTTGTTGGTAACATTTGTTTTATAATAATTTAAATTTTTCGTGGAATCAAGTGTTTTATATATATTTTAAAAATTCTTTCTTTTTTCTGAGGAAGTTTGTGAAAAATGTAGCAAAATAAATTCATTGCATGTACATTAAAGTTATAGTGCATAGGAGGTGGGGAGAATGAAAAGGAAACAGCCTATTTATGTTGCGACAAAAATGAACACGACGATGGAAAAATTATGGGAATATACGCAAGAACCAGATATACATACAGAGTGGGATGCTCGCTTTACTGAAATTTCGTATTTAGAGAAAAAAGAAGGGGACCACAGAAGTTTTTGTATAAAACAAAGATTGGATTTGGGCTTGAAATAGTTGGAGAAGGGGAATCAATAGGTGAAATAAGAAAAGATATTTTAATGCAGTTATGCAGTTTGATGAAAACGAAAATGAAATTGTAGATTATTTTGGTGAACCACATTTACTCGTTTCTACACTGCATTTTCATATCGATGAGTTAGGGGCAATGCATATTTCTTCAAAGAAACAATGGTTTTATATGTTTGGAAGAAAAATGCCGTTACCAAAATTTTTGTATGGTGAGGCAAAAATTGTTGAAAGTTATGATGAAACACTACAATGTTTTCGAATTCATGTACAAGTACGAAACCCGTTAATTGGTTCGCTTTTTTCATATAAGGGAACATTTGTGGAAAGGGAATAGACGATATGAAAAATATAATATTTGGGCTTGCTATGTTGTTTTTCTAATATGTGAGTGGTCGAATATAAATCCTGTTGAAGCAATTATATTATTATCTGTTTTATTATTTATACCAATGTCATTTTGTATTATTGATAAAAGAAAAAGAGATGGATCGCAATTATTATTTTATAAATCCGTATCATTTTTATATCCAATCGCAGCAATTTGTGCAATGCTAGCTTTCGTCACAAATCACTATTTATTTGCGCTAGTTTGGTTTGTATATACAGGAATTGTTGCGTTATTTGGTGTAAGTAGATTGCTAGAAAGAGGATGGAAGCCGTTAGAAGAGATCGCCATAGATAGTGCGTTTATTTATTTGTTTTTAGGTGGTTTTTGGTTTTCTGCTTCAGTAGCAAAACTTTCAATTATGCATTTTAGCTCTGACATTGTTTTACTCACAGCTGCACATTTTCATTATTCGGCGTTTCTATTGCCATTATCAGCTGGTTTAATAGGGAGAAAAAGAGAAAAGAGAAGTAAAGTGTATGATGCTATTATGTTTATCATCATGATTTCACCTATGACAGTTGCAATAGGAATTACATACTCAAGAATATTTGAATTTTTTGCAGTGTTCCTATATTTATGTGCAATTTATGGGTATGGATTTTACGTTTGGAGAGCAAAATTTAATGCTATCAGTGCAAAGATTCTTCTAATCGTTTCGTCTAGTACACTCATGGTTACAATTATGTTCTCACTTATATATTCATACGGGAATTTGAAGCATGTCTTGACGATTACAATTGCTCAAATGGTTTGGATTCATGGTGTTGTCAACGGAATTGGAGTAGCGTTACCGGCATTTATCGGCTGGGTGATTGAAAAGAGTGTTCCGAATTATAAATACTATGGGAAACCAATGAGTAAGTTAAGAGGAAATGTGGCAATTGGTGAGGCTTATTTATATAGCAGAAATTTAGTAGACAGTAAGGAATACAACGGTTTAGTTGATAAAGTAAATGACTTTCATAGTGAGGCATTTGATGTGACGAAGGTTCCTTTAAGTATTATTCATTTTTATGAAAATACAGTAGAGTATGAATTGCAATCGAATATTAAATGGGCTCGTTGGTTCCGTCCGTTCGCACTTTGCTATGAGAAAATGAGTAAGCGTGTAGAACAAATACATTTAGGAATGGGCGGCAATTGGGAAACGATGCATGGCTCTATCATTAGTGTCATAGATGAGAAAGATGGAAGAGAGAATGTAAGGGCTTGGCTAAGAAAAAATGAAGCAGGTAAATCTATTTTTGTAGCTCTTTATTCAAAGCATACAAATAAGAATGAGACATATATGAATATCGCCTTACCTTTACCTTATTCGAATATGACTGGTATTTTGAAACTATATAATGATAGTCATGATTTAATTATTACTAGTAAGTTAAGAGAAAATGGTCAGGGAGATGAGGGGATTTATTTGCATACTCGGTTCTTGACAATCCGTTTACCGTTAGCAGAGACTTTTATTATAAAAGAGCGCACGGATCACATACTAGAAGCTAATCATAGAATGTGGATATTTGGAGTTAAGTTTTTAGAAATTGATTATAAGATTAAGAAAGTACAGGAGAAGTAAGAAAAGCTTGGAGAGATTCCAAGCTTTTTTACGTATGTGTAATTGTTATAGCAACTTGTTTATCTAGCTCATTATCCCAAACACGTTGAATTTCAAAGGTGCCTTTTTCAAAAAATAATGGGAATCTTTCTTTAAACCAATCTTGCATAGGAAGCTTTAGTGCTGTATCGATTGGTATCCATAATAATTTGCCCTCAGGTGGGTTTAAAAGAAGTTCACCTTCAAATGAGTCTGTCCAGTAGTTAAATACCATGTACCGAACATTCTCTTTCGGATTTACATATTCATCTAATCCCTTAAAATTTAAATCCGAAACAAGTAATCCGGTTTCTTCTTTTACTTCCCTTATAGCGGCTTGAACGATACTTTCGGGAAAATCTACTTTGCCGCCAGGAGCTATGTAGCCAGGGAAACCTCGATGATTGGGTCGTTTTACGAGTAAAACTTCATTGTTGCGTTGGATCATACACATTGTATAGATTTGGTGTTCGATGTTATGTGAATTTGGAGGCATAATGATGCATTCTCCTTTATATTTTTTTGATAATTTTACCATAACATAATGGTTTCTTATATAATTGGAAATATAATATTATGAATTTTCAGTCGTATATTATGTATTCTATAGTCATTTGAAAAGAGGAGAGAGACATGCAAGGGGAAATACAAAAGGAGAACAGTTTAAGTTATATTGGAAAATTATTATTACCAGTTAAAGTATCAACGCACTTTAAGTTTTTATGGATTGGACAATTACTCTCGGCCTTAGGTAGTTCGATAACTATGGTCATACTTCCAGTTGTTGTGTATTCATTAACTGGCTCAACAGTTGTAATGGGGATGACGATGGCAATGTACATGCTACCTAATATTCTTGCTTTACCGTTTGCAGGTTTAGTTGTAGACCGAATTGATCGGGTTAAATTAATGTTATTTACGGATATAATCCGCTGTATATTAATGCTATTACTTGCATCGCTTATATTTATGGATTTATTAACAATTACGATTTTATATATTCTCGTTGCCATATACGGACTTATGGAAGGGATATTCCAACCAGCATATTCTGCTGTAAGGGCGAAAGTATTCGTTCCTGAATTTCGTAATGCAGCTAACGCACTCACTCAAATGAGTAATCAAGGTATACGATTGATTGGGCCAGCACTTGGTGGGTTAATCGTATCGGTTGCATCTGCAGGGATAGGTTTCGGACTAGATGCAGCAACGTACTTATTATCATTTTTATGTTTATTATTTTTAAAAGAAATTAAGTTTAAAAAAGTAAAACCCATTGAAAAGAGTAAGCTTACTTACAAACAAGAGTTTATGGAAGGTGTTTTAGTTTTAAAAAGTCATCCGTGGCTGTGGATTACAATTTTAGTTTTTTCTTTTATAAATATTTGTTATGCCGGCATTATCGTCGTATTAATTCCATGGTTATTTAATGTTCATCATCATTTTGAAGCTTACGTGTATGGGCTTGGCATGGCCTTTTCTGGTTGTGGGGCTATAATTGCCGCAGTAATATTTGGTGGGAAAGAGCGGTGGCATAAGAGAGGATTACTGGCTTATGGAGGTGTTTTAATGAGTGGCATTGCTTTATTAATTATGCCATTCATTTCTTGGGCACCCGCTTTAATATTCTTAATGGCAATTGAAGGATTTGGCATGATGATATTTGGACTCATTTGGGAAACGAGTTTACAGGAGCTTGTACCAGAAGAAGCATTCGGAAGAGTGGCAAGCCTTGATATGTTGGGTTCTTTTGCTTTACTGCCATTAGGGTATGTAGTTGTAGGCTGGTTAGCTACTGTCATAGGTGGCGAAATAACTATTATAACACTAGCTAGTTTAGTAATTTTAACAATTGGAATAGCATTGTCTGTACCGAGTATTCGTCGATTTAATTGATTATATGGGAAAAGAGGGCTAGACCTATATAGAAAATAACTTAGCATATAATCAACTAGTATTAATAAAACACCTTTGTAATGAAAAACTGTCCGTACATATTTGGCACAACAAAATTAGAAATCACAAAAGAAGTGACGGAAGCGATACAAGCAGGTTTCAAAAAAGAAGACTAAGCCCTAAAGAAATTAGGACTTAGTCTTCATTAAATACAAATGTTTGTTTCATTTTTTTACCTTCATTTACCGGATGGCCATTGTAAGAGAAATTCTTTTCTTCCCAAGTGATTACAACTTTAAAATTATGACTATTAAAGTCTAATGGGAATACCATGTAGTCAAAGCTTGTATGACTTTTAGAAATATTTTCATTAGGTGTAGTAGGTTTAAAGGTAGCTTTAGAGGTAGGGTTGTTATCAAGTATTTCCACAGATACGTTTGATACATCATGACCGATGTTTTTTACGAGTAAACTATACGTATCAAATACACCTTGCTTTGGCTGGATTGCTTGCTTGTTTGAGTTATGAGATTTATCAATTTCGACATACCATTGTTTAGACTTTGACGCAATCGGTAGTGACTGAAATGTGTAAGCACTAGCTTGTATTGGTAGTGCTAAGCATAAAAGTGTAAAGAGAGTTAATATTTTTCGTTTCATTTTTTTAGAGCTCCCATTCTTTAATGGATTTACTTGTTATTATCTTCTTTTTACGAGTAAATATACCATATAATGTAAAGTGGCTATAAGAGTAGTGAATCAATATCTTATTCAATACTCTTATAGCCGGCATAATTACGTATGTAGTAAAAAAGAATAAATTTGTTTTTCTATACTTAGATTGCTGCCCTTTTTAAAAGGACTATTTTTACGTTTTAATAAAAAGAATATACTAAGAGTTCAGTATAAATTATTTATTTTAATGTAGTTAAATGTGCTTATATATGTGAAATTAGAGAAGGAAGCTGTGTAGAGATGTTTCTACACAGTTTTTTTAGGATATGAAAAAATTACCAAAAATATGTTAAAATAACATTGTCATACAACAAGGGGGATTTGTTTTATGGAAAATGGACATCTTGCTAAAGTAGACTTAACGAAAAAAATTGAATCAAAATCTAAGTACAATAAGAAATTAGAAAAATATCAAAGGCGCTTATTAGCATTACAGCAAATTTTGAAAGAAGAAAAAATCGCGGTTATGCTTGTTATGGAAGGATGGGATGCGGCTGGTAAAGGTGGGGCAATTAAGCGGGTGACGGAACATCTTGACCCGCGTGGGTTCCAAGTAAATCCAATTGGAGCGCCTGCACCTCATGAGAAACGTTACCATTATTTGCAACGTTTCTGGCGCAAAATTCCACAGTACGGGCAAATCACCATTTTTGATCGCTCATGGTACGGTCGTGTGTTAGTTGAGCGTGTTGAAGGATTTGCTACAAAGGAAGAGTGGATGAGAGCATATGATGAGATTAATGATTTTGAAAAACTACTAACAGATGACCATTACATAATAGGGAAGTTCTTCTACCATATAAGTAAAGAGGAACAGTTAAAGAGATTTAAAGATAGAGAGAAAAATCCTTTGAAAAGATGGAAAATTACAGACGAAGATTGGCGTAATCGTGAAAAATGGGATGAGTATGTTGAAGCAATGGAAGACATGTTTGAAAAAACAAGTAAGCCAAATGCAAAGTGGCATATTATTGAAAGTAACGATAAATTGTATGCTCGTGTGAAAACGTTAAAAATTATTATTTCATTCATTGAGGATTATTTCTTAGAACATGGTATAGAATTGCCTTCTTATTATTATGAAATGAAAGAGGATATTGAAGTTTTGCAAGGTGTAGGTGTTAAAGAGTAAATAAGAAAATGGCCCTGTGAATTGGTGAAACCAAATTATGGGGCTTTTTTATTTAGAAACATTTTACAATTAACAGAATAAGGTATATAATCAATAATCATATTAACAATGTTAATATGATTATTGATTATATACTATGTGGGGGTTTTACTTTGAAGGGAAGAGATGTTGTTTTAGGTTTATTAATGGAAAAGGAATTGTCTGGTTACGATATTAAAATTGTGTTTGAAGACGTATTTACTCATTTTTTTGATGGAAGTTTTGGAATGATTTATCCAACATTACGGCAATTGGAGAATGAAGGGAAAATAAAAAAAGAGGTTGTCATGCAAGAGGGAAAACCGAATAAGAAAATGTACTTTATTACAGATGAGGGGCGTGAAGAATTTTATCAATACATGCAGACGCCTATAGAGAAGGATGTTTTACGTTCGGATTTTTTAATGAGAATGTATTTTGGCAACTATAGTGATGATGTAACAATAAAAAAATGGATTAAAGATGAAATTGAAAGAAAAGAAGCGTACATTGCAGATCTTCGATTGAAATATGAAAAGTGGAGAATAGGTATTACTTTCGTCGAAGAAATTTCACTAGATGTAGGTATTGCATCGTATAGTGCACAAGTGGAGACTTTGAAGAAAAAATTAGAAGAGTTAGAGGCGAAAGAAAACAATAAAACAGAAGAATGAAAAACGCATTCAAAATAAATAAAGGGGTATATAAAGATGGAGCAATCAAAGGGTATTAAGATTGTCTTTTTAATGTGTCTAGGTATCTTTCTTTGTATGATTGATACGACAATTATGAATATAGCTTTACCGGCAATACAATCGAGTGTAAATACTTCATTAGAAAAGATGTCTTGGGTATTAAATGTTTATACAATGACGATTGCAGTACTTGCCATTCCGTTAGGGCGGATAGCTGATATCTTTGGAAAAGCAAAGATGTATATTCTTGGTCTGGTGATTTTTGGGGGTGGATCGGTACTTTGCGCTTTTGCTAATACAGGTGATTTTCTTATTTTTTCTCGTTTTATACAAAGTATTGGGGCAGCAATTTTATTTCCAACAAGTATGGTAATTGGTGTATCAGCTATGCCGTTAGCTAAAAGGCATGTTGCACTTGCAATTTTAGGAGTAACACAAGGATTGTCAGCTGCTATGGGGCCAGTAATAGGTGGAATTATTACGCAAAATTTAGGATGGAGATGGGTGTTCTTCGTTAATGTTCCGGTTTGTATAATAGGAATCGTGTTATGTTGCATCATGCTACAAATAAAAAATGAAGAACGTATTATCTCAAAAATAGATTGGATAGGACTACTATTAAGTAGCACAGCAATTTTTTCATTTACTCTCATATTAGTAAAAGGTAATACATGGGGATGGCAAAGTAATATTGCTTTGTCTTGTTATGCAATTAGCACTATTTCTCTTATTCTATTTATTTTAGTAGAACGAAAGATTCATAACCCAATGGTGAATTTAAAGTTATTTCAAGATCGAATGTTTGTCGGAGCGTCAATCGTTGTTATATTGAGTAATTTATTTTTAATTGGAGTTACTGTATTGCTTCCAACGTTCTTGACGAAACTACAAGGTCGAACGGAAATTGAAGCGGCTTTTTTAGTGACACCTATTTCAGCGATGATATTTTTTGTCTCACCAGTTGCAGCAACTTTAATTAAAAAACTCGGAAAAGTAACTATTATTTTGTCAGGATTTCTTGTTATGGGGCTTTCCTACTATTGGTTGCAAATGATTGATGTTCATTCAACAAATATAGAAATTATTATTCCATGTATGATATTAGGTGTCGGATATGGCTTAGTAGTGGGGCCAATTACAGTTTTAAGTGCGTCTTCGTTTGAAGGAGAATTATTAACTGCTTCTCAAAGCGTTGTATCAATGTTACGACAGGTTGGAATTGTATTGGCGGTCGCAATATTTGTCTCTAACTTAACTCATAATTTAACTATAAATAAAGAAAAAGTATATCATTATGCAGAAGAAAAGGTGCGGAATATTCATGTGAATAGTACTGAGCAAACTGAAATTTTACAAATGACTAAAGAAAAAATAGAGAATCAAAGTTTAGAGTCGAATATAAATAAGAAACAAAATGCAATGACAATGGGATTAAGTAAAGCGAAAAAGGAAGAATTGATTCGCGACAAGACGGATGAAATATTAAGAAAAGTTCCAGTAGAATATAGAGATGTAAAAAGAGAAGAAGTTACGAGGCAAGTGACAAAAGAAGTTGAAAAACAAGAGAAAAGTATAAAGAAAGAGGTACTCACATTCTCGAATGATGTGAATCATTATGCCAAGAATCAGATGGCTATGAGTTTTACAGATTTATATAAAGCAAGTGTGCCAATTATTTTAATTTGTGCTTTCGTAAGTTTGTTGTTTTGGGAAGGAAAAGCTTTGAGTAAAAAGAGAAGGGGAAGGATAGTAGAAGAAGTGTAAAGGGAAACAGGCTGCTATTAGCCTGTTTTTTCATTGTTTTCTCCTTGCATATTGTGAATAGTAGTATTTTTAATATAGCATGGGATAAGTCGAGTATGATTAGAAAGTTTTTTAGAATGAAAGGGATGAATGGAAAATGCCATTGAATATGTAACGTTATACATAGTACATTAACAAGAGGGATTAATTTTAAAAGGAGGATGGGGAATTGCTAGATAAGGCAGGGGCTTTAATAGATAATCATGTGTACACAGAAGAAGAGCAACAAAAACTATACAAACGAACGTTAATAATCGTCAGCATTTCACAAATGTTTGGCGGTGCAGGACTAGCTGCTGGTATTACAGTGGGAGCACTTCTTGCGCAGCAAATGCTTGGAACAGATGCATTTGCAGGATTACCAACTGCTATGTTTACATTGGGATCAGCATTAGCAGCTTTCATAGTAGGGAAGCTTTCGCAACGATATGGACGCCGGATAGGTCTTGCAACAGGGTTTATAGTAGGTGGATTTGGAGCAATTGGTGTTGTAATGGCAGCTTTAACGAATAGCATTATTCTTTTACTTATTTCTTTACTCATATATGGTGCCGGTACAGCCACGAATCTACAAGCTCGTTATGCAGGTACAGATTTAGCAGATAAGAAGCAGAGAGCAACGGCTGTTAGTATTACGATGGTAATGACGACTTTCGGTGCAGTTGCAGGACCAAATTTAGTAGGAGTAATGGGTAGTTTTGCGCATTCAATTGGAGTTCCTAAACTTGCAGGTCCGTTCATACTATCGGCAGCAGCATTTATACTGGCGGGTCTAGTTCTTTTTGTTATGCTTCGTCCAGATCCGTTAATTATTGCTAACATAATAGAAAGATATAAACAGGAACATACATATAAAGGGCAACCAATAATAGAAGAAGTGAAAGAAAATAAACGAGGTATTACAGTTGGAGCAATCGTAATGATACTTACGCAAATCGTGATGGTTGCGATTATGACGATGACGCCAGTTCATATGGGACACCACGGTCACGGTTTAAGTGCAGTAGGACTTGTGATAGGCTTTCATGTAGGTGCAATGTATCTTCCATCTCTCGTTACAGGAATGTTAATTGATAAAATTGGCCGAACTACAATGAGCATAGCTGGTGGAGTGATTTTACTTGCAGCGGGTGTCATAGCTGCGATAGCACCAAGTGATTCTTTATTACTATTAATCGTTGCTCTGTCTTTACTTGGGCTAGGATGGAACCTCGGATTGATTAGTGGTACAGCACAAATCGTTGATTCCACAACACCGTCTACACGTGCTAAAACACAAGGGAAAATAGATGTTTTTATTGCGCTAGCTGGAGCTTCTGGTGGAGCGATGTCAGGTATGGTAGTAGCGAATTCAAGTTATGCGGCATTGTCATTGGCTGGAGGCGTGTTAGCGTTATTACTTATTCCTGTTGTGATATGGTCTCGAAAAGGGGCAAGAAATTAAATGAAAAAGAGGTTCTAGTTACTGACTAGAGCCTCTTTTTATACACTTAAATTAAATTCCACTCTACAATAAGCCCTAAATGTGTAAGACCACCACCGAATCCGTATAGTAAAAGTGTGTCTCCATTATTTAACTTTCCTTCTTTTATAGCTAAATCTAGAGCGAGTGGAATGGTGACTGAAGAGGTATTCCCCATATATTCCACGCTCGTTAATGTTTTTTGTATTGGAATTTGAGATTTTTCGCAAATAGATTCAATCATTCGTAAGTTAGCGCTGTGGGGTATGAACCAGTCTATATCATCCCCTTGCATATTTGCGTTATGTAATAAATTTTTTATGCCTTTTGGCACTGTTCGTGTTGCCCATTTATATACTTCTCTTCCATTTTGAACGATTTTTTCATTTGTTTGCAGTGGTGTGCCATTCATAGTAGTAGATAAGTTTGTTCTATATAGATGAATGCCGCCATCACCGTTTGTTCCCATGTGAGCAGCGATAAAGCTTGGGGTGTCTTCATCTCTTTCTAATAAAATAGCTCCAGCACCATCACCGAATAAAATACAGGTCGTTCTATCGGTATAATCAGTAACTTTAGATAATGTCTCTGTCGCTACGACAAGTATTTTTTCATGTGATCCAGAAGTGATTAAGCTATTACCGACGTGTAGTCCATATGTAAAACCAGCACAAGTTGCATTTAAATCAAAAGCTAGTGTATGAGGTATGTTGAAGTATTGTTGTATTTGGCAAGCAACACTAGGGAAAACGTAATCAGCAGTAGTAGTAGCGACAATGATACAGTCGACATCTTCTAAGTTTGTCTTATATGTTGTACATAAATTTTTAATTGCTTTAATGGCTAAGTTTGAGGAATATTCTTCTTCGCTAGCGATTCTTCTTTCCTTCATTCCTGTTCTTTGTACAATCCATTCATCATTCGTATGGACCATCTTTTCTAAATCGTTATTAGACAATATTTGATCTGGAACATAAGTACCAATTGCAGTAATACGAGATTTAGAATGCATAGGAACATCTCCTAATTTTTATTTTTATAACCTGATACTAATATTAGGTTATAAAAATGTCAATATAGATTTTTGTTGTATTAAAACGATAATACTTAACTTATTATGAAGGAATTTGGCGAGTGCTGTAAAAATAATATACGAGAAGTTTCTAAAATTGATAATTGCTTTTGTTATTTTTATTGTGAGAAAAACTCGCAAAAAATGACGATTAAAGTAAAAACATAACGATTTTCTTTAGTGTGATATAGGTTGTTAAACCTTGTGAAAGCGAATTACTTATGCTACACTTTATGTAACTTAAAATGAACGGAGGGGCTTCCTTTGATCTTAATCAGATTACGTCTCAATACTTTGTGCCAATAATTGAATAGCGCTCAAAGGCTCTGTCTGTGTACAGAGTGAACGGGATTGGTCTGCCTATTTTAAAGGAACCCTTTATTAAGCTTATATGTGACAAAGAGGGAGGGACGAATACGCCCTCTTTTTGTTTTGCCTTTATAAATAGAATGGGATTGTATAGGTGAACGCTTATTGTGGATACGTATACGATCTTGGGACTTTTTGACTATAAAATAGGATGAAAGCATAGCTTTCTTCTATTTCTTTGGTGAACCCTTATCCGTTTACGAAAACACAGGCAGCGACCTGTGTTTTTTATTTTACGTAATCGAAATGGAGGAATAAATATATGGAAGAAGTATTACAAAGAGCAGTTTTAGTTGGAGTAAATGTAGGTAATGAAGATGATTTTGCATATTCGATGGAAGAGTTAACAAATCTTGCGGAAGCTTGTGATGTAGAGGTAATTGGGCAAGTAACGCAAAATTTACAACGAGTAAATCCATCGCATTATATCGGAAAAGGAAAGATTGAAGAAGTAGCAGCGTATGTACAAGAAATAGATGCGAATATGGTCATCTTTAATGATGAATTATCTCCTTCACAAATTCGAAATTTAGAAGAGGATTTAGATTGTAAGGTAATTGATCGCACCATTTTAATTTTAGATATTTTTGCGCAACGTGCGAAAACGAAAGAAGCACAGCTACAAGTAGAAGTAGCACACCTTCAGTATATGATGCCTCGTTTAATCGGTCTTCGTGAATCGTTAGGGAGACAGAGTGGCGGCGTTGGTACGAAAAATAAAGGTGTCGGTGAGAAGAAGTTAGAGTTAGACCGTCGTAAAATTGAAGAACAAATTTCAGTTTTGAATAAAGATTTAGAAGCGCTCGTTGCCCAGCGTCAAACGCAGCGAAAGCAACGTAAGAAAAATGAAATACCTGTTGTAGCATTAGTAGGCTATACGAACGCAGGAAAGTCAACGACGATGAATGCAATGCTTGAAATTTATAATGGTACAGAAGAAAAACAAGTATTTGAAAAAGATATGTTATTTGCGACGTTAGAAACATCTGTACGAAATATTGATTTGCCAGATAATAAATCATTTTTATTAACGGATACAGTTGGATTTGTAAGTAAATTACCACATCATCTTGTGAAGGCGTTCCGTTCAACGTTAGAAGAAGTAGCGGAAGCAGATTTACTTATTCACGTCGTAGATTACGCAAATCCAAATTATGAACAATTAATTGATATTACAAATGAAACGTTAAAGAAAATTGGAGTAGAAAATATTCCAACGATCTATGCTTATAACAAATCAGATATGGTGGATGTTGAAATTCCGAAAGTACAAGAAGACCGCGTGTATTTATCTGCGAAGAAACATGTTGGAATTGAAGAGCTTGTAGAAATGATTCGTTCCCATATTTATAAAGAATATACGAAATGTGAAATGTTAATTCCGTACGATCAAGGACAGGTAGTTTCGTATTTCAATAATCATGCGCACGTTTTATCAACGAGTTATGAAAATGAAGGTACGAAACTAGAAGTGGAATGTAAGACGAGCGATTACGAGAAGTATAAGCGTTTTGCAATTTAATGTAAGAGGCAACCCAGTTTGTGATTGGGTTGCCTTTTTCTATAATGTTTTACTGCTGAAAGTTACAAGGATGCAAGTCAATGATGGGAGTTAAGTTATATTTCTGGAAAAAGAAATGAAAGCAGTATAGAATAGAAATGTTTCAAAAGTCAGAATTTATTACACCTACTGTAATAAATATATATTTTGTACAGAAAGGAGCGATTCACATATGCAGGCAGTTTCACAAAAAAACACAGTAGAAACACCGACAATATATCGAATATTATTTGCGATTAGTTTCGGACATTTTTTAAATGATTCGATGCAAGCAGTTGTGCCGGCGTTGTTTCCTATTTTGGAAAAAACGATGAATTTATCCTATATGCAAGTAGGGTGGATTGCGTTTGCGTTAAATATGACGTCATCGATTATGCAACCGGTGTTTGGTATGTATTCAGATAAGAAGCCGTCACCATTTTTATTACCACTCGGTATGTTTTCAAGTATGCTTGGAATGATTGGACTCGCGTTTGCACCAAACTTTATTATTGTTATTATTTCTGTTTTATTTATTGGCTTAGGTTCCGCAGTCTTTCATCCAGAAGGCGCTCGTGTTGCGTATATGGCGGCAGGTGCAAAACGAGGGTTAGCGCAAGCGATTTATCAAGTTGGGGGAAACACGGGGAATTCTTTAGCTCCTATTTTTACAGCGCTAATTTTCGTTCCACTCGGTCAAATTGGTTCATTAGGTTTTACAGCATTTGCAGCAGTAGGAATTGCATTATTAATTTTCGTATCGAATTGGTACAAAAATGAATTAGCAACCGGCGCTGTAAGAAGGAAGAAGAGAGCTGCGCTTGAGGCGGAAAATGCAATTGTAAGTACACACATTAAATTTGTTATTATACTTCTTGTTTTTCTTACTTTTGTGCGCTCTTGGTACGGTGCCGGTATCGGGAATTTCTATCAATTTTACTTAATTGAGCATTATGGTTTATCTATAAAAAATGCCCAGTATTTCGTATTCGCATTTATGATTGCTGGTGTGTTAGGCACTTTCTTCGGGGGACCGTTAGCAGATCGATTTGGTAAGAAAAACATCATCGTATTTTCAATGTTAGGTTCAGCGCCACTTGCGCTGTTATTACCACATGTCTCACTTGTGTGGGTCGTACCTTTATTTTTATGTATCGGTTTTATTAGTTCAAGTAGTTTTAGTGTAATTGTTGTATACGCGCAAGAGCTTGTTCCGGGAAAAGTAGGGATGGTATCAGGTCTAATTGTAGGTCTTGCGTTCGGCCTTGGTGCTCTAGGTGCTGTAGTACTAGGAAAGTTAGCTGATATATATAGCCTTCAGTTCATTATGATATTATGTAGTTGTTTACCGTTAATTGGACTTACTTCATGGTTATTACCAAGTGATAAGAAAACGATAGAATAGGGGATGCACTATGAAATTATGTGAAAACGTAACAGAATTAATAGGAGATACACCTGTCGTCCGATTATCTAAATTTATTCCGGAAGACGCAGCGGACGTGTATGTGAAACTAGAAATGTTTAATCCATCACGTAGTGTGAAAGACCGTGCTGCTTATAATTTACTTCACGTTGCAGAAGAAAATGGTCTCATTAAACCAGGGGATACAATTATTGAACCGACAAGCGGGAATACAGGAATTGGTTTAGCGATGAACGCAGCAGCTAAAGGGTATAAAGCGATTTTAATTATGCCAGACAATATGTCAAAAGAGCGTATTAATTTATTGAAAGCATACGGGGCAGAAGTAGTTTTAACACCAGCAGAACAAAGAATGCCAGGAGCAATTGCGAAGGCGTTAGAACTGCAAAAACAAATACCGAATAGTTTTATCCCGCAACAATTTGAAAATCCAGCTAATCCGAATATTCACCGTTATACGACTGCACTTGAAATTTACGAACAAATGGAGGGAGAGCTTGATGCTTTTGTTGCAACGGCAGGAACAGGCGGAACGATTACAGGGACTGGTGAAACGTTAAAAGAGCAATTGCCAAACTTATATATTGCAGTAGTGGAACCGAAAGGATCTCCCGTTTTATCCGGTGGTGTACCAGGTCCTCATAAACTAGTAGGAACAAGCCCAGGATTTATTCCGAAAAACTTAAATACAGAAGTGTATAACGAAATTATTCAAATTGCAGACGAAGAGGCTTTAACGACAATGAGAAACTTAGCTAGACAAGAAGGATTATTAGTTGGGCCATCTTCTGGAGCATCTGTTTACGCTGCAATCATGATAGCGAAACGTCTAGGCGTTGGTAAAAAAGTTTTATGTATTGCGCCTGATACAGGTGAACGTTATTTGAGCATGGGGTTATTTGAATAAAAAGGATAGAAACACCTTAATAGTGAATAGCTGCTATTAAGGTGTTTGTTTTATGGAATGAAGAGGGGGAGAAGAACAATGAAACTATTAAAACCAATCCATGAATATAGTGAGCGTATTACGGCGTATAGACAAGCGTTTTTACACTCAGGGGAACAACCACATGGAAGTAGTTCTTTACAAAACTTTGATTCTCTTGATGAATGGTTTGAAAAAGTGAGTAAACAAGAACTAGGAGAAAATTTACTAGCTAATCGAGTGCCATCTAGTCAGTTTTTAAGTTTTGAAAAAGGGGAACTTATAGGTTTTGTGAATATTAGACATAGATTAAATCCAGAATTATTACGGGAAAGCGGTCATATTGGATATAGTGTCCATCCGAATAAACGTCGCCACGGTTACGCTACGAAACAACTACAACTTGCATTAGCTGAAGCGCAAAAATTAGGATTGCAGAAAGTATTAATAACTTGCGATAAATCCAATATCGGTTCTGCTAAAACGATTCAAAAGGTTGGAGGTGTGTTAGAAAATGAAGTAGTTTCTTCTCGTACTGGTGAAGTTATTCAGCGCTATTGGATAGAAATATGATTAAGTAGGAATTTGAAAAGGTAATGCAAGCTGTAATATCGAAATAGATAAATGAAATATAGGGGATTACTGCAATTTTAGGGGGAAATGAAATGGGATTAAAAGAGAGAGCGATAGAGATGTCAGAGATTTATAGGCAAAATCCGAAAGTAGAAGCTATTATTTTAGCGGGTTCAGTAGCTAGAAAGCTTGAAGATGAAGATCGTAGGGCCCCTATTTATCATATTGATGGGAAAATATTATCGTATCATCCGTATGAGGAAGAAGAATGGTCGGAAACGTATTTAACGAAAGAGGGAATTAAATTAGAGATTAGTAACTTTTTAACAGAGACAGTAGAGAAAGTAATTTCGGATGTGGTGGATCAATATGATATAAATTATGAAAAAAAATGTATTGTATCATCCATTCATGATGGTGTTAGTTTGTATGGAGAAGGGAAAGTGAATGAATTAAAAGAAAAAGTAGCGGCATATCCAGATGAACTAGCAAAACTGATGATTTCAGAAAATCTATGGTTAAGTAATCGTTGGCACAATCGAAAGGCGCTTTTAAAACGGAAAGATTGGCTTATGCTTTATGACGTTATTTGCGAAGTACAAAGGAACGTATTCGGTGTTTTATTTGGTTTGAATAAAATGTACGTACATCATCCAGCGTTTAAATGGATGCCTAATAATGTGGAACGAATGACTATTAAACCTGAAAAATTATATGAACGTATGGCGGACACATTAATAGGGAATCCAGAAAAAAGTGTGCAGGAGTTAGAGTTGCTAATAGAAGAAGTGTTGCAACAAGTTCATACATACGCGCCAGGAGTAAATGTGGATGAGCAAGAAAAATCTATTTTTTATTTTGTGAAATAGAAAATAGTAATAAGGGGGAAGTTATGGGTTTTTTTAATAGGTTTTTTAAAAAAGTTGAAAAAGTAAATGAGCAAGAAGCTACCCTTCATGAATTAAGTGAAGAATTGTATGTTGAATCACCGGTAGAGGAAGCGACTAGTTACTGGGTATCAATGGCACAAAATATAATTGTTAATGCTGTAAAAGCGGCTGACAATGATGTGGAACGTGCCTTCGTGTTATTGAATTTGAAGAAAGGTGAGGCTTCATTTGATATTTTTTATCAAATAAATGGGCAATTGTATTTCTGGGATCAGCTAGAAAATGAGACGATAAGAAATAGAATTCAGAACGAGTTGTTACCGCAAGCTCCAGAAGTTTCAAATGCAGTAAATGAGCAATTTCGTGGAGCTGATCACCCTATAATTTCGTTCGCACAATTGCAGTTTGAATGGGAAACGAAAGCCTGGTTCTCACATATAATTTGGGAAGATAGCCTTGCTGCTCAATTGCCCAAAACTCAAATTCTAAATGAATGGTTTCGTGTAATTAAAGAAGAAACAAAAAATAGACCACTGGATAGTGATGCGAAATTTTCTTGGTATCCATCAAACTCTTAAAAAATGAATACAGAGAGACAGGTTATGTTTCTAGATGATTTGTATTATTGAATAAGTATCAATAATACGTAATTCTTTTTCTATTGCCTGTTAGAATTCGTTATGTACTAAGCTACTTGTTTTCTAAACTAAAACTTATATTTCGAATTTTTAAATAGATTGTAATACATAAAAATTCGAAATATAAGTTGACACTATTTTTAATGTGTGATAAAAATGATAGTAATCAATTCGGAAAATAATATTTGGGCAATGAAAGGGTATAGTAGTGAATATCTCCCTATTTCAGAGAGCTGATGGTTGGTGTGAATCAGTATATAGATTATTCATGAAGTTCGTCCTGGAGCATCTTTCATAAATCTCATATTTTGAGGAAATGAAAGACGGTAGTTTATACCGTTATCAAATAAAGTGGTGAAGATTTTTTCACAACTAGGGTGGTACCGCGATATTTATCGTCCCTACGTATTTACGTAGGGACGTTTTTTATTTAGGTCCTAACTTTGGTGTGGCTTCATAACTAGGGTGGTACCGCGATATTTTATCGTCCCTACGTTTTTGCGTAGGGGCGTTTTTATTTAGGTGGTTTCTTAGTGTTCTTCACAACTAGGGTGGTACCGCGATATTTTTGTCGTCCCTACGTATTTACGTAGGGGCGTTTTTTTATTATTAGGGAGGAAGTGAACGTATTAGAAAAGAGTATTGATAGAACAATATAAATACCGAATTGTAACAAAGAAAAAGAGATAGAGAGGAGATTAACAAATGAATTCACAGCAATGGACATCGAAATTAGGTTTCGTATTAGCTGCAGCAGGTTCGGCAATTGGTCTTGGGGCGATTTGGAAATTCCCATATATGGCCGGCATTGGAGGAGGCGGAGCGTTCTTCCTAATTTTCATCGGTTTCACATTATTAATTGGTTTACCGCTATTATTAGCTGAATTTGTTATTGGAAGAAGTACACAAAAAGAGGCTGTTGATGCATATAGAGAGATTGCTCCTAAAACGTTATGGCCTTGGTTAGGTAAATTAGGAATTGTAACATGTTTCATATTACTTTCTTTCTACAGTGTTGTAGGAGGCTGGATTTTATTATATTTATGGAATGCGATTACAGGTAGACTATGGGAAGGAAATGGAGCATACGAAGCTACGTTTGGTGAAATCATTTCCAATCCATATTTAGCAGTTGGATCACAGCTATTATTCATCCTTATTACTATTTTTATCGTAAGTAAAGGTGTACAAAATGGTGTTGAAAAAGTAAATAAATATTTCATGCCAGCACTATTCGTTTTATTCTTTGTATTAATCGTTCGTGCACTTACGTTAGATGGTGCTGGAGAAGGAGTTCGTTTCTTCTTACAACCTGATTTCTCACATGTAACATCAGAAGTTATTTTATACGCAATGGGGCAATCGTTCTTCTCATTATCTGTTGGGGTAGCCGTTATGGTAACGTATAGCTCATACTTACCGAAAGAAGAAAGCTTACCACGTTCAGCATTTTCTATCGTAGCCTTAACTCTTGTTATTACATTACTTGCAGGACTTGCAATTTTCCCAGTTGTGTTCGCATTTGGAATGGAACCATCTCAAGGACCGGGACTATTATTTATCGTATTGCCAGCTATTTTCAGTAAAATGGCATTCGGAAAATTATTCTTCATCGTTTTCTTATTATTATTCTTCTTCGCTACGATTACATCAGCAATTTCGATGTTAGAAATTAGTGTCGCATCGTTAACATCAAAAGGTAAAGGGAAACGTGAAAAAATGGCCTTAATCGTAGGGTTATTAATCTTCGTTGTTGGGGTACCATCAGCATTATCATTCGGTATATTAAGTGATCTGAAGATTTTCGGGAAGACAGTCTTTGATTTAGCGGACTATGCAGTAAGTAACGTATTAATGCCACTTGGTGTATTATTAGTTTCTATCTTTGTTCCTTTAAAAATGAAGAAAGATGTATTAATGAAAGAGCTAGGTGTAAGTAAAAATAAAGGTTATAAACTATTCGTATTATGGTTATTCTTACTTCGTTATATCGCACCAATTGCGATTATTATCGTATTCTTAAATGTACTTGGCATTATATAAAAAGAAAGGTAGCGTATCATACAAAGATACGCTACCTTTTTATTTTGCTCTTTTTTGCAATTCATTTACTGTTACGAACTGATAGCCCTTCTTAGATAAAATTTCGTGCTTTAAGAAGGGTGTGGATGCAAGGAGAAGGAATTTATCATATAATAAAATGCAAAAGGTATATTAGGAGGTGTTTATATGGCGATTATAATTCAATTGCCAGACACTGCAACGTCTCATGCAAAGCCAAGTATGGAAATGGCGATACTTTGCGTGAGGTAGACAAGTAATATACAATCGCCTATATGAGCTCGTATCATTTTTTATATTTGGCTTTGCACCTTATTGAAATGAACCATAAAAAATAAGGGGCGAGCAGAAATGAAATACGTAAAAGCTAATGCTGTTTTACCGGAGAGTTTAATTACTGAAATTCAAAAGTATATACAAGGTGAAACAATTTACATTCCGAAACAAGAAACGAAACATTATAAATGGGGTACACGATCTGGCGGAAGAAAACAATTAGATGAAAGAAATAAAGCAATTAAAGAAGCGTTTAAAAGTGGGATTGCTATTCATCAACTTGCAGAAGAATATTTTCTTTCTGGGGAAACGATTAAAAAGATTGTGTATTCTAAATAAGAGGAAAAGAGTCTGATTCATATATTACTTTGAATCAGACTCTTTTTGTTTTATATGTATTGGATATATGAAGTGTGAACGGGCATGATAATAGAAAAAATGTGCCGTTTTTTTATTAAATGCTATACAGAACATTTGAAGAGTAGAAAGGTGAACATATATGAATCATATTGGACAAATAACGATAGAGCTTTTAATTGGTTTTTTTGTTCTATTAATTGCTACAAAAATATTAGGGAAAACACAAATATCTCAGCTAACGCCCTTTGATTTTATTTCTGCAATCGTCCTAGGTGAGCTCGTTGGAAATTCAATATATGATCCTAAAATTAAAGTATGGTCTATTTTATATTCAGTATTTGTTTGGGTAATTTTAATTTATACTATTGAAGTGATAACACAAAAAGTAAGAGGGACAAGAAGGTTTTTTGAAGGATATCCTTCAATTATTATTCGTAATGGAAAGATTGATCGTGAACAATTAAGCGTAAATCATTTGGATATAAACCAATTACAACAAATGCTTAGGCAACAAAAAGATATATTTTCAATCCGAGAAGTTGAATATATGATATTGGAACCTAACGGAAACATAAGCGTTTTGAAAAAAAGTAAATACGAATCTCCTACTGTAAATGATTTAAGTTTAAAACATAAGCCTGTATACTTACCAATTTCATTAATTAGTGATGGAAAAGTAGTTAAGGATAATTTGAGGGAAGCGGGATTTGATGAAGGGTGGCTTTATAAACAAATAAAGCAAAAAGGAATTACTAAATTTGAAGACGTATTATATGCGGAATGGAAAACGGATGATGGCTTCTTTTGTCAGGAAATGCAGCGGTAGAGAATAAGTGATATATGTAATGTTTGTTTCTAAGTTATCTTTTACATATCAAAAAACGTAATCATTGTATACAATAAAACTAGATCAACAATTTGTATGGAGTGATAAAGATGGAAGCGTTTATTAGAAGTGATCAATATAATTTTATAAAATCACAAGCTTATATTTTAGCAAACGGGCATGCAACGGCAAATGATAGAGGTGTAATTCAAGCGTTAAAATCGCTTGCGATTGAAAAGATAATACATGTATTTGAGAATTTAACGGATGAACAGAAAGAGTTAATTGATACGGTATTAACAGTTCAAAATAGAGAAGATGCAGAATCATTTTTAATGAAAATAAATCCGTATGTAATTCCGTTTCAAGAAGTTACAGCACAAACATTAAAAAAGTTATTTCCTAAGGCGAAAAAGTTAAAACTTCCTGATATGGAAGAAATAGATATGAAAGAAATATCTTATTTAAGCTGGATTGATAAGGGATCAAGGAGGAAATTTATTATAGCGAAAAATGATAAAAATAAATTTGTTGGTCTGCAAGGAACGTTCCAAAGTTTAAATAAAAAAAGCATTTGTTCATTATGTCATGGGCATGAAGAAGTAGGAATGTTTTTAGTTGAAATTAAAGGCGATGTACCAGGAACTTTCGTTAAAAAGGGAAACTACATTTGCAAAGATGGTGTAGCTTGCAATCAGAATATGAAATCGCTAGATAAATTGAACGATTTTATTGACCGCTTGAAGAAATAACGAGAAAACCTCTAGTATTTAAACTGGAGGTTTTTATTTTTTGAAGAAGTAAAATAAGCTTTCTTTGTAAATGTAGATTTATAATGAAATTTGATAAAAATATCTATTATGATACAGTTGCTTATATGCAAGGAGGTAAAACATGGATTACCTTTTATCGAAAGAAAAAGTGAAGCGATGGCCCAAAGATATGATAGCGGCGGGGCGTTGTCATACTGTTGGCCTTAAATCGGATGGCACGGTAGTCGCGGTAGGTAATAATGAATTTGGCCAATGCGATGTAGGTAGCTGGCGCGACATTCGGTTGCCTGGCAAATAGTCAATTTACAATAAATGATTAGTAATATTATTCTATTTTAGGAGTAATTATGGAATAGGATATGTAGAAAATAATTAAACTTAAATCTACTGAATAAGAATCTCTTTTGAAAGGGATTCTTATTATTTTTCATAAAATGAGGGCCTAAATGGAATTTTTGAACAAACTATATTTCAAAATTACAGTAGAAGATATAAATAAAGTATAGAGGAGATAAAGGAATGCTTAAAAGGTTTTTGCTTTCTTTACCGGATGTTTTACTTATATGTATCGTTCTTTACATAACGTACACAAATTCTTTTAGCTTTGGACAAATGTTAGTAATTTCAATTGCAATCGGAATCATTGGTGGTCTTGTTATAAGGATTGGTAAGGATGTATTTATGTATATAAGGTGGACAATGAAACAGAGGAAATCTTGAATACGTTGTATTGCTATTAGGAGGAGATGAAATGACTAAGAAAAAGAGTAGAGTGAAAAATGAAGTAGCGCTTTGGGCATTAACAGCGGTTGTTCTCATCATTGTATGGTACTTTTATCAAAAATAAAAACGCATCGTATTAAAAAAGCACGATGCGTTTTTATTATTTTTTTTGCCAATTTTCTTTAATAAAGTCTTCACGACCAGATTCCTTTTGCTCAGTAGCATATTTCTCTGGATTCTTTTTATAGAAATGTTGGTGGTATTCCTCTGCTGCGTAAAAAGGTGCAGCAGGACGAATTTCAGTCACGATTGGATCTTTAAACATACCGCTTTCTGTAAGAGCTTGTTTTGATTTTTCAGCAAGCCCTTTTTGTGTTTCGTTATGATAAAAAATAGCGGTACGATAAGATGGACCACGGTCAAAAAATTGTCCGCCATCATCAGTTGGATCGATTTGTGGCCAATATAAGTCTAGTAATTTCTGATAAGGAAAAATAGAAGGATCGAATGTAATTTGAACAACTTCTAAATGTCCAGATGTTCCAGCTTTTACTTGTTCATATGTTGGGTTTTCTACATGACCTCCTGCATAGCCAGAAAGTACTTTATGAATACCAGGAAGTTCATCAAATGGTTTTACCATGCACCAAAAGCAACCGCCTGCGAAGGTTGCGAGTTCGTATGTTTTTTCGGACATTGCTGTAATCCTCCTAAATGTATATGTTTTATATAGTATTATATAAATTGTTTTATTGCGCAATAAAAAAGATTTGAAAATATATGTTTTTTATAAACAAGATCCTCCGCTCACATCAATTAATTGTCCAGTTACCCAGCGGCTGTCTGGAGAAGCAAGGAATGCAGCAGTATCGGCAATGTCTTCTACTTCACCTAAGCGATTGAAAGCGGAAATAGTAGTAGCGTACTGCTTCATCATCGGGTCGCTCAAGAGTTCTGCATTCATATCTGTTTTAATAAATCCTGGAAGTATTGCATTCACCGTTATTCCTCGTGCTCCAAGCTGTTTTGCTAGCGTAAAAGTCATTGTATTAATAGCGCCTTTCGTCATACTATATGCAACAAAATCAGGTAAAGAAATGCGGGTGGCAGCGGATGAAATATTAATAATTCGGCTATTGTCACGTAAACGTGGCAGTGCTTGTTGAATGATAAAGAATGGTGCTTTTGCATTTACTGAAAACATTCTATCAAAAAATTGTTCAGTCGTTTCTTCAATAAAAGCACCAGGACCAATGCCAGCATTGTTTATTAAAATATCAAATTGTGTTTCACCAGTGTGCTTTTGTAATTCAGTATCTAAAGCGTTATAAAGGTTTTCTACACCGTGTAAGGATTCTAAATTTGCGCCGATAGAAAAAGCTTGGCCACCATCTGATCGAATTTCATGAACAGTTTCTTCAGCGTCATCTTTTCGATTACCGTAATGAACAGCAACCAATGCACCGTCATTTGCTAAACGTTTAGCGATCGCTCGTCCAATTCCTCGGCTTGCTCCTGTAACTAACGCTACTTTCCCTTTTAACATAGTTTCCTCATCTCCTCATAAACTTTATAAGTTTTTCTTTATGTAGTAATGCAAACATACTTAAGTAATATATGAGTGTATGTAAGTAATGCATTCCAATTTTGATTTGAGAAAAAATAAATAGAATGAATTTTGATTTTTTTGAGAAAACATGTTGACAACGAAAAGAACAACGTCCTATAATACGTGTAACAAATAAAAGTTAATTAAGAATTTTCTAACTTTATATGTTGTATATGCAAAGAAGAGGAAAGTAGATGATTATGATCGTTTCAGAGAGCTACTCCAAGGCTGTGAGGGTAGTAACAATCGAATCATTGAAGATCACCTCGGAGCATCGCTTGCGAAAGGGAAACTGAGTAGAGGGCGGCGGCATCGTCTCCGGTAAAAGGACGGAGGTCTGATTGGACCTACAAAGCTTATATTTCGTGAGAAGTATAAGGAAGCTGAGTGGTAACGCGAAACTCTCGCCTCAGCAATCAAAGCTACTAAATTGTAGTAGTTGATTGCTGAGGCGAGAGTTTTTATTTTTAAAAATAGAAGAAGAGAATGCGTAGAAGAGGAGAGTAAATGATAAAGATTGTTTCAGAGAGCTGCCCCGAGGCTGTGAGGGTGGTAACAATTCACTCATTGAAAATCACCTTGGAGCACTACTTTTGAAAACTAGTAAAAAGTAGCGGGGTTGTTCCCGATAGAAAAACAAAAGTCTAATTGGACTTGCAGAGCTTATATTTCGTGAGAAGTATAAGGAAGCTGAGTGGTACCACGATTCCCTCGTCTCAGCAATGGATTGCTACAAGTATGTAAGTAATCGATTGTTGAGACGAGTATATTTTTAAGGTTTATATACTGAATATTCTGTTAAAATTACTCATCTCAGCAATCGATGTAGAAATAGATTGCAAAAATAGAGAAAAAAGAGGAGCGATGTGAGATGGGAAACCAGTACATTTACATGAATGGGGAATTTGTAGAAAAAGAAAAGGCAGTTGTTTCAGTGTATGATCACGGTTTTTTATACGGAGACGGTGTATTTGAAGGGATTCGTAGTTACGGAGGAAATGTATTTTGTTTAAAAGAACATGTGAAACGATTGTATGAATCAGCGAAATCTATTTTACTAACAATTCCAATGACGGTAGAAGAAATGGAAGAAGCAGTTTTACATACACTCCAAAAAAATGAATACGCTGATGCTTATATTCGCTTAATTGTCTCAAGAGGAAAAGGTGACTTAGGACTCGATCCGAGAAGTTGTGTGAAGCCGAGCGTAATTATCATTGCAGAACAATTAAAGTTATTCCCACAAGAATTTTATGATAATGGGCTAAGCGTTGTATCTGTTGCATCAAGACGTAATACGCCAGACGCGTTAGATCCACGTATTAAGTCAATGAATTATTTAAATAACGTACTTGTAAAAATTGAGGCGGCACAAGCAGGAGTGTTAGAGGCTCTTATGTTAAATCAACAAGGATATGTTTGTGAAGGTTCTGGCGATAATGTTTTCGTTGTGAAAGATGGAAAAGTATTAACCCCGCCATCCTATTTAGGGGCATTAGAAGGTATTACGAGAAATAGTGTTATCGAGATATGTGAACGACTGAGTATTCCGTGTGAGGAAAGACCATTCACTCGCCATGACGTATATGTAGCGGATGAAGTATTTTTAACAGGAACAGCAGCGGAGTTAATTCCAGTTGTAAAAGTTGATTCGAGAGAAATTGGAGATGGGAAACCAGGAAGTGTAACGAAACAATTGACCGAAGAATTTAAAAAATTAACGAGAGAAAGAGGAGTACGTGTTCCCGGGCTGACGGAAAGCTTAGCATAAATAAGGAGAGGAGTTAATTGAAATGAAGCAGCAGTATACAGCGTATGAGAAGTTACAGTGTGAAGAAATGACAGGCGCTGGGCACGTGATTCAAGGTTTGAAGAAATTGGGTGTAACGACCGTTTTCGGCTATCCAGGCGGAGCGATTTTACCAGTATACGATGCGTTATACGAAAGTGGTTTGAAACATGTTTTAACTCGTCATGAACAAGCTGCCATTCATGCGGCTGAAGGATATGCGAGAGCTTCTGGGAAGGTCGGGGTAGTCTTTGCTACCTCTGGCCCAGGGGCGACAAATTTAGTTACGGGCTTAGCAGACGCTTATATGGATTCGATTCCTTTAGTTGTCATTACCGGCCAAGTTGCAACGCCTTTAATTGGTAAAGATGGATTTCAAGAAGCGGATGTTGTCGGAATTACAGTACCTGTTACGAAGCATAATTACCAAGTTCGTGATGTAAATCATGTATCACGAATTGTGCAAGAAGCTTTTTACATCGCCAAAAGCGGACGACCGGGACCAGTATTAATCGATATTCCAAAAGATGTTCAAAATGCAAAAGTCACCAATTTCTTTAATGAAGAAGTTGATATTCCGGGGTACAAACCAGAACTTGTACCAGACAGCATGAAACTTAGAGAGGTGGCTAAAGCAATTTCAAAATCAAAGCGTCCACTTCTTTATATTGGAGGAGGTGTCATTCATTCAGGTGGATCCGATGAACTCTTCGAATTCGCAAGGGAGAACCGTATTCCAGTCGTTTCAACTTTAATGGGACTTGGTGCATATCCACCGGGAGATCCATTGTTTCTAGGGATGCTTGGTATGCATGGGACATACGCTGCTAATATGGCGGTAACAGAATGTGATTTACTACTTGCATTAGGTGTTCGCTTCGATGATCGTGTAACAGGGAAATTAGAACTTTTTTCTCCGCACTCGAAAAAAGTACATATTGATATTGATCCTTCTGAGTTTCATAAAAATGTAACTGTAGAGCATCCGATTGTTGGTGATGTGAAAAAAGCGTTACACATGTTGTTACATATGTCTATTTATACACAAACAGATGAATGGCTTCAGAAAGTAAAGGCATGGAAAGAAGAATATCCACTTTCTTATAAGCAAAAAGAATCTGAGTTAAAACCACAGCATGTGATCAACTTAGTAAGTGAATTAACGAATGGTGAAGCGATTGTCACAACAGAAGTAGGACAGCATCAAATGTGGGCTGCTCACTTCTATAAAGCAAGAAAACCTCGGACGTTCCTTACCTCTGGAGGATTAGGAACAATGGGGTTTGGGTTCCCAGCGGCAATTGGTGCTCAGCTTGCAAAAGAAGAAGAACTCGTCGTTTGTATTGCAGGTGATGCTTCTTTTCAAATGAACATTCAAGAACTACAAACAATTGCTGAAAATAACATCCCTGTAAAAGTATTTATTATAAATAACAGATTTTTAGGGATGGTAAGGCAATGGCAAGAAATGTTTTATGAAAATCGTTTATCAGAGTCAAAAATTGGCTCACCAGATTTTGTGAAAGTGGCAGAAGCTTATGGAGTGAAGGGATTAAGGGCGACAAATTCAACAGAGGCGAAACAAGTGGTGTTAGAAGCATTTGCTCACGAAGGTCCTGTCGTAGTTGATTTTTGTGTAGAAGAAGGTGAAAACGTATTTCCGATGGTTCCGCCAAACAAAGGGAATAACGAAATGATTATGAAGAGGTGGGAAGAATGAGTCATACTTTTTCACTCGTTATTCATAACGAGCCAAGTGTCTTATTACGTATAAGTGGAATTTTTGCTCGGCGTGGCTATTATATTTCTTCTTTACATTTAAACGAAAGAGATACGAGTGGCGTTTCTGAAATGAAACTCACAGCAGTTTGTACTGAAAATGAAGCGACATTACTTGTTAGTCAGTTGAAAAAATTAATTGATGTACTGCAAGTAAATAAATTATAAGGGGTGTATGGAGTATGAAAACGTATTATGAGAAAGATGCAAATGTAGAGTTATTACAAGGGAAAACAGTTGCGGTAATTGGTTATGGATCTCAAGGGCATGCGCAGGCACAAAATTTACGTGATTCAGGTGTGGAAGTTGTAGTTGGTGTTAGACCTGGTAAATCGTATGAAGTAGCAAAAGCAGATGGATTTGAAGTAATGTCTGTTTCAGAAGCGGTTCGAACCGCACAAGTTGTACAAATGTTATTGCCAGATGAACAGCAAGCACATGTATATAAATCAGAAGTAGAAGAGAATCTCCGTGAAGGACAAATGTTACTTTTCTCACATGGATTTAACATTCACTTCGGCCAAATTAATCCGCCAAGTTACGTAGATGTAGCAATGGTTGCGCCAAAAAGTCCAGGTCATCTCGTTCGCCGTGTATATCAAGAAGGAAATGGTGTTCCGGCATTAGTCGCAGTGCATCAAGATGCGACGGGAACAGCGCTACATGTAGCATTAGCGTATGCAAAAGGTGTAGGTTGTACACGTGCGGGTGTAATTGAAACGACATTCCAAGAAGAAACCGAAACGGATTTATTCGGTGAGCAAGCTGTACTTTGCGGCGGGGTAACTGCACTTGTGAAGGCCGGGTTCGAAACGTTAACGGAAGGTGGATATCGTCCTGAAATTGCATACTTTGAATGTTTGCATGAATTAAAGCTAATTGTTGACTTAATGTACGAAGGTGGATTAACGAATATGCGCCATTCTATTTCAGATACGGCAGAATTTGGAGATTATGTAACAGGATCGAGAATTGTTACAGATGAAACGAAGAAGGAAATGAAGCGTGTTCTGACAGAAATTCAGCAAGGTGAATTTGCGAAGAAATGGATTTTAGAAAATCAAGCAGGGCGTCCGACGTATAACGCAATGAAAAAAGCAGAACAAAATCATCAATTAGAAAAAGTGGGAGCAGAGCTTCGTGAAATGATGAGTTGGATTCATGCACCGAAAGAATTAGTAAAGAAATAGAGTAAGAGAGTATAAATGAAAAATATGTAAGAGGGGATTTGACAAGATGAGAAGTGACATGATTAAAAAAGGTTTTGATAAAGCGCCGCACCGTAGTTTATTAAAAGCAACTGGTTTGAAAGATGAAGATTTTGATAAACCTTTCATAGCGATTTGTAATTCTTTTATTGAAATTATTCCAGGGCATAAACACTTGAACGAGTTTGGGAAACTTGTAAAAGAGGCAGTTCGTGCGGCAGGTATGGTACCATTCGAATTCAATACAATTGGAGTTGACGATGGTATTGCGATGGGACATATCGGTATGCGTTATTCTCTTCCGAGTCGTGAAATAATTGCAGATTCAGTAGAAACGGTTGTAAATGCACACTGGTTTGACGGCATGATTTGTATTCCAAACTGTGACAAAATTACACCAGGTATGATGATGGCTGCACTACGTATTAATATTCCGACTGTGTTTGTTTCAGGCGGCCCAATGGCAGCAGGAAAAACATCTAAAGGAGAAGTTGTTGATCTGAGTTCCGTTTTTGAAGGAGTAGGAGCTTATCAATCTGGGAAAATTTCAGAAGAAGAATTAAAAGATATTGAAGATCATGGCTGTCCATCTTGTGGCTCTTGTTCGGGTATGTTTACCGCGAACTCTATGAATTGTTTATGTGAAGTGTTAGGTTTAGCTCTTCCTGGTAACGGGAGTATTTTAGCAATTGATCCAAGACGTGAAGAGTTAATTAAACAAGCAGCAGAGAAATTGAAAATTTTAATTGAAAGAGATATTAAACCAAGAGACATTGTAACGGAAGAAGCAATTGATGATGCGTTTGCGCTTGATATGGCGATGGGCGGTTCAACAAATACAGTGTTGCATACATTGGCGCTCGCGCAAGAGGCTGGATTAGATTACGATATGAACCGTATTGATGCCGTTTCAAGACGTGTACCACATTTATGTAAAGTAAGCCCTGCTTCCAATTGGCATATGGAAGATATTGATCGTGCGGGCGGGATTAGTGCAATTTTGAAAGAGATGAGCCGGAAAGAAGGAGTACTTCATCTTGATCGAATAACTGCTACTGGGCAAACATTAAGAGAAAATATTGCTGAGGCAGAGATTAAAGATAAGGAAGTTATTCACTCTCTTGAAAACCCTCATAGTGAGGAAGGAGGATTGCGTATATTAAAAGGCAACCTTGCGAAAGATGGAGCGGTTATTAAAAGCGGTGCAACAGAGGTAAAGCGTTTTGAAGGACCTTGCGTTATTTTTAATTCACAAGATGAGGCACTTGCTGGCATTATGCTTGGGAAAGTGAAAAAAGGAGATGTAGTTGTCATTCGTTATGAAGGACCAAGAGGTGGCCCTGGTATGCCAGAAATGTTAGCACCAACATCAGCAATTGCTGGAATGGGATTAGGTGCTGAGGTTGCATTATTAACGGATGGACGTTTCTCTGGAGCTTCACGTGGAATTTCAGTAGGACATATTTCACCAGAAGCAGCAGCTGGTGGAACGATCGCACTTCTTGAACAAGGGGATATTGTATGTATTGATGTTGAAGAACGCTTGCTAGAAGTAAGAGTGAGTAATGAAGAATTAGATAAGCGTAAAAAAGAATGGAAACGACCAGAACCGAAAGTGAAAACTGGCTGGCTTGGACGTTATGCACAAATGGTAACATCGGCGAATACAGGGGCTGTTCTGAAAATCCCACATTTTGATTGAGCCAATTTAAAAGAGATAAGGATGATATATAATGGTGCAAAAGGTAAAGGAGAGAGTGAAAATTGAAGATATCTTAATGGCTCATAATTGCATGAAAGATATCGTTATTAAAACACCGTTACAACGTGATACAGTTTTATCTGAGAAATATGATTGTGACGTTTATGTAAAACGAGAAGATTTACAATTAATTCGCTCTTTCAAAATTCGTGGTGCATACAATTTGATTCAAAGTTTACCGAAAGAAAAGTTACAAAACGGTGTTGTTTGTGCAAGTGCTGGTAATCATGCGCAAGGAGTTGCTTATACATGTAATTTATTGAAGATTCCGTCGAAAATATTTATGCCCACAACAACACCGAAACAAAAAGTATCACAAGTACAATTTTTCGGTGGTGATTTCGCAGAGATTGTATTAGTTGGTGATACATTCGATAGCTCTTTCCAAGAAGCACAGCGCTATTGTGAAGAAAATAAGATGACATTTGTTCATCCATTTGATGATCCGTATGTCGTTGCAGGTCAAGGGACAGTGGCAGTTGAAATTATGCATGATATGGAGAAATCGGTTGATTATATCTTTACAGCAATCGGCGGTGGTGGATTAGCATCAGGTGTTGGTACATATGTAAAAGGTGTTAGTCCTACTACAAAGGTTATTGGTGTAGAACCGATGGGAGCTGCATCTATGAAAGAGGCTTTTCTTCAAAATGATAATGTCGCATTGGAGAAAATAGATAGTTTTGTTGATGGGGCAGCGGTTAAAAAAGTAGGAAAGTTAACTTTTGAAACTTGTAGAGATGTAATTGATGACATTGTTTTAGTACCAGAGGGGAAAGTTTGTACGACGATTTTAGAACTGTATAAGAAAAATGCGATTGTAGCTGAACCGGCTGGTGCACTCTCTATTGCAGCCCTTGATCTATACAGGGATGAAATAAAAGGTAAAACAGTTGTATGTACGCTAAGTGGTGGAAATAATGATATTGATAGAATGCAAGAAATGAAAGAACGTTCTCTCATTTACGAAGGGTTAAAGCATTATTTCATCATTGAATTTCCACAGCGTTCAGGTGCGCTAAGAGAATTTCTTGATAAAGGATTAGGACCAGAAGATGACATTACGCGCTTTGAGTATATTAAGAAACATAATAAAGAAAATGGTCCAGCATTAGTCGGCGTAGAATTAAAACATAAAGAAGATTATGAGCAATTAATTACTCGCTTTAAAGAAAATAATATTCAATTTATGGAGCTTAATAAAAACCCTGTTTTGTTTGATTTGCTTATTTAATAGAAGGAAAGAGTTAGAATGTAAATAAAAAAGATAGATACAAGCGAGGAAATATAGTGCTTGTTCTATCTTTTTTATAGTTAAACTAGGTACTTATTAAATTCAAGAAGAATAAAGCTAGCTAACCAAAAAAATATCGCAATGCGAATGATTACATACATTGTAAATTCAAAAGGAGTAAGATTTCTCTCTCGCTTTATTTTTTTAAATAGTCTCACAGAATAAAGGGAACATAAAAGTAGAACTGCTATAGACATTTTATAAACGTTCTCTAACAAACTTACATTTTCTAATAAGTCTTTCAGCATGTTTATCACCTATTCTGTAAAGTATATTACAGAGAAATAGATCTTGAGCTGTCTAGTTTCGTTTGTTTTTTATTTTCCCTGTATCATCAATTTCTACATCAGTTGAAATTGTTTGTAAATATTGAAGAGCTTTTTTCTTTTCTCCCTCATTTACAGGGGAAACTTGGTTGTTGCGAATGATATAAGGATTGAATGACATTTGGACATCCTTTCCTTTAAAAGTTAAAGTTAATACGCCAGTTTCAGCGCTTTTCCCATTCACATAACTCGGGAATAAAAAGTTACCTAATGAGTAAGCGATAGGAACTTTATTATAATACTCAAACCCTTGTAACCAATGTGGATGGCTTCCGACAATTGCGTTAGCTCCTGCTTCAACCATTTTAGGTACATATTGCTTTTGGTATTCTACCGGACGATTTGATTTTTCAACGCCCCAATGCATATAGACGATTAAATAGTCTGCATCTTTCTTTTGTTCTTTAATTGTTTTTGTTACAAGATTTAAATCATAGCCATTCGCAACGCCAGGTTTATTCTCACCAGCTACCCAATTAGAATCAGGCATAAATCGAACGAAGGAAAGAAATTTAAACTTTTTCCCTTTTACGGTCATTTCTCGTGCTGTATATGCATCTTTCGCATTTTTTCCGGCTCCAATGTAAGGGAACTTTAATTTTTCTACGTGAGAAATCGTATCTAATAATCCATCTTGCCCATAATCAAGTGTGTGGTTATTCCCGATATTTACGATGTCATATCCAGTGTTTTTAATGGCTTGTAGTGTAGATGGATCACTTTTAATCCAAAACAGTTGCCCAGGTGCTTTCTTTTCTTTCGTTGTAAATGCCGACTCTAAATTCACAAAAGAAATATCAGCTTTTTTTATTTCTTCTTTTACATGTTGGAATGGGTAATCAGCCCCATTCTTTTCGATTATAGGACGTAATTGCCAATCAAACATTGTATCACCAGAGAAGGTGAGTGTGATTTCTTGGTCTTCTATTTTCTTTTCGTTTTTTGAAGCGGTTTTACTAGATTTGTTTTGCAAATCGGGTTTGTCTTTTGCTTTTGAAATAAAAGAGTAATTGATTAATAAAACAATCGGTGTAATGAAAAAGGCTATTAACAAAAATCGTTTTAGTAAAGTTTTCATATATACCTTCCCTTTTAATATTATCCCGCAATTAAATTAACACTGAATCTATTAAAGGTAATTAAAGTTACAAAAAAATAGCGGGTTATGTAATGGAAAACATTTGTTAATATTCTCAATATTAAGTTAACATATAGATAACCTGTAAATCAATGTATAAACCAAAATATAGAAATAAAGAATTCGAAGGGTGAAGAATGAGAAATGGTTATATTAGGAGCAGTTGTAAATGGGATTTGTATTATATTTGGTACTTTACTTGGTAAATTATTTAGTAGGATTCCAGAAAGTATGAAAGGGACGATAATGCACGCAATCGGTTTAGCGGTTACTGTGCTTGGGCTTCAAATGGCATTAAAAAGTGAAAACTTTCTTGTTGTCATACTGAGTTTAGTGATTGGTACGGTAATTGGAGAATGGTTACAATTAGAAGAAAAGTTAAAAAATTTAGGGGATTGGCTAGAAAATAAAGTTGGATCGAAAGGGAAAGGTAGCATATCAGAAGGTTTTGTAACAGCTACTTTAATTTTTGCAATTGGCGCGATGGGGATACTTGGTGCACTTGACAGTGGGATTCGCGGAAATCATGATATTTTATTTACAAAAGCAATTATCGATGGATTCATTTCTATTATATTAACGACAACTCTAGGGGTTGGTGTAGTATTTTCAGCGATTCCAGTTATTTTATATGAGGGTGGTATTGCAGTTTTTGCAACACAAATTAATAGTTTTGTCCCGAAAGAATTAATGAACCAATTTATAGTAGAAATGACAGCTACGGGCGGCATTATGATATCTGCTATTGGATTGAACTTGCTTAGTATTATTAAAATCAAGGTGGCAAATTTACTTCCAGGTATATTGGTAGTGGGTGTAATTGTTTCAGCTATATATAGTTACGGTTTGTTAGTAAATTAGTAGAGGATGGAAATACATATGGAGGAATTTCAATTTACAAAACGTGTGCATAAAATATTGGAGATTGCAGCAAAAGAGAGTCAGTGTAACATAATTCACCCGGTCCATCTGTTTATAGGTATGTGTAAAGAAGGTACAGGAGTTTGCGCTGAGTTATTTATGTATTTGTTTCATAAAGTGGGTCCAGATTTTTTAGAAAAACTTTCGTTACGAAAACGATTCGATTTACATAATCAAGAATATAAAAAAGTAGGACAATATAAACTATCTTATAAAGCGATAGAAATTTTACAAATAGCGAAGAAACGTATGGAACGCTTTCAGCAAGTAGTAATTAATGAAGGACATATTATGTATGCATTATTTCGTGTAGATACAGATATTGGTGAATTTATACATACACAAATGCAAGAAGATATATTACGTATTACAGCTGCACCGAGAGACTTAGTGGTAGATTTAAATCGTTTTAAATCTATTTATAATACATTATTTTGTCATGTGAGAAGAGCTAGCCCTTCTGATTTTGATAAGTTATCACGATTTGTGGCGGATGAATTTGGTGAACGGTGGTTGCAGTCGGTTGATTATGGATTTCGGACATATAGCGAAAAGTTACCTATCTATATTGCACAGCAGGAGGAAGTGATAATTGGTTTTGCCTGTTACGATGTAGTGAGAGGAAAGAAAGGATTGTTTGGTCCAATGGGCATAGCGAAACAAAATCGTGTGAAAGGTGTAGGAAAAGAATTATTGCATCATTGTTTATATAATATGAAGCAAGATGGATATGAATATGCGATTATTGGACAAGCAGGTCCCATTGAGTTTTACGAGAGAAATTGTAATGCTCGTTTAATACCGATAGATAATAATTAACCAACTTCATCTAGAGGAGTTGGTTTTATTATGAAAATGATGTAGAGATGTAGTGATTTTTACTAGAAAATAGCGGGTTTTGTAGTAAATCTTGCATATAAAGCAAATTACTAAACTTTTGACAAGAAAGGGTGTAGAATGGGTATCTAAAGAAAGAAGGTGTGAAAATGGCCAGCTGGAAACGAAATTTAATGATTTGTTGGCTAGGTTGTTTTACCACTGCAGCCGGTATGAGTTTAGTAATTCCTTTCTTATCTTTTTATATTGAGGAATTAGGAGTAACTGGCACTTCAAGCATTGCACAGTGGTCGGGACTTGCATTTGGTGTAACATTTTTAATGGGTGCGATCGTATCGCCAATATGGGGAAAGCTTGGTGATATACATGGACGGAAACTGATGCTTATTCGTGCTAGCCTCGGTATGGCGATTATTATGACGCTTATGGGGTTTGTAACGGATGTGTATCAACTAGTCGCACTAAGATTTTTAATGGGAGCAGTATCTGGTTTCCTTTCAACAGCGATGACATTTATTGCAGCAGAAACTCCGAAAGAACATTCAGGTTGGGCAATTTCCACAATTTCAACTGGTGGTGTGAGCGGTTCGTTACTTGGCCCGTTACTTGGAGGTTATTTGTCTGAGTTAATTGGAATGCGTCATGTCTTTCTTGTTACAGGAGCTTTTTTATTCCTTTCCTTTCTCATCGTTTTTTTCTTCCTGCATGAAGAAAATCACTCTGCTCAAGCAAAAAAAACACAGCCGAAAAAAGTATGGACGATGGTCCCAGCGAAGCATTTAATTATTAGTTTATTTGTAACAACATTTATTATTCAACTTGCTAATATGTCAGTTCAACCAATTGTTACATTGTACGTAAAAAATTTAGTAGGTCCTCATACTGCACATATTGAAACAATTGCGGGTGCAGTTATGTCAGCGACAGGATTAGCAGTTATTTTGGCAGCACCAAGACTAGGAAGATTATCAGATCATATCGGTCCTCAAAAAACGTTAGTTGTAGCGTTGTTTGCAGCAGGAATTATTTTTATCCCGCAAGCATTTGTAACCTCAGCTTGGCAACTATTAATTCTTCGATTTTTATTAGGTATCGCACAAGCAGGATTATTGCCTTCCGTACAAACTCTACTAAAACAACATACACCAACCCATGTTACGGGACGAATATTTGGATATAATCAGTCGTTTCAGTTTTTAGGAAATATGATTGGTCCAGTGCTCGGGGGACAAATTGCAGCGCATGCAGGCTTCCAATATGTTTTCCTCTCTACATCATCACTATTATTTATTGCGTGTATCTGGGTTTATTTTCATAATAAGAACGAAGAAGTATCAGAGGAACAACGTTTGGAAGTTAGTTAACTAAGTGAATGAAAAAGAAAAAGGATGAAGCAACATGTGCTTCATCCTTTTTCTTTAAAATCGAAGACAGAGATAACTTAATGTACCAAGCTCATAACTACGGTGAATAACTTCACCGCTATATTCACCACTTCCCATAGCGATAAATAAAGGAACAAAATGCTCTGCTCTTGGTACTGCTAATTGTGCATGAGGAGCATTTTTCTCCCAATTAAACAATGCATCTTTATCGTTATGCTGCATATGTTTAATAATCCAATCATCAAATTCAATTGCCCATTTTTCAGGTGTAGTTTGATTCCATTTCAAAGCTCGTAAGTTATGGACGGTAACACCACTCCCGATTACTAAAATATCTTCTTGTCCGAGTCCTTTAAGTGCTTCTCCAATTTCAAATTGTTCTTTTGCAGAAAGGAATGGATTGACTGATATTTGCACGACAGGAATATTTGCTTCTGGATACATGCGGTGCAGGAGTGTCCATGAACCATGATCTAAACCTCTCGTCATATTATGATGGACTGAAATACCTTTGTTCTTAAATTTTGTTTCTAACATAGATGCAATGCTAGAAGAGCCTTTCGCACGATATTTGATTTCGTATAACTCAGGGGGAAAACCTCCAAAATCATAAATTGTTTCATACTCGTTATCTGATGAGGAAATCGTTAATACTTCACTTTCCCAGTGAGCAGTGAAAATAACAATTGCTTTCGGTTTATATGTTTCTCCAAGTGTTTTTAAAAATCGTGTATAGTCTGTATCTTGAATAGCGAGCATAGGCGAACCATGTGCTAAAAATAATGATGGCATCATAATAGTAGAAACCTCCTAAAAGTTATATAGTTACTTTATGTAAGTAACTATATAATTTTATTTTCGGTTCGTCAACATAATAGTTATTGAGCTAATTGGAAAAGTGAGTCATTTGTCATAATGAAGGCAATTGCATATAATACATAGTAAGAAAAATGAATCGATATTCATTTTTAAAGATACATAATAGAGTTGGGAGCTGACGAAATGAACGTACAGGAAAGTTTCGTTACGGCATTGGATGGATCAGAAATTTATTTACGCAAGTGGTTGCCAGAAGGTAAACCGAAAGGGATTATTCAAATTGCACATGGTATGACAGAACATGCAGGTGTTTATACAGACTTTATTGCTGCGTTATTAGAAGCAGGGTATGGTGTTTATGCACATGATCATAAAGGTCATGGGAAAACAGTGAAAAGAGAAGAAGATTATGGTCATTTTAAACCAAATGTAGGTTGGAATGAGGCTGTGTCTGATGTTATTTTTGTATCAGAAACGGTAAGAAAAGAGCAGACATGCCCGTTATTTTTACTTGGCCATAGTATGGGTTCTTTTTTATCAAGACGTGCTGTGCAACTTAGAGGCGAATTATATGATGGATTTCTGATTTCAGGAACAGGTGGAAATCCAGGGCTTTTAGGAGCTATTGGTCATAAAGTAGCAACAATCGAAATGAAATTGCGTGGTGCAAAAACGAAAAGTCCAATGCTAAACTTTTTATCTTTCGGAAACTTCAATTCGAACTTTAAGCCAAATCGTACAAAATTTGATTGGTTATCTTCAGATAATAATCAAGTTGATAAATATATTGCGGATCCGTTATGTGGTTTCATTTGTACGACGAGTTTTTACCGAGAATTATTTTCTGGTGTATTAGAAGTAAATAAACTAGAAGAATACAAGAAGACGCCAAAGAATCTTCCAATACATATATTTTCTGGTGATCGTGATCCTGTTGGCGATATGGGGAAAGGTGTAAAAGAAGTATATGAAAACTATAAAAAATGTGGTGTGAAAGACGTGACACTACGTTTATATGAAAATGGTAGACATGAAATGTTTCATGAAGTAAATAAGGATGAAGTATTTAAAGATTTAATTTCTTGGTTAGATGCGCATAATAAATGAGAAAGATAATCCCAAACTGTTTGTAGTTTGGGATTATTTATTTTACAGAAATACGGGCAATAAATTCTTAAATTCACTTTACTTAATAAAAAATAAATCTTATTCTATAGTCGTTAAAAAATAAAGAAATATTGTATGAGAGGAAACCTCACTTTTCTGAAGTGAGGCTTTTTGTAGTAACGAAGTAATAGTGAATAAAACTAATTTTAAAAGTAACTTAAAATCAAACTTTTTATAAAGCAACAGATGCTCGTTCATAATAGTAGTATAATAGTGAATGAGGTGTTAATAGAATGGAAGATAGAACATTAGGTTTATTACTAGATGTTGTTGGTGAATTATTTTCAGATGAAATTTCAATTGCTGTTTCGAATACGAAAGAATATATTTACTATCGGCCAAGTAAACGAATTGATTTAAAGATTAGCGCTGGGGATTCTATAAAGGAAGGAACGATTGCTCATAAAGCGATGGTGATGAATCAAAAAACATCTGAGTTTATGAATCGGGATGTTTTTGGTATTCCTTATCATGGAATGGCTGTACCATTTTCAAACAATGGAAAGCTTGAAGGGTGCGTAACGGCAATTTATCCAGCTTTAACGGATGGAAAGTCAGTCGTTACTTTAAAAACAACAGATGGCTGGATTCCGGTTCCTTTTTCAAAGGTTATGTATTTAGAGGCTAAAGATAAAAAGACGTACGTGAATTCAGAAGAGTTATCAGGAACACATAAATACTCTCTGCAAGAATTCGAATACTTGCTTCCTAAAGATTCATTTATTAGATGTCACCGTTCATTTATTGTAAATGTTAATCATATTAAAGCGATTTATCCTGATACCCATTCTACTTTTGTACTTTCGATGGATAATGGTGAGAGAGTACCAGTTAGTCAATCATACGCTAGTTATTTCCGTAAGCTTCTAGGATTCTAAATTTTTCTGCTTTAGAACCTAGATTTGCTGTTCTGTCTGAATTTTCGGCATTGTATACTAAAATCCCTATTTTGATAGTGTAAATGTGTAAAATAATTATGAATATTCAATGAGAGAGGGATTACATATGGAGAATAATTTAGATAGAATCAGAGATCAACGTCTAAAAGATCGGGTAGTTACACCTGAAGAAGCAGCTTCCTGGATTCAAAGTGGAATGACTTTAGGCTTAAGTGGGTTTACACGTGCAGGTGATGTAAAAGCAGTCCCATTTGCGCTTGTAAACCGAGTTAAGAATGATGAATCTTTTAAAGTAAATGTTTATACTGGGGCTTCTTTAGGCTCGGATGTAGACAAATTATTTGCTGAGGCAGGAATTTTAGGGAAAAGATTACCTTTCCAAGCTGACGCGACGATGCGAAAAGGAATTAATAACGGAGACTTTTTATTTGTGGATCAACACTTATCTCATACAGCAGAGTTACTCCGCGCTGACGTTCTGGATATAGATTTCGCTATTTTGGAAGCGGTTGCGATTACAGAGGACGGAATGATTATTCCAACCACTTCAATTGGAAATTCCTTAGCGTTTTCCTTAAATGCTAAGTCTATTATTATTGAAATGAATATGGCTCAATCCACGCAATTAGAGGGACTACATGATCTATATGAACCAGGTAAACAAGGGGAGAGGCTTCCAATTCCGCTTGTGAAAACAGATGACCGAATTGGAACAATCGGTATTCCAATTGATCCTGAAAAAGTAAAGGGAATTGTGTTTACGAATCAATTGGATTCGCCATCGACAATTGTTCCTCCGGATGAAGAAACGGTCATTATGGCACAGCATTTAATAGAATTCCTTCGAGAAGAAGTTAAAATAGGGCGATTAACAAATCGTTTAGCGCCGTTACAATCAGGAATTGGTTCAGTTGCTAACGCAGTATTGCATGGAATGTTAGATTCAGAATTTGAAGATTTAGAAGTGTATTCTGAAGTTTTACAAGATGCAGTTTTTGATCTTATGGATGCTGGAAAAGTCAATTTTGCTTCTTGTTGTTCTATCACGCTTTCTGAAGAGAAAATGCAACAAGTATTTTCTAACTTTGAAAAATATCGTGACAAATTAATGATGCGTCCGCAAGAGATTTCCAATCATCCTGAAATCATTCGTCGCCTTGGATTAATCTCAATTAATACTGCATTAGAATTAGATATATACGGAAATGTTAACTCTACTCACGTTTTAGGTACAAAAATGATGAATGGAATTGGTGGGTCTGGTGATTTTGCAAGAAATGCACGCCTAGCTATCTTTGTTACTAAATCGATTGCGAAAGGTGGTAACATTTCAAGTATTGTTCCTTTCGTTTCTCATGTAGACCATACTGAACATGATGTAGATGTTATTGTTACTGAACAGGGGTATGCCGACTTAAGGGGACTTGCGCCAAGAGAAAGAGTGGAACTTATTATTGAGAATTGCGCACATCCAATGTATCGTGATCAACTACGTGCTTATTACGAAGAAGCAAAAACAAGAGGTGGACAAACTCCTCATATTTTAGAAAAAGCTTTTTCTTGGCATACGAATTATGCTAAAAATGGAACAATGCTTGAAGCGGTAGTAGAAACTGTATAGGTTTGTATCGTACGAAATAGTAAAACGAATGAGTGAGTTTGAAGATTAAATTTTAGAAAAAGAGAACACCAACTTTTAGGGATGGTGTTCTTTTTCTTTAAAAAAATTGTACTGGTTATAATAAAGATTTATAAAAATAACCTCTAATTTATGAAAAAAAGGTTTTTTGAAGTGCTTTCCGAATCAATTTAGTAGTTTACATATCGAAGGTGAGGAGAAAGAATCATGAAGATAAGAGAAGCGTTATTAAGTGAAGCAAATGAATTAAGTGAATTCGCACTACAATCAAAAGCAACGTGGGATTATAGTGAAGAATTCATACTTGCTTGTAAGGAAGATTTAACAATTACAGAAGAATACATAAAAAATAATTTTGTATATGTTTTAGAAAACGATAATGCGAAGATTGGTTTTTTCTCATTTTTACGTAATGATAAAGCTCTCGATTTCTTGTACATTCATCCTGATTACAAAGGAAAAGGTTACGGGAAAATACTTTGGGAGTACGTAATAGAAAAAGCCAATGAACTAGGATTAAAAAGTTTTACAATTGATAGTGATCCGAATGCAAAAGGATATTACTTGAAAATGGGGGCACAGTTAATAGGAGAGACACCATCAACTGTCTTTAAGGGTCGTGTACTGCCTCTTTTGAAATATGATGTGTAAAACTATTAATAGTAGGGGAAGATTAGAATGGATGATGTAAAGGAAAAAAGAATATATGAAGCACTAATAAAATCGTGGTCGATTGAAACGAGTTCAAAGTGGACAATTGAAAACCCAGCAAAGGGACAGTGTGGTGTAACGGCTCTAGTCGTTCAAGACATATATGGAGGAGAAATTAAAAAGGCAAAAGTAAGAGAGGTATGGCACTTTTATAACTTTATAGATGGGCAGAGATTTGATTTTACAGAGACTCAATTCAATGGGAAATTGAATTATATGGATGTGGAATCAAATCGGAAAGAAGCATTTGCAGATACAAATGAAAAACAATATAGCATTTTGAAGGAAAAAGTAACGAAAGAATTCAAATTATCTTTTGACTCTTAATCTTTAATAAGTTACTATAATGGTGGTAACTTATTAAAGGGAACTTCATAGAGTTGAAAGGGGAAATACTTTTGAAAACAACTTATGTAAACGCTACAATTGTAACGATGAATGAACAAAACGAAGTGATAGAAAATGGATATATCATTGTAGAAAATGATCAAATTATAGATGTAAAGAGCGGAGAATTCGCTAATGATTTTGAAGTAGATGAAGTAATTGATATGAAAGGAAAGTGGGTTTTACCAGGGCTTGTAAATACACATACACACGTTGTAATGAGTCTCCTAAGAGGTATTGGCGATGATATGTTATTACAGCCGTGGCTTGAGACGAGAATTTGGCCACTGGAAAGTCAATTTACTCCCCAAATTGCGGTCGCTAGTACGGAATTAGGATTACTTGAGATGGTGAAAAGTGGTACAACATCATTCTCTGACATGTTTAATCCAATTGGAGTAGATCAAGACGCAATTATGGAAACGGTATCAAGGAGCGGGATGCGAGCTGCTGTTTCAAGGACTTTATTTAGCTTCGGAACGAAAGACGATGAAAAGAAAGCGATTGAAGAAGCTGAGAAATATGTGAAGCGTTACTATAACGAAAGTGGCATGTTAACTACGATGGTTGCACCACATAGTCCATATACATGTAGTACAGAATTGTTAGAAGAGTGCGCACGGATTGCAGTAGAGAATCAAACGATGGTTCATATCCACCTTTCTGAAACAGAGCGTGAAGTACGTGATATTGAAGCACAATATGGAAAACGTCCAGTAGAATATGCAGCGAGCTGCGGATTGTTTAAACGCCCAACAGTTATTGCACACGGTGTAGTATTAAATGACGATGAGCGTGCATTTTTAGCAGAACATGACGTTCGAGTAGCTCATAATCCGAATAGTAATTTAAAACTAGGTTCTGGTATAGCGAATGTAAAAGCGATGCTAGAAGCAGGAATAAAAGTAGGAATTGCAACAGATAGTGTTGCATCTAACAATAATTTAGACATGTTTGAAGAAATGCGCATAGCGACTTTACTACAAAAAGGTATTCACCAAGATGCAACAGCTTTACCAGTTGAAACAGCTCTTACACTTGCGACTAAAGGGGCTGCTGAAGTAATCGGGATGAAACAAACAGGATCACTTGAGGTTGGAAAATGTGCTGATTTTATTACGATTGATCCATCTAATAAGCCGCATTTACAACCAGCAGATGAAGTGTTATCACATCTTGTGTATGCTGCTAGTGGAAAAGATATAAGCGATGTAATTATTAACGGAAAACGTGTCGTTTGGAATGGCGAATGTAAAACGTTAGATGAAGAGCGTATTATATTTGAAGCAAGTCGTTATAAACGAGGTTTGCAAAGATAACTAATTATGTGGCAGTTGAAAAAGCTATCCTTTTAAAAGGATAGCTTTTTTCTTGAACGAATAAATATTCAAAAGAATGTCGCATCTTTCTGTTCATATTTCTGCTATAATATATAACGCTTTATAATATTTTATACTTAAGGAGAACAACTCATGAAGCGAAAAAAGAGCCATTTAATGGTAATGGCACTTGTTACATCTTTATTATTAACAGCTTGTAATAATAAAGCGAATAAAAGTGATACAGAGGTTAAAAAACAAGTGTTAAATGTAACAGTATCAGAAGAAATTCCTTCTCTGGACACTGCGAAAACGATGGATGGTACATCAGCACACGTTATGCAAAACATATTTGAAGGGTTATATGTATTAAATGATCAAGATCAGCCTACTCCAGCAGTAGCAAAATCGTTTAAAAGAAGTGAAGATGGTAAGAAATATACATTTAACTTGCGTAAAGATGCAAAATGGTCAAATGGAGATAATGTAACAGCAAATGATTTTATATTTGCGTGGAAACGTGCAATTAACCCTGAAACGGCATCTCAATATGCATACATGCTCTTTTATGTGAAAAATGCGAAAGAGATTAATAAGGGAACAATGCCTCTTGATGCACTTGGGGTTAAAGCAATAAATAATTATACGTTAGAAGTTGAACTCGAACAGCCGGTTCCGTATTTTTTACAGTTGTTAGCACTACCTATATACTTACCGCAGCATGAATCATTTTTGAAAGAACAAGGAAACAATTATGCATTGGAACCTAGTAATCTCATATATAACGGGCCATTTGTATTAGAAAAATGGAAGCATGAACAAGAGTTTCAATTAAAGAAGAATGCTGCATATTGGGATCGAAAGAAAGTGAAATTAGACGAAATAAACTTTCATATCGTAAAGGATACAATGACAGCTGTAAATTTATATGAAGCCGGAGATTTGGATCGAGTACCTATTAATTCGCAAATTGTAGACAAGTATAGAGGGAATAAGGAATTACATATGTCGAGTGATCCTGGAATTGCCATGCTTCGTTTTAATGAAAAAAATACCGCGTTAGCAAATAAAAAAGTGCGTCAATCTATTTCATTAGCGTTAAATAAAGATGATTTTGTTGCTCACTTTATTAATAACGGAGCAAAACCTGCAAGCGGGCTTGTACCAGTTGGTCATGTAAATGAAGTGACCGGTAAAGATTTTAGAAAAGAAAACGGAGATCTTTCTTCATATGATTTGCAAAATGCGCAAAAGATTTGGAAAGAAGCGAAAAAAGAGCTTGAAGTAGAGCAAGTAAACCTCGAGTTTTTAACGTTTGAACAAGATAATGCAAAACGGATGGCAGAATATATAAAAGGTGATTTAGAAAAGAATTTGCAAGGAATCGCGATACAAATTAAACAACAGCCATTTAAGCAAAAATTACAGTTAGAACAAGCAGGTGATTACGATATAACTATGGCAAATTGGGGGCCTGACTATAAAGACCCAATTAGTTATTTAGAGTTATTTACGACAGGGAATCCGAATAATAAAATGAATTATTCTAATGTTCATTACGATGAATTAATAAAGAAAGCGAAAACGGATTTTGTACTAGATACGGAAAACCGATGGGAAGCGTTGCGAGAAGCCGAACAGGTATTATTAGAAGATGCTGCGGTAGCGCCGCTTTATCATATTGGCTCAGCATATGTACAAAAGGATTATGTAAAAGGAATTGAAAAGCATCAATTTGGTGGTATTTATACTTATAAGAATGCTTATATTGCTAATGAATAAATACAAAAAACCTTACTTTTTAAAAGTAAGGTTTTTTACACATGAATTCTATTAAACCGATTTTAATAAAGCGTAAAAATTCGTATCATATGGGACATCATCTTGATACATATAATTTTTTAGAACGCCTTCTTTTTCAAAGCCTAATTTTAATAGTACTTTATTGGAAGCTTCATTTTCAAGAAATACAATTGCTCCAATCCGCTTTAAATGAATCGTATGGAAACCGTATGATATAACCTCAGAAACAGCTTCAGTCGCATATCCTTTTCCCCAGTGTTCAGGCAAAAAGGCATAACTTATATTGGCTCGTTTATGCTCAGAAGACCAATCGTGAAAACCAATGGTACCAATGAGTTCTTTCGTGTCTTTTAATTCGATTCCCCATTTTATACCGCTTCTTGCATTGTAACTCAACTTAAAATTATGAATGATTTGCTTCACTTGATCAATATCTTGTAACGGTTTTTGGCCATAATAGCGCAGTACATTAGTATTAGAAAAGCATTGTAGTATACGCGGTGCATCTTCTTCGGTAAGTTCTCTTAAAATGAGTCGGTCTGTTTTCAATATAGGAAACATGCTTTCACTCCATTTCTTTTGAAACTAGAATGTGTTGTTATTATATAATCTAGTCTGAAAATAAAGATTATTCAAGAGGGGAGTATGGTTTTAATTTATGATAAAATTGATTGTGGAATATATTTCAAAAAGAGGTTTGTATATGGAGAAAAATTCAATTTTAATTGTAGATGATGATCAAGATATTGTTCAATTTATAAAAGTGAATCTAATGCAAGAAGGTTTTAAAGTTTTTAGTGCTCATAACGGAGAAGAGGCTTTAGAAATAATAAATAATAACAGTATTCAACTTGCTATTTTGGATATTATGATGCCACAAATGGATGGGATAGAATTGTGTAGAAGGATTAGAGAGAAACATAGTTTACCAATTATGTTTTTAAGCGCGAAATCATCGGATGTCGATAAGGTAATTGGATTTAGTACTGGGGCAGATGATTATATTGTGAAGCCGTTCAGTACAATTGAATTTATCGCAAGAGTGAAAGCTCAATTAAGAAGGTATACATATTTCAACCAAAATGCTGTCCAAGTAATGGAAAAGAAAATAAATATTAGAGGTTTAGAAATAGATGAAGTGTCGAGAACTGTAATGTTATATGGAGAAACAATGAATCTTACGAAAACTGAATATGATATTTTACACTTAATGGCAGCCGCAAGGAATCGTGTGTTTACAATTGAAGAAATATATGAGAGCGTTTGGAACGAAAGAGCCTATGAAAGTAATAATACAGTAATGGTTCATATTGCAAGATTGAGAAATAAAATTGAAGAGAATCCAAAAGAACCGAAGTTTATACAAAATGTTTGGGGAGTCGGATATAAAATTGAAGATTAGATCTTTACAGGGTATTAGGGCGAAATTTTTTTTAGCTTTCATATGTAGCATCTTGTTAGCGACTGTAAGTATAATAGTGCTTCAAATTTTAGTTGGAAATATATATAGTCATGTTAATGCGTTAGAGGAAAAATATTCATTTTTATACTTTATAGTTTTTTTGATTTTTACTACGACATACTTTGCATGTATGACAAAAACAATGATGAAAAGATTGTCTGAAATTAATAAGAACGTGAAGGAAATAAGTAATGGTAATTTTGAAGTACATATACCTATTTCAAAAAATGACGAGATTGGTGAATTAGCGACGAATGTAAATAGAATGGCCAAAAGTTTAAAAGAGTCTATCGAGAATGAAAAAAAATCACAGGAAATGAAAAATGAAATGATTAGTAATATTTCTCATGATTTACGAACGCCAGTAACATCTTTAATCGGTTATGCGGACCTGTTAGGAAATAAACTCCATTCGAATGGAGAAGAATGTGAACAGTATGTAAGTATATTAAAGCGAAAAAGTTATGAATTAAAACATCAAGTAGATGATTTATTAGAATACTGTCAAATAAATTATAGAGAGATTGAATTACATAAAGATGAAGTAGATATGAAAGCATTAATTGAACAAATCATGATTGGCTTTGTACCACAATTAAATGATGCTAATATGAGCTTTTATATTAAAAGTGATGAAGTGCTGTATGTAGAAGTTGATGTGGCACTTATAGTGAGACTATTTGAAAATATAATAGGTAATAGTATTATGTATGGAAAAGATGGAAAGGAAATTGCAATTGGAATTTCCAATAAAACAATGAATGTTGAAGTAGAAATTAAAAATTTTGGACAATGTATTCCGGAAGAGGACCTTCCTTACGTTTTTGAGAAATTTTATCGTAGTGAAAAATCACGTAGTTCTTATACTGGTGGGAAAGGAATGGGGCTTGCAATTTCAAAAAGTATAGCCGAGCTCCATCAAGGGGATCTAACTGTACGTAGTAACGATAAAGAAACAGTTTTCACTGTGAAATTACCGCAGTATAAAAAAGTAAGAAAGTCGTAAGTATTTCTTTTATATGTCGTAATTTTTACTTTGTATCATTGAGAAAAAGGATATGAGAGTAGGGATGCGACATGTGGAAGAAATTTTTATTAGTGATTATAGTTTCTTTTTTAATTATAAGTTGGATCTTAGTTTATGTAGCTAATGGTGTTACATCAGTTTTTGTTTGGTGGAGTATTCAGGCTTTTAGTTTTATTTCAGTTTTCCTCTTGGTAGGATCAGTAATAATATTTTTTTGGAAAGGCATTTTTAGAAAGCGGATAGATAGAACGCTATTTTTAATCATTCTGTTTTCTATCATTGGAGCTTGGCCTGTCGGTTGGTTTGCTAATATAGGTAGAATTGCTTACCCAGCAGATATACAATCTATGAGTCCTAAAGCAGTAGTTCGTGTTCCTTTGAATGAACGAGCATTAATAGGCTGGGGCGGTGATCAGTTAGAAACGAACTATCATGTTATAAAGCCAAATGAAAGGTGGGCATATGATATCCTCATTCCACCTGCTGAAGTGAAAAGTAGTAAGTTAGAGGATTACGGAATATATGGAGCGAAAGTAATGGCACCAGCTTCTGGGACGGTTGTATCAATCAATAATGATGAAAAAGATTTAATTCCCGGATTGGATGATTTTCAGTCAATGGCAGGGAATTACATATATTTACGGATAGATGAAACAGAGACATTTTTGATTCTTGCCCACTTAAAGAAAGGGTCCATTAAAGTTAGAGAAGGACAACGTGTAAATGAAGGAGAATTTCTTGCTCAAGTCGGTAACTCAGGAAGTTCAAGTGAGCCACATTTACATATCCATCATCAAAGGCAAAATCCGTCCAAGGTAAGTATGTTTTTTGCGGAAGGATTGCCACTTTACTTTCGAACTGAAAATGGTGTCATGATGCCGGAAAGAGGGACATACATAAGTGGTAACTAGAAGAAAATCATTTCATCCAAAAAGGGTATTCCAAATTAAAATTGGAATACCCTTTTTCATTATCCTACAAATGTTTGATACAGTAAGAAGATATTTAAAATGATAACGAGTGCTGCAATTATCCAAGCGATAAATGTTGTTATACGGTGGTTAACGAGTGCACCCATAATCTTTTTGTTACTTGTAAACATAATAAGTGGTACTAGCGCAAATGCAATACCGAATGATAAGACGACTTGGCTCATGACTAGAGCGTAAGTTGGATTTACACCTAAAGCGATAATAACTAATGGTGGAATCATTGTAATAAATCGGCGTAAGTATAACGGAATATGCATGCGAATGAAACCTTGCATAATAATATCACCCGACATTGTACCGACAGAAGAGCTAGATAGTCCTGCTGATAAAAGTCCAATTCCAAATAATGCAGCTGATACAGGACCTACTAAATTGGTAAATTGAGTGTAAGCAACATCTAAATCTTCAACGTGCAAGCCGTTTTTAAAAAATAGTGCAGCTGCTACAATTAACATACTTGCATTAATTGCTCCAGCAATAACCATTGCAATAATAATATCGATAAATTCGAAACGAAAAATCTTTTTCTTTTGTTCGTCATTTGTGCCGACCACGCGGCGTTGTGTTAAGGCAGAATGCAAGTATATTGCATGCGGCATAACTGTTGCACCTAAAATCCCTGCTGCAAGTAATATACTGTCTACACCTTGGAATTTTGGAATAAATAGTCCTGAAAGAAGGGGACTTAATTCTGGTTTTGCATAAAAAACTTGAATCCCAAAAGCGATTACTACAATGAAAATCATTCCTGTAATAATAGCTTCTAGTGGACGAAATCCTCTACGTTGAAACTCAAGAATAATAAATGATCCGGCTGCAGTAATTAAAGCGGCAGGTAGCATCGGGATTCCAAATAGTAAGTAAAGCCCCAAAGCAGCTCCAATAAATTCCGCTAAATCTGTAGCCATAATAACTAGTTCACCTTGTATCCATAAGCCGATAGACACAGGCTTTGGAAAGTTTTCACGAGCTATTTCGGGTAAATTGTTTCCTGTAGCAATTCCTAATTTAGCTGATAAAGTTTGGATTAATACAGCCATTAAGTTAGAAGCGAGTATAACCCATAATAGTAAATATCCATATTGTGAACCAGCTGCGATATTGGTAGCAAAGTTGCCAGGATCAATATAAGCAACGGACGCGATAAAAGCGGGTCCTAAAAATGGTAACAGTCTTTTCCAGCCTTTTGTTTCTCCACTTAAAGCTAAGTGAGCTGATTGTACAGTTGTACTTTCAGAAGGGAGATGTTCATCTTTTGTTATATCTTTATTCATAGTAGTTTTCCCCTTTAAAATGTTAACTTGATGAAATTATTGTATTTATTCTTACTCATTATTTCAATACATTTAAATATGTTATGTGATAATTTCATTTGAACACGAAAGTTTCCTTAATGCAAATTATATGCCTTTATACAATGGATGGTGTGATAACGTAAAATAAATTGGGAGTTTATGGTGTGATGACGTGGGGAAATATAATAAATTAAAGGGTCAATTTTGAAATTTATGTGAACATAAAGCCGATAATCCAGCATATTAATTGATGGAATTGCATTTGTATGATATATAATATATTGGGATTACAACATAACCATAGTGTTTTGATGTGTAATCTTGTTTTTTATTTTTGTTAACTGATAGAAAATAGTATAAAGAAAAGAAAATGGGATTCATTTTCTTATTATATATGTTTTGATATGAACGTTAACTTATACATGATTTTAAAAATTAGATAGGTGGTAGAAATACATTGGCAACTACAAAACCATACAGAGTATTACTATATTACATGTACACAACAATTGAAAACCCAGAAGAATTCGCGGCAGAGCATTTAGCATTTTGTAATTCACTTGAATTAAAAGGAAGAATTCTTGTAGCAAAAGAAGGTATTAACGGAACTTGTTCTGGAACTGTAGAACAAACCGAGAAATACATGGAAGCAATGAACAATGATCCACGTTTTGATGGCATCGTATTTAAAATAGATGAAGCTGATGGTCATGCATTCAAGAAAATGCACGTGCGTCCTCGTCCAGAGTTAGTTACACTTCGTCTAGAAGATGACATTAACCCACACGAAATAACTGGGAAGTATTTAGAGCCAAAAGATTTTTATGAAGCAATGAAACAAGAAGATACAGTTATCATTGATGCACGAAATGATTATGAATTTGATTTAGGTCACTTCAAAGGTGCGATTAAACCTGATATCGAATCCTTCCGTGAATTACCAGATTGGATTCGTGAAAACAAAGAAGTACTTGAAGGTAAAAAGATTTTAACTTATTGTACAGGCGGAATTCGTTGTGAGAAGTTTTCTGGTTGGTTAGTTCGTGAAGGCTATGAAGATGTAAGTCAGCTTCACGGCGGAATTGTAACGTACGGAAAAGACCCAGAAGTACAAGGTGAGCTTTGGGATGGACAATGTTACGTGTTCGATGAGCGTATCGCTGTACCAGTAAACCAAAAAGAACATGTTATCGTTGGTAAAGACCACTTTACAGGTGAACCTTGTGAGCGCTATGTAAACTGTTCAAATCCAGAATGTAATAAGAAAATTTTATGTTCTGAAGAAAACGAAGCGAAATATTTACGTGCATGTTCTCATGAATGTCGTGTAAGTCCACGTAACCGCTACGTAATACAACATGAATTAACGGAAGAGCAAGTAGCTGCTGCATTAGAGCAAATCGAAGCAGGGAAGTAAACTGAATTCTTATAGTAAAAGGGGTACTCCAAGTTTAATTTTGGAGCACCCTTTTTTTATTATACGGTTCTGTCATTTGTCGGTTTTTGTCGGTAAGTCGATATATAAAAAAAATCGCTGATATATTTCGAGTTGCGCCGATATAATCGGAAAATCGCTGATAAAAATTTCACTTACTGCAGCGCACCAAGAATTTGAAAATAACTTTCTTTAATTTTTATCTTCTTTCTCTTTAACGGCAGAAAGTACAGTTTGTTTTACCCAAGCTTTTCTTCGTTTATGCTGTAAACCCCATTGGTATAAACTTTGGGCTCCTAAAATAAGTGAAATGACAATGCCGCTAATCGCGATTAATAGAGCGAAAAATTCAAGAGGTGACGATATTTTGTTTGAATCGGTGTTTCTTAAAAGGTCAATCATAGTAAAACCTAACATTTGGCCCACTACAGAGTAGAGCGTTAAAATTAATAATAAAAGGCTATCTTTTTTAGAGGCGACATTTTCTTGATATTTAAACAAACTATCAAGATTTTGTTTCGCGTTCGAGTATAGAACCTCAATATTAAAAAGTTTTCTTAAGCGGAAGAAAATATCTTCACTTTGTGATTGGGATACTAATTCTAAAGAAAAATAATTAGCAGTGAACGAATTGATCGAATAAATTAATTTCTCTATTTCATTAGTATCTTGTTCAATGTTTAGCTCAGCATAGGCGTTTGCCATTTTTAATAAAACAATTTTATGGAATAGGTTTAATAATAAAGCGTAATAAAATTCTCCGTACATTTGACTAGCAAGTTTAGCGATTTCGCGTTCTCCTTCATTTGTTACACATGTAAAAATATGTTCTTCCATTATGAAATAACGATTTGGAGCCCATCTCTGGTAAGCGTGTTTTTTTAAATAGTCATGAATGTAAGGAAGGTTATTTGCACTCACATATGGCTTACCATCACTTGTTAATCCGGAAAGACTAGAAGTACGATAAACATCCACTTCATTAAGTTCCATACCTTCTTTTAGTGACAATAAAGTTTGGACGTACATTCTTTGGTCTTCGAAGAAAGGGAAGGTTTGAAAGTATGAACTTCTTAATCTCTTCTTTTCAAAGAAATCAGTTACGCCATGAAATAAATAACCAAAAATGAATTTTTCAACTTGGGAATACTTTTTTTCGTTACATTCAATACAAATAGTCTCATTTGTATCATTTTTAGTTTCAAGTACACGGAAGCGAGCAGCGAATTCGATTGCTTCAGATAAAGTCATGCTTGGAGCAGTGTTTACTTCTGTTCGAATTGTTAAGAAGCCAAGTTCATAAGGACAAAGTGTTACATCAATAGAGTGTATCTTGAATGGGATTGAAATAAGGTTTGTTGTTAAATGTCCAGTTAAGTTAAGGTCCTTTGAATAACGTTGCAAGCCCTTTTGATGCTCTGAGTGAGGAAAGAGAATTTTATTTGTAAATGAAAGATAGTATGCTTCCATATTTTGATGTGAAACTTTAAACTCCCCATAATATGTATTTTCATCATAGAGATGATCGAGCCGAAAAGGACGGAAATCGTTTTTTTGTAAGAAAGGGAACATATTTTGTTCATATCCAGCTTTAAACGAAAACGGGAATATAAATTGAAATATAGCTGTTGCTACATCTTTTTCCTCAATTGCTTGTATTGCCTCCATCTACATTGTTTCCTTTCCATATATGCTATAGAAACAACATGCCCAAATTTATTTGAAAATAACCACTGTTTTATACTCGATTGAGAGTGAAAATTCAGCTTATTTAGCAGAGGACATGTATAATGTTATGTATACTAAAAGTTATAAAATTGTATTTTGAAAAGGGGGATGCTGTATGCGGATTTTAGTATTAGGCGCTGGTGGAGTCGGAGGATTTTTTGGTGGCAGATTAGTCGAAAAGGGAGAAGATGTTACATTTCTTGTTCGTAGTAAACGGAAAAAACAATTAGAGGAAAGAGGACTTGTAATCCGAAGTGTTAACGGGGATTTCTCTTTCCAACCGAATTTAATAACGAAAGAAGAGAGAACTTCTCCATTTGATGTCATTTTATTTTCAACAAAAGCGTATCACTTAAACGAGGCAATTCAAGATTTGAAGCCGTTTGTTGGCGAAAATACTGTAATCATTCCATTGTTAAATGGTATCGCTCATTTATCGCTATTACAAAAAGAATTCGGCGAAGAAAAAGTACTTGGCGGTTTATGCTTTATCGAGACGACGTTAAACGATCAAGGAGAAATTGTACAAACTAGCGCTGCCAACAGACTTGTGTTTGGAGAAATTAAGTCTCAAAATTCAGAGAGAGTAAAGCATATTTCTAAAGCATTTGCAGGTACGAAATCTAGTTTTGTTTTAAGTGAAAATATTACGCAAGATATGTGGCATAAATATTTATTTATTACTGTAATGTCCGGTGTGACAACGTTAATGCGTGCACCAATTGGACCAATTCGTGAAAGTGAAGGCGGCCGTGATTTTATCCGTAATGTATTTGAGGAATCTGTACAAATTATGAAAGTATTAGGAGCTCCAATAAAGGTTAATATTGCCCAGGAACATATGAAAACAATTGATAAAATTTCGTATGATATGAAGTCATCGATGCAACGTGATATGGAGAAGGGTTCGTTTATTGAAGGGAAGCACTTGCAAGGATATTTACTGGATGTAGCAGAGCAATTTTCTATAGCGGCACCATTATTAGGCACTATATATCAAAATTTAAAGGTGTATGAAGAGATGACCTTTAACAGATCTGTAATAGAATTAGATGTATGAAAAAATAAAAAAGATAGCAATATATAAGTGTATTTCTATCTTTTTTATTTTTTTGTATGACAAATTATTTATTTCTTTTCGTTCTATCTGTCAAATTTATTTCCTGTTCACGTTTACCATATAACTGATTAATTTCATTTGCTACTGCATCTAAATATGAATCGGAAAAAATAGGCTTCTTTTCTTTAGACATAGGGGTCTCCTTTGCGGATTTTTTAGTATTCATTATGTATATTTCTCAGTGGATTATGCACAATCATTTTAATTTTTTTCTTATTAAAAATTTTTGTTTACTTTTTGAAAATAAAGGAGTATTATAATCCACAGTTTCAATTTTCTAAATCGCTGAAACCGCATGGTACGGGGGACCCGTTTTTACGGATTAGTACATAATCCGATGGGGTGAATCCTTAAAAAAGGTAGGGCTACTCATAGGCCCGAATCCGACAGCTAACCTCGTAAGCGTTATATTGAGAAGGAAGGTGGAGCTTGTGCGACAAAAAAAATAATGTCTACAAGTCTATTTCGCTATGGCTTGTAGACATTTTTTGTTTTCTGAGTAAATAGTTTACTGGCTGCAACAAGCAGAAAAGTTCGTACAAAATTATTGGAGAGTGGACAGCATTGGTTTCATCTATTAAAAGATTTTTAATTGGAAGACCGTTAAAATCAACGGAGCTTGGAGAACAAAAGCTTAATAAAACGAAAGCTTTAGCTATTTTATCTTCTGACGCATTGTCATCAGTTGCTTACGGTCCAGAGCAAATTTTAATTGCTTTAGCAGGTGTTGGAGCGATCGCTTATTGGTATTCCATTCCGATCGCTGTTGGGGTATTAGTATTATTGACAGCCCTTATTTTATCTTATCGTCAAATTATTTTTGCTTATCCGCATGGCGGGGGAGCGTATGTTGTATCAAAAGAAAATTTAGGGATGAATCCAGGCTTAATTGCTGGAGGATCTTTATTAGTTGACTATATTTTAACTGTTGCGGTAAGTGTGTCCGCTGGTACAGATGCAATTACGTCTGCGTTTCCTAGCTTACATGCACACAACGTAATTATTGCGGTTATATTTGTTATATTAATTACGATATTAAATTTAAGGGGAGTAACGGAATCAGCTTCCGTTTTAGCATATCCTGTTTATTTATTCGTTTTAGCACTATTTATATTAATTGGTGTGGGCATATATAATATTTTAACTGGTCATGTTTCACCCACTTTACATGCGCCAATTGGTACACCAGTTGCAGGGATTAGTTTATTTTTATTACTAAGAGCATTTGCATCAGGTAGTTCTGCTTTAACAGGTGTTGAAGCAATTTCAAATGCAATTCCGAACTTTAAAGATCCTGCGCCAAACAATGCTGCAAAAACATTGCTTGCAATGGGTGCATTACTTGCTGTGTTATTTTCAGGAATTGTATTTTTAGCTTATTATTACGGAGTGACTCCGAGTAAAGAAGTAACAGTTGTTTCTCAAATTGCTGAACAAACATTTGGACGTAATTTCATGTACTATTTCATACAAGGTACAACAGCTTTAATATTAATTCTTGCTGCTAATACAGGTTATTCTGCATTTCCTTTATTAGCGGTTAACCTTGCAAAAGATAAATTCATACCGAGAATGTTTACGATTAGAGGAGACCGCCTAGGTTACTCAAACGGTATTATTATACTTGGAGTTGCTTCGATTATTTTAATTGTAGCTTTCCAAGGACAAACAGAACATTTAATTCCACTATATGCAGTAGGTGTATTTATTCCATTTACACTTTCTCAAACAGGGATGGTATTAAAATGGCTTCGCGAAAAGCCTGAAGGATGGGCTTTAAGATTAACGGTTAATTTAATTGGTGCAGTTATTAGTTTTATCGTAATGGGCATGTTCTTTTTAACTAAATTTGCACAAGTTTGGTCGATTCTTATTTTCTTACCAGTTATCATCTTCTTATTCCATCGAATTAAGAAGCATTATGATGCAGTGGGTGATCAATTAAGTTTAAAAACTTGCGAGCCTCTTATTCCAATTGAGGGGAATGTAATTGTCGTTCCTGTAGCAGGTATGACGCATGTAGTAGAAAATTCATTGAACTATGCGAAATCGCTTTCGGCAGATCAAGTTATCGCAGTATATGTTGCTTTTGACAGAGAAGAGGAAAAGAAATTTGAGGAGAAATGGAAGAAGTGGCAACCTGAAGTAAGGCTTGTTACATTACATTCTCATTATAGAAGTATTATTCAGCCGCTAACGAAGTTTATCGATACAGTGCAATATAAGGCAAGTGAATCGAATTACCGTGTTACGGTCGTTATACCACAGTTCATTCCGAAAAAAGGTTGGCATAACATTCTTCATAATCAATCCAGTTTACTTATACGTGCGTATTTACTTTATAAAAGAAATGTTGTTATTACGACAGTTCCATATCATTTGAAAAAATAAGAAAATTTTTTAAGGATAGCTTCGCGAAAATGAAGCTATCCTTTTTGTGTATATGCTATGCATAATTGCATATGGGGTTAAAAATTATACTAATATAACTTCATTGGTTATTTGAAAGTAGTGTTTTCTGTTGTGATATGTAGATATTTCAATCGATAAAGTGAATCGGATTATATTTTGAAATAAGGACATGAAAGCTTGAAAATAAAGGGAATGAAAATACTTCTTTACGATATATAAACAGCTGTGTTTAAATGACCTTACAGTACAAAACTTATATGAAAACAAAATGAAATTTCATATTTACGTATGTTGTTTAGTTTAAAATGAATAATATTTTTATGTAATATATTCACTGTGTGAATGTGGGAATTTCGATGAAATAGAAAATTTATACAATATTATTCATACTAAACACATATGAAAAATAATAAAATGTTTTGTGACGATAAGTAAGTACTGTAGCAATACGAGAGAGGTGGTTCATACATAGATCACGTTGAGAACGTTCTCTATTTTAACCATCTCAAATTATGGGCAAGAAAATAGAATAATAAAATGCGATAGTAATAGTTGCTAATACATAGGAGGAGTTAAAGTGAAAAAGACTTTAATTACAGGGTTATTGGTTACAGCGGTATCTACGAGTTGCTTCATTCCTGTAAGCGCTTACGCTAAGGGGGGGCAAACGGAAGTGAAAACAGTATATGCGCAAAATGTAATTGCTCCAAATACATTATCCAATTCAATTAGAATGTTAGGATCACAATCACCGCTTATTCAAGCATACGGATTAATTATTTTGCAACAGCCAGACATTAAGGTAAATGCGATGAGTAGCTTAACGAATCATCAAAAGTTTGCAAAGGCGAATGTACGAGAGTGGATTGATGAATATAATCCGAAGCTAATTGACTTAAATCAAGAGATGATGAGATACAGCACTAGATTCAATAGTTATTATAGTAAGCTCTATGAACTAGCAGGAAATGTAAATGAAGATCAGCAAGCAAAAACAGATTTTATGAGTGCATATGGAAAATTACAATTGCAAGTACAGAGCATCCAAGAGAGTATGGAGCAAGATTTATTAGAGTTAAATCGATTTAAAACAGTATTAGACAAAGATAGTAACAACTTATCAATTAAAGCCGATGAAGCAATAAAAACACTGCAAGGATCAAGTGGAGATATTGTGAAATTAAGAGAAGATATTAAAAGAATTCAAGGGGAAATTCAAGCTGAACTAACTACTATTTTGAATAGACCTCAAGAAATCATTAAAGGTTCTATTAATATCGGTAAACAAGTATTTACAATCACAAATCAAACTGCACAAACGAAAACAATCGATTTTGTTTCTATCGGTACTTTAAGTAATGAAATTGTAAATGCTGCAGATAGTCAAACGAGAGAAGCAGCTTTTCGCATTCAGCAAAAGCAAAAAGAGTTATTGCCACTTATTCAAAAGTTATCACAAACTGAAGCAGAGGCGACTCAAATTACATTCGTTGAAGATCAAGTAAATAGCTTTACAGAATTAATTGATCGTCAAATTACAACTTTAGAAACGTTATTAACGGATTGGAAAGTTTTAAATAATAATATGATTCAAATTCAAACAAATGTTGAAGAAGGCACGTATACAGACAGTAGTTTACTTCAAAAACATTTTAATCAAATTAAAAAAGTAAGTGATGAAATGAATAAGCAAACAAATCAATTTGAAGATTACGTTACAAACGTTGAAGTACATTAAATAGAAAAATAATTAGCGATATAGGGAGAGAAGAAAAATGACAAAAAAACCATATAAAGTAATGGCTCTATCAGCACTTATGGCAGTATTTGCAGCAGGAAATATTATGCCGGCTCATACGTATGCAGCTGAAAGTACAGTGAAACAAGCTCCAGTTCATGCGGTAGCAAAAGCTTATAATGACTATGAAGAATATTCATTAGGACCAGAAGGCTTGAAAGATGCAATGGAAAGAACAGGTTCAAATGCTTTAGTAATGGATCTGTATGCTTTAACAATTATTAAACAAGGTAATGTTAACTTTGGAAATGTATCGACTGTTGATGCAGCTTTAAAAGGAAAAGTGATTCAGCACCAAGATACAGCTAGAGGAAATGCGAAGCAATGGTTAGATGTATTAAAGCCACAGCTTATTTCAACGAATCAAAACATCATTAACTACAATACAAAATTCCAAAACTATTATGATACTTTAGTTGCTGCGGTAGATGCAAAAGATAAAGCGACTCTTACGAAAGGCCTAACTAGATTATCAAGTAGTATTAATGAAAATAAAGCGCAAGTGGATCAGTTAGTAGAAGACTTGAAAAAATTCCGAAATAAAATGACGTCGGATACGCAAAACTTCAAGGGTGATGCAAATCAAATTACATCTATATTAGCTAGTCAAGATGCAGGGATTCCACTTCTGCAAAATCAAATTACAACGTACAATGAAGCAATTAGTAAATATAATGCAATTATTATCGGTTCATCTGTTGCGACAGCTCTAGGACCAATTGCAATTATTGGTGGTGCAGTAGTTATTGCTACGGGCGCAGGAACACCGCTAGGAGTCGCATTAATTGCAGGTGGTGCAGCAGCTGTAGGCGGTGGTACAGCTGGTATCGTATTAGCGAAGAAAGAACTTGACAATGCACAAGCTGAAATTCAAAAAATAACTGGACAAATTACAACTGCTCAATTAGAAGTAGCTGGGTTAACGAACATTAAAACACAAACTGAGTATTTAACAAATACGATTGATACTGCAATTACAGCGTTGCAAAACATTTCAAACCAATGGTATACAATGGGATCAAAATACAATTCTTTACTTCAAAATGTGGATTCAATTAGTCCAAACGATCTTGTTTTCATTAAAGAAGATTTAAACATTGCGAAAGATAGCTGGAAAAACATTAAAGACTATGCAGAAAAGATTTATGCTGAAGATATTAAAGTAGTAGATACGAAAAAAGCATAATCGAATACGAATCGTTAGGGCGTTAAGTGTTGATGAATGATTTGAAGCTCCTGTTCAGTTGTGAGCAGGAGCTTTTGATATCCTTATAAAGAGAATAGGTGAAAAATATGCAGAAACGATTTTATAAAAAATGTCTTTTAGCGGTAATGATTGCTGGGGTGGCAACGAGTAACGCATTTCCTTTACATCCTTTTGCAGCAGAACAAAATGTAACGGTGCTACAAGAAAATGTGAAAAACTATTCTCTTGGACCAGCAGGATTCCAAGATGTAATGGCACAAACGACATCAAGCATATTTGCAATGGATTCATATGCAAAATTAATTCAAAATCAACAAGAGACGGATTTAAGTAAAATAAGTTCGATTAATAGTGAATTTAAAGGGAATATGATTCAGCATCAAAGAGATGCAAAAATTAATGCAGCATATTGGTTAAATAATATGAAGCCTCAAATTATGAAAACAGATCAAAATATTATAAATTACAATAATACTTTTCAATCGTATTATAATGACATGTTAATAGCGATTGATCAAAAGGATAGTGGAAAATTAAAAGCGGATTTAGAAAAGTTGTATGCGGATATTGTAAAGAATCAAAATGAGGTAGATGGATTATTAGGAAATTTGAAAGCTTTTCGCGATAGAATGGCGAAAGATACAAATAGTTTCAAAGAGGATACAAATCAGTTAACAGCGATATTGGCAAGTACGAATGCTGGTATTCCAGCTCTAGAGCAACAAATAAATACATATAACGATTCGATTAAAAAGAGTAATGATATGGTCATTGCTGGTGGCGTACTTTGCGTAGCTCTAATAACATGTCTTGCTGGCGGGCCGATGATTGCGGTTGCGAAAAAAGATATCGCAAATGCAGAAAGAGAAATCGCCAATTTAAAAGATAGAATTTCAGGAGCACAAGCAGAAGTCGTAATTTTGACTGATGTAAAAAATAAAACAACAAACATGACAGAAACAATTGATGCAGCAATTACAGCACTACAAAACATATCAAATCAATGGTATACAGTAGGTGCAAAGTATAATAATTTATTACAAAACGTAAAAGGAATTAGTCCGGAAGAGTTTACGTTTATAAAAGAAGATTTACATACAGCGAAAGATAGCTGGAAAGATGTAAAGGATTATACAGAAAAATTACATGAAGGTGTGGCAAAGTAAACAGTGGACTAGTTCTGCTGTTTATTTTTTATCCTGTTTTTTGTGAGAGTTGAGCTTGCAATTATATATAAGTTTGTCATGTGTTTTATCAATGTGGCTATTGGGTAATAGTTAATCAAATTGATACGAATAACCTAAATAAATTTCTGATCAAGTCTTTTATATGTAATGTTTTAATGAAAAAAGCTATACTGTAAGAAAAACTAAAAATTGGAGAGGAAATACTACAACATGGAAAATTATTTGTTATTTATCCTTACAGCAATGTTAATCATAATCATGCCTGGTCCTGGTTTTGCGCTAGTTACAAAAAATACTATCTCGCATGGTAAAAATGGCGGGATAAAGACTGTTTTAGGAACGATATCTGGAATGATGATTCATACAATAATGGCTACGTTAGGACTTTCTGCTATCTTAATGAAATTTGCTATGTTATTTACATTTATAAAATATGCTGGGGCTGTTTATTTAATTTATTTAGCTGTAAAGTCAATTAAAAGTGCCTTACATAAAAAAGAAGATATGTCAGGTTCAGCAGAAATGGACTCTAAGGATATTGGGGCAATTAAAAGCTTTAGACAAGGATTTACTACGGCAATTTTAAATCCAAAAACCGCTGTATTTTTCCTTAGTTTTTTACCCCAATTTATTGTGAGTAATCAAAATCATTTCTTCCAATTTCTTTTGTTAGGACTCACATTTACGACTTTGACAGCAATATGGTATTTACTTTACATCTCACTCATACGTCAATTAAGAACTTTTTTAAGAAAAGAAAGAGTGAACCGTACAATAGAGGGTATTACAGGCGCCGTATTATTAGTATTTGGAGTTAGATTGTTTTTCCAAAAATAAATATGTAGATAAAACGAGAAATAAAAAAGTTGATTATTTCTCGTTTTATTCTTTAAAATCTGCAACAGAATCAGGATTTCCCCTCAAAGTATAAATTCCAAGAGGAACCGTTTTTTTATTTACTTATATACGTACAGCTGTACCACTGACAGCAACCATTAACATTCCATCACGAACAACTTCGTAATCTACGTCAATACCAACGATAGCGTTCGCACCCTTTTCTTTTGCAAGTTCTTTCATTTCGCCCATTGCAATATCACGAGCGTCTTTTAGTTTACTTTCATAAGCACCAACACGGCCACCGACAACATCACGAACGGAAGCGAATACATCGCGGACAATATTTGCACCCATAATAGCTTCACCATTTACAATATCAATATACTCAATAATCTCTTTACCTTGAATTCCAGAAGTTGTTGTTACAATCATGACTGACACTCTCCTAATATTTTATAATTTTTGATTAGCTTTCTTATGTCATAGAAAAAGTAGTTCTGGTGCCAAAAATGCTTGATAGAAACATAGAATATTTTTGGCATCAGAAACAAGTCTAGTTTCTTACAGAATGAAAGCAAGGCAATTGTTTAACATGTGTATCGCTATAACATATGCAATGGATCTTTTAGAAATAAGATAAGCCGCAGTAAGTATCAACGATCCAGGTAAATAAATAGCAATATCCGCAAGTTGGTTCGTATGAAGAAGTGTAAAAATCATAATCGAAATGATAGATGCAATAGCAGTACCAATATGGTAAGAAAAACGATTTATTAATATGTGGCGAAACACAATTTCTTCAAGTGTTGGACCCAGAATACCAAATACAAGCAATGTAAATACAAGAGGTACCTCTGCACCCGTTTCAAGGAGCTGCTCTTGGTTCTCTGGTTGACCAGTTGCTAGAAAATGCATAACACATTGTTCCACAATTAACGTAAATAAAACTACCATAGGAATACTTACTATTTTCAAAATTGTCTTCTCTTTAAAATAAGTAAAACTTTCAATAATTTCTTTCCTAAAGCAAATGATTCCTACAATAGCAGGTACAGTAAAACCGATGGCACTAAGAACAAATTCTGATTCAACTAAATTGACATTAGCTAAAAGTGATATGCCAAATAGTATGTACAAGCCAATTTGAAATGGTACAAACAGTGTAAAGATTATTAGCATAATGATTTCTTTTTTATTCATTTTTATAAAGTTCACTGTATTGCCCCCATAATTAAATTACCTATAATTTTTGATTTTTCTTTCTGCATAACGCTCTCCTTCTAAATATATTTATATAAGATTATAAACCGGACGGTTCGGTCCGAATCGAAATCTAATGATACTACAAGTTTCTAGTTTTTTAAACCCTTTTTATAAAGTATTAACAAAATCAAAATGGAAAAAAGCAAATATATTTATATTTCAGTTGCTTTGTTACAATTTAATTCCAGTAATCATTAATGGTTAATCTTTTATAGAATGAAGTGAAAGTGGGAGTAGTTCAAACACTTTAGCTAAACATATTGATAAAAATTATATATAATAATCATATGTCTATACATTAAAATTAACTATATATTTTTACACCTCTACGATTTTAGATAAAATTAGTTGTATAATATGACTGAATTAAACAATTGGTCATGTTGTTTTGACAGAAAATTCACTTAATTTATGTAGGTAATACAATTTGATTAACTTCTTTTCAAACTGTATTGTTTGAGGTTTCCATAAGATAGGGATTGATAAGATATTTCTGTTCCAAACTTATTTATACTTACAAAAAATTAAGAAAATAGAGGGTAAACATTACCTAGAATATTAGGATCGTTTTCATTAGGAGGATTACAAAGCATGACTAAAGTTGATAAGGTTAAAGAAAAAATTATTGAAACATCTTTATATTTATTTAATACTAATGGGATAACTCGCACATCCATCCAGGATATAATGACAGCTACTGAACTACCTAAAGGATCTATTTATCGTAGATTCAAAAGTAAAGAAGAAATTGTCCTTGCTGCCTACGACAAAAGTGGTGAGATTATGTGGAGTCATTTTCATAAAGCAATGGAAAATAAAAAGACAGCAATTGATAAAATCCTTGCAATTTTCCTTGTATATCAAGATGCAGCTAATAATCCTCCTATTGCTGGAGGCTGTCCATTACTTAATAGTGCCATTGAAAGTACTGGAGTATTTCCAGAATTACAAAAAGCAGCAGCAAAAGGTTATGATGATACAGTAATGTTAATGGCTTCTCTCATAAAAGAAGGAATAGAGAAACAAGAATTTAAAGAAGATATAGAGGTTATATCACTCGCTTCCTTTCTTGCCTCTTCAATGGAGGGGGCTATTATGGCAAGTCGAGTATCTAACGATAATATACACCATCATTATTTTATTGAACAAATAAAACATCATCTTTTCACTTATTCTAAATAAGTGAGAACTTGCATTGTTTCCATCCAATTTTTATAAAATTAAATTGAGTAAATACCCCTTATAAATAGTAACTTCTGTTTATAAGGGGTATTTGAATAGTTTTTAGATGATGTTTCATGTTTCTTATTGAACGGCTTTGTTATCGTTACTACAGAAAAAATGTGAATTAAATGTTAATTGATTTACATGTTTCAAGCGTATCTATATTGAGTTTGTAAATCTACACAATAAGTTTTCATTATATATTAAGTGTAGTAGAAGTTCAGATAGATAAAATTCGGTAGTCGAATTTTTTTACATAAAGCTGTATAATGCTTGTAACGAAAGGGAAATACAGGAAGGGATTTGTAATGAGTTACTATGGAAAAAGATAAACAACAATTAAGCGTTGAAGTTGCAAGATTATATTATCAATCAGATTATAGTCAGCAAGAAATTGCTAACAAATTAAATATTTCAAGACCAACAATTTCTAGATTGTTAAAGTACGCGAAAGAAAAAGGGTTTGTTCAAATTAGCATCGCTGATCCATTTGCGGATTTAGATAACGTCGGGAATTTACTGAAAGAAAAGTATAACTTATTAGAGGCACATGTTGTATTTTCTCCAGTTCCGGAATATGCAACGATTACAGAGTATATTAGCAAATATGCAGCTGAGTATATGGAAAAGACGGTTAAAAACGGTGATATTGTTGGTGTAAGCTGGGGAATGACGATGTATGAAATCGCTAGAAAAATCGTACCGCAACATGTAAAAGGGGTAGAGGTTGTTCAGTTAAAAGGTGGTATTAGTCATTCGAGTGTAAATACATATGCGAATGAAACAATCGCTTTATTTGCAGATGCTTTTCAAACGACGCCAAGAAATCTCCCCCTTCCAGTTATATTTGATAATGCAGTGACAAAAGAATTAGTAGAGCAGGATCGACATATTCATCACATTATCGAAATGGGGAAACAAGCGAATATTGCAATTTTCACTGTAGGAACAGTGCGAGACGAAGCGCTATTATTCCGATTAGGTTATTTCGATAAGGATGAAACGAGTTTACTCAAAAAACAATCGGTCGGTGACATTTGTTCACGATTCTTTGATGGGGACGGAAATATTAGTAGTGAAGAAATTAATAAGCGGACCATTGGAATTGAGTTAGAAGAACTGAAATTAAAGAAACGCTCTATTTTAGTTGCAGGTGGTAATAGAAAAATCAAAGCAATTGATGGTGCGTTACGTGGCGGGTATGCAAATGTATTAATTATCGATCAGCATACAGCAAAAGAATTGTTACATTATCAAAAAGATTAGAAATAAAAGGCGTTCTCAAGATGTTAATTTTGAGAACGCCTTTTATTTTGTTATGTATGAATGATAGGAGTTTTTTTGAACACAAATTGCCTTTTTAAAAATAATTATGGATATGGAGATACATACTACCATTGTTAACATAAAAATTTTGATTATATATTTGAAATGTTCTTTGTTAGAATGCGCTTTATTTACTACAAGAAAATTCCTTTTAAAAAAGAATGAACAAAATTTCAAAAGTGTATTTACATTTGTTCAACTAAGAGTTAGAATGAAGTTGTTAAAAGATATGAGGAGTGAAGATAATGAACATTGCAAAGTTAATTGACCATACAATTTTAAAAGCTAATACTACTAAAGAAGATGTTATGAAAGTAATCGAAGAAGCAAAGGAATATAAATTCGCTTCTGTTTGTATTAACCCAACATGGGTAAAATTAGCGGCTGATGAACTAGCTGGACATGATGTAGACGTTTGTACTGTAATCGGTTTCCCATTAGGAGCAAGCACGACTGAAACAAAAGCATTTGAAACAAAAGATGCTATTGCAAAAGGTGCAACTGAAGTTGATATGGTAATCAACGTAGGCGCTTTAAAAGATGGTGACAACGAACTTGTTGAAAAAGACATTTATGAAGTAGTACAAGCAGCAAAAGGAAAAGCTCTTGTAAAAGTAATCATTGAAACTTGCCTATTAACAGATGAAGAGAAAGTACGCGCTTGTGAATTATCAGTAAAAGCTGGTGCTGACTTCGTAAAAACTTCAACTGGATTCTCAACTGGCGGAGCAACTGCTGAAGATATCGCATTAATGCGTAAAACAGTAGGACCAAACGTTGGTGTAAAAGCATCTGGCGGTGTTCGTACACGTGAAGATGCAGACAAAATGGTAGCTGCTGGAGCTTCTCGCGTTGGAGCAAGTGCTAGTGTTGCAATCGTATTAAATGATGCAAAAGGTGCTACAGATAACTACTAATCATTAATGAAGTGAAGAGCAATAGATACACAAAGTAAAGTGTATCTATTGCTTTAATAATTGAAAAAAATGTAAGCGGATACGAATGGGAGGAGACGGCTTATGAAATACTTAATTGGTATTTTTGGCCTCGTATTGATTTTAGGTATCGCTTGGCTTGCTAGTAATAATAGAAAGAAAGTCAAATATCGCCCAATCATAACGATGGTTATATTACAATTTATTTTGGGGTTTTTATTATTAAATACAAGTGTAGGGAATATATTAATTAGCGGAATAGCAGATGGTTTTGGAGAGTTATTAAAATATGCCGCTGATGGTGTGAATTTCGTATTTGGTGGATTAGTAAATCAAAAAGAGTTTTCGTTCTTTTTAAGTGTATTAATGCCAATCGTATTTATATCAGCTTTAATAGGTATTTTGCAACACATTAAAGTATTACCTATTATTGTGAAATCTATCGGTCTAGCATTAAGTAAAGTAAATGGAATGGGGAAACTAGAATCATATAATGCAGTTGCTTCTGCGATTTTAGGACAATCTGAAGTGTTTATTTCAGTTAAGAAACAATTAGGGTTATTGCCAGAGAAAAGAATGTATACATTATGTGCATCTGCAATGTCTACCGTTTCAATGTCTATCGTCGGATCATATATGGTGTTATTAAAACCGCAATATGTTGTAACCGCTTTAGTGCTTAACTTATTCGGTGGCTTCATCATTGCTTCTATCATTAACCCGTATGAAGTTACTGAGGAAGAAGATATGTTAGAAGTACAAGAAGAAGAGAAAAAGACTTTCTTTGAAGTATTAGGGGAATACATTATTGATGGATTTAAAGTTGCGATTACAGTAGCAGCTATGTTAGTCGGTTTCGTTGCTCTTATCGCATTCATTAATGCAGTATTTAAAGGTGTAATCGGTATTTCATTCCAAGAAATTCTTGGTTATGTATTTGCACCATTTGCATTTATTATGGGTGTACCTTGGCATGAAGCAGTTAATGCCGGAAATATTATGGCAACAAAATTAGTATCGAATGAATTTGTCGCTATGACAGATTTAGCACAAGGAAACTTTAATTTCTCAGATAGAACGACAGCGATTATATCTGTATTCTTAGTTTCATTTGCAAACTTCTCTTCAATTGGGATTATTGCAGGGGCGGTTAAGAGCTTAAATGAAAAGCAAGGGAATGTAGTCGCAAGATTTGGTTTGAAATTACTATTTGGTGCAACATTAGTAAGTTTCTTATCAGCAACAATCGTTGGCTTATTATTTTAATAGATTCGTATCATATAAAAAGGAATGGTGATTGTAATGAGAATGGTAGATATTATTGCAAAAAAACGTGACGGCAAAGAATTAACGACTGAAGAAATCAACTTCTTTATTAATGGATATACAGACGGAAGTATTCCTGATTATCAAGTGAGTGCGCTTGCAATGGCAATCTTCTTTAAAGATATGACAGATCGCGAACGTGCAGATTTAACGATGGCGATGGTTGAGTCTGGTGAAACGATCGACTTGTCAGCAATTGAAGGAATTAAAGTAGATAAACATTCAACTGGCGGTGTTGGTGATACGACAACATTAGTATTAGGACCATTAGTAGCTGCTTTAGATGTACCAGTAGCAAAAATGTCTGGTCGTGGTTTAGGACATACAGGCGGAACAATTGATAAATTAGAAGCGGTAGAAGGATTCCACGTTGAAATTACGAAAGAGCAGTTCATTGATATTGTAAACCGTGACAAAGTAGCTGTTATTGGACAAACAGGAAACTTAACACCTGCAGATAAAAAGATTTATGCATTACGCGATGTAACAGGAACGGTTAACTCAATTCCTCTCATTGCAAGTTCAATTATGAGTAAAAAAATTGCAGCAGGTGCTGACGCAATCGTACTTGATGTAAAAACAGGTGCTGGTGCATTTATGAAAACAGAAGAAGATGCAAAAGAATTAGCACATGCAATGGTACGTATCGGAAATAATGTAGGACGTCAAACTATGGCTGTTATTTCAGACATGTCACAACCGCTTGGTTTTGCGATTGGTAACGCTCTAGAAGTAAAAGAAGCGATTGATACGTTAAAAGGTGAAGGTCCAGAAGATTTAACAGAATTAGTACTTGTATTAGGTAGCCAAATGGTCGTACTTGCGAAAAAAGCAAATACGTTAGAAGAAGCTCGTGAAATGCTAATTGAAGTGATGAAAAACGGAAAAGCAACTGAGAAGTTTAAAGAGTTCTTAAGCAATCAAGGCGGAGATAGCTCAATTGTAGACAATCCAGAAAAAATGCCACAGGCGAAGTATGTAATTGATGTACCTGCAAAAACTTCAGGTGTTATTTCTAACATTGTTGCAGATGAGATTGGTATTGCAGCTATGTTACTTGGTGCAGGTCGTGCAACGAAGGAAGATGAAATCGATTTAGCAGTAGGATTAATGTTACGTAAAAAAGTTGGCGATGCAGTAAAAGAAGGCGAGCCATTCGTAACAATCTACGCAAATCGTGAAAATGTAGAAGATGTAAAAGCAAAAATTTATGAGAACATCTCTATCGCTGAAACAGCAGTGGCTCCTAAATTAGTTCATACAGTTATTACTGACTAATCATCATTTCGTTTACTTTGAGGGGGAAATAATATGGGTAAGAAAAAATATATTGAAGAAGCAAACAAGATGTTATCGAAAGCGTATATTCCGTATTCTAAATTTCCTGTTGGCGCAGCGTTAGTTACGAAAGAAGGGAAAATCTATACTGGTTGTAATATAGAAAATGCTTCTTACGGTTTATGTAACTGTGCAGAAAGAACAGCAATATTTAAAGCAGTATCAGAAGGTGAGCGCGATTTTAGTTACTTAGTTATTACAGGAGAAACTGATGGACCGATTTCACCATGTGGTGCGTGTAGACAAGTAATTGCTGAATTCTGTGATCCGAAAATGCCTGTATTATTAACGAATGTAAAAGGTGATGAAAAAGAAGTGACTGTTGAGCAGTTACTGCCAGGTGCTTTCTCAATAGAAGATTTAAAATAAATTGAAAAGCCATTCTACAATTATTATTTGTGGAATGGCTTTTTTATTTTCAAAAATTGAATGTAATATTTTGTTCATACTCCGTTCATAAACTTTGCTTAAAATAATTGCAGCGAATATAGAAAGTTTACAACAGGAGGAATAGAATGAAGAAATTATATAATGCGGCATTTATTTACTTAATTATTGGTTTATTATCAGGTGTATTTGCAAGAGAGTATTCGAAAGCACAAGGAATTAAAGGATCCACAATGTTGCAATTAGTGCATACACATGTATTAGTGCTCGGTTTTGTATTCTTTTTAATTGCTTTAGCCTTATGTAAAGTGTTTCATGTACAAGAAACAAAGAGCTTTTGTGCATGGTTTGTTGTTTATAATGTAGGAGTAATCTTTACTATTGCTACAATGCTATGGAGAGGTCTTCTACAAGTAAATGGAACTGACTTTTACGGTTTAAGCCATATGGCTGGATTAGGTCATGTTATTATAAGTGTCGGGCTCGTTTGGTTTATGATTTTGCTCAAAAAGTCTTTTAAATAGATAGGAGTGGGAAGAGTATGATAGCACTTTTATCAAGTATTTTAGCGGTTTGTATGGCTGTTGGTGTCATGTTTCTGCGCTTTAAAGCAGCGAAAAAGCCGGTAACGAAAAAGAAAATTATATTGCCGCCAATTTTTATGAGTACAGGCGCAACGATGTACTTTTTACCAGAGTTTCGATTAACATCGTTAGAAATAGTTGAGGCAATTAGTATAGGGCTTATCTTTTCTATTTTTCTTATTAAAACAACTAAGTTCGAAATAAAAGGCGAACATATATTTATGAAACCGTCAAAAGCATTCATATTTATTTTAGTAGGCTTATTAGCTGTACGCGTGGCATTAAAGTCATATTTAAGCCAATCAATTGATTTGGCAGAGTTAAGCGGCATGTTTTTCTTACTTGCATTTGCGATGATTGTGTCGTGGAGAATTGCGATGTATCGCTCGTTTACTAAATTAAAAAAGACAATAAAAAGAGCTGGAATTTCTATATAGGAAATCCAGCTCTTTTTATGTTTTATTAGAATTCTTTAGCGCGGAACTCATTTGCTTAATTTTAAACGTATTTGAGCATCTTGTAATGCAGCAGGTGTAACGTTAAGACCATTTTGATCAACAATTTTTGTGTTTAATAAAATGGAATCTAAGCTTCCACGAAATGTTTGTGTATAGTTTTGGCGCAACATTTGTTGTTCTTGTTTTTCATCAACTGTTAATCCATTCGCTTTTTCTTTTTTTGACAATTCGTTAATACGGAATAAAATGTTTTTCATTTGTTTCACCTCTAGTTAGATATAATTACATTAGCTACTTACTAATGTATAGTTATTGTAACCTATCTTTTAATAAGTGTCAATGTCTATAAAATGCTTTGTTTTGTATGTGTATGGATGAGAGAGGATGTAAATGAATACTAATACTTGAAATAGAAAAGATGCTAATATACAATACTATGGTAGGGTATAAAGAGTTGTTGTTTTACATTATGAAAGTAATAAGTAAAAAGGAGTATGCAATAATGAATGCAGTAATTTCAAAGAAAGAAACAATCATCTCATATACGATTGCTATTTTATTTATTTTAGCTATGGTAACAGCTGGTGTGTTATTAAATGATCCAGAAGTCATTTTGCCGGAAATAGCAGCGATGGCAATTGCTTTATGGGCGTATCGCGAGCCAGGATGGTTAAGACAACCAGAAAAAATCTTTATTGCACCGTCAATAACAGCTGTTATTGGTTTTGCAGTGAATCAAATGGATATTTCCTATATAGGAAAAGTTAGCTTAACACTTATATTAATGATGTTGTTTTTATGTGTTATTCAATCCAATTTAGCACCATCCATTGCGACAGGTTTATTACCGTTAGTAACAAATGCGACGGAATGGTCATTTGTTATCGCGGTATTTGCTTTAACATTTATTTTAATGATAGGTGTTCTTATATTTAAATTGAACAACGGTATTGAGCGAAAAGTGCAAATACAGTATAAATATATGACTGTATTTCTAATACTAAATTTCGTATGGATCAGTTTATGCTGGATAACTGGTTATGAACAATTAGCAGTTATTCCACCAATATTAGTTGTTGTGTATGAATCACTTCAAAAGCCGATGTATAATGAAAAAATGGCTTTTAAACAAATATTAGTATTAACTGCATCGGCAACTGTTGGAACTTTATTGTATTTTGCAATTGATTCATGGATTGTAGTCACGTTATTAAATATGATATTAATGGTTATTTTATTAAAAATCGTTGGAGTACGTATTCCAGCAGCGTATGCATTTCCATTATTGCCACTCGTATTTCCTGATGAAATGATAAAAATGTTACCAGTAGCTTCATTTGTTGCTGGAGTATTTTTATTTGGTGCAGTACTACTGTATAAAAAGTGGGAGATGAAGCAAAAGGACATGTAGAAGAGTTAAATATAATTTTTAAAAAAGGTAAGTTCAAATGAATTGAACTTACCTTTTTGTATGTATTACCAATATAGAGCAGTATCATAAAGTCCGATTAAAATAAGGAGAACACCGGCTATACGTTGAATGTTTTTTCCTATTTTTCGGCTCTTTTTAAGTAGTGCCCCATTTAATCCTAGATAGGAGATGATGGACATTAATACGACGATAGGCAGAGCAGTTCCTATCGAAAAGAATGTAGGAAACAAGTACCCGTAATTATAGGGTAAAGATAAAGGGAGTAACGTTCCGAAAAATAGCACAAACATAGTCGGACAGAAAGCTAAAGAAAAGAAAAAACCAAGTAAAAATGAGCTGACTTCATTTTGTTTTCGAATAAATTTAATAGGGAAAAGGGTAGAGAAGAAATTTCTTCCTCTTATAATATCTGATAATATTAGACCTATTATTATTAATAAAGGTCCGATCAGTTTGCGTAACCATGGGAAATACAAAGTTAATGTTTGTTGAATTTCTTTTCCTAATAACCAGACTAAAAGTCCAAGTGTCGTAAAAGCTATTACTTTTCCTAAAATGAATAACAGTATATGTTTCCAGGTATGTCCCTTTTGTAAAGATTGATTTCCATAAAGTGTAATAGCGCTAATGTTTCCTGTTAATTGGCAAGGAGCAAGTGTACCTACAATGCCTAATAAAAACGCAAATAAAAGAGGTACTGATTTCGTAGCATTCGCGACATCTATTAAAGGAGACATGAGTTGATAGCTCCATTCACTAATTATTGAAAACACGTTATATTCACCCTTCTAATTAATTTGGAATGTTCCTTCTTTAGTAAGCTGCTTCCATGTTTTACCCTCATCCGTAGAAAGGAACACATTTGCTTTCATTGTAGCAAATACAATTTCAGCTGAATTTTGAGGGTTTTGTGATATATACATAATTGTATCTTTAGGATCTAAAGGTGGAATTTGTATGTTTGTCTCCTCATTTGTAGCAATTGATTTCTTCGTTACGATTTGCTTATTGATAGGCGCGTAAATAACATCTTCATTACTTAATGTAATTGCGGTCGATTCAAGTGATTTAGCGAATATTTCAAACGTATTTCCGTAATCTGTAGATAAGTAAACACCGTCTTTGGCACTTACTGCGACTACACTAGATTGATTCGGATGTACGGAAAAGGAATGAATCGTACTTGAAAGACCTTTTAACTTACTATTTTCCCAATCTTGTCCGTTGTTCGTACTGAAATAAAAACCTTGTTGTAATTTAGAATTTGGACGCTCATTGTATAAATAAATTGCTTCTGTATTATATCCGACAGCAAGGTTATGAAAATCAGATTCTCCGTAAAACGCTAGCTTTTCAAGTGTATTACCGCCATCAGAACTTTTCATTAATCCTAAAGGATTTTTTAAATCTGCTCCTGGTTCAGGATGACCGCTGGCAAAGAACCCGTTCTTCGTTGCCTGAAACCCCATATAATCATGTAATCCAGTCTTAGTTTCAAGCCATTTTCCATCTTGATAAACTTTTATCCCGCTATGAGTGGCGATAGAAACCCCAGATATATTTCCTGCATAGCCAATTCCGTGAATGTGCTCGATTTTTCCAGATGTAATTTCTTTATAGAAGTCTTGCGGACTCGTATTTGCTGTTTCTATATTTTTTGACTCAGATTGCACCGTTTCTTTCTTCACGGGTGCTGTTTCGGTGTTGCTAGAACATCCAGTAATTATGAATAAGGAAGTAATTGCTAACCCTGTTGCTACATAATGTTTCAAAGTTGTGGCTCCTTTCCTATATATGAGATTTTAAGTATATGGAATAAATGTCAAGAAATTGTGGAGTGGTATGCATAATGTAGATTAGATGGGCACTAGTAAGGGGGGATTTTCCTTTTTCTATGAGTACTATTAATTGACGAAAAATTGTAACAATAATAAAATGAATTGATTAGATCATTAGTTTTTTAATCATACATAGAACGCTAGGGGGATTATCATGAAATCAACATTTTTTGCTCAAAATAGAGAACGATTAGCAAACACATTACCAGAGGGATCTATTACGATTTTATTTGCGGGACAAGCACCGCATATGTCAGCTGATGCACATTATAAATTTGTACCGAATCGTAATTTTTACTACTTAACGGGAATCGATGAACCAAATGTTATTTTTATGCTGAAAAAGGTTGGAAGTAGTGTTGAAGAAACACTTTTCATTGAAAAGGCAGATCCAGTAATGGAAAAATGGGTCGGTAAAACAGTTTCTAACGAAGAAGCAGAGAAAATTTCAGGTATAAAGAAAGTTATATATTTAGATAGCTTTGAAAAGACAATGTCAAATATACTTTTTACAGAAAATGCGAAGCATCTATATTTAGATATAGAACGTCGTGATTGGAATGGTACGGAGACAAAAACATTAGCATTTGCTAAACATGTAAGAGAAAAATACCCACACGTAACAATTGGTAATGTATATCCGAACATTTGTGAATTACGAGTATTTAAAACAGAGGAAGAAATTGAAATTATTAAAGAAGCGATTGCTATAACGAAAGACGGTATTTACAACGTACTTAAGCATGCAAAAGCAGGCATGATGGAGTATGAATTAGAAGCACAATTTGATTTTACACTGAAGTCATCTGGCATTAAGTACCGTGCGTTCAATACAATTTTGGCGAGTGGGAAAAATGCTACAGTTCTTCATTATGAAGATAATGATGCACAAATTCAAAATGGTGACTTAGTATTACTAGATTTAGGTGCTCAAAAAGACTACTATAACGCTGATATTAGTTATACATTCCCGGCAAATGGAACATTCTCTAGTCGCCAAAAACAAATTTATAATATTGTATTAAAAGCATTAAAAGAAACAACAGAGATTATTAAGCCAGGATTAAAGTTCGCTGCATTAAATGAGCATACAAAAAAGGTACTGGCAGAAGAGTGTAAAGCAATTGGTTTAATTCAAGAAGATGAAGAGTTATCAAAATACTATTATCATGGTGTCAGCCATTTCCTTGGTTTAGATACACATGATGTAGGAACATATAAAGATAGAGTGTTAGAAGAAGGTATGGTTATAACAATTGAACCTGGTCTTTATATTGAAGGAGAATCAATTGGAATTCGTATTGAAGATGACATTCTTGTAACGAAAGACGGGTATGAAAACTTGTCAAAAGATATCATTAGGGAAGTTGAAGAAATTGAAGAATTTATGAGTGTAAATAATGAACATGTAAAAGGAAACCAAGCTGTAGTTAAATAATAAAAGAGTCATCACTAATTTATTTGAACTTTATCTCGAATCGTGGACAATTAAAAAATCCATGATTCGGGATAGGGTTCTTTTCTTCGAAATACTAATCTTTAATTATTAATCCTAATAAAGTAGCAAACTGAACAGCTTGATATGTCGATACTTTACATCCTCTTAAATCGTTCACTGAAACTGTAAGTGTATCAAAGGTAGAAGAACTAATATCTATCCCCTTCAGTGATGTCTGATCAAAATTAGCTTCATCAAGACTACATAATTGGAATTCAACTTTTTTAAGTTTACAGTCAAAAAAATCTGCATTATTTAATGAAGTTTCATTGAAGATGATTTTTTCTAGTTTAGAATTTCCAAATGCCGCTAAATTCAAAATTGAATTCTCAAATTTAACATTTCCTAAGCTAGATCCTGTGAAATTTACTCCGATTAATTTACTGTTTTTAAATTCGACTCTGTGAACAGAAGAATTGCTTAAATTAACATTTGATAAATCACAGTTTTCAAAACAAACATCTGTAATATCAATATTGCTAAAGTCTGTATTAGTAAACTTACAGTTTTTTATCACCGCATCATATAACCGCACTCTATCTACAGATTCATTTTCGAAAGTGGAGTCTATAATTTCACACACTTCCAATGTTGGATCTTCTTCATAAAAAATATCTTGAAAATTCTTTGAAGATAACTCTGGTGAAATTTTTGGTCTATCAATTTTCATCGTATATCAATCCTCTTCTATTTGATATATTTGTGTAATTTGAGTCCATTGTCTGTGGGGAACATTAGTTCTTATTATACAAAAATCTAAGTTCTTTTGTGAAGAGCATTTTAGCTACATTTTTCTTATTTAATAATAGCAGTGTTATTGTTTCTTAAGAAATAACGTCAAAACAAATACGAGAACGGCTAATGTAGTCGCTACAAGGAAAGCATTTTGTATTACTAAAATATTCGTCTCTTATAATGTCTCTACTTTTAGTAATTTTCCAATTAGCTTACGTAAGATCTAATTACATCTCCTTATTTTCTTGAAAATCAACTTCTATAATGATTTTGAAAAAGAAAAAGGAGGGATTGTCCATGAAGCGATTTGTATTGGCAGCCGTTACAGTCTCTGTAATATTTTTAATTGCTGCATGTTCTTTGGCTACAAATACAACAAATGATCATAAAAATATGAATGATAAAAAAACACTACAGACTGAAACAGCTACAACACCATTGAAGGTTGAAAAAGGACCAGAAGTTACTTTAATAGCGAAAGAAGAAAAGCAAAAATTAAGTAACGGTGTTATTGTTCCAGTCTGGACATTTAATGGCTCATCTCCTGGTCCAGAAATTCGGGTGAAAAAAGGTGAAAAGGTGAAAGTGACATTAAAAAATGAATTATCTGCACCAGTATCTATTCATTGGCATGGATATCCTGTCCCAAATAACATGGATGGAATTCCAGGCGTGACACAAGATGCAGTTGAACCAGGAAAAAGTTTCACTTACGAATTTGAAGCGAACGTACCAGGAACGTACTGGTATCACTCGCATCAAGATTCTGTAAATCAATTAGATAGAGGTTTGTATGGAGCGCTCATTGTAGAAGATACAAAGGAAAAATATGATAAAGATTACACATTAATGTTGGATGAATGGGTTACAGATAAAGAAGAAATTAAAAAGCAGTTAAAAGAAATGACAAAAGGGCAAATAGGTAATAAATCTAAAGGTGATGAAAATACGAAAAAGAATGATGATAAGAACGGCATGGATCATTCTGGTATGGACATGGGCAGTGATCAAAAAGACTCTGGCAATATGGTAGGAATGGACCATGGAAATATGAAGATGGAAGGTCATGATATGAGTATGTATGATTTATTCACAATCAATGGAAAAAGCGGTGATTTAGTAGTGCCATTGAAAGTGAATAAGGGAGATAAAGTTCGTCTTCGACTTGTTAATGCTGGTTATCTATCACATGATATACATGTTCACGGTCATGATATAAAAGTAATTGCGACAGATGGTCAACCAATAAACGATCCAAAAGTTATAAAGGATAAAGTAATTTCAATCGCACCGGGTGAACGTTATGATATTGAATTTACTGCTAATAAAACTGGGAAATGGTATGTTGAAGACCATTCGAAAAATAAAGGTGCAAAAGGAATGAAAGCTGTTATTGAATATGATGGCAGTAAAGAGATGAAAGATAAAGCAGACGAAAAAGAAAAATTACCGAAAGTAGATATAATGAAATATGGTACTAAAAAATTAGGAAGTTTCACGTTAAATCAAGAGTATACTGCTACATATAATATGGACTTAAATACGCAAATGAATGAAAATGAAATGATATATACAATTAACGGAAAGGTATTTCCGGATATTGACCCAATTCAAGTAAAAAAGGGTGATTTAGTAAAAGTGAAATTGGTAAATCGTTCTAAAATGGATGATCACCCAATGCATTTACATGGTCACTTCTTCCAGGTGTTGAGTAAAGATGGAAAACCGATAGAAGGTTCTCCAATTGTAAAAGATACATTGAACTTAAAACCAGGAGAAGAATATGAAGTAGCCTTTGTAGCAGACAATCCCGGTGAGTGGATGTTCCACTGTCACGACCTACATCATGCTTCAGCAGGGATGGTAACGGAAGTGAACTATACAGATTATAAATCTGACTATGTTCCAAACCAAAACATTCCTAATAAGCCAGAATAATAGGAAGCAGTTATCCTATGGATAGCTGCTTATTCATTTTTGTTGCAAGTACTAATGTATATGTTGATTATGCCCAGGTGAAGGTGCAGGAGTATGATCTGGGAATGTCGCGAATACGGCAACGATAATTACTACACTAATTGAAAGTAATAACAAAAAACGCTGTTGGATAAAAGTAGAAAAGTTCTCCGATAACAATTGAATCACACAGGACATAGTAATCGTTATAGTAAGTAAAAGGCTAATGAACAATATACTATGAGCTTGTTGAGCGTTTAACATTTCTGTAATCATTGCTCCCATCATACTTGCCATTAATCCAGAGAACATTCCTTCTAAAGCAGTATATAGGTGAAAACGTAGACCCACTAAAAAACCGATAAAACCACTAATTAAAATAGCAAGTAAAGTAGAATATAGTAATTCCCCCTTAAAGAGAATGCCTAAATAAAAACCAATACTTAAACCGATACTCATACTAAAAGACATAATAAATACCATATACTCCATTAGGGTACCCTTACGTTTAGAAATATTGGATGCAATAAGAATTGAGGTACAGCAAAGTGTTAAGGTAGTTAACGTATAAGCAAACATTATGATACCTCCTTGTCCTATCGTTCATTTCATCATATGTGTACTTATGATAATTTATATCTGCATATTATCTGCACAATTTCATAGATGTAAGCAAAGGAACGCTTGATTTTTTAGGGCGTCTTTTTTAATTGTAAGCATGTGAAAGAAATTGTTATATTATGAGTTTCTATTGTGAAGCCATAAAGAATAAGCGTATAATATTATAGGTCTCACATTTGCGAGACAAACCGCGAATGATAAATAAGATTGTTGTTTTATCATCGCTTCTAAACATATAGACAATGAAAGTAACACTGGAATACAGATAGGGAGTTATAAAATGAAATTAATTATTGCCGAGAAACCAGATCAAGGGTTGGCTCTTGTTTCACAGTTTAAATATCGCCGGAAAGATGGATATTTAGAAGTAGAAGCAAATGAGTTATTTCCAAATGGAGCGTACTGTACATGGGCAATTGGTCATTTGACGCAGTTATGTAATCCAGAGCATTATCACGCAGAGTGGAAAAAATGGTCACTTAATACATTACCGATGATTCCAGAGCGTTTTCAATTTGAAGTAACAAAGTCAAAGTATAAGCAATTTAACGTTGTGAAACAGCTGTTACATAATCCACAGGTAACAGAAATTATTCACGCAGGCGATGCTGGGCGTGAAGGGGAACTAATCGTACGAAATATTATTAATCTTTGTAATGTGCAAAAGCCTATGAAGCGTCTATGGATTTCGTCTTTAACGAAGCAAGCTATTTATCAAGGGTTTAAAAATTTACTTGATGAATCAGATACAATTAATACGTATTACGAAGCATACACAAGATCTTGTGCTGACTGGGTTGTTGGTATGAATGCATCACGTGTGTTTAGTATTTTGCTAAAGAAAAAAGGAATGAATGATGTATTTTCTGCTGGTCGTGTCCAAACACCAACGTTAGCATTGATTGTAAAGCGTGAGAAAGAAATTGAAAACTTTAAGTCAGAGCCTTTCTGGGAAGTGTTTGCAACCTTTAATATAGAAGGAAAAAAATATGACGGGAAATGGGAGAAGGATAATGAATCCCGCTTAAAAGACCCTGATATGGCGAATAAAATTGCGGCATTTTGCCAAGGGAAACCGGCTGTTGTGAAGGAAATGAAAACGGAGCGTAAAGAGTTTCAGCCGCCGCTTTTATTCAACTTATCATCACTGCAAGCAACGGCAAATAAAGCCTTTAAGTTTTCACCGAAAAAGACGCTTGATATAACGCAAGCACTCTATCAAAAAGGGATTGTTTCTTATCCACGTTCAGATTCTAACTATGTTACACAAGGAGAAGCAGCGACATTCCCTGATATTTTACAGAAGTTAAGTCAATTTGATGAATATAAAGGCTTATTACCGGCACCAATTGAATCCATTATGAACAATAAGCGTTATGTGAATGAAAAGAAAGTAACAGATCACTACGCAATTATTCCGACAGAGCAAGTTACAAACCCAAGCAGACTATCCGGTGATGAAAAGAAAATTTACGATATGATTGTAAGAAGGCTCATTGCAGCTCATTATGAAGTTGCAATCTTTGACTATACAACAATCATTACGCTTGTAGATGAACGCGCTGAATTCATTTCAAAAGGAAAACAGCAAATTCAAGAAGGTTGGCGTAAAGTTATTTTCCAAGACGATAAAGATGACGAAACCATTCTTCCAATTGTAGCTGAAGGTGAAGAAGGAAAAGTTGTAAAGGTGAAAGTGAAAGAAGGAAAAACACAGCCACCGAAGCGTTATACAGAAGGACAACTTATTACGTTAATGAAAACAGCTGGTAAGTATTTAGAGAATGAAGAGCTAGAGAAGGTATTGAAGAAAACAGAAGGTTTAGGTACGGAAGCGACTCGCGCGGGTATTATTACGATGTTGAAAGACCGTAAATATATAGATGTAAAGAAAAACCAAGTGTATGCGACTGATAAAGGAAAAGTATTAATTACCGCAATTGGTGACAAAATACTAGCTTCACCGGAAATGACTGCGAAATGGGAACAACGTCTTGCGGAAATTGGTGAAGGTACAGCATCACCAGCAACTTTTATGGAACAAACGAAAAAGCTATCAGCTAAAATTATTGAAGATGCAGTGGAAATGTCTGAGAAGTGGGATTTCACTGGACTACATGTTGAATCGATTGAACGAAAAGGATCGAAATTTACAACGGGTAAAAAGGTTGGTAGCTGTAAAAAATGTGATGGCGATGTAATTGATAAGTCAACGTTTTACGGTTGTTCTAACTATAATACAACGCAATGTGATTTCACCATTTCAAAGAAGATATTAAGTAAAACAATTTCGCAAAAGAATATGACAAAGCTCTTAAAAGGTGAAAAGACCGATTTAATTAAAGGCTTTAAAAAGGGCGAGAAAACGTTTGATGCGAAATTAGAGTGGAAAGATAATAAGATTAATTTTGTATTTGAGAATTAATTTGTTAAAAGAGCATGACATAAAATTGTCATGCTCTTTTGTTTTTCTTTGAAATGAAATTTAACGATAAAAAAAATGCTTTAAATAATAAAATTTTATTGTAAAACGATAAATTTTATATTAAAATCATAATAAATGAGTGAGGTGCTTTTGTTAAAAGGTAACAACCTTATTTTTAAAATTAGAGGAGGTATAACTATGAACATTAACAATTTGATTGTTAAACATATGGATAACCCCCATGAGTTGGAGAAGATGTATAGAAAAGATCCGAAAGCTTTTAAAAAAGCATTCTCACAAGCATGGGACCAAAACCCTGATTCCCAGGTTCTAGCTGCTTGGTATGAAAGGTTGCATTTCAAGGAGAAAGTAAATAAAGAAAAAACATCTTTGTTTCAAAAAGGTTTCTTATTCATGGGCCTTTTAGCTATTCTGGCCGGCATAAGCACCAGGATCATTTTCCACTTTGTTGAGCAGGAAGCAATTGCTCCAATAAACTTGGCTTTTGGTGTAATTCCCTTTATTGCTGGTTATTTTGTTTACAATAATAAGCCGAAAAAAAGTATTATTTATTCCCTTATAGCGTTATTCCTAGTTTCCGGGGTGTATCTTAATACGTTGCCAATAAATTATAAAGACAGTACCATACTTGCTTATTTACATCTTCCTATATTTTTATGGGTCTTAGTAGGGCTTGCGTTTACAGGAAATGAATATTCAAAAGGCGGTACAAGATTAGCCTATATTAAATTTAATTTAGAATATTGTCTTCTCTACGGGAGCATGGCAGTGAGCGGAATGATACTAGCAATATTCACCATGCGTTTATTTAGCTTTGTTGACTTAGATATAGGAGAATTCTATTTTAGTAATGTTGTTTTATTTGGAGCAGCGGCTCTCGCTATTGTGGCTGCATACTTAGTATCAATGAATCTTAAGCTTGCTAAAAATATTACACCATACATATCTAAAATCTTTAGTCCGCTTGTCCTAGTCACATTGTTTATTTATCTTATAACGATAATTTTGGTCGGGAAAAACCCGTTCTTGGATCGTAATTTCCTAATGGCATTCAACGGAATACTGCTTGGTGTATTGGCTGTTACTATATTTTCTATCGTTGAGAGTGACTCGGACGAGAAAAAGAACATTTCAGATTATATAAATTTTTCCTTAATTGTTCTGGCGCTTATTATTGACACTGTCGCATTGTCAGCCATAGTATTCAGACTTTCTTCTTACGGGATTACACCTAATAGACTAGCTGTTTTAGGTGTAAACATACTGATCTGGGCAAATCTAATTTGGATTATGTTTTCCTATATGCGTTTCTTGCAAAACAAATCAGGACCGACAGCTATCCAAGATGCCATTACGAAGTATTTGCCAATCTACGGACTTTGGGCAGCTTTCGTTATATTTACGTTTCCTATCATTTTTAATTAGAAAGGATCTGTTAATGTAACGAAAGGTTAATTCTCTATAACATATAAAATTTTTAGAGCCCATCGATTTATAATTGGTAGTATTATGTTTGTAGTTTCGGTAATTTCATTTGTAATGATAAATAAGAAATAAGTGTTGTATGTAATCTTTCCATAATAAAAAACGTCCCAAAATGGGACGTTTTTTATTATGCGTATTGCCGTTTTTTCTTAATAAGCAACAAAACTTGTGACACACAAGCTAATACTGGTAACTCAATCAATGGTCCAATAACGAGTGCAAGTGCGATAAGAGGCTCATCTGGAAAAGCGGTCACAGCGATAGCGAGTGCAACAGGTGAGTTTCTTGCTAACGTTGTTAAGCTTAGACTTACTGTATCTTTGTAAGATAAATGCATCATGCGCCCGATAAATTGTCCTAGTAAAAAATTAATGATGAAGAACAATAGAACAGGAACGAGTAATAATAAAACAACATTCATATTTTGTAGTAAATATTTACCTTGTGATGCAAACATCGCTACTATTGCTAAACTTAAAAATACAATTTGAGCAGAGCTAAAAAACGGAATGAGTTTATTCTCGAGAGTTTCAGCTTTTTTTATTTTATTCATAATGAATTTTGTAGCGTGTGCAAGTATAAATGGTAAGACGATTACGATAACAATACTTTCTACTAAAACAGAAACCGCTACAGTTTTCATGACACCAGCAAATAAAAATAAATAAATGGGAAGGAGTAGAACTTGCAAAATTAAATTTACAGGTAAAATTGCAGTAGAAAGTGCTACATTACCTTTCGCTATTTCAGTAAAGATTAAGTACCAATCTGTACATGGAGTAACCATTAACATTATAAATCCAACCCAAAGTGCTGGATGATCGGAAAGAAATAGTGCCCCTAACCCCCAAGCGAGTAAAGGTGTCCATAAGAAGTTAATAGTAAGACTTGTTCCAGCAAATTTTAAATTGCGAAATCCTTTTTTTATTTCTTTTAATGGGATGCTGAGGAATAATCCATATAGCATGAAAAATAAGAAGGGGACAATAAATTTGTCTGAATACGTATGTATCATATTAAATTGTCCGAGTACGATGCCGCATGTAACAGCAAAAAGAATAATAAAAGTTTGAATCTTTTCTATAGTGCTCATGAATAAATCCTTTCTATATATGAATTTTCCTCTCTAAGTTTATTATACAAGTAATAAAGATGTATTTGGTGTTCAATTGTATCTCGCTTAATATTTTTAAGTCGAGATTTTATTTTTTTATTAAAAGTTACTTGACTAAAGTAAGTGACTATATTACAATCACTTACATAAGGTAATTAAATAACAAAAAGTTGCAACGGCGTAACTTAAGGTATCTATTGGAACTTTTTCTTAGAATAAGAATTTTTATGATGATGAATAATGAATATGAAAAGAAAGATTAGGTGAAGAAAATGGGACTATTTAGCTCATTATTTGGTAAAAAAGAAGAAAATAAGAATGTAGAGGGGAATAAAAAAATGTCAAAAGTATTATTTGTAAAAGCAAACGATCGTCCAGCGGAGCAAGCAGTTAGTTCAAAAATGTATGAAACATTTGTAAGTACTTATAAAGAAGCAAATCCAAATACAGAAATTACGGAATTAGATTTATTTGCATTAGATCTTCCTTATTACGGAAATATCGCGATTTCAGGTGGATATAAACGTAGCCAAGGTATGGAGTTAACAGCTGAAGAGGAGAAGGCAGTTGCTACAGTAGATCAATATTTAAATCAGTTTTTAGAAGCTGATAAGGTTGTATTTGCATTCCCATTATGGAACTTTACAGTACCAGCACCATTAATCACATATATTTCATACTTATCTCAAGCTGGAAAAACGTTTAAATATACAGCAAATGGCCCAGAAGGTTTAGTTGGTGGTAAGAAAGTAGTTGTGTTAGGTGCTCGTGGTTCAGATTACTCTTCAGAACAAATGGCTCCTATGGAAATGGCAGTTAATTACGTAACAACTGTACTTGGATTCTGGGGAATTACAAATCCAGAGACAGTTGTAATTGAAGGACACAATCAATATCCAGATCGTTCACAACAAATTGTTGAAGAAGGTCTAGAAAACGTTAAAAAAGTAGCAGCAAAATTTTAATTCATGATAGTAAATGGAAAAACCAACATGGATGACCATGTTGGTTTTTTAGTCTATTTTTCATGTTAAAAAATGTATATTTATAAAATAAAAGAAAAGTTCGAAAATAGTATTGCAAAATATTATATAGCAAACTATAATGAATTCAAGAATAGTTGATACTTAAATTAAATATTCAGAAAATTCAATTAGTTAAAATTGGAAAATGAGATAAGGAAACTTGAATGGGGGTTATATTATGGCGAATAAAGTACCGTTTTCGTTCATAGTAGTTATTGGATTAATGTTATTTGCACTATTTTTTGGAGCGGGAAATTTAATTTTTCCAGCGATGCTTGGTCAATCAGCTGGAGAGAATGTATGGATTGCTAACGCTGGATTTTTAGTAACTGGTGTTGGATTACCATTACTAGGTGTACTAGCATTTGGTTTTTCAGGTAAAGATGATTTGCAGTCGTTAGCTAGTCGTGCTCACCCAGTGTTTGGGATTGTGTTTACAACAGTTTTATACTTAGCGATTGGTCCGTTATTTGCAATACCAAGAACAGGAAATGTTTCTTATGAAATTGGTCTTAAGCCGTTTATGCCAGAAGGAGTAGGTTCTACACCTTTAATTCTTTTCACAATTATATTCTTTAGTATCACTTGTTTTTTTTCGCTAAATCCCGCGAAAATTGTCGATATTGTTGGAAAAATCTTAACGCCAATTAAGTTGACTTTCATCGGTATTTTAGTAATCGTTGCTTTTATACATCCGATTGGAGATATGCAAGCACCAGTGGAAGCTTATACATCACATGCATTCTTTAAAGGATTCCAAGAAGGATACTTAACGATGGATACGCTAGCATCATTTGTATTCGGGATTATCATTATCAATGCTATTAAAGAAAAAGGTGCGAAAACGAAAACACAAATTATGGTCGTTTGTGCAAAAGCGACAATTATTGCAGCATCTATTTTAGCAATTATCTATACAGCACTTTCTTATATGGGTGCTTCAAGTGTTGCAAAGCTTGGACATTTAGAGAACGGCGGAGAAGTATTAGCGAAAGTTTCTAACTACTATTTCGGATCATATGGCGGAGTATTATTAGGATTAATGATTACAGTAGCTTGTTTAACAACTAGTGTGGGACTTGTATCAGCATGTTCTTCATTCTTCCATAAGTTATTCCCAAATGTTCCTTACAAAGCAATTGCAATTACGCTATGTGTATTTAGTGCAATTGTTGCAAACGTAGGATTAACACAATTGATCGCAGTTTCTGTTCCAGTATTAACAGCAATTTATCCACTAGCAATCGTATTGATTTTCTTAACATTCTTCCATTCATTATTTAAAGGAAGAGCTGAAGTTTATCAAGTAAGCTTAATCGTAACATTTATCATCAGCTTATTTGATGGATTAAGTGCAGCTGGAGTTAACATTGAAGTAGTAAGCCAAGTGTTCACTAAATTCCTTCCCATGCAGGAAGTAGGATTAGGCTGGATCTTCCCAGCGATTATCGGTGGATTTATCGGATATGGCATTAGCATTTTAAAAGTGAAAAACCAAGTTCAACCAGCAACTAGAGCGGATAAGAAAATAGGTTAAATAAAAAAAGTTATAGACTTGTTTCTATAGCTTTTTTTGTTACTATTAATAATGAGAAAAAATAAAGTAGTAGGGGAAATAAAATGAAAAAAACAATTGATCATATCGGAATCGCAGTTCGTGATATAGATAGTACCATACGTTTTTATGAACAGGTTCTATCAGGAGAATTAATAGATCGTTACGTAAGTGAGGCACCAGGTGTAGAAAGCGAAGTAGCCATTCTTGAAGTGGATGGAGATAGAATTGAATTACTTGCGCCGACAAATAACACCACTTCACCAATTGCCCGATTTATAAAACAAAAAGGTAAAGGTGTACATCATGTTGCGTATCGAGTAGATGATTTAGATGTAGCTTTAGAGGAATTGAAAGAACAAGGAATTCGAACGTTAGAGCATACACTGCGCATTAATAAGCACGGTAGAAGGTTAATTTATCTTAACCCAGCGGATACAGAAGGAACGATTATCGAGTATTGTGATTATCCGGAAGAGAAATAGAAGAAGGGTATTTTTAAAAAGGTGTTACGTTATTACGTAACACCTTTTTATTTATGTATTTCACATTTTCTTCACAAATGATTCACGATAACTTTTCTTCTTCAAGAACTTACATTAATATATTTTATGATATAATAACAATCTACTTTAAAATTGTAAGTTGTATCTATCGTGATAGTTACTATCATATTAGAAGTTTAAAGGTGGAAGAGAAATAAAGAGTTATACTTTCTAGAAGTTTATATTTAATCAGGTTAATATTTCGCCGGAGAATCAAACTTCGGAAGTTAAAGTAATGAAAATAGAGCGATGAGGAAGAAAGAAGTGAAATGAGCGTGAAAGTAATGAGAAGATTAGGGACATGGTTATTACTTGCGTGTGTGCTTATCATATTGATACCGAAAAGTGCATCTGCTCATGCGTATGTTGTGAAATCAAACCCTACGGAAAATGAAACGTTGAAGAGAGCACCATCTGTTGTGAAAATTGAATTCGATGAGGACATACAAGTTTCACGTTTTAATACATTGTATGTGAGAGATACATCAGGTAAAAGAGTCGATTTAAAAGATGCTCATATTGATAAAAAAAATAAAAAACTATTAGAAGCCGGATTAAAAGAAAATCTCAAAAATGGTCTCTACTCTATTCAGTGGAAAGCTATTTCAGCTGATGGGCATCCAATTCAAGGGGTTATTCCATTCCGTATTGGATTAGCGGAAGCGGGAACAGACGATGTACAAGTGGAAGAGATGGGGTATGTCCCGCAAATCGATATGATTATGGAACGTGGGATTCTATATACGAGTTTCTCGCTATTTTTAGGAGTTCTCTTCTTTAATCTTATTATGTATAAAGGGAATGCAACCTCGGTTCGATCAAGGAGTAAGAACATAATATGGATCTCTTTATTTGGGATATTGATTAGCTTGTTATTCAATCTACCACTGCAAGCGAAAATAAATGCTGATGTTTCATGGCTAGAAGCATTCAATCCTTTACTATTAAAAGAAACATTACAGCTTTCTGTTTTTGGTTATGTATGGATTACTCAAATGGTTCTCATTAGTACGCTTATAATTGTTACGTATTTTGCGGTGAAGCATGAGAAGTTTTCGTCGTTTAAAGTATGGAGTATTCCAATACTATTGTTTATAGGGCTACTTGTTATGAAGGCCTTTAATAGTCACGCATACGGTTTAAAGTTTAAAGACATTGCTGTCGTTATGGATTTTCTACATTTATTAGCAGCTTCATTATGGGTTGGTGGTTTATCATCTATTATTTTTCTTTTATGTAAAGAGGATAATAAGTGGCATATGTATTGGGATATGATTAAGCGTTTTTCACCGTGGGCAACAGGTGCTGTCATTGTGATTTTAATAACAGGCCTTTTTAATAGTACATTTTTTATTCCAACAATCCACTCGTTATTTGATACGAAGTATGGATTGGCTTTATTAGCAAAGATACTATTATTTATTTTCATGGGGATATTGGGAATTATTCATTATGTGAAAGGGAGAATAAGAGCGCAGCAAGGATTAGGAGCTACGGTGAAAGTAGAGTTTGTCATTGGAATTATCATTTTCGTAATCGTAGCTTTTATGACAAACGTACAAACACCACCGATGCCTCCTACTGGACCATTTACAGAGAGTAAGCAATTAGATAATGGATATGAACTTACGCTAAATGTAAGTCCGAATAAGGTAGGACAAAATAAATTCCATATTACACTAAAGGACGAAAAGGGACAGCCTGTTACTGATATGGAACAAATGATATTGACGACTCAATCATTAGATATGAACATGGGGAAAGGTTCATTTAAAGTTTCAGTAGTTTCACCAGGAGAATATGAAACAGAAGGTATGTATATTAATATGACAGGAAACTGGAATATACATGTTCGTGGATTAACAAAATCTCTTGATAGTCTCGATACAGATTTTAAATTTATTGTCGGTGGCAGATAAAAAGAAGCTATGTATGAAAAGGAGCTAATAGAAAATGAAACGTATAAAAAAATTAGGAACAACAATGATCGCAACAATTATTGCAATGGGAATGTTTTCGTTACCTGTTAGTGCGCACGTCACTGTAAAACCAGCAACTTCTGACGTTGGTTCTTGGGAGACATATACGATAAAAGTACCAGTTGAAAAAAATGTAGCAACAACAAAAGTTACACTGAAAATACCGTCTGGAGTAGAGTTCCAGCAGTATGAACCAGTGCCAGGATGGAAAGTTGAGGAGCAAAAAGATACAGCTGGAAAAGTTAAAACTGTAGTATGGGAAGCAACAGGAGAAGGGATTTTACCCGGTCAGTTCCAGCGATTTACTTTCGTCGCTAAAAATCCGGATAAAGAGCAAAAAATAGCTTGGGACGCATATCAACAATATAAAGATGAAGAAATTGTTGAATGGACAGGCGATGAAAAAGCTGAAAAACCGCATTCACTTACTACAATTGCAAAAGGTACGTCATTAACAGGAGAACATGGTGAAGTTTCTAGTGTAGAAAAGAATGAAGGTACTAGTAATATGCAATTGATAGCAATTGTCTTATCTATTTTTGCGATAGTATCGTCGGTAAGTGCGTGTGTTTTTGTAGTACGTCGTAAAAAGTAAGACGTAAGAAAGAGCCTACAAACAGTAGGCTCTTTCTTACGTTTATTTCAATTCAACTTGCTGCCTTACAGCAAGTGTTTTCGGTTTTATATTTACAAAACAAATACTCACAATAATAAATAATAGTCCGATGAATAAGCTAATGGTAATAGCCTCATGTAAGAAAATTGAACTTACAATAATAGCTATTAGTGGAATGAGGAATGTATAAGCCCCAACTTTACTTGCTTCACCAGCTCCAACAAGTGTGAAGTATGCAAGCCACCCCATTGCAATAACAAAGAATGAAATAAAGAGAAGTACGCTAACAAATGGCATACTCCAAGCGATACTAGACCAGCTTTCAAACTCTGTACCAAATCCAATTAAGCAAAGACCACCAATAATAAGCTGAAGTGTTACCATCCAAATGGCATTAACACGGTGACCAGTCTTCTTAATGAATACTGTGCCAAGTGCCCAGCCAATAGCGCATCCTAACGCGAGAAGGATTCCAATAACAGAAATATGTCCTGTTAAACTGCTTGAGCTAATAACGCCTACACCAATAAATCCGAGAACAAGCCCGAAAATTTTCAAGCCGTACATTGATTCTTCAAGCCATATCCACGAGAAAATACCGAGTAAAACTGGTTGTAGAAATACAATGGCGGAAAATAACCCAGCAGGCATATATTGAAGGCCGACAGTTTGTAATCCGTAAAATATAATGATGTTAAGTAAGGAAGAAATAACGTATAAATGCCACGTTTCTTTTAAATGTAACTCTTTGTATTTCGGTAATGCGAACAGAAGTAAAATGAATCCTCCAATTAAAGTTCGAACGCCTGCAAATAAAACAGGTGGTGTATAATGCAGGGCAAACTTTGATAAAGGCCAATTGATTCCCCACATGAAAACGAGAAAGGTAAGGATGATGGCCGTCTTAGTTCGAGAAAGCTGTGTCACTGAAAGACCTCCTTGTTGTTATTCATTTCACTATGATATGATATCGACTGTAATAAATAAAATGAATCTTTTTTATGAGGAGTATAAGTGATTAGTTATGACCATTACACAACTGCAAGTATTAATAAAAACTGTTGATTTAGGTAGTTTTACGAAGGCTGCCAGGGTGTTAAATATGACGCAGCCAGCTGTTAGTCATGCGATTTCAAGTATTGAGTCAGAGTTAGGAGTTACTATTCTTATACGTGATAAACGAAAAGGGCTACTCGTTACGGATGTAGGAAATAGGATTCTTGTACATATTAGAGAGATTTTGAACGGTGTAGCGAAGATTGAACAAGAAGTTGCGATGGAGAAAGGACACGAAGTTGGGACGATTCGAATTGGGAGTTTTCCGAGCGCTTCTGCACATTTCTTACCCAAAATGATAAACCTTTTTAAGGAAAAGTATCCGAACTTAGAAGTAGTTCTTTGTGAAGGGACGATTAAAGAAGTTGAAGATTGGTTAGTATCGAGGGTTATTGATATAGGGATTGTTATTTTGCCTAATAAAGATATGGAGATTGTTCCATTAACGAAGGGGAAAATGGTTGCTATCTTAAGAGAGGATCATCCTCTCTGTAAGAAGGACGCTCTTACAATTTGTGATTTAGAGAATGAACCGATCATATTATGTAAGGGTGGATACGAACCACCCATTATTGATATGTTTAAACAAGCAAACGTACCACTTCGGGCTGAATATGTAATTTCGACAGTTACTACAGCTTTAAATATGATTCAAGAAGGATTGGGCATTGCAATATTAGCTGAATTATCTTTAACGAATTTACCAAAAAATGTGCAAACGAGAGAATTGGAACCACAAGTATGGAGAGAAATTGCTTTAGCTGTTCCTTCATTAAAGGATTCTTCAATCGCTGTGCAGCTATTTATTGAAGAATTTCAATCGCTATTTGCAGAATAAAAAGAGGTGTCTCATATATCATAATGGGACACTTTTTAATTTACTTATAAAAAATCTATGAAAAGGATTGACTTATTTTTTAGTTGTAACTATAATGATTACATCGAGGTGGTGATTACGATGAAAATTAGTAGCCGCTTTTCCATAGCTGTTCATATTTTATCTATTTTGAAAAACAATCCATCTTCACATTGTACTTCAGACTATATGGCTGAGAGTGTTAATACAAATCCAGTAGTCATTCGTAAAATCATGTCGTACTTGAAACAAGCTGGCTTTGTTTACGTAAATCGTGGACCGGGTGGCGCGGGATTACTAAAGGATTTATATGAAATCACATTGTTAGATGTGTATCATGCAGTGAACGTAGTCGAAGAAGACAAGCTATTTCATATTCACGAGAAACCGAATCCAGATTGTCCAATTGGGGCGAATATTCAAGCGGTGTTAGAAATCATTTTAATTCAAGCACAATCCGCGATGGAAGAAGTTTTGAGAAATATTACAATGGGGCAGTTGTTTGAAACTTTGCAAGAAAAAATGAATGCTTAAATCATATTTATATTTTTTTGTCATTAATGTAACTGATTTGATTACAACGATAAAGGTAAGGTGTAAAAGTTATGACTGTAAAAATGAAAGTATACTCAGATTTTATATGTCCGTTTTGTTTTTTAGCAAAAGGTCCATTAGATGAGGTAGCGAAAGAGAAAGATGTAGAGATTGAATGGATGCCATTTGAATTACGTCCAAGTCCATATTCAAAAATAGATCCATGGAATGAACCAGAAAAATTAGGTTCATGGGATGCTTTCATTCTTCCGACAGCGAAGAAGTTAGGAATTGATATGCGCTTGCCACGTGTTTCACCACATCCATATACACATTTAGCTTTCGAAGGATGTCAATTTGCGAAAGAACGTGGACTAGGTAATGAGTATCATCACCGCGTATTCACAGCATTTTTCCAAGAAGAGCAAAACATTGAAGATATTGATGTGTTAACAAAATTAGCGGTAGAAGTAGGACTTCCTGAGGCGGAATTTAAAGATGCTTTAGTAACTCGTAAATATAAAGAAAAGCATCAAGAAGCAATTCAACACGCATATGATGAAGCGAATATTATGGCTGTTCCAACTGTCATGATTGGAGATGAAGTCATTCAAGGGCTTGCTAGTAAAGAAACACTAGAAAGGGTCATTGATAAAGAAATTGAAAAGGATAAAACAAATTCATTTGAAGGTATGCAATGTAATACGGATGGATATTGCTAATTCGCTTGTTATGAAATAACAAAATAAATTATAAAACAAACATTTGGAGGAATTAAAATGTCAGCAACTACAACAAACTTAAAAGAAGCAATCGTGAACCGCCGTTCAATTCGTAAAGTAGCAAAAAACGATGCAATTACGAAAGAAAGAATTGAAGAAGTGTTAAAAACAGCTTTACACGCACCAACATCTTTCAATATGCAAAGTGGTCGTATGGTTGTATTAATGGATGGAGAGCATGAAAAGTTTTGGGATATCGTTAAAGAAACACTAAGAGCCCGCGTACCAGCAGAAAACTTTGAAGCGACTGTAGAAAGACTAAAAGGCTTCCATGCAGGTGTAGGAACAGTTCTATTCTTTGAAGATCAAGCAACTGTAGAAAAAATGCAAGAAAATGCGCCATTATATAAAGATCAGTTCCCATTCTGGTCTCATCAAGGAAATGCGATGTTACAACATACTGTGTGGATGCTATTATCTGCTGAAGGAATTGGAGCGTCATTACAACATTACAACCCAATCGTAGATGCTGAAGTGAAAGAAACTTGGAACATTCCGGCAGAGTGGAGCTTAGTAGGTCAAATGCCATTTGGTGAACCAAACGAACAACCAGCAGAAAGAACGTTCTTACCTACTGAAGATGTAGTGAAATTTTATTAAGAAATACAATATGTAACGAGAAGGAAGCTGTGCTTAAAAACAGCTTCCTTTTTTGTAGTGGTGTTAATTTATGCGTATTTAGGGAAGAAATATAAGAAATAATACGGTGAGAAGGGAATTAGAAAAATGAATGATGAGAAAAAATATACAGTGGTAGGTACTGATGTTGAGGAAGTAAAGCGTTTAAATAAAAATTCAGGGTTAACGTATAATCAAGTGAAAGAAATGTTAGCAAAGCAAATGCAAAAAAAGAAGTAATTAGATTGAAATCTTTCATTTTTTCATTTAGCATTTTGATTGGAGAGAGTTAAGTAAAAGGTAACTCTCTTTTTTGTATAGCTAAGCATCTTATAGAGTGGAGGAAGCAACATGAAGAAATGGGTAAAGGTAACGCTGTCTATCACTGGAGGCATTGTCTTATTAGCGTGTGCTGGTGGATATTACGTGTATAAAAATTATTTTCCAAAGGAACCTGAGCGTATTGTATATGATAAAGAAAGAGTGCTACAACCGATACATAATCAGCTTAAAGGAATCAATATAGAAAATGTAAAGATAAAAGAAAAAGAAGTCGTAAATGCGACTGTAGATGAGCTTCAAAAAATGATTGATGATGGAAAGTTGTCATATGAAGAATTAACGAGTATTTATCTCTTTAGAATACAAGAACATGATCAAAATGGAATAACATTAAATTCTGTTACAGAGATAAATCCTAATGCGATGGAAGAAGCAAGAAAGTTAGATCAAGAGCGGGGTAGAAACAAAAATTCGAATTTATATGGTATTCCTGTCGTTGTAAAAGATAATGTACAGACGGAAAAAGTGATGCCGACTAGTGCAGGAACTTATGTATTAAAAGATTGGATTGCAGATCAAGACGCAACAATTGTGAAGCAGTTGAAAGAAGAAGGAGCATTTGTTTTAGGAAAAGCGAATATGTCTGAGTGGGCGAACTATTTATCTTTTACAATGCCAAGTGGGTATAGCGGGAAGAAAGGACAAAATTTAAACCCGTACGGTCCGATTACATTCGATACTTCAGGATCAAGTTCAGGATCTGCTACAGTAGTTGCAGCAGATTTTGCACCGCTTGCAATTGGAACAGAAACGACGGGATCGATTGTTGCACCCGCGGCGCAGCAATCAGTAGTTGGGTTACGTCCATCTTTAGGTATGGTAAGTAGAACAGGAATTATTCCGTTAGCTGAAACTCTTGATACAGCAGGACCTATGGCAAGAACGGTAAAAGATGCAGCAACATTATTTAATGCAATGATAGGTTATGACGAAAAAGATGTTATGACAGAAAAAATGAAAGATAAAGAAAGAATTGATTATACAAAGGATTTATCGATAGATGGATTAAAAGGGAAAAAGATAGGGCTTCTTTTTTCTGTAGACCAACAAGATGAAAATAGAAAAGCAGTAGCAGAAAAAATTAGAAAAGACCTTCAAGATGCAGGTGCGATATTAACTGATAATATCCAGTTAAGTGCTGAGGGTGTAGATAATTTGCAAACATTAGAATATGAGTTCAAGCATAATGTAAACGACTATCTTTCACAGCAAAAGAATGTACCGGTAAAATCGTTAGAAGAGATTATAGCGTTTAATAAAAAGGATAGTAAAAGACGAATAAAATACGGACAAACATTAATTGAAGGGTCTGAAAAATCTGTTATAACGAAAGAAGAGTTTGAAAACGTAGTGCAAACGAGTCAAGAAAATGCAAGAAAAGAGCTAGATAGGTATTTAGTAGAAAAAGGTTTGGATGCTCTAGTTATGATTAATAACGATGAAGTTCTTCTATCAGCTGTAGCTGGTTATCCGGAATTAGCGGTTCCTGCTGGATATGATAAAAATGGAGAACCAATCGGTGTAGTGTTTGTAGGGAAACAGTTTGGTGAAAAAGAGCTTTTCAATATTGGATATGCGTATGAACAGCAGTCTAAAAATAGAAAATTACCTAGTTTATAAAAGATTATATGAAAAATAACTGGAATCTAACAATATGAAAAGAAAAAAAGGATTCTTCTCAATTAGTAAGAAAGATTGTCTATAGGAGTTCATAAAATGTAATATATTCAATTTCCATCCATTGAAGGGGGAGGTTAATTCTTAATGAATGAAGTAAAGAGTTTTTTTCGAAGTAGAGGGTTTCAACGGTTTCTCGTTTTAATAATAGTAGCGCTTGTATTATACGCATTAAAAAGTATGATTAATTTAATATTAATTACGTTTATACTGACGTTTTTAATGGATCGATTTCAACGTTTTATTTCAAGAAAATTGAAAGTAAACCGGAAAATTGTTATTGCATGTTTATATATAATATTGGTTTCCTTTATAGGCACAACGTTATATAAATATTTACCTGTGCTGACGATACAAATTTCACAATTAATTTATCAGTTTAAACTATTTTTTCAAAATCCACCTGATAATGAAATCGTTAAATATGCACTTTCGACAATTAATGGGATGGAAGTATCAAAATATATAGAACAAGGTGTAGATGTCATCTATCAATCGATAGCAAATATAGGGAAGGTAAGTTTACAAATATTATTATCTCTAATTTTAAGCTTATTTTTCTTATTAGAAAAAGAGCGTATTATTACATTTACATCTAAGTTTAAAGATAGTAAGTTAAAAATCTTTTATGAGGAAATTGCATATTTTGGTGAAAGATTTGCAAGATCGTTCGGCAAAGTAATTGAGGCTCAGTTTTTAATTGCCGTTGTAAATTGTATTCTTACTGTCATTGCATTAATCGTTTTAGGATTTCCACAGCTACTTGTATTAGCTGTTATGATTTTCTTACTAGGGTTGATTCCTGTTGCAGGTGTGATTATTTCTTTGTTTCCACTTTGTATCATTGCTTACAACGTAGGCGGAGTTATGTACGTAGTATACATACTCGTATTCATAACAGTAATCCATGCTCTTGAAAGTTATTTTTTAAATCCGAAGTTTATGTCTGCAAAAACAAATTTACCAATATTCTACACATTTATGATTCTTATCTTCTCAGAGCATTTCCTCGGAATATGGGGGCTTATTATCGGGATACCAATCTTTATCTTTTTATTAGATGTACTTGATATAAATAATGAGGATGCGACTAAAAAATAAGAAATGATAGAAAATCACTAAAAAGTCATAGGAGATAATTAAGATAAAAAGCAATCCAAAATAAATTGGATTGCTTTTTATCTTAATTAAAGAACCGGAGCCATTGTTTCTTTCAATACTTGAACAGAGTGGTCGAATTTTAATTCTTCATCTTCACTTAATTCAACCTCTAAAATTTCACGAACACCGCCGCGATTTAAAACAGCAGGTACCCCGATATAAACATCTTTTTGACCGTATTGACCTTCTAAGTAAGCTGATACAGTTAATACACTATTTTCGTCGTTTAAAATTGCTTTTGTAACACGTAGAAGTGACATACCGATACCATAATAAGTTGCGCCTTTACGCTCAATAATATGGTAAGCTGCATCACGGACGTTTATGAAAATTTTGTCTAAATCTTCTTGATTATACGTGTTGTCTTTTTCAAGCAGTGTTTGTAGTTTTTGGATACCAACGGAAACATGGCTCCAAACTGGAAGTTCAGTATCGCCGTGTTCTCCGATAATATAAGCGTGAATGTTGTGTGGACCAATATCGAAGTACTCACCTAACATATAGCGGAAACGAGCAGAATCAAGCGTTGTACCAGAACCGATTACACGTTCTTTCGGTAAACCAGATTCTTTCCAAGTTACATAAGTTAAAATATCTACAGGGTTTGTTGCGATTAAGAAGATGCCATCAAATCCGCTATCCATAATACTGCGAACGATTTGTTTAAAGATTTTGGCGTTTTTCTCAACTAAATCTAAACGTGTTTCGCCTGGCTTTTGTGGTAATCCAGCTGTAATAACTACAAGGTCAGCATCTTTACAATCTTCGTAGCTGCCTTTCCATACTCTAGTTGGAGCTGGGGCGAATGGAACAGCATGACTTAAATCCATTGCTTCCCCTTCAGCTTTTGCTTCATTTACATCGACTAAAACAAATTCTTCAGCTACGGCTTGGTTAATCATGCAGTAAGCATAACTACATCCAACTGCTCCTGTTCCTACTAATACAACACGGTTAATACCTTTTTTCATTTCAAAATTCCTCGCAATTTCATTGGTTTTGTTATGTAAGATAATACGTCTTACTTCTATAGAGTCATATCTAGTTTATTACATTTTATAAAAGATATTCAAGTATTTGAAAATGTATCCGTGCAAATCTGCGAACAAAACATAGGAATTCAGTGAACCGAATATAATTCAGTAAAATCCTTTGTAAAAGGGGAAATGGTATGGGGAACCCATTAACAATGGAAGAAATGCTTCATATTATTCATGCAGGGCTTGTTAAAAAGAATAACCCAAAACGGATTACGATTGCAGGTGCAGGGATTTCTGGATTAGTTGCAGGTTCTTTATTAAAAGAGGCTGGGCACGAAGTAACGATTATAGAAGCAAATAACAGAATAGGTGGCAGAGTGTATACGATTCGGGAACCATTTAGTGTGGGTTTATATTTTAATGCGGGACCGATGAGAATCCCTGACACCCATAAGTTAACCTTAGCGTATATTCATAAATTTAAACTACCTTTAAACCTTTTTATAAATAAAACTTTTGCAGATATCATTTATACGAATAACATTCAAACGAGATTGAATGTGTTTGAAAATGATCCAAGTGTACTTGAATATCCGGTTTTGGATAAAGAAAGAGGAAAAACGGCAGAAGAGCTAATGATTGAGGTATTAGAACCAATACTAAATTATATTAAGAAGGATCCTGATAAAAACTGGCTTATCGTTGAAAAAAAGTATAAAACGTATTCGCTTGGTTCATTTTTAATGGAGTATTATTCAGATGGTGCAATAGATATGATTGGGGTACTTCTTGATATGGAAGCTTATATGGGAATGTCCTTAATTGAAGTATTACGTGAAATGATTTTCTTTACTTCAACAACGAAATATTATGAAATAACTGGTGGAATGGATAAGTTATCGAATGCATTCTTACCACAATTAAGGGAACATATTTTAATGCAGTATAAGGTTGATAAAATTATACAAGAAGATAATAAAGTAATGTTACAAGGAAATCATGAACAAACGTTAGAGCAATTTACAATAACAAGTGATTTTGCTATTATTACAATTCCATTTTCAGCGTTAAGGTTTGTAGAAGTTCAGCCATACTATTTATTCTCTTATTTTAAAAAAAGAGCAATTCGTGAATTAAATTATATTGCTGCAACTAAAATTGCAATAGAGTTTAAAAGTAGATTTTGGGAGAAAGCGGGACAGTGTGGAGGTAAATCTATTACTGATTTACCGATACGTTTTACATACTATCCGAGTTATGGCATTCATACTCCAGGACCAGCTATCGTTATAGCAAGTTATACGTGGGCAGATGAGGCGTTAACATGGGATAGTCTCCCGCAAAGAGATCGTATTCGTTACGCATTAAAAAATTTAGCGGAAATATACGGTGACATCGTCTATAGTGAGTTTGTCACTGGAACATCTTTTAGCTGGAGTAAAAATCCGTATTCTTGCGGTGCATTTACAGCTTTCGAACCAGGCCAAGAGCTCGAGTTATTTCCGTATATTACACCACCATCTGGAAAAGTACACTTTGCAGGAGAGCATACGACATTAACACATGGATGGATGCAAGGGGCAATTGAGTCTGGAGTTAGAGTTGCATATGAAGTAAATGAACAGTGAATCTCTTATATTTACAAATGGTCATTCTTTTAATAAAATGATAAATATAAATCGTAATTATTACGCTTTGAATACATTTGAAGTAAAGAAATGGATGGTCGGTTGAATGAATAAAGTGGAGATTCATATATTAGGTGGTTTTTTAGGTAGTGGAAAATCAACATTATTACAAAATTTATTGTTAGCAGAGAAAAAGAAGAATAGAAAAGTTGCAGTATTAATGAATGAAATTGGTGAATACTCGGTAGATACAGATATTATTGGAAAAGAGAATGTTTTAAGAGAACTTCTTAAAGGATGTATTTGTTGTACATTAAAAGAAGAGCTTGAAATACAATTACATTCGTTATACCAACAAGAAAGACCAGATGTAATTTATATAGAAACGACAGGTGTTGCGCATCCAATTGAAGTGTTAGACGCGTGTGTCTCGCCAATTTTAGCTCCTTTTCTGGAAGTGAAATCAATTGTAGTCGTTTTAGATGCAGTAAGGTGGTTAAACCGAAGTATATTAAGTGCAAATGTACAACAGCTATTGCATGAGCAACTTAAATTTGGTAGTCACATTCTTGTTAATAAAGCAGATTTACTAACAGATGAAGATAAGAACACAGTATTTGAAGAAGTAAAGGCAATAAATGATCATGCGAAAATGTATGAGACAAAGTATTGTAATATATCTTTAAAAGATATAGAAGAAGCAGAATTTCCAAATGATGAGGAACATGAGACACTACATGTCAAACAGCATTTACATATACAAACGATGACATATCAATTTACGAAACCGATTGATCAAGACAAATTATATGAATGGCTTTCGAATTTACCAGATAGTATTTATCGAGTGAAAGGTTTTGTGAAATTCCGTGGAGATAAATACCCTCACCTATTCCAATATTCGTTCGGAGTACCAACTTTATTAGAACAAGACTTCGGTTTCCCGACAAACTTAGTAGTAATAGGAGAAGGACTAGATAAGAAACAATTGGCTGAAGGGTTAGAGAAAGTAGAACTTAACTCTAATTAAGGTGAAAAGACTAACTTAAAAAATAAGTTAGTCTTTTTGTATGATCATTACTGAAATGAAACAGTATTTTCAATTGGATTGCAGAATATATATTGATTGTATGTCCGTTTCCATTACATAGGAAGGTGATTATATATTTGTGCCGAATGTAGAGGGTACTACAAGAGTTTTCCATTATCTATCGAATTAGTTAGTCATGATTACGGACAGGGGATTTTGGCGTGTTTGATTCTATCAGAAAGTAAAGTATGGGGAGGATCACAATGTCGATGAAAAAACGTAAGTGGCTAAAGACAATGTTTACTGGTTGTGTTTTAGGTTCGTTATTAATAACGGCAGCTTGTTCAGGAAAGAAAACAAGTACAGAGGATGAAAAAACGATTAAGGTAGGAGTCCTTGCTTCTTTAACAGGACCGCTAGAATCGTATGGAAAACAAACAGTGAACGGATTTGAATTAGGGTTAGATTATGCAACTGGTGGAACTGGGAAAGTAGATGGGAAAAAGATTAAGTTTGTTGTAGAAGATACAGAAACGAAAGCGGATGTAGCAGTTAAAAAAGCTACGAAGTTATTAGAAGAAGAGAAAGTTGATTTTTTAGTTGGATCGTCTAGTTCAAGTGATACGTTAGCGGTTTTACCACTGGCCGGGGAATATGAAAAGATTATGGTTGTAGAACCGGCAGTTGCGGATAGTATTACCGGGAAGAACTGGAATAAATATATTTTTAGAACTGGAAGAAGTTCCTCACAAGATGCGATTGCAGGAGCAGCAGCAATTGCGAAAAAAGATGTAAAGATTGCGACATTTGCCCCAGATAACGCTTTTGGTCGTGAAGGGATTGCTGCATTTAAAGCGGGTGCGAAAAAATTAGGTGCGAGCATTGTGAATGAGCAATACGCGGATACAAATTCAACAGATTTTACAGCGAATATTCAAAATATCATTAGTTCAAAACCAGATTATTTATTTATCGTTTGGGCAGGGGCAAATTCACCTTGGAAACAGTTGAAAGATATGAATGTGGAAGCGCAAGGTATTAAAATTTCTACAGGTGCGCCAGATATACCAGCATTAAAAACAATGGATGCATTAGTAGGTATGCAAGGTTTTTCTGTATATTATCACACACTTCCAAAAAATAAAGTGAATGATTGGCTAGTTGAAGAGCATAAAAAACGTTTTAATGGTGTAGTGCCAGATTTGTTTACAGCGGGAGGAATGTCAGCAGCAATTTCTATTGTAGAAGCCTTAAAGAAAACAAAAGGTGATACAGATGTAGATACCTTGATTAAGAAAATGGAAGGAATGGAATTTGATACACCGAAAGGAAAGATGAAGTTTAGAGAGAAGGACCACCAAGCGATGCAGACGCTGTATTCTATCACATTGAAAAAGCAAGATGGTGTTGATTATCCGGTGCCAGTGTTAGAGCGAGAATTAACGATGAAAGAAACAGAACCACCAGTTCAAAATAAATAGACTGAATTTTCTGTTGTTTTTGTATAAAGAGGGGGGACCCTCTTTATACATATTTCCTTCATACTCACGGCTTTAAAGGGAGGGATTTCGTGACACATTTGCTAGAGACGAAAAATCTTAGTGTATCTTTTGGTGAACATCAAGTTATTAAAGATGTAAATTTAACTGTCCAAAAAGGAAAGCTCATTTCTATTATCGGGCCAAATGGTGCGGGGAAGACAACATTATTTAATTTACTAAGTGGACAGATTTCACCTACAACAGGTGAAGTGTATTTTAAAGGGCAAGATATTACAAAACTATCGATTTCAGATCGAACACGCTTAGGAATCGGTCGCTCTTTTCAGCTTACAAACATATTCCCAGAATTAACGGTACTTGAAAATGTCCGTTTAAGTGTTCAATCATTCGTACAAGATTACTATAGTTTTTTCCCGAGTTCAGCAAAATTAAAGCAACAAGTTGGAGAGGCGAGACGTTTCTTAAAAACAGTATTACTTCACGAGAAAGAGAACATATTAGCGAAAGATTTGGCACATGGAGAGAAAAGAAAGCTAGAACTTGCGATGTTATTGGCTTTAAAAACGGATGTGTTATTACTTGATGAGCCGACGGCAGGTATTTCGGTTGAGGAAGTCCCTGCTATATTACAAGTGATTGAAAATATTAAGAAACATCCAGAGAGCACAATTGTACTTATCGAACACAAAATGGATATGATACTAGGTTTGTCAGATCATCTTATCGTTTTATTTCATGGAGAGTTATTGGCTGAAGGATTGCCAGAAGAAATTATGAAAGATGAGCGTGTACAAAGTGCTTATTTAGGGGGATTATATAGTGGCACTATTACAAGTGAATAATATAGAAACGTATTTAGATCAGTTTCATATTTTGCAAGGAGTATCTCTTGCTGTTGAGAAAGGGACGATTACTGTACTGTTTGGTAGAAACGGGGCAGGGAAAACAACGACATTACGTTCAGTTATGGGATTTCACCGCATTGCAGATGGTGAAATTTATTATGATAGTGCAAAAGTAAGTGGATTACCTACACATTTAATTTCAAGGAAAGGAATAGGGTATGTACCAGAAAATCAAGGTATTTTTCATGATTTGACAGTAGAAGAAACATTCGCTCTTGCTAGGGGAAAAGGTGAGGAAGTAGAAGGGAAAATAGAGTGGATGCTGGAACTATTTCCGGATTTAAAGCAGTTTTGGAATAAGAAAAGTGGGCTCTTGAGCGGAGGGCAAAAGCAAATGTTGGCTATTTCAAGAGCGTTTATTAATAGTGATGGATTATTACTTATTGATGAGCCGAGCAAAGGGCTATCCCCGATAATGGTGGAGAAATTAATGGTAGCTATTTTGAAGATGAAAGAGAAAACAACAGTTTTACTTGTTGAGCAAAATTTTATGATGGCTAGTCAAATTGGTGATTATTTTTACATTATGGATAACGGACGAATTGTTCATAACGGTTTTATGAATGAATTAAAAAAGGATAAGGAAATGTGTCATAAATATTTAGGAATCTCTTAACATGAATCCGAGGTGAAAAGGATGGATGTGTTAATCAATTTATTTGTAAATGGGATTTCAACAGGGATGCTCATTTTTTTGTTAGCATCAGGTCTTTCACTTATTTTCGGTCTAATGAGCGTTTTAAACTTTGCACACGGTGGTTTATTTGCATGGGGAGCATTTACAGGTGTTTGGTTATTTAATATGACAGGAAGTTATATATTAGCTTTAGTTGGAGCAGTAGCCATGGGAATGTTCCTAGGATTTATTTTAGAAAGGTTTCTTATTAGACCGGTATATGGAAATCATGTTCGACAGCTGCTCGTTACGCTTGGAGGAATGCTCGTTCTTAGTGAGTGTATTAAAATATTTTGGGGGCCAAACCCTATTAGTGCAAAATTACCGTTATGGTTACAAGGAAGTTTTACATTCGGAGGTATTATATTAATTAAATATCGTCTATTTGTTATTTTGATTGGGATAATTATTTACATCGCACTACTACTATTACTCAAAAAGACGAAGATAGGTCTTATGATCCGTGCAGGTGTAATGGATAAAGAAATGGTTCAAGCGCTTGGTATTAATGTAAAAGCGATATTTTCTTTCGTCTTTTTATTAGGAGCAGGGATGGCAGCTTTGGGAGGATTCTTATTAGCACCGTATTCGGGCGTTATTTTCGCCGAGATGGGCATGCAGTATGCAATTTTAGCTTTTATAGTAGTAATTATCGGTGGATTAGGAAGCGTACAAGGTTCAGCTATTGCTTCTTTAATTGTCGGATTAGCTGGTGCTTTTACAGCGTATTTTATACCAGATTTATCACTTGCAATTAATATGTTAATGTTACTATTTTTCTTAATAGTGAAGCCAACTGGACTTGTTGGTGAAAAGGGGTGAAATGGTGAACAACACATCGGACCGAATTAAAGTATACTTCGGAGTATGTATGCTCATTTGTTTAAGTGTATTTCCGTTCGTAAATGATTCACGGAGCCTGTTAATTTTGTTCACTCAAATCTTCATCTTTGCTATTTTTGCAATGAGTTTTGATGTATTGCTTGGGTATACAGGAATTGTATCGTTCGGTCATTGTATGTTCTTTGGGATAGGAGCATATGGGGTAGCGCTTTTATTTGATCGACAAGGCGTATCAATAACGAACTTTTTAATTGGAATAGTAGCTGCAATTATCGTTTCAGCAATCGTTAGTTATATAATTGGTTTGCTTTCTTTACGATTGAAAAGTCATTTTTATGCAATGTTAACACTTGCTATTTCACAGTTGTTTTTCGTCCTTGCTGAAAAATGGCGTGGGCTCACTCACGGAGGAGATGGTTTTACATTTGGGGTACCAGAAATATTCCGTGATCGTTTTACTTTTTATTATGTATCACTTGTATGTTTATGCTTCATTTTTATTCTATTACGTCTTTTTACAAAGTCTTCTATTGGGAAAGTATTAAAGGCAATTTCACAAAATGAACAACGTGTTGAAGCACTTGGATATAAAGTCCTCCATTATAAAATAATCGCAAGTGTAGTGGCAGGAATAGTAGCTGCAATTAGCGGTGGTTTATTTGTTATTACATTACGCTTTGTCAATACGACTGTATTTTCAATTGAAATGACACTAAATGCACTCTTGATGACAATGATTGGAGGAGTCGGAACATTAATTGGAGCTATTGCTGGATCTGGGATTATTGAATCCCTAAAATATTATTTATCAGAACTAGCGACGGAATATCCGATTTTTGAAAGATGGACGATTATTCTAGGTTTATTGTATATTATCGTGCTACTCGTTTTTCCGAAAGGATTGGTTGGGACGGTTAAGGGACTGAAGAATATGAAACGGAATAAGAAGGAGAAAAGTGCAGAAGTGGAGCAAAATGTGTGAAAAATCAATTGTATAGAATATGAAAATCCCTCTTTTAGATTCATAAAGGAGGGATTTTTTTATTAACCAAATAGTTCATCAGGGATTTGTTTGAAAGAGTTTTGATTTGTAAAAAAATGAACAGCTAATTTCTCAACTGGAACATCTTCAATTGGTACCAATTTATCATTTTTAATCGGCAAAAAGGCTATCCCTTTTCCGTCCTGAATAAACTCTTCCATAAGCGAATAAGAATCTAATTGTTGAAGTTGACGCTGAGATAAATTATTTTCTTTTAGAAATTGTATCGTCTTATTTCTAAAAGGACACTTTTTGTCATTACTAACGAAGAAGAGTTCCTTTGAATAGTCAATGATACATTTTTCTTGATCTTTTAGTAAGCCTATAGAAATTGAAGTAGTAAATACTTTTTTAAAACCTGCACCAGAATCATCCTCATAAGTGATGACCATATCAACTTTTTGTTGCTGCAGTAATTTTGGCAAATGACTACTATTTTCTACATATATTTGATAATTCATGAAATTTTCTTTAATACGCTTACTTAAATAATTAGTCAAAATCGATTGTGACGTCGCGATTATATAAGAAGACCCACTTGTTTTAATTTTATCTTTCGCTTCTTCTAATAGAGTTAATATTTGATTCGTGTAATCTAATAAAATGTCACCAGAAGGTAATAAGGAAACGCCTTTGTTATCTCTATGTAGTAAAGGCGTTTCTAATTCTTGTTCTAATTTTTTGATTCGCTCAGTTACGTTCGGTTGAACATAACCTAACTCTTTAGCAGCTTTACTAATAGAACCCTCACTGGCTACAGTTTTGAATATAATAAGATCATTTATTTCCATATATCTCAGCCCCTTATGCACTATCATTATAAATGATACCAAACATAATTTATACCTATTTTACGTTAGCTACTTATCGATTTATCATAATGTATATAAGATTGAAAGCGAGTGATAAACATGATTGGAATGCAATATAAGGTCATTTTGCCAAAGGATTATGACATGGAAATTATTAAGAAAAGGGTAAAGGATAATGGTTATAAAACTGATGGTTTCCAAGCACTAAATTTTAAAGCTTATTTAATTACGGAAACGGAGAAAGACGGGAATTTTTATAACTGCTATGCACCTTTATATATTTGGAATGGTCATGAAGGGATGAATAAATTTATCTTTGAAGGGTATTACGATAACATTTTACAATCTTTTGGATGGCAACAAATACATATAGGTGTTCCATTAGTGGTTAATCTAAGTGATGGATTTAAGAAAAGTAGATATGTTGTTGAATATGCAGGAAGTATTTCTCAAAGTAAAACACTGATTGGGACTCAATTAAGCACTATGAATGAAGATGTACAAAACAACGAAAAGTGTTTAGGGAATGTAATCGTTTATAATCCGGATAAATGGGGGTATAGTAGGTTTAATTTTTATGAGGAGAAGCCTGAAATTGCAGTGAATAAAGGTGTTACAGTATATGAGATTTTACACATTTCACGATGAAATTTTGTTGCATATTAAAAATAAGAAAAGGAATGAAAGTCTATGCCTTTTGTGAAGATTTATTATCCTGAAAACATATTAAATGAAGAAGAGTTGGAAAAAATGGGTGAATGTATCCATCTTTCATTAATTGAACATTTTAACATCCCTGAAAATGATTATTTTCAAATGTTCTTACCTTACCAAGAAAACAAATTTTTATATAATCCATATTATTTGTTGGAAAGAGGAGAAAAGAGAACAGAGAATATGATTTATGTTTCTATTACATGTGGACCGGGAAGAACAGTGCAACAGAAAAAAGATTTGTATCAATCGGTATCCTTAAAAATTACGGAATATTCCGATGTTAAAACTTCGGATATTTTTATTACATTAAATGAGACAGCTGCTGAAAACTGGTCATTTGGTCAAGGAATAGCACAAATGGTGAAAATAAAGGGAGAAAAAAATGAACTTATTGAAGTACATATTAAAAAGAAAATGAGAGAAATGTCACCTGCATTTGCTCATTATAGTGAAAAGATATTATTTGAGGAAGTGTGGCGGGATGCCACTTTAACATTAAGAGAAAGAAGCTTGTGTACTGTGTCAGCACTAATCAGTCTCGGTAATACAGAACAATTACAATTTCATCTGAAGCTAGCTAAACAAAATGGGGTTATGGAGAATGAATTGGTTGCATTAATAACACATATGGCTTTTTACGTTGGTTGGCCAAAAGCTATGGCAGCTTTAAATATAGTAATGAATGAAAGGCAAAGTTAAGAATAATGATAAGTAAGAATTCATGTTTATATGAATTCTTACTTATCATTATTTATGCAATACTCTATCGATATATTTATTACATTTTTTCTTGCTTTTTTATCACTTGCGTAGTAAAGTGATAGTAAGATGAACGCTAGGAAGTGACAAAACATGCGTGATAATACGATAGGATCATTAATATGGTTACGTTTAATACGATTTACGAACCAAAGTAATCAAATGTCAAATGAGTTTTTAAAACGTTTTGATTTAACGACAGCTCAATTTGATGTGCTTTTGCAAATACGTACGTATCAGCCACTAACACAAATGGAGTTAGCTGAAAAGGTAACTGTTACACAAGGTGGTATTTCTCGAATGTTAACTCGTCTTGAGAAAGAAGGATATATTGTACGAAAACAAGATTGGAAAACGAAAACAATTAGTCTTACAGAGCAAGGGGAATCGGCCTTAGAGAAAGCATTGCCAGAGCAACTTGCATTTCAATCTTCGTTTTTTGATGATGTATTAAATGAAGAAGAGCAGAAAATATTATACGAGCTAATGACGAAAGTTCATAAGCATAGTGAAAAAAAAGAATTACCGCAAGAGTAATTTTTTTTACACTATCAATTGACTAATCAAGTGAAGGCGTAGGTAATACGGAGATATACCTGACTTACCAACGTTTTTAGAAAAAAACTAATACTACTTTATTAAAGGGGAGAGTAACTATGGAAAAATACCGTATAGATATAAGAAAAGGAATTGAGTTTGGATTATATTCAATTGGTGATCATGTTTTAAATCCACATAATGGGGAGAAAATTACGCCAGAGAAAAGAATTCACGAACTAATTGAAACAGCTAAGTTAGCAGATGAGGCAGGGCTTGATGTGTTTGCTGTCGGTGAAAGTCATCAAACGCATTTTACAACACAAGCTCATACAGTTATTTTAGGAGCTATTGCACAAGCTACGAAAAATATAAAAATTGCAAGTTCAGCAACGATATTAAGTACATCTGACCCAGTTCGAGTATATGAGGATTTCGCTACAATTGACTTGATTTCTAATGGACGTGCAGAAATTGTGGCTGGTCGTGGATCTCGTATTGGGGGATATAGTTTACTTGGTTATGACGTGAATGATTATGAAGAATTATTCGAAGAGAAGATGGATCTTTTATTAAAAATTAATAACGAGGAACATGTAACATGGAATGGACAGTTCAGAGCACCGCTCGCACATGCATCGGTTATTCCGAGAGCGAAAAATAATAACTTACCAATTTGGCGTGCGGTTGGAGGTCCACCAGCTAGTGCAATTAAAGCGGGACGCGCGGGTGTACCAATGATGATAACAACACTTGGTGGTCCAGCAATTAACTTTAAAGTGTCAGTAGATGCTTACCGCGAGGCGGTTGTACAAAGTGGATTTGATTCAGCTAGTCTACCAGTTGCGACAACGAGTTTATTTTATACGGCAAAAAATTCACAAGATGCACTTAGTGAATATTACCCTCACATTAATGCTGGTATGCTTACACTGCGCGGTGGTGGGTATCCGAAACAGCAATTTACAAATGCAATAGATTACCGTGATGCTTTAATGGTTGGTAGCCCACAACAAATCATTGAGAAAATGCTGTACCAATATGAATTATTTGGCCAACAACGCTTTATGGCACAAATTGATTTTGGCGGTGTACCATTTGATAAAATTGAGAAAAATATTGAATTAATTGCTACTGAAATTTTACCAGCCGTTAGAAAACATACAGCAAAATAAATAAAAAAACTGAGAGTCTAATCGACTTTCAGTTTTTTTATTTGTTCTGGAAAAATGACAAAAAAATGAACTTTTAGTCGAGGAAGAGGGAAGTTATTTTCTATTTTTGAATAACATTATTTCGAGTTTGAATTTTAAAAATACATTTTTCACTTGACAAAAAACAAGCGTTTATCGAGGGTAGTTTCGAGGACATTTTTTCGGGTAAAAGTCAAGTGTATGAAGAGAAAAACGATTGTTTTATAGATATAAAAGTAAGAAGTATATTGAAAAAACACATTTTGCTAATGAGAAAAATCTGATTCAAAAAAATGACAAAAGACATATTTCAGACAAAATGATGTCAATAATACGTCAAAAATAACCTGAATTTACTATGCAGGTATATTATACAATTCGATTAACGAATAAAACACTACAGAAATAGTGAAAAGGTAAAAAATAGCATTACAATAGTTTGAAAAACTGAAACTTCATATTTTTCGACAATACATACAAAATGTTTTTGTCTTTTCGTATTTCTTAATAATTGAGTTTGATAAGATTGCTCAATTAACTTTTATTATAAAAACTATGAAGGAAGTGATTTTAGTATGGAAACGCTCGAATTGGCACGAATACAGTTCGCATCAACAACGATTTTCCATTACTTTTTTGTTCCGCTGTCAATTGGTTTAGCTTTTATTATTGCGATCATGCAAACGTTGTATGTGGTAAAAGGGCAAGAAGTATATAAGAAGATGGCAAAGTTTTGGACGCAATTATTCCTTATTAACTTTGCAGTAGGTGTAGTAACAGGTATTTTACAAGAATTCCAGTTTGGTATGAACTGGTCAACGTATTCACGTTTTGTAGGTGATGTATTTGGTCCATCACTTGCGATTGAAGGATTACTGGCATTTTTCATTGAGTCTACATTCCTGGGTTTATGGGTATTTGGTGAGGATAAATTACCGAAGCGAATTCACTTAATGTGTATTTGGCTCCTTTCAATTGGAACGATGTTATCAGCATTCTGGATTTTAACTGCAAGTGCATTTATGCAGTCACCTGTCGGGTATGAAATGGCAGCTGATGGTCGTGCGCAAATGAATGATTTCTTAGCCATTATTCAAAACCCACAACTATGGGTACAATTCCCGCATACAATTACAGCGGCAATTGCAACAGGTGCATTCTTTATTGCTGGTGTAAGTGCATGGAAAATTACAAAAGGACAAGAAACTGTAGTATTTAAAAAATCTTTCCGAATTTCTATCATTGTTGGAACAATTACAACGGCGCTTGTATTATTCTTCGGTCATGCACAAGCGCAACAATTAATTAAGACACATCCAATGAAGATGGCGGCAGCTGAAGCGCTATGGAATACAAGTGAGGATCCAGCACCATTTACAGTATTTTCGAAAATTGATACAGAGAAGAAAGAAAATTCGTTTGAAATTCAAATCCCTTATATGCTAAGTCTATTATCGTATGATAAGTTTAGCGGTCAAGTTGAAGGGATGAATCAAATTCAAAAACAATATGAGGAAAAATATGGACCTGGAGATTATATTCCTCCAGTGCATACAATGTTTTGGAGTTTTAGAGCGATGGTAATGAGTGGAACATTCATGCTTCTTCTAGGAGCTTACGGATGGTTCTTATCAAGAAAAGATCGTTTAGCGGAAAAAACGTGGTATTTAAAATTAATGGTGTATGCAATTTCTCTTCCATTCATCGGTAATACAGTAGGGTGGATTATGACTGAAATGGGTCGTCAACCTTGGGTTGTATTTGGTGTAATGAAAACAGAAGATGCTGTATCACCAAATGTAACATTCGGTGAAGTATTATTCTCACTTATTTCATTCACATCAATGTATTTAATTATGGGTGGAATTTGTGTGTACTTATTTGTTCGTACCATTAAGGGCCACACGAATAAGAAAACGAAAAAGGATTATCAAAGCCATGATCCATTTGATAAGGAGGAAGAGTATGTTATCTCTTAATGAGTTATGGTTTTTAGTTATTGCAATCTTGTTTGTTGGATTCTTCGTACTGGAAGGTTTCGACTTTGGGGTAGGAATGGTTTCGAGGTTTTTAGGAAAGAATGATTTTGAAAAACGAGTTTACTTAAATACAATAGGACCGTTCTGGCACGCGAATGAAGTATGGCTTGTTTGTGCTGGCGGAGCCATGTTTGCGGCATTTCCGCACTGGTATGCAACTTTATTTAGTGGTTTTTATATTCCGTTTGTATTTATGCTTCTTGCTTTAATTTTACGAGGTGTTTCCTTTAAATTTCGTGCGAAAATAGATAATCATAAATGGAAGAGTGCATGGGATTGGGGGATGTTTATTGGAAGTATGTTACCTCCTATCCTTTGGGGAGTTGCGATTGCAAACTTTATGGTAGGTGTACCTATTGATGAGAGTAAAAACGTTGTAGGTGGATTCTTGCAATTACTTCATCCATTTGCGTTACTTGGAGGAGTAATGTTTCTCCTACTATGTATTGTTCACGGATTACAATTTCTTACGATACGTACAACTGGTAAATTGAGAGAACGTGCACGAATTGCTGCAATAAAAATTGCACCATTTTCATTAATTACACTTCTTGTTTTTGCTGGTGTGGGGTTATGGAAAACCGACATTTTCACTGCTCATGGAACAGAATGGATTATGGTGCCAATCGGAGCTTTTGTAGCACTATTAGTGTCCACTTTATTAAATAAAAGAAGAAGAGATGGTTGGGCTTTCTTTATGACGAGTTTAACAATCATTTTACTAAGTGCGAGTGTATTTATCGGTATGTTCCCACGTGTTATGATTAGCTCTTTAGGAGCAATGAATGATTTGACAATTTACAACGCAGCATCAGGAGCTTATGCATTAAAACTTATGACTTACTTTGCGATTGCTATTTTGCCTTTCGTTATCGGAAGTCAAATATGGAGTTATTATGTATTTAGACAACCTGTTAAGTCAGAAAACGATTTGGAGTACTAATGAAAAGAAAAAGAGGACTTCCGTCTTATCCCGGTAGCCGTATTTTATATGTAGCGTTAACGATTATTAGTATTTTAGAAGCTTTTAGTATTATTGCGCAAACAATCTTTTTAGCACGAGCTATTACGTTTTTATTTCATGGAGAGACAGTACAAACAATATTAAGGGAAATTGTTTATTTTGGTATCGCGTTTGCAGCGCGTCACATAGTAGTTCGAACATCACAAATATTAGTGGAACGTTTTGCTGAAAAAACAGGGTCGTTACTAAGAAAACAACTAATAGAGGCATATTTCACATTAGGTCCAAGGTATGTTCAAACTGTTGGAACTGGTCATCTGGTTACCTTATCAATTGAAGGGATTGAGAAATTTAAAACATATATTGAATTAACGATTCCTAAAATGATTAGAAGTAGCATCGTTCCAGGTCTAATTGTATTATACGTTTTTACGCTAGATATTGAGTCTGGAATCATTTTAGTTGTAACGATTCCTATCGTGATCATATTTATGATTCTTCTCGGATTAGCAGCGCAAAAAATGGCAGATAGTCAGTACGAGATATATCGTGTACTTTCGAACCATTTTGTAGATACGTTAAAAGGTTTAGAAACATTAAAGTATTTAGGGAAAAGTGAACAGCACGAAGGAAAGATTGAAAAAGTAAGTAAAAGGTATAGAAAAGCAACGATGCGTACTTTGCGAGTTGCTTTTCTTTCTTCTTTTGCATTAGATTTCTTTACGAGTTTATCAATCGCGTTTGTGGCAGTTGGATTAGGGATACGTTTAATAGATGGAACGATTATACTATTACCAGCCCTTACAATTTTGATTTTAGCTCCGGAATATTTTCTGCCGATTAAACAAGTGGGAGCAAATTATCATGCAACATTAGATGGACAAATTGCGATGGAGCAAATAGAAGAGATTTTGCAACAACAAAAAGGAATACAAAAGAAAGATTTAAATGAAGATATAGTATGGAATGCCTCTAGTAGCTTGAAATTACAAGACATCAAAGTTAATAATACTGAATCTGAAAAGGCTATATTAGAAGGAATTAATTTTACTTGGGAAGGTAACGGTGCTATTGGTGTTATTGGTGAAAGTGGTGCAGGCAAATCGACGTTAATCGACGTATTAGCAGGTTTTTTATCTCCTTCGAGTGGAAAGATGTTAGTAAATGGTGTAGAAGTTGATGGATCTACTCGTGAAGATTGGCAAAAAAATATCGCTTATATTCCGCAGCAACCTTATATTTTTCCGCTTTCATTAAAGGATAACATTCGTTTTTATGAAACAAATGCAACAGATGAAGAAGTTGAAAGAGTTATTAATGAAGTCGGCCTTCGTGCACTCGTTACATCACTTCCAAATGGGATGCACGAAAGAATTGGAGAAGGTGGACGTATACTAAGTGGCGGACAAGAACAGCGTGTTGCTATGGCGCGTGCGCTTTTAAGTAAAAAACCAATCATTTTATTAGATGAGCCTACGGCACATCTTGATATTGAAACCGAATTTGAAATAAAGCAAGCGATGTTACGTCTATTTAATGGAAAGTTAGTATTTTTAGCAACCCACCGTCTACATTGGATGAAACAAATGGACCATATTCTTATTTTAAATAAAGGGGAAATGAAAGAAAGTGGGACGTATGAAGAACTTTTAGAGAATGAGACATTACATTTTCATAGGGAAGAGAGGGGAGAGAAATGAGTAACTGGGTTAAACCTTATATAAAACAAAATAAAGGTAGAATGACTTTAACTATTTTCCTTGGTCTTCTTGGAATTAGTTCAGGAGCGATGTTACTTTTTATTTCAGGTTATTTGATCTCAAAATCTGCCCTTAGACCAGAAAATGTAATGGCTGTATATGTTCCTATTGTTGCAACAAGAGCGTTTAGTATAGGGCAAGCTGTATTTCATTATATAGAGCGCTTAGTCGGACATGATGTCGTACTACGTATATTAGAAAAAATGAGAACGAGGCTATATAGAATAGTAGAACCACAGGCGTTATTTTTCCGTTCTCGATTTCAAACGGGTGATATGTTAGGAGTGTTATCCGAAGATATAGAGCATTTGCAAAACCTATATTTACGTACAATATTTCCTAGCATATTAGCGCTAGTTGTTTATAGTATCTTCGTACTTGTTATCGGTGCATTTGATTTTGTTTTTGCACTTATTGTAGGTTGTATGTTAGCTATTATCGTTTTTCTTCTTCCGTTTGTATCATTACTTTTGATGAAGAAACATCATGTTACTTTAAAGCAAGGAAGAAACCGTTTGTATCAACAACTGACAGATGCTGTTTTTGGATTATCTGATTGGCAAGCAAGTGGTCGTAAAGATGAATTTATTAATGAGTATGTAAAACAAAATGATCAGTTGTTAAAAATCGAAAAGAGAGTGAAACGCTGGTATCATATTCGGGACAGTATCATTCAATTAGTAGTAGGTATTGTAGTTATTTCGATGATCATATGGACTGGGAATGAAGCGGCAAGTGAACAAATTGCTCCTACAGTTATCGCAGCTTTCGTATTAATGACTTTATCTGTAACGAACGCGCTTATTCCTATTGCAGATGCCATCGATCGAATACCGTCGTATGTAGAATCTACCCATCGTCTTAATGGCGTAGAAAGTGATAGTGTTTTACATGATGAAACGGATTTGCATGGAGAGAAAGATTATATTGAACCAAAACATGTAGATATTGAACTGAATCACGTATCGTATAGTTATCCAGATAGTAATGAGATTGTATTAAAAGATGTATCATTACAAATAAAAGCAGGGAAGAAAATTGCTATTTTAGGGAGAAGTGGGACAGGGAAATCTACTTTACTAAAATTGTTAACAGGGGCGTTAAGCCCAGTAAATGGCCAAGTTGTACTAAATGGTGAACGAGCTAATACGAATCTTTTATCTAAATATATTTCTGTATTAAATCAAAAGCCGCATTTGTTTGATACGACAATTGGAAATAATGTACGAATTGGCAAACCAGAGGCGACGGATGAAGAGATATGGAAAGCTTTAGAGAAAGCACAATTAGCTTCACATGTTACTTCTCTTCCAGACGGATTACAAACAAAAATGCATGAAATGGGAAAGCGGTTTTCTGGTGGGGAAAGACAAAGGGTTGCTTTTGCTAGAACTCTTATGCAAGAAACACCAATTATTGTACTTGATGAACCGACTATCGGTTTAGATCCAAAAACAGAATTGTCTTTAATTGAAACAATGTTTTCTGCAACGGAAGAAAAGACGGTTATTTGGATTACGCACCATCTTGTAGGAATAGAACATGTAGACGAAGTTATATTCCTTGATCGTGGCCAAATTGTCATGCAAGGTAGTCATAAACAACTTCTGAAAGAAAATGAAAAGTATCGTAAACTTTATGAGTTAGATAAAGGAATATAATTTGAATAAGCAATAATTGTAAAAATAGCTACGCCTAATGGTGGAGCTATTTTTTTTGTTAGATTGCAGGTGTATATGATTGTTACGAATTAAAAATGAATTTCATATTATACATATAATGGAGGGGATGTACATGAAGGAGCAATATAAAATCATTGTTTTAAGTGATGAATTATCAGGGGATAGGATTCGAAATACGTTAGACAAAAATAAATGTAAAACAATAGTTCATGTTGTGGACGTTTCAGATGTTGTTCGTATAGAAAGTTCTTTTCAATATATAGTCATTTGGAGAGGGGACGCAGAAAAACTTACAAATGACTTGATAAATAGGGGCGTGCAAAGTTCAAAAATTATTAATTTAACAAAATACATGTATGAATGGAAGGATAAATTAATTTCTATCTATCAAATAAATCCGGATCTTATGTCTTTATACATTTCTATGAAAAAAGCAAAGAGTGATCCGACGTATGAATTGTTTGCTACCGGTTTGTCTTATCCGCATTGTGGCATAAGTACGGAGCTTCTCTCAAAAAAGTCAATAAAATTAACACTTCCATCGCAAGATCTATACTATGATTATTTAATAGCGTCACAACTTTTATCAAACAATCATTCATTTCAATATTGTTTAATAGGAATAGCCTATTTTTCGTTTTACTTTGATATGTCGTTATCCTCCGAATCATATAGAATTCACAAAGTATATTATCCATTGTTTCAAGATGGTCATCATACTGTAGTTCACTCTCCTCTACCCACTGATGGATTCTCACATCTAAATACTCCGAAACCACTTCTTTCTATTTTTAATTTGCATTTTGAATATATTTTATTAGATGAACTAAAAGATGAATCATTGATACTGCCTTGGATAAATGCTGAGTGGAATACCACTCCTCTTCACATTCCTTTTGAAGAACACGGGAAAATAAGAGCAGCTTCACATGCTAAATTGTCGTACCCTCATACTTTAGTTGAAAATAAAATGATTTTTAAAAAATATTTAGATTTACTGTTAAAAAATGATATAAAGCCACTAATTGTTGTGTTCCCTGTTACTTCACATTATTTCAATTGTAGTAGTAAAAAATTAAAAGAAGATTTTTATAAAGTTATAAATGATTTTCAAACTCAATATTCTTTTCAAATCATAGATCTATTTGATTCGCCATTATTTTGTGACGATGATTTTTATGATAGTGATCATATGAATAAAAAAGGTGCAAATAAAATGTCCGCATTATTAAATATGTTTATTCAGGAACGAAAAGTATGATAATTTGTTTCATGTTTGCATAAAAGTATATAGGCTCCATACAGTTAAAGTAATGTGATTTTTGTGTCGCGTATATAAATAATATGCGAAGAGGTGAGAGAGTTAAAATGAGAACTCGTATTGAAAGAACTGAAGAGGTGGTAGAGCAACTTCCGTTGGTAAGTGTATTAATTCCTACGTATAATCGTCCTCGTTACTTTGAAAAGGCGCTATGTAGTGTGTTAGAACAAACGTACCCTAATATAGAAATTATAGTTGGAGATGACAGCACGAATGATGAAACAGAAAAAGTGTTACAAAAATACTTATGTGATCATTCAAATATTATTTATATAAAAAATAGATCAACTCTCGGACAATTTGAAAATGCGCTAATGTTATTTAATGAAGCGAACGGTGAATATATAAATTTTTTAATGGATGATGATGTATTTCATGTGAATAAAATTGAAAAAATGATGAAGTATTTTTTCGATGATTTAGATAATGAAATTAAGCTTGTAACATCTCATCGTCAAGTCATTGATGATAAAGGGAAAGAGCTACGACATATTTATTCGACTGTCCGTTTATTTGAAGAGGATACCATTATAGCGGGAACAGAATTAGGAAATAAGGTAATTGTGGATCAAAAAAATTATATTGGAGAACCGACAACAGTTTTATTTCGTAAAAATGATTTACAAGAACCGTTTGGGATTTTTGATAAGAGGCGGTATTTATGTAACGTAGATATAGCTTCATGGTTATCTTTATTAAGTAAAGGAAAAGCTGTATATATAGCAGAGACACTTAGTTACTTTCGATTACATCCAGATCAACAGTTAAATGAATCTAATAAAATGATGGATGGGTTAGAAGATTTTTCACACAGTATTATAGCAGGAGAACAATATGGTTTCTTATCCACTGAAAAAGAGTTAGACAAAGCGATAACTAATTTTCTAGATTATGCAAGAAGGATAGTTCCATCATCAATATTATATACATTAGACTATTACCAAAAAATTAGAGCGAAGAAAATAAACATAGAAAAGAAAAAACAACATATAAATAATAATTCTTCTTTACCGAAAGTAAGTATACTTATTCCTGCATACAATAGACCTTATTACTTGGAATTAGCACTCAACAGCGCTTTGAATCAAACATATGAAAATATTGAAATTATTATTTCTGACGACAGTACAAATAATGAAGTCAATGCTATGATTCAACCGTACTTACGTGAATATGAGTGTATTACATATGTAAAAAATGAAACGCCGTTAGTTGCCGAAAACTTTAATAAGTGTGTAGAACTTGCGAATGGGGACTATATAAACTTTTTATTAGATGATGATTTATTTCATCATGAAAAGATCGAGAGAATGATGAAATACTTTTTGGCGTTAGAAAATATTTCATTTGTGACGTCATATCGTGAACTGATTGATGAGAATGGAGAGATATTACCACCTTCAACATTAAATATGAAAATCGTGAAAGAAACTACACTTTTTGAAGGAAAAGAATTAGGGAATTATATGTTAAAAAACTTGAAAAATGTAGTTGGTGAGCCGACAACTGTTTTGTTTAATCGGAATTTGTTTGACGGGAAGTTTGGATATTTTAAAGGAAAGGCTTATTCTGCTATTAATGACATTGCAACTTGGCTAGATATGATGAGGAAAGGAAAAGTAGTTTATATACATGAACCTCTTAGTTATTTTAGACAGCATAGTGGACAAAATCAAAAACAAATGCATTTTATTTTAATGACAATTGAAGAGTGGATTGAATTAATTATAGATGCATATAATAGTGGGTTTTTAAGCTCCGAAAGTGAGTATAAAGAGAGTTTATCTTATTGTTTAGAAAATGCGGGATTTATAGTTAAGGATGCAGTAAGAAATGGCGAACTAGATCAAATTTATAATGAAAAGATAAAAAAAGGCTTAAACAAGTTAGTTGCTCATATGTTCGAGAAAGAATGTTGTTATTGTCAATATTGCAATCAACAATTTGAAAAATTTTCACCTTGGCCAGCACATTATGATTTTCCGAAATATAAATTTGAAATGTGGAATAAAGATACAGGGATATGTCCAGTTTGTAATTCGATGGATCGTGAAAGATTGTACCGTGCGTACATTGAAACGGAAACGGACTTGTTAAATAGAAACTATACAATGCTTCATATTGCACCTGAAGCAAAGTTAAGAGATTGGTTTAACGAGTATAAAAATATTACGTATGTATGTGGTGACTTAGAACCAAAGGATCCATTAATGAAGGAAATTGATGTTACAAGAATTACATATGATAGTAATACTTTTGATGTAATATTATGTAGCCATGTATTAGAACACGTTCCTGATGATGACAAAGCAATGCGAGAGTTATATAGAGTGTTAAAGCCAAATGGATGGGGAATTATTCAAGTACCAATCGTAATGAATGTAGATTTTATTATAGAGAATGAATTAATTGTAACACCACAATTGAGGAAATTAGCTTTTGGTCAAGAAGATCATGTGAGAATTTACAATCAATCGGGATTTATTCAACGATTAATGAATGCAGGATTTAAGGTAGAATTATATAACATAGCGGAAAAACAAGGAATGAAAAGTGCTAGGAAATTTGGATTATCTGAAACAGATATGCTCTATATTGTCCGAAAATGATAGGAAGGAATAGATAGATATGGAGAATATTCCTTTTTTACGTGCTTCAACTGTACCTGTAAGTGAGTATTTGGACGAATTGAAGGAAATTGATACATCTCACATATATACGAATTATGGACCTATAAATCAACGTTTTGAGGAAACAATTATGTCGTCATTTTTTCAAAACAGGGGAGCTGTTACAACAGTAGCAAACGCAACGTTAGGGTTAATGGCGGCTATTCAACTAAAGAAAAGAAGAAAGGGAAAGTATGCTCTCATGCCTAGCTTTACATTCCCTGCGACTGCCTTAGCCGCTATTTGGTGTGGATTGGAACCTTACTTTATTGATATTTCAATAGATGATTGGTATATGGATAAAACCGTACTTTTGGATAAGATAGAAGAATTAAAAGAAGAGGTTGCGATTGTTGTCCCGTACGCCACTTTTGGATCATGGATGAACTTAGAAGAATATGAAGAATTAGAGAAGAAGGGGATTCCGGTTGTCGTAGATGCGGCGCCGGGATTTGGATTAATGAATGGAGGGATGCATTACGGTCAAGATTTTAGTGGAATGATCGTATATAGCTTTCATGCAACAAAGCCATTCGGAATTGGTGAAGGAGGGCTCATATATAGTAAAAACGAAGAAGATATACAACGTATTAAAAGAATGGGGAATTTCGGATTTGATAAAAATCGTGAATGTACGATGATGGGGTTTAATTGTAAAATGTCTGAATACGCAGCAGCTATTGGGATTGCGACTATAAAAAAGTGGGATCAAAAATTAAAAGAACGTACCCGTATTTCTGAATGGTATAAACAGTTGTTACAAAATACTGGGTTAATGAAAAAAGGGTGGAAAGTCCAAAAGACAGAAGCAGTTATTCACCAATTTATGCCTATCATTTGTCCAGAAGAAGTTCGCAACATACAAGTAATTGAAGAACTGAAAAAACAGAAAATAGAAGCTAGATTATACTTTTCACCATCTTGCCACCAACAAGTTCTTTTTAAAAACTATAAGTCGACAGATTTAACAAAAACGAATAAAATAGCAAAACGAATCGTAAGTTTACCTTTATGGGAAGGAATGACGAAAGAACTAGTAGAGCAAATTGTAATCTGTTTAGAGCAGAAGGTGGTGTCGGTAGATGAATAGTTTTTATAGTCAAGAAGAACTAAAGAAAATTGGATTTTTATCTGTTGGGAAAAATGTATTGGTTAGTAAAAAAGCAAGTATATATAATCCGAGTGCTATATCAGTTGGCAATCATGTAAGAATTGATGATTTTTGCATTTTAAGTGGTAAAATCACAATTGGAAGTTATTCGCACATATCAGCGTATACAGCGTTATATGGAGGGGAAGTTGGGATTGAAATGCATGATTTTGCAAACATCTCAGCTAAAACAATCGTATATGCAGTACTTGATGATTTCAGTGGAAATACATTAATGGGGCCAACCGTCCCGAATCAATATAGGAATGTGAAAGCAGAAAAAGTTATTTTAAAAAAACATGTGATTATTGGTGCTAATTCTATTATTTTTCCAAATGTAATTGTAGGAGAAGGTACGGCAGTCGGCGCGATGAGTATGGTAAAAGAGAGTTTAGATGATTGGTATATTTACGCTGGAGTTCCCGTAAGGAAAGTAAAACCTCGTCAAAAAAAGATGCTAGAGTTAGAAATTGATTTTTTAAAAAGCATTTATTCTTAACAAAAAAGAATGAATGCTTTTTATTTTTATCCCGCTATTTGCCGATAAAGAGTCGACTGGTGAGGGCTAATTAAAGTTTCACTTTATGATAGAGCAGAGTGTATCTTAACTTATTATGTTTTAAATTTTGCTGACCAAGGCAATACTGAGCCATAGTGAATGTAAAGTTGGAGGGCGAGCGTATATGTTTGATGAGGATGGGATTGTTTTAATTATGGAACCAGCTGATGAAAGAAACTTGAGGAGATTTATTTTTTCAGTGCCAAAGTCAGTGTATGAAAAGAAGGGGCTTACATTACACTATGGAACAGCTATAGGACAAGGGTATATGGATATAATTGAAGATATTATAAGCGTGCATATAGAAATAGATGTTGTAACGATAATAGGGCATGTAAGAGGGTAAATAGCTATTTGAAAAAGGTTATAAACAATTTAGCTAGAAGTTATGTATAGAGAAAATTACAGACAATTATAAGGACGAAGGGGGTCTAAAATGAAAATAAAATCAATTGTATTAGTATTCATAGTTTCAATTGGTTTAATGGGATGTTCAATAGTGGAAGAAGGAAAGAACTCCATAGATTATGCTCAAAAGGCGACAGACTATGTAAATGAAATAAGTGCATTTGCAAATGATGCACCAGCATTAGCAGAAAAGGCCGTTAATGATAGCGAGGCTCGAAAAGAATTAGAAACGAAGCTTAGTGAAATTAAACAAGATATACCCGCATTCAATGAATTAACGCCACCTGATGTAGCAAAGGATCTTCATCAACAAATCGTCGGATATAACGAAAAGTTAAATACGTTAATTGATACGGCGAAGACAAAGATAGAAGAAGGCAAAGTGGATGTAGAGCAATTTAAAAACTCTGAGCTTATGCAGACGGTAGATCAAGTTCGAGATTTGAAAGATAAAGTGCAAAATTTAGGTCAATAGTAAAAAGCTCCGTTTGTGATAAACGGAGCTTTTTGTATAAGTGATTACTTAATAAAATACACCACAACACCCATTAAAATGATAGTATTCCCAATTACTTTTCTTTTTGTTACTTTTTCACCTAAAAAATACCAACCGAAAATTAATATGATGATATAACTTAATGATTCTAATGCAGAGACTTGATTTATTGTCAGTCCCTTTAAGGCGATAATATTGAATCCTGCGTTAAGTACAAATAAAGAGTAACCGATGATTACATATGGATTTACATATTCTTTTAATTTAGAATCATATTGCTGTAAAGTAGCCTTTTTTAATAAAATTTGTGAGTAATTGGCCAATACGATTCCAAAGATCAATAACAACATATAACTATTCATCTTTTGTCACCACCACAATTCCGACGATAATAATAGCCGCACCAAGTAAATGATTCCACTGTATCGTATCTCCAAATAGAACTACTGACCAAAGCATTGACCACAGTATAATAATTCCGCGATGTGAATATGCTTTTGATATTTCGAAATGCTTAATTACTTGTTGCCATAAAATTGCATATCCGAATAAAAGTACAACTAGTCCGAAATAAGCAATAAAAAATGAGATGGAAGCAATGGGAAACTTAGCTGCCCATTTCATGTAAACCACAATGATAGAATATATCAAAAAAGCTACATGTAAAAATACGTAATTTTTAATAGTTGGTTTCATTTATTCACTCTCTTTTACATATAAATATATATTTATATCTATCTTTTCCTAATAATAGATATTGGAACGTATTTTGTTTAATCTTTCACATTCCAAATTATATAGTATCATGGCTTTTATTGTAAAACAATAGAAGCTATGCATTCATTTTTTCCAAGGTTCTACAATATGTATCGTTTTATTTGTTGCATCCAACTTTACTTGAATACCGATAGGCATGGTAATCATGGGATGTGTATGACAACAATCGAAGTCAGCTAGAAAAGGAATTCTTTGATTTTGAAGTACTTCTAATAGTATTTCAAAAGGCTTTCGATTTGTACCACAATTATCAAATTGCTCATGTTTTCCAAGAATGATACCTGAAATTTTATCGAATACACCGTTAATTTTAAGTAATGAAAAGCTTCTTTCAATAGTAGCTGCATCTTTTGAACTGTCCTCAATGAAGAGAATGTCGCCTTCTTGAATATGTGGCATATAGGGGCTACCCAAAATTCCTTGTATCGTGTTTAAATTCCCGCCAATAATACGCCCAGTAGCTTTTCCATCAATTACTGAAATCCAATCGTTTGGTCGAAGTTCTTTCTCCTTCGTCTTTTCTTCCCAATTAATAAATTCATCTGACCAAAATAATGGTTGTTTTATATGATAAGGAAGAGAATGATCATGTAGTAAAGTTTCAGCAAAATATTTGTATGTGCAATCAACAAAAGGTTCAAATTCGCCAAAGGAAGGGACGAGAGCTGGTCCATAAAATGTAGGGATTCCTGTTTTGGCGTAAATTCCTAGTAATAAAGCAGTTGCATCTGAATACCCAATCATTATTTTAGGGTTCTTTAGAAAAGCATCATAATCAATATAAGGTAATATTGAATTTGAATTCATCCCACCAATTGTTGACATAATACAAGAAATATTAGGATTTCTTATTAAGACATTTAGCTCCTCAGCACGCTCTTGTATACTACCAGAACGATAAAAATCATATCGACCTGTTAATGAACCTTCTAATATATGAAACCCTTTCTGTTGTAAGTAAGATTTTGCTCGTTCAAATCTTTTTGGAGAAGTGTAGGTTACTGGTGAAGAAGGGGAGTAGATCCCAATTGTGTCTCCGTATTTTAATGATTTTGGAAGTAGCATTTGTATGAATCCCTTCTATTAAATAGTTTATCTCGCTATTTGACGGGTAGCCCGATTGGGGGGCTGATTAAAGTTTCGCTTTATTTACGAGATTTTATTATTGAATATTCTTACGTTTCAATATTGTAAGTTTAACATAAATAAATTAAAAAAATCATTGCTGTACTATGAATAAATATACCTTTTACCTTGACTGTATAAAGGAATTGTTGTTAAGGTTAAATGTGAGTGTATAAAAGGTTTGCTAAAGGAGTTTTGAAATGAATCGGTTAAAATGGGGAAGGATGACAGTCCTATTAGTTATTATTTTAGGGATATGTTGGTTCTTATTCCAAGGAAATCAAAAGAGCATAGCGAATGTAGAGGGACAACCTTTGCAAGTGGCAGAACTACCTAAAGCAGGATTTACTGAAAAAGTAGTCCCGCCAAAGTACATCCCACCAGAAATTAACGCAAAAGCAGCTATGATTATCGATGCGAGTGATGGAGATATTATTTATCAATATAATGAAAATGAAGCTTTTGCACCGGCTAGTATGTCTAAGATGATGACAGCGTATCTCTTACTAGAGAGTATACATAACGGGAAAGTTCGCTGGGAAGATCCAGTAAAAATGAGTGCGAAGGCGGCACAAACAGAAGGAGCGAGAATCCCAGTACAAGTTAATGACACATTAACTGTTAAAGATTTATATCATGCATTAATGATTGAGTCAGCTAATAATTCGGCTGTGGCTTTAGCAGAACATATGGCAAAATCGGAGAAAGATTTCGTTCAGCTTATGGATGCAAAAGCGAAACAGTTAAAAATGTCGGAACATGCTAAATTTGCAAATGCTTCTGGATTACAAGAGCCGGATGGAAGTGAAACAAAAATGACGGCTGGTGATGTAGCACAATTGGCGTATCATCTTATAAAAGATTATCCGGAAATATTAGAAGTGACTCACTTACGTCAAAGTCAGCTAGCATTTAATAATATTAATGTTATAAGCACAAACGACATGTTAAACAAAAATAATAAAAGTTTATATATAGAAGGAATGGACGGACTAAAGACTGGATTTACAGATAGCGCAGGATACTGTTTTACTGGGACTGCAAAGCAAGGTGATAATCGAATTATTACAGTGGTCATGGGGACATCAAGTAAAACAAAACGTTTTACAGAGACAAATAAGTTAATGTCGTATGCATTTGGATTAGTTAATTAAGTAAGTAAGTAAGTAAAATACGAATCTAGATCGCTACATAAGTAAGACTGTTTGTTGTTACTAATTTTAGATAACAACAAACAGTCTTTTTATTTTTATTTTAAAAAGGAAAAAGCTTCTAAATATAAGTGTTATTATTTGAGTTTGTTTGTTGCTGTGATATTATAAAGTTATAAGCTTATTAATAATAAGTTTGAGGGGCGTAATATGATATATACATATGAAATAGCCTCAATTGAAAATTGGAGGGAATTATGATGGCAAAAGATTTTTACTCAGCAATTGAAGACAGAAGATCTATTTATGCAATTAGTAAAGAGCAAGTAGTTTCTGATGAGAAAATTCAAGAAGTGATTTATCATGCTGTAAAACATACACCTTCAGCTTTTAATTCTCAAAGTGCTCGCGTTGTTGTTTTATTAGGAGAACAACATGATAAATTATGGGATATTACGAAAGAAACGTTACGAAAAATTGTACCTGAAAATAACTTTGCACCTACTGAAGAAAAAATGAATGCATTTAAAAGTGGTTATGGAACGGTTTTATATTTTGAAGACAGTGAAGTAGTGGAAAGCCTTCAAGCAAACTTTGCATTATATAAAGATAATTTCCCAACTTGGTCTCAGCAATCATCAGGAATGTTACAATTTGCAATTTGGACAGCTTTAGAAATTGAAGGGTTTGGTGCTACGTTGCAGCATTACAATCCGCTAATTGATGAAGAAGTGAGAAAAGAGTGGGATGTTCCAGCAAATTGGAAGCTCACTGCGCAAATGCCATTTGGTAAACCGGTAGTACATGCTGGTGAAAAAGAATTCCAACCGTTAGAAGCCCGTGTGAAAATTTATAAATAAAATAATTTGATAAAAGGTGAACAGGAATATAACCTGTTCACCTTTTTTTATACGTAATAAGGGTTTTTTTGTCCAGCATTTTTCATCTGATTTTTTAATTCATTTTTACCTGTTTCAATAGCTGATACTTTTTGTAATGTTATCATTGAAACGAATTGAATAAAAGCATAGTATAACTCTATATTTTTTTGTATTGGATCATCTATTATATTTCTCACAAATATGCCTCCTCTTTTTATTCCAATAAAACTCCGCATTAATGGGCAGCCCGAGTGGTGAGGGTTAATAATTAGCGGAGGATGTATAAAACCCTTACTGATTAAAGTTCCATTTTATAAGGGAGTGAAACTTTAGTCAGTTCGCTAAAATTCTATTTTATTAGGATATATATAATACTATAAATATCCTATAAATTCCAGTATCGGAAAAAGAGAACAGTTGATATAGTGTGTGTTTTCTTTAAAGGAGAAATGGCTTTTTTGAAATAAATCTTACAATTCGTCAAATTATTTCAAAATTGTAGATAGTATAGAAATTTAGTTTTCTAAAAATATTATACTATTGATAAATAGAGTGATTTTTGTCATGATGAAAGTATACTTCATGTAAGGAGCTTTATAAGGAAATACATAATGTGGTTTGTATTAGGTTAATAGAATTTTTTATAGAAGATAGAAAAGGGATGTTTTATATTGAGATATTAAATGAAATGTCGAATTTTCATGCGATATATGAGAAATTTGAAAAAATCATTGCAAAAACACTATAATTAATGATAAAGTTCACATGAAGTTCACACGGATTTCACTTTGTTCATTTAAAATGAACTCTGTGTGAAAAATAAAACTCTTGCTAAAAAATGGAACTGGATGAATATTTTACTTTGATAATATTGTAAAGTATTAAAGTTTTAAGTTTTTTTAAGAGGATAGTAGGGAAAGGAAGTAAAGACAACTTATGAAAAAAGTAATTGCAGGTTTAGCAGCAGCTTCTGTAGCTGGCGTTGCAGTTCCAGGAATGGATTCTGTTCATGCACAAGTTTCAAATGAAGCGCTAAAAGAAATTAATGGACAAACTCAAACTCAAACGACTGTAACTGAAACAAAAACTGTAGAAACAACTTCTGAATTAAAATACACAGTAACTGCTGATGTATTAAATGTTCGTTCAGGTGCTGGTACAGGACATAACGTTATTTCTAAAGTGAAATCAGGTCAAGTGCTACAAGTAGTTGGACAAGAAAACGGTTGGTTCAAAGTAAACGTAAATGGTCAAACAGGTTATGTAAGTGGTGACTTCGTAACGACTGGTGGCAAAACAGGAACGACTGTTCAACAAGGAACAGGTACTTACACAGTAAACGTTTCTTCACTTAACGTACGTACAGGCCCAAGTACATCTCATACAGTATTAGGTTCTGTAAACAAAGGTAAAACAGTACAAGTTGTAGGTGAAGTACAAGATTGGTTTAAAATCAACTTCAATGGTGGAACTGGATACGTAAGCAAAGACTTCGTAACAAAAGGTGGTTCTGCTGTATCTAACGAAACACAACAACCAACTACAAACAACAATACTACAACAGTTCAAACTGGTGGTTCTTATGTTGTTAACACTGGTGCTTTAAAAGTACGTACAGGCCCAGCTACATACAACGCTGTAATCGGTGGAGTAACAAATGGTAAAGTATTAAACGTTACTGGTGCTGAAAATGGTTGGTACAAAATTAACCATAACGGCCGCACAGGTTATGTAAGTGCAGACTTCGTTAAGTTTGTAAAAGGCGGAGTAAACAACGTTACAAATAACAATAACGTTACAAATAACGTTCAACAACCAGGTAAAGACGTACAAAAACCAACAACAGGTGGAGATACATCTTCAATCGCTGGATTCGCTAGATCTTTAGAGGGTAAACCTTACAGAACTGCTGGTACGACACCTAATGGTTTTGACTGCAGTGGTTTTATTTACTATGTATTAAATAAAACAGGTCACAACATAGAGCGCACAAATGTTAAGGGATATTGGGCTCAGTTAACAAAAACTAACAATCCACAACCAGGAGATTTAGTATACTTTAGCAATACTACAGAAGCTGGTGGTTTAACTCATATGGGAGTTTATTTAGGAAATGGTAAGTTTATTAGTGCGGAAACAACTTCAACAGGTGTGAAAATTAGTTCAGTAAATAATTCATACTGGAGCAAACATCTAGCTGGTTACACAAAAGCATGCTAAGAAAAAGTAGTTTTATATACTTTTCGTATAGAGAAAAGGCTTTCCAAGGAAACTTGGGAAGCCTTTTTATAGTTGAATAAATTGGAAGTTCAATAGTTTTTATTTTAACTTTCCATTTAAAAATCGATCATATAAGTCATGGAAATAGTTAGGACGAAATAAGTTCGCTGCATGTCCCGCTAACGGTATTTCCTTATATAGAACGTTAGGCAAAATAGATTTCAAATCAAATAGACAAGATTTATAGAGATGATCATGCTCTCCCATTACCCATAGTATAGGGTGAGGAAGTGATTTTAATTTAGATTTTAAATCGAATTCTAATCGATGTCGTAATGACTGGGCAATTATGGATGAATGTAATTGTAATCCGAAACGGTAGTAAATATTTCTTGAAATGACTGCGAACGGATTTGCTTTTAGTATACCACTTGGAAAAATAGTATTTGCGTATTGAGAGAGCCATTTAGAGTATTCATCTCCTCGCTTCTCCCAAAAATTTTGAAATACATTATATAAACGAGAAGGGTTATTGTAATGTCCTCCAATATGACAAATACTTAATACTTTTTCTGGATGCATTTGCGCAAAAATTGTAGAGATGTAACAGCCGTAACTTAGCGCACAAATATGAGCTTTTTTAATACCTTCTTGTTCATATAAGTTTAATAATTGATCTACGAGGCGCTGTAATGAAAAGTCGATTGCTTCACCTTTATCATCACCGTGACCTAATAAGTCATAAGTTATAATGTTGTAGGAGGTGGAAAATCGTTTTTGCTCCTTTTTGAAGGCGCGACGATTGCCAACTAATCCATGAATAAAAATAATTGTTTCCTTTTCAGAATGTATATTTGTTTGCAAAAAGGATACTCCTTTCACTAACTGGAGATTTGTATCGTGTTTTAAATTATTTATCTATAATTTACATAGAATAATATTAAGTACCAGGTAATAATATCAGATGTTTATATCTGTTGTAAAGATGAGTTTTTATGTATATTTTGTAAAAATAGAAAAAGTGTATTTACATTCAGTTTACATTTGTATTGTATTCTAATTTTAGAAAGAACAGTTTTGTTTAATATGAGGAGATGAACAGGAATGGAAGTTAGAAATGAAATGAAGAAAAAAGGGAGTTGGAGGCAGTTTTTACGCCTTATTCAAGATACAAATCCTCCGAAAGGAATTTTAGTATTTGCGTTGTTAATGAGTTTGCTTTCTACGGGAGCGAGTTTATTTATTCCTATGCTGACAAAAGGATTAGTAGATAATTTTTCGCTTTCTTCAATTAGTGCAGGACAAATTGTTGGGTTAGTTGCTTTCTTTGTAATGCAAACTATTGCGGCAGGGTTGTCTATATATTTACTAAATTATATTGGGCAGAAGATTGTAGCGGGACTAAGAGAACGTTTGTGGAAAAAGGTACTTATCCTGCCGGTATCTTATTACGATCAAAATAGAACAGGTGATACGATTAGCCGTATGACGAATGATACAGGTGTTGTGAAAACGTTAATTTCTGAGCATTTGTCAAACTTATTAACAGGTGGTATTTCAATTGTTGGATCGTTAATTGTATTATTTGTTTTAGATTGGAAAATGACTGCGTTACTTTTAACGGTTATTCCGTTGTCTGTGTTAATTTTAGTTCCACTTGGACGAAAAATGTATAAGATTTCAAAAGCGCTTCAAGATGAAACTGCATCTTTTACAAGTGTGTTAACGCAAGTGTTATCAGAAATTCGTTTAGTGAAATCTTCAAATACAGAAAAGAGAGAATATGAAACGGGTAATACAGGTATACAAAAGTTATTACAATTTGGTTTGAAAGAAGGAAAAGTGCAAGCATTAATTTCGCCAGTTATGTCGTTTGTTTTAATGGCACTACTTGTTATTATCGTAGGATATGGCGGGATGCGAGTTTCTAGCGGTGCATTAACAACCGGTGAACTTGTAGCGTTTATTTTGTATTTAGTTCAAATTGTAATGCCAATGAGTCAATTATCTATGTTCTTTACACAATTCCAAAAGGCAATTGGTGCAACGGAAAGAATTAGTACGATTTTAGAATATGAAGTAGAAGATCATGAAACTGGTGTGAAAGTGACAAATGCTAAGCAACCGATCGTTCTTGAAAATGTACATTTTGAGTATAACGAAGAAGAGCAAGTTTTGAAAAATATTGATTTCACAATTGAATCTGGAAAAGTGACAGCGATTGTAGGACCAAGTGGTAGTGGGAAAACAACTTTATTCTCATTATTGGAACGTTTTTATGAGCCAACTAGTGGCGCCATTAAATTAGGGGAAGAATCAATTACGAGTTATTCATTACAGTCATGGCGACGTCAAATCGGTTACGTATCACAAGATAGTCCGTTAATTGATGGAACAATTCGTGATAATATTTGTTATGGCGTCGAGGGTGAAGTAACGGATGAAGAAATTGAAAAAGTAGCAGCAATGGCATATGTTGATGCATTTATTCATGACTTACCAAACGGTTATGCAACAGAAGTTGGAGAACGCGGTGTGAAGCTTTCTGGGGGACAAAGACAGCGAATTGCCATTGCCCGAGCGTTACTTCGAAATCCGCAAATTCTTATGCTAGATGAGGCGACTTCAAGCTTAGATAGTAAATCTGAGTCTGTCGTTCAAAAAGCGTTAAATAACTTAATGAAAGGCAGAACAACGTTAGTGATTGCGCATAGACTTTCTACTGTTGTAGATGCAGATAAAATTGTCTTTATTGAAAAAGGGAATCTTACAGGTAGTGGTACGCATGATGAATTATTACAGACGCATGATATGTATCGTGAGTTTGCAACGCAACAATTGAAAATTAAAGAGGGTGCATTATAAAATGAATCATCAGCGGGAAGTTTACTCCACTGATGATTCATTTTTAAAAAATATATTAGATGCTAAGTAGAAAGGAAATGGTTCCTTTGATACCTAAAATTTTAATAGTAGATGACGATCCACACATTAGAGAACTCGTTTCGGTATTTTTAGAACGAGAAGGTTTTCAAACATATGAGGCAATTGATGGAGTAGATGCACTTCAGAAAATGGATGACGTAAAAGTCGATATGGTTATTCTTGATATCATGATGCCAAATATGGATGGATTTGATGTATGTTTTGAATTAAGAAAATACTATGATATCCCGGTTCTGATGCTAACTGCCAAAGGGGAAACATCACAAAAAGTAAAAGGATTTCACCTTGGGACAGATGATTATCTTGTAAAACCATTTGACCCTATAGAATTAGTAGTGAGAGTAAAGGCATTATTGAAACGTTACCAAATTACAGTTTCCCAATCGATTCAAGTTGGAAATGTATTATTAAATCGTAAAACATTCGAAGTTACATCTGGAGAACAAACGGTTACATTACCGTTAAAAGAATTTGAGCTGCTCTTTACTTTAGGGTCTAAATCGGGAAGAACTTGTTCGAGAGAGCAATTAATTGAAGAAATATGGGGATATGATTTTGAAGGGAATGAACGTACACTAGACGTTCATATTAATCGGTTACGTGAGAAGTTTCAAGAAGAGCAGTCGAAATTTAGTATTAAAACAATAAGAGGATTAGGGTATCGCTTAGAGGTAAGTAAATGAGAAAAAGAAAACGAATGAGTAAGTTGAAGATGCTGAAAGTATTTGGAGCGGTATTAGCGCTCTTTTCTTTTCTTACCATAATTTGGTCTATCTCATTTTATGTAGCAACTAGTATATTGAATGCTTTTGACGTAAACGTATCGCCGTTTGTTGCTTTTCTAATTAGTGATATGGTCGGTTTTGTCTTTATTATTCTTATTTGGACATTGATTGGAATATTAATGAGACCAAAACGAGAGGCGATGATTTGGACTATTATTGAACCGATACAAAAAATTGCAAAAGGAGACTTCTCCGTAAAAATAAGAAATGAAGAAAAGTATGATGGTGAAATTGGCGTGCTCGTAAAAAGTATAAATGATATGACAGATGAACTGAATACGATGGAGAAAATGAGACAAGAGTTTGTATCGAATGTTTCTCATGAAATACAGTCACCGTTAACTTCTATAAAAGGATTTGCTAGAGCACTACAAGACGATAATCTTTCTGAGGAAAAAAGAAAGCATTATCTTACCATTATTGAAACTGAAACAACGAGATTATCTAAACTAAGTCAAAATTTACTAAAGCTAACTCTTTTAGAATCAGAAGAGTATACACCAGAAAGAGTGAGCTATCGATTAGATCAACAATTAAAGCAAATTGTGTTAAATAGTGAACCACTCTGGGCTGAAAAAGAAATTGAGTTAGAACTAGATTTAGAAAAAGTATATGTTATTGCTGACCAAGAAAGTATGAGTCAAGTGTGGATTAATTTAATTCATAATAGTATTAAATTTACTCCAAGCGGTGGTACGATTACTATTCAGTTAAAGGAACATGAGACAGTAGTGGAAGTGCGTATCCGTGATTCAGGAATTGGTATATCAGAAGAACAGAAACAACATATTTTTGAGCGTTTTTATAAAGCGGATTCTTCACGAAATCGTGCCTATGGAGGAAGTGGCTTAGGTTTAGCTATTGTAAAGAAAGTACTCGACCTTCATCAAGGAGAGATAAAAGTGGAGAGTGAGGAAGGAAAAGGTACTGAATTTATTGTGCGTATGCCGAATCATGAAGAGAAATAGTGTTAGAAGGAGAACCCTCTAACACTATTTCTCTTTAAAAATGCATTTACCGTTACTGCAATTATATTGAAAAGCTTTTCCTTCGCTTTTCATACTCATACACTCCCCTATGCTGGATTTGTTTTTATTTTACATGAATAATGGTAAAAAAATGAAACTTATAAATAAAAACTTTCTATAGTTACCTACAAGTAACCTACGCACATGAAAGTGCATCATTGCCTTTTTACATAAACATAGATACAATTTTAATATAATACATAACTGAGATGATTAAGGAGTGTTATACTTGGCAGAATTATTACAAGGTAAAAATGCTTTAATTACAGGAGCAGGTAGAGGGATTGGTCGCGCTGTAGCAATCGCATTAGCGAAAGAAGGCGTAAATGTAGGCTTATTAGCTCGTTCAGAAGAAAACTTAAAAGCTGTAGCAAAAGAAGTAGAAGCAGAAGGTGTAAAAGCTGTTATTGCAACTGCTGATGTTTCTTCATGCGAAGAAGTAACAACTGCGATTGAAACGTTAAAAAATGGTTTAGGATCTATCGATATTTTAATTAATAACGCTGGTATTTCTAAATTCGGTAAGTTTTTAGAACTAGACGTTGCTGATTGGGAAAAAATCATTCAAGTAAACTTAATGGGTGTATACTATGCAACTCGTGCAGCTTTACCGAGCATGATTGAACAACAATCTGGTGATATCATTAACATTTCATCTACAGCAGGACAAAAAGGTGCACCTGTAACAAGTGCATATAGTGCTTCTAAATTTGGTGTCCTTGGCTTAACAGAATCGTTAGCGATGGAAGTTCGCAAACATAACATTCGTGTAACAGCTTTAACTCCAAGTACAGTAGCAACTGATATGGCTGTAGATTTAGGATTAACTGATGGAAACCCTGATAAAGTAATGCAAGCAGAAGATATTGCAGAATTTATCGTAGCGCAGCTGAAATTAAATAAACGTACATTTATTAAATCTGCTGGGCTTTGGTCTACTAATCCATAGGAATTAAATTTAACTTTAAAAGAAGGGATATCTATTCTGTAAGGGGTAGATGTCCCTTCTTTATTTTTTGTATTCGAGACAGAATTTTCGGTATAATTAAAAGTGAATGGTAGAAAGCATTGGGAAATTGAAAGGGATGGCAATTGTAAAAGAGTGATGTAAGGAGGAAAAAGGGATGAAAAAGAAGTTTCAAAAATTATAACATGTATCGTGTATAACGAGATTAGCTCGTGGACCTCCAATATACATAACACTATATTATATATTAAAAAATTGGAGGATATAAGTAGATGAGAACTGAAAAAGAAATGTTAGACGTAATTATAAATATAGCAAAAGAGGATGAAAGAATTCGAGCAGTTATCATGAATGGATCGCGTGTAAATCCAAATGTGAAAAAAGATTGTTTTCAAGACTATGATATTATGTATGTTGTAAATGATATACAATCTTTTACGTCTAATCATAATTGGGTTCATAGATTTGGAGAAATAATGATAGTACAAATGCCAGAAGAAATGTCGTTAGTTCAACCAGATGAAGATGGGAAGTTTCCATATTTAATGCAGTTCATGGATGGGAATCGGATTGATTTAACGCTAGTTCCAGTTGAGTTAATAAAAAAGTTCGTTGGACAAGATAGTTTAAGTAAACTGCTTCTTGATAAAGATAATTGTATGGAAGGATTCCCGCCAGCAAGCGATAAGGATTACTTAATAAAAAAGCCTACAGAAAAAGAGTTTTTGGATTGCTGTAATGAATTTTGGTGGTGTAGTACAAATGTGGCAAAAGGGTTATGGAGAGAGGAACTTTCTTATGCAAAAGGAATGCTTGAAGGACCAGTGCGAGATATGTTCATCGTAATGCTAGAATGGCATATTGGTATGAAAACAGACTTTACAGTTAATACAGGGAAGTTTGGAAAGCATTTCGAGCAATATATTGAAGAAGATATGTGGGAGCAATTTAAAAGGACATTTTCTAATGCTGAATATGAAAACATATGGGAGTCATTCTTTGTCATGAGTGATTTATTTAGGGAAGTGGCGAACGAAATCGCTAACACGTATGAATATCAATATCCGCAAGAAGATGATGATAAAGTGACGAACTATTTAAAACATGTGAAAACTTTGCCAAAAGATAGTACATCAATTTATTAATAATATAAAGCAGTAAGACTGTCCTAATTAAGGACAGTCTTATTTTTGTTTATGAATAACAATTTCTCTAACAAAGTGCAGATGAATCACATATGAAAATTTAGGGAGGTTTTTTATCATGTATTATTTTTATTCGCCACAAATGTTTACTCCATATCAATGGGGACTAGAACGAGATGTTTCGTATGCTTATATGCCATATAACTCACTTTATTATGGAGAATATATAAGCGCATTGCCATACGCATATATCCCTCAAAGCTATGAAGTAAAAATGAAAGCAGATGATCGTGGATCGTGGACACCATTTTCATGGGTTGAAAAATATGCGTACGCATTTTCAGGACCGTATAATAAAGCGGAAGTAGCTCTTACATTTGATGATGGACCAGATTCAGAATTCACGCCAAAAATATTAGATAAGTTAAAACAACATAATGTAAAAGCTACTTTTTTCTTACTTGGTGAAAACGCAGAAAAATTTCCGAACGTAGTAAAGCGTATTGCAAATGAAGGGCATGTAATTGGTAATCATACGTATAGTCATCCGAACTTAGCGAAAGTAAATGAGGATGAGTACCGTAATCAAATTATAAAAACGGAAGAAATATTAAATCGTTTAGCTGGTTATGCACCGAAGTTTATACGTCCGCCATACGGTGAAATACTTGAAAATCAATTAAAATGGTCCACAGAGCAAAATTTTATGATTGTACAGTGGAGTGTTGATACGGTTGATTGGAAAGGTGTGAGTGCTGATACGATTACAAATAATGTGTTAGGGAATTCATTTCCTGGAAGTGTCATCCTCCAACATTCAACACCAGGTGGGCATTTACAAGGATCTGTAGATGCACTAGACAAAATCATTCCGCAGTTAAAAACGAAAGGGGCACGTTTTGTAACACTTCCAAGTATGTTCCAGACATCAAAAGAAAGAAAGTGAATGTGTTATGAATTGGGAAAATAAGGTTTATGTCGTATAATGAAAGTGTAAGTTAGGGGGGATATAATTGATTTATGCACTAGTAAACATAGGAATAAGCATATTGATTAGTATTATTTTTATATTTGCGGCAATTATTCTTCAAAAGAATCCACCGACCGATATTAATGCGGCATATGGTTATCGTACGAAACGATCTATGAAAAATAAGGAATTATGGGGTGCGGGTAACAGGTATAGTGCAGAAGTGATGAAGCAAAATGGATTCATCATGATGTTAATTGGAAGTGTTATTAGTATACTGTTTAGATACTCCCATACAACGTTAGCTATAATGATCTTTATGCTAGTACTAATCATTCGCTTATTCATACGAGTAGAGAAAAGATTGAAGGCACTTGAGCAATAATGAAAAATAGGACTCCACGCAATATAATGCTAGGAGTCCTATTTTATTTATAAACTATTATTTTCTAGTAAGTCTTTTCCTTGTTCAACAACAAATTCATAGTATGCAAGATCATATGGATAAATATCATCAAAAGTTATCGTTATCGGTTTATTGCTCAAAACAGAAGTAGCTGTAAAAGATGAAATTTCACCATTTAATAGTTGTAGAAAAGAAGTTGCATGTACTTTCATCACATCGTCTACTTCTTCACCTGGTGCGAATGGAAGTGGATTGATGACATTGTGAAAATACATATGACAAAATTCACGATCAGTAAGATTTGAAATTTCATAATCTATTTTAAAGATTCCTTTGTATACTAAATCAGTAGTTTGAAAGGAAAGCCCCAATTCTTCTTCGATTTCACGAAGACCACCAATTTGTACATCTTCATCATGCATAATATGTCCAGCTGAAGTAATATCCCATATAAGTGGAGCTTCTTTTTTATTTTTAGAGCGTAATTGGAAATATAAGAATATATCTTTAGCATCTTTTTCTACAAACCAACAATGAAATGTTTCGTGCCAATCACCGTCACGATGCACTTCATCGCGTAATTTCTTCCCAAGTGTATTTCTTTCATAATCAAATATTGTTAACCACTCTGTCATTTTAATTCCCCTTTCTGCAAATTTTATTATACAATATTCGTATTGAATTTTGGGAAAATAAAGAAAAAGGGGCGATTATAAGTGGAGATAGAGCGTATGGAAATAAAATCGATTATTTCAACAGAGGAAGAGTTACGGAAAATATTGGGGAAACCAAGTGAGCGAGCATTGAAAAAAGTTATTTCATCATTAGACCACCATTGTGTAGATTTCCTTTCTAAATCTCCTTTTCTAGTATTATCTACTGCAAATAAGTTGGGGGAGTGTGACGCCTCGCCGAGAGGAGACGCACCTGGATTTGTATACGTACTCAATAATAATAAAATTATCATTCCAGAAAGGCCAGGAAATCGTCGTATAGACTCCATTTTGAATATTATTTCAAATCCACGTGTAGGACTAATCTTTTTTATTCCAGGTCTTGGGGAGACACTCAGAATAAATGGCCGAGCGTATATTACAAACGACGAAGAAATTTTGAAAGAAATGCAGGCGAATGGACGTAATCCGTTGCTTGGAATTGTTGTTGAAATAGAAGAGTGTTACATTCATTGTGCAAAAGCGTTTATTCGTTCTAAGATGTGGGATCCAGAATCTTGGTTACATAAAAAAGAGTTACCTTCAGCAGCAAAAATGTTGTTAGAGCATGCGAAAGTGAATGCTTCAGAAGAAGATGTTGCACGTTCTTTAGAAGAAAGTTATACAAAAAGATTGTATTAAAAATTTTATTGATATAATTTTGTAAGGTGAGTATGTACGGGTTTTAGAATGGGAATTTATCCCGCATTAACGGGCAGTAACACCCCTACCTCAAAATTCAGCGAAAGCAAAGAAGTTAGGTGGGGATCAACTGCCCGTAAAAGCCCGATTGGTGAAGGCTAATAATCAGTGGGGATGAACAAAATCCCCGCTGATTAAAGTTTCACTTTATATATGAACCGTTGATTTATAAACTGGAGAAATGACAAAATAGGTAAATTGAGTGGCAGTTGCATAATGCTATTGTGAAATATAATAAAAAATTATTTTGAAAATAGTTAGTAAAAATAGGCTTGCTTTTTAAAAATTTGATAACTATAATAAGTTAACAAATAGACATGAACGAAAAAGTAATGATAAGGACACGAAATCATTTTTACGGTTTACAGAGAGGGAAGCCAAGGGTGTGAGCTTCCTAACACGAGAAATGATTTTACCACCTTTGAACTTCAATAGTGAACGAGTAATCTAGTAATTATTGGCGGTATCAGCCGTTATCTGAACTTGAGCAATCTAGGGAGAAATACGTCTAGATTGGAACAAGGGTGGAACCACGAAAACACATTCGTCCCTTTCCTAGGGATGGGTGTGTTTTTTTACTTTGAAAGGAGGTGCAGTAACATGGAACGATTTGTACGTACGGAAATAACCACCACCTGCATGATTAAAAAGCAGAGTAAGGTGATTGATAGAGATAAATAATAAAATTGTAGGAGGAGATTAGAAGATGAATAACGTTATAAATGTTGGGGTATTAGGTTTAGGTACGGTCGGAAGTGGTGTTGTCCATATTTTGAAAGAACATTATAAAAAAATCGCTCTTGATACAGGATACGAAGTGAAAGTGAAAACAGTCGTTGTACGTGATTTGGAAAAAGAACGCGATGTTTGTATTGACGGAATTGCAGTAACAAGTCATGCAGATGAAGTTCTAAATGATTCAAATATTGATATTGTAGTAGAGGTAATGGGAGGAATTGAAGAAGCAAAACAGCATATTGTTAAGGCTTTACGAAATAAAAAACATGTCGTAACAGCAAATAAAGATTTAATGGCTGTATATGGTGCAGAGCTTCTTCAACTGGCGAACGATAATGATTGTGATTTATGTTACGAAGCGAGTGTAGCGGGCGGTATTCCAGTGTTAAGAGGATTAACGGATGGATTAGCTTCAGATCAAATTGAAAAAATAATGGGAATTGTAAATGGTACAACAAATTATATGTTAACAAAAATGAGTCAAAATGGATGGTCTTATGAAGAGGCTTTACAGGAAGCACAAAAATTAGGCTTTGCAGAATCGGATCCGACAGCAGATGTAGATGGACTAGATGCGGCGAGAAAGGTAGCAATTCTTGCAAACTTAGGTTTTTCAATGAATGTTTCATTAGATGATGTGCAAGTAAGAGGGATTCGAAAGGTCGAAAAAGAAGATTTACAAATGGCTGAAAAGTTAGGATTTACTATGAAGTTAATTGGTAAGGCTGAAAAACAAGGACCAGCCATTCATTTAAGTGTAGAACCGACGCTTTTACCGAGCCAGCATCCATTATCAAATGTGAATAATGAATTTAATGCGGTGTATGTCCATGGCCAAGCGGTAGGAGAAGTAATGTTTTATGGACCCGGAGCTGGGAAGTTACCGACTGGTTCTGCTGTAGTAAGTGATATTATTTCAATCGTTAAAAATATGAATCAAGTTCCGAAAAATAAAAGTGCGTTAAAAGAACCAGTTCCTTATGAATTACAAGGTGATGAAGAAGTAGTTTCGAAATATTTCTTACGTATTTCATTACGAGATGAGCCTGGGATGTTACAAAAAATAACAGAATGTTTCGTTAATTGTTCTGTAAGTTTAAAAGAGGTTATTCAATTACCTTTAAACCGTGAACTGGCAGAAGTCGTTGTTGTGACACATCGAACTTCCAAGTATCAATTTGAACGAGTTTTAGAAGCGATAGAAGCTGTCGCAAGTGAAATAAACAGTTACTACATTATTGAGGAGGAAAAACAATATGTATAAAGGACTATTAAAACAGTATGCGTCTTATTTACCGGTGAATGAAAATACACCTGATGTCAGCTTAATGGAAGGAAACACACCACTTATTCCATTATTAAATATATCAAAACAATTAGGGATTCAGCTATATGGTAAGTACGAAGGAGCGAATCCGACAGGTTCTTTTAAAGATCGTGGTATGGTTATGGCAGTTGCTAAGGCGAAAGAAGAAGGTTCAGAAGCAATCATTTGTGCATCAACAGGTAATACATCAGCGTCAGCTGCAGCATATGCGGCACGTCTTGGGATGAAATGCATTATCGTAATACCAGAAGGAAAGATTGCACATGGAAAATTAGCGCAAGCGGTCGCTTATGGAGCTGAAATTATTTCAATAGAAGGGAATTTCGATGATGCGCTTAAGGCTGTAAGAAATATTGCTGCAGAAGAGCCGATTACGTTAGTAAACTCAGTAAATCCTTATCGAATTGAAGGGCAAAAAACAGCAGCGTTTGAAATTTGTGACCAATTGCAAAATGCACCAGATGTTCTAGCTATCCCTGTTGGGAATGCAGGGAATATTACAGCGTATTGGAAAGGCTTCTGTGAATATGAGAAAGAAAAAGGTTATAAAAAGCCAAGAATTCATGGCTTTGAAGCGGAAGGAGCAGCTGCAATTGTAAAAGGGCATGTAATTGAAGAGCCTGAAACAATTGCAACAGCGATTCGCATCGGTAACCCAGCAAGTTGGTCGTATGCAGTAGAGGCTGCCGAGCAGTCTCGTGGTGAAATAGATATGGTATCAGATGAAGAAATTTTACATGCGTATAGGTTATTAGCAAAAACTGAAGGAGTTTTCGCTGAACCAGGATCAAATGCTTCATTAGCCGGCGTAATTAAACATGTTCAATCTGGGAAAATCAAAAAGGGAGAAACAGTTGTTGCGGTATTAACTGGAAATGGTTTGAAGGATCCTGATATCGCTATTTCTTCAAATCAACTAGACATCGCAAGTGTGTCAAATGATATAGAACAAATTAAAGATCATATTAAAGGGGTGATTATGTCGTGATACCATTTAGCGTTCGTGTCCCTGCTAGTACGGCGAATGTTGGTCCTGGATTTGATTCAGTTGGAATAGCTTTGTCATTGTATTTAGGTGTGGTGGTTAAAGAAAAAGCTGATAAATGGCAAGTAATCCATTCCTTTGAAGAATCAATTCCGACAGACGATAAAAATTTAATCGTTAGCACGGCATGTAAAGTATGTCCTTCTATATCACCCCATATAATAGAAGTTACTAGTAATATCCCATTAACGAGAGGGCTAGGAAGTAGTGCATCAGCGATTGTAGCTGGGATAGAGCTTGCGAATCAACTAGGCAATTTGAACTTAACTGCTGATCAAAAAGTTCAAATTGCTACAAATTTTGAAGGACATCCTGATAATGTTGCTGCTTCTATATTAGGTGGAACTGTAATTGGAGCACTTGATGGAAAGGATGTTTCCGTCGTAAGAATTGAGAGCAAGGAATTGGGTGTAATTTCTCTCATTCCGAATGCAGAATTAAATACAGATGAAAGTCGATCTGTATTACCAAAGATGTTTCCGTTTCATGAGGCAGTTAAAGCTAGTGCGATAAGTAACGTATTAGTAGCTGCATTATGTCAAAAGCGGTGGGAAGTTGTAGGTGAAATGATGGAGAGAGACCATTTTCACGAACCATATCGTTTAGAACTCGTACCATTATTACCATCTATTCGTAAATGCGCAAAAGAATTTGGTGCGTACGGCACAGCACTTAGTGGTGCGGGGCCATCTATTTTTATATTAACGCCATATGAGAAGCGTCAAGAAATCGCTGAGCAATTAGCGAGAGTATTTACAGATATGAAAGTATGTGAGCTTGAAATCGACCATAAAGGTATTATTGTAAATAAGGAAGAGCATATTGGATCGTAAAGAAAGCTGGCATGGCTAGCTTTCTTTACGTTGCAAACCTATTTTAAATTAGGTTTTTTCGGAAAAATATAAAACAAATGTTGATTTTGAATAATGTAAGTAAAGAGTGCATTCATTTTGGAGGTGATTAAATGAATAAAGAGTCACCAGAAGAAAAAAGAGAGCGTATGAGACAAAGTGAATTAAAAAGTAATCCTACGGGTTCTTTACGTGACGGACTCAATAGAGCGGAAACGGGTAGTCCAGTTGATATAGCAGGCGGTATGAATTGGAAAGGTACAGGAATAATCATTTTAGTACTACTTTTAGGATACATTGTATACACTTATTTTTTCAGTTGAAGAATGCTTGTTAAAATTTTGATTTGTTTAGTTTCATAATTGTTGAGAAAAAATGTAGTTACTGTATTACATATCTTCTAAGCGAATTATAGTTGTTCATATCAACTTTTAATACTCCAAACAGAGCTAGCAAAATGCTAGCTCTATTATTTTTTGCCACATTCCTGTAACAAAGCATCTGTATATTCATTGGTGGAGGTGCAGAGGATGAAAAAAATGATAGCGATATGTCTTCTTACAACTATGTCGTTTTCGACTTTAGTCGGTTGTGACGTAAAAGGTAGTAATGCTGTACAAGAGTCTAAAATAAAGAAAGCGACGTATAAAGATTTTACTTATGATGTAAATCCAGAAACATTCACATTAACTGTAGAACATGAGGGGGCAAAGGAACAGGCATCACAACCCCTACCGAAAATGAAGGTATCGAATGTAAAAAAAGAAAAGGATCGTACATCGTGGGAATATCCAGATCAAAAAGTAAAAATAAAATTAGAAAAGAAAAAAGACCACTTAAACATTGAAGTGGAATCGACTGGTGCAGAAAGCTTTACATGGCCGAAAGTAGAAGCTGAAAATTATACACTTCCGTTATGGGAGGGTAAGCAAATTCCGAGCAATGATGAGAATTGGAAGAAGTTTTTAAAGGATGATGCATATTCATTTGCTGAATCATTTTCTATGAAGTTTTTCGCATTAAATGGTTCGAAATATTCAATTGTATATATTGCAACGAATATGTTTAATAATGAATTGAAATTTCATTCGGATCCGAAAATAGGATTTGATTTTACACATGAATTTCCGAGCATAAATAAAAATAAAACATATGGATTTCAATTATATGTGACAAATAATGATGCGGTAAGCATTGCTAAACTGTATAAGGATGATATTGTTCGAAAAGGTGAATTTAAAACATTACAAGAAAAGGCTAGAAAAAATAAAGAAATCGAAAAGTTATATGGAGCGGCGCATTTTTATTTTTGGAATCAAAATGGTTTATTAGAAAATAATATAAATTGGCCAAAACTAAGGGAGCAAATAAATAGCCCGCTGTTTAGTCATATAAAAGAACTTATTCAAAAGAATAGTTCCGAGCCTGGGGAACTGAATGTATTGGATCAAGTAAGTAAACAAGATTTCATTGATAAGTATCAAAAAAATGTTATTTTACGTTATATAAACGAAGTATTATCGATGAAGGAATTTTATAAAGAGGATATTTTTCAAAACGTTAATCAGGAAGCTAGTGTGCTATTAAAGAAAGGTGTAGGTCACTTAACGAATACAGAATTGTATAGCTTAAATAAGCATTTATTAAAGTCGCTACTTGGTGATGCGGTTGAAGAGGTAAGTAAATGGGGTAATGCAGATGGAACGGATATATTAAAGGAAATGAAAGAGGCAGGAATAGAAAAAGCGTGGATTGGTCTGCCGAACTGGGAACAAGGATTTATGCAACCTAATTTCGTGACAAAAGCTAAGGAAATGGGGTATTTAGTTGGTCCGTATGATTCGTATCATTCCATTCACGAAAAAAGTGATAAAAATTGGAACACAGCATCCTTTAATGACCCGTCATTATACGAAGAGGCTACTGTAACGAAGAAAAACGGAGAAAAGGTGCAAGGCTTTTTAGGAAGAGGTCGCAAGTTAAATCCGACTTTATCGCTGCCTAGTGTAAAGGAACGCATGAATGATATATTACAAAATGGTCCTAAATATAATTCATGGTTTATTGATTGTGATGCGACAGGTGAAATTTACGATGACTATTCAGCGAAACATATAACGACGCAAGAGCAAGATTTAAAAGCACGTTTAAAACGAATGGACTACATTGCGCAAGAAAAGGGTATGGTCGTTGGTTCTGAAGGCGGAAATGATTTTGCTAGTAGTACGATTGCATTTGCACACGGAATTGAAACACCTGTTATTAAATGGGACGATGAAGATATGCGGAAAAATAAAACAAGTCCGTATTATGTCGGTGGATATTGGTCACCAAATCAAAATGTGCCTGAAAAATATGCAAAACAAGTACCATTGAAAGAAGAATATAAACAAGTATATTTAAACCCAGTATATTCGGTACCATTATATAAATTAGTATACAATGATTCCGTTATTACAACGCATCATTGGGAATGGGGAAGTTTAAAGGTAAAAGATGAAGTTGGAAATCGAATGCTGTCTGAATTATTGTATAATGTTCCTCCGTTGTACCATTTAGATGAAGTAGAGTGGAATAAGCATAAAAAAGAAATTACAGAGCATCTAAAAGTTTGGAATGAAGTTCATGAAAAAGCAGTAAAAGAAGAGATGACGAATTTTGCGTATTTGTCAGAAGATAAGCTAGTACAATCTGTTTCTTATGGAAAAGATATTAAAATCATTGTGAACTTCTCAAATGAAGACATGGAAGTAGAAAAAACGAAAATAAAAGCAAAGTCGGCTTACATTGATAATCAGGGGAAGAAAAGTGTGTATACGCCGTTTGAGAAATAATAAAGTTAAATATACTGTATTCATAGAGATTTTATAATTAGCTGGATTCTTTATTCATATCGTTTGTTAGGAAAAAGACATTCTAATTTAAAATGAAAGAGTTAATAAATTTGTAAATCCGTATGTTGCGAAGTGCTAAATTTTTGAAATTGGTAAATAGTGACTTGCCAAAAATAAGTACGAGAGTATAATGTGAAATGGAATACGTATTGGGTTTAAGTAGTAACCTTACAAAATTGTAAGGTTAGTGAAAGGAAATTCAATATGAAGATAAATAGACTTACATTATACTTGGTAAAGAGAAAGAGAGGCGAATGGGTATGAGCTCTGAATTAGAACAAAATACGAGAAGTAATAAAAAGCGTTCTAAAAGAAAGTCAATAAAATGGTTCATATTAATTCCATTTTTCCTACTTATTTTTGGAGGAGTAGGATATGGTTCGTTTATATATAATAAAGCAAAAGCTGTTGTAAATGATGCGTATGCAAAAATTGATAAGTCATCAAAGCGTGATAAAGAAGTTGAACCTTTAAAGGATAATATTTCAATATTAATCATGGGTGTAGATGGAAGTGAAATGAGAAAAAGCCAATATGGCGAAGCAGTTCGAACAGATGCACTTTTATTAGCAACAATTAATAAAGATGATAAGTCTGTTAAGCTAGTAAGTATTCCACGTGATTCACGTGTTTACATTCCAACTAGAAAAAAATTAGATAAAATTACTCATGCTCACGTATTTGGTGGCGTAGAAAGCACACGTGATACGGTGGAAAGATTTTTAAATGTCCCTGTTGATTATTATGTGAAGTTTAACTTTGAATCATTCGTACAAATTGTCGATTCAATTGGTGGTATTGATATTGATGTACCAGTTACTTTCACTGAACAAGATAGTAAAGACCAAGCTGGTATGATCCATTTAGAAAAAGGTTACCAACATTTAAATGGAGAACAAGCACTTGCACTTGCAAGAACGCGTAAAATTGATAGTGACGCAATGCGTGGACAGAGACAGCAACTTGTAATAGAAGCAATTGCTAAAAAAGCGATGTCTGTTCAATCAATTAGCAAAATGGGCTCTTTACTGGATGCGGTTGATAAAAATATGAAAACGAACTTAACATTTGACGATATGCTGGCCATTACAAAAAATATGGCAGGATCTAATTTGGAAATGGAAAAAATGCAAATAGAAGGTACAGATAAACGTATCGGTGGTATTTATTATTACATTCCAAATGAAAAAAATGTAAAAGACATTTCCAAAAAATTAAATGATCATTTAGGTGTAACGCCAAAATCAGTCCGAAACGAATAATAAAAAAAGATTGGCTTTTGCCAATCTTTTTTTATGGGAATGTATTTGTAACTTTTCTGTAACGATTTTTTAGTTTAGAAAAATTATACTCATATGTATGAGTATAATGGATAGGTAAAAAAGTAAAAGGACATATTCAAAATTTGTGGTAAGGAAAGATATCATATGCAGAAATGGTTAAGCATGATGGGAATTATCTTTATATTGACTGGATGTAAAATGTCTGAGGCTCCAACAAGTCTAATGGAAGCTCCTACAAATGAAAAATGGATTAATGAATTAAAGGAACAAATTGATAAAGATTTACCTGTTAATTATCGCTTACTTACTCCAATGTCTAACAAAGATAAACAGATGATTTGGTCAATGAATTTTAAACAAGATAATAAGAAAGAAGCCATCTTATTTTATAAATTGCCGAATGAAGATCATAGCGTATATTTAGCCGTATATGAAGAAATCGGAAATGGCTGGAGAATAAAGTCCACACATAAATTTGATGGAGGAGATGTAGATATCGTTGAAGTCGGTGATTTTACAGGGAACGGGAAGAGAGAGTTGTTAATCGGAATCTCTGTAAATCGTGAATCGTTAGAACATGTTATGTATGTTTTTTCGGAAGAAAATGAAGAGATGAAGGAAATATATAATCGAAGTTATACGAAGTTATTCATAGAGGATCTAAATGAAAATGGACTGAAAGATATAAGCCTTGTTACATTTGAAAAAGATGAGAAGCTGACAGTTGAGTTCATGGAACAATTTAAGACTTTATCTGAAGTGTCATACGATCCATTTATAAATAGTATTCAAAGAATACAAATGGGTCGTATATCTAAATCACTAAAGGCGGTAGTAATTGATGCAGGAGTTGGCGCTCATTCAGGTATAACTTATGTAGCAAAATTTGATCAGGATCATTATGAAGTATTACCTATAGATGGGAAAGAAGATTTATTTAATGAATATGTTGTAGAAAGTAAAGATGTTAATGAAGACGGCATTATTGAATTTGTTCGTACTGTACGTCCAAAAGGTTGGGAGGATAAATCACATGGCGATAGTCCGCTTTTTGAACGTTACATACAGTGGAGTGAATCTGGAATTAAACCAATTGAAGAACGATATATAGATATAGAAAAAGGATATTATGTGAAAATTCCTAAAGAGTTAATAGGGAAAATTACAATACCAGATCAGCAAAAAGAATCAAATTCTCAAAAGTTTTTGGATACAAGAACAAATGAAATATGGCTTGAAGTTCATATTTTTAAGCGGAAAGAATGGTTCAATATAAAAGGCTACAGCGCAGCAATTAAAACAGCTTCTCACGTATATGCAGTACCGAAGCAATCGAAATTTGAAAAAGTGAAAGAATATATAAAACCGCTAGCGGATTATCAACAAGAGTAGGAGGTGGGAATTATGTCAAAAATTTTAGTTTTAGAAGATGAATTAACAATCCGTAGCTTTATTGTTTTAAATTTAAAACGTGCTGGATTTTATGTAATAGAAGCTACTACTGGAGAAGAAGCGTTACAGATTTTGAGTGAACAAACTGTTGATATAGCACTGCTGGATGTTATGTTACCGGGAATTGATGGTTTAGAAGTTTGTAAGGCTATCAGGAAAGAAAATGAAAAAATGGGTATTATTATGTTAACCGCACGTGTACAAGATGAAGATAAGGTGCAAGGACTAGGAATAGGGGCAGATGATTATATTGCAAAACCGTTTAGTCCAGTAGTATTAACTGCACGTATACAGTCTTTATTAAGAAGAATAGAAGTACATGAAGAAAAAACGAATATTGTTACGTCAGGTCCATTTTCGTTAAATATTATAGAAGAAAGATTGTATAAAGATGGACAATTAGTCGATTTAACACCTACAGAGTATATGATATTACAGTATTTAATGAATCAGGCTTCAAAGCCAGTTTCGCGTGATGAAATTTTAAATATGATTTGGGGAACCAATTACGTAGGTGAAACGAAAGTAGTAGATGTAAATATGAGACGGTTACGTCAAAAAATAGAATGTAATCCATCAGAACCTGAATTTATTCTTACGGTGTGGGGAAAAGGATATGTGTGGAAGGAAAGTATAAGATGAAACGGAAAGTGACTCTATATTTTATGACGGTCATTACACTTATGCTTGTATTATTTGAAGTTGTATTTTCAGTTTCAATTTATCGATACTATTATAATGGTATTGTGCAATATATAGAGTCTCATGCGAAAACGAGTACACGTTTTTTTTCAGAATACAATTCACTATACTTTATTCGATTACAAGAATATAGTGGTGACATAATTAGTAGCTTTCAATTAGAAGGAACAGAATTACAGTTAATTGATCGTCACGGCTCGGTTATACAATCTTCAAGTGGTGAAAAGGTAGAAGGTAAAGTGAATATTCCACAATCATTATTAGAAGGTGAAATGTATAATCAAGTTACTACGAAAGGTAATAAAAAACAACTAGAGGTGCTAAGCCCACTTATACATCAAGGACAAACTATTGGTGTTTTAAAATACACGACTGTTTTAACAAATGTAAATAAAAAGATTATTGAAATTATTACGTTTACTATTTCTGTAGGTATTGTTATTTCAGGAGTTGCCTTCTTAATTAGTAGACGTTTGGCAAATTCATTTGTTGAGCCAATTGAATCCATTATTCAAGCCTCTTCACAAATTGCAGAAGGCACATTAAAGCAAAAAATTAAAGAAGATTATCCTGGAGAATTAGGTGACTTGGCACATAGTTTAAATTATATGGCCTATAAAATAGATAAGGCTGAGCAGATGAAAAATGAATTCATTGCTTCTATTTCGCACGAAATACGAACGCCTTTAACAGGAATTAAAGGTTGGAGTGAGACGTTAAAAACAGTAGATCATTTAACAGAAGAAGAAATAAAGCAAGGTATGGGCATTATTTCAGGTGAGACAGATAGGTTGATTCATTTAGTAGAAGAATTGCTAGATTTTTCAAGATTACAATCAAATCATTTTAATTTATATAAACAAAAGGTGCAATTGTACGATATACTAGAGGAGACGATTTGGCAATTAACTCCTAAATCGGAAGAGAAGGAAATTCAATTTATTACTACTATAGACCGAATTGAATTGATGGGAGATCGAAATAGGCTAAAGCAAGTTTTCTTGAATATTGTTCAAAATGCAATTAAGTATTCACATGAAAAAAGCACAATACACATTGAAGCGACTAAAATAGAAGGACAAGCAGTGATTAAGGTAAGAGACGAAGGGATTGGAATTGCTAAAGAACATTTACCATATATTGAGCAATCATTTTACCAAATTAATAATCATGCTGCAGGTGCAGGTATTGGTTTAGCTATCGTTAAAAAAATGGTAGAGCTTCATGGCGGTGCGCTTAGTGTTACAAGCAAAGAAGGAATAGGAACAACAATTTTGATAAAACTCCCATTATAATACAAATAAAATCTATTTATATGGTGAAATAAAAATAAATAGATGTATAATTATATTGGGCGATTTATATATAAGATTAATAGGGAGAGGAATTCGATAGAATGGAAAAAGCTTTAAAAATTAAACAAATAGTAGTCGTTTTAATAGCGATTGCCGCAGTAGCTATTGGGTATTACATGTTTCAATCAATTACTTCACCAGCAAAAGCTGTTGCGAAACAAGAAAATGTAGTGCAGCTTGCAAGTGAACAGCCGAAAGTTGAAATGAATAAAACGGCACCAAGTCGTTTTAATGGAAAAGAAAGAAAAGTTGCTTATCTTACATTTGACGATGGGCCAGGGAAATATACGGCTGAATTATTAAATACGCTAAAACAACATGATGCGAAGGCGACGTTCTTTTTAATTGGAGCGAATGTAAAAGAATTTCCTGATTTAGTGAAACGTGAAAATGCTGAGGGTCATTATGTAGGCATGCATAGTATGACACATAATTTCGCAAAGTTATATAAAAATGGCGAGTATGTAAATGAGATGAAAGAAGATCAAGGTTTAATCGCTAATATTATTGGGAAATCACCTAAATTAACACGTCCTCCATATGGTTCGATGCCTGGATTAAATGAAGGTCTTCGAAATAAAGTGGTAGAAGGCGGATTTAAAGTATGGGATTGGACAATTGATTCATTAGATTGGAGATACAATAAAATGCCAGTTGATGCAGCTGCAGCACAAATTGCTCAAAATGTATTAACAAACGCAACAAAACCACAAGAAGTAATTTTAATGCATGATATTCACCCGCAATCAGTTGCTGCTGTGCCAGCAATTTTAAAAGGGCTAAAAGAAAAAGGTTATGAGTTCGAAGCTTATCATGAAGAAAGTCACTTCCCAGTGAACTTCTGGCATGATAACCGTATGTAATGGAGGAATGAACGTTGAAGTATGGAAAAGTAGCAGTAGTTGGAGCATTATCAGTAGGACTTTTAACAGGTTGTTTCGGTGAAAAGCCAGAAGAAAATCTATATACAGCTTTTGAAACAGCAGCAACACAAGAAAAATCTTTAGTGGATGAAGCAAAAAAATTAGAGCAGTTAGAGAAACAAGGGCAAGAATTATATGCTCAAATTTTGCAAGAAGGTAAAGATCATAATGAAGCAGTTGTGAAGAAAATAGAGCAAGCTACTGCAAATGTAGATGATCGTGAAAAAGTATTGAAAAGTGAGAAAGAAATGCTAGAAAAAGCACAGAAGGAAACGAAATCTGTTCAAAGTAATATAGAGAAGATTGAAGATAAGAAGTTACAAAAACAAGCAAAAGCAGTAGAAGAGTCGTATAAGAATCGTTATGATGCATTCCAAAAGATGAATGAAAATTACACGAAAGTGTTAGCGACTGAAAAAGAACTGTATGAAAAATTAAAAGTAAAAGAAACGAAATTAAAAGAAATCGGTGAAAAAGTTAAAACCGTTAATGAATTAAATGTGGAAGCACAAAAGTCGAAAGAGCAGTTTAACAAATTTACAAAAGAGTATAATGACAGTAAATTAGCATTCTACAAAGATGCAGAAATTAAGATTAAAGATCAGAAATAAAGAAGAATCTAAAGTGTAATAAAAAGCCGGAGAAACATCGTTATAAATGTTTTTTCGGTTTTTTACGTTAAATGAATAGAAAAGACTGGAATTGATATCATAAAAGAGTTATAGTGAGTTATTCTAAGGGAAACATTGTAAAGTAAGGAGAATGGGAATATGTCATATGAATTTTTACTCAAATTAGGTTTAGCACTCTTTTTAGGATTATTCATCGGGATAGATAGGCAGCTAAAGAATAAACCACTTGGTGTGAAAACAAGTATGGTTATTTCTGTAGCAAGTTGTTTAATTACGATGGTTTCAATTGAATCTGTGCATGTATATTCTGTTCCAGGACATACAAATATGGATCCGATGCGACTGGCCGCTCAAATTGTTAGTGGAATTGGTTTTCTTGGCGCAGGTGTCATTTTACGAAGAAGTAATGACGTTATTTCTGGATTAACAACAGCTTCTATGGTGTGGGCTGCTTCAGCTTTAGGAATCGCAATTGGTGCAGGATTTTATTTACAAGCGACAGTTGCTATGGTTTTAATTATTTTAGCGATTAATGTACTTCCGCAACTTGTGAAAATTGCAGGACCGTATTCATTAAGACAAAAGGATTTATCTATAAAAATTACTGTTAAAGAGCATCATGAGTTAGATGGTATATTTAAGCAAATTAAAAATTTAGGCATGCATGTGAAACGCGTGAAAATTAAAGATATAGATAGTGGAGCATTTCAGCAACTGGAGATGGTTATTTTAGCTCCAGAAGATTTATATACAACAGAGTTATATAGTTCCCTGAAAGAGATAGATCGAGTAGTTTCAGTTGAAGTGGAAAGTAGATAATTGTGACAAAAAAGAGTGAAGTTCAAATTCACTCTTTTTTATTTGGATTTTTAAGGAATGAAATTGATATAATGATGAGTAATAAGGGGAGGAGAAATGATGGGAATACATATTAGAAGAGCAATAGAGGATGATATATAAGGTATAGCAAAGGTGCATGTCGATAGTTGGAAAACAACGTATAAAGGGATATTTGCTGACGAAATTCTAGATAATATAGCATATGAGAAACGAGAAAAACAATGGGAAGATATTTTTCAAAAAGAAGGTAATCATCAATTTAGATTTGTAGCAGAGAATTTAAATGGAGAAATAGTTGGATTCATCGATGGGGGAGTAGAAAGAACTGGTACATATAATTGTGATGGAGAATTATATGCAATCTACCTTTTACAAGAGTATCAAGGAATGAAAATAGGACAAAAGTTATTTCAAACTTTATTATCGGATTGTATAAACAATAACATGCAATCACTTTTAGTTTGGGTTGTTACGAATAATCCTTCTAAAAAGTTTTATGAAAAATTCAACCCTGAAAAAATTGATACGAAATTTTTAGAGAGAGTAAGGGTAGAAGAAACAGCGTATTGTTGGAGAGATTTGAATTTGTTACAAAAACAAACAGCTATATAGATTGATACATATAATAATATTATGTAAACATATCATAGGGAAAGGTATACCTCATTTGGTGTACCTTTTTATTAATCCATCAAAAAATGGATTAATAAAAAATAGTAGGTAATTAGTTTGAAAGCAAGAATTTTTCTAGTGTACTTTTAACTAGATTAAAGAAAAGAAAGAAAAAAATAAAAATTTAATTTGATAAAAAAATTCTGAAATATACTCTTGAATTGAATATCATTATCAATTAGAATCAGAATTGATAACGATATTCAATTATCAATTATAATATGAAATTCCGATAGCGTTAATATAAAGAGGAGGAACTAACAGTAAGTGAAAACATAAGTAAACGTGGATATGCGTAATGAAAAATATAAGCTCGATGACTGCATGGAGAGAAATGTTTCAACCATCACCATCGCACACAAAGATAGGGTTTTCCGTTTTGATTATGATTGGTTTGATGGATTTCTTCATAAGTTGGGAGTCAAAGTTATCATTGTTACTAATGAAAGGTTGTCTCCACAAGAAGAGTTTGCTTAGTATTTGATATCTGTTATTCACATATTTAGTTGTAGGATATACAGATTGAGGAAATACAAAAAGAGAATGTCGGAGGATGAAGATCTATGAAAAAAGCATATCTAATAGAGATTAAGCCGACAAATGAACAAATAACCAAGATCCATCAAACGATTGGAGTGTGCAGGTATGTTTACAATCTATATCTTTCAAAAAACAAAGAGATATATGAATCCGAGGGGAAATTTCTTAGTGGCTATGAATTTTCTAAATGGCTAAACAACATTCATACAAAAGAATGTGACCAGTGGATAAAAGAAATATCAAGTAAAGCTGTAAAACAAGCGATTATGAACGGAGATAAAGCTTTTAAGCGATTTTTTAAAGGTTTATCTAAGTTTCCACGCTACAAGAAAAAGAAAAATGAAGATGTAAAATGTTATTTCCCTAAAAACAACAAAACAGATTGGATAGTTGAAAGACATAGAGTAAAAATCCCTACGATTGGATGGATGAGATTAAAAGAGTATGGATATATTTCAAAAGATGCGGTTGTAAAAAGCGGAACGATAGCTAAAAGAGCAGGAAAATATTTTGTATCTGTGCTTTGTGAATTGGAAGAAACAAAAGCGAAGCCAACACTCCATTCAACGGGTGTAGGCATTGATTTAGGCGTGAAAGATTTCGCTGTACGTAGCGATGGGAAAATTCACAAAAATATAAACAAAACAGGAAAAGTAAAAAAGATAGAAAAGCGGTTAAAACGTGAACAACGCTCTTTATCACGTAAATTTGAAAATCTAAAAAAGAGAGGTGAACACTCTGTTACTAATAAAAGAGCGAATATAGATAAAAACATTCTTAGGGTGCAAAAACTACATGCCAAGTTAGCAAACATTCGATTAGCGTATGTAAAGTCTGTTGTAAATGGTGTGGTGAAAACCAAGCCAACGTTTATTACAGTAGAAGATTTGAATGTGAAAGGTATGATGAAGAATAAACATCTATCTAAAGCAGTTGCTAAGCAGTGCTTTTATACATTTAAAACATGGTTATTGACGAAGTGTGAGGAATATGGAATTGAACTGCGTCAAGTAGACAGGTTCTATTCATCTTCAAAGCTATGTTCATGTTGTGGTCAAAAGAAAGTAGACTTAAAGCTATCCGACCGAGTATATGAATGTGACTGTGGAAATGTAATGGATAGAGATTTGAACGCGTCAATCAACCTTTTACAAGCAAAAGAATATATAATACTAACGTAAATAGATTGTATATATTACGGTGGGCTACATCGGAATTTACGCCTGTGGAGTGTTACAGCAAACTGTAGTAGCGAGTGATTGGCGAGACAGGACACGTAGAAGCAGGAATACTCTAAGAATGTACATTTATCTATATTTTTAGTAGCAGGACCAGTATGCAGCATGCGAAACAAATCGCAGAACATGCAACATTACAAAGCTTTTTAAACTGTTATTTAAGAGAAACAGGGAGTGGAGAATGGATTACAGAGGATGAAAGAATGAAAAGTATCTTCAGTAATACGTTGAATAGAGATACAGTCCCCACATATTTATGTTGTCGGCTATCGGCACAGAACGTTACTTTGTATGGAGAAGTTATATATAAATCATCAACAGATCGCCATTTGTTTGGAGAACAATTTTATTATCAAATTGGAGATAGTAATTCCGTTATTACAGCAGATTACGTTACAGTTATTACGTTTTTAATAAAAGAGATGTCGATCAACTACGGAGAAGGAACGAATCCTGCGGAACTTATGCTTCGAGTTATCCGCAGTTGTCAAAATATTGAGGAATTTACAAAAGAGAGAATAGAAGATACATCCGCATTATACGGTTTCCATACAACTTTTATAGAAGCGGAGCAGTCTTTATTATTTGGGCATTTAACTCATCCTACACCAAAGAGTAGACAGGGGATATTGGATTGGAAAAGTGCAATGTATTCTCCAGAATTAAAAGGGGAATGTCAGCTTCATTATTTTCGGGCACATAAAAGTATAGTAAATGAAAAATCATTATTATCAGATTCTACAACAACGATTATAAAAGAAGAATTAAGTAATGATGAGATGGTTAGTAAGGAATTTATAGCGAAGTACTGTAAGGAAGATCAATATGCATTAATTCCAATTCATCCGCTTCAGGCAGAATGGCTCTTGCATCAAGCTTACGTACAAGATTGGATAATTCAAGAATTGCTTGAGTATATTGGTCCTGTAGGTAAGTATTATATGGCAACATCATCACTAAGGACGCTATATCATCCCAATTCGAAGTATATGCTTAAGTTTTCATTTCCGGTGAAAGTAACGAATTCAATGCGTATTAATAAACTGAAAGAACTTGAGAGTGGTCTTGAAGGGAAGGAAATGTTAAATACGGCTATTGGTGAAGTACGAGAAAGATTTCCAGGATTTGATTTTATTTGTGATCCAGCCTTTATTACATTAAATTATGGAACACAAGAATCTGGATTTGAAGTGATTATTCGTGAGAATCCTTTTTATAGTGAACATGCAAACGACGCAACATTAATTGCTGGGCTAGTTCAAGACGCTATACCTGGGGAGCGTACGCGGTTATCGAATATTATTCATCGCCTAGCAGATTTAGAAAGTAAAAGCTGTGAAGAAGTAAGCTTAGAGTGGTTTAGACGATATATGAATATTTCTTTAAAGCCAATGGTATGGATGTATTTACAGTATGGTGTTGCATTAGAAGCTCATCAGCAAAATAGCGTTGTTCAGCTAAAAGATGGTTATCCGGTCAAATATTATTTCCGTGATAATCAAGGATTTTATTTCTGTAATTCAATGAAAGAGATGCTTAATAATGAATTAGCTGGTATTGGAGAACGTACTGGAAATTTATATGACGACTATATTGTGGATGAGAGATTTCGTTACTACTTAATTTTCAATCATATGTTTGGCCTCATTAATGGTTTTGGCACAGCAGGATTAATTAAGGAGGAAATTCTTCTCTCGGAATTAAGGTCTGTACTTGAATCATTCCTTCCATATAACCGGGAACCTTCTACATTTTTAAGAGAATTATTGGACGAAGATAAGTTAGCGTGTAAAGCAAATTTACTAACGAGATTTTTCGATGTCGATGAGTTAAGTAATCCATTGGAGCAAGCTATTTATGTGCAAGTACATAATCCACTCGTTAGAGAAGTGGCTGTTCGTTCATAAATAACGTTAAAATTTCACGTAATACAAATAATGGTATTTTGTCATAAGGTGGAGGGTTTTATGAGAGTGGACATGTATCATACGAAAGTATTGAAGGCGCTCGAATCAGAAGATTACATTTCAGTACGAAGAAGAGTGCTACGTCAATTAGTAGAATCGTTAATTTATGAGGGGATTATTACACCGGTTCGCATAGAAAAAGAAGAACAACTTCTTTTTCTAATACAAGGACTTGATGAAGAAGGCAAAAGTGTCACGTACAAATGCTATGGCAGGGAACGGATGACATTTGGACGTATTTCGTTAGACTCATTAATAGTAAGAGTTCAAGATGAACAGCAAGAAATACAATCTGTCTCGCAATTTCTAGAAGAAGTTTTTCGGGTTACTAGTGTAGAACAAGCTAAATTAGATTCTTTTATACACGAATTAGAACAAACAATATTTAAAGACACGATTGCACAATATGAAAGAAATAATAAGAGAGAATATACTCAAAAATCTTACGATGAGTTTGAAAGCCATTTAATAGACGGCCATCCATATCATCCTAGTTATAAAGCACGTGTTGGATTTCAATATCGTGACAATTTTCAATATGGTTATGAATTTATGCAGCCAATAAAACTCATATGGATTGCAGCGCATAAGAATTATGCGACTGTAGGTTATGAGAATGAAGTGATGTATAACAACCTTTTAAAAGAGGAGATTGGCGATCGTAAATTAGAAGAGTTTATGGAACGAATTCGTAATAAGGGATGTAATCCAAAACAGTACGTGTTTATACCTGTTCACCCATGGCAGTGGGTGAATTTCATCATTTCAAATTATGCGGATCATATACAGGGGAAATTTATTATTTATTTAGGAACATCTGAGGACGATTATTGCGCGCAACAGTCAATGAGAACATTAAGAAATATTACGAGTCCAAAGAAACCGTACGTTAAATTATCGATGAATTTACTCAACACTTCAACACTTCGTACGCTGAAACCATACTCTGTTGTGAGTGCACCAGCAATATCAAATTGGTTAAATGATGTTGTAAGTAATGACGCCTATTTAATGGATGAAGCACGTTTAATCTTGTTAAATGAGTTTTCCAGTGTAACGTATGACACGAATAAAAAAGCTATATATGGTTCATTAGGATGTATTTGGCGCGAAAGCATTCATAAGTATTTAGATGCACAAGAAGATGCAATTCCTTTTAATGGTTTATACGCTAAAGAGAAAAATGGTACACCAATTATTGATGCGTGGTTGAATAAATATGGAATGAAGGATTGGCTACAATTACTTATTCAAAAAGCGATAATACCAGTTATACATCTTGTTGTAGAGCATGGCATCGCACTGGAATCACATGGACAAAATATGATTCTAGTCCATAAAGAAGGGGTGCCTGTTCGTATTGCGTTAAAGGATTTTCATGAAGGGCTTGAGTTTTATCGTCCATATTTGAAAACGGTTGACAAATGTCCCGACTTTACTAAAATGCATAAAACATATGCGAATGGAAAAATGAATGATTTCTTTGAAATGGATCGCATTGAATGTTTGCAAGAGATGGTGTTAGATGCACTATTCCTGTTTAATTTAGGAGAATTAGCATTCGTACTTGCGGATGAATATGGATTGAAAGAAGAACATTTTTGGATGATGGTTGTTGAAGAAATTGAAAATCATTTAAGAATATATCCACATTTGAAAGGTAGATTTGAAAATATTCAATTATATGCACCTACATTCTATGCTGAACAATTAACGAAACGTCGATTATATATGGATCTGGAATCGCTTGTTCATGAAGTTCCAAATCCATTGTATAGAGTAAGACAACTTATGAAACAAAAATCAGCTGTTACAGGGGGAAATTATGCTAATCGTTAATAAACAAGAGTATAGCAAAAGTGATTTTGAATCGAGATTACAAGTTTATGAGGAAATGGAACAATTTAAAGAAGCAGAAGGAAATAGATTTGCACTTTGTCTGAAAGATCCATTCGATATTATTACGATTGTGTTTTTCTTAAAAGAAAAGAAATCATCAGTATTACTTATACATGAAGATACACCAAAAGAAACAGCTATTGAAATGGCAAAGCGTGCAAATTGTGTAGGAATTTTATATGGAGAATATGGCGATTTTACAAAATTAGAAGTAGGGAACTTTTTACTAGAAGAGCCTTCTTTATTGCAATATAGTTCTGGAACTACAGGGGAACCGAAACTAATTCGTAGAGCATGGACGGAAGTTGATACGGAAATTACCGCTTATAATGAAGCTTTAAACTGTGAAGTAGATGAAGTGCCAATCGTTATGGCTCCTGTTTCACATTCATACGGACTAATATGTGGTACTTTATCAGCAATTAAGAGGGGGAGCCAGCCTGTAATCATTACGAATAAAAATCCTAAATTCGCATTAAATATAGTTCGCAATACAGAGAAACATATTATATATGCAGTACCACTTATGTTACACATTATGGGGAGTTTTCCATTAGGAACGTTCCAGTTTCATAAAATTATGACATCAGGATCGCCTTTGCCAGAAGCACTATTTTATAAACTAAAAGAAATGACAACATATATGATGCAGCAATACGGTTGTTCTGAAGCAGGTTGTATTAGTATATGTCATGATATGAAGAGCCATTTAGATTTAGGAAACCCTTTACCTCATGCGAGTATAAGCATAGGTTCAGATGAAAATGCACCGGAAGAAATCGTCGTGAAAATGAATGATAAGGAAATCTTCACGAAAGATTTAGGGTATAAATCTGAGCGTGGCATTCATTTTATGGGGCGTATGGACGATGTAATTAATGTTTCGGGATTAAAAGTCTTTCCTATAGAGGTAGAAGAAACGATGCTTCGATTGGAAGGTGTTCAAGAGGCAATTGTATATCGAGGGAAACATCCTGTCATGGGCGAAATAGTTAAAGCGAAAGTGATCTCTCATGTTGATCCAGTACAAATAAGAGAATGGTGTATTCAGTACTTACCTTCTTATAAAGTTCCCCATGAAATTGAAAGTGTAAATGAAATTCCTAAAAATAAAACTGGAAAAGTAAGTAGAAAGTTACTAGAGATGGGAGAGGTTACAACATGAGACGGGAAGCGTTAAAGAATGCCGTGTTAAAAATTATGATAGAAAAAATGGAACTGAAAAATGTAACGCATTTAGAAGAAACGATGCGCTTAAATCAAGATTTATATATAGATTCGGTAATGATGTTACAGCTTATTGTATACATAGAAATGGATATAAAGCTATGCGTTCCAGAGGATGAGGTAGATCCAAAGGCATTTCTTACTGTAGGATCTTTGCTTGATTTTATGGAGGAGTTACAAGAAGTAAATGTGAATAACTAACCTTTAGGAAAGTGGATGAGAGTATGACTTCAATAAAAGTGCACTGTTTAGTGAGTTGTTTTTGTGAAATTATAAAAAGGCGTAGCGACATTGATTTTCGTCCATTTTATTTTGGACTATGGGATGGAGATTTTGATATAACAGAAGGCGGAATTATTTCATATCACTCTGAAAACATTAACCATGATCATTATTTACTTTGGTTTGAAAAATTGTACGGTATTAAAGTAAACGAATGGTATGATCATGCAAAAGATAAAGATAGCAATGTAGAAACGTTTTTAGAATTAGTAGAAAACAAGCCGGGAAATCGTTATGTCATTGTAATGGTTGATATGTCTCTATTACCAGAGAGGGAAAATAAATTTCATCAAAAACCGTTTCCACATTATTTAATGATATCAAAAACAGAGAAAGAAGAAGAGTGGTTCATGCTAGATCCTGATTTTCGTTGGGAAGGAAATATGGAAAGAGAAAAAGTACTTCACTCTATTCAAGATAACCCATTTGGTGGAGGGTATTTCATTGATATAGAAGGAATTGGGGAGCCAACGCAAGAAACAGTAGCTAGTTATTTCACAGAAACATTCAAAAAGAACGACAATGAACTGACTATGGAGCTGAAAAATTTAATTGTAAAAATGGCAAATGAGGAAGAAGGATATGCGCTTTCTGGACTTGTAGCAGCAGTAAAACAAATACCAGTACTTGCAATTCGTAAATATAGTTATGAGCATGCCTTTGCATACTTCCGTGAAACGTTGCAATATTCGGAGCAAGAATTTGATTATTGGTGTGATCGGGTAGAGGATATTGTACAAGGATTTACAAATGTACAGTATCGTGCAATTAAAATGGCAATGACGAATAATAAAGGTATGCTAGTATCGATTATTGAAAAACTGGATGAAATGAATGCAATTGAACTGCAAATTAAGAAGGAATTAGAGAGACAGTTTCTATCATGGAAAGGTATGAAAACAAATCAGTCTGTCGCAACTTTTTAATAAGCTAACTGAATTTAAGATAGGGGAGTTTAATGCTATGAAATATTCGCTATGTACCATTTCATTTCGTCATCAATTAATTTCATTTACTGATATTGTTCAATTTGCATATGAAAACAGTTTTGAAGGAATTGAATTGTGGGGGACTCATGCACAAAATTTGTATATACAAGAACGCGAAACGACAGAACGAGAATTGACTTTTCTAAAGGATAAAAACTTAGAAATTACGATGATAAGTGATTACTTAGATATATCATTATCAGCAGATTTTGAAAAAACGATAGAGAAAAGTGAACAACTTGTAGTACTAGCTAATTGGTTTAATACGAATAAAATTCGCACGTTTGCTGGGCAAAAAGGGAGCAAGGACTTCTCGGAACAAGAGAGAAAAGAGTATGTGAAGCGAATACGTAAGATTTGTGATGTGTTTGCTCAGCACAATATGTATGTGCTGTTAGAAACACATCCCAATACACTAACGGACACATTGCCTTCTACTATAGAACTATTAGAAGAAGTAAATCATCCGAATTTAAAAATAAATCTTGATTTTCTTCATATATGGGAGTCTGGCGCAGATCCAATAGACAGTTTCCATCGATTAAAGCCGTGGACACTACATTACCATTTTAAGAATATATCTTCAGCGGATTATTTGCATGTGTTTGAACCTAACAATGTATATGCTGCAGCAGGAAGTCGTATTGGTATGGTTCCGTTATTTGAAGGTATTGTAAATTATGATGAGATTATTCAGGAAGTGAGAGGTACGGATCTTTTTGCTTCCTTAGAATGGTTTGGACATAATGCAAAAGAGATATTAAAAGAAGAAATGAAAGTATTAATAAATAGAAAATTAGAAGTAGTAACTTCGTAATGTGAAATGATGTGAGAGTCTCGTTTTAGAGGCTCTTTTTTTATGGTAAAAAATAACCAAAAATTTCCATGTATTTTAATTTGAATTTAACACAATTTATATATAAATAAGGAGGTGATTGGTAATGGCTAGAAATCGTAATTCTAATCAATTAGCATCACATGGAGCACAAGCAGCTTTAGATCAAATGAAATATGAAATTGCACAAGAGTTTGGTGTACAACTTGGCGCTGATACTTCTTCACGTGCAAACGGTTCTGTAGGCGGTGAAATTACAAAACGCCTTGTAGCGATGGCAGAACAACAACTTGGTGGCGGATATACTCGCTAATTGTAGAAGGTTATAGGAGAAAGGAAGGATTCTTCCTTTCTTTTTTTTTCAATTAATTGGTATGGATATATTGTGAACTGGATTCAAAGAATAGGAATAATACTATAATTTCCCCAATTTCTTTTGTTGTGAATGGGAAGTAGTAAAGATGTAATAGCCCTGGTGGAATGAAAAGTTACGTTCCAGCGGGGCTATTATATGGTAAGAAATATATGATGAAAGGTTTCGAAGCCAACATGTTAAAAAAAGAAAACTGTTGTTTAATTGCGCTTGCATCAGTTCCACTTGTTATGACATTAGGGAATTCAATGCTCATCCCAATTCTGCCGACTATTGAAAAGAAATTACATATTTCATCGTTTCAAGTATCCATGATTATTACAATTTACTCTATCGTAGCCATTCTACTTATACCGATTGCTGGTTATTTATCAGATAGATGGGGACGAAAGATGGTAATGGTTCCGAGTTTGCTGATTGCAGCTATAGGAGGAGCGATAACTGGTTGGGTATCTTGGAAAGTTGATAATCCCTACAATTGGATATTGATTGGTAGAGCGATTCAAGGTATTGGTGCTGCTGGTGCAATGCCAGTTGTTATACCGTGTGTTGGTGATTTATACAAAGACGAAAAACAAGTTAGTACAGGTTTAGGAATCATAGAAACATCCAATACATTTGGGAAAGTGCTGAGCCCTATTTTAGGGTCTGCTCTTGCTGCCGTTGTATGGTTCTTACCATTTTGGGCGATTCCAATTTTATGCGTAGTATCAATTGTTTTATTACTTGTTCTAGTAAAGGCAAAGAAACAAGAAGGAGAAGTACCACCACTTAAAGAGTTTATAAAATCTATTCTGTCTACGTTTCGAGAAAAAGGAAGATGGTTAATTGCCATTTTTGCATTAGGTGCAATTATTATGCTTATTTTATTCGGAATTCTCTTTTATTTGTCGACTATACTGGAATCAAAGTATGACATTCATGGTATATGGAAAGGGTGTGTGCTTGCTATCCCGTTACTTGTACTGTCACTTAGTTCATATATGGCCGGTAAAAAAATTGGAGATAATCAAAATGTTATGAAGAAGTGTATCTATATTGGTTTTTTAATGGCAGCTGCATCAGTCATCATTCCTTTATTTATAAAAGGGATTTATTTACTACTTCTTTGTCTCGTTATTATGGGGATAGGGATTGGTATGGCACTCCCATGTTTAGATGCCCTCATTACACAAGGAATTGAAAAGGAGCAAAGGGGAACAGTTACGTCATTTTACAGTTCAATGCGATTTATCGGTGTAGCAGCTGGACCACCTTTATATTCTTTTTTCATGAAAGGGGCGGACCATGAAGTGTTTTATTTGACTAGTATTTTCGCTGCCATTGGTGCTGTCATAGCAATCATTTGGATTAAACCAGCAAAGGATGCAAAGGCGGTAAAACAGAAACCGGAACCTACTTCATAATTTGTAAGAGAATTGCATGATGTTTTGAGTAACATGCAATTCTCTTTCGTTCATTAAGAATAAATAACTTGTTTTAACATATAAAGTGCGACACCCCATATGATGAGACCAGAAAATTTATTTAATAATAAAATTGTCTTTCCGGTTGAGTCTAGTCTTTTTAGAAATTTCCCCGCTAAAGCTAAGCTTATAAACCAAATCCAAGAAACGATAATAGTTGCAAGTGTGAAAGCCCATTTTTCACTTCCTATGTATTGAATAGAATTTGTTCCAATTACACCGATTGTGTCTAAAATAGCATGTGGATTTAATAACGAAACTGATGCTGCGAAAAGGATTTGCTTTTTTAAGGGCATACTTTTTTCTTGTGTTACATCGTTGGAAGGGCTACTTCTCCAAATAACAAAGCCCATGTATAGGAGAAAGAAAAATCCAATTATATATAATGAGTTAGTTAGCCAAGAAAAAGTAAGGAGTACAAGGGAGACACCTTGCACTGCAATCAATATGAGTAACGTATCACATATAGAGGCAGTTAATACTACAGGGGCTGCCCTCCAAATGTTTGGTTGGCTCGCACCTTGGTTAAAGACAAAAACATTTTGTACACCTAATGGAATGATAAGTCCAAATGCAAGAATGATACCATGAATAATTGCTTCACTCATCATATTACCTCCTATTTTAATTCATTATGATAGTGTATATTGTATAGAAGAAATGAAAATTTGTATCCATCCATATGGTTGGGGAGGTTACCAACCAAAAAGAATATAAGGTGATATGATGGAAAGATTCGTTTGGAAACCGGATATGTCTCTAGCGACGCCGCTGTATAAACAAATAGAAACGTATATAAAAGAAAGGATCGTTAATGGAGAATGGACCGTTGGAACGAAATTACCTTCACAAAGAGATTTGGCCCATACATTTGGTGTGAATCGAAGCACAATTGTAATGGCTTTCGATGAACTAGTTGCGAAGGGATATATTGAAGGGAATGGCAGGAAAGGAACAATTGTTGTAAATAATAATGAGAATGTTTCAACTTACGCACCCCCGCCTAATTGGCAGTCTTATGTAGAAACAGGACTTCATTATCCGAATCTCCCAGCTATTCAAGAGATTAATCAAGCTGAATTTTACCCACATGTAATTCGGTTAGGAACAGGTGAGCTCGCGCCGAGTCTCTTACCTGAGAAAAAGATGAAAGAAATTATGAATAACCTTTTAAAGTCAAATGTGACGCTTGGGTATGAAGAGCCGAAAGGAAATCTTTATTTAAGGGAAAAGATTTCCGAATACTTAAAGGAGCATGGCGTATATGTATCTCCTGACTCTATATTAATTGTTTCAGGAGCAATTCAAGCGCTGCAACTTATTTCTATGGGGCTTCTTTCGAAAGGGGCATCAATCTTATTAGAGAAACCATCCTATTTATATTCGCTTAATGTTTTTCAATCAGCAGGAGTACGTTTAATTGGAATCCCAATGGATGAAAGCGGGTTACATACATCATATATTAAGAAATATAAGAAGCAATTTAATGCCTCTATTTTATATACAATCCCGTCTTTTCATAATCCAACGAACTTTAGTATGAATGCGAAGAAACGAATAGAAGTGATGGAAATATGTAATGAAATTGGATTACCTATTATAGAGGACGCAGTGTATCAAGACTTATGGTTTGATGCACCTAGTTCGAAACCTTTAAAAGCCTATGATAAAAATGGAATCGTACTACATATTGGAAGCATGTCCAAAGTAATTAGTCCAGGTTTAAGAATTGGATGGATTGTTGGACCCGAGCCAGTAATTCAAAGATTGTCAGACATAAAGATGCAAACAGATTATGGTTCAAGCACTATATCCCAGCAAATTGCAGCAGAGTGGTTTACAAATGGTCTATATGATGAGTATTTGCGATTTGTAAGAAGTGAATTGAAAAAACGAAGAGATTTTATGTTACTAATGTTAGATAAATATCTTCGTGAAATAGCAACTTGGCATGAACCAACAGGCGGGTTTTATATATGGGTACATATAAAAGTACCCATTTCATATCGCAGTTTATTTGATAAAGCTCTGCAAGAAAAGGTTTTATTAAACCCAGGTACTTTATATGATAGAAGTGCAAATCAATTTTTGCGCCTATCGTATTCATACGCAACGTTAGAAGAAATTGAAATAGGTATAAAAAAACTTGCACAACTAATGAAAAAGTAAGAGGAGAAAGTAATGAAACAATATGTAATTTGCCAAATGATCAATGGAGAAAAATATTTAGCTGCTTATGCGGAGACGAAGCAAGAGGCGATTGAAAAAGCAGAACTGTTAGGATTAAGAACGGGAAATCGTTACATAGTTATAACTGCAGAAGAAGCCGAAGGCTTAACGTATCCTTAAACAATGTATGAGATTATATAGGAAGTAAATAAGTCTAGTAATATAAGAATTTACTAGGCTTATTTACTATTAAGTTGTTAAACGTTCTCGTATTTATACGCAAAGTAATAATATTATGAGTCAAGTTGACGAAAAAATCGATTTGTCTTTCGGTCTTGATTTCCTTTTCTATACTCATCAATATATTGCCTAAAGTTCCAAGCTTGTAAAAATTTATTAGCAGAGTTATAACCAGAATTGTAAAGCCAGTCTTTTTCTTCCTTCGTCAGTTCAAAATTAGTACTTGTAATCGTTCCTGTTGGAATTGTAATCGTTCTTGCTTTTGATTCCTTATCTAAATGACGTAAATCATGAGCTTGCATCATTGTTTTAAATAGTCCTTTGAACATAGAAATAGGCTCGTTATAGTGAGCAGGGTCAGCTTGAATCTCATCTTTTACAAAATGAAATCCGAAAGTCGGCCAGCGAGGAGCGGTAGGTGAATCGAAGATCCAAATTGGATAATTACTTAGAATTCCTCCGTCAACCATATAACAAGGCTGCTTCCATTTTGGAGTTCTCCATTTTACGGGTTCAAAGAAGAAGGGGATTGTACTACTCATTCTTACCGCTTTAGCGATAGAGAAGCGATAATTTAAAAATCCATAGTTTGGTAAGTCGTCAGGAAAGACAACCATTTTACCATTACTAATATCAGAAGCGATGATTTTGAGTTTGTTTAGATCCGGTAAATTAGTAAATAAATGAACACCTTTTTTTCGAAGTAATTCTTCAATCCATTCTTCTATAAATACATTAGAGTATATACCTAGAGTAGTCCATGCACTTAGTCCTTTTCCGATAAAGGGGATTTTGTCAATAAAGGTTTTCTTCGTAAATTTGTTATAATCGATATCAGTTATAATGGTTTTTAGCTCTGAACAAGAATATCCTGCAGCTAAAAGTGCCGCGATAATTGCACCAGCTGATGTTCCAGCTACACGTTCCCATTCATAACCTTTTTCGGCTAACGCGCAAATTGCCCCAACATGCGCAATACCGCGCACACCGCCTCCTTCAAAAACACCATCAATCTTCATTAAACATACTTCCTTTCAAATAAAAGATTTGGAAATGGCAAAAAAGCACGTATTGTACGTGCTTTTTTACAATGGTTTTTAAGTTTACTAGCAGCCTACAAAGCCGCCCCAACAGCTAGCTCCGATGATGATTAGAAGGATGAATAAAACGATTAATAAAGCGAAACCTCCGTAACCACAACCACCACAGCTACCGCCGTAACCGTAACCGCCGCAACTATATCCGTAACCCATGTGGAATTCCTCCTTATATTAAAAATAAAAATGAACGAGGGGAAAATGTACTGGAAGAACTAAAGAACTATCGTGTTTGTAGGAACAATGTATAGTATGCTTTTTTAAACTTGTTCGCGTACGAAGGATAAGCCCGTTTTTGGAGGCTTGTTGATTTTGTAAAGAATGAAGTATAATCTTTGTACTATGATATAAATAAGTATGTAAATGTAAGGAGAATTTATGAATAAAAAAATTGAAGTATTAATTGATAAATATGAACTAACACACTTGAAAGAGGAACTTATTAATACTGTATTTCCTTGTATAAAAGTTGTGCCAAAGCAGCAGGAAACTGTTGCGATAGGTAGTTCGAAAATGGGAGGAGTTCCTGATTTACCAGCTTTATTTGAATATCCAAAGCATAAAGGAAATCCACTACAATTTATCGCGCAATTTAACTTAAGTGATTTACAAAACGTTGGTATGGATCACAATCTTCCTAAGACGGGGATGCTGTATTTCTTTTGCATTGAAAATTATTTTGAAGAAAATGTGAAGCTAACAGAGGGTGGGCGTGTACTTTATTATGATGTTCCTGTAGAGCAATTACGAAGAGGAAATGAAGTACAAGCGAAATATAACCAGTGTGCAATTACTTTTGAACTGACATACAAATTACCAGAACTTTTCATTGAAGATGAGGCTGATTCAGATCGTTTCTTGCAATTACTTGAAGAGCTAATTCCGGATAACTACGATAACCATCAAATGTTTGGTGAGCCATTCTCTGTACAAGAAGAAGTGTTATATGAGACGGGAGAATATATGGGAGTAGACCCGCAGCAAATGACTCTTTTATTCCAAATTGATTCAGATCATAAAAATTGTAATATGGTTTGGGGAGAACTAGGGATGCTATATTTCTGTATTAGTAATGAAGATTTGAAAAATCAACGTTTTGAAAATACATGCTGCGTATTACAAACATGCTAATGAAAAAAGGTTGTTCTTTTTAAAAGAACAACCTTTTTATGTGAATTAGTTAATATGCATAATCTCATATGACCTATACGAAAAAGTATTGTATACTCTGAAACTATACGATACTTTTTCGTATAGTTATAGAATATAAGGAGTGACAAGATGGGAAAGACAAGTAAGTATGTGACAGCTGCCGCACTTTGTTCAACTATAGTAATGGGAGGCTTACAAGCGTCATCTGTATCTTATGCAGCTACAAATCCGACTACAGTGACAGCACAATCAGATGTAAAGTTATTAGATGATTTCAGAAAAGAATTAAAAAAACAGATTGATAATCGAGAAGAAAATATTACAATCACATATAAAACAAAAGATAGAAATGCTAGAAATATTATGGATCAATTGTATGGTGAGTTTAATAAAATTGTAGATGCTGATGAGTATGTAAAATATAATGTAGCGTCTACTAGATATTCCATTAAAGGAATGCCAGGGGACTATACGTTTACACTGCAAGTAAAATACCGTGAATCAAAAGAACAAACTCAATATGTAAAAGCTCAGGCGAAATCAATTGTTGGATCAATTGTAAAACCAGGGATGGATGAGCATGAGAAAGTAAAAGCTATTCACGATTACGTTGTTAAGCATGTGTCTTATGATACGTCTTATCAAGCGTATACAGCATATGAAGCATTAGCGAATCGTTCTGCCGTTTGCCAAGGATATACATTATTGACGTATGAGTTGTTAAAAGAGGCAGGTATTCAAAATCATATTGTAACAGGCACAGGAAACGGACAAGCTCACGCGTGGAATTTAGTGAACATTGAAAACAAATGGTATCACCTAGATACTACATTTGATGATCCAGTACCAGATAAAGCAGGGCGTGCAACTTACTCATATTTTAATATGTCTGACGAACAGTTAAGTAAAGATCATGAATGGGATCGTAGCAAATATCCAGCGGCAACTACAAGTTATTTTGGTGAATTAACAAATAAAATAAAAGCTGGTAGCTCAAAAACTGTCGTATATGAGCAGATGTTAAAAGAAACAAATTTACAATACTTATCTGCAGAATACGGAGCAGAAAATTATAATGAATTTAAGCAAAAGTTGCAGCAAAAGTTTGCAACCAAACCAGAAAAAGTAGAAGTACGATATAAGCAGTCCATGGATGGGACGATGCAAGATATAAAGAAAGTATTAAATGAAATAAATTGGCCAAAAGGTGCAAAGCGTGTGTCTTATCAAGTAGCGCCTTACAGTGCATTGGCGGGTTATTCATTAGCGACAATTACATTTACGTATTAAGCAATGAGAAAGAGCATCTGTAAAAGATGCTCTTTTTATATTTATCGATCACTTTAAAATTTTGGGAATTATGTGATAAAATAAAAAGGAGAGGATGTGAATGCTGAATGAACTTGTTCGAAAGTAATATTTTTACATTGATATATACTTGTTTAGTAATCGGACTTATCGTTTTGTTTTTCATATCATTTACTTTGTTTATTAGAAGAGTATTACAAAGCAGTGCTGCAAAGAAACACCACGTGATTAATATGAACCAGAAGCTAGATCGAATCATTGAATTGCTTGAAAAAGATAAGAAATAGCGATAGAAGAGGTATGAAAAGGGGAAAGAGAATGGCCAATTATATAAAAGAATTACGTGAAAAAGTAGGACATGATTATGTTTTCTTAAACTTTGCCGGTGGTTGTGTATTTAATAAAGAAGGAGAAGTATTACTGCAAAAAAGAGGAGACTTTAACGCTTGGGGATTTCCAGGTGGTGCAATGGAGATAGGAGAATCAGCTGCGGAAACTGCAATCCGAGAAATAAAAGAAGAAACCGGGTATGATGTAGAAATAAATGAGCTTATTGGAGTGTATACAAAATATTTTCAATCATATCCAAATGGAGACAAGGCCCAGTCAATTGTGATGTTCTTTTCATTCTCAATAGTTGGAGGTGACAAAAAAGTAGATGGTGATGAAACGTTGGATTTGAAGTTTTTCCCGTTAGACGACATGCCACCGTTATTTTGTAAACAACATGAAGATTGCCTGCAAGATTTATTGGAGAAAAGAGTAGGGGTATATCGTTAACATATAAAAAAGAAGCTAAATGAAGATTAGCTTCTTTTTTATGTTTAATTTATTTCCACCAATCATCAAACATTGACGCTGGTACTTGTCTTTTATGCTCACTCACTGTGTAACGTTTTTCAATTTTCTCTGCAACGTCAGCTGGAACTGCTTTACCTTCTAAATAATCATCTAATTGATCATAAGTAATACCTAACTCTGTTTCATCAGCTTGACCTGGTTTTTCATCTAATAAATCAGCTGTTGGCATTTTTAAGTACAGTCGCTCGTCTGCGCCTAACTCTTGTAATAATGCACGTCCTTGGCGCTTCGTTAATCCCGTTAATGGTAATAAATCTGCACCACCATCTCCGAATTTTGTAAAGAACCCTGTTACAGCTTCTGCAGCGTGATCTGTTCCGATAACAAGTAGCCCTTTTTGTCCACCAATTGCATATTGAGTAACCATACGGATACGTGCTTTCACGTTACCTTTATTGAAATCTGTTAATGATTCACCCAATAAGTTTTCATATTGATTTGAAAAAGCATCAACAGTTGAAGCAATATCAAATGCAACAGATTGATCTGCTTGAATGAATTGTAATGCTAATTGTGCATCATCTTCATCTTTTTGTACTTTATAAGGAAGACGCACGGCGATAAACGTTGCATTACCACCTTCGTTACGAATTTCTTCAACTGCAAGTTGTGCTAAGCGTCCTGCTAATGTAGAGTCTTGTCCGCCGCTAATACCAAGTACAAATCCTTTTGCACCTGTTTTTTTTACATAATCCTTTAAGAAATCAACTCGTTTACGAATTTCAATTTTTGGATCAATTACAGGCTGAACATGTAATGCTTTCATAATCTGTTCTTGTAATGTCATTATGTTTCCTCCTATTCATATTAAAGCGGTAATTAAGTTTATATGTATAATGGTACATACTTCTATCCTTTATTATTTCGCAAAATTAACGAATATACAATAGGATGTGTGTATGAATATGAATGTAGTCATTATAAATAAAGTACTACGTATAAGCAATTTTTTAAACCTTTCAAAAATGTAAGGTTTTTGTCATTTGAATCGATGGAAGGTATTTCCGCACTTTACTAATATAAAAACATAGATAGTAGAAGGGCGGAGAAGTAATATGAACATTAGAGAACTAGCATATCGGAATGTAACCCGAAATAGACGGACATACTCAGCCTATTTTTTGAGTAGTGCATTTGCAATTATGGCCTTTTTTGTGTATTCATTTTTTGCGTTTCATCCGGCATTAAGTGCAGGAGAATTAGGTCAGTACGTATTCGTAAGTATGTCTTTTGCACAGTCTATTATTTACTTATTTACATTCTTCTTTATTTTATATTCGATGGGAATGTTTTTAAAAACGAGAAAGCGTGAACTAGGAATTTTAATGATGCTAGGTATGACGAAATATCAATTAAAGCGTCTGATCTTTTTTGAAAATATTATGATTGGAATAGGGGCAATTATTTTTGGTATTCTTTCAGGTATGTTATTTTCAGGGGGATTACTATTTGTCGCTCCGATGATATTGAAACTAGATATCTCCTTATCCTATTACATACCGATGAAAGCAATTGTTGTAACGAGTATTATGTTTTTTATTTTATTTATGATCATATCATTGTTTAGTGCAGGAATGATTCGTAAAAATAAGATTATGAAGTTGTTTAGAGGATCAGCAGAGGCGAAACCGGAACCGAAAGCATCAATCATTTCTTCCATATTAGCAGTAGTATTGCTTAGTGCTGGCTATGTAGGAGCTCTTCTATCACATGGAGCAATGGTATTTATTATGATGATTCCTGTTACAACGGTAGTTATTATTGGGACGTATTTGTTGTACAAGCAGCTGAGTGTCTTTATTATTCGATTATGTAAAAAAAGTAAACGTTTCTATTGGACACAGACTAATATTATTACGTTATCAGATTTAGCGTATCGCATGAGAGATAACGCAAGAATGTTCTTTATTGTAACCATTATTTCTACTGTAGCATTTTCCGCAATAGGGACATTAGTTGGCTTCGCATCCATGACGAAAGGGATAATGGAGAGACCGATTTCGTTTCATTACCATTCTAAGCAAGGGAATAGTAACGAATCACAGCATATACAAATGATTGACAAAGGATTAAAGAAACATAGTATAGCAGCTTCAAAAACTAATATTTCGACAAAGAAAACGGAGGAACAGTCGTTAAGAAGCGCCATTTTTATAAAAGAATCAGACTATAAGAAATATGCAAAGTTAACAGAAGAACCATTTAATACTGTAGCAAATAAAGAAGTTGTATTTTTGTCAGCTAATATACCAGGGCCAACGATGAAAGAAAGAAAAGAAATTACTTTACCTAATATGAATGAAAATTTAAAAGTGAAAAAAGTTACCTCATCTTCATTGGGGAAAATATTAAGAGGAAATGTTTATGTAATCTCTAATAGTCAATATGATTCATTACAAGATGGGTTTATAGAGACAAAAGACTATATGTATAAAACTGAAAGAACGAAAGATGAGATTGAAATTGGTAAAGAGCTTACGCATCAAATTAAACCGTATCAAGAATATTCAACGTTTAGTGCGGAAGAGTACGAGCAAAACCAAAGTTTACAAATTGCAGGACCGATTTTATTTGTAGGTTTCTTTATTGGTATAGTATTTTTCGTTTGCGCAGGAAGTTTCCTTTACTTCCGTTTATTCTCCGATTTGGAGGATGATGTTCGTTTGTTCGAAATGATTCGTAAAGTTGGATTGACAAGTAGGGAATTATCGAAGGTAGTTACAATTCGATTGGCCCTTTTATTCTTCGTTCCAATTGGTGTTGCAACATTACATGGAGCAGTAGCCTTAACGGCGTTAGGACAAATGTTTGAGTACTCATTGTTTAAAGAAAATACAGTTGTATTAAGTATTTTCATAGGTATTCAAGTTGTATACTTCTTACTTATAAGATCCCGTTATGTAAAACAATTGAAAGAGAGATTACGTATGCATTAAATGTGTTTTTTTAACTCGAGTACAAAATTTTCTAAAAAGAGGCAAGTATTGTCAAAAAGTGATAAAATGGAAAAAGCGAGGTGAAAAAATTAATAGAGAGTAAGGGGGGAGAAATATGAAAGCAACAGGAGTTATTCGAAAAGTAGACGAATTAGGACGAATTGTTATCCCTAAAGAATTACGCGATGTATTGGGAATACAAATCAAATCACCGCTTGAAATTTTTGTAGAAGCAGATAAAATCATTTTACAAAAATATCAACCTTACAATGCTTGCCAAATCACAGGTGATGTTTCAGGGCAGAATATTACATTAGCAAATGGAAATATTACAGTTGGCATAGAGGGAGCGGAATATTTAGTAAAAGAAATAGAAAAGTTTTTAAACAAGAGTGAGGTTTAGTCTTAATTTATATTATTTTTCAAATACATATCATTCTTTTAAAAGACTGTAAGAGGACCATTAATTGGTCCTCTTATTTTGGTTATTAGTTGAACGACTCGGGTTGTTACTTCCTACAAATCATAGGGAAAATAAAGAAGTATTATAGAGGTAGTAAATGATGTTGAGAAATATTTGAAAAGAAGGAAAACAAAAAGAATAAAACGAATGTTACATTTACACGTATTCAAAAGTGGTCTGAAATGAAAATAATACATTTTCAGGAGGGATTACGATGAGTAGTACAGTGAATAAACAAAAAGGTATACAATTGATTCCGTTTACCGTAAATAAGGTGGTAGAACAAGTAAATGAAATTCCACCAGGTGTACAACTGATTCACGCTCCGCAAGTATGGGAAAAGAGTGTGAAGGGGCAAGATGTAGTCGTTGCCGTATTAGATACAGGGTGTGATACTAATCATATAGATTTAAAAGATCGTATTATCGGCGGAAGAAATTTCACAAAAGATTATGAAGCTGATCCAAATGTGTATCTTGATAATAACGGACATGGTACTCATGTTGCGGGAACGATTGCCGCGACTGAAAATGGTGTCGGTGTATTAGGAGTTGCACCACTTGCTAAAATGTTAGTATTAAAAGTTTTAGCGGGAGATGGTTCTGGAAGTTATGAGCAAATTATTGAGGCAATTCATTATGCTGTAAATTGGAGAGGGCCGAATCAAGAGAAAGTGAGAATTATTTCAATGTCACTTGGTGGTCCGCAAGATGTTCCAGAATTACATGAAGCAATTCAAAATGCGGTAAAGCAGGATGTTCTCGTTGTATGTGCTGCTGGAAATAATGGAGATTGCGATGATGAAACAGAGGAACTAGACTTTCCGGGTGCGTACTCCGAGGTAATTGAAGTTGGTGCCGTTAATTTAGAGCGGAAGATTGCATGTTTTAGTAATTCAAATCAAGAAATTGATCTAGTAGCGCCAGGTGATGAAATATTATCTACGTATCCAGAAGGAAAATATGCTGTGCTAAGTGGAACTTCCATGGCGACGCCGCATGTTGCTGGAGCGCTCGCCTTGCTCATTAAACAGTGTGAGAAAGAATACGGTCGAAAGTTATCGGAGCCGGAAATATATGCACAACTCATTAAAAGAACTGTACCTTTAGGGTACGAACGTACATCTGAAGGGAATGGATTAATAGATTTATTAAAAGAATAGCCATATTAAAAAAACATCTCATATGAATATGAGATGTTTTTTTAATATGGCTCTGTCGCATGTAATACAACTTGTAATAAACCTGGGAATCTAGCATTTAAATCTTCTTCACGAATTGAAATGAAACGTTGTGTTCCTTCAAGGCGCGTGTACATAACACCTGACTCACGTAAAACTTTGAAATGGTGAGATAAAGTTGATTTTGCAACAGGGATGTTTAAAGCACCACAAGATTGTTCATTTTTCTCTAGTAACATATTTACAATTTGTAAACGAATTTGATCGCTAAGTGCATATAAGACAGAAGAAAATTGAATTTCTTCTCGATTTGGATGATAGAGTGTACGCATATTTCACCTACTTGTATAAGTTAAGATATTTGCACTATAACATATAAAGTGGTATATTTCTATTGTTCGAATATATTCGAACAATAGAAATATAGGGGGAGAAAAAATGAAGTATATAAAATTGCAAAAGGCAGGATTAAATATTTCAAAGTTGGGTTTAGGTACAAATGCAGTAGGGGGACATAATTTATATGCTGATGTGAATGAAGAAGAAGGAAAGCGATTAGTAGAAGAAGCTATTCAGCAAGGGATTACATTTTTTGATACAGCAGATTCATATGGTTTCGGTAGATCGGAGGAATTAGTAGGAGAAGTATTAAAGGGAAAACGTCATGAGTTTATACTTGCTACAAAAGGTGGAATTCAACCGTTGTTAAATGGAGAAACTTATATTAACAATGAACCAAGTTATTTAAGGAATGCTGTGGAAAATAGCTTAAGAAGATTACAGACTGAATATATTGATTTATATTATTTACACTTTACAAATCCTGAAACAAGTTACATAGATTCAATCGGAGAGCTTACTCATTTAAAAGAAGAAGGGAAAATTCGTTCAATTGGAATATCGAACGTAAACATAGAACAATTAAAAGAGGCGAATCAACATGGTCATATAGATGTTGTACAATCTCCATACAATATGTTAGAACGTACAGCTGAGGAAGAACTGTTGCCGTATTGTATAGAAGCGGGTATTTCATTTATTCCATATGGGCCTCTTGCTTTTGGAATATTAGGCGGAAAATATACAGAAGATTTTAAATTAAATGAAGTCGATTGGCGTCAAAATGTAAATCTATTTGAAGAAAATACATATAAGAGTAATTTTAAGAAAGTGAATAAGTTAAAAGGGCTAGCTAAAGAAAATGATATTGAAGTGTCTCATTTAGCGTTAGCATGGTTATTAAATAAAGAAGGGATTGATACTGTTATACCTGGTGGAAAGCGGGCAGAGCAGGTAAGAGAAAGTGTGAAAGCGGTAGATGTTGCATTGAATGAAAGAGTCATGAAAGAAATCCAATCTATTTTAGAAGATTAGTTAAACAGAGGGAGAGTACCCTCTGTTTATATAAGGAGAAGGTCTAAATGAACAGAGTACTAGCTGTATTTTTTATGATAATGTTTATGATCGGTACAGATACTTTCTTAATTTCACCACTGTTGCCGACATTGCAACAGGTGTATCATGTTTCAACTGAGTTGTCAGGATGGATGGTGAGTTCGTATGCTTTAGGGTATGCTGGATTTGCGCTTGTGGCTGGTCCTATATCAGATGGATTAAACAGAAAAAAAGTAATGGTACTAGGTATGAGTTTTTTTGCAATAAGTACGTTTTTTTGTGGAATTGCACCGAGTTTTTTATGGATGCTAACATTTAGATTTTTAGCAGGTGTAAGTGCAGCTTTTGTATCTCCACAAGTGTGGGCATCTATTCCGCTCCTTATAGAGAAGAAGCAAATTGTGAAAGCAATTGGGGTTGCAACAGCAGGGTTATCAATCTCTCAAATTTTAGGGCTGCCACTGGGAGCTTATTTAGCAACGATACATTATACAATTCCATTCTATTTCATTGGTATATTATCAGCACTACTTGTCATTCTTATTTATGTTGTATTACCAGAAATACAGTCGGTTCATATAGGTGGAAATAAAAAAGCGATTTTACAGCGTTATAAACAATTACTTACAGATTCAAAGGTTTCACTTTCTTATTTTGCATACTTTGTTTTTCAAACCGGAAATTTTGCTGCATTTTCATTTTTTGGTGTATGGCTTTCCATTCAATTTGGCTTACAAGTTCATGAAGTAGGTACAGCTATGCTCGTATTAGGATTAGGAAATTTAATTGGTAATATTTTTGGTCCTAGAATCGTAAATAAAATTGGTTATAACCTTTCTTTCTATGGTGGAATTATATTTACAGCAGTGCTATATGTATTACTTCCTCATGTAAAGAACATTGTATTGGTGGAGTTATTGTTCTTTGCTTTATTTTTTGTGACAGGAATTTTGTTTGTATTAATGATGAGGCACTTACAAAACATGTCTAGTGTAGCAAGAGGAACAGGAGCCGCGCTTGCAAATGCTTCTATGTACATTGGTCAAATGATTGGTGCGGCAATAGCTGGAATGTTATTTGCAATATCTCACAATTTTATACTTATAGGTAGTTTTACTGCGTTACTATATATAGGAGCTTTATTTTTGTTTAGAAAAAGTGAAAAAATTACTGAAAATAGTGAAACAGGAATTGCATCATAAAGCTTGTATAAATATTTCGCAATTCAGAATTAATAAGAGTGTGAATACATGAATGTGCTTTTAATTAAAGTGGTTACTAAAAGTATAGAAATAGTAGAAGAAATGTATTGTAACAAAGTTATGAGGAATCAAAAAATAAAAATCCCTATAAAGATAGGGATTTATATATCGGCATATAGTTCCTTGGAAAAGGATATACTTAGTTTAACATATAGGAGTACTTATAATTGTGAAATAGATGTGAAAGTAATGTGAAAAGTATTGTAATAAAAAGCACTGTTTTAGCTAATGTAGCTAAAACAGTGCTTTTCTCTTTGATTGAACAGTTGCAGCATTTTCATCATGTATACCTGCATCTTTTATAATTCGTTGTTTTGCTTTATTTAATAGATGGTTTACTGCTTCGCCAAAATAGTTAGCTTCGCTTTTTGTGCGGGCTTCTCGTAAACATTTATAGTTTTCTAGCAGTTCCTCTTTTTCGGAGTTTGTTAAGAAATCTTCTATTTTCTTTTTTGTCATACGAAACACCCTTTCTCCTGACAAACGACGCAATAGAAAATATTTATTTCTCATTATAACAATAATTTTAAAAGAAAGTATACACTAACGTCGCAATAATTTGTCAATTTCTTGAATCTTCTCATCAGCTTTCCCAATTTGCGTATTTTTAGCCTGTTCGCCACCAAGAGCTTGATGTAGTAAAAAAGTTTGACCGGAAATAGCAGTTACAATGGATACTTTTATAATTTCTTTTATTGCGGTGACATCGAATAAAACGAGCCCAAGAAGTGCGGCTAGGCTACCAGTAAAAATATCAGTTAAAAATCCAAAATGAAAAAATGTTTTCAAACGGCGTGGAAGCAATAACTTACCTTGGTTATTGATTAGATGGGAAACGAAGCCGGTAATGCCACCAACGAGAACAGCGGTTAGCCATTGATACATCTCCATCGAATCCACTCCTTTTAGTGAATAAGATTCGATTATTTTATATTGATTCCTTTTAATATTTCATATAAGCATATTGAGAAAGTTTGTTTGGGTATAATTTGTATTCAAATTAATTGTAACAGAAAATTTAGATATATTTCAGTCTATTATATGAATCATTTTTACAATAATATGAATGCAGAAAGGGGTGCGTGATATGAATATAGATTATCGAATAAGAAGTGTAGATGGTTATACAAAAAAAATAGGGGAATTAGTAAGCCTGCTTGAGCATACGAGAGCTGTAACATTAGGCGAAGTAAAAAATTTATCAGTTGAGCAATTAGATTTAATTATGCAAAGCAGCGGAAATTCAATTGGCGCCTTATTAAAGCATATAGCAGCTATTGAAAAAGTTCATCAGCTTATTTCATTTCAAGATCATGACTTTACAAAAGAAGAATTAGAAATATGGGAAGATGCACTGTATTTAGGGGAAGCGGGTAGAGCAATCCGTGGTCATGAAATACAATATTATGTACAACTTCTACAAAGTGTTCGAGAAGAATCTCTGAAGTATTTAAGTGAACAAGGTGATGAGTGGCTCATGTTAGAAAGAAAGTGGCCTAACTATGGTTTCATGTGCTAGAAGATGAAATTAGTCATCGAGGACAAATTAGAATGCTCAAAAACAAGTTATTTGAAAATTACGTAAAATAATGTAGCTTTTTATAGGAGAATTCCATATAATGAGAATAATTAAAATAAGAACGGGGTGATGTATTATGGCGAAAATAACTTATATGAATAATCAACCAAATACAAAGGTGGATGGAAAGGGCGATATTATATAAGGTAATTCGCAATCCTTCCACTTAGTACAAACTAGGGAGGATATTTATTTGAATCAAAATATTTTAGAATCTTTCGGCTGGGATTCATTTTTTGAAGAACAAGTTACAGAGAAAAATTATGAAGTAGGTCGTATTTTACTTGAGCATAAGCATATATATCGCATTATTTGTAATGATGGTGAATATATGGCAGAACTGTCTGGGAAGTTTCGGCATGAAGCGATTACGAAAGGCGATTATCCAGCAGTTGGTGATTGGGTGTATATAAAGAAAATAGAAGATGAAAAGAAAGCGATTATTCATCGTATTTTCCAGCGAAGAAGCTCTTTCTCAAGACAAGAGGCTGGAACAAGAACAGAAGAACAGATTATAGCAGCAAATGTAGATTATTTATTTTTAGTGAATGCACTTAATCATGATTTTAATGTTAGAAGGATGGAACGTTATTTATTATTAGCGTATGAAAGCGGCGCTATGCCAGTTATTGTTTTAACAAAGAGTAGTATATGTAATGATGTGGAAGAGAAAATTGTAGAAACGGAAGCTATAGCAATTGGTGTTCCTATTTTCGTTGTTGATAGTTTAGAGCATACAGGTATAGATTCGTTGAAACAATTCGTTTCTTCAGGGAAAACAATTGCTTTAGTTGGATCATCAGGGGTAGGAAAGTCAACTTTGTTAAATGCTCTAATAGGAATTGATGTAGCAAAAACGGGAGATATACGTGAAGAGGATAGTAGGGGGAGGCATACGACAACGCATCGAGAATTATTCCAATTGCCTAGTGGCGCTCTCGTGATTGATACGCCTGGCATGAGGGAATTGCAACTTTGGGAAGGCAGCGAAGCGATTCAAACAGCATTCTCTGATATTGAAGAATTTGCGACAACATGTCGTTTCCGTGATTGTAAGCATGAGAATGAACCAGGATGCGCGGTGTATAGTGCAATTGAAAATGGACTTATTACGATAGATCGTTTGAAAAGCTATAAAAAATTACAAAGAGAACTGGCGTATTTTATGAGGAAACAAGATGCAATCCTTGCCAGAGCAGAGCGTGATAAATGGAAGAAAATTTCTAAACAACATAAAAAAATGTAAAAACCAAAGGGGCCCCTTTGGTTTTTTCTATTTGTAAATTTTATAATAATATTATTCGTATATATAGACAAAAGGAAATTAATTGTTTAAACTTTACAAAGTATTCACCATAATAGGTTATGAAAATAATAATTAGGGAACGGGAAATATTCATAATTAACTCAATTTAACTTTTAAATTTGAAAATTAGGAGGTTCATAATGGGTAAACTATTAAATTTGTTTCGTGATATGAAAGTAGCAAAAAAGCTATTAATTTCATTCTTTGTAATTTTAATTGCAGCCGTTTCTATAATCGGGGGCATGTCTTATCAAACTGCTAAAAAGAATTTTGAATCACAAATTACGAGTAGTGCTAACGATAATATAAAAATATTAGATAATTTAATCAATCAAATGATTGAAGCAAAATTTAACGATGTGAATAACTTTGCACGAGTAATTCAAGGGAATATGTATCAAGGGGATAATCAGGATGAGCTAAGAAAGACATTATCTCAGTATATCAATTTGAATATAGATGTTGAACAAGTGTATGTTGCCGGTAATGATAAGAAATTTGTACAGGAACCAAATATACAAATGGCAGCAGATTATGATCCAACAACACGACCTTGGTATAAAGATGCAGTGGCAAAACAAGGTGGTATTGTTGTTAGCGAGCCATATAAGGCAAAAGGAAATGGACATATTGTCGTAACGATTGCAAAACAAACAGAAGATAAAAATGGGGTTGTTGCGCTAGATTTAAGTTTAGACAATTTATTAAAAACAACAAAGTTAATCAATATTGGTAAAAAAGGATATGCCTTCATTTTAGATGGAAAGCAAAAAATCATTGCTCATCCACAAGAAAAATCAGGGGATAAAGCAGCTGATTCTTGGGCAAAGAAAATTTATGAAGATAATCATGGTGCTTTTACATATTCTTATGGTGGTAGTGAAAAGAATATGGTATTTGCTACAAACGTAAAAACAGGTTGGAAAATTGGTGGGACGATGTACGCAACTGAAGTAATTGAAGCTGCTCAACCTGTATTTTATAATATGTTAATTGTTATGCTTATTTCGTTAGTAGTAGGTGGAGTACTTATTTATTTTGTGACACTTTCAATTACGAAGCCTTTAAAGAGATTAGTTATCACTTCTAAAGAAATAAGTGAAGGGGATTTAACGCAAACAATTGAAATTCATTCTAATGATGAAATTGGTCAACTTGCGAAAGGTTTTAACGAGATGACAAATTCATTACGGACGTTAATTGGAAGGATTAACACTTCGGCAGGACATGTTGCAGCAGCATCAGAAGAACTAACTGCAAGTGTAAGACAAGCGAGTGAAGCAACTGAGCAAATTACAACAGCAATGGATGAAATATCAAGTGGGGCAACGACGCAAACAACAAGTGTAGAAAATGGTGCTATGTTACTGTTTGATGTAACGGAAGGAATTCAGCATGTAGCAAATAGTTCATCATCTATTAATATCGCTTCTGCTCATACTCGTGAAAAAGCAGAAGATGGTGGGAAACTAGTAGGAAGAACAGTAAACCAGATGCAGTCTATTGCAGAATCGGTTTCACAATCAGATGCTGTTATACAGTTATTAAATAATAAATCAAAACAAATTGGTGATATATTGGAAGTAATTCAAAACATTGCAGATCAAACAAATCTTCTAGCTTTAAATGCGGCAATTGAAGCGGCAAGAGCTGGTGAACATGGAAGAGGTTTTGCAATTGTTGCAGATGAAGTACGTAAATTGGCAGAGCAGTCTAGCATATCTTCCAGTGAAATTAGTAAATTAATAGGCGAAATACAAGACGATATGGGTAAGACAGTCAAATCAATGAATCATGTAAATGAAGAAGTTCAATCTGGACTTGTTATTGCAAATGAAACGAAGCAAAATTTTGCTGAAATTTTACAATCTACAAATGAAATAGCTAATCAAATTAAGACGATGGTTGAAACGGCTAATGGAATGTCAAAAGGGGCAAATGAAGTATCTATTTCAGTAGGACAAATTGCAATGACAGCACAAAATAATGCGACAAGCACACAAAATGTTGCGGCTTCAGCTGAAGAACAGCTAGCTTCGATGGAGGAAATTGGATCAGCGGCGGGTACGCTATCTCAAATGGCTGAAGAATTGCAAGTATTAATTGAGAGATTTAAAGTTTAATAGAGAACAGACTCCCCCTAGTAGCATTATGACACTAGAGGGTAGTCTGTTTTATTATGTAAAATCAAATGGAGATGTAAACTTCCTTTATGACGTTTAAAATGGTATTTTGCATAATATTTGTCGAAAAATAGAGGTGTTTGTTAGCTTTGTGTATAATTATTAACCTATAGAATACAAATAAAAGGAGAGTATTATGGGAGTGTATTGGGGGACAAAAAGACATTCTTGGCTTAGTTACGTCTCATTTTGGCTAAGTATTTCATTTTTTATTGTTTTTCTAATTGAAGTGTTTATATTAAAAACACTTTCGAATAGCTCGGTGCAAATTGTTAAATATTTTTATTTTATACTTGTACCAGTAAATATTTTTCTTAGTTTAAAGCTACTATTTAAGAAGAATGAAAAGAAAGCGTTACCTATTTTTAGTTTCATTGTCTCATTATTATTTGCAATTTTAATAATCGTATTAGTTTTAGCAGCTATAGGGAAGTTCTTTTAAGGGGAGTGGTATAAGTCACTCTCCTTTTTTATTTGTGGTAGTCTTACTATATGTAAAAGTGTGAATGCTGTGAGCTAATAAAAGCGGAGAGTAGACAATATTTGCATGGATTAAAGTCTGTCGTTATTTGAACTTGTAAGAGTGTATGGAGTAATGAGGTAATATACATAATAATGGAGATAGAATTAGTTATTTTATAAGTGTGTATGAAGCAAATGAATACGGTAAGAACGGTGATATATGGTACAATAGCTATGGATAGTGATAGAGATAAAGGGTATATAAAATACTCATCGTTTTTTAGTAAGAGAGGGGTTATCTTATGCTATACGAGGATTTGGAGACATTATTTCAAACAGCTCCGAAAGAAGATAGAGGCGGATGGAAATATATAATCCAAGAACAAAATGATACATTTAAAATTGGTGATGAAATACTGAAAAATCAAATGAGTGTCGAATTGTATTTTAATGAATACGATGAGGTGAAAATCACTTTATATAAAGATGGAATTCCCATTACGACTATGCAAAAAATTACGATTTCAAAAGTTGAATTAGACGAAGATGAAGAAGGTATTCAATTTGTTTTAGAACGCATGCCTAGTCGAATGATTCGGTTGCAGTTAAAGCCGTATTTAGCATTAGAAATGGGACCGTACTGGGAAGTATGTGATGATTGTGAATGAACATAAAAAAGCATCCAATAACATGGATGCTTTTTTATGTTTTTTGAAGTTGTTTAAACGCAATGATTGGAAGTATAACAATACTTACCCATCCGATGATAGGATATAGAATGTGAAGTAAGTCACTGTAACCGATGTAACTAAAGCAATAACTAATTAGTAAAATGAAGAAAATAATATTGTGATTTTTCCACCCAGTAATAGATTGCATCTGTTTTGTCATTCCGAACACATTACCAACTAAAGTTGTGAAAACTTCACCGAAAATAATGAGAACGAAGAAGAAGTGAAAAGTTGCATTAAATCTTCTTATGACTTCAGCCATTGGGATGTTATATTGATAAAATTGATCGACTGATAAGATTGCTAAATGGCTGCATAATAAAATTAAAGAAAGTCCAGCACCACCTAAAATCCCACCCCAAAAAATGGCTTTTCGATCCTTTACTTCACTGGCTAATGGGACGAGAACACTTTGGGCGAGAGAAAGGTTTAAGGCGACATATGTAATAGGGCTAGTAATCCATTTCATATTCCAGCTCTCTGCAGGAATAGTGTTATTAATAGGAGGTGTACCGTGAAAAAAGGTTGTAATAGCAAGTCCTATAATAAAAATCATCATAATAGGTACGACAAGTGTATTTACTTCAAAAACACCTTGTAACCCGCGGCTACTTATAATGAGACAAGCGATAACTGTAATGAGAATACCGAGTTGTCTTGGTAAGCGAAGTTGCTCTTCAAATACTGCACCAGCGCCTGATAACATAACGCTCGTTACGCCGAATAAAACGAGTAATAATAATGTGTTTACAACATTCCCAAATACATCCCCAAATAAATATTTGTTAAATTCTTGCGCTGAAAATGCCCCGATTTGTGATGAAAGTAACATCATCTTTGTACCAAGCCAAATAAAAAAAAATCCACTTACACATATGCCAATTGTCCCGTATAATCCATTCACTGTGAAAAATTCAACAATTTCTCGTCCAGTAGCAAATCCAGCTCCAACGACAGTTCCGATATAAGTAGCAGCTACTTTCTTTGCTACTTGCCATTGTTGATTGTCCATGTTATCCCTCTTTCTACTATGATGAGCTTGATGTACTATTATGCATATGTATGAGCTTGGACAATTAGACGTATGAAGTGGTTGAAAAAATACATGAATTAAATGATATTAGGGAAGCATTAAAGGTGTTAAAACTTTGTTACATATAAGCCAATTGTTCGAAAGGAAAGGGAATGTATGGTAAAATGTAATTAAGTAATTAAAAGATAAACATTACAAAATGATAAGAGGAGTGATTGTATGAGTACGAAAACAAATGTTGTTGAAGTATTAAACAAGCAGGTAGCAAACTGGAATGTGTTATATGTTAAATTACATAATTATCACTGGTATGTGACAGGGCCACACTTCTTTACATTACATGAGAAATTTGAAGAGTTTTATAATGAGGCTGGAACGTATATTGATGAGTTAGCAGAACGTATTTTAGCTTTAGAAGGTAAACCATTAGCGACAATGAAAGAATATCTCGCAACATCTAGTGTCAGCGAAGGGACAAGCAAAGAATCTGCAGAAGAAATGGTGCAAACATTAGTGAATGATTATTCTGCACTTATTCAAGAATTAAAAGAAGGTATGGAAGTTGCGGGTGAAGCTGGCGATGAAACATCAGCTGACATGCTGTTAGCAATTCATACAACATTAGAACAGCATGTATGGATGCTAAGTGCATTCTTAAAATAACGATAAATATATAGAAACCCATTGAAAAATTATTTCAATGGGTTTTTTTATGATTTTTCAGTTTTCTTTTATGCTATAATATAGTAAAAAGGAGGCGATGCGATGTTTCGCTTTTTCAGAACTGGAAAAGAAGAGCGGGAAATTACGAAAGATGAATTAGAACAAGCGATGGCTCAGTTTTTAGAAACGAATGCTAATATCGTTTATACAGTATTAGTAAATGATGATTATACAGTAAATTATGATTTGTTAAAACCATATTTACCTGCATTTCCAACAAATGTTTTTCTCATAACGAAGGAAACGCTTGAGGTATTTGAACATACAGCAGAAAATTTAAACCTAGTGAAAGAAATTGATGTCGTACAAAAAGCAGTAGATCAATACGTAACAGAAAAAGAAATGTTCCCAATTGTTGAAGGTAGCGAAGATCGCCTCATATGTGGAATGAAATTAGGACCTTACTTAAATCGTAGCTTAAAAAGAGACTTATATATTTCAGAAAAACATTATTTAGTTTCAAGTAAACCAGATAGAAAAAAACAAAAGAGTGGGTAGACGTAATGAAAACAACAATACATATATTGTTGTCTTTTTTTGTTTGTTAAAATATTGATTTTTCAGTCTATTCTTATTTATACTAAATGTATTGGACAGGGAAGAGCAACTATTAAGCATCATTTTGAGAATAAGGTATTGTTAGCGTGGGTTATACAAAGTGGTATAAAGATTCGCAAACAAATATTATAAAAGGTTTCGGGGGAATTGGTACATGAAAAATAGTATGACTTACATTCAATTATTAAATGAAACGTTACGTTGTTATGCAAATAAAGGAAGTTTTGAAGCGTACAATTATATAATGGAAAACGCTACAGGTGTAATAGGGAATGAGGCGCAAATATATAATTTTAAGTATGCACTCGCAAGTGCATCGGGACTTGAAAAAGAAGCATTACATTTAATGAGAGAGGCCATTATAGAAAAGGGATTCTGGTATGGAAATGAGTATTTAATTTCCGACGAAGATTTAAAATCACTACATAAATTTGAAGAATTTCATACAATGGTGCAATTATGTAAAGAAAGAGAAGAATTAGCACATAAAAAGGAAAGACCAGATGTGAAATATATATACAGTAAGAAAGAGGGAAATCTACTACTTACATTGCATGGTAACCAAGAAAATATACAAATAGTAGAACCATATTGGAAATCTGTTTTGATACAAGATTATATGTTAGCTTTACCACAGTCTTCACAAATTGAGTTTTCAGATGGATTTGTTTGGGAGGATATAGAGAGAGGGAAAGAGGAATTAAAAGAGCATTACAATAAGTTTATAGAAAATCATACAGTAGAAAGTGTAATCATTGGTGGTTTTTCTTCAGGGGCGAGAGTAGCTTTATATACGATTTTACAACAAGATATAAATGTAGATGGTTTTGTTTTTATGGCACCATGGCTTCCCGAGATTGAAGAATGGGATGAGTTGCTAAGAGTGCTGAAGGATAAACATATAAAAGGATATATAGTATGCGGGGATCAAGATGAAGATTGTTTCGAATCCACGCAGCAATTTGTACAACTATTAAGAGAGAAAAATATAGAACATAAGTATAAAGTTGTGCCTGACTTAGATCATGATTATCCTATTAACTTTGAAGAGCTATTAAAAGAAGCTATTGAATATATAGGAAATGAAAACAATAAGTAGTAAGAAAAAGAGATGCATCACATGTGATGCATCTCTTTTTAGAATTATAAATTAAAAGCATTCGCTAGTAAGCGATAAGAATTTAATTTATGTTCAAATTGATGAGTAATCGTGACAATCATAAATTCGTCAGTATTGTATGCTTTGCTTAAGTTTATTATTTTTTCTTTTACAGAAGACGGATCACCAACAATCATACGTTGACGATTTTCTTTTATACGGAATAAATCATAAGCGCTGTATGAATAATTTTGAGCAGTTTCAATAGAAGGTGTACCAGTAGTTCGTTTTCCTTGCTCTAATAATAAGATTGATAGATCTAAACTAGAAGCAATTTTTTCCGCTTCTTCATTTGTTTCTCCGCATATAACAAAGATGGCAACGATTGAATTAGGCTTATCTCCTAAAAATGAAGGCTCATATTGTTCTTGGTAAGCCCTCATAACTTCAGGGCCTCCGAAGCCGTTAATAAATTGTGCAAATGCGAAAGAAGCTCCGTTGTTTGCAGCAATTTTAGCGCTCTCTCCGCTAGAACCGAGCATCCACATTTCAGGAGACGTTGGGATAACTGGAGTGGCTTTTAAGTTTGCATAGTGATGGTTTTCTGGTACTTGATCATGTAAGTACATTGCAACGTCTGCAATTTGTTCTGGATATTGATCAAGTGAGACCATTTTCCCTTCTTGAAGTGCGCGAGTTGCTATTGGCATACCACCAGGTGCTCTACCAACACCGAGATCGATGCGGTTCGGATACAATGCTTCTAGAACACGGAAATTCTCAGCAACTTTATATGGGCTATAATGCGGTAACATAACACCACCTGAACCGACTCTAATACGGTCCGTTTTTGCGGCAATATGAGAAATAAGTATTTCTGGACTTGAACCAGCTAAGCTTACGGAATTATGATGTTCGGATACCCAAAAACGTGTGAATCCGAGTTTTTCAACTTCTTGTGCAAGCGTAACTGTATGTGAAAAAGCTTGGGCTGCTGTGCTACCATCTGAAATAGGTGATTGGTCTAATACACTTAACTTGATCATAGAATATACCTCTCAATCTTAATGTACATCCTATTATATATTTACTTATGAAAAATGCGTAGTGAAATGCTCAAAATGAAAAGCGGATAATCTTATTTCCGCTTTTAACGAGAAAATCCGCGTTCATAATGATTCATTTCGACTAGATTTAAAATATATTCATAGTTGTCAATTTCACGCTTTAGTTGTTCACGTTCTTTTTCAGATAGTGTCATATTGCTAAGTTTTTTACATAAGTTTTGTTTCTTTAATTCTAAATGTTTTTTTGTAGCATCGTAGTCATAAGTATGTTTCATTTTTAACCACTCCTTCTTTGTAGTTGCTATATTATACGAAGTATAAAGAAAAGTGAGATCTGTCTCTTATGTACTTTTAGTGAATATTCAAATTGCAATGGTGTTATGTTTATGGGGATTTATGAATAAAATGCACTAAACCACTAACGTCCATTTGATGAAGTAAGGGGTGGAATTGTGCAGAAAGATATAATGTATAATACTGAAATGGATGAAGCGTTAAAAGTTATAGATCAAGGATTGAAGAAGACGATAAGCCCAAAACAAATTATTGTAGTGGGAGCTGGTATGGCTGGGTTAGTTTCAGCTTCTTTATTAAAGGCTGCAGGACATGATGTGAAAATTTTTGAAGCAAATAACCGGGTAGGTGGTCGTATAGAAACAGTTAGAATGGAAGATACCGGATTATATTTAGATGTTGGAGCAATGAGGATTCCTTATTCACATACATTAACGATGGCATATATAAGAAAATTTAGGCTACAGGTGAGACCTTTTATTAATAGGAATGAGACGGATATTATATACGTAAATGGACGGAAAACGACGTTAAAACAATATGAAAAAGATCCAAGTATTCTAAGATATCCTGTGGAAATGAATGAAGTTGGAAAAACGTCAGAGGAATTATTATTGTTAGCGGTACAGCCCATTATAAATTTTATAAAAAAGAACCCAGAAAAAAATTGGGATATTGTTGTAAAGGATTTTGGGAGATACTCTACTGGACAATTTTTAAAGTATCATCCTTATCAGTATAATACTTACTTTTCGCCAGTAACAATTGAGATGATTGGTGTTTTATTAGATTTAGAAGGTTTTTTGGAACGGTCGTTTGTAGAGACTTTACGCTTTCTATACATTATGCAAGAGGAGAGCGGATTTTGTGAAATTGTGGGCGGGAATGATAGATTGCCAAAGTCATTTTTACCGCAATTAGAAGAGAATATTATATATAATCAAAAATTAATGAAGTTACATCAACACGATAATGGTGTGACAGCTTTCTATCGGAACGAGGAAACTTTTGAATATAGTAGTATTACAGGAGATTTAGTTATTGTTACCATTCCGTTTTCGACAATGCGTTTTGTAGAAGTAGATCCGTTTGATTCTATATCTCATGAAAAATGGAAAGCAATTCGTGAATTACATTATATGCCTGCGACGAAAATAGGAATTCAATTTAAAAGCCGATTTTGGGAAGAACAAGGACAATTAGGTGGCAGAATTATAACAGATTTGCCAATTCGTTATGCCTATTATCCAAGTTATGGAATTGGGGAGAAAGGACCGGCTATGATGTTAGGTAGCTATACATGGTCTTATGACGCGTTGTTATGGGATGGTTTATCAAAAGGGGATCGTATTTATTACGCATTACACAACTTAGCAACAATATTAGGTGGTCAAGTGTATGATGAGTTCATATCTGGAATTTCAAAAAGCTGGACATTGGATCCGTATGCGCTTGGAGGATTTGCACTTTTTCAAGCAGGTCAAGAATCTGAGCTGCAACCAGCGATTGTCAAACCAGAGGGGAGAATATTCTTCGCTGGAGATCATACAACGCTATATCACGGATGGATTCAAGGTGCGATTGAATCTGGAATTCGTGTAGCGGTGGAAGTGAATGAGTAAAAGGTTTTCAATTCAGAAAATTCTTTACTATATAACTTCAGATGGATATTATTATATATAAAAGAAATATAGGGAGTGTTTACAGTGAATCCGTTATTATTCGATTTTCCTTCTGAATTTTATACTGACAGACTTTTTATTCGAATGCCGAAACCAGGAGATGGTAAAGTTGTATATGATGCAATTCAGGCTTCAATACAAGAACTAAAACCTTGGATGGTGTTTGCACAAAAAGAGCAAACAGAGCAAGAAGTAGAAGAAAGTATTAGAAAATCACATATTCAATTTTTGCAACGTGAGGATTTAAGATTACTAGTATTTTCGAAAGAAACAGGTGAATTTATTGCTTCAGCCGGATTACATCGTATTAATTGGGATATACCTCAATTTGAAATCGGATATTGGATTGATACAAGGTTTAGCGGAAAAGGCTATATGGTAGAGGCTGCGAAAGGTATAACGGATTACGCTTTTTCTGAATTAAAAGCAAATCGTGTAGAAATTCGTTGTGATTCTTTCAATAAGAAGAGTAGAGCGATACCTGAGAAATTAGGTTTTAAGTTAGAAGGTACGTTAGAAAGTGCGAGTGTTGCGGTAGATGGAAACGGATTAAGAGATATGTGTGTATTTGCCATGACTAGAAATACATATGAAAAAGAAGAGCTGTAAGAAAACAGCTCTTCTTTTTATGCATTATGGTACAGGATGTCCATTAGAGCTTTCGAAAATTGTAAACCATTGTTGACGGTCTAAGTTAACTTTTGTAGCAAGAGCGGCAGTTTTTACGCGATCTAATTTACCAGAGCCAACGATTGGCATCATATTAGCTGGATGAGCAAGTAACCAAGCATACATAACCGTATCTATACTAGAAACACCTAGCTCAGTAGCAACTTTTTGCACAGTTTCACGTACACGTACGGCGCGTTCTGATTGACCAGTAAAGATCTCCCCACCAGCAAGAGGTGACCAAATCATTGGATTGATTCGTTTTTCTTGGCATAAATCAATTGTCCCTTTTTCAAAATGCTCAAGCTGCAATGCAGAAACTTCAATCTGGTTCGTAATAAGCGGGAAATCTAAGTACGAACTTAACATATTAAATTGTGAAGGTAAGAAGTTAGATACACCGAAGTGACGAACTTTCCCTTCTTGTTTTAATTGTGAAAATGCTTTTGCCACTTCATTTGGATCCATAAAAGGATCGGGACGATGAATAAGTAATACGTCAATATAATCTGTATGTAAATTTTTAAGTGATGCTTCTACACTTTGCATAATATGCTCTGTACTAGTATTGTAGTGAGCAACATATCGTTCTGGAAATTTCGGTGATGGGGGAGCGATTCCACACTTTGTAATAATTTGCATGTTTTCTCGTAAGGAAGGCTTTAATTGTAAAGCTTCGCCAAATAACCCTTCACACGTATATGCGCCGTAAATATCAGCGTGATCAAAAGTAGTAATTCCCATATCCATACAATCTTCAATGAAAGAAAGTAATTCTTGTTTTGTCATATTCCATTCTGCTAAACGCCAAAATCCTTGAATAATACGAGAAAATTCTAGCGTTTCAGCCATTTGAACTCGCTCCATTATAAGTACCCCCTTGATGAATAATAATGTTTTGAAAAGGCTTTCTTACTACATATTATTATATAGTTAATTAGGTGTACAGACAATAAATATGTTTTGCTATAAAAACGATTTTTTCTATCATGCCTTTCGAGAGGACTCCCATCTCTAAACGTAAATGAAGGTGGTGAGGTGAATCGAAAGGAATATTTTATTTTTGAGAAAAAAACGGAAACGTATGTTCTTTTTTTGCTATAATATCCTTAACAAGGAGGTGAATAAAATGGCAAAAGAAAATCCATCAAACTATAAAACTCTTCAAATCTGGATAAAAAAAGGGCATCGTATGTATTCTTATTTTCAAGAATGTTGTCATAACGCTAAGAATATGTACAACACCACAAACTTTTATATACGCCAGGTGTACACTGGATTAACACAAGAAAAAGAGTTGCAGCCTTTGCAAAAAGAAGTTCTGGATAATATTCATAAAAATATTGGGAAGATGAATGACACACAACGTCTTGTCTATCGGAAGAAATTGGAAAAAGAGAAAGTAAAGCCTAAAGAAGAACAGAAAGAGATTACATGTAATTTGTTTTCAGAACCTAATTTTGAAAAACCTTATGTAGATTACAACTTTCTAGATGCACTATTTAAGGCTATGATTCAAAATGATTATCGAGCTTTGCCTACGCAATGTAGCCAGTCCATCATGAAAGGTTTGTTCCAAAATTGGAAATCTTTTTTTGCTAGTTTAAAAGACTATAAAAAGAATCCAAACAAATATGATGGAATGCCTAGGATTCCAAAGTATATTCGTTCTTCTGAAAAAGAGATTCTGTATACAAACCAAGATTGCATCATTAAAAACGGTAGATTTTTAAAGTTTCCAAAGACGAAATTGCAATTAAATATTGGGAAACTAGGTTTCACTGAAGGTAAACTGAAACAAGTTCGTGTGATTCCAAAATACAATGAATATGTAGTGGAATTGGTAATTGATGTTCCTTCTGAACAACAAATGATTGAAGAGAATGCTCGTTATATGAGTATTGATTTAGGGATTGATAACCTTGCAACCATCGTAACAAACACAGGTATGAAACCTGTCCTTGTTAAGGGCAAACATGTCAAAAGCATAAATCAATATTACAACAAAATGAAGAGTCATTTTACAAGCATTCTTAGAAATGGAAAACAAACGAATGAAGGACCTTTTACTTCTAAAAGGATAGAAAAACTTCATCAAAAACGTTACTTGAAAATAAAAGACGTCTTCCATAAAGTTAGTCACCACATCGTAAAACTAGCTCAAGAAGAAGAAGTTTGTAAAATCGTTATTGGTCAAAACAAAAGTTGGAAACAAGAAACGAATATGGGAAAAAGAAATAACCAATCGTTTTGTCATATCCCGCATAATTTACTGATTCAAATGATTACATACAAAGCAAATGCTGTAGGCATTCAAGTTGTTGTAACTGAAGAATCATATACATCGAAAGCAAGTTTTCTGGATAACGACTTCATTCCAACGTATGGAGAAAATGACCAAAATACAACTTTTTCAGGAAAACGAATAAAGCGCGGTATATATCGTTCAGCAAATAAAACTTTAATTAATGCAGATGTAAATGCTGCGGCTAACATTTTACGAAAAGTAATCCCAAATGCATGGACAAATGGGATAGAGGGGTTAGGCGTGAAACAGCTCGCTAATGTGTTAACTCCCCTGACGTTAATCGTCCGTTAGGTCGAAACGTTAGAAACCCCCACTTCAAGCTTTGTTAAGTGGGGGAGTGTTCATATGCTATAATGTAGAAACATATAGCTATAAGGAGATGTACGAAATGATTCCAGTAACAATATTAACTGGTTTTCTTGGATCTGGGAAAACGACATTATTAAATCGTATTTTATCAGAAAATCACGGTAAGAAATTAGCGGTGATTGTAAATGAAATAGGGCAAATTGGCATTGATAATCAGTTGATTATGAATGTGGAAGAAGAAATTATGGAAATGACAAATGGCTGTTTATGCTGTACTGTACGTGAAGATTTACTCGTTGCTTTAAAACAGTTACTGGACGTAAAAGCGGAAGGGAAAATGGATTTTGATGGTTTAGTAATTGAAACGACTGGCCTTGCAAATCCAGGCCCGATTATTCAAACATTCTTTTTAGATCCAGTTATTCAATCTGCTTACCAAATTAACGGTGTTGTAACGGTAGTAGATAGTTATCATATACATAAACATTTTGAAAAAGGATTAGAAGCAAAAGAGCAAATTGCGTTTGCTGATGTCGTTTTAGTAAATAAATTAGATTTAATTGAAGAGAATGAGAAAGAACATCTCTTGCATGAAATTCAAGGAATTAACCCGACTGCAAAGTTAATTGAGGCGACTAACTGTGAGGTAGATATACCATCTTTATTACAAATCCAAACGTTTAAAATGAAAGATACGTTGCAAATTTACCCTCATAAAGAACATAACCACTTAGAAGGTGTGAAATCATTTGTATTACGTGAAGAACGTCCGCTGGATTTACAAAAGCTTAATGAGTGGATGTCAGCTGTCGTTCAAGAGCTAGGGGAATATTTATATCGTTACAAAGGAATTTTATCGATAGATGGAGTAGATAAACGTATCGTTTTCCAAGGTGTACATACGTTATTTGCTGCTTCGTACGATAGAGAGTGGCAAGAGGGCGAAGAGCGAGTAAGTGAAGTAGTTTTTATCGGAAGAGATATTAATAAAGAGTGGTTCCAAGAACATTTCGAGGAGTGTGTGAAATAAGTCTGCGTAAATTGCAGGCTTATTTTTTATGAGCATTCTATTAGATTGCAAAACAGAATTAAATAAGGGGGAGAAACTAAAAATTGATAAATGTATAATAAAAAGCCTGTTTTCACAGGCTTGTATTTTCGTCTATTAGTAACTCCATTACAACACCTACAACTGGACCTTCATCATCAATATCCCCATTTAAGCGGAAACCAAATGATTCATACAGTCCCATTGCAAGTTTGTTGTCTGGATGTAAACTTAAGTAAATTATTTTGCATTCAAATTTTTCTTGTAAGAATTGAATGAGTAAGCGAAGGAAACGTTTTGCGTATCCTTTTCCTTGATATTGTTGGTCAATCATAAAGCGATCGAGCCATACACTTTTATGTTTTACTGAATACCATCCATACATTGCGTATCCTACAAGTGTTTCTCCATCATATAAACCTACTGACGTTCCGTTTTCTTCATATAATGATTCTGCTAAAGAAAACGCGTTACTTTCAATAAATTGTTGCTGATCTTTTGCGACGTCTAAAGCAACTACTGAACGCCAATTTTTTGCTGTTACTTCACAAATGTGAAGATTCATAATTCCAACTCACCTTCTAAATTAATATAGCTTTAAAGCTAATATGGATAATTTTACTTGTTATTTTGGTCAAGTCAAGGATAAATACATAAAAAGGCAGCTGAATAACAGATTCAGCTGCCTAGAAAATATAATGGATTAGTTTGTTGCTTCTTTCAATGTATTTACGTTTTCTTCCATTAAAGTGAAGTAATCTTTATTATTTTTTGCATCATCTTCAGAAATAGTAGCTAAGTGATTTAAGCGTAAAACTTTTGTACCAGTTTCTTTTTGAATTACGGATGCTACTTTTGGAGTAGAGAATGTTTCGAATAAAATATATTTTAGATTATGTTCTTTTACTGTTTTTGTAATGTCAGCAAGCTGCTTTTGAGATGGTTCATCAGAAGCTGAAATTCCAGCGATAGGAATTTGTTTTAGGCCGTATCGTTGTTCCCAGTAACCATAGGCAGCATGAGAAACTAAAATTTCTTTCGTTTTTGCGTTCGCTACAGCTGCCTTAAATCCATCGTCTAAATCAGTAAATTTAGTTTGAAGTGCTGCAAAGTTTTTTTCGAATTCTTGTTTATGTTCAGGTTGTAATTCTACAAGTGCATTTTTAATTTTTTCTGCCTGTTTCATTGCTAGAGTAGGATCTAACCAAACATGCGGGTCTTTATCGTGATGATGTTCATCTTCTTTATGGCCATCTCCATGATCATGATGTTCTTCTTCAGTAGAAGCACGAAGCTCAATACCTTTAGATGCATTTACAATTTTAACATTTTCTTTTTGTAATGTTTTTTCCATTTTTTCAGCAAATGGTTCTAATTCAGCGCCGTTATAAACAAATAAATCGGCTTTTGCAACTTGTACCGTTTGTTTTTGACTTGGTTCAAATGTATGTGAATCTGCACCAGGTGGGTAAATCGCTTCAACATTTACATAGTCGCCACCGATTTTCTTTGCGAAATCAGCAAGTGGGAAAATCGTTGTATAAACTGTTAGCTTTCCATCTTTCTTGGCATTACTTTCTTTTTTATTTGAGCAGCCAGCGAAAATTAAGGTAAAAATAAGTAAGAATGAAAATATAGTCAATCTTTTAGGCATGAAGTTCTCCTCTTTTCTTTTTTACGGATATATTTTCCCCAATAATAGAAGAAAAATATCATTTTAATATAAAACGGAATAATTACGTTTTAGTTTGCGAACTTAGTATAATACATCTTTAATAAAGTTGCAATAAATAATAATCATTCCGATTTGTTTTTGTTATAAAGTTGTCAAATATAGGGGTATTATTTTTGCAAATGCATGCATATGTGACAACGCTGTTTTCATATATTGAAAAGGAGGTAAAGAGGGGGATGAGCGCTTGGGTTACTTAATGGAAGCTATTTTATTAATATTAGCGGTAGTATTGCCATTATCTTTCGTATTAATTTTTTTAAGAAGATTAATAAGTAATTTAGGGGACGCTACAACAATAACGAAATTACAAGAGAGAGATGAGAAAAAAGAGTGAGTAAAGCACTATGCGTACGCATAGTGTTTTACTTGTGGTAAAATAAGAGCAGGAAACTCCTAAAGGTTGTATTTTACTAAAGGAGAGAAAAGTAAAATAAGAGGTATATGCATATATGAATAAGCGAACAGCGTTAATACTCGGTGCAAGTGGTTTAGTTGGACAAGAGATAACGCGTCTATTACTTGAATCAGATTACTACGATTCGGTTACTATTTTTGTAAGAGAGCCAATGCAATTGCAACATGAGAAGTTACAGCAGAAACAAGTTGATTTTTCGGTATTAGAGGAATATAAAGAGTTCTTTGCTGTGGATGATGTTTTTAGTTGCTTAGGAACAACAATAAAAAAAGCAAAAACAAAAGCAAATTTTAAAAAAGTAGATTATGAATATACGTTACGAGCTGCTTGTTTAGCTGAAAAACAAGGGGTACAAAATTTCCTTGTCGTGTCTTCTATGGGAGCGAATCCTAAATCATTCTTCTTTTATTCACAAGTGAAAGGAAAAATGGAAGAAGAATTGCAAAAGTTAGTGATTGGTGGTATTCACATTTTTAGACCATCATTATTAGTAGGAAATCGACAAGAATTTCGTTTCGGCGAACGAATGGCTGAAAAGTTATCTCGTATTATTCCGTTTATCTTTAAAGGAGCTTTCAAAAAATATAAACCAATTTCAGCTAAAGATGTGGCGAAAGGGATGTATATAACCGCGCTGCGAGAAGAATCGGGTATCCATACTTATAATTCAAATGAAATTACAACGATAGAATAAATAAAACCGAGAAGAATGACTTCTCGGTTTTATTTATTCGTATGAATTTTTCCTGGTGCTCGCTTATATTGGTGAGGTTCTTGCAATTCAAAGCCAAGTTCATTGGCCGCTATTCTCGGAAAATACGGATTGCGAAGTAATTCACGTCCGATAAAAATTAAATCTGCTTCGTTATTATTTAAAATTTGCTCTGCTTGTACTCCGGTCGTAATTAATCCAACTGCACCAGTTGCAATGTTAGCATGCTCTTTAATATGTTTGGCATATTGTACTTGATAACCAGGATACACATCAATATGTGCTGGTACAACTGCGCCAGAACTACAATCGATTAAATCTATTCCCTGTTCTTTCATCCACTTTGTATACTGAACGTAATCTTGAACCGTTAGCCCGTCAGGATGATAATCATTTGCTGAAATACGGACAAATATTGGTCCGTCCCAAACTTCATTTACAGAGTCGATGATTTCGCGTAAGAAACGATAGCGGTTTTCAGGTGAACCACCATATTCATCAGTCCGCTTATTGGAAAGCGGAGAAAGAAATTCATTAATAAGATAACCGTGAGCACCGTGTATTTCAATAACATCAAATCCAGCTTGTTTTGATCGTACTGCAGCTTGCTGAAAAGCTAATACAGTATCTTTAATTTGGTGTTTGCTCATTTCTATTGGCATTTTCATTGTTTCATTAAATGGAATGGCTGAAGGAGCTAACGCATCTGTTTCTAATTCTGCTTTTCTTCCGGCGTGAGCGAGTTGAATGGCAGCTTTTGCACCATTATCATGTATAAAAGTAGTCGTTTTATGTAAGCCTTCAATTAGGTTGTCATCCCAAATGCCTAAGTCTTTATTTGAAATTCGACCTTCAGGTAACACGGCTGTTGCTTCAATCATAACTAAACCAACTTGACCGGCAGCTCTTGTTCCATAATGAATGAGATGGAAATTCGTTACTTGGCCATCCCCGTTTTCCGATGAATACATGCACATAGGTGACATAACAATCCGGTTTTTTAATGTAACGTCCTTAATTGTATAAGGTGAAAAAAGTTCGGAATTCATCCAATAGCCTCCTAGATTGAATTTTCTTACATTGTATCATTCTCTTTTTTGTTTCTCTAATAAAACGCTTATACGAAAAATTTTGTATATTCGTGTTACAATGACTAATATGAACTGAATTGGAGGATGGCATATGTACCAGGCTTATTATGAAAGCGAAGTAGGTTTGCTTGAAATTACAGCGAATCAAGAAGGAATTACGTCTGTTATATTTGTTGATGAACGACAAGAAGAAAATAAAAATGAAATGATAGAACAATGTATAAATGAGTTAGATGAATATTTTAAAGGGGAAAGAAAAGAGTTTACGGTCCCGCTGTCTGCGGAGGGAACAGCATTTCAAAAAAATGTATGGGATGCACTTTATACTATTCCATACGGCGTAAGTGCTTCATATTTAGATATTGCAGAGAAAGTTGGAAATACAAAAGCTGTACGGGCAATAGGAGGGGCAAATAGTCGGAATCCAATTTCAATAATTGTTCCATGTCACCGTGTAATAGGGAAGAGTGGAAAGCTTGTTGGATATGCTGGTGGTTTATGGAGGAAAGAGTGGTTATTAAAACACGAAGGTATTTTGAAATGACGTATGGATGGGAAGAGGGATTGTTTTGAAATGTATAAATTGTGGGCAACCTTGCGAGGAGGAACAGTTAAATTGTGCAAGTTGTCAGCGAAACTTGGATAATGAACAAGATGAAGGTAGCTCGTTAATAGATAAAGAACTAGAAGTATATGTAGGGAGACAATATCCGTATTACAAAAGGAAATGGGAGCTTGAGAATAAGCGGATTGCTAGGTGGAGCTGGAATGGTTGGGCTGCTATTTTCAATATAGGCTGGCTAGGATATCGTAAGTATTATGTACCAGCTGCTTTATTTATGTTGTTATTAGTAGCGTGTGATGCATTTTCGTATTATATGGGATTTAATGTAGCGTTGCCAATCATTAATATGGTGCCTCTTACGTTTTTATTACTCATTTTTATTCTGTTTGGAATGGGGATTTTTGCAAATGGATTGTACTATCAATTTGCGGAAAGACGTATATACCGAATAAAAGCAAGAGAAATAAAAGATAAATCAGTTGAAAACTATCTAATCAATGATAGCGGCGGAACGAGCAAAATGGGAGCGACAATTGTTACTATTTTAGCAGTTGCTAGCATATTTTTTAGTCATTTCTTTTTTCCGACTGATCGAGACGTTATTCAAAAGGTTCGTACAAGCTCGCTTTATGAATATCCTTTCTTTTCAATAGGTGAATCTTTCGAAAATTATTTTCAAAATTCAGGTTGGATATATTATCGTGGAACGGAAGGGTTAGAATTAGTAGAATTCCAAGGATATAACACCGGAACGCCAAGACAAAAGGTGAAGATTCAATTTGTTGTCGATTATAAATTAGGTGAAGTGGAACCATACTCATTTATGGTTAATGGTGAATCTAAAACTGAAGAAGAGTTTTTGAAGCTAATGGAAGAAATATTTAAAGTTCAAAATCCATTTGATATAGAGGATGGATTACAAGTAAATGCTATTCAAGAAAGCGGCTGGAAAGAAATTTCCGATCGCTTTTTTCTATGTTTGTTAAAATAAATATTTAAAATAATCAGAATCTTTTGTATAATGAAATATATTATATAGGATTTAACTTATACATATAGATTGGGGGAAGGAAGAATGAAGAGAAAGACAACAACAATTGCTGCACTTGCGTTAACGACGAGTGTATTGGTTGCAGGATGTGGGAATGGTGAGAAGGCTTCGACAACGAAGAAAGAATCGAATAAGGGAATGGCCGATAAACAAGTTTTAAATTTGCTAGAAACAGCTGAAATTCCTTCAATGGATACATCTAAATCAACGGATTCTGTATCTTTCCGTGTATTTGTAAATGCAATGGAAGGTTTATATCGTCTAGATAAAGATAATAAACCAACACCGGGTATGGCAAAAGATGTGAAGATTAGTGAAGATAAAAAGACATATACATTTGAATTACGTGATGCGAAATGGTCAAATGGTGATCCAGTTCGAGCACAAGATTTTGTATATGCATGGCAACGTACATTAGATAAAGCAATAGCGGCAGAATATGCATTCATTTTATTTGATGTGAAAAATGCACAGAAAGTAAATAAAGGTGAATTACCAGCAGATCAATTGGGTGTTAAAGCGAAGGATGATAAAACGTTGGTAGTAGAATTAGAGCAACCAGCACCTTATTTTCTTGAGCTTACGTCGTTCCCTACATTTTTCCCATTAAATGAAAAATATGTGAAAGAGCAAGGAGATAAATACGGATTAGAAGCAGATAAATTAGTATATAATGGACCATTTACAATGAGTCAATGGAAACATGAACAAAATTATCAGTTAAAGAAAAATCCTAATTATTGGGATAAAGATACTGTAAAGTTAGACGAAATTAATGTAAGTATTGTGAAGGAAACAAGCACGGGAGTAAATTTATATGATAGTGATCAAGCAGATCGAGTTATTTTAACTTCTGAATTTGTTGATAAATATAAAAAGAATAAACCAGATGAATTTAAAACGAAGTTAGATCCACGCATATATTTCTTACGTTTTAACCAAAAAAATGCAACATTTAAAAACCAAAAAGTACGTGAAGCGATTGATTTAGCATACGATAAAAAAGGAATTGCTGATGTCATTTTAAATGACGGTTCATTGCCAGCATATTTCTTAGTACCTGAAAAATTCACGACAGGTCCGGATGGAAAAGATTTCCGCTCTGTAAATAAAAACTTCCGTGATAGTAAAGATAACGCAGAGAAAGCAAAAAAATTATGGGAAGAAGCGAAGAAAGAGCTTGGTCAAGATACAATTACGGTTGAATTACTAAACGATGATAACGGTAGCCGTAAAAAAGTAGGCGACTTTATTAAGGAAGAACTAGAGAAAAACTTGCCTGGTATTAAAGTGAATTTGAAACAGCAACCATACAAGCAGAAGCTAGATTTAGAAAAGAAATTCCAATATGAATTCTCATTATCTGCATGGAGCCCTGATTATCCGGATCCAATGACTTATATTGATATGTTTGTTACTGGAAGCTCATTTAATGAAATGGATTATTCTAATCCGAAGTATGATGATTTAGTAGCGAAATCAAAAGGAGAGCTATTAAAAGATGATAAAGCACGCTGGAATGCACTTGCGGAAGCTGAAAAAATCTTAATTGGTCAAGACGCAGCAATTTCTCCTACGTACCAACAAAGTACAGCTTATTTAGAGAAGCCATTTGTAAAAGGCATTGCTAACCATACGTTTGGCGGGGACTTCAGTTATAAATGGGCATATATTACAAAAAAATAGTATAATAAAAGATGAGTGAATTTTCGCTCATCTTTTATTTGTATAAGGAGGAATTATAGTTGTTAAGGGGAATCAATCACATTTGTTTTTCGGTATCTAATTTAGAAAACTCTATTATGTTTTATGAAAAAGTATTAGAAGGAGAATTACTAGTTAAAGGAAGAAAATTAGCTTATTTTAACATATGTGGAGTATGGATAGCGCTTAATGAAGAGACGCATATTCCGAGAAATGAGATTCATCAATCTTATACGCACATTGCATTTTCTGTTGAACAAGAAGACTTTAAATGTCTAATACAGCGATTAGAAGAAAATGATGTTCATATTTTACAAGGAAGAGAACGTGATGTAAGAGATCGCGAATCTATATACTTTGTTGATCCTGACGGTCATAAATTTGAGTTTCACTCAGGGACACTGCAAGACCGTTTAAATTATTATAGAGATGAGAAACCTCATATGACATTTTATTAGGGAGGGATAGCATTTGCATGCACTTGTAATTGGTGGGACAGGAATGCTAAAGAAAGTTTCTATGTGGCTTTGTGAGAAAGGATTTTATGTTTCTATTATCGGGCGAGATGAAGTGAAATTAGAAAATGTTAAGCGAATGAGTTCTGCACCAGAAAATATTACATGCCTTTCGTTAGATTATCATAATGATGAAGATGTAAAGCTAGCTATTAAAAGTACAATTAAGAAAAATGGCCCGATCACATTAGTTGTTGCATGGGTACACACAAGTGCAAAGCATGCACTATCAAATATTTGTAAAGAACTAGATTTGTCGTCTAAAACATATAGTTTATTTCATATTTTAGGTAGTAAAGCATCACGTATGCCTGCACAAAAAATAGGGAGTACGCGATGTATTTATCATAGAATTATTTTAGGTTTTATTTTAGAAGATACATATGGAAGATGGCTTACTCATGAAGAGATAGCTGATGGAGTTATAAAAGGGATTGAAAGTAAACGAGCGGAGTGGATTGTAGGGAGAGTTGAACCGTGGGAATTACGACCAACATGGTGAGGGGGAGTAAGAAATGAAAACAACTATATATGTAACAAGGCATGGTGAAACAGAGTGGAATGTAGCGAAGCGAATGCAGGGACGGAAAAATTCTGCTTTAACTGAAAATGGTATAGTTCAGGCGAAACAATTAGGGAATCGAATGAAAGATTTACCAATCCATGCGATTTATAGTAGTCCGAGCGAAAGAACACTTCATACGGCAGAGTTAATAAAGGGGGAACGTGATATACCTATTATAGCGGATGAGCATTTCTATGAAATCAACATGGGTATATGGGAAGGACAAACAATCGCGGATATAGAAAAGCAATTTCCAGAAGAAGTACATCTGTTTTGGAATGAGCCACATCTTTTTCAGTCAACATCAGGCGAAAATTTTGAGGCCGTTTATGAAAGAGTAATTGAAGGGATGCAGCTTCTTTTAGAGAAGCATAAAGGACAAAACATATTGATTGTTTCTCATGCGGCAGCAGCAAAATTACTTGTAGGGCATTTCGCGGGAATTGAAATAGAAAATGTGTGGGATGATCCATTTATGCATAGTGCCAGTTTGAGCATAATAGAATTTGAAGAGGGTATTGGTAAAGTGAAACAATTTGCAGATATAAGTCACTTTCAATAAATGTAAAAAAGGCCGCAAAACGGCCTTTTTTGGGTGGTATAAAAACTAGCAGTTACGTTTTTTATACCAGAAGTGATCGAATTTCTTATTTTTGCAAGATGGGAATTTATGTCCGCCTTTGCAATCATTCCATTTGTGTCCGCTATCGTGACAGTCTTTACCATGATCACATGAATCATCGCAAGAGTGACCGTGTCTGTTAGGGAAGAATTCGCATTTTTTACAGAAACTTCGTTTTGTCCAGAAAAATTTCTTTTCAAAGCGTATGCATTTTGTAATGAATGTACAATGTTTTCTGCGAGTACGTTTTGTAACTAATACGCATTCTTTTCTACGCGTTACTTTCGTAACGAACGTCCATTTTTGAACACGTACACGTGTACATTTCGTAACAAATGTCCATTTTTTTACATGCGTACATTTTGTAACGAACGTACAATGTTTCACGCGAGTACATCTTGTTCTAGGACATTTACCCCCAGTTGTACATTTACATCCAGTTGTACAATGATGATGAGTGAATTTATCATCATCGCACTCAAATGTACTTGGATCTTGGTGTAAGAAATCCTCCATCCCAGCACTTTTGATTTCTTCGACAGCTTTTCTAATATCACGTTTCATAGAAATCCTCCTTATCATGTATTAAAGTGAAAAGGTATTCTTTTTCCTTAACATGATATGTATGTAGGCATCTTTCTGAACAGGACAAGAGTGTAATTTTATATAAATAGATGATTGCGGATGTATGGACAAGACAAGGCGCATACATTGAATGAAGAGAACTGAGAAGGGATGAGAAAACATGCTGCCTTCATATGATTTTTTTGTTCATCCAATGTACTTAGTGGAATTGAAAAAGGACATTTGGTCAGATAGTCCAGTACCAGCAAAATTGACTTATGGAAAAAAGAAGTATGATATTGATATCGTATACAGAGGAGCTCATATTCGCGAATTTGAGAAAAAGTCTTATCATGTTATGTTTTATAAGCCTAAAAAATTTCAAGGTGCGAAAGAGTTTCATTTGAATTCGGAGTTTATGGATCCGTCTCTCATACGAAATAAATTATCTTTAGATTTTTTTCATGATATTGGTGTACTTTCGCCAAAATCACAACATGTATTTATAAAAATTAATGGTCAAATTCAAGGTGTGTATTTACAGTTAGAATCGGTTGATGAAAATTTTTTAAAAAATAGAGGATTACCGAGTGGTTCTATTTATTATGCGATAGATGATGATGCGAATTTTTCATTAATGAGTGAACGAGATAAAGATGTTAAGACAGAGCTCTTTGCGGGTTATGAATTTAAATATTCGAATAAAAATAGTGAAGAACAGCTGAGTGAATTTGTATTTCAAGCGAATACTTTGACGAGGGAAGCCTATGAAAAAGAGATTGGGAAGTTTCTACATGTAGATAAATATTTACGATGGTTAGCAGGAGTTATTTTTACGCAAAACTTTGATGGTTTCGTTCATAACTATGCACTATATCATAACGATGAAACAAATTTATTTGAAGTTATACCGTGGGATTATGATGCGACTTGGGGGCGAGATGTACAAGGGAGACCACTTAATCATGAATATATTCGCATTCAAGGGTATAATACGTTAAGTGCAAGATTGCTAGACATACCTGTATTTAGAAAGCAGTATCGAAGTATTTTGGAAGAAATATTAGAAGATCAATTTACAGTTTCGTTTATGAGGCCGAAAGTAGAAGGGTTGTGTGAATTGATTCGTCCATATTTACTACAAGATCCATACATGAAAGAAAAATTAGAAACATTTGATCAAGAGGCTGATATGATTTATGAATATATAAATAAGAGAAGAAAGTATATACAAGACCACTTACATGAATTGGATTAATTTTGAAAGAGATTGAAACGTTATCAATCTCTTTTTTTTTTGTATAATAAAGATGTATCAATAAAAATGAAGTAATATATTTGATAGAGAATGGGGATGCGGATATATGACGATTAAATGGATTGATTGGGTAAAACAAATACAATCTATAGCTCAAGCAGGTTTAACGTATTCTAAGGATGTGTATGATATTGAACGTTTCCAGCAATTACGAGATATTTCTATTTCAATGATGTCACATTACACGAAAACAGATTGGGAAATCGTAGAGAAGTTATTTGCAAGTGAGACAGGCTATCAAACACCTAAAGTTGATATAAGAGCGGTTGTTTTTCAAAATGAAAAGTTATTATTTGTGAAAGAAAAAAGCGATGGGAAATGGGCATTGCCAGGTGGATGGGCTGATGTCGGTTATACGCCAACCGAAGTTGCAGCAAAAGAAGTTTTCGAAGAGACTGGTTATGAGGTAGATCATTTTAAGTTACTAGCTATATTTGATAAAGAAAAACATCAACCATCTCCATCGGCGACGCATGTATATAAGATTTTCATTGGATGCGAGATTATTGGTGGAGAAAAGAAAACTAGCATTGAAACAGAAGAGGTGGAGTTTTTTGGTGAAAATGAATTGCCTAATTTATCAATTGCTAGAAATACAGAAGACCAAATTAAAGAGATGTTTGCCTACATGAAAGACCCGCAGAAAGAGAAATTAATAGATTAATCCTGCTTGAATTGTACATATTGTTAAAATGAAGATATTGGCAGATTGCAGCCTTTATGTAATAATGGGATGGTATGTGAAGAAAAAAGGAGATAAAAAAGAACATGTTAGCAAACATAATAGATCAGTTATTGCAATTTTTTGCAAGCTTAGGTTACTTTGGAGTAGCTCTTGCTTTAATGATTGAAGTAATCCCGAGTGAAATTGTACTTTCGTATGCTGGCTTTTTAGTAGCAAATGGTAAAATTAGTTTTGTGGGTGCAGTTATCGCCGGAACGATTGGTGGTACTTTAGCGCAAATCTTTTTATACTGGCTTGGATACTACGGAGGGCGTCCGGTTGTAGAGAAATATGGGAAATATCTACTTATTAATAAACATCATTTAGACATAGCGGAAGGTTGGTTTAAGCGTTATGGAGCAGGTGTAATATTTTCTGCGCGCTTTATCCCAGTAGTACGTCATGCGATCTCTATTCCAGCAGGACTAGCTAAGATGCCATTAAAACTATTTACACTTTATACGGTTGTAGCGATCATTCCATGGTCAATTCTATTTATATACTTAGGTGAAAAACTTGGTGGGAATTGGCGACAAATTAAAGAGTATGCATCTGATTACACACATTACATAATTATAGGAGCTGTTCTTTTTATTGCTCTATACTTTGGTTTAAAGTATTTCAAAAAGAAAAAAGCAGCGCGTTAAAGTCAATGATTTTTCATTGGCTTTTTTTGTTTGTTTCGGTTCTAAAGAAAAGGAGTTGTCCATAATGTGTAATAATAAAGCGTAGCGGAGGAATGTGATGAAAGGGTCACCGTTTATACGTGGAACGATATTTTTAACGATGGCAACGATGATATCAAAAATGTTAGGGTTTATATATGTTATACCATTTACAGCGATGGTCGGTACGAGTGGTTACGTTCTATACACATACGCATATCGTCCTTATACCATCATGCTCAGCATAGCAACAATGGGATTACCGCTAGCTGTTTCAAAGATGGTATCAAAATATGATCAACTGAATGATTATCATACGGTTAAGAGAGTGTTGAAAAGTGGAATCGTGTTTATGTTTATAATGGGAGTCATTTCGTGTTTTACGTTATATATGCTAGCTCCGCATTTAGCTAAACTTGTCATCGATGGGAATGATCAAACGGGGAATAGTGTAGGAGCGGTTACTACTAATATTCGAATTGTAAGTTTTGCGTTAATACTTGTGCCAGTAATGAGTTTATTAAGGGGCTTCTTTCAAGGATTCCAATCGATGGGGCCTTCTGCATTAAGTGTCGTTGTAGAGCAATTTTTTCGGGTTTTAACCATTTTAATAGGAAGCTTTGTCGTTTTATATGTTTTAAAAGCTTCTGTTTCGCTAGCAGTTGGTATTTCAACGTTCGGTGCCTTTATGGGAGCTGTAGGTGGATTAACTGTTTTAAGTGCGTATTATATGAGAAGGAGAAGGCACTTAAAGAAAAAAGAAATGGCAAGTATACCACAAACAACGAAATCTTTTTTCTCGCTTTATAAGGAGCTCTTTACATATTCTATTCCTTTTGTTGTAGTAGGCTTAGCAATTCCGTTGTATCAGACGATTGATACATTTACAATTAATAAACTACTTATACAGATAGGGTATATGCAAGGCGAAGCGGAAAAAATTAATGCGATAATTGGCCTTGTTCAAATGGTTGTGCTTATCCCGGTATCCGTTGCGACAGCTTTTAGTATGTCTCTCGTACCAGAGATGACGAAAGCTTACACAGCAGGAAATACGAAGCTATTGTACAAACATTTTACGAGAACAAATGTATTAGTAGTAGCAATTACGGTACCGGCGGCAATTGGAATGATGGTGTTAGCCAAGCCTGTATATACCCTTTTATTTGGTGCTGGAAATGATCCAGAGATGGGGAGAATCATTTTACAGTATTATGCTCCTGCTTGCATACTATTTTCTCTTTTTACAGTAACGGCTGCTATGCTACAAGGAATCAATCAACAGCAGAAGACGGTGCTAGGACTAGTGATTGGAATTATTGTGAAGATAGTTTTAAATATTGTATTGCTTCCGTATTTCGATTATGTAAGTTTTATCATTTCAACATACGCGGGCTATACGATTTCAGTCGGGTTTAACTTGTGGATGCTTTCTAAATATGTTATAAAGGCAACATAAGCTTTTAAGGCAGAGAGCACTCTGTCTTTTTCTATGTTTATCCCGCTCTAACGGGCAGTAAGATCCTCATCTCAAAATTCAGCGAAAGAAAAGAAGTTTGGTTGGGGGCGGGCAGCCTGTAAAAGCCCGATTGGTGAGGGCTGAAAATCAGTGGGGGGATGAAGCCCCCACTGATTAAAGTTTCACTTTATAATATTTTTCTTATAAAAACGTTTTCAAAATAATTTTTCTATTGAAATTTAAACGTATGTTTCATATGCTGAGAATGGCGGTTTAAAAACTGTGATTTAAGAGAGGTAGATTCCTACATGTAAAAAGAATCGGGGTGATAGTATGTTAAATATATATTTAACAGACCGAAACGGAAAACTACAAGAGATTGAGGAAATGCAAAAGGGGTGCTGGATTAATGTACTTCATCCAACAGAAGAAGAAATTCAATATCTAGTACAAACTTTAAATGTAGACTTAGATTTCATTAAAGACCCTTTGGATGATGAAGAACGCTCTCGTATTGAAAAGGAAGACAATAATACTTTAATTATCGTCGATATTCCGACAGTTAGACATGACGAAGAAGGAAATTCGATTTATGACACGATTCCAATAGGTATGATTGTGATGCCGGATTGTTTTGTTACAATCTGCTTAGAAGAGAATCCAATTTTTGAACGTTTTATTAATCAACGTATTAAAGAATTTTATACGTTTAAGAAGACGCGCTTTGCACTTCAGCTCTTATATACAATTTCTACTTATTATTTAAGATACTTAAAGCAAATAAATCGAAAAACAATTGATTTAGAGCATCAATTAAATCAGTCAATGAAAAATAAAGAGATTTTCACATTGTTAGGCCTTGAGAAAAGTTTAGTATACTTTACAACGTCATTAAAGGCTAATAAAATTGTAATTCAAAAGTTAATGCGTAATAGTACATTTTTAAAAATGTATGAAGACGATCAAGATTTATTAGAAGATGTATTAATTGAAAATAAACAGGCTATTGAAATGGCGGAAATATATAGTCACATTTTAAGTGGAATGATGAATACTTTTAGCTCCGTTATATCAAATAATTTAAATAGTGTTATGAAACTGTTAACGTCAATTACGATCATTTTATCTTTACCGACGATGGTTTCTAGTTTCTTTGGAATGAACGTAAAGGTTCCGTTTGAAGGAGAAGCCCACGGTTTTGTAATTGTACTCATCATATGTGTAACACTATCTTTCACGTTAGCTTTTGTTTTTTGGAAGAAACGTTACTTTTAACGATAAGAAAGCTGCTCTAGCATAGTTATATAACTACGCTAGAGCAGCTTTTTTGCTATGAAATCTCAAATTTTGAATAGAATATAACTTGTACAATGTAATGTATATAAAGGGTATGTATGTCATATAAACCTTGTCCAATTAATGAAATGGGGTTAAAATTACATATTGTTAATGAAAAGTTGGAGGAAATACATCATGGAATTGTTTCAATTACCGAAAGCATTCCTGCAAATGAATACAATTTTTATTTCCATATTAATCGAAGCACTTCCGTTTGTGCTCATTGGTGTATTTATTTCAGGATTCATTCAAATGTTTGTGACAGAAGATATGGTGGCAAAATGGATGCCGAAGAACCGATTTCTGTCTGTTTTATTAGCTACTTTTTTAGGCATGTTGTTTCCAGGTTGTGAATGTGGAATTGTTCCGATTGTAAGACGATTAATTGGAAAAGGCGTTCCACCATACGCAGGGATTGCATTTATGTTAACTGGACCTATTATTAATCCAGTTGTATTATTTGCTACTTATGTTGCCTTTGGGAGTAGTATGCACATGGTATGGTATCGTTCTATTGTAGCGATTATCGTAGCCATTATCGTTGGAATTATATTATCCTTTATGTTTAAAGAACATCAATTAAGAGATGATCACTTCCCAGAAGTGAATAATAAGCGTCCACTGCGTAAAAAAATGTGGGATGTATGTACACACGCTGTTGAGGAATTCTTCTCAATGGGAAAATATTTAGTACTAGGTGCGTTAATTGCAGCAGCGGTACAAACGTTTGTACAAACTTCAACACTTCTTGCTATTGGACAAGGTCCGTTTTCTTCATCAGCTGTTATGATGGGACTTGCTTATATATTATCACTTTGTTCAGAGGCAGATGCATTTATCGCTTCTTCGTTCCAAAGTACGTTTTCAACAGCTTCACTTGTCGCGTTCCTCGTTTACGGACCGATGGTGGATATTAAAAATATGTTTATGATGCTTGCGACATTTAAAACGAAATTTGTAATTGTTGTTATAGTTACAGTTACTCTTGTTGTTTATGCAAGCTCACTACTCATTTATGCGATGGGGTGGTAGGTTATGTTTCGAGCATATATATTATTAGGTTTTACAATATTAATTGCGCAACTGCATATTTCCGGTAACATTACGAAGTATATCAATATGAAGTATGCCTATTTATCAACAACAGCAGCAATTATTTTAGGTTTCTTAACGATTATACAAATTATCGTCGTTTTCCAAAAAGAGCACCAAAAGGAAAAAGAGAAAAATGATTGCAGTTGCGATCATAGCCATTGCGGGCATGATCATTCAAAAGATGAGAATACATGGTGGGAAAAAGCATTTTCGTACTCATTGTTTTGTTTTCCAATTATCTCAGGGTTATTTTTCCCAATTGCGACGCTAGATTCGGATATTGTTAAAGCGAAGGGCTTTCACTTTCCTGTTGCACAAGCAGAAAGTAAGGATCCATTTATGACAAGACAATTCCTAAGACCTGATACGAGCATTTATTACGGGAAAGAAGGATACCGCGGTGTAATGGAAAAAGGGAAGAAAGAGTTTGTTACGAAAGACAATATTAATTTGAAAGATGAAGACTTCCTAAAGGGTATGGAAACAATTTATAATTATCCTGGCGAGTTTACTGGGAAAAAATTATCTTTTAAAGGGTTTGTTTTTAGAGATGATTCTTCTAAAAAAGAACAATACTTCTTATTCCGTTTCGGTATTATACATTGCGTAGCAGATTCTGGTGTGTATGGTATGTTAGTGAAAAAACCAGAAGGCGTAGAGTGGAATAATGATGACTGGATTCAAGTAGAAGGAGAGATAACTACTGAGTTTTATCAGCCGTTTCATGCGAATATTCCTGTATTAGAAGTAACAAAATGGAATAAAGTTGAACAGCCGAAAGAACAATATGTATTTAGAGGAGCCGATTGATAAAATCGGTTCTTTTTTGTGGACTAAAAGTTCTGAATGTTGTTAATATTAAACGTGTAGTTCATTTAGTATAGTGATTATTGAAATATTAGGGATAGATCATTAAAGGGGTGATAACAATGACAGAAGTAAAGGGGAAAACAGCCAATGAGTCAAGGGTGTTCAAAACGAGCCGAGTCTTCCCAACGGATTTAAATGATCATAACACGCTATTTGGTGGGAAGATATTAGCGGAGATGGATATGGTTGCTTCTATTTCAGCATCCAGACATTCAAGAAAGGAATGTGTCACAGCATCTATGGACTGGGTCGATTTCTTACATCCTGTTCGTTCTTCAGATTGTGTTAGTTATGAATCTTTCGTAATTTGGACGGGAAGAACTTCGATGGAAGTGTTTGTGAAGGTAGTGGCTGAAGATTTAATTTCAGGTGAGAAGCGTATAGCGGCAACGTCATTCGTTACTTTTGTGGCACTTAGTAAGGAAAATAATCCAGTTCCAGTACCGCGTGTTATCCCTGAAACCGAAGAAGAGAAAGAATTACATCGTATTGCTGTGTTACGTGCAGAACAGCGTCATATACGTAAGGCAGAGAGTAAGAAAGTAGCCACATTGTTAACCTTTTGAGATGAATATTTAGCCATTTAAGTTACTATAGCAGTCGGAAATGGTTTTAAAATGAAAAGCGGACACCTAAAATAGGTGTCCGCTTTTATAGTTTTTTCATCCACATATCATATGACAGTAGCTACTTAGCAGAAGCAAGCAGCACCGACGATGATTAAGAGGATAAATAATACGACTAATAGCGCAAATCCATTACCATGTGCGAAGCCCATTGTTATTTCCTCCTTTTATTTTAAGATACAACATACAATATGCAAATGAGCTATTGTTTGATATGGACATATATCATGCAATGACATATTTTCTTGAATGATAATGTAATAAAAAAGGGAAGATATAGAAATAACAGTAAGTGGAGAAAGGAATTTATCCATGAAGCACTTTTTCGCTATAATCCTTTGTTTAATAGGTGTATTCATTTGGATGAACATCGATGTGGAAATGGGGAAGGAAATGGCTAGTGAATATGAATTAGGACAAGTTCGATTAGGTGAATTTCAACTATATACGAACGGTGAAGAGTTATATAGAAAATTATTTGACGATATAAACGATGCAGGAAAGTATATATATATCCATTTTTATATTGTAGGAAAAGACGAAATAAGCCAAGAGTTTTTACAGTTATTAGAGAAAAAAGCATCTAGCGGAGTAGAAGTGAAATTGTCAGTCGATCGGGTAGGCGGATATAAGCTGAAGAAAAAGGTAATTAGCCGATTAAAAGAAAACGGTGTGAAGTTTACATTTAGTAAAAAACCGAAACTGAAAAATATGTTCTATTCTTTGCATCAACGAAATCATAGACGTATTGTTACGATAGATGGAAAGGTATCATACGTCGGTGGCTTTAATATCGGAAAGGAGTACCTTGGACAAGATCCAAAGTTTGGGCCATGGCGTGATTATCACGTGCGTATCCATGGTGAGGGTGCAGTGGATATGGAAAGAAAGTTCGCCGAAGATTGGAAAGAAGATACAGGAGAAAAAATGCCTATACATGAAAGTATACCTACATTAGGGAATGTGAAATATCAATATTTATTTTCAAATGGAAAAGGCTTATGGGAAAAATATGGAGCACTATTAAAGCAGGCTAAAAAGTCTTTAATTATCGCTACACCATATTTTGTACCAAGTAAAGAAATGGTGAAAGAGTTAAAAGCTGCATTAAATCGTGGTGTTAATGTGAAAATTCTCGTGCCATTTAAAAGTGATGCCATATTGTTAAAACAAGCTGCCTATCCATATTTGAAAGATATGTTACATGCTGGAGCGGAGATTTATCAATATCGAAATGGATTTTTTCATGGGAAAGTAACAATTATTGATGGAGAAATTGTTGATATTGGGACAGCGAATTTTGATAATAGAAGTTTTTATTTAAATTGTGAGTCTAACTGTATCATATATGATAAAACCGTTGTTGATGAAGTATGGAGTCGATTACAGGTAGACTTTCATAAATCAAAACGATTTTCTGAAGAAGATTTTGAGAAAATTAGTAGATGGGATTGGTTTTTAGCAAGAATAGCGAATGTTTTAGCATCATATTTATAGTATATGGACAAAAGAGAAGGGAGGCGCTTTAATGGACTGTATGAAAGAATTAATGAGATATAGTTATATACTAATATACAAGGTTGGAGAGTATGCTGGAAAGGTCAGAGACGAAGAATTAAAAAATCTATTACAGCACCATTTACCATATATGTTACAAGCATATAATGAACAAGTAAATTTTCAAGAAGGAGAGAATGTGCAACATATAACCTGTGAAACAACGGAGTTTGATTTGCATGAAATGGAAAAGGAAACAGTTAGTAAATATACAGGGGATATTCATATTGCAACCAGTTATATTGCGCACTTGAAACGATTAGCTTTAAAGTTTGCTCAAGTTGCAGTGGAAGTTGCTAATCCAGAGTTTCGCTCATTTTTGGAAAATTGTTTCCTGAAAATGAACCGTTACGCTTATAGTGTGTGGCAATATGTTATGAAGAAGGAATATAAGATTACACATCTATATGAAAATGAAAAGTTTGCATGAGAAACTAAGGCGAAATGGTATGCGCCTTAGTTTTTTTACGTCCATTGAGAGAAAAAACTAGTTTTATTGTGTATCGATTGGAAATGAAATATATAAATTAAAATTAGGATTTGTTATCAGAAGATTTACAAAAATTTACCGTATATTTACTGTTTTTCAATCTCTCCTTTAAAAATAGAGAGTAATATGAGGTTGTACATATTCTATCACAAGGAGGAAACGCAAATGAATAAATGGGTTAAATCATTAACTGCTATGGCACTTGCAAGTTCTTTATTAATGGTAGGTTGTAGTAAAGGTGAGGACAAGAAGAAAGAAGACGACACAACAACACAACAAGAGGATAAAAAGGATAAAGAAACAAGCGGAACCGAGAAGTCTACTGATTCTAAAGAAAAGAAATAAAGTAATAATAAAGCTTCCTCTCATATATGAGGAAGCTTTTTTGTTGTAAATTGACTGAGATTATTGAAAAATAGAAAGAGAATGAAAGAGGGGGAAAACAAATGAAAGTATGTATATTGGGAGCAACAGGACGAGTAGGTTCAAACATAATTAATTTAGCATTAAAGGATTCAGCTGAAGTGACTGCATTAGCGCGTGATTTAAATAGAATAGAAATACAACATGAAAGGCTACGAGTGATAGAAGGTAATGTATTGAACGAAAATGATATAAAGAAAGTGATAGAAGGAAGCGATATAGTAATTAGTGCACTTGGAACGGATCAAAATGGGACATTAGGGAAGAGTATGCCACAAATCATTAAGCAAATGGAAGAAGAAGGAGTTCGTAGAATCATAACAATAGGAACAGCTGGTATTTTACAAGCAAGAACAAATCTAAATTTATATCGTTTTCAATCAACGGAATCAAAAAGGAAAACGACAACGGCAGCGGAAGATCATTTGGCTGCATATAAAGTACTAAGTAATAGTAATAATTTATGTTGGACAGTTGTTTGTCCGACACATTTAATAGATGGTGAGGCGACAGAGGTATATCGAACTGAAAAAGATATATTGCCAGAGGGTGGATCAAAAATTACAGTGGGTGATACAGCACACTTTGCATGGGATCTATGTAAGAAAAACATATATGAAAATAGTCGAGTAGGTATTGCATATTAAAAAACCATCCCGAAGTCGGGATGGTTAAAAGATGATATAACACAAGAAGATGATAATCATAATGATTTGGAGAATTGCTTTCGCTACTGTACTGCTTAAAAAACCAACTACAGTAGCGACTCCAACTAGAAAGGCATCTTTTGGCGCTTTTTTATGCACTAGTTCTGTTATAAATACTGATAAGAACGGTATGATAATAAGTCCGAATGGTGGGAAGAAGAACGATCCGACAATGATAGAAATCATTCCGACACGTTCGCCCCATTTAGAACTACCGTATTTTTTTAAGAAATATCCATTTGCAATAAAATCAGCAACGAAAATGAAAAGAGTAAAAATGACTTGAATAATCCAAAAAGAAGTTGTTAATTCGCCTCCATTTATACCGAAATGGTAAATCAAATATCCAGCCCAGACAGCTAGTATGCCAGGGATAATTGGATAAATAAAGGCGAGAAATGAAACAACGAAACAGGCAATGATACAAATTGTTAATAAAACAGTCACTTTATAGCTCCTTTTTAATATCTAGTTTATGTACAGCAACTTTTTTGACTTGATGGCCATCAAGTTCTAATACTTTAAATTGAAAACCAGCATATTCAATGGAATAGCCAGCTTCAATATTTAAGTCAACTGCTTGAGAAAGAAGCCATCCTCCGATTGTATCTAAATCACTATCATCAATATGTAGGCCAAACATATCATTTACTTCAGAAATAAGCACCTTTCCATCTAAAACAGTAAGCTTAGGTGTACGCTTTTCAATCATAGGTGATTCATCCGCATCGAATTCATCTTGAATTTCTCCAATGATTTCTTCAAGAATATCTTCCATCGTTAAAAGTCCGGCAGTACCACCATATTCATCCATAACGATTGCCATCTGAACGCGATTTTTTTGAAGATGGACTAACGTTTTACGAATTGGAACTGTTTCAAATACAGTTAGAACAGGATGTATATAAGATTCAAGTGGTTTATAAATACCTTTCGTTTGATCATGGAATACTTCTTTCGTATTGATCATCCCAATGATATCATCTTTATCTTTTTCGATAATTGGATAGCGTGTATATTTTTCAGTAGCGACGATATCCATATTTTCTTCTAACGTATTTTCAGTAGATAAGCAAATCATTTCGGTACGAGGAACCATAATTTCTTTTGCAACTCGATCATCAAATTCAAAAATGTTATTTACATATTTATATTCGGTTTGGTTTATTTCACCGCTTTTAAAACTTTCACCTAAAATGAGTCGCAATTCCTCTTCAGAATGAGCAAGTTCACTTTCTTTCGCAGGTTCTAATCCGAGTAATTTTGTGAAAAATATAGCTGTACTATTGAGTAGCCAAATGAATGGGTACATAATTTTATCAAATAAAATAAGCGGTCTTGCAAATTTGAGTGTGATCGCTTCTGCTTTTTGAATTGCGAAAGACTTTGGAACTAATTCACCTAATACAACGTGGAAAAATGTAATAACACTAAAAGCGATAACAAAAGATAAAGTGTTAGCCATTGTTCCAGTAATATTAATTTTTTCAAAGAGCGGTCGTAGTATATGCTCCACAGTTGGTTCACCAAGCCAACCAAGCCCTAAAGAAGTGATTGTAATTCCGAGCTGACAAGCTGATAAATAAACATCTAAATTAGATAGGACGCTTCTTGCAGCTAAAGCTTGTTTATTACCTTCATTTGCAAGTTGGTCAATTCGACTTTTTCGTACTTTTACAACAGCGAATTCTGATGCAACGAAAAAGCCAGAAATAAGAATAAGTACAAAGATGAGAAAAATATTTAATATGTCCAAGCGTGTTCTCCATTCCAAGGTTTGGAATAAAGATGTCACCTCCTGCAATTATGTTATACTTTTATAATAAATCCAAATGAAAAGAATAGTCAAAGGAAAAGGGTAAATATTGGTATGTTTCTGTAATAGTTTTTGAATTTGCTGTTATTTTGTCCGCTATACAAAAGGAATAACCCCCTACTTTTAGATTATAGAGGGTTATTTTAAATTAAGGTTTTGGAACACTTCTCGTCAAAGTGTATGACTGTTGTTTGGAGTAGTTTGTGGTCCATAGTGTTTGAAGGAAAGAAAGTATGCTATATGGGATATAGAGTAGTAATAAGCCGATTGTAACAATTATGGGTGAATTTCCGCCAAATTGAACGATAAATTGTAACAGTCCATTTGCATGAAAAACGCATTCCATAAAAACGAATGAAAGAATAATGGAACCTAAAATTGATTTATGATTCGAAGTAAGCGCCAAAAACAATGTATCCACAAGAAAAGAATCATGTTTTATTTCATATTCATTTGTGTTTTTTAAGAAAGGAATCCATTTTTTTACTGCTTGCATAACGATAATCATGGAAGTACTACATACGATGATAAATGATGAGTAGTAAGGAAGGTTTATAAATTGTGCGATGTATAGAAGTAGTAATAAGACTGAACATTGTAATACTACAGTGCAAAAAGAGTAAGGTATCCATTTCAATACAGTAGTAAACTTTTTAAACGAATTAGGTAATTTGAAAAATAAATGGCCGATACCCAAACTTATGAAAAATCCGATCGCAAGGGTAAAAGTAAAACGAACAATCGATATAAAATATATTTCCCATATGTAAGGGAATAATGGTGTTGAATGATTAGAAGTATGTATCATTTGGTTTGCTGAGAAAAAGATAGATTCATGCATCCAATCAACCTTTGGAATTGATATAGAAGAAAGCTGTGCGAAGTTTTGAAAAATGCTAATAAATCCATTTTGATAAGAATAATTGTGTGTAATAAAAAGAGCTGGAATAGGACTTATGGCAAAAATAACAATAATACCAATTATAAATTTACATATATGTGAGCGTAATAAGGACATATAACCACCTACTCTTAGAATATTCAGAAAATTCTTATTCTTATTTTAGCTTTTTTTGAAAGAAGTTACAATATATTTTTCATTCAGTAATTCAGAGAGAAGATTTGATAGCAAAAATATGCAAGTGAAGGATTCATGAATAAATTATGACAAGAAAATGAATAATTTTCAGAAAAATAAAATAAATTATTTATTTTTTTCTGAAAATATAATATAGTTATGGCACAGAAAGTATTTTAACATAAGGAGGCTTTTTATGAGGATTAAAGGGAATTACGTGCCGAAAAGGGAAGTTTTACTGTGCTCAAGTTCGATTACGATAGGGGAAGCGTTAGAGCATTTAAATAAAACGGGGTATCGTTGTGTACCAGTTTTAGATGAAAAAAAAGAGAAATTTTTAGGGAATATATATAAAGTAGATATTTTAGAATATAAAGGATCACTTGATGAGAGTGTAATACAATTATTAAACGATAAAGAAGGATTTGTGAGAGAAGATTCATCTTTCTTTAAAGTATTTTTTACAATAAAAAAATTGCCTTATTTATCAGTAGTTGATGAAAAAGGGGTTTTCCTTGGAATTTTAACGCATAAAAAAGTTTTTGAGTTATTAGAGGATGCATGGGGTGTTCACTCTAGTAAATACTCTGTCATGATTGGAACGCAAGACTATAATGGAGCAATCCAAAAGTTATCGACAGTTTTAAAGAAATACACTGGTATTCAAAGTTTGATGACTTTTGATAATGATGCCTTATTAGTTCGTAGAATTATGTTTACATTAGGAGAAGAGTTTAACGACGGTGAATTAGAGACATTATTGAAAGATTTAGAAGATCACGGATTTAGAGTTGTGTATGTGGAAGAGATGAAAAATCCACGTGAAGTTGAAACGATAGAGTAACATACAAAAGCCATCTAAATTATATTAGATGGCTTTTGTATGTTACGTGTATAAAGTTATTTGAAAATAACGATCGAATAATAGGTGAGATTATAACAATATTTGTGTAAGAGAATAAAAAATGTAGATAATTTCGATTTTCAAAAAAATCAATTTGAAAATATGTTTTTATTTTGCAACTAAATATGTTACTATATGTGTGATAAAAACAAAGAGGTCTGACATCTATACTCCACGTAATAACACTCTAATGATTTAAAAATTCAAAAAAATCAAAAATTAAAATAATAATTATATTAATGATTAGAGTAAAAATAAGGGGAATGGAGAAATTATGGAGAAAGACACTGCTTTGTAAGGGGCATATTTTATCATCTTGAGCAGAGAGGAGGATGCATAGCATATTGTAAAATATAGAGATAAACAATGAAAAAGTGCTATGCAAATGAAGAGCATGAAGGGACGTTTAAGGCCAGGTGATACGGTAGCAATTGGTTTAATGCTATTTGCATTATTTTTAGGAGCAGGAAATTTAATTTTTCCGCCAGTTTTAGGTCAACAAGCAGGAGAGAATGTTTGGATTGCTACAATAGGATTCCTTGTAACGGGAGTCGGATTACCCCTACTAGCTGTAACAGCTGTCGCGTTTGTAGAGGGGGACTTGAAAGCGCTATCTTCTAGAGTCCACCCTATATTTGCGTTTATTTTCCCATTGATTAGTTATTTAGCAATTGGACCATTTTTCGCGATTCCTCGTACTGGAGCTGTTTCGTTTGAAATGGGTATGAAGCCGTTTTTATCAGAGGCAATGGTTTCAGAGTGGTACATGCTATTTCTTTTCACGATAGTTTTCTTCGGAATAACGTGGTATTTATCATTAAATCCATCTAAATTAGTGGATTGGTTCGGAAAGTTTCTTACACCATTATTAGTATTAATTGTCGCTGTTATTGTCGGAAAGGCAATTATTGATCCAATTGGAGAGCCAGCTGCGCCGTTAGCTGCTTACAAAGAAAATGCTTTCTTTGGTGGATTTATTCAAGGATATTTAACGATGGATGCAATTAGCGCGCTCGTATTCGGAATTGTCGTTGTACAAGTTATCCGCTCTAAAGGGATAAAAGAGAGTAGTCAAATTGCAAAAATAACAGTAGTATCAGGTATTATTGCTGTACTTGGTTTAACGTTAATTTATTTATCACTTGCTTATCTTGGTTCAACAAGTACATCACTTGGTATCTCAGAAAACGGTGGTCTTATTTTAACGAATGTTGTAAATGAGCTATATGGGACGAGTGGTAAAATTTTATTAGGGCTTGTTATTATACTTGCTTGTTTAACAACTTCTGTTGGGCTAACATCTGCGTGTGCGGGTTTCTTTACAAACTTATTCCCAAAACTTTCGCATAAAACGATTGTAACAATGGTATGTGTATTTAGTTTAATTGTATCTAACCTAGGTTTAACGCAATTAATCGCAGTAACATTACCTGTGTTAATGATCATTTATCCAGTTGCAATCGTATTAATTGTACTTTCGTATTTCCATAAGTGGATTGGGAAGCGTAATACAATTTATATTGGAGCTATTTTAGGTGCATTGTTAATTAGTTTCTTTAACGGTTTAGAAAGTGCGAAAATTAAAATTGACGCGATTTCTAATGTACTACAAATGTTACCGTTATATAACGAAGGAATCGGATGGTTAATTCCATCATGTATTGGCGGGATTCTCGGTTTCTTCTTCTATAAATCAAATGAATCAAGTGAATTACAAAAGAAAGGTGCTTAGGCACCTTTCTTTTTTTGAAGGGGATTTTTGTATTTTGTCTAAGTAATAAGTGGGGGGGAATGATAAATGGCTAATTTTGAAGATTTTTTAAATTTGGATTTGAGAATTGGAACTGTAATACATGCAGAGGAATTTAAAGAAGCGAGAGTACCAGCGATTAAACTAGCAATAGATTTTGGAGAAATCGGGATAAAGCAGTCAAGTGCTCAAATTACGAAAAGGTATAGTCCAGAAGATTTAATCGGTCAACAAATCGTTGCTGTTGTAAACTTTCCACCAAAGCGTGTAGCTGGATTCAAATCAGAAGTACTTGTGCTTGGTGGTGTTCCTGAAGCTGATGATGTTGTGTTACTTCAGCCTAATATGGAATTGCCAAATGGAACAAAAATTAGCTAGGGTGAAGGTAGGGGCTAATATGGATATCGGACGAGAATATTTGCAATGTGCGATTTCGAACTTTAAAGCAACAAAGAAACAAGGGGAACGGGCACTTTCTCAATTATCATATGAACAAATACAATGGTCTTCTCATGAAGAAACAAATAGTATAGCGATTATTATTAAGCATCTGCACGGTAATATGCGTTCTAGATGGACGGATTTTTTAACGTCTGATGGTGAAAAAACAGATCGTAATCGAGATGGTGAATTTGAAGGATGCTATCACTCAAAAGAAGAAACCCTTATAGCTTGGCAAGAAGGATGGAAATATGTTTTTAATACGATGAATACTTTAACGCCGGAACACTTATTGAAGACGGTATACATTCGCGGTGAAGCACATACTGTCATGCAAGCAATTGAAAGGCAAATTGCTCATTATGCATTGCATATTGGTCAGATTATTTACATTGGGAAGATGTTAAAAGAAAATGAGTGGGAATGTTTAAGTATTCCGAGAGGTCAGTCTACGCGTTCTGTAGAGAAAAAACGTTCAACATAATAATAAGAAAGAAACCGATAAAAAATGGGAAAAAAGAAAGTCAGCCAAATAATAGATGGTTCTGTAATCATAAGAATACTGCCAAAAATAAGTCCATATATAATAAGAAAGAAATTGAAAAGTGTATTCACAGGGAGAAATCGTGAGATAAACACTTGCTGTCGTTTAAAACAATCACTGTGAAATAAATAAAAGCGGAAGTACCATGTGGCTGTAATAAGGTCTTTCTTTCTCACAATTCTTTTTTTGCATGTATGACAGATAAATGGTGGTTGCATTTCATTACGCTCCATTTTTTATTTTCATAATAATGTGAGACAAAAGTAGGTACAAAGTGTATGTTCCTATATACGCTCCTGCAATAAGGAAAAATGGATTCAGTAAAATTCCATGAATGCTCGTCATGAAAACTAAATCTTGTATTAAAACATCGTATATATTAATGGAAATAATTATACCGAGTACATACAGTGCCAAGTACGCAGAAATATGTAGCACAATAGCGATTTTTGGTTGCTTAGCGGACAAATAAAAAATGAATGATAGAGCGATTGGTAATATTCCTATTAATAGCTTCAATTCATTTCACCTCATTAACAATATAGCCGAAATTTTAACGGTCTATTCTCTAGGGCTTGTACATAACTTGAAATAGAGAGGTGATAGTATGAATCGGGGCTTTTTTTTTATGAAGTTTACAAGTATGCGTAAGTTAGTTTTATTTGTTATTACTACAATGCTAGCGACTTTTTTTCTTATTAGTATGATGGTAACCTCTATGAAAGAGACAAAGTCAACGTATTTATATAATTGGTTAAATGAGTTATCGATGAATGGTTACATGTATGTACTTGGAAAAGAGAATCATTATTTTACACAGGAGTATCGAAATTTGAATCAAGATTTTTCAATTTCTTCTTTTCTCTTTTCTATGGCTACAAATATTCGCTTTAATGATGTACGCAGTTTCGTCGGGAAAGAGCTCCCGGGGTTTGGTAAGTACGATACAGAAATTGTTATTGCGGGTGAGGGTACAAATTATTCTAACTTACCGATAGAGTCGAGTGTTCCTCTTGAAGAAGTGGTGAAGGAACGGACTAGTGGAACTGGACAAGTACCTAAACAAGATACGAGTAAAGAGAAAAAACAGCCGTCCCAAACGACTGGGAAGAGACAAGTTGCGTTTATTTATCATACACATAGCTGGGAATCTTATTTACCTTTACTTAACTTAACGAATGACCCGAATCCGAATAAAGCAACGAGTTCTGTATCGAATATTTCTATATTAGGAGATCGTTTCCGTGAACAACTAGAAGGTGAAGGGATTGGAGCTACTAACGATAAGAGTGATGTTGGTCAAAAGTTAATAAGTAAAGGTTTAAACAGTAATAGTTCGTATAAAATGTCACGAGAAATTGTGCAGCAAGCTATGGCTGGAAATAAAGATCTTCAATACTTTTTTGATTTGCATCGTGATAGTGCCCGAAAGAATGTAACGACAAAAACAATTGGAGATAAGTCATATGCAAAGCTTGCATTTGTAGTAGGGAAAGGAAATAAAAACTATGAAAAAAACTTACAATTAGCGACAGCTTTACATGAGGCGATTAATAAGAAATATCCAGGAGTGAGTCGTGGGGTCATTCAAAAAGGGTTCCAGACAGGAAATGGAATCTATAATCAAGACCTATCAGGACAAGCAATATTAATTGAAGTTGGCGGTGTAGATAATACAGAGGAAGAATTGAATCGATCAATTGACGCACTTGCTAAAGCATTTGGTGAATATTTTTGGCAGGCAGAAAAAGTGAATGGATAAAGTGAAACGTGAATTAGCCAGGACATCTATCGATAATTATTAGCGCACTTCAATCTTGAAAAAACGTAAGTGTAATGCTTGCGTTTTTTCTTTGTAATGGTGAGACGTCACAGAATAGACATAATTTGTCGTTGTTATAGTAATATCGAAATTTGTCAATTTATAGTAGGAGATTTACAAAGGAATTTTCGGGAAAGTAGAGAAAATCTTTTTATAAGGAAAACTTTTTATTATGAAACTGGTAGGGTGATTGAAGTGATTAGGGAAATCGAAATAGAAGATGCAGCATCATTTTTGCAATTAAGTAAGCAATTAGATGAAGAAACGAAGTTTATGCTATATGAACCAGGAGAAAGGAAAACTACAGCTGAGCAACAAGAAAAAATGATCCATCGATTTATGGAAAATGAATATGCAACAATATTTGTAGCAGTTGAAGATGAGAGAATAGTAGGTTTTATATTAGTGAATGGAAATAACATTCAAAGAAAGAGGCATGTGGCAAGCATTGTAATTGGTATTTTGCAAGAGTATAGCGGGCGAGGTATTGGGACGAGATTGTTTAAAGAGGTTGAGAAGTGGGCAAAATTACATGATGTATGGCGTTTAGAATTAACAGTAATGGCCCACAATACAAGAGCTCAGGCACTATATAAAAAAGCTGGATTTGAGAAAGAAGGTGTCAAAAAAGCTGCTCTTATTATCGATGGAAAGGGCATCGATGAGTATGAAATGGCCAAATTATTAAAATAAGAGGTCGTTATATGAAAAAAAGATGGGCACTACTTGGTATTGTAGCTGCAATAATTATTATTGGAGTAGCAGGAATCAATTATAAAATGTATAAGGATAAGCAGGCGCGGGAAGTAAGTGTAAATAGCATATTTCCGAAAGCGAAAGAAACGATTGCTAATATGGATGGGGATATTGCGGTAATTAATAATCCGAATTCAATGCTTGTACTTGTAAATAAAAGTAGGCGTTTACCAGATGGGTATAGACCGCCAGATTTAGTTATTCCGAAAGTGCGCTACTCTAGTGAAGGTGATCAAGAAAAGAAAAAGATGAGAAAAGAGGCAGCGAGGGCGCTTGAGGATATGTTTCAGCAGGCTGACAACGAGCGTATTTTTCTTTTTGCAGTTTCTGGATTTAGATCTTTTGATCGACAAAAAGCATTAAATACGATGTATAAAAAACAAGACGGGGAAGCAAAAACAGCAATGTCTAGCGCGGTTCCTGGCACAAGTGAGCATCAAACTGGACTAGCTATGGATATTACGTCTCAATCTGCTAAATTTCAGTTAGAGACGGTTTTTGGGGAAACGAAAGAAGGTCAGTGGCTTTCTGAAAATGCCCATAAATTTGGTTTTGTTGTTCGATACACAAAAGCGAAAGAAACGATTACGGGTTATCGGTATGAACCATGGCACGTAAGGTATGTGGGAAATCCACAAGCTACATATTTGTATGATAATCAACTGACGCTTGAAGAAGTAACAGAGTAAATGATTGAGGGGAGAGACGTATAATGACGATGTTATATAAGAAAAAAGTACATGCATATATTACAAGAGAAAAAGAGGGGGTTATGCAATTACTTGTTTTTAAACATCGTGATATACATGAAGCTGGTATTCAAGTGCCAGGAGGAACGGTTAATGAAGGTGAAACGTTAGAAGCGGCTATATTGCGTGAAGTACAGGAAGAATCCGGATTGCGTCATTTATGCATAGAACGTTTTTTAGCAGATTACATCATACATATGAAAGAAAAACAGGAATATGAAAAACGCCACTTTTTTCATGTAACTTTACTAACAGATGTAAAGGATACTTGGGAACATATTGTAAGTGCTGGTGAGGAAGATAAAGGATTAGTATTTTGCTACGAATGGGTTGATATTGCAAAATGCCCTGAATTAGCTGGGAAACAAGGTGAGTTTTTACATTTGTTAGATGAAGTATACGCACAGTAATGTAAGAGTCTGAAGCGAAGTTTAATCCGTTTCAGACTTTTTTTATTTTTCGGGAAATTAAAGGTGTTTAAATAAGGATATTGAATTTCTTTAAAGGGATATTAATTTAGGATGTGTTGAGGTGAAAAATTGAAAAATTAAGGGTTATACGCTAAAAAAGTTCATATAAGGGAGAATATAAATGGAAATTCAGTTTAATCCAATCTTAAAAAAGGAATTAACAATTCAAGATATTCAAAATGAAATGGAATCTGGAAAGTTAACTTCAAAAGAGCTAGTAATGTATTATCTCTATAGAATCGCAAAGTATGATCAAGACGGACCGAAAATCAATTCAATTTTAGAAATCAATCCAGATGCTATTTTTATTGCAGAAGCGTTAGATTATGAAAGAAAGACAAAAGGCGTAAGGGGACCATTGCATGGAATACCTGTTTTGCTTAAGGATAATATTGAAACGAATGACTCCATGCATACAAGTGCAGGTACAATAGCTCTAGAACAAAATATAAGCAGTGAAGATGCATTTCTTGTTACTAAACTGCGAGAAGCAGGGGCAGTGATAATTGGAAAAACGAATATGACAGAATTAGCAAATGCAATGTCTTTTGAAATGTGGGCTGGATATAGTGCAAAAGGTGGTCAAACAATCAATCCATACGGAACGGGCAAGGATCATATGTTTGTTGGCGGATCTAGTACAGGATCTGCGATAGCAGTTGCTGCTAACTTTACAGTAGTATCTGTTGGGACAGAAACCGATGCTTCTATTTTGAGCCCCGCTGTTCAAAATTCTGTAGTAGGTATTAAACCGACTGTCGGTTTAATTAGTCGTAGAGGAATTATTCCATTTACTTATTCACAAGATACAGCTGGACCATTTGCTAGAACGGTAACAGATGCTGCTATTTTGCTAGGGAGTTTAACTGGAGTGGATGAGAAAGATGTAGTTACTCGAAAAAGTGAAAATAGGGCATATCGGGATTATACATCTTACCTTGATGCAAATGGTTTAAATGGAGCGAAGATTGGTGTGTTTAACGATGCACCAAAAGATTATTACGAAAATGGTGAGTATGATGAAATCTTGTTTAAGGAAACGATTCAAGTATTACGTAATGAAGGAGCGACAGTAGTAGAAAATATTGATATTCCTTCTTTTCATAGAGAATGGAGCTGGGGAGTTCCGCTTTATGAGCTGAAGCATAGTTTAGATAACTATCTTTCTAAATTACCTTCTACTATCCCGGTACATTCTATTTCGGAGTTAATGGAGTTTAATAAAAACATAGCAGAAAGAGCTTTAAAATATGGACAAACTAAGTTAGAGGGAAGAAAAGATTTTCCTAATACGTTACGAAATCCAGAATATTTAAATGCGAGATTAGAAGATATATATTTTTCTCAAGAACAAGGCATTGATTTTGCATTGGAAAAATATAATCTTGATGCGATACTGTTTCCTTCCTATATAGGTTCTACTATATGTGCAAAAGCGGGTTATCCGTCTATAGCAATACCAGCAGGGTATATGGAAAGCGGGAGGCCTTTTGGAATTACCATTGCAAGCACTGCCTTTAGTGAAGGGATATTAATTAAATTAGCTTATGCTTTTGAACAAGCGACAAAGCATAGAAAAATCCCCAACTTATCATGAATAGAATAAACAAAGAGGACAGGAATCCCTGTCCTCTTTGTTTTAGTGATTAAATTGAAATATCGTTCTGCTCTGTCTTATGATATTTTAATAAACTAAAAGATAAACAAGCGGAACATAAAATAAGAATAGAAGCGATGATATAAATTGTACGAACACCGAACATATCAGTAATAATGCCAATGCTAAGCATAGATAGTCCAGAGGCTGTTGAAAGAAGTGCACCATGTGCTGTATACATTTTGGATAATAAAGCAGGGGCGACACTTGATTGTAAAACAGTCGTTTGGGAAATATCTCTAATTTGATAACATGGTCCCATTAGAACACATAGAAAAAGCGCAATAAATCCGCTGCTCGTCATACCATATAAAAATGTAAGAATGCTAAATATAAGAGAGCCAATCGACATAGATCGTATTAAATTGTTTTGAATATAGGAACTCATTTTCCATGCTAATAGACCACCGATTAACGTGCCAACATAATAACTTGTATTAATATATCCCCACCATTCTTCGCCTTTATGAAGGATAGTCGTAACGTATGCCATCGTAATAGCGCCAATCCATATTGTCCCTGCGAAAGTTTCGATTAAGTCCATATATGTAACGGTACGGAGAGAAGGATTTTGAAATAGGAGTTTCCAACCTTCCAATAAAACAGTACTTTTGGAAGAGGGAGAATCTGCTATTCTTTCAGTATGTATGGAACGTAATGAAAAATGTAATGCAATGCATCCGAAAATCATTAAAATGTTATTAATCATGAGTGTAGAAGTAGCGCCAATGAGAAGAACGACAATACTCGTAAATGAATAAGCAACGGCTTGCACAATTTGTGTTGAAAAGGAAAAGATACTATTTACTTTTACTAATTTTTCTTTCGGTGTAAGGCGCGGGAGAATACCGTATAATAACGGAGCACTCCACCCACTACATAATGAAATGACAAAAATAAAAGTTAATAGAGCTATAATGTTTGTGGATAAGACCGGGAACAAAATCATTAATAATAGTAAAAAGACTGTTTTCAGCCATTGGAGCGTATATAACAGCGTATAAGATGGAAAACGATTTATTATAAGTGGTGCAGAGATGTTAGCAATTAGATTTGTGATAACTTGTAATAATGGAAAAAGAGCAGTAATAGTAGCTGATTTAGTTGCTATATAAATATGAGTTGTAATAATCATTACATATACGATGTCAGCGAGAGTAATGCATATTTTGGAACCTAAATAGTAGATTAGTGACAGGTTTCTCAATAAGATTATCACCTCTATAAAAAATAGTATTTAGTAATTAGAATAATTGTAATTTAAAAATTAAAATTTTTAAAGAATTTAATTTTTTGTCACTTTTTGAAAGGGATTTTCATGTATAATGAAGAATATATTGATATAGTATTATATTAATGATCATTGTAACAGTGAGTATGTACAATAGCTTGTAGCAAACGCCCAAGTGTAAGAAAGGGCGGATAAACCATTCTTTTCTTCATATACATATAGAAAATGAGAAAGAAAGTGAGGGTTGCATATGGCTGCTTGGGTAATTTGGTTTATAATAGCTGGTATTTTATTTATCGCAGAAATGTTGTCGATTACATTTTACATGCTTTGGCTTGGAATTGGAGCTGTTGTCGGAGGTCTTATTGCTTTGTTTGCTCCTGATGCACTACTGTTACAAGTTACTGTTGGTGCAATTGTAAGTTTAACTTTGACATTCTTTACGAAAAGAATTTCAAAAAACTTTCGAGAAGCAAAAGGTTTTACTGATACAGTAGATATGCTTGTTGGTAAAAAAGGGATTGTTATGCAAGCGATTACAAATGAAGCGAATGGTATTGTGAAAGTGGATGGAGATACTTGGACAGCTATTGCAGATTCTTCAATTGATGCTGGAGAAAAAGTCGTTGTTATAAAGAGGCATAGTACTATATTACAAGTGAAAAAGGAGAGTGAATAAATATGGTAGCATTAACGTTAACGATTATATTCGCACTAATTGTAGTTACATTTATCGCATTAACAATTAAAATTATTCCTCAGCAAAAAGTTGGGGTTGTTGAAAGATTTGGTAAGTTTCAACGTATCATGCACCCAGGGTTAAATATTTTAATACCAATTGTAGATCGTGTTCGTGTATATCATGACTTACGTATTCAACAAACGAATGTACCACCGCAAAAGGTAATTACGAAAGATAATGTTCAAGTAGAAATTGATACTATTATTTTCTATCAAATTGTTGAACCAGAACTTGCGACATATGGTATTTCAAACTATGAATATGGTGTTCGTAATATTACTTCAGCAACGATGCGTCAAATTATCGGTAAAATGGAACTGGATGAAACGTTATCTGGTCGTGAAAAAATTTCAACAGAGATCCGCTTAGCGCTTGATGAAGCAACAGAAAAATGGGGCGTACGTATTGAACGTGTCGAAGTTGTTGATATTAACCCGCCAAAAGATGTGCAAGCATCAATGGAAAAACAAATGAAGGCTGAGCGTAATAAACGTGCGATTATTTTAGAAGCTGAAGCAGCAAAACAAGATAAAGTCCTTCGTGCTGAAGGGGAAAAGCAAAGTAAAATCTTGATGGCTGAAGGGGATAAAGAAGCGCGTATTCGCGAAGCTGAAGGTATAAAAGAAGCAAAAGAATTAGAAGCGCAAGGGGAAGCAAGGGCAATTGAAGAAATCGCAAAAGCAGAACAAAATCGTATTGAATTGCTTCGTGAAGCGAATTTGGATGAGCGTATACTTGCTTACAAATCATTTGAATCATTAGCTGAAGTTGCAAAAGGACCAGCAAATAAAGTCTTTATTCCGTCTAATGCAATTGAAACACTTGGTACTCTCGGGGCAATTGGAGAAATATTTAAAGAAAAACAAGTGAAGAAATTACCTTCAAATGATACAGGAAAAGAACAATAAAAGTGAGGAAGAGAAATGGGATACCATTTCTCTTTTTTTTGCGTATATTCCGAAAAGCTTGTACATATCCATGTATAAAGAAGGTGATGCAGTGAAAAAGTATGCAACTCGAATACATGGGAAGAAACTGATTTCGTTACTCCTTTTATATGCGCTAATAGTAATTATGATAGCGTCGATTTTGACGTCATTTTTACATACAATGAAATCAAATTATGCAAATCAATGGTTTGGAAAAGTATCGATGCAAGGTTTTGTTCAAATGATAGAAAGTGAGAATCGCTATTACGGATTTGATTATTTTAAGAAGAATAAAAGAGAGTCAGTTGGAAATTTAATGTTCTCTATTGCGACAGATTTGAAAATTAAAGATTTAAGAACATTCGTCGGTAAAGAAGTACCTGGTATGTCAAAGTATTATTCTAATATTATCGTAGCTGGGGAAGGGACAAACTTGACGAATATCCCAAATGAATCTAGTGTACCGATTGAAGAAGTAACGAAAGAACGGGAAATAGCAAAAGATAAAGTTACAGAAGCGGAAAAGAATAATCCGGTTCAGAAAAAGAACGGAGCGAAAAAAGGTGAAAGTGCAGTATATATTTATCATACACATAGCTGGGAATCCTTCTTTCCATTATTACCAGGGGCAACTGATCCATCTAGCCCAGATGTAAATGTGTCTTTACTAGGGAAACGTATGAAAGAGCAACTTGAAGGACAAGGAATTCCGGTAGTTCATGATAAAACGAATATGGGTGATTTATTAGCGAGTAAAAAGTGGGTATGGTATCAGTCATATAAAGCGTCTCATGAATATGTAAAAGAAGCATTAGCACAAAATAATAAAATTGCGTTTCCGATTGATATACACCGTGACGATCAGCGTAAGAAAGTAACAACAAAAGTAATTAACGGAAAATCGTATGCAAGATTATATTTTATAATTGGGATGGAAAATGAAGGCCGTGCTGAAAATGAAAAAATTGCAAGAGCCATCAATAGTTATTTAGATGAAAACTACTACGGATTAAGTAGAGGGATTTTTCCAAAGTATAAAAAAGATGGAAATGGCGTTTATAATCAAGATTTATCGAAAAATGCGATGTTAATTGAAGTTGGTGGTGTTGATAATACGTTAGATGAATTATATAACACAATTGATGTGTTAACAGAAGCGTTTAGTAAATATTATTGGAATGATGCGGAAAAAGTGAATGGATGAGGGACGGGAGACCGTTCCTTTTTTATTTTCGAATCTTAAAAAGTGATATAATGGAATTTTATGAATGTTAAATAAAGGGAGAGAGAAACATGCAAATACTACTAATACGCCACGGAGAATCAGAAGCTGATATTTTACATGTGCATGAAGGTCGAGCTGATTTTGAGTTAACTGACAAAGGGAGACAACAAGTACAAAGACTTGTACAGAAAGTGAAAAAAGATTTTGCGCCAGATTTCATTTGGGCAAGCACATTAAAACGCGCTCGCGAAACGGGTGAAACATTAGCAGAAGCAATTGGTTGTCCAATTCAATTAGAAGAGGAATTAATGGAGTTTAATAATGGAGTGCAAGCAGGCTTATCATTTGAAGAAGCAAAGAAATATCCAGAGCCAAAGTTTCTTCATGACCGTTTTGAAAACGGAGAATCATTTATTGAGTTTCGAATGAGAATAGAAGGAATCTTTTCTAAAATTATGATAGAGAATACATATGATCGAATTGCAATTGTTGCCCATGGAGGCGTAATTAATAGTCTATTACGTGCATTTTTCAAAATGCCAATTTCAATGGACTACTATTTCAAAATGGGAGATACGGGAATAAGTTTAATTGAAATTGAGGGTGAACAAAAAACGGTGCATTTCATTAATGATACGAATCATTTGGACGGGATGTAAAGACTTATGTACAAAGTTGTATTTTTCGATGTTGACGGTACGTTATTAAGTGAGATTGATAGAAGCATGCACGAAAGTACAAAAGAAGCGATACGAAGGTTAATAGATAAAGGAATTCACGTAGTTGTTACAACTGGAAGACCGTATAGTTTATGCTCACAATTTAAGGAACTAGGTATAAATACGTTTATTTCAGCAAATGGTGCACATATAAAATGTGGGAAAGAAGTTATACATAAATCAGTACTTTCAAGCGAAATCGTTCATGATATTTCAAATTTTGCTGAATTACATGGTCACAGTGTTTCTTACTTTACAGAAGAATTTGCAATGAATAATATTGCTTCCAAAGATGAACGTGTCATGCGAGCGTTAAATGAAACTTTAAATTTAGAGCGGTATCCTGACAAAGTTAGAAACTTATCAGATGAGATGTATTGCATATGTCTGTATGCTGATGATACAGAAGCTCAAAAATTCATTGAAAGATATCCAGCACTTACGTTTGAGCGTTTTCATGGTTACGTTATAAATGTATTGGAAGATAGTAAAGTATCGAAGCTAACTGCAATTCAAAAAGTATTGGAACATTTAAACATTAGTAAATTAGAAGCCATTGCTTTTGGCGATGGTGGAAATGATATTGAGATGTTGCAGTATGTAGGATTAGGAGTTGCGATGGGAAATGGTGGAGAGGAGTTGAAGAGAAGGGCTGATTTCGTTACAACGAAGGCGAGTGAAGGCGGAATTTCTTATGCCTTAAAGAAGTTGCGAATTATTTAAAACTAATAGTTAGTCAGTGTGAAAAATCCTGTTTTAATAATGGCTTTTGTTAATATGTATACTGTTTTAGGGAATTATTTGAGCTCTCCTACTTACAATTTAACTGCAGAACAAATCCTTTATTTTCGCTTAGCAGGGCTGTTTGGTATGTTGCTGTCACCACTTGCAGGTCTTTTAACAAAGAGGTTTGAAGTAAGGAAAGTTCTTCAAGGAGGATTGTTGATTGTTATTTTTAGTCTAAGTTCAATGGGCTTTGTTTCGGATCTATCTCTACTTGTAATGATGAGTGTCTGTTTTGTAATAGGTATTGCTATATCCGTTCCGTCTTTAGTTTCTCTTGGAGGTCAATTAGGAGGGAAAGCAAGGGGAATATACTTTTATTTTATTTTTAGGTACTAGTATAGGACCTATCATTTCTATTTATCTTATGAAAATAGGAGGTTATGCTCAAACATTTATTTTATTAGGAATGATACTTTTTATTGGTTTTGTAGCTAATTAATGAATGAGTGGAAAATCACTCAAATAAAGGAATGCGAGGATCTTTCATATGCTCGCATAATAAAATATGAATTTGTCCACGATGATGATAAAAGTGTGCAACGATTTCAAGTAACCATTCAAAGCGCGAATAAGAAATCCCCCAATAGGCAGTCATAACTTTTGCTAATTCTATTTGGGAGTAGGAAAGAAATGTTTTAGAGAGAAGGTTGTATCCTTCAATCATCGTTTGTTGCATGTGAGCAACTGTTACGGGTGTATGTTCTATATAAAAGGTATGTAATTCTTTTTCTGAAATACCATTTAAAATGAGTAAATCAGCATGACAAATAAGAGAAAGATGTGCACACATTTCAAATAATGATCGTTTTGAGTGAATCGGTTGTATTTTTAAATCGTTTTCACTATATTGGTTAAGCATATAAATAGAAGTATCAATAGCAACTTTTAGTTGATGCAATGCAGATTGAACAAACATTGTAATTCTCCTCGTCTCCGTATATAATAGTTTCTTGAGGATATTATATCATACTCAAAATTCCGAAAATTCTAGTAGTTTGACTAGCATAATGAAAAGTATTATATTGTAAAAGGTCATATGAAACGTGAAATAGAATGGAATGCAATTATTGAGTTAGGAGTTAGACCAATGAGTTTGAAATATGGAAGAGATACAATTGTAGAAATTGACTTAAATGCTGTAAAACATAATGTAAAAGAATTTAAAAAACATGTAAATGATGAAGAAATTAAGATGATGGCTGCTGTAAAAGCGAATGGGTATGGCCATGGGGCAGTTGAAGTTGCCAAAGCTGCAATTGAAGCGGGAATACATCAACTTGCAGTTGCATTTGTAGATGAAGCAATAGAATTAAGAGAAGCAGGAATTACTGTACCAATTTTAATTTTAGGATACACACCAGTAGCGGCTGTAGAAGATGTAATTCAATATGACGTTATGATGACTGTTTATAGAGTAGAAGATTTACATGGTATAAATGAAATTGCAAACCGTCTTCAAAAGAAAGTACAAATTCAAGTGAAAATTGATACAGGAATGAGTCGTATCGGTTTACAAGAAGAAGAAGTTAAACCATTTTTAGAAGAATTAAACCGTATGGAGTATGTAGAGGTAGTAGGGATGTTTACGCATTACTCTACGGCAGATGAAATCGATAAATCATATACGAATATGCAAACAAGTTTATTTGAAAAAGCTGTTAATACAGCGAAAGAATTAGGAATTCAAATACCATATATTCATAGTTCAAATAGTGCGGGATCAATGGAATTAAGTAACACATTTCAAAATATGGTACGCGTTGGAATAGGAGTGTACGGTATGTATCCATCAAAAGAAGTGGATCATTCAGTCGTTTCTTTACAGCCTGCGTTGTCGTTAAAATCAAAAGTAGCTCATATTAAACATGCGAAGAAGAATCGTGGTGTAAGTTATGGGAATACGTATGTAACAACTGGTGAAGAATGGATTGCGACTGTACCAATTGGTTATGCTGATGGTTATAATCGTCAATTATCTAATAAAGGCTATGCGTTAATTAATGGGGTTCGAGTACCTGTTATTGGCCGTGTTTGTATGGATCAGTTAATGTTGGATGTTTCAAAAGCGATGCCAGTACAAGTAGGAGACGAAGTAGTATTCTACGGTAAACAAGGTGAAGAAAATATCGCAGTAGAAGAAATAGCGGATATGTTAGGTACAATAAACTATGAAGTTACATGTATGCTAGATAGAAGAATTCCGCGTGTCTATAAAGAAAATGACGAAACAACTGCAGTTGTAAATATATTAAGAAAAAACTGAATCATTTCGATTCAGTTTTTTTATTTTTTTATTCATATCAAATGCGAATATACCCTCGTTATGTAATACGGAGTAAACTTTGTGAAACACACTTTTTAGTTCAACTAAATTAAACTATCACCGGCAGAGATGACCAGTCCCGCAACAAAGATCTAATATACGAGAGTAGGGAAGAGCATCTTGTAAAACGAGGCTGGATGGGAGTATTCAACAAAATGTCCCCAATGTTTATTATAGATGTCTGCTAAAATATCATAATTAGAATAAATTGTTTTGTTAACATATGTATTCACCTAAAAATTCATTAAATTATAATAGTCATGCCTCGTTTTAATTTCAAAACCACATTGTGTATATAGTTTTAAAGCGTGGATATTTTTCGTTTCGACGTCTAATTCAATTGTTGAAACTCCTTCTGTAATAAGGGTATGTACTATATTACAAAGAATATCTTTTCCGTATCCTTTACCTTGATAAGAAGGATGAACGGCGAATCCTGATAGTGTAGTAGATTGCTCTTGTTTAGAAACTGTAATTGTTCCTATCACTTTTCCAGCAATAAGGGCACTGTAAACTTGATGGGAAGATGAATTCATCATTTTTTGTAACCATGTAGTCGTATTTTCTACTGAATCACCAAAAGCTTTACTAGAAATTTTAATAAGATCAAGAAGTGATTCTGAAGGTGCAAGAGTAAGCTGTATATTATTATCTGTTGTTTTTTGAATTTCGTTTGTTTTGCACTCCATACTATATTCACTATATAAATATGGTAACTTCATATGTTTTACAAATTCATTCCCAGAAATAGAATCCCCATTAATAATAAGAAGAGCTTCATCTGTCTCTCTATTTTGTATTTCTTTCATTGCAGTTTGTAAAAGGATAGTTCCGAAACGTTGTTTTCTAAAATGAGGATGTACAAAGCCTATTAGTTCAAGCTTTGTTGGTCTTTCGAAATCATACATATTTAAAGCGCCAATTAATTGAGTACCGTTATAAAGAAGAAAATCGTTTATATAATCTTCATTTCGATTTTTTAAAAAGTTGATATGTAAATCTGAAGAGTAATCAAGATTGTCTTGTTGCCCACAAATATAAGCCAAATCCTTCATTTGCTGTATTTCACTTTCTGTTACAGAACGCTTTTTCTGAATATCCATTGTATATTCCCTCTCATTCGTATTTAAAAATAGGATGGGTGACTTAACCATTTTTTTAATTCCACATTACCTTGCACAGATAACAGTCGGTATAAATAACGATAAGGCTGTCTATATTCTTCTAAGTGAGGAATAGACATAATTGTTTCGTAACCACTTTTAAAGGCATGTGCTTCTTTTTCGGTAAGTACATATTCTAGTCCGATAAAATCAAGTTCTCGCGGAGCAACAGCGTAAGCTTCACTATCTACTAAACCCGTAATAGTTGTACCGTCAGATAAAAATTGAGTAGGATCCATATCAATTAAGACGAGTGTAGATTCCTTTGGTACGGACAGGGAAGAAAGTTGTGATTCAAAGGTAGGGAATGCATTTTTTATGCTTTCATCATCGGAATAAAACATATTCACAAGCTCTTTACTCACGTTTAAAATATGTGATTGGAATTCATCTAGTGGAACTTGGAACGTGCCTGACGGATTTCCTATGAAATCGGCTTTAAATTTATGTATTTCTGCAAGTCCTTTTCCTAGGCTGAATAAAATAGAATCTGGTTGCTCGATAAAAGATTGAACTGTGTTACCTACTAACTTTTCGACCACCACAAATTCACGGCTATTTAAAACATGTTTTTCTAATATTGTTGGGATAGGAAGATTCGTATGTTCTTGCAGCAATGTATGTACAGTTTCTAAATGATGGACGTTCCTTGGATCAATTCCAAATAGATTTTTACATCCCCACCAAAAATCATTATTTGGTTCTTCATTCATTTTAGAAGCACGAACGATAACTTCTGTATCTTCTGTTTGAACGAGAAAAACATCACTTGCATGATCTTCATAACCTGGGTGCAAGGCTTGAACGGATAGAATAGGTGAATTGAATAGTTGTTGTAACATGAAAAGACTCCTTTTTCTGTAAATTCCATAAATTCATTATATAACAGATGATGTGTTATGAGGATAAAGATAAAAAGATAGACAGCATACTTACATTTATAGTGAAAACTCATTAAAAATATTATATTTCTCTATTTTTGTATGAATTGTCTAAAAATAATGGTGGTAATACTTGAATGTAAGACTCGTATCTTTAAATCTATGAAGAGTAAAAGTAAAATTAAGCATTGATTTATAAGATTGTGAATCACAATAATGTAGACTATAGAAAATATTTCTCAATAATAAAATGAAGAGAAAAGCATGAAGAAGTAGAATGCATTCATTTATAATAGACTTAAATTAATTAATATAATTAATTGTTAATTTTATTATATTAATTGGATAGGAGAGAATGTTATGGCAAATGTACTCGTAATAAATTTTCCTGGGGAAGGTCATATTAATCCGACTTTAGCTATTGTAAGTGAGTTAATTCAGCGAGGGGAAACAGTTGTTTCTTATTGTATTGAAGATTATAGAAAGAAGGTTGAAGCAACAGGTGCGGAATTCCGAGTGTTTGAGAATTTTCTCTCTCAAATTAATATTATGGAACGAGTAAATGAAGGTGGGAGCCCTTTGACGATGCTATCTCATATGATTGAAGCATCAGAGCGTATTGTTACTCAAATTGTAGAAGAAACAAAAGAGGAAAAATACGATTATTTAATATATGATAATCATTTTCCAGTAGGACGTATTATAGCGAATATTTTACAATTACCAAGTGTTTCATCCTGTACAACGTTTGCTGTTAATCAGTACATTAATTTTCATGATGAGCAAGAATCGAGACAAGTAGATGAAATGGATCCATTATATCAATCTTGTTTAGCGGGAATGGAAAGATGGAATAAGCAGTATGGAATGAAATGTAATAGTATGTATGATATTATGAACCATCCTGGTGATATTACGATTGTATATACTTCAAAAGAATATCAGCCACGTTCAGAGGTATTTGATGAATCGTATAAATTTGTAGGTCCATCAATTGCTACTCGAAAAGAAGTGGGGAGTTTTCCTACCGAAGATTTAAAAAATGAAAAAGTGATTTTCATTTCTATGGGAACAGTTTTTAATGAACAACCTGCTTTGTATGAAAAATGTTTTGAAGCTTTTAAAGATGTTGATGCGACAGTCGTATTAGTCGTTGGTAAGAAGATAAATATAAGTCAATTTGAAAATATCCCGAAAAACTTTAAGTTGTATAATTATGTCCCGCAATTAGAAGTTTTACAGCATGCTGATGTATTCGTGACACATGGTGGTATGAATAGTTCGAGTGAAGCGTTATATTACGGTGTTCCATTAGTTGTAATTCCGGTAACAGGAGATCAGCCATTCGTTGCAAAACGATTGACTGAAGTAGGGGCAGGAATAAGACTTAATCGCAACGAGTTAACTTCTGAATTGTTACGTGAGACTGTAAAGAAAGTAATGGATGATGTGACGTTTAAGGAGAATAGTCGTAAAGTGGGAGAGTCGCTTAGAAATGCCGGTGGATATCAAAGGGCAGTTGAGGAAATATTCAAATTAAAAATGAAGCCGTACGTAAAGATTAAATAGATGTTAAAAACACACTTACTTTTAATTTGTAAGTGTGTTTTTAGTATTACGCGTTACATGTGTTACATAAAAATAGCGATAAAGGAGAAACTTTTGTGTATATAAATCGATACCTTTGAATTAGTAGTAAAATTACGTTAAAATAATACTAAGAAAATATATAAGTTTTGGGGGTAATGAATGAAGAAAGTATTTGAATACGTATTATTAACAATTGGCTCAATTATAGTAGCAGGTTCATTAGAGCTTATTTTAGCACCTAATGGATTAGTAGATGGCGGGGTAACGGCTATTGCTATTATGGCAAATAAAGTCGCAGGATTGCCGCTTTATGGTGTGTTCTTAGGAATTAATATCCCAATTTTATTATTTACTGCAAAAGTAATGGGAAAGAAATTTTTTATCCGTACATCTTATGCGAATGTAGTTACAACACTCGGATTAATTTATTTAAAACCATTTCCAGCAATTACGACTTCTGAGTTATTAATTGTACTTTATGGTGGAGTACTGTTTGGAATTGGTGTTGGGATTGTTGTTAAAATGGGTGGAGCAATTGACGGTTCGGAAATGTTAGCAGTTTGGATGAATAAACACTTTAATGTACCGATTAGTACATTTTTACTTGCAGTAAATGCAGTTATTTTCATCTTTGTTGCCATTTTATTTTCAATCGAACAAGCGATGTTCTCATTAGCAATTTTCTATATTGTTACGAAGATGATTGATTTTATATTAGATGGTATTAATCAAGGTAAGAGCGTTATGATTATTTCTGGTAAGAATAAAGAAATAGGCGATTTACTTATGAAAGAATTGCAACTATCTGTTACGTATCTACATGGAGAAGGTGGTTTTTTAGGGGAGCATAAGAGAATCATTTATTGCATTACAAACCGATTCATTTATCCGAAAATGAAAGATCTCGTTCTCTCTGTAGATCCAGCCGCTATAATCGAAGCTTCCTATTCAACAGAAACGACTGGTGTGAAACGTCCGGGAAGGAAAGCTAGGTCAGGTGAATAACTAGAAGAAGGCTGTCCAAAAAGTTATTTTGGAACAGCCTTCTTTTTTATTTTGTTGAATTGTTAACATGTTACAAGTTAAATCCACTGTTAAAAAGTTTCCTTGCAACTAGGAAACCAAGCGTCTTTTAATAATCTAGCCAACGTTTCAATTTTATTTTCTGGAATACTACCAAAGCCGAGTAATACGTATGATTCCTTACGTAAATCATTCACGAAATCATATGGAGAAAGTGGGTATAATTTAACGCTTTGTTTTTTAGCGGATTCAATCAGTTCATTTTCATTCATACTGTTATGGACACATAAAACAATATGAAGTCCGGACTGTTCGCCAAGAATTTGAACATTAGCCCCCATTTCTTTCATAATGGATTTTACTAACGCATGATGTTTTCTTTTATATAGTGTACGACTCCGATTAAGGTGACGTTCCCAATTCCCGCTTTGTATAAAGTTAGCAAAAGCAAGTTGTTGTATTGTAGCGACTGTTTGTTTGAAAATTCCATGCAGTTCTTGATATGTTTTTAAAAGGTGTGGTGGTAAAACAACATATCCCATTCGTAAAGAAGGTAAAAAAGATTTTGAGAAAGTCCCCATATAAATAACGCGTTCATTTGAATCAAGACTTTGTAAAGAAGGAATCGGCTTACCAGCGTAGCGAAACTCTCCATCATAGTCATCTTCAATAATGTATCCGCTGCAATCATTAGCCCACTTTAACAATTCTAATCTTCTAGATAAAGGCATAATAATCCCGAGTGGAAATTGGTGTGATGGTGTAACGTATGCGACATTGGAATTTGTATTGTATAAACTAGAAATATCAATACCTTTTTCATCCAATGGTATGGGATGAATTTGTCTATCACAGCTTTTAATGATTGCGTGTATACGGTGAAATCCAGGGTTTTCAATGCCGTATTCTTTTGTAGGGCCAAGCAGTTGAAGTAGTAGCCAGAGAAGTGGCTGCGTTCCGGCGCCAATCACAATTTGATCAGGTGAAGAATGGACACCGCGAGAATGATATAAATATGTTGATATATGCTCTCGAAGAGCGAATTCACCTTGAGGGTCTTCTTTGGCAAATAGTGCATTTTCGTATGTAAGTATGGATTCTTGTAATGCTCGTTTCCAATTTGTAATCGGAAATGCATTTTGATCAATAAGTCCTTGGCTACAATCATATTCAAATTTTTCGTCTATCAAATTGCTCGTCTTCTTTGCTGCATTTCGCTTTTTATTTGGGATAACGTCAATATCGAAATTTGCTACAAAAATACCACGTTTCGGTTTACTTTCTACATAACCTTCAGCTAATAATTGTTGATAAGCTGATTCAACAGTAATGCGGCTAATATTAAGTTGTGATGCTAAATTTCTGTGTGAGGGTAGACGTGTGCCGACAGAAATAGTCCCTTGTATAATTTCAGCTTTTATATATTCGTAAATTTGCAAGTAAATAGGTGTGTTACTTTGTAATTGCAATGGGATAGTAAAATCCATATAAAACTCTCCTTTAAAACTGGCCTTATAAAAAACACTTAAACTGTCACTTAAGTGAAGGGCAGTTACTTTCTATAATAATGATATAACATTTAGAAAATTAAATAAATAGTTAGAGGAGAGTTAAAAATGAATGTTAAAGAAGTAGTAACAGAAGAGCAATTACATGAAGTATTACCTGTTTTACAGCAATTACGAATGAAACTTTCAAAAGAGGAAACAAGCTCTTTATTTCGAAATATGAAAGAAGAAAATTATAAACTATTTTCGCTGCGTAATGAGAATGATGAAGTTGTTAGCCTTGCAGGTGTAGCGATTTGTACGAACTTTTATAATAAGAAACACGTTTTCGTATATGACCTTGTAACAGCAGAAGCACATCGTTCAAAAGGACATGGGAAAGTATTACTCTCGTATATAGAGAACTGGGGAAAGGAAAACGGATGTGAGTCTATCGTCCTCACGTCAGCATTTTCAAGAATTGATGCTCATCGTTTTTATGAAAGAGAAGGGTATGATAAGGTGAGTTATTCTTTTTATAAAGAATTATAAAAAATAAGAAGAAGTTGTCCTGCAAAAGTTGGGAACAGCTTCTTCTTATTTTTTAAGTTATTATTGAACCGTAAATAGGTTGTAAGTTATGGTATATGTATTTGAAAAGGTTATATAGTGTATTTTGTCGAATTGTTTTAATTTAATAAAGAGGATGATTGGAGCGCTTATACTTGAAAAAAATAAAGAAACTATCAATCCCTAATGATGCTAGAGTTATTGTCATATCTGATATTCATGGAGAATTAAATCTTTTAAAAGAAGCACTACATAAAGTTAACTTTAAAGATGAAGATTATTTAATTATTAATGGAGATCTTTGCGAGAAAGGACGAGATAGCGTAGGCGTAGTAAACTACGTTATGAATCTTGTAAAGAACAATTCAAAGGTTCACGTTGTTGAAGGGAATTGTGAAGTTTTAGTTGATGCTCTTCTAAATGAAAATCCTGGTCTTATTAATTATTTATGTACGAGGAAGCATTCAATTTTTAATGAATGGCTAGAGCAATTGGGTTTTTCAGTTCATGAGGGCACTTCAATTCGTGAAGTGAAAGAAGCATTGTTAAGTGAATTTTCACAAGAACTATATTGGCTAACAGAGTTGCCAACAGCGATTGAAACAGAAGATTATATTTTTGTGCATGCCGGTCTAGAAGATAGAGTAGATTGGAAAGAAACTGAGCGCAAAAATGCGATAGCAATGCCGGAGTTTTTCAATCAATCACATAAAGCAAATAAGTATGTAATAGTCGGTCATTGGCCTGTCGTGAACTATTCTGAAGAAGCACCGTCTAATAATCCAGTTATTGATAAGGAGAAAAAAATTATTGCAATTGATGGAGGAAATGCAATTAAAGAAGCAGGGCAATTAAACGTATTTATTATTCAGAGGAAACAAACGGGCGATACGTTTTCTTATACATATGTAGACTATTTTCCAGAGTACGAAGTAATAGCGGATTTTAATGCGAATTCAGAAATGCAGGGCGGAGTGACATATCCGTATTATTACATAGAGCCTATCGAGAAGATGCAAGATTACACCGTATGTAAACAAAAGGAAACGAATAATGTGCTCACTGTAAAAAATGAATATATGAAACAACTTAAGTCAGGTGAATATACAGTGAAAACCGATATTTCTTGTGCGCAAATAAGCGTTAGGAAGGGAGATATCGTTTCTCTCATTGATGATAGCTGTTCAGGATATGATTTAATTAAAAAAGATGGCGTAGAGGGTTGGATAGAGAAAGGGATTTTAGTTGAGATAGAAAAAGTGAAAAATAAAACATTAAGCTGAAATAGGAGGGATATAACCTCCTATTTTTTTAAAGGAGTAGATTGCTTGCTGTCTTTAATAAGTAAATAAATCGTACTCGGCAGAATGATAAGCGTCATTCCTAAAAGAATTGCTAGTATGCCATAACCTCTATAGGGAGCAGAAACGATAAAAGGAAGTATCGCTAAAAAAATACCTGCTATCATCATTGAAATACTACTAATATTTGAAGCTCTTTTTTCAAGGTGCTTATCATTCCATTCTAATGAAACGGTTGATTTAGTCGTATCAATTTTGGAACTGAAATAACCTATTAATATAAATAAAAGCCCTAATGCTAAAAATATGAAATGATCAAGAGGAAGTGAAAAGCCAAGAGCGATGAGGCCGATGACAATATCGACAAAAAATAAGAATAGTAACATTGTGTTGCCGATCCAATGGAGAAATTTCTGGTTACTCGCTGCTTTAGATAAAGCTAAAAATACAAAGAATAAGAAGAAACATATAATTATATTTACGATTACAAAAGTGCTTTTATCCATTGTTGATGTAGGCGTTCCATTAAAGTCCCATTTCGTAACAATATTTGATGGTAAGAAGAAATATAGAATAATATTTGTCGTAACAATAGTGAGAAATAAAGCAATACTAAATCGATTCTTCACTGAATCACCAGCTTTCTAAATCAATAATTGGTATCTAATAACAAAATTATACAATATAATAAATGATATTAGTTTTGATTTTTCTGAAAAAATATTATAATTATATATGAAATAAAGAGGAATGCAGGAGGGAATTATGCAAAACGTTGTATTAATGGGGAAGAAAGTTACAATTCGTACAATAGAAGAATCAGATATAAAAACATTATGGAATCTCGTGTTTAAAGAAGAAAATCCAGAATGGAAAAAATGGGATGCACCGTATTTTCCGTTTTCAATGCAAGAATACTCTTCCTATAAAGAGAAGATGCAAACTCGTTTGCAAGAAGAACCACTGTCAAATTTAATTATAGAAAATAACGGTCAAATTATAGGGACGGTCGGATTTTATTGGGAGCATAAACCGACGCGTTGGTTGGAGATGGGAATTGTTATTTATAATCCAACTTACTGGAATGGTGGCTACGGTACAGAAGCGTTAACGTTATATCGAGATTTATTATTTGAAAAGATGGAAATTGGTAGAGTAGGGCTCACGACTTGGTCTGGTAATGAACGAATGATGAAAGTAGCGGAGAAAATAGGAATGAGCTTAGAAGGTAGAATGCGAAAGTGTCGTTATTATAACGGAACATACTATGATTCTATTCGAATGGGCATGATTCGTGAAGAATGGGAAGCGCTATGTGTAACGAAGGGGTGAGAAAGATTGTACGCTATTATTGCTACATTTGATCGTGTGTTTACTAATAAAATTACAGAACTGCAAAATGAATTAACAAATGTAATTGGAACAAATCAACTAGCTGGAGTAGAACCTCATATAACGATTGCGGATTATAATGAGTTAGATGTTCATTTGTATACTGAGAAACTAGGGGAGTTTGTAGCTATTCAAGAAAATATGGACGCAGTAACTTTTCTTTCTGTTGGAATTTTTCCTACTAATGGAACGGTCTTTCTAGCGCCGACCGTTACCGATGAATTGTTAAAACTTCATTATTCTTATCATGATTATTTTAAAACTTTTCATGACAACCCAAATTCATATTACGTACCGGGAAAATGGGTTCCGCATTGTACAATTGCAAATAGATTACATACAAAGCAGTTTTTAAGTGTAATGGAATATATTTATGGAAAGTTTGATTTTGCAACAGCTTCAATTGAGAAATTAAAATTAATTAAGGTGAATTATGAAAATGGTTTTGCCGTTTCTTCTAGTATATTAGCAGAATATAATTTAAAGAGAATGGAGACATCGAGATGACATATATAATTAGAGAAATGAAGCAAGAAGACATTCATGCTGTACAATCAGTAGCAAAAATAGCTTGGCATGATACATATGAAGGCATTATTCCAAGAGAAATTCAAGACAGTTTTTTAGACGAGGCATATTCTGATGAAAAAATGAAATATCGTCTTAAAAATACGCATTTATTCGTTGCGGAAGAAGAAGGAGAAGTAATAGGGTTTGCGAACTTTTCACCTGTTAGACTACAAAATGAAGCGGAATTAGGTGCGATTTATTTGTTACCAGATCAGCAAGGAAAAGGGATCGGAAGTGCTTTATTACAAAAAGGAATTAAAGCATTAAATGGGATACGGAAATTGTACATACATGTAGAAGCAGCAAATGAAAAAGGGAAACGCTTTTATGAAGCGAAAGGTTTTGCTGAATTAGAGCAATTTGAAGAAGACTTTGAAGGACATATGATGCAGACAGTAAGGATGGTTTTATACGTATAAGGAGAACTAGTAATGAAAATTTTTGATTTTAGTGAAAAAGTAGGAAAGCACCTATCAGTATTTCAACCTAATTTCATCATGTCGAAAATATTAAACCATCGAGGGAATATACATATCGGTGCTATGCATTTACACGAGAATGGAATCATCGGTAATCATGAAGCAGTTGTATCTCAACTGCTTCTTATTGTGAAAGGAGCAGGATATGTATGTGGGGTAAATAAAGAAAAGATAAATATAGAGGCGGGACAAGCTGTGTTTTGGGAAAAGGGAGAGCTCCATGAAACAAGTACAGAACACGGATTAACAGCAATTGTTATGGAAGCGGAGAATCTTGAACAAGCGATAGTAATGCCTATTATTCAAGGGGAGTTGTGAAAAATGATTGTTAAGGCGAATCAAGAAGATACCAATGAAATATTAAAATATTCGGCTCAATCGCTTTTTGAAGGGACGAGAGGGAATTGTCAATTAAGTACCGAGAAAGCAATTGAGATTACAAAGCCGATTGTAGAAAAAGGAGCATGCTATTTAATTATTAAAGAAAAAAATAAAGTAATGGGATGGATATTAATAGGGGAAAATACAGACTATTTTTCTCGTGAAAAACTTGGATTTATATATGAATTGTACGTTTTCCCAGAATATCGCGGGAGAGGATTATCGCGAGAACTGATGGAAGCTGGTATTAAGGAATTAAAGGAGAAGTATTCAGAAATTCGGTTGAATGTATTTGCTGGGAATTTTGCAAAAGAGATGTACGAAGAGTTTGGGTTTGTTGAAAGGCAGGTAATTATGACTTTGAAGTGAGTAGAATAGTCTGAATGAGAGAAGAGAAAATAATGATTTAGTGGCTACTTTATCGCTGGAATTTAAAGCGATAAAGTATAAAATAGATGGTTTGCCTTTATTTTATAGTCGATTTATAGAGTGTGCTTAAAAAACAAATAAATTAGTATTGTACAATATATCGTTATTATAGTAAAAGAGAAATTTTGGAAAAATATCATTTTTTTGTTTAGAAATTTTTAAATTATTGATATAATCAATTTGTAGAATTGATTATTGGTTAATTTTACTATTTTTTAATTTTAAGGGGGATTTAATAATGGCAGGACAAATTCGTATGTCACCAGAGGAGCTTAAATCGAAAGCGACTCGATATGGACAAGGTGCAAATCAAATTGAGGACATTTTACGTCAACTACAAAACTTACAAAATGAATTAAGAGGAGAATGGGAAGGTCGTGCTTTCGAAGGTTTTGACCAACAGTTCAATCAATTAAAGCCAAAAGTACAAAACTTCGCACAGCTATTACAAGAAATTAATATGCAGCTTAATAAAACTGCAGAAGCTGTTGCTAGACATGACGAAGATCTTTCTCGTAATTTCGGTCTACAATAAGACAGATAAAAAGAAATATATAATTTAGCCATGCAACCATACGTTGTATGGCTAAATTACTTTAAAACTAGAGTAAGATACGAAGTCTTTCATCAGATAGACTCGCAGTCGCAGGAGTGATAAGTAGTGAAAAAGTTCAAATGGAGCATCTTGTTGTTTATTATTTTAGCTCTTGTACTATCAACAGGGGTCTCCTATTTAGCATTAAATCAAAATGTTAAGAAAGCTAATGAGAATACTACACCAAAAATGACAGTTGCGTTGGTAAATGAAGATCAGGGCACTGTATTTGAGGGCAATAAAATAGCATTTGGAGATCAATTTGTTAAAAATGTAAATAAAAATACGAAACAAGAATGGTACGTAGTTAGTCGCGGGGTAGCAGAAAATGGATTGAAAAATAATAATTACAATATGATGATTGTTATTCCAAATGATTTTTCTAGGAAGGCAGTTGCGATTGATTCAGAGATTCCAGAGAAATTAACGTTAAACTACAAAGTAAATGCAACTGGGAATAAGGATTTGAAAGCTGAGGCAGAAAATACAGCTTCTGTTATTTTAGAAGATTTCAATAAGCAAATAATCGACGTTTATTTTGCGAGTATTATCGGTAAGCTACAAGGTGCACAAGATAATATAGGTAAAATAATTGAAAAAGGAAACGTTCAAACAACTATGTATAAAAAAGATATACATAGTCCGTTAGCAAATTACACAAATCAATTTAAAACAGTACAAGATTATACAGGTGTTTCTGTTAATAGTTTCAAAGGATTTCAGGATGTTTTAAAAGGTTTCGGTCAAGCGTTAGATGAAGGGAATAAATCAAACAGTACGTACTTAGATGGTTTTAATAACTTTCAAAAAATGCAAACTGATAACAATTTGTTAGCGAATAATTTCATAAATCAATTCAATCAATATATGAATGATATGAATACAGGCGATGCTTTAAAGCAATTAAGTGCATTGGAATCCGCTAATAAAATTATTTCAAATCAATTTACGTTTTCAGAGAAAGAACCGAATATTTTAACTGATGCTGCAGCGATTCAAAAATATTTAGCAGATGTAAAAAAACAAGTATCTGAATATGATACAGAACTTGCAGGAAAGTTAGAAAGTGATATTCAAGAGACGGTAATTAAGAAGTTAAAGCAATCTATGTCGAATGATGGAAAGCAAGAAATCTTCATAAATACATTAATGAAACAACCAGATGCTCGAATAAAGAAACAAATCGAGAATTTAATTGCGAAATTACCTAGTTTAAACATGGAAGAAATCGGTCAAAGCGATTTACCAGATGCGACGAAATTACAACTGCAAAATGTAATTCAATTTACAAAAAAATATAATAAAGAAAATAATTTTTATTATGATCCTGTAAATAAAATATCTTTAGGAAACGCTATTAAAGAAGTAAAGGATAGACTTTATACAGAGGGAATTACATTTAGTGATACTGCGAAAGTAATTAAAATGGAATCTCCGCAAATTTTGAAGATAAAGATTCCAGAAGAATTTAAACTAGATGGAAGTACAGAAGCTTTATATATTGATGATGTGGATCGTACAAGTGATTTTCTTCAAAGCGAAGCAGGAGAAATTACAATAGCTCCTCGTAATGAAGGGGATATAAAGATTGATCTGCATGTGAAGTTAAAAGATCCAAACATCAATATAGATGTTTTCTCTCCTGTAATGTGGCAGTGGGAATTGAGTGGGACTCATAAAAAAGAAACTAGTCCTGAAAAAGAAAAACCTAACAAAGAAGATAAAGGAACACAAACGGAAAATAGCAAGGTGGAAAATGTGGTTCATAAATCACAGTATGGCATAATGCCGTTAGTACACAGTGCTAAAAACCCTATTATTAAAAAAATGGAAAACACAACAGGGAAAGATAACGGAACTGGAGGAAACCCAGGAGGCGGAACGGGGAAAGATAACGGAACCGGAGGAAACCCAGGAGGCGGAACGGGAACAGACAACGGAACCGGAGGAAACCCAGGAGGCGGAACGGGAACAGACAACGGAACCGGAGGAAATCCAGGAGGCGGAACGGGAACAGACAACGGAACCGGAGGAAACCCAGGAGGCGGAACGGGAACAGACAACGGGACCGGAGGAAATCCAGGAGGCGAAACGGGAACAGATAACGGTAAAGTTACTGAAAGTACAACGAATCAAGTTGTACATCAAAAAGCAGAAGTATTAACAAAAAATATATCTAGTGTATTAATTAAAGAAGCAGTAGATACAGTCGAAAGTTATCAAGGTTTAATGAGCCTTTACGAAATGTATTATGGGATTGATTTAAGAACGAAAGATGTAGGTCCTAAGTTAGAAGAGGGAAGTTTAGATGCAATTGCGACGGATCAATCTTTGTACTACGTATTAAATAAACAAAGTTTAATTGATTTAATTTCAAATCTTGTTTCATCAAGTATTACTACAGAAATAAAGCAAGATATGTCAGGTTTAAAACAAAAAATAAACTCTTATCAACAATCTATTACTAGTGCGGATCAAAATTCTATGCTACTAGCGGAGAAATTAAATGGAACGACGCAACAAGCAACTAGTATGAATGAAAATTTAGGAGAGTATTTAAAAGGTTTAGCGAAATGGCGTGAGAATAGTTTAAAGCTAGTTGAAGAGCAGCAAGTATTAACAACAAATCATGCTGGTGAGCAAACAGCTATTTTATCGTTAGATTCTGGTATTAAATCATTAATGATGCAAAGTCAGTCATTGGTCGAAAGTTCGAAGCATAGTTTAGCAACTTCAGACGATGTATATAAAACATTTGATCAAATTAATGGACAAGCAAAAGAAATTCAAGACAGCGGAACGACAATTGTTTCAAAAGCTGATTTATTATTAAATGACTTTACGAAGAAAATGGAAGATGATAAATCATTCTCCAAAAACTTTACGAAAATTTTAGCGAATAGCCGTATTGGAGATCGTCAAAATGAGATGCTATATGACTTTTTAGCTAGTCCAGTTCAAAAGCAAAATGATGGAGTAATTGCAGCAGGTAATGCTTTTACACCGTACTTAATTGTATTAACTTGTTTCATTGTTGCATTATTTACAGCATACGCAATTGCGAATCAAGAAAAGAAACGAATGCAATCAGATCATTTTGAAGAGAAATTCTCATTAATTGATATGAATGTACCAACTACAGTAGTAGCTTTCGGTATATCAATTGTGGAAGGGATTAGTATAGGTATCATTTCTGGGCGTCTTTTAAAGTTCGGTCAGGATCAAAGTTTACTATGGATTGCGTTCATCACATTTATTATGATGGCGTTTGTATTGGTCTCAACCTACTTATTACGACAAATAAAAATGGTAGGTATGTTTATACTATTAGTATTTTTAAGCATGTACCTATTTTTAACTGAGGCAGTTGGAAGTAAAGTAGATCAAATGTCTTCTGTCGGAAAGATACGTCAATTCTCACCGCTTCAGTATATAGAAAGTTTTCTAAATGATTTTATTAGTGGTAAAGATACTGGGAAAGTTATTTTTGTCGTATTGTTTGTAATTGCCATTATTGGATTGGTTAGTAATCTATTTGTATGGCATAAGAAATGGGAGGAAAAAGAAGTAAATGATCAAACAATGGAGCATAGTGGCTAAGTTATCATTTCTCTCTATCCTTTTACTGTTTGTCGCGCTACCGATAAGGAGCGCGGCTGACAGTTATCTTGGTGATGATGGGAAGATTAAGTTTAAAGTGGATCGACTTGAAGAAAGCGACCAAGAAAAAAATAAAAAGGAACATAAGGAAACAGAATTAGATAAAGCATCGATTGAGTTATTTAACAAAGATATAGAAGAAGAAATTGAGAAAAAGAAAAAGAAAGAACAAAAAGATATGGAAGCTTTGCGAGATTCTCTTTTTACAAAAACAAAAGAGAATAATAGTGTTAAAGATACGAAAAATAGTTTGTTTAGCAGTGAATACATTGTCAGAAAAAGTGCAGATGAAGTAGCGAGTAATGAAACAATGAATGAAGAGCCAATTAGTATAACAATAATATTATTATTTGGCGGCGGCATTCTACTTATTTGCATCGGTATTTATACGGTTCTTCGTAAAAGTTGGAGGTAAAGCGATGGCAATACAAACACATATCAATGTGACAGTAGATTTTAGTAAATGGAATGGAAATACATATGATTTGCGTATTCCGAATCATCAATCTATTAAATATTTATTAAAAAACTTATTAGATACGCTAAAGATTGATAATCATGAAGGTTCACATTTTGTAATTAAAGTGAAAAATAAGTCAATTGTTTTAACAGATAATGATCGTTTAATTGATCACCAAATAACAGATGGAGATATTTTGCAAGTTTTATAAAGAATATTTTTTACTTTTAGTTATTTGAAAATAAGTTATTACGGGTTATAAAGAAAAGGAGAAGAGGATAAACATGACGGAAAAAATAATTCAAATTGATGCAATGAACTATCAATTTCAAATAGAAAAAGAAAATTGGAAATTGGAGATGACCAAATCTCAAACACGTATAAAAGACTTCCGTCAATTCGATATAATTACGGGCGAATCATCTGAATTTGTACCATTAACAATAGAAGAAACGGATGATATGTTTACGTTTCTATATCAAGTAGATAAAAAATTATATAAGTGGGACGATCTTAGCCGTTTTGGAAGAAATGAGAAATTAAGACTACTTCGGAATGTTGCGCAGTTTCGTAAATATTTAAATAAACGAATCACGTTCTTTTTACATCCAGACAATATAGTTTTTAATGCTAATTTAATACCAAGTATTATACATAGAGGAATTCGAGATATTGTTCCGCCAACCCCGTTATTAGAAGAGCAATTTTTAACACAATATAAGTGTCTAATTATTGCTTTATTCTCCCAAAAACATAACTTTGATGATTTGTATGCTGGGTTACTAAAAGATGCAAAAGAAACAACATTTGAACAGACCGTTGCTCAAATGGAAAGCTTAGATGCATTACTGCAGTTTCTTGATGACAGCTTTGAGAAGGAACAAACAAAAACAGAAAAAAATATGCAGTTAGTACCTAAAAAAAGCTACAAATCATTTAAATACTTAGCTTTTTCCTTCATAGCGGCGACAGTTATTTTAGCTGCTCCTTTAATATATTTCACTTTTATAAAATTTCCTTATCAAAATAAATTGTTAGAAGCAAATGCAAGTTTCATAGCAACTGATTATGACAAAGTCATTACGCAATTGAATGAAGAGGAGTTTGAATCATTACCGATTGCATCTAAATATGAGTTAGCATTTGCATACATTACAGCTGAAAAACTAGGTGAAGCTCAAAAGAAATCGATTATGAAAAATATTAGTTTGAAAAGTGATGAAAAGTATTTGCTGTATTGGATGTATAACGGAAAAGGTAATTTTGATAAATCATTAGATTTAGCTAAGACACTTGATGATCCTCAGCTTATTATGTACGGCCTTGTTAAACAAATTGAATCACTGAAAAATAATCCAGATTTATCAGGGGAAGAACGTGATCAAAAGTTAAAAACATATGAGCAACAATTAGATGAATATAAAAAGAAATATGGCAATTCATCAAACGATAAAAATTTGTCGGACACAGAGAAAAAAGAGTAAGCACTTGATGAGACAGTTGAAAAGGAGCAGTGAACACGGATGGAGCAACTATTAGTATTGACTTATGGAGACAAAATATATAAGTGCACATTACATCCAAATGAGCAATCAATAGTGTCGATTGGAAAAGAGTGGACAAATGATATTACGAATCCAAGTTTAGAACAAGAAGTAGAGTTAAAGTGGAATAATGAAGTAAATGCTTGGATGGTACAGGATCAATTAATAGAATTCAATAAGGAAATTGAGATTGGGAAAACAAGAGATATGAGCTTGAAAATCTTTATATCTATTGTTGGCACAACTAAAGTGTTTGATATTGGAACGAAACATTCTCTTACAGTGAGTCAAAACGATTACGATGATATTTCTATTACCGGGACTAGTGTAGATTTAATGCTATCTCGCGAAACGTTGTACGATTCTTTTAAAGTGAACGTGTATGGCGGGGATGTATTTCATAATTATACGAAGTTAAAAGATAGCGTTATGTTGGAATCAGGAGACGTATTATATTTTGATGGTATTTTATTGGAGATTGGTAGTGAAGACATTCAAGTACTTTCTTCAGAAGATAAAGTGAAATCTGCGTTACCTATTTTAGTAGAATCAGAAACGAATTATCAAAGTGGTTATCCAGACTATCATCGTTCACCACGTATTATTTACCGTGAACCAGAAGAGAAAATGACAATTGCAAAGCCTTCAAGTATGCCATCAAAACCAACGGAGCATTTAGCAAGAATCATTGCACCTTCACTTGTCATGATTGTCGTAACCGTATTACTTGCAATTTTCATGAAATATGGAATGTTTATTATCGCATCGATTGCGATGACCTTAGTAACAATCATTGTTTCTGTCACATCGTATATAAAAAATTTAAAGCAATATAAAGTCGACATTGTTGAACGAGATAAAAGCTATAGAGAGTATATAAAACAAAAAACGAAAGATTTACATGCAGAAAGTGAAAAACAGCGTCACGCATTACATTATCACAATCCAAATGTAGAAGTAATACGTAATATGGCAGTTCAAGTAAATCCTAGAATTTATGAAAAAACAATGTTACATCATGATTTCTTAACATTTAGCGTTGGAACAGGACAAGCTAATACGAGTTTTGAAATTCAATTTAATGAAGAAGAATTTAGTCAAACGAAAGATGAGTTAATTGATATAGCGCGTGAACTAAGACAGCGTTATCTATCATTAGAAGATGTACCAGTTGTAACAGATTTAATGAATGGACCAGTCGGTTATATTGGCCAACGCTCTTTAGTGTTAGAGCAATTACAATTATTAGTTGCACAAACGGCTTTATTCCATAGTTATTATGACTTGCAGTTTATTACTATTTTTCCGGAAGAAGAAAAAGAAAAATGGGATTGGATGCGCTGGTTACCTCATGGAAGTGTTCGCGATATAAATGTACGTGGATTTGTATACCATGATCGTAGCCGTGATCAAGTGTTAAATAGTTTGTATCAAATATTGAAAGAACGAAAATTAAAACTAGATGAAAAAAGTTCTACTAATGAAAAAATGTACTTTGCACCGCACTATGTCGTTCTCATTACAGATGAAAAACTAATATTAGACCATGTTGTTATGGAATTCTTTAATGATGATCCGAGTCAATTAGGTGTATCACTTGTATTTGTACAAGATGTTATGCAAAGTTTACCGGAGCATGTGAAAACGGTAATAGATATAAGAGATGCAAAACAAGGGAACATCATCTTAGAGCAAGGAGAGCTTGTTAACCGTCAATTTAAACTAAATCACGTACCGAAAGGGTTTAATTTAGAAGATATTTCACGGGCATTAGCACCATTAAATCATTTGCAAAACTTAAAAAATAGTATTCCAGAAAGCGTAACATTTTTAGAAATGTACGGCGTTGAAAAAGTAAAAGAACTGAATATCACAAGTCGTTGGGAGAAAAATGCAGCGCATAAATCTTTAGCTGTACCACTTGGATTACGTGGTAAAGAAGATATCGTAAACTTAAACTTACACGAAAAAGCACACGGACCACACGGATTAATAGCAGGTACAACCGGTTCAGGTAAATCAGAAATTATACAATCGTACATTTTATCTCTAGCAGTTAATTTCCATCCGTACGAAGTAGCCTTTTTACTAATTGACTATAAAGGCGGCGGTATGGCGAATTTATTCAAAAACTTACCGCATTTATTAGGAACAATTACGAACTTAGATGGAGCACAAAGTATGAGAGCGCTCGCATCAATTAAAGCTGAATTACAAAAAAGACAACGATTATTTGGGGAAAATGATGTAAACCATATTAATCAGTATCAAAAACTGTATAAAGAAGGCTTAGTAAGTGAACCGATGCCACATCTATTTTTAATTAGTGATGAATTCGCGGAACTGAAGTCAGAACAACCAGAATTTATGAAAGAGTTAGTTTCAACAGCGCGTATCGGTCGTTCACTCGGGATCCATTTAATATTAGCTACGCAAAAACCGAGTGGTGTTGTAGATGATCAAATTTGGAGTAACTCGAAATTCAAACTAGCACTAAAAGTTCAAAATACGTCAGATAGTAATGAAATCTTAAAAACGCCAGATGCCGCTGAAATTACATTACCAGGACGTGCTTACTTACAAGTTGGGAATAATGAAATTTATGAACTATTCCAATCAGCTTGGAGCGGAGCAGACTATGTAGAAAACAAAGAGGATAAAGAACATTTAGACGCAACAATCTATGCAATAAATGATCTAGGACAATATGAAATATTAAGTGAAGATTTAAGTGGCCTTGGTAGCAGTAAAGAAGTAATAAGCGTACCATCTGAACTGGATGCTGTTATTGACTACATTCACGATTACGCAGAAATAAATGAAATTGAAGCGTTAGCAAGACCGTGGTTACCACCACTTCCAGAAAGCGTATATTTACAAGACTTACATGCTATTCAGTTCACAGAAGCATGGACGAAAGAAAAGAAACCATTACAAGCAACAGTTGGTCTACTAGATCAGCCAGAATTACAATCACAAACACCATTAACACTAGATATTAGTAAAGACGGACACGTAGCGGTCTTCTCAAGTCCAGGCTACGGAAAATCCACATTCTTACAATCAGTCATTATGGATGTAGCTCGTCAGCATAGTCCGGAGCATTTGCATGTGTATTTAGTGGACCTTGGAACAAATGGTCTTCTACCTTTGAAAGGATTACCTCATGTAGCGGATACGATTACGATTGATGAATCTGAAAAATGTTTAAAGTTTGTTGAAAGATTAACTCAAGAAATGAAAAATCGTAAACGATTATTAAGTGAATATGACGTTGCAAATATTGAAATGTATGAAAAGGCAAGCGGGAAAGAAATACCACATATTATTATTGCAATCGACAATTATGATGCAGTAAAAGAAGCGAAGTTCTATGAAAGCTTTGAAATGCTAATTATGCAAATTGTCCGAGATGGTGCAAGTTTAGGAATTCATACCTTAATTAGTGCAGGGCGACAAAATGCACTTAGAATTCAATTGTACAATAATATTAAAATCCAAACTTGCCTATATATGATTGATCAAAGTGAAGTAGCTAGTATTGTAGGGAGATCTGATATAAAAGTGGAAGAAACAGCAGGAAGAGCGTTAATAAAACTAGAATCTCCTACATTATTCCAGGTTGCACTACCTACGAAAGCAGAAGATGAATTACAGCAAATTCAATTATTACAACAAGAAGCAAATGATATGGATCGAGAATGGGATGGAGAACGTCCGAAGGCAATTCCAATGATGCCAGAAGTGATTGATATTGCTACTTATCGTAAAAATAAAGACGTTACAAAAGCTCTACAAGCAGCAAGAATTCCAATGGGGCTTGATTTTGCAAACGTAGAAGTTGTAGCTCATGATATTGCAGTGAATGATCATTTAATGATTTATAGTGTAGATGATAGTATGAGAAAGCAAATTGTATCTAGCATCCTATCTCAATTGAATAAAGATTATTTTGAAAGTGTGACGTTGGTGGATACAGCAGAGTATAGTTTCGTTCAATATAAAGACGATGTGACGCACTACATTGTAGACGAAAATGAAATCAATATGCATGCGAAGTATTGGATGGAAGTAATTCGTGAACGAGCTTTTGAATTAGCACAAGCAAGACAAGAAGGTAGAGAAATTCCTGCATTCACAAAACAACTCATTATCATGACAAATGTTGAAGAGTTTAGTAAATTTGTTTATTTAGAAATGGAGGATGCAGCGACTTTAATTGATTTATCTCGTACAGTAGGTATTTACTTTGTATTAGCAGGTCACCACGACTACATGGACCGAAATCGTGAAGCTCTACCTATGAAAATGAGAAGTAAACTAACAGCAGCAATTATCGCAATGCCATTAAATGATCAAAGTATCTTCAATATAAAATATATAAGCAACGAAGCACCATTAGGTAAAGATGAAGTGTATTACTATCAAAAAGGGAACATAATGAAACTAAAAATGCCTAGAGTAACTAACGAGGTGACAGTATGAAATTAAAAAAGAAAGCTAAGGTGATGATAGTCGTGTCAATAGTGGCAAGTTTATTAAGTGGATGTGGTTTTGGAGAAAAGCAAATAGATTATAAGCCATTTGTCAAAGCTTTGGATGAAGGGGATATGGGGAAGGTAATGTCTGCTAGTGATGATGGATACGCGTATGTGAAACAGAGAGGTATATATAGTACATATGAACAAAAGGAAGATGGAGAGCACAGTAAAACAATCTATCAGACTTCGAAAGGTATATATAATACGAAAGATAAAAGTTTATATGGAAATACAACACAAGAAATTACCTCAGAAGTAGACAATAAAAATTATAAAGAAGAAGTTAATTATAGTACAAATATTAGTTATAAAAATGGACGGGTACAAAGTCCGGAATCGAATCTGGACGTTTCATATGTGAACTTAATTGTAGATCGTTTAAAAGGAATAGGGAAACTAAAGATGAAGCCCAAAGGTGATATAAAAAAGTTTGATCAACCTAGTACTGTTGGATACAAATTAACTGAATCAGATTTTCAGAGCATTATTAATGATAACTTGAAAATACAATATGATGAATATGGTGGTGGATCAATTGTACTGCATATTGATTCTAAAAATGGCTTAGAGCAGATATTACAAGTAAGTATCGTAATGAATTATAAGAAGAGAAATGATGAAGGCAAGTTAGTAAAATATATATCACAGATACACACATATTTTGATAGTCAGCAAGGTAATAATCAAGATGCAAAAAAAGAGTATATAAATTACAAAGAACAGTATAAAAACTATAAGTGATTAGGAGGGAAGAATATGAGTAAGGATGTGGAGCTAGATAAAAAACTAAAGATAAGTTCTGATTGGGGAAAATTGGAGCTAGCTGGAAAGGATATTTATCTATTTAAAGCTGGGGAATATCCTTATGACCAATCAAGTGAAACAAATAAAGAAACATTAAAAAAGAACTTTAACGCAGAACTTATAGATGATAAAGTTGATGAAAATACAGGATTTGCTGCATATGCTTTTAAAGATAGGTCTACAGGAGAAATTATAATAACATATGTAGGAACGGAAGATGCAACGGATGCAATAACAGATGGTGAAATTGGGGGACATAATATAACGGGTGCAAATAAAATGGTGTTAGGTAATTGGGAACACGATTTTACAGTTAGACAGTATGATCAAGGAGAAGAATTTTATTTGAAGGTTAAACATGATAACCCTTCTGCCAAAATTAGTGTAACAGGGCATTCATTAGGTGGTGGTTTGGCTAATACGGTATCGTTAAGGCACCAAGAAGATAATATTGAATCATTAACATTAAATCCAGCACCTGTATTAAACCGAGATATTGATAAATTTGGTAATGGATTTGATATGAATAATATTAGGAATGTTATTAACGAAAAGGATCCATTACATCTCGGAATAAAAGTGGCAGACTTTACAATCCCTGGGAGAATGTATATAATTCCAAACCAAGCATGGCATTCTTACGTTTTTTCTGAGAAAGATTATGATAATAATGGCAAGTTAATATGGTTTGATAAATTAACCAGTACTAATGATACTGGAGGGGATATAATTCCAGGTTTTGTAGAGTTTACCCAATCGGCAGGTGCTTTTTATACAGGACTTATAAATAAAAAGTTTGGAAGAAAAGTTTCTTTAGCGGAAGAACAAGTCGCAGGTATAGGAATAAACTTTATCATACAAGGAACACCGATTTCACCGATTTTATGGGCGGTACTTACTTATTCAGATGCTGTACAAGCTGAGAGAGAGTATAGAAAAATAAAGGATCAAGTGACAGAAAGTATTTATAACCTCAATAAAAAGTATGAAGGACTAAAATCTCAAATTACAGGAGAAGCAATCCAATTTAGTATAATGGCTACAATTGAAATAAAAGGAGCGGTAGATATCGCTGTAGAATGGATTGAAACAACTTTAGCGAAATGTAAGGAAAAAGTTTTAGAAGTATTAGAGTCTGTATTTAATACTGCTATAAATTTTTTAGCTGGAAGTGTTGTAGTATATTTAGCTACAAGTGAAATTTTAGAAATTGCAAAAGAAGTTGCAGCTTCTTACGTGCAAGATTTACTAGATTTGTTTAAAGGAGATTTTGTAGTTGATACAAATGTAGCTGCAATTGTATCTGAACATATATTAAGTCATCGTCACTCATTGTTAAATCTCTTTATGAATGACAACAGCAGGGGGATAAACCGTTCTTTATTAGGTGAAATTGCTAAAGATGTAAAGGAGTTATCAAAAGATTTAAAGCAATTAAACGACGATGTTTCAGAAGCGGTATTTTCTATGTTTGCAAAAGACGAAGAATTAGGAGCAGTTTCATATTATTAAAACTCCAAGTTTATAAATTTAAAAGAGAGGGGAATGAAGGTGGATTTACATACAATAATGTCAAGAGTTCATAGTACATTTCCAGCTAGTGGTGGACGAGAACAAATTATAAACGTTGTAGTGCAATTGGAAAAAGCAGCTGCATCTTTAACGGGGGATATTAGAAGGTTAGAGAGTAGTATTGATAGCACATTACAAGGAAAAACACGTGAGGCATTTATTGATCGTATCCGTCAATTAGAGAAAAAAAGACAAAAAATAGAAGAGAAAATTAGCGTACTAAAAGGGACAGTGAATTAATATGAAAGACTATATGGATAAAGTATTACCTTTAGGCAGTGTTGTAAGATTGGGTCTTAAAGAAGAGGAAGATGCGGAGTATGTAATCACTACGAGAGGTTTATTACTTGATGAAAACACATTCTATGATTATGGTGGAGTGTTGCATCCAGTGGGTTTAACCGAAGAAACGTATAAATTATTTAACCACACGGATATTGCAGAGGTTAAATTTGAAGGGTATCGAAATAAAATTGAAGGTCAATTCGCAGCTAAGTTTAAAATGTGGCGGAATGAGTTTGTTGAAAAAGTAATTGAAAAAAATAAAAAGCAACAACAAGCACAAGAGTTAGAAATAAAGGGAAAAAAATAAATTTAAAAGGAAATAAGCTTTCCTCTTCCAAAATGGAAAGAGGAAAGCTTATTTTGATTGAATAAGGGTGTCAGTATGAAGTTCAAGAAGAAAGCTAAGATGATGATAGTACTGTCAATAGTAGCAAGTTTATTAAGTGGATGTGATTTTTGGGGAAATCAAATAGATTATAAGTCATTTGTCAAAGCTTTGGATGAAGGTGACATGAGAAAGGTTATGTCTGCGAGTGATGATGGGTATGCGTATGTGAAGGAACGGGTTATTGATTTTACGACAGAAAAAAATGGTGATGACAGAATTCATAATACACTATATCAAACTACTGAAGGTATATATAATTTGAAAGAAAATTTATTGTATGGAGAGACCACTCAAAAAATAACAAGTGATATTAAGAACATAAAAGATAGACATAAGGATAATAAATATAAAGAAGAAGAAAAATATAGCACTAGGTTCATGTATAAAGATAGAAAGGGTTACAGTACTGATTCGAGCTTGGATGTTTCACATGTAAAACTAATTTTTAATAGATTGCAAGGTGTTGGGAGTTTACAACTGAAAGTAGATGGAAATAAAAAGAAATTTAATGAACCAAATACAGTTGGTTTTACGTTAACGGAATCACAATTTCAAGAAATAATTAACGATAAATTGAATTTGCAATATGATAGTTTTGAAACAGCATCAATTGTATTTAATTTTAACGATTTTAAAGATACGAAACAGCATCCAATGCAAATAATACAATTAATAATTTCAATTGTATATGAAAAGAAAAATAGTGAGGGGAAATTATTCACACATACTCAGCAAATATCTGTGAATTTTAGTAGTAAAAAGGATAATGATCAGGAAGCTAAGCAAGATTATATGAATTATGAAAAGTCTTTTCAAAATAATAAATCATTCTAAGGGATCTGATTTGTTTTGAAGAATTGAAGGTCAATTTGCAGCTAAGTTTAAAATGTGGCGGAATGAGTTTGTTAAAAAATAAAATAGATGTTTTGAAAAATGGTATTAATGAGAATTTATACCTTTTATCCTGTACGATGAAAATGGGGATATTTCGGTATTTTTATAGTTAGGAAAAAGTTATTCTAAAAGGAGTAAGTTGGGTGAATCATAGACGCAAGAAAAAGAAACCGAAACAAATAAGAAAAGAAGCTGTTCAGATAAAACCGATAGTAGAAGAAAAACCACTAAAGAAGAGTAGCAACAAGTTAGTTGATATTCTCCTAGGTATTCTTCTTTTTCCAATTCTTATATGGGCTGTCTTGGAAGGTTGTACAACACAAGTAAGCAAAGGGAAGACTTTCCTTATTATCGTTTTCTTTCTCTTAATTGCAATAGGGTTATCTATGATAGGAAACAAATAAGGGGGAGTGCAGATGTTTAAGAAGAAGGAGAAAAAAAACATTTACGTTAGATTGGTAAACACACAAGGGGAAATCATTCGAGAGTTTAATTGTACAGAAAAAGACTTGCGAAAAGTAAAAGAAAATGGTACTGAAATTCGTTTGGTTGGAGATAACTCATATGAGATGGTAGCAACCGATGAACAATTACAAAAACTAGCAAGAGCTGAAGCAGAAATCGAAGCGGAAATTAAGGCATGGGAAGATGCTTTAAATGAGAGTTTGGATGAACGCGAAGAAAGAGAAGCGAGACAGAAAGAATTGAAAGAAAAGAATAAATGGAGTACAAAGAAGAAAGTAATCGTATTTGGACTGATATTTTTTGTATTTATTGGATTACCTATTATCGAAGGGTATCAAAATAGTAAATTAGTTGAAGAAGGTACATCATTAAATGCAGAAATTGTAGGTAGGCATGTAGAGAAGGAATTCATGTTTACACACCCCACATTAGTAGTTGAGGTAGATGGTAAAAAGCATAATGTATGGGTAAGTGAAGAGACATATAACGGAGCAGAGTGGTTAGGTAGACTAAAAGTCATCAAAACAAAAGATGGTAAAGTTGAGAAAGACCCTAGATATGAGGGGAAAGACTTAATTACGAGTTATTAAGCAGTATGTTTTTAGTATTCGCTTCTCTCAAATTAAATAACATTATTATTTGCAAAAATCGAATCCATTAAAATAAAAATCAAATTTTAAATAACTGTAATAACCTCCTAGCATATTGTCGATGGGAGGTGATCAACTTTCTGAAGATACAATTGTGATAACAGTAACGTTTTTACTAAGTGAGTGCAATTTCAGAGAAACAAAAATAGAGTATGAGGGATATGGTTAAGTGAAAGAGAGAAGAATATTTAGAGCTTTTGAGGAGAAAGAAGGCTATTTGTACTATCAAAAGCATTTGGATTATGTACGGTAATTAATGTAGTGATGATATACATAAAAGATTATCTAAATTTAGTTACACAAAGATGAATGTACTTAAAAAATTAGGAATGTAATGGGATTTTAGTGCCTGGAAATTATTTAAACTGTATAGAAGGTGAAAAACTGAATGTGGAACATAAAAGAAGAAGATTTAGATGAATTTAAAATAACATGTAGAAATCGTTTAAGTCCAGAACGCTCCATGGTGTTTATACTTGGCGCAACTGTTTATAGTTCATTATTCATGCTTTTTATTTTTGGAGCATTAGTTAAATTTGGCTGGGGTTATTATCCAAATCTCTTTGACAAAATAATTGTTTGTATTGAATTAGTTTTATATACCTTGCAAGTAATCTTTTTAATTCTATATCTATTTCCAAAAGTTCGTTTTAAATGTCAAAAGTTGCAAGCGCTTGTGATATTATTATGTACATTTCAGCTGGGAACTATAGGATTCACATTGTTTATACTTCCAGCAATTTCAAATTATTCGATTGATCAAATTACATTATTGTATGTGGGTTTATTGTTTCTAGGAGCAGTTTTTGTTCATCTGGTGACCACAATTGATACCTTTAAACAAGCAGAGAGTGGAGTATTTAGTATGGATGAAAGAGCAGCTTCATTTTTTAGTAAAACAAAAAACAACGTAATGATTGGTGTTACGGTATATGCACTAATCCTTCTTATTTTAATTTATTTTCATAATGATTATGAAACAGAGATATTAGTAGGGTATATAGCAGGAACTCTTGTAATGTACGCGGTAGCCATAGGTGCAGCAGAGTTCCAATTATTAGCCTATTGCAGATTTAAATTTCCATCATTTTATATTTCGTGGGAGGAACATGAAAGAGAGCGTCAGAAAAGACTAAAGCTTTATGAAGAGAAGGAAAAAAAGAAAACTAAAGAAATAAAATAAGTTTTGCGTCGAAATGGGGAAAGATGAATGCTTAAAATAAAGGAAGAAGATTTAGGTTTTTTTCAAATTACAAATAAAAACCGATTAAGTCCGGATTATATAAGAATCTTTTATGGGGGAGTTTTTGCATATACTTCTATACCAATGCTCATCATGTTTTTAGGTGTTTTGCTGAACGGTGATAAGATTTCTCTAACTCCTTTTGAAAAGATAGTTGTACAAACTGAGGTTAAGTTGTATGTTTTGGAGTTCGTTTTTTTAATATTATTCATGTCTAAAAAGATTGCTTTTAAATTACAGAAACTACAAACAATCGTAACTGTATTTTATGCTTTTCAGTTAGCGACATTACCTTTCATAGTTATGGTTGTTGAAGGAATATATGATTTTCCATGTGACAATAAAACATTGGTTTATATCGGTTTAATACTATTAGGAGCAATCTGTACCCACATTGTAGCAACGATCGATGTTTTTAGAAAAGCAAAGCATGGAGGATATAAATTAGAAGGACCGGCTGTCTCATTTTTTACTAACACGAAATTATATTTATTGATCGGAATAACGATCGGTGTAATAGTTCTACTTGTATTAATTTTTTTAAACCTTAATTATACATTTGATGAAATGGCAATTTATGTGACACAAACAATAATATTATATATATTCGCTGTAGTATCAGCAGAATTCGTCCTATTGGTGTATTGTCGCTTTAAATTTCCATCATTTAATATTACGTGGGAACAACATGAAAAGGAACGCCAAGAATTTATAGCAAATAGAAAAAGAATAAGAGAGAAAGAACAAAAGCGAAACAAAAACTGAAAAGAAAGTTATAAATGATACTCGTAAACTTATATTGAAGATAGAATGAATACATTATTCATAAATTAACTAGTAAAGGGAGGAATGTAATATCTTGAATAAAGATTCTAAAGCTGTAAAAAAAGAAAAAGGTTTATTTGAAAGTGTAATAGCACCTATTATTGTCGGATTATGTTTATTTTTTTATACCAGAAAGAATATGGAGGTGTATTGGTTTGTGGAATAGGCTTAATACTAATGCTATCGCTGTATTTTGTGTTTGTTAAAAAAAGTAAAAAAGGTTAGTTTAATATGAAATACCAAAAACATTTATTTACTCTCAGTTTGTCTACAAAAATAGAGTTATTACATGATTTTAGAAAAGATGGTGTAATTATATGTGGAATATAAAAGAAAAAGATTTAGATGAATTTAAAATAACATGTAGAAATCGCTTAAGCCCAGAAGATTCTATGGTGTTTATGTTTGGAGGAATAGTTTATAGTTCATTATTCATGCTTTTTATTTTGGTAGCATTAATTAAGATTGGCTGGGGTTACTATCCAACTCTCTTTGACAAAATAATTGTTAGTATTGAATTAGTGTTATATGGTTTGCAAGTAATCTTTTTCATTCTATATCTAATTCCAAAAGCTCGTTTCAAATATCAAAAGTTGCAAGCATTTGTGATATTATTATTTGCATTTCAGCTAGGAACTATAGGATTCACATTATTTATACTTCCAGCAATTTCAAATTATTCAATTGATCAAATTACATTATTGTATGTGGGTTTATTATTCCTAGGAGCAGTTTTTGTTCATCTGGTGACAACGATTGATACCTTTAAACAAGCAGAGAGTGGAGCATTTAGTATGGATGAAAGAGCAACTTCATTTTTTAGTAAAATAAAAAACAATACAATGATTGGTATTAGGATATATGTACTAACCCTTCTTATTTTAATTTATTTTCATAATAATTATGAAACAGGGGTTTTAGTGGGGTATATGGCAGGAACCCTTGTAATGTACACAGTAGCCATAGGTGCAGCAGAGTTCCAATTATTAGCCTATTGTAGATTTAAATTTCCATCATTTTATATTTCGTGGGAGGAGCATGAAAGGGAACGTCAGGAATTCTTAAAACGTTATAAAGAGAGGGAGGAAAAGAAAGCGAAAGAAATAAAATAAGTTTTGGTTTCTGAAAATTCGAATAGAATATATAAGCAATTAAGGATTGTATATAAATCAATGCTATTAAAAATTAAAGTATCTTCAATATAATCTGTACGAGTAAGTAAATATCAGTAAGTAAAGGTGAGATGTATTACTTTCCAAAAAGGAACATAATGAACTTAAAAATGCCTAGAGAAATCAACGGGGTGTCAGTATGAAGTTAAAGAAGAAAGCCAAGATGATGATAGTTCTGTCAATAATAGCAAATTTATTAAGTGGATGTGGTTTTGGGGAGACGAAGATAGAGTATGAGAGATTAGTAAAGGCATTGGATGAAGGTGATATGAAGACGGTTATGTCTGCGAGTGATGATGGATATGCATATGTGAAAGAAGAGACTAGCGACAGTACTTATGAAGAAAAAGAAGATGGTGAACATAGCAGGATAATATATCAAACAACCCATGGAGTATATAATGTGAAAGAAGACGACTTATATGGGAAAACAACTCAAAAGGTTGTTACTGATATAAAAAATGATAAAAACGTTGGTAGTAATCAAAATTACAAAAAAGAAACGGTCTATAGTACAAATTTAAAAAATGAAAAATCCCGTTCAGTAGCCCAGGATCAAGCTATGAATGTTTCATATGTAAAATTAATGTTTAGAGGATTAAATGAACTTAGTAAATTGAAACCGAGTGAAGATAAAAAAAGATCTAGTGAACCGAGCATAATAAGCTATGATTTAACTGAATTACAGTTTAAAAGCATAATGAATGATAAGTTAAATTTAAAATATGATAAATTTGATTCTGCAATATTGATGATTGAGTTTAATACGCCTAATGATACAAAAGAAAATCAAATGAGAATAACACAAATAACAATATCGGTAAATTATGAAGAAAAAAAGAAGATAAGCTTATAAAATGCAATCAAGAGATTTCAACATATTATCATACCAGGGAAGATAATAATCAAAGTTCCAAAAAAGAATATGTAAATTATGAAAAAGAGTATATAAATCAAAAATAATATATTTTAATTGAATTTTGAGAACGATAAATGTTGTGAAGATATGAGTAAAGGGGTAGTAAAAAATAGTTATTGTGATAACAGTTATGTTTTACTGAGCGCGTATAGTTCTGGTAAATCAAAATAGAGTATGAGAGTCTAATAAAGGCATTGGATGAAGGTGACATGAAAACGGTTATACTTAATCGAAAGAAGAATATTTGGAACTTTTGAGGAAAAAGAACACTACTTGAACCATCAAAAGGCATTCTGGTTAGATGATTATGGTAATTAATATGGTAATGATATACCTAAAAGATTATCTGAATTTAGTTGTACAAAAATCTATGTACTTAAAAATATTAAGAATGTAATAGAATTTTAGTGAATGAAAATTATTTAAACTGTATAGAAGGTGAAATGTCAGGGTGTGGAATATAAAAGAAGAAGATTTAAATGAATTTAAAAGTACTTGCAACAATCGCTTAAGCCCCGATTGGGCTACAGGGTTTATGTTTGGAACGATGTTTTTTATTTCATTAATAATGTTTTTTCTTATTGGAGGGTTAATAAGGTTTGGTTGGAGTTATTACCCGACTCTCTTTGATAAAATAATTGTTAGCCTTGAGTTAGTGCTTTATAGTCTTCAAGTAATTTTTTTAATTATTTATCTGTTTCCTAAGATGCCATTTAAATTTCAGAAACTACAAACACTTGTGGTACTGTTATATGCGTTTCAGCTAGGTACTATTACATTTACAATGTTGATAATCCCGGGAATGTCAAATTATTCAATTGATCAAATTACATTAATGTATGTTGGGTTATTATTTTTAGGTGCAGTCATATTACATATTTTAGCGACTATTGATACTTTTAGACAGGCAAGTAAAGGGGCATTTAATACGGGAGAAGAATCCTCATCATTTTTTAGTAAAACAAAGAGGATTGCAATTAAGTGTGCTCTAATTTATGTGTTAACTCTTCTCATTTTAATTTATGTGCATAATGATTATACACTGAAGATTTTTGGATTGTATGCGGGAGGAACTTTAATAATGTACGCAGTAGCCATAGGTGCAGCAGAGTTCCAATTATTAGCCTATTGTAGATTCAAATTTCCATCATTTTATATTTCGTGGGAGGAGCATGAAAGGGAACGTCAGGAATTCTTAAAACGTTATAAAGAGAGGGAGGAAAAGAAAGCGAAAGAAATAAAATAAGTTTTGGTTTCTGAAAATTCGAATAGAATATATAAGCAATTAAGGATTGTATATAAATCAATGCTATTAAAAATTAAAGTATCTTCAATATAATCTGTACGAGTAAGTAAATATCAGTAAGTAAAGGTGAGATGTATTACTTTCCAAAAAGGAACATAATGAACTTAAAAATGCCTAGAGAAATCAACGGGGTGTCAGTATGAAGTTAAAGAAGAAAGCCAAGATGATGATAGTTCTGTCAATAATAGCAAATTTATTAAGTGGATGTGGTTTTGGGGAGACGAAGATAGAGTATGAGAGATTAGTAAAGGCATTGGATGAAGGTGATATGAAGACGGCTATGTCTGCGAGTGATGATGGGTATGCTTATGTGAAAGAAGAGGTTAGGGATAGCACGTTTGGGGCGGAAAATGATAATCGCATTAGCGTTGTATATCAAACAACAGGAGGAGTATACAATATTAAAGAAAAAAAGTTCTATGGAACAACTTTGCAAGAAATTGCTAGTTCATTAAATAGTGAGCAAAAAAAAGAAGAGATTGTATATAGAACTAATATTAAATATGAAGATAATCAATCAAAAAGTCCAGATCAAAATTTGGATGTTTCAAATGTCCAATTTATATTTAATAGATTAAAGGGAATAGATAGTTTAAGACCCAAAAAAGATAAAAAAAGATTTAGTGAGTCATCCAAGGTAACATATTACTTAACTGAATCGGAATTTCAAGAAATAATTAATAATAAGTTAAAGGTGGACTACGATAAATTTAATGAAGCAATATTATTAATGGAGTTTAGTTCGGCGAAAGATTCAAAAGAAAATCCACTGGAATTCACTACAATAAGCATCACAATGGGATATGAAAAAAAGAATAAAGAAGGCCGATTAATAAGGCATGATCAAAAAATAGCAATCTATTTAAATAGTAAAGAAGATAACGATAAAGCTTCTAAAACCCGATATGAGAAGTATGAAAAACAATATTCGAATAGCAAGTAATGTATAAAATAAGGGGAAAGGTGTAGTCATGGTATGAGTAAAAGGTTAGTTGAAAAAATAGTTATTGTAATGACTGTAACGTTTTTACTAAGCGCGTGCAGTTTCGGGGAAACAAAAATAGAGTATGAGAGATTAGTAAAGGCATTGGATGAAGGTGATATGAAGACGGTTATGTCTGCGAGTGATGATGGGTATGCTTTTGTGGAACAAAGAGGTATTTATAGTACGTTTGAGCAAAAAGAAGATGGAGAGCACAGTAAGACAATTCGTCAAACTACGGAAGGTGTATATAATACAAAAGATAAAAGTTTATATGGAGAGGCGATACAAACAGTTGCGACTGATATAGAAAAAGACAAGGGAAAAAGGACAAATGAGAATTATAAAAAAGAAACTATTTATAGTACTCATGTTAAGTATGAAAATGGACAGGTGAAAAGTTCGGATTCAAATCTAGATGTTTCATACGTAAACTTAATTGTAGATCGTTTAAAAGGGATAGGGAAACTAAAGATGAAGCCCGGGGATGATATAAAAAAGTTTGATCAGCCTAATTCAGTAGGATATCGACTAACTGAATCCGAATTCCAAAGTATTATTAATGATAAGTTAAAAATTAACTATGATGAATATGATGGATCAACAATTTCACTTAGTTTTGACTCTGCAAAAAATCCAAAACAGATATTACAATTAAGTATTGATATAGATTATAAGAAAAAGAATGGGGATGGAAAATTAGTAGAAAATATGTTCCAAATTATAACTTATTTTAATAGGAAACAGGATAATAACAAAGATGCGAAACAGGAATATATTGATTTTAAAGCAAAGTATAATAAGACGCAGTAATATTTAGAAGGGCATTTGTACGTAAAGATAATAGCGACATAAGTGTGATAAATGTTTCATAAATATAGTGGAAAGAATTTGAGGATAAACGCCCCAATTGCTGGAGTAGATGCAACAACTGGGGCGTTTATCTGTCTAAATTTAGCTTGAATACATGACATGTTTTAGTTAGGGGCACGGCTTTACAAGTAGTTTCTCCATCTTCATAATAACGGTGTGAGTTATTTTGTAATTTGCTTGTATTACTAAGTTACGACTATTTCCTCTTATAGAGTTACTTCTTATTATCGATACATCGTCCACATTCCAATGTCTTTAAATCCTAGTCGTTTATAAATTCGTCCAGCAACTGGATTGTTATAAAATAAACAAAGTGTTCGGCTTTCTTTCGTAAAGTCTTGAATCATTTTTTGTAATATGAGTGAAGCAAATCCATTTCCACGATAATTCGGGTGTGTACATACACCAACTACCATAGCGGATAATGAATTTTCAGCGGAAGTAGAGGTGGATGCGATGATCACGCCGTCTTTTTCAATATAGTATGTGCGTCCTGTATTCGTTTCGATAGCCTGCCTTAATATTTTCTCTGATTCATTGGTAGTCGGAAATTCAGCAATGTCACTTCGTAATTTCATAATTCGTTCTATATCATCGAGTGACGCAAGTTTAATCGTTTCATGAATAGGCGTGTCAGGTAAGTTGTTGTCATTTAGACATTCACAAAAATACATTTCATTTTTGACGCCTAATTGTAGACTTGGAGCAGTTTCAAACTTTTCTACAATGGTGTTGACTTACCAGAGAGTTTAAGTGGCTTATATGCGGAAAGAAGTGCCTCATAATCAGTGGTAACAAAGTCTTCTTTACTATATGGTATAAATGAATCGTGGAATCGGAGTAAAATTGATTTTAATGTTCCATTCTCTTTAAATACTCCCCATAGTTCTTGAAAATCTGTGTCATAACCGAAAGCTTCAATATCTCCAATAATAAACAAGTTAAGGGCTGCTTCTTCTTTTAGATAAGCGAATACTTGTTCATGATCTTTCTTTGTTAATTTTCGCATCATAACGAATCGACCTCTTTTTTATTTTTCTAAATATTACAACTTAAGTTTTTTGAAATCAATATAAAATTTTATGTTTAGTTCACAAACTTTCGGAAAAACTAGGAAAGATATGACAAAGGAGGTTATGAACGGTGGATCATCCAATTCAAGGGTTAATGAAAGCAGCAATGGAAAATTTAAAAGAAATGGTTGATGTAAATACGATTGTTGGAGAGCCTGTTCAAACGGCTGACGGTGGTGTGGTGTTAACGGTTTCTAAAGTAGCGTTCGGTTTTGGAGCAGGAGGTTCTGATTTCCAAACGAATGATGGACAAAGAGCAAACGGTAACGCTGCATTTGGTGGCGGTAGCGCGGGTGGTGTTTCTATTACACCAGTAGCATTTCTTGTGGTGAATAAAGATGGAGTAAATATTCTTCATTTACAAAATGCGACACATTTAGCAGAAAAAATGATTGAATTAGCTCCACAAACAATTGATAAAATTCAATCGATGTTCCAAAAAGAAGAAAAGAAAGAGGGAAATCATCATCCTCAAAACCCTGATGAAATCCTTTAAAAACGCCTGCTTATGAGCAGGCGTTTTTTCTTGTAATCACTATGTAATAAAACACATGAAATTGTAAATAGTTTTTGAAGTTTTTTCTATGTTTCTAAAATTTTTCATGTTAAAATATGCTATAGAATTGAAACATATAAAACGAAGGTGGCTAGGTGCTTTGTCTGGAGGATCTGACCAAGTAAAGAATATGATATATATTAATGGTAATCGTCGAGGTCATTGTTTTATTACATCAGGAATTACGTTTAAAGAGTTTGCGAGTAACATCCCTTCACCGCTTCATCAAGTGTTGCTTTTGAAGCACAACTTTGAATGGACGGATTTTCATTATCATACTTTATTTGAATATGTTGAGGAAGAAAATATACATAAGTTAATTCAAGCAGAGATTGATGAATTTGATGAATTTTGTTGGGTAGATTTTGATGATGCAAGCGATTTAGATGAATTAGAGCCGAAAGAAATTGCAGAATTATTATATTTGGCTCACAAAAAAGAACCACTTGCAAGAACATTCTTTCCGCTGTTGAAAAATCGATTTGTTTATTTTTCACATGATGACGGATGGTACAACAAAGTGTATTATCGTAGAATTGCTGATTTTGTAGGAATGTTAAGTAAAGTCATTCCGTATAAACTCGGTGCTTTCGGTAAGAAACGTTTTTCTTTCTTCCAAAAATCAAAAATTTTCCCAGCAATTTCAAAAGAATTGATCATGGGACTGATTCCACTAATGGAAGATGGTCTTTACATAGATCTAGCAGGGAAGATTGAGTCAAGAAGAGGTCTTGAAATTCCGGTATATGTAGTTGGTTCGTATGAAAGTACGGATGAGGTGTTAGATAATATCGATGAATTGAAAGAGGAAGCAACAGAAACAGGTTGGCTCATTTTTGATAAGAAAGAACAAGAGTGGCAATGGGTTGTTGACTAAGAAAACTTGGCGTATGAAGTCAAGTTTTCTTGTCATTTGAAAGGAGTACAAATGAAGAAATATTATACAATTGTGGGTATTATAAGTATTATTCTCGTGGCAATATTACTTATAACTTGTCCGAAAGAATCAGATTTTAAAGTGTATGTAGAGGATAAGTATGCGTTGAATTGTAATGAGAGTAGTTTTGAATGCACGCAAAATGTAGATGGTAAAAAAGAAAAACTACAATTTGAAAGTACAGATGCACGAAATGGTGTATTCTTTATGACTGTAAAGCAAACATTTAAAACAGAAGCTGGTGTTTCAAAAGAATATAGCGGAGTAGGAATGTTTGGTACATTTCTTTTTGTTTCAGAGAAGACTTTCTAGTAATAGAAGGTCTTTTTTTTATGCTTATGTTCATATAGATGAAGTAAGACAAGCATAGGAGGGGTAGCGATGAAGAACACATGTATCGTTTGCGGTGGTGAGGAGTTTTTTTCCTCAACGTTATATGCACGTACGAAACAAGATTGGGCATATGCACCAAACATGTATCGATTTGAAAAAGTATTTATTGAGCATCGAGATGAAGAAAATTATCCAGTGTTTCAAGAAATTACAGCGAAACATTGTTGTGGATGCGGTCATATTATGTTGTATCATGAATGAACACACCAAGTATAACTTGGTGTGTTTTTTTAAAACGCTGACAAAGCAAGCGGATAAAGTAAAGTAAATAAAACAGAAAAACTACCAAAACCAATTGCTGTATATCCAAGTGTTCTTGCTCCGAAATTGACAGCTAATAGGCCAACTAAAATTGCTAGGGAGCCGAGCGTAACTGGATAAAAAGCAATGGAGAATAACGAAAGAAATAAAGCGACATAGCCTACCATTGTGCCGGTATTTGTACCTTCTATCTCATTTGCAATTTCTTTACGCTTATGTCTAATTGGAATGCCAGCTGGTGATATTTCAGCAGCATACTCTTCGTTTTTTTCACCACTTTTAAAATGATGATTTCTCTTTCTTCGCATGTACATCCCTCTCTTTCAATTGGGTGTATCTATAGTATCTTTCAAAATGAGAAGAGCATGAGTATGAGTTAAACCCAAGTAAAGCAAAAATTGGAGAATACGCATTCCATCGTTAACATATCCATCTCCTATTGAAGATAAAGTGTGGGATTTTTTCCACTAGGACTGATTATCAGCCAGCAACAATTGGATTTTTATGAGCAGTTCTCTCCCATTAACTGATCCGCATCCATTGAATTTTGAGGTAGGTGTCTTACTGCAAGCGGGATAAAACAGGAATTTTGGAAAATGATGTAGAATGAAATGAATGATAATACGTGAAGGTAGGGGAATGTATGACGAAATTTAATTGGCACGAGTCAGCGGAGAAGAAATGGGATAGTAGCGCAGAGTTTTGGAATCAAAATAGTCAAGAGATGTGGGACAGTGGTAGCAGAAGTACAATTATTCCGTTTTTTGAACAATACGTGAAGAAAGAAGCACAAGTGCTCGATGTTGGTTGTGGTGATGGCTACGGTACATATAAATTAAGTCGCGCAGGCTATAAAGCAGTAGGAGTAGATTTATCGGAAGTGATGATTCAAAAAGGTAAGGAACGCGGAGAAGGACCGAATTTATCTTTTATAAAAGGAGATCTTTCTGCATTACCATTTGAAAATGAGCAATTTGAATCAATTATGGCAATTAATTCTTTAGAATGGACGGAAGAGCCATTACGAGCGTTAAATGAAATAAAGCGTGTGTTAAAGAAAGATGGATATGCATGTATTGCAATTTTAGGACCGACAGCAAAGCCACGAGAGAACAGTTATCCTCGCTTGTACGGAAAAGACGTTGTTTGTAATACGATGATGCCTTGGGAATTTGAACAGTTAGCGAAAGAACAAGGTTTTAAAGTTGTAGATGGCATCGGCGTATATAAGCGCGGAGTAAATGAGAAGATGTTAGGTCAACTACCTACAGAGTTACAACAATCGTTAACATTCTTATGGGTATTTATGTTAAAAAACGTATAAAGAAATGAAAGAATTTTTAGGAGGTAAATAAGTGCAGAAAATACAAAAAACTGATACAATATCATCAGAACCAATTAAAGGGGGACTAGGGTATATGACAACTACTACAACAGTGAAATCCGATATTGAAATCGCACAAGAAGCGAGTATGAAGAAGATTCAAGAAATTGCAGCTGATTTAAATATTTTAGAAGATGAATTAGAGCCATACGGGCATTATAAAGGTAAGTTATCTCTTGATATTTTTAAGCGCTTACAAGATGAGAAAGACGGTAAAGTTGTTTTAGTAACAGCAATTAACCCAACTCCAGCTGGAGAAGGTAAATCAACAGTAACAGTTGGTTTAGGTCAAGCTTTTAACAAAATTGGTAAGAAAACAGTAATTGCACTTCGTGAACCATCTCTTGGACCGACGATGGGATTAAAAGGTGGAGCAGCAGGTGGCGGTTTTTCACAAGTCGTACCAATGGAAGACATTAACCTTCACTTTACTGGAGATATCCATGCGATCACAACTGCCAATAACGCATTAGCAGCGTTTATTGATAATCATATCCAACAAGGAAACACACTTGGAATTGATACGCGTAAAATCGTTTGGAAACGCTGCGTTGACTTAAATGATCGTGCCCTTCGTAACGTAGTAATTGGTCTTGGTGGACCTGTACAAGGTGTACCACGTGAAGACGGTTTTGACATTACAGTAGCATCTGAAATTATGGCCGTGTTCTGCCTTGCAACAGATATTCAAGACTTAAAAGCACGTTTATCTCGCATCGTAGTTGCCTATAACTTTGCAAATCAACCTGTAACGGTTAAAGATTTAGGTGTAGAAGGTGCGTTAACACTATTATTAAAAGACGCATTAAAGCCGAACTTAGTACAAACGTTAGAAAATACACCAGCTATCATTCATGGCGGACCATTTGCGAATATCGCTCACGGTTGTAACAGTGTTATCGCTACAACAATGGCAGCAAAATTAGGTGATTATGTTATTACAGAAGCTGGATTCGGTGCTGATTTAGGCGCTGAGAAGTTTTTAGATATTAAAGCTCGTGCAGCTGGCATTAAACCAGAAGCAGTTGTTATTGTTGCGACGATTCGTGCGCTTAAAATGCATGGTGGCGTTGCAAAAGATCAATTAAAAGAAGAAAATGTAGATGCATTAGCAAAAGGTATGGAAAACTTACAGAAGCATGTTGAAACAATTCAAAGCTTCGGTGTGCCTTTCGTAATTGCAATTAATAAATTCATTACAGATACAGATGCAGAAGTTACATACTTACAAGAGTGGTGTAATGAGCGTGGCTATGCAGTATCCTTAACAGAAGTTTGGGAGAAGGGTGGCCAAGGCGGAGTTGACCTTGCTGAAAAAGTACTAAAAGAAATCGAAAAAGGTGAAAACAACTACGCACCACTTTATGAATTAGAATTACCCTTAGAAGAAAAAATTCGTACAATTGCTCAAAAGGTATATGGCGCAAAAGATATTGAATTTGCTCCGAAAGCACGTAAGCAATTAGCTCAATATGAAGGAGAAGGTTGGAGTAACCTACCAGTTTGTATGGCGAAAACACAATACTCTCTTTCTGACGATGCAACAAAATTAGGTCGTCCATCTGACTTTATCGTTACAATTCGTGAGTTAAAACCATCTATCGGCGCAGGCTTTATCGTTGCGTTAACAGGTACAATGTTAACAATGCCAGGTCTTCCAAAACAACCAGCAGCACTTCAAATGGATGTAAATGAAGATGGAAAAGCAGTAGGTTTATTCTAAAAGGTTGTAATTCATCTCGTTTATCTGTAAACTATATATACATCAAGTGGCGCCTTTCCATCGAAAGGCGCCTGTTTTTTGGAGGAAATTATGTTTGATCCAACTGCTTTTGACAATTTAAAAGTAATCGTAGAAGGTGCTGTGTATGATTTTGATCTACATGGAGATATTCTTGTAACAGATCGAAAAGATATGATGGATCTTGCTTCATTAAGTCGTATATATCATATCTCATTTCAATTAACAGAACCGTTTGAACCATTAGTAGAAGCAACATTTTCATTATCTGTGGATGCAAAGAACTTGTCTGGTGAAATACTAGAAGTGCCTCAGTTTACACCAGGTTGTGAAATGAAGCTAGCATTTTTATTCCCGTTAGAACAACCAGAAGTAAAATGCGAAGGAATTGAAACATTAATGCGTTCTATATGGGGAAAAGAAAGAATGATTATGCAGAAAGTTTCATACGAATATAATAAGCAAGCGATTTCATATCATAATAAGGTAGAGGTTCTATTTCAAAAAGCGATTACAGAAGACCATGTTGATGATTTAATAGCTGTTATTTCACACATGATAGAAACGGTGCGAACAATACAGCATTTTCTTCAAAAATAGAGATAAAGGAGAAAAACAAATGATAAAAGATATGCAACCATTTTTACAACAAGCTTGGGAGAAGGCTGGTTTTAAAGAGTTAACTGAAATTCAAAAACAAGCGATTCCAACTATTTTAGAAGGACAAGACGTTATAGCTGAATCTCCAACTGGAACAGGAAAAACATTAGCGTACTTATTACCACTTTTACATAAAATTAATCCTGAAGTAAAACAGCCACAAGTTGTTGTTTTAGCGCCAACACGTGAACTTGTAATGCAAATTCATGAAGAGGTTCAAAAGTTTACAGCAGGAACTGAAATTTCAGGTGCATCTTTAATTGGTGGTGCAGATATTAAGCGCCAAGTTGAAAAATTAAAGAAACACCCAAGAGTAATTGTCGGTTCACCAGGCCGTATTTTAGAATTAATTCGTATGAAAAAGCTAAAAATGCATGAAGTAAAAACAATTGTATTTGATGAGTTTGATCAAATTGTAAAGCAAAAAATGATGGGCGCAGTGCAAGATGTAATTAAATCAACGATGCGCGATCGTCAATTAGTATTCTTCTCGGCGACAATGACAAAAGCGGCAGAAGATGCGGCACGTGATTTAGCAGTGGAACCACAATTAGTACGTGTAACACGTGCAGAATCAAAAAGCTTAGTTGAGCATACGTATATCATTTGTGAGCGACGCGAAAAAAATGATTACGTAAGAAGAATTATGCATATGGGCGATGTAAAAGCAGTTGCTTTCTTAAACGATCCATTCCGTTTAGATGAAATTACTGAGAAATTGAAATTCCGTAAAATGAAAGCGGCGGCTCTTCATGCAGAAGCAAGTAAACAAGAGCGTGAAGCGACAATGCGTGCTTTCCGCGGAGGGAAATTAGAAATTCTACTTGCTACTGATATTGCAGCGCGCGGTATCGACATTGACGATTTAACACATGTAATTCACTTAGAATTACCAGACACAGTAGACCAATACATTCACCGCTCAGGACGTACTGGACGTATGGGTAAAGAAGGAACTGTCGTATCTCTTGTAACTCCACAAGAAGAGCGCAAATTACTGCAATTTGCGAAAAAACTAGGCATCGTATTTACGAAGCAAGAAATGTTCAAAGGATCATTCGTAGAAACGAAACCGAAAGCACCAAAGAAAAAGAAACCAGCATTTACTGGGAAGAAAAAGCCTAGATAAATGATGGAGAAGGCGTAACTATTTGTAGTTACGTCTTTTTTGTTTGTAAACAAGTGATAATGGGAATTGTATTAGTGTTTTTAATGTGCCTATCATATATATGCTTCTACTGGGAGTATCGAAAAAAGGGTAGTTTATTTATTTGGTTTATACGAGGAAATAATATAAAAAAGTCGAATATTAAAATGATGCGAAATAATAAAAAGAAGGTACACATATGGATAGGAAATTAGGAATGTTTTTGAATACAAAATATATTGAAGTAAACGAAGGAATACAAAAAGCAAGGGAATGGGATTTAGAATATATTCAATTATATGCTATGAATCCGACTTTCAACTTAGCTAACATCTCAAAGATACAATGGAATACATTAAAAGAAAACTTATCTTTTAATGAGATTCAAGTCCCGTCATTAGCAATTAGCTTCGGAGAAAATGGAATAATAGGAACTGAAGCTGAATGTGTAATAGAGAGTTTTAAATATATTACTGATAAAGGGTTAAGGTTAGGAGCTAACATAGTAACAGCCCATATTGGGAAAATCCCTGATGATGAAAATAGTGAGTACTATGATAAAATGCTACGTGTTTGTAATGAAATAGGGGACTTAGCGTTCAGATTTGGAGGATTCTTCGCCATTGAGACGGGATCTGAAAAAGCAATAGTATTAAAACGATTTTTAGAAACTGCAAACTCGAAAGGACTAGCTGTTAACTTTGACCCAGCAAATTTAATAAGTGATGTAAATGAAAATCCGGGAGAAGGTTTATTACTATTAAAAGATTATATAGTACAAACTCATATTAAAGATTGTAAAGAAGTGAAAAGTGATCGTTCAACTAAGTATATAGAAGTCGCAGCAGGGAATGGTGAAGTAGATTTCGATATATTCTTCAAAGTATTAGATAAAATTGGATTCGACGGATATAACATGATTGAAAGAAATGATTATTTTGATGAACTGGATGGGATGAGTCAGTCGATAAATTTTGCAAAGAAGTACATACCAACTCAAAAGGAATAACGATAGTATTTGTAGAAAGCTACATAGAATATAAAAACCATTAGGGGGAAATGTAATGATCCATAAAGTAGGACAAATTATGTTATATGTAAATAATCAAGATGAGGCAGTAAATTTTTGGACGGAGAAGGTAGGGTTTCATGTAGTTGCAGAGGAAGATAATAAGCAAGGAATGAGATGGATTGAAATCGCTCCGAAAAGCGGTGCGGAAACGAGCATTATATTACATAATAAAGAAGTTATTTCGAAAATGAGCCCAGAATTGAATCTTGGTACACCGTCTTTAATGTTCTTCTCAGAAAATCTTGATCAACTATATACAGATTTAACAAATAAAAATGTTACTGTTGGAGAAATGGTAACTATGCCTTCTGGTAAAGTGTTTAACTTTGCTGATAGCGAAGGGAATTATTTTGCGGTTATGGAGAAGAACCAATAATAATATTGCTATGTGAAAATCCCCCTCAAATATATTTGAGGGGGATTAAATTTTTGAAGTGGATTTTTCATTAGAGAGTTGTTTAATAAAAAATACTCCTTTTTCAATAGCTGTCTCAATATAGCCAACGATTTGATCAAACGTAAATACTTGTAAGTCTTCATGCAAATGTTGCTTTGGATACAACATATCTTCAAAAAGATACTTTCGAAAAGCTAAAACGTTTTCTTTAGAAACCTCTTCAATATCCACAATGTGAGCCTCTTGATTGAGAAGAGAGAAAAGCTGTTGTTCTTGATCGTAATGATGAAGCAACTTTGCATTTAACAATTTAAAATCGTTATAGTACAGGGGTGCGATAGTTTCGTCATTCTCTATTCTATTTTTTAGCCAAGGTAGAAAAAATCCACTTAGCCAATTATCATCGGCAATGAGGTGGGTATAATAGCCTAAAATAAATGGGGAATCTATATGTGATTCATATTTATGAAAAAATGAATCATAATCTATTCTTCTCGTATAGTTCTTCGTTGTACCGGCATAAAAATGTGAGGTTCCTTTTTCTTTTTTTGAATGAACAGCATCAGGGGCTACAGCTCCAAGTAAGAAAGAAGTCTTATCGTGAATTGATAGTTTCTCAGCAATACCACTAGCGATAATAACATGCATAATTCGTGATCCCATGAATGCCACCTCTGTTTCCAGTATTCATTTCAGGAAGAGGACTAAACAGCTAGTATTACTTTCCCTGTACTTTTTCTACTTTCGACCCATTCATGTGCTTTCCCTGCATTTTGAAGTGGAAAAGATTTCGTAGCCTTAATTTGTAAACGTCCGTCACGCAAATAACGGAAAACTTCATTTGCAGTTTCTTGGAGCAGTTCAGGACGCTTTTTTCGTGTGGTTCCAAAGCTAAAACCGAGTATAGAGCGGCAACTTGCATGTAAATCTTTCGTTTGAAAGTTACCAATTTCACCGCTAGCATTACCGAAATGAACGAGGCGACCGTAATAAGCAAGGCAGTTTAAACTTCTTTCAGAAACCGTTCCAGAAATAGAGTCTAAAATTACATCAACCCCTTCACCATTTGTCAGTTCATTGACTTTCTCTACAAAATCTTCATCTTGATGACAAATAACATAATCAGCTCCAGCATCTAAAGCAATTTCTTTTTTTGCTTCACTTCCGACAGTGCCTATAACTGTTCCAGCCTCTAATAGTTTAGCAAGTTGAATAGCAGTAGTGCCAATTCCGCCAGCAGCCGCATGAATGAGTACAGATTCACCTTGTTGAAGCCTTGCAACATTTGCGAGTAAATTATAGCTTGTAAAAGATACGATTGGACAAGCGGCTGCAGTTTGAAAGTCAACTTCATGGGGTAATACGAAAGTAAGATTTTCATTTGCAACAACGTATTCTGCGTAAGATCCATTTTGAGGAAAAGCAATGACACGTTGTCCAGGGTGAATATTTTTCACATGAGAACCGACACGTTCTACAATACCAGTGGCATCTATACCTGGAATAAAAGGTAGTGCTTTATTTCCTTTTTTACCATAACGTGATTTAATATCAGCGAAATTTACACTAGTAGCAACAACGCGAATTAAAACTTGATCTTCTGAAATAGACGGTATATCCAAATCTGTATATTTCATCACTTCAGGACCACCGAACGACGTTACAACGATAGCTTTCATCATATATCCTCCTAAATTTGACTATATAAATTATTTTAAATCTTTATCAGAAATTGGAAAAATATATAATAGTTATGTGTGGTTATAAGTGAAGCTTATGAACTCAATGAATCATAATATTAATTTATATAAAAAAACTTTAAAAAAATCGAACGAAATATGAATTACCTGCCAATATATAGTGTAAGACAAAGGAGGGCTGGAATATGAAGGGTGAAATAGATTACGCACATTTAATCCAATTAACTTTATCAGGAAATAAAGAAGCATATAGCAAGTTGTATGATAAAACGATTCAAGAAATATATAAAACAGCACATTTTTTAATAGAGGATAAAACGGATGTAGATGATGTCGTTCAAGAAATATACATACAACTATATGAATCGCTTCGTAAGTATGATAGCGAGAAGCCATTTCGTCCTTGGCTAATTGGACTTGCGATTAAACAAATTCACTCTTATAGAAGAAAGAGGTGGATACGACTACGAATTATAAAAAAAGCAGAAGAGCAAAGAAAGTCAGTGCAAATTGATTTTTCTAACGATGTTGTAAGTAAAATATCAAACCAAAAACTAATTGAACTCATTCATAAATTACCGTATAAATTGAAACAAGTTATTATCTTAAGATACTTACATGATTATTCACAAGAAGAAGTAGCACAAATATTACATATTCCAATTGGTACTGTGAAATCTAGAATTCATGCGGCATTAAAGAAACTACGTCAAAAAGAGCAAGTAGAAGAAATCTTTTTAGGAGAGGTAGGGAATGTGAAATGAGTTTAGATTGTAGAGTTAGAGAATCTATACAAGAAGAATCGAAGGGAATTGTTGCCCCGCCGGAGTTAAAAGAAAAAGTAATTGTTCAGATTAAAATGAATCGCGGAGGGAACAAAAGGAAGAAGCGTCTTATTGCAGGAGTGCTTGCAGCAGCTCTTTTAATCCCGACGACTGGTTTTGCGTATCAATCTATTATGGCGGATGGTATATACGGATCTTTCGAGAATTTAAAAAAACATGCCGGAACGATGACATTAGAGGCGTATATGCGTTTTAGTGCAAAATTATCAGAGGCGAAAGATGAAATGGGTACGAAGGAATATGAAGAGTTTACAAAAGAACTAAAAAAATTAACAAATGCAAAACTTACGTACGGAGATTCGAACGGTAATATTGATTATGATCAATTATTACCGGCTAAAAAAGAGGAATTGAAAAAGGTGGTAATGGAGCTTCATCCGTATTTTGATAAATTAAATGGCCATAAGTCTAGTAAAGAGGTATTAACTCCTGAAGAGTATGAACAATATATGGAAGCATTAATGTCATATCAAACCGTTTTAGTAAAAACGAAATCGAGTGGGGGGATAACAATAGAAGAAGTACCTGAAGCGTACAAAGAAAGATTTATTAAAGCAGAGCAGTTTATGGAATATGTAAATGAAAAGGTGCAATAATTAGAAAAGCTCATAGCCTTAGCTTTGAGCTTTTTTATTGAAACAAAAAAGAGTGTTCAATTATACTTTTTCATATTTGCATTATCTTTTTGTATAAAACAATCTAAAAGGGAATAACCAGCTATTAAACTAATTATCGTAACAAAAGTTGTATTTATTAGAATAATATTAACTAAATAAGGTAGGTATTCTGCAAGTGGTGAAAAGAGTAGTGCTGGGGAAAAGGAAATGAATAGTGTAGGCACTGTAATAGCAATAAATTTATCCGGTTGAAAGCTCCAGTTTTGTTTACTTGTTTCGCGATTAATAGATTGAAGGAATCGTAATAAAATGCCAACTATAAGAGGGAAGAGTGTAAAGTAGAATAATCTTGGATAAACGTTAAAGTTCACTTGCGTGTCTGTATCTAAATAAAATTGAATTTTTACTCCTACAAATAATAATAAGACGATAAATAATGTAAAGCAGAGGTATAGCATCACTTTTTGCATTATATTCCACCATCCTTTACTCAAAATATATTCAAAAAAAGAAGAGATATACAATAACTACTGTTGTATATCTCTTCTTTTACTGTTAGTTAATAGTGGAGTTTGCTTTTTCTTGCTTCGTGAAATAATCAATAATGCCCATTGCACTAATTTCTATATCTAGATGTAAAATATTATAAACGGAATGATCTGATGGAACGTTTAACTTTGTAAGATGAGAAGAGATTTTATCCATTAACAAAGTTTGTAAAGCTTTAGTCGCTTCATCGAAATCATTATACTTTTCAAAGACTTCCTTACCAGTCTGAACGAAAATAGGTAGCCAATGTTCCAGTTGATTGTATACTTCTGTAACATGAGAGGATGCGCCGTAATGACCGAAATAAATAGTATCTACATCCATACTTTGAATATGATTTTTAGAAGCAATCATCGCATCTGGTTGGAATTGTGAAGGGGACGTTGATGGTAGATATAACTCTACACCAACGTTTGCGAGTTCTCTATAATAAATTCCAATTGTATCACCAGTGAAAATCCCATTTGTTAATGAATCATGAATGCTAATATGGTGCTTCGCATGTCCTGGTGTATCATAAAATGTAAGGGTGCGGTCTTTTGCAATTTTTAACGTATCACCATGTTGTACAATATGAACACGTTCTTCTTCAATTGGAAGAATTGGATCGAAGAGTTTATCGAAATCTTCTTTGTAGACAGCTTTTGCACCCAAAATAAGTTTTGTTGGATTAATCATATGACGAGCACCACGAGAATGCACATATAACGTAGCATTTGGGCACTTTTCCATCATTAAACCAGCAGCCCCTGCGTGATCTAAATGAACGTGTGTAACGATAATGTTTTTAACTGCGTTTAAATCAATATGTAATTGTTGTAAGCCTTCTAAAATATACGGAAGAGAAGGGGCTGCACAAGTTTCAATTAAAGTAATATCGTCACCTAATAAAACGTACGTACCAGTTCGTTCATTATGTTGTAAATCGAAATCATCAATCAGATATAGGTGAGAAGATAATTGCTCTACTTTTTTCATATTTACCACTCCTTATATACTGCATGTTTCTATTATACGCTAAAATAGAAAAAAGGCAGAAAACGAAGCTCGTCTTCTGCCTTTTTGTAATATTATTATTTCGTTTGTTGTTTATTAATAGACATAATGAACAGTCCAACAATCCCGCCTACTAATGGAAGCATAATTTCTCCTGCTAAATTAAAGTAGGAGCTTAAGAATAAACCATTTACATCGATTACCCAGCCAGTAACATACAATAACATCATATATAGTACGAAATAAAACTCGCGATTTGAAATCGTTTCATGTTGTGCAGTTTTCATAATGGACACCATCCTTTTCTTTTATAATGGAATATAAACTGTCACATTTTGTTCACATTTCAATTGTAAAACTTTCCATCATAAAAGTCTAGTAGTATGTGTCGAATTTTGAACGGAAATAAAGCGCTATCATTATATCTTATAAGTACGTAATAAGAGATGTATATTCACGAATGTAGTATAGTATAAACATAGAATGATAGTGAAGAGAGGGGCAAAGACAATGACAGTTTATGATTTTTCAGCTAAAACAATTACCGGTGAAGAAAAATCGTTAAAAGATTACGAAGGAAAAGCACTTCTTATTGTAAATGTAGCTAGTAAATGTGGTTTCACACCGCAATATAAAGGATTACAAGAGGTGTATGATAAATATAAAGACCAAGGACTTGAAATACTCGGATTCCCTTGTAACCAATTCGGAGGACAAGAACCAGGTACAGAAGCGGACATTACTAGTTTTTGTGAATTAAACTACGGTGTAAACTTCCCAATGTTTGCAAAGGTTGATGTGAAAGGTGATAAGGCTCATCCTTTATATACATACATGACAGAACAAGCACCAGGTTTACTCGGTATGAAAGCAGTGAAATGGAATTTTACGAAGTTTTTAATTGGAAAAGACGGGAAAGTAGTAGGGCGTTTTGCGCCACAGACGAAGCCGGTAGATTTAGAGGTTGAGATTGAGAAGGTACTTGGAGAATAATTAGGAGTTTCACTTTATTAAAAAACGTCTCAAAGAACAATGTAGTTCTTTGAGACGTTTTCTTTAAACTCACATTTTCAAGATTAAATAACTGTATCAAAGCCATCTGATTTAGGTAGAGAACCTGCTTTTTTCATAAGCACTTCCCATAAGTGTACGGATTTCTTCCATTCTGCTGCAGCCTGCCCCTGTTTATACATAGCGTTCTCATAACTGGCAGTAAGTTGTTGCATATCGGCCGAGTTGTAAAGTGTATCGATATGGAGAGCGTATTCTCGGAATGTTTGACTTTCATTCCGTGGTATGCCAATTCTCGCAAATTGTTTTAAAAGTGCACCGTAAGCTTTTTGATAAACAGCATCATTTTTTCGGTATTTATAGAAATGAATAATAAGAAATGTCCTCCATATCATTCTAGTGGTGAAGAGAATGTATCCCATAATACTAATTAGTATCGTAGAGAGGAATACGTACCACCAAGAAAAACTAGTTTGAGAATTTGTGACCTTTTTAGTAGAAGCTTCTTCTGTATTTTCTATTAAACTTTTAAGTTTTGCTTCATTATTTCGTTGTTGTATTTGCGTGTTATTAGAATTATTTGCTTCGCTATTTTGTGAAATAGGAGCAGGCGTATTATTTATAAAATTATAGGGATTAGTAAATCCTTTTGTTGGTTCGAATGGAATCCATCCGTATCCTGGGAAATATACTTCGACCCAAGAGTGTGCGTTATCGTTCGTGATTGTATAAACATCCTCACCTTCTGCAGAGGCAAGTGTATTGTCAAGAGTTCCTTCTGTATAGCCTTTTACCCAGCGAGCAGGAATCCCGGCAGAACGAAGTAGTACAATCATAGACGTCGAAAAATTATTACAGTAGCCGCTTTTTGTATCGAAAAGGAATTGATCTACATAATCTTGGCTTTTGGCAGGGAATAAGACATTCGTTGATTCGTATGTAAAAGAGTTGTCTGTAAAGTAATTTTCAATAGCTAATACTTTATCATATCGGTTGTCTTTATCATTTGTAAGATTGACAGCCAAGTCTTTTACGCGCTGTGGTAATGACTTGGGAAGTTGTGTGTACTTTGTCATAAAATAAGGATTTGTTTCTTGACCTTCATTTGTTTTTACAGCTTTCAAGGTTTCTATGGAAAACTCAGGGATCTCATATGTTACTTTATACGAATGTAAAGTAGTAGAAGAGTCTCCATTCATTGTATAAATTTTTTCTGAAAACGGGTCAACACTGTATGATACATCAGAAGCAGCCTCAACTGATACTAATCCTGCTGGATAGGTAAGGTGAGGGTAACTTTTTTGCATGGTAATTGTTGCCTCAGTCGTTTTCGTTTTTGCATTTTGTTCGTACCAGCTTACGACGTCGTTTTTATTTTTAAAAGAAATCTTTTTCGGATTTTCAGAAATTTCCCAGCCTTTTCCTGTATAAAAATCTTTTGTTTCTACTCTCCAATATTGTTTGTTTTGCGTTCGTGCTGTGAAAACAATTGTAGGATCCGCCTTAAAAGGACCGCCTAATCGCGAGTCATCTAAACCATACCCAATTGTAGAAATTTTTTGTTCTTTACTTGCTTCAGATGTGTTGAATTTTAAAAAATCCATTGGGTTTGGCCATTGAGGGCCAAATTTTGGAGCAAAGTATGCAATGGTTGCTAATAATACGATAAATATTGTAAGTGGTCTAAGTAATTTTGAGATTTCTCTAGCATAATTTTGTAAGTGTTCACGTTCTTTTATTCGTTCTACTTGAAGAAGACTAAGCATAAAAAAGCCGATGACAACAGTACGAATAATAGCGTAGTTTGCATTGTATAAATGTAAGTTATGAAAAGTTGCGATATAAATAATAGTCAATACAAGGAATAGAAACCCACGTTTTTTATGAATAATCCAAAATGAAGTGAAAGAACTCAAAAACCAAAATGAGAGAAAAAATAAAACCGTCGGAAAAACTGGGGAAATATCTAGTAAATTCCCTTGGAAAAACAGGGAGGAATTTCGTAACATATCAGAAAAGAATGTTGTTAGCCAAGATGGATTTATAAAAGCATTTTTATAATATAGGGAATGAATGATAAATAAGACTGTGACAATTTTTATAGGAATCTGCCACCTCGTTTGAAAAAAAGAGAGAGCGAAGCAAATTCCTATAAATGTTACGAAAATATCTAATCTACCTACATTTGTAATACCTATAAGAGGTCTTAGCCATTCTAGTAAAAGAAGAAATACACATGCATGCATGAAGAATCTGTTCGTATCCCACTTGTATTTTGCTTGTAATATCATCATTTGCTCACCTCAAAAAACACGTTTGTATACCGGTTTTCATAAACCGTGTTTACAAATATTTGTCGTTTTTTTAGAGTTTCTAGTATACTGAGTTCTCGGTGTGAAAGTTGATTCGCTTTTTCTTTCACGACAAAAACCATACATTTTCTATTTCTTATAGCAGCACAATCAGCCGCCTTTTGAATATCGGGAGAAAGATTACTGGTCACGAGTATAACCGTGACGGGCTCATAAATTTTTCTTAGTTCCATGTCTACACTCTGGGAGAGCGGAAATACACTGTCTGCTTGTACTTTTGCTAAATGACAAAGGATTTGTTGTAACTGCGTATCTCCATTGTCTAAAGGGAAAATAGTTTGTTCTTTTCCGATAGACACGAATGATGCTGGTGAATTTTGTTTCAAGACAGCCCTTACGATAGAGGCAGTAAATGTGACGACTGATTCGAATAGAGGAGACTCGGTTCTGTCTATGAATATCATGATATTATGGCTGCGCTGTTGTTCAAACTCTTTTGTCATAATATTGTTTGTTCGTGCAGTTGCTTTCCAATCAATCCATGAAAAGCGATCACCAGGTTTATAGTCTCTGACACCGACAGAGATTGTAGAGTCTTTTGCTGAATTTATATTTGCTGAAAGCGCTCCTTGTTCGAAATGATTTTCCAATTGTCGATACGCTATATCTACATACTGGGGATAGACTAAAAATGTATTTGGAACTGAAAAAGTTGCTTCTTTCTCTATCATGCCGAATAAATCGCCGGTTTTGACACGTACGCTTGAAAAAGTGTGCTCGCCTCTAGGGATTGTGTCAATAACATATTGAAACGAAATATTTCGTTCCAATCCTGGGAAGAGTACTACCTTATTCATCTTTATTTGTTTACAACTTATAAATTGTGGTGGCAGTTCATCTTCTATAACTAAATAAAGTAAGGGAAAAGGAAATTTTCTTTTTATTGTAATCGTGCTTACAAATTGTTCTCCTACTACATATCCATTCTGGTTTGTTATTCGCTTTACTTCAGCGTCCCGTAAAGCGTAGAAGGGGAGTAGTAGCGAATAAAGAGCAATGGGAATTATGCTGTAAAACAAAAACCAACTGACAAACCCGCCTTGAAACATAGCGTACATAAATGTTAAGACTAGGCATAAAGGGAGTAGCGATAACTTCATAACGTGATATAGCGCTCGCAGCATTCGTTTCATCAAGGGTTCATCGCCCTTTGAGTAGGCACGGTAGTTCGTGCAACGATTTTTGCGATAACTTGTTCGCCAGTTATTCCTTCAAATTTTGCTTCCATTTTTAGAATGAGCCTATGCGCTAAAACGTAAGGAGCTAAAAGTTTAACATCGTCTGGAATAACATAATTTCTGCTATGGATAAATGCATAAGCTTGTGAAGCTTTCATTAAAGCAATTGAGCCACGTGGACTTGCACCTAGCTGTATAGAACTGTACGTACGAGTCTGATTAACAAGCTTTACAATGTAATGCTTAATTGCTTTGTCCATACTTACTACCCGTACGCTTTGTTGTAAATAAAGTAATTCTTCTATTGTAGTAATGGTCTGTAATTGAGAGAGTGGATTCGTTTTTTCCATCCGGTTTAAAATTTCAAATTCTTCCTCTGGTGTAGGATATCCCATTTTTAGTTTCAATAAGAAACGATCGAGTTGAGCTTCTGGTAGAGAATATGTTCCTTCATATTCGACCGGATTTTGTGTAGCCATGACAAAGAACGGCTTTGGTAAAGGTCTTGTAATACCATCTATTGTAATATTGCCTTCTTCCATACATTCAAGTAAAGCAGATTGTGTCTTTGGAGATGTACGATTAATTTCATCAGCAAGTACAAAATTCCCCATAATTGGTCCAGGCTTGAACTCAAATTGGAGCTCTTTCGGATTATAAATAGAAACTCCTGTTACATCTGACGGCAATAAATCAGGTGTAAATTGAATTCGCTTATAATCAGCATCAATGGATTTAGAAAGAGCACGTACTAGCATTGTTTTCCCGACACCAGGAACATCTTCTAATAGCACATGACCTTCAGCTAAGAGAGCTGTCAAAACTAAGATGGTTTCTTTTCGTTTTCCGACCATTATTTTTTCAATATTATTGATTATTTTTTCTACAGTGGGATGTAATGAATCAAGCTGGGGCATCGTAATCCTCCTAATGTTATTATCGTTTTCTAATCAATTTAGTGGACATATTTCTAATTCTATATGTAGACAGTAAAGGTCTACCTTAAATTCTGAGAATATTCAGATTATTTATTTCGATTACATCTAGTATAATTGTTTCCGTAACTAAGGGCAATACAGTAAATAATGATTTGTAGTTTTATGTAAAATCAGACTCGATATAAAATAATAACATTGGGAAAAATTTTTTTACATACAATTTATACTCTTTTCCTTATAGCAGTTTTGAAATAATATCAAAACTCTTTTTCTTTTGCAAAATAGTCGATACCTCAAAATACCATTCTCCTAATAATCACGATTAACCATAACCTTCACAACGGAACAAAAGGTTTTCTCACAAACTTATTCTCTAATAAATTTTTGACAATCTCTTGAACTGTGCGAAATGTCACATCTGTATTTTACAACCTCTCTTATAGTAAGGGTATGTAAGAGAGACGTATTAAAGGAGTGAACAGTATGAAGAAAAAAACTTCAGCACTAATGAGACGTTTAAAATATTTTTCACCAATAGATCGTTATAACGATAATCATACACAAGAAACATATGAAGATCGCGAATGGGAAAATGTGTACAGAAAGCGTTGGCAGCATGATAAAGTAATTCGTTCTACACACGGCGTGAACTGTACTGGTTCATGTAGCTGGAATATATATGTGAAAGATGGAATTGTAACTTGGGAAGGGCAGGAGCTTAACTATCCGACTACAGGTCCTGATATGCCAGATTTTGAACCGCGAGGATGCCCACGTGGAGCAAGTTTTTCTTGGTACATTTATAGTCCACTTCGTGTGAAATACCCGTATGTACGTGGTGTTCTTTGGAATATGTGGCAAGAAGAATTGCAAAATAACGAGTCACCATTAGAGGCTTGGAAAAGCATTGTGGAAAACCGTGAAAAGGCACGTACGTATAAGCAGGCGCGTGGTAAAGGGGGATTCATTCGTGCGAATTGGGATGAAGTATTACAACTCGTTTCAGCCTCTCTACTTTATACAGTAATTAAATACGGGCCAGATCGAAATGTTGGCTTTTCACCAATTCCAGCTATGTCGATGTTAAGTCATGCTGCTGGTAGTCGCTTTATGCAACTTATGGGCGGACCGATGCTTAGCTTCTATGATTGGTATGCGGATTTACCACCAGCTTCTCCTCAAATTTGGGGCGATCAAACAGATGTACCGGAAAGTAGTGACTGGTATAACTCTGGTTACATTATGACATGGGGTTCAAATGTACCAATGACGAGAACACCAGATGCACACTTTTTAGCAGAGGTTCGATATAAAGGAACGAAAGTTGTTTCTGTCAGTCCTGATTTCGCTGAATCAACAAAGTTTGCGGATGATTGGATTAGTGTGAAACAAGGTACAGACGGTGCACTTGCGATGGCAATGGGGCACGTAATCTTACAAGAATTTTACGTAGATAATCAAGTGGAATATTTCACAAAGTATGCGAAGCAATATACTGATTTTCCTTTCTTTGTCACATTGAAACAAAAAGGAGATCAATTCGTTGCTGATCGGTTCTTAAATGCTTCTGATATTGGACGAGAAACGAAGTTAGGGGAATGGAAACCTGTTCTTTGGAACGAGAATACGAATGATTTTGCAACACCTCACGGCACAATGGGGTCACGTTGGGATAATGAAAAGAAATGGAACTTGCGTTTAGAAGATGAAGAAACAGGTGAAAAGATTGATCCACGTCTTTCTTTACTTGGAATGGAGGATAGTGTTCAAACTGTACAAATTCCGTACTTCTCTGATGATGGAAACAAAATATTAGAACGTACGATTCCAGTGAAAAAGGTTATGACAGAAGAGGGCGAATTGTTCGTTACAACTGTATACGACTTAACGTTAGCAAATTACGGTGTGAACCGCGGGCTTGGCGGACAAGAACCGAAAGACTTCAATGATGACATACCGTTTACACCTGCATGGCAAGAGAAAATGACAGGAGTAAAACGTGAGCTTATTATTCAAATCGCTCGTGAGTTCGCACAAAATGCTGTTGATACGAATGGTCGCTCAATGATAATTGTCGGAGCGGGTATTAACCATTGGTTTAACTCTGATACGATTTATCGCGCCGTTTTAAATCTTGTTCTTCTCGTTGGAGCACAAGGTGTAAACGGCGGTGGTTGGGCTCATTATGTTGGTCAAGAAAAATTAAGACCAGCAGAAGGATGGCAAACAATCGCGATGGCAAAAGATTGGCAAGGTCCACCGAAATTACAAAACGGTACATCCTTCTTCTATTTCGTAACAGATCAATGGCGTTATGAAGATACACCTGTTGGACATTTAGCATCACCAGTTGAAGGTAACTCTCGTTATCAACATCACGGTGATTACAACGTATTAGCTGCACGACTTGGCTGGTTACCTTCTTATCCAACATTTGAGAAAAATGGAATTGAATTATATAAAGAGGCTGTTGCTGCTGGTGCAACAACGCAAGAAGAAATCGGAAAATATGTTGCACAAAAATTAAAAGAAAAAGAACTGAAATTTGCGATTGAAGATCCAGATAACAATAACAACTTCCCGCGCAATTTATTCGTATGGCGTGCGAATTTAATTTCGAGTTCTGGTAAAGGACATGAATATTTCTTAAAACATTTATTAGGTACAACAAACGGGTTAATGAATGACGACAGTGATTCATTACGACCAGAAGAAATAAAGTGGCATGAAGAAGCGCCAGAAGGGAAGCTTGATTTACTCATTAATTTAGATTTCCGTATGGCTGGAACAGCACTGTATTCTGATATCGTCTTACCTGCTTCAACTTGGTACGAAAAACACGATTTAAGCAGTACAGATATGCATCCATTTGTACATCCATTTAATCCGGCAATCGGTTCACCGTGGGAAGCGCGCTCTGACTGGGATATTTTCACTTCACTTTCTAAAGCTGTGTCAGATTTAGCGAAGAAAATTGATCTTGAACCAATGAAAGAAGTTGTTGCAACACCACTTCTTCATGATACACCGCAAGAATTAGCGCAACCACTTGGCAAGATTAAAGATTGGAGTAAAGGTGAATGTGAACCAATCCCGGGTAAAACGATGCCACAAATTCACGTTGTTGAAAGGGATTATAAAACGATTTATGACAAAATGACTGCGCTTGGACCAAATGCCGGAAAACAACCGATTGGTACGAAAGGGATCTCTTGGTCAGCAGAAAAAGAGTATGAGCAATTAAAGAGCAAATTAGGAGTCGTTCGAACGGATTCTATCGCGAAAGGTTGTCCAGACATCAAAGAAGCAATCAATGCTGCTGAAGCGGTATTAACACTATCTTCTACAACAAACGGTCATATGGCAGTAAAAGCATGGGAAGCACTTGAAAAACAAACAGATTTAAAACTACGTGATTTAGCAGAAGAACGTGAAGAAGAATGCTTTACATTCGAACAAATTACAGCACAACCGAAAACAGTAATTACTTCTCCGGCCTTTACAGGTTCAGAAAAAGGTGGACGACGTTACTCACCGTTTACAACAAATGTGGAACGTCTCATCCCTTGGAGAACGATAACTGGTCGACAATCTTTCTACTTAGACCATGACATGATGAAAGAATTTGGTGAAACGATGGCAACATTTAAACCAATTCTGCAACATAAACCGTTCCGTAAATCACGACCTGAAGTAGAAGGGAAAGAAATTACATTAAACTATTTAACACCGCATAATAAGTGGTCGATTCATAGTATGTACTTCGATTCATTACCGATGTTAACGCTATTTAGAGGTGGTCCAACTGTTTGGATGAATAAAGAGGACGCTGCTGAAGCGGGTGTTGCAGATAATGATTGGATTGAGTGCTTTAATCGTAACGGTGTTGTTGTAGCGCGTGCTGTTGTAACGCACCGTATACCGAGAGGAATGGCATTTATGCATCATGCGCAAGATCGTCACATTAACGTACCTGGTACGAAATTAACAAGTAATCGCGGGGGAACGCATAATAGTCCAACTCGAATTCACGTAAAACCGACACATATGATTGGTGGATATGGTCAATTAAGTTATGGATTTAACTATTATGGTCCAACTGGGAACCAGCGTGATTTAAATGTTGTAATCCGTAAACTGAAGGAGGTAGATTGGCTTGAAGATTAAAGCACAAGTCGGAATGGTAATGAACCTAGATAAATGCATCGGCTGTCATACTTGTAGCGTAACATGCAAAAACACCTGGACAAATCGTCCAGGTGCTGAATATATGTATTTCAATAACGTAGAAACGAAACCAGGTATTGGTTATCCGAAACAATGGGAAGATCAGGAGAAATATAAAGGCGGCTGGGAATTGAAAAATGGTGAAATTCAGCTAAAATCCGGTTCGAAAATGAAACGTCTTATGAATATTTTCCACAATCCAGATCAACCAACGATTGATGATTACTTTGAACCTTGGAACTATGATTATGAAACGTTAACAAATAGTCCGCAGCGTAAGCATCAGCCAGTTGCTCGTCCGAAATCAGCAATTACAGGCGAATTTATCGACAAAATTGAATGGGGTCCAAACTGGGAAGATGACTTAGCAGGCGGACATATAACTGGATTGCAAGATCCAAACGTAAAGAAAATGGAAGAAGAAATTAAAACAGATTTTGAAAACGTCTTTATGATGTATTTACCACGCATATGTGAACATTGTATGAATCCATCTTGCGTATCATCTTGTCCATCTGGTGCGATGTATAAGCGTGAAGAAGATGGAATTGTTCTTGTAGATCAAAATGCATGTCGCGCATGGAGATTCTGCGTATCATCTTGTCCATATAAAAAAGTGTATTTTAACTGGCAAACGAATAAAGCTGAAAAATGTACAATGTGCTTCCCACGTATTGAAGCTGGTATGCCAACAATTTGTTCAGAAACATGTGTAGGACGTATCAGGTATATTGGAGTAATGCTATATGACGCTGATAAAGTAAAAGAAGCAGCTTCTGTTGAAGACGAAAAAGATTTATATGAATCGCAGCTTACTGTTTTCCTAGATCCAAATGATCCAGAAATAGCAGCTGAAGCGAAAAAACAAGGCATTCCTGAAGAATGGATTAAAGCAGCACAACAGTCACCTATCTATAAAATGATTATCGATTGGAAAATTGCTCTGCCTCTTCACCCGGAGTATCGTACAATGCCGATGGTTTGGTATATCCCTCCGCTTAGCCCAATTATGAACATGGTGGAAGGGAAAGGTAGTAACTGGCAAGCAGAAGAGGTTTTCCCTGCAATTGATAATATGCGTATTCCAATTCAATATTTAGCGAATTTACTCACTACAGGGGATGAATCACACATTCGTCTTACATTGAAAAAAATGGCTGTTATGCGAACATATATGAGAGCACTGCAAATTAATAAAGAGCCAAATGAAGCTGTATTAAAAGAACTTGGTTTAACGAAACAGGATGTAGAAGATATGTATCGTCTTCTTGCCATTGCGAAATATAAAGATCGCTTCGTTATCCCGACATCTCACCGTGAACAAGTGGCAGATTTATATAGCGAACAAGGAAGCTGTGGTTTATCATTCACAGGTGGTCCAGGCTCTTGTATGACAATTTCTTAAATAAAGGGGGCAGAAAATTATGAGACAAAGTTTACAAACAGCTTTTTCTTGTTCTTCTTTTCTTCTCTCCTATCCTGAACTAGGGTGGAGAGAAGCTGTAACTGAATTGCAAGAAGAGGTTGAAACAATAGAACAGGAAGACGTTAAAGCGTCACTTACAGCCTTTATAAAGCAAGCGCTAGATAAAACGAATGATCAACTCATTGATAGTTACGTATATACATTCGATTTTGGTAAGAAAACAAATATGTATCTTACTTATATGAACACTGGTGAACAAAGAGAAAGAGGTATTGAATTACTGGAGTTAAAACAGCATTATAAAAAATCTGGTTTTGAAGTAACAGATAAAGAATTACCTGATTATTTACCGCTATTGCTTGAGTTCTTTGCAAATGCAAATGAGATAGACAGTGAACCAATTATGAGTAAATACACGGAGAATATACAAGCGTTACACGTTCAATTAAAAGAAGCAGACAGTATGTATGAACCAATTCTTGCGGCTGTTCTACTCGCTATCGAAACATGGGGTGTACAGACAAATTAGAAAGGAGAGTTGTTAAAATGATGGATCAATTTCTATGGGTATTGTTTCCCTATATCATTTTTGCAATCTTTATCGGTGGACATATTTTTAGATACAACTATGATCAATTTGGATGGACATCAAAATCTAGTGAACTATTAGAAAAGAAAATGCTCCGACTCGGAAGTCTATTATTTCACTTTGGGATCATGTTCGTAATTGGCGGTCATGTTATGGGGATTTTAATTCCAGAAGCTGTATACCGTTCAGTAGGTATTTCTGAGCATGTGTACCATGTAGTAGCAATTAGTTTCGGACTTCCGGCAGGTGTTGCTTCTATTATCGGTTTAATTATATTAACGTACCGCCGCGTAACTGTAAAACGTATCATTGCAACGAGTACAAAGGGAGATTATATTGCGCTTATTTTATTACTTATCGTAATGCTAGCAGGACTTTCTTCAACATTTTTAAATATCGATTCAAAAGGATTTGATTATCGTACAACGATTGGCCCTTGGTTCCGAAGTCTCTTTATTTTCCAACCGAAAGTTGAATATATGATGGAAGTACCAGTATGGTTTAAAATTCACATTCTCGCAGGGATGGGGCTTTTCGCAGTGTGGCCATTTACAAGACTTGTACATGTATTTAGTGCCCCAATTAAATATGTAAGCCGTAGTTATGTGATTTACAGAAGACGTATTCCTAATGAGTTGAAAAAATAATACTGCTGTAAACGGATAGGAGCTAATGGTTAAAACGAAACGAGGTCTAATATGGAAGGCCTCGTTTTTGTTTACATAGGGAATAAACGTTAATAAGTAGTTTAAATTGAAAAAAGATTAGCATCTAAATAAGATGCTAATCAATGCTACAAACAGAAGCAGAGCAATCTTCACAAGCAATTTCACATTTTAAAAATTGTAAATCGTGGATTGTAATCTTTCCTTTATGAATTGAAATTGTACCTTGCTTTTTTAATTCATTTAACATTCGATTTACACTTTCACGTGAAGTTGCACAGAAATTAGCGAGTTCTTGATTCGTTAATGGTAAATCGATGAGAATACCATTTTCTTTTAATACACCGTAACTATTTGTCATTCGTATAAGAGTAGAGTACAGGGCACCTTTTTTGCCGTGTAATACTAAATCTCGGAACTTCGTTTGCATTCTTCTTAAATGTTCACTAATCCATTTCATAAATTCAAATACAAGAGCGGGTTTTTGGAGTAATGCTTTTTCTAACGCTTCACGTTTTATTACACCTACTTCAACATCTTCAAGACATTTTGAGTTTAATAAATATTTTGCATTATCCGTGAACAATGTTAATTCTCCAATAATGTCATATTCCGAACAAATTCGAAGTGTTAATTCTTGTCCGTCAGCACTAAGTTTACTAATTTGTACTTTCCCTGAGTGAATGATATAGAGTTCTGTTGCCTCCATACCTTCTTGAAAAATAAAACTACCTTTTTTTATCTGCATTTTATATTCAACAGATGCAAGTAATTCTTTTAAATCTTGAGATAATGTCATACTGTTTGCCACAGTGATCACCTTTCTTCTTATAAGCAATACATTTCCTATTTTGAGTGTAAGTATGATGAAAATGCAAGAGCTATTTAAAAATAAATTGAAATTTCAATGACCGTAAGGAGGAGTGGCTAAAGATGTGAACAAAATGCGAACGGATTTGTGAAAATTTTTTGAATGGGGAAAGTGATGTGAGAAAAGTCACATTGAATATGTAGCTTCTTTTTTATAATGAAGGAAAATAAAAAAATGAAAGCTTACTAAGGATTGCAGCAGAAAAGAAGGGATAGAGATGCACGAGAATATGAAAGATTCTTTAAAGCGGCCACTTCAAGATTTACGCATTTCAGTTATTGATCGTTGTAATTTTAGGTGCATATATTGTATGCCTGCTGAAGTGTTCGGACCTGATTATGCTTTTTTACAGGAAGAGTGTTTATTAACATTTAATGAAATAGAAAGGTTAGCGAGATTATTTATAAGTATGGGAGTTAATAAAATTAGGCTTACTGGCGGTGAACCTTTATTGCGTAAAGACTTACCGAAGTTAATTGTAAGACTTACAAATCTAGAAGGCTTAAAAGATATTGGACTTACAACAAACGGAATTCATTTAGCAAAACAAGCTAAGGCGCTAAAAGACGCGGGATTAAAACGTGTAAATATTAGTTTAGATGCGATAGAGGACCATGTCTTCAAAAAAATTAACGGAAGAAATGTAAGTACAAAACCTGTACTGAAAGGAATAGAAGCAGCAAATGCTGCTGGATTAGAAGTAAAGGTAAATATGGTCGTAAAAAAAGGGATGAATGATAGTCAAATTCTTCATATGGCGCGTTATTTTAAAGAAAAAGAAATTCAGCTCCGTTTCATTGAGTTTATGGATGTAGGCAGTACAAACGGATGGAATTTTGAAGAAGTCATTACGAAGGAACAATTAATAGAGAAAATTAATCGTGTATATCCAATTGAGCCCGCTCAGCTTCGTTATTTTGGAGAGGTTGCGAAATTGTATCGATATGTAGGGAGTAATGCAGAAGTTGGATTTATTACTTCTGTTTCTGAGTCATTTTGTTCTTCTTGTACGAGAGCTCGTATTTCGGCAGACGGCAAGTTTTTCACATGCCTATTTGGAGCGAAAGGAACGGATTTGCGAACGCTTCTTCGAGAAAATATTTCTGATGCATCACTATTAAAAATTTTAAATGATACATGGCGATATAGAACAGATCGATATTCAGATGAAAGAACGGTTGAGAATACAAGTAAACGTCCAAAAGTTGAAATGTCTTACATTGGTGGATAGTGAAAGGAGGATTTCTTATGCAAGAGCGTTATTCAAGACAAGTGTTGTTTTCTGGAATTGGTGAAATGGGACAAAGAAAAATAAGAGAAAAGCATGTGCTCCTAATCGGTGCGGGTGCGCTAGGAGCTGCGAATGCAGAAGCACTTGCTAGGATGGGAATTGGGAAATTGACAATTGCTGATCGTGACTACGTCGAATGGAGTAATTTACAGCGGCAGCAGTTATATACAGAAGAAGATGCGCAGCAGTGTAAACTAAAAGCAATTGCAGCAGCAGAACATGTAAGAAAGATTAATTCTGAAGTGGAAATTGTACCAGTTGTAACAGATGTCACAATGCGAGAAATAGAAGAGTTAACAAAAGATGTGGATCTCATATTAGATGCGACTGACAATTTCGATACGCGTCTACTTATAAATGACATTTCACAAAAAGAAAATATACCTTGGATATATGGCGGATGTATTGGGAGTTACGGTGTAACGTATACAATTCTTCCTGGGAAAACACCATGTTTTCGCTGTCTAATGGATCATCCTATGGGCGGTGCAACATGCGATACAGCCGGAATCATTCAGCCAGCTGTACAAATGGTCGTTGCTCACCAAGTTACAGAGGCGATGAAAATATTGGTGGGTGATTATGAATCATTAAGAGGGACGATGTTGTCATTTGATATTTGGAACAATCAATATCTCTCATTAAAAGTAAATAGACAGAAGAAAAGTACATGTCCTTCTTGTGGGAAATCACGAACGTATCCAAGCTTAATATTTGAAGCGCAAATGAAAACGGAAGTGTTATGCGGACGGAATACAGTTCAAATCCGTTCAGGAATAAAGAGAAATCTTAATTTAACCGAAATTCAAAAACGATTACAAAAAAGTGTACATGTCAAAAAAACGCCTTACTTACTATCATTTCTAGTTGATGAATATCGTTTTGTTTTATTTATAGACGGTAGGGCATTTATTCATGGGACAAATGATGTGAAAATAGCAAAACGATTATACGCCAAATATATAGGATGAACAGAAAAATCGTTTTTTCCTTATTAAAACGAGGTGAAAAAGAATGTTAGATAAACGTATACCAATTCCAGTAGCAGAAGCAGTTGCTCGTGTAATGAAATATGCCTACCAAGGTGAAATGGAAAAGGTTTCTCTTATAGAAAGCTACGGTAGAACACTTGGAGAAGATGTTATTGCAGATCATGATGTTCCGCATTTTGATCGCTCTCCATACGACGGGTTTGCGATTCGAGCGGAAGATACAAAAGAAGCGAGTAGTAGTAACCCCATTCAATTTGAAGTAATTGGCGAAATTGGAGCAGGCTTTGTTTTTACAGAAGAAGTGAAAGAATTTCAAGCTGTCCGTATTATGACAGGTGCCGCAATTCCGGAAGGGTGTAATGCGGTTGTTATGTTAGAGCTAACGGAAGGATTTGAAGAAAACGAAAAGATTTATATGGTATTAAAACGCTCTTTCTCTTCTGGCGATAACATTTCTTTTAAAGGAGAAGATGTAAACCAAAATAGCATCCTTGTGAAAAAAGGGACTGTTATTAATCCTGGAGTAGCAGCGCTTCTTGCTACGTTTGGTTATAGTTCCGTACATGTTATAAAACAGCCGGTTATTGGAATTGTAACAACAGGAAGCGAACTGCTTGAAGTACATGAACAATTAAAGTTAGGGAAGATTCGAAATAGTAACTCTTATATGATTGCTGCTCAAATTGAACGAGCCGGCGGAGTTGTACAGTATTATGGGCAATTCGCTGACGATTTAGAGACGTGTTATAACACTGTAAAAAAAGCGATGAAAGAAGTCGATATTTTAATTACAACTGGTGGCGTTTCGGTAGGAGATTATGACTATTTACCTGCTATTCATAAGAGGTTACAAGCTAATATACTTTTTAACAAAATAGCGATGCGACCAGGAAGTGTGACAACTGTAGCTGAGGTAGAAGGAAAACTACTATTTGGTTTATCTGGTAATCCTTCTGCTTGTTATGTCGGATGTGAGTTATATGTTCGACCAGTCATTGGAACATATTTGCATAGGAAAGATCCACACATTTATCGTGCAGAAGCAATTTTACAAAAAGACTTTTCGAAAGCAAATCCGTTTACTCGTTTTGTAAGAGGGAGAGTGGAATTTGTAGATGGTCAATTACAAGTTACACCAGTTGGTTTAGATAAATCTAGCGCAATTTCTTCACTTGCAGAAGCGAATGCATTTATCGTTTTGCCGGGGGGAACGAGAGGATTTGAAGCCGGAATAATCGTTTCGGTACTGTTATTAGAATCAAACGTCGGAAGTGAGTGGCCGTGGGATGAACCGCTTCGATCATATAAATAATAGAAAATAGATTGCTAACTTATACAAAGATAAGAGGTGCAAAATGACACATACGTATTATGAAGTAATTGATACACCTATTTCAATTGAGGAAGTTACAAACAAAGTAATTCGTCGTGAGTGTGGCGCAGTTACTACTTTCGTTGGTACTGTTAGAGAATTTACGAAAGGGCGTCGTACGCTACATTTAGAGTATGTAGCATATAAAACAATGGTAGAAAAACAACTTGAGAGAATTGGTACTGAAGTAGGAGAGAGGTGGCCTGGGACATTTGTCGCCATTACACATCGCATTGGTACATTACAAATTTCTGATCTTGCTGTTGTCGTCGCTGTTTCTACACCACATCGGAAAGCAGCCTATGAGGCGAACGAATATATTATGGAGCGTATAAAACAAATCGTTCCAATTTGGAAGAAAGAATTTTGGGAAGATGGTGAATCATGGGTTGGTGATCAGTTAGAGAATGTAGCATATGAGAATGGTGAGCCTGAAGAGGAGATGAGAATATGATTGAAGTACTATTATTTGCACATTTACAAGAAGAAGTAAGTAAGCCAGCATTACAAATCGATTGTGAAAATATTACAGTTGCTGAACTAAAGAAGGTACTCATTAAGAAATACAACGTAGCGATTTCAAATGAAATCATGGTGGCTATAAATGAAGAGTATGCAAATGAGAATGACATCATTCAAACTGGTGATACTGTGGCGATGATTCCGCCAGTAAGTGGTGGTTGATTCTTTTCGACCTAATCATGTTACGACGTGATTAGGCTGGAGAGAATGAATATAACTATGCATACATAGGAGGGAACAGGATGAAAAGTCCTAATTTTCAATTAAGTTTACAAACTTCTAATCTAATTATAGGTTTTATGGTATGGGTCATTTTATCATCATTAATGCCTTATATTAAAGTGGATATCCCATTAACTGCGGGGCAAATTTCTATGGTCACAGCAGTACCCGTTATTTTAGGTTCTGTTCTTCGCATTCCAATTGGTTATTGGACAAATCGTTTCGGAGCAAGAAAATTATTCTTTATTAGTTTTATTCTATTATTACTTCCTGTCTTTTATATTAGTGTTGCCAATTCTATGATGGATTTAATTATTGGTGGATTATTTGTAGGAATCGGTGGTGCTGTATTCTCTGTAGGAGTAACTTCTTTACCAAAATACTTTCCGAAAGAGAGTCATGGTTTTGTAAATGGTATTTACGGTGTCGGTAACGCCGGAACAGCAATTACTTCATTTTTAGCGCCTGTTATCGCAACTTCAGTTGGCTGGAGAACGACAGTACAATGTTATTTAGTTTTACTTGCAGCATTTGCACTTATGAACTTTTTATTAGGTGATCGTAGGGAGAAAAAGGTGAATACACCATTAATGGAACAAATAAAAGGTGTATATAAAAATGAGAAACTTTGGTTTTTATGTATCTTTTACTTTTTAACATTCGGATCATTTGTCGCATTTACAGTATACTTACCAAACTTTTTAGTATCTCACTTCGGATTAGAGAAAGTAGATGCTGGTATGCGAACTGCAGGATTCATCGTACTCGCAACAATTATGCGTCCGATTGGTGGTTGGCTCGGCGATAAGTTTAATCCATTTAAAATATTAATCTTCGTATTTATCGGTTTAACACTTTCAGGTATTATTTTATCATTCATGCCTAGTATGAACGTGTATACATTTGGTTGCTTACTAGTCGCATTTTGTGCAGGCATTGGTAATGGTACAATCTTTAAACTCGTTCCAATGTACTTCTCAGAACAAGCAGGTATTGTAAATGGACTCGTTTCAGCTTTAGGTGGACTAGGAGGGTTCTTCCCGCCCCTAATTTTAACATTACTATTCCAACTAACAGGCCATTATGCAATTGGATTTATGGCATTATCAGAAGTCGCACTTGCTTGTTTAATCATTACAGTGTGGATGTATAGTCAAGAAAAGCTGTTAGTGATGTTAAAGAATCATTAATAAGGAAAAAGAACCATCCCAAAGTATTTTGGGATGGTTCTTTTAGTAATAGGCTTCAACATGTTTTTATTGATCTCTCAATAAACGCTTATTTTCTATAAGAATGTGCTTTTAAAATGAAGATGTCAAAAGTTATTCAATTAAAGGGCAGATTAGTTAAGGAAATCTTAAATCTATTCTAAAGATCGAACTCATTTTTAGAATGCAAATATTTAATTGAATCGGGATGTTTAGATGAAAAAAATATAAGTCCACTCAAGATAAACAAGTATCAGGTGTGTTAGGTAGTTTAAGCGACAAGTATAGGATTGATGCAAGTATCCTTCGCATAGTAACTGCATTATCAGATTTTTTTAGGGCCAAATTTTTTGGTAAGGTTAATGGATATTGTGAAAAAGTATACTTAAAATAAAGAAGATAGTTTAGGTCAATAAGATAAAATTATGAATTTGTATAAATAATCCATAATTTTCTTTATGAGTTATATTTGGTATGTTAAAGAAAAGAGAGGAGAGGGGAAATGAAATAAGAATTTTTGATGCACATTTTCATATTATTGGTTTAAGTTTTCTGATTATTGAGAATTGAAGGGGTTTCCGACTAATTAAATGTGATTCATATTTAGTAAAGTGTTTAATCCAACTAAAATATATTTAGAATGAGGTTTTAAATGTTTGTTTTTATTATACTAGACGTAATATTACCAATATTAATATTAATGCTGATTGGTGCAATCTTACAAAGAAAGTTCCAATTTAACTTAAAGCAGCTTTCTACACTTATTACTTATTGCTTAATGCCAGCGGCTGTATTTGTGAATATATATGATATTAGTATAGAGACAGGTTTGTTGCTCCAAATAATATACTATTTAATGCTTTATAGTCTGAGTCTGATCATAGTAAGTCATTTCATTTCAAAAACATTAAAGTTAGAAAAAGGAGAAAGTGCAGCTCTAAAAAATAGCATTTCGTTAATGAATTCCGGTAATTATGGGTTACCAGTAAGTCAATTGATTTTCAGTCACAATCCAGTGGGGGTTTCCATTCAGATTTTTATTGTGATTTTCCAGAATCTTTTAACTTATTCATATGGGATATATAACTTACTATCAGCAACAAAAACAATCGGAGGTATTATTCAATCATTTCTAAGACTGCCTGTATTTCATGCGCTCGTATTAGGGGTTCTCTTTCAATCTTTTAAAATTCAAATACCTAATTCTATCTTGCTACCTCTTAATCAGCTTGCGAATGGTTTTGTTGCAATAGCACTCATATTGCTAGGGGCGCAATTATCCAACATTAAACTTAATTTTTTCCATCGAGTCATAACATGGGCTTTAATTGGAAGGTTACTGATGGGACCATTATTAGCACTTGCTGTAATATACATACTAAACATCGATGGTATTGTTGCACAATCGTTATTTATTGCAAGTTCTTTTCCTACTTCAAGAAATACATCAACCATTGCTATGGAATATCAAATAGAGCCTGAATTACATGCACAAATCGTTTTATTTTCAACAATTTTCAGCATTATTACAGTAACTGTCGTTATTTATTTATCATATATTTTGTTTTGAATATACGTGCAAAAACGAAAAGATTTGAGGCGGTAAATGATGGACAGAAGTCCTATAGATATGAGAAGAAAGCAGTCTTTCATATATTGGGTGTCGTTTACAATTGTACCATGTTTCAAAATCTAGTGACTTAATTCAAAAAAAGAAACTTATTAGGGTTTATTTCGTATGGAAATCTTTAAAGTATTTACATATAGACTTGCGAAAAAAAGACACAATCTCGCTTATAATTAAAGTTATATGAGCTTAGGGTGATAGCGATGGGGTGGGAGTGTCAAGTAAGAATTTTATGCATAATTGCCACTAAGGGAGATGATTAAAAGTTGAGTAAACAGAATATCAGCACAATAGTTTCAGGAGATTTGATTGTTACCCATCTAATTGGCCAGATTAATACAGAGGATGTGTATGAATGGTTTAATGATTTTGAGCAGGTTTGTCAGCAATTTATTTCTGAGGGTCGGAAATACAAATTGTTGGTGGATAGAAAAGGGTATACCCCAAATCATTTTTCTGTTCAAAAAGTATGGAAAGATAAGTTCTTCAATGAAACCATTTTGAATCATAGTAAGGCAATTGCATTTCTTCTTGAAGAAGGAGAGGTACTGAAGTATTTGCAACAATCCAATACAAAAGAATCCGTGGAGTTTTTTGATGATTATGAACAAGCGCTAATTTGGTTGAATGAATATCCAATATAAAAACTGAATAGAAAGAGTTGCTCGTAATGTTACACTTGTCATGAAATTTATTTGTTTACAAGTTGCAAACACCATTTATTTTCTTCATAGATTGCTTGTGAAATAAAAGAACGGAACTACAACAAAAAGAACAAACGTCCCCTAAAAAACGTTTGTCCAAAGGTAATTACTATTTTAACTAAGAAATAGATTACAATTTATGTGTACGAGAAATCTTTTTTATAAGTTTAGGCAATATAGATGTTAGTTCTTGCTTCAAACGCTTCGTAAATGATGGATCTTTACCAGAAGTTGAAATAGTGACAACATATTCATTATTTCTTATAACGCCAGGTGTGTGAAAAGATGATTCTGTACCATCACTTACAACGTTAACCCACTGGAAATCATGAGCGGCCTGTTTGACCATCATATTTACAGCGTGTTGATTTGTAGCTGCATAAATAAGGTGAGCATCTTTAATATCATCATTACTAAAAGCTTTTTGCTTCCAAGTAATATAAGAAAGTTCCTTCATTTCCTCGCAAATTTCTGGACTGACAACAGTGACGAAAGCGCCTGTATCTTTTAATCCAGACGCTTTTCGATATGCAATTTTACCTCCACCAATGATAACAACCACTTTATTTTGTAGATTAAACATAAGAGGGTACATGTTATACATATATGCATTCCTCCATTCGTTCTAACAATGTTAGTTTCATATATGTATCAAACTGAAGACAGTTACAAGTCGTAACATGATTGTATTTTTTTGTATGCAATTCAATTTTTTGAAGTAATAATCCGGTAAAGAGAAGGTATGGCATGACATATACATGGGACGCAGTCGATGTTATATCCTTGAGCTCAACAGCAAAAGAGGGAGTTCCTTTCGTTAAAAAGGAACAGGATACTGGCATACCAAGTTTTCGTTCGATGGCTGCTCCGATTTGTTGTAACTCATGTATCGGTTGTGTATCACTACTGCCTCGTCCTACGAGTAAAATACTACTATTTTGCATTGGCATAGCTTCACGTATTCTTTTCACTACAAGTTCCACCATATGTGGATGTGTACTAAAAGGAGGTACAACTGAAAATGTTATTTGTGGATATTTCTTTTGTAGTTGTTCTATTTCAAAAGGAATATCACGTTTATAGTGAGCTGCTGCAAATAATAAAACAGGTACAATCATTATTTCAGTTGCGCCCTCTAGTAATGTTTCTGTAACTGCATCCGAAATGGTAGGTGTCGTTAGTTCTAGGAAAGCAATTTTTTGAATTCTTTCGTTACGTTCTTTTATAACAGATTGAACAAAATGAATGAATTGTTCATTACCTTCTTGTAGCCGGCTCCCATGCCCAACATATATAATTCCTTTCATCGCAGCACCAAATCTTTCTTCATAATCATGTTTTGTAATTGCTCATCTACATGATGAAATCCAACTTTATTCGCATAGTGTAAAGTTGGAACGTCGGTATACGAGAAAGGGAGAGTAAGGATATCGATAAAGCCAAGTCGTTTTATTTCTGATAAAAATGTATCAATTGAGGCACGCCCTTCAAACACAATGCTTCCCCATGAGAATTCAGAAAGCATACGAGAATGAACTTCATCGAAGCGATCGTCAATAGTATACGCATGAGTCATCATATAAGAACCGGCACCAATTTTTTCTTGAATAACAGCAATTCGGTTAATGTTTCGTCCTAAATAAATCGTTGAATTCGAAGAAAATTGCGCAGGTTTACTTAACAATCCATATTGCATGAGCTTTTCTTGAATAGAAAGATTCATATACTGAAGTTCTGCCTGTAAGGAACGAATATCTTTATGATATTTACTGCATGATTGCATTAAGATGTCTACACTGTCAGCGGAACAAAATACAAGACGATCAACGGTAAAAATCATATTGATTTGTTCAGAGGTTAATGTGTATTCTTTCTTTTTGAAAGTTGGAATTTGATATATTTCTGCACCGGACTCTTGTAACATTTGCTTTATTGCGCTTTTTTTATTTGTTGCAGATGCAAATAAAACTTTCTTGCCGTGCAATGGCTTGCGTTCTTTCCAAGAGATTTGATCCCGTAAGGAAACGACATCACCAACAATTGTCATAGAAGGATTAGAAATATTTTCGTTTTTGACAATAGAAACAATGGTAGACAGTGTCCCTGTGACAACGCGCTGTTTACCAGTTGTACCCCATTCAATGACTGCTACTGGCGTATCTTCTTTTTTTCCTGCTTGTAGTAAGTTTTCACAAATTGTAGGTAAGTTTTTTATACCCATGTAGTAGGCAATCGTGTCGCTATTGTAAGATGAATTATATTTTCCATGATCGGTTAAAGGACCTTTTGCATGTCCGGTTAATAAAGTGACACTATTACTGTAGTCACGGTGGGTGAGGGGAATACCTGCATAGATACTAGCGGCGATGCTAGATGTAATACCTGGTACAATTTCATATGGAATATTTGCTGATGCTAAAGTTTCTGCTTCTTCACCAACACGGCCAAAAATAGATGGATCTCCGCCTTTTAAGCGGACTATGATTTTTCCTTCTTTCGCAAATTGAAGGAGGTGTGAGTTAATCATTTCTTGACGCATAGTATGATTCTTTGGCATTTTTCCGCAATAAATAAGTTCACATGTTTCTTTTGTATAATTAAGAAAGGAAGGGTTTAATAAGCGGTCATATAAGACGATATCTGCACGATTTAAGCACTCTATCGCTTTTTTTGTAATAAGCCCTTCATCACCTGGTCCTGCACCAACTAAATATACATATCCGTTCATATTCGCACCTCGTCTATTTTTATTTAAAAGGAAGCCAGGGGAGGCTTCCTTTTTTAAATTACATGTATATATAAATATCCCCGTCAATAACTTCTACTTCATACGTTTGAATACAACCGTCATCAGGTTTTTGAACTTCACCTGTTAGTAGTGAAATTTTCCAATCATGTAGGGGACAAAAGACGAATTCTCCAGATACAATACCTTCCGCTAATGGCCCTTTTTTATGAGGACAACGATTTTCTACAGCTCGAATATCGCCATTTGAAAGGCGGAATAGGGCGAAAGACATACCTTTCATTTGCACCTCTTTACCGATTTGAATAGGAAGGTCTTCTGCACGCATAACTTTTATTTTTTCTTTCGTTTGTATCATATAGATCACAGCTCCTTATTTCACAGTTTCTACTTCATACATCGCTTTTAATGATTTCGTTTCTAGTGCTTGTCCCCATGCTTCTTTATATGTGCCACGAGCTTTTTGGAAACGTTCATTTAACTTAGTGACCATATTTGCATCTTGCAGTATTTCCTTTATGTGATCGAAGCCTAATCGTTCTGTCCAGTAGGCAGTACGCTCTCCATAAATACCAGTTTCACGATAATATTGCATGTAAGCTGTAGCGATGCGAAGGACATCATCTTCAGTAGGGACAATCATTACAAAATCAGCTTCGCGTACTTCCGTACCACCATTTCCGCCAATATAAAGTTGGTATCCATTTTCGACACAAACAACGCCAAAATCTTTCGTCAGTACTTCCGCACAGTTACGTGGACAGCCCGTTACACCCATCTTCATTTTATGAGGTGTATCTACCATTTCTAATGATTGTTCAAGCAACATACCAAGTCCTAATGAATCTTTCGTACCGAAACGGCAGAAACGAGAGCCAACACATGATTTTACATTACGAAGAGATTTTGAATACGCATATCCAGAAGCCATATTTAATTCAGCCCATACGTTAGGTAAATCTTGTTTCTTAACACCGTATAAGCCAATTCGGCTCGCACCTGTAATTTTCACAAGTGGAACATCGTACTTTTTCGCAACTTCAGCAATTTTCATTAAATCATCTGCTGTTGTAACGCCTCCGTACATACGTGGAATAACAGAGAAGGTACCATCGTGCTGGATGTTACCATTCATTCTTTCATTCACGAAACGGGATGATTTATCATCTTCATATTCTTCTGGAATCGCCATACGTAAATAGTAGTTTAAAGCAGGACGACATTTCGAACATCCATCTTCATGTACAAAACCAAGAACGTTTCGTACTTCTTTTGGAGATTTTAAACCTTTCTCATGAATGGCCGCTACGACTTCATCACGTGATAAAGGTGTACATCCGCACATACCGGTAGACTGTGCAGAAGCATCAAAAGCATCTCCAAGTGTATGAGATAAAACTTGTTCTACAAGCGGACGACATTTACCACAAGACCCTGCGGCTTTCGTACAGGCTTTAACTTCTTCAAAAGTCTTTAACTCCTGTTCTAAAATGGCGTGAACGATTGTGCCTTTCGTAACACCATTACATCCGCAAATTGTGTCATCCGCACTCATAGTAGCAACGTCAAGTTCACATTCTTCACCAGCTTTGTGAAGAATGGAAGCTGGTGTATATTCTTGTATATCTTCTTCTTTCTTTAATATGCTAAAGAGGCGGGTACCGTCAGCTGTATCACCGTATAAAACGATACCGACGACTTTATTATCACGAATTAATATTTTTTTATAGGAACGTTTACATTCATTAAAGATGGATATTGCTTTCGTTTGATCATCTTCATAAATTTGGCCAGCAGAGAATAAATCACAACCAGCAACTTTTAATTGTGTACCGACGATACTGCCCGAATATCCATCAGTTTGTAAATTTGTTATATGTTTTGCTAATATCGCACCTTGTTCATAAAGAGGAGCAACAAGTCCATATGCGATACCGTCATGCTCTGCACATTCTCCAACTGCATAAATGGACTCATCATTTGTTAGCATATAGTCATTGACTACAATACCGCGATTTACAATTAGACCAGCATCTTTTGCTATTTGCGTATTTGGCCGTATTCCGACAGCCATTACGATTAAATCACAATCTACAACTTCACCGTCTTCAAATTGAATGCCCTCAACATGGTCTGTACCAAGAATTTTTACAGTTTTCTTTTCCATTAAAAACTTCATGCCTTGTGCTTCTAAATCTTCACGCAGAAGAGCAGCTGCTTTCGTATCTAGTTGTTGCTCCATTAAGCTAGGCATTAAATGAACAACATGTACGTCCATTCCTAAATCAATTAGACCTCTTGCGGCTTCTAAACCGAGTAACCCGCCACCAATGACAACGGCCTTTTTCTTTTCTTTAGCGGTATCTATCATAAATTGTGTATCTTCAATAGTTCGAAATCCTGTTACACCAGAAAGTGCGGAACCTTCAACAGGTAAAATAAAAGCACTAGAACCTGTTGCGATAATGAGCTTGTCGTATGTAAGAGTACGCTTCTTTTCTGTAATAATAATTTTTTCTTCTCGGTTAATACTTTGAACTCTTTCATTCGTATACAAAGTTATTTCGTTTTCTTCATACCAACTGTATTCATTCATAATGATATCTTGTATATTTGTTTTGCCTTGTAAAACATGAGAGAGCATAATGCGGTTGTAGTTTGGATGCGGTTCATCTCCAAAAATAGTAATCTCATATGAATCACTATCATGTTTTAAGATTTCTTCCATACAGCGAATGCCAGCCATACCATTTCCGATCATAACTAAACGTTTTTTCATTTTCGTTTCCCCTTTTTATGTGAAATATTGAACAAAGGATTATATTTTTATTATAGAAAATCAAATAAGGGGGAGATGTGATATTTATCACATCTTTATAATGATTCACAAATTGTTAAAATTCGGTTTTATGTGAAGGGGATGTGAATATTTTTCGCGAAACGAAAAAGCAGGCCATAAGTATTTACACTCATGTCCTGCACTTGATTTATGCTTTCGTAATGGCACGCGGAAATAAAATATTATTTTCTAAATGAATATGCTCAAATAAATCAGACTCTAGCGCTTCGAGGCGTTGGTAAACAAGTCGATAAGTACCGCAAGCACCTTCTGGAGGAGTAAAGTCATTTGTCACTTTACGAAGTTCTTTTATAATATTTCCAGCATGATTGTGCTCATTTTCTAGTTCATTTACTACTTTACGTAACTTAGCATAGTTTTCATTAGTTGGATTTTGTTCAAATTCTAAAATTAATGGAAAATCTTCCATTTCTTCTTTAATTAAATGCTGTTCTAATTCCATTCTAAGTTCATGAAATAGCTTATGAATTTGAGCAAAATGAGGCTGACTTGCCCCATGAACACGTAATACTTTTGTCACATATGGACTTAACTGTGGTAATTCTTCATTTAAATAGCGGTGATGCTTATTTATGACATAATCAATCAATTCACGATAAGAAGCATTTTTCCAATCAATTTCCGATTCATTTAATCGTTTCGTATTATGATAAAGCGTATTTAACTCTGTAAGCACTTCAGTAGCTGATAAATTTCTTTCATGAATTGCATCAATAAGTGGCTTATTACCGCCACAACAAAAATCTATTCTATATGATTTAAAAAGATCACTAGCTTTCGGAAATTGTGTAACAATCTCACCAACAATTGAAGTTTCAGTAAATGTATGTTCCATATGAATGCCTCCATAAAATTTTAATGTAATATCTGAATTAAGAATAGCGATAAATTAAAATCTATGTAGTGATTGAAATCACTTATTCTGTGTCGTTTTTGAGAATAATAAGAAGAATGTTATTAAAATAAGGGGGAAAGTAATAAGTGGTAATATTTTACGTTAATAAAAAAGAAGCTTAGTAAAAGCTTCTTTTTTATTACTATTTTTCACATGCAATTCCATCGCCATCACGATCAAGATGAGAGCTATAACCTGGTTGCCCTTTATGTAAAGGAGCTTTCCCAGCTGCTCTAACTGCAGCACAATTTTTGTAGTATGCACTATCAGTATTACCATTAGCTGGTTGTGTTTGAGCTTGCTGTGCTTTTTGTTCTTCTTGTTGTTTACGAGCTTGTTCATCAGCCTGACGTTTTTGTTCTTCTTGTTGTTTACGAGCTTGTTCATCAGCCTGACGTTTTTGTTCTTCTTGTTGTTTGCGAGCTTGTTCATCAGCCTGACGTTTTTCATCCTCTTGCTTACGAGCTTGTTCATCAGCCTGACGTTTTTCATCCTCTTGCTTACGAGCTTGTTCTTCGGCTAGACGCTTCTCATCTTCTTGCTTTTGAGTTTTTTCGTCCGCCTCTTTCTTTTCTAGCTCTTTTTTCTGTTCGCTATCTTTTGGCTCTTCATTATTAGAGGCAACTTTTGTACTAGTTGCTGTCGTTTTTTCAGAAGAAGGAGCTGAAATACCTAATAACGCAACAAAAATGACAAATAATACAGCTGTAATAATAAATTGTTTTTTCGCTACACCTGTTTTCTTAATAACAGATAAGATTGCTAGAACAAGGAAGAATATAAATAGAATGAAACTTAAAGTAGAAAAAAACTCGACGACGGGGTGTTCCGATTTTGTTGTACCGGCCGTTATTAATATAATAGAAATCATAAAAAGAATAACGGTAGGACGTCCATATTGTTTTGCTTTTCCATTTTTCTTAAAGAATGAAATGATACATAAGATTAAAAGAATAAAAGCAATAAAAAATAAAGCTGCACCAATATTACTTAAAATCGATATTTTCATACCTCCATTTGTAAGATTCTTCTTATTGATTATATAGGAATTTATTGGATATTACACGTTTTGTATAAATTTAGAAAATTAATATTTTTAATAGACTCATAAACATTTATTTTATATCTAAGGAAAAATAGATATATTTCCTATTACTTTTTGAAAGAGATTTCATAAATTATAGTATATCGATTGAAAGGAGGAGATTTGAATGGAATTTCAATTGTTGGTAACTTGTATATTACAAGAAGGTAATGCTTACTTTTTAGTAACGAAGGTAGATGATGTTATTACGTTAAAAGTACCGATTACTGCGGGAGTAGCAGGTTTATTTTTAGCTTTAGGTGTACCAAGATGTTCTTAATTTAAATCTATAGTAGAAGAGGAAGGGACATGCCTTCCTTTCCTACTATTACATAATATAATTATGTAAACTTAAATATCATATTTGTGATAGCACGTTTGAAATGGACATGCATATACTATAATGTTTCATTGGATGTTAGCGGTGAAAGGTAGTTTTAATAAGTGCATCCAGTGATATTTTTAAGCTATGAAAATAAAAGAGGTGCTATTATATATGAAAAGAAAAACATTGGATATTCCAGTTACATTGCGAAGAGAGTGGTTTTTAATAGAGTTAGCTCATTTAACGAAAAAATATGGAATTGAAATTGCAACTAGTAAAATGGATGCTGCACCGTTTTTAAGAGATCAAGTTACGGAGTCAAAGATAGGGAAAGGGCTACAATACGATAAATATGATGATGAGTATATAATTGAAAATTAAAGGGTAACAACAAAATTAAATTAATTTATAACAAAATATAAAATAAAGCAGATTCTAAATATAGAATCTGCTTTATTATGAAATACTTGTAGTTAACTAGCCTCTTTCTAGTGTTTTTCCTACATATTTCTCTTGCGTTATTCCAAAAGAGTCACGAAGAATGCGAGCATAATCTTTAGATTCTATTGGTCGTTTATTTTTGGTGCCTTTAAAGGTTTCTGTATAATTTTTATTTGTTAATGATATGTGACCATAAGTAGTTAATTTACAAGTGATAGCTCCTTTATTAAAAGGAGATTCTTTATGCTCTACAATCACTTTTTGAATCTTATTCACTTTTTTCTCATCTATTGGATCTACAGTGAAAGCATAGCCTATTTTCCATTCGTTTGAAGGTTCAGATTGTAAGAAACTTGTAGATTCCCCGTTAGCTCCTTTTCTCATTTCTAAAATATGCGTACCTTTTCGAGTATTTCGCTTACGAATTCGATATTCTCCTGTTTGAGAGGAGATGACTTCTCCGTTAAAAGGGACTGGATGTAAAGGGAGATGAGATGCAAAACCTGCATCCACAACATAATCTTTATCCTCATGACTTAATATGATAATGACATGACCATCATCGGGTTTCCATTTATTATCGTAAAGGTCATAAACAGTACCGGCTACTTTGTATACTTGAAACCCACAATCAATTAAAAAATAATACAATAGGGAGTTTAATTCATAACAAAGTCCACCTCGTTTTTGAATAAGTAACTTTTCTATTAAGTTATCTTTTGAGATATTCTTAATAGTACCAGCCATAATATCAAGATTTTCATAGGGGAGAATCATTCCCATTTTTAAGAGAATTTCATCTAAATCATCAAATGTTATTTCTTTTGCAGGAATTTCTAAGCGTTTAAAAAACTCCTTTTGTAATTTGGTCATCATAAAGTATTCTCCTTTCTTTTTACAGAATTTTCTTCTGCTCACCGATAGGTTAGTACTTCTAAAAAGTTAATTCAAGTGTGCGGAAATTATCATAATATATGTTTCTGGAAATATGATTTTCTATTCGGAAATTTCAGTTTAATTTTTAATCGTAGGAAAGTCTTATAATACAAGCTCCTTTAAAATTAGTTTGTATTTAATGAAAAGAAAGTACATATCTTTATTATATTTTTAAATAACTAACTAGTAATAAAATGTTTTTTTACTAAAATTTTTTCAAGATTTGTATGCTTTATATAAACAATAATGATTTAAAAAATATCTGGGTGTAGCGAAGTTAACAATTATTGAGAAACTTTTTTGTCGTATTCTATCAAAAGGAAGAGGTAGAAACAAAGAGAATAACGAGAGTTAAGGAAGAGGGTATACAACTAGTAACCTTCTAAAAATAGGGTTAACATCTTTTAAACATAAAAGATTAGCTATTATTAAGGAAGGGAAAATATAAAATATTATAAAGAACACCTTCTTTCAAAAAAATAGGGGGGAGTAATATGCGACTGATGAGAAGATGTGTGGCCTTACTAATTGTATTTTTTATCATGGCTCCAACGATTAGCACAAATGTACAGGCAGAAGTTGTAAAAGAGCTTGGAAAGGGGTTTCCTGATACAGAAGTATTCACACCTGGAGAATGGTTTTTAGGCCAAAAACCTGCTAATTATGATGAGAATAAACCGCCAATTCTCTTTGTACAAGGAAGAAATGGTAATGCTGATAGTTGGTATGGAAAGACAGTATATCATGATATAAATGATATGTATGATTATGCTTTAAAAGCAGGCTATCAAACAGTGTTTATACAATTGTATGATGCTGCAGGGAAAGGTTCGGCTAGTCAGTGGGATAACGGAAAATTGTTAGCACAAAAACTTGAAGAAATATATAATTATTTCGGTAAAAAAGTTAATATTGTAGCGCATAGTAAAGGTGGTATTGATACACAAGCCGCATTAGTTGAATATGGTGCGAATCGATTTGTTGGAAATGTTATTACACTTGCTACACCGCATCACGGCTCAAATTTAGCAGATTTGTCATATAGTTGGTGGGCAGGTTGGCTTGCTTCTATATTAGGTCAAAAAGATGATGGTACGTATTCGTTACAAATAGGTGAAATGGCAAAGTTTCGTTCAATAATAGATAACAACCCAGCAGCTAAATTAAACCGTTACTATACGGCTACTGGAACTAGCTGGGGGCCAACATTTTCTGCATTATCTATGGGCGGGTTATATTTATCATCGTACGGTTCAAATGATGGACTAGTAAATGAATGGAGTGCGAAGCTATCGTACGGTACACATTTATTTACAGATTCCAGATTTGATCATGACAATATAAGAAAAGGATCAGCTGTTTTTGCACGAATTGAACCATATTTACGTACGACAAATGTGGGATTACCAGCTTTAGTAGCATCCAGCACTAGTTCAAATGAAAATCTAGAACAATTAAATACAACTTCAAATCAAAATATTTTAGGAGGCGAATTACCACAAAATCAGTGGATAGAGCAAAGTATTTCTGTTGATAAAAAGGCTGAAGGAATAGTTTCTGTACTAACTGCTTCTTCTGATGTAGAAGTACAAATGGTATCTCCAAAAGGAAAAATCTATGCAAATAAAGATAGCGCTATAACTACTGGTGAAGGCGAATCTTTCTTTAATGGGGCGACAATTAGAACATTTAAGTTTGATAAATTGGAAGTAGGCGAATGGAAAATCAAAATGATGGCGAAGCAGTCGAAAGATGCATATTTAGTTGTAAGCGATTACAAGGATGACGCACCATTTGTTCTTCGAATGCCTACAAAAGTTAAAGTAAATAAACCTGAGTATAAACTGAAAAAATCACCTGTGGCACCTGAAATGAAAGGGGATCTTTCCATAACAGTAAGAGTCGTTAATAAAGAAGGTAAGTTAGTCTCTGAATTTAATGAATTACAAAATGTTAATACGAATACATTTACAGGTGCTTTGAAAGATATAAAACAACCGGGAGTATATAACGTTACGATGGATATAAAAGGGATGAATAAAGAAGGAAAACCATATAATCGTACGATTGTTAAGTCGGTTTATGTAGAGAAATAAGGAAGAATAAATAAGTATAATAAAAAAGTGCAGAAATCTTGTGTTAGAAAGAATTCTGCACTTTTTTATGTGGGGAGAGATAATAAAAGTTGAAAAAACTGTTATTCAATAAAAAAAGATGCTGAAATAGCATCTGAATGTGAAGAAATAATTTTAACTTAGTTTTGTAACTGTTAATTCAACTGAATTTATACCATTGTCACAAGTTACAATACTTTGACGATTAAAACCACTATTATTTCTAAGTTGAAGAGTTGAATTAGCAGGCACTGTAACAATCGTTTCGCCAACGAGTTGAAGACATTCGTTATTTGATGAAGTATTCATTTGAATAGCGAAGTCACCTTGACTATTAGCAAGTGGATTGTTATTTAAAAATATAGTTATGACTGGGATATGTGGAAATACAGGATTTAAAGTAGTATTAATACTGGAAATGAACGAAACTCTATAATCACCAGCTTGTCTAAAGTGTATAGTAGTAGGATTTAGTAAGGAAACACCTCCTGCTAAAGGTCCAACGTGATTAAATGGAAAAGGATCTCCAAAAGGAACAGTTATAAATTCAGTTTGCCAAAAAGTTCCGTATGCAGGACAGCTTCGTTTATGTGAATGGTCACATGAACATTTTTTATTTGAACTGGAAGAAGATTTGCATGAGCATTTTTTATACGAGTTTGAAGAATGATAGTATGAACCCAAAATATTACCTCCTATTCTTAATAAATTTAAACCACATAGTAGTTTATGAAGGTGAATCACAATTGGCGTGTATGCTTGTACTATAAAAGGAAATAGATTTGGAATATAAAGTGATCAAATGATGAAGTGTAGTATTTGGGTATTACCTGTAACACCTTTTGAAGATGATAAGGTTTATAATTTGATAGAAAAATAAATGGAATTTCTAAATAGATTGAAGTAACGAGGAAACGTTTATCCCGCTATTTTCCGAGCAGTAAGACTCCCATCTCAAAATTCAGCGAAAGCAAAGAAGTTAGGTGGGGGATGAATTAAACCCCCACTCATTAAAATTTCACTTTACTATATTTATTTAGTCTGACAAAACAGAAATATTACCTTTAGCTGTATGGATGTTATCATTTGGTGAAGTTATAATATTTAGCTATATTTATATTAGGTTATTCAGTTTATTTTTTATTTGCGTAGCTGAGCAGGAAAAAGTCAGAAAATATAGAATAATATACATATGAAGCATCGTTTGTTTTTGGTGTGAATAGTAATTAAAGATACGCTAAAATATTTAAAATTGTAACGAAAGAGAGATTAAATAATAGAGGGAGCAACTTACATGGAAAATATATTAAAGGTATCTTCAAAATCAAGCCCAAATTCAGTCGCAGGTGCAATAGCAGGAGTACTAAGAACAAGTGGTAATGTGGAAATTCAAGCGATTGGGGCTGGAGCTATAAATCAAGCGATTAAAGCAATTGCGATTGCAAGAGGGTTCGTCGCTCCAAGTGGTATTGACTTAGCTTTTGTTCCAGCGTTTCAAGAGATTTCTATCAATAATGAAGAAAGAACAGCGATTAAATTAATTGTAGGCCCTAGAAAGAAAAGGTCTTAGTAGAAGAGAGCGTTACTATAAGGGAAAAAGGCCAATAGACTTCCCAGGTTAGATACGCTATTTTATGTAACCGATCCTTGGGTGTGGACACGGCATTATACCGGACTCATGTCTGTTAATTTCTCCTTAAATTTAGCGCGTGTTCTAGATACTTAAAAATGCCAAATCCTTTGTGATATAAGGGATTTGGCATTTTTGATGTTTTTAAAAATAAACAACCTTAAAACTGCTCATTTAGAAGATTTAGTTTTAGTAGCGGCCATTGAACGTTTTTATGATAGTTTACCTGATAAATAGAAGAGTTTACCAATGAAAAGTAACTGGGGGATTCAAAAAATGAATCAAACTATTTTAGAGAAAGTCCTAAAATTTCGGGACGATAGGAACTGGAAGCAGTTCCACAATCCTAAAGATTTAGCTATTTCTCTTTCTTTAGAGGCGAGTGAGTTGTTGGAGAATTTTCAGTGGAAAAGCAGTGAGGAAGCTGTAGAAACAAAAAAAGAAGACATGAAAGATGAGTTGGCAGATCAATTGGATATTGATTTAGAAGAGATTATTATAAACAAAATAGAAAAAAATAATAAAAAATATCCAGTAGAGAAATCTCGAGACTCTAAAAAGAAATATAATGAAATTTTAAAAAGGTGGAATTAAATATGTTATATCTTTTTACTGCAAGTAATGATAGTGCTATAAAAAATTTGGAAGCTACTATTGAAAAACCATATCCTATTTCTAAATGTTTAGCAGGTTTAGATGCCGATACAGTAACTAAACTTAAAGATAATGAATTACATGAGAATGTATGTGGGGAGCAACTCCTGGTTCTTCAAATGTTGATAGATGGGAAAAGTTAAAAGAGGGTGACGGGATTTTAGCATATTCTAAAGGGGAATTTAAGTTTTTCGGGACAATTTTTGCTAAGACTCATAACCCAGATGTAGCTAGGGAAATTTGGAAAACAAACGATAATGATGAAACTTGGGAATACATCTATTTTATTAAGGATCTAAAACCTGTAAACATTAAAGCAATCGAATTCGCAGCTTTCTTTGGCTACAAATTGAACCATACACCACAAGGATTTACTAATATTGATTCAACAAAATTAGAAATTAAATTAGCAAAATATAAATCTATTGATAATATTATTAAAGCGTTGAATGAGAGCTTTATTCTTTCTGAGGATGAGCAAGAGGAAGATATGTATCAGGCTAATATTGATTCGGATTTTAGTAAAGTAAAGATTGCAGAAGAAGAGAAACCGGAAAATCGAAAAAAAACTAAAATGGAATCTGGTAGGGAAGTATGGCCTCGTGATCCGAAAAAAGCTAAACAAGCTATTAAACAGGCAGAATTTAAATGTGAAATAGATGACACACATGAAACATTTGTATCGGAAGCCAGCCGAAAAAATTATATGGAGGCCCATCATCTAATACCGTTAAGAATGCAACATGATTTTGAAAATAGTTTAGATGTTGTTGGAAATATAGTTAGTATATGTCCGAACTGTCATAGGTTGATTCATTATGGAAGAGACAAAGATAAGAAAAAAGTTTTAGAACTTCTCTTTGAACAAAGAAAAGATTCTTTGAAGAAGTTCGGTATTGAGGTATCTCTCAAAGAGCTATTTGGATACTATGGAATTCTAAAATAAGAATATTCATAGCTATAGTGAAGGTAGAATGTTTCATACTTAAACATAGCTATTATTGTGATGGAAATTTAAATTTCGTCTTTTGAAAGTATCAATAATTTGTATTATTTTTATAGGGTTATATATTTTTCTTTTGCTCTGCTGTATAGCAGAGCTCTTTTTTTTTTGTCGTACAAAAGCCACCTATATATGTGAAGTGCACCCCAATTGTTAGGCTGTGTCTAACAATTGGGGTGCACTTCAGTCCTGTCGGGCGGCTTCTTTTAATTTATATTCACCAATTCATCAAACTTAAACTTAGTATTCAAACCAAAGGCATCTGTACAATATATAGTTTTCGTCATCGGTTCAATATGTAATACATTTATGTACATGTCTTGCACCATTCCATCACGATAGTATGAGATATGTATTTCTTCTTCCTCGTGAAAAGATTGCATTAACGCTCTTTCTATTCGTTCCATAGTATCTTGTGTTAAAAAAGGTTTAGGTACTTTATATTGTTCCTCAAACATTCTATGTATTTCCTCGTATTGCTCCGGTATTGAAGCAAACGGATTCCATTTCACCATACCTCTTCCACGTACTACAGGAAAGCTGTTATATCCCATGATGTAATACCTCACTTTTGTTTTTTTAACTCCACTACAAACAAACATGTGTTCTTTTTTAAGGTTTGAAAAGGGACCATTTTGTTAACATGAATATTCAAAAATAATTTTTTCAAGTTAGAATATTCAAAAACTTATTTATGCAAACAAGCATGTCATGATAACATTTAACAAAAGGGGGTAGAAGTAGATGAGTGTTGACATTATTTCTAAAGAAGAAATCACAAAATTATTAAACGAATGGTATCAAGCTATGATTTCACAACGTGTATTACAGTCTCAGAAAATAAAAGAAGATATTGCAAATAAAATCAATAATATTAAGGAAGACCAAACAATATTAGTCTACTACGCTTTATTGAATGCACGGTATAAACTGCTAATTCGGGATATGGATAGTACAAAAGATATTCTGGACAAAATCGAGCCTTTACCAGAGTCTACAGAAACATTTTTAGAGTACTATCATCATTTATTTAAAGCAATTTACGCTATTAATAAAGCAAACCATAGTGAAGCAAGAATGCAATTTGAAAAAGCTGAAACGTTTTTAGAATACATGCATGATGAAATTGAAAAAGCAGAATTTAATTATTGGTTTGCAGTCCATTACTATCACGTATTAAAACCGATCCTAGCAGTTCAATTTGCTACAAAGGCGAATGAAGTATTTTCAATTAGTCCAGGGTATGAATTAAAAACTGCAGCATGCTTAAATACTTTAGGAATGGCACACATTCGACTAAATGAATTCGAAAGTGCAGAGGAATATTTACTTTCAGCACTAGGTACCTTCCAAAAATCTAATGATGAACTTCTTATTAAACGAGTTAAGCATAATTTAGGACTTTTATACGCAAGTCAAAACATGCCAGAGTTAGCAATTAAACACTTAGAGGATTCATTAGAAAATAACGCTAAAACTATGTTTCTTTTAGCAAGAGAACATTTTAAGTTAGGTTATAGTGATATCGCTAATGAATATATTGAGAATGGCTATAAGATTAGCGACTTATGTTATCGTCATCATTTCCGAATTTTAAAAGCAGTACATAACTATGTACCGCAAGAAGAATTAGAAAATGTGGTTATAGAAGGTATTTCGTATTTTGAAAAAGAAGAATTATATGATTGGGTAAAAGAATATGCTTCTCTTTTAGGTGAAAGATTCTATGGTTCAGAAAATCACAGAAAAGCAAGCAAGTATTTGCACATCGCTTTAGATGCAGACAAAAAGAGCATAGAAAGAAGGGCGCTAAAATGAAAAAAGCAATCTTATTAATGATGATGTTATCCGCTGTTTTTACTTTTGGTCTTACTAATGTAAAAGACATACCACAAAACGAAGCAATTGAAGTGTTTATGGATCATGGAGAACATATTTAAAACCTAAGGAAGAGGGCGCTTATAGTGTCCTCTTTTTAATATCTATTATTTATATGATGAGGTTGCAGGTACGTCTTTTGGTTATTGTTTGATAAACGTAAGATGTTTCTAAAAATGTGTATACAAAGGTGTAATTTTGTACTGTATATGTTCACGTACTATATAAAAAAGTATGAAAATCTTTAAAAATAATTATTTCAATAAAATTTGTTTTAGATATTAAAAAGTGCCAAAACCCTTGTGGTATAAGGGGTTTGGCACTTTTGTGTTTTTTATATTTTATCAAATAAACAACCCTAAAACTGTTCATTCTTCTCCCAAGATTCAACGATATAATGTGCGATCGTCGGATTGAAGCCTTTACCAACTAAAAACATAATCGCAGCAACTTCTGTTAATGCGTGTTCATGTGATGTATGTTTTGCTTCATTTAAACCGTAATCTACCCATGGTTTTACGAAATCTAGTACGGGTTTCTTGAAAGGTAAAAACTGTGTACCGACAACTTGTTGAATTTGTTGTTGTGTTGGTTCAGTAATTGGTCCAGGTGGTAAGATTTGTGGTTGTGTAATGTCTAGTGTTGGTCCAGGTGGTAAGATTTGTGGTTGAGTTGGATCTATTGTTGGTGGTTTAGGTGGTGAGACACGTGCGTCGTAGTTTGGTTGATACATTTGTTGTTGGTATTGCGGTTGTTGTGGTTGAGTTGTGTATGGGTTTTGTGGTGCTGCATATGGATTTTGTTGATATTGTTGTTCTTGGTTTTGTGGTGCTGCATATGGATTTTGTTGATATTGTTGTTCTTGGTTTTGTGGTATTACATATGGATTTTGAGGATATCGCTGTTCTTGATTTTGTGGTGCTGCATATGGATTTTGAGGATATTCATAATTTGGACGTGTGTCATATGGATTTTGTTGAAATTCAGTTTCTTGGTTTTGCGTTGTTGCATATGGGTTTTCGTCATATTGTGGTTCTTGCTGTTGTAACTCTTGTTCTTCGTATTGTTCTGTGTATCTCTGTTCTTGTTGTTGAGGATACAATGGTTGCCTTGGATAAGGCGGTTGATTATTATAGAACATGTTTATTCCTCCTTCATGATGATGCCTACCACCTAGTGTATGGGCGGACAAGAAAATATGTGATGAAAAAATGCGGGCGTGTTACAATAAGTAACTGGGTGAAGATAAAATGACAAAACAAGAAAAAATTCAAAAAACAATTACTTTTGTAAAACATATTTTAGAAAAAGATGCGAGTGGGCATGATTGGTATCATATTGAACGTGTACATAAAATGGCGATTTCTTTATCTGAGCAAGAAGGTGGAAATCGTTTTATAATTGAAATGGCAGCATTACTTCACGATGTGGCAGATGAAAAGCTAAATGAAAGTGAAGAAGCAGGAATGAAAAAAGTTTCTGATTGGTTAGAAGAGCTACGGGTTGAAGAAGAGGAAAGTAAACATATTCTTCATATCATCGCCAATATGTCTTATAAAGGTGGCCATGGCGGCACAGTAGAGTCACTTGAAGGGAAAATTGTTCAAGATGCGGATCGTTTAGATGCTCTTGGTGCAATAGGAATTGCTCGTACATTTGCATATGGTGGGGCGAAAGGGAGATTAATGTATGACCCAACTATTCCGCCGCGTGAAGAAATGACGAAAGAAGAGTATAGAAAAAATAATGATCCATCTTTAAATCATTTTTATGAAAAACTTTTGAAATTAAAAGATTTAATGAATACGAATGCAGCAAAACAAGAGGCTGAAATTCGTCATCGTTATATGGAACAGTTTATTGAACAATTTATGAAAGAGTGGAATGCACAAATATGAAAATGTTAACTGTGGAGAACTTATCAAAATCATATGGAGAAAAGCCGTTATTTGATGGATTATCATGTAGTATTACAGAAGGACAACGTGTCGGAATTATTGGTGTAAACGGAACTGGTAAATCGACATTATTAAAAATTATTGCAGGATTAGAAACTCCTGATACAGGTGATATGACGCATTCACGTGGGTATACAATTAGTTATTTATCACAGCAACCAGAGTTTGATGAGAAACTGACAGTATTAGAGCAAGTGTTCCATGGTGATACACCTTTAATTCGTCTTCTTCGTGATTATGAAAAAGCACTATTAAATATTGAAAAAGATCCAAGTAATGAAAAAGTACAGGAACAATTATTTGCAGTGCAGCAACGTATGGATGCAATGAGTGCATGGGAAGCAAATGCAAATGCGAAATCTCTTTTAACGAAATTAGGAATTACGGACTTCACTGCAATTGTTGGGAATTTATCTGGTGGACAGAAAAAACGTATCGCAATGGCACAATGTTTTATTGAAACACCGGATCTATTAATTTTAGACGAGCCTACGAACCATCTTGACCATGAGACAGTTGAATGGTTAGAAGAATATTTAGCGAGATATACAGGTTCGGTATTACTTGTAACCCATGATCGTTATTTCTTAGATCGTGTGACGAATCGTATTTTTGAATTAGATAATGGTAAACTATATAGCTACGAAGGAAACTATAGTACATTTTTAGAAGCGAAAGCACTTCGTGAAGAGCAAGAATTGGCACAAGAATCGAAACGCCAAAATTTATATCGTCGTGAACTTGCTTGGATTCGTCGTGGTGCAAAAGCCCGTTCTACGAAACAAAAGGCGCGTATTCAGCGTTTTGATGAGCTAAAGGCACAAGAAGGACCAGCTGCAAAACAGTCAGTTGATATTGCACTAAGCGGAAGTCGTCTAGGAAAGAAAGTACTTGAGTTAAAAGATGTAACGAAAAAATTTGGCGATAAGACGGTATTACATAATTTTAATCATATTGTGAAACCGGGTGATCGTATCGGAATTATTGGGGCGAATGGAAGCGGGAAATCTTCCCTATTAAATATGCTTGCAGGTAAGTTATCTCCTGATAGTGGTGAAGTGGAAGTAGGACAAACTGTAAAAGTTGCTTATTATACGCAAGAAAATGAAGAGATGAATTTAAATCAGCGTATGATTGAATACATTAAAGAGATTGCAGAAGTTATTCATACGACAGATGGAAAAGTAATTGGTGCATCTCAAATGTTAGAACGTTTCTTATTCCCGACGCATTCACATGGTACACCACTTGGTAAACTATCTGGTGGTGAAAGAAGACGTTTATATTTATTACGTATTTTAATGGGAGAACCAAACGTACTTTTACTTGATGAACCTACAAACGATCTAGATACACAAACATTAACAGTACTAGAAGATTATTTAGAAGATTTCCCAGGTGTCGTTTTAACTGTATCGCATGACCGTTACTTCTTAGATAAAGTAGTAGATGAACTGTTCATCTTTACTGGCGGAGGCGAAGTGCGTGAGTTTCTAGGTAGTTATACAGATTATTTAGAAATGGAAAAAACGAGAGAACTTATGGAGAAAGCGGAAGTTCAAAAAGAGAAAAAAGTTGTAGAAGAAGCTCCAAAACAACAACGTAAACGTAAACTTTCATACAATGAACAGCGTGAATGGGAAACGATTGAAGATACAATTGCCGAACTTGAAGAGAAAATTGAGTCAATTGGAGAAGAACTTGCGAAAGTTGGATCTGACTTCACAAAGGCACAGGAATTATCTGAAGCACAGCAGAAAACAGAAGAAGAGCTAGAAAAACAGATGGAAAGATGGAGTGAACTATCAGACATCGTTGAAGGATTAAAATAAAAACAAGCTGCATATATTGAAAAGTAAAGAGAAAAACTTTACACTATTGGTAGAACCTATTTTAGGAGGGAAAAAATGAGAACATCTAATCCAATGTTGAAAAAAGAGGCATTCCGTAAAGAGGGAGCAAGCGCTTCTGCGATGACGATTGGCGGAACAGTAGGCAAAACGTTCATTATGCTTATCTTGCTACTTGCAACGTCTGTCTATTCATACATACAGATGATGCAGGGGACGATGAAGATGCCAGTATTAATTGGTGCTTTAATCGTTGCGGCAATCATCGCATTTGCGTCTATGTTCTTCCCGCGCATTTCACCTTTTGGTGCACCAATCTATGCAGCGGTAGAAGGGGTTGTGTTAGGAAGTATTTCAGCAGTTTATACAATGAAATTTGGCGATTCTATCGTTTTAAATGCTGTATTACTAACAATCTCAATTCTATTTGCAATGTTAGTGTTATATGCAACACGCGTAGTAAAAGTAACGGATAAATTCCGTACAGGCGTGATGGCAGCAACACTTGGAATTATGGTTATGTATTTAGTCGTATTCCTACTAAATATGTTTGGCGTAACTGTTCCATACATTCACCAAGGTGGTACAATCGGTATTATTATTAGTGCAGTTGTTATTGTAGTTGCTGCATTAAACTTATTACTAGATTTCGATTTAATTGAAAATGGTGTACGTAGTCAAGCTCCGAAATATATGGAGTGGTACACTGCGATGGGACTAATGCTTACATTAGTATGGTTATACTTAGAAATTCTTCGTTTCGTTTCTTACTTTACGAAAAATGACTAATAAAAAATCCTGCATGAGAAATGCAGGATTTTTTTATTTTTAAAGATAAATTGATTTTATGGTATAATATGGATATTGGTAACTTGAGTTAAGGGGGGATGGAATATGATGAAAGAGAAGAAAGGGATTATGAAAAAGCTATTTTCTAAAAGTTTTTTCATAGAACTAGATGATGCTTTAACGTATCCATCATCAAAAGTCATTACTTCAGCAATAGAGAGATATGCGGCTGAATGCAATGAAAGACTAAAATTTGAGAGTAAAGTTAAATCGATTACTTTCTACTTAGAAAATGTAATGTACCGTGCTGAAATAAAGATGGCTCGCGGAGGATATTACATATCTTGTACTGAAGTGTAATAAATTTTGAAACTATACATGTTTGAACTATGTATGGTTTCTTTTTTTGTTTTGTAAGGTCCAAAATAATACTTTCTACTTACGGATATATCATTTTGTGCTTTTTACCATTCAAACATTTCTCCTTACAATGAAGAAAAACATGTGAGGTGGTATAACTTATGATGAATCGAGTTGTATTAATCGGTAGATTGACAAAGGAGCCAGAATTATACTACACAAAACAAGGCGTCGCTTATGCACGAATATGTGTTGCGGTGAATAGAGGATTTCGAAATAGTTTAGGTGAACAACAAGTCGATTTTATTAATTGTGTCGTTTGGCGCAAATCGGCTGAGAATGTAACTGAATATTGTAAGAAGGGATCACTCATTGGGATTACAGGGCGTATTCAGACTAGTAATTACGATGATGAACAAGGCAAGAGAATATATAGAACTGAAGTTGTGATTGAGAGTATTACCTTTTTGGAGAGAAGGCGGGAGGGGGCATCGTAATAAAAGGTGATTTTAAGTAATAGCTTCGGAAAAAATTGTGGAAAGTATTTTAATAAACTTAAAGAGGGGATACCGCCAGCTTTTTTGAAAAAACAAGTAAAGAGTATACAAAATTTTATAACGTTTTTTGGCTAATCCAGTAACAAACGAGAACCATAAAACCCATCACAGGATAGGAATGTATAAAAAGATGAATCGAGTGATAGAAAATAAAAAAGGGATTCCTTCTGAGAGTAAGGAATCCTCCTTTTTGTTGCAACCGATAATGAGACGTTATGTTAATTAGAAATGTATACGATATTCATAAAATCCGAACTGTTCAATTTGTTAAAAAAAACTATAGTTGAAATTCTTTCTTTATAATTTCAGCTACTTCTGTAGCATTTAAATTCGTATTATTGATCCTTATATAATTTTTCTCTGTAATTTCTCCTTCTCTTGAATTTAATCTAAAATTTTCAAATGTGCTTAATAAATTTTGTTCAGATTGTTCAATCTTTCTTTTCGTTGGCTTATGTTCAAGTCGATGAGGTGTTTTATTTCGTTGAAGTCTTTCTTCTACATCAGCTTCTAATTCAACAAAATAAATATCAACCCCTTGGGAACGAAAAATATTACATATACTTTCAACATCATCCCAATCTTTCTTTTCATTAAACGCCCATACGTATGTAAAAATCATTCCATAATGTTCACTCTTTGAAAATGATTGAAATATTTCCTTTCGGAAAAGATGGGTTAATCGCCACATTTCCGAAGAGAATCCATACAATGGCTCCAATAAATCAATTGTCATATGGTTATGAAATAATTTTAAATCAGTCATCTTTGCTAGTTCTTGTCCAACTGTCATTTTCCCAACTGCTTGTGGCCCAAATATCAAAACAAACTTTTTCATCGAATTCCCTCCAAAAAATAATAAGACATTAATTATAAAATAAGAGATTCTGTAAATGTATCACAATCAAAATATTTTGTAGAATCTATATACTTTTCTGCCTTTTGTATTTATAAAAATAGTTGTCTTCCAATAACGAAAATTATGTAAATAAGCTATCCATATGGATAGCTTATTATATTTTTTTGTTTAGCGTGTTTTTTTCAAAAATAATGGCGATGCCTCAAGAAATGGATAAAAAATAAAAATCATCGGAAACGAAAGCTTTTAAAATCCCGTTCCTAATTTAAAATGTAAAAAGAATGAAATAGTATGGTAGCGGGAAGAAAGTAGTAAAATTAAGCATCCGAGTAGGAGTATAGAGTGATAACATGTTACAATACAGCTAAGAACATGCAATAAAGGAGAGTTTTTTACGTGAAGATTAAAGCAATTGAACCGACGCCAAGTCCAAATACAATGAAAGTTATTTTGAATGAAGTATTACCATCAGGAGCGCGTAATAATTATACAAATGAAAATAAAGAACAAGCACCAATGCAAGTGCAAGAAATTTTGAAAATTGAAGGCATTAAAGGTGTATATCATGTAGCCGACTTTTTAGCAGTGGAGCGAAATGCGAAGTATGACTGGAAAGTTTTATTACAACAAGTTCGTGCTGTTTTCGGCGAAGAAGTATTGGAAGAAAGTGAAGAACAACAACTTGCTCATTTTGGAGAAGTGAAAGTGTTTGTTCAAATGTTCTTTACAATTCCAATGCAAGTAAAGTTAACAGATGGAACGACGGAAGAACGTGTTGGTTTACCAGATCGTTTTAAAGAATCAATTATGAAAGTGCAAATGTCTGCACCAAACGTTGTAAAAGAGCGTAAATGGGTAGAACAAAGTACACGTTACGGTAATTTTGAAGAAATTGGGAAAGAAGTAGTGGAAGAGATTGTTGCTGCTTATTCAGAAGAACGTGTAAATGAAACGGTTAAAGAATTATTAAATCAAGCAGGTGCTGTTGAAGTAACGATTCAAAAGCGTGAGCCATATAAAGTAACAGAAGAGATGATGAAAGATTCTGACTGGAAAAACCGTTTTGCAGCATTAGAACAAATGGATCCTACTGAAGAAGATATTCCAGTGTTGAAGATGGCGTTAGATGATGAAAAAGTTTCAATACGCCGCTTAGCAACAGCGTATTTAGGTATGGTAAAAGGTGATGAAGTATTACCGTTATTATATAAAGCGTTGTTAGATCGCTCTGTAAGTGTTCGCCGTACTGCAGGAGATTGTTTATCAGATGTAGGTGATCCGACAGCGATGTTCGTTATGATTAAATCTCTGAAAGATCCAAGTAAATTAGTACGCTGGCGTGCAGCGATGTTCTTATTTGAACTTGGAGATGAAAGTGCGATTCCAGCATTAAAAGCAGCGCAAGATGATCCAGAGTTTGAAGTAGCGATGCAAGCACGTCTAGCATTAGAGCGTATTGAAGGCGGAGAAGAAGCAAAAGGTTCTGTATGGAAACAAATGACGGAGTCACGTAAAGGGGAATAATGTATGATTGTTTTCTATGATAGTTGGTGTCCGATGTGTACGGCCGTTGCAGAACGTACGAAAAAATTAGATAAAAAGGGTAAGATGAAATTTGTTTCATTTCGAAATGAAGATGTAGTTGAGAAGTATGAGCTTTCTCAAGAACTACAAAGTAAGATGGAACAAAGACTGTATATTTTTAAAAATAATAAGTGGTATGACGGTATTCAGAGCATAGATGTATTAGCAAAGGCCGTTCCATCTTATTGGTTTGCAGTTCCTTTTATAAAGCTATCTATCGTACTTGGTTTTGGAAGTAAAGTATACGATTATATCGCTAATAATAGAAAACTTGTTCCAGTGGGACATTGCCGCGGTGGGGTTTGTGAAATCCCTACAAAAAAATGAAATCATCGTTATCTTTCTTTTGCACCTATTAATAGAGCGTGATATGATGAATTTGGAATGAAAGTTGAAGGAGAGATTACAAGATGTCAAATGCTTATGAAGAATACATGCGCCAAATGGTAATCCCAATGCGCCAAGAGTTAGTGCGTTCTGGGTTTGAAGAGTTAACTACAGAAGAAGCTGTAACAGAATTTATGGAAAATACATCAGGTACAACTTTAGTAGTTGTAAACTCTGTTTGTGGTTGTGCAGCTGGTTTAGCACGTCCATCAGCAGGTCAAGCGGTTGTTCGTGCTGAAAAACAACCTGATCATCTTGTAACTGTATTCGCAGGTCAAGATAAAGATGCTACTGCAAAAATGCGTGAATACTTCGGAGAAATTCCTCCCTCTTCACCATCTATGGCATTATTAAAAGGAAAAGAAGTTGTTCACTTCATTCACCGTCATGAAATTGAAGGTGCAACTATGGACGAAATTATTACGAACTTAGAACAAGCTTTCGAAAAGAATTGCTAAAGAAGGGGGAGAGTAAATCTCCCTCTTTTCTTTATATAGAGGTGAAACAATGATCGTAACAACAGCAGGAAGAACGAATAAAGAAATGACAGATTATGCAAAGCAGGTAGCCGCAGAATTAAATCGTTCATTCGTTAAACGTAATGACATACCAGTACATAAGCTACATGAGCAGTATGAACAAGATGTGCTTGTCGTAGGGAAGAACCGATTAGCTATTTATCCAAAAGGTACGGAAGAATCGTTTTTCTTTCATCCGAACTCAGCGATGTTTCGTGTGAAAAGGTTAATGCGTGGAGAACACGATCCGTTTGTACAAGCCACGCAATTAGAGAGAGGAATGACAGTGTTAGATTGTACGCTCGGGATGGCATCAGATAGTATTGTAGCTAGTTATGTTGTTGGTGAAAGCGGAAAAGTAACAGGACTTGAAGGCAATGAGTATATGGCTTATATTATGGAAAATGGTTTGAAAACATGGTCTTCATCCGTTTCTGAAATTGATGAAGCAATGCAAAGAATTCAAGTAAAGAAAACGGAGCATTTTTCATTTTTAGCGCAATGTGAAGACAATAGTTACGATGTCGTTTACCTTGATCCGATGTTTGAAGAAACTGTCATAGAATCCGACGGAATTAAAGGATTAAAACACTTCGCTTTGTATCATGATATTACTGACGAAACAATTGCGGAGGCAAAACGAGTGGCGAGAAAACGTGTCGTTTTAAAAGATCATTTTCGTAGTTCTAGATTTGAAAAACACAATTTTTATGTATACAAAAGAAAAAGTGCTAAGTTTCACTTTGGTGTAATTGACCCTTGCTAATTGTTTGAAAAGATGTATAATAAGCAATAATTAATTAAATATACTGTCTGTGATGAAGAGAGTAGTCTTTTTTAGAAGGAAAGCGAGCTAGGGATGGTGTGAGCCTAGTACGGAAGAAAAAGATGAAGCGCACTTCGGAGATGCTTCTTGAACGAATAGTAGAGAAAGCCGAGGCCCCCTGTCCTCGTTATAAACGGGAAAGTGGTTCGTAACGAACAACAAGGGTGGTACCACGGGTTAAAACTCGTCTCTTTTTTAGAGACGAGTTTTTTGTGTTTTAAAAAATAAGGAGGTTGTATCATGGATTATAACATGCAGTTTGTGGAAAGTTTATCTAATATTTTCACGAATGAATTAACGCAAAAACAAATTTTAGATTTAATTGAAACACCGAAACAAGATGAATTTGGAGATGCAGCGTTCCCATGCTTTTCATTAGCGAAGCAATATAAAAAAGCACCAGCTCTTATCGCAAAGGAAGTTGCTGAGAAATTCAATGATCCGTTTTTTACGAAAGTAGAAGCCGTTGGTCCTTATGTAAATGTATTTTTCAATCGTGAAACTGTAAGTGATGCAGTATTAAAAACAGTTTTAGCGGAGAAAGAAGAGTTCGGTCAAAACCACTTTGGCTGTGAAAAAACAGTAGTAATTGATTATTCCTCTCCTAATATCGCGAAACCTTTTTCGATGGGGCATTTACGTTCTACAATGATAGGAAATTCGCTGAAACATATCGCTGAAAAATGTGGCTATGAAGTTGTAGGGATTAATTATATAGGAGATTGGGGAACACAGTTTGGAAAGTTAATTACGGCTTATAAAAAATGGGGAAATGAAGCAGTAGTTAAAGAAGATCCAATACGTGAGCTATTTAAGTTATATGTCCAATTCCATGAAGAGGTAAAAGACGACGAAGAACTAGAAGAAGAAGGACGTGCTTGGTTTAAGAAATTAGAAGAAGGTGATGAAGAAGCGGTAGAGCTTTGGAATTGGTTCCGTCATGAGTCCCTTAAAGAATTTTCTCGCATTTATGAACTTCTCGGCGTAGAATTTACTAATTTTCAGGGAGAAGCATTTTATAATAATTTAATGGAAGATTTTATTGGGATTTTAGAAGAACATGAGTTGCTTGAAGAATCAGAAGGTGCATTAGTCGTTAATTTAGAAGAAGAAGGAATGCCGCCTTGTTTAATTAGAAAATCAGATGGTGCGACGATTTATGCAACGCGTGATTTAACGGCAGCTTTATATCGTCAAAACACTTATGGGTTTGATAAAGCGCTATATGTTGTTGGTCCAGAACAAAGCTTACATTTCAATCAATTTTTCACCGTATTAAAAAAACTTGGCTATACTTGGGTTGATGGTATGGAACACGTACCGTTTGGCTTCATTTTAAAAGATGGTAAGAAAATGTCGACACGTAAAGGAAGAGTTATTTTACTTGAAGAAGTACTCGAAGAAGCAATCGAACTTGCAAAACAAAATATTGAAGAGAAAAATCCAAACTTAAAACAGAAAGAAGAAGTAGCAAAGCAAGTCGGTGTTGGTGCAGTCATCTTCCACGATTTAAAAAATGAGCGTATGCATAATATCGAATTCTCATTAGAAAATATGCTGAAATTTGAAGGAGAAACAGGACCTTACGTACAGTACACACATGCACGTGCTTGCTCTATTTTAAGAAAAGAAAGTGTAGAATTTGAAACATGTACGTTTGCTTTAAAAGATGATTATAGCTGGAGTGTCGTAAAATTACTTAATAAATTCCCTCAAGTAATTGAAGCAGCTTTCAATAAAAATGAGCCTTCTATTATTTCGAAATATATATTAGATGTAGCACAATCATTCAATAAATATTACGGTAATGTTCGTATATTAGAAGAGAGCGAAGAAAAAGACAGCAGACTCGCATTGGTTTATGCTGTGACGGTTGTATTAAAAGAAGGATTACGTTTACTTGGGGTGGAGGCACCTGAGGAGATGTAACATAGTAGTAAACTGACAAACTGGGTCTAGTATAAACCTGGTTTGTTTTTTTATTGAATATATATTTTTTTTGCAAAATCAATTAAAATCTTTTTAGAGAGGGTGATTCATATTGATTCGAACTTTTATTTTACAAATTCCTTGTCATAGAAGATTAGATAGGAGTTTTTTTAAACTACAAAAGTACATACCTTTATGTGCGCGTTGTACAGGCATGCTTATTGGTATTTTAATGTTTCCAATTTATTTTTATATGACACCTTCATTTCTTTTGGCAATCATACTATCATTTTTTGCTCAAATTCCGTTACTTATCGATGGGTTCACCCAAAAGTGGAAATGGAGAAGTAGCTCAAATTTGCTAAGAATAACTACTGGTGTATTAAGCGGTAATGGTATGGGATTATTCATTTCCTCTAGTGTTATATGGATATTATCTTAAGATATATAGTAATGGAGGTATTTACATAGATGTTCTGGATTTACTTAATTCTAATTTTTATTTCAGGTGGAAGTGGAATTGGTTTTATGATTCAAAATAAGTATACAGAAGCAATAATAGCTTTTGTTATTTGTATACTATTGTTTGGGCTACTGTATTATTATCTTAAGAGAAACAAAAGAAAGAGAAAAGCAGATTGTGACGATTTAGACTGTACGGATTGTTTTGATTGTGATTGTACTTGTTAAATTTTTATTCCAAATAAAAAGCTAGTGTATTATTAAAAATACACTAGTTTTTTTGCTTTGAAATTTTAAGAAAAGTGTAGGAATACGGCTATTATATAGAGAACTTTAGTTTTGTATATAAAAGGAGGCGGGAAAATAATCTGTTTTGAACCACATTGGATTTCTAATATGGCTTCTTATTTACTAGATGGGGAGAAACAATCGGAATTTATTCAGCTAGGTGTTTTGCAGAAATTATTTGAAAGTGATACGCAAAGAAATGGTAAAGATGGCAATATAGGCATGAAAATACCGATATATTTAAGTGAATTAGGTGTGAAAAATATTGAATGTAGAGTAAGCGATAAAGTGAACTTTTTAGATTCAAATATGCATCACAATGATAAAAACGATTTGTATCAATCATTAAAAGAAGAGGGGATTGCAGGTGATCCGGGTGATAAGCAACAATTTGTAGAACGTTTAATAGCCAGAGGATTAACATATGATAATGCGCTAGCTCAATATGAAGCTGAACTACGATTTTTTAAAATATTTCATGTGTATTCTTCTTTTGTATACGCTCCCAATATGAAAATTACATTTGGTGACATAGTTTGTTAAAAGGTATGATGTATAAGGCTTGTCGTTTAATGTCGATAAGTCGATATTCGACATATAATCGCTGATATATTTGAATTATCGCCGATATAATTTTATGTACTAATTTCAGCTTCTACAAGATTAAAACCGCATGTTACGTTATTCCATATAATTAAACAAAATACGGAGAAAAACAATCATTTTTACTATATTTTGTTATAAATTTGAATAATATTAATTAATAACATCTATTATAAGAGATTTTAGTTGAATACATACTATATGGTGTGTAAAATCTAAGCAAGTAGCAGTTTAAATATAAATTCGAGGTGAATGCATGCTAGATTTTAAGCAGTTAGAAACTTGTTTAAAAGACAAGAGATTTGTAGATGGATTACAGGAAATAAATAATGAAATTGCATATATAAAAGAAACGAATACTTTATCCTATGTGAAGAATTGGCTTGCCAATATTCCTTCGCATAAGGAGTTCGATATATTAATTCGCCTTACTGATGAAGGGCTTATGCACCAATACAGTTCATTCCTCATTCGTTACGCTTATAAAAAATTCCCAAATATGAGAACGCTCTCTTTATATTGTGATGAGTTAATTGATGAGCGGAAAATTCTTGAAGCAGAGCAGTTGTTAAAATCTTCTTTAGAAGAGTTAAGTAAAGAAGAAATAGATGCAGATTTTTTAGCGAAAACATATTTTACGTTAGTACGATGTCTTTTAGAAATGAAACGAAACGAAGAAGCGTTAATGTATATGCAAAAAGCAGAGGAGTACAGTGCGCGCGCAGTGTTTGATAAATGGGGCTACGTTTATATGCATACAGGTGAATGGGAGAAAGCGGAAAAACAATTTATTGCTGGCATGCAGCATGAAGATTGTGAAGAGTTATCTACCTATTTATTATCACAATTGTATGCGAATAAAGGAGAACAAAAACGCGCGATACAGTTAATCGATGATGCGATTGTAAAATTCCCACAAGTACCATATTTTCATTTTGAGAAGATAAAGTATTTATTAGATTTAGAGCAATATGAAGAGATGTTAGCGGTAATAGATAATATAAATACTCAGCTGCCATATCATGCCTATAATACTTACTTTGTACATTTACGTGCAGAAGCGCTGTACAAAATGAATAAATTTGCAGATTTACAAAAACTATTAAAAGAAGAAAAGAGTTTAAAAGAATCTTTATATCATAATTTAGAAAAAAATCCGGATGGAAAAAAGGTTCACTTGCCGATAGTTCCTATTGTACAAAAGGATAATTATTGTGTTCCGACAAGCTTAGAGATGATGTTGCGTATATGGGGAGAGAAACGTACACAAGATGAAATAGCAGAGTTTATTTTTGATATGACAGGTTCGAAGTTTTCAGATACTGTTTCTTATTTAGAAGAATTAGGTTATGAATATCGTTATTTTAAAGGGAATGAAGAGAATTATAAGAGACTGATTGACGAAGGAATTCCTGTTTTATTAAGTATAGATATTGAGCATGCTTCACACGTACAAGTTCTATCTGGATATGATGATACATTGCAAGCTTTCTATGTTCAAGATCCAAACTTTATAGAACCAGTTCTTGTGGAATATAGTAAATTACAAGAAAAATATCGTTATACAGGCTGTTTAGCAATCACGTTTGTTCCGAAAGAAAAGAAGGAGCAACTAGCGTTTCTAAGTGAAGAAGAAGATCGTTATTTTAAATCTATTTTTTCTCTTACGGATCATTTAGATGAACATGACAAAGAGGGAATTAGTAACTTAGTACAATTTTTAAAAGAAACGAGTGATAATCCAAATACGTGGTTATATACGATAAAGCACTTAGATGTTGAAGTAGATAAAGAATTTATTTTATATTGTATCGATAAGTTAATGGAAAAGTTTCCGAACTCGGACTTTGTTAAATTGCATGGTGCACAGTGTTTTATTCGTCTTCAGGAAGTAGAGAAAGCGGAGCAAATGCTGACAAGCGTTGAGAAGAAAAATAATCGTGCTTTATATCATTTAATAAACGGAAGATATGCGTTTGAACAGGAAAGTTATCTAGAAGCGATTTCAAGCTTTCGTTCATCGTTACAATTAGACGCAGATCAGCCTATTGCTTGGAGTTTTCTCGCTTTATCCTATATGTATATTGATCAATCTGAAAAAGCATTGCAATACTCTCAAGTTGCGTTAGAGCGTAGTCCTGAAAGGTTCACTTTAACAAATCACGGTTTAATATTAATAGATTTAGAAAGATATGAAGAAGCATATGAAATCTTTAATGACTTGTTAAAAGAGTATAAATATGAAGCGCATGTATGGTATGAACGAGCGAGATGTGCACATCAACTAGGGAAATTATATTTAGCAATAAAAGGGCTTAAAGTAGCGATTCATTTGGATAGTAATGCACCTTACATTTATACGAAACTTTCGGAAATATACGAATCTGATTTGAAGGATGAGGAAAGTGCGAAAGAAATTTTATTAAACGGTATTGAGAATTGTGATGATAAAGCACCTCTTTACGTAAAATTAGGTGACTATCATTTTCAAAATGATAGCTTGGAAGAAGCAGAAGTATTGTATAAGCGTGCTTTAGAAGAAAATGATGAGGATGTTTATTCTCACTTCGGACTTACACAAGTTTATATGGCAAGAGAACAATATAAGGAAGCAAAAGAATATATTCTTGGTCTTGAGAAGCAAATTGAAAAGAGCCAAGATTTCCTCATGAATGCAGGAATGGTTTTATGGGATGCTGAAATTGAACTTGGTGGAAATGAAGAAGGATTTAAAGTAGCGCTATCTAAGTTAGAAAATGGTATAAAGAAAAGTGATTATAATGTAGCAAGTGCGTTAGATGAATATGTGAATCGAATTAAAGGAACGGAATTTGTACAACGAGGTATAGCATTTTTAAGAACGTTACACAAAGAAAGAAATGAAGTAAGTGAGTACGGTTGTTATGCAGGTATTTTGTATGAATCTATTGGACAGTACGGCCAAGCGATGAAAAGATATAATAAGGCGATAGAACAAATGGAAACGGCATTACCGTATTACCGAATTGGCGAAACACTTATGGCATTAGGGCAATTGACGGAAGCAAAGCAGGCGTATGAAACATGTTTAGAGCTTGATGGGAATTTCGTAGGTGTACATTTACAGCTTGCGGAAATATACGAAAAAGAAGAAAACCGTTCTAAAGAACAAAGTCATATGGTTCAGGCGATGAAAGAAGAGCCGTTGCATATTAATATGGAATATTTGGCACAGCTTTCAGTAGAAATGAACCTTCAGGAAGAATTGCTGATTGAACTAGAACAATTAGCGGACGAAGTACCTGAAATATGGCGTTTAGATGCGATTGCATATGTGTACGGAGCGATGAATGAAACAGATAAAGAACAAGCACAGATTGAATACGCGCTACAATTAGATGGTGAGCATATAGAAGTACTATATCATTATGCAAAAGTATTAGTGAAAAAAAGAAATGTAAAAGCAATTGAAGTTGCAATGAAAGTAATACAAAAAGATTTTGATAATGAACGTATATTTGATGTTTATGTAAAAGCAGTAGAGCAACATAAAAAATTGTCTAACATACGAGATTTTCTTCATACATTAAAGGTGAAAAAAGCAGAAAGAAGTGCAGCATTCATGTATGCTGCAGCTGCGGTTACGGAAATATGGATTGAACGCCAGCTGCATGAACAGCCGAAACGATCTATCATTACGAGAGCTTTTTATCGTATGAAAAATCGTGCGAAAGAAATTTCAATGGTTACTATGATAATTGATTTATATGAAATCTCTTTAAAGTTAAATCCGAAAAATAGTATGGCAGCACAGCGATTTGCGCTATTTTATGAGAATGTAGAGATGAATAAAGAAGCAATAGAGATTCTGCACACGTCACTAGAAAATAAATGGGATTATGACGTAGCGAAGCAACTTGTAAATCTTTTCGTTGAGTGCGAGGAAGAAGATATGTTAAGAGATGCTTTGGAATTAACGAAACAAATGGTTCGAGAACTACCAGATGATTATGATACTCTTCTTCTGCAAGCACAAGTATTCTTTAAAGCAGGGGAAGAAAGAAAAGCAGAAAAGATTATCTTACAATTAACAGAGCAAACACCGTTTGTAAGTAGAGCATTTCTTGCTTTAGGAGAAATATATCAAAGTCAAGAAAGGTTTGAAGAGGCAATTCAAGTATTAGAAAATGCTTCTATACATCATCCAAATGAAACAGTAATTCTTCTTTCTTTAGCGTCTTCATATCATGGTGCCGGCCAAACACTAAAGGCAGAAAAAATAACAAATGAAGTATTAACAATGGATGCAAGTGATTTGTTAGCAAGATATGATCGTGCTTGTTATTTAGCACAGTTAAATAGAAATGAAGAGGCGAAGGAAGAGCTTGAAATTGTCCTTCGTGAGGATGACTCGGGATTCTTTGTTGAACTTATTGAGGATGATGAAAATTTAGCAGCATTGCGAGAATTTGAAAAGTAATTGTATAAGAATAGGGGAAAAAGATAAGGATATATTTTGAATTAGTTGACAATTAGTTGCTAAATGGCATAAAATAACTTTTAACAAAGTATACAAATCTGAAGACGAGAAAGAGTAAAATAGTGAGCTGTTCTCCAGAGAGCCGGTATATTGCTGAAAGCCGGTGTGCAGACGTTATTTGAAAATCATCTCCGAGGAGCTGAGGCTGAAAGTAAGTAAGCCCGGACGGATGTCTACCGTTACAAAGAACACGTATGATAGTACGTTGCTAAGTGCTATTAGTGAAAAAGCTAATAGAATTAGGGTGGTATCGCGGGTAAACCCGTCCCTACTTTATAGGGACGGGTTTTTTGTGTGCTTTAAAATATTCAAAGGAGTGATTGTATATGGAAAAAGTAGATGTAAAAGAATCAGCTGTAGGAAGAGAAATGCGAATTCGCAAACAGTGGAACGAACAAAATATTTTCGAACAATCAATTCAGAATCGAGAAGGCGCACAGTCTTTCGTATTTTATGAAGGACCACCAACGGCGAACGGACTACCGCATGTAGGTCATGCACTTGGACGAACAATTAAAGACTTAGTAGCAAGATATAAAACGATGGCTGGTTATAAAGTGTTAAGAAAAGCGGGATGGGATACACATGGTTTACCTGTAGAATTAGGCGTTGAGAAGCAACTTGGTATTTCTGGTAAACATGAGATCGAAGAATATGGCATTGAACCATTTATTCAAAAGTGTAAAGAGAGTGTTTTCACATATGAGAAGCAGTGGCGTGAATTCACTGAAAGTATTGGTTATTGGGTAGATATGGATGATCCATATGTAACTTTAAAGAATCCATATATCGAAAGTGTATGGCATATTTTGGGGACAATCCATGAAAAAGGATTGTTATATAAAGGACATAGAGTTTCACCATACTGCCCAAGCTGCCAAACCTCATTGAGCTCACATGAGGTTGCACAAGGGTATAAAACAGTAAAAGATTTAAGTGCAACTGTGAAGTTTAAAGTGAAAGATAGTGAAAATGAGTATTTCTTAGGTTGGACCACAACACCTTGGACACTTCCAGCAAACGTTGCGCTTGCTGTCCATCCAAATATGGAATACGTTAAAGCAAAACAAGAAAGTCATGTATACATTGTTGCGAAAGAACGTGTACAAGAAGTATTAAAAGAGAACTATGAAGTATTATCTGTTCATAAAGGCGAAGAATTATTAAACACATCTTATACAGCGCCATTTCCGATGAAAGAAGTTACAAATGGTTACCGCGTTATTGCAGCAGATTTTGTAACGGGAGATAGTGGTACAGGACTTGTTCATATTGCTCCAGCATATGGAGAGGACGATTATAGAGTCGTTCAAAGTGAAGGATTGTCATTCTTGCACGTTGTAGATGAAAAAGGTGAGTATACAGAAGCGGTACCATTTTTGAAAGGGAGATTTGTAAAAGATTGTGACGTGGATATCGTTCGTTATTTAGCGAAGGAAGGTTTACTGTATCATAAAGAAAAATATGAACATAGCTATCCGCATTGCTGGCGTTGTGATTCACCACTACTTTATTATGCAGGAGAAAGTTGGTTAATCCGAACAACTGCAATTAAAGATACATTTTTACAAAATAATGATTCTGTTACTTGGTATCCGGATCATATGAAACATGGACGTTTTGGTAAGTTTTTAGAAAATATGGTGGACTGGAATATTAGCCGAAATAGATATTGGGGAACACCATTAAACGTGTGGGAATGTGAAAGTTGTAATCATCAGTTCGCACCGAAGAGCATTGCCGAATTAAGAAAGCATAGTACGAAAGAAACACCGGAAGATTTGGAATTGCATAAGCCGTATGTAGATGAAGTGCAAGTGTGCTGCGAGAAATGCGGAGGAACAATGAATCGTACACCAGAAGTAATTGATGTTTGGTTTGATAGTGGTTCTATGCCATTTGCACAATATCATTACCCATTTGAAAATAAAGAGTTATTTGAAGAGCAGTTTCCAGCGGATGTTATTGCAGAAGGAATTGATCAAACACGCGGCTGGTTTTATAGTTTATTAGCAGTATCAGCACTATATACAGGAAAAGTACCGTATAAACGAGTGTTATCACTAGGGCATGTTTTAGATGAAGAAGGGCAGAAAATGTCTAAAAGCAAAGGAAATGCACTAGACCCAGTTGATTTAGTAGATAAATTTGGTGCAGATGCGCTAAGATGGGCTTTACTTGTTGATAGTGCCCCGTGGAATGCGAAGCGTTTTTCTGAAAGAACAGTACTGGAAGCGAAATCTAAATTTGTAGATACATTAGTCAATGTGTATAGCTTCTACGTTTTATATGCAAATTTAGATGAGTATAATCCGAAAGAAACGTATGATGTAAAGCTTACGAAATTAGACGAATGGGTATTATCAAGATTGCATAGTACAACGAAAAAAGTGAGAACGGCACTTGATGATTATCAATTTACGAATGCAGCTCGTGAAATTGCAGCACTTGTAGATGAAGTGAGTAACTGGTATGTAAGACGCTCACGTAATCGTTTCTGGGAATCTGGTATGAACGCTGAGAAAGCAGCTGCGTATGAGACACTTCATGAAGTACTTGTAACAATTAGTAAATTAATTGCACCATTTACACCATTTGTCGCGGAAGACATTCATCTGAATTTAGAAGGAAGCAGCGTTCATTTAGCCGATTATCCAGTTGTAAATGAATCACTACTTCAGCCGAAATTAGAAGCGGAAATGGATGCTGTTTTACAAGTTGTTGAACTTGGAAGAAGTAACCGTAATCAGCATTCTTTAAAAGTAAAACAGCCGCTAGCAGAACTTGTATTACTTGAGCATAACGAGAATGATATGGATTGGGAATCTTATCGTGATATCGTTATGGATGAGTTAAATGTAAAAGCGTTCCATGTTGAACTCGATGAAACAAAATACACATCATATCAATTGAAGCTTAATTTTAAAACAGCGGGGCCGAAGTTCGGTAAAAATGTGAATGCAGTGAATGGTTGGCTAAAACAATTATCACAAGAAGAAGTGCAAAACTTTGTATCAACAGGAAGAGCAGTTTACGAAGCAACACCAGGAGAAGAAGTAGTTGTAACTGCTGAAGATGTGTTAGTTGAGAAAGTTGCAAAATCAGGATTCTCTAATACGACTAACGGACAATATACAGTTATGTTAGATACGAATGTAACGGAAGAATTGTTGCAAGAAGGAGTAGCGCGTGAATTCATTCGTGCGGTTCAAGAATATCGTAAACAGTTGAATTTACCAGTTAATTTACGAGTCGATGTTATTCTTGATACAGAAGTAGAGCTACAGCGAACGTTAACGAACCATAAAGATTTATTGGAAGAAAACTTACTCGTTAAACAATTTACATTTGGTCACTTAACGAACGAAGACGATGAACTTTCTTTGGGTGAAACAAAACTTAGAATTAAATTAAGTGCAGCTAATTAAAGAAAAAAGGAAGTTGGAATGATTCCAACTTCCTTTTTGTATGATGGAAATTTATCCGGCTAATTTCCTCATAATCCATTCGATAGGACCTCTAGAAAATTTCTTTCTCCATAACACACTAATTAAAATGCTGAAAATGAAAAATGCAGTAGCAAATAATAAAACGAATAGTAGTGATTGATTTTCCATTCTATTTAATAGAATTAATGTCCCAATACCGATAAATACATGACTGACATAATGAGTTAATGTTAATTGTCCTGTTTGCACAATGGAAGTGACAAACCAATTATTTCTATATTTTTCAGCGATATAGAGGCAAATGATTAATATAGCAATAGAGGATCCTGTAGCAGATAAAATATATAATACATTTGGTAAGATGGGTCCTGTATTAAATAAAAATGTGGCGGTCTCTCTGCCGATGTATGGAATAAAAAAGTGTGTAAGTCCTTTTGATAAAAGTTCTGTCAATATTGTGATTGTAATACCGAGTAAGAGTAATCTTTTTTTTATTTTTTTATTATGAAGATCTAACCTGCCAATTAACATACCGATTAAGAAGAACGAGAACCAAGGGAAAATAGGGTGATAGCCATTAAAGAATAAGTTGCGAAGAAAACCCTTTATTGTCCAGAAGTCTACATAATTTATAAATGGAGTTGGACCTACCCAACCCTCGAAAGTATTGAAAGTAAGCTGAAGAGATTGTGCGAACAATAAAATAATGATAGAAAGAAAAAGTAATAGTTTTTTGCGTACTGTCATGAGTAATGCAGCAACGAAAAGGTAAACACCATAGTAGTGTAATATATCCCCAGTCCACTCCATTACATATAGTAGTAATCCTAAAATAAATAAGAAAAGTGATCGTTTCCATATGGTCTTTCGGCTATTAGAAATTTTTATTTGTTCATTGCTAGCAACGGCTGACCTAGTCATTAAAGTTATACCAATGCCAGCAAGTATAACAAACAAAGCAGAGGCTCTACCTTCAAATAGTGACATGAAGGTTATTAAAAAAGGGGGACCATTTCCTTCTGCACCTGTTATCACCATGAAATTAACAAGTAGCATACCAAACATCGCCCAAGCTCTAGCAAAATCTAAGCCGATAATGCGTTTTTTTGTATTCACTTCAACCCCTTCTTTCAAAAATGTTATTTACAGCTTCAATCCAAATTTGTTTATAATCTATCTTTGCACCAATCATCATAAAATTTCCGATATTATCAAGCACTAATGCTAACATATGAGCTTTTGAAACTAGATTTTTATTTTCAATTAATTGAAGTTCATTTGCTTTTATAAGGAGTACTTCAAATCCATGTAAGTATTCTGTTTGCACAGTTAGTAATCGATCTTTGTACATCTTGTTTCTTGAAGATAGTAATACATATTCTTGTAACACTCGGTTAAAATAAGGGTCGTTTCGCTGTTCATCAATTATTTTAAGACCAATTGCAATACATTTTTCAATAAAATTTGATTTTGTAAACTCTTCTGTATGGAAATAAGAAGAGAACTGCATAGCTTTACATAATTCAGTAAAAATACATTCAATTAAAGCATCTTTAGACTTAAAGTAGTAATATATAGATGGTTTTGCGATACCAACCTCCTCACCAATCATCGTATAAGTTGTTTTAACAATACCGTACGTAGCAAAAAGGCGATAACTTGCTTCCATTATTGAAGAGAGTGTTTCTTCACTTTTACTCATATAGATCCTCCTAAAAAAAGGTTATTTAAATCGTATCACTTACAAGTGATTTTTTCAACCTACCGTTAGGTAAAAAATAGTCTATTTTTTTAAACAGTAATATGAAAAGCTTTAGGGATAAGGAATGGATTTAGAAATTTCTTTCTAAAGTATTGTGTTCACTTTACACATAAATATTGAGAAAATTTCACTTACCCTAAATGGAAAGGTAATAGAAGTGTTCATAGAGAATTACTCGTAGATTCAATTTTTATCCATCCGTTTTGCGGGGAATGATTGCCTAGTGGTAATGGGATAAGGTTGAGCTACTTTATTAGGGGGAGTGGTTCTATGTTTAATAAAAAAATGGTGGCAATGGCAATGACCGTGCCGTTAGTAATGGGGACGATTTCTACGGTTTCGGCATTGGAAAAACAACAGCAAGTAAAGTTAGAAGCTTATTCGCCACAGAAAAAAGCAACTGAATATTTAAAAGAAAATGCTGCGCAGTATGGATTGAAAACAGATCTTTCAGACTTGCAATATATTTCTACAACAGAAACATCAGTAGCTTCATATGTTAGGTTCCAACAAGTTGTTAATGGTGCACCTGTATTTTCAAAACAAATAACAGTTACGCTTAACGGAGAGGGAAAGGGAGTACTCGCTGTTTCTGATTATCAGCCTGTTACAGGTGTGAAGGAAGTAACGACAAAAATTAGTGAAAAAGATGCAATACAAAAATCAATGGCGTATGTTGGAGAAGCAAGTGAGCAAAATTTATGGGCTCCTACAGATAAAGAGTTCGGATATATTGTTGAAGAAGGAATTGCTCGTCCAGTATATAAAGTTGTAGTCCATTCTAATAATCCATTTGGTGCATGGGAAACATTTATTGATGCAGAAAATGGAAAGTTAATTAAAAAGGTTGATATAAACCGAAAAGCTGAAGGGTCAGGAAAAGTATTTTTACCTAACCCAGTCGTATCTAGCGGTAGTAAAGTAGGCTTAAAAGATAATAACGATGCAGATTCAACAGCTCTAACGAACCAACTGAAAACTGTTACGTTAAAAGGTTTAGATGGAACAGGATTTTTAATTGGAGAATATGTAACGATTTCTTCAAAAGCGAAAACAAAATCTACGAATTTACAATTTAACTATACACGCGCAAATGATAGCTTTGAAGATGTTATGTCGTACTATCATATCGACACATTGCAACGTTACATTCAAAGTCTAGGTTTTAAAAATATTAATAACCGTTCGATAAAAGTGAATGTTAATGGTACAACTGATGATAACTCATTCTATTCTCCATCAACAAAAGCTTTAACTTTCGGTACTGGCGGTGTTGATGATGCAGAAGATGCTGGTATTATCGCACATGAGTATGGGCATTCGATTCAAGATAACCAAGTTCCTGGCTTTGGTAGTTCAGCAGAAGGTGGAGCGATGGGAGAAGGATTTGGCGACTTCTTAGGTGCTACATATGAAGATGCAGTATCGACTACTGGATATGGTAAAGCATGTGTTGGAGAATGGGATGCGACAGCTTATTCTAGTTCAGATCCAACATGCTTACGCCGATTAGATACGAATAAAGTATATCCGAAAGATATAACGAATGAAGTGCATGATGATGGTGAAATTTGGGCTCAAGGCCAATACGAAATGGCACAAGCTTTTGGCCGTGATGTAGCAACAAAAATCATTTTACAATCACACTGGTCATTAACACCAAACTCTAAATTCAGTGATGGAGCGAAAGCGATTAAGCAAGCGGATGCTCTTTTATATGGCGGACAACATGCTGCTGATATCGATCGCATTTGGGCAGCGAGAGGCATTAGTACGAATTAATATAAAAAGTCGTGGCATTTATAAGCCACGACTTTTTAATTTGCTTAAGAACTGGTACTAGTAAATAAAGCTATATCAATGATAGTGTGAATATATCCGTATCCCATTTACTTTTTAGCTTCTTTAAAAACAAAATGCTCTTTAAATTTTCTAGATTCAACTTTTTGACCATTTCGCATCGATCGGAATGGGTGTTCTTGCCATGTAATAATAACATCAACTTCATCTGCTTTTGTAGCAACGGGTAAATTAGCGTGTTCAAATCCAGTTTTTCCACTTGCCAAACGACTTTCCTTTAGGGAAAAGAGTTCATATTTCGTTTTCTTATTTGGTTCGTTGCGGAATACTTCGACGTTTACATTATATACTTCACTATTCCCGACATTCTTTACTGAAAAATGATATGTTTGAAATTCATCTTTTTTAGTTTGAAGCATATTCTTGTTTGTTTTTTTCGGTTTATCAATATTCACTTGCCATTGATCAGAGTTTTGAGAGATTGGTAAAGATTTTGGTGAATAGGCATACGTTTCGTTTACTACAATTAAGCAAAACAAAAGGAGAAAGAAACTAATTGCTTTTTGCATATACACACCTCGCTTTAAAATTTTTATTAATATGCGTAAATGAATTAGTTTTTATGTAAAAATTGGAAAATATTAAAGGTGTAATTTTGGATGTAATACATAAGAATATGTATTACAAAATTAACTTTTCACACTTTAGAAGAAGTTAGGAGTTATAAAACCAGAATGTTTCAAAAAAAGCTTGCGTTTTATAAGATAAGGAGTTAGAATACTCTGTAAATATAAAAAGTGATGATCAGGAAAAGTACATGGTGCAAAGGTCTACAGAGAGCAGCCGGTTGCTGGGAAGGTTGCGATACCGCATGATGGAAAGACACCTGTGAGTGTTGCTTTGAACGTGATTATTAGTAAAAGCAAACGGTACCTACCGTTATCAGGGCTAAGATGGTCAGTATGACAATTTGGGTGGTACCGCGGAAAAAAATCCGTCCCTATTTATAGGGGCGGATTTTTGTATTCTTTGAAAGGGGGTGAGTGACCGTGGATGATGACGATGACAACAATAACGTAAATAAATATAAAATTACTGGAGGGAAAAATAATGGATTCAATAATGAAGCGTTCACTCACAAAAGAATGTAAAAAGCAAAGTGGAAAGGTTGTATTACTTCAAGGATGGGTAAAAAAGATTCGACATCTTGGAAATGTTAGTTTTTTATTATTACGGGACAGAACAGGAGTAATTCAATGTGTATTAGAAAATGAATTGGCTGGATATAAAGTTGATGTAGAAAGTGTCGTCCACGTAATTGGTGAAATAGTCGAGACATCGAAAACAGAATTGGGTGTTGAAGTACTTGCTCATGAAGTGAAAGTAATAAACGGTGCAGAGCCACTTCCATTTGAAATAAATAAAAAGAAGTTACAAGTTGGCTTAGATCAACTACTTAATGAGCGAGTAATATCATTAAGGCATGAGCGAACCGCAGCGATTTTTAAAGTGAAATCTACACTCGTTCAGAGCTTTAGTGAATTTCTTATAGAGAACGATTTCACACGGATCTTTACGCCGAAAATTGTTTCGCAAGGGGCAGAAGGAGGAGCAAATGTTTTTAAGCTTCCATACTTCCAAAAAGAAGCTTATTTAGCACAATCACCACAGTTCTATAAGCAAATGATGGTGGCAGGTGGGTTAGAACGAGTTTTTGAAATTGCACCTGTATATAGAGCGGAACATCATAATTCTTCCCGTCATTTGAATGAATATATATCGTTAGACGTAGAGCTTGGTTTTATTCATGATTTTTATGAAGTGATGCAACTAGAAACGGATGTTTTACGATATATGTTTCAACAAGTAGCGAAAAAATGTGAAATAGAACTACAACTATTACAAATAGAAGTACCTGTTATTACTGAAATACCTAAAATTACATTGTTAGAAGCACAAGAAATTTTGAAAAGTAAGTATCGTAAAGAATCTCCTGTAGGGGATTTAGATACAGAAGGTGAAAAGTTACTAGGGAAATATGTGAAGGAAATATATAATAGTGAATTTGTTTTTATTACGCATTATCCGAAAAAAGCGAGACCGATGTATACGATGCCGAATAAAGAGAATCCAGCTATTACTGATTCATTCGACTTATTATATAAAGGATTAGAAATAACGTCAGGGGCACAGCGAATTCATAATTATGAAATGTTACTCGCTTCGTTTAAAGAAAAAGGATTACACCCAGATAAATTTCAATCTTATTTAAATACATTTCGATATGGTTGTCCACCACATGGAGGTTTCGGAATTGGGTTAGAAAGGGTTGTATATAAACTTTTAGAATTAACAAATGTACGAGAGGCGAGTGCTTTTCCGAGAGATTGTACTCGTCTCATACCGTAAAAAGAATCTTCGCGATTATCGCGAAGATTCTTTTTTTATAGTTCGTTTAAAAAGGTGAAAATATAGACTCTTTCTTTTTCTAATAAGCTTAGTAAAAGTCAGTTGAAATATGAACTATTTCGACAAAAAAATCAATATACCCTTGACAGTTACAAATATAACAGATATACTTCATATTAATTTCAAAAGAAAATATATTCTAAATATTAAAATGTGTTGAATAGGAGTAGTAAGGTCATGTATTTGTACAGAGAGCTATGGGTTGGTGTGACATAGTCAAATGACATCCTGAACTCGCCTAGGAGCAGTAAGGTGGAACGGAATTACATTCTTAGTAAATCTTAACGGTTAACCTTCGATATTAGGTTTGTAATCAAACGATTACTACTAAGGTGGATTCATAATGGAATCAATAAGGGTGGTACCGCGTTAAGTAAATGGCTTAGCGTCTCTTTATATAGAGATGCTAGGCCATTTTTTTATTATATGGAAGAAGAAATGGAGGGTTTATTTGAATAGGTTTATAAAATTTATTTATTTATATAAAAAGATTTAATTGGGAGGAAAATGAGATGAAACAGACGGAGCAATGGACTTCAAAATTAGGTTTTATAATGGCGGCAGCCGGATCAGCAATTGGACTTGGTGCGATATGGAAGTTCCCTTATATCGCTGGGAAGAGTGGGGGAGGAGCATTCTTTTTAATATTTATATTATTTACTGTTTTAATTGGACTACCGCTACTTATAGCTGAATTTATGATTGGACGCAGTACGCAGAAACAAGCAGTTGGAGCATTTAAAAGCATCGCACCAAATACAGGATGGCATTGGATTGGACGCCTTGGTGTTGGAACTTGTTTTATACTACTTTCGTTTTATAGTGTTGTAGGTGGATGGGTATTAATTTATTTATTCAGAGGAATAACTGGACAACTGATTACTCCAGGACAAAATTACGGTACATTATTTACTGAAACAATTGGGAATCCTGCTTGGGCTATTATGGGACATTTCGCTTTTATGTTCATTACGATATGGGTTGTATCAAAGGGTGTACAAAACGGAATTGAAAAAGCAAGTAAATATATGTTGCCAGCATTGTTCGTTTTATTTGTCGCTCTTATTATTCGTTCGTTAACACTTGATGATGCAATGAAAGGTGTGAAGTTTTTCTTACAACCAGATTTCTCAAAGATTACTTCGGAAAGTATTTTGTTCGCAATGGGGCAATCATTCTTTGCAATTAGTATCGGGATTTCAATTATGGTTACGTATAGTTCCTATTTAAATAAAAAAGAAAGTTTACCAAAATCAGCAATAACAATTGTTGGATTAAATTTATTTGTTTCATTATTTGCAGGTCTTGCTATTTTTCCAGCCGTATTTTCATTAGGAATGGAGCCAACAGAAGGACCTGGATTACTATTTATCGTATTACCATCTGTATTTAGTCAAATCCCATTCGGTGGATTTTTCTTAACAGTATTTCTTGCACTATTTACATTTGCGACATTAACATCAGCATTTTCTCTACTAGAAACTGTTGTTTCAGCATTAGCAAATGGTGAACAAGAAAAGAGAACGAAATTATCATGGCTGATCGGTTTCGGCATTTTCTTGGTAGGTATACCATCAGCGTTATCATTTGGAGTATGGAGTGATATTACGATTTTCGGAAAGAATATTTTTGATGCAGTAGACTTCTTATCTAGTAATATATTAATGCCACTTGGAGCACTATTTATTAGTATTTTCGTTTCATTCAAAATGGAGAAGAAGGTACTAGAAGCAGAGTTTTTTGTAGGTGGAAATTATGGAAAGAAAGTATTTACTTATTGGGCATTTTTACTTCGATTTGTAGCACCACTTGCAATAATTATAGTCTTCTTAAATGTAATAGGGATTATTTAATATTAAATGTTATAATATTCAGTAAAAAAAGGGGTGATGATCATAAAGAAAAATTTGATAGAAGCAGGGAAATATATGAATATTAGAGGGAAAAAGCTATACGTTGAAACACATGGAAATCCTAAAAATAAGCCAGTCTTATACTTGCATGGTGGACCAGGAGAAAGTTGTTATGATTTTTCATTTCATCAATCGGAACGTTTAAAAGATTCTCTATATGTAATTATGATAGATCAAAGAGGTGTTTGTCGCTCAGAAGAAATTACTGAAGACGAAGCTTTTGGATTAAATGATTTGATTGAAGACTGTGAGGAATTAAAAAAAGTATTACAAATTGAGAAGTGGTCTATAATTGGACACTCTTTCGGTGGATATGTAGCATTGCTTTATGCGTCGATATATCCAAGTTCAATAGAGAAAATAATATTTGAAGGACCAACTTTTGATTTTGCATTAACAAGTAGGGCTTTGTTACAAAAGACAGGGCATTTATTAAAAAAGTATGGAAAAGAAGAAGTAGCAGAAGAGTGCTTTGCTTATTCATCTAGCGAGGCTAGTTCAGAAGAGTTGTTAGAAGCTTATATAAGACTAAGCGCTGAATTAGAAGAAAAAAGAATGGAGATTTACAATAATAAGGAAGATAGGACAGATGAGAGTTTATACAGTGATGAAGAGTGGGAAATATTTTCAAATCGCTCCAAAATTCACTTTGATAGATTAAAATTAGAGGGAGCATGTCATACATCATTATTATCAAAAATAAAAGATGTACAAAATCTAATGTTATTAATAGTAGGAAAACATGATGTAGTAACGTGTGAAGAACAAATTAAAACATTTAATAAAGATGCCCGAAACGGCAAGTATATCGTATTTGAAGAGAGCGGTCATTCACCTCATTATGAGGAAGCAGATAGATTTGCAGAAACAGTCATACATTTTTTGAAATGAAGAAAAGGGTGCTTCTATAAATGAGAGGCACCCTTTCTAAATTTCTGGATATGTGATTGTGATGTTAGGCCACTTACTTTGCCAATTCTTTTTTATAACTCTGTTTTTGTACATATGTAATCGTTCTTTCGATTCAAGAAAATGAGCTGTTGGTTTCACTTGTAAGGAAAGGACATCTTCAATACCACATGGGGCTGTTAAGATAACGTTGTTTAGTTCATCAAGTGTAACTCCTAAAGCCGTTGCTGTTTCAGGGAATTTAGAAATAGCATTAACAGAAGAAGAATATGGTGGCATATTATTCACTACATGCATACGAGCTTGATTTTTTACAGACCAAGGGATAGTAGCATCAATATTCATTAATTTCGTTTCTAATGATTGTTCGTATATCTCATCTTGATGTAGACTATCATAATAAATCACATCAACATCAGGCATAGCCGTTTTAGCTTCATAGTCATGTAAAGTATCCCAAATTTTAGAACGAACAAATCCGGCACAAATCCACCAATCAGGTAGCTCTAGTGATTTTGCCATTTGTAATACATTCATCATCCATTCGTCGTTTTCTATTAAGCGAATTATATCTTTCTCTGTTTTGATCTTCATTGATAAATTCACCTTTCTAGTAAATTAATGCATCAGTTCAATAATCCATAAAATCCAGTAAGCACCTGGTACAAATAGCAGTTGTGCTAATAATGTGCCGAGAAGTCTAGAAATCATTAGCCAACCATACATTTTACTCATAGATTCAGCACCGCTTTCTGATTGTAGAGCACGTTCTGTTAAAAGAGCAATGCGTGGATCGAGTAATACAGTTAATAAAATAGTGGCGAAACCATTTACAAGGCCAGAAGCTGTACTTGCATTTGTTGCATAATCTGGATTTAAAAAAGAAGCGTAAAGGGCTGAAAGTACCCCTGCTGTATAAATAGCAGTAGCAAACATGTTAATAAGCATAATACGCTTTGGAATACCACCGATACGCAGTCTATGAATCATTTCTAACTTTGGAAAACGGACATATTTTTTTGTGTACTTTAATTTTTGAATGTTATTCGTTTTCATCATTCGAATGAAAGAACCGTCTGTTTCAAAGTTTTGAATGACATATCCAAATAATTTTGTCAAAGTTGGATAAAGAATGATCGCGATTAATGTACCGATAGAAGCCGATAATAGTACGAGTCGTATAATATGCTCTAAATTAATAGAAGAATCTAGTTTTGCTTCATCGACAATACCACCGATTAAAAAGGCTTGTAGTAAGTTTGATGTTCTTGAAATAAGTAACACCATTCCTACAACAGACAAGGCAACCGCAATCTTCTTTAAACGTACTCCAGCTAATCGAATACTATAAGAGCTTGTTTCAACTGCGTGGATCACAATTGTGAAAGCCATTATAAAAATTAACGTAATTGACATTTGTTTCACCAGTTTCTATTAAAATAATTGTAACTTTTTTACTGTATCATATCTATCGTATTTTGTAACTGAAAGTATGTGACATATGGAAATTGATTTTTCGAAAAAATAGATAATAATAGTATAATAGGGAGAAGTGGAAGAGATGTTAGCACTTATTTATACAGCAAATTAAGTGGAGGAATGAAGCATGTATAAAACATTTCTATTTGATTTAGATGGAACTTTAACGGATCCGAAAGAAGGGATTGTAAACTCGGTTTTATATGCATTAAAAAAAGTAGGAATTGAAGAAGTACATATAAGTGAGTTAGATTCATTTATAGGTCCTCCTATTCAGCAATCATTCATAGAGAGATATAATATGAGTGAAGGAGAGGTTGAACGTGCTGTTTTTTACTTCCGTGAGTATTTAAAGCAGCGTGGATTGTTTGAAAATAATGTATACGAGGGGATTCTGAAGCTCTTGCAACAATTAAAAAGTTCAGGGAATCGCATATTCGTAGCAACTTCAAAGCCCACTGTATTTGCGAAACAAGTTATAGAGCATTTTCGATTAACGAATTATTTCGAAGACATCATTGGAAGTAATTTAGATGGTACGAGAATAAAAAAAGAAGAAATAATTGCTCATATTTTACAAACACATGAAGAACTAAATAAAGAAGAAATGATAATGATTGGTGATAGAAAGCACGATATAATAGGTGCAAATCAGAATGGAATTGCTTCAATTGGTGTTTTATATGGCTATGGCTGTGAAAAAGAACTGACTGAAGTTAGTGCGACCTACATAGTGAAAGATGTTGAAGAACTGTATCATTTTTGTGTAGAGAAAAATTTAATACAGCAGTAAATATAGATTCTAGCAATCCCTTTATAACGTATGACGATGAATTCGTTTCTGTTTAAAGGGATTTTTCATATGTAATCGAATAATTATAATTAGACATTTTTAGCATAAAAATTTGTATGAATAAGAGGAGGGATGTCAGAATTGAAAGGTTAGTAGAAATTTATCAATAAAATTTAGAATATTCTGTTTAATGGAGGGGTAAAATTGGAGTTAGTTATTATATTATTAGCACTAAGTTTACTTATGTTCGTAGCATACAGAGGTTTTTCTGTTATTTTATTCGCGCCGATATTTGCATTATTTGCAGTATTTTTGACAGAACCTAGTTATGTATTACCTTTCTTTTCTAATATCTTTATGGAGAAAATGGTTGGATTTATAAAATTATATTTTCCTGTGTTTTTATTAGGAGCAATATTTGGAAAAGTAGTGGAAATGTCAGGAATTGCAGATTCTATCGCAAAAACAATTATTGAGTTAGTTGGTGAAAAACGTACTATATTAGCGATTGTATTAATGGGGGCTATTTTAACGTATAGTGGTGTTAGTGTGTATGTAGTAGTGTTTGCTGTTTATCCGTTCGCAGCTAAGTTGTTTCGACAAGCTAATATTCCAAAGCGTTTAATCCCTGGAACGATTGTTCTTGGAGCAGTAACGTTTACAATGGATGCGCTACCTGGATCACCACAAATTCAAAATGTAATACCTACAACATTTTTTAAAACGGATATTTATGCTGCACCGATACTTGGGATTGTAGGAGCAATTTTTGTTCTTACATTAGGTTTACTATATTTAGAGAGTAGACGTAAGAAGGCAAAAGCAGCAGGTGAAGGATACTTTGGTTTTAATGATGGAAATACTGAAATGGCAGCATCTGTGCAATTAGAACAAAAAAATATGCCATTAATTAATAACATTGAAATTACAAGAGCACAACAACTTATTGCATTTATACCACTTATTTTAGTAGGTGTAATGAATAAAGTGTTTACTATTATGATACCGAAGTGGTATCCAAGCGGTTTTGATTTTTCTGCAATTGGTATGAAAGCATTTGGAAAAGTAGAATTAAGTGCAGTAGTAGGAATTTGGTCTGTAGAATTGGCACTTATTATAGGGATCTTAACAACGTTATTATTATATTGGAAGCGAGTAGTAACAGGTTTCCAAGCTGGATTGAATACAAGTATTGGTGGAGCGCTACTTGCAACGATGAATACAGGAGCTGAGTTTGGATTCGGTGGTGTCATTGCAGCACTTCCAGGCTTCGCAATTATGAGAGATGGCATCTCTGCTACTTTCACAAATCCGTTAGTGAATGGTGCAGTAACGACGAATATTTTAGCTGGAATTACAGGCTCGGCATCAGGAGGAATGGGAATAGTATTAAGCGCAATGGGAGATAAATTTATTGCAGCGGCCAATCAATTTGATATTCCATTAGAAGTTATGCACCGTATCGTATCAATGGCATCAGGAGGAATGGATACACTACCACATAACGGGGCTATTATTACTATTCTTACAGTAACGGGATTAACACATAAACAGTCATATAAAGATATATTTGCTATTACTATTTTGAAAACGGTTGCTGTATTTTTAGTTATCGCATTCTATACTTTAACAGGACTCTATTAAAAAATTTGAATCGTAAAGATTCATCAAATCGATAATTTATATTATAAAATATTAATTAGGATAAGAAGGGGTGGGGGACTTGCAAGAGGTTTCTGAGTTTCGTATGCCAAAGTCGGTATTATATGGAAGGAATTCGCTTGAAAAACTGGGAGAACAATCAAAAAAGTTAGGGAAAAGAGCTTTTATAGTTACTGATACAATTATGGAGAAATTAGGATATGTTGAAAAGTGTATGCAACAACTAAATAAGAAAGGTATTATTGTTAGCACATATAATAAAGTGGATGCTGAGCCTACAAATATACACGTATTAGAAGCGTTATCTCTTTGTAAAGAGGAAAAGTGCGATTTTATTATCGGTATTGGTGGTGGAAGTTGTATTGATGCTGCGAAAGCGGTAGCGGTTTTATATACAAATGGTGGAGAAGTTGAGGATTATGTCCAAAAGGATATTGAAATAGAAAACAATCCACTACCACTTATTGCAATTCCAACAACTTCTGGTACTGGTTCGGAAGTTACAAGTGTAGCAGTAATTACGAATAAAAAAACAGATGTAAAAATGATGATGAAGCATCCTAGTTTTATACCGAAAGTAGCAATTATAGATCCAGTTTTGACAAGTTCGTTACCACCACAAATTACGGCAGCAACAGGAATAGATGCGTTATGTCATGCGATTGAAGCTTATATTTCTAAATTTTCACAACCACTTACAGATGTACTTGCTCTTTCAGCTATTGAAAGTATTATGAAATATTTACGTATAGCATATGAAGATGGACATAATATGGAGGCAAGAGAAGCGATGATGATTGCTTCCTTACAAGCTGGAATTGCATTTTCGAATGCATCAGTTACATTAGTTCATGGAATGTCAAGGCCAGTGGGAGCATTATTTCATGTACCGCATGGAATATCAAATGCCATACTATTACCTACAGTGTTAGAGTTTACAAAAACAAGTGCAGTGAAAAGGTTAGCAAAAATTGGACGTAACTTAAATAAGGATTTGTATTCGAATTCTGATGAGGAAGTAGCAGACTACACGATTGGGGAAATAAAAAAGCTTTGCTATGATCTTCGTATTCCAAATTTAAAAGAATACGGTATCGATGAAATTGAATTTGAAAATGCTATCTCTAAAATGGCATCAGATGCAATTGAAAGTGGTAGCCCAGCTAATAACCCACGTGTTCCATCATATGATGAAATCAAAGAGTTGTATCGAGAGTGTTTTAATTATAAGTATAAAGAATTTATAAAAATATCAGATTATTAATTTCAGAATATTCTATAAAAATTTCCTTGGAAATGAAAGTACAATTATTCTATATTATTACGTTAAAACAAGACTTTATATTCCAAACTTAAAGTCTTGTTTTATTGTGTATAATATACATAATAAAACGTTGTTATTAGTTTTATAAAAAAAGTTTAGGTAGGTGTTTATATGAAAACGATAGGTCTTATAGGTGGTATGAGTTGGGAATCAACTTCTGAATATTATCGAATTATTAATGAAGAAATAAAAGAGAGATTAGGAGGGCTACATTCAGCAAAATGTTTGATTAATAGTGTGGATTTTGAAGAGATTGAACGATGTCAGTCTAGCGGAAATTGGGATGGTGCTGGAGAAATTCTAGGGAATGCGGCATATTCATTACAAAAGGGAGGAGCAGACTTTATAATCATTTGTACAAATACAATGCATAAGGTAGTTGGAAAAATAAAGGCCAAAATTGATATTCCAGTCTTACATATTGCTGATGCAACTGCAAAAGAAATTAAAAGAAAAGACATTCAAAAGGTTGGTCTGCTTGGAACTAAATATACAATGGAGCAAGATTTCTATAAGTCACGTATTGAAGAGCATGATATAAAAGTAATAGTACCATCAGAAAAAAATAGAAAAGAAATAAATAAAGTAATATATACAGAATTATGTTTAGGAAAAATAGTATCTCAATCTAGAGAATATTATAAAAGAGTCATCGAAGAGTTAGTGCAAAAAGGAGCACAGGGAATCATATTAGGTTGTACAGAAATAGGGTTATTAATAAAGCAAGAAAACGTATCTGTCCCGATATTTGATACAACTCATATACATGCAATTGAAGCAGTCAAGGTAGCTCTAGATAGAGTATAATTATATTATGTAAACTTTATTCGTATATCTGGAAAACATTCAGAAAATATTTTATAATGTAAGTGGTTACATTTAAGGGGGAATGCGTATGTTTTCAGTTCAACCAATCGCATTTGTACATAATGAAAGAAAGGAAATAAAAGATGATGAGTGGGGAGAAGTAAGATCTCGTATAACTTTAACTGAAATGTATGCAGAAGAGAGTATACAAGGGGTTGAAGATTTTTCTCATATTGAAGTTGTTTTTTATTTTCATAAAGTAACTGACGAGCAAATTCAGTATTTTGCTAGACATCCTAGAAATAATAAGGATTATCCTGAAGTAGGTATTTTTGCACAGCGCGGGAAAAATCGCCCAAATCGCATAGGTGTAACAATTGTAAAGGTGATCAAAAGAGAAGGTAAATCAATTATTGTTGAGGGATTAGATGCTATTGATGGCACTCCTATATTGGATATAAAACCAATAATGAAAGAGTTTATGCCGACAGAAGAAATACACCAGCCTAAATGGGCAACGGATATAATGAGACAGTATTGGAAGGGGAATGGAGTAAAATGAGAATATATGAGGCAACAATTGCAGATTTAGATGGACTAGCATCAGTTTTTAATAACTATCGCATGTTTTATAGGCAAGATTCTGATTTAGAAGGGGCAAAAGTATTTTTACGAAATAGAATTGAGAAAAAAGAGTCTGTTATTTTCGTAGCAGTTGAAGACGGCGAATATATTGGGTTCACGCAACTATATCCATCATTTTCTTCTATTTCAATGAAAGAATTATGGATTTTAAATGATTTATTTGTACAAGCGGCGAAGCGTGGAGCCGGAACAGGTAAAAAATTATTAGAAGCTGCTAAAGAATACGCATTAGAAAATGGAGCAAAAGGTGTAAAGCTGCAAACGGAGATTGATAATTTATCAGCACAACGATTATACGCTGAAAATGGTTATTTGAGAGATAATCGTTATTTCCATTACGAATTAACGTTTTAAAAAATTAAGTTGAAAGAGACATTTTCAAGAAAAAGAATTTCTTTGTAATGAGAAATTCTTTTTTATTTTTGCCTAAATTAAAAAACATGACGAAAATAAAACGATATTTGTTTATTGTTAAACAATAAATATTGTGATAAAATTATGTTGCCATTAAATAAGTGAGGTATTGTAAATGAATCTTAAACGAAGTTCAACAACGTTCTTAAAAGTAATTATTTTTCTTGCTGGAATTTCAGTACTTGCTTTATGCATATTTTTAGTGCCGGAAATGGCGAATTTCGCAGCAAATTTGTATCCTAATATTGCTCCGATGAAATATCTTGTTTTCATTGTGATGTATGGAGCAGCTGTGCCTTTTTACGTTGCTCTTTATCAGGCTTTCAATCTTTTACAGTACATTGATGAGAACACAGCGTTCTCGGAATTATCAGTAAAGGCGTTAAAGAATATAAAGCGCTGTGCAATTACAATCAGTGGTTTGTATGTATTAAGTTTGCCACTTTTTCATTTTATAGCGAAAAAAATGGACCCTCCTATTGGGCTAGTGGGACTCATTATCGTTTTTGCTTCGCTCGTTATCGCCGTTTTTGCTGCTATCCTCCAACGACTTCTACAAGAGGCAATTAACATAAAATCAGAAAATGATTTGACGGTCTGAGGTGGCGGATATGACAATCATTATTAATATTGACGTCATGTTAGCAAAACGAAAAATGAGTGTAACGGAGCTTTCGGAGAAGGTTGGAATTACGATGGCGAATCTTTCTATTTTGAAAAATGGGAAAGCAAAAGCGGTTCGTTTTTCAACATTAGAAGCGATATGTAAAGCTTTGGAGTGTCAGCCAGGGGATATTTTGGAGTATAAAAACGATGAGAATACTCAATAAAAGCAGATAACAAATGTAAATAATAGAAGTCAATAAAGAAGGGATAGCCACTAAGCTATTCCTTCTTTACGTTAATTGCTGTTACTAATAAAAAATATAATTTGAATTGCAATGTTTGCGTATCAAAAGGGAACTTGCTACCTTTTGAGGTGATCCGTTTTGTGGAAGACAATTATTTGCCAAAAAGGCTATTTAAACTATGTTTTAAATTATTTCGAGTGAATCAAAAACTTCATTTGTATTATAGTTGATTTAAAACCCAGTTCGTTGCATCTTCAAAGTTATCTGCAATGTAGTTTGGTTCAATATGTGCCCATTTGTCTCGGTACGTATGCAAAGCATCATACCCAGCGCCTGTTCGGACTAGAATCGTAGTCGCATTTACTTTTGCTCCTGCAACAATATCAGTCCAGCGATCACCAACTACAGCACATTGTGTTAAATTAAGTCCATGTTTTTTTGCTGCTTTAAGCAGCATGCCTGTACTTGGTTTACGGCATTCACAACCATCACCGTGTTTATGAGGACATACATAAATATCATCAAAACCGAAGCCTTCTAATTCTTGTACAAAATCGGCTACAGTTGCAATTCCATCTGCGATACCAGGTTGATTTGTGAAAGAGAAAATTTTTATATTTTTAGCTTTTAGTTTTTGCAAGGATGTTTTTGTGAATGGAAATAATGAAAAAGATCCTGGATAATGTATTGTAGTGTCACCACCAATTGTACCGTCACGATCAATGAAAATTGCTTTAATGTTTGTCATAGTTATAGTCCCTTCAATTTATAAGTAGTTTAAAAATGTTTTACAAATCTGTAGCCATTTACTTCATATCCTAATTTTTTGTAAAAAGGATGAGCTTCTACTCTTTTTGTTCCACTAACTAGCCATGTGCCAATGCAATTATGTTTCTTTGCTAATTGCTCGGCATAATCCATCAACACTTGTCCAATGCCTTTCCGTCGTATGTTAGAATCAACGCTAATAATTGAAATCTCTCCATAACGTGTTACATCTTCTAAATTTTCACGTATACGAAATCCAAGTAATCCAAATATAGCTTCTTCTTCCTCGTAAACATATAAAAAATCAAACGGACTCATTTGTACGAATTGTAATCGGTTGTTCATATCTTCATAGGAAATAGAGGAACCTTTTAATTCTTTCGTTAAAGAACAAAGTGCGTCTATATCATCTATCGTTGCTTCACGAATTTGAAAAGACATATTATCCACTCCAATAAAATGTAATCAAACATTTAATATTCTGTTAAAAAATGTTTTTTCCTGCTATGAAAATAAATATTTTATAATGATATATAGATAGTTATATGTTATTCTTTTCCTTGATTGTATTAGAAATGGAAAGAAGGGGAATGCATGTTAAAAGTAAATATCCGCTCAGCTGGATATGAAATAGGCGAAAAAATAATTCATGATATAGCTTTTTCTATCGAAAAAGGTGAACTAGTTGCTCTTATTGGAGCAAATGGTGCTGGGAAGAGTACGACGATTAAAACGATACTCGGATTACTTGTAAATATGGACGGTGAAATATCATTCGGTGAAAAGAAAAATCCGTATGCATACGTACCAGAACATCCAACATACTATGATTACTTGACGCTCTGGGAACATATTGAATTATTAATGGCAGCTCGTGGAAGTGAAATGGGAAGTTGGGAAGAACCAGCGGAACAATTATTACATACTTTTCGAATGAATAAGCATAAACATGAGTATTTATCAAAATTTTCAAAAGGCATGAAACAAAAATCGATGCTAATATTGGCGTTTTTAACTGAGCCAGATTTTTATATCATTGACGAACCTTTTATCGGTTTAGATCCGGTAGCTACGAAAGAGTTTTTAAATTATTTATATAAAGAAAAAGAGCGCGGGGCAGGAATTTTACTTTGTACGCACGTATTAGATACTGCTGAAAAAATTTGTGAAAGATTTTTACTCATTTCACAAGGTACATTAGTCGCAGATGGACATTTAGAATCTATTCAAATATTAGCGGAAATGCCGGGTAGTTCATTATTAGACTGCTTTGATGTAATTGTAAGGCGTGAACAACATGATTAAACAACAATTTTATAAGAGATTACGCCATGAACTTGAGCGGAAATGGAAGTCTATACGTTCGGTAACAGATTGGACAGTCGCATTATATATTATTATTCCAGCACTTATATTTATGGGAATCTATTATCGATCGCTATGGATAAATGAATTATCAACGGAAGAGACGATTTATTTCGGATTAGGATTACTCGCATTTTATCTAGTAGCATATCCAAGAGGAGTTCGTTCATTTTTTGAGCAAGCGGATAGTTTATTTTTAATTTCGTATGCAACACATATGCGAAAATTAGTCCAGTATGGCATGATGTACACATTTGTTCGAATAGCGATAACGAATATAATAGTAGTCGTTATTATGTTACCGGTGTTGATGAAAAGTATCGAAGTAACAGAGATACAAGTCCTATTATTTTGGGTATTCTTTACTATATTTCGATTTATGTTGTCGTTGTTAACGAGATTTGTTCATGTACATGTGGGGAAACGATGGGTTTTATGGATTGTAAAAAATGTAGTATTTTCTATGAGCGTGTCCTTTTTTGGAATTAGTTTATTTTTTATTTATAAAAATCCGTTGTATTCAATTTTATTTATCGGTCTAGTAATTTTCTTAAGTAGTGTATTAGTAAAAGAGAAAATGAATTATAAAAAGTTCTTTTTTAAAGAAATCGAGAAAGAAAAGGAGGAAAGCATGCGCTGGACGAGCGGAATTATGCAAGTTGGTGGTCATGCGGCTAAACCGAGTAGTTCGAATAAAAAACCGTGGATGTTTCCGCGCTCTAAAAGACTTTTAGGGAAAAAAGCTGATTCTCGTATTGTCGAATCTTTTTTGAAAGAATTTTTCCGTACAAGTACTGCACGAATATTTTATATTCAAATTGTATGTATCAGTACTGCAAGTATAATTATGACTCCAAGGTGGATTGCAGCTATTGTTCTCGTATTTGCTGTAGTTGCAATTTCTTGCTATGCACGTGATTATTGGAATGAATTTACGAATAAGATGTTTCTTCGTTTATATTGTGATGAAGGGAAATTACTATTGTTAAGATGGAAGGCAGATTGTTATTTACTACTACCAGCAATACTTTTATATGGAATAGTTATACTTTCACAGTTTTATTTATTGCCAGCTGTGGTAGGCAGCGTTGTTTTTATTTTATTAATTGTATGGATTGTATTTCTACCATTAAAAAAGAGCCATTGACGGCTCTTTTTCTAGTCTGTAACACATTGATAAATAAAATATACTAAAACGAGTATGCTTGCGGCGGAATACATGACATCTAAAGTCATTCAAGTGCCTCCTCAATATCGTGGTATTAATATTGTATGAAATCTTACAATTTCATATTCAAGTGAAAAATATGTGAACGTTAACAAAATTGTAAAGTGCAAAAATTACAATCATTTTGTATAATAGAAGAAACCACCGTTATATAAAAAATAATGAGTGAAAGGGGAGGGAACATAAATGCCAAATTGGTTTAGAAAAACCTTAGTCGCATTAATTACCGTATTTACATTTGGTTTAGTGACGCCTCCTTCCATATTGCTTGATAATGCCAAAGCTGCGGACAAGCCTACGAGCACAGCTGGGCAACAAAGTTTGGAGAGTACGTCCTATACATATGAAGAAACGAATGACAGGTTAACCACCGATACTTTTATTACTTATGCGATGCAAGAAGCAGAGAAGCAGTCGATGCAAAAGTTTGGTACTAAAATTGGTCCAGTAATTGAAGATGAATTTAAAGATGTAATATTACCAAAGATTGAAGAGGCAATTGCTGAGCTTGCTAGTGATGTACCAGAAGATTCACTACAATCATTAGCGATTTCTCAAAAACCAGCTGGTGGGAATAATGAAAAGATTTTTCATGTCTACGATACGAAATCAGGAAATGATTTATTGCGTTTCCATGTAAGAAGAGATCATCCACCGCAAGATGGTTATTATTTTAATTTCCATTATCATCGTTTTGATGATGGATACTCAGGACATCATGAGTTAGGAAATATTTATTGGAATACGAATGTACCGCCGAAATGGCTTTCTTAAAAAGAACAAGAGAAAATCTTGTTCTTTTTTATTTTTATAGAAGGGACAGACAACCATGTTGTTGAATAACATAGGTTTAGAAAAAAGAAGCAAAGGGAGTATGGGAATGCAAAAATATATTGTTTTTGACTTTGATGGCACATTAGTAGATTCACAAAATATATTTGTACCAATTTATAATCAAATTGCTGAAAAGCACGGATATAAAACGGTAAGAGAAGAAGAAATTGAGTATTTACGCAAGTTAACGATGGCGGAGAGATGTAAACAACTCGATGTACCACTGTATAAACTACCGATATTAGCGCTGGAGTTTTATAAATTGTATCAACCTGCTATAAAAGATCTTATTTTGTTCCATGGGATGAAGGAAGTATTAGATGAACTACATAAAAAAGGCTACGGAATTGCAGTCATATCATCGAACTCAGAAGAGCATATTCGGGCGTTTTTACAAAAGAATGATATAGAAAATATACAAGAAGTGTATTGTTCTAAAAATTTGTTCGGTAAAGACAAGATGATAAAAAGATTTTTAAAATCGAAAAAGATAACAGAGAAAGATATGTTATATGTCGGTGATGAACAGCGAGACGTAGCAGCGTGTAAAAAGGCTGGAGTGAACGTAATTTGGGTATCTTGGGGATATGATGTTATTGAAACAGTGAAAAAAGATGCACCAGATTACATGGTTCATAAGCCGATGGAAATTGTGCAAGTAGTACAAGGAGCGTATTCTTAATATGAATACACTGCGAGCAGGCATTCATCATATTGAATTTTGGGTAGCAAATTTAGAGGAGTCCATTTCTTTTTATAATAAGTTGTTCTCCATAATTGGGTGGAGAAAGTTAAATGAAGTAGCATATAGCACAGGAGAAAGTGAAATATACTTTAAAGAAGTAGATGAGGAAATTGTAAGGACGTTAGGGCCTAGACATATTTGTTATCAAGCTATTCATAGAGAAGTAGTTGATGAAGTAGCAGATTTTCTTTCTAGTACGAAAGTGAAGGTAATACGTGGTCCAATTGAAATGAATCATTATTCGGAAGGTTACTATACGATTGATTTTTACGATCCGAATGGATTTATTGTAGAAGTTGCCTATACACCAAATGCAGAAATGTAAGGGGAATAGATATGAAGATAATTACAGCACGGCAAAGCAATATACAAATAGTAAAAGATGCAGCGAATATTGAAGAAATTTCTAAAGGTTTCTCTCCAGATAAGAAATATGTAATTACGAATGCAAATAATGAAAAATATTTATTTCGGACAGGCGATATAAAAGAGTATGAAAGAAAGAAAATAGAGTTTCAAATTTTAAATGAAATGGTAAAACGTAACGTACAGGCACAAAGGCCAATTGAAATAGGTATATTGGAAGAAGAAGGTGTATGCTATAGTATTTTTTCATATTTAGAAGGGGAAGATGCGAAGAAGCTATTGCCTACGTATTCACCAAAAGAACAATATGATATTGGTATAGAGGCAGGAAAAGATTTAGCAAAAATGCATACATTTGAAGCTCCTAAGGATATACTTCCATGGTATGAAAGAGCTATGAAAAAACATAGTAAATATGTAGAGGTATACAAAACATGCGGAATAAAAATAAAAAATGATGATAAAATCATAAAGTTTATAGAAGAAAATGAAATATATTTAAAGAGCCGCCCGAATCGATTTCAACACGATGATTTTCATTTAGAAAATATAATTGTACGGGATGGAAAATATGTAGGTGTTGTTGATTTTAATGGCTATGACTGGGGCGACCCAATTCATGATTTCGTAAAAATTGCACTGTTTGCAAGGGATATTAGTATTCCGTATTCAATCGGACAAATAGAAGGATACTTTAATAGGAAAATACCAGAGGAGTTCTGGAAATTATACACGGTGTACGTTGGCATGACAGTTTTCTCCTCAGTTGTCTGGACATTACGAGCAGCGCCGCATATGTTAGATGATATGTTAGAGCGTCTTACTATAGTTTTAGAGGATCATAATAACTTTGAGTTATCGAAGCCAATTTGGTTTCAACCAGATAAGATTGATATGAAATAGAAAAGGTAGGTGTGATTCGCACCTACCTTTATTTTTTACCATCAAGATACTTATTTAATTTTCTTAAATGTAAGCGGCTGAGTACTTAATGTAGCTGGTACATGTAACTGAAGGGATGGGAATTCACCACTTACATTCATTTCATAAGCGAATAATAAGCTCATTTTCATTTGGAATAAGTCAACTTTTGTAGAGAAGATGTCGTAATGATGATGCCCTAATTGAATATCCATTTCCATAAATTGTACATATAACGAATCATCTCGTTTGTATACTTGTAATGTTCCGTATGCGGGATGTTCAAAAGTACCAGTATAATCCTCTAACTTGTGCGAAGGTGTAGTCCCTTTAATTTGTTCAGGGAGGGATTCAGTTGCTTCTTTCATCATTTCCTTCATTTTTTTAGTATCTTCTACAGCACGTTTATGCCAATCAATGGATTCTAATTCAAGTAGTTCGTCATAAATTTGATTAGCGAGATAAGTAGGAAGTAATGTTCCTCCAGCATTCGTTAAAATGACAAGGCCTATGTTTTCTGTTGGTATGAATGAAACAAGCGCTGAAAATCCATCGATATTACCGCCATGATGAATCACTTTTTTACCACGATAAGCGCTAATAAACCAACCAAGACCGTAACTATTTAATGGAGATTCAGGGAGTGATAAAACCGGTTGGTCTGGAATTGAATTGTGTGGTGTATACATTTGTTGTAATAATTCAGAGGAGATTAATTCATGATCTCCAAATTTTCCTTCATTTAAGTGGAGAAGTACCCAATTTGCCATATCTTCAATTGTGGAATTAATACACCCAGCAGCGCCAACTGTATCGATGTTACGGAATGGAACTGCTTTTATTTCACCGTCATTTTCAATGTAAGGTAAAGCGTAATCATCTGTAGTTTGTGAATCGTTAACAGAGAAGTTTGTATGTCTCATATTTAAAGGTTCTAAAATATGTTCTGTAGTGTATTGCTCCCACGTTTGATTTGTAATGTTTTCAACAATGTAGCTAATTGTTGCATACATTAAGTTGTTATATAGAAATGCAGTCCGGAACGGTGCATCAAGTGGTAAATGTTTTATTTTTTCAACGAGATCTTTTCGAGATAAGGAAGAACTGTACCAAAGAGCCTCATGACGACTCACTCCAGTTCGATGAGAAGCTAAATCCCGTCCTGTAACTTGTGAGCTAGCAAGTAGTTCAGATAAAGTAAAGTTAGGTATATAAGACGGGACAGGAGCATCCCAATTAAACTTTTTTTGCTGTGCTAACAAGCTTAATGAAAGTGTACCAAACGCTTTCGTTGAGGAACCGATTGCGAATCGAGTATTCGGTGTAACAGCCTCTTTTGTTTCCATATTACGATAGCCGAAACCTTCTGAAAGAATAACTTCACCGTCTTTTATAACAGCGACAGCAACACCAGGAACATTTAAATCCTTCATCATTTTTTCAACCGTGGTTTGTAAAGAAGTCATAACAGGTGTTTCAATTTTAGACATATTTCTAACCTCCAAATATAAATTTTGATCTACCGCACTATACTTTCGGTAATAGAAAATGAAAACCTTTTAAAATATGGAAAGTTAATAATTTTGTAAGAATTAGCATAAGAAATTTTATTAATTAAGATTATTAAATTTACCATTTTTCATGTTATGATAAATTCCATATACGATTGAAAGAAGGTTTTCCTACATATGAAACATGCTGAAAATGAATACTTAAATTTATGCCGCCATGTAATGGAACATGGTACGAAGAAAGAAGATCGTACAGGGACAGGAACTGTATCTGTATTTGGATATCAAATGCGTTTTGATTTGAGCAAAGGATTTCCTTTATTAACGACAAAAAGAGTACCATTTCGCCTTGTAGCAAGTGAACTACTTTGGTTTATGAAAGGTGATACAAATATTCGCTATTTATTGCAGCATAATAATAACATTTGGAATGAATGGGCGTTTAAGAGCTGGGTAGAAAGTGATGAGTATACTGGTCCTGACATGACTGATTTTGGTCTTCGCTCACAACAAGATGAAGAATTTAAAGTACAGTACGATGAGCAAATGGAATTGTTTAAAAAGAACGTTTTAGAAGATGATGAGTTCTCAAATAAATATGGTTATTTAGGAGACGTTTACGGTAAACAATGGCGTGCTTGGAAAACGACAGCTGGTGAGACACTTGATCAATTAAAAGATGTAATTGAAATGATTAAAAAAACACCAGACTCACGTCGTTTAATCGTTTCTGCTTGGAATCCTGAAGACGTACCGAGTATGGCATTACCGCCTTGTCATACATTATTCCAATTTTATGTAGCGGACGGAAAACTTTCTTGTCAGCTATATCAAAGAAGTGGTGACATATTCCTTGGAATTCCATTTAACATCGCAAGTTATTCACTACTAACACATTTAATTGCACATGAATGTGGTCTTGAAGTAGGAGAATTTGTTCATACAATTGGAGATGCACACATTTATACAAATCATTTTGAACAAGTAGAAAAGCAATTGGCACGTGAACCACGTCCATTCCCGAAACTTACATTAAATCCAGATGTGAAATCTGTGTTTGATTTTGAAATGGAAGATTTAACGATTGAAGGATACGATCCGCATCCAGCAATTAAAGCACCGGTTGCAGTATAATTGTAGAGGAGATGAAAAAATGATTGTTTCATTTATGGTCGCGATGGACGAAAATAGAGTAATTGGTAAAGATAATAATTTACCTTGGCGTTTACCGAGTGAATTACAATACGTGAAGAAAACAACGATGGGCCACCCGCTTATTATGGGAAGAAAGAACTATGAAGCGATTGGTAGACCACTGCCTGGAAGACGTAATATTATTGTAACTCGTAATGAAGGGTATCATGTTGAAGGCTGTGAAGTTGTTCATTCTGTAGAAGAAGTATTTGAACTATGTAAAAATGAAGAAGAGATTTTTATTTTTGGCGGAGCGCAAATTTACGATCTCTTTTTACCTTATGTAGACAAGTTATATATAACAAAAATCCATTATGCATTTGAAGGAGATACATTCTTCCCAGAAATGGATATGACAAATTGGAAAGAGATTTTTGTAGAAAAAGGTTTAACGGATGAAAAAAACCCGTATACGTATTATTACCATGTATATGAGAAGCAACAATAATAAAAAAGATTGATGTGAGAATTCACATCAATCTTTTTATTTATATTCACCAATATAAGTTTATAGATGAGATTCGATAGTGCTATAATGATAGGTAGCATGTAAAAATGCTAAAATTTTCAAAAGTACTAATATAGAAAGAGGAGGAGAATCGATTGAGAAAGATATGGGGGATTCTTTTTCTTTGCTTAACATTCATGTTAGTTGGATGTGGTAAAGAAGAAAAACCACAAGAAGCGTTTGATACATATGTAAAAGCGTGGAATAAACAAAAATTTGCAGATATGTATGATCAACTATCAAAAAATGCAAAAAAAGATATTTCAAAGAAAGAGTTTACTGAGAAATATGAAAAAATTTATTCTGGTATCGAAGTGAAAGACTTAAAGGTAGAAACAGGGGAAGTAAAAGAAGATAAAAAAGATGAAGGTCCTGTTCCTTTTAAAGTAAGCATGGATACAGTTGGTGGTAAAATCACATTTGGTCATGAAGCAAAAATGGTAAAAGAAAAAGATGGAGATAAAGAATCTTGGAAAATAGATTGGACTCCTGATTTTATTTTCCCTGGCATGACGAAAGATAGTAAAGTGCGTATGCAGACAACACAGCCAAAACGTGGTGAAATATACGATCGTAATGGAAAAGGTCTTGCAACGAATGGGAAAGCTTCTGAAATCGGATTGATTCCTGAAAAGTTAGGCGATACTGCTCCGCAAACGAAAGAAACAGTAGCGAAGTTATTAAATACGTCTGTAGAAGAAATTGATCAAAAATTAGCTGCTAAATGGGTAAAACCAGGGTATCTCGTACCAATTGGAATTTTGCCTGAAGGGGCAACACAAAATACGTACATTGATTTACCAGGTGTTTCAACAAAACCTGTAAATGTTCGTACATATCCGCTAGGGGAAGCGGCAGCTCATCTGACTGGTTATATTGGAAAGGTAAATGCTGAAGATTTAAAAACGCTACAAAAGAAAGGCTATCAAGCTGATGACCCAGTTGGTAAAGCTGGCTTAGAGCAAGTATTAGAGGAAAAGCTACGCGGTAAAAAAGGTGGCCGTGTCTTTGTAGAAGATGCGCAAGGAAAAGAAATTAAAAATTTAGCAAAAACAGATGCTGTTGATGGAGAAAATGTAACTTTAACTATTGACAGTGTTGTTCAAGAAAAAACGTATAATGAAATGAAGGGCGAAGCTGGTTCAAGTGCAGCAATTAATCCGAAAAGTGGAGAAACAATTGCACTAGTAAGTAGTCCAGCATATGATCCTAATATAATTGCACGAGGGACATCGAAGGCACAACGCGAAGCTTGGAATAATGATCCGAAAAAACCAATGACAAATCGCTTTACACAATTGTCGGTACCAGGTTCTGTATTTAAACCTATTACAGCTGCAATTGGTCTTGAAACGAAAACGATTGATCCAAAAGAAGAGTTGAAAATTGAAGGATTAAAATGGACAAAAGATTCTTCTTGGGGTAATTACTATGTAACGCGTGTGAAAGATGCAAATCCGATTGATTTTGATAAGGCGATGAAATACTCGGATAATATTTACTTCGCACAAGAAGCTTTAAAAATCGGAAAAGACAAGTTTATGAGTGAAGCGAAAAAATTCGGATTCGATGAGAAACTACCAATTGAATATGGATTCCCTGCTTCTAAAATTGCAAATGACGGCATTAAAAATGATATTCAAATGGCAGATACGGGATATGGACAAGGACAAGTATTAATGACTCCTCTTCATTTAGCTTTAACGTATGCGCCGATTGTAAATGATGGAACGATTCCGTCACCGTATATTATTAAAACAGATAAACAACCAAAAGCTTGGAAAGAAAATGTAATTTCTAAAGGAAATCAGGATATATTAAAAACTGCAATGACGAAAGTAATTAATGATCCAGATGGTACAGGGAAAATTGCTAAAATTGATGGTATGACTCTTGCTGGAAAAACAGGTACAGCGGAATTAAAAGTATCAAAAGAGGCCGAAGGAAAAGAACTAGGTTGGTTCGCTGCATTTGATTTAAATTCACCAGATATGGTCATTACAATGATGATTGAAGATGTAAAAGGTAGAGGCGGGAGTAATATTCCAGCTGAAAAAGTAAAACATGTATTTCAAAAATAATATGTAATAGAAGGCTATCTCTATAAGTTGTAGAGGTAGCCTTTTTATACGAAAGAATTCTTAATATCTGTATACTAAATTTTAAGGAAACAAAGTAAATCATTAACTTACGAAAAAAAAGTAGCTATTTTTTATTGACATTGATTAAAACTTTTTGTATTATACTTACATAATGTAAGTTATTAACTTTTAAAAAACAAATCTTGAATTAAAGATAAAGAGAAAAAAGGGAGAGAATACAATGACAAAAGTACTATTTATCACAGCAAATCCAAATTCAGCAGAAGGTTCTTTCGGAATGGCAGTAGGGGAGGCTTTCATCGAAGCTTATAAAAACGAACATCCACAAGACGAAGTTGTAACAATTGATTTATTCAACACTACAGTACCAGCAATTGATGCAGATGTATTTGCTGCTTGGGGTAAATTTGCAGCAGGTGAAGGCTTTGAAGCTTTAACTGAAGTTCAACAACAAAAAGTAGCAGCAATGAACACAAACTTAGAAACATTTATGAATGCAGATCGTTATGTATTCGTAACTCCAATGTGGAACTTTAGCTATCCACCAGTAGTAAAAGCATACTTAGATAACGTAGCAATCGCAGGTAAAACATTCAAATATACTGAAAATGGTCCAGTCGGCTTATTAGAAGGTAAAAAAGCACTTCACATTCAAGCAACAGGTGGCGTATATTCTGAAGGAGCATACGCAGCTGTAGACTTCGGTCGCAATCACTTAAAGACTGTATTAGGATTTGTCGGTGTGAATGATACTGAATATATTGCAGTTGAAGGTATGAATGCAAACCCTGAAAAAGCACAAGAAATTAAAGAAGCAGCAATTGCTAATGCTCGTGAATTAGCAAAACGTTTCTAATATAGAATGCTTAAAAAGTCCGAACACTTGCTGTTTGGACTTTTTTTCTTCTTTTTCCTTCGTTTGTCTAGTATAATGAAGGTCGGAATGATAATAGGTGGGGGTTCTGTATGATTCAAACGTTTTTTAAAATCTTTTATTTAATTTTAATCGTAATTGCGATTACACCGAGAATGTGGCGTCTTAAAAGACAAGTAAATACGATGGCGCCAAAAGAAAAAGACAATGCTGTGTATAAAACGACAAATTGGTTTGGTAAGAAAATGGTACGTGTAGCTGGAGGGGCAGTAGAAGTGAAAGGACTTGAAAATGTTCCGAAAGACAAGCCAGTACTAGTTGTAAGTAATCACCAAAGTAATATGGATATCCCTGTTTTACTAGGTTACTTAAATAAACCAATTGGATTCGTTTCAAAGGCAGAGATTAAAAAGTTCCCAGTTGTACCAACTTGGATGGAACTTATGAATTGCGTATTTATGGATCGTAGCGATCGTCGTCAATCTCTTCAAGCGATTAAAGATGGAATTGAACTATTAAAGAATGGACATTCTATCGTAATTTTCCCTGAAGGAACGAGAAGTAAGGGCGGCGAAGTTGGAGAGTTTAAGGCTGGTAGTTTTCATCTTGCAGTAAAGTCAGGTGTAGCAATTTTACCTGTAACGTTAGATGGTACATATAAGATGTTTGAAGCGAATGGAAATCGTATGAAGCCAGCTCATGCAACAGTAACAATTTCTAAGCCGATTACACCTGAAGACTATGCGAATATGGATATTAAAGAATTAACGAAGCATACACAGGAAGTTATCGCATCACAATTACATAAGTAATAAAAAAGGATTCAGCTTATAGTAAGCTGAATCCTTTTTTATTATGCTGTAGGTAAGACATAAAAGAGTACACAGAAGAACATCATCGCACTACCACCTAAAACGAACAGGTGCCATATGGCATGGTTGAAAGGTAGCTTTTCCCAAAGGAAGAATATAGCTCCGACAGAATATAAAATTCCACCTGCTAAAAGTAGTGAAAAACCATGTCCAGTTAGATTTTCATAAAGTGGTTTAATGGCAACGATTATGAGCCAACCCATAATGATGTAACATAAAGTTGAAGCCTTTATAAAGCGACGTACAAAGAAAATTTTGAAGACGATACCTCCGATTGCTAGTGTCCATATTATAGCAAGCAACGTCCATCCTAATGGGCCACGAAGTGTAATAAGTAGAAAAGGAGTATACGTGCCAGCAATCAATAAGTAAATGGCTGAATGATCTAAAATAGTAAATATTTTTTCTACTTTAGGATGATGAATGCTATGTAGCAATGTTGAAAACAAGTACAGTAAGAACATGCTTACACCATAAACAGTAAATGCAACTACAGCTGATGCGGTACCGTGCTTAGAAGCATGAATAATCAATATGATTAAGGCAGGGATGCTTAAAATGGCACCGATACCATGTGTAATTGCATTTGCAATTTCTTCTTTTACAAATTGGGTCATTCGTGTCATTTTTTCAGTCATAATGCAAATCCTTTCTACTATCATAAAATAATATGTCATTTCCCTTACCATATCATACACAAGAGCAATAGAAAATGAAATTTGTATAATTGATTATATTTTTGAATTTTTTTGACAAAAGACAATGGATTTGTTGACGTTTTCAAACTTTTTTGACAAAATAAAATTATGTAATAGTAGGACAAGGAAACTACTAATAAAGGGGATGGGGAAATGTTTTCAAATATTGGCTTTCCAGGGTTAATTTTAATTTTAGTAGCAGTACTCATTTTATTTGGACCTAAAAAATTGCCGGAAATCGGGAAGGCTTTAGGGGAAACGTTAAAAGAGTTTAAAAAATCAACGAAAGAATTGACAGATGATGCATTTCAAGAGAAGGAAAAGAAAGAAAAAATGTAGTGTATTTTCCTTGTAATGGATAAATAAAGTGTGGTGAACGAGATGGAAGATCGGGAAATGAGCGTAGTAGAACATATTGTTGAGCTTCGAAAAAGAGTAATATATACGGTGTTATCCTTTGTACTATTTTTAATTATTGGATTTACTTTTACAAAGGATATTTATTTTTGGCTTGTAAAAGATTTACCAATGAAATTAACTGTTCTCGGTCCAAGTGATGTATTGTGGATTTTTTTCTCGATTGCTACAGTATTTGCTATCGTTTGTACAATTCCTTTTGCTGCTATACAAATTTGGTTATTTGTAAAACCGGGTTTACATCCAAATGAACAAAAGATGACAATAATGTATATACCGGTATTGTCTATATTATTTCTCGCAGGTTTATGTTTTGGATATTTCATTGTAATGCCGTTTCTATTTCACTTTTTAACTACGATAGGTAATGAAATGTTTAATACGATGTTTACGACAGAAAAGTATTTTCATTTTGTACTTAATTTAACAGTTCCATTTGCTGTGATTTTTGAATTGCCAGTCGTTGTAATGTTTTTAACTAGTATTGGAATACTTACGGCGGAATTTTTAATAAAAATAAGAAGGTATGCTTACGTAGCATTAATTATCATTGCATCTTGTATATCACCGCCAGACTTTTTATCTCATAGTTTAGTTGCAGTGCCGCTTATTTGTATTTATGAAGTAAGTATTGCGTTATCAAAGGTTGTTAGTAAGAGGAAAAAGAAAAGAGAAGAAATGCAGTCGAAAAGTGCCTCGTTATAAAGGCACTTTTTTATTTATTTGTTATACTATAGCTATAAACGTATACAATATATAGAAGAAAAAAATTATAGAATCTCCAAAATTTAGACAAACTTTGCGCTTTTATAAGCTTATACTAAATGTATTAAACAATTGATGGATAATGAGATTCCCGTCTCAGAGATATTTAGGACGGGAAGGTGAATTAGGTGGAGATGAATAGAGTATAAATCTTCTAGCCATAAGGATTACAGAAATCATATAAGTCTGATTTTACTCCACTTTAAACAACGTGTTACAGCGCAAAGTAGAGGAAGTTCAAAAATCCAATGAAAAAGAGGATTGATATTGTGATTACGAAAAGTTTTTATTTCACTCATTCAACAGGGGATTGCATTAAAATATTCGAAATCCCTGTCCTACAGGCACAGCATCCATTATCGTTTCTAATTCAGTCTCGTCTTCAATTATTTATTGCAAAAATTCAAAAACAAAAACACCCAAGATTTTCGTATTCTTTCCGTGAATATTTACAAAATTGTTTGAAGTGGAATGATTATTTAAATGTATATAAAACAAATACCCTTGAAAAAAATGCATGATACGAAGTACGGACAGGGTTAGTAAACTCTGTCTTTTTCATTTTAGATATGAAAATATAATTAATTTGATGAAATTTCGTTCCAAATTGTTGAAAGCAATGGGAATACTAGTATAATAACAAGGAGAGCGTATTGGAAAGGGAAGAAGTATAGTATGCAAAAAATTAAAATTGTAACAGATTCAACGGCAGATTTATCACAAGACGTAATCGAAAAGTATGACATTCATGTTTTACCATTATCAATCTCTGTAAATGGACAAACATATTTAGATCGCGTTGATTTACAACCTGACGAATTTATTGAAGAAATGATTAAATCAGAGGAATTACCAAAAACATCACAACCAGCTATGGGTACATTTGTAGAAATGTATGACAAGCTAGGGGAAGATGGAAGCGAAGTCCTTTCTATCCATATGACAAGTGGAATGAGCGGTACTGTAGCAACTGCAAATAGCGCTGCATCAATGACTGATACAAAAGTAACAGTTGTTGATTCTCAATTTATTACACATGCTTTAGCATATCAAGTAATTGAAGCTGCAAAAATGGCAAATGACGGACGCTCACTAGAAGAAATTTTAAAACGTGTAGATGAAGTAAGAAAGAATACTCGTTTATATGTAGTAGTGGATACATTAGAAAACTTAGTGAAGGGTGGACGTATCGGTAAAGGAAAAGCGTTTATCGGTTCGCTACTTAATATAAAGCCAATTGCTAGTCTTGAAGAAGGTGTTTATAATCCTGTAACGAAAGTTCGTAGCCAAGGCCAAATTGTAAAAACATTAGCTAAGTTATTTGAGCAAGATACGGCTGGAAAAGTCGTAAAAGCTGTTGCAATTCCGCATGCGAAAGCAATTCCTTTAGCTGAAAGTATGAAAGCGGCGGTTGAAAAAGTGAGTGGATTTGCTCAATCAGAAATTTTCTATACAACGCCTATTATTAGTACTCATACAGGTCCGGGCGCAATCGGATTTATGTATTTAGCAGAGTAATAAAAAAGCTACTTGAAAATATATTTCAAGTAGCTTTTTTATGTAAATAGAAAGTAAGAAATAAGAAGAGCTACACAGGCACTACCGCTAATGATATAGCGAGTCTGTAAATATTCATTCATAGAAAACACCCTTTATCCCGCTATTTGCGGACAGTAAAACTCTCTACCTCAAATTTAGCTGGAGCAAAGAGGTTAGGTAGCGGGCTGCCCGTAAAAGCTTGATTGGTGAAGGCAAATAATCAGTGGGGATGAAGAAATCCCACTAATTAAAGTTTCACTATAGGATTTTCTATATTATATGTTGGATATAGAAAATCAGTCATTACGTTACACATGTAAAGTTTCAATTTTTTCGTTTATTTGCTTATCATTTGTTGCGTTACTATAAATAAAAGTTTGACCTAAAAAGAGTACATGCAGTTGTTCCCACGGTAACATGCGCAAATTCCAATTATTTCGAAGTCTAGTTATTGCTTCACGAGGTGTTTCATCGGCGAGTGCAAAAGCTCCGTAATGCATTGGTATAAAATGTGTAGCGTTTAAATCTAAATAAGCTTGCACGGCCTCTTCAGGTGAAACATGAGATACTTTCATAAACCATTCTGGTTCATAAGCGCCAATGGGCATAAGAGCAATATCAATTAAAAAGCGTTCACCAATTTCTTTGAAACCTTGGAAATAGCCACTGTCGCCACAAAAATATATGGTTTCCATAGTCGTTTCATTATCAATAATCCATCCGCCCCAGTGAGACGTATTCATATCAAATAAGAATCTTCTCGTCCAGTGCTGAGCAGGTACGAAGTGAAAAGAAACTTCGTTAATTATCGTACTTTCCCACCATTTATACTCTTCTACATGTTTAAATTTCTTACGAGTAAATAATTTTTTTAATCCAATAGGTACAAGATATAGAACATCATCATTCAACTGACGAAGAGTTGAAAAATCTAAATGATCATAATGACCATGTGAAATAAGGACAATATCAATTTTAGGTAGTGCTTCTATAGAGAGTCCAGGTTCTGTAAGTCTTGGAACTAGCTTTAATTTATTAGCCCATACTGGATCTGTTAATATATTAAGTCCATTCGTTTGGATAAGAAAAGTGGAATGCCCAATCCATGTGATAGTCGTTTTTTCAACATTACTTTGCAAAAATGCACTTTGTTTAACGGGTGATTGTTCTACTAAGAAAGAAAAATCTTTTTTGTTTTGCTTTCGTTCTTTACGCCAGCGTAAAAAAGAGCGAATTGATTTTTTTGTACTAACATTATCCATATTTTCATAGCGCTTTGCCATGAACATCACCTCATTTAAAATCGTTGTATTTGTATTGTACCGAAATGTTGTTAAGGAATACAGTGTAAAACATGGATTAATGTTTAAGGAATTGTTAAAAAATAGGGAGAGGTATTTACAAAAGTAACAATAAAATTAGTTTTATCACTTTTATTTAGAGAAATAATAGTAAAAAAATATATTTTGTCTAGTAATTCGCTTGAAATAAAGAAGTAACATACGTAAATTCGTACGATTTCGTGAACAAATGTAGTAAACAATTTTCTCGTAGTGTTAACTTTTGTTATTATAAACATAACCTATTTAAATTTAGGATAGAGAAAAGAGGTTTATAAATGAAGCGTTATCAAAAAATAATTGGTCTTATGGTTGTATTTTGTCTCTTTGTACTTGCTGGATGTAGTGAATCAGGTTCAAAGCTTCGTAAACCATTAAATTGGGATTTAGAAACCTTCCAATTTACAAATCAAGATGGAAAGCAATTTGGTACAAAAGATTTAAAAGGGAAAGTTTGGGTTGCAGATTTTATGTTCACAAATTGTCAGACAGTTTGTCCACCAATGACTGCAAATATGGCCAAGCTTCAAAAGATGGCAAAAGAAGAGAAATTAGACGTTCAGTTTGTTTCATTTAGTGTAGATCCAGACCTTGATAAGCCAGAAAATCTGAAAGCTTTTATTCAAAAGTTTACAGAGGATACTAGTAACTGGAATTTATTAACGGGGTATTCGTTAGAAGATATTACAAAGTTTTCAAAAGATAATTTCCAATCACTTGTAGATAAGCCGGAGAACGGTCAGGTCATGCATGGTACATCATTTTATTTAATTGATCAAAACGGAAAAGTAATGAAAAAGTATAGTGGCATTAGTAATACGCCATACGAAGACATTATACGTGATATGAAGCGATTAGTGGGTTAAAAATAAGGGTGCATAGCACCCTTATTTTTTTGCATTAGTCTATTGATAAAATGTCATGTTGCTGGGGAAGTTTCGGCGCCCGAATTTCTAATACGCCGTTTTGATAAGAAGCTTTTGCCGCTTTTTTATTAATTGAATACGGCAATTTAATCAATCTTGATGCTTCTGAAATGGAACGTTCTCGGCGATAATAGTTATGGGATGTTTGTTCTTCTTCCTCTTCAAGTATCTCTTCTTTTACAGAGACTTTTAAGTATTCACTTTGTATTTCAATTTGGATTTGTTCTTTTTGTATACCTGGTAGTTCAGCTGTAACAACGAGTTCTTCACCAACTTCATATAAATCTACAGGGAATGTTAATAAACGGTTTCCTTTTTGGAAAAAATGATTTAAATCAGCGATTACATTGCGAAGAGGTGTTTGCTCGAAGAAATCATCAATTTGCTTTAAGTAATTACGAACCGGTGGGCGAGAAGAATCTTTTTTTTCTTCACTCATGGTATTCCCTCCTAGAAATCAATTTGCAATATCATATGACAAAAGCGGAGAAAGGTGAGTGCCTAGTTTTCATGTTTTCATAAAAAATTGTTAAAAATGTGAAATGGAGTGATTTTTTTATAGTTTTTGGTCGCCATATTCAGTTGATTATGCTAGTATAAATAGGGTTGATATAGTAGTATAGAGACAGAATGAAAACTGAAAGAGGGTAAGAAGTATGTGTGGTTTTGTAGGATGTTTATGTGAAAACCCTAGAGAGTTTTCAGAAACAGAAAAACATCAATTTGAAAATATGAACACGATGATTTTCCACCGTGGTCCAGATGACGAAGGATATTTTCGTGATGAACATGTACAATTTGGCTTCCGCCGTTTAAGCATCATTGACTTAGAGGCAGGACATCAGCCGCTAACTTATGAAAATGATCGATATGTAATTATTTTTAATGGTGAAATTTACAACTATGTAGAATTACGTGAAATGTTACTTGAAAAAGGTGCAACGTTTGCAACGCAATCTGATACAGAAGTTATCATTGCATTGTATGCACATATGAAAGAAAAATGTGTAGACTACCTTCGTGGTATGTTTGCATTTATGATTTGGGATCGTGAAGAAAAGAAACTTTTCGGTGCACGTGACCACTTCGGTATTAAACCTTTATACATCGCACAACAAGGTGATACTACATTCTTCGCATCTGAGAAGAAAAGTATTATGCATGTGATGGAAGATAAAGGCGTTAATCCAACGTCACTACAACATTACTTTACGTACCAATATGGTCCAGAGCCAGAAACTTTAACAATTGATGTTAATAAAATCGAGCCTGGTCATTATTTCGTAAAAGAAATCGGTAAAGAGATGGAAATCCATCGCTACTGGAAACCTTATTTCAATGCTTCAAGTGCAACGAAAGAGGAGCATATCCAAGCAATTCGTGATGTGTTATATGATTCAGTAAAAGTGCATATGCGTAGTGATGTACCAGTAGGTTCATTCTTATCTGGTGGTATCGATTCATCTATCATCGCTTCTATCGCAAGAGAAATGAATCCAAATCTTTTAACATTCTCTGTTGGTTTTGAGCAACGTGGTTTCAGTGAAGTTGATGTTGCGAAAGAAACTGCTGAGAAATTAGGCGTTAAAAACCATAACGTATTCATTTCAGCGAAAGAATTTATGGATGAGTTCCCAAAAATCATTTGGCATATGGATGATCCTTTAGCTGATCCAGCAGCTGTACCATTGTACTTCGTTGCGAAAGAAGCACGTAAACATGTAACAGTTGTTCTTTCTGGTGAAGGCGCAGACGAGCTATTTGGTGGTTATAACATTTACCGTGAGCCAAACTCACTAAAAATGTTCTCTTACATTCCTAGCCCAGGTAAGAGCGTTCTAAAAGCATTAAGTGGTGCTCTTAAAGAAGGATTTAAAGGTAAGAGCTTCCTAGAGCGTGGATGTACACCAATTGAAGAGCGTTACTATGGAAATGCTAAAATCTTCCGTGAAGAAGAAAAAGCTGAATTAATGAAGTATTACAATGAAAGTGTTAACTATATGGATATCACGAAACCATTGTATAACGAGATTAAAGATTATGATGATGTAAGTAAAATGCAGTACATTGACATGTTCACATGGCTACGCGGTGACATTTTATTAAAAGCTGATAAAATGACAATGGCAAACTCATTAGAACTTCGTGTACCGTTCTTAGATAAAGAAGTATTCGATGTTGCATCTAAAATTCCAACTGAATTTAAGATTGCTAACGGAACTACGAAAGCTATTTTACGTGAAGCAGCACGCGGAATCGTTCCAGATCACGTATTAGATCGTAAAAAACTTGGATTCCCAGTACCAATTCGTCACTGGTTAAAAGACGAAATGCATGATTGGGCTATAAATATTATAAACGAAAGTAAGACAGAGCATTTAATCGACAAACAGTATGTATTAAACTTACTGGAAGCACATTGTGCAGATAAAGGCGATTATAGCCGTAAAATTTGGACTGTACTTGCGTTTATGGTATGGCACCAAATTTATGTTGAGCATAAATACGATACGAATAAGTTCCATGAAGAAACAAAACGTGCGTATAGCTTAGTTTAATTAGAAAAACCTTAAGATCGCATACGGTCTTAAGGTTTTTTTCATAAATAGGAAGTATTATTGATACAATAATAGTAAAAGGATGGACAACATATGATTACGTTTGAGAAAGTTACTGTAGAAAATGAAAGCGTTGTTAAAGAAATGTTTAAATCGCATAGTTTAGGTGAGAAAAAGGTACAGTACTGTGTGAAAGTTGATGATACATATATTGGTGTAATAGATTATAGTGTACAAGAGGAACGGGCTGTTTTATCACAGCTAATTATTCATTTTGATTACCAAGGTTACGGTTATGGTACAAATACGTATTTTACATTTGAAGAAATGATGAAACAAAGAAATGTGAAAGAAATAAAAGTGCTACAAGAGAAATTAACAGAAAAGGCGAAGTCTTTCATAGAGAGTTTTGGTTTTGCTTCAGAAGATGAAGAGTATGTAAAGAAAATATAACGATGATTATTTATGCGATACAATAAATATAAGGCAGGTGGATGTATGACGATGACTTCTGGTCTTGTATTAATTGGAGGGTGCTTTATAGTAGCAGAATTATGTCATATAATCATTCGGAAAAGAATGAGTAAGAAAAAAAAGCCGTATGAATTACAATACATCCCTGTCTTTTTCATTATGTTTTGTATGCTTAGTACATTACAAAATTTAATGAACTTTCCACCACTTGTAAATGTTTTTTTAAAGTTTGGTTTACTTTATAGTGGTGTTGGAATAGCACTTTTATTTATTTTATTTTGCATACGTTATGTTCACTATCAATCGTATATATTTATTTTAAATTGGTTAAAGCAAGATGATAGAAACCGCCTTACATAAGGCGGTTTTTTTATTTGCAATTGTAACAGAACCTGTACATTTCACATAAAATAGGACGAGTAGAAATGCAAACATATTACAAGAAAGGGGCGGGGCAATAAAATGAAACTTGTTATAGACGCAGGGCACGGTGGATATGATTCTGGTGCTGTTGGTAATGGTTTAGTAGAAAAAAACTTAACACTTCAAATTGCTAGACGCGTTCGAGACATTTTAACGGTAAATTACCCAATTACAATTAAAATGACACGTGATAGTGATGTGTTTATTTCTTTATCTGAACGTGCTAATATTGCTAATGCTTTCAGTGCGGATTATTTTATTTCATTTCATATTAATAGCGGCGGGGGTACAGGTTTTGAAAGTTATATTTATAATGCGTTATCCAATAGCAGCACTGCATATGCAAAGCAACAAAAAATGCATACAGCTGTCAATCCTGTATTAACAAAATATGGTCTTCGTGATCGAGGAGCAAAAAAAGAAAATTATGCGGTATTAAGAGAAACCACAATGGATGCAATTTTAACTGAGACTGCTTTTATTGATACAGCGTTTGATGCAAATTTATTAAAAAATCCACAATTTATTGAAGATCTAAGTCAAGCGTATGCAAATGGAATAGCAGCTATTTTTGGAGTAGCTCCAAATCCACAACCCCCTAACCCACAACCGACACCTCAAACGAAGGGAATCGCTTATATTCTTGGGAAAAATGTAAATTTAAGAAATGGTCCATCAACTTCTTCCTCAGTTATTCGTCAATTAAATTCTCCAGAATCTTACGTTGTATATCAGGAAAGTAACGGATGGCTAGATTTGGGGAATGGGCAATGGGTGTATAATGATCCTTCGTACATTAATTTTGTAAAGACAAGCAATAGTGATGGAAGCCCGATTGGGGTTGCATATATACAAGGGATGAATGTAAATTTAAGAAGTGGTCCATCAACTACATCTGCAGTTATCCGCCAATTAAATTCTCCAGAATCTTATTTAGTATATATAAATGAAAATGGTTGGTTAAACCTTGGTGGAAATCAGTGGGTATATAATGACCCAGCGTATATTAAATATACTCAATATTAGGAATTAAAATGATAATGCAATATGGATGCGTATCCTTGTTATGTATAACAAGGATACGCATTTTAATAACAACATTTATTTTCATACTTATGCACTATGTTTTAAAAAGAAACATTAGAAAAGCGGATAGAATCTAAATAGTATATATTAAAAAAGTTTTCTTATATACATTGACAATGTATATAAGATACATTAATCTTTAAATGTTAATGATAATCGATTTCATCTAGGGAGGACATATGATACATACTAAAAAACTAATTATGTTCTGCATTATGATACTCATGGTTGTAATTGCAGGATGTAGTAAAGAAGAGAAAAAAGAAAATAATATATCAGCGAAAGCAAAAGATTCATATACGGTAAAGCATGCAATGGGTGAAACGACAGTAAATGGTACACCTAAAAAAGTTGTTGTTTTAACAAATGAAGGCGCAGAGGCTCTCCTAGCTGTGGGCGTAACGCCAGTGGGGACTACGAAACCACGTGCTGGTGATGAATGGTATCCTCATTTAGCGAAAGAGTTAAAAAACACGGAAGTTGTAGGAACTGAACGTGATATTAATTTAGAGGCTGTAATGAAGCTTAAGCCAGATTTAATTATCGGAAATAAAATGCGTCATGAAAAAATATATGATCAGCTAAAAGAAATCGCACCAACTGTTTATGCAGAAACATTACGCGGTGATTGGAAAGAAAACTTTACACTTTATACAAAAGCTGTAAATAAAGAAAAAGAAGGGCAAAAAGCTCTTGATGATTATAAAAAACGCATTGAAGGAATGAAAGAGAAGTTAGGCGATAAATTGAATTCTAAAGTTTCTATTATTCGTTTCGTGCCAGGTGATGTTCGTATTTATCAAAAAAACTCATTCTCGGGTGTTGTTTTAAATGATATTGGATTTAAACGACCACCATTACAAGATAAAGATGATTTTGCGATAAAAGGAATTACAAAAGAGCAGATTCCAAATATGGACGGAGACTACTTATTCTATTTCACGTCTGATAAAGATGTAGATAAGAATAATGAAGGAAATTCGTTAGCGAAGGAATGGACAGAAGATCCACTCTTTAAGCAACTACAGGCTTCTAAAAATAATAAAGTATTCCAAGTAGATGAAGTGATTTGGAATACAGCAGGTGGTATTGCAGCTGCAAATCTTATGTTAGATGATATTGAAAAATATTTTCTGAAGTAAATGAATAGTCGAGTGCATCCCTTTAAATAAGTGATGCACTTTTTTGTTTGTTAAAATACAGAAAATTCCTTCTTTTGAGTGTAGATAAGTTGTACAATTAAAACAATCATGTGATAAAGGAGTGGGGAAGAATGAAAGCTACTCATAAAGATTGGATTTTATTTAACGGAAGAATTGTAAATACGAAGGAAGAACAGCCGATGATTCCATTAGAGGAGAGAGGCTTTCAATTTGGTGATGGTATATACGAGGTATTCAGACTATATGACGGGAAGCCACATTTATTAGATTTACATTTAGAACGATTCTTTAACTCTATGGCAGAAATAAAACTAATTCCACCATTTACGAAGGAAGAATTAGTAGAAGAGTTATATCAAATGATTGAAAAAAATCAGTTTCAAGAAGATGGGAATGTATATTTACAAATATCAAGAGGTACACAACCGCGCAATCATGTATATGAATCAGATTTACAACCGACATATTTTGCAAATCTTGTTTCGTTCCCAAGACCAGTTGCTTCAATGGAGGCAGGGATTAAGGTGACAGTAGAAGAGGACATCAGGTGGAAGTTTTGCCATATAAAATCTTTAAATTTGCTTCCTAATATCATGATCAAAAACAAAATAAATGAACAAGGGTATCAAGAAGCAATATTAGTACGAGATGGTATTGTGACCGAAGGGTGTCATTCCAATTTCTTTATCGTGAAGAATAATAAGTTGATTACACATCCAGCGGATTATTTCATTTTACATGGTATTACACGTCACTACGTAATTACATTAGCGAAAGAGTTACATATCGATGTAGAGGAACGAGAGTTTTCATTACAAGAAGTATATGACGCTGAGGAGTGCTTTTTTACAGCGACGCCACTTGAAATATTCCCAGTCGTTCAAATTGGTGATGAACAGTTCGGGGCTGGTGAAAGAGGACCAATTACGAAAAAACTACAAGCTGCATACGAAGAGAGTATTCGTTTGTTTAAAGTGACAAATTAATCATGAAGAAAAAAGCTGGTATTCTTCCGGCTTTTTTTCATGATATAATTCAAGCATAGGACAAGTTTTGAAAACGCTGTAAAAAGGGGATTTAATATATGAATTATGAAGATTTTAAAGAAGTAATTCACGGAAGACGAAGTGTTAGAAAGTTTACAGATCAAGAAGTATCTACTAATGATATAAAAGAAATAATTGATTGTGCTCGTTACGCACCGAGTGATACGAATTCACAAACGTGGGAATTCTTAGTTATCATGAATCGAGAGAAGATTAAAGAAATTGAACAAATGACATGGGATGCATTACATAAACTTGCGGCAAAAGCAGCAGAAAATGGAGAAGAGAAAGCAGGGAAATTACTTACACGTTCTTTCGGACCATATGCAACAGCTTTCTCGGAGGCACCAGTATTAATTGTATGTTTGGCAACACCATATGAATCAAAGTTCCGTGAAAAGATATTTGATCCAATTGCTTTTGTTCCAGATTCCGTTTGGGAAGAAGAAGGCATTAAGAGTAGCTGTTTAGCGGCACAAAACTTAATGTTAGCTGCACATGCAAAGGGACTTGGTACTTGTCCAATGACAGGGCCAGTATTGCTAGCTCAAGATGAACTGCGCCAATATTTACAAATTGCGCCTGAAAAACAAATAAATATGGTTATTTCACTCGGATTTCCGAAAGATAAACCGAAGAAACTTCCAAGAAAAGAAGTAGATGAGATTACAACGTTTGTTTTTTAATTGCTGTATAGAAAAGACATTGAACTAACAATGTCTTTTTATTTTTGAGGGTATGTAATTCATATGTTGGGCTAAAATGATAGATAAGAGGGAATTACTATTTATTTCATAAAAAAAATTAATGTTCTATTAAGGAAAGTATGATACATTAATCGTGAGCAAGATTCTATTTGTTCATGAAAGTGTTGAAAGTAGTCTCAAAATTTAAAAGTTATTTTTGTATAATAAATTATAATGAAGTTACAGGGGGATGAATTTTGAAAAAATTCATAATCACTGGATTGTCTGTATTGTTATTAGTTGGTTGCGGTGCTCCACAGGAAAAAGAGGACGCGCAATCAAAACAGGAAGAACAAGTTGTAAACGCAAGTGATGAGAATATGGTTGTATTTCCTGAAGGAGCAATGTCAATTGGAGAAGGGAAAGTAAAAGTTATTACTCCAGATGGTACTTCTGAAAACGGCAATATACCGACTGTATTCATCAAAAAGGATACGTTAATTCAGCAAGTTGAATTAGAACTTTCTAATTTTCAAAGTGATAAAGAAACATTCGTATTTGTAGATCAAATGTATACAGATAAACATCAAGTAACTAGTACAACGCAGACAACAGTGCAGTTAAAAGAAAAAACGCTGGAAACAGGTAGTCATACAATTACTGCAGTTCAGTATGAAAACAATGACCCGAAAGGAAAGGTTATTAGTTTTAATCAAGCAACATTTGAGACAAAACCTGCGTCTTAACAAGAATAAAAAGTACATTACTCAAAAAGTAGTGTGCTTTTTTGTTTGGACTAGAGTGTGCAAGAGTGAATAACTTATTTCATTTTCTAATACGATTAAATAGGAAGTAATCACTTGTTACTACTATGACAGAGAAAGAGGTTGAAGATGTGAATCGGTGTATTCGTATCGTCTTGATTAGTATGATGATGGCAGTATTTTGGTTTACGATACAAGAGATGATTCAAGCTACGCTCAATTATCAAATTCATGACTTATCAATAGGAGCTATTTGTTTTACCATTGTTTATCTATTATATCCCGCACTAACGGGCAGTAAGACCTTACCTTAAAACTCGGTATAGGTGAGGAGATTAGGTGGGAGATCAACTGCCTGTAAATGCACGATTGATGAGGGCTGATAATCATTGGAGATGAACAAACTCTCCAATGATTAAAGTTTCACTTTATGATAAACTCGGATTAAGGTGAGTTTTGCAAGAAAAATGTAGGTATTTCATTTGAAATGTCGAATAGTACATACGATGTCGTAATAACAAATTTTCTATTGTTTACTGTGAAACAGGAGAAGGAGAGATAGTAATGAAACGAGCTCTTATAAATATTGATTATACATATGATTTTGTAGCTGAGAAAGGCGCTTTAACATGCGGGAAACCAGGACAGGAAATTGAGAAGGAAATTGTACATATAACGAAGCAATATATTGAAAATGGAGATTACGTTGTCTTTGCTATTGATAAACATGAAGAAAATGATGTATATCATCCAGAATCAAAGTTATTCCCGCCTCATAATATAGCTGGTACAAATGGAAGAGATTTGTTTGGTGAATTACAAGATGTGTACGAAACATATAAAAATGCAGAGAATGTATATTACATGGATAAAACACGGTATAGTGCATTTGCAGGAACAGACTTAGAGATGAAGCTAAGAGAAAGAGGAATAGCAGAAGTTCATCTTGTAGGTGTTTGTACTGATATTTGTGTTCTTCATACAGCAGTAGATGCTTATAATAAAGGGTTTAAAATTGTAGTTTTTGAAAAGGCGGTTGCATCTTTTAATGCACAAGGGCATGAATATGCACTTGGACATTTTAAGTCATGCCTACATGCAGAAGTGAAGTGAAAAAAGAGGCCTTTAAAAAAGGTCTCTTTTATTTGTCCTTGTTCATTGAAAACAGCTACCGCAACGCCTAATAAATTGAGTGGTCTTGATCCGACAACTTCTCTAATTTCTTCGATATACCCCATTGTAGGTAACCTCATTAAGGAAAAATAAGAGCATATAAACTATTCGTTATTATATAAATATATTCCTCTTTATAAATGTAAGAGATGTCAAATATCTCATGTGTTTTATTTGGTAAAATATACATCAAAAAAGGTCAAACAAAAACTTTGACCTTTTTTGACCAAATGTTATAATAAAGGCAGAAAGAGATAATCTTTCATTCATAAATAATAAGGAGGAAAAAATATGCGTAATTTATTTCCAGAGATAACAAAACGTCAAAATGGTATTTTTGATTTTGGGCCTTCTTTATTAGAAGGGATGACAGATGCTTTCTTTAAGCCACTGAACATGGATACTTTTAAAGTAGATGTTCATGAGCAATCTGATAAATATACTGTGAAAGCAGATTTACCAGGTTTTCAAAAAGAAAACATTCAAGTTGATTTTGAACAAGATGTATTAACGATTCAAGCAACTAATCATAATGAAGTAGAAGAAAAAAATGAGAATGGCACATATATTCGTAAAGAACGTTCTATAGGTTCTGTAACTCGACGCTTTAGTTTTAAACAAGTTGAGGAAGAAAATGTTAGAGCAAATTATAAAGATGGCGTACTGACAATTGAATTGCCAAAATTGAAAGAAGAAAAAAGTAGTAAGACAACAATTAATATCGAATAAAAGAGCTGATAAATTCAGCTCTTTTTTTACGTAGTTAATGAATAAGTGAGTTGAAATCGTAATGAGATGAATAAAGTTTTAACGTATAAAAAAATTTCACGATTTGCTCCCCCTTAGGTTATTAAAAAGGGTATATTTAAAGGGAAAGGAAAAAGAACAGCTAGACATACTGTTTAAAGTGAATTAGTAATAGAGTCAAAATACATAGTAAGGGTAGCGGCATTTTAGATTAGGATAATAGATTTTTCTGGAACAAACTTAGGCGATTATGAATTTTTTAATTAGTAAGGAAGTGGTTAAATGAGCTTATTAACGTATACGGAAGAATTTTTTAATTATGTAAGAGAGTTTTTACTTTTAAGATTTTTACTATTTGCTTTAGTTTTAATCATTATTTCTTTTGTAATAAACCGTATTATTGATTGGTTTTTTAGGAAATCAAGCTTTTTTGATGAAGAGATAGAGCAGACGATTCAAAGTGTAATTCGATCTATTTTTAGATATATCATTATCATCAGTCTTATCATATATTTAATTAGCCAATTTGTAGATATAAAAAGTATTATTGCAGGTGCAGGGATAGCTGGAGTTGTCATCGGTTTTGCTGCACAACAGATGCTAAAAGATGTTATATTAGGCTTTGCAAGATTAGCGGACAAAGAGTTTCGGGTTGGTGATTTTGTAACTTTTAACGGAACAAATTCAGGAACTATTGAAGAGATTAGTATTCGTTTTATGCAAATTCGTGAATGGTCAGGAAAACTACTTACCATCCCGCACGGAGAGATTAGAACGATACAAAATTTTAATAAAGGATGGATGCGTGTAATTGAACGCATCACGGTAAGTTATCAGGAAGATCCAACAAGAGTGAAGGAATTGTTAGAAGAAGTATGTGTTATATGCAATGAAAAATTGAATCAAACTCTTTATAGAGTAGAGGATGAGGCTGTTGAACCATTTAAATACGTCGGTGTTACAGACTTAAATCCTAACTTGAAATATGTTGGCTATGAATTTTGTATTACAGGTTTAATAAAGCCAGAAGATTATTTTGAAACTTCTAGACAAGTAAGATTTGAATTAATGTCTATGTTCCATAAAAATCAAGTGCAAATGCCAGCAGCGAATATGGTTGTTACTACTGAAGGTTTACAGCATATCCATGGTGGACAATCTTTATCGGACAGCTAAAGTAGAATCGTTTGTTAACAAAAATTCTGCTTCCAACATTGGATAGAATAACAATAATAAAATGATTGATATAAAGAAAGGGCTGAAGGAATTCGGTTCTTTTTTTATTTATAGAATTTAGAAATTTCTTAATGTTATAATTGTAGTTGGTGATGAGAATGAACTTTGAAGAAAAAGAGATGCGTCGTTTAGAAGCATTAAAAGAAATTGCTGAATTATTAAATGAAGCAACAAACTTACAGGATATGTTAGAAAAAGTGTTGCATACATTGTTACAAGTAATGAATTTACAAACAGGGTGGATATTCTTTATTGATGAAAGTGGAAAGCACAGTATGCTTGTAGACGAAAATTTACCAGAGGCTCTTACGTGGCAAAAGAAGAAGCCGATGTGTGAAGGAAACTGTTGGTGTGTAGAACGTTTTGTGAATGGGAGATTGGAAAAAGCGACTAATATTATTGAATGTAAGCGAATAGAAGATGCAATTGAATGTAATTGGGGAGAGACAGAAGATGTTACACATCATGCGACAATTCCGCTTAGGTCTGGATCAGAAAAATTTGGTCTACTAAATGTGGCTGCACCTCATAAGACTCATTTTTCTGAGGAAGAGTTAGCATTATTAGAATCAATTGCATTTCAAATTGGAACGACAATACAACGTATTCAATTAGTTGAGAAAGAACGTAAATATGTAGTGGTAGCGGAAAGAAATCGACTTGCACGTGATTTACATGATTCAGTAAAACAATTGTTATTTTCTATTATGCTAACAGCGAAAGGTACTCTGAATATGACGCAAGATAGAGAATTGCAAGAGATGTTAAGTTATATTGGGGAATTATCACAAGAAGCATTACAAGAGATGACGCTATTAATTTGGCAATTAAGACCTGAAGGATTGGAGAAAGGATTAGCAGAAGCAATTCAAAATTACGGGAAGTTATTAGGAGTTCAAGTGGAAGTTCGAATTGATGGGATGGTTTCAATGGGGGATGAAATAGAAGAAGTTTTATGGCGTATTAGCCAAGAGGCGCTACATAATTGTAAAAAGCATGCTTCGTGTGAAAAGGTACATATTCTTTTGAAAATAGAAAATAACCAGTTACATTTTTACATAGAAGACAATGGAATAGGATTTATACAAGAACAAGTAAGGGAATCAGCACTTGGCCTGAAAAGTATGAAGGAACGTATTCAGTTAATGAAGGGATCGTTTCAAATTATAACAGAGCTGAAAAAGGGTACAAAAATAGAAATTCAATTGCCGATTTGAAGGGGAGAATAAGGTTGAAGATTAAACTGCTACTAGTTGAGGATCATCATATCGTTCGAAGAGGACTTGTATTCTTTTTGAAAACGAGAGAAGAATTTGAAATTATTGGGGAAGCGGAAAATGGCGAAGAGGCATTACATTTCGTGCAAAAAGAAAGACCAGATGTCGTACTAATGGATGTATCGATGCCGAAAATGGATGGAATTGAGGCAACAAAACGTCTAAAGCAATATGATGAGACAATAAAGGTACTTATATTAAGTAGTTTTTCAGAGCAAGATTATGTTATACCAGCACTTGAAGCTGGAGCAGATGGTTATCAATTAAAAGAAGTACAACCTGAGCAACTTGTCGCTTCTATTATTGCAGTACATCAAGGAAATGCGAATTTTCACCCGAAAGTAACACCTGCATTAATGGGGCGTTCTGCAGTAAAGAAGGAAGTAGAAAATCCTTTTTCAATGTTAACGAAAAGAGAGCAAGAGGTACTTCGCGAAATTGCGAAAGGAAGAAGCAACAAGGAGATTGCAGCAGAACTTCATATTACAGAACAAACTGTGAAAACACACGTTTCAAACGTTTTAGCTAAATTGGAAGTGGATGATCGTACGCAAGCCGCATTATACGCAGTGAAACATGGAGAGAATTATTCATAAGCATGAATAATTCTGTTATATCGTATGACAGAATACATAGGAGCAATTAAAAATTATAGTAATCCCTAATATAGGTTTTTCTTCTTTCGATAATTAGGTACAATAAAGTGAAACTCTAATCAGTGGAGGACCATCCCCACTGATGATTAGTTCAACTAATCGGTTTTTACAGGATAAAGCTACGATGGAAGGGGAGGATATGCTATGCCTGGTACAAGAAGTGGGATTGGAAAGATTCAGGCTTCGTTAAATGGTTTATCACCGAAATTGCGAAGTATTGCCGAACATATTTTGAAACATCCACAAGATGTTGTACATAAATCTATTACAGAATTAGCTGAAGTTACGAATAGTTCCGAAGCTACGATATTCCGCTTATGTAAAAACCTTGGTTTGCAAGGTTTTCAAGATTTAAAGATTACATTAGCTCGTGAAATTGTACATACACCGATGCAAAATATCCATGAAGAGGTATCAGCAGAAGATAGTATGGTAACTGTTGCTAAAAAAGTTTTTCATTCGCATATTACAGGACTGCAAGATACTTTACATTTGCTTAATGAAACGGCACTTGAGCAGGCTGTACGAGCCTTACAAGAAGCAAGTCGAATTGAGTTTTATGGAAATGGTGGCTCTGGTATTATTGCAATGGATGCGTATCATAAGTTTATGAGAACGGGTATTTCTTGTATCGCTCATACTGATTCGCATTTTCAAATTATGGGGGCAGGTTTACTCTCGGAAAATTCAGTTGTTATTGGTATTTCTCATTCTGGTAGCAATAAAGGATTACTTGAAGCGTTAGAAGTAGCGAAAGCAAGAGGAGCCAAAATTATTGCGATTACGAGCTATAAGAAATCAGCATTAAGTCAACTTGCTGATATAACGTTATATACATCAACACGTGAGACTGAATTCCGCACAGAAGCAAGTTCATCACGATTAGCACAGTTAAGCTTATTAGATACTTTGTATGTAGGGTTGTCGTTGCAGCGACAAGAGGAAACTCTAAAAAATTTACAAAGTATACGTGAAACGATTTCGATGAAGCGAATATAAAAAAAGCTCTTCAAATGAAGAGCTTTCAGACTGTAGACAAACTATTTTTGGAGAGTTCAAATGCTAAAAATAGTTTGTTTCTTATTTTAGGGATAATTTATCCAATGGAATTTATATGTAGTGCTTTCTATACTATAATTTACTATAAGTGAGGAAGGTGTCTTATGAAAATATCTGTTTATGTTGCAAGTGCATTTAGCAAGGATCATAAAGGCGGAAATAAAGCAGGAGTGGTATTTATTGAGAATACATTGACCACTACTCAAAAAATGGAAATAGCCAAACAACTGGGCTATGCGGAAACCGCATTTATATCAGAATCTGAAATTGCTGATTATAAATTTGAGTATTTTACACCAAAAGAAGAAGTTGATTTATGTGGTCATGCCACAATTGGCTCTTTCGCGATACTGATGCATTTAAATAAACTTTTCAGGAATCGCTATACGATTGAAACGAACAGCGGTGTTCTTACTATTACTATAAAAGATGACATCATATTCATGGAACAAAATAAACCGATATTCTATGATGTTGTATCTCCAAACGAGTTCATCGACTGTTTTGATAGTAAAGATATAGAAAATAAATACCCAATTCAAATTGTCTCCACGGGCTTAAAAGATATTTTAATTCCTATAAAAAGCGAAACACAATTACATGCACTGCAACCTAATTTTGAAAAAATTAAAGAAATCAGCAAGTATTATAATGTTGTCGGGATGCATCTATATACTTTTAATGACAATCGAATTATATGCAGAAATTTTGCTCCGCTATACGACATCAATGAAGAAGCAGCGACTGGAACTTCGAACGGTGCATTAGCTTGCTACCTTTATGAACAGGACTACTTGAAAAAAGAAGTCTATGTATTTGAACAAGGTTATTCTTTACACTCGCCTTCTGAAATATTAGTTAAATTAGCAACCAATAGCAAAAATAAAATAGAAAAAGTTTATGTTGGTGGCAAAGGATATTACTGTGAAACTAAGTGTTTACATGTAGAAAATATTGAGTGAAGAGCTTTTTTATCGGTGAGAAGTTTGTTAATTTATTTTGTTTTAGAAATATGTGACTTACTTATAGTCAATGATAAACTCTCATTTTTAAAAATTTAAAATAAAGACCGATTTGTGTAATAATTCAAATATTGTTCATAATTTCACAAGTTGTTTATGAAGTGTCATGTTATGATGAAGATGTAATGATGATTGAACACTTAAATTTGGTAGAATAACTAGCCAAAGTAGTGAAGAAAGTAGTTGTGAGATAAACTCATTAAAATGCTAAAACACTAAAGGGGAGATCACATATGAAAGCAGTAGTGGTTAATAAAAACAGCAAAGCAAACATCGAAGTGATTGACAAAGAATTACGTCCGTTACACTCAGGTGAAGCGTTAGTAGATGTAGAGTATTGTGGAGTTTGCCACACTGATTTACACGTTGCGAATCATGATTTTGGTAACACTGATGGCCGTATTCTTGGTCATGAGGGTGTAGGTATTGTTACGAAAATAGCTGATGATGTTACTTCACTAAAGATAGGTGACCGTGTAAGTATTGCATGGATGTTCCAATCTTGTGGACGTTGTGAATATTGCGTAACTGGTAGAGAAACATTTTGCCGTGAAGTTAAAAACGCTGGTTATTCAGTGGATGGTGGTATGGCTGAACAATGTATCGTTACAGCTGATTATGCGGTAAAAGTACCAGAAGGATTAGATCCTGCTCAAGCATCATCAATTACTTGTGCTGGTGTAACTACATATAAAGCTATTAAAGTATCAGATATTAAACCTAGTCAACCTATTGTAATCTATGGCTGCGGTGGATTAGGTAACTTAGCTATCCAATATGCTAAAAATGTATTTGGTGCAAAGGTAATCGCAGTAGATATTAATGACGACAAATTAGCCTTAGCGAAAGAAGTTGGTGCTGATATGACTATCAATCCAATTTCTCAAGGTCCTGCTGATAAAATTGTGCAAGAGGAGTTTGGTGGCGCTTATGCTGCGGTAGTAACAGCAGTCTCTAAAGTAGCCTTTAACTCAGCAGTTGATGCAGTACGTGCTTGCGGTAAAGTAGTTGCAGTAGGGCTACCAGTAGAAACAATGGACTTAAACATCCCACGACTTGTACTGGATGGAATTGAAGTAGTTGGTTCTCTAGTTGGTACTCGTAAAGATTTGGAAGAGGCGTTTATGTTCGGGGCAGAAGGAAAAGTAGTGCCGGTTGTTCAAACTTGTTCTCTAGATAAAGTACAAAATGTATTCGAAGAAATGGAACAAGGTAGAATTCAAGGGCGTATGGTAATTGATTTTAAAAAACATAATTGTGATTGCAAATAATTCACTTTAAATATAAAAAGCATGAGTCTAGCAAATACATGTAAAAAAGTTAGACAGCATAAGAAGATGATCCCTGTATTTAATAGGAATCATCTTCTTTATTTTCTATAATATCAATGCCAATTAATACTTGATTAATGAGAAATGATTAAAGGTTTACTTTATTTGCAAACGAAAAGGAATCTTTATGTTTAACGAATTTTTTATGATCTGGAACGTTTTGAATTGCTACAATTTGCGAATCTCTTGCTTTCAGTGCATCTTGAATCCCGATGGTCATAAGCTTAATAAATAGAATCGTAATAAAGAATGAAGCGAGAGTATAAAAAATAATCCACCATGAAAGATTCATTTCATTACGATTTAATCCAATAAGACCTGCCCAATCATTAGATAGAGAAACAGGTTTGAGCACTCCGTCATAGAGTTCACGCATTTGTATGCCGCCAATTACAATGTTAAGCAACGCTAAATGGATAACGAGTATGAGTGTTTGGACGATATGTTCCATAAATAATACAAATAAGCGGTCAAGTAATAAGACTCGTAAGTGTTTTTTTATAATATGAAAACGACTAGCCCCCAGTAATTGTGAACTTAAGATGTAATCTTGTTTCATAAATTCATCAACTTCTGAGGATATGTATAAAGAAAGTGTAGGCAGAGCGACGAAAATAAGTACGAGTACTTGATAAAACGTAAATGAAATATTTGGATCTACCCCATCAGCATTTGATGTGATTATAATATTAACGGGCGTGATGAGTATGAATGCGATAAATAGAGTTGGAATATAATAAAAAACTTCTGAGCATGACTGGAAAAATCTCTTGAGTTTTGGAGCAAATAAACTTAAGAGGATTCCTATACATGTTCCGCATAAAATTCGAAAGAAGCTAATTGCCATGGCCAATAAAATAGTGAATTTTGCTCCTTCTACAATTTGTAAGAAAACAGACTCTCCAAAACGATCAGATCCAAAAGGTGGAATTAACGATGGCGGAAAGGGGGCCTTTCCAAGTAATTCGTTATTGTCATTGTAAAGTAACTGAGGAGGTTTTGGGATGTTATCTTTAAAGAACCAACTATAAATAAAACTAGCTGAAATAAGTATGAATAGATAAGTAAAGCCGATTAAAAAGAGTTTTGATTTCCAAATAGATTTCATAATGATACTCCTTTCAATTGCTTTTTCCATCTATTCATCATGAATGAGACTATTTGGAAAATGGCGTAAAATGGTAAAACAATCATAACAAGTGTGATAAATGCAGCTGGAGGTGAAACAAACGCCTTATTAAATAAAAATTGAATAATGCCTTCCATATTAAAAACAAATTCTAAAATGAATAAATTAGAAAGTAAGAAAACAAAAATCGTTTTTAAATGGTGGAAGAAGTGGATAGATATATTTTTGAATAAATGAATGCATAGTATATAACTTGATGAAAGGCCTTTTCCATATGCAACCTCTACGTAATGTTTTCCTTGCTCTTCTTTTATGTATAACACCATCATCCGAAACATTTGTAATGTAGGTAAGACAGCTAATGATAAAATAGGGAGTAAATAAGCTCGATTTTCATTAAAAGAAATAATAGTGACAGGAGATTCCCCAAATTTCTGAAGTACCCATATGAAAAATATTTGCAAACAAATCATCATCATCATATCAGGGACAGCTTCTAATATGAACACAATTCGGTTTATCCATTTTTTTATATAATCTTTTGCTAAAAAATAAAAAAATGCCATGCTAGATGATAAAAAGAGAGCAAGAAAAAAGGCTAAAAATAATATAGTAAATGAATATAGGTAAGGTTCTAAAACAGTTGGAAATAATGGTGTTTTTTTGAAATGGCCAAGCTTCGGGTCTGATCCTATAATCACTAATGATTCAGGGGAAAAAACCTGTTTTAACATAGTAACGGTCTGATTAAAAAAATAAATTGGTTGAAAGGTAAATCCTTGTTGAGTGATAAATAAATAAGGTAAATTTAATAATAGTAAGAGTGATAAAAGAATTGATGAAAGCTTAATTGTGAATTGAGATATTTTATTTAACATTAAATCCCTCCGACATCTTTTTACAACATTATACAATAAATTTCGTGTTATTGTTTTTATTTTTCTGAAAAATAAAAATACTTTTCGGTTTTATAGTATGCAAGATATATTTACAAGGTAAAAAAGTGATAGTAGGGGGGCCACGCTCTATGTTTATCAAGATAAAAGACTAGTGAACCTAAAACAATAAATAAGAGCAAAATGCACAGAATTCTCATTCTGCGGTTAGTTACTTTTCTTGGCTTGATGGTGATGTTACGTGACCGCTAAAAATGAATATTGCTTTTCAACTCTTTCTTCAAGCAAATAAGTAGAACGTATGGAGGACTATGTATGTGTTGTTAATGAGAGGAAAGAGTGTATTGCGTAACGAATATAACGTAATTTTACCCCATGGAAAAGCTAAATGTAGTATATAAGTGAAATGGAATGAGGGGATTTATTTTTTGATATGAAAAAAATTTTCTTTTTATAACTTGATAAATGAAAAAATATTTTATATACTAATTCATGTAAACGGTTTACTAAATCGTATTTTGCTAGAAATGAAGGGAAGATTCGCATGGAAACAAGGGGGAGAGTAATCGGGATTGATATCGGTACCACAAGTACAAAAACGGTTGTGTTCACAGAAAAAGGAAAAGTCATTGCATCACATGCAATCGATTACCCAATTATTCAACCGAATGTAGGATGGGCTGAGCAAGATCCTGATGTAATATGTGCCGCTGTATACAAAAGTGTAAGCGTTGCCATTGAAAAAGGTAATGTATTACCAGAAGATATTTCTTCAATCGGTATTAGTACAGCTATGCACGCATTAATTGCAGTAGATGAAAATGGTGCGCCATTAACGCGTTCTATCATTTGGGCAGATAATCGAAGTACGAAGCAATCAGAAAAATTATTACAACAAATGAATGGGCATGAAATTTATAGACGTACAGGTACACCGATTCATCCGATGTCACCACTTTCTAAATTGTTATGGATGAAAGAAGAGGAACCAGAGTTATATACAAGTGCCTATAAATTCATTTCCATTAAAGAGTATGTGATTTACCAATTATTTTCACGCTACGTAGTTGATTATTCGATTGCTTCTGCTACGGGGTTATTTAATTTAGAAACATTAAACTGGGATAAAGATGTTTTAACTATGTTACATATGTCACCAGAAAAATTATCAACCCCTGTACCAACTACATATATTTTATCAGGTATGAAGCCAGAATTAGCACAGGAGATGGGGATAAGTGCAGAAACACCAATTGTCATCGGAGCAAGTGATGGGGTTCTTGCAAATGTAGGAGTTGGTGCGATATCACCGGGTGCGGCTGCAATTACGATTGGAACGAGTGGTGCGGTTCGAACAATCTCATCAAATATAAATACAGATGAGAAAGGGAGAACGTTTTGTTACGCATTAACAGATGAGCACTGGGTAATCGGTGGTCCAACGAATAACGGCGGAATATTACTGAGATGGTTACGTGATGAATTTGGTAGTCCAGAGCAAGAAGTAGCAAGAAAGCTCGGCATTGATCCTTATGATTTATTAATTAAATATGCAGAAAGCGTACCAGCTGGAGCGGATGGGCTATTGTTCTTACCTTTCTTATCTGGAGAACGCGCACCTTACTGGAATGCAAATGCTCGTGGTACATTCTTTGGAATCAATCTTCAGCATAAGCGAGAACATTTTATACGTGCAGTGATGGAAGGTGTTTGTATGAGTGTATATTCAGTAGCACTCGCAATCAGGGATTGTACAGGGCCACTTACTGAAATACGAGTTTCAGGAGGGTTTGCAAAATCTGCATTTTGGAGACAAATGTTGTCCGATATGATGGGAAAAGAATTGCTTGTACCTGAAAGTCATGAAGCATCTGCGCTTGGGGCAGCGGCAGTCGCTTTATATGCTGTAGGAAAAATTGATTCTCTTGAAGAGGTAAAGGATTGGATTGATATTGTCCACCACCATGTACCGAATAAAGAAAATACGGCTATATATTTAGAAATGTTTTATATGTATGAACGACTTTACAATCGCTTGAAAGAAGAATTTGATTGTATAGCTGCTTTCCAACGTAAAAAATAGGGGGATTGGGAGAAATGGTAGTTGGGATCGTACTAGCGGCAGTTGTCATACTACTTTTACTTATTACGGTAGTAAAATGGCATCCATTTGTCGCATTAATTTTAACAGCAATTGGTGTAGGATTAGCAATGGGAATGCCTTTAATTGGAACTTCACCAAAAGATCCAGGAATTATTGATTCTATTAAACTAGGACTTGGTAATACGTTAGGATTTTTAGCAATAGTTTTAGCACTAGGAACGATGCTTGGAAAAATGATGGCCGAATCTGGTGGTGCTGAACGTATCGCTAACACATTAATTAATCGTTTTGGGAAGAAACGAGTTCACTGGGCGATGATGTTCGTTGCATTTTTAGTAGGGATTCCGGTATTTTTCCAAGTTGGATTTGTACTATTAATTCCGTTAGTATTTACAATTGCATTAGAAACAGGGGTATCACTTATTACAATCGGTATCCCGCTAGTAGCAGGACTATCCGTTGTGCACGGACTAGTGCCGCCGCATCCAGCGGCAATGGCGGCAGTTGGTATTTTTAAAGCAGATGTAGGGAAGACAATTTTATATGCATTAATTGTCGGACTTCCAACTGCAATTATTTCAGGTCCACTTTACGGGAAATGGATTGGTGCTCGTATACATAAGGAAGTACCATTAGATATAGCGGAGCAATTTATTGAAAAAGATAATAAAAAAGAGCTTCCAAGCTTTGGGAATACATTGTTTACAATTTTACTTCCAGTATTTCTTATGCTGGGTGCATCAATAGCGGAAGTTGCATTAAATAAAACAAGTCAACTAGCACAAGTATTACACTTTATTGGAGATCCGATTGTCGCTTTATTAATTGCAACCATTTACTCTTTCTTTAGTCTTGGATATGCAAAAGGTTTCTCAAAAGATAAAGTGTTACAATTTACAAATGATTGCCTTGGACCTATTGCAAACATATTGTTAGTTATTGGTGCAGGCGGCGCATTTAATAAAGTACTATTAGATTCTGGAATTGGAACGACAATTGCAGATATGGCGAAAGAATCACATATTTCACCGATATTATTAGGGTGGGGAATTGCGGCACTTATTCGAATTGCAACTGGATCGGCAACTGTTTCTATGATGACAGCAGCTGGTATTGTTGCGCCGATTGCAGCAAGCACACCAGGTGTAAATGTTGAATTATTAGCACTTGCAACTGGTGCAGGGTCATTAATTTTATCACACGTGAATGATTCAGGATTTTGGATGATTAAAGAGTATTTCGGAATGACTGTGAAAGAAACATTATTAACATGGACTGCAATGGAGACTATATTATCTGTAGTAGCACTTGGGCTAATTTCGATATTAAATATATTTGTATAGAATAGGAGATTGATTAATATGAAACTAGGTTTAATTGGATTAGGAAAAATGGGATTCCCATTAGCTGAACACTTATATGAAGACAAGCATGAAGTAGTTGTATACGATGTAAATAAAGAGCTTGTTGAAAAGGCAGGAAAACTAGGAATTACTGCACGTCATACATTAAAAGAAATGATCGCTGAACTAGAAGCTCCTCGTACAATTTGGGTAATGGTGCCTGCAGGAGAAGTTGTAGAGTCAGTACTAAAAGATGTTTATCCGTTATTAGATGAAGGTGATATCGTTATTGAAGGCGGAAATTCATTCTATAAAGATACGTTACGCCGTGCTGAAGAAGCAAAAAGCTTCGGATTACATTATGTAGATATCGGTACATCAGGCGGTGTAGAAGGAGCTAGATACGGTGCTTGCTTAATGGTTGGTGGAGAAAAAGAAATTTACGACCAATTAGAACCTTTATTTAAAGATTTAGCAGTAGAAAATGGCTATTCTTATGCTGGCCGTGTTGGTAGTGGTCATTTCTTAAAAATGGTTCATAACGGTATTGAGTACGGCATGATGCAAGCAATCGCTGAAGGATTTGAAGTACTAGATAAGAGTGACTTTGATTTCAATTATGAAGATGTTGCAAAAGTATGGGCGAATGGATCAGTTATCCGTGGTTGGTTAATGGACTTAACTGAAAAAGCATTTGCAGAAGATCCGAAACTAGATGGCATTAAAGGTGTAATGAACTCTTCAGGAGAAGGAAAATGGACTGTTGAAACTGCACTTGAACTTCAAGCTGCAGCACCAGTAATCGCTATGTCATTATTTATGCGCTATCGTTCTCAGGAAGATGATACATTCCATGGAAAAGTAGTTTCAGCACTACGTAATCAGTTCGGTGGACATGAAGTTGTGAAAAAATAAGGATGTTTTTGAAAAGAAACTTGTGCATAAGCGCAAGTTTCTTTTTTATAGTTTAAGAAACTACTAATTTAAAAATACCAATCAATCATCGTTTTTTTGTCACAAATGACAATAACCTCCTCTTAGACTTTGAAATGTACGGATTCCCGCATTATGTTTTTTTGTATTGATTGTATCAAATATAAAGCGCTGCATGAAATATATCTCAACATAAAAGTAAGAATAAATAAAATGAAGTTTTCATAAATAGTAAAAGGGTGCTTATGTCATCAGTATAGCTAAGAAATGTTGTTACATATGAGAAGAGCGTGTTAATAAAATATGAGGTGGTTAAATGGGAAATGAGCAAGTGAAGTCTGTAAAGGAAGAAAAAAAGTTATGTCTTTGTATGATCGTCAAAAATGAGTCTAGAATTATGGAAAGATGTTTAAATGCAACAAAATCAGTTGTAGACTTTGTTTCTATTTGTGATACTGGATCGACGGATAATACGCCTGAAATTATTGAAAATTGGTGTAAGGAAAATGAGATACCTGGGACGGTTCATCATGAGCCGTTTAAAAACTTTGGTTATAACAGAAGCTTAGCTGTTTCGTTAGCGCAAAAAACATACCCAGAAGCAGATTATTTATTAATATTAGATGCGGATATGATTTTAGAGGTTGATCCGAATTTCGATAAAACGAGCTTAACGGAAGATCATTATCTTACATTACAATATGATGTTCATATTAAATATTGGCTTACACGTCTTTTGAAAGCTTCTTTACCATGGAAATCTGTCGGTGTTACTCATGAGTATTGGGATATAGATCGTTCAAAAGTTGGAGCGAATTACAATACGAGGGTAGCTCGGTTAGAGACTCTTGTCGTGAATGATCCCGGAGATGGCGGGAGCAAAGCTGATAAATTTGAAAGAGATGAGAGGTTGTTGTTACAAGGAATAAACGACCCAGAAACAACGCCAGATTTGCATATAAGATATTTATTTTATTTAGCTCAGACTTATTTTCATTTAAGTCAATTTGAGAATTCAATTAAATGGTATAAAAAACGAGTGGAAGCAGGAGGATGGGTTGAAGAGGTATTCTATTCGTTATTGCGAATAGGATTTTGTTATGAGCAGTTAGCAAATCGTTCAGCAAATAAACAAAATGAAGTGACAGATGCTGATGAAAAAGAAACTGTTAAAGGGCAAGAAGAGCAATATTTAGCATTAGCTGTTTTTTATTTTCAAAAAGCTTGGGAATATAGACCAACCCGGGCTGAACCATTATACCAACTTGCAAGGTTGTATCGATTACGATCTCAAAACAATATTGCTTTGATGTATGCTCTGCAAGGGAAGGAAATTCCTTTTCCAAAGGATGATCTACTATTTGTAGATTATCATGTGTATGATTACTTATTTGACTATGAAATTTCTATTAGTGCTTTCTATATACCTCATAAAAAACATTTAGGGGCGGTGTCGCAAAAGTATTTGGAATCGATAAAAGAAAAGATTCCATTTCATATAGCAAATATAGTAGAGAATAATGCGAAATTTTATTAAATACATTTTCGATTAAAGGAGTAGTGGAGTAATCATGGAATTAATGCGATGGGCGATTGAACTAGGAGAATCGGTGCATGGAAATACGTATGAAGAAATGATGCCACTACTAGACTATTATTATGATCGTGATCATTTAAAAGCGTATTGTATCGCAAATCTTCTTTTAAACATGGATGTATTAGATGAGGACCGGGAAAGAATCGAATTAAGAAGATGCATTGCTGCTTATTATGCTGGATTATATAAAGTAGCAAGAAAACATGCAAATGAGTTGGTACTTAAACATCCAGATGTAGATTTATATAAAAATAATTTAAGATTAATGGAAGTTTATTTGAATAAAGAATATGATTATTGTCTTTTTATATGCCCAAAGACATACGGTAGTTTCATAGATGTTGCGCGAGCTTTAAAGTGGCGGTTGGAGCAGGAGGGAAATACAGTAATTATATCAGAAACAATACTGGAAAATGTAAAGAATACAGTTGTTTTTGGAGCACATACATACGCATATAACCCGAACCTTCTTCCGAAAGATGCAATTGTTTATAATTTAGAACAGCTATACGAAGGAAGTCCATATGCGCACCCCCTTTATTTAATATTATTAAAAGATAGAGTGATTTGGGATTATAGTAAACAAAATATAGAATGGCTTAAACAAAAAGGGGTAGGAAAAGAAATAAAACATGTAGAAATGAACTACGCTCCAACTTTGGAAATAAAAAAAGATGCGTTTGAAGATGAGATTATTGAAGATATTGATATTCTGTTTATAGGTGCTCTTAATCCGAGGCGACAAGCTATTTTTGATCATCTAAAAGCGATTGCCCCGAATTTAAATATAGTTTTTAAAAATAATGCGTGGGGAATTGTTAGAAATGAATTGATTGCTAGAGCTAAAATTATATTAAATATTCATTTTTATTTATCAGGAATTCTTGAAACACCTCGCGTGTCTTATGCAGTCGCAAATAAGAAATTTATTATTTCCGAAAATAGTAATCCAGAAGATGAGGTAGAGTGGCCAGGAATTGTGTTTACTCCGTACGAAAAAATAATTGAAAACGTAATGAAATATATAGAATTACCAGAAGAACGGAAAAGATTAGCGGAAAAAGCATATAATCATTTTGAAGCAAATGAAAGTTTAGGTACATTGAGCATGAGAGATGAAACAAAGTAATTGTACGAAACTCATACGAAAGTATGAGTTCTTTTTTGTTTATCATACTATTTTATGAAACAAGTTAACTCTTTATATTGTATTTTGTATAGAAATTTCTGATAATATATAAGTAGAACTTGAAAACAAAGGGGAGAAATAATCATGAAACTAGTCGTTATTAACGGTACACCAAGAAAATTTGGTAGAACTCGCGTGGTGGCAAAATATATTGCGGATCAATTTGAAGGGGAATTATATGATTTAGCAATTGAGGAGTTACCTTTATACAATGGAGAAGAGTCACAACGTGATTTAGAGGCAGTGAAAAAATTAAAAACGTTAGTGAAAGCTGCGGATGGGGTTGTATTATGTACACCAGAATATCATAATGCGATGAGTGGTGCGCTGAAAAACTCTTTAGATTACTTAAGTAGTAGTGAATTTATTCATAAACCAGTTGCATTGTTAGCGGTTGCTGGTGGCGGTAAAGGTGGAATAAATGCATTAAACAGCATGCGAACTGTCGCTAGAGGTGTTTATGCAAATGCAATCCCAAAACAAGTTGTGCTTGATGGATTACATGTGCAAGATGGTGAACTTGGGGAAGATGCAAAACCATTAATTCATGATGTAGTTAAAGAATTGAAAGCATATATGAGCGTATATAAAGAGGTGAAAAAACAACTAGGAGTGGAGTGATATGTCCTCACTTTATCATGATTCTCGCTTGTATTACGTTCTAGGAGCCAATAGTCTATCTGCTATTGGTTCCGGAATTGTTATGATAACGATTCCTTGGCTGTTAATTAAAGAGAGTGGAGGAGAGACAACATTTGGTTATGTTTCTATCATTGCAACCCTCATTATGTTTTTATTAACACCATTCATTGGGCAAAGTATTGATCGTTTTTCAAGAAAATCTTTATTGCTATGTAACGAAGGAATCGGAATAGCCGTAATCGGAATAATGGTTATATGGGGATTTGCTGGGCAACCTTATCATTCTATTCACTATATTCTTATTTATATAGCCGGATCATTCTACTATTTATTATTTTATCCTACAATATTTGCGTTCAACCAAGAGATATTTCAAGCAGAACATTATAAAAGTTTAAGTGGAACGATGGAAATACAAGGACAGTTAACACAAGTTATTTCTGGAGCGGCCGCGAGCTTCTTAATTGAAATTGTATCTTTGAAGTGGATTTTGTTAGTAGACATGTTAACTTTTGCTGGAGCATTTTTTCTTTTCTTATGTATACCGTACGTAAAGAAAAAAGAAGTGAAAAGAAAAATAACATTTAAGAAGCAATTGTTTGAAGGAATTCACTTTATGAAAAAACGTCCTAAGCTCTTTTGGTTCTTACTGGCCACTTATATGCCGTTTATAGGTGTTATGATGGCAAATTATTTAATACCAGTTTATATTTCGGATATACTTAAAGCCAATGCCTCTGTATACGCAATAGAGGGGATGATGTACGGTGTCGGAGCGGTTGTTGCAGGAATCTGTATTCCACTCATAATGAAATATGTAAAAACAGAAGTTTCAATCGTTATGACGATGTTCATTTATGTAATTTCAATTACCGCAATGATTATTGAACCTTCCGTAATTTTCTTATATGGACTTGCAATTTTTCAAGCAGTTGGAAATGCGGGTACAAGAGTGGCGAGAAATGTATTGATGATGGAGGAAATTCCAAACGAAGTAATGGGACGTGTAGACAGCTTATTTCGCTTAATTGGTACTGGAATACGAATTGTATTATTAATGCTGTTTACAGCGGGTGTATCTAAAGCCGGAGTAATGCTTCCATTTTACGTATTAAGCTGCATATTGATCTTCTCATTAGGAATCGCTATTTATTATGTACTATCACAACGTAAAGTAGCGGCGAATGTTTCTAATAAATCAATCGTTTAAAAAACACTTCTGCCGCCCTTTCTTTTTCTGTATAATAAAAAGAAAGGGAGTGCAAACTTATTTATGAACAAATGGATCTTTCTTATCATTTTATTATTACCGCCACTATATATCATTTATATGACGTTTCGAATGAACAAAGTTGCTCGTGAAAAGTTGAGCTATCACTCTCCGTACGTTCTTATACTGGGTGCAAAGTTATTTGGAGATAGACCGTCTTTATCTCTTCAAAATCGTTTGGATGTAGCGTTGGAGTATTTATTTTCCCATCCTGAAGCGAAAGTAATTGTTTCAGGTGGTCAAGGAGAAGATGAAGATATACCGGAAGCTCACAGCATGAGAAACTATTTAATGGTACACGGTATAGATGAGAGTCGTATTTTAATAGAAGATCAATCTACAAATACGTATGAAAACTTAAAGTTTAGTATGGATTTATATAATGTGAAACATGCGGTAGTTGTAAGTAATACGTATCATTTATATCGAACGAAAATAATTGCAAAGCGTTTAGGCATGAAGATGGAGGCACTAGCTGCTGAAACACCAATTCGTTCTAAGAGAAAAATGTATGTTCGCGAATATGCTGCTATAATGAAAACAATATTGTTCGACCGTTAGAGCTCAAATGTGAGCTCTTTTTTAATTTAAAAGCGTATCATTTGAAATGAATGCCATATTCCATCAAAATAAAGGAAACAACAGTAAAGGAGTTGTATTTGTGATTCAATTTAATCATGTGTCAAAATCGTATGAAGATGGCACGAAAGCAGTGGATTCATTGCATTTAGAAATTAAAAAGGGAGAATTTTTTGTTCTCATCGGTCCGAGTGGTTGCGGGAAAACAACGACAATGAAGATGATTAATCGTTTAATCGAAACGACTGAAGGATCGATTTTAATCGATGGAAAAGATATTCAACAATATAATATAAACGAATTACGTTGGGATATAGGATACGTGTTGCAACAGATTGCTTTGTTTCCTCATATGACAATTGCTGAAAATATTGCAGTTGTTCCTGAAATGAGGCAATGGAGCAAAAAAGAAATTAAAGCACGCGTCGATGACTTGTTACATATGGTTGGATTAGATCCGGATATTTATCGAAATCGTATGCCTGATGAATTGTCAGGAGGACAAAAACAACGTGTCGGTGTCGTGCGAGCATTAGCTGCAAACCCGAAAATCATTCTTATGGATGAACCATTTAGTGCGTTAGATCCATTAAGTAGGGAACAGCTTCAGAAGGATATTGTACAGTTGCAAAAAAAGATTCAAAAAACAATCGTATTCGTAACACATGATATGCAAGAAGCATTATCACTTGGAGATCGCATTTGTATTATGAAAGAAGGAAAAGTTGTTCAACTAGATACACCAGAAGGAATTATACATAATCCGAAAAATGAATTTGTAGAGGAATTCATTGGAAATCGTGGGCGAACTTGGTATGAGGGGAAAAGTATAGCAGATGTATTGCCACTTGATCAAAGTGTGCAATTAGAAGGGCAGGCGCTATCATTACATTCTTCCTTACAAGAAGCACTAGTTCGTGTGCGTGATGAAGAGGTCGTTCCAGTTGAAGAAAACGGTCAATATATTGGAGCGTTAACAAGTCGTCATATTGTCAATTACATTGTTGAACAAATGAAGGAAAGAGGCTAAACAGTGACTAATTTTATACAAACGTTCCAAGAACGAAAAATAGAATTACTAACTGCATTAAGTGAGCATTTACAAATATCGCTTATTTCATTATTTTTTGCAGTAATTATAGCAGTGCCACTTGGCATCTTATTAACAAGAAAAGAACGAATGGCTGAATTTATAATAGGAACTTCTGCAGTAATGCAGACAGTGCCATCACTTGCATTGCTTGGACTCTTAATTCCGTTAGTAGGAATCGGAAAACTTCCAGCGATTATCGCATTAGTTGTGTATGCACTATTACCTATTTTACGAAATACATATACAGGAATAAGGGAATTAGATGAATCTCTAATAGAAGCCGCGAAAGCTATGGGGATGAATAGTTGGAGAAGATTGTGGAAGGTAGAACTTCCTCTTGCATTGCCTATTATTATGGCCGGTATTCGTACAGCGATGGTATTAATTGTTGGAACGGCTACATTAGCAGCTCTCATTGGTGCTGGTGGGCTCGGTAAGCTTATATTATTAGGTATAGATCGAAATGATCATGCACTTATCATTTTAGGGGCCGTACCAGCCGCGTTACTCGCTTTATTCTTTGATATAGTACTTCGCATACTTGAACGACCGAAACGCTCTTCTAAGCGTGTTATATTGACGATATGTATTGTTTGTATAATGATTGCTTCTCCATTTCTTTGGAGTACCGAAAAGAAAGATATTGTTATTGCGGGCAAACTTGGATCAGAACCTGAAATTTTAATTCAAATGTATAAGCAGCTTATTGAACAAGATACAGATTTACACGTACAATTAAAACCAGGTCTTGGGAAAACAGCATTTGTATTTGAAGCGTTGAAATCAGGGGAAGTAGATATATACCCAGAATTTTCAGGAACAGCTTTATCTACTTTCGTGAAAGAAGAACCAAAGAGTACAAATCGTGATGAAGTATATGAGCAGGCTCGCGTTGGAATGGAAAAGAAATATAATATGATTATGTTGAAGCCAATGGAGTATAACAATACATATGCACTAGCCATGCCGAAAAAAATAGCAGATCAAAAGAATATAAATACAATTTCTGATTTAGGGAATGTTGCGCAGGAAGCCAAAGTAGGATTTACATTGGAATTTGCTGATCGTGAAGATGGTTATAAAGGAATGCAAAAATTATATAACTATAAGTTCTCGAATGTTAAAACGATGGAGCCGAAGCTGCGTTATAGCGCAATTGAATCTGGAGATGTTAACGTAATTGATGCATATTCAACAGATAGTGAATTGGAGCAATACGGACTGAAAGTGCTAAAAGATGATAAAGGGTTATTCCCACCTTATCAAGGAGCACCATTATTAAGAAAAGAAACGTTACAGAAATATCCTGAACTTGAAAAGGTATTAAATAAATTATCTGGAAAGATTACAGATGAAGAAATGCGAAAAATGAATTATGAAGTTAACGTAAATGGTAAAAGTAGTGAAGAAGTCGCAAAACAATTTTTACAAAAAGAGAATTTACTTCGTTAAATTTACAAGAAATATACAAATTTATATGTTTGAAATGACCGTTCATTACAAAATGAGCGGTTTTTTTGTGCATACTTATACATTTTTTCAAAAAAGTATTCCATTTTTGCTCATTTTCTTTTAGAATAAGTAATGTTTTCCTGAAAAAATATAAGAGAAACGTCTATTAGAGAAAAAGGTGACTTTAATAGTTGAACGAACATAACACCTAGAATGACAGATGGGGTGGTACAAATAGAAAAGAAGTTAGGATTTTTTCCATTAATCGCATTAGTAGTTGGAACAATGGTTGGTGGCGGTGTTTTTAGTTTACCGCATGATTTAGCAGTAGGAGCAAACAGTGGTGCAATAATAATTGGCTGGTGTATTACAGCGATGGGAATGATTCCCCTTGCGCTCGTATATCAAACGTTAGCAAGACAAAAACCGGAACTTGAAGGTGGAATTTATAGTTATGCACGTGCTGGTTTTGGTGAATATATTGGATTTAATAGTGCTTGGGGATATTGGCTAGCAGGAATCTTAGGTAATGTCGCAACAATTATGTTACTGTTTAGTACATTAGGTTATTTCTTTCCAATTTTCAAAGGAGGAAATAATGTTGCGTCTATCGTTGGGGCATCACTTTTATTATGGACACTTCATTTTCTAATTTTATTTGGGATCCGTGAAGCTTCTATTATGAATGTTATCGCAACAATAGGGAAGTTAGTTCCAATCGTTTTATTTATTGTTGTAATGGTAACAGCCTTTCGCTGGGACACATTTACACATGATTTTTGGGGAGAAGGAACGATCTCACTTTCCGCTATACTTGGTCAAGTGAAAAATACAATGCTTGTAACACTTTGGGTTTTCATTGGAGTTGAAGGAGCGGTTGTATTATCTGGAAGAGCGAAGAATAGTCGAGATGTTGGTAAGGCAACAGTATTGGGACTTATTTTAGTAATGTCCATTTATATTTTAATTTCTGTCCTGTCAATGGGAGCTATGACAAGAGGCGAACTTTCTGTGTTAGAAACTCCGTCAATGGGACATGTATTAGAGCACGTTGTTGGTCCATGGGGTGCAGTTGCGATTAACATCGGATTAGTTGCTTCACTTGTCGGTACATTAATTGGCTGGTTTTTACTTGTTTCTGAAATTTCTCATGTAGCAGGAAAAGATGGCGTATTTCCGAAAGTCTTTACGAAAACAAATAAAAAGCAAACACCGCACATGGCATTATGGATTTCAAATGGTGTTGCCCAAATTATATTTATCATCGTTTTGTTTTCGGAATCAACATATCAAATTATGTATTTCATTGCATCAACATCAATTTTATTACCATATTTATTATCAGCGTTATTCCAATTTAAATTAGTCATTACAAACGAGCTAAAAGACGCAAAATTAAAAAACGGAGCGTTGGCTTTAATTGCTTCTATTTACTCTGTATGGCTTCTTTATGCAGCTGGTTTAAAGAATTTACTACTCGTTTCAATTGTGTATGGAATTGGAATTATTGTTTACACGTTTGCAAGAAAAGAACAAGGGAACCGTTGCTTTGTAGGTGCAGAGAAGTATGTGATGTGGGCAATTATTGTTGCGGCTATCACATCCATATATATGTTATTAACTGGAAATATAAAAATGTAAAAAGTCCTTTTCATTTAAAGGGCTTTTTTCTTTGTTTAGAGAATATTTACTACATAAGATATTCAGGAGGGATGAGAATGGAAGAAAAAGAACAGTTGTCTAGAATAATTGATTTAGCTAGTGAGTTAAGGAAAGTATTAGTACAAGAATCTTTTTTTAATCATCATCCTGAACTAAGAGGAGTCATTGAAAATTTAGCAAGTTCTGTTGAAAATTTGGCGGAATTACAAATAAGTAAAGATGAAAACGCTGAAGATCGATTACGTTACGTACTTGCGAAAATGAAAATTGCTCATAATGCAATTTTACAGGAGAAAAAAGCATTTCCTTCTCATTAATATAAGTTTTTATTTTGAACCTGGCGGATAACGTCAGGTTTTTTATTTCTAGTTTTTCGTTTCTTTCATACACTAAGAATAGTATGAAAAAAGAAGGTGACTAAGGTGAAATTACATAAAGCTCTTCAGCCAAGTTTTATAAAACGAATGTACTATATGAGATTTTTAGGGAAATTTACAAAAGCTGAGAAAGAGAAGAGTGGAGAGAATTTCTTTGTACAATGCTTATCGCCAATACCATTCACTTTACAGGAACAATTTACAAATGAACCATATGTATTTGAAGGGTTATGTAGCAATAAAAAGAATGAAAAAATCTTTTCGGAATTAAAGAAGAGAAAATTAGAAAAGCAACTAGTAATGTTTCGTCTTTATTATGAAAGAGGAAATGTATACGTGGAGTTAATATGTACAGAAGAACCGAAAGAAATAGCAAGCAGCTATAAAATGATTCCGGCACCTAAAGTTACAAATAATAAAAAAAGAGAATCTTTAGAACGAAAACTTAGCAACGGTTATTTATCATTTCTTATGCCAAAATTTCCGAAAGACTTTGAGCCTCCCGAATTATTGTGGCACGATGGAAGACTTTACGGAAACATATCCCTAAAGCCATCAATTAGCTCAATCGCCTATTTTGAACAGAAACGTGAATGTAAATATATAAACTGCAGTGACTGGCCGAAGTATGTAGAAATAGCGGTAGAAGATCAATTATATTTTGTAAGTGATTATGTGTATGAGCAATTAAAAAAACGAATGCATGAAGAAGGTAAGCTAGTTGAAGTAGAGGATATAAAAGTACAAAAAGATGAATGGGAATGGGATGAGCGTGAATCGTCTTTTTTACAGTATGTACAAAGTATGGTGCATAATAAAGGGTTATATTTGGATGAAACGGATATTTATAATTTTCATATAAGTGTAAAAACAAATATGTTAACGATTCTTGGTGGTATACCGGGCATTGGGAAATCACGTTTTGTGCAAACTTATGCAGAAGCATTAGGGTTACAGTATGGGGAAGAGTTGGTTTGGATTCCGATTTCGCCATCGTATCAAGAACCACATGATTTACTTGGTTACCTTCATCCAAATGGTACTTTTATTGAAAGTGAAACGAAGTTAGTTAGGACGTTAATGAAGGCGAAAGAAAATCCAAATCAACTGTATATAATCGTTTTTGATGAAATGAACATGTCTCATATTGAGCATTGGTTTACTCCGTTTCTATCTGTTCTTGAACTTGAAACAAAAAATCGTATTTTAAACTTGTATGAGGGTGTACAGGACATAGAGAATTCAATTCCATCAACAATTGAAATTGGAGAAAATATTATATTTGTAGGTACTGTGAATTTTGATGAAACAACAAAAGAGCTCTCTGATCGATTATTAGATCGAACGAACCTAATAACGTTACAGAAAATTCCGTTTTGTGAGATGGACATGGAACAGGGGAAAGTCGTATTACATCCACCTTTGAAAGTAACAGCGGGAGAATTTCGGATAAATTGGATGAGAAATAAAGCGATGATTGAAGTGTTTTCTGAAGAAGAATTAGAGCTATTAGATAAGTTGCATGTCGTATTGTCATCACATGACGCGTCTAAGGGAATTTCTTTCCGATGTGCAAATGCAATTGCGACTTATTTGCAAAACATACCGTTCCAAAATAACCATACCTATATGATCAGTAGAGAAGAGGGGTTTGATCTACAAATAAAGCAGCGTGTATTGACGAAAATCAGAGGGACCGAAATGATGGTTGGGCCTTTACTTTCTGAAGAAGCAAAAAGGGGGGCGACCTTAGTACCTCTTTTGCAATCTGCACTTGCAAACAGAGTATCTACATTTGAACACTCTTTAGCATATATACGAGAAAAACGTAGAGAACTGGAGCTGTATGGATATGCAAAATGAAGGGCGTTACGAAACAAAAATCGTTGATACGAATGAAACGCTCCCTTTTGTATTAAAGTTAATCATTGGAAATGAGGGGAAAGGAGATTATATTTTATTAAATCGTCTTTGTACATCTACTACAGCATTAGTTCAATGTATTTATAAAGTACAAGAATTAAAACCAATAAGATTGCAGTACAATTATGAAATTCCAATGAATATTACTTTTATATGGAATAAAGTATATGAGGGACAGAAAAATATAAAAGAGGCTCAATATGAAATAAATGAAAAAAAACAAAGAGTATTAATATATGAACATGGGAAAACAGAATTCTTTTATCCATGGCGCTGTGGTTTATACCATTTTGAAGTGCGTATAGAAGATACAACGTATTATGGCGCATTTCAAATCGTACCGAAAAACTTTTTTGATGATCAATTTGAAATGATTCAAGACTATGTGAAGTCAATTTTAAATGAGTTGATTTTGGATAGAGGTTACTATAAAAAGACCTTCTCTGCACTTAGCGATATTGAGGATTCTTCTTATTTAGTGTTACTTAGAAAGTTACCCCAAAAAATGAAAATGATAAAGCAAATCTTTAAGAAAATAGAATCAAGCTCAAAATTTATAAATGAATATAAATGGGAAGGAAAAGAGCGAAGGCCAACAAGAAAAGGAACTATAGTGGCAGAACGAAAACCTTATGCCAAACATTATAATCGTAAGTTTATGGAACAAAAAAATAGTAAGGAAAATGCATTTCTTAAATATAAAGCGATGCAATTTTATCATTATTTAATTGAAGCAAAAAGTTTTTTACGTCAAACAATTGAAATCTTAGAAAGAGAAAAAAAGAAAAAATCAGAAGAGTTTCAAGCCGTAAAAACGATTATACAAACAATTGAGCGTAATGGATCGGTAACTGATAGAGAGAAGCAAAAATATAAAAATATACATTTACTAAAAGAAGCCGATTTACGAAAGAGCTCAATGAAAATACAAGAATATAAAATATTGGCGCATATTGTGCGTGAAAATGTACAATACTTTCAAATGTTAATGCATTCTTCGTTTTGGAGGGAAGTTACTGAAACAAGTAACATGAACTTACATGATTTACCGATACCACATCAACAATTACTACATCATTTAGAAGTACTCCCGCAATATACGGATCAATCTCCATCGTTATTATTTGTTTATAAGCCAACGTTTTTAGTGTATGAATATTACGCTTTTTTTATCGTTATTTCAATTTTAGAGCAAATTGGTTTTGAAGCTAGAAACTCTATCCGTGAACAAATACAAGAACATTTTTATGTAGATGGATTACAAGATGGAACGACAGTAGTTTTAGAACGAGATGATATAAAGGTGCATGTTGCATTTAATGACTTAATTGAAACACATCCTCTTATTGCATTAAGTAAAGGTAGTAATTTTTACAATGGTGAGGATACGAAGAAGCCAGATATTCGCTTAGACTGTTATGTAAAAGAAGATGGGAAATACGTATATAAATCTTCTATTATTATTGAAGTGAAGTATAGTCCAATGTACAATATTTTTCAGCACGTCGGAAATACGAAAGCAACTGAGCAAATGTATAAGTACTGGTCTATAAAGTATGTAGAAGAACAGGATGGAAAGCGAGTCTATTATCGAAGGTCAATTTATGAAGTCATTTGTGTATATCCAGGAAGCCATATGCATAGTAAAAAAATTGAGTCTGGATGCGGTGTTTTCTTGCAGTTATATCCATATAAGACGAAACAAGGGGAAGAGAAATTAGCTGGAAAACATGGGATGGTACAAATTTTTGAAAAATGGTTAAAAAGCATTAAGAAGTAAAAGAAATCCTTTTTCATAAAGGATTTCTTTAGATTAAGAAGAATTATATGCTGTATGGAAAGAAACATAATGTAATTTAGATTTGAAAAGTGATACAAATGTGTTATTAAAAGGAATGTGAGCGCGTGATAAAAGTCGATTAAATTGGAATCTAATTCATTTTGCAGAATATAATAAGTCATAAATATTTTTAGTTGCATACGAAGATTTGTTCTTATATGATAGATAGTGAAAGCGTTATCAAAAACAGAGCGACGATGGGAAAGGCGGTTAAATATGTTCCAGCGTGTTCAAACAAAGGAAGAACATTTTGGGTTCGAGCAACTATGGGGAGATTTTTGTGAAGAAAGAAACTTAATGTTCGTAGAACGTAATTTAAATCCATCACGATTTTTATTAATAGAAGATGAACATCCTATTGGTACAGTGGAATGTATTAAGTATACGGTACCTGAACAATCAAATTCTGAGTTTTTCTATCCGTTTTCTAAAAATGATTTAGTAAAAGATTTGAAGAATGTATATGAAATAGGCAAGTTAAGTATTTCGAAAACGTCTCGTGGGAGAGGACATTTCAAAAGGCTAACAGCTATTTTATTTATACATGCGTTAGAAACAAAAGCTGAATGGTACATTGCAGCAGTAACAAAAAGAATGTATATGTATTTACTTACACTTGGTTTTCCAATTGAGCCAATAGATAATCCATTTCAGTTTCATGATACTTTACAAGGTGTACCAGTAAGAATTCATGCTCGAAAAGGGGTTACGCATTTGTATTCTTTAAAAGAATTTCGTGATGTGATTCAAGGGAATGCTCATGCACAGGCATTAATTGCAGAATACAGTAAAAATATTATGTTAACGAAATAAAGCGAAGTGAATATGTATAATAAAGAGAATAATATTTGTATAGGATATAACTCTTCATTAAAAAAGACCCTTATTATTTTAATAAGGGTCTAAAAATTATAATCCAAATATACTAAAAATCATTTTGCGGCGCTTCGGTTTCTTTTCTCGTTCATATGTTGGTTTTGAATCAGGAGTAATATAAATGGGTTCTTCTTTCGTTAGGGCAGCTTCTAACTTTTGAATTCGCTCTAACATTTCCTCCATTTCACGACGGTGTTGTAAAAGTTGGTACGTGACGACATCATTTGCCTTATCTTGCATTTGTTCTTCCATTCGATCAAGTCTTCTCGTAATAGTGTTTAATTGATCAGCTAATTGCTCAAAATCATTGGGTAATATGTTTTGAACAATTGTATTAACTTGAGTTTTTAATTCCTCAACTTCATTTGAGGAAGCCTTTTGAGTAGATTGAGAATTTTGAGATTGCTCTATTTGAAATCGATGGTGTTCTAACATTTGATCGACATCCTCTTGTGTGAAAATAAAGTGGCCATATTTGTTTTTCTCTATCGTAAGATTTAATTGTTGTGCGATCCGGACAACAGCCTTTGGGCTAACACCTAATTTCTTTGCGATAAATGGTGTTTTATATTCCAAAATAATCCCTCCTATATATATCCTGTTGAATGATTTCGAGCTATGAAGTAAGTTCCCTTCTAGTGCGACAAAAGAAGTGTGGAATCGGCAAAGAAAGTGTTTTTTCACGAAATTGAGTTGAGAAGAATAGTTCGTTTAAATAAAAATGTTTTATCGTAACATTTAGAATAATTTGACGAGTGTAAATGAATTAGATTATCATAATGATAAATATCTTTTTTATGTATGCATATAATATATAAAAAGGTGGTTGCTAATGTAGAATTTTGTTAGAGTATTAGAATGCTTACTTCACTTGAATAAAATTAAGTAGGAGGTGGCTTCCTTGCTTACAAAGTAAGTAAGGAAAAGTATTTGGACATATATAGTATAAGTATAGTGATTGTTTTAATTGCTTTAACGGCATTTTTCGTTGCAGCAGAATTTGCAATTGTTAAAGTGAGAAGTTCACGAATTGACTATTTAATTGCAGAAGGAAATAATCGTGCAACATCGGTCAAAACAGTCATTACAAACTTAGACGAATATTTATCTGCTTGTCAGCTGGGAATTACTGTTACAGCTTTAGGAATTGGGTGGTTTGGTAAACCTGCGTTAAAGCAAATGTTTGATACGCTTTTTGCAAATTGGAATATCTCTACTCAACTAGCAGACATTTTTGCTGTAATTTTAGTGTTTTTGTTAATTACTTTTTTACATGTTGTAATAGGTGAATTGGCCCCAAAAACATTTGCAATTCAAAAATCTGAACAAGTGAGTTTACTTGTTTCTAAGCCGTTAATTTTCTTTTATCGTATTGCATTCCCATTCATTTGGCTATTAAATGGTTCAGCTCGAATCATTACGAAGCTGCTAGGGCTGAAACCGCCGAAGGGACATGATGAGGTTCATTCAGAAGAAGAATTACGGTTGTTAGTTTCAGAAAGTTATAAAAATGGTGAGATTAATCAATCTGAATATAAATATGTGAATAAAATTTTTGAATTTGATGATCGCATTGCAAAAGAAATAATGGTACCTCGAACTGAAATGAATATTATAAGTAAAGAGATGCCTGCTGAAGAAGCTTTGCAAAAAATGTCTCGTGAAAAATATACAAGGTATCCAGTTGTTGATGGCGACAAAGACCACGTAATAGGTTTTGTGAATTTTAAAGATATTTTTACTGAATTTGTACAACATAAAGCTGTTAATAAGAAGACAGTAGAGCAATATATGAGACCAATTATTTTAGTTATCGATTCTATTCCAATTCATGATTTGTTTTTAAAAATGCAAAAAGAAAGAACGCATATTGCTATATTGATAGATGAATATGGTGGAACATCTGGACTTGTTACTGTTGAAGATATTCTGGAAGAAATTGTTGGAGATATTCAGGATGAGTTTGATACGGATGAGCAGCCAGAAATTCAAAAGGTTAGTGAAACGAAGACGATACTAGAGGGAAAAGTACTTGTTAGTGAAGTGAATATGTTATTTGGTTTAGGGATTGATGATGATGGTGTTGATACAATCGGTGGTTGGATTTTAACGAAGAATATAGAGATTGCTGAAGAGGATTCCATTGAAATTGAAAATTATAAGTTTTGTGTGAAAGAATTAGATGGACATTATATAAAAAGATTAGAAGTTACAAAGATAGTAGAATCGATTGTTATTTTAGAAGATGAAAAACAAATTTCGTTACAAGAGCAAATTAGCTCGTAAACTCTGCTATATAGCAGAGTTTTTTTGAGCATAATGTTTTTTGAGGGATAAGGGCTATGATACAATGACATAAGTCAAACCTTTCACTAGGTGAAGTATTGTTGTATACATATATTTGGAAGGAGAAGAAGTATGAAAAAGCATTTATATATAAATGGAGATTGGAAATCTGTAAACACGTATAAACCATTATATGCACCATATTCTGAAGAAACATTAGCGGAAATTGCACAAGGCACGGAAGAAGATGTAAAAGAGGCTGTTACCGCTGCAAAAAATGCAATGACAAAAATGAATACATTATCTGCATATGATCGTGCGACTATTTTAGAGAAAGTTGCACAAAAAATGGATGAAAGAAGAGAAGAATTTGCAGAGATTATTGCAAAAGAAGCTGCAAAACCAATACGTGCTGCAAGGGGAGAAGTAGATCGTACTGTTCAAACATACAAATTTGCAGCTGAAGAAGCGAAGCGTATATATGGTGAGACATTGCCATTAGACGCCGCACCTGGTGCAGATGGGCGTATTGCATATACAATCCGAAAGCCGATTGGGGTTATAGGGGCTATTACACCATTTAATTTCCCATTAAATTTAGTAGCGCATAAAGTTGGACCAGCAATCGCTGCCGGAAATACAGTTGTATTAAAGCCAGCTGATCAAACGCCATTATCATCTTATGCATTAGTTGAGTTATTTGAAGAGGCAGGATTGCCAAATGGAGCTTTAAATATCATTTCTGGTCCTGGCTCCACGGTTGGTGAGGCAATCGTCAAAAATGATTACGTTGCTTCTATTACTTTTACCGGAAGTCCAAAAGTTGGAATCGGAATAAAACAAAAGGCTGGGCTAAAACGAGTTACGTTAGAACTAGGCTCAAATGCTGCTGTTATCATTGATGAAGATGTAGAGTTAACAGATGAAATAATTGAACGTGTAAAATGGGGAGCATTTGTTAATAATGGGCAAGTTTGTATTTCAGTACAACGTGTTTTTGTACATGAAACGAAAATGCATGAATTTCTTTCGAAGCTAAAGAAAGCGATGGAATCAGTTGTTGTTGGTGATCCACTGCTTGAGGAAACGGATGTATCAGCTTTAATTTCAAAAAGAGATGTAGAGCGAATTGATATGTGGGTTCAAGAAGCAATTAAGGAAGGAGCAACTGTTTTATGCGGTGGTAAGAAGCGGGATGCACGAATTTTTGAACCGACTGTATTAAAAAATGTTCCAAATCATGTATCTGTGCAGTGCCAAGAAGTATTCGGTCCACTCATGACAGTAAATACATTTAAAGAATTTGATGAAGCGATTGAGCAAGTAAATAATTCGCGTTACGGCTTACAGGCAGGAGTATTTACAAATAATTTATTTAAAGCAATGCGTGCAATTGATGAGCTAGAGGTTGGTGGTGTCATGATTAATGATATTCCAACGTTCAGAGTAGATCATATGCCTTATGGTGGCGTGAAAGAAAGTGGCACGGGGCGTGAAGGAATTAAATATGCAATAGAAGAAATGACAGAAATGAAATTAGTATGTATTAAAAAATAAAGTAGAAAAACTTAAAACTTGCACTAAAAAACGAGTAGGAAATGTTTACGATTCCATACTCGTTTTTTACGCTTCTAGTAACTATTTAATTAAGTGTAACTTTTACTTCATTTCTTGTTTGAAAATAGTATCTTCTACATAAATTTGTTCTTTATCTACAGCAGTAGCATGAGTTAATACTAAACCGATTGGTGTTTTTGTATCTTTATTTTGAACAATTGTAAAAGGAACATTTTTTTCGTTTGCTAATTTAATGTATTTTGATAAATGTGGGTAAGCAATGCCACCATTTAGGAGGAGTTGTAATGATTGAGAAGGGCGCATGCTACCCGCCACTTCAGAGTATACATTACTTTGCATTACTTGACCGATCGTTAAAGCGATTTCCACACGCTCACGTAATGTAGTTAAATACATATTACGTTCTTCTGGTTTGTTTTGCTTTTGGCCGTAAATGCCTTCTTGGAGATAATCTTCCACATTTTTATTTACCATATTTTTCACACCTTTCATTTTCTATTGTACGCAAGAATTAAAAATGATGCAAAAAAAGTCGTTTTGACTACGGAAATAATGAAAATATGTGAAGGAAAAAGGGGATTTGCATACAATTAGTTAAATAAGAAAGAAAAAATAATTTTATCAACAGAAATTAACAAAATGTGACAAAAATCTATTAACGAATCGTATTTTTTGTGTTAATATTCAAAATATAAAGGGTATTCGTCGTATGGAAATGGAGGGAATGGAGGTTTTTCCAATCGATAAGGATATTAAAGAAATATTTTGTTCACACTTGAAAAACAATAGGCACCAATTCGTAGAGAACTGGAAAAACAAAATGATAATTTCCGAAAAAGATCCATTTAAACTAGAAGTAGTTCAAAATGGAGAGGATTTACTAGAGTTAATTATCGAACTTACTATGGAAGATAAAGATATAAATTATCTTCAACCGTTATGTGAGAAAATTGCTATTGAACGTGCTGGAGCAGATGCGAATATTGGAGATTTTGTTTATAACGCAAACGTGGGAAGAAATGAACTTTTCGAAGCGATGTGTGAATTAGATGTTAGCGCTCGTGAGTTGAAACCAATTATGGCAAAAATACATACTTGTTTTGACAAATTAATTTATTATACCGTTTTAAAATACTCGGAAATTATATCGAAGAATTTAGAGGAAAAACAGCAATATATTAACGAAACACATAAAGAAAGACTGACGATTTTAGGACAAATGTCAGCTAGTTTTGTACATGAATTTCGTAATCCGCTTACTTCCATTATGGGGTTTGTCAAATTATTAAAGGCAGATCATCCGAGTTTATCGTATTTAGATATTATTTCGCATGAATTAGATCAATTAAATTTTCGTATTTCGCAATTTTTACTCGTATCAAAAAAAGAAATGTGGAATGAATCGGAACGGTTTTGGCTTAATGACTTGTTTCAAGACATTATACAATTCTTATATCCGAGTTTGGTCAATGCGAATGTTTTGATTGAAAAGAATTTACCGTATCCAATTCCGCTTGTTGGTTATCGGAGTGAAGTGAGACAAGTATTTTTAAACATATTAATGAATTCAATTGATGCTCTTGAATCAATGAAAGAAGAACGAAAAATTATCATTGATGTATTTGAAGAAGATCAAGCTATTCGAATTGTGATAAAAAATAATGGACCAATGATTCCAGCTGAAAATGTAGAAACGATTTTTGAACCATTTGTAACTACTAAAAAGTTAGGAACTGGTATTGGATTATTTGTATGTAAACAAATTGTGGAAAAACATAATGGATCCATTATGTGTCGATCAGATAACGATTGGACAGAATTTCAAATTGCATTTCAAAAATAAACAGTCTACACCAAATGAATGGTGTAGACTGTTTTAATTTGTGAGTATAACGGCTTCTAATTTAGGATCTTTAGTTGAATAACCTACTATTGAAATTGTATAAATAACATTTGGTTCAACATTGAATTTCGGTATAGTCAATAAAACGTTTTTATTATCTGCGAGTGAAATTTCAATATCTGCTGTACCAGGGCTAACTTGCAAAAAATCGGTTATTTGTTTAAAGAGTACATTTTCAAATAAATGATCTCCATCTTTTAAATCTACATTTACAACAGGGGTATCTGGAGAGAAATGTGCAAAGCGTATTTTTGCTTGACCAGCTGGTAAATGTGTATTATCAAGTATAGGTTGTAATTGTAGGTGATTATCACTATTTATTGCAGCAAGAGTATAAGTATGATTTCCCATTATTGGTACCAACGCTGAAAAGATTGGAGTTTCATTTCCGACAGGAACAATATCTATACGGTATTTACCTTGCACTAATGATAAATAAGGGCTGAATTGCTTAAATGAAATATTTTTAATAACCTTTTGTCCGTTTACTAAAATGTCAACCGCCGGTATATTTGGATCGGCATGAAAAATTCTTATATGTGATGGTAAAGCAGCTTCTTGTGAGTCTCTTGTTTCATACGCCTGTACAAGTTTTGATAGTGCATCGTAATATTTCATATATAATTCTATATATTTTTTAGGGTTACGAAACTGATAGTAACGTGCGAGCTGTTCGTATTGCGTAACTTCTTGTCCATATTTTTCGATTTCAGATTGAGACATGAACATTCCTCCTTTGTCATCATTAAAACTATATGCGAAGCAAGAAAGCGGTTATGCAAAAAAAATGATTTTATAAAGGGAAAATTAAAAAGTGACAACAAATATGTTTTCATAAAGAGGTGCTGGTGCTTACGAGAATTTCACAGAGTAAAGCAGTACATATGACTGTACGAAAGTAAAATAAATGCCAAATTGAAAGTGCATTTCAATTAACATATTGAATACATGTCCAAAAATCGCTAGAAAACTAGGGATTTTTTTAATTATAGGCAAATACACATACAAAGTGATAATTGTCCTACATAAATTATAAAGGAAAGATACTTTGAATCTGAGGAAAGGAGTGCCACTTCGGGATAGGGATATCCCGATAGTAATTGTGAATGAAGTTATGAAAAGGTTTTGTGTTATAGACTGTAGGATGAATTTGTAAACTTCATTTTTCTATTTATTTTAGCAATTGACAGTATTAACCCATAAGAGAGCGTCATGACGAACTGATTAGTGTGGTTAATCGGTTCTTTTTTTATAGTTTAAAAATGAAAAGTTTACATAATGAATAGGAATCTGAATTGATTAGTAAGGTGGGTGTCGAAATTTGTTTTAAAATATGCAATTTAAAGTAGGATAATAGGAAGGAGTTTAACGGGAGTTCCGTCGAAGTGTACAGAATGTCGGTATTTAAGGACAGTTGGCATTATGCTATAAAAACATTTGGTGATGCAGTCATTTCATATAAAAAGGAGGGTCATTTGGGCGTATAGAAAAGGGTTGGTCTTCGGTTTTTTAGTTCTGAATTTTCTGTTTTGTAAAATTTTTTAAGCACTCATTTGTATATTTTATAATAGTTTTTTGATAAATTCACTGCTTTTGCAGAGGATTCTTTTTTATGAAAGAAACGTCAATTTTCTTCATATATATATACAAATTGGAGAAATGGGGGAGCGCTATGCGCGATTACTTAATTAAACCACTTGTTGGTCAGCCGTATCCAATGATTTCACATGGAAAAGGTGTTTATTTGTATGATCAAAATGGCAATAAATATTTTGATGGTTCGTCAGGAGCAATTACGGCAGGTATTGGGCATGGCGTAAAGGAGATTGCAGACGTTATTAAAAAGCAAGCTGAGGAGATTGCTTTCGTTTATAGATCACAGTTTACGAGTGAACCAGCTGAAAAATTAGCGAAGAAGTTAAGTGATTTAAGTGTAGGAGATTTGAACTGGAGTTTTTTTGTAAATAGTGGTACGGAAGCGAATGAAACAGCTATGAAAATTGCAATTCAGCATTTTCAAGAGCGAGGTATTCAAGGGAAACATAAAATTTTATCAAGATGGATGAGTTATCACGGTATTACGATGGGTGCTTTATCAATGTCTGGGCATCCACTACGTAGACAACGTTTCGTATCTATTTTGGAAGATTATCCGACTATACCAGCTCCATATTGTTTCAGATGTCCTGTTCAAAAGGTATATCCAACTTGTCAGCTGGCATGTGCGACTGAACTAGAAAGATCAATTGAAAGAATTGGTGCAGAGCATATTGCTGCTTTTATTGCTGAGCCGATTATCGGAGCAGCTGGAGGCGCGGTTGTTCCGCCGAAAGACTATTATAAAGTCATTAAAGATATTTGTAATCATTACGATATTTTATTTATTGCGGATGAAGTAATGACTGGGCTTGGTCGTACTGGAGCATGGTTTGCGATGGAGCATTGGGGCGTAGAACCGGATATTATGACACTTGGTAAAGGGTTAGGAGCGGGATATACACCGATGGCAGCGACAGTTGTAAGTGATCGTGTTATGGAACCAATATTACGTGGATCACGTTCAGTAATGAGCGGTCATACGTTAAGTGCAAATCCATTGTCTGCAGCAACGGCTTTAGCTGTTATTGAATATATGGAGAAACATAATCTTCCTGAGAAAACAGCAGAAAAGGGAGAGTATTTAATAAAAGGCTTACAGAAAGTTCAGCAACAATCGACAATCATTGCTGATGTGCGCGGAAAAGGGTTGCTAATCGGAGTAGAATTGCAACCGTTTACAAAAGCGTCGGAGCTTATTTCAGTTGCAGCTAAAAACGGCCTGCTTTTATATCAAGCAGTTTCAGGGCAAGCAGGAAAAGAAGATAGTGCGCTGCTTGTAGCACCGCCAATGACAACTACATATTCCGAGTTAGATGAATTACTTTCAATTTTCTCTAAAAGTGTGGAAGAGATGATGCAAAAAGGAGGGCATAGTATCGCATGACAACTATTACAAATACATTCGGTAAATTAAAAGAAATTGAGGAAGTAATTTCTTTGTTCCATGATGATATGACATTAATGTTTGGGGGATTTGGAGGGATTGGATCCCCTCCATCTTTAATACAGGCAATTTTAGAAAAAGGCGTTACAAATTTAAATTTGATTGGAAATGACACTGGATTTCCTGATGTAGGTATCGGTCGTCTTGTTACAAATGAAAGAGTTAAATCAATAATTACTTCTCACATTGGCTCCAATCCAAATGCAGGAAGGCAACTAAACGAGGGAAGATTACAAATTGAGTTTTCTCCGCAGGGAACATTAGCAGAGCGTATTCGCGCTGGTGGCGTTGGTCTTGGTGGTGTTTTAGTTGATGTTGGTGTTGATACGATTGTGGAAGAGGGAAAACGAACAGTTGAAATGAATGGTAAGACCTACTTAGTTGAAACAGCATTAACTGCTGAAGTTTCAATTGTATATGCAAAAAAGGCAGATCCGTTTGGTAACCTTGTATTTGACAAAAGTGCACGAAATATGAATCCTCACGTAGCGATGGCTGGGGATATAACAATTGTAGAAGCGGAAGAAATAGTCCCGCTTGGAAGTTTAGATCCAGAGGAAATTGTCGTTCCAGGTGTTTTCGTAAATTATATTGTACCGTCGGAAGGAGTGAACTGGAAATGGGTATGGGCGTAGAAGTGAGGGATAAGATTGCTAGGCGTGCGGCGAAAGAAATACAAAATGGTATGATTGTAAATTTAGGTATTGGCATACCATCGCTTGTACCAAATCATTTGCCTGACGATATAAATGTTATGTTTCATGCGGAAAATGGAATCGTGGGTATGGGACCAACGCCAAGTAAAGGGAATGAAGACGAAAATTTGTGTAATGCAGCAGGTTTACCAACTTCTCTTATAACAGGAGCGAGTTATTTCGATAGCTGCACAGCGTTTGGGATGATTCGAAAAGGTTTGCTAGACATAACGATTCTTGGTTCATTACAAGTAAGTGAAAAAGGCGATTTAGCAAACTGGATTGTACCTGGAAAACGTGTTCCAGGTATTGGTGGAGCAATGGATTTAGCACAAAAAGCGAAGCGGGTCGTTGTTGTGATGAATCATGTTGATAAGTACGGAAATGCAAAAATTGTTTCAGAGTGTACATTGCCATTAACTTCAAAGAAATGTGTAGATTTAATTATTACTGATATGGCAGTCATGGAGGTAACTCCGAGTGGACTTATATTACAAGAATTAATGAGCCCATACACAGTAGAAGATGTAAAACGACATACAGAAGCTGATTTTCAAATTAGTTCTAACTTACTAGTAATTGAATGAAGGGAGATGTAATATATGGAGCAATTAAAAAAGCAAGTTTGTGATTATATTGAGAGCCATGAAGAGGAAAGTGTGAAATTTTTAAAACGATTAATTCAAGAAAAGAGCGTATCTGGTGATGAAAGCGGTGCGCAGGCAATTGTGATTGAAAAATTACGTGAATTAGGTTTAGATCTCGATATATGGGAGCCCTCCTTTTCTAAAATGAAAGATCATCCTTATTTTGTATCACCCCGTACAAGTTTTTCAGATAGCCCAAATATTGTAGCAACTTTAAAAGGAAGTGGCGACGGGAAATCTATGATATTAAATGGGCATATTGATGTAGTTCCAGAAGGGGATGTGAACCAGTGGGAACATCACCCTTATAGCGGTGAGAAAATAGGGAATCGTATATATGGCCGTGGAACGACGGATATGAAGGGCGGAAATGTCGCACTTATGCTTGCGATGGAAGCGATCATTGAATCTAGTATTGAATTAAAAGGAGACATCTATTTTCAAAGTGTAATAGAAGAGGAAAGTGGCGGAGCAGGGACATTAGCAACTATATTACGAGGATATAAAGCAGATGGTGTCATTATTCCAGAGCCTACTAATATGAAGTTTTTCCCGAAACAACAAGGTTCCATGTGGTTTCGTCTACGTGTAAAAGGGAAAGCTGCACACGGTGGAACGCGCTATGAAGGGGTTAGTGCAATTGAAAAAAGCATGTTTGTTATAGAACATGTAAGAAAGCTAGAGGAGAAAAGAAATAGTCGAATTACAGATCCGTTATTTAAAGGAATTCCAATTCCAATTCCAATTAACATTGGCAAAATTGAAGGAGGGAGTTGGCCAAGTTCTGTTCCCGATGAATTAATTTTAGAAGGAAGATGCGGTGTTGCGCCGAATGAGACTATAGAGGCGGCAAAAGAAGAGTTTGAGAATTGGATTGTTGAATTAAATGATGTGGACAATTGGTTTGTTGAAAATCCGGTAGAAGTAGAATGGTTTGGAGCGAGATGGGTTCCTGGTGAATTAGAAGAAAATCATGAACTCATTACAACACTTCATCATAACTTTGTTGAAATCGAAGGGAACGAACCAATTATTGAAGCATCTCCGTGGGGGACTGATGGAGGTTTATTTACACAAATTGCAAACGTACCAACAATAGTATTTGGTCCAGGAGAGACGAAAGTAGCACACTATCCAAACGAATATATAGAAGTTGATAAAATGATAGCTGCCGCAAAAATTATTGCATGTACATTACTAGATTGGTGTGAGGTGAAAAAATGAAATACTATGAATCTTTTAGAGAACAGACGAATTGTTATACAGTAGAAGGCGTTTTAGATTATTTTAATAAACGTATCCGGGTAGATCACTATACAGGAAATGTTGAAAGTATTATACAGACAATTGACGAACTAGCAGAGAAACATTCTTTCACTAAATGTATTATTAAAGGAAAGGGAGAGCATGTTTCAACATGGCTCTCTTTCGGTTTTTTGTTGGAAGCAACGATACCTCATTATTTTCAAGGACACGATGCATACTTTTTTGTGAAATATAATAATGATGAAAGACGAAATAGTATGCATTGGACTGAGGAAGATACTATATTAAGCGGTGTAAAAGGAAAAGAAATAAAAGAAAAAGTAGTTCCAGAGAAATTTTTGCTGAGAAAAGCGACTGAAGAAGATGCAGAAGAATTAGCAACTGTCTTCGGAAAAGTATTTGAAGTGTATCCGACACCTTTAAATGAAGCGAGTTATGTATTACAGACGATGAAAGAAGACGATACAATTTACTACGTGTATGAATTTGAGGGAAAAATTATTAGTACAGCATCTGCAGAAATGAATATAAAGGAAGGGAATGCAGAATTAACGAATTGTGCTACTTTACCTGAATATCGTAAACATGGATTTATGAAAAGTTTACTAATTAAATTAGAGGAAGAGCTTCGAGAAAGATCTATTTTCTGCTCCTATACAATTGCTCGATCCCTTTCTTTCGGAATGAATGCTGCCTTTCATCAATTAGGCTATACGTATACAGGAAGACTGGCGAATAATTGCTACATTTTCGATAAGTTGGAAGATATGAATATATGGGTGAAAGATCTATCTAGTTATTCGAAAGCAGTAAAACTTCTGTCTCAAAATTTGGTTGTAAAGCAAAACAGTTAGGTGGAGCTGGGTGTTCGAAAAGCTGTACTAATTAGAGTTTCGAGTTATCTAATTAAAATATAAAATTGGTCAAAATTATAGAACGGAATCGTCATGCTTACAATCGCACATAGGTGTGCCGAAAATTCGGCATGTAATTGCCGGATTTTCGGCAAGAGGGGGGATGACATTGCTAGCAGTTTCGACACAAGAAGTCATTGAAGCGATTTTGGGCAGTATTGATGAGGCTATACACGCTGTAGATGAAAATGGAATTACAATATTTTATAATTCTGTAGCTGCAAAACACGATGGATCCAAGATTGAAAAAGTGTTAGGGAAACATCTCTTAGAAGCGTTCCCGTCTTTATCAAGGGAAACGAGTACATTGATGAAAGTACTAGATACAAAAAAACCTATCGTACATCAGGTACAACATTATCAAAATTTAAATGGTGAAGATGTTTGTACAGTAAATACGACGTTACCTATTTTTATAGATGGGAATATTGCTGGGGCTGTTGAAATTGCAAAGGATTACTCTACAATTCAAAAACTTACTGACACAATTGTTGACTTACAGTCGAAAATAAAGCGATCATCTAGAAAAAAAGTGATTAAAAAGCACGCTGCATTTGAGACGATAGTGACAAATGATACGCGGTTTAAACAGACGAAAGAGTTAGCACAAAAAGTAGCACCAACAGACGCGAATGTTTTAATATATGGTGAAACAGGAACAGGAAAAGAACTGTTCGTACAAGCAATTCATGAAGCTTCTAAAAGAAAAAACAAGCCATTTATTGCACAAAACTGTGCAGCTTTACCAGAGTCGCTATTAGAAAGTTTATTGTTTGGAACGACAAAAGGAAGCTATACGGGAGCGATTGAAAGAGCTGGGCTATTTGAACTTGTTGATGGTGGTACATTATTTTTAGATGAACTGAATTCAATGCCACTTGATTTGCAGGCAAAAATGTTACGAGTGTTAGAAGATGGAGTCATTAGAAGAATTGGTGATAATAAGACGAGAAAAGTAGATGTTCGTGTTATTACCGCAATGAACCAGCCTCCAGAAATATGTTTACGAGAGAATAAAATTCGCACTGATTTATATTATCGCTTAAACGTATTTTCATTATATATCCCACCGCTTCGTGAAAGAACTGAGGATGTACTATTATTAGCATCTTATTTTTTGAAAGAATATAATAAAAGTTATAAAAAAGGTGTACTTCAAATTGATGAGGAAGCGAAAGATAGACTGCAAGCTTATCAGTGGCCTGGAAATGTCCGGGAGTTAAAACATACGATTGAACATGCTGTTATTATTGCAGAAGGGAATACATTGACAGCCAATTGTTTACCACGTACATTCCGGAAAGAGAAGTTTTCGAAGAAGAAGGGTATAATGCCACTTAGAGAAGCACTTCATCAAACAGAAAAAGAATTAATAGATCAAGCGTTGATTGAAACGGAAGGGAATATATTACAAGCCGCAAAAATGTTGGGTATCCCTCGTCAAACGCTTCAATATAAACTGAGCAAGTACGACAAAACCGCCGAATAATCGGCGGTTTTTGTGTGTTTGCACCAATAAAAGAGCGTTTACATATATAAAAAGTAATGAATATGATGTTAAGTATTGATTTCATACAACGCTTAAAAATATTTTTTCGCTTATGTAATAGGGTTCTCCGCACATTTACTTATCAACAATGTAAAGTTGGCATAACTATTGCTTATATAAAGGATGAGCGTATAAAAAGGGGGAATAGCAATGTTACATGATGTATACAAACCAAATCGTCACTGGAAGGATATCGAATTATGGAAAGATGTTACTGAAGAGCAATGGAATGATTGGGTTTGGCAATTAACGAATACGATCAAAACGTTAGATGACTTAAGAAAAGTGATTAACTTAACACCTGAAGAAGAAGAGGGCGTTAAAATTTCAACGAAAACGATCCCGTTAAACATTACACCGTACTATGCTTGGCTAATGAATCCTGATGATCCACGCTGTCCGATTCGGATGCAATCAGTACCGATTTCGGAAGAGTTATATAAAACAAAATATGATTTAGAAGACCCACTTCACGAAGACGAAGATTCACCAGTTCCAGGGCTAACACATCGTTATCCGGACCGTGTACTATTCTTAGTAACAAATCAATGTTCTATGTATTGTCGTTACTGTACACGTCGTCGTTTTAGTGGACAAATTGGAATGGGTGTACCGAAGAAACAATTAGATGATGCAATTGCTTATATTCGTGAAACGCCACAAGTACGAGATGTATTAATCTCCGGTGGTGACGGACTTCTAATTAACGATAAAATTTTAGAATATGTATTAAAAAATTTACGAGAGATTCCGCATGTTGAGATTATTCGTATCGGAACGAGAGCACCAGTAGTATTCCCACAACGTATTACAGAAAACTTATGTAACATTATTAAAAAATACCATCCAGTATGGTTAAATACACATTTCAATACATCTATTGAAATTACTGAAGAATCGAAAAAGGCATGTGAAATGTTAGCGAATGCTGGTGTTCCAGTCGGAAACCAAGCAGTAATTTTAGCTGGTATTAACGACAGCGTTCCAATTATGAAAAAACTTATGCATGACTTAGTAAAAATCCGTGTACGTCCATACTACATTTATCAATGTGACTTATCTGAAGGTATCGGTCACTTCCGTGCACCAGTATCTAAAGGTCTTGAAATTATTGAAGGTTTACGTGGACACACATCTGGTTATGCTGTTCCGACATTCGTTGTTGATGCGCCAGGCGGAGGCGGTAAAATTGCACTTCAACCAAACTATTTAATCTCACAAAGTGCAGATAAAGTTGTACTTCGTAACTTTGAAGGTGTTATTACAACGTATCCAGAGCCAGAGAGCTATATTCCAGGAAGAGCGGAAGGATACTTTAAAGAGATTTATCCGAACTACGAAGAAAAACGTTCAGATGTTGGTATCGCAGGTCTTATGAGCGATAAGAAATTTAACCTCGTTCCAGACGACTTACAGCGTATGAACCGTCGTAAAGACTACGAAGATAATGATACTCATGCATCTTTAAAAGATAAACGTGATAAGCGCGATCAATTAAAAGATAAAAAATATCAAGCACAAATGGCTAAGTTAGAAGAAAACGACAAAAAAACTGAGGGTGATGCAGTATGAATTGTATGTGGTGTGACAGTACAGAAGCGAAAGAAAGCTTGAATACTGTATATTGGGAATTACCAGATGGTACGAAAGCCATTGAAATCCAAGAGACACCATGTATTTCTTGTTCCTCGTGTGGGATGGACTATCAATCAGACCATACAGTAAAAGAAATTGAAGATCAATTATTCTTAATTTACACGAAAGATTTACCAAAACAACTAACATATGAAGAATTAATGGGAAGACCGCGTCTATTAAAAAGAAATTATTTCGACTTTTAACCAGCTTTTATGCTGGTTTTTTTCTTTTTTGCCTTGTATAATGTACCCAAGTTAGAAAGGTAGGGAATATTTTTGAAAAAGACATTTTACCATTATATGATGAAGCATCGTGCAGCTTTATTTAGAAATGAAATTTCAGATTTAGCAGAGGCGATGTATGATGATTTAAGTTTTCCGAAGCAATCTGAAGACTATGATGAAATTAGTTCATACTTAGAGTTGAGCGGAATGCTAGAAAGTATGTCTATATTTGATGAAGCCTGGGATTTATACATACAAGATAGATAAAAACTATTTGAAAACATACAGAATACATTACTTTATTTAAAGTGAAGTATTCTGTATGTTTTTTTATTATGAAATTTGTTGATTTGAAGCTAGTCTAGTTACTAGCTTTTGTTTGAGTGTAATGTAAATTTTATAAGATTATATTTTTTATTGAAAAAATTTATGAATATAAGCTTCTGTGATAAGCGTTTTTATGTAGGTTGCATATACTGATATCAAAATCACGACGTCAAAAAAAGGAGAGATAGAGATGGCAAGAAAAAAACAACCTAAATACAATGTAGGGGACATAGTCGTGATTACGCTATATGGAACCGTTGGGAAAATCACAAATATGAAGGTTTTAGATGGAGTTTATGTATACGAAGTCAATAATCACGATGGATTTTACGTAGAGCAAACATTGCAGCACGTTACAGAGCAAGATATGAAAAAGGGCGATACGGAGTGGATTGAATTAAATTATAATTTCACGTTTGGTGATCTTGTGCAAGTAACTGGATATGATAAAGATGTTTTCCGTATTGTTGGTTTTCGTACAGAAGTATGGAGATATAAGAATGACGCATGGGAAGATACAATTTATGAATTGTCACGGATTACGGATGGTGAATGGTTAGAAGCGGATGAATCAGATTTAACGTTACTAGCCAATGCTCAAACGGCAAATGCAATTTTGAAGAAAATGAAACAAGATAAAGCAGGTATGAATAAATTGGATTTAGGAAAGTTAAAGTCAATTAACAACTCGAAAAAAGTGAGTGTTAAGACGAATCGTCAAGAAATCATTGATGGATTACTTGACATTTATAACGATTATCAATTATTGTTCGATACATTTAAAGATGAAGAATATAAAATTGTAATGGATGTTGTTCATAATTATTTAGTTAAATTGACAGAGAAAAAGTAGTTAACTAGAAAGAGAGAATAAATTGAACAACAACATATGCAGTATAAGGTATGCCTACAACTATTAAAAAAATAAAAAGCCACTTTATAAGAGAGTCTGCCCATTGATCTTCATGCATGAACTCTTCTTTTGTTTGTCCTACTTCATATTGATTTTCCATTATTATTTCCCCCTTTGAATAGCTTGTACTACAATCGTATGCATCTCGTCCAAAGCTTATGACCTATAAAAAAATAAAATCTATTTTTCTAATCTCATATACATAATTTTGAGATTTTTTCATAAAACAGAAATAAAGGAGTGATGCTCATGAAGGAAATTGAAGTCGTGATTGATACGGAAGAGATTGCGGAGTTTTTTTATGAGCAACTAATTGAAAGAGGGTACGTCCCAAAACGAGAAGAAATTGAAGATCTCGCAGATATTACATTTGAGTATTTATTAGAGAAATGCATGATTGATGAAGTTTTTGATGAAGAGGATGAATGAAAGTAACGACGGGCATAACTCGTCGTTTTTTACTCTTTACAAACCTGTCACAAATATAGTCAATAATTATTGATATAATGAAAAGGAAATTTTACTCAAGAGGTGAAGGAATGTTCAAAAAAATTATTGATTCTTTATTAGGAAAGAAAAAATATCGTTCGTATTCAAGTAGTGATTATCGTCGTAGAGGGCGCTCGTATTCAAGTAGCGATTATAAACGACGTTCATCTGGTTATGGACATCAACATTATAAAAGAAAACGTAAAAGCCGTAGCTTCTTTTCAAGTAGCTGATGAAATGGCGTCGTGTACTAGCATTATTTGATAGACCACTGCGAAAAAATACAATTGTTGCAGAGCGTTATAAAATTGAATCAGTAATTGGAATGGGCAGTTATGGGGTTACATATGTCGTTAATGATTTACAAATAAATAGATATAAAGTCTTAAAACAATTAAGACAAAGTAAACAAAGATATGAGTCTGGTAGAAAATCATTTGAACAAGAGAAAATGATTTTACAAACATTAAATCATCATGCAATTCCTAGTCTATATGATCATTTCCTATGGGAGAAAAAGAGCTTCTTTGTGATGGAGTACATGCCTGGTAAAAATTTTGAAGATTATATTTTCATAGATGGGTATGTATATACAGAACGTGAAGTTTTTGAAATTTTATATGAAATATTAGAAATTGTATCGGTGTTTCATAGTGAAGGCATTATTCATCGAGATTTACGCATTCCAAACATATTAATGAAAGAAAATCAAATTAGTATTATTGATTTTGGATTGGCTAAATGGAAAGGTGAGGATGATGAGCGAGTTACAACTTACGAAGGTGAACAAGCTTTGATGCGAGAAGTTCAATTTCGTAGCGACTTTTATGCGCTCGGTCATTTCTCATTATTTTTATTATATGCAGGATATGAATCTAATGAAAAACAGGAAAAACCATGGTACGAAGAATTAACTTTGGAACATTATAATCGCGAAATGCTTATGCGAATGTTACAAATAAAAACGCCGTACTATGAGAATGTACAAGATTTAAAACAAGATGTAGCTTCTGCTTTAGAAAGGATGGAGACTCCATGTTTCAAAAGTTTTTAGCAAGCGTTGGTATTGGAAGTGCAAAGGTAGATACTGTTCTTGAAAAAGATGAGTATATTGTTGGGGAAGAAATAGTTGGAAAGGTTCATATAACTGGAGGTTCAATTAGCCAACAAATTGAAAGCATTTACTTAACATTATCGACGTCGTATGTACGAGAAGTGGATGATAAAAAAGTAACAGCAACATATGATTTAGAGCGAGTACGCTTAACCGAACCTTTTTCTGTAAAACCGAATGAAACAGTTGACATTCCATTTTCTTTTCCAATGCCAATTGAAGCACCACTTACACTTGGTATGAAAACGGTTTGGATTCATACAGGTCTTGATATTAAACGTAGTATAGACCCAAGTGACCGCGACTACGTTCAAGTGTTACCTAATGCATTATTAAGTAGTGTTTTAGATAGTGTAAATGAATTAGGGTTTAAAGCACGTCATATAGAATGTGAAGAATTACCGCACCGATTACGTAAACAAGTTCCATTCGCACAAGAATTTGAGTTTATTCCGGTTTCTGGAGAGTACTACGGCAGATTAGATGAATTAGAATTATTAATTTTGCCACGTGCATACGACCGATTAGAAATAATTATGGAAGTAGATAGAAAATCACGTGGATTAGCTGGTTTATTCGCTGAGGCACTTGATCTTGATGAGAAGGTTATTCGCTTCACTGTAACAAGAGAAGATATCCCTGAGATGAAGCAAAAAATTAATAATTATATTTTTAAATAAACTATGCATAAAAAAGAAATGGAGAGGAAAACTAAAACAACCGCTCCATTTTTTTGCATAGTGAGGTTATGTATGTGAAACGATATCGACATTTATACTTGCTAAGTTTTACGTTACTCATTTGTTTTGTCGTATTATCACTTTCGTATCATACCGCTTGTATTGAGAACTTTGACAATATAGTCGCACATTTTATTCAAAGCTTTCGAAACGATTATTTGACGACCTATTTTACTTGGGTGTCTTTTATCGGTTCCAAAAGAATATATTTTCCATTACTCATTATTCTTGTAATGTATTTTCTCGTTAGAAAAAAGTTGCTTAGTGCGTTACTTCTAACAATTAATTACTACGGATCTCGTTATTTAAACAGTATGCTTAAACTATGGTACGAACGAGCAAGACCTGATGTCACGCAGCTTGTTACTGCAACTGGATATAGTTTTCCGAGCGGTCATACGATGAATGCTACTGCTTTTTTAGGATTTATTGCATACGTCACAATTACTGAAGAGCGTATTTCGTTGCATAAAAAATTGTTAATTATTCTTATAGCAAGCTTTGTTGTATTATCTATTTCAGTTAGCCGAATATATCTTGGCGTGCACTATCCATCTGACATATTAGCAGGATGGGCAGCTGGTGGTAGCTGGCTCGTTTTATGTGTTATATTCCATAAAACGTTCATAAAAAAAGAACCTATGTCATAATAGGTTCTTTTTTCATTGGCTCAACATGAATGTGTGCATGGTAAATTCCAAACTTTTTGCGAAGCATAGCTTCGATGTTGTCGGTAATACAGTGACTTTCTCCAACATCCATGCGAGCATCTACTTCAATTGTAATATCAACGTACGTTTGATTCCCATACATACGTGCTCTAATATCTACAATGTTTTCCACACCGCCAATATGCTCAATAGCATCAGCGTATTCTTCCATTTTATCAGGATCAATTCCATCTGTAAGCATATGAGAAGATTCTACGAAAATCTCCCATGCAGTTTTACAAATAATAAGACCGACAATTAAAGCGGCAATAGGGTCTAAAATAGGCATTTGGAACTGAGAACCGACAATACCTACTACGGTACCAATACTTACGAGTGCATCTGATAAATTATCCTTTGCAGCGGCTTCTAATGATTTACTTTTTGTTCGTGCTGCAATTTTTTTCGTATACAAATACACGCAGTACATAACGACAGCAGAAAATAAAGCAACCCATGCAGCGAGTATATTAGGCGCTGCTTGTTTCGGATTTAAGAAAGATTGAATGGCACTAATAACAACTTCTAATCCGACTGTTGCCATAATGAAGGACGCAACAAGTGATGCGATTTGTTCGGCCCGCGAATGCCCATACGGATGATCTGGGTCACGAGGTTTACGAGATATTTTTAGACCAATTAATATCGCTAAAGAAGCACCGATATCCGTTAAGTTATTTAAACCGTCAGCACGTAATGCGCTAGAGAGGGTAATATAACTGATGATGATTTTCATAGAGGATAAAAATATGTAGGCCATAATGCTGACAATAGCACCTTTATCAGCTTCTTTATGAGAAAGAGTATCCATTTTAATCACTCACCTTTCTTTAAAGGAATTTCTTTCTATAAATAGAGTATCAAACGAAAGTCGTGTGGGTCTATACAAACATTGTTGACGTTTTATAGCTTTTTAAGAAGGGGATAACAAAGTTTCGTGAAGGAAAAATATGTTGAAAAGTACAAAGTTAGGGTGTGAACCTAATTAGAGTTTATTTACTAAAGAGATAGGAGGGTAGATGGATGAGGAAACGAGTACTTTTCTTACTACGTATTATTCTTATCATGACAAGGTGTAATTCATTAAACGATGAAAAACGTCAAAAGATAATTATGAAAACAGATGAAAGCCCTCTGAAAAATATTTTCCAGAGGGCTTTCAACTTAGTATGCTTCTAAAAACTCAGTAACTTGCTCTTCAGTTTTTGCATTAGCACTATGTAAGTGGCCTAGCTTCTCACCGTTTTGGTATACAAGTAAACTTGGAATACCCATTACTTGATACTCTTCAGCGATACTTGGAAACTCATCTTTATTAATAGAATACCATTCAAATTTATTGAACTCTTCCATTACATCTCCGATAAAGTTGTCCATACGTACGCAATCTGGGCACCATGTAGTAAAGAACTTAACAACTACTGGCTCCTCGCTTGCGATGATGTCTTTGAATTCTTGTTCTGTTTTAATTTCTTTCATAAGTAAAACTCCTTTCAATATCACACGAATTTATATGCAAAATTCGTATTTGCAAACATGTTGCAAACTTATTATTTGTTTTTTAGTTTTGTAGTTCGTTCACACTTATAAAATTGTATGTAACATGACTGCGCTACTAAGTGTGAAAATAACGGAACCTCACTTTTCTTTATAAGCTTTTTCCAGGATTGTGTCAAACTTTTGAATTTTATACAGAAATTAAAGAAGCCCAAACTTTGATTGAGTATGGGCAGAGTGACTAAAATTAATTGCTTATTAATTTCGAATAAATATTTAAATCGATAAGCTTTCCAGCTGATTTTTCGCTTTTTCTCAGAGTACCTTCAAAAGTAAAGTTTAATTTTTCTAATACTTTTATGGAATTTACATTTGCTGGTTTAACTTTTACAAAAATTGAATTAGGTTAGAAATTATATGGTTGTAATGGGAATTGAGGGATATGAATAAAAAAATTGTATCCCGCATTACCGGGCAGTAAGACCCCCACTGATTAAAGTTTCACTTTATTAGGGATTTGCCTTAAACATTTATTACAGTCAAGAATATTTATAATAATATGAACTAAAAAAGGTCCAATTTTTGTAATGTTGGAGGGGAGTATTGTGGACATAACTCAAAGCGTGGCAAGAATAGTGGTTAATGGGAAAGACCTTTCTTTCACTTCAGTTCAAACCTCTGCATGGAATCATGGACCTGTAAATGATTTAATCATTACGACGAATCAGAGGGTGAATGAGCTTTTTCAATTCATGTGGTCACAAGTACCGGTTACGATGTCGATATATTTTCTTCAAGGGGCGGATTTACTTAGGTTCGTTAGGGTTGCTGGAATCGATGAGCGTGTAACAGGAGAATATGTATATCATTTCATTTGGTAATAAGAAGAATTCAAAGTAGTCTAGCAGCTACTGTTTTATTTTGTCATTTGAATATAAGCGAGCGGACTAGCTTATAGTACCTACTGAAATAAAGAATCATAATATAATTTGTAATAAATTATACGGAAGTGAGTTGAAGATCATGTTTTATTCATATTTTAATTCTGAAGCTGGCATGCGACCAGCGTATGGTACGTCTATAACATATAGTGGAGCACAAAGTACAGTCCAAGCTATTCAACAAGCATTGCAAATGCAACAACAAATGCAAATGCAGCAGCAAGGAGTACAACCATATTACTCATCCGTAGAGTATTTTTACCCAGTACATCATGTTACACCGTACGGAAGTTCTTTTCTTACTATTCCATATGGAACTATATACAACTTATAACTAGTAAGGAATGAAGTGGTGTATATAAATAAGGGTGCAGATTAATAGCACCCTTATGAATAAGAAAAATAGCTAGTCCAAACCTTATAAATCAATCTTACATAATATGTAGTAATAAATTTGAAAGGGGAATTAGTATGTCTTGTTATTACTACTGTAAGTATTGTAAGGAGTATAAAAAGAAGCATCATGATTGTTGTAAGAACACTAGTAAGTGTCATGATAATAAGGACAATCTTGTTAGAGCATCGGCATTTAGAGCTAGAAATACTGTGAATCAAAATGTTCCTGCTAATACTTTTGTGAAAGTGTTATTTCAAAATGAACAATTTGATTTAGCGAATGAGTATAATCCAGCAACATCTATTTTTACGCCGAAGACTAAAGGTGTATATTCTATTATTGGAACGATTGGTTTCTTTCCAAACGATCCAACTTTAAATTATAGAGCGCGTGTAGAAATTCGTGTGAATGGAAACGCAGCGATAGCTATAGATAATGACTTTTTTGGTCCAATAAGTTTTGGAAATGTCGTAAGTGTTTCGACGATTGTTCAATTGAATGCAGGGGATGAAGTTGAGATTTATGCACAAAGTAGTATAGATGGGGTTTTAAGTCCTTTAGAAGATGGGGCACATTTTGAAGCAGCAAGATTTCCTTCTCCAATTAAATAAAACAGACTATTAAATGCTTTTTAGTAGGTTTAGTTAATCCCCTTACCAAATGGTGGGGGATTATTATTGTTTTTCTAAAATATATAAGTAAATAGGTAAAGCGTAGTTTAATTTGTAGGGGCTTCAACCTTCTTCAGATAATAAACAGAATAATAAGTAACATGCTTGTGAAAACTCATTGTTAGTAAGTTTACTAGTTTTCTTATAGAACAAGAAAGACGGAATACATAAAAGATCGTATCATTACGTTTTTTCTTTACTATATAGAAATTATATATTGAACATAGATTTGTGTAGGGAATGCTAATACACTGAAAAGAATAGCGTAAAGGCGATTACACTATATAAAAACAAAATCAATCCTAAGATGAGTAGTATCGGATGCAGCTTGAACATATTTGACCTCCTTGAGTATATAAAGAATTTTAATATATTGTTGGCCAATTTAGAAGGGGGACGGTTACATAAAAAAAGAGCATACATAATAAGTACGCTCCAAAGAAAGATAGGTTTTATGAGTGGATAATCTCCATACGATAATATATGTTCTTTTAATAAAAACGTGTAAAAAATCAATGAATTATCAATGGAATATCATAAAATGAGTAATTTTAGTCTAGGAATGCAGTTATTTTCTTTCTCAGTTATTTTTAGGTAACAAAGTTGTGAAAATCGTGCATTATGCGGACTAACAACGGGATAACGATCGTACTTCAGTTACATATTTCTTAAAGTCTGGATATTGCGTGATAGTTTGACATTTAGGGGTGCATAGTTGATTAATTATAGACACATTTGTAATTACTTCGTTACAAGGACCGAAAAATGTAACTTTTAGTTTTGAATTTGGTGGAATTTTAAACACGATAGGTTTTTTTTCCATGAAATCAGCTCCTAATATTGAGTATTATAATTTAAAGGATATAGAGTCGTATTAGTATAATATGAAATTTCAGTGGATTTGCTTATAATAAAGAATTTCATAGTAGTAAAAGTGCTTAAAGATGTAAAGGGGAAATTGAGAATGTGAAATAAAATGTTTAATTAATATAACTAATGCATTTTTTAGTTTGTTACATATTATGTTAGTAAGAATGGTATAAGGAGGTAGTATAAAATATTGGAAGAAAATGTACAAGTTCAGCTTTCGCCACCTTGGATCACAAATTTTAATGAATTAAAAAATTCAACATTTGACTTAATAATATATAGAAAATGAGTAGTGATTTTTATTAACTGAAAGGGAATTGATACTGGAAGTTTTAAGTTAATAATATAAGAGGATTTTTTCTAATATCTATAAAAATGTTCAATACCTAAATTGATAGGATGAGACTACATAACAAATAGTAAGGTATATTTCGAATATGAGAATATTTTTTGTGACATACATGTTAAAGCTAATAGAAATATTTCTGAAAGAGAATATATTTTGAAAAACGGTAAAGATTCTTTTTATTTATATTATAGATAGCTAGTTTTAGAGAGAGGAGGCTTACAATAAAACTAGCTATGAATAGGACATTCAAAAGGAGCTGGAATGTATGGGGTATATTGTAGATATTTCAAAATGGAATGGAACTATCAATTGGGATATTGCAGCATCTCAGCTAGATTTAGTGATTGCTAGAGTTCAAGATGGCTCTAATACGGTGGATTTTATGTATCAAAATTATGTTAGTGAAATGAAAAAGCATAGTATCCCATTCGGTAATTATGCTTTTTGTCGTTTTATATCTATTGCTGATGCAAAGAAAGAGGCACAAGATTTTTGGAATCGTGGTGATCAATCTGCTAAGTTTTGGGTAGCGGACGTAGAAGTTCAAACGATGGTAGATATGCAAGGCGGGACACAGGCATTTATTGATGAATTACGCCGTTTAGGTGCGGAAAAAGTAGGATTATATGTAGGGCATCACACGTATCTATCATTTGGAGCACGTAATATTGAAGCTGATTTCGTATGGATCCCTCGTTATGGAGGGAATAAGCCAGCATATCCATGCGATATGTGGCAATATACGGATTCAGGGAATGTTCCTGGGATTGGGAAATGTGATCTGAATCGATTAGTAGGAAATAAGTCACTTTCTTGGTTTATAAATTCGAACAAAGCAAATCAATCTAACATAGTGTATACACAGCAACCGAATGGCATTGGTATTGCAGTTTCGAAATATCCTGATGGATATGGAATAAATTTATATGAAAACCCCATGAATCCTCAATTTACAGGTACACTCACTCAAAAAATTCCATATTTAATCTTAGCAGGTTATTGGGGAGGCAGTGAGCAAGATATGATTTGTTTAGGGAACGATAAGCAGTGGGTATATTTAAAACATTTTAATGTGAAATGGTTTTATGCAACTTCAAAATATCCTGTCGGTTACGGAGTAAATTATTATGAAGAGCCTGAATGTATGAATTATAAAGGAAACATAGATGGATCGACATCTTTTCGAGTGTGGGGTAGAGTGGGAAATGCGGTAGATATCGGACAGAATAGTTGGATACCTGAAAAACATGTAATTATTAAGCAACTATAGAAGCTATATTTTTTTGAGAATTATATAAAGAGCCTTCTTACTATGCATAGTAAGAAGGCTCTTTATATTTAAAAATGAAAATACATGATACATAGTCAACTCATATGAAATGAATTACATGTAGAAAACACACTGTTTTCACAATGACTGTGTATAGTTAATTTGCATAATGATAAAAGTGAGGTATTTGAATTGAAAAAGAAGAAAATATTTATTGGAACAATTATTTCATGCATGATGCTAGCATTATCTGCATGTGGTTCCTCAGACAACGTAGTAACATCAAAAGTAGGAAATGTTACAGAGAAAGAATTAAGTAAAGAATTACGACAACAATATGGAGAAAGTACTTTATATCAAATGATGTTAAGTAAGGCATTGCTAGATAAATATAAAGTTTCAGATGAGGAAGCAAAAAAGAAAGTAGAAGAAGCAAAAGATAAAATGGGTGAAAACTTTAAATCGACTTTAGAACAACTTGGGTTGAAAAATGAAGATGAATTAAAAGAAAAAATGAAGCCAGAAATTGCATTTGAGAAAGCAATTAAAGCAACAGTTACAGATAAAGATGTGAAAGATAACTATAAACCAGAAATGAAAGTAAGTCACATTTTAGTGAAAGATGAAAAAACGGCTAAAGAAATAAAGGAGAAAGTAAATAATGGTGAAGATTTTGCTGCCTTAGCAAAACAGTATTCAGAAGATACTGGTTCAAAGGAACAGGGCGGGGAAATATCTGGTTTTGCCCCTGGACAAACAGTGAAAGAATTTGAGGAAGCTGCGTATAAATTAGATGCAGGCCAAGTAAGTGAGCCGGTTAAAACAACTTACGGTTACCATATTATTAAAGTGACGGATAAAAAAGAATTGAAGCCATTTGATGAAGTAAAGGATAAAATTCGTAAAGATATAGAACAACAAAGACTACAAGATACGACAGGTAAATGGAAACAACAAGTAGTCAATGATTTATTGAAAGATGCTGATATTAAAGTGAATAATAAAGAATTTAAAGATACATTTAAATTTCTAGAAAAGAAATAATGACTGTAATCATAATTAGAAAAGGGAACTCATATAGAGTTCCCTTTTTCTAATTAGTGTGTGAGTTATAAATAGATAGTAAGACAATACAATATTACATTTAAATATTAAGAATTACAATGGAAAATTATGGATTATAATTATTTCAACGAAAGTGGATATTCTACGGTTTTCATTATGCAAGTTTATTACATATATTTACTCTTTAATAATGGATATCGAACATAATTTAAAAAATAATACATATAATGTTTTTGAATAAATATTTAACATGGATAATTAGTAAAAAGCTGAGCATTCGATTGGAAAGGATGTTCTTTTTTATATGAAAATTTTAGGATAAAGAATGAATCGTTTTAAACGCGTCATTTACCACATCAATAAATTAAGGTGGTGGAGAATATATGAAAGTAATCTTTCAAGGAGAGGGCGGCGCGAAAATTTTTGAGTCATATGATGAAAATGTAAGTGATTTATTAGCTATATTAAAAGAAACGAAAGGGATTAAAATCGGGATGGTTGAGTATAAAGTGTTAAAGTACGAACTTAATTATTTTCGTCATCCGAAAAAAGCGGATACAGAGAGAGAGTTACATATAATAGTACAACATAAGTATATGTAATAAAATATAATAATAAAAATCATTGATTCAGTTTTGTAAAGTTCCATAGAGTATGTAAGAAAAGAGAGTGTTGTAAATGCTCTCTTTTCTTATGCTTTGTGAGTTCGTTCATCATAGTATATGTTTTCAGTTATAGATGGTTAATAAACGATAAAAATTTAAAACTTTTTCGTTTAGGCAGGGATTTTATATTTAAGTAAATAAATATACTATGAAGTATTTTTTATACGAATACTGGAGGAGTATAAAATGAGTTTAGCAAGTTACATAGGTTGTAATGTAGAAATTCCGTTAACGGATTCAGATTCTAATGATTTAATTGTTTTTGGACCGTGTTTTTCAGATGAAAGTATGCTTGAAATTGCACAAGAGTATCAATTCCAAACAAATTACACATATGAGGTTTCAACTAGTTGGGGGAATTGAACTTGTCGAGTGGCAAAATGTAAAGGAAAAAAAGAAGCGAAAGAAAAACTTTTAACTTTATGGAAGGTTATTTGGAAGATAGAGACTATTTCGAATTATTTAGTTGTTGGGTTGGTGATGAAGATAAGGAACGAGTAGGGGAATTGAACTTAAAAATAAAACATTTTAATATAGATGAATTATGTATTCCAGAAAGAACATTAGTTAGGATAGAAAAATAAGCTTTGAAATATTTTTTAGAAAAAGGCGATTTCACTTTGGGTGAAGTCGCCTTTTAGTTGTTATATGCATGTTATATAAGAAATGAGAAGTTTATTTGATAAAGGAAAAAAGTATGGAGATAAATAAAATTATGTTTTTTGTTAAGAAATAATAAGTATGGCTCTTCTCAAAAGAACGTAAGTTCGTGTATAATAGGAACGAATGTTCTTTTAAGAAGTAACCTAATTATAGTTTAGAAGTAAATTCGAGTTTAGTAAGTATTAAAAATAACTAAGGGATAGTATGGCTAAATAAATGTATAAATGATCAAGGAGATAAAAAATGAACGATGTAAAGATACAAAAAGAAGAAAGAGAGTGGGTTCCGTTTACAGTAATGTCCGAACAACTTTTAAATATGAGAAAGATTATTGGAGAGAAATTAAAAGTACAAAAACCGCTTTTAACAAATGAAGCAAAAGAGAGAATTTCTGATAAATTATTAACGTCATTATTGTCTGAGAAAGAAATATTGGTAACATATTTTGAAGATGGTTACATACTAACAAGCTACATGACTGTTGTACATATCAATCCGGTAAAACAAATTGTAATTTGTACAGACGCCTTTTATAAAACTTACGTATTTAACGCTATGGATATTATTGAAATAACGTAAAAGAAGCTGAGTATTAAATGGCAGCTTCTTTTATTTCTGATTTATGAGACAAATAATACAAGAAAAAGCAGCTAGCTTCGTGCTAGCTGCTGAGCCCCAGGGAAAGGGAGAAAAAGATAGGTTACTCCAAAATCGACAAGAGCTGTCAAACAGCCTGATTATAGTATAGACAAATTAAAATTTTCTATACAGAAAGTTGAACATAAGATTAGGCTGTACCCACTTGGTTTTGATCTGCAAGGTCAGAATCAAATGTATTGGTCGCGCTAACACCGCTAAAAGTATTAACAACAAAACCAACGTTTGATGCGCCGGAACCATTATAAGCTTTCGTATTTTCTTTCGGAGATACGTTGTAGAAATCACCTAAGTTAAATGATCCATTGCTATTTTGTACAACTAAATTTCCTACAACTGATGGCATAATTTTCACCTGCTTTATAATAAGTTGTTAACATTACTATATGGAGTTATAGTCCAGATGGTTCATACAATAAAAATTGTGGAATAGTAAAACGTTTGGAGCGTGGATTTCAATAAAAGTGTGTTAAAATTAATATAATAAAGTTGAGTAATTTTTTGAAAAAATTTGTATAATTGATATATATGAAAATAAAGGAGGCAAAATGTAATGAAAGATATTATGAAAAAAGTTGATTTAACAGATGCCAAATCAAGTAATCTTGTTGCATTAATTTATAGTAATGAAGTTATATTAGTTGAAGACGCATTTTGTCCAAATGAAATAAAATTAAAGTTTAATGAAATTGCAATTTTATCTGCAATTAAAACAGCCCATATTGCGAAAGTGTCTATTAGGAAAGAACTTGAAGCGCTTTTTCATGATACGGGTGTTATATTAGTGAAACAAAATGTTGATTATGGTAGTAGCCAATCTATTACCATGCATTTTGAGCAATTTAAAAAATTGCAAGATGAGATTGAACATTTAAATAAAAGTATGTAATAAAGCAGCTAAATAAAGGTTCTATCATAAAGGTGGAATGTGTTGTGTTGAAAAAGTGGTTTAAAAATTATTTGGGTGAATCGCATTGTAAACATAAATATATTTTTATTAAGATGCAGGATAATGAGGATTTTAAAAAAGGTACATTAGGTGTAGTTTATATTTACCGGTGTGAGAAATGTGGAAAAGAGAAGTTTAAATGTAAAAACAATAATGAAATAAACAATGAATTTTTAGATATATAGCAAAAAGTAACCATGATGGTTACTTTTTTTACTTATGTATGCAATATCAAAACCATTACTAAAGTATGAGTTGAGTTGATACTATAGTAAATCGCTGAATAAAAATGAAGAGAGTAAGATATAGGGAAGGAGGATGAGAGAAATGAAGCGAAAAGAAATTAGTAAATCTGTAATTATTACAGGTGTGACACAAGGGTTAGGACGTACGATGGTTGATCGATTTCATGAATTAGGGTGGAACATATATGGTTGTGGACGTTCAAAAGATAAAATTGAAGAACTAAAAAAACAGTACAGTAAAATACATGATTTCCAAGTAATTGATGTTTCAGATTCTCAGCAAGTTAATAACTGGGCAAATTATATATTTAATAGACATACGGCTCCCAATCTGATAATAAATAATGCATCGATTGTAAATCAAAATGCACAACTTTGGAAAATTACGGCTCAAGAATTCGAAAATGTAATGAATGTAAACGTGAATGGTGTAGTAAATGTAATAAGAGCGTTTGTTCCCGCAATGGTAGCTAGGAAAGAAGGAATTATCATTAATATGAGTTCTAGTTGGGGGAGAGAAGGTGAAGCTGAGCTTGCGCCATATTGTGCCTCGAAATTTGCAATTGAGGGTATCACTAAATCTATGGCCCTGGAATTACCCCATGGCATGGCTGTAGTTGCTTTAGATCCTGGAGGGAGTATTAGTACTCCAATGCTGAAGTCATGTGCGCCACAATATATAAATGAATCGCCTACACCTGAAACTTGGTCACATAAAGCAATTGAATATATATTGAATATAACAATAGATAAAAATGGAGATTCATTGACATGCCCAGCATGCGTATAAAAAGCACCTTTAAGGTGCTTTTTATATTAGTAGCACATTATATCATTCACAAAATTACATCTGAAAAATAAAATAAAAGATTAAGGGTGAGATTTGTTTGTTTTGAAAGCTTTAGAAAATATTTGAATAGGTGATAAAAATGAATCCAAGCAGTTTAAAAGTGACAGGGGCATGGTTTCAAGTGGGAGGGAATCTTACAGCTGCTATTGGAACGACAAGAGGATTTATTGGAGAAGAGAAAGTTGAATCGGATCTTGTTATTGTAGGAAGCTCATTACAAGCCCTCGGATATATATTACAAATCATTGCGAGCAAGTATGATGATGGGGAAGAAAAAAGAGAAAATCAAAATATAGGCTTAGAGAATCAAAGTAAATTACTTGATCAGATAGGAATTGAGTTATTAGCATTAGGCAATATATCAAATGTAATAGGAACATATTTTAATATAAATGAACAATTGAAAGAAAATGATTATCTTATCATTACAGGGAACAGTTTACAATCGATCGGTGCTTTTTTAGGAGTAGAAGCAGCTTTGGTGGATATAAATGTATTACAGAAAATTATTATACTGGGTAACTCCATGCAAAGTTTAGGGGCTGGATTACAAGCGTATCAAGGTGTTTTAAATGTATTGAAAGATGAGAGAGAAAATGAAGATAGTATTTTTGATAAGAGGGATGAGAGAATCATTGCACTCATTGGTATTTGGATACAAGCGATAGGAACGTTAATTTCTGCAATTGGAGTAACTGCAATAGAGGAAGAAAATAGGCTAGAAAACAATAAAAAGTCTGAAATACTTATATAAATAGAAGGAGATACATTGATTTTAGAGGCAGGTTAAGATTAAAATGGTAGTAGGTTTTTTTGCGTATATTTTGAAAAGTGATATATAAAATACAAAATAAGGAGTTTTCAAGGGATGATGTATTTATTAGCAATTCTTCTTCCACCTGTTGCTGTATTATTTTGTGGAAAACCAATTCAGGCAATCATAAATTTCATATTAACATTAATATTTTGGGTTCCAGGAGTTATACACGCAATTCTTGTAGTGCATGATAAAAAAGCTGATCGGCGTTTGAAAAAACAAATTCAAGCATATGATGAAATTAATAAGAGAAATCGAAGATAATTCATCTGCCAAATGTTTTTAAAAGAAAGGAGGATTAACCTCCTTTCTTTTTTAGTGGGTGTTAAGTTTAAATTTTTGTGTGGCGGAAAGAATTTTTAATGTAAGTATTATGATAATAACTTTTAGATTGTGCATGTAATAGGCCAGTATAAATGCTTTCTGGTACATTAAAGAAATCATACATACCATGCTTTAATTGGATTCGCAAAATCATAGAAAAAGGATTATAACCAACAGCAACTATATTTTTTGAGGTAACCGGAGATAGCTTCATTATTATGCAACTCCTTATTTTTCATTTTTAATAATTCTTTGTAGGTAACGGTATTGTGGTGTTGAAATCTTTATAATTAAAGAGGTATTATACCTATATTCAATATATTTAATATTGGTTATACGTAATTATAAGTAAGTTCACACGAAGTTCATATCGATATGCTATTTTTATTTCACCTTTGATTTATTAATAAGAAAATATTGACCATTTGAAAAAAAGGTATATTATTTATACGAGGTAATAAAAATTCACTTCTTTCATTATTATGCTAAAAGGGGCAGCATTATTAGAAAATTAGAAGTGAAAATAGCATGTATAAGAGCCATTCTAAAATTTGTAATCTGTGAATTGGGAAAATATTGAATGCTCCAGGTCAGTACACTTTCTTGCCTAAACGTATTTACGAAAGTGACCTCAATATTTTAAATTAAATCAACGGGAGAATTGAAAGGCAGGAGAAAGTAACATGTCAGAAAATTATCGTTCTCGCGAGGAGCGACGACAAGTTAAAAAGAAAAAACAACCAGCTTCTAAAACACAAAAACCAAAAGGTAAAACATCATTTTTCCGCAAGTTTTTAATTACTTGTTTATTACTTGGTATTGTAGGTTTAGTGGCGGGGGTTGCTACCTTTTTCGTAATGATTAAGGACGCACCAAAACTGGAAAAAGCAAAACTTGTTAATCCGTTATCCTCAAAAATTTATGATAAAAACGGGGATTTGGTATATGAATATGGAAAAGAAAAAAGGACGAATGTTACGTATGATCAAATACCTAAATTAGTAGAAAATGCATTTTTAGCGACAGAAGATTCACGTTTTTATGAGCATAGCGGAGTAGACTTTAAAGGTACTGCCCGTGCTGTTTTAGTGAGCCTTAAAGGAGATTATGGCTCTCAAGGTGGAAGTACGATAACGCAGCAAGTTATTAAAAACTACTTCTTATCAATGGACAAAACACCAAAGCGTAAGGCGCAAGAAATATATTTAGCTTATAAGCTAGAACAACAGTATTCAAAACATGAAATATTAGAGATGTACTTAAATAAAATTAATTTAGGTAATCGTTCATATGGTATCGCAACAGCAGCACAAAACTACTATGGTAAAGAATTGAAGGACTTAACATTACCAGAAGTTGCGATGCTTGCAGGTTTACCGAAAGCACCGAATAACTATGATCCAACGAAAAAAGAAAATGTTCAAAAAGCAACAGAAAGAAGAAATGTTGTTCTAAGTTTAATGAACCGACATGGATATATAACAAAACAGGAAATGGAAGAAGCATCAAAAGTTGACGTAGAAAAGGGGCTTAAGCCTGCAGCTCAACTACAAACAATGCCATACCCTGCATTTATGGATGCAGTTGTGAAAGAAGTAGAAAAAGAATTGCCAGATGCTAATATTGGTTCTGACGGTTTAGAAATTTATACAACGTTAGATCCGAAAGCACAGAAACTTGCTGATAATATTTTAAATAATAATATCATTGATTATCCAAACGATAAATTCCAAGGTGCATTCACATTTATGGATACGAAAACAGGAGAAGTTCGTGCTATAGGTAGTGGCCGTGGAGAAAATAAAGCTGTATTTAAAGGGCATAATATGGCAATTGAATTAGATCGTGCAGCTGGTTCAACGATGAAGCCAATTTTCGACTATGCTCCTGCAATTGAATATTTAAAATGGGCTACGTATCATCAAATCGATGACTCTCCATTTAAGTATTCAACGGGTCAAGAAGTTCGAAATGCAGATAGAAGTCATATGGGTCCAATTACGATGCGTGAAGCATTAAAAATGTCGCGTAATATTCCTGCAATTAAAACTGCAAAAGAAGTAGGGATTAGTAAATCAAAAGAATTCTCTGAGAAACTAGGTATTACATTTAATACAGCACCGACAGAATCGACAGCGATTGGTACAAATGAAGTATCGCCAACTGAAATAGCGGGTGCTTATGCGGCATTTGGTAATGAAGGTAAATATACGAAACCGCATTTTGTTAAGAAAGTCGTTTATCCAGACGGTAAGTCACAAAGTTTTGGACAAAAACCAAAACAAGTTATGACAGATTCTACCGCATACATGATTACTGATATGCTTCGTTCTGTAGTTACATCAGGTACTGGTACATCGGCAAATGTAGGCTCTTTAGATGTAGCTGGTAAAACGGGTACGACAAACTATTCATCAAAGCAATTAGCTCAATATAAAATTCCAGAAAGTGCAACTCGTGATAGTTGGTTTGCTGGATATACACCGCAATATACGATGGCAGTATGGACTGGGTATATGAAAGATGGTAAAGACGAGTATATTAGTAGTAAAAATACGAAAATTGCACAGTTAATCTTTAAAGAAATGATGAGCGAAATGGCTACAGATAAATCACGCTTTAAAATGCCAAGTAGCGTTATTCAAGAAGGTAGTGAGCTACGTATAAAAGGTGAAAAACGTGATTCATCGCCAAATACTAGCGTACCGGATACAACGGAGCAACCAAAACAAGATCAACAGCAAAAAACTGAAGAAGAGAAAAAGCAAGAAGAATTAAAGAAACAAGAAGAACTGAAAAAACAAGAAGAACAAAAGAAACAAGAGGAACTTAAGAAGCAAGAAGAACAAAAGAAACTAGAAGAGCAAAAGAAACAAGAAGAACAAAATAATGGAAATGGCCAAGGAACGACACCTCCAGCAAATAACGGAGGAGGTCAAGGAAATACGACACCTCCAGCAAATAATGGAGGAGGTCAAGGAAATACGACACCTCCAGCAAATAATGGAGGAGGTCAAGGAAATACGACACCTCCAGCAAATAACGGAGGAGGTCAAGGAAATACGACACCTCCGGCAAATAATGGAGGAGGTCAAGGAAATACAACTCCACCAGCGACCACACCACCAGAGACTGGCGGTAATGCAGGAGAGACCCCTGCTAATAATGGGCAATAAGAAAAATTTATAAAAAATATTAAAAAGCACTTAAGATTTGTGAAAATTACAATCTTAAGTGCTTTTTTCGTTTAAATGTAGTAGCTATGAAATGATGTGTTTTAAATGTTAAACGTACCATAAAAATTTTGAAAATAAATTGATGGGAAATGATAAAAGACTTGAGCCTGAGGTAGTGGAGCGTGGCTAGGATGATAAAAGGTAGTGCTACTTGGATGGGCACCATGATGCCAAAATGAAGGGGTAGCTTGACCTGGTGATTGGTATTGTTGCCAAATTGCTGGAAGTTCAATGCCGACATCGGAACTTGCTGTATGAACGGCGGGGGCATGTATTTCGGGTATCGAAGGAACCGCGACAGTTACTCTTGATGATAATACCCACATAAAATAATCACTCCTAAGTTGTGATAATAAATTAGTATATTCTTTTCACACGTATAAAGGTACATATATAGGACTTTCGTTTAAAATATGCGTACAAAGTCTTAAGACTAATGTAAGCTGATGGTGGACTATTTAATATGAAAAGATACGTCTATTTGCGGAGGGAAAAGAGATAAAAAAAATATACAATGAGGGTGTTAATCGTAATATTTTACGAGTGTATGGAGGTATTTTTATGGAACGATTATGGACGAAATCATTTATTCAAATGACTTTCGCAATGTTATTTTTATTTACAGGATTTTATTTACTTGTTCCAACGCTCCCGCTCTTTATTAAAGAGATAGGTGGCAATGAATCGCAAGTTGGACTTATGATGGGGATGTTTACAATAGCTGCTGTTGTAATACGACCGATTATTGGAGGAATGTTAGATCAATATGGTAGAAGATCCTTTATTATTTTCGGACTCATCTTTTTTGGCTTAACGATGTACTCCTATAATATAGCATCGACTATTGTCCTTTTAGCTGTTTTACGTGTTATTCACGGAGTAACATGGGCTGTTTCTACAACAGCTGTTGGAACAGCAATAACGGATATTATTCCAGATTCACGCCGCGGTGAAGGTATGGGTTGGTATGGGATGGCGATGACAATTGCAATGGCGATTGGACCTATGATTGGATTATGGGTTGTGCAAAATTATTCATTTGATGGTCTATTTTTATTAGCGACGTTGTTATCTTTTATGGCAGTTGTATTATCATTAATAACGAAGATCCCATTTACGCCACAAAAAGAAAAAGGGAAAATTCAGCTATTTGAGAAATCCGTATTAACAATCACGATTGTAGTATTCTTTTTATCGTTTGCATATGGAGGAATAACAACCTTTTTACCGTTATTTGCATCATCAATTCATGTAAACCCGGGAACTTTCTTTCTTGTATATGCAATTGCATTAACAATTGTAAGACCAATTTCAGGGAAACTATTAGATAAGTATGGAGAAGTATTCATCATACTTCCAGCATTATGTATTACTATTTTAGCTATAGTTGTTTTAACTATCTCAAATGGTTTGATAGGTGTAATTATCGCAGCAACATTATACGGTATTGGATTTGGTTCAGCGCAGCCAGCTTTGCAAGCGGCAATGCTTACAATTGTCGATCCGAGTAAAAGAGGAGTTGCAAATGCTTCATTTTTTACAGCGTTTGATTTAGGAATCGGGTTAGGTGCTATTTTACTTGGAGTTGTTTCACAAATGTTTGGTTATCGTATTTTATTTTCAGGGAGTGCAATTTCAGCATTGATAGCCTTAATTATTTTCGTCTTCTTTGTAAAACAACGATTAGGAAAAAAAGAGTTTGCGTAAACTGGAGGAATAAAGATGAGAATTTCAATTGATCGTAAAGCTCTGCAATGGTTCCAGGAAGAATTACGTATAAAGCACGGTGAATCTGTACGTTTTACTGTAAGGTACGGAGGGGATAGTTCAATTCAGCCCGGATATTCTTTAGGGGTTGTTGCTGAGAAACCTGATGGCGAAATAGTGTCAGTTGAGAAGGAAGGTATTATATTTTTTGTAGATTCTGATGATCTTTGGTATTTTCAAAACTATGATTTATTTGTAAGTTATCATGAGGAAATGGAAGAAATTCAATTTAATTATGTAAAATAATAACTTTATTAAAAATGAATAAGTTTTATATAAAAATTATATTTAAGAGATAGTGAAATAAATATCATATAGTAACGAGCTGTATTTATGTACAGCTCGTTTTTTCTATTTCTCAAATAAAATTAGAATAATTGTATATTTGGCGGTGTTATATGAAAAATCTTTATATTTTGTTTTTGAAAATACGCAAAGAAGTCTATCCTTTCTTTATAAAATATAAGAATTATTTTCAAAAAATTGTATTGTTACAGTAAGAAAAGTGTAGGAAACTTATCATTATAAAATAAATTGAAATCTTCTAAAAACTCTGATACATTGAAATAGAAATGTAGTTTCACAATATTGTAAAGGCTTACAGTTATGTGCACGAAGATCTATTAGGATTGGAGGAAATAATGATGAAAGCTGAAGAGAAATTTTCCCCGGGATTAGATGGTATAGTGGCAGCGGAGACGAAAATCTCGTTTCTTGACACAGTAAAAGGTGAAATTGTAATTCAAGGGTATGACTTAATCGAACTCTCAAAAACAAAAGAGTATTTAGACATTGTGCACCTTTTATTGGAGGAACATCTACCGAATGAAGATGAAAAAGCAACACTTGAAAAGAAATTAAAAGAAGAATATGCAGTACCAGAAGGTGTATTCAACGTACTAAAGGCATTGCCTAAAGAGACGCATCCCATGGATGGATTACGTACAGGTGTGTCAGCGTTAGCTGGTTACGATAATGATATCGAAAACCGCTCGTTAGAAGTGAATAAAAGCCGAGGGTACAAGCTGTTAAGTAAAGTGCCAAACATTGTAGCAAATAGCTATCATATTTTAAATAATGAGGAGCCAATTGAACCTCTTAAAGAATTATCTTATAGTGCGAATTTCTTCTATATGTTAACTGGTAAAAAACCAACTGAACTTGAGGAAAAGATCTTTGATCGTTCCCTTGTTTTATATAGTGAGCATGAAATGCCAAACTCTACATTTACAGCTCGCGTTATTGCATCAACACAATCAGATTTATACGGCGCTCTAACAGGTGCAGTTGCATCTTTAAAAGGAAGTTTACATGGCGGTGCAAATGAAGCGGTTATGTACATGCTTTTAGAAGCTGGTAATGTTGAGAAATTTGAAGAGTTATTACAGAAGAAACTATATAACAAAGAAAAAATTATGGGCTTTGGACACCGTGTTTATATGAAGAAGATGGATCCAAGAGCACTTATGATGAAGGAAGCTTTAAAACAGTTATGTGATGTAAAAGGTGATTATACACTATATGAAATGTGTGAAGCTGGAGAAAAGATTATGGAAAAAGAAAAAGGAATTTATCCAAATCTTGATTATTATGCAGCTCCAGTATATTGGATGCTAGGTATTCCAATTCAACTTTACACACCAATCTTCTTTAGCTCTAGAACAGTGGGGTTATGTGCGCACGTTATTGAGCAACATGCAAATAATCGTTTGTTCCGTCCACGTGTAAATTATATTGGCGAGCGACATGTACTTAGTAAATAAGAACAACTGGGGAGTTGTTAGCGCCGCCCGCCAGATGGGTGTTTGACCGACACCCATCATTAATAATAACGAATTTTCGACAGAAAGGGAAGAATAGCATGATTAAAACAAATGAAATTAAGCAAAAAGATGCATTATTAGAAGAGATTACCGATTATGTATTAAATAAAGAGGTTACTAGTGCAGAAGCATTCAGTACAGCTCGTTACGTATTACTTGATACACTTGGATGTGGAATTTTAGCACTGCAATATCCAGAATGTACGAAATTACTAGGACCAGTTGTACCAGGAACAATCGTGCCAAATGGTACACGTGTACCAGGTACGTCTTATGTACTAGATCCAGTAAAAGGCGCATTTAATATCGGATGTATGATCCGTTGGTTAGACTATAACGATACTTGGCTTGCAGCAGAGTGGGGACATCCATCTGATAACCTAGGCGGAATTTTAGCAGTTGCAGATTATATTAGCCGTGTTCGTATTTCAGAAGGAAAAGAAGCTTTAAAAGTACGTGAAGTATTAGAAATGATGATTAAAGCACATGAAATTCAAGGCGTGCTTGCTTTAGAAAACAGCTTAAACAGAGTTGGTCTTGACCATGTATTATATGTAAAAGTAGCAACAACTGCAGTAGTTGCGAAAATGCTTGGCGGAACACGTGAAGAAATCTTTAATGCATTATCACATGCGTGGGTTGATAATTCTAGTCTTCGTACATATCGTCATGCTCCAAATACGGGCTCACGTAAATCATGGGCTGCAGGTGACGCAACGAGCCGCGGTGTTCATCTTGCAATGACTGCTCTAAAAGGTGAAATGGGTTATCCAACAGCATTATCTGCGCCAGGATGGGGATTCCAAGATGTATTATTCAATAAACAAGAATTAAAATTAGCAAGACCACTAGAGTCATATGTAATGGAAAATGTATTATTTAAAGTGTCATATCCAGCAGAATTCCATGCACAAACGGCTGCAGAATGTGCAGTGAAGTTGCATCCGGAAATTAAAGAGAGATTAGATGAAATTGACCGTATTACAATTACAACTCATGAATCAGCAATTCGTATTATTGATAAAGAAGGTCCATTAAATAACCCAGCTGATCGTGATCATTGCTTACAATACATTACGGCAATTGGTTTATTAAAAGGAGATATCGTTGCAGACGATTATGAAGATGCAGTAGCAAACGATCCACGTGTAGATGAATTACGTAATAAGATGGTTGTTGTTGAAAACAAACAGTACAGTTTAGATTACCTTGACCCGAACAAGCGCTCAATCGCCAACGCTGTTCAAGTTCACTTTAAAGATGGCACAGTAACAGAAAATGTGGAATGTGAATATCCACTTGGTCACCGCTTCCGTAGAGACGAAGCAATTCCAAAAGTTGTTCAAAAATTCACTGCAAATATGGCAGGTCATTATTCTAGTAAGCAACAAGAACAAATTCATGAAGTTTGTTTAAATGAAGAAAAACTAGAAAATATGAATGTAAACGAATTTGTAGATCTATTCTTAATTTAATAATAGGGGGAATTTAGAATGGCTTGGGTTGTGAAAAAGCAGTCAACACAAGAGGAGCTTGCGAATCGATTCCGAGCTTTAGTAGAAGCAAATGAAATTTTGCAAATTCCAGGTGCTCATGATGCAATGGCAGCTCTTGTTGCAAAAAATACAGGTTTTTCAGCTCTTTATTTATCAGGAGCTGCTTATACTGCAAGTAAAGGCTTACCAGATTTAGGTATCGTGACGTCTACTGAAGTGGCTGAGAGAGCAAGAGATTTAGTAAGAGCTACAGACTTACCTGTTCTTGTTGACATTGATACAGGATTTGGTGGTGTACTAAATGTGGCGAGAACAGCTGTAGAAATGGTGGAAGCGAAAGTAGCAGCTGTCCAAATTGAAGATCAGCAATTACCAAAAAAATGTGGACATTTAAATGGTAAGAAACTTGTTACTACAGAAGAATTGGTTCAAAAAATTAAAGCGATTAAAGAAGTTGCACCGAGCTTATACATTGTAGCACGTACTGATGCTCGCGGCGTTGAAGGATTAGATGAAGCAATTGAAAGAGCAAATGCATATGTAAAAGCAGGTGCAGACGCAATTTTCCCTGAAGCGCTTCAATCAGAGGAAGAATTCCGTCTATTTAATAGTAAGGTAAATGCACCTTTGCTTGCGAATATGACTGAATTCGGAAAAACTCCATATTATAGTGCAGAGGAATTTGCGAATATGGGCTTCCAAATGGTTATTTATCCTGTAACTTCACTTCGCGTTGCAGCGAAAGCATATGAAAATGTGTTTGCTTTAATTAAAGAAACAGGTTCTCAAAAAGATGCACTTTCTAATATGCAAACGAGAAGTGAATTATACGAAACAATTTCATATCATGACTTTGAAGAGTTAGATACTGGTATTGCAAAAACAGTATTATCAGAAGATCAATAGATAAAGCAGCGAAGGCGATGAAAATACATCTTTGGCAAAATAAAATGCTTGATGTGAAAAATCATCGCCTTCTATTTTCAAAAAAGATATTCCACTCATCGTAGACGAGCATAAGCAAAAAGCTATGAAAGCCGAATGATAGGGGGATACATATGGAGAAAACGAAGTTACCATGGGATGAATTTTTTTCACTTAATAAAGATATAAATCATACTTACTTTACACCAGAAGATTTTTCAGGTGATGAAGATTTGATCGCAAAAACGACAGAACAATTCGTTAAACAAGAAATTGTTCCACAAATGGAGAATATTGAACAACATAACTATAAAGTTTCTCGTCAATTATTTGAGAAAGCTGGGGAACTTGGATTATTAGGCATTGAGGTACCAGAAGATTATGGCGGGTTCGAGTTAGGAAAGGCTGTCTCAGGTCTTGTAGCAGAGAAAATGGGTTACGCTGGTGCGTTTAGCGTTTCTTTTAATATACACGCTGGTGTCGGTACATTGCCTTACATATATTATGGAACGAAAGAGCAAAAAGAAAAATATTTACCGAAAATCGCATCGGGAGAATGGATTGGGGCTTATGCTTTAACGGAGCCAAATGCTGGTTCGGATGCATTAAGTGCAAAAACAAGCGCCGTATTGAATGAAGAGGGAACAGCTTGGAAGTTAAATGGTGAGAAGCAATGGATTACAAATGCTCATATGGCAGATGTATACGTTGTTTTTGCGAAGACAAATAAAGGAATGACAGCGTTTATTGTCGAAAGAACATGTGAAGGTGTATCTATTGGATTAGAAGAAAAGAAAATGGGGATTAAAGGTTCTTCAACAGCGACTCTTATTTTAGAAGATGTTGTCATCCCTGCTGAAAATGTTTTAGGGGAAGTTGGGAAAGGGCATCACGTAGCCCTTAATATTCTTAACTTTGCTAGACTTAAACTTGCTTTTGGAAATATTGGAACAGCAAAACAAGCAATTGGTTTGTCGGTTCAATATGGAAAAGAGCGAAAACAGTTCCAAACGGAATTAGTAGACTTTACGATGATTCAAGAGAAAATTGCAAATATGATTATTGCTACATATGGAGCCGAAAGTGCAGCTTATCGTACAGCAGGTGTAATCGATGAAGCAATTCATGAGAGCGATGAAGATCTTATGAAGAAAATGTCCCAATTTGCAATTGAATGTGCACTGAATAAAGTAAATGCTTCTGAAACACTTGCTTATATCGTAGATGAAGCTGTACAAATTCATGGTGGTTACGGTTATATGCAAGAGTATGAGGTAGAACGATTATATCGTGATGCAAGAATTAGTCGTATTTTTGAAGGAACGAACGAAATTAATAGATTAACAGTTGCTAAAATGTTAATGAAGCAAATCGAACAATTAGAAGACACTGAAGTAGAAAGTGATGTAGCAAATGTAGAAAGAAACCATCGTTACATTTTATTAGCGAAAAAATTGTTGAAACAATCTTTGAAAACGCTCTCTAAAACTCCAGGTCTAAAAATTGACCAAGAACAAGAATATTCACGTGTAATATCAAATATGTTGACGGACGTGTACATCATGGAATCAGCGTTTTTACGTACGAGAAAAGCAGTACGTAAAAATGGAGAGGAAAAAGAACGTACGAAGCAACTCATAACGGATGTTATTTGTGAAGAAGGATACCGTAAAGTAGAAGAAGCGGCGATTTCTGTACTTTCAGCAGCTGTCACAGAAGAACAAGATAGAAATGTGATTTTAGCTGAAATCCGTCAATTATTAGTACCTTTATACACGAACGTATTTACGAAGAAGAGAGAAATTGCGAAAGCTATTATAAATCGTGGGAAATATATTGTGTAAATAGGAGGAAAGCGATATGAAAAAGATTGGTTTTATCGGTTTAGGTAACATGGGTCTTCCAATGTCAAAAAATCTAGTTAAATCAGGTTACACAGTATATGGCGTGGACTTAAATAAAGAGGCGGAAGCGTCCTTTGAAAAAGAAGGCGGAATTATCGGTCTATCAATCTCAAAACTAGCAGAAACATGTGATGTAGTTTTTACAAGTTTACCTTCACCTCGCGCTGTTGAAGCGGTATATTTTGGAGCAGAAGGATTATTTGAAAATGGTCACTCGAATATAGTTTTCATTGATACAAGTACGGTATCGCCGCAGTTAAACAAACAATTAGAGGAAGCTGCAAAGGAAAAGAAAGTAGACTTTTTAGCAGCACCTGTGAGCGGTGGTGTAATCGGAGCCGAAAACCGAACATTAACGTTTATGGTTGGTGGATCAAAAGAAGTATATGAGAAAACGGAATCTATCATGGGCGTACTAGGCGCGAACATTTTCCACGTTAGTGAGCAGATTGATAGTGGTACAACTGTTAAGTTAATTAATAACTTATTAATTGGTTTTTATACAGCTGGTGTGAGTGAAGCTTTAACATTAGCGAAAAAGAACAATATGGATTTAGATAAAATGTTTGATATTTTAAATGTAAGTTACGGTCAAAGTAGAATTTATGAACGTAATTATAAAAGTTTTATAGCACCTGAAAACTACGAGCCAGGATTTACTGTGAACTTATTGAAGAAAGATTTAGGATTTGCAGTTGACTTAGCTAAGGAAAGCGAACTCCATTTACCGGTAAGCGAAATGTTATTAAACGTATATGACGAAGCGAGTCAAGCTGGATATGGTGAAAACGATATGGCTGCTTTATATAAGAAAGTTAGCGAGCAATTAATTTCTAATCAAAAATAAATTATACAAAGGAGAGAATACAATGATTACAACTGAAATTAAACGAGTAAAAAATCACATTAACGGTGAGTGGGTTGAATCGACAGGTACGGAAGTAGAAGCAGTTCCAAATCCAGCGACTGGAAAAATTATCGCTTACGTTCCACTATCTCCAAAAGAAGATGTTGAAAAAGCTGTTGAAGCGGCAAAAGCAGCATTCGAAACATGGTCTAAAGTACCAGTTCCAAATCGTTCAAGAAATTTATATAAATATTTACAGCTATTACAAGAAAATAAAGATGAGCTTGCAAAAATCATTACGCTAGAAAATGGTAAGACGCTAACGGATGCAACAGGTGAAGTACAGCGTGGTATTGAAGCGGTAGAACTTGCAACATCTACGCCAAATTTAATGATGGGTCAAGCACTTCCGAATATCGCTAGCGGAATTGATGGATCGATTTGGCGCTACCCAATCGGAGTTGTTGCTGGTATTACGCCGTTTAACTTCCCGATGATGATTCCGTTATGGATGTTCCCACTTGCAATTGCTTGCGGTAATACATTCGTATTAAAAACATCTGAAAGAACGCCACTTTTAGCGGAGCGACTTGTAGAATTATTCTATGAAGCAGGTTTCCCAAAAGGCGTATTAAATTTAGTACAAGGCGGAAAAGATGTTGTAAATAGCATTTTAGAAAATAAAGATATTCAGGCTGTTTCGTTCGTTGGCTCTGAGCCGGTAGCCCGTTACGTATATGAAACAGGTACGAAACACGGAAAACGTGTACAAGCGTTAGCAGGTGCGAAAAACCATGCGATTGTAATGCCAGATTGCAATCTTGAGAAAACAGTACAAGGTGTAATTGGATCTGCATTTGCAAGTAGTGGAGAGCGCTGCATGGCATGCTCAGTAGTAGCAGTAGTGGATGAAATTGCTGATGAATTCATTGATGTATTAGTAGCAGAAACGAAAAAATTAAAAGTAGGCGATGGCTTTAACGAAGAGAACTATGTTGGACCATTAATCCGTGAATCTCATAAAGAGCGCGTTTTAGGCTACATTAATAGCGGTGTAGCAGATGGGGCAACTTTATTAGTAGATGGCCGTAAAATTAATGAAGAAGTTGGAGAAGGTTACTTTGTAGGTGCGACAATCTTTGATGGCGTGAATCAAGAAATGAAAATTTGGCAAGATGAGATTTTTGCTCCAGTATTAAGCATTGTACGAGTTAAAGATTTAGAAGAAGGTATTAAACTAACAAATCAATCTAAATTTGCAAATGGTGCAGTTATTTATACGTCAAACGGTAAACATGCACAAACGTTCCGTGATAATATCGATGCTGGTATGATCGGTGTAAACGTAAATGTTCCAGCACCAATGGCATTCTTCGCATTTGCAGGAAATAAAGCGTCATTCTTTGGTGATTTAGGTACAAATGGTACAGATGGCGTTCAATTCTATACACGTAAAAAAGTTGTAACTGAGCGCTGGTTTTAATATAAAATAAACAGCCAAATTAGTTATTATATGAAAACCACCACTATTAATAGTGGTGGTTTTCATCTTGTTAATTACTTTTTTCAAAAGCAAGTTTAATACCAAAACCAATTAAGACGACTCCCGTTAACCCTTGAATATAACGCTGCGTCTTCGGTTTTTTCATAAAAGCACTAATTTTATCAATTAAAAATATATAAAAAGCGAACCAAATGGCTGTTAAAACGAGGTAAGTAAGGCCCATTACGAGTAGTTGGATAAACGTATTATGATTTGGATTTAAAAATTGCGGTAAAAACGTTAAAAAGAATACTGCAACTTTAGGGTTTAATAAATTCGTAAGAAACCCTTGTCGAAAGCAAGAGGTGTGTTCATCTTCATTATTCAAAGATATATCGTTCGTATCAATGCCTTCTTTATTTCTTACTGCTAAAAGGGCTTTAATACCAATATAAATTAAATATAGAGCCCCAACGTACTTGAAAATAGAAAATAAAAGAGCTGACTTTACAATAAGTGCAGAAAGACCAATTACAGCAGCTAAAGTATGAATTAATAGTGCAATACATGTACCAAACACTGTTTTCACTCCACCGACTTTACCAGCAACCAATGTATTTTTCGTAGCCATTGCTGTATCTGGACCAGGTAAAATGATAAGGCAAATAGACATAATGATGAAAAGAAGATAATTTTCTATCATAGCCGCCCCTCCTTTTTATTTTTAGAATATTTGATTAAAATCAGTGTAGCACAAAAATGGATTTAATAAAATTAAATTTTGTTAAAAATAATTAAATAAAAAAGGCTATATAGTAGCTGTAATTACACTACTATATAGCTTCGATTTTATCCCGCTATTTGCGGGTAGTAAGATTTTCACCGCACAAGATTTAGCTGAAGCAAAGAAGTTAGGTAGGGGATGAACAAAACATCCCCTCATGACAATTTCATTTTATGCATTAAGTAAGTTAAAGAAACGATTCACATCTTCTTCTGAAACGTCACTTAACTGTCTATATTTATAATTCGGATTTTGATCTTTATCAACGACAACGGAGCGTACTCCCTCGAAGAAATCTTCATGTCTCATGAAATTTTTAGCAAGTATAAGGTCCGTAGCGAAACATTCTTCAACGGATTTATCTTTTCCATCAATAAACTGTTTTAATGTTACTTTTAGTGAAATAGGGGATTTTGATAACAGTGTTTCTTTCGTTTTTAGAGCAAAGGAACTTTCATCTTTCTCCAATGAATGGATGATTTCTTCAATTGTATCGAAAGCAAAATGTGAATTGATTACTTCTAATGAAGGAGCGAGCTCGCTTTCTAAGTTTGGAGCAGTTGCAAATGTACGAATAACTTCTTTTAAATTAGTATGTACATCATCTTCTTTATGCCAATTTACACTTTCAAGTTCAGTAAGAAACTCTGGTAATGAATCAGATGTCATAAAGTAATCAGCAGCATTAATAAATAATACGTCAGAAGCTTTTAAAATAGATGCTGTTAAAGCAACGAATCGTCCTGTATATCCAGGCGCTTTATTTAAGAAATATGCAGCTCCGACGTCTGGGAAGAAGCCAATATTCATCTCTGGCATTGCCCATTTCGTACGCTCAGTTACAATGCGATACTTCGCACCATTTGTAAGACCGACACCACCGCCCATTACAATTCCATCTAAACAAGCAATAATCGGTTTTGTATATTGATAAATATATGTATCAATTTCATACTCTTCTTCAAAAAAACGTTCTGCATGTTGCAATGCCACTTCATTGGAACGCGCTTCATAAAGAGTTTTAATGTCGCCTCCTGCACAAAAACCTTTTGTGCCAGCTCCTTTTAACACGATAAGTGCAATACGCTCATCGTGTTCCCACTCTTTAAGTTTTTGTCCGATAGGTTGTAACATGTCATAAGATAAAGAATTAAGTGCTTTTGGACGGTTTAAAGTAATTGTCGCAACGCCGTTTTCACTAACAGAAAATAAAACTTGTTCAGTCATAATGCATCCTCCCTTACATATCTTCTTATTCTTAATTCTTGATATGTACTGAAATGTCCTTTATAAATTTTGTCAAAAGTTGACGGTAAATATTAATTTGGTCACTGCATATTTTGACGAGTTATCTTTGCAGGATTTCAGAGACTGAGGGGGAATATTACAACATTACTGTAAGTGTAATTATTTGAAGTTATAATGATAAAAGCGCTATTATATAGGTGTGAATTGTTCATTATCAATTCTAAAAGAGTGTTTGAAGAAAAAATAAATCGTACAATTGTAATAAAAAATTTTACACTGAATTAGAAATAGAGAAAGGAGAAATCGGAATGCCAGGACCTTTACTATTGTCGGTTATTATTTTGTCTTTTTTAATGATAGGAATAACGCAGTATTTTCATCATACAGATACGACAGAAGAAGTGAAGGATAAAGTACGTCTCGTATTTCCGATTTTTATAATATCTATTTCATTCTGTATTTTATTAAATAAAGATGGCTACATTGTCGCAGTGTTCTCATTTTTCGTCGCAATCGTCTTAATTACCGTTTTATATTATGTAATGAAAGACTTTATACAAAAATAAAGATGTCATAATAGGCATTTTTATTTTGGGGAAAATATAAAATTTCACATACCGTATTTTATATAAAATACATAAAGCATATAACAATAGAAAAGTGTGTACTTTGCTGTGTATGTACTTGTCAATCTTGCATAGCCACTATACTATTAAAATGTAGAGATTATAAAAAGGGGTTGTATCTATCATGAAATTTGAGATGCACACAAAAATTATTTCAAATGAAAAAGAAGTAAGATTACATATTGAAGAAAATATATTTCAATTAATATTGGATGGTTATCACTTATTTACAGTTCAAGAAATATTGCCTTTATATAAATCAAATGAAGAAAGAATTGGAAGTGCAACGATATTGAAGCTAGAGTGGGAGAACGGAAAAACTACAATAAACTATCAACTCGTTTCACTAAAATCAGTAAATTAAAAGGAGTAGAAAAATATGAAGTTATTTCATACAGCGGATTGGCATTTAGGGAAGCTTGTTCATGGCGTGTATATGACTGAAGACCAAAAGATTGTATTAGATCAGTTTGTACAGGCTGTTGAAGAAGAAAAACCAGATGCTGTAATTATTGCAGGGGATTTATATGACCGAGCAATTCCACCTACAGAAGCAGTAGACTTATTAAATGATGTGCTGCAAAAAATAGTTATTGATTTGCAAACACCAGTTATTGCAGTAGCTGGTAATCATGATAGTCCGGATCGTATCCATTTTGGAAGTAGTTTAATGAAAAAACAGGGATTACATATTGCAGGTCAATTTCAATTCCCGTATGAACCTGTCGTACTAAATGATGAATATGGAGAGGTTCACTTCCATCTAATACCGTATGCAGACCCAAGCATAGTAAGGCACGTGTTGAAAAATGAAGACGTACGTTCTCATGATGATGCGATGCGCATTTTTATGAATGAGCTCTCTGAAACGATGGATAAAGAAGCTAGACATGTATTTGTTGGACATGCATTTGTAACTTCTTCAGGAGAAGCGGAGGAGAATACAAGTGATGCAGAAAGACCACTTTCAATTGGTGGTGCTGAATATGTAAATAGTCATTATTTTGATAAGTTTCATTACACAGCGCTTGGACATTTACATCAAGCGCATTTCGTACGTAATGAGACGATTCGATATTCAGGTTCACCACTTGCCTATTCAATTTCTGAAGAGAAACATAAAAAAGGTTATTACATTGTAGAACTGAATGAAACTGGTGAAGTAGCAATTGAAAAAAGGTTACTTTCACCACGTCGTAAAATGCGAACAGTAGAAGCGAAAATAGATGAATTATTACAGCACCCAGTAAGTGAAGATTACGTATTTGTAAAATTATTAGACGAAAACCCTGTCTTACAGCCAATGGAGAAAATACGATCTGTATATCCAAATGCAATGCACGTTGAAAGAGCGATGCAAAGACGAGAACTCACAGATACAAATGAAGTAACTGTTTCAAGACATAAAACGGATGATTTATCTCTTTTAAAGGCTTTCTATAAAGAAATGAAGGGGTTAGATTTATCAGAAGAGAAAGAACGCCTATTTATAGATGTATTACAAACAGTGCAAGAACGGGAAGGTGAACGAGGATGAGACCGATTCAGCTTATTATGACAGCATTCGGGCCATATAAACAGAAAGAAATAATCGATTTTGAAGATCTTGGAGAACATCGTATTTTCGCTATTTCTGGGAATACAGGAGCTGGAAAAACAACGATTTTTGATGCGATTTGTTATGTGTTATATGGTGAGGCTAGTGGAGAAGAACGTAGTGATACGAGCATGCTTCGAAGTCAATTTGCTGATGATAATGTTTATACAAGTGTTGAATTAACCTTTCAGTTAAAAGGGAAACGCTATGAAATAAAACGACAACTTGGACATAAAAAACAAGGGAATAAGACTATTACAGGACATGCAGTAGAATTATATGAAGTTATTGATGGAGAAAACGTTCCAGCCGTCGATCGTTTTCATGTAACAGACGTAAACAAAAAAGTGGAAGATTTAATTGGGTTAAGTAAACATCAATTTAGCCAAATTGTTATGTTACCCCAAGGGGAATTCCGAAAACTATTAACATCTGAGACGGAAAACAAAGAAGAGATTTTACGTCGTATTTTTAAAACGGATCGTTATAAATTAATGCGTGAGTTACTTGATCAAAAGAGAAAACAATGGAAAGACGTCTTACAAGAAAAACAAAAAGAGAGAGAGCTCTATTTCCGTAATGTTTTTAAATTACCAATCCGTGATGGAGCATTATTAGAGACATTAGTGGCACAAGAACATGTAAATACGCATCAAGTAGTAGAAGCGTTAGAACAAGAAACAACCGTGTATAAGGCAGAGGTTGAGCAATTACAAGTAGAACAAGATGTTCAAACGAAGCAATTAAAGGATGCAGAAACACGTTTTCATGCAGCAAAATCTGTAAATGAGAAATTTATAGATTTACAACAAAAGAATGAGAAATATAACACTTTACAAGAGAACCGTGCAGCAATTGAAAGGAAAGAAAAATTCTTTAAACGTGCGGAACAAGCAAAGCACTTATTACCATTTGAACAATGGTATGAAGAAGCGATGGAAAATGAGCAGAGAGCTGAAAGTTTGTTAAAACAGATAATCGTCAAACAAGAACAGATAATGAATAGCTTTGAACTTGCTCAGGAGAAGTATGAAGTAGTAAAGAATAAAGAAGCTGAACGAGAAGAGGCTAAAAAACTTGTTCAAAGATTAAAAGAGTTACAAGCGATTATTGAATCATTAGCTGAGAGAAAGCTGAATTTACAAAATGCCGAAATTCAAATAGGGAAATTAAAAGAAAGTATGCAAAAGTTAGATCAACAACTAGAAGAGCATACAAACCAAAAACAGAGAATGTCTGATGAATTGCAGCAATTAGAACAAGCACTTGAGCAATATGTAGCTAAAGTGGAAGAACTAACGAATATGCGAGAAGATGCAAAAGTTTTAAAACAAGCATATGATGTTTGGCAAGAAAAACAAAAATTCGAGCAAGAAAAAGAAGTGGCAAATAATAAAATGCAAGTGGCAGTTCGTGCATATGAAAACATGGAGCGCCGCTGGTTAAGTGAACAAGCTGGTATATTAGCTCTTCATTTACATGACGGTGAATCTTGTCCGGTATGTGGTAGTACGAGTCATCCACAAAAAGCTACAGAGCAAAGTAATGCGATCGATGAAAAAGAGTTAAACGATTTAAGAGATAAGAAGAACATTGCTGAAAAATTCCATGTGCAAGTAGAGGAGAAATGGAATTTCTATCGACTACAATATGAACAAGTGATAGAAGAAGTTGTGAAGCGCGGCTACAATTCGGAAAAATTAGCTGAAACATATAGTGCACTTGTTCAAAAAGGAAAACAATTAGCTGCAGATGTTAATACGTTAAAAGCAAGTGAAGAAACACGTAAGCAGATTGCTGCGAACATGAAAAGCGTAGAAGAAAAAATAGAAGAACTTCAGAAACAAAAACGAGAATTGGAAACAATGCAGCACCGTACAGAAATGGAGTGTATGCAACTTCGTACGTCATATGAACATGATAAACGAAATATTCCAGAAAACTTACAAACAGTACAAGCTTGGAAAGCACAGTTTGACCAAGCTATGCAGGAACTTAGGTTAATGGAGGACGAATGGAAGAAAGTGCAGGAAGCGTATCAGCATTGGCAAAATGAAAATATACGTATTCAAGCAGAACAAAAAGGTGCTTCTAATCAATTTGAAAGTGCAAAATTAAAGAAAGAAGAGACTTTCGCACGCTTTATGAAAGAGCTAGAACAAAGCGGGTTTACAGATGAATTCACGTATAAAAAAGCCAAATTAAGCGATCCCGAGATGGAGATGTTACAAAAAGAAATTCAAGGTTATTATTCATCGCTTGAAGTGCTTGCAAAACAAATTGAAGAGTTAAACTCAGAATTAAAAGATAAAGAGTATATGGATATTACATCTTTAGGTGAACACATAAAAGAACTAGAAATTAATCTCGATATCATTAAAGAAAAACGTCAACGTGCGCAAAATGCGGTAACATATATTTCTGATTTACATGAAAACATTAGACGTATTGACGAACAAATTCACGAGGAAGAAAAAGCCTTCCAAGAACTTGTTGATTTATATGAAGTAATGAAAGGTGATAACGAAAGTCGTATATCATTTGAACGTTACATCTTAATTGAGTATTTAGAACAAATTGTTCAAATCGCAAACGAACGACTACGTAAATTATCAAATGGACAATTTTATTTAAAACGAAGTGAGCGAGTTGAAAAAAGAAACCGTCAAAGTGGATTAGGTTTAGATGTGTACGATGCATACACTGGCCAAACACGCGATGTAAAAACACTATCCGGTGGAGAGAAATTTAACGCATCACTTTGCCTAGCGCTAGGAATGGCAGATGTCATTCAAGCATATGAAGGCGGTATTTCCATCGAAACGATGTTCATCGATGAAGGGTTCGGTTCATTAGATGAAGAATCGTTAACGAAAGCGGTAGATGCCTTAATTGACTTACAAAAATCAGGCCGATTTATCGGTGTCATCTCACACGTTCAAGAGCTGAAAAACGCAATGCCAGCTGTATTAGAAGTAACGAAGCAGAAGGATGGGTGTAGTCAGACTAGGTTTGTGGTGAAGTAAGCTTAGAAAATGGAGTAGGGAATCTACCGATACTTTTAGTGTCATATGTATGAATAATAAAACGTCGTCTCTTCATATTGGAGGCGACGTTTTATTTTATAAAATATCTATGAATTATCTGTAGAAGGCGGCGTATTCTCCAAACGATTATAAGTTTTAAAGGCTGAAATTGCTGAGATAACCCCGCCTACTAAAAATAAAGCGGATCCTCCAACTAAGATGATACGACTGACATATGTTTCCCGTGCTTCTTCGACTTCTTCTTGTAACGCTGTAGGCATATGAATCCCCCTTTATAAAAGTTGTTTTATAAATAGTATATACAAACGCCTAAAATGTGTTAAAATAACTGATGATTTTATGCAGTGGGTAATTAGATGAGTAGGATGCGAGTGGCTAAGTAAATCTTCATCATAAATTTATGTGAACTTCACATAGAGCACATATTAACATTGTATTATGTATATGTACCAAATAAATAAATAAAGTGAATGTAAGTTCTGTTTTCAAAAATTTAAAATCCTTTTATTTCTATATAAAAGTTTTAATCAAGGGTTTTAAAAAATTTGGAAATAGATCTTATGAATATGGAATTCATATAAAAGGGGAATGTCTTATGACAACATATACGAGTGAAATGAGAAAAACTTTAGTTTCAGAAGAAGATGTAGATATTTTAAAAATTATGGCGCATCCAATCCGACTGCAAATTGTAAATGAATTAAGTACGAGAAAAACTTGTAATGTAACACAATTAACAGAGTTACTGAATATTCCGCAATCTACTGTTTCACAACATTTATCAAAAATGAAGGGTAAAGTGTTACGAGCAGAGAGAAGAGGTTTAGAAATTTATTATCATATTAACAATTTAAAAGCGAGTAAGATTGTTAATGTTTTAGGGTATATAAACTAGTGAAATATTTTTATATAAAATAGCCCCTGCTGTTGAGCAGGGGCTATTTTGTGTTGTTTTATGTATTTGTATTTAAAACTTTATAGTTTTTATGATTTACAATTGTTCGATCAAATTCAAAAGTACCACCGCTTACATTTGTAATTTCAACTAAGACCGATTCAGTATAAAGTTTTAATACAGATCCTGTAATCTTTAAATTATTTCGTTGAAAAAGTATAGTATCCCCTACGTTTGCTTTCATAGTACCTCCTCATTAAAGACAGAAATATTTTTTTATTATATATATTAAACCACGGATAGATATATTAGTGAATATTTAGTTTTATTTATTGGAAAAAAATTTGTGATTTTATAAAAAATAAGGTGGATTGAAGTATAAAAAATTTTTCTATTGTATTTAATCAGTAGTTTTTTGTATTTCATCCTTCGTTTTTTGTAACTGATTCCATGTTTTTGACGCTCTATCTTGTAAGTGCTTACATAAACAAAAACATCTTATACAATGAAGGTGTCAAATCAAAAGAGGTGACCAAAATGAACATAAAAAAAGTAAATTTAGCGAATAGCATTGAAATAGAAAGAGGAGGCGGAAAGGTATGAAAAAATCAACTATTAATCCATGGCTTGTTGTCCTTGGCACAGTTATAGTACAAATGGGGCTTGGGACGATATATACATGGAGTTTATTCAATCAGCCTTTAGTTAGTAAATATGGTTGGAGTCTTAACGCTGTTGCGATAACTTTCTCAATTACTAGTCTTTCTTTAGCATTTTCAACTTTATTTGCGAGTAAATTGCAAGAAAAATGGGGACTTCGTAAACTTATTATGATAGCTGGATTAGCATTAGGACTAGGATTAATACTTAGTTCACAAGCATCCTCACTAATATTACTTTATGTACTAGCGGGAGTTGTTGTAGGTTATGCAGATGGTACAGCATATATCACTTCACTATCAAATTTAATAAAGTGGTTTCCAGAGCGTAAAGGTTTAATTGCTGGTATTTCTGTCTCTGCATATGGTTCAGGTAGCTTAATCTTTAAATACGTTAACGCACAGTTGATTGAATCAGTTGGTGTATCCCAAGCATTTATATACTGGGGTTTAATTGTTACAGCTATGATTGTAATTGGTGCTTGTTTAATCCATCAAGCTGCAGATCAAGGAGCAGTTCATGAAACAAAAACTGAGGAATACACAACGAAAGAAATGTTAGGCACAAAACAAGTATACTTATTATTTATCATGTTATTTACATCATGTATGAGTGGCTTATACTTAATTGGTATGGTAAAAGACATTGGTGTTCAACTTGTAGGACTTAGCGCAGCAACAGCAGCTAATGCGGTTGCTATGGTTGCAATCTTCAATACATTAGGTCGTATCATTTTAGGACCGTTATCGGATAAAATTGGGCGTTTAAAAATCGTTACTGGTACTTTTGTTGTTATGGCGAGTTCAGTCTTAGTTCTAAGTTTTGTAGATTTAAATTATGGTATTTACTTCGTATGTGTAGCAAGTGTAGCGTTTTGCTTTGGTGGAAATATCACTATTTTCCCAGCTATTGTTGGTGATTTCTTCGGTATGAAAAACCATAGTAAGAACTACGGAATTGTGTATCAAGGATTTGGATTTGGGGCGCTTGCAGGTTCCTTTATCGGTGCACTTCTAGGTGGATTCAAACCAACGTTCATGGTAATAGGTGTATTATGTGTCGTGTCATTCATTATCGCAATTTTAATTCAAGCACCTAAGCAGAAAAAAGAAAAAGAAGAAGAGTATCGCAGCGTAGCATAAGTATATAAATCTTCTATAACAATATGATTACGAAAAAGCATCCTATTCTATTAATTAGGATGCTTTTTTTATGAGTTATTTTAACAAGGTTAAATTACTTTTATGATTTTCATAGATGTAAAAGTGAGTGAAATGCCTATTTGGATTATATTGAAATACAATAAATTGATACATCGTATTCGAAATATATATTAAATCTTAAATGACAAAAAAGACATTCATTAGTATTTGTAAGATATATTTTCAGAAAAATATTGAGAAAATATATCCTTGAGTTTTTCATAAAGCATTGTAAATGAACGTATCTCTAGTTTAGTTTCTTCAATTTTAAAAAGAGGACTTTGAATTTTATTTATAATATAAGTACTTTTAATGCGTTTACATATGATTTTATTAAGAAGCATTAAAATGGTTTATCTGAAAAATAAAAAAAGATTGACAAGTTTATTGAGAAACATTATCATTTCGGTGTAAGATGGTAAATGAAAAACATTATCAATAAAATGGATTTTAAAGTAATGCGCACTTGACCAATTAGTTTAGTAAGTGTATTATTTTTTACAACGCAACTGATAATGAAAATCAATATCATCGGTGTTACTTAATGAAATTAATGTTTATGTGAAAGGATAGAGAAAATGAACTTAGGGGAATTTGATGGGAAAACAGTTTTAGTAACAGGTGCAGCACAAGGCATAGGCAGTGTCGTTGCCAAAATGTTTTTAGAAAGAGGAGCCACAGTTATTGCGGTTGATCAAAATGAAGAGGGGTTAAATGTACTCTTAAATCAAAATGAATTAAACAATACACGTATGAAAACGTTTCGTTTAGATGTGAGTGATAGCGCCGCTGTTGAAGACATGGTAAATCATATTGCAAATGAAATAGCGCCAATAGATATTTTAATAAATGTTGCAGGGGTTTTACGTATGGGACCAATTCATTCGTTAAGTGATGAAGATTGGAATAAAACATTCTCTGTAAATACGACAGGGGTTTTCAATATGTCCCGAGCGGTAAGTAAAAATATGATGTTAAGAAAATCGGGGGCAATTGTTACAGTCGGTTCAAATGCGGCAAATACGCCAAGAATGGAGATGGCTGCGTATGCTGCGTCAAAGGCCGCAACGACGATGTTTATGAAATGTTTAGGACTAGAGCTTGCGGCATACAATATACGCTGCAACTTAGTTTCTCCAGGTTCTACTGAAACTGAGATGCAAAGATTACTATGGGCTGATGAGAATGGAGCTAAAAATATAATTGCTGGTTCTCAAAATACATATAGACTCGGAATTCCATTACAAAAAATTGCACAACCTTCAGAAGTTGCTGAAGCAGTGTTATTTTTAGCCTCAGATAGAGCAAGTCATATTACAATGCACAATTTATGTGTTGATGGCGGTGCTACGTTAGGAGTTTAATAAAAATTCAGGAGGTTATTATATTATGAATGAACATATAGCTGTAAAGGAATTGTCAGAAAAACTTTTAGAAGATTATAAGACTGAATCTTCATTCTTTTTCGCTTCACCAACTCGAACGATATTAGCAGAAGGAGAGTTTACTACAGTAAAGCATCGTGAAATTGAAAGTTTCCCAGAGCTTGTGCAAGCGACATTAAGTAATGCGAAACAAGCTGGAAATCCAAATCCTATCGTTGTGGGTGCTTTGCCATTTGATCGTAGAAAAGAAGTCCAACTCATCGTACCAGAATATAGCAGAATTTCTGAGCGTTTACAATTGGATACAACAAATCAGCTTGAAACAAATGAGAATGTAACATTTGAAATGACACCAGTGCCAGACCCTGAAGTTTATATGAATGGTGTGAAGCAAGGAATTGAAAAAATACAGGACGGTGATTTAAAGAAAATCGTTCTATCCAGATCGTTAGATGTTAAATCTTCCGAAAAGATTGATAAGCAAAAACTTCTGCGAGAATTAGCAGAGCATAATAAGCATGGTTATACATTTGCTGTAAATTTACCGAAAGATGAAAAAGAGAACAGTAAGACGCTAATTGGAGCAAGCCCTGAATTACTTGTTTCACGTAATGGTATGCAAGTTATTTCTAACCCGTTAGCTGGTTCAAGGCCACGTAGTGAGGACCCAGTAGAAGATAAAAGAAGAGCAGAGGAATTACTTTCTTCGCCAAAAGATTTACATGAACATGCGGTAGTAGTTGAAGCGGTTGCCGCTGCACTTCGTCCGTATTGTCATACATTACATGTTCCAGAAAAGCCATCAGTTATTCATAGTGAAGCGATGTGGCATTTGTCTACAGAAGTGAAAGGTGAACTTAAGGATCCAAATACTTCTTCTTTACAATTAGCAATTGCCCTTCATCCTACGCCAGCAGTTTGCGGAACTCCGATGGAAAAAGCAAGAGAAGCTATACAGCATATTGAGCCATTTGACCGCGAGTTCTTTACAGGAATGCTAGGATGGAGCGATTTAAATGGAGATGGAGAATGGATTGTTACAATTCGTTGTGCTGAAGTACAAGAAAATACACTTCGTTTATATGCAGGAGCTGGAGTTGTTGCTGAGTCAAAACCAGAAGATGAGTTAGCAGAAACATCAGCTAAGTTCCAAACAATGCTAAAAGCTTTAGGGTTAAGAGATAGTTCACTTAATGAAAAATAGGGGGAAGAAAGAATGCTAGTAGGTTATACAGAATGGCCAAAAGAATTTGCCGATCGTTACCGAGAAGCAGGATGTTGGCTTGGTGAAACATTTGGAGGAGTGTTAAGAGAGCGGGCTGAGAAATATGGAGATCGAATCGCGGTTGTAAGTGGTAAGAAGCATATAACATATAGTGAACTTAATAAAAAGGTAGATCGTTTAGCAGCAGGTTTACTGAATTTAGGAATAAAGAAAGAGGACAGAGTTGTAATCCAGTTACCTAACATTATCGAGTTTTTCGAAATATGTTTTGCACTATTTCGAATTGGAGCGCTTCCTGTCTTTGCACTACCTTCACATCGAAGCAGTGAAATTAGTTATTTTTGTGAGTTTGGCGAGGCGAGCGCTTACGTTATTTCAGATAAGGCTCTCGGTTTTGATTATCGAAAATTAGCAAGAGAAGTGAAAGAGAAAGTGCCAACGTTACAACATGTAATTGTAGTGGGAGAAGAAGAAGAGTTTGTGAACATAAATGATCTGTATATGGATCCCGTCTCATTACCAGAAGTTCAGCCAAGTGATGTTGCATTTCTCCAATTATCAGGAGGCACAACAGGTCTTTCTAAATTAATTCCTAGAACACATGATGACTATATTTATAGTTTACGTGTTAGCGCTGAAATTTGTAATTTGAATGCAGAAAGCGTCTATATGGCAGTTCTTCCAGTAGCACACAATTACCCAATGAGTTCTCCAGGGACATTTGGAACTTTCTATGCGGGTGGAAAAGTGGTATTGGCAACTGGTGGTAGTCCAGATGAGGCCTTTGCTCTTATCGAAAAAGAAAAAGTTACAATTACAGCGCTCGTTCCGCCATTAGCAATGATTTGGCTTGATGCTGCATCTTCTCGTAATGCCGATTTATCAAGCCTAGAGATTATTCAAGTAGGTGGTGCTAAGTTTAGCGCTGAGGTTGCAAAACGTATACGTCCTACATTTGGATGTACGTTACAGCAAGTGTTCGGTATGGCGGAAGGATTAGTGAACTATACAAGATTAGATGATCCGGAAGAATTTATTATTTATACACAAGGTAGACCAATGTCTGCACTCGATGAAGTACGAGTTGTTGATGAAAATGACAACGATGTACAACCTGGCGAAGTAGGTAGTTTATTAACAAGAGGTCCATATACAATTCGTGGTTACTATAAAGCCGAAGAGCATAATGCACGATCATTTACAAAGGATGGATTTTATCGCACAGGTGATCTTGTAAAAGTAAATGAACAAGGATACATCATTGTAGAAGGAAGAGATAAAGATCAAATTAACCGCGGTGGTGAGAAAGTTGCTGCGGAAGAAGTTGAAAATCATCTATTAGCACACGATGCGGTCCATGACGTAGCAATTGTATCTATGCCTGACGATTATTTAGGTGAACGCACCTGTGCTTTTGTTATAGCTCGCGGACAAGTTCCAGCAGTAAGTGAATTAAAAATGTTTTTAAGAGAACGTGGTATAGCGGCTTATAAAATTCCAGATCGAATTGAATTTATTGAAGCATTCCCGCAAACAGGAGTCGGAAAAGTCAGCAAAAAAGAACTACGTAAAGTCATTGCTGAAAAGCTTATTACAGTAAAACAATAATAAAAACCGGAAGGAAGTGATTAGATGGCTATCCCATCTATTTCAGTATATAAAATGCCAATTGAATCAGAACTACCAAAAAATAAAGTGAATTGGACACCAGATCCGAAACGTGCAGTACTTTTAATTCATGACATGCAAGAATATTTTCTTGATGCATATAGCGATAAAGAATCACCAAAAGTAGAACTTATTTCAAATATTAAAATGATAAGAGAAAAATGTAAGGAACTTGGTATACCAGTTGTTTATACAGCACAACCTGGTGGGCAAACGTTAGAACAACGAGGTTTATTACAAGACTTTTGGGGTGACGGTATACCTGCTGGACCAGATAAAAAGAAAATTGTTGATGAACTTACTCCTGATGAGGATGATATATTCCTCACAAAATGGAGATATAGTGCATTTAAAAAGACAAATCTATTAGAAATTTTAAATGAACAAGGAAAAGATCAACTCATTATTTGCGGTATTTATGCGCATATTGGCTGTCTTTTAACAGCTTGTGAAGCATTTATGGATGGTATAGAGCCGTTCTTTGTAGCAGATGCAGTTGCTGATTTTTCACTAGAGCATCATAAACAAGCATTGGAGTATGCATCTAATAGATGTGCAGTAACGACATCAACAAACCTACTGTTAAACGATTTACAAAGTGTAAAAGATGATGAGAGTGAAGGAATCACTATACAGGAAGTGCATGAACTAGTTGCACAACTACTTCGTGAGCCAGTAGAGAGTATTGATATTGATGAGGACTTATTAAATAGAGGGCTTGATTCGGTCAGAATTATGAGTTTAGTAGAGAAGTGGCGTCGTGAAGGGAAAGAAATCACTTTTGCACATTTAGCAGAACGTCCAACTGTTGCAGGTTGGTACAGTTTACTATCTTCACAAACAGCACAGGTGCTGTAACAAATAGACTACATAATAAAGGGGTAGTAAAGAATGCCTAACAGTCAAAAGATTCGTCATTCGTTATCATCTGCGCAGTCTGGTATGTGGTTTGCGCAACAATTAGATCCGCTTAATCCGATATATAATACTGGGGAATATGTAGAAATAAACGGGAATATTCATCAAGACATTTTTGAATTAGCTGTACGTAAAGTTGTAATGGAAGCAGAAGCACTTCACGTTCGCTTCGAAGAGGATGAAATTGGCCCATGGCAAGTTATTGAAGAATCACAGTTTCATATGCATTTTATTGACGTTCGTAAAGAAGAAAATCCTGAAGAAGCTGCTAAAGTATGGATGAAAAATGATTTATCTATGCCAGTCGATTTGAAAAAAGATACATTATTTACTGAAGCACTTATTCAAGTTGAAAATAATCGTTTCTTTTGGTATCAGCGCATCCATCACATTGTGATGGATGGCTATGGATTTTCACTTCTTAGCCAAAAAGTGGCGAATGAGTATACATCACTTATAGAAGAAACAAACAAGAATGAAAAGCCGTTTGGTTCTCTTGCAAAAGTTGTGCAAGAAGATATTGAGTATCGTGAGTCTAAACAATTTCAGGAAAATCGTACTTTTTGGTTAGAAAAGTTTGCAGATGCCCCAGAAGTTGTAAGTTTGGCAGAACGAGCACCGAGAACATCAAATGGATTTTCACGAGAAACAGCTTATTTATCTAGTTCTAGCACGAAAACTTTACTAGAAGATATCAATATTTCGTTAACAAGTTGGCCGGAATTCATTGTCGCTGTAACAAGTATTTATATGCATAAATTAACAGGTGAAAATGATATTGTTTTAGGTTTACCGATGATGGGACGTTTAGGTTCTGTATCTATTCATACACCAAGTATGGTAATGAATTTAGTTCCACTTCGTATTACAGTAACTCCAAATATAACTCTTGCGGAATTATTGCAGCAAGTTTCTAAAGAAATCCGAGATGTACGTCGCCATTATAAATACCGTCATGAGGAATTAAGAAGAGATTTAAAGTTACTAGGTGAAAATCAAAGGTTGTTTGGACCGTTAGTGAATGTTATGCCTTTTGATTACGGGCTTAATTTTGCTGGAAATCGTGGTATTACGCATAACTTATCAGCAGGACCTGTAGATGATTTATCGATAAATGTATATAAACGTTTTGATCAAAATGAGCTAATGATTCATTTTGATGCGAATCCCGAAGTATATAATGGCGCAGAGCTAGCATTGCATAAAGAAAGATTTATGAATCTATTTGAATTAGTAATAAATAATTATGAGAAAAACGAGTCGATTGGAAAAATAAACATTACTCTGCCTGAAGAAAATCATAAAGTTTTATTGGAATGGAATGAAACGAAGGAAGACGATGAGTTAATCAGTTTACCTATATCATTTGAAAAACAAGTGCAAAAAAATCCAAATAAACTAGCGATTACTTGTGACGGTGTAATCCTTACGTATAAAGAGCTAAATGAACGAGCGAATGAACTAGCACATTATTTAGTAGAAGAAGGAATACGACCAAATCAGTTTGTAGCTTTAGTATTCCCTAGATCAATAGAAATGGTAGTTAGTATGCTAGCAGTCTTAAAGGCTGGTGCAGCGTATTTACCAATAGATCCAGAATACCCAGCAGATAGAGTTAATTATATAGTAAATGATGCAAAACCAGTTTGTATCATAACACATTCATCTGTTTCATCTAAGTTAGTTATAGAAAATGATATGAAAAAAATTGTATTAGATGACGAAGAAACGAAACTAGCGTTACATACATATTCTCGTATGAATATAGCATGTAAGAATGATGCATCACTTTTAAACCCAGCCTATACAATATATACTTCAGGCTCAACAGGAAACCCAAAAGGTGTAATTGTTCCTATGAGAGGTTTAAGTAACTTTTTAATGGCTATGCAACAAAAGTTTTCATTAAATGAAAATGATCATTTATTAGCAGTTACAACGTTTGCGTTTGATATTTCTGCTCTAGAAATTTATTTACCTCTTATTAGTGGTGCAAGTTTAACAATTGCGCAAAAAGAAGACATACAAGAGTCATCAGCATTAACGACACTTTTACAAGAAGAAAGAGTGACAATTATGCAGGCTACACCGACGCTTTGGCAGGCGTTAGTAACTGATTATCCAGAGAAGCTACAAGGGCTAAATATACTTGTTGGTGGTGAAGCTCTTCCAGCGCATTTAGCAAATAAATTAAAAGAATTAGGTTGTTCAATAACTAATTTATATGGACCAACTGAAACGACGATTTGGTCTACTTTCATGAACATTGATGAAGGTGAAAAGGGTATACCTCCTATTGGAAAGCCAATTTCCAATACAGAAGTGTATGTATTGGATGCAGGGTTACAACCAGTTCCACCTGAAGTTATTGGGGAATTATATATTGCAGGGGAGGGACTTGCAAGCGGATATTTAGGAAAACCTGAGTTAACAGCTGAACGGTTTGTTGCAAATCCTTATGGAGAATCAGGGAAGCGCATGTACCGTACAGGAGATCTTGTGAAATGGCGTAGTGATGGTGCGTTAGAGTACATTAGCCGCGCAGATCATCAAATTAAAATTCGTGGATTCCGAATTGAATTAGCTGAAATTGAAACGGTATTACAACGACATGAAAATATTCAACAAGCGGTAGTAATGGTACGAGAAGATCGTCCAAATGATAAACGCATCATTGCGTATATCGTTGCAGAAGAAAAGGAACCGATTAATCTTTCAGAAATTCGTTCTTATGTTTCAGAAAGTTTAGCGAATTATATGATACCATCGGCATTTGTTGTGCTAGAAGAATTACCATTAACGCCAAATGGTAAGGTTGACAGAAAGAAATTACCTGCTCCTGATTTTAATGGAATGCACAATGAGAGAGTTGCTAGAAATCCGAAAGAAGAAATATTATGTGATTTATTTGCAGAAGTACTTGGTGTTTCTCGAATTAGCATTGATGATAATTTCTTTGAAATGGGTGGACATTCACTTCTCGCATCTCGTTTAATGGCAAGGATTCGTGAAACGTTAAGTGTGGAATTAGGAATCGGGAAACTATTTGAATCACCAACTGTTGCCGAACTGGCGAAACAATTAAACGATGCAAAAAGTGCAAGACCAGCTATTCAGAAAGCAAGTAGGCCAAATGAAGCTCCACTTTCATTTGCACAGCGCAGGTTATGGTTCTTAAATTGTTTAGAAGGTCCAAGTCCTACTTATAATATTCCGCTAGTCATTCGTATGAATGGAATATTGAATCGGGAAGCATTACAAGGTGCTTTTTATGATGTAGTTGAGAAACATGAAACACTTAGAACAATTTTCCCTAACGTATTAGGTAGTTCCTATCAGAGAATTTTAGATATGGAAAACTTAAATCTAGAAATGGTTATAACTAATACATGTAAAGATGAATTAGAAAGTGTACTTTCAGAGGCGGTAAGATATAGCTTTAACCTCGATTTTGAGCCGGCAGTTCGTTTACAACTTTTTACAGTGAGTGAAAACGAACATGTATTATTAATTTTATTACATCATATTGTAGGTGATGGCTGGTCATTACAGCCGTTAACGAGAGATTTTACAGTGGCGTATAAAGCACGATGTCAAGGTGACAGAGTTCAGCTGGAGACACTACCAGTTCAATACGCGGATTATGCACTTTGGCAACAGCAATTGCTAGGTGATGAAACGACACCAGAGAGTCTTATTTCAACACAATTAGATTTTTGGAAAGAAGAACTTAAAGGTTTACCAGACCAAATGGAGTTACCTACAGATTTCCAGCGTCCAATTGAGACGAGTTACCGCGGGGAAACAATTCATTTTCATATAGATGAAGGTATGCATAGTAGGTTAGTAGAGCTTGCACGTAAAAATGGAGTTAGTTTGTTTATGGTATTGCAAGCAGGGCTTAGTGCACTATTTACAAGATTAGGTGCAGGCACTGATATACCAATTGGAAGTCCGATTGCTGGAAGAAATGATGATGTACTTTCAGATATTGTTGGTTTATTTGTAAATACATTAGTGTTACGTACAAATACGTCAGGAGATCCAAGTTTTAAAGAATTATTAAATAGAGTGAAGCAGGTAAATCTTGCAGCTTATGAAAATCAAGATGTTCCATTTGAAAGGCTTGTTGAAGTGTTAAATCCAGTACGTACTCGAAACAGCCACCCGTTGTTTCAAGTTATGTTAGCTTTTCAAAATACACCAGAAGCAACGTTTCATGTACCAGGTTTAGAAGCGAGCCTTGAAATTCAAAGCGTCGGTTCTGCAAAATTTGATTTAACATTTGAAATTAGTGAGAGTAACGGGGTTGATGGTACTCCGAACGGTTTACATGGATTACTAGAGTTTAGTACCGATTTATATAAACGTGAAACGGTTCAAAAACTAATAGAACGATTCATTTTGTTATTAGATGATGCAGCTACAAATCCGGATCAATCAATTGGCAGATTAGAAATATTAACTGTAGCAGAGAAAAATACAGTGTTAGAAAAGTGGAATGGTGGTTTTCAAATTGCACCAGAAATGACATTGCCACAATTGTTTGAAAAGCAGGTTCATATAAATCCAAATTCTATTGCTGTTGTCTTTGAAGATAAGAAATTAACTTATGAAGAGTTAAATAGAAAAGCAAATAAAATAGCTCGATTCCTAATAGCAAAAGGGATTGGTCCTGATCAACTCGTTGCTTTAGCGATGCCAAGATCATTAAACATGGTTGTAAGCTTATTAGCTGTTCTTAAAGCTGGTGCTGGATATCTTCCGTTAGATCCAGATTACCCAGCAGACCGCATTTCATTTATGCTACACGATGCGAAACCAACATGTGTTTTAACGAATTCAGAAGTGGAAATTGAATGTGATGAGGCACTAAAAGTTTTAGTTGATGATGTAAAAGTAATAGCAGAAGTTGAGAAATATAGTGAAGAAAATATTGATGAAGTGGAACGCATTAAGCCATTATCTCCATTACATATTGCTTACGTTATTTATACGTCAGGCTCAACGGGTAGACCGAAAGGCGTTATGATACCTCATCAAAATGTAGTAAGACTTTTAGGAGCAACTGATCATTGGTTCCAGTTTGACGGAAACGATGTTTGGACGATGTTCCATTCATACGCTTTTGATTTCTCTGTTTGGGAAATTTGGGGACCTTTATTATACGGAGGGCGTTTAGTTGTAGTGCCACATACTGTAAGTCGCTCACCGAAAGAATTTTTACAGCTTCTTGTTAAAGAAAAGGTTACGGTTTTAAATCAAACTCCATCAGCGTTCTATCAATTGATGCAAGCAGATCGTGAAAATGAAGAGATTGGCCAAAAATTATCTTTACGATATGTTGTTTTTGGAGGAGAAGCACTTGAGCTAAGTCGCTTAGAAGATTGGTATAGTCGACATCCTTATAACGCACCAAAGCTTATTAATATGTACGGTATTACGGAGACGACAGTACATGTTAGTTATATTGAATTAGATGAAACTATCGTCTCTTTACGAGCAAATAGTTTAATTGGGTGCAGTATACCTGACCTTAAAGTGTATGTGTTAGACAACTATTTACAACCAGTGCCACCTGGAGTAGTTGGAGAAATGTATGTTGCAGGTGCAGGGCTTGCGCGTGGATATTTAGGAAGAGCAGGATTAACGGCTGAACGCTTTATCGCAGATCCATTTGGCAAGCCAGGTACAAGAATGTATCGTACAGGAGACTTAGCTCGCTGGCGTAAAGATGGGACGCTAGATTATATAGGACGTGCAGATCATCAAATCAAAATTCGTGGGTTCCGAATTGAATTAGGAGAAATAGAAGCAGTCATAATGAAGCACCCTAAAGTTGAGCAAGTAGCCGTTATTGTACGGGAAGATCAACCAGGGGATAAACGGTTAGTTTCTTATATCGTTGCATCAAATAATGAAGCGATTGATACGAATGAAATGCGTCAGTTTGCTAGTGGTAGTTTACCAGATTATATGGTTCCATACGCTTTTGTAGTAGTAAATGAGTTACCTTTAACTCCAAACGGTAAATTAGATAGAAAGGCATTGCCAGCTCCAGAATTTATCGCATCATCTTCTAGTCGTGGTCCAAGAACACCGCAAGAAGAAATGTTATGTGACTTGTTTACAGAAGTGCTAAGTGTACCTCAAATTGGAATTGATGACGGATTCTTTGATCTTGGTGGCCATTCACTCCTTGCAGTGCAGCTTATGAGCCGCATGAAAGAGGCGCTTGGAGTGGAACTAAATATTGGCACTTTATTTGCAGCACCGACTGTTGCAGGGTTAGCTGAAAGACTTGAGATGGGGAATGGTCAAAGTGCACTTGATGTGTTGCTTCCATTACGAGCAAGCGGGGATCAATTACCACTATTTTGTGTACATCCAGCAGGTGGATTAAGTTGGTGCTATGCAGGACTTATGAAATCTTTAGGAACAGATTATCCAATCTATGGTGTACAAGCACGTGGTATCGCTAAAAATGAAGAACTTCCAAAAAGTTTAGAGGAGATGGCGGCGGATTACTTGAAACACGTTCGTGAAGTACAGCCTCATGGACCATATCGTTTATTAGGTTGGTCGCTTGGAGGAAATGTTGTGCATGCAATGGCAGCGCAATTACAAAATGAAGGGGAAGAAGTAGAATTACTCGTTATGCTTGATTCTTATCCTGGACACTTCTTACCGAATACGGAAGCGCCTACTGAAGAGGAAGCGTTAATCGCATTACTTGCTTTAGGCGGATATGACCCAGATAACATGGATGGTAAACCACTTACAATGGAAAGTGCAGTTGAAATCCTTCGTAAAGATGGAAGTGCATTAGCAAGTCTTGAAGAAGAGACTATATTGAACTTGAAAGAAACATATGTAAATTCAGTAGGGTTGTTAGGGAAATATGTACCGAAAGTTTATAACGGAGATATCTTATTCTTTAGATCTACTGTTATACCAGACTGGTTTGATCCTATTTCTCCAAATACGTGGCTAAATTATTTAGATGGGCAAATTGTGCAGCACGATATTGATTGTAGACATAAAGATCTATGTCAGCCAGGTCCACTTACGGAAATTGGACAAGTATTAGCGAAATATTTGCAGAATAAGAAAGGGGTAAGTAGAGTATGACGAATCCATTTGACAATGATAATTACACATATAAAGTATTAATAAATGAGGAGGGCCAGTATTCTCTCTGGCCTGCTTTTCTCGATGTACCTATTGGCTGGAATGTCGTATATGAAGAAGCTAGTAGGCAGAGCTGCTTAGAATATGTTGAATATAACTGGAAAGATTTGAATCCACAAGGTAATCAAGTTCGCGAAAAAACATTAGTAGGAAAACGATAATGGAAGAAAAACTAAATCCAAAAGTAGTTGTAAGTATCGTTTATATAACTGCGATGTTTATGGCTGCGATGGACGCAACGATTGTAAATGTAGCACTGCAAACGATAAGTAGAGAACTACAAGTACCTCCATCTGCAATGGGGACGGTGAATGTTGGATATTTAGTTAGTTTAGCTGTTTTCCTCCCGATTTCTGGTTGGTTAGGAGATCGTTTTGGTACGAAAAGAGTATTTTTAATTGCTCTTTTCGTATTTACAATTGCATCTGCTTTATGCGGAATGGCTAACGATATTACTTCATTGAATATTTTCCGTATTATTCAAGGTGCTGGCGGAGGGCTTTTAACACCGGTTGGAATGGCGATGTTATTTCGAACATTTTCACCAGAGGAAAGACCGAAGATTTCCCGGTTCATTATACTTCCAATTGCTGTAGCACCAGCAATTGGTCCTATCATCGGTGGTTTCTTTGTAGATCAAATGTCTTGGCGTTGGGCATTTTATATTAATCTACCGTTTGGAATCGTTGCATTGCTATTTGGACTTCTATTTTTAGCAGAACATGTTGAAAAATCAGCTGGTCGCTTTGATTCGCTCGGCTTTATTTTATCAGCACCAGGATTTGCGATGCTCATATATGCACTCAGCCAGGGACCATCAAAAGGGTGGATTTCTCCAGAAATTATGAGTACTGGGATAGCTGGGGTTGTATTCATTACATTGTTTATAATTGTAGAACTGAAAGTAAAGCAACCGATGTTAGATTTACGCTTATTAAAAGAACCAGTCTTTAGAAAGATGAGCATTATATCATTATTTTCATCAGCTGGTTTATTAGGAATGTTATTTGTTTTTCCTCTTATGTATCAAAATGTGATAGGAGTTTCTGCACTGGAATCAGGACTTACGACATTTCCAGAGGCGATTGGATTAATGATTTCTTCACAAATTGTACCATGGTCATATAAGAAATTAGGAGCTCGAAAGGTAATTTCTATTGGATTAATATGTACGGCGGTTATATTTGTTTTATTGAGTTTTGTAAATCACGATACGAATCCGTGGCAAATCCGGGCATTATTGTTTGGTATCGGTATTTTCTTAGGTCAATCTGTCGGTGCGGTTCAATTTTCTGCCTTTAACAATATCACGCCGCCTTCTATGGGGAGAGCGACTACTATATTCAATGTGCAAAATCGACTAGGTTCAGCAATAGGAGTAGCGGTTTTAGCTAGTATACTAGCTGGTTTTGGAGGTAATAACGTTCAATCCGATTTTTTACCATATCAAGCAGCATTAATTGGGTCAGCAATATTTTTGCTCATAGCACTACTATTTTCTTTACGTATTTCCGATAAAGAGGTAATGTCAAAGAAGAAAGAAAAAACATTATCTGTATTAGAAAAAGAGAAAGTACTTGTCAATGAATAACAATATACGTATGCTTTTTTATGAAAATTGATATTCGTTGAATAAAGGAGAGTTTACATGATAGAAAGTAAAGTTGTAGATTCTGTTCCAACTTTGAATGAGAATGATTGTCAAATATGGTGGGCAAGAATTTCGGATTTACAATCATGGCATTACAATTTACTAAATGATATAGAGCGAGAGAAAGCAAATTCGTATCATCATTCGGCAGATCGAGCTCGTTTTATAATAGGTTGCGTAATAAGTAGATTAGTTCTCGGCAAGATACTTTCTATGTCACCAGTCCAAGTACCAATTGATCGAATGTGCTCAGTATGTAAATTGCAGCATGGAAGACCACAATTACCAGAAGGTATGCCGCAATTATCCGTTTCGCATTCAGGTGAGTGGGTTGTCGTTGCATTTACAAAATCTGCACCTGTTGGCATAGATGTAGAACAAATGAATCCAAGTATAGATGTTATGAAAATGGCAGAAGGTGTATTAACAGACATTGAAATAGCGCAAGTTATGAAACTGCCAAATGAACAGAAAATAGAAGGTTTTTTAACATATTGGACTCGAAAAGAAGCGGTGCTGAAAGCGACAGGTGAAGGACTAATGATTCCACCAGTACATATTACAGTATCAGCTCCAAATGATCCTCCAAACTTGTTGGTTTTTAAGGATAGACAAGAGTTAGCAAGTAATACAATGATGGAAGATGTAAGGCCTAGTTTAGATTATAGGGCTTCTGTTGCAATATTCAGTAAGGAAGTGACTGAAATTACGCAATTAGACGCGGCAGCAATTTTAAATCTTAAATAAAAAAATTACAGAAGAGGTGTTCCTCATGTTAGTAGCGGAAAATAGAAAGAATGAATTCACTTATAATGTACAAGCAATTAAAAATATTTTATTTTCTGGAGATACATCATCCATTCATGCTTTAGAAAAGCTTTTAAATGATACAGTTCAGTTTGATGTTCTTGAACAAGAGGCACTTGGTAGACAGTACATTCCGAAAGAAGCAAAGAATTTCTTTGATAAAGATGGAACATTTCTTTACCGTGTATCTAATGTTAGTTATAAAGGAAAGGTGTTATCTGAAAATCTAATTTTTGCAGACACTTCGTTTTTACCGGACGCAATAAAGAGTGAATTAGAGAGTGGAAATATTCCTGTTGAAAAGCTTATAGAAAAGATGGAAGTAAGAAGAAACGTATTATATGAAGGATATCAGCCATCTGGAAATATTATTGAATTGTTTAATGGATGTTCTGTTACAGCGAATGTGTATCCAACTAGAAAGTATCAAATTGTAAGTAACTGCAAATGTGTATTTTATATTTGTGAAGTGTATCATGCAGAGAATATAAAGCAATTGCTTAAATAAAAACAAGAAACCAGCCTATAAAATGGCTGGTTTCTTGTTTTTATTTAACAGCTTCTTTTAATTCTTTACCCGCTTTAAATGCAGGAACTTTACCAGCGGCGATTTGAATTTCTTCGCCAGTTTGCGGATTACGTCCTGTACGAGCAGATCTTTCGCGTACTTCAAAAGTTCCAAACCCGATTAGTTGAACTTTATCTCCAGATTGTAATGCATTAGCAATTGTGTCAAATACGGATTGTACAGCTGCAGAAGCGTCCTTTTGAGAAATATCAGCTGATTGGGCTACGTTTTTAATTAATTCTGTTTTGTTCATGTTTTCACCTCATAAAAAAATTTTTGGAATGAATGTTTTAGTATAATAGATAGTAAAGATAAAGCTATCACTATGATTAGAAAGAATACTATATAATTATGTTAATTTCGTTGCAAGAGACTGAATCCCTTCTATTATTTAGGGATTAATTAAGAATCGATGCATATAAAAAGCTTTAATATGAGGATGAGGGGGAGTATACGAATGATTTTTCGTGAAAAAAATGAGAAGGAAAGTATTTTAATTCGTCAACATGATCATGGTTTTTTAGCTGGAGAGATTGCAAAGCATATAAAAGAAGACTTTTTTGAAGATAAAACATATTTAAAAGAAACAGTTGATGCAATATATGAGCATGACAGAGGATGGATAGAGCTTGATAAAGTACCAATTTTGAATGATGCTAAAAATATTCCATATACATTTATGGATTGTCCAAGCCCATTACGTTTTGTTTTTTATACGATTGGATTGAATGAAATTGAAAATTCTAATCCATACGGGGCATTGCTTTGTAGTAAACATTTTTTATCATTTCCACTAAACGAGGAAGATGAAGAGATGATGTCATTTTATAAACATGAATTAGAACGACAAAAAAGAATTTTGAAAACGTTAACAAAGAAACAGTTTGCGATGTTCGATAAGCATTATAGATTATTAAAGTTTTGTGATGAACTTTCTTTATACGTATGTATGAATAAGCCTGGTGTCAAAAAGAAAGATGAAATTGACTTATTTAAAGATGGTTTTGAAGGAACAGAAATGTTTAATAGTAAAGAGGAGAAACTTATTCAAGCTGAATGGGTGGACGAGGAAACAATTCGGATTACACCATTTCCATTTCAAACAGAATTTTATACGTATGTAAAATATAAAACGATAAATAAGCATGAAATGAAAGAAAAAGGGATTGCAAAGGCTGATAGAGAATCAGAAATGAAGAAACAAACCATTCGTTTCATACAATAAGGAGGTAATATAAATTGAAAGATTATATATTAAAACAGTGTGATTACCATGCTTGGGCTAATACTAGATTATTCAATCGATTAAAAGAGTTACCAAACTATGAGACAATTTTTAATGAGCAGATACAGAGTGTATTCCCATCCATTAAGGATACTTTTGTGCATATTTATATTACAGATCAAGTGTGGTTACATATATTGCATGGTAAAAGTATGAATGAAGCAATACAAGACCGAGAAGATTTACGAAAACAAATTGAAACTAAATCGTTACATGAATTAGAAAAAATGTTTGAAAACATGGCAAATCAATATAAAGAGTTTTTAATTACAATACAAGATGTGAATGCTGTATTTGTTATTGAGAATCCATACGTAGGGAAATTAGAAACTTCGATTTTAGAATTAGTGCAACATGTCGTAAATCATGGTACATATCATAGAGGAAATATAACAGCGATGATCCGTCAACTTGGTCATTCATCGACAATGATGGATTTTGTACTGTATTTACATATGGTTAAAAAGCAGGGAGAGTAATATAGTTTGTAAGAAGGAGAGGCTTTAATTATAGAAGTCTCTCCTTCTATTTTATTCTGCATTCATGGTAGATCGACTAATTAAAGTTTTCTTAAGAAGCTTTATTTTCTTGTAATTGCTTAGCGTATTGTACAGCCTTATATGCATTGACTCTACCGTTTTTCCAGTACGTACCTGTACCACTAATTTTATCAGTAGTAGACTCAATAATTTGGCGGATTTGCGTATTGCTATATCCTTGATTTGCTAAAAGAGCTGCGACTCCTGCAACATGAGGTGTTGCCATAGATGTACCACTTAATGATTGATACGTGCTTCCTTTATATGTTGAATATATATTTGAACCTGGTGCTGCAACATCTACCCAGCTACCATAAGTAGAGAATGAAGATTTTCTATCTGATTGATCTGTAGAAGCAACTGCAATTACTTCGCTGTAATAAGCAGGGTAATTAGCTTTTGTATTTCCAGCATTTCCAGCAGCTGCAACTATAACAGAGCCTTTATTCCATGCATATTGAACGGCTTGTTGTAATGCAGTACCACCATTTGGAGCTCCTAAACTTAAACTAATTACTTTTGCACCCGAATCAGCAGCTTCTCGAATACCTTGCGCTACAGCATCAAGAGTACCACTTCCTTGATTATCTAATACGCGGACAGCATAAATTGAAGTTTGTGGGGCAACACCAGCAATTCCGACGCTGTTATTCGTAAGTGCTCCAGTAATTCCAGCGCAATGTGTACCATGACCATTACCATCATCAGATGTATTGTCGTTATCAACATAATCATGCCCGTAAATTACTTTCGAAGCCAGATCAGGGTGTGAGCCTTGAACCCCTGTATCAATAATAGCTACTTTTACACCAGGATCACTTCGTTGGCTATCCCAAGCTTGTGGAGCTTGAATCTTTTGTAACCCGTATTGATTATTAAAATATGGGTCGTTTGGAGTCCAAAAGGCGTGAACGTAATAATTCGGTTCTGCATATTCCACATCTGGATTATTTTTATAGCTCTTTATTTTTTCTTTTACAGTACCTTTTGAAAATTGTACGACTTCAAAACCTAACTTATCATCTTTAGATAAGACATTAGCTCCGACAGATTTATGAAAAGATTGCACATTACTTAAAGATGCATTTTGTTTGAACTTAACGATTAATTGGTTAGGAACGTAATCAGTAGATGATGTTTCAGCGCTTGAAGTATTCGTGTTAAAGAAGAAACCACCAATGATAAATGACAAAACAGATAGGAAAACGATGATTTTGTTTTTCAAAAGATTTTTCCTCCCTTTTCTTGGATGAGTTTTTCAGTGACACCTTAATGTCACATTCCTTTTCAACTATATAGTTAGACCATACGATTTATGACATTTATGTGAAAAACTTTTGAAGGAATAAAAAGGAGTAAATATTGATATAAATATATTTTTAATGATAGTAATTAAGTAAAAGAGGGGATGAAAAAAGGAACGCTCATCATGTATGAGTCATTCCTTTTTTCATAGATTAACTTGCCTGTTTTTTATTATTTTCTTTCAATTTCTCTGCTTGTAAAAAGCGATTCGTTTCAGCAACAACAATACTACTTAATCCAATTAGACCAATCAAGTTTGGAATTGCCATAAGTCCATTTGCAATATCAGCAAATGTCCATACGATTCCTAGCTTTAAATTAGCACCAATTGCAATCATAACAATAAAGATTGCTTTATAATATTTAACTGCACTTTCTCCGAATAAATAAGCTACACATTTTTCCCCATAATACGACCAGCCTAAAATAGTAGAGTAGGCAAATAAAATAATTGCGATACCGAGAATCATACTACCAGCAGTACCAAATACAGATTGGAATGCAAGTGTTGTAGCTTCAACGCCAGTTTTACCAGATCTCCAAGCACCTGTAGTAATTAATACTAGTCCTGTAATTGTACATACAATAAACGTATCTAGAAAAGTACCAGTCATTGAAACTAAAGCTTGCTTTGCAGGCGAATCAGTTTTTGCCGCCGCCGCGGCAATAGGGGCACTCCCTAAACCAGCTTCGTTCGCAAATACACCACGCGCCATTCCGATTTGGATAGCTGATGCAACTGTTGCCCCAATAAAACCACCAGCAGCTGCTGTACCATTAAATGCACCAGAAAAAATAAGTGAAAATGCTTCTGGAATTTGGTCGTAGTGATAGAAAATAATTATAAGACCAGCAATTATATAAAAAAAAGCTTTAATAGGAACGACATATCCCGTCACTTTCCCAATTTTTTTTACACCGCCTAAAATAACAATTGCGATTAAAAATGACATTACTATACCAGTTAAAGCAGGAGGGAAAGAGAAATTAATTCGCATTGCCTCTGCAACTGAGTTAGATTGCACCATATTACCAATACCGAAAGAAGCAGTTGTGCCGAATATAGCGAATAATACTGCCAGCCATTTCTTACCTAAACCACGCTCTAAATAATACATTGGTCCACCTGAATATTCACCATTTTCATTACTAACACGGTATTTTACTGCAAGTATTGCCTCGGCATACTTTGTTGCCATACCGAATAAAGCGGTAATCCACATCCAAAATATTGCACCAGGACCACCAATTGTAACCGCTGTTGCAACACCGGCTATATTTCCCATACCAATCGTTGCGGCCATAGCTGTCATGAGTGCTTGGAAGTGACTAATATCTCCAGAAGAAGAGGTATCTTCTGATTTTTTAAATGCTAGTTTGTGAGCGTATAATAGTTTACTAAACTGTAAACCTTTTAAACGCACTGTGAGAATAATACCTGTTCCAACGAGTAGCAACAAAGTTGGTAATCCCCACACGTATTGATTCATTTGTTCTAATACTTTACTTACTGTCTCCATCTTTATTCTCCTTTATTTAGAAAAAATAAAAACCACTTCAAGTAAATGAAATGGTCTCTGGAGAAACAAGGGATAGAAAAATAAACCGATACAAATCGGCATTTTCTTTCGCTTGTCTCTGTCCTTTTACCTGAGAGATTATCCGCTATAGTAGCGGATTTGCTCCTTCGGTGCTCGTTTTCCTCCACGCTCTATGAAAGCGAGAGGGAGTCTCTCCAGAGATTCGTCCCCATGCAGTTCTACTTGTAACCAAGACCTGAGAGTTTCAAAGCTGGTATAACAACTTTTTGCCCCGTCGGTAGATCAATAGACCTTCTCCTGAATGGTTCATCCGAATTATAAAATTTATAAACACATTGATTGTAAATCAATAAAAACATTATAGACATACAAATTGTGAATTGCAATCATTTTTTATTTTAAAATAGTAAATAGTTTTATTTTTTTGTAAGTCCTAATTTATCTTCAACTTCATTTAAAGTAGATAAAGCGATGACAATATGTTGATCCGCAAGTCCTAAAGCTTGTTTTGTTTTTTCAATAGTTTCATCGGTTGGAGTAGAGTTATTTGCTCCATCTATAATTAAATTTGCTGCATTTTTCATAAAATTTGATGCGAATTTAAACTGAGTTGTGAACTGAAGTAGTTGTTTTTGTATATCTATATCTGTTATGTTTTCTTCAATTTTAAGCGTGTCTATTTCGTTCATAATTGTTTCGTACTGCTTGGAAACAGCACTCATTGTAACTAATAGTTTATTTCGATCTACTGAATCTCCATTCGTGTTAATCTCTTCCCAGGCAGGTAACCAATCTTTTTCGATGATGTCATTATAATGAGTAGTCAATTCATTAATTTTAGGTTGTAATTTAGTTTTGAAAGTTTTTGTCTCCGCTGTTTCTACAGTTGCTTTTTCGTGGTTATTTTTAACATTAGTAACGTAGAAAATTGTACCAAAAATGATGAAAATAGAAATAATAACTGTCCATTTAGTAAAAAGTAATTTCTGCAATATGTAACGCCTCCAAAATTTAAAAACTTATAATTATAATATATAATAATGATGTTGTTTTAAGTAGAGAAAATAGGTTAGAAATGATTTAAAATATATCTTTTCTATACATAAATAATTAAAGTTAGTAAAATGATGAAAGTTATATGTGAGAAAAGAGGGTTTTTAGTGAAAATGAATAGAAGAAAACTAGTTTCAAGTATTTCAATGGCTATGTTATTAGTTGGTGTAGTTGCATTCATATTTATGAATAAAGAATCTAAAATTAAAGATTTTCCAGTGCCAATGTCAGCAATCCATATTAACGATGATAAGGAAGAGGACTATCAATATATAAGTGTAATGCCAATTACAAAGGCGAGTGGATGGGAGAACTTAGGGGAAAACGGGCATACTGTTAGTTTTAAAAAAGGGGAGCGGAAGGTAACGGTATTACATTATCCAGGAGAAATTACGTATTATTTATTTGAGAAAAAGATGAATAAGGGAGATTAGCTAAAGATGTAATTCATTAAGAGTTACATCTTTTTCGTTCTGAATTATTTGAAATTAAATTCGATAGATGTTTTGATAGATGTAGTGATAAATATGATTAGTTCTATATGTCTATAAAGAGTATTAGGGTGATTATAAAAATATTATGCGAACTAATTATTGTGAGAAGAAGATAAATTATATGCTAAAGGGGGAATTAAAAATGCTACTAAAAACAATCTACTGTAAGGTGGAAGAAGAGAAAAAGGAATTGTTTTCAAATGCGCAAGGAAAATGGCGTGATATACGGCACCTAGATGGTTTTCATGGACAATTTGGTGGATGGTATGAAGATGAGGCATGTGTATTTACTTTATGGGAAGATAGAAGTACATATCAATCATTTATGAATGGTGCTCACGATACAATTTATTTAAATAGTAATCAAGAGGATACGTTTCTTTCATGTGAAATTGAATTATTTCAAACGTTGTATGATATAACTGATACGCATTTGAAAGACGTTTTTACAGAAGGATCATTCGTAAGAGTTGCTATATGTGATGTAAAGATGGAAAAGGAAAATCATTTTTTACATAAGCAAGAAACAATTTGGAATAAAGGAATGGAAAAAGCAAAAGGAATGTTAGGTGGAGTAGTTGGGAAGTCTTTAAAAAATAAAAATCGTTACATAGTGTTAACGTATTGGAAAGATGAAAAGACGCATCAACATTATGTGGAAGAGATTTTCCCAGGTTTATATAAATTAGCTAATATTCATGAAGAGATAGAAGAGATAAAAGGAAAACAAGCTGTATGTAAGGAAGAATGGCTTGTATATTAAACGCTGAAAAAGTGCATAAATGAATGTATAATAAAGATATTTTCTTATAAACAAGTAATTAATAGAAGACGTTATATACCCTTTCATGTTAATATATTTAAGTTATAATAGGAGGCTTACCCTTTTGTATTGTACGGTAGAAGCAGTGTGAGCTTGAAATTTTTTTTAGAAAAGGATGTGCCTAATTTGCGTATCAATAAATTTATTAGTGAAGCTGGAAAAGCGTCTCGACGTGGAGCGGATAAACTAATTAATGAGAGAAGAGTAATTATTAACGGTAAGGTTGCAAAAATTGGTGACCAAGTGAACCCAGGTGATGATGTACGAGTAAATGGAGAGCAGCTTCGAATTGCTCGAGATCACGTATATATCGCTTTAAATAAACCAGTAGGTATTACATGTACGAGTGAAAAAGCTGTAAAAGGTAATATTATCGATTTAGTGAACCATCCTTTACGAATTAGTCACATTGGACGTCTTGATAAAGACTCAGACGGTTTAATTTTGTTAACGAATGATGGTGATATTGTTAATGAAATTTTACGTGCTGAAAACAAACATGAGAAAGAATATATCGTTTCAGTAGATAAGCCAATTACACCTGATTTCTTAGAGAAAATGGCAGCGGGTGTTAAAATTTTAGGAACAAAAACGCTTCCTTGTGAGGTTACACAGTTATCAAAATATGAGTTCCAAATTATTTTAACACAAGGGCTAAATCGTCAAATTCGCCGTATGTGTGAAGCTTTAGGTTATCAAGTATACACGTTAAAACGTACGAGAATTATGAATATCGAATTGAATAATTTACCAGTTGGGCAGTGGAGAGATTTAACGAAGAAAGAGAAAAGACGTCTATTTGCAGACTTAAATTACGAACCACAAGATTGGTAAAATTGTGAAGTGAAACCAAAAAAAATTGGTTTCACTTTTTTAAATTAAATAAATAATTTTTTTAAACACTTGCAAAAATAAAATGAATAAGATATATTAAATAACAATAAATGGATGTTTTACAAAAAGCAAAGAAAAGGACACGAGTTATTTTACCCGGTTATACAGAGAAGGAAGGAAAGCTGAGAACTTCCTAACGCAGAAAAATAACTTACCACCTTAGAGCTGCACTAGGGAAATGAAGTATCTAGTGCCGTGTAAACGACGTTACCGTAAATGAAGCCATTGTATATTTACAATGGGAATCTGGGTGGAACCACGGGTAAAAGCACGCTCGTCCCTATTTTAGGGATGAGTGTGCTTTTTATTATGAAATGGAGAGATGAAAAATGAAAGAACAAATGATTGAAATTAAATTTCCAGATGGTAGCGTTAAAGAATTTGTAAATGGAGTTACTTTAGAAGAAATTGCTGGATCCATTAGCAGTAGTTTGAAAAAGAAAGCAGTCGCGGGGAAAGTAAATGATGGATTATATGATTTACGCCGAAATATTGAAGAAAATGCGGAAGTGGAAATCATTACTATAGATTCAAATGAAGGGGTAGAAATTGCAAGACACTCCGCGGCACATATTTTAGCGCAAGCTGTAAAAAGATTGTATGGTGATATAAATCTTGGAGTAGGACCTGTTATTGAAAATGGATTTTATTATGATATGGATCTTCCAAGTAGTGTAAACATAGAAGATTTACGAAAAATCGAAAAAGAAATGAAAAAGATCATAAATGAAAATATAAAGATAGAACGAGTTGAGGTTTCTCGAGAAGAAGCAGCTAAACTGTTTCAAGAAATGAACGACCGCTTGAAATTAGAACTTTTAGAAGCAATTCCTAGTGGGGAAAGTGTAACACTATATAAACAAGGTGAATTTGTAGATTTATGTAGAGGACCACATTTACCATCTACAGGTTATTTGAAAGCATTTCAATTAACTCACGTTTCCGGTGCATATTGGCGAGGTGATAGTAATAACCAAGTGCTTCAGCGCATATATGGTGTTGCATTCTCTTCTCAAAAAGAATTAGAAGAGTATTTACATTTCGTTGAAGAAGCAGCAAAAAGAAATCATCGTAAGTTAGGCAGTGAGCTTGAGTTATTTATGTTTTCTGAAGAGGCTCCGGGAATGCCGTTTTATTTACCGAAAGGACAAATGATTCGTAACGAATTGGAAGCATTTTTAAGAGAAATTCAAAAAGAGTATAAGTATCAAGAAGTACGCACTCCGTTCATGATGAACCAAGAAGTATGGGAGAGATCAGGGCACTGGGGACATTATAAAGATAATATGTATTTCTCTGAAGTAGATAATAAAAGTTTTGCATTAAAACCGATGAACTGCCCAGGGCACATGCTTATGTTTAAAAATAAATTGCATTCTTATCGTGAATTACCGATTCGTATGTGTGAATTTGGTCAAGTACATCGTCATGAATTTAGTGGTGCGTTAAACGGATTATTAAGAGTACGTACTTTCTGCCAAGATGATGCACATTTATTTGTAACTCCAAAACAAATTGAAGATGAAATTAAATCAGTAATGGCGCAAATTGATTACGTATATAAAACTTTTGGATTCGAATATGAAGTAGAGCTTTCTACTCGTCCAGAAGATTCAATGGGTGATGATAAATTATGGGAGCAAGCAGAAGCGGCATTAGAAAATGTATTACAATCGCTAAATTATAAATATAGACTAAATGAAGGTGACGGTGCATTTTACGGGCCGAAAATTGATTTTCATATTAAAGATGCTTTAAATAGAAGCCACCAGTGCGGAACAATCCAGCTTGATTTCCAAATGCCAGAGAAATTTGATTTAAATTATATAGATGAAAATAATGAAAAGAAAAGACCAGTTGTTATTCACAGGGCAGTTTTAGGGTCATTAGATCGCTTCTTAGCAATATTAATTGAGCACTTTGGAGGTGCGTTCCCGGCATGGGTGGCACCAGTTCAAGTGAAAGTAATTCCAGTTTCAAATGCAGTACATGAACAATATGCCAATGAGATTGCACATAAATTAGCACAAGCTGGAGTTCGTGTTAAACAAGATGCACGAGATGAAAAATTAGGATATAAAATAAGAGAAGCACAAATGCAAAAAGTACCGTATGTTCTTGTTATTGGTGATAAGGAAATGGAAAACGGAGCTGTAAATGTACGTAAATATGGGGAAGAGAAGTCAGAAGTTATTGCGCTAGACGTATTTGTGGCAACTATTGAAGAGGAAATAAAGAATAGAAAATATTGATTGTAAAGAAAACACACTATTAGCAATTAGTGTGTTTTCTTTTTTATCTTACAAAAATGTAAGGTAAATGTAAGCGAAATCGAGGGAACGAGTTGTAGAAAAATGAGAATATGAAGTAGGAAAAAGGTTCATGTTACAGGTGTAACTCTTCTTGAATGAATAATTAAAAAATTCTTAAGAATTCACATGACAAAATAATAAGAAATATGTGAGAAATTAATTTTATACAAAAGGGATGGAGTGAAAGAGATGTCAACAAATGTAGTTACTGTAGAAAGTGTAGAAAAAACGTATGGGAAAAGAAATGAGAATCAGTCAAAAGCATTAAGGGGTGTATCGTTAAGTATTAAAGAAGGAGAATTTGTCGGGATCATGGGACCTTCTGGGTCTGGAAAAACGACTTTACTTAATGTGATAAGTACACTTGACCAAGCGACAGGTGGTAGTGTGACGATAGCTGGTACAAATATTACTTCTATGAAGGGCAATGCGTTATCTGATTTTCGCTCTCAAAAATTAGGTTTCATTTTTCAAGATTTTAATCTTCTAGAAAACTTATCAATTTATGAAAATATAGCTTTACCACTTTCTTTGCAAGGCGTACCGTCAAGTGAGATTACTGGAAAGGTAAATGACGTTGCGAAGAAATTAGGCATCACCGAAATTTTAACAAAATATCCGACGGCTGTTTCTGGAGGACAAAAGCAAAGAACAGCGGCGGCAAGAGCTTTAGTACATAATCCAGCAATTGTATTAGCAGATGAACCGACAGGTGCGCTTGATAGTAAAAACGCAAAAAGTTTATTAGAAGCGATGCAAGATTTACATGAAAATCACAATGTAAGTATTTTGATGGTTACACACGATGCATTTAGTGCAAGTTATTGTGAGCGTATTTTATTTATTCAAGATGGTCTTCTTTATAAAGAATTAAACCGTCAAGGTACTCGAGAGAATTTCTATCAAGACATTTTAGGTGTGCTCGCTCATATGGGCTCAGCTGCTGAGTCTAAGTAGGGGGTGAAACTATGTTATTTAAATTATCACGTCATAGTATGAAAAAGATGTTAAAAGATTATATGGTTTTACTTATTGGCCTCGTTATTAGTATTAGTATTTTCTACATGTTCCAAACGATGGCGATGAATAGTGAATTTACAAAAGATAATAGTCTAATTAGTAGTATAAGGCTCGTCTTTTGGGTAGGTGCAATACTATTATCTTTCATTACTGTATTTTATATTATATATGCCAACTCTTTCTTGCTCACATTAAGAAGAAAAGAACTCGGTATGTACATGATGCTTGGTGCAAAAAAGAAAAAAGTAGCACAGTTATTATTTATTGAAACATTCGGTATGGGTATTGTCAGTATTATTATCGGTATTTTAGTAGGGATGTTACTTGCAAGTGTAGCAGGAAACTTTTTAATGAATGGAATGGAAATTTCAGCAAAAGGTAGTTATGCATCTGTATACACACCAGCAATTTTAGTCACAGTTATTTTCTTCTTAATACTATTTTTCATTACTGGCTTAATGAACAGTGTCCGCTTGTTACGTAAAACTGAATTAGAGTTAATTCGTGAAGATGAAACACTAGATGAAGTGAAGAAAAGTAAAACTCGCATTATAATAATGACAGTACTTGGTGTATTACTAGTAAGTACAGGGTACTATTTTATGATCAATGTAAAAATATATGCTGAATTAGGTTTTATTATAGCAACCATCGTTACAACACTTGGAACATATTTTATCTTTAGTTCATTACTTCCATTTTTTGTGATGAAAATTAAGGGGAATAAAAAACGAAATGAAACTGGTCTAAATAGTTTTACATATGCACAGCTACGCTTTCGAGTAAATAGTTTATCGAGAGTATTAGGTACTGTAGCAATGTTAATTGCATTAGGCGCAGGTGCGATGACGGCAGGTATGGCGTTCCAAAAAAATGTAGGTATTATGACGGACTTTTCTCGTGTATATGATGTTGTAATTCATGATCCGAATGATCAAGATAAAGCTGCCTTGAAAGAAATGGAAATTGTTGAAGAAAGCAAGTACAAATATAAAGTAGATGGAGAAGCGGTTTATTATTTACGTAACGACTTAACTGCGAAACCGCCACTTGTTTCAGACCATTTTGATACAAAAACTTTAAAAGAGCCTGTTCGCAAACGTGTGACTGAACCTTTAACTGAACCTGTATATTCAGCTTTAGAGGCTCCTGAATTAGCAGAATTCCCTCATATGCCAAAGGATTGGGAAGACGCAGTTGTAAGAGAGATACAAATTACGCATAATCAATTTAGCGGAAAACCAGTAAGAATTGCAGACGAAGAGCATTATAAAGGGATTCAAGGAACAGAACATACTGTAACATTAGCAAAAGTAGATGATATGAAAAAATATAAACCGTTATTGATCGAAATAGACAAGAGACAAAAAGCACAAATTGAAAAAGCAACAGGTGAAAAGGTAGACTTATTTACGAAAATGACAATTTATCAGTTTATGAACAGCTTCATGAGCGGAACAATGTTTATGGGATTTTTCCTCGGAATTGCGTTTTTAGCAATGATGGCAAGTTCCCTTATGTTCAAAATATTAACAGGTGCTTCTCGCGACGTACGCCGTTATGAAATGTTACGAAAAATTGGTGTGAGACGCAGTATGTTAACGAAAAGTATATATAAAGAAATTTCATATTTATTTATCTTCCCAGCGATCATTGGCATTTCCCACGTATTAGTAGGGCTTAACTTATTCAGCTTTATATTAGTTGACCCGTTTGTAAAAGTATGGGTGCCAATAGGAATCTTCTTAGTCATTTATTTCATGTATTACTGGATAACTGTTCAACTTTATAAAGGTATGGTAATGCCGAAAGAAGAGGTAGCTAAATAGTTTATGAAAAGAGTCCTTGTGTTGAAAGCAAGGGCTCTTTTCTATGTGTTTTTATAAAAATGTGTATGCGAGATGTTTTCAAATCTTTCTGTAATGAATATAACTTGTTAGACGTAATTCGTTATAACGTTGGATTATCACATTCTCAAACTGTCTTATTAGAAAAGGATTAAAAAAATCCATTGCCTACTAAGGTGATTGAAATGAAGCTACCGTTTTATTGCCTTATGGGGAAATATGACTATAACACTTCATTCCATGCAGCAAAAACATATTTTGATAAGATAGAAGCAGATCAAAAACAATTTATTACTTTTGAGAAATCAGCTCATTATCCACAATTTGAAGAGAAAGAAAAATTCTATAAGTGGATGTGCGATACATTCATAAAATAAAGTATATCCGAACTTTAGAGAATTGAAATAGTTAGCGAGATGTATAAAGATTTTTAGATGCATAGTATTACATAGTATTAACTGAAGCGAAATTAAATAAAAAGACTCTTGATAAAAAATAAGAGTCTTAAGTACAACCAACTATGAATGACTTTTCTTTTTATAAAGAGATACAAAAATAAAAAAAGATAGCTGAAGACAAATTGTTTTCAGCTATCTTTTTTCGTTTAAAGTGGAGGTAAATCAATCTTACCTTCTTCAAATAATTCTTTTATCATATGCTTCGTATAACCAGCGGCTTGACCAAATGTGATTTTTGCTGGCATTGGTGCTTCGTTAGCATCTACAACTACATCAATAATACACGGTTTATTTTGTTTTACTGCATTTTCGAAAGCGGGAAGGAGTTCATCTAAATTCTCAACACGGTATCCAATACCTCCACACGCCTCTGCATATTTTGCAAAATCAGGGTTCGTTAAATCTGTTTCGAATTCGATATTACCCATGACTTCTTGCTCGAATTTAATCATCGCAATTTTATTATTGTTTAATACGACGACAACGATTGGTAATTTATATTTTACAGCTGTTACGAAGTCATTCATCGTCATTCCAAATCCGCCATCACCACAAACTGCAAATACTTGTTTATCCGGGAATGCAATTTTTCCAGCAAGAGCACCAGGTAAACCGCAACCAAGTGTTGCGAGCCAGCTAGAAATGACAAATTGCTGGTTTGTCATACGGAAGTGTCTTGCGGTCCATACTGTTACATTTCCAACATCGACTGATAGAATTGCGTCATCATGTGCTACTTGCTGCAGAGCATGCATAACGCGTTGTGGTTTAATTGGAATGGAAGAGTCTTCTTCTTGATCGTGTAATTTATCTTCCCACTTTTTCATCATTTCTTGGTGCTGTTCTAAGAAGGAATGATCTGTGTGTTCTTCAACATTTTCAATTAACCATCGTAATGTTTTATCAGCATCACCAGCTAAACCAATATCTGTCGCATAACGTTTCCCAATTTGGGCAGGATCTGTATCGATATGAATTGTTTTTGCTTTTTCAGGTAAGAAGCCGGTGAACGGATAAGAAGTACCGACCATAATTAAAGTATCTGCATGCTTCATTGCTTCATAAGAAGGTTTCGTTCCAATTAATCCCAATCCACCAATACAAAGAGGGTGTTCATCAGGAATAATTCCTTTAGCTGGTAATGTAAGTACGATTGGAGCACCAATTTGTTCTGCCAATGCAAGTAAAGATTCTCTCGCATGTTTTGTTCCTTTTCCAGCTAAAATCACAGGCTTTTTCGCTTCATTTATTGCGAGTTTCGCTGCATCTAAATCTTCTTTTTGTGGAAACAACTCAGGCAAAGTAAAAGAAGTATTTGTAACACGGGCACCATTTTTCACTTCAAATTTCGGGACATCATCTGGAATAGTAAGAACGGATACACCTTTTTTCGTATAAGCCATTCGAATTGCTTGATTCACTACGGCAGGTAGTTGCTCTGCTGACATAATACGCTGGTTATAAACCGCAACATCATCAAACATTCTTTCTAAATTTACTTCTTGGAAAAAGTCCGTTCCAAGTAAATCGGTTTCTACTTGACCTGAAATTGCTAGAACAGGGGCTTTATCGAGTTTCGCATCATATAAACCATTTAATAAATGAATAGCACCAGGTCCTGCAATTGCCATACAAACGCCAAGTTTTCCTGTTAATTTCGCATAGGCAGCCGCTGCTAATGCACCAGCTTCTTCATGGCGAACTTGAATGAATTTAATTTTATCTTGTTTTTTTCTTAAAGCTTCAATGATAGAATTAATGGAATCTCCAGGCATACCGTATATGTGCTCTACTCCCCAATCAATTAATAAATCAACTAATGCTTCACCTGCTGTTTTCCCAAACATAATTGTTCCTCCTTATAATAGGTAGATAACATTATGTTTTGAATAAAAAGGAAAAATATACAAGTAAGAAATTTATCTAGTTATTTGTAATCCAAGAATCAGTGTGGGAGGAACAAAAGCTTCGCTTTAGCAACTTTAAAGATGACCAGCGAATAAAGTGAACACTGTTATTAGTAAAAAACCACTAGTTGCCCACATTAGAAATGTAAGGAAAGAGAGCTGTTTCTTAGCTTTCCAAAGCATTTCATGAATTGTGACATATCCAAGTGAACCAATAGCACTTCCCATAATGAGGCCTTGCAGGTGAAGAGCTTTTCCTTCCATCAAAATGCCAAAAACTGTGCCAGTACCGAGAATAAGAGAAAGTAATAAAGTCGTTAATAAAAAGGAAATATATTTATGTTTTGTAAAAAGAAATGGAATAATTAAAGCTAATCCTTCTGGAATATGGTGAACGACGATTGCTATTAAAAAGGGAATGGCAGAGTCATTATGATTTATAAAAGCTGTACCTAACGCAAATCCACTCGGTATATTATGAATAAATATAGCGAAAGAGAGAAAAAGAAAGGTTTGCCATGCTTGTTGATCTTTTTTATGTATCATTGGATGGTGACAATAGTTATCTAATAAGCCCATAACTAAAATACCGATAGCTATACCAAGTATAGGTCCAATCATTTCATAGCTTGAAAATGTTTCAGGAATAATTTCAAGTGACAATAACCCAAACAAAATACCGCCACATAATGCGTATAAACGATGCATCTTTTCTTCAATGAGTTGGCGTGTTGCTACTCCAACAGCACCGCCTAATAGTAATCCACCGAACGAAAAAAATGTTACAATCATTGGGATCCATAAACGTTCCATAGTACCACACTCCAATTCTATTCCCTTATTTTTAGCTTACGAAAAGAAAAGTTAGATTAGTCCAAGTAATTGTGTTTGAGTATAGAGAAAAAAGTAGTGATTCGTTATAATCTATATATTAAACTTAAGTGAGGAAATGAAAAGGGGAATTGGTTATGCAACAAATTAAAAAAATAGGAAACTCATTTTGGTATATGACACCTGTTTCTGAAACAGATAGACCTATATTAGGAATGGTTGTTGGAAAAGAAAAAACGTTAATGATCGATGCAGGGAATTCAGAAGAACATGCACAATTATTTTTAGAAATGTTAAAAGAACAAAATGTATCAAATCCTGATTTTGTAGCACTAACGCATTGGCATTGGGATCATATTTTTGGATTATCTGTATTACGGAATGCATTAACTATTTCGCACGCTGAAACGAAAAAAGAAATGCAGACAATAGTATCTTATGAATGGACAGATGAAGCGTTGGATGCACGCGTAAAAGAGGGTACTGAAATTGAATTTTGTGCGGATTGCATCAAGAAAGAGTTTGAAGAAAAAGCGAGAAATATTAACATTATTCCTCCGGCCTTAACGTTCCAGGATCAAATGGAATTAGATCTTGGTGAGGTGACATGCGTGTTAAAACATGTGGGCGGAGATCATGCACATGATTCAGTTGTTATGTACATAAAAGAAGAAAAGATATTATTTTTAGGGGACTGTATATATGCAGATATTTTTTCCTCGAAGTGGAACTATACGACGAAAAGAACGTTTGCATTAATAGATGAATTAGAAAAATTTGATGCTGAGACATATATTCTTTCTCATGGGACAGCTATAAATCGAGAAGAGTTTTTACAAGAAATTCATTTGCTAAAAACAGTAGGAACATATACAGAAGCTCATAAAGGCGATGAAGAGAAGATAAAGGCAGCGTATAAACAAGAGCTAGATAGAGAATTAAATGAAGATGAGTTAGAAACAATAACGTATTTTGTCAATGGTTATGAAATGAATAATCTGTAAGACACTACATTAATCAAATATAATTAAATTGCACAAAAAGAGTATTGAAATTTAATTCAATACTCTTTTTAATAGTTAAATATCTAGTTACAACCAATTTTTAAAATTGGGGCTCGTTATCTGAAGTTATATCACTTTATAGGGGTTCAGATAGCAGCTTTCTTTGCTAATTCAGTAATATATTCAAAGAAAACATCATGTTTTACATCATAAACGACATTTACAGGTCGTCCATCAGTAGTTTCTTCTGTACGTCCTTGGCTTGGTCCGTATGTATGAACGATACTATTAATCGTTTCAGTTTTTGCAAGGCTAGTGTTTCCGACAAAAGCGGTAGTTAGTACATCCCATAAATAGTAAGTAGAGTTCGTTGAGAAGTGAACGAGAGGAGGGACCATTGCATAGCATTGACCAAGGAAATCCATACCAATATACTTTCGTTCTTTTGCCCATTGTTCACGTATGTTTATAGTTAACGGAACTTGGTTTGTACTTTCTAGTGTCACTAAGTCGATTTTAATTTTTGCATCCCATACACGAGCCACTGCTTCAGGGTCCCAAAACGAATTCCACTCAGCTGTTCCATCATGCTCTGGTTCATGTACATTGCCAGCTTTAAGAAATGTACCACCCATCCAAACAAGGCGTTCAATTTGATCTTCGATTATGGGAGCTTCATATAATGCACGAGCAAGGTCAGTTAGGGGCCCAGTAAATAATAAAGTTGTTTTTTCTTCCGTTTGTAGAAGCGTTTCTATTAAATGATGATGCGCAGGTTTTGCCGTCACGGGTGTTACAACTTTTCCAGACTCATTTAAAATTGGTAAAGCATCTACATAAAATGCATGCATCCGCCAGTCTTTCGGAAACGGGTTTTGCCCGCGAGAGTTTGAAGCGGCTACGGCAAAATTACCTTTGCCGAAGCGATCGATAATTTTACGACTGGCAGACATTGCGGGTTCTAAATAGCAGTCTGCTGGGATAACAGATACCCCCGTAAGTTCAATGTTTTCCATTTGAAGTAATAAAAATAATGAAATTAAATCATCTACGCCGCCATCATGATTGAAGTACACTTTTTTCTTCATTGTAATCTCCATCCTATATGATTTAGTTAGAAATTAAATATGAATTGAGGAAAAGTCATCAATAATTTCCACCACTTCAATTTCTCCATTAATCAGTAGCTCAGGAAGCTCATTTCTAATATTTCCTTTCCAATACTCTCTAGCTTGTTCGATTTTTTGAGAAAAAGGAATTCCATCTTCTTTCGGTAAAAGATTCCCGTCACCTTCAAAAGAACTTCCGATCACTCGTAGTTTAACAATCTGTAAAACTTCTCGATTGTAAGAATCAAATAGCGCTCTCCATTTCAAAGCATCCTCATAGCTTTTAGCAGCATATAAGCAAGATAATCTGGAAGGGTATTCAGGGAATTCTTGTAGTCTAACCATTTCTACAATTGTTTCTCTAACTGCTCTAATTGTTTGATCCATATAACTCATAACTACTTTAGTATTTTCATTATTTATATGTAATTCGTTATTTTTATAGTGTTTATTTAAAATTTGTATGCCATCTTCACCACTAGCATTTAATTGTTCTCTTTCAAAAAAGAAGTGATATAGAGTATTGTGTTGATTTTTGTTAAAAGGAATGATTTGTCCGATATGCATTTTTTTCCTTGTTACGATGTGATATGCGTAAAATTCTGCTTCATTCATGGTTGTCCTCCTAGTAATAATGTAATGAAATGTTAAATTTAGTAATTCAACATTGCGATATATATAACCTCTATAAGTAAAAGTGAGAATTAGAGTAGAAAGGAAAAAATATGAAAGCGTTTTAAATTTGTTCACAAAATGTTCACTTACGAAGGGGTTTCCAATGTCGATATAATGACAAAGACTCAAAGAGAAAGGATGATGAAATTTGCCAACAACAAGAAAGGAAAACCTCCAATTTGGCATGATGATGTGCCTTGGGATGGTTATCGTAATGACGTTTTACAATTTACTAATGAATGAAACAGGAGGACCAATTTATATTAAAGAGATTGCATTAGAACTATTAATTGGCTTTATTATTGCACTATTAATTGAAATATGTATCGTTGGACCTTGTGCGAAAAAAATTGTATTCATATTGCCATTTGATAAATCTAAAAAAATAAATATTATCGTTGCAATGGCGACAACTATGGTAATTGGAATGGTGTTCTTTATGTCATTTTTCGGTATGGCTATGATGTATTTACATGGTGGACTACAAGGAGATTCATTTGTTTCCATTTATTTTTCGATTTTTATTAAAAATTTCATAATGGCATATCCATTACAATTAATTATTATGGGACCGCTTGTACGTTTCTTATTTGCAAAGTTTGTTATGAAAAAGAAATCTTTTAATGTAGCGTAATTTTTATTTATAAAACATTATATATAAATAATAAAAAATAAACACATCTCGCATTTTTGAGGTGTGTTTTTTTGTTCATTCCAAGTTATTTTCATAGTGATGTGACATTTGTCCTTTTGCCATTATAGGATGATGGTTTTTAATTAAGTCAGAAATAAAGGATGAGGAGATGATTTTTTGAAAGGTATTATATTTGCTGTTTTTGCGGGGATATTTATAACACTTCAAGGAACCTTTAATGCGAAACTTAGTTCACATATCGGTATATGGTCGACGAGTATTATAACCCATTTAATTGGATTTATTATTGCAACAACTGTATTTTTGTTAAAGAAAGAAGAGAAAATAACGGATTTAAAGAGTGTGAAAAAAATATATTTAACAGCGGGTGCATTTGGTGGATTCATTATTTGTGCAGAAACTATGGCGATATATGCACTAGGAGTTACATTGACAGCTGGCACACTTATGGTTGCTCAATTGTTAACGGCAACAGTTATTGAAATGAAAGGACTGTTTCATATAAAAAAGATACAGATGGAGAGATATCATATTGTGGGAACAATAATAATGATTATAGGTATTGTTGTATTTAATATGTAAATGAAAGGAGAAATGAATATGGAGGATAGATCAGGTTTAATTACGCATTATTTGAAAACCAATAAAACGCTCGAGGTTTTTTCAGAAATAGATACAGCTTATTTTCAATTAAATCACTTTGAAAAAGGCGAGCTCATTTGCAATATAGATGACGAAATGGATCGTTTATATTTTGTTGTTAAAGGTAAAGTAAAAGTTTACACGATTACATCTGAAGGGAAGAAACTAATTCTTCGCTTTATCAATCCATTGGCCATTGTTGGTGATATTGAATTAATTCAAAATAGCAAAGCGCATAATGTCGTTGAAGCTTGTTCAGATGTTGTAGCAATCTCTATTTCTAATACGGTTATTAGAAACAAGTTATTACATGATCCTATATTTATGAAGTTCTTGCTTGAAAACATTGCGAACACGTTAAAAATATCGACTCGTTTTACTGCTCTTAATTTACTTTATCCTGTAGAAGTACGTGTAGCTAGTTATTTGCTTTCAATTTCAACAGATAGTAACGGGAATATGTATAAAGAGGATTTGGATGCAACTTCGGTAACGAGTATTGCGGATTTTATAGGGGTAAGTTATAGGCACATAATACGGGTATTACAAAGATTTTATAATGAAAAATTAATTGAAAAGAGTAATGGAGTTATTGTAATTAAAGATTTTTGTAGAATGAAGGAAGTCGCTAAAGATAATATATATGAGCAATGAAAGGGAGGGGTAGATTTTGATTGGATTTAGTTTAGCTATATTAGCAGGAATATTAATTAGCTTACAATCTGTTTTTAATGCAAAAGTAAATGAAAATGTAGGACAGTGGTTAACGACTACATGTGTCCTTGGAATAGGTCTCATTAGTTCTATTCTATTTTATATCATTACAGAAAACAGTATTAACATTAAAGTGTATACTACAAATTATTTGTTTTATGTAAGTGGACTGTTTGGCATCGGGTTAATTATTTGCATAATGGGTGCAATAAAGAGCTTAGGTCCAGCATATACAGTGCTAATTAGTCTTATTACTCAATTGGTTGTTGCGTTATGCATTGATACATTTGGATTATTTGGAATGGAGAGTATTCCATTACAAGTAAATAAATTAGTTGGTATAGGTTTATTAATTGTGGGAGTAGGAATTTTTAAAAATCTATTTTTGAATAAGAAAGCTATTCATATAAATGAGGATAGTGTCTAAAGGATATAAAGGGGAAAAGTGTGAATGGTCAGAACTTATACATTTAGATAGTAATAAGTGAGCGATGAGGAGAGAGGATAAATGAATCAGTTAATGTTGCAAGATGGTGTACACTATTTGAAAATCAATGGGGTATTGCATTGGTGTAAAGTTGCAGGGGCAGCTCATAATACAGTTCCTCTCATTATTGTACATGGTGGTCCAGGTGGCAATCATTATGTATTCGAAAGAACACTTGGGTTGAGGTTAGAAGAAAATATGACTGTTGTTTATTATGAACAAAGAGGATGTGGTAGAAGTGAGGCACCACAAGATGACGGTGAGTACTCAATCAATACTCTAGTCGAAGATTTAGAGGAATTAAGAAAGCAATTACATGTAGAGAAGATAAATTTGTTAGGATATTCTTTTGGTGGACAACTTTGTTTAGAGTATGCTTTGAAATATCCGAAAAATGTTGAACAAATGGTATTACAAGCACCATCGTTAGATGATTTAAATGATATGTATACTGTGCAGATAGAAGGTTTTCTACAAGTAACGAAAGGAGAAATGAAAGAAGAAATATTGATAATAAGTAAGTCAGAAATTCCTTTAAAAGAAAGGTATAATCAAGTTTGGAGTATAGTTGATACAAAAGCTGTAGATCGATTATTGTTTAAAAATGAAGAATTTGCAAAGCTAAATCGGAGTCTTTGGGAGGAAAGTCAGTTAAGTAATACAGGGAAGATGAGCAAAGTTATTTTTGGAACAAAATCATCTTTACCGCTTATTGAGCGTATTAAAGGTTTAGAAATTGATACGTGTGTCATAGTTGGAGCGCATGACTATAACACGGGTGTAGGAATGAGTTATAGAATAACGAGACAATTGAAAAATGGTAAACTTGTTATATTTGAAAATAGTGGACATTTCCCAGATATCGAGGAGACGGATAAAGTATGTGAAACAATTATTGAGTTTTTGGAATAAAAGGGGGATATTAAGGTCGAACCGAATTAATAGAGTTGAATTGGTTATTGGGATATTAAATCATGTAATATGCTAATTGTTTACTTGTAATTGAGGAAGAATCAATTAGTGTATTTGGAAAATAAGTAAAAAAGACCTCGTAAGGTGGAGGTCTTCTTGATTTATTATTTAATATTTTGAACTTATATGAACTGAAGTAGAAGAGTATGATAAGCAATTTCAGGGAACGAGAATATAACCGAATATAAAATATTACTAAACGTATATAACTAATGAATACAATGTCTTTTTCAGTTATTAAGTTGTAAATCATTTTATGATAAAATCTTTTACATAATTTAATAAAGGGGTAGTTTTCAATGGGTTATTTCTCAAATGGTTTATTAGTTTTGTTTGTGCTAATCGTATGCAGTTGTATATTTTTTGGTTGATAATATAATGAGAGTCTTATATAAAAGAAGTTATCTTAAGTGAGATAACTTCTTTTTATTTTATGTTGAGAAGGAATTCTATCTTTCTTATTGAAGTTTGTTCTAGTTATTTTTACATCGATCAGATTTGTGTAATGGGAATTTTATGAAATATAAACAAGCCAGAGAATAGGGAGTATTGACATGGAAAATAGTATACGCTACACAAGTGAACATCCTACAGATTTTAATGGATTATTATCCTTATACGAATCTTTAGAATGGAATTCTCTTAAATTAACGGTTAACGAGTTAGAACGAATGTGTAAGCAAAGTTAGTATGCAATTTATGTTTTTGATGATAAGAGGTTAGTAGGGATGGGGCGTGTCATATCAGATGGAGTCATAACAGGCATTATTTGTGGAGTTGGTGTATTGCCAAAATATCAGTCTAGTGGCATCGGAAAAGAAATAGTGGAACGATTAATCCAGCACTGTGAACAAAGCAAGGTTATTCCACAACTTATGTGTGTAGAAAAATTGCAATCTTACTATGAATGTATAGGGTTTGAGGCATTCTCTATTGGGATGACAAAACATATTATAAGATAGAGGCGCTTTATTCCGCTATTTGCCGGGCAGTAATACCCCACTGATTAAAGTTTCACTTTATATTTTCAGTTTACTCGTACATATTTTCAAACTTCAACATAAAGGAGAATGGCTGTATGGAAATTGCTAAAGGGATAGAAATGTTACAACTTGAATTTCAAGAATTTGTTATTCATCCAATTCTTTTATGGGATGATGAAATGGCAGTATTAATAGATACGGGTTTCCCAGGACAAATTAAAGATATACAAGTAGAGATGGAAAAGGTTGGGGTATCATTTGATAAGTTAAAAGTCGTGATTTTGACGCATCAGGATATTGATCATATAGGTAGTCTTCCGGAGTTGTTGCAGCGCTGTCGAAGTAATATTAAAGTTTATGCGCACGAACTAGATAAGCCATATATCGAGGGGGATTTACCTTTATTGAAGGACGGAAATATAGAGAACCGACCAAAAGGAAAAGTGAGTGATACTGTGATTGACGGGCAAGAACTTCCGTATTGCGGTGGAATACTAATTCTTCATACTCCAGGGCATACTCCGGGTCATATTAGTTTATATTTGAAACAAAGTAAAATTCTTATTGCAGGAGACTCTATGTATAGTGTGAATGGGATGTTAGGAGGAATTCACGCCCCAACAACTATAAATATTAAGGAAGCACAGCAGTCTTTGAAGAAGTATTTAAATTTACATATTGAATCTGTAGTTTGTTACCATGGGGGATTTAGTAAGGGGAATATAAATGTTCAACTTCAAAATTTGTAAAAGTTAAAGTGAAATTTTTTGTTAAACAGCATTGAAGTATAATCTGATTATTAGTATATAAATAAATTATAAAAGAGCATGTTTGAAAAAAATCAAACATGCTCTTTTATTAAAGCAAATCAGTTTAATATGAATGACCTAATCCGTTCCAATAAAAAGAAACGATTTCTTGTGATAATTCATCTATATTTGCAAGAATAGGATTGTGATTTTCATCTTTAAAATTCCCAATTGATAATAAAGATACGAAAGCATGAGCCGCAAATTTAGCGTTTCCTTTTGGGATTTCTCCGATGTGCATCGCATTATCGAGTGCTTTTTCTAGTACTTCATACATATTATCTTCAGCATTTTTTAATTCTTTCAATTGTTCTTCAGATAACGACAGTTTTGCATCTTTCATAAAATTTTTCATATCAATATCCATCGTTGCGTGTAAGTAAACTTTAGCGAAGTCTAATAATCTTTCTTCTAACGTTTTGTTTGTAGAGAGTATTTGAGACATATTCTCACGTATACGTACCATCATTTCGATCATAGTAGCAGTAAATAAATCGGCTTTTGTTGAATAGTAATAGTAGACAGTTGCTTTCGTAACACCACAAACTTTTGCGACCTCATCCATAGAAACGACTTGATAATTTTGTGTAAGAAATAAGCGGGTTGCTACTTCTAAAATGGTTTCTTTTGTAGATTTTGTATTTTTATTTTGACGCGGCCTTCCGAGAGGACGTTGTTTTTGTTCCAAATACATTCGCTCCTGACATTTATGATTGAGATAATTATAACATAATTTTCAATCATTCTTGATTAATTAACCGACCAGTATATATAATTAATAATGGAGGAAAAAAGGAAGGTGGGTTTTTATGAAAAAGCACCCGTTACATATGTTAGGGAGGCTTGTGGCAGGGAAAAATACGCAATGGATCACTTTATCGGTGTGGATTCTTATTACATTATTACTTTCATTTACGTTACCACAAGTAAACAGTACGAAAGAACCGAATCCGAAAAATTTACCTGAAACAGCTATGTCACAGCAAGCGGAAGCGCTTATGAAAAAAGAGTTTCCGAATAATGCAGGGAATCCGTTGTTAGTAGTATGGTATAGAGATGGTGGATTACAGTCACAGGATTATAAACTCATACAAGATGTTTATAAAGAGTTAAAATCTAGTCCTTTAAAAGAACAATCAACGTTACCACCATTTGATACAATCCCAGAGCAAGTATTATTAAAAAGTGCGTCAAAAGATGGTACATCATTTGTTACACCGGTATTTTTTAATAAATCTGCTGGTACGGATATATTAAAAGGAAATCTTGAAGAGTTTAGAAAAATAGTGAATAGTAAGGTGGATGAAGATCCATTTAAACAAAAAATAAGTGAATCTGGTTTACATGTTCGATTATCAGGACCTGTAGGTATTCAAACGGATGCAGTTAGTTTATTTAGTCAAGCAGATGTGAAATTGTTAGTGGCTACTGTACTACTAGTGTTAGTTTTGTTAATTTTACTGTATCGTTCACCAATTTTAGCGATTTTACCTATACTTGTTGTTGGCTTTGCATACGGTATTATTAGTCCTACACTCGGTTTTTTAGCTGATCACGGATGGATTAAAGTAGATGCCCAAGCGATATCAATTATGACAGTATTATTGTTTGGCGCTGGAACGGACTATTGTCTATTTTTAATTTCGAGATATAGAGAGTACTTGTTAGAAGAAGAAAGTAAATATAAAGCATTGCAACTTGCGATTAAAGCATCTGGCGGTGCAATAATAATGAGTGCGTTAACTGTTGTACTTGGATTAGGAACATTACTACTTGCTCATTATGGTGCCTTTCATCGATTTGCAGTACCATTTAGTGTTGCTGTATTTATAATGGGAATCGCGGCTTTAACAATTTTACCAGCACTATTATTAATTTTCGGTAGAATTGCATTTTTCCCGTTTATACCGAGAACAACTTCAATGAATGAGGAGTTTGCAAGAAAGAAAAAGAGGGCTGTAAAAGTTAAAAAATCAAAAGGCTCCTTTAGTAAAAAACTTGGAGATATTGTAGTACGAAGACCATGGACAATAATTATGCTAACTGTATTTGTATTAGGCGGATTGGCTTCATTCGTACCACGTATTCAATACACATATGACTTATTAGAGTCGTTTCCAAAGGATATGCCTTCTCGTGAAGGGTTTACGTTAATTAGTGATCATTTCTCAGCTGGTGAACTAGCACCAATAAAAGTTGTTGTTGATACGAAAGGCAAAGAGCTTCCTATTAAACAAGAACTAGAGAAATTTTCTTTCGTAAATACAGTGAAAGAGCCAAAAGAGGGAAAAGAAAATAAGCAAATACAAATGTATGAAGTTTCTTTAGCGGAAAATCCATACTCAATTGAAGCGTTAGATCAAATTCCTAAATTGAAAAGTAGTATAGAAAAAGTATTAAAAGGTGCTGGGATTAGTAATGCTAAAGATCAATTGTGGATTGGTGGGGAAACAGCTTCATTATATGATACAAAGCAAATTACGGAACGTGATGAATCAGTAATTATTCCAGTAATGATTAGCATTATCGCTTTACTATTACTTGTCTACTTACGATCGGTTGTTGCGATGATTTATTTAATTGTAACTGTCGTTTTATCATTCTTCTCAGCGTTAGGAGCAGGATGGATATTACTTCATTACGGTATGGGTGCGCCGGCCATTCAAGGTGCGATACCGTTGTACGCATTCGTATTTTTAGTTGCTTTAGGTGAAGATTATAATATCTTTATGGTTTCAGAAATATGGAAAAACAGAAAGACACAAAATCACTTGGATGCAGTAAAAAATGGTGTAATACAAACAGGTAGTGTTATTACATCGGCTGGTTTAATTTTAGCAGGAACTTTTGCAGTGTTAGGTACACTTCCAATTCAAGTATTAGTTCAATTTGGTATTGTAACTGCAATTGGCGTATTACTAGATACGTTTATCGTAAGACCGTTACTTGTACCCGCGATTACAGTAGTTTTAGGCCGATTTGCTTTTTGGCCAGGTAAACTTTCAAGAAAGAGTGAAGAAATACAAAAGGTGGATGCATAGTTAAAAAAGCCAAGGATATTTTCCTTGGCTTTTTTCAATGTAGTTAATTAATTTTTTGAAGTCAAATCATCAGATGCAGCGTGATCAGCATCTTCAATTGTTGTTTCGGGCATTCCGTATAAGCCGTTCATTGCTTGTTCTTCGATAGTAAGATTTGCAGTATTATTATTTTGAATAGATGTAGTGTTTTCAGTAACATTTTCTTTTTTATTCATATTTTTGTTATTCATGTATGTATCCTCCAAATTTCATTTGATTTATCTATAGTATGTGGATGGATTTCCAGAAATATGTGAATTGATTCTTACATATGTTATATAATTAAATGAATAATTAGGGTGAATTGTAAACTGTTAGGAGTGAACAAGTATGGTGAGAGCAAGGGAATTAGCCTTCTAAAATAAAAAGAAAATTTTAGGAGGCTATTAGAATGAAGTTTCATGTAATTGATAGAGAAGATTGGAATAGAGAGCGGTATTTTGAGCATTATTTAAAGTTGAACTGTACATTTAGTATGACTGTGAATGTTGATATCACGATGTTATTAGAGGAAGTATATCAAAAGGGAATAAAATTTTATCCCGTTTTTATATATTTAATTTCTAGAGTAGTAAATAATCATAAAAAATTTCGAACATGTTTTAACGATGAAGGAGTTTTAGGCTATTGGGAGGAAATGATACCGAGTTATACAATCTTTCATAAAGATGATAAGTCTTTTTCAAGTATATGGACGGATTATTCAAGTGATTTCCGCACTTTCTATAAAAATTATGAAGACGATATGAGATGCTATGCTAGTGTTCATGGTCTTTTCACGAAAGAAAATATTCCTCCTAATGTATTTCCGATTTCTAGCATACCTTGGACTAGTTTTACTGGATTTAATCTTAATATTAATAATGATGAAAATTTTCTATTGCCAATTATAACTTGTGGGAAATATTTTAACGAAGGAAATAAGGTTATGCTACCAGTTTCATTGCAAGTACATCATTCGGTTTGTGATGGATATGATGCGAGTCAATTTATAGAAGATTTACAGCAGTTAAGTAACACTTGCAACGATTGGCTTAAGTAATATCTAATTTTTAATTATATAAAGTGAAACTTTAATCAGTGGGGTGTCAGCCCCGCTGATTATTAGCCCAACCCCCACCTAACTTCTTTGCTTTCGCTGAATTTTGAGATGGGGGTCTTACTGCCCGGCAAATAGCGGAATAAAATTGAAAATGAATAAAAGAAGAGACCATGTTGATATTACATGGTCTCTTCTTTTATTCATTAATACTAAGTAATTGTGGAAAATATAGGGTGATTTGTAGTTTAATAGTAAAGAGAGTGATTAGTATTAATTTTCTTTGTTTTTAAAATTTTAAGTATGTAAATGTTTAACAGGGGGGAATAAAGTGAAATTCGTAAGCATTGAAAAAGATGAAATCTTAATTGGGGATATGGCAAAATTGTATTGTAAAGTATTTGAGAAAATAAATTTCAATGAAATAATCGAGCGAATGAATAGGCATATAGAATATACAGGTTTTAAAGGTATAGTAGCAATAAATGATGAAAATGAAGTAGTTGGCTTTACTTATGGTTATCGCTCAATGGAGGGACAGTACTATAATCAATTAATGAGAGAAGCGTTACATCTAGAGCAAGTAGACGAATGGTTACAAGATTGTTTTGAATTTGTAGAGTTAGCAGTCCACCCACAATATCAAAATGAAGGTCTTGGAACGAAATTACATAATGAATTACTAGAAGGGATTCCAAATAGAACGAGTGTTTTAACAACACAAATAAACAATGAAAAAGCACGTTCGTTATATGAAAGATTAGATTGGATAAATATATTGGAGCCATTTCATCCAAGTACAAATGATGTTCCATATGTAATAATGGGAAAAGCATTAAAAATAAAAGTGAATTGATAATTATGGCATTCACAAAAATGGTTGGTTTGTAATAATGAAGGGGAAAACGAAAATGACGAGAATATCTATAGAAAAAGCTACAATTTTAGATGCTGAGAAATTAACAGAAATAATGAAAAGAACATTTGATGCAGAAGCAAAACAATGGCTATACGGCCAAGATGATGTCATTGATTATAACATTCAACCGCCAGGGTATTCTTCAGTTGAAATGATGGAATATTCCATTGAAGAATTGGATTCTTTCAAAGTTGTAATGGATAAAGAAATAATTGGAGGGATAATAGTTACGATTTCTGGTAAGTCGTACGGTCGAATTGATCGTATTTTTGTAGATCCTGTTTATCAAGGAAAAGGAATTGGATCACATGTTATGAAATTAATAGAAAAGGAATATCCAAACATAAAGATTTGGGATCTCGAAACATCTAGTAGACAAATTAATAATCATCACTTTTATAAAAAGATGGGCTACCAAATGATTTTTGAATCGGAAGATGAGTATTGTTACGTGAAAAGAATAAAAACAAGCTCAAACAAAGAGAGTGTAGTTACAAATAAAGATATGAAAAATAGTCAATACGAAAACTGTAATTTAGCGAATACAGGGTATTATCAAGTGAATTTAAAAAACAGTTCATTTGTTGGTAGCAATATAATAAATATGAATATGAGTAATTGTAATGTAAGTCAATCAAAGTTTAGAAATATAAATTTTAGATGGTCATCATATGCAGATTTAAATCTTTCTGGCAGTAAATTTAATTTGGTGACTTTAGGTGGAGTGCAATTTAAAAATACAAGTCTCGGAGATGAGAAGGAACCTATTGTATTCGATAAATGTGATTTGGAAGGCAGCACTATAAGTAATAGTAATCTGAAAAATATTGAAATAGAAAATTGTAATATAGTCGGCATGAAACTAAATGGTATTCCAATTGAAAATTTGCTTAATTTATATAACGAGGCGAAAAGTTAACCAAATCCATATAGTTGTTAATCTTTTTGGAAATTAAGTATTATATCGAAATAATTATGTAAAAATGACATAAAGAAATACGAGTGAGAAGGTCATTCATACACGTTTCTAGAATACACACAAACAAATATATTGTTATTTATATGGAGGAGAGAAAGATGGGGATCAACGTTAGAGCAGTAGAAATACAAGATGCTAGAGCAATTCATCGTATATGTATACAGGATGACGTTTTACCGTATATGGTTTTCTTACCTAGCATGCGTGTAGAAGCTATGGAAAATAGAATTCGAAATTTAGCACCAAATCAATTTGAATTTGTTGCAGAATATGATGGAGAAGTTGTTGGATTTGTAGGTTTAACACAAAGTCCGGGCCGAAGATCTCATTCAGGCGATTTATTCATTGGGGTAGACAGTGAATATCATAATAAAGGAATTGGGAAAGCACTTCTTATGAAGATGCTTGATCTGGCTGATAATTGGTTAATGTTAGAGAGAGTAGAACTAGGTGTGTTAGAAACGAATCCAAAAGCAAAAGCTTTATATGAAAAATTTGGATTTGTAGAAGAGGGAGTAAAGATAGGAAATTTGAAAGCTCACGGAAAGTTTATTAATGAAATTATGATGAGTCGTTTTAGACCGAATGGTTTAATTGTACATAATGAATAGTTAAAAGCATGACAGTATACTGTCATGCTTTTTCATTAGAATTTGGCTGTAATAAAAATAATACTAAACCAATAAAAATAACGGTAATTCCTAGTCCTTGTTGTAAAGAAATAGTCTCATGTAATATAAAGTACGCTAGCATACAAGTGCCAATTGTTTCACCTAAAATACTCATTGAAATTACAGTAGCACTCATCCATTTTAATAACCAATTAAAAATGGTTTGTCCTAAAATTGTAGCAATGAAAGCTAATCCAATAAAGCACAACCAAGTTTGTGTAGAGTAATGGATGAAAGATTCTTGTTGCATGAAAGCAAATATGCTAAGAAAGCCAGCACTACTTCCATAACTAATTACCGAATATGGTATAAGTGACAAATCTTTACGAACGTGTTGGCTAATGAAAAAATAAGCAGTAATGATACCGGCAGCGATAAATGCTAAAATATCTCCATATAAAGCTTCTCCACTAATTTTGAAATCTTGCCAGCCAATGATGATACTACCTGAAATAGCGATGAGGCAACCAATAACCGCTCCTTTCGTAAATCTCTCCTTAAATAAAAAATAACCACCAATCATTGAGAACAAAGGTTGTAACGTTACGATAACTGTAGAGCTTGCTACAGAAGTATATTGTAATGATTCAAACCATAGTACATAATGTGCAGCTAAAAATAGCCCAGATGTGAATCCGAATGTCCATTGTTTTTTCGTTAAAGTTTTTAGCTCATTTCGACTATTTTTATTAAATAGTAATAACGGTAACAGGATCAGTGTGGCAAAGAATAATCGGTAAAAAGCAATGATTGTCGCAGGAGCATCTGCCAATTTTACAAAAATTGCTGAAGTTGATAAGGCGAATACACCAAAAAATAAGATGAAATATGAAAGAATAGGTGATTTCAAAGTTTGTCCCTCCGATAGAATGTTTATTATAATAAACTTAATGCGATATAATGTACAAAAGTAAGTATATAAGTCCCGGAGATAATAAGAAAGGATTATTTGCCTTTGTTTAGTATGTCAGCACAAAGACAATGAAATATGCATTATGATGGACGAAAGGAAGTTTTACTATGATACATGATAGGCTTGGACAAACAGTATTAAGTTATCGTAAGAAAAATAATATGACAATTCGTGAATTTGCTGATTATGCAGGGATTAGTACATCACTAATTAGCCAAATTGAAAGAGGACATGCTAATCCTTCTTTAAATGTTTTGGAGTTAATTGCAAAAGCATTAAATGTACCGCTGTTTACACTTTTTATTAATGATATCGATACAGATTCGCTCATTTCTAAGAAAAAAGATCGAAAAAAAGTATATCGGGAAAACAATGATCACATTGTATATGATGTATTAACACCTGATTTTATGAAAGCACGTATTGAAATGTTAATGATGGATTTAAATAAACAAGCAAACACAACAGAAAGTCATTATTCCCATGAAGATAAGGAAGAGATTGCTGTTATTATGAAAGGGGAAGTGTACGTAGAATTGGAGGGAAAAGAATATTTTTTAGAAGAAGGCGATGTTGTACGTATTCCACCAAATGTGAAGCATCGATTTTTGAATAAAAGTGATGAATCGAATCACATTTTATTTGTACTGACACCATCTTTAGGATGAAAATATAGTGATTTTAACTAGAGGAGAAAGAAAATGGAAAACAAAAGTATTTTAAAAGGCGGCCTTTCAATTATTTCTCAATGTAAAAAAGAAACAAATGATATTTGGCATGCGCATTTTGGAGCAGCTGCAATTGCCAGTTATTTTAATCATATAAAGAGAGCTCCAAATTATAAAGATATAACATTAGAAAAATTATTCATTCTTAATGAACGTCAATAATCTGTAAAAGAAAGCTTAATCTAGTTTCTTTTTTTGTTAGTAGTATATTATTTTTTCAAATATGTAAGATTTTACATGCGTATTTTACTTTTACTAATTATGTAAGTAGGCTATACTGAAATACATACATTTTATTTTTGGAGAGATGTAAAACGACATGGAACTAGCGAAATTGGAAAAAGTAATTGAAATAAAAAAAGAAGAACTTTTATATTTAGTATCGGATTATGGAATTCAACATGAAAAAGTATTGGCATTGAGTCAAGAACTAGACAAATTAATCAATTACTTTATGTTTTTAAAATAAAGAGAACTATGACGTGGTTTGTATATGTTATAGTTCTTTTTTATTAGGTAATTTGAAAATATATTCAAATATATTGTCTAATTTCTTACAGAATGCGCAACTTGCTAGTCGAATATAAGGACTTTTGGTTATAATAAAAAGGAATTATTAATTGTATCGGTTAGGAGCGCAGCACATATGAAAACAGTTGTTGTTATCGGTGGAGGTATAACGGGACTTTCTACTATGTTTTATTTAGAAAAATTAAAAAAGGATTATAATATCGATTTAAATTTTATTCTTATTGAGAAAGAAGAGTATTTAGGTGGTAAAATCCATAGTGTGGAAGAAAAGGATTTCATTATGGAGTCAGGAGCGGATTCAATCGTTGCTCGTAATGAATATGTTATGCCACTTGTAAAAGATTTAAATTTAGAAGATGAAATGGTATATAATGAAACGGGTATTTCTTACATATATTCTGAAAACATGTTACATCCGATTCCTTCTGATACTATATTTGGGATACCGATGAGCGCCCAGTCTTTGTTTAGCAGTACGCTAGTCTCAACGAAAGGGAAAATCGTAGCTTTAAAAGATTTCATAACGAAAAATAAAGAGTTTACGGAAGATACATCACTTGCTCTATTTTTAGAAAGTTTCTTAGGGAAAGAGTTAGTGGAAAGACAAATTGCTCCTGTACTTTCAGGCGTATATTCTGGTAAGTTGAATGAGCTTACAATGGCATCTACATTACCGTATTTACTGGATTATAAAAATAAGTATGGAAGTATTATTAAAGGTTTTGAAGAGAATAAAAAACAATTTCAATCAGCAGGAAATAAAAAATTCGTATCATTTAAAGGTGGACTATCTACGATAATTAATCGCTTAGAAGAAGTGCTCACTGAAACTGTCGTAAAAAAAGGTGCTATAACGACGGCTGTAAGTAAACAAGAAGATCGATATGAGATTTCTTTTGTAAATCATGAAACAATACAAGCTGATTATGTTGTTTTAGCAGCTCCGCATGATATAGCACAAACTTTATTACAGTCTAATGAGTTAAATGAGCAGTTTAATACATTTAAAAACTCATCTCTTATAAGTATTTACTTAGGATTTGACATACTAGATGAACAACTACCAGCTGACGGCACAGGGTTTATTGTAACGGAAAACAGTGATTTACATTGTGATGCTTGTACATGGACAAGTCGAAAGTGGAAACATACATCGGGTAAACAAAAATTATTAGTAAGAATGTTTTATAAGAGCACCAATCCGGTATATGAAACAATCAAAAATTATAGTGAAGAAGAATTAGTACGAGTAGCTTTATATGATATTGAAAAGAGTCTCGGAATTAAAGGTGAGCCAGAAGTAGTCGAAGTTACAAATTGGAAAGATTTAATGCCGAAATATCATTTAGAACATAATCAAGCGGTTCAAGCATTGCAAGAAAAAATGACGAATCTTTATCCAAATGTATATTTAGCTGGTGCCTCATATTATGGTGTCGGAATTGGTGCGTGTATTGGAAATGGAAAGAATATAGCCAATGAAATAATGGCTACATTAAATAAATAATACTGTAGAATAAATAAAAACTGTTCCTTCAGCAAAATGGAGGAACAGTTTTTATTTATTTTATTTGAATGGAAATTGTATTGTTTTTTACATTGTTTTCTTTTATTGTTAATGTTATTTCTCCAGACTCTTTAAATGAATACGGTGATAGTTGATAAATATCTTTTATATCATGTTTTTCTTGTAATTTATTTACCGGTATTGATACGATATTTGGCTTCCATGTTTCTTGTTTTCCTGAAGGATATTCTATAAGTATTACCGGATTTTTTAACTGTATTGTTTTCCAAGAGACGAAATATAGTTGTACTTCTGTATCTTTTTTTAATAATTCTTCGGAGAAATAACCGAATTCGCCTACATTACCGAAAACAGTATAGTTTTGATTTTTTAATTTAATATCTAAATAACTAGGTTGATATGTTACCGCATGATAAGTTCCATATGAAAGTGAGAGTATGGCAGCGATTAAAATACCGATTGAAAATGTCCTAAAGCTATTACCTTTAAAGCTAGTCATCATGAATGAGTTTGGTGTGAATTTTTTTGCGAATAAAAAAATAAGTAATATGAGTAAGAGGGATAAGCCGATGAATATATACATAGGAAATCTTCACCTCCACAATAAAATAATATATTAACTATATTTTACCATAAATGTATGGGGTAGGTTGGTTGTTTAGAAGGAGAAAATGAAGAAACAATTTCTTTACAGTTCTTGATAATTTAAAATTCGATTTATGGAAATTATAGCGTCATGTTTGAGGTGCAATCAGAAGGTATCTAATTCGTGTATATAGAATTAAGAGAGAATGTGCCATTAGAAATGTTTGATTTATGGAACAATAAGGACTTTACTAATTATACATATTTTTTCTGATATAATGAATGAGTAGAGAGAAAGGAGTGATCCTATGGCATTTCCTATACTAGAAACAGAACGCTTACGTTTAGTTGAAATAGAACAATCTTATTGTCAAAAAATATATGAAATCTTTTCATTGGATGAAGTGACGTGTTACTACGGTATGAATTCTTTTACGGAGTTTGGACAAGCTTCACGTATGATTGAATCTTTTTCAAAAAATTACTTTGAGAAAAAGGCAATACGATGGGGAATTGTGTTAAAAGAAACGAACGTTTTAATAGGAACAATTGGACTAAACAATTTACAATTATGGAGTAAACGATCTGAGATTGGATATGATCTGCATCCTCGCTATTGGGGAAATGGTTATGCTTCAGAAGCAGCTGGAGAAATTATTAATTATGGATTTAAAGATTTAGGTTTGTTTAGAATTGGAGCTATTACATATCCTGAAAATGTTACTTCTTGTAGAATGTTATCTAAAATTGGCTTCCAAAAGGAAGGGCTATTGCGCGGATATATTCATCAAGGAAATAAGCAACACGATGCATTATTGTATTCTATAGTGCGAACTGATGTTGAGGACATAAATTTATAATAAAAAAAACCTCTTAATTAAAAGAGGTTTTTTTATTATAAATTAACCTAATTTAGGTAATAAACGTTCTCCGCTTTTCATGCTACTTTTACATAAAGGGCATTTAGGCTCTTCTTCAAATGAAAAGTTCTTTCTCATCCATCCTAAACAATCCTCTGATTCACATTCCCAAACAGGGGTTTGTTCTGGTGGTACTTCTGCTACATCGTTCTTTCGATTGCGATACATGTAACCACTCCTTTTATGTAAAAAATTTTAGTTATATATTAAAAAGGTTGTTAACCTTGCTGGTAACAACCTTTTTATTGTTTGAATTATAGCTTTACAACGTTTTTAGCTTGAGGTCCGCGGTTACCTTCTTCAACTTCAAAGCTAACTTCTTGACCTTCGTCAAGAGACTTGAAGCCGTCGCCAGTGATAGCTGAGAAGTGAACGAATACATCGTTACCGTCTGCAACTTCGATGAAACCGAAACCTTTTTCGCTGTTAAACCATTTTACTTTACCTGTTAATGTCATGGTAATGCCTCCTAAAAGTAGAAAAATTACAATATGATCGGCCTTATTTGAATGAAAATAAAATTTCACATATTATCAAAAACCCATAAGGAGTACAAACTGTCCCCAATTGATACTTGATAATATGCAAAGAAAATATAGTGTTAAATTGACCTTAATTACTATCTTACAACAAATGGTGGGAAATAGCAAGTGCTGGTAATACCACTGAGTAATCTGGGTGATAATAGTAAAGGCACAAAGGCACCTCTTTTATTTATATATTATTCCTAATTGGGATTTATGCAAAATCATGTAAGAAAAACTTAGAGTAAATATTAATAATATATTTTTCGTGGTAAAATATGGTTGGTTACTGTTGGTAGTTAAATATTATAAAAGGAGAAAAGAAAGTGAAAAATAATTCATTTATAATAATTGAAGCAGCAAAAGCAGGGAGAAAAAAGGTCCATCCAGTCTTTGCTGTAATATTAGCCATTATATTTTTGACTTTAGGCGAACTTTTTATGTTATTTATGTTATTTTTACCGAAAGCTGAAACGATATTCATGAAAGGTATTTATGACAATGTTAGAATGGTGTTAACGTTTGGCGGAGCTATATTTATTTTATTTATATGGGTTCGTTTTGTAGAAAAAAGACCTTTTTCATCCATTGGCTTTTGGAAAGAGAAATGGATGAGAAAGTATTTAAAAGGTGCGTTAATAGGGTTTTTATTTATTTCAACGCCAGTTATTCTACTATTATTAATGGGGAGTGTGAAATTGCAAGTACAACATATTACCTCAACAGTGATAGTAGGAATAGTAGGATCTCTAGTTGCATTTTTAATACAAGGGGCAACGGAAGAAATTATTGTACGAGGTTGGTTATTCCCGGTTCTTTCTGTTAGAAGTCGTATATGGGTTGGAATAATTGTAACTTCATTTTTATTTGGATTTCTTCATCTACTTAATCCAGGAATTACAATATTATCTATATCGAATATAATATTAGTGGGTGTTTTCGCAGCTTTATATGTATTGAAAGAAGACGGTCTGTGGGGAATATGTGCATGGCACTCAATTTGGAACTGGGCTCAATATAATGTATATGGTTTTGCAGTTAGTGGCACAACTGTATATTCTACTCCAATTTTTAAGTCTATAACAAATGGACCAGAAACATTGCATGGAGGCACGTTCGGAATTGAAGGTAGTATCATTACAACAATCATGCTCACTGTCGCTTCAATTGTTTTATGGAGAAAGTTATGGGGAAGAAAAGCGAAACAACGAAATTTTAGTTAATGAAAGAGGGAGAAACTATGGGGATAATAGCATTTGAGGGAGCAAGCGCTGTTGGTAAAAGTACCACGTGCCGTGAATTAGAAAAGAATTATGGTGCTTATATAATACCTGAAGTGAATTCTTTATTTGAAAGGCCAAAAAATGAACATAGAACATGGTATTTTGAAAAACAAGTTGAGCGCTGGAATATAGCTGTTCAGAAGTCAAAGCAATATGAATTAGTAATACTCGATGGCGATATTTATCAGCCACTTAGTTATAATTGGTGTTTTCATTTTGATATATTTAATCAGCCATTATCTTTAATAGAAAATTTTTATAAAGAAAAGATGATAAATAGGGAAATTGGCTTTCCGGATCAATATTTTTATTTATATACGAACGATGAAGAACTTAGAAAGCGGAAAGTATCTGATGAGACGAAAAGAAGAAGAAACTTTGAAAAACATTTACATATATCAAAATCGTTTCAGCGTTATTATGAAAATTTAAATACTGTTACAGATGGGTATTGTAAATTAATTGAGGCAAAAAGTGTAAGAAATAATGAATTAGAAATAGTGAGAAACTCACAAAATTTGAACGTGTGTGAAGAAAGACGTTTTGATGTTTCGAAGTTAGATGCTATTACGAAGTGGTTAAAAGAAAATCGTGCATAAAGTAAAAACAACGAGTGTTGTAGAACGCGCTCGTTGTTTTTTTGTTTCTTTATAAATATAAAGGAAAAATTTGTAGAATATTTTCATTATTTAACAGAATAATCTTTCAATTTTAAAGAAAAAGAAATACAATATGAGGAAGTATATATAAATAATATGATAGGGGATGGGATGCGATATTTTGAATGAAGTAACAGTTTTTATATAAGAAATAATTAGGTAGTCAGAACGGAGATATTTGGGAGGAAACAAGCGAGATGAAAACATTTTTGAAAATAATAGGTGTTATAGCTGGTATGGCGGTAATTGGAGTAGGTTTAACATATGGTATGCTGCATTATTTAAATAATAGTAAACCAGCTGCGAAAAAGGCATCACCAGCTGCTCCAGCAGTAGAAGTATTAGCTGATAGTAACGTAAAAGCAGAAGATGCAAAGCTTTTAGAAAATGGAAATTATTCATTGCCGAATAGTGGTTTTAATAAAAATTTTAAATGGACAGATGAGAACATACAGACAGCATTACATGAAATGGCACATCAAAAAGCGAAAGCTGATCAAAAGTGGGGCTATATTTTTATTACACAAGAGCGGATTGAAAGCTTAATTGATATTGTAAAGAGTAATGATCTTGTACAGGGAAGTACATATGTAGAAATTTTAGAACGATGGAAACAAGGAAAATATGAAAAGGTTGATGGGGATCACAATAAGATTTGGAAATTACAAAGTGGGAATTTAGGAGAAGGAAAAGGAGTAATGTCGCAAGCTGAGCAAAAAGAATTAATTAATCAAGTGTTTATGAACAAAGGTACATATTCAGGTAGTAAATTAATTGCAGGTGGGGAACAGACTAATAAATAGTATACTAATTAATGAAAGAGAGTAATTGCTTATTAGGCAATTACTCTTTTTCTATGTACGTCTTAATATTTTAGTCTCGTTCAAGTAAGGAAAGGAACGATTGTAATACCGGGGAAATCCATCTAGATTTATGATAGATTACATAACTTTGAATAACTGTTGGAGTTTCGATAGGTTGAAAACATAGTTGTCCTTTTTGGCAACTTTCTTGTACAACGATATAAGGAAGAATTGAAATGCCTAACTCACACATAACGGATTGTTTAATGACTTCAACATTGGAAGTTTCAAATGTTTTAGCTGGAATATTTCCACTTTGACATAAAAAACGATCTACCATTGGCCTATAGCCGCAGCTTTGTTCTGTAAAAATGAACTGGGTGTCCTGTAATAACTGGAATGGATTTGTATGCGCAGAGGAATAAGCTGGTAAAATCCATCCAAATGTTTCATTACTAAAAGTACGCGTAATAAAATCATTATGTTCTATACTTTCTCCAATTATGAAGACAACGTCTGTTTCTCCTTCACGTAATTTTTGTAATGCTTGTTCATTTGTGTTTGTTTCAAGTACGATATTTACTTTCGGATTTTTCTGTTTGTAAGTACGTAATAATTGTGGTAATCGGTATACCGCTAATGATTCATTAGATGTAATACTTAATGTACCTTCTAAATAATCTGTATTTTGGGGGATTTCTCGCGCTTTTTCATATATTGAAAGTAATTCTAATGCATAAGGATGAAATTGATGACCTGCTTTTGTAAGTAGCACTTTTTTCCCTAACCGATCGAAAAGAGGAATATGTAAATCGTTCTCTAAAGCTTTCATATGTGCTGTAACAGTAGATTGCGCATAACCTAGCGCATGCGCAGCCTTAGAAAAATTACCATACTTCACAATGGCGCAAAATGTTTTAACATGTCTCATCTCCATAAGCAATCCCTCTTTTATTATCATGATTTGTGAATGATTATATCATGTATTTTAATTTTCCAAATGATTAAATTCTGTATAAAATGAAATTGTAGAAATATTCATTCAGGTGATATTGGAGGAGAAAAGATGAAAAAAAAGGGCTATCATGTAGCTGTTGTTGGGGCTACAGGTGCGGTAGGACAAAAAATTATTGAACTGTTAGAGAATGAAATGAAGTTTAATATAGTTGAAGTTACATTGCTTTCGTCAAAACGATCCGCCGGTAAGAAAGTAAGATTCAAAGGACGAGAGATAATTATAAAAGAGGCAAAAACAACTAGCTTTGAAGGTGTAGATATTGCCTTTTTTAGCGCTGGGGGAGAAGTATCTAGACAATTTGTAACTCATGCAGTTTCTAGTGGTGCGATTGTAATTGATAACACAAGTGAGTACCGAATGGCGCAAGATGTACCGCTCGTTGTTCCGGAAGTGAATGCGCATACTTTAAAGCAGCATAAAGGTATCATTGCAGTTCCAAATTGTTCAGCATTACAGATGGTAACAGCACTTCAGCCGATTCGAAAATCATTCGGTTTAGAAAGAATTATCGTTTCAACATATCAAGCCGTATCGGGTTCTGGTATTCATGCGATTCATGAATTACAAGAGCAGGCTAAGTCTATGCTTGCTGGTGAAGAAGTGAAAAGTAATATATTACCGGCGAAAAAAGATAAAAAACATTACCCAATAGCGTTTAATGTACTGCCTCAAGTAGATATATTTACAGACAATGATTTTACTTTTGAAGAAGTAAAAATGATTCAAGAAACGAAGAAAATATTAGAAGATGAAAACCTGAAAATGGCAGCTACTTGTGTACGTGTTCCAGTTGTATCAGGGCATTCAGAATCGGTTTATATAGAACTGGAAAAAGAAGCAACCGTTACGGAAATTAAGGAAGTATTAATGGATGCACCAGGTGTTATTTTGCAGGATAACCCTAGTAAACAGCTGTATCCAATGCCATTATATGCAGAAGGGAAAATAGATACATTTGTCGGAAGAATACGTAAAGATCCTGATATGCCAAACGGATTCCACCTCTGGATTGTTTCTGATAACCTATTAAAAGGTGCGGCTTGGAATTCAGTTCAAATCGCAGAGACTTTAGTAGAAAAGGGAATACTTTAATCTAGTTTGAAAAACCGGGGAATCGATAATCATTTTCCGGTTTTTATCCCGCTATTTGCTGGGCAGTAAGACCCCCACTGATTAAAGCTTCACTTTATTTAATAATTGTTTTCTTTATTTCGTCCAACTTTAATTTAAATTAGTCGTTATTGAATTTTTATAAATATCTACTTTATGTGCAGTGAAGCGTAAGGTTTTGGATTCTGCATGAATTGTTAGGTTAATAATAATCGATAACGGCATTTCGACCGTTTTCACAATATCTTCTATAGCAATATACTCATTTTCTGCTTCGTTATAATAAACAACAGAACGAATTACTGCCTCGTTATTTTCAATGTCAATTTCACACATCATAGGGAATTTTTCACCATTATGTAAGAATAGTTCGCCTAGTACGATTGAACCGTTTAGCTCATCTGTAAAATTAGTAGTTGCTGCTGGTTTTACCCATGTTTCGTCATGTTCTTCGTTTTCCTCTTCATCTATTGCCCATTCCCAAATGGGGTTTTGTTTTAGGTCTTCAATAGTTAATTCATCAATTGGTTTGCAATTGCTCATACATAAATTCTCCTTTTGCTTTGATAAATAAGTTTCTTAGTTTCATGAATTAGATGATTGCTTATAAGTGGGGACAATGTATTGTTTTTGTTTATCGGATGTCAAATCACTTTATTTTGGAACTCTATTATTACCATAATCTTAACAAGGCAATTATCAGTTAGCAAATAATCATTAGTTGAGAGTTTTGATGAGGTCTGATGTGAAGGAAAGATAGTGAAAAACAACAGGAATGAATAAAAGTTCTTTAGTACTATGTGGTATAATATGGTAGTGTAAAGAGTGCGTTTATACAGGAGGGATTACCAATGCTAAAAGTTATGTTACTATTTGTTCTTATCTTTTTTCTTGTCATTGCGATGTATATTGCTTATCAAAAGAGAAAAAAATCTGGGATAAAAGGATTGAAAAGTGCGTTAACTTCTATTTGCTTCTTTTCACTCGCAATTTTAAATATGTTTGCATATTGGTTTCACTTTGGCGGTGCTTTTACTTGGTTATTTTCAATTGTATTATTGCTAGTTGGTGCATATTTTACTAAATATATTCCAATATCTAAAAAGGTACATTAAAATCTATAAGAGTTTAATATAATGTTTACTTTGTTTTGAAAAGAGATTATCCTATGAAACGGTTTCATAGGATAATCTCTTTTGTTTAGTTTTGGAAAGAACGTACTGTGCTTTTTAGTTGTTCAATAAATTCTTGAGTTGCAGCACACATATATTTATCTTTTCTATAAATTAACCCTATTTCAATTGTTGGAGTAGGGTTTTCTATTTTAATAGCTTGAATGTTATTATTTTGTAAAAAGTCTATATATGGTTTGGGTAACACTGTAATTCCCATTCCTTTGGAAACCATTTGGATTAAAGATTCCATCGTGCTAATTTCTAAAATTGGTCTTGGTTTAAAGTTGAATTTTTGACAATGAGATGTAATTAGTTCGGTTAAAAAGAAATTTTTAGGTAAAAGAATTAAAGGATAGTTCTGTAATTCAGCAATAGATACATGATTACGTTCAGCTAATCGATGACCAGTGGGCACGACTAATGTAAGATCGCTTTTGTATAGAGGGATAGAGATAATCTCTTTATCTTGCACCGGGAGAAATGTAATTCCAATATCTAGTTCGTTTCGTAATAATTTTTCACGAATATCTCTTGTGCGAAGCCCTAATACAGAAAGCTCTATATTGGGATATAAATTATTGAAATTTAAAATAGCTGGTGGTAGTAAATAATTTACGACGGTTAACAAAGCCCCTATTGTTAAGGAACCTTGCTGTAATCCGTTTAGATCTTGAATAGCTGAACGAGCTTGTTCGACTTCATGAAAAATGGTTTTACTATGTGATAATAAAATCTTCCCTGCTTCAGTTAAAGATATTTTTTTACCAATTCGATCGAAAAGTGGCATTCCTACTTCATGCTCTAATGCACGTATTTGTTGACTTAGAGAAGGCTGTGAAATATTTAATTTCTCAGCTGCTTTTGTGAAATGTAATTCTTTTGAAACAGCTAAAAAGTATTCAAGTTGTCGTAATTCGATTGGAATCACCTCAAGTATAATAATAGGTTATACCTATCATTATTATATAAATAATTGAATTGAACAATGATTTTAAAGGTTTTATAATCATCTTTATATAGCAGAGAGGGTTGTAAAAATTAATTGAGAGAAAATACATGTAACACCTTTAAAGGAGGAAATAGAATGGCTAATGAATATCAATTATTATCTTTAAATATAGGATTACCAAAAGAGGTTACATACGGTGGAAAGGTAGTTCATACAGGCATAAATAAGAAACAAGTAAAGGAACCGGTATATTTATCCTTTGTAAAATTTAATGGGGATGGACAAGCTGACTTAGTTCATCATGGAGGAGTAGATAAAGCAGTTTGTGTTTATACTGGTGATCACTATCCATACTGGGAAAAAGAATTGAATCAAGATCTTGTATATGGGGCTTTCGGAGAAAATATAACAGTTAGTGGTATGAGCGAAGAGGATGTTTGTATTGGTGATACATTTGAGCTAGGACAGGCAATCGTACAGGTAACACAACCAAGGCAACCTTGTTTTAAATTAGCAAAAAAATATAATATTCCAAAGTTACCACTATATTTTCAAGAAACAGGATATACAGGATTTTATTTTCGTGTATTAAAAGAAGGATGGGTATCATCAGTCGACACCTTAAAAAGACTACAGTCTGATCCAAAAGGTGTTTCAGTAGCATTCGCTAACCGTATTATGCATAAGGAAAAACAAAATATTGAAGGGGTAAAAAGGATATTAGAAGTAAATGCACTTTCAAATAGTTGGAGAAAGTCTTTTGAAAAGCGTATAAGTGGAGAAGAAATTAATACGAAGGAAAGACTTGAAGGGATAAAAGAATAAAAATATTTTATTATAAATAGTGTATTTCTATTAGTAAAAGCTAATTAGAAAGCGCTATTTTTATAAAATAAACTAATTAATATCCGAAAATCTTAATATTTTTTTATTCGACTTATTTTCAAATAGTCGAAACATAAAATTAATTAGACTTTTTTTTATGTTTTATGATAGTATATTGATTGGTAAGACCTCTATTTTTAAGAGTAGGTCATATAAGTATATCTAATTTAATGGAATTTAACATTTGGAGGTACAACATGGGGAATGTTGAAAAATTGGCAAGTCTTCTAATAGAAGAACCGAAAAGAGAGCAGTTATTTCCTTTATTTGAAGAAGTGTTTGGAATTACAACTCAAACATTGAATGATTTTTCGGATAAAGGATATTGGGATGATACATATAAAGCTTTATCATTTTTACAAGAAGATAAAGTGATTGCAAATGTTGCGGCATTTTCACTCCCATTATTAATTAATGGTGAAAAAATAAATGCGGCGGGTATTCAATCAGTAATGACACACCCTAATTTCCGTAGACAAGGGCTAATGACACAATTAATGAGTAAAATGATAGAAGAAATTGATAAGAAATGTGAATGTGCATTATTGTTTACGGAAAAACCTGAACTATATACAGCATTTGGATTTAAAGTTGTGCAGGAATATTTGATGACTATACCATATGATAAAAATATTAATAATAACCATTCACTACTTAAAAAGTTAGATTTCTATAATATAGAGAATAGACAGTTAATACATGAAACTATTGATAGTAGCCAAAGACTTTCAAATAGTTTTTCAACTTTAAACTTCCATCCTTCATTTTATTTGAATATGTATGATTCGGAATGGAATGAGAAATTGTATTATTCAGAGAAACTAGATGCTCTAATCGTTTATGAAGTAGACAATGAAAAGTTGAAATTATTTGGAGTATTTGCGCCAGTACTTCCGGTTTTAGATGAATTATGTGGAGAAATCAATGAAAGGTTTACGGAAATCGAATTTTATTTTTCACCGGATCAATTAGGGGTTGAGGATGTACAGTTTACAGAATTACAGTCTAGCAAGTATTTAATGGTTCGAAGTGATAAAGAGTTAGATTTTAAAGGTTATAAATTCCCAGTATTAGCGGAGTTTTAAATATTTGTATAAAGGTTTTATTATGGAGGAACTATGAATATATCATATATACCTAAACATGTTGAGCAGCTCACTATAATGAATGTCCCTGAATATTATAAAATTAATGACAAGCAGGCGTTTATTGTCCGTTCGAAAGCAGAAACAGATTTTTGGCTTAAAACACATTATGGTTTTGAAGTCATGAATGGTCATGTATTTTATAATGAAATGATGACAGACTTTCAAGCTGAAGTACAATTGTGTATGAATCCAAATTCAAAATACGATCAAGCAGGTCTTTTTGTTATGATTTCGGAAAAGTGTTGGTTGAAAACTTCATTAGAGTATATTCCAGATGGCCCTTCTCATTTAGGAGCTGTCGTAACGAATAATGGATATTCTGACTGGTCAACGCAAGATTATCCAACTGAAGCAGCTAAGCAACAACTTTGTTTTCGAATTATTCGAAAACGCGGTGATTATACAATATATGTGAAAAAGAGCCATCAATGGGAACAAATAAGAATCGCTCATTTAATGGAGGATATAGGGAATGAGCCTATTAAAATAGGTTTTTACACGTGTAGTCCTTCTAAAAATAAGGGATTTGAGACTGAGTTTTTAAATTTTACAATTGAAGAAATATAGATGAAAAAACCGTATTCTTTTCATTAAGAATGCGGTTTTTGTATTTACATAATATAAAGCACATTTATTGACCAGAAAGTCATTAATACTTATCATTTAATAATGTTAAATATTAATTTGCATAATATAATAAAAGTAATGAAGAAATTACAAAAAATATCAATTAAATAAGGAGGGATATGAATTATTCAGTGGTAATTTCATGGGAAAAGGAGATTATGTATGAAATCATTTCGTAAGTTATTACAGTATTTAAAACCATACATGTTCTTCGCTATTATTGGACCGCTATTTATGGTACTTGAGGTTGCGATGGACTTAATTCAACCGACTATTATGCAACATATCATTGATGTTGGGATTGCAAATCGGGATTTAAATTATGTAATAAAAATGGGGCTTCTTATGATAGGAGCAGCAGCACTCGGTTTAGTTGGAGGGCTTGGGTGTATGATGTATTCTACAAAAGCAGCTGTTAATTTCGCTACTGACATACGAAAAGATGTGTTTGCGAAAATAGAAACATTTTCTAGTAATAATCGTGATTCATTTGGAACAGGTAAATTATTAACGATCGTGACGAATGATATCACTTCCATTCAATCAGCAATGACAATGACATTACGTGTTCTCGTTCGTGGTCCGCTGTTATTTATGGGAAGTATAATTATTGTTTTTGTAACAGCAAGAGAGTTATTTCCAATATTACTTGTAGTTGTTCCGATTTTATTACTTGCGATTATTTTAATTGCAAGCAAAGCAAGTGGTACATTTAAAAAGGTGCAAGAGGCATTGGACAAAGTGAATACAAAGTTACAAGAAAATTTATCTGGTGTACGTGTTATAAAAGCGTATGTAAGACAAAAATATGAAATCGCTCAATTCGGAAGTGTAAATACAAATTTAACGAAGATAAATATTCGAGCTGTGCAACTTATTTCTTTAATGATGCCAATCATTATGCTAGTTGTAAGTGGCGGGATTGTCGCAACATTATGGATTGGTGGAGAAAAAGTATTCAATGGAACGCTTCAAGTAGGAGCGATTTTGGCATTTATTAATTACTTGAATATCATTTTAATGTCACTTATGTCGATTAGCATGGTATTTATTCAAATTGCGCGAGCTTTTCCATCTGCGGATCGTGTACAGCAAGTGTTAAATACCGAGGTTGATATTATAAGCGCAGCTAATGCAATCGAACCTGAGAAAATCGAGGGGAATATCGAATTTAAAAATGTTAGTTATAGCTATACGAAAAATAATGAATACGTTTTAAAAGATATTTCGTTTAGCATACAAAAAGGTGAAAAAGTAGGGATTATTGGATCAACTGGAAGTGGTAAATCTACCTTAGCGAAACTGTTACCACGTCTATATGATGTGGATCAAGGTGAAATATGTATAGATGGAATAGATGTTAAAACATATGATTTGCAAAAACTCCGTGCTTCAATAGGGTTTGTACCTCAGAAGGCTTTGTTGTTCTCAGGTAGTATAGAAGAGAATTTACGTTATGGTAAAGAAAATGCAACACATGATGAGCTGGAAGTAGCAGCTGCATCAGCTTGTGCGACTGAGTTTATTAATAAGCTGGAAGAATCTTATCAATATAATTTAACACAAGGTGCGACAAATCTATCAGGTGGACAAAAACAACGTGTATCAATTGCAAGGGCACTTGTGAGAAAACCACCGATTCTCATATTAGATGATTCTACATCAGCAGTTGATGCAAAATCAGAGGCTACTATTCAAACAGCTTTAAAAACAAAATATAAAGGCACAACGACTTTATTAATTGCGTCTAAAATTTCTTCCATAATGGATGCGGATAAAATACTTGTATTAGATAATGGTGAATTAGTTGGCAATGGTACACATGAACAATTGTTAGAACGAAGTGAGGTTTATCAGGAAATTTATCTTTCCCAAGGTGGTAATTTGCATAAAGAAGGTGGGGAAGAACATGCGTAATTTTCAAGGGCAATTTGCTAATAAAGGTGGACGAAACACACCAAAGATGGGAAAAGCTAAAAATGCCCAAGGAACTGTAATGCGGATATGGAACTATATGGGCTATCAAAAAGCTGCTCTAATGTTTGTTATATTTCTAGTCGTTGTTACTACTTTACTTGGATTATTAGGTCCCTATTTTATGGGAGTCATTATAGATCAATATATTGTACCGAAAGATTTAAGTGGTACAGCAAGAATGTGTATGTTACTTATCGCGATTTACGGTGTAACTGTACTTTTAACATGGTTACAAACATTTGTCATGATTAACGTTGCATTAAAAACAATTCAAAAAATACGACAAGATATTTTTGAGAAAATCCAAACGCTTTCTTTACGGTTCTTTGATGTGCGTTCTCAAGGTGATTTAATGAGCCGTGTGACAAATGATATAGATAATTTGAACCAAGCTTTGACACAAAGTGTTGTACAAATTATTTCATCAGCGCTAACTTTTATAGGTGTAACGATTGCGATGTTCGCCTTAAATTGGATTTTAGCAATTGTAACTTTAATTACAGTACCTATTATGTTTTACGTTACAAAAAAACTAGTTGCATATAGTGGTAAAAACTTTGCGAAGCGTCAAAAAGATTTAGGTGAATTAAATGGATTTATTGAGGAAGCAATTACAGGTGCGGATGTTACGACGTTGTATGGAAAAGAAAAAGAAACTGTACAAAATTTCAATAAAATTAATGAACAGCTAAGAGTTTCAGCTACGAAGGCTGATACATTTTCAGCTTTTATTTTTCCAAGTATGAACTTTATTAATAACTTAGGTATGGGGCTTGTCATTGGGACTGGATCAGTTATGGTCTTAAACGGAATGACAACAGTAGGTGTTATTGCGGCTTTTATTAATTATTCTCGTCAATTCTCAAGACCGTTAAGTCAATTTGCGACTTTAATGAATACAATTCAAGCGGCAGTTGCTGGTGGAGAACGTGTTTTTGAGATTATGGATGAGGTACCAGAAATTCAAAATAAAAAAGACGCATTTGTTGTACAAAATTTACAAGGGCATGTTGCACTTGAGAATGTTTCATTTGGCTATGCAGAGAATAAAACGATTTTAAAAGAAGTGAGTCTTAAAGCGCAGCCAGGAGAGACAATTGCTTTAGTTGGCCCGACTGGATCAGGGAAAACAACAATCATTAATTTGTTAACTCGCTTTTACGATATACAGCAAGGACAAATTCATATTGATGGAAAAGATATAAAAGATTATGATATTAATTCTTTACGAAGTAAAATAGGAGTAGTTTTACAGGATACGTATTTATTTGCTGGTTCGATTATGGATAATATCCGTTATGGACGCTTAGATGCTACTGATGAAGAAGTTATCACTGCAGCTAAGGCAGCATCTGCACATTCTTTTATTAAGCATTTGCCAAATCAATATGAAACAGAAATTGCTTCAGAAGGATCGAATTTAAGTCAAGGACAAAAACAACTTCTTGCGATTGCACGAGCAATTTTAGCAGATGCAGATATATTAATTCTCGATGAAGCGACATCTAATATTGACACAAGAACAGAATTACAAATACAAGCAGGGCTAAATAATTTAATGAGAGGTCGCACAAGTTTTGTGATCGCTCACCGACTTAAAACAATTGAAAAAGCAGATCAAATCCTTGTTATAAAGGATGGAAGAATTTTAGAAAGAGGGAATCATGAGTCTCTTATGGAAGATAGAGGGTTTTATTTTGATCTGTATACGAGTCAGTTTAAAATTTAATAAAAAAAATGAGGTTTCTCTAGAAAAGAGAAGCCTCATTTTTTTATTTGTAAACTTTATGAATTACTTTTCTAACCAAATTAATTATCCGACCTGAAAAATACTTATACTTGCAGATACATTTGTTAAAGAGCCACCATCACTATTTGAGAGAGTGATAGTACCTGCTGAAGAGGTGTTATTTATTAAAGTCAATGTTGAAGGAACAACTGTTACGGTAAAAGCAGCAGTACCTTGATTTATTGTATGTGGTGACCCCGTACCAAAACGTCCACCTGAAATTGGTGTACCATTTAGTTGGAGGGAGAATTGGTTTTCGCGAGAAGCTTGTAATTGAAACTCTGCTACATATGTTCCTAGTGTATTAATTATAATATTTCCAGTACCTGTGATGTGGCTAAGGGCAGTTCCTGTTATAGGTCCATTTGTGTTAAAAGTAACACTACTTCCTACTGCAATTGATTGGTTAGTAGTATCAAAAACATATAGATAGTTTGTTAATCCTACACTAGCCGCCCCGGTAGGCCCAGTAGAACCAGTAGAACCAGTAGGCCCGGTGGAACCAGTGAAGCCAGTAGGCCCGATGGAACCGGTAGCTCCAGTAGTCCCAGTGGAACCAGTGGAACCAGTAGGTCCAGTAGGTCCAGTGGAACCGGTAGCCCCGGTAGCTCCAGTAGCCCCAGTGGAGCCAGTAAGTCCAGTAGCCCCGGTAGCCCCGGTAGCCCCGGTAGCTCCAGTAGCCCCAGTAGCCCCGGTAGTCCCAGTGGAGCCAGTAAGTCCAGTGGAACCGGTAGCCCCGGTAGCTCCAGTAGCCCCGGTAGCTCCAGTAGCCCCGGTAGCCCCGGTAGTCCCAGTGGAGCCAGTAGGTCCAGTGGAACCGGTAGCTCCAGTAGCCCCGGTAGCTCCAGTAGCCCCGGTAGCTCCAGTAGGTCCGGTAGAGCCGGTAGTCCCAGTGGAACCGGTAGCTCCAGTAGCCCCGGTAGCTCCAGTGGAACCGGTAGCCCCGGTAGTCCCAGTAGGTCCAGTGGAACCGGTAGCTCCAGTAGGTCCGGTAGAGCCAGTAGCCCCGGTAGTCCCAGTGGAACCAGTAGAGCCAGTAGAGCCAGTAGCCCCAGTAGAGCCAGTAAGTCCAGTGGAACCGGTAGCCCCGGTAGCTCCAGTAGCCCCGGTAGCCCCGGTAGTCCCAGTAGTCCCAGTGGAACCGGTAGCTCCAGTAGGTCCGGTAGAGCCAGTAGCCCCGGTAGCCCCGGTAGCTCCAGTGGAACCGGTAGCCCCGGTAGCTCCAGTAGCCCCAGTAGGAGAATGTGGGAGAATAATACGGTTAATATCTAAAAGTGAAAAGTTAATGAACATATCTTTGTTTTGATAATCTATCGAAATCACCTCACTAGCATGTTTAAAGAAATAGTAAAGTAATAATTTTTATAGGTATTTCATTTCTATATTATTAATGCAACTTATTTTGGAAACAGTAAATAGCTATTATGACTATAGGGTATTAATTTTTAACCTAAATTTTAATAAAACCTTTATTAAAGATAAAGAGCGCTTTTAAAGGCGCTCTGAGACAAGTTTCATGTTGAAAAAGGGAATGGAGGATATTATGTGCATACTGTTTTAGAATGTTGTAAATTTTTAATTAAAAATAAAAGGATCTTATAAAAATTTAAAATTTGTATTATTAGATAGTCACCATACAATAAAATATGCTTGTTTGATATAAATGTGTGTCAAATTTACCAAAATATATTTTGGCATGCATAAGAAAATTAAAATACTTTATTAGTAAATAATAGCGGCTTCAGTGACAGATGGTAGAAAGAGTTTATGTGGTATTGTAATAATTTCAAGCGCAATTTGCGCTGAATATAGGAGTATTTGAGTTAAATCTAAAGCGAGTGTTAAAAGTATTATGAAGCTTGTAAGAATTACAAAACTACCCCAAAAGAAACTTTTTGAAGTGTTGCGGAAATCTTTTATTAAGGAAAAGAAAGAAAAAGATGCGGTAACAATAAGAATGAAAATTTTATACTTATCAGACATTATAACCCTCCCAAAGAACAGTAATTTATATTATACTGTATTTTTCAATATTATTATAAAAAGGTTTTAAAGTGAATAATAAGAAAAAAATAAAGCCATAACTTAAGACATTAGTTTAGGTTCTATTGTTTGAATACTTTGTTTTAGAAGGTATATAATCTGAAATTGAAAATTTTCCAAATGAATTGCCATTTTTTATTTCTAATCCAACATCAGGTACTCAATGAAATGGTATGAAAGATTATAGGCTGGTGATACGACATTAAATAAGAGGAATTTGCGCGCAGCAAGAGTCCTAGCTCAGATTTCTACTAGAGAAAAATATTTAGTTGGAGTTGATATGTTAATAAAAAACGGATAGATGTGGAAACTAAATATTCATGACATTAAGGATAAAGGTCAGGAAATATAATTTGGTATTCTGGGAATAACCGGAGGTCCGTAGTTAAAGTTGCATAGAATTTGTATTTTGTTTCTAATTTTTCAATTGTTGTTAAGTGATGAGAACCTAGTCCACGCTGTACACTATGTTGAGAAAGAGTCGGCCCAATTTGTAATTTTCGTTTTTTCATTGCATCGTTCCATGGACTATAAAAAAATTTAAAAATAAAAGCAGGTTCCATGTAAATGCTATAAGGATAATGCGAACCATGTCTCCCGACTCTATAGTTCCCGTGCGAATTATTGTGAATTAATCTACCGTTAAGATATAGTTGGTTTGGATTAGGTTGAATTATTATGCCGTGATAACGTTGTTTAACAAGCGGAGAGCTATATCTTGGATTAGTGTAGCCATGAGTCGGTTCGTCAATCATCATAATCATTCTTATTGAAAACATATTGCCACCCATAGTGCTAAGTGATTTGAAAAATTGTTCTTTATTATAACAGCACAGGAATTCTGTCGTATTCAATACCATTTTCCATCCTGTAATTTCTCTTTCAATTTCCATAACTTCTTGATCAACTAAATAAGCATCAAATTCGAGTGATTTTGAGTTTCGTATTTCCCAATTAGGAGCGAATGTTTTACAGATTTCAACTGAACGATCAGTGGATCCACGATTAATAAGAATGCCATGATCAAATAGCTTTGTATGGTGCATTAACCACCATGGAAGTAAATATTCTTCATTGTAAAAATGAGAAATTAAAGTAGTCTTAATCAAAATCACCTCCGTATTTAACCTGCTTCTTATTTAATATGATATGGAAGGAAACCTATTGTTAGAAGGTTTCCTCTTAAAAGTTTTAAACCACATAGGGTATGTGGATGGATTAGTATATAAAGTAGTCTGATTGATAAAGAGTGGTATTAAAAAGTACAAAATCTAAAATGAGCATCGAATTAGTGTATAACGATTGAAACGGCACTGAAAACTAATAAAACAGCCATAATGATGTTGAATAATTGGTTATGTTTTACTAATATTTTTTGGAATATTGAACCAAATAAACTCCAACTAAATGTACTTAGTAAACCGACTATACCTAGAAATAATGAGAAAAGCAGAAAACTTGAATATGAATTGTAGTAGGGGAGTATGAAAGTCGATACTACAGTCAGTCCGAATAATATCCCTTTAGGATTAACGAATTGAAGAGAAATCCCCACAGTGAATAAGTTTTTATTATCTTTTTCAACGGGATTCGTACTGCTTTTACTAGTAAGTATTTTAATAGCTAAATATAACATATACGCTACACCTAAAATTTTTAAAGGGAATTCGATTATGGGTAAGATATTAAGTAGTACAACATTAAAGAAACTACATAAAGAAGTGAGGATGAAAAAACCAAAAGCTACTCCGAAGCAAAAGTTTATGCTTCTCTTTAATCCATGTTGATTTGCGTATGTCATAGCTAAGAAATTGTTAGGACCAGGTGTGAAGCTACTTATAAATACAAATAACAAAAAAGAAAATATAGGCATTTGAACCCCCCTAATTATTTTTGTATGTTATAATGACCGAAAAGAACAATATAACGTGTGCTTTTTATTATACATAACGGTCGTTATATTGTATATAGTGTGGGAGTGTTTTTTATGGAAGAAATTCAACTTATACTAGCGAAAAATTTAAAAACTATAAGAGAAAAAGAAAAATTAAGTTTGGAAAAAGTTTCCCAATTAACAGGTGTGAGTAAAACGATGATTGGACAAATTGAAAGAGGAGAATCAAGCCCGACACTAACAACAATATGGAAAATTGCAAATGGCTTGAAAGTTTCTTTTACCTCTTTAATCAACAATCCTCAGCCTGATACGAAAGTGATTTTAAGAAAAGATATTCAAGCATTGTCTGAAGACAATGGAAAATATAAAGTGTATCCTTCTTTTCCTTTTCAAGATGATAGACATTTTGAAATGTATACAGTAGAAATAGAAACAGAAGGGAAATTAAGTTCAGAAGGGCATAAAGAAGGCGCAGAAGAATTTATTACGGTATTTGAAGGTGAATTGACAGTAGAAGTGAATAACTGTCAATATACATTAAATAGTGGAGATTCAATTCGTTTTAAGGCCGATAGATCACACTCTTATTATAATTTAGGGGAATCTTTGACTCGATTAAGCATGACAATTTATTATCCAACTGTATAAGTTTACATTTATAGTAACAAAAGATAAAACCATCTTTAAGAGATGGTTTTTATTTTTTATTACTCACAAAAAAAGACACTCATCTGAGTGTCAACATAGTATTGCTCTCGCGTATAGGATTGGAGTACGTTTCTCAAATACGTATTGAGATGGTTCGTAAAAAAGAAACTGTCTTCATATTTAATGTAACATCGGTGGAAGTCAGTGTAAATTGATAATATATATACGGAAAATTTAGTATAGATAGTTTCTACTATGAATATAGTGCAATTTGTTCTTTAATGCGCCATCACTTTTATGAAATAATTGGGAGGTTCTTATCATGACAGACTTAGTATTTAATAATGTTTATTAGAAAAAGAATGAATCATTTTTAAATCGATTCGTATAATTGTTAGAGAGGCACCTGTTGAACCACCTCCAACCAAATTAACGATGTATAATACGCCGAATAATTGAAGTGAAATTGTAGTATCGGCAATTAAATTATTGTTATAATTTGAAGTTGATATAGCGGGAGAAAAAATAGAACCAGGAAGTGGAGTAGAAGCGTTTAATAGTGTTTTGTTCCAGCGAGTAGAGCAGTTGTCGTATTAACTTGATAGGTTAAATGATATCTTCTGGTTACAGGAATTGTAAATATATCGTTTGAGGCGTTAACTGTAAAATTACCGAGGCTTTGGTTATTAGAAAGAGGAATATTAGTTCCGCCTAATATCACAGTGATGGGATCACCTAATGTATTATTAGCGAACATAGAGTTTGTTGTAACTATTGACCCAGTATTTCTGGTAGGTTCAGTAAGTCTGTATGGAAGAATAATTTCAAGAGCCATTGATACTAGTTTTTCTATTCTTTTTTCATTTTTATCTTGAGTATAAATTACCTCATTTTTAAATTAGAATGCAATAAGTTTCGTGTTTTTGGAATGGGACTATCATTTTATTATATTAATAGGAGTTATAGCAACGGTAAAATGTTTAATAACTGTATGAATCATTTGGAAAGAAAAAAGAATAGTTATGAAAGCATTTCTTAATAATAGACTCATACTTATGTAAGTTAATTAAAAATATGTGGAATGAGGAATTAAATTGAAGCGGAATGATAAATTATCAATAAATAAAGGTAAGATAGAACCTGAGAATATTGGACCTACATTTTCAGCTCTTCCACCAATATATATTCCAACAGGAGCAACAGGAGCAACAGGAGCAACAGGAGCAACAGGAGCAACAGGAGCAACGGGAGTAACAGGAACAACGGGAGTAACGGGAGCAACAGGAGCAACAGGAGCAACAGGAGCAACGGGGGCAACAGGAATAACAGGAGCAACGGGAGCAACAGGAATAACAGGAATAACGGGAGTAACGGGAGCAACAGGAACAACGGGAGCAACAGGAACAACGGGAGCAACGGGAGTAACAGGAGTAACAGGAGCAACGGGTGTAACGGGAGCAACGGGAGTAACAGGAACAACGGGAGTAACGGGAGCAACAGGAACAACGGGAGCAACAGGAGCAACAGGAGCAACGGGAGCAACAGGAGCAACGGGGGCAACAGGAATAACAGGAGCAACGGGAGCAACAGGAGCAACAGGAGCAACGGGAGCAACGGGAGCAACAGGAATAACAGGAATAACGGGAGCAACGGGAGCAACAGGAGCAACGGGAGCAACAGGAGCAACGGGAGCAACGGGAGCAACGGGAGTAACAGGAGCAACGGGTGTAACAGGAACAACGGGAGTAACTGGAGCAACAGGAACAACGGGAGCAACAGGAGCAACAGGAATAACGGGAGTAACAGGTCCTACTGGGGGGATTGGCCCTATAACAACAACTAATTTGCTATATTACACTTTTTCAGATGGAGAGAAACTTATATATACAGATGCAGATGGCATAGCTCAATATGGTACAACGAATATACTATCACCTACTGAGGTTTCATATGTAAATTTGTTTATCAATGGAATTCTGCAACCACAACCATTCTATGAAGTTAGTACTGGTAAACTAACTTTATTGGATAACCAACCACCATCGCAAGGTTCTTCAATTATTTTACAATTTATTATTATTAATTAAAAAAGACAGATTCTTAATGTGAAAAGGAATCTGTCTTTTTTGTTCTGAATTACATTCGGTAACATTAAGTGACGATAAATTCAATTGTAATTGGAATTCCGCCGTCTAATGCATCCCCACCAGGAATTGTAATAGCACCAGTAGGACCAGTAGTAACACTGGAGTTCACGCTTGGTTGAAGAATACCGTTCACATATAAGTTGTAATACGTGAAAGTCGGAAAAGCGGTTGCAGTAGTACCCGCATCGTTTAAACAAGCTGTGGCAGCAATTGCAAAAGCTGCACCTGTACCTGTGCCGGCTCCTAGTGTAGATGTAAATCTTCTAGATGCCATAAATGGTTGAATGATAGGCAATTAATTTTCACTCCTTACAATATTTTATTAGAACGAAGTATAAAATAACTTGTCCACTATATTGTATGAGAGTTTTTTATAATAGAAACGGCTTCACCTTTATAAGGTGAGCCCAATTTTAGTAAGGAAATGTTCTTTATTTATATGAAAAAATGATGTTGTTACTTGCGGAATATATGTAAATCGTAAATTCGGTTTTTGTATTCAAATTAAAATGTGTCTTTGAACCTAAGAGATAAACGTGGAAAAATAAAATAAACTCTTAAGTTTAGGTATTTAATCTAAGCAGTCAATTATTAAAAACATATAATTAATATGTGAGTCATGAACATAATTAAATGACGTTTTCAAGTTTGATTATCATTCATGTTTCCTATTTTAAGAGAAACATATAACTCAACTACATTTTTCAATGGCATCTTTTATAGTACTTAGAATAGGAAAACACTCAACTATAAGAAAAGTAAGGAGGAAATAAATGAAACATAATGATTGTTTTGATCATAATAACTGCAATCCGATTGTTTTTTCAGCAGATTGTTGTAAAAATCCACAGTCAGTTCCTATTACTAGGGAACAATTAAGTCAATTAATTACTTTACTAAACTCATTAGTATCAGCTATTTCAGCATTTTTTGCAAATCCAAGTAATGCAAACAGATTAGTGTTACTCGATTTATTTAATCAATTTTTAATTTTCTTAAATTCCTTATTACCTTCCCCAGAAGTTAATTTTTTGAAACAATTAACTCAAAGTATTATAGTTTTATTACAATCTCCAGCACCTAATTTAGGACAATTGTCAACATTATTGCAACAATTTTATAGCGCCCTTGCACAATTCTTCTTCGCTTTAGATCTTATCCCTATATCCTGCAACTCAAATGTTGATTCTGCAACTTTACAACTTCTTTTTAATTTATTAATTCAATTAATCAATGCTACTCCAGGGGCGACAGGTCCAACAGGTCCAACAGGTCCAACGGGCCCAGCAGGAACCGGAGCAGGGCCAACGGGAGCAACAGGAGCAACAGGAGCAACAGGTCCAACAGGCCCAACAGGAGCGACAGGTCCAGCAGGTACTGGTGGAGCAACAGGAGTAACAGGAGCAACAGGAGTAACAGGAGCAACAGGGGCAACAGGTCCAACAGGGGCAACAGGTCCAACAGGGGCAACAGGAGCAACAGGAGCAACAGGAGCAACAGGAGCAACAGGAGCAACAGGAGCAACAGGTCCAACAGGGGCAACGGGCTTAACAGGAGCAACTGGTGCAGCTGGTGGCGGAGCTATTATTCCATTTGCTTCAGGTACAACACCATCTGCGTTAGTTAACGCGTTAGTAGCTAATACAGGAACTCTTCTTGGATTTGGATTTAGTCAGCCTGGTGTAGCATTAACAGGTGGAACTAGTATCACATTAGCATTAGGTATAGGTGATTATGCATTTGTAGCACCACGTGCAGGAACTATCACGTCATTAGCAGGTTTCTTTAGTGCAACAGCTGCATTAGCTCCAATATCACCTGTTCAAGTGCAAATACAAATATTAACTGCACCTGCAGCAAGCAATACGTTTACAGTACAAGGCGCACCTCTTTTATTAACACCAGCATTTGCCGCAATAGCGATTGGTTCTACAGCATCAGGTATCATAGCTGAAGCTATTCCAGTAGCTGCTGGAGATAAAATACTACTGTATGTTTCATTAACAGCAGCAAGTCCAATAGCTGCAGTTGCTGGATTTGTAAGTGCAGGTATTAATATCGTTTAATTTGTTACAATGTTTAGTAGGAAATTAAACAGGGGTTTGTATATAGTCCTTCCTAGTAAATTTAGGAAGGACTATATTTTTTGGGGAAATAAGTAATAAATCAATTGAACAATTACTCTTTGTTAAGTTCGTATAAAAAAGTATAATTTACCCTTTCTCATTTTAGTAATAAGTTATGTAACTTTAAAAATTTCCGGTCAGTAAAAAAAGATGAATTCTTTTAAAAAAGAATTCATCCATAAAATAAACTATTTATTTTTATTACAGTTACATCCTTTTTTCTTTACATAGCCTTGCTCGGCTAATTCTCTTTGCGATTGGGAATTGGAAGATTGAGAATTGGAAGATTGAGAGGATGCTGAAGAGCTACTATTTTTATTATAAGAGTAGTTTTTTCGATAGTTATAATTACTCATAGTACTATCACCTCCAATTTAATATATAAATATTATATGTATGTACACTATCAATTGTTACTATTTTTAATAGGAAGAGAAGATACAATAAAAAAATCTCCTCGGTATTTTCCTAGGAGATAAATGATGATTCTTTTGAAAATTTACAAATTAATAGCCCCAGTAAAGAGGAAAGTAATAAGAATCTTGGTGATACAGATTATGTTGTTGAGCGAGGGGCTGGGTTGGATAATTTTTCATTTCACGGTTTTGATTGCAGTTTGCCGGAGGACCAATTACAGTAGTTGATTGAATAGGGGAAACCGCTTGTTTCCATTGTTGTTCATTGAGGCAGTAAGTATGGGCCATCATATGAGCTGGAGTTAACCTTAAAATGTCAGAACCGAAAATAACTTCTGGAGTTGGAGCATTGAAAATAGCTAATAAATGAGTATTATCTGCTGTAGCAATTTCGTAATGCCACCACGCTTGTGGAATGTTGGCAACTTGCCCGGGTTTTATCGGTAAGTTTAATATTTGATTCGTAAATGGATTAAGTAAAGAAACAACAGCAGACCCTGAAATACAATAAACAAGTTCAGCTGCATTTTGATGAATATGTGGTTCTACAACATTTCCTGTACTTAAATAAATATCTAATAAAGAAGTATTTTCTAAAGTATTTAATTGTTTAATACCAAGTACATTTATATAATTTTGGGCATCTTTCCGAAAAAAATTACTTTTATTTACATCATAAGTAAAATTGGTTGTGGGGGAGGTATAGTCGATGTTGGCAGTCAATTGTATTACCCGCCTTTCTATAGGTAAGTTAGGTTACAAAATTAGGATATGTGTCTAGTCTTTGTTTTGTGCTGTTGTCGGTAGCTTAATAAATTCACTTATTCCATAAAGAATAAGGTGTTAAGACCAAACTATATTCGTATTCCCATTCATACTTTGGATTGATGGAAAAAAGTAATGAAAATGTTAATTTAAAATTACATCAATCATTTATAAGGAGTGAATGTTCATGTCATTTAGTGAAATGATTAGAAATGAAGTACTCAGCTGGGCGGGTGTTTCTGAAAAACCGCATCGATTTGGTGGTATTGAAATAAATTATGGCAAGAAAGAACTTGGCCATCTTCATGGTGATAAATTAGCTGATTTACCATTTCCGAAGTTAAAGCGAGATGAATTAGTGAAGCAAGGCTTGGTAAAACCACATCACGTATTACCTGAATCAGGATGGATCAGTTATTATTTAAAGAGTGAAGAGGATATTCCATTTGCAATTGAGTTATTTCGTATGCAATATGATCGAATTAAAAAGTAATGAAATAAAGTAGGATAATAAAAATTTATTTTTATGTCACATCCCTCCTTAATCGTTCGTCTTGTATGTAGAACGATTAAGGAGGGATTTTATTATGAATACATTTGATATAGCAATTGTTGGCGGTGGGCTTGCTGGATTAACAGCATCTATATATTTAGCGAAAGCTGGAAGGAAAGTGATTGTATTAGAAAAGTCCAGTCAATTCGGTGGCCGAGGGATGACTACAAATAAAAATGGAATCTGCATGAATCTTGGTGCACATGCTTTATATAGAGGCGGGGCAGCGTTTATAACTTTTAATGAGCTTGGTATGACTCTTCCAGGTGGAATACCATCTACAAAAGCACATGGAATATGGAAAGGGGATATATTCACTATCCCAACAGATTTTTACTCAATTTTATCAACACCACTACTTTCTTGGTCTGCAAAAGTACAATTCTCACGTCTTATGATTCGTTTAGGAAATTTAGATGTAGGAGAAGTTCCGAAAATGAGTCTAACTACATGGGCAGAAAATGAAATAAAAGATCCAATGGTTCGCAATATATTTTATGCGCTATGCCGAACAACAACATATACGTTTGTTCTTTGGGATTGCACAACGATTGACAGAAGAGTACACTGTTGATTTCAAAATGGTCAATGGTATACCAGGAGTTATAGTTACAATAAACAATAAAGTAACTTATGTTCTTTCGTTTGCATTTGAGGATGAGAAAATTTCAAATATTTATATGATGGTTAACCCTGAAAAACTTATGCATTTAAATGTAAAAATATAAAAAAGCGCATTTCTTCAGAAATGCGTTTTTTATTATTTTTCCAACATTTCAAGAGGTACATCTTTTTCGCCAGCTACCTCAAATTTAATTTCCCCGTCTTCTTCATAAATACGTGTAATAATCGGTATAGTAATCATTAATTTTTTATGCTGCTTTCGTTTTCGAGCAGCATCTAAGCTAATCACGTTCATTTGTAAGCATCCTTTCTTCTGGAAATATATAAACAAAGAAAATGCGTCCGAAAAGGGCGCTTAATTGAATTTGAAATACCGATTCATTTAAATGGGGTTTATATAATTTAATAACTGCAATTTTAATATGAAATAATATGAATGGAATAATTGCACGTAGAAATTAACTTTACCAAAAAACGAAACAATATGCTATAAAAAAATTCAAATCTTTGTCATATAATAGGAAAAAGGTCTTTGTTTCGCATATAATGAAAGTAGACGGGCAGCAAGAGCTTTTTCATCATATTGCTTTGGAAAGGCGATGAAAAAAATGGATACGTTAGATTCATTATTATTTCAACTTGAACAATATGGAGAAGAGCATGATCGAAATAAAAAAACACGGGAAGAAAAATTACGGAATATTACTCGTGAGATGGGGCAATTTTTATCAATTTTAGTAAAAGGGTGTAGCGCAAAAAACATTTTAGAAATCGGAACTTCTAATGGCTATTCTACATTGTGGTTAGCTAATGCGGTAGAAGAAACAAATGGAAATGTAACAACTGTAGAGCTTTCTTCAGAACGAGTTGGAGAGGCACTTGTCAATTTTGAAAAGGCAAACCTTTTACAAAGGATTGATGTTCATAATCAAGAAGCAGGGGCATTTTTAGATGCGCAATTAGATCATTCATTTGATTTTATTTTCCTAGATTCAGAGCGTACGCAATACATGTGGTGGCTTGAGCATATAAAACGCATTTTACAACCAAAGGGTTTTCTTGTTGTTGATAACGCAACCTCTCATGCAAATGAATTAGCCGAGTTTAAAAAAATGATAGAAGAAGATGAAATGTTTGAAACGGTGTTATTGGCATTTCAAAATGGAGCATTCGTAGCGCGCAAGAAGAAATAGGAGTGAGCGCAATATAATTATCACATTGAAAAAGGGTGTATGTCAAAAGATTGAGTACAGAAGGATAGGAGAACATAATTTATAGTAACATACGAAGAATCCGCCTTCAGCATGTCGTTCTCTAGGTCTTAAGTCTGAGGAAAATTATGTTGTTTACAGGTATACTTATAGTAAGAAACAGGGAATGACTGCATAAACAGGCATTTCTAAAAAAATCGATTTCAAGCAATCAGAATGTATATGAAATACGATATAATAGATGAAATATAGTGCATATAAATTCGCACATATAAATAAAGGAGCGATTTTGTTGACTGAACTCGAGAAAAAAGAACCTGTATCGATCGTGAAAGATAATAATGTAGAAGTAGTGGTTGATACAGTTATAAAAGATGCAGAATTAGAGGAACTGAATAAAGAAGCTGATCTTTATGTACAAAAGTTAAATAGCGAGCAAAATACAGATTTATCAAAAGTATTGTCTCAGCTAGGAGATTTAGGAGATAAAGAGCAACAAGCAGCAGGACAAACGTTGTCAGCATTAAAACGTCCTGTAACAGCGATGATGAATGGAAAGAACGAAGAAATTCCAAATACATTGTTAGAATTACGAAAAGTGGTATCAGAACTTGATCCGAATTCATTAAAAGCAAGTGGTATGAAGAAAATTATGTTTAAAGTATTCAAGAAAAATCCACTTGAAACATACGTGCATAAATATCAATCTATAGATAAGCAAATTGAGGAGATTATAAGATCCCTTCTAATTGGTCGTGACAACTTACAAGAAGATACAGTTGGTCTTGAAATGCTTAAAGAGCAATCGCATGATAAAATTCACGCTCTTGATAAGCAAGTATACTTAGGGAAAAAACTTGCTGGCATGCTGGAAACTGAGAAACAAAATCCAGAACGTCAAAGAGATATTCCATTAATTAACGATGCGTTAGAAAAGATACTTGTACGTACACGTAATATGCAGCAAGCGAAAAGTGTTTTATTACAATCTATCGCATCTGTAGACATTATTAAGAAAAATAATGAAAAGTTAACAGAGGCAATTCGTAATGCAATTACGATGACGCAAAACGTTGTAACGGTTTCAGCTGCTATTCAGTTAGCGTTAACAAATCAACGGAAAACAATCGATGCAGTGAATGCGACAAATGAAGCAATTGAATCGATGGTATTAAGTAATTCTCAAGCGTTAAAACAAAATACAGAAGAAACGACAAAATTGCTTGAAAACCCTGCTATTAGCATGGATAAATTACGTGAATCATTCCAAAATGTGTTCGCTGCAATTGAAGCATCTGAAAAATCGTCAGAACGTATTATCGAGTCAAGTAAGAAGTTCGTTATTGAACTAGACACATTTAATGATGAGATGAAGCAGAAACTCATTCAGCGTCCAAGGAAATAACGGATTATTAGAGGAGGTGAACAAATGAGTTTCATTCAAACAGTATTATTACTACTCGGTACATTGCTTTTAATAGCATTTACTGTCGTTGTTTTAGTCGTATATTTCGGACGGAAGCTGTATTTTTCATGGACGAAGCCATATAAAAGAGCGCAAGATTCTTTAGACAAGTTATCAAACAAATCAATACCGTTTCTACAAGAATTTACACAACATCCACTGTTTTATCGCTGGATTCGCACTGAAGGAAAGAAAGAACAAAATACATTAAATACTCTATTTTGTGCATCAGGTCAACGTACGAGAGAACAAGTCTTCTCGATGTTACCGAAAGAAAAGCAGAAAAAAGTGCATGTAATGGCAAAAACTACGAAAAAGCTTACGAATGAAGATATTGATGTAGCTGCGATGAAAGTGAAAGATTTCTTAAGACAAGAGACACAGCAAACTGTAAAACCGACAGACTTATCATTTTACAAATTGTATTTTTATGACCGTTATCCAGACGCATTAAATACAATTCAAGCGTATAAACGCTCAATAAATCCTTCATTACAAAGAACGGTTGATGATATTACAATTTCAGTATTGAATGCACTTCCGTACTATCAAGAGCAACGCATGTTTGAACAACAACATAAACTTGAAACGTTCTTAATGAAAGATTTAACGGCCATGTTATCGTTGGTAGTACAATTACCACCTTCACAAAGACCAGAGAAAGAAGAAGAACTGAAAATCTACTTGGAAAATTTCCAAAAAGAAATGGAAGTAGTAGAGCGAGATATTCGCGACTCAATTGATCACGATTTAAATGTGAAGATGAGAGCAGCGACTGAGAAGTTTAAGAATAAATAACAAAAAGCGCCTTAAAAGCTAAGTATCACAGCTTTAGGGCGCTTTTTGTTATGAGATTTTATTTTGCACTAACGGTAGTATGACTAGAAGCCACACTTTCATTATGCAATCGATCAACTGCAGTTACGACATACGTATACGTTTCTCCAGAAATAGCGGTTTTATCTACATAAATTTCTCCAAGTGTTGTTTTTCTTACAGTAGTAAGTAAATTTTTCGGATTTTGTATATCCACTTCATTTTTCCCATTCGCGCGGTAAATAGCGTAATAAGTAGAATCATTATCTCTATTGTCAATGATACCGATTGCAATACCTTCATCTCTTGGAATGGCACCTTTTAAAGTCGGTTGTTTTGGTGGATCATGATCAAGCCAAGGCATAGGCGGAATTAATGCAGGATATTTATATATGTCTTTTGAGAGTCTATCTTTAGCTCCAAGTGGATTGTTATTAATATCTTTTAAGCTAAAATGCATACTACCTTTTATTTCAGGATATAGCCGGTTTAATGCAATTTGTCTTGGATATTCTTCTGGATCAGACCAAGCAGGGACGGAGTTATTATTAATTTTATAGGCCGCTTGACCGATGTATAGGTGAATCGGTTTGTTATTTGTTTCTTTAACCCACCAATCTACTAATATGTCATATGCAGCTGGGGTGAAACCTATATTCCAATATATTTGCGGTGTAATGTAGTCAATATATCCTTTTTGTATCCACTCACGTGTGTCAGCATAAAGGTCATCATAGTTTCTTTGGCCTGCGGTTGTGTTAGAGCCAGTCGGATCGTCAGCTATATTTCTCCATACGCCGAACGGACTAATGCCAAACTTTACATATGATTTTTCTTGTTTTATAGCAGTATTTAAATCTTTTACAAGTTCATTTACATTGTTACGTCGCCAATCTTCTATATTTGTAAATCTACCGTTATTATATGTTTCGTACGTTTTCTGATCTGGAAATTCTTCACCGGCTACTTTATATGGATAAAAATAATCATCCATATGCAGCGCATCAATATCGTAATTTTGCACGATTTCTAAAGCACCTTCTGTTATAAATTTTTTCACTTCTGGAATACCGGGATTGTAATATAACTTTCCGCCATAAGGGACAACCCAATTGGGATGTTGCCTTGCAGGGTGATTATTTGATAATCGATTTATATCGGTGTGATTCATCGTTATTCGGTATGGGTTAATCCAAGCGTGGAATTCTATATTTCTTTTATGAGTTTCTTCAATCATAAATGCAAGCGGGTCATAACCAGGATCTTTTCCTTGTGTTCCTGTAATGTATTCAGACCAAGGACCGTAATTTGAAGGATAGAAAGCATCAGCGGTTGGTTTAACTTGTACAACAACTGCATTCATACCAGTGCTTTTTACATCGTCTAATAATCTTATAAATTCTTGTTTCTGTTTTTCAATGGGTAAGCCAGTTTTTGAGGGCCAATCAATATTCAGAACAGATGCAATCCATACAGCACGTAATTCATGTTTTTTGTATGCAGTATTTACTTCAGCATAAGTAGAGTGAGGGGGAATGAAAGAGAAAGGGATGAACAAGATGACGATACAACATATCATTAATAAACGTTTAACGATCATTTATACGCCTCCCTATCATATGATTATTTAAAATAATATAGGAGGCGAGGTTGACTTTGCAATAGAGAAAATTGCATATTGAAACATTAATTTAATAGGAAAAATATTTTTAATGAAATTTACTTTCATTATAACTAAATTCATTTACTACTTCATATGCTTGTTAGTAAAGTGAAACTTCCTTTCATTTGAAGGGTAATAAATTATAAGTATAGGAGGATTAATAAATGAAAGTTTTGTTCGTCTGTTCTGGAGGAATGTCCAGTGCAATTGTTGTAAACGCTTTAAAAAAAGAAGCGGAGAAAAATGGTGTGAACATGGAAGTGCATGCAATTGGAACGAATGAGGTAGAGGAAGAAGTAAAGAATGGCTGGGATGTCGTAATGGTGGCACCTCAAATAAGACACCGATTTGACTCTGTAAAAAAATTTGCAGAGGAGGAATCTATTCCGTGTGGCATCATTCCACCGCAAGCATACACGCCACTTGGAGGCCCGACTTTATTAAAAACTGTAAATGAATTAATTAGTTAGGAGGAAGCGTTATGAATAAGTTTGTCACGTTTCTTGATAAAAACTTATCTGGCCCGATGGCAAGGCTTTCTGAGCAGAGGCATCTACAAGCAATCCGTGATGGAGTTATTTCGGCGTTACCATTTATTATAGTAGGAAGCTTTTTTTTAATAGTAGCATTTCCACCACTGCCGAAAGATAGTTTCATATCGGTTTGGGCATTAAAGAATCAAACAAGTATATTGATACCATATCGTTTAACTATGTTTATTATGTCCTTATATATAGCATTTGGAATAGGATATAATTTAGCGAAAAGTTATAAATTAGATGCTTTATCAGGAGCACAGCTTGCGGTATGTTCACTACTTTTAACATTAACGCCTGAGTTAATTGATAAAAAAGGATTCATGCTTCCGATGACAAATCTTGGAGGTCATGGATTATTTGTGACGATGATCGTCTCTATTTTATCAGTTGAGATTTTAAGGTTTTGTAAGAAGAATAACGTAACGATAAAAATGCCAGAACAAGTACCACCGTCAGTATCACGTTCATTTGAAGCACTTATACCTGCAGCATTCGTTATTATTATGATGAGTCTTATTACAGTCGTTTTTAAAGTTGATTTACATTACGTTGTAGATAAACTAGCCGCACCGTTAGTAAAAGCTGGTGATAGTTACTTTGGCGTTATTATACCTGTATTTTTAATTACGTTTTTCTGGTCTTTCGGGATACACGGAGTATCAGTTGTAGGTACTGTGGCAAGGCCACTTTGGGATGTGTATTTAGGAAAGAACGGTGAAGCTGTAGCAAGTGGAGCGAGTCATTTTCCGTTTATTGCACCAGAACCGTTTTATCAATGGTTTATTTGGATTGGTGGTTCGGGTGCAACGTTAGGGCTTGTGTTAGCTATGATTATATTTGGTCGATCAAAATATTCAAAAGCATTATCGAGAACATGTATTGTCCCTGGGATTTTTAATATAAATGAACCGGTTATATTCGGTTTGCCGATTGTATTAAATCCAATTTTAATTATTCCTTTCGTCATTACCCCGTTAGTAACAGCTACTATAGCGTATGCTGCAACCGCAATGGGATTTGTAACACCAACGCATATTATGCCGCCATGGACATTACCTGCTCCAATTGGTGCATATTTAGCAACAGGTGGAGATTGGCGTGCGATTGTATTAGTTTTTATAAATATAACAATATCGTTCCTTATTTATTTACCATTCTTTAAAATGTACGACAAAAATATGCTTGAAATCGAAAAGAATGGTGACGGAGAGTCGGTTAATCCTTAATCTACATGCTGTTATTTTGAGTGATAGACTTTTTGTCTATCACTTCTTTCACATTAAAACTAGAAAGGGGGAAATAGAATGAATATAAAATTTAGTTATAAAGGTGTGTTTTTATTACTATTTGGAGTAATTTGTGCAAATTTACTTTTTGTCCCTTTATTAGGCATGCTAAATTTATCACAAATGCATAGTATTTGGCTCGTTACAAGTATTGCGGCAAGCGTTTTGCTTACGGTAGTTGTTTCTTTCATTGATGGATCGTTTGCATCGAAAGCTCAGTTGTTTTTTAGATTTATATTGTTTTCGATTGGTTGTACGTTGGTTACTTACATGATTGTTTTTTAGTAAATAGGAGGTCATGCATGTTATGTATGTTGCAGGGGTAATGTCCGGTACTTCGTTAGACGGAATAGATGTAGCACTCGTTCATATAGATGGAAGCGGTGTAGATTCTAAAGTTGAACTCATCCATTTTACTACTGTGCCATTTTGTAATGATATGAAAAATGATATCCAGCAGGCATTATCAATAGAAAATTCAAATGTACAACTTATATGCAGTTTGAATTTTAAACTCGGTTTACGCTTCGCAAACGCTGTAAAGGAAGTTTGTAAAGAGGCCAATTTTCCTTTGAGACAATTAGATTTAATTGGTTCTCACGGACAAACGATTTATCATCAGCCACAGCAAGATGGAGGTATGATTCCTTCTACATTACAAATTGGAGAACCAGCAATTATAGCGTATGAAACGAATACGACGGTTATTTCTAATTTTCGAACGATGGACATGGCAGCTGGAGGACAAGGAGCACCACTTGTACCATATTCAGAGATTATTTTATATCGTCACCAAACTAAAAATAGACTACTACAAAATATCGGCGGGATTGGTAATGTGACTGTAATACCAAGTCAACTAAGTGAGAAAAGCGTTATAGCATTTGATACAGGTCCAGGTAATATGGTAATGGATGAAGTATGTCAAAGGTTATTTCAGTTGTCATATGATCAAAATGGTAACATTGCAAAACAAGGAGTAGTTGTAGAAGAGGTTTTGACATATTGTATGAATCATCCATTTTTGAAAATGAATCCACCGAAATCAACTGGTAGAGAACAGTTTGGAGAAGAATTTGTCAGTGAGTTATTAAAGCGGTTTGAAAAGCATAGTAAAGAAAATATATTGACGACTGTCACAAGGTTTACAGCAAGTTCAATTGTTTATCATTATAAGGAGTTTATTCTGCCGTATTATGAAATCGATGAGGTAATTCTAGGTGGTGGCGGAAGTTATAATGATACACTTGTAGAAATGATACGGCATGGATTGAAAGAAGAAAAATGTGCATTATTCCTTCAAGAAGATATAGGCTATTCTTCAGAAGCGAAGGAAGCAATCGCCTTTGCCATTTTAGCAAATGAAACATATCATCGTAATCCAAGTAATGTGCCGAGCGCAACAGGTGCTAAGAATTCCGTAATTTTAGGGAATATAACATTCCCTCCATACGCAGATGAAAATGAGGCGAACATATGAAGTATATGATTGGAGTAGATGGCGGGGGAACGAAGACAGAGGCAATTGCATTTGATCAAGATGGAAATGAAGTTGTAAGAGGTACGAGCAGATTTGGAAATGTATTAATAGATTTTGACCAGGCACTTTTGCATATTATGGAAGCAATTAATCAATGCCAGAAGAGTTTAATGAATGAGCATTGCGTTTGTATTTGTTTAGGATTAGCTGGTATAAGCGGAGGGAATACAAATGAATTAACATTACGTTTAAAAAAGAAATACGGAACAAAAATTGAAATTTTTAATGATGCAATGATCGCGCATGCAGCTGCTTTAAAAGGTAAGGAGGGAATATTAACTATAGGTGGTACAGGTGCAATTTGTATCGGAAAGAAAGGGGAAGTATATCAGTATAGCGGTGGATGGGGACATATTTTAGGAGATGAGGGGAGCGGATATTGGATTGCATTACAAGCTTTAAAGAGAATGGCAATTCAGTTCGATCAAGGAATCAGTCTTTGTCCATTGAGTTTGAACATTCAAAGGCAGTTTCAACTTTTGACACCGTCTCATATAAAAAGCTTAGTATATACTTCTTCTAAAGATAAAATTGCAGCAATCGCGCCATTAGTTATTCAGGAAGCGAGAAATGGCAATGATGATGCGTATGAAATTATGATGCAAGCTGGAAAGGAATTGGCAAGGATTACAGTAAGTGTTTATAACAAGTTGAACTTTAAGCACTCAACGCCAATTGCAGTAAGTGGCAGTATATTGCGTTTAGTTCCTGAAATATTTGCTGTATTTAAGAAATGCTGTGAAGATAGTATGAAAGAAATTACATTCGTATCACAAGCAGAAATGGCAGTGAAAGGAACATATTATTTAATGAGGGATATATATTTTTAAAAATAGTGTATGAGAATTTTTGTATGATTTGTAAAAATATGATGTTAAAATGTATAAAGGGATGTATGTTAAAAACGTACAATATACGTAATAATTGAATATTGTATATGTAATCCCATGTAGAAAGTGAATGATTACATGATTAATAGTATGCAGTTTTTATATTTGGTGGCTTCTTATTTAATTGGAAACATATTGACCGCTTATATAGTAACAAAATTGAGACATAACGTTGATATTAGGGATGAAGGAAGCGGAAATCCTGGCGCAAGAAATATGGGGCGCGTATATGGAAAAGGGTATTTCATCGCTACATTTTTAGGGGATGCGATTAAAGGGGCAATCGTTGTTGCTGTAGCAAAATATCTTTTTGAAGATCCTACATTCGTAATGTTAACATTATTGTCCGTTATTATTGGACATATTTACCCAGTTTTATTTAAAGGCAAGGGCGGTAAAGGTATTTCAACATTTATAGGAGGACTAATCGCATTTGATTATTTGATAGCGCTTACCCTCTTAGGCATTTTTATTGTATTTTATTTAATATTTAAAGGGTTTACGAAGCCAGGACTAATTACAATTGCTTGTTTACCAATTTGTATGATTCTTTATTCTTATTCTATTGTTACCACTATATTAAGTGGAATGATTATTGTACTTATTCTATATGTGAATCGAGAATAAAATGAATGTTTAATAAGTGGGGATAATCTCCACTTATCATTTTTTATTAAATAGATAAAGGAGATAAGGCATGGGGTTAATTTATAAAGTTGCTGATCAAGATTGGGAATTTGAAAGTATACATAAATTAAATTATAAAACTTTTGTGGAAGAGATACCACAACATGAAGAAACGAAAGACCGGTTTCGTATAGATCGGTTTCATAAAGAAAATACATATTTAATTTGTTTAGATGAGGATAGATTAGTAGGTATGGTCGCAGTGCGGGGAAAACGACCATTCTCGTTAGATTATAAAATCTCAAATTTAGATGTTTATTTGCAAGAGCATGGAGAAAAAATGTATGAAATTCGTTTACTTTCAGTAGAACGTGAATATAGAAATGGAAGAGCGTTGTTAGGATTAATTCGTTTTCTACATCGTTATTTGCTTCTAAATGGATATGAATTAGCACTCATTTCTGCAACAACACGTGAACTAGCTTTATATGAGCAAATGGGATTCAAATCTTTCCATACGTTAGTTGGTACAGAAGAAGCAGCCTTCCAGCCAATGTATGTTACCCCTGCTATGTTTGAAGAGTCGAGTGTTGGGGGGATTATGACGAAAGAATATACGTTTTTACCTGGTCCAGTAGATATTGAAGAGAACGTTCGAAAGGCATTTTCTACGCGGCCTATTTCGCATCGCTCTAAGTCATTTCAAGTGATGATGGACAATGTGAAAAAACGGTTACTTTATATGACAAAAGCAAAACATGTACAGCTTATGTTAGGAACAGGGACGTTAGCAAATGATGCGATTGCTTTACAGTTACGTTCTTTAAAAGGGAAAGGACTAGTATTAACAAATGGGGAATTTGGTAATAGATTAGTTGGACATGCAAAACGAGCACAGTTACATTTTGATACGTATAAAAAGGAAATGGGAGATCCATTTATTTATACCGAATTAGAAGAAATCATGACAACTGGAAATTATGAATGGATTTGGTTTGTTCATCATGAAACATCTACTGGAATGTTAAACGATTTAAACGAGCTAAATACTCTTTGTAACGAGAATCAAATAAAACTATGTGTAGATTGCATAAGCTCAATTGGAGCAATACCATTAGACTTGAAGGATGTGTATTTTGCGAGTGGTGTTAGCGGTAAAGCGATTAAATCATATACAGGAATTTCTTTCGTTTTTTATAACCACATTGTAAAAATAAACGAGGCTGTGCCAGCCTATATGGACATTGGCATGTATGAAGAAAATGAAAGCATTCCATACTCACAATCATGGAATTTAATTTATGCATTGCAAGAAGCGTTGAAGAGATTTGAAGATGAAAAGGTATTTGTAAAAATTAAAGAGACATACGAATATGTTGAAGAAGTTATTACTGATATGGGCTTAAAGCTTGTTTCACCTAAAGAACATGCCGCGCCAATTATACTTACTATTGTATTAAGCGAAGACCATTCTTCTAAAGTAGTAGGCGATGCATTAGCATTACAAGGATACATCGTTCATTATGAGTCATCTTATTTACAAAAGAATAATTGGATCCAAATTGCATGTTTAAATCATTATAAAGAACGCGATATGAAGAGGATGTTAAATTGTTTGCAAATGTGTTTATTTCAGAGTGGGGTACATATATAAAGATTTTTTCTTTTCGTATAAAGGAGCTACGACTTACGAAAACTTAGAAATAGAACTTTGGAAGAGGTGTCAGTATGATAACTAGAAAACTACCATTACATATAGACGATATTAAAAAAGCTCACAAGATTCTAGATAGAAATGCTCGTAAAACGCCATTAGTAAAATCTTTTTATTTGACTAGTAAAACGGGCGGAGAAATACATTTGAAATTAGAAAATATGCAATTAACGGGTTCTTTTAAATTTCGTGGCGCATTTAATAAAATGTCACGGCTCACGGATCAAGAAAAAGAAAGAGGTGTAATCGCATGTTCAGCAGGTAATCATGCACAAGGAGTTGCATTATCTGCTCATTTACTCGGTATTAAGAGTAAAATTGTTATGCCAATTTCTGCACCTCAGGCAAAAGTTGAAGCAACAAAAGGATATGGATCTGAAGTGATTTTACATGGTGAAACCTTTGATGATGCAAAGGTAAAATGTGAAGAAATTATAAGGGAAACAGGTGAAACATACTTACATCCATATGATGATGTAGAGGTAATGGCTGGTCAAGGTACAATTGGATTAGACATTCTTGATGATATGTGGGATGTAGATACTGTCATTGTACCAATAGGTGGAGGCGGAATTATTTCTGGTATTTCTGTAGCATTAAAATCTTTTAATCCATCCATTAATATAATTGGTGTCCAAGCAGATAATGTTCATGGAATGAAGGCATCTTACGATAAAGGCGCAATCGTAGAACATTATGAGGCCCCTACTATTGCAGATGGTTGCGCAGTTAAAATACCAGGAAAATTAACATTTGAAATTGTAAAAGAATTAGTAGATGATATTGTAACTGTATCAGAAAAAGAGCTGGAAGTAGCGATGAAAGATTTATTACAACGTGGGAAAGCTGTTGTAGAAGGTGCAGGTGCATTAGCAACTGCTGCACTTCTTGCGGGAAAAGTTGATAGTTATATAAAAGGGAAAAAAGTAGTGGCTGTTATATCTGGTGGGAACGTGGACTTACAGCGCATATCAAGTGTATGTGAGCACTTTTTTGTCGCTAATGAAGTGAAATAGTTTTATGAAAGAAGAGCTAAGAGAAATGATCTTAGCTCTTACTTTTTGTCTACCATTTACTGTAAGTAGCAATAAACTTGCAGAATTTGCTGTCTAATGAATTGTTTTATTTAAGCGCCTATTTTTACACATATCTTTAATGTTACAATAATTATTTCAATATTGTCGAAACGTAAGCAGAAATTTAATATAATAGTTTTAATGTGCTAATGAGCGGTGAGGAGGGCAGGTCATGAATAAAGAAGAACAGGTCATGAACGGTTTCAGGGAATTATATAATAAGCTGGTTTGGCTTAATAAAGATAAGATGGAAGAAGGTCTTAAAGGGTTTAAGTCTTCTGAAGTCCACTGTATTGAATATATTGAAAACAATGCAGATTCTAACGTGACACAACTCGCAGAGGCTTTTTATGTGACTCGCGGTGCTATAAGTAGAATGACTAAGAAGCTCATACAAAAAGGCCTTGTTGAAAGTTACCAAAAGTCAGAAAATAAGAAAGAAATTTATTTTAAGCTTACCGAACAAGGGAAAGAAATTTATAAAATCCATGAAAATCTGCACAAAGAGTTTCAAGAGCGGGATAAAGCTGTATTTGAGCAAGTAACTGAAGAAGAATTCGACAGTATAATTAGCTTTGTGGAAAAGTATAGTAGACATTTGGATGCAGAAATAAAGAAACAAGGTATACATATTAAATCGTAATACATTTTAATAATAAAATGGCAGCCTTACTCTAATATGAGAATAGGCTGCTTTTTTATTATTTCATCTTTGTTGACTAATCAACAAAACAGGGTTATCATTTTGTTGACAAAGCAACAAAACATTTTAAGGAGAGAAGTTAAATGTCTATATTTAGATCACAAAATGAAAGGGAAACTGAAAAAAGCATAGATAAACATGCGTTACTATTCGGACTTATTTCTGTATTTCTTTGTGGTATAGGTTTCAGTATCATCATGCCTGTAGTCCCATTCTTAGTACAGCCATATACAAGTAATCCGGAAGAACAAGCATTAGTTGTTACACTACTAACTTCCGTATATGCGGCCTGTGTGTTTTTAGCTGCTCCAGCACTCGGGGGTTTAAGCGATAAGTATGGCCGTCGTCCATTACTTTTAATATGCTTATTTGGTTCTGCAATTGGGTACTTAGTTTTTGGCATAGGAGGAGCTTTATGGGTATTATTTGCTGGACGCATAATAGAAGGTATAACAGGTGGGAGCATAAGTACTATCTTCGCATATTTTGCAGACATCATTCCGAAAGAGCAGAGAACGAAATACTTTGGATGGGTGAGTGCAGTTGTAGGTGCGGGAACTATTATTGGACCAACTCTTGGGGGGTTACTTGCAAAGTTTGGTCATTCTGTACCTTTATACTTTGGAGCGTTCATAACTTTATTAAATGTTTTATATGGTATGAAATACATGCCTGAGAGTCTTGACAAAAATAACAGGTTAAAAGAGATTACTTTTGTAAGGTTAAATCCTTTTGCACAGCTAGCAAATATACTTTCCATGAAAAATTTAAAATGGTTACTTATCTCAGCGTTTTTACTTTGGATACCTAACGGATCTTTACAAGCAATTTTCACGCAATTTACAATAGATACTTTCAGTTGGAAACCTGCATTAATCGGACTTATGTTTTCAATTTTGGGCTTTCAAGACATTGTTTCACAAAGTTTTATCATGCCAAAGCTTTTAATCAAGCTTAGTGATAAACAAATAGCAATTCTTGGGATGGTTTCGGAGATTATAGGATACAGTTTTATTGCAGCATCAGCTGTATTTTCACTCTCTCCACTACTTATCGTTGGAATGCTAATGTTTGGTTTTGGGGATTCAATTTTCGGGCCTTCATTCAACGGGATGCTTTCAAAGTCTGTCAGTTCTAATGAACAAGGAAGGATTCAAGGTGGAAGCCAATCTATTCAAGCTTTAGCAAGAATGATTGGTCCGATTATTGGAGGACAAATCTATGTATCACTTGGTCATGCCGCACCTGCTTTTATGGGTATGATTCTTATAGTAGCGGCAATAGCAGTTTTGTATAAGGGAACGTATGAAACTGTATAACAGATAGATATAAGAACAAATAAAAGGGAGTCAGAACTTAGGAACAAGTGCTGATTCCCTATTTGTTTACGGTTTGAGAGCTAAGAGAAATGCTTTTGTTTAGGAATTTATTCTGCTATGCTCTCATGGTGAAGGGTAATATTCAGTGAGGTGGAACTATTATTAATTACAGTTAGCCTTATTTGAAAGTAAAAAGGTAGGTAAATGACTAGATAATTTCATTATGCTTGTGCTGAAGTAAATAATGATTCCATCTTTACTTTGCTCTTCTCTCGAATTTCAGCATCTGCATGGCGCATCACATATTTATGCGCTACAGCGATTGCTAAAACATCAGCTAATAAGCCAATCCCAATAATAGCAGCTATATCTGGAATGAAATCGATTGTTAATACGTAATAAGATAAAGCGGCTAATATTATGAATTTTGCCTTAGTAGGTAATTCTTTCTTTTTCATTGTGTAGAATAAAATAATACTTTCATATACGCTAGATTTACCGAGGTTTACAGAGCTTTTTTTGAACTTTTTCCAAAGTGTCTGTTTCTCCATATGAACGCTCCTTTTACAAAAACATAGATTTTTTAAAAGGATGGACAAAGAAGTGAGAGATTAATCAATTTTATTGTTTTTCTTAATTATATATTTCCATAAAAATAGGGGATTACCTGTTTAAAATAATATAATGTGGATTATACAATGATTCACAGTGTTCCGTTACATAGTATATATATGTAAGATGTATGTGGATGATTTAGTTATTATTATGCATTTTATAAGCGGTATGGGGGAAGAAAAATGAAAATAATAGAACTGCCAATTGAATTCGAATTTAACGGGCAAAAACAATGTGTTTATCCAAGTTTAATTATAGTACATAATGAATTAACGTTAGTCGATACAGGATATCCAAGTTTTTTACCTTTAATTGAAAATGCAATATTAAAACATGGATATGAGATGAAAAACTTAAAAAATATAATTATTACTCATTATGATGATGATCATATAGGGTCTGTATACGATTTTAAAGTGAAATATCCTCAAATTAATGTTATTGCTAGTGAAATTGAATCTAACTATATTAGTGGTGATATAAAATCAGAGAGGTTAGTTCAAGCTGAAGAAATGTTAGAACGTATGCCAAATGAAGAAAAAGAATTTGGTAAATGGTTTATACAACAGTTAAAAAATATAAAACATATTTCCGTCGATGAAAAAGTGCATGATGGTCAAATGATTTTGAATAATGAATGTCAAATAGTAGCGACGCCAGGACATACTTCGGGGCATATTTCATTATATTTTCCGAATTTAGATTGTGTAATTACGGGAGATGCGGCTGTTCAAGAGAATCGTGAGTTAGTAATAGCTAATCCGAATTTTTGTTTGGATATAGAAAAAGCGAAACAGTCTTTAAACAGGATTAAAAGTTTTAAAGCAGCAGAGTATTATTGCTATCATGGAGGAAAGCTTACTGTATAAATTAATGAAAATCGGTCTTTCCTAAATCGAAAAGATTGGTTTTTAGTTCATATATTTTGCGATTTCAACCAAATCAGTAACATTATATTTCGGTAAAATTGAAATATATATGTAAAGAAGAATATATATAATTTGAGCAAGAGTATAGGGGGGAGAAGATGGGTTCGTTATTTGATGTAATAGCAGATATCATTTTATTTTATCCTCGAAATGACATGAAATTGAAACATCATATCGCAAAATTAAGTGAATTAGAGTGGTTTCGAAATCTACATGAAGATCTGAAGTATACAAGTTTAATTTGGAGTAATAGAAAAATTAAAAGGTATATTTTGACTTCTATAAATATGGAAGCATTAATAAAATCTGAGAAAAAGCAAAAAGAATTTGTTCATCTAGTACAGGATGAATATAAAAAAAGAAGATAAGAATTTTTTTATTTTTCATATTTGGCGAAACAAATGGTACAATGAAAGCTAATGTGAAAAATAAGGAAAAGAAGTGGTCTATTTGAAAAATTTTTTAGAATTAGGAATTAGTGAAACTTTTAATCATACATTACGTGAAAATGGAATTACAGAAGCAACACCAATTCAAGAGCAGGCAATTCCTGTTATTATGTCTGGTAAAGATATTATTGGGCAGGCAAAAACAGGCACGGGTAAAACGTTAGCATTCGTGTTACCGATTTTAGAAAAAATCGATTCAGAGTCTAGTGATGTTCAGGCTTTAATTGTTGCACCAACAAGGGAACTAGCCCTGCAAATTACAACTGAAATTAAAAAAATGCTTGTTCAAAGAGAAGATATTAATGTACTAGCGATTTATGGTGGGCAAGATGTAGCACAACAATTGAGAAAATTAAAAGGTAATACACATATTGTTGTTGCAACACCAGGACGATTATTAGATCATATACGCCGTGAAACAATTGATTTAAGTAATCTTTCAACGATTGTACTAGATGAAGCGGATCAAATGCTTTATTTTGGTTTCTTATATGATATTGAAGATATTTTAGATGAGACACCAGGTAGTAAACAAACGATGTTATTCTCAGCAACGATGCCAAAAGATATTAAAAAATTGGCGAAGCGTTATATGGATGAACCGCAAATGATTCAAGTACAAAGTGAAGAAGTAACGGTTGATACAATTGAGCAGCGTGTCATTGAGACGACAGACCGTGCAAAGCCAGATGCACTTCGTTTTGTTATGGATCGTGATCAGCCATTTTTAGCTGTTATTTTCTGCCGTACAAAACTTAGAGTAAGTAAACTGTATGATAATTTAAAAGGACTAGGTTATAATTGTGCTGAACTTCATGGTGATATACCTCAAGCGAAACGTGAAAGAGTTATGAAGAGTTTCCGCGAAGCTAAAATTCAGTACTTAATCGCAACGGATGTAGCAGCTCGTGGACTTGATGTAGATGGTGTAACGCACGTATTTAACTTTGACATCCCTGAAGATGTAGAAAGTTATATTCACCGTATTGGCCGAACAGGACGTGCAGGTGGATCAGGTCTTGCAATTACGTTCGTTGCAGCGAAAGATGAAAAACATTTAGAAGAAATTGAAAAAACGCTTGGTGCACCAATACAAAGAGAAATAATCGAACAACCGAAGATAAAACGTGTAGATGAAAACGGAAAACCGGTACCAAAGCCGGCTCCGAAGAAATCAGGTCAAAATCGTCAAAGAGATAGCCGCGAAGGTTCAAGAAGTGAATCAAGACGTGATTCAAGAAATAGCTCAAGAAGTGATTCAAGAAATAGTTCGAGAAATAGTTCTAGAAATGAAAATAACCGATCATTTAATAAGCCAAGTAATAAAAAAGGTAGTACAAAGCAAGGTCAGCAAAGACGTGGCCGTTAAATAGTTATAATTGTAAAAGAGTCGCAAAATATTGTGGCTCTTTTTTGTTTGTATACAACAAGGATGATGGCAAGAAAAAAACAAAATTTCATTCACCGCATTTGAAATTTATAAAGGGAATTTTATAGTCCAAAACCATTAGTGCAAGGGTATTACTATCATTCAGCAGAACACTTTGGTTAAAAGAAAAGGTATTGAAGCGAGCGAGTATTTTCATTATACATTCCGCAATTATTGAAATAGAACAAGAGAAGTTTATGAAGGATTAAACTCGTATTGGTGTACGATCGTTGGAAACTGGAAAACTAATTTGTTAGTTTTGATCGATGAGGAACTCGAGAAGCACCACTGCCATCCTTATGGGGAAATTGCTTACGACGACGATGAAGGTAATGTAGTGATAATATGCGAAATAAGAAAAAGGACTAGCAGTCGTACCTGCCGTCCTTTAATAGGAGAAAAAGTAATCTTGTTTAGAACTACGCATAAACAGAAAATCTGCTTGTAATTAGTTTTACCCTAAATATACGTGTCTATACAAAAAAGGGATAAGTAAAAGATACTTATCCCCGGAAGGGAAATCCCAAGCACCAAAATGGCTCGTATTGGTCTGCAGGTTCAAAAGTAGTATATGTAAAACGAAAAATCTCATACAAAAAGCAGACAACGATTTTGGTTGTCTGCCAGTGAGTTCAATGAGTTAGCTAATTGTGATAATTTGCATCCCCATTGCGAGAAGAGTGAAGCTGCTAGTTCAAACAGCTTGTTGGTATTATTTTCGATTTCTTAAAAAATATACAGAGAAAGTAGATAAGTGAAGAACCTACCTGTTTTTGCTGTAACAAAAGAAAGAGGTATTAGCCGTGGACACGGCGGCTTGAAAATAGTATGTATTTTTATTTGGAAAATATTCACGGGGTGAAGAAACGTGGAATGTTTGATAAAGGTGTTTGTGAAATTAATCAGCTAATTAGTAAAACAAAATAGTTATTTGGAAGAAAAGGAAAATGAATATGAGATGAATTGAAGCTGTTGAAGAATTACTTGAAGTGATGAAAGAATGCTTTTGGAACGGAACATCTTTAAAGGGTGAAGCTAATGATTTTAATATTGTATCTTGGCTGATTGAAGAAGCGACGCGTAAAACAAAATAAAGATTTCATTTTGTAGCAATAGAGAATAGATATGTGTACTTATTGGGGGAAAGTAGATAAAGAGTTCTTTAAGAGGCAAGAACCGGAACAAAATAAAAGAGCGGCTAGCAAAAGCTAACTACTCAATACAAGGAGATACAGAGAAGACTACTTTAAATGAATGTTGGCATACAGCCCACATTCAGTATTGACCGAATATTTATTTTAAATTCAATTTATTTAAAGTAAACATCCCAACAGATAAAATGGTTGCGCCTGCTACAGAACCTAGCCAGTCTCTCCAGCCTAATGTATTTAAAGATGCATCTGTTAAATCCGTAATTAAGAAGATAGCAAACATTAATACACCAAATGCTAAGCATCCCCAAAATGTTTGCAAATATTTAATCATCTTCTTTCGGAACTTGCTCATATAAATCACCCTTATTAATAATTTATATTTTTATAAATAAATTATCACATATACAAAAATTAAAAGTGCGAAATATGCAATATTACATATTGGAACTCAACAAAATACTCCATTGATAAGTACATAGATCGAACGGAGGCATCGTTCTTTTCCTAAAATGAAAGGTGACGATAAGAAACATGAGATACGTTTTAAACAAATTGAGCGGACGTTAAAAAATAAAAATTTATAAAGGAAATAGAAAGTATGGTGTTGTATATGTACGATAATAGGAAACTTTTTGCAAACTAAACATATAATTTTAATAGACCGACAGTCGGTCTGATGGGAAGGAGAACTTGAATGCGAATTGTAAAGGAGTATGAGGAGCGTAGAAAGGAAATTTTAGAAACAGCTGAGCGTTTGTTTCTTACGAAAGGTTATACGAAAACAACCGTGAATGATATTTTAAAAGAAATTGGTATAGCAAAGGGGACGTTTTATCATTATTTTAAGTCGAAGGAGGAAGTAATGGATGAAATCATTATGAGGATTATTAAAGAGGATGTCACTAAGGCGAAAAGGATTGTCTCCAATCCCGATATCCCCGTTTTAGATAAGTTATTTAAAATTTTAATGGAACAATCACCAAAATCAGGAGATGTCAAAGAAAAAATGATTGAACAATTCCATCAACCAAATAATGCAGAAATGCATCAGAAAAGTTTAGTGCAATCCATTATACATTTATCTCCTGTATTAACGGAAGTTTTAGAGCAAGGAATAGAAGAAGGCATATTTTCTACTCCATACCCACAAGAAACAATTGAATTATTACTCTCTTCAGCACAAGTCATATTTGATGATGGTTTATTCCAGTGGAAACCGGAAGAAATGATGAGAAGAGCTAAGGCTTATATTAAAATGATGGAAGTATCTGTTGGAGCGAAAGAAGGGTCCTTTGATTATATGATCGAGGTTTTAATGAAACAGAAATAGCTTTTTTCTGTTTGGGTGTTATAGACCGGCAGTCGGTCTAGACTAAATGAAGGATGTGATGAAGATGCCAGCAAGTATTCAATCTTCCTTGAAAGATTTTCACTTAATGGTAAGTGGTCAAATTATTACTATTTTAGGTTCAACACTATTACGTTTTGCACTGTCTTTATATGTGCTAGATATAACAGAACGTGCCGATATATTTGCAGGGTTATATGCCATAACGAGTATCCCGTTTTTGTTAGCTCCTCTTGGCGGAGCGATAGCAGATCGTTTCAACCGCCGTAATGTAATGGTCATTTTGGATTTTATAAACGCTGCTATTGTATTAAGTTTTATAGTTTTGTTATTAACTGAATCGGTATCTATTTTATTGATTGGAGCAATTATGTTTTTACTAGCAGTCATTAGTGCAATGTACTCACCAGTTGTTATGGCAAGTATTCCGCAATTAGTTCCAGAGAAAAAGTTAGAACAAGCAAACGGTATCATAAATGGTGTGCAAGCATTATCTAATATAGTTGCACCTGTACTAGGAGGAATATTATATGGCATAATTGGTTTGAAAATGCTCGTAATAACAAGTTGTCTTGCTTTCTTTTTATCTGCAATTTTAGAAATGTTTATTACAATACCTTTTATAAAAAGAGCGCAAGAAAGCCATATCATACCGACAATTGTAAAAGATATGAAAAAAGGTTTTCTTTATGTTTTAAAGCAACCTTTTATTTTGAAGGCTATGTTACTTGCAGCTTTACTAAACTTAATTTTGACACCGTTATTTGTTGTTGGAGGACCTATTATGTTACGAGTAACTATGCAGAGTAGCGATACGATGTATGGAATTGGAATGGGATTAATTGATTTTGCAACCATATTAGGGGCATTGTCAATCGGTTTCTTTGCTAAAAAGTTACAGATGAAAACATTATATAATTGGATGCTTATCATAGCTTTATTAGTAATGCCAGTGGCACTATCAGTTACACCGTTTATTCTTAATTTAGGATACTATCCACCATTTATCCTCTTTATACTTTCTTCTCTTCTAATCGCAATGATTATGACAATTGTATCCATTTATGTGATTACTGTAGTCCAAAAGAAAACACCAAATGAAAATCTAGGAAAAGTGATGGCATTTATAACAGCGGTATCTCAATGTATGGCACCAATTGGGCAAGTCGTATATGGTTTTATGTTTGAAGGATTCAGTACGAAAATTTATTTACCTATATTTGCTATTAGTTTCATAATGATAATAATAGCGGTGGTGACGAAGAAAATATTAAGAAATGAAGGGAACTAGCTTCATATGCTTAGAGTATTAGCGAAACCCAATCCTAATCAATTCTTCATCATTTATTTCAATTACGAATCTATATTCTTTGTCTAATAGCCAGTAATAAAAACTGACTGCATCAACGTCAACTAGTGATTGGAATACTTTATCAAGATTTGTACTTACTACAGGGATTTCATAGTTATCCCATATTATAAAAATCTGTTCGTCAAAATCTAGTTGGTTTGCTCTAATAAGGGAAATTAGTTGTTCTTTGTTCGAAGCTATGAATTGATTATCTATCTGTTCCCAATCTATTCTTCCCGAGACAGTTATAGGAAATGAATTCATTAAAATAGTAGCAATTTGCTGGCTTTTTTCTTGGGAGAAAATGAGAGTTTCGTTTCCTAGGGATTCAAGGCATTCACTAAACAAAGGGTTTGTGTCATTGTTGTTTTTGGTTTTCAGTGCTCTTAACTTTTGTCGCAATTTCCATTGTCTTGACGATCTATCATCCATTTTTAACATTCCTTATACAATTATTTAAGAATGAGTATAGCACATAAGGGAAGTCTTTATGAAAAGGAACTTTTTAAATATAAATTAAATAAAAGCGTTATTTGAAAAAAAAGCCTTTTAAGGAAAGATAAGAGGCCATCAAAAAATATAACAACATGAAAATTTTATATTATGTATATACAATTTAAAGAGTTAGTGGAAATAATAAAATGTATAAAATTCTTATAAAAAAGCCCTAGGATTAGGAGATCTAGGGCTTCCTCTGTTGGTATATCTCACACGACATTATAAAAAGAAAAGAACTTAATGAAGATAACACATGAATGTTTCGTAAATGTATCAAAAAAGTGAACAAAAGCGTTATTTTAAGGACCATGATATATCATCAAGGGCTTTATAAATATAACTATACATTCGGTAAAAGAGATATTTTGGATTGTATTTTTGTTTCCAGTTCATAATAATCACCTCTCATACAAATAGTTTAATTATATTATAAGGTTATTAAAGAGAATGTTAAGAAAACTTGATATGAATTAAGGTGAATTTAAACAAACTAGTAATTGTAATTAAAAAGCAGTTAGCTTTTGCTAGCTGCTTCACTCACTGGGAGTTTTTTTATGTAATTTAGATAAAGAAACTAGCTATTAAAAATATTGCTTCTATCAAAATTAGAGAATCAACTAAAATCAAGAACTGTTTTTTCTGTAGCTTTTGAAATTCCTTTATTAATCTAAAAACTGCACTTATTCCGAAACAGATGTATAACAAAATCATTATTATTTTTAGTATTACTAACATTCCTAATATAATTAATTAAGTATCAGAAAATATATCCATGTAAGTTTTTAACAAAAACCTTATTTAAATAGAAAATGCCAGCTGAAATGTCAAGGGTGTATCAGCTGGCACTGAAATAGATATTAAATTTTAATATTAGGTTTTTTAGTTCGTACTTTTGTTCTTATTTCTAGAAGAGATTGTACCAAATATTGCTCCGGACATTGCTCCGATCAAAGTCATAAAAATTGCACTCCATACTGCAAATGACATAATTACACCTCCTAATAATAAAATGCTGCAACTATGTTTTTATTATATATGAATTTTAGTATGTTAAGTGGGGGAAAAGTTAGAAAATTAAACAAAACCGTTAATTAAATTAAAAAAAGAGCCCCGCGATAATGGCTGCAAGGCTTCATAAGGTCGAGTTATGTCGTACTCACAAGGGATTTTAACATGAATGTTGTGGTAAACATACTGGTAAATGTATCTAATTTATTTAGAGCATTTATTTTAAACCAAAACGCTATTTGATAAGTATATGTAAAAAAAGAGCGCCTTGTAAAGGCACTCTTTGCAAAGTCTTTTGTCTACTGTCGTGTTTTTATATTTACAATTCAGTAGCTTTGAAAGTTCGTTATTTTTAACAAAAATTTAATTTTATGGAAATGAAAACCCTAGTTTCCTAGGGTAATGGTATAACAGCCAAATATATTTTATTCTTTTATATCGTAACTTAATTTTACGTTAAAAACATCAGGTAAGTGTAACCAATTGCAGAAAATAAAAGAGCAGCCAGCAAAAGCTAACTGCTTGGTTCTCCAAGGGGAAAGGAGAAAGGTTAGGGATTTCATTAAATGAGTTTTGGCTATTGCCTATCTATATTATTAACGGAATATTGAGTTTTATTCACGAAGAACGATGTTTAACTTAATGCATAGCCAACAATCAAAGTTAGTGTTAAAAACACTGATAATACCAATGTTAGTAAGACTGTTGCTACACTTCTAAGCATCGTAATCCAATTATTCATCTTAGAAAATCCTATGATGTCTGCAAAAAAGTTCCTATTGCTAAAACTAGTAATATAAACAAAGGGTGAATGTGTAATAAATCCGTGAAAAATTTGAATAGTTCAAGTGAAATTTCAAAATATAAACGGAATAGCCCAACGCAAACTAAAGAACAAATAAAGGATCATAGATTGATGTTATGCTTCATAGCTTTTTCCTATGTTATCAAAATAGTTTTACTCAATTTTAATGGAAAATAAAAGAAAAAGATAGCGGTTATAAATTAAAATGAATTTTTTAACAAAATAGATCCTTTGAATAGAAAGTGAAGTTAGGAGAATAGCTAATTTAAAGAAAGGAAAAATTAGAAAAGCTATCATGCGTCGTGCAAAGGCCGTAGAGAAATACCAAGTCGATAAAGTTTGGAGAGGTGTTTTTGTAAAAGCTGGAATAATAATGGTACTTGTAATTATGATTGCAGAAGTTGATCATAGATATGGATTTTATAAGGGAAGCAAGAAAGCTAAAAGTAGAGTAGGAGGTGTGTAATTTGAAAAAAATTTTAGAAGTAAAGCAATTAAATAAAAAATACTCAATAGATGGAAATAGAAATTTCGAATTACTAAAAAATATAGCTTTAAAGATAAATGAAGGAGAGTGTGTATCGTTCATGAGAGCTTCTGGCTCAGGAAAATCGACGTTATTATATAATATTAGTGGAATGGATCAAATGTCATCAGGAAGTGTGAAAGTGAATAGTAAAGAAATATCATGTATGAAAGAAGAGGCGTTAGCAAAAATATACCTTAACGAAATTGACTTTATTTTTCAGCAAAGTATTCTTCTTAAGTGACTCATGTTGTAAAGGTAGCAGCGAAAACAGAAAGAGTTCTTTTTTTGCAGACTGAGAAATTGTTAGTGAAATACGGATGGGGAAATATGAACATGATTATTTGAAAGTACGGGAAGAGAAATTGCTAAAATGGCAAGATGTACTTGGATTTTAAAGAAAAAACTCCTATTGAATGTAGGAGTTTTTCTTTGTTTGAAAGTTCAAAAAGATATATAATAATTTTCTGACTATTAATTTGTGGAGGGGTATTAATGAAAAAATGAAACGTTACACACACAAGAAGACATTTTAAAAATGCTTGATTCATTATTAAGACCTGCAGAACCATTTTGGAATGAATTTTATGAGAATAGAGAAAAGGATGTTCCGTTTTTTGGAAATGTCCCAGATGAGAACCTAGTTTCGTATATACAAAAAGAGAGAGTTTCAAAAGGGAAAGTATTAGAACTTGGGTGTGGTCCAGGTAGAAATGCCATTTATTTAGCGACTCAAGGATTTGATGTAACAGCAGTGGATTTATCTGTAGAAGGCATTAATTGGGCTAAAGAAAGGGCATTGGCAAAAGAGGTAGCAATTCATTTTATTTGTGATTCAATTTTTAATTTAGAGGTTCAAAACGAATTTGATTTTGTATACGATTCGGGCTGTTTGCATCACATTCCACCGCATAGAAGAATAAATTATGTGGATTTAATTAAAAACTCATTAAAATCGGGTGGTTATTTCGGATTAACATGTTTTGCGGCAGGTGATTTAGATGAGCGAAATGGATCGGAAATAACAGATTGGGACGTATATAGAGGGTGGAGTCTACAAGGTGGTCTTGCATACTCGGAAGAAAAGTTAAGAGAGATATTTAAAGAATTTGAGGTAATTGAGATTAGAAGAATGAAACAAATGAAACAACCGAAAGAAATGTTTGGAGAATCATTTCTTTGGACAGCATTATTTAAGAAGAAATAATAAAGTAGATAATTGACAAACTCATCGTTTTTATAGACAATATATTAAAAGGAACGTACGTTTGGTTTTGTTGACGTATGTTTTACATAAATACATAACAAGGGGCTGTCTCCATATGAGTAACGCAAATCAAAAAATTACTACGTTTTTAATGTTTGAGGGCAAAGCTGAGGAAGCAATGAATTTTTATACGTCACTATTTGATCAATCAGAAATTGTAAGTATTTCTCGCTACGATGAAAATGGACCTGGTAAAGAGGGAACTGTAATTCATGCAACTTTTACGCTAAATGGCCAAGAGTTTATGTGTATTGATAGTTATGTAAATCATAATTTTACATTCACTCCAGCTATGTCTCTTTATGTAACTTGTGAGACAGAAGAAGAAATTGAAACGGTCTTTCATAAACTAGCGCAGGATGGAGCGATTCTTATGCCTTTAGGTTCTTATCCGTTTAGTAAAAAGTTTGGCTGGTTAAATGATAAGTATGGTGTATCTTGGCAGTTAACTCTTGCTGAATAAAAAAGAAAAAGCGTAGCTTATTTGTTTGTAAAAGATGTTCATCTTGTATGGAATGAAGTTTCTAGGGTTTTAAAGAATAAAGGTGTTCTTATTGCTGGATTTACAAATCCGTTACTATGGATTTTTGATGATAACCAAGAGCAAAAAGGTATTCTGGATGTTAAACATTCAATTCCTTCATCAACATTGGATTATTTACCAGAGGATGAAGTTCAAGATTACATCGATTCAAATCAAACAATAGAATATGCGCATACTTTAGAAGACCAAATCCAAGGCCAAATTGATGCTGGTTTTGCTATAACAGGTTTTTATGAGGATGATTTTGGTGGAACAAGGATATTAGATAAGCATATTAAAACATTTATTGCGACAAAAGCTATAAAATTAAAGATGGATTAAGAATTTTTGCTTGTCGCACGGGGCGTTAGTCGAAGAAGGCTCTTAAAATAGAAAAGGATGGTACTTTCCATCCTTTTCCTTATGTATTTTGAGTGTCGAAACTATTCTCAAAACAAGTTTTACACTACTAGTTGTATAATTAGGTTATGCTTTTATATTAAGAATTTTGCTGACCGAATCTTTTCCCGAGTTTAGCTAACAATTCAGGTTGATCGCTTTGGCTCATTATAACTTCAATAAAGATAAGTTGATTCTTATTAAAAATTATATTTGCTAAGGTTTCTGCTAATTCTGCTTCATTTTCTACTTTAAAGGTTAGACTTTTTTCTTCTGATCCAAATATCATTGATAGTTTATTGTAATCCCACATCTGTATGTCATTATAAGGTTGGTTTTGTCCGTGAATGGCACGTTCAACAGTGTATCCGTTGTTATTGATTAAAAATATAATCGGTTTTAAATTTTGACGTAGTATAGTTGATAACTCTTGGGCAGTTACTTGGAAAGAACCATCACCAATAATTAAAATGTTGCGCCGTGATAAATTGGCGAGCTGTGTACCAAGTAGAGCGGGCAGTGTATATCCGATAGATCCCCATAATGGTTGTCCTACATATGCAGTGTCATTAGGTAGAGGGATAGCAGCACTACCAAAGAAAGGTGTTCCTTGCTCTACAATTAAGACGTCGTTTTCTTGTAAGAAATGGTACATTTGCTGCCAAAAACGTTTTTGTGTGACCATTTGTGCTTTTGGATTGAACTCTTCAGTAAAAGGTGATGATTCTAAAATAAATGGCTTAACGTCAAGGGTATCTTTATTACGATGCTCAATTGAATCACTTAAATGTTGTAAAACATCCTGCATTACAACTGGACCGTATTTTTTATCTATAATTTTCACAGTGTAGGGATGGATTTCTATAACTTGTTCTTTTGTAAAACCTTGTGTGAAGCCGCCTGTAATAGTATCAGTTAACTTCACACCAATACTAATAATACAATCAGATTCATCAATTCTTTTTCGCAAGTACGGAGAACTTACATCACCAGTATAAACACCTATAAATTGAGGGTGTTTTTCTGGGAATATTCCTTTTCCCATACTGAACGTCGCGATGGGAAACCCAGTTTTTTCTACGAATTGATGTAAACTTTCTTTAGCATGAAATCGATCTACTTCAAAATCAGCTAAAATAACAGGTTTTTTGGCACTATTTATTTTTGAAATGGCATGTAGAAGCATTTTATTTAATGCTTCTTTATTACTTAAAATAGGTTTATTTATAATAGGTTCTGTCGGTTTATTAATTGGTTTATTATACACATCAATCGGCAAATTAATATGAACAGGGCGTTTTTCATTCCAACATGCACGTAAAACACGGTCAATTTCCTCAGCAGCATGCTCAGGTGTTACATTTGTTTGTGCTATAGTGATTTCTCGATACATATTGGAAAAGTGATCGAACTTTCCATCTCCTAACGTATGATGGACGATTGCTCCATTTTCCATTACTTTTGTTGGTGGCGTACCTGTAATTTTTATAACTGGCACGTTTTCCGCATATGAGCCAGCAATACCGTTAATAGCGCTTAATTCTCCAACACCGAAAGTAGTAATAAGAGCGGCGATTCCTTTTATGCGAGCGTACCCATCTGCTGCATATGCAGCATTTAATTCATTACAATTGCCAATCCATTTTAAACTTTTATGTGCTATCACATCATCTAAAAAGGCAAGATTATAATCACCAGGAACCCCAAATATATGTTCAATTCCTAATTCGTGTAGTCTATCCAATAAATATGTACTTACAGTATATTGTTTTTTCAAATGAATCATCTCCTAATTATGCAATGAATGTTTCAATAGACTAAAGAAGTTCTAATGCGTTGATTAAAATATTCATTACTAGATTGTGGTATAATTTACATACAGGGGGAAAGTAGATGACACAACATAAAGAAGAACAGATGAATGAGGCATTAGCATTATTTTATTTTGCATATAAAACATTTACTGAAAAGCCAGATGAAATTATAAAAGAATATGGCATTCAACGAGTACATCATCGAATTTTATTTTTTATCGCACGTTTTCCAGGGATAAGTGTAAATGAGTTATTATCACTATTAGAAATAAGTAAACAAGCTCTCCACGGGCCGCTACGTCAACTTGTGGAAAAGGGCTTAATTGAGAGTAATGAAGCTATGCATGATCGACGTGTGAAACAGTTGTCTTTAACAGAAAAAGGTACAGACTTAGAGAAAAAACTGAGTGATGTACAAAGACAACAAATGGGTGCTATTTTTTCAAAATTTGGTGAATCATGTGAGGACAATTGGCACCAAGTTATGAATGAAATGGCAAATAGCCGATCAGGTTTTGATGCTTGGATATCGAAACGTGAAATACCAGTCGATCAAAAATAATGAAAAAACTTCTGTTTTTATCGTTTGAAAAAGAGCAAATTTTATCCATACATTTGGCAACTATGATTTGGTCATAGAGTGAATGGATAAAAAGATACATTACTAGATACTTTATACGTGTACGCAATGGAACAATAAAATTCACATTTCCGAAAGGGGAATTATAATGATAAAACTTGTACTTATTCGTCACGGACAAAGCTTATGGAATCTTGAAAATCGCTTTACTGGATGGACAGATGTTGATCTATCAGAGAATGGATTAAGTGAAGCGAGAGAAGCAGGAGCAATATTAAAGAAAAACGGATATACTTTTGATGTGGCTTATACATCTGTATTAAAACGCGCAATTCGGACGTTATGGATTGTACTTCATGAGATGGATCTTACTTGGGTTCCAATACATAAATCTTGGAAGCTAAATGAAAGACATTATGGTGCATTGCAAGGGCTGAATAAAGATGAAACTGCTCAAAAGTATGGTGAGGAGCAAGTTCATATTTGGAGAAGAAGTGTTGATGTAAGACCACCGGCTCTTACTGAAGACGATCCTCGATATGAAGCGACTGATCCAAGATATAAAACACTCAAAAAAGGTGAATTTCCATTAACTGAATGTTTAGAGGATACGGAGAAGAGAGTACTTGCTTATTGGCATTCAGAAATTGCGCCGACATTAAAAAGTGGTAATAAAGTAATTATTTCATCACACGGTAACACAATTCGCTCGCTAGTAAAATATTTAGACAACCTTTCAAGTGATGGTGTAGTTTCATTAAATATTCCAACTAGCATTCCGCTTGTTTATGAATTAGACGAAAACTTACGTCCGATTCGTCATTATTATTTAAGTATGGATGGAGAAGTACCTGAAGGGGAAATTCCGAAACATATTTCTTTTTAATACGAAAATTTGAAATGAATGCTTGTCTACATATACAATATAGACTCATGGTAAAGTGAAATTTTAATCAGTGGGGTCTTACTGCCCACAAATAGCAGGATAAAAGACGTGGTACCTTCTAATATATATGCGATGTAGCTAATTTTAGAAGCTTGTCCACGTCTTTTGTCATAAAGAGAGCAGCTTGCGCATGTAATGATATCGTGAGTAGTTTTTGAATGGAGGGTGATGTGATTAATGATCTCTAACATTCGAATTGGCTTATTTGTTTTAGCGATTGTCTTTGTAGTCCTTGTTTTCTTTTATTGGAAAAATGAAGAGTTGTACGAGGAGAAGAAGCAACGTATTAGAAAGACTTGGTATGGTTTGTTTATCATATCTGTCACCGTGTATTTCATGATAAAAGGAATCGATTTAACCCTCTGGAAAAATCTTTTAATGTTTACTGCAATGGTTATTTTTGTTGATATTGCGTTCATTTTAACGCCTAATATTTCAGAAATATGGGGTGCAAAATTTAGCGATATTGGCAAGACAGTTCAATCCATAAAACGATCATTAATTGCATCTAAAGCAAGAGGAGAAATATACACGACAATTATTCAAAATGTTAATCCAGCAGTATTCGGTACGATGGAATGGCATACGGAAGAGGAATATACAAAGAGCTTAAATGCATTTTTAGATTCATATGGGGAAAAGATTGGCGCGAAAATTGTTGTTTTTGAAGCTGCGAAGGAATTAAATACAAACTTTCGTGGTATTCGCTCACAATTTAGTATTATCGTCCCGTTAGAACATATCGAGCAATTGAATGAGCAGAAAGCGGTGCAAGTAGAAAATGTCGGGATTATACCAGCAAAAATAGTAAGTGACGTTTTCATTGTTATTGATGGAAAGAAAAATAACCTGCAAGATCGGGATTTTGAAAATGTATATAATTTAACAATACATCATAGTTATTTTAGTAAATAAGGACAGAATCTTTTTCTGTCCTTTTCTTCTATACATAAATTAAAAACAAAATCCGACAAAGTTGAATAAAATTGGACAATCATTCCTACACTAGCATGTAGAGGTGATTGTAGTGGTAAAAGATTATGACAATGATTTTTTTAAAGAAAATAACGAAGATACAACAGATTTCTCTTTAATAAAAGGGGATACGTTGCAGCAAGTAGAAGAATTAGAAGAAGAATTAAAAAGAAAATCATAAGTGTACACTCTTTCTACATTTGCTATATAATATAAATAAAAGGTTGTATCTTTTTGAAAAGGGGGAGAAGAGATGGCTGAAGTCAATGTACAAAAGTCTTCGTTTTTTAAAGAAAAAAAAGAAGAAACCAATACAGATTTCTCTCTTGTGAAAGGTGCATTAACGGAGAATATAAATCGGTTAGAGAAACTGATGAATAATAGTAGTTCAAAATATATACAGGTGAAAAGAACAAAAGAAAATGCATAGAGCATTTTCTTTTGTTTTTTATTTAATAGTAAACTTATCTTTTACTTTTTTAGGTAAATCTGTTTTCTGAATCTCTTCATAGGACTTTACTTCAATTGATGATATTTCATTGTTGCTATTATCATCTTGATCTACATAAAGGCGTAAAAACGCGTCTTTATTTAATTTATGATTGTTTTCTTTTTTTGTACTTCTAAATGTAATTTGTTTTTTGACGCCATCTTCATCATATGCGGACAGCGTATAGTTTCGTAAGTTTCTATGATCTACTTTTTCGATAGTTCCTTCGCCTTTTATCTGCATGTAATATACATCTTTACCAATTCTATTTAGTGACGCTCTCTCACAGCCAATAGTAAAACTAAAAAATAATAAACATAGTGTAATAATTGCTAAAAACTTTTTCATTTTCTTTATCTCCTTTAATGTGTTTCTTTAAAAAGTATACGACTATTATTAAATGAGAAAAATCGATGTAGATTACAACGCCCTTACAATGTTGTAAGAGTGTTGTACATAAAATGAACAATAAAAGTTAAAAGAAAGATAAAATAATGAATCATGGTATAATGATATGAGACTTACATATTATTTTTTCATTTTGAGAGGAGCTTGAAAAATGTATTCTACTTTAGAACAATTAACAAAGCACCCTGTATTTTTTCATTTTGCAGAAATTTCAAAGATTCCTAGAGGATCAGGTAATGAAAAGGAAATTAGTGATTATTTAGTGGGCTTTGCAAAAGAGCGTAACTTAGAAGTCATTCAAGATGAAGCATTAAATGTCATTATTAAAAAAGAAGCAACAGCTGGTTATGAAAATGTACCAGCTATTATTATTCAAGGTCATATGGATATGGTTTGCGAAAAAAATCAAGCAACAGTACATGATTTTGAAAAAGATCCAATTGAATTACGAATCATTGGGGACATGTTATATGCAAATCAAACAACTTTAGGTGCTGATAATGGTATTGCAGTTGCGTATGCATTAGCTTTATTAGATTCAAAAGAAATTCCGCATCCAGCACTTGAAGTCGTTATCACTACTGAAGAAGAAACGACAATGGGCGGAGCTTTTGCTATTGATCCAAATCATTTTGAAGGAAAGATATTTATAAATATTGATTCTGAAGAAGATCATAAATTACTTGTAAGTAGTGCAGGTGGTGCGAAAGCTGTTGAAACAATTCAAGTAATTTGGGATGAAACGCCAGCGAATATGGATGCATACCGTATATATGTTGGTGGTCTAAAAGGCGGCCATTCTGGTATGGAAATTGATAAACAACGCGGTAATGCGAACAAAGTATTAGGACGAGTATTACGTGATTTATCAGTACATACGGAGTTTTACATAAGTGAAGTTCACGGCGGATTAAAAACGAATGCAATTCCGCGTGAAAGTGTAGCTACAATTTTAATTCGTACAGAAGATGTAGGACAAGTAGAAGAAAAACTAGAATCATGGACACGTGTATTACAAGAAGAAATGCGTGCTGTTGATCCAGATGTTCATGTTACACTGACAAAATTGGATGAAAAAGTTGAAAAAGTATTTGCTAAAGAGACACAAAAGCAGCTTATTTCATCATTATTCTTAATTCCAAATGGCATTCAAAGTATGAGCATGGATATTAAAGGTCTTGTAGAAAGTTCAACAAATTTAGGCGTTATTGAAACGTTGCAAGATGAAATTAAATTACGTAACGAAGTGCGAAGTTCTGTAAGTAGTTTAAAACAACATGTTGCAGAAGAAATCAAATATATTGCTGAATTAGTTGGTGCTACATTTGAAATAGAGTCAGAGTATCCAGAATGGCCATACAATCCAAACTCACAAATTCGTAATTTATTTGAAAAAGTACATCAAGAAAAATACAATAAAGAAATTGAAATCTTCGCTGTACATGCGGGGATTGAGTGTAGCGCATTCGTTCAAAAGATGCCTGAGTTAGATGCAATTTCATTCGGACCAGACATTTTCAACGTCCACACTCCAGATGAACATATCAGTATCTCTTCTGTAGTGAATAACTGGGGATTCTTCATTGATGTAATGAAGGGTACGAAAGAATTAGCTAAGTAATAACAACGAAATAAAAAGGAGTCTATAAAAATTTATAGGCTCCTTTTTTGTATTGGAATTTATCCCACTATTTGCCGGGCAGCTCGATTGGTTCAACTAATAATCAGTGGGGGATGAATAAAACCACTACTGATTAAAGTTTCACTTTATGAGAAGTCATTTTTCGTTAGTATGTAATATTAAGCTTGAACAATTAATAAGGATGAATTGTTGATGTTTTTTAGTACTGATAAAGGGGTGGAGAAATGAAGGGAAGAAATCATTTTATTGTTTGTATGTTTTTATTGTTTTTCACATTTAGTTTTATTGGTGTTCAGAAAATAATAGCAGAAGAAGTTGAATTTTCAGGAACAACAGCTCCATTGAATATAAATGTTAGAGAGGCAAAAAGTTTAAATGCAAATATTGTAGATGTGATTCCCGGAAATACAAAAGTATCTTTTAAAGGATGGGAGTATGGTGAAGCGGTTAAAGATTACTGGACAGGAAATTTAGATAATCGTTGGTTTTATTATTTTAAAGATGGAAAAAAAGTATATGTAACGTCAGCGTATATTAATGGAAATCCCCCAAGTACACCAACAGACCGTAAATTATCTGTACCTAACATATTACAAGAAAGATCAAATTGGTGTTGGGCAGGCACTTCGGTTTCGGTTTTAAATTATTTTGGGAAAACTCCTTCACAAGATCAGTACGTTAGGTATGTTAAGGGTGGATCATATAATAATCCTGCAACTTCACGTGAAATACAATATGGATTATCGGGATATGGTGTTAGCTCAGCTATAAGTTCTGGAGCAAAATCTTATGATTGGTTCAAAAGTCAAATTAATAGTAATCAGCCGATGATTGCACTCATTATGTGGCAAAATGGAGCTAACATCGGACACTTTCTAGTACTTGATGGATTTTATAAAGGGACAAATGGAACAGATTATATAACATACATGGACCCTTGGTATGGTGATCATTATAATCATAATTTCAGTACGTTCCATAACAATAATAATTTTTGGTGGAGTGAAACTGTTTATAATATCCATGCAAACTAATAATATTAAAAGCGGGGGTTCATAAATGGGAAAACTACTTAAGCTTGTGATACTGTGCATGTGCTTAATGACCGTTATTATTTTCGCTAGTAAAATTAGTTATGCATCAAAAAATAAAAGTGAATCAGTACAATCGATCGCATTAAAAGATTATCAATATAGTAAGGGAAGTTCTTCTGAAAATTTAAGTTTTGAAAAAATAACAACATCTCCATTTTCGTTACCAATCTATGAAACAATTCCAGCACAGCAAATTTTAAATAGCTCTGAATTTAAGAATTTACTATTACCAACAAATGAAAAGCTGTGGTTTATTATGAAGGGTGAGCAGCCAGAAGGACTAATTGTTGCGAATGATACTGAACCGATTCGAACGGGCGGAGAAAATAGAAGTAAAGATTTATATGGATTATATAAAGCAATAAAAAATAATACAAATGAAACAAAAGATATTAGTTATTTCGAATTTGAAGGGCAAGGAATATTGGTAGTAAATCAAAATAATGATCAAGAAATATACCTTAGTAAAGGTGCCGCTGCCATATTAAAACTTCCTGCTGGTCAAAAAGTATTGAGCAGTGAAGTAATACAGAAAATGAAAGAGAGAATTGTAACTGGTTTTGAATAGTGGTAATATCTGATTTTTTTTGTTTATACAAGGTTGAATAGGGAACAGGATCAATGGTAGCATTAGGGCATCTTTACTGTTTGAAACCTAATAGTGTATATAAAAAGGTTAGAGAAGTTAATTCTCTAACCTTTTTATATTAATGTCTGAAATTTAAAAAGTGATGGAGTAAACCAAATAATAAAAGTTTGTCTGCTCTTCTATTTTTATTTGCAATTTAAACTCGTTATATTCAGCTATCTATTGTACAACCTTTTTACATAGCTGAATTTTTTTATTTGAAAATAAGGGTGCATCTATAAAACCATAATGATAAACTAAAATACCTAATTCCACTCTAGAATTAATATGCCATTTTTCTTTAATATGATTAATTATCGTTGAAATTCTTCGAGGGGTAACATATATTTTTTTTGAAATTTCTGCATCTGTGTATCCTTTTGCTACATAAATAGCCACTTCTAACTCTCTTTCGGTCAACATTCTTTTCATAAAATACGCTCCTTCGAAATTATTTATATAAAAATCAAAAGAAACTATTAAAAGAAATAAAGGTGAAAAATCATATTTATTTTAATCCGGCTATTTGCGGGTAGTAAGACTCCGACCTCAAAATTTAGATGTGGCAAAGAAGTCGGACTCCCTGTAAAAGCCTGCCTGGGGTGGACTAATAATCAGTGGGGGTGAATAAAACGCACATTGATTATTAGTGAACCATATTTTAATAATTTCTCGTATTGTGATACAAGTTTGTAAAAGAAACTATAAATCCATATAATTAGTAATTGTAACTATATCAATTTTACATTACATTAAAAGTTGGAAAATATTCTTATACTCATAAAGTGTTACATTTGAGGGAGGAAAGATGGAATTCTACAATCTTGGTATTATTATTAAAGAACTTAGAAAGAAAAAAACATGTCACAATCTGAATTATGTCATGGAATATGTTCACAAAGTCAAATTAGTAAGATAGAAAAAGGTATTATTTATCCATCTAGCATATTGTTGTATCAATTATCTGAAAGACTTGGTATTGATCCAAATTATATATTCGCACTAACCAAAAATAAAAAAATAAAATATATTGAAAATGTAAAATGTGTAATGAGAGATTGTGTAAAACAAAAACAATATAATGAGCTTTATGAAATAGTGAAAAAAGAGAAAAATGATAATAATTTCCAATCAAAAGAGGATAAACAATTTTTATTATGGCATGAAGCGATTGCTATATATTATGTAAATGGAGCAACAAGTAATGCTTTTGACATTTTAAATAGAGCACTAAAACAAACCTTAAGTAGTACTAACTTTTTATCAGAAAAAGAAATAAGCATAATGAATTCAATTGCTATAATACATGCAGAAAATGAAGAGTATGAGAAAAGTATAAATATATTAAAACAAAGTTTAATTAATTTTAATAAGATAGAATTTCCTAGAGAAAAAGAAATCAAATTAAGACTCATTCATACGTTAACAAAATGTTTACACCTTGCAAATCAATATGAAGAAGCAATAAAGTATAGTGAAATAGGTATAAAATTAGCCATAAATATGAATACTTTATACTTATTAGGTGAATTGTTTTTTGAAAAAGGTGCAATTTTATTGAAAGTTCAGCACTCTAATGAAGTTGGTTTAACAGACATAAAAAAAGCATTATTTATATTTGAACTAACTGAAAGAAAACAATATATAAAAATGATCAAGGAAAAATATATTAAAAATCAAGAATAAACAAGAAAGAATTTTAACATAAACTATTCCTAATTGTTATTTATTTCTAAAAAAAGTACTGTAATACGAACTATTCCTAATTGTTGTTTATTGCTAAAATGAATACCGTAATATTAGATAAATATAAAGGGTGGCATTTTATGAAATCAAGAGGAATTACTCGTAAAGCAGATAGTATGGGGCGTATTGTTATTCCAATGGAAATAAGACGGAGTTTAGGAATTGTAGAAAAAGATTCTCTTGAAATGTTTATAGAAGAGGATCAGATTATTTTACGAAAATATCAATCTCCAAGAGCTTGTGCACTTACAGGAGATATTTCAGACAGCAATATTTCGTTAGCGAATGGGAAGATTATCGTAAGTCCAAACGGGATGGAACTGTTAATAAAGAAGTTACAGCAATATCTTTTAAAGTAAAAGATAAGTAAGAACTTTAAAATAGAATATACTTGGAAAAAGTCCTCTATTCATTTAGGGGGCTTTTTTATTGTTATCAATAAAATTGAGAGGCCGTAGTTGGTTCAATGGAATACGGATTACCTTATAAATAGTCTGACTATTTTTTATAAAAAAACTATTTATTTACATTTTTTGTTTCGTGTTATATTTTTAATGTTAACATAGTTGTATTGAAAATTCTGATTTTAAAATTAGGAAAACTTTAGAAAATGAAATACTCTTACTTGAATTGAAAATCATATAAACATAGTTTGAAAGTAAAGTATGAAAATGAATCAGATTTTCAAATTAAATTTGCCAAATCAATGGAGGCTCGTGGGGGAAATGTAACTAAGAAGAAATCTCTTATACTCCATGTTTTTTATTTGTAAATCGGTAATTCTAATAGCTCTGACGAAAAGTAAAGGAGTAAAAAAGAAGTGGATAGTTTGTTTAATAGAAGATAGGGTGTAAAAAATAAAACAACGGAGGTTTTATAATGAATAAAGGAATACTGCAGATTACAGAAATTGAAGAAATTACCATTCCGAATCTATTGAAGGATAAAATGAAGAATCTGATAGAAAATGAATTAAAAACTCATAATCCTTATACTTGTGATCAAGAAATAGCAGCATATTTTTCAAAAGAGTGGCTTAATTGTTTGATTGACTATTCAAAGAAAACTCCGAATTCAGACATGAAAAATCTACTACATATGATAAAAATAGCGAATTGTGGTGGGAACGTACCGCCTATCCTTATTAAAAATACTCCATGTGATCCTATAGAAACACTATTACCTGGGGAAAATCGCAGAGGTTTTAATTATGGTGAAGACGAACACGATAGAATGAAAAAATATTTTTATGCAGAATGGGTCACATGGCTTTTTGCCACACTTTTTAATTATGATGCTTTAATTCACCCATCCGAACATGCAGGGAAAAATAGATTTCATCTCATTTCACCTTTAAACAACGATGAAGTTTTGCGAAATGTCGGTGCAAGCACCGGTGGCGGGAACTTTTATCAACATAACGATGCCACAGTGTATACAGATATGAAAGACCAATCAGATATTGAAGCAAGATTGAAAACATTCAATACGAATTTAGAAATTGTATCAAATAGACTTAATAAATCCGTGGAACGAATAGTGTCTGAAATTACTTGTGGAAAATTTACTAGAGTTGATGCTCTTTTATTAAAAGGAGTGTTAAATTTAAAAACTCAAACTCATATTGGAACGCCAAAATTACTTCAAAAGCATCTTGAAGAAAATTTCTTCAGTAAAGATGACATATTGGCGATAAGTAAAATGCCTATTGCTCATATCGCAGGAATGGCTGATGGTGAAATATCGGGATTTGTAGGGGAAATAAACCAAATTATATTTTTAGATGATAATGGTGATATTATTGCAACTTGTTTAAATGGAGCAGAGAATAGATTGATTTATGTAGGAGAAAGTGAAGAAGAAAAATTGAAATTTGACATGTTTTTAGAACTCTTACGAACAACGCCTACTTATAAGGTTCCACTTACATCTGAAGATTTATTAATTATCCCAAATTCATACTATGGTAAACAAACAAATGTAACTCATGGTAGAGAAAGGTTATCTGAGGAAGAATATAAAATCCCGATTGGAAATAATAAATACGGAAGAAGAATTGTTTGCAGGCAATACGTTTCCAGCCGATTACGTGATCAGAAAGAAAGTTACTTTAAAGATTTAATTAACTAGTTTAAAGAGAGGAGGGAAGATGGGGAGGTTTGGGGTATAATAGCTCAAGCCTTCCCATATTCTTTGTATGGATTTTACTATTGAATTACTCATACTACTATTTTTAGTAGCTGTATTAGCAGGATGGATAGATACGATTGCTGGAGGCGGTGGTATGATAACTATCCCGATAATGTTATTAGTAGGTATGTCTCCTTCTGTAGCGATAGCAACTAATAAACTGCAAGGGAGTAGCGGAACTCTCATGGCAACAGTGTTTTTTATTAAGAAGAAAGAAATTAATCTTAAAGAAATGCGTTTGTCCATCTTAATGACCTTTTTTGGATCAGTTTTCGGTGGATGGCTTGTTTTACAGATACGAGCAGAATATCTAATTATGATATTACCTTTTTTACTTGTTTTTATTGGCATTTATTTTCTATTATCTCCAAATATAGCAAACGAAGATCGACCGAGAAAAATAAGTATGTTGTTGTTTGCGTTAACAGTGGCTCCGTTACTGGGATTTTATGATGGTTTCTTCGGCCCAGGAACAGGTAGTTTAATTGCTTTAGCATTCATTCTTTTATGTGGATATAGTGCTACACGGGCGACTGCAAATGCTAAGATTTTGAACTTTACAAGTAATTTCGCTGCTTTGTTGTATTTTATTATTTTTGGCCAAATCGATTGGACAATTGGATTGATTATGATGCTTGGTCAAATAATAGGATCATATATTGGGGCAAAGATGGTGCTTACAAAAGGGACGGCATTAATACGACCAATAGTGGTTATTGTTTGCTTTGTCATGGCAATTAAGATTTTTTTACAAAATATGAACTAAATGTAATCAATATATTATTTGTATTAAAGTTAGAGTGTTTTCATGTTCCTATTGCAGTATTACGCTGTTTAAGATGTGTTCAAAATTACACAATTGGACTAGTGTAATGTATTGCGTTATGCTTTTTTATAGTATAAAAGAAAGGCTTGAAGATAATGATTCGTCGTTTGAGAAAGCTAAAAAATGTAGCAGTCGTAGTAAGCTTCTAAGTAAATAGCAATATATATAATACTTAGAAGCGAGGAATAAAGTTATGAAGCATCCATTATTTAATCATTGGTCAGAAACAAAGTATATAAAAGATATAGTAACAAATCCACTCATTGAAGTAGGAGAGTACTCCTATTATTCAGGCTATTATAGTCATCAAAATTTTGAAGATGGCTGTGTAAGGTATTTGTGGGGAGATGCTAAGTCCCAAGCACTGTTCAATCCAATTGAACAGATGGGATGGCACCTTGACAAACTCATTATTGGGAATTATGTTTGCATAGCAAGCGGGGTAGTCATTTTAATGGGTGGTAATCATAATCATCACTCAGAATGGATTACAGTATATCCATTCGCTGAGCAAATTAAACAATCATATGAACCTAAGGGAGATACAGTCATTAAAAGTGATGCTTGGATTGGAATGAATGCTATAATAATGCCTGGCGTTACTATTGGTGAAGGTGCAATTGTTGCTGCAGGATCAGTCGTAAGTAAAGATGTTCCGCCGTATACAATAGTTGGTGGAAATCCTGCTAAGGAAATAAAGAAACGATTCACTGATACAGAAATAAACATGTTAATGGAAATGCGTTGGTTTGATTGGGATAGGAAATTGATTGAGAAGGCAATTCCGCTGTTATCTAGTCCATCCATCGAACCATTATTTGCTTTTTATAAAAATGAAGTGAAAAATAAATAAATCAGTTAGAAAAACTACATCCAGTATAGGGTGTAGTTTTTATTTTTTGTAAATGTGGAACAAATGTATTATTTAGATTGTCTATTAACTGTAATCCTAAAAAAATATGAAAGTGTGAATCATTTTGAAAAATATAAGGGGATTAAAAATAAGGATATGTGTGGGAATACAAAGTATTAGCGCACCTAAAAATGTCGGATGAGATGGTCTATATGAAAGCGATTCTAACGTTTTATATGTATATACAATTTGAGAACACTTTCTATTTTTTTGCGGGATTATGTTAGAATAACGCTTTTTTTAAGTACAAAGAAATTGGAGGTAACAGAAGTGAAAGGTATGTTTTGCAATAGAGTTATTGCAATAGTAACAGTGCTTACAATATTTTGTAGCATGGTCGTTACAATTGGAAAAGCAGCAGCGGAAACAGATCCTGCTATAGACGTTGAAGCAGGGTCAGCAATTTTAATAGAAGCAAATTCTGGAAAAATTTTATATGAAAAAAATGCAGATGAATCATTGGCAATTGCTAGTATGACAAAAATGATGAGCGAATACTTAGTTCATGAAGCGGTGGATAAAGGAAAACTTAAATGGGATCAAAAAGTTAAAATCTCTGAATATGCACATAAGATTTCGCAAGATCGTTCACTATCAAATGTTCCATTAGAAAATGGTGGCTCTTATACGGTAAAAGAGTTATATGAGGCAATGGCAATTTACTCTGCAAATGGTGCAACAATTGCTTTAGTTGAACAGATTGCTGGTAAAGAGGTCAATTTTGTAAAAATGATGAACGATAAGTCAAAAGAGTTTGGTATGAAAGATTATAAGTTTGTAAACTCTACTGGCTTAACAAATCAAGATTTAAAAGGATATCATCTAGAAGGGACAACTCTAGAAGAGAAAAATAAAATGTCTGCAAGGGATTGTGCAATTTTAGCACAACGTCTTATTCAAGATTTCCCCCAAATATTAAATACAGCAAAAATTCCTAAAAAAACATTCCAAGAGGGTGGTAAATATCCAATTGATATGGCGAACTTTAACTGGATGTTAAAAGGCTTAATTAAGCAATATGAAGGTGTAGATGGTTTGAAAACAGGAACGACTCCAGAAGCGGGAGATTGTTTCACTGGTACAGTAGAAAGAAATGGTATGCGACTAATTTCTGTAGTGATAAAAGCAAAATCTCATACGGCACGTTTTGATGAAACAAAGAAATTATACGATTATGGATTTGCGAATTTTGAAGTGAAGAATGTCTACGGAAAAGATTCAGTAATAAAAGGACATGAAACAGTTCGAGTGGCAAATGCAAAAGACAAAGATGTAGTAGTTCAAACGAAGCAAGCTGTTTCACTTCCAATGCCGAAGGGCAATAAAGACATTTATAAAAAAGAATTTAAAGTATCGAATAGGGAACAAGAAGCGCCTATTAAAAAAGGTGTAACAATTAGTAAAATGATTATCTCGTCTAAAGATAATACAGATCCTGGGTTCTTATCAGGTAATTCATTACAAATAGACCTTGTAACAAAATCTGATGTGGAACAAGCAAATTGGCTTACACGTTTTATACGTAAAACAGGATCTTTTTTTAGTGGTATGTGGGATCGTACGATTGATATAGTAAAAAGCTAATTTTATAGGATACAACTAAATATTAGTTTGAAACAAAAGGTTTCAAAGCACTATAGATTCTTATGTGGATAGCTTGGAATGTCAGGGTGTAATTTTTTCTTCTTACTTTGTGCATTGCAATGACACTACTTTTTTCTATAGTTTCGTATCATGTAATCGAAAAGAAATGTATCAACTGGGCAAAACAAATAACAACAATTTTTTTGAAAAAAAGTATAATTCCTAGGGAGATTTTATTTCTTTAGTAAATATACGAATATGACCGATTCCTTAGTATACTTGGGAATCGGTCAATTTTGGATTCTAAATGTAAATATAGTAAAGTGGAATATAATTGAAATCGAAAACCACTTAGAAATAACAATTACGGTGTGAGCTATTGTATAGTATAGATATGTTTAAAAATAAAGGGGGAATACATATGTGGAAGCGATTTGTAGCAATTGGTGATAGTTTTACAGAGGGGATAGGGGATGAAGTTGAGGGAATTGCATTAAAAAGCTGGGTAGATCATTTTGTTCAACTGTGTGAAAACGATATAGAATATGCCAATTTTGCAAAGCGTGGGTTAGTAACTGAAGAAATTCGCTTGCAGCAATTGGAAAAGGCGTTAACTTTTAATCCAGATTTGGTTAGTCTCATTGCAGGGGCAAACGATGTTTTAAAAGGACGTTGGAATCATGATGCATATAAGAACGATGTGGAATTTATGATAGATACATTAAGTAAAGCAGGGGCTGATATTATTATAGCAAACCTTCCAGATTTTACAGTTAGGCTCCCTTTTGCTTCTGAAAAAAAACAAGTAATAAAAGAACAATTATTAGAGGCAAATGAAGTTATACATTCACTGAGCAGAGAGTATAAGCTTCATCATGTTGATTTTTGGAATCATCATTTAGTTAACGACAATACGCTTTGGTCTAAGGATTTAATTCATCCAAACTCAAAAGGATATGTAAAAGTTGCTGAATTAATTTTTAGTAGTTTGCCTGTACAGAAGACAAAATAATAGTTTGCAATGTAACGAATATGATATTAAGTGTATGAAGCTATGTTTTTTAGTAAATGGAAAGAACTAAACATTTAGCAAACAAAGCGTTTCTACGATATATTTCTACAGTAGTGCACAAATACAGAATCACAAAGAAAGATCACTTATGGAAATAGGTGGTCTTTAAATGTTTTTATAACTAAATTAGTATATACTGTATTACTAACAGTTTCGTACTACAAAAAAATTAAGTTCTCTTATAGAAAAACTGATATTATCTTAAAATATAATAACATGTTCAAATCATATTTTAGGTATGTATCCTAATTGTGAATGATGTGTAATTTTTTTGAAGTATAAATATCCAATAAATAAAATAGGTAGTAGGTGCAGAAGTATTAATACTATATTATTTAATTCTTGTTATGAGTACATTAGTGATTAGTAATATTATATTTTTATTATCAACTTTAGTTATTGGAATTAATTTGAATAGAAAATATGTAGGATAGGGAAAGGTACATATACTTTAATGTATATGTACCTTTTTATTTAGTAGGATTTATAGTCTCTATAAACTATTATATTAATAAAATTAAAAAACTTTATTCTTAATATTCCTATGGTTAAAGCTATCTATAAAATGAAAATATAACCAAATAATAGTTTTGTTATGATTTGTGGATTTGGTTTTTTATCCGAATTTTCTGATTCAAATATTTCAACTTTATGAATATAGTAGGTGAAATATTTGTGTGATAGTATTTGAGATAGAAAAAAGCCAACTTTAAAAAGGATGTGAATTGAATGTGCAAACGACTGTAAAGGGTTATATTAAGGCAACGTTTAGCTGTTATTAGTGTAAGGTAAAGATATATTTTGTAACAGTTGATATAAAAATGAAGAAATAGGTACGCTTTCGCTTGTCTGACTATTTTAAATATATGAAAAATAAGAGCGGTTTGAGTTTTGACGAAGTTAAATTCTAGGTGAGATGTCAATAATGATTAATTAAGTTTAATAAAGAGGTACCTTATACGCAAAAGCGTTTATATTAGTAACCTAAGGAGCTTGCTTTTATGAAAACTACTGATTCAAAAGGCCTATTAGGAAATAGGGTTTATTTACAAGTTTTCTCTGCCTATTCATTGCTTATGCTTGGTGTTTTTATTGATATGTTAGCGATTATGACTATAGTTGGGTTTGAATGGGAAGTAGATCCTACTATGATTGGATTGATTCCTGTTGCATATGCACTTCCTGGAATTATTTTTGGCTCATGGGCAGGTGTTATTGCAGATCGTTTTAGAAAAATTCCAATTATGATGTTCTGTAATCTAATGGTTGGTCTAATAACAATTGCTCTTTTATTTGTACAAGATATCCACTGGCTCTTAGTGGCATTAATGATTCGTTCCATTTTTATTGTTTTCTATTATCCTGCACAGCAAACACTAACAAGACAGATTGTATCCCCGGACTTGCTTACTAAAGCAGTAAGTATCAACGGAATAGTAGAGCAGGGTACAAAGATAGTAGGCCCACTTATAGGGGGCATGTTGTTGAGCTGGTTTCAACCAGAGTTCTGCCTCATTATAAGAGCTATAAGTTGTTTATTAGCTACTTTAGTTTTGATACCCACAATAAAATTTAAAGAAACTATATCGAAAGAATTTGTTGAAAAGCAAAAACAAAGTACTTGGACCGCTTGGGTACAAGGGTGGGGTTATGTGTTATCTAATCGGATAATATTATCAACCATGATTTTCGTTACAATAGCCATGGCGGTATTACAATTAGTAGACTCACAATTCCCAACTTTATTTAAGAGCTTATTCCCACATGATAAAAGTAAAATGGGATATATCATTTCTATTATTGGTCTTGGCGGAATACTTGGTGCATTACTAACTCAGAAATTAAAACAATTTCAATATGGCTGGGTAGTATGTGGAGGTATGGTTTTAATGGGAATTGGTTTTGGGGGGATTGGTTTGATAACGCCCGGTACGGTCTTCGTTTTAGCCTATTTAATTAGTTTTATCGCTGGTATCGGAAGTGGGCTGATGCTTGTATCTAATCAAGTCATTTTACAAATAGAATCGGATCAAGATCAAGTAGGAAGAGTATTTGGTATACAAAGCAGTTTAACAAACGCAGTTCTAATTATTTCTCCTGCTATGAGTGGTCCATTAGTGCATTTGTTTGGAGTAACTCAACTCTATGTTTATGGAGGGATTGGGCTTGTTATTATTGGAGTAATTGGAGTTTCACTGCAGAAATATTTATGGGCTAAACATAAACACGAACCTATAAGAGCAAATAATTTTTGAAGGGAAGATTTTTATGACCAATGAGGAATGTTATCCATTAAGCCATCCGCAGCGAAGAATATGGTATACAGAAGTTATTCATTCTGATAAAGGAATATGTAATTTAAGATTTTTATTTAAACTTCATCGAAAAATGAACTATTCAAAATTAAACCAAGTTGTGAATCGCGTTATCAGTGAAAATGACGGTCTGTGCATTAGGTTAAAAGAAAATGGGCATCAAGAACCTAAACAATATTTTATTAAACATGAAGAACAAGAATTTGAGTTTTTTGATTTCAGTAATGTGGAGAATACAAATTTGCTTGAGGAATGGATTGAGCAGAAAACAAAAGAAACGTTTACATTATTTAATTCGAATTTATACTATTTCGCTTTAATAAAATTAAACGATAATGAATGTGCGGTCTTTGGAAATGTTCATCATATTATTATGGATGGTTTATCAATTCAAATATTTACTGAGCAGATTGCAAAATATTATTATGACATGCATAACGAGAATGAGGAAGGCGAAATTAAAAATTCATATGTTCAATTTCTGACTAATGAACAAACATACTTGAATAGTAGTCGTTTTCAAAAAGATCAAAAATTCTGGTTAGAGGAATTTAAAACACTGCCATCTGTGACCGGGTTGAAGCCTTATAATACGTACCAAGTTAGTACCAAAGCATCACGTGAGACGTTTATATTAACGGAGCATTTGAAGAGAAAGATAGAAAAATTTTCTGAAGATTACAAATTTAGTTTATACACCCTTTTTGTTGCTGCTTTCTCGTTGTCCATGTATCGGTGGACCTCATCGCTTGATATTGGTTTAGGAATGGCTTACGGCAACCGTATGACTAAAATGGAACGAAAATTGATTGGAATGATGGTGAGTACAGTTCCTTTAAGAATGGATATTGATCCAGAAGAAGAAGTACTTTCATTTATTAGTAGGGTGTCCAGAAAACAAAGTAAATCATTAAGACACCAGAAATATCCATTTGATTTGTTATTAAAGCAGATTAATAAAGAGAATAACAGTAATGTGAGACTTTTCGGAACTACGATTGATTATAGGGATCGTGATGAAAGTGGTGACTCACTATGGATTCCAAACCGTGAAGAAGTACAAGATTTTGCAGTGCATATTGAAAATCTAATTGATATAGACTCTTTACATGTACATATTGATTATCGTGAGGAGCTATTTTCTAAGGAAGAGATAGAACGATTCTTTAACGTTATGCTAGTGATACTGGAAAATATTTTTGAAAACCCAAAGCAGAAGGTGGCTGAAATAGAAATCATTTCTGAGGAGGATAAAAGAAAAAGTTTAGTTGAGTTCAACAATCCTAAACTGGATGTCCCGCCTCAAGTAACTATTCATGAAATGTTCGAACGGCAAGCGATGATTTATCCAAATGCTATTGCAGTTACGTATGAAAAAGAAAAAATTACTTATAAGGAGCTTAATGAACGTGCAAACCAGTTAGCTCATTATCTGCAGAAAAAAGGAGTAGGACCTGATACTTTAGTTGGACTGTGCGTTGAACGTTCCCACGAGATGATTGTAGGTATTTTAGGGATTTTGAAGGCTGGTGGGGCTTATGTCCCACTTGATCCAACATATCCAGAGCAACGACTTCAATATATTTTAGAAGATGCTAGCATTCAGTTATTCGTAACGCAAGAAAGTTTAAAAGAATTGAACTGGTTACCAGAAAATGTTGAGTCGATTTGCCTGGATCGTGATCAAGATGAGATTGGGAAAGAAAGTAAGACTTTGCCGGTTTCTGGTGTCGGTCCCCAAAATCTGGCATATGTAATCTATACTTCGGGATCAACGGGAAATCCAAAGGGCGTTATGATAGAGCATCACAATGTCATTCGGTTATTTAAATCGACGGATTGTTGGTATCAGTTTAATGAAAAAGATACTTGGACGCTTTTTCATTCGTATGCATTTGATTTCTCAGTATGGGAAATTTGGGGAGCATTATTATATGGTGGAAAATTAGTTGTTGTTCCGTACTGGATTAGTCGATCACCTAAGGATTTTTATCAATTATTAGTGGAGGAAGAAGTCACAGTTCTAAATCAGACACCTTCCGCATTTCGACAATTAATACAAGTGTGTGAACAAGAAGATGAGAATAAAAATTTGCAGCTGCGTTATGTCATATTTGGCGGAGAAGCGTTAGAACCTACTAGCTTGTTACCGTGGTTTCAAAGGTATGGGGAGAAAAACCCACAGTTAATTAATATGTATGGAATTACAGAAACTACAGTTCATGTTACATATTATCCAATTACTTTAGATGATGTGCAGCAGGCTTCAAGAAGTAATATTGGAAAGCGGATTCCCGATTTAGAAGTGTATATACTAGACGCTTATCAACAACCTGTTCCTATAGGTGTTGATGGTGAACTTTATATTGGCGGAGCAGGGCTTGCACGTGGGTATTTAAATAGACCTGAATTAACAGCAGAGCGTTTTATATCTCATCCATTTAGTAGTGATCTGAAAGCAAGATTATACCGGACAGGAGACTTAGCGAGGTATTTGCCAGATGGGAATCTAGATTATCGTGGAAGAATTGATCATCAGGTTAAAATACGTGGTTTCCGAATTGAGATTGGGGAAATTGAGTCTACTTTACATACATATGCATATGTAAAAGAGGTAGTTGTAATTGTAAGAGAAGATCAGCCAGGCGATAAACGATTAGTAGCATATGTTGTAGGAGATGGAAATGTAGATGCGTGGAGAGAGTATCTTAAAGCGAAACTACCAAGTTATATGGTTCCTTCGGGATTTGTGGCGATGGAAGCTATTCCACTTACAGCTAACGGTAAAGTTGATCGTGAGGCCTTACCTATGCCGGAGGAAACGCAGATTAATAGTGAATGTGTTGGCCCTCGGAATAGTAACGAACAGATACTAACTACCATTTGGAAGAGAGTATTAGGTGTTAAAAAGGTGGGAATCTATGATAATTTCTTTGAAATTGGTGGCGACTCGATTCTCAGTATTCAAATCATATCTCAAGCAAGTCAAGTGGGGTTAAAACTTACTCCAAAGCAAATGTTTGAATGCCCAACTATCGCTGAGCTGGCACAAGTGGCTATAGAAACGCAGGGAGTACAAGCGGAGCAGGGAATTGTGATAGGTGATGTGCCTCTTACTCCAATTCAGTGCTGGTTCTTCGAGCAAGAACATCCACATACAGAGCATTGGAATCAATCAATGCTTTTAAAAGTAAAAGAAAGATTGGATGTGAAATTACTAGAGGGAGCGATATTAAATTTACTGAAACATCATGATGCTTTACGTTTCCGGTACGAACAGTTACCAAACGGAACGTGGAGGCAGAGAAATGAAGGGACTGATGAGCTGTCAGTACTCCATGTTGTAAAACGGAATCAAGTTAATGAAAAAGAGTGGAATAAAATAATACAAGAAGAGATGAATATTCATCAAGCTAGTTTCAATTTAATTACTGGTCCGTTAATGAAAGTAGTGTACTTTGAAGATAACTTGATTGAAAATGATCGAATATTCTGGGTGATACATCATTTAGTAGTAGATGGAGTGTCATGGAGGATTCTATTGGAAGATTTACAGGTGGTATATAACCAGATGAAACAAGGTCAAGAAATTCGCTTACCTGCGAAAAGTACATCTTTTAAAGAATGGTCTGAACGACTTCAGACATACAGTGATTCGGGTATTTCAAAAGAAGTAAAGGATTATTGGAATGAACAAGTAGAAAAAGAAACGATGAAAATTCCAATGGACTATCCAATACAAGAAACGACAGAAGAATCGATTGATCAAGTGACGAGGACTTTAGGAATAGAAGAAACACAAGCATTGTTTCACGAAGTTCTAGTCACTCATAAGACAAGGATTGATGAGGTACTATTAACGGCATTAGGACAAGCTATCGTCGATTGTACAAATCAGCAAACCGTTTCTATTCATCTAGAAGGACACGGGAGAGAAGAGATGATTGAAGGTATTGATTTATCAAGGACAGTGGGCTGGTTCACGAGTATTTATCCCGTTCATCTCAATTTTCAAGGAACTCAGACACCTATTGAAGGGTTAAAGGCAGTCAAAGAGCAATTGCGTCGAATCCCAAATCGCGGAGTTGACTATGGTATTTTACGTTACTTGAATAAAGGATTACTTCCGTTTTATCAGCAAAAGCCTTCAATAAGCTTTAACTATTTGGGCCAATTTGATCAGGTGTTTTCAAGGGACTCTTTGTTTATGCAAGAGACAGGATTTACATTTTTAGATCATGCTCCAGATTCCAAACCATCTCATCTAATTGATGTTATCGGAATGGTGAAAGATGAAAAGTTACATTTTATTTGGATGTATAGTAGGGAACAGTTTTCTAAATTAAAAATTCAAGTGATAGCAGATGGTATGTTGAGGCATCTTCGTCAACTTATAAATAAACCAACAACAGAGTCTGCTTTTACGGTATCAGATTTTGCTGATGCAGAGGATCTTACGGAAGAAAGCTTGAGCAAAGTATTACTTAAATTAACAAAGAAGAGGGTGTAAAAATGGGAGACGTTATTGATATATATGGTTTATCACCTTTGCAAAAAGGAATACTGTTTCATACTTTATACGATCAAGATGATGAACATTCTTTTTCCTATATTGTACAAGTAGGTTTCTTGCTCGGGGGGCAATTGGATGTTGATACTTTTGAAAAGGCTTGGGAATATGTTATTAATCGACATGAGGTTTTACGTTCAGTATTTGTATGGGAGGAAGTAGAAAAGCCACTACAAGCGGTTTACCAACGTCTTCCTTTTACTATTCATCAAGAGGATTGGAGCACCTATCCACATGAGGAAAGGGTGAAGAAATTACAACAGTTTTTGAATGTAGATCGTAGAAAAGGATTTTTATTGGATGAAGCACCATTGATGAGAGTCACTGCGATTAAAGAAGCAAAAGAGGAAACGAGAATTATTTGGACACATCATCATATTTTGCTAGATGGATGGAGTGTGTCATTGGTCTTTAGTGAAGTGATGGAAGTTTATCTCAAGATGATAAAGGGAGAATTATTGACTCTTCCTAAATCTCTTCCTTATAAAAAATATATCCAGTGGATAAATAAACAAGATCAAAGTCAAGCAGAGGAATTTTGGAAAGAAGAATTAAAAGGGTTCTATGCACCTACGCCATTAGCAATGGAAAGAAAGGATCAAGGACAAGAGAAGGGCTATGGAGAGTGTGTTTATCAAGTATCTGAGAAACTTACTGAGAAGTTACAAGAGTGGGTACGAAATAGTCGATTAACGTTGAATACGTTAGTACAAGGTGCATGGGCTTATTTGATGAGTAGGTATAGCGGTGACAGTGACGTCGTATTTGGCGTAACTAGCGCTGGACGTCCTACTGATTTAATGGGAGCAGAGAATATGGTGGGGCTATTTATTAACACATTACCTACCAGAATTCGATTAACGGATAATACATCAGTAGTAGATTGGCTTCGTAAAATACAAATGAAAGAAATGGAACGAAGACAGTATGAGTATAATTCGTTGATAGATATTCAAGGCTGGAGTGAGGTTCCGCGAAATAGCTCCTTATTCCATACCTTGTATGTGTTTGAAAATTATCCAATTCAAGGTGAGAGAAATGATGATTTAAGATTACTAGATGTTACAAGCACGGAACAAACAAATTATCCTTTAACACTCATTGTAATGCCCGGTAAGAAAATTACTTTAAAGTTGATGTATGATCGAAGCTATTTTAATGAAGAAACAATAAATCTGATTCAGAATCACTTATTGCAAATATTAATTCAGATGACGAAGAGCCTAGATTCAAAACTATTTGAAATTACTCATTTAACAGAAGAAGAACAGATACAGTTACTAGAGGAATGGAATCATACTCAATTTAATTATTCGGCTGAAGGCATGATTCATACGATGTTTGAGGAGCAAGTTAAAAAAACACCGGAAGCAATCGCGGCTAGTTACGAAAATGAACAAATTACCTATAAAGAGTTGGAGAAGCGTGCAAATCAGCTAGCTCATTATCTACAAAAGCATGGTGTAGGCCCAGAGTCTCTAGTTGGAGTATATATGGAACGTTCATTACAAATGATGATAGCGTTATTAGGTATTCTAAAATCAGGAGCAGCGTATGTTCCACTTGACCCTACTTATCCAGAGAGTCGACTTCGATATATATTAGAGGATGCTGGAATCGAAGTACTAGTGACGGAAGAGGATTCTAAAAATTTGTTTGTATCTGAAAATATAGAAACGATTTGTATGAATAAAGATTACACTGCAATTGAAAAAGAAGAATCAACCCCATGTATAAGTGGTGTAACAGGAGAAAATTTAGCGTATGTTATGTATACTTCAGGATCTACAGGGAATCCAAAGGGAGTAATGATTGAGCATCATTCAGTAATTAATTATCTAGAATGGATGCAACATAAATATCCGCTTTCTGAAAAGGATGTGGTCTTGCAGAAAACGCCATTCTCATTTGATGTCTCTGTTTGGGAATTGTTTTGGGGCATTCACGTTGGTGCAAGTGTATCTTTCCTACCTCCAGGTGGAGAAAAAGATCCTTCTATTATAGCTGAAGTGATTAAACAACATCAGGTTACTATAGTTCAATTTGTACCTTCGATGTTATCTGTTTTCTTAGACCACTTCAATCATATTGAATTGAACATGAATTGTTCGTCCGTACGCCATGTATTTTCTGGTGGAGAAGAACTAAGTTCAGGGTTGGTTAGACGATTTCAACAGAAATGGAATTATAGTGGACAAGTGAAATTAACCAACTTTTATGGGCCAACTGAAGCCACTATTTATGTGAATGCATTTGATATTCAGCCTAATCAAGAATTTGTTTCTATTGGGCAGCCAATACAGAACACGCAATTATATGTATTAGACCAAAATCAACGCTTGCAATCAATAGGAATTGAGGGTGAGTTATATATTGGTGGTGCTGGTTTAGCACGTGGATACTTAAATCGTCCGAATCTTACTGCTGAAAAATTCGTTTCGCATCCATATCGATTTGGGGAACGACTATATCGAACAGGAGATTCAGTAAGATATTTAACTGATGGGAATTTAGAATTTATAGGTAGAATGGACCACCAAGTCAAAATGCGTGGTTTTAGGATTGAATTAGGAGAAATTGAAGCGACTTTAGAAAAATGTTCGTTTATTAAAGAGGCTGTCGTATTAGTTAGAGAAGATCGTCCAGGTGATCAACGATTGGTTGCATATGTAATAAGCGATGGAAATACCGAGGAGTGGAGAGAGTATTTACAAAAACAATTACCAAATCATATGATTCCAGCGCACTTTATAGATTTAGAACACTTCCCGCTTACTCCAAATGGGAAAATTGACCGAAAGGCCTTGCCAGCACCTGATGAGCAAGCTATTGAAGATTTAAATGTGCTACCTCGGACGCCATCGGAAGAGCTTATTGCCTCGGTTTGGAGTCAAGTGTTAGGAACAGAAAATATTGGCATTCAGGATTCCTTCTTTGAACGTGGTGGGCACTCACTACTTGCTACTCAAATTGTCTCTAGATTGCAAGAAATGTTCCAAATTAAAATTCCATTACGTGAACTTTTCAAGCACGATACAGTGGAAGCATTGGCGAAACGAGTGGATCAGTTACGAAAAGAAGATAAAAAACGAGAGGTTGCTCCTCTTGTACCTATGAAACGAGAAGAAGTTATCCCACTTTCCTATGCGCAGAAACGTCTATGGTTTATTGATCAATTAATGCCAAATAGTGCTATGTACAATATTCATGCAGCGTGTCGCTTAACAGGTGAATGGTCAATTGAAGCATTGGAGGTCGGATGGAATCAATTGTTGGAGCGTCATGAATCATTAAGGACGACAATTCTAGAACAAGAGGGTGAACCTTTTCAACAAGTTCAATCTCATGTGTTCAGGCATATTCCTCAAACGAATCTAACAGATCTTTCTTTGGAAGATAGGGAAAGAGAAATGAAACGCCTTATTCAAAACGAGGCGGAGGAACCATTTCATTTTGGACAAGGTCCTCTGATTCGAACACGAATATTGAAAGTGGACAGGGAAGAATGGGTTCTCATTTGTACGATGCATCATATTATTTCAGATGGATGGTCAATGGGAATCTTACTTGAAGAATGGATGGCTTTTTATGAAGGAGCACTAACCGGAAAACCAGTGGAATTGAAGGAGTTATCTATCCAATATGCAGATTTTGTTATGTGGCAGAAGGAATGGCAAAAAGAGGAGAGTTTGAATCAGCATCTTCAATATTGGAAGGAAGAATTATCTGGGGAACTACCGGTTTTACAATTACCGATGGATCGTCCTCGACCTGCAGTTCAAACCCATCGTGGTGCAAGTCAGTCCTTAATAGTGGCGAATTCCTTACAGGAAAAGCTCAAAGATTTAAGTTTGCAAGAAGGATGCACTTTATTTATGACATTGATGGCAGCGTATCAAAGCTTCCTTTCTCGTTATACAGGACAGGACGACATTATAGTTGGAAGCCCCATCGCTAATCGAAATGTGAAAGAGATTGAGGGATTAATAGGATTCTTTGCAAATACGTTAGTTTATCGAGCTGATTTCAGTGGAAATCCGACGTTCCAAGAACTATTGTCGCAGATAAGAAAAAAAGCACTAAAAGCATACGAGTATCAGGACATCCCATTTGAGAAAGTGGTAGAATCCGTAAAACCTGAACGGAATACAAGTCATTCACCAATATTCCAAACTATGTTTACTTTACAGAATACGAAACAAGAGTTTCTTCAGCTATCCGAAAGACAAATGGAACTCATGGAAAGCCATGTTTCTGTTGCCAAATTTGATTTGAGTTTATTTGCTTCTGAGACGGAAGAAGGATTATCACTAACCTTTGAATATAATACTGATTTGTTTAATGATACAACCATTAAACGTATGGTAAATCATTTTGAACATTGGTTAAATCAAATTGCCTCTTATCCAAAATGTTTATTATCAGAATTGAATATGTTATCGAAAGTGGAATATAAGCAACTACTAGAGGAATGGAATGAATCAGCCGTTATAGATATAGAAGATAGTACGATTCATACAATGTTTGAAGAACAAGTGGAAAAAACACCAGAAGCAATTGCAGTAGTGTGCGAAGATGAAGAACTAACATATCGAGAGTTGGACGAACGCTCGAATCAGTTGGCACATTATTTACAAAAAAATGGTGTAACATGCGAAACATTGGTTGGGATTTGCGTTACACGTTCATCCGAGATGATTGTCGGTCTCTTAGGAATTATGAAGGCGGGAGGAGCATATGTCCCAATTGATCCAGCGTATCCGGAAAGTCGACTGCAGTACATTTTAGAAGATGCTCAAATAAAGGTACTGGTGACACAGGAAAAGTTACAACAAAAAATGGTTATACCTACATTCGTTAACGTCATTTGTATTGATCGTAATCGAGCAGAAATAGAACAAGAAGTTACTACGGTATGCACGAGTGAAGTGACGGGTGATAACTTAGCCTATATTATCTATACTTCAGGTTCCACGGGAAATCCAAAGGGAGTAATGATTGAGCACAGGAATACAGTAACAATGATTCATTGGGCGCATCATACGTATTCTCGAAAGGAATTAGCGGGAGTATTAGCTTCAACTTCACTATCTTTTGATTTATCCGTTTTTGAAGTATTTGTTCCCTTAACGATGGGTGGTAAGGTGATTGTCGCTGAAAATGCTCTACATCTAGACAAGTTGTCTACCAAAGGTGTGACTTTGGTTAATACTGTGCCATCGGCAGCAAAGGAACTGGTTCGAGCAAAAACAATTCCTTCTTCAGTAAAGGTAATGAATTTGGCTGGAGAACCGTTACCATATCCGCTTGTTCAAGATTTATACGAGAGAAGTACGATTGAGAAGGTGTTCAACTTATATGGACCGTCTGAAGATACTACGTATTCCACGTATCTGGAATTAGAAAAGGGTGTCATGCATAGGGTACCACCAATTGGTAAACCAATCTTCAATACAGAAGTATATGTATTGAGTGCTGAACAAAAAATGGTTCCAATTGGTGTAGTTGGTGAGTTGTACATTGGTGGATCAGGGTTAGCACGTGGATATTTAAAACGCCCTGACTTAACGAAAAATCGATTTATACCGCATCCGTTTAAAGAAGACGAGCGAGTATACCGGACTGGAGATCTAGTAAGGTATTTGCCGGATGGAAATTTGGAGTATGTTGGACGAATTGATCATCAGGTGAAAATTCGTGGGTTCCGGATTGAACTAGGAGAAATCGAAGCGGTATTACAAAAGCATACATTAGTTAACGAAGCTATTGTGATGGTGCGGGAAGATTATCCTGGCGATCCACGTTTGATTGCCTATGTTGTAGGAGACGGTGATTCTCAAAAGTGGCGTGATTATCTCAAGGACCAACTACCAAATTATATGATTCCATCCTATTTTGTTGGATTAAATGCATTTCCACTCACTCCTAATGGAAAAATTGATAGGAAGGCTTTACCAGCACCAGAGAAGCAGGAGATAGCGAGTTGTTATATTGCTCCTCGTACGTCTACGGAAAAAACAATTGTTTCGATATGGCATGAAGTTTTAGGCATGGAAAACATCGGAATTCAAGATTCGTTTTTTGAAATTGGTGGACATTCATTACTTGCTACGCAAGCTGTTTCCAATCTTAAAGAGGCTTTTGGAATCGAGATACCATTGCATGATTTATTTATGTTTCATACGGTGCAGCAATTGGCAGAACAGATTGATCAATTGCTCGATAACAAAAATCAAGAAATGCAGAATGATAGTAAGGAGAATATAAGCCTTCAAGATTATATTCAAAAAGAAGCAGAAGTGAGTAATGATGAAGAATTACTGGAACTGCTTAAGCAATTAGAAGAGTTATCAGAGGAAGAAGCACAAGGGATATTTGAGAGTAATTTGATTGAGGAAGGGGTAAAAAAATGAGAAGTGATTTACTTGCAAAGCTGAGTTCACTTTCTCCTGAGAAGAGAGCATGGCTTCAGAAGCAAATGCAAAAAAAGGAGAATAAAGAAGCACTCCCGTTGTCTTATGCACAACAACGTTTGTGGTTTATGGACAGATTTAACCCAAACAGTTCTTTATATAATATTCCAACCGTATGGCATCTAAAAGGAAATTGGATACCTGAAGCATTAGAGAAGGGATTCAATCGACTCATTGAACGTCATGAATCATTACGAACTGTTTTTAAAGAAATAGGAGAACAGCCTGTGCAACAAATTGTCGAATTCCTTCCTAGAGCATTACCTGTAAGGGATTACTCTCAACTTCCTCTAGAAGTAAAAGAAAAAGAGGTAGATAGTTTAATTGCGAGAGAAGCGCAAGAACCATTTGATTTAATGAATGGTCCTTTAATTCGTAATCAGCTTGTTCAATTAGAGAAGGATGAATGGTTATTACTGTGTACGATGCATCATATTATTTCTGATGCTTGGTCCATTGGTATATTCATGAATGAATTCCTTGCTTTCTATGAAGAAGAAACGGGCGGAAATCCTGCTAAATTAAGTTCATTATCTATTCAATATGCAGACTTTGCGAAGTGGCAAAAGGGGTGGTTGCAAGGTGATGTGCTAAATCGTCAGCTTACGTATTGGCAGGAAGAATTGTCTGGTGAGCTTCCTATCTTACAACTGCCAGTGGATCGACCTCGACCGGTTAAGCAGACTTACTCTGGGGCTGCGCATCATGTGATTTTTCCTTATAAATTGCTCAGTCAATTGAAGGATATAAGTCGACAAGAAGGATCTACTTTATTTATGACTTTAATGGCCGCATACCAGAGCTTTCTTGCTCGTTATACGGGACAAAAAGATATTCTAGTTGGTAGCCCGATTGCAAATCGGAACCATAAGGGAGTAGAAGGGTTAATTGGTTTCTTTGTTAATACGTTGGTTTATCGATCAGATTTGAGTGGCACCCCTACTTTTCGGGAGATTTTGAACCAAACAAAGAAAAAGGCGTTAAAAGCTTACGAATATCAAGATATACCATTTGAAAAAGTGGTAGAAGCTGTGCAACCTGAACGAAGCATGAGTCATTCTCCTATATTTCAGACCATGTTTACGCTACAGAATATAAAACAAGAACGACTAGATTTGCCTGATAGAAGTATTGAAATGGTAGAAAGTAATATGTCTATTGCTAAATTTGATTTGAGCTTAACTGCCTATGAAGTGGAAGAAGGTCTATTCGTCTCATTTGAATACAACACGGATTTATTTGATAGTAGTACCATTGCACGTATGGCAGGACATTTTGAGAACTGGCTAAATGAAATCACGTATCATCCAGATGAATCATATACAAAGCTGTCAATGTTATCGGATACTGAGCAAAAACAACTCCTAGAAGAATGGAATGATACGGACGTAGTTTATGGTCATGATTGTATGATTCATGAGCTATTTGAGCAGCAAGTTGCACGGACACCTGACGCAGTGGCGGTAGTTTATGAGGGTGGAAAGCTAACGTATCAAGAACTAAATGAAAAATCGAATCAATTGGCACATTTTCTACAAAAACGAGGTATCGGACCTGAATCATTGGTTGGTATATGTATTGAACGTTCTCCTGATATGATTATCGGTCTCTTTGGGATTTTGAAGGCAGGTGGGGCTTATGTCCCACTGGACCCAAGTTATCCTGAAAACCGCCTGAGATATATTTTGGAGAATTCACAAATTCAAGTGCTGTTAACAAAAGAGGCACTACAGGACTGGTTACCTAAAGATATTCAAGCAATTTGTTTAGACCGGGATCAAGTGATGATTTCTAAAGAGAGTAATTTAGCTCCGGTAAGTGGAGTAACAGCAAATAACTTAGCCTATATTATATACACTTCGGGTTCGACGGGAAATCCAAAGGGGGTAATGATTGAACATCATTCCGTTATCAACCGCCTACAGTGGATGCAGAAAAAATACCCATTGTCCGAGGAGGATACAATCCTACAAAAGACACCGTTTTCATTTGATGTTTCTGTATGGGAATTATTTTGGTGGTCATTTGTAGGAGCACGTGTTTGTTTACTTCCACCAGGAGGAGAGAAAGATCCTGCGGTGATTGAGGAGTATATTGAACGATATCGCGTGTCCACCATACACTTTGTTCCGTCGATGTTATCTACTTTCTTAGATTATATGGAACTATATAATTCGAAAAGGGATGTATCGTCTTTAATTCAAGTTTTTACTAGTGGAGAAGCGTTAAACACTGAGCATGTTCGCCGGTTTAAGGGGATCTTTTACAATGTTCAGCAAACAAAGTTAATTAACTTGTATGGTCCTACTGAAGCGACTGTGGATGTGACTTATTACGATTGTGATTTAGAAAAAGAAGCAATGATTATTCCGATTGGTCGTCCAATTGATAATACAGAGTTGTATGTGTTAGATCAATATCAACAAGTGGTCCCGATTGGTGTGGCAGGGGAACTTTACCTTGGAGGAGTAGGATTGGCACGTGGCTACTTCAATCGACCGGATTTAACTACTGAACGTTTTATTCCGCATCCTTTTAAGGACGGGGAACGATTATATCGAACGGGTGACTTGGTGAGATATATGAATGATCGTAACTTAGAATATATTGGAAGAATAGATAACCAAGTTAAAATTAGAGGATTCCGAATTGAATTGGGAGAAATTGAAGCAGCTTTACATGATCACTCATCTGTAAAAGAGGCAGTCGTGTTGGTGAAGGAAGAACGACCAGGAGATAAGCAGTTAGTAGCTTATGTAGTGGGTGAAGGGGATGCTGGAGAATGGCGTGAATATCTCAAGAAGCAATTACCACATTATATGGTTCCGGCATACTTTTTCCAAATTGAAGGTATGCCACTCACTCCAAATGGTAAAGTGAATCGGAAAGCATTATTGGAATTAGAAGAACAGTTCATAAGTGAAGATATTACTTCATCACGAACACCAGTGGAGGAGCTCATCGTTTCCGTTTGGAGCCAAGTGTTAGGAATAAAAAATATTAGTGTTCAGGATTCCTTTTTTGAAATCGGTGGTCATTCACTACTAGCTACTCAAGTAGTGTCACGTTTACAGAGAATTTTTCAAATCGAATTACCAGTACGTGAACTATTTGAATATACAACGGTGGAGTCACTGGCAAAGCGATTAGAACAGTTACGTAAAGGAGATAAAAAACGAGAGATTCCGCCACTAATACCAATGAAACGAGGAGAAGCTATTCCACTATCTTATGCCCAACAACGTTTATGGTTTATTGATCAATTTACACCTAATAGTGCCCTTTACAATATGCCAATGGTATGCCGTCTTACAGGGAATTGGCTACTTGAAGCATTGGAAACGGGATGGAATCAACTAATAGAACGTCATGAATCACTGCGGACGGTCTTTCAAGAGGTGAATGGTCAACCCGTACAGCAAATTGAACCGTATGCTTTTCAATCAATTCCGAAAACGGATTTAACTATGCTTTCTTCTGAAGATCAAGAAGAAGAAGTTAAACGTTTAATTCAACAAGAAACAGAAGTACCATTTGATTTAACAGAGGGTCCATTAATCAGGACAAGTATTTTGCACGTGGGAGAGGAAGAATGGATACTCCTTTGTACTCTACATCATATCATTTCAGATGGATGGTCAATGGGAATCCTACTTGAAGAATGGATGGCATTTTATGAGAAAGTAACGGATGGAAAGGTAGCGGAACTTGAACCATTACCGGTTCAATATGCCGACTTTGCTCAGTGGCAAAAAGGATGGTTAAAGGAGGAGGTGCTTGATCAACAACTCCAATATTGGAGGGAAGAATTGTCTGGGGAGCTTCCTGTACTCCAACTTCCTGTGGATCGCCCGCGTCTCGCAATACAAACTCATCACGGGTCGACATACACTATGGTTCTGCCAAGCACGCTACATGATAAATTGAATGAACTTAGTCGAAAAGAAGGGGCTACGCTCTTCATGACGCTTTTAGCTGCATATCAAAGCTTTCTATCTCGTTATACGGGACAAGAAGATATTCTGGTCGGAAGCCCAATTGCGAATCGGAATTATAGAGAAATTGAAGGACTAATTGGTTTCTTCGCTAACACGCTGGTTTATCGAGCTAATTTGAGTGGTAGACCGACATTTCAAGATGTACTGTATCAGGTTCGTCAAAAGGCATTGAAGGCGTATGAATATCAAGATATTCCATTTGAAAAAATTGTAGAAGTTGTGCAACCGGAGCGAAGTACAAGTCATTCGCCAATTTTCCAGACTATGTTCATCTTGCAAAATATGAAACAAGAGTTACCGGTGTTATCTAGTAGAAGTATTGAAATGATAGAAAGCCATATTCCAATTGCAAAGTTTGATTTAAGTGTAATGGCAGTTGAGACGGAAGAGGGATTACTTTTTACTTTTGAGTACAATAAGGATTTATTCAATGCTACTACTATTGAACGGATGGCAGGACACTTTGAGAAATGGCTACATGAAGTTTCTCATCGCCCACAAAATCCGTTGCATGACCTGAGCATGCTATCAGAAACCGAGCGTACTTTGTTATTAGAAACATGGAATGACACTGTAATGGAAATGTCTCATCAGGGTCTTATTTGCGACAAATTTGAGGAGCAAGTAGCAAGGCGTCCTGATGCGATTGCGATAGTTGATCAAACAAAACAGTGGACTTATGGTGAATTGGATACACAAGCAAATCAGTTGGCAAATGTTTTACAGCGAAAGGGAGTAGCCCCAGAGTCAGTGGTAGGGGTTTATCTTCCGAGATCAGCTGAGCTGATGGTAAGTTTACTAGGCATTTTAAAAGCTGGTGGAGCTTATGTCGTTTTAGATCCGTTGTATCCAAAATCAAGGTTAGAATACATGATTGAAGATGCAGGAATTCAATTTGTAGTGACGGCGGAAGGACAAGACGGACATTTCGCACACGTCGAAATGGTGAGGTTAGAAGAATTAACGGTGGAAAGCGTAATCGCACCTACACGTCAAATAAATCCAGAGAACTTAGCCTATATTGTTTATACCTCTGGTTCTACAGGAAAACCGAAGGGTGTAATGGTTGAATATCGCTCATTAATGAATATGGTTTATTGGCATCAGGAAGTTTATCATATTTCAGCAGAGGATCGTGCGACTCAGATTGCAGGGGTTGCTTTTGATTCGGCTGTCCAGGAGATCTGGCCGTATCTAACTGCTGGCGCAGCACTCTACTTGTCAACAGAGGAACTGAGAATTAATCCAGAAGCACTAAGGGACTGGCTCATTGATTCACGAATAACAGCTAGCTTTGCACCTACGCCTATTCTGGAAAGGCTCTTGAAATTATCTTGGCCAGATAAAACGGATCTTCGTTTTATCATTACTGGTGGGGATCAATTAACGCAGTACCCATCTAACGATATTCCTTTTGCGGTAATTAATCAGTATGGTCCATCGGAAAATACCGTTGTTACCACAGATTGTTATGTACCTGTAGGAGTGACAACAGGTACGCCATCGATTGGTCGACCGATTGCAAATACAGAAGTTTATGTGTTAGATTCTCATCTTCAGCTAGTACCAATTGGCGTAATTGGAGATCTCTATATTGGAGGGAAGAGTCTTGCACGTGGATATGCTAATCGTCCGGATCTTACAAAGGAAAAATTTATTCCACATCCTTTCAAGTCAGGAGAACGTCTCTATTATACAGGAGACAAAGCAAGTTATCTTTCTGATGGTAATCTCCAGTTCCATGGACGTATAGATGACCAAGTAAAAATTCGTGGTTTCCGGATTGAATTGGGAGAAATAGAAGCTGTTTTGCAGGCACATTCTTCTGTGAAAGAAGCAGTTGTATTGGTACGAGAGGATAATCAAGGTGATAAGAGATTAGTAGCTTATGTAGTTGGTGAAGGAAGTGTCCATGAATGGCGAGAACATCTACAAACACATTTACCAAATTACATGGTTCCAACAAACTTTATTGAGATGGAATTTTTATCACTTACACCGAATGGAAAACTTGATTTGAAGGCATTGCCTATACTTAGTGAACAATCCGCTGAAAATACTGTATACCCAAGAACTCCGCTGGAAGAACTTATCGCTTCAGTGTGGAGTCAAGTGCTAGGAATAGGAGACATTGGTGTTCAGGATTCTTTCTTTGAGCTTGGTGGTCACTCTCTACTTGCTACACAAGTGGTCTCACGCTTACAGGAAGTCTTTCAAATCAAATTGCCAGTACGTGAACTGTTCGAATATTCAACGATCGAGGCATTAGCGAAACGAATGGATCAGTTACGTAAGGGGAATGAAAAACGAGAAATTCCACCATTGGTGCCGATGGAACGTGGAAATAATATTCCACTATCTTATGCCCAACAGCGCTTATGGTTTATTGATCAATTTGCACCTAATAGTGCACTTTATAATATGCCAATGGTATGCCGTCTTACAGGGAATTGGTTACCTGAGGCATTGGAGTTGGGATGGAATCAGTTGATAGAGCGTCATGAATCTTTGCGGACTGTATTTTATGAAGAGGATGGCCATCCTGTGCAGCAGATTCAACCGTACGTTTTCCGTCCGCTTCTGCAAATGGACTTAACTAAGCTTTCATTAGAGGAGCGAGAAAGAAAGTTGGAGCAATGGATTCAAACTGAAGTCGAATCTCCATTTGATTTAGAACAAGGGCCATTATTCCGTGGGAAACTCATAAGAATTTCAGAAGAAGAATGGGTTCTTCTGTGTAATATGCATCATATTATCTCGGATGGGTGGTCGATGGAAATCTTGCTTCAAGAATGGATGGCATTTTATGAGAATGCGATTGGTGAAAAACAAGCAGAGCTGCAACCACTACCAGTTCAATATGCCGATTTTGCTCAGTGGCAAAGAGACTGGTTGAAAGATGAAGTACTATATCAACAGCTTGCATATTGGAAGGAAGAATTATCTGGTGAGTTACCAGTCTTAATGTTGCCAATGGATCGTCCGCGTCCGCCAGTGCAAACCCATCATGGATTAACTCATAATGTTTTGTTGTCACGCTCATTACTGGATAAATTAAACGAACTAAGTCGTCAAGAAGGGGCCACACTTTTCATGACCTTATTGGCATCGTATCAAAGTTTCCTTGCTCGTTATACGGGACAAACGGATATTATTGTTGGTAGCCCAATTGCAAATCGAAATTATCAAGAAATTGAGGGGCTAATTGGTTTCTTTGTCAACACTTTGGTTTATCGAGCTGATTTAAGTAATGCACCGGCATTTCAAGAGTTGTTATCTCAAGTACGGATAAAAGCATTGAAGGCGTATGAGTATCAAGATGTTCCGTTTGAGAAAATTGTAGAGGTTATCCAACCTGAACGAAATACAAGCCATTCTCCGATTTTTCAAACCATGTTTACTTTGCAAAATACGGGACAGAAGCTACCAGAACTACATGGAAGAAATATAGAAGTAATGGAAAGTAATGCTCCGATCGCTAAGTTTGATTTAAGTTTAACTGCTGCAGAAGTGGAAGAGGGTTTATTACTTACTTTTGTTTATAGAACTGATTTATTTGACAGCTTAACTATTGAATCCATGGCTGAACATTTTGGGAACTGGTTGAATGTAATCGTGGAGAATCCTGATAAATCATTAGCTAAGTTGCCTATATTATCAGGATTACAGCAAAAACAGTTGGAGGAGTGGAATAATAATACTGTAGCATATCCACAGGAAAGTACGATTCATCAGCTGTTTGAAGAGCGAGTAAATCGTACACCTGATGCGGTAGCAGTGGTAGATGAAAAACAGCAGTTAACATATCGAGAGCTGAATGAAAAAGCTAATCAATTGGCCCACTATCTTCAGCAATGTGGGATTGGGACTGAATCATTAGTTGGAATTTGCTTTGAGCGTTCAGTTGAGATGATTGTTAGTATTATGGGGATCTGGAAGGCTGGAGCAGCCTATGTTCCATTGGATCCATCATATCCAGAAAGTCGCCTACGATATATTTTGGAGGACACTGGAATTCAAGTATTAGTTACGAACGAGTCATTGGAAGATTGGATACCTAAAGAAATCAAGATAGTTTGTCTAGACAGGGATCAAATAATGATTTCACAAGAAAGCATTCTTTCACCAAAATGTGAAGTAACAGGAGAAGACTTAGCGTATGTTATCTATACTTCAGGATCAACGGGGAATCCAAAGGGTGTCTCGATACAGCATCATTCTGTACTAAACTTGTCGTATGGTTTACAAAAAGAGGTTTTCGAACATGAGATACCATCTAACATGCATGTCGGTTTAAATGCGTCAATTGCCTTTGATGCATCTATCCAGCAATTACAAATGCTGCTTTATGGTTCAAGTTTGTATATTATTCCAAGCGAAGTACGAAGTGATCCGGAGCAGTTTGTAGCTTATATTAGGGAGAACAAGTTAGAAATCTTTGATATAACACCTTCATTGCTTCAATTACTTATAGATGTCGGATTGTTAGAAACGTGCGATGGCGTTCATGTTCCAAGTAAGGTACTGGTTGGTGGTGAAGCAATTATGCCGTCATTATGGGAACAGCTAGTAGAGACTGATAAAATCCAGTTTTATAATGTATATGGTCCTACAGAATGTACGGTTGATGCAACATGCTATCATATCAAGAAAGATAGTAAGAGAGTAACAATTGGACGTCCATTGCCTAACATCCAAACTTATGTATTAGATAGAAATAGGTTGCCAGTTCCAGTTGGTGTAATGGGGGAACTTTATATCGGAGGAGCAGGTCTAGCAAGGGGGTACTTGAATCGTCCAGAGTTAACATCCGAACGATTTATTTCTCATCCATTCAAAGAAGGCGAGAGGTTATATAGAACAGGTGATCTTGTGAGATATCTTCCTGATGGTAATATAGACTACTTAGGAAGAATGGATAATCAAGTGAAGATTAGAGGATTTCGAATTGAACTTGGAGAGATTGAGTCGACTTTACAAGAGCATGACTTAGTAAAAGAGGCAGTTGTAATGGTTAGGGAAAATCAGTCGGGAGATAAGAGGCTGGTAGCTTATGTAGTGGGCGAAGGCAGTTTAGAAGAATGGCGAGAGTATCTTAAAACAAAACTGCCAATCCATATGATACCTTCCTACTTTGTCGAAATGAAAGAATTACCGCTAACCATAAATGGAAAGATTGATCGGAAATCGTTACCTATACCAGATTATCAAGGAACACAAGAAGGATACGTGGCCCCAAGAAATGAACGTGAACATAAGCTTTCTATCATTTGGGAACGTGTGCTAGGTTCAAAACGTATTGGTATGAATGATAACTTCTTTGAAATTGGTGGAGATTCAATTCTTAGCATTCAGATTGTCTCGCGCGCGAAGCAAGTTGGTTTACAATTGACACCAAAACAAATATTTGAACACCAAACAATTGCTGAGTTGGCGCAAGTAGTCAAAGAAGAACAAGGTGTACAAGCTGAACAGGGAATTATAACTGGAGAGACGATACTTACACCTATTCAGCAAAGGTTTTTTGCACAAAATCATCCTAACCCACATCATTGGAATCAATCCATGTTCTTTAGAACGAAAGAGAAATTGGACATAGGATCACTGGAAAAGGCGGCAGGTAACCTTCTACTTCATCATGATGCTCTGCGTTTAAGATATGAACGTTTACCTAATGGGGTTTGGAAACAGTGGAATGAAGGAATAGAAGAACAATTGATGCTTACTGTCATTTCATTAGACGAAGTGCCGGAAGCTGATTGGCATCAGGTTATTCAAAAAGAGATTAATATTGCACAAGAAAGTTTGAATTTACATGATGGTCCGCTAATGAGAATGGTGTATTTTGATGAAGGTGAGCACGCTGGCCGATTATTTTGGACAATTCATCATTTAGCCGTGGATGGTGTTTCTTGGCGAATTTTATTGGAAGATTTGCAAACAGCATATACGCAAGTAGTCCAAGGGCAGAAAATTCAATTACCTATGAAGAGTACATCTTTTAAAGAATGGTCGGAGAAATTACATCATTACGCTGAAACTGGCCTATCAAAAGAAGTGCTACATTACTGGGAGGAGCAGGCTGAACAAGACGTAGTTAAATTGCCGGTAGATGGTACTATAAGTAATCCAGTAAGCGCAGTAACTGAGGAAATTACTGTGGTGTTAAATGAGAATGAGACCCGTATGTTATTGCAAGAGACTTTAAGCACTCACCGTGTCCAAATCAATGAAGTATTATTAGCAGCATTAGTACAAGCTACGGCAGCATGTACGGGGCAGCCGATATTGAGCGTAGATTTAGAGGGACATGGTCGAGAAGAGATTATTGAAGATGTTGATTTATCGAGAACTGTGGGATGGTTTACAAGTATTTACCCAGTTCATTTAAATATTACTAGTGCTAATACGCCAATTGAAGCATTAAAAGCAGTTAAAGAACAAGTTCGCAAAATTCCTAATAAGGGTGTTGATTATGGGGTGTTGCGTTACATGAACGCAACAATGTGTGAGCAATTAAGCTCCCAATATACACCGTCTATTAGTTTTAACTATCTTGGACAATTTGACCAAATGTTTTCTAGCGATGCAATGTTTATTCCGGAGAACGAATTTAAGCGTTTAGATCATGCTGCCGGTTCCAAGCGATCGCATGTAATTGATGTAATTGGGGTTGTAACGGATGGAAAACTTCAATTCACTTGGGTATACAATGTTGGACAATTTGCCAAATCAACGATTCAAAGTATTGCACAGAATATGCTATATCAACTGAGTACATTGATTCAATTTTCAGATAGAGAATCTGCACTGACCATTTCGGATTTTGCAATGGCTAATCTTAGCCAAGAAGGTTTGACAAATGTACTAAACAAAATGCATCGCGGAAAGAACAATCAGATTACTGATTTATATCCACTATCACCTTTGCAAGAAGGTATGATTTTCCACACATTGCATGACCAAGGGGATGAACATGTTGCACCGTATATAGTGCAATTGAGTTTTATGATTCGAGGAAAAATGAATATTCCTACATTTGAGCAGGCGTGGAAATCTGTAATTCAGCGGCATGAAATTTTTCGTACAGCATTTGTATGGGACGAAATTGAAGAACCTGTACAAGTGGTGTATGAAAATATCCCATTTAAAGTGAATAAAGAAGACTGGCGTACAATGACAAGTGAAGAGATAGAGGAAAAAAGAAAAGTCTTTTTGGCATTAGATCGAAAACAAGCCTTCCAATTTGATGAAGCACCATTGATGCGGGTAACAGTCATTCAAGAAGGTGAGGAAGAATATCGGATTGTTTGGACCCATCACCATATTTTACTGGATGGATGGAGTTTACCATTAGTATTTAATGAATTACTTACAGTCTATCAGAAGAGAATGAATGGAGAAGCTGTGAAGTTACCTAAGTCCTCACCATATAAGAAATATATCCAATGGTTAAGAGAGCAAGATAAGGAGCAGGCGGAACAATTCTGGAGAGAGAAGCTAAAAGGTTTTACTGCGCCAACTTTGCTGGGCTTAGAAAGTAAAGAGGAAGAAAAAGGTTACACAGAGAAGGTTACGTATTTATCAGAAGAGCAGACTCAAGCGTTACAAGGATGGGCGAAACGCAATAAACTTACTTTGAGTACAGTAATTCAAGGTGCATGGGCATATCTCATGAGCCGATATAGTGGAGAAAATGACATTGTTTTTGGTGTAACAAGCTCAGGGCGTTCTACGGAGATTATTGATGTTGAAAACATCGTAGGTCCTTTCATTACAACGTCACCGACGCGAATTCAATTGATGGATGATATAAAATTAATAGATTGGTTGCAGAAGATACAAGAGGAAGAGATAGAAAGAAGACAATATGAGTATGCTTCTTTGACAGAGATTCAGGGGTGGAGTGAAGTTCCTAGAGGAATACCGCTATTCAATAGTTTATATGTGTTTGAAAATTATCCAGTGAAAGAGGAGTCTTCAGAAAATCTGGAAATTGGTGAATTGGAAGGGGTAGAACAAACCCACTACCCATTAGGGTTAGCTGTAGTTCCAGGAATCCAGTTATCGTTAAAGTTAATGTATGACCGTAGTAAGTTTAATAGAGTAACCATTGAACGAATGCTGGGTCATTTACACAAAGTGTTAATGCAAATGCTCAAAAACATTGATCAAAATCTATCGGAGCTAGTATATATTACGGAAGCTGAACAAAGAAAGCTATTGGAAGAATGGAATAATAATACTATATCCTATCCACGTGAGAATGCAATCCATCAACTATTCGAAGAGCAAGTAAATCGTACGCCTGACGCGTTGGCAGTGGTAGATGAAAAACAGCAACTAACATATCGAGAGCTGAATGAAAGAGCTAATCAATTAGCCCATCATTTACAGAAATGTGGAATTGGGACAGAGTCATTAGTTGGCCTTTGCTTTGAGCGTTCAGTTGAGATGGTTGTTGGTCTCATGGGAATTTGGAAGGCTGGAGCAGCCTATGTTCCATTAGATCCATCGAATCCGGAAAGCCGCCTACAATATATTTTAGAAGACACAGGAATTAAAGTGTTAGTTACAAATGAAGTATTACTAGGCTGGATTCCTAAAGACATTAAGACAGTTTGCCTAGATAGGGACCAAGCAATGCTTTCTCAAGAAAGCAAACTTTCACCAATATGTGAGGTAACAGGGGAAAACTTAGCGTATGTTATCTACACTTCTGGTTCGACAGGGAATCCAAAGGGAGCTTTAGTACAGCACCATTCTGTAATAAACCTATCATATGGTTTACAAAAAGAAGTTTTCTCACATGAGATACCTAGTAATATGCGCGTTGGTTTGAATGCATCAATTGCCTTTGATGTATCTATTCAGCAATTACAAATGCTGCTTTATGGTTCAAGTTTATATATTATTCCAAGTGAAGTTCGCACTAATCCAGAACAATTTGTGTCCTATATTAGGGAGAATAAATTGGAAATGTTTGATATGACACCTTCATTACTTCAATTACTAATAGATGGAGGATTGCTAGAAATAAGTGCTGATGTTCATGTACCAAGCAAGATATTGGTCGGTGGTGAAGCAATCATGCCGTCATTATGGGAACAGCTAGTAGAGACTGAAAAGATTGATTTTTATAACGTATACGGTCCTACAGAATGTACGGTTGATGCAACATGCTATCATATCAAAAAAGATAGTAAGAGAGTAACAATTGGACGTCCGTTGCCGAACGTTCAAACTTATGTATTGGATAAAAATTTGTTACCTGTTCCAGTTGGTGTAACAGGTGAGCTATATATTGGGGGTGCAGGTATAGCGAGAGAATACTTGAATCGCCCAGAATTAACAGCAGAGCGATTCATCTGTCATCCATTTAATGAAGAAGAGCGTTTATATCGTACGGGAGATTTGGTTCGTTATTTACCTGATGGTAATTTAGATTACTTGAGAAGAATTGATAATCAAGTGAAAATTAGGGGCTTTCGTATTGAACTTGAAGAGATTGAAGCGAGTATAGAGAGGCATCCATTGGTAAAAGAAGCAGTAGTTTTGGCAACAGAGGATAAATTAGGAGAGCAGAGATTGGTTGCTTATGTAGTTGGAGATGGTAGTATGCATGAGTGGCGTGAGTATCTCAAGACACAAGTACCAAATTATATGGTTCCCGCACACTTTATTAAGGTAGACGAGATTCCTCTTACAACGAATGGCAAAGTTGATCGAAAGGCATTGAACAATTTAACTATTCATAGAGAAAATAACTTCTCTACACCAATCATTCCAAGGGATGAAATTGAATATCAGTTGATTAAAATCTGGCAGGATGTGTTACAGATAGAAGATGTCTATGTAAATGATGATTTCTTTAATAGAGGAGGACACTCTCTCCTTGTAATTAAATTAGTTTCAAAAATTAGGGAGAAGTTTGGAAAAGAGATTAAGGTTTCAACATTGATTAAGAATCCAACATTGGAAGGAATCGCATGCCTTATTCGTGATAAGCATGATATGACGAAATCAGTAGCAGCGCTAGTTCCACTACAAGAATCAGAAAAAAGCCCTTTCTTCTGTGTTCATCCGTTTATGGGGAATGTATTCTGTTATATTCAACTAGCAAGATTACTTAAGAACCATTGTTCATTTTATGGTTTACAGAATCCTCTTATAGAAAAGGAAGAAATTGATGAATTGACCTTGCCGGAACTAATTCAACTTTACATTGAAGAAATCAAACGTGTTCAGCCAGAAGGCCCATATCGTCTTGGAGGATGGTCTTTAGGCGGTGCAATTGCTTATGAAATCGCAACTGTGCTAAAGAATCAAGGTGAGGAAGTTGAGTTGTTGATACTAATGGATACTAAAGTACCTTCAGAGCAAGATCGTAAAACAAGGGAGGATATGCTCTCATATATATCTGAACATTTCATTCCTAGAGATCTTACTGAGCAGGAAGAAGGGCTCGTTCATAAGCAAGATATGCTTGTGGAGCGATTAATTATGGAAGGAGTACTCCCGCCTGATGCAAATCTTATGAATTTGAAGCAAGTTATCAATGCTCATAGGAAATGCCTGAACTTAATGGCAGAGAATGATTTGATACCATACTTTGGAGAAGTTATCTACTTTAGTGCTGAGGAAGGAAAAGAGTTGTTTACAGATTGGGGACCTTTATTAAAAGGAAGAGTAAATAGGTATTCAGTCCCTGGATCACATGAGGAAATAGTAGACTTCCCCGCAGTTGAAAAGATAGCTAAGTACCTATTAAATGAATTTGAAGGGATAAAAGAAACATCCCTTTCATTAACTGAAAAGTAGAGAGTGCAAAAGATGCAACGCTATGAATGAAAAGGGGAGACCAATAACTGCAAATAAAGTGTAGGCAATAATGAATATATCAAGAGTATTAATTTTTAAGAGGATAATGGAAAATTTACTTGATAGAGACATAGAAACCTATATGAGTTGCTCATAGAATGATGTAAATCCTCTCTATTTTTTGTAATAGAAACTAATGCTTTGATGATATTATTGAGGAAAGGTGTATATTTTCATTGATATGTAAATATGCACCTTTTCTATTGTATTTGCAATTTAATAAAGTTAATTTGAATTTATGTAACGCACATATATGAAGCCATCTTTAAAAAAAGGAAGTGATTTATCATACACATTCAAGCTGTGAAAATACCAAAGAATATTGAAAGTCATTTGTTTAAGCAACTTAGTAACTTGGTTTCAAATGAGAAGAAAGAACGAATGAAGCGTTTATTAAACTCATGCGACGTTAATAGGACACTGATAGGGGATTTACTAATCCGATCTCTAATCTGCCAAAAGTATAAAATTAATAATGAAGAAATTAGATTTAAATATAATGAGTATGGAAAACCTTTTGTTGAAAATTTTTCTGACTTTCATTTTAATCTGTCACATTCAGGAGAATGGGTGGTTTGTACTACTGCTAATTTTAATGTGGGTATTGATATAGAAAAGGTTTCAGAGATAGAGGCGCTTAAATTAGCAAAAGAATTTTTTTCAGCGGATGAATTTTATGATATATCTAATATGAATTCTGATGAACAAATTAACTATTTTTATGATTTATGGACATTAAAAGAAAGCTATATAAAAACGATTGGAAAAGGGCTTTATACCCAATTAAATTCATTCTCTATAAAAAAAGAATCACGAGCTTTAATTTTATACAAGAATATACCTAAGAATTTTTACTTTAAACAGTATAACATTGATCCAAATTATAAGTTATCTGCTTGTGCAACAAGGGATGAATTTCCGCAAGAGATAATAATTAAAGACATTTATGCAATTTTCCAAAAAATATACAAATTTGAAAGTAAGGAGAAAATCAATGCAGAAGACTAAACTTTTTTGCTTTCCACATGCTGGAGGATCTGCTTTTAGTTACGCAAAATGGAAAAATTACTTTAATCCATATATTGAGGTAGTTCCGATAGAGTTAGCTGGTAGAGGATATAGAATTGAAGAAAACTTGTACCAAAGTATGGAAGAGGCAGTAAATGATGTCTACAATAAAATAGTTATGCAGATAGATGATTCGCCCTACATTCTATTCGGGCATAGCATGGGAAGTTTGATCGCCTATGAAGTAGCCAGAAAAATAAAAGATTCTAAAAACGTATCGCCTGAATTTCTTGTTTTGTCCGGTAGAAATCATCCAAATAGTAAAATAAAAAATATCAGACATAATCTTTCTAATGAGCAATTTAAAAGAGAAGTTATTGCAATGGGAGGTACACCATCTGGGGTACTGCAATCAGAAGAATTAATGGAGATTTTTCTCCCTATTCTAAGAGCAGATTTTAAAATCGTTGAGACGTATATTCATGACAAAAATACACAACCATGTGATATTGATTTTCTTATATTTAATGGGGAAAATGATGAATTTACTACATATGATCAAGTAATAAAATGGGAACGATACACAAGTAAAACGTGTACTTTTCATTCTTTTGAAGGTAATCATTTCTTTCTAAATGAAAATATTGAAGAAATAGCAAATAGTATTAAAAGAAAGTTAGATTCTAAAAGATTATCAAATAGTTTTTAGTTTTTTAAGTATACTCATAGCTAACAAAGAAAAATATGAAAGATGAAAAATACAGGCATTGCTGAAATTTTATTGAATATATGCATAGAATCCTAAACGAACTGTTTAAAGGCAGAGACTCTAAGCAAAATGTATATGAATTAACTTTAGTTTAAGTTGGCTTTACCTATAATACCATTTAGAGTCTTTATTATACTTAGTACAAAGTACATAACAGTTAGGGATGCTGTATGTAAAGCTAATGAATATGTGAAGTGAAAAGGTCGACTCTTATAATTATGAGTGGGCCTTTTGGTTTTATGGATATCAAATTAGTGAGCAACATTTCAAAGCGTATCTTGTGATATAACTAAGTAGATTTTTTTAAACAAGGGGATGATGAGATGAATAAATTGAAGGGGAAAATTGCATTAGTAACAGGGGCTAGTAGAGGGATAGGTCGAAGTATTGCCTTACATTTGGCACAGGCTGGTGCGTTAGTCGTTGTTCACTTTAGTAAAAGAAAAGAAGAAGCAGAAAGTGTAGTGGATAAAATTAAAAAAGATGGCGGTTCCGCATTTGCGATTCGTGCAGACTTAAGTACTTTTAATGGCATTAATAAATTGTATTCAATGATGGATCAATCTCTTCAAAAATATATAGGTGATACTACATTTGATATCCTTGTAAACAACGCTGGAATTGGGCAGGTGTTAACGATAGAGGAATCTACGTTTGAAATATATGTAATGTTTAGATACCTAAAGGAGTCTACGTTTTTTAGTAGGGTCTTTCTAGCTAATGATAAGGTACCAGCAAATAAACTATTTTGTCTAATTGACAAATAGAAAGTTTACATAACGTTTTTCTGGTAAATAATTATGAGTCAAATAGTGTGATCAATTAAGTTATTTAGTCCTAAATCATAAGATTTTAATACAAAATACTATAATTTGATTAATAATAGTAGTGAAAAAATATTAAATATATCTAAGTTTTAAAGCGAATATTAGAAACCGGTGTACCGCATTCTTATTTCAATAGCACATATGCAAGTATTAAAGTCCAGAACTCATCTGGTAGCGTTATGTACAATAAGGAAATTATGGGAAATAGACAACAAAATGCTGAAACGCAAACAGTACCTGTAAAAGAGGGAGATTATATAGAATTTACTCATATAGGAGGGGAAGCAGCAAAGGAAAAAACACGCGCGACTTTAACTAACCTTGAGAATGGAAAACAGGAATATATCGGAAAGAAAAGAACATATGGGGTTACATCTACAGGATTAATAAGACAATAAACGTATAAAAAAGTTGGGGAAATCCCCAACTTTTTTATACGTTTTAGTCAAGAAGATTCCTTCTTCAAGGAATGCGAAGTGAGTAGGTAGAGGTAAATTGGCTTCGAATAAGGTATGACAGGAAGCTTTATCAATAAGTATGCAAATATTTAAAAAACTAATTTTTATACAAAAAGTGTATACTTACGACAAAAAAATTTACCTTAACCAACAATTTTTCTTTTAGTAAATTTAAGGTGTGTAATTAATATACATTTTTCGAGGAAAACGCAGAATTCTGTCAAATTATCTTCATTTACATGACTGTGAACGTGGTATAAAAATGAAGCATATCCAAAATTATTAAAGGGGCTGAAAAAATGATTAAAAAACTTATTATTGGTTCTGTTGTTTTAGGAACAGCAATAGGAGTAAGTAAACCTACATTTGCTTCAACAAATTATTCTCCATCACAGTTTCAAGATAGGGGAGATGCCCAAGTTCAATCAATACCATCGCCATGGCAGTATTTAGGGCAAACCTCTAGGGAACTTCAAATTAAAACTAAGGATCCAAAAGTGCTTGCTTTTGAATTAGCAAAAGAAGCTCTATTTTACGAAGATGAATTAGTGGATGTGTGTTTTGCAATCTTAAGAGAAAATGTAGATGTAGTATATTGGACAAGTAAGGAATGGGCTAGATTTGAAGTAGGAAATTACGAGTTTAAACATGAAATGAAAATTTATAGAGATAAAGAACGTCAGCAATTAATTACTTCAATAGAATCATAAAAAAAGAAGCTATCTTTAGTAAGATATGCATCCAATAATGTAGACAGGAAAAGAGAGCACATAAAACTGTTGCGATATTGGAAAGTAAACTAAAAAAACAAGTATAATTACTTGTTTTTTTAGTTACAGTAATTATTTAGAAGGCTTAGCTTGTATATGTTCACATATATTTATTGGATAACCATAATCCTCTCTATACTATGATTGGGATACAAAAGCTAGAAAGGTATCAATCCATTTATTCTTAAATTGAATTACCATTCCTCCGTCATGGTAGGTTTCGTTATATTTTGAAAAAACACTTCACAAACAATATGTATTACTTTATGGGAACATTATTAAATTTGAACGATATTAACAATGCTTTGTTGATAATTAGCTAAAAAAGTATTGTACGATTAAATGTATTGTGTTACATTTGTGTTACAAGTTTGTTGCGAAATGTTATAATTATTTCTATATCATTTCCTTTTGTTTCCTTAATGTTACGAAAGGTATAGATGTTTTATGTGTATAGGAGTGTGTGTAGTAAAGAGTCTGAGTTGAAAATACGTGCACACTTTAAATTTCCTTTCTGTCTGAATGAAGAAGACTACCAACTAATTAAAGGGTTCAAAGTAACAACTTTAAATAAAATGTGCTTCCTTTCCCACACACAATTGAGTACATATTTAAAGTACAGCCTAGTTGCTACACTGACTCTTGTACATATAAACATTAAGGTGAAATAGAGATAAGGATTTATTACATAATAAGCATTACTTAGCTAAACGTAAAAATATTATCTGTGCATTTTTATGAAATGTTAAAATGTCTAGATGATATTTTTTGAAGATTTCTTGGATGTGTTTATGAATAACAATTTCTAATACTTAATGATTCTCTACTACTGCAATATCCAATAATTTATGTAATAGGATTTATAAGGTGTATGTACATTCACTTATATAGGGAAAATGAGGTTTTTCATATGAAGTATAGTTATAAAGTGTTTATATTTATTTGGACAATTATTTTATTGTTTTTTCTACTTTATTATGGTTACAGTGAAATTTCTGATACCAAGAAAGTGCCAGTTATAACAATCAAAAAATAGAAGTAAAGAATATTGAGAAAACCAAATGAGATAAAAATAGATACAGTAGAAAGGCTACTACAGGAAGTAATTAATCGTACGAAGTTAGATGAAATATTGAAAAGAAAAAAATTAATGGAAAATATGTTGATTGCTGCTTGGGGAGAAAATTATAAATATCACAATCGGTATAAAGATATTCATGAGTTATTCAGAGGTTACCATTTACACTGCCTTAGGAAAAAAGGATGTGTTACCGAGACACCCTTTATATTTAAGTAACGATTCAAGCTAATAGATTACATAAAACCAGAGCGGATTGTACATCGTCTTATTCGAACTATAAGAAACCATGAACGAACAAGTAAAGCGGGACTTACAGCAAACTGTAATGGTGAAACAGGAGGAGACGCATGGGTGTGGTTTTCAATTTGTCATGAAGAACATCCCGTTGCTGAATCCATCGCTTGCTTATTTTGTATCAATAAACTTATAGAAGACTATCATAAAGAGGTATGTATATTTTTTCCGAGATGCAGATGCATTTGCGAAGTAGAGAGGTGAAAAAATGCTTGTAAAATATCCACGAACATTGCATGTTCCTTGGTCGATAGGGGTAACAAGTGATGACCGTATTCTACAAAATATGGACGGATTTGAAACTCAAGAAGTGGTCGTACTAGAAAAGTTAGATGGTGAAAATGTGTATGCTTGTCATGGCATTCACTACACAGCACTGACGTCCTATTTTTATGTCTTTTCAATATAGAATGAGAAAAATGAATGTTTATCGTGGGATGCAGCAGTTGCATGGTGTAAAAAGTTAGGCCTTGCACACGTTCCAGTGTTATATCGTGGCCCCTATAATGAAAAGGTAATTCGTTTGTGCTACAACGGTACTTCACTCTTTGGAGGGATTCAGGAGGGGTATGTACTTAGATTAACGGATGCGTTTCACTATAATGATTTTTCAAAATCCATAGGGGCATTTGTTCGAAAAGACCATGTGCAAACCAATCAGCACTGGATGACACAAGCGGTTATCCAAAATAAATTAGCAAAATAAAAACACGCAATTCCAAATGGAACTGCGTGTTTTTTCTTTTTTTAGCATCATTTGACGTTCATGTATGGTTACTCTTATTAGAGAATATGTCCCCTAACCACGGAAAACTATTAATTTATTAGTTTTTATTCGTAACTTTTAAAGTATCTAATACGACTTTAGTTGTGTCTGCAATAAGCTTATCATCATATTCTGCATCTTCTTTATCATGATTAGAAAGGATGGCAAGAACAATTGGCTTTTTATTTGGTGGCCAAATAATTGCAATATCATTCCTTGTTCCATAAGATCCTGCGCCTGTTTTATCAGCTACTTCCCATCCTTTTGGTACGCCCGCACGAATCAACTTATCTCCAGTCGTATTTCTCTTCATCCAATCTACTAATAATTCACGTTTCTCTGTTGGAAGTGCAGATCCTAATGTAAATGATTGAAGTGTCTTAGCGATCGCTTCTGGTGTACTGGTATCGCGCGTTTCTCCAGGATGTACTTCATTTAATTCAGGTTCAAATCGTTCAGATTTAGTAACCGTATCTCCCGTTTCTCTCAAGATTTTTTCAAATGCGGATGGACCACCTAACTTTTTAAGAATTAAATTATGTGCCGTACTGTCACTATATCGAACAGAAGCATCTGCAAGTTCTTTTAACGTCATTCCTGTATACACATGCTTTTCTGTAATTGGATTATAATTAGAAAGGTCTTCACGCGTATACGTAATCCCTTCATCAAGAGCTTCTATTGAGTTCTGACGTAAAAGAGCTCCCGCTGCTAATGATTTAGATGTAGAGGCAAATGCAAAACGATCATTTGAATGATAAGCAATAGTTTGATTTGTACCTGTATCCAGAGCATAAATACCAAGCTTAGCATTATATTCTTTTTCAAGCTTAGCAAAAGAATCATGACCTGTATTTTCTTGTTTAATTTGCTTTATTTGTTTTGTTTGCTTAGGTGGTCCAGATGGAGTATTACTATTAGAACACCCTATTAGTGTTACACATGAAAGTAATACGACAGGTACAATCTTTTTGTAGGTAAAGAACTTGTTTAAAACGTACATGAATTTTCAACCTCTTTCAACGATATATGGATTTTGTTTTGGTATTTTAAATACAGATGTTAATTAAAGCGGGTGTTGGATACCGATACTTCTGAAGTTGAATTTTAACAGGCTAAGCAGAACCAAAGCGTTTATATGAATGAACAGTTGCTGTTTAGGGTGTTTCTTTTTTTATAGTTTACCTGTGAAAGTATTAAACTCGTAACATTTAAATGAAGTATCTCAATACACACTTTTTTACATCACTTTACTTTGGGGAATAATAAGTCCTTTCATATTTTTAGGGATACACATAATAGACACTCTAAGTAATAAATTTGTTCCATTTTAACTTGGTAAATGGTAAAGAAAATACAATGAATTGTAAATGAAATCTGTACGGGAATCTAGTACCGTATAGTACAGTGCATATGAAAAACTCCTCAATGCTATCTCTCAAAAAATAATAATTCTCGGCTTTATAGACTGTATTTTCAAAAATATTGCGAACTTGTAAGAAAAATGAAAGGTAATTCAATATGAGATAAACAACCTTACTACAATGAAAAACAGAATCATTATTAAAATCATGAGATACGATATCAAGTTATTTGCGTGTTTAATACATTTGACCAAATATTCCAGTTTTAATAGGAAAAGTCAAAATGTAGACAAGTATCTTCTATCAAATCTCATTCTTAGTGTGTACATTTGGAGGGAATTTCTCATATGAAATTAGTAAAAGTAAAAGATCTTAGTTAGGAGAAAGATGAGAATGCTAACAAATTCTATGGGAAGGTGAAGAAAGAAGGTAGCGGAGGTCTATTCATTAAGAGTAAGCTTGAGGAGATTATATCAGCTAAGTTACTCTTTAGCGACACAGTTAATCCTGAGGGGGATGAGACAATTACAAAAGAACAGCAAGTTGAATTTCACTTCTAAGAGGGGGCAGACGCCTCTCTTTTTTTATGTCGCAAATAGCATTAATTCGTTAAGTAATTTATATGAGATTATCTTAAATAAGTTAGTTAAGAAAGAAAAATAAAAGTGAGTAACAAGATAAAAATATACAGGTACGTAAAAAATAAGGAAGTTGTATTTGCAAGTGTTTTAGTTGGGTGTGATATCAACCGTATGGGTAAAGATGAATATTACGTTCAAATTAATATGGATGGAAAAGGAGGAGTTTCAAAATCTATGGATGGTAAAGTGATGGGAAAGGAGTATGAATATACATTATCGGGTTTTGATAAGGAAGGTAAAGAAAAAGAGTTAGAATTTATCGCACAAAAGAATCTTCGTAAAGAAGCATTCCTACGTGTATATCATTTAGATAAAAAGGTGTAACAGCTTGGGAGGAAGTGCTGGAAGACGGGATCCCTAAGAAAGCAAAAAAACTAGGTGTGAAATAATCAGTTATTTGTGATGGTGGATTCTCCTAGGTGGAGGGTTCGCCGTTTTTTATTATATGTTATGTTGTGGTTTTTATATAAAGCATATTGAAAAGATGGATTAAATCTTCTGGAATGATGTCTCCATAATTAATAACTTGTACAATAACCTTTCAATTATCACTAAATCCATTCATATCAACAAGTTGTCCCATATATCCCTTTGTAGCAATATCTTTTAAAGTACGCTAAAAAATACTCTTTATTTTATCTTTATCTTATCTTTACCTTATCTTTAAATTTTTATATTAAACTTGAAACCTTAAAGTATTGATGTATGAGTCTAAAAGGGTGGGAGATAGATGTTCATTACATAGTTTATATATAACCAATTACCTTTGAAAAATTGCATTTCTTATACGAGGAGGAATATATGAAGGATACAAGTAAAAAACAAATTATAAAAGTGTTCCTTATTAGTATTTTAGGCTTAGGAACAATACTTGGAATGCTATATTTTAATCATAAAACCAATATTCAACAAAATAAAGCGCTAGCCACCGAAAAACGTGTATTGCAATATGAATCTACCTTGAAGAAAGAATTAGAAAAATATAATTTAGGAGAGAAAACAGCAGTTTTATTAGGAATTATGTACCAAGAGAGTAGAGGTGAGGGAAACGATCCTATGCAGTCATCCGAATCACTTGGATTAAAGCCAAATGAAATTCAAGAGACAAGCTTGAGCATTGAACAAGGGGTAAAACACTTTGCTAAAATGTACAAATATGGAACGGACAAGGATGTTAGCATGGATACAATTATTCAAAGCTATAATATGGGGCCAGGTTATATTGATTTTGTTGCTAGTCAAGAAGTTAAACAACACTCGGAGGATTCAGCCAAAAAGTTTTCTAAGATGAAAGTTGATCAAAATCCAGCGATGTATACTTGTGGTGGAAATAAAAATAATTTTAGGTATCCATATTGTTATGGTGATTTCAAATATGCCACAAAGGTAAATGAAAAAACAAAACTTATTGAAGAACTTCTTCGAAATGTACATAGCGCTTCTAAATAAGTTGCAGAATGAAATATAATGATACCGTCAGTTAATAATAATAATAGCTAAGAAAAAACTACTTCCTTTCTTAATTCACATAATTTTCAAAAATAAATCCTGTGGATGTTAATATTTGTTATATAATATATTTGTCAAAGCATTACCCCTAAAGTTTCTACGGTCAATCTGTAAGATAGTTTGTTTGGCTCGTATATTCACCTTAAACTAAAAAGAACTTGTAGAGAGTCCTACAAGTTCTTTTTGTTTTAAGGGTTAAATGTGGATTTCAAATATAGTTGCAATTTTTTGAGGGGGAAAAGTAAATGTTTATAAAAACAGAAAGATTATTAATACGGAAATTTGAGTTCAAAGATTGGCAAGCTGTTCATGAGTATACATCAGATATCAATGTTATGAAATACATACCTGAAGGGGTTTTTACTGAAGAAAATACAAGAAACTTTGTGAATGAAAACATTGGTGAAAACGCTAAGAACTTTCCTGTAGTATTAATTGATAAAGATATTCTGATTGGTCATATAGTTTTTCATAAATATTTTGGTGAGCATACATATGAGATTGGTTGGGTGTTCAATCCTAAATATTTCAATAAAGGATATGCTTCTGAAGCAGCACAAGCTACATTGGAATATGGCTTTAAGGAAATGAAATTACATAGGATTATAGCTACATGTCAACCACAAAATACCCCATCATATCGAGTAATGGAGAAGATTGGAATGAGAAGAGAAGGCTATTTCAGGAAGTGTATACCACATGGGAATGAATGGTGGGATGAATATTATTACGCTATTTTAGAAGAAGAGTAGTGTTTCAGAATGCATCATTTAAATTGACACTCTTATTCCTAAATAGGCAAGTTGACTATCTTTATTGGGGATTCTTGCTACTAAAGGCGAAGTTTATTTTCAGTATCGCTGACGTGCAAAACTTTGTATAATCTGATCTTATCTCTAAATCACAACTGTTACCCCATCACCATCAAGTTAAAGTTTCATTTTATTTTGCTAACTTGATCGTGATGTGACGTAACCTTAATTATTTAAAAATTTTAAAAAGGCCCCTTAGTCATGTTAAAGGGACCTTGATCACGCAAATGATCTGTAAACCAATTCATTTTATATATATAGATCATTTGTATAATAATTTTTATAAATAATTGCTAAATAGTGAATTTACATAAATGCTTTTAGTAGTTCTTGAATTAATGGGATTGCTCCACCTATAAATTTTAAAACTGCCATTGCGATTTCCATATTATTCTCTCCTCTTTTTCGTATTAAGATGTAATAAATCTTTATAACCTTATTATAGTAAGCGCTTACAATTATAACAATACATTTTCGTATGCAATATTGCATATTTATACATTAGATCTCTATTATTCATTTTTTAATGGTACTATAGCGAGGTGAGAGTCTTTAAGGGTTCTGCTTAATAGGAGGAAATATGGAAAGAGTGCAAGCGATTTACAGTAATCAAAAATTTAAGAGTTGGGTTAAACAGGTATTAGCTGTAGGAGGAGTAATAGGGTGCTGTTATTTGGTGTTATATGTTTTCTGTTTCTTAGTTATCATGTAAATAGTATACAACTAAACTAGTAGAGTCTTGCCTAGAAAGGTAAGGCTCTTTTATTGTAGTACCTGGAGATGAGCAAACTACATACAATATCTCTCAGGTTTTTCAGATCACTTTGTACGGTTTCTTGTTTAGAACACTAATTCCTAGCATTGAAAACAGAATTCTATGGATAAAAAATATGTTTTTACTAGATACATATTAAAAAGACAAGCATAAATTATATTAGATTTTGACAAAGTCTTTTTGATTTCGAAAAGGATTTAAATCTTACTTATAGATTTGATTCCTTTTTATATAATATAATCCTTATATTGATACGTAAATATAATACAGTAATAATGATTTAAAAGCAAGAATTTTAGTAGCGGTACATTCACACATCCATCAACTTAAGATTTTAAAGTAGCTCTTAAACAAAAAAATTCTTTTTTTAATTAATTAATAGTAAACAAGAAAGATTGGCAAATTAACAACTAAAGAGATTTATTCAGGTAAAATCTATCAAAAGGTCCTTTACAAAATTTATACATAATTCAATTACAAAATAATGTAAAAATTATTCATTTTTGTAAAATAAATTCATTGACACTTGTGTATATAAGTAACTATACTCGTTACATCAAATTGGATGCGTGTTAATACGATTTCATTATTATGACAAACATGTAAATATAAAAATAGAAAATCTCAATTTGATAAATACAATGGTAGAGGTGTTTATTTTAATGAAGCACAAATTAATTGCAACAGGTATCCTTGCAGGAGCTATATTATCCTATTCTTCTAATATTTTAGCAGATACTCATAAATTCCCTGATGTTCCTACATGGGCTGATAAATCCGTTAATTATTTAGTTGATAAACAGGTATTAAATGGTTATCCAGATGGAACTTTTGGTTCAAATGACTCATTAGACAGAGCTTCGGCTACAAAAATTATGACAAAAGTTTTAGGTATACAAATTGATCCTAATGCAAAACCATCTTTTACAGATTCACAAAACCACTGGGCTACTCCTTATATTGCTGCTGCTGAAAAAGCTGGGATTGTTAAAGGTGAAGGTAATGGAATCTTCAATCCATCCGGAAAAGTAACTCGCGCTGCTATGGCTACGATGCTAGTAAATGCATATAAACTACAAAGCACACCAAATCATAATGATCAGGTTAGATTTGAAGATTTAAAAGGGCATTGGGGAGAAAAATATGCCAATATTTTAATAGATTTAAAAATCTCTAATGGTACCGAGAACGGTTGGCAACCAAATAGATTTATAACACGTGCTGAAGCTGCTCAACTTACTGCAAAAACAGATATGTTACAACAAAATTTAAACGATGAAAAAGAGGTTATTACTGCTACCTCATATGAAGATTTAAATTTAACAGTGGCTTCGAAAATTACAGCTCAAGAGATTGATAGTTTTATTGCGAAATATCACTCGGATAGTCCTTTAGTTGGACATGGGCAAGATTTTATCAATGCGCAAAATCAATATGGCGTGAGTGCTCATTATTTAGCAGCGCATGCGATTTTAGAATCTGGATACGGAAAATCAGAAATCGCATATCAAAAACATAATCTATTCGGTCTACGTGCATATGATGGAGATCCGTTTAAATATGCAAAATATTTACCAAGCTACGGGGATAGCATTGCTTATAACGCTAATTATGTACGAGAAAGATATTTAGAAGAAAGTGGTATGTATTATAACGGCCCAACATTAACTGGCATGAATGTGAAATATGCATCAGATAAAGGCTGGGCTAAGAAAATTGCGGGTATTATGGAACGTATTAAACCGTTTCATGTAGAAGACTATACATATGCAAAAAAATTACCAAAGAATCCTGAAACATTAGATGTCGACGCGTTATCGAATGAAATTCCATATAAAATGTATGCAGACGGTTCAAGCTCAAATGTTGTATCATCAGCTGCTTACTACCAGGTACCTTATCCATTTAATTTAAAAATTAAAAGTAGACCAGATGTAGCTGTCGAGGAGAATAAAGTTGGTACAGTAACCCCTGGAACAACCATCTTTATTTATCGTGAAGATCCAAATGGATGGGTAGAATTCTCTTTTGAAGCTAATGGAGAAAAATATTGGACATTAAAAAATAAATTAAGTATGTAATTAAAAAGATCTATTTCATTAGTTTTAATCGTTTAGATTTTAATCTCATATAATTGGGAGACAAGTTTTTTAATTTCTTAAAATAAAATTAAGTATACAAGAAAAGTTAGAGAATTATTTTCTCTAACTTTTCTTCGCTAGTATTTGAAATTAAAAAGATGGTGGAGTTACCCCAAATATAACAGTGACTTTGTTTAAAGAAGTGTTTTCCCATTTATGCTTTGTATAAGGTGGGATTTTAACACTATCACCTGTATTGAGAAGTAAAACCTCATCATTTAGATATAGTTTTACTTGTCCCTCCATAATAAATGCTATTTCTTCCCCTTTATGTGCCACAGGCTCCATAGATGAAGCAGTTTCAGGGAACAGATTCATTAAAGCCAATTCTAGTGCTCCATCTAAATTAGGAGATAATAACTCATATGAAACATTGCCGCTTTCAGGAAAAGTTATTTTTTTCCTTTGGTTAGCTCTTACAACTAATTCTTCTGTATTGGTATCCTCTAAGAAAAAGTTAAACAATGGAATATTTAGTGCTACAGAAATTAATTTTAGTGTTTGTAATGAAGGATTTGTGATTCCTTTTTCAATCTGACTTAACATGGAAGGTGTTATATCAGCTAACTCTGCTAAACGTTTACTGGTTAATCCGGCCCCTTTTCTAAATGCCCTAATTTTGTGACCAACATTAATATCGTTCATATATGTAATCCCCTTTAAATAAGTAAATAAAATTAAATTATTATTAATTTTATTTACTTATACTTAATATATTGTTAATATATACTTAATTATAATAAATTATTATTAATTTTAAAACATCATATGTACATATGGCAGCAGCTGCGAAAAAATGGGAAAAAGATTTAATTAGAAACAAAGGGGTTACTATTTTTAAATATACAGCGGGCTATAGTAAAGCAGTAGAAGAAGGAAGAATACAAGTTAATAAGAATCAAATGTGCTATTTGATTGACGATGAAAAATCAAAGCATTTATTTTAAGGTTATGCAGTAGCTGATACTCGTCTGAATAATTGATATACAAATAAAAGTTGGTGAATGGCATCCTCTATTTGTATATCTACCATGTGGAATAGGATTTGGTGGAGTTTCATTCAGTTTAAAAATTATGGTATGTGATCATGTACATGTAATTTTTGCTGGGCCTACCCATTCTCCGTATATGCTATTAGGTATGATGACCGGATTATATGATGGGATTTCCATACAAGATTTTTAATGAAAAGGAATCTAATAAGTAAAGGACAACTTAAGAGTAGACTTCAATGCTGTATTGTAAAATTTTTAAGGAAGTGAAAATAGTATGAAATCAGCTTTAAATAGTATTATGATCTCTTCGATTCTTGCAGTAGGAGGGATCATTGCGCTTTTGTTTAATTTAATGGGGGATCAAGATTGGATCTGGAATTGGGTAGGGCTATTACTGGCATATCTATCTTTGGGCATTTTAATCGGTTTATATAATAAAACTGTGGATCACAAAACATTTCCTAAAATACTAAAAAGAACTTTGTTTATTTCCTTTAATGCTACTATATTAGGGATAATAATAGGGGTAACATACCAACTATTAGGAAAGTGGAATCTTACTATAATGATGTATTATTGGTTGATAATTTTATTACTACATTTAATTACTATAATAACATTAGTCATCCTAGTATTTGAAAACCGTAATAGTAAAAATTATAGCTTACTATATAGTTTTATTATAATTTTAAACATTGTCCTTACCTTAGGACCAGTATTATTTCCAGTAGTTCTGACTATTATAGGAAATGCCATGAACGCTAGTGCAGGGCACTAATTTTCACCTATACAGATTATTATTAAGATAGAAAGAAGATTATAATATGAAAATTAAGCTTAAGAAAAAGAGAATTATAAGTGTATTGTTGGCTATTACTTTAGTAGCAATAGGGTATTACGTGTTTCAATCTATTACGAATCCTAAGCTGGTAAATGCGGAAGAGGCAAATAGTGTTCAGCAAGTGAGCAGTCTACCTAAAAATGAATTAAAAAAATTGATACCTAATCGTTTTGATGGTAAAGAAAGAAAAGTTGCATATTTAACTTTTGATGATGGACCTGGAAAATATACAGCTAATCTATTAGATGTACTAAAGAAAAATGATGTGAAAGCAACATTCTTTTTAATTGGCGATAATGTGAAAAGGTTCCTAGATTTAGTGAAACGAGAGCATGTAGAAAACAATTATGTGGGCATGCATAGTATGACACATGATTTTAAAAAGCTATACACCAATCAGGAATATGTGAAGGAAATGAAAGAAGATCAATCTTTAATTAGAAATGTTATTGGATACACACCGAAATTAACACGTCCACCATATGGATCAATGCCTGGCTTAAATGAATCACTTCGAAATGAAGTGGTAGGAAATAATTTGAAAGTATGGGATTGGACAATTGATTCTTTAGATTGGAAATACAATAAATTACCCGTTGATGTAGCAGCTGCAAAGATTGTTCAAAATGTCTTAGCAGGTGCGACGTCTTCAAAGGAAATTGTTTTAATGCACGATATTCATCCACAATCTGTCGCGGCAGTTCCAGCAATTATAAAAGGGTTAAAAGAAAAAGGGTACGAATTTGAAGCTTATGATGAGAACAATCATTTTCCAATAAACTTTTGGCATGATAATCGTATATAAAGAGATATATTAGTTAAAAGAAAATCAGAATGGAATAAGCAATTCATATAGGGTTTAAATATTTGTAAGAGCGTGTTTAGATAGATGAAAACACGCTCTTTTTACTGAACTATTTTATTGTAGATTTAAGTATAGGCTTTCTAATTTTAGAAAAATTTATATGATTTTTTCATTCATTTCTACATAAGCGTTGGATATTTCGTATGTTTGGCCAGAATGAAAAGAGTTTATTAAACCATTCATTATTCACGTTCTTCTTCATATATTTGTACCACAATTATTTTTTTGTTGTTAAAACTAGTTTTTAAGAAGCATATGTTTTAGCAACTGCAGAAATTCTGTATCACTTTTATCATTTTTTATATAATCCTGTTCGTAGTTAAAAATCATTCGTACTAACATAAAAGCTGTAAGCGGTAATGGTACCTTATGCAAAGCTCCTTGCTGATAACCTTTTTCGAGCAAATTACTTATCATGTTAATTGCTTCTTCTTCAGATTGTTTAAAACAAGTTGTAATTTCAGGTGAATGGTACTCTTTATATTCTTGAAAGAGTGTAGAAACAAACGGATCTTGATGATATTCTAGGCTGATATAATGAAGAATTTTTTGTATTCGAAGTAAAACATCTTTTTCTTCTTTATATAAATTAAATAATTGTGAGCGTTTGAGCTGAATATGACGCATATAGCAGTCACATAATATTTCAGTTTTATCTGTATAGTAATAATAAATAGTACCTTTACCAACTTTAGCTGTCTTTGCAATTTCATCAACCGTTGTGTTACGGACACCACGCGTAGAGAACAGTATTGTGGCAGATTGAATGATTTTCATTTTTTTATTTTCTTTTTCTAATTTGATCATTGTCTACACCCTATCCTTGAAATATTTAGCGAAGTTTTCTATCTTTACATTCTGTATTAGTTCATTTGTAATTTTGTAACTCCTAATAGAAAGTCCTCTATTTGCTTCTTATAGAATAACATACACCATTCTTATTTCTAGTATATAACTATAATAGAATGCAACTGTATCACTTAAGATAAAAATGAAAGTTTAAGGTAATAATTTTTTAATCGGACGATGATTTCTTTCTTGATTGAATTATTTGATTTTTTATTCAATTCATTTTATTATATAAACATGACTAAAAGATGTTTTTAGTCGGATTTTTTTACGGAAAACCGACTGATATTCAATTTTAGTCGGTTTCTATACTATTTGAGAGAAGGTAGACACTATGTGTGGAATTGTAGGGTGGATAGACTGGTCTAAAGACCTGTCTAATGAACAAGAAACGTTAAAAAAAATGACAGATGCTATCATTCACCGAGGACCTGACGCAGAGGGGCATTGGTTTTCAAAACGAGCGGCATTAGGTCATCGACGTCTCATCGTCATTGATCCTGAAGGTGGCCTTCAACCTATGCTCTATAAAGATGGAAATGATATGATTGGCCTTACGTTCAATGGAGAAATTTATAACTATCAAGAATTACGTAAAGAACTTGAGGAGAAAGGTCATAAATTTCAGACCAAGTCGGATACAGAGGTATTACTACATGCTTACTTAGAATGGCAAGAAGATTGTGTTCAACATCTAAATGGGATTTTTGCTTTTGGTATTTGGGATGAAAGATTTGGGAAATTGATGCTTGGTCGTGATCATCTAGGTGTGAAGCCTTTATTTTTTGCTCAAAGGGGAAGCGCAATTCTTTTTGGTTCAGAGTTAAAAGTTTTACTTTCGCATCCATTTGTAGATGCAGAGGTAGATAAAGAAGGACTTTCTGAAATATTCTGCCTTGGACCAACACGTACTCCTGGTCATGCTATTTTCAAGGATATACATGAAGTGCGTGCTGGCCATTATATGACGTTTACCTCTAATGGCTCGACTACGACACAGTATTGGAAACTTGAAAGTAAAAAACATGTAGATGATATTGATACAACAGTCGAGACAATCCGCTCCATTTTACAAGATACGGTTAAACGGCAGTTAATTGCTGATAAACCAGTGGTATCTATGCTTTCCGGAGGTTTAGATTCCAGTGGTTTAACAGGTTTAGCAGGAAATGAATTTGGGAATAAAGGGGAACGCCTTCATACATATTCCCTGAATTTCATCAATGATGAAAAAGACTTTGAGCAAGACTTCCTTCGTTTTGATCGTGATGAACCTTGGGTGAAACGTGTGGCTGAATATGTAGGAACAAAGCATCATTCTATAGAGTTAGGATCAGATAGTTTAATAGAGTATTTATTAACTCCAATGCGAGCGCGTGATCTACCTGGAGTTGGAGAACTGGAAACGTCTCTTTATTTGCTATTTAAGGAAATGAAAAAAGACGCAACAGTTGCACTTTCAGGCGAATCCGCAGATGAAGTATTCTCAGGATATCCATGGTTCCATCAAGAGAAGTTTCTAGATGCAGAGATATTCCCTTGGAGTGTTAATTTATGGTATAGTACAGAAATTTTATCAGAGGATTTTAAAGCGAAGATTAGCCCTGAAAAATATCAAAAACAAAAATTTGAAGATGCAGTTGCTGAGGTTCCCTTTTTAGAAGGTGAAAGTGATCTGCAAATGAAGCAACGTCAAATGTCTTACATGTTTATTACACGTTTCTTGCCATTTATGCTAGAACGAAAAGATCGCACAAGTATGATGAATGGCTTTGAAGTACGAGTTCCATTTTGCGATTACCGGCTTGTAGAATACCTATGGAATGTCCCATTCGAAATGAAAAGCATAGACAATATTGAAAAAGGTATTTTACGTAGAGCTTTTGAAAATGTACTTCCAGAGGATGTACGTTATCGCAAAAAAAGTGCATATCCAAGCACTAAGGATGCCTCTTATCTACAAGGTATTAGTGATTGGATGTTACATGTGTTGAACAATCCTGAATCACCTATTTTGCCATTAATTAATGTAGAAAGAGTTCGTGCTATTGCAGAAGGAAAAGACGAAGTAATTTCAGGTAATGATGCACGAGGTATAATAGATTATTTACTTCAAGTTAATAGTTGGCTAGAGGAATATAATATTAAATTAATATGGTAGATGTAATTTTCAAATAAAGAGAATAGCTGAAACATCAATGACCTAAGTGAACCGCACCTCCAATGTATTAGATAGTTATCTAATAATTGGAGATGTGGTTTTATTATTTTGATTTGCAATAACCCTAATCAGTTAGTTAATTAGAATCAAATAAGAAACATAGAAATAGGGGTAATAATATGAATTGGAGGTTCCTTCCTGAGAATAGGGAGTCTCTTTAATCTCGCTACCGATAATTAAATAATATGTTAATTAGATTTGATTATTGTATGCATCGCCTTTTCTTCAATAAATATTAAGTGATAAACTTCATATATAGTATATAAGGAGATTATCTCATGGGTTATTTGTAAATATTAGATGGGGAGTATTTGACACATACATAACCTAAAGATTTAGATGAAATTAATATAGATAAGTATTTACTACGATTGCCTTCCTATTTTTCTTAGAATTTTTTTAGTGAATCAAAATTTAAATTGCGTATACATCTTTTGTACTAGTAGACCTAAGTCTAAAAGTATGTACAATTACACCATTTGACTAATGGGTAAACTTCACAAACTGATATATACTAGTATTGTGTCTTGCCTTTTTAGGTGTAGTACACAGCCGGTGATTGGCTAGTGGATGTTCTTCCATTTTGCCAGTGCCGGTTTTTTGTTGGATAATAGAGAAAATGAAGTTTTTATAAGGAAAGAAGGGGTTGTTTTGAAAGATGTAAATTCTATCTTTATGAGAGAAAAGATTGCTAGTTTTTATCTTTATTTTATTTCTTTTCTTGGTTTGGTTACTATAACTATATCTTTACTTGAAATTAAAATCCCTTCTCATCTAACAATACTAATATTGTTGTTACTTTTTATGGGGATTGCAGAGTATTTTCCTGTAAGATTTTGGAGAGGAACTAGTTCGCTTACCTTTCCGATAATTTACGCTATGAGTTGGCAGTTTGGAATCCATATAACTATTGTTGCTATTGTACTTGTGACGCTAATTATTCACCTGCATCGTCGTTCACCGATACAAAGAATGTTATTTAATAGTACTCAACATGCACTTAGTTTGATCTTTGCCAAATGGTTTTCAGACAAATGTATGTCCTTAATAATTAATAAGATAGGTATGTCAGTTCTGTATGAGAATTTAATATCTTTGTTATTATTTTGCATGTTTTTTTGTTTTTTCAACAATCGCTTTTACGATTTGTTAATGATACTTCTTCCGCAGCCATATTCAATTTATCAATGGTATAAAAAAACTATTACGGTATTTCTTTGCGAAACTTTTGGTTTCTCTTATGCGGCACTGATGCATGTACTAATTAGTACATATAGTGTGGAAGTAAACGAAGTTACAGTGCTGTTTTTCTTTTTTCCACTTGTAGCAACTTCCGTTATTAGTTCTTTTTCTGTACGGATAAGGATGGAGAAAGAACGATTATATGAGTTATTTCTTATTACGACCGAAATTAGTCGAGGATTAACTGGAGGAAACTTGAAGCATATTAAACAAGCACTTAAAGGTTTTTTTGGCATACAAGCATATGTAATATGGACAAAAGATGATGGAAACTGGAATATTCTATTAAAAGATGGGAAAGTTCGCCCTGATATTTCTGATCATTTAGAAAATTACGATGCGTTTGAGGGACTTTCTAAAAATCTTGTATTTAATGATTGGAAAATTGGTACGGCTCCTGGAGATGAAATATTTGAAAGTGTCATACGCTCACTTGTATATTTTCCTCTTATTGTTAATGATGAACTAGTCGGAATGTTTGTTGCAGGGAAAAGTAGAAATGCGGGCTTCTTTCCAGAAGATGTACAGTCGTTAGCTACATTTTCTAACCAATTAGCTAACGTAGTTAAAACAAGGATATTAATTTCTGAACAGGAAAAAAGAATGATTTTAGAAGAAAGAAATAGGATTGCTCGAGAAATTCACGATGGTATTGCGCAAACATTAGCCGGGGTGATATTCCAACTAGAATCCGCGCAGAAAAAATACCGTGATAAACCAAAAGATATGCAGCAAGTAGTAGAGAAAAGCATAAAAGATTTAAGAGGAAGCCTAGGAGAAGTTCGCTATTCTATTTATGCTTTAAAACCATATCCGACACAACAATTGGGACTTAAGCAGGCGATAGCAAGTAAAATAAAATCTTTAAGACAAGAATATGAACTAGACATTACATATCATGAAAGAGGTCATGCACGTGCGCTTAGTTTTTCAAAAGAAAGAGTTATATTTGATACATTACAAGAGAGTTTGCAAAACATTGTAAAACATGCACAGGCAAAAAAGGCTGATGTTTTACTCAGCTATCAAAGTGAACACGTGCTTTTAAGGGTTAAGGATAACGGAGTTGGCTTTTCACTATTTGAGTCTATGGTTAAAACGAAGAATGAGCCACATTATGGTATATTACATATGAATGAACAAGCTGACCAATTAGGGGCTACTTTACAGATTGATAGTTCTGTAGGAAAAGGGACAGAAATTACACTGTTAATTCCAGATTCACAAACAAGGGGTGCGTAAAATGATTAAAATATTAGTAGTAGATGATCATGCTTTTTTACGGGATGCAATTCGGAGCATACTAGAGGATGAATCTGATATGAAAGTGGTTGGAGAAGCTAGCTCTGGGGATGGAGTATTGGGAAAAGTAGAAGAATGCCGACCAGATTGTATTTTGATGGATATTAATCTTCCAGAGAAAAATGGGATTGAAGCTACAGAGTTAGTGAAAAAAAAATATCCGAGTTGCCGTGTACTTGTGTTTACAATGTATGAACATGACGAGTATTTAATGGATGCACTCCAGGCCGGTGCTGATGGTTATTTATTGAAGGATTCATCATCAGATCAGGTAGTAGCAGCAATTCGAATGTTATATCGAGGCGATTCAGTCATTCATCCGCGTATGACTAAAAAATTAATTACATATCATCAGCAAAAAATGAAAGTAGAATCAAATGAAAATGAACTGACGGAACGTGAAAAGGAAATTCTCTTTGAACTAGTAAAAGGACTTAGTAATAAAGAAATTGCTGAAGTTTTATATATTAGTGATAAAACAGTTAAAATTCACATCAATAAAATTTTTAAAAAGCTAAATGTGAAAAGTCGATCGCAAGCAGTGATTTATGCAGTCCGAAATCAATTAGTTCCGCTAGATTAAATAAGAAATCTATCAAAGAACTATCGTGTCGCTTTATTCTGTATTACAAAGAATAAAGGACAAGGTAGTTCTTTTGTACTATGTAGGCATAGAATCCTTAGAGAAAAGATACTCCTTTTGTTTAATTTTCAGAATAATCAAAATGTGAAATAATAAAAATAGAATTACATTTTAATCTTGTTAATAATTCATTTTGTGAAAATCTTTTGTTGGAAATAAATGACGGAGGGCTCTTATAGAAAGAGTAAAGTGAGTGGTTAGCTATGTGAGGTATGGGGATGGTAGTAGTGTTGGAAATCTTTCATGATACAAAAGATTAAGATTAATAGAGTTTCCAATGCTACATGGGAATTTAAGAATCAATTTGTTTCAAAAAATAATATTAATAATGGGGAGATGTAATATGAAACGAGGGAAATTTGGAAAGATTCTTATTGGAACGTTAACAGTTGGAATGTTATTGTCTCAAGGAATTCCATATAACGTATTAGCGGAAGAGGTAAATACATCTACTTTAACTGGAATTGATGATGCAAATGCTATCTTAAAAGGTCTTACAAAGGAACAACGTAATGCCTTAAAAACGTTAGATACAAAACCAGGTTTTGTTATTTCGCCAGGTATCAATACAACAAGTCCTAATAATGTGAATGTGATTATAGAATTTAAGCAAGCGCCTAGCAAAATAGAGGTATTAAAACAAGCGGCTAAAGGGAAAAAATTAGCTCTTTCAAATGCGGAACAAAAGGTAGAGGCATCACATAAAGGATTTAAAGCAGAGCTTGAGCAGCTTCAAAAGAATAAAGAGAAAGGGACAAATGTAAAATCTGCAAAAATAACAAGAGAATATAAGAATGCTTTTAATGGTGTAGCGATTTCTTTACCAGCAAATATGATCGAAGACTTAGTTCGTACCGGTATCGTTAAGCGCGTATGGGAAGATCATGAGGTTAAAATTGATTTGCCGAAAGAAACAACTAAGACTGTTGTTGAACCGAAAATGGCGGATAGTGTACCGCAAATTGGTGTGGACAAGCTGCATGATGAAAAAATAACAGGGAAAGGAATTAAGGTAGGTGTACTGGACACAGGTATTGATTACAACCACCCGGATTTGAAAGATGCATATAAAGGATATCGTGCAAAACAAGGTGAAGATCCAAGTAAAATAGATCCGAACTCCATAAAAGGATGGGACTTTGTTAATAATGATGCAGATCCAATGGAGACAACGTATAAGGATTGGCAAAATTCTGGAGGATATCCAGAGATTTATGAGGGGAGTGCATATTATACATCCCATGGTACGCATGTAGCTGGGACAATTGCTGCAGACAAACAGAATAGTGTGGATTATGCAGTGAAGGGTGTTGCTCCAGATGTAGATTTATATTCATATCGCGTATTAGGCCCATATGGAAGTGGACAAACAAGCGGTATTCTTGCTGCGATTGATAAAGCAGTGAAAGACAATATGGATGTTATCAATTTATCACTAGGTGCGTCTATTAATGATCCTTTATATCCTACTTCTGTCGCAGTGAACAATGCGATGTTAGCTGGTGTTGTTACAGTTGTAGCAGCAGGTAATAGTGGTCCGGAAGAAGGTACCATTGGATCACCTAGTGCAGCGGCACTTCCGATTACAGTTGGAGCCAGTAACGCTGCAATGAAAATCCCAACGTTTTCCGTCGATGCAGGTGATTTACATGTGGATAAGATGATGCTACTTGGAAAAAGCTTTACTGATAAGATTGAAGATTTGAAAGGTCAATCCGTATCAGTTGTATATGCAGGGCTCGGGAAATCAGATGATTTTACAGGAAAAGATGTAAAAGGAAAATTAGCTCTTATCCAACGCGGTGAGATTACATTTGATGAGAAAATTAAGCATGCTAAGGAAGCAGGCGCAAAGGCGGTAATCGTATATAACAATGTAGATGGTGAAATTACAAGTTATCTTGGGGAAAGTACTGCATCTATTCCATCGTTCCGCTTAACAAAAGTAGATGGTGAGAAATTACAAGCAAAAGCTGTACAAGGAGATGTGTCGTTAGCGTTTGGGGAACTAAGTAATATAAAAACAGAGGGAGATCACTTAGCTGATTTCAGCTCCCGTGGTCCTGCAACTAAGACAGATGATATTAAGCCAGATATTGTAGCACCAGGTGTGTCTATTTTCTCAACTGTTCCTGAATATATTAATGATCCAAAAGATGGAGAAAATTATCCGATAGCGTATGGACGTATGTCAGGTACCTCTATGGCAACTCCTCATACTACAGGGGTAGCGGCACTCATTTTACAAGAACATCCAAATTATAGTCCATTTGAAGTAAAAGAAGCACTCATGAATACCGCAGTTGACTTAAAAGAAGAGCGTTCTGTATTTGAGGTGGGCTCAGGACGAATTGATGCATACCGTGCAGTTCATGCAGATACATCAATCGAGGTTGTTGATAAAACATCAAACGTTGTAGGTGATGAAGAAGTAGAAATTGAAGAAAAAACAGGTTCTATTGCATTTGGGTATAAAAATCAAATTGAAAATGGGCCTATTAAAGATAGTCGAAAAGTTTTAATTAAGAACAGCAGTAAAACAGATGGGAAAGAGTTTAAATTAGAGGTGAAATTTTCACCTACAAGTGTAGGTGTGCAAGATGCAGCGAAGAATGGTGTGAAGCTAAACGTACCAGATTCTATTAAAGTAGCTCCTGGTGCATCAGAGGAAATTAGCCCTGAAATTACCATTCCAGAAAACGCTGAATTTGGTAGATATGAGGGCTATATTCATATTTCAAATAAAAACAATGAAAAAGAAGTATATCAAGTACCATTTGCAGTTAAATTCACAGAAAAAGGGATTGCGTCTGTAGATTTACTGAGAGATGCAATGGCAACAGATGCTTCTAAATTCCATCCATTTATGGAAAGACCAAGTTCGCCGTTGACATTTAAATTAAATAGTCCTCTCGAAACCATTGATGCAATTGTAAAGGACCGAACGACAGGGAAGGCATTAGGAGTCGTTGGTACACTTAATGCAAGTAGTCTAACACCGAATGTTGAATATATGATGTTTTCTGGTATGGGAGGGTATGTACTTCCATTCACAGGAGATCCAGCTCATCCAATTGCGGATAAACCTGTTATGTTGCCTGATGGAGATTACGAATTGAACTTCGTTGGATATGATAAAGAAGGAAAATCTTATACAAAAGGCGATAGCATTATCATTGATAATGTAATACCTGAAATGAAATTTAAGGATGTACAACCTGGTATACACGAAGTCAATGATTCTATGTTTAAAGAAGAAGACGGCCAGCGTGCATTATGGGTGCATGGTAATATTTATGATTCTACAGTAGATGCATTAAAGGCAAAAGGCTTGCAATATGATCAAAAAGCGAATCAAATTGTATATTATCAAAACTCAGCCTTCCCATCAGGATGGTTGAATACAATTCAAGCAAATGGTGATTTTAAATTTGGAGTACTTCCAGAGGAAATAAATGAGCCGTTAAATTTAAAATTATTTGGATATGATCTTGCAACTGCAGGGAATATGGCAACTGGATATAAAGATTACGTCTTTGTAAAAGAAGGGACAGAATACGCTGTTCCAAGTTATGACAAAGATAAAATCAAATTAGGAGAGAAAATTACATTAACTTTGAATCTTAATAATGTAAAACAGCTTATGTCAGGTACATTTGAAATTCCTTATTACAAGCAGCTATTTAAATTTACAGATGTGAAACCAAATCCAGCACTTACGGAATATGTAGAACAACATGGATTGAACCTTAAATTAGAAGATCCGAAGATAAGTGAAGCAGGAGCTTGGGAAAACAAGGTGAAAGTTGGCGCATCATTGGAGGGAAAAGAATTTAAAGGATTAGATGGAGATAAACCATTTTTAGATGTTACATTCGAGATGACGAACGATGAATACTTTAATGGTTTGACTGCATTTGGAGTAGATAAGTTCTCTTATACAAAAGTTGGTGCATCAGAAGGCATTGAGATTCCCGCGTTTAAAGATAAATCTTTTGCTATTGTTTCGAAACATTCAACGGTTACAGGATATATTGGCCCGGAAGCTTTCTTGAATGAAGAGGGGTATTTAGGTAAGAAAGACTATACAAAACTAGGAGCAAAAGTGTACGCAGTTGGCAAGGATGGAAAGAAATATACAGGAACGATTGGTGATAACGGACAATTTGAAATTCATAGTGTTCCAGTAAGCGATAAAGAATATGATATTTTCGTAGAAATGCCAGGTCATTTAAATAGTAAATTAACAACAAAAATAGGGAAAATGCAGGATGGAGAATTAGTGGGACAAAACTTTAGAGCTGACATGGATGATAACCTTGCAGGTGATGTAAACGGCGATAAAATGGTAGATATTCAAGATGCTAGAATAGCAGCTTTATCGTATGGAAAAGGAAAAGTATCTGTAAAAGATGGAGATATAAATCAAGATGGTGTTGTAGATGAAACGGATGTTCGTTTAATTGAGAAAAACTTCTTGAAAAAGGGCCCAGATGCTAAAGGAAACGAGAAACCGAAAGAAAATGTAGGGCCAGTGACGTTAGAGAAAATTTTACGCTCTATCGGTTTAGAACCAAAAAAATAAGTGGACAAACTTCTAGAGTAAATAAAGGCATCAGACAATGGATATTAAATGAAATGGATTGGTTAACAAATGACCGGTAATGATTTACGGTAACATTACCGGTCATTTTAAGAGTCATAGTCGTTTGGGTACATGAAGTAACTAGTTTAAAGTAAGTTCGCTTTCATTATGGGACAAGGAAGTTGCTTAATTATTATTGTTGTTTGTGGGATGGAAATAAGGTTTGTAGTTTAAACTTTAACAATAGGGGGACTTGTGAAATGGGTATGAAGAAAAAACTTGGTATGGGTGTTGTAACTGCAGTGCTTGGCTTATCCTTAATTGGCGGGGGAACATATGCATATTTTAGTGATAAGGAAGTATCACAAAACACGTTTGCAGCGGGTACTTTAGATTTGAGTGTGAATCCAGAAGTTGTTATTAATGTCGACAATCTGAAACCAGGTGATGAAATGGAACGTGGTTTTCAATTAGTAAACAAAGGAACCTTAGCAATAGGAGATGTGAAACTCCTGACAGATTACAGTGTAATCGATGCGAAAGGGGATAATGGAAATGCTGATTTTGGTGATCATATCCGTGTTGATTTCTTGTGGAACTTGGATAAAAATGAGGTTCCAATTTGGTCTACTACATTATCTGAATTAAAGGTAGCTACGCAAAATGGAAATATTCCTAATCTTGTAAAGAACGGTATTGTAGATCGAGAAGGAAATGGACTTGCTCCAGGTGATGATGATACATTTTATGTAATGTTTACATTCGTAGATAACGGTGAAGAACAAAATGTATTTCAAGGAGATGCGTTGAAATTAAATTGGACTTTTAACTCCATGCAAGCAAGCGGTGAAGAAAAGTAAGTGTAATAATTTGTATACTATATGTGTGAGACATATAGTATACAAATGAAGGCGTTTATCCTCAATGGTAAAACTCCTTATAAAAATATGGGTGAAAAACTTGATGATGATTTCCCTTTTAAAACACATCGTAAACATATTTTGCGATGTGTTTTGTTGTAAGTTGGAGAGTACAGAAATATTAAATGATTATCCAGCTTTTGAGATACTTTGAGGGAATTTAGCACCTTACGCTAGCTTAGCAGCTTTCCTGTCCCCTTTATCCCCAAGAAGACGTAATCCAGTTATGATGAGCATACATCCTCATACGCGAAATTGAAAGTAACAACTAGTGCATGCTCACAAAACTTTTCATCCTATGGCAGAGAAGTTCTAGAAAATCAAGAACACCCTGCAGAGAATAAGCTGAGGGACTTACTGGCTCATGTAAAAGAGAAGTATATGAAAGTGAAGGGCTAAATTTTAAAATTCTAAAAAGGGTGAATGGATGATGTTAGGGATAGGGTTGATTGTATTAAGTATTTTACTTGTCAGCATTGTATTTTTACCATGATGCTTTATTCCAAGTGAGACAGAAAACATGTAGTATTTTTATTCGTAATCATCCAAAAAAGAAAGAGGGATATTTGTTACAATCACGGCATTGTAGAAGAAATAGAATAAAAGAGGAAAATATATACTGTTACAAATTAATATTCCATGTGTTTTTTGAACATACATTACTTATCTTTAATGTATATATTGAATATATAAATATATTGTGTTATGATGTGAATTAGAAACTCGCGTGTTTCAAATACAACATTTTTATCTTTTTGATGACCTCTTATCTTTCCGTAAGAGGTCCTTTTTTTATCCCTCCGTATTGTATAGCCGCTAAAATACTATGAAAAGATACTAGAGACTACTACACTGTGATATCCTCTAGTATTTTTTCTTTATCTATATTATCTATTGTTAGGTAAACGACGAATTAGTACTTTTTGTATAATTTTCACAAAATAACTTTGAATCATTATTTATTTCAATATAAAGTAATGAAAGAACATATTTGACTATCGTCTTTAATTTTTCCGACAGCAAGCAAAGTTAGCATGTTTAATGCATAATCAGACGCCTGTAAATGAGCATTACTATTTAAATTTTTACCAGAGAGTAATTTAGTTAATTAGTAGAAAAAGGAAGGGGCCTATTTGGCTCCTTCCTTTTTCTCATACATACATAACGCTTGTTGACAACTTATGAAATAATAGCATTCATCGCTATTAAAATATAACATTAAAAGCAATTAATTAGATATGTAATTTTGCATATATTGTACTATTTCATGAATAGGAACAAAACTATTTATTCCTTTCTGTATGGAGACAAATAGATTTAGGTTTACTTAGGGTAAGAAGACCTGATCATTGATTGCTGGTTAAACCATATTTCTACGTATTTGAAACAAATTATTTCACTGAATTGTATGTTAAAGAGAGTGCGGGATTTATGAAATGTAGATTATTCCTTGATTTCTTACTCGTGATTTTACTTGGACATCGGAAAAGAAGTTACGTTATATACGATTTCAAAAGGGGATATTATTCAGTGCATCCAAAGATGCACTCCGTTTCCTGTTTCCTATCCTACTAAATTACCATTCCAAGCAAATTTCTTCTCTTTCAAACAATTCATCCATTGAATAAAGATAATTCAGCCATACGTATCGGAGGACATGAAACTTTCTTAATACCATTTGGAATATATTTCAATATACTTCCGATACTATAACAGATCGAAAATTTCTTTATTGGAGGTATATAATGGCATATCCATTTCGTAACTTAGTATTTGAAGGTGGCGGGGTAAAGGGAAGCGCTTATATAGGTGCCATCCGTGCACTAAATGAAGAAGGGATTTTACCAGAAATACAACGATTTGGAGGGACTTCAGCAGGAGCGATTACTGCATTACTTTTAGGTCTTTCCATTCCATTCGCAGATCTTGTAAAAATCCACAAAGACATGAATTTCAAAGCGTTTAAAGATGATGATTTTTCGATTGTACAAGATAACATTCGTTTGTTTTTTGATGGTTTTGGTATCTATAAAGGGGATTTCTTCACTGAGTGGGTAGGAAAGATCGTTGAAAAGTGGACAGGGAGTAAGGACACAACTTTTCAGCAGTTGTATGACAAAACAGGAAAAGACGTGTTTTTCCAAGGAACGAACGTTTCTACACACCAGCTTCGTACGTTTTCTCGCGAAACGACACCTGATGTCCCGTTAGTAGTTGCTGTGCGGATTTCGATGTCCATCCCATTCTTTTTTAAATCTGTGGAATGGGATAAAGATTATTATGTAGACGGAGGTGTACTCGATAACTACCCAATTCGTTTATTTGATCGGAAAAGTTTTGTGAATAAAGAAGAACACTTCACGACCACAGATACGATTGACGAGGTTAATAAACTGATAAGCAATATAGAGGATCATTCTATACTAAGAAGCTTACACACGAAATACAATGCATCTTTCTTTGATCCTACAGATGAAATTGTCTACAACAAAGAAACACTTGGTTTCCGTTTAGAATCTCAGGCGGAGGTTGCCATGTTAAAACATATCGCAACCTCAACAGAACATCATATTGGCCATTCTCTTATTCATTTTGCATGGAATTTGTCTCAAACCATGATCAAAGGTCATGAGAGCGGAAAAACCACCAAAGAAGATGCTGCCCGCACTGTATTTATTAATACATTCTTTACGTCGTCGTTTAATTTTGATATCACAGAAGAAGAAAAGAAAACACTCATGAATTCAGGTTATACTTCTACTAAAGACTATCTACATCAGTTTAATACGTCTGAAGTAAAATTGTTTAATCGACCATAAAGCCGAGTGCAATGCACTTGGCTTTTTTTTATCGTCCTGTAAATTCTTTTTTTAGTAGCTAATAAAAATTTAGATAGACTATGCATAGAACAAGAGAGAGGAGATAACAGAAAGTAATAAATATAAGTTTTGATGACTTCTTATTTTGTAAAACTAGGGTGTAGAAAGGGTGAAACAGGTGGAAGAAAAACGAATTATGATTTATACAATTTTTCGGCTAACACAGTACAAAAGAGAAGCCTAAAACGGTGGATAGGAATGTATCAAAAAATGAATAGAGTAGCAAGGCGGATTTATTGTGAAAGTAGGGATTTTCCTTTTTCTTTCTACTGATAATAAAGCGTTATGTAGACTGGGAATGTATAAGGTATTCATTGCTATTCCTTCAAAATGCTGATGTTACATCATATTAAAATAACCTCTAATTTAAGTATTGAAATTCTCTAGATCTCGATGTATTATATTCTTGTATTTTCTCACTTTGCTAAGCCTAGAAAACATCATCACTTCTGAAAGAACTCGAACTCCAGCGGGTTCTTTGAATTTACTTGAACTTATTTTGAATCATTGTATTATATTTCCGAGTCTTACTCATATAAATCATTATCAGGAGAATCTGCAAATTTGCAGGTTCTTTTTTATTTTATTGAAAGTAAAATTTTAGCCAGTCGTTTATTTTCATATTGTTGGTTTTTATACGTGTTTGGTAAAAATCAATGAGTTGCAAAAAAATACTATGCTGAAATCTAGTTCGGTATAGCAATGTGCATATAAAAGATCCCACTTTGCTATATCCCCTAAAAAGAGTCATAAAAATCTATATTTTTTTAATTCAGTTGCATACTACAAAACTTCTTTTAAAAGAAATGTATGTACATACACATTATATTTTGTTCCATAACTCTCTAACTTTCGTTCACGATAGTCTGTTAAGTACAGGATTATTGGCGGGTGGTGCAATAGGTGCAGAAGATGTGAAAACAAATGAAAAAGTACAAGTTGCTGTTGCAGGTAAAGAGGGAAATATAACGTATAAAGAAATTGATAAAGCAGAATCTCCATTGTTATTTGGAATGTATCCTTTATGTTAAGATCCTAATAAGAAGTTAGTTTTTTTGATAATTAATATTTATACAAAATGTATAATTAATATACTAAAACGTTTTTAAATTTTATAATGTATTCCTTTTCATATGAATGAATTATTTATTGCAACAGGTTTCCCGTTCAAAATAAGATGTTCAAACAAAAGACAATATAAGTATCTTTATAATGATTTTTCAATATAATCAATGTGTTTATGAAAGGAACTCTGTGTTATTTTTGCTTTTTTACTAACTAATACAGCTTCAAACAAAGGACACAATTGCTACATACTAAGTGTAATTTATTACCTATTCAAAATTCTGTCTATTCAATCTTTCTAAAAATAAAAAAAGATTAAACTTATAAATATACAAGTTATAATGAGGGCGTCGAGACACAATTTATTACCTCTAGAGAAAATATCAAACCTCGTTTTGGATTAAAAATTCTAAAGAACTTGCCAGTAATTTTTTAAAATTGGACATACTGATATGATTACTATACGGAGGATAGCAGATTAGAAGGGAAGTTTATTCAACTCAATAAAGAAAGCGTTATCAAACAAAACTTGTTTTGAATCGATCATTCTAATAACTTAGATTCAACTACAGCTAAAAATAATAAATTATGGGGGTGCTTATATGAACATGAATGTAGCATCTATTAAAGAAAAAAAGATTGTTAAATACAAAAGTTGTTTTGATGTGATTGGGCCCATAATGATAGGCCCTTCAAGTTCACATACTGCAGGTGCTTTGGCTATTGGAACAGTTGCTAATAAATTATTTCAAGGTCTTCCCAAAAAAGTTGTGGTAAAGTATTATGAATCATTTGCTGAAACCCATAAAGGTCACGGAACTGATTTTGCAATTATTGCTGGTATATTAGGCTTAGCTGCTGATGACAGCAAAGTGCCAGATGCTATTAAAATAGCAGAGTCTAAGGGAATTGACATTACCTTTATTGAACAATTGGGTAATAGTCCTGCTGGTCATCCAAATACGGCAGATGTATATGCAGAGGATGAAAGTCGAAGTATTAGAGTAATGGGTATTTCGGTCGGTGGTGGGTTGATTGAAGTCAAAAATGTTGAAATTGATGGATTTAGCTTAAATCTGCAGGGGCCATTGCCAGTTGTTATTGCGATTTCAGAAAGAGCTGACTTTGAATTTGTTTTACGCAGGATCTTTAAACAATATGATGTGGAAATTAACAACTTTCATAGTTTGGAAGATAAAACAAAATATTTATATGCATTCGCTTTGGATTCGATATTGCCAGGTAATGCTCAGAAGGAATTAGGAGATTTAAGCAATATAGCTAATCTTATTATTCTTTAGTCACATTAAGGAGTGAAAAATATGTATATGGCCATAAAAGAAATTGTGGATGCAGCTAATAAAAGCCAAAAGCAAATTTATGAATTAGCAATCGAACAGGAAATCAAACAAACTAAAACTTCTTATGAAGAAGTATGGAGTAAAATGGAACGAAATTTAGCGACTATGCAACATGCAATAAATAAAAGTATCGAGGGCGACGGTGTATTTTCTCCAACAGGTTTGACCGGAGGGGATGCTGTAAAAATTAAAAACTATCGAGAAAATAGGAAAACTCTTTCTGGAGATTTGATGGTGTTAGGGATTCAAAGTGCTATCGGTGTTAATGAAGTAAATGCTGCATTAGGAGCTATTTGTGCAACTCCAACAGCAGGTGCGAGTGGGACGATTCCGGGAGTCCTATTTAGTATTAAAGATACGTTGCAGTTAAGTCATGAAGATATGATTCATTTTCTATTCACTTCAGCGTTATTTGGAACGATAGTCGCAAACAACGCTTGTATTTCAGGAGCGTATGGAGGATGTCAAGCTGAAGTAGGAAGTGCCTCAGCGATGGCGGCTGCAGCTGCGGTAGAAGCTGCGGGTGGAACGCCACAGCAATCTTCTGAAGCTTTTTCGATTGCATTACAAAATTTACTCGGTTTAGTTTGTGATCCGGTCGCTGGTTTGGTAGAAATTCCTTGTGTAAAGAGAAACGCCATTGGAACGGCAAATGCTTTAGCAGCAGCGGACATCGCATTAGCTGGCGTAAACAATCTCATCAATGCTGACGAAGTGATTGAAGCCATGTATAGAGTTGGAAGACAGATGCCTCGCGAATTAAGAGAGACAGGTTTAGGTGGTATTGCAGCTACACCTACAGGAATTTCCATTAAAAATAAAATCTTTGGGGAGAAACAATCAAATCAATAAGTTATCGAATATATTGTGAAGTTTTTAACAATCTTTACTCTATTGTTCGCCTAAGGATGTCTGTATATTGGGGGAGTTATCAATAAAATATACTACTATATAATTAAAATATTTTATAAGTGGTAACAAACCCTTCAGGTTGATGCTTCGCTAATTTTTTGATTTTTATTAACCTAGAAGGGGGATATTCGTTGTGGGGCACTATATAAGCTATTCATTTTTCAAGAACGGTCTATATTCCTATATCTTAAAAAGAGAATTAAGAATAGGACACAAGGAGGAATTATTATATGGATGGGAATACTGCAAAAAACATAGAATTTCAAGCTGATAACACTGCAGTAAAAAATGAGAAATATCTAGACCCTAAAAAGTGGCATAAACAGGATACTACCTGGGCATTGAGCCTTTTTGGAACAGCAATTGGAGCAGGAGTACTCTTTTTACCGATTAATGCAGGTTCAGGTGGTTTATTATCATTGCTGTTAATTACCATACTTGCATATCCTGTTATGTATTATTCACATAGGGCGCTTGCTAAAATGATTTACGCTTCGAACTCTGCCGATGAGGGGATTACAGGTACAATAAGAGAGTATTTTGGAAATAAGGCAAGTATCATTTTTAATCTTGTATATTTTGTCTCCATTTATACGATCGTGCTGATGTACTCGGTCGCACTTACAAATACCGCTAGTAGCTTTATCGTGCATCAATTGCACATGTCGGAGCCTCCAAGGTCCATTTTATCGCTTGTTTTAGTACTCGGTCTTATCGCTATACTAAATTTTGGTCAAGATATAACTGTAAAGATCATGAGCATGCTAGTGTATCCTTTTATAGCTTCTCTACTTTTTATCGCAATATCTTTGATTCCACAGTGGAATACGTCAATGTTTAGTTTTTCAGCTGTTTCTACTGCTTCAACAGGAACAGGATATTTAGGAACGATATGGATGATACTTCCAATTATAGTATTCTCGTTTAATCATTCGCCTATGATTTCGTCATTTGTTATGAAACAGAGAGCTACGTATGGAATAGATGCTACTGATGCTAAATGTGCTCAAATACAAAAAGTTTGTTATATTATGACATTCGTAGTTGTTATGTTCTTTGTTTGGAGCAGTACCTTAAGTCTGACTCCAAATGATCTTAAGGTGGCAAAAGAACAGAACTTGTCAATCCTATCATATCTTGCTAATGAGCTTAATTCGCCAGTAATCACTATTGCAGCTCCTATCATTGCATTTGTGGCTATTACAAAGTCTTTCCTTGGTCATTATATAGGAGCGTATGAGGTAATGCGTGACATGATTATCAAGTCCAGTAAAAAACGTGGGAAAGATATAGGAGAAAAAACAGTTAAGACAATGATTCTTACTTTTGTCGTATTAACATGCTGGTATGTTGCTTATACAAATCCAAGTATTCTTGGAATCATTGATGCCCTTAGCGGTCCGCTAGTTGCTGCTATCTTATGTATACTACCAATGTATGCAATCCATAAAGTATCAGTACTTGCTAAATATAAAGGGAAATCTAGCAATGTATTTGTCATTATTATAGGTATTCTTACTGTCCTAGCAAGTATTAAGTCATTATTCTAATCCACTATTGTTAGTATCGATGCAAAAACCGTGGGATATGGAAAAAGAAAGATTCTTAAGGGAACTGAATTCTATATTGTTAAACTAAAGAAATCATGGTTTTGGACAAACTCCTCACATTGGAGAGTTTGTCTTTTTTTATTATATGCATAACTTTTATCATTTTAGCCAAGAAGACCCCTTTCTCAAGGAACGCGAAATAAGTAGGTGGGAGATGAATTGGCTAAAATGATAAATTGGTGACCCAGTATGTAGAAGTAAAAAAGGGGAAAACTATTGTATAATTATCGATAATTTAGGGGGCGCCAAATGAAGCATAATAAAGAAGTAACACTTGGGGATTACGTTCAATTTTCATATCGTAAAAATCCTAATTTGCAATTAATGGGATTTGTGGTGAATGTTTTACAAAATACAATTGTTGTAGATATTGCGGAAAGAATGGATATCGAGGTAGATGATTTTAGGCAAGTTGTAAAGCATGGTTATTATAATAAAGTGGTTCATAAGCAAATAAAGAATAGTGTTTCATAAAAAGTGCTCCTATATATATAAATTTAGGAGCACTTTTTATGGAGAGAATTTTCGCAAAGATTTTTTTGTCTGAGGTATAAAATTTTCATAAGAAAATACGTTTTGAAGATATTTTCTTATTTGTTAATTAATAATTTTTTCAATCTTTATAGCTGTTATGGATTTAAAATATTATTCATAAAAATTTCACATAATTTTATTAAAAAGAAAAATACTAATACTTGTTTTAATACTTTACTTCGAGTCATTAAAACAAATTTACTAACTACGAAACAAGGAGGCATCACTGTGGACATTCGTGAAGGATTAATTCCAACAGCTTTAGGTACAGCAGTGACAGCAGCAGGTTATGCTCTTAAACAAACTCGTGGAACTAATAAAATGATTGCAAATACAGTATTTGGTTTTGGTTTAGCACACGTCGTTTTAGGTGTAATCGATCTTGTTGAACATCGTCGTTAGAACGAAAGGCAAGCATTGATATATGCTTGCCTTTTTGGGAGTACATTTATTATTCATTTTTCAAAATATGTTTGTATGACGTAATCATTATCAATGTAATTAAATAGTTACACTACAAGGAAATTAGAAAGTAAAACTGTGAGCATTGAATTTTATGAAATGAGATGGTGATGGAATGGAATTTTCTTCTGAAAGTAATACGTATCATGCTGGTGACATTGTTTATATTTTTTACCGAAATCCTCATACTCAAGACGTAGCTAACATACAAGCTGCAGCAGTTGTAAATAATCCTGAAAGACCTAATGAATTAGCACTATTTCTTTACGAAACGTATTATCCACTAACAAATGAGATGGCTATATATGCTACCGAAGATGAGGCAAACCAAGCTTACACTTACTATTATGGTGATATTTCAGAGGGGATGTTAGAATGAATAAGCCATTTATGCCTAAGCTCGTATATTTTGAACCGAAAGCATTGGATTATCCTTTGGGGAAAGAGCTGTTTGAGAAGTTTTCAAAGATGGATGTTGAAATTCGACATACTACTTCCCATAATCAAGTAAGAGATTTGCCAGGGGATAACGATTTTCAAAGGTATCGAGTAGCAAAATCCACGCTGGTTGTTGGTGTTAGAAAAACACTGAAATTCGATACTTCCAAGCCTTCAGCAGAGTATGCAATTCCTTTTGCGACGGGATGTATGGGACATTGTCATTATTGTTATTTACAAACAACGATGGGAAGTAAGCCTTATATACGAACGTATGTAAATGTTGAAGAAATTTTAGATGCTGCTGATAAATACATGAAAGAGCGTGCACCTGAAGTAACAAGATTTGAAGCGTCGTGTACTTCAGATATTGTAGGAATCGATTATTTAACGCATACCCTTAAACGGGCCATTGAGCATTTTGGAGAATCTGAATATGGGAAATTGAGATTTGTTACGAAATTCCACCATGTAGATCATTTACTTGATGCTAAACATAACGGAAAAACAAGATTTCGCTTTAGTGTAAACGCTGATTATGTGATTAAAAACTTTGAACCAGGAACTTCTCCCTTAGCTAAACGAATTGAGGCAGCAGGAAAAGTAGCTAGAGCTGGATATCCTCTTGGTTTCATTGTAGCTCCTATTTACCTGCATGAAGGCTGGAAGGAAGGATACTATCATATGTTTGAACGCCTAAATGCTGAATTACCTCTTGATGCACGGGATGATATTACATTTGAATTTATTCAACATCGTTTTACAAAGCCAGCTAAGAGAGTAATTGAAAAAAACTACCCGATGACAAAACTAGAATTAGATGAAGAGAAAAGAAGGTATAAATGGGGGAAATATGGAATCGGAAAATACATTTATCAAAAAGAAGAAGAAGAGGATATAAAAAACTATCTGTATTCCTATATGAAACAGTTCTTTCCTAATGCAAAACTAGAATATTTTACATAAAAGAAACGAACAAAATTCATTATATCATCAATCTAAAAAATTACTCACTCAAAAAAGTGATATTGGTCAACAATTCGCTAATAAATCATTTGAAAAATTTATATACGAAAGTCTTTTATGTAAAAATATGTTTCATTATGAACTGAATCCCAACAGTTAAACAGAAAAATACAGCGGTTGTATGAATATAAGTCCGGTATTGTACCGGGCTCATTCTTTTTAACGTTGCATCAATTCTTTTGTGAACATATTAATTTGAACATGTTTAAAAACGAATCATCTTTTGACAATGGTATTAGCGCTTTAGAAAGAACTTTCATAAAAAATGGTACTAATAATCCCTCCAAGTATTACTCCCATAGTAGAATCTAATAACAAAAATCTAATTGTTTAATTAGTAATTCTAATCTACCATTTTTTGCTGTACTATCAACTAAAGAAACAGTAAATGGTTGTTGAAACATATTAGAAAATCGAGCAATTAAAGACATAATATTATATTTAGCAAAAGCCGATGCAACTAAAGCTAATTTCGCCCCAACAAGTTGAACTCCATATCCTAAAACTTCTATAGAAGTCATAAGCATTAAAAATAAAAAGATACAAATTACTTTAAAAGTAATAAACTCCATAATCATACCTCTTAAGTTTCTATAAATACATAACTCAATAATTATATTAAAAACATTCAATATTTTCATTAAAATATAAATCAATTTCTATTTTATAATCAAAAACTATACTCCTTTATTTTGAATGATGGCATCACCTTTTATTAGAATTGTCCCTTGGTTTAGCAAATGTTTTTTTGTAAATAATATATTTGTTAAACCATTAATTAAGGGGGACTAGTATGCCGCAGGATCGAAAAGAAGAAGTGCAAAACGATACATATGAAGGAAAAGAGGTTATGCCAGATAATCCACAATATCTACCGCGTCACGTGCAAATGGAGCTGCCTCCCGAATTTTCTATAAATCCTCTTTTTGCCCGCAAAGGAGAATCAGTCGTTCCGCGCTTTCACATGCCTGATGAAGGCATGTTACCAGAAACAGCGTATCAAATCGTCCATGATGAAATGACTCTTGATGGCAATGCACGCTTGAATCTTGCAACATTCGTTAGTACATGGATGGAACCTACCGCAGAGCACTTATATGCTAAATCATTTGATAAGAACATGATTGATAAGGACGAATATCCACAGACAGCTGAAATTGAGGAGCGGTGTGTCCGCATTTTAGCCAACCTCTGGCATTCCCCCAGCCCCCTTACAACTATGGGCGTTTCAACAACTGGATCGTCGGAAGCCTGTATGCTCGGGGGGCTTGCGTTAAAGAGACGCTGGCAAAATGCACGAAAAAGAGAGGGTAAGCCGGTGGATCGGCCTAATATTGTGTTTAGTTCTGCTGTTCAAGTCGTTTGGGAAAAATTTGCGAACTATTGGGAGGTTGAACCACGCTATGTGAAGGCTAGCCCTGAGCATCCCCGATTAAATCCTCAAGGGGTCCTTGCAGCCGTGGATGAAAATACGATTGGTGTGGTACCGATTCTCGGTGAGACTTATACCGGACTTTACGAACCGGTTGCCGCCATTGCAAAAGCGCTGGACGATTTACAGGAGAGAACGGGACTGGACATTCCTATGCATGTAGATGCGGCTTCGGGCGGATTTATAGCACCGTTTCTTCAACCAGATTTAGTCTGGGATTTTCAGTTGCCGAGGGTGAAGTCCATCAATGTATCCGGACATAAATATGGATTAGTCTACCCTGGCTTGGGTTGGATAATTTGGCGGGAAGCTGATGATCTCCCTGATGATTTAATCTTCCGCGTCTCCTATTTAGGCGGAAACATGCCGACTTTTGCCTTGAATTTTTCACGTCCTGGCGCACAAGTGCTTCTACAATATTACAATTACCTGCGTTTGGGGAAAAGTGGGTACTATGATGTCCAAAGGGCTTCTCAAAAGGTCGCTCTTTTTCTTAGCAAGGCAATTCAGGAGATGGAACCGTTCGAACTTTTGTCCGATGGTTCGGATATTCCGGTTTTCGCTTGGCAACTGAAAAAAGGTTACACATTAAACTGGAACCTTTATGATTTATCTCGACAATTGCGTGTGTTCGGCTGGCAAGTACCCGCATATCCATTGCCTCCAGACCTAGAAGCAGTGACGATTATGCGCGTTGTGGTTCGAAACGGGTTTTCTATGGATCTCGCGCATTTATTTTTGAGGAACCTCAAACAGGCCGTTGCCTTTCTGGATTCCTTGGATGGACCTATGCCACATGATACGAAATGTGATAATGGGTTTCATCACTAATTGGGGAGCAGCTCTCGTCGTCGTTAAGTTGAGCTCAACACCCATAACTTTTCGAGCTATCGACTGGGAAGAGGTACAGAAAAGCTGATGGTTTCAACCAAGGGATACATGATGATAGGTGATGAACAAATTGATGCCTGAGGGCTTTACAATATCAAATCATACGCCCAGTTTTCAGAAATCTATTGGCTTTTCTTCTGGTTTCGAAAGACACAATTCAAATCTGTTGAAGAGTTAAAGAAATTTGTAGCTAGTATTTCCTTTTTGGGGGTACCATTACCTGCTTTAGGAGTTACTCCACCATTACATTGGATTTTAGCGGATAAATGGGGTGAATCTATTGTATTAGAATCGACAAGGAGTAGTGACTAATAGTCCTGAGTTTAATTGGCATTTACAAAATTTAAGACAATATATAGGTCTTAAATCGCAGCCATGCGAGGGGGATATACCATTAAGTGCTTTTGGACAAGGTTCAGGTTCAATGGGACTTAATGGAGATTTCACCCTACTATCAAGGTTTATACGGGCAGCGTATGGTAAATAAAATATTCAGGGTATAGATAACGAAGAAGAGGGTATATCGGTCATTTTTCGTATTTTGTAAAATTGTGAGGTTCCAAAAGGAGGAGTAATAACGGAAGAAGATACATTAGATAATACTATTTATACAAGCGCAACGTGCATGGAGTCTGGTACATATTATTACTATATCTATGATTGTAGATAAATTATTGCCCTTCGTTATTAGTAACAGGATAGCTGCTTAACGATAAAAATGAATTTGCCAATTTTCTTGCAAAATGTAACGGGTGCTCCACCGATTGGATATGAATATACATAATTAAGGGATTCATGTATAACCAGTGATTATGTAAAGCACTGACAATAATTCCTTGTTGTACAATTGATTTCATAAATGCAGGGATCTCTTCTTGTAGAACCGCGATTTCTCCTAAATTTAATGCATTGCCATTTTGATCCAATGATTCAAAACTTACTCCGACGGGAACTACATAGGCACTTGGTTTTCCTTGAACCAGGACCTTAAAATTGCGGTGAAAAGACACCGAACAACCACCTTGATTTATTTTACTCTTTCCTTTAAGAATTGCAGCAAATTGATCAGAAATGAAATTTAAATTAGACATAAGTTCAATTCCTTTCTCGTGCTAAATTTATTCATTTAGAAATTTAATTTAAAAAATGTAGTTCCTTCTTTTAAAGAAAAGAACTACTTATAAACAACTTTTCTCTAAAATAAACAGGCCGATATGTGCAATTTGTACCCTGTTTATTTTAGAAGAAATATAAATGCTATTTCCCAACAAACATAACTTAATGAACCCTTTCTATATATCATTATAAAGAACTCATAAAGTAGGCAATTGTACATCTTTATTTTATGTAGGTTAGATAAATATGTGCCTTAATAAGTCTGTGCTTTCTTTATGAAATTCTTATTGGTAATTAAACAATAAATTTAATATATTTTAATGATTGTATAGGGTAAAACTTAATTTGTTTTTTCATTGAGACTATTCGTTTTTTCCATATTTCATATGGGAGTAAAGCACAAATTATTAATCCTATTGTTCCTAAAAGTAGCTTTGTTAATTGAGCATCAACAAAATGTCTACTGTTATAACCGTAATGTTGGACAGCGACAATGGATGGAGGTTCTTCTGCTACGCTATATTTAGGAGGAAAGGTTATAAATTCACCGTCTACATTATCCCATGAAGATCGTTATTTACCGAACGCTTGGGTGGTAACAGCAAACCAAAAACAAAAAATAAAGATGACAATTGATGGGAGAAAAATAGATACCAAAACATCAGATGAATTTGATGCGAACATTTCAACGAATTTATGAATTATTAAAAATAGAACAAATACATGATTTTTATCTCGTTAGTTGGAAAATTAAAATTATTTTTTAAAATTAGAAATTATTATTTCATATTCATGATTTGCACAATATCAAACGAGAGTGATGAGGATTCCAAATTTACGGAATTCTTATCACTCTTTTTTAGTTTTTTGTAAATATGGAACAATATCCTTACTTTCACTGTCTATTAAGCGTTAAAACATTTTTTATTAAATAAATTAAGAAAGGAATCATCATTTTTAACTAAGGGAGAAGATTGAATTGAAAAAATTATGGATGCTGCTTTTCGTTTGTTTCGCGGTTATGTTGGTAGGATGTAATAAAAACGAACCGCCAAAACAAGCATTTGAAGAATATATCAATTTATGGAATGATAGAAAATTTACAAATATGTATGATCATTTATCAGATCATGCAAAAAAATCAATTTCTAAAAAAGAATTCACAGAAAAATATCAAAAAATCTATGAGGGGATTGGAGCTAAGAATTTAAAAGTTAAAATGAAAGGAGAGAATACGAAAGATAAAGAGCTTTTTCTTTTTGAAGTTAAGATGGATACCGATGTAGGATCAGTTTCATTCATCCATGAAGCAAAACTTGTGAAAGATAAAGAGTCTTGGAAAATAGATTGGACGCCAGACTTCATTTTTCCAGGAATGAAAAAAGATTACAAAGTACGTATGCAAATAGAGCAAGGAAAACGCGGAGAAATATATGATCGAAATGGAAAAGGGCTTGCAACGAATGGTAAAGCGACTGAGGTTGGAATTATTCCAGAGAAACTAGGCGAAACAGCAGCGCAAACGAAAGAAATAGTAGCACAATTACTTGATATGTCTATAGAAGAGGTCGAACAAAAGCTCACAGCAAAATGGATAAAACCAGACTCCTTTGTACCAATTGGTATTTTAAAAGAGGGAACCAGACAGAATGATTATATTGAATTAGAAGGAGTTTCATCTCACCCAGTAAATATTCGTACGTATCCATTAGGTGAAGCAGCGGCACACTTAACTGGATACATAGGAAAGGTGAATGCGGAGGAGTTAAAATCACTTCAAAAACAAGGTTATCAAGCAGATGATTTAGTAGGTAAGACCGGTTTAGAGAAAGTGTTAGAAAATAAATTGCGTGGTGAAAAGGGTGGACGCGTATTTATAGAAGATGAGAAGGGGAAAGAGATTAAAAACGTAGCAAAAAAAGAAGCAAAAGAAGGAGAAAATGTTACGTTAACAATTGATGCTGCAATTCAAGAAAAAATCTTTAATGAGATGAAAACTGAAGCAGGGTCTAGTGCAGCGGTCAATCCTAAAACAGGTGAAACAATCGCACTTGTAAGTAGCCCTGCTTATAATCCAAATATAATAGTTAGAGGAGCATCGAAAGCCCAACGAGAAGCATGGAGTAACGACTCGAAACTACCAATGACGAATCGCTTTACACAAGCATTTGTACCAGGTTCCGTATTTAAAACGATCACAGGTGCAATTGGTTTGGAAACAAACACAATAAATCCGAAGGAAGAATTTAAAATTCAAGGATTGAAGTGGACAAAAGATTCGTCTTGGGGAAATTACTATGTAACGCGTGTAAAGGATGCAAGTCCAATTGATTTTGATAAGGCAATGAAGTACTCTGATAATATTTATTTTGCTCAACAAGCTTTGAAAATGGGAAAAGATCAGTATGTAAATGAATTTAAAAAGTACGGATTTCATGAAAAATTACCAATCGAATACGAATTTCCTATTTCAATTATTGCAAAAGATGGGATAAAAAATGATATTCAACTAGCAGACACGGGTTATGGACAAGGACAAGTATTAATGACGCCACTTCATTTAGCATTAACATATGCACCGATTGTGAATGAAGGGAATATTCCGTCGCCACACCTTTTAAAAGAAGCAAAAGTAGCGGGGAATTGGAAAGAAAATGTGATTTCTAAAAAGAATCAAGAGATATTAAAGAGTGAATTAATTAAAGTCATTAATGACCCTGATGGCGCGGGGAGAATTGCAAAGGTTAATGGTGTAACGCTTGCTGGTAAAACTGGTACAGCAGAACTGAAAGAGTCGAAAGAAGCAGACGGAAAAGAACTGGGATGGTTCGCAGCTTTCGATGCAAATGCGCCAGACATGATTGTTACAATGATGATTGAAGATGTAAAAGGAAGAGGAGGAAGTAACGTTCCAGGTGAAAAAATAAAACATGTATTTCAGAAATAATACTTAATTATAAGGTGAATTTTTCACTACATTTATTATATGTTTGCTTCACTCAAAGATATAAATTGGGGGAAATATAGAACAATTAAATTTCAAAAAAGCATTCTTTCTAATCGAGAATGCTTTTTTGCTGTCATTCTAGAAAAGTTGACATTGTTAATGGTAAATAGAAGGGAATAGCAAATTGAAATGGACAAGTAGAGTGTTACGTTAAATTCAAAAAATAGATTATTGTGAGTGGATTTTTATCATTGTATGCTTTACTTGTTTTTTAGTAGTATTATTCTGCCTGAAAAAAGATAAACAATGGAACAAATGAAACTTGTATTTTGTCTATATATTGAAACCATAATAAAAAAGTGAGGGCAGTTTTATGTTTATTCAAATAAGTTTGAGGTGTGGAAATGGAACAGACGTTTATTGAAAAGTGTAATCATGATGAGCTGGACTATGTTATAAAAGAATATTGGCAAGATGTATGGAATTATTCATTTATTATTACGAAAGATCCACACTTATCAGATGATATCACGCAAGATGTATTTATAAAGGTGTTTAAAAATTGGAATTCATTTCGAAAGGAGTCATCTATTAAAACGTGGATTTTAAAAATCACAAGAAATACGGCAATAAACTATTTGAAATCCTCCTATTTTAAAAGGATATCTTTAATAGGATTTTTTAGTGACGATAAGCAATCCTTGTCAGCAGAACAAGAATTTTTTAAGCAAGAAGAAATGAATGATGTGTGGAAGGTGGTATTAGAACTACCTAAAAAGCACCGTGAAATAATTATATTGGATGCAAAATATGAATTATCTTATGAAGAAATGGCTGAAACATTAGGAGTATCCATTGGAACTGTAAAATCGAGATTAAGTAGAGCGAGAAGTAAGGTTTCAAAATTAATAGGGGAGGGTAGTAGTGATGAACAATAAACAAAATCCTGACTGGTATAGAAAAATAAAAAAAGGCCCAATGGAGAATCGTAAAGATGAAGAAGAATTTATTTCTAAAATAAAGCAGTCTATATATGAAAATAATGAAGTGGATTTTGAAAAACATAAAAGACCATTTCGTAAAAAAGCATTACCTATTGTAGTTGTTTTGGTTTGTACAATGTTATTTTTCATTGTTCAACAACCTTGGGTTGATGATAATAAATCGCCGGTACAAAGTAGTACTCAAATTAAGCCTAAAACAAAAGATGAGTCTGCTCAAGATCCATCATTAAAACAATTTATGAATGAACTATATCAAAGTACGAACTCAAAAAATGAAAATAACTTGTACAAAGCGTTAAATGATGAAGTTCTATTTAAAGGAAAGAGTTATAGGAAGGATGAACTGAAGTTTGATGAAGATATCTTTCATGAGTTGCAAGTCGCCCTTACAATGGGAGGAGAGTTTGCAAAAGATACAAAGCAAGTATATAAAGTACCAAGTGGATTGACAGAAAGTAACCAACCAAACCAAGCGCATTTTATATATGCAACTGTTACTGGAAATAAAACGAAAATTTTAGCTGAACCAAAGCGAGAATCACAAGTTTTATATGAAGTATCTAATGAAATGGTAAAAGCTTGGATTCCAGAAAAAGTACAGAATAATGGATATATAAAAATATCTACAATTAACGGTAATACTGGATATGTACAGAAAGAGTATGTTTTAACTGATATTAAATATTCATTTATGTTCGAAAAGAATAATGAAGGTATATGGAAAATAATAAATATAGATTCTATATGGTAAAAGAGGAAGGTTCATTAAAGTGAACCTTCCTCTTTATTTTTATTTTCGTTTTGAAGAGTATTCCAGTACTCTAAAATTTCTGATGTAACGAGAGCGGCAATGTTTTTTTCTGAATTACTACCAGGGATAACGACAGAAACGGCAATTTGTGGATCTTCCGTAGGAGCATACGCAATGAAAAGAGAGTGATTTATCATTCTTGCTTGCTCATTTGGAAAACCTGTAATACCTGTTTTACCTGCGACGTCAAAGGGCAACTTTTTAATTTCCTCTATATTTTGACTCATCCCACCTTGCACGACACTCCAAAAGTTCATCGGGTAACGATTTGAACTTTCTAAAATGGGCTTAAACTTTTTGGTTTCCTTACCATTTTGACCAATAATCGCACTTACGATTTGAGGTTTATATTTGTCGCCTTTACTTGCCAAAGTTGCTGCATATTGAGCGAGTTGAAGAGGAGTATGCACTTCATTTCCTCCCCAAGAGGCATTTAATAAAGCTGAAATCCCATTTTCAAATTTATTAGATGGATGGAATTCATATTGTCCGTCTTCTTCAAAGGGTAAATCAATCCCAGTTTTAGAACGTAGGCCGAATTGCATTAAATAATCTGTCCATATATGTGCCACTTTTTCTATATTTCCATTATTTTGGTTGAATAAGGGCAGAGCTACTTTTGCTGTCATAAATGTGTTAGATGAATTAATGATAGCCTGCCTCGGTGTAATCTCCCCTGTTGGTGTTCCAGGCGCATTCGTAATGTTATTTTGATTATCATACTGAAAAGTACCTTTATCTAAATAAGTATCTTCTGGTTGGAAAAGCTTTTCATTTAATCCAATTAAAATAGTGAGTGGTTTTATAGTAGAAGCCATATTTACATATGATTCACCATACTTTAATTTTTGAATTGCTTTATTTTGCGAAAGAGATTTAATGTTTTCTTTTCTAGAAGATACATGTGTATTTAATATATTTGGATTAAAAGCTACCGAGTTGGCCATAGTTAAAATTGCGCCAGTTTTTGCATCGCTCACTATAGCATAACCAGCTTTAGCATCAGGTGTTTTCTTAATTTGAGATTTTAATGCTTCTTCTGCCTTTTGCTGCAACTCAGAGTCTAAAGCTAGCCGCACATCTTTTCCTTTTTGTACTTTTTGAATGTTCCATAAGAACTTTTTATTATTCAATTTAAAAATAAGAGTTTTGCCTGGTTTTCCTTTTAAATCATTTTCATATTGCAGCTCAATCCCGCTTTTTCCAACAGCCATATGCTTGGACTTAAGGTCATTTTCTACATACCCAATTACTTGTGAACCAATTTCGTGTTTAGGGTAATATCGAATCCATTCATCTTTAATTATTACATTATTGGGTTTGTTTTTGTTTATGAATGCAAGTTCATTCTCATTTATATCAGAGTATAACGGTATATCATTCATAGTCTTCTTTTTACAAGATTGTTGTAATTGAGATTTTATGTTCTCTGTAGAAATATCATGTTGAAACTCGCTTGAAAATTGGTTAAAAAAAGCTAATGTGTTTGATGTATCTTGTTTCGATAGCTTTTCATCATTAGAAGTGCAATATAGAGACTTAACTTTCTTATTTGTAGCTAGCATTACACCATTTTTATCAAAAATCTTTCCTCTTTCAGCTGAAGAAGTTGCGATAGTAATTGAAATGAAGTTGATTTTTAATAAAATTAGTAAAATCAAACCTACAATAGAAAGAACCGCAAAAAATCTCCATCTTCTTGTATGTAACATATAACCCTCCCTTATGTAGCCTATTTCATCTTATATTTAATTATTTTTTTTGTAAATGTGGAACAACTTTATTGTTTAGGTTGTCTATTAAGTATTACAGCATGAAGAAAGGAATAATTAGCATGAAAATTTACTAGCAAGTTTATATGTAAGTTTAATAAGAGTTATTATACAGTTTAGCACTTCTAATGCAAGTGGCAAAAAAAATAGAGAGAAAACAAGAAGGGAGAGTTATTAATTCCGTAGCTAAACGAAAAGGAATGGTTGCTTACAAGGATTAAGCAAAAAATTGAGGCGATATTTATAACCGATTATCGGTATCTAATATATAAGGAATGCTTTTAGTATTTGTAGCAATTCCTGAAAGGATTAAATGGAGGATTTATGAAAGGACAAAAAGGCAAGAAGCAGAAGACATATATATCTATTCGATTAAATATAATGTTCCTTTGCATATTTGTACTATTCTCAGCTATTATTATGCAGCTAGGAAAGGTACAAATCGTTGAGGGAGAGGCTTATAAGAACCAAGTGGAAAGTAGTCAAAATGCAATAACTAGTATTCCAGTTCCACGTGGACAAATTTTAGATCGAGAAGGGAAAACAGTTGTTAATAATAAATCTCTTCGCACAATTACGTATACAAGGGTGAAGGGAATTACGAGTGAAGATATTTTAAAAACAGCAAAAGACTTGGCGAAAGTACTTGAAATGCCTGAACAAGATATAAATAAATTAACAGATATCGATAAAAAAGATTTTTGGATGCAGTTGAATTTGAAACGTGCGGAGACAAAGATTACTAAGAAAGATATAGAAAAGTTTAAAGAAAAGGGTATAGAGGGAAAAGAGTTAGATAAAAAAATAGAAGACTTAAGACGAGGTCGTGTTACAGAGGTAGAATTAGCAGAATTAACAGCACAAGATTTAAAGGTGTTAGCTATTAAAAGTAAAATGAGTTCAGGTTATCAACTAACACCACAAATTATTAAAAAAGATGTAACAGATGAAGAGTATGCGCGGATAAGTGAAAACCTTGCGAATTTTCCAGGAGTAGATGCAACTGTTGATTGGGAACGTAATTATGTAAATGGTAATTTATTTCGTTCTGTATTAGGAAATATTACGAGTAGTGAAGAAGGATTACCGAAAGAAAATTTAGATTCTTATTTAGTACGTGGATATAACCGTAATGATCGTGTTGGAAAAAGTTATATTGAACAACGATATGAAGATGTATTACACGGCACAAAAGAAGAAGTGAAAAATATTACTGATAAATCAGGAAACATTGTTAGCACAGAAATAATCTCTAAAGGAAAAAGTGGTAATAGTTTAACATTAACGATTGATATGGAATTACAAAAGAAAGTGGAAGAAAGTATAGAGAAAAACTTGAGAGCTTTTAAGAGTTCAGAGCCACTGCTCGATCGAGCTTTTGTTGTCATGACGAATCCAAATAACGGACAAATTTTATCAATGGCAGGCAAAAAGATTGTAGAAAAAGAAGGAAGAATAGAGGTTGAGGATTTGGCATTAGGTAACATGACAACTTCGTATGAGCTAGGGTCAGCTGTAAAAGGTGCTACTTTATTAACTGGATATGAGACAGGGGCAATACATCCAGGAGATCAATTTTATGACGCGCCGATGAAATTTAAAGGTACACAAGCTAAGAAATCGTGGAATGTATCCGGATTTGGTAATATTAATGATTTACGGGCTTTACAAGTATCTTCGAATGTATACATGTTCCAAACAGCTTTAAAAATTGCGGGAGTCAATTACGTACCAAATGGCTCATTGGATATTAAACAAGGAGCATTTGATACGATGCGCTATTATTTCAAGCAATTTGGTTTAGGTGTCCCAACAGGTATTGATTTACCGAATGAAATAATTGGACAAACGAGAAAAGTAGATAGTCAACCTGGGTTTTTACTAGATTTTTCTATCGGTCAGTATGATACGTATACGCCGTTGCAATTAGCGCAATATATTTCAACGATTGCGAATGGTGGTTATAGAATGCAACCTCAAATTGTACAAGAAATACGAGAACAATCAATAAAAGAAGAGGTTGGCAAAGTTATACGTTCCATAGAGCCTGTCGTATTAAATCGAATTGATATGAAGAAAGAACATATTGATCGGATAAAAGAAGGGTTTAGATGGGTATTCCAAGAAGGTGATGGAACTGGCGTGAAATATTTCAAAAACGCGCCATATAAACCAGCAGGAAAGACAGGAACAGCCCAAACTGTATATGGTGGAGATGACCCGATTGGTAGAAATGCAAAAGGAGAACGTATGGAATGCTACAACTTAACGTTAGTTGGATATGCTCCATATGATAATCCAGAAGTAGCATTTTCCGTAGTAGTTCCATGGCTTCATGATGATAAAAATGGAATTAATTCTATAATTGGAAAGGAAGTATTAGATGTATACTTTGATTTAAAACAGCAACGTATACATGGTGAAGCTACTAGTACAGGTAGTTCTAAGCAAAATTAGAGTACTTTTCTCAGGGAAGAGACCCTGTTCATATAAAGCCATTTATAAGTAAAAAAATGAAATATGAAATAAGAGATAGAGGCGTCGTAGCTACTATCTCTTATTTTGTTAATAACTCTCATACTAGCTATAAATTTTTTTCAGTTTATGGAACAAATTTGGTTCGGTGATTGTCTATTATGTGTACATATAAAAAGGTGCTAAAAATTTGGAAGGAATGATGATTTTGAAAAATAAGAGGATGCTAAAAATAGGAATATGCGTTGGTATATTAGGTTTAAGTCTTACAAGCCTAGAAGCTTTTACAGGAGGGGCACTGCAAGTTGAAGCGAAAGAAAAGACTGGTCAAGTGAAACATAAAAATCAGGCAACGCATAAAGAGTTCTCTCAACTTGAGAAAAAATTTGATGCTCGATTAGGTGTATATGCGATTGATACTGGTACAAATCAAACAATCTCTTATCGACCTAACGAAAGATTTGCCTTCGCATCAACCTACAAGGCTTTAGCCGCGGGAGTATTACTACAGCAAAACTCAATTGATTCATTAAATGAAGTAATCACATATACGAAAGAAGACTTAGTGGATTATTCACCTGTTACAGAGAAACATGTAGATACTGGAATGAAACTAGGAGAAATTGCTGAGGCTGCTGTTCGTTCAAGTGATAATACTGCAGGGAACATTTTATTTAATAAAATAGGTGGACCTAAAGGATATGAAAAAGCGCTTAGGCAGATGGGGGATCGGATTACTATGTCTGATCGCTTTGAAACAGAATTAAACGAAGCTATTCCAGGAGACATTCGTGACACTAGTACAGCGAAAGCAATTGCTACGAATCTTAAAGCTTTTACGGTCGGAAATGCACTTCCTGCTGAAAAACGTAAAATTCTTACAGAGTGGATGAAAGGAAATGCTACAGGTGACAAACTTATTCGTGCAGGCGTACCAACTGACTGGGTAGTTGGAGATAAATCAGGTGCTGGCAGTTACGGGATAAGAAATGATATTGCTATCGTTTGGCCTCCAAATAGAGCACCAATTATCATCGCAATTTTATCTAGTAAAGATGAGAAAGAGGCAACCTATGATAATCAACTCATTGCAGAGGCAACTAAAGTTATAGTTAAGGCTCTTAAATAGTATTTTAGTTTTCGCATTTTTAACATGAAAGTATTAAAAGTATAAAGTTAGAAAACGACTCTTTTCTTGTGATAAGAGTCGTTTTTGTATTCTTATTATTAAAAAGGTAAAAGTAAAAATATAACGAATATATATGACATATCTCATACGAAATTTCATGTACTGTATTATTTTATTAATTTAAATAAATTTCAAGAAAGTATAATATAATTCAGTTAGCATATAGAAGTGTTTGATGAGAATGTAAAGGAGAAAATATGAAAAAGAAAATTAATAGAATTGTAATGATTATTTGTATATTAGTAGGTTTTACAATCTTTTTATATTTACAGAACAATTTAATAAGTATAACTGAGGTTAAAATAACCTCTAGTAAAATACCATCCTCTTTTAAAGGGTATAAAATTCTACAAATTTCAGACTTACACAATAAAAAATTTGGCGATAATCAAGATGTGTTAATTCAAAAAATAAAAAGTATAGACCCAGATATTATTGCGATTACGGGTGATTTAATTGACAGTAAATCATACGATGCAGAAGTGAGTATGCAATTAATACAAGAAATGGTAAAGAAGTATCCTGTATATTTTGTGACAGGAAACCATGAACAATGGTCTGGAAAGTATAACAGTTTAGAAAAAGAGTTGAAGAAATATGGTGTCAATGTTTTAAGGAATGAACATGTAGGCATTCGAAAGGGTGAGCAAGAAATAAACTTGCTAGGTATTGATGATCCAGAGTTTGTTACTGGAAACCGTGATGAAGGAAATATTATAATAGATGAAATTAAAAAAACAAAAATTGAAATGCAGCCAGATAGATATAATGTATTATTATCCCATAGGCCTGAATTTATAAAGGAATATACGAATGAGAGGTTGGATTTGGTTTTATCGGGACATGCTCATGGAGGACAAGTTAGATTGCCATTTATCGGTGGATTAGTTGCTCCAAATCAAGGTGTTTTACCTAAATATACAGCAGGTTTATATGTAGAACAAAATACATCAATGGTAGTGAGTAGAGGATTAGGAAATAGTATCATTCCGCAAAGAATTTTGAATAGGCCAGAGATTGTAGTCGTGCAGTTAAATTAAGCTGTACGATTTTTTTATACAAAAGTGAGTAAAGAGATTTTATGTATTTTGCAGGAGTTAACATTACAATTTTGTTAAAAATTTTCTACGTTACATAAAGTAACAAAATTTGACCCTGATTGTTTGTTATAGTGTAAATAATCAAAAAACTTAAAATTTGTCGAGTGAAAATTGTGATAAGTAATTCATGTAAAAAACTTAAAGGGGTGTACACATGCATAAAGAATATGAAATTGAAGAATACACGGCGATTGAGGAACAAATACATTATTATTGTAAATGTTTATTAGTAAGTCATCCTGATCAAATAATAAAGTATTTAGAAAAAAGGTTAGAAAAATATGCAGAAACATTACAATATGCACATTTATATCCTGACACAGTTATTTTACCGTTACAGCAATTAGTTATTGAATATTCTTTAGATGTTGCTAGAATTCGGAAGTATATGAATTTAAAAACGTAAAGTGAAATTTATAGTTTAAATGAAACAGAGTCGACTTTAGGAAATGAAATTCTAATGTCGACTCTGTTTCATTGTTTAATATCGTTGATTGAACATACATACTAATCAATGAAGTTTGACATATAATTAAGCAAGGGTAAAATAAATGTGAGTACTCACTCATTTTATTGGAAAAGGAGGATGAAACGTGCAACAACCTTCCATTATTTTACGGACTGTATCAAAAAGTTTTGGGAAAAAAGAAGTGTTACACAATCTTTCATTGCAAGTTGAAAAAGCAGAAATTTTTGGTTTTGTTGGACCTTCTGGATCGGGGAAAACAACGCTCATTAAAATGATTGCAGGTATTAATGAGGCAACGAAAGGTGAAGTGCTTGTTAATAATACTAATATGCCTAATTTAAATGAAATGAAAAGAATTGGTTATATGGCCCAGGCGGATGCATTATACGAAGAATTGTCAGCATATGAAAATGCAGATTTTATAGCAACGATGTATGGACTAAAGGGAAAACGTAAAAAGACAAGAATTGCAGAGGTTTTTGAACTTGTACAATTGTCACAGTATATGAAAAAGCAAGTACAACAATTTTCAGGTGGAATGAAAAAACGCTTATCATTAGCAATAGCGCTCCTTCACGAACCAGAAATATTAATTTTAGATGAGCCTACAGTGGGGATAGATCCGCTTCTTAGAAAAACGATTTGGGAAAAATTTTATGATCTTAAAAAGAAAGGCACAACGATTATTGTAACGACGCACATTATGGATGAAGCTGAATTTTGTGAGCGTCTAGGGTTAATTAGAGAAGGGAAACTAGTTGCGGTTGGAACAACTGAAGAATTGAAAAAACGCGTGTCATCTGGACGGATTGAAGATGTCTTTTTGCTAGAAGAGGTGGTGCCATCATGAGAGTTACTGGTGTAATTATACGTATTATTCGTCAATTTTTTCGAGATAAGCGTTCGTTAGCAATGATGTTTGGAGCGCCGATGTTATTACTTTGGCTTTTGTCACTAGTGTTTACACAGAAAGACTATATACCGCAAATTGCTGTTGTTGATATGCCCGCTCAAATAGTAAAAGTGATGAAAAATCAAGAAGCGTCAATTTATGAATACAGTAAGGAAAAGGCGATTTCTGAGTTGGAAAAACAAAAGGTAGATGCAGTATTTCGAATAGAGAATGGAAAAATGAAACTTCTGTTGGAAGGTAGTGATTCGTCAAAAAATCGTGCTGTACTTCAAGTATTGCAAAAAAGCACAGAGAAGAATGATGTATCGATTATGAAACCTGAAGTAAATTATTTACATGGCTCTAAAGACTTTACGATGTTTGATGGGCTTGGTCCTGTATTAATTGGTTTCTTTACATTTTTCTTTGTATTTATATTATCAGGTGTATCTTTCGTAAGAGAACGTTTAAGTGGTACGCTAGAAAGGTTATTATCCACCCCAGTAAGAAGATGGGAAATAGTCGCAGGTTATATTATTGGTTTTGGAATCTTTGCCTTTATACAATCCATTATTATCGTAAGCTTTTCCGTTTATATTTTAGATTTATACGTAGCTGGCTCCATATGGCTAACGCTACTTATTACATGTATGCTCTCTTTAACTGCACTAACATTAGGTACGTTTTTATCGGCATACGCAAATAATGAATTTCAAATGATTCAATTTATACCGCTTGTTATTGTGCCACAAATCTTCTTTTCTGGATTGTTTCCAATGGAATCTATGAATAAGTGGCTACAAATGTTAGGGAAAGTATTTCCACTCACATACGGCGCTGACGCAATGAGACAAGTGATGATTCGGAATCAAGGGTTTACAGAGATTGCATTAGATCTTACTGTATTATTACTTTTTTCACTATTATTTGCAGTAGGAAATGTATTTGCTTTAAAGAAACATCGCAAAATATAATAATGACAAAAAGGAGCTTTATAAATGCAGAAGGATTGGCTGGAGGAATTAATAGCTGCAACTAATACGGATAAACGAAATGAACGTCAAATGCGAATATTAGAGGCGGCTGTTGATATGTTTGGAGAAAAAGGATACGCTTCAACTTCAACAAGTGAAATTGCAAAGCGTGCTGGTGTAGCGGAAGGAACCATCTTCCGCTACTATAAGACGAAAAAAGATTTATTACTAGCGGTCGTAATGCCAACTTTAACTAAGTTCGTTGCACCATTTTTCGTACAAACCTTTGCAAAAGAAATATTTAAATCAGAGTATGAATCGTATGAAGGACTTTTAAGAGTTGTAATTCATAATAGATTTAAATTTGCTCAAAAACACTTTCCTATGATAAAAATATTAATTCAAGAAGTACCATTTCAACCAGAACTAAAAAATGAAATACAGCAATTAGTAGAAACAGAACTGTTTTCACATTTCAAAAAGTTGATTGTGAAATTTCAAGAAGAAGGAGAGATTATTGAGATACCACCATCTTCCGTACTACGTCTTACTTTATCAGCTGTATTAGGTTTATTATTAACACGATTTTTATTATTGCCTGAAGAAAAATGGGATGATGAAGCGGAAATTGAAAATACGATTCAATTTATATTGTATGGATTAACTCCACGAATTTAATCGTCGAAGTGTGAATTACATATATTACTTTTTAAGTAAAAATAAATCGCCTTTAAAAAGGCGATTTATTTTCGTTATATATTTTTGATAAATAAGTACTTGTTTATTAAAAACATTCTAAATCAGCGTGTTTCTTTGTCTCTTCTTCTAAGACCTAATAATCCTGCTAGTCCTAATAAACCAAGCCAAGCCCAATTATTATTTCTATCACGATTATCATTTAAATCATTTGTTGTATTTACATTTCGAGTTCTTACATCATTATTAACTCTGTCTAAATTATTGTCATTTACTCGAGTTGAAATATCAGTGTTATTCACTCTATTCATATTATTTCCATCGTATTCAGCTTGCGCAGATGTACCTAAAAACATAATAGAGAGTGCTAAAACACTTAAAATAGATGATAATTTCTTTTTCATAACAATTCCCTCCTTTCTTAATCATTAATTTCTCCGGAGCATCTGTGTATTATTCATTTCACAATATCTAAACCAGTATAATAGGGCGCACATTTATTGAAAATAGAGTTGAATGATTGTTAATATATTATTGGATATATATTTCTCATAAAAATAAATGAATCAAACTTTGCTTAAAATGTTAATCTTAGTACAATTTATAGTATACGGACTAGCACTAAGGAGGTAATGAGATGCGGCAATTTGCAAAACCTACAATCGTCGTAAGTAAATGTTTAGAATTTGATGCTTGTCGATATAATGGAGAGATGATTCCAGATGTAACAATACGAAATTTGCAGCCATTTGTTACATTTATACCTGTTTGTCCAGAAGTGGAGATTGGATTGGGAACTCCTCGTGAAACGATACGAATTGTAGAAGAAAATGGTGAGAACAGACTTGTGCAACCGTCGACACGAGAAGATGTAACTGAAAAAATGGAGCAGTTTTCAAATGACTTTTTACAAACGATATCGGATGTGGATGGTTTTATTTTAAAGAATCGTTCACCAAGTTGTGGTACGCGTGATGTGAAAATTTATTCTGGTTTTGAAAAAGCGCCAGCAAAGGGAAAAGGATCGGGCTTATTTGGCGGAGCAGTAGTAAAAAAATTTTCGCATCTTCCTATTGAAGAGGAAGGCAGATTGTCGAATTTTATTATTAGAGAGCATTTCTTTACAAGACTATTTACAATCGCATATTACAAAATGATTAAACATAATAAAAATATGAAAGACCTTGTATCGTTTCAGTCGGACAATAAATATTTATTTATGGCATATAATCAAGTGAAACAAAAGGAATTAGGGCGTATAATTGCAAATCACAAAAATGAAAAGATTGAAGTTGTATTTGAAAACTATGAGAAGACTTTATATGAATTATTTATGCGCACCCCCCGCTATACATCGAATGTAAATGTATGCGAGCACATTTTTGGATACTTTAAAACAAAGCTAAAAAAACAAGAAAAAGATCATTTTATAGAACTGTTACAAAAGTATGCAGAAAAGAAAATACCACTTAGTAGTTTACTTACAATTTTAAAATCATGGGCCATTCGATTTGATGAAAAGTATTTATTAAGACAAACGTATTTCGAACCATACCCTGAAGCATTAGTAGAAATTTCTGATTCGGGAAAAGGTAGAGATTATTAAACAATAAATTACATAATTCGACACAAAATCTCCTATGTTGTTGTAGAACAATGTAGGAATTTTTTTGTGCATTAGTACAGAATCTGTTTTAAAATTAAGTTATGACAGAATTATAGCAATTGTCTAACTAATATTCTTGTCTTTTAAGTTGTTATGTTTGTAGTAGAAACTCGCACGCTGTCGAAACTCAATATTCGATAAGGGGTGTGTAGCGGAATGGAATTTACTCTAACTCGCGAAAAACAAATGATTAAAGAAATGGTACGTGACTTTGCTGAAAAGGAAATCGCACCGAAAGCTGTATATTATGACAAAACTGCAGAGTTTCCATATGAAACATTTCAAAAAATGGGCGAACTAGGATTATTAGGCATCCCATTCCCAGAAGAGTATGGAGGTTCAGGTGGCGATACTGTATCGTATGCGTTAGCAGTTGAAGAAATTGGTCGCGCTTGTGGTGGCACTGGTTTAAGCTATGCTGCAACAATTTCATTAGGTGCTTCTCCAATTTATTATTTCGGTACAGAAGAACAAAAACAAAAGTATTTAGTTCCAATGGCGTCAGGTAAAACATTAGGTGCCTTCGGATTAACGGAGCCGAATGCTGGATCAGATGCAGGTGGTACTCAAACGAAAGCGGTACTAGATGGCGATGAGTATGTAATCAGTGGTGAGAAGTGTTGGATTACAAACGCAGAGTATGCAAATACCATTATTGTAACCGCTGTCAACGGTGTTGAAGAGAATGGTAGAAAACGCATTTCAGCATTTATCGTACCTACTACGAGTGAAGGATTAACGATTTCTAGTCCTTACGATAAAATGGGCGTTCGCGCTTCTAATACTTGTGAAATCGTACTTGATGGTGTTCGTGTACCGAAAGAAAATATTCTTGGTGATGTAAATAAAGGTTTTAAACAATTTTTATATACACTTGATGGAGGACGTATTTCAATCGCAGCATTGGCAGTTGGTATTGCGCAATCAGCCTTTGAACGTGCATTGCAATATGCGAAAGAACGTCAACAATTTGGAAAGTCAATCTCTAATTTCCAAGCGATTCAATTTAAATTAGCTGATATGGCGACTGAAGTAGAGCTAGCACGCAATTTAGTACATAAAGCAGCTTGGTTAAAAGATAACGATAAACCTTTCGGTAAAGAAGCGGCAATGGCAAAACTATTTGCATCGGAAGCGGCAAGCCGTATTGCGAATCAAGCAGTACAGATTCATGGTGGATATGGCTATATGCGTGAATATGAAGTTGAACGACATATTCGTGATGCGAAACTATTAGAAATTGGTGAAGGAACTTCTGAAATTCAACGTCTCGTAATTGCTAGACATTTAGGATGTAGATAAAAGGGAGGAATCACTATGTTTCAAAAAATATTAATTGCGAATCGCGGGGAAATCGCTGTTCGTATTATGAAAACTTGTCAAAAACTTGGCATTCGCACTGTTGCTATTTATTCTGAAGCAGATGAAAATGCCCTTCATGTGAAAATGGCAAATGAAGCTTACTTAGTAGGTGGACCGCGTGTCCAAGAAAGCTATTTAAACCTTGAAAAAATTATTGAAATAGCTAAGAAGACAAATGCAGAAGCAATTCATCCGGGTTATGGTTTATTATCAGAGAATCCGTCTTTTCCGGTTCGCTGCAAAGAAGAAGGAATCGTATTTATCGGTCCTTCAGAAGAAATCATTACGAAGATGGGAAGTAAAATCGAATCACGTATCGCAATGCAAGCAGCAGATGTCCCAGTAGTCCCAGGTATTACTACAAATATTGAAACTGCTGAAGAAGCAATTGAAATTGCAAAACAAATTGGTTATCCATTAATGCTTAAGGCATCCGCAGGCGGCGGAGGCATTGGTATGCAGTTGATGGAAACTGAGCAAACGCTCACCAAAGCGTTTGAAAGTAATAAAACGAGAGCGCAAAACTTCTTCGGTAACGGAGAAATGTATTTAGAGCGATATATAGCAGACGCGCATCATATTGAAATTCAGCTTTTAGCAGATACACATGGTAACACAGTGTATTTATGGGAGCGTGAATGTTCGGTACAGCGCCGAAATCAAAAAGTAATCGAAGAAGCACCTTCACCATTTTTAGATGAAGGTACACGAAAGGCGATGGGAGAAGTTGCTGTACAAGCTGCCAAAGCACTTGGTTATACAAATGCAGGTACAGTTGAGTTTCTTGTAGATGATCAGAAGAACTTCTATTTCTTAGAGATGAATACGAGATTACAAGTAGAGCATCCAGTGACAGAAGAAATTACGGGATTAGACCTTGTAGAACAACAACTTCTGATTGCAAGTGGAGAGAAACTATCATTTACTCAGGATGATGTAAAACGTAGTGGTCATGCCATTGAAGCTCGTATTTATGCAGAGGATCCGAAAACATTCTTCCCGTCACCTGGGAAAATTACAGATTTAACATTACCGTCAAATGTACGGATTGATCACTTCTTAGAAAATCATGTAACGATTACACCTTTCTATGATCCAATGATTGCGAAAGTCATTGCACATGGCGAGACTCGTGAAGAAGCAATTTCAAAATTACATGATGCTCTAGAGGAATTAAAAGTAGAAGGTATTAAAACGAACACACCAATGCTACTGCAAGTTTTGGAAGACGAAGTGTTCAAAGAGGGTATTTATACAACAGGCTTTGTAACGAAACAACTCGTTAAAAAATAAGATTTAACAATATTAAGGGGGAAAAAATGATGACGAAAGTATACGCATCGATGGCAGGAAACGTTTGGAAGATTGTTGTAGGAGTAGGAGATACAGTAGAGGAAGAGCAGGATGTCGTCATTTTGGAATCTATGAAAATGGAAATTCCAATCATTTCAGAAGAAGCTGGCACAGTTATGAAAATTAATGTGCAAGAAGGCGATTTTGTAAATGAAGGAGATGTATTATTAGAAATTGAATAGGGAGATATAGGGGGAAGCGAATTGAAACTACCTAATTTTGCTGTCATTAAAGAAGTCGGGCCACGTGATGGCTTACAAAATGAAAAAAAGATTGTTGGCACAAAAGATAAAGTAAAATGGATTCAACTACTTACAGAAGCAGGATTGTCGTATGTTGAAGTTTCCTCATTCGTTCACCCAAAATGGGTCCCTGCATTAGCGGATGCAAATGATGTATTTTCTGAGCTGAAAAGGGATCCAAATGTTACATATGCTGCGCTTGTTCCGAATCAAAATGGTTTGGAACGAGCTTTTTTGCAAAATGTAGATGAGGTGAATGTTTTTTTATCAGCAAGTGAATCTCATAATAAAAGTAATATTAATAAATCGATTAAAGAAGCATTAGTTGTAATTGAAGATATAACAAAACAGGCATTATTCGAAGGGAAAAAGGTAAGAGGCTATGTTTCTACTGTATTTGGATGTCCTTATGAAGGGGATATAAGTGTCGCAGCAGTTGACGAATTATGTAATCAACTATTTTCATACGGCATTTATGAAGTTTCTCTTGGGGATACAATCGGTGTAGCGAATCCATTACAAGTAGAACAAGTATTAGAACATCTATTAAAGAAGTATGATGCTTCGCAGTTTGCCATGCATTTTCATAATACGTATGGAATGGCTCTAGCGAATGTAGTTAAATCATTAGAATACGGTATTACAACGTTTGATAGTTCTTGTGGTGGACTCGGGGGCTGCCCTTATGCACCAGGAGCATCAGGTAATGTTGCCACTGATGACCTAGTACATATGCTCCATAAATTAGGAGTCCAAACGAATATAGACGAAGAAAAGTTATTGAGAGCTAGTCAATTTATTCAAAGTAAGTTGAATATCCAATTACCGAGTCATGTGTATAGAGCGCTTCAACATAAAACGATAAGTAGGTGAGAAGATGCTACAATTACAAAACATTTCAGTTGATTATGTAACACCTCACGTAGTAAAGATTTCGTTAAATCGTGCAAGACAAGCAAACTCATTATCTTTGGCATTATTAGATGAACTACAAACGATATTAACTCAAATAAGTGAAGATTCAAACGCACGTGTAGTTATTTTGACTGGTGCTGGTGAAAAAGCATTTTGTGCTGGTGCAGATTTAAAAGAGCGTGCCGGTATGAATGAAGAACAAGTTCGCCATGCTGTTAGTATGATTCGCACTACTATGGAGATGGTTGAACAATTACCACAGCCAGTTATTGCTGCTATAAATGGAATTGCACTTGGTGGTGGTACGGAATTAAGTTTAGCTTGTGATTTTAGAATTGCTGCTGAATCTGCAAGTCTTGGTCTTACTGAAACGACACTTGCAATTATACCAGGAGCAGGTGGTACACAGCGCTTACCGAGATTAATTGGTGTTGGTAGAGCGAAAGAATTAATTTATACAGGTAGACGTATTTCAGCGCAAGAAGCAAAAGAATACGGTTTAGTAGAATTTGTTGTACCAGCTAATTTACTTGAAGAGAAAGCGATTGAAATAGCAGAGAAAATTGCTAGTAATGGACCTATTGCTGTTCGATTAGCAAAAGAGGCAATTTCAAATGGTATTCAAGTTGATTTACATACCGGATTACAAATGGAAAAACAAGCGTATGAAGGTGTAATCCATACGAAAGATCGAATAGAAGGATTACAGGCATTCAAAGAAAAACGCAAACCGATGTATAAGGGGGAGTAAATATGTTAGACCAAAAACAACAATCTAATTCATTTGAAGAACGAGTTGAAACAATTAAACAAGGCGGGGCACCGAAATATCATGAGCAAAATAAAGCAAAAGGAAAATTATTCGTTCGAGATCGTTTAGCGCTTCTATTTGATAATGGCGAATATGTAGAAGATGCATTATTTGCTAACTGTGAACAAACAGGCTTACCTGCGGATGGCGTTGTAACGGCAACGGGTAAAATACATGGTCGTACTGCGTGTGTAATGGCCAATGATTCTACTGTAAAAGCTGGATCATGGGGATCACGCACAGTTGAAAAGATTTTACGTATTCAAGAAACAGCTGAAAAACTACGTGTTCCGTTATTTTATTTAGTTGACTCTGCTGGAGCGCGTATTACAGATCAAGTAGAAATGTTCCCAGGGCGCCGCGGTGCAGGAAGAATCTTCTATAATCAAGTGAAGTTATCAGGTAAAGTTCCTCAAGTATGCTTGTTATTTGGACCTTCTGCAGCTGGTGGTGCGTATATTCCAGCCTTTTGTGACGTTGTAATGATGGTAGAAGGAAATGCATCTATGTATTTAGGATCTCCTCGTATGGCTGAGATGGTTATCGGTGAGAAGGTAACTTTAGAAGAGATGGGCGGAGCTCGTATGCATTGCTCTGTATCAGGATGCGGAGATGTTTTATGTAAGACAGAAGAAGATGCGATTAAACAAGCAAGACAATACATTTCATATTTTCCAAATAACTACTTAGAAAAGACTCCATTGGTTACACCTCAAGAACCGAAACAATTCGATAAAACGTTAGAACAAATCATTCCAGAAAATCAAAATGCTCCTTTCAATATGAAAGATCTCATTAATAGAGTTATTGATGAAGGTTCATTCTATGAAGTAAAAAAATTATTTGCTCAAGAGCTAATTACAGGCTTAGCACGTATTGATGGTAAGCCAGTTGGTATTATTGCAAATCAGCCGCGTATGAAGGGCGGCGTATTATTCCATGATTCAGCTGATAAAGCTGCTAAGTTTATTAATTTATGCGACGCATATCATATTCCATTATTATTCCTTGCGGATGTACCAGGATTTATGATCGGTACAAAAGTAGAGCGTGCTGGTATTATTCGCCACGGTGCAAAAATGATTTCTGCAATGAGTGAAGCGACTGTACCGAAGATTTCTATCGTTGTTCGTAAAGCATATGGCGCTGGTTTATATGCGATGGCAGGTCCAGCATTTGAACCAGATTGCTGTCTGGCATTACCGACAGCTTCTATTGCGGTAATGGGTCCAGAAGCTGCGGTTAATGCTGTATATGCAAATAAAATTGCAGCTTTACCAGAAGAAGAGCGTGCTAGCTTCATTGCTGAAAAACGTGAAGAGTATAAGAAAGATATTGATATATACCACTTAGCATCAGAGATGGTGATTGATGGTATTGTTCATCCAAACAATTTACGTGAAGAGTTAAAAGGACGTTTCGAAATGTATATGAGTAAATATCAAGTATTCACAGATCGTAAACATCCTGTATATCCAGTTTAAAAGCCCTATTTAGGGCTTTCTTGCTCAAAAAGTTAAGGAGGGGAAAACATTGAAACAAGCAGTTTGGTTTCCAACAGAAGAGTACAAGGAAAAAACACGTTTATATGGTTGGATGAAATCATTGGGATATGAAGACTATGAAATTTTTTATAATAAATCTATTGAGGAAACAGCTTGGTTTTGGGGAGAGGCAGAAAAAGCAGTAGGCTATCAATGGATGAAACCTTATACAGAAGTGTTAGATTTAGAAAATGGTACACCGTTTGCACAGTGGTATAATGGCGGAACATGTAACGTTGTAGAATCAGCTTTATCCCGCTGGCTTGCGGATGAAGAGACGAGAATACAGCCAGCACTTCAGTACGAAGGGGAAAATGGAACTTCAAAATCATTTACATATGAAGAGCTTGACAACTGGGTAAGCCGTGTTGCAAATGGTTTGAAACACGCGGGTATTGAGAAAGGTGACCGTGTAACAATTTATATGCCGATGATTCCAGAAACAGTTGTTGCGATGCTAGCTGTAATGAAAATCGGAGCAATTATTTCACCAATATTCTCAGGCTTTGCGTCTGATGCAGTTATGACACGTGTGCAAGCGGCAGGTTCAAAAATGATTATTACCGCAGATGGATTTTCACGTCGCGGTAAAATTGTTTCTTTAAAAGATGAAGTAGATAAAGCTTGTGAACATTGCCCAACTGTTGAAAAAGTTGTTATCGTTCGTCATGCAGGAAATGATTTTACACCACATAACTATGACTTTTCGTGGAGTACGCTAGAAAAAGAAAAACCATTCATACATGCAGAGGAAATGCAAAGTGATGATCCATTGATGCTCATTTATACATCAGGAACGACTGGTAAGCCGAAAGGAACAGTACACACGCATGCAGGATTTCCTTTGAAAGCAGCTTTTGATGCAGGATTTGGAATGAATATTAAACAAGGTGATCGTGTATTATGGGTAACTGATATGGGCTGGATGATGGGGCCGTTTCTATTATTCGGTTCACTCATTAATGGAGCAACGATGGTTATGTACGAAGGTGTTCCAGACTTCCCAGAAGCAGACCGGTTATGGGAGACAGTTGATAAATATGAGATTACTCATCTAGGTATTTCGCCAACGTTAATCCGAGCATTAATGGCAAAAGGTGATGAGTATGTCAATAAACATTCTTTAAAGAGTTTGGAAGTATTCGCATCAACAGGAGAACCTTGGAATCCTGATCCATGGATGTGGCTGTTTGAAACAGTTGGAAAAGGAAATGTTCCAATCTGTAACTACTCAGGTGGAACTGAAATTTCTGGTGGGATTTTCGGTAATGTTCTTATTAAGCCAATCGCACCGATTAGTTTTAACGCATCTTTACCAGGAATGGCAGCTGTCGTACTGGATGATCAAGGTAAACCAATTCGAGATGAAGTCGGAGAATTATGCTTAGAGAAACCTTGGGTAGGTATGACGAAAAGCTTCTGGGAAGATGATGAACGTTACGTGAACACATATTGGTCACGTTTTGAAAATAAATGGGTCCACGGTGACTGGGTCATTTACGATGGTGAACAATATATCATCACAGGGCGTTCAGACGATACGTTAAATATTGCAGGTAAACGTATTGGACCTGCTGAATATGAATCTATTCTTGTGAAACATAACGATGTAATTGAAGCTGCTGCAATTGGTGTACCTGACGAAGTAAAAGGTGAAGTTTGTCATTGTTTTGTAGTATTAAGAGATCATGTAACATTCACAGGAGAATTAAAGAAAGAATTAATGAGTTTAGTAAACTCTCATATTGGAAAAGCGTTGTGTCCTAAAGACATCCACGTTGTAGAAGATTTACCGAAAACACGTAATTCTAAAGTAATGCGCCGTGTTATTAAAGCAGCTTACTTAGGAAAAGAATTAGGTGATTTGTCTTCACTTGTAAATCCTGAAGTAGTTCCGTTTATTCAGGGGTTACAGTCTAGTAAATTATAAAGTTAGAAAGGATCTCTGTATAAATAGAGATCCTTTTTTATGTTTATAAAAAGAAAAGAAGTGAATTTGATGAAGAAGAAAAATTCTACTATTAGTGTTAAGTATGTCTGTTTTATAGTTTTTATTAAAATACGATACTGTGGCATGTTTATTCATTGGAGTAATTAAATTTTGTTAAGGATGAAATTCAATAAAAGCGTTATTTTAATAGGCTGTTACGAAATTTAATTTGAAAGGCACATCCAAATGATAAAAAAAGAGCGCTATAAAATCAGTGCTCTTTTTATTAGAAATTGCTTAGTTCTTAAAAATAAAATCATTACGGACAATTCACAATGGTAATAATGACGCTAGCCATTGTTCCAGGAGAATCAAGAAGTGAAGCAGTAACGGTTACTGTTCCAGGCCCATTAGCGGCTAGAAATACAGCGGTAAAGTTACCTGAGGCATTGGTAATGACAGCAAGAGGAACCATGAAAGCAAGAGATGGGTTACTAAACGAAAAACTGACCACTACCCCTGGAGTAGGAATACCGTTTACTAATACTTGACCCGAAAAAAATAAAGTATTATTTCCTTGAGTGGATACACATGCTGTAGTTTCGTTAGAAGTCAAGGTAATAGATGCAGGTCCAGCAGGAAGATTAAATCCAGTTGGTCCAGTTGGTCCAGTTGGTCCAGTTGGTCCAGTTGGTCCAGTTGGTCCAGTTGATCCAGTTGGTCCAGTTGGTCCAGTTGATCCAGTTGATCCAGTTGATCCGGTTGGTCCAGTTGGTCCGGTTGATCCGGTTGGCCCAGTCGGTCCAGTTGATCCGGTTAATCCAGTAGCTCCTGTAGAACCGGTGGGACCGGTAGGGAATTGAAAAGGTTGAACAGTTGGAAGTGTAGGTCCAATAGAACCGGGATTAAGTGCAGCAAAAGATAAAAACTCGTCCATTATTTATCACCTCTAAAAATCGTATTACTAATAGTAAATGTAATGATAGAGCAAAGTGAAACGGACAAGCGGTTTTATTTTAACAAATTAAACAAAGTAGTTATATGATAGAAAGAGAGATTAGTATGATTCCTTTAGAAATTAAATATAAAAAGGCGATTATCTTCAAATCGCCTTTTAGGTAATGCCGTGTAATTTTATTCAGTTATTTGAAATATAGTTTCATTCGGTTTGGAAAATCCATACAGTTTCCTTGCGAATTTTAAAATTTCTTCTTCACTACTTGTTAAAGCCTTGACATCCTTGTTAAGGGAATGACCATCCTTCTTTACAGAAGATAATTTTTGTTGTTCCGTATTAAGTGTGATTTGTTTTTCTTTAATCATTTCTTGTTGGTTATTCAGAGAATATTGAAGGACAAAAATTATAGGTAATATAAAAGCCAAAGTAGTTATAATACGGCGTCTTGTTTTTTTTATACTACCTTGTTGGGTATTAGGATTCACTTGCTGTGAGGGTATATTAGGATTTGATTGGTGTGATGATACTTTTGGGATGTTTCCCATTAAAATGCCTCCATTACTGATTGTCGAATTTAAACCGTTTAATAGTATTATAAATGTTCAATAAGGATTTTAGAAGATATTTTAATATAGGTGAGTTTTGTAAAGTTTAAACAAAATCTTTATTTAAATAAAAGAAACCCCGCTTGTCTCTGGGGTTTCTGAAGGCAATGAAAGTACTCGACTAATTAAAGATTCCATGAATTTTTTGCTGAAAATACTGGTGAATTCGTCTGAAGTAATGAGGGCATCTAAAGCTTTATACGTACGTGAAGTAATTAAAAATCGATTTATAAGAGTTAGCTTGTTTTTTCTTAATAGCCCACCTAATCAGTAAATACATATGTCTGTTGAAATCTTTACGTGTTCATTGATAAAAAGCTGATTATATTCATTCAGCTTTTTGTATAATACATTCTAGTATTTATCGGTTCCAAAAGACATATTCTTTCCTTTAAGTTGGCATCGAAAATATTACCAATTTTTCCTTTTACAATGGCAACAAATAAAGAAACATTTACAACGACACTTATTTCGTTTAGAACTCCAATCGTCATCACAATGACACTTTTCTTTAGATTTCCACCAATCATCATTACAATGCTTTTTCTGAGAACTCCAATTATCATCACAATGATGTTTTTCTTTAGATTTCCACCAATCATCACAACAATGCTTTTTCTGAGAACTCCAGCAATCATTTTTCCAGGACATTTATTTCTACCTCCTTTCAATAGTGTTCATATTATTCTATGTTTTAATAAAAAAATTGCTTGTTTATTAACCTACTATTTTATCTTTATATGATAGAGTGTCTTCTACTCGATATAGAATTCATACAAACTATGCTAATTTTTAAGAGAAAGTGGAGAGAACTACTACTAGTTATGGTATTTTTCAATAAACACTTGTTGAAGAAAATGTTCTGATTACAAATAATATCTTATTTTCGAGTACGCTTTTTAAATGTATATTTCACAATGAAAAATGGGAAATCCACAAATAAAGTCTATGTATATGTGAGTTAATGGGAAAATCTAGTGTGTTTTTAAGGGGCGTCTTATTTAAAAGAAAAAAGGTTTGTTTTAGAAAGTGGTGTCTAAACATTAAATGGAGTAGGACTAAATTCACGGCCGCTCATTAAAAAGCTTTTAATTAGGAGAAGTCTGTTTTTATAATGAATAATGAAAAGAAAGTTTGGTACAATTGTTTGTTTTTTTCTTTTTATGTGTTTGCCTCGTACCCTTTTAAGCTAGTGGACATACTTTACTAATAGAAAGGATTAGGGGGTGAGGTATTGGGTTCTCGATTTAATAATTGTAAAAAGAAGTGTACATGTAAACAAGATGATTGTTGGGAAGTATTCGAAGAGTGTAAAAAAGAACAGCATGAGAAATGTGATAATTCTTGTGTACAAGGAATTAGAGATGAACTTAAGAAATTAATTAATCGAACAGTTCAAATTAATACAGAGGGACGTACTTATGTAGGTATTGTTTCGTCTGTAAGTTGTGATGTAGTTAGGCTTGCGGCTATTCCTGGATCGGTTGGAGTAATTATTTCCATTTGCAAAATTGAAGCAATTTTCCCACCGGTTACAACGGTTACTGCTGACTTTGATTTTAATGGTATTGATGTAGCAAACAAAGCATAATTATGCTGCTTTTTTGTAAAGCCATTCACATGAATGGCTTTATTTTAATTTTATATAAAAGGAGAATATATTCTTTATATAGAAATAAGTTTGAGGTTATAAAGCATGATGTACGAAAGGAGCAAGGAAGTGATTAAACTAGAAAGCTTTAAGAAATCTGATTTTAAACAATTAATAAATTGGATTAATTCCGAAGAATTTCTAATACAATGGTCAGGAAATGCATTCACATTTCCTTTAGACGAACAGCAATTAGAGAAGTATATAGAAAGTGCAAATACACTCGCTTTCAAAGTGGTAGATGAAGAGACTTCAGACGTTATTGGACATATTTCGCTTGGGCAAATAGATAATATTAATAAGTCCGCTAGAATTGGAAAAGTATTAGTTGGTAATACGAAGATGAGAGGACGTTCTATAGGAAAACATATGATGAAAGCAGTACTTCATATTGCTTTTGACGAATTAAAACTACATAGAGTAACTCTTGGTGTGTATGATTTTAATACATCGGCCATTTCATGTTACGAAAAAATAGGGTTTGTAAAAGAAGGCTTATTAAGAGAGTCAAAAAGAGTAGGAGAAACGTATTGGAATTTATGGGAAATGAGTATGTTAGAATATGAATGGAAGAAGTAGCAACGATAGTAATTTATAATTATATTATGTTAACAAAGGGGTTTGGTGGGTATAGTGGATAATAAAACAAAAATAATTTCAATTGCAGCTGTTTCGGGGGGAGGTAAAACTACAATTACAGAAAGATTAAAGCATAAGTTTAAAAACTCAAAAGCTCTATATTTTGATAGTTACACATTTGATAAATCTCCTGCTGATATTTGTAAATGGATTGATGATGGGGCGAATTACGACGAGTGGGTATTAACACCATTAATTCATGATATTGAGCAACTTATACAAAATAATACCTTAGACTATATTATTGTAGACTATCCTTTTGCATACTTAAATAGTGAGATGCGAAAATTCATTGATGTAACTATATTTATTGATACGCCTTTAGATATTGCGATGGCTAGAAGGATTTTGCGAGATTTTAAGGAAGGTACAATAGATGAAATACATAATGATTTGGAACATTACATGACATATGCGAGAAAAGCTTATTTAGAGGCAATTCATACTGTTAAGCCGAATTCAGATATCATATTGGATGGTTCTTTATCTGTAAGTGAAATAATTAATCACGCTGTAGAGGAACTTGGCCGAAGAGAAGTGATTGTCAATGGTTAAATGTATAGAGGAATATATACAAGTTGCTGATTTTAAAATGTATACGAAAATATTCCAAGGAAAGAAGCAGCAGCCTGTTATTATATTGGAATCAGGCTATGGTGATTATTCGAAGGCATGGAATCAAACTGCTGAAGAACTGACGGAATATGGTACGGTACTTACATACGATCGGGCTGGATTAGGCAAAAGCGGGAAGAGTTCCAAGAAACGTATTAGTTCTGAAATGGTAAAAGATTTGAGAACATGCTTAAATCTTTTACAACTGAAGCCACCTTATATTTTTGTAGGACATTCTTTTGGTGGTATAAATGCACGTTTATTTACTGATTTTTATCCTGAAGATATGTTGGGAATAGTTTTGGTTGATTCGACACCAGAAAATTATAAAGAAGCATTTTTGCCAATCATGTCTCCAGAATTTCAAGAAGCTTACTATAAACAATTTGTACATGAAAGTTCTTATGAAGAGTTTATGTTTAGTCTGGGTGAAGCAGATAAATATTGTCAGTCGACGAGAGATATTCCACTCGTCGTGTTAGCTGCTGGTAAAAAAGCTTTTTATTCGCAAGATGCACAAATAAAATGGTTACAATTGCAAGAAGAATTATTAAGATTATCAAACAAAAATAAACTAATAATTGCAGAACAAAGTGGTCATTATATTCAAAAAGATGAGCCACATTATATAACAGATGCTGTTAGGTGGATAATTGAAGTAAGAGAGAGATAAATGTGTACACTTTATTTCAATATAATTGGCAAGTAAGAGATGATTGGTTTAAGTGGTGTGAACAACTTTCAGAGGAAGATTTACTTTGCAAACTGGTGGTATTTTAGAAACATTATTTCATATTGTAGATGTAGAGTATAGTTGGATTAGTGCTCTTCAAGGATAAGAAGATAGAGAACAGCAATTTAAAGATTATCAATCGATTCAAAAAGTGAAAGCGTTATTTAATTTATATAAACGAGAACTTGAAGTTTTTTTGCAGTCATAATTATCTAGCCTAGAATGCTAGCACACTTAAAATAAGCCGTATAAAAAGTTAATCATTGTGTGCTTTGATTATATAATGTCGGCGAAATAAATAGTGTGAAGGACAGCTATCTTAACAAGTGTTTCCTGTAACGTTCATATACTTTAATTTTTTATAATTAATTAAATTTGAATTTTGTTTGTTGTTAAGAAAAGGTGAGAAGAAAATAAAAAAAGAGGGCTAATGCCCTCTTTTTCTTTTAATTTGGTAATTAATCACAGATTGGTATCCCAAGCACTCTTAGAGCTAATGCTACTTGAAGGGAAATCTCTAATCTAGCAATTTCAATACCAGCTACTGAAAGAACTAAAAAAGGTTGTCCGTTTACAAATACAACGCAACTATCCATAGTTAAACCTCCTTTCTAGTAATTTACTATAGTATATGAGTAGAACTTTAAAATGTAATAGTTCAATTGTTGGATTTAATAGAATTAATAGATTAACCCATTTAAACTAAACAAACGAACACAACGAAAGGAAACAGAGATGGATGTATGCCTCAAAAAACATAGGTTTTAAGACATGTAATGGGATATGAAATTCATCATATTGGTCAGCTGTCTGTATGGGCGAGGAAGTTAAACTTGCAACCAGTTTCAGCAAATTTGAAGAGGATGATAGAATTAAAAACCGACTTGCATCTTAAGCGCAAGTCGGTTTTATATATATAAGAAGATTTCTTAATTGAAATCCTCGGATTTTTTCTGACGTATATGTAAAAACATTAAGGTGGTAATGATTAAAAAAATCATTATAGTTTGTATAATTAAATTTTTAAACTGAAGCAATATTGTCCAAGATGTAAGGGCGTCTTTAAAAGCTTGGAGTGCAGAGTACGAGGAAGGATCAAAACCATACTGTAGCAACTTTTTTGTTTCAATAAATGAAATGTTTTCTTCATCTGCATCTAATATTACTGAAATTAGTCTAGTATCTCCAAGTTTTGCTGTACTGACAAAGCTATAATTACCGTTAGTTGAAAAACTAGTTTGTAAGCCATCAACACCTTGAAGTTTAATGTTTTCATTAAGGGAATATATCATTTTATTCGTATTGAAAACCTGGGAATCTTTGAAGGTAAATTGGTAAGAGGTTAGTTTCGTAATATTCAATACATCTGGAAAATCTTTTACTAATTTTGCTGCTAGTTTAGCTGCGTCTATCGCTGTTGTAGTTGATTGTTTATCTGTATCATTATTAATTCCAGTAGAGTTTAGAAATGGAGATGGTTGTAATAACTTTAGTTCTTTTGCTTTTTTATTCATTAATACTGTAAAGTTATCTTCATTTCCAGCAATGTGTTCTGCTAGAGCGAGTGCAGAACGATTATTCCCTGCCAGTAGCAATGCATGAAGTAAATCACGAACCGTTGTTTTATCATTCGATGTTACTTGTATAGGGCTTGTTTCTACTCGGAAAACTTCGTTACTTATTTGTACTAAGTCATCTAACTGTATTTTTCTATCATTTAGTTGCTCCAATACGATATATTCTGTCATTAATTTAGATAAAGCAGCTGATTGTACCGGAGTTTCTTCATTTTTTTTATAAACAATTTCACCTGAATTAGCATTTATTAAAATAGCTGATTTAGCTTGAATAATCGGACCATTTACATAAAGATAAAAATATAAAACGATAAGTGCGGTAATAAAAAAAGATAATAATAAAATAGCGAATTTCTTTAAGAATTGCATAAGCGATCCTCCTATTATGACATCAATACTAGTATTGTAAAAAGGAATGCTTAATTAGGAAGAAAGAAAAGGTAAAGAATTTCTAAAGAATTATAAAGGATTATTAAATTTTGGGTATTAATGGAAAAAGTTCAATTTCTTATATGATAAGAAATTGAACTTTTTATTTATAATATTAACATTTGTATGGGAGTAGTTTTACAGTGAATGTTGTTTTTTCATCATCACTATATACTTCAATTGTTCCTTTATGCAATTCGACTATACTTTTTGCAATAGCTAATCCAAGTCCAGATCCACCAGTGTTTGTAGAGCGAGATTTCTCAACGCGATAAAAACGTTCAAAAATATGAGGTAAATCCGTACTAGGAATAGGTTGTCCGTAATTTGTTATATCAATTGTAATCATATTATTGCTTTCATAAGCAGTAAGGTCAATATAGCGACCTTCGCTTCCATAAGCGATAGCGTTTATAATAAGATTTTCAAACACACGCACTAATTTTTCACCATCAGCTAATACCATGAGCTTTTGAGATGGGAAAGAAGGTCGACATTCTATATTTGCTTCTTGAAATTGTATACGGAATTGAACAGTTAATTGCCCAAGTAACTCTACTATGTCAATAGGGACAGAATACAAGCTTAACTCTTTATTTTGAACACGTGTATATTCGAACAAGTCATTCATTAATGCATTAAGACGAGTTACTTTATCGTAAATGACTTGAATATAGTATCGCAATTCTACTTCATCTCTATAATTATCATGATGGATTAAATTTACGTATCCAACTATAGAAGTAAGGGGAGTGCGTAAGTCATGTGATACATTTGTAATAAGTTCACTTTTTGCTTGTTCCGCTTGTCTTTCTTCATCAATGGAGACTTTTAATTGTTCAACAATTTCATTGACCCCGATTGCTAATTCTTCTAGATAATTATGATTTACAATAGAAACTTTATGATTGAAGTTTCCATTTGCAATATAACGAATTTCTTCTATCATTTTTTTAATACAAGTTTCATAGTAAAGTTTTTTCTCGTGACGATAAAAAATGTAAAGATAGGATGAAAAAATAGAAAATAAAAACAAATAAGATACAATCATCATCCATAACGATTCTTTAATCCCTTTATACTTTTCATAACCAAAAATTCGAATGAATTCTTTACCGAGTTCAGTTAGAGTAAGTGAACTCTCAATTACACTCGTAACGAGGCGATAAATAATTAATTCAGTAATAGGCGTGAGTGTGATAGCTAATAAGAGCCAAAAAATAAGTTTCCATTTAGGGATATCTTTTAATATATCAAATGCTTCATTTCTCAATTTTATAGCCAACTCCCCAAACAGTGTGAATAAATTTTTCTCCATTTATTACTGTTTCAAGTTTATCCCGTAAGTTGCTAATATGGACCATTACAGTCTTATTTGAACCGTAACCATCTTCATTCCAAACGCGTTCAAAAATTTCTTCTGAACTAAATACTCTTCCTGTATTACTTGCAAGCAAATATAAAATATCGAATTCAATAGAGGTTAGTTTAATATACTCTCCATTTACTTTAACAGTATGATTATGTTTGTGTATTTCAACAGAGCGAATACGAATAATACCATCTTCATTCTTTTGCGAAGTAGCGTTTTGGAAAGATGATCTTCGTAATAAAGCTTTCACTCTTGCTACTAATTCTAATGGATTGAATGGCTTGATCATATAATCATCGGCACCTGTCATAAGACCTAATATTTTATCCATATCTTCTGCTTTTGCACTAAGCATTAGAATTGGTACAGTATTATTTTCACGCACTTCCTGACAAACTTCTAAACCGTTTCGCTTTGGCATCATAATATCCAAAATCATAAGGTCAACTTCATATGTAGAAACCTTTTGCAATGCTTCATCACCATCATAAGCTTTATAAATGTTATAGCCTTCATTTCGCAAATAAACAGCAAGTAATTCAACAATTTCTTTATCATCATCAATAATTAATATGTTTTTATTCATTGTGTAGTTCCTTTCCTTACAAATCATCAACATTACTATAATATCAAACATTTATGTACTTGTAGCGATGATTCTGTATAAAATTTCATGTAACGTATTAAAAAGGAGTAAAAAGATTAATAACGAATATAAAATAACGAGGATATTTAGATTCTACATTATAATGAAAGTTAGTTATAAGGGGGATTTTCTATGTTATGTAATGATATATATTCATTTACTCCAACTGGAAAAATAGAAAATGATATTAAAGCTTTTCTACTAAAATATAATAAAGAGTTTACATATAAACATTCAATTCGTGTGGCAAATGAGGCAAAAAAGATTGCAGAAAAGTTTCACGTAGATAAAGAAAAAGCAGCAATTGCAGGATATTTACATGATATTAGTGGCATTTTTCCGAACGAGGAGCGGATTGCAGTTGCTGAAGAATTTGGTGTAGAAATAGTGGAAGCAGAAAGAAAGTTTCCTATGATCATTCATCAAAAACTATCGAGAGTAATCGCAAAAGAAATATTTAAAGTAGAAGATGAAGAGATTTTAAATGCAATTTGTTGCCACACAACGTTGCGTAAACATGCAACGAAGATGGATTTAGTATTATTTGTTGCAGATAAAATAGAATGGGATCAAAAAGGGACACCACCATATTTAATAGAAATAAAAAAAGGATTGGAAAAATCTTTGGAAAAAGCAGCTTTTGTATATATTTCATATTTGTGGGAAAGGAAAGATACATTGAAAGTTATACATCCATGGCTAGAAGAAGCATACTGGGATTTAAAAGGAATTGTACAGTAGAAAGGACAAGGAAATGCAATTAAAAGAATATGTGAATCAAACATTTCCAGGAGTTACATTAGTACCCTACTTATATTCTTAGTGGGAAAATCATTTACATTTTGATTTTGGAAAAGATAAATATCAAATTGTAGAAGGAACCGACGATTTAAATATGGAATACTTTTCTCAACTATATACATATAATAAATTCTTATTTGAAGACATATTTTCAAAAGAAGATGTAGTGTTTGTAGTGACAAATGTTTATAGATTTAAAAAGGAAAACATAAAAACTCCACAGAAAATAAATGTATACAATAAATATATTAAGAAAAGAGATTTAAGATTTCATATAAGACAAGAAACGTTACCGTTTCTATTTGAAGATGAAGAAGCAGATTTATATTGTACATATCAATTTTCTTTAAAATGTCTTGCGGAAGGTATTAAGTATAAATTGCTTATACAAGCTGCTAATTATGAGGATTTCTCTGCTCTGTATCCTCGATTTGGACGAAAAAAGAAATTTCTTATCCAAATGTATTTCTCATAAATGCAACGAAAGATATTGTCATGTTTATGTATGATGATAGAGGAAGTGAAGTAATTGGGAAGAATAAAGAAATAATACGAGATTTATATAAGAAATATAAAGAATGGATTCTAGATTATGAATGAGAAAGTATAGATAACTCATTTAAATGACAATAGGGGAAGTGAAGCGTGTAATGAAACGTATTGCAATTGTCTCTGCATGGGAACCAGAACTGACGTATTTGCATCAACATTATCCAAGTGAACGTGTTGAAAAAAGAGCAGCTTGGGAATTTCATTTTCATACTATTAATGAGCTGGAAATTATATCAGTTGTTACTGGTGTCGGTAAAGTAAGCTGCGCTAGTTGTGTACAATTGTTAATTAGTGAGTTTCAGCCAGATGAGTTGTTTATGACAGGAATATGCGGAAGTTTATCAAACAAGGTGAAAAACGGTCATATTGTAGTCGCACTAAACGCAATACAACATGATGTTACTGCTGCTGGTTCAGGAGAAGATGTTTTTAATTTATATAACGGTAGAACAGCACCTATTGAAACAACAAAATCACTTGTAAGAAGAATAAAAAAATACGATCGTATGATCCGATACATTTCGGTACATTTTTATCAGGAGATCAACGTATTCGTAGTTCAGAAATGAGATATTTACTCCATACCGTATATGGAGCATTGGCAGTTGATCAAGAAGTAGCAGCTTTCGCCTATGTATGCCAAATAAATAAAAAACCATTTCTCTGTTTAAAAGCTGCTTCAGATCAAGCAAATGATAAAACGAAAGAAGAACAAAAAATCTTTAAAATGCTAGCATGTGAAAGAGCATGTGAGCATTTAATTGCTTTTTTACGTGTTTATGAGGTTAATGTAGTAAATAATAGATAGTTTGTTATAAAACAAATCAATAGTGAGTTATATGTAGGGAAATGTCCGCTCATTTCAAATTAAGAGCTGAAATTTATAATAGATGGAATATATTATATGGGTACACGTTGAGTTTAATATAAGCAGTTGGAGGGCAATTTTATATGATTCAATATAAAAGGTGTAGTGAAGTAAATATTGATTTAGTATATGAAGCTTTTAAAGATGGATTTTCAGATTACATTATTAAGATGGAGGTTTCAAAAGAGGATTTTATACAACGTTTTTTGGGACCAGAAGGTAATTTGCTAGAACATTCTTTTCTTGCTTTAGAAGAAGGCAAATCTGTTGGCGTAATACTAGGTGGCATAAAGGATTATGAAAGTATAAAGACTATGCGCTGCGGAACATTAGCGGTTCATCCTAATTACCGCGGTATTGGTGTGAGTCAAAAATTATTTGAACTGCATAAAGAAGAGGCGATTCAACATGGATGTAAGCAACTTTTTCTCGAAGTCATTGTAGGAAACGACCGAGCGATTCATTTTTATAATAAGTTGGGCTATGAAAAAGTGTACGATCTTTCTTATTATAATTTAAATGATTTGACTAAAATAAAGAATAAAGTTTGTAAGGATATTGAAGTAAAACAATTAGAATTTCCAACTTTTAAAGATGAAATTCAGAAATGGTTAAACTTCCATATAAATTGGCAAAATGATATTGATTATATCAAAAAAACAAATAATGTATTTTATGGTGCATATGTTGATAATGACTTAAAAGGCTCTCTATGCGTAACTGAACAAGGTAAAATTAGTTTTATTTTCGTAGACAAAGGTTATAGAAATATTGGTGTTGGGATGAAATTATTACAAGTAGCAAGAGAAGAATTAAATTTATCAAGTTTATCAATTGGGTTTCCTAACAATAATTTATTAGAGGGTTTTTTAAGAAATGTGGATTTGAAAAGAATTCTTTAGCGCAATATGAAATGTATTTATTACTCTAAGAGCGGAAAGATTTATTCTTTTCGTTTTTTATTTTGCTGTTATGTTGGTAAATGCTCCGCAATTATAATTTATAATGAGAGGGATTTTGTTTATCCTTAAGTTATTTTTTTAATTGTCAATTTCTTGCTAATAATTTTCTTTGTATAATATTCTAATTTTATGTAGAATAGATACGATGGGAGGGGATGAAATGAATAATGGATTAAAGTTTAAGATTTTTGAATTGCATTGTCTCGTTCAAAAGACTTATTCTGATATTAAAATAGCATGTGATATTGCTATTTATCAAGAAAACACTTCTAAATATTTAATTTCATTAGGATTTTTAAATAAATCATATATGACTTATATAGAAGCAAAAAGATTCTATCGCGAAAATGAAGAGCTTGTAAGTGTAGAATTTGATAATTTTTTTGATATGTATGATAAATTAGAAAATGAATTAAAACAAGTTATTTCAACTGAAGATAAAAATCCTTCATCGCTACATAACAGATTTGATCAGTTTCAGCAGAAAGTTGAAAATATAAATGACCTAATAAAAGTATTGCAAAATGCTCGTTAATGAATGCTTTTTTCTTTTTTGTATAGAAATTATGTATTAAAAACATTTTAGGGATATTATATATTGAAGAGGTGGCTTTTGTAGATTACAAAAGTCATCTTTTTATGTTAGGAATAGATTGTATACATTTTAGCAGTTTCATATAAATAATAGAAATTTATACGAGGTAAATACCATGGGAAATAAAAAAGAAATAGCTATAGTTGCATTAACAACAGGATTTGTTTTAACAAGTGTAACACCATATGGAGTAGGTCATGCAGAGGAACCTGGTCAAATGCAAGTTGAAATTCAAGAGGATTCGTTCCGTACAGGTGATCTTACACAACCATCAAAAAAGGCGCCAGAGAATGTAGTGAAAGATGCACTTAAGGAAAATACGGAGCATGCTTTGTCTCCAAAACAAGTTAGTGCAGAAACAGGAGTAGATTACAAGGTTCTTCAAAAACGTGGTTCTTATGATGGAACTACACTTGTGCGCATGCAACAAATATATGAAGGAAAAGAAGTGTATGGCCACCAGTTAACTGCTCACGTAGATAAAAAAGGTATTATTAAAAGCATTTCAGGAGCTAGCGCACAAAATTTAACACAAGAAGATTTAAAGAAACCTATTAATTTATCAAAAGAAGAAGCGAAACAATATATTTATAAAAAGTACGGAAACGACATTAAATTTATTTCTGAACCAGAAGTTAAGGCGGTTATTTTTGTTGATGAAAATCATGGGCAGGCTAGCAATGCATATCAAGTTACATTTGCTGCTACAACACCAAATTATGTATCTGGAACTTATTTAGTGAATGCTCATAATGGCGATATATTAAAAGATATGGTACAAGAATCAAGTTTGAAAATAAGTGAAGAGTATGTTGAATCCGTTAAGGAAAATAAAACTAGCAATTTCACATCATTAACTGGAACAGGAAAAGATGATTTAGGCGTAACTCGTACATTTGGTATTTCTAAACAGACCAGTGGGAATTATGCGCTTGCTGATTACACAAGAGGGCAAGGAATTGAGACATATGATGTAAATTATAGAGATATTACAAATGAAGAAAGTTATTATCCTGGCATACTAGCAACTAGCGCTTCAACAACATTTAATGATCCAAAGGCGGTAAGCGCTCATTTCTTAGCAACAAAGGTATATGATTTTTATAAAGAAAAATATAATCGTAATAGTTTTGATAATAAAGGAAAAAAAGTACTTTCAGTTGTACATGCATGGGATTCTGGAGGAACAAATGATCCTGAAAATTGGGAGAATGCATTTAGTACTAATATTAATAACATCAGTATGCTTTTATATGGAGATCCTATGGTAAAAGCGTTCGATATAGCCGGTCATGAATTTACACACGCAGTTACATCAAGTGAATCTAACCTTGAATTCTCAGGAGAATCTGGGGCAATTAACGAGGCATTATCGGATATTATGGGAACGGCTATAGAGAAATACATAAATAATGGGGAATTTAACTGGACAATAGGAGAGCAAACTGGATCGACTTTTCGTAATATGAAAAATCCAACTGCAATTAATTTTTCAGAAGGACTACCGTATCCCGATGATTATAGTAAATATAATGATTTAAATGGAGAGGATTATGGAGGCGTTCATTTTAACTCAAGTATTATTAATAAAGTTGCGTATTTAATTGCACAAGGTGGTACTCATAACGGTGTAAATGTAAATGGTATTGGTGAAGATAAAATGTTTGATATTTTCTATTATGCAAATACTGATGAATTAAACATGACTTCTAATTTCTCTGAATTGAAATTGGCATGCCTTAAAGTGGCAACTAATAAATATGGAACGAGCTCAATTGAAGTTCAAGCAGTCCAAAATGCTTTTGATGCTGCAAAAATTACCGGAACAGTGAAAGAAAACGAAAAAACAGCAGAAAACCAAGCTCCAGAGTTAACTGTGCCGTTTACGATTACACTACGTGTAGGTGATACGTTTGATCCAATGAGAAATGTAAAAGCTGTTGATAAAGAAGATGGTGATTTAACAAATAAAGTAAAGCATAAAGGCGATGTAGATACTTCAAAACCAGGTACATACATTGTGGAATACTTGGTCGTTGATTCCCAAGGGAGAACTACAACGGCTACACAGACTGTAATTGTAGAGGGAAATGGAGAAATATTAGATTTAGAACCTAAATTAACAGTGCCTGTTGGAGCGACAATTCATGTAGGAGATTCATTCGATCCAATGATAAAAGTAAAAGCTATTGATAAAGAAGACGGTGATCTTACTTCTAAAGTAAAAATTGCTGGTGGAGTAGATACATCTAAAGTCGGTACTTACGTATTAACGTACACGGTTACAGATTCTAAAGGTCATGAAGTAACGGCGAAACAAACTGTAACGGTTAAAGTTAGAGAAGAAGTTACAAATGAAAAACCAATACTAAAAGTACCTGCTACAACTTCAATTACTGAGGGTGATCAATTTGATCCGTTGGTAGGGGTATCAGCTACTGATAAAGAGGACGGTGACCTTACTTCTAAAATAGCGTATGAAGGAACTATAGATACAACTAAAGCTGGTACTTATGAAATAATATATAGTGTCAAAGATTCCATGGGTAATGACGTAAATACAATACAAAAAGTATTAGTGAAAGATAAGGAAACTAGCAAAGCTAATGGCCTTGCTAATAAGGCAAATAAGAGTAATATCTCTAACAACAGTAATAGCGATAAAAAAGAATATACATATAAGGAGCTTCCAAAGACGGGTGTAAGTACAACTAACAGTGCAGCAATCGGCATATTGATGATTATTACAGGCACAGTACTCACTTTTGTTCGCAAATTTAGAAAGATACAAAAATAATAGTAGGGATTATTCGTTTGAAGAAAAGAGTTCATTATTCAAAAGAAATAAAGTAGAAAGTAAGTAAAACAAAATATGGATTTTTTACTTAATAAGATTTTAGTAGTTAAGCGGTGCATTTGGCTTCTATAAAAATTTGTAGTTGGATCATGTTCTGTCTACAAAACTACATTACATAAAAAACACGTTACTATTCTCATTAAAATAAAAGAATAGTAACGTGTTTTTTGGTTTGGAAAAAGCATAAATCCTATAGTTCATGAATCTGGGAGTGCTTCTAATCTGCCATTGATGAGTTACTGAAAACATTTTGTTTTAATGGGAGTTTCACTCTAAATGACAACATGAGATTTTCGATATTTACCAGGTGTTTCATTGGTGAATTTTTTGAAAATTTTAGTGAAATAACTTTGATCGCTAAAATTAAGCGAAGCACATATGTCTGATAAAGGATAGGTGGTGAAAGTTAATAATTTCTTTGCTTCTTCGATTCGTTCACGTTGAATGTACTCAATTAATGAAATACCGACTTCTTTTTTAAATAATATAGATAAATAATCTGAATTCACATTTGCAAATTTAGCAAGTTGTTTAACAGATATTGGATTGTAAATATTTTTAAAAATGTAGTTTTTACAAATAGCAATAGTCTGTGAATATTGCTGCGTTTTTTGTGCCTTTACACGGTCTGCAAAGGTACAAAAAGCATTTTTTAATAAATCCCAAACAGATTCTTTGTCTTTTAAATCTTCTGTTCTTTGAATATGCAAATCATAAATTTTGTAAGCAATCCCAGATGGAAGTCCCCCTTTTATCGCATATCTAGTAGCGAGCGTGATGGATGAAATACAAATGTTTTTATGACGTCTTAATTGATGGAATGAAGATAAAGATGAAAGAGTCTCTTGCTGGAATTCGTAATAATATTTGAGTACGGTTTCTTTATCCCCGTCTTCTATAGAACTAAGTAGTTGCTGCTCTATATATAAATTATGATAAATGGATTCTTCTTTTTGCATTGAAATATATACATCTTCGTTTAAGATGCTGCTATGACTTATATGAAGTGAGTCACTGTTATTTGAAAAGGTGCTTACATCTGAATTTTTTTTATAGAGAATGTTATAGAACAATATCGCTATATTTACAAAGAAATTTTGATCTTTGACTGACAATGAAAAATAATGGTCTCTTGTTCTTTTATAATTTGGAATAAAATTAAGGTTACTATCCGCTTTACTTGTAGAAAAATTTACATGTGTCAAGGGCCCAATAATAACAGTACCGTTCACCATATAATCGCTCTTTATGTGAATTAAAATAAAGTGCCCTAGATATTCGTGAGTTCTGAAGATGGGGGAATTATATGTATCATTTCTCTGAAAAAGCATATGTAACTGTTCTATTTTTGATGTATATAACGAATGTGAATCATTTTTGGATTTAAATTCTAAAAGAATATTTTTGTTACAATCTAAAAAACAAACTGGAATTTCGAAAGATTGAAAAAACATATTGCAAATGTACTCTATCTCAACTAGACTGAGTTTTTTAGTCATATTCTTCCTCCTTACAGTTATGCGTAATAGTTAAATAAACATATATTCCTTTTTCATAAGTAGATACGGAAAACCTTTATCAATAAAAAATATAAATAAAAGTTATAAACTTCTAAGAATAATACCATAATTTAACATGAATAGCACATATTATTTGAATATACAGGTAATAGTTTTGGACAGTAACGTAAAATATGAATCGTCACACTTATTTGTTGGTTATTACTTATATGTATTAAAAAATGATTAAGATTGGATTTTAAATAGGGATAGGAAGTGAGATATGAATAGATTGACAGTAAGTGACTAGTCGAAATTAGCAGTGAAAGCTATTATGTAACAAATGTAATGATTCTTGAAATAGGGATATACGTGTAATTTAGGGGAGAAAATTACATATATCATGTGGAGAGACAACGTAATAATAGAAGATAAGAAAAGTGAATAAGTGATTGTAAACAATGGATTGTTGGACGACTATGTTTTATGTTATTCGTTTAAATCTGATACTTGGCACACTATTGCTTTTAAGAAGGTAATAGTAATAAAGAAATTTTTAAAATGATAGAAGTAGTAAAGGGGATAAGAGAAATGAAAAAAATATTTAGTGTGCTTTTAGTGTTATTCTTAACATTTTCTACATGGTCTAGTGTATTAGTAAAGGCAGATTCACCATCTAAAGGTACTTTAACGATTCATAAGTATGAACAAGAAAAAGATGGAGCGCAGGGACTAGAAGGTGACGGTTCTGCAAATCAAGAGGTGCCAAAAGATGTGAAACCATTAAAAGGTGTAACGTTTGAAGTGAAAAGGGTTGCTTCTTTTGAAAAAATTTCAAACGATGGGAAAATCGTAAAAGAAGACGTGAAACCTGTAATGGGAGCCACTCCAAATCAAGTAGTAACAGATGATAACGGACAAGCTGTATTAAAAGATCTTCCGCTAGGACGTTATGAGGTGAAAGAAGTGGCAGGACCTCCACATGTTAATCTAAATCCCAATACGTATACAGTGGATATCCCATTAACGAATAAAGAGGGTAAGGTGCTAAACTATGATGTTCACATGTATCCCAAAAATGAGATTAAACGTGGTGCAGTGGATTTAATAAAAACTGGTGTAAATGAAAAAGCATTAGCAGGTGCAGTATTCTCTTTATTTAAAAAAGATGGTACAGAAGTGAAAAAAGAGTTAGTAACAGATGCTAATGGTCATATTCGCGTGCAAGGATTGGAGTATGGTGAATACTATTTCCAAGAAACAAAAGCTCCGAAAGGCTACGTAATAGATCCAACTAAACGTGAGTTTTTTGTTAAGAACTCCGGAACAATTAATGAAGATGGAACTATTACTTCTGGTACAGTAGTTAAAATAGAAGTGAAAAACAATGAAGAACCAACAATTGATAAAAAAATTAACGGAAAATTGGAAGCGTTACCGATAAATCCGTTAACTAATTATAATTATGATATTAAAACATTAATTCCAGAAGACATTAAGGAATACAAAAAATATGTGGTAACAGATACTTTGGATAATCGTTTAGTGATTCAAGGAAAGCCAATCGTGAAAATTGATGGAGCAGAAGTAAATGCAAACGTTGTTGAGGTAGCTATAGAAGGTCAAAAAGTAACAGCTACAGTAAAAGATTTCACAAAATTAGATGGTAAAAAAGAATTTCATTTGCAAATTAAATCCCAAGTAAAAGAAGGAGTACCATCTGGTTCGGAAATTTTAAATACAGCAAAAATACATTTTACAAATAAAAATGATGTAATTGGAGAAAAGGAATCTAAACCTGTAGTTGTTATTCCGACAACTGGAATAATTGAGTTAACAAAAATTGATAGTGCTAATAAGAATAAATTAAAAGGTGCAGAGTTTGTACTTAAAGATAATAATGGAAAAATAGTTGTCGTAGCAGGAAAAGAAGTAACAGGTGTATCAGATGAAAATGGTGTTATTAAATGGTCTAACATTCCATATGGAGACTATCAAATTTTTGAAACGAAAGCACCAACATATACAAAAGAAGATGGTACAAAAGCATCTTATCAATTATTAAAAGACCCCATTGATGTAAAGATTAGTGAAAATAATCAAACGGTTAAATTGACGATTGAAAATAATAAAAGTGGATGGATTCTTCCGGTAACGGGTGGCATAGGAACGACTCTTTTTACTGTAATAGGCCTTACGTTAATGCTTACAGCGGCATTTGTTTTCTTTAGAAAAAAGTTTGCTAGAAATTAAGATTTTAGGAACATGTAACTATGGGAAAAGGGGAGAAGCAAAATGCTTCCCTCTTTTCGATATTTAAGCATATACAGAGGTGGAAATATGAAACGAAATCTTGTTTTGGGGGGTATTTTTTTATTTGGATTAGGTATTTTTTTATATCCTACTATTAGTAATTGGTTGGCGACTCGTGCACATTATTCTGAGATTAGCTCTTACGATAAGAAGATTAAAGCATTACAAAAGAAAGAAGTCGAACGTAGGGAAAAAGAAGCAGCCGAATATAATAAACAAGTTCAAATTTCTGCGAAAACATTTACAGATCCATTTTCTGAAAAAAAAAGTAATCATCAAGCGTATGCTGATGTGTTAAATTTAGGAGATGTAATGGGGTATATTGAAATATCGAAAATTAATATAAAACTGCCAATCTACCAAGGGACCTCTGAGGAAGTATTGGGTCGCGGGATAGGTCATTTAGATTTTTCTTCGCTCCCGGTAGGTGGAGAAAGTACGCATACTATTTTAACAGGGCATCGTGGTTTACCATCAGCAAAATTATTTACAGATTTAGATAAGTTGAGCAAAGGAGATCTTTTTTATATTCATTCTTTAGACAAAGTTCTTGCTTATAAAGTAGATCAAATTAAAGTAGTGTTACCACATGAAACGGACGATCTACAAATTGTAGAAAATAAAGATTATACAACTTTAATTACGTGTACGCCTTATGGAGTAAACACCAATAGATTGCTAGTTCGAGGTGAGCGCGTGGAGTTAAACGAGAAAGAAAAACAAAAAGTGAGTACAGAGATATTTATATTTAATAAGTGGACTGTAATAGTTCCAATCCTATTGTTATGTGTGTTTCTAGTCGTAATTTATAAGAAAAGGTTAACTAGATAGAATGTATTTATTTATGTATTTATTTATCCTGCATTAATGGACAGTGGGACCGGAAATTCAGAGATAAGTAAAGAAGGTATGTAGGGAATGAAGTAAATCCTCATTGATAAATATGTCATTTTATTCGACTATAGAAAAAATACGGTAAAGGTGGGAACAAAGGAATTGAGGCTACGATTCAAGCTGGTAAGTATTCATTTTATTGTTTTGTTAATGTTAAGTGTAAGTTTTGTCGTATATGTACCAAAAGAAGTATATGGATCCACGACAAACTTAGAAGGTCTAGGTGATATATCGCGTTATAATGCAGTTGTCTTTGGTAACCATAAAGCAATAGGTGGCGACATTGAAGGAGCAATTGCAGTTCAAGGTGATATGGATGCATCGGGGTATACGATTGTAGGTGCTGCAGCGGGAACATCTAATATAGTAGGTGAAAAATGGGGTGATGAGGGATATCCGTCCTTGTTATTGTCTGGAAAATTTAAGAAATCAAGAGAAGAATCTTTTATCATTCAAAACGGAATAGTCGTAATGACAAAAGAGAGTGATCCAGATCGCATCATACAATCCTCTTATGATCGTATCGTTTATAAAGAAAAACTAGAAATTGACGCGAAATTTAATGAATTTCGCAATATAGTGAACCAAGTCAGTAAAAATGCAGGTCAATATAAAACGAATACCCCAATTCCAAATATGAGTCATGGAATCGGAAAAGATATAAACAATCCTAATATTTATGTTTCATCAGAATTGACAGGGAAAATTAATTTAGATATAAGAGATGTATTTTTGCCCAATGCTAAGGACAAAGATTTTATTGTAATGTATTCAGATGCAATAGAGGTTACATTTAAAAATGGGTCTATTCTATATGACACGAACAATATTGGAAAGGCTACAGATATAGTTCCTACATCACAACCATATTCGCCTAATTCCCCGTTTACTGAGCTATATGGGAAAATGATTTGGGTTTTTCCAAATGCGAAAAAAATTACAACAGAGGGATATGGTGTAGTTGGGAGTGTGTTTGCTCCCAATGCTGTATTAGAAACAAAAGGCGGTTCGATTAATGGACAAGCATTTGTTGGTGCGGTACAACAAACTGGTGGATTTGAGTTTCACAATTTCAAATTTAACTGGAAACATTGGAACAAGCCTAGTACAGGAAAAGTAAAAATAAAAAAGGTTGATAGTAATAATGATAATAAAAAATTGGTGGGAGCAAAGTTTAAAATTGAAGATTTAAATGGGAAAATAGTTGGAGAACTAGTAACAAATGAAGAAGGAGAAGCGATATCAAAAGACTTACCAATAGGAAACTATACTTTAGTGGAAAAAGAAGCACCTAAAGGTTACGAATTATCAAAAGATAAAATAGCTGTAAAAGTAGAGAAAGATGCAGAAGTAGAAATTAAAATAGGAAATAAGAAATTGCCAGATCCAATGGGAAAAATGAAGCTTGTGAAAGTAGACATAAGTGATAAAAATAAAAAGCTAGCAGGAGCAAAGTTTAAAATTGAAGATTTAAATGGGAAAATAGTTGGAGAACTAGTAACAAATGAAGAAGGAGAAGTAATATCAAAAGACTTACCAATAGGAAACTATACCTTAGTGGAAGTAGAAGCACCTAAAGGTTACGAATTATTAAAAGATAAAATAACTGTAAAAATAGAAAAAGATGCAGAAGTAGAAATTAAAATAGAAAATAAGAAATTGCCAGATCCGACTGGGCAATTTGAAATTGAAAAAGTTGATGATAAGGATAGTGAATTAAAGCTAAAAGGCGCTGTATTTCAAGTGTTAGATAAAGAAGGGAAAGAACTTAGTAGATTAATAACGGATGAAAAAGGAAAGGTAATTTCCAACCAATTAGCAATTGGAAAGTATACGATTAAAGAAATAAAAGCACCGAACGGATACATGTTACTTAGAGATCCAATAGAAATAGAAATTACAGAAGCAGTAAAGACACAAAAAATAACAGTGAAAAATGCGAAGAATAATTGGGTAATTCCTAATACTGGTGGGAGCGGAACAACAATTTTTTACGTAATTGGTATTATGCTAATGTTTGGTGTGCTATATTTCTGTAAGAAAAATCGTATATTATGAACTAATTTTATAGAGTTAGACAGATTGTTGCGTTAGAGAGTTTTTAGGGCATGAGTTCGGTATTGTACTGGACTCATGTTACTACATTTGTTGAAGGAGGAAGGATAATAGTAAACATAGAATATATTAATGAATTAAAATGTTTAAGAGGTGAACATGGTGGCAATAAAACAAGACGAAATTAAAGTAGTTGTCGGAGCTGGAGTGTTTAATAATAATCCAGGCTGGATTCAAACGCAAGAAGATGAACTTAACTTACTAGATAAAGCTACGTGGGAAGAAAGATTTGAATACAACTCTATTTCAGCTATTTTAGCTGAGCATGTATGGGAACACCTTACTTTTGAAGAAGGTGTAAGAGCAGCTGAAATTTATTATGAATTTTTAAAACCATCTGGTCATATTCGGTGCGGAGTCCCTGATGCATTCTTTCAGGATGAGGTATATCAAAATATAGTTCAAATAGGGGGACCCGGTCCGAAAGATCATCCAGCAGCAAGTCATAAAATCGTTCATAATTATAAAACATTAACGAAAATGTTTGAAACTGCTGGATTCGAGGTAGTTTTACTTGAATACTGTGATGAAAATGGTCAGTTTTATTACAACGAATGGGATGCAAACGACGGTGTTATTTTCCGTTCGAAAAGGTATGATTCTAGAAATAAAGGCGATAAGCTTGGTTTTCCATCGCTAATTGTCGATGCGATTAAGCGCTAATCATTCAACAAAAAAGGAGTTAATCCTATGATTTCATAAGTCGCAAATGCGGCTTTTTTATTTGTACGTAAATCTATATTTAATTTTCAATACTATATAACTCGATTTAGAAAATATTTAAGTTTTTCTCAGCACCATTCACTTTAAATTAACACTTCGTTGACATAAATATTTATTTTATATTTATATTCGTGTAAAATGAAATGAGAACATACATTCTATATAAGGAGGCAATCAAAATGATAGCTGAAATTGGGAAACTAAATGATGGATATATTGTGAAATTTGAACGCCAATTTCCATATACGGCAGAAGAAGTTTGGTCTGTATTAACAGAAAACAGTAAGCTGAAAAAATGGATGTCCAATTTACAGATTGAAAGCCTTAAAACGGGTGGAATAATAAAGTTCGACATGATGAACGGTTCATTCATAAACATTGATATTTTAGAGTGTCAAGTAAACTCAGTACTTGAATTTACTTGGGATAAAGATCGTGTCCGATTTGAAATACATAAAGAGGAAAATGGTACCCTTTTATTCCTTAAAGAGTACATTCATGAATTAACAGATCATACACCGAGAGATATAGCTGGTTGGCATATTTGTTTAAATCTTTTTTCTTACGTTTTAGAAGGAGAAGAGAAAGAATTTTCTAAAGATGAATGGCAACAGTGGTTTGAAATATACAAGGATAAGATTCATGAAGTGAGAGGATAATTGCATAATAGGTAATATTCATTATGTAATTATTATATTTTAAAAATGCTTTTGTGAATAAATAAGAATAGAGGTTAATATGAAAGTAAATCAATTAATTGCTAATAACATAAATAAATTAGATGCAACTATACCGTTTAATAAATCGTTTGGAATTGCTGGGTTATCTGGATCGGGTAAAACAACTTTTTGCCAAACAATTGGTGAAGAGTCAAAAAAACGATTAGTTTCTTTATTACCAAAGGCTGAATATCAATATTTATTTCCTAACATTATGGAAACAAATTTTAGTGCTATTAAGATGGAAGAAATGCCATTAGTACTTTTTCTAGGAAAATCATCGATTTCGTCTAATCCGCGTTCAACGATTGGTACTCATACTGGTGTTTTTACAGAGGTTCGGGAAAAACTTGCTGAAGTATTTAATCTTTCTCCAGAGGTCTTTTCATTTAATAATCAATTAGGCTGGTGTACTGGTTGTAAAGGCCGTGGTACTACAAAAAATGTTGAGTGTAAAAAATGTAAGGGAAAACGTTATAGTGAAGAAATTGAACAATATGAAATTGATTTGTTGGAAAAGCCACATTCAATCTCAAATATTAATGATTTAAGTGTTGAATCTATTCTTTCACTAGCAAAAGAATTAAATATTAGTGAGGAAAAACAGCATATACTGCAAAATATTATTAATATGAACATTGGTTATTTAACATTAAATCGAATTATGGGTACGTTGTCAGGTGGGGAGTTAACACGACTTTATCTGGCTGAATTCATGGCAGTAAGTGAAAATGCTGTAATTATTATTGATGAGATTTCAGTTGGACTTGATCATGAAACATTATTACAAATTTCGGAAGAGATTAAACGATTAGGGTGTAAAAATCAAATTTGGCTTATTGATCATTCAGATACGGTACTAGATACAACTGATGAGCAATTGTTCTTTGGACCTGGTAGCGGAAAATATGGCGGGAAAATTGTGAAAGAATCACCAAGACCAAAGTCAATACTGTGGGAGCGAAATAAAGAAATACCAACAGAATATTATACATTCTATGATTTATATTGCCGTAATATCCAAATGGCGGAGTTTCAAATTCCTAAAAACAGGCTTGTAACGGTTACAGGAGAATCGGGATGTGGAAAATCTACACTTGTCAACGAATGTCTAGCTACAGATTTTTTAAAACGATATCCAAAAGATAAATTAGTTATGGTAGGACAAGACCGAAATCAATCAATTACAAGTCGATCAACTGTAGCAACTTTCCTAGATATTAAAAAGAAACTCACAAAGTATAGTGAAGACATTGATGATATTTTTGAGCGCTCGATTGAGGATATTATTGATGAACTTCCAAATGAAGATATCGCTTATAAACGTTTGAGCTTACTAATTAAATTAGGGCTTGGCTATTTAACATTAGAGAGAAAAACACAAACATTATCGACAGGTGAGTTTCAATGTGTTCATTTAGTTTCGGAATTATTTGCAAACACTAGAAATCCACATACATTATTCATTTTTGATGAGCCTTCAAAAGGTTTATCACAAAATATTTTAAATCAATTTATCGATAGTATTAGAGGTATTCTGCAAGATGAATCAGTTTCTATCATTATGATTGAGCATAATCGTTACATGTTAGAAAGCTCTGATTATATAGTTGATTTTGGAAAAAGGCAGAATGAATCTGTAGAGCATTTGGATGTTGTTAATCATGAGGATTACTATCGTCAAAAAAGTAATGTGAATAGCACAGAGAAAATAAATATCTCTTCAATGCTTAAGCAGAAAAAAGGAGTTCACTATTTAGAAGAAAATCATATTAACTATTTTAAAAATGCCGAAAATGTTTATAAGGGCGGTATTTTAAAAAGTTTATCATCAATGGCTAGGTTAATTTATGGTGAATATGAATCTGATACAATCGCACCTGTTATTGCTATTGATCTTGAAAGACATTTATATAGTCAATATAGTTTCTTATATGAGATTGGTGGATTAATTAATCATATTGTAGCTGCTCATCCAATTAATAAAGATACGAGAAGTTTTGATTTCTATTCACAGGACAATCATTGTCCATCTTGTTCTGGACGTCTTCAAATTGAAGTTTTTGATAAAGATATTGCCATTCAAGATAAAAGTGTTCCATTTTGGGATGGGCTATTCGATCAAGAAATCATGAAGGTATTAAAATTTTATCAGCATGAAAAAATAGAATTTCTATTCGAAGAAATAAAAAATGAGCTTGGTCACGATTTGTCAAAGAGCTATAATGATATGTCAGAAGAAGAAAAGCATACGTTTTGGTACGGATATTTTGAAAAATCATTTTATGATAAAAAAGGAAAGACACGCAGAACATGGGTAGGGTTTAATACAATTATTGGTGGATATATTGTTATTTCAAAAGCACCTATTAAAGAAGAAATTAAGAGTTCAAAAAAAATGATGAAATGTCCAATTTGTGAGGGGACGGTTTTAAATCATCATAAACCACTTAAATTTGGTAACGTAGATATTCGTGAAATAATCAATCAGCCTATTAATAAAGTATTGAAAATAGTTGGTGATTTACCGGCACTTGTTAAATTGAAGTCTATTGTTGGTGGCGATATGGTATTGACGGAAGATGTTTCTTTATTGCCAAGAAAAGCACAAGTTGCATTGAAAATGTTTGAATTAGAACAAGCAAGCTTTTCAAACTATGAAATGGTGTTACAAAATGTCTTACCATTCTGGAGCGAAATAAAAGGAAATATCGAATCCATTAGTGTTAATAATCAGGTAACTGTTTGTGATTTCCCTAATGTTTATGAAACGAGAGAAACCATTATAGATAAGTATTTCACAAATGGTAAATATAAAAAACTTACGTATGTATACGAAGCGTTTGGATACAAAAAATTAGTTACCCAAATTAATAAAATTAAAAAAAGTAATCCATGTCCATTTTGTAAAGGTAAGAAAGTGATAACCGAAGATAATCTACATGATGGTGTCTTTAAACTAACAATTCCATGTGTAACTTGTAATGCAAGTGGTATTAATGACGAAGGGTTAAAAGAAGTTGTCGAGGGCGTGGATGTACAAACGTGGTTAACTGGAAAAGTAAGTGATGTTGTGAATGAAAGCTTATTAACAGAAGCTGTTGGACAAATACCCATTTTCAATCGCATACGTGAGTTGGATAAACGAGATATGATGGCGGTTTATGAATGTCTTGAGAGTAATCAGTAAATTTTATTAATATATGTTTTATTAACATAAATTAATAAAACATATATTCTTTATAATGTATATATTAGCGCAGTATGATTAATACAAGGTAATGAAAGAAGATCCAATTTCTTAATATCAAAATTAAGAAATTGGATCTTTTAGTATTTTTATGTCTCCATACAATATTTTTCAATAAGAAAAGAAGTAATATGAAGGAGAGATACAAAACAAATAGTGATAAACGATTAATATATTATGTAATTATTATATTATAAAAACGAAAATTAAGGTTTAAAATGGTTCGTAAGTGATATGTTTTTGTTTATTAATCTATTTTTCATTGTCTGATTTTTTAAATTTAACAGAAATATATACTTGAATGAAGTATATATTTCTGTTAAATTTATCCTATGGATAGAACAAGTTTAATTAAAGGTCATTTAGAAATGTGTGTATTATCTATTTTGTCGAAAAAGAAAAGTTATGGTTATGAGATTATGAAAGAACTTGAAATAAACAATTTAAAATTGAAAGGAGTAGGAAGTATTTATCCTATTTTAACTAAGTTGAAAAATCAAGAGTGGGTTAACACTTATCAAGAGGTAACAGACAGTGGTAAAGTGAGGATTTATTATGAAATTAATGAAAATGGGAAAATACGTCTTGAGAAGAAAATTAATGAGTGGTTAGAATTGCAATTGGACATTCAAACATTATTAAAAAGTGGTTTGAAAGGAGACCTTCTGAAATGAGGAATAAATTGATAGGTAAAGAAAAGCAATTTTTAAGAGACGTACTTAAGGAATTAAAGCAATACGATATTAGTTTAGAAGAAAGGGAAAATATTAAGAGACAAATATTAGAACATATTCAAGAGTGTCATGAACATGGTGAAGACAGTATAGATGATTTAGGTACCCCTCAATTATTTGTTAAAGATTTTATAGAAATAAATGAAATTGATTTACAAGTTAAAATGAAACAACTTCAAAATGAAAAAGGAAAATTCAACACATTTATCTTACGTGGCATATTCATCGCAATTATTACTTACCTCATCTCGCAAACTACATTTTCAATATTTTTAACTGAATCATTTAATTCAACTAATAGCAAAAATACATTTAATTATAATATTTTATATCGCATATCAGAGAATCAATGGTGGAACGTTTTATTAATAATGATTAGCTTTATGCTCTCTGTAGTAGTGTTTATTAGCTTAGTAAGTTATAAAAAAAGAAAGCTATCTAAAGTATAATGAAGAAAACTATCTATAAACTATTTCAAATCTATATTCTTTGTAATGTAATAGTATTATGTATCATTTATCCAAAAGCATATGCTCAGCAAGATATTAAAGCTACTTTAGATAAGTATATTGAAAAATTTATAAAGGAACAGAATATTCCAGGGGCTGCTGTTGCAATTGTACATAATAAAGATGTATTCTTCACTAAAACGTGGGGGATTACTGGGGAATCTGAAAAAAAAATAACTAGTAAAACACCATTTGCAATCGGCTCAATAAGCAAATCTTTAACAGCTTTAGCTATAGTAAAATTAATAGAAGACAAAAAGATAAAATTAGAGGATTCAGTTCAACAACATCTTCCTTGGTTTAAACTAAAAGATTCTCAAATATCCTCATCTATAACAATCCAACACCTTTTAACTCATACAAGCGGAATAAACACATATGAAGGCTTATTAATATCAGATAAGCAATCCAAAAGTTCTACAGCATTAAAAGAAAATGTAATGAGACTTTCAAATGTAAAATTAACTGCTCTACCAGGAGAAAAATATCAATATAGTAATGCGAATTATATTGTTTTAGGTGCACTTATTGAGGAAATTACAAATGATACATATTCCTCATATATGGAAAAACATGTTTTTCAGCTATTAAATATGAATGGTGCGGCAGCAAGTAAAGAAACTGCATATGAAAAAGGCTATTTAACAGGTTATCAGTCATGGTTTGGCATACCAAGAAAAAGTGTAGTATCCTATGATAATGCCGGGGCACCGTATGGTTATATTACCGCAAATTTGGAAGATATGATTCAATTTATTATGTTTTTGAATCGACAAGAAGATACTCAATTTTTAAAGAAAGAAAACATCGACCTTTATCTTACACCACTTTATAACATAAATTCAGAAAAAAGCTATGGTTTTGGATTAAGAACAACAAGTATAAATGAAAGCGAAACGATGATTTGGCATTCAGGATCAACGCCCGATGCTCGTACAGAAATATTTACTTTAAATAAAAGTGGCTGGGGTGGTGTGATTTTAACAAATAAAAATCATGTATTAGAAGAACCAGCACTTTCAGTATTAAAAAAGGGGATTATTAATATTTTGAATGAAGAAGAACCGGTTGATCCCCATAAAAGCATACCATTTACACAAATTGTTATGTCTACAGTTATACTCGCGCTTTTCATTTCATCAATTATGTTAATTAAAAAATATAAACATAAGGAAACTGTAAAAAAATTAACTTGGTTATTCGTAGGGGCTCTATTCCTACTATTATCTATTATTTTCATCCCACTTCTTACTTATTGTACAAGCTCACCATGGCGTACGATAAAAATATTTGCGGCAGATGTAGGTTTACTTACAAGTATTATAGTAATTTTATTAGCTGTGAACGGATTATTATCAATCTTTATAGGCATAAGACAGAAGAGTATATAAGGGTAAATAATTAAAGAAATATAATTCAAACGTTATAAACAGTTGACCCTCACACAATGTCATTGTTTAAGATAAAGTTGAGCTTCAAAGTAGATGTAACTTATAGGAGGAAATCATGTTTAAAATAGGGGATTTTTCAAAACTATCTTCCATTAGTATACGAATGTTGAGACACTACGATAAAGTGGAATTACTACAACCAGTAAAAGTCGATGAGCAGAGTGGATATCGATTTTATTCAGCAGACCAATTAAAAAAAGTAAATCAAATTCAAACGTTAAAAGCTATGGGGTTTAATATTGCTACTATTAAAGAAATAATAGAATGCGATAATATAGATACCATAAAAGAGAAATTTTTTAATCGTAGTGCTCAAGTTAAAGAAGACATGAATAACCTCCAAAAACAATTCCGTCTCCTCGAAGACTCAATGAAAATGATGAGAGAGGATGTTGTTGAGATGAATTATCATGTTTCAATAAAAGAAATTCGAGAAAGAACTGTAGCTAGTGTTAGAAAGATTATTCCATCGTATAATTGCGAAGGTGATTTATGGAGTATATTGATGCAAGAAATTCAAATAGGAAATATTAGTATTGACCATCCAAGTTATAGTATTGCGGTTTTCCATGATAGTGAATACAAAGAAAATGATGTAGATATAGAAATACAGCTAAGTATTCTTGGTAAGCACGAAAATACAAAAGACGTTGCATTTAAAAAGATTGAATCAACTCATGTAGCTTCCATAACAGTTAATGGAAGTTATGAACAGATGACAGCTGTAAATGAAGCTGCGGCAAAATGGATTGAGACAGAAGGTTACGAATTAGCAGGCCCAATGTTTAATATTTATCATGTGAGCCCAGCGATGGAATCGGATCCTAATAAGTGGGTTACAGAAGTTTGTTATCCAATAAACAAATAAGTAATAAAAAAAGGCATGTTTTATGCCTTTTTTATTTTATTAATATCTCAAAATATATAAATCTTCCTCTTTACAGTTTTCGTATCGGACTATATAAGGCAATAAAGACTTCAATTATTTTAGTAAAAGCAGCTAAAGCAAATATAAATACAGGATTGTAGGCTGAAATAATTCCACCTACTAATGCCCCCAATGGCATAGATAATCGTGTAAGTACACGAGAAAAACCTAAAACACGTCCTTGCAAATTGGATGGAACAGTTTCCTGCCGAATTGATGTAACAATCGTATTCCATGTGATATTACATGTCATCGCGATTCCGAAAGCAATTCCGGGAGCAAGCCAATATGTACTCCACAAAGCAAATGTTAACCCAAGCGCTCCTAAAAATAGGAGTAAAGGAATAAGTACACCACGTCGAAATTTCTTTTCTAAAGGAACGGCAATTAAGCTTCCTAAAAGCCCACCTATTCCTATTAAAGTATAATTATAGCCACTTTGTGCGGAGGTAAGATTTAATGTCGATAATAAATAATACATAAGTACACCTAAAACAGCACTTGCTCCAAAGTTACCTACCATAGCTTGAAGTGACAAAGCTATATTTAACCGATCATTTTTGAGCCATTTAAATCCATCAAACAAATCATTTAGTACATTTTGCAATGTTTTTTTATCAGTATTCTTTTTATTTAAGTTTTTCATAGAAGGTAATATAATCACAGCAATTAATGTAGCAATAAATGAAAGAACATTAATCCAAAGTACTTGAAAGCCGCCAATAAAAGATATGAAAAGCCCAGCTATGATTGGACCAAACAAACTAGCCAATTGATTAACCATTTGATATAAAGAATTAGCCTTCGTTAATGATGCACCTGCGATGTGTGGAATGACTGTAACTGTTGTTACATCAAAAAGCATGGACATAACTGCTAAGATAAAAGTAATTACGTATAAATGCCAGACTTCTAATATATGTAATGCATGTAAAATTGGTACGAGACTTACTAAAATAATATTGGTGATATCTGCCATCCAAAGTAACTTTTTTCGATCATATCGATCAACTAGTACACCAACTAAAGGGCCAAATAAAACGATTGGCAATACGTTAACAGCAAATAAAGAACTCATAATTACAGCTGAACCAGTTAATTGATAGGCAATCCAAGGCAGTGCAAAAGTATATAGTGAATCCCCGATTCGTGAAATGAGTAAACCAAAAATAAAAATCTTGTATTCTTTTGAAAAAGTTGTCTTGACAGTTAATCTTTGTTCTTGTACAAATTTCACAATTGTATGACCTCCCTTTTTTATAGAGGAACTTGAAAATAATCCGTCCAATACGTATTAAATATAGAATTCTGTAAGAAGTTGTTGAATCCTACCTTTATAAGGTTAATTTTATATAAAAGTGTAGGGAATAGAAATTAGGACGGCTTTTATTGGATGAGGCGGAATGATTCGAGAACAAAAAGGATTGCTAGATAAAGAGTTAATCTTACGACCTTTTCCACAACTTTTGTTTTAGCAGAACTAATAAAAGAGAATCCTATATTACTTCAGCAATGTTTAAATTAGCAACAAAAGCCACTGTAATAAGGGGCTTTTGTTGCTAATAATTTAATGATATGTGTACCCTCCATCTGGAAATAATACATTACCCGTAGTAAAACTATTTTGCATTAAATATAGAACAGTATGTGCAATTCCATTATTATGGCCAGGCCTTTTTACAAGAGAAAGAGATTTATAAGATTCATAAGCATTATCAAGAAATACCACCTAAAGTAGAATATAGCTTAACTGAACATGGAAAAACAGTCAGTACTGTTTTGGATAGTATGTGTAGTTGGGGAAGAAGACATTTAGAACATATAGTTAAAGATAAACTATAAAATTGTTATGTAAACTTAATGTACTGCGAAGTGAAATGTTGTTTTAATAATTTTTATTTTATAACATATAATTAAACAGTGTTGCAGGTTATATTACATATTTAATTTATTTTTACAAAAGGGAAGTTATAAGGTGAATGAATTAGAGTACAAAAACTTTTATGATAGAGTAGGAAGATTAAATGGATGGGATTTTAGTAAAATAAAATGTGAAACTGTAGGAGATATATGGGACTTTTATGGGGAAGTGAAAAAAAGATGTAAACCATCAGCCACTCTACTTGATGTTGGTACAGGCGGAGGGGAAAATATACTTAATATAGCATCTTCGGCTAAATTGTTAATTGGAATTGATAATTCTAACGGTATGATTGAAACGGCACATTCTAACTTGAAAAAATCAGGTGTACAAAATGTTGAGTTTCTTCAAATGGGTTCTGAAGCTTTAACATTTCCACATGCCCATTTTGATATTGCTTCAAGTTGTCATGCTCCGTTTCTAGCATCTGAGTTAGCAAAAGTAATGAAACGAGGTGCTTTTTTCTTAACGCAACAAGTAAGTGAGAATGATAAATTAAACCTGAAAGAAGCATTTGGCAGAGGACAATGCTTAGGTGAACGAGATGGCACTTTAAAAGAAAAGTATATGGATGAACTTATTAGTGCAGGATTTGATCTCGTGCAAGTACGTGAATATGATGTTACTGATTATTACAATACGCCTGAAGATCTCATTTTCTTATTAAAACATACGCCTATTATTCCTAGATTTGGAGAAGAGGAAGAGGATTTTACTATTTTACAAAAGTTCATTGACACGAATAGTTCTGAAAAAGGGATTCATACAAATTCAAAAAGATTTATGATTATCGCTGTTAAATTATAATATATTTTAGCGTAAAAGCTGCTTTTCATTTAAAGAAAAGCAGCTTTTTGTGTGGAAAAGAATACAGGAAATACTTGAAAATAATAGAAATAAATAAAGTGTAAATCATAATATGGAGGATAAATGTTTTGAAACGTTACTATATTAGCAATGAAAAAATAAATGTACATATTACTGAATGGGGGAATAATGACAAGCCCGTTATCTTTTGTTTACATGGATTAGGTAGTACGAGTTTAAGTTTTATAGAAATTGCTGAGGAATTAAAAGAAGAGTATAGATTTATCTCCGTTGATGCACCTGGACATGGTAAAACACCGCCATTTGAAAGAACAGAAGATTATGAGATGCAGAATTTAGCAAATTGGTTAAATGAAATAATAAATGAATTGAGAATCGAATACTTCTATTTTCTATCACATTCATGGGGAAGTTTTGTAGCGTTATTTTATTTGTTACATCATTCAGAAAAAGTACAAGGAAGTATTCTTATTGATGGTGGATATCAAACAAAAAGGCTTCAAGAAAAAACGTTGGAAGAAGAAATTGCTTATTATGAAAAGGACTTTGATGAATACGTTTTTAATAATTGGGACGAATTTTTCAAAAGTGAAAAAGAAGCTTATACTAGGTGGTCTTCATTGTTAGAAGTTGCTGTAAAGGACCTAGGGATCGAAATGGATAACAAAGTATGGTGGCATGCCAGGGGGAATACAGCTAGTAATATAATAAGAGGTATGCATAAAGATGAAACGATAGATATATATGAGAAGCTGCCGGCTAATATTGTATTACTCCGAGCTACAGTTCCACAAGTTTGGGCGGATTATAGAGATAAGACAGTAAATGTTTTCAAAGAGAAAACGGACAGTATAGTAAAAGTAATTCCTGATACTACACACATGTTGCACTGGGATAAACCAGAAATTGTTATAGCAGAAATAAAAAATAATTGGAGCTAACATATTCATACTAAAGTTGTAGTTTCTATATGAAAAATCCATCCTTCCGTTTGATTTTATCTATTTATAAGTGTAATACAATACGAATAGATAATAAGAAATGAGGGGGAATGTAAAGTGATTACACATATATCAGATATAAAACTACAAACGGTTTCCATAGAAGGGGTAAAACAAGTTTATAAGGACATATTATCTTTTCCAATAAAAAAAGAAACAGCATCCTTCATTCAATTTGAAGTAACACCTTATACAACAATTAGTTTTCAAGAAGTGTATGAACCAATTGCACCTGCACATGTTGCTTTTGAAATCCCATATTCAAAATTTCATGAAACAGCAAGATGGCTTGAGGAGTCTGGATTACTCATTGCGAAATGGAAAGATGGTCATATAATTGATGAAGAGGATGGTCGATTCAATTTATACTTTAAAGACGGAGATGGAAATCTACTCGAAATTATCGCGCATAGTTATGTTAAAGAAGATGTATTAGTACCGCAGTCACCTTTAAACATTTTATATGTAAGGGAAATTGGTCTTCCTGTTAAAAGTGTACCTATTTTTAGGGAATGGCTGAAATCAAATCTAAATATGAAAACGATGGAAGACGGGGATATTTTTAACTTTGTAGTTGGTGGCACTGCTTATGTCGTCGCAACTTGGTGGCAGCGACCTTGGATTCCAATCGCGATGAAAGCTCTATCACCGAAAGTACACGTTTCTTTCGGAACACCAGACGTCGCATTTTTACAGCGAATCCAAAATAACTTTAAGAAAAATGGTGTATCATTTGAATATAAATGTAATGAAGTATCATTTATTGAGCAAGGATATACATTTTCAATTGTGCATACATCAGAGTTTCATTCTGATATTCCTAAACAATTAAACTTACCGCTTTCTATTTAAGGATGGAAAGCGGTAAGTTTTTTGTATATTCGTGAAGAAGGTTTTAGCTAGGATTATAGTGAATTTAAAGAGAGGTATAAGGTGTTATTTTAATTTATGTTAAGGGGAGAAATGAAGTGGTTTTAGGTAATCCAATTGCAAAAGGGAATACAGCAGAAATTTATTTAACTGATGATAAGGTTGTAAAATTATTTAAAGATTACCTCCCAGATACAGAGTCTATGAATGAAGCAAAAAAACAAAAATATGCTTATTCATGCGGGCTGCCAGTTCCAAACGTATTTGAAGTGACAAAGATACACGATAGACAGGCAATTATTATGGAATACGTAAAAGGGGACAGTGTTGGTGATCTCCTACTTAATAATTTAAATGAGGCAGAGCGTTATATCGGACTTTGTGTTAATGAGCAAAAAAAGATCCATGCTATACGTGTGAATACAGATGAAATGGAGTTAATGAGGAAAAGGTTAGAGCGTCAAATTAAATCTGTACATAATTTGGATGAAAGCAAAAAGAAGAATATATTACAAAAATTAGATTCTATTACATTTGATTTTAGGCTATGTCATGGAGATTTCCATCCATTTAATTTGATTTTGAGTAAGGAAGAGAAAGTGAAAGTTATAGACTGGGTAGATGCAAGTTCAGGTGATATTCGCGCAGATGTATTTCGAACATATTTGTTGTACTCACAAGCTTCGGTAGAATTAGCTGAGATGTATTTACATATATATTGCAGTCGTACCGGCTTATCAAGAGATGAAGTTTTTCAATGGGCTCCTATTATTATTGCAGCTAGATTTTCTGAAAAAGTATCACCGCAAAAAGAAGTGTATTTGAAAAGATTATTGAATCAGTATTTATAAGTCATAAAAAAGGCTGTCAGCAAATTAATAAATGCTGTTGTTTAACCAAAGTTTCCTTGTAGTTAAACAACAGCGTTCTTAAATATTGATATAGGTATTCTTATTTTCGATCTTCATCCTATAAAGGTTCATAATCCGTACTTGTTCCTCCTTTAATTTAATAAATAATGGAAACTTGTCTATCATCTCTTTTGGTAGTTCATTTTCCTCTTGGTAGCCTTCAAATAGTGCTTCTGTAATAGAATGTTCATAGTCAACGATATTCCCATTTCCAGCAAATGAATATTCTATCGCACTATAAATAGGAACGGCTAAATTGAATATGTAAAAATGTTTTTGGAATGAATCCAAGAGAATATCAACTTAACAAAATGTCTATTCAATCATTTCTTAAACTAAATTTAAATAAAGAAGGGGCGTTTAATATGAATATTTCTAGAAAAATAGAGGTTGAACAGTTGCGAAATAGGAAGAGTGAGCTATTTGATAAAGAGGTACTTAACATATTAAATGGTCAAGTTATGTATGAAGAATTTAAAAATAAAAAGCTAATGGGTGATTCTGATTATGCACCATTTAATGAGGCGATGTGTGTGAACCCTGCTACTACACAAGTTTTTGATGAGGACTTTATTAAAACAAGAGCGGAAGGACATAACAGTTCAGTAGAAAGTTATATAAAAAAGGTTATAGATCCGTTAGAAAACCTTTTTACGAAAAAGTATAAATGTATTGTTCTATGGTTTGGTGAAGATATGTTTTGCCAAATGAACCTACTTACCATACTTTCTCACCTTGAACAGTCTGCTTATGAAGGGAAGGTATACTTAAATAGCTTTAGAGAGGATGAATTTAAAGTAAATCAAATTGAACTTGAATTGGGGAATTACTCTTCTATATACAATGAAGTATTAGTAAACCATAAAAAGACCTCCCATAAGGTACCACCTGTAATGTATCAGGCTATAGACTTATTTTTAGAAATGTTAACAGAAGATAATGCAGTAATGAAATTCATTTCTAAAAATAAAGATTTATCAACTCAAGAATTATTAAAGAAGTTGTTTCATCTTTTTCCTACAATCGGATATGGAGATACTCAGTACATAGAACTGATTAATAAAATAAAGAAGAAAACTACACCTAAAATATAGATGTAGTTTTCTTCTTATATTTGTTCAAGTAATTCTAATTCTTTTTCTACAAATAGCATTAGTTCTTTAATTGTTTCACCAGAAAAATCAAAACGAATACCGGCTGCATTATACACTTCTTTTATAGGTTGCGAGCTTCCTAGTGATAATGCCTTTTTATAATTTTCTAGTGCTTGCTTAGGATCCTCTTTATATTGTTTATACATTTGTAATGCACCAAGTTGGGCGATCGCATATTCAATATAATAAAATGGTACTTCAAAAATATGGAGTACAGGTAACCAACTCGTTGCTATCCAGTTTTCATAGCCATCAATATGTATGACGCTAGACTGAAAATGTTTTTGAAGTTGCAAGTATTTTTCATTTCTTTCTTCAGAAGTATGACTTGGATTTTCATACAGCCAGTGTTGAAATTGATCAACAATAAGCATGACAGGTAAATATGAAATAACATCTTTAAAGAAGTTAATTTTTGCTTGTTTTAAATCTTTTTTGTCTGTATAGAAGGTATCCCAATAATTAAGCGAGAATAATTCCATTGTCATACTGGCTAGTTCAGCTGTTTCAGCTGGAATTTCTATATACTGTCGTAATTTTAATGGTTTTATGAGTTCGTTATGAATGCTATGACCCATTTCATGTATAAAAGTGATAATATCATCTTGTGTATAATTTAAGTTCATAAAAATAAAAGATAATTGTGAAGCTGGTAAGTACTCACAAAAGCCACCAGCTGCTTTTCCTTTGCGGCTTGTTAAATCAAGACAATCGTGTTTATACATTTGATTTAAAAGTGCTGAAAATTCAACATCTAGTTTATTAAAGATATGAGTGCTCTTTTCAATTAAATCATTTTCATCTGCAATAGGTTTAAGCACTTTTTGATCTGGAGTTACAGCTGATACATCCCACGGGCGAAGCGTATCAACTTGCAGTTTTTCTTTTTTCTCTAGCATTATTTTATCTTTAAGAGGCACAACATACTTACGTATGGATTCGGCTAGTTCATAGCAATCTTTCGCTGAATAATCAAAACGCTCGTATTTTTTGAACATATAATCGCGATAATTCTCTAGTTGAATATTTTTTGCTTTTTGATGGCGAATTTCAATTAATTGATTTAATATGTTTTGGAGTTCTTTTTCAACAGATAAAAATTGTTCAGAAATAATAGTTTTTGCCTTTTTACGGATGTCACGATTCGAATCTTGTAAATAGGATTGTAATTCTGTTATCGTTTTTTCTTCTCCGTCCCAAATTCCACTTAATCCTCCAGTGATTTCAAAGTACTCTGTGACTAATTTGTCTTCCTGTATTTCTAATTCGATATTTTCCTCACAAAATAACTTTTGAGCATTTTTTATTTTTGCATCTAACAAACCATATACGTTAGAATCTAATTCCATTCGAAAAGGTGACTCTAAATATTTATTATCCAATAAATTTTGGTACCGCTTTAAAAGAGGCTTTACAAATTGTTGATCATGTTCAAAAGTTCCCTTTATTTCTTCATCATCCGTATTACATTGAAAGGCGATGTAATGTGATCTTAATTGTTCTTCGATTTCCCAAATTACTTTTGACTGCTCTTTTAACCAATTTTCAAGGTCTAGTTTTGAAGAAATCATCTTATTTAATAAAGTCGAAAGAGTTTTTTCCAATTGTAGTACATTACTAATATCAATCGTATTTACACGTTGCATTATATATCCCTCACTTTTTATTTATTCATAGAGATATTCTATTTATTAATTGTAATTCCCTTGTTAAGTGGGGAAAATGTGAAATAATGTTAAATTTAATAATTATAGAAGGTATTTATATGTGAAAGTAAAAGTTTATCGTAAATGAAAATTTACGGAGGGAAGTGCAATGAAAAGAGGAAAGAAGTTGATTGTATTTTTATTTTCAATTGCTGTATTGTGTGCTTGTGAGCCTGAAATGGAAGAATCTAAAAGTGAAGATTCTATAGTTATGGGTATTGTTACAGCGACAGTCAAGGAGGAATCTTTTTTTAGTGCTGCTATAAGAGATGAAAAAGAAAGGATAGTAGATTTAGAGATTGCTGATAGCGAAAATGCTAACGAAATAAAAAAAGAAATTAATAAAAGATTGCAAATTCAAGGCATTATGTCCTATAAAGTAAATATATCTCAAAGAAACCAGGAGATTGTAAATGCAGAACAAAGATGGCAGTTAGTTTTTGGACAGATATTTGATGACGTATTCAGAAAGAATGGATATGAAGGGTTTGGTATTCAGCAAATAAATTATAAAAAGAATCAACCTGCTACCATTGATATAAAAACTAAGATTAGCGATGGTGAAGTAAGGGCGAGAGAACTTGGACAGAAAATAGAAAAAGAAGTTGAAGGGGTACTTAAAACAGAAGCAGTAAAGAAATGGATTGAAAATGATTCATACGCTATTGGGATTTACGATATAGATGATCGGAAAATTAACTAATTGAGGAATGAATGCTATATGAATATAAAATCGATATAATTAAATAGAAAATTGCTGAAGGAGGTGTAATATGTATAAGTATTTACATATTTTAAACGACATAGAAAATATGATTCAAAATGGAGAAATAAATGAAGGAAAGAAATTACCGTCTATACGGTCACTCGTTACGCAATATGAATGTAATAAGGCGACAGTTATACGTGCGCTTCATGAATTAGAAAAGCGTCATATTATATATTCTGTCCCTCAAAGTGGATATTACGTTGTTAAGAAATCTGGGAGTACCATAGAAAATAACGAGATAATTGATTTTGCTTCCTCAGCACCAGATCCAGATGTTTTCCCATATTTAGATTTTCAACATTGTATTAATAAGGCTATTGATACGTATAAAAATGATTTGTTTGTATATGGAACGCCGAAAGGGTTACCATCTTTAATACCAGTTATTCAAAAACAACTAGCAAATTATCAAGTCTTTACAAAAGAAGAAAATATTTTTATAACGTCAGGTGTTCAGCAGGCACTTGCTATATTAACTTCCATACCATTTCCGAATGGAAATGAAACTGTATTAATTGAACAGCCAACATATCATCTATATATTGATTATCTAGAAATAAATAAAGTTCCTGTAATCGGTATTAGACGTACGAATGAAGGTATCGATTTGAATGAATTGGAGCAAATATTTCAAACTGGAAAAATAAAATTCTTCTATACGATACCGAGATATCATCATCCGCTTGGAACGTCTTATTCTAAAGATGAGAAAGAAAAAATCACACTATTGGCTAAGAAATACAATGTATTTATAGTGGAAGATGATTATTTAGCAGATTTAGAAACTGATTCAAAAGCAGATCCGTTATATAGCTTGGATAATTGTAGTTATGTCATATATTTGAAAAGTTATTCGAAGATTATTTTTCCAGGTTTACGGGTTGGAGTTGCGGTCATCCCACGATCCATTGCAACTGCTTTCTATACATACAAAAAAATACTAGATATTGATAGTCCGATGATTTCTCAAGCGGCTTTAGAAATTTATATAAAGAGCGGTATGTTTGAACGTCATAAAAGTAAAATTAATTCTTCCTACTACAATAGATCAATAAAACTAGCAGAAACATTAGAAAAAGTGCAAAATGAAAATTCATCATTATTTACATATAATAGACAAAACACACTTGGAATACACACTTGTTTAGAAATGCAGAAAAACATAGTTACAGAAACACTTATACAAAAATTAGGTGAAATTCAAATAAGTGTCGATACTATTGATAAGAATTATATGAGGGATTTTCCTAAAGAAAAACTATTAAAATTAAATGTTTCGAATGTAAAAGAAGATAAGATTGAAGAAGGTATTCGTAAAGTAATTGAGGAAATCAAGCAATCAAGACAGTTGGATTTTCAGTTTAGAAAAGAATAATTTGAATTAGGAGGTTTGTTGTGAGATTGTTTTACAATTAGTTACTCCAGATGGAGAAGCCTATATGAGGAAATATGATAGGAAGCATATACCAGAGGTTATAAAGCTGAATTATAAAAGTTGAATAAAATGAAACGATTACGGAGAAAAGTAGCAGTTGTGGCCGGAGCAACTATATATGTAACTGAATAACTATATGTTTTTTAAGAGCACTCTTAGCAAAAAGTGCTCTTTTTCATTAATGTAAATATTTACTTAGCATCTTTTTAAAATGATTTTTATCATAATTTACATATTGCGTAGCTGTATTTCGTATTGAATCTCCCGCGTAAAATCTTTCGTACAATTCGTGTCTAGATCCTAATGGGCTTCCGATGATATCCCAGGCTAACTTAAATAATTTTGTACGTTGTTCGGCATCTATATTCGTTCCATTAAAGTATTTTTTCAATAAATCAGCTATCGGACTCTGGAAGTCATTCGAGCTCGAAGGAAGTTGAATGAACCCACCTGCTCCAATTAATTGTAAAATTTCTATTGCACGGGGATAATATTTGGAACCAAGATTCCTTGCAGTTTCAATATATTTAAAGTTCGGCAAATAAGTTTTTGTTTCATTTGTAGTACCTTCAACTTCTGCAGCAATTAAAAGTGCGCGAATTGTTTCGATTTGCATAATTAATTCCCCAAGCTTCTCTTGAACATGCAAATAAGTAGTAGCACCAATCGATTCAGCAATTTCATAAGCAATTGCAGTTATAAATTCTAGCTTTACTACTAATCGTACAATTGCTTGGTGATAAGCTAAACTACTAGAAGCTATATCTGACTTTATTGCCCATAACGCTTCAGGGTTGTTATATAGTAAGACACGTTCCCATGGTACAAATACATTATCAAAGATTAATAGTGCATCCATTTCATCGTACTGTGAGCTAAGAGGGGAATCAACTGTAATTGAATGTGTATTCGCAAATGGTTCTCTACAAACCATATGTAATCCAGGAGAATTGGCTGCCACAATGAGAAAGTGAGCTAAATCTTTTTGAGTATCAGTCAGTTTTGCTAATGGATAGATTAATAAATCATTTGAATAAGGAGAAGCAGTACCAATCATTTTAGCACCACTTAAATAAATTCCGTCAGAAGTTTTCTTCGTAACTCTTAGTAATCCTAAGTCATTTGTATTCAACATTGATTCTGTAGATCGATTTATTTGTGGATCACGTTGAACTACGCTTAAGAACAAGTGATTATCTCTCGCTTCTTCATAATAAGATGTAATTTTATCTGGAAACTGTACATCGAATTTTTTATAAAAATATTTTGATACGTACCAGCCGGTAAGTCTCGATCTTGCGTAATCAGATAGTCTACTCATTACACCGTCTGTAGCATAACTCCACGTTTCAAAAGCGGTTCTCCTCATTAATAATTCGTTATAGGAATTCGGAATTAAAAAGGCTGTATGGACAAATTCTTTCGTTTTTGGGCTAACATATCCAACAGAATCTCTTCGTATTGGATCATCAAACAATGAAAATAAATTAGAAATGGTACTTAATGTTCCTGCAAAATGTTTGTCTGTAGTTACATCTACTTTTCGTCCATAGAGCCAAACGTTACGACCATCTTGTAAGCTCTTTATATAGTAATCTTTCAAATTTTGCATATTTCCTCCTTCTAAAGACTATTCATATATTTGGACATCTTTTAATGGTGGGGAATATACGTGGAAAGTTATTACTGCCGAATCTGTTATACATTTTATGCACAGTATCTTTTTTTACTGTGAAAATATTTCCCTCTGTAAACTCTTCAATCCGCTCGCTATTATTTTCGTACGTTATATTTTGTAGCGTACCATTGACTATTAGTATACATCCTACAGATATTCCGTGATCGTGCACAAAAGTCTTTGCTTTGCTGGGGAAATTTAATACTAAAATCTCTACAAATTCAGACTGATAGATAACGTTCCGTCCGTATTCAAGATTAACTGGTGAAGTAATAAAAGGAGATATTTTATGAAGTGAAATATTTAATGATTGAATAGCGTGTATTAAATTGACCGTATCGTAGTTACATAGGTTATTAAACGTTTTTTTGTATGTTATGAATCAATTGCATGTAAAACTTCCTCCTAAGCATGTACAGTAAAAGAAAACCTAATCTAATATTATATAGAGCGTATTGAATTACATAATATTGTATTGAAACATTTCCAAAAAGTTACTTCTTTTACTTAGGAAGTTCATTTAATTTGAAAATTTCGTTAATTATTTCCGTTAAAATGATATGCTTGAACTATATATTTTTTATCCCGCTAAATCCCGACTGGTGAGGGCTGATAATCAGTGGAGGATGAACAAACCCCCCACTGATTAAAGTTTCACTTTATTGGAAAGGTGATGAAATAAATGGCAGTTCTTTTAGTAGAAAATCTATATCAAATGTCTATTGTTTTACTGATTTTATGTTCATTTTGTTTTTATAGATATTTAAAGAAAATAAAAAGGGAAAGAAAGCTTACAGGTTTTGAAATTACGATGTATATCGTGACACAACTTGCGTATTTCATTTGGGCGGCAACAACTTTTCTTAAAATGTTATCAGAATAATAATACTGTTAAACAATAGTGAAATAGAATAGGTTATCTATATTTTTCTAATAAAGAAAAAAGGGGGAGTATTTATAACTTCTACATTTAAAAGATTGGTTTTTAAGTGTTCTGATTTTGAATATTAAGTTTCCTTCTTTTTAATTAGAAATTATGAGCATCTTCTGATTTTAAAGACATCGATTATATTTGGATGAGATTACACATTCGTAATCTCTTATATTGTCTCTACCCCAATAATATACTTATTGAGAAGGGCAGAGATAAGTTTGTATTTAAGACTGATGGTTGGCTAGTTAGAATGACCGATTGAGATTCTTTTAGTTTACTCATTATAAGGAAAAGCTTTAAGATTCTGCATTAAATATATAATATTCGGATTCACTATGTTGGTTGTAATATGAGATTTTAATAAATCCTTGATAAAAGAGCACATTTTTATATGTGCTCCATCCCATTTAATTAGCGTGTATATTCTGAATATATAAATTCAAGAAATTATATATTTTAAAGTGGCGTAAAGGGGTATTTGTATATGGTAAAATCTGTTTTAAATATGTCTTCAACTAATTGAGTAGTTTCGGCGTCATAAAAACTATCATATGTTGGGAGCCGTGGAAATAAGGGGTCTATTATGTTAGCGTCTGCGTAGTCCCCTTTAAAAATAGCATAGTCGTTCTGATGGTGCCATGATTTTTCCAATAAATCTAAAGGAGATTTTTTTAATCTATATTGATCTTCTAGTTTCGCGATTTCCTTAGAATAGTTTTCTAGGTAGATATAATTAGTTACAAAACGTTCTTCATCTTGTATATATTGTGGAGCATAGTGCGGGTTTATTATGTCTGAATTAGAATCAAAAGATTTTAAATAATATAGATAAAGTTTAAAGGAGATTTTCTTATTACAATTCTCATCCCTGTACAGAAATTGACGAATAGGTCTCCATTCCGGATGTTCTATATGGGGTGGTGAAAGGAGTGATAAGAAAGAACTGACAGCTCGTTTATAAGGGTTTCTAACAAGTTTGTACGCGTGTTTTTGTTTAAGCCTTAATTCTGTAGCTACTTGTATATAGTAAAAAAAAGAATTTTTGTATATATCATACTCGTAGTTATGAATAAACGGATCGTAATTAATCGCTTCTTCATATAATCCAATTTGATAAAAGAACCAATTTGCTAGTGAAGTGCAGCCACTTTTTTGGCTCCAGAATAAAATTAACGGAAATTCATCGTGGAAGTGTGGCATACGTCCATGTTTAATCATAAAGTTATAAATATCCGTCATTGTCATATACAACCACCCTCTGTTTTCTTTTATCATTATTTATTACTATATGAAGTAGGCATTTAATATATGAAAATTGGCAATGATGCGGATTATACGTTTTTTTATTTAAACGTTAATTGAAAATAAAAAAAGAGTGTACAAATGAGGAGGTTCTGAGAAAAAAATAGGTTTTATTAGTGTTTAATTACTATATAGTGTAGCTCTGTATTGCGTAAGTGTATAAATATGAATATTCATAAATCCTTGTCACCTCCAGGGATATTGGGATTTTAATTCACATTTACATGAAAATGAATACACAGATTAAATAATTGTCACATACCTCACAAATGTTTCGTCACATTTATGATTACTAAATGAGGAGGAACATATATGAAAATATTTGTAGCAGGTGCAACTGGTGTAATAGGACGTTCTTTATTACCACTGTTAATAAAAAATGGGCACACGGTGTTTGCGATGATCCGTACTACTTCGCAAGTAGAAGCAATGAAAAAGGTTGGTGCCATACCAGTAATAGCTGATGTATTTAATAGAGAGGCTGTATTTTCTGTATTAGAAGAAACAAATCCCGATATAGTTATTCATCAATTAACGTCATTGTCATCATGGAATTTTGAGGATAATGCAAAAATTAGAACAAAAGGCACTCGTAACCTTGTCGATGCAGCTAAAAATGTAGGGGTACAGAAAATAATCGCTCAAAGTATTTCATGGGCGTATGAACCAGGGGATATATTTGCGACTGAAAAAGATTCACTACATATTACTGCTTCCGCGCCTCGGCAAGTCACTGTTAATGGCATATTAAAATTAGAAGAAGCTGTTACTGAGTTACCTGAATCGGTTATACTTCGTTATGGCACATTATATGGACCAGGAACATGGTATGCGGAAAACGGATTAATAGCAAATCAAGTTCGTAATAATGAGATTATCGCATCAGACGGGATAAGCTCGTTTATACATGTCGAAGATGCTGCAAGAGCTACTATGCTAGCCCTTAATTGGCCTTCAGGAATCGTAAATATTGTAGATAATTATCCAGCAACTAGTAAAGAATGGTTACCAATATATGCAGCAGGGATAGGGGCACCTAAGCCTAAAGTTCAAGATGGGAAAAATAGTTGGGAAAGAGGAGCTTCCAATAATAAGGCACGTAAAGAGTATGGTTGGATACCTTTATTTCCATCATGGTCTGAAGGATTTAACAACTTAATAGGTAAGTAAAACACAACTTTAATGGGAATGATAGTAAAATACACCATTAAAGGATTGGGTTATTATGAATATAATTTGGGAAAGTATTATATTAACTTTTACTGGAATAATTGTCTTGAAAATGACAGGTAGTGCATCTGTCAGCCAAATGACAAGAGCTGAAATCATTATAGTTGTATCAATCGGCCGTATTATTGTAGAACCTGTATTAAGTAGAAAAGTAGTCCCATCTATATTTGCGGCCATCATATTTGCAAGCATACTACTTATTATTCATTTCTTTGAATTGAAATCAAAGAAGGTGGAACAATTTCTAAATGGAAGTAGCATTATAATTGTTGAAAACGGAGAGATTGTAAAAGAGAATTTGATGCAGGCAAAAATGTCGGAGCAACAACTATATATGCAATTAAGAGAAAAAGGGATCCATGATGTAAAGAGTTTACAGCAAGTTACAGCGGAACCGAATGGGCGTATTGGTTATCGATTAATAAAAGAAGCAGAACCAATAACTTTAGAAATGTTAGAAAAAGTATTAGATCGGTACAATATAAAAAGATAATTTCTTATGTGAAATGCCAATATACAATTGAATTATTGGCATTTTTTATTTTTTCTAAATGTAAAAGTTAATATTTAGAATAGATATTCAGCCAATCTTTAAATTAGATATAGGCTTATTAATATGCTATATTCAATGGAGCTATAGTGACTGTGGTGAAAAAAGCAGCGTTAAAATGAATAGGTCTTTCATGTGATATTAAACATGAGATAAGAATAAGGAGATAGAAACATAATGGAATTTTGGGAATCAAGTTTTATTGAAAAACAAACGATGTGGGGATTGGAACCTACAGAATCTGCAATTTTGACAAAAGATTTTTTTATTGAAAAGAACGTTAAGGATATATTAGTTCCGGGTATTGGTTATGGAAGAAATGCAAAGGTTTTTATCGATAATGGTATAAATGTAACAGGTATTGAAATTTCGAAAACAGCGATCGATTTAGCAAGAGAAAACGGACTAGAAGATGTTAGTATGTATCACGGTTCAGTAAACGAAATGCCTTTTGATAATAAACTGTATGATGGGATATTTAGTCATGCACTTCTTCATTTGTTGAATGGACAGGAAAGAGAGAATTTTATTGAAGATTGTTATAATCAGTTAAAACCAGGCGGATATATGGTTTTTACAACTGTTTCTAAAAAAGCTCCCATGTACGGAAAAGGAAAACAGTTGGATAAAGATTATTATGAGATAATGGAAGGTGTAAAAATGTTCTTCTATGATTCTGAATCTATAAAAAAAGATTTTAATCAATATGGATTAGTACAAGTTTCGGAAATTGATGAACCAAATAAGAACATGGCAAATAAACCTCCAATTAATTTTTTAACGATAAAATGTAAGAGAGAACTATAATTAAAAGTTATTAAGAATTATTAAAGATGTTTATATATTGATTATGCACAAATAAAAAGGACAAGCATATAATAGAAGTACCTATTAACTTTAAGTAACCTTAACTTTCTTTAATAGGATATCTCAAAATCCCCAAAAAGAGCACTTGCGGAAACAAGTGCTCTTTTATTTGGAATTTTAAACCATAAATGTTGAATAAAATGTTAAACTGAAAAGAGCAATTTTTGTAATTAAAACTGTAGTATATGAATGGAGTGTTATTGAATGCAAACAAGAAAAGCCTATCTATATGTATTTGACACGATGTCTGATTGGGAGTACGGACATTTAATTGCTGAACTTAATACAGGGAGATATTTTAAAAAAGATGTAGCGCCTTTTAAAGTAGTCACAGTTGGAATAAATAAAGAAATGGTTATTTCAATGGGGGGCTTGAATATAAAGCCGGATATTTCCCTAGATGAATGTATCCTTGAGAGTAACGATCTATTAATTTTACCTGGAGGGAATACTTGGAGTGAAGAAATACATAAACCTATTTTGCAAAAAGTTGATGAGGCTTTAAAACTTGGTACAATTGTGGCTGCCATTTGCGGTGCAACTATAGGTCTTGCAAATTACGGTTACTTGGATTCTATAAATCACACAAGCAATAGTTTAGAGTATATGAAAATGATTTGTCCTACTTATAAAGGAGAAAATTTTTATAAAGAGGGACCTGTATCATCCAGTGAAAACCTTATTACCGCATCGGGTGTAGCTCCTCTAGAATTTGCCATGGAGGTATTGAGAAAATTAGATGTATTTGCGCCAGATACACTTCATTCATGGTATAAATTGAATGAGACTCATGAAGCGGAATATTTCTTCCAGTTAATGAATTCAATTAATAGCTGATTAGTATTTCGAATGAAAATTATATTTTAGATGATACGAAAACTAATAACGAAATAATATTATGAAGATAAAAGGTAAGGGTATTCCTATGAATATATGAGAAAATATCCTTACCTTTTATAGTATTATTTCTGAAAGGCAAAAGTAATAGCATTTGTTTTTAATTGAATGTGTCTTTCATTACGAACTATATTATAAGCTAATTCTTTTATTTCAACTTTTATTTCTTTCCATCCTTTATAAATGCTTTTTAATAGACGTATCATTTCTTCGGTTGGGAGATTAATTTCAATTAAAGCTTCTAATTCTTCATTCGTTTTTAAATCAATTTCTTGTATGTTAGAGTTAATAATCAAACAATTAATACCACTGTTTTTTGTCCCTTTTTTCATAGAATGAAGCACGTTTTTAAAATCTTTTTCTGATTTGACATGTTCTAAACTTGATACTGCAACGATATAATCATAAGCGTTAGAGTCAATATGATAGTTTTCAATTGCTGCTTGTTCTGTTTTTATAACCTCGAATACATCATGTTCTTTACTATAAATTTTTAGCTTTGTTAAAGCGGAATTAAGTAAATCAACACATGTAACAGTGCCGCTAGTATTTCTTATCTTTTGTGCAATTGGAATGCTATTTCTACCGACGCCAGAGCCAAGATCAAGTACTTGTAAGTTGTTTTGTCCTTCAAAGTGATCCATCAAGTCCATAACTGTTTTAACCGGTTTGTACAGCCAAGAGCCAATTTCAAATAGTTTATATTGTTCATAGCAAAGGTCGTGATATTTCTTTTCTTCTTGTCTTATGTAATCGATACGGTTCACATTGTTTCAGCTCCAATATTTTTATTGCAAAATGAATAGGTGGGACAGCCTTTAACATTTGTTTGAATTCGAAAAATACCACCAGCATGTGGATACTCTTTTAATTCGTCATCAGTCATTCTTGTTCTGGCTGTTGTAATATATAAATCTGTTAAATTAGGCCCTCCAAATGTACATGATGTTACATATAAAGCTGGAATTGGAATGCTTAATATTTTTTCTCCAGTAGAGGGATTCCATCTAGTTATTTTTGAACCTCCCCAATGTGCAATCCATAAACAGCCGTCTTCGTCAATTGTCATACCATCAGGTAGACCATCATTTTCAGAGAAAATGATTACATCAATTGGATTATGAATGTCTCCAGTACGTATATTATATTGATAGCGAACCACTTTTTTAGTAGGTGTATCTATAAAGTAAAAGTATGTATGATCAGGTGACCAAGCAATTCCATTTGATGTATTTACATGTGAAACTTTTTTCTCTACACTACACTTAAATTATGATGTAAACAATACAAGGAACCTGCAGCATTCATACCGTATGTATCTGTAGAACCTGCCCAGAAACGACCAGCTGGATCACATTTTCCATCATTGAAACGATTTTCTATTAAATGTGGTTCAGGGTCAAAAATATGTGTCAGTTTTTCTGTATTTACATTAATAGAATAAAAACCGTTTTCCATAGCTAAGAGTAGTGTATCCTCTAAATATGGAACAACACAGCCGATTTGTTGATTGAGTGCAATTACTCGGTTCGTATTAGCGGTAGGATTGTATATGCATAATTTTCTCTCCGTAATATCAACCCAATATAAAAGTTGCTTTTTTTCATTCCAACATGGTCCTTCAGCTAAACTTGCTTTAGCATCTAAAACTAATTCTATATTACTGAACAAGATGTTCACCTCGCGTTATAAGATATTAATATAATTCGATAAGAATAGAGGTAAACCTTTTAGTCAAAGGATATTAAAATTTATGCTGTAGAAAAATGACCTTCTCACAAGTGATTAAAAAAGTGTATAAACAAGGAGAGGAAAATGCATATGATGTTTTATGAGATTGTTTGCTTTTCTTGTAAGAATATATTTCGTGTTTACGAAGGCAGTGAAAAATATAAGCGATTTAAAGAAAAACCAAACGGGGCATATTGTTGTGATGAGTGTAGTCATAAAATTCAATTAGAAGCGATAAAGAATTTTTTTAGGTAATTAAACTAAAATTCCGGAAATCATAACTTAATTTTTATTTAGAAGATTTTTTAAGAATAATGTCTAAATATAGAATGTAAATAAAGATGAAGTATACACAAAACAATTCGTTTAATCGATAAGTATATATTATGAAAATTGAGTTAGAAATAAAAACGGCAAGCTAGAATTCGCTTGCCGTTTTTTTATAGTTTTGTATGTATTTGTATACCTTTTGCTTTTTCTTTTTCGTTCTTTACGCGTACAATTAAATTATAAGATCCAGATTTTGGTACTTCAAAAGAAAGTAAACCTTCTTTTTGAGAAGTGACTTCTTCTTCGTAAATGATCTTATCGCGTTTAGTGATTTGTAATAAAATTGTACCCTCTTCAACGGTTGCATCAAAAGGAAATTGTACATTTCCTTGTTCAGTTTTGATCGTTTGTACATCGTAATACCCTTTCAGGGAGCCAATGTTTAAAGTTGTTTCGCCGTTTTTTTGAACCTTGGTGACTTTTACTGCTGTATTACCACATGCGCTTAATAATACAACAAGAGTTAGAATGAGAAATAAACGTAGTAATTTCATAGTGATCCCCTTTTTATCATTATAAAATTTTTCCAATGCGTAAATTAGTTTATCATTTTTTTATAAACAAATATATACATTAAAACTAAAAATTGTTATTTAGTGATAACCTCTTATATACCATTTGGTTTCTATTAGTCTAAGAAACTTCAGTACATGTTGAATATTCGATTAATAAAATGTTATAGGAGTTAAATATTTTATCTTACTATTAGATTACTTGAATGAAAAGAAAACACCGAAAGTATATATAAAAGCAGGTACTTTCGGTGTTTTCTTTTTTACTATCGTGAATACATTTTTGGACATTCATCACCACTTGGTTCATAAAAACAATGGCTTTTAAACTGTCCTACAAATGGCTGATTATACCATTCAGGTGGACAAGCTCCAACTGGACGGAAATACCAAAGAGCCCATCGTGCAGGCCAGCGCCATTCACCTTGTAAAACTTTTCGTGCAATTTCTTTTTCTGATTCACGAGCGCGTTGATAAAAATATCCATATTGTACTGCTTCAAATCCGCCGGGGCTTTGATATACAGCGTCGCGTACGGTACGGAGTTGTTTAAAATCTAAGCAATCACAAAATACACGGTTTACTACAACGCATCCAACTAACTCCTCACCTTGGCGACCTTCGCCTTCAGCTTCAGCACGAATTAAACGAGCTAGTAAATCAACATCACTTTCGTTGTATGGAATAAGGGGCATAGTGATACCACCTTTCTGTTATAGTAAAGAGTGTATGTTATAAAACAATCTGCGTGCTTTTTTACATAAAAATAACATTTAATTTTAAGAGGAGCTTGTATAAAAAGAGCTAATTAGTAATAGTAGATAAATATAAAAGGGAGAGGTATTATGTATCGAATTCATAAAGACCATATCATTTACTCAATGTCACCAGAAACTAAGCCTTGTATGGAAGTGGAAATTGGGAGCAGTCTTGTATTTGAAACATATGATTGCTTTGAAAATCAAATCGATTCTGAAGATGTTGTGTTTCAAGAATTAGATTGGAACCGAATTAATCCAGCGACTGGACCTGTATATGTTAAAGGAGCAGAACCTGGCGATATATTAGCCGTAACGATTGAAAAGATTAAAATTGCAGAGCAGGGCGTTTTAACTACAGGTGCAAACCTTGGTGTAATAGGGAATGAGTTAAATGAAAATACAGTGAAAATTGTCCCAATACATAATGAACATGTTTTGTTTTCAAGTGAACTACAAATCCCGATTAATCCAATGATTGGGGTAATTGGTATTGCACCGAAAGAAGAGAGCATTTCATGTGGCACACCGCATGATCACGGCGGGAATATGGACTGTAAAGAAATTAAAGAAGGAACAACATTACTACTACCAGTTAATGTCCCAGGAGCACTATTAGCGTTAGGTGATTTACACGCAGCAATGGGGGATGGTGAAATTGGGGTTAGTGGAGTAGAGGTTGCTGGTGAGGTAACTGTAACAGTTCAAATTATAAAAGGGAAAAAATGGCCACTACCAATGGCTATTCAAAAAGAAAAAGTAATGACGATTGCTTCAGAAAAATTGCTAGATGATGCAGCAAATCGTGCTGTACGTAATATGGTGACATTTTTACATGAAGAATTAGCAATGTCTAAAGCTGATGCAACGCTTTTATTATCGGCAGCAGGTAATTTAAAAGTTTGCCAAGTTGTGGATCCGTTGAAAACGGCGCGTATGGAATTAGGGATGGATTATGTGGAGAAACTAGGATTTACTTTTAGTAAATTTCATATTAAATAGATAAGGGACGAAAAAGGATACTTTTGTATAAAAGCATCCTTTTTTAATTTACGGATTTTGTGAAAAGAGGTAGTATTTATTTTATATAAGTATATTTGAGATTGTGGATTAAAAAGGAGTTCAATAATGGTCAAAATTATGATTGTAGAAGACGATATGAAAATTGCAGAACTATTATCAAAACATGTTGCGAAATATGGTTATCAAGGAGTTATTGTATCGGACTTTCAAAATGTATTAGACATTTTTTTAGATGAACAACCAGAGTTAGTTTTATTAGATATTAATTTACCGAGTTTTGATGGGTACTTTTGGTGTCGTCAAATTCGCGGTGTTTCTACATGTCCGATACTATTCATTTCGGCTCGTGAAGGTACGATGGATCAAGTTATGGCGTTAGAAAATGGTGGCGATGATTTTATTCCGAAGCCTTTTCATTATGAAGTTGTAGTGGCGAAAATTCGTAGTCATTTAAGACGTGCATATGGAGATTATGCACCGAAACTAGAAGAGCGAATGATTGAGCAACAAGGCCTTTGTTTATATCCTGAAAGACTTGTATTGAAACTTAGAAACGAAGAGATTGATATAACGAGAAACGAAGCTATTTTATTAGAGACATTAATGAAAAATTATCCGCGTGTTGTGAGTAGGGAAGTGTTGTTAAATAAATTATGGGATAGCGAATCTTATGTTGATGATAATACATTAAGTGTAAATACAACACGTGTGCGTAAAAAGTTACAAACGTTACATATAGAAGGTGCGATTGAAACGATTCGTAGTGTTGGATATAGATTGCATATTACTTGGGATACTGGTATAGAAAAATGATAAGGTTGTTTATACGTGATCATATACCACTTATTTGCTTTACTATAATTCAACTACTAGCTATATTTCTCGTATATTGGTTTGATGGGCATAATCATATTACAACGGCGTTATATGCAATGTTTCTAGGGGCTTTCTTTATGGGAAGTTATTTAGTGTTTCGATATTTTACACATCGTTCTTTTTATGAGCGCTTAGCAAACCCGATGCAATCTTTGGATGAATCTGTTCAAAAATCTGATTTTGCAGCTGTATCGGCTGCTCTTCAAGAACTACTTGAGGTGCAATATCGACATTATCAAAATCAGCTGCAAATGCAAGAGAGAAAAAATAATGACCATTTAACCTTTATGAATCAGTGGATTCATCAAATGAAAACACCTTTATCTGTAATAGAATTAATTACACAGGATGAAGTAGATTCACGTTTTGAAAGTATAAATGAGGAAACTGATCGATTAAAAAAGGGATTAGAAATGGCTCTGTATGTCGCACGTTTAGAAGCATTTACACAAGATTTTTATGTAGAAAGAGTACAACTACATAAAATAGTGAATGATTCGGTACATGAGCATAAACGGTTCTTTATCCGGAATTTTGTATATCCAGAGCTTGAAATTGATAAGGACATTACTGTAGAAAGTGATGCGAAATGGTTACAATTTTTAATTGGACAAATACTATCGAATGCGATTAAATATTCATCAGGTAGTAGAGAAAAGATTAAAGTGAAAGCTTGTAAGGAAGGTAATACCGTTATACTTGAAATTGCTGATAATGGCGTAGGTATACCGAAGCAAGATTTACCAAGAGTCTTCAAACCTTTCTTTACAGGAGAAAACGGTAGAGATTTTAAAGAATCAACAGGAATGGGGCTATATCTCGTATATGAAATTACGAAGCAATTAGGACATAGTGTAGAAATCCATTCAGAAGTTGATAAAGGTACGGTAGTACGAGTAATATTTTTTAATGTGTAAAAAGTGATCAAGGCTAAAGAACGTTGGAGATAAGTTTTTTAGCCTTGTTTTGTATTTTTTTAAAAGTTTTCATATGAATAAATGATACAAATTAGTAAAAATTAAAGATATGAGCACATGAAATTGTAAAAATAAACTTGAAGAAAAATAATTGCTTTTGAAGTACAAATAATAATATTTACGCATACAGTATTATCATGGTACAATATGGTTATTAATGACAGAAAGGAATGATGGGTGGACGATGATTAACTAATCTTATTTTTAAATGTTGAAATTCAATAAATTTCAATTTCTAAAAAATAGGATTAGTCTGCCCAATTTCCATAGAACGGTATTGCTATTTATGTTACGTAATAGCTTATTTGGGTGTAAATATTTTAACGACTAATCCTGCCAAATTTATTTGGGAGGATTTTTTTATTCTCCCTTAATGAAAGGGATCGGTATTATGAAAGAACTATTAAAATTAAATGATGTTTATGTTGAAATAAAAGAAAATATGTTGTTAGAGAAAATGAATGTGACAGTAAAACAAGGGGATGTTATCGGATTAATTGGTAAAAACGGTGCTGGTAAATCAACGTTACTTCAATTAATAAATGGAAAGATTGAGCCTTCAAAAGGGATTGTTGAATGGCAGCAAATGAATATGACAACCGCATATGTTGAGCAAGAAATAGAATCTTTTATTAGTAATGATGTAATTGCAAAAGAAGCAGAACTTCTTGCGAAATGGGGCGTGCCAACGAACGATTTTCATACTTTAAGTGGTGGTGAAAAGCTGAAAATTCGATTAGCAAAAGGATTTGCTGAAAATCCTAATGTCTTAATATTAGACGAACCGACAAATCATTTAGATGAGATCAGTACGGGATTTCTCATTAAACAAATAAAAAACATGAAAGGTACAGTTATCGTTGTATCGCATGATCGATATTTTTTAGATGTTGTCGCAACAAAAATATGGTCAATTGAGGACAAAAAATTAATTGAGCATAGTGGTAATTATACGAGCTACATGAAAGCACGTGAGCAAAAAAGAAAGTCGCAGCAGCGTGAATATGAAAAACAACAAAAAAAGATAGAACAAGTAGAAACACATATAAAAGAATTGAGTTCATGGTCACAAAAGGCACACGCGCAGTCTACAAAACAAGAAGGTGTGAAAGAATTCTATCGTGTAAAAGCGAAGCGAATGGATGCACAAGTGAAGTCAAAACGAAAACGACTTGAAAAAGAGCTGGAGAAAACGAAAGTAGAACGTGTGAAAGAAGAGTATTCAGTTGAGTTTTCTATTCAAGCGAACAAAAAAGTAGGAAAACGCTTTTTAGAAGTAAAGCAATTAAAAAAAGACTTTCATGGGAAAGTATTATTTGAAAACGTTAATTTTACAATTCAGCACGGTGAGAAAGTTGCGATTGTTGGACCAAACGGTAGTGGGAAAACAACATTACTGAAGATGATTATGGGAACGGAAACTGCTGAAGGAGAAATATGGATTTCACCTTCAGCAAACATCGGCTATTTAACACAAGAAGTTTTTGATTTACCGCTTGATAAAACACCAGAAAATTTATTTTTTAAAGAGACGTTTGAAGAAAGAGGAAAAGTCCAAAATTTAATGAAACATTTAGGATTCCAAGCGTCTCAATGGAAAGAGCCGATTGAGCATATGAGTATGGGAGAAAGAGTAAAGTGTAAGCTAATGGCTTATATTTTAGATGAAAAAGATGTACTCATTTTAGACGAACCGACGAATCACTTGGATCTACCTTCACGTGAACAACTTGAAAATACATTAGCTGAGTATAACGGAACATTAGTAATTGTATCTCACGATCGATATTTTCTGGAGAAAACAACTAACACAAAACTCGTGTTTTCAAACAATACGATACAAAAGCAGCTAGAAGAACCTACTAAAACAAGAGATGATATTGAAGAGCTACGTTTAACGTTAGAAACAGAGAGACAAGAAGTATTAGGAAAATTAAGCTTTTTAACTTCTAAAGACAAAGAATATAAAGCACTGGATGAACGGTTTATTGAACTTACGAAGCAGATTAAGGAGCTATAACGTAAATAAGGGGGATTAACATGGGAGAAGAGAGATTCACTAAGTTATTTAAAATAGATTGTGGAGATATATACTTGCAAGAGTTTACGGTCAAAGATGCAGAGAGTATTTATAAAATAGCAAATCAACCGGAAATAGCAAAATTTTTACCAGACTGGAAATCAACGAAAGAACAAAGGGTGGATTGGATTGCAGATTATGAAATACCAGCAAACAAAGCATTTCTTGATGCAGTGAAAACTACGAATAACATAGATAATCAGATGTTAAAGCTAGGAATATTTAAGAAAGCTACAAATGAACTCATTGGATGGTGCTGCACAGGTATGAAAGAAGAACTCCCTTCACCAAACAGAGAGATAATGTATGCTATCTCAAATGAATATCAAAATCATGGCTATGCTACAAAAGCGACTAAAGGTTTAATTGACTATTTGTTTAAAGAAACAAATTTAAATGTCCTTAACGCAATTGCTTTAATTAACAATGTAGCATCAAATAAAGTTATTGAAAAATGCGGGTTTATTTATAAGAGCCAACAGAGGATAGAAAATCAAATATATAATCATTATATATTGAGAAAATCTGAGTGGATAAAAATATAACGTTTGGTAGTAAAAGACCGATAGCAATCGGTCTTTTCTCATTTATATAATAAAGATTTATTATACATTATATTTCCTACTACTATACAATTATTATAAGATAGTTATGCGTTAATTTTAGTTTGAAATAATTATGTTGTCAGTTTTTTTAGAAATCTTACAAGCGTGTAAGGTAAATGAAAGATGAATCAATATGAGCTGTAAGACAATTCATTTACACTCTATAGTGAGCAGTGGAAATGAAGGGAGAATATACATGGAAATTTTACATGCAAAAAGTATTAGTAAAGTATATAAAGGGAAAGTACCTTATAAAGCATTAGTAGATATTGATTTATCAATTCAAGAAGGTGAATTTGTAGGAATTATGGGTCCATCAGGTAGCGGAAAAACAACGTTATTGAATATGGTATCTACTATTGATTCTCCATCATCGGGAGAAATATTTATTAATGGCACAAACCCTTTTCAATTATCATCAGAAGAATTAGCGTTATTCCGCAGAAAACAATTAGGATTTGTTTTTCAATCATTTAATCTTCTTAGCACACTTACTGTAAAAGAAAACATCGTATTGCCGATGACTTTAGATGGTGTTTCCGTGCAAGAAATGAACAAGCGATTGGAAGAGATTGCAGAGAAGTTAAATATTACAGATATCTTGAATAAAAGAACGTTTGAAATATCAGGGGGACAAGCTCAAAGAACAGCAATCGCTCGTGCGATCGTTCATAAGCCGCAATTATTACTTGCAGATGAACCAACAGGGAACTTGGACTCTAAATCTTCAAATGATGTAATGGAGATGCTTGATACTCTTAATAAAGAAGAAAAAGCAACGATGATGTTAGTTACACATGATCCGTATGCTGCGAGTTTTTGCAGTAGAGTAGTATTTATTAAAGATGGTCAACTATATAACGAAATTTATTGTGGTGAAAGCAGACAAGCCTTTTATCAAAAGATTATGGATGTTCTTTCTTTGTTAGGAGGGAAAAGGCATGACTTTTCGTCAGTTCGCATTTAATAATATTTTTCGTAATAAGCGTACATATGCTGCCCATTTTTTAAGTAGTACATTTTCTATTATGGTTTTCTTTACGTATGCTCTTTTATTATTTCATCCTGATTTACAAGGGGAATTAAAATCAACAAGTGCAACAATGAGTGCATATGGTACGATGGGATTTACAATTTCGCAAGGTTTGATTTTTGTATTTTCATTTTTCTTTATTTTATATTCAGTTAGTTCATTTTTAAAAACTCGTAAGAAAGAATTTGGCATATTAATGATGCAAGGTATGTCAATGAGACAGTTTAAGAAATTATTATTAATTGAAAATATGTTGATTGGACTTGGTTCAATTTGTATAGGGATTTTCATTGGACTCATATTTTCTAAACTAGTTTTATTGATAAGCGCAAGTGTATTAATGATTAATAATGGTTTGCCTTTTTATACACCAGTGAAGGCTGTATTATTAACAGTTATCACTTTTCTTTTCTTATTTTTCATTGTTTCACTATTTACATTTAAAATGGTAAAAATAACGGAACTTGTGGAACTTATTCGAGCAGAGGAAAAACCAAAACCTGAACCGAAATCTTCAATTTTATTATCACTGCTTTCTTTAATTAGTATAGGATATGGATATTTCTCAGTATTTCGCTTTATTTCAAGTTCCAGTTTTACTACACTTGGAATGGGTGTCTTACTAGTAATTATAGGAACGTACTTTTTATATACACAGTGTAGCGTTTATATATTACATCTTGCTAAAAGGAGAGAATCTTTCTTTTTAAAAAGAACAAATATATTAACGTTTTCTGAATTAATTTACCGTATGAAAGATAATGCAACGATGTTTTTTATTGTATCTATTATTTCAGCAGTTGCATTTACAGCTATTGGGACAACAGCTGCTATTGGTAATAGAAATTTAGTGTGGATGACAAACCCATATACATTTCTGTATGAAAGCTCTGAAAACAATAAATTGGTAGATAAACATCTCTCTATTATAAAAAAACATCTCTTGGATGCAAATATTCCGTATCGAATGGCTTCATCTTCAAGTAAATTTACAGAAAGTAACGTAAATGTATTGAAATTAAGTGAATATAACGAACTTACGAGAGCACTCGGGTACCAACATGAAACGATTGAAAAAGAAGATGAAATTTTACTAATCCCTGGGAGGGTGTCACAAAAGCAAGAATTTAAAAATGGTGACTATAAAAAAAATATTGAAGTCATTCAAGGAGATTGGACAAAGACATTTCGTGTGAAGAAAACTGTAGAGAATTTAGTTTTACCACATGATTCTAGTAGTATTTATATTGCTGTTCAAGATCATGTGTATGATGAAATTCCTCTGACGAGTAATCCAGAGGATGAAGATATTCAACATCGTACTTACGGATTTGTTGTAGATGATTGGATAAGAACGAAAGAGATTTCAAATCAATTAAAAAGTATATTCGATAAAGATCTTAGGGACAGTGATTTCTACTTTGAAGCTTTAACATTAAACTTGTTGGAGGCAAAGCAAAAGAATGGTTTATTACTTATGGCAAGTGTTTTAGTCGGAATCGTTTTCTTTACATTTGCTGCTAGTTTTATTTATTTCCGATTATATACTGATTTGGACCGTGATCAACAACAATATAAAATGATTTCGAAAATGGGATTAAGTAAACAAGAGTTAAAAAAAGTTGTAACGAGACAGTTATTATTAATGTTCTTCTTACCGATTGCTGTTGCGGTGATTCATACTGTAGTAGCGTATACGGCACTGCAACAATTAGTTAGTTTTTCTATTTTAAATAGCTCGATTTTTATTTTAATTTCATTTATATGTATACAAGTTTTATATTTCTTTATTACTCGTTGGCGTTACCTACAAAAGCTTTATAAGACTATGGAGCAATAAAGGATATGAACTAATAAAATTACAGAAAAGCATGTAAAAAATGATATGAATTATGAAAGGAACCGAGATGAAAAGAACTTTAACTATTTTTATGTTAACTATAATACTTTTAATAAGCTTTAGTTCATGCTCTAAAAAGGATAACTCATTTCCTGCAAACGGTGTATTAATTATTGGAGATGAAAATAATATTTCACCAATTATTAATCGTTATCAGGAAATTACGAAAGAAAATGAAGTGTTTTCTGTGAAAAAAGGTGAAGTTGGAAATGGACATGTATTAATTTTAAATGAATCTACAGCACTAGCACTGATTAAAGAAAAAATTTTTCATAAACGAGGTAATGGCTCCATTTATATTTTAGATACGTTACCAAAATTCCCAAAAGAAGGATCACTATTGTTTACAAATGAAGACGAAAAGACTATGAAAAGTATTAAAATAGAAGGAAATGAGATTCCTGTTACATACGATAGTGACACTTGGATAGGAAACACTCGTAAATATCCAACGCAATCGTATGTGATTGTAGCAAAAAATAGCGTATATAAGGAAATAAAAGCAAATGAAACGAAAATGCACCTTCTTCAATTAAAGAAATCTCTAGGTGATGAAAGACCTAAAATGTCGACAGATAATACAATGGTTAATGAAAATGTCAAAGTAAAAAAGCTAATTAAAGGTTTGGAAGGAGAAGTATCTTTTCAATTTGTAACGATTGGCGAAAAACCTTAAAAAAGAGTTCGGAGTTGATAAAAATTTCATCAGCTTCGAACTCTTTTTAGTTTATAGACAAATCAATTATTATGCTTTACATTACTTCATTTAATCGAGTCTCGTTTGTTTCCTCAATCCCATTTGAATTTTGAACTGAATTATTTTGGGCTTCTTTTTCTTTACGAGCCTTTTGTAGCATTTCAAGGATGATCCATAAGGGAACACCTTTATCCTTTAACATCTTCCATAAATCTAATTCATTAAATTTATGCTCAGGCTGTTTCATTCCTTTTTCAGATAAACGAATATCAAACTTGATAGGATCATTTATTTTCTTACTTTCAAGTTTAGTAGAAGAGATAGTATTATGCTCAAGATTAGATGGAGTTATTTTAGTAGGTTGAGACAATGTATGAATATTTGATCCGATTTGCATGATTTTTCCTCCTTTTCAAGCAATGAGATTAGTTTTCTTATGGTTTTTAAATCTTTTTAACATGAGGCAACTATATCTAATTATAAATTCAAATAAACAGATTTACAAGTTGTATTGTAAAAAGTAAATATTTACTTGAATTAATATTTATCAACATTTGTATATGTTTTCTATATATACAACGTATATAAAATACTTTACATTATGTTTAAGTTGTTAAAGTATTCTGTTAATTTTTTAAAAAAGAAACATGTAAACGTTTTATTAGGGGGAGAAAGTATGGGGAAGTTATTTTTAAAAATATGTTTTTTCGCATTAGTGACCGTATGTTCATTCGCAGCGAAAATATCATACGCTGAAGAGAGGCAACAAAATAATTATCCAATCATATTGGTGAATGGATTTGCTGGATGGGGTAGAGAAGAAATGCTTGGCGTAAAATATTGGGGTGGTGTTCATGATATACAGGAAGATTTGAAACGCAATGGTTATACGGTACATACCGCAGCTGTTGGACCTGTTTCTAGTAACTGGGATCGTGCATGTGAATTGTATGCACAAATTAGCGGTGGGACAGTAGACTATGGTGCCGTACATGCTGAGAAACATGGACATAATCGTTTTGGCAGAACTTATAGTGGTTTTGCGCCGAATTGGAGTGAAACAAATAAAGTTCATTTAGTTGGACATAGCATGGGTGGACAAACGATTAGAACATTAGTACAGCTATTAAAAGAAGGTAGTTTTGAAGAAAAGAATTATGTGAAAAATCACCCAGACATCAAAATATCACCACTATTTGAAGGCGGAAAATCATATGTTCATAGTGTTACAACATTAGCAACCCCTCACAACGGTACAACACTTGCGGATGGTAGTCTTCTGCTACCGTTCGTTAAAGATTTACTCATTACAGCTGCAAGCTTTGGAGGAAACAATAATTTATCATTATATGATTTTAAATTGGATCAATGGGGTATAAAGAAAAATGCTGGAGAGTCATTTTTCCAATATAGTAATCGTATTCTAAATAGTTCACTTTGGAAAAATACAAAAGATATAAGTCAATGGGATTTAAGTACAGATGGTGCAAAGGAGTTAAATAATTGGGTAAAGACGCAACCAGATGTGTATTATTTATCCTATAGTGGACATGCATCACAAGCAGCACCTATAACAGGTTTACATTTACCGCATATTACGATGAATAAAGTGTTGATGGGGAATGCATTTTTCTTAGGTTCTTATGCGAGATATGAAGAAAACCGTCCGTTAGTTGATACTTCTTGGTGGCAAAATGATGGTGTAGTAAATACGAATTCTATGATTGCACCATCTTCTAATGTTGCTGTAAATAATAATGGGTCATTACAGATTGGAAAATGGAATCATATCGAAACGAAAGCGAATTGGGATCATCTCGATATGGTAGGATTAAGTGTTTCAGACTCATTAGGTTTTTCTAGCATTCAAGAGTTTTATAGAACAATTGCTGAAAAGCTATCACGTTTACCGAAATAGGTAATAATAAAGCGCTCTCGATGGAATTCGAGAGCGCTTTATATTATATTGAAAGAGGGATTTGGTAGAAAAATATGGGGGGATATTATGAAAATTCAAGTTGTATTATCAGGATACGGAACAGTAGGCAGAGAGTTTATAAAATTATTAAATGAAAAATATTCATATATATATGAAACATATGGGATTCAATTAGTTGTAAGTGGCGTATTAGGGAGAAATATTGCAATACATAATGAAGACGGCTTATCACTTCATCATTTATTGATGTATGGTGGCGGTACCGCTGCAATTGAAAAATATTTAGAGTATCATCCGAAGGAACGTGCAACAACTAGCATAAGTGGTACTGTATTGGTAGAATCAACAGTTACAAATCTTAAAGATGGAAATCCAGGGAAACAATATATGAAACAAGCGATTGAGAAACAGATGGATATAGTAGCAATTTCTAAAGGGGCGCTCGTTACAAACTGGAGAGAAATAAATGAAGCAGCAAGAGGCGCCAATGTACGAATTCGATATAGCGGTGCAACAGCCGCTGCATTACCGACCCTAGATATCGGACAATTTAGTTTAGCCGGTTGCAGTATTGAAAAAATAGAAGGAATATTAAATGGAACAACTAATTATATTCTTACGAAAATGTATGAGGAAGATATGACATTTGAAGAAGCACTGAAAGAAGCACAAGATAAAGGAATTGCTGAGACAAACCCTATATTAGATATAAGTGGTTCAGATAGTGCGTGTAAATTGTTACTTTTGACAAACAGCTTAATGAAAACAGAGAAAACACTTACTGATATACATATAAAAGGAATCGAGCACGTTACAAAACAGCAAATTAGAAATGCTAAGGAACAACATAAAATTATTAAATTAATAGCATCAACATATAAGGATGAGGGTGGCAATGTGAATTTAAATGTTGAACCGTGCGAAATAGAAAAAGATCATCCGTTAGCAAAAGTAAATGGGACCGAAAAAGGAATTACGTTCTTTACAGATACGATGGGACAAGTTACTACAATTGGTGGGGCTTCTAATCCACGAGGCGCTGCAGCTGCAGCTTTAAAAGATGTGATTAACTTATATCGAAAAGATTTGTAAGACCGTACCGCCCTTTATAAAAAATACATATGTCGTGGACCTTTTGAGAATGAAATAAATATGAAAAAATGATTGCAGGGGGTAAGGAATTGTTTAAGGATTTTAAAGTTGTTAAAGATCGTCCCGTTTATATTCAATTGAAAGATTATTTGAAGAAGATGATTATGAAAGGGCATTTGCTCGGGGATCAAAAAATCCCATCAACAAGGGAACTAAGTGAATTACTAAGTGTGAGTAGAAACACTGTACTCGCTGCTTATGCAGATTTAGAACAAGAAGGACTCATTTATGCAGTTAAAGGAAAAGGGAACTTTGTTGCGAAGGTGGATATATCTAACACTTCGTCTGTTGAAATAAATTGGAAAAATAAACTTAATACAGTGACCGCATTAGCGGATGAATTAGATTTAATGAAACATGGTGTTCGTTGGGAAAAGGGAATGATTGTCTTTAATAGTATAGCCCCGGATGAGAAGCTATTTGATGTTGAAAATTTCAAAAGAGCTTTTCTTACTCGTATGTCCATTGAAGGAGACATCGTATTGAACTACGGATATGCAAAGGGATATAGACCGTTAATGAATTATTTACTTCATTACATGGAAATGAAAGGTGTAGACATTTCGAATAAAGATATTCTAATTACAAATGGATTTACAGAAGGATTGGATATTGTACTCTCTTCTTTATCAAAAAAATCTGGTCGTGTCATTTGTGAGAATCCAACTCACCACGCTGCACTAAAGCTGTTCCGTTTACATGGACTTGAAGTTCATGGGATTGATATGCATGAGGATGGTATTGATACGAATGAAGTTGAAAAAAGTTTGCGTGAAAAAGATTTTGATTTTGCTTATTTAATTCCTTCTTATCATAATCCAACCGGTATTGTTACGAGTTCAGAGAAAAGAACGGAATTGATGAGGTTATTCTCAAAATACAACGTTCCTATTATAGAGGACGGATTTAATGAAGAATTACGTTATTCAGGTTCACATTTAGCTCCATTATTAACTTTTGCGGGAGCTGGCAATAATGTGATTTATATTAGTAGCTTTTCAAAGGTACTTTTCCCTGGTTTACGTGTAGGCTGGATTATTGCAGATAAAGAGCTGATTCATTATTTAGAAAGCGTAAAAAGAGCAAGAACGATTCACACATCTACGCTAGATCAAGCTGTTCTGTTTCAATATTTACATGAGGGATATTTTGAGAAATATTTAAAAAAGGCAAGATCTGTTTATAAGAAAAAATATGAGTTAGCTGTCGGGGCATGTAACCAGTACATTCATTTCAAAAGAATGACTGGAGATGGTGGACTTCATTTATTTATAGAACTAGAAGAGCATATGAATGCCCGCACACTTTTACAAAAGTGTTATGAGAAAGGCGTTACGTTTTCACCTGGAGATGTTTTTTACTCTGATGGAGAAGGAGCGAACACTTTCCGATTAGGGTTTTCGCGCTTGAAAGAAGAAGAAATAGTTCGGGGAATTAAAATAATTGGTGATACATTAAAAAATGAAATTTGGAGTTGAGAAAATGAAAATCGGTGTTATTATGGGCGGGGTATCGTCTGAAAAACAAGTTTCAATTATGACGGGGAATGAAATGATTGCTCATTTAGATAAAAATAAGTATGAAATAGTTCCAATTACATTAAATGAAAAAGTGGATTTAATTGAAAAAGCGAAAGACATTGATTTTGCGTTGCTCGCGTTACACGGAAAATACGGAGAAGATGGGACAGTTCAAGGAACACTGGAGAGTTTAGGGATTCCTTATAGCGGAAGTAATATGTTATCTAGCAGTATATGTATGGATAAAAATATTTCGAAAAAGATTTTACGTTATGAAGGTGTAGAAACACCAGATTGGATTGAACTTACAAAAATGGAGGATCTAAATCTTGATGAGTTAGATAAGTTAGGATTTCCATTAGTAGTAAAACCAAACTCTGGCGGATCGAGTGTCGGAGTGAAAATCGTTTATAATAAAAATGAATTGATCTCAATGCTAGAAACTGTATTCGAATGGGATTCTGAAGTAGTAATTGAGAAGTATATAAAAGGTGATGAAATTACATGTTCAATTCTGGATGGAAAACAGTTACCTATAGTTTCAATTCGACATGCAGCCGAGTTCTTTGACTACAATGCAAAATATGATGATACTAGTACAGTTGAGGAAGTTATCGAACTTCCAGCAGAAATTAATGAACGTGTAAATAAAGCGTCACTTGCTTGTTATAAAGCATTAAAATGTAGTGTTTATGCAAGAGTTGATATGATGGTGAAGGACGGAATTCCATATGTAATGGAAATTAATACATTACCAGGGATGACACAATCAAGTTTATTGCCAAAAAGTGCAGAAGCGGCGGGAATTAGTTATAGCGAACTATTAGATATGATTATTGAAACATCATTAAAAGTTAGAAAAGAAGAAGGGTTTTAAGGGAATTATATAACTAATTTTTTGACAGTTTCACGAAGTATGCTATGATGAATACATTATAAAAACAAAATATTTATCCACTAGGGGGGCCTTTTATAGGCTGAGATCAAATGTGATTTTGAGACTCTTAGTACCTGATCTGGTTAATGCCAGCGTAGGGAAGTGGGAAAGACGTTGCTATTTAATGAGTAAATAAATACTGTCGATTTCACTTTCTTTACGCCTGTAAAGAAAGTTTTTTTATTTTACAGCTTTAATAATTGTGGATAAATACTTATATTTTATACATTATTGGAGGGATTTAAATGACTTTTTCACAATCGTTACGTAAAGAAGTAGATTCAATTTGGGAAGCGAGTTTTAACCATCCTTTTGTAAAAAAACTTGGTGAAGGAACGTTAGATTTAGCTAGTTTTCGTTATTATGTGCTTCAAGATTCATATTATTTGAGCCATTTTGCTAGAGTACAAACTTTAGGAGCTGCGAAAGCTCTTGAATTAGAGACGACAGCTCGTATGGCACATCATGCTCAAAATACATATGAGGCAGAGTTATCTTTACATGAGAATTTTGCGAAGAAATTAGGGATAACAAAAGAAGAAAAAGATAATTTTATTCCTGCGCCAACTGCATATGCGTATACTTCACATATGTATCGTGCTGGGTATGAAGGGCATTTAGGAGATATCATTGCAGCAATTTTACCTTGCTATTGGTTGTATTATGAAATTGGCGAACGCTTAAAAGAGTGCCAGCCGGAAGAGCCAATTTATAACGAATGGATTTCTGCTTATGGATCTGATTGGTTCCGTACGCTAGTTGAAGAACAAATTACACGTTTAGATACTATCGCTGAAAAAGTAACAGAGGCAGATCGCAAACGTATGAAACAGCATTTTATTATTAGCAGTCGATATGAATATTCATTTTGGGAAATGGCTTATACATTAGAAAAGTGGCCAGTGGATACAGACGTAAAAGACGTAATTGGATAAAGAATAGAAGTAATGTTATAGATAGGTATGGATCATACCTATCTATATATTTTTTCTTGTCAAATTTGCGAAAAGTCATTAGTGCTACGGAAATGGCGAAATAGAATATCGATAATTTAGCTCATTTACTTGTCTACGCATTAACTGGATAAACTTCTGTCACATTTATTTTACAATCAAAGAACGTAAATGTTGGTGGTATGAAGTTAAATAAGAAAAGAAACCCGAGCTGTTAGCTGTAACGGAGTTGTTTTTTCTTTGCAGGAATTTCTAAATTATCATGGAGTGTTGTTAATACGATATGCAAATATGCATATCGTATTTTTTTGAGTTCTTTATGTGTTAAAATTAGATATAGAGATATGGAAATATAAAGAAGCAAAAGCAGGAATATCCAATGAATTTTGAGAGGTGTTATATGTTTACAAATAAGAAATTAATTCGATTTGGTTTATCGTTGTTTGTATTTTTAGGGATAATTAATTTTACAATCAGCTATTTCCAAACATATCTTGAAACAGCAGCAGATATTAAATGGGTAATTCCAGAAATTTGGAAAACTATTTTGCTAGATGTTCCTCAAGGGATACTTGTTCTTTTAGGCGCAATTGCTTTATATGATTTCACAAAAGAGGCATCAAAAAAAGACGCATCAATCTAAATGTGTCTTTTTTCAATTAGCAATTTCATATAGAGATTTGCTGGAGAAATAGAATGAAAAGCCCTAATTAGGGCTTTTTTTTGTTGGAATTTCTTAACCGTCATAGAAATCGGTCACTTGGAGGTGTTATAGCGAAAGCCATTTACAGTACAGAAAAATCTAAGCAGCAGACGGAAATATATAGGATATGGCATCATAATTGTTGAGAAATTAATTGAACTTAGTAAGTATGAAGATATGACGCTAGAATTCATATTTTTTAATTTTTATTTATCCCGCTATTTGCCGGGCAGTAAGCCCCCCACCTCAAAATTCAGCGGAAGCAAAGAAGTTAGGTAGGGGATGAACAAAACCCCACTGATTAAAGTTTCACTTTATAAAAATGAGCCCATAGTAAAAATAGGTATATGAACAAGGTGCATCATCTAGTGATAAGTCATACTTTGTTGGTGTACGTATTGAACTTAGTTTATAGCGCTATTTCTACTTAGATGTAACGAACAGGAATATAGGGAAGTATCGATGAGGTTGTATTTTATAAACGGAGGTTATGAAAATGAATCAGTTTCAACAAGAACTACAAGCGTTAAGCCTTAATGATTACCGGTCTGGAAATATTGTCTATTGGGACCAGCAAAACCAATATCCATATTACTATATTGAAGATGCTGCTCGTCGCTGTGGCGGTTGTGGTCGTTGTGGCGGTTGTGGTGGAGGTCGTTGTGGCGGCTTCCGTTGTGGTGGCTTCCGTTGTATTGGTTGCTTCGGTTGTTTTGGTTGCGGAGGCTGTGGCGGTTGTGGAGGCTGTGGTGGTTGCTCTAACTGTTTTGATGGTTTTACTGATACTACCGGTACTATTGTAACGTATGAATATTGATAACATCTATCTTGCTAGTTGCGGGCAGTAACATCCCCAAAAAAATTCAGCGAGAGCAAAGAGAAGTTAGGTGGAGGACTGCCCATAAAAGCCCGATTGGTGAGAGCTGATTAAAGTTTCACTTTATCAATTAAAAAACATTAGTTATATGTACGTGCCGACAAAGAATATAGCCATTATTAATGGATATATTCAATCATTCAAGTGAAAGAGTAACAATAAGATATATAGATGTAATCAAGATGTGATGGATAAAGCAATGACTAGATTTAAAATCTAATCATTGTTTTTTTCTTATGGTTTTATCATTAAATATCTGTCTAGTTTGGGCATTGCTTCCTTCTAGCTAATGATTTTATTACAACCGTGTAAGGTTAATGTAATGTTAATCGATAGTAAAATAAGTTGCTTAAGTGTATTTTAAATAAGATTAAAAAGTACTGTTTATCTACAAAATAATAGGGTAAATACTATGTAATTAGGAAGTGTATGAATATGGTTGAACTAAAATCTATTTTCCATTCGTATAAACTAAAGAGAAAAATAGCTAAAGATTTATACGGAAAAAGAGATGAATTATCACTGTTATTAAATGAATTTAATAATATGAAATGTACAGTAACATCTGAAAAGAAGAAAAATAATATATTATCTCGTTTGCAACTAATTTATCAAAATATGAAATCGGATAAGCAGTACCCTCTAGCAGTTGCTTTTGATAGTAAATTATTGGAGCGATTAGAAAAAGAATCTGTACATACTATTGAGGATGGTGTAACATGTCTACATTTAATGTTAGATATGAATTATGAGAAGATAAAACAATATGGTTCGGGTACAAGTAGGTCATTCGTTCCATTATCGCAGTCTTCTATTTGTCTTGCTGATTGTATTTGTTTAACAGGATTTGTAGTAGGTTTACTAGGAACAATTTCATTTGGAGGATTACTGTTATCTATATGTTCAATTACATAACGCTTAATATTTGTAAAGAGAGCGCCGATTTAAGGTGTTCTTTTTTAGTTTTTTGTAAATTTTTTGTAAATGATAAGTACAATATACCAAGTGAATTGTATAATTCAAATGTATTGAAATATAAATGTAAGGGGGTGCTGTATATGATAATTACTTTTAATTTTTAAAAGAGTCATTTTGATAATATTTTGTTTAGATAAATAGTTTTTACTTTTCTTTTAAATACTTCGTTTAAATGGATTAGATTAAGTAACTATTGTTCTAGCTTTTTGATAATCAAGACAATCGAAGAAAGGAATCATTTTATGAAAAAATTAAGGCTGCTAACATTTGAAAATATAGTAGAACCCCTTTTAAATGAAGAGGTATCATTTATATACTTTCCTATTGAATGGCTGGACATCGTAGAGATACATTATAAGACGTTTTTATTAACGAGTAAGTTGAAACGTTTGAATGAAAGATTATATGATATGTTTTCGGATATATTGTTTATTCAGCATAATCCATACGTATTAAATGAAAATATACCATGGATTGTATCAAAAGAACCGATTAAACAAGAGCAACTCGATTATATTTTTCAAAGTTGGTATGAGATTATTCATGATTGGAAGCCAAATAGATTAGTAGAACCACCAAAATATGAATGGCAATCCGATTTGATTTCTAATTTGCCAGTACTACATGATAATGAAACGTATTCTAAGTGGGTACCCGCTTTAATCTCACATATTTTTTGTGAGCGTCCTATATATTTAGAAAATACAAATGAAGAAGAAATCTATTTTTCTCCTCTTAGATCACAAAATATTTGTGAGGCGATGTCAGAGCCGATAAAAGATGAAAAAACACAAGATTTTTTCTCCTATGTATATCGATTCCAATGCATAACCCGTGGTGGTGAGAACGCTCCATTATTAAATATTTCAATAGGGATTCGGAGATTTTATCAAGAATATAAGATGATAGGTCAAACAAACCTTGATATGACAACGTTTGTTTGACTTTTTTTGATGAAATGCAAACATTTTGCAAACATAGGTTATCCAAAGATACTTTTACCGAAGTTTTTAACTGCTTCTTCCTGCATATTCGGTAAAACATGAGAATAAACACTTAATGTCATTGAAATATCTGTATGACCTAATCTCTCACTGATGATTTTAGGGTTAACTCCTTGTTTCAATAGTATAGTTGCGTGTGTATGTCTTAAATCATGGAATTTAATTTCTTTTATACCTACTTTGTGTGTCGCCCTAATGAAACTTTTTCTGAAATGTGCTCTTTTTATGATTCTTCCAAACTCATCACAATTTATTAAATCTTGATCTAGATAAGCAGAACCAAATCTTAATTTCTCTTTATTAATTAAAGTCTTATGTTTTTTTAAGGCTACTATTGTTTCATTAGGTACAGGAATTGTGCGTTTTGACGAATTTGTTTTTGCAGTTTTTTTGATTTTATTGTCATGACCAGATGTTTGATTTATTGTAACGGTATGTTTTTCAAAATCAATGTCCTGCCATCGTAACCCTAGAACTTCTCCCAGGCGCATACCTGTAGTTATTGCAAGTAGATACCCAATGTGATATCGTGATTCTTGTGAATGAGCTAAAAATTTTTTTACTTCTTCCTCTGTCCAAGTCTGGATAGGGTTTTTTTCTTTTTTAGGTATCTCAGCAAAATCTGCTGGATTTCGAGAAATAATATTTTGTTTTACAGCTAGATTTAAAGCACTTTTTAAAATTCTATGCATAAGCAGAATGGAGTTATTTGTAATTCCTTTATCTATTGCAGTCTTATAGCATTTTTGAATGTGCATAACATTTAATTTATGAAGTGCGACCATTCCTATACTTGGTATAACATGTTGGTTGATAAATGCCCTATAGCCAGCAAAGGTACTCTTTTGTATACTCATACTTTTAATTTCTAGCCAATGATTTAGGTAATCTTTTAGCGTAACTTTAGATGGCGCTATAAAAGTTCCTTCATTCAACTCTGTAATTTTCTTTGCCACATCAGCCTGTGCTTCTTTTTTTGTCTTATACCCAGAAAACCACTTCTGTCTTCTTTTTCCTGTCTCTGGATCAGGCCCGATATCAATAACAATACAATACTTATTTCCTCTTTTTCGAATATGTCCTTTCACTTAAAACACTCCTTCATTTGTTTTGAATCATGTTGTATAAGTCTAGTTGTAATTTTGCTGCTATGAAAATTACATGTTTGGACATATCAGCGATGGGTATATTTTACCATATAAAAATGAATTCAGTTATAGTGTAGGGTTTTCATTTGCTGTTAAACAATAGTGAAATGTCTATTCCTGTTATAAATGCAATATTGCATATTTTTTTAGGAAGTCTAAAAAACAAGGAGTATATTAATATTTTTAACTTTCTCAAGTATTTTCAGAATATGAGAGAATGGATGTTTGGGTTATTTGTGATAGAATATTCTTAATAATATAATTTGACGGAACGAAAAAGACCCATAGCGTGTGTAATTGTGCTGGGAACACTTTTACACCGTTTGCCCTAATTGTAGTAGGGAAAACATTTGCCATGAGCCTTTCAGTTACGACTATGCGTAACATATACGGCTAGTATAACACAACTTTTAGATGTAATTCATCATTAAGGTGCGTTTTCATGATAGGGAAGTGTGTCTTGTTCCAATAAGGGGGACAAAACATGTGGAAAGCTCTAAATCAAATTGAAAAAGAGTTATGTGCAGCTGGGATAAGAAAAAATAAACTAGCAAATTATTGGGGAGTTAAGCCAAGTACTGTTACAAAAGTTTTTAAAGGTAACACAGACATGAGTTTTGGCTTTCTTTCTAAGACAGTCATCCTATTAAACAAAGGCATACAGGTTCAAGAAAATTTATTAAAAGATTATATATATATAACGAAACCAAAATCAGAAAACTTACGTGAGGCAATGGAGGATTTAGCTTTAAGGGGAAAGTTTAATCTATTAATTAATATTATCAATAGTGAATCACAATCAAAGGTAGCAGAAAATAGAGAATTTGCTAATGTGTATAGAATTATATATAGAAGATATATAGGTGAGATTGATGCTACACAGTACCATAAGGCATTAAGCCTGGAAAGTAAATCAATAAGAACATCAGAGATGGAAGTGTTAATTGAAATTTTATTATGTCAAGCGCAATATCAATCGGGTAATTTTACTTCTTTAAATGAGCGATTAAAATCTCTTGAAATAAAAATAAATAAAATAAGTAATAGGTATATTCGAGAATGTTATAAATTACGATATAAAGAAGCCATTGCCGTTACTTCGTTGCAGGGTGGTGAAGTCAGTGAAGCAAGGCATTTTAGCATGGAACTATTAGATGATCTTGAATGGGATAACTTTTTTTCTTTTCCAAAAGTAAATGCATATTTAAAGTTAGGTGAATCTTATATTTTTTCAGCGAATGAATATGAGAAGGCAAAATATTATTTGGAAAAGACTCTTGAAGTGATAGGGGATAGTAAGATTAATGGAATTGAGAGAAAAAGAAAAATGGTGCAACATACATTATCATTTCTAAAGATTCATCATGATAAAGGAATTAGTAGCTTAGATGTTGTCCATTCAGGTGAATTAGCATATTTAAGGATTAAACAAGGTAAGAAGATTGAAGCGAGAAAACTATTAAATCAATTAAAAGAGAAGAATGGAAGATTAACAGACATACAGACTGCATATTTAGGTTTAACATATGAAGGTACTAAAAAAGAAGAATTAATGAAACGTTCTCTTTTGATGTGTCAAAAATCAGGGAATATATTTTATTCGAATTTACCAAAAATACACTTGGGTTTAATTTGAATAATTGGTATAATTGTCTTCAGAAAGAGGTGAAATAATGAAAAAAATAATTACAATCATTCCTGCGCTATTAATAGCTGCTACATTATTCATTAACACTGATTCTATAAAAGAAAAGCCTAGTACAAATAATTCAAAACCTACAATTCAACACATGATGGTTGACCCTGGTGGCGGCTGGTAAAATACATAATAAAGGTTTATATATATTACAAATGACATCGTCTTAATTGACGATGTCATTTGTAGTTTTAGGAGAAATTTCTTTTTTTACTGAAAGAAGAAAAAAGAAATTATTGTAAAAAAATACAAAAATAAAAAGAGGGAGATCGAAGAAGATGAAGAGCAAAGAAGGGGAAGTTAATCTAATTAAACAAGCTTTATTACTTTTGCAAGAAGAAGATAATCCAAAAGAGAAATTATTTTCTATTTGTTTGAGTGAATCAAAAAAAGAAAAAGTTATGTAAAAAAGACTATCTAACTTTCTTGGATAGTCTTTTTACACTACATATTTCCTTTAGATTTCTCGTAGTTCACAAACATCTCTAATTGCTCTAATGCTTTTTTTCGTTGTTCTTCAGGTAAGTCATTAATGATTTGAAGAATTTCGTGTGCTTCTTTTGTTAACTGTAAGTCTTCGCCCGCTGTTAAATCTGGTGAATCAGATAAACCTAACAAATAATCTGTTGTTACTTTTAAATAATTTGCTATCTTCTGAAGTGTACGTGTACCGGGTGCTTTTTTTCCCTCGACATAATTATAAACAGAAACATGACTAACACCAATTGCATCAGCTAACTGTTGTTGGGTGATGCTCTTCTTTTCAATTAATGATTTCAATCTCTCATGACTAAACATAATAAAAAACACCCCAAGTTTATTTTATATGAAATTATTTTTTCTTAATTACTATTATGGTGCACACTGTCATTATATATTAACTATCAGTTAAGTGAAAAGGTAATTTTTTTTGAAAAAAGTTTTGGGAAACACTTGAACTTAACTTTAGGTTAAGTTATTATGTAATTAACAACAAAAACGGAAGAGAGGAGTTGTTTATGAAAACTCTAAAGCAGCTACGTGTAGAACAGGGATATACATGTAAGGAAGTAGCTGAAGCCGTGGGTATTACTGAAGTTTATTATTGGTATATAGAAAACGGGAAGCGTCGACCTTATTATGATTTAATTGTGAAAATTGCTGAGTTTTTTAAAGTGAAGTTAGATGCAATTAAAATTTTTTGTCCATAACTTAACCTTAAGTTAAGTTATGGTTGGTTAAGTGGATTAGAAAGGAGCAAAACAAAATGGGATTAGATCAAATCATTAAAGAGTCAATCCGCGAAGTTGTTCGCGAAGAAATTCAAGCAGCTTTAGCTTCATTCCAACAACAATCACAACCAAACAAGGTAATGAGAGTGAAAGAAGCAGCTGCTTACCTCAATATAGCAGTTTGTAGAATGTATGAATTAGCAAATCACCCACATTTTCCAGTGATCAGGGAAGGACGTAAATTACTTTTCTTGCAAAAGGATTTAGAAGCTTGGCTTGAAGCACAAAAGGAGGTGATTTAGTGGAAGATACAACCTCATTAGCTATATTAGCGATATTAATTGCATGTGGTTCATGTTTGTTTTACATAACTTATGAGCCGATAAAACAATGGGCTTGGAGTGATGTGAAGCAAAGTAAAAAGACCCATGGCACTGGGTCCTTTTCAAAAAATAAGTTGTTATAAGTATACCACGGAAAGTAGGGAGATAGCACATTGGTTTTATGAAAAGGAGTGAAAACTATGAACAACAAGGTATTACAAATAGGGCAAATAAATTTTCGTGGCAATGTTATAGATCATGGATGGTTTAAAACACTTACATTAGATAATGGTAAACCTAATATTGTTGCAATTACTATTTTAGGAGAAATTGTTTATTGGTATAAACCTACTGAAGTAAGAAGTGAAGAATCTAGTCAAGTTCAATATAAACAAAAGTTTAAGGCAGACACGCTTCAAAAGAGCTATCAACAATTAGCCGATTCATTTGGATTTACAAAAAGACAAGTAAAAGAAGCATGTGACTTTCTGAAAGAACGTGGACTTATAAAAATTGAATTTAGGACGATTCTTGTTAACGGAACTAGGTGTAATAACGTTATGTATGTTGAACCTGTACCTGAAATGATTCAGAAAATATCCATTATGTACTGGGGAAATGATAACCCTCCTACACTGAAAAGTAATAGCCCTGTTACTTTAGAAAGTAAGTGGGTCTTACATTCTAAAGTAATACCCTTCTACGATAAAACGGAAGAGTCTCTTACACTAGAACGTAAGACAAATACAGAGATTACTACAAATATTACTACAAATATAAATGATGATGATGCTACTTCATCTCAGAAATTAATTGATCAAGAATTTAAAATTAGTTACAACTTTTTACTTGAAAAGGGAATTCCTTTAAGTGAAATTGCAATTCAAGAATTAGGCGAGTTTTGCGATAGATTCAGTAATGAATTAGTTATTCACGCTGTTAATAAAGCAATTGATGAAAATGTACCAAAGTGGAGATATATTCGCAGTATTTTAAGTAGTTGGGAAAAGGAAAAAGTAAAAACATTAAATGATGTTGCTGCTTTAGATACTCGATTTGAAATGAGTAAGAAAAACAACAAACGTACTGGTAAAGGTTATTCCAAACGAACAGAAGTTGTACCGGATTGGTTACGCAAACAAGAAGAACAAGAGCCAATACAGCAGCCACAGCAAACTCAAAGCGATGATCTTGAAAATAATAAGAAACGTTTGGATGAGATTCTAAATAAATATAAAAATACTAAAGGAGAGTAAGGTATGAAAAACACAGGTGTTGCAAGAAAAGTGGACGAGCTAGGTCGTGTAGTAATTCCAGTAGAGTTACGCAGAACTTTAGGTATTACCGAAGGAATCGCACTAGATTTTCATGTCGATGGTAAAAACATTGTTTTAAGAAAACATGAAAAGTCATGCTTTGTCACGGGGGAAGTTTCTGAAACCAACATAGAGTTGCTAGGTGGCAGAATGTTTTTAAGCAAGGAAGGGGTAATTGAATTACTGGATCTTATTCAGAAGAGTGGGATGGCACATGCCTAAGCAACTAAACATTTTCGATGTAGAGCCAGCAATTTGTGAGTTCGATGTAATGAAGGCAAATGTAAAAAGAGGAATGGGACGCGTTACATATGCAGATGTACGTGTCCAAGTTCCAAGAAATGCAAAGGGTACGGATGAATTACCACGCACAACTAAACAAGATGATCGCTATGACATCTTTGAACAATATGTAATGGCAATATGGAGATTCCAACGAGCTTTAGATAAATTTTTTAATTGGGATACAGCTGAAGAATTGTGTAAGGCAGCAAGGGATAAAAAAGAAATAATTCCGGTACGGATTTACTTAGGAAGTGGATTTAAGCCTGATGTTGTCGAATACATGCGGTAGTAAAAGGGAGAGGAACATATGAGAAAAATAGAAATTGATGTTAGCAGCAACAAACTTTTAATAGTTAAGGATGGAAATGTTACAGCATTCAATCCACCGGGAAGTGGGTTTGGTGAGCAAGTGGCGGTTTGGATAAACGGTAAGGTTGATCGTGTGGATACTAAGTTTACTGAAAAGATAAAATAATCGTTTTTAGAAAGTAGGTTCGCTTATGAGTGTAGCAAGAAATCATGAAGCGATGAAGGAATCACGGTTAAAAATATACATCGCTTTAGAAGAAGCTAACTTCATTTGGGATGAAAGAGATGTAGTACGTTTTCGTGAAATGTGGAGTCAAGGTATGAGCTTGCCGAAGATGGCAAAAACGTTAAGGAGACACCAAGCGGAAGTTGCGCTTCTTGTAATAGATCAAGCTGATAAGTATTTAATTGAAAATCGTCCGATAGGATTAGGGATTTGCTAAATAGGAAGGGGAAATCAAAATGAACATTATGGAAAATGGTGTATTAGAAGCAACTAAATTAATGAGTGAAGCAAAAAATGAGGAACAAGTTATAAATGAAGCTACAGTTTTACAGATTGCAAGTATCTTATCGATTGATGAATTAAATGATTATCAGGAAGCAACTTTACGAACTTGGAATAACAAAACTGATTTTGGAGGACGAGTTTCGAATGCAGCTTTAGGACTTACAGGCGAAGCTGATGAAGTTGCCGATATTGTAAAAAAAGCAATTTATCATGGACATGGTTTCCAACCATCGCATTGTCCAAGAGAAGAGGACGGAAACACTTATAAATTAGCCTTAGAGCTTGGAGATATTCTGTATTATTTATCAATTATGGCGCACGAACTGGGATATACGTTACAAGATATTGCTGAAATGAATATTGCAAAATTAGCTAAAAGATATCCTGATGGTTTTAGTCGAGAAGCAAGTCAAACACGTGTAGGTGTAAAGTAAGACCAAATTTGAATTTTATTAAGAAATGGGGAATCAAAGTGAAAGATGTAAAGATAGACATCATTTGTGGAAGTTTACGTATTTTTGTAGATGGAACTGTTATTGGGAATGTATCTGACGAGATTGGAAAAGTGGTTACAGAAAATTTATTAATAAATTTGAATCAAGCTGGAGCTATTAACCTAACTATTGAAAACTGAACAAAAGCGTTATTTTAAAATTAAAGAGCGCCCAAGGGAGCGCTCTTCGATCAAGACAATATTGAAAAATACTCGGTAATATATGTAATCTTTTTAGCTTTGTGAGATTAATCAAAAGTTTTTCGACTTGTTTTTGGATGGTATTACATTTTGTTCTATTTTTTCATAAAGATTAAGTAATTGTTTGATGAATGTAATTTTCGGTGTTAACCAATATGAAAATAGTGCTGAAATAATTCCTATTAAAGATCCTGTTATGACATCGAAAGGATAATGAACTCCTACCCAAATACGAGAAATAGCTACGCAGAATGCAAGCACAAGCCATAACAATCTAGCCTTTTTACGAACAAGCCAGAATGAAAAACAAATTGAAAAAAATAGAATCGTATGGTCGCTAGGAAATGAATTATCTACTGCATGATCGACAAGTTTATTAACATTAGGTAAAACTGCAAATGGTTGATAATTCAAGTGCAATTTTCCTGCTAACTTTCCAATAATTTCAGCAGTTAAGAAAGCAGCCATTGCTTGAATAATCATCATTTTATTTTTTCTAGATTGAGTAAACCAATAAGCCATAATAATTAAACCTAAAAAATACACCATATATTCCGCCAAAAATACCATAGTTGAGTTTAGGGATGAATATTGCTTCCCTAAATCATTGATAGCTCGAAAAGCATCAATATTTAATTGAGAAAAAGACATTTTTAAATCGCTCCTTATTGTGTGTCTATAACTTTATTATGTGAAAAATTTTTAAATTGAGGCTTAACAGTCTCTTAATTAATTCTTAACAATTCTTGTTTGTATATAAGGAAAATTATAGTAGAGAGTTTATAGTGAAAAAATTGATTTTAGTGACATTAGTATTACAAAACTGTAAGGATTAGCTCATTAAAGATTTTTAATAAAATAGTTATTTGATTAAAGAAAAAACATGCACAAAAATTGCGCATGTATAATAAAAAGCTATGTCTTGTCTATGTAAATATATGCTTAACTAATATAAACCGTGAGTATGTTTGAGGAAAATTTTTATTTACAAATATAAAGAGCGCGTTTTAAGGCGCTCCATGACCAAACTAAAATTGAAAAAAGAATACCACATGATATTTTATGTGTGTTCTTAATAAATGTGCAGTTTAAAAAATCTTTCTTTTGCACAACAAAGCAGCTAGTTAATAAAACTAACTGCTTGTTGTACAAAAGAAACGCTGCGCTTACAGAAATAGTTTGTAACTTTAAGTTACAAAAATAGTATGAACAGAGTTAAAAATGTTATTCAGAAATGAAAAGAATAAAAAAGAACACCATGCATAAGTGCTCTTTAAGATAGGAGGTAACACTTTGAGCTGGATGTTTAGGTTGAAATTATATGATGTAGAAAAGAAATAAGAACCTAATCTTAATATTAATGCAATATAAAAAAGCAGCTAGCAAAGGCCAACTGCTATAAGAACATTACATCCACGAATTTAAGGAGTATAAATATTTCGTGAGTTTTGTATAGTATGGACAAAAATATTAGGTTTATGTAATGAAAATTAAAATGGAGCGGTTAATTGCATTAGCTGCTCCATTCGATACAATCTGGGTAAGAAGCAGATTGTATTGTGATTAGTATTAGCAGAATATTGAATTTTATTCAGCTCTTTAACAAAATCCTTATTTGAAAATTAAAGAACGCCTTGGAAGAAAGGCCTTCTACGACTAAGGAGTTTATCGAAAATGATTCATAATGAGATGATCATGGTTATTGTATGTACGTTTCTAATGTATGTGAAGTCTCTATATTTCATAACAACGGTAAAAGAGCACGCATATAAGCATGCTCTTTGACAAGAAAGGTAGATTTCTATAAGTGGATGCCTCCATACACCAATATATGCTTGTCCAGTTAAAAGGTGAAAATTTTTAATAAAATAGTTACTTTATAACTCCAAATAAAAGAATCCGTTCGTTACAAACGGATTCTTCCCACAAGGTCTGCAAGAAATTCAAGGTAACTGGACCAGAGCAACCTGTGAAATTCCTTGTGATAATACTGTATGCAAATGAATCAAAATGGTTAATGGAAACTAAACAAAAACTTATTTTAAAGTTAAAGAGCGCCTTGTAGAGCGCTCCTTATGCCTAATTATAAATACTTATGTTCGATCTTAGATTAATTTCTTACTTGGAGAAATTAAATGCTCTTAAACAAAGTTTAGATAGACAATCGAGCCCATAATTACAATATAAAATACCGCACAAAAGAAGATTAAAATGTATTTTAATGTCTTGTTCATATTAGTACCGTCCTAAAAGAGGGTTATTTGGATTTTAATATCGTATGTAAAAAAGTGCATTTATACAAGGGAAGGGTAGCTAGCAAAAGTAAAACAAAATCTTTATTTAAAAACTAAAGTGCGCTTTTTAAAGCGTTCCTTAAGAAAAATAAAAAAGAATACCTCATGATACTGTATGTATTTTTTTAGGAATGTGAGGATTTAAAACAAAATCGTTATTTGAGAGAAAGGAGAATGGAAATGTCCTTAGTGGGGAATTTGAAAGAACTCCAAGAAAAAGTCATTGATGAAAAGGTATTGGAATTTGCAGAGGAAATGGAATACGTAATAATCGAAAGTGCTGCAATTGGATATTCAGGTTATAGATATCAAATTCATAAAGAAAATCCAGACAAGCATATTCTGCACTCAAAACCATTCACGGAAAAGTTACAAGAATTAATGGATGGTGTGAAAGTTGAATTTAAGGTAGAAGAAAAGAAAAACATTTTAGGTGGATCTTATTACGAACATTACATCCGTTTTAGTTGGAATGACTAATTTCTTAATAAAAACGCTATTTTAAATAAAAGAACAGCTAGTGAAATCTAACTGCTCAGTTCTTTGAAAAATAAGAATTAGAATTTGTGTTTAAAATGGTTTGCATCAATTAACGAAATTGCTGTAGAGAGATTAATAAATCTTTATGAATACGCAATAATGTTTGAACATCATCTTCTTGAAGTTGTTGTAGTGCTAATTCCATTGCTTTGTAGGAAGTAGAGTTTTCAATGGATTTTTTCGATGCTTCTTGTCCTTGGTTTGTTACCTTTAATTTTATTTCTCTACGATCTTCATCTGATTGTTTTCGCTCGATGAGCTGTAGATTAACTAATTCATCTACATTCACACTCACTGTACTTTTAGGAACTGAAAGACGTTCTGAAATCTCTTTAAGAGTAACATTAGGGAGTGCATAAATTGTATTTAAGATACCCATTTGTTGTACTGTTAATCCTAAACTGGAGGCGTTTTGATGTGTGAACTTTATAATTTCTTTGTTTATTGTTACAAATGATTGGACAACTTCTCCTGCTTGTTTGAAACTTTGATTTTTTAAACTCATAATAATCGTCCCTTTTCTTTTTTAATTTAGTTTAACATAGAATAGTTCACCAATGAACTATTTATCTCTAAATTAATTTAGAAAAGAAATCAATACACGTTATTAATAGAAAACTTAATAAAAATTTCATTTTGTCACAAATAACAGAGCAGTTAGCCCAGTCTAACTGCTCGATACAAAGGTAATAATCTAGATGCATAGATATTATATGCTGAATTATTGATTTTATTCAAGGAGGAATTAAGTAAAGATTTTTTAGGAAATAGGAGTAGGAACAAAATAGAAGAGCAGCTAGCAAAAGCTAACTGCTTGTTGAAAAAAGAATCCAACCCAGGTTATTTACTGACAGAGTTTCAGGAAACAAATGATTAAATTAATCTAACTTTTCAATTACAATTGAAGCATTTACATTTGTTTGTGTTCCACCTGCCAAAGTCTGCAAAGTAACCGCAGCAGCGGAAGTATGATTATTAAGGGTAATAATATCACCTGCTGCTAAAGTGAGAATTGTTTGCCCATTGTTTTGTTGAGTACCTGCACCTGATCCATAAATGGAGTTGGTAACGGGAGCCCCATTTAAAAAGAGGGCAAATTGATTAGGTTCAACTCCTGATACAGAAAAAGAAATTTTATAATCTCCAGCATTAATAACTGTCATCTGAGAAGTTCCGAGCGTATGAGTAAAACCGGATGTGATTCTACCGTGTGAATTAAAAAGAATAGGTGCTTCTAAGGCAACAACTTGAGCTGCTGTATTGAAAACATAAGCATACTGGGATAAGCCAGATACTGTAAGACCGGCAGGCCCAGTAGGTCCGGTAGCTCCAGCGGTTCCTGGTAATCCAGTAGGCCCAGGAATGCCTTGGATGCCTTGGATACCTTGAAGCCCAGTTGGGCCAGTCGGGCCGATAGGTCCAATAAGTCCTGGATTACCTTGAATACCTTGGATACCCTGAATTCCAGTTGCCCCAGTTATTCCAGTGGGTCCAATAGGACCAATAGGCCCTGGATCACCTTGAATCCCCTGAATCCCTTGACTTCCTTGAGGTCCAGTTGGGCCAGGAATGCCTTGGATGCCTTGGATACCTTGAAGTCCGGTTGGTCCTGGTGACCCAGTTGGTCCAGTTGGGCCAGTCACTCCGGTTGGTCCTGGTGGTCCCCCGGAAGGTCCAGTCGGGCCCGTTGGTCCTGGCGGTCCCCCGGAAGGGCCGGTAGGTCCAACAGCTCCAGAAGGCCCAGTTGGACCTACAGAACCAGGAATGCCAGGAATCCCTTGGGGTCCGGTCGGGCCAGGAATCCCTTGAATGCCTTGAATGCCAGGAATCCCTTGAATACCAGGAATCCCTTGAATTCCAGTGACCCCCGTTATTCCAGTGGGTCCAATAGGGCCTTGAATGCCAGGAATGCCTTGGGTGCCTTGGATACCTTGAATTCCAGAAGGTCCAGTTGGACCAATAGATCCAGAAATCCCAGGAATCCCTTGAGGTCCAGAAATACCTTGAGGTCCAGTAGGTCCCAGGTTACCTTGAATTCCAGTAGGTCCGGTAGGTCCCCGAGGTCCCCCGGAAGGTCCGGTAGCTCCAGTAGGTCCCGAAGGTCCAGTAGCACCGGTTAATCCAGTAGGCCCTATTTGAGGTAAAGGAAAGGGTATGTGACAACAATGCTTTTTAAATTTACTCATTTTTACACCTCCCTTATAAATTAACTATCAATTTATATTTATACTTTAACAACTTATGAGTAAACAGACACAGGGGTGTAAGGAAAAAACCTATGAAAATTACATAATAGGTTTTAAGAGCAAGCCTCTAATTTAAATTCCATACCAAAAAGAGCACCATATCTAAGTGCTCTTCTGACCAAGACTTATTGTAAACCTATGACTTGTGAGTGTTCTCGAAATTAAGATATAATTCAAAAATTATTTAGTGCAGGGGATATTAAAAAAGAGCGCTTCGGAAAGCGCCCTTCTGTAACGACTATCCATTCTAAAAAGAAATGATGCAATATATCATATGAAATTATGTGAATTTAGTTGTGTGTATTTTGTATAAAAATTTCATTTTGTAGAGATAAGGAAACTAAAAAGAGCACCATGCATCAGTGCTCTTTAAGATAGGAGGTAACACTTTGAGCTGGATGTTTAGGTTAAAATTATATGATGTAGAAAAGAAATAAGACCTAAATTTTATTATTAACTCAATATAAAAGAGCAATTAGCTTTTGCTAATTGCTCGGCCCAAGGTAATAGACATAGAGTGGGTATTAGTAAAATTGGCTATTCACGAGCCTGTTTACAGTGTAACCAAGATTTTTAAATGTATTCCCTCTTTAAAAACCTTATTCAAACATTGTTATTTAAAGAGGGAGTGGAGTAATGAAAAAGAATACTTTCCCTTTATACATGAGTTGATTTTTTAATTCTCAATAATATATGAGTGCTAAGACAAAAATGTGTAATTAAAAGAGCAGCTAGCATAAGCTAATTGCTCTCCGAAAAAAAACGTTAAGAAGGAAGTTCAGAACTCAAGTGTATTTATAGTATGGACAAGGTTTAGGGATTTATTCAAGGGGGGGATGGATAATGTGCATTTATTGAGAAAACGCGGTTAAAGAATTCTTTAAGAAGCAAGAGTCGGAACGCAATAAAAAAGCAGTTAGCAAAAGCTAACTGCATAGTGAATAAGAAGAGCCTAATGGTCATTCGTATTCAACCTTGGTGTATCTATATTGTTAACATATTTTAGAAATTTATTCAATAAAAGAGCAGCTAGCAAAAGCTAACTGCTTGGCTGGTTCTCCGTGGGGATCGGAGAAAGGTTAGGGATTCATTAAATGAGTTCAGGCTATTGCCTAACTACATTATTGACGGAATGTTTATTAAATAATCATAGTGGTAATTTATGGTTTGTTTTAATTTAAGGCTGGTTCAAAAAAAGTGATGTACCAACAAAATATAAAATTATTAAAAGGAAAATTGCTATGAAAATGTCAAAAAATCTTTTTCATCAGTAAGACCTTCTTTATGAAGAATATTAACATTTATCTAGAATTTGAACAAAATAATCCTTTTAAAGCAAAGCAAACAGAATATAGTCCGGCTAGAAAACTAGAGGGCACCAATTCATTAAAGCAGCAATGAAAGCTGTTTTAAGAATAGGTGTCCTTTTTATTTTGAAAAGGGAGATGTGGAAGGATGAAGGTACTAAAAGACCAATTACGCGAGTGGAAAAAGCAGTCCAAGCAAGGAAAGAAGAAAAACAAGAAAAAACAAAAAGAGAAATTAAGTACTCGTGAAATTGAGGATTTAATGGGGATGCATAGACCTTGTTATGAACGTAGACGTGGAGCTTTAAGACAAAAGTAATTAAAAAAATATAAAGGAGTGGTCTTACATGACTAAACAATTATCTTTCTTACCAAAAATTGATAGAACAGCGACACAAGAGGAATTAGAAGGTGTGTTGGAAAGCGTACGTATACATAGACAATTTGGGATGATGCGTAAAGAAATGAAAGTCACTCCTTCTTATGATATACGTGAGCACGGTCCTACACATGCAGTTGGTAAACCGTTAGAAGATGTTGCTATAGCAAATATTCAACAAAGCAAACGAGAAGAGTGGCTTGAAAGAATGTCAGTACGCATTGATCAGTTTCTAAATCGATTAGGAAATGGACGTGCTGGAAGTATCCAAAGAGATATTATTTATAGACGTTATTTAGAAGAAGAGGACGTATGTGATTACATGGTTTATAACGAAATAGGGATGTCAGAGCGCACTTATCGACGTTGGAAGTCTAAAGCGTTTTATAAACTTGCTTTTGCACTTGGATTAGAAGTTTATGAGACAGAAGAAACGGGAGGTAATGAATAATGAATTTCGTTCAACCGATACGTGATCCAGAGCAAATACAACAAATTAAAGAGTATTTAAAAGAAAAGAGTGAGCGTAATTATATCTTGTTTTTAATGGGAATCAATACAGGTTTACGTATAAGTGACATTCTAAAATTGAAGGTTGGGGATTTAAAGGGAAGTCATATTTCCATACGTGAAATGAAGACAGGGAAGCAGAAACGTATCCAAATTACTGCAGCACTAAGAAGAGAGCTAAGATGGTACATCGAAGGTATGGCAGATTATGAATATCTAATTAAGAGTAGGCAAGGAAGGAATCGACCTATTGGAAGAAGTATGGCGTATAAAATACTTAGCAGTACAGCAGCAGTGTTTGGATTAGATGAGATTGGAACGCATACACTACGTAAGACATTCGGATACCACATGTACCTACAGACAAAGAACATTGCTTTGCTAATGGAGATATTCAATCATTCTAGCGAACGTGTAACATTAAGATATATAGGAGTAAACCAAGATGTAATGGATAAAGCAATGAGTAAATTTAAAATATAAGGCTATTAAATTAAATGGAATATTTTATCAAATTAGTGCGGAATATTAAGATAATAAATTTTTATACTTCTTTTGCATAAATTATTGATTTTTGTATTGATATCTCTGTATTTAGAACTTTATCATTTATACCCAATCGATAAATATACGCAATTCAAGAAAAATGTAATATTTTGTAATATTTTATATATTTACTCTTTTGTTGGTAATCCCTAAACTGTGAGTTGTAAAGGGAAATAAGCCTTTCAAAAATTAAATATGGAGGGATTTTAAAATGAAAAAGATGAAAAAATTTGTAGGAATCGCACTAGTTGCCACAATTGGATTAGGTGGTTTAAGCATGTTAACATCAACAAATGTAAGTGCAGCGGAATTGGAGAAGCCTATTTCTAATGTTCAAACTCTTGCTGGTGCAGTTATTCTTGATGAAGGAGAATTTTCTTTTCCTAATAATGGGACAAGTCAAGATATAACGTATAATATTAAAAGTAGCATGGGGGATGAAGTTAATTTTTGGTTAGACAATACGGTATTAAATACTGACTTGCAATTCAAAGTGTATACACCAAATGGGAAAACACTGTCCCCTTCTAAGGTTTATGCTTCAGGAGCTGTTAACTACAAATTAAATGTAGATTTAAACTCTTATGGATATGGAAAATATAAAGTGAAAATCTTTTCTCCTTCAGACACAAGAGGTGGAGAGTACGGATGGAAAGTTAGAGTTTTCTAATAGTAATAGAATATTTACAAATTAAATATCTTGAGCAATAGAGAAAAGCACAAAATCTATGAAAATAGATTTGTGCTTTTTCTTTTGTAAATCTTTAAAAATAATATTCATATAAATGCACTTAATCAAATCGTAGTAATTGTGTAACTCGAAATATAAAACGTTACAAAGTTAATGATATAAAGAGGTTGAAAGATTTAAGCGGTTAAACAAAATATAAGATATGGATAACTCATGAGAGAGAAATACATAAGAGTAAGGTATAGTTAGAAGGGTTAAAATAAGTGGCAGAGTTATGACCGCTTTTTGGCAGTAAATGTGCCGGTTGTTTTGGATTTATCATGATATATTTGTATTGTGAGAAATGGTGGAAATAGGGCTTGCAAAGATAGATTTATAAATCTAAGCGATTCTAAATTGAAATATTTAAAGAAATGAAATTCGTTACACACTTCAATAGTGCTGATTGAATGAGTCAGTTTATTCAGAGGAGTTTTTGAAATTTTCTTGTTAGTCAAATTCTGTTCAAGAGCAGTTTTAGAAAAAAGCATTAAGAGATGGAAAGAAGTATGGAATTACATTTTTTATAAGTTGGCTAATGTAACTAATTAATTGCAGGAACTGTATTTCTTTAGGAAATAAAAGAGGATTAAAAACATGCGATTAGTTTTGAATGAATTGAATGAATTTTTCGAAAAAAATTTAATGAACAATATTTAAAGAGAATTTGGATAAATTTATTTGAATCGGGGATTGTATGTGTGAGGTGATAAAATGAAAATTAAAACGGAAACATTGGATGAAAACTTAAACAAGGTTGTGAAGGAATATGATTTAAACGAACTCGAAGCAGATAAGGAAGGGGTAATAAAAGACGAAGCTGATAATTGCCCACAAAAAACAATAGCTTCAATTGATTTACCAGATGGTGTTAAGGTGAGTTTAAATGGCGTTAAAGTTCTAATGAAGCGATATAGGCTTTATGCTCAAGTTTGTTATCCTTTAAATTTAGAGCAAGCATTAATTGACGCGGCAAATGAATGTTTTGATACAGGTGTGAAAGCTGCAATTGTAGCAGCGGGAGCAAGCTTATTAACTCCGGCAAGTTTGGAAGGGGCAGTTCCTGCAGCAGCTAGTGCCTTTGAGGCAGCATTTGTAGCTTGTATGGGTGACAAATTAAGCAATGAAATTAGTTTTAAAGTAGACTTCGAAAGTCATCGTGTTTAAATCAATAATAATTCATTAAAGTAGTAAAACTATTAAATATTAAATATTAAATATTAAATATTAAATATTAAATATTAAATATTAAATGTTAAATGTTGTTTTTGTAAAATTAATATATTTGATGATTATAATATTAACAATGTATCAAAGTAATAACTATAATCAAGATATATATGAAATTCATTGTAAGGAGGATTTATATGTTAAATATTACAGGTATTAAATTTAATGACATTCAGTTTGATCAAGAAGGCAGAGCGGTATTTGTACAACCAGGTGCTAGTGAACAAATTAAGGAGGCACTGGGAATGCTTAAAGAAACAAAGGAAGAAGGGTTACCGAAAGTAAAAGTGAAAATTGAGGTTGAATTAGGCTGAGTAGATATTGTGGAGGTAACTTTTATTAACTGTTTAGTAAGATATTCGAAAGGTCGATAAAAATCGGCCTTTTCTATTTTATTTAGTAATACATTCAATCGATAATAGAAGGAGTAGAAGAGTAATGTTTGAAATGATACGAAAAAACATTCGTGATTTGAATGAAGATAACAACCTTGAGGATAGTAAATTGGAGAGGCAAATTAATTCCGCTAATTTTCTACCTATCAGTTTTCTTAAATTTGGTGTAGAAAGATCTAAACCAGTAGTTTGTATTCAACTAACTAACGGAGGCGCTACGGGTTTCTTAGTATCTAATGATTTATTGCTCACAAATCATCATGTTTTACCTAGTGTCACAGAAGCTGAGCAAGCTAAAGCTATATTTAATTTTCAAAATGATATTAATGGTAACCCTGAACCTATAGATGTTTACACGTTAAATCCAAAAAGCTTTTTTTATACGAATATAGAATTAGACTATTCTTTAGTGCGTGTAAACAAGAAAGAACCAACCGAATTGAATAATTTAAATGAGAATCAGCAAGTGGTTCCAGGGATAAGATGGGGATATATTCCTTTAATTGCTCAAAAGGAAATAACAATTGGTTCGTTTGTAAATATCATACAGCATCCAGAAATAAGAAGAAAAGAAGTAGTTATTCAGGATAACGGTTTAGATGGTATACAAGGTTATAAAATTAAGTACAATACAGATACACTTTTGGGATCTTCCGGTTCACCAGCCTTTAATAACAAATGGGAGCTTTTAGCGCTGCATCATGCAGGAGGCGATCAGGATAGAAATGGTATGTGGATAAATAACGAAGGTATAGTTGTGTCACATATAGTCAATGATTTGATTGAAGCTTCTGGTAAAGGAGAATTTGATAAAAATATATTGTTCGAATTAGGTATAATTGGAATAAAGAAATGTACGATAGTGGGGAATCAGGATGATGATTTAAGGATAGAGTGTGAATTAGTTTGATGAATAGAGCATAAAAGGAAGATATTTATTATGTTTATTTAATAACAATAAATTTTTGTGAACAATGATATCAGATGATTAGGAAAAATGTGAGACTTTATGTGCCATATATGAAAAGAAATAGCACTCATGACGGGTGCTATTTCTTTTTAAATAGAGTTTTAGTGAGCGATGGTAATAAGGCGATTCATAAAGAATTAAACCCTTCTTTTTTATACGGTTAAAAGAAAAGTATTTTGCTTGGAAATTAAGGCGGTGGGTAAAGAAGGAAAAATGTAATTATCAGAAAGGAATGAGGTAGATGGAACGAATTAAACTGGAGGAGGCAATTATTCTTAATGCTATTGATGAAGAACAATGAATACGAAGGAAAGATCATTTATTTAGACCGCGACAGACCTAATGAATATATTTACTTTGAAAATAAACAATTCAAAGAGATGGCGGAATACATCGAAGAACATTATGGGTATGAAGGTGCAATGTGAGATGTAATAAAACAAAGTAATAACTTCAATGTTCTTCTAGAATTCTTAGAAGAGGATGGAGTTTATTATGAGATTGAAGATAAGGAGTGAGGATAATTGGATAGCGTTTTAAATAGTAAGATTTCTGCACTTGATCTTATACCTATTGATAAGAAATCATATATCAAATACCTTAAGTCACATGAGAAAGCGTACAAGAAGGCTGGGATTGATATTAAACGATTCAAGTATTACAAACTATATGGACAGAAACCTATGTTTTATTCTGTAGAATATCTCATGCAAACACCAATAAAAAATTTATTGGAAAGAGATAAAGGTAATAAGGAATGTTTGGTAAAGACAAATGAAAGAGTATAAAACAAAACAACAGAAGCGCAAGTTCTATGACAGTGGTGAGTGGAAGAGTATACGTGAGCAAGTAAAGAAGCGTGATAACTATGAGTGCCAGGAATGTAAACGAAACGGTCGAGTACAAACAGACACCAATGAATACAGTGAGAGTGCAAAGCGTAAGAAGATACAGTTGGTTGTCCATCATATCAAAGAGCTTGAACATCATCCAGAACTTGCATTAGAAATAGGTAACTTAGAAACAGTCTGTGTGGATTGCCATAATAAAGAACATGGAAGAGTGTTTGTAAAAAAGATAAACAAATGGGAAAACGATGAAAAGTGGTAAAAATGGTTCGATAATAATACCCCCCTTTAAAATATTTCATCAAAAATTGCTCTAAGGGGCACCGGAGGAGGGGGTTAACTGTCAGGTTTTTTTCGATTTTACGCACGTAAGGGGGTGGGTAGATGGCTGTTAGTATTGTGAGATTAAAAGAACAGCTTATGAATAGTATTGATATTACAGATTTAGTCGAAGTTGAAAAGGTAGAAAGATATATTGATCTTGTAAAAGCATTTAGAAAAATAAATAAAACTATTAATAAAGAAGGCGAGTCTGTAACGATAAAAAACGGTTCTCAAGTTTTTGTTAAAGCCCACCCTCTTATAAGTGAGAGGAATAAAATTAACAGTTCATTAATTGCTTTGGGAAGAGATATAAAACTTTCTCCTAAAGTTGGTGCTTCTAATTCGGGTTACAGTCCAAGTGATTTAGTATGATTAGGCAAAAATATGTAGATGAATACAATGAACTTTATAGAAGTGGTAAAGTAAAGTTCAATAATGAAAGAGAACTGTTAATTGAATACCTGGAAAAATACGTTTTAAACAGAGACGACTTGTATTTTGATGATGAAATGATCGAGAAGTGTATCCGCTTTGGTGAAAAGTGGTACTTTCCATTACAATCATTTCAAAAATTCTTAATAGCATTCGTCTTTTTATTTTATAAGAAAAATGGCCGTGTATTTTATCGTAAATTCTTGTGGATGCTTGGCCGTGGCGGCGGTAAAAATGGTTTAATGACAGTTATTCTTCACTTTTTAATAAGCGAATTACATGGAATTCCTGAATATAACATTTCCGTTGTTGCAAACAGTGAAGAGCAAGCAAAAACAAGTCCAGATGAAATTCATAAATGTATTAAAAGAAATGAAGTTTTACAAAGAGCTTTTAAAACAACATTAACACAAACCATTTCGAAATCGACTGGAAGTGTAGTGAAGTTTAGAACATCAAACGGAGACACAAAAGATGGTCTTCGCGATGGCGCTGTAATGTTTGATGAAGTCCATCAATATGAAAGCAATAAAGATGTCCGTGTTCACATCAGTGGTTTGGGAAAAAAGAAAAATCCGCGTGAGTTTTACATTGGTACAGATGGATATGTAAGAGATGGATTCTTAGATAAATTAAAAGAAAAGGCAATGAAAGTTTTAAAGGGTGAAGCCCGTCCGAATGCGCTGTTCCCTTTCATCTGTAAATTAAATGATGAAAAAGAAGTTGATGAAATCGATAATTGGGAAATGGCGAATCCAATGTTATCTCAGCCGTTAAGTGAGTATGCTGAAGGCTTACTTGAAACAATAAAAGAAGAGTATGAGGATTTAGAGGACGATCCAAGTAACCGAGAAGAGTTCATGACAAAGCGAATGAACTTACCTGTTACAAATTTAGAACGGTCCGTTGCAAAATGGTCAGAAATTCTTGCTACAAATCGTCCTTTTCCTGATTTATATGCTCAAGAATGCATAGGGGCGTTAGACTTTGCAAGTATTCGGGACTTTGCAGCATGTGGTCTTTTATTTAGACAAAATGGGGAATACATTTTTAAAACTCATTCCTTCGTACGAAAAGAATTTGTTGATATCTATTACGGATATTCTAAAAAAGCAGGCGAGTTCAAGAAACAAAAATTCGCTCCAATTAAAGAGTGGGAAGAGCAAGGATTATTAACAGTTGTTGATGAACCGACTATTAATCCTCAACACATTGTTGATTGGTTTGTAGAAATGCGAGAACAATATGGGATTAAAAAAATTATAGCGGATAACTTCCGTATGGAAGCAATAAGACCACTATTAGTAGCAGAAGGGTTTGAAATAGAAGTTATACGAAACCCAAAAGCAATTCATAGTTTGTTAGCTCCACGTATTGAAATGGCGTTTGCAAATAAACAAATTATTTTTGAGGATAATCCACTAATGCGTTGGTATACGCAAAATGTGTTGGTTGTTATCAAAGCTGATGGAAATAAAATATACGAAAAGAAAGAGCCTGTTCGTCGAAAAACAGATGGATTTCAGTGTTTTGTTCATGCTCTTTATCGGGCGGATGAGATACAAGAAGCTACTGATTTTGTTATAGGCAATATTAAATTCTAATAAAGGGGGTGATGATAATTGGATGGATCAGTGATGTATTAAACAAAAACAAGGAAATTAAATTTATGTTTGATGTAGATATGTTCATTGATACAGCGAACAGAGTCCACATGAAGCGATTAGCTATTGATACTTGTATATCTTTATTAGGGAGAACAATTAGTCAATCAGAATTTAGGGTGAAAAATGGTGAAGAGTTCGAAAAAAACGAACTATATTATCGGTTAAATGTTAGGCCGAATAAAAACATGACAGCAAGTACATTTTGGGAAATATTCATTCGAAAGCTTGTTTATGATAATGAATGTTTAGCTATTCAAGCTGATGATGGCGATTTACTTATTGCTGATGACTTTGAACATAACGAATATGCTGTGTTTGAAGATACCTTTACGAATGTCACAGTAAAAGATTATCAGTTTAAGAGAAGTTTTAAACAAAGTGAAGTTATCCATTTGAAATATCGAAATGATAAGTTATCACCACTTATCGATGGACTATTTGCTGATTATGGGGACTTATTCGGAAGAATTTTAAGTTCTCAGAAACGAAAAAATCAAATTCGTGGCGTAGTTGATATGGATATGATCGGTGCTAAAACACAAGAACAAGTGGATAAGTTACAGAAATTCATAGATGACATGTATCAAGCAATTGGTAAGAAAGATATTGCTATTGTTCCGCAGCAAAAAGGAATTGAGTACAAAGAAGTTTATAATGGATCTGCTAATGGCCCTAGTGTGGAAGAAATAAATAAAGTTACAAATGGTTTTTTAAATCAAGTAGCAATGGCAATGGGGATACCTACAGCTTTAATCTATGGTGAAATGGCTGATGTAGAAAAACAAACTAAAAACTACATGCTTTTCACAGTGAAACCTTTGCTGAAAAAGATTTCTGATGAAGCTAACGTTAAATTTTTTGAAAAAGAAGAGTATCTTTTAGGTAAAAAAATTGAAGTTAAAGCTGTATCTTATCAAAGTATATTTGATCTCGCTACAAGTATTGATAAACTCATTTCTTCAAGTGCATTTACAGGAAATGAAATTCGATTAGAAGTAGGATATGAAATTTCAGATGATCCTAATTTAAATACACATCATATTACGAAAAACTATACGAAATTAACTGAATCTGAAGGAGGTGAGAAACAAAATGACGGTGAAAATTGACGTTAAAGGCCCAATCATTTCAAATGATGAAGCGTGGATTTATGATTGGTTTGAAATGGATGCTGCAAGCCCAGGTAAGATTTCTAAAGCGCTTGAAGATGCAAATGGCGATGACTTAGTTGTATCAATTAATAGTCCTGGTGGTTATGTACACGAAGGTTCAGAGATTTACACAGCGTTGAAAAATTATCCCGGTCATGTGGAAGTTCAAATTGTTGGTTTGGCTGCAAGTGCGGCTTCTGTTATTGCAATGGCTGCTGATAAAGTCCGAATTTCTCCAACTGCACAAATCATGATTCATAACGCTTCAATGTGGAATGGTGGAGATCATCGCGATATGTCAAAGGCTGCCGAAATGCTAAAAACAACAGATCGAGCAATTGTAAACGCCTATGTCATTAAAAGCGGTAAATCAGAAAAAGAACTACTTAATATGATGGCTGAAGAAACGTGGATGGGTCCACAACAAGCGTTAGAAAATAATTTTGTGGATGAAATTATGTTTATGGATAATCAGGTAAAAATGACAGCTTCAGCTTCTACTGCTGCCATGCTTCCACAGAAAGTAATCGATGGCTTTAGAAATGGAACCATGAACAAAGGCCAAGGGATTACAAAAGAAGATTTAAATGCAGCATTATCAGGTTTGAAAAATAAAATTCTGAATGATTTACAAACAAATACAAATCCAAAAGAGCCTATTCAAAAACCTGTTCATACAAAACAGAATTTGAGTACGCTCTTTTTAAATTTAGGAGGAAAATAAAATATGGTTATTAAGTTTAATAATTTCGAAGAGAAAAAACTAGCTTTTGCAAAAGCAACACAGGATGGTACCGCAGAAGAACAATCAGTAGCATTAAACTCCATGATTGAAGCACTTGCTACAGATGTACGAGCAGATATTTTAAATCAAGTGAATGAATCAATGGTAGATCGTTCTATTATGCAATCTCGCGGTGCTAATGTACTAACAAGTGAAGAAATGAAGTTCTTTAATGCCGTTGTTGAAGAGGGTGGTTTTAAATCTACTGAGACTTTGCCTAAAACAACACAAGAGAGAATTTTTGATGATTTAGTTCAAGGTCATCCGTTGCTAGAGCATATCGGTTTAGAGAATTTAGGAGCCGTGACAGAATTTATTTATGGAGATCCAGAGGGTGCAGCTGTATGGGGACCGTTATTTGGTGATATTAAAGGACAATTAAATGCTACATTCCGAAAAGAGTCAATTACTCAACTGAAATTAACAGCATTTATTCCATTAGCGAATGATATGTTGAAGCTTGGTCCAGTATGGGTAGAACGATATGTTCGTACTATGATTACAGAAGCGATGTCAGTAGGTTTAGAACGTGGTTTTGTAGTAGGGACAGGTAAAGAAGAACCAATTGGGTTATTAAAAGATCCTAGCGGAAGTGTAGTGAATGGAGTATATCCAGATAAAAAGCCAGCAGGAACTTTAACGTTTGAACCAGGTCGTAAAACAATTAATGAATTAAAAGGCGTGGTTAAATTATTGGCTAAAAAATTAAATCCTGATGGTAAAACAGATGCAGATAGACCTAAAAATATTGCTGGTAAAGTAGTTATGGTAACAAATCCATTCGATACTTTTGATATTCAAGCAAATGCTACAACTCAAAATGCGGCAGGTGTATATGTAACGAGCTTACCTTTTAATCCAATCCCAACAGAATCTGTATTTGTACCTCAAGGACAAGTGGTGTTCTTTGTTAAAGGGGAGTACATTGCAGCGATGGGTGGAACGGAGCCAATCCAAAAGTATAATGAAACACTCGCTTTAGAAGATGCGACACTTTATATTGCCAAACAACACGCTACAGGTAAGCCGAAGGATAAATACACTTCACAAGTTTATACATTGAAACTTGAAGAAGTAAAGCCACCGACACAAGGATGATGTGAATGGATACAGTAATTTCAGATGTAACTATACAGGAGTTTAAAGAGAGGATGCATTTAGGTGATGAGGAAGATGATAACCTAAAGCGCATCCTTTCTACGTCTAACAAGGCATTACTTAGGGTTTGTGGGAATTATGATTTAAATAAAGACGAGGAGTTCAAAGAATTAGTCTTTGAACGTTCTCGTTATGTTTATAACGATGCATTAGAGTATTTTGACAAGAATTTTTTAAGCCAAATTAATAGTTTAGGTATCGATAAAGCATTAGAAGAAATTAAATTGGACGGTGATTAATATGCGTCCTTTTCAGTACAAGAAACCACTGAATACAGGCGATTGTAGAAATCGAATTATCATTGAACAACCTGAAGTAATAAAAGATGAATTAAATCAAGAAGTTGAACCAGGTAATTGGCAAGAAGTAAAAAAAGCATGGGCAATGATAAAAACGGTAAAAGGTTCGGAGTACATTGAAGCTTCAGCATCACAATCTACACGAATTTATCGGTTTGTGATGCCTTATACAACAGGTATTACAGAATTAATGCGAATCAATATGAAAGGTCGTATCTTTGACATTATCGAACCGCCAATGAATGATGATGAAATGTATCAAACATTGACTATTATTGCAAAGGAGCATGTTTAATATGAATGATTTTGCGAGCGAACTTGCTAGAGAATTGCAAAGATATGCAAATGTTGTGGAAGAAGAGTTAATGATAGCAGAAGAAGAAGTAGCTGATGTCGCTGTAGAAAAATTAAGGCAAGGCAGCCCTAAAAAAACAGGTGCTTACCGTAAAGGGTGGCGTAAAAAAAAAGAAGGTAATGGTTTTGTCGTTCACAATACAAAAGGTCAATTAACACATCTTTTAGAAAAGGGACACGCAAAAGTGGGTGGTGGCCGTGTACCAGCACAAGTTCATATCCTTCCAGTTGAACAGTATGTCATTGATGAGTTGCCAAGACGTATTGAAAGGGTGATTCAACAATGACATTAGGTGCATTAACAAAAATTCTTGAAGCTACAGGTTATCCTGTGGCTTATTCGCATTTCACAGCAACGCCGACCAAGCCAGTTCCAGCGCCACCTTATATATGTTTCCTTGTGGATGGATCAGCAAATTTAATGGCTGATAACAAGGTGTATCACAAGATAGACGATGCAAATATTGAGCTTTATACAACTAAAAAAGACTTAGTTGCAGAAGCCAAACTTGAAAAAGTCCTAGACAATCATGATATTTCTTATGACTCGTATGAGACTTTTATTGAATCTGAAAAAATGTATCAAAAAATATATGAAACGAGGTTGATATAAATGAATGAAAACAAAGTAGCGTTTGGTCTGAAAAATGTCCATTATGCACTCTATGACATTAAAGATGGTGTAGTTACATTCAGTACACCGATCCGATTACCAGGTGCGGTTGAATTAACATTTGATCCACGAGGGGATTTAATTGAGTTCTATGCAGATGACATGCTTTACTACGCAGCAAGTAATAACCAAGGGTATGATGGCACTTTATCAATCGCTCATATTCCCGAGCAATTTGCAATTGATGCATTAGGTGAGGAATTAGACGAAGAAGATGGTGTGTTAAATGAATTAGCCGATGCAAAAGGAAAATCATTTGCATTATTGTTTGAATTCGATGGTGATGTAAGAGCGACTCGACACGTTATGTTTAACTGTTCAGCAAGTCGTCCAACACTTGCATCTAAAACGAAAACAAATTCAGCGGAGCCAAATACAAATGAGCTTAAATTTGTATCAAGCCCTATTGATATTAATGGAAAACGTATGGTTAAAACGAAAACTACCACTAAATCAAAACAAGAAATCTATGATAATTGGTACAAAAAAGTTTATACAAAAGTACCTGCATTACCAAAAGGGGCGTAAGTGAATGGAAAAGAAAATTACAATAGATGGAAAACAAGTCAGATTAAAAGCTACAGCAGCAACAGTCAAACGTTATAAGGCTCAATTTAAACGTAATTTATTTGCAGATTTGATGGGTTTAGGGGCAATTAGTACGTTAACTTCACCAGATGGCTCACAACAACCTCTTGATATGTCTAATGTTGATTTAAGCAATGTGGATTTTGAACTTATTTATGATTTAACTTGGTTATATGCTAAAACCGCTGATCCAAATATTCCTGATCCTATGACGTGGCTAGATGAATTTGAAGAATTCCCGATTGAAGAAATTATGCCAGAAGTCATGGAATTAGTTCAGGTCACAATGGGTGCAAAAAAAAAATAAAGAAAAATAATGGAGAGCAAGGGACATTCAGTGATGAGGAATTTACTACTGAATTGTTTCTTGCTCTTTGTTATAAAGCGAAATTAACAAGCTGGGATTTAGAAGATATGACAATCGGTGATTGCTTTGATTACATTGCTGAATTTGCTGAGCTAGAGAATCCAGATAAAGAAAAAGTTAGAAAAGCAAATCAAAAAGACTTCGATTCATTCTAAGAAAGGGGTGAGAAAATGGCAGGGAGAATTAAAGGGATTACGATAGAAATTGGTGGTAATACTCAGCCGTTACAAAATGCTTTAAAAGATGTAAATAAACAAAGTGATGCTTTGGCTAAAGAATTAAAAGATGTCGAGCGTTTGTTAAAATTTGACCCTGGGAATATTGAGGCACTTTCTCAAAAACAAAAATTACTTACACAACAAATAGAAAATACAACGCAAAAGCTAGATAAATTGAAAGCAGCGGAACAACAAGTACAAGCTCAATTCCAAAACGGTAAAATTTCTGAAGAACAGTATCGAGCATTTAGGCGTGAGATTGAATTTACAGAAGGGTCACTTAATGGTCTTAAAAATAAACTAGGAAACATGAAAGCTGAGCAGGAGAATGTAGCGAGTTCCACAAGGCAATTAGAAACATTGTTTAGAGCTACAGGAAAAAGCGTTGATGATTTTGCAGGAGCATTAGGGAATCGTCTTGTGAATGCAATTCGGAATGGAACAGCTACAAGTCGTCAGTTAGAACAAGCGATTGGGATTATTGGGCGCGAAGCATTAGGTACAGAAGCTGATATTGAAAAATTACAAAGAGCCCTTCGATCTGTGGATGCTGGAAACTCCATACGGCAAGTACAAAATGAGTTAAGAGAATTACAACAAGAAGCTGGTAGAACCGAGAAGAAATTTGAAGGACTACAAGTAGGATTAGAAAACGTTATTGGTGGATTAGCAGCTGGTGGCGGAATTGCAACAGCTATTGAAAAAGCGATAGATATGTCAAAATTAAAAACAAAGATCGATATCACATTTGATGTTCCGGAGTCCTCTAAAAAATCAGTAGAGGAAGCTATTAGAGGTGTTACCGCTTATGGTGTTGATGCAGAAGCGTCTTTAGAAGGAGTCCGTAGGCAATGGGCTTTAAATAAAGATATAAGTGATGAAGCAAATGCAGCAATCGTTAGGGGAGCGGCAGCCATTTCAGCTTCTTATGAAGGGATAGATTTTACAGAATTAATTCAAGAAACATATGAAATAGGAAATGAATTAGGAATAACACAAGATAGTGCTCTTGGTATGGTTGATGCGTTGTTAAAAATGGGATTTCCACCAGAACAGCTAGATATCATTGCTGAATATGGTAGTCAGCTAACTCGTGCAGGCTTTAAAGCTGAGGAAGTTCAAGCAATTATGGAAGCAGGCGTTGAAACAGGTAGTTGGAATATTGATAATCTCTTAGACGGACTGAAAGAAGGTAGGATTCAATTAACCGAATTCGCACAAGGGGCTGATAAGGCTTTAAAAGAAGCGCTTGACGGTTCTGGTATTGCAACTGAACAAATAGAAAAATGGGGAGCATCTGTGGCTAAAGGCGGAAGAGATGGCGCCGCAGCGATGGTAGAAGTAGCTAAAGCTATTGACGGAATAGAAGACCCGGTTAAGAAAAATCAAGTTGGGGTTAAAGTTCTAGCCACTATGTTTGAAGACCAAGGGCAAAATCTAACTAACACTTTAATAAGGGCTTCAGAAAAAACTGTAGACTTACAGAAGAATCAAGATAACTTAAATGAATCTGTTAAAAAATTAGATGCAAACCCAGCTGTAAAGTTCCAAAAAGCCATGGGTGATTTGCAAATGGCTCTTGAACCTATACTAGGAGTAATTGCTGATGTTGTTGCTAGTATTGCTGATTGGATTTCTAATAATCCAGAATTAGCAGCGACATTAGCAGCTGTTGCAACGGCTATTGGGGTAATTTCAGGAGCACTTATGGCAATTGCACCAATAGTTGTAGCTGTCATGGGTGTATTTGAAATCGGAGCCGCCGCCGCACTAGGCATAGTTGCCATAGTTCCTATTATCATAGCAGCTATAGTTGCTCTAGGAATTGCCATTTATCAAAATTGGGATTCTATAAAACAGTGGACTATAGATACATGGAATTCTATTAAGGAATATTTAATAGAGCTTTGGGATGGGATAGTTCAATCCTCTAGTGAAGCTTGGAGTTCTTTCTTAGAAACAATACATTCATTCTTTGATCCAATAGGGCAATTTTTTAGCGATTTATGGACAGGGATAGGTGAAATATGTAGTAGTACATGGAATTCTATTGTTGAATTCTTTTCAGGAGCTTGGGCCTCATTCACTGAAATGATGCATAGTTTCTTTGATCCAATAGGTGAATTCTTTAGTAGTTTGTGGTCAGGTATTGTGGAAACGGCGTCTTCTTGGTGGACTTCTTTAGTTACAACAGCTTCAGAATTGTGGGGAACACTCGTACAAGCTTGGCAGGAAACGTGGAATACTGTACTTACGGTCTTAGACCCTATCATTTCATTGATTTCTGCGGTCCTTGAGGCTGGTTGGTTATTAATCCAAGCAGGGGTACAAATTGCGTGGGCAGCGATAAGTCAGTATATTATTCAACCAATCCAAGAAGCTTACAATTGGGTGAGTAAACAAATCGGCGAATTGGTTACATGGCTTGGTACACAATGGGAAATTGCAAAAGCCGTGGCCCAAGTGGCATGGGGATTACTTAAGCAATATATTATTCAGCCAGTCCAGGAAGCTTGGAGCACAACAAAAGAAAAATTCAGTGATTTGATTTCTTGGTTAAGCTCACAGTGGGAACTTGCTAAATCGTATACTCTTATGGCTTGGAATTTGGTTAAACAGTATGTAATTCAACCTGTTCAAGACTTATGGAATACAACCAAGCAAAAACTTGGTGAATTAGCAAATTGGATATTAAGCAACTGGGAATCTATAAAATCTTATACACTTACAGCTTGGAATTTAGTGAAGCAATATGTTATTCAGCCAGTAACAGACGCTTATAATCAGGCAAAGCAAAAATTTACTGATTTATATAATTCAGCTAGAGAAAAATTCGATTCTGTAAAGAGTGCAGCACAAGAAAAATTTGAAGCAGCAAAACGATTTATTATTGATCCAATACGAGATGCGGTTGGAAAAGTAGAAGAGTTTGTCAGTAAGATAAAGGGATTCTTTGAAAATCTGAAATTGAAAATCCCTAAGCCTGAAATGCCACCTCTTCCACATTTCAGCTTACAAACTAGTACAAAAAATATTTTAGGAAAAGATATTACATTCCCTTCTGGACTCAATATAGATTGGCGTGCAAAAGGTGGTATCTTCACTAAACCGACTATCTTTGGAATGAATGGCGGAAACTTGCAAGGTGCAGGAGAAGCCGGAAAAGAAGCGGTTTTACCATTGAATAAAAAGACACTTGGAGATATTGGTGCAGGAATTGTGGCGGCCATGCCACGACAACAATTTGTTATGCCGGGAGAAATAAATCAACTAATGGTTGACATGAGCCGTATGATGGCTAGTTCTGTGAGTCAATTATCAGGATTAAAGAGTGTCATGAGTGGTGTGTATGGAAGCATGTCAAATAGTAGACAAGCTATGGCAAGCAGCGTATCAAATCAAGTGATTAATTACGGATCTGGTTCATCTTCTAGTGGCGGAGTCATTCCAATGCTTGGTGGAGATTTAGTTATTGAAGTGCCTGTTAATTTAGAAGGAAGAGACGTGGCACGCGGTACTTATCGCTATACAACCGAATATCAAGAAAGAGAAGCAAAAAGAAACTCAGACTTTTAGGTTTGGGTTTCTTTTATTTTATAAAGAATTGGGGTAACTGTATGAGTTCTTTTACATTTAACGACATACGCAAAGATTTTGTTCAAATAGAAAAGGGATGGAAAAGACCAGCGTGGGCGCCGTTAAAACGGAAATTTCTAAGTGTTCCAGGTTATCCAGGTGCAAGATTATTAACGACAGAAACTGAAATGCGAGTTTTACCTGTTCCGGTCGGAATTATTGTTCCTGATGGATCTGACCTAGAAACATTAAAAGAAGAAATAGCAGGGTGGTTAATTACAGAAAAACCTGTTGAATTAGTCTTTGATGTAACACCTGATAGGACATACCTGGCAGTTATTGATGAAGATTTTGATCCTGAAGATTTCGTTACTTTAGGTAAAGGTAGTTTGAACTTTGTTTGTCCAATGCCGTATAAGTTAGGGAATGAGAAAACGGTTGATTTTAAAAAAGATGTTAGTGGGTTAGTTGCTAATGTCCAAAACAAAGGCTCGGTACATTCAAATCCGATTATTGAAATTGATATTAAAAAACAACATACTTTTTTAGATGTATGGTTTGAAGAAAAATATGCAAAGGAGTCGGATTATTTCCGTATTGGAATGCCATTAAAATTGGAGCAATTGCCTGTAGAAAGAAATCAACGTCTTATATGGGATGAAATGTCCACAACTGTAGGATGGAGTAAGGTTAGTTCTATGGAAGACGGTAATCCAGTTGGTGAAATGAAAACAGATAGTTACCAATTCTATTGTTCGGACTATGGATCGGGTAATGGATGGCATGGTGCAGCTGTTAAGAAGAGTATCCCTGGTGGGCCAGTACAAGATTTTATTATGCAAGCCCACGTTACATGTAAAAGTAAAACGATCAATGAAATGGGACGAGTTGAGATAGCGATACTCGATGAAAACAGCAAAGTTCTTTCAAAAATTGCCATGAATGACCTCTATTGGCAAGCTGAACAAAATTTTGGAACGATGGTAATTGGATATGATAATAAGCCTGGAAAAACAGGTTTAATTTATGAGAGTGGTGATTATCCAAATACATGGAATCAGTATTATGGTAGGTTGTGGATCGCTAGAACCGGTAATGATTGGGAAGCTTATATTTCAAAATTTCTTCCTGGAACAGAAAAAGATGATTCAGAACGCTTTGCAAGGTGGACCGATAAAGACAATAAACATATGGAAAAAGCAGCTCAAATACAGATTAGTATCATGCAGTGGCAAGATGTTCCGCCAGTAGAAGCGATGACAGTTTCTGATTTAAAATTTTGGAAAGTGAATTTAAATAATCAAAATACACCGCCTTATATAGTCGATGTTGGTGACAAAGTCGTGATTGATACAGAAAACAGTCGTGTCAGTATTGAAGGGAAAAACGCTATTAACATAAAAGATATTTTTAGTAATTTTCCTGTTATCAATAAAGGTACGAATAAACTTGAAATTATTCCTTCTGATATAGGAAAAGCAAAGGTTAAATATAGGGAGCGATTTAGATGAGAACACCAAGTGGGATACTTCATGTTGTTGATTTTCAAACAGAACAAATTGTTTCCACTATCCAATCTAAAGATTATTGGGATGATAAACGGCATTGGGAAATCAAAAACAATATTGATAAGTTTGATTTTACAACGGCTGATGGTACAGAACAAGCAGCTACACTCATGCAACAAAACTTAGTATTAAAAGAGGTGCGTAGCGGTGTTATTGTACCGTATGTAATTACTGAAGCTGAAAAAGTTTCTAATGATAGATCCGTAATTACTTATGCATCTGGTGAGTGGATTTTATTAACAAAAGCAGGTGTTATCAATCCTCAACGAATTGAAGGGAAAACGGTCAATGAGTTTATTGACATAGCTTTAACAGGGACAAAGTGGAAACGAGGTCGTACAGAATACTCTGGTTTTCATACAATGACTATCAATGAACCTATCGATCCGCTTAAATTATTAAAGGATATCGCTTCTCTTTTTGATTTGGAAATTGTGTATCGTGCTGAGGTTATTGGTAATCAATTCGTTGGTCGTTATGTGGATATGGTTAAGAAGCGAGGTCGAGAAATAGGTAAAGAAGTAACTCTTGGTAAAGATTTAATGGGGATCAAACGTATTGAAAACTCTCAAAATATCTGTACAGCGCTTATAGGGTTCGTTAAAGGTGAAGGAGATAAAATAATTACAGTTGAGAGTATTAATAATGGTTTGCCGTACATCGTAGATAATGATGCGTTCCAGCGCTGGAATGAAAAAGGAAAGCATAAATTCGGATTCTATACTCCAGAGACAGAAGAAGATATAACTCCAGGCCGTTTAATGACTCTTATGAAAACAGAGATGAAAAAACGTGTAAACACATCTGTTTCTTATGAAGTTGAAGCACAATCAATTGGTCGTGTGTTTGGATTGGGACATGAGTTAATTAATGAAGGAGATACAATCCGAATTAAAGATACTGGATTTACACCCAAGTTATACCTTGAAGCACGAGCAATCGCTGGCGATGAGTCATTTAAAGATCCGATGCAAGATAAATATGTATTTGGTGATTACCGTGAAATTGTTGATCCAAACGAGGAATTACGTAAGCTCTATAATAAAGTCCTGGCTTCATTAGGTAGTAAACAAGAAATTTTAGATCAGCTAGATAAATTGGTTAAAGAGACTGCTGAAAAAGCAAATGATGCTCAAAAAGAATCTGAATCTGCTAAGAAAATTGCTGAAAAGGTCCAGGAAAACCTAAAAAATAATACGGTAAATATTATTGAAGCTAAAAATCCACCAATTGATAATTTTATAGTAGGTAAAACATTATGGCGAGATATTAGTAACGGTAAACCTGGTATTTTAAAAGTGTGGAACGGTAAAGGTTGGGAGCTTCTTATTCCTGACGTGGAATCAATTAAAAAAGATACACTGGAGCAGGTTAATAAAGATATTCAGCTCACAAAAGAAGAATTAAACAAAAAAGTGGAAGAAGCGCAAAGTGAAACCAATGGACAATTCAAGGAAGTTAAAAATAGTCTTCAAGAAGTTTCGCAAACTATTAAAAATGTACAAAACTCTCAAGGTGAAATTAATAGAACTGTTTCTGAATTAAAACAAACTAACGAGGGCTTTACTAAATCTATTGAATCGTTAACAAAAAAAGATGGTGAAATCACTGAAAAATTAAATACAGTGGTAGAGACTGCTGAAGTTAAGAAAAAGACAATCTCTGAGGTGCAGCAAACAACTAATAATCTAAAGAAAACCACAACTGAAATTACAGAAAAAGCTGGCCAGACTAGTGAGAAGTTGGAGAGCGTAGAAAAAACACAAACCTCTTTTAATGAACGTGTTAACACTGTAGAAAAGAATGCAGAAGGAACAACTGCAAGCGTTAAGAAATTACAGGAAACACAAACTGAGCAAGGGAAAACATTAACTCAGGCTGCTACAACCATACAGCAACAATCTGAAGAATTGAAACTAGCAATGAAAAAGAAAGATGTTGAGGATTATGTTGGTGGTTTAGGTACTGTCAACGAGTTGCGTGATGCTGATTTTAAGTTAGGGCAAAAATATTGGTTTTGGAATAGTGGTAATGGAGCTACTGGTTCTGTTGATACGAATTTAAAATACAAAGGTATGAATACATTTGCAATTACCGTTACTGGCCAGACTCAAGATCGTTGGTGGGGACTTACAAGTCAATTCATTGAGTGTCAGGTTAACGAAGATTTTGTTGCATCGGGTTATTTCAATACTGATGGGAAAACACCTATTGATAGTGGCGGTGCATTTATTGAAATTGAATGGTGGACTACTGATAAAAAAACTCGTATTAAAACAGCTAGAACGAATATCAAGGTTGTAAATCATACATGGGTTCGTGCTGTATGTACAGATAAAGCACCAGCCAATGCAGCGTTTGTGAGATGGCGTTATTACGTTACAAGAAATGGGCGTTTATGGTGTGCTGCACCTATGTTACAACGTGGCACTATAGCTACAGAATCTTGGTTACACCCGAAAGATCAAACGGATGTTGATAAAATGATAGAGGATATCGCTAATAGAGTAGCAACTGAAGATTACACTAAAAAAGTAACTGAATTAGAAAGAAGTATTAGTGCTACTGAAAAAGGCGTTTCAATCATCTCTGGAAAACAAGAAACGTTTATAAATGAGACTTATAATGCCTATGTAAAGAAAACGGAATCTAGGTTAGAAGTGTTAGATGAAGGGATCTTAGCACAAATTTTAAAAGACGGTATCATTACTTCTATCAATATGTCACCTGGTAAGATTACAATCGACGCTGAGAAACTGAATATTAATGCCGATACAATGGTCAAATGGTTAACAGCAAAAGGCATTGACACAAATCTTATTAGAATTGATGGTGATAAGATAACCATTGATAAAGATGGTGTAACTGTTAAAATGCTAGATTTCCTATTCCAAGACGAATGGGGCACAAAAACAACTGCGGTATCAAGACGAAACCTAATAGCAGATCCAGACTTTTCTAGTGTTACAAAGAAAAATATCGGACATAACGATTATTATGGATTTGAAGGTGGATATGGTCTTACTTGGAAGTCATGGGGAAATGTCGTAATAGAAAAGAATACACATATATTTGACTACGAGCAAATGGTGAATGCTGCAAGGGTAGATATGTATAACTATCCAGAAGCAATCGTGAATAATGGTATACATCCTGGTAACGAATATACAGCATCCGCACACTTTAGAACTGCCATGATAAATGGCGTGCGAAAGACAGGAAAACCGAGAATACACGTGTGTTGCGTTAAATTCCGAGACAACGTTAGTTACGACATATTGAGTGAACAAAAGATGGACTTCCCTGAGCCGTCTACATTTTACGGAGAAATCAGAAGGTATTCTTTTACTTTCAAAGTCCCGACAAACTATATTCCACAAGAACACGCATTGATTATTAAAGTTTGTTCTGGAAATGCTGACATGAGACAAGGGACAGCGATTTGTGTAAGTGGTGTAACGTTATACAGTGGCAAATATGCATCTATGTATAATTGGGATCGTGCTGCAGCAGAAAGAGCAGATGGTATTCAGCCGTTTAACGCACTTGCTGTAGGTGGTGTGAATAACAATATATCTCCAGCACCAGACGGACAAACGTTTGATATAAGTACTGAAAAAGAAGTTAAAATCTTTAGGAATATACGAGCAATGCAGGGAGTTAACTTAGGTGGCGGTGGATTCCAACAATGGGGGCATATTCGTTTTACAGACGGTAATGCTGGAGCTGGTTTTTATACAAGTACTCCAAGTGGTTGGAAATTTAACGCACTTGGATAGAAAGGAGAAATAAGAATGAATGAGAATCAAATGATGCCACTTCAAGCAGGTGAAGGCTTTCCTTTTGTGGGGAGGCTGGTGGATGCAGAGCGCACAGAGACAGGGATTTTTGTTCAAATACCTGCTGATATGTTAAGTAATGCAGGTCTTCTAAAAGGTGTTAGCAGGGTTGAAGTATGGAGAGAAATGGATGGGACCGTAAAGTTTCGGATTGCTACGCTGTGTGAAATATGTAAACGCGGAGCTCGTTTGTATCCACTAGATATGGGATTTGCGAAAAAGAACATTTGTTTAGAGTGCTATGCATCACTTACAGGTAAATATCCATCTCAAGAACCGCCAACACCAACTAATGAAAATAACATACAAAAAGAGCAGCCATAAGCTGTTTTTTATTTTGTGCAAAATACGACTTTTATAACAAAAGAGGGACAAATAACTGTCTCTCTTTTTTATTTTGAAATGAGGTGGTCAAAGTGGAAGGGTTACAAGAAGTAAGAAGCGATGTTCAAGAAATAAAGCAAGATATTAAGGACATTCGTTTAGAGATTAAAAGTTTAGAAATGCGGACAACAGGTAACGAGAAAGACATTATCAATATCAACAAACAGCTAGATAAAATCAGCGCCAATACTACCTGGATTTTGCGACTTATAGTTGGCGGAATTGTTGGTGGCATTCTCACTTTCTTAATGAAAGGAGGTGGTATGTAATGTTTGAAATTACTGTAATGTTTGAAATTACTGTAATGATTGGAATTGTAGTTGGTCTTTCACAAATTGGAAAAACAATTGGATTACAAACAAAATATGTTCCGTTATTAAATGTAACGCTTGGTATTGTGCTAGGCGTTTTATTTTTTGGCGGAGATATCAAAACAAATGTATTTCAAGGAATCATCATTGGACTGTCAGCAAGTGGATTATTTGACCACACAAAAATTATGAAAAAGGATGTTGATGCTAAATGAAAAAGACAATGAAACATATTACCTCGTTCCTTATGATTCTAGTACTTGCTTGTTCTTTTGCTACAAGTGCTTTTGCTGATAGAATGCTTATTATTCCTGATTTACCAAAACAACCATACCGTTATGGTGTAGGTGCTTATGAGGGCGTTGTAGCACATTCTACAGCAACTCCAGAAGCTCCAGCTATTAACATTCAAAAATATGAGTCTAGAACATGGAGAAATGCATTTGTTCACTATGCAGTCGATTGGGATGAAATGATCCAAATTGCTGATAAAAAATACATTGCTTATGGCGGGGGGCCTGCTGCTAATAAACGATTTGTACATGTAGAGTTATGCGAAACAGCGGACTATACAAAATTCAAACGCAGCTATGACAAATACGTTGAGTTACTAGCTAAAATCTTACGTGACCGTAGTTTATCTGTAGAAAAAGGATTGTGGACACATAGCGATGTAACTCATTACCTTGGCGGTACGGATCATGAAGATCCAATTGATTACTTAAAGTCTCATGGCGTTTCAGAAGCTCAATTTAGAGCAGATGTACAACGAGCATACAATAATTCTAGTGTAGATGTTTCTGTTCCTGAGAAGCCATCTAAACCATCGGAAGTACCAACAGCAGTAACAGACGGTATCGCCTATATAGAAGGTTACAACGTTAACTTACGTAAAGGACCAGGTACAAGCTATTCTAAGATTCGTCAGTTGAACAAACCAGAATCTTATATTGTGTGGGATGAAAAAGACGGGTGGTTAAATCTTGGTGGAGATCAGTGGATTAAGAACGATCCATCTTATGTGAAGTTTAATAAGAAAAGTACAGTAGATTCTTCTATAGTTGGAAAGCGTGTTGTTTCAAAAGTTAACAATCTACGTTTCTATGATACTCCATCTTGGCAGGATAAAGATGTGGCTGGTTCTGTAGATGCAGGATTAGGATTTACAATTGATGCGAAAGTAAATGCAAATGGTTCACCGCAATATAAAGTACACAATAGCAAAGGAAAAACATACTATGTAACAGCAAGTGAAGCCTATGTGTATGTGAAGTGAAAACAACAGCCGTCCTATTGGACGGCTGTTGTTTTAAAATTAAATATATGAATTTATATAATTTCTAGCATGAAAGTTATAATTTTGTATATTTTGTTCAATTGGTGGTATAAATCTGTAAGCAAATTGTTTTGGAAAACTCATTCTTGCTACTGTAGGATTTGGATTTCCAATTCTTCTGAAAGTGCCATTAACATCAATATAATATTGTGTAATATCAGAAGCATAAAAAGTTTCTAAAGATATAGGTGCTTTTGCCATTGGATTATGGAATACAAATAAACCATCTGTTAAGGCTTCTGGTGATTCTGGAGTAATTAGAGTTCTTTTATATGGTTCAACTTCATCATTAAAATCTCTATATAGGTTGAATACTAGATTGTCAGTATATGATGAATTATTCGAACATACTGTAGCATCTAATTTCCCTATAGTAGTTGTAGTTGAAAAGATAATTGCTGATACTTCGGAATAACTCTCATCTAAAAATATACCTAAGGGAAGTTCTTTATTAGTTCCATTTTTAAGTATACTTTCTTTGGAAATAAAATCATTTTGTTCTGGAACAAAATAAAGGCCGAATAACAAGGCCAAAATTCCAAAAATATAATCTCTTCCATAATCAACTTGAGCGTAAGAACTTAATGCAATTACATATGGATTATCTGGAGATACCCAGTCACGATTCTTATAAGTATCATTATATTTCTTTTTTTTGTCCCAAATTGAACTTCCGTAACGAGTAATCGCCTCTTTAAGTTCGTAATCAAAATTAGGTTGAAGCATAGGAGGAACAAACAGATTTAAAAAATTGGATTCATTTCTCGTTTCTTCGTTAACACCCCCTTTCTTTATATTTGCAGTTGTCGCTTCCACCAAAATATTAGTGGGTCTGGATTTTAAAATGAAATCAGGCATAGCATGACTGAAATCTATTTCGTATCCCATTTCCTTAAATACTCTATAAAGATATATTTCCCAAAAAGCCGAATGGTAGGTAGTTTGGAATTCCTTTACTATTTTATTATCCCTATCTTCGAACCCCTCAAACCACTTCTCTAACTGTTCTTTTTGATTTATAAGGGAGGGTGTCTCCTTCAAATATAAGAATTTTGGATGTAATTCTTTTTTTAAATTAAGTTCTTCAAAAAGCTTTAGATTCATAATATTCACCACTCTCATTATAATTATATATGAATGTATTATAAATGGATTGTTTGTAAATATCACGTAGGATTGAATGAAATGATATTTCTAGTTAATAGTCACTAATTCATCAAATTTATATTTAGTATTCAAAGCAAAATCATCTGTGCAGTACACAGTTTTTGTAATCGGCGTAATATGTAATAAATTTATGTACATGTAGTGTACCATGTTTCCACCTTTAATCTACTGTGTACTCCCAGGATGATACCTCAATGATCGTAATGTATTACAATCATTTGTGAAGGAATATTTTTAAGTAATAAAATTCAGCTCAAAGAAATTGTTATGAGACTAAAAAATTGGGTGCATTAGCTAGTTGTTTTTTGTTTATGGTAATATTTATGATATTATTTTACTTGTATGAAAAAGAACAAAGGAGAGATTGGAATTGATTGCTAGTGAAAAATCAGAAATGGAAAGTGTAAGTATAAGTGCACCCGAGAAAAAAGACCCTCCTAAGTATAAACAAAGTGCTAACGTACTTTTTAATTTTATGAAACAACTAGAATATTTAAAAATGAACCTCAAAAACAAGGCGTTTTTACCTAGATATTATGAAGAAAATGTGTCCTCATATGGTATCGGAATTGATAAATTAGCTTTTCCTATGACTTGCTTTTGTGATATCCATTTGCAAAGAATAGATCCACATGTTGATTTCTATGGAACTTTTGGAATAGGACTAGAAAAAAGATGGGGAGTAGCTGCAGGTGTACAGCCTATCCAATATGCAAATATGAATGCTCCATTATTAAAAAGTTTTTCGGAACTTTTTAATAAATCAATTGAGGAATTAGATCAAAGTCATCCAGAACTAGAAATTTATCAAAACTACATATTAACACATCTTCTTTATTTAAAGCCTTTAATTGGAGATATGTTACGATATGACAAATACGAATCACGTAATTTTCATGATGAAAAAGAATGGCGCTTTGTTCCCTTTATAGCTCCGGATGATGACTTGGATTTGTTGATTCCATCATCTTTATTATCCACAAATGTATACAATGTATATTCTAGTGGGATTGCTCAGCGTAAAGACTTATGGTTATCATATGAATATAAAGATATTAGGTATTTAATAGTGGAAACAAATAATGATAGAGTAGATCTTATCCAATTTATCAATGATGAACTAGACGGTATTGAGTCTATTGAAAAAACATTATTAATCTCAAAAATAATTGTTTGGGAAGAAATGAAGGAGGATTTATAATAATATGTTTGCTAATTTCAAAAAAGCTTTTAAAAAAGATGAGAGTGATACCAAAATTCCTAAAGCTATATTAGATGCTATGAGTAATAGTTTACCTTCGGGACTTAAGTATGAACAAATAGATAAAGGATATTGTACTATTGTTCCAGAGCAGGGAGAATTAAAATTTAAATTTGATAAATTGAAAATCAAAATCCCTCAAAATATTAAATTAACAACAGCAGACGAACTAACTGAATTTTTATATCGTACACAACAGGTAGTAGAAACTGAATCAGATGTTGTAACTATAAACGGTAATCAAATAAAGTTATCAGATGTTGTAAAACATCCATTTAAAGAGAAACCCCTTGAAGCGGACAGTAAATTTGTAATACAACCTCAATCATTTGGAGAGCCCTTTCCGTTAAAAATAGAACACGAGAATGGGCATATAGCTAAAGAGTTTTTAATCGAAAGAAAACCATTAGCTGATATGCACAAAAGTTTATTTAAATCGATTAATGAAGATGTATTAGAAATAACCTACACAGTCGATGAACAGCATCATCACTTAAAATTTAATGTGAATATTGACTTAAAGAAAGCAAAAACAGTTGTGGAAATTATTGAAGCTTTTAAAATATATATAGCTTTTATTGAAGGGAAAATCAAAATAGGGGGTATGTTACTAAACCCGGTACCTATTGAGAAGGAAAGAGAAGCTGCAGGTGCGGCTTTAGATTACTGGAAAACAGTGCAAGCTGTAGCTGAAAAACTTAATGTTCAATTTAAATTGGATGAAGGTAAAGATGCTGTAAACGCGGAATGGATTGCTAAGTTATATCGATCATTTGTTGAAAACAAAGCATATAAGCAACGTGGTGCAGTGACTAGCTTTATAACAGATTCTAAAGGTGATTGGGATGAAAAAGAACTTTTGGAAAAAGATGCTATGGCACTTCAATATACACTAAACGAAGAAATTAAAGTATATGGTGTAGAAATTCCGTTGTATAGTGCAGTAGCTTTACTAAACTGTAAAATTGAAAGTGTTTTACCAGTGGAAGGATCGGATAGTAAATATGAATTTAAAGTTATTCCAGCGGATGAGAAAGGTATTTATCAAGCTGTTCGACATTTTAATACGAAAGAAGATTTCGATGAAGTCTTTAAAGATATGAGCGAAGTATTAGAAGAGTTATCCAAGGCTGACGAACTTTAATAAAATGTAAGCGTCTGTTACAACCGAAAAAGCATTATCTGTTTAGATAATGCTTTTTTGATATAGAATGCGAATTTATTTATATTAAATATTTTTAATATTTAGATAAAACGAAAAATCTCTTTCGTAATTCATCTTTTAGCTCCACAATTCGGGCAAAACCATCTCTTGTTTATGAAACGCTGGCTATAGAAATATAATAGGAATATTCATTTAAAATAAAGAAGCCGATTCCGTAATAGAACTAGCTTGTTTATTCACTTAGAATTCATCATATGAATGAAATTATCACTACCAATTAATTCAATGCTTTTATTCGCAGTGGATTACCTTGCGTCCTTATAGAAGTTACTCTGTTTAAAGAAAAGAAACTGGAAGAGTTAGCATCTAATTGAGAGGTATTTGTAAAAGTGTATGTAATAGAAAAATATAAAAAAGTGCTAACAAGTTTGCAAACGAACTTGCTAACACCAATACGAAATAGACATAAAATATCGCTAATATGTCACCTTCAATAATAGCCATAATCAATTAGAACACACTAATACCAAGGAATCATAAAAACATTCTTAATATCAAGAATATAATCATCCAGATATTCCTTTACTTTTAAGACGGAAACGAGGCATGATATTGATTTCTACCTCAGAGTTTGCGTCAAATAATAAAAAAATACGGTTTGTAAAACTAAAAATACAACAAGCTACAACCGGTATGAAATGGATTAAAATATTTAGAAATTTAAAAGATGATTTTCAAATAGGGGGAGAGGTGGATTTAGACCATATTCTCCAATATCCGAAAGATTATATTGTAGGGGAAAATAAAAGGGTGTTATTTCCATACAATGAGAGAATTTATAAAGTTCAAGGTACTAAAATAGAACCGGGTATAAAAGTAAAGGAAAGAGAGTATTTATTTAAAGAATTTCAGCGTAAATTCTCTTATTTCACAATACTTCCAGAATGTAAAAAGGTAGCAACAAATAACAAAAATGAATTATTTCCTTTATTTGCACCAAAAGGATTAGAGACATTAACATTAGAGGTTTGGTCTGAAAATATAGTGCTGGAAATAGAACAAGCATTACTTGATAGTGAAATTATTTTGACTAAAGTTGGTGAAAATACTTATGTATTGAATACAGATTTTCCAGTGTTATTAAAGGTTGTGAGATACAATATTGAAAAGGTGTTACAAAATCCATATAAAATGCAATATTGCCAAAAATATAAAACAAATCTTGTAGATGATGTTACGAAAGCTGTCTATGCTACCGCGGGCGAGCGCAGTGATGCGACATTAGCATTAATCGCATTGAAAAATTGTGATGGACGAGAAAAAATTGATCCAAAACAAATCATTAGAGAGGGATTTGCACGAGCAAACCGTATTTCAACATTTATTAATTTATTTATAGGCCAAAGTGTATCGCGTAAAACAATTGTAAATAGTGTTTTTAGTTTATTAGAGCAAAAAGGATTTTTGAAGCGTAGTTGGAATAAGATAAATTTACCTTGTATATATGTTAATTTATCAATTGAACGAATATCGAAATTTGATTTCTTACCTATTCTTTCAAAAATAAAAGGAAAAGAAATTTTATATAAATTATATGGGAATACAGAATGGCAAACGATTGATTACGTATTATTAAATATAAATAAACATAATGCATTTTTACCACAACCATCAAAGAGAAATGATATGGGAGCTCTTTTTAAACAATATGTTTCCGAAACATTAATGGAAATTGTAAAATATGCAAAAGAACAAAATGAACAAGTTTACTTCATTGTAGATGCAAATTTGAGAAGGTATTGGATAAAAAAGTTACAAAATAAAGAAATTAATACAGATATTTTACCTGATATTGTTCCAGAGGTGTTAAAGGTTCCAAATTTAAATATTATTAGAATAAATACAGGTTTTGATGTACCAAGTTACGGTCTAATAGAATGTGATGATGCTCTAGATAGCATTGGCTTATATGCAGATCAAAAAGGGATGTATTATAGCACTGGTGAATATTCACTTAATTGTAGTGGGATTTTTCAGCGATATATACTTGAAATTCTACCATTAGGTGTAAAACCTGTAGAAAGGGATTATATCGCTAAAATGATACATTACATGTGCTGTAATTCTAGTATGCTTTCGAAAAAGAATGTACACATGACATATTCCATGCATATGGAAAAGGTAATAAAGAGTTATATTACTGACATAGATGCAAGAGAGTTTAAAGAATTTGATGATGAATTGGATGTAGATGTAGTAAAAGTAGAAAAGAAAGATTCAATTATTCTACTTTAAATACTAGTAAACAAATCCTGCTCGTTATATCGATCAGGATTTGTCATTTTTTCATGTAAATAAGGATATCCTTTGTCAAGTATCTTTTCGTTTACATATTTACTTTATGTGCAGACAGGATTAATATGTTTTTTAGAAATACAAAAACTATTTCATATGGAAAAACGATTTTTATTAATTGAAAAAATTTGAAAGGAATGGGGAATTGTGAAGAAATTAGATGTGCTCTTAATGCTACTGAGCGGCCTCTTTCCAATTGCAGGACTTACAAAGCAAATCCCTCTAGAACAATCTATATATATTGGAGGGCTTTTATTTTTTACTAGTTTCGGTAGTTATTTTGCTAAAAAGATGTATTCACGTATATGCAGTTGGATAGCGTATGCGCCATTTATAACATTACTGTTAGTTATTTGGCATCAAGATATTTCAACAAGCTCAATCATAGCAAATGCGAAAATTGCTGCATGTGTCGCGTTAATTCCATGTTTATTCCGTTTTCGTACATATGGACTTACTTTGGGCTTATTCTCATTATGGGCCGCTTTACTATGGGATATAAAAGAAGTACAGTCGTTAGTCATACTTGAACGCATAACGAGTTTAATGACAAGCCATTATGTATATATATTACTATTAATTGGAGGACTTGTAATAGGAGGATTACTTGCGATGTTCATTCACCGCAAAGAGAAAGATAATAATAAAGAAAATATAAATCTACTTGGACCAAAAAAGAAACGCAAAAGATTATCATTTAAGATTCGTCTTCCAAGATTACCGAAATTAAAGATGAAACTATTTAAGTTTGGTGGGAAAGAATCTAAAAGTAAAATGCCAGAAAAAATCCATGAATATAAGTACGAAGAACCAGTTGCAACATATGAAATGACAGAGAAAATAGATCCATACAAAGAAAATGCAGTTCAAGGTCAAACAAGGATGGAACGCCGAAGAAATAGGTATAATGCATAATGAAGTTTAATAACCCCGTAATGACTTATCTTAATATTGATAAATCATTACGGTTTTTTTATGTAATGAAATGAAGGTTGCTATTGCGGAGGGGAATAGCATATTTTATAGATAGGAACTAAAATAAGGGGAGGATAAAATGCTTATCATTACATATATATCTGCTTGCATATTATTCTTAGTTAGCTTTTTACATGTATATTGGGCTTTCGGAGGTAATTGGGGGACAAATAGTGTTATTCCAACTAAATCAGGGGAAAAGGCGTTTACACCTCGCGCCCGAATGACATTGTTCATTGCATTATTATTAAGTATGGCAGCAATAATTTTGTTGCAACAAGCAAATATTGTTCATTTTGCAGTTCCTAATGTTATTATTCAAGTCGGTTCCTGGATTTGTATGATTGTCTTTTCTATTAGAGTGATTGGTGAGTTTAACTATTTTGGTATCTTTAAACGACAAAAAGATACGCACTTTGCAAGAATGGATACCGGTTTATATATTCCACTTTGTGCATTTTTATCTGTATCTTTCTTATTAGCAATAATTTTGTGAGTGAATAATAGTAGTTTCTTTTCTCAACATATATGTAAACGTGAGAAATCTAAGAGTAAATAAAAAGGATGTAAGCGCCTTCTTGTCGAAATGTAAATTATTATGAAAGGCGGTGACACTATGAAGTATGTAAAAGTTAGTATGAATGGTGGAAGTGAACATAAATTCTCAATGACTTTAGATCGGTTTAAAGAACTTATTACTACAGAGAATGGGATATTAGAAAATAAATTAGTATGTATTGAAAATGTAATGATTAATCCTACTAATATATCTTCTGTAGTTGAAAAAATTGGTGTACCGGCTAAGTTTATGGAAGCTTAAAATGTTAGATAAAAAACATCCATTAGGGATGTTTTTTAATTTATAAATATGATAATCGTACAGTAAATATTTGAGTAGATTTTATAGCAATGACTATGCATATATTAAGTACCTGAACATGGTTCTTAATACATGCACGAAATAATAAGTACAAGCATATAGTATTAAGTAGGACAAAATCTTCGTGTCCTACTTAATACTCAGAAAAAACCTCTAATCACATAAGAGCATCCAATTGCAGGGTGCTCTTATTTTTTATGAAAATCTACTACGAGTCTTATTTTATAGTAGGATGCAATAATAAAGGGCTATTTTGAAATAGTGTTCTTTAGCCTTTAATGTTAAATTTATCTTTAACGTTAATAAATATTAAAAATAATATGATAGCAGAAATTAAGTTAGATAAGTAGAAATTTTGATGAAACAGTAGTTCGAAGATGACATAGAAAGTAATGAATAAGGCAATAGCAGGTAGTATGCAAATAAATATAAATCTCCAATTTTTTAAGTAATGTTTATAATTAGTAAGTACTTTCTCCATAAATATAGCTCCTATATTTTTGTTTTTATATAATTATACATTTAGATACAAAGATTTTCAAAGTAAAATATTTAGCAATTCAAAAATATAAGGAGAGCTTTTGTTGAAAATCCAGATTGCTGTAGCAATCTGGATTTGACTTTAAAGAACTATACTAAAATGATACACTATAATCTACGTTATTTTTGAAATGAATAGAGGGATTTGTGTGATAGATAAAATTAAAAATGCTGTAGAGGATATGTACGAAGATGAGGCTAAAGATTTACTTCAAAGTATTCTCATACAGTTAAACTTATTAGAAGAAAACTACAGTGAAGATACAATTAAAAATTTGATGGATATTCCGAAACAATTAACGAGTAATCCTACTTATAAAAGGAATGTAAAAGAAAGTACGCACGTACATATTGCTTTTGATGATTCAACGGCTGGTTGCTTAAAATATATGTTAAGTCAAGAAGAATTATTTGAAGAGAGTGTTGTTGCTTTTTCGGAATTCTTTTCAATTGGACCGATATATAGGTTGCATACGAATGAGGGGCAACTAGCAAGACAGAAGTGGTTAATAAATAACTTAACTGCTTATGATAGTTATTTTGAAGAAGAATATTTATCAAGATTTATAGCAACTATAGAAGAACTACATACTATTCCTGTTGAAACGCCTATTACAATTTGGAAGGCTGATAATGCACATGAACATGTAGGCCTAAGTTTTGTAATGGCACAATTAAAGGATAAGAAAAACATTCGAGTTATTAATACGTCTGAAGCAAGTAGAGAAATATTAAAACAAGAGTATGATATTCGTGGAACGGGAGAATTACCACCTGAAAGTTTAGCTCTATTCCAAAAAAGTTTTATAAAGCTACCTTATTTAACTGAAGAGAAGCGCATGAAGTTTGAAAATGAGTGGGATAGATTATCGGAAAGCATAGAATGTTTAAGAGTTTGGAAAGAAAATGAAGTGCATTCTGTACAGGAAGATTATTTTGATCAATTTATAATTGAATGCGCGAAAAGTGTGGGTGCTGATCGAGAGTTCCTTAAAGCTCCTAGAGTAATTGGTGAAGCACTTGGTCTTGTTGAACAGTTAGTTGGAGATACTTTCTTAGAATATCGCTTGAAACAATTAATTAAACAAGAAGTATTTGAATTTGAAGGTTCGTTAGATGAAATGCGTTTTTATAGTGTGAAGTTAAGGAAATAATAAACACATTCTATTTTTGAAAGGCTCGTATTTTTAATAATACGAGCTTTTTAAGTTGAATTTGGGCTATACATAAGCTTCCCAGAGAGGGCATATCACATATGAATGGTAAAGGTAATGAATGAAAAGAAGGTGATTTGTTAATATGTATAACCAACAAAATTATCCATATGATCAAGCGATGTATTATAATCCACATGACTACGGGTATGAACCTACAAATGAAGTGAGAGATATTGAACAAGAAGATTACAGACCAGATGATGCAGAAGATGCTCCAACGTCACCACCTCCGTCACAAGCGCCGTCGTTACCGTCTACATTTGCTTCTCCAGCACAACCAGGTAATATGAAATCATGGATGTGTAACTGTCTAGGAAGATGGGGCTATTTACGTTTACATCGTCCTGGTCCTTTCGGAAGAGATTTATGGTTCTTCCCGACTGAAGTGAGAAGAAATGGAGTGTCAGGTTACACGTGGCAAGGTGGTCGTCGTCGTAAAGTAAGTTATCGCTATCAACAAATTAGTAATTTTATGTGCTTCGCATAAAGAGAAGTGGGAGAGTGAAACGATTTTACTCTCTCACTTTTTTATTTTTCAATATACGAAGTAAGATTTTGATTAAAAATTTACAATTTTCACGTTTTTATTAGAGTATAATGCATATGTTGGGTTGATTTTCAAAAACAAATGAGAGTGAGGGAATACAATGTCAATGAAAAACAAAGTTGGGTTAAGCATAGAGGATGGCATTAATTTAGCTTCAGCTCAGTTTAAAGAAGATGCGTATGAAATTTATAAAGAATCGCGAAAAAAACAACCTATATTATTTGTAAACCAAGTTGAAATCGGTAAAGAATGGCTCATTACTAGATATGAAGATGCTCTGCCACTTTTAAAAGATAATCGTTTAAAAAAAGATTGGACAAATGTGTTTTCTCAAGATATAAAGAACATGTATCTTTCCGTTGATAATAGTGACCACTTAACAACGCATATGCTAAATTCAGATCCACCTAACCACAGTCGTTTACGATCTTTAGTTCAAAAAGCTTTTACACCGAAGATGATTGCACAATTAGACAAAAGAATTGAGAGAATAGCAGATGATTTGATAAGTGATATAGAGCGAAAAGGTACATTAAATCTTGTGGATGATTATTCATTTCCATTACCGATTATTGTAATAAGTGAGATGCTCGGTATTCCAAAAGAAGATCAAGCGAAATTTAGAATTTGGTCTCATGCTGTTATTGCATCACCAGAAACACCTGAAGAAATAAAAGAGACCGAAAAACAACTATCTGAGTTTATTACATATCTTCAATATTTAGTTGATATTAAACGAAAAGAGCCAAAAGAAGACTTAGTGAGTGCTTTAATACTTGCAGAGAGTGAAGGGCATAAACTTAGCGCTCGGGAACTATATTCAATGATAATGCTATTAATTGTAGCAGGACACGAGACGACAGTGAATTTAATTACAAATACGGTATTAGCACTTCTTGAAAATCCAAATCAATTACAGTTATTAAAAGATAATCCAAAACTAATTGATTCGGCTATTGAGGAAGGATTGCGTTATTATTCTCCAGTTGAGGTTACAACTGCAAGATGGGCAGCGGAACCTTTTCAAATTCACGACCGAACAATCGAAAAAGGAGATATGGTTGTCATTGCCTTAGCTTCTGCAAATCGTGATGAAACTGTATTTGAAAACCCAGAAGTATTCGATATTACTCGGGAAAATAATCGTCATATTGCCTTTGGTCATGGTAGCCATTTCTGTTTAGGCGCTCCACTTGCGAGGTTAGAAGCAAAGATTGCTATTACTACTTTGTTTAATCGAATGCCTGAACTACAAATAAAAGGGAATCGTGAAGAAATTAAATGGCAAGGTAACTATTTAATGCGTTCTTTAGAGGAATTGCCTTTAACTTTCTAGAATAGTTAAAAGGAGACATGCATACATCGAAAATGATTTACATAGAGTATGTATGTGTTATTTAAATTCGAAACGGAAGGGTGAAAACATCCCAATGATCAACTAATTCTATTTGTAAGAGATCTTCGTTAAAAAACGAAATATTCTTCTGAATAGGGTTAGTCTGTACATTTATAGAAAAGGGATGTATTTCGCTCTGCGAATATATAGTCTTTTTATATGATTTGTGCTGCCTCCTGTTCAGAACATGAAATAGGAGGCTTTTTTATGTCGACAAATGTAGTAACGAAACAAAACAATGGGGTATCACAAGTATTAAAAAATCGGTTTGTTCAAGGGATTTTAGCATCAGCATTATTTTTACAAATAGGAATATGGGTTCGAAACTTTGCGGTATTACTATATGTAATGGAAATGACAAAAGGTGATGCTTTTGCTATTTCGATGATTTCAGTTGCTGAATTCACTCCAATTTTTATTTTTTCATTTATTGGCGGTACTTTTGCTGATAGGTGGAAGCCAAAGAAGACAATGATATGGTGTGAAACGTTAAGTTCCATTTCAGTATTCGCTGTATTAATTACGCTTATGTTTGGAACGTGGAAAATTGTGTTTTTTGTGACACTCATCTCTGCAATCCTTTCACAGTTTTCACAACCATCTGGAATGAAGTTGTTTAAACAACATTTATCAACGGAACAAATTCAATTAGCAATGTCTATATATCAAACGATATTTGCAATATTTATGGTATTAGGACCAATACTAGGGACATTTATCTTTCATAGTTTTGGAATTTATATTTCAATCATCATAACAGGTATTTCGTTTTTACTTGCGGCAGTTGTATTGTTATTCCTTCCGAAAGATCTTGAAAACGACGTAGAAAAGAAGGATATCACTCTGTTGCAGGAGATGAAGGATGGTATTAAGTATGTCAAAAAGAAAAAAGCATTAACTTTGCTAGGGCTTTGTTTTATGGCTGCAGGACTAGGTATAGGATTAATTCAGCCATTAGGTATATTTATTGTGACTGAGCAGTTAGGATTATCAAAAGAGAGTTTACAGTGGCTACTAACAGTAAATGGTGCGGGAATGATTGTTGGCGGAGCATTAGCAATGGTATTTGCGAAAAACGTTGCTCCGCAAAAGATGTTAATTATCGGTATGCTTGGTCAAGCAATTGGTATTGGCATTATAGGATATTCTACAAATTTATGGGTGACACTTACAGCGCAGCTTTTTAGTGGTTTAGCTCTTCCTTGTATCCAAATTGGTATTAATACGCTTATTATTCAAAATAGCGATACCGATTTTATAGGTCGTGTAAATGGTATTTTAAGTCCGCTTTTTACCGGTTCAATGGTAGTAACGATGAGTATAGCTGGCTCATTAAAAGAGATGTTTTCATTAAGTATGATGTATGAAGGGACGGCTTTACTTTTTATAATTGGATTATTGTTTATTTTACCTATATACAATTTAAAGCCAGTAATAGCGGTAGAAAGTGAAATAAGTGGTAAAGGAAGTGCTATACAAAATGAATCCTAATCCAAATGTTAAATACCCTATTGAAGGCAATCAAAACGTTCAATTTATAAAAAATATAATAACAAAACCTAATATACTTGTTGGTGACTATTCTTATTATGATGCGAAAGATGGAGAAACATTTGAAGATCGAGTATTACATCATTATGAATTTCTTGGAGATCGCCTTACTATTGGAAAGTTTTGTTGTATTGCATCTGGAGTTAACTTTATTATGAACGGAGCCAATCATCGGATGGATGGATTTTCGGCATATCCATTTAATATATTTGGAAATGGGTGGGAGAAGTATACACCTAGTTTGTCTGATTTACCTTATAAAGGTGATACAGTTATAGGAAATGACGTTTGGATTGGTATGGATACAACAATTATGCCCGGAATAAAAATAGGGGATGGTGCAATCATTGCAGCTAAATCTGTTGTGACTAGAGACGTCGCACCATATACAATTGTTGGTGGAAACCCTGCAAATAAAATAAAAGAGAGATTTTCAAATGAAATAATTCAAGAATTATTGCAAATTCAATGGTGGCATTTTGATATTGAAAAAATAACTGGAAATATTGATGCTATTGTACGCGGAGATATTGAACAATTAAGAAAGCTAAAAAGGGAATGAAAAATGGATGACAAATAGTATCATACCTCCGAATTTTGTTAATGATAATAGAACAAGGAGGTGTGATACTATGGCACAAGACGTTTTATGTGAAGTAAACAACTGTAAATTTTGGGCGAACGGTAATAAATGTAGTGCAGAGGCAATTTACGTAGTAAGTCATAAAGGTAAACATGCATCTACAACGGAAGAAACAGATTGCAAAACATTTGATCCAGAAGTGTAAATTCTTTAAGGGTAGCCAAATCGTGGTTGCCCTTTTATTAATGATAGTATTGATAATAAATATCATTTTCATTCATTAATTTTAGCTTTTTTTGTTATTTTTTCATATTTTCTTCATAAGTGATGTAATCCAACTCAATTCATGTTCAATTCGTGATTTACTAAATTCAATGACTTCAGTAATAAAGGCTGAGGTAACCTCTAGAGACTGAATAGCGGTAAGTTGACTATGTAGTACGTTTTGACGTACAGTCAAAATCTCTTTTCTAGCTTCATATTCAAGTTTTTCAAATAGCGCGATACGAACAAGAAATTCTGCATTATTTGTCGCAAGTTTTTCGGGAAACTCTCGTAACATTTCAGAAAAAATTTCTTCTCCTGTTTCTGTTATATCGTACATATTTCGGTTTGGTTTTCCAACTTGTTTATGTATTTTTTTCGTTATAGCACCCATATTTTCAAAGCGCCGAAGGGCAGGGTAAAGCATGTTGTGATTTAATTCAAAATTCTCACCTAAACGATTTTGAACATTTTTTTTGATTTCATATCCATGTTTTGGTCCGGTCGTTAATTCTGCTAGTAGTAAAATATCAACGTACATAAAAATCCCCCTTATATATTTCTCAAGTTCTCTAATGAAAAATCCCCTTTAGTATATGTTAAAATAACATATGATAGTTTATACAACTTTGAACTGCCGACCTATCACTTTTATTGTAAAAGAAAAGGGAGGAAAGAACTATGGCTTCACCTGAAAATGTTATTTTAGTTCATGAAATTTCAAAGCTGAAAACAAAAGAAGAATTATGGAATCCATATGAATGGTATCGTTTGATGAGGGATAATCACCCAGTTCATTATGATGAAGAGCAGGATGTATGGAATGTTTTTTTATATGATGATGTAAATCGTGTTTTATCAGATTATCGCTTATTTTCAAGTAGAAGGGAGCGCAGACAATTCTCAATCCCTCCTTTAGAAACTAGAATAAATATAAACTCTACAGATCCACCAGAACATCGCAATGTACGTTCCATTGTTTCTAAGGCATTTACTCCAAGAAGTTTAGAACAGTGGAAACCTCGAATACAGGCTATCGCAGATGAACTTGTACAACATATCGAAAAATGTAGTGAAGTTAATATCGTTGAACAGTTTGCTGCACCTTTACCTGTTACCGTTATTTCTGATTTATTAGGAGTCCCAACAACAGATCGTAAAAAAATTAAAGAATGGTCTGATATTTTATTTATGCCGTATAGTAAAGAAAAGTTTAATGATCTGGATGCTGAGAAAGGGATAGCATTAAATGAATTCAAAGCATACCTTCTACCGATTGTTCAGGAAAAGAGATATCATTTAACCGATGATATCATTTCTGATTTAATTCGAGCTGAATATGAAGGCGAAAGATTAACCGATGAAGAAATTGTAACCTTTTCATTAGGTTTACTAGCAGCTGGGAATGAAACCACTACAAATTTAATTATTAATAGCTTTTATTGCTTTTTAGTAGATTCACCTGGAATTTATGAAGAGTTAAGAAAAGAACCTAACTTAATTTCAAAAGCGATTGAGGAAGTATTACGCTATCGCTTTCCTGTTACATTAGCCCGGAGGATTACAGAGGATACAAATATATTTGGTTCTTTAATGAAAAAGGATCAGATGATTGTTGCGTGGGTTAGTGCAGCGAATTTAGACGAGAAAAAATTTTCACAAGCCTCTCAATTTAATGTACATCGAACAGGAAATGAAAAGCATTTAACCTTTGGGAAAGGTCCTCACTTTTGCTTAGGAGCACCACTTGCACGTTTAGAGGCTGAGATTGCATTAACTACCTTTATAAATGCTTTTGAAAAAATAGAGCTATCTCCATCTTTCTGTTTAGAAAAATGTATATTGGAAAATGAACAAACATTAAAATACTTACCTATTCGATTGAAAGCTAAATAAAAATCTTAACAAGGTGCATACATTTGCATCTTGTTTTTTGTTTCTCAATTGTGAGTTTTCGGTAATCACCTTAATATGGAATTGTATAAAACGTAGAGGAGGATTCTTATGTTGACTTGTAATGGAAGTAAATCATTTCAAAAGTTTATTAAAGGTGTTACAGATCTTATGGAAAACGGTTTATTTGAAGAAGAAATAGTGTGTGGCATTGAAAAGTTACTAGAAGAACTTTTAGAAAAGAAAACATGGCTTCCGTTAGATAAACAGAAGGCCAATTTGACTCAATATGCACGACATTTATTGTATGAAGATCCGCTCAAACGTTTTGAAGTACTAGCTCTCGTATGGAAAGATGGACAATCTACACCTTTACATGATCATGACGGCACATGGGGAGTAGAAGGCGTTTTTTCAGGAAGGATTATGGTGCAGAACTTTATACAAACGAAACAACTTGGAAATTCACTTGTTTATTTAACACATACAGGAAATCTTTATTTGGGAGAAGGAGAAACAGATAAAGTAATTCCACCAGCGGATTGTCATATTCTTGAAATTAGCAAAAATGAAAGCGTTATTACGATTCATGTCTATGGAAAACGGTTAGAAAAGTTTAAAGTATATATACCAACTGAAGAAAAAAATGTGTACATGTGTGAGACAAAATACATTAGTTATAATTCATAGTTTAAAATCCAAAGCTTTTTTAAAAAGAAAAGCTTTGGATTTTATTTTTAATTATTTCTTGACCTGAAACGCTTTTCATAAATTATAAATAAGAAGTACCTCACGAGGATTGTATGAAAACGATACCTAATAATTAATTAGAACTCGTGTATTTATAGAAAGTGGTGAAGAAATAATGAAATTAATCGCAATTGATTTAGATGGAACTCTTCTTTCGGGGAATAAAATGATAAGTAAAGAAAATGCAGAAGCAATTCGAACATGTCAAGAAGCTGGCCATGTTGTAGCAATTTGTACAGGACGTTCAATTGTTGACATTGAGCGATTATTGTTAGAAGTTGATTTAGAGTGTCCAATCATTGCGGAAAATGGTGCTCTTATATATAAAGATAAAAAAATGATGAAGAGATATCCAATTCAAAATATGCAGGCACTTGAAATTGTAGAATATCTTGAAGAGAATGGTTTATATTATCAGCTCTATACTGATAAAGGTGTGTATGTACCGGATTATGGAGTAGAGAGTGTACGTAATGAAATTGAGCATGTGAAGAATTCAAAAGAAAATTTCGACTTGAAAGAGTTAGAAACAATCGCAGCATTATATCTTGAGCATACAGCGTTTCATAGTGCGGAAAGTTGTAAACCAATTGTAGAAACAGATATACATGTGCATAAACTATTACCATTTTCTTATGAAATTGAGAAATTAAAAAAACTCAAAGAAACATTTCTTCATAATACAGATTTAGCAATTACATCTTCATATTGGCACAATTTAGAGATTAATCATCGAGATGCTCAAAAAGGGAATGGATTATATACTTTAGCAGAACATCTTAATATTCCGGTTGAAAACACTGTAGCGATAGGTGATGGGCTAAACGATGTTTCTATGATGGAAAAAGCGAACATATCAATTGCAATGGGGAATGCAGTAGAAGAAATAAAAGCAATGTGTAAATACGAAACGTTATCAAATGAAGAACATGGTGTGGCACATGCTTTATATAAATATGTAATGTAATTAAAAAAGAAAAAAGAATCCAAATGGATTCTTTTTTCTTTTTTATTAGGGGTAAGGTATTCTATGAGATTCATAGAAGCCTTATTACATTTTATTATATAGAATATATTGGAATAAATGTTTATATTTTTCATAAAAATTGTGAATATTTTATGAACTTTATACTTATTGCATGTTTATACCGCTATTAGTAACGTGTATGACTCTCAAGTGAAAATTCAGTGAATGTAAGGAGGAATTCAAGTTACTAGACAATAAGTGAGGAATCAACGAAATATATACTAATTAAAGGTATATTCAGTATATATATTCTTTTCTTATTTTAATTGAAAAATAAAATTTGTTCGAATAATTATTCTACAGCTATATACCTACACTAGCTTTCTTCGTATAATGGAGAAGTATGAATTTTAGATTTGTATTAATTTTACATATTGAGGTGAAAAAGGAATGAATTCGCGGCTAATGGAACTTATTGATGTGAGTACAATAGAAACCATGGCAGAACAATTTTATAAATTAACTAATATATCACATCAACTTCTTGATGCTGAAAAAGAATGTGTTTTTTCATTCGGAATGAATGAGATAAAAAAGAGTAAACTTCCAAAGATTGAAATCCCCATTTTCTTATACAATCAACATTTAGGATCTTTTGTTGTATGGTCCAAAAAAAGTGAAATTTTCAGTTGTCAAAAATACTTTGAAATGCTCTCAAGTTTAATTTTAGATGGCGCAATAAAAGTATTTCAAAGTAAAAGTACAACGTTGCTTTCTCGGAAAGAGGAGGAACTACATACGATTTTACAAAACATGCCTGTTATGGTCGATGCGCTTGATTATAATGGAGATTTTGTTTTGTGGAATCGAGAATGTGAAATTGTAACAGGTTATACCGCTGAAGAAATAATTGGAAATCCAAATGCACTGCAATTATTGTATCCTGATTATAATTATCGCCATCAAATACAAAAGAAATTTTTAACTTGTGGAAAAAATTTCAGAGATTGGGAAATGCACTTAACATGTAAAAATGGTGAAATCAAAACAATAATGTGGTCGAATATATCAGAACAGTTTCCTGTAACAGGATATAGTTATTGGGCTGTTGGTGTAGATATTACACATTTAAAAGCGATAGAAGAGCAGTTAAAACAACAAACATCTGAACTGGAATTAATTTTTAAAGCTTTACCAGATTTATGTTTCTTAACAGAAGATGATGGCACGATTATAGATTACAAGGCAGGATCTCCTACAAAGTTTTACGTACCCGCAGAAGCTTTTATGGGAAAAAAGTTTTACGAAGTATTACCATCTTCAGTAGCACAGCAGTTTCAGGAAGCCATTAATCAAGTGAAGGAAAAAGGAACGAATGTAATTGTAGAATATCCACTCACACTTAATGGAAGTATTGATTTCTTTGAGGCTAGGTGCTTACCATTATTACATGATAAAATTATGATTATTGTACGCGATATTACAGAGAGAAAAAAGACAGAAGAATTGCTAAATAAATCAGATACGCTTGCAGCAATTGGTCAATTAGCAGCTGGCGTGGCTCATGAAGTAAGAAATCCTTTAACTGTAATTAAAGGTTTTATACAGTTATTTCAAATTAATAAAGAAGATCAAGAAAAATATTTTGATCTTATGCTCTCTGAAATTGAAAGGATAGAAGCGATCCTGCAAGAATTTCTGGCAATTGCTAAAACAGATGAGATAAATACAGAAAAGAAAAATATTTATCAAATTTTTAAAAATGTCGTATCGTTAATGAATACAAAAGCAATTATGACAAATATTCAAGTTGAACTATTTACGGATGACAAAGATATAATTATTGAATGCTCAGAAAATCAATTGAAACAAGTATTTATTAATATTTTGCAAAATTCAATCGAAGCTATGCCAAATGGTGGGGAAATTTCAATTCACATAAAAGAAATAAATGATGATGGTGTCATCATTCATGTAATAGATGAAGGAATAGGAATACCTGAAGAAAGAATTAAGAGATTAGGTGAACCTTTTTATAGTACGAAAGAAAAAGGGACTGGTATTGGATTAATGTTAAGTTATAAAATTATTGAAAGTCATCAAGGGACAATTAGTATCATGAGCGAGGTTGGTGTCGGGACAACAGTAACTATTTACTTACCGAAAGTACTAAGTAAACAATCTCTTTCTAATTGTGACGACAAATGTATAGCAATACGCACTAGTAGTAATTCTTAAATCAATTAATACCCAATAACAAAGCGATTAGTGAAAACTAAGCTTTTTGTTATTGGGTATTTTTTATATTTAATTTAGTAAACTTTACCTTTTCTTTACCTTTGTTTTAATTTCTATTAAGTTTTAAACATTATATTAATATTTGTACAAAGCAATGTATAGAAATTGTACATTACTTTTAATATAGAAATGTGATTATTATTTGAAATATTGTAAGGAGGAGATTATGACAAGGTGAAAAAGCAAGAGAAGAAAAGTGGTAGAGTAGTACCTCTCCGGTTAAATATTTTATTCCTTTGTGTATTTTTATTATTCTCTGGCATTATTATTCAGTTAGGGAAAGTGCAAATTTTTGATGGAGAAACATATAAAAATGAATTAGAGAAGAGAGAAAATGCAACCGTGGGCCTTTCTGTACCACGTGGGAAAATATTTGATCGTGAAGGAAATCCAGTAGTTGATAATAAGTCTTTACGTACGATTACATATACAAAGGTGAAAGGTGTAAAACAAGAAGAAATATTAAAATCAGCAAGACAACTTGCAGATATTATTGAAATGCCACAAGAAGATATAGATAAGTTAACTGAGACTGATAAGAAAGACTTTTGGATGCAATTGAATCCAGAACTGGCTCAAGACTTAGTATCAAAAAAAGAAATAGATAAGTTCCGAGATAAGGATATTACCGGAAAAGAGCTAGACAAAAAAATAGAAGATTTAAAAAGGAAACGCGTTACAGATAAAAATCTTCAAGAACTAACGGCTAAAGATATAGAAGTGTTAGCTATTAAAAGTAAAATGACCTCAGGTTTTCAAATGGCACCTCAAATTATTAAAAAGGACGTTAGTGAACAGGAATATGCGGTGATTAGTGAAAATTTAGCGAACCTTCCAGGAGTAGACGCATCAGTTGATTGGGAGAGAATCTATGTAAATGATGGATTATTCCGTTCTGTCCTTGGTAACGTTTCAAATGCTGATGAAGGATTGCCACGTGAACGATTAGATTATTATTTAGTGCGTGATTATAGCCGAAATGATAGGGTCGGCAAAAGTTATATCGAACAGCAATACGAAGATGTACTTCATGGTACAAAAAAAGAAGTAAGAAGCATTGCTGATAAACAAGGAAATACTATTAGAACGGAAACGGTTTCGGAAGGAAAAAGCGGTAAAAATTTAACTTTAACAATAGATATGGAATTGCAAAAAAAAGTAGAGGAGAGCATAGAAAAAATATTAAAACAATATAAAGGATCAGAATCAATGTTAGACCGTGCTTTCGTAGTGATGATGAATCCTAAAAATGGCCAAGTATTATCAATGGCTGGGAAAAGGCTTGTAGAAAAAGACGGGAAAATGGAAGTAGAAGATTATGCTTTAGGCACGCTGACAAGTTCATATGAGCTTGGATCAACGGTTAAAGGTGCGACAGTGTTAACAGGGTTTGAAACAAATGCAATAACTCCTGGAACACATTTTTATGATGCACCTATGAAGTTTAAAGGAACTAAGGAAAAGAAGTCTTGGAAAAATTTTGGTGATATAGACGATCTAAGAGCGTTACAAGTTTCTTCAAACGTTTATATGTTTAATATAGCATTAAAAATTGCTGGCGTGGATTATGTAAAAAATAGTTCACTAGATATTAAACAAGAATATTTTGATAAAATGAGGTATTATTTCAGGCAATTTGGACTAGGTGTACAAACTGGTATTGATTTACCAAATGAAACTGCAGGGCAAATTGGAAAAAAAGATAATCAGCCTGGTTTCTTATTAGATTATTCTATTGGGCAATATGATACGTATACACCACTTCAGCTTGCACAATATATTTCGACTATCGCAAATGGAGGATATCGAATGAAACCACAAATTGTTCAAGAGATTAGAGAACAAACCGTTCAAAAAGATGAGGTTGGTAAAGTAGTACAATCAATAGAACCCGTTGTTTTAAATAGAATCGATATGAAACAAGAATATATTAATCAAGTAAAAGAAGGATTTAGAAAAGTATTTCAAGAAGGAGATGGAACAGGAGTAAGAGCGTTCCAAAAAGCACCATATAAACCAGCTGGTAAAACAGGGACCGCACAAACTGTATATGGTGGAGAAAATGCAATTGGGCGAAATGCGAAAGGCGATCGTAGAGAATGTTATAACTTAACATTAGCTGGATATGCGCCATATGATGATCCAGAAGTAGCATTTTCTGTTGTAGTACCGTGGGTTGAAAATGATAAATCGGGCATTAACTCCGATATTGGAAAAGAAGTTTTAGATGCTTATTTTGATTTGAAAAATAAGCGGTTAACTGGTGAAGCGCCAAAAACAGATGCCTCTAAAGAGAATTAAAATGTACGAAACGTCTCTAGCATTCCTGTAAACTAGAGGCGTTTTTATCTGGGGATAGATTAGAAATGAGGTATATATGAAGCTGTTTATTCTAAAATATTGGAGGAACATATGTAGCTACATATTAATTATAATAGGGGTTATTTTTATTAATAAGTCCTTTTTATTTTGTATGGTAGAAGGAATTTCGATGCAACCTACTTTGAATGAAAAAGATTATATACTTGTTAATAAGGTAAATGTCTGTTTATCGTCTTTTCATCATGGAGATGTTGTCATTATAAAAAAAGAAGACGAGCCTACTTACTATGTGAAACGAATTATTGGATTATCGGGGGATAATATACAACTAAAAAAGGATGAGGTATTTATTAACGGTAAAAAGCGTGATGAGTCGTATATACATTTAGATATGTCACAAGTATCCAATCGTTTTTCAAATTTTAGAGAAATAAAAGTTCCTACGCATAAATTATTTGTGTTAGGTGATAATCGTAATCATAGTAAAGATAGTAGGAATACACTTGGACTTATTGATGAGTCAAATATAATAGGTAAAGTAGAAATGGTATTTTATCCATTTGATCATATAAAATGGATAAAATAATTCTATTAACTATTCACGTTTTATAAAATCAATCATATATTAATAGCATAGGACAAGCAGAAAAGCTTGTTCTAACCTCACAGAACACTCCTTATCATGGTTAGGCATCTACATAGGTAGATGCTTTTTTTATGTTGATGACTGAAAATTATTTATCAATATAATGTAGCAAGCATATTAGGACTATTAGGGGAAGATTACTTGTACAAATAACAGTATGCTTAATTAAAACAATGAAATGTAAGGAGTGAGGAATAAGTGCTAAATATTTTAGTGGTTAATTTTCCAGCAGAGGGACATGTAAACCCTACATTAAATTTAGTAAAAGCTTTTACTAAACGAGGGGATAACGTACATTATATTACAACGGCAAACTTTAAGGATAGAATTGAAGATTTAGGAGCTACTGTACATATTCATCCGGATCTATTAAAAGAGATTTCTATTGATGCTGAAACCTCATCTGGGTTAAATGCTTTCTTTCATGTGCATGTTCAAACTTCTTTATATATATTAGAAATTACGAAACAATTATGTGAAAGTATAAATTTTGATTTCGTAATTTATGATATATTTGGCGCAGGAGAGTTAGTAAAGGAGTATTTACAAGTTCCAGGTGTAGTGTCCTCACCTATATTTTTAATTCCGCCAGAATTTTTGAAGACATTACCTTTTCATCCAAATGCAGATATGCCATTCCAACCAGAGGAAATCTCTGAAAAATTACTAAATCAGATGGAACATAAATTTGGAGTAAAACCAAAGAATAATCTTCAATTTATGAATAATAAGGGTGATGTTTGTCTCGTATACACAAGTCGCTATTTCCAACCTAATAACGAATCGTTCGGAGAAAATAACATTTTTATTGGACCGAGTATTTCAAAGCGTAAAACAAATATAAAGTTTCCACTGGAATCACTTAAAGAAAAGAAAGTTATTTATATTTCAATGGGAACACTGCTTGAAGGACTCGAACCATTCTTTAATACTTGTATTGATACTTTTTCAGATTTTGATGGGATAGTTGTAATGGCAATTGGTGATAGAAATGATATTTCTAAAATTAAGAAAGCACCAGATAATTTTATAATTGCTCCATACGTACCTCAATCAGAAATATTAAATGAAGCAGATGTTTTTATTACACATGGCGGTATGAATAGCGTACACGATGCCATTCATTATAATGTCCCATTTGTAATAATACCGCATGATAAAGACCAGCCAATGATAGCGCAAAGATTAACTGAGCTTGAAGCGGCACATAGACTATTGAAAGAACATGTTAATGTGCACACTTTAAAAGAGGCCGTAACAGATGTTCTTTCAAATGAAAAGTATAAACATGGTATAAGAAAACTTAATGATAGCTTTTTAGAATGTGGTGGTTCAAAAGAAGCAATTGCAGTTATTGAATCTCTTTTAAATAAAGTAAAACTTTAATCGGTAGGGATTTTACTACCCATAAATAGCGGGATAAATAGTCGTAACTGTATACAAGCATAGAGGTTCTCACCTTTATGCTTGTATATTCTTATCCAGCAAATTGCACAGCAGTATTTGCGTGTAAAAAAGCAGTATCAAAAACGGGAACAGTAAGATCATTTTGGGAGATAAGTAAAGGTATTTCAGTACAGCCTAATAATATACCTTCAGCGCCGTTTTGAATTAATGATTTTGTAATTTGCAATAACTTTTCTTTAGATGTTTCTGAAATGATCCCTCTACTTAATTCATCTAATATGACATGGTGGATAAAGGTTCTTTCCTCTTCATTTGGGATAATTGTCTCAATGTTATATTTCGCTAATCGTGATTTATAGAAATCTTGCTCCATCGTTTGTTTTGTTCCTAATAGTCCGATACGTTTTATACTCTGTTCTACTATTTCTTTAGCACTTACATCACCAATGTGAAGAAGCGGGATAGATATTGCTTGTTCTACTTCCTCGGCAAATAGATGTACGGTATTTGAACACATTAATAAACATTCAGCCCCAGATTTTTCAACTTTCTTTGCAACTGTAACTAGTTCATTTTTCACTTCTTCGTATTGATGATTTTGTAATAAAGTAGTTACTTCACCAAAGTCCATACTATATAAAACTAACTTTGCATTTTGATCGTATTGAGAGAGTGTAAGTGTATTAATATGTTTATAGTATAATGATGTAGATTCCCAACTTAATCCTCCAATCAAACCAATAACTTTCATAATGCATTCCTCCCGAAACGATTTTGAATTTATTATTTCATAATTCCGATAAGAATACAATGATTTAAATGATCTATTTAACAAAAAAATAAAAATAGTAAGAAAAGTGTTGAAATTTACATTCTTTAGTGCCATAATACGAATTACAAATTAATACTTATCCAGAGAGGTGGAGGGAACGGCCCTAAGAAACCTCAGCAACCCCTATGCAATTTTATAGGAAGGTGCTAATTCCGCAGAGGACACGATGTGTTTTTTGAAAGATAAGAGGATTCTTGAACGTGAAAGAAAATGACCTCTTATGTAAGAGGTCATTTTTTTGTTGTATAGAAAGGGAGTGTCGATGCATAATTCATTTTTAAATTAAATATAGAGTAATAAAAGTTGACTAATATGAGAGGGGAATTGTCATGAACAAATTATCAACAAAGTTAGTAGTAGCAATCGGTATTGGAGCAGCATTATACGGGATATTAGGACTTTGGGGATTTTCTATTGCACCGAATACATTTATTAAACCAGCATTAGCTATATTAACTGTTTTTGGAGCATTATTTGGTCCAGTGGCAGGACTGTTAATCGGACTTATCGGTCATACCGTAACAGATACGATTGCTGGCTGGGGTATTTGGTGGGGCTGGGTTATTAGTTCAGGTATTATTGGTTTTTCAATGGGGCTTATTCAAAAAAGAGTTGGTTTTAGTGTGAAAAACGGGTCATTTAACAAGGGGGATATTTCTTATTTAGCAATTACTGGGCTAGTTGGTATTGTCATTGCTATTATATTTGCTGGGGCATTCGATATTATTGTGATGGGAGAACCATTTGACAAAATTGTTATACAAGTATTAGGAGCAACAATTTCCGATGTCATCGTTTTCTTAGTACTTGGATTGCCACTTACAATTGGTTTGGCGAAATCCAATAAGAAACATACACATTTAAAAATTGAAAAGTAGGGATGTTAACATGCAACCAATTATTTCGTTTGAACAATTCACCTTTCAATATGGGTATGCTGTGCAGCCTACTTTAAGTGATATTACCTTTCATATATACCCTGGGGAAAAAGTGCTAATTGCTGGACGAAGTGGCTCAGGAAAGTCGACATTAGCTCATTGTATAAATGGGCTAATCCCATTTTCTTACGAAGGGAATAGTACAGGTAACGTTTTAATTGCCGGTAAAGACCCGAGGGAAGGAAGTATTTTTGAACAAAGTAAACAGGTAGGAACAATTTTGCAAGATCAAGATGCTCAATTTATTGGTCTGACAGTAGAAGAAGATGTAGCTTTTTATTTAGAAAATGAATGTGTAAAGCAAGATGACATGAAAAAGATTGTTTCGGACTCATTAAGAAAGGTGAAGATGCATACGTTTCATAAACAAAGTCCACATGAATTATCAGGAGGTCAAAAGCAAACAGTTTCTCTAGCGGGTTTATTAACAACAAATGCGGATATATTATTGTTCGATGAACCGTTAGCTAATTTAGATCCACTAAGCGCCTTACATACGATAAAACTTATGAAAGATATACATGAACAATATAATAAAACGATTGTTATTATCGAACATAGAATAGAAGAAATTTTAAACCTGGATTTAGACAAAGTTATATTAATTGATGAAGGTAAAGTCATTGCGATAGGAACACCAAAAGAAATCTTAGCGTCAAATATATTACCACGTATCGGCTTAAGAGAGCCTATTTACATCGAAGCATTAAAGAGATTACATTTTGATAGTAATAATGACGTAATATATCCAATGGAAAACCTTCAAAAAGAAAAGGTAAGCAATGTTATAAAAGAGTGGATGGAGAAACAAGTCATATTAAAAGGGAATACTAAAAACAAGGAATTACTTAAAGTGGAGAATTTATCATTTTCATACTCTAATAAACAAAAAGTATTAGAAAATGTAAACCTTTCAATATATGAAGGAGAAATTGTGGCACTGTTAGGACATAATGGAGCAGGGAAATCAACATTAGCTCATAGTCTTATAGGCATAAACAAAATGAAAAATGGGAAAATCTTGTTAAAAGGTGAAGATATTAGTTCTTGGTCTATTCGTAAACGTGGGGAAATCATATCTTACGTGATGCAAAATCCAAATCATATGATTACACAGCCTACTGTTTTTGAAGAAGTTTCATTTACATTAACATTACATAATTTTTCTAAGGAAGAAATTAAGAATAGAGTAGAAGGAACTTTAAAAATTTGTGGTTTATATCCATTTCGTAATTGGCCAATTCAAGCACTAAGCTATGGGCAAAAAAAGAGATTAACAATCGCATCTGTATTAACAACAAATCCTAAACTTATCATATTAGATGAACCGACAGCGGGACAAGATTATTATCACTATAAACAATTTATGGCTTTTATTAAAAACCTAGCTAAAAAGGGAATTTCATTTGTTTTTATCACTCACGATATGAATCTCGCGCTAGAATATACAGACCGTGCAGTAGTTCTACATGAAGGGAAAATTATTGCGGATAATACAGTGTTTGATGTATTAGGCGATCAAGAAACGTTACAAAGAGCCAACTTAAGAGAGAGTTCTTTAACCAAGCTTGTTAAATTTAGTGGGATTGCATGTCCAGAAAAATTTATGGAGCTTTATTTAGACAGTAATAGGAGGGAGGAAGGTGCATAGTACATATTTTCATCGTATGGATGGGGTAGTGAAATTGTTTTTATTTATTTTTTGTATGACGCTTACTTTTTTGTTTTTTGATTTTCGGGTGTTGCTAATATTATTTATTATTGGGTGTATCGGGCTCAGCATTGCTAAAATTCCATTTCGTAAAATTTTAATTGTTTTTAGTGTCATATTTACATTTAGTTTATTAAACTCTGTCATGATTTTATTGATTACACCAACTCATGGATCTGAATTAACTGAATCATATACCGCGTTTTTACATGTCGGATATGCAACGATTACATATGAAACATTATTTTATGCAGCTACACTTTCATTAAAGTATTTTACGTTATTACCATTTACACTTCTTTTTATTTACACGACAGATCCAAGTGAATTTGTAAGTAACTTAAGTAAACTTGGTATTCATTATAAGATTACTTATGCAATAAATATTGCACTACGTTATATTCCTGACATCCAGTCTGAGTATAAAATTATTAAACACGCGCAAGAAGCGAGAGGAGTGGCTTTTGAAAAAGGAGAAGCAAGTTTATGGGTTCGTATGAAGAACCGTGTTTTAATTTTCTGGCCACTAATCATTCATTCTCTAGAAAGAATAGATACGGTTTCAAATGCAATGGATTTAAGAGGATTTGGAAAGAAGGATAAACGTACATGGTTTTATACAAGTAAGGCGAAACGTGAAGATTTCATCGCTTTATTTGCCGGTATTTTCATATTTATTGTTGCGGTATATTTAAAATTAAACGTATTTCAAAACTTTTGGTATCCATTTTAAAGCACTCTTTAAACGAGTGCTTTTACTTATTTTTATGTAGACATGCTCAAAAAAGGGATATACACATAATGTATAATACGAACCAGTTAAAATGATCAACTACCTATTAGTTTTCAAACCAAAAGGAGGAGAAAATATGAGTTACGGTGGTTCTTGTGGTTTTGGTGGAGGTTTCGCTTTATTAGTTGTGTTATTCATTCTATTAATAATTGTAGGATGCAGCTGCTGGGGCGGAGGATACTAATTTTTAATTAGTCTTCACAAATGTAAACTAAAAAACATTGAAGATACTTATGTATCGAAACAAATAAAAAAGGAGCGACTATGCTCCTTTTTTATTTGTTTTAATGCGTATTCTTACTATATTTCGGGAACGTAATCGTTAAAGTCGTTCCTTTACTAACGATACTTCTGATTTTTAAACTTCCATGCATCGTCTCAATAATCTTAACAGCAACCATTGTACCTAAACCGGTTCCTTTTGTTTTTGTACTAAAATACGGTTCACCGAATCGATGTATTTGCTCCTGTGACATTCCAACTCCGCTATCTTCAATTCGTATTTCAACTTTACTATTATTGATAGATGAGGAAATATTTAAGGTACCACCATTAGGCATTGCTTCAATACTGTTTTTGATTAAGTTTAAAAAACATTGTTGAAAGTGCTGTTTATTACCAACAATGGTTGCCTCAGAAAAATCCTGTGTAATATGTATCGTATTCATATTACACAATGGCAATATCATATTAATAACTCGATTTAACTCTTGTTTTACTGAAATTTGATCTAGTTTTTCTGGAGCAGGTTTGGCAAACGTTAAGTAATCATCGATAATTTCTTGGGCACGATTTAACTCTTCAAGTATATGTTTAATATATTCGTCTCTTGATTCAGGAGTTAAATTTTGTGTTTTTAAAAGCTGTGTAAATCCTTTTACAACCGTTAAGGGATTCCTTACTTCGTGCGATATACTTGCAGCGAGTTGGCTAACAATCTCCATTTTTTCCATTTTAATTAATTTTGGGCGCATTAATACAGCATCTTTAATAACTTCATTTATATAAACAATAAATAACATTAAAGTAGTCGGTAATACCATGAAATAAATAATATACAAATTATTCACTTCAAAATCTGATAAGGTTAATACAATTAAAGTTGTAAATATTGCTAGGAAAAAGGTTAAAAACATGGAAAAAGCTACTTTAAGTTTTCTATTATATGTATTAAATTTTGAAGATGCGAGTGCTGTAACGATGAACATTATTCCGTAAACAACAACTGTCAGCATGTTAAAGCCATAAAATAAAAATCTCGTAATTAATAAAATTGTAAACAATATGATACCGACAGGGAATCCACCATAAAGCGTACCTATTATGACCGGAATTTGTCTTAAATCATGAATACAACTTTCATCCATATAGATAGGGTATCGCATACATAAAATAAGCGGGATACTAGAACAAAGGGTAATCAGTAGTATTTTATATTTCTTTAAATAGTGCCGGCTATCATATATGAAATAAAAAACAAATATACTACATAAAATGTATAGAAGATTATTTAATACGTTTTGATTAATATAAACAAAGTCCATAATATTTGCCTCGTTATTCTGAATTTACTTAACATATGTATTATACATAATAACATATGTTAAAGTGAATAAACCTTGTTAATACAAGATTAGTTTGGCTTTTTGTTATAAAATGCAAACATTCTACAAACGTTAGCTATCCAAGGATATTTTTACCAAAATTTTTTACTCCTTCTTCCTGCATGTTCGGTAAAACATGAGAATAAATCCTAAGAGTTAATGAAATGTCTGTATGACCTAATCTCTCACTGATAATTTTAGGATTAACTCCTTGTTTCAATAGTATAGTTGCGTGTGGATGTCTTAAATTACGAGTTTTAATTTTTTTCACTGCTGCATTTTTTATTTCCTTATAAAACTTTTCCCTGAAAGCATTTCTGCATAACCCCCCACCTGATTTATTACAATTAATTAAATCTAAATCTTGATAAGCAGAACTGATTGGTAATAAGAAACGTTTACATGAGATTCTAAATAAATATAAAAATACTAAAGGAAAGTAAGGTATGAAAAAACAGGTGTTTCAAGAAAAGTGGACGAGCTAGGTCGTGTAGTAATTCTAGTAAGAGTTTATTTGGGAAGTGGCTTTTAAAACGGATGTTGTTGAGTACATGTGGTAGTAAAAGGTAGATGGACATATGAACAAAGTAGAAATTGATGTTAGTAGCAACAAACTTTTAATAGTTTAGGACGAAAATGTAACAGTAGTCAATCCACCAATGAGCGGATTTGGTGAGCAAGTTGCGGTTTAGATAAAGGGTAAGGTTGATTGTGTAGATACTAAGTTTACTGAAAAGATAAAATGATTATTTTTAGAAAGATACCCAGACGGATTTAGTCGAGAAGCTAGTCAAAATCGCGTAGATGTGAAGTGAAAATCGTAAAAAAAGAGTCATGAGTGGAAAGGCTCATAGCTCTTTGTATAAGGGTAATGGTTTTATAGGTAAATATTATTATTAAATTCTAAAAAATTCAATGTTAGTAAATTAATTGGTATGTGATTTGGGTTTTATAGAAAGAGAGCAGCTAACAACAGCTAGCTGCTCTGCAGGTTCTGTAAGACAAAACAGAAAAGAATATTAACAGAATATAAAGGTTTATCCTGGTTGTTTGAACGTAGTTAAAGAAAGAATATCACATACTATCAATGTTAATAAAAACTATCTGTGGCTTTCACTTCTTTATTTTATTCACAAATAGTTCCAGTAGCTATTCCGGTTGGAGCGACACCTACTGGGACATTAGTGATAACAGTATTCGTAGCAATATCAATAACGGAAACAGTATTACTAGCTTGATTTGTAACATATGCTCGAGTGCCATCAGGTATGATGGTTACTTGATCAGGGGATAAACCAACAGAAATTGTATCAATCACAGTATTTGTCGCCACATTTATTACCGATACATTATTGCTAACTTTATTTACAACGTAAATAAGGTTTCCACCCGGTGTAATATCTATGCCAACAGGTTCGGTACCTACGTTAATTGTATTAATAACTGCATTGGTAGCGGTGTTAATAACAGAAACCGTATTGCTGTTTTGATTCGTGACATACGCACGAGTACCATCTAGTGTAAACACGATTATTCTAGGACGAATACCAACAGGGATGGTAGCAATAACTGTGTTGGTAGCAGTATTAATGACAGAAATTGTGTTGCTTAATTCGTTTGCAACATATGCAAAGGCACCATTTGGGGAAACAGTAATCCCTTGTGGAGCGATGCCAACAGGAATAGTATTAATAACTGTGTTTGTTGCCGCATTAATGACAGAAACCGTATTATTACCATGATTTCCAACATAAACAGTTGTGTTATTTGGAGAAACAGCTACACCTATTGGATTAGTTCCAACAGGAATGGTAGCGATAACAGTATTCGTAGCAGTATCAATAACGGAAACGGTATTAGAAAAAATATTAGTAACATAAGCACGAGCTCCATTTGGTGAAACTGTTACTTCAAGTGGTGCATTACCTACAGTAATTGTATCAACTACTATATTTGTTCCGGTGTTAATTACAGATACTGTATCATTTGTAGGGTCATCTATGAGTCCTGCATTTGTAGCATATACTAGGAAATTACATGTAGGTCCGGTTGGCCCGGTAGGTCCGGTCGGTCCAGTAGGCCCCGGTGGACAATCACAATCTCCAGTAGGTCCTGGTGGTCCTTCAGGTCCTTGAATACCTTGCACACCTTGAGGTCCAGTAGGTCCCGGTGGTCCTTCCGGCCCTTGAATACCTGACACACCTTGAGGTCCAGTGGTTCCCGGTGGTCCTTCCGGCCCTTGAATACCTGGCACACCCTGAGGTCCAGTGGATCCTTCCGGCCCTTCAGGTCCTTGAATTCCTTGTACACCTTGAGGTCCAGTGGGTCCCGGTGGTCCGGGAATTCCCATTCCGGTCCCTGAACCAGTAGGTCCCGGTGGTCCCGGAGGCCCTTGAATCCCTTGTACGCCTTGAAGTCCTTGAGGTCCCGGTGGTCCTTCCGGCCCCTGAATCCCTGGCACGCCTTGAGGTCCTTCCGGTCCTTCCGGCCCTTCCGGTCCCTGAATCCCTGGCACACCTTGAGGTCCTTCCGGTCCTTCTGGTCCTTCCGGCCCCTGAATTCCTTGCACACCTTGAGAACCCTGAGCGCCTCTAGGTCCAGGAAATCCTCTAGGTCCAGTGGCTCCAGTCGGCCCCGGTATTCCGATGTTACTTAATAGCGAACTATTTAAGATTCCTTGTAAAATTAAGTTGAATGTTTGCTGTAATAAGGGGTCCGATATATTTGAACAACTTATAAGTGAAGACAAGCTTTGGAATAGAAATTGGAATAATGCTGAGATTTGAGTGAGGGATGCAGTAGGTAAGGAATTAATTAATTGATTTATAGTTCTTATAACTAAATTTCTATTTGGTGTATTTGGTTGTACTGTTATTAATAAATCATTTAATGCCTGTAATGCTGATTGGAGTATTTGTATAGTTGTTGGATTTGGTGTTGTGAAAAAAGAAAGGATGGCTTGATTTAATTGATTTATTATTTGTAATAATTCTTGTTGTTGAGAATTCGAGAAAAAAACAGGTGTACAGCAATTACTTTGATCACAAGCGGATATAGAAATAAAGCAGGGTTGCTGAAATTTATCACACGAATTTTTGGAATTTGATTTTCGATTATATCTCATAAATACCTCCTTTTAAAAATTGAATATTAAGTAATTTTCGGCAAATTATTAGCAACTGAGTTTGTAGGTATATGTTTAATGTGAAATGTTTTTTCCTTCAAAGTATATGCCAATAAAATAGAGGTGTTCATATGGGATATATAACCAATACTTGGTTGTTAGGAGGATGTTGTAATCATAGGAAAGAAAATGAAGGTTACAAAGTTTATAGGCAAGCGATTGTATTTTAAAAAAGCGTTATTGTAATAAAATTTGAAGTTTATTAAAAAGAAGGAATGAAGGAAGATGTAAAAGATTTTGAAAGATCCATAAAAAAGAATTCAGTAAAACTCTGAATTCTTTTACACGTATTTTTATTTGTTAATCCATTTAGAAATAATAGGAATTTGTTGTGCCTATTAAAATATGTACTGTTGGTAATTATAACATGAAAATGGATTGTAATAGAATAATGCATAAAAAAGAACAAGTAATAAATTAAACAAAAGCTTTATTTTATTAGAGATAAATAGGTGACTCAGCAATTGTGCTAGCCGAGTCACCTAGTACTATGGAACCAAATAATGTTCTTTTTCTATATGTAGTTATGTGGAGTTCTTAGAGGCTAGCCCAATAGACAGTTAAGGGATAAATAAAATCATTTTAGAGAGTTTTACATTTTATTATGTTAATGCTACAACAGCAAGAGTTAAGCCCAATGTATTTAATGTATTAGAATATGGTCCTACATTAACAGTAAGAGTACTTGTTATACCTAAAGGTGTAGTGAAAATAGCGGGTGCTGATACAGAAGTGAATCCTGCAGTATATCCCAGAGAAGTACCAGAGCCAATGATTGGATTATTATTAAGATACATAGTGATACCTGCCGAATTACCTCCTGGTTGAATGATAACTTGCACTTCATAGATTGCCAAATAGGTTCTTCCACCTTCAAGTAAAACAGTTGTTGGTGGTGTGAATGAGATTGCCGTACCATTAGAATTTACCACGGTATCTAGTGGAATCGCAGAATTTACCGATACTATTGATGGGGTAGTTTGAACAACATTTAAACTGTTAGCCGTGGGGGATGGACAAGTGCAAGGTTTGTGAATGTTAGAGTTATTATCATTTTGGTAATTCACAAATAATCAAGCTCCTTTGCGTAAGATAATTTTTTATCCTATATAAAACGTAGCTTTTTTGTATCTAAGTGATTTTTAATAAGTTTTTAAAGATAAGTCGAATATTGTTGGTCAGTTAACTTTTAAAAGTATTTGATACTCTGGAATTTAAAAGTGCATCTGATAAATATATATGAATGTTTTTTAAGGACATTACTGTAAGTTAGGAAACATAATAAAATAGTTATTTTGTTAAATAAAAAAACATGCATAAAAATTGTGCATGTTTAAAAAAGTTATGTCTTGTCTATGTAAATATATGCTTAACTAATATATACCGTGTGTATGTTTGAACAAAATGGTTATTTATTAACAAATATAAAGAGCGCTTTTTAAGATGCTCCATGACCAAGATGTGTATCGATAAGGATACCAAAAGATTAATAATGAGATGATCATGATTATTGTATGTACATTTCTAATGAATGTGAAATCTTTAAATGCAATCAAAAAGAGCACGCATATAAGCATGCTCTTGGACAAGAAAGGTAGATTTCTATGAGTGGATATCTCCATACAATACTATATGCTTGTCCAGTTAAAAGGTGAAAAGTTTTAATGAAATCTTTATTTTATTAATTTGTAGGTTGATACAGTTCCCCAAACGAAAAGAACCAAGTAAAAAAGTCTTTGTAGTAGACCTGCAGGTAAGGGGAAAAGAAAAACAAGTGAGATAATGATTGTTATTACTATTAAGTTTAGTAAGCAGAAATATGTCCATTTTCTAGTTTTTTTAAGATTCTTTGCAAAAATAAATAGTCCTGGAAATACAGTAAGCATACCTATCCAAACTAGAATAGAATGTCCAATTAGGTTTACATCTGCAGGAATTAATCCTGAGACTATAGTGGAAACTCCTATTATAATTATAAAAAATGTTGCTATTTTATTAATTTTTGTTTTTTCTAGATGTTGTGAAATATATAGTACTCCAATACAAAATGTTATTCCATTAAGAATAAAGAGTAAATTCATCCAAAAGTGATTAGGGGAGCATATTTCATAAGGAGCTATTTCGTAGGTGAATTCTCCACAGGTTGTTACACCTAGATCACTCATTGCATGATGCAAATAGTTATAAGATGCTGTAGAAGTGAAAATAAAGAAAGGTTCAATTAAAAAGTATAGGCAAGTTGCAATCCAACTAAATAAGCCAATCCTATTTGATATATACATTAGATGCCTCCTTTGAAAAAGGTATATTTCCATTGTAGGTGGTTGCATTATCAAAAGTGAAAAATTTCAAGTTGAGAGTCGATAACCATTTTTAATAATATAGGGTTTTCTAGACAAATGTGTTTAGCGGAAAGACGTGTGAAAAATGGATGGGGTATAACTTAACAAAATCGTTATTTGAGAAAAAGGGATTAGTTTAGTTTTGATTCTGCTAATCCTCAACCAATTATAAAAAGCAGGCCGAATATGAGAGGGTAAAAAATACACGAAATTATTATACTAGTTATAACGACTTTTTTTGATGTACCTTTTGGAGCGAAAATAATTAAAACCAGTGATACAAATATTAAATAAATTAAATTACTATCACTATAAAAGGTAAAAAATACGATAATAGTTAACAAATTTGAAATGAAACCGAATTATTTTCTCATTACTTTAGCCTTTCTTGGAAAAATAAATAATCCAGATTATACCATGAATGAATAAGGTTTAAGTAAAATTTTAACAAAAACGTTATTTGAATAAAAAGAAGTTAGATAAGGATGAAGAATAGTCATCTCTTATGCTGGGGAGCTTAACGGATATCTAAATGAATTAAGGATGAGTATATGTTGAAAAGAAAAGTGGTTAGTTTGTTTTTTGGAATTACTATGGTAGTTTTATTTTTAAATCCGTTAGATACCAAAGCGTTTAATATTGATAATCAAGAGTTTTATGATTCTTATAATACTTTATTAGCACCATATGCAAGTCAAGTTATCAGAAGGAAGCTTGGACCAGATCATCAGTATAGTTTGACGGACACAAAAATTATAAAAATTGAACGTTTCCCAGAAGAAAACTTTAATTTTATTGTTACAGTTCAATATAAAACTTATATAGGAGCTCATAACCCTCCGAATGGCATAGAAACTATTACTTTTAATATAAATCCAAGTGGAGTAAAGGTTATAAATTTTGTTCATAAAGATGCTTAAAGAAGAAGTAATATTGTTCGTACATTGATGGAAAGGATATTTGAACTAAAAAATGTTATAAAAATTTCATTTTGTAGAAATAAAGAAACTAAAAAAAGAGCACCATGCATCAGTGCCCTTTCAGATAGGAGGTAACACTTTGAGTTGGATACTTAAAAAGTATATGGTATAGAAGAGAAATACGACCTAAAATTTATTATCAACTCAATACAAAAGAGCAGTTAACGAAGGTTAACCGCTCAGTCCTCAGAGAAAGGAAAAAGAACATTACAGATGTCAATGTGAATTCAAGCTGTATCAGCCCATTTATAGTATCGGACATAATTAAAAATTTTATTCGGATAAACTAAAAAAAGACAGCTAGCAAAAGCTAACTATCCTGGTGAATAAGAAGAACGAAATGGTCATTCGTATTCAACCTTGGTGTACTTATATTGTTAACACTTTTTAGAAATTTATTCAATAAAAGAGCGGTTAGCCCAGCCTAACTGCTCCATACAGAGGTAATAATCTAGATGCATAGATATTATATGCCAAATTATTTATTTTATTCGAGACGGATTAAAGAATTTGTCCTTATTAGTGAAATATAGTTAAAGAATCTCTTTAAGAAACAGAAGCAGTAACCAAATAAAAGAGCAGCTAGCAAGAGCTAACTGCTCAACCCTCGACCAAGAGAGCTAGAGTGGGAAGGATTTAAAGCTGACTTTTTACAGTCCTATATAGTATCGGTGAAATATAGAATTTTATTCGTGTGAAACATAAAAAGAGCAGCTAGTAAAAACTAGCTACTCAGCCTTCGGGTATGAAGGGAAATCAGAAACTGTATATACATTATTAACGGAATATTGGGTTTTATTCAGGAGTTAGAGGGAAATGAATAAATTTAGACTGTTCCAACTTGGTTTTGGTCTGCAACATCAGAATCAAATGTGTTTGTTGCACTAACACCGTTAAATGTATTGAGAACAAAAGCAACGTTAGATGAACCTGAACCATTATAAGCTTTTGTATTTTCTTTTGGAGAAACGTTATAAAAATCACCTAAGTTGAAAGAACCGTTACTATTTTGCACAACCATATTTCCGACAATAGATGGCATAGCTTTCACCTTCTTTCCTAGGAAGCATTTAAATTAGTATATGGTGTATGCGTCTAGTGGTTCATCTGAAACTGAGAATTTTGAAATGAAGTTTGATTGGAAATCTAATAAAATAATCCTTTTGAAATTATATAGGTACAATTCACATTTGAGCCGCTTTTTGAATGTAAGAAGGTATTAAATTAATAAAAACGCCTAAAATGGAAAAAACTGTTTTATAAGAAGGAGTGAGAGGATTGGATAATTTAAAGAAAAAGAAACTAAAAAAAGCAATTGCTCGTCGGACAAAGGTTATACAAAAATATGAGAAAGACAGAATAGATAAAGCTTGGAGGAATCTTTTTATACAGACAAGTATAATGAAATAAATATAGTCCGGCTAGAAAACTAGAGGACACCAATTCATTAAAGCAGCAATTCAAGTTGTTTTAATGAATTGGTGTCCTTTTTATTTTGGAAGGGGGAGATAGGAAAATATGAGGGCACTACAAGACTAATTACGTGAGTGGAAAAAGCAATTGAATCAAACAAGAAAGAAAAAAAGATATAGAGTTCAAGTAGTTGTGAGATAAATTGAAAATAGAAATTGATAAGTAAAAAGATAAATAATTAAACATGCGGATGTATTGAATGCAAATGAAATAAAAATTAAATAGGTATATTTTTAATTTTTAAGTTAAGTATAGAGAAGAAATGAATTATCTAGATATTAAGAAAGGATGGATTTTTACAATGAGTTCAAATGAATCAAATTTCAGTTTTACCAGTAACAAAGATATTGTAAAGTACCTTAATGTAAGAAAAGACCCTGTTGATTTAAGAGACAAAATGTTTCGGAGTTACTTGTTTAGTAATGAGGCGGATTTGCCAACGCAAGTCGATCTTCGTCCTAAAATGTCAGGTATAGTAAATCAATGGAATATAGGTTCTTGTACGGCAAATGCAATTGTTTCAGGGTTACGAGAATATCTATTATTACAATCAGGTCGTCCATTTACTTGCTTATCTCGTTTGTTTTTATATTATCATGAACGAGAAATAGAAGGACATATTCAGGAAGATAGTGGAGCGAATGTTCGTGATGGTATGGGGGTTCTTAAAAATATTGGGGTATGCCCTGAAGAGGATTTTCCTTATACCGAGAATTTTAGAGATAAGCCATCACCAAAGGCTGAATCAGATGCTGCACTTTATAAAATTGGAACCTACCATCGTATTCAAGATTTATCGGGATTAAAGGCTGCACTTGCTCATGGATTAGTTGCTGTACTTGGATTTGCTGTACCAAAATCTTTTATGTCAGAAGAAGTGAAAAAGACTGGTATAGTTCCAGTATCAGGAACAGATGATGTAATTGTTGAAGATGGTCAACCAGCGGGACATGCTGTTTGTGCTGTTGGATATGACGATGATAAGCAAACGGTTATTATTCGCAACAGCTGGGGAGAAGACTGGGGAGATAAAGGATATTGTTATTTCCCATATGAATTATTTAAAAATGGAATTGTGCAAGATATGTGGACAGGTCGTTAATTAGAAAAGTGATGGAAGTATGGAAACTACAAAACACGTTATACGTGTTACGGGTAGCATAAAAGAGCTTGAAAAAGATGTAGAAATAAAAGGTGTAATGCATTATCATCTATTAATTAATGATATATCAGTTTTACATACAAGTGGTGCAGAGGTATCGTATAAAGATTATGTACAAGCTATGAAGCAGCATGTGATTTCTTTTGGTAACTATGCATTCTGTCGTTTCTGAAAATGATGCACGCGTAGAAGCCCGTGATTTCTGGAACTGTGGTGACAAGAGTGCAACAGTTTGGGTGGCTGATGTAGAAGTGAAAACAATGGATGATATGCGAGCAGGTACACAGGCTTTTATCGATGAATTATGTAAATTAGGTGCTAAGAAAGTCGGTTTATATGTTGATCATCATATGTATGCACCTTTTGGTTGTGAAATATTTAAACAAAAAAGTGTTAGCAAGTTTGCAAACGAACTTGCTAACACTCATACAAAATAGACATAAATTATCGCTGATATGTCTTCCTTAATAATAGCCATAATCAATTAGAACACACTAATATGAAATGCTCATAAAATCATTCTTGATATACATGATAATAGTATAAACTCTATATTTCTTTTAATAATTTAGGGTTATATCTTTTCTGCATTAGACGCTTTTAACCACGCTTCGTAGAATTCTGTAACTGATGCATACCGTTCTGCCCGATTGTCATTTACAGCACGATACGCTACCTCATATAATTCCTTACTTGCTTCCCATTTTATAAAAGAACGATCTTTTTCACCGCCTAAGAGTGAGAAAGCCATTGCTCCCATATTAAATACATTTGTTCTTTCATCAATTATTGCGTTTAGTTCAAATTCCTCTGGTGACATAAAACGGGAGGAACCCCATAGCCGGCCCATTTTATTTATGTAAGGTTTCTTACTGTATAAATCTATATCACAAATTTTTGTTTCGTTTGTATTAAAATTATATAAAATACTACCGTCATAAAAATCTATCGCTACATAATTTTTCTTTTCTACATAAGTATGGAAAGAAAAAATGGAATGTAAGGAATGATGAACTCGTTCTATAGCAGATAAATGTCTAAATTTATAAAATGGAGAGTTTGGATTTTTATATTTCTCAGGAGGTGGGAAGCGCCAATGCGAATGAAGACATTCACCATCAAACCAATCGAAAATTAATACATATCCAGATTGAACTGGAAAATGATCAATTAATCTTATGAGCGATTCATGCTTTAAATCTTCATAAATAGTAACTGAATTTTTTAGCCTTTCAATAGCATCACCCGTTGTTCCTTCATATGCAATTGTTTGTGCTCCTGCGTATTTGATAAATTTCTTATGCCCATCTTTTTCTACACCAAAACTTATATTACCTGAATCTTGCTGGTCAAAAACTGCAAATACGGTACCTAATTTAATAAGCCAATCAAAATTATGATGTTCTTTTAATTGGAATATTACACTATTTAACTGAACTTCGACGGAATTATCTTTCATAGATTACCTCACATTTAATATAATTAAGTTGTACATTCCACTATTCGACATATTTTATGGGAATCCTATGCTAACAACATAAAATTTTATAAATATACTGATAAATACTTATAGAGAGGTGAGTACAATGGACCAACAAATTGTTATTAAACCGTATCAAAAAGACTGGGTTGAAGAGTATATAAAAGAAGAAGAGAAATTCTGTTCCTTGTTAGGACAAGGAATAATCGCTGTTGAACATATAGGGAGCACAGCAGTAGAAGGATTAGGAGCTAAACCTCTTATTGATATGATGATTGGCGTAACAGACTTACAAATTACTGAAAACTGGATTGAAGTTCTATCGGAAATTGGATATGAGTATGTTCCAAAAGATGCAACCAATTGGCGTTTTTTTAGAAAGGGAAAATGGAGAGCAGGTACTCATCATTTGCATGTTTATATTTATAATAGTGACGAGTGGAGAAACAATATTTTATTTCGTGACTTTCTAATAAGCCATGAATGGGCACGTAAAGAATATAGAGAATTAAAAGAGATGCTTGCTATTACATATGCTTTTGATCGTGTTTCATATACAAAGGCAAATGCACCGTTTATTCAAAACATAATAAAGTTAGCTGAAAAAAATCAATAATAATTGTCAGTGATATTGAAATTCTCATTTTATTTTAATCTTTCTCTCATGTTCTTTTCTTTTTTATTTGATAGACTGCTTGTTACAAAGCTTTTGTGAGTAAGGAGATTAAATAAAATGGAGAAGATATTAAGAAATAAATATTTTCGTGTGTGTGTTAAAATTATGGGCATTACTATTATTATTTGTAGTGTATTGATGCTATTTATTAATGTTATATACGGCAATGTTTTGAATGTAAAATGGTTAAATAAAAAATTAGGCTCTTTTGGTGAATATGGGGCTATTATCGCTGCTTCATTATGGTTTTTACGCCATATATGGGTGTTTTTAAAGAAGAAAAATATACAAGGATTTAAAAAAGTTAAAGAAGTGTATCTATTTGCAAAAAAGTTTCATGTATTAATTGGATACGCTATAATAGCTGTTGCAATTACTCATGGTGTTTACTTTTTTATAAAAGGGAGTCCTCATATTTTACTCATATACAGTGGCATATTTTCTCTATTAGCCTTAATCGCACTAGGGGTTGTTGGGTTTTATTTACAGAAAATAAATAAGAAAGAAAAATTTATGATGTATAGAAAAGTGCATCAAATCATTGTAATTATATTTGGAATAGGATTATTTATTCATTTAATTGTCTAGGAGGAACTACCGTTGCAACATATTTTAATTATTGAGGATGAGGAAAGTTTAGCAGATTTTCTAGAATTAGAACTAAAATATGAAGGGTATAAAGTAGATATACAACTAGATGGAAGAAAAGGGTTAAGCGCAGCACTTGAAAAGAATTACGATCTCATTTTGCTTGATTTAATGCTGCCTGGATTAAATGGACTAGAGGTATGTCGTCGACTAAGAGCGACTAAAAATACACCTATTATTATGCTGACTGCTCGTGATAGTATTATGGACCGTGTGACAGGTTTAGATAGTGGAGCGGATGATTATCTTCCGAAACCATTTGCAATTGAAGAACTGTTAGCACGTATGAGAGTGATATTTAGAAGAGAAGAACATATTGAAAACAAGCAGGTTTCATTTCTTACATTCAAAGATTTGCAGCTTCAGATTGAATCTCGAACTATAACTAAAGGAAATGAAGAAATTGAACTTACAAATAAAGAATTCGAGTTATTGCTTATGTTTATGAAAAATATTAATCGCGTACTTACTCGTGATGTTTTACTGGACCAAGTATGGGGATATGATGCAATTGTTGAGACAAATATCGTTGATGTATATGTTCGTTATTTGCGAAACAAGTTACATAGTGTAGATAAGGAGGAGTATATCCAAACAGTCCGTGGTGCGGGATATATAATGAAATGATAAAAAATATTATGTTTCGAATTCGAAATCTACCTATAAAGTGGAAACTAACACTTTGGTCCACTACACTAGTATTTATTTTGTTCATCTTATATAGTGCTTTGCAGTTTATTGTAATCAATAAGTGGACTATAGATTATGAACAGAAACAAATAAATAGGCAAGTGACGGAAATAGCGGCATATTTCCAAGATAAAAATGATACCCTTTCGAGTAAAACATTTGAAAACAGTAAAGATTTTCTAAACAATATGATTGATAAGCATCAAATGATTCGTATTATTGACATGGATGGGGGGCCGATTATTACTGTTTCACGAGATTTTAATGAAACGTGGATAAAGCCGAAACAGGTTATAAAAGATGAGTCATTTATAAAAAGGCATTTAGAAGATCGAATATTAGTTAAGCGCATACCAATTAAAACGAAAGAGTTTACTGGCACTATTGAACTTACGAAAAACCTAGAGACATTTGATTATTTATTAAAAGTTATTTTAGTGGTAATGCTTATTGCTGGAATATTTGGATTGATATTTAGTTTTTTAGGTGGGATTCTTATAACGAAGAAACTATTATCAAGTGTTCAAAATATAACAGATACGATGAAACGTATTAAAAAGAATGGACTAAATGAACGGGTTCCAGTACGAGAAAATAATGATGAGCTTGCAAAATTATCATTTCTCTTTAACGAGATGATGGATGAAGTAGAAACTTCTTTTGCACAACAGAAACAGTTTGTCGAAGACGCATCTCATGAACTAAGAACACCGTTAACAATTATTCATGGTCACTTAGCGATGTTAAACCGATGGGGGAAAAATGATCCAGCAGTATTAGATAAATCTCTTCAATCTAGTTTAAAGGAAGTAGATCGTTTAAATAAATTAGTTTCAGAATTGCTTGAACTATCAAGAGCTGAATCTGAACAAATGTATCCAATAGCAGCTGAGCCAGTCCATGTAAATAGCGTATTAAAACATGTTACACAAAACTTTATAGTAATTCAAAGTGATTTTCAATTTGATATGAAATTCGGGGATGACGAGGCTTATGTTTCAATGCCATCATCTTACTTAGAACAAATTATTATTATCATAATGGATAATGCAGTTAAGTATACAAAAGAGGTTAATAAATATATTTGCATAGAATCCAGTTTACAATCAGGGAAAGTTACAATTCGTGTAATAGATCATGGAACGGGAATACCTGAAACCGATTTACCATTTGTTCTTAATCGGTTTTACCGAGTTGACAAAGCGAGAAGTCGAAAACAAGGTGGAAACGGACTAGGTTTGTCTATTGCAAAACGACTTGTAGAAAAATATAAAGGAGCTATTAAAATAGAGAGTAAAGAAAATGAAGAAACAATCGTTACGATTACATTACCATGTATAATAAAATAAGCCTTCAAAGAAGGGGTGCGTTTTGCATTCCTTCTTTTTTTACGATCAAATCATTTTGTTTATTTCGAAATTTCTAGTACATTAAAATTATTAAGGGGGAATAATAATGAAAGCTATCGTACATCAATATAAAACTGGGTTTGACGGTGTAGAATATAAAATATCACCTGAGAGAGCACTTAATGATGGGGAAGTTAAAGTGAAATTAAAATCAGCAGGCTTAAATCATCGGGATTTATTTATTATGAATAATAGAAAAGAAATGCAATTACCTTTAATCTTAGGATCAGATGGTGCAGGTATTGTTACGGAAATTGGAAACGGTGTTTCTGATAACATATTACATACAGAAGTTATTATTAATCCTAGTATTGGATGGGAACATGCTACTGAAGTACCGGAGTTACCGGAAGTGCTAGGTGGGCCGAAAGATGGAACGTTTGCTGAATATGTAATTGTACCAGTTGAAAATGTTGTAGAAAAGCCGTCATATCTTACTTGGGAAGAATCAGGTGTTTTATCTTTATCCGCATTAACTGCATATAGAGCGCTTTTTACTAAAGGTAGATTGAAGCGCGGCGAACACGTTTTAATTCCGGGAATAGGCGGTGGTGTTGCTACATTTGCCATGTTATTCGCGAAAGCAATTGGCGCAAAAGTGAGTGTTACTTCAAGGGTAGAGAATAAAATGGAACTTGCTGCAAAATATGGTGCAGATATTTCTTTTCATAGTGCCGGAAATTGGGAAGAGAGCTTACAAGGTGAAAAAGTAGATTTAATAATAGATAGTATAGGTCCAGCAACTTTTTTGAAATATTTTGATGTATTAAAACCAAACGGAAGAATCGTGAATTTTGGTGCAAGCTCAGGAGATAAAATTGAATTACCATTACGCGCGCTATTTTACAATCAAATTGATATTATGGGAACATCCATGGGTAGCCGTGAGGAATTTAATGAGATGATAAAGTTTATAGAAAAACATCAAATTAAACCAATTATTGATAAAGTTTACTCGTTAGAAGAAGCAATTCGAGCACTAAGCCGTATGGAACATGGAGAACAATTTGGAAATATTGTACTTCAAATGAATTAAAAAATATGATTTTACAATTAGTATATTTAAATGAACATGTTATGTATTCCAAACATGAAAAAAATACGAATCGCCTTATTATAAAGGTTTACGAACTTTATACATAAATAGCGTATAAAATTTGTTTTATAATTGTCACATGAGTAATAGTAAAATGAGAATTAGATGAGAAAAGTTTAAGCCCATTTTCATAATGGTATTGTATACTGTGTAAATCAAGAACACTTGTAAGTAGGGAGAGAGTATTATGAATTACACAGTATTTCAGTGGTTTAATAATTTTGCTGATTCATCCAAACTATTAGATACGATAATGGTTGCAATTACAAATAGCGCTGCATACGTAGCCATTTTATTTATGCTTATCTTATGGTTTAATAATGGAAAGAAAGAGAATGCAATTAGAAAACAATATACAGTTTTATATACGACGCTTTCGGTTATTATTGCATTAGTAGTAAATGTTCTTATACATGCGGTATATTACCATCCGCGTCCGTTCGTATCACATGATGTACATCAATTAGTACCACATGCAGCAGATTCATCATTTGTTAGTGATCATTCTGTACTTGTATTTTCAATCGCCTTCGTATTTATTCTTAGAGGAGAAAAACTGAAATATATCGCGCTATTATGGGCAGTGTTAGTCGGTATATCACGTATGTATGTAGGTGTTCATTATCCTTTAGATATACTTGGTGCAGCTTTCATAACACTTGTTACGAGCGGTTTAGTAATGCAAAGTACACGTATGTTTGAACCAATAGCGAAATTCGTATTCAAAATGTATGCATTAGTAGCGAGACGAATTCCTTTCTTAGCAAAATATAACCATATCGCATAATTTTCTTATAAAAAGTTCCCCTTTGGAAATCCAGAGGGGAACTTTTTATAGTAAATAAGAAAAGAGTTTAGAGTGCTATGCAATCAAGTTTTGGTGAAGTTAATATTCAGAAATTTCACGCACCGTATTTTAATGAAATAAAACAAAAACAAAAAATAACAATAGTTAGTTTCGTATTGTTTTAAAGGAATTAAAAAGAAAACTTCGAAACATATAGTATCGTAAACAAAAACTACAAATTATAAAACGCATCTTCGTACGAATCCATTCCAAAAGAGAGGAGATAAGTATGCAAAAACTTCAAACGAATAAAGGCGCTCGATATATGATGATTGCTTTTATTGTTTTGTTTCTTATTATGATTTTGCGTATAGTCTATATTCAGGCAGTAGGAGTCGTGCATAATGTAAATGTAAAGGATCTAGCGGATGAACAACATAATAAAAAAGGTATTTTAGAAGCGAATCGTGGTACTATCTATGACCAAACCGGAAAGGTGTTAGTACAAGATTCTACAACATATCGAGTTGTTGTTAATTTAAAAGGAAAAGATAAAGTGAAAAATAAAGATGAAACCGCACAACAATTAGCCGATGCGCTTGAAATTGATAAAGAAGAAGTATTAAAAAACTTTCATGAAGGGCGTACGCAAGTTGAAATTGGGAAAATTGGTCGGAACTTATCTAGGGAAAAGAAGGAAAAAATTAATGATTTAAAAATACCAGGTGTATCTTTTATGTCGGAAAAAGCAAGAGTGTATCCGAATGAAGACTTTGCATCCTATATACTGGGTTTTGCTAGACCAGATGATAAAGGGAATACGGAAGGGAAGTTTGGGCTTGAAAAGAGTTTGGATAAATATTTGCGCTCGACAAACGGGAATATAGAATATGTGGGTACACGAAGGGGGATTCCGCTTACAAATGATATAGGTAAAGTAGAACCTGCTAAAAATGGGAATAATGTGTATTTAACGCTTGATAAACAAATTAATAGCTTTTTAGAAGAAGCGATGAACAAAGCACAAGAGCATTATGATCCTTCTATGTTAATTGGAATTATTGCTGATCCAAAAACAGGAAAGGTTTTAGCGATGGCTAGTAAACCTAGTTACAATCCTAATGTAGGTGATATCGAATACTTTTTAAATGATCCGATTGCAAATGCATATGAACCAGGTTCAACTATGAAAGTTTTTACGTTAGCAGCTGCCATTAATGAAGGTGTATATAACGGAAAAGAATATTTTCAATCTGGAAAATATTCCGTTGGTTCCTCTGATATAAAAGATCATAATGGTGGATTTGGATGGGGATCAATTACATTTGATGAAGGTTTTGAAAGATCATCAAACGTAGCTTTTTCTATTTTAGAAGATCAGTTACTGAAACCAAATAAATTTAAGCAATATATGAATAAATTTGGTTTCAGTCAAAAAACAGGAATAGATTTACCTGGAGAAAGTAAAAATACTTTATTATTAAATACGCAAATTCAACAGGTTACAACTTCTTTCGGTCAAGGTTCTACAGTAACTCCGATTCAATTAATCCAAGCGGCTACTGCTATAGCAAATGACGGGAAAATGATGCAACCATATATCGTTGATAAAGTTGTAAATCCAACAAACAAAGAAGTTATTATGGAAAATCAACCGAAAGAAATTGGGAATCCGATAAAAAAAGTAACAGCGGACAAGGTTAGAAGCTTAATGGAGCGTGTTATAACATCTTCAAAAGGAACTGGTACAATGTATAAAGTGGATGGTTATCCAATTGGAGGTAAGACAGGAACAGCACAAATCCCGAATCCTGAAAACGGCCGATATATGGAAGGGAAAGAGAATTACATTTTCTCCTTTTTAGGAATGGCTCCAATTGATGATCCGGAGTTAATCGTATACTTAGCTATTAAGCAGCCAAAGTTAAAAGGAGATGAGTATGGAGCTCAACCTCTTGCTGAAATATTTAAACCTGTTATAAAAAACAGCCTTGAATATTTAAAGGTGAAACCGTATACCGAAAAACAAATAGCTGATGCAGCGAAACAATCTCAATTAAAAGTACAAAATTATGTAAATCAATCGATGGGTACAGCAGAGAAAAGTGTAGAAAAAGAGAAGCTACAGCCGGTAATTTTAGGAGAAGGAAAAATAATAAAACAATATCCACAGTCTGGCGAGGTAATGAGTGAAGGTGATCGTATATTTTTATTAGGGAATAACGCACAAATGCCAAATGTAAAAGGTTGGTCCATGCGTGATGTTATGTATTTCTCTAAGCTTTTGAAATTAGATTTGAAAACTTCTGGTACAGGTTATGTAACGAGCCAAAGTATTGAAAAAGGACAAGATTTACATGAAGGAGATACACTAGAACTAGAATTAGAACCGCCGTTACAACCGTTAACAGAGGCGAATACGAATTAATTCAGGTATTTGGAAGGAGCTAGATGCAAATGGCTCTTTCTTTAGAGCTGTAAGTAATTTCACGCACCGTAATTTTCAGAAAAAACAATAAATAAATGAATTAATAGAGACACGTTATTAAATATCTGATTGTTTTTTATTTACAGTTAAAAATAATTGTGATAATATGGAAAAAATCAAATGCAGTGAAGAGAAGAGTAAATAAAATGAATTTTTTACAGAGAGCTCCATTTAGCTGAAAAGGAGTAAAAATTCTTTATTGAACCAAGCCTCTGAGCAGCGCATCGGAACCTATTATTAGGGGATGGTGTGACGGGAGCTCCCGTTATAGAGCTATGGTATAAGCATGAGTTAGAATGCAGTACCTGATAAGGTTAATATGGTGACATATTAACAAACTAGGGTGGCACCGCGATGATAAATCTCGTCCCTAAGATTAAAAGTCTTGGGGGTGGGATTTTTTTATTGTTTTAAAACAATTTTGAAAGCGGGGGCCAAAAATGAAAAACTTTCTTAAAGATTGGAAATATCCTTTATTACTACTGTCCGGTGTTGGTATTGCGAATTTAGGGGCATGGATTTACTTAATAGCACTGAATGTACTTGTCTATAATATGGGTGGCTCAGCCTTAGCTGTTGCTGCTTTATATGTAATAAAACCATTAGCCACTTTATTTACAAACGCTTGGTCTGGGAGTATGATTGATCGTTTAAATAAACGGAAGTTAATGATTCACCTCGATATATATCGTGCGTTATTTATCGCTATTTTACCTTTACTTCCGTCACTTTGGATTGTTTATGTATTTGTATTCTTTATAAGTATGGCCAGTGCAATTTATGAGCCAACTGCTATGACGTATATGACGAAATTAATTCCAGTAGAACAAAGACAACGTTTCAACTCATTACGTAGTTTAATAGGATCTGGTGCATTTTTAATTGGTCCAGCGATAGCAGGGGTTTTATTAATTGCGAGTACACCAGAGATTGCTATATATATAAATGCTATAGCATTTCTCTTATCAGGATTCATTACATTACTTTTACCTAATCTTGATAAGAAAGAAGCTTCGGATACAACAAGTAATACATTATCTCTTACAGTATTAAAAAAAGATTGGAACACTGTTATAAATTTTAGTAGAAAACATGTGTATGTCGTATGCGTGTACTTCTTATTTCAAAGTATGTTCGTATTAGCAACCGCTACTGATTCACTTGAACTATCGTTTGCGAAAGAGGTATTACTACTAACAGATAGTGAATACGGTTTTCTAGTTAGTATAGCTGGTGCAGGATTTATTTTAGGTGCCATAACAAATACAATTTTGTCAAAGAAATTAGCACCTTCACTTCTAATTGGAATAGGATCATTATTTATTGCAATTGGTTATTTAATTTATGCTTTTTCAAATGTATTTTTAATAGCTGCTATTGGATTCTTTATTTTATCTTTTTCAATGGCATATGCAAATACAGGATTTCATACATTTTACCAAAATAATATCCCTGTTCATATGATGGGACGGATCGGGAGTATATATGGACTTGTTATTGCGATAGTAACAATCTTTGTTACAATATTATCTGGTGTTGCGACTCAGTTCATTTCTATACAACTTGTAGTTATTGTAGGTTCATTGATCATGTTATTTATTACTATCGTCTTGTGTGTGTTTACTTTATTCCCATCACAATCTAAGTTGTATTCTACTGAATCAATAAAGTGAAACTTTAATCAGGGAGCATCCCCCCACTGATTATCAGCCCTCACCAATCGAGCTTTTACGGGCAGCAGGGTCCCCACTTAACTTCTTTGCTTTCGCTGAATTTTGAGATGGGGGTCTTACTGTCCACAAATAGCGGGATAAATTCGAAATGAACTTTGTGTTCTTATTAACAATTTATCGTATTTAATAAAAGGGTTCTTTCCCCTTTATATGGAAAAATCAATAAGGGGAAAGAACAATACCGAAAGATAAGGGTGGTTGTCGTGATAAAAACAAAAGATGAAATTGATAAAATTGTAAAAGAAATAAAAAAGAAAATAGATTTCTCTGGAGTAGTTTTAGTAAAAAAAGAAAAAGACTTAGGCTATGAAAAAGCTTTGGGTTACGCAAACCAAAGTGAATGTATAAACAATACGATACAAACAAGATTTGGCATTGCCTCAGGATGTAAAATTTTCACTGCAATTGGCATCTGTCAACTTGTTGAAAAAGGTTTTATTTCTTTTCATACAAAATTAAAAGATTGTCTAGAGATAAAATTTTCAAACTTCGATGAAGATATTACAATACATCAACTACTAACGCATAGCGCTGGTATACCAGATTATTTTGATGAAAGTATTATGGATAACTTCGAAGATCTTTGGAAACAAACACCTATGTATCTATTAAAGAGTTTAAAAGACTTTTTACCATTATTCCAAAAAAGTAATATGATGTTTGCACCTGGAACTAAGTTTCACTACAACAATGCAGGTTTTATCATACTTGGATTAATAATAGAAGAACAGACGGGACTTAAATTTACGGAGTATATAGAAAAGAACATTTTTAATCCGATTGGCATGAATGATTCTGGCTATTTTTCGTTAGATAGATTACCAAGACATACAGCTCTAGGATATATAAAGGACGAAACCAACCAAAATTGGAGAACAAACGCCTACTCTATACCGATAAAAGGAGGAGCTGATGGAGGTGCATATGTTACTGCACCAGACATGCTGAAATTTTGGGCAGCCCTATTTAATAATGAAATTTTAGGAAAGGAATATACAAAATTACTTTTAACTCCTCACATTCAAGTAAATGATAAACAGTCCTACGGCTATGGAATATGGATTGAAACACGAGAAAACAAGGTATTCAAATATCATGTAATGGGATATGATCCAGGCGTCAGTTTTCGCTCGGCTATATATCCAGAATTAGGAATAACTTTAGTTATTACGTCGAATAAAGGGGCAGGACCTGAAAAATTAATGACAGAAATAGAAAGAGCTTTTTAATTATATGGATTTAAAAGAAGAGATACGAAAATAATTTAAACGGGTTCATGATTGTTTCTGTTTTGAAAAATATTTTAGTTAACGAGGAACCCTTTATTTATTAAATAAGGGTTTTTTGTAATTCTGTACAATTATATATAATTATATGGATTTTTAAATTAGAAAACATTACTATATAGTTGTAAATTTTTATTATTAATTCATATGAAAGGATGTGTTAACAATTTGTATATGATTAACGGTAGTGTGTTTATTATTTTAGGAGTTATTTGTTATTTAATTGTACGTGGAATATTAATTGGTACCAAAAATACAAAACATGTAATTTGGTGGAAAGAAATAATAAGTTTTTTATTTGTGATCTACATTTGTATGGTTGTTGCAGTAACTTTATTCCCTTTACCAATCGGTTTTCCTTTTAATATTGAAAATCTGAATCGCTCGGTCAATATAATACCATTTGCATCAATTATTAAAGACATCAATCAAATTGGTAGTGCTTATGATGGAGATACCCTATTTATGATTGGTCTAATTGTAAGAAATGTAGGCGGGAATATTTTATTATTAATGCCTTTAGGATTTTTAGCACCAATCCTATGGGATAAATATAAGAAATTCAAAAATACAATTTTATTAGGATTTTCTATATCAGCTAGTATTGAATTGCTACAATTAATTGAGTCTTTATTTAGTGGAGTGGGACGTATTACTGATATTGATGATGTGATCTGTAATGTTATAGGTTCTATTGTTGGATATTGTATTTATATTATCTTTTTAAAAGCTATTAATAAATTTAACATTCGAGTGTTGGGTAAAGCTAATTCTAAAGGTGTGGAATTAGTTGATAAATAGGAGTTTAAACGAGTTATTAAAGGCGTACGAGTAAAAAGTACGTCTTTTTATTTTTATAAATAATGCTTAAGGCTGATGAGAAATCACATTTTCCATCTTACACTTGAAAGTAGCTATGGTATTTCAAGTATGGAATGAAAAGAGGAGAATATAATCTTTAAAGATAAACAAGTTTATAGGAGGATTCTAAATGGATATTTTACTTGTTATTCTTATTATTGTTTTGATGCAAAGTAAAGAACGAAAAGTGAAAATAAACCGTATTTGGCTCATTCCGGCTTTGTTGTGTTTTGTAACAGTTCAATCCATTATTCATATGGGACAAATAACTTTGCTGCAAGGACTACTGTTTGTTGTAATGCTTGGAATTGGCTTATGTCTTGGGATTATACGGGGAAGAGCTTTAACATTTCGATTAGATAGTGAAACAGGTCATGTACTACGAAAAGGAAATTGGGTAAGTACAATAATCCTTCTTGTTATTTTAGGAGCAAAAATTATGATTAAACAAAGTATGTTTTCGGGTAGTACGCACCAGACATTAATGGTTGTAACAAATGCCTTTTTATGTATTACATTAGGCACTGTGATTAGTAGACGTTATTATATTTGGAAAAAATATAATGAATTAACACAAAAAGCGTAAATACATTTATCCCTTGTTTAACATTGCTAAGAACGGTAATACTAATTAACATTGAACTTTTACAACAAGGGATGATAATATGATATACATTTACACAGATTTTGGTGGAACACATACTACCTCACTAGCTGCAGCGTATCATTTAAATAAATTACCAACGGATCGCAAGTTAACGAAAGAAGAAATTTTGAATGTAGATTACTTTAATAAATTGAAAACAGAAGATATGGGAAAAATTATTTTTCATGGCATAGATGAACATGGTCATCCTGTATATACGATTGGATGCGGCGCATCAAAAGTGGTTGTACCAGCGATGAAGCATTTAGGAGAAATCTTGCAAAAACATTATCAAAGTCATGAAAAGATTATTTTTTCTAATACATCACCAACCGTACCTTTACCAATGACTTTCGGTGGGCTGTTTTCTAGAAGGTTCCATATCGATTTTATTGGCGTACCGTTACTCGTATGGGGAGCAAAAATTTGCTGTGATAATATACAAAGGCTTGTTAGTTATACAAAAGAAGCTGGCCGATTAACGAATGATTATGTTGTAATTTTAGATAATGAAACTTTTAAATAGTATATGATAAAAAGAAAATCGAGCAAATTCCTTGATTTTCTTTTTTATTTGTGAAATAGACAAGAAATAGTCACATTTAATATACATCTACTATAGTCAAAACAATAAAGTCCTGTTACTATTACAGGGATATTCTCTTTTCATAACATAAATATATAGAAAAATTAGAAAAGAGGAATTGAATTAAGGGAGGAACAACATGAAGCGTGTTGCTTGGATTACTGATAGTACAACTGCGAATTTTAAAACAGAAGGAGATAACTTTGTTATCCCAATCGAAGTTATTATTGATGGAATTTCGTACAAAGATTGTGAAGAAGGTGTACGTGAAAGGGTTTATAATGCGTTAAACGAAGGTAAAACAGTCACTACTTCACAACCTAATATTGGGGAAATGGTAGAGTTATTTACAAAATGCAAAGAAGAATATGAAGAAGGATTTGCAGTTGCTATTAGCGGAAAAGTAAGTGGAACCTATCAAAATATGAAGTTAGCTGCAGAAATGGCAGGTTTTCCATTAACGGTATTAGACAGTGAAACAACAAGTTATCCAATGGATGAACTAATTAGAAAAGCGAAATCGTTATACAATGATGGTATGACTTTACAAGATATACACAAAACATTAGTAGATGAAAAAAGAAGACCTTTTCATGTATTCCCAAAGAGTTTAAAAGGTCTATATGCAAGTGGCCGTGTAAAGGGTATGCAATTTTTACTTGGAAGTTTATTAAGTGTTAACTTAATATTAGAAGTAAAAGGTGGAGAGCTTTTACTTGAAAAGAAAGTTCGTAAAATCCAAAAATGTCGAGAATATATTAAAAATGAACTTGAAAAAGAATTACCAAAAGTACTTCATATGTTCCATGCTAATGATAAAGCTGGAGCGGAAGAATGGATTGCAGATATTAGACAAGCATTCCCTGAAATGGATTTCAAATTATATCCATTACCAATTTCATTTGCGGTTCATGCAGGTGAAGGAACAATAGCAATTAGTTATTAAAGAAAAACCCGTGAATAATTCACGGGTTTTTCTTTAATTAAAATTAAATTGGATCCCGGCATATCTCCAGCGAGCTTAGAAATCGATGGTTCCCCTTAACCTAGCAGTAATTGAAAGACTTGTACTATGGAATCTACAAAATATCCGTATTCTTTTCTTTGTACAAACTATAGGTATACTTTGCATTCTCGGATAAGATCTGATCCATGAAAGCTTTGAACATATACAAGACAATCCCCTTTGGATGCTATTTATTATTACTTTGGTCGTATCGGCTTATCTATCCATGAGCATTAGTACAAGGGAGGGTTTATTATTAGGTTTTATCTAAATTTGAAATAAAGTCGCGACGTTTTGCCCCTTTGAATCAGTTTATCTAAAAGGATGTTTTTATAGTGAAAAGAAGATCTGCACTGTAAGGCGAATTAAGGAACTGCTGGGTAGCAATAAAGTTTCTCCACTAAAGGGCCCATTTAATGAAATAAGGCTTATGAACAAAATGAATTTCTACCATTCGATTAAATCCCGAAAACTGAGGCTGTACTTAGGCACCATTTTATGGTTAATAAAATAATATCAGGTTGATAATGTTTCCACTTGAATAGATTTTGCTTTTCCACACTTAACATGTCTTTTTTTAGAGTACTAGTATCAGTATGTCCAAGTATGGGGAGGTACTGCAGATATTTTGAAGGTTTGCACCAGAACCTAAAATCTTTTCTTTTATCTTCATAAAATCAATTCTTGATAGGCATGTGATGGGACCCCAATAAGGTTGTTTAAAAGTCGGCTTGGAGATATTTTTAAATATGTTTAACATCCAAACTAAGCCAAGGTAATTAAAAATGAAAGTGTCCTATTAATATTAAAAAAACACCTAATCCCATTCTCTTGCTATATTTTTAGTTAACTCACTTGACTATAACGCAACGTCATAGTGCATAATTTTAACTATATTAAATAAGGAGTGAAAGAAATGAATATAAAATCATTACGGTCAGATAGAATATACCGAAAAATTTTACAAGCTCCAAAAGAGGAAAAGGTTGAGTTATACAGGAAAGAAATGTTGGCTCCGTTTATGGGGAAATGGGAAATTCAATATGTTCCTTTTAAAGCTGAGGAGCCAAATGGTTTTGATGTTATTACATTGAATAATATAATGAGCATTTCTCCTAATCAGATTACAAATGAGATTACACCAGAACTAGAATTGATTTCGTCAGATTCTTTTTGGTCTGAGTGTAAAGAAGCTGTTAGGAAAAGCCTTCATTTATTTAGAGAGTATGATGTGAACCTTCGTGTATCTGATTACGTATTCACGATTCTATTAGGGAATCCCAATAGTCCTTCATTAATGTTAAATGAAGGGTATAGTGGTGATGGAGGTATTCCTGGTTATATTTTGTGTACATTTTTGCCAAATGAATACACAATCCCTCGAATGAAAGCTGCTTTAGCACATGAATGTAATCATAATGTTCGATATCAATTTATTCAGTGGGACCATACTGTTACTTTAGGTGAATTAATTGTTAGTGAAGGTTTAGCAGAAAATTTTGCTACTTCTATTTTTGGGGAAGATCTACTCGGACCTTGGGTATCGAAAACAACTATGGAAATGCTTAATAGACGTATCAAACCCGTGCTCAAGGATCAATTACAATTAACAGGATTTGATAAAATTGCACCGTATCTTTATGGTGATGAATTAGCAAAACTTCAAAACTATATACCAGTCGATATGCCTTATGCTGCTGGTTATGCCTGTGGATACTATTTAATTAAATACTATTTAGAAAAAACAGGTAAAAATATCTTTGAAGCCACAATAACTCCTGCCAATCAAATACTAGATGAAATAAAGGAATTTTGGGATGAAGAAACAATTTTTAACGGTTAAAGATATTGTGCAAATTACAGGCATAACAAAAAGAACCTTACAATACTATGATAAAATAAATTTATTAAAGCCAATTTACTTAACGGAAAATGGTTATCGACTCTATGATAAGAACAGTTTAGCAAGACTTCAAATGATACTATTTTTTAAAGAAATGGACTTTTCTCTAAAGGAAATTGCGGAAGTTTTGAAACTTACAAGAGAAGAACAGCTACAATTATTAAAAAAGCATAACCAAACTTTGTTGTTAAAAAAACAACATTTAGAAACAGTTATTACTGCGGTGGATGAGTATGTATCAGGAAAGGATATCTACAATTTAAATATTTTTAATAATTCATCTATTTTGCCATTACAAGAACAATATGCTCATGAAGCGAAATTCATCTATGGAGAAACAGAAAAATACAAAGAATTTGAGGAGAAACTGAAAGAACTCTCTCCTAGTGAAAAAGCGGACTTATTTCACGAATTCGAACAAAAAATGGAAAGGGTGTTTAGAAAAATTGCTTCCTATATTAATCAATCACCTACTTCCGATGAAGTACAGCAATTAATTGTAGAGTGGAAAAGTTATCTCGAACAATCTATTGTATGTGATTCTGAAATGTTGACATGTATTGCAAATACGTATAAATTTGATAATCGATTTAAAAATTATATAAATCAATTTAGTAATGAAGACTTAGCTGAATTTTTATATGACGCTATTATACATTATATCAATCAAAAGAAGTATTAATGTCGTACTTTTATAATAGGGGTCACCTTACATAGCCATTAACTTAAGAACAGAATTAAAAAAGGCTTTCGTTTACCAAAATAAAAGCATTTAAAAAAGGAGTATTTTCTTATAAATGTGCATGATAAATAAGCCCTGGCTAGTTCTAAAAATTATACAGTTTTTTGCCCTCTTAATACAGTATACTCGTAAACAACACCTAAAATATTCTCATATGGGTGAGTTTTTCGTCCGTTTTAGCTAGAAATATGTCCATAAACTGTGTATATAAATCATGGAGGGTAGTTCAAAATCTAGAACCAGGATTTGTATCACAAATAAAGGATATTTTCGGGAAAAATTCACAAACTCCATTGTGAACTGTTTGTTATGTTAGAGTTTCTTTAAGTTCCTTTTATGAAAAACTGTATTTTACAAATACTACAAGTTCATTTAGGGCAAATAATAATGGAAAATCGCCGTTGTATAATCAATTTATTATGAGCATGCAAGGAGGCTTGTTAGGAGTGAAAATAAGCGAACTAGCACGATTGACCAATGTCAGCATACGATCCATCCGGCATTATGACAATAAAGGACTTCTAAACGCCGATAGGTTGGAGAACGATTACCGGGATTTCGACGAATCGGCCATAGAACGAGTCAAAGCGATTCAGTTATACTTGAAGCTTGGATTAACAGCAGATGAGATTAAAGTATTGTTCAAGAGCGAAGCGGCAAATCCTGACGAATATCAATATTGCGAAGAGATGCTGGAAACGTATGAAAAAAAGCTAAGTAATGTGAATTATCAAATCGAAGCACTTCATGGATTAAAGAGATTACTGGAGAGGCAAATCGCTTTAACGATTAGGAAAAAGAGAACTGTTTAATGTAGAAATGGTCCCGAGCATGATAAATTGCTCCGGGGCCATTTTTGTTTGTGTTGACATTGACACTAGTGTAATCCTTTATGATTTACTTAATTTCACCTGAAAGGGGTTTTTTCATTGGAAAGTAATAGCCAAAATGAGAAAAATGGTTCTGAAGCTACAAACGCGGTTGGGAACCGAAAATCAGTAACAGTCATAGGGTTAGGGCCGATGGGTCAGGCGATGGCAGACGTTTTTCTGGAATACGGGTACTCGTTGACCGTGTGGAACCGGACTTCAAGTAAAGCAGACCAGCTTGTAGCAAAAGGAGCCATCAGGGTGTCCACGGTCAACGAGGCGTTAGCTGCTAACGAGTTGGTAATCCTTAGCCTTACAGATTACAATGTGATGTACTCTATTCTTGAACCCGTCTCTGAGAACTTATTCGGTAAGGTGCTCGTTAACTTGAGTTCGGATACTCCGGAGAAAGCTCGTAAGGCGGCTAAATGGTTGGAAGACCGTGGAGCCTGGCATATTACTGGAGGGGTGCAAGTTCCACCGTCAGGCATAGGTAAGTCGGAATCTTACACATACTATAGTGGTGATCGAGTGGCCTTCGAGGCTCACAGGGAGACCTTGAAAGTGTTAACAAGTACCGATTACCGGGGCGAGGACCCCGGATTAGCCATGCTATACTATCAGATACAGATGGATATATTCTGGACAGCAATGCTAAGTTACCTACATGCTCTTGCAATCGCTAACGCAAACGGCATTACGGCGGAGCAATTCCTACCATACGCTTCGGCGATGATGTCGTCACTCCCGAAATTCGTAGAGTTCTATACCCCGCGTCTCGACGAGGGGGAGCACCCTGGTGACGTGGACAGACTCGCAATGGGCTTGGCGAGCGTTGAGCACGTTGTTCATACTACCCAAGAAGCCGGCATCGACATCGCTTTGCCAGCAACTGTTTTGGAAGTCTTCAGGCGCGGCATGAAGACTGGTCATGCCAGTGATAGCTTCACCAGCCTCATTGAAACCTTCAAAAATTCCGATATTCGTTCATAACAAGAATTACGTGGAAACTGTTTCATTGTACATGTCTTATGAAAATAAATGTATCTTTGAAGCCGAGATGAAATCGGCAAAACGAATCTATACTCGTAGTAACTCCTTATATGTTCAAGGCGGTGTAGAAAACAAAACAATCGAGGTAAAATTTAAGCCACATTTTACTATTCAAATAGAGGTATTCCAGATATAGTAAATAAGAAAACACCTTACATACTATAAGGTGTTTTTACACCAAAGATGCCCATATGGGCGTCTTTGGTACCTCTTAACATGACTTGAATAGCGTTTATTTGAGGTCATTAGGTAGTAAGAGATGGATAGACTATCTTAAACGAAAAATGTTGATTAGTTCTTATTTATTATACATCATTATATATTGATTTAAACATTAAATATTGCATGTTTAAATCAATGCTCAGCAAATCCTAAGCAAATTTACAATTTTTAATGTCAACACTACAAACTTGACATGTTTATTAAGAAAGAGTGAGGATGAGAATTATAACACTTATCCGATATATTCAGGTGATATTAGAATTGGATTTATTTTTAAGGGGGATGTTTAATGAAACCGGAAATAATTATTAGAAATTTCTTTAAAGAAGTGCGTTCAGGGAGTAATCCGGATTTTTCAAATCGATATATGGCAGATAAAGTATTGGCACATCAAGTTATATCTGAAGAGGAACAAACAGTATACAGATCGCCAAAAGATTATGCTGAGCATGTAAGAGAGATGATAGGAATATATGGAAACTTTTCATTAGAAATTCAAGAATTATTAGTACAAGATAGTAAAGTATATGTACGCTGGAAGCAAGTAGGTACACACATAGGAGAAATAGATGGGTATGAACCTACAGGCCTCCCTATAATTCAAATAGCAAGTGCAGTGTATAGAATAGAAAACGGGAAAATTTCAGAGTATTGGATTCAAATTGATAGATCAGGAATTCAAAATCAATTAGAGTACAATAAGAATATTCAATAAATTATCTTTAAGAATAATAGAAAAAAGCATAAAAACAAGATTTTTAAAACGATTATTTTTGTTACATAAAGGATACAAATCAATGTACTTTTTTACTGAAAGATTCATTCAAATTAATAAAAGAGAGCATGTTTTAATAAATCTTTTAAAATATGCTCTCTTTTATTGTTTCTATGTGTACTGATATCAGTTTGGTGTAACATTATTATATAGTAACAAGAAATATAGGCATCTGTTTATGAACTAAAAAAATAGCAACAATGGTTCATAGGGTTTAAATTCGCTATACGCTAGCTAATAATGAAAATAATAGAATCAATTTGTAATGTGTATTTCGTTTTACACTGTAAATCATTCATATTGAGTAATAGAATTGCAGAAATATATAATAGAATATTCACACTAATATTTATACAGCTACAATCTATTTACATATAAAATTATTAGGATTATATTGACAATGAAAGAAAAAACAATAGATGGAAGGGGATGTTTTTTATGTTTAAAAAAGCAGCACTAGGGATTTCATCGTTAGCAATTACAGCGTTCGTCGGATTAGGAATGGCAACAGAAGCTTCAGCTGGACCAGCAGCACCACTTACTTCACTAAACGTCGTACAAGTAGAGTCTGAGCTAGGCGGGGTAGAAACAATTAATCAGAACAGCTTCAGCACATCGCGTAACCACGGGGGAAAATATTTATATATTACAACGAAAGAATTGGGCTATGGCCAAAACCCATTTGCTAAAATGAATGGTTCTAATGTAAAAAGTATTGATTCCACTATAATTGGCGGAAGACCAATCGTTGGCTGGTATTATAAATGGGATGCTTCTGGACACCAACAAGGAACTTTTGAGTACCAAAAGACATCTATAAATGCACCATTTAATACAATGCGTACATCGATTTATATCCAATAATTTTGAAAGCGTTCGCACATATAGAATAGTAAAAAAGGTACTTCTAGGAGTACCTTTTTTTGATTTGAATCACGTTCATCTATATTTACAATCCTAATTTCACAGCAAGAATACTTCCCATAAAACAAAATCCTTAAACGTCTATAAAATTAATATGAACGCGTAGTACAAGTCTTAAAGTACGTAACTTTACATATTTCAACTCAATGAAAAAGGAAGAAACTGCAGTACTTACGCCGCAGTTTTTAATTCATACATGAATTCACAGTTTTTAGATATATAGACATAAACGTACTACCTGCTACTCTTTTTTAAATTCAAGATTAAAAAAGGAGTAGCTAAACTTATATAAGCTTAGCTTAATGGGTATGTGGCGGAACTTTAAAATTAATTACATCTTTTTCATAGCATAAATAATTTTGTATAGGGAGATGAAAGGATTTTTTAAAATAATAAAGAAGTATGTATAAACAAATATATAAATGGTAGTGATTAGGATGAAAATCAGTAAGTTTGCAGAAGTAAATAATGTAAGTGTAGATACGATTAGACATTATATGGACCTCGGACTCGTTATTCCCGAGAAAAAAGGAAGTCACTATTTTTTTGACGAGTATTGTCAAAAGGATATAGAACTTATATTAGAGTACAAATGGCTAGGGTTTAGCTTGTATGAAATTAAAGAACTGTTTCTTTATAAAAATTTAGGGAAATCCTTAGGCTATGAAAAGGATAATTTTTATCAATCTTTATTTAAAGTAAAATATGAAAAGATTGAACAAGAAATAAAAACTTTAGAGGAACGAAAATGCAAATTAAAGGAAGCGTTACATAATTTATCTATAGAAACTGAAATTTCGAGTTCAATTTTAGGGATAGATTTAAAAGTACTTCATTTATTTAAATGTGTTAAGTGTAACGGAAATTTAATTCTTGAAGATGGCATTATTAATAAGAATCAAATTATTGAGGGAAAGTTAATTTGTAATTGTGGTGAAGAATACACGATTATTTCAGGGGTTTTAACAGCTGGTAACTCAGTGAAAGCGTATGAAAAGAAATCACTTGAAGATTCTATTTCGGATTATATTCATGAAACTGATACTGCTTTTTTGGAAAATGTTCAAAGAGGAGGAGAATGGGCGAAAAAGAAACTAATGCAATTAGATTTAAATGAAAAAATACTACTTGATTTAGGGTCTGGTATTGGGTTCTTTTTACGAAATATTTATGAAGAACTACCGGAAGAGTGTTTATATATTGCTGTTGATCGAGATTTGAATAAACTTTTACTTTTAAAAGATGTAATTGAGAGAAGAAATGTGAAAAGAAATATTGTATTTATCTGTGCCGATTTTCTAAACATACCTATTCAGAATTATTCTATTGATATTGTAATTGATCAATCAGGTACAAGTAATTATAGTTTTGAACATGAGGAGTTCTTATTGTGCGAATTAAATTCTCTTTTTAAACACAATAGTTATTTATTAAGTTCGTTTATTTTATTTAATAAATTTAGTATAAATAGCCAAATTGCACCTAGACTCAGAGAGAATTTTACATCTGTAAAAGTAACGAAAGAAATCCAAAGTTTACAGTTTCAATCGATTGATGAAAGTACTTCAAATTATTTGATACGAGGGGGAAAGTACGAGGATTTCTTTGTTCAAGGAGAAGAAATTTATACATATTCATTTTTCGGAAAAAGATGGGGTTAACCCCGTCATAAAAAGTCCGTTTTTATAACGGGACTATTTATGACGATTCCTATCTATACTTTTTACGATGAAAAGAAAAAGAGAATGTTAATCTAAATGTTTAGCACTCACTGGACAGTCTCTTGTCGGTGTATGTCTAGTAAGAGAAAAGATAGCCAAACCTAAAGATAATAAAACTAAAGATCCACCAACCCAGGCCATATTGGCGACATTATGTACTTGTTTTAAAGCTATACCTCCAACTGCAGAGCCGAGTGAAATTCCTATTTGTAGGGCTGAATTATTAAAACTTTGCTGTATATCTGACGTATCCGGGGCAGTTTGGATTAAATAACTTTGTTGAGGTGGTGCAAGCCCCCAACTCAATGCAGCCCAAACTATCATAACAGGAATAAATAGGATAATAGAAACTGCAGTAAACGGTAATATAAATAAGATTAGAGCAAATAGAGTAATAACTATCAAAATACTTTTTTGAGCGCCTATTTTATCTGATAATACACCGCCAAACGCACCGCCACTTACTGCAGCTATACCAAACACTAAATAAAATATGCTAATCCAATAAGGGCTTAGGTGAAACTTATTTTCTAAAAAAGGAGTAAAATAAGCATATAGAGTATAGTGTCCTGCTAACATAAACATGGTAGCTAGATGGGCAGATCCTAGTTTAAGACTACAAACGGCCTTTAATTGGATAGATAAAGGAGTTCGGTTTTCCTCTCCAGGTATTTTATCTGAAAATACTGAAATTAAGATAATAGACCCCAATGATAAAATAGCTATACATAAAAAAATAATTCTCCAGCCAAATGTGTTTGCAATTAATATGCCTAGTGGTACTCCTAGTACAAGTGAAGAGCTAATACCCATATAAATTAATCCTAATGCTTTTGCTCGATAAGCGGGATTAACAATTTTAGCTGCAATTGTTAGGGAAAGTACTACAACTAAAGCAGTACTCATAGCAGTTAAAATTCTTGCTATCATCATAAAAGTAAAGCTCGGACTAAAATAAGTAAGTAGATTACCAATTAGAAAAATGTAAAGTGAAATAATATATAATTTTTTTCTTTCCACTTTACTTGTGAAAATCAATAATACAGGACCTGCTATTGCATAAGTAAAGGCGAAAATTGTAATTAATTGACCAGCGGAACTTAATGAAACATTAAAATCTTTAGCGATGTCTGGCAATATTCCTCCAACGATAAGCTCTACAAGACCTACCGCTATCGTTGCTAAAGCTAATATAAATACTTTGAAATTCATTTTTTGTAATCCCTTCTCGTCATTATTTACCTTAGAACAAAAAAACTCCTGACTACAAACGCTATAATACGCATTTTGTAGTCAGGAGTTTTTGGTTCCTGGTAGAGACCCCCAAGCCATATTCTTGGAGTTATACATGATTCTCATATGTAATTAATCAATGTAATAGAAGATACCATATTACTTTTTATATTTCAATAAAAAATTAGCATTTGTACATGTGATCTTATTAATTATTTTATTTTTTATCGTTGTAGGATGCACTAATATCTTCAGTTGATGTGCACGGGGTTAACCCCATCTTTTTTCATTTCTTTGTAGTAATTTTTAAACACAGTGTATTGATATTGGGTTAACCCGAGAATTTACACTTTATGTAATACAAAGAAAAGTGAGGGGAAAGTGATGGGAAGTTTACGATTACATATAGAAAATAAAAAAAGAAACCAAGAACTAAGAAATATTTGTTTATATTCAATTGCAAAAACAGTATCACTATTCGGTAGCTCTATTTATAGTTTTGCATTAGGATTGTATGTTTTACAAATAACCGGATCTGCGTTAAATTTTGCGATTACGCTCATATTAGGAACGATTCCAATGATTGTTATGAATCCATTTGCCGGTGTCATTGCTGATAAGGTTGATAAAAAGAAACTCGTCGTTTGCATGGATGTATTAAGCGGGTGCTTATTAATAACTGTTTATATATTAAGCAACTATTATGGATTAAACTTATTCATTATTTATACTACTACCCTTCTTATGACAGTATTTACAACGTTTTTTGGAATAGGATTAGAGGCCGTAAAACCGAATATGGTTACTAAAGAACGGTTAATGAGTATTAATTCTATAAGTAAAATTATCGATTCTATATCTTTAATTTTAGGGCCTATGTTAGGGGGCATTGTTTTTGCAATCTTGGATATAAAAACTTTTATCATTATTAACGGTATTTCATTTATCCTTTCGGCTATATCCATATTGTTTATAAACTTTAAATTGTGCGAGCAAAACATAAATGAGGAATGTTCAATTAGAGAAATTAATTTTATTGAAGATATAAAGGAGGGATACTCTTACTTATTGGAGCGGAAAAGCTTAAAAAATACTTTTAGTATTTTAATTTCTCTTAATTTCTTTTTAGGCTTTGCTGTAACCGTTCCGTTGCCATACATTATTAACACAGTTCTCAATCTTAATTCTAAGCAATTTGGTATGATTCAAGGGACTTTTCCGATAGGTATGATAGTTGGTGCAATATTAGTAAAAAAGATAACTGATTGTTTTTCTTATTCTTATCTATTGAAAAAAATAAGTTTTATGTTGGCAATTTTTATGATAGTTTCAGGAATACCTGTTTTATTTAAACCTATTGTAGTAAATAATTTGGTATATGTTACTACGTATTGCATGATTATGTTCTTTTTAGGATTTATGATAGCACAAATTGATATTCCTTTAATGTATTTCATGCAAAATGAGATTCCTGAAGAATATAGAGGAAGAGTTCTTAGTATTGGATTAAGCTTAGGTAAAATAATGCAGCCAATAGCACTTGCAATATCAGGACTGTTATTAAATTTCATTCCAGCCTACACGCTTCCCATTGCAGGAGGGATTGTATTTTTTACTTTGAATAAAATTTTAGCAAATAAGTTAAATTTAGAAATTCATTCAAAAGATTATAGTGTTTAACGTAACTTAAAAAGCGCAGGATCAGCATCCTGCGCTTTTCTATCGTAATTCAGCTGTTTTTCTAATAACAATCTTATCAATATCATCTTTTTCATCACCAATAAATAACCCGCGCTCTTTTAAATACGCTTCAAAATATAAATCTGCTTCTGCACGTTCATCATACGGTTTTACAGATAAAACGAAACCTAATTTGTTTTGTTCTTCTAAATGAGAAGTGGAGATGTAAGCCGGTACATTGTGGCGTAAAAAGAGTTCTTTAACCGGAATAATCATATCTTTCATTAATTTCGTTAACATACCCATTTCAAACTCGAAATTAAAGCGATCTATACTACATAAATCAGCGAATACTACACCAATAAAACCTGTATTAAATACTTCTTGATATTCTACTTCTTCATCATTACCGTAAAAATTCTTTTCGATTAAATAATTTACAAAATAAGCAATACCATCACTTTGTTCAAATGGTTTCGTTGAAAGAACAAAGCCGATTTTCTTTTGTTTATGTAAATACACACATGACATGTATGCTGAAATGTTATGTTCTTTAAATAGAGAACTTGTTGCCCCAGAGAGGCCATCAAGTACGTGATGAACAATTTGAAGTTTTTTACGAGCGAAATAATAGGATTTCTTTTGTAACTCCAATGTATCAATAAAGACAGAGCCGATAAAGCCTGTATTTGAAATGATAGGTGTTTGCTTTTTTCTTCCTCTGCGCTTTGCTTGAGCCATTGTAAAAATCATCCCTTCATGTACAATTAAAATAAAAAGAACGTTTGTTCGTGTATTTATATTTTACTATTAAAACGCTATAAAGTAAAGGGTTTTTGACGAAAAAAACAACAAAAAAGACACCTGTAAAGGGTGCCTTAAACGCTGTAGGGAAGAGGGTTCATCCCTACAATTTATATTATGATACAGAAACAATCTCTTCTGTATCTTCTACATCTAAATGACAGTCCATAGTACGAACATCTTGATCTTCATGACTTCCGAAATAAATAGTAATTTTCATATGTATCGCTCCTTTATTCTAGGAATACCTAAAATAATTACTAGTAATGTTAATATTTATTATATACCACTTTTTTCATTCCGACAACGTTATATCATTTTTAATTCTTTCAGAGCGTATAGAGTGATTTATAGAGATATTTTTATAGAAATAGTTACATTTCGTATATGTTATATTTAATACTGAACGATTTGAATACGAGTTTTTATGAAAGGAGAAAAAAGAATGAATTATAAACAGTTATTAATAGATAACTTCACATATAAAATGTCATATATTGCGCGTCATGTACATGGAATGAATGTAAAAGAAACGAAGGACTACATTGCTGTAGATTGTGGTTTACCTGCAGATACATTTAATATCATTACTTTACTAAACAATGATGTAACGGAAGACATTGAGAAATTATATAAAGTGATAAACAACTATAATAAAAAGAAGTTTCCAATGTGTGTTTGGTTTTGGGATAATAGCTATGAACAGGCTATAAAAAACGAATTAATAAAACTTGGCTTAAAAGAAGCAGAACAAAATATTGCGATGGTAGCAGACTTAAAGACAATTCAACCAACAATAAAAATGCCAGAAGGTTTTACGATACAAAGAGCATCTTCGTTAGGACAAATTAAAAAGTTTGGGGAAACTTTAGCTAATCTATTTGGTACATCAGAGGAAGGTATACATGTGCAAACATTTTATAATGAAACTGCTTCTTTCGATTTATGGAATAGTGAAAATATGAAACTATATTTAGGGATTTTTAAAGATGAAGTCGTATCTGTTGGTTCATTAGTATGTACAAAAGATAGTATTGGTATTTATGATATAGCAACTAAAGAAGAAATGCGAGGGCAAGGATTTGGCTCCACTATGTTTAATTACTTGCTGCAAGAAGCAAAACAATTGAAAGTTTCTCAATGCGTATTACAAGCTTCACCTGATGGGATTAATATTTATAAAAAGGCTGGTTTTCAATCTGTTGGACAAATGACTGTATTTGAAAATCGACATTTAATTGAATAAATTATTCGATCCAAATTGCTTTCATGTAGGAGTTAATACATCATTATGAAAAAGATATATATCATTACAATCATTTGCACCATTATATTACTAGGTACTTTCGTTTTACATAAAGTAGATGAACGTAAGTACACGAAAGCTATTAATCAAGCAAATCATATAAAAAACATTGCACATAGAGGCGCTTCTGCGTATGCGCCGGAACATACAATAGCAGCGTATAAATTAGGACAACAATTAAAAGGAGATTATATAGAAATTGATCTTCAAATGACAAAAGACGGACATTTAGTAGCTATGCATGATGAAACAGTAAACCGCACTACAAATGGTACGGGTCTAGTTAAGGAACATACATTAGAAGAAATAAAGAAACTTAATGCAGGTTCTTTTTTCAATGAAAAGCATCCAAGTTTAGCAAAGAAAGACTTTGAAGATGCTAAAGTCCCAACACTAGAAGAAATTATTGAAACGTTCGGGAATGGTGCAAACTATTATATTGAAACAAAATCACCAGATGAATACGCTGGTATGGAAGAGAAGCTATTAGAAATTATAAAGCACTACGAAATAAGTGATAACGTTATTATTCAATCATTTAGTGAAGACAGTCTGCAAAAAATTCATAGTTTAGATGTTACTTTACCGCTAGTACAATTACTACCTTACAAAAAGTCAGTTCAATTAACTGAATTAGAGATAAAAAAGTATAAAACATACTGCATCGGTCTTGGGATGAACTATAAATATATTGATTCCGCTTATGTAAAGAGAATAAAGAAACACGGATTAGAAGTTCATCCATTTACTGTAGATAATGAAAAAGATATGAAAAAGTTACTTTTATGGGGCGTTGATGGGATGTTTACGAATTACCCGGATCGTTTACATTCGTTATTACAATCTTAAACTATAATGGTGTAATTATCACTGAACCAATAAAACAAGTACCCACAAGTATACAAAGATGGTTTTTGGTCCCAATGGTAACATCATTGAATGCATAAAGCCGATATTGAAATGAAATTTGAAAAAGAATCCAATACTGTTATTGGATTCTTCTTATTTAGCGCTAAGTGACTAACTTAAAGCAATACGATCTTGAATTTATAAATAAAATATTACATTGAGTATGATTTTTCATAATAATCATCAGAAAGTAACGAAAATGTAATGAAGTTTAACTACGCTTTTTATATTTTTTTGATACACTGGCTACGAGAGGAATACCGATTAATGTAGGTAAAAACCAAAACCATATAGGCGGCAATAAATTAATTAAGGGAATATGAATACCGACATTTACTAAAAGTGCAGTAACAGCACCGATATAAGAGCCTAACATACCTCTAATATGGTGGTGAAGCCAATTCTTCCAACGTTTTTTTCGTGCGAGGTATCCATAAATCGCAAATGAATAAGAGAAAATTGCTACATAAAATAAATATGCGATTTTATCCCAGTTTATAACGGATAATATAATGGCAGTAACGGTGATCACAACATAGGATGCATGATATATTTCACCCCATTCCGTATGTTTTCCTTTCTTCTTTTGAGCAACCATCGCTACAATACCGGTGATTAAACATATCGTTCCAAATAATATGTGGATGGCTAAAAGAACGTTGAAAATGCTCATAATAATTCCTCCTTTTTTTATTTTTATAGTATTGCAGTATAGGAGAAAAGTTGAAACATATTGTTTATTCGCCTTAATATATTGAAATAAAGGTACTTCTAGAACAAGTTTAAACGGACAAATTTTTCTTGAGTTTAGTGAGACACGTATTACGTGAAATGAAGGAGAGACTTCCATGTTTACATCTATTACATATTTACAATCAGGGAATGACAAGCAACAAAAGGTATATGATGTTTTGAACAAACTAAATATTATGGAGGATTTAGCTTTATATAATCCCGTTCTTTGCGGGACAATCCCGATAAGAATTGATACTCCTCAATCTGACTTAGATATTGTAATGGAAGTATATAACTTTGATGTTTTTGAGCAAGAAATGAGATCTTTATATGGTTCTTATAGAGGGTTCAACATAAAAAAGAAAAAAATGAAAGGTACTGAATCGATAAAGGTGAATTTTGAATTCGAAGGTTTTGAATTTGAATTATTTGCTCAACCTAAGCCAGTGCGTAATCAAAATGCATATAGACATATGATAGTGGAGCACATGTTATTAATGCAGCATCCTCATATAAGGGAAGAAGTTATTCACTTAAAGGAACAAGGTTTAAAAACAGAACCTGCTTTTGCTCAAGTATTAAATATTGACGGAGATCCTTATGAAGAACTTATTTTATTAGGGCAGGAAATGAAATTGTGGTAAATAAAATACGTAAAAAAATCCTCCAAAAACAAAAGAGGATTTTTTTATGCCGTTAACTTCCGAATTAATTCACTGAGCAATTTAATTCCGTTAGTCATTTGTTCTGGAGAAGCATATCCATATGATAAACGAATGTACTGATCTGATTCTTCTTCATAAATACGTCCCGGGTTTAAAAGAATTCCTTTTGATAGTGCCTCTGAAAATAGTTTTTTCATCGGAATGTTATGTACAACCTTTAGCCATATAAAAAATCCACCACTAGGAATATCCCACGATGCAATATCTGCACAATATTTATTTAAAGCTCGTATCATTATTTGTCTTCGTTTTTTCAGGTGCATTCTTACGTTTGCTACATGTTCTTCATAAAAACCTTCATTTATCCATTCAGCAGCTACTCTTTGAGATAAAGAGCTTGATCCATAGTCTGTTTGCATTTTTATATCTGACAATCTATCAATAACAGGTTCTGGTCCAATTATCCATCCAATTCTAAGTCCAGGGCTAAGTGTTTTAGAGAGACTACCAATATATAATACATGTCCATGTTTATCTATTGACTTTAAAGGAGCTGGAGGTGATTCATCAATCCATAACTCTCGGTAAATATCATCCTCGATGATAGGCAACTGCTCTTTTTTACATATTTTTAATATTTCTTTTCTTCGCTCTTTGGACATCAATATCCCCGTTGGATTTTGAAAACAAGGGATTGAATATAAAATATTATTCTTTTGACTATATTTAATTCGTTTTAACAAGTCGTTAGGTAAAATACCGTGATGATCCATTGATATACCGGATAAGTTTATATTTGCTGATTGAAAAACATGAAGTGAATATAAGTAAGAAGGTTGTTCAAGTAAAACAGTTGATTTTCTATGTAAAAGACCAATTGATATTAATTGTAATGCTTGGAGTGCACCCGAGACTATTAATATAGAACCCGGTGATGCATGTATTCCAAATGATTTTACGTATTTGCTTATTGCTTCACGTAACGGATAAAAACCTTTTTGTTCTTCGTATCCGAAATAATCTAATTCCTCACTGACGTTTTTTATTATAGATTGCATAGTTTCGAGCGGAAAAAGATGAGGTGCAAGTTCACCTTTACTAAGATGGATAAGCGTTTTATTTGCTTCTGCTTCATTTATTTCTCGCACCATTAACTTACTTGGTTTATGAATACCGGCCTTTACATATTCACTCCAATCAGGCGGGGGATTAGTTGCTAATAATGACCATGTATTATTTGTTACAATTGTTCCTGCTCCGATTTGTCCTTGAATTAAACCATCTGCCATAAGTTCATCTAGCGCAGTTATTACAGTACTTCGATTTACATGAAATAATTTTGCTAACTGCCGCTGACTAGGGATTTTACTTCCAATTGGCCATTCTCCGTTTTCAATTTTTTCTTTCATATAGTCTATTATCTGCCGATATTTGGGCACTTTTTTATCGTTTGTCATATAAAAAACTCCCTCGTTTATTTAAAAGATTCAAAGTGGTTGGTTTTTCCGATAAATAACTGGTTGAAGACATTGTATCAACTATTAAATATGATGAAAAGAAATAATTGGTAATTTAAAAATGGTTGGTTTATTAGGGAGGGAGAGAAAACATGCATAATAAAAAATGGGATTTACGCATTATATGTGCTCACGCTTTTACAATTCTTATATGGGGAACTGCTTTTCCGGCAATTCGTATGGGGCTTGAATCTTATACGCCTGAACACCTTACTTTACTACGCTTATTAATCGCTTCATTTATACTTTTGTTATTTTCATTTATATACAAACTACGACTACCGGATTTAAAGGATATCCCAGCATTTTTTATATTTGGTGCTTTAGGGTTTACTATTTATCACATCGCATTAAACTACGGCGAAAAAACAGTAAATGCTGGATCTGCAAGTTTAATAATTTCAGTCACTCCAATAGTGACGGCAATTCTTGCTTCTGTTTTTTTGAATGAAAAAATGAAATTAAATGGCTGGATCGGTGGTGTAATGAGTTTTGCAGGAATTGCCTTAATTTCATTTAGCCAAGGCGACGCTATTCAATTAAATAGCGGGGGGTTATTTATATTATTAGCGGCGATTTCAGAAAGTCTATTTTTTGTTTTCCAAACATCTTACTTAAAAAAATACGGTTTCTTACCATTTACCATATATACAATTTTTTCTAGTACTGTATGTATGCTTATTTTCTTACCCGGAGTTTATCAAGAAATATTAGCAGCTCCTCTTGAAGTTAACTTGAGTGTTATATATTTAGGTGTCTTTCCAACAGTACTCCCGTATATTGCATTGGCCTATATTATATCTCGTGCTGGTGCTTCTGAAGCAACAAGCTCTCTATATTTAACGCCAATAACTGCGTGTTTCATTGCTTGGATATGGTTAGGAGAAGTGCCAACTTTAGTTTCGATAATTGGCGGCGGAATTACTATACTTGGAATTGTGATTGCTCATATACCAGTATTAAGAAAAGAAAAACATAGGAATTTAGTAAATAATCAATCCGTATAATGTAATTCAATAATGATTTTATGATACTTTTTTATATAGTTTCTTTCTTATGTTGATAAATATAATATTTTGTATTTCAGTTAAATATTGTATGTTACATTTTATGTAGTAAGCATTTTAAAAGGAGCTGACAACATAATGAATGGAAAAAGAAAAATTTTCACATGTATTTCTATTGTAGGAATCGGACTAGCTAGTTTTTCTAATTCTAGTTTCGCAGCAAGTGTAACGGACAATTCAGTACAAAATTCTATTCCCGTAGTTAATCAACAAGTAGCTGCTGCAAAGGAAATGAAACCATTTCCGCAGCAAGTTAATTATGCAGGTGTTATAAAACCGAATCATGTTACACAGGAAAGTTTAAATGCTTCTGTAAGAAGTTACTACGATAATTGGAAAAAGAAATATTTGAAAAATGATTTATCTTCTTTACCTGGTGGTTATTATGTAAAAGGAGAGATTACAGGTGATGCTGATGGGTTTAAGCCACTTGGAACTTCAGAAGGTCAAGGGTATGGGATGATAATTACAGTATTAATGGCTGGTTATGATTCGAATGCTCAAAAAATCTATGACGGTTTATTTAAAACAGCAAGAACTTTTAAAAGTTCTCAAAATCCTAATTTAATGGGATGGGTTGTCGCAGATAGTAAAAAAGCACAAGGTCATTTTGATTCTGCTACTGATGGAGATTTAGATATTGCGTATTCTCTTCTTCTTGCTCATAAGCAGTGGGGATCTAATGGAACAGTTAATTATTTGAAAGAAGCACAAGACATGATTACAAAAGGTATTAAAGCTAGTAATGTTACAAATAATAACCGACTAAATTTAGGAGATTGGGATTCTAAAAGTTCACTTGATACGAGACCATCTGATTGGATGATGTCACACCTTAGAGCATTTTATGAATTTACAGGTGATAAAACTTGGCTTACTGTTATTAATAATTTGTACGATGTTTATACGCAATTTAGTAATACATACTCTCCAAATACAGGACTTATTTCAGATTTCGTTGTAAAAAACCCACCACAACCCGCACCTAAAGACTTCTTAGATGAGTCAGAATATACAAATGCATATTATTACAATGCTAGTCGGGTACCATTGAGAATTGTAATGGACTATGCGATGTACGGCGAGAAAAGAAGTAAAGTCATTTCTGATAAAGTTTCTTCGTGGATTCAAAATAAAACGAATGGAAATCCTTCTAAAATTGTGGATGGTTATCAATTAAATGGATCTAATATTGGTAGTTATTCAACTGCTGTATTTGTTTCACCGTTTATTGCTGCAAGTATAACAAGTAGCAATAATCAAAAGTGGGTAAATAGCGGTTGGGATTGGATGAAGAATAAGAGAGAAAGTTATTTTAGTGATAGTTATAATTTATTAACTATGTTATTTATTACAGGAAATTGGTGGAAACCTGTACCTGATGATACAAAAATACAAAATCAAATAAATGATGCAATTTATGAAGGATACGATAATTAATTAAATTTGAGAATGGTTACTCAAGAAAGGAATTAGCATACGCTAGTTCCTTTTTAATATTTTGTAAAACATTATCCATTCTAAAATTTGCATAGATATACTTGCTTTTTTCATATACATAGTTACTAATGACTCAATTTTTTCGTGAGAGGAGCGTATTTCTTGGAAAAAGTATTATTTTTCGGAGACCCAGGTATTGATGACTCATTTGCCATTATGTATGGCTTACTGCATCCCGAAATTGAAATTGTCGGTATTGTAACTGGATACGGAAATGTTGAGCATATACATGCTGCACATAATGCAGCGTATATTTTGCAGTTAGCAAATAGACAAGACATTCCTGTCATTAGTGGTGCAACAAAACCACTTACAGAAGAAATTACTACGTACTATCCTGAAATTCACGGAGCAGAAGGATTAGGGCCTATCCATGTTCCAGAAAATGTATTATCTATTCCAATATATAATTTCGGCAGTATTGCTGCGATTCTTATAAAGTACGGAAAAGATTTGACAATTGTTGATGTAGGAAGATCTACCTCGTTAGCAATTGCTTTTAATTTATGGAATGATTTAATGCTAAATGTAAAAGGAATCTATTTCATGGGTGGTGTTTTTTTAGAAGTAGGAAACGTTACGCCGTTAGCAGAGGCAAATGTGTATGGAGATCCTATAGCAAGTAAAATTGTTTTCCATCAAGCAAAGAATTTATTAATATTCCCTTTAAATGTAACAAACAAAGCTGTGTTAACACCAAATGTGTTTGACTATATTCAAGCTAATTCAAAGAATCCATTCCATACGATAATGAAACCAATGTATGATTACTATTTTTCTGCATACCAAAAACTTAATCCATCTATCGAAGGGCCATTGCTTCATGATGTGGTTGCTATAAGTGGATTAGTTAACCAAAGTTTTTTTGAATTTGCGCATCGTACAGTGAATGTAGATACATACGGAGATACGAAAGGACAAACATTTGCTGATTTTCGCCCTAACTCTAAATCTGAAGGAGCCCGTATAGCTTTAGAAATAGATGCAGAAAAATTCATTCAAGATTTTATAAAAATTATGTTATAAGTCGTTGTCGAAAAAGGGAATTATTTCGCTACGTTGAATATAAACATACATCCTCTATATAAGGGAGCTTACAATATTGAATGTCCAGTTAAAGGTTGTTACGAGAGAAAATTGGGAAGAAGCATTAAAACTACAAGTTAAAGAAAATCAGTTGAAATTTGTTCCATCCGTAGCAGTTTCGCTTGCTAAAGTATATATAAAACCAGATGGTGACAATGTAGAGTACATACCACTCGCTATATACGATGGTGACCTTATGGTTGGTTTTGTTATGCATGCTGTTGTAAGAGAGACATCAGATATGTATTGGATTAACGGATTTATTATTGATCAATCGCAGCAAGGTAATGGTTATGGAAAAGCAGCATTACAAGAAAGTATTAATATAATAAAAAATACTTTTAAATCGTGTAAAGAAATTAGATTAACAGTACATAAAGATAATATCTCTGCAAAGAAACTATATGAACGATATGGTTTCATATCATTAGGACAGGAGTATGATGGTGAGCAAGTATATCGTTTATTTGTTTAACTATTATGAAGTAAAGGTGTGAAATGAAATATGCAATTTACTGAATTGAAAATTGAAGTATTCATTCCTGAAGAATATATTGAAACATTAAGGGATGAATTAAATAAAATTGGAGCATGTAAAACGGGCGAATATGACCATTGTCTTTCCTATAGTTCAGTGAAAGGATATTGGAGACCTTTAGACGAGGCATCTCCTTTTAATGGAGAAATTGGTCGAATATGCGAAGGGCAAGAATGTAAAGTTGAAATAAAGTGTAAACGAGAACTTGTAAAAGATGCTCTTGAAGTTATTAATGATATGCATCCGTATGAAACACCTATGATTTATATTATACCAATACTAAATGACTATTTTGAGCAACTATACATTGAATAACTAGGAGGAATATCAATTGAAAAGTAAATTCCATCATATTGTACGAGCAGTCATGATAAAAGATGAAAAATTATTAGTTGCTGAATATATTGGCCATCATTATTTTTTACCTGGTGGCCATGTTGAAATTGGAGAATCAGTAGAGAATGCATTAATAAGAGAGTTAAGAGAAGAACTTGGAGTAAACTGTAGTATACAACAATTTTTAGGAGTCATAGAAAATCAATGGCAAGATAAAGAAGTGCTCCATCATGAAATTAATCACATTTTTGAAGTAGAGTCACAAGATTTACATACGGACTTAACACCGAAATCGAGCGAGTCTCATTTAGCATTTCACTGGATAGATTATAATAAAGAAGCCTTAAATCATTATGAAATCATGCCAATGCCTTTAGTGAAGGAATTACTAGAAAGAAAGTTAAGTGATGAACTACTAAATTGTTGGATTAGTAATTTTTAAATCACTTTATTTATAGTAAATACGTCCATCGAATAAATATAAAGAAAATAGGCTGAAAAACAAGGTACATCACCTAGTGTAAGTTCATATTTTGTTGATGTACGCATTTAGTCTATAGTCTTGTTTCTATTTTGTTTACAAAAATATATAAACTTTAACGTTTGGGCGAAATTTATATTTATAAATGGAGGGGTTCGTAATGAATCAGTTTCAACATGAATTACAAACATTAAACCTTAATGATTATCAAACTGGTAATGTTGTGTATTGGGATCAACAACAAAGCCAATATCCATATTATTACATCCAAGACGATGCACGTCGTTGTGGCGGATGCGGAGGTTGTGGTGGACGCTGTGGCGGTTGCGGCGGTGGCAGATGTGGTGGTTGCGTAGGTTGTGCCGGATGTTTTGGTTGCTTTAATTGCTGGAACTGGTGGATTATTTAAATATAGTACATCATTAATATTTTATATGAAAGAAAGGTGTAAATACTGTTTATACTTTTCTTTCATGCTGTAATTTTGATGTGTATTAAGGGGGATTTATTTGTATACATATGATAAGTTGATTTCTTGGGTAGAGGATATAAAAGAAAAAAATCATAGTTCTGCTACAGCAATTTGTATTATAAAAAATAATAAAGTCGTATTAGAGCATTATAGCGGTTATCACTCAAATACATCGACTAATAAAAAAGTAACCGCATCTTCGCAGTTCAACGTTGCTTCTGCTAGAAAAAGTTATTTAGGATTAATGATAGCGTATGCGCTTTACGAGGGGAAAATAAACTCTATTGATGATGAAGCGATAAAATATTTTAAAGACTTTAATCCTGCATTTCTTGGTAAAACAACGATAAGACATTTAGTAACACATTCGCACGGATTAGAAGAAATGAATGACGGGACAATTTTTCGTGAATTTGAACCGGGACAAGCATGGGCATATAGAGATATTAATGTAAGAATGATGACACGTCTTATTTATCAGCTATATAACAAAAGTTTTCCTGAATTGTTAAAGGAGCGTGTTTTTAAGCCTGCTAATTTTCAAGAAACAGGTTGGAGAGTTCAGCGAGATGAAAATTTAGTTGACGTTGTTAATAATCCAAATGAAGACGCGACTAGTGAAATTGGTACGGTAGATGACGGTACTGAAAAAAATCTGTTTGTCTCAGCTAGAGAATTTGCTTATTGGGGCAATCTTCATTTAAATCAAGGTGTGATAAACGGTAAGCAAATTGTTCCAAAAGAAGTTATAAAAATCGCTACGAGTTTGCAGAGTCCAACATATGTAAATAAAGAGCTACCACAAAATGGCTTGTTTTGGTTCGTTCAAAATGAACCTGCACAATTAAGCGAACTTGGTGAACGTGTTCCAAAAGGGTCATATCAAATATTAGGGATTACTGGACCGACTATTTTAGTAATACCTGAATATAATGTAGTTGTTGCAAAAATGTATAACAAAAGATATAACTACGGCGGTGATAATTACTTATATTATTTACGTGAATTTAGTAATTTAGTCGCTGATACATTTAGTAACGGTAATAGGGCATAATTACTCCTATAACAAAAAGGAGTGATTGTAAGTGAAAGATAAAGTGAACAAAAATAAAAAACAAAATATAAAAGATGTAAATACAGAGCAAAATGCAATTTATAGCGATCCTAAAGATGCAGCTAATATGCAAACTGTACCGCAGCCGAAGGATTTTGATGAAATCGAATATTAATTTTTCATCCGACTATATGATGAATGAAAAATACGTCTTAAGTCTCATCACATATAAGAAATTATTTGATAACATATATACATAAGCATTCGAAAATGGCTTATCTTAACAAAGCTTTCTTTAGAAACATCTGATATAACCTGCAAAAGACACTTCTTTATGAAGTGTCTTTTTGTGTATATGAACTTAATTACCATTTTCCGTACAGTATCTTGCAATTTACGATGGATATACTAACTGTGAAAATCTATGTCAAGATAAAAGAAGGGGACAGTTAGTATGAAACAAACTTCTATAAATCCGTTACTAATTGTTCTAGGTACAATCATTGTTCAAATTGGCCTTGGAACAATTTATACATGGAGTTTATTTAATCAACCCCTTGTAAGTAAGTTTGGATGGAATCTTAATTCAGTAGCGATAACTTTCTCTATAACAAGTTTTTCTTTATCATTCTCAACTTTATTTGCAGCAAAATTGCAGAAAAAATTAGGACTTCGGAAACTTATTGCTACTGCAGGAATTGTTTTAGGACTCGGCTTAATACTTAGTTCACAAGTTTCTTCCTTACCACTATTATATTTATTAGCTGGTGTTGTTGTTGGTTATGCGGATGGAACAGCTTATATTACATCACTATCTAATTTAATTAAATGGTTTCCAAATCGGAAAGGGCTTATTTCAGGTATATCTGTATCAGCGTATGGAATGGGCAGCTTAATCTTTAGATATATAAACGGAAATCTTATCGATAACCTTGGTGTATCACAAGCATTCTTATATTGGGGTATTATCGTGTTACTTTTAGTGTTAATCGGATCGTTCTTCTTACGTGAGGCAATTGTAAGTAATGCTGTAACTGAAACATTGCACAATGACTATACTCCGCGTGAAATGATGCGAACGAAACAAGTATATCTGCTATTTTTTATGTTATTCACCTCGTGTATGGGTGGTTTGTATTTAATCAGTATGGTAAAAGATATCGGTGTACAACTCGTTGGACTTAGCGCAGCAACCGCTGCAAACGCCGTTGCTATGATTGCAATTTTTAATACAGTAGGTAGAATTATTCTTGGGACGTTATCAGATAAAATCGGCCGAATGAAAATTGTCTCTGCAACGTTTATTATTATAGGATTGTCAGTCTTTACTTTAAGTTTTATTCCGCTAAATTACGGAATCTATTTTGCTTGTGTAGCAAGTGTCGCCTTTTGCTTCGGCGGTAATATAACTATATTCCCAGCTATTGTCGGAGATTTCTTTGGATTAAAAAACCATAGTACAAATTACGGGATTGTCTACCAAGGTTTCGGATTTGGTGCGCTTGCAGGATCATTTATTGGAGCGATACTCGGGGGATTTCAACCAACTTTCATTATAATCGGTGTTTTAAGTGTTATTTCCTTCATTATTTCAATATTAATCCGCCCACCAAATGTAGAAAAGAAAAAGGAACTAAAACATTTACATCGGAAAGTAGCTTAATTTTAAAAAGAGTCCTCATGTTAGGGCTCTTTTTTATTCCATTAACTTTGCTTCTTTACGAACTTATTAAAGACAGGACAATTTCATTATAAAATTGAATAGATAAGTAAAAAGGAGCGTGACACTTAAAATGAAAATAGTACAGCAGTGGGTACAAGAAGATAGTGATTACATAAGAGAGAAAGTAATTGAATACAATCAAAAATATCTTGCAGATGAAGAAAAAACACCTTCAGAAAAGGTTAGTTTCATAGTAAGAAATGAAAAAGAAGAAATAGTAGGTGGGGTAACAGCAATAACTTTTTGGCACCATGTACACGTTGACTTTCTATGGGTTTCTGAAGAATATAGGCATGAAGGTTACGGAAGCAAGTTAATAAAGCTTATTGAAGAATTTGCAATTGAAAAAGGGTGTAGGTTAATTAATTTAGATACTTTTAGTTTCCAAGCACCTGATTTTTATAAGAAACATGGATATAAAGTAATTGGAGTAAGTGAAGATCATCCGAAAGGACATAATCATTATTATTTAGAAAAACGGTTAAAAAGTATATAGAATTTGTTAACGTTAGTATTTGAAATACAAATGCAATAAGGGCGAGGTTATTATTAATTTCAGTATTAATTGAATCAATTTTTATACTAAAACTGCAAGAACGTACTTTGGATAATCTTCCTAAGGTACGTTCTTTTTTTATATCAGTAGCCTATTCTTATTAACTCCAACAATAGCGGTAAAGGCAAGACTTAACTAACTTATATATATTAAAAGGAGTTAATGGTAGAATGAATAGAAGGCAGAAAATTCCTTTTATTTAAAATAGAGGAGGTACATATGAAAAAAGTTAATGTTACATACGCGATTTTGTACGATAAAACTAATGAAAAGATCTTAATGGTAAAAAACAAAGGGGAAAATGGTTCTTATTATACATTACCAGGTGGCGCAGTTAAACTAGGAGAAACATTAGAAGAAGCAGTAATTCGAGAAGTAAAAGAAGAAACAGGGTTACATATAAACGTAAACGGGATTTGTTCTATCAGTGAAGCCTTTTTCGAGGAAAGAGATCATCATGCAATTTTCTTTAATTTTCTAGGCGAAATAATCGGCGGGGAGACATATATATCAAGGCCAAAAGAAATCGAAGAGATTACTTGGATGGAATTACATATAGCAGCACCGTATTTACGCATACCAGAACATTTACTATATTTATTACAAAAGAAAGAAACAGTACCTTATTTTTTTAACGGAACAATCGTTCATCAATCTTCATAAAAATATTATCTCATGTAAGGCGGGGGAAACATGGAGTTTATCGTTAATCACAAACAATTCACTCAAGCACTTTCAGAAGTCAACAAAGCAATATCAACAAAATCTTTAATTCCTATATTATCTGGTATAAAAATAACTGCAGATCAATCTGGAATTACTTTAATTGCAAGTAACTCAAATATTTTTATTGAAAAATTCATTCCTGTTTCAATTGAAGACGAAAAGATTGCAACTATTTTAAAGGTAGGAACTATTGTTGTACCTGCAAAGTATTTCATTGAAATAATAAAGAAAATGCCAAGTGATATCGCAATAAAAAGTAAGAATGAGCAAACTATTAAGATACAATCAGAAGAAATCACATTAAGTTTAAATGGATTTCCTGCAGATGAGTTTCCGAATGTACCGCTTATAGACAATCATGCAGAAATCAAGGTAGAGACAGAGCAATTGATTGAAGTATTTAAACAAACAGTCTTTGCGGTAGCAAAAAATGAATCTAGACCTGTTCTTACTGGGGTGCATATAGAGTTATCTAATAATAAGTTAATTTGCGCTGCAACTGACTCACATAGACTAGCGATACGCGAAACATTACTTTCCTCAGATGTAAAAGCAAATTGTATTGTACCAAGCGCAACCATTAGTGAACTTCTAAAATTAATGAACAGCAATTCGGAATTCGTATATATCTACCTTTCAGAGAATCATATTATATTTACGCTCGGAACAACTACATTATATTCAAGACTAATTGAAGGGAAATATCCTAATATTTCTAACCTTATTCCAAATGATTTTAAAACGATTATTAACGTAGATAGAAAAAAGATATTACAAGGTGTAGACCGATCAAGTTTATTAGCAAGTGAATGGGCTAATAACAATGTTAACTTAGAAATCATAAACGAATCCACAATTAAAATTTCTTCAAACGCTTCTCAAATTGGGAAAATATCTGAAACGCAACAAATAGATGCGATTCAAGGTGAAAAACAATTAAATATATCTTTCGATGGGCGTTTTATGGTTGATGCTTTAAGAGCAATAAAAGAAGAAACGATTACTTTAAGTTTTGGAGGTTCTATGCGACCGATATTGATTGAAGCAGGAGAGCAATCTGCAGCAGTACATCTTATATCGCCAGTAAGAGCTTATTAAGGATAGAGGAAGGGATTAATAGACAAAGCAGCAATGGTAATCTGAAATACAAAGCAAAATAATAATAACCTGAATATAAAAGCCATAGATTAATCGATATGGGGTGAGTACGATGAAGAAAATAATTGTTTTACTCATGGGTATAGTTTTAATTATTTTTGCTTTTTATCAATACAACAAAAAAGACTATGCAGCTAAAAGTACTAACTTGTATGTAGAAAACTTTAAAGGGGAAAATGATTCAATAAAAATACAATCTGCTATTAATAAAGCAGAGTCTAGTAAAATTAAAACTGTATTGCTTGATGATAAAAAGTATAAAATTACGTCACCAATCATTGTTAAAAAAGGTGTGAAATTATTATTTGGTTACGGATCCCACTTTGTAGTTGAGGGAAACTTTAGAGTTTTAGAACTAGAGAAAAACGCATCCATTGAAGGAGCGTATATAGCTATTGACGATCCTAAATTTAACTCTGAAGTTATTTATTTAGACGGTAAAAATAAATATTATAACACTTGGAACAAAACACAAATAAAAGATATAAATATTATCAATTGGACGGAAACGAATAAAGGTACCGGAATTTCTTTATACTCTGCTGGAAAAGAAAATGAAATTTCGTTTGTTAACTTCGAAAATATTAAAGTTGTAGGAATGGAAACTGGACTGAAATTAGTAGCGAAAAAACCGAGCACCGGACAAGCTTGGATAAATGCCAATCGTTTTATGAACTTTTCTTTAGAAGACTGTGTAAATATGATTTATATGGATAGTCAAGTAACTACGCCAAATGAAATTAGTGGGAATCAATTTACAAACCTTCAAATACAGCCTTCAAATAAAACAAAAAGCATTATACAGGTAAGTGGTCAACATAATGAATTTCATGGGATGGTGTGGGATTTAAATAAAATAAAACATGAAAACGAACTCATTGAACTGACTGATAAGAGTATGAATACAGTGGTTGAAATGTCCAGTGTACCAGCAAATAGAGTATTAGATAGTGGGAGATCCAATATAGTGAAATAAGTTTAAATACAGAAAAAAGAGCGAATTCTTTATAAGAGGATTCGCTCTTTTTATATTTTAAAATTAAATTTCCTTCCACCAAGCGGATAAAGGATAGTCTGTAGATTTTAACGTAATAGATTCGCCAATTTGTGGCGTTGTAATTTTAACTCCTAAACGGTTAGCTTCTTTCGTAACACGTTCTATCGGGTCACTCCATTCGTGTAATGCTAACGTAAAAGCACCCCAATGAATCGGAAGAAGTAATTCTCCTTTAACATCAATATGAGCTTGTACCGTTTCTTCAGGCAACATATGATAGCAGACCATCTCGGATCATATTGCCCGCATTCCATTAATGTAAGATCGAATGGACCGTATTTATCACCAATTTCCTTAAAGTGAGGGGCATAACCGCTATCACCACTAAAGAAAATTTTAGTCTCTTGACCAAGAATAAGCCATGAACACCATAATGAACGATCTCTATCTGTCATACCACGTCCAGAGAAATGCCTTGCAGGCGCACATACTAACTTAATATTATCAAACGTAATTTCGTCCCACCAATTATGCTCACTAATTTTACTAGGTGAAACACCCCATTTAATAAGATATTGTGCAACTCCAGTTGGAACATAAAAGTGTTTTGCGCGATTTTTTAACTGCATAATACTTTTGTAATTCAAATGATCATAGTGATTATGAGAAATGATAATCGCATCAATTTCTTGAAGGTCATCACGTTCTAAAGAAAAAGCACCACTATAACGCTTACTATTAAACAAGGGAAATGGGGAAGAGGCATCTCCAAACATCGGGTCTAATAACAGTTTTTTACCTTCTATTTTCAAAAGAGAAGCAGAATGGCCAAACCATGTAACACTCTCTAACGCTTCATTATCTTTATTTGATAAAACAACAGGCAAATCCTTTATAGGACGCAGCTTTGATTTTATTTTAAAGTAATCCGTCATTAAACTTATAATATCTTTCGGTTTAAAACTCATATCAGTATGAATTTGATTTGTATATTTCTTATTCATTCGTTCTCCTTTTTACGATTAACAATTTACGTATGTTGTTATTGTAGCTATTTGTAGTTTAAACTATATTATTTTACCTTTCATCTAAAATGCCTTGTATTTCATAAATCCGTCAAATTCATTATTTGTATCTATAAAGTACAAATCGCATAGCAGCAGCTAAGACAAATATTAAGTACATGTAAATTGTTTTTATTTAGTAAATTCCTTCTTATATGCAACAATTATGAACATACATGGAATCATGCCATGTAAATCATTAAATATTAAATTTCCATTCGTGCCTGAAGAATATTTACATCATTTTGTTCGTGGATATTTTGATGGGGATGGTTACGTCAAGTATGAAACGTATACAGTAAGCTTTGTAGGAGGATCATATAGCTTTATGAATTCTTTAAATCAGGTACTACAAAATCACAATTTACCAGCCGATTTACTAAATCAAAATAAACATTATCGCGTCATTTTAACCGGGAGAAAATCAATACAACTATTTTCAAATTGGATTTATAAAGACAAAGATATTTATTTGCATAGAAAATATGAAGAATTTCAGAAAGAAAGTCTAAGTCTAGATCAATTAAAAGATCGAAACCTAAAAAGAACCCAAGCTGCTGTTAAGCAGAGAAAACAAAATTTCCTTAAGGAATATATGAAAAATAAATGTATCGCTAAAACTTGTTCCATTTTAGAAATAAAGGAACCAACTTTTAAAAGTTGGTTGAAAAATGATAATCAATTTAAAAAAGACTATGAAAGAATTCATTCATTATAAAAATACAAAAAACCTTAGTATATCTATGCTAAGGTTTTTAATTTGAGATTATTAGAGGATACTTATTTTCGTTTATAGAAGTTAGTAAATACATAAATCTTACAATGAATTTACTAGTAAGGGAGGGGTTATGAAGTGTTTACTAATAATATTCCGGAGAATATATTACATACAGCTTATGAAGCTAAAATGATTTTCTCTGGAGATAATTCGCCATCTATAAAAATAAAAGGAACGAAACTTCAATATTTACTTGTAATGCTTCATCTTGGATCAGTAAAGATTTAGTCTTATTGTTTAATGAAAACGATAAATCTTTAAAAGAATACTTTGCCAGCAGCAGATACTCAAAAGAAATTACTTATGAAGAGTTTTTTATCTGGTGGTATCACTTTTTCTATACAAAAGTAACTGAAGAATTAATAAAACAAGGTGTAATTATAACAAGCACAAAAAAAATCAAACGTACATAATCCATCAATAACTTTAAATTAAAGTGCTAATACACTTTTACAAATGTAGCAGCTAAATCGATAAATAATTATTAGTAAATAGAGGATAATCTGAAATCAAAACCTAACATTAAGAAAATGAAATGTTTAAAGGGGAGAAGAGCCTTGCAAAAGAAATTTATCAATCCAGAAACGATGCCACCAACTTTTGGATACTCGCATGTAGTCGAAGTTACAAACGCTAAACGAACAATTTACATATCTGGACAAGTAGCGATTAACACTGACGGTCAAATAGTTGGAATTGACGATTTAGCTACACAAACGCGACAAGTATTCGAAAATATTAAAAGTGCATTGGAAACTTCGGAATTAAAATTTAATGATGTAGTCAAATTAACATTTTTCTTAACAGATATTTCTCAAATGGCCATTGTGAGAAATATTCGAGATCAATACATTGACACTAATAATCCACCAGCAAGTTCAGCTGTAGAAGTTAGAAAGTTAATTAACGATAACTTATTAATTGAAATCGAAGCAATCGCTGTAGCAAACTAGTTATAAAAAAATATTCGTCATCATAATACAATTCGTTTAAAATGAACAGATTAAACGAATTGTATTTTTATTATTTAAAATCTAATTTATATCCGAAAATATTATTATCAATGGCTAATAAAGCGAATAAATACATAACCAATCACACATTACTAATTCGGTGGAAAAGGGGATCATAATAAACACAACTAAAACTTAGTAAGTTTATTACTTTTTTACAGTTAACATAATATATATTATAGGCAGTTAAAGAAACAAAGCGATATCAGGTATCAAAAACCAAGTAAACTATACTTAATGAGACGAATCAGAGATTTTTAGTGAGATTCACATGAAATCTTATATAAACAAATTTCTTCAGTTTTTATCGTTTTTATTTGTTATAAATTCATCACAGCAAATCTTAATCAATAATCACTTAAGATTTAACGAATTAAAAACATTTTTGATTGGCAAGAAATTTTTATACAGAAAAATTATTTCTATACAAAATATAAATTAATAATTATATTTTGTATTTTCCTTAATGAATTGATTGCTATTTGCACACGTTTTACAACTTCACATTATTTGTTGTTATTTCTGTTATTTAGGCTTGACTTTCATTACACTCATTGTTTTTTTATTCTAGTTAACATAACACTTATTTTTAAAATAAAAAAATCCTCCTCACTTTATGTCCTTGATCTTTACATAAATCATCATACAGTTCGCCTAATTCTGTATTATTTTCTTCATCAACAATTTCTTCCCAATCAATGTTATCACTAAAAATCATTTCAAATCTATAATCTCTTGGTGTTACTGGTTGATAAGCTAACTCAAAATTCAGTTTTGCTGCTTCAGGTATGATAAAGTCTTCTAATTCTAAAGTGTTTAAATAACTAAAATCAGTAATTACCTTATTTAAATCTTCTATAATTGTAGAATGATAAATAATTCGAAAGTCTTTTTGGATTGTTGGATGATCAAAATCTGCTCCATAAAGCTCATCATCAGCACTTACGAAAAACTGTAACATTCCCTTTTGAGGCATATATTCAACATGCGGAATTTCTTCAAAGTTTAACTGCGCAAGTAGCATCATAGGTTGTCCATTTGAGTCTTTAGGATGCTCTTGATCTATAGGTAAATACGGATAACCACCAAACTTACTCTCAAAAAGTGTTGTCTCTGCTAATGTTCCAGACACTTTAACATACGGTTTTATACTTTCTTCTAAAATACTACGATACTGCTCTAGTTCTGTCGGAATTTGAAGTTGATACGTATTCTTCATCACATTTGCCTCCCTTTAGTAATGAATTGAAAATGCCTTACTTAATTATATAGCAAGAAATAGCTTTGTGAAAAATTGTTAAAAGTCCGTTTTCACCCTCGTTTTTTGCGCACTTGGTGGACAAAGTAAATTGTGTTCTAAAACCTTTTTATTAATAGTTCGAATTAAATCCGCTGCTTCTGCCGCATTTGTATTTTCTTTTAGTCTTTCTTTTAAATCGTCAATTTCTTTTGAAAGCTCAATCCACCTTGGTAAAACATGATTATTTGCTAAAGTTCTATAAAGTTGTTTTTCAGGATTGTAAGAAAGATCTTTATCGAGATTAAGAGGTTTACCTTTACCAGGTAAATTATCAAAAGCTCCTTTCTGTTCTGCTTGTTTAACGATAGAACTAATATGATCCTCATACGTATACGACCAAACTTTCTCATCTTTTACTAAAATCTCTTGCTTTTTTAGTTTTTTATCTAGTTCTTCTTGATTCATAGCTTCTCTCTCCTTTTTATTTTTTAGTGTCGTTTTTGTAAAATTCAATGCCCTTAATCCTTCGAATAGCTTTTCTCGCCACCACACGCTATCATGACCGCCTTGAAACTCTTCATAAGTAATTTGGTATTCCTTTTCTTTTAAAGCTTTATACAGACGTCTATTAGCCGTTAAAAGAGGTTTGTTTTCAAGTTCTCCTACTGCTATGTAAGAATAGAGATGAGTCGCATTAGAATCTATTGATTAAATTTGATTTTCAATCCAAGGAATTGCATTTTCATAATCATCTTTTTTCCAATGTACGGATCCAGACATTGACAACACATTTCCGAAAACATGTGGATTTTGAAGTGTTGCATAAAAAGCTGCTAAGCCACCAAGACTGAAACCAGCAATTGTTGTATGTTTTGCTTCTTGATGCACACCACGGAAGTAATTCCTCCTTGAAAAATGCATTCATTTTATCATTATAAGTTAGCTCTTCTAATCGATCGACAGGATCTATAGCAACAGCAATACAAGATGGGATTTCATTTTTGTAAATTAAATAATTAAGTGTTTTTGCGATTGGAAGGTTATGAATGAATTCCCATCAAATACAATGAGAAGTTCTTGAAGATGTGAAGTGTGAGAATAATCATGAGGCGTATAAATATGAATTTTACGTGTGTTATTTAAAATCGAACTATAAAAAGAATATGTTTCAATCTTTCCGGATGGATAATCATTTGAAGGAAAACGACTGCTATACTGCACGTCCATACCTATTTTTAACACAGACGCTTTATTGGTACCTTCTCCATCACCTCTCTTTCTCCTTTGTAGTATTCTATATGTAGTTTTTTCATTAGAATTTCTATATAAAAGTAGTCGTAAGTTATGTGTTTAGAGAAGTTATTGATTAGAAAGATGATCAATTGCTTGAATAGAAAGTTCCAATGATTTTATTCTTCTTTCTAACAGTGTTCTTTGAGGACTCCCAAGCTTTGACTTAACATAAATCTTTTCAATTGATGGCAACAAACCAATTAGAACATTTCGAGCGTCTGCTAAATCCTCTTGGGTGTAATGATGGGTTTCTTGATTCCAAATACTTTCTAACATAGCTAAGCCGATACTAGCTGCTTTGAGTCTTTTTTTCACTAATGTAGTATTTGCACCTTTTTGAGTCATCTGAGATAGTGCATTTTCAAGTTTACGGATTGTTGACTGTAAAGACTGTATAGATTCTACTTTATCTACATTTGATACGTTTTCCATATTAAACCTGTCCCTTCTTCGTTTCTAAATTAGTTTTCTTGATATTTGATAATACCATTTAGAAACGAATTTTACTCGAAATATTTGAGTTGGACATGAATTGAAAGGAAAACAGCTAACAAGCTTCTATCTCCTCCCTCTTACATATTCTATATGTACTTCTTTTTTCTCGTTAAAATACCTACATGGACAAGGTGTTAATATTGTATATTTTATGAACAAAAAACGTACAAACAGCATCACTTGTACGTTTTAATTTTTATTCAGTAAGATAATAAAGTAATAGCTTACGGGTCTTTTCATAATTCATGAAATCTCTATATAAAATGGGATAATTCATAATCTCTGTTTCTAGAAAACAATATTGCGGAAACCACTCAAAAAACGATTTTCTTAGCCACTTAATTTGATTAAACACAATCTCCTGTTCATTATTATTAAGCACGTAACTTAAAGTACCTGCTGTATGCATCCAATAATAATTTAAATCAGCGCTTATACAATCATCTTCTGTAAACGTATTATTAAAATCTTTTCTTATGAATGTCACAATTCGGAAACGGTTTATACAGTAGACTAGGCATGTTCTGCAATTCATTAAAAATAACCTTTTTACCTACCACTCCTTTATTTCTCTAGCCAATTTAATAAGTTTTCATAATGATATTGAGCATCGATATACCCAAGATTATATAAATTAACGAGCTTTTCCTTATTTCTTTCTATTCCGCTTATAGGAAGCTGTACACTGGGTTGAATTACATAAAAATTATCTTTTTGTTCTTCTTGATTCATATAAGATATCGTCTCGTTATAAAAACGATAATGGTCTACTAAATTCTCTGCGATTTTTGGATATTTTCTATATAGAATTTTAGCTAGACCAGAAAATTTATTTCGCTGCTTCTCGTATCCTTCTGGCTTTGTCATAATTACAACGTTCTTTTCATAACCATCAGTTTGAGCTTTTAAAACTGGTATAGGATCTATAATTCCTCCATCTAGTAATTTTCGATTATCATATTCTACAGCAGGTGCTATAAACGGCACAGAGCTGGATGCACGGATGATTTTTAAAATATCATTTCCATGTTCTTTTTTATTATAATAAACAGCTTGTCCTGATTCGCAATCAGTCGTCCCTATAACAAATTGTTCATTACAGTTTAAGAAAGTTTGAAAATCAAATGGAACAATTTTATTAGGTACTTCATCAAATAAAAAGTCCATTCCAAATAATTCACGTTTTCGAATTAAATTTCGATAAGATATATACCTGTAATCTGATACTAGCTCTGTATTTACTTTCTTATTTCTCCCTTGTTGACGCGACAAATAGGTTGCTCCCATACAGGCTCCAGCTGATACGCCGACTACATATGGAAAGAATAAGTTCTTTTCCATGAAATATTCGAGTACACCTGCAGTATATAAACCTTTCATTCCTCCGCCCTCTAATACTAAACCGATATTCTTCATTCTATATCCCTCTGCTTCTTTTTTCTTAATTTCATATTAGCATAAGATTTTAAGATGAGGTTATATAAACTAATTACAACAATAACCAGAAACTACTAAAGTAATGTGATAATATCTTTGTGAGTAACATGTTACAATATAAGTAATTCATTCCACATATATTAAAGGAGGAATTTAATATGGGTTTATTTAGCGGTATTTTAGGAAATGCATCAAATACGAGTTCTGAAAGTGTAGAACGTGATTTAGAGAAGATTATGCTAGACGATGAAAAAGTAGAGCATGCTTATAAATTAATTCGTGATCTAATCGTATTTACAAATCGTCGTCTTATATTAGTAGATAAACAAGGAGTAACTGGCAAAAAAACAGAATACCATTCTATTCCTTATAAAAGTATTACACAATATAGCATCGAAACGGCTGGGCATTTTGATTTAGATGCAGAACTTAAAATTTGGGTGTCTAGTATGGAGGAACCAATTACGAAAGAATTTAAAGGTGACGATAGTATTTTAAGCATTCAAAAAGCGCTAGTAACCTTTACGACAAAGTAGTGGTTTTTGTATCTTTATTCATTTTCAAAATTACTAACCCGAGTATTTTGGAAGAACATACATTATTTTTGTATATTTAATCTAAAATAACATAAAAAGGTAAAGCGTATTTTAAATGCTTTACCTTTCTTTTTTGTAATAAACAAGTGTAGTTTTATCATTTAATTTCTTTATTACTTCTGTTCTTTTATACCCCATTTTCTCGTATAGAAAACAATTTCTTTCTTCTTCTAAAATCGTAGCAAGTTCAAAACTTCGTGCTTCTGGAAACATTTCTTCAATTAAAATAAGTACCTTCTGAGCAATTCCTTTCCCTTGATAGATTGGATGAATAAACATTGGACTAATCCAAAATTTATAAGGTAGTTCTTTTGCGGATATACATATCGCTCCAACAAGTTTCGAATCTATTATCACCTTATAAAAATTACTGCTGGGATTATTTATTCTAAAAATAGTTTTTTCAATAGTTTCATTTGCTGGATTTGTTTCATAGTCTTTATATTTATGTAATAAAGAGCTAAATGAGTCTATTTGCATTTGAAATATAACTTCTGCATCAGTTTCTGTCACCTTTTCTAATATAATCTCCATGTTACCAATTTAGACGCTTTCTTAAAGAAGTAATATGAGCGGTATGGTGACGACCATGCCATGCATATAGTCCTATTGCAACAGCAAGTTTTGTTTCACCAGTTTCAGGATGGTTAAATGTCTTTTCTAAATCTTCAATTTCTAGAGAATATAAAAGATTAACCCATCTTTTATGTAATGAATCTAGCATTACTAGTGAAACATCTACCGGTAATTTTGAATCAGGTAACTCTGCCCACTTCTCTTCTTTATACGGCTTAATAGTTGGATTCTTTTCTGTCAGTGCTAATTTAAAGCGTATGTAGCTATTCATATGGCTATCAACGACGTGATGAACTACTTGACGTACAGTCCAACCTCCAACGCGATATGGTGTATCTAACTGCTTCTGATCTAAATCTTTAATTGCCTTTGTTAGTTCATTAGGTAAATCTTCAATTTCTTGAATCCATGTATCAATCATTTCTTCAGTTATAGGACGTTTGTATGTAAATTGGCCAATTGGATAACGTAAATCATTCATGAATAAGTCCTCCTTATTATAAGTGCGAAGTATTTCTCCAAATATAGTGTACAAACTTCACATGTTCTCCATTTAATTCTACAGATGTTATATCTGATTCGTTTTGATAAGAAGAAAATCCGCTTTTTTCTAGTACAATTTGTGATGCGAGATTATTAGTCGTTGTTTTAGCATGAACTTCAGTAATTTCATTATTTTTCGCTACATCTAAAATTAATTTTACGGCTGCTGTTGCAACTCCTTTTTTAGTGAATTTTTCTCCGACACGATACCCGAGCGAACTAATTCGAGTTTCCGTATCTATATCTACTAAATTGATTCGCCCTACAATTTCTTTTTCTTCATTACGAATTAAATAAAAATAAGAATCTCCATCTGCCTGTTCTATTAATAAATCGTCTAGTAGTTTTTGGAAATATTCAAATTCAAAATATTTCGAGCCACGATTTGGTACCATTGTTTCAAAAAAAGATTTATTTGTAAGTTCAAACGTAAATAAATCCTTAGCATCTTGTTTCTTTAGTTGCTCTATGTATATTTCCATCCCGTATTCTCCTTCTTGATTTACTAACTGTTATACATTCTTTTTTAATCAATTATATTCCTGCTATTTCTTTCGATTAAGTAATACAGATAGTAGCACTTTCGGATGAAAGAGATGAAATGGACTACGAATTAAATTCATCACTCGTACTAACCGAATATAAACATCAGAATTACTTGCGGATAGTCGATATATTTGCTTCGTATACCATAGTTGAAATTTTTGTTTTGTAGTTAATTCTCTCTTTAGTTGCGGGTGACGTGATATTTCTGTTGTTGTCATATCCCAAGGAGTTTCTATTATAGTAGCTGCCTTTTTATAAAATTGTTGTGTAAATGTTTTATCAAGTTGTTTTCTATCTTGCAAAAGTAATTGTAATTGGTGAGCCTCCATAGCAGCAACTGATACGCCTTGGCCGAAAACGGGATCAAAACGACATTGCGCATCTCCAATAACTAATAATCCTTCTGGTACATTATTCACTAAATCAAATCGCCGGCGTACTTGATAAGGAATTTTGTATGTCTTTATATCAGTAATTCCCTCAGCCTTATTTAAGAAGTCTGTAACATTAGAAATTGATAGATTTTCAGCAAAATCATAAAACTCATCATCTGTTTGTGGTGCTTTCTCATTTGCGTATCCACTAAAAGTAACAAAATAACGATTATCTTCTATCGTTTGAATAAGAACGCCATAAGGGTTATCAGGGAAACTAGGAGACATTAGCATATTACAACAGTCTAACTCCTCATTTTCTTTAAGTTTGAACATTTTCGTTGCGTAAAATAAATCAATACGAACTTTCTCTTCTTGTACTTTAATTTCGTATTCTCGTAGCCACTCTATACTTTTTGAGCCAAATCCACTCGCATCAACTACAAGATCCGCATGAACTTCTTCTTGTGTGTTTGTCTCTAAATATTTAACTTTTACTCCACACACTTTGTTAAGCTTTGCATCTACCAATAACCCTTTAACTAATGTTTCATATTTAATAGTAATATTTGAAATTTGATGTATTCGTTTTTGAATATGCCATTCTAGCAAAGGACGACTTTGTTGAATCATATGTACTTCCCCTATGAACGGTTGTTTCCATAGACCGAATTGATGCCATTTCAAATCACGCGTAAAGTTGTTTATAATACTACCCGCTTCTATTAATTCGTTCGTAATATTAGGAAACAATTCTTCAATTGCGTTTTCTCCACCTTTTAATAACACGTGAGGATGATTACTTTGTGGAACTCTTTTTCTCGAAGACTTTCCATCCCATCTTTCACCAGCTTCTATAATGATTACTTCTTTAAAAGAAGTTGATAATGCTTTTGCTGCAAACTTTCCTGCCATACTTCCACCAATAACGATAGCCTTATTAAACATATTTTCCCCCTTAATAAAAAGAGATCCTGCCTTGTATGAATGAAACAGGATCTTAAACTAATTAACTTCTTTATCATTATACTTAAAATACATCAGTAAATTGCAACATTAAAATTAAAATACCTAATCCCCATACGTAATACGCGAATACTTTTAAGGAGTGACGTTTTAAATATTGAATCATCCATGAAACGGCTATGTATCCAAAAAACGCTGCTGATAACGTTCCGACAATTAAAGATGTACTAGAAATAGATTCTGCTTTCCCTTGAAAAACGTCTACAAATTGCAAAATGATAGCTCCAACGATGGCTGGTGTCGATAGTAAAAAAGAAAAGTAAGCAGCAGTTTCACGGTCTAATTTTCTCCATAATGCAGCGACAATTGTCATTCCAGAACGGGAAATGGCTGGAAAAATAGCAGCAGCTTGAAATGAACCGATAATTAATGCGTCTTTATATGTTATGTCATCCATTTTTTTACGACCATTCTTTTGTTTATCTGCCATGTAGAGAAAGAATCCGGTCACTAAAAACTCCCAACCGATCGTGATTCCTGTTTTTGAAATATCTTCAAAGAAGTCTTTAAACAATAAACCAATTACAACTGCGGGTATTGTCCCAACGATAAGTAATAACATGAGCTTTGAAAATGGGTTTTTAATTAAATATATAAATTCTTTTTTGTAATAAATAAAAACCGCAAGTAAAGTCCCAATATGCAGCATCGTATCTAAAAATAAGCCAGCCTCATCTAATCGGAACAAATGCCTTCCTAAATAAAGATGTCCGGTACTACTGATTGGTAAAAATTCTGTTAAACCTTGAATTATACCTAGTATGAAAGCTTCTAACCAATTCATGATGGTCTCCTTTCTCTTTTGCTTGTACCAATATATGAGGGTTAAATTTTCGATATGAAAAAAACTATATTTCTCTATGAATTTACTTTTTATTTATGGATATATATGTAAAGAGGGTTAAGGAGGGTTATTATGTGGAAGCACACAAAATTCGGTAATGTATTACTTTGGGTGGGCCCTATCCTTGTATTTTTAGGACTATGTATGACAAATGTTATTTCAGATATTCCTTTCTTTGAGGGAAAACATAAAACGGTTGGTATTGTACTTATATTTATAGGTGTAATCTGTTTTGTTGCTGCTAATCATTTGAAAAAAGGAGAAAGATATGAAGAATAAATCTAAATAAAAAACAATCCTTGCATATTAGCTAGGATTGCTTTTTATTAATGTTGATTATTTGTAGAATACTTTATCAACGTTATATTTCGCTTTGTATTCATTAATGATATATGTTTCGTAAATTTCTCTTTCTGTTGGATCTTCTACGATACATGCATCAATGCGGTATACTTCATCACGGTGATTTTTAATTGGTGAAACATTATCTTCAAAATGCTTCTTAATACGTTGTCTAATTTTACGAGCTTTACCTACGAAAAGAAGTTCGTCATTAATATTGTAAAACATAAAAATGCCGCCTTTATCTCTAGGGAACAAGTGGAAATCGATAAATCCATTAATTGGAGTAATGATTGGCTCGTCTCCTTTAATAACTTGTTTACGTTCAGTAATTGAAACATCAGCTTCAGGAATATTAATTTTAATCAAGTTCATTCACGTCCTCTTTTATTATAAAGATAAATAATAGCATACATAAGTAAGAAAAGCTATGTTCAGAGGCATATTTCATTTTATAATTCAAATATTATAGGTGTATCATGTGAACTTTTCTTCCAAATCATATGATCACTGGATTCTCCCCAGTAATCTTTCAATACATAGCTAGGTTTTCCAAACTTTTTCATCCATATACTTTGCGCATTTTTATATCCACTATCTAAACAATATTCTGTTATCCCTCTACTAAGTAATGTAAGAAACATTGTATGTAGTAATAAACTCCCTATTCCCTTTCTTTGATACTCCGGAAGTATGAATACAGTTCCTATTTCATACAAATTTTTAAGTACACCACCTGTACAACTATTAATCAATGTACTTGCTGGACCGATTTCGATTGTTCCAATGATTTTATCGTTACTTGTATCAATTGCTAATAAAAAGTAACGACTTTCTCCGTTACTATCAAAGTCACTTTTCAAATACTGCTTTTTTGAGTTAATTTCATTTTCTATGTCATCTAATAATTGTGACAATCCTTCATTTTTGTATGTATTCGTAATAACTATACGGAAAAATAAATATAGTTCATCTACATCATTCAAATTCGGTCTTCTAACTGCAACGTTAGTCATGAATTCAATCTCCAATCCTCATTATGCCATTGTCAATACAACACTTTATATAATCTATTCATCATTATTCTGCAAAAACCTGCATAAATCCAACAGTATAGAAAGCTCATTATAAATATTGATAAAATAATTTTTATATCCATAGTTGTATGAACAGCAGGACCAAGTACCGGAAAGTGGAAAACATCGAGAACGATCATAATACCTATAAGTAGACAAGTTGCTGAAAAAGAAACAATCCAAATTCTCCTCTTTAATTTTAAAAAGGATACTCCTAAGGCTAGACCTAATAAGCCTGTAGTAAAAGGAAAGACAATTAGTTCACTGGGCTCAATAATAAATAATAGAAAAATAGTAAGAATATAAGAAAGTATTCCCTCACGAATAGAATAGAAAATAGCAAAAAAAATCGGTAATGTCGAAAATGGACTAATGAGCAAACCTATACCAGGAACTAAGTTCCCAGCTGCTTGAAACATGGTGGCCAATGCACTCATCAAAGCTGTAAGTACTAACTTATTCGCAAGGGACAATTTTCTTTTATGAACAAAGCTCGTATCATGTTCTATCATCAGTTGATACCAATAACGTACAAACCAATTCATTAAAATACCCCCTAAAGATACCACATTCATTACTTTCTATATTATTCATACACTTATGGTTTATGAGTTGCTTTCTACTAGTTATAAATCACTATATAATAGATACTTATAGATTGAAGATTTTTAGGGGGACAAGTCAAGTTGTGCGTTTTGGAAGCAGAATAAACTCTTTATGTTTTTAAACTGAGAATTTATATCGTATCAAGGAATAATTTCAAAAATGGTACCTTTGTTAAAATCAGTTACTTTCATAGAACTGTAAACTCCTAAATATAATTTAGTTTGATCCGAATTTGTTCCTAAACTCATATAATAAGCTGGTTGCGTACCAAAATCATAATTGGTTTCAATAGCATGAAAGTCAGCATGTTTACCGTCTGTACCTGCTCTAGTATAGGCTAAAACACCCTTAATTGGAGACTGAGATTCTCCTTTCTTGGCAAGGTCAGTAAAAACAACGCTACCTGTTAAATTTGGAATTGCATTTCCCATATATGGCTGAACTCCTGTAAGTGAAGTTCCTCCAAACTTATCTGTTCTAGAATCTTTATGAAAATAACTAAGTAGAGGCAGAATACGCTTCACTGAAGTTTGTATTGTTTCATCATAATAAACCATTGTTCTCTCATCCAAAGTCTGATTCTCAGAACAATGTCGTATAAAAGAAGTAGGCAAATCCCCTTCCCATCCTCGCCAACCAAAATTGATAAACCCATTTTGATTGAGAGTTAACCTCATAAAATGCATTTGAACAAGTTCTGTTACCGGTATAGGTTTATATTGAACAAATGAAAAAATAGACTCTACAATATCTTGTCCGACATTTCCGGTGTATTTGATATATTGATTATAAAACCTTTGAAATGAAATGCCGGTTATATTACGTACTCCTTTTGCAATTACTGTAAGTGTTTCTTGTATAGATAAAGGAAGTTCATTAAAGCGTGTAACTACAGGAGGGTTATTTATAAATGTATTTTTACTTACATCGATTTCAATTATTTTTCCTGCTATTTCTAAATCATCTTGGCTTAAATTAAATGGATCATAACCTGATCCGCCATCTCCATTTGTAAAAACAAGTTTTCCAGTCTCAGGTGAAAAGTTTAAACTATTGACTCCGTTATGATTAAAAAATGGTCTTCTTACATTCAGTAATGTTCGTCGTTTTTGAGCTTGACCATTAGATTGTAAAGTCCATTCTTCCACTGTATCAATGTGATCATATTGCGTATTTCTATTAAACCACTTTAAATTTAACGTTTTAGGGTCACAAGGATTCGGTTTAAATTGCTCAGAAAATGCACCTGGCCCTTGAGTTCCAGCTACTGAATAATGAAGATAAAATAACCCATTTTGATAAAATTGTGGATGGAACGCAAGTCCAAGCAATCCGCGTTCATCATAACCGCTACTAGAAACACCTTCTTCAAATGTACCTAATTTAATAATTAGGTGACGAATATCTAAAAATGTCTTTATAACTCCGTCCCCTATGTAAAAAATCTCCCCTAATTGAGTTGCGATAAATAGTCTTTCGGTCGATTCACCTGGAAGTATCGTTGTTTTCAATACAGTTGGTAAATTTACGTTATGAACAATGGGTCGTAAACTAACTTTAACTTTTGTCAATTAACTGTACACCCCTTTTTCTTCTTTTTTATAGAAGAATATGATTAGAGTAGTTCTGTTAGTATCAAATAAGTCGCATTCCTTTTTATTACAATTTTGTATATAATATAATTATAAATAATCTGGGGGACGAACTATGATAATCGTACTACAAATCATCTTACCACTGATTTTCACAGTCTATTTATTTACCCTCTATCGTAAAGGGACGTATGGATCAGCTTCATTTCTTTTAGCAGTCATGATAGGAATTTTCGGTTTAGAGAATATTTTTCAGCATGCTAGTCTAACAGATCATGCTATTTATCCATATTGGGGCAGTTTGAAGGCTGTTGTTATCGTTTTATCAGTCGTATTTCTATTTAAAAAAGGTGGTTTAACAGAAAAATATTGATTTTTAATGCGTTACATATTTTCTTGTTAAATTGCTTTTATTTTATAAAAGAAGAAATATTTATGTAAAAACACGAAGGGATGTGTTACATATGTCTATAAATATTATTTCAATAGTATCTATCATAATATGGATTGTGTTAATTACAGAACTTATAAAACCTTCAAAAGAACAGAATGGACGAAAAATAGTAACTTTAGTAACTGCTGGTTCCGCATCAACACTTATTTTGACGGTTTCATTTATTCAAAATGTCCCGTTTTGGAATTGATAGTGATATAACTAACAAAAATATGTATAAATAAAAAGATTAGGATTTACTCCTAATCTTTTTATTTTTTGAGGTAACACCATATGCCCAGCAAGCTAAGGTCTTGAAATAGCCCCTAAACAAAATTTGAAATTTTTCTAAAGTTATTTATGTGAATTTAACTCGTTTTCAGGAACATATATGGTCCTTTTATAATTTGAAGTTCTTTTTAAGCTTCTTATATTTTCTATACGAACGCCTAACAATGTTTAACATAAAATACGGTATTTTAACCGGGAAAGGCAATTTATATATGAAAGGAAAATAAAAGGTGAAATATGCCTTTTCTAGATCTCTCCACTTACTATCTTCTTTTGTTTTTAAGAAATCAGATACATCGACTACATATCCCCTTCCTTTTTCCATCATCACATTTTTCCCGTGAACATCACAAGGAGTTAACCCTTGTTCCCTCGCATACTCTAAAGCCTCATTAATATCAAGTATTACTTGCTTAGGAATTTTAATACCCTTATGAATAGCATCGTATAAGGTAATTTCTTTTAAACGTTTCAATACTATGAAATTTCCCCCTTTATATATAAGCTTTGAATAAGAAGGATGATCTCCAATTCTTCGGTATACTTCTGACTCTTTTTCAATTCCTTCTCCTTCTCGCACGTAAACTTTCACTACCCAATCTTTGTATTCTTTGTGCATGAATACTGCGGCATAATTACCTGTTCCTAAACACTTCCAAAGTCTAGGAATATCTTTAACTACTACAGGCTCGAATTCATCCTCACTTCTTATACTTACCTCTTTTAATAATTCGTCATTTATCAATCCCACAAAACTATTTATACTCATCATTCCCACTCCGGTTTTGCTAAAAGGGGGCCTACCCACATTTTAACGAAAATATACACTAAGCGAATTTTAGCATAAAACGAGTCAGCTTTCTTCCTAAAATAAAAAGCTGACTCGTTTTATTTGAACTGTTGAATACTTAATATTTATTCCGTTATTCATAGCCAAAAACCGTACGATATAAAAATATTTCTAACTATTTTCATTTTTTCAGAGGCAACTGTATAGGGCTTTTCTTAGTGCAAGTTCTCTTCGTTCATTACCCATGTCAAATCTATAAAACATTGTTTAGAAGTGTAGCAAGGGTTTGTTAATGGTTCAATTCTTCTTCCACAACTATTTTTGTTAGCAAAAACTTTTATTGTTTTAATAGTCTTTTGTTTAATTCCCACAATGCTGTTTTGTTGCTATCCCATTTCAAAAGCGTTACTGCTTCCTCAAAGCATAACCATTTATAATTAAAGTGTTCTTTAGATAATGATATGTTTTTTGTAGGGACTTTAACTCCAAAAGAAAATTCTTTTATTACATAAACCTCTTCTCCCCAAAGGAATCCTCTAACTACATCCTCTACTGGTAGTGAAGACACAGAATCTAATTGTATATATGGACATTCTCTTGTAATACCAGCCTCTTCAAACGCTTCCCGTTTTGCTGATTCAATAGGAATCTCACCGACTTCTCCGCCACCAGCTATTCCTTGCCAATAACTATAATCACTTCGGTTGAAAATAGCATATTGAATGGAATCAGTAGTTTTTATATAAGGAAATATCAATACTTGATATGGCGCTCTCATTGCTTAAGCTCCTCTCAAAAATAAGTTTTAAATAAATATAAATAAAGAGCCGACATCACAATTCGACATTATTAATGCAGGTTTATAATGTCGGCCTTCTATTTTTAAAGAATTTTATTTTTCATAAACAGGCTTACTCTTAACAGAGGGAAAACTGCTTATTCCTTGTCGAATTTGTTTAGCATGGTTCTTCCTAAATGTTAGCAGTACCCTATATTATTCAATTGCGCCAGCAACATCATAATCATTTAAATCTAACTCAATTGGTTGTCCCAGCGCTAATTTAGCAAGTTCCGCTCCTAAGTATGGACCAGCTGTTAAACCCGAAGCTCCTAATCCATTCGCAACGAGAATTCCTTCAAAGTTAGGTAGTGGTCCGATAACAGGTAAGAATCCTGGTGTGAATGGTCTGAATCCAACTCTCGTTTCAAGCATTGTAGCATTTTCTAAGCCAGGTGCAACTGCTAATGCCTTATGGAATACTTCATGTAAACCACCTGCTGTTACACGATGATCGAAACCAGTATCATTCTCATGTGTTGCACCAATTACGACATGCCCATTGTCAAACGTTAAAATATATTGATCGTTCGGTGGCATAACAACTGGCATATTTTCTGTTGCTGTATTCTCGATTTGCAGATGAACAATTTGTCCTTTTTGGAATGTAACTAAGAAATTAATTCCTAATGGATTCAAGATTTCATTCGCCCATGCGCCTGCAGTTACAATAACCTTTTCTGCTAAAATTGTTTCATCGTTTACTGTAACTCCCGTAATATGATTTCCTTCACGGACTAATATAGCATCGCCTTTTATTAAAGTTGCACCATGTTTTTTCGCAGCACTTATTAATGCATTGCGTAATAATCTTCCATTTACTCGTGCAGCACCACTAATATGAACAGAACTATATTCGTCTGATAATGCTGGAAATAATTTTTTTGTTTCTTCAGCTGATAAGCGAGTGATTTCACCAATCTCTGGGGCATCTTCACGTCGTTTATAAGCTCGCTCTTCCATTTGATCTAACTTTTTCTCGTCAGTATGTAAACTAATTGCACCTACACGATTATATCCTGTGTCAGTTTCACCGTCTTCTTCTAATTGCTGAATTAACGAAGAATAGTAACGTGCACCGCCTTTAACAATTTTATACCATGCTTTATTACGACGCTGCGATAGCCATGGACATACAATACCTGCTCCTGCATCAGTTGCTTGTCCTAATTGTTGGCGATCCACGATAGTAACATTCGCACCTGCCTTAGCAAGATGATAAGCAGTAGACGCTCCTAAAATTCCAGATCCAACTACAATATACGATTTCATTTCAAACACCTTTTCTCTTTTGCTAATTATATAAATATAAGAACATTCCTTAGTATAATGGAAGGAATGCTTTTTTCAATGTACTCATCACAATTAATTGTTGCAGCATTGTGACTTTCTTAATCATTATTTTTTCTTCTTACGGAATAATTCAATTGTTTTATAGCCTTGTGAAAGGATCTCTATCATTTTCTCTAGACGTTTTTCACGTGTTTTTTCTTGTTTTACAGAAAAAAGATTACGTGCCCAATCTTTCTGATATCCAGGCGTTAAACTTTGATAAAACTTAAGTTCATTCGGATGATTAGCTAATAATGCTTCAACATCTTTAATTCGATCTGCATAATCGGCAACACATTGACTCATAGCAGATGTTTTCGTTGTTTTTTTCTTCTCGCGTTTTAAACCTACAACAGTAAAGACTTCATCCATACTTACCATTCGTGCAAATTTAATGTCGCTTTCTCCCACATAACCATCTTCTCCAACGTTTAATGCCGGAAACATCTCATCACGGTGAATAAACGTACTATAACGAGCATTACCTTTTTTCGGATATGCGAAGAATACGTAACCTTTTTCAATTAGTAATTCTTCATTACTAATAATAAAATTCGTTTGTTTCACCATTTCATCAAGCGTTTCTACAAATATAAAGATAGCATCGTGTTCTTTTGAGAATGCAGTTTCTTTACCTGTAAACATGTCATAATCACTTGGTTCGTTAATAACGACCATATTTGTATACTTATTAAGTTTCAATTTATCAATAACTGACATAATAATCTTCCTTTACATTCAAAATTCATTGTACATACTTTTTCGTACTGTTCTAGTGTATTATATGTATTAAGAAAATCAAACTTTAAATCGTATTATTCTGCTGCAAAAGAACATAATTCTTTACTAGATGGGGTGGTTTTATGCCATATGTAATTCGAGATGAAGGGCTAGTTTTACAAGGGGATGATGGAAAAGAACCAATTTTTCATACATATGAAGAAGCTGAGAAAACATTAAAAACACTAACTATACCGCAGTTTCCGAAACATATTAGAAGAAAACCATTTACACCAAAAATAATAAAGATAGCCGCTTCTGAATAAGAACCGTCTATCTTTATTATTCATAACTTAATAGCAAATAAAGTATATAAAAACTCTTTATATTGATCTTCTGTAATTTCATGCTTAGTTTTTTCCCCACGAATAGCTTCAGTTAAACTTGTATTCGTTAATGAAATATGACCGGAGTTCGTCAACTTTACTGCAATTGGTCCTTTATTAAAAATAGACTTCTCATCTTCTATCACTCTTCTTTGAACATCGTTTACTATTATCTCATCAATATTATGTTTATAAAAAGCATGACAAACTTTCCATTCTCCATCAGTATCTATTCTTTCTAAAACATAATTTCCCTTACTCGTATCTTTTCGTCTCACCCGGTACGAACCATTTTTTGAAGAAACAGACTTACCAGTAAAAGGTACAGGAACAAGAGGTACTAACGAAGCTATACCTACATCAATTAAATACTGTACATTATCATAAGTTAAAATAATTGTTATATGGCCATCCTCAAGTGCCCATGCATTTATATCGTTTTTATAAACCGTACCTAATGCCAGTTGTACATCATAGCCACAGTCTCTTAAGAAATAGTAAAAAAGAGTATTTAATTCGTAGCAAAGTCCACCACGGGAACTAGTTAAAATTTTCTCTCGTAAGTTTTCCAGAGAGATTTGATTCGTATTTCGTGCTATAACATCTAAATTCTCAAATGGTATAGTGTGTGCAAATGAAAAGAGTATAGTAGGTAATTCTTCAAACGTTACTTCATTACGTTTTTTAAGATTTAATCTTGTGAAAAGCTGATTTTGTAAACTTGTCATAATTAGCACCCCTTAAAAATTTATAAGTTTAAATAATATATGCTGATTGTAAATTTTAAGGGGCACTGTAACAATGTACATTTCATTTAACTGTACCGGTACAAAAATTACGATTCACAAGGTAAATTAATAGAAGGCGTCATTACAAATGTCTTTTCTGTAATTACTTCTTTTTGGGGAAAATCAAAAGCTACGAATATAAATTTAATAGTTTATCTATAGGCAAATTATTAATATCACTTAAATCAACAAAATAGTGAAGTTGCCACGTTTGGCTCCTTTTAGCTTGATTGCTAACAGTGGTATCCCAAACAGGATAAATTCTCATTGCCATTTTCCCTGTTTGACTTTGTGTTCTCAATATTTTTTCTTTAAGAAGAATCTCTTTAGGAAAAATAAATTGTCCTAGTTTATTATCAGCAATACAAGTGATTACTAATAAATCAGGAGCAGCTTCATAAGAGAAAGCTCTATTTCGCATATTTTCATCTTTCTCCCAAAAAGAAACAAATTGACCAATTTTATTAGGAGTAACTTTTGATTTTCTAAAACGAATGGTTTTGTTATTTAAGTGGAATAAACATCCTGCATATTCTGCGTTTTGCTTTTCTTCTTTTAGATTCGTAATCATTAAATTGTTAGGTTTGTAAACTATATTGTTTAAATCTCGGATCGTATCATTAAAATTGTTCAAGAAAACTCCCCCTTTATTCATCTCTTAGTTTACCACAAACATCAGTTCTTCTATATCGTATATAATCATGAACTAAGTGAAATGGGGGAATTTAGCAGGATATAATTATTACTTTAATGTACTTAGTTTTTCAATTGCTTGTTGTTCAGTTGCTAAGTAAAAAATGTCATTCCCTTTATTACATTCATAAATAAAATCCTTTAAGCTTTTACTAGTATACATAGAGAAATCTCCAACAATAGCAATCTTTACCTTGTAGTTTATAAATTTTTGAAGGATATCGCCCGCAAGCCGTGTTTTTAGATCAAAGAAATCTTCACTTATTAAAGATTTATGGATAATAATATGTTTCGCATCTACCTCATATTGAACTGTTGCCATAGTATCTAATGCAGACTGAACATCCGATATTAATACCTTATCGTTCCTAATGACCGCAATATTGATTCCATCGATTACTACTTTCTTTATTTCCATAGTCCCACCCCTTTATAATTTATACAGTATGAGTAAAATTGTTTTACAAAATTTCGTATTAATCATAGATTAAATTAGCTTCAGCTATTAAAATGGCCTCTATTTTTTGTTGTAAATATATATTTTTTTATTACCAATACGGTCAATGAAATTAATGATAGTTTCTCTTTTTTTATATTTTTGAATATATATATGGAATTACTTTTACTTGTTATAAAAATATTGTGGAGTAACATAACTTAACAAACTATCCAAAGTGTTAATCTCGGCATATGGTTGTATTTTGGTAGTATTCTTGATTTTCTGAGGGTTAAACCACACACCTTTTATATTTGCATTTTGAGGACCAGCAATATCCTTTTCTAAGTCATCCCCAACAAATAAAGTATTTTCCGGTTGTAAATTTAGCTTATCTAATGCTAGTTCGAATATACGTTTATCAGGTTTACTAAATCCCACTTCTTCAGAAATAATGATTGTTTCAAAATACCTATTTAAATTCGTGTTAAATATTTTAGCTTTTTGCCTCTGAGTTGAGCCATTTGTTATAATTCCAACTTTAAAGTGCTTCTTTATTTGATTTAAGAAATGAATAGTATTTTGGTCTATTGAAAAACATCTAGGGAAATTATTATTCCAAAAATCTTGGATGTAATTGCGTGGCAATCTATACCTTGGCGTGAATTCATCAAACAATGATTCTAAAACTGTCGTTTTATTACTTATGCCATATTCTCTTTTATCGTATTCTTTGAATTTCTGTAACATGTTGCTTTTAGCCGCACCATCTACATTTTCATAACACTTTTCTAAAACAATTAAAAATAATGCCTCTACTGCTTTATCCCTATCAAGTAATGTATCATCTAAATCAAACAGCATCGCTTTATAACCCATCAAATAATTTCACAACCTTTCTCGCATGATTTAAATAATCCTTAGTTCACACCTTAATCGTTTACTAAATTAGCAAAAAACTCTAAAGTTTGTGAAGTACACTCTATAATTTCGCTAGCTTTTTTTATATTGAAATTCATTTCCGTTTCCCCTTCTAGTAAGTAGCGAAAGTATATGTTCACACAGTTTAAGAAATCACATGCAGTTCCCAATATTATACATTGGTTTTTTAGAAATATAAATCGTTCAGCTTTTCATACGATAAGTTTTTTCAAGCATACAATTATTTTTTCATAAAAAGGAATATGGCTAATCATATTTTTTGGAGAATACACATTCTTGAAAATGAAGCTAATACGTTAAACGTCCTATGAAGTTCCTATTGTATCTCCACATAAACTCCAGATAGTACGGCTATAATGACTACCAGAGGTGATATTATGAAAAACTATCATATTCTCGTGGTAGAGGACGATCAAGAAATTCAGGAATTAATTAAACAATTTTTAATGACGCAGCATTATACAGTGATAGTCGCTTCAGATGGACTAGAGGGTATGACACAATTTAATAAGCAATCATTTGATTTAATTCTTCTAGATGTCATGATGCCCAATCTTAATGGGTTTGAAGTTTCTAAAATGATTCGAAGTCAGTCAAACGTACCAATTATTATGCTAACTGCGTTGGAAGAAGAGGAAGATCAAATGAAAGGATTCGACCTTGGGATCGATGATTATATAACAAAGCCCTTTTCATTTCATGTTTTGATTAGACGAGTCGAAGCTGTACTTAGAAGAAGTTATGATAAAAATGTAAATAATCATTTGATATTTAAAGAAGTGCGTATTGATGTGGATGCATATAGAGTATATGTAAATGACGTTGAAATTATATTAACGACAAAAGAGTTTGAAATTCTACAACTACTATTTCAAAATGAGAGAAAAGTACTCACAAGAGAAAATATCGTAGAGAAAGTCTGGGGTTACGATTATTTTGGAGAAACACGAATAATTGATACACATATTAAAAACCTACGCAAAAAATTAGCTATCCCTTATATTAAAACAATAAAGGGTATTGGTTATAAAATTGATGAATAGTATTGTGAAACTCATGAAAATGAAGCAAATTACTTATAAACTCTTTATGACTACATCTCTCATTTTATTATCCTTTGCAGTATTGATTTATTTAACTTTATACTTCTTTCTCCCTACGTTTTATGAGCAATATAAAACAGATCAACTTCAAACAGGGATAAACGAAATCATTGATAAGTCTAAAAATCTTACGTTTCAAGATGCGATACCACTTTTTGATGAATACGCCAAAAAAAATAATGCGATGCTTTATCTTCAAAATAAAGAAGGAGTAATTATTTACTCTCCTTCATTTTCTTTTATTCAAAGTGGTACGCAAAAAACAGTAGTTACTAAAGCAACACGATTCGAGAATGCAAGTACCCTCAGCAATTCATATAATGTTACGAAACCAATTCAATTCCAAGATGGTAGTTTAACGCTTATAGTGTTTGCTACATTTCAACCGATTGATGAAGCTTCACAGGTTTTAGTACGCTTTCTCCCCTATATTAGTATCATTGTGCTCGTTATTGGTATAGGGAGTGCTTATTTTTATTCCAGGTTTATTACAAAGCCACTTATTTATATTAATGAAGGTGCACAAAAGATGGCAAATTTAGATTTCTCCGAAAAAATTGAGGTTCGCTCTACAGATGAGTTAGGAGAATTATCTAATAGTTTGAATGACATGTCTATTAACTTACAACAAGCTATGTTTGATTTAAAAAAAGCAAATGAACAATTAAAAAATGATATTGAAAAAGAAAGAGAAATAGAAACAAAACGCAGAGAGTTTTTTGCGATTGTAGCACATGAATTAAAGTCCCCTCTTACTGTAATGAAAGGATACTTAGAAGGAATGATATACAATATTGGCCCTTATCAAAATCGCGATCAATATTTAAAGAAGAATCATCAAATTATTGAAAGTATGGAACAATTAGTTCGTGAAATTTTAAGCGTATCGAAATTAGAACAACACACCTTCAAACTAAAAGTAGAGAAAGTTAATCTTTCAAAATTAATAGGTACAATTACAAAAGATCTCGAATTTTTTGCTTCTCAAAAAAACATCGAAATAATAAAAGAAATTGATTTTGACCTTTCTATTTATACAGATTGTGCTCTTTTAGAAAAAGCATGTAAAAATATTATACACAATGCGGTTATGTATTCACCACATAATGAAAAAGTCTATATAAAGTTAAGTGAGGATTCGAAACAAGGTCAAATCAAAATGCAAATTATAAATACAGGTGTCAATATTAAAGATGAAGATTTACAACAAATTTTCAAACCATTTTATCGAATTGAAAAATCAAGAAATCGAAATACTGGAGGAAATGGTTTGGGGCTATATATTGTTAAACAAATTCTTGAAACACTAGATATAAAGTATTCAATGAAAAATATGGAACATAGTGTGCAATTTTGCATGAGTATTCCATTATCTAAACATAAAAACAAACAAACTCTCCTTTAAATAGGACGAGTTTGTTTGTTTTTATAGTAAGTATAAACTTATTAACAGGTTTTTCATTTGATGATATGTATGTTCTTAGAGCTGCTTTTGATAAGCAATCTATGCAAGATCTTCTTGGGAATTTAATAGTTGTTCGCCAATCTACCCTGCATTTACTTAGAAGCTTAGATAAAGAAGCTTGGTCACAAAGAGGAAATGCGAATAATTCTGAAGTTACAGTTCGTGCATTAGCATACATTATTGCTGGTCATGAGCTTCATCATCTTCAAATTATAAAAGAACGTTACCTTGGTTCTGATTTATATCCAGCAACTTAATATTTGAAGAAAATGAGTCCTATTTATGTAGTGCTCTTTTTCAGTATTTATAACGAATTAGTGCTTAGAACCATGGCAATTAAATGCATTTATTTATAAAATTCACCACATAATATTTATGCTATCCCTTCTTATTCTGTACATAATTTTCTTTAGGCTGATATACTATAAACGCAATAGTTCTGGAAAGGTGATGATAGTATGTATGAACAACAAAATAATAGAGATAGAGATCAAAAAATGATGTTTTCTATGCAAGGAGTTCCCACAAATAAAATTAACATGCATCAATTACCTAAATGGATTAGAATTTTTGGCTATTGTGCGTTTGGTTGGATAATAGTATTTAGTTTAATTATGATTGTAGGTTTAATTCTGCAATAACTATACAGAGTAGGTAAACGGGACGATATTTAGGTCATACATCTAGGTAATGTCCCGTTTTTTATGTGTGATTATCCCATGATATAGGTAACCAATTATAATAAAAAGAACCTGTAGAATATCCTACAAGTTCTTTTTATTATATTATTAAAACGGGAACAACAAACTATTGTAACATTCAGTACAGGGAGACCATTTTGATTATGGCTTGATTTTATTATAAATCAAATATAAGCTTTTGAAAGGTCTAGATTTTGAAAATTATGTGAATTAAAAAGCTACGACGTTTATATTAGATTTCATTTACGACCAACTTCTTCTTACTTAAATACACTGCACGATCTGATTTTTTAGCAACCTCCTGTGAGTGCGTCACAACAATAATGCATTTATTCTCTTTATGTGCAAGTTCTTGAAATAGTTCTATTATATCCATTGCAGTTTCCTCGTCGAGGTTTCCTGTCGGCTCATCTGCAATCAGTAAATCAACATTACAAGATAGTGCTCGAGCAATTGCTACACGCTGTTGTTGTCCGCCGCTTAGTTGCAGGACGTTTCGTTTCGCTTCAACTTCTGTGAGTCCTACCCTTTCTAACAATTCTAATGCTCTTGCTGTTTTATTTTGCACTTTAACACCCGTAATTTCCATTGCTGTTAAGACATTTTGAAGAGCTGTCATATAGGTTATCAAATTATAAGATTGGAAAATTACAGATACATTTTGATTACGGTATCGATCCAAACCAATTTTTCTAATATCTTTACCATTATACAGTACATAACCATTTTTAGGGACATCCAGTCCACAACCTAAGCTCAGAGTTGTGGTTTTACCAGATCCAGATGGTCCTAAAATCGTGTAGAAATGTCCTTTTTGAAAAGAAAAGTTAACATTATCTAGTATCGCTACATTTTTCCCATTACTTTCATAATAATAATCCAAATTTTTAAACTGTAAAATCGTCTCCATATTAAGCCTCCTCATTCATCTTTTAAAAGAATTTGTTTTGGGTTTAAACGTAGAATAGATAATGATGGAAGAAGCGTTGCTATTATAGCGATAGCCAGTCCAATTCCACCCATTTTCCCTACATCTTCTCCTGTTACACTTACATCAATTTTATCAATTGGATCTTCTTTTTGATTTTGTAGAGTACCACCAGATCCAGCCATCATTACAGTACCATGTTGCGAAGTATCTGTTTCTTCGCTTGCAGTAGCAATTTCATTCGAAAGTAAATTATCCCCGATATATTGAGAAACTTTAGCTCCTGTTGTTATGGATAATCCAAATGCTAAAATAGCGACACACACTACTTCTACTACGAATTGCGCTATCAGTTTCCACTTTTTCTCTCCAATAGACAATAGAATTCCCATTTCTTTACGACGTCCTTTAATTGATAGCATAATGATTAATCCTAAAATAATTGCACCTGCAATCGATACAATATAAATAATCATTTGAGAAGTCGAAGAGATATTTTCGATAGGACCAATCATTTGCTTGTACAATGAATCATGCGCATCTAATTTATAATAATTAAAATCAATGTTAGATTTTTTTGCTTCTTTTTTAAATGCATCAATATATTGTGGATCATTCAAGAAATACACGACTTGACCACTACTTATACCTTGGTCTACTTCTAATTTTTTCATAGTTGAATGCGGCATATATAGTTTATTAGCTGGATCCATAATAGGAGGAGCCTGTTGACCCATTGCTTGCTCATTTGTTTCGTAAATGCCGATAATTTCAACCTCAAGAGTTTCCTTCTTATCCCCTGATTGTACTTTAACTTTGTCTCCTACTTTCAAATTGTTTAATTCCGCTAATCGTTTTTCCATTAAAGCTACATTCTGATCCTTCATTTGCTCTGTTATTGGTTTTCCATCAATGATTTTACTTTTTCCGTTTTTAAAGCTTTCTTGTAATGCAGTCTTGCGAACTCCCTCAATCATAAAAGAAGCATTTATATCTATTTCTGTACCAGAGCTTGAACCGCCTCGCGCAGCCGTCATTCCCACTTTACCTTTTCCTTCTTCTTCTCCTTCTGAAGCTCCTACTAGTTTAAGTCCATCAGAAATACCGAAAGTGTTAGCTATGTAATTATAATCTTTTACATACTTGGACTTCGCTAATTGATCTGTTTCTTTTGCATCGAGCTGCGGCGGATTTGGCATTTCTCCAGTTTCCTTAGCTTTTTGACCTATTTTGTCGAAATCAAGACTTAAAGTAACATCTGCACCAAGTTTTTTTCTTGCAGCATCCGCTGCTTTTTTTGATGCATTTTGGATTGTGAAACCTGAAAGAACCAAATTTGTAACAATCAGAAAAACTGCCATCAAAATTAATGATGTTCCTATCCTTTTTTTCATACTGAGAATTGCTCGTTTCATAAAATTCATTTTTCTTACCTCCTTGATAACTTGTATTCTATATAGGTTATCTAGAGTTTATATGGAGCTAATCGGTAGTTTAACTAGAGATATAAGGAGTTTATGTGTAGTTATTCATTTACCTGTTCAAGAAAAACTAGAACACAAATTCAAAAATGCAGTCGTTTTTGAATATTGGTAAGGAGTTAGTCAATTTAAGAGACTTATAGAAAAGAGAGGTTAAGCTTAATTTAATGTATATAATACAATAAATATAGAGAAGCTATTTGTGAATATCTAGATGGAAATTGTTAAGTTCCTCATAGAAATTACATCTTTTAATAAGAAAAGAAAAACAAGTTAACATTCTTCTTAAATTTTAATATAAATTATTTATAGTTTTATTTTATTGCACGATTTATAATATAATATGCAAATTTATCACCTATTTTTATAATTCAAGCACCTACTATTAGGAAAAGAGAATATTTCCTAATTAATTTAAAACATAAATTTTGTCTATGTTTTAAACAATATGTATTTTGGAGGAGGTTAATTTGATTTTTTCAAAACTCATTGATCGGTACGCCTTATATGATTTACACAAAAAAAGAAGTGTAGCGTTTCAGTTTACTTCCCTTTCTAACACTTCATTAAATATAAAGAACATAGAATCTTTTTATAAAGTAAAACCATCACATTTTCATTTTGACATTAAGCATTCAAAGCAGGAAAATGAATACATGATTGGGCAATTCAACTATAAAAGTTCGGTTCAATCCGGTGATTCACACAACGACTCTGTAACTGGGGAATTATTCTTACATGAAAATGAAAATGCACCTCATGTTATCTTTGTTCACGGTTGGAGAATGGATTCTAACGAACGTGTGAAAAAAATATTCCACGATCATATGACCAGCCTGAAGTGGAATATGTATTATTTCACTCTACCCTATCATTTTGAAAGAAAACCCGATCAATCCTTATTCAGTGGAGAGTATATGGTAAGTGCAAATATTGAACGAACATTACAAGCAACTAGACAAGCGGTAGCTGATTTACGAGCTTTGATTAAATGGATTAAAGCAAATAAAAAGGGGCCCCTCATTCTAATAGGAATTAGTTTAGGCGGATTTATTACTAACTTAACCTCTCTTGTTGAAGAAGAAATTGATGTGTTAGCATCCATTTTCTATGCAAATCGACTTTCTTATTCGATTTGGAATACAACTCCAGGTAAATTTATTAGAGAAGACTTGGAACATCATGGTGTTACGTATGATGATTTAATAGATTATTGGAAAATCACTGAACCGAGTCAAGCATTGCCAAAAGTAAAAAAAGAAAATATTTTATTAATTTCAGGTAAGCATGATCTATATGTGCATTCTGAGGATACAGACTACTTGTGGGAATCTTGGGAAAGACCTCCACGATATATTTATAAATGTGGGCATGCCGGGATCGTTCTTAAACGTAAAAAAATTGCAACTGATACTATTGATTTTATTCAAAATCGATTGAACTCCCCACACTTATCCAATGTCATGCCTTAAATCGCGAGATTACTAAGTACAAAATCTTATACTTATATTGTTATATTTTTTACTAGTCACCTTTGTAAACCTTAGCCCCAAGCCTTACACGATTGAAAATGAAATAAAATAAATAAGGAACTAATTTACCATATGGAAAAACATTGCTCAGCATTTTCACCAGTGGTCCCTGTATATGCAATATTACATACAAAAATCTTTATGTATTACGTTATTAATTTAAAAATAAATTATTCATCCATAAATCTATACCATCCGTATTTACAGTTATGGATACCCTAATTACATATGAAAAAGAGAGAAGAACATTGGCTAGTTCTTCTCTCTTTGTTTATTTTTAAGATAACTATCTATAAAATTTTGCTTTTCATAATTCTTCATGAGTCTAGAAAAGAATCTAATCCTTTTCTAGACTCAAAAATAAATTTTTCTAATGTACATAATTACAACGACATTAAACCACTTTGCTCTTAAATCCACTACTTGTATTATTGATTGCATGAAACTCCTTCTTGAGAAAGGTTTTAATTTCCGAATATTCTGTTGACCGTTATAACATATCCAATTTACAATTTAATTGTGGTGTTCTTTCACAATTAAACTACTTAGAATACACTTCATTTATTTGAAAACAATTACAAATAGAGGTGCTAAAATGAAAACTAGAGTAAATCCAGAATTATTACAAGGATTAGAGATGTTTCCGGATCTCGATTTACGCCCAGAAAATTTGCAATCAATCAGAGAAGGAATAGCTCAAATGAGACCACCTACCGTTGTTGATGACTCTCTTTCTTTAACAGATAAAGTCATTGTTGGGCCTGATGATAATCCGTTACCATTACGAATTTATCGTCCAAAATCAAATCATGAATCTTTACCTGTCTTATTATGGATACATGGTGGAGGTTATATCTTAGGGTCTATAGATGATAACGATGATATTTGTATGAGGTTTGCAAAAGAAGCTAGCTGTGTGGTCGTGTCTGTAGACTACCGCTTAGCACCTGAACACCCTTACCCAGCACCAATTGAGGATTGTTATTCAGCTTTAAAATGGATTGCTGATAATGCAAAGTCATTAAACATTGATTCGAATCGAATTGGGCTTGCAGGAGTAAGCGCTGGCGGTGGACTAACAGCAGCATTATCATTATTAGCACGAGATCGAAAATATCCTTCAATTTGTTTACAAATGCCACTATATCCAATGATTGATGACAGAAATGATACACCTTCAGCGAATGAAATTAAAGAGGGATTTGTTTGGAACCAAAAGGCAAATGAAGCTGGCTGGAAAATGTATTTAGGAGAAATGTATGGAACGGATCAAATCCCTGCCTATGCAGCACCTTCTCGAGCTGAGGATTATAGTGACTTACCGTATACTTACACATTTGTTGGTCAATTAGATCCATTCCGCAGCGAAACATTAACCTATGTAAGCAAACTAGCACAAGCTGGTGTTGATGTGGAGTTTCATTTATATCCAAATGCCTATCACTGGTTTGAAGGGTTAAATCCAAATGCCGATGTATCTATTTATGCTGTGAACGAAATAGTACAAGCAATAAAGACTGGTTTCAAACGAGTATCCAAGGTTGAGGCTTAATCCCATTACAAGAGAAACACTTATAAATAGTATATATGTATTTATCATTTAAATATAATAGCCGATTCTAAATAAGAATCGGCTATTAATATGTAAAATCCGCCTAATATATCAAGGTTGAGAAACAGATATAAGATGTTTAGGCGATGTGTTTATTTCCTCTGCTAATGCTTTTATGTTCATCATGATTTGAAGTATTTCTTCTTTTGTTGTTCTTGGGTTAATAGAGCAAAGTCGAATTACTACTTTTTCTTTTAATTTAGTCGTACTTAGCATAGCAAATCCTCTTTGATTAATTTCTTCCACCAATTTTTTGTTTATTTCATGAATTGTATCTGTAGATGTTAGCTCACATGGAATATAACGAAAAGTAACAATTCCTAATTGGGCAGGTGTTACTACTTCCCAATCTTTTTCTTTCCTTAAAAACTCTTCAACTTGTTCAGCTAGCATAATGCCATGATCAATTGCCTCACGAAAAGCTGTAACTCCGAATGCTTTAAAAGAAAGCCATACCTTTAATGCTCTAAATCTACGAGAAAGTTCAATTCCACGCTCCCCAAAATTCACTTTTTCTTCTATATTAGTTTCTGTATCCTTAATATACTCTGGGATCATACGGAATGTTTCACTTAAATATTGGCTATTTCGAATAAGTATACAACCAACATCATAAGGCTGAAAAAGCCATTTATGCGGGTCTAACGTTAAAGAATCGGCACGATGAATTCCACTTAATAACTCCCTTCCTTTTTCACTGAGAATTGCTGCAGCCCCATAAGCCCCATCCACGTGTAGCCATATATCTTCATCACCACATACATCAGCCAATTCATCGAGGGAGTCCACCGCTCCGCAATTCGTTGTCCCTGCATTAGCAATAACACAGAATGGTTTTTTCCCTTTTAATCGATCTTCTTTTATTTGTTTTCTTAAAGTACTAACTGAAATTTTTAAGTCTTCATCTGTCTCAATTCGGCAAATTTGATGCTGTTTAAAACCTAATACTTTAAGTGCTCGATCTACAGAAAAATGAGTTTGGTTAGAAAAATAAACAATCGCATTTTCTATGTCATTATTCAGCTTGACCTGTCTCGCTACAGTAAGTGCAGTCAAATTAGCCATGGAACCACCACTGACAAATAGTCCTTCAGCTGAATCAGGGAATCCTAGCATTGATTTTAACCAGTTAATTGTCGTTAATTCAATTTGTTCGGCACCTGCACCTACTATCCAAGCTGTAGGAAATACATTAAACCCACTTGCTAAAAAATCTGCTAATACACCAACATAATTATTAGGACCTGGCACAAAAGCCATAAAATGAGGATGATCCACATGAGTAATTTGATTAAACACATTGTTATTAAGAAAATGAAGTAATTCTTTTGGATTAGATCCGTTTTCCGGAATCGTTTCAATTAGCTTGTCTCTAAAAATATTACTATCAATCGTTTCTGAAACTGGTTTACTTTTTAAATGATTCATATGATCAACAATCAAGTCAACCGCTTGATATCCTAACTGACGCATCTCTTCGGCTGATAACTGTAATTTTTTTGTCATTTGATTTACTCCTATTCTATTTAAAAAGGCGAGTTCTTGCTCGCCTTTTCATTTTTTATAATTTGTAATCACAAATTGTTTGTATTGGATTTTGAAGAATCGTGTTGATTAACCCATGGATGTGATTTAATATTTCCTGTATTTTCTCTGCTTCATATACGGTTTGATCATATCCAAACTTTATTGTAAGTCTTTCTTCAGGGAAGCACATAATTCCATACTTTACATGTGGCTCATCAACAACTTCGTAATCCGTGATAGCAAAATGTCTGTTTTCATTTGAAGAAAAGATTGCTGGATTAGTTGGATAGTTTTCAAAAACCCAAAGATGGTCAGTCAACTCAGTTTTTAATTCACTTTGCTTTTGTATATCAACAAATGAATAGTATGCATACTCATTACATTTCAATGTCTCTAGTTGTACCTTTTGCAGGAAGTCCACAAAAGATTGCGTTTCTGTCCATGCTAATCGGATAGGCAAAACATTTGTGAACAGACCGAACATATTTTCAATTCCTTCTACTTCGGGAGGTCTGACTGATACTAGATTAGGCAATACTACTTCTCTCGTTCCGTTGAATTTGCCAAGCAATATTCCCCATACAGCTAGTAATGCCGTATTCATAGTTATATTATTTTTAGTTACAAATGTCTGTAACTGATCAGTCAAATCCTTGTCTAATGTTAAATCCATAAAAGTGAAGTTTAACCCTTCACTTTTAGATGGGACTTTCTTTTTAGGAATACTAATTTTCTGATTGTATCCTGATAAATAATCTCGCCAAAAATGACGTGCTTTCTCATGATCTTGTGCCAAAGTCCAATCTATAAATGTTTCAAAAGGTTTTACCATGGGTAACCCCGCCGTAGTTCCGGCATTTGTAGTTTCGTAGAGCTGGAATAATTCGTCTATCAAAATGCTGACGCTCCAACCATCACATAATAGATGATGGGAACTCCAAATTACTTTATGCTCGTTATTACCTAGTTGGAATATACAGAGACGTGTCATAAGTTCATCATTTTTAAATCCTCGACTTAAATTTTCATTCATCCACTGTTTTAGGAATTCTTGCTGTTCTTGTTTCGTCATCTCAATCAAGTTTTTTATTTCTGAATTTATTTGAACATCATATAGAACAGCTTGCCAAGGTTTTGCTTGTTCATCTTGCACAATTATTGTTCTTAAAGAATCATGACGATCAACTAATTGTTGGAAACACTGAATAAAGAGTTTAATATCCAGCTCCCCCTCAAGTGCCCAAATTGTTTGTTCAAAATATGCATTTGTATCAGGTTCATTCGTAGCATGCTCATAAATAACTTCCTGGAAAGGTGCTAACGGGTAAATACGTTCTATTTTTATATCCGGCATTTTTTCTTGTATTTTGTTAAGTGTATGTTGATTAAGTTGTTTATCTTTAACATTTAGTAATGTAGCTTTATTATCGTTCATTATGTTTACATCATTTGTTTGTGAACTTGAAAACTGGTCTAGCTTTTTAACAAATTGAACCATGTCCCTTAATATAGGAAATGAAAATATATTTTTTGGTTCAAGCTCGAATCCTTGTCGATACAGTCTGACGGACACTTGAATCGCTTTTATCGAATCTCCACCTAAGGCGAAGAAATGATCATTTACTCCAACTTGATCTATTTTGAGTACTTCTTGCCAAATACTAGTTAATATTTTTTCCATTTCAGTTTTTGGGGCAATAAATACTTCATTTTTTTGTTTCTCCGGAGTAGGTAGCGCTTTTCTATCTAATTTCCCGTTTGGAGTCAGGGGTAATTGGTCCAAATAAACAAAATAAGAAGGAATCATATAATCTGGCAAGTGATCTCGCAAATGCTTTCGTAGTTCTGTTGTACTAATATTTTGCTCAGTTACCACATATGCAACTAAAAATTTTATTCCGTTCTCATCTGTTTGATCAATTACGACAGCATGTTCGACTTGTTTATAAGTTAGAAGACAATGAGAGATTTCTTCTAACTCTACTCGATATCCCTGAATTTTCACTTGGTAATCTTGGCGGCCTAAAAATTCAATATATCCCTCAGAATGCATTTTTCCACAATCTCCTGTTTTATATATAAGACCAAAATCAGGATGTGACACAAACGCTTCATTTGTTTTCTTTTCATCATTTAAATATCCTTTAGCAAGGCCCACTCCCCCGATATATAAATCTCCAATTACACCAACAGGGCACATTTTCTTTTCATAGTTCAACACATAATACGTTTGGTTTGCCAAGGGCATCCCGTATGGAATACTATTCCAATGTGATTCCACCTGTTTGACCGGATAATAAATTGACCAAATCGATGCTTCTGTTGCCCCTCCTAGTGAGACTACTTCTGCAATCGGAAAATGTCGTTTTATTTTTTCTGGTAAAGAAAGCGGAATCCAATCTCCACTATGTAAAACTAAACGTAAAGAAGGATATTCAAAATGAGAACCTACTTGCTCCAATGCCAAATCCATGATTGCAGGCACTGTATTCCAAATTGTAATCCCTCTACGTTCGACAGTGCGGATTAATTCTTGCATGTCTCTCGGATCACGAATCATTACTAACATTGCACCTGTGCTTAAAGCTCCGAAAATATCGTATACAGATAGGTCAAAACACATGGAAGAGATACCAATAATACGATCATCTTCATTCACCTCATATTTTTGATTTATGTCTTGAATAGTATTTGTAACCGCTTGGTGAGTAATAATTACTCCTTTTGGTTTTCCTGTACTTCCTGAAGTGTATATAATATAGGCAATATCTTCTGGACCAGCAATAGCGGGCATATCTTCTGTTGTATAAAATGACAAATGATTTTCTTCATAAAGACTAGGTTCTAATAAAAGCTTGCATGAGCTATTTTTTAAAATATATGTTTGGCGATCTAAAGGATGATCGGGATCAATCGGAACATAAGCGGCACCTGATTTTAAAATACCTAACATATTAACAATTGTGTCAACTCGCCTTTTTGCTAAAAGACCCACTTTGTCACCTAGACCAATACCTTGCTCTTTTAAGAAGTGGGCAATTTGATTAGAACGTTTATGAAGTTCCGAGTATGTTAACCATTCTTGTTCAAATACCACCGCTACTTCATCCGGCGTACGTTTTACTTGGTCTGTAAATAATTGATACAGAGTAGTTGAAGGTATTTTTTTTGTTGTTTCATTGTATTGCTTAATTAGAGTTTGATCCGATTCTTTCATATGCAAAGATGTTATATCGCTTTGTTTCACCAATTGTTCCAATAAGTCAACAAATTGGGAAAACATTGCTTCTATTACATCAACATCAAACAACTCTTCAACATAGTTCCAGCTAATTAATAACTCTCCATTTTTTTCAATTACTACATTATCCAAATACACTTGTGGAGTCCGAGCATGAATATAGCGAAGAGAACCAAGTTGTTCCCAAGAGAAAGCACCTGCACCTGCTAACATCGAGGTGAAAACGATTGGCATAACTGCTTTTGGCGTCATTTGATGATATCGAGTAAAATCTCGAATAAAGTTAACTCCATCGTAATGACGATGTTCAAGGCCATCTAATAAAGTAGCTTGCGTTTCTTTTACTCTAGTAAAGAAAGTTTGCTCTGGTTTTACATCAACATCCAATAAAATAAGTGATGTGAAATCTCCAACAATCTGTTCTACTTCATCATGAACAGGATAACGGTTAAATACAGTCAAGTTAATTGCTAATCGACGTTGATTACTCCAATATGCCAACACATCACCATATATTGTACAAAGTAGAGCGGAAGGCGTTACCTCTTTCTCTTGTGCTAACTTTCGTAGCTTTGTCCATTTTTTATTATCCAGGATTTTTGTAAGTGATTGGAATTTAGGAGTAGCAATCTCTGCTGGATCCTTTTTTAACAGCAAAGAAGGTGCAAATGGAAAGTCAGGAAGCTTACTTGTCCAATAATCTTTTGCTGTTTTATATTCTTCGCTTTGTTCCATTTCATCATAGATAAACATATAATCTTGAAAATCAAAAGATAAAGATTCTAATTTTTGATTTGGTTTATAATAATAATGCAACAAATCCTGTCCAACAATGTTCATGCTTGCTCCGTCCATTAATAAAGCATCGTATCGAAAACATAATAAATACGTGTCTTCTTTTAAAAGAAAAGCTTTCAATTCAAACAAAGGCCATTGCCCCAAAGGGAATACATGGTTAGTCATTCGAGAACGCTCTTCTTGTAAGCGAGCATGTTGATTCCTATCATCTAAATCTATGAGACTCACTATTTCAATCTCGTAATCAGGAACGCTTTGTAATATTTGCTGTTTTCCCTCTGGTAAAATTACAGCTCGCAACATTGGATGACGATGAATTACCTTTTGAAAACTTTTTGAAAGACGATTGATATCCAATGCTGTTTCATATTCAAAATATGTTTGAGGGGAAATACCACTTAATTCAAACTGTGAATTCCGTCCTATCATATACGCGGTCTGAACTTCTGTTAAGGAAAATGGCTTAGACAAATCTTTAACATGAGTTGGTCTACTTTCAAGGTTTTCCTCTTTATGCTCTAGCTTTACACAAGAACTCAGTTGAGCGATTGTGGGGTGCTTAAAAAAATCTGTTGTACTTATTTTTAAGCCGTCTTTTCTTAATAAATTAATTACCTGAAGTGCTTTAATAGATTCTCCTTTTAATGCAAAAAAATTATCATGAATACCGATTCCCTCGATCTCCATAACTTTTTCCCATGCACGCACTAATTTTTGTTCAATTTCATTGCGCGGAGCAACGTATGGAATTGATACATAATCTGTTTGTGTTATATCCAACAATCTTTTTCTATCCACTTTTCCATTTGGATTCAATGGAATCTCTTCTACCTGAATCATTTTTTCAGGAATCATAAACTCAGGTAATTTATCACTTAAATATTTTCTGATTTCACCAAAAGACACCTTGTTATCCGATACATAGTAGGCAGCTAATAATTTCCTATTTCCATACACTTGATCAACAACGATAGCCTGGTTTATTTCTGGATATTCCCTTAATTGAGTTTCGATTTCTCTTAATTCAATCCGATACCCCCGAATTTTCACTTGATGATCCATTCTACCTAAATATTCAAGTTCTCCATTAGGCAACCAACGAACGAGATCACCTGTATGATACATCATTTCCCCTGCCGCAAAAGGACTCGGTACAAACTTTTCATCTGTCAGTTTATTTTTACCAAGATACCCTCGTGCTACCGCTACGCCAGCAATGCAGAGTTCACCGGGAATTCCAAATGGTTTTAATTGGCCATACTTATTCAATATATAGGAATGATAATTCGGGTTAGGTTTGCCAATCGTAACTTCTTTGGAAGTGCTCAACTCTTTTACTGTTGCGCAAATGGTTGTTTCTGTGGGACCATAAATATTTAAAATTGTTGCTTCACTGATACAACGAATTTTTTCAACCAAATCAATGGAAAATGATTCTCCTGCTAATAAAATAGATTTTAAATCTTTTAGAAAAATCGCCCCTTCTGGATCACTCAAAATCACTTCCATTCGCGATGGCGTTGATTCCCATAAATCCACCTTATGTTTTTTGACCAAATGAGCCAATTCTTTTGTTGCAAACTGGTCCTCTGTAGCAATTACTACTTTTGAACCTTGCGTTAAAGGAAGACATATTTCTAACAAGGAAATATCAAAAGATACACTAGCAAGAAACAAGAATGATTGATTAGCTTTTACTTTTTCTCTCATTACATTTAAAAAATGAACTAGCGATTTTTGTTCTATCATTACCCCTTTTGGATTTCCTGTCGATCCTGATGTGTAAATAACATAAGCTAAATCATTAGGATTATGTTCTCGTACTAAATTACTTTCTTCACCTTGAAAAAGATATTCTTTATCAAGATACAGTACTTCACCTGCAAATTGTGGCAATACTTCCTCTGTTCGCTTACTAAGTAAATATTTTGCTTGACTATCTTGTAACATATATTCAATTCGTTCAGTTGGGTAGTTAGGGTCTATTGGTAAATAGGCTGCTCCTGCTTTTAAAATCCCCATCATACCAATAATCATTTCTAATGACCGATCTACCATAACGCCAATAATACTTTCTTTTGAAACACCTTTACTTTGAAGAATAGAAGCCAATTGATTCGCTTTCTTATTCAATTCTCTATATGTCAAAGATTGATCATTACAAACAACAGCAATTTGATCTGGAGTTTTTAATACTTGCGCTTCAAACAAATCTTGAAATGATTGAAACAAGTCTATGCCCGTTTGAAAAGCATTCAATCCTTCTAACAACTCTTTTTCTTCTTCTGCAATAATACAAATATCTTTCAATGCCAAATTCGGATTTTGTAAAACTTGCTTTAAAACATAACAATACGAATTGGCAAACTGTTGCAAAGAAGAGAATGAACGGGACTTACAAGAAATTTGAAATTCAAATTCATTATGTATTTCATTCCATTTTCTTCGTATCCATAGGGCTAAATTATTCTCTGCGTATTCTTCTAGCGAATTTTCATTATGTAATCCTTCCATCCCGATTACAATTTGAAAAGGAGTTAAATTGTGTTTAACTAATAATTCAGAGAGCGGATACTCCTGATTTTCATACCCGAATAAAGTCGTTTGTTCAATCTCATTTACTAATTGTTTAAAGGTGTGATGCGGATGGATTTCACTTCCTAAAGGAATCAACTTATTAAGATTCTCACTTTGTTCAAGATTCTTTTCAATTATAGGAATACCAATAGTAATTCTTTCTTGATCTGTATAATGTGCCAAACAAACCCTTAAAGCGGCTTGAAACCAGCTAAATAATAATAAATCTTGAGACTTACTTATTTTTTGTATACTTTTACTAAATTCTACATTCACTATGACTTGAACGTACTCACAAGGTGTTTCTTTATTTAGTTGGTAATCGCTATTAAATTTAAATACAGAAAAATCGAGAATCTCGGAAGATAATTGCTCCTTCCAAAACGCTTCTACTTCTTTATTTTCATGAATTGAACTTCGATCTTTAATGTGCATTTTTATCTTTATCCCCCTAATATTCATTTCTTCTACTCGTTAATTTTTAAGCCAACTTCAAGCCCATGGAGAAACACTTGATGATTATCCAAACATAAAAATTGCTGAATATCTTCAAATTTCATATGACCAACTGAACAAACCCCTAAATTTAATGTCTCAGCAACCATATTTAAGGTAGCAGTGATAATGCCTGACTCAATACAAGCAAATAAATATCCATCTGAACCGTATTTCGGGATGGAAGCGTTCGCATTATAAACCAAATAAACTGAGAAGGCAGATTGAGTAAATAAATCCTGATTAATTAACTCATGATCACTTTTGATTACTTGATCAATGTTGTTTACAATCACAAGACTATTTTTTGATGGGTTATAATAATAAAATCCAGCTTTCATATCCTCTATACGTTTTGGTTTTACATAAACAAAGATATCAATGGGATAGAGCCCGCCTGCACTTGCGTAATGATAGTATATTTTTTCTTCCCTAACCTGTTTTAGAGTTGATAAGAATCGGGAAAATTCCGAAAAACTAATATGTTTTTCCATATCAAATTGACGACAAGACCTACGTTCCTTGATTATAGTAGGTAGCTCATTTGTTGTTTCAAGTTGAATTTCGGTCGACCGTGCAGCAACGTGCGTGCGATTTAATTGTTCACTCATATACTTATCTAACTTTTCTTTAGAAAAGCGAATCTGGTTGCTATATGGATTTGAAAAAATCTTTTCTTGTGAAGAAAATACTTCTCTTGGGTGTAATATATTACTTACTAACACACGATTTTTTATCATGAGCTCTATGTTTTTTTGTGTCTCTTCTACATTTCCTAACGAAAAGCGCTCTACTAGTTCACTAATTTTCACACCTTTTTGAGCCATAAAATAAAAATCTGGAAACCACTCAGACAGAATACCTGTAAATCTCATTTCCCCTATCAAAACTTCATTATGCAACTTCTCCCAATGCTTAATCGGAGACCAGTAATAAATTTTCTCGCTCATATAACCCTCCATAAACGTTTAACTTATTTTTGAAATGCAATTTTCTAATTTACAAAAATTTTTTCGGATTCTGCTCCTTGTCTCATAGTGATTATAAATACATGCACTTTAACGAAACTTGAAAATAATGAAATAACTTTTTCTTCATTAAAATTTTTTATTTCATCATAAAAAATGATTTCTTTTTGGATATTTCACATCCTTTCCCATAGTAATCCTATAAGGTATAAACCATTTATAACATTGAGAATATTCATGTATTTCCAATGTGAAATTATTGTAATGGATTGGAGAGCGGTTGAATATAGTTATTAAATCAAATAATGTTGAGAAAGTTTTATTTATTATATCGATAAAATTTTATGATGTAATTTATTACAAATAGATTAAGAAAAGAGTTTTAAATTTTTCTTAATCAGTTAGTGTGAAAATATCACATACTATTACATACAATCGAGTTACTTACATTTCATATTCAAAATAGAGAAAAGACACCTTGAATGGTGTCTTTTCTCTATTTTAATTCCATATACTTTTTACGCCTTTGTTATTTTTAAACGATTTGTAGGAATTAATACAACTCGAACATCTAGTTCGTTATATGTGCGAATATATAATAAACATTATATGAATTACGAATGGATTTCAGGTAATTTTATAAATAAACTCAAAGATATCTTCTCCTCCTACTGTCACAAAAGAAATAATCTATTGCTTATTTCTTTTATTAAATTGTAATATAATTACAGTATGTGAAATTATATTACATTAACTTTAAAAACGAAGTGAGAATAATCTTCACTTCGCTTTTTTTATTTGCAATCCTTGTTAAATTTGCTCAATGCAGTATTTATTTCCACATTCTTCGCTTTTATTTAATCGGTTTCTCTGTTTTTAAGACAAATGAACTTAATGCAGGAACTTTAATTTTATTGTCATGGACAACATAAAGTGGTGTACTTCCCGCCTGCTTCCCATCTACTAGTACTTTCCAAGGACCTTTCGATGGAAGTGTTATTTCAACAGCTTCTCTATTTGCATTGTGAGCCACTGTAAAGTATTCATTTTTATTCCCCTCTATTGTATAAGCTACAGTATTTTTCGGAGCATCAATAAATGATACGTGTGTTTTTATTTGCTCTGCAGATGTCATTCGAAAAGCTGAGTACTTTTTGCGTAATTCTATTAAACCCTTCATATAATCTACTTCATTATTAAACGTTGCACGGCGCAGCCAATCCATCTGGTTAATTGAATCTGGAGATTTGTAACTATTATGATCACCGTATTTCGTCCGCATAAACTCTTGCCCTGCATGTAAAAATGGAATCCCTTGTGATGTTAATAAAATTGAAGAAGACAATTTGTGCATTTGTTTTCGCATTTCTTCACTGTCACCTGGATTAGTTAACTCAAGTTTATCCCATAATGTATGATTGTCATGTGCTTCCACATAAGTTAATACCTGTTCAGGATCTTGATAGGTAGACGAATTTGTATCATAGTCAATACCTGCTGTAATGCCTTTTTTAATACGATCTTCCATGTTTTGCTTTCCATTTACAAAACCATTTTCCTTTTCCTCAAATACACTACCTTTCAACCCATCACGTATATTATCGTTAAAATGAGCAATCCCTTTCATTTTCTCTGCATTTTTTTGATTTGCTTTCAACTCAGCTGCAAGAGGTGTATTTAAATCCCATCCTTCTCCGTGTAGTATAATAGAAGGGTCAATTTGATTAACAGCTTTACGTATTTCATTCATCGTTTCATAATCATGAATACCCATTAAATCAAAACGGAATCCATCTAAATTGTATTCTTTTGCCCAATATGTTACGGAATCTATCATAAATTTCCTCATCATTTTTCTTTCTGAAGCAGTATCATTTCCTACTCCAGTTCCATTTGCAAATGTTCCATCTTCATTGTAACGATAATAATAACCTGGAACTAACTTATGAAAATTAGATTCAGCAGCATTATACATATGGTTATATACTACATCCATCACTACTCGAAGATTATTATCATGTAGTGTTTGAACCATTTGCTTTAATTCAGTTATTCGAACAGTTGGCTCATAAGGATTTGTAGAATAGGAGCCTTCTGGAACGTTGAAATTTTTAGGATCATATCCCCAGTTATATTGCGGTTCATTTAAAGTCTCTTCATTTACTGAAGCATAATCAAATATCGGTAAAAACTGAACGTGAGTAACACCAAGCTCCTTTATATGATCAAGTCCTGTTTTTACACCTCCTGGCCCTTTTGTTCCTTTTTCTGTTACACCTAAATACTTCCCTTTCTGTTTAATACCACTTTCAGGTTGAATGGAAAGATCGCGTACATGTAACTCATAAATAATAGCATCTTCCGGATTTTTAAATTTTGGCTTTTTGTTTGCTTTCCATTTTTTCGGATTTGTTTCTTCTAAATTAACGACTGCACCTTTATCGCCATTTACAGAAGCAGCACGCACATATGGATCAACCGCTTCAGCCCACTTATCACCAATTTTGACCTTATACGTATAAAAGAGCCCTTTTTGGTTCCCCTTTAGTTCTGCTGTCCAAGTTCCCTTTTCACCTTGTTGCATGTTTATTTCAGCACCTATTTTATCGTTCCAGTTTTTATATGTAACTAACTTCGCTTCGCTTGCAGTAGGAGCCCATAAACGGAACTTTGTATGTTGCGGAGTATATGTATTTCCTAAATCGTTGCCACCATAATAAAATAAATTATCAAATTCTTCGCTACGAATGACTTTACCAATTTCAGTATTCGTATCAGCTAAGTTTTCAATTTTAACTTTGTATGTTTGTTTTAAATCAATTTTCTGTTCCGTAATTATTTTAACCTTATTAGTAATATCTCCACTGTTTGTATCATAAGGAGTAATATTTTTAATTTTAATGCCTTCAATTTCAATTTTCTTTTCCTTAATATGAAACGGGACATTAGTCGTTACAGTAATTTCATTGAAACTATCAATAGTTGCTTTTTGAATTGAGAGATCCGATGAAGGCTTAGAGTTATATACTTTTTCATCACCCGAAAGAATCCATACTTCAGCACGACCGTCCTTTATATTTTCAATCCAACGATCCCCACCATCTTTTTCCCATTCATTTGTTCGAACTATAAATCCTACACGATTATAGTCACCGTCTATTTTTATCTTAGCGTATTTTCCAAATTCATCTTCACCAGTAAATTCATAAGATGTACCATTTGCATTTTCTCCCCATAACCAAAGATTCCAGTCTTTTGTATTTCCAAGCTTTTCTTTGTAATGAATGATAATTTCAGTTGTTTTCGAATTTGAAACTGCCTTCACACTCTGAAAAGAGAAAACAGATGATAACATAACGATTAAAGTAAGTAATAAAACTGTTTTGTTAATTAATCTTTTTGTAATTTGCACCACATACACCCTTTCTTCAAATATTACTAACGATTTATTATGCTTTCACTGAATAACACTGCTTAAATTAATCTAGAAATCTCTTTTACTTCACCTCCATATTGACTATTTTCACGTATGTATTTCAATGACCTTTTTATTACGAAAACGTTTGCATTAATACTTAAAAAAATAGATTTGTTAATGCCTTCATATGTTTGTAAATGCTAAAAGATCAGGGAAATCATTTTAAAGCAATCGTTTGTTATCGCTTTCATTTTATAGACTTTCTATCAAGAGGTCAATATATTATTAATTTTCTGTTTTTATACACTTTAAACCTTATTTATTTGTCGCTACTTCTTAAAGAGAAAGCGCCTCATTATTGCTTAGTCAGTTTATTTTCAATAATACATTGCTACGTAAAAAAACAGCTAATATCCTTAAAATGACATTAGCTGTTTTTCATAATGTATTAATATATGAATGAGAACTATATTTCTAAATTACTTAATTTTTGCTGCATCAAATGCTTTTTGAACTGCTTGAACTTCAGCTGTATTCGCACCATATTTATTAGTTGCCACTCGAATACATGCTGATCTCAATTCTTTGAAATTAGAAGTCATGTTTAACTCATCTGTATTTGCATAATAGAAAATATCAAACATTTTATCTTCACCAATTCCTTTAACAGTTACTCCGTTATGAGTTCCGCCTTTCGCAATGAGATACGCAACTTTATTAATAATACTTGAATTAAAATGAACACCGCCTTGATCCCATCCATTAAAATCGTTAAATTCACTGTAATCATCTGGATAAGGTACTCCAAGTGAAGATGGAACAGAAGCTGGGTTTTCCATATCACGGAAAACAGATCCCGTTTGTTCTCCCATTGTCCAGTTGAATTTTCCATTATTTACGTATTTCTCAATAGATGTTCCCATAATATCAGATAATGCCTCATTAATCGCACCGGATTCTCCGTAATATTCAAGATTAGATTCGCTAGAAGTAACAGCGTGTGTAAATTCATGTCCAGCTACGTCATATGCTTTAACAATAGGATCGCCATATACAAGCATACTTCCATTATTAGCACTTAATGCATTCTGCCAATTTTTCGGATCATTCGTCTCTTCAGAATCCCAAGCGTGTACAACTGAAACTACTTTTTGTCCTTTATTATCAAAGCTATTACGCTTGTATTTATCTTTATAAAAATCAAATACTTTTGTTGCTAAGTAATGAGCACTTACTGCTTTCGGATCGTTAAATGTTGCCGAAGTACTAGTCGCTAATGTACCAGGATAATAGCTTTCTTCTTTAGTAATATCTCTGTAATTCACATCATATGTTTCAATGCCTTGCCCTCTTGTATAATCAGCAAGAGCATATTTGCCATTACTTTGTTTAGAGATACCAAATGAACGAGAAATACCTAAATCATCTTTTCCTGTTCCAGTTAATGATGTAAGACTGCTTTGTTTACTTTTCTTTAAAGCTCCAACTAGTTTGTCACTGGCTTTTAAGTTAGATTCTTGTACCATATTTTTTAACATATCACCATTTTGTGCATTTACTAAATAAGTACCAGAAACATAGTTTGGTGTTGCAGCTTCAAAGGTAACTTGGTATGCATTTTTAGCTTGTCCATTATTTTCATCAACAAAAATAACCTCTTTAACTTCCGGCTCAGAAATAAACTTGAGATCGTTTCCGTACTTCGTATAAATAAATTGTTTTGCTTCATCTTTTGATAGATTAATAGGTTTTTTCAATTCTTCTTGTTTTAAATTTTGTGCGCTATCACCTGAAACACTTTTAATAACACCATTATTATCTACGTGTGCAGTTAATTGATGTCCATATACTTCTTTTCCTTCGTATGTTTGTTGCATACGCACAAGTGTAGTTCCATCATACGAACCACGTTTTTGAAGAACTTTATAATCTACTCCTGCTTCTCCATTGACTTGTTTTTGGGACAGAGCTTGCTCTGTTTTCTCCTTAAGTGCATCCTTTACTACATTTTCTGGTGCCTTTTGTGACGGTTGTGTAAGTTCACCCGAACGGAACGATTCCTCTTGAATTTGGACTTGTAGTTGATCTGTTTCCTCTGCATGACCTACGCCATATGGTGCCACAGCTGTTAAAGCTAATCCTGTTGTTAATGCTACCTTAGTTAATGTCTTTTTGTTTTTCATTATTTCACCTCGTATAATTTTTGAAATAGAAAGCTTGTACAAAGTATACTGTCTATTTCTGTCGGAAAAAAGAGAAAATACGAAATTTATGTAACATTATGCAAAATTACATAAATTGTGGTCAATATTATAAATAATGAACGGAACACATATGTACATTAATTTGAATAAAAGAGAATCCTTATAGACGCTCATCCAATTGGTTAGTTATTAATTATCTATATTCATTCTAATAAAAGTATACTTACATCTAAATAACAACATAAAAACCCACTCTTTACTATTGTAAGAGTGGGTTTCATACTATTAAAATAACAATCACTATAAGAAACCTTATAATTTATATTTTTTTAGTAATCCTATTAAGTTTTTTATAAAATTCACCTTTTGTCTTTGCATGATTAAACTCATTTGGATTAATATTTGCTTTTTGTGAGAGTGCTACAATTTCTTCTTTTGAAATTGAGTCTTTCGTATTTATAGATGCTATATTTGTGTATTTTCCGTCTTCTGTTTTTGGAATTTCTAAAATCCCTTTATTCACGAGATCAACTACAGCCTTATGCTCTGAAGAATGTAAATCTACACCAGTAATTTTCCAATTACGCATAACTTTTGGAGTGTATACACCATTCTTTACCTCTTTTAAATATGTAATAGCAAGGTTACGAATGGTTCCGCCTGTTTCTCCAAATGCATTCTCTTGTTTAGATGACCAAATTTGTTCAAACTTACGCCCCTCTAAAGCTCCCCCTTTTGCCTGAAGAGCCTCCATTCTATATGCATTCATTCCCAGCGTCATAACATCGCTCGTTTTGATTGGTTTGTTTGTACGAATAGAGCGTAAATTTGTAATTCTACTTCCATATGGTTTTGTTAAGTCAATTTCGTATTTTACGCCTCCAAAGAAATCGTTCGTACTGTATTTAGATGCACGGCGGGTTTTATCAAAGCTAACGGTTACATCTCCGGCACGAGATGAGTTAAAATATCCTGCTGCCCATTCCATATAGTCTTTTAAATCTTTTCCAGAAATCTTATATACTGTAATTTCTCCCAAGGCATATTGGTAATTGTACGCAATATCTTTTTTCTTAATAGGACCTATATCCAAACGGGCATAATCATTATCAATTTGATGGGCTACTACATCTGCTTTACTGTAGTAGAGCATGACTTCATGAAAGAAATCTGATAAAGGTGTTTCTTGAATCTGAACACTTGGAATACCCTTTATTTCATTTTCAGGAACAAGATTTCTACCCTTTAATTGAGCGACTACAACATTTGCATCTCCTCTCGCATATTCGTGAAAAGGTGTTAATGTTTCTTCAAGTGTAGGATCAGATAATATCGTTGTTCCATCAGCATTTTTTACAGGTATAGCGGTAGCAGTTTTATTTTTTAAAGTCAACTTCCCATCTTGCTTTGTAAAAGTAAGGTCAATACGTGAAATATGCGTTCCATATTTATCTGGTTCTGTAATAATTACGCCATTTACAACTTCTTTTTTTACAAGTTTATGCATGTGAGCCGCAAAAATAGCGCTTAGTTCCGGACAAGCATTTGCAATATCTTGAACACCAGTACCAGGGATACCATTCTCATTTTCTAATCCCATATGCATAACTCCTACCATTACATCTACTTTACCTTCTAATTCCTTAATTGCCTTTTTCGTCTCTTCTACCGGATTTTTCACCACTAAACCATCTAAGTGATCTGTCCCTTTTTCAAAATCACTAATCATTGGTGTATTCATACCAATAATCCCAACTTTAATTCCACCTTTTTCTACAATTGTATATGCAGGAAGAAAGCGCTCTCCATTTTCCTTATAAATATTTCCTGCTAACGTTTTTCCCTTATATTGCTCACTAACTTTTTTCAATGTATCTAATCCAAAATTGAATTCATGATTTCCAAATGCCCAGGCGTCATATCCCATTGTATTCATCGCTACCATCATTGGCGATTGTGGTTTATCGTTGAATAATTCTACTGAGTTTCCTTGAATTGTATCCCCAGCATCTACTAATATGGTATTTAGATTTTCTTGACGGACCTTCTTTATAACCGTATAAAGCTGCGTCAAACTTCCACTCATATTTGCTCCATCAAGCGCATAATCCCAAGGCATAAATCTACCATGAATATCTGCAGTACCTAACAATGTGATATTAACTTCAGATTCCTCAGCCTTAGAGATAGGTGGTTTGACTATTACTGCTGTTCCAAGCAGTAATAGAATTACAAAGTAACATACATAGTTCTTCCATTTCATTTTTTGCATACTAATAATATTTCTCCCCTTTTTGTACTTTCATAAAGTTGCTTGAACTTTAAAAATGTAACTTATTATTCAGGAAACTTCAACTACAAAAGATAATTTTGAAGGTGGTTCTGTTGCAAAATAAAGAGAATAAATTGCATACATCTCCTAACAGAATTGTATTTTATCGTTTCCTGACAGAATACCCCTTCCTTAAGCGTGTGAAGAGTACTTTCAAAATAAGGACATATCATTCATCATCATAAAATCATTATTTCAATTTACTAAAATTCGCATATAAAATATGTTATGATGATTATTTTTTTGAATTTCATTGTCGAAGTATTTCCTTCTCAATGAAAATACTTCCAAAAAAATAACCCCGCTCTTCATTTAAGACGGGGTTACACTTATACAGAAAATCGGATAGTTTCATATTTTCTTAAGCTTATTGGTTACTTTCAACTAATTTCATTCTATTTTTGTTTTCTTCTGAATCAATATGAATCAACCGTTTTCCCTGTTTATAATACGCATCAATAAATAGGGAATGATTTTTACTTTTCAATTTCACAAAGTAATTTTATCTCTTTTATTTGTGAAATATGACGCTGTTCATGTAAATAAATCAGTTCTATCCACTGATCAAGGGATAATTCTCCAAGAGCTGGATGCATCACTGCTTTTTTCGCTAATATAGACTCATCTTCTATTGTACTCAGGAAACGCATCAATTCTTTTCTTGATTCGTTTAGCATATTGAGCATTTGCTCCACTTCAAATGGTTCTATACTTGGTTCAATCATTTCTGGAGCTATAAACTTTTTCGTTCTATCTAATAAAATAGTGTGAATTTCTTTACGCTCATTTTGGGTACTATCTAACTTTTTTAATCCTGATGAAATAACTGTTATAACTCTCTCATCTAATAAAACTAAATGATGACAAACTTGTGCAATACTCCATTTATCCTTATCTGGTTTCCTATTAAATTGAGCATCACTCAACAAATTAATTTCCTCAACTAATTGATCTCTCGTTTCATAAAACTTGTCATTTACAAATGTATCCATGTGGATTCTCCTTTCATTGCAACCTACATACTTAAATTCCTACGCTAGAAATATTATCTTCAAAAAAAGTTTTTCTTTCACTACTATTCCAATTTCATTTTAAAGCTACAAATGAAATTATTTGTTTTTTATATCTTTTTAATTGGCACAAATAAATTAACCTTTAACTTTCCGTCTAGATCTTCAGCAACATTATTTAAGCAAAACTCTAAATTATCTCTATCATAATCTGCATCATACTCACTATTTGGTAGCCACTCTGCATACATGTATTGATACGCTTCACTTAATTTATGAGGTTCATCATAGAACTGGTATAGACCATATGTACCTCCATCTAATCTTTTAAATTGCACATCATGATGCTTTTCTTTATCGAAGTTTTCAGGAATCGTAACACATGCATCATGCCGGCACTTATGACTTGCAACAAGTTCAGGATTATCTAATGATATTCCGATAAATGATTGCTCTGGTGGATAAAGTTTATTTTCAATTGACCAATTCAGTAACTTTCCCCAGTGATCTTGTGGTTCAAAGTAGCTACCAGTTCGTCTTATATATGCTACTTGTAATGGTGGGAATTTTTTTATAAAAACTTTCATTTACATCTTCTCCCCTATAAATATGTACACTGTTTATTTAGCTTTCTTTAAATATTTATTCCTTCTTAAATAAAAAGAATCCTCTAATCACATGAATTTTAATTGAAATACAATTGATTACTATTACTACTACTAAAGTAGTATGTACTTTCATACTTTTATTTGATTTTAAATTCTTTTTAAATCGATATATTAATTGTAAGAAAATAAAAAGGTGGAGGATTTTAATTGATTAAAGGAATATACGAAGCGCATTTACCAGTATAATGTCCTATCAATTTATCATTAAATAAATGTAAAAAATGACCCTATTTATTCATTTTTAATGCGTATGTATGTACATTTGTTAATTTATTCGATATATTATGGGTATTGAATGATTACGTGAAGTGTATAGGTCGCTTATATAACACCTTATATTTTTATATCCGTGAAAACTACAAAGTGTATGAAAATCCATTTGTCAAATGAATTTAGTGCGGAAGGAGGTTTGTGGTTACTTCATAGGGTATAATAATCAGTTTTTTACTGATAAAAATATAGGAGGCGACATAATGTTTCGTACGATTTCAAATTTCATGAGAGTAGCTGAGATAAGAAGGAAAATCCTTTTTACACTAGCGATGTTAATCGTTTTTCGAATTGGCACGTTTATTCCAGTTCCTCATACTAACGCAGAGGTATTAAAAGTACAAGATCAAGCTAACGTTCTAGGTATGTTAAACGTATTTGGCGGAGGAGCATTGCAACACTTCTCAATCTTTGCTGTAGGTATTACACCATATATTACAGCTTCCATCATAGTACAGTTACTACAAATGGATGTTATACCTAAATTTTCGGAATGGGCAAAGCAAGGAGAAATGGGCCGTAAGAAATCAGCTCAATTCACTCGATACTTTACAATCATTCTCGCATTCATACAGGCCATCGGAATGTCTTATGGCTTTAATAATATAGCAGGTGGACAATTAATAACAGATCAAAGCTGGACTACATACTTATTTATTGCGACAGTTTTAACTGCAGGTACTGCATTTTTACTTTGGTTAGGCGAACAAATTACCGCTAACGGAGTTGGTAATGGTATTTCGATGATTATCTTCGCAGGTCTCGTTGCCGCCATTCCAAATGTTGCAAATCAAATTTATTTACAACAATTCCAAAATGCTGGCGATCAGCTATTTATGCACATAATAAAAATTGTTTTAATTGGACTCGTAATTTTAGCGATAGTTGTTGGTGTTATTTACATTCAACAAGCTGTACGTAAAATACCGATCCAATATGCAAAAGCTGTTTCAGGAAACAATCAATATCAAGGAGCAAAAAACACTCATTTACCGCTTAAAGTAAATAGTGCTGGTGTTATACCAGTTATCTTTGCTTCTGCATTTTTAATGACGCCGCGTACAATTGCGCAGCTCTTCCCTGATTCAAGCGTATCAAAATGGTTAGTTGCAAATCTTGATTTCGCACATCCAATTGGAATGACACTTTATATCGGTCTTATCGTTGCTTTCACATACTTCTACGCATTTATTCAGGTAAATCCTGAACAAATGGCTGAGAATTTGAAAAAGCAAAATGGATATGTTCCTGGTATTCGTCCTGGTAAAGCAACTGAACAATATGTAACTAAAATTCTATACCGTTTAACATTTATCGGTGCAATTTTCTTAGGTGCTATTTCTATATTACCGCTCGTATTCACGAAAATTGCTACGTTACCACCTTCTGCTCAAATTGGTGGTACAAGCTTACTTATCATTGTCGGTGTAGCACTAGAAACTATGAAGACGTTAGAAAGCCAGCTTGTAAAACGTCATTATAAAGGCTTTATTAAAAAAGTGAATTAATTATCAAAAACACAGTTGGTTATTTTTTCAACTGTGTTTTTGATTTTATCAGTCCTGTAATATACAGGGCTATTGCTTTATTAAACTACATCTCCTTCTCTAATAACCGCCCTTTTTTGAAATAAGTCCGTAGTGTTGAACGATTGGCCAAAAATACACCAATCAATATAAGACAAGCCCCCATTCCCATTGTAGGATTTAAAGGTTCTCCTAAAATGATATATCCCACAATTATTGCAATTAATGGTGATACATATAACCATGTCGATGGAAATACTGGATTTGTTTTTGATAAGAGCCAGTAATATAATCCGTGTCCACCAATCGATCCGATAAATATGAGATATAAAATAGGCCATTGCACACTCCATGAAGTTAATACGGTTACATTTGGTTGTTCTACAATAATAGATGCGATTAGTAGTAAAATCCCTCCATAAAACATTTGAATACCGTTAATAAGAAATGGTGATACATTTGATAAATCTGACAGTATTTCTTTCGAACGAATAGAGCCTATTCCGTAAAATAACTCCCCTATAACTAACACAATACAAGCAATACTCCATATGAAACTTACTTGTTGATGCATTCCTGGTAAAGAAACAAATATAACACCTGCTAGTGCAATAACTAAAGCAACGAGTTGTTCCTTTTGTAATTTCTCCCTATTCCTCTTTGCTTGTATTAATAAAATCATCATTGGTCCCGTAGCAGAAAGAACAGCAGCTAATCCCGAAGAAATATATTGTTCTGACCAATATAAACTTGCGAATGTCATAAATGTTAAACAAAATCCAGCATACATAATGCGTTTTGAAAATATATGTGGCATAATTTCTTTTCGCTTTAATTTAAAAATAATCATAAGGATTATGCCCGCTAAAAAGAAGCGAATTCCTGCTGAAAACAACGGTGGCGCCCCTGCTTCAATTCCAATTTTTATCGTTAAAAATGTTGTCCCGAAAATAATACATACTAAAATGTAATTAAAAATGACCATTTTGCTTCCTCCTTTTTACTCTTAGAATGAGTATAGAGGCTATGGTGTATAACAGTGTATCGGTACATATAACAGTTACTTCAAGTTGTAGTTGATTCCCTATATATTTTTCGCTTTAATTAAGTTAAAAAGAAAAATAGGTGAACCTATGAAAATTGTATTGCGTAAAGAAACAAACATACCGTATTACAAGCAAATATATATGCAAATTGTTGACAGAATACAAAGTGGTATGCTTTCACATGGTGAATCTCTTCCTTCTTTACGTTGTATGGCCACAGATTTACAAATCAATGTATTAACAGTTCGTAAAGCGTATAAACAGTTAGAAACGAAAGGGTATATACGCATCGAACAAGGAAAAGGTGCTTACATATATAAACGGGTAAAGAAAGATTTCAAACCAATTCCGTATAAATGGCAACAAATGAAAACGATTAATGTTATGCGTTCTCAATATGCAATGAATAAGCACCGTAAATATTATAATTTTTCACAAGCAATTCTGTATCCTCGTCTGTTACCAAATCCATTTTTGGCAGATGAAATGCATAAATTGCTGGATAAAAATCCGATGTTGTTAGCAACTTATGGGCCAGTTCAAGGCGATTATGAATTGCGAGTTGAAATAGCAAATTACTTAAATGAACACCAGAAATTAGTGACAGACCCATCTCAATTATTAATTACAAGCGGCGCACAACAAGGAATTGATTTAATTGCTCAAACATTATTAAAACCTGGAGATATTGTATTAGTAGAAAGTCCATGTTACAGTGCTGCGCTTGATATTTTCATCAATAAAGGTGTTCAAATCATTCCCGTTTCTCTTGATAATCATGGAGTTCGCTCCGACTTAATTGATGATATTTGTCAAAGTAAAAATCCCGTTTTATTGTATACGAATCCCACCTTCCAGAATCCGACAGGTACAGTAATGAGTAAAGAACGAAGAATGGAACTTATAGAACTATCGGAGTTATATCAATTTTTTATTATTGAAGATGATTCTTTCGGAGAAATATATTTTGAGGATGCTATAATCCCGCCCCCAATCAAAAGTTTTGATAAGGATGGCCACGTAATATATATAAAAGGATTTAGTAAAACGTTAGCACCAGGACTGCGTATCGCGGCACTTATTGCCGATGGTCCTATTTTTGAATGGCTATATGCAGTAAAAGGTTCAATGGATATCGGTAGTCCTTTATTAACACAGAAGGCACTTCTACCGTTTTTACGTGCAGAACGTATGAAAAACCATTTAGAAAAATTACGTACAGCTTTACAAATGAGACGTGATTTAACAATTGATATATTATCGCCATTAAAAGAACTACACTTTGAAATACCAAATGGAGGTTTTAATTTATGGGTGACACTACCTGATTCGATAGATCCCTTTACCTTATTACAAAAAGCAAATGAAGTAGATGTCTCTTTTTTACCAGGAACAGCTTGTCTATTAAATTACGAAACAAATGATAACCAATTAAGAATTAGCTATTCAATGTTAAACGAGAAAGATATGGAAATTGGATTAGAAAAATTACACGATACAATACGAAACAGTATTTGTTAGAAGTAATATCACAATAGCTAACAATAAATAATACTCGAAAATGAAAATGTATAGTATGGGATATTATTTATTGTTGAGCTTTTTCGTTATTCTGAACAACCGGTTTTAAAACTTGTCTTTCTTTTAATTCTTCAACAATACCATATTGATCAATAACAATTGCTTTCATTTCCTCTCCTCCTTGCTGTTTATTTTAATAACATACAATTATTTCTCAAAATTTTTTGCCTTGAATTAACATATAATTATTTTTGGGGGTAATTATGCAAGAAGCATTATAAAGTGAAACTTTAATCAACCCTCGCCAATCGGGTTTTTTCGGGAAGTTGGTCCCCTCCCAACTTCTTTACTTTCCCTGAATTTTAAGATGGGACTCTTACTGCCCAGCAAATAGCGGGATGAATTCCACCACGAATCTTACACACATCTTAGAATCATCCAAAACTGTTTTATTGATCAAATTCAAAAGAAATGGGGCTAACTATATGAGTGAAAAGATGTTTAAAATAAACGGAATTGATATATGTACAGAAAGCTTTGGAAACCCTAAGAACCCTGCTATTTTATTAATTATGGGTGCTACATGTTCCATGGTTTATTGGGATGAAGAGTTTTGTGAGCTGTTGGCTAGTACGGGGAAGTTTGTTATTCGCTTTGATAACCGTGATGTTGGGCGCTCTGTTGCCTATGAACCTAGAACTTCCAATTACACAGTAACAGATATGGCTGAAGATGCAATTGGAGTACTAGATGCTTATCATATTGATAAAGCTCACCTATTTGGCATGTCATTAGGTGGTATGATTGCTCAAATTGCCGCTGTAAAACATCCCGAAAGAATTTTGACGCTAACTTTACTAGCGACTAGTGTAATAGGATCTGATGACAATACTCGCGATTTACCTCCAATGGATGAAAGGATTTTAACACATCATGTAAATGGCACAAGTATAGATTGGGCAAATAAAAATGATGTGGCAGAGTATTTAGTTTCAGGATCTCGTCTATTATGTGGATCAGAACGAATATTTGATGAAAATAGAGTTTATAAACAAGTAAAACAAGAAATAGAACGCGCAAACAATTTATTAAGTATGTTTAATCACGCTTTACTTCAAGGTGATGATGCATATGAAGGTGTACTTCAATCCATACAAGCACCTACATTAGTTATTCACGGAACAGACGATACAGCACTACCATTTGAACATGGCCTCGCACTAATTAATGAAATTCCAAACTCAGTACTATTAACCCTTAAAGGGGCAGGCCATGAAAACCATCCAGATGACTGGGAAAGCATAATTAATGCTGTTTCTAAACATACATCTAAAATTTAGATAAATAACTAATGGAAGGGTCACAAATTGTATTGTGCCCCTTCCATTTACAAACAAAACCCCATCACTGTATTCGTATGTATAGTGATGGGGACTTCTTATATTTTTCTATGTTTAAAAAAATGGACAATCTAATTGATCAACAGATTCCCATAATTTTTTTTTTGCATTTTCAGTGGATGTATTTGTGTCTAGTGTCATGTTTTTAAAAGGGTTTACTTCGACTTTTAATAAGGATGAAGGCTCCACATATAATGAGAAAACATGGCTGCTTGGTAAAGCTTTAGAAACGTCAATATCTCCTACTTGTTTAAATAGTTGCTGCGCAGCAAAGAAGAAGAAATTAGTTGGATTTGATTGTTTATTCAGCCACGCAAGCATTTCAGGTGATACCGATTTATGAATATTGATTTTTACTCGATCACCACGTTTATATCGCCTAGATCGCATACTTCCACCAACTAACTTATCGTTAAGTTTGTAAATCCTAACTCTTTTTGCTTATGCTCTCTATATTTTGGCGAACAAGTATAGACTAATAATCCTCGTGCATTTGTAAATAACGGATTATCTACAAAGATTACATTTTTGAGTCGTCCTTTTTGCTTTAAAATCATTTTTAAACTGTTTTTAATAATTACTGCACCCCCGCCATAAATAAACACGTATGGATCGTCTTTCATATCATCAATTTTATTTATAATATCTGTTGCAACACGCGCTGCTAAACCTAATAGCGCTGGCTGTGATTCCTCAACTAATAATGTATTTCTCGGATGCTTATCATTTAAATAAATTTGATTGAATTCTGTAATGCTATCAATCGTTTTAGTTGGATACTTCCGGTTCCATCTCGTAATGATTTGTAGTAACGTCTCTTTTACACCATAAGATAAACCTTTACTTAGTTGCGGACGGAAATTCACCCCTAATGAAACGACTTCTTCTGTCGTCCCTGCGCCAATATCAAAAGAGAGTAGAGTTTTATCTACAAAATCAATTTCAGAAACTTGATTTTGCTCACATTCTATTTTATGTTTCACAACATTTCCTTCTTCATCGTATACAATGCCCCACGTCCCAGAAGCACCCTCAGGTAGGCATTTACAATACTCAATTGAAACATTAATTGTCACATCGCGTCCGTTCGGATAATGGAAAATAACCTTATGATTTCCCATATAACGTTTTGCATTTTCAGCAGCTATTTCTTGTGTAATAAGCTGCATAGGAAGAGCGACAGATAAATCATAACGAATATTAATATGGCTAGAAGTTGGACTTTGACGCATAGCGCTTACCGCCAAACCTGATAGTATTGTAATAACCATTAACTCATCCGTTGACTTATTTGATTTCTTCTCTACCTCAGTACCTTTTAATTGATCTTGAATGACTTTTTCTCCAACGATGTATCGTACATTATTTAGCATTAACGATGGCGAACTTATAGTCACATCAATGTGGTTTTCTAATTCAGATAATGAAACATCTACCTCATCTAAGAGTCCTGTAGGCTCACCTATATATAAAGAATAAATACTCGGAATAAAAATAGGGTCTTGCCCTTTCACCATTAACTTCAAACCGTTGTTTCCTGCATCTGCACCAGCTTTTAAAAGTATAGACATAACTACCCCCTAAATTAATCTGACATCCCTTCCAAATATATGCGAGCCCATTCTTTTACATTCAAATGTATTGTAATTTTTTATTTATCATAGAACTAAAATATTACATACTTACATATTTCGTGTAAAAAGTATTTGACATGATACTTTTCCAATTTTATACTTATATTTGTAAAGAGTTTTTTACAATCGAGGGGGCAATTATTTATTGAATACTAAAAAAACTATTTTTATAATCATTGTTTTAGCATTAATTGCAATACTAGTACATGGCACATATAAATACATAACTGAAGGTTCTATTTTGGGCGGTACGATTTTTGCTATTTCGTTAATACTTAGTAATTTAATTAATTACATTACTTGGGGAGATCCCCACGGTGTATCAGAAGAAAGTCAAGATGAAATGGGACAACAAATTACATATAAAAGCTTTAAAATTGCATATTTTGTGCTTGTAATTGTAATGTTCCTTATATTAATCTTCTCTGAAGGATTTTCTATGGGGGCTAATTTAGATGGAGTAAAAAACCTCCCTCTGTTCATCGCAATTTGCTCTTCCTTCTTTATTTATCCTATTGTCGAACTCGTAGTTGCAAAACAATATAAATAAAAAGATGAGGTTTTCTACATGTAGAAAACCTCATCTTTTTATATTTACATACCCTCTACAATTGCTTTTAATTTGTTCACAGTCCGCCAATTCCTAACTGTAGCTGGTGTATGTAACTTCTGAAACTGGTTCATTAATTTAGAATTTCGAATGCTATTTTTGAAAAACAAATAAACGACTTTCTCATCTATATAGCAATCTTCAAGTTCACTTTTAAATATAAGCAATTGACTACTCTCTTCTTCAGAAAGTACATTCGCTAAAAAAGCAACATGAACACTTTCTCCTTCTAACAATGAATGAACTTCATACGGACATTGCTTAATAATATTTATAAATTCATCATGTGTTCTTAGCATGACTGGAACATCGAAATCAAATTCATTTTTTATTTCCGTTTGTATTCGGTCTTTTAGAAAGTTTATATCTTCCTCAGATTCGAACACGATATTACCACTTTGTATATACGTTTTCACTTGTTTTAACCCTATTGATTCAAACACTCGTTTTAACTCAGCCATTTTGATTACTTTATGTCCACCGACATTGATTCCTCTTAGTAATGCAATATAAAGTGTCATACTATTCCCCCCACAATAAAATGAACTTATCAATTGAATCGATTTCCCCACTCATATTTCTCGGATATTTGTTTTAATTCTTCTAACATATCATGAATAGATAATACCTCAAATAAAATAATATACTCACTTGAAAAATGGTGATGATAATGATTTGGTTTATAATCTTTTAAATCATTTTTATAACTCCAAGTTGAGATATTAAAAAATTCACAAACTAACACTGTAAGAAAAACTGCAATCCCAGTTTTAATCACTCTTCCCCCAACGATATTCCATTTTCTATCTTGATTTATTTTTTATATCCTTCATTTCTATTTCATTATATATATATATATAATGTATATTATTAAAATAAAAAAACCTACTACATGAATATTCAAGAGTAAGTTTTCTATCTCATTATTTCATTATAGACAAATGCATTATTATTTGTTGGCCTATTGGTCCCATTCTTCTAAAACCTTTATCTTGGAAGCCGACTTTTGCATATAAATTTTGTGCAGGAATATTTCTTTCATTCACAGCAAGTACAACTTCATTTTTTATTGGAAAATAACGTTTTACAAACTCTTCTAATAATAACAATGACTTTTTAGCGAATCCTTTTCTTTGTCTATTGTGATTAATAGAAAATGATGTTAAAAGTAAAGCATCCTCATTATCTGTGAACTCCTTTACTCTATCTCCCGTTTCCAATGCAAAAAGACCCACCGGTACCCCATTGTAATCTAAAATAACAATCACATTTTTTGTACGATCACTTTTTGCTTTCTCCAGTAATGCGCTTGGATCTGATGTAAACTGAACTTGTTCACTTGGTAAAGTAAATGTTTGTATAACTTCTTTATATTTCTCCTTATACGGAACTAATTGAATTTCCCCTGTGTGTATGTTCATGCTAAACTCTCCCATTTTTTAGCTTATTAACTTATACCTTGCTGTGCTTTTGAATGCACTCTTCCATCTAAAAAGGTAATTTCAACAAATGAATTTGGATTGTTCCCTTTCCAAGCAAAAATTTGTTTAATTTGTGTAGAATGTTCTACCCCTTCTTCTATAAGTAAATCTCCTTCAAAACCAATTAAATCTTTCACTTCTGTATAAGTCATCCCTTCATTTATACTCGAAAAATGATTTATATTGATAGACTCTTTCTGTTGCCTTTCCATCACAGTAGAAGAAGTTGCTGTTTGATTTTTCACTTCTTTTCTCTGTTCACACGCTGTCATACTGAAACCTAAGCATAAACCAAACAATATACATGCGCTTTTTTTCATCATAACAGTTGTCCCTCCCATCATAATTAAACCATATTTTTCCTTAAAAATAAACTGAATATTTAATATTATATTTAAAAACCTCGTACAATTAAGTACGAGGCTAATTTCATTTATTCAAATGATTATTTGATTGATCATTCTGTTCTTTTCTTAACTCTTGTTCTTCATCTTTTGGTAATTGTTTATCATTATCCTTAATTGGATTCGTTTCTCTATTTTCTATCATATCATTTGGAACTTGTGGCATTACTCGGCCCACAATAGCGGCTAATTCATCTAGTATACCTTCACCTGTTTTTCCTTTTTTAATTTGCTTTCCAATTTGTTTGAGCCGTTCATACGTATCAACATCTGCTACAACGACTGCATTAGCACCGTCAGGGTCATTTTTTAAACTTTCTGCAACAGAGTATTTAATTGATTCAACTCGAGTTCGATCAAGTTTTGCTTTTACATCAATACCTACAATAGCATATTTTCCAACAACGACCGCGGTTGCATCATTCACACCTGGCACACTTGCCGCTAAAGATGCTAAATGATCTGCTGCTTTTTCATTTGGCTTATTTGATTTATTCGTATAATTAACATTTTTCATTGAAACATTTTTTTGTTCCGGTTTTTCGTTTGGATTGTCTTTTTTTCCAATACTGCATCCAGTTATAACGAAGCAAAGCATCAATATATATATTAGAGTTTTCATTATTTTCACCACTTCACTATTAAGGTTTAATCATAAATTTTTTCAACAGCTTGCATTTTCTTTACCTTTTCCTCGGCCCCGCTATTAGCATTAATGAATATTTGGTACGTATCTTTTCCTAAAGTGCCTACAAATTCATAGCAAAGCACTTCATTATGCAAATCATTGACTACTAAAGCTTTACGTTCTTCCATGACTTTTACATCCGGATTGATTTTCTTTCTTGCTTCTGCTGCAGTTAGCTTTGCCGATGGAACTGTTCGCTTTTGATGTGACGCTAAATATTCTTTTGCGGAGAACCCAACGATAGAACCATCATCTAAAGCAATTTTCATTTGGATTGCTTCTGGATAAATTCGTACTCCATTTTCATTTACTACATACGTAAATACACCAACATTATCATATTGAGAGCTATCATAAAGCTCCATATTATTAAACTTATGGTCCTTTAAAAATTTCAAACCTTTACTACCTGCATCGTTTAAACTAACTTTCTGTTCTTTAATTTCCCGGTTATTCATAACCCAAATTGGATATCCGCCTTTTCCGGTAATATCCATATAGAACTCGTTGTTCGTTGCTTCATCTTTAATTTTCACACTATAGAAGGATTCTTTCGCACCTTTTCCGCTTTTCTCAACATCTACTTTTTCATTTCCTTTTAAATTCAAAAACGATTTGGCAATTTTCGCCGCTTCATCTTTAGAAATTGCCTTTCCTTCCGCTTCAAATCCGCCTTTTTTATTTTTTTGCGCACTTGTAAAGGTCGGTCCGAAGTTTGTAGAAGAATATGATGTTACGTTTTTCTCTACAGTTTTCAATCCATCAATAATTGTGTTATCTGCTGGATCGCGATTTGATGCAAGTGCCATTTCTACATCCATCCAGCGTAAATTATTTTTCAAAACAAGATGTTGTACTTTTCTTAGTTCATCTTGTATATTTCCTGCATTTGAATATAAAGTTTGCAACGTTTTATATTCTTGCTCATTTAACGGTTCTTTTTCTAAATCACGAATGGCTGCACGGTAACTAAAATCACCGATATTCGCTAAAAATTCTTCCGTTTTATTAAATGGCATTAATGTTAAAGGAAGTTGCCCTACATCTGAGCGAGCTTCAGATGTTAAACGCCATACATCCGCTAATGCAGGTGATAAAGATGATCGTGAATTCATCGCAAGTGTTGTGCCAATTTTATCGTGTAATAAATCGACTTCGTATGCTAAATCATGGAATGCACGTTGATAGCTATTTTCCGCTCGAATTAAAACTGCATTTTTCTCTTGGTGCTCTTTATAGCCCCAATAGCCTGTTCCTACTACACCGACTGTTAATAATACAATGATAATACCTCGTAACATTGTCCCACCTCCGCTCTATTTACAGAAAATATGTTTACCGATTTTTTTAATTTGTGGACGAGTCCAAATCCATTTACTAGTCGCGGTATCTGGATTGAAATAATATAAAGCATTTCCTGTTGGATCCCATCCGTTAATCGCATCTAAAACTGCTTTTTTTGCTGTTTCATTTGGCGTTAAATATATTTGCCCATCGGCTACCGCTGTAAATGCTCTAGGCTCAAAGATTACACCTGAAACAGTATTTGGGAATGACGCACTTGTAACACGGTTCAAAATGACAGCAGCTACTGCAACTTGTCCTAAATATGGTTCACCGCGTGATTCTCCGTATACTGCGTTTGCCATAAGCTGAATATCATTTTGAGAATAACCGTTCGGAACATTTGTCCCTTTATTTTGAGGTGGTTTATTCTCTTGTGCAGTGCCACCGCTATTTCCTTTATTCGTTGTCGTCCCTTTATTAGCAGTTGACTTGTCATACTTCGTTGCCTTCACGAGCATTTGCTTCGTTTTAGCTCCAGCTAAACCATCAACGGGTAATCCGAATTTCTCTTGAAAATTCCGAAGTGCCCAATATGTACCCCATCCGAAAACACCATCCACTTTTCCCGTATAAAACCCGTTATATTTCAAACGAGATTGCAGTTCAATGACATCTTCGCCAGATGCTCCTCTTTGAATAACTTGATTAGAAAAAGCTTCTACATTCTTTAATTGTATACTACTGACCATTAAAGACAGTCCTATGAACGCAAGTAAAACTGCTATTTTAAAAATAGCTTTTTGGCGCATAATTTTCCCTCCTTAATTACGGAAATGATTTCTTGGTTATGTTTTGTAAAAGCCTCGCTTTTATGTAAAGAAGACAAAAAAATCCAAACTAATATCGTTGAAAAAATATGTAAACAATATAAAAAAGGATAAAAGGAGTTCATCATGAAAAAATTGTTAAAACGTGTCGCACTTGTCATTCTGTTCCTAACAACATGTTCAAATATATATACAGGCTCATCAATTGTTCATGCGCAGCCGCCGTATGCCAAATGGGGTAAACTTGCCGTAGAAAAGACGAAAGAACAATACCCAAAAGCAGAAATTATTGACTATCTTCATATAGGTAGAAAACCAAAAACAGTTCAAATAACTGTTGAAAAATTTAAATTGTGGTTACGTGAGAACGGAAAAGAATACGGTGTTTTTGTTGATGTAGAATTTGAAACGAAGACGGAGAAATTTATAAAGTTGTCGTTTCAGAAGACGAGTAGATAAAGTGAAACCTTAATCAGTGGGGGTTTTGTTCATCTCCCACTAATCATCAGCCCTCACCAATCGGACTTTTACGGGCAGCCCGACAAATAGCTGGATAAAGTGAAACCCCCACTGTTAAAAACAGACACAGTGGGGTTCTGGCATTTCTAAAATTCTTTTCTAAAGTTTCGATTCCCTAAAAATCTTACCAATATACAAATAGCACCAATTACAACTGCTATCCCTATACTGTATAAAAGTACTTTACCATATCCACCTATTCTCGGATCTAAAAACGGATATGGATACCAATTCACGATTGGACCACGTATTAAGCTATATACAACGTAAAAAAACGGGAATAAAAGCCAACTTGCAGCTTGTTTCCAAGTGATTTTCTTAATAGGTGGATTTAAAATCCAATCTAAAAGCATTGTAATCGGCATGATATAATGTAGCACAGTATTTACCCATGGTATTGCCGTTTGAAGTGACTCTTCTAACCCTCTTAGTAACAAAAAATAAACGAGTCCTGTCGTAAGTATATATACCGTCGCCGCACCACGAAGTATACTAAACTGCTCTGAGCGACCAAATGTAGCTGTTCCGATACTACTTAAAAGGAGAATACATGCAACTAAAATGTTACTTTCGATAGTAAAGAAACTAAAAAAGTTAACTGGATTGAACGGTTTCACTTGTGCCCTGATTATGAATTGCGTAATAATGGCGCTACATACTAGAAGACTTAAACAGAATCTAAATAAAGATAAGATTTTTTCATCCTTCATACATTCCCTCCTTTTCTTATATATAATTAGAATTTCCCTGTACATGCTCAATAAATAGTTTTAATGGAACGAGCCCACGTTTTGGCATATGACTACTTATAATAGCTACTACTTCTAACTGAGGAATGATAACGATGTATTGTCCGCCGTATCCCATAGCGAAATATATACAATACGGTATGTGAAATCTTTCGGTATGTAATACCCACCAGTGATATCCATATGCGCCGACATGTTCATATGTTTCAAAATGCGCCCTACTTGACTCTTCTAACCATTTCGCTGATACAATTTCTTTTTCATTCCAATATCCATTTTGCAAACATAATTTTCCTAATTTTAATAAATCGGTAGATTTCATTTTCATACCGAAGCCGCCGACATATATACCCTGCGGATCTTGTTGCCACTCGTATTCGTTAATTTCTAATGGATTAAATAAATATTTCTTTGCAAACCGCTCTGTCGACATTCCAGTAGCTTCTTGAATAATATAGCTCAGTAAATGAGAAGAACCTGAATTATAATTCATTTTTGTAGCAGGTTCTTCAATTATTGGCTTTTCTAATATGTACTGTACCCAGTTCTGTGATTCTACAAAGTCATTTGGGAATACTACTCCATTCCCAAACTCTTTCCAGTCCTCACCAGTAGTCATTGTTAATAAGTGATATAGTGTTAAATTATGTTTTCCCCTAGGTACATTTTCAATCCACTCTGTGATCGGTGTATGTATATCATTTATATAGCCCTTATCAACTGCAATACCAATTAATAAAGATACGATACTTTTTGTAATCGAATTTATTTTATATAAGTTATTTGCACATTCGGGTGTTTTATAATACTCAGTTGTTAATTGTCCTTTTTGATAAACAAGAAATGTATTCACTTTTTTCTTTTCGAATTTATTTTCTAGTTGCTTGAAATCCAAAAACTTTACCTCCATTTAAATAGTTAATCCATTTATTATATCTTGTTCCTTCATTTTAAACATAATTGTGCTCAAATAAAAATAAACCTGTCAGCCATAATGAACTGACAGGTTTATTTTTATAATTTCGTACGAACATTCCAAAGCTCTGGGAAGAATTGTTGATCAAGTACTCGCTTTAAATAAGAAACACCGGAGGATCCACCTGTACCCATTTTATGTCCAATAATTCTTTCTACTGTTTTCATATGACGGAAACGCCATTGTTGTAGCCAGTCTTCAATATCAATCAATTTTTCAGCAAGCTGATATAAATTCCAATATTTTTTCACATCCGCATACACTTCTAACCATGCTGCTTCTACTGTTGCATCTTCTTCATAAGGCTGCGTAATATCACGGTTTAACACATCTTTATGAATAGGGAATCCTTCTTTTACTAATGCTTGAATCGCGACATCATATAGACTTGGTGCATGTAGCGCTTTATGAAGTCGTGCATGTAATTCTGGATCCTTTTCATAAATTTTTAATGCATGTGGCGTTTTATAGCCAAGTGCATACTCAATCATACGATATTGATACGATTGAAAACCTGAAGCTTGACCGAGTGAATCACGAAACTCAATATATTCTGATGGTGTTAATGTCGCAAGAATATCCCAAGATTGAATAATTTGAGACTGAATTTTTGATACACGTGCTAACATTTTAAAAGCTGGTTGTAATTTATCTTGTTTAATAGATTCAATCGCCGCATTTAGCTCATGTAAAATGAGCTTCATCCAAAGCTCACTTGCTTGGTGAATAACGATAAATAACATTTCATCATGATGGTCTGATAATCTTTTTTGAGAAGATAGTAAACTATCTAATTGTAAATATTCCCCATACGTCATATTCTCTTTAAAATCCGTATGAATCCCTTTTTCCATAATTACTTTTTCATTTTCTTTCATATTAGCCAAACGCCCCTTTTATATGATTCTACTTATATTGGTCTAATAACGGCTCGAACTGGACTTCCATCCGCATCAGTTAATGCAAGTGGTAATGCAATCAATTCATAATCACCGTCTGCTACATGATCTAGTACGACATTTTCTAAAATATGAATTCCATGTTTAAATAATTGATGATGCGCTGCTAATTCTTTATCATCTAGCGGATCAACTGATGGGACATCTACTCCGATTAAACGAATACCTTTCTCCGAAAGAAAAGGTGCTATGTCTGCACGTAAATGAGGGATCACATCTGGAAATTCTTCAGCTTTTCCATGTGAAGATGTACGTAATAATAATCGTTCTACACCTTCTAAATGAAAGCTTTCTAATTCCTTTTTCCCGATGCTTTCAAGATTAGAAACGTCAATAATCCGTGCTGGGCCAACATAAACTTGAACATCTAAATCCAATACTTTCTTTCCATCATTATCAAAATGAAATGGTGCATCAATATGAGTGCCTGTATGAATACTCATCGTTAACTTTCCAACATTTACCGAGCCACTTTCTTCTTTTGACCATGAAACTTCATATGAGAACGGTGTGTCTCCTGGCCACGTTGCAATATCATTATTTAGCGGTTGTGAAATATCAATCCACTCTGATGTTTTCATGCTTATGCCACAACCTCTCGCTTATTTTCAAACTGTTTATACTCTTCTTCTTTCATAATTTTCTTTAATATTTGTACAGATTTCCACACTTCTTCATATGTGTTATATAAAGCGACCGGCGCCAGTCTTACTCCATTAGGTGCTCGGAAATCAGGGATAACTCCATTTGCTTTTAGCGCTTTACAAATACGTGCTGCTTCTGCATGTTCTAAATATATGTGCCCGCCACGTTTTTCATCCTCTAATGGATTTCCAATTGTAAATCCGAAATCTTTTAATTCGTGATCAATTAAATTCAGCATATATCTTGTAATATGTAAAGATTTTTCGCGTAAACGTTCAATACCAGCATCTTTAAACATTTCAAGAGAACCAATTAAAGGTGCTGTACTTAATACGTGCGGTGTACCAATTTGATAAGCACCTGCATGATCGGCAGCTGTTAATGTATGCTCCATATCAAACTGTTTATCTTTTCTAGAACTAAACCATCCAGACAATCCTGGCAGTCTATTAAAATGTTTACTATTTACATAAAGGCCTGCAACACTACCCGGTCCTGCATTTAAATATTTATAATTGCACCAAACAGCAAAATCGACATCCCAATCTTTGAAATGATGCGGAATAGATCCTATTGAATGGCATAAATCAAATCCAATGTGAATGCCGCGTTTATGAGCTTCCGTTGTTAAACTTTTCATATCAAGAATTTGACCACTTCTATATAAAACAGAAGGTAATAAAATTAAAGCGATATCATCTTCCATCGCATGGATAATATCTTCTTCAGAAAGTGTTCTACCATCTCGGCTTTTCACTCTTACTAAATGCTCCTCTGGGTCTAATCCTTTTAAACGAATTTGACTTTGAAGTGCATAAATATCTGATGGGAAAGTCAATTCATCCGCAAGTATTTTTGTACGTATTCCTTTCGTCTCATAAAACGTCGCAATAACTTGGTGTATATTCGCAGTTGTGGAACCGGTTACAATAGTTTCTTCCGGTAAAGCTCCAATAAGAGGGGCTGTAAGTTTACCTAATTTCTCTGAAAGGAAAAACCACGGATGCTCACCTTCTGTCCAGCCGTCAATACCATACTCTTTCCACGAATCTAGCAACGTAAGTAATGATTTCTCTGCTCTTTTTGAAAGTAGCCCTAATGAGTTTCCATCTAAATATATAGTACCTTCTTTTTTATAGAATTCAGTTTGAAAATCTTTCAGTTCATCATGTTTATCACATTCAAGCGCATACTCATAAGTTGGTTGAAATGGTTCTTTATACATGGTGTCACCTTCTCTTAATTTTCTTTTTATTCTAACTAATTGAAATATATCACCTTAATTGATACAACGTCAATGATATTATGTCAGTTGACTTTATATATGAACTTCTTTTACAATACAATTATATTTTCAGATATTTCAGTATAAAGAGGTGATTCTTTGAAAAACAGTACCCTTTCATCAAGAAAACACCGCTCCTTAGAAACGAAGAAGAAACTATTACACTCTGGTTACACTATTTTTATACGTAACGGATTTCAAAAAACGACAATTACACAAATTATTAAACATGCAGAAACCGGATATGGTACAGCATATGTATACTTCAAAAACAAAGATGATCTCCTAATTAGTTTAATGGAAGATGTTATGAATCGTTTTTATAATATCGCTGAACGCTCTTTTTCTCCACAAACAAAAGAGGAAGCACGTATAATGATCCAAAATCAAGTTAGAGCATTCCTGCAATTAGCAGATGAAGAACGCGCTATTTTGCAAGTTGTAGAGGAAGCGATAGGATTATCAAGAGAAATACGGCAAAAATGGGATGAGATTCGGGAACGTTTTATAACAAGCATTAAACAGGATATTACTTACTCTCAAGAAAGTGGATTAGCACAACCTAATTTAAATAAAGAGATTGTAGCACGCGGTTGGTTCGCGATGAATGAATCGTTTCTTTGGACTATTATGCAAAATGACAAAAAGATTAACTTAGAGGAAATTGTGTATACGTTAACGGAGATGTATACGACCGGGTTATATAAATAGCACACCTTCAATAAATAAGGTGTGCTATTTTACATCTATAAAAATATATTATCCGGGTATGGTAGTGCTAAAGGAGGCTTTTCAGAAAATGAGAAATATTGTAGTTTTAAAGATTCACCATCTATCGATTTCAGTTTTCCACTAGTAATTTCACATTCAAACACAACAACAATATATTCTACTTGATCGCCATTCGGATATATATGACGGAACCTTTCCCCTCCAAATACCCCTTTTTGTTTTTTTACTTGCACTTTCAAACCCGTTTCTTCCCACACTTCACGAACTACCGCTTCTTCTGGAGTTTCTCCAGGCTCAATTGCTCCAGCCGGCAAACTCCAATATTCTCCGCCAGGATATTGAAATAAGAGTTCTCCCTGCTCGTTTTTAATAACTGCAGCTACACTTGGCATAAATATTAGTTCATGTCCTAATTGCTCCCGGATTTTTTTATAATATAGCGACATCGACATATAATTCTCTCCCACTCCATTAATGAATAACTGTATTTTCTGACATATATTCTATAATAATACCAATAACAATTTCTATATAGAAAGGATAAGAAAATGACCCAAGTACAACTAGTAAATAGCTTTCTATCATTTTTAGGAACGACAAAACAGCCTACTAGCTTAAAGTTTTTAAATGAGCTTATTAAAGCTCATCAAGAAAAAGTAAAAGAACCAATACACTTATCAAATATGAAAGAACTTATTTCAAGGTCTAACGATTGGCATACATCTCCTGTATTAAAGAAAATTCAGATTTTCGGTTATATCGATGGTATTCCAACTTCTATTAATGATAATGTTTTAAAACGATATTTCCAAGGTAAGAAAAGAGAACAAATCATTACATCTTCTGAACTTAATTATTGGATAACAGAAAGATTTTGTGTTGATAAAGAAATATATGAAAGAGCTATTGAGATTTTCAATGAAAAATCTTCAAATAGAATATTACAAACAAGTTCTTTAATATCTTTAGGCTGAGGTAAATAGCTAGTTGAAGGAGCAATTTCAAAATTAAAGCTTATATGTCCACATCCAGTTAGCCACATATAGTGACATTTCAACTCTTCATCGAACATATATTTCACAATATCTATAAATAATAAATCTCCTGCGTATTGCAACAGAAACTCCATATTCGAGCTACAAGTATAATAATTGTCATCGTCATCAAGATTTTTTATATTATATTCCGCCAAATCCCATAAAAAATCTTCTTTTAATATATTTTTAATTTTTTCAACAATGCTTATCCCCCCGAATTTTCCCAAGAATAACTCTCTAATCTACTTAAAATAATTTCAGTAAATTCTTCAGCAATGTCCTTAGAAATCTCACCACGATTTCCAATAATATCCCAAGCAATATTAATTGAAGTCCATCTCATCAATGAATTCTTTTCAAATTTTAAAAACTCTATTATTTCCTCCTCTTTCATTTCACTTAGAATTGCTTTTAATTCACTTTCTTCTAATTTACTTCTTTGATCATAATCAGTTTGATTTAGTATTTTTACATATTCCTTACTTTCTTGATAAAAAGCAATCTTTACTTGTTCTGGTGATAAATCCGCTAATAGTTTTTCAATTTCTTCAGCGCCTATTTCTTTACCTTTATTTATACATTTGAAATAACATCCCATTTTAACTTTTCATTAATTTCACTCATAAGTTGGGGTATTACTACTTCACCATATTTTTTAAAACATTCATGAGTTCCTTCGTAATTTTAAAATAAAGTTTGATTAAAAATATCGTGTTAACCCGTATTCTATGGTCAATAAAAAGAATCCATTTTGAAAAAGATTGATCAAAATGGATTCTTATCCAGCAGGTTTATGTTTTGGTTTTATAAAAAAGTTTGATCATTTTCTATCAATGAAAACAATTAATTGACTATTTTTATTATGAAGAGGTCGGAGCAGGAAATTCATCAATTTTGATACGAAGTAAACTATAAGGTTTCTGTCGTAAGTCTTTTCCATAATGAAATCTAGGCTGTCGATGTAATTGGTTCACAATGACATACAAATATTGATCCGGACCAATTGAAAAAGTATCCGGCCACAAAATTCTCGGATCATGTGCGATAGCTTCCATTATGCCATTTGGCAATATCTTACGGATACTGTTGTTTTCATAATCTCCAGCATAAACAGCTCCCTTTGCATCGGTGATCATTCCATCAGACGCACCTTTTTCTCCCCAATACTCCACATGATAAGGTAAATTCAGGTCCGGTATCGTTCTGTCTCTCAAGGCTTCTGTTGAGATCGAGAACAAATGCCGACTGGTTAGTGGAGCAAAAAATAATATCTTTCCATCGGGAGAAATCGCAAGACTATCAGACGCCAACCTAAATGGAGAAGTTGAACCGTCTTTGTTTCGATTCATTAAAATTTGACCTTCTACTTTCGGTAAAAAATAGGGATCGGGTGAAGTTGAATTTGCTCCATTTAACCGTCTAAACGCGTTTCCATTTGATAAATCTACGACGATAATAGCTCCTGGTCCTCTTGAAGAAGAATCCGTTATATAGGCATAACCTGCTTTTCCAACACGAAAATCAAAACGGACATCATTCAGATAAGTTGTAGGCAGGACAACATCTTCTGTAAAGGTATATACTTTTCTTATTGTATTGGTTTCTAAATCAACAGCGACTAATTTTGCCCCCCCTTTAATAGGTTCAGAAAAATTGGGTGCCGCTGTATCTAATATCCAAAGCGTTCCCCTTCCATCAGCAACTACACTTTGGACACTGATGAAAGTCATTGGGATATTCTCGGGATTAACCAAATTGGTTTGTAAATTAGGATAAGGCTGCAATTTATCCTCAAAAATTTCCGCCACCGTAAATTTAACATCGTCTCCCCATTTCGGAAAGCAAATGAAAATACGACCGGTTTCTGAAACAGTAACACCTGTAGGCATAGCCCCATAAAATGCATAAACTAGTTCTAAATTACCGAAATATTTTTCACTAGGTAACATAGGTTTCATAATATCCTCCTCAAGCATTCAAATGGGATATCTCCTATATATGATTTATATTTTTTCTAGTGCATGTTTCTTAATAAGTTTTTCTATACGAAAAGATGATTGAATTGATTGTTTTCGAAATTTAATAAGTCTGTCAGAAGAAAGGAAACATTTTAATTTAAAGGTCTCCAGATGAAGTAGAATTCAATTAGCAGGTAGCTAAGTTCAACATTCCCGAATCAACGTTAAGCTAGTATAAAAAATGGGGAAATATCCCCCTTTAAATTTGTGAAAAAATGTACTTAAGCTAAACTGCCCGTTAGTTTAAGTGTAACACTTCACAAACAATCTATTGAGTATTCTTATTATTCCTGTTTCCTCAACAATCTGGCCCTTTAATTGAACAATACAACTGAAATTTAAGGGGCAAAAGAAAAATCTTATATTAATACAGGGTTTTATCAATCTTTTTTATAAATTATCAAACTTTATTTTAAATCAATACCACACTTTATTCCATGTTCCATGAGTGACTAACGGGTGCTTTGAACAAGAAAATAAAGGTGAGTACATATTATACATGACTAATATGCGCTCACCTTTATTTTTTTAGGATTTTTAGCTTTTAGGTCTTGATAATAATTTTTAGTGGTTTTATTAACAATTTATATTTAGTAAAATTGCTTTTTATGAATTTAATATAAGTCCAAAGAATTTCCTGGTCAATATAATAACGTATATCAGCACACTTTTTCTTTATTCAGTCTACTTACAATTCCAACTATAAATTTATATTCAATCCTCCTCTTCTTAGTTTTTTTAAACCCTTCTTTCGTATCAAAAATAAAACACGTTTTCCGAAACCAAATTCGTACATATAAAGACTCAAAATAAATAGGTTTTATAATTCCTCGTTCCTCAAATTCAGTTCCATCTTTATTTTCAGTTTCTGTTCGAACGAACCACCTATTTCCGAAGCCAATTTCAATATACTTCACATAAGTCCCCCTTTCGGAAATTAATTTCTAACTGTTCTATTATTTCCCCGGTAAGCGCACATTCCGACAGAACATGAGCCCACAAAGAAAAAGTAGATTGCAAAAATCTACTTTATAACTTATATTTTTGCATTCGTTTATAAAATGTACTACGGGGTACATTTAATAGTTTTGCAGCTAACGAAACATTTCCATTTGTCTTTTGTAATGCTTCAATCATGCTATCACGCTGTATTTTTTTACGAAAATTCAATGTATGTTCTGTTTTATTTTCAACTTGTAACTCAAGTTGTTGTTGATTTCCCCTCATTGTTTGCAGCAAAAAAGCGACTTGTTTTTCGCATATTTCCCGTCCTTGCGACAAAATGTAAATGCGTTCTAATACATTTACTAGTTCCCGAATATTTCCGGGCCATGTATGTTGTAAAAATTGATTGTATATACTCTTTGGAAATACAACATTCCAATTCTTCCGTTCGCAAAAGTGTTGTATAAAATATGGGATATCCTCTTTTCTTTCTATTAACGATGGAACATATAACGGATAAACGTGCAAACGATAATATAAATCTTGACGGAATTTCCCTTCTTCTACTAACCGTAGTAAATCTTTATGTGTGGCAGTAATAATACGAATATTTACTGGTACCAATTTTGAACTCCCAATTGGAGTTATTGTGCGTTCTTGTAAAACACGCAATAATGCTACTTGCATCTCTGGTGGTACTTCACCAATTTCATCTAAAAATAATGTTCCTCCGTTTGCTTGTTCAAATTTCCCTTTATATCCTTGACGTCGCGCACCTGTAAATGCACCTTCAGCATAACCGAACAATTCACTTTCCATTAATTCTTTAGGCAAAGAACCGCAGTTAACAGCTATAAAGGGCCCGTCTTTTCTTGGACTATTTTCATGAATCGCTCTCGCGACATATTCCTTTCCTACTCCTGTCTCACCACATACATACACACTAGCATCAGTCGGTGAAACAAGCTTAATTTCTTCTAGTGTGTGTTGAAATGCTCTGCTTGTCCCGGTAACTCCTGAAAAAGTAATCCCTTTTATAAATGTGAGAGCAGAATATGTATTCATTTGTTTATTTTCCTTTAAATACATACATTTCCCAATCATTCTTTCATTACTATATACTGGTATCTCTAATTTAGTTTCCAATCCATGGTGCATTAACTCTTCAAGTTTCATTCTTGACCAATTATTTATTCGTTCACGAACGCTCTTACTCGCAGAAACGATAACATCACGATGATTACAAATAACTACTTGTTCATCACTATCAATGACATCTAAAAAACGATGGATTAAGTGTAATTCATTTTGATGAACTCTTATGCTACATTCACGTTCTATCGCATGTGCAATTGAAGTTACCATACCGAGCATATATGGATGCGAAAATTCAATTGGACACGAGAAATCTAGAACACCAATTAATTTCCCATCATCATTATGAATGGGAGCAGCCGCACAACTCCAGCTATGAGATGCCACGGTGTAATGTTCAGTACCACTTATCATAATAGCTTCTTCAATTTCTAGCGCTGTTCCAATTGCATTTGTGCCAACAGCTGATTCCGTCCATTTTACACCTTCAATAAAATTAATATGTTTCGCTCGCTTTAACGTTTGTTTATTTCCACTTAACGATAGAACATAACCATCTGGATCGATTAATAATGCCATCATTTGTAGTTCATCAATGGTTTTTCTCATATTTTGTATTTGAGGTAATGCGATATCAAGGAAAATTTCACTCTTTTTCTTTTGTTCTTGAAAAATGTTAGAAGACAAAATTTTCTGACCTTTATTCATATGAGGATTAACATTAGCCTGTTTACATCGATGCCACGATTCTGAAATTCTTTGATTTATGCGATTTGAATCAAGAACACCTTCATTAACAAACTTTTTCCATGTATGTAAGTAAAACGGTGAAGCTAACATTGTATCATCTCCCTTTTAATTGTTTTGGAGATTTATAAAACATACTTTTATTATAAAACTGAATAAAAGCGTTTTCAATACAACTAGCAAGACGACACAAATATGTTAATAATTTGAATATCTTAATGCACTTCTTTATTCTTTTTTAGTAGCACTATATTTTGTATAATGGACGCAAAGAAAATACATAACCAAAACCACTTTTGTGGATTACCATTTATAAAGAAAACAATCACGGCTATTGCAAATAAAATAGTGGATGCTAAACTAAAATATAATTTTGTTTTAATTTCTCTTATCCCTCACCCCTCTGCTACTTTACAGTACATACTAACTCTTCATTTTTCATCTCTACTATGTACTCCTGTAAAACATATTCTTTCCCGCCATGGTTTTCATACCATTCATGTATTCCTTTAATATGCCTCTCGTCACTTCTAATTTTCGATTCTATTTCATTATACTGTTCATAACTATCATATTCCCATATGGCAAATACTTCAGACGTACCATTCTTATTATCTTTCATCCAGCGTCCTATTAGCCTAGAACCATGCTTTAATTGATTAGGTAAGTTCGTGTGATTGAAATGATCATTAAATACTTCTATGAATTCATTTTTCACTACATAGTACTTCCTTCTGTAAAACATACTTCTTCACCTCTTTCATGAAAAGTATTAGTAAATCTTCCCATCACTACCGTATTATAATACTTTCCATCCGATAGTCTTTTGTCATTTTTCAAAATGCCTTCTACTTCAAAACCTAATTTTTTATAAAGATGAATAGCTTTCTCGTTTGTCTCTAATACTTGTAAAGATATTTTATTTACTGCATTTTCGTCAGCCCATTTAATAGATTGTTGTAATAGGCTCTTCCCCATTCTATATCCCCAAAACTCTTTTAAAATACAAACGCCAAACTCCACTTTATGAGATAATCTCTTAAAATTTGATCCTTCACATCTTGAAAATCCAACAATTCGATTGTGCACTTCTACAACTAAAAAGAGATTCTTCGTTTCTTCACTATCTGTTTTTATTATTTTTTGAAACCCTAGGTCATCTATAAATCCCTCTCCAGCATCTCTATCCATATTTTCAGTTTCTCCATCAATCTGAACTCTAATTTTCGATAACTGCTCAGCATCTTTTTCAGCTGCAGAACGAATTGTATAAGTTAATCCATTTATATGATACTCTTGCTCTTTTACAATCATGTCAAACTCCTTTCAAATCAATATAATGGCGCTATTACAACTTGTTTACCTTGTTTCTCAAATTCCTGAACAGTTTCTTTACTAGCCTCTTCGTCAGTTATAATAAGGTCAATTTCTTTTAGAGACTCTCCTCTTATAAAACAATCTATTCCAAGTTTATTATGCGGAGCTAAACAAATATTTCTTCTAGCAATTTCACTTACTCTTTTACTAAAATAAGCAACTTCAGGTGTTGCAGTACTAATACCTTGTAATGAAATGCCTCCACCTGTAGAGAAATAAAGATCAATAGAAAATCTACTTATCAATTCAGAGGCAAATGTATCAGTAATATTTCCTGAAGGCTTTACTTTTCCACCAATTAAATATGTATCGATGTTCTTATATTCTCTTAGATGACCAGCTATTTCTATAGAATTCGTAATAACCGTAAATGATACTTCCGGTAAATATTTCAGCATCGCATTATGAATGGAAGCCCCGCCAATAAAAATAGAATCATCTTCTTGTATATAAGATGCCGCAACTTTTGCAATTGTGTTCTCATATATTGAGCTATCACTATAACGTTTAGCTGGTTCCGCAGCTAAGTTCCTCACTCGCGTAAGTTCAATTGCACCTCCGTGCGTTCTTTTTAATAAACCATCCTTTTCCATAATAGACAAATCTCTTCTTATAGAATCAATAGACATTTCAAATCTTTCCGCAAGTTCCTTTGCGATTACTCTTCCATCTGTATTAAGTAGTTCTAAGATTCTCTCTCGACGTTCTTCAGTAAACATGTTATCACCACCGTTATTGAAGATTCAGAAACTTAAACTTTATTTTAATTATATGTATGCCTCTTCTGTTTTACAATATTTTCAGTTCTTATTTATTCCGTTTTATACAGTCTTCTCCCGCTTTCTATCCCATTAATTTGCCAACCGAATAAATGTATATCTGTATATTACGCAAAAATACTTTCATTTACCTTCCTGTTGATGTAAAATTATTCCTATGTTTTACTTTTTAATACAGAAAGGGATTACTATGAAATCATTAATCAAAACGACATGTACAGCATTATTATTTACTGGAATATTAACAGGATGTAATAGCAATACTACATCAAAACAAGAAAAGAGCGCTCTCGAAAAGAATGCAATGCACTATGGAGAAATAGTTAAAAACGAATACTATAGAGCGACAGTTGAAAATGCAAAGTTTGAAAAAATAGACAAAGAGCGACGCCTTACTACTCGTGTTATGATTAATAATGTTCGGGACGATGGACAAACTATTGATCTTTCGGAAATAAAATATTTCATACAAGATGAAAAAACTGGTCAGAAATATGAAGGTGAAGCTCATCCGATAGATGACGAGCACTATAAAAATGTTCCACACGAATTCTCTTTAACTACTGACGTTGTGTTTGAACTGAAAACTTCACCAAAAGATTTAAATAATATGTATTTATACATAGATAGCAAAGCAGCGCCGTTAACAGATACATATTGGAAGCTTGATAATTTAGTATCTAAATAGAAAGACCAGTCTTACATGACTGGTCTTTTACATTCATACATTTAACTTTCATTAACACTTATATTCATTTTCTAATAACAACTTGAATAACATCAGCTAAACCAGTGTGCCCTTTCCCTTCAATTCGCTCTTGTTCGCCATTAAAGAAATGAATTACCTTATGTTCTTCACACCAAGTAAGGATATCAATTGGATTATACAGCATATCAACATCTTTTGGTCCACCAGTACTATAGTTTATTTGTTTTTTTGAGTAAACTTCAAACATAATTAAACCACCAGGCTTTATCGTTTGTATCATTTTACCTAATATCATTTTTTTATAATTATCATGAAAATGTCCAAATACCATAATTGCTGCATCATATTCATTTTCTGGCAAACTATCAGCTAATAAATCTACTTTTTTTGTATGCACGTTTACGTTATGCTTCTCTGCCAATTTTTTTGTCTTCTCTAATCCATCTTCCGAATAATCAATAGCTGTTACTTCGTTCCCTTGTCTTGCTAGAAATACAGCATTTCTACCTTCTCCCTCCGCGAAAGCTATTACTTTATTGTGATTTGCTAAACGAAATGCTTGTTCTTTAATAAATGTATTAGGTTCTTCCCCGTAAAAATATTCATCTGATTTATATCGATCATTCCAAAATTTAGTCATCATCTTCTCTCCTTCTTCATATCATTTTCTAACTACAATTAAAGATATCAAAGAGTCTTTTTATCCTTAATTAATTTAAAAATAAAAGCAGATTAAAAATCCACTTTTATTTTTTTCGCAAGATCTACGATTTTTTGATTTCGTAACTCTTCTTCCATTTTCTCTTCTGCTGCGAGCATTACTTCATTAATTAAACATCCAGGTTTGTCATGTAAACAACATTCAAACAATGATGTTTTACCTTCAATTGCATGTATAATATCTAAAAATGAAATATCTTCCCAATTCTTACTAAGTGAGTAACCGCCCTTTGGACCAGATGATGAATGTATCATCCCTTCCTTCGTCAACTTAGTTAGTATTTTAGACAAGTACGTTGGTGAAACATTTTGCATTTCTGCTAATTGGTGAACACTAACTAACTTATTTGGTGTAGCCTTTGCCAGAAAAAGCATTGTATGAAGAGCATAATTTGTAGCTTTAGAATATTTCATAATACAGCTCCTATTGTAGACTTCATGTATCTACAATAACTTTATTTTTTTATTATGTCAAACGTTTGTAATACTCCATACAACATTATTTCTTCACAAGTAATACATCTGCCGCGCAAATCGTCACTTCTCTAAATGGAGAGTCAAATAAAACACCTAGTTCAAAACCATCTTCAGTAAGAGCTATTTCATGATATAACCACCAAGCATTTTCAAAGCTTTCCGGCATAGAACACTTTGTTACTCCTATAAAGGTTACTTCAAGTTTATCAAATTCACTAAAAGTACCACTGCAATCTAATACGATAGACAAAATATCTTCTGATTCTCTCTTTACTACTTTAATTACACTATCGTGTAGTGATGTCTTGTGTAACTGAGCGACATTTGACGGAAGTTTTTTCTCAATGGAATTAAAATATTCTACGTATAATTGATCTAATTGTGCCACTCTTTTCTCATAATCTGTTGTCCACTTTTGCATACGTTTTTTCAGTTCACCTGATGGGTATTCTGAATTAATTGTGATGTTTTGTATAATTGAGTATATCGATTCAGGAAGGAATTTTAATAAATCTATTTTCCTTTCCTCTATTTCTTCCTTTAAACTTTGTATATCCATTTCTGACCATTCTTTTATAGACTCTATAAAACTTACAAATTCTAAAACTTGCATTTTTTTATACCAATCTCTTGTAAAATATTTCAATGACACCTCTCCTAAAACATTTTTAAATCCAGTAAAAACAATATATCCACTTATTATATCATTCCAATAACTATTTTTTCTAAAGAAAAAATGTAAAACTGTAAATATTCCGCCTATTTTTTCTAAAACTTCAGAATATTTACAAAAGTATAAAATTAGAATACATTTTAGCTGTACAAGATTCACCTGTACAAAAATTCAAACAAAAAGGGATGGTTATATGTTGAAGAAATTAGTAGCAGGAACATTAGTAGCGGGTTTTGCATTAACTGGAGGACTAGGTGTGGTAAGTGCTGAAGAAAAAAGCAACACAATTAAGTCATTTGATTATTTAAAAGTGGATGAACAAAATGTTAATTCATTTGCAAAATTAAATGATCAGGATAAGAAAAATATCCAAATTACTATGGTATTACCAGAGCAAAATGAAAATGGGGATTGGCTAGCTTATGGTTTTACTAGTCGTGAAACATTAGATGCGTATATTGAAAAGGATAAAAAAGCAATTAAAAATAAAATTAATCCTTTAGGTAGCGGTGCTGGTAGTACTGATTTTTATGAACATAAAGATAAAGGTGGCCAATACATTTACTGGAGCAGCGGATTTAAAAACTTACCGTCTAGCTGGAATGACAGAATTTCTTCTGTAAGTACAGCGTCACCTTCTGCAAGTTATTCAACGACACTTTGGGAGCACACTTCAACACAAGGATATGGAAAAGGCGTTTTATTTAAACACGCTGATTGGTACGGTAAAACTGCTAATTTAGCTGCTGATTGGAACGATATTACTTCAGCGATTGAAATTAAATAGTAATAAGACATTTAATTTCTTCTATAAAAATTCAAACCACTATTCTCTCTTTCATTTAGAGAATAGTGGTTTATCATATTTCTATTTAAGCATGTACAGCATGTCCTACTGCTTGCATTAACGCTTCATGAATCGCCTCAGATAAAGTTGGATGTGCTGCAATATAATCTCTCATTATATCAGCGGTAACTTCTGTATGAATCATTACAGTTCCTTGTCCAATAAGTTCAGTGGCATGAGGACCAATAATAGAAATCCCTACAATTTCTTGGTATTTAGGTTCCACAATGACTTTTACTTTACCCATTTGTTCGCCAATAATAAGCGCTTTTCCGTTTACTGTAAAAGGAAATTCTCCAATTTGCATGTCACCGTACTGCTCTCTTGCATCTTTTTCTGTTAAACCGACACTAGCAATTTCTGGAGCTGTATAAATACAGCGAGGTACAGCATGGTAGTTTACTTTTACATCTTCTCCACTCGCGTGTAATGCTGCCGTAGTTCCTTCATGGAAGGCAACGTGAGCAAGCTGAATTCCACCGATCACATCACCAGCTGCGTAAATATGTGATACGTTCGTTTGCATATGTTCGTTCACAGCAATCCCTTTATTTGAAAACTGAACCCCTGCTTTTTCTAAATCTAATTGTTGTACACGTGGTTTTCGGCCGACAGAAATGAGAACATATTCCGGGTTAGCTTCTTGGATACTACCTTCATATTCAAATGAAGCTTGCTTCTTATAATTATTTAATCCTTTTAAAGCAGCTCCTGTAAATATTTCTACGCCATCACTTTCTAATTTCTCTCTTAAAATATGTGCGATATCTTCATCTTCACCTGGTAATAATTGCGGTGCCATTTCAACAATCGTAACTTTTGTCCCAAGGCGACTATAAATACTTGCAAACTCACATCCTATTACACCACCGCCAACGATTAACAATGAAGATGGTACACTCTCAAGAGACATCGCATGGCTACTATTTAAAATCCATTTTCCATCAAACGGAGCGAATGGTAATTCTGTAGGTTCGGAACCAGCTGCGATAATAAACCTCTCTCCATCCACTACTTCTTCTTTATTTCCTTGTACAACTCGCACACGATGATCCGTTTCGAATTTCGCTTTTCCTTTTACAACTTTAATTTTATTTTTCTTCATTAAATATTGTATTCCTTGGACGAGTTGCATTACGATTTGTGATTTCCTTGCCTGTATTTGATCCCAATCAATTGATATACTTCCTGTATTAAGCGTAACCCCATAATCATTCGCTTTTCTCACAATGTCATGCACTTCTGCACTTTCTAACAATGATTTCGTCGGCATACACCCAACATTTAAACACGTTCCGCCAAGGTCAGCTTCATCAATAAGAGTGACCTCTTTTCCATTTTGAGCCGCGGTAATTGCCGCTACATATCCAGCTGGTCCGCCTCCAATTACAACTAATTTACTCATTCTCTCACCTTCTCTTTATAAAAGAATTGTTATAGGTTCTTCTAAATAATATTTAATTGTGCGTAAAAATGCAGCTGCTGGTGCACCGTCTAGTACACGATGATCGAATGTTAAACTTAAAGGTAACATACTACCTTTTTTAAATTTTTTCCCTTTATATACAGGAACATGTTCAATTGCGCCAATACCTAAAATACCAGTCTCAGGTGTATTTAATACAGGTGTGAAATATTCAATACCAAAGCTACCTAAATTACTAATTGTAAATGTCGTTCCGTGCATATCATCACTACTTAAGCTACCTGCTCGCGCCTTTTGTGCCATATCCTTAATCTCTTTAGACAACTCTACTAAAGATAAATTATTTGCAAAGCGAATAGCTGGAACGACTAATCCTTTTTCTAATGCGACTGCTATGCCTAAATGCACATGTTCAAATTGATGAATGGCATCATCTATATAAGCGCTGTTCATTTCTTTATGCTCTCTAAGCGCTAATACAACAGCACGAGAAACGAAATCCGTAATGGTTAGTTTGTTTTCGTATCGTTTTTGCACAACTTCCGCTATGTCTTTATGTAATGCAACTAAATCTGTAACATCTACTTTCATCGTTAACGTTAATTGCGCACTATTTTGTAAGCTTGCATGCATACGACTCGCAATTGCTTTTCTCATACCAGTAACAGGAACGACTGTACTTTCTTCTTGTTCAGGTACTTCTGGATTTGCTACTCTTTCTTCTAGCGCCTTTAATACATCTGCCTTTGTAATCCTTCCGCCAGGACCTGTACCAACTAATGCCTTGATATCCAGATTTTCAGACTTTGCAATTTTCTTCGCTACAGGTGAAATTTTAATTCTTTGCTTCGCTACTTCTTTCCCATTTGGTTCTTGATTTTGTACTTCTATATTAGATGTTTTTTCTTCTACCACATGTGTGCTTTCCTGCATTTCTACTTTTTCATTTGGTTTACCGATGTAGCAAATTACAGTACCAGGCGGCACTCCTACATCTTCACTTACAGCTATATCAAGTACCGTACCATCAGCTGGCGCTTCAATTTCCGTTTCAATTTTTTCTGAATTAATACTAGCAATTAGTTCTCCTTTTGCTACATTATCGCCTGCTTTAATATTCCAGCTCGTAATAATACCTTCTTTCATCGCCATACCTAACTTCGGCATTACAACTTCTACAGCCATGTGTCTCTCTCCCTTCTCATCGTTTTATTACACATGTAATAAAGATTGGTCTCCAATCATTTCTGATACAGTTTCAATTACTTTTTCTGGCGTTGGCAAATACAACTTTTCAAGTGGTGGTGAGAACGGAACAGGTGTATGTGGTGCTGTAATTCGTTTAATAGGTGCATCTAACAAATCAAAACCTTTATCCGCTACAATTGCCGCAATATCTGTTGCGATACTACATCTTGGATTCGCTTCGTCAATAACGATAAGACGATTTGTTTTTTCAACAGATGATAAAATAGTATCTTCATCAAGCGGTGATAAAGATCGTGGATCAATTACTTCTACTTCAAGCCCCTTTTTCGATAATTGCTTTGCAGCTGCAAGTGCTGTATGAACTTGTTTTCCGATTGCGACAATTGTTACATCAGAACCTTCTCGTTTAATATCTGCTTTTCCTAAAGAAATTGTATAATACCCTTCCGGCACTTCACCTTTCATATTGTAAAGTGTTTTATCTTCAAAGAAGATTACCGGGTCGTCATCTTCAATTGCCGCTAATAATAAGCCTTTTGCGTCATATGGAGTAGAAGGAACGACAACTTTTATACCTGGAATGCTCGTAAATAAGGCATACAAACTTTGTGAATGTTGTGCAGCTGCGCTAAAACCTGCACCGTGCATCGTACGTACCGTAACTGGCACTTTCGCTTTACCACCAAACATATAGCGGAATTTTGCACCTTGGTTTAATACTTGATCAAGACAACTACCAATAAAATCATTAAACATTAACTCAGCTATCGGACGTAACCCAGTTGCAGCAGCTGCCATCGCAGCTCCCATATAACCCGCTTCAGAAATTGGTGTATCCAATATACGATTTCGGCCAAACTCTTGTACAAGTCCTTTCGTAACACCAAGAACACCACCCCAAGCTTCATCATCTTGCAGATGATCAACTTGTGCACCGCCTGCAACATCTTCACCTATTAAAATTACATTTTCATCACGACGCATTGAGATTTTCATCGCTTCATTAATTGCAGTTGACATACTTACTGTTCTAGTCATAATTTTTCACCCTCCTCTTATTTGTAAGAAACGTATACATCTTTTAATAATTCTTCATCGTCTGGGTATGGACTATTTTCACTAAATTCAATGGATCTTTGTACTGCATCATCTACTGCTTTTTCCATATCAACAAGTTCAGATTCCGTTAATAAACCTTCATGAATTAAATGCTTACGGAAATTCACAATCGCATCTTTTTCATTTAAATGTTCTTCTTTTTCTTCTGATGTTTTATATGTTTGCGCTTCACCTTCAAAATGACCGTAATTACGATATGTCATACATTCAATAATTGTTGGACCATCACCATTACGCGCACGTTCCACTGCTTCCGCAGCAGTTTTATATACAGCTAGAAGATCTTTTCCATCTACTTGAACGCCTGGAATATTATAAGCTTTTGCACGATCCGCAATAGAATCACAACTTGAAGCATATTCAAATGTAGTTGCTTCACCGTAACCGTTATTTTCTGCAATAAAAATAACTGGTAACTTCCAAATCGCCGCTAAATTAACCCCTTCATGGAATGTTCCTTCATTATTTGCTCCGTCACCGAAGAAACAAACACTTACATCTTTTGTTCCTTTATATTTAGCTGTCAATGCTGAACCGCAAGCAAGTGGGAAACCCCCGCCTACAATGCCATTAGCACCAAGCATTCCTTTATCTAAATCCGCAATATGCATGGAACCGCCTTTACCTTTACATAATCCTGTCGCTTTCCCGAAAAGTTCAGCCATCATACCATTTAAATCACAACCTTTTGCGATACAATGTCCATGACCTCTATGTGTACTTGTAATACTGTCACTATCCGTTAAGTGGGCACATACACCAACTGCTACCGCTTCTTCACCTGCGTATAAATGAACGAAACCTGGCAAAACGCCTTGTGCGAACAATTCATGTACCTTATCTTCAAACTTACGAATCTCTAACATTTTTTCATACATCCAACGAGCTTGTTCTTTCGTAATTTCATTCCCTTTACTTTCAGTTGTTTTTAACATGTCCAGCCCTCCTATTTTCTTGATCATCTTTTATATTGCAAGTACCGTGCCAAATTCTAATCCTTGATTTAATAGGTTTTCTCTTTTCTTTCATAATAAAAAAGTGGACAAAATGAGACATCTGTCTCGTTTTGTCCACTTTTGTTCACCTAATTTGAGAACTATTATTTTATTCATTATCAAAGCTCCGCTGTAATTTTCGGATGTAAATAATTTGGCCAATATGATATGCATTATGAGTTGTTACATTCGCTAACACTTCCCACCACTTTACAGAAACAGGAAATCCTACTACATCACTTTCAACCTTTTCTTCATTTATAAGATTTTGCCATTGTAACAGTTTTTCTAGTAGTTTTTCCCGTAATTCATCGAAAGTTTGATTATCTGAAAGCATAAAACTTTTGTTATTATCTCCTATAGAGGGTACTGCATTAACATTTGATTCTTTATACCTAGTTTGCCACGTAGAGTTCCAATACAGTAAATGTTGTACGATTTCAGCTATACTATTACTCTCTTCATTCGGTTTCCAGAAAGCTTCCCTCTCAGATAAATCCTTAACTGCATCTGAAAATGGCATATACCAACTGGGATCATTTGCATTTGCTAATAACTGATCTGCTAATACATCTTTCACATGGACCATTTTTCTTCCCTCCTGTTAAAAAGATTCATTTCATGACAATACTCACTTCTCTAAATACGCTGAGTTTGTAAGATTTCCTCTTTTTAAGCATAACCCCATACATATGCACATAAAGAAACCGAAAGCACCTAATACATAAGCTAATGCATAACCACTTCTCTCAATAACCCAGCCCGCAATTTCAGGTCCAATCATTTGCCCAACTGCATAGAAAACAGATATAAAACTAATTGCCATTGAGACATATTTCGGAGATACTTGCTTTGAAGCTGCAACTTGAATTAATAATAGTATACCTCCGAGGCTAGAACCCCAAATAATTGCCGACACGATAAAACCAGTTATATTTCCAAATATAATTGGAGCCATATCACCTATAATAGCTAATAAAAGCGCACTACATAAACTCTTCTTTATACCAATTCGATCCGAAATAAATCCCCAGACAGATGCTCCTACGATTGAAAAGATGCCAGCAATTGCATAAACAGTCCCCGAAATTGATGCTGAGATACCACTATCAATCATAAAACTAGTTTGATATAAATTTGGAATTAAATATACAACACCAACAATAAAATACATCCATGCAATGATATATAGTTCTTTCGTTTTCCATAAAAACGATTTATTACTCATTTTTTGCTCATCTTCAGTAACTTCTGGATTTTTCAAAACAACTGAAGCGGCAAATACAATGATACATGTAATAACTCCAAACAAAAACCATGCACCACGCCAACTATACTCAGGAAATGTGCGCACTACATAAGGAACAATTATTCCACTAAATAGCATACCTATACCTGCACCGCTTAATAACAGTCCCATTACAGTTCCTCTTTTGTCTGGAAACCACCCTACCGTTATTGACATGAGTGGTGTATATACAAGAGCACTACCAGCTCCAGCACATAGCATACAAAAAGCAACTATCCAAAACGAAGAAACAAACGCTAATCCCATTAAGCTTATAACGACGAACCAACTGCCTATTAATAAAACTGATTTTGCGCCAAAACGGATAGTAAATATTCCAGATGTTCCTACAGTTAATAAATAACCTAAAAAAAGTATGGTTCCTAGCATACCTGATTGAGCCGTAGATAAGTGAAGTCCTTCCTGCATAAATGGCAGTATAATTCCATATGCCATACGGGCGAAACCAGTTGTTGTTATAATAAGAAAGATTCCTATTAATACAAATATCCAAAAATGACTTTCATTCCGCTCTTTCATTTAAATTCCTCCATAAAAAATTATTTCCAATTGGATGTTGATTGTAATTATAATGATTATGACAAAATACAACTACCAAATGGTGGAGGAGTTTACGGTATAACGGATTTTTAATACATACGCAAAATTTCAGAAGGTTTCATTCCATATTTCTTTTTAAATGACTCTGAAAAATGACTAATATTATTGTATCCAACAGCAACTGCCGTTTCGGTCACATTACTAGTTCCCGAACGCAATAAAAGCATTGCTCTTTCCATTCGCTGTTCTCTTAAATATGCAAATGTGGACGTGCCAAATAATTCTTTAAAACCAATTTTTAATTTATAATTATTTAATCCTACTATTTTAGCTAATTCTAATAATGATGGGGGTGACTCCATTCTTTGAAGTAAAATTTCTTCAGCTTGTTTTATTTTATTTAAATCCTTTTTGGATAATTGGCTCCTTTTATTTGCATCACGATCATTCAGTAATACTTTCCCAAAGTATATAGAAAGCAATTCGAGCGCTTTACTTTCTATTTCGAGTTGATTAATACGATCCTTTTGGGGATTCTCTAACATTCTCTTAATAATATTAGATGTTAGGGCATCAATGGGGGTTTGAAACTTTTTAAAAGATTGATTTCCTATTATAGTATGAAAATCATGACTTTTTTCAATAGCACAATTTAGCATGAAATGATTAAACAACTGTACAGGAATTCCAATTGCTAATGAATATAGTGGAGTTTCTTTTTCATATTCAAATAGAACTTCAAAGTCATTCATAAAATATAAATAGCTATTCCCAGCCATTAATTTATTTGTAGAGTAACCAACTTGTACTTCCCCGGATCCTTGTAAACAAAAATTAAGTTCCACCATTGCTGCATCCGATGCAAATTGAATGCGATGGTTTTTATGAAACTGGTAATTTGATAGCACTATTTCCATTCCAGAAAACGAGCTCCACCTTCGCACTTCACCCATACCTATTGTTTTTGGCACATACATATATCTTTCTTCTACAACTTGTAACCCATGAAAATATTTACTAAAAATATCATGAAAACTGTTAGTCTTCATGAAATCCACACTCCTTTTATATACAAATTACAATCAATTGATAATCATTTTCAATTATAACAAATATCTTTATACAATAAATAGCTTTTACCTTTATATCTCGTTATGATAAAAGAAAAAGAAAGCGAGCCGACAATGAATAAAAAAATTGCAATTATTACTGGGGCTTCAAGTGGATTCGGCCTATTAGCAACGCTTGAACTTGCGAAAAAAGACTATTTAGTCATTGCTACAATGCGAAACCTAGAAAAACAAGGAACCTTACTATCTCAAGTTACTGAACTCAACTTACAGCAAAATATAAAAGTTCAACAATTAGATGTAACAGATCAAAATTCTATACATAACTTTCAATTATATATAAAAGAAATAAACAGAGTAGACCTACTTATTAATAACGCAGGATATGCAAATGGGGGCTTTGTAGAAGAAATTCCAGTAGAGGAATACCGCAAACAATTTGAAACGAACCTATTTGGGGCTATATCAATTACTCAGCTTGTCTTACCGTATATGAGAAAACAAAGAAGTGGAAAAATCATTAATATTAGCAGCATTAGCGGCCAAGTTGGATTCCCTGGTTTATCTCCTTATGTATCTTCAAAATATGCATTAGAAGGCTGGAGTGAATCACTTCGCTTAGAAGTAAAACCTTTCGGAATAGATGTTGCTTTAATTGAACCAGGTTCTTATAACACAAACATATGGGAGGTTGGGAAACAACTCGCTGAAAACCAATCTGATACAACATCTCCTTACAAAGAGTATATGGATAAAATACAAAAACATATTAATAGCGGCAGTGATACATTTGGTAATCCGATAGATGTTGCTAATAAAATTGTAGAAATTGCTGAATCTAAGCGTACAAATTTACGATATCCAATCGGTAAAGGTGTGAAATTTATGATCTTTGCGAAGAAGATTCTTCCTTGGAGATTGTGGGAATATCTTGTTTTGAGAAGCTTTAAGAAAATGTAATAAACTTTTTGAAAACTTTTTTGAAAACTATTTTGAAAACTTTTTTGAAAACTATTTTGAAAACTATTTTGAAAGGGATGCTAATTAAATGTTAGGTTTACCGTATGGGAAAGTGTTTTTAGTGCCGTGGACTGAAGAATGGGAAATTGAGTTTATGAAAGAGAAACAACTCATTGAGGAACAAATTGGCGAACATATTTTAGCGATACACCATATTGGTAGTACTTCTATTCCATATTTAAGTGCAAAGCCAATTATTGATATAGCAATTGAATTAGAAAATTATACGGACGGTATACATTGTATTAAAAAGTTAGAACTACTAAACTATAAATATAGAAAAGAAGTATTACCCGAAAGATACTATTTTAATAAAGGTGAACCAAGAACTCATCAAATTCATATGTATGAACAAGGGAATACATATTTAATAGAACAATTACAATTTCGTGATTACTTAATAGACAATAAAACTGCACGCATGCAGTATGAACAGTTAAAGATTCAACTTTCACAAGCTAATCCTACTGATAAACATAAGTATGCAGAGGATAAAACTAATTTCATTACATCTATATTAACTAAAATAAATGCTTAAATAAACAAGAAACCATTTAGTAGTAAATGGTTTCTTGTTTATTAGTTATTTCATTATTTGTACTATCAAATTTTTATTATACAGCAGGTGGAAAGAAGTAAAATAGTATCGAAGTCATAAAAATAAACGTGAATACCCCAATTACCGAAAATATATATTCTTTCGACTCTCTATCATACTTCCATTCCATCAATGCTCTTAAGATTAACGTCCCACCTAAATAAGTAAAAATGACATAAGCAATATTAATACTTTCAAATTTAAAGATAAACATAAAGCTAGTTATTAAATAAATAAAAAGTAGTCCTATTTCCAATTTTTTATGTAAACTATTTACATGTTTTTTATATCCCCAAAAACCACCCTTGGGCATATTCAATTTTTTTCTTAAAAACTTATCGAGAAAATAGACAGCTATACAAAAAACAATAGTTATAATCCCAAAAGTAGAACCTCCCATTTTCACCCCTCCTATTATTTCATTTAATTACTTGAAATAAATTGGACTATATTACGGTTATCCCCTTCTAAATAACTTATGATGCCTTCAGGATATGTCGGCTTCTCCTGTAATTCCTCTAGACTTTTCCAAATTAATATAATATCCTCATGCTCTTTATGCCTTATTTCATTTGTAATGATTTTTTCAACAGTCCCCCAATGTATCAATGTACAATGATGACCTTTTTCGTTGTCCCACTCAAAAATGTGTTCATTTACAATTGCTAACTCTTGAACATCAACTTTCAAATCGTATTCTTCTATTAACTCTCGAATTATTGCTTCTTTTGACGTTTCACCAAATTCAATAGAGCCACCTGGAAAACGATAAAATGATTCATTTTCATCGCATTGTACAAGTACTTTAGAATGATCTTCATTTAAAATCATTGCTTCAGCACGTAATTTAGGATTTTTCATTTTGTCTCCCCATTCATTCCACATATGATTAAATCCAATAGGTATAAAAGAAAAAATTAAGAATAATTCCTGTTATTACTAATAGCGGAACCGTTCCTAAAGAAATGACATATTCCCTCGATTCTTTATCAAATTTCCACTCCATAAATGATTGAAAGCAGTATAAAGTTATTAAAAATAAAATGGGTAAATTACTAATATAAACGGGATTTAAAGTAGCACATATCATCGTAAAAATTATATAAGAAATAATAAGAGCCCTAGTGCCCCATTTATGAAAGTTGTTTACATATTTACTATTCCAGTCTGTTTGTTTCGGTATATTTAGTTTTTTCCTCACTACTTTTTCAAAAACAACTAAGGATATAATCCATACTATTAATAAAATTCCTTTAACCCAAAACAGTGATGTTTCCTCCTTTACCTTTTCTCCGGCTGATCACTCGGATACGTAGCATTCCTTTTATTTTCTACGTCCCAACTAATAATTGTCGCACTATCACGTCCCAACTGATGATGCACGTGTTCTAAAACATTGTGAATATTTTCTTTAAGTGTTTTATCATTTCTGTTCATAGCATTATACAAATTTACAGGTATTTCATATCGGCGTTCCCCGCATTCTAATACTCCATCTGTCACCATTACAATTCGGTTCTTTCCAGTACGTAATTCACGAATACCTGATGAATAGCAAGGAACAGGTAAATCAAATGTGTTTACATTTCCAATCCATTCGTAAAAATGACGTTGATTTAATGCATATTGTCCTAACTTATGTAACTCTTCATGAAATACATACACTAAACAATCACCGATAGAAAGCCACCATATACAATTTTCTTTCCTTACACATAGTAAGCAAGCTGTTTCACCTTTAATTTTTTTGCACTTTTCCTTAAATGAAGATGCCTGAAAAATTGTCAGTATATGATTTTCAACAGATTGAAACACTGTATTAATTGGTTCATTCAAAATTACTTTTATATTTTCATATTCTTTTTCGATTGTATTTACTACTAAATCAACACTTTCTGCACTATTATGTCCATCTAATATAGCTGCAAATTCCCATTCGCCATTTGACCAAACTAATGCACCATCTTCATTCTTTTTCGCTCCAGCACTTATATTCCCACCATATTTACCAAGTACAATATCACCATATTGTTTAACTGAAATTTCTCCTAAACACATTTCTATATTTCCAACCCATGAATATTGTGTATTATTTTTTGTATGCATACTCATTTACCATATACTTTCGTATTCTTTCACATAGTTTTTTTATTTTCTCTTCGTCACCATATGGTGCGCCAGTCCATTTCGCTATCTCGGTTGGTGACCAAAACTCTTTTGGTGTATTCGGATAACGCGGAATAATGTGCATATGCATATGTGGTACACCATTTCCTGAAACAAAAGTATAAATATGCTCTGCACCTTCGCTTTCTTTTAGCGCTTTACTTACTCTACTTGTTATAAGTCCGAACGCTTTCGCTTCTTCATCTGTTAGTTCAGCAAGGCCAGGTACATGTCTTTTTATATCTATCATTACATAACCCAGGTATGTTTCTTCACTATCCCAGTGGACATGTCCAACGTAAACGAGTTCATCTTCGTAAATAGCTCCACCTGGAACTATAATATTTCCTATATGTTTTTTGCAAATGAAACAGTTTTGTTCTATTTGATTGTTTGTTGACATATCCATCACCTTCCTTTTCATATATAATATCACAAAAAAAGGAAAAACAGGTTTAGTATTCCGAATTTTCATTCTTTTGATACAACAATTTTTGAAATGAATTTACATCTCATTATTTCTTCAAAAACGCAATCCCAATTATAATCCCAATCACAATTCCGATTACTAAATTATTTGTAAAGTGCCCTTGAAATACACCAATTACAACTCCTATACCGACACCTATTGCCAAAGCATCATTTCTTTTTTTATTTTTAGCCAAAATTACATCTCCTCCCATCATTTCTCCCTAAATAACATACATTTACTTGAATGTATTAATATAAGGACTATCTCGCTTAAATATTTCCAAAAAATGTACTGTAACTTCACATATAATATTTTCCATTTTCTGTACATACTCCTTTTATATTGGAAAATTTTCAAGTAACTATTAATTATACATAGGCATTTACTATAAGAAAGCTTCGTAATTTATTGAAGGAGGAACGATTCAAATGTATCCTCATTGGAATCCAAATATAAATCAACAGTATGTTTATTCCCCTCATCCCGCAAGGAATACATTGCATCATGATTCACAATATATGATGCAGCGTATTGCAAGTCTTGAAAATCAATTAACTAAATTAATCTCATTAATCGAGGAAAATAATCAATTAATTAAATCAATGGAACAACAAAAAACCAAGTTTGTGCGCCAGCTGGAGGTTCTGTTATCGTTCGTATGTGATCTGGATGCAATAAAAAACACACTTTGTATTATAAAAGTGTGTTTTTTATTCATTATTTTCTTTTCGTATGGAACCCTTGTGTAATTCGATCTAATATAATTGCGATTACTACGATAGCTAATCCAGCTTCAAATCCCATTCCGATATTAACTTGTGTTACAGAGCGATATACATCAACTCCAAGTCCTGGAGCTCCTACAAGTGATGCTGTTACAACCATCGATAACGAAAGCATAATGCTTTGGTTCACACCAGCCATAATCGTTCCGGTTGCAAGTGGTAATTGTACTTTAAATAGTTTTTGTGATGCTGTGGATCCAAATGCATTCGCTGCTTCAATTAAATCTTCTGGAACTTGTCTAATTCCTAAGTCAGTAAAACGAATTGTCGGTGGCATTGCAAAGATTACTGATGCAATAATTCCAGGTACTACACCTACTCCGAAAAATGTAATCGCTGGAATAAGGTATACGAATGCAGGCATTGTTTGCATAAAATCTAATGTTGGTTTTAAAAATTTTGAGAAACGTTCATTTTGAGATGCTAATATACCAATTGGAATTCCGACAATAATTGAAATAATAACAGACGTAAGTACGAGTGCCAATGTTTGCATCGTTTGTGCCCAGTAGTTAATATTCAAAATAAATAATAATCCAATAAGCGTAAAAATGACTAAAGATAATTTCCTCGTTGTGTACCAAATGAGGAAACATAAGATAATAATCATCAATATGGCGGGTATTATTGTTAAAAAATTAGTGAGTAAATCAACAAATCCGCCAATAATATAAGAGAATCCTCGGAATAAGCCTTCAAAGTGCTCATATAAACTTGCAACAAATGAGTCGACCCATTCCCCTAATGGAATCCGCGGTCTACTATTCATCGTCTTTCACCTCTTCCTCAATGTTTCCTGCAAGAGCTTGAATGACACTTTCGCGTTTAATAATTCCTCTTAGCCTTTTCTTCTCATCGATTACTGGTAACGGATATTTCATCTCTGCCATTTTTGCATATGTCTCTTCCAGTAAAGTATCCAAATACACATGCGGAATATCATTAAGTAATAAATCAGCAATCGGCCACTGTTTTTGTACTGCTTTACTCGCATCATCCGCAGTTAATATACCTAAAAACTCATACTTTTTGTTTACAACATATACAGTTGAAACACCTGCATTCCTCATAATTTGAAGGGCTACACGAGGTCCACGATCAATTAATAAAGTTTCTGGTCGTTTTAAAATAGACTCCGCCGTAATTACTTTTCCTAAATTCACATCCGCAACAAACTTTTCTACAAATTCATTAGCGGGGCTCATCATAATTTCTTCTGGTGTTCCAATTTGGACGATTTCTCCATCTTTCATTAATGCGATACGATCTCCAATTCGAAGCGCTTCGTCTAAATCATGCGTAATAAATATAATCGTTTTTTCCATTTTATCTTGTAACTCTAACAATTCATCTTGCATTTCTTTTCGAATAAGTGGATCTAATGCACTGAATGACTCGTCCATTAGTAATACATCTGGATTATTCGTTAGTGCCCTTGCGATTCCAACGCGCTGTTGCATACCACCACTAAGTTGACTTGGGTAATTATCTTTATGATGATCGAGTCCTACTAACTGTAGCGATTCTAACGCTTTTTTCTCTCGCTCTTCAACCGGAACTCCTTGTATTTCTAAACCATATGCAACATTTTGTATAACTGTACGATGCGGAAATAGAGCGAATTTCTGAAATACCATACTCATTTTCGTTCTTCTTACTCTCCGTAACTCTTCTTTTCCCATCGTTGCGATGTCTTCACCATCTATGTATATATGACCTGCAGTTGGTTTAATCAATTGATTTAACATACGAACTAGCGTAGATTTCCCGCTACCAGACAAACCCATAATAACGAAAATCTCTCCAGAGTAAACTTCAAACGTTGCTTTTTTCACCCCAACGTTCATTCCTGTCTCTTTTAAAATTTCCGATTTACTTTTTCCTTCTTTTAATAAGGAAAGGGCCCTTTGCGGATGTTTCCCGAATACTTTTGTTACGTTTTCAACACGCACCTTTGTATTATCCATGTCACTACTCCTTTTCTACCCATCTATTCACATAGTGTTGCGATTTTACAAAGAAATATTACATAAAAATGACATTCATAAGATTTCTTTAAAATTCTCGTTTCCGTTCATAATAAGAATGCTTACTTATACATTTATTTTATAAGGCAAACGTTACTTAGGAGGTTTTCGATGCGAAAGAAAATTTGGTTTATATGCCTTGCATTATTTATTACTATGATTTTCACTTCATGTAATGCAACAAATGCAAATTCGAAAGGAAAAATTAAACTTGGTGTAACAAGTTGGAAAGAAAATATTGCAACCGCAAACATGTGGAAAGTTTTATTAGAAGAAAAAGGCTACAAAGTTGAGCTCATGTATTTAGAAAAAGCCGCAATTTGGACTGGTGTCGCTCGTGGTGATGTTGATGCGAATTTAGAAGTATGGCTACCAGTTACAGATAAACCGCTAAACGATCGTTATAAAGATGATATTGTCTTAAAATCAAAATGGTACGAAGGTACTGGACTAGGTTTAGTCGTCCCTTCTTATATGAAAAACATAAACAGTATCGAAGATTTAAATGCTCATAAAGATGAACTAGAGAATAAAATTGTCGGTATCGAACCCGGTAGTAGTCTTATGAATTTAACGAATAAAGCAATGAAAGAATATGATATAAAACTAAAACTTGTCCAATCCTCTGAAGCTGCGATGATGAGTGAACTAAAGAAAGCATATACGAAAAAGAAACCAATCGCTGTTACGCTTTGGAATCCGCATTGGGGCTTTTCAGAATTTGACTTAAAATATTTAAAAGACCCTAAGAAAGTATATGGTGAAAAAGATGACATTTATTACTCTGTTCGTAAAGGTTTCGAAAAAGACCATCCGGATATCATAAAATACTTTGACAAATGGAAGATGAACGATGAACAGCTTGGTACATTAATGGTCGAGTTAAATAAAACGAAAGATCCCGAAGAAGCGGCGCGAAAATGGATTAAGAAGAATCAAGCGCTAGTTGATGAATGGATAAAAGATTAATAAAAATAGGCTAGAGGGTTAGCATATCCTCTAGCCTGTTTTTAACTTATTTTTTCGTAACAACGTTATCTACAATCCCATATGCCTTCGCTTCTTCTGCAGTCATAAAATAATCTCTTTCTGTATCATGTGCTACTCTTTCAATCGGTTGCCCCGTTTTTTCTGCAATCATTTTATTAATATCATGCTTTAACTTTAATATTCTTTTCGCAGTTATTTCAATTTCTGTTGCTTGCCCTTGTGCACCACCAAGCGGCTGATGAATCATAATTTCACTGTTAGGGAGAGCAAACCGTTTTCCTTTTGCTCCTGATAATAATAACAATGCACCGAATGATGCCGCAAAGCCCATGCATAGCGTTTGCACATCTGGTTTAATTAAATTCATCGTATCTAATATTGCAAAACCTGCTGTCGTTGAACCGCCAGGGCTATTGATGTATAAGAATATATCTTTTTCTGCATCTTCTGCTTCTAAAAATAATAATTGCGCTACGACACTACTCGCTACTTGATCATTAATTTCTGAGCCGATAATAATAATGCGGTCTTTTAATAACCTTGAATATATATCATAGGAACGTTCTCCTAATTTTGTTTGTTCTACTACATATGGAATTGCATTCATTTTAAATCCCTCCAATACTTGTTATGCTGCGTAAAGCATATAACTGTAGGAAGAAGGGTTTTTCACATTAAATAATAAGACTGGCTGTTTAGATGGTAATTTAGTAAAATCTATTGTCGGAAGAAGCTTCGTTAATAATTCTGGTCTTTCCTCACGAATAGATGTTACAACAACTTCAATATCCTCTGTGAATTCGACTATCTCAATCCCTTCTTCACTTACAGTTTTCAGCCTATTTCTACTCCGAAATAAAGAAGCTTTCACTGCACCTTCTGATACAGAACACACTTTAGCAATATCAGCGATACTATATTGAAAAACATCTTTTAATAATAAAATTGCGGATTGCTGTACATTTAATGAAGACAATACTTTCCCTACCATTTCATGCAAATCTGCAATGTTCTCATGTGGTTCTTCAAAAGTGATTTGTCCTCTTATTTTTTCATGAACAGACTTAGACTTCATCTGATCTAACCAACGATTTCTTGCTATTTTATAGACGAGTGTCATACAAATATCTTTATTTCTATATTTTCGAAGCACTTTACACACTGTTTCTTGGGCGAGATCTTCCCCATCCCATTTGTTTTTCGTTAAAAAAGTACAGTATCTTTTTAACTCTCCATATTGTTCAATTAAAAAGTTTATATTTGAATGATTCATATCGATATGATTCTTTAAAACATGAGTTACTTTTGTGCACAAAATAACCACTCCTTTTCAGCGCTTACTTAATAAACGATTCAACATTAAAAAAAGTTACGGGGATATAAAAAAATAATGTTTATGTTCAATAATTCGCGGTCATAAATATGTTATGTACAATTTTACGTGAGGAGGAACAAATTTGCCAAAATTAACAATTGAAGGTGCGGGAACTTTTGATGTGAAAGAAGGAACAAAGTTAGTATTAGCAATTGAAGATAGCGGTGTCAACATTCTTCATCGTTGCGGCGGGAATGCACGTTGTACAACTTGTAGAGTAGAAATACTAGCAGGTGATTTCTGTGAAGCGAGTGCGAATGAGAAACATGCAATGACGGAAAAAGGAATTGAAGATCATTTACGATTATCTTGTCAAATACGTGTACATAAAGATATAGTCGTTCGTCCGGTACTTACAGTTGAAAATTCAGGTCTTGATGCTGGGCCACGCCCGGCGGAGTAAAGTGATGAATTTAAAACAGCTCGCTGGCGAATATGCTGCTAACTTTGTAAATGATGGCATGAAAATTGGGCTTGGTACAGGTTCTACTGTATATTGGACAATACAAAAATTAGGTGAACGTGTAAAAGAAGGATTATCATTTCAAGCTGTACCAACATCAAAGGAAACTGAAGCATTAGCACAGCAACTAAATATCCCCCTAATTTCGTTAAACGACGTACAAAGCCTTGATCTTACAATTGATGGAGCGGATGAAATTGATTCAAATTTACAACTTATAAAAGGCGGTGGTGGTGCATTACTTCGTGAAAAAATCGTTGCCTCTTCCTCTAAAGAACTAATTATCATTGCTGATGAATCGAAATTTGTAACACATTTAGGTAATTTTCCATTACCTGTTGAAATCATCCCTTTTTCATGGAAACAAACCGAAAATAAAATTCAGTCTTTAGGGTGTCAAACCACATTACGTTTGAAAAATGATGAAACTTATATAACCGATAACAATAACCTGATTATCGATTGTATATTCCCTAATCATATTTCTAATCCTGCCCATTTACACACCCAATTAAAAATGATTACTGGTGTAGTTGAAACAGGGTTGTTTATAAGTATGACGAGTACAGCAATTATTGGTACTAAAAATGGGATAAAGAAATTGTAATAAAAGCTAACTTTTTAAAGTTGGCTTTTTAGTATGTTCTTCTTCTCTTAATAGTGCTTTATTATGATATACTAGGAAAACGCAAACTGATTACACTAGAAAGGACTGAACATTTTGCAATCCAAACTTATAACAGAACTTGCTGATTTAGAAACTGCCTTTCATATTCGAAAAGAAGTATTTGTAAAAGAACAAGGTGTCCCTCTTGCAGATGAATTCGATACATTCGATGAAATCGGAGAGCAATGTAAACATATTTTAGTTTATTATCATGAACTTCCTGTAGGCACAGGTCGTATACGATTTGTTGATGGTGTCGGAAAATTAGAACGTATTTGTATTTTAAAAGATTATCGTACATACGGATTAGGTAAAGTCATCATTCAAACGTTAGAAGAACTTGCTCGTAACGAACAAGTTATGAAAGTGAAACTACACGGTCAAACACAAGCTGAAGGATTTTATAAAAAATTAGACTATGAAACTTCTTCTGATATATTTATGGAAGATGGCATTCCGCACATACTTATGACGAAAATGTTATCATAATAAAAAGGGTAGTATATGAATCTTATGTATTCATACACTACCCTTTTTTATTAATAGAAAAGTGAATTCTCAAGATTACCTTTTGCATCAAAGCCCATCATCTCTTAGTTCATACCTAAGTAAAGCTTACACTGTTTTCCATAATGATAATGCATAAATCCAGTTTGGATCACCATTTCCTTGATAACTCTGGACTGCTTCATATACTTTTCCTTCGTGTAAAACTCTATCTCCCTTTTTATATGCTTTTTTTGCATCCCACGCTTCATATGAAGCGCTTTCGGTTTTTGTAGTAATTGTGAATATATCACTCTGTACGGATTCATTTCCAGCTACATCAACAGCTTTCACTACATATTTATAAGTAGTATTAGCGAGCAGATTTTTATCCAAATAAGAAGTTGTATTGGATGTTGCAATCTTTTTCATTGATCCTTCTGTTTCTCTATAAATATCATAATGGTCTACACCAATATTATCGTCAGATGGACTCCACATTAAATCCACACTTGACGCTGTCGTTCCCATACTATGTAATCCTTTTGGTTGTGTTGGTGCTTCTGTATCAGGAGTCTCAACTGTCGTTTTTACTGTAAGCGCTGTACTTTCTGTCGATACATTGCCAGCTGCGTCAATTGCTTTTACAGTATAAGAGTATTCTGTACTTGGTTGTAACTTCTTATCAATAAAATGAGTCCCTGGTACTGTATCAATCATCTCTCCGTTACGGAAGATTTGATATCCTTTTACCCCTACATTATCCGTAGAAGCGTTCCATGTTAGTTCTACACTATTCGCTGTTACTTTTTGCGTCTGAAGTCCATTTGGAATACTTGGTGCTTCTATGTCTGGTTTCACATCATTAATAAGATTAACATCAATTACATTATAGAATGCATTTGCTGTATCAGCTACATCCCATACTGCTAAAATCACATGATATCCACTACGATCAGTAGGTACATTGATTTTATGAGTTAAATTATTTGAAGCTGCAGAACCATCATGTTGTACAGTTCCAATTGGTTCGAAATCTGCTCTTGTTAGCGCTTTATTTGGATTCCATCCTTTTTTAGTAATATAGTAATGCCACTTACTCGTTAAGTGAGGCGCAGTATACTTCCAAGTAAATGTATTTTCCCCACCAGTGATTGTATTTTTAAACCAACGATTTGCTGTTTGTTGATCTAAAATACCACCAAATTTTCCGCCTGCTGAAGCAATTTGTCCATCTACTGGACCACCTTGTGGGAACCCTTTTGGAGCTTCTAAACTTTGTGGTTCATACATAACACTTCCACAGTTTACATTTAGCGCACCATAAGTTGGACTACATAAAGCGGATCGGCTACCGGGCTTTTCAACAAAACCGTGCGCATAAGCATTTTGAGGAATAAGTGTCGTACTAATAATTCCAGCTGTTAATGCTACAACTCCTAAACTTTTTTTGTTCATTTTCATATTTTGTAGTTGTTTTAAAAATCGATTATTCATGTTCATGTCCCCTTCTTGTTATACTTTGTAGTGGAATGTGGGCTTTGATGTAAAAGAATAACAAGAGACAAACTTGTACCGATGTATGTGTTAATTATGCATACACCGCAGTGAAAATATATTTTTTCCTTGTGAAATATTTCACTTTATGAATATATCATGACATAGAACTCGCCTAAGCATGTGCAGAAGTTGTGCAGAAACAGTGAAATTATTACTAACATATAAAACCACATCCTGAAATCATAAATTAAAACTTTAATTAGTTGGGGTTTTACGGTCGGTTAATACGGGATAAAATAAAAGTGTGCAGCAGAAATTGTAGACTTAGTTCTCAAAATTCACATTTAGTATTTTCATTTTTTCCATTTAAACAATTCTTCTCTTCCTACAACAGAAAAGTGTCTATATCATTTAATATAGACACTTTTTTCATGTATAACTTTATATTTATTACTGACCTACAAATGTAAAAATTTCATCAACAGCTTCCTTATATCCACCCGATGTTCGGAATGATTCCTTCAAATTCAAAGCAGCCTCTTTATATGAAGGGTTATTTAAAATTAACTCCACACTTTCACGCAATTTCTCCACGGTTAATTCATTCATATGTAATTGAACTCCTGCTCCAAGACTCTCCACTTGCTTTGCAATTGCTGGCTGATCTGCACTTTGCGGTATTACAACGAGCGGAACCCCGTTATATAATCCTTCATGCGTACTGTTCATCCCGCCGTGTGTAATAAATAGTTTCGTATAAGTAAGCAGTTCGGTTTGAGGCACATAGTTTTTCACAATGAAGTTTTTAGGGATTTCGCCTAGATCACTTATTTTTGTTTTATTACCAATAGACATAACAATTGTATGCTCACTATTCTCAAAGGCCTTCATACACAGTTTATAAAAGTCAATCGCTTCATTAAAAACAGTACCTAATGAAATATAAATCGGACTTTTTTCTTCAATTGAAGTAAAATCAACGTCTCTGTTTTTCATTTGTGCAGAGATAGATGGTCCTACAAATTTATATGTTTCATCAAACGTATCACCAAAAGGCTGAAACTCCTTAATTGTATACACAATAGTAAGAGGTGCAGGATTACAGAAAACTTCATACGATGATTTTATTTCAACACCATATTTTTCAGCAATTCCCTTCGTTAAGTTTTGAAAATCATTCTGTATTTTATCATGAATTTCTACTGGGATATTTTTTGACAGATGACCTAACATTTGCTCAAAGGATTTTTCATCCTGCGCAAAAGATGTGCATGAATTTATGGCTGGAAGTTTAAGAATTTGAGCAATTAAATGGCCACAACCAAACATAGAATCATGAATCATGTAATCAAAATGTTCACCTTCAATTTGTTCTAGAACGCTAGATATTACAATATCCGCTGTATGTAGAAGGCCGTTTATTCTTTCCTGTAAATAATTTCTGCCTCCAGATAGAAACGCTTTTATAAATTTTTGATCATCAATCGTTCGTACAGTAGCACCTGTCTTCTCAATCCGATCCCTGAAAGCTTCTATTGAAAAATAAACGACCTCTTCACCACGAGAAATCAATTCTTCTACAACTTGTAAAGTTGGATTTATATGTCCTTCTGATCCAGCGTTAATAAATAAAACACGCGCCATAATAAACACTCCTTACGTTAAATCGTTTCTATGTTGGCAAGAGTACGGATTTTCTCCATACTCTTTTCTTAGTTGTTCGTAGCATGTTCCTACTAAATTGACCTAGCGAGTCTAAAACCGAGATCATCTATATGAAATGTAGGATGGCTTCGACGACGACAAGTAGCGCCGCACCCTCTCGCTGTTTCAGCCCAACTACCACCACGAAAAATGCGATATGATCCGTACACTGTTTCATCATACAAATCATAACACCATTCCCAAACGTTCCCTAGCATATCATAAAGTCCCCATGCATTCGGTTCTTTTTGGCCAACGTCATGAATCTCTCCATTTGAATTTTCATTATACCACGCTATATCATGAAGTTTCCCGTATGTATATCCGGTTGTACTTGCTTTACATGCATATTGCCACTCTGCCTCACATGGTAATCGGTAGCCATTTGAATCTAAATTACATTTCACAATTTGACCACCATCACTAATAGAATAATATTCTTTTAATCCCGCTTTTTTTGAAAGTACATTACAAAACGCAATGGCATCGTTCCATGAAATATTGACAACTGGTTTATGATTTTTATCAAAATTATTTAATGGACTATTTGTAATAGCATCATATAGTTCCATTGTTACAGCATACTTCGCAAGAAGAAATGGTTGAATTTGCACTAGCCATTCTTTTTTTATTCGATCATCTCTTAATACTACCTCTCCAGCTGGAATATTTACCATTAATGAATCGATTGTTTGAATTAAATCATTAGTCATTTTCTATTCCTCCAAACGTTCATTTTATATGAATTTATAGTCATATACTCATTACAAAATACAATTTTCAAAAAGCGTTAAATTTTTCATAATAAAAAACGATTAGTTTAATTAAACTAATCGGTAAGATCCAAAAAGAATTGTTGTGTCACATTGTATTATTATATGTGCTCTAAAAATTTCCGAACCTCATTTGGAGATTTTAAAACAATAACCTTTTTCTCTTCGGACAATTGCTCTAACCCTTTTAAAATTGTAGGTCGTTTAGCATTAGGATATTTCCATATCCATTTAAAAAATTGCAAATCAAATCTTTCTTCACATCCCGCGCCCATATCTGGTCTTGTTTTATTCCGGTATTTTACAATTCTTTTAAACGCACGATAAATACAAATTGTTCTATGAATATCAAGGAAGATAATTGTATCAGCTGCATTCAGTCTGATATCCATCGTCCCGCCATAATTCCCATCAATAATCCACTTCTCATCTTTAATTAAGTTATTTTGAACTGCTATTTGTTCTTCTCTCGGAACACCTTCCCAATTCGGTTTCCAAAATAATGCATCAAGATGATGCACCTTAATATTTAATTTATTTCCTAACTGCCTTGCTAATGTAGATTTTCCTGAACCACCAGAACCAATTAATATTATTTTTTTCATACCTTTACGATACATTCTATAACTTCTTCAATAGCTTCCTTATTAGCAAAAATCCAGAAGAACATTTCTTCATTTAACTTTAATAAATCTGGTAACTGGACAAAATAAGCAATAAAGATAATTTGAATTGAAAGCATAACATACCAAATAGCTTTTAGTTCTTCTTTCGTTAAATCATTTTGTTTATAATAACCTTCAAAGACTTTGCTAACGATATGTAACCATTTCCCTCTTAATCTTTCATTACTAAATAGCTCGCTTAATACACTTGTACAGCAATAACATAAATCAAATATTTTTACATTATTTTCTAAAATCTCAAAATCTATAAACCCTTCCAGTTTATCATCTTTAAAGATTACATTTGATAGATGCATATCACGATGAATAATTTGTCTCGGTAATGAATGGACCGTTTCCTTGAAAGCTGCGTGCATTCGCTCCATCTTTTGAATTACCTCTCGATGAACATACTCATTCTTTTCTAAAATCGGTATAGCCCATTCAAATACCATCTTATATAAATCTCTTTTTATTAACTCATGGTCACTATTCACCGAATGTAATGCTTTGTGCAGATTAGCTATTTCTTCTCCAATTGTACTTGCTAGCCTTTCCAGCTTATTCGTATCTTTTATTTCTAAAACACTTCCGGCAACATACTCATATAAGCAATAATATTTTTCTTTATATAATACATATTGTTCATCATTTTCTGTCTTTACTACTCTCTGTACTTTAATTCCCTTTTCATACAGTTGCTTCAAAACATCGAATTCAACTAGAAGTTGCTTTATCGATCCCGTTCTCTTTAAAATGTACTCTTTATTCTTGCATAAAACCTTCGCTACTTTTGGTTGCATTACAGTAGCTGTGACATGTTCATTTCGAAACCAAAGCTTTGCAATTTCCAGTGCTTGTTCCATTTACAAATACCCCTTTTACAATTCTTATTTCTTCCGAAAAATAACCTCACACAGTATTCCCACTCCAACACCAATTGTATAAGCCACTACATCACTCCACAAAAAACCGTATCCCAACACGAGTCCCCCCAAAGTCGTTGCACGAATGCTATCTATCCATTCCGCATGATACAATTGGCTCGCTTCAATCCCGTAGCAAAACATTAAACTAATAAAAGCCAACTTCTTCGTCTCTGTTTTAGGAAACAAAAATCCAAAGCCAGTGAAAATCATTAATGCCCATAATGCATCACCTAAATAATCATTTAATAGATGTGGTAGTGCAAAAGCAAACTTTCTTGAGCTAAGACCTAAAATAATAACAACTATAGTAAATAGTGCATATACTACTCTATTTCGTTTCGTATTCATTTTAAAGTCTCCTAATATGTAATGTAAAACTGTAAATAGCTAGTAAAACAAAGTTATTTTACTAGCTATTTATTGATTGCTTTTATGATAAGAAAATGTGGATTCATATTTAAATAATGATATGATTTTTCGCTTACTTCTTTCATTTTTTCAATTGCCTTCGGTTCCACTATCTCTTCTAATACAAAATAATTTGTAGTTTCATTTAGTATGTCTTGTAATGATCTTCTAAAAAACTTGACTTCAATAGTAATATTCGGTTTAACCCAAGTATCTATTAATAACTGTTTTTCAAAATAATTTTCACATGGAAACTTTGTGAAATCCATAAAAGGATGATGAATAGAATAAATAAGTTCTCCACCTGGCTTCAATACACGACGAAATTCTTGAAATACTTGATTCCAATTTTCTATATAATGAAGAGTTAATGAACTTACAATCACATCATACGTATTATCTTCAAATGGCAATGTTTCTTGCAGATCATGACAAAGGAACGTCGCTTCTTCTCCTATATTTTCTTTTGCTGCTTTTACCATTTCAGGACTTACATCAATTGCTGTAACATTTGCTCCTCTTCCTATGAATTGAGAAGTATACCATCCAGCTGCACATCCAGCATCTAATATCTTTTTTCCTTCTAGTTCCTTTGGAATAAGCTCCATCATCGCCGGTCTTTCATAATAACTGTTATATGGATTTGCGAAATCTAGATTTTCTTTATATGTACTCGCTAATTTATCATACGTATCTTTAATCGAATCTTTCATTACACACACTCCTAATACATATTAATCCATTAACTCCTGCTGCTTTTTCTTTGAAAATGATTGTAGTACTAAATCATACGACCAATCAATCATTTTATTAATTTGCTCCTGCTCTATACCCTTATGAATATAAACGGTATTCCAATGTTTTTTATTCATATGATACCCTGGAATAATTGTTTCTGGATAATCTTCTCTTATTCTTAATGCGACTTCTGGATCACACTTTAATGTAATCGCAGCCTTTTCACCTTCTTCATGATTTACTATCGCAAATATTTTATTATTAAGCCTCATACATGTTGCACTCCAGCCATCTGGAGAATCTTCTGTCGCTTTTCTTTTCGATAAACAGTACGCTCTTGTTGCATTCATTTTAATTGGCACCTCTTATTCTTTCCCTGTTTGATTACGATGCATCACAATTTGCTTCGTTGCTTGAAATTGCTGCTCACCGTAAAACTTTATTAGCTTCTCTCCGCAAAATAGACTAACAATATTAATATGAGATATTTCTCGAAGTAATATTGTAAGCATTTTCTCTCCAATACCTTTATTTCTTACATTCTCATGTACGACAACATCTTCAATGTATGCTCGAAAAACACCATCAGAAACGACTCTAGCAAATCCAACTAATTCATTTTCTTCCCATACTCCAATGGCTATACTATTCTTTAACATTTTTTCAATATCGACTTCTTTTCTTTCTGGCCACCAACCGACAGAATCATAAAGCTTCTTAATTTTTTCTGCACAGATTGGTTGTTCTTGTTGCAATTTATACGTGTACATATGCTTTCTCCCATCAATCAGTATACATAATATTATTATAATCTCTTTTCAAAAAAGTGCTGACTATGACCTTTTGGATGATCTTCAACGATACCATACTCTCGGTAACCGTGCTTTTTATAAAATTCTGGCGCTTGAAAACTAAATGAATCTAGCAATATTAATCTGCACCCTTTTTCCTTCGCAATTTCTTCAATTTTATGTAACAGTTGACTACCATAACCGTCATGACGAACTGATTTATCAACCCATAAAAAGTCGATATGAAGATGATAAAAATACATCGTACCTGTTACACCACCAAATATTTTTCCTTCTTCATTTTTTACTACGAGGCTTACTTTTTCCATCGGCTGTTTTACTTCATCTGTTAAGATGGACATATTATATTGAATGACTTTATTTTTAATGTATTCTCCTTCAATACGTGTACCGTTCTCTATATGTTTCATATACATTGCTTCCTTTCAACTTAGTAAGCTACATTTTATTTTTCCCCTTTAAAATACTAATCAAAACGAATCCACCATATGTAACAAAGCATGAAAAGCCAATTATCCCTGGTACAGAGACATAGCCTACCCTTATGTAATTTATAACTGCAAAACAAGCGATAGACAATAAAATAGATGGCCAAAATATAACAGCTATTTTTCTTCGCCCTCGTTTCGATGTACTTTCTTTCTCTTCAGAAACACGTGTGCCAAAAAGCAATACAATACAAATAAGGATCGCTGCAAAGTAAATTGTATCTAATGACAAATTGTGATCATATAGGGCGATTCCAACTTCAAGAGCAATAATCGTTAAAATTAAAATAATGATTGTTAAAGTCTTTAAGTTTCTTTTCAATCGCTCACTCCTAGCATGCTTTCACTATATTCTTTGTATATGTACTTTAAAACTACTGCAAAAGCTTCATCTACCTCTTTATTTTCACGGCGATTCGGTAAATCTTTTCCCCCAATCACATAAAGAAGTGGGAATTCGTTAAACATTCCTATAATACCAATATTTATTGTAGCTGTGAGTAATCCACCTGTCATATGAGTTATATGATAATATGGAATTTCTTCATACTCTCCTTGCTGTCTTACCATGCCGCTAATAATTGGTTCCCATAATTCTGGTTCTGATTTATAACCTTGAAAGGTTTGTATGAAAAGGGCAAGAACTTCACTTAATTCTCCAACATTTTTCTCATCTCTAGCATTCTCTTGTATATGAATTTTTGAAAAGTACGTTTGTGCGTACATTTTCACAGCATCCCATCCACCACAGTGCATTACAACTGACTGTGCAACGTAACTATCATGACAAGCAATCATTACCTCTACCGCTTGACTAAGTGTTAAAGAAGTTCTTCCTTGTAAATGCGGATATAACTGCGCACTATCTTCATGTGGATTAAATTTAATGTAATGAAGTATATCATTCCAATTATGTTTATTTTCCTTCACCATTTGCGTTACTACAAATCCAATGACTAATTTTGCTGCTGATGCTAACGGAATATTTAATTCACTATTATACGAAGCAACTATACGATTATTTTTTGTAGAATAAATTGCGATTCCCACATAATTAGATTGTACCTCTTTTATTTTATTTATAACAGTTTCCATTTCTATCCCTCTTTTTATATCGTTATATTAACTTCTAATATTTCAACATTGAATGTAAAAAAACCTTTTCATTAGCTATTAAAATAAGAAAAAGGTAGCATGAATTTTTTCTTGCTACCGAAAAATATTTATTCTTCTATAGGATTTTCAGGACCGTTAAGTTCCAGCTGATAAAAAGCTAAATCTAGCCATTTATTAAACTTATAACCAGCTTTTTTTATTGTTCCTGCATGAACAAATCCATAGTTTTGATGCAAGGCAATACTTTTCTCATTCTCTGCATCAATTCCAGCAATTAAGGTCATATACCCTCTTTCCTTTGCAATTTTGATTAATTCTTTCATTAATGAAGACCCAATGCCATTTTTTCTATATGCCTTATCTACATACACAGAATGTTCAACTGAATATTTATAAGCAGGCCACGCTCTAAATGGGCCGAATGTCGCAAATCCTACTACTTTATTATCTAATTCATATACGATAATTGGATACTCTTCAGCCTTTTTTTGTTCATACCAATCTATTCTATTTTCAAGGGTTACAGGTTTATACGCATATACAGCTGTTGTATAAAGTATCGCATCGTTATAAATATCTAAAATGTATGCTAAATCTTTTTTCGTTGCTTCCCTTATCATTATTTTCTTCCTTTCATCATGTTCACCTTATTTTACTATCTTTTTAATAGTTTTATTTTATCGAAATTTCCGATTTTTATCTACATACGAATACTAGCTTTTCGGAAACCATCAAATATATTTATTGCAGCAGATAACATGTAGAAGAAAATTCCTCCCCCAATGAGCCACGTTTTAAACTCCTCTGAGGAAATAGTAAATGCATTTGCCAAATACGTAATAAACCCTGCGTTAAATACATGTGGATTTACTACAATTACAATGAATACTATCGTCCCAGCTATTTGAAGAATAGCATTCCCAATCGCCAATCTTTGCGTCCATTGTCCCTGCACTAATTTATAAAGGGATATACATATTTCAAAAACGATCATAATTACAACGATTGGCCAGTACTGCAATAAAACATCTTGATTAAAAGTTGGCGAGACAAACTTCAGTCCATTTGCCGTACCGTTATATACGCCAACAAGATAATTCGCATAAAAGTAAAGTGTAGCCCAAACTGCTGTCCACATTAAACCTCCAAAAACTTCAAACTTCGAGATTGCTTTTTTCTTTGGGATATACGAGATGTTTTTCAAATCATCTGGTGTCCATTTTTTTAAACTTGTCGTCAACGGCTCGATACCTTTGTCTTTATCTGTTCTTTCTAAAATAACAAACACAACTGTCAACCAGAAAAATACATGGAGGCCCACTTCAAAAATTCCCCCAATGCCTTTACCTATCAATTGTAAAATAACATTTAATACCGCTTGATCACCACTATAGCCTATAAAATTTTCTGCAACCATTGATATGAGTGCAATGACAGCTGCGATTGGTATAATCATTTTTAACAACGTTGTATATACATCAAAATAACGTGGTCCAATTAAATGCATCGGTCTATCCAAATAACCATTAGCCAATGAAACCGGACTCCCCAATTTTTCGAGAACGCTCTTTACATCTTTCTCATTATAATCTTCAGGTAACATATCATCTATAGTTGACCTTAGTTCAAGTGTAATATCTTCACGATTTTTTTCAGGTAATCTCTTCGCAACCTCTTGGATATAGAGATCAATTAAATTCATTCTCTTCCTCCTCCTTTAATAAGTTATAAAGTTCTTTCGAATCCTTTATCCATTCTTTTTTCAACTGCAAAAATATTTCTAATCCATAATCACTTAAAACATAATACTTACGAGGTCTACTCTCCGTTTTATCCCAACTACTCGTCACTAATTCCTGCTTTTCTAATCGGCGAAGTAGTGGATATAAAGTACTTTGATCAATTGTAACCCCTGATTGCTCTAATAACTGGACAAGTGAATATCCGTACTGCGGCGTTCTTAATTGACTTAAAACAGCTAACGTTAATGTCCCTCTTCTTAACTCAGTAATTAACGAATTTAATAAAGTATCCATTCACTCACCTCATTTCCATTACTATATGTCATACAGTATGTGTTTTATACTATGTATCGTACAGTATTAATGTGACAAAAACTATAATTTTTTACCAAAAAACAGATAATGAACAGCGCAAATTATATGATTTGTGCTTTTTTAGCTAAGTTATATATAACACTCTATAAGGTAACAACCTTAACTACTAATTTTGAAGTTCCAGTAATGCTATATTAAGTTACAAATATCGTATACATATGATGTGAACATAACATCTCACTATAGGAAGCTATAAAAACGGTGAATTACCATGCTTGAATAATTCCCGTTTTCAGCACCTAATCAACGTTATTTCCTTCATAAACTTCATCTTGTTCAAAATCTTTATTTTTGTTTGGTTTATTAGAGAAAAATAAAAAAACAATTAAATTAGGTTAATTGTTTTTCAAATACAAAATCTTTATTTTTTTAAATAACCTATGATATTCGAAAAGACAAATTCTCCAAATGCAAGTGGTATATAAATAAACCATAACTTTAATATTGCCTTTGTTTCTTTGTGATCAGAATCCCCCATTAAAACCAACCCTATCCTTTTTCTTCTAATATTTTCATTTTAATTCCAATAACAAGGAAATTATACCATTTATTAATGTTTTAGTCTATTTTTTCTGAAAATTAAATAAATAAAATTCTTGTATTCCCTCAATATTCAGATAAACATAATAACTTTTTTACGTTTCATCTTCAAAGTCAATAATGACTCCTGTTAGAACCGCTACATTACCAATCGATTGGATCCCGTGACCAATAAAATCTACCTTAAATTCTTCCTACTTTAATTTATGTAATGATATAATAACACTAAATTTTCAACACGTGCTTAATAGATTGGGGACTTATAATGGATAAACCTCTCACTGCATTACAAACTATTATTATACATATGAATACAACTGAGCATTGGCATGATTTTATTTGTTACTGTCAGCATCGCGAAGCGGGACTTCGAAAATTAGCTTTTAAACATTTAGAGACATTTATTACAAATGCAAAGAAATGGGAATCAAAAGATCAAGAAGAGTTTGCCATTTCGCTGTTTACTATTTTAGATGTATTAAACGAAAAAGATGAGGTCTTAACTTTCTCACTAAATAGTTTTCTAATTGACATTCTATATAGATGGACAGAAAACAACCCATTTGATTCAAGACCTTTTAGATGGATAGGAATTTATATGGACTCTAGCAATAAAGAAGACGATTTAGAAAAATCCCTTCGAAAAGCGATTGAATTAGGTGGTGATACCGAACAAGAAGCCATGATATACCTAGTTTCTAATTACATCAATACTTTAGAATTTGGTACACATGAATTCCCTTCAGGTTATTGCGGAGATTTAAGTGAATGTATAGAAAAACTTCCCTATATGCTTCAATTAATTGATAGAATTCAGAATAAGAACATAAAGGAGCAAAACATTGGGCAAATACAAGAACAACTACACCTTATTCTAGATTGGTTAAAACATACACAAATTCCAGTAGATGCCGTTCGTGTACGGGAAAAAGAACAAACTAAGGAATTAGAAAAGGTCATTGTATATTATTTACACAACAGCTCAAGTCGTTAATTCATCGTGTACAGAGATAATAAAGTTGTTTAAAAAACGCCAGTCATGTTATTCAACAATCGGGCTATATAACGGAATAAATCCTTGTAAAAATTAAAAATATTTGAAATAATCGTCATTAAGTTGAAGTAGAGCGATTGCAGAAAAAGGTGATACGACTTTTTCTTACTTAATAATTGCACGATAGTTAAAAAATTCAACTAATTATATTCCGAAAGGGTGTGTGTAGTATCTTATCAACTAATGTTTTTACTTATAAATCTAAGGATGGAAAAACAATAATAATTAGAGAAGCTAAAGAACGGGATGCAGAAAGAATACTAGATTCTGCTTCAAAAGCTTTAATAAACGCTCCATACATGCTAAGTACGGTTGAGGATGTAAAAAAGGTGCGTATCGATGCTATTCAAAAAACGTTAAAAGCTTATCATGAAAATCCAAATTATGTACAGTTTATTGCTGAAGTTGATGGTAAGTTAGTCGGTGCAATAGATTTTAAGAACGGAAACAAAGAAAAAATTAGTCATCAAGGGGCTTTTGCGATGACCATACTACCCGAATATCGAAATTATGGTATTGGAAGAGCTCTTCTAGAAACGTTAATCAATTGGGCTAAAAATAACAGTAAGATTGAAAAAGTTTGTCTTGAGGTAATGGAAGATAATCTAGGTGCAATCCAGTTATATAAGAATCTAGGCTTCTTTGAAGAGGGTAGAAAAGCAAAGGGTGTAAAATTGGATGGTAGCTATCAAGATTTAATATTAATGGCTTTATTCGTTTAAAATTGAACATTAATTTCAATATAAAAAGAGGGTCTTCATAGTCATCTCCCTGTTAAGTAGACAGTAATAGAAACCCTCTTTTTATATTTATCCCACATTAGCTTGCAGTAAAACTCCCCACTGATTATAGTTTCACTTTATTTTAATCCTTTAATTAAAGGTGACGCTTCCCCACTATGGAAAATCCATAGGTCATGAAGTGATCTCGTACATCCAACATATAGTAACTTTGCATCATGTTTTGTGTCTTTGTAATGTTCTTCATCCACATCAATTAAAAGCACCGCATCAAATTCTAAACCTTTCGCTAAATAGACAGGTACTACTGATATACCACCTTCATATTTACTTTGGTTTGCTTCAATTACGTTTACCGTTAATCCTGCATTTGTTAATTCCACATATATATCACGGCATTCATCTTCTGTTCTTCCGATTACCGCAATTGTTTTCACATCTGCATTTTGCAAATGTTTTACCGTCTTCACAATTTCAGTAAATTGATTTTCCGCATGAATTACTTTCACATCTTCTCCACTGCGGAAGACTGGTGTTGCGAGTCCTACTGGGATTTCTGCATTTTTAATTATTTCATTTGCAAATTCAATAATTTCTTTTGTAGAACGATAACTTCTTGTCAATTCATAATAACCGGTTTCTTGGAATACTTCCTTAAAAGCATTCCAATCTTCAATTCCTTGGTAATCATAAATCGCTTGCGATAAATCACCTAATATAGTGAAAGAATTACCTAATGTAATTTCTTTTAATACATAAACTTGGAAAGGCGAAAAATCTTGCGCTTCATCAATAACAACGTGATGAAACTTCTGCCCGATTTCAATCCCTGTTATACGATGATGTATGTATATTAAAGCTGGTAAATCTTCTACATACACTTCTTTTTTACGACAACTCTTTTCTGTTTCTTTAACAAGTTCTTCAGGTAATACCTCGAGTATTTCTTTACTTTTTACTATTGAACTATACAGTGAAAGAGCACTCATTTTCGGCCAAAACTTCATATATGCGTTCAGTCTCTTAGTCGCTTCTTTTTTAAGTAATTTTTTCTCGTTTGTTTCCCCGAATTTTTTAAGTTCAATTTCAATCCAGCGCTTCATTCGTCCTACTAATCGTTCTCTTCTTTTCTGTAAAGGATAATGTTTATATTCAACTTGCATCCATTTTTTAATATCTTCTACTGGAATAATCGCTCTATCCCACGCCTCAAAATCTTTTGTCGGAACTAACTCATTTTCAAATTGGATCATTCTCTCTTCAATAAACGTCTTAAATTCCAACGTACCCTTTAATTTACCTAGCATTATCTTCTTTTCATCACGATTAATTGAAAATGCTTCTTTCAATTTTTCTTCTGTCTGCTTTAGTTTCACTGAATCATCTAACGTACGTAATGCCCAATCCAGAAACGTTGTTTGACTAATATTCCCTACACCTAATTCAGGAAGTACACTCGAAATGTAGTCTAAAAACAGACTATTCGGCGCAAATACGATCATTCTTTCTGCTTCTAGTTGTTCACGATATTCATAAATTAAAAAAGCAAGGCGATGTAAAGCAATTGTTGTCTTTCCGCTCCCTGCAACCCCTTGAATAAGTAATGGTAAATTTCTTTCCGCTCGAATAATATCATTTTGTTCCGATTGAATCGTTGAAACAATATCCTTTAGCTTATTATCTTTATTCTCACCTAATCGATATAGAAGAAAATCATCGGCATGCGATACATCTTCATTTCCTTTTACATATGTATCAACAACACGTTCAAGTTCTCTTTTTCGAATGGAAATGTTTCGTTTTAAATACACATCACCTTCTACTAACCCATCTGGTGATTGATAAAATGCTAATTCTTCTCCACCGGTAAATGAATAAAACATACTTGCGACAGGCGCCCGCCAATCAATAATTATTGGCTTCATCGTGTCCACATCCGAAACCCCTACTTTTCCGATATAAATCGGCATAACTTCTTCTTTTCCATCTTCCTGAAAATCTACCCTTCCAAAGTACGGCTCTTGCACACCAATACGTAAGTTTTGTCTATTAGACTCCCTCATACTTTCAAGAATTTGCTCTTTAAAATCTTCTCCATAATAAACCGGGGTTTTTTCAAGCTTATCCAATTGCTCATCCATCGTATGTAAAGTATCCTTCATTTTTTGTAACTCATCTTCAAATATGTTGCTCATTTCGACGATTCCCTCCTGTCCGTTCTAATTTTTCAGTCGAAGTATCATTGTATTAAAAACCCAATCATAAAGTCAATAGTTTCCGTTTAAATTTTCCGAAAAAACTTACTTTTCATCTTTCTAATTTAAAAAGAATATGCAACATCTAAATCACACAAATACACATATAGTATAGTGATGCATACAAAAGATACTACTTTCTATTTGTCTCCTATTTAATTTATCTATTAACAAATATTGTAAAAATTAAAAACTTTAATCAATGGGCGTTTTACTGCCCACAAATAGTAGGATAAATAAAAGTAAAGGAGGCTCTTCGAATGAATATTTTTAATATTTTGAATCCATCTCAAGATTAAATATGCTTTTATCTGGCTGTATCCTTATGGTTTGTTGGTCAATTATGTATGTTGAAATATATAGACTTACAAAATCCGTCTGGCCATGTGTTATCATGCATGCGATCGAGGATGCTGTTTCTACTGTTTTAGTTACAATAACAGGGATTATTACTCTTACAAACAGTAGTGATTTTTGGTTAAATCCTACTAGCGGGGTCGCTGCTACTGTTTTATTTCTCGGAATTGGAATCGTACTAAGAACTATAAGAATAGAAAGAGAACGACAATTATTCACACAATAAAAAGCAGATAATGAATTCGTCATTATCTGCTTTCCAATTTTTAAAACTACCTTATTATATTTTTTGATACATAAGCCAGTCACCAGAGTCTATCACTTTCTTTAACATCTTTTTATTCTGAGCGATATACACATATGCCTCAATTTCCCTATCAGCAACATATACTGTTTGCGTGATTCGATCATATAAATCAGTCTCCGCATTACCTGTATATTCTTCTAGTTCATCTAACTTACACAATATCTCATCATTTACTACATAAACTTCTCCATACACCTGTTCTTCAATCGAATAAGTCATGGCCGGATATCCTTCATTCGTATCAAATAATTTTCCATATGTCCAAGCTCTGTCTGCGATGCATGTTGCACCTTGCATATAATGAGCATTCGTTTGTCCTCTTCTTAATGTGCCATAAACGAACACATGATACATAAATTCTTATCCCCTTTATATGTCTCTACTTTCTTATTTGTAAATAAGCACGAATCATAAAGTAACTCACTTCATTCGGAAGCTGTTCTTTAATAGATTTCAGCCCACCCTCTGCATTTTGAACGGCAGTTTCAATAAGAGATTCATACTCTGCTGGAACAAAGCTTTGCCAATCTACTTCCATTCCATCCTCATAGCAGCGAATTAAATGGTTTTCAATTGTTTGTCTTGATAAGTTACGTTCTTTTGCAATCTCATTCAAATCAATACCTTGTTTATACATTTCATATGTTTCTAAATGAGAATTTGCGGATGCTTTTCCTGACTTTTTACGCTCTGAAACTACTTCTGTCTTAATCGTTTCAGCATAATTTGGATTTTCCTCAATAAAATGCTGAACTGCTTGTAAGAAGTGCGAGCCATATTTCACAAGTTTGTGTTCTCCGATACCTTTTACCGTCAACAATTCAGAATCATTTTGCGGCATTTTCACACACATATCTTTTAATGTTTGGTCAGAGAAAATAACGAACGGAGGTACACCTTCTCCTTGTGCAATTTCTTTACGTACTTCACGAAGCACTTCAAATAAAGGATGGTCTTGAACAATTTGTCTTGTCTCTACTCGTTCTTTTCGTAAAACATTCTCTTTACCAAGTAATACTTCTTTCCCTTTTTCAGTTACTTTTAACGTCGGATAAGTGCCATGTTCAACTGCAATTAACTCGTCTGAAATTAAAAACTCAATAAACTCACTGACCTCTTTTACACTACGGTTCGATAAAAGCCCATACGTTGGTAAAGTATGAAAATTAAATTCAATAACTTTCTTATTCTTCGACCCAGTTAATACTTGCGCTATCATTTGCTTTCCAAAGCGTTGGTTCGTTCTAATCATGCATGATAAAACCATTTGTGATTCTCTTGTCACATCGATGCTCTCGCGATTGTCTGTACAATTACCACAGCGTCCACAATCTTCTTTCGGTTCTTCTCCAAAGTATTGCAAAATGAATGATTGTAAACATTGTTCTGTATGACAGTAATCGGTCATATTTTGCAATTTTTCAAGTTCATTTGAAAAACGTGATTCTCCAGTTGATTGATCAATTAAAAAACGCTGTACTTGTACATCTTGAGAAGAATATAACAATATACATGTACTATCTAATCCGTCACGACCAGCACGTCCTGCTTCTTGATAGTAACTTTCCATATTTTTTGGAAGCTGATAATGAATTACGTAACGAATATTCGATTTATCAATACCCATCCCGAATGCAGATGTTGCTACCATTACACTTACTTCATCTCGTAAAAAGAGTTCTTGTTGCTCATTTCGATCACTATCACTCATACCAGCATGATATTTTGATACAGAAACACCTGCCTTCATCAAATCTTCATATAACTGATCGACTACTTTTCTAGTAGCTGCATATATAATCCCGGATTCCTTTTGATTTTGACGAATATAATCCGCCAAATATGCATTTCGATCTTGCCCTTTAATGACAGAAAACGATAAGTTCTCACGCTCAAACGTTGTCATAATTGTATTTTCTTGATTAATTTCAAGTGTGTTACAAATATCATCACGTACTTGCGGTGTTGCTGTTGCTGTTAATGCTAATACGAGCGGCTTTTCTGGAAGATAATCTAATATGCGATGTATATGTAAATAACTTGGACGGAAATCATGTCCCCACTGTGAAATACAGTGTGCTTCATCAATCGCAATCATAGGGATTTTCATATCAATAAGTTGATCAACAAACTCCATCGAATCAAGACGCTCAGGCGCCACATAAAGTAACTTGTAATGTCCTTGTTTCGCTAATTGAATTCGCTGATTTGCTTCTGCAATAGATATAGAACTATTAATATATGTAGCTGAAATGCCATTCTGTACCAATGTATCTACTTGATCCTTCATAAGTGATATTAGAGGCGATATAACCAACGTCGTTCCTTCAAATACTAATGCCGGAATTTGATAACAAATCGACTTACCGCCACCCGTTGGCATAATACAAACCGTATCTTTCCCATCTAGTACATTTTTAATTGTTTCATCTTGTCCTCTTCGAAACGAAGAATAACCAAAGTAGGACGCTAAAAGTTCTTGTGCTTTAGTAAACAAAAAAGAGTCACCCGCTTTTCTTTATCTTTCATCTACTTCTATTATATCAATCACTTATGCGACTTGAAAGGGATGATTAGATGCTTATTGTTTTTTCATTATTCTATGTTTCTTCACTTATTTAATATGAATTAGCATCATTATTTTATATGTTTTACAACATTTATAACGTAAATCCAGTACACAAGAAGAAAGAGTTTCAATTTAAATGTTCATTTTATTTCCCTTTCTTGAATACTACTAATCGTATACATATAAATTCAGGAGGTTACTATATGAAACATCGTAATATGAGTTCCATCAAGGCAAAAACGAAAACACAAAAACTCCAATTCTCTAATAATGATGCGTGGAAATATGAATCATACTATAAGTACCAGCCATTATTCTCTTATAAAAAGCTTTTTAATTTTCTTTCTCAACTTTTTAGACGTTAATATATGTGCAAAAAATATATCATTCACAGAATTTTTCTCAATATTAAATGTATAGACTTACTACAATTCAGTTGTTACCATATATAATAATCTGTTGGATAAACCCCTTAAGTTGACCTGCTTATATTAGCAGGTCTTTTTCATGATTACATACTTCTGTGTACCTCGATCTCACTTCCAAGTCTTTTCTCCATTTTATAACCATATTTAGATCCCAACAATTAATGATAATCATAAATTGTTGGGATTTAAATTGTTCACATATAATTATGCAATTCTTCTTTCTCAATACACAAAACACATTTTACTTGTTACTATAAAAGTACTCCAGATGAGTTTTTTGCTCATCGACATTATCTAGTTATTGGGGCCTGCCGCGGGAAGCAGGTCCCTTTGACTGTATGAAGGTCCCAATTTCATTTGGACACATTTACCAGGTTTTTTTAAAAGAATTTTATGATAACATTACGTAGTCGAGTCCGACATCTCGGCAATACCCTTTTGAGGGTCTGCAACTTCCCTTACAGACCCTCTTTTACTTTATATTCAATTTATTCATATATACCACAACACCATTCATTGAATTTCTCCATTTCAAATTCCCTAAAAATAATCTAGGACACGTAACTAAAAATAAATCTTCATCATACTTTGAGTTATACATGTTCAAAGGAGTGTTACTATTTATGTATTCTTATTGGCAATCGTATTACTCCCCCTACCATAACCCTTATGTAAACTATGATTTATCCGTACGGAACTACCGAATTAGTAAAAATGAGAATTTTTTAAAAGGGTATATGCGTTCTTTATGGGAACAACACGTCGCTTGGACGAGATTGGCTATTATAAGTATAGTATTTAATTTACCAGATGTTAATGTTACTGTTGGACGACTTCTACAAAACGCAACACATATGGGACTATCACTTGAACCATTTTACGGTGAGGATGCAGTGAAAAAATATAGTGCATTAATTAAAGATCACTTAGTAATTGCAGCGGATCTTGTTAAAGCCGCAAAAGCTGGTAATCAAAATGCAGCGGCCGCTATAGAGAAAAAATGGTACGCTAATGGTGACGCAATTATTGAATTCCTTAACAGAATCAACCCATATATAGATAAAGAAGAATTTAGAAAAATGTTTTATGAACATTTAGCACTAACGAAAGCAGAAGCACTTGCCTTCCTAAATAAAGATTATGAAGCAGGAGTAAAACTTTACGATAAAATTGAAAAAGAAGCATTAGAAATGGCTGACATGATAACAAACGCAATCGTAAAACAATTCCCGCAAGTATTTCAATAAAGTGAAACTTTAATCAGTGAGGGGTTTGTTCATCCCCCACTGATTATCAGCTCTCACCAATCGGCTTATTTAGTTTTCTCTCCATGATATTTCACCTCTCCTCTTTACATTTAGCTTATATCGATATATTTTATTAATATCCGTTTTTTATAGGAGGAAATAGTTTGATTAACGCGATTGGTCTCGTTTTTATACTTACAAATAAACACGAGAAAAAAAAGAAAGTTTACTTAAATGAAAAATTTGCACTAATAGATATTATTGATTCTAAAGAAGTATTTGATGATGAAGGGAATCCTTTAGTAGAACTAACATGTAAATACAGTATATATTTAGATGAAAAATATTACTGTAAATCTCTCGATGATTATACCGGACAAGTCTTTCCTTTCTTAAGTGCAAAAATAGGAAAAGGTCTTCTAAGAAACTTAAACTATTACTTTTCTTACGTTGATGCCTATGATAAGAAACCACCAGTTAAAGAAATAAGACCACTTATGAAACAAGTAACTAACAGATAGCCAAAAATACCAAAAAAAGAAAGCATCTAACCCTGGATGTTTTCTTTTTTATTAAAAACTCATTAACTTTCATCCTCTTCTAAAAGTATGTATCCAAGCATATTTTAAATTAAAAACATTGGAGGATTAGAGTGAATGAAATACTCAGAAACAATTATAAGCAAACGACTTCGAATACTTAAAATGACGGGTATGTTTTTCATGCTAGTGTTAATAGCATGGATTGGCTATACAAAATTACTTTATGAAAACGGCTTTCTTCAAGAAAAAAAGAATTCAGTAGAAGTAATGAACACTAGCATTACAGGAGAAATAGAGCAGCTTTTTCATATAAACTTGCAAGGTTATCGAAAAACAAGCCTTGATGCTGTTATAGAAGCCAGTAAAACCGATCCAAGTGAACTATCCTTAATTGAACTAGTCAACAAATCCTGCTCGCGAGATTGCATAGGTGAACCAGTTACATATGTAAACTCAAACAATGGATATATCTTTTATAAGGAATCTAATGGAACTAATGTAGCTATAACGGTTAAAAAGAAAGACACATGGGTAATTGTAAAGAAATCTGTTCAAGATGGAATATAATCACCCAAAAAAAGAGTACGCATCGTACTCTTTTTTATTATTAATACCCTTCCTCTTCATGCCTACAATGGCATTTCGCTTTTGTTTTACAATGACATTTTTCACACTCACACTTCGGTTTCTCTTTGCAACAACACTCGTGAAAATCATTGCGCTTACATCTACATCTCCCAAACATTAAATCATCCCAAAATTTATTACAATCTTGAAAATGTCCACAATGACAAGTATTTCTCATAAATATGCTTCCTCCTTGATAGAATTCATCATATTCTATGTTTGAAAGTATACAAAGGCTTGTTTATTAGTCTATTTTCTCCATATTATAAGTAGAGTTAAAAGATTAAATAAAAATAAAAACCGTCACATGACGGCTCTTATTTTTGCAAACTACTCTTTTGTATAAAAATATTTAATTCCTTTCATATCTAACCAAGCAGTTGCTTTGTCCAGTTCGTTCCCTTGACGATAATCTGTTTCGAAATACACAAGCCCTTGGTTATCTCCACGAGATATTATTTTAGAAGTATATCCAAGCTTATCCATCATTTGAATCATGTCAGAAATTAAATTTACACCAAATTCATAAGTAACTACTTTGCTATATTTATTCACTATAATTCCAACCCCTTCTTGTTTTTTTATCGGCTCAACAATTTGATTTGTAAACCAAGCTAACGGCTTATTTCCAATCAGCTTATTTAAATCACACTTGCCGATACCAGCCACATTGCCTGTCTCTGTGTATTGCCAAATATCACATGGATACGCCGGTTTGTTACCACCATAACGAGGAATCCATACAAAATCACAATTGACATTTTCCATTCCAAATGGAGCATACATATGATGAGCAATATATAAACCGACTTTCTTAGCTCCTAATCTGCGTAATTCATCAATAAAAGCTTGTGCACCCGCTCTCATATCGTTCATTGTTCTTACTTCTACGTCAGCTACCCAAACTGTTGCATTTTTATCACCACGGTTCCAAAAGTCTCTTGCTTCTATCCGTGCATCCTCTACTGAAACGAAACGACAGAACGCATAATTACCAAACGGAATATTCCTTGCTTTCATTGCTTGTACATAATTTTTATATAAAGGATCTACATAGTTTGAACCATCTTGCACACGTGCAATTACGAAATCTAATTGTGGTGCTGCGATATCCCAGTTAATGTCGCCATTCCATTTCGAAATATCTACAATATAACCCATTATTTAACATCTCCTTTTTCATTATTATATTCAAAGCTTGTTTTTTTGTTATTATCAACTAATAAATAGTATGAGAGGTATTATATTATTGGGTAATAATTTAAAATTCGGCTTATGTATTGAGAAAACAAAATATTATTACGGGTTTAATAAGTAAAGATTTACAAAACTCTAAACTATATAAAGTGAAACGATAATTAGTAGGAGGCTACGAGCAGTGTAATTCCCACCTAATTTCTTAGCTTCATCCGAATTTTGAGGTAAGAATTTTACTTCCCGCAAATAGCTTGATAAATAAAACCACCTTTCTGACAGGTGGTTTTGTGTACTAATTTACATATAAATTGTCCATATTTTTATAGTTACTTAATATACTTGTTAACTAAAAATAAGACAATTTTTAGTTTTTAATCAAACCAATTTTCGTTTTATCTCACGTACTCATAGTACCATTTACGTGCATCTAACCAAGCTGTAAATTTATCGATATTCCCGGACGGATAGCCATTCGTTATAGCATAACCAATGCCATCTTTTTGAACGACAATTTGTCCATCAATACCCGCATCAACCATAGCTTGAGCCAAATCTTGTAAATTACTAAATGCTACACCACCAGTTTTTACTTTGAGCAAATCCGCTGCACCTCCTCCAGTTTGTCCTGTAAGAGCAAATACAATAGAATTAGCGATTTTATCAACATTCCATTTTGCCATGTCGGATTCATTATCAATAAACCCTAATTCAATAAGAATAGCCGGTGCCTTCGTTCCATTTAATACCGCTAAATCTGTACGTTGTTTCGCACCTCGATCACGCCATCCAATATCTTTTGCTAGTTGAGCTGAGATTTTAGCCGCCAAATCTTTCTGATCATAATATAAAACCTCAACACCCTGTCCATTTCCATCACTTGCATTAAGATGAAAAGAAATAACTAAATCCACAGCATGGGAATTGCTATTCCGAATGATATTATTTAAATTTTGTGATTGAGTTGCCCCTACCTCGTCCGTATCGTCATAAACCGTGTGTCCTAGGGCTCTTAACTTAGCCGCCACGGCATCTTTAACTTGCCTATCTAGAACGTGTTCTTTCCGATTCCCGAAATTAGCACCTTGAACAATACTATTGTGTCCTCCGTGCAAACTATATCTAGCCATTATTCATCAACATCTCCTTTCTTAATATCTTATTCAAAACTTGTCTTATTGCTATTCCCACTTACAATCTTAACTGTGCCCATACGTCCTATATTTTCTAAAAGTGATGCAATTTGTTTTCGATATAAAAAAGCTATCGCTTCATAAATCGAATGATTTATTCTCTAAATTACTTTTACATGAATGACGACACGAACAAAAAAGCATCACCCTTTCGGCGATGCCTAAAAACTCTATTTTACTTTTCAGCTCCCTAAATAAATAGAGTTTAAAATCACTGAAACTACACCTATATTTCCTCCCTTTCCTTCACAGCTTCTTTCAACCTCTGCAACATATACCCAATTCCTTTACACCCCTCTAGCGGATATGTAATCATTTCTTCTGGATATAACTTTGTCACTACTTTTTTATGCTTCTTCCCTGCTAGTAAGACGATTTCGTCAAACTGTAGTAAACTTTTATCTACCATCTGTTTTTGTAATTGCTCTATACTTATTACCTCATCGCTTTTTGAATCAAATGCAAGATCATAGTTTTCTAATACAATATCACTTGGTCTTAAAAATCCATGTTTCGCTGATAATATAACCCAGTTTTCGAAAAACATAGTTGCGTACGCCTGACATGCTTTTCCGAACGGACTAATATATACATCTTTTGCTTCCATCGGTCCGTAGTCTGAATGTTTATCCCAAATTTTCTTTTTTCCGCATGGAATTATACATAGCCTTTTCATATATATTTCTACTCCCTTTACTTTGGTAAATAAAATTCGTTATTTTGTACATTTTTTTCTCGAGATACTATATAATAATTCTGAAAGTTAAAATTACACATTTTACCATATGCGTACTATAGATTACTCTCATTGCAAATATTATAATACCATAAAAAATTTTTCATTTTTTCTTCAAAATAATGAAACTAAATTATAATGCAAGTATGTATTAATAAAACAATAAAGGAGGTTCATAAAAATGAAAAATATTATTCCTGCACTATTAGTCTATTTTATCGTTTGCGTTATTTCCGTTATCATCCCAGCATCTGAAGGCTATAATTATGTCGGCTGGAAGTTATTTGTTGGGCAAGTGTATGCGATACCTATTTTCTTCATTACTACGATAATCACATTTTATATAAACAAGAAAAAATCTTACGAATAAACGATTATAAGGATAGCTAACGCTATCCTTATTTTAATTCGTTAATCAAAACTTTATATCCTTTCTTCTAAAAAGTTAAACGCAACATCTGTATTTCAGCGTTTAAACGCAGTTCCTCCGAAATCCAGCTCTCTAATTTTGAAACAGATGCAATATTTTTTCAAAAAGCCCCTGTAATTTACTTTTCAATACTTCCATATCATTAAGCATACACAATGCGACTGTTTAAAAGTTAAAAATTTCTGCTTATTATAAATAAAAAAGGACAAGTAGCCAATCTGACTACTTGTCCTTACTGTTCATCTGTACGCAATACGATTAAGCTTGGAATGCTTCTGTTAATACTGGTACGATTTGTTTTTTACGAGATACAACACCTTTTAAAGTAGCTATATTGTTTTCTAGTGATACGTTGTATGCTTTCTCAACAACGTTTGCTGCTTTACCGATCGCAAGACCGACAGAATCGTTAGTTAAGATATCAGTTACAACGAATAAGAATAGGTCTAAACCTTTTTCTTCTACTACTGCAGAAATTACTTTTTCAAGTTCCGCTTGGTGTACAAGAACGTCGTTTGTATCAACAGCGTTTACTTGTGCGATTTCAACTTTCGCATTACCCATTTGGAATTCTTTAGCATCAAGAGAGATTAATTGCTCCATTGTTTTTCCGCTTAAGTCAGCACCAGCTTTTAACATTTCTAAGCCGTAGTTATCTGCATCTACACCAGCGATTTCCGCTAATTCACGAGCAGCTGCTACATCTTGTTCTGTGCAAGTTGGAGATTTGAATAGTAAAGAATCTGAAATGATTGCAGATAACATTAAACCTGCAACTTCTTTACGAATTGTTACGCCATTTTCTTTGTACATTTTGTTTAAGATTGTAGCTGTACAGCCAACTGGCTCACAACGATAGTATATAGGATCGCTTGTTTCAAAGTTAGCAATACGGTGATGGTCAATAACTTCTAACACACGAACTGATTCGATATCGTTAGCACTTTGTTGACGCTCGTTATGGTCAACTAAAATAACGTTGTCCACTTCGCTTGCTACTGTCTCAACAAAACGCGGTCCTTCTACTTTAAAATAGTCTAACGCAAATTGAGTTTCACCGCTGATTTCGCCTAAACGTACAGGCTCAGCATTCATTCCTAATTCTTTTTTCAATTCTGCATAAGCAATTGCAGAACAAATTGCATCTGTATCTGGGTTTTTATGCCCGAAAACTAGTACTTTTTCCATGTTTTCCACCTCTTCATGAAAAGGATATCTTAAAGAAGCAAATATGACAATATTTAAAGCATATTTTTTTATAAATAATTGCACTTTCTTCTATATTTTTCATCATTTTCATAAAAAAAATCATCTAAAATGAATTAGATGATCGAAATGTATGTTTCAATTAAAATAGTGTAGGAGCTTGCACTACATTGTTAAAAGCGAAATTTGAGGATAAGCCATTATTCAAAAGGTTTACATCTATAACTTGATAAAACGCATTTCCAGTGTCTGCAATTTCCCAAACAGCTAAAATAAGATGGTATCCACTACGGTCAGTTGGTACATTTGCTTCGTGCGTTACTGTTGTCCCTGGTCTAGCTCCACCGTCATTTTTTACATAGAATGGCACTAAATCTAAATCTGATCGCGTCAAAGGTTTATTGGGATTCCAACCTTTTTTCGTAATATAGTATTTCCACTCTTTCGTACTATGAGGAGCCGTTAGTTTCCACTTGAATGTATTCGTCCCGCCATTTAACGTAACTTTCTTCCACCTATCTACAGTTTGAACATCTAAAGCGGGAAAATGACCAGCCCCTGCAATTTGTCCATCAGAAGGTCCTAGTTGCGGAAATCCACCTATCCCTTCTACGCTTTGAGGTTCATATTGAATCGGTCCACAATTTACATTTACCCCTTGCTTACATAAATAAGATCGGCTCGCTGGTGATTCTACATATCCATGAGCTGAAGCCTTTTCTGAAAATCCAAATGTTAATAATCCCGTAAGTAATACGCCACCACTTAAAATAACTTTCTTCATCTTTTGTAAACTATTCTTTTTCATTCTTTCATCCCCTTCCCATAATAAAGCGAAAATAACTATAGTTGGCTAGTCATCTTCTCTACATTTATTATAAGACGAGAATCATTACTAAAAGAACCCTCTAAAAACTTTCTCAAATTCATTTAGTGCGTTAATTAGATTATAATTAACTATTTTAACACCGCCAGAAAAATATAGACGGTGTTAAAAATAGTCGTTTATTATTCACTTACTAATAATTAAGCACTCTCCCCGTTTGATTATAACTTAAATGTTTTTATAATAAAGAACCGTAGCATCTAACTTTCCATTCGGAGAAATTGCATACCCTGGTATTGTTCCAACTTCTTGGTAGTCTAGTGATTTGTACAATTTATTGGAAGGATCTCCTTCTCTAGTATCTAATACTAAAAGAGACCTGTTTTCTTGCTTTGCTCGTTCCTCTGCTTTTTGCATAAGCGATCGTCCAATACCGTTTCGTCTAAAGTTTGGATGAGTCATTAATTTGCAAATCTCAGCTCTATGAATTCCGTTAGGCTTAGTAACTAATTGTAATTGAATACTCCCTGCTACTTCGTTGTTTATTTTAGCCACATACAATATCACTTCTGGCGCTAATACTGTTTGCCAATACTTTGTTGCATCTTTTTGTTCCAGTGGAGGCAAAAAACCAATTGATGCCCCATCATTTACAACCATTTTCAAAAGTTTCGAAAGTTCTTCTATATCATTTTCTAGTTTCTTAATTTCTTCAATTACTAAATTTCGCATTACTTTTCCCCCTTTTGTTTCATTGTAACAATTTTTAAAGAAGGAATAATGAAATAATAAGAGGAATTTATAGTTAAGATATGATTTTTTGTGAAAGGATAACGATATGAAATATATATTAGATAGAACGTACGCAAAAGAATTACTCGAATGGGCATATGAACAAAACCCGGGCCCTTGGTTTGAACATTCACTACATGTTGCTCATGCAACTGAAAACATAATTATAGAACTTATAAAAAAAGGGTACAAGCTAGATGCTGACATAGCATATAACGCTGCCCTTTTGCATGATATCGGAAGATACAAAGGTTTTACCAAATCGGTCATTCATTCCTATGATGGTTATATATATATGAATGATTTAGGGTATACAGGAAACGCTGTTATTTGTGTGACACACTCATTCCCATGCAAAAATGAACATATAGATATCGCAGCAGAATGGAGTCTCGTTCCTGACCATATGAGAAGCCGATTAGTTGAAATATTAAATGAACATTGTAACTACGACTTATACAATAAAGTAATTACTCTTTGCGACGCTCTTGCTGATGCGGATGGCTTTACTACGCTGGAAAGAAGATTAATTTCTGTTGGTTTGCGTCATGGTACAACATCTCATACATCTTTACATTGGAAAGGGTTTTATGCGATTAAGAAAGAATTAGAAGCTTTAATCGGTAAGAGTATATACACAGTTCTTCCTGATGTAGAAAAATCTATTTATGAAGATATAGAATATTAAATTGAGAACGATAAAATTTGTATGTATGTTTCTAAAAGACTCTTTCAAAAGTGGAGGGATTTCTTATTAGTAAAATAGGATTTGACTTGATAAACCTTGAGAGGACTTTTGATTTTGGGTACGAAGATATAAAAGAGATTTCTATGAGATGTAAATTTTCTAACTGTTCACATACAAATGAACCAAACTGCGCGGTTAAAAGAGCTATCTCTGACGGTGCTCTTTCTGAAGAAGTAGTTAACAGTTACTATAGAGATTTTAATGAGGCACATTATGTTTCTAAACAGAAAAATAAAACAAAAGCCATTGATTATATGAAGCAATTGAAGCTTTTTAAAAAATCTTAAAATTAAATAAATAGTTGTTATTTCTCATTCCTACTAAATTTAAAATTCTCCCATTATTGTATAACCATAAATTGAACCCATCCTAGATAATTTTTATACTCAAATTTAATTTCACATAAAAAACGTTTTAAACATAAAGTTTAAAACGTTTTTTTATTCAATGCTTTTGATTTTTCAGTTCTGTTAAACACTCTTGCACTAAAGTTACCGCTTGACTCATCGCAGCTCCGCCAGCAAATGCTGCTGAAACACCACATGCTTCTAGAATCTCTTTATCCGAACATCCTTGATCAAGACAACCTTTTGTATGATAAATTGTACAATACTCATCTTGCGTTGCTAAACTAATTCCTAATGCAATAAGTTGTTTTTCTCTTTTTGTTAAAACACCCTCTTGAAAACAAGCTTGCGTGAACGCATTATATGTCTCAGCGATTTCAGGAATTTGATTTGTAAAACTACCTATACCTTCTTTATAATGATGTAGAATATCATTTATCGAACTATGTTGCTCATGTTCCATCTTATTCCCTCCAGTCATATTATCCATACTTATTGTAGTATGTGATGAAATGGAGGCAATATACCTTCTTTTAAATTAAGAATTTTCAGTTAATTTAAGTTATAATTTTAAATTATCATCGACAATAACTTTTTCTCTAGAACTTTTTCTTTCAACCTCTTTACTTCTTTCTTCCCAAAATGTTAATCCTTCAATCCCCACATTTTTAGGATTAAATACTGGATCTTTCCCTTCTTTTTTCTGCGTTTCATAATCTTTTAACACTTTTAATGCGGTTTTACTTAAAAGTAAGATTGCGATTAAGTTTAACCATGCCATACTACCGATTCCTAAATCTCCAAGGTTCCATAAAAGCGACGCTGATTCAACGCTACCGATGTAAACCATAATTAAAAATCCAAATTTTAAAACTGGTTTTAACCAGCCATACTTCAGTTGACGATCTAAATAAGTAAGTGTTGTTTCAGCGATATAGTAATAAGCGAGTAGCGTTGTAAATGCAAAAAAGAAAATCGCAATTGAAATAAATATTGGACCAAACCCTGTTATCACAGTTTCAACTGCTTGTTGTGTATAAATTGGACCAGCTTCCACATTTCCTATGTTTTGTACAATAGCGGTTTTCCCTTCAGGTATAACATTATACATACCTGTTATTAAAATCATAAGAGCTGTCGCTGTACATACGACAATTGTATCGATATATACGGAAAATGCTTGAACTAATCCTTGTTTTGCAGGATGCGATACTTCAGCAGCCGCCGAACTATACGTCGCTTCTCCGACACCAGCAACGTTTGAAAATACAGCGCGTTTTACGCCCCATGCAATAGCTGCACCAACAATTCCACCAAACATTTCATTTACACCAAATGCACTAGAGAAAATTAAAGCAAACATCCTTGGAATCTCCGTTACATTCGCAATTAATATGATACATGTAACAATTACATAACCAATTGCCATAAATGGAACAAGCATTTGAGAAACGCCAGCAATTCTCTTTACACCACCAAAAATAATTGCTGCTAGTAACACGACTAAAAATATACCAGTTATATATTTGCTAATACCATTAGAGTTTTCAAATCCAACTGCGATACTACTAGATTGAATACCTGGTAATAACACGCCATATGAAAGTGTTACAACTACTGCTACAATGACTGCAAACCATTTCATTTTCAAACCTTTCTCAATGAAATATGGAGTACCGCCGCGATATTCATTCCCTACTTTACTTTTGTATACTTGAGATAATGTTGATTCTACAAACGCGCTCGCTGCCCCTAACAAAGCCATTACCCACATCCAAAATACAGCTCCAGGACCGCCGAAAGCAATTGCTGTCGCTACCCCTGCAATATTACCAATTCCAACTCTTCCTGATAAGGCTAAACAAAATGCCTGAAAAGATGATATTCCCGTCTCTGAACTCTTTCCTTCAAATAATAGTTTAATCATCTCTTTAAAATAACGGATTTGCAAAAAGCGTGTTGCAATCGTGAAATATACGCCTGCCCCTAATGCAAAAACAACTAAACCGATACTCCACACTTGCCCTACTAACCATTCTACTAAATTCTCCATCCAAATCCCCCTTATCATTCTTTGGAAAAGCAATTTTGTATATAAAAAAAAACGGACAACTATTATCAAACTTTCTAGTTGTCCGCATCTTTCATTATTTCATCCCTCAATTTTTATCAGTAAAACGCCCTATTACTTTATATTTACCCAAACACTTTTCACTTCTGTATAATTATCAAGCGCATATGAACCTAATTCGCGGCCAATACCAGATTGTTTATATCCACCAAATGGTGTAGCTGCATTTTCTAAGTTATAATCATTAATCCACACTGTTCCTGCTTTTAATTTATTTGCTACTTGATGACCCGTTTTGATATTTTGCGTCCATACACCCGCAGCAAGGCCATAGGATGAGTTGTTCGCTCGTTCAATTACTTCTTCTGTCGAATCAAATGGAAGTACGACAACAACTGGTCCAAATATTTCTTCCTTAACGATTGTCATATTGTCTGTAACATCTGTGAATATAGTTGGCTTAACGAAATAACCTTTTTCAAGCGCACGTTCGCCACCAGCCGCAACTGTAGCACCTTCTTTCTTCCCTTGCTCAATGTAATTTAACACACGCTCTTGTTGTTTCTTAGATACGAGTGGACCCATTTCCGTTCCTTTCTCCATACCTGCTCCAAGTTTTACGTTGTTCGCCATTTTCACAAGTGCATCTACTACCGTTTCATAATGTTTACGATGAACAAACACACGTGATCCTGCGCTACAATTTTGACCGTGATTATACATAATACCTTGGAATGCACCATTAATCGCTTTTTCCAAGTCCGCATCTTCTAAAATGATATTTGGTGATTTTCCGCCAAGCTCTAACGTTACATGCTTAATCATTTCTGCAGATTGACGCATAATATACTTTCCTGTAACAGTAGATCCTGTAAAAGCAACTTTATCAATGTCATGATGATTTACAATTGCAGCCCCTGCTTCAGGACCAAAGCCTGGTACAAAGTTTACAACGCCGTTTGGAAATCCAGCCTCTTTAAAGAGTTTCGCTGTATATAGTAAAGATAAAGGCGTTTGCTCTGCTGGCTTTAATACAATCGTACAACCTGTCGCCAGTGCAGCTCCCATTTTCCAAGAAGACATAACAAGCGGAAAATTCCACGGAATAATTTGTCCTACAACACCAACAGGTTCATGTCTCGTATAATTCAAGTAATCTTTTGAAATCGGGATTGTTTGCCCAATAATTTTTGTAGCCCATCCTGCGTAATAACGATAATTTTCTACAGTCGCTGAAATATCATCATCAAGTGCTACTTGATATGGCTTTCCATTATCTAAAGCTTCTAGTTGCGCTAATTCTTCTCTATGTTCTTCAATTAAATCTGCTAATTTATAAATAAGATGCGCTCTTTCAGCAGTAGTCATTTCTGCCCACGGGCCAGATTCAAATGCAGATCTTGCCGCTTTTACTGCAGCATCAATATCCTCTTCTTGCGCTTCACATACGACTGCTAGAACCTCTTCTGTTGCTGGATTGTACGTTTCAAACGTCTTTCCGCCAATAGCAGAAACAAATTCGCCATTAATAAACATTTTAATTTCTTCATTTAAAAACGCTTCCACTTTTGGTTTCAGCTCAATATTTGTCTTTAACATTATGTTCTCCTCCTTATCTAAACAGCTGCACGAGCTGCAATATTTGATAAAATCGTTTGAAGCTTTTGATCTTCTTCTACAGTTAACCCTAGTCTTGGATAGCGAGAAGGTCCTCCCGCTTGCCCATGTAATTCCATAGAACGTTTAACGATTTGAACATATTTCCCTGATCCTTCAAGAAACTCGCAAAGTGGTAAAATAGCATCGTTTATTTCCCACGCCTTTTCTAATTCACCATTTTGAAAATGCTCATACATTTTTGTAACGAGACCGGGAACAATATTTCCTGCTACTGAAACCCATCCCGAGGCACCAACTAAATATGATTCCATAACTAAATCTTCAGAACCACAGAAGACTTGGAAAGCCCCTTCACTTTGTCTTACTAAATCTCTCGCTTTTCGAATATCTCCGCTAGATTCTTTAATATGTGTAACATTTCCACACTCTTTTCCAATACGGAGCATTAGCTCTGTACTCATATCAACACCAGAAGTAAATGGATTATTGTATAACATAATTGGTATATTTACAGAGTTTGAGATTTCTTTAAAATGAAAATAAATCTCCTCTTCCTTCGGTTTACAATAGTAAGAGTTTATAATTAATACACAATCCGCTCCGTGCGCTTCTGCATGTTTCGTATATTCAATTGTTTCTTTCGTCGTCTCTGCTGCAGTTCCAACAATAACTGGAATACGGCCATCAATTTCTTTCAACACGGTTGCTACCATTTTAAATCGTTCTTCTTTTGATAAACTTACAAATTCTCCTGTACTTCCATTAATGATGATACCTGCAACGTTTTGTTCGATAAAGTAATTTACATTTTGCTTTACCCCATCCCAATTAATTTCCTGAAATTCATCCATCGGTGTTATTAATACTGGAAATGCTCCTTTAATTTTTTGCATATTTATCTCTCCCTATCACATTTTATTTTAATAAGAAACCTGACGGAAACGGATCCGTAGGGTCTAATAGAAATGTCTGCATCCCTGTAATAAACCCTCTACTTTCAAAACGGAAAATGTATCCTAGTTCCTCCTTCTTCACTTTCTCCACAGTTATAAAACTATTAAATATACTTTCATTTTTAAAAGGTTTATCCGCCATATAATCATTTTTAAATAACGCATGAACATAGGAAACAATAGTAGAAACAAAACCTGGCGAACGTACGATAAAGTTATCTTCATGAAATGTAATCGATTTTATATGGTTCTTTTCTTTTTGCGAAGGATCTACTAAAATAAGCCTTTTTATTAGCGACTGTTTTTGTATAGTCTGTAGTGTAGCTTCTCCCCATCTTTTCAATTCAGAAATGTTTTCCATGCGAATTTCTGGCGAATACGCACCTTTCTCTACAACTGCATATACTTTATCTGCTTGTATGAGAGAATAACTTACATTACCAACCTGTAAATTTCCCTCAATCATATAGCATAGTTTGCTTTCAAACGAAACCGATATAACTTCATCATTCTCTACATACGCATGAACTAAAAATATTCCAGATAACGTTTCAATTTTGTATTGATTGGACTCTCTCTTTTTTAAATAACCACTTTCGAGTAACATCGTTATTACTGCAACAATGCCTCCATAATGAAGCGGAATCGAACCTTCATGATTAAAAAATAATACAGCTGCATCCACTTCATTATGGATAGATGGAACGACAATACACCCATTCAAACCGATAAAACCACGTGGTTCATTTAATAAAAGCTTCATCTCTTCTGCTAATTCACCTGAAAATTGTTCATTTAATTGCTCCAAACTGTAGTAGTATTTGCATGGTACATCTTTCATTACACGAAATGTCTCGCCATTTACATGTACGTCTACTGCTGTATACATTTTTTGAATGTTCATTTTATATCCTCCGTTTCATGTTCCATCGGCGGAATTAGCAAAAATCCTTCTTTAAGTGGATCCATTTCATTGTAAAAAAATCTATGCATACCCATAAGCCAAGCTGATCCCGTAATTTTCGTTATGACAGCTTCAATATTTTCAACATGTGTCGTATCCATGACATATCCTTTAAATAAAGAACCAACGATACTCTCATGAATGAACTCTTCACCAATTTCGATTTCTTTCTGAGCGTATAATACAGCTAGCTTCGCAGATGTTCCTGTACCGCATGGAGATCGATCTATTCCGCCTGGTGGTACAACAACTGTATTTTTCACATGCGCACATTCATGAGTAGGATCTGTATAAAATTCAACATGTGTTAATCCTCTTATAAACGAATACTCTGGATGAGTGATTTCAAACTTCTCATTAATTGTGTTCCTTATATGAATCGCCTTATCGATGATTGTAGATGCATTTTCTGGTACTAATTCTAGACCTACTGATTTCGCATCAATAATGGCATAAAAATTCCCTCCATACGCAATATCAGCCTCTATAGTTCCAATGTCTTTCACTTGTACAGTAATATTTTTCAATAAAAAAGCTGGTATGTTACAGAAAGATACTTCTTTTGCTTTTCCATCTTGAACAGCAATATCTACTTCAACTAAGCCAGCCGGTGTATCTAGTTTTAAAGAAGTAATCGGTTCAACTACCGGAATTAAACCTGATTCAACTAACGCTGTACATACACCGATTGTATCGTGACCACACATCGGTAAATATCCACCTGTCTCTATGTATATAACACCTATATCAGCCTCAGGATGACACGGGTCTGTTAATAATGCTCCTGACATTACATCATGACCACGCGGTTCATTCATTAACAATTTTCGAATCCAATCATACTCCTTTTTCATATGTAACATCTTCTCTGCCATCGTCTCTCCAATCAACTTTGGAAGTCCACTAATTAATGTCCTCGTTGGATTCCCACCTGTGTGTGTATCAATCGTCGTAAAGACTCTTTGTGACCTCATCCGTTTAACACCCTTTCTGTAAAACGACTCAAACGAAGTGGTTCAATAGGAATAATTGTCTCTTTTTCATTTAATAACTCTTCAATTACTTTTCCAGTAACTGCTGCAAGACTAATCCCATCACCTTCATGTCCAGCGGCAATGAAATAATTCGGAATATGTTCCACTCGTGAAATAATCGGTAAATGATCTTCTGTCCACGGACGTAAACCAGCGTAAGAACGAATTACCATCATATCTGCCATTTTCGGATAAAAACGAATTGCTCTATTTGCGATACATTTAATGACTTCATTATTTATCCTCGTATGAAATCCTACAAATTCACGACTACTACCAATTAAGAAATTTTGACTTTCAGTAGGCTCAAATACGAGCGCAACCCCGTATTTTTCAGTTAAAGCATCCACTTTTCGTTTTCCGCCAAATTTAGAAATTAAATAACCGAATTCCATTACTTTACGGCATCCTACGTGTTGTTGCCTTGAAGCTACAATAATATGCCCTTTTCTCGGTTCAATTGGTATATTTATATTTAACATCTGACCAATCTTAGGAGCCCACACACCGGCTGCATTTACAACTTGTTGTGCTGTAAAAGTTCCATTCGTAGTTTCTACAACAAATGAACCATCCGTCTCTATTTCCATACTCTTTACTTCCGTCTGCTTAAAAGCTTTTGCGCCAAACTTTTGTGCCTCTGACAGAAGCGAGAAAGCAAGGAGATATGGATTCACAGTTGAATCCGTCGCACATTCTAAACCGCCTAATAAATCATCAGCAAAAAAAGGCGACTCTTCCCTTATATCTTTCCTATCAAGCATTCGAAACGGTAATCCAGCTTCTTTTTGCCGATTTACCCATTGCTGCGCAGCTTCCATCTCTTCGTCTGACTCACATACGAGAATACTTCCTGGTGCTCTATATTCAAATGAATGCTCTAATTCTTCACTTAAATCAGTTACTAATTTTTGACTTACTAAAGACATTTGACTATCAAATCCCGGGTCTTTATCAATGGCCAAAATATTCCCATCACACCGTGAAGACGTCCCGCTGACAAATTCCCCTTTTTCAATGATTGTTACGTCTCTTCCGTATTTTGAAGTGTAATAAGCGATAGAACACCCTATTATTCCACCACCTATAATTAAAACGTCGCAGTGCCTCATAATATACTCCTCCTTTCCTAGCCTCTCACTTTCTTTTATGCAATTGACGTGCCAATTCTGTACATATACAATTTTTATAAATAATATTTTTATTTGTAAAAATATTTTAAATTTATAGTAAATAGGTGTATTATTTTTTTATCACTGTCAAAATTTTTATACATAACAGGAGGACATTATGGAATTTTCATTTCCGACTATACAAGAATTTTTGGAAAGCGTTTTAATCAATCATACATGTAGCCTTGATCGCATTAAGAAAATAAACGAAAGGTTTTATTACCTCCCTTCTACTACAGAAGAATATAATTGCGCAATTATTTATGTAGATGACTCATTCACTGCATTAATTGACGCTTTTTCTTATGAATTAGCTGTTATCATCCTTAACGAAAACGATGAGCCGATATGCTGTATAACTTCTCAGCAAATGATTCCATTTCTTTATAAGTCCTACAATGAACTACAGTCATTTTATGACACTGTAATACAAACAACTGACTCTTCTGTTACAGTAATTGATAGTAAAGAATGTGTTCGAACTTGGACAGATGGTGCTGAAAAAATATTTTCAGTCAACCATAATGAGATTATTGGGCAACCGATTACTCGTTTTTTTGATTATAAAGACTTGGAAATTTTACAATCTTTACATGATGGAAAAAGCATAGTCGCTCAGTTCCATCAGCCTCGTCCCGATTTATTTGTATTAATTAATTCAAATCCAGTTTATTGTAATGATGAAATTATAGGAGCAGTCGTTTCAGAAACAGATGTTACAAATCAAGTCGCTTTAAATGAAAAACTATTTAATATGTCACATGAAATGCACCGTTTAGAACAAGAAGTGGCAAAGTATAAAGATGAATCCGATCCATTCCTTGCGATGAATGGGAAAAGTCCTGTTATACAAAGAACGATACAATTAGCTAGAAAAGTTTGTTCGGTGAAATCAACTGTTTTAATACTTGGGGAAAGCGGAGTTGGAAAAGAAGTATTTGCGAAAGCAATTCATGAAGCAAGTGAAGCAGCGAAGGCGCCTTTCATTTCGATTAACTGCGGGGCAATTCCAGAAGCATTATTTGAAAGTGAATTATTCGGTTACGAGCGTGGGGCGTTTTCTGGAGCAAATAGTAAAGGAAAAAAAGGTAAAATTGAACTCGCGCAAGGCGGTACTTTATTTCTTGATGAAATAGGTGAAATGCCACTTGATATGCAAGTAAAACTGTTACGTGTACTGCAAGAGCGAAAGTATTACCGAGTTGGTGGTGAAAAAGAAATTAATATTGATTTCCGTATTATCGCTGCTACAAATCGTGATTTACAAGAAGAAATGAGAAAAGGAACTTTCCGAGAAGATTTATATTACCGCTTAAATGTAGTTAGCTTGCAGATTCCACCGCTGCGCGAAAGACGCGAGGATATTATTGAATTAACCTATTCTTTCTTAAACGATTTTTCAATCAACTATAACAGACCAATTCGTGACTTACCTTCAAGCATTATGCATGAACTGCTTCATTACAATTGGCCAGGTAATATTCGCGAACTTCGAAACGTTGTTGAACGGCTTGTGGTATTCGCAACAGACGGAATTATAAAACAAGAATATTTACCATTTCATACGACTGAAACTTTAGACAACCATACAGCCCATTCCCTATTACTCAGCAACAATAATACAATCCTTTCTTTACAAGAAGAGATGGATGAGCATGAGAAAAAAGTTATTGAAAGGGCTTTACGAATTTTAAATGGGAATAAATTAGAATGCGCAAAACAACTTGGTGTAACAAGGGCTACTTTATATAACCGTTTAAAGAAACTTGGACTTCAATAAAGAATCAGTATGCACCGATCAGGCATTTACAGATAGCCCTCTTCTCCTCTATATTGGCATGATTTTTGCATATATAATTTGCGAAAACCGAACTAGAGGAGGAATACACATGACAAATAAAAACAACTTAATCGTTTGTCGTTGTGAAGAGGTTACATATGGGCAACTTCAATCGACAATTGCTGAATATAACTGCTCGGCAAGAGAATTAAAACTAAGAACACGTGCTGGCATGGGATTTTGCGGTGGTCGCACATGCAGAATAATGATAGATCGAATGATTGAAAATGCGAACCCTGACGTAACTCTTAATGAACTACCGTTAAAATATCAACCACCAATACGTGCAGTTACTTTTGGATCGGTAGGTGAAAGTAAATGAGTAGAATTACACATCACCCTATTTTAGGCACTTTACAAAGTAGTAAGCGTATTACCTTTCAATTTAACGGTCATCAATACGAAGCATATGAACATGAAACGATAGCTGCTGCCCTGTTAGCAAATGGAATACGGACATTAAGAGTTCATGAAGATAGCGGAACACCGCGAGGTATTTATTGTAATATCGGGCACTGTTCCGAATGCCGCATGACAGTAAATAATCAAACAAATGTACGCGCATGCTTAACTGTTGTAGAAGAAAACATGGTTGTTGAAAGCGGGAAACAGCATCCGAATATCGTGAGAGAGATGGTGAAAAAACGATGAGTGATGTAATTATTATTGGTGCAGGGCCAGCGGGATTATCTGCTTCTATTTCTTGTGCTCGTTTCGGACTAAAAGTGCTCGTTATTGATGAATTTATGAAGCCGGGCGGGAGATTGTTAGGACAGTTGCATCAAGAGCCTACTGGAGAATGGTGGAACGGAATAAAAGAATCGAAGCGACTTCATGAAGAAGCAGCATCACTTTCAGTACATATCAGGTGCGGTGTTTCGGTCTATAATTTAGATAGAGATGAAAACAATTGGTTTGTACATACTAATATCGGTACGTTAGAAGCACCTTTCGTACTACTTGCTACTGGAGCTGCGGAATATTCTATTCCCCTTCCTGGCTGGACACTTCCAGGAGTGATGTCAATTGGAGCAGCTCAAGTTATGACAAATGTTCATCGCGTGCAAGTTGGAAAAAAAGGAATCATTATTGGTGCTAACATTTTGTCTTTCGCCATTTTAAGTGAATTGCAATTAGCGGGAATTACAGTAGATCATATTGTACTCCCTGAAAAAAGCGAGTTAAGTCAAAAAGCTGGTGAACCTGAAGAAGTTTTAAACTCTCTTTTAAATGCAGCACATCTCGCTCCTTCTGCTATTTTGCGAATAGGTAGCCACTTTATGAAATATGATTGGGTTCGAAAAGCTGGATTAACATTCTATCCAAACAGCGGAATGAAAATAAACGGAACGCCACTTCACCTTCGGAAAGCAGCTCTTGAAATTATCGGAACAGATCAAGTTGAAGGTGTACGTGTTGCTAATATTGACTCTAAAGGAAATGTTATTACTGGATCAGAGAAAATATATGAAGCAGATTTTGTTTGTATTGCCGGGGGATTATACCCACTTGCCGAACTTGCAGCTGTAGCTGGTTGTCCCTTCCATTACATTTCAGAATTAGGTGGACACGTTCCTCTCCATTCCGAAACAATGGAAACTCCTCTTCCTGGTTTATTTGTAGCTGGCAATATTACAGGCATTGAAAGCGGAAAAATTGCGATGGCGCAAGGAACAGTTGCAGGTCTATCTATTGCTAAATATGCAAGCAAAAAACGTGATATAGTCGACCAACAATTATCTCACGCCATTCAAAACGTTCACTTTATTCGTCAGAAAGCTGCAATTCAGTTTAATCCGATGGTAGATATCGGTAGACGAAAGATGAATGAAATTTGGCGTGATTACTCTTCTACATATGCACATACTAAAAAGAGCTGCTGAGATTATTCTCAACAGCTCTTTTCTCTATTCATCTGAGTTATTAAATTTCGCTAATGCGTAAATGCCTTCTTCATCATCTAATTCAAGTTGTAATCTCGCTGCGAATGGATTGACATTATATTCTCTGTCAAGCAATAAACGTAAAGCTTCGATTAAGTTTGCTTGAATTAAAATTTGCTGGCGACCATTTACCTCTACTTCCGCAGAGAAACCGTAGTCGTCATCATACATGAGTTCAACTAATACTTCTTCTGGACCCACTTGTCTTTTTTCAGCGATATATATACAAAGCGCATTTATAAGCTCTTGTTCAGAAATTTTTATTGTTTCCATGCTACTTCATCTGCCTTCTTCTTACGTTGGTCTTTGAAGTATTTAAATGCACGAACTGCTAACATTACGATACCAGCCATTACTAACATATTTACCATAAACGCTAATACAGAACCAAGAGCTCCCATATTTGCAAATAAGCTACCCATTAGTAAACCACCAAGACCACCTAGTAATAAACCTTTCATAAAGCTTCCTTTATTACTTTTTGGTGCCGTGTTTGTTGCTTTCGTTTTTGAATCTGGAGTCGTTTTTTGAGAATTTACATTTGAGTCTTTTTTGTTTAAATCAACTTTTGACTTTTGACCTGAACTTGGTGTAAATGATTTTTTACCAGATTTGTAACTTTTCGCTGCTGCATGATCTACGAACATAAAGCTACTAGCCCCAAAGATAACCATGAATGCTGTCATTACTGCTACAAGTTTTTTCAACATATTATATCCATTCTCCTTTTATATAGATATATGTGAAATCTATCTTTCTAGTAAATTCAGAATGATAGATTTGTTTTTAAGAACATTTTAAAGGTTCTTATGAACTTATTATATGAACTTTTGTCGAAATATGCAAGTATTATTTACTTTCAACAGTTTGGTCACAAAGGAAAAATTAAGCAAAACAGAATTGACTTTAAATGCAACAAAACATATTATAAGTTCATAAGAACTTTTTATTATTTTGGAGGTGAAAAGATGGAAACATTTCATCTCACACGAAACGAAATGGCTACCCTTCTTCTATCACTAAGAGGATGGAATACGAAAAAGCCTCTCGGTATTTTACAAGAAGCTTGGGCAAAGTCACATAAAAAAGATATTGAAAGCGGACAAAGCGTTACAGCTTTTATTACTACCGCACTTTCACCTATTTTTGAAAAGCTGATTAAAATTGACGATACTGATGTCGGTTTTTCATTAAATGAAATAGTTGCGCTTGGCAATCAGATTGAAAACACAAGTTTCTCTGTAACTGCTATGCAAAACTGGGTGAAACGAGATATAAAAGAAATGATTGGCTCTCCTCAAAAAGGGAAAAAATATTCAATTGAACAAGCAGCCTTACTATTTATTGTCGAAGATTTAAAAACAGCACTTGATTTTGAATCCATTCGTAAGCTATTACGCCTTATTGTAAATGATCCAGCTGATCGAAGTGATGATTTAATCAATCCTGTTCATTTATATGTAGCATACTCTTCTTTATTTGAAGAACTCAATCAAGGAAATTGCTTACAATTAAATGCAACAGATACCGTTCATACAATTGAAAACATCGTAAAAGAAAAAGCTGATAAAATCGCAAGTAAGTTCGATCAAATTAATAACGAACAACGCGAAGCAATTCGTAACGCTATTATTATTGCGACCCTTTCTGTACATACCGCTTATGTACAAATGTTAGCAAAGCGTTACGTAACAGCAACTTTATTTTTACAGAACTTAGATGTGAAGCCTTAAAAAATAGGAGCAGAAATGCTTCTATTTTTTTATGAGAAATTTTTAATAATCTTTTCATTAACCCTTCATGAAAACGTGGCTTATATACTTTACTATAATACTTATGAGAGACATAAAAGAATTGAAATAGCAATCCCCTATGCAAATAAGGTATAATCTACATATGGTGAACCTTTTATGCGATTAAATAAAAGGTTCTTATAATCAAAAATTCATAAACTAGAAGGTGCAACAATGTTAAGTAGTTTTATTCATTCAGTATTAACGTTTTTTGAAGGATTAGGTTATTGGGGCATTATGCTTGGACTTATGATTGAGATTATCCCAAGTGAAATTGTCCTTGCTTATGCAGGATACTTAGTATTCAATGGAAGTATCTCATTTATAGGCGCAGTTGTATTCGGTACAATTGGCGGTGTTATTGCCCAAATCTTTATTTATTGGCTTGGACGATATGGTGGACGCCCTATATTAGAACGTTATGGAAAATATATTTTCATACATAAAAAGCAAATAGACGCTGCAGAAGATTGGTTTAATCGTTACGGAACTGGTGTCATTTTTACAGCACGCTTCATTCCAGTAGTGCGTCATGCGATTTCAATTCCTGCTGGTATTACAAAAATGCCTTTACTACGTTTCACTACACTAACAGCACTTGCGATTATCCCTTGGTCTATTATTTTCATTTATTTAGGTGAAAAGCTAGGTGAAAATTGGGAAAATATTAACGATATTGCTGGTCCGTATGTGAAATCATTCGCAATTGGTGGCGTCGTACTTATACTTTTATACTTCGTTATAAAAAAATGGACAAAAAAGCGTAAAAATCTTGCTTAAGAATATAAAAAAGCCGCTATAAATTCAGAATTATAGCGGTTTTTTATTTATATTAATCTTCAGGAATTATATAACACCTTTCCATCTACATTTACATGGATAAGCAACCATTCAATCATTTCTTTCGTATATTATCTCAAAAAGGAGTGATTCCCCTATGCATTGGCAGCAAAAAATACCATACTTAATCGGACGCCCTATCGGTATTTCCTTCATAAATGGGCAAGGAACTTCTGGTGTATTATGTTCAGCTCATGATGGTCAATTATATGTGTATGAATACCTTATCAAGCCCAGTTCGCAATGAAACATTATGATTATAGACATATTCAAGATATACATGCATTCCCAAATTGTCCTCACCAAAATCCTCTATACTAAAAAAAATCGGAACGGCTCATAGCCATTCCGATTTCTATACTTTATTTCTCAGAATTAAATTTTTGCACTGCTTCATCAAAATAAATCCAACCTTTCCAGCCTAAATGAATCGTATCTTTTAAGAAATACTTATCATATTCATGACCAGAGAAATCAACTACTGGATATCCTGCTTTCTCAACCTGCTCTCGAACTTTTTTATAATACACTTCACGGCGTTCTTTCGGGAAGCCAGTATAATCATACCAAGGCCCATTTACAGGTACAGAAATAAAGAGTGGTTTGACATTTTTCTCTTTAAATAAATCTAAAATAATTTGTAAATCATCGTATTCTGGTGATTCATCATATGTTTCATTTGCTCTAAAGTTTTTTAAACCTTTTAGTTTTTTCTTCAGATTATTCTTATGATAATACGGATTTTCAATTCCGAATGTATTTGTAGTAGACTCTGCTTCCCCTTCTTGTTCTGCGTGTTTACGTGCGTCTTCCCAAGAAATTGAACGAAGTCCGATATTTGTTTTCTCTTTCATCGGTTCGATTTTAAATAAAGAGTTAAATAAATCTCTATGATCTAAAATATTTCGATGCATATAAGCAAGTGGTTTAACTAAACCTGCTTTTATGTTATGTTTCGTATCATTATATACAATACCTTCTAATGAATTTTTTAATATATCATCTTCTTGAACAACTTTATAATCTAATAGCCGTTTCGCGATTTGCTTCTTCATTCCTGGATTTATCTCATCATTAAAAATAAAATGATATGCTTGTTGTTTGGAGAAATTATTAGTGAAATCCCCTTGTGATACACCAGTCTTTGTAAACCATTGTGGTGAAAGAACAAACACTACTTTTTTACCTTCTAATTCATCCATAGTAGATGTCATATTTAAAATATGAGCTAAACTTTGTGTACCACCAGTTCCAATTAAAAACGGTGTAAAACCAGCTGGATTTACTTTGAAATAATTAGACGGATGATATGCATCCATTCGTAAAAATTCTGATGAACCGTACATCGGTAAATACTGTGAATTCTCTAACATTTTTTGCTGTAAGAAAACACTTTGTAATTTCTCTTTTTGTAAAGAAGTTGCCGCATCTTCTACCTTCTTATCACTAATAAGCGATACTAAACTTTTCGATGGGATTAGAATGATAATGAAAAAAAGCACACACGCTAAAATTATAGGACCAAAAGCATGCTTCATTTTCATCTTCTGTCCCTCTTTCTATCGTTATTAAATTGTAACCCTTGTTTTTGACACGTCATCTTTTCTCTCCTTTGTCTCTATACATGTTCCATTCTATTTATCTATTATATACATGTATGTATTTCCTTCCTTGTTCTATTAAGCCCTATATAAATAGCGCAAGAAAATGTTTCCATAGAAACATGTTAATTATACAAGATTCTACATAAATTTCACACTGGAATTTTAGTAATAATTTTATTTTTTAACAATGAAAAAATATATGAAATGTCTAGAATTCTTTGGATGATGTATGGAGTTCAAAATATGATAATAAGCGCCCGCTATGATCAACTTCATGAGTATATATAAACCCGAGCTTTCGTAAAAGTTTTTTCGAGCTCTCATTTGCTACTTTAACTCTAGCAATTATTCTTGTTACATTCAAAGTCTCTATTGCATATTTAATGGAAGCCTCTGCTGCTTCTAATGCATACCCATTCCTCCAATGTTCTGGGTCAAGAAGATACATAATTTCTATTTCACCTGTTTCATCTACCTTTCTTAAACCACAATGTCCTAAAAGCTTTCCTGTTTCACTATTAAATAACAACCATACCCCGAAGTCATACTGTTCCCAATGTAAGATAAGTTGCCCAATATAATCATTTGTTTCTTCCTTCGACATTCCTCTTGATTTAGCCAGCCATTTGCCAACAGTATCTTTTTTTAATATGTTATAAAACTGATCAATATCTTCTACAATTGGTTTCCTCATAAATAATCTTTTTGTATAAATTACTTTCTCTTCTTCAAACATAGACATCATTTTCCCTCCAAATACTGTTTACAGACTAATAAATTATACCATGAACTATTTTTCTAACTTTAAATAAGAAAAAACAGACTATCACATACGTGAAGTCTGTTTCCCCATTCTTTTATTTTTGTAAATCTGCCCATTTTAAACTTGTAGCTGGACCAAATTGATGTACATATAAATCTTTCACATATGGTTTTTGTAAGTAAGATAATCCACGCTGGAATACCGGTGCAATTACTGCATCATCAAGTAGCATTTTTTCAGCATCTTGCATTGCTTTCCAGCGAGCCTTTTCATCATTACCTAATTCTGTTTTAATCTTCTTAATTAATGCATCATATTCTGGATTTGCATATTCTGTATTATTAACACTGCTTCCAGAAAGGAATACTTCTAAGTAAGTCATTGGATCTGGATAATCTGGTAACCAGCGTGATAACGACATTTCATATTCTTTCTTCTTCTCAAGTGCTAATTTTTGCGTATGCGGCTGTAATTTCACATTCACTTTTAATCCTGGTAAGTTTTTCTCAAGCTGCTCTTTAATGTACTCTCCAACTTTTTTAAAGTTTTCTAAGTCATAATTTAATAATTCTAAAGTCACTTCATTTGTACCTGTCTCTTGTTTTGCTTTCTCCCAATATTCCTTCGCCTGTTTTACATTTGTCTTATTAAACTCACCAGACGTACTTCTAAAATCTTTCTTATCTGGGCCCTTTAAAAATCCTTTTGGTACGTAATAGTTCGCTGCAACCGATCCATCATTTAAAAATGAATCTGCGAGTCCCTTCTTATCAAAAACTGTACTTAGCGCAAGACGTGCATTTTTATTTTTAAGAATCGGTACATTTTCATTAAATCGGAAGAAGTACATAACTGGATCTGTATATTGTTTTAGCTCTTTATTATTTTTATATTTATCTACGAATTCTGTAGAAATAACAGCTCTATCAACTTTATCTGTTTCATATAAATTTACCGCAGTTGAAATTTCTTTTACAATTTGATAGTTTACTTCATCTAACTTTACTTCTTTTTTATCCCAATACTTATCGTTTTTCTTCATTGTAAAGCTAGCTTCATGCTTCCACTCTGATAATGTAAACGGTCCATTATATACCGCTTTATTTGCTTCTAATCCATATTTATCACCTTGCTCTTTCGCATATTTTTCGTTAATTGGATAGAAGGATGGTAAAATTAATAATTTCGTAAAATACGGTACAGGATGTTCTAGCTCTACGACGAATGTTTTATCATCCTTCGCTTTTACTCCTAATTCATCTAGACCTAGTTGTTTTTTATTTATCTTCTCAGCATTTTTTACATCGTACGCAATGTATGCATATTGAGAAGCTGTATCTGGATTAATCAATTGCTTCCAAGCGTATACGTAATCATGGGCGGTTACTGGATCTCCGTTAGACCATTTCGCATCACGCAATTGGAATGTATATGTCTTTCCATCTTTACTCACTTCATATTTTTGTGCGCCGGCTTCAATTTCTTCATCATTTTTCGATAGACGAAATAGTCCTTCCATTACGTTATTCAAAACGTTAAACGAGACTGCATCTGTTACTTTCCCTGAATTTAACGACGGAATTTCACCCGTTTCTAGTAACTGTAATACTTTCTTCTCATCTTTCGGCTTTGTTGCAGTTTTTTCTTTTGCGCAGCCAACTAAAAATGAAGAAACTAATAGAGTACTAACTAATGAGTAACGAACAACTTTTTTCATTTAAAAACCCCCTCTATTTTTAAGGTAAGTAACGACGAGCACCAGCGTATTCTTCTATATATCCTGGTGTATTTAGCGGTATAATCTCTACCGATCTTTCAGCTCTTGGTGAGTGAATCATATTGCCATCACCAATATACATTGCGACGTGATGGACACTACCTTTCCCTTGATCATGTGCAAAGAAAATTAAATCTCCTTTTTGTAGATTTTCTTTATCAACTGCAACTCCTGCTCTTGATTGCGGTCCAGAATCTCGCGGAATTGTAATGCCGTGCGATTTATAGATCGTATGCGTGAAGCCAGAGCAATCAAATCCAAAACCACTTGTACCAGCCCATATATACGGTAATCCTAAAAACATTTTCCCTGTGTTAATTAAATCATCGGCCGCCGGAGTTGGAATATCAGTTTGAGATTGGTAAACTGTTCCATCATTTTTACGTATCCATGCTTTTTGCCCATTTGGCAACAATACACGGTATGAAATTGTGTCTTCACTTAATAGCGGCAGTCTTGTATTATAACTGACTTCAAGTGATTTATGTTTTTCAGAAGGGTTTATATATAAAATCGCTGTTGGTTTGGTTATTAAGACAAAAGGTTCATTTGTTTTATCTGCAAATTCTTGATTATATGTTAATTGTTTTTCAGGCATCCAGCCCGGATAACCTTCTTCATTTCGGGGTGTTGGCTGTCCATGCACTAATACCTTCACCCATTCGCCTTTCTTATCAATAACAGTTACTTCTTGACCGAGTAACGCTTGTGTTTCTAATTTATTTGCATTTGTTAACCATAGTTTCTCGTCAAGTGTCATTGATTTCGTCCATTTCCATAGATCCACTGGATTTGTTGTACTCGGTGTATCGATTGGCCTTAATGAATCAGGTACTGTCCATAACGTTGCAGCAGATACATCTATAAATGCTTTATTATCCTTCTTTTCTTCAGCATTTGCCGATGTAAACGATGAAAATATAAATAAAGTTGTTAAAAATGCAGTTCCTACTTTTTTCATATTTATCCCCCTTAAAAGATAGTTTACTAGTCTCTTCTCCTAAGACTTACTATTCACTGTCGATTGAAGGTTTACCTTTGATCCAGAATAAGTCATTCCTTCTGGCTCTTCCATTAACCAAAGCGGTGCATCAAGATCAAAATAATGAATATTAGGATGCGCTGCCGCTAAATGCGCAACAGCACTAACGGAAAGTGAAGATTCCATCATGCTGCCCACCATACACTTCACACCAGCTGTTTCTGCGATATCTGCAATACGCCATGCTTCACGTATACCACCACATTTCATTAATTTAATATTAATGAAGTCTGCATATCTTCCTTGAACGAGCTTTAATGCGTCACTTGCTGAAAATATACTTTCATCGGCCATAATTGGCGTTTGCACACGATCTTTGACATACTTTAACCCATCCCAATCTTTCGCGTGTACTGGTTGTTCAATAAATTCTATATTTAAATTACGATTTTCCATCTCTTGAATAATAGAGACCGCTTCTTTTGGACTCCAACCTTGATTCGCATCTAAACGTAATATCGTATTTCTTGGTACCACATTTCGAATTGCCTCAATACGTTCCAAATCTAAATGCGCCTCTTTACCCACTTTAATCTTTAATGTTTGAAATCCTTTTTCTATATGTTTCTTCGCTTCTTTTGCCATTAATACAGGCTCATCCACACTCACTGTAATATCGGTATGAATTTCTTTCTTCCCGCCTAACAATGCATATAACGGCACATTTTGATATTGGCAATATACATCATATAAAGCGATATCTACCGCTGCTTTGGCACTTGAATTTCCAATACAACTCATTTGAATGCCCTGTAGTAACTGCTGAAACTGAATGATATTTTGACCAATTAAACATGAACGCATCGGTCCTAAAATCGCTTCTTCCATTCCGCTAGTGAAATCCCCCGTAATAACTGGCGTTGCGGCTGCAGCCCCCTTACCAATCACTCCTTCGTCTGTATGAATATAAACATCTATACTTTCAATTTCTGTTACAGTACGAAGCGCGGTTTTAAACGGTGTATGCAGTTTTACACGTCTACGATTTACTTTTACATCTGTAATTTTCATTTTGTTCATCCTTTCATTCTCCAATGAAGTGAAATTTTAATCTACCGGAGATTTATACCCACGGATTATTAGGTAAACCTATTGGGCATTTACTCTTCTATCTCTCTACTTTGTTTTCGTTCACTTTTGATGTAGGACGATAATGTGAAATAAAAAAATCCAGCCATAAGAATGATTCTTACGGCTGGATTTTGTCTATGATTGAGTAGACAAAGCAGCAATCTGATTATATTTTTTCTGTGCATCTTTTAGCGCTACAAGTAACGCTTTTTGAGAAGAACCGAAATATCGGTTCTTTACTTCCATTACTAACGCCGGGTCATTTATATTTTTATGTAGAAATAAATATTTAACAAATTGAGATGTTAATGCAATTGTCGCTGAGCAGTCTGCATCTACAATTTCCCCTGTATCCTTAACAAGTATAAATGCTACGAAATAGCTTTTAAACTTTTCAGTAATGGGATTATTTTGAGGTGCTTTCGCATCCCCTACGATATAAATTGTATTTGAGGCGTACACAGCTATCTTCCTTTCTTATACGAGGATAACGGGTTTCTTAATAGTCGTATGAGCGAGGAACTCAACGTTGATTAAAAAATGTATCCGCTTACCTTGTATTATAATATAATTGACAGAATTTTAACAACATTTATTTTAGTGCATATTCCATATTTATGAAAATAGCTTAAACTCTTCATTTCTACAATATGTGATTGTTCCTTGTACCATGACATTCATACATAAAAAACTGCACCCCCAATTGTTAGACGGTGTCTAACAATTGGGGGTGCAGTTCAATGGCTAACTGTTTTTATTACTTTGGCATCACAAATATAGTTTCATTTGACTTAGAAAATTGATACTCTTTTCTCGCTAACTTCAAAATTTCTTCCTCATCGTCTGTTAAATTTTCTATGTTAGTCTTTAAAGAATCTTTATCTTTCTTTAAAGATACTAATTGCTTCTTTTGATCCGTAATCGTATCTTTCTTTTTATCAATTACTTCTTGTTGTTTCGTTAAAATATATTGAACATATAGAGTAGTTGCCGCAATAAAAAGGACCATTAAAATAAGTCGCCTTAACTTCTTTTTATTTATCCTACGCTTGTCACTAGGTTGTGATAATTGCTCTGGTATATTAGGAACATTTACTCGCTCGAGTTTCCTCATTCAAATCCCCCTAACCCATATTTTTCACTACCATCGGCACGTTTTCTTACTAAACTAAATTCTATTCTTATAAAATAAACTCCTTCACAAAAATATCCCATAAATTAACCAATTAAAGATAGCATTCGACGACATTTCCATATTTACACCGATTTTTTTTATACATGCTGCTATAAAATAGTAGTTTCTGTAATTCTTTTTCTACTATTGTAGAAGAGTTTTTTCACACACAAAATTCCTTCCCCACATATCCATGTTATAACATGCTTACAAGGAGGGGGAATATGCATTACCGCACATTAGGTAAAACTGGAATAACTGTTTCTGAAATAGGTTTTGGCGCATGGGCAATCGGTGGTGATGAATGGGGACCTGTTAACGATAAACAATCTATAACCGCTATAAAAAAAGCAATTGAGTGTGGTGTGAATTTTATTGATACTGCGGATGTGTATGGTTTAGGACATAGTGAAAAGTTGGTAGCTACCGCGATTAAAGGACATCGTAATGATATTATCCTATCAACGAAAGGTGGTTTAATCGGACATCACTACGACCCTAATGGAGTTCCTGTATATGATACTCCCGAAAAAATCATCGCCGTATTCGAAACAAGTTTACAACGTCTTCAAACAGATTATATTGATCTTTATTTTTGTCATATTTGGTGGCATAATCGTAGAGAAACAGAAGCATTTCTACGTGCATTTGACATATTAAAACGTGATGGCAAAGTAAGAGCAGTCGGTGTTTCGACTCATGATTTACAATACATTCATCATTTCAATAACAACAACGAAATTGATATCGTACAACTTGATTACAATATATTAAATCGAAAACCAGAAAAAGATATATTACCATTCTTACAAGAGAAAAATCTAGGAGCTGTTATTCGTGGTCCATTAAAAATGGGCATTTTAACTGGAAAATTCACAAATAAAACAATTTTTCCAGATGGAGATTTACGCAAAGATTGGCCAAATGAAACTTGGTTTCAAGAAGACTTACAAACCGTAGAGAAACTTCGGCTGCTCTCAAATAAAAATCAGACCCTAGGGCAACTTGCACTTCGCTATGTACTCTCTCATCCGGCAGTAAGTGTTGTAATTCCTGGTGCAAAAACAGGAACACAAGCACAAGAAAATGCAAATGCATCTGTTCGCCCTATTTTGAGTGATGAAGAGCTTAACTATATTCATTCAATATAAAAAGCCCAATCCGGGCTTTTTAATTTGGCAAACTAATATCATACTCCATTCGCTTCGCTGTGTCCTCCGCAACATGCACACCTAACAAGTTTTTCACAATATGAAATGCCATATTAATTCCAGCTGAAATTCCGGCAGATGTTATAATATGTCCTTCATCTACAAACTTTACATTTTCTATAACTTCAACATTTTGAAACTCATTTTTAAACTTTTCAATACTAGCCCAATGTGTTGTTGCTTTTAAACCTTCCAGTAAACCTGCTTTCGCCAGTAATAGCGCTCCTGTACAAACTGAAGTCATCAGCTTTACTTCTTTCATTTGTTGGCGAATCCATTTTATTACTATTTCATTTTTTATTTCATATTTTCTAGCACCTAGCCCACCCGGAATTATTAAAATATCCACTGGTGGTAAATTTTCAATACTATAATCTGGCTGTACCTTCAATCCATTCCTTGCTGTAATCATTTCCCCATTCTCGCTAACTGTATAAACAGTAAATGTTTTTTCTTCATTCACCTCAGTTACAGAAAAAACTTCAAATGGCCCTGCAAAGTCTAACACTTCTACTTCATTAAATAAAAATATACCAACACTCCATTTATTCATCATAAGTTCACTTCCTGTTTCAAATGATGTAAAAGGTGATTATATCCTTTTTCTAATGCAATATCATACGCTGTTTTCCCATCATTTTTCTTAATCATCTTATTAGCTCCATTTTTAAGGAGCAACATAATTATTTCTTCATTTCCTAATAATGCTGCTTCGTGGAGTCCTGTCCAGCCACCACTTTGCATAATATTTACATCTGATCCTTTTTCAATTAAGAAAGCGACAAGTTCACTTTGCTTGTTCGCAATTGCCGCTTGCAAAGGTGTATTTTCATTTTCATTTTTCGCTCTACTATGTATATCTGCACCGCTTTCTAAAAGAAAACTCGCTATTTCTTTCTGTCCAAAATAAGCTGCTAAATGAAGTGGTGTCCAGCCATCTTCACTACATTCGTTAACAATACTTGGACTCGCCTTTATAAACTTCACTACTTTTTCCTTATTACCACTTATAACAGCTTGTGCTATTGATTGTAAATGCTCCATAATAATCTCCCATCCTTCAAAATATTTAAGCATCTCCTTCTACATGTTCTATTAATTATTATATTTTCCTTTTAAAATCTTAAGTTTACATAATAATATTATATATATTACTTTTTTGTGCTTAATGCTGAATAGCAATAATGTTAAAAATACTGCCTTTAAACAATGAAGACCATAATTTCATTAGAGTTACTGAAAAAGCAAGCAAAAAACTATACACATAGTTTTCATCATATTTGTTCATTTGCATAAAATAAAACAGGTAATGTCTATTCTGCTATTCATGCTTTCAACATATCAAATAATATTATTCCAATAAAAAAACAATCCCTTTTTAAAATGGATTGTTTTTTTATTTCTTTTTTATACTGTTTATTTCATTTTTGTATTTTCAATGATGAAATAATTACATTTACAAAAATGAAACGCTACTATCTTAACCCCTCTTATAGTAATTTTTTCGTTTGAAAACAAAAAACACACTTCCACCTTACGATTGAAAAAACATATGTAAAAGTCTCTAAAACAGCTGCCTTATCATACTAATCTATAGCAGTTCTGTCTTCTTCCCTTACCCGTTTCCTTTAACACATACGATTTTAAAACTAGCGCCGTTAATGAATCTGTTAATGTTTTATATGATAAATTTGATAATGCCAATAGATCGTTCGTATATAGCATTCTATGCTTCTCTAATAATAATAGTACTAATCGTTCAGACGGTTTTAATGCCCCATCACTTTCTAGTATAAAGTCTATATTTTTCATTTCTCTAATTATTACTCCTTATATCAAAAAATACTTTAGACGCTTATTTAATATAAAAATAATACATAACAAAATTATAAATATATTAAAATAGCACCATCTAAAAACACTATTATACTATAACATAGAAGTAGTGTTTCCCCAAATAGGAAATGCTTTTTTATATCGCTTATAAGATTCTTGCAAACCTACATAATATTTTGTACCATTACCCACCAAGTTTTCTTCTAATTTCGCTGCTCATCCTGATGTATTTGTAATCAATGAAGTTCTTCTAAATTTATAAACAAATAAAAAACGGTTCGTCTATCATGCCCTAAACATGAATGACAACCGTTTTCCAGCTTCTTCTTAATTAACATGTTCTATCTTAAATATTTCTTGCAATATGCGGCTTACTGTAATGACTTGTTCCACCGCCACCAACTACTACTTTACCGCCTTTTTCGAAAATTAATAATTTACTTGAACCATCTGCAAGAAGCACTATTACTTCAGCATTATTACTTGTTGCTACATAAATTACATAACCACTCTTTGATATACAAGTTTCCCAATTCGAATCAAATTCTGATCTTACTACACGATTTGAATACACTTGATTTTCAATTCTATCTTGTTCTACGTTTTCCAAATTGATTCCTCCCACTTCACTAAAATAGCATTTATAGGAAAATAACAGCCCTATATAAAATAGTAGCCGACTTTAACATAAATAGTATATGTAATTAGTAGGAGAATGCTTGGACAACGAAAACGAAATAGACTTCAAAAATTTCACAATTGAAACTTCTCTTTAATCATTTCCGCTACTTCTTTTGCACTCAAATACGTGTTATTAATTTTTATATACTCTTCTTTTTCAATTTCACCATGAAGAGAGTTTAATCTATGCTTTTTCATCGTTTCTTTCAAATTATTTTCAGACCACTCAATATCTCTTTTTTTCGGTTTATGTTCTAATCTATTCGGGCTTTTATTTCGTTCTAATCTTTCATCTAATTCCGCTTCCAGCTCTACAAAATGCACTGTCCCACCTTTTGATTCAAAAATACTTTCTACATGATGTATATAATCCCAATCCGCTTGGAGGTCAAATGCCCATATATACGTAAAAATCATTCCAGATAAATCACTTTTAGATACTTCTTCAAATATTTCATTACGAAATAAACTTACTAGTCTTTTTGCTTCTTTCGTACTGTAATCAAAAATTGGACTTACTAAATCAATTGTCATGTGGTTATGAAAAAGTTTTAAACCGGTTAATGTTGCTAATTCTTGCCCCACTGTCATTTTTCCAACTGCTTGTGGGCCAAATATTAATATAAGTTTCATTTATTTCCCTCCAATCTTTCTCTATAAACCATTACATAAAATAAAAAATAAGGCAGCCGATTTTAAATCGATTGCCTTATTTTTTATTCATAGTTTTAGTTCTATTCTTTTCGCACAGCTTCAAAAGTAATCATTTGATTTGCATTTGACGGTTCTTTTTCATAATCATATTCAGCAGAGCACGTAATATTAGAGAAACCTATACTTTCTAAAAGAAGTTTAAACTCTTCTATTCCATACCAGCGCAGCGCAAAGCGTTGTAGTTCTGTTTGTACTAACTGTCCTTTACTCCACTTTTCATATTTCAAATATGATACAGTAACTTGGTTCAGCCAATCTATTTCAATTGATTTATTTTCTAATGTGATTCCGTCTCCACTCGGCAAAGAGAAAGTCGATGTATGAATTTCCCCAGTCTTCCAGTCATGCGGAAGCATAATATCTACGATTAATCGTCCATCTGGATTAAGATGTTCATAAAAACATTTCAATGCATTTATAGAATCCACACGATTTTAAAGAGCTTACTTTAGTAAACTCTTTAGAAAAAATATTTATTTCACAATCGGCAATGTCACTTCACTTAATTTCACTGTAAGTTTCGTGCCAGCTTTCGGTCTAATTGTATAATCATAATCACTTGCAATTAAAACAACTCCGATTTGATGCCCCGCTTTAAATACATAATCATCTGGCTGCATGTCCCATGTAAATGTATAATCTTTGCCCGGTTGAATCGCTGTTGAATTTTCTATACTCTTTAAGTTTTGTGGATCCATCCAGCCTCTCGTTACGATTTCCGGCTTCGCTCCTCCATAGTCAACAAGTAATGCTGTTAAATTTGATACAGATCGATCAATATTTCCTGTAATTGAAATCTTTGGTGTACCACTTATACGCGTATCTTTTTGCAGTACAGGCATTGTATATACTAATCGATTTGCTACTTCTAATTCTGGGTTTGCTACTAATTGGTTTGATTTCATTTGTGCATCATCTAAGAATGAGAAAACTTTATTAGCCGCTCCCATACTTAATGGTAAATTGACTGATTTATTACTTAAATACATACGGATTTTTGAAGGTACAGCCGCTAGATCTGGCCAATTTTTTATCTTTTGCCACGTTTTATTTTCTCGTTGCACATCAACCATTGGTTCATCCATAATTCCATTTTCAATTCCGTACAACCAATAATCTAACCATTTATTTTGTGTTTGCTGCCAGTTATTACTTGATGTCCCACCATGACCACCTTGGTGTAGCCACATTTTACGCGGAACATTATTTTCTCCAAGTGCTTCCCACCATTGCGCGAACTGTTTTGTTTTAACATTCCAATCGTTTAAACCATGAACAACAAATACACTCGCTTTTACATTTTTAGCATCTTTTACATAGTTACGTTTATCCCAAAAATCATTATAATTACCTGTTTTTCGGTCTTGTCCAGCCGTTAACTCTTTTATAACTTGTCCGCAAACTTCAGGGTTTTCCCTTGTCAGTACTGCTTCTGCCATATTATCTGTATCTTCCCCTTGATATCCGCCTGGAGCAATGACTGCACCATTTGCACGATAATAATCATACCAACTACTAATTGCTGCGATTGGAATAATTGTTTTTAAACCTTCGACTCCAGTAGTCGCAACAGCATTTGGTAAAGTACCATTATAGGAAACTCCAGTCATACCTACATTTCCTGTAGACCAATTTGCCTGAACTTCCTCACCCTGTTCTGTAAATGCTTTCGCGCGACCGTTTACCCAATCAATAACAGATTTTGTCCCGAGTATCTCTTGTTCATCTCCAGTTGTAGGGCATCCATCTGATTTTCCAGTACCGATACTTTCGCCTAGAATAACTGCATAACCTCTTGGCACGTAATAGTTCCCATACGAACCAAGATTAACCGCTCCATACGGTTTTCCTTCATACGCATACAATTCTTCATCTACATTATATACAGGAACATCTTTTAATCCAGATCGATATGGACTCATTTCATAAATAACAGGAACTTTCACATTCGGATCTGTCTTTGGACGCATAACTTTTATCGATACTCTGTCTTTCTTACCGTCTCGATCACTATCAACTTCTGTCTCTACATATAAATTTTCGATAATAGCTTCATCGAGAGAATAAATCGGTTTTGTCATCCCATTTTCTAATTCAATTTTTGTACTTTTAGTCTCTTCCTTCTTCTCAGCATGCACATCCATAGTAAAGCTAGGTATAATTGTTGCAGATAGCATTGCTGACAGTGTAATTGCCATTTTCTTTTTACTCAAAATGTTCCCTCCCCTTATTCGTTCTCTTTTACTATATAACAAAATAACTGAAAATTCAGTTTTATTTTATATAAAAGTTGAGAAACTCAAAGATTTCTTATTAAGTAAAATTTAATGCAGGTATGAAAGTATTTTCCCACTTCCTCCTTCTTTATAAAGTGAAACTTTAATCAGCCCTCACCAATTGGGCGTTTAGGATCAGCAGGGCCACTTCTTTGCTTTCGCTGAATTTTGAGGTGGGGTCTTACTGCCCGGCAAATAGCGGGATAAATAGAGAAAAAGACAACCGATATTTCTATCGCTTGCCTTACATTCCATTTATTATTTTTCTAACTCTTTAAAGGTATCTTTCAAGTCTTTATCAGATACCTTTATATCTGCATTTTTAAGCAGTTCTCTAGTAACTTGTTGATGGAATTGAGGATCTTGTATACGTTGCTGTTCTAATTCTTTACGAATATTCTCTTTCTCTTCCTCATACGGTTTAAGCTCTTTTTTATCCGTTAGCTTAATAATATGATATCCGAAAGAAGATTTAACAGGTTCACTCAATTGACCAACTTCTAACTTATACGCAGCATCCTCAAATTCTTTCACCATCATACCAGGTCCAAATTCAGATAGTTCCCCACCTTTTTCTTTAGAACCTGGATCCTCTGAATATTGTTTAGCCAATGCCGCGAAATCTTCGCCACTATTTAATTTTTCTTTAATTTCTTTTGCTGTCTTTTCATCTTTTACTAAAATATGGCTAACTTGAAGCTTTGGCTTATAATGATCTTTAATATCTTTTTCCGTTACGGTTGCTTTAATAGCTTTTTCAAAAGCAAAAGTAAGCTTTAATTTCTCTTTCAACTGATCTTCATTTTTCACACCATTGGATTCCATATATGTATTAAAATTATCGCCCATCTTGTCTTTTAATTCTTTTAGTTGTTTCGTTACCTCTTCATCCGTAACTTTATATTTATCATTTAATACTTTTTCTACTACCATTTCAGATAAATTCTGTTTACCGTAGTTTTCTTTTAATTTTTTGTTAAAATCACTTTCTGAAATGCTTCCTGATTTTGTCGTTACAATATTATCTGATGAACCACATGCAGATAAAGATAACGTCATACCCATTAAAATGCTACCAATTACTAATTTCTTTCTTTTCAAATCTGAATACCTCACTTCATTAAATTCAAATATAACTATTTAAATATAACGTTTTCCTGTGAACTTCACGTGAATTTAATGAAAGTAGAACATTTGCTAATTCTCCATTTAATACATCAATTTTGAAAATTATGGTGATTCATCCTGTATCGCTAATCTCTAAAGCTGCAAAAAGGACTAATATTTTCATTAGTCCTTTTTCACATTTATATAAAATTGAATTTCTCCATCTATAGAGGAAACTCCATATTCAAAACCATGCCTTTCTAAAATACTTTTCACTATCGCTAAACCTAATCCTGTACCTGATTTTTCTTTACTACGAGAAGATTCTAGTACATAAAAAGGCTCCCAAATTTTCTCGATATCCTTAATTTTATCCGTAGGAATGCCATTTTTTATTTGGAAATATATACTTTTATTTCTATCTTCTAATGTAATTATTATGTTTTGATTTGCTGTATATTTTATCGCATTAGAAATTAAATTTTGAAACACCATTCTCATTTTATTTAAATCTGCATAAACGATTGTATCGCCCGCATTACAATTTACTTGCAAGTTAATTTCTTTCGAATCCAGTTCAATCTGATGCTTATCTAATATACTCTGGACCAGTGGTTCAATGGGGAATTCTTCTTTTTGTAAAATATCTCTTTCTAGTTTAGAAAATCGTAATAATTCTTCAATTAAGTTTGATATTTGATCTGTTTGTTTAATAATTGTATCTACATAAGTCCCATCATCTAATCCATCTTTAATCCCCATAGAGTATGCTTTTACTAATGCGATCGGTGTCTTTAATTCATGCGTTACATCACCCATAAATCGTTTTAAATGTTCATTACGATAAGTTAAGTCTTGATGTGCTTCATGTAGTTTTTCACTCATGATATTAATACTATTGGCCAACTCTCCTATTTCATCATTCGTTTTCACTTTCGTTCTTTTAAACTGCAAATGTGAAATATCCTGAGCTACATCACTTAACTCTTTCAGTGGTGTCGTTATTATTTTTGAAAGTATCCACACAAGTAAAATAATAAGAAGGAGCGAGAAACATACGATGTATAAGTAAAATGTATTTAACGTATTTATAATTTCATTTGAATTCGCAATGGAAGTCCCAATTAAAATTATCGTATCATCTTTCGCAATATATTTAGCAAAAAAACTCGCTTTTACCTTTCCTTGATCGTACAGTTTATTCGATTGCCCTTCCGTCTTCACTTTCATAACTTCGTCTTTCGTAATCCAAAGCTTATTTAACGTTACTTTCTTTTTCGTAAGTTGCATGCGTAACGCGTCGTTCATAGCATCTTCTGACTGATTAATTGGCGTATACGCAATTGTAACATTATTTTCACTTTCAATTGTATGAATAACATCTTCTAAATCATTGACTGGCGCATTTTGTATTTGAGTTGTAAATTCATTTAAGTTTTCACGTGTTTTATAAATATTATATTTCGGCAGGAGAAAGTTAATTAATAATAAAGAAATTGTAAATATAAGAATAACGGTTAAAGAAATGCTGAGAAATAGCTTTTTCCCAAGTTTATTCACTTTGTTCCTCCAAACTATAACCCAGCCCACGATGCGTCTTAATAATATTTTCTCCAATTTTTTTACGCAGCCTTCTTACATGTGTATCAACCGTTCTCTCTTCTCCAAAATAGTCAAATCCCCATACAATGTCTAACAATTTTTTACGAGTTAAAATAGTTCCTTTATGATTTAAAAAGCATTTTATTAATTCGAGCTCTGTTTTTGTAATTTCTAACTCTATATCATTTTTATATACTTTATTTTTGGCGAAATTTATCTTTACATCTTGTACTTGAATAATATCATCATGCTGAATAAGTTTTTTCGCTCGTGTAATTAGTACTCCTGGATGAAATGGTTTTTTTACGTACTCATCTGCCCCACTTTGAAGCGCTGCTAATTCATCTTCACTTTCACTTTTCGCCGTAAGCATTAATACTTTTACGCTTGAATTCTTTTTTATTTCCTGACAGACAGTAATACCACTATGTTTCGGCATCATCCAATCCAAAATAGCTAAATCAATTTTTTCATCATAAAATATTTGAAGTGCTTCCTCTCCGTCTTTCGCTAATAATACTTCAAAGCCTTCTTTTTCAAAATAAGCTTTTAAAATCCTTAACATATCTTGTTCGTCATCTGCAATTAAAACTTTCATATTTTTTCCTCCATTGCTTTTAAACAAAAACCAATTGTATCATACAACATCTTTGTTACATGAATGTGACAGAAAAATATTTAAAGCTTTTGAGGGGATAGTAATGGTGAGGTGTTGTACTATGATAAAAAAAATCGGGGTCATTTCTCTTCTTCTATTTCTATTATCAACAAATGCGTTCGCAAATACAAATCAACAAATTGAAGTATTTGATTGTCAAAAAGAAATGGTCATTCAAAAACAATCTTTAGATCCAGTAATCCAAAAAGAAGCAGTTCAATACGCTAAATCAATTACTGGTCCATTTAAAAACTTAAATGTCGTTCCAAAAGATGGCTATATGATAAAAATCCCTTTATCTAAGCCGGTTTCTATTACTAATCAATGGTTACACACTACAATAGACGAAGTACTTATACTACTCCCACTAAAAGAAAAGCCTTATATTATGCTTTATGATGATGAAAATAATCCGCATTTTTATTATGTAAAAGGTAAACCAGGATTATTATTGAAACAAATGAAGGTTAAAACATAATTGACTGAAAAGGAGTCACCTTATAAGCTAAATTTTAAAAGCTAAGGTGCTCTTTTTTATAATAACAATTTAGTAAATGAAATTATAAAAGTTGTCTTTTAATATAAGGATCGCAACTTCATATATCAGCGATTTTTAAGATATATCGATTTACCAACAAAAAAACTGTTCGTAGCTATTATTTGGATAGCAATCTCTATAATACTTTGTAGTGACTCGATCCCTTATATAATCCCCCTTTTACAAATCCATTCGCAGTATAAAACACATCACCTTGCTTCGTGTCAGTATGTAAAACAATCACTTCAAAATATTTTTCCGCATGACATAATAGTTGGTTTAATAATAAGTTCCCTAACCCTATACGCCGATAATCCCTTGAAATATAAAATCTCCTTAACCGCCCAATCTTATTGTCTTTTGTGTACGGATCCTCATTTAAACCTCCAACTCCAATTAACATATCACCTTGGAAAACACCATATAAACATTCTCCAGTTTTATTGAATACATTTATTTTGTTTTTATATTCATTTATTAGCCTTATAAGGAAATTAAAACCTTCTTCTTCACTTTCTTGAACGAGATGACTGAATTCATATTCCATTAAATTTTCTATTTGTTGAATATGTATATCTTTCAAGTCCATTCCCCCTAAGTATGAAAATACATAAAAATGCTCGAGAATCTTTTATTCTGAGCATTTTTATGGTTGTTACTTTATGTAATTTATAGCGTGCGTATTCTTCACTTCATATGTAAATCGATAATACAGTTGATTAATTTTATTATGAAAATATAAGAGCCTTGCTACAATCTAGTGTGTGATAAGGCTCTTTAAAGTTGTTTAATTCTTATCGAATTAAAGCATGTGTTTGTTTAAGTGTATACATTCACCATTTATAAATTCTCTCAAATATACTATCAGTTTATATATTTCTCATTCTTCTCTAACAGGTTCAAAATAAATTGTAATTTGTTAATCGATATGCTTGTGTAACCACTGTTCAAATATCTTTAACTGTTCTTCGGTATGAAAGTAATGTTCACCCGTCTCCATAACTTCTAATTCACAACGATGTTTTTCTGTAAAATAGTTAATAGTTTCAAGTTCACACAGTTCATCCTTGGCTCCGTACAAAATATATGTATCTATATTCCATGTATTAATCGGATGTTCTTTTACATAGCATAAATAATCCCAATGTAACTTTTGACCAATAGGTGTCTCTATAGTCATTTCTTTTTGCAAAAGCTCTGGTGTTACATTAAACCATTTCATCATATTTTCGATAATTCGTTCCATATTAACTACTGGTGATAAAAATAATGCCTTTTCTACCATATCATTTTGATAAGCTAAAAGGCTAAAATACGCTCCCATACTACATGCAAACACGTTTATTTCTTTCCAATGTTCTTTTGCATAATTCATAATTATAGATAATTCACTAACACAAATCTGTACTTTGCAAGGCGTATTATCATCTTTTCTTTCTCCATGCTCAGGTAAATCAAAGCTTAATACTTGATAACCTTTTTGTTTGGCTTCTTCAGCTAATATTTGAATAATTGTATCTTCCTTATTTGACATATTTCCATGTACTGCAATAAAAATTTTATCACTCTTATCTCCCCATAAAACCGCAGGAATATTACTAATTTTAAAATTATTTTTAATCATATTCCCTCCATAAACTAAGACATATAGGACTTGGCAAAAAACGCACACACTTTATTTACCTCTGTACAGCAGGTAATATCCCCTTCAACTCCATTAAATCATCTATTACTACATCAGCCTGAGCAAGTTCATCTTCTTGCGCAAAATCAAAATTACACCCAATTGCAAGTAAACCGTTGTCTTTCGCTGCATTTATATCAGATAGCCGGTCACCAACTACCGCTGCCTCTTTTATATCATATTTGTTCATAATACTTTTAACTAAGTCACCTTTATTTAGCGATTGTATTTGTTCAATACTAAACGTTTCAATCACCCACTTGTCTAAAGCATAATAAGTTACGATTGCTCGTAAATATTCTTTCAAACCATTACTAGCAATGTAAATGGAACAATTATTTTCTTTTATATATGTAAATATTTCTTTTACATTTGGATATAAAGCGCCTTTTCCGCTTTTTATGTTTTCAATAAGTCTATCTAAAAAATATGCATCTGTTTGTTCTCTTATTTCAATAGAATGGTCCGGTAATAAAGCTTCCCAAACTTTCGGTAACGGCACACCCATAATTTCTCTATATTTATCAATTGGTGTTACTGTATCCCATAATTGTAATGATCTTAAGTGATCAAAAGTATCATCTAATGATAATTCTAAAATTTTATCTGTTTGAAATAACGTACCATCCATATCAAAAATTAATGCTTGTAACATTCCTATCTCTCCTTTTGGACTATGGTTTTACCAGATATATTTTTAAGCATCTCAATAATAATTTCTGAGCAATAATTCGCAGCAGTTTTCGCGAAGTCATCATAAGAAATTTGAGCTTCATCATTTGCGCTGTCAGAAATACATCTTATAATGAGAAACGGTATATCATTTATATAGGCAACATGTCCAATTGCTGCCCCTTCCATTTCTGTACAATGAGGTGCGTATTCGTCTATTAATTTCGCCTTTAACTTTGAATCTTCAACAAAACATTCACCGCTGACAATTCTTCCTTCATGAACTGCAATCTGTAAACTACTACTAATACAAGCTTTACGTGCTAACTCTACCAATTCCTTACTTGCAATAAATTCCTCTTGGAACGGAAATAAGTTTTTCATTTGAGTTTTACTTACATCATGATGAGTAACATTCGTTGAAATAACTATATCGCCGACTTTTACATCTGAATGTAATCCGCCAGCAACGCCCGTATTAATGATAGAGTCTACATCAAATTTATGAATTAATGTTTGCGCGCATGCAGCTGCATTTACTTTCCCTACACCAGAACGTGTAATAATTACTTCTGTTCCCATGAATTCTCCAATATAAAAAGGCATTCCCGCTATTGTCTGTTCCTCTTGTATAACTAGTTTTTCTAAAAGTAAATCTATTTCAATTTGCATTGCTCCGATAATGCCGATTCTGTTTATGTATGTAGTCCCCTTTATTAATTAATCCCTTTAATCCGCTCAGACATAACCGATAATAAAAATTTCGGAAGTACAAGTTGTCGCTTTAATCTTTTCGGCTGTGAGAGTAACCTATACAGCCATTCAGTTCCAGTATCCCTCATTATTTTTGGTGCTCTTTTTACAGTACCAGATATTATATCAATCATGCCTCCGATACCAATAGATAGCGGAACGTTTAATGTTTGTATGTTTTCATAGATGAACTCTTCTTGTTTTGGTGAACCTAGTCCTACGAGTAGTAAATGCGGCTTGAACTGCTTAATTTTCATTTTTATTTCCTCTATTTCTTCACCATTTACAAATCCATGCTGTCCTTTAAATTGTGCTCCTGGGAACTGCTCATTTAATTTTTCTAATGCCTTTTTATTACTTTCTGGCGCAGCTCCAAAAAGAAAGACACGATATTCATTGTCGTTACAATATTTTATTAAATCGTGAGTTAAATCCGCCCCAGTAACACGTTCTTTCAAACTTCCTTTTAATATTTTCGAGCCAATTATGACACCAATCCCATCCGCTGTTATTAAATCCGCAGATAGTAACATCTTTTTAAACTCCTTTGATTTTTCCGTATTTTCCTTTGCAGACATAACAATTTCAGGATTTGCAGTTACTACAAACCTTGGTTTCTCTTGTTGTTCATGTAGCCAACCTTTTAATAAACTTATAGCTTTTGCATATTCTAAAGTTGAAAAAGGTATACCTTTTATAAACTGCTGATCCACTGTACTCTCCCCTTACATAAGCTGCAAATATTCATCAATGTCTTTAGAAATTTGAATAAAAGCTTTATTCCAAAATTCATAATTTCTTATATCTATTTCAAAATGTTTTTTCATAAGCTCCTCTACTGGAGCCTTTCCTGTTTCTCGTAAGAACTCTTTATATTTCGAATGAAAAGTACTTTTACCTTCTTGAGCTATTTCTAATAAGCTAAAACTTACTAAATATCCAAATGTGTATGGATAATTGTAAAAAGGAACATCTGCTATATAAAATTGAATATATTTCATCCATACAAACGGCTGGTATTCACTTAAAGCTTTTCCATAAGCTTCTTTTTGTGCAATTATAGATAATTTCTCAATTTCATCAGCACTTAAAGGACCCTCTTTACATTTTTCATAAAATGTTTTTTCAAACTGATACGATGCTCGTATTGCCATTACATAATTAAAACTATTTCTTATTTTCCAGCTAAGTAATGACTTTTTCGTATCTTTACTATCCGTTGTTTCAATTAGATAATTTAAGAGTACCGTTTCAAAGAAAATAGATGCTGATTCAGCCGTACTCATTGGCAAATAATCATCTAAAAAAGACGTAGATTGTTCAAAACTCATATTATAAAAGTGCCAAGCATGTCCTAATTCATGAGCGAGCACTCTTACACTATCTATACTCCCATCATAACGAATGGAAATTCTCGATTCTTTCTCACTGAAAAATGGAGCACAAAACCCACCTGGTGGTTTATTCTCTCTCGGTTCAGCATCTACCCAACCACTTTCTATCGCATTACGTGCAAATTCTGCTAATTCTTCATCAATATTCTTACATGCATCATAAACGTTTTGTATTGCTACTGAAAAAGGAATCATGATCTCATTACTTTCCTTTACCGTCATAAGTTCATGCCATGTAATTGAAGCTTTTCCTTTCTTATACACGTTTAAAGCACTTACTAATTTATCAAGGTTTTCTTCTGTCGCATTCCACATTTGGAATAATACAGTTTCTGAAATGCCATTCGCATGAAAAGATTGTGTTAAAATCTCTCTATCTTCTATTTCATTACTCTTTGCATTACGCAATCTCCCTATTTGATTTAATACAGTAGCAAAGATTTCTTTTTCCTTATGTAAAGTACTTGTAAGTAACTCGAATACTTCTAATCTTTCCTTTTCATTATCACTATTCATTGCAATAGTATTTGCTTGTCCAAAGGATAATTGTTTATTATTGTGCTCTATTTCTATCCTATCCCGTAATTGTATGTACATATTTTCCCAAGCATTAAGCTCATCTTTTATTAACTTAGTATTATCTGAAGTTTCCACTTCATTATGTTTTATTACTTGCTGTAATTCATTTTTTAGTTCCTTCACTTTCACGGTCAATTTAGTAAGGTCAGATGGTACACTTTCTTCAACTGATCTACAGTACAAATAGTATTCTGTTTTCTCAATAGCTTGTATTAGCTTTGAAAGAACCTCTACATCTTTTGTTACAAAATATTTCTCTTTCAACTCCAAAATTGGAAATAGAATATCCTCATTCAAATACAAGCGATTTAAATCCCATCTAGCAATTTCTTGCATTTTTATAGTCGCCTCCTATTTTTACAAATAGTTACAGATATTTCTCCCCACACAATTATATATGAAATGGCAAAATTTTGATATCTTCAAATATTTAAATTCCTACAAATACATTCTTATTTATACTCTTTTCTTCTACCATTAAGTATCATTCCACATATAAAAAATACTCCCTCTACAAGAGAGCAATTCATATAGGAAAACTTCAAAGATTTTATCTTCACCAATACCATATCGACCGGTAATCACAGATTAAAGAAAAAAGGATTGATCAAATGATCAATCCTTTACTCTACTTCATTTAAGAAAAATAACGTTATAACGCCAGGTCCTGTATGTGCTCCGATTGCTGCACCAATTGTATTTACGATAAATACTTCACAACCGAATCTTTCCGTAATTAATGATTTTAATGCTTCCGCTGTTTCTAAGTCATCACCATGAGTGATACCGATCGTTTGACCTTTAAGGTCTTTACCACGCTCTTCCATAATATCAACAATTCGGCTTAATACTTTCTTTTTCCCTCTTACCTTTTCAAGTGGTACAAGTTTTCCTTCTTCCACGTTTAAGATAGGCTTAATGTTTAGTAAACCACCGATAAAACCAGCTACTTTACTTAAACGTCCACCTCTAACAAGGTACTGTAAGTCAGCTACAGTGAAGATGTGCTCCATATGGTTCATTAGAAAAGCGACACGGTTTAAAATATCTTCTTTTGATGCGCCGTCTTTTGCCATTTTAGCAGCTTCTAAAACGACAAGACCTTGACCAAGCGAAGCACATTTTGTATCAATAATTTCTAAATCTAAATCTGCATATGTTTCTTTTACTTCCTCTTTAATGACAACTGATGATTGATATGTACCAGACAGTTCAGATGAAAAAGCTAAATATATACAAGGATTACCTTCTTTTGCATAAGAAACAAATTTTTCTTGGAAAGTTTCAAGTGAAGGCAATGATGTTCTATAAACAGCGCCTTCTCTCATTTTTTGTAATAATGTAACTGACTCTAATGTTACTCCATCTAAATACTCTGTTTCTGCTTCATCATATACACGGAGTGGAATTAAATCAATATCATATGCTTGCAGCAATTCTACTGGTAAATCCGCCGCACTATCCGTAATGATTTTAACACTCATTTTTAAACCTCTATTCTGTTATAAATATAAAATAATAAAATAAAAATAGTACTTTTAAATTATATACGTAAAACTTAAATGAAGAAAGGAAAACACTTTATATTGTATGCACTATTCTTCAAAACTTGAACTATTAATGAAAATGATTCTATTTTAAACACCTTTTTCTTATTATTTTTCTATAACACGAGTAATTTTATAAGTATTTTGTATCCGTATATTTTACTTCTTTAACTTAATATTAACTTTTCAAATTCATACTGTTTAAAATTGAAAAGCCAAATCCAATAAAGGAAATGGCTTTTCAATTTTCATAAAATAACCAAACTTTATTTTCCATCACATTGTTTGTTTACATTCATACTTTGGTGATGTTGAATATTAGTCCAGTTATGATAAATATTTATAGCCTGTACTATAATTAAAACAGTGAATATTTACCTGTAAGATGCACTATATCTAAATAAGGTTAAACATTTTATAAAATATTTAATTTTACTAGTAAAGCTAATAAAATTTGGAGAAGAATTTGAACATTTACTGCTATGTCTGTATCTGTAGTCGTAACTGTAACATTTCTAGAATTTCTAATAACAGTTTCTTGTTTATTAATTTGTTTAATAGATGATTTTTGAAACAATTCTTGTGCTACACGGTCAGCTTTTTCACTATCTGCTATAGAAATACTTATTATAACCACGATAGCTGCTTGTAATGCAGCTTGAATAGATAACGCAGCTTTTGTATCTGTAGTAGTAACTTCTACATCTGCTGAATCAACTATTGTAATAGATTCTTCAGAAATTTGGTAAGTTTTACTTTCTTGTGCTGCAGCTTCTGAAACGGTAGCATTTTTAAAAGATGGATGAGGATTTGAGGAGTCTAATGCACTCCACCTTTTATTTTCATCTGAATGACATGTTTTTTTCATACATTCACCCCCTTTCAATCTAAATAATTATTAACTTGTGATTGTATTTCAGAAACAATACTTTTAATTTGCTGCTTTTTTTCTGGCGATAAATTTTTTAGTTTTTCTTCATTTATCCCATGCCTATTAAAAATATCTGAGAGTAAAAGGTCTATAATTATATTCTTTTGATCCTTATCAAACTTAAAGGAAGAAAATTTATTTAAATCATCCATTTACAATATTCACTCCTATCAGTTTTCTATAAAAATTTAGATTAACTACCAGCATTATATGTATTTAAATAAAAAATGCTTGGACAAGTAACTTAATCTTTTATTTTCACGGCTTTTTACTAATAAAATCAAAAAGCTGTCTTCTAATACGAAGACAGCTTTCCTTTACTTCACATATATAAGTTTTATTCACTGTTAAATAATAGGTTCACCTTTGTTATTGTGTAGTTTTCCACACTTAATTTCCCATCAATCTTGAATATTAATTCAGTCATAATGAGAAAGTCCAAGCTTGTACCACATATTACAACAAAAAATATTTACTTAGAGTGAACCCTTATAGCTAAATATAAATAGGATAGACACTTTATAAAATGTTTAGTTTAACTAGTAACGCTAATAAAATTTGAAGAAGAATTTGAATATTCACTGCAATATCTGTATCAGTAGTTGTTACGGTTACGTTTCTGGAATTTTTAATAAATGTTTTTTGTCTATTAATTTGTTTAATAGATGATTTTTGAAACAATTCTTGTGTTATTTTATCTGCCTTTTCACTATCTGCTATAGAAATACTTACTACAACCACAATAGCTGCTTGTAACGCGGCTTGGATAGATAGTGCAGCTTTTGTATCTGTAGTAGTAACTTGTACATCTGCTGAATCTACTATTTCAATATATTCCTCAGAAACTTGATCGATTTCATCTGTTTGTATAGCTTCTTCTAAAAAATTTGCATTTTTACTAAATGAATAAGAATTTACTGATTCGGAATCCTGTTTTTTTGGTTCAGAACCCCGATTTAATGGATCACGTTTTTTCTTTCTTCTACAAACTTCACAATCACACATAAAATCACCCCTTTTAGTCTAAAAAATTAGCAATATAAAAATATTGGCTAACTACTAGCATTTTATGTATTTTCAAAAAAATTGTTTGGACAAGTAACTGAATTTATATTTTATTTCTAATTCTTTTTTGTAATAACAAAAAGCTGCCTTCTAATAAGAAGACAACCCTCTTTTATTTCACATTTATATAAAAGACCCATACTTAAATACATTTAACTTCATATGATATATTGCATCCTTTCTTTTTAGAATAAGTAGTCGTTACTGAAGGGCACTTTTCGAAGTGCTCTTATCTTTAATCCCCCTCTTTTTCAGGAAGAATTTTTTTTACTAAATCCTAATATGATTTGTATCACTAGGGCTGGCGATTACCACATTTCCTTAATAGCTTCAATGAATACAGTAGCTACTAATTAAAATAACCCTATGATTTTCTCTACACTTAAACAATCTTGCGTTACCGAACACATAAACTAATTTTTATTTTGACTATGTAACACTAAATTCACAAGATTATTATCCTATGTTTGGTGAAGCCATCATTTCAATGCCAGCAATCCCAAACTTTTAACTAATAACTTAAACAAATGTGCTATCTCAAGGTTCTTTTGATATAGTATCTTATGTTCTATATAATGAAGAGAGCGCTAGTATTTCCAAGGAGGATGTATATGAGTATTCAATTGGCTACATCTAACGATTTAGAATGGGTTAATAATCAATATGACTCAATAGGATTTGTACGGAGTGATTTAAAGAGAGATAAAGTTGCAATTATTACATATAACAACGAGTATGCAGGCGTTGGCCGATTAGTCCAAATAGATGAAGATACTTTAGAAATGGGCGGAATTTTTATTCTGCCTCAATTTAGAGGGCTACAATTAGCTGGTGAGCTTGTTTTATTTTTAGTAGAAACTGCAAAAAAATCACAAATACAAAATGTATATTGTCTTCCTTTTGAGGAATTAGAAAACTTTTATAAGAAATATGGATATACTGAAGTCAATACTACGAAAGAAGCAGTCCATCCAATCATTCTAAAAAAATATAATTGGTGTTTGGAGAATTACGATAAACACGTTCTACTCTTCAAATTGTAAATGTAATAAAAAAATATATTCTCAATCGTTTTTCTATCAGTACTCCTAATGGGAGCTAAGGATTAATCAAAGATATTTTATCTCTCCTTTTATAAATGGCTGATTAAAACTCAATGTTCTGTCAATACTATAGGTAACATGATTGTATTTCTCCATTCCCCCTTGGAGAAGAGCAGTTAGCTTTTGCTAACTGCTCTTTTATTTTTTCAAAAAGTCACATAAATATCTTTAATTCCAAACATTCAAAAGATAAAATGTGATAAAATTGTTATGAAGATATTTACCAACTAATACATGCGCCCTAGACTTACGTACTAGGGCGCATGTATTTTTTAGTATGTAACTCCTTCACTCATCTATTATCTACAAAATAAGTATCATATGCCTTATCAAATTCATATCCTAACTTTTCTGCTAGTTTAGCAGATGTAGTATTCGCTGCGTCCCAGTTTGGATACTTTCCATTTTCTAAGCAATCCAATATAATAGCTGCACTAACTACAGTTGCCAAGCCCTCTCTTCTATGATTGTGATCAGTCGCAACTTCAATTTCAATCCCATCATTATAAATACTATAGGAGGATGCACCGCATACAACTTCTCCATTATATAAAATGCTATAACCTATACCACGGTTTATATAATCTTCTATCGAATGAAATTGACTTGTAAAATCTTCAGATATCTTATGTAATTTGGGGCTATTTGCGATATGCTCATCTATTCTTCTTAACTCATATTCTTTTGGAAGTGCTGATATAAAAGATTGTAATTTTGAACGATTAAAAACTTCTGGATTTCGTTTGAATTTATAACGTAAAAACTTATCTATTTTTCTTTCATGGAATGTTTCTAAGCGTTGTTTCCACTCTTCACTATTTACGATAACTAAAATTCTTTTTGGAATATTACGTAATAACTCTTCTGTTTCTTTCGTATTTGGGTCTCCAGCGTAAAATGTAAAAATTCCTACCGTAACTTGTGCTACTGTTGGATTTTCAAGATCATTTACCCAAGCAGTACCCATATGCCCTTGTAAATAAGAAAGTAAAACAACGTTATTGAAATCCTCAAACATAGAAACTAGTTTTTTTCTTGTATGTATATTCGCTTCATATATCATTTACATTCCCGCCTTCTTTAGAATCAACCACTCTTAACATTTTCATGAGCGCTCCATAATTCGTATTCATATACACACCCACCTGTTCATCATAAAAGCAATTGACTATTAAATTGAAACTTCGAATATTTATAAAATATCAGTAAACATAAAATGATTATAACATCTACTAACTATGAAATGATCAACCTATAAAATAAGTCAACAATAAATATATTTCTTACTCGTTAACAAATGGCTTAAAGGATCAACATAATTAATTATGTAACAACCCTCAACAATAGTTTGAGGGTTCATTTAAATACATGTATTATAACTCATTTTTATAAATAAAAGATTCCGTCTCACCGTTCTTATATACTTTAGTCAATTTAACAACTGACTTGTACGTATTATCGTCATCCTCTATCATTTTTTCATCTCTTCTATTTCGGCATCACCAGTTCCGCCCTCTATTTTTAAACAGTTCGAAATGGCAAGGTATCCGCTTGATGCCAATATAAAAATAAAAATCGTATCAGGAAAATTAATAAATAATAATCCGTAGTTTAAAGGGTCTCCAGCTGGATGTGATAAAAGTAATCGAAAACCTACCAAAACCTACCAGTTCAGGTACTTGAACAAAATCTCTAGAAACTCTCGGTTCACAACCCACTTACACTCCATCCCTTCTCTATATAGAATTGCTACTACATACATATAGGAAGAAAATAAGAAAAGCTTGGACAATATAACTTTAACGTAACATTATCGTTACCTACTCGTACATTTATATGGAAATCACACCAATTTTGAGTAAGGACACATAATTTTTACTATAAATACATATAACAATTTCATCTTTCATAAAAAAAACGTTATAATGAGGTGTAGCCTCTACGATTACGTTATAAAGGAGATTAAAATTATGGCTAAAATTAAAGTGTACCAAGCAAAAGAAGAAAATATGGATGCAGTAAAAAATATCATTGATGTTGAGGAACAAAACCCAACTACTGAAAATTTACAAAATCTATATGCGTGTGTATTAGATACTGAAGATATGGCATTGCCTGAATCATATATTGAAGAAGATATCTTAATTGATTCTATTGAAGTTATGGTTAACGCTTCTCAAAGCAAAGTAAGAGACTTAGGCGCATACGATGTAATCGAAGTTCAAAACAAAGGCAAGAAAACGCAAATTTTATTACTTGCAGACGAAGAATACGAAATTATCGAAGGCTAATCTAACACCGTACATACGAAAAATCTCCTTTCCAATTGGAAAGGAGATTTTTCATTACGCTTTTGATGTTTCACTCTTTTTATTCATTTGTTCTTTCTTAATTACCATACGCTCATTTCCCATAAAGAAAATGAATATGAATGCTAATCCAGCTGGTACCAATGCCCACATGAATGTTTGAACAATTGAACTAGAAAGAGCGTCAATAATCTTATCTAATATTTGCGGAGGGATTTGAGATCTTGCCGATTCTGATAAAATGGCTCTTGAATCCCCTAATTTTGTATTCATTCCCCCGCTCATCCCTTTAAATGCTTCTTCTAATTGATCTTGGAAACCTGTTCTTTGGATCATTCCGAAGATTGTAATACCTAGTGTCATTCCTAATGAACGAATGAAGTTACTCGTTGAAGTCGCAGATCCACGCTGTTCCATACCGAAGTTATGAATTGAAGCCATACTTAGTACAGAGAATGAGAAACCTACTCCAAATCCGATAATAATCATATAAACCGTTAATAATGCACGACTTGTTTCTGGCGTTAATGTACTTAATAAGAATAATCCGATTAACATAATAACAGCAGAAATAATCATAATGTTTCGGTAGCTCAGCTTAGTCGTTAAAAATCCACCTAACTGCGCTGTTACGACTGATCCTAGCATCATAGGTAAAAGTAATAATCCTGAGTTTGTTGCAGTCCCGCCGTATACACCTTGAATGAATAACGGAATGTAAACAGTTGCTGACATAAATGCAGCACCGTAACATAATGCAATAATTGTACTCATTCCGAATAAGCGCTGCTTAAACATCTCAAATGAAATAATTGGTTCTTCTACTTTTCGTTCAATAAAAATGAATGCGATGATTAAAATAGCGAATCCACCAAATAAACTTAAAATAAAGCTAGAATCCCAATCATATTTTTGTCCGCCTAGTTCAAGCGCAAACATTAAAGAAACTACTGCACCAACTAAAGTAATTGCGCCAAACCAATCAATCTTTTGCTTTCTATGAACGCGTGATTCTTTATAAAAGAATGTAATAAAAATAAGTGCTAAAATGCCAAGTGGTAAGTTAATATAAAATACCCAGTGCCAGCTAATATAATCGGTAATATATGCGCCAAGTAATGGCCCGAAAATACTAGATAATCCAAATACAGCTCCGAATAAACCACCCATTTTCCCGCGTTTTTCAGGTGGAAAAATATCAAAAACGATAGTAAACGCGATCGGCACTAATGCCCCGCCGCCAATACCTTGAATGGCACGATAAATACCTAACTGTGTAATATTTTCAGCAGTACCACAAAGTGCCGAACCAATCATAAAGACAATTAAACCGAAAATAAAGAATCTCTTTCTACCATACATATCTGATAGCTTACCGAAAATAGGCATGCCTGCCATTTCTGCGACCATATAGGCAGAAACGACCCATACAAAGTTTTCGAGGCCTCCTAAGTCACCAACGATTGTTCCCATCGCCGTTACGACAATGGTATTATCCATCGATGCCATTAAAATACCTAGCAATAAGCCCGCCACAACAAAGCCGAGCTTATTATTCTTCTCAACCATATCTCTTGCTCTCCCTCATACTACTTATATTTGTTTATGTTCTTTTACGACTGCATTACCTTTTTGATTAAAACTAGTATGATATTCTACAACACTAATTTCACATCCAGGACCAATTGTGACGTTGTTGCCTCTTACAACTTCAGCAATCGTATGTTCTAAATAGATATCATCTCCTTCAACAATTGAAGTTTGGAGGTTTCCAGCATGACTAGTAAAAGGAATAAATCTCGCTTTTTTACGAACGGTAATTTTTTTACCACCAATTTCTCTTACCTTACTGCCTTCATAACGAAGTGAGATTTGAATATTTTCAGCATTAAGTAATCCATCACTTTCAAGACCACCAGTTAATGATAAATCTTCTACTTCAATATCTCCCTTTACATTTAAAGCACCTTTTACATCTACGAAATCACCTGAAAACTTTCCTTCAATATCTATCATACCTCTAACTTTTGTTTTTTCAATATGAGCATCACCATGAATTTGTGTATTACCATATACTTTTACATATTCCGCATCTACATTTCCTTGTACTTCGTTATCTCCATACACGACATAGTTTTTCACTTTCACATTACCGCGTACATCACTCGTTCCGTACGTTTTAAACTCATTGCAACTCATATCATTCGTAATTGTTCCTTCACCGCGAATCTTCACTTTATTATAATCTCCGCCTGCTGAATTACCAGAACCATTTACTGTGAGACTATGTGGATGTTCCATACTGATTTCTCCCTTCCGTTAAACCTGCTTAATTTCTTTTACATTTGCATTTTTATCAACAGTAAGAACACCGGTATATTCAATCAGTTCAATCTCACAGTTTGCTCCTACTGTAACATTGTTTCCTCTTACCGTTCTTATGTGAGCATAATCAATATCGATATTGTCACCTTCTAATAGTTCAGCTTCTAACTGCAAGCCAAATACTGTTTTAAATAGCCTACTAAATGTACCTGATCTATGTCTTACTTTAATCGTTTGACCACCAATTTCTTTCGCTCGACATGTACCGTGAATATTTATATTAATTTCATCTGCGCTTAATAAACCACCGATTGTAAATTGTCCTTCTGAAGAAAAAGTATCCACTTCACAATTACCGTCAATTGTAGCTTGACCATTGACTTTAAATTCTTCACCAGTGACATTTCCACCTATCGTACCTTTTCCTGCAATTTTCAAACTGTTTGCTTTTACATTTTGCGTAATTGTTGCTTTTCCATCAATTCGCATCGTTTCAGCTTGAACTGTGCCATCAACTTTACCAGATCCGCTAATTCGTGCACTGCTACTTTTCAAATCGCCAGTAACTGCACCGTAACCGTTACATTCAAATTGCTCACATTCAACATTTCCATTCACAGTTCCTTTTCCGTTTAATTGCACTTTATGAAACTCGCCACCATTCGATGAACCGTAACCATTTATAATCAAATTATCTGTACGCATACTTTCTCCTCCACTACAACAATTTAGTTTTTAATGCTTCGGTATATTTCATAATCGCTTCGCGTAAAACGATTTTGGTGCCTTTTTCAAAAATTAAATCGTCCACGTTTGAAACTAATAAACATGTAGAAATCCCTAACTTTCGGACAATAATTAAGTCACAAGTTTTATGTTTAATTGCTTCATAATTTTCACGTAAAACTTGCAAGACCATTTTTCCTTCTTCTAAACTAATCTCTCCTGATTGCAGTAATTCTTCTAACATGTACACATAAAGAATATCTACAAATTGAAACTCTGCTCTTTTATTCGTTTGTTCTATGAAAAATTGTAAAACTGGTTCTGATGCAATCCCCTTGCATAAAATGTCTTCCTTTGTTAAAAGAATGTCTCTCACACTCGGCGAAAACATGTTCGCTAGTTCATCAAGTGATAAATCCTCTTTCATCGTTTGGATTTTATCGATACGCTCTAATATCTTTTCTTTCGGAAAAAATGTCTCTTGACCTGTAAACGTTGATTTTCGTACAAACCAATCTTCCGGAATTAAATTTTTTCTTTTCCACCTATATAACTGTCCGTATGAAATACCAGTTAGTTCTAATAAATCTTTTTTTGAAATTAAATCTGTACTCAACTGTATAACACTCCTTCCTGATAACAATGTAACATAACACTGTTACGCTGTAAATAGACTTTTATCACAAGTAGCGTAACAATGTGTAAAACAAACCTATTCCTACATACAAAAAAGGCTCTTACACACCTTATGAAAATGTGAAAAAGCCCTTATATATCAAGACTTAAACCAAATATTATAAAAATCAATCCAACCTTGTGAATTAATCATTATATTTTGAACTTTTTCATGTGTACTTACCTCTTGTTTATTACGATATAAAGGAATAATATGAATTTGACGTAACAAAGTATCCTCGATATCGCGTAACAGTGTAACTCTTTTCTCTAATTCTTCTTGTCTAAAATAAGGAGACAACTTTTCATGAAAGTCCATGCTGCTTTGTCCATGAATAAAACTATTTTTTGTAAGAAACATATATAATAGACTATCTTCTATTCGTTCACTAATTGTAGCACTATCATGCATCATATCGGCCTTTTGTATCGTACTTACTTCCAATAGCTCTTCTATATCAAGAAAATTATTTTCTACACGAATCCCGTATTTCGCACACTCTTTTTGTATCCACTGTGCATCTTCAACATGATCTCGTCCTGTAAATGTGTAGAGTTGTAGCACTTCATTATGATAAGTACTCCTTTTAATTAAACTTTCTACATCTTCCTCAATCTCTACAATGCTTTCACCTGCTAATATTAGTTTTTTTGCCACTTCTCCACGTTCTCCGCCGAGTTCTTGAACGATTGTATAACCATGAATGATGTTATATAACGCTTTCCGAAATAACGCATCTTGCATTGGTCCTTCTTTCGTAAGATTACATGTTATATATGTCACGTTCGACTCAAGCCGAGACAATTCTTTATTATGTTTTTCTTTATCTTTATACTGCGCCTTTACTAAAACATCGTATGTACTTACACCTTGTTCTACATTCCACAACTCAATACGATCTAAAAAAGGTCTTTCACGAAAATATAAAGGATGTCCTTCTAAAATGAACAGATTTTCATTACTTTTATATAATTGAAAAGGCCCTGTTCCAATTAGCTCTCCTGCTTCATCTTCATTCACGATAGAACACTGTTCTGCACTTAGCATATGTAAAAACATTCGATTTTCCGTATGTAATTGAATTTCGAAAACGTAGTCATCCACTGAACGGATATTTTCAACGTGTTGTAACATCCATGCGTGTGCATTATTTTCCAGCTTCATAAATCGATTCAACGAGTATATAACATCATGTGCAGTAAGTTGTTTTCCATTATGAAAGTGAACTCCTTTTCGTAAGTAAAACGTCCATATTTTTTCAGCGTCATTATATTCCCAGTGAAATGCAAGTCTTGGCTCTATAATGTTTGTATTACCGTCTACATACACGAGTGTGTCGAATATATGTTTTACCATATGGCATTCTGAACGCATTGTAGCGTATACAGGATCTAATGTGATATCTAAATTCATTTGTACTTGCAACCGGAGTACATCTCTTCTCCCTTCAGATGTCATTTCAACCTTATGACCAAATATTGAATCCACCCAGGAGTGATATTCTCCCTTTACCGATGGAAAATGTGAGCTATAGCGTTCCACAAATATGCTTCCGCTTTTCACATCCCCTTTTTTCGTTATTTCTTTTCCTCTATCTAAAATTAAAGACATCGGGTGCTTTTGAAATATTAATTTAGAACGATTTCCTCTGCCGCGACCTGGAAACCACTTGATCCAATTTAACTCATCTAATTTTTTTATAATTAATTTACTATTGCGCTCTGTACAAAATAATGTACCAGATATATTTTGCACTGTTACTTCCAATCGTTCTCCCTCTTTTTTTCCTTTTCCATAAGCAATCCATAGTTCAATGTATTGATCTAAAATAAACATCATACTCCCCCTAAAAGGTGAAAAATCCTCCCTATAGTCTCTACCCTTTTTCCAACTCTCCTTTCATCTTATCATTTCAATATAGAAAGGAGGAATTAATATTGAATTATCTCTTACTTCGTTACAATAAACCTATTTTTATTAGATTGTGTGGTGAATTATTAACCCGAACGACTGAATCTATGTTAGCTCTCATTATGATTATTTACGTCAATAAAATGTTAAACGGCAATGTAATAATAACTATGCTAATTTTCGGATTACAGCCACTTTCAGACATTTTATTTACACTTATTGCTGGAGGAATTACTGATAAATATGGCCGAAAAAAGATTATGTTACTCGGATTATTACTACAAGGTGTTGCAATCGGCAGTTTCGTTTTCGCTCAATCTGTTTTTATATTTGCACTGTTATATGTCATTAATGGTATTGGCCGTTCCTTATACATTCCAGCTCAGCGTGCACAAATTGCTGATTTAACAAAACAAGAGCAGCAAGCAGAAATTTTTGCTCTCCTACAAACGATGGGAGCAATTGGATCCGTAGTCGGCCCTTTAATCGGTGCATGTTTTTATAATACTCACCCAGAATATTTATTTATCGTGCAAAGTGTAACCCTTACGATATATGCCGTTGTTGTTTGGACCCAGCTCCCAGAAACCGTTCCACCTATGAGTAAGTCGAAACAAACAGTTGAGGCAAGTTCACCAAAGCAATTTATTTTTAAACATTATGCCATATTCGGTCTTATGGTTTCTACACTTCCTATTAGCTTTTTTTATGCACAAACTGAGACGAATTATCGTATTTTTGCAGAACATGTATTTCCTAATCTCGTATTCATACTCGCATTTATTTCAACATGCAAAGCCATTTTGGAAATCATACTACAAATCTTCCTCGTAAAATGGTCTGAACGATTTTCTATGGCGAAAATCATCCTTATTTCTTACGCCTGCTATACAATAGCTGCAGTTGGCTTTAGTTATTCAACGACGATATTGTCGTTATTCTTCACCTTACTCTTTTTAGTCATTGGAGAAAGTATTGCTCTAAACCACTTATTACGATTCGTTTCAGAAATTGCACCTCACAATAAACGTGGTTTATATTTTTCAATTTACGGTATACACTGGGATATATCTCGAACGTGCGGACCAGTTATTGGTGCAGTTTTATTAAGTAAGTTAAATGGAAGTATGCTGTTTTATATTTGTGCTAGTTTCTTATTAATTGGAGGTATTGTTCAAGCACTGTTTGTTCAAAATTTAGAACGTAAAAAAATCATGAACCAGCCTACACATAATTTATAGGTTACTACTTTTTCAGTAGATCAATATTTCTTATTGGATGAATATTAAAAAACAAAAGTGAAGTATTTCGCGTATGAAAGTATGTTTTATATGGCAGGAGACGTTCCTTATTTACAACTAAAAACACCTCACTTAAGGAAAGTGAGGTGTTTTTGAAATCACTTAATTTCTTATCCTGCCATTTTATTAATACTATCCTCTGGTGAAAATACAGAAATATGATCTACCTTACCAGTCGATTTTGGAATGACAAATTTCAGCTCATACTGGTTATTTACTTTGTATACATATATTTTATCTTCACCATTCTCTTTAACTGAAGATGGTTTTCCTAATGCTTTTTCAATTTCTTGTAATGTAATCAATTTTAGTTCTGCATGATATGAGCGTACATCAAAAACTTGTGACCCTTTATTAAATCCGAAAACAATATTTTTATTTGTAAAAGTTGCGTACATTCCGTTCCCTGCATATTCGGTTTTATTTGCTTTCCCCCACGCTTTTTCAATTTCTTCAATATCCCCTGTATGGGCTCCAAATGGTACATTAGGTACTTTTCCTTCTTTTGCGAGTTCAAACAAATCTTTAACGTGGTTAATTGATTTTTGATTAAGTGTTCTATTTTTCGAATCTGGGTCAGGCGATGGTTTTGTTGTTTTTTCATTGCTTGGTTTTGCTTCAGGATTTTTCTGTTCTTCTGAAAAATTACTTTGTTCATTTTTATTATTTTCCGAGGTTGGATTTGTTTCCTTTTTTTCGTCTGTCCCTTTACATGCGACTAGCGCAAACATACATGTAAACACCAAAAATAACATAACTATTTTTAAATATATTTTCATCATTTTTACCCCCTATTGCATCTTATTCATTTCGTTAACCAACCCATTACATTACTTTTCAAATTATGTTTGTTCCAAAAAGTCAGTGCTTCACTCTCTCCAAAAGCTTGTACAAAACATATTACAAAAGCTGTTTCTAAAAAGTAACCAAGTCTGTTATATCCGAAGTAACTACCTCTTGATAAACGAAACCATTTTCATCTCCTTATTTAAACCTTCTCTTCTCAATGATAATATCCTCTATCTATAACTTAAAACATGCTCTCACAACAGCTCCTTGAAACAAAAAAAAAACAGTAGGAAGTGATTACTCTTTTCCTACTGATTGAAATAAAATTATACGGTAAATCTTAGCTTCTTAAAAAATGTAGCGATAGTATTTTTTACAGTTTCAAAATTATAAGCAAACGTGTTATCTCCACTTAATAATGAAATACATGTTAAACCTGCAGCTTTAATAAAAGCTTTTACATCTACAAGCATAGAATTAGCCTCCATGAATTTAATTACAATCATTATAACAGGTGTTTTACGATGCTAACATGAAAGTAATAAATAAATTTCTATTATTAATTTATCCCGCTATTTGCCGGGCAGTAAGATCCCCACCTCAAAATTCAGCGGAAACAAAGAAGTTAGGTGGGGGCCCTGCTGTCCGTAAAAGCCCGATTGGTGAGGGCTGATAATCAGTGGGGATGAACAAAACCCCCACTGATTAAAGTTTCACTTTATTTAGCTCACAGTACACCATTCCAATGTCATATAAAAAAGCTGCCCAAAAAGGGCAGCTTCAAATATGTATATTACACTTCGATTGATTTACCATCTTCAACAATATGATAAAGTAAATGCGCTAAATGATGAATTGGACCGTATTCTTCCTCTTCCTCATCTGTTTCACCTTGGAACTCAAGATCGTTTAAGTACAGTGCTAAAAATTGATAGTATAGTTTTAAATCAAATCCGTAGCACGCAGTTGGCTCTTCATGATCACCTTCGTATTGTAACATTAAGTATTGATCGTTTCCTTCTGCATCTTCTGCGTCAAAGAATACGAAGAATCCAACGTTTGTATCTAAATCAAATAGATGACGAGTGCCTTTTTCTGTTGCTTTGTTGAAGTCCTCTTCACTTAATTTATGTACTGTTGTCGCTTTAGCATTATCTTCTTGATGGAAATTTACTGTAAATGTTTTCAATGCTGACACCTCCTGATTGTATAATACTAGCATAACATATAAAAAGGACTGCTTACAAATGTAAACAGCCCTTACATTCATTTTCGCATTGCTCGTAATAAGAAGCTTACGATGAAAATCAAAATGATCGCACCGATTAAAGCTGGAATAATTGCATATCCGCCAATGACTGGACCAAAACTACCAAGTAATTTCGAACCAACCCAAGAACCGATAATACCAGCAATAATATTACCAATTACACCACCAGGTACGTCCTTTCCAGTAATTAAGCTCGCAAGCCATCCTAATATACCACCGACGATTAAAGACCAAATCATATAATAACCTCCTTTGCATTTCACCAATCAAAATATAATTAGAAACAATTGCTTACCATTAGTTATGTGACATTTTTCATAAGTTATTCATGTTGTTCAACTTTAAGATTTTTGAGAATAATACACACAGATTAAACCTTTTTTTGAACTAACGATTTATCCGACTTGTTATTACACACATTAAGGACAATCTGGCTTCAATATTGTTCGCATAAACTCTTCTTTAAAAGCTGCATAGTTAAAACCAACAGCAATTCTTTGAATCGGCCGATTATCAAACCTTGTTGGCTCAGCTATTTTTCTAAAGTCTGCTACACTTTGGCCCCTAGTCACATCATTTGTCGTACTAATCCACACTGCCGATTTTTTATATTCGAAAATACTGTCATCTATAAACGAGATAAACGGTAGTAAATCGTGTATAGGACTTCCACCAATACCCGGATATTCTTTTTTATAGAAGTTCTCATAATAAAAATCAATCATTGGTTTAATGAGTTTCGCCTGTCCAGTTCCTTGTTTATCTATTATATTGGCCATTTCAGGCGTAATAAGCGCGCCCTGTGTTACATTTAACGGGTATATGCTAGCGTTTTTCGCATATTTCATAACAATATTTGCTGCAATTGGATCACCATAAAAATTCGCTTCAGATACTGGTGTAACATTACCTGGAAATAGGAAAGCGCCGCCCATTATATAATACGAACAAATACGATCCATTATATTTGGATACAATAAAAATAACGTAGCAAGCGTCGTTAGTCTCCCTGTCGCCACAATTATAATATCTTCTGGACAAGGTTCGATTAATTTGATTAATTCACAAAAATTTTCTCGTTTACAAATTCTCATCTCAGGTGGAATAATAGGACCTAAACCGTGATCCCCGTGGATTTCAGGGAAAAACAAAGGCTCTTCAGCTGTCATCGGTCTACTCGCACCTTCAATAATTTTCACTTGTGTAGCATAGTACCTTTCTAAAAAATAAACATTTTCCGTAACGATATCTCGTGATACATTCCCGTACTCAGCAACAATACCTAGAATATCTAATTTACATGTTTTATTTGCATAAATTAACGCTACGGCGTCATCAATACCAAAGTCTCCAAAAAAGATAATTTTCTTATTAACTATTCTCACCCCTCTTGAGCATAATCTACTATTATTATTATGTGAAAAAGACAAGGCGGTGAAACAGCGCAAACTAAAAAAGCCGCCTATTTATTGGCGACTTCAATCTTTTTATAAGACAAATATGCAAGTACATTTTTACTTGAATCGTATTTCGGGTTATTTCCTTTTCTCGGCTCTCTCATATGTGTCTTTTCAAATCCAGGAATGTCTGGCATTTTCCCCATAAATTCAAGCATTTCTTCCTCAGTACCTTCAATGCGTACACGAATCATTATAACTATTCCTCAATTCTCAGTTTCTCTGTACTAAGTATATCGTACTTCAGAAAGACTGCAACACATTTATCTTTTTAACGTTATACTTTTTTTACATATAAACATAGCCATTTCAGTATAGAACGATTCTACTTTATTATTTTTAAATTGAATATTAAAATATTCCTTCATTTCGTTTGGTGCTTTCATCATACATTCTGTTAATTTTTCACGCTTTTGTAAAGGGACATCCATCATATTACACCACCAGTCAAAATCAAACTTCTTATCAAAAGTAAGACATGACTGCATTTGCAAACCATTTTTTTCTAATAAAGTAAGCCATTCTGTCTTTTTTAGAGCTCGTTCATGACTTGGGTCACGCTTTTTTTCTATAAAATTATAAAATGTATCATATTCATTATTTTCTGGCGAAACATTATCTATTAAGATGAATAATCCATTATCCTCCAACGTACGATTTACTTCATAAATAAATTGAGCCGGACTCGTAAAATGATGGGCTGCACTCCGGCATGTAATTGTATCAAAAAAATGGTCTGCAAATGGTAAATTCTCTGCATTTCCTGCTACAAAAGATACATTTTCATGACCATTCTGCTTTATAAAAACTTTTGCTTTTTCTAACATCTGTTCTGTTAAATCAAGTGCAACTACTTCTTCAAACATAGGTGCTAACATATTTGCCACATGCCCGCCACCAGTAGCAACATCAAGAAGACGATTATTATGACGAGACTCAACTTGTTGAACTACATATTGTAAATCCAGTCCTTTAGCATGTATTTTACTATTTACATATTTATCTGCATTGCTGCCAAACTGTTTTTTCACAAGCTCTTCTTTACTCATATTATCATCTTCTTTCTATTGTTATTTACATATACGACTCATATAATTATTACAATTCTCTTAATGTATTTTCAAATCCTCTTTTCATCTCACTTCTTATCATATTTACCTTTCATTAAAATAATATAATTTTGCATTTTATTATTAAACAAAAAAAAGGCTATGGGAACTTCCCCCCTAACCTGAATAAATATTTACTACATTTTTATTTCTTCGTATATATCTATATAATATAAATCCTCTTTCAACTTCATAATAACATCTACTTCGTTATAAGTAGCCTCACGAGCATGTAAACCAAATTGATCCATACCAATCCATATCCACCCAGGTGTAAGATATAAAACATCTATATTAAAATAATCTAACTTAGTAAGCTCCGATGTAATAAATTTATCTTTATTAGCGATTTGTTTATCTATTAAACCGTATTCTTTCCCATTTTCAAATAGCGATATAAATTTCCCTACAATCGGATGTTCACGAACAATAAAATGATATTCTTTTTCCTCTATATTTACCACAATCAAACGAGAAACAGATAAATCAGGCCCTGAATTCGACATATTTGTTTATTCACCTCCTTATATAGGCTTCTTAAATATGATAACAAATGAATATTCAAATTAAGTTAATATAATGTAAAAAATAAAAAAGCTGATTTCCCTTTAGAAATCAGCCTTTATAATTTGATCAACTTTATTCTTTTACAAATTATTATAATGTTTCTTTTTCCTCATCATTTCCAGAAACTAAATTTCCTATAGCATCTGCTGTTACTTCCACTACAAATTCACAAATACCAGCCACAACTTCTCCAATTATTTCATCCATCTTTTTACCCCCTTATTTTATGTAACCTATTTGCATTATAGAAGAAACTGGTAAATACAAACTATCGAAAAAGGTGACATAAACCTTACAGAATTGTAAGCTCTTTCATTTCTTTACTTATCCCCTTTGAAACTCCAAGTATTTTTAGCAGACATATAGGCCATCATAATATGAAGCAAGTAATAATCTAGTGTCAGGAGGCGTTTAATATGTATTACGTAAAATTAATTAAAGGTCAATCTTTCTACGCTTTTGATCATCGTTTCTTAGTGTCTGAAGAAGAAGAGGTTTCAGAGAAAATTTATAATTACTTGCGACGTAATGAATTTTTTGAAGTACGTAAAGAAGAATATTCTGCTTAATTACAAAAAGCATTAAGAAAAATATCATCTTATTGTGATATATTCTTAATGCTTTTATGTGAATTTCTTCTTTTCAATAATTATTGTTGACTCTATTAAATAATCCAGTATTTGTCCAAGCTAATTCTTCACTATTTTCATATTCTAGTATATGAGGAGGTGAAGAATATGACTCATATCATTGATTACCAAGCTACTCAGCCTATAAGTAAAACTGGTGAAACAACTTTTGCAATCCCAGCTTCTCCAAATAAAGCAATTTTAGCAAATTTAAAATTGAGAATTTCAAGTAGAGATTCACGAAATAATCGAGTAGAATTAATCGCTACAATTGGTGTAGAAGGTATAACTGAGACTTCACAAGTTTTATTCCGAATTTTCCGTGATAACATTGAAATTTTTAATGCACAAGTAGGTATTGAATCTACAGATTCTGAACAATTCTACGTACAAACATTTCAAGCTATAGATCAAAACGTTAGCAGTGGAACACACGAATATTCATTAACTGTTGAAAACCTTACTAGTGGTGCAAGCGCAGAAGTTGTTGGCCCATTATCTTTTAGCGCTTTAGCTATTGGACAAGAGCGTAAATGTTGCTAAGTGAATCTAATATTTAATTTTGTACTTGAGAAAAGCGAGGCGTAGTTATACGTTCTTGCTTTTTTATATGTATCCTTACTTTCTATTAGCTTTAATCATAAATTTTTTACGTTTTGATTCACTTATTTCATCAATTAACACATCAAATTTTTGACAAATCAAAAAGATTGAAATCCAATTATGAAACACGTAATATAGACTCTGACTCTAAAAAAGTTCGTATGAAAATAGTGCATAAATAAGGAGGTTTTATATACGAGTTTTTCATTTTTAAAAGACGGAGAGGTTTTATGTTATGTGGCGTAATAAAAACGTTTGGATTGTTCTAATTGGGGAGTTTATTGCAGGTCTAGGATTATGGCTTGGTATTCTTGGCAACCTTGAATTTATGCAAAAATATGTCCCTTCTGATTTCATGAAATCAGTTATATTATTTATCGGACTATTAGCCGGTGTTCTAGTTGGACCTATGGCTGGCCGTGTCATCGATCAGTATGAAAAGAAAAAAGTTCTTCTTTACGCTGGGTTTGGTCGAGTTTTAAGTGTTATTTTCATGTTTTTTGCTATTCAATTTGAAAGTATCGCATTTATGATCGCATTTATGGTTGCTCTTCAAATTTCAGCAGCATTTTATTTCCCTGCATTACAATCTGTAATTCCACTCATCGTACGTGAGCATGAGTTATTACAAATGAACGGTGTACATATGAATGTTGGTACAATTGCTCGTATTGCAGGCACTTCACTAGGTGGAATTCTTTTAGTTGTGATGAGTTTACAGTACATGTATGCCTTCTCAATGGCAGCATACGCCTTATTATTCCTCTCGACTTTCTTCCTACAATTCGAAGACAAGAAATCAACAACACCAAGTAAACAAGCTGCAAAAGATAATAGCTTTATGGAAGTATTTCGTATTTTAAAAGGAATTCCTATTGCTTTTACAGCACTTATATTAAGTATCATCCCTCTATTATTTATAGCTGGGTTTAATTTAATGGTTATTAACATTAGCGAAATGCAACATGATCCTACGATTAAAGGGTTCATATATACAATTGAAGGTGTCGCATTTATGTTAGGTGCCTTCGTAATTAAACGTCTATCTGATCATTTCAAACCTGAAAAATTACTATATTTCTTCGCAGTTTGTACTGCTTTTGCACATCTGTCATTGTTCTTTAGCGATATAAAATGGATGGCTCTTACATCATTTGGTTTGTTTGGGTTTAGTGTTGGCTGCTTCTTCCCTATTATGTCGACGATTTTCCAAACGAAAGTGGAAAAAAGTTATCACGGTCGCCTCTTCTCATTCCGTAATATGTTTGAGAGGGTTATGTTCCAAATCGTCTTACTTGGCACAGGCTTCTTCTTAGATACAATTGGGTTACAATATATGGTTCTCATCTTTGGAGTCGTTTCATTATTGATTATTTCTATTTCCCTTTCTAAGCAGAAACATTATGAAAAACAGCATTCGCAATCTGCAAATTTATAAAATAAACAAAGAAGTATGGGTCTAATATTGAATCCATACTTCTTTGTTTTATAATACGCCTATTTATTACGTTTATTGAAATTACCTAAAGGAGTATCCCCCTTTTATTTCGAATAGATTATAAAAAGTACTCTTTATAAAAGGAGTGGTAAAATGTCTGATGGCATCGAAGTATTTATTGTCCTGCTCTTTGCAATTGCTCTGTTTAGCATCCTAAACTTTTTAGCCATTTCCTTATCTGGACATAGTTTTAAAAAAAGAATCGTGGCAGGTTTCATATTTTTACTACTGACTCCCATTATCTTTTTGACTATCGCAACATTTGCTTCTATATTCGATAAAGCAGGATTTGGCGCAGGTACGTTAGCCTTTATGACCGCAAGCGTATATATATTAAATGGAATAGTGATTCTGCTTTCCTCTTTATTTATCCTCAAAAAAGACATAACATAGGCTATAGTACTAGCATGAATCTGACTTTACACTAGATTCATGCTTATTTAATTTCTCCTAAATTTTTATATGAAATTAAATAATTCTTTAAAAAAATTTAAACTTTATTTATTATAATATCCCTATCGTATTCGCACGTTTATTCAAATTTAAAAGAAAGGAGCACAAAATGAAAAAGGTTCTACTTACAATTCCTATACTAATCATCCTACTTAGTGGATGCAGCAATAACGATATATACGGTTCTTGGGAAGTCGTTGACAATAAAAAAGGTGAATGCCCTGTATATTATAAATTTGAAACAGTTGTCAAAAAAGAAAATAAAGAGGAAATTGTGCAAAATTTAGTAGAAATGCAAACAACAAAGAATAAAGACGATTTATATAAAGGCTCATTTGTCAAAAATTCTAATGTATATCACATTGATTATGGTAATTCATTTACATCGGACCAAACTTTAAAAGTTGCCGACGGTACATTAAATGTATACTTTTTGACAGCCGAAAAATTATGCACATATAAAAAGAAATGATTACATTTCAGAGGAGACGCAGAAAATATTTTCTGCGTTATTTCACTTTAGAAATCATCCACAAAAATAGCCCTTGTTTTCGTATTCTTTTTCATTCAAAACATGAGAAATATACTTAATAAAAACTAGAAAATATCTTAAGTTATATAAAATGAATCCTATAATAGACATTTCAATTAACACATCTACGCTATTTACATCGTTACTTTTCAAAATAGGCTAATCCTCCCTCTAAATTTGTCAATCGTTTTAATTTTCATAAAAAAATGATAAAATGTAAACATGTGTTTTCAGAATAATTAAAAACGCAGAATGAAAGCACTGTTTTTAGGAGGGGTTTTGATGACTTACACGTTAGCAACTAGAATGAAAGCATTCCAATCTTCTATATTTAGTGAATTAGGAGCCTATAAAAAAGAAAAAATTGCAGCAGGTCATAACATGATTGATTTGAGCATCGGAAATCCTGATATGCCGCCCGCTGATTTTGTAAGAGAAACAATGGTACATACAGCGAGTGAAAAAGAGAGCTATGGGTATACATTATCAGGTATTCAAGAATTTCACGAAGCTGTAACTGAATATTACAACAACACTCATAACGTTTTATTAAATGCGGATAAAGAAGTTTTATTATTAATGGGTTCACAAGACGGGCTCGTTCATTTACCTATGGTTTATGCAAATCCAGGTGATATTATATTAGTTCCTGATCCAGGATATACAGCTTATGAAACAGGTATTCAAATGGCTGGTGCAACATCTTACTACATGCCTTTAAAGAAAGAGAATGATTTCTTACCAGACTTAGAAGTCATCCCTGAAGAAATTGCCGATCAAGCGAAGATGATGATTTTAAACTTCCCAGGGAATCCCGTTCCAGCAATGGCTCATGAAGATTTCTTTAAAGAAGTAATCGCATTCGCGAAAAAGCATAATATTATCGTTGTCCATGATTTTGCTTATGCTGAATTTTATTTCGATGGTAATAAGCCAATTAGCTTTCTCTCTGTACCTGGTGCTAAAGAAGTTGGTGTAGAAATCAATTCTTTGTCAAAAAGTTATAGTTTAGCAGGTAGCCGTATTGGATATATGATTGGAAACGAAGAAATTGTTCGTGCACTTACTCAATTTAAATCTAATACCGATTACGGTGTATTTTTACCAATTCAAAAAGCGGCATCTGTAGCACTAAGAAATGGCGCTGCATTTTGTGAGAAAAACCGCGATATTTATCAAGAACGGAGAGATACTTTAGTCGATGGATTCCGAACATTTGGCTGGAATGTCGATAAGCCAGCTGGTAGTATGTTTGTCTGGGCTGAAATTCCACAAGGATGGACTTCTCTAGACTTCGCTTATGCATTAATGGATCGTGCGAATGTCGTTGTTACACCTGGTCATGCATTTGGACCTCATGGAGAAGGCTTCGTACGTATTGCACTCGTTCAAGATAAAGAAGTATTGCAACAAGTTGTTGAAAATATTAGAAATAGCGGCATTTTCGTCCTTGAAAAAGTAGATGAATTAGTTAAAAATTAGTTCCCACTCCCCTGCTTAACTTTAGCAGGGGTATTATTAATTGGAGGTACTTTCATATGCATATTAAAGACACTCTTCCCCATCGTTATCCATTTTTAATGATTGATAAAGTAACAAATGTAAAACAAGGTGAATCCGTTACAGGATATAAACTCATTACAAATAACGAATGGTTTATAAATGATAGTCAAAAACATATGCCTCATATGTTAATTGTAGAATCACTTGCCCAGCTTAGTGCATTTGTACATACAAGTGATTCTGAAGGACTAGGATTTCTCTCCTCTTTAGATGGAGTTGAATTCCACGGAAAAGCATATCCCGGTGATAAACTTGATTTACATTATGAGCTAACGCGCAATCGCCGAGGTTTTATTCTTGGTAAAGGTATTGCAACTGTAAACGACCAGCCTATTGTAACTATAGAAAAACTATTAATATATCAAGCAGATTAAAGTGTTCCTTATATCAGTTGGAAATATCTATTCTCAACCAATTAAGTAAATAGGAAAACATATTACGTAGTTAGGAGCAGGAAAATGGAACGTACTATCGGTATCGATGCTGGAGGCACATTAACGAAAATAGCTTATTTTAACGAAAAAAAGCTATTAACTTTTGAAAAATTTTATTCACATGAACAACATAAAATAATAGATTGGATTAAAAACAACAATGGCATAAAACAAATATGTATTACGGGTGGTAAATCGAAACTATTACAGCATCTGCTTACAGGTTCATATAAAATAATAGAGCTAAACGAATTTGAATCTACTCTTGCAGGTGTCCAATACATATTAAAAGAAGAAAAACACACTATAAACAATTTTATTTTAACCAATATCGGTACAGGTACTTCTATCCATTATGTTTATAATGAACAATATATTCGCGCTGGTGGAACCGGAGTTGGCGGTGGGACTATTATGGGACTTTCAAAATTGTTAACAAATATAGATCATTTTGAAGATGTAATTCCTCTAACAAAAGTAGGATCTAGAAAAGAACTAGATATTACGGTTGGAGATATTTATGGTGGTATTCTCTCACCTATTGATAATAGCTTAACTGCTAGCAATTTTGGTAAAGCCGCTATTTCAGAATCGAAATATAATAGCTCAGACATACTTGCTACTATACAAGGACTTGTCGGTGAAGTCGTTACTGCATTAAGCCTTCAATTCGCTGAAACAAAAAACATTAAACATATTATTTATATTGGTTCGACTTTATGTAATAACGTACAACTTCAACATATTATAAGTAGCTACACCGAATATCAAAATAAAACACCAATCTTTTTACAAGATGGTGGTAATAGCGGTGCAATTGGTGCATTACTTCATGCTACGAAATAAAAAGCTGACTTTTGTCAGCTTTTTAAAAATGGCACTTCAAATTCAATAATTGATTCCCCGTTCTCTTCAATTCGCTCCACGCTTATTCTATCAATCACACAATTTAACTTCCCATGAAAACTAGGAATCTCCTTCACTACTTCAGCAGCTAATTTGGCACTTTCTTTTCTTCCGACTGTTACATGCGGGATGTACGGAATGTCTTCTTTCAAAAATTGTAATAAAGGTCCTGTATACAGCCTATCATGTAGTTCTTCTATTTGTTTTCTTCCTCTATCAACTTCTAAAAACAAATAGTTTCCTACGCTAGTGATACGATTTGCAAACTCAATTTCAATTTTGCCTCCCCCTTTTGATACATTAAAAATATGAGATTTTAATTCATCATTTGAAATATTACTCTTAAACGGGAATACGATTGTTATATGCGGTGGAATTAATCCAAATAAAGGATCATGTTTATGTCTAATGTTCTCTATTTTATCGATGGACATGTTGTTTAGAAAAAGTAAAATTGTACGCATTTTTATCCCCTCAACTTTTCCTCATTATAATATGTATCATATTCTATGACAGCCTGCCCTTCAACAACTTGTTTTGCTTACCTATAAAAATAAAAAAACTTCTCAAATGAGAAGTTTTCATATAGCATGATTATTATTTTCCCGCCAAACTTTCCTAAACTTTATATAACAAGCAATTCTCCATGGAATAATATACGAGACAGCAACAACGTAAAATAATAAACCAATCGTTTGTTGATCTAAATCAACGATAAATTGTCTTGAACCATATCTTAAAACGACAAGTGCAATAAAAGTAATTAAAAAAGCTGCACTTTTTTTCGTATAAATATTCCCATCATCTCTTCGCTCATAATTTGTTAGTGCTATAAGTGGTACAGAGAAAAGAATCCCAATAAATGCTGCTATAGCCACTTGTAGTACAGCTGGATGTACGGGACCTAAAAACCATACAATACCTGGTGTTAAAAATAGTAATGGCCATAAAATACGTTTTCCCGATCCCTTTATTGGCTTATACATGGAGCGATAACGACGCCAAAATATTAGTAGTGCAATGCATAAAAAAACGGTTATTAATGAAGAAGTATCTCCCATTCACTCTTCCTTCTCCCCTAAAATAATTGTATTTAAATTGTATCTTCAAACGAAACCTTACGAATAAATAGAGCGCTAATTACAATATATATGCAAATAAGAACTATCGAAACTAATATGAAATTAGGTATTTCTAGTAACATTTTACTATTAATAAACACCAACTCTTTTATACCTATCCCTGCATACATTGTACTCGCCAATCCGAATAAAACTATTATACTAAAGGCCAATCCGAACCAATTAAATCTTTTCTGAACAATAGTTGTTGATTGGAATAAACAAGCTAATGTACTATAAAATATGAATTGTACAAAGAATTGTTCAATTGCAGATGCTCCTAAATTTACATGTTCTGTTTTATAAAATGTATCCTGTAAAAACAAAGCTTGAAGACATGAAAACAATGCTGATTGCAATAAATTAAAACATATTGAACCAATCAAAAATTGCAACCTAGTGACACCAAACGAGACGACTGTAGGAAAAATATCAAGTTGAATAAGAAACACGCTTATCACAATAAACATTACGATTACAATTGATGAATTATTGAAAATATCATGTAAAAATGCTACCTTTATTCCCTTTAAATCAGTTGCAGTCATTGTCCCTTTTATAAGTAATGCCACAGTCCAAAAGATAAGAATGGCTTTATACTGATATTTTATATGTAACTTCAACTGCTTCATTAACATCGTCATTTTATTTCACCCCCAGTTATATGAATAAATAGTTTTTGTAATGTAATTCTATCAATTGATAACCCTTCTTTTTCAAGAGAGTAATAATCTTCATTAGAAAGTTCTTCCCATATAACAGAAATCCTCTTATTTCCATAAACTTCTCGATTTATTACTTTTTTATTGATTGAAAACTCATCCACTTTATCTTTTTTTCCTGAAATAATATGACCTTGTCGTAATAAATCTTCCACTGATGATTGAACAACAAGTGCACCTTCTTTTATGATGATTACATCTTCAATAACATGAGTTACTTCTTCTACTAAATGTGTTGATAATATAATTGTTCGTGGATGCTCACCGTAATCTTCTAGTAGTAGACTATAAAATAATTCACGGTGTGCTGCGTCTAAACCTGTAGTTGGTTCATCAAAAATAGTAATAGGTGCTCTACTTGCTAATCCTTGAATGATTCCGACAACAGTTTGCATTCCGTGTGATAATTTATGATATTTTTCTTTCAAATTAAGTTGAAATTTCCTAGCAAGTTCTTCAGCAAACTTTTGATCCCAGTTTTTATAAAACATGTTACATAAATTAAAAATCTCTTTAACTTTATTATTTAGATATGCAGCTTCTTTCACTTTAACAAAACAAATATTTTGCATCGCTTTACTATTCTCAAAAACATGTTCACCAAATATTGATATGCTTCCACTACTTGAAGTAATTTGACCTGCAAGTAAATTTAATAGTGTCGTTTTCCCTGCTCCGTTCCTTCCAAGCAAACCATATATTTTATGCTCTTCCAATGAAATCGTTACTTCATTTACAGCTATTTTCTTTTTATATTTTTTCGTTACATCTTTCGTTTCAAGTGCAATCATCCCTCTTTCCCCTCCTTCGTAATCTTTTGAATCATATCCATCAATTCATTTTTTGATATTTCTAGTACTTTCGCTTCTTCCCACACTTTAGGTAAATATTCAGTCATAAAAGTATTTTGTCTTTTTTTTAGTACGACTTCTTTCGCTCCCTTTGCAACAAACATTCCGATCCCTCTCTTTTTATATAAAATCCCCTCATCTACTAATACATTCACCCCTTTAGCTGCAGTAGCCGGATTTATTTGTAACATCTTCGCAAATTGATTTGTCGATGGAACTTGTTCTTCTTCAAGCAATATGTCTTTTAAAATATCAGATTCAATCGTTTCTGCAATTTGTAAGTATATTAATTTATTTTGCTCCAGAGTAGGTTTCACACTTTCACCACCTTAGGTTCATAGGTTCATTACTTATGTAATTAACCATATCACATAAAAATGTTTTTTTCCATAAATTTCTTTTACAAAAAAGAGAATCATTCGTTTAAGAATGACTCTCTTTCTAAAATTTCGAAGTTTCAACTCTTGTTCTCAAATTCTTTTCATTTATACCATTTTGACAAAAGTTAAATTGTTGTCCCTTTATTGACTTTGTACGATCTACTATTTGCCCTAAATGATAACTTGTATGCTCCACTAAATGTAATAAACTATGAAGATCAATATGCCTTTTTTCTTCCCATACTTGTATATATACTTTTCCCCACTCATCAAATATTTCTTCAACAGTTTTTAACAAAGTTTCGGAGCTTAAATGTTTTATTGGAAAATATTCTTCAATTCCATTTTCAAAAACTATATTGGGACCCTTATAACGCCTTGTATTTCTCTGTAAATGTTCACAAATATGTAGTACGATTCCACCAATTGAATTAACAGCGGTCTCTTGTTTCCACAAATCTTCTTCACTAACGAGCCTAATTGCCTGTACTAACTTAGGTAAATAATGATCCTGCATTCTATGATAAGAAATTTTGTATACTAACTCCATCTTCTCCCCTCCATTATTTCAACTGGCTCACTGGATATTTAGCAAATAAAGATTTCCGAAAATCTTTATCTTCCACAAGCATTTTAATTTTTTCTTCATTGCCGTTAAAGAACTTTATAACTTTATTTTTATCCCATATATCTTTTTCTTTTGGAAAATCATCGAATATTCTATGCAAAATTGATAACATTTCTTCCCTCGTTATCTTAAAGTTTTTATTCTCTACCTGAAACTCATAACTTTTTGCATTTGGCACTAAAATCACTAAATATATAGCATTAAAGAAAAAATTCTTCTTCATCGTATCCTTCTCATCAAACCAATACGTCTCAATCATTTCTTCTGTAAGAGCCCCACTTTCTTTTGCGCCATAGTTCACTTTTATATTTTCATTTTCTAAACTTATACTTTGAACTGTTCCACCACCGGGTAAATGATTAACAATTGCAACCACATCTGAATTATTACCAACGTATGTCCCAGTATATTTCTTAAAATCATCTGACCTAATATCATATATATCTTTTATTCTTTCTCCATTAGAACAAGCCGCAATGAATAAAAAAATTGTTAGCATAACGATCATGTTATGATGCATATATTTCATTTAGCATCCCCCATTTTTATCGATATTTCGTTAATTACAATATTTACTTTCAAATCCCTTTTAAATATACGCATTTTAATCAAAATTAAAAATTTTCATTTTTTATGTTTACAATTATCCATTAATTGTATATACTTACTAACGTAAGAAAAAAATTCTAAAAGGAGGTCGAAGGAAATGATGAAATTACAATTACATGCATTAACTTTAGCGTTAACTGCACCTGTGTTTTCTGGACAATTAAATATGAATTCGACCACCCTAATGGAGAATTGAAAATCGTACTTTATTTCATTTAATTCATAAATTCGCCACAGGAGGCCGTATACTTTCCTGTGGCTTTTTCACGCCCAGCCATAGGAGAACTGTATCTTCCTGTGGTTTTTTTGCGCGATTTTTTAGTCTCTTACATTATTTTTCTAAGAAAGGAGCAACATTCAATGACTATTAGCGTATTGTTTTTAAGTATTACGATTCAAAGAAATATAATTTCCAAAGATGAAATTCTTCATAATGAGCAAATTGAAAAAGCTATGAATGATGTTAAGGAGCGCCAAGCACTTTACTGTGATCGCCTGTAATTCCTTTTCGAAAGGAGGAATTCATTTATGACTTTTCATATTTTCTTTTTTACGACTGTACTTCAAAAAAATATTTTATCTGAAACTGAAATCAATCGTAAACAACAGTTAAAACAACTGACTGATAAAATAACTGACATTAAAAGTTCATACTACACTCAAATGTATTAAAAATATATTTTAAAGGGGTAATATATTCATGAAATTTAAAGCATTCTTTTTAACAATCACCATTCAAAAACGTAAACTTTCACAGAAAGAGATTTTACGTGAGCAACACATCCAAAATATTATGGACGAAGTAAAAGAACGCCAATCTTCTTATTACACTCGTCTTTTCTAAAACACTTATAAAGGGGCAATTATTTTATGAAATTTAAAGTATTCTTTTTAACCATTACCATTCAAAAAAATAAATTTTCTGAGTCTGAAATGCTTCATGAACGACAAATTAATCAGGCTATGGATTCTGTAAAAGAAAGACAAAGTCATTACTGTAGTCATCTGTAATTCCAATTCGAAAGGAGGAATTCACATATGAAGTTTCACCTATTCTTTTTAACGATTACGATTCAAAAAGAAACAATATCTCAAAATGAATTAAAACAAGAAAGACAATATAAACAAGTTATTGATGAAATTCGAGATCGTAGAAGCAAATACTACACTCACCTTTAATCGTTTAACTATATAGAATTGAAAGGAGTCGATTATGATGATGATAGCACGCTGTAAGGAAATGATTTGGATAGTTCAGAGGGATTCCACATAGTTTTATAGAGCTTATATCACACAAGTTCATCGCTGAATTTGATGTATAAAAAATATATAATAAAATCAAATCAACCCGCTTTTAATTATTTTTTTATAAACAAAAGATACACCACTTAAAAAGAGGTGTATCTTTCTCAGGTTTTACTATTTCCGATTACTTCTCTTCGTTTTAAACAATCTCACTAAGTTTGAAACAACTGTTTTTGTTACTGCATAAACTGGTACTGCTAAAATCATTCCGATGATTCCAGCAAAGTTACCTACCCCTAAAATTAGGATAATAATTGTTAATGGGTGGATGTTTAATTTCGAGCTCATAATACGTGGTGAAATAATATTACTTTCAAACTGTTGTACAATTGTTACGATAATAATTACGTATAAGGCTTGCATCGGAGATACGAACAGTCCTACAATAACAGCTGGTGCTGCTCCGATAAATGGACCTAAGTTAGGAATGATGTTTGTAAATGCTGCAATAATTCCTAAAACGAAAGCGTACGGTAAATCGATAATTAAATAACCGATAAAAGTAAACGCACCTACAAATATACAAACGAGCGCTTGCCCTTGAATATATGCAGATAATGTTTCGTTCGTTTCCTTAATGATACGAAGCCCCTCTTCACGGTAAGACTCTGGTAATAAACTTACCGCTTTTCCTGGAAAGGCATGTCCATCTTTAAACATGTAAAATAAAATGAACGGTACAGTAAATACAACTAATGCAACGTTCGTGATGATACCAAATAAAGCCGTTGCACTCGACGTAATTGTATTTGGTATATCTTTTAAGTATTCAATCGCATTTTTTTCAATTGTTTCAATGGAAACGTAGTTTTGTGTAGATAACCATTCAAACAACCTATGATGTGATAATTCTTGTATGTATACTTTTCCCTCTTTTATGTAGCCTGGCATATTTTTTACTAAGTCCATTAGCTGTTGTGAAATCGTAGGAACAACTACTCCAACGCCAACCGCAGTTAATGTTATGATAAAAAGATATAACAGCAATATCGCTAAATTTCTAGGTACTTTTTTATTCTCCAAAAAGATTAATACAGGATTAAATATGAAGTATAAAAAAAGCGCGATTAAGATTGGGAAAAATAATGTTGATATGAAGATACCAATCGGTTGAAATAAAAATGATATTTTTGTGCAAATAAATATGATTCCTACAACCATTAGCACTTCTAATGTCCAAAAGTGCACTTTTGATTTCAAAAAAATGGCCTCCTTTAAACTAGCACTTCTCTTCATTGTACCAAAATAAGTATGAATTTCACATAATATTTTCCTTTACAATATTCCAAAATACCAATAAATACACTACAATGAGATTACATACAAATTTGCAGGTAAAGGTGATAAAAATGACACAATGCATCATTTGCAGAAAAGATACGAAAGAACTTAGTGAACAATATGTCATTCCAGAAATATTATGTGGATATTATTTCACAAACTCAATTTGTGATACTTGTCATGAACAAATGACAACAAATATTGATCGTCCTTTAATTAGGCATAAATTGAGTCAATTTAAGATTGAACAAATGAAAAGACAAATTGATTCCCCACTCTATACGAATGAGCACGGTGAGGAACTTGCAGCTGCTGAGACTGATGTTGTCGAAGTAAGCGACGAAATTCTTTATTCTAATGCATTAATTATGAAACTATGTAAAAAGCACGATATTTCCTTACATAATGAAATTTGGAAAGAGGAACGTGTAACGAAAGTAGCCAGTTCTATTCAACGTGAATTGCTATTGGATAACCGTAAATATAAAATGAGTATATTAAAAATGGCTTATACATTCGCTGTACAAACAGTTGATGGCTACTTTGAAGATCAAGATGCGATTGATATCTCTACCATTCTCTCAAATGCAGATTTCGTGGAACTAAAAGAAAAAAGCATTGTACGTGATTTAAGCAAAAGTTCTTTATGGAATACGCTAAATACAAGTAGTGAAAATCATTACTTTATTTTACTTAGCGATAAAGACGGGCTGTTTTGCTTCATTCGTTTGTTTGACATTTTTGATGTTGTCGTTCATTTATCAGAAAAAAGATTTGACCTTCCATCACCCATTGTCGGTGTAAATAATGTGAATACACAGAAATTTTATGTCCAAAGTTTAAAACAGTATATGGATGGGCTGTTTAAAGAAAAAGCACCTACTATATAACAGAGACCAGAACATACGGTCTCCTTTCTTGATGAAAAGACACTGTGTTATAATGAGTATGAAAAGAACAATACAATCACATAAACCAATTATAAATTGTATATAAATAAAAAAGACTAGTGTGCGGCTACACACTAGTCCACGTAACTTAGCAGATTGGATTGTTCATTTATCCTATTTGTTTCTTACAAACAAAACAACCCACATTCTATAGGCATAGGTGGGTTGTTATTTTTTGAGCTTGTCTATTAAAACGACGACGAACGTTAACAATGCAACGAGAAACAGTCCACCCTGCAGTAGCAACGCTATTTCACTCACGTATTATCACCCCCCTCCTACTCGGAGAAGTGATAATTGAACAACCAACCGCACCTTAAGTTACCCTTTAATTTTACCATATTTTCTAATAATTTACGATGAAAACCCGCAAGCGAATAACTTGCGGGTTTTTTATCCCGTGTTAACAGCCAGTAAACAAAATGGAGCAATAAATAAGTGAAACTTTATTTCTCACTATTTTTTTAATGCATATGCATCAGCAATCATTTCACCAACAATTTTAGTTTCTTCTTTCTTCTCGTCTTTCAATAATGGGAATAACAATTCTGCCACTTCATACGCTTCTTCTAAATGCGGATATCCTGATAAAACAAACGTATCAATTCCTAACGATTCATATTCTTTTATCCTTTTTGCTACTGTATGCGGATCGCCTACAAGTGCAGTACCTGCCCCACCTCTTACAAGTCCGATTCCAGCCCATAAATTAGGGCTTATCTCTAACGACTCTCTCGTACCTTTATTTAAATGGGTCATCCGTTTTTGACCAACCGAATCATATCTTGCAAATGTCTTTTGAGCAAGCTCAATTGTTTCATTATCCACATATTGAATTAAACGTTCTGCCTCTTCCCATGCTTCTTCTTCTGTTTCTCTTACAATTACGTGTAATCTAATGCCAAATCGCACTGTACGCCCCTTCTCTTCTGCAAGTTTTCTTACTTCTTCTATTTTCTCTTTCACTTGCTCTGGCGGCTCTCCCCACGTTAAATATACATCACTATGTTCAGCTGCTACTTCTTTTCCAGCAGCTGACGATCCTCCGAAATATATAGGAGGATATGGTATTTGAACTGGTGGGAATACAACTTTACTATCTGTAACTTTAATATGTTTTCCTTCTAAAGAGATCGTTTCACCTTGCAATGTCGATTTCCAAACTTTTAAAAATTCATCCGCTGCTTCATATCTTTCATCATGATCAAGATATAATCCATCTCCTTGTAGTTCAACTGGATCTCCTCCAGCTACTACATTAATAAGCAGCCTCCCATGTGAAATTCTATCAAATGTAGATGCCATCCTCGCTGCAACTGTAGGGGACATTAGTCCTGGTCTCACTGCTACTAAAAATTTTAGTTTTTCTGTTTCAGCAGCAAGAGCTGAAGCTAACACCCAAGGGTCTTCACATCCTTGACCAGTTGGAAGTAAAACACCCGTATATCCTAAATAATCAGCTGCCGCAGCAACTTGCTTATAATAACCATATTCAGCTGCTCTTCCTCGTTTTGTCGTTCCTAAATATCGACCATCTCCATAAGCCGGAATAAACCATAATAATTCCATACCTTTACACACCCCTTATTTATTTTGAATCGTATACTAACACATTCTATATAAATTACCCCTAATAATTTATATGTTAATTCCCTGTCTCACCTTTAAAGTTATCTCGCCATCTTAAAAACTTCACTTCTAGTAAACGTACTAGAGAGTCAGAAAACTTCCCAACAAATGCAAATATAATTATGCCGACAAATACGATATCTGTATTTGAAAATTGCCTTGCATCCATAATCATATAGCCAATACCTTCTGTAGACCCCATAAGTTCTGCTACTACTAAACTCACCCACGCAACACCTAACGATAACCTTGCTCCTAGTAAAAGGTTAGGCAATGCAGCTGGTAAAATTAGTTTCGTGATTAATTTTCTTTTACTAAACTCTAACACTCTCGCAACATCAAATAACTTTGAATCCACACCTCTAATACCTAAAAATGCGTTTACGTATAAAGGAAAAAATGCACCATCTGCAATTAATAACACTTTTGATGTTTCACCAAAACCGAACCATAATACGAAAAGCGGCGCAACAGCTAAATGAGGTACAGTTCTTAACATTTGCACAGATGGGTCTAAATATTGCTCACTTCTCGTTGAAAATCCAACAATCGTTCCTAAAATGATTCCTAAGCCCCCACCAATAAAGAAACCAGCCGCAGCTCTGAATACACTAATACTTAAATGGCCGAATAACTCTCCTGTTTTAATAAGCTCTTGGAAAGCTAGAAAAATATCTAATGGTGTTGGTAAAACTGTTTTAGAAACAAGACCGAATACGCCAGCCAACTGCCAAATTATTAATATAATAACCGGTATAGTAATCGCCCTTACTAAAACTTTTACATTTAACTTTCGTACCTTCTTTATGCCATTTTTCTTAATCGTTATACTCGCTGGTTTCATAACAGCTTTCGTATTTTCCACTTTACAAAACCTCTTTTCACTTCGCTTTCAATGCTTTTTCTACGAAAGAATTATCTACAACTTTTTCCGTCTTAATTTCTTTCTTTATAGAACCGAGCTTATATTGAAAATCCGCAGTCTTTTGTTGTTCTGCTATTATTTCCTTAGTTACCGGAACTAAAATTGGTTTGTCGTGATTAAACACTTCTTTTACAATCTCTGCATCTATCTTTTTTACAGAAGTGTATACTTTTATTGCTTCATCTAAGTTAGCATCTTGCCATACACGTGCTTTCTCATAAACTTTGAGGAATTTCTCAACTAATTCTGGATGTTCTTTCGCAAATTTTGTCCTCGTAATTAAAAATTCTGGTGAAGAGACATTTAATGTTTCACCGTCTGCAATCACCTTCGCACCTTTATTTAACGTATGTAATGATATGAAAGGGTCCCAAATCGCCCATGCATCTACTGATCCTGATTCGAATGCAGGCTGCGCTTCATCTGGTTGTAATTGAATGACATTTACATCTTTTGCATCAATACCTTCTTTATCAAGTGCTCGATATAATAAATTAAAGGCACTACTTCCTTTTGCTACTGCAATTTTTTTACCTTTTAAATCTTTTACACTCGCAATCTTACTATCTTTTTGAACGAGAATTCCAGTTCCTTTTCTCGCATAACTTGTATTGGCGATTTCGGTAAATCCAATACCTGCTGCTTGCGCTGAAATGACTGGAGAATTCCCTACTTCACCAAAGTCTAACCGGTTTGATGCGATTGCTTCAAAATAAGGAGGTCCACTTTGGAACTCTGTCCATTTCACTTTAACTCCTTCTTTTTTAAACTCCTCTTCAAACCATCCCTTTTTCTTTGCTAGTAATAGCGGGCTTAATCCTTGTTGTATACCAATTTGTATTGTTACATCTTCTTTCTTACTACTTGCTGTACTTTTTTCACATCCTAACAAACATACTGATATAGCTAAAGCAAAAGAAAGAATTTTTAATTTTTTATACATATAAAATCACCCTTTTCCTATATACTTGTTTGAATCAACCCTCCATATTCAAACTGCTGTAATACTTTCGTTCGAAGTTGTTGGAACGATTGAGAAGTTTTATTTCGCGGATAAGGCAAATTATTTTCAATCACTTTATGTATTTTCCCTGGTTTTGCACTCATAATGATGATTCGGTTTGAAAGATATATCGCTTCGTCTATATCATGTGTAACGAATATCATTGTTGTTTTCTTCTGCTCCCAAATATTTAGCAATACTTCTTGTAAATGACTTCGAGTAAAAGCATCCAGCGCTCCAAAAGGTTCATCAAGTAATAATACATTCGGATCTCTTAATAACGCTCTCGCTATCGCAACACGTTGTGACATCCCGCCTGAAATCTCTTTCGGATACGATTTTTCAAAGCTATCTAACCGAACGATTTCAACCCATTCTCTCACCTTATCTTTCACATACTTATCTTTTAACGACAAATCTGCCGCTATATTTTCTTCAACTGTTAACCATGGAAAAAGCCTATGTTCTTGAAAAATAAAACCTTGTTTCTTACTCGGTTTTAAGATAGGATCCCCGTCAATAACAACTTCCCCTTCAAAATCATTATCTAGACCGGCAACAATTTTTAGTAATGTACTTTTTCCGCACCCACTCGGACCAATTACTGTAACAAAATCCCCTTTCTCTAATTGAAAATTAATATTCTCTAATACTTGAACAGTACCAGTTTGTTTCAAAAAATATTTTGATACCCCATCAATTGAAACAGTCATTTCTTCTCCTCCTTAAAATGATTCATATAAATGAACAGATTCAGTATTTGTGCAATAAAAAAACCAAAGGCATTTTATCAACAGATAAAATGCCTTTGGTTTCTCCAATCAGCAATACGTTATGGAATTAAGTACATATTATACAAATATTTCCGATAAGTCAACTAGGTTTTATCAAAACATACATATGATTCGTTTGAATATTTTTACTGTTGTTTATTTGAACGATATCATTTACTTACTATTTTTTCTGATTTTTAATCCACTGTAACCAATAAGAAAACTCACACGCTAAATGCATTTGATGGGATTTAATAACTAAGCGACGAAATTTCTACAAAAAAAAGAGTAATTTCAAGAAATATGCTACTAACCTTAGATTTATTAAAAAAGTTAGATCATATAACTTGAGACTACTCATTCCCATTCAAAATATTTATGTAATTAAATTTTATTTCCTCTGCACCCTGGCTGTCTCCAAAACTATTGGTGGCAGCTCTTTTTGAATGATTTCTTTTAATCCATAAAGAGCTTTCCTCACGTAACCACCTTCGAAATTCCCTAATGGTTCTGGTAATTCATCTTCATCCAATATGAAGTATTCTCCATTTGGAAGTACCATAATATCGATGATTAAATCTTCAAAGGAAACCACTTCATCTTTTATTTGTGTGTTTTTTACAATATTAAAATAGGAACCTAAATACTTTCCTTTTATATCTCTCCATACGTATAAATTGTACGGACGATCTTTCCAGTAATATGCGATTGTATAACTTCCTTTTGGGATTGTTAACTTAGTATCATTTGCAGTCATTGTAAATGAATACTGCACCTCGTGAAATAAAACGATACTTTGTGATTGCTTTTCAAGTAATAAGCAATTGTGATCTACTATTGTTGAGTTATACCGGATTTTTCTTTCTATAATTTCAATTTTCGATGTAAGTAACTTATTCATTATTTTGTTTCCCCTTATGCTAGTTCTATCCTCAATTATATCCATTTATGTAGTGATAAAGAAGTGTATAGTTTTTTATATAATGATTTATAAAAGTATATAATAAAAACTCCTTCTTATTTAGAAAGAGTTTTTCACTATCCATGTTTCATATTTTTTCACTTCTAACGGAAGCTCATTTGTTTTTATGTAACTAACAGCACTATTACTCATGTTTTAACTTTTCCTTAACCGCATCATAAAATTTTCGTTCTTCATCAACATTTAAGTAAACACGACTTACTGTTTTAGAAAAGCCGTATAACAACTGCGCTTTCACTGGCTCTTTTAATGTTATTTCAAAAGTAGCAGGTTCTTTTATGAACTCCATAACAGTTGCATCCAATACCTGTTTCCTTTCTTTTGCCGTTAGCAATTCACCCTTGTAGAACGCAATATTATCAATTTGTGTAAATGGCATAACAATTTTCTTTCCTAATCCGATTTGAATGACTACTTGTTCTTCTGTTACGACAAGGGGATTTTTGCGCATCGCTTGTATTTCAGCTATAAAATAAATCATCGCGTATACATTTAAAATAAGTAAAATCCATGCTATTACTGGATTCCACTGATGTAGTAAATAATGAAAACCAATGCTTTCAATTATTGTTGCATGAATAATCATGATATACACACCTATAGCACCAGTCTTTTTATGATATGAGTATACAGATTTACCTGTTGGTACTTTTTCACGCCACGATAAAAACGCATAATAGATTAACTTACACTCTGTTAGAATGACATCTACTAACTTACTTCTTTTCATAGTAGCGTCAAACGCTGCATCAATTGCATAAGAAAAGGAATAATTTTCTCTTCTATATTCTTTATATTTTTTTATTATTTTAGGAAGCACTCTAACAATTTTATAGAGAAGGAATAATTCTAGACCTACAAATGCAATTTCAGCCGCAACAATAATATAAGAGATGAATGAAAAAGCTTGTAAATAGTCACTTGGAATAATAAATCTCGCAAAAATATAACCAGCTATTACAACAGGAACTATATACGTTAACGAGTATCTTTTTCGAATAATGAAGAAATACGTGATGATTGGAATGACAAACATGCAATCTAATAATGACCCAAGCACAACTTCTTTCGGCGCAACTGGTACAATTGGAAGGGCATACAATAAATAGTTTGGTAGCATAATTAAAAAGACGAGTCCAATCCAAACACCTTTTCGCCTTCGTGATAGTGTAACCTCCATACGTTCACTCCTTTATTTAAAAACCTCATTTAAATGGTCTTTATAAAATGAAATGGCACGTTCAAATTCTTTTACTTCCTCTACTTTCACGACAGTTTCAAGTAATAATTTCATCGCTGATTCGTGATCGTTTACGTTATATTTTGCTAATGATAAAAATACTTTCATCGGAGCGTTCTCTGGGAATTTTTTCACCCCAGCTTCTAATACTGTAATTGCCTTTTCATATTCCCCTATACAACGATATGTACTTCCTAAACCAATATAAGCACCGCAAAGCGATTCGCCATCAAGTCCATTTGCGATTGCCTGCTCATAATACGGAACTGCTTCTGTTTCTAGCCCCATTACATCATGTATCCACGCACACTGATACAGTACTTCTGCATCCTTTGTAAAGTTTGTTAATCCTATAAGCATCTCTTTAGACTGCGCATATTTCTTTTCGTTTCTAAGTTTAATAGCTTGCTTTAATAAATGTTCCATAGAATCCACTCCTCACCAATTATTCTGTGTATAGCTCTTGATTGGTATACGCTTCACATTCGTGTAAAAGTAAAATTCCCACCAATTAAAGTTTCGCTTACTTATTACTATGCGGATTCATTCTCATCTAAAAACTTAATTTTAAAAAGCAGTGACACTATTACATAATAACTCTAAGCTTTTGACAATTTCTTTCGCTGTTTCATCTTTCCCATTACACAACTTCCCTTTACCATCCTGTCCAATTACATAATGCACAGCTCCGCGCGAATATAAAGAATGTGGTGAATTCGCAATCATTACATTCGCCCTTGCTTCTTTCATTCTATTTTTTGCTCTTTCAAACAGTTCTTCTTCATTTAAATCACTTTCAAGTTTAAAACCAACAAGTACTGTTTCTGGGTCCCATTCTTTTATTTGTTTTAATACTTTTGGAGCCTTTTGAAAGTGAATAATCGGTGCTATATCACTTGAAATTTTTCCGTTCATATTAAGAACATTACCATCTTGATCACAAATTTTCTCCACAATCCAATCTGATCCAGCCGCTGCCATAATGACTGCATCAATCTTTTCATGTGATATGATACTTTTCATTTTATCTTGTAAATCAACGATTCCTTCAAATGGATGTAATTCTAACCCTCTATGTACATCACTCGGTTTCTCCGCAAAATAACCGTGTAAATATATAACATGTGCCCCTTTAGCTAGAAGTTCTTCTGCGATTATCCTTCCGATTGTACCTTTGGCCATATTCGTATGCCCGCGTACTTGATCCCATTTTTCTAGACAACCACCGCTCGTAATTAATACCTTTTTCCCCTTCATTGTAACCATCCCTTACTAATTTTTCTTACGAAACCATTCTGTTCCAAAGTCAACTATATCACGCTGTTTCATTAGACGACACGTTGCATTCCCTATCTTCCCATTTTTTACAGTTCCTTTTCGCTCAAACTCCACACCAATTTCTACAAACTTCTCAGATTCGTAATCCATTTCAAAAAACTCTTTCCACACTCTTTCACCGTTTTCTATAATAGGTGCTCCTACTTGTATTAACTCACATGCACCAGAACGCACCTCGGATAAATGAACAGACGTATTGGAATCATATCCAACACCAATTAATAATACGTACCCGTCTAAATCATATATTTTTCTTAATGGAGATTCTTCTCCAAAGCTCATTGATAACGAATGGTTCATTGTTATTTCTACTGCATGTTTTCCCCATGCAGCAAAACTTCCTAACGGATGATTACTACGTACTACATTCGGATATGTACGAAAACATTCAACTATTTCACCCATTCCCCTTGTTGGGGTTATACGTGAATCAAATGCTGGGACGTTATCTCGGATAATTTGCCACCAGTCTTCCGGTACAGGTGGTCTTGACCAATGTTTCGGATCGGACAAATCCGAAGATTGCGTTGGCATTATTATCGTTCCTTCTTCCGTAACAACTTTCATTAATGCTTCTACTACAGCAACCGCACCACCAGATATCCACCCGATAGAACTTAGTGATGAATGAACGATAATTGTCATTCCTTTTTCGACTCCTAATGCTTTTAAATCTTTTGTTATTGTTTCGATTGTATTTGGAAATTGTGTACTTGCTACTATTTCATTCATTTTCATATTGGTTCCCCCACTAGCTACGTAAATTTAAACTTTTATATAAATATATTATCATATTTTTCTTAATTTTTAACTTAATCATTTTTCACATCTATAAAAAATAGTAATATTATTACACAAAAAATATTTGAATTATAATATTCAGATTTAAAACACAAAAAGAAAGTGAAGATTTTACATCCAACCATAAAAAGCTGTTTTATACATAGACGAAAGAGCTCATCACAAATGATGAGCTCTTTGTTTACTTTATCCTTCAATTGTAACCCCAGTAAACATTGATAAGTTTCCCGTTATTTTCTCACCTACACGTAAAAATAAGCCTGCTGCTCTTCCGCTTATACAGTGAGAGCCAATTAATAGTTTACCAGTATATGGACCATCCCATGTGTCAATGGTATAGTCAGGCATTTCTATGTATTGCTGGTATATCTTCCTTTGTTCAAAGTAATACTCTGTTTTATCTTCAGCTAATAATTCATCATTTTCGTATATAGATACTCCGCCACCTTCACGACCAAATACAGGTTTGGAAACGTATGATTCATGTCTTTCTAGAAATCGCTTATTTGAAAAATATGTTGGTAGAAAGTATTTATAAATAATGTCTTGCTCTTCTTCTGTAAAGAAAACACTTTCTTCATAAAGCTTCCAAATTAGTGCGAGTACACTTTTGTTTTGCATAACAAATGCGGCTGGCGGATTAATAATTTTCACTCTTTCTTGCGCAATATGATCTAAAAATTGTAAACCAATCCTTTTTCCATTCTTATCAACGTCCGTTACTAAATACTCTATTGGATACAGTCTATATAAATATTTTATTTTTTCTCCACTCGGCGTATATATACCATCTTCCGCAACGACAATGTCTTGTATTCCTACATAGTCCGTTGACTGATTTAAGCAATACGTTCTTAAAAACTGAACCGTTTGACTATCTTCATCGTGCCAATCATAACTAGTAAAATATATCGTCTCTTCAGGGCCTATATGATAGTCATGTTTAATTTGTTCCCATGCCTGCACAATATGCTCTTCTATATGGTTTGGGTGATTTACATCATGATAACGGCATAACACTTCATTTGCGACAGACGGTTCTAAATAGCCTGTTGGCGTATCACAATTTACTTCTATTAATTTTATATCGTCACCATTTACGATAAAATCAAACCTTGTAAAATATGAAAATAAACCATTATGTTTCATTCTCGCCATTTCCCACGCTTCAGCTGGGAATCCAAGTTTTTGAAAATCTTCTGTCGTATTTACAATATATTGATACGTTCTATATAACACATACATGATTTCTTCTGTCGCTTTTGAGATAGCAGTATAAGTTTTTGCTGGCATGCGATACATCCCTGTTGCCATATATTGATTCCATTCTTCATTCTCTAACAGACTAGGCCAAGTGAAACCATTCCTACTAGCCTCTTCTGCAAGTGAAAACCATACTTTCATATACTCTTCTTGCTCTCGTTCTGTATACATTACTCCATTACCCTTTCGTTTTAGGATCCTGCTGGCGCTTTTGCGTTTCCAATTCCACTTGAACCAGAGTTTACTTTCGGTGTTTGCGTAGTAGATGATTTTGGCGTATTTGTATCTGGTGTTACTTTATTGGATGGATTTGGCTGCTGTTTATTTAAATCTACTTTATTGGAAGTATTATTGTTACCGTTAGAACCACCAGTATAACCACCGCTACTACCGCCACCTGTTCTACGCTCATCTTTTTCACGATATGGAATAACATTATTTGCATACGGTTTCTTCATTAAATTTGGTTTTGCTGTATAATTCATATTTGAAGTTCTACTCGCTAATAAATATCCTGCTACAAATGGAAGTATCGGTAAATGAGAGTTTTCATGATAAGATGAAAATGACGGATTATTTTCCTTGCATAACTCATCTTTCTCTACATTTTCATTGGTTGGGGCTTTATCATCACAATTTAATGTTTCTTGTTCATTTCTTTGTTTTGCACCATCTGTTTTAACAGCTGTACTTTCTTGCTGAGCAGTTTCTTCTTCATAATCACCACAACCTGTTAATAAAAAAGATGACACCCCTATTGAAGTAGCTATTTTTATAAACTTACTTTTATCCATTCTCACTTGTTATACACCCATCTTCTTTTATCTATATTTTTCCAGATACCTATATTATATAATGAAATTATTATTTTTTTCAAACTATATTCAATATGTACAATTGTATATTTTCATGCTATTTTTCCATGTAACAATGAAATCTTTCTATCCCTGGATATTTTTCTCCTAAACTTTTAACTTGAAAACCAATTCTTTTATAAAATTCTACCGCCCCATCGTCTGTCTCTGCTTCTATATAAGTCAATTGATATATCCTTACCACTTCTTTAATCATTTGCAGTGCAATTCCTTTTTGACGATAATCTGGAGCCACTGCTATATGACATACTCGTGCTTTAGTTGCTCCGATTACTTCAATACCTAGACAAGCTTTTTCTTCATATTTGTACAAAGTCCCTTTATTACTTTGATAAAATAATACTGCTTTCTTTAAGCTTATTTCATTTGGACCGACGGCATATTGTAGCACATTTAATATTGAATCTTTTTCAATTTGTTCAACGCGATGTAAATTCATATTTTCATCCCTTTCTATGAAAAAAAGACTAACTCTTAATAAAAAGAGCTAATCTCATTACGCCGTTATTTTTTCTTCTTTTTTTACAACGACAGCCACATAACTATGAAGTATCATTCCAATAATAACGAGACTCATACCAATCCAAGATAATGATGACGGAATTGGTGCAGATAACCAGATCAGCTCTCCTACTAGCGCAAATAAAACTTCACCAGACTGCGTCGCTTCCACTGTTGCTAATTTTTGCGGATCATCTTTCACAAGATCTGTTGCAAAGAAAAATAATACTGTCGCGATTAACCCAGAGCTAACTGCTACAATAAAACATTGAAAAACTTGGCTACTTGACGGTAATCCGCCTGTTGATACTTCGTAACCAGATAATAAAAACCAAAATGGTAAACTTGCTAATGTCATACCGAGTACTCGCTGAAATACATCTAATTCCCCTTTACAAACTTGCATCATTTTTCTATTTCCAAGAGGATACGCAAATGCTGCAATAAGTACAGGAACTACACATAAAACGGTTTCACGAATACCTAATGAAGAAGCATGTTCTGCTTGCATGAGAACAACACCGAATAAAATAATGCCCGACATAACTAATTCCTTCATCGGAAGTTTTTTATGTAGTGGATCCACCGCAAAAAATGGTGTTAACAAAATCCCTGCAACGATTGTAATTTGCCATGTTGATGCAACAAGCCAACCTGGTCCGAACGCTCCAGCAAAACTAAGCGGTGCATAAAAGAGACCAAATCCAACGATACTCCACACTAACCATTCTTTCGGATTGTTTTTCATATATTGAAAGAGTTGCTTTAAGTTCCCTCTATACATAACAATAAGTAATAGCATTGGAACCATAAAATAATACCGTAATGATGCACTCCAAATCCAGCTTCCACCTTCTAAGTCCATTGCCCGGTTTAAAACAAAGGTAAAGGCAAAGAAAAATGATGCCAATATCCCTATAACAATTGCTTTCATTGTAAAACCCCTTGTATTTAATTTTTTATCTCTATGACATATATTTTAGTATACGCGATGAAAAATCTACATACAAACTTACATTTCACTTTGGGATGATGAAGGAATTGTAGTAGATTTACATGGGAATAAAGTGCATTGGTATGAAATCGAGGCCATTACATATCAAAATTTTCAAGGGTCAAAATCTACTTTAATCTCGACCCACTATACTCACCATGAAAATATACACATCCGCTATAAAAGATGGCTACCAACTATTGCACATTCAATTTACTGGTTTTCTATTGAGAAACCAAAAGATTATCATAAAAATTTAATGATAGCTTGGGAAGAAAAGCGAACGAATAAAAACAAACGCCTCCTTTAATTATTATTTAGGGGCGTTCGTTCATTCAAAAATTAAAGAATATGTAGTTTATATTCTCTGTATAATTTCCTCAAACGACTGATATGAGCTTGATGATACCAATTATGATCTGCTATATGCCATATTCACCATCTTATTGTCGCAGTTTCGCCTTTTTCATACAAAACTTCCTCTCTTAAAAGAACAACACCATATGTTCATCATCACTATACACACCATTCATTTTTATAGCCCTTTTTTCAATTCCGTATGTTTTAAATCCCATTGATTCATATAATCGTTTGGCTGGTTCGTTCGTTGACACAACCCCTAAATTCAATTGCTCTAGCTTCATCTCTTTTGCCCTTTCAATTGCTTTACGTATTAAATCACGTGCAAGACCACTTCTTCGATTTTCAGTATCTACATACATTGCAACGATATGTCCTTTATGCTTATATGCGTCTTTTTCTTCTGTTAATAAAGTAACAACCCCAACTAAACGATTTTCATTATTAAAAGCACCAAATGTAAAACTACTATTGGATGAAAGATTACTAGCAACTCGTTCAAGAGGGTTTTCTTGACGTACTGCTTCTTCATAAGTCGTTATAAATGCTTCTGGATTTACTTGTAATGCTTGTAAACGTAACTCCCAATATTGTTTTGCATCCGCTTTTGTAAGTAATCGAATCATTTTATCTTCCCCTTTTTAATTTACATAATATTTTTATAGGCTACTTTTTTGATTCATACTCTTCTTTTAATATACTGTAACGATTGCGATGAATGAACTTCCCCTGTCTCAATCGATCATTTCTCATTAACCCTTCGCATACAAATCCGGCACTTTCATAACTCTTTTTAGCTTTTGTATTATCTTCATCTACACGTAACCAAATTTTCTCCAATTCAAGCTGAGAAAAACCTATTTGTAACATGCTGTTTAGAGCTGCCATTCCAAATCCTTTACCCCAATAGTCTTTATTTCCAATCGCAATTCCTAGTTCAGCATTTTTATTTGTTTTATCAAAATTTTTAAGGTCTACCCATCCAATATGTATACCTGCCTCAGTAACGATTGCCCTTTGTTCATAACCATTTTTTCGGCTTATACAAGCTTCAATCCAGTTTCTCGTATCTCCACGAGTGAACGGAGGATATTGATCTGGTACAACTAAATGGTTTGTTACATCTCTATCTAATAACCATTGATAGCGATCTTCTACATCATCTAGTGTCAATTCTCTTAATTGAACATATGGTACATTCATTTTTCTCGCCCATTTTTATTTACCAATAGAAAATCCTTCGAACACTCTTCCACCATACTGTTCTAACGTCTTTTCTATAAAATGAATTAATTCATTTTTCTCTCCCGTTTTATAAAAATGATCAAAAGCGGCTACAAATTTGTTTGCATATTGCTCATCATATCTTCTTAGCACTCTAATAAACCATTTTGAACTCCCAAGCCACTTACCATTTACTCTTAATACATATTCATGTACTAAATCCGCTAATAAATTAGCGATAAACAATTCTTCTTCTCTTTTTGTTGCACCAATAAAGTCATCTAAAGTATCCGTAATAAAATATCGCTTCTGCTTAATCGTTTCTTCGGTCCATTTAGCTGGTCCTTTATGTAGTAAATCATTCGCTTCTTTTTTTAATTTCTCAACAATTTCCTTTTCCCCTTTTAATGCAATCCCTTCCGAAACTAATTGTGGTAACGACGGTCTCCCTCGATCACAATCCATTTTGAAAAAGGTTTTATATGTTTCAAAATTATGAACAAACACCTCAACAGGCCATCCATTACTATAGAAAGATTCCCTATAGCAAGAAGTTAAACTTTGGTCAACTATTACAATATCAAGGTCAGATGTTTTCGTCGCTTCTCCTCGTGCAACGCTTCCGCCGAGTAAAGCTACATCACAATTCGAAAATTGTAATGTAATTATGTTTTGTGCTGCGTCAATTGCTTTCATAACCGATCCTCTTTTCTTATTTCACTTTCTTTTTTTCAGCTCTTTCTCTCGCTTTTTTTATATAGCTTTCTGCATCTGGTGTTTTACATGATGTTGCACCGTGATCAACCTCTACTTTTCCAATTTCACGTGCAATTTCAATCGCTTGTCGCTCTAAGTCTTCATTACGAATTCCTATTGCGATTAAAGCACTATTCATCGCTTCTTTTTTTCTATTTTTTTCATTATGTATATTTTCTTTAATCTCTTCTAAGTACGGAGAGAAGAAATCATCATGTAACGTTTTATTTTTAATCGCTATATTTGCTAATAAAGACCAGCCAGCTCTTCCAATCCATTCATCATTAGACTTTGTCCACTCTTCCATTCTTTCTATTGCAATTGGCGAAGTACATATAGATGTCATAAGAACATCCATCAAACAGTAATAATCAACATCCTGAATCCAACTATTAAGCTGTTCTGTCGTTATTTTTTTCGGATCTAAAATATAAGTTGCTAATGTCATTGCGTCCATATTTTTCGTTTCCCACAATCCAACTGCTAAATCATGATCTTTTTTTATCTTCTTTTTTAACAATTTTAAATTCGCAAAACTAACTCCAAATAACGGCTCTTTCGCTCCGTGGTTTTTATACGTTTTTCGATTTTGTTCTGTTCCATATTCCTCTAGTTGCTGCATTACTTCCTCAAGTAACATATACCCACCTCTTTATCTTTTATGTTGACTGTATATATGTATGTACGATATATTCTACATTACTTTTTGGTTTTCCTATATTTATTTTTAAAATACGGTATGTGAAATTTTTAAACATTGCACAGCTACACCATCAAAAAACTATACATGTTAAACATACAGTTTTTTGATGGTATCAATTTTCCGTAGAATAAGATATAAACTACGAAAGAACTTTTAATGAGATGTGTATTTCCAACATGTTTAGAAAACTCTTTAAAATGGTTTACTATCATACTTTTATACCTCCTTCATAAATTATGTTTACTACATTTATTCTTAGCCAAAATACTTTCTACATTTTAATAACTCTCTCAATAAGATTTTCTTATATAAAAATCCCTACAAACGCTGTAGGGATTTATGTCTAAATCATTTTGCTACACTCTATTTCATATGAAAATAGTTTCCTTATTCAGATGCATTCATAAGCACAATTCTCCAACCATCTGGATCCTCTATTGTGGTTCCTTTCTCTATCCAATACGGGTTTTCTGGTTCCACCTCATGATAGCCCATATTACTTAATCGATTCACTATCTTTTCAATTTCATCTTTATTAGGCATATAAAAAACTAGTAAATTATCTTTTGTCGGTGCCGGACATGGACTTCCATTAACATGTGTAGTAAACTCCAAATGATACTCTTCATCTGGTAATCCAAACATAACCCCGTCATATCCTTCGTGATTGTGAAATTCCCCTATACGTTTTAGTCCTAATCCTGTTTCATAAAAACTGATCACTTCTTCAAATTTATCTGTTGGTCTTGCAATTCTAAATTGAACCCAATTCTTCATGCAAATCTCCTCCTTTTCATTTTCCAAAGCTTTATAGTAATTAGTATAGGTTAGATATATTCCCTTTAACATCCCTCATTAGTGTGAGCTTCCTAAGTTGAAAGACCTATTAGTTAATAAACAATAGGACTTTAGTATAAATTGCTATTTTGCATTGTTTCTAATGTTATCCATGACTGCCCAATTGGATTAACATATGGCCTTTCCTCATTACAAATTTTACAGTGAGAAGGTGCTTCTTCATTTTCGGGATACTGTACTCCACATGTAGTGCAAATATAATTATTCATATTCCCGCTCCTTTTTTCATATAATTGTTTCTTTACCAATATTTTAATAAAAATCAAAAATATTCGAATCAATATTTGGAACGAAAACGAAGTGATACGAAAGTATGATTTGGTGATTGAAAGTTTAAATAATAAAGTTTAAATTCATTCTATTTTTCAAAACTGCAATTGATATAAAATCTTGCATACTTTTGGGTAAACTTTTTTACAAGTGTAAAAAAGTTTCTTTGCATTTCCCTACCTATAATTGCTAATATAGTAGAGTAGAACTTTTATAGAGAGAAGGAAAATTATGCACAATGGAATTCGAATGACAACTTTAGTAAAAAGGGCTATGTTAGTTTGTGCGGGAGTATTATTCACATACGAAGCGGCTTTTGGATCAGTACATACTGCTTTAGCTAGTACAGAGGATGAAGCAAAATCTGTTCAACTTGTAAGTGAGATTCAAACATCTCTTGCTCCGAAAGAAGCTCCAAAACATTATAACGGGCAAGTTAGAAAAGTCGCTTATTTAACATTTGATGACGGTCCTGGAAAATACACAGCTGAGCTTTTAGATATGTTAAAGAAAGAAAATGCAAAAGCAACATTTTTCCTAATTGGTTCAAACGTAAAAGCTTTCCCTGATCTTGTAAAACGCGAAGATGCTGAAGGCCACTACGTTGGGATGCACAGTATGACTCATAACTACAAAAAACTTTACACTGAAGGTCATTACGTAGATGAAATGAAGGAAGACCAAGGCTTAATCGCTGGTGTTTTAGGTAAATCACCAGTATTAACTCGTCCAGCTTACGGCTCTATGCCAGGATTAAACGAAGGTCTTCGCAACAAAGTTGTAGACAATGGCTTAAAAGTTTGGGATTGGACAATTGATTCTTTAGACTGGAAATATAACAAAATGCAAGTTGATGCTGCATCAGCTAAAATTGTAGAAAACGTTCTAGCTCATTCTACAAATCCAACAGAAGTTATCCTTATGCATGATATTCATCCACAATCAGTAAAAGCAGTACCTGGAATTATTAAAGGACTGAAAGAAAAAGGATATGAATTAGAAGCATATAATGAGAACGAACACTTCCCATTAAACTTCTGGCATGATAATCGTATGTAATGAAAAGACTTGATCCCCTCTAGTAGGTTATCAAGTCTTTTTTATCGTTTTTAGAATTTCCTTATAGAGAAAACCTATACACGCTTGCACCATATCAACATTATACGTCCCTTCCCTTTTATCAAATAAATTTAACTTTGAAATATCACATGCTATCTTTAATCTAGTTTAAATAAGTAGATGTTATATAATCGTATTTATAGTGCAAACTGAAGAAACTTGGAATCAATTTAAGAAAGAAACGCGATAAGTAAAAAACTACAAAAGCGACTTATTCAAAATAAAAACATACATATCAGAATACAGTCAAAAAAGGATTGAATATACAATTTCAATCCTTTTTTATATTATCAACACTTTAGCACATATTACTCTTAAGGAGTGATATGTATATGGATTTTCTTTCACCTGAATATTTGTCTGCCTTGCTTGCCATTATTGTAATCGATTTAGTGTTAGCCGGAGATAATGCCATCGTAATTGGATTAGCAGCAAGAAGATTACCGAAAGACCAACAAAAGAAAGTTATCATTTGGGGAACCATTGGAGCAATCGCTATTAGGGCTCTCGCTACCTTAGTTGTCGTTTGGTTATTAAAAATACCTGGATTACTCCTAATTGGTGGTGTACTTCTTATTTGGATCGCTTACAAGCTGATCGCTGAGGGCAAAAATCATGATATTAAAGCCGAAGAAGGATTTTGGTCTGCTATTAAAACCATTATTATTGCTGATGCGTTAATGGGCATTGATAATGTACTCGCTGTTGCAGGAGCTGCCCATGGTAACTTTTCTTTAGTAATCATCGGATTATTAGTGTCTATTCCAGTAGTCGTATGGGGCAGTACATTAATTTTAAAATGGGTGGATCGTTTTCCTGTCATCATTACGATCGGAGCAGCCGTTTTAGCTTATACTGCCGCGAAAATGATTGTAGATGAGAAATGGTTCGCTGGATTTTTCGAAAGTAACCCTTTCGTTAAATGGGCATTTATCATTATTATCATCGTCGGTGTAGTTTTCTTCGGAAAGGCAAAACAAAAAGCAACAGCTGGTTCTGTCTCATAATGATGGTATATTTACAAATAAAAGGCGCTATTCATATGAATAGCGCCTTTTATTATTTATTTAGCTTCCCCTTCCGGAGTCGTTTTTACCTTCGTTTTGTTTTTATCACGGTTGTTATAGTTATACTTCGAACGATCTACTGGAGTGAATCCTTCCGGTGTGTAGAATCGTAATAAGTCACCATTTACGACTTGGTCAGAGTATTTTAGTGAGTTTTGAACCATTTGTTCATTTTTCTTTATTTCATCTGTAAATTCTACAGGTTTTCCAGTAGTTGTATCATAGTATTTGCCGTTTAGTGCAGTAACTGTTGGGCTTACGTAGTTACCGTTACGGAACGCAACGACTTGTTTATGATCTGGTGATAATAAATCAGAACCGAATTGAACATAATTCTTTGTATCTGTACCTAGTAAGTGTAATAGCGTTGGAAGAACGTCAATTTCACCACCGTATTGATGTTGTACGCCACCTTTCACTCCTGGTACACGAACGATTAATGGTACACGTTGTAACTGTGCATTTTCAAATGAGTTCATTTCTTTACCCATTACTTTTGACATTGCTGCATTATGATTATCTGAAATACCGTAATGGTCTCCGTACATAACAATAATTGAGTTATCATATAAACCAGATTGTTTCAAGTAATCGATGAAGCCTTTTACAGATTCATCTAAATAGCGTGCTGTTTGGAAGTACGTATCTACTGATGAATCACCTGTTGTTGCTGGTTCAATCGTTGCTTCTGCCTTATCGATTGGATAAGGGAAATGGTTCGATAACGTAATAAACTTTGTATAGAACGGTTGTTTCAACGTTTGTAATAACGGAATAGATTCATTAAAGAACGGTTTATCTTTTAATCCGTAGTTTACTACGTCTTTTTCATTCATATCGTAGTATGACGCATCAAAGAATTTATTAAAACCAAATGATTTATAAATATCGTCACGGTTCCAGAATGTTTTGTAGTTACCGTGGAATACTGCTGATGTGTATCCTTGTTGTCCTAAAATAGCTGGTGCTGATTGATACGTATTATGAGATTTCGTTGTAAAGACAGAACCTTGCGGTAAGCCAAACATTGAATTCTCTAACATAAACTCCGCATCAGATGTTTTCCCTTGTCCTGTTTGATGGAAGAAGTTATCAAAGTATAGTGTATTCGCATCTTTTGTAAATGAGTTTAAGAACGGTGTAACTTCTTGACCATTTAATTTGTAATCAATTAAGAAGTTTTGGAATGACTCTAAATGAATGTAAATTACGTTCATTCCCTTTCCTTTACCGAAATACTCAGGATTTGGACTTGCATAAGTTGATGTTAAATAATTTCGTACTTCTGTCATATTATCGCCATCCGCTAATGCTCGTTCTGTCGATGCTTTCGCACTTTGAATTCCATCATAAATTGTGTAGTTGTATGCACCTAAATATTTCACAATATAATTACGGTCAAACGTTCTTGTTAATAATTCAGGACGGTCAGACTCTGCAAGACCTAAGTTAACACTGAATAATAAAATACCTACTACAAATACTAGAGATAATTTATGCTTCGCAACACGAATTGGTTTTGGATTTGCAAATTTTGTTGCGACTAACACAATTAATATAATCGTGTCTAAGAAGTATAATGGATCATAAAGATGTAGCAACGCAAGAATACTACCACCTAAATCTCCAAAGTTATTCGTTTGTGTTAATGTCGGGAACGTAATAAAGTCACTGAAAAAGCGATAGTATACTACGTTTGCGTATAAAAGAATCGACAATAACAAATTAATGATAATTAACCAAATATAAGATCGTTTCCCTTTTGCAAATAATGCAAGTCCTAAAAATAGAACTGCTGAACTAAGCGGGTTAAAAAACAGCAAGAATTTTTGGATTGTGTTTGAAATTCCTAAATTGAATTCCGTTACATAAGCTGCATATGTTTTGAGCCACAATAAAATAACGGCAAACAGAAAGAATCCAAAATGATTGCTTAACACACTTTTGCTCTTTAATAAGAACTGTTTCATTTCTCCACCTCTTTTGATCATCCAAGGCTTATTTTTTATAAGTCTGTCTCTCTATTCAAATTTTCTTCTTCAAATAGATTATCTTTATTTAACTATATGAAGAATATTAGTAATTATAATTTGAAGCTAGTATTTATTCAACTATTTCTTTCTAGACATTTTGACCTTGGTTTCTATTTAACAAAATAAATTTGTAACATTTCCTGTTTTCTCCCAAGATTCATCCACTAATTATGACACCCCATACTATATACCTTTATAAACTCATTCGCAAACTATTCTATCTCCAAATTTGGTACATATTTCACATGACAAAATAATACGATTTGATTATATTACTCCACTTACATTTCCCTTCTTCAACTAACTCTTTAAATCTTAAAGTCATTACATCCCTTCCATACATGAAAGAATTCTCCTGTTCATTAATATTATATTTGAATAATTATTCATTTGACCGACCAGCGATGTTACGTTTTCTCGACAAAAAAACTCGCTCTAAAAAGAACGAGTTTTTTCATTATATATTATTGACCTTTGTACATTGCATCTACTTGTTTTTGAAGTTCCTCATTTTCTAAGAACTCATCATAAGTAGCCTCTTTATCGATTACACCGTTTGGTGTTACTTCGATAATGCGGTTTGCAATTGTTTGCACGAACTGATGGTCATGAGATGTGAATAAGATTGTACCTTTGAATGCAATTAAACCGTTGTTTAATGCTGTGATTGACTCAAGGTCTAAGTGGTTCGTTGGATCGTCAAGTGTGATTACGTTCGCACCACTTAACATCATTTTAGATAACATACAACGAACTTTTTCGCCTCCAGATAATACAGAAACGTTCTTCTTAACTTCTTCACCTGAGAATAACATACGGCCTAAGAAACCACGTAAGAAGCTTTCAGACTCATCTTGTGGAGAGAATTGACGTAACCATTCAACTAAGTTGTAATCACTGTTCTCAAAGTACTTAGAGTTATCTCTTGGGAAGTAAGATTGAGAGGTTGTAACACCCCATTTGAATGAACCGCTATCCGGCTCCATTTCACCCATAAGAATTTTAAATAATGTTGTCATCGCAATATCGTTACGGCCGATAAATGCAACTTTATCACCTTTATTTAAAGTGAAGTACACATTATCTAACACTTTTTCACCATCAATTGTTTTAGAAAGACCTTCAACAGTTAATAAGTCATTTCCTACTTCACGCTCAGGTGTGAAGCCAACGAATGGGTAACGACGTGATGACGGTCTAATATCATCTAATGTAATTTTGTCTAATAATTTTTTACGAGAAGTTGCTTGTTTCGCTTTAGAAGCGTTTGAACTAAAGCGTGCAATGAAGTTTTGTAACTCTTTTACTTTCTCTTCTTTTTTCTTATTAGCATCTTGTGTTAATTTTAAAGCTAATTGGCTTGACTCATACCAGAAGTCATAGTTACCAACATAAAGTTGAATTTTACCGAAATCAAGGTCAGCCATGTGCGTACATACTTTATTTAAGAAGTGACGGTCATGGGATACTACGATAACTGTGTTTTCAAAGTTCATTAAGAAGTTTTCTAACCATTGAATCGCTTTTAAGTCCAAGTGGTTGGTAGGCTCATCTAATAATAGAATGTCAGGTTGACCGAATAAAGCTTGAGCAAGTAATACTTTTACTTTCTCTGCCCCAGTTAATTCTGACAATTTCTTATCATGAAGGTCTTCACCAATACCTAAACCTTTAAGAAGAATTGCAGCTTCTGACTCAGCTTCCCAACCGTTAAGCTCAGCGAACTCACCTTCAAGTTCAGCAGCGCGCATTCCATCTTCATCACTAAAGTCTTCTTTCATGTAAATAGCATTTTTCTCTTGCATTACTTTGTAAAGTTGCGTGTGACCCATAATTACTGTTTCTAATACTGGGAACTCTTCATATTCGAAGTGGTTCTGTTTTAATACTGCTAGACGCTCACCTGGCGTAATATGTATGTCACCTGTTGATGGTTCAATTTCTCCAGATAAAATCTTTAGGAATGTAGATTTACCAGCACCGTTTGCTCCGATCAAACCGTAGCAGTTACCTGGCGTGAATTTTATGTTAACATCTTCAAATAATTTGCGATCCGCGAAACGCAAACTAACGTTACTTACTGTAATCATTTGTGTCCTCCTACTAATACCGCTTATTTCAGCGTTTTCTCACCGATTGTCTTAAAAAATCGCATATTACGACTCAATTATTGTAGACTATAGCTATTATATAGTAGAAGCTGGATGAATAGCAACGGTTGATTACCTTTCTACAATGAAATCGGATAGTTTTTGTCCCTTCCCCTAGCTATTGTATGTATATCATCGACCTCTTTCTCACATAACCTTTCACTGCTCATTCTGTAATATATCGGATTCATTTTCATCTGAAATATTATATACCGAAAAAACTGTAGAGAAATCATTCCCTACAGTCTCTTCTTATTTCGTATTTATTATTTTCTCTTTGTAACTCTTCATTTTACTCGTTAACCCTATTAACGCCGGTAATAATATCGGCATCACAATTAAAGCTAATAGAAGAAGTGCAACGCCAACTACTGATGCAACTTGTATAAGTGTTAATACACCTGATGGAATTAATGCTGCAAATGTCCCGCCTAAAATTAGCGCCGCTGATAATACAACTCCTCCTATATGACGAGATGCAGTTACAATTTTCGTTACCGAATCCCCTTCTATCTCGTTATAGCGCATCATTACGAAAATACTATAATCCACTCCTAAAGCGACAATCATAATGAAGCTAAAGAATGGAACATTCCAGCTTAATGAATCTACATGTAATACATGTGCACTAATTTGTTCGCTTATACCGAGTGATGCGAAGTACGCTAATAGTAATGAGCCAATAATAAATATTGTGTTTAGTAATGAGCGTGTAATTACGATTAATACAATCGCAATTCCAATTAACATAATTGTAGCTGTACGTAAGAAATCTTGCCCTGTTACTTCTTTTAAATCAACGTTTCTAGCTGTTGTTCCGCCAATTGCTGTTTTCGCATCATGTAATTCCGTTCCCTTTACAGTGCCATCGATTGTTTTATTGATTTCTTGAATAATTGGCATCGCTTCTTTTGAATACGGATTTACATCTAAAATGATAGTCATTTTAGCAATTTTTCTATCCTGTGACATGTACGTGTTCAATGCTTTTTGGAAATCCTCTCCCTCTAGCACTTCTTTTGGAATATAAAACTTCTCAGAGCTCTTCGATTCATTGAGCTCCCCTAAATATTTTTGTGCGTCATGCAGGCCATTACTTACTTTTCCAAGCCCTTCTGTACTTTTAGATAAACCGGATTGTAATTGCCCCATCTTTTCTTGCAGGTCTTTAAGGCCCGTTAAAAGTTGTCCTTGCCCATCGTTTATTTTCGTTAATCCAGATTGTAACTCAACTGATTTATTTGCAATTTGTTTTGAACCTGAAGAACCTTCATTTAATCCATTTTTAAGATCGGCTGCTCCCTTTTGTAACTTATTAACTCCATTGCTCATTTCTTTTAAGCCGTTATCCACTTTCAGTAACGATTGATTCGCTTCTTTAAATGAACTCATCGCCGTTTTGTGCTGTGTTGCTAATTGATTTAATTCATTTGAAAGTACGCTTAATTTCTTTTGAGCCTCTTTAGCAATTCCTATCGTTTGTTGTATGTTTGGATCATTCGCTAATTCTGGTTTCGTTTGAACGAAATTGGTCATTAACATTTCAATTTGTTCATATCCCTTTTTCGCACCATCAATCGCTTGAAAAATACTTCCGAAGAATTGATTGTAAGAGTTTAAACCTTTTTCTAACTGTGCATAACCAGCATGCAGCTGCGACGTTGCATTAGATAGAACATTTATATTTTCGTTTACTGAAGCTAAACCACTCTCAATTTGCTGTGCTCCTTGTGCACCGTCGTTTATGCCATTTGATAATTGATGTAAAGCTGTTCCTAATGCTGATACCCCGTTTTTCGCCTCGTTCGTTCCATCAATTAATTTTTGAACATTCGCAAGACTATTTGAATCATTACTTCCCATTTTATTTTTCGCATCTGTTAATCCATCATTAATTTCCTTTATGCCACCATCGGCATCTCCTAATCCTGTATTCAATTCTCCCGCTTGCTTATTTAAATATAATTCTTTTATCTTCTCACCAGTTGGACGTGTTGGTGCATATACTTCTGACACACCTTTAACTTTCGAAATTTTATCAGTTAATTCGTCTAAAATTTGTAGAGAAGTTCCTTCATCCAGCTTTTTATCAGATTGAATGACTAATGTACTCGGTGAAGAGAAACCAGGCGGAAAATGATCCTCTATTACGTTAATACCCATCTTGGATTCATACTTATTATCCACTTCAAATAAATCATTGTAATTAAGTGTATTAGAGTATTTTAATACGAAAGGAATCGATATTACGAATACGATGATTAAAGCGACAAATGGCCTTGCTACTGAGTTTTTCGCAAAGAATCCCCATAAGCGACTATCCTCATGACCTTTAAATGTTTTAACTGGATAAAACATTCCTTTTCCTAAAAGCACCATGAAAAATGGATTTAAAGTCGTTAATACGAGTAATAATACTAAAACACCAATTGCTACCGCTGAAGTCGATTGATATAATTTAAAACTTGCTAAAGCAAGTGATGCAAAACCAATTAGCACCGCTATTCCGCTATATAATACAGTTTTACCTGCTGATTTGAATGTTTCTTTCGTAGCTAAAAATGCATTTTCTTGTTTACTTAATTCTTCTTTAAACCTCGTATATAATAAAATGTTATAATCTGTTCCTACCCCAAACAGGACGACGACTACGAACACTTGTGTAAAGTTTGAGAATGGAAAATTAAATTGATCTACAAGCTGGGCAATAATCCCCATTGAAACTAAATACGATATACCAACTGTAAGAAGAGAAACAATTGGAACAACTGGTGAACGGAATACGAGGATTAATACTACAAGAATGAAAATGATTGAAATAACTTCTGTCTTTTTCACTCCCTCTTGAGAGGATTTAAGAAAATCACCCGCTATTAAGTCACTTCCTGTTAAATACGTTTTTACCCCTTTCGTTTGCACTTTTTCATGAAGATTATTTGAAACTTTTGATATTTCACCATGTTTTTTATCTATCGATATTTGCGTTAAAATAGTCGTATTATCTTTAGAAACTAATTGTTTCTCCAAGTCTTTATTGTCTAAATGTGAAACAACTTCCTTAATTCCTAATTGCTCTTTTTCATTTTGCAGGGCGTTGATTGTTTTTGTTATTTCCTTTTTTTGTTCATCTGTTAAAGCTGCCTTATTGCCACTATTAAAAACGGCTATAATTTCATACTTTTCAACCCCTTCTTTATCCATCTCTTTCATCATCTTGTCAGCAATACTGCTTTGCTTTGTATTAGGGATTGTAATTTTCCCTTTTTCTTTCACTAATTGATCCATATTAGGCATCGTTACGACCATTGTAATAGTAATAACTATCCATAATAGAAAAGATAAACTTCTCCAACTTTTTAACTTGCTCATTTGAATCATCTCCCGTTTTGAAAGTTTCACGTTAGTAACGGAATGAACGTTCATTCCTATTGTTCTATTACATTATTTTGTAAATTCTATTAAACTAGTCTTTCCGGAATGAATGTTCATTTCCTTAGTTACACAAACATCCTTTCCTACTCTCATTTTTTAAATCTATTTAGGAATGAATATTCATTCCTTTCCTTATAAAGCTATAGAATCAAATGATTCTAATAGCGTTCCAAGAGCTTTCTTCTAATTCTTTTACTAACTCTTTCGAGTATTCTAATTGCCCTGTTGCAATTACTTTCGTTAATTTTTCTAGCGGTTGATATACAATAATAATTAAAGCAACTGGAGGCAATGGACGAAGAAAACCTTTTGCGATTCCATCTTCAATAATATTCATAAAGAAGCCTATAAAATCATCAAATATTTTCTTACTCTGTTCATCAAGAAAATAACTATCACAGTGAGAATTTGTAAATAAAAAAGCATCTACATTGTTTCTCGCAAATTCAAATAAACGGTTGTACGTATGACTAAACTGTTCACGAATATTTGCTTCAACAGGAAAATCTGTTTTTATTATTTCAGAAAGCTGTAACATACTTTTTGAAAATAATGAGTTAACAAGTGCCTCTTTATTTTCAAAATAGCGATAAATAGTACCCGCACCGACTTTTGCCTTTTCAGCGATCATTGGAATTGTCGTACCATCGTAACCACGCTCTGCAAAAAGTTGCATCGCAGCATCAAAAATATCCTCTTGTTTGTTTTTAGCCATTTTTTCCACCTCTATTTCCAGGAATGAAAATTCATTCCGTTTTTAATTATAAATTACATGGATTAAAAGTCAAGTACGTGACAAAGTATAGTTACGTTTTAGTGAAAAAATTATATCAACGATTATTAGAATATATCAGCGCAAGTCTAATTATATCAGCGATTTTCAGAATATATCGGCGCATCTCCAATTATATCAGCGATTTTCAGGATATATCGACTTACCGACAACCAAAGAGAAAGCTGTCCCAAAAATTGTTTTTGGGCAGCCCAATTTTCTATTGAAAACTTAAAAGAAATCATAAATAAATGCTTCTCGTACCGGAACTATTTTCTCAAACGCTTGTATTTCCTCTTCACTTCCGCTAATTAATTCTAATTCATTCAGTTGTAACGGACGTTTATAGCCGAACATTATTGTAGATAACTCGTTTATATCCAGTTTGATGCCTTTATCTATTGTTTTTTCTTTTATTATTGTTATTTCATGATTTGCAAGTCTCACTGTTATGTTATTCCACGGAGCAAATGCGTCTGTAATGTTTAGGATCACTTCTTGCTGTACATTGCTCCAATTCAACTCATATTGTTTTAAGAACTGCTCTACATCTACAATTCTTCCCATAAAATATGGTTTTATTTCTGTCTTCACGCGCGGCTCTTGCAATGAATATAATAACGGTTCGCTTTCACTTACTGTCATTTCAATTTCTTTAATCATAGAATCATGCTGACAAATAAAGTTCCACAGACCATTTCGTGCTTCATTATGCAGTGGTACAAATTCTTCTACTGTCATTTTATAGTTTTCTATTTTGTATAACATGTAACCTGCTGCCTTTTTATTTTCATCATAGTAAATCGCTAATGTTAAATCATCATAAACCGCTTGTAACCACCAGTTCTTCTCTCGAACTAACATACATGAAAAACGTTCTGCAAATGCTTCATAGAGCTTCTCGACTTCTTCTGGATGATTTTCTTTATTAAAACGTTTCACAGTACCATTTACTTGTTTTTTCATCACTAAATCGCTCTTACTTATATGACATTTGAGTAGATTCGCACAAAGTTCCCAGCCGTATTTACGGTAAAACGAAACAGCAAATGGATGTAACATAGAGACTGTAAAGCCATCTTTTTTCATTGTTTGAAGTGAATGTTGAAGTAGCTCTTTTACATACCCACTTCTTCTGTACTCTGGATACGTCGCTACTCCTGCAACGCCACCCATTTTAAATTTTTCTTTACCTATGTAAATATGAAACGGGATGAGGTGTAGTTTTGCAGCTAAGTCTTCCCCTTCCATAATGCCGTATATTTCATGACTTTCCTTCATTTTTGTAAGTTGCTGCTGTAATCGTTCCTCATCTACTTTATATTGAAAAGCGTATTCTGATAAACGTAATGCTTCTCTAAACTGATCTTCTTTTAATTGTATGACATTCATATAATTCTCCTCCATTCTCTGTTTGAATTGTATCATAATTCTTACTATTATAGTTCGATAAGTGAAATTACAAGGACGTTTTAACAAAAAAAGCAGATACATCACGTATCTGCTTTCCACCCTTTTTATTTAGCTAACTTTTGAAGTTCGTCAAAGAATGTAGGATATGATACACCTACTGCTTCTGCATCTTCAATAATTGTTTTTCCTTCTGCCAAACAGCCAGCAATTGCAAGCATCATTCCGATACGGTGATCACCATAACTATTTACTGTATTGCCTTTTAGAGCTGATTTTCCGTAAATGATCATACCGTCATCAGTTGCTTCTATGCGAGCTCCTAGTTTCGTTAACTCAGCAACGACTGTATCAATACGGTTTGTTTCTTTTACTTTTAATTCGTGTGCATCTTTAATTACTGTAATTCCTTCTGCTTGCGTTGCCGCTAATGCGATTACAGGAATCTCATCGATTAATCTAGGGATAATATCTCCGCCAATTTCAATTCCTTTTAATGAAGATGTTTCGATTGTAATATTTGCAGCTGGTTCTGATGCCTCTTCGTTAATTAGATCTACAGTGAACGTAGCACCCATTTTTTCTAAAACATCAATAATACCTGTACGGGTTGGATTCATTCCTACATTTTGTAATACTAGTTTACTATTTGGGATGATTGCACCTGCTACTAAGAAAAACGCTGCTGATGATACGTCACCTGGCACTTGAATGTCTGTTGCTGTTAATTTTTGTCCACCTGACAGCTTCACTGTTTTCCCTTCGCGAGTTACTTTAACACCAAATGCTTCAAGCATTCTTTCCGTATGGTCGCGTGAAATATGTGGTTCTGTAACAACTGTTACACCTTCTGCACGAAGACCTGCAAGTAAAATAGCCGACTTTACTTGTGCACTTGCAACAGGAGAAATATATTCAATTGCTTTTAAATCTCCGCCACGTATTGTTAACGGTGTAAATGTTCCTTCTTCTCGGCCGTCTATGTTTGCGCCCATTTGTTTTAATGGGTTTGTTACACGCTTCATCGGTCTTTTTGCGATAGATTCATCACCTTGTACGCAAGAGAAAAATGGTGTGTTAGCTAATATACCTGACATTAATCGGATTGTTGTACCAGAATTACCAACATCTAATACAGCTTTCGGTTCTTGTAAACCTTCTAATCCTTTACCAACTACAGTAACCTCATCACCGTTTTGCGTAATTTCTACTCCCATTTCTTTAAAACATGAAATCGTACTTAAACAGTCTGCACCGGGCAAGAAACCTTTAATTGTTGTTTTCCCTTCTGCAATAGAACCGAACATAACAGCACGGTGTGAAATGGATTTATCACCTGGGATTGTAATATTACCATTCAATCCGTTATTAACGGGTTGTATTGTTCTTTCTTTCACGTTTTTCACCTTCTCATTTAAATTGTTTCATAAGTTTGGTATTCTTCTTCTCCAAGCGCTAGCTTTGCTTTCATACGATCTTCTTCCCTTTGGAAGCTAATACGTAATACCCCAAGCAGTCCTTCACGCGCTTCTAATATTTGCAAGTTCGTAATACTAATTTCCTCGCGCGCTAAAATACTCGTAATATGAGCCAATGCCCCCACCTTATCTAATACATCGACGTATAAGTCGTGATAGGCAGGAATTGCCCCTCTCTTTCTTACTGGTAAAGAATCACGGTATTCTTTCGCATCTGCAAAATAGTTTTGAATCTCGCCTGCATCTCCGGTAGAAACTGTTTTATATAAATCTTCCATTTCAGAGATCCACTCTTTTAATAATACCATTAAATGCTCTCGATTTTGCTTTACAATATCACTCCACATTTTTGGACTACTAGATGCGATACGTGTAATGTCTTTGAAACCTCCAGCAGCTAGTTGATGAATGAGCGGATTATCTCCTGCATGTTTCTCAACTTGCTTTACTAAACCTGCTGCGATAAGGTGCGGAAAATGACTAACGATTCCTGTTACATAATCATGTTCTTCCGTATTTAAAACAAGAAAATGTGACCCTGTTCCTTTTAACCATACTTTAAGGTCTTCCACTTGTTTATTTGGCACGTGATTCATCGGTGTTAAAATGTAAAATGCATTTTCAAACAAATGTGCCTTTGCACTTTCAACTCCCGTTTTATGAGAACCCGCCATCGGATGTCCACCAATGAAAGAAACATCCTTTGAAAATAAAGCTTCCGCTTCGTTCATAATAGACCCTTTTGTACTACCAACATCAGTCACTATAACATCTTCTCGTAAACGGAATGACGCAAGTTTGTGTAATAGCTTCTTCGTTTCTTCAACTGGAGAAGCAAAAACAATTAAATGTGCCTCTTCACATGCACGCTGTAAATCAACTCCTATTTCATCTACTACGTGTAATTCTTTTGCACGCTCTACTTGCTCTTTAAATATATCGTACCCTGTTATCGTTACATCGTGCTCTTTCTTAATTGCTAATGCGAGAGAGCCTCCTATTAAACCTGTTCCAATTAATACTACCTTTTTACGCATTTGCCTCATCTCGAGACTTATTTTTTTTATTTTCAAAGTGTTGTTTTAACACTGAAATCACCCCTTCATTTTGCTCCCTTGTTCCAACTGTAATACGGACACCATTCGGGAACGGACGAATAATAAATCCTGCATGTGCACAAGCTTCATAAATCTCTCCAGCATTATCTACCGGTAAGAAGATGAAATTAGTTTGTGACGAATAAAATGGTATACCGTTTTCCTTACAGAAACTCTCGTATTGCTGTAACCCTTCTGTATTCATGTGAACTATTTCTTTAATAAACTCGTCATCACCAAAAGCAATCGTCGCTGCTTTTTGCGCTAATGAAGATACGTTAAATGGTAAACGTACGACATTTAATTTCTCAATTAGCTCTTCCTGTCCGATCGCATATCCAACGCGGAAAGAAGCTAATCCGTATGCTTTAGAAAACGTTCTAAGTACAAGAATGTTTTTATGTTTTTCTAAAAGCGGTAATGTCTCAGGGAAATCTTTTGCTGTTACGTATTCATAGTACGCTTCATCAATGACAATTAACGTATTTTCACTAATGTCTTCAATAAATTGAGTTAATTTTTGCTCATTCACATATGTGCCCGTCGGGTTGTTCGGATTACAAATCCATACGATTTTCGTATTATTATTTACCGCTGACGAAATTTCGTCTAAATCGTATACACCTTTATTTAAAGGAATTTCTTTCACTTCACAGCCTTCAATAATCGCATGATGGCGGTACTGCGGGAATGTTGCACCTGCTGTTACAATGTTATCTCCCGCTCGTAATACGGCGCGGCTTATCATTTGAATGATTTCATCTAAACCACTACCACAAAGTACTTGTTCCATTTGCACATGCAACTTATCTGCGATTGTTTGACGGAGCGTTGTAGCACCTCCGTCAGGATATAAAGCATGTTCCAACCAAGAGTTTTGCAACTCTTCTAAAACTCTCGGTGAACAACCAAATGGATTTTCATTCGATGCTAATTTCACAAACAAATGATCTCCGTACACTTCTTTCATTTGTTCTGGTGATTTACCTGGTTTATATGGTTGTAATGATGATAGTTGATCTTTTACTTGCACGTTAAACCCACCTTTTTATTAAAATTCTTTTGCGTAGTTATTGTGTTGCATAATGTTTTGTTTTAATAATTCCATACGATCTTTTCCGAATTGTTCGACTAGTGCATCTGCAAGTTCCCATGCCACAACAGATTCAGCTACTACACCCGCTGCTGGTACTGCGCAACTATCAGATCTTTCAATACTCGCTTGGAATGCTTCTTTCGTATCAATATCAACGCTTGCTAACGGTTTGTATAAAGTAGGAATTGGCTTCATCACGCCTCTTACGATAATTGGCATACCTGTTGTCATACCACCTTCTAAACCGCCGGCATTATTCGTTTTTCTCGTGTATCCTTTTTTTTCATCCCACAGAATTTCATCATGCACTTTGCTTCCTGGTTGTCGTGCCGCTTCAAAACCTACGCCGATTTCAGCACCTTTAAATGCATTTATACTCATAATTGCACCAGCAAGTTTTGCATCTAATTTACGATCGTAATGAACGTAACTACCAACGCCAATCGGCATACCTTCTGCAATGACTTCCACAATACCACCGATTGAATCTCCACTACTTTTTGCGTTGTCAATCGCATTCATCATTTCTTGCTCTACTTCTTTATCTAAACATCGAACTGGTGAGTTTTCAGTAATTGTTTGAATTTCTTCAATTGATAAGTTTGAAATATGTTTTGCTTTTACTCCACCAATTTCAAGAACATGTCCTGCAATTCCCACGCCTAATTCGCTTAAAATTTGTTTTGCAACTGCACCAGCAGCTACACGAACTGTCGTTTCTCTTGCAGATGACCGCTCTAATACGTTTCTTATATCACGATGACCATATTTAATTGCTCCATTTAAATCTGCATGTCCGGGACGTGGTTTTGTAATTGTACGTTTCATGTCTTTACTTTCTTTTTCCGAAATTGGCTCTGCACCCATTACTTTCGTCCAATGTTTGAAATCATCATTTTTTACAATTAACGTAATCGGTGATCCAAGTGTCATCCCGTGACGAACACCACTTACAATTTCAACTGTATCTGTTTCAATTTGCATACGTCTTCCGCGTCCATGACCTTTTTGTCTTCTTAATAATTCTTTATTAATATGTTCCGCCGTAAGTGTCAAACCTGCTGGTACACCTTCTAAAATAACTGTTAACTGCGGTCCATGTGATTCTCCAGCTGTAATGTATCTCATTTCTCTTGCCCCTTTACTATTTTTTTGTACAAAAAAGTCCCTACTGAGCGCTCAGTAGGGACGATGTTTATCGCGGTACCACCCTAGTTGTAGACTTCTTTCGTCTACCTCTCTTCTTCTTTAACGATCGTTCGACCGTCTTACCCTCCAAAAGTTGTCGGGAAAGATGCTCCAAGGCTGTAATTCATGCTTACCTTTGTACTGATTCACACCGACCATCAGCTCTCTTTAACAGTGAGATAAGCACTACTGTTTCCTCTTCAATGCATATATGATATGGAATTAAGATAATTTATTTTTGAAACCTTTTAACTCATCCATGAATCTATGGAATTCTGGAATGTCCATTTGTTGTGCAGAATCTGATAATGCAACTGCTGGATCTGGATGAACTTCAGCCATTACTGCATCTGCGCCAATTGCAAGTGCCGCTTTCGCTGTTGGTAATAATAAATCTCTGCGTCCAGTTGAATGTGTTACATCAACGATAACTGGTAAATGTGTTTCTTTCTTTAAAATTGGTACTGCAGAAATGTCTAATGTGTTACGTGTTGCTCTTTCGTATGTGCGGATACCGCGCTCACAAAGAATAATTTGATCGTTACCTTGCGCAATGATGTATTCCGCTGCGTTAATGAACTCATCAATTGTTGCTGCTAATCCACGTTTTAATAATACTGGTTTGTTAACTTTACCTACAGCTCGTAATAAATCGAAGTTTTGCATGTTACGTGCGCCAACTTGAATTACATCAACGTAGTCTAATGCCATTTCAACATCGTTCGGATTTAAAATTTCACTAATAATTGCTAAGTCAAACTCGTCTGCTACTTGACGTAAAATTTGAAGTCCTTCTACTCCTAAACCTTGGAAATCATATGGAGAAGTTCTCGGTTTGAATGCACCACCGCGCATTAATTTTAAGCCTTGGTCTTTCATCGCTTGCCCTACTTGACGAACTTGTTCTAAACTTTCTACTGCACAAGGTCCCATGATGAACGTTTGTGTTCCGTTTCCAATCAATTCACCTTTTACATCAACAATTGTATTTTCTTGTTTCTTTTTACGTGATACTAGTAACGCTTTACGGTTATCATCTTCTTGTAACTCTAAGCTTGCTTTGAAAATCGTTTTGAAAATATGTTGAACTGTTGATGTTTCGAATGGTCCTTCGTTATGCTCTGCAATCATATCAAGTACTTCACGCTCACGTACTGGATCAAAGCGTTTCGTGCCTTGTACTTGCTTTTGCTCTCCAATTTTTTGAACAATTTCACCACGTTTGTTTAAAAGGTGTAATAGTTGTAAGTTAATTTCATCTACCTGTTTACGTAATTGATCTAATTCATGATTTGCCATTTGGAAATCCTCCTCTAATGTTTTAAAAGTATAGTAAGAGAATAAAAAATTCTCTATTTTCTGAACTGACTAATTATACAAATTTATAGTGGGATCGATACCTCTTCTTATTTTAAACTAATAATTCGTACAAAGACATGAACTACTAGTTAAAAACCCACTTTTTTGTACAAAAAAGCCCTACTGATTCAATCAGTAGGGACGATATTTATCGCGGTACCACCCTAGTTGTAGACTTCTTTCGTCTACCTCTCTTCATTGTTAACGATCATCTGACCGTCTTTCCCTTCATAAAGACAATACTATCTTTACTACGAAAAAGATGCTCCAGGACTGTAATTCGCTCTTGTTTATGTACTGGTTTGCACCAACCACCAGCTCTCTGTTACAGGGAAACAACAACTACTGCTTTTCCTTTCAATGCATGACTATTTAATTTTCAAGTTGAACCACTAAAATACAAAAAGTCCCTACTGAATAAATCAGTAGGGACGATATTTATCGCGGTACCACCCTAGTTGTAGACTAACTTTCCGTCTACCTCTCTTCACTGTTAACGATCAATTGACCGCTTTTTCCTCATAAAGACAAACTATCTTTATTACGAAAAAGATGCTCCAAGACTGTAATTCATGATTATCCCTGTACTGGTTCACACCAACCACCAGCTCTCTGTTACAGTAAGACTAACCACTACTGTGATCTCTTCATTGCACTTTGTTTATTCAAATGTTTTTGAAATTGAATAAGTATGATTCGTATTATAGAACGCTTTTCAAAACACTGTCAACAACTTTTTATATATTTTTTAAAATTCCACTTTCGTCCTATAATTCTTTTTGTAAATCACCCATTACAATTCCTATGCGAATTATTTCATTTTCTAGTAAATGTAAAACATATTCCTCTACTTCATACTGAACTAATAATTCTTTTATTTGTATGATTTCTTTTTCAAATAAAACGGCTTCGTGACATGTTTGTAGTAAAATAAAAAACACATTTGCAAACATTTCTTTATGCGCTTTCATACTTTCTTTTTTATGAAGCATTTCAATCAATAACCGCTTCATTTCCTCACCTGTACATTTACCATGTACACTTGAAAATGCACGAGACATAATACATAATCCTTTTTCTAATATTTCATCCATGTATAAAATAATACGTAAAAGCATCACATATTCTCTCGCAGTTATCTCACCCATTTTTGGTCGTTCTCGCAAAAATACACTGAGCCAAGCTGTCCAAAACTTTTGTTGTTCTTTTACACTTAATGTTTTGACGTAATAGCATAAAAACTGCATAAACTTAATTTTATTTTCTTCATTTTCTAGTATGAGTAACGGGTATAACCAATTTGTTTTTTGCTCCCAATATAGTACACATTTAATAAATACAAAGCTAAGCCACTTCAAGAAAGCTTCTCTCGTATGCGGATGTAACACTTCCAAATGTTCTATCGCATACTTAATAAATCGCTTCATTTCTGTAAATAAAGGTAAATTTATTTGCGTGTAACATAAGCCGGCCCATGCATATTCCGTAATCTCGTTTTGTTTTTTTAAATCTAAGTATGGTAACAAATATTTTCGGCACCATTGTTTTTCAATATGATATAGAAATGTAATATCTGCTATTAAACGAGCAAACATAAAGTTTGTTCGTTCCGAATTAACTCTTACTTGTTCTTCAAATAAAAATAAATATTCATATACATTACGATCGTATAAATGATCATATGATAACAACTTTAATAATACAGCCGTCATTTTTCCAACTGGATGCTGAATTGATTCATTATAAAAATCTTGTTTCCCAAGCTTAAAGTCTGTATCACTCTTCATAACTTGAGGGAACACTGAAAAAGCAAATCGTTTTACAACACGTATACTATTCTCTTCTAACTCTTCTAGTCGATTACTAATTTCATATAGAAAACTACTAATTAACCAATGAAAAGCAGTATTTCTAACAAATTTCTGCAATAGCGGAATAATTTTTTGGATTTGCTCATTCGTCAATCCTCGATTATTTCGCCATTCTCTAATACAAACAAACCATACTTCATTACTTATTTCTTGCACTCCTACTAATTGGTATGCAAATGAAATACTCCACTCTGTGTTTAATTTACATGCTTTTGATAACATCTCTAAAAAATGGCGTTGTTCAAAAACACCATCTTGCGAAAATTGCTGAACTTGCTTCATAATTTCAACATCTTTCAGCTGCAATAATCCGTCAGCAGTTACATTACAAGTAATGCTTTCTGCTGTATCCTCTTTCTTTTGTACACTGTATCGTTCAGAATGAAAATGAGGATGCTTTTGCTTCATTAACTCATACCCATTTGCCGTAGATGGGCTATTTGAATCACACTTGAATAATAAGTCTAATACGAGATATGCATCAAATACCCTCTCTTCTGTAAGATGCTTTATTACAGTTCGAGTGACTTCTTCTTTTGTTTTTTCTAAACAATATGCATAATGCCTTTTTAAAAGTTGAAAAACTTCGTGTTTATAAGTGAAATCTAAAAGAAGTCCTTCATGTAACAACCATTTCATTTTGTCATCTACACGAACAAAAATATTTTTATTCATCGCATCAATTGCAATTCGCTTTTGAAGTACACTATTTGCTTCTATCATTTCTGTAATATAATAATCCGCTTTTTTCTCATTGTTTTCGCATAAATAAGTTAGACACTCTTTTACAATTCGTATTAAAAATGCAAGATCATTTTGATGAAACTCTTTCTCTACATTTTCCTTATTTCTTTTTTTCAGTGCCGTTTGTCTTAACGACAACATTCTCAATTTTTCTAATCCAATCATCATAATTGGAACAGCATAATAAGCGATATATGGCCTCATCTTTTCGTTCCAAATTTGCTCCACATGAGAAAATGTAGATACTGGTAAGCGACTCGATTCCTCGAGTTCTATTGATTCTTGCGTATCATTCCCCCATTTTCTTACACGTTTCAACTTCAGTTTTCCGTCTAAAATAAAAGTTAGTAACAATAAGGCAATTTCTTTATGCTCAGGAAAAGAACATTTTTGCAGTAACTTAGAAATCTTTTCTATAGAGCTACTATCTTTTTCAGCTGTTTCTAATAAAAGGAGTGTCCACCTTGCAAACAACAGCGGGTCCATCTTACTCTTCGTTTCGTTTAAGTAGTTACAAATTGTTCTCCATAATAACGGTGATATTTTAGAATAGTTTTTATAAATTAATTGAAATAATTCTTTCTGATGACTAAAAAGAAATTGTTCCACTAACCATTCTGCAAGTAATTCATCTACTTCATTATAGTTTGGCGTAAGCATAAACAAATTTTGTAATTTACCTTCTGCTTCTAACCATTCGACCCATTCATAATCATGAGCAAATTCCACAAAGTAACGTACTGTTTCAATTTTTTTAATCGATTGCTTTATGTATGATAATTGTTCCTGTTCTACTGACGGGGGAACCGTTACAATATCCCGAATACGCATTCTTTTCGTAATATAATTATCACCCATTAATTCAGCCCAGCGTTTTACTGCTTTTACGAGGGGTTGATGGTTATTCACCTTATTCGGATACACAATTGGTCTTATCCCTAAATGTTCCCAATGGTACGTATTTTCTCCTTGTGCGACAAAAGCAAATCGTCTTGTACTTGGTGGTAAACCAGTTGCTAAATATTTCATTACTGGGTCATTATGACTATATCCAATGAATAAAACGGTGTAATTTGAGAATAGATCAACTAAAAATCTTCTCGCCCACCCTTCCGTTAAGTAAGCCCTTCCAAAATCACCATCTGTTAAAATTAAAGCCTCTTTCTCCTGTTCTACATTACCATGTATATAAGCAAGACCTTTAAAAGCTCTCCCAGTCGGTAAAGCTGGAGCGTAATAAACATTGATATCTCTATTTATTTCTTTAATTGCTGTTGTAAAATGTTGATCAAAATTTGTTGTTACAATGCGGATATCTGTATCTAAAGGAAATAGCCTTGGAATTGCATAATGCAATGGATTCGGTTTTGATTTCTCTATATGAACAAGATCTCTTGCGACTTGATGTACATCTTTTGTTTTCGCAATTTTACCAAGATAATAATCATGTGGTTCTGTTATTTCACGTTTTTCGACATATAACGTTTTTGCAATTTCATCAACTAAATCATCAAAATTCGGTAAGTTTGATTTCCCTTTCATAGAAACTCCCGCTCCAACAAATAATACTAACTTTCCTTGCTCAAGGTGATCAATTAACTCATCTGGAATTTCTACTTCTGAAGTAATCCACATCCTGGATTCCCCCTTACCTAAAAATGTCATACACTCTCATTTTACTATAACATTTTTTCGTTGTTTTTATAATATTTAGACTAAATTCCGAACATGAAAAAGTTTTATGTAAATAAATCCGTTACAATGTATGAACTCCAGAATTTATTGAAAAACTATGTATAAATCGGAGGTGTAAATTTTGAATGATTTCACAGTAGTGCTTATCAAGTTTATATCGTGCATTATCGCATTTAGCATTGGGCTTGCTTTATTTTTCCCTGCAACGTTTGTTCAAATTATTTCATTCAGTCTCTTTGTTACAATCGTATCCTACATGTTCGTTGATAAAATCATTTTAAATCGAATTGGCAATACTGGTGCCATTATGTCGGATTTCTTATTAACATATTTAAGCGTATGGATTTTCGGTAATATTTTATTAGACAACTATATGCAAATTGCATGGGGCAGTATCCTTTCTGCCATCGTCTTCACTTTATCTGAAGTAATCGTTCATCGCTTCTCTAACTCTCATACAAGGCACAACAATGATAACATTCGTATTAATCGCCGCTTTGCATATGGTACAGAGTTTGCTGAAGAACAAAATATATTGGATAAAGATAAAAAAAAGTAACGTTTTAATGCAGGAGCGCCCTTTTTAATTATGTGGTGCTCCTTTTTTTATTTTTTCATTATGGTACGTGAAATTATATAAGTGATTATTTCAAAATACCGACCTACTAACAATATTTGACGCTATTTTTTCTAATAAAAAACTGCCTCTTATTTAGAGGCAGCCACTTTTAAGTCTTTTACTGCAACAACATCCGCAAACGCTCCCAATACTGCGTTATGATGTTTCACAATATCTTCAGCACGTAACACTTCTGTATTAAATGTACTATGTGCATCACTCACTAACGTTACTTTATATCCTTCACTACATGCTCTGCGCGTTGTCGTATCTACACAATACTCTGTTTGCATTCCCGAAAGAATAACGTGTTCAATTCCTTTCTCTTGTAACACTTCGCTTAAGTTTGTATTATGGAATGAATCTGGAGTCGTCTTTTCAACTATATGATCTCCTTCTTGCGGAGCGATGGCCGCATGGATTCGCCATCCATCCGTACCTTTTTCTAACGGATGATCTTTAGGACCGTTATGTTGGATATAAATAACTGGAATATCATTTGAACGACATTCCCTAATAAGCTCTTGCAATGTTTGTAAAAACTTTCCCCCATTATGTACTGGCATTCCAGCTGTATACATACCCGCTTGCACATCAATTACGATTAATGCTTTTTTCATTTCACACATCCCCCTTTGTTTGTATAAGCCATTATTATTGTTTATATTCCATCATCCAACAATCTTCTAATTTCCCCTCATGCAACTCATGTTCCTTTAAAATCTTTACTTTTTTAAATCCACTTTTTTCATAACACTTTATTGCTCGTTCATTATTTACTTTCGGATCCATTGCAATTGCTTCTGCTCCCATTTCACCCATAATATATGTAATTGCTGCCTGAACGAGTTTTGTTCCAATTCCCTTTCCCCAATAGGCTGGTTCACCGATAAATTGATCCATACCCCATACATTTTGTGATTCTTTATAGCCATATAACGCTTTCCACTCTGAATCCACTGGGTACATTTGTATGTAACCAATCGGAATGTTATCAAATTCTATTAAACATCTTTTTTCATTACTGTTTGGACTATGTATAAAATGATCAAGCACCTTTTCTACAGATTGCGGATTATCTCGTCCTTCGTAATACCGCAGGACTGCTGGGTCCATTAACCATTTAGAAATGATAGATGCATCATCTTCCATTACGTATCTAATCAATAAACCTTCTTTTTGAAAAAGCATATTCTACCTCTATTATTCCTTTATATTTTTTCTTGCTGTTACATCTTTCATTGCACCTACTAATGCATATGGTAGTAATGTAATCGCAAAAAATGCTGTAAATACGTTAAATTGCGGGATTGTATAGAGTGTGAACCATTCAGTGAAAAATTGAGAATTTAATATTCTATTAAAAAACTCTCCGCCTGGCCTAAAGTTTGGTACCCACCCAGTTATTTCACACAAAATAAACAGTAACTGAACAATAAAAAATGCCCCTAGATAACGAAACTTACCCCCCTCCTTAAATATCCATCATATTGATTATACACTTTCCTCACTTTATTTGTTAAAATTTTCTATATAATTAATACTGTTGGGGGAATACATTATGTCTAATCCTATATTTACATCCACTTTAATCATTCTTAGAGGAAACTCCGCAAGTGGTAAAACAACGATTGCAAAACAACTACAAGAACATTTCGGACAAGGGACACTTTTAGTATCACAGGATGTTGTACGTAGAGATATGCTTAGAGTACACGACACAATGGGTAATTTATCACATGATTTACTATTTGAAATTACGAAGTACGGAAAAGGAAAATGTGAATTTGTTATTTTAGAAGGTATATTGAACAGTCATAGGTATGGTGAGATGTTAGAAGAATTAATTCGTTATTTTGATGAAAATGCATTTGCATATTACTTTGATTTATCATTAGAGGAAACTATTAGACGACATAACACAAGGGACAAACGACACGAATTTGGTGAAGATTCCCTACAAAAATGGTATAATCCGCACGATACTATTAAGGTTGCCAGAGAAACTATTTTTACAGATAACTTTACGCAAAAAGATATATTTGATGCAATTCTTAATGATGTTGCGATCAAAAAACAAGCCTAACATATTATGTTAGGCTTGTTATGTATTTTGTATTTCAGTTTTTATAATTGAACAATCTATACATAAATAATAGTATATATTCATTTCCCCAAACTGGAAATTAACTACTGAAATAAGTCCACGTTCCTCAATATCTTGAGTAATTGTAGCAACATATTTCATCTCTTTCGCACAAGTTGGACACGCCAAATCCTTTGGAAGATCATCATATAACGGTACCCCTAATAATCTACATACATATTCAGAACCGAACAAGTCAAAAGCTTCCCAGTAACTATCTTCATCTGTAGGTATATCTTCATTTTTCATATTTATAAGCTTTACCGTTGTTTTTGGTAATAAAACTGGTAACTTATATTCCTCTTCCATTATCCATTCTTCTGTATTTTGCTGCTGTATGATTTGAACAGTTTTCCCTCCATCACTTAACTGAAAATATTGCGGTTCCCATACCATCGCGCAGTTTAAACATGAAACGAATGGTAAAATATTTAGTTCATTACTTTTAAGTTCAGCAAGTCTCCCATCTTTTAAATCAAAACAGAGAATTTGATGCATCTTTTCACCGCATAACTTACATACTGGCAAATTACAATCTTGACCGCCAAAATAATGATTATATGAACCTCTTCCTTCAATTACTCTATACCCTTTCCTTTCTTTGCAATGTGCACCATATAATTCTGTTGTCATATTCTATCCTCGCCTTTTATAAGAATGATTCACAAAATGATAATAATTAAGACTAAAAAACATCGTCTTCCTGAATAGTTTCCATAATAAATTCTTTTAAACTCGGAGATATTTCTTCCATTTCGTCATCCGCGTGATACCAAATGTATATTTCATCATCCATTTTTCCATTATTTATTTTAAAGCACAATTTATCCCCTGAACCATCGTCACCAATTATGATAAGGTTTTCTGGCATATACTCATCTCTCATGTCAACATTTTGTCTAACTATATCATCCCAAGTTTTCGTTACATTTCTATTATCTTTAATCGGATATAGTATCCATTCCCCTATTTCAGCATTATTAACTAATTTAATAAGATCCCTATATTGATTTGGGAAAGCAGCACCTAACTTTTCTTCAGTTTCTTTTATTTGCAGCTCCAATACACCTTGTTTCTTTGTTTCAATATATTCTCTTACTTCTTTCATGAAATACACCTATCCTTTGAACTTAATTACACTATTATGAGTGAAAGTGTTTAGTAAACGATTTGATCCAATTTATACATTTCATTATACGTTAATCCTTCGTTTTCAACATACTACTCTTCTCTACTTCTCAATAAACTTCTGTTCTACTTCCTTACCTCATTCTTAATAGTTTTATTTTCTAAACATCATACAATTTTTATGTTTTGTTACAGGTTTAGTAATAAGCCATTTAAAAATCCTATTATCCTTCTACTAAAAAAATAAAAGCCAGCCTCAATAAAGAGAACTGACTTCTATTTGGATAATTATTGTTACTATAAAATTTTCACTTTAACAGTTTGTCTTCCCCAATTCATAGCTTTACTTTTTGAACCCATTAAAACATCAATACGATTACCTTTAATTGCACTTCCAGTATCACCAGCGATAGCTTCTCCATAGCCTTCTACCCATACTTTAGATCCTAATGGGATTACTTTCGGGTCAACTGCGATAATTCTCATATTCGGATTTGCCGTTAAATCATGCCCCATCGCAGTTAAAACGCGTCCACCATATGTACCATTTTCACTTGGATCAGCAGTATACGCTGTCGCTACTACCGTTAATTCACGTTTAGCAGACTGTATGTTGTTTTTAGATGCTTCTTTCGCTCTCTCTTCTTCTTTAGCTTTTGCTATTTCTCTTGCTTTTTCTTCTTCTTTAGTTTTTGCTATTTCTCTTGCTTTTTCTTCTTCTTTAGTTTTTGCTATTTCTCTTGCCTTCTCTTCTTCTTTAGCTTTTGCTATTTCTCTTGCCTTCTCTTCTTCTTTAGCTTTTGCTATTTCTCTTGCTTTTTCTTCTTCTTTAGCTTTTACTATTTCTTGCGCTTTCGGTTCTTCTTTGACTTTTGCCTCTTCTTTAGGCTTTACTATTTCTTGCGCTTTCGGTTCTTCTTTGACTTTTGCCTCTTCTTTAGGCTTTACTATTTCTTGCGCTTTTACTTCTTCTTTGACTTTTGCTTCTTCTTTAGGCTTTACTATTTCTTGCACTTTCGGTTCTTCTTTAACTTTTACTTCTTCTTTGACTTTTACCTCTTCTTTAGGCTTTACTATTTCTTGCGCTTTCTCTTCTTTTTTAACTTTTACTTCTTCTTTGACTTTTAACTCTTCTTTAGGCTTTACTATTTCTTGTGCTTTCGTTGTTTCTTTCGCTTTTGCTACTTTCTGCGTCTTTACTTCTTTCTTTTCTTTAACTGATTTTTGTACTTTCGCTACTTGCTTCGTTTTCTCTTCAGTTTTCTTTTCAGTTGGTGCTGTACTTGATAGGAAAGAAACGTTTGCATAAGCAGTTTTTCCTTTATACTCAAATTGCAGCCATCCGTCTTTTACTTGATGCGTTGATTCAATTACATCATCTTTTTTTAGTCTGCCAAGAATTTCTGAATCCGTGTTTGCTTCAGTGCGTACATTTAACAAATTCGCCGTTACATGATATACATCTTTTGTAAACTCCGAACTTACAAACACTTCTTTACCATTCAACTCAATTTTTGACCAGCCATCTTCGGTATTTATGACTTTTAACTCTTGCCCATTCTTTACTTTTTCGACCACTTTTGATTCTGTAGTCGGTTTTTCACGTACGTTAAGTACATCTGCTGTTACAATTGTTTCTGCGGTAGCAGTTGTGGTAAACGCCCCCAATCCAAAAACAGTTGCTGTTGCTGCGCCAATTACTTTTTTCATATTAGCCTCCATTAAATTTTTTTGAATTTTACCAAATGCCTTCGTAAAATTGTATAATCTTACATAATATCAAAACATTTGCAACAGTATATTAATATTGTTTAATATACTGTTATTAAAACTCCTTACTCCAATACTATCAAATTCTCATTTCTAATTCTATATATTATAAATCTCCTTATCTTTTATAAAAGCTCCATGCCCTTCTTCACACTAAATAGTTGTAGCAATTCCCGCCAAAAATAAACTTACGATTGCTAAAATTTGAGTAGCGACTATAGCCCCTCTTAAATGAAACTTATAATCTTTATATCCTTTCATACCTTCCGTACTAGGAATCACAACAAACCTTGGAGTAATCCAGCAAAAAATTAGCCAATCAATTATAAGTAAATCTACTAAATTGAAAATCATTAAAATACCAAAAGTGTGTAAATAGGCATCCATATACATTAATTTTTCATGCTTATGTAGTATATATGTAGAAATGAAAGGAGTACCGAAAAGAATAGTATTATATAAAATATTAAAATAAATGGTTTGCTTTTTTTCATGAATCGATTTTGGAAAAACTACTTTTTGAATATCTTTCGGATAATCAGTTAATGAAAGTCGAGGATTATAATATAAGGACCCTAAAATCATTACAGATAGTACAATAGACATGATGACACCAACGTACATCATTTGCTCAAATTGATTCATATACTGTATTCACCCTTTTCTGTAATTACTATGATGGTCATTCACTTAATTACATATTGTATGTACGTACATAATCAAAAATTAACAACTAGCTTTAATAGCAAAGCAAAATTGTTGCAATGCAAATGCAAATTTAATACAGTGGAAGCCTAATTGATACAGATAGGATTGGTGAAACCTATGAAAATTGAACATATCGCAATTTGGGTAAATGACTTAGAATGTATGCGTGATTTTTATATAAAATACTTTAATGGTAAAGCAAACTCGTTATACCATAATGAAATGAAACAATTTGAATCTTATTTTATTACGTTCGAATCTGGAGCAAGGCTTGAACTTATGCGTAAAAAAGGGGTTGAAAATAAGCCTAATTTAAACATAACTGGCTATGCTCATATGGCTTTTTCTGTCGGTAGTGAAGAACGAGTGAATGAACTGACAAAGGTGATAAAAGATGCTGGTTATCCTTTATTAAATGGACCACGTTTTACTGGAGATGGCTATTATGAAAGTGTAATAGGTGATCCAGAAGGCAATCAAATAGAAATTACGATTTAACTTACCCTTTTTTACCACCTCCATATTTTCCCACGGATTAGGCGGTGCTGTTGCTGAGGTGCCAAATGAGGCAACTGCTTACTTTTACCGAAAAGCACTATCAAACATGTCAATATTCGCTACTTGGGAGCAACCAGAAGGTGCCGCTGGAAGTATTCGATGGGTTGAAGACTTCCGCTTAGCGATGCTTCCATTTACAAAAAGTGTCTACGTTAATACGCCTGACCTATCCATTAAAAATTGGCCAGATGCATACTTCAGTTGCAACTTTGACCGATTAATGGAAGTAAAAGCGAAATATGATTCGAAAAATATTTTTAACTTTCCGCAAAGTATTCCGCTTTTTCAAACTATATATTACACCTAATATATTAAAATATAAAACATCCATTTTTTAAATGGGTGTTTTATAAATAAAGTTTACATAATATAATTATTGGTTAATTCTTTTACTAAATATCTATTCAACAATCCAAAGTAACACTTTCTCAAACTCTTTTTTGGACAACATACTTTCGTTTATATAGCCATTCTTTTAATTGTACTTCATCCAAAGCTCCGTTCCCCTCTCATGATCCTTCACACTATATTCGCTCGTTTTTCACAAAAGGTTCATTTTACATGAAAATTTATTTATTACAATAAAAATATAAGGTATATTTTTATGAAAAGGAGGAATTCAAGAATGAATACAGAGGATAAAATTTACGCTGAAAAAGTGTTAAAAAATCTCTTTATCGGATCACAAGTTGATGGATTACAATTTGGTATTTCTTCAGGCGCTATAAAGATTCAATTTACAAACTTTCACGACTCCGTTGATTATGACGAGCAATTATATATCAATATCGAATCAAAATGGTGTTTATTTAATAAACCTCAAAAAAGATACCCATTAAATGAAGATGAATTTGAAGTTTATTCTGAGGAAGAAGAATATGAAAGAATATTTAAGATAAGAAGACAAAAAGTTACCGATATACAACTTGACTTAGAAAGCCCTCATTTAATTATTACATTAGATAGTGGACAAATTATTTTTTTAAATGGTTTTCATGATTATTATGAATGTTGGCAAGCTGGTGTCCTATGTGAGCAATGGCTTGTAGTCGCTGCACCTGGGAATGAAATCGCCACTTGGGCTCCTGATGCGTTTATCGATAAGTAAACTGTCTTCACGAAGAAGAAACGAAGATATTTTATGAAGTACTATACTAATGAACTACATAATCATTTCTATTACACGTAAACAAAATGACCATTTTGCTTTAATAGAACTCACTTTATTAAAGTTGAAAGGATGATAATGATGGCATGTGTCCATGATTTTGGAATAATTGACGAATTTAATTCTCAAAAAAGTTACAATGATTATACACCAGAGAAATATCATTGTATTTCTGTTAATGATGATATTATCAGTAGTTTAAATCAAAATTTATCAATTATGAAAACTTACTTTCATACAGTCAAAAATCAGGAATACGGTTTAGCTTATTGTGGTATTACAATTATCCCTCCTGAATCTTTAGCAATTTTCTATGAAACAGTTACATCTTCAAAGTTCTTCAGAAAATCTGATGAGCTGAATGAGTTAGCTTCAAAAATTGTACAAGCTACAGCAGAACAGAAGTACATGATCCATTATGGGGTTTAAATGTAATTCAAAAAATGCTTAGGATTTCTCCGAAGCATTTTTTGTATGTTACTAATACATTTATTCCTTAACCATTTAGTCAATGCTTGAGCCTATGGTCCCTTCTTTTACAAGTGAGGGCGCCCCTATTAATCTAAATAAGCGTCTCATTTCCAATCTTCCAGCTAAACCATCTCCCATGCCCTTCTGTTTCTCCAACCGTTTCACGATATTCGTTTCCGTTAATATAATAATCAATATGAAGGTCACGATCCCACATGTTGTTATACAGGTGGAATACATCACGTTTTGCGCCAATTTCTTGTATTTGTTTTTCTAACTTATGTTTTACTTGTTCTTGTATTTGATTTGCGACGTGTGTATGGAAAATACAAATAACAGCTTCTTCACTTATTTGTTCAATAATAGATGATAATAGCTCTACACCGTCTCCTTCTATTAATTGGACAGATTCATTTTTCACTAAAGATGCAGCTTGATCAAACATCTCAAACCTTTCTTTATGCTCTGGCCAAATTAAAGCACGTAACCATAAATAATCTTCCTCATTATGTAAATCATTCACATGTAAGTCCAGTCCGATTCTTTCTACGACAGATGGGCTTTCTTTTAGAAAATGCGGCACATTCTCCCCTCTTATTTCAGAAGTTACATGCACATTTGAATCTATATTTCCGTACATTTCATCCGTCCCGTACGAATAACGATATTGGTCCCAGAACAGTTGCAACCCAGAACTTGTCCCAATTTCAATTAACGCTAACGGCTTCTTCACTTTGTTAAATATGTAGCAGAAACTTGGGTATAAGTATGCGCACCGTCTTACTTCATTTGTTTGAACGAGTTTCGTTTGTAACAAAGTAATGATTTCTTCTCGGTACTCTTTACAGAAATCTTTAAAATGATTAAAAGCTTTATCTAAATTTGTATCAGCATTTTCAACTAAACTACTATAATACGTTTTTAAATGATGTTCTTTCCCTGCTAGCAATAAATAATGTACTGCACCTAATAGTAAGTTTGGGACTGGTTGACCTACCTGAGCATAGGACGATAGTGTAAGTACTTCCTCATCTTCAGCAATTTTCATTGATAAATATTCATATAAATCACTTGACCCTTTACATTCCTTTATTGAAAAGTTTCGAAATAAGTTTGAAATTTGTTCTTTTGTACACATTAGAGTCCCTCCTTTTTATTTTTCAGAATAATCTTACCATTACAGAAAGAATAATCCCATAAAAAGGTACTCGATTTAGTCACTTAAGGATACGTAAGCTTTTTCGAGATAATTTCAAACTGTAATTTTTTTCTATTTACCACCTTAAAAGAGCTTGTTAAATAAGATTTTTAGCGAATAAAACGTTAAATAGTTTAAAATTATCAGATAACACTAGATATTTTAGTCTATTAATTATTATAATAGAGTATGAGATGGTTATATAATTGAGACAAAAAAGGTATACACCTAGGTGGGGCCTAGGCGGTGTTTCTCTTTTACGGCTTAGACATAGAAAACACCTACACTTTTTTGCCAATATAGGGGATGGAGAGATTATCATGAGCAACATGCAGCAAAAAACAGACGTTATCTTAATTGGTGCAGGAATTATGAGTGCAACGTTAGGCTCATTACTAAAAGAATTAGCACCAGAATGGGAAATTAAAGTTTTTGAAAAACTCGCAAGTGCCGGGGAAGAAAGCTCTAACGAATGGAATAATGCAGGTACAGGGCATTCTGCGCTATGCGAACTGAACTATACTTCCGAAAAAGCTGACGGATCTATAGATATTAGTAAGGCTGTAAAAGTGAATGAGCAATTCCAGCTTTCAAGACAATTTTGGGCATATCTTGTAAAGAGCAAATTAATTCGTAATCCACAAGATTTTATTATGCCACTACCTCATATGAGTTTAGTACAAGGGGAAAAAAATGTTGAGTTTCTAAAAAACCGTTTTGAAGCGCTTTCAAAAAATCCACTGTTTCAAGGAATGGAATTTTCTGATGCTCCTGAAACATTAAAAAAATGGCTTCCACTCATTATGGAAGGTCGCACATCTAATGAACCGATGGCGGCAACGAAGATTGACTCTGGAACAGATGTTAACTTCGGTGCATTAACACGTATGTTGTTTGATTACTTAAAAACAAAAAATGTCGAGCTAAACTACAAGCATAGTGTCGAAAATATTAAGCGCACGAAAAATGGTTTGTGGGAAGTAAAAGTACACGATATGAATAGTGGTAAAATTGAGCATCATACTGCTAAATTCGTCTTTATTGGCGGCGGTGGCGGTAGCCTACCTCTACTTCAAAAGACTGGTATCCCTGAATCAAAGCATATCGGTGGCTTCCCAGTAAGTGGACTATTTATGGTATGTAAAAACCAAAAAGTTGTAGAGCAGCATCATGCGAAAGTGTACGGTAAAGCTAAAGTTGGCGCTCCGCCAATGTCTGTACCTCATCTAGATACGAGATATATAGACAATAAAAAAGCTTTACTGTTTGGACCATTCGCAGGCTTCTCACCTAAATTCTTAAAAACTGGCTCAAATCTTGACTTAATCGGTTCTGTAAAACCGAATAATGTCTTAACGATGTTAGCCGCTGGTGTAAAAGAAATGGGACTTACAAAATACTTAATTCAGCAAGTTATGTTATCACATGAAAAACGTATGGAAGAATTACGCGAATTCATTCCGAACGCGAAAAGTGAAGATTGGGATATTGTAGTTGCTGGACAACGTGTACAAGTAATTAAAGATACTGATGCTGGCGGTAAAGGAACACTTCAATTTGGTACAGAAGTAGTAAGTGCAGCTGACGGCTCAATCGCCGCATTACTAGGCGCATCACCAGGTGCTTCTACTGCTGTTCACGTCATGCTCGAAGTATTAGAAAAATGTTTCCCAAGCCGCATGGTAGAATGGGAAGAAAAAATAAAAGAAATGATTCCTTCATATGGCATTTCACTAACTGAAAATCCAAGATTGTTCCAAGACCTTCACACTTCTACTGGTCGTACACTTGGATTAAACGAAAAAGAAACTGTTCATAATTAATGCAGAAATAAAAAAACGTCCGATATATTCGGACGTTTTTTTGTCTACTAAAAATTATACTTATCAATATTATCTTTCGTAAATACAACTCGTTCTGGTAATACGATAATTCCGTTCCCTTCTGCCTCATAATCATATCCTTGAATGGAGTTTGGCTCTACTTTCACTTTTCCAATTCCTTTTACTTCGAAGCTATCCCCTACTTTTAACTTCTTCCCTTTTACAACAATTTCATTTGCTACATACGTTGCGAGAGCACCTTGTTGTTTTACATCCCATAAACCAAATTGTTGTACTGTTCCTCGTTTTACATAATCACGCATAACGTTCGGTGTAGAAAATCCAGTTACCACTACTTTTTTATCCATTTTTAAGTTTTCAGCTGCCTGCGCCATTGCTGGGAGTGCTGTTGCATCTGGACAAATAACTGCGTTAATATCTGGATACGTTTTTAATATGTTCTCCCCTACGGATAAAGATTTTTGTGCATTATTTTCACCGTACTGCGTCGTTACAATTTCCCAGTTCGGATATTTCTTTTTAATAATTTCTTTCGCTTTCGTTACCCATTGGTTTTGATCCGTTACTGTCGGGCTAGAATAAAAGAATGCTACTTTTCCTTTATCTCCAATTTGCTTAGAAGTCATTTCTATTAATAAGTTAGCAAGTTGGTCTGGTGTTCCTTGGCTTATATAAAAAGAACGATCTTTCGGATTCACATCAGAATCCCATGTTAAGACGGTCATTCCTTTTTTCTTAGCACGTTGTAGTGATTGCGATAAACCATCAACTGATGTAGAGGAAACCATAAGTGCATCATAGTTTTGGTTAATAAAATTATTTATATACTTTACTTGCCCTGATACACTCGCTTCAGACGGCCCATCATATTTCACTTGTACGCCTAGCTTCTCTCCCATCTCCTTTGCTCCTTCACCTCCCGATGTGAAGAAACCAACTCCTGTTAATTTCGGAATAAATGCAAATTTCACATCATCAGCCTTTTTCTTATCTGCCGTTTGGCTAGAACACGCAATTAAACCGATTAAACAAATACATACAATCAATACAATCCCTAGTTTTCTCTTCATGACATTTCCCCCTTATGCAAACTCTGTCTTTTCCCCGCTAAAAATTGATGTAATTTGAAATGTCTCATAATAACTGAAAGAATAAGGATAATACCTATTACTACATTGGATTGTTCATTTGTTAAACCCGTCATTTGCAAGCCATACTGCATGAGCCCAATGAAAATACTCGCCAGTACAGTACCGAAAATACTTCCTTTTCCACCTGTAATAAGTGTCCCGCCTAATACAACTGCTGTAATAATTGGTAATATTGTTTCGCTTCCTATATCAGCACGTGCAGAACCGAAATATGCAGTTAAGAAAGCTCCTCCTAATCCACCTCCTAACCCAGAAAGTATGTAAGCAATGATTACTACTTTCTTCGTCTTAATCCCGGTGTATTTTGCTGCATTTTCATTCGCGCCTGTTAATTTTACGTGGCGCCCATATATCGTTCGGTGAAACAAAATCGTGCATACAATTGTTAATAAAATAAGTAGCCATAATAAATTGGGTATTCCTATAAAACTACCATTTGCTAGTTGTACATAAGTATCAGGTAAGCCGCTTATCCCTTCATATCCAGAAGCACCTGCCCCTCCTGAAATGACGAGTGCAATTCCTCCGTATAAAAACATCGTTCCGAGTGTAACGACTAGTGGTTCTACATCTGTCAATTTTATAATAAGCCCATTTAAAGCTCCTGCTAAGCAACTGACTATAAGTGCCATTATTACTGCTAGTAAAATATGAATTCCATTCATCCAAAACACACCAATTAAAATCGAGGTTAGCCCCATAATTGATCCTACAGATACGTCAATTCCTCCTGTTACAATAACGAAAGTCATTGGAATTGCCGCGATTGCTATGAATAGAAAATCATTTGTACTAAAAAGGAGATTACTAATATTTAAGAAATTGCTGTTTATAAAACTAAAGAGAATGAATTCTATAAGAAGTAATATGATTAACACACCTTCCCATCTGTAAAAATACTTCATAGATTCATTCTCCTTTCTGCTTTCCACTTCTTCATGACGCTATCTAATATGATAATAAGTAATAGTAAAAAACCTGAAATAGCATTATTCCAAAATGCTGGTATTTTTAAAAAGATAAGTGAACTGCTTATCACTTCTAAAAACAATGCTCCTAGTGCAGCTCCAAATATAGAACCTGTTCCTCCTTTTAGATGAATTCCTCCTAGCACAGCAGCTGCAATCACCTGTAGTTCCATTCCTGTACCAGTTTGATTTGGAACGAACCCGATATTCATAACAAATATGCAACCAGCGAGCGCAGCGCTTATGCCTGAAATCATAAACGCATATATCTTCACTTTATTAACAGGTATACCAATAAGCCTCGCGCCATCTTCATTATCACCTACCGCATAAAAGTATCTTCCCAATGGCACTTCTCTTAAAAAAAAGTATAGTAGTAGTAAAATAATAAGAACGAACCATACAGTTATAGGTAAACCAAGAATGATGATAGATGACAGCTGCTTAAAATCGTTTGGAATATCTTCAATCCACTTCCCGCCTGTGAAAATTAACATTGCACCTCTAACAATTCCTAACATGCCTAATGTCATAATAATGGCTGGTACCCGAAACTTCGCAACTCCAATACCATTTACGAAACCGATAATGGCCCCAAGTATAATAGCTACAAATATCGACAAGAATGCACTATACCCATTCGTTAACATCATTCCGCAAACTGCTGCACTTAATCCCATGCTTGAACCAACTGATACATCTATATTTTTCGTAAATAAGACGAACGATTGACCGATTGCTAGCACGACTAAAATAACGCTTGATTTCATCAGTAAAGATAACGAGGTAAATTGAATAAAACTAGGGTTTATCATCCCTACAATAGCTATATAAATTAGTAGTAACATTATGATAGACGTTTCGTGCATTTTATACATACGTTTCATTCCGTTACACCTCCGTATGCAAGGCGTGTAACTTCATTCACACTCAGTTGTTCTTTTTCCATATGAGAAACAAATCGCCCATTTCTCATTACATATACACGGTTTACTAATTGGATAATTTCTTCAACATCTGAAGAGATTAATAAAATTGCGAGTCCTTCCCTTTTCATTTTTTTTATCGTCTCATACACTTCAAGCCTTGCTTTCGCATCAATTCCGCGAGTCGGCTCATCAAGAATAATAATTTTAGGATTACATGCAAGATACTTCGCAAGCACGACCTTCTGCTGATTACCTCCTGATAAAGATGCCAATTCTTTATTCATATTCTGTACAACAATTCGGAACTGTTCTATAAACGAATTAACTAAAGCGCTTTCTTTTTCTTGATTTATAAAAAAGCGATTATTTTGATATAAACTTGCTGCTGCAATATTTTCTTTAACAGAAGCAATTGAGAAAATTCCATTCCTCGCCCTATCCTCTGGCACATAAACTAGTCCTTCGTCTAGCCTTTTATGCAAAGAACACGTATCAATTGATTTTCCCCCCAATAAGATAGACCCTGATTTTATAGTTTTCAATCCAAATATCGCTTCTGCTAATTCCGTTCTGCCAGATCCTATAATGCCAGCAACACCTACAACCTCACCCGCATGTACAGTGAATGATATATTTTCGAATGCGTGACCATTTATATCAACTACTTCTAATATTTTTTTCGTCTTTGCTGTCTCTTGAACTACTTCTATTTTCTCTTTCTGTTTATATCCTTTTGGCAATAGTCCCTCCATCAGCATGTCATATGTATAGTCACATACATCACCTTGGCTTACAACCATTCCATCACGTAGTATTGCTACTTTGTTGGCAATTTCAAAGATTTCTGGAAAACGATGCGTAATATAAATCATCCCAATTCCTTTTTCTTGTAAACTTTTCATCAACACAAAAAGACTCTTAATTTCGTGTGTTGTTAATGTCGATGTTGGCTCATCTAGAATAAGAATCTCAGCTTCTCTTATTAATCCTCTAACGATTTCTACTAACTGTTGTTGCGCAATAGATAACGATTCTCCCTGTTCATTAAGATCAATATCCCAACTTAAACTGTCAATTAATTGCTGAACTTTTACTTTAAGCTTCTTTCTATTCCCCTTTAATCCAATACATATATTTTCTTCAATGGTCATATGCGGAAAAATGAGCGGTTCTTGTGGTATTAAATAAATCCCTTCTTGGTGTGCTTCTTTTGGATTTGCAAACTGCTGTCTCTTTCCTTTCACATACATTTCTCCACTATCATACGAATATAACCCCGTTAATATTTTCATTAATGTCGATTTCCCGGCGCCATTTCCACCAACTAAAGCGTATATATCACCATGCTCTACTTGTAAGTTCACTTCCTTTAGCACAAGTTGATTCGAAAACGCCTTACTCATTTTCTTCACTTGTAATAAGGGCACATTCTCCACATGATGTCACCTGCCTTTACCCAGAACATTTTTTGAGAAAATGATTATTTGTTCTACTTGTTTTGTAGCATTGTATATTCCTTTTTTTATATCTAGAACACTTTTTTCTACGTACTATTAATCGTTTCAACTGGAATAAACAAAATATATGGTACATATGTTTAAGCTGTGGTCAATTGTTGAAAGGGATGAAGAGTATGACTCAGCTGAACTTTGAAGAAAATTTATTAACTAAAGTAGCTTGGTACTATTATAAAGACCAATTAACACAACAGGAGATCGCGTCACTTCTTCATATTTCAAGAAATAAAGTCGTCCGGTTATTAGATAAAGCGCGGAGTGAAGGTATCGTTACATTTCACGTAAAAGGGACTGGTTTGCACTGTTTAAGTATTGAGCGTGACCTAATGAAAAAATTCCACTTAAAAGATGCTTTTATTATCCCTACCCCAGTAAACAATTATCACGCTTCTCTCGGAAAAGCTGCTGCACAATATTTAGAAACTCATCTCCAGCAAGGCGATTTACTCGGTATTGGCTGGGGAGAAACAATTAGCAAAATGCTAGAAAACATTCATTTTGAAAGTTCTATCAACCTTTCAATCGTAACGCTAACAGGCGGGGTAAATCACTATCTCCCGAGAAAACAAAACTATTTACACTACATGCAAGGCGAACTTCACATTATCCCTACGCCGTTTCTAGCGTCTACAACCGAAATGGCACAAAGTATTCTATCAGAACCGAGTGTAAAAGATATGCTTCAAGTCGCTTCACTTGCTCATACGGCTGTTGTCGGTATTGGGGGATTATCTCAAGACGCTACGATTGTAAAAGAAGAAAAATTAACACTACGTGAGATGACATATATTCGTAGTCAAAACGGTGCTGGCGATATTTTAGGACAATTTTATAATACAAATGGCGATTTATTAGAGCTCTCGCATCACAATCGTCTAATTGGCACGCCCCTCTCTATTTTGCGCAATATGAAGCATGTCGTCGGTGTTGCTGGAGGTACTGAAAAGATAGATGCAATTTATGGTGCCTTAAAAGGAAAGTTTATTCATTCATTAATTACCGATGAGGAAACTGCCCTCTCCTTATTACGAAAGGATGGTGATTGTTAATGTCCCATTTATTAGCTTTTGATGCTGGTACAGGGAGCATTCGAGCAGTTCTTTTTGATTTACATGGTAATCAAATTGCAGTAAGTCAAAAAGAATGGATTCACAAATCTGACCTTCGTTATCCAGGCTCTATGAACTTTGATGTAGTAGAAAATTGGAAGCTAGTACAAGAATGTACGAAAGAGGTGCTTCAAAAAAGCAACACTCCTGCCTCTTCTATTCTTGCTATTAGCGCTACAAGTATGCGAGAAGGATTTGTTTTATATGATCAAGATGGGCAAGAAATATGGGCGTGTGCAAATGTTGATGGGCGCGCATCCGTCGAAGTTAGTGAATTAAAAGAAATTCGGTCACATCTTGAAAAAGATTTATATACAAAGTCTGGTCAAACTTTTTCATTAGGTGCTTTACCACGCCTACTCTGGATAAAAAAACATGAACCCGACGTCTATAATAATATTTACTCTTTTACAATGTTAAACGATTGGATTTTATATAAACTAAGCGGCGTACTACAAATTGATCCCTCAAACGGATGCACGTCAGGTATTTTTGACTTACAAAATAGAGTGTGGGATAACGATGTCGCTAAGGAGTGCGGTCTATCTTTGCCATTTTCACCAACAGTAAATGAAGCTGGTACAGTAATTGGCAACGTTACAAAAGAGTGTGCAGCATTAACTGGATTACGTGAAGGGATTCCTGTCGTCGCCGGGGGTGGAGATGCTCAAATGGCATCGCTCGGAACAGGAATCGTGAAACCAAATCAAACGTTAATATGCGGGGGTAGCTTTTGGCAACAAGAAGTGAATGTTACTGAGCCAATAACAGATCCACATGCTGCGATTCGAGTAAATTGTCACGTCGTTCCGAACCTATGGCAATATGAAACAATCGCCTTTTTCCCAGGTCTCGTTATGCGCTGGTTTCGAGACGCTTTTTGCCAAGAAGAAAAGAAACTTGCTGATAAACTCGGTGTAGATGCTTATGAATTACTAGAAGAACAAGCGAAAGACGTACCTGTCGGTTCACATGGCATTATCCCTACTTTTTCAAACGTTATGAACTACATTTCTTGGCGTCATGCCGCACCTTCTTTTTTAAATTTAAGTTTAGACGCTGACAAATGCGGAAAAAAAGAACTGTTTCGTGCTATTGAAGAAAATGCAGCCTTCATTACACTTGGAAACTTAAAATTAATAAAAAATCTAACTGGCACATTCCCTTCTGAAGTTATTTTTGCTGGCGGTGCCGCTAAAGGAAAACTATGGCCACAAATTCTATCAGACGTACTCGGTATTCCTGTAAAAGTACCTGTTGTGAAAGAAGCAGCTGCTTTAGGAACTGCGATTGCTGCTGGAGTTGGTGCTGGCATATATTCATCTATGGAAGAAACTGCCGAAGAGTTTGTACAGTGGGAGCAAACATTCGAACCAGTTACTGAAAATCACGAACTATATAAAGAGTTCTATGAAACATGGAAAACTGTATATGACAGTCAGCTCGCTTTAGCTGATAAAGGGCTCACCTCACATATGTGGATTGCGCCTGGTGCACTGTAACACATTACATAAAGGAGTGAACTGTATGTTAAAAGCGAATGAAAATGACTTCTCCTATCGCTTCGGTGATAACGGGCCGAAATATTTAATACAAGGTCCAAATATTGATCTTGGCCTTGTTGTCATTCAACCGGGCCAGGAGTTTCAAAACCATTATCATACGACGTGCGAAGAGGTCTTTTATGCATTAGAAGGTGAAATAGATTTCTATGTGAATAATGAAAGAGTTCCAATTAAACAAGGTGATGTCCTGCAAGTTCGTCCTCATGAATCTCACTATCTTATTAACCATTCTGACAAACCTTTTAAAGCTGTTTTTATTAAGTCACCACATTTACCAAATAAAGATACTGTACAAACGGAAAATCCAACATTAACGAAGGAGTGATTTGGAATGACTTGGGGATTTAAAAATCGATTAAATACAATTTTACCTGATGGCAGAGCGGTAATGTTAGCAATAGATCACGGTTATTTCTTAGGACCAATTCACGGACTAGAACAACCACTTGAAACAGTTAAAAACTTACTTCCTTACACGGATTCTCTCTTTTTAACGCGTGGTGTACTTAGCTCCTGTATTCCTGAAAACTGCAGCACACCGATGGTTATGCGTGTATCTGGCGGTGCTACTGTCGTCGGTAAAGATTTAGCGAATGAAACAATTGTTACACCTGTAAAAGAAGCAGTGAAGCAAAACGCAATTGGCGTTGGCGTTTCTGTTTTTGTCGGATCAGACTATGAAACACAAACTGTTACAAATCTCGCAAATGTAGTCTCTGAAGCTCACGATTACGGCCTACCTGTACTCGGCATTACCGCAGTCGCAAAAGAATTACAAAAACGTGAAGCTCGCTTTCTAGCACTTGCTTCCCGCGTATGTGTTGAAATGGGTGCTGATATTATTAAAACGTATTACTGTGAAGGATTCGAAAAAATAACGAGCACATGCCCTGCCCCAGTCGTCATCGCGGGTGGCCCAAAACTAGATTCAATTGAAGACGCATTAAACATTACGTACAATGCGCTGCAAGAAGGCGCAATTGGAGTAGATATGGGCCGAAACATATGGCAATCCGAGCACCCAGCTGCGATGATTCAAGCGATACATGGCATTGTGAAAAATGGATTGAATGTGAAAGAGGCACTTGAACTTTATGATGATGTGAAGAATTAATGTGAAAAGACAGACTATTTATTAGTCTGTCTTTTTTACTTTACAGTGAAACTTTCTTAATCCGTCTTCTAATATGATACATACTTAAATTCTATACACCTTCAAATGATTACTCTAGATGATTACTATTAAGCTTTGAAACTTTCTTACCTTCTCTATAATCAAGACAAGACACTTCAATTAATAAGCCATTAAATACTGTAAAATAAAAACCATAACTACTACCTCGCATCAAATAAGGTTCCTTGTCTATTTCAATGCCGCCGGCTACTAAACGATTATACGCTTGATCCACTTCACTTGATGTATCCACTAAAAAACCAATATGAAAAGCTTCCGGATACGTAACTTCCTTATTCCCTTTAAATGCTTTTGGATCACTTAGTACAAGTATAAAACCACTCTCATCACTCATGACTACAAGTGCTTTCCCTTTTTGCTCCAAAAATTGAAAATCAAAAAATGTTTCAAAGAAATGTCTCGCTTCCGATAAATCATCAACACATAAATTTAAATGATTCAGCTTCATGTACTCATCTCCTTTTAAACTGAGGGTATATGGATTCATTTTTTTCATAACACTTAAATATGTAAGGGAAAATATTCAAGCGTTCCGTCTAAGACTATGCTTTATAAGTCTAATATTTTTTTCTATAGCCTAGAACGTTTTTTAAATGAATGAAAGATTTCCTATCATTCCCATCCCCCCAGTAATAAAAAAGAGGATACATGTTTGCTTCTACAACATGTATCCTCTGCTTGTATATTACAACTGTTGATAAGCCGATTTCGATGATTTCACATAATAAACCGCATGATCCACATTAATAATATGATCTGGTTTTGGTTTACCACGGCCCGCTCTATGTCCAGCTAAGTGTTCTTCACTTGTTTCCCAGTTTTTCCATGCTTCTTCCGATTCCCAGCGAATCATTACGACAACTTCTTCGTCGCCGCGTCTTACTTTTTTCACGAGAACACTTAAATCGATGAAGCCTTCAAATTTTTCAATAATACCTTCTCCAGTGAAACGTTCTACAACTATATTTGATGTACCTTCTTTTACTGTAAATGTTTTCGTTTCGATAAACATTTATTCCACTCCCTCTTTGTTATACGAATACTAGTATTCTTCTATTATAATTGATTATGATAATTATTTTCAATTGTAAAGTTTTAATTTTTTGAATTATGCTGATTTCTTTTCTATCGCCTCATCTAAAAATTTGAAATATGGAAGTAACATCCCTATTAAAGATGTAACACATATAACTGCACCGATAATTACATATAGCGCTCTTACTCCCCACATTTCACTCAATATTCCCCCTACTAACACACCTAATGGCATAGCGGATCGTATGAAAAATAAACGCACTGAAAATACTTGTCCTATCATATTATTTGGGACGATTTGTTGGCATATTGTTGTGTTATGAACATTGAAAAATGCAATACAAATCCCTGCTATTACTTCAATTAGTATTGCAATGATAATACTATGATTGAACCCTAGCGAAATGTATGTGAGTCCCCCTATAAACAATCCCCCAAGCATAAGTATACGCCGGCTTTTATATGTTACTTTTCCGACTAATACTGAGCCAATTACGTAGCCAAGTGGAAAACCTGCCATAAAATAGCCGTACTCTGCATATCCCGCTAACAGCTCGTCTTTTATATAAGGAAGATTTGTGACCATCGTTACCCCTACTCCAAACTGCACGAAAGTAAGAAATATACCGAGCCAAACGATGATTGGTTTTGTAAAAAAATATGTAAAACCTTGAAGAAATTGTTCTAGCCACGTTTTTCGTATATCTGTTGTAGTTCTCTTTTCTTTTATATAAAGTAAGAAAGCACCACTAACAAATAGACAAATACATACGAAAGATAATGTAAGTTCTGTTCCAATGAAATGAATGACTACTCCGCCTAATACTGGCGCAAGAAACATCATGAGACGAGTCATTCCATCAATATACGCATTTGCGTCTTGAAGTTGTCCTTGACTTACAATGCTCGGTGTAATTGCTTGACTTGCAGGTGTATAAAGAGGTGTAATAAGTCCCACTACAATTTGAACAACATAAATGTGCCAAACTTCTATACTACCTGTAACTAGCATCACCAAAGGTAATAAGAATACGGACGCCCGTATCCATTGTGAAAAAATCATAATCCACTTCCGGCTCCATTTATCAATAAATGGGCCACTTATTAATTGCAGTATGAGTGATGGGATGAAATATAATAGCCACATACTACTTAAAGCCATTTCCGATCCTGTTAACTCATATACTAGAATTGAATTACATAACGTTCCGAAAGCCCCTCCTAATTCAGAGATTGCACTACCAATCCACATAAAAAAGAACGAACGATTTTTCAATATATTTTTCAATTTCACACACCAACTTTTCTTTTATATTCCTCCCTTTATGTACATTCTCGTTGTTAATTATCTATTCAAAAACATATCTAATTCTTTCGCTAAAGACTGTACTGCTTTCTTTCTTAATACATATTTTCCGTCATGTATATCAACTAACTTCGCTGCACGTAACAATTTCAAATGATGGTGTACAGTCGATTTACCAAGCTGTAATCTTTCCGTTATTTCCTGTAATGTACGTTCTTTTTCAAATAACATTTTTACAATTCGCAATCTCGCCTCATCCCCAAGAGCCTTATGTTTTTGAACTAAAAAATAATTCGGTTCATACGGATCTTCAGGATGAATGCTTTCATTCGCAACTGGATAATGAAATACTTTCGTATCATCAATATCCGCTTCAATATTCCACGGTCTGTACGTCATTTGCGGAATAAGAAGTACGTGATGAACACTTGGCTCTGGCATATAGTTCACTCCGCCAGTCGCCCACTCGACAAACTCTTCCGGCTTCATCTTTTTATTCATTTCATTTTTCGCTTCATAATCTCGTTTTAATATAGAAAGTATTTGTTCTTCCTCTCTTTTAATAACACTCTCATACCAACCTGTCATAACAGCGATTAAATGCGATTTCAGCACTTGTACATCTACATTACATATAAAGCTAATATAAGTAGAAAAAAACTGATGATTATCTGTTAGTTCCTTTAGTTCGTGTATTGCACATACAACTCCCGTTGCAGCTAAACGTCTTTTCTCTTCATACTTCTCTCCTAAAAACGGTAAACATATAAATTTCAAATCTTCTTCTGAAAATGAATCAATTTTAAAATTAAACTGCGATAAATCTTGAAAATCCTCTTCATACAATAACTGGAGTAATGCTTTCCACGTATTATGTTCTTCTACAAACTGTAAGTGTTCTCTCATTTCTTCTGTTAATGCTTTCTTAATTTCTTCCCATTCACTTTGAGTTTTTTCAAGAGTATCAATTAACCTTTTATGAGTAATCGCTGCAATGCCAAGTGCACATTCGAAAAGTATCGAATATTTCACCTGAACGTTGTATGTTTCCCTTTTTCTGCTCGTTATGTGATAGACCTCCATTTTTATCCCCTCCTTGTTTGCTATATAACACATTCTATTTTTATCGAATTTTACCTTCTATATTTTTAGAACCGTTTTGCAACTTAAAAAAAACTTTAATCAATGAGCAAACAGAAAAAGGTTTATACTCTTTTCATTCTGACTCAATGAAAGCCTTGATTATTAAATATCATATTAAAAATGAGATTTTTTAATGGCTCAATTATACGTTGTATTTCACTCTCTTGTTCAACTATAGAGAAGGTTTATTAAAGAGAAAAGCGAACGCTTCAAGTACATGATGCCTTACAATCTTCATTAACCGCCCTTCAAGAAGCAGAACTAGATCAACTAAGTCCTTCTCTACCAGTTTGGCAACAATATATGAATATCCTTTTGCATGATGCTTATCATACAGGACAAATTATACAGCTTCGGAAACTTCAAGGTTCATGGCCAACTCACCGTTCTTATTTATAAAGTGAAATTTTAATCAGCTCTTACCAATCGGGATTTTGCGGGCAGCCCATCCCCACTTCACTTCTTTGCTTTCCCTCAATTTTGAGGTAAAAGTCTTACTGCCCGTTAATCCGGGATAAACGATGTTTAAAATCGCATACGTTTAATATCCAACAAAACAATTGAAAACAACTAATTGTTCGATAATTACTGCGATTGCTCAAAATAAAGCAAATTAAAATACATTGATTCCTAACATAACTTACATGCTTCATAACTTCTAATCATAATCCAAATTTGGAAGAATAGATGCTTTTTTATATACAAATAATAAGCCTCAAGGAGTTGTTGACATGCATTTCATATTGAATATGTTAGGGATTTTCGTTGTCATATTAATCGTTTTCTTATGTTCGCCTAATAAAAAACATATAAAATGGAGACCAATTGTAATTCTCATCCTATTGGAGCTTTTTATTACATGGTTTATGTTAGGCACAAAGCTCGGCAGTATTATCATTAATAAAATTGCGTCATTTTTCAGTTGGCTACTAGCGTGTGCGAATGAAGGTATTCGATTTGCATTTCCTTCAGCTATGGAAAGTCAGCACATTGACTTCTTCTTTAGTGCGTTACTTCCTATCATTTTTGTTATTACTTTTTTCGATATTCTTTCTTATTTCGGAATCTTAACTTGGATTATTGATAAAGTAGGTGCAGTTATTTCAAAGATTTCTCGTTTACCAAAGTTAGAAAGTTTCTTTTCGATTCAAATGATGTTTTTAGGAAACACCGAAGCACTTGCGGTTGTTCGTGATCAATTATCTGTGTTAAAAGAAAATCGATTATTAACTTTTGGAATTATGAGTATGAGTAGCGTTAGCGGATCCATTCTTGGTGCTTATTTATCAATGGTTCCAGCAACATATATTTTCAGCGCAATCCCATTAAACTGTATTAACGCATTAATTTTAGCCAATGTATTAAATCCTGTGGAAGTTTCGAAAGAAGAAGACGTTGTTTACACACCTTCAAAACATGAAAAAAAGGATTTCTTTTCTACTATTTCAAACAGTATGTTAGTTGGGATGAATATGGTTATCGTTATTTTAGCTATGGTAATTGGTTATGTAGCTTTAACAGCATGTTTAAATGGGATTTTAGGATTTTTTGTAACGGGGTTAACAATTCAAAAAATCTTCTCCATTATCTTTAGTCCTTTTGCATTTTTACTCGGTTTATCAGGCAGTGATGCTATGTATGTAGCTGAATTAATGGGGATCAAAATAACGACGAATGAATTTGTTGCAATGATGGATTTAAAATCAAACTTAAAGTCGCTACAACCGCATACGGTTGCGGTTGCAACGACATTTCTAGCTTCTTTTGCTAACTTTAGTACAGTAGGTATGATTTACGGAACTTACAATTCATTATTTGGCGGAGAAAAATCATCAGTCATCGGTAAAAATGTTTGGAAGCTTCTTGTTAGCGGGATGGCTGTTTCTTTATTAAGTGCTATGCTCGTTGGGCTATTTGTATGGTAAATAATTTTTATAATAAAAGACACCCAAGCCAATTGAGTGTCTTTTATTATTATTTTCGAATTTGCCCATTTCCACGAATCACATATTTTGTAGAAGTTAATGCTGGAAGCCCCATTGGTCCTCTTACGTGTAACTTTTGTGTACTGATACCAATTTCCGCTCCGAATCCAAATTCGGATCCATCTGTAAAACGAGTCGATGCATTATGATAAAGTGCCGCGGCATCTACAGAAGTAAAAAACTTGCTGACGTTTTCCTCGTTTTCAGTAATAATCGCTTCAGAATGCATAGATCCATACGTATTTATATGATGAATCGCTTCTTCAACAGTGGAAACCACTTTCACTGCTAGTGTGAGAGATAAAAACTCAGTTTCCCAGTCTTCTTCTGTCGCAAGTAAGATAGAAGGATCAATCGCCACTGCTTTATTATCACCACGTAGCTCCACTCCTCTTTCCTTCAAGGAAGAAAACAACTCGCTACCATATTGCTCTGCCCAATTCTCATGAAGTACAATCGTCTCAATTGCATTACATACAGATGGACGCTGCGTTTTTGCGTTTATAATAATATTAAACGCCATTTGTTTATCTGCTGTTTCATCAATGAATATATGACAATTTCCCGCACCTGTTTCAAGTACTGGAACAGACGCTTCTCTCACTACTGTATCAATTAATTGTTTACCGCCTCTTGGTATAAGAACATCCAAGTACTCGTTCAATGTAAACAACTGTTTTGCACTATCTCTCGTTGTATCTTCTATGAGCTGTACACTTTCTGAAGGCAAGCTAGTTTGCTTAAGCGCCCGGTGAATAACGCTAACGATAGCTTTGTTAGAATGTATAGCAGAAGAACTACCACGTAGTATTACTGCGTTTCCTGTTTTTAAACAAATTGTAGCAGCATCAACAGTTACATTCGGTCTTGCCTCATAAATCATTCCGACAACACCAAGTGGTACGCGCATCTCCTGAATAGATAGTCCATTTGGTCGTTCCCATGCACTTACACATTCTCCAATAGGATCACGTAATTCAATTAACTGCTTAATACCCTCTGTCATATCAACAATTCGTTGTTCATTCAGCAAAAGGCGATCAAGGAGTGAATGAGAAAATCCTTTCTCCTTACCTTCTTCAATATCCCGTTTGTTTTCTTCTAAAATATAAGCTGTTTCTACTATCAGCTGATTAGCAATTGCAGCAAGTGCTTCATTTTTTTGATCTGTAGTTTTAAGCACAAGTTCTCTAGCAACCTCTTTTGCTTTTATCCCCTTTGCCAACACTTCATTCATTTTTATTTCCTCCTTTTTAAAGTGAAACCCAATGATCCCTATGGATGACTTCATAACTATGTCTCTCGCCTCTTACTTGAATATCTTGGCTTTGCATACCTTTTACATCTCTTAGTTCCTCTGCACTATATGTGCATTGTCCTTTTCCTATTACGCGCCCTTGTTGCGTTACAACCTCTACAACTTCACCCACTTGGAAAAATCCTGATACATTCGTAACACCAGCTGGAAGTAAACTCTTCCCATGCTGAATGATGGCAGTAGCTGCCCCAGCATCTACTTCAATTTGTCCGCTAACAAGCGAATGCAAGGCAATCCATTGCTTGTTCATCTTCATTTCTTTTTGAGGAGCATTACCAACATACGTTCCATCACCCTTACCCTTCAAAACATCTACAAACTTTTCCTGTCCACGTCCTGTTCCGATAAATACACTCACACCAAGAGAGAGTGCTGTCTTTGCAGCATCGATTTTTGATTTCATACCGCCAGTCCCAAGTTTTGAGCCTGCATCTCCTGCAAGAGAAGAAATTTCTTCCGTAACTTCAGGAAGAAAATAATATTTTTTTGCATCCGCATTTTTCTGAGGATTTTTGTCATATAACCCGTTCACATCCGTAAAGATCATAAGCATATCCGCCGAAACAAGCCCGCTTACTAAAGCTGACAGCATATCATTATCACCGAACGTTAGCTCCTCTAAAGAGATGGAATCATTTTCATTAATAATTGGAAGAGCGGAACGGTTTAATAATTCTCCTAACGTAGCGTAAGCATTACTATATTGTTCTTTTCTAGAAAAATCACTTCTCGTCAGCAAAAGTTGTGCAGTAACGATGCCATATTTACGGAATTCCTCCGTGTACGCCTGCATTAACAAACTTTGTCCGACAGCTGCTGCAGCCTGTTTCCCTTTAATCGTTACAGGTCTGCTAGGATATCCTAGCGCTGAAAAACCTGCAGCGACGGCTCCAGATGTAATTAACACAACCTCGTGCCCATCTTCTTTCAACCGAGCCAATGCGGCAACGTGATCTGAAAGCTGTTCTGTAGAGATGCCTCCATGACTATCTGCCAAGGAACTACTCCCAATCTTTACAACAATTCGTTGTTTTTTCACTTTTTTATCCCCCAAGTCTAAAATCAAAGTTTTTTTATAAATTACACTTCATTCACTTTGTAACTATATCTATTCTCATCAATGCTGCACTGAAGTATTTAAGAGCAAAATAAAAATGACCGCTTCGCCCTTAATAAAATAAAAAGGACGAAACGGTCATTGTTCCGCGGTACCACCTTAATTGATATACATAGATATCCACTTGGTGCCTATAACGCGGGCGAACGCCTAAACTTTCATTTAAGACTCAGGGATAGGTTCGATATATTCTATACGAGGAATCTTTCAGCCGGTGAATTCCACTCTCTTTCGCAAGAAGACATATGTACTAATTCCCTTCAACGATTTTCAATCTAATTTTTTTATATTATGCGATATAGTTCGATTCGGTGTCAAGAGGTATTTTTAAAAATAAATAGAGCCACAAGTTATTTGTATGAAATTATCGCCCTACTGAATGAAAATACAAAATGATATAAGTTTAACTCATATTCATAAACATAAAACCTTACATTATAGTGTATATATTTACATAATGTCGAATATAATTAATTTTTGTCTTTTAGTGTTGCAAAAAGGAATATATTCTCTTAGAATGTTTCTTTATATTGCACAGGGATGTTATTCTTATTCTAAGAAAATAATATCAAACCGATATAATTGATTATAAAAGGAGCAAGATTGAGTTATTATGGATAAACAAATTGGATTCATCGGTTGCGGAAATATGGGAATGGCTATGATTGGCGGAATGATAAACAAAAATATAGTGTCTTCAAATCAAATTATTTGTTCAGATTTAAATACTGCTAATTTAAAAAATGCTAGTGAAAAATATGGGCTAACTACAACTACCGACAACAATAAAGTAGCTAAAAATGCTGATATTTTAATTTTATCAATCAAACCAGACCTATATTCATCAATAATTAATGAAATAAAAGAAGTAATCAAAAACGATGCTATCATCGTTACGATCGCTGCTGGAAAAAGTATTGAAAGTACTGAAAATGCCTTTAATAAAAAAGTAAAGGTTGTAAGAGTAATGCCTAATACTCCTGCTCTTGTTGGAGAAGGAATGTCTGCATTATGCCCTAATGAAATGGTTACAGAAAAAGATTTAGAAGATGTACTAAACATTTTCAATAGTTTTGGTCAAACAGAGATCGTAAGTGAAAAATTAATGGATGTTGTCACATCCGTAAGTGGTTCTTCACCAGCTTATGTATATATGATTATAGAAGCGATGGCAGATGCTGCTGTACTAGATGGTATGCCAAGAAATCAAGCATATAAATTCGCTGCTCAAGCTGTGTTAGGCTCTGCAAAAATGGTACTAGAAACAGGAATACATCCAGGTGAATTGAAAGATATGGTTTGTTCTCCTGGCGGAACGACAATAGAAGCTGTAGCGACATTAGAGGAAAAAGGATTACGAACAGCGATTATTTCAGCTATGCAGCGTTGTACGCAAAAGTCTGTTGAACTATCTGGTCAAACTAAAAAATAAAACTATAAAAGAGATTACGTTAGCTATGAATTCACATACTTTTAATTAAAAATTCACTACATGATAAACGGCCAAAATCATATAAAATTGAGCTTGGCCGTTCTACTTTTTAATTATATTAAAATAATTTGATTTGACTCTTCTTTAAAGGTTCTGTTTTATCCCTTACCTATTCCCTACTATGATTGTGTAATTTTATTAGAAACTAATAATTTTTCAATGCATTTCGGTAACATATCTAATAGTGTTTCAAATGCGTAGTTTACATCTAGACGTTCTGTCCATTGATGTGCATCTTTTCCTACCGGTCCCATATTTAATACTGGAACATCAAACTCTTCTAATTCCTGAAGCGGAATTGAATAGCCTTTATCCCATAATGGCATATTGTCTACAAGCGAACTCATTGAATCCAGTGGATACTGCAAGCCTACATAGCTTAAATCTGAAATCCCCCCAAAATAATTTTGGTTTTCAAATGTAATTTTATGATTGTAATGTGCATACTTTTCCATTTCTACAACTACCTCTTTTATTAAAGGATTGTTGCGTGAACTCACAGCTGGATAGTACGGCGGAGCGAAGAAAAGTACAATCATCGGTGCCTTTTCTTTACATAAAATCGCTAATTTATCTACTAAATCAATCGTTACCGCACGATCATCTTTATCTCCTCTATTTTTTATAATATTAGATTGAATATGATCTATTTTTTCTCGTCCATGTTGCTCAATTGCATATGTGATAAGCTCTTCATAAGTTAATACATTTACTTTGAGATTAGGTGGTATAAATGGATTATATTTAGAAAAACGATATGCATGTTTTTCATACGACTCTTCTATTTTCTCTGCTACTTTCGTTACTTTTTGACGTAACAATGAAACTACATCTGCCATTGATTTTTCTAATAAAAACAAATTAAATAATGTGACTGCACGATGCGGAATTTGTACAGAATAATCCTCTTTTAAGTCCCTTTGAAGTAAGTTAGTTGGTGGAGGACTCGCTTCCCCTTCTACAATATCACAAAGGTCTGTGTTTAACTCTAGTTCTGCTGTTATTAATGAAGCCATATAACTCCCATTTAACCCTGCAAAAGGTTCACCTACATGTGTCTCTTTTCCGTAGCAAAGAAAACCAGGTAACACTTTACCAATAGAGCCAGTGTAAATATACTTATTTTGGTCACCAGGATGTCTTGAAAACATAGGCTCTGAGTTTAAGACCGTTTTATAATCTAAATTATGCTCTCTTGCTAAATCTAATAGTCTCGGAACAGCGGCCCTCATCCCTACAGAATTCACTTCTTCATCTGGTACAGCCAATAAAAGAACATTCCCATCGAATCTTCCTTCACATGCTTGTTCAATCATTGCCATTTGTAATGCGAGGCCGCATTTCATGTCCATTGTTCCTCTACCAAACAGCCAATCTCCATGTTCTATATCTTCACGTACATGGTCTGGAAGTTCATCTTTATGAGAATAAAACATAGATGTTAACTTTTTAGGATTAAATGCATCTTCTTTCCACACTCCGTAATCTTGTACATCTACAACATCAAAGTGACTTACTAGAATTACAGTATTTTTTGTACTATCGCTTTTCTTTACTAGTGCTGTAACAAAATATCGTCCGTCCCCCGTCGGATTTTTTTGCACATGGTGCGGGTTTTCTTTGAAGTACTGTAAATCAGATAATTGCTCCACAACAAAGTCTGGCAATATCACTTCAGCCTCTGTACCTGTAATACTAGGAATTTCAACAAGACTGCTTAATAATTGAATCAATTGTTCTTTTGATTGCCACTTTGACATATAAATCCCCCTATTTTTCCGCATTATGAAAACGAATTCCAATATATGAATAAAAAATGACGACAGCTATCAAAATTATAGTTCTGATGTACTGCCGATTTTTATTGATATTTCATGAGCTGCTTGTTTTACCTTGCTAATAAGAAAAGATAGTCGATCATCATTAATACGATGACTAATTAACCCAACACTTAATGCTCCTACTACTTTATGATTAAATCCGATAATAGGTGCAGCTACTGAAGCTGTCCCTTCTGTTTTTTCACCATAACTGACAGCATATCCTTCATTTTTTATTTGCTTTATTTGATTAAGAAGAATTTGCTTTTGTTCTGGTAATGAAGGAAGTAAATACTCTACAATATGTTCCATTTCATTCGTTTTCATATTGGCAAGCATCGTTTTATTTGCAGCACCAATTGAAAGTGGAATTTGTTCTCCTAGATTATCGATAACCCGAATTTTTAAAGGACTATCAATTCTTTCAATGATAATAGAATGCGTTCCGTTTGGAATATTCAAATAGACACTTTCTTCCACTTCAGCAGCCAAACGTTTCATCACTTCTCTTGCAACAGATCTGTAGTCTACCTTCTCCAATTGACGTAACCCTATTTCCATCCACATTGGTCCAATTTTGTACTGTTTTGTCTCTGTAATTTGTGTAACTAACCCATGCTCCATTAGAGAGTTAAGTAATCTATGTACTGTACTAACCGGGAGATGTGTTCCATCAGCTATATCAGAAATAGCCCAATACTCTTTTTCATTTGTAGAATTCAATAATTTAATAATACTTATCGCTCGATCAATGGACTGTACCATAACTCGCCTCAACTTTACTCGTAATATGTTAGTATGCTTAATTAACTATCAATTTAGCAAACATTCGAAATGAAATCAATCTATTTATTTAATTTTCTAACAATAAAAATATATCACTAACAACGAATTGAAAACGCAAACAAAAAAATATTGACTTTTCTTTTTAATTATCTGAAAATTATAACAAGATTTCACATCACGGAATACATTCCATAATACGGAAAAACATCAAACTTTATTCTATCAACTACGAAAGTGAGGAAAACAATGGCGCAAGTAAACAATACAAACAATGAATTAAAACGTACGATGAAAAGTAGACACTTATTTATGATTGCACTCGGTGGTGTGATTGGAACGGGGTTATTTAACGGATCTGGCTTTATTATAAGTCAAGCTGGACCTGGTGGATCCGTACTTGCCTTTATGGCCGGTGGATTATTAATGTATTTCGTTATGCTATGTCTTGGTGAACTCGCTGTAGCCATGCCTGTTTCGGGTTCTTTCCAGGAATATGCCACTAAATTCATCAATCCTGCAACTGGCTTTACAATCGGATGGTTGTATTGGTTAAGCTGGGCGAATACGACCGGTCTTGAATTTACAACTGCCGGTATTACAATGCAGCGCTGGTTTCCTGATATTCCTGTTTGGGTTTGGTGTTTAATATTTGGCGTTACAATCTTTACTATTAACGCATTATCTGCTCGTAGTTATGCAGAAACAGAATTTTGGTTTTCAAGTATAAAAGTATCTGCCATTATAGCTTTTATAATTCTTGGTGGCGCCGCTATGTTCGGCTTTATTGATTTAAAAGGCGACGAACCAGCTCCACTTCTTTCAAATTTCGTAAATCATGGTGGTTTATTTCCGAATGGACTTGCAGCTATTCTATTAACAATGGTTACAGTCAATTATTCCTTCCAAGGTACAGAGCTTGTCGGAATCGCAGCAGGTGAAAGTGAAGATCCAGCAAAAACTTTACCTCGTTCTATTAGAAATATTATATGGCGCACAATGTTTTTCTTCGTCTTAGCAATCTTTGTTCTTGTTGCTTTAATTCCTTGGGAAGAAGCAGGACTCACAAAGAGCCCATTCGTTGCTGTTTTTGATAATATCGGTATTCCATATGCAGCTGATATTATGAACTTTGTTATTCTTACTGCTGTTCTTTCTGTTGCAAACTCAGGACTATACGCTGCTACTCGCATGCTTTGGTCTTTATCAAAAAACGAAATGGCTCCAGCATTTTTAAAGAAATTATCATCACGTGGGATTCCTCTCAACGCTTTAATCATGACAATAGCTATTTCTGCTTTTTCTCTTTTAACAAGCGTCGTAGCTGCTGAAACGGTTTACTTATGGTTAATTTCCATTTCTGGAGTCATTACCATTATTGTTTGGATGTCAATTTGTGTTTCTCAATTCTTTTTCCGCAAACACTATTTAGCTGAAGGTGGAAAATTAGACGACTTGAAGTTCAGAACTCCACTCTATCCCCTTGTACCAATTCTTGGTTTTGGATTGTATGGCATTATATTAGTAAGTCTTATCTTTATCCCAGATCAAAGACTAGGCATTTATTGTACTGTACCATTTATCATCTTTTGCTATACTTACTATCACTTTAAAGTTAAGAAAAGAATTGCAACTAACACTCAAAGTGAAACTAAAATTAGCGAAACTTCGTAATATTGTACGATACAAAAAAGACAACACGTGGCGTTTCACTTCATGTGTTGTCTTTTTTTATTATTTAAATATGAGTTCACCTGAATTTAATGGATTTTTCTCTTCTCCTACAAAAGTAGTAAAATTTTCATTTGAACTTGCTACCTCAGTTGGATTTATCGTATTTCAATTTCGATATAATAATAAATAGGTATATCAGATATAGCTGTACATTATTAGAACTACATTCATTACTCAACTGGTAGTTATCAAGAAAGAAAGGAATGATCATAATGATACAGAACATATACGAAACTCATTTACATGTAAGAAATTTAGAAAAAGCGATAAATTTCTATCAAAACAAGCTAGGATTAACCTTAGCAAGAAAACTCTCCAAAAGAAGAGTGGCTTTCTTTTGGGTCGGAGAAAATAAAAAACAAATGCTTGGACTATGGGAAGTAAATAATATCGAAGACTTTGAGCTGAGACATTTTGCTTTTGGTGTAAATTTAGAGTTTTTAATGACTTCTAAAGCGTGGTTAGAGGAGCGTGGAATAGAAGTGATAGGAAGTCAAGGAAAAGGAAATCAAGAGCCAATTGTCCAAAGGTGGATGCCCGCTGCAAGTGTATACTTTCTAGATTGTGATAGAAATAAATTAGAATTCATTTCTATGTTACATGACAATCCAGATGAATTAGAATATGCATCCTATTTAAGTGTATGGAATGCGGAACACCAAGAAAAATGAATGAAATTTCCGTTCAAGTCTTTTCTAATTTTTTAGATATACTGTTGTACGATCCCCCTTTTGCTATTAATTTTCGTCGGATTTATGAACAGTTATCGTAATGGAAAATTCATGATAACTCCACTTGTTAACATAATGCATTTATTGTTATCTTGTATTTGTACTTACGTACTAGCAATTCCTAATCTGCTTCCATTACAATTTGAAACATTTAATTTTTCTTCTTATCTGGCATCTAATCTTTAAACAAAAACTCCCCTTAAATCGAAAATGATTAAGGGGAATTTTATATACGATGCAATTATAGTTCAGATTTCACCCGAACAGAAACATTATTTTTAATTATATTTTTGACATCTTTAAAGCTAACAAAATTGTTACTTTTCTCATCCCAAAGACGGAAACGGAGTGAACGCAAGCTTGTAGCAAGCGTAATTGTTGGTACATTTTTTAAAGGAAGGGTATTGTTGTGTGCCTCTTCTAGTTTATAGTTAGGTACTCTTGGACTTAAATGGTGAACATGATGAAATCCAATATTACCCGTTAGAAATTGCAAAATTTTTGGAAGTTTATAAAAAGAACTTCCCTCCACTGCCGCTTTCACATATTCCCATTCTTTATCTTCTTCAAAATAAGAATCCTCGAATGTGTGCTGTACGTAAAACAGCCAAATCCCTATTGAACCTGCTATTAAAAATATAGAACCATGTACTAAAAGAAACGATTGCCATCCAATTGCCCAGCAAAGCATTCCTACAATAGCAACGATTAAAATATTCGTTAAATAAGTGTTCATACGTTCTTTTTTTCTAGCACCTTTTCGGTTAAATCTATTTTTAAGCAAGAAAACATAAATCGGGCCTAACCCAAACATAACGAATGGATTGCGATATAAACGATATGCTAAACGGAGTCTAAATGGTGCTGCTACATATTCATCTACTGTAAGCGTCCAAATATCCCCTGTACCCCTCTTATCCAAATTACCACTCGTAGCGTGGTGAATAGAATGCTCATGCCCCCACTGATCAAATGGGAATAATGTTAAAACCCCCATACACGTTCCAACTATTCTATTTGCACGTCGACTCTTAAAGAATGAATAATGGGTACAATCATGAAAAATAATGAAAATCCTTGTCATAAATCCAGCGGCTAACAGTGCTGGAACTAATGTTAACCAATAAGAAACTGACAAACTTTTATAAGCAAGGTACCATAAAATAATAAATGGCACGATTGTGTTGATCAGTTGCCAAACACTTTTTTTAATCGTTGATTTTTCAAAAGGAGCAACTTGTTTTTTTAAATTTTTAGTATTTTCTAAGGTCATTGTTCTAATTCCTTTCCTTTTTGTTGCTAATTCATATTATAGCACACTATTAGTATCAGGTGTTAAAAGTAGCTATAATAAATATTTTATACTATGAAAATCTCTTTTTTCTTACTCATTACTTACAAATTTCTTACGTCCAAAATAGCTTCTATAATTGGACAGACGGAGCATTTTATGTATCAAAGAAACTTCATATTTTTCCAATAAGTACATAAAAAACAGCGAGTTTTTTCACAAGAAGAAAAAAGCTGCAATCAGTCAGTTTCACCGACTTATCGCAGCTTCTCTTCTTTTTACCTTATTTTATCGATGAAGCCAAACTGCACCTGCAGACTTGTCTTCAGCTTGGCCTACCACTTCAAACTTCAGTCCTAGCTTCGGTAACTTACGTCCTGCATCAGGAATAACGCTGTTGATGTATTGCTTAGAATCATCAAATTTTGCCACTCCTGGTAATCCTTTATAATCAAAGATACCGCGTGTTGGTGAATTTACTTTCCATGCTGGTGTTTGATCAAATGAGAATGCCGCATCGGCAATTTGATAACGCGTACTGCTCTTCACAGTAGGTTGTCCGTTTAATGTCCCTACAATTGCCTCTGGATGAGAATCTACTACTCCTAAGAACCCTTCACCTGGATGAACGCCTACCCAGTTATCTGTAAAGCTTTGATCCGCATACCATACAACCATTCCTGTATTAAATACTGGGCCACGTGCATATTGTAACGCAGTGTCAGAACCAGCGTAATTTCTCCACTCTACATAGTAATTATGTTTTTTCTGTTCAAATCCGTTAGACACAGTAAAGCCTTTTAACGTCATTGCAGGCTGACCTTCTGCATCATCAGAGAAAACAACTTTTCCATCTACAGTTAAGGCTGCATTATCTAACGCAAATCCTTTATAAGCTACTGCAATATCTGTTAAGTACTCAAATTGCAGTTTTACTTTTTTTCCTTTGAATTGGCTTAAATCGTATGATTTATCAACCCACTTACCATCAGTTGTATCCGCGCCGCCTTTTATATCTTTTTCGCCCATTCTATCAATGCGTGTCTTCGTTCCATCTTCTGCAATCGCATATACGTCAAGGAAATCATACTTCGCTTCAAGTTCGTAAAATGCCTTATAATCGAACTTAGCATCCTTTGCATTTGTTAAGTCAAATACTGGTGTCTCAAGTGTTGTATGAATGTCATTTCCTTTTGTACTGTAATAGAACTTCTTACCAAACGCTGATTCGATATTTTTTATATCTTTGTCCGGCAAGTTAACACGAACAATTCCAGGTCGTTTAGATTTTGTAGTACTTTGATCTACATATGTTGCAACACCGATTCCTTTGCTAAGTTTGTCATAATCTACTTCAAGAATATTCGCCCAGTTCCCCTTCATATTCTTTTGGAAAAACTCTTTATTTTGTGGCGAGAAACTCGTTGGCTCTGTTCCTGCAATTTTTCCAGCCCAGCTACCACCACTCATAATAGACCATGACTCAACAGGTTCACCTTGTCCTGAGTACTTTGTATCATATTCATCTGGTAAGCCTAAATCATGGCCATACTCATGTGCAAACACACCAACTGCTCCGTCTTCAGGCTCGATTGTATAATCATATGCAGCCATCTTTCCGCCCCAGTTCGAAACAGAAGATTTCGTGCCATCAATTGCATATGGTTTTGAACCTAGTTTTGAACGATGTGACCAAATCGCATCATCTTTCAATTTACCGCCGCCAGCTTCTTGACCAACGCCAGCATGTACAACCATTAAATGATCAATAATGCCATCTGGCTCATTTTTATTTCCATCACCATCTTGATCGTATTGATCAAATTGGTCATAGTCTGCTAAATTGATTCCTTTTGCTACCGCTGCTTTTAATGCTTCTTTCACAAAATCTTTTGGTCCTAAAGGCCCCTTGTTATCATGCCCAGTACCCGCATCAGCACCATAATCTGATGCTTTTCCTGGAACAGTAAGCCATTCTGTTACAGTCCCATCAACTGTATAGCTACCACCAGATTGTTCTTCATAATATTGCTTAAATGTGTTAATTTTCGATCCATCAAATAAAGTAAATGGTTCATCACCAAATAACATTTTTTGATAATGTTCACGATTAAAGTCCTTAGAATACATGTATCCTGGCTCTTGATCAATATTGTTATGCTTAAAATCGCTAAATTCTACAAGTAAAACAAGTACTTTATCTTTTCGAACAGCTCCATTGTATTCTTCTTGCTTCGCTGATGTAGTAGGTACTTTTCCATTTAATTTCCCAGGGTTCAATGCTGCACCTTGTCCAGCTACTGGGCCTACTTCAGGCTGCTGCGCCTGTTCATTTTCCCTCATTTTTGCATCTTTTACTTTTTTCATAAAGTCAGAGGCTTCTTGCGTAAGACTATCTCCTGTTAAGATTTCTTTCCCAGGGTTTTCCCCTTTCTTTTTCTCAACATATTTTTCGACAGCCTTTGAAGTCTCAGCTTGTGATGCAGATTGATCAATTACCCCCCGTTGTTTTAGCGCTTCAGCCAAACGCTCCTCCGGTATTAAGTGCTCATCTATTGGTAGAGATGATGTTGGTGTCTCAGCATACGCTGCGTGACCTCCAAAAGCAAACGTACTACTTAGTACTGCTGCTGTTGTTAATACCGCTAATGGTTTTAATTTCTTTTTCTTTTTCTTTTTCTTTTTCAATGTATTTCCTCCCCAGTGTCTGCAAATTATCGTTTTTTGCCGATAACAACATAATATTCGTTATAATACGAATATTCAATCTTTTTCAACAAATAAAATGTTGAGAAATATTTTTTATGCAGGGTGAAATACATAAGATATAAAAACAAACAGACTCTTCTATAAATAACAGTGAACTTTTATATGTTCTTAGTTACAATCAAAATCCAGTAAATCTGGGATTCATACTTTTTTAATAAAAATAAGAATTAAATATTTTCTATACTATTTAATCTATGGATTACCATATTACTCACTATTCTCATTATTACAAGCTAATAGTGGTTCGTACATCATTATAGCGTGATTCTCTGTTACATATTGATCTTCTATTAACTGTTTCTGTTGATTATATACTTTACGTTGAATCACATTATGTCGTATATAACCGCCCCAGTATGCAGGTTGAATTGAGTGTTCTTTCTCATACACTTCATATTGATAAAGTTGCGGATAGACTGTTCTCCATTCACCAACTAAATGTTCATCTGTCATATAAAGGTGAAGTTGATACAGTTGGTCCGTTTCATTTTTAATTTGTAAATCCAAATAGTTATAGGAACAAGTCGTCCCACTCCCAAACGGTTGAGTGCGCCTAGAGTCAGGAAAGACATCAAAGCTATGACGATATCGTTCTGTTACTGTCAGTGGTGTATGTAAAGTCATCCAATATATTAAATTCGAAAGCTGACAAAGACCTCCTCCAATACCTGTTTGAAAAGATCCGTAATGTAATACCATACCTTCTACATACCCTTTTTTCCTCGTTGGCTTACCTATTAAACGCCAGTAAGAAAATGTTTCTCCCGGTCTAATGACGATACCATTTAGTTTTTTAACAGCAATTTTCAAATTAACAACCTTATTCTGTTGATACCACATATCTACATTTTTGAGCTTACGAAGTAATATCGTTCGGTGCTGAATTGCTGTACAAGGTAGCTTTTCTTGTTGGAACCTTTTTGCATATGTTTTTCCGTCTGCCAACCACTGAATGTACCTCTTTGTAGAGTAATACCACTTCCCTAGCATAATGCGATACTTAGACCGCTGTTTAGGACGTAAGTGCACTATATTCATTTTATTCCCTCTCTCTTTCTTCAAGTAAATTCTAATATATTTCTAATTCAATAAACTACAGTTTTCTTAGCTGCATAATAATTTCCGCAAAAAAACAATAAATTTACTCTAGTGGAGATTTTATTTTGATGATTGCTTTATAATTATATAAAACTGAGCTTCAATACAATAAATTGAAATAAACATATTATAAATATAACGGATAACCTTAAATAAAAAACAATGAACATTAAAGAAATTCTAAAGTATTAATATATTTTTCGTAAATATTAATTGATAACTCATTAGACTTTACTATATGTATAACTTCTTATTCTACAAAACGAAATTTTTTAATGTAAGAAAAAAATATAATTTCCCTTTAACATTTATACAAGCCTCATATGGAAAAATTCACAAAACAATTCGAACACTTATATTTAGAATAAACACAAAAAATTGCCACCAGTTAACTTAACTGGTTGGCAATTTTTTAACGAGAATGCTTTACAAATAGTTGAATTGCTTCTTCTGGTACATAGCACTTTCCATTACTCTCTACAATAATACTTCTTAATTCATACCCTTTACCATTGATACGAATTATATTTTTGTTACCAAATAATTGTGCTTCTACTTTATTATGTTTTACTACGAGTAACGGGTTTGCTCCTTCGGTTTTGTCGGCTGTTACAGTTGCACCGATTTTCTTAAAGGCTTGTTCACTCTCTAAAAATATTTTATTCGTTACTTCTTCTAAGTTAAAGCCCATCGCTTTCGCCATCGTCTTCGCAATGTCTGTATTTTGGATTAAGCCTTCTGGTTTTTGAGGTCCATAAGAATGTAAGAATACATCCTCACCTGTATGTCCTCCTGTCGTAAAGCCGATATTTGCACGATTAGCCAATAATGTAGTAAAAATTCGTCCTACATCCATTTTCTTTTTTGCCACTTTTAATTGTTCTTTTTCATCATGAGTTAGATTATCCAAACCGTATAGTTTAGCTACATCTTCTACATTTGATAAATCAGATTTCAGTTTATTTATAGTTCCTTCAAGTGTCATTTTCGCCTTTTTCAATGGATCAATGTATACAGAAACCGGTGTAGTATTGTATCCTTTTGTCGTATTCCTATTCCCTATAGAGATGCCGCTGTTACCATGATCAGTTAAAGCGATGAGCATCGTATCCCCATCTTTCTTCGCAAATTGTAACGCCTTTGCTACCGCTTCATCAAATGCCAATACATCACTAATCATCCCAATTGGATCATTAGCATGGGCTGCCCAATCAGGCTTACTACCTTCTACGAATAAAAAGAAGCCATCTTTATCTTTTGATAATGTTTGAATTGCTTTTTCTGTCATTTGAGAAAGTGTTGGTTGTTCTGGATTTGTTGCTATACGATCCATATCAAACGCAAGAGCATGATGTGAGAAAGAGCCCCAAATTTTATTAGATTTGGAGTTCAATAACGCATCTTTCGTTTCAACGAAATCGTATCCTTTGTCTTGAATCACCTTTACTAAATTTTCACCATCTTTTCGGATTCCATTACTTTTCATAGGTAACAGCGCCGCTTTTCCCCCGCCTAATACGACATCTATATTTTGATATACTTGCTGCTTCGCAATTACGTCAAAATGTTTGCGATTGACATGGTGAGCAGAGAATCCGGCCGGAGTAGCATGCTGAATTTCAGATGTAGCAACAATGCCAGTTGCACGACCAGTACATTTTGCGCCTTCTAATACGTTTGCGACCGGCCGTAACTTTTCTTCTTCTTTTATTGGCTGTAAGCTAGGCGAACTTACAATAGAAGGTAATATACCTACATATCCTGAATTCGATTTATTTCCAGTTGCTAAAGCTGTTGCTGCTGGCGCTGAGTCTGTAATAGCTGATTCCGCCGAAAACGTACGAACACCTCCTGTTACAATTTGATCTAACGTAAGCGGTGCCCCTTTATACCAGCGAGCCAATGTTGTCGCCGTTGAACTCGTTCCGTCCATAACCATCATAATTATATTTTTAGGCTGGTGTTCTACTTTTTTCACCTTAGCTTTGGCCGCATGATAATTCATCATACTTTCCGTACTTAATACGCTTACTATTATAGCTCCCACTAATAGTAACTTTTTCATCTTCACACCATAATTCAACATGATTGTTCCTCCATAAACTTTGCATTCATTTCAATACACCTTATTTCCTTTTCCATACCAAAACCTATATATGTTTTATTAGTTCCCAATTCTCATAAAGCTAACAATAGTTACTTTCTCTTTCTTTAATTAAATATCGATATGTATCATTTATCTTATAAAAAAGATTTAACATCCTTTTCATTAATTACTTGTTTAACAATAAATCCTCGATTAAAAGAAATAAAAATTTATTGTTAAACAATAAATTTCATGTTAAATTAATAAGATATTAAATAAATGAGGTGCTTTTTATGAAACAAGGATCCACACTCTTTTTAAAGACCGTTGTAATTCTAATCGGAATCCCCGTTCTTGCTATGTGCATTTTTTTAGTCCCTAAAATAGGAAATTTTGCCGCAGAATTATATCCAGATATTGCATATATTAAATATCTTGTATTTATCAATTTATACGCAACAGCAATACCTTATTACTTCGCACTGTACCAAACATTTAAGCTTTTAAACTATATTGATAAAAATAACGCATTCTCAGAGCTATCTGTTCAAGCTTTAAAAAATATTAAGTACAGCGCATTGGCAATTAGTGTATTATATGTATTAGGTATGCCACTTTTTTATCTCGTGGCAGAGAGAGATGATGCCCCTGGCATTATTATTATCGGAATGATTATGATTTTTTCTTCAATGGTAATCGCGGTCTTTGCTGCCGTTCTCCAAAGACTATTAAAAGATGCTATAGATATAAAATCAGAAAATGATTTAACGGTCTGAGGTGAATAATATGGCAATTATTATTAATATTGATGTAATGTTAGCAAAAAGAAAAATGAGTGTAACAGAACTTTCGGAGAAGGTTGGAATTACAATGGCTAACCTTTCTATCTTGAAAAATGGAAAAGCAAAAGCAGTCCGTTTTTCAACTTTAGAAGCAATATGTAAAGCATTAGAATGCCAACCGGGTGATATTTTAGAATATCAACCTGAAGATACCGAGTAAAAAGAGTCCTTCATATGAGTAATGGGTTCAGTGTAGGAAGAGAAAAATGCTAATAACCATTAGAAATAACAAACTAAAACGCTCAGAAGATATTCTGAGCGTTTTTATTTCCTTATTCAACTAAAGCACCAGTTAGTGTAAAAAGCTATTTCACCATTTGTATGGCTAACTTATCTTTTAACATTGACCTATATGAGTCAATTTCATATTTTGTATTATTGATTTTTTCTTTTTTCATTTTTAACATATCGAATATTTCTAATTCTAAATTCCTTCTAGCTTCAAGAACTTTTATCGCTCCTTCTATACCTGAATGGTTATGTTCTTTTCCATAGCCTTGGTTAGTGTAATAGTCAATAATTCCTGTGGACCATTCTGGAGTTCTTTCTTTTAACGCCTTCCTAAATGAAAATTCAAGATTATCTTGTTCTACATACAATAACATTGGATTTAAATTCTCTATGATTTTTGCAACTTTCATTATATAATTTATTATTTTTTCTTTTTGTTCACCATATTTAATCATCCCAATAGTTAATGGATTTTGTATGAAACAACATTCAAAGATATAAACCTTATTGTCTTCTAGAGCGGTTTCAGCAAAGTCATTCCATTTATCAGCAATTAATTCAACATTTTTATCGAATGGTAATTCGTATATATCATTTTTAGAAATAATGTTAAATAATTCGTCCGAAAACTGGTCACCAAACTCATTTTTTATCTTTCTGTATGGTAATAAATAATTGCTTCCTTTTTTTAGAACTTTCTTAAGGAGCACTTCTTTAAAATCCCCACTGTTAGATAATAATCTATCGAACTCAAATTTATTAAAACAAGATACACCATCATAGTCGGCTGGGTGGTTCAAATTTCCTTCTAAAAATAGTTCAACTTCAATTTTATTTTGGCTTAGAATTTCATTTATTAGCTTTGCAGTGGTTGATTTTCCAAATCCAGGTAACCCTTCTACTATTATTAGTTTTGTATTCATAGTTATAAATGCCTTCCTTCAAAGTATTTAACTAAGATTAAAAAAATCACTTACTCCACTGCAATCACCCCTTCAAAATATGATATTTACCATTTCCTTTGAAAAAACCTTCTTAAAGTAACCTGACTGTTAGTTTAAGAACATTTTTTCATAATCTCTACAACTATTTTAACATAAATTTTCCATTTATCTTTTTATTTAGAACACTATTTAACTATATAAAAGTGCTTAAACACTATAATAACAATAAAAAAAGGGTGCTAAATCATATGTGATTTACATCCCTAATTTGTGTGTTATTTTATATTTTCTCTCCCGTAACTGAACCCGATATCATACGAGAAGGACTCTTTTTATTACACATTACGGCGCAAAACTAATTTGACCAGTAAACAATAGGATAATTGCTATGATCCAAAATATAAAAAATGATGAGGACAGTATTAATGAAAGAATAGCAATTCCCTTCTTCTCTGTTCTTTTCGTCATTGTGATTATTGAAAGCATGATACCTACACCTGTCAGGGCAATTGTAATATAATCCCCAACTATATTACCTGCATTGGCTATCCTTGTTGGCGTTATAAAAACGAATAGAAAACACAAAATGCCGATGAGTAAAGATGCATAGCTTATTATACTGTACTTCTTTTTAGGAACTATTTCAGTTTTCATACTAACCCCACCCCTTCTATATAGCTATGAGTTCATATTAACATGAATAACCATAATTTAGTTAAAATAAACTGGCCACTTCCTTAATAAAGATGGACGATTATCCTTTAATCTCTAGTAATTATTATATACAGAAAATAAAGTGAAACTTTAATCAGTGGAGGTTTTGTTCACCCTCCACTGATTATTAGTTGAAGCAATCAGGCTGCCCGTTAATGCGGAATAAAATGAAAGAGTTCTAAAAAATAAAGACTGTACCTTTAAAATAAAAGATTCAGTCTTTATTAATAACTTCTTTTATAAAGAAAACTCTCTATCACTCACTACCTTAAAAAACTCCGAGTAATGTGATAAAGAATAATCCGCTACATCACAATTACCTTGAAACATACATGTTGAAATACCTAATTCTTTTGCAGGTAATAAATCTAATTCTCTATCTCCAATAGCTAAATCAATATTATGCTTTTTATGTAAATGATTATAAGCTAAAGAGTTGGGCTTTCGGGGAAAGCCATCGTCAATTGTAACCATATCTACAAAGTATTTTTCCCAGCCGTAATATTTTAAAATGTCCATAACTCCTGCCCTATGTTTATGGGTCATAATCACATTTTTATCTGCAAATTTCAAAACCTCTTCGACACCTGCAAAAGGTTTCATATCTTTTGGCGTGAATTTTCCCTTCAAAACTTTAATCTTTTCTTCCTGCTCGCATGAAATATTATAATACTGAATTGCATGAGAGTATGATATTTTTAAGTTTTTGTATATTTCTTGTTTTTCTACTGAGTCACCTAATATTTCAGAAAGCATTATTGTATATGCAGGATACGTATCAAATAACGTCCCATCAAAATCCCATAAAATATTCATTCTATTCACCTTCTATTTTCAAATCATTGGATGACTAAATCCGCCCTATCCCTCGGCAATTCCGTTTCTAAGTAATAATCCTCTGCTTTCCAATACCTATTTTCAAACTTTGAAAGGTTCTTCTGTGTCTCCTCACTCTCACGTAGAAACCTTGTCTCTCTTGGACAGTCCAAATAGACCATATAATGAAAGAAATATCTCCATTCTTTTCGCTGCAGAAAAACTCCTTCAATAACAATTACGCCTACAATAGGAATCTGTACTTTTTCCATTTCACATATATCTGTTTCTTCATGAAAAAAAGGTAATTTCAATTTTGTTTCGTGTTGTAGCTTTTGAAAAAATTTCTGCCTTAGCCATTCAATGTCCCATTGTAAATAATAATACTCGTACCATTCTTCATATCCAGTATGATATCGTTTATTACGCTCCACTATATGATCATCAATATGGAAAATATGAAACGGAATGCCTTCTTGTTTCATATTTTCTTTTAAATTGGCTACAAATGTTGTTTTTCCAGATCGACTTAAACCATCTATACCTAAAATGAATCTATTTTCCCTATGCTTCTTCATAATCGTTATAAGTTCGTTTGTACTCATTACTTCTTCCACTCTTCTTTTAATAAAGAATATAAAATGGTATCATGAGCAACTCCATTTTGAATCATATGTTTTCGAAGTAATCCTTCTTCTTGAAATCCTGCTTTACTTAATAATTTTTGAGAAGCTTTATTTTCTACATATACAACAGCAGCAACTCTAATAAGTTGCAATGTTTCAAACCCGTAAGTTAAAATTGCCTGTAACGCTTCCGTTGCATACCCTTGTCCCCAATATGTATCGTCTAATTCATAACCAATTTCAGCTCGTTTATGATGATTATTAATTAAATGAAATCCGCACGTTCCGATTAATTGGCCCGTCCCTTTTTTCTCGATTCCCCAGCGAAATACACTGCCCTCTTCATAACGATTTTTAAACGTTTGAATCGTTGTTTTCGCTTGCTCAATATTTTCAAAAGAATCCATTCCGAAATAACGTATAACTGATTCTTTCGAGAAATATTGGAACAGCGTTTCTGCATCTAATAGTGTAAGTTCTCTTAGTCGTAAACGTTCTGTTTCTAGTTTCGGAAATCCCATCTCTCTTTCTCCCTCTATTCTAATGAACTGCAAATTTCAATATAATTTCCATCTGGATCAGCAATGTAGGCAATTGTTTGTCCCCACGGCTTCACAATTGGTTCAACTAAAACCTTAATACCTTGCTCTCTAAATTGCTCAATCGTTTCTTGTACATTCTCAACAACGAATCCTAACTCGAAATGGGAAGACTGTAATTCACCTTCTGTAAGCGGTAGTCCTGTTAATTCTTTCACATCTTGCCGCGTATTCATCGCTAAAATGGTAGTTCCAGTATTAAATTCAATATATGTTCCGTGCTCTGCTTTTATAGGTAACTGTAAAATATCTTTATAGAACCTTAAACATGCCTCAAACTTTTCTACATATAAAATGATGTACTTCATTTTCAAATTCATTTTACATCCCCCTTTATATCCATCCCTAAAATTTCGACAAATGTCTCATAAAAACCTTGTTTCTTATAGTAACGAGCACAAAAAAATGAGGCCGATTTCTCGGCCCCCCAGCTTATTGGCATAAAACAGGAGATTTGGTTTGGACATAACCAGTTCGTACTTTTATTATATTTTATTTTTTCTGAATTTTAAATACATTAAACACCTATTTATATTGAGAAAGTTTTTTGCTTGCATAAAATTAAAGATTTTAAGAAATGATACAAATGGAGGTGTATACATATGGAACCAATGCTATGTCCAAGTTGTAAAACAAACCGTACCCGCTTTAATATTCTTGAGCAACAAGTAAAACCAGTCAAATTAAATCCACAAACTGGTCAAGTAGAAGAAGAATACACAAATGAAACGATGAATGCTTTTCATATGGCCTATCAAGGACCTACATACCGTGTCCAATGCGCTGTATGTGGGCTTGTTGAAAACCCAGAACAATTTATTAAACCTGCTCAAAATCAGTCTTTCTAATAAAAACATGATTATCCCTTATAGAAATAGATTTTTCTATAAGGGATTTTTTCGTTTAATAAGTTAATTAAAAATGGATTTCTTCCTTATTATATGTTAAACTTCGCACTATTTTTCTAATATTCAAAAAAGGGCAATACATCAAGTAATATTAATATTTAGGATTTCGGATCATTTTAACTAGTGGTTTATTATTAAGAATCATTTCTTATTCATTTATGATTTTTATTTGGTTATAAGATTTTAATACTTAACTAGTAGTTCTACACCTTAATTGCATAGTTTTTATTATGTAAAAAAGAGTGAGCAAATTACGTTTATATAGAAACAAAAGAAGTTGATCTCGGTTTTCCCTCTCATCAACTTCTTTTAAACTCCACTCTTTATTATAATATTTCACTTTTTAATTTTTTGATTTTCCAAGAGAGTCTTATAAAAAAGTACATCCACATACAACCTGAAAGACCTGTCGTAACTTTCGCCCACATTGGCAATCTTGATTCCATCGGGCTTAAAAATAGGTTATACATTGATGGTAATATACTTGCTGATATAATAACAAGGAATAGCAATAATTCATTTAGTTTTTGTATCCTCGTCTCTTTTTCTGAGTAAATATCAGGCAATTCATTAACCTCTTCTACCTCTTTACAAAAATAATTCCATCTTGTGAAACTTGTTACGCGTTTCCAACCTGACATTTCGTATATTTCGAAATACTCTTGTTGTTGTTCTTTCGAATCTCTATAAACCAATCTAAAATCAGCTTTGTATATTACATCTTTTGGCTCAGTTTTCTGAAACGTATACATTAAATTATATTTTTGTAATGCCCAACCTTGCTGATGCATCTTTCGTAAAAAAGCTTCTTCTTTTTCTAAATTCCATGCCGTAAAAAATTTAAATACCCTTTTTGTCTCCATCTTCCATTCACTCCCCTAATATACTATTTCCATTCCTTACAGATCTCTGCAATCTGTTATATTCTAGCTCTAACACTTCTCTCCCAAACGCCGTTAACTCATAGCACTTCTTTCTATCTGTAGAGGCAACTTCAACAATTAATTTTTCTTTAAGTAATTTCGTCGTATTCCCGTATAAAGTACCAGGACCGAGCTTTACTTCCCCATTTGTCATCTCTTCTACCATTTGCATAATTCCATATCCGTGCATTGGTTTCACTAGTGATAACAATATGTAATATGTCGCCTCAGTTAACGGAATATATTTTTGCGCCTTCCCATTCATTATAACTACCTCCAATACATCGCCTTATGATATATCGACTTACGATACATCGTATATCGATATTGTATAATCATATTCCAAAATATGCAAGAGTAATTTAATAATTAAATATCCATTTCTTTGAATTAAAAAACCATACAAATTTTCTGAATAATTTGTTAAAATATAGAAATATTAGCTCTTTTATAATGAAAGGAATGGTACATATGATAAATAAATTGAAAGAAAACATCGGATCTGTGTTTGTTGGGAAAGAAAATGTTATTGATCTACTGCTCGTTTCACTTCTTGCTGATGGACATGCACTACTCGAAGACGTGCCTGGTACTGGGAAAACGTTACTGGCGAAAACCATTTCCAAAAGTATTGGTGGTAGTTTTTCTCGCGTTCAATTCACCCCCGATGTACTTCCAAGTGATATAACAGGTATTGAATACTTCAACCCAAAAACAAGCGAATTCGAATTAAGAATTGGACCAGTTATGACAAACATTTTGCTGGCAGATGAAATTAACCGTGCAATGCCGAGAACGCAGTCGAGTTTGTTAGAAGCGATGGAAGAACGACAAGTGACGCTCGAAAAACAATCTACGCCTCTGCCGAAACCGTTCTTTGTTATTGCGACGCAAAACCCAATTGAATCACAAGGGACTTTCCCTCTTCCAGATGCACAGCTTGATCGCTTTTTAATGACGATTTCAATCGGTTATCCTACTCCTGAAGATGAGCTACAAATGATGCGACGTTTTCGGAACGATTTACCATTAGAAAGTGTCACATCTGTCATCTCATTAGAAGATATTTTAGAATCTCAAAAACGAGTAAAAGAAATATTTGTTTCGGAACCGTTAGAACATTACATTATTAAACTTGCTCATGCTACAAGAAATCATGATTATATCGCTAACGGTGTAAGCCCACGTGCCACATTAGCTTTAGTACGTGCTGTTCAAGCTTTAGCCTTTTTACATGGGAGAGAATATTGCACACCAGAAGATATACAATTGTTAGTTCCTTCTGTTTGGAATCACCGTATCGTCTTATCAATGGAAGGTGCCCTGCGTACGACAAAAAATGATATTATGAAAAGTATTTTAAAAGAAGTTGACGTACCTGTGGAGATTGAGCAAGCATGAATGGACAGCGTGTTGTAACTGTGCCTTTATTTTTTCAACTCCATATTATTCAACTAACCGTTCCAATCGCGTTACTTTTCACATTCTTTTTCCCGCAACGAATGCTTATGTTTCTCTTTTTCTTCTATTATATATTTGCGATTTTTATTTATAAATATGTCGCTTTCATAGAGAAGAAGTTTCAAATCATAAATGAGAAACAAACTACACGGCTTTTTCCTGAGGAATCTGGACAGTTTTTTATTCATTTAAAAAATGGAGCCAGCATACCGCTCGTTAATGGTGTTTGTTACTTTCATTTAAATTCGTCCCTTATACCGCATAAAGAGCAAGGCATTGAACAAATATCAAAAACATTATTCTCTTTCCCATTTTCACAACCTGCACATTCGGCACAAAAATGGGGTTTAACATTAACCGCAACGAAGCGTGGTGTGTTTCAAATTGAACAGTTTGAATGTGTATTAAAAGATCCATTTCATCTATTAACTGTACATTTACCTGTTTTTGATAAATTAAGGACTGAAATTATTGTGTATCCTTCTCCTAAAGAAGTAGCAGGTTTGCAAGAACTTCAGCAACTTTTGAATGGATTTTATCGAACGAATTTTTCTTTTTACAATGATGAAACATCTATTATCGGTGTAAAGCGATATGAGCGTGAGTCTTTCCGCTCTATTCATTGGAAGGCATCTGCTAAAATGCAACAATTACAAGCGAAGCAATATGAACCTGTAAAAAATTATAGTTGGACGATTTGTCTTTCTTTAGCTGCCGATCGTGGATTTGGTTGGAAAGATAATGTAGAAGAACTTATTTCATATGCAACATACATTTTCCAGTACACAACGAAGCACCACATTCCGTTTGAATTGTTTATTAGTGTATTAGCAGAAGGCGGTGCATTACATGTACCGTTAAATGAAGGACAAACACAATATGCAAAAGCTTTAGAAGAATTAGCCCGTATTTCAGATGATAGTACGTTACTTCCGAAACAAGGATTCCTTCATTATGTAAAGAGAAAGAGAGAACGATCGTCTACAATGATATACATTGGTTTACAAAGAAATGAACTCCCTCTTCTCTCGCAGCCAACGTTTCTCATTACTAGTGAAGGGATGGTGGAACCAGTTGAAAACTTGGCTATATCACATTCATGATTTCATTCTGCTCCTCCTGCTTTCATTATTAACAGAAAGAGATGAACTAATTAGTATTGCAATATTTTTAACAACAGGCTATATTGGAGTATTTCTTATTCATAAATTTATGCAGAAAAAAACAACAGGATTTGTAATACTTTTAGTTCTTCAAATCGTTCTTTTCTCTTTATTTTTACCTTTTTCTCTTTTTGGCACAATCATATTACCACTATTTTTCTTTATCGTACATGTGGTCGGATCTGGATATCCAGTTCAAAAATCTTTAGGTGGTATTGTATGGTTTGTCGTTTCAGCTATATTTTATGCACCCTTTCCACCGTTGTGGAAACTATTAATGTTAGCCTTGCATCTTATGATTACATTTTGGTTAACCGGGGCAAATCGCAAACAACAACTATTACGTTTTGCTTCTATCATTACGATTGGCTTAATGAGTATATTAATTGTTCAAGTATTTCCTTTCATTCGACTTATTTTTGGTTTTATAACGGAAGTAGTCGCATTAGGCGTCGGCTATGCTTTAATGCCATTAATTAAAGCAGCGGAATTAAAAGATACTGAAGATGTTTGGGCAAATAAAGGACATCTCTTAAAACCAAAAATTGAAGACGGAAAAAAATTTCCTGATTTTGATCCAATACTCATAAATAGCGCTACAATAATAGTCTGTACAGCTATCGCTATTTACGTCGTTTGGAAAATAGTAAAAAAACGAAAACATTTAAGTTTACCAAATATGCACGTCTTCGAATCTACTATCATTACTGATAAAGAAGGAATGAGCCAAAATCGTTTTAAACGAAATAAACCGCCACATAACGAAATTCGGAAGGAAATTTTTAAGCTAGAGAGTAAGTTAACCTCTCCTTTAAATAGAAAACGGGGAGAAACTGTTGAAACTTGGCTAGAAAGAATAAACGATGAAGAAGATGTAAATATTCAAAGTGATATTATTATAGATGCTTATAATACGGTGCGTTATTCAAATGGTAAAAGCATTGTACTTCTGCATGAATTTAAGGAAGAGGTTCATAAGCTTTATGCCTATCAGAAAAGTTTGAAGAAACGAAAGAAATAACGTAACAAAAAGACTCCTATATTCATAGGAGTCTTTTTATACTTCTACGTTGCTTTTTAAATGGAAGCATTCTTCCCTGCTTCAATTTCTAATGACTCTTCATGCCACCAAAGTGTTTCTTCAGGGTCTTCTTTAGCGATTAGGTGTGCTTCTTTTTTCGTTTCTACTGTAGGATATGAACCTTTTAGCGCACGCCCTGAAGTCGTAACGAATAGTACACTAAATACAACTAATCCAATAATACTTACACCTGCTAAATAAAATGCCGGTGCGAGCGGGTTACCAGTTGCATGAACTAAGTATGAACATACGAGCGGTGTTGTTCCACCGAATATCGATACAGAAATATTAAATGAGATCGAAAGTGCTCGATAACGTACATCAGTGAAAAAGAGTGATGGTAATAATGAAGGTAATGTTCCTTCATATACACTTAAGAAGAAACCTAGTACGAAAATACCTGCAAATATAGCTGCAATATGTCCGTTACCTATTAGTAAAAATGCTGGAATTGCAAATACAGTTAAACCAAGTAAACCAATTTGCACAACGCGTTTATTACCAATTTTATCACTTAATTTACCGAAATATAGTGCTAGTGGAATCATAAGTGCCATCGTAATAGAAATAATTAATAAGCCTGTTGTTTCTTCGACTTTAAGTACTTGAGTTAGATAAGAAGGAATATACGAAAGAATCATATAATTTGTAATATTAAAGAAGGCGACAATTACTGTGCTTAATAAGAAGTCTTTTTTGTGATATTTAATAATATCCATAAATGAAAATTGTTCATTGTCTTCAGATTCCTCTTGTGCTTTTTCCATCTCTTCAAAGATTGGAGATTCATCTAGATGACGGCGTAAGTATAAACCGACCAAACCAATTGGTGCAGCTATTAAGAACGGAATACGCCATCCCCAGCTGAGCATTTGCTCATCTGTTAACAATAACGTCAAAATGGTAACAATTACCGATGCAGCAATGTAACCTGAGAGTGTTCCAATTTCAAGACCACTACCGAGTATACCACGCTTTTTATCTGGAGAAGATTCTGCGATATAAACCATTGCTCCTGAATATTCGCCGCCTGTAGAGAAGCCTTGAATCATTCGGGCAACTAAAAGTAGTATTGGTGCCCATACACCAATTTGTTCATAGGTTGGTAGTAATGCGATGAATAATGTAGAAAGTGCCATTAAAATAATAGTAGTACTTAACACGATTTTTCGGCCGTACTTATCTCCTATTCTACCAAAGAATACACCTCCGATTGGTCGAACGAGAAAGGCTGCTGCAAATGTACCGAATGTAAGTACAAGTTGCAATCCACTATTATCAACACCTGAGAAGAATAATTGACTTAAAATTACCGCTAAATACGCGTATAATCCGAAGTCAAACCACTCCATTGCGTTCCCTATACCAGTAGCAATTACTGCTTTCCTGGCTTGTTTAGGATTGACAATATTAACGTCTTGAGGTTCAAAATTTAAATCATTATTTTGTTGCATATAATAAAACAGCTCCTTATTTAATTTAACTTCTTTAAGCACACCTTCTCTTATTGAATAAAATTAATTCGAAGCACTTAAGGAAAAACAACGTCTCCTTATCTGTTATTATTATTTCACATAATTAATTATTTGTCCAATTAAATGCTCTTTTTATATAAAATTAAACCCTGTTTAACTTGTTATAAAATGACGTTTAGCTTATATAATATATACCTTTACACTACAAATGAAACTTTCATTTATTTATATTTATAACGTTTTTATAATTGCTTCCTCTAACTTAGAAATCAGTAACTTTTACTTAAGATTTGCATATATTTAAAAAGTGAACTCATTAACTCGAATTCTGTTTTATTACATTTAACTATAATATTATTATAGTTTTAAAGGAGGCTCTTTTATGTTGGAAATAATACTTTTACTTACTACTGTTTCTTTTCTCTTCATTATTTCTGGATTTTTCATTACCTTAAAACAATATAAAGAAATAAAAAATATAAAGACTATATTAACTACAAAAAAAGAAAATGAGAAAACTACATCCGAAAACTCAATCCCTATGCAATTAGACCTTAGCGTTCTCAATAATTTACTCGCGTCTGGAATAAATAAAGGTTTCAATTCAAGTAATGAAAATTCTAAGTCTGATAAAACTAAATAGTCGTTACGTATATAATAAAATATATATCTCCTATTTTATCTAACCTTATTAATAACTACCTCTGATTAAAAAGGAGACTACTTATGTGTAAAAATCCGATTTCTATTATTATTCGTATACAGCATAACATAAAAGTTTTACCTGAAATTTTGAAAGCCTGTGAACAACTACAGCCTTTAGAAATTATCCTTACTATTAACGGATGTATCGATGATTCCATTGATATTGCACAATCTTACAATTGTAAAATTATCACATTAGAAGAACCGACAGAATCAAATAATTGTTATGTAATTGGTGCCAAAAAAGCAAAAGGTAAGTACCTCTTATTTTTAGATGCAAATTACAATATCCCCCCTTCCTTACTTAAACAATTTCTTCAACCATTACTAGATAAATCAGCTGACTTAGTATTAAACAATTTAGATGATTTTTTTTATCAAAAGCAAAAGCCAACTATAGAAATGATTTGGCAGCAAGTTACGAATCATTTCTTTCATCGTCCAGATTTACATGTTAACTCACTATTATTTCCTCCCTACGCGGTAACAAAGGAAATTCTTGAAGCAATTACTCCAGAAAGTTTATTAAATCCGATATTAGCACAAATGAAAATTATTAAAAATAATTTTCGCATTAGCAATCATTTTAAAATTTCTATACCGCAAATTCCCTCCTTCCCCTCAAAACAACTCATTCGTTATCACCTAGAAGCAATTGAAAATTGGGTAAATATATTACAAGATTCAAGAGGAAACCATACTGATAATAATCGAAGGCGGGATATTATTTTAGAACTTCAAAACGGCGAACAAAGAGCTATATCCAAAATAATTACAGGTAAAGAGTTTTATTCAAATACTTATGGAAATAAACAATTATCCATCATTATCCCTGTTCAAAATGAAGAAAAAACGATAGAATCTATCATTTTTGAGGTGCAGAAATTAAAACCTTTAGAAATCATCATTATTGTTAATGGATCAACAGATAAAACAGAGGAATTGGCGAAGAATTGCGGTGCAACAGTTATTACTTACAAAGAAGCACTCGGCATTGATACCGGACGTGCCGTTGGTGCATATTTTGCAAAAGGTGATATATTATTATTTATTGATGGTGATTTCTTAATTCCTAGTTCTGATTTATTACCATTTGTACAATCTGTTCAAAATGGAACCGATTTAGCTTTAAATAAATTAGAGCACTACTACATGTATCGTGTTCCTTATACTATCGTAACTGCATGTAAGCATGTTGTTAATTTAGCATGTAATCGAAAAGATTTAGGTATGGGCTCCACAACTGCTGTCCCTCATGCTTTTAGTCGAAAATGCATTGATACAATTGGGTTTGCTTCTCTTCTTTCACCAACCTTAAGTCAAGTTAAAACAATTTTAGCAGGATTGCATGTACAAAATGTTCATTCTATCGACGTTGACAAGATAAATCGAGTTCGACCAGAAAAACACTTCTCGCAGGAAGGCTACCTTTCATTAGCAACGCAACAAATCATTGGTGATCATATAGAAGCAATTTCTTACCTCATCGAACAAAAAAAGAAACACTGAATGCTTTTAATTGTATATTCTTACCACCAAATAATATATGAATTTATTTTAAATATATAGCAAAATAAAAAAGATGGTTGTAACCATCTTTTTTATTTTTACATTAGATCAAAAGAGAAGTAGCAGGCAGGCTTTTCATTTCTGTATCTTTCTTAAGAAGTTTGAAAATAGAGGCTTGTTAATGAAGAGTCAACACTTAAATCATCTTTTAGTGCAATTGAGAAACATGCAACTAATGGTAAAGTAATAACAATTGATCCACTAGGACTAATTACAATAGTAGGACTTGTCCCACATGTGCCTCCACAATCGACTACTGCATCAATTCCACTACCAGGGGTAATTGTAATTTTAAGACACACATCTAAACAAACATTATTCGTAGTACATGCCATAACTCTCCCTCCTTTCTTTTAACAATATATGCAGTAAATTAAATTCGGACACGACTCTCTTACTAAGTCTTATAAATTAGATGTTATTTTATTATTAACTGCATAGAAAATTAACGTTTTATTAAACTATCTAAATCAACTAAAAAACTCAAATCATCCTTTACTGAAATAGAAACACATATAATAAACGGTATTACATTAAAATTAGATAAACATTCATCATTGCACCTTACGAATATTTCTGCCCCACCATTTGGATTGACTTTAGTTTCTAAAGAAATATTAAAACAACTTTTATTGATGCAAGACAAAATATTCCCTTCTTTCTTATATCTAATATCTATTTATCCAAAATAAAAATACAACTTTATTTACCCTTTACCTTCCATACTTAAAATAAAAAAGATAAAAGCTTCTTCATATATAAAGAAGCCTTTACCTTTTAGTTACTTGTTCATTTACTATCAGTCAGTGAAACATGCTCTTCACTTGTACCTGAGCTAAAAATAATAAAAATTTTTGATTTTAGTTTCATTGCAATACTAAATATCGTCAAGTTGCATAAATGAAATGTTTAAGTTACTCATTCAATAGACAAATTTACCTTTTAAAATAAATCTTTAAAATCCTTATTCTTCAATAAATATGAAAGTCCTTCTAAATGATCCCCAGTAATTCTCAATACAGCTGGTGGATGTCCTATCGTCGCAAAATGCTCTTGTGGCCGAATACGATTTGGTTTCATTACATCTACAAAATGGACACATCCGACTTTATACCCTTCTAATATTGCCTTTACTTGTGCAACACACGCTGTGTGAAGAGTGTCCCAGCCAATTCCCTCTAAACATTTTCTACTAATAGCATGGGGAACAGCAATTGTAGATCCTACCCCTAAATCTTTACGGTTACAAGCAATATTCAACATATATTTATATAAACTTACAATATATAGAGGAAATCTAAGATTTAAATTTAAATCATTTAAAACCATATCAACACCATCCGCAACAGCTTGCGTTAACGGATGAAGATCTTTTGCTGGAATAGCAAAATCAGCATCAATAAAGAGAAGTATATCCCCTGTGGCTTCTTGTGCACCAATTGCCCGTCCTACATCATGCCCTAATCTTTCTTCATAAACAATTACTGTTGCCCCTGATTGCTTAGCGATTACTTCTGTCTGATCTGTTGACCCATTAATGACAACAATTATTTCTTTCGGTTCAATTTTTCTTGCCTCAAGAATAACTTCTTTAATCGTTGATTCTTCATTTTGTGCTGGTATAATAATTGATAACTGTTTTCCATTATAAATTGATGAATTCATTCCCCATCCTTTATGGAAACGTGAATAATTCTTTTGTTTTTTTAACTGCTCTATAATTTCTCTTTTTCTTCCTCCATCTGTATAGTTACCTCTATCATCTTTTCGTTGTAACCAACTCTCCAAAGCTTTTATATTTTCTTTAATCTCATATACTTCTAATTTAGTTAATTCATTTTTATAGAAAGAGGTTTCGTTTGCGGGCATATTATTCAAGGAGGTGTTAGTGATGGCTGACGAGGATTGTAGTCGCCACCCTTTCTCAATAAGAGTGACTTGGGACAGAATAGGGTTCTGCAAGATATCATATCCAATGTCTTCAATTGCTTTTTTAGTAATAGCATATGGCATAGATAACATCGAATCATATTTTAAATCCATACGCCCCAATACATCGTTTACTATTTTTCTATACACCATAGCAATACTTGGCCATTCTACTCTCATCTTTTCAAAACATACGGAGTCTATGTTATTTAAGATTACATCCTGTTCCTTTTTCAGTATCGGTTCTATAAATCGCTCTAATTCTACCGAAAAAATAACATCTTCCCCATCTAAAAATAAGACTACATCACCATTGGCGATTTTTGCCCCATGAACTGGTGCTTTCCGTTTACTTTTCTCCTCAATCACAACAACGTTACTTTCAACAAATGTTGGTATAGATTGTATCGCACTCATTCTATCATCAGCTACAATAATAATTTCTATTGGTTTTATATGCTGCACTTTATTTAAAATTTGATTCAATTTTGATTTTTCTTCTCCTAAAACTATAACGACTGATAGGTCCACTTCTTTTTGTTCTTCTTTTACAGTCTGATTAGGTTTTACTTTTTTTATATATTCAATTGTTTCACTCTTCCCTACAGCTGCATGCCCTGCTTTTTTATCAAAATATAAGTCAATTATAATTTGATTTACTTCCGTGTCTTTATCAAGTTGCTCTAATTCAGAAATAAATGGTAGTAAATGATTTTGCACATCAAATTCACACGCGAAATTTTGTAAAAAATAAATATTCGGTACATATTTAATGTGATTAAAAAATTTCACAACATTAATTCTTTCGCCAAATTTCTCCTCAATTTCTTCTCTTGATAAATTTGGATAAGACAAATCGAAAACTAGATTTATTGGTACAGGTATCCATTTTAATAAATTTGTTTGAGGATTATTAATTAAAGCTGTGGAGCCCTTAACGAATCCAGCTAAAATTAAAGACATAAATCCTCCCCCGGAACTGCCATAAAACAACACATTTTTCGAATCAACTTTTAACTTTACAAATACTATTTCTAAAATATTTGCTATATCTTGTAAATAAAATCTATTTAACTCTCCCTGTCCCCAGCCTAAAGATAATTTCCCAAGATATAACGTAGGGTCATTATAATATATAACAGTATCTTCAAATTCATCCATCCAAGAATGTCGATGAAAAATAGGTGGACCAATTGGCTGTTCTTGAAACCCACCTGCTCCGGATCCAAAAACAATAGTGTTAGAAGCATCGGGCTTAATACGAATTAAAAATTCATACGTTACTTTATCCCAATCAACCTTGAGTATAAATGGTTCTGTAATTTGAAAATCCATTTGCCATAATTGTTCATATGAAATGTTAATTTTTTTGTACTGGTCTAACAGTTTAATCACCCTTTCCATCTATTTCAAGATGTTCTATTAAGTAAGAGAGAGCTTCAACGTGATCACCAATTATTCTTAATACTGCCGGAGGATGTCCATTGTGACTTACATTCTCCATTAAACGAATTCTATTCGGTTTTACAACATCAACGTAATGTACACATTCTACTCTATACCCTTGTAATATAGCTTTTACTTGTGCAAGACTAGGGCATAGTAAGCTTTCCCAGCCTATTGCATCTAAACATGATCTACTCATAGCATGTGGAATTGCTACTAATGAGCCATTGCTTAATTCTGGACGATTATATGCTAAATTAAGCATATATTTTACGACGTCTACAACATAAAACGGAGGATGTAACATCGGATTCAAATCATTTAATGCTATGTCTACACCAGCTGAAACTGCTTTTGTAAAATGATGCAAATTACTTCCTGAAACACTAAAATCACCATCAATAAATAAAAGAATATCTCCTGTAGCTTCAAGCGCTCCAATAGCACGTCCAACATTATGACCAAGTCGTTCGTTATATTCAATAATAGTAACACCAAGTCTTTTAGCAATATTAGCCGTTTGATCTGTCGAACCATTTACAACGACAATTATTTCTAGTGGTTCTATTTTTCTCGCCTCAAGTATTACTTGTTCTATAGTCTCTTCTTCATTTTGTACTGGTATAATGACAGAAAGTTGTTTCCCGTTATAAATTGAAGAATGCATTCCCCAGCCTCGATGATACGAAGGATACTGCTTGCTTTCACCTAATCTTTGAATAATATCTCTTCTTTTTCCTGCATCAGTAAAACCTACTCTTCTTCCCTTTTTCTCTATCCATTTGGATATACCAATTAAATATTTTTCCACTTTCTCTTTTTCATTTTCTAATAATTCTTTTTTAAATAAATACCCTTCTTCTTCGAACATTTCATCTTTAGATAACGTTCTTATTGCACATTGATCGTTAATCCGCCACCCCTGATTCACAATCTTCATATAAGATAGAACGATATCTTCCATATAATTAAAGCCGATGTTTCCCACTACTTCCTTCGTAAGCGCATATGGTAACGAAAGTATTGAATTGCTTTTTAAATCTGGTCGACTTAAAATTTCATTTAACATTTTTCTCCATACAATATCCATATTTGGACATTTATCAACTTCTATAAATTTATCTATTTTGTTTAATACTACATCAGCCTGATTTGTAACGACTGGCTCAATAAAATTCTTCATTTCATTTGAAGATAATAAAAAATTACTATCTACAAATAACAATACATCTCCTTTTGCTGCCTTTACAGAAGCTTCATACCCATCATAATACGTACTATATTTATCCATCAAAACAATATGGCATTTATGTTTCTTTGCTATTTCATACAAATTACTTCTATCGTTAGGAACGAAAATTATAATTTCAAGAGGATTTAGCTTCCATATAGATTGAATTGACTCTTCTAATATTTGCTCTCTTTCACTATACAAAATAATAACCGTTAACGATTTCATTACACGCCCCCTTTACACATCATGTGACATAAAATATTAAGTATTACCATTTCCTGTGAATTCGCTACTTTATTAACATATTCAAAAGTGAATTATACTGTGTAAAAACAACCGTCTATTTTTGAAAATATAAGTTCTGCACTTACCTCTTTTCTCTTATCATTGTTTGTTACAACTCTCACCATTTAAAAATAAAAAAAGTCCTAATTTCTTTAGGACTCTTTTAAATAAACTTATCAATATTATTAATTTTATATACTACCTTTTTCCATGTTATACCGCGATCTTTTGTAGTAAATATTTCTTTTTTATTACACGCCCAACCTTTACGCCGATTAAAAAAATGCAAACAAAATACATTTTTTAATAATGGATTACTTGATACTTTGATCCATTTTGATCCTTTTTTTATTATTTGATATACACTTCCATTTTCACTATTTATAACCCAGCCATAATAGGAACTAAAAAACGAAACAGCCACTTTACTAGTATTTATTGTTTTATTTGAAATATGCCACGAATTCCCCTTATCAAATGAGTAATTCATTAAAAATACATCATCATTCTTTTTAGTTGGTATTACTAATAATTTATTTTTATAGATTGCTTTATAAGCCATAGCAGTCCCATTATTAATTCCTTCAAGACTTGGAATATCTTTTATAGGATGCCAACTTTCCCCACCATTTATTGTTTTAAATACCGTTGATGTTTCATAATGTTTTTGTAGTGAAATAAACCCAATTAGATCGTTTATAAATGTTATCCCTGAAATACTATCACTAATACTTATATTTTTTATTACTTTCCAAACTTTCCCTTTCGTTTTCAAATAGTATAAATTATGTTCAAATTTATTTGATGCAAGCTTTCTAGATAATACAATCCATATACTATCCATATTCGTAGCATGCAATTGTACTTGAACATCAGTCGATTTCTCCCAATCTTCTTCAACCGGTAAAATAAACTCACTCCATCTTTCTCCTCTATTAACTGTATAAAATATAGCTGGCAATAAATCGTCATTCTTTTTTGTTAAACCATATGCCCAAGAGCTTCGAGCGTTTATTGGATACCCAAATAATACAATTGAATTAAGAGGATTGACAATATCCCATTCTACTCCTCCGTTTCGAGTATATAAGATAGCCTGCTTTTTATTTGTATATTGAATACTAGCCCAACCATATTTATCCGTTCTCATTTGTAAAGAAGTAAATTGAATATCATTATTTTCCAATATATCACCTCATTCTTATTATTTATATATTCGTATGCTATTATTTTCAAAACGTTCTATCATTAGTTATTTAAACCACCCGCTTTATCTACTATCTTTATACTTACTTTCCCTTTTCTTCACCACTCAAATATAACGAAATTCCTTCTATTTTTCCGTTATCATATACAAACGACTATATTTTACAAAATTCAACTATAAAAAATGCACCCCAATTGTAAACTATCCCCAACAATTAGAGTGCACTTTATATAAAATATAGCTTTTAATTTTTAAGCACTTACTACAGTAGCAACCTTATCCATACAAGTAATAAATTGAGTAATAAATGTATCAATTTCTTCTTTTGTAATTATATATGGAGGAAGTAAACGGATAATATTCCCTTGTGTTACGTCAACTAATATCCCTTTTTCCATTAGCTCTACCTGTAATTTCTTCACATTTTCATTTGTATCATTTAAACTAATTCCAAACATCATACCAGCATGACGTACTTCCTGAATATAATAAGAGTTTTCTTTCTGAATTTCTTGTAATTTATCATTTAAATATAGTGACGTTTCATACGCTTCGTGCATTAAACCATCTTCAATCAATGTGTTTAATACCGTTAACCCTAAAGCCGTTCCCATTGATGAATGAGCAAACGTTGTCCCGTGATCTCCTGGTGAAAATACATCACATAACTTTTTGCCTACAATAATTCCTCCTAGCGGTATCCCGCCTCCTGCTCCTTTACCAATTTGAATAATATCTGGTGTAATATTAAAATTTTGATAAGCAAATAGTTTTCCCGTTCTACCCATACCACTTTGAACTTCATCAACGACAAGAAGTACATTATATTTTTCACATAAATATTGAACACCATGTAAATATTCACTTGATAAAGGATAAATTCCTCCACTTCCTAAAACAGGCTCTAGCATAATCGCAATTGGTTTTTCTTTAATAATAGTCTCCTCTAATTGGTCTATATTTTCGCGCTCTACTTCATATACAGGAATCGATGTTTTAGGGAAATTTTGATATACACTTTCTTGTCTCGTAAAATGAAGTGCCCCTAACGTACGCCCATGGAAACTATTCTTCAGCACTACAATTCCTTCACGTTCTTCATTCGTATTAGCTCTATATTTATCAATTAATTTCAAAGTTGTTTCTGTCGCTTCCGTACCAGAGTTTGTAAAAAAGACCTTTCCGTTTTTTAATGAGCAATCCACTAATTTCTTTGCATATTCAATCGCAACTGGATTTAAAAAATGAAACGGCAGATGCAACGATTTTGTAACTTGTTCCATTGTCGTTTGTACAATTTTCGGATGATTATACCCTAATACGTTCACTCCGACTCCAGAAAATAAGTCTACATACTCTTTACCATCTACATCATAAAGCTTGCACCTTTCTCCTCTTTCTATCGCAACCTTCGTACGACAATACGTAGACATCATATATTCTTTATCTAATTGAAACCAATCCGACATGTTAAATTCCTCCTATTTATTTTCCCTGTTTATTTCTGTTCATTCTCTATAAACTCATGTATAAATTCATTTTTCAGATTAAAATTTTAATAGTAATTTTCTTCACGATATTCATTTTTCCATAATTTCTTCTATTTCAACAGGTCCACTACATACACGTTTTTTTCATCTAGCGGTCTGTTACTACTTTGCATATCATACATAATCAAGATTATAAAATCATATTTAGTAACAATAGACGAAATAAATTTGGAGGCTATATCGATGAATGAAAACTATGATAAACAGGGGCAATCTTTACTAGGGAATCACTTTAATGAAAAAGGCGAACGTAATGAACAAGCTACCCTTCACTCACAAACAGTTGGTTCACGTGGACCTGTTCTAGAGCAAGATAGTGTACTTCACGAGACGTTACAAGAATTTATTCATGAAAAAATTTTAGAAAGACCTGTTCATGTAAAAGGATTTGGTGCGTTCGGTTATTTTCAAACGATATATTCGATGTCTGAACATACTAAATTAAGTTTTTTACAAAATTCTAATGAGAAAGTTCCTGTTATGGTGCGATTTTCGTTAGCTGTTAGTACGAAAGGAACACCGGATACTGCTAGAAATGTACGCGGTTTTTCTACAAAATTTTATACAAAAGAAGGCATTTTTGACCTTTTATGTAATCACATTCCTGTTTTTTCTGTCCGTGATCCGATGCGTTTCCCTGAAACGATTCAAGCATTATTACCTTCACCTAAAAATAACTTAATAGACCCTAATAGATTTTGGAATTTTGTCGCTAAAGCACCTGAATCTATTCATTTTGTTGTCCGTTTATACTCTAATAATGGTACGGCCAAAAGTCTTCGCCACATTCCAGGACATAGTGTTAATACATATGTATGGAGAAATGCGGAAGGTAATCGAAAGTATGTAAAGTATCATTGGTACCCGTTTGAAGGTGTACAGTACATTACTAGTAAAGAAGCAATTAAACTAGCTGCCGAAAATCCTGATTATAGCGGGAAAGATTTATATGATGCTATTGAAAATGGTAAACCAGTGGAGTATGGTTTATACGTCCAGCTCATGGATCCGAAAGATGAAGCGCACCTTTCTTATGATCCTTTAGATGACACAAAAGTATGGGATGAACAGACGTATCCTCTCCTACCAGTCGGGAAAATGGTATTAAATAAAAATCCTGAAAATTTTATGGAACAAGTAGAAAAAGTCGCATTCTCTCCTTCTAATTTACTGGATGGTGCAGAACTATCAGATGATAAAATGCTGCAAGGGCGCGCTAACATTTACAGTGATTCACAAAGAAGAAGAATTGGTCCAGAATTTCGCAAATTAACGATTAACCAGCAGCAAGATTGGACACCTGCTAATCAAATTACAACCGGTGAAGGAAGGTACGTTGAAGGTAAACTTGAAAGAGCTTCTATAACGAAACAGGATGACTTTACACAAGCTGGTGAATTTTATACGAAGTTACAGCCAATAGAAAAAGAACATCTCGCTGAAAACTTAGCTAGTGATTTGAAAGTTATATCCGATGATATTAGGGAGATCGTTTTGGGGTATTTCAATCAAGTATCAACTGATTTGAAAACAAGCATTGAGACAAAAATGAAAGAGCATTAAGAAGATTAAAACATGCTTTACGAATGAGAATTCAGATGTATATTAATTATTTTCTTATCAAAATCCAATGAGGTTATTTAATTTAAAAATATAAAGCCAACATATCCCTGTTCTATAATTAGAACAGGGATATGTTGAATTAGTTTAATGTTTAACATTACATACTTTATTTCGCTAAAAAATGTAATAAGTAGCCTTTCAAAACAAACTATAGTAAACTATTTTACTTGTACCGTATAATTCCCTGTTCCACCACCATACTTATATACACTTAAGTAATATTTCCCTGGCTTTGCATTATAATTTCCAAGCAATTTGTTCCCATCACGTTTTGTTGCATAAGCTACATAATTATTTAAATCTGATTCAGAATATAATACCCAGTTCAATCCAAGATTTTGTTCGTTCGTAACCGAAATTTGTAAATCTTTTTGATCCTTTACATCAATAACAAATTTATCCCCCTGATCTTGATCGCTCAAGGTTCCTCTTAACAAAATATTCAAAGATAGTGGGTTTGCTGTTTCAAATGAATTATTTGGTTCTTTTTCTACAGCCGTACCTTCTTCCGTATTCACTCCGCTAAACACAACATCATATTCAAATTGCCCAGCATTATTTACACGGTAATTTACAAAATAAGCAGTCAATGTTTTATATCCAGTCCACTCTTTTCCTGAAAGACGTTTCAACATATCATTCGTTGCTTCATTCATCACTTTCCAGTCCTCAACTTCTCCTTTAGCCGCACTTCCTGTATATGTCCCCTGTAGTGTAAATGTATTAAAGAATTGTGATTTATTCTTTGTTACTTTCACATCTTTTAATTTCGCTTCATTCGTAATATCTGACGTAACGTCCGAAAGCGATTTTGGATCATGCTGAGTTAAATACTCATCTGATACTTGTGGAATTGTATACTTATCACGATTATCAATAAGCATTTGCATATAAGATTGATATTCTTCATTTAACTTATTATCTTTGCTTAATGTAGCACGGTATTCATCGTAACTTGAAACATCATTTGCGCGAATTAAATCATGTACTTTATCGAACATTTCTGGGCGCTTATTATACATATATGATTGCAGTGCAAACGAATAATTATAAAAATCCCACGTTCCATATTTCGCATTTAATGTTTGTGATGCTGTATAACGTTTTGCAGGATCATTAGATAACCCACCAATTATACTTTTTCGTGGTACTACACTATCTAATCGCGTTGCACCTGCAAAGAACTCTGCATTCCCTTCTTCAAACCATGTTAAACGTTCATTTTGATACATTTCCCCTTGGCCCCATAATCCCTGAACTTCGTACCTTCCCTGTAAGTAGTGCGTAAATTCATGGCGGAACAATTCTTCCAGACTATAAATACTTTGCTCTGGTGTACGTTCATATGTAAAGAAAGTCCCTGTCCCTTCAATATAAATCCCACCATTATTCGTTTCATATCCGTACAGTTGACGATTAAATTGATACTCATCTGGGCTATTATAAATAACCATCGTTAACACATCATCAGCATGTCCACTTTCAAGTGGTTTATCGCTACCAACTGTACGATAAAATTGAGAACGCACCTCTTTTGCCGCCCAGTATAGACGTTTAATTTTCTCTTCGCTAACTTTATCCCCAGCTTTAAAGACAATTGCACCATCATCAAACGTATACGTTTTCGGTAAATATTTCTTTTTACCCTCTTCTCGAATTTGATCTAAATTTACAGTTTTTCCATTCGCATCTATTCCTCCATAATTTGTAGTAATTTGTTCTGCCGCAACAAAGTATTGCTCTCCTAAATATGGATAAATTCGCATTGCATCTGTAACAACTTGTTGTCCTTTTGTGGGCGTGCTATGAAGCTTGCCCAATCGGCCAGCATAGTAAATTCCATTATTAATTAACCATCCGTTTTTATTTGTTACTGTACCAAGTAGTGCAAAACGATTTATTTCATTAATAAAGTTATCGATATTTCGATACCACATCGTATCTTTTGGCTCTTTTCCAGTCGTGTACATATCCGTCTGAATATCAAAGTCAATTCCCTTCATCAACTCATATATAGCGTCTCCTTTTGTTCGGTCTTCAATGAAAGTTGCAAGATTATCGTTATATTGTTTAAAAATTTCACCTGCATATAAAACCGTTTCAACATCTGCTGATGCATTTCCAATTAATTTTCCATATGATGCAATTACTTTATTTTGTTCTGATGTACCAAGTTTGAAATTTGGATTTTTTGCAATTGTTTTTAAAGCTGGTAAACATTTATCATGGTAGCTACGCTCATTTAGTTTGCTTAATTCATCATGATAAAAACCTAAATAAAATGCTGCACGTAGAGCTTCTACTAATGTTTCAATTCCTTTTGAATCATCTTTCGTATAAGTTTGTCCTTGTTCTTCTAGTTTATTAATAATTGCTTGCATTCGACTATCATCTTGATAGAATTTAAGACTATCACTATTAAACTGAAATAATTCCGGAATTTGATACCATTTAATTGTCACAAGAAGATCAGTTAATTGTTTGTTATTTAATTGATTTAACTCAGCCATTGAATACTTTTTTTCTTCAGCTAACGGTTTAATATTATCGGTTGGTGCTAGTGGACGCTGCGATAAATCCGCTAATTTTAACCGTTTTGTAAAAGATGCATTTTCTTGTACTTTTGAAGAGTGTGCCAATTCATTAACAGATTTCTGTATTCCTACCGGCTCCATTTGTAATACGTTCTTCACGTTTTTCTCTTTTGTCTCTGCTTGAATTTGCAAACCATTACATGTTATTGTCACTAATCCAACACCAAGAATCCACTTAGAAATTTTCGAATATTTAACCATACCATTGCCCCCTAATAATTTAAAAGAAAATTCAGAACTTCAAAACCAAAAACCCACTTATTTGTATGTATTTACAGTTCCGCTATAAATACAACTATGATTAATAATGCAATAGTAGCTTGTTTTATACTATTACGAGTACAGATTCCTTACATACAATCTCCCTTCCTTACATGTAATACAAGCAAAAACCGTGCCAATCATATTTCTTATGAATAGCCAACATTCTTTTATAAATACTGTAGAATAAAATATACATAGGTGTTTCGGCAATGTATAAATCATTTGACACAAAATCTAATGTTTATGAAGAACAAATTCATTGAATGCTATAAGCTCATTAGCCAGTAAATAAATTTCAACTAACAACATCCCCAATTTTTAAATCTCTCAAACAAAGGTAAACAAACATATTCCATAAAGCTAATATGTTCGTTTACCTTTGTTATTTCATATCAACAGCAAAATATCGTTGAATAAAAACAGCATGAATAAGTATTTTGTTATTCATTTCTCTTTTTCATATAATCTTTTTCACATTGCAACGGCTTAAATTTCACTTTTTTCCCTTTCTTCTTTTTCGTTTTTATAACGAGCCATTCCCCTTTTTCAACGTCTAGTTTTAGGCGTTTCATTACATTGATATTATCTTTTTCTTTATAAAGTAAAAATGCTTCTTGCGCCCTCACAAATAGGCTGGGCTGTTCGCTAAATCCACCACTGTCATAAATTTTAGTTAGCGAAGTATAATAAGAATCATTTTCCTTTCCACCATACATCAAATGAGCAGCCTCCAGATCTCTTTTACTTACTTCCCAAAAACTATGTTCATCAATATTTAAATTAAATGTGGATTTAATGTCCTGTATTATATTCTTCACATACTTTTCATCTCTAACTTTTCTTTCTTCGAGACAATCCGAAGATAACTCTGGTGCATCTGATTGGGAATGTACAACGTGTTGTATCGATACACACAGAATAAATACGCTTAAAATGTAAAATATTTTTTTCATATTTACATATCACCTCAAATGATTTAGATACTATATCATTTGAGGCTTACAATATTCTTATGCTAATAATAAGAAAGATCCTATAAAATAAAATTTTTATAGGATCTTTCCTTTTAATATTGCTTTATCAAATTCACGGGCGGGGCAACTACCTTACTACTTTTCACATCATATAATCCTATAGGTGTTACTCGTATAAAAGGCAAGTGCGTCGCAGAAAAGAATAAAATTGTAAATGCTGGATCATCATACGCGTAGCCACGCTCTTGTAGTAATTTCACCATCTGTTTCTCTTCCTGTATTAATTCTCTCATTTTTAAATTAGACATAATCCCGAGCAATGGTAATGCTATTTCGTGTAACACTTCATTGTTTTCTACTATGACCATTCCACCACCGAGCTCTTTTACTCTACGAAAAGCTGTAAGCATATCTTCTTTTCTTTTTCCGATAAGAATGATGTCACCTGTACCAGAATAAGAGCTAGCAAGCCCACCTAGTTCTTTTGCAAAACCTTTGACAGCTATATTCACTTGCCAACTGCCATCACGAGCAATCATCATAAGGAAACATTCATCATGATCTGTGGACAATTCATCACAGTCTATATTGATTTCACTAGTGTATGGTTTTGTAATAACGTTATTTAATAAGTGTATCCCCGTTTTATTAGAGAAAATCATATCCTCTTTTTCTATTGACCAATCTAATGATAATTGAGTTACTTTATGTTTACTCCAGTCTATATGTAATGCCTCATGTGTATTTACACCGTCACGCTTCACCCATTTCCCCTTTGCAAGGACACTAATTGGTACTGGGTTTTCTTTACTTTCTAAAATATTGATATTAGCAATTCTACCTGTCGCAATCGAACCATGTACATGTTCCATATTATAATAACGAGCAATATTATAACTTGCCATATCGTATGCATCTATTACTGGCACTCCTTGTTTTATCGCGGTAGAAATCATAACGTTTGTCATTCCATTCTCATAAAACGAAGGATGTGAGCCGTCTGTTGTAAAAAAGAATCTATCAAACTGCTTTACGCCTAGTTCCAACAATTCTTTCAGTAAAACTTCTAAATCTGGGCGGATTGAAGAATTTCTTAGGGAAACAGTGTAACCTTGCATAAGACGAGTGAAAGCTTCCTGCCCTGTCATCGCTTCATGATCACAATCTGTACCTAACAGTTTTAACTTCGCTAAAGTCGTTTCAGATGCACCTGGAAAATGTCCTTCTACTTTCTTCTGCAATCGCTTCGTTTCCTGCATCCAAGTTAACATTTCATCATCGCCATGTAATAGTTTTGGCCACGCTGTTAGTTCGCCGCCTTGAAGAACTGCTTTATGCTTAAGCCATTCTATTATTTCTTCACGATTAAATAAAGTTTCCCCGTTTTGCAATTCAGTTTGTCCATCAAAACGACACCACCAATACATACTTGCTGGAATCTTTTCAAATTCATCTAATAAACGAAATGCTTCTTCACGCTTTAATGTGAAAAATAAAGTTAAATTATCATTAATAAAAGTTGTTGTCCCAAACTGCATCGCATGATTCGCTAAAGTTTCAGGATTATATAATTGATATGGATGTGCATGAGGTTCTATGTAACTTGGAACTACATACTTTCCATCACAATCAATGACTTCACATTCATGCAGTTGCACTGGCAGCTTTTCCCCTACATAAACAATCCGGTCATCATAGATCCAAATATTTGCTTGCATCCACTCGCGCATATAGGAATTTAAATAAGTTGCGTTCTTACATAAAATGTGCGGACTTCTTTTACCATCTATTACTTCAACATGCTCTCGTAATTGTTTATTACTCCATTTATAATGATTTTCTCCCATTGTATTCAACTCCAAATCAACTCATAATCATTTTGATTAAAACGAGAAATAATTAACTAACTAAAGTATTTTCCATTCATAACTCCCCTATTGGCGCCCCTATATCCTTTATTATATTTAATAATTTAAAAAATAACAATTTTCAGAACTGTATACCTTTTTTATCCAAAATAAAAAGAATGTCATGTAACTGACATCCTTTTTATTTTTATCGTAAGCATTAAGATTGATTTTCACTTTGAAATACACTTGATGCCATATCATAAATGCAACTACTGTCCATAGTTGCGAACTTAAAAAAGCACCTCTTTTAAATATAACTATAACAAAATTCCATTCACTTTCTTTTCATCTATTTATTAAATTCAATTTGCATCATTTTATTAAACTGCGGAACAATATCGACCCCACCTATAGAGTTGAGACTGATAGCCAATGTATGTTTGCCTCCAATTACTCCCCCAGCAAAAGTTGTAAATCCAGGAATTCCTCCTCCATGCCCCCAAACTGAAACACCGTTTGGAAGTTTAGTCTCATAGATTCCAAGACCGTATGCGTCACCAACCCCTTTTCCTTCTATAGGAATTGTAGTAAGCATTTCTTTTAGCTCGCGCTCCTTCAGTAACTTACCACCGAGTAAAGATGAAAAGAACTTATTTAAATCATCCGCATTAGAAATCATATCTCCAGCTGCATTAGCTAAACTCGGATTATAATAAGTAATATCTTTCAACTCGCCTGTTCCTTCCATTTTCACATATCCACGAGCATGATTCTTTCCTGGGATGACGGGTGAATTTCCTGGTAAAAACGTATTTGATAGGTCCAAAGGTTCAATAATTCGCTTTTCGATTTCTTCCGCATAACTATTTCCAGTTATTTTTTCAATAAGCATTCCTAGTATTACGTATCCTGTGTTTGAATACAACCAGTCTTTACCCGGCGAGAAATCTGGAGGCAGCGAAAGGCCTATTTTCACTATTTCTTCTGCTGTATACGTTTTTTTCGAATTCATTATGTCCGCGTCTTTTGACTTTAAGTATTCAGCGATACCACTCGTATGATTCAAAAGTTGTCGTATCGTAATTTGATTACCATCATACCCATTTCCTTGCACGAGACCCGGTAGCCACTTTTCAATTGGATCGTCAAGTTGTAAGCGATTTTCTCCTACTAATTGAAGAATAGTCGTGGCAGTAAACGACTTCGTCACACTACCAATCCGAAAGCGATAATCCGAATTCACCGGTTTCTTTGTACTTAAGTCCGCCACGCCAGCAGTAAAACTACTAGTTTTTCCGTTATTAGACGTCTTAGCTAATATTCCTACAGCACCAAGCTGTACTGTTTCCTGCATTACTTGTTTCCAGCCATTACGATTCTTTTGATCATGTACTTGTGACGAACTAGAAATATTTTGAGTTGACTCTGCAGTCACAGTAAAACCAGGTGTAAATAGAGCAGTACCCGCTAATAAAACTGCAAAACTTGCTAACTTAATTGAATTACATTTTTTCATAAGGCTTTCTCTCCTCCATTAATATCGGATTGATTCAAGCTATACTTTCATCCTATATGATAAATCTCTCTTTTTTCTTATCCATTCCTTACGAAATACTTACGTTTAAATTTAAATACGATAAACTGAGGAAGAGTTATGCATGCAAATAAAAAGAGAACATGTTTTCATTTTTTATGTAAACATGTTCTCTTAAACATTTAAAATTCTATATCAACTTTTCATCCTATTCTTTACACAACTAATTTATATTCCTTTTTACCAGCCCGCACTAGCATTCATACCATTTCCAATAATAGAAAGTAATAGCGGCCATAATACTGGTCCTAGTGTAAGAAATACATTTAGAAGTATGAGCATTCTATATCCAACGGTGAAATTGTGATTTTTACGATTAACAAATACTAAACTGATTAATGATATTATAGTTGTTAAAAATAATACTAACATTAGCAACCAATACCACACCATTAAACTAAGACTCCATGGTGTTAATAGCTCATGTATGATACAAAATGAGATTCCTAATACAGAAAAACTAAAACTAGTCACCGCTGTTTTTATAAGCCATTTATTTATTTTTTTATCGTATGTATTTTTACAATATAAATCTATTAAAGTATATAAAGATAAATATGCCATTAATACGCCTATCCAAGACAATAAGCAGTCTCCGTCCCCTTTGAATAATAAGAACAGCAACCAACACATACCTACTGCAGAAAAAACAAAGGAAATAAGTATGCTTTTTAATACCGATTTCATTACATTTTCACACCCTTAAAAAACCAAAAATTAATTATGATTTATAAAAATTAAGTATAGGTTAACATGTAATGAAGTATAAGTAAATAAAGTTAATTTTGTTTACCTATTTGAATACGGTTTCATATAAGAAAATAATTCATGTTAATCAAATTTCCATATAAAAAAGAAAAGGTGAATATTTATGTATCCACCTTCCCATCTCCCTCTACCCACTTCATTATTTCTTCCACATCTAAATCCGTATACGTCTTTTCACCATAACGAACAGACTCATATAACAAGATAATATCCCTTGTTCTACAAATTCTTTTTAACCATTGTTGCATCGTTTCATAGGACCTTCTCTGTTCATGAAATGGTAATGTTCTTTCCCATTCAACTAACGTTTTTCTTATCTTATCTGTCGGTAACGGCTGTTCTAACTGATGAATGACTTTTTCATTCTTTATGCTTCTTACCGCAGTTTGCTTTGTAATCAATTCTTTCTCCTGTACTATTTCTGTTTTCGTCAATTTTTTCCTAATATACTTGTAGATGGCATATATAATTGATATTGCAATTATCACATAAAAAGCTATAGTAATCCATATATTTGAAAGAACAGAAAGCACGTCACTCCATAGACTTTCTCTTTCGAAAGGTTGAAATTTTTTACCCGTTTTCGTTCTTATACCTGTATCTTCTACTTCTTCATATTCATCTTCATCTATTTTGGAATCATCGAAATTTTCACCTATACTAGTAAAGTCATAATTTCTTTCCGATATTGTCTTAGTCTTACTGAAAAAACGCTCTTTTACTATGTCCTGTACATACACAACACCTTGTGATAACGTTATCGCAGTTAGCGTCCCTGTTTTCGCTGTTGCACTCCAGTGGATGGAACGAAAATCTTCATTTTCATAAGACTTTACTCCCATTACTTTCGTTTCATCATATAAGGGTGAAGACATCGCTTTTCGAAATCCTCGTGACCATTCTTGTAATTCAGGAACTTGTATTTTCGGAACAGCTGGTAAGACTAAATAAGAGGGCGTATCAACTTGTTTATATGTTATATGGTTCGTTATAAATCCAAAGAGATCAGTAATAACAATTTCAACTTCTTCCCATTTCGCGATGCCTCTTTTTAACGCTACAGCTTGCAAATCAAATAAAACTGACTCCCTTCCTTTTAAATTAAAATTCATATAATAATTTGAACCTGTACTATAATTTTTGTTTATTTCATCATGATTCCAAGTTAGCTTATTTTCACATTTAAATCGAAATACGATATTAAGAATAGGAAATATCGACTTGTTTGAAATTTTCATTTTGCACATATTCGTTTCACCTATAAAAACATTCGAATTCCCTTGACTGTATTCCCATTCAACACGAGATACTTTACGTATATATACATGCATAGCACCTATTAAAATTACATATAAAAATACGAGAGATAAAAACAGTAGATTACTTGAAAATACACTTAAAATAACGGCTACAACTGACATAACCCCCATTACGAAAGGCTCCGCTAAAGGTGTATACGCAAGCTGTTGATTCATCGTACATTCTCCACTGGCACACTAATCGTATGAAGAATTTCTTTCATAATTTGTTCTTTCGTCGTTTTCATCTCTCCCTCAATCGTTAACGTTAAACGATGAGCACAAACGGATGCAGCGAGCGTCTTAATATCATCTGGCGTACAGTAATCTCTTTCATTTAATATTGCCCGTGCTTGAATTGCTCTCATAAATGCCAACGTTCCCCGAGGGCTTACACCAATTTCAATTAACTCATGGTTACGAGTTGCTTCAATAATTTCAAGGAGATAATCTTGCACATCATTCCCTACTAACACTTCTCTTGCACGCTTTTGCATCGTAATAATTTCTTCACTTGAAATAATAGAATGTAACGTTTCTAATGGATCATTCATTTGAAACCGATTCATCATTTCCTTTTCAGCTTCTCTCGTAGGATAACCTTGGCGTATTGTGAGTAAAAACCGGTCTAACTGAGCATCTGGTAACGGAAATGTGCCCGCTGATTCGAGTGGATTTTGCGTTGCTATAACTAAAAAAGGTTCTGGTAATGAATGTGTCTGTTTCGCAATTGTAACAGTACGCTCTTCCATAACCTCAAGTAACGAAGATTGTGTTCTCGGTACAGCTCGATTAATTTCATCCACTAATACGATATTTGCAAAAATGGGTCCTAACCTCGTTTTAAAATCCGATTCCTTCACATCAAAATATTCAAGGCCAATAACATCTCCAGGCAAAGTATCCGCTGTAAATTGTATTCTTTGAAATTTAGCGTCCACACTTTTAGCCAAGCTTTTCGCTAACGTTGTTTTTCCTGTTCCAGGTACATCTTCTAATAAAATATGTCCTCTTGCTATTAGAGCAATGGCTGCTAGTTCTATCGATTCGTCTTTTCCTATAATAACCTTCGAAATATTATTAGTAATTTTCTTTAATGTACTCATATAGTAATCTACCACCTTTTAATTATCTAAAAATTAAGAATATACTTTTTTTCCAAATTATAACATGTAATTCAAAGATGAAATAGAGTGAAAATGAATCTTTTATTTTTTCTTCATTGCACGCAAAAAAGCACCTATTGTCGTATATTGACAATGAGGTGCTTAACTCAATCCAACAGCCTTCTTTCCCTCTAATTTTTAGTAACAATACATCCTTTTTTCTCCCACGCATGCATTGTTTTCAATTAACTAGTAAAATGCATTCTAATATTACATATAATAAAAACCATTTCGATTTGTTCGTTATAGAACTTCCTCTACATCGACACTCTCTATCTTCACTTCATACATATTTGGGATGTTTGCTTCTTTTGGTACCCATGCATAATAATTTTGATCATTCTCTAAAATAAATTGAATTAACTTTGTTTCTGATCCATTCCAGAAATTTTTAAGATTATCGATGTAGTCCTCTAAATCTTCTTTATAGTCCAATTGTAATATATAATCTCTTACCGTCAGGGCAAACACAATTAAACTTCCTAATAGATTTTTTTGCTCATTTTCTTCTTCATACTCTTGTGGTAAGAACCACACTTGACCTATTCCTATCGTTTTTTTGTATTTCTCATAAAAACTACTATCATCCATATTCTCATAATCATGTATTAATTCATTGACCAATGAATGCCATTTTGGCGGAATAATATTTTCCAATGCAGGATTATGTTCAATTCCTTCTACTATATCCTCGATTTCTTCTGTCTCATCTTCATAGTGATATTCACTTAGGTCTATATGCTTGAATTTCATTTCATTTTTATAATGTGCCAAATCATATGGATAATGATTATTATCTTTTAAACTTGTATCATCAAGTCCGAGTATCTTTACTATTGCAGCTGTCTCAAAGCTCCAATACCCTACATATCCAGGTTCTTTGTGCGCATTTTTCCATTCATAATCATAATGGCCTCTAAACCATTCTTTCTCCATATACGTTTGTAATCTTTTAGACGCTTCTTTTTTATCTGTTTGTGCAAATTCTATAATCTCTCTCATTTTTGCATATGGATTTTCTTTATAATATCTATTCGTCATTTTTGTGTATCCGATATCACTAGCGCATAAGAGGAAATCGATTACTGCATCATTCACATTTTTTTTATCAACTATCTTTTTTAATCTTTCTATATTCTTTTTATCCGTTTCTAACAAAATTCCTAAGGAAATCATCCAAATCAGACTTAAATATCCAATTTCCCTACTTCCTGTATTCTCTAAATCATAAATTGCATTATGAAAATCTTCTTCTATTACACTAACATCTTCCCCTAAAGAATACTTTGCCCTAATATCCTCCATCTCATATCTAAAATTGGCTAGATATGTCCCTTCTATAATACTCTTATTATCTTTAGAATATCTTTGAATTCCATTTTTAGTATCTTCTTCTAAACTTTTAATATCTTCTCTATTTTCCTCTATAAACTCTTTATGATATTCAATTCCTTCTCTACACTTTTCTTCTATACATAAATAATCTCTCATACCATTCAATTCCTCCTAGCTTCTAAATTATGGCCATTCTCCAACGATGTTACCCTTTGCATCTATCTTAAATGTTTTAACCTTTCCACTACTATCAACTTTTGATAATACTCTTTCAACTTTACCTCTTTTCAAGGCTTTCGTAATCTGTTCAGCTAATACTTCATCTCCCTCAACAGCTTTTAATATTCTACTTTTTCCAGTTTCAGAACCTTTCAACCAATCATTTGACATTTGTCGTCCATCTTTAGTTTTCCTCAATTGTGAACTGCCAAACTTAGCCTCATCTATAACGTATTTGATCTTTGATTCTGCATTTGCATTTTCGTATAATCCATCAATCCCTTTTACTATTTTATCATTTATGCCTGATGGTGCACTTTTTCCGACTGGCTTTAAATCAAATCCAGCTTCTTTTAAACTTTGATTATTCAATAAATTGTCATTAGATTTTATTTCACCATAATTACCTTTTTTTGCTTTTTTTCATAATATTTTTCTTGGCTTCTACAACTTTTAATTGATGTTCATTTAAGTTTCTAGCAACATAATGCTCTCTGCTACTTTATCAACTTGAACCATACCCTAAATAAAAAGCACTTGTTGCCTTTAGTCGACAATCAAGTGCTATAAGTACATATTTCTGTTACAAGCGTAATTAAATATTTTTTGATTATTTTAATAATAATTATCTCTTTGTACTAATATTATTTTTTCGCATAGAGAATTTATTCATTTTTAAAATGAACCATGTCATAAGGATAATAAGAAATATCTTTTAATATACTATCATCTAATCCTAAAATTTTCATAATTGCTCCACTTTCAAAACTCCAATAACCAAAATATAATTTTTCTTAATGTTTATGGCATTCATACCATACCATATTATTATGCCCAACATACCATTGCCCTAACAAGTATTTTTTCATGAATTCACAAGATTTTGTATTATCATTACACAAAATAACATTAATCAGACTTTTAAATGGCTTTTCAAATAACCAGCTATATTTTCGAACTGTAATCACTTCTTAACAACTACTAATCTACCTCTATCATTTGTATCCCTTCTTTGGTTTCTGGACAATCATTAATGCTTCTTTTTAATACTCATCTTCAAATAAACAATTATATATAGTAACACCTGTTTCCTTTAACTCTAACGAAACATCCTCCACTTCAATACTTAACGTTTCTTTATCAAGATTCTTTATTCCGTTACTATCTAATAATTTTAAAATACTACTTCCTATTTTCTTAGATTCATCATTGTATGGCGAGGACTCTTCAACTAGCTCGATTGTACCATTAGTGTATCTATATCTTAAATATTTAACCACTGCATATGGCGCGATTGCCGAAATCATTAGCATTACACAATTAATTTCTGATTGCTTCCGAACATACTCACTGAATTCTACACTACCAAAACGAAATTTCACATCTAGTGGTAGAAGAATGTAAGAAAAACATGATGAATAACTAAAATCAGTAATATTATCAACGTTTATATTTGATATTTTATTAATTTCTCCATCCCAGAAATGTTTATCAACAAATTTCCCCAAAACATATTGGAAATCACCTTGTTTATATAATTTATTAACAACTTTTAGTATCTCATCACTCATAATTATTCTCCTTTATTGTACAGGGTATCCATGTATATTTCCTTTACCATCCATATGAACCTTTACCCTCGTTTCTCCATTTGGACCTATTGGTTTTCCAAAATCATGTACTCTAACACTTCCATCTGGCTTTACTGGTGTTCCTTTCACCCATGCTTCTTGTGTCTCTACTACTCCATTCTTCCCTGCTCCCCACTGCGATTTGGTTGAGACATTATTCCCATGACCAGGAACATGTTTACCTTGTTTTCCTGCATCAACTTTTGGAGCCCCTGAAACGCCAGCATCAACATGTCCTTGACTTGCTAGTTTATCATTTTTTCCAATGTTCCCTGCTACACTGGCTCCCTGGCCACCATCACCAGTGCCCTTACCTCCACCAGAAGACTGGATTCTTTGAAGAGTATCCTTAGCATTTTGAATCGATTTATCCCATACAAATCCACCATGTACAAAAAGACTAGCCCCAGCAGCTGTTGCTGCTATATCTAATGGAATAACAATTGGTGACGCTAATCCGCCAGTTCCTACTTCTGCGACGATAGTTAAGAAATTAGATCCACCTATGAGCGAAATAGCTTCAAACATTTCTACACTAGACCCGACTATTGATATAACATTTCCAGCCAACCTTCCAGCTTGGTAAGTTGTCTTACTTTCTAATTTATCATTCTCATGTGGTTGTAGTCCAAAAAAGTTTTCTAGTGCTGCATCACCAGCACCTTGAAAAAATTCGATAACTCCATGCAAAAATGATTGCGCATAAATGGCTGTTTTTTCATGCCATGATCTATTGTCTTCCTGTTCTTGTAAGTTCATTTCTTGTTTTTGCAAAGTAATTTCTTTCATCTCGTTTTTTCGAGCTGTTTCTTCTATAATCCCCTGAATCGAACTCACCCAATCCATATTCAATCCTTGTATACTAAACGTTCCACTCACAGGACTAAATCCTTTCTCGCTTTGCACTTCAGCGAGTCCGGCTGTGATGCTAGCCGCTAATTGGAGGGCGGTGCTGTAGTTGTTGCTGGACGGATGAATGATTGAATTCATTAAACACACTACTTACTTTACAGAACCATTCGTAAATACAAAAATAGTGGTAGTTGGATTCTCCAAACTACCACTATTTTTTAATTTTTCATTCATTAAATTCCGTATAAATTAGTTTTTTAACGTTACTCATGATGCGTAATATTTCGATATGTTCGTTATAGAACTTCCTCTACATCAACACTCTCTATCTTCACTTCATACATATTTGGGATATTTACTCCTTTTGGTACCCATGCATAATAATTTTGATCATTTTCTAATATAAATTGAACTAACTTTGTTTCTGAAACATTCCAGAAATTTTTAAGATTATCAATGTAGTCTTCTAAATCTTCTTTATAGTCCAGTTGTAATATATAATCTCTTACCGTCAGGGCAAACACAATTAAACTTCCTAATAGATTTTTTTGCTCATTTTCTTCTTCATACTCTTGTGGTAAAAACCATACTTGACCTATTCCTATCGTTTTTTTGTATTTTTCATAAAAACTACTATCATCCATATTCTCATAGTCATGTATTAATTCATTGACCAATGAATGCCATCTTGGCGGAATAATATTTTCCAATGTAGGATTATGTTCAATTCCTTCTACTATATCCTCGATTTCTTCTGTCTCATCTTCATAGTGATATTCACTTAGGTCTATATGCTTAAATTTCATTTCATTTTTATAATGTGCCAAATCATATGGATAATGGTTATTACCTTTTAAACTTGTATCATCAAGTTCGAGTATCTTTACTATTGCAGCTGTCTCAAAGCTCCAATACCCTACATATCCAGGTTCTTTATGCGCATTTTTCCATTCATAATCATAATGGCCTTTAAACCATTCTTTCTCCATGTACGTTTGTAATCTTTTAGATGCTTCTTTTTTATCTGTTTGTGCAAGTTCTATAATCTCTCTCGTTTTTGCATATGGATTTTCTTTATAATATCTATTCGTCACTTTTGTGTATCCGATATCACTAGCGCATAAGAGGAAATCAATTACTGCGTCGTTCACATTTTTTTTATCAACTATCTTTTTTAATCTTTCTATATTCTTTTTATCCGTCTCTAACAAAATTCCTAAAGAAATTATCCAAAGCATATATATATAACCCACTTTGCTAGCTCCTGTATGCTCTAAATCATCCATTGCATTATAAAAATATACTTCCATTGTGCTAATGTCTTCTCCTAAAGAATACATTGCTCTAATGTCGTTCATCTCATGTATAAAATTCCTTAAATATCTTCCTTCTATAATACTTATATTATCTTTAGGCTTTCTTTGTATACCATTCTTTTCATCTTCTTCTAAACTTCTAATCTCCTCTCTATTATCTTCAATAAACTTTTTATGGAGTTCTATTCCTTTTTTACATTTTTCTTCTATGCACATTTGATCTCTCATTCTATTTAATTCCTCCTAGCTTCTAAATTATGGCCATTCTCCAATATTGTTTCCTTCTTCATCTAACCTATATGTTTTTACGTTTCCACTACTATCGACTTTTGATAATACTCTTTCAACTTCACTATCTTCCAATGCATTCGCAATCTTTTCTGCTAATACTTCATCTCCATCAACAGCTTTCAATATTCTACTTTTTCCAGTTTCAGAACCGTTCAACCAATCATTTGACATTTGTCGTCCATCTTTAGTTTTCCCCAATTGTGAACTACCAAACTTAGCTTCATCAATAACATATTTAATATTTGAATTTGGATTTGCATTTTCGTATAATCCATCAATTCCTTTTACTATTTTATCATTTATACCTGTTGGTGCACTTTTTCCGACTGGCTTTAAATCAAATCCAGCTTCTTTTAAACTTTGATTATTCAATAAATTGTCACTAGATTTTATTTCACCATAATTACCTTTTTGCTTATTTGTAGCTGTTTTTGCATCAAAATTGTCTACATTTGTATTTTTGTTACTGCTAGGTTTACCCTTACCACCATCTTTAGACTTCGCAAACTTATAAAAAGCTTCTAATAATTCGCCTTGAGGTATTTTGGTTACAATAGTTCCACCAATACTAGAGAATGCATAGGAAGCCTCTCTCTTAAATGATTGTAACATTTCAAGCGTAGGCTTCAATTCTTTTGCTAATTTTACTGCGTTAGCAAATGTACTTACTCCACTTGATGCTTTTGCTCCTTTTGTGATATGGCCTACTTTATTTAGTGCCCTATCGCCTAATATTGTGGTAGCTATTTGTGTTAATCCATAGGTAGTCAATTCTGTACGACTCTCTGCATCTCCCTCTATCATATCTCGTTTTATTTTATTTGAAAATGCATGCCACATATTTTTTGCAGTTTCATCCAAATGGAAAAGTGCATAGGTTACATTAATAAAAGTTCCTATGTCCATATTACTTAAAGCTATTGCGGACTCGATTTCATCACCAATAGCTTTCCCCGATCCTCTTTGAATAGCTTCCCACATCTTTTTCGCTGTTTCAAACGTGCCAACTATACTGTCTGTCGCATCGTCCCAAGCATTTCTAACCGGAGATTTCTTCTCAATTATGTTATTTGTTTCTATATCTTTAATTGACTGATCATTTTTTCGAGCTGTTTCTTCTATAATCCCCTGAATCGAACTCACCCAATCCATATTCAACCCTTGTGTACTAAACGTACCACTCACAGGACTAAATCCTTTCCCACTTTGCACTTCAGCGAGTCCGGCTGTGATGCTAGCTGCTAATTGGAGAGCGGTGCTGTAGTTGTTGCTGGATGAATGATTAAATTCATATAAATGCTCTAGTTTTTCTTCCAGTTTTTTTCTCATTGCACCTAATACCGTTACAATTGCACCTACTCCGGGCATTGGTGTAAGTACTTCTATTGCTTCTATACTTGTAATCGATTGATTAATTCCCCTTATTTGTTCTCTTATTTCTTGTTCAATCACATCTGTCGAAGCAACTTTCGCTTGGAACTCATTTGGAAATGCTTCATTTTGGCGAATTAATTCTTCACATAAGCATATGATTCCTTGCGCTAATGGCCGAAATGTTTGGACAAGGTAGGCTTTTGCACTACTGTATGTTTGTCCTTGTAATACTGTGTCTATCGCAAATGCATCAATAGATTGAATGGCTTGTTCCATACTTTGAATCGTAGCATTACATATAGCGTTCATACTTTGAGTTTGACTTTGTACTTCTCCCAAATACATGTTTAAACTCATGTATTGGCCTCCCTTTGTAGTTGCTGCTGTTCATAGGAAAGGTCGTTTTCTTTCTCACTGAGATGCCGTTTTTCTTTAAGCAACGTCTCTTTTTCATTTTTTAATTCGAATGTAAGTTTTCTTTCATACTGTCCGATTTCTTGCCGCATATTCGTAAAAAGGTGAAACACTTCTTTGTCGCCGTGCCAAGTTTCTAGTATTCGGTTAAATAAACGATTACTTCTATTTTTCCATTCATGAAAACTAACCTCAGCTCGTTCTTGATTTTGCAGCGCAATTCGGTTTTCATTTTGTTCTTCAAATATAATTCGTAATTTTTGATTACATTGACTGATTCTCGTTTCAATTTCTTGACTCATCTTTTCTCCCTACCTTTTCCCCTTTACGTAGGTTGTTACATTATTGAAAAGTCTTTTGAAGTCCTGTATCCATTTTCTCAAATTCATTTGCTACGGAATGGATATTATCAATTGTTTGTTGAAAAGCAGTACAAAATTGTTTCGTGATCTGTAAATTTTGTTGATTTGCCTCTTGTGCTTGGAAGTTCACAGATAGTGTCGTACGCGTTGCCTTATTTATAGAGCGACTAGTAGCACTTTGCATTCTATCTGAAGCATTTCTCATTTTCGTTGCAAGTTGCGTTGCCGTATGCAAATTACTTTGAAATTCTCCCATTACTTACTCCCCTCTACCTTTTATTTACAAGAAAATTATACCACGGAAAAATATCCCAATAAACCGAATGTTCGAATTTAACATACAATTCAGCACTGTTACTGAGGATGCGAGCAACGCTTATCTATCAACATAACTGAGTCCAAAATGGATTCTACTTATACAAAAAAGATGACTTCAGCCATATGCTAAAGTCATCTTTTTCTACCTTATTATTTTACTAATTCTCCATTATAAGCTTTTATATTAAGCGGAGCAGTTAAAAATTGTGCTGCTTTACTAACGAAAGATGTGAAGTGTTCACTCGTATTATGGCTCGCAACTGCTGCTTCATCTTTCCATACTTCTACCATCGTATAAACACTTTCTTTTTCTGTATCTTTATATAAGTCATAAGATACATTTCCACTTTCTTCTCTTGAACCATGAATGAGTGGCTGAATTTCTTCTAAAAATGCTTGTTGTTTTGCTGGGTCTACTTGAAATATTGCGTGAATAATAATCATGGTGTTTCCCCTTTCATATTCCATATATTTCTATGACCTAATTAGATTACTTCCACTCAGCAACTTTGTCAATTGGAAGACGTACTGATTGGTAACCACTGTCAGCAGCTTTCCCGATTGAAATTAGCATTACTGGTACGTAGCGTTCTTTATCTAGTCCAAACGCTTCTGCGATTTGGTCTTTTTCAAATCCACCAATTGGACAAGTGTCATAACCGTGCGCACGAGCTGCTAGCATAAATTGCATCGCTACAAGACCACCGTCAATTAATACTGTATCTTTCATTACTTCTGGTGTAACCATAGAGAAGTAAGCTGAAAGTTTTTTCATTTGATCTTCTTTTACTTCTGCTGGCATAAGTCCACGCTCTACTGCTGTACCATAAATTTCTTCTGCGTTATCAAAGTTGTTTAAGTCACCAAATAAAGCGATCATTGCTGAAGATGTTTCTACTTGAGATTGATTGAATTTTGCAAGTGGCGCAAGTGTTGCTTTCGCTTCGTCACTTTCAATCACTACGAATCTCCATGGTTGCATGTTTACTGAAGATGGTGCAAGTGTTGCTTCTGTAAGAATTTCTGTCATTTCTTCTTTGCTAATTTTCACTGAAGGGTCGTACTTACGAATTGAACGACGTCCTGTTAAAATTTCGTTAAAATCATTTGTTTTTACTGAGTTAGTCATAGTTGTATTCTCCCTTTTTTATAATTCTTTTATATTTTCTTGAATGTGATTTAACATATTTAAAAGATTATCGCGTTCTTCCTCACTTAATCCTTTAAATGCAGATGCTGCAAAACGTTCTTTTTCCTCTTGAAATGCTTGAATTTTATTTCGTCCCTCTTCAGTAAGAGAAACTAACGTAATTCTGTTATCATCTGGATTTTTACGTCTTACAATCATTTCATTGGCCTCAAGCTGCTTTAAATGCCTTGTTATCGCAGCATTATCAATATTCACTTCTTGTTGAAGTGCTTTTTGACTAATTTCACCTACTTCATATAACTGAAGTATAAGCTCTAATCGAGACTGGCTCATACCCGTACACCCTTCAAATTTCGAACTTACTTCTTTATTTAGAAAGTGTAATTTATATAAAATAATCGCTTCTTTTGAGCATGAACTTGTCAAATTAACCCTCCTTTACAATCAAAATAAAAACATTTGATGTATCAATAGTTGATATGTCAATTAATATAATCTATATCGATTTAGAATGCAAGCATTTTGTTTTCATTTTATTTTTTCCAAATTAAGGCGCTTTGTAGCGTTACAAATAATGTTAATTGCACTATAATAATACTAATTTAAAGAACTGGAGAGTGATTGATAATGCGGCAATATACAAATAGAAATGAGGAATTGAAAATGGAAAATGAAATGAGGATATTCACAAATGACAACAATAAATATAGGGATTGTCGCGCACGTAGACGCTGGCAAGACGAGTTTGACTGAGCGTATTCTTTATGAAACGAATGTGATTAAAGAAATTGGCCGAGTAGATAGTGGTAATACACAAACTGACTCAATGGAATTAGAAAGACAACGCGGAATTACGATTAAAGCATCTGTCGTTTCTTTCTTTATTGATGCTGTAAAAGTAAATGTCATTGATACACCTGGACACGCTGATTTTATCGCTGAAGTGGAGCGATCATTCCGCGTTCTAGACGGTGCGATTTTAGTTATCTCTGCCGTTGAAGGTGTGCAAGCACAAACAAAAATTTTAATGCGAACATTACAGAAACTAAACATACCGACTATTTTATTCGTTAATAAAATTGATCGTAGTGGCGCAAACACTGAAAAAGTTATGAAACAAATAAAAGAGGTTCTTTCAAATGAAGCATTCCCCTTCTACTCTGTTCTAAACGAAGGAACGAAAGAAGCCCGGATCATTGAATACAAATCATATGACGATTGTATGGAACTGTTAGCACCATTTAATGAATCGTTACTTGAATCATATGTAAATAACGAAATAATACCGGACGCACTATTAAGAGAAAAACTAGAACAGCAAATACAGCAAGCGAATGTGTATCCAATCTTTTTCGGTTCAGCAATGACTGGTATGGGCGTAACAGAACTTCTTGAAAAACTTCCGGCTCTCATTCCAGCTCTTACATCGGCACAAGAGGAACCATTATCCGGTGTTGTTTTTAAAATTGAACGTGAACCTTCTGGAGAAAAGGTTGCTTATATAAGAGTTTTTTCAGGTAGCTTACATGTTAGAAAATATGTTAATATACAGCGCAGTAAGTCTCTATTCCATAAAGAAAAGATAAAAAAAATGTGCCTATTTCATAATGGAGATACCGTTCAAACTTCTACCGTTCCTAGCGGTGAGTTTTGTAAAGTGTGGGGGCTGAATGATATTAAAATTGGTGATATTATCGGTGAACGTACGGATTATATAAAAGATATTCACTTTGCCGAACCACAAATGGAAGCTGCCATTGATGCGGTACCTAAAGAGCAAATTCATAATTTATACGCTGTTCTTATGGAACTATGTGAAGAAGATCCGCTCATTAAAGTTTGGAAAGACGATGTTCATAATGAACTATATATTCGCCTTTTCGGTGAGGTACAAAAAGAAGTAATTGAAACAACACTTTATGAGAAATATAATTTGCAGGTTAATTTTTCAAATACGCGAGTTGTATGTATCGAGAAACCAATTGGCGTAGGCAATTCTGTTGAAGTAATGGGTGAAAAAGAGAATCCATTTTACGCAACAATCGGATTCAAAGTTGAACGTGGTGAACTTAATTGCGGTATAACATATAAATTAGGTGTTGAGCTTGGCTCACTACCTTTAGCATTTCATAAAGCGATTGAAGATACGGTATTTCAAACGTTAAAACAAGGATTATATGGGTGGGAAGTTACAGATATTATCGTCACGTTAACACATACTGGTTATGCTAGTCCTGTTACAACAGCGAGTGACTTTAGAAACTTAACACCGCTCGTTTTAATGGATGCTTTAAAACAAGCTGCAACATATGTATATGAACCAGTTAATGCGTTTGAATTAACTGTACCGGAGCAAGCAATTAGTACCGCAATGTATAAGCTCGCTGCCGTTCCAGCAACTTTTGCAGAGCCTATATTCAATAACAATTCTTATCAGTTAACAGGATCATTACCTGTTGCGAAAACAGAGAGTTTCAAACGAATACTACATTCATTTACAGAAGGAGAAGGCATATTTACAACGAAGCCAGCTGGTTTCACAAAACTTATGGCTCCCTTCCCTACTCGAAAACGTGTTGATTATAATCCGCTGAATCGTAAGGATTATTTACTTCATGTTTTGAAGGCTTATTAAAGTAAAAGAGGTGCAATTCGCACCTCTTTTGCATGTATTAATAGGTTAGTTTGTCCTAACAACTTCTTTAAGTTTTCCTATTATTTTCGCTATAGCCTCAATTGAATTTTCCGTTTCATATCCCCCAACATTTACAGAATGATTTGCATTTTTGACAACTTCAATCTGTAAATTCGTTTTATATAACTGATCAATTTGATCTGCATTGTATTGGTGATCTTTATCCCCAATAACTAAAAACCCTTCGTGTCGACTATGTAAGATAGAATCAAAAATTGTATCAAACGTCAGTAAAGGTGTAAGTAGTATCATTTTTGACTGCGCGAATTCTTCTCTCTTCATTAAATCATTTGCAATCGGAATTGTTCCGAGTGACTTCCCTAAAAACATAGTCTCGTTGTATTGCTCATCTTTTAATACTTCATTTATTACAGGATTAATATCATCCATCATTACTTTCGTTACTTCTTCCATTGGTTTATTCATTAATTGTCCATCATAAGAATAATGAATATGTACAACATCTATTTTATGTTCAAGCATTAACATCGTTGCGTAATAAAATAACGGCTTATCATAATTGTATCCTGAACCTGAAAACATAAAGCAAACGGTACTAGAGCCTTTTTCGATATATGTGTAATAAATTACTTTGTCATTTATATGTACCTCTTTTTTAGTTCCCTTCACCATTTTCCCCTCCGAATACATTTACTTTTGTAATACGATATGTTCTGTGTGAACTGATACATCCTTTACTTTCTCTTTTATAAATGCAGGCTGTAAGTTATATGTATGCAGTTCTTCTACTGGCACCCATCTAAACAAATACGTTCTACCCTCTTCTTCCAAAATATATTGATCCGTTCCACTCGCAGGTAACTCATGTAGCTCTACTTCATAATAAAAACTAATTTCATGAAACTTTCGCTCAGAAAGTGTAAAGAAATTTTCTACTGACCATATTAACCTTTTCCTTTTAATAGGAACACCTATCTCTTCCGCAAGCTCTCGTTTTAATGCATCTTCACTATTCTCTAGCATTTTTACTCTACCGCCGGGTACATACCAAAAATCTTCACCGTCACCTTGCAGAATGAGTATTTTATTATCATGTTTACAAATTGCTCCAACGCGGTAATTAAAACATGTTTCCTCAACTTTAAACGTAAGATCCATCCGTAACGCCCCCTTATATAAATATCGAATTATTACAAAACAATTATGTAATTACTGTACAAATAAGGTTACTAAATTTATCCACTCCATTCAATGGTTTTTGAATTTTCTAAACTATTATTTTTCATCATTACAAGTGTATATACATATGTTACAATCATATTGCACACTAGAAAACATTATAGGGGTACGGATGGAAACGTTATTAATCCAGCAAACTGAGAAATCAAATAAGTTTTGGAAAATCGTTGTGAAAGAAAAAGACTATGTTGTGTTTTACGGAAAAATTGGCACAGCTGGCAGTGTGAAAGCGAAAGAGTTTGAAACAGAAGAAGAATGTATGAAAGAAGCTAATAAACTAGTTGCTTCCAAACGTAAAAAAGGATATACAGACCCGTTGCCTGGGGAAGATTACATAAAAGAAAAAACGATAACAGAAGAAGAATTTTGGGAACTACTTAATCGTGCAAAAACGAAAGGTGAAGACCAAGAAGAACAAATAGAATGGCTTACTTCCCACCTTGCTAAACGTACAGTACATGAAATTGTAGCTTTTGATACGCATATGCATCGTCTTTTGAAAGATTCCTATACCTCCCGTTTATGGGCAGCAGCCTATATTATTATGGGTGGCTGTTCAGATGATACTTTCGATTACTTCCGCGGATGGTTATTATATCAAGGAAAAGAGACATACGAAGCTTGTATTGAAGATCCAGAACGATTAATTCCTGTATTAGAAAATTTGAGTGAGTATGACGTCCCAGAAATAGAAGAACTTTCTTTATATTTCGGTTTCACTGTATATGCAGAAAAAACTGGTGACGAAGATGATACTTACTTTACACTTTACCATGTCTTATCTAATGAAGAATTCGACGATGTAGATTTTGAATTTGACTGGAATGAAGACGATGAAGAAGGTTTAAAAAAGATGTTTCCTAAGCTATGGGAACTGTATGGAGAAGAACCGTTTGAGTGGTAGATTCATTATTCGTGAAAAAGTGCCTTGTTTCTTTAGTAACAAGGCACTTTTTTTGATACTATATTTAAATTATCATCTTTCCACTCTCCCACCACTCCATAAAAGTCTTTAAAGAAGGAGCAACCCACGTTCTACTATCATTTTCATGGTTCCATACATATATATCATCTCTTTGTACTTTTCCATTCAAAATGGAATAGCCAAACAAATCACCATTTCCCCCATCAGCAAAAAATAATAAACAGTCAAAAGGCATGTATAAATCTTTAAAATCAACTATATTTCTCATACTCATATTTTCAGTTTTAATTTTTGAAGCAGACCATATAAAGTCACCGTATTCACCTTCTATACCGTTTGTTTCCTGTAATAATTGATATAAATCATTCGGTAACTCCACATGTAAACATTTTTGTATATCAGTAAGTTCATCCTTCGTAGCTGGGTTTTTCAAGCTTAAATTTGATGAGATACTGTGAATGGTGTCTTTCCACATCACCTTTTCCTCCTTATGTGCAATCAAGCATATTCAAAGAACTCCGCTAAATTTATTGATACCATCTTTCTAACAATTCCTTCTCCCTCTCGCCTGAAATACCTGCTTTTAATTCCCATTCTTCCGTACTCTCCATCCACTCATACACATCTGTAACTGTCTCGTCTATTCTTCTAAAAGTAAGCCCTTCATTAACCGCACTTTCGATACAAATAGAAAACCCGCCTCTCCACGGCTTCGTCTCACCATCTAATGGGAAAGTTTCTGGAATCCACAAAGGCATTTCTGTCCAAGGCTGCACATTGTGTTCACTCATAAACGATTCGTCTACCCAAACAAATTCAGCATCGCTATTCGTAACTTTTTTACACGTATTTAATAGCTCTTCCATCGTCAATTCATCATTCGGACCTGTTATATTGAATGTACCTGCTTTATTATTTTCTGCCATGTTGAGTCCAAATCTCGCGACATCTTTTATATCAACTATCTGCACTGGACGATTTTTTCTTCCTGGAACTAACACGTTACCTCCTTTTGCTACACGCTGAATCCAGTATGGAAGTCGATCTGTATAATCGAACATTCCTGAAAGAAGTCCTGCTCTTACGTGTAAAACACGCCCCGGCCAATACTTCTCTGCTTCTTTTTCGCATAATACTTTCAGCGCACCATAATGCTCATAAGGAGATATTTCACCATTCTCTACAGTCTTTATTTGCTCTTCCGTCGGTTCAGGTTGTAATATATAGTCTTCTTTTATGTCATGCGGAATCCAATCTTTATATACGGAAAGGCTTGAGATGAATATATAGTGTTCAATATTATCTTTAAGCACTTCTCCAACATTCCTAATATGATGTGGAGAAAATCCACATGTGTCTATGACAACATCCCACGTTCGATTTTTTAAACTTGATACATCGTTATTTCTGTCACCGGTTAACTGCTCCACATTAGAAAAAATTTCTTTGTTTGTTCCTCGGTTAAATAACGTAATTTCATGCCCTCTCTGTAAAGCCTCATCTACAAATGCTCTTCCTAAAAATCGTGTACCGCCTAGAATTAGAATTTTCATGGTTCTCCCCCATTCGTGATTAATAACCCTTCCTAATGTTTAACGATTTTTTATTGAGGAAAGTTACGGGGAGCGTTTAAATTTTTCTACAAGTTCACCATTACTCTTTTAAAAGTATATACTCTTTGATTAATCTCCATCTATCCTTTGTTTCTGGCACAACTTCAGAAGCCATCACCACCACCAATTCCTTCTCTGGAATACAACAAATCATATTCCCACCATCACCCATAGCACAGTATGAAAAGATTCCATTTTCTTCTCGTAACCACCATAAGTAACCATATTGATTTTGGTTCATTTCTGTTGATTCTTTTATCCATGATTTTGATAGTATTTGTTTTCCATTATGAATACCTTCATTCAAATACAGCTGTCCAAACTTAGCTATATCCCTAACCGTTAACGTTAGTCCCCAGCCGCCCGTCGAAATGCCGTTTGGATCGTGAACCCATCCTTTCACATCTTCTCCGAATAAGTCATCGAATCCAAATGCTTTCATATTGTAGTTTGGAATTTCGCTCATGCCGAGTGGTTGAAATAAGTACTCATTCGCAAATTCACGTGCACTTTTCCCTGTTGCATTCGTAATCATTGCTGATACTACATGCGCTCCTGCAGATGAATATTTAAAAGCTCCAATCTCTCCACCGTTCCCCATTCTATGAAGTGTATACTGTACCCAGTCTGGTTGTGTACATAATTCTTCTAACGGTTCCTGCCAGTCTACAAAAGGGTATGGAGCTGTCATTGTAAGTAGGTGTCGCACTGTTACTTCAGATGACTTTACTTTATATTCAGGGAAAAACTCTATTACTTTTTGATCAACACTTTTTATATAGCCCTTATCTATACATATTCCAATTAGCGCAGAGATTATCGTTTTTGTAACTGACGCTACATGAAATGTATCATTTTGTCCGTAATCGTTATAATATTTTTCAAAAATAACATTACCTTTCCGCACTACTAACATACCATTCATATTTTCATATTCTTCTTTTATAATCTGATCTAACTTTTCAGCAGTTTTCATTATTCTTTCCCCTTTAACCTATGATTAAAAAGGTTCGATAGGTACATATATATCAACTATATGTTTATGCTTTGGATGCTGCTTTGGATTATTTCTATATACTTCAAAAGGATACGAGTCTCTCGGTTTATATCCGCTATTTGGCAGCCATTCACCGTATAAGAAATCCCATGCTCCTTTATATTCATCTTGGAATATTTCAAAATGTCCTACTGCATATTTTCCAGAAGGTATTACCATTATTCCAACGTCGTTCGTTTCTACTGTGGATTCATCTGAAATTGTTACACATAGACTTGTTCTTAAATGATGGTCCTCAGTAAATTCATGATGATCGTGGTAAATGGTTAATACTTTCGTATCCTCAAATACATGATAGTTTTTCTTCGCCGCGTAACGGAATAATTTTTCTATCATTTCTGGAAAAGCTATAGCTAACTCTTCATATGTACCTGTATGTCTTATGTATGCGACGTTTATATCGTCCGCTGTTACAATTTCAACATTTCCTCGAACCTTCTTACATTCATTGTATTGAGGAATTCCCCTTACGTCTTTGCAATTCTTGCTATTATCGTTTCGATATTGAGACGGACTTACACCGTAATGACTTTTAAATGTTCGGGAAAAAACTGCTGAATCTGTGAATCCGAAGTGATACGCAATATCTGTAATCGTCATGTCTGCGCGATATGTAAGTAGATGTGTTGCCCTTTCTAGTTTCAAGCGATTCACATACCGAGATAATGGCTCATCAACTATTCCTTTAAAAATCCGATGAAAATGATACTTCGAAAATCCTGCTATATCAGCTAGCTCTTCAATGGATAATGAACTGTCTATGTTTGATTCTATATAATCTTGAACCTTATGTATGCGTCTTACATACTCATTTCTACTCTGTTTATTCTCCATACTCTTTATCTCCTCACAACAAAAAGAACCATCCTAGAATACTTTTAGGACGGCTTTCTATTCGTAATAGATTCTTCCATATTCTATTGTTAAATCGATATAATTTCACTATATTTTTTAAATTGATGGTAATGTGGCAGTATCCCGATTTAATTGAAAGAAACAACTATTTTTTTATAGCCCTACGCAAATTAATAATATTATTGGGATTTAGCTCCCATTGTCTCATAAGTTCTTTTTGTCTTGTTTTTAAGTCTTCAAATGGTTCTTCCACTATGTCGATTTTATTAAATTTTCCTTCGAAAACTAAAGCATTTTTTATCTTTTTATATCCACCAAAACCTAAGTCATCATTTAGTAACCAGACTACTCTCTGTATTTTTGCGAATAAAATACCACCTGTACACATTGGACACGGTTCCAACGTGCTATAAATAGTAAACTTCTCATTTTTTATTTTTGCATCAAACATTGCTTCCCCTGCATTGCGAATAGCGTCTATCTCTGCGTGAGCTGTTATGTCTTTTTGTGGATGCACTCTATTTCTTCCTCTTGCAATGACATTATTATTTCCATCAACAATAACTGCTCCTACTGGATATGTGTTTTCTTTTAATGCCTTTTCTGCTTCTTCCAATGCCATCTCCAAAAAATATCTATCTCTTTCAAAATGCATATAAATCCCCTTCTTTTGATGAAATTATTTTACAGAAATTGCTTTTGACATCCCACTCACTTCTATCAAATTAACAAAATAAAAAAAGATATCATTATGTCTGCAACAACAGGGCAAGAATGGTGTTTTGATATAAACTTAATTTAATAGAATTTGTGATACAATCCAATCGCCATTAAGCTAAGAAAAACAAATACCCTAAAACGAGAAATTTTAAGGGATCATAAAATTTTCAAATTTTTAATTCTTGTTTTGACGTTTCTTTTGTATGCTCCCTATAACCCCAAATACAATCGCTACTGCTAAACATACGATTGAGAAAGTTTGTAATACGTTTGTCGAAAAATAGCCTACCCCTAACACTACTGCTAAAACGATTCCTGCTACTAACATTCTCCGTTGCTGCATATCCATGCAATCATTCCCCTTTTATCTACACATTTTTCAAAAATAAAACTCTACTCCCGCCATTCCCATCATAATTTGTATGTACCGATACACCCTCTACCTCATCATCCCCAGCCTCAATTCGAAAACCGATTTCTTGATGAAACTGTATCGACTTTTTATTAGTTGGTGACGTAATTGCTTTTACAACTTTACGATTATTTGCACGAGCGACATCAAAGAAATAAGAATACAATGTCGATGCGATTCCTCTTCTTCTATACTTCGGATTTACACCGATAAAATGAACGTATGCTTCATCTTTATATGTTTGTGAAAAAAATCCGCATAAGAAACCTAACGTTTCGCCCTCTTCTTCAATGATAAAACTCGTTTCTTGAAAGTGAACAAAAAACAGTTTTGGCAACATGGCAACCATGTCTCTCCCGCCCCACCATTCATTTAAAACTGAATGAATCTTTACATAATCTTCCCCTTGGATATTTCTTACTCGCATATGTTTCTCCCTCTCACTCACTTCATTTTTTCATAAATTTTAATGACTGTTTCTACTAATAGGATGAATACCCATATCCCGCAAAATACAAGAACAGACTGGAATATGGATCCAATTATCATAACACCAACTGTACCTGTTATTGAAAAAGATATTCCACCAAGCCCTGGATCTTGTATAAATGCTCCAGCAGAAAAAGCAGTTATAATTGATACTATTAAATAAATAACACTCGTTATTTTTAATATCTTTATAGAAAGATACGAGGTTTTTTCTTGTTCCACTTGTGATAATTCGATTTCCCCGCTCTCAATTCCTTTTTGCAAACAGTCTTCACATAGAAATTCTTCCTTAATTTTTTTACCACCGTGCATCGTACCTGTTATTTCTTTACATCTTGAACATTTTCGATTTATCATGTTGTTATCACTCCAATCTGTTAAGATTATACTTATACAATTCTACGTTTACCTTAATATTCCTTTTATGTATTTTATAGGGAAAGGTCGTGTTTTATGATTTCAAAACTCACATTTGGCTCTAAAAAAATTAACGTTCATTATACATTAAGGCCTAGTTGTTATGCGATTATTTTTCAATCATCTTCTTCAAAGATTGCTGTTATCCAAAAAGGAGACCGTTACTTTTTACCTGGTGGCGGTATGGAAGGTAATGAAACAAAAGAAGAATGTTTGCACCGTGAACTACTAGAGGAATTAGGATGGGCAATTAAAATTGATCAGTATATCGGTAATGCGGCTCGATATTTTTATGCAGAAAAGGAAGATATATATTATTTAAACGATGGATTTTTTTATATTGCGAATATGGTGCAGAAACAAACTGAAAACTGTGAGGAGGATCATGTTCTAAGGTGGATGTCTCCATTGCATGCTATAGAGCTTCTCATACACGATCATCAAAAATGGGCCGTTGAACAAGCGCTTTTATTACAAAAACAAAAAGGATCTCCTTCTATATGAAAGAGATCCTTTTTACTGTTAACTTACTTTTTTCAAATTGAGAGCTGGCTTTTTGATTCCACCTTTTTTTACAACATATAAACCGATGAAGATAATAAGCCCGCCAACTAGTTGCATCAAATTAATTTGCTCTCCAATGGTTACTGCCGCAAAGATCACTGCAAACAATGGCACAAGATACATATAAACCATTACTTTCGTTGAGCCTATTTTACTAATACCGACATACCACATTGCAAGTCCGAATATGGTCGCAAAGACGATTGAATATGCTAGTGATCCCCAGCTTGGCATATCTACTGGCCACGTTAGTGTGTTTACATTGAGTAAACAGTATATAACGAGAGGTACAATTCCAATTAAAGTAGACCATGATGTAACTCTCATTGCGGAGTATTTTGTAATGAGTGGTTGCGCTAAAATTGGATACCATCCCCACGCAATTGCTGCGACTAATCCAATTATATTTCCGAGCCACGCATACTCGTAAGTAGCTCCTCCTGTATGTCCTGTTAATAAAACGAATGCTGCACCAATAAAGGCTACGATTGAACCAATTTGTACTTTCATCGAAAAACGTTCTTGTTTGTGCAATACTGCTAATATCCCTGTAAAAATAGGTGACATTGCAATTAATAATGAAGCGTTCGTTGCTGAAGTATATTTCACAGATAGCATAAACATCGTTTGATACATTGTCGTTCCAACGATGCCGACTGCTACTAATCGTAACCAATCTTTTCTTTCAATACGTAATGAGCGTTCCATCATAAAAGTAATAAGTAATAATACCGGTGATGCTACTAAAAATCGTAAACTATTAAATTGAATGGATGACATATATGCCACGCCATACTTTCCTATTGTATAATTTGCTCCCCATACTAATGCAACAGATACTAGGAGCCATTCCATTTGCCATCGTTTCATCCGAATCTCCCCTTCCATATTTAGCATAGTAAAATTGGCTGGATATAACACCGTCCAATTGGCTGTTTTTTTACCCAGCCAATTTGTTATACTGAATGTATATAAGAGATGCGGAGGCGTTTGTATGGAATGGAAGCTAGATAGTGACAGTAAAATCCCTATTTATCAGCAAGTTGTTGACTTTATTGAAAAACGTATTACATACGGAGAACTTCCTCCAGGAAGCTTCCTACCTTCCGAACGAAAATTAGCTACACAGTTAAATGTAAACCGAAGTACAGTAACGACTGCTTATAACGAACTACGTGCTATGGGAATTGTAGAAAGTACGACTGGTAAAGGTACACGTGTAAGTACACATATGTGGGGCGTTTCTCCAACATTAACGCCGAACTGGAGAAATTTCGTAGAAGGCGGTACGTTCTTACCAAACTTACCGTTACTTCGCCATATTCGGGCAGAAGTACAACAAAATGAAAATATTATTGATTTCGCAAACGGAGAACTCGGTTGTAATCTCTACCCACACGATCAACTACAAACAATTTTACGAGAACAACCGTTAACACATTCATTAAGTTATGATCATCCACAAGGCTATCTTCCGCTGAGACAAGCGGTTGTAAAATATATGAGGGAATATTTAAAAGTTGAAGCAACTGAGCAATCCATTATGATTACATCTGGCGCACAGCAAGCACTTCACCTGATCGTACAATGTTTATTAAATCCAGGTGATGCTGTTGCTTTCGAAAGTCCTTCACACTGTTATTCCCTGCCTCTATTCCAATCAGCAGGTATTCGTATTTTCCCATTACCTGTCGATGAACATGGGATTAACCCAGATGATGTACAGGAGTTATATAGAAAACACCGTATTAAAATGATCTTTTTAAATCCAAATTTCCAAAACCCTACGGGAACGATGCTTCATCCAAACCGTAGAAAAAAACTATTATCACTTTGCGCAGATTTACGAATTGCAATTGTTGAAGATGATCCGTCCAGTTTACTTACGCTAGAAAAGAAACAACCTTGCCCTACTTTAAAATCGATTGATGAAAATGGAACAGTTATTTATGTACATTCTTTATCAAAAATGATTGCGCCAGGATTACGAGTCGGCTGGCTCGTCGCTCCGCAATCTGTAGTAGAAAGGTTATCCGACGCAAGGCATCAAATGGAATTAGGAATGAGTATTTTCCCGCAGTGGCTTATGCAGCAGTTTTTCGAAACTGTACCATTTCAGTCGCATATCGTACCGTTACGAAAACAACTAGCAGAAAAAAGAGACGTTATTGTTCGAGCTCTAAACGAGCAACTTCATGATAAAATCTCTTTTTCAAATCCGACCGGTGGAATATACATATGGGGAAAATTAAAAGAACCGATAAACGAAAAACAACTTATTATGCAAAGCTTAAAACAAGAAATTGCTTTTATGCCAGGTAGTATTTTCGGCGCGAAAGATGGTTATATTCGTTTATCTTATGGAAAAGTGGATATTGATCAAATTGAGGAAGGTATTTCTCGTTTGCGGGAGGCTATTTTGGTTTGTGAAAAATAAATTTACATAAAGCTCTATCGTTTGACAAAAGAAAAATCTACCATTATTATCAACACGAACCTAGTTACCCCGCATTAACGGGCAATAAAACTCCCAGCTCAAAATTCAGCTGTAACAAAGAAGTTATGTGGGAGATTAACTGCCCGTAAATGCCCGATTGGTTCAACTAATAATCAGTGGAGGGTGAATCCCCCCACTGATTAAAGTTTCACTTTATAGGAGTGGTAAAAATGAAAATTTACGTTGATGCAGATGCTTGTCCTGTAAAAGATGTAATTATTTTTGAAGCTACGAATGCAGAAATCCCTGTAACCCTCGTTACTAGCTTTTCTCATTACTCTAATGCTCAACAACCAAAAGGTGTGGAAACAATATATGTTGATTCCGGAGCAGATGCTGCAGATTACCGAATTATGCAGTTAGCAAAAAAAGAAGATTTAATCGTAACACAAGATTACGGTCTTGCTTCGCTCGCTTTAGCAAAAGGCTGTATCGTTCTACACCATAAAGGCTATAAGTATACGAATGATAACATTGAACAATTGTTACAAACACGATATTTAAGTGCAATGGTTCGAAAAAGTGGTAAACGTACAAAGGGACCGAAACCATTTACAGCAGAAGATAAAGAGAAATTTAGAGAGCTCTTTAAAAGTATGATCGCACTTTAAAAATGAATCGTCTATTTGCAAGGAAAACTTCGCAAAACAAAGAAGAGAATATCGTAATGAACATTCTCTTCTTGAGGTTTCCCCTTTAAAATGAAGGTAAATTATCTAAGTTATTTTCTTTTATTCCATCAGGTTCACTACGTATAATATCTCTGCCATACTTATGAAATACGTCCACATGAGCTAACTTCCCTGATTTTGCTTCACTAAGAGCAGTCATATAATCTAACTCTCTCCCGCTACTTGTTTTAAAAGCAATCAAATCACCTTCATCATTTTTACGAACAGCAACAATTTGTTCTGCTCCTGAAGTAACTTCCTGAGCTATTTCAAATTGAGCTTGCTCTTCCCCTTGATGTAAATAATCATTATATACTTTTTCAAAGTCTTTTTTGTCCATTAAACTCACCTCCAAAACATTTTATTAGTATGGTTGGGAGGTGTTGGTTTTATGTAATTTTCTGTTAGAAAAACGAATTTTTAATACCTACGCAACCCCTTCAAAGTCTCCAATATATCATCTGTAAAGGCTGTACTACCTTCTGTCTCTAAAGCTCTGAAATAAAAACTTCTTAAGAAAGTTCTAATATTTTGTACTAAAATAGCATGCTGCGGATGTCGGATGTCTTCAACAGTTGCTATACTATGTAACCAGTTGCTCCACTCTTCTTCAGTTAAAAGATTTTGGTTACGTAAAGACATAATTGGCTTTACTAATCTCTCATCTTCAAAGTGTACATATACGTAATCACTTAAGCGAACCTTCTGACGAACGGCAGCTAGTATTGCATATGAGAACTCACGATTTTGGATTGTACGCGCTAAAGCATCGAGCGCATCTGCTGCATGTGCAGTAGAGTGTGCCCAGCCTTTTCCTTCTACGTAACCTCTTACATCTTCTTCTAAATATACATATTCCAGCACTTGTTCTGCTACACTGTACAGTTGTTCTTCGGATAACAACGGTTCTCTTTCATGAACAGATAAAATAAGTGGTGGAATTAATACGGAGAATGCACGTTTAAATACAGAGTCTGTTCCCTTTTCACCAATTTTATAAAATAAATAATCAGGACTAATTGCTTGTAACATTAATCCTCTTAACTCTTTTTGTCTAAATACATCATTTGTAATCCATGTGTGAAGCGTACTATAAATTAAATCATCACGTAATTCAGCATCAGGTGATCCGATATAATCTAGCATCCACTGCGCATATGGATATGCATCTACGTCTTCTGGTACAGCATAATTATTATTTTTAATTTGTAGTAGTTCTTCTTTTAGTTCTAGTACTTCATTCATTCTATTCCCTGTCCCCTTTTTACGTTTTTTTATTGCCTTATCCCCCGTTTTTTACTTTCTAAAGTTAATTTAATTATACGAGAATTATAACTATAAATAAAAGGCTATACATATAATTTTGATTATGTATTACTTTCGCTCTTGAAATATAACTTCTGGATTTGCTAAATCACTATTCCGAAATACAACATCCGCATAACTTTTTGGGTTATGCTCATTTATATACATCTTACAAGCCGCGTGATACCTGTTTAAAAACATCTTCTCTGCTTCTTCATAACTTCCAAAAGCTTCAGTTTCCCGCTTAGCACCACGTTTTCTCGCAATCTCAAAATTTGTATCTACAAAGATTTTGTAATCAAATAAATGCGCAACGTCTTTTTTCAATAGAAACGTTCCATCTACTATTAATATCATATTTTTCGTGGCCAATAGCGGCTCATTATGTACAGGCATATCCGTTATTAAGTTATGAGAAATCGTTTCATATTGTAAATTCCCGTTAGGTCCTAAAGGCATTAATAATCTTTCTTTGAAAGCTGTATAATCGTGTGCATCTTCATAATACCCTCTTGCAGATTCTTTTCCTTTTGCATAGCGAATCACTCTTGGATTATGAAAATCATCAATGCTAGCGCGTGTTACTGGTAATTCTCGTTTTTTTATTTCTTCCGCTAGTTCGTTTGCAAATGTTGTTTTTCCTGAGGCTGTAATACCGCTTACTCCAACTCTTATTGGATGGGTTAAGTTTAGCTTTACAATATGATCTGCAATTTCTTTGATTCGTTGTTTTCGGTTCATGATATCTCCCTTTATAATTAGTTGACATAATATAATTATAGATAATAATTCATGTCACTATTTGTCAGTAAATTGATATCCTTTCTCGAATCGCTGATATCTCGAAAAAATCATTGATATATTTTAAGTTATGATAGATATATTTGAAAAATCGTTGATATATTATTAGCTTACTTTCCCTTAAACCCTCGATATAAAGCAGTCCGTAATTCTTGTTTGTATTCTTCAATTTCTGGCATTTCGAGTTCTTCTGCTAGTCTGATAGCTAATTCAATATCATACGGTACTCGTACAAGTTGAATAGAAAAGCTCGCTGCTTCTTTTTCATTGTAAGTCCCTTCAAATATTAAATAGGAAGCTTGCGTTATTTCAAGCGGGTTTCCTACGCTACCGGCATTACATAACGTTTTCCCTCTGAAATTTTGAACGAACGCTTGGTGAACGTCACCGTAACAAACGACATCTGGTTTTCTTTCCCCTTCTATATTTTCCGTCAGATCACTATTTTCGAACATACTAATACGTTCTTCTCTTGAAGCGTGTGGTTGAATTCTTTCATATAAACTTCTCGGTGAAGCGTGAAACATACGAATGAATTTCCCACTCATATAAAACTCGATTGAAAATGGTAAGTTTCTTAAATAGTCATTTTGTTCTTCCGATAATTGTTTTTGATGCCATTTCAATGCTTCAAATTCAGTCGGCTTTGTAATAAAATCATCCCAGTTTCCCATTACGACTACTTCACATTCTTTACGAATGATTTCAATTGCTTCACTGGAATGAGGTCCTTTTCCTACTAAATCTCCAAGGCAAATAATGCGCTCGATTCCTCTTAATTTAATATCATTCAACACGGATTCTAATGCTTGAATATTACCGTGAATATCTGAAATTACTGCTATTTTATCCATATAAATTACTCCTTTATTTATTAAATTCGCTTGATTGATACCATTTTGGAATATAAGATGAAAAATGATTATGATCTTCTAAAATTCCATTTAATCTTTCCTTCATATCATCTAATAAATATGGTGTGCTTCGGTTTGTCCATACGATATCAGCCGGGAATATCATTGCTGCATATAATGAGTACAGTTTCCAAAAATGTAGATCAGGTTCTCCTCCGCAATAACCGTGAACTTGTCCAATCGCAAATGGTTTGCTTATTCTTATAGTAAAAATCGCTACGTTATAAAAATCGTGTATTGGATCACCAAAATCATATCCACCAAAATCGATAACGATAAATTCCTTATTATGAATCATGCTATTTGCTGGATGGAAGTCATCATGTAAAAATCTTATTGGACGATTTCCCAATAAATCTTTATGATTTTCTACAAAGGTTAATACTGGCTTCAAATCCAGAAAATTCACCTCGTAATCTGTTAGTGCCTCTATGTATCTTTCGTATTTATTCCATCTAGATGTTTCCCATTTATTACTTGCACTTTCTCTTTCAATTGAGTGAATCCTCTTTAATACTTCCCCCGCTTTTCTTCCTGCCTTATACTGTTCTTCCACCGATAACTTCGTTAAACCTTCTTCACCATTTATACCTCGGGTCCATTCAAATACTTGAACACATTTATTTAATTTCTCAATTATTATGAAATGAATTAACTTGGGTGTTGGAATATGTAATGACTCTAATTGTTTCATATACGTATATTCTTCTTGTTTACGTTCAAAATGAACAGCATCACATACTTTTACAAAATAGGTTTCTTGATTCTTTAATTCAATTTTATACTTCTCTTCATGTGAAAAACCTTTTGAAATAGCTGTACACGTTGCAATACGAGGCCATTCTAGTATTCTCTCTATCTCTCTAAGCATTTCTTCCACAACGTTCACCTCTATTAATATATGTACAAACTACCTAGCACTTCATGCTCTCGTTTATTTCCACCTTTAAACTCTACTGCAAATGGATATTTACCATTCTTATTCAAATGTTCTAGTACTAGCCCTTCTCCAATCGGTTCACAAAACTGCACATGAATATCTCCAAATACTACACTTTGACACTCGGCATTCCATTTTTCATTTTTCACAACTGAGCTTGTAGATAGCTCCATTACTTCTTTCCATTTCCGTACTGTTTCTCGAACATTTTTTACTGCGTAATGAATCGTTTCAATTTGTTGCACTTTGTTTTTATGTTCAGTAATCGTCCCACTGTTACGTAAATCGTTTCTTCTTTCTTCGTCCGTTTCATTCCACTGTATAAAGAAAGGTAATTTCGGTCCGTTCTCTTCTTGCTTAACGAATAACATTTTCCATTCTAAAAGTCGGCCATCTTTTCTCATACGTTTCCCTTCAAATGGCCCTATCGTATGTAAGCCGTACTTATTAAAGTTAACTGCTAGCTCCTCAATTGCATCTGTTCGGATCGCGATTTGTAGCATTCCTTCTCCATTTTGTAGTTTCACCACTGTTTCTTGTACTAATGGATTTTCTGCTTCTTTTGCTTTTTCTTCATGTTGAACTGCTAAAAATTCTATATATGATAAATCAAAATAACTTAAACTATTCCAAGTACCCCAATTCGTATGCTCTCCGCCTAATACAGTATGAAATCCAAGTTCCTGCATTTGTTTTGCCGCTTCCTCCGGTGTACCATGAACTGTGTGAACGAGATGATCAAATCGTAACATGTCTTTCTCCCCTTTCTCTCCATCCTTTTATTGTATATTTTATTTTTCTTTCATTCAATTCAAAAACTTTAAAACCCAGTTGATTTATACGATTAATATGTATTATAATGAAACAAATTTAATTATTGCTGATTGGAAAAACCAAAGGCACTTTTCTCATACGGGAAAAGTGTCTTTTTCATTTATTATTACAGGGGGATTATTTATGCAGAAATTAATTGTCTTTGCTATTATTGGATTTTTCGCTCAATTGATCGATGGAGCACTCGGAATGGCGTATGGGGTAACGTCTACTTCACTATTATTAATGTTTGGTATTGCACCGGCTGTAGCTTCCGCATCGGTTCATTTAGCTGAAGTCGTTACAACTGCAGCTTCTGGCGCATCTCATATCAAATTTGGAAACGTTGATAAATATACAGTTTCCAGGCTTACATTACCTGGGGCAATCGGCGCATTTATTGGGGCATGTTTTTTAAGTAATTTGCCTGGAGATGTAATCAAACCGTACATTTCCGTATTTTTATTTACTTTAGGGGTTTATATTTTATTACGATTCATCATTCAAAAACAAATTGTCACTTCAAATAAGCGTATGTCTGCCAAACAACTTGTGCCGCTTGGTTTATTCGCTGGATTCGTTGATTCAACTGGTGGCGGTGGTTGGGGGCCGATTACAACACCTGTTCTTCTAGCAAGAGGAAATGAAGCTAGAAAAGTTATTGGATCTGTAGATACGAGTGAATTTCCTGTTTCACTCGCTGCAACAATCGGCTTCTTCATCTCACTTGGCTGGGAACAAGTAAGCTGGGTTTGGGTATTTGCCTTAATGCTCGGCGGTATTGTCGCAGCTCCAATTGCTGCATGGTTAGTCCGCATCGTTCCACCCCATTTACTTGGCGTATTAGTTGGTGGTCTTATTATATTTACAAATATACGTACACTGCTTACTACATTTAAAGTGGATCCAACTGTTATTTCACTTTCTTACGTTGCAGTTGGTCTTGTCGTTATTATTTCTATTTTCATTGCTGTTCGAAATCATTCCAATCGTCCTAACGCATCAACGGCTGAGTATCCAAATGATCAGAAGCAAATGCTACCATAACTATAAAAAAATACCGCTCAATTTAGAGCGGTATTTTTTATTTTTCTATTTTCCAATTAATCATCGTTTCTGTAGCATTTACTCTCTTCATATGTAACTTTTCTAAAACACGCATCGAACTATAGTTATCTAGGAGTGTCTCTGCAATTATTGTTTCTACCTCTCCTGTTTTGAAAGCCCAATCGATTAGTTCTCTTACAGCTTCTGTTGCATAGCCCTGATTCCAATATTTCTCAATAAATCCATAGCCTATTTCTACTGTTTGATTCTCGTTTGGTTTCCCTTTAAACCCAATATCACCTAAAACGCTATCATCTTCTTTCCGAAAAACATACCACGCTCCCCATGGTAATAAAGCCGCATCTTGTTTTACATTCTCTACATGCCCTACAATATGCGGACCGCTATTATATCCTTGCTCGTTAGCGACTTGAATCCTCTCTTCTGTACACGGCACTATATAGAGCCTTTTTGTTTCTAATTTCATTTTGATTTCCCCTTTTTGCTTAAACGTTACTCTAATTATAACAAATAATATGACTTTATTATGAATGTCGAATTATATTTTTCTGAATTTTCTTTTTATTTAGAGGGTTTTTCAATATTTTTTGCGAAACATTTGTATAACAATTTTTTCTTTGCTTATTGCTACATAATAGTAGGTTCGGGTGGAGTTTTGCAAGCGTTTCCTATACAATAACCGATATTTTTTGACTTTTCCTAACAAAATATCTTGCAATATATTCAGAAAGTCATTACAATTGCCATATATTAAAAATCTTAGCAATATATAAATCCTCATCAATCCGATGAGGTAGAGGTTGCGACTTTTAATAGTAAAACGGACGAGACACAGAGAATGTCACCGACTCCGTTTGAAAGGAAAAGTTGCCGAAGTTTATATTTCTTCTCTGGAAATATGAGCTGGGGCTGTCTCCGAAAGGAACAGAACTGTCACGTTTACAAAATTACCGTGTAAACGTGGGGTGCTATCTTAACGGAAGGGTATGATGGGGTGGTTATTTGTGAAACGTTCCGCCAAATTCCTTTGGCGGTTTTTTGTATTTTTCTCCCCCGCTCCTTCCTAACCTACAAGAAAAGGAGTGTTGAACATGAATAGCGCAACAAATCAATCTACCTCTAAAACGCAAACTACACAAGGACAAGGTGAATTAAAACGCGGATTAAAATCGCGTCACCTTACGATGATTTCTCTCGGCGGTACAATTGGTACCGGACTATTTCTTGCCAGCGGTGGTGTCATCCATTCAGCTGGTCCTGGCGGCGCATTAATTGCATACGCCGCAATTGGAATTATGGTTTACTTCTTAATGACAAGCTTAGCTGAACTCGCAGCTTACATGCCTGTTACTGGATCTTTTAGTACGTATGCAACAAAATTTGTTGATCCATCACTTGGCTTTGCACTTGGATGGAACTATTGGTATAACTGGGCGATTACGATCGCTGCTGAACTTGCAGCCGTAACATTAATTATGAAATTTTGGTTCCCAGATACCCCTTCTCTTATTTGGAGCGGATTATGTTTAGCTATTATTTTCCTTTTAAACTATTTATCTGTTAAAGGGTTTGGTGAATCTGAATATTGGTTCGCACTTATTAAAGTAGTTACAATTATTATCTTTTTAATTGTCGGCTTTATGATGATTTTCGGAATTATGGGGGGCGAAACTGTTGGATTCAAAAACTTCACTGTTGCAGATGCACCATTTAACGGCGGTATCATGGCAATTATCGGTGTATTTATGGCAGCTGGTTTCTCCTTCCAAGGAACTGAATTATTAGGAGTAGCTGCTGGTGAAACATCTGATCCAGAACGTAATATCCCAAAAGCAATTCGTTCAATCTTTTGGCGTATTCTTTTATTCTATATCCTTGCGATTCTCGTTATCGGTTTATTAATTCCTTATACAACTGAAAGTCTTGCTGCAAGTGATGTAACAGTAAGTCCATTTACACTTATTTTTGAAAAAGCGGGCGTTGCCTTTGCTGCCTCTGTTATGAACGCTGTTATTTTAACGGCAGTACTATCTGCTGGTAACTCTGGTATGTACGCATCAACTCGTATGCTTTGGGATTTAGCTCGCCAAGGAAAAGCACCAAAATTCTTAGGCAAATTAGATAGCCGCGGTGTACCTGTAAACGCATTAATCGTAACGTCAATTGTCGGTAGTATCGCTTTCATTGCTTCTTTATTCGGTGACGGTGTTGTATACATTTGGTTATTAAACGCATCTGGAATGTCTGGCTTTATCGCATGGGTTGGAATAGCAATTAGTCATTACCGTTTCCGTAAAGCATATACCGTACAAGGCAAAGATTTAAAAGACTTACCATATAGAGCAAAATGGTTCCCATTCGGTCCAATCTTCGCATTTACACTTTGTATCATCGTAATTTTAGGACAAAACTACGGCGCATTTATGGGTGAATCAATCGATTGGAACGGCGTACTCGTTTCTTACATCGGTTTACCACTCTTCTTAGTACTATGGTTAGGATATAAATTTACGAAAAAAACAAAAGTGATTCCACTTGATAAATGTGAACTAAAATAAAGTGAAACGAGCAAACAAATTTGTTTGCTCGTTTTTTATTGCAAACCTCTTTGCTTCCCTATTACTCCTGTTTTTGCCATAATAGAAGAAATATAATTAAAGGTTGGGATACAATGAACATTCGCATTACTGATGAAGCAAAAGCAGCTATACATAGATTAGAACGTAAAGACAAAAAGATCATTCGCATTAGAGGGACAATGACAAACTCTTGTAGTATTTTCGTTGATGTCGATTTAATTTGGGATACATATAACGCAGATGATGTTGTATATGAAGATGCAGATCTTATCGTACAAATGGATTCATTCACGAAAGACTACACTGGTGATACGGTGAAACTTGATTATAAGACGACAGGTTTTAGTATTACGACTCCGAGTGAGACTTTAGTTTATGGATTGTCGATTAAAAAATAAAAATTGTTTTCATTTGACCACTGAGGTGAAAAAATGGGTAAATATGTTCCGTTAAAATTTTTATTTAACGAAGAATTAGCAGAAAAAATGGCTGATTCTATTTGTAAACACGATCCTACTTTCTCTAAAAGAAACTTTGTATCTTCTGTAACATGTAAAGTTGAAAATTTAGAGTTAAAGCATCGTATTGAAGTAATTGCAGATGAATTACACAATGCTTTACAAAAAGATTTTAATGCAGCCATACATATATTACTGAAAACATTAGGACCAGAAAATACAACAGAAGTAGGCACATTTACATGTATGAAATAACGAAAAGGAATACTGCTGAATATGCCATTCGGCCTTTTCTTCAAACATACCATGAAGACACACTAGACATATTGCAACAGTGGATTTATGACGAAAACAGCCACATTAGAAGATTAGTTTCTGAAGGTACAAGACCAAGGCTTCCTTGGGCTAAAAAAATTGGAGCTCTAAAAGGTGACTTTAAGAACAATTTACAGCTTCTTGAACCTTTAATGAATGACCCTTCTAAATATGTTCAAAAATCTGTAGCCAATCATATGAACGATATTACGAAAGAAGATAAAGAACTCGTTTTTCAGTGGTTACAGCAATTACGTGATAAACAGCATCCTATTAATCCTTGGATTATAAAACATGGACTAAGAACAGTAATAAAAAGTGGTACTTTACCAAAAAATTTTTCTTTTTAAGTATTTTAAACAAAACCGCTTATGCTTCAAAAATGAAGCATAAGCGGTTTTCCTTTTGAATACAGAAATAACAAACATAAAAAGTACTTTAAATTTCTTCTTTATATCATTATTTTACTAACTCTTCTATGTTATTACTTTCCTTAATTTTTTCGGATGATAGCCAGAGTGAATAACTTGTTCCATCCTTGTTCCTTAAATATATGTTAAATTCCTTATTATATAGTTCTTCTTTAAGAATAGTGACTACCTTTCTCAAATCATCTATTACATATGGATCATTTCTATATTTTATCTCACTGTCATTGAAAACTAATGTCAATTCATACTCTAGACAATTGCCGTCTTTCGGGTGTGGACAAGTAATATCCTCAATTTCAAAACGATCATTTTGAATTTCATTTAACCTTACGCCTACTTTTGTTTCAGTTTGAACCAAATATGTCCAATAACCGCTTACTGTGTTTTTCATTGTTAAAAGCAGTTCTTCTTTCGTTATAGCTTTTTGCACATTTTGAAAAGGCAAGCCTATAGATTCACCATTATAATCCTCAATTTCAAGTGTTGTTATCTTTCTATTACTCTTCTGAATGAATTGGATTAGAGCATATAAACGATCTAATTCTTTTGATTCAAATTGACTGTAATCAATCTTGTCACTCGTTTTTAAAGTTAATAATAACTTATCCGTTGGTTTCTCCTCTATATCATCATCCACTATATATTGAAAAACATTTTTATTTTCAGGTTCCACGTAACCTAATTTTTTAATTTCTTCTAGCATTGGTTTAAATTTCTTATATTCCTCATATGTTTTTTTTCCGTATTGATATTCATCACCTTTTATTCTTGAATATAAGAAGCCATCTACCTCTACTCTAAATTGAATATTTTTGTTATTTTTTGCTTGAACAGTATGATATGTATGCCCCATATTCCCTTCGTTTATAGCACCCCAATGTGTTACAATCACATCAATTCCGTGCTTTTTTTTCACATATTTTTTCACCTGATCGTCATCTTTATAATTACACCCACTTAAACATAAGAAACATAACAATAGTAACATTACATTTTTCATTCTTTTCATATAGCACCTTGCCCTCTTTTCGCACAAACAAAATATTCCATATATATAGAATACTAAATCGCTGAATGTTTTCAAAGAATTAAAATATTTTTACACTCGGTATATATATCTATTTCTTTTATTAATGGCTCTAATAAGTTTTAATATTGATAATCGAATATAATAAAAAGAAACCTAAATTTAAGGTTTCCCATTTTTACCAACAATTTAAATTTTAATAGATATTTTTTAGCCAAGTAATAATTCGTAGTACCTGAAACGACTCAAACCAAGTAATGAAAAACAGGACAACAAAGAAAGAGATAAGTGATATGAATTTTAATCTTCCATCTTCACGTCTAGCAATCGCTATAATACTCAGAACCAATCCAATTAAAAAAGAAATATACCCTAATAGGATAATAGGCTCAGAATAGCTATCTATTATCCTATTTAATCCAAATAATAACATTCCAAAAGTCATCAAGGTTATTGAAAATACACTAAATTTTTTCATAATTCAACCTCCAATATAATTTTACTATTTTATGGAGAGAATAATTTTTTTATGCGTATGAATGAACAATTACACTATAAAAGTAGATAACTCAATTTATTTTTTCATTAAACAACTGCCTTCTTTTATACCCTCAAAGGATTTTCACTCAATTAACCCGAATATATAAATAACAATTCTCACAAGGAGTAACTTTATATGAATCTATTCGAGCACGAAACGTAAAACCGTTCCCCTTTCATAAGAGGTCCTCCTTTTTTCTTTTCTCACCATATCATTTACTTACAAAATAGGAGGATACAATTATGAAACGTGATCCATTATTTGTAACTTTATTAGAAAGTGCAAATACACATTTTAGCGGCTGGGATTTTTCTTTCATTTCAGAAACAGGTCGAATGAAGAGCGAGCCTTTATCGTGGTCATACGGCAGTACTGCTTTTCAGCTTATGCAACGTGCAGAATCAATGCTCGATATGGGTACTGGCGGCGGAGAGTTTTTATCTATGTTACAACCGTTCCCGTCAACTATATTCGCTACTGAGGGCTACGCTCCAAATGTGCCAATTGCTCGAAAGAAATTAGAGCCTTTAGGGGTTACCGTTGTAGAAGTGACCGATGATACCGCTTTGCCATTTCAAGATGGTCAATTTAATTTAATTATAAATCAACATGAATCGTATGCTGCTTCTGAGGTAAACAGAATTCTTTCTCCAAGTGGCGTTTTTCTTACACAACAAGTTGGCGGTCTTGATTGCGCGGAACTTAATGAGCAGTTTGGCTCACCACTAAATAGCGAATTTGCAAGTTGGTCTCTCGAAACCGCATGCAGTGAGTTAAAGGAAAATGGATTTACTACCTTAGATGCAAAAGAGGAATTCCCTTTCCAACGCTTTTATGACATTGGCGCTATCGTCTATTATTTAAAAGCGATTCCGTGGCAAATTCCTGATTTTACTGTTGAAAGGTATTGTGAGGAATTATATCGTATACATGAAATCATCTTACAAAAAGGTTATTTTGATGTGAAGCAACATCGTTTTATGATTAAGGCGATTTGTAGCTAACAAAAAGAGGTGGCAAAGCCACCTCCTTTTTGCTCTGTTTACATATGTTCTCTACTCTTTCATAATAAGAAAAGTTATATCATGCATATTACAATTATGACCAATGAATTGTATTTCTGAAACATATAATCACCTCGCATATATGATGAGAGCAAAAACGTGATTTTTCACTTTCCTCTTCTATTGAGAAATGAGTTGTTTTTCATATCGCTTGTTCGCATCATCTTCTGTCAAACATGCAGTTGTGTAATGAATAATATTCCGGTTATCATACGTAAACATATGTTCTAACTTATTTTCTTCTGTTAATACTGTCGGTAAGTATTTTGGTAAATTGCTAACTACTCCTCTATTATCACCATCTAATATCCAATCAATTTCTTTCCATTCTAATAGACCTTCAGCCGTACGTAATGGTGTATTCATTTGCATTCCATCTGGCAAATCAGCAACGAACACATACATTCCTTCACTAGCCTGGGGCTCATCTTTACCTTTAAAACCAACAGTCCCTTTATACGTTACACTTGAAAGTTCTATGCCCGTTTCCTCAAATGTTTCTCTAATTATTCCTTCGTATGGCGTTTCATTATCTTCTATTTTTCCTCCAACACCATTCCACATCCCCATATTCGGCTTTTTATTTCTATTTAATAGCAGTATTTTATCGCTTTTTCTAATAAAGCAAATTGTGTATTTGTACATACGATCATTTCCTTTCATTTTCCACATGAGTTATTTGGCTTATTTTCAAGTATCGACGAGTCTAAACATAAATTTTTCATATCATTTAATCCAAAAGGTTTTTTAAAGAAAATAAAGTGAAACTTTAATAAGTGGGGTTTTGCTCCTTTCCCACTTATTCTATTATTTTCATTTTTGAAAAAGGATAATATACAAATTCCACCTTGCCAATTATGTTATCTTCTTCAATATATCCTAAGCCATTTCGACTATCTCTACTTACTTCGCGGTTATCTCCCATTACAAATAACTTATTTGGCGGAATTTTTGTCTTTTGAAAGTTATAAAACACTTGTGTGTTGTTAAATAAATCTTTGTTTGTATATGGTTCTTCTTGCTTTTTATCGTTCACATATACCTTTCCGTTCGTTATGTTAATTACATCACCAGGAAGCCCTATTACACGTTTCACATAATATTTCGATTCATCCGCTTCCTTTATAATGACAATTTCTCCGTGTTGTAAATTAGAAAGACGTACTACTGCTTTATTTACAAATACGTAGTCTTCTTCATATAAAGTCGGCTGCATCGATTCCCCTTCCACCTTACATAAAGTAAAAGAATGGTAGCCTATGACTATCACCAATATAAATAGTATGTACTTTCCCCAGCCTCTCTTAATCTCCTTTTTCATATCCATTCCCACCTTATAAAGCGCTTTTTAACTCAAAAAATATATCACTGCACAATATATTTCCATGCAGTGATACTATTTTTACTGTGCCTTGTTCGGTTGTTCTACTGGAATTGAATTTGCATTTGATCTATTTGTTTTTAACTCAAAATACGCATCCAAAATTTCTTTACCAATCGCAGAATTAATTCCTGATTTATCATCATTCACCCATGGTACAACAACTGAAAAAGCTACTTCCGGATCAGCATCATATGGTGCATAACCGGCAAGAGTTAAATTATAACATTTTTTTCGGTTGTTGTTCTCATCTCTTCCAATATCACTTTCTCCACCATATACTGTCTCAGCTGTTCCTGTTTTTCCCGCTGGTTTATATGGTAGACCTTTAAACGTTCCGGTACCTGTTCCGTCAGCTTCTTGAAAAACTCTTCTAAATCCTTCTTTTACATGATTAATGTACGAAGTGTCCATATCCACTCTATTTAATACAACTGGTTCAATCGACCGAACGACTTTTCCTACATCCTCTGGTCTATTCGGTTGCTCTCTAACTTCTTGTACAATTTGTGGCTTCATTCGGTAACCGCCATTTGCAATGGTTGAAATATATTGTGCAAGCTGAAGCGGCGTATATGTATCATACTGTCCAATCGCGTAATCAAGTAAAAATCCGGGTATGTTATCAGTTCTACCTACTTGACCAATTGATTCATTTGGCAGGTCAATACCAGTCGACACACCTAGGCCAAATTGTCTAAAATAGTAGCGCATTTTATTAAATGTTTCTTGTTTAATATCTAATGGATTGTTTGGGACATAATTAATGCCTGCCATTTTTAAAGCCGTATTAAACATATAAACGTTCGATGACACTTGCAAAGCTCTTAAATCATCAATATCCCCAAATTCTTTCCACGATTTCTTCGGCTTAGAACTTCCTTTAAAATACATTGGTGCATCAAAGAAATGTGTATACGGCTTAATCGCTTCTGTTTGATATCCAGTTAATAAAGTAGCACCTTTTACAGTTGACCCTAACTCATAAGAACTTGTCATCGTTCCTAATGCATAATCTTCTATTTGCATACCGCCATCTTTATTTACAATTTTCTTTCCTGCCATTGATAAAATTTGACCGTTTTTCGGATTCATCATTACTACGAACGCACGATCCATCATCGGCTCTGCAGCATGAAAGGCTCGTAAATTCTTTTCAAGACTTCCCTCTACTCTTTTCTGTAAATCCATATCGACTGTTAACATCAAGTTATTTCCACTTTTTCCTTCAGTCACTTTTTCTGTTCGAACAATCTTCCCTGCTTTATCCATAATATTTTTAGACTGTTCTTTCGTTCCATGTAGTGCATCTTCGTATTGTTTTTCAATGTAACTTTTACCAATACGGTCGTTTCGATTATAATCACGAACTAAATAATAATCTAATTGTTCTCTTGGCAACCCTTCATTTTCATTAGAAACGCTACCTAGTATAGAGCGCAGTATTTTATCATTTGGGTATTCACGTTCCCAATCTACTGTCGTATCTACCCCCGGTAAACTTGCCAACCTTTCACTAACGACAGCATATTCATTTTCACTTACATCTTTTTTAACGATTTGCGGCGTCATTTTATATCCCGCATTCATTTTGCTTTTAATGGCTAGTACTTCTAGGTCTTCTTTTGAAAGTTCCCTTAATTCTTCTTGTGTAATTCTTTCCCTACGTAACTCTTCAACTTTTTTATCTAATTCTTTCCCTTCTATCTCCTGCTTTCTAAATTTACTCTCATCTTCTTTCGTTACTTTCGCTGCTGCCCGCTTTTCATTTAACTGCATCCAAAAATCCTTTTTATCTGTTTCTGTTAACTTGTCTATGTCCTCTTGCGACATTTCAATTAGCTTAGCTAAATCTCTTGCTACTTGTAAAACTTCTTTCGAGTCTACTCCTCTCATTTTCGTATATGTAACGGTTCGCAATGGTTTATTATTTACAATAACGTGACCTTGCCGATCAAACATTTTCCCTCTAGGAACGGGAGTGCTTACCGTTACATCTTCCTTTTTATTTACTTCATTTCTATACGTTTCTCCATCAATGATTTGTACTTTACCTAATTGAATTATAATAGCTGAAAATAAAAGAAAGACAATAAAAAATAGTACATTTAACCGAAATGGAATATGAGTCTTTTTCTTTTTGGATAGTTTTTTCTGCTCCTTTTTCTGTCTCATTTCGCTCCCTCGCTTCATTCTATTAACATTTGTACGCAAAGTCATTATGTATCAAATTTATTTATATGATATATATAGAATTTTATATTAATTATAAAAGAAATAAAAGATTTAATTTTCAGTTTTTTATTTTTATACCCTATTTATTACCATTCCCTTAATGCACAATAAAATGAATATTATTCTAAAAGAAAAATGGAGCAAATTTATTTTTATAAATTATAGAGATGTTGTTACTACATTATCAAAATGTTTTCATATTGCTTAATACAGCGATTACCCAAATAAAAAACTGAGGTATCTACCTCAGTTTTTTCGATAACTTATTTCATTAAAGATAACCCTTCAACAAACTCACCAATCTTATTTTGAAAAACAAAGTCAAAGTTATATTCTTGTCCTGTTAACTCTTCATTTACTAAAATAGTTGTTGCCCCTACTTCTCTCTTTGCGATTTCCGGAAATGAAGCGACAGGTTGTACTTTTAATGACGTTCCCATAACGAGAAGTACATCTGTTTCATATAAACGTTTCATCGCATTTTGATATTGAGGCAGTGTATCTCCGTATAAAACAACGTCTGGATTTAAAATGAAATTACACTTCTCACAGCGCGGCACTTCATGATCAATCATATACTGTAAATCATATCCCGCTTTACACTTCGGACAATGTGCTGTTTGAAGTGTTCCATGTAAATCAATGACATGTTTACTGCCACCTAATTGATGTAAACCGTCAATATTTTGCGTTAAAATCGTAATATCTTTCCCTTGTTCTTCTAGCTCAGCTAAAAAACGATGTCCACGATTTGGTTTATATTGATGGAACGTATTAATTTGAAAGATTTCTTTATAATGCTTCCAAAATTCTTTCGGACTTCGGTTATAGTACCCTCTTGATAAATACATCTCCACATTCGCATCAGCATACAATCCATTTGCTGAACGGAAATCTGGGATACCACTTTCCGTACTTGCACCAGCGCCTGTTAATACTGTAATTTTCTTCGCTTTTTCTAAAATTAAACGTACTTCTTCAAATTGTTGCACAAAAATCACCTCTATGTATTTTCCTATTCTTATTATACCAGTTGTTTACAGGAGGTGTTGTACAATTCATTTTACTTAATGCGTTGCGCCCCCAATCTCTACAATATCTACTTCAACTGTCATCGTTACTTCAATTGCCAATTCTATTCCCTTACTAATAGTAGAAAGTGACATACTCGGTTGCCCTGGATAATTACTCGCTTGTTCTGGTAAAAACGGAATATGAATGAATCCGCCTTTTATTTTCTTATCATGTTTCTCTAATTCATGCATAAGTCCATAGAATAAGTGATTACAAACGAATGTGCCTGCCGTCTGTGAAACAGATGACGGTATGCCCTCTTCGCGAAGTTTTTTTACGATTGCTTTCATCGGAAGTGTAGACCAATACGCAATCGCTCCTTCTTCTACAACCGGTACATCTACTGGCTGATTCCCTTCATTATCAGCAATTCTTGCATCATCAATATTAATTGCGACACGTTCTATCGTAATATCTGGTCTGCCCCCAGCTTGTCCGATACATATAATAATTTCCGGCGCTAGTTCTTCTATATACTCTTTTAATACGCTTATTGATTTATGAAATACAGTTGGTATTTGTTTGCTTATTATCTTGTATTCTCCAATTGTTTTTTCATGCAAACCTTTTGCTACTTCCCAAGCTGGATTGATACTTTCTCCGCCAAACGGATCAAACCCTGTTAATAATACTGTTTTCATAGTTTTATCCTCCTAATTAAAAACGATATACAAGGCCGTACATAATAAACATATTTATGATAAAAATTGAAAGAGCAATTGGTACTTGTGCTTTAATAACTGCATTTTTATCCTTTAGTTCTAAAAGCATTGCTGGTACAATATTAAAATTTGCTGCCATTGGCGTAAGCAGTGTTCCGCAATATCCAGCAAACATACCAAGCGCTGCCATAATCGCTGGGTTTCCGCCGTGCATTTGAACTATTAAAGGTAAGCCAATTCCGCCAGTAATAACAGCAAACGCTGCGAATGCATTTCCCATTACGACTGTAAATAGCATCATGCCTAAACAGTACGCCATAACAGCAACGAACGGATACTCTGTCGGTAACACTTGTCCGACTAAGTCTGAAACAACTTGTCCAACGCCAGACTTCGCGAATATACCGCCAAGTGCTGCTAACATTTGTGGTAAAATTACAGCCCAGCCAACAGCTTGTAATAGTCTGCTTCCTTCTTGAACAGGCGTTGTTATTTTTGATTTTGTAATACGCATCGCCGCGACGAATGCGAGTAATGCACCAAGCGCTAATGCAACTAATGTTACTTTATCTGGATCAACAAGAGAGACATTTCCCCATTTAATTTTCCCTAACGTCAACGTACCGATAATTGTAAAAATAGGAATTAATAGTGCAGGCATAAAAATTTTATTTTTTAATTTCTCAGCATGTTTTACACGTTCTTGTACTGGAACTTCTTTTTCCTCTGATTTTGTCACTTTATTTAGCGAGGCTAAAACGACCATAGCGAGCACGATACAGCCAACGTAAAACGAAGGAATTACATTTCCAAATAAAAATGTAACTGCAAACAATGCCCAAAATAAACTAGAACCGAATCTGTTTGGATGTTCACGATCGAATGCGATACGAACAGCGATAAAAGCAACAATTATCCCTAATACATAATAGATTGTATCCATTGTGATGATGTTCATATTAGATTGCCTCCTTCTCTTCTTTTCCTTCTGCCTTCATTGTTTTCTCTATATATTTATCAAACCTTCTAAATCTAATCCAGCTTACAATAAGTGCAGATATTGCTGTCGGAATGCCCCAAAGTGCCATATCCCATACACCGACATGCATACCTACTGAATCGAAGAATCCTTTCATTAATAAAATAGCACCAGTTGCGATGAAAATATCTTCTCCGAAAAACCAAGCTGTATTTTCCGCAGCAGCTGCGTTTGCTTTAATCTTTTCTCTTAATTTTTCAGGAAGTTTACCGTATTTACCTTGCGCAGCCCCTTCTGCCATCGGTGCAACGAGCGGCCTTACTGTTTGCGCATGCCCACCAATATTAAGCCCTAGTGCTGCTGATGATTCTCTTATCGTAAAATATGACATTAATACTCTTCCAGTTGTTGCTCCTTTTGATTTCGTTATAAGTGCTTCGGCTCTTTCTTTTAAACCGTAACGTTCTAAAATTCCGATTACCGGTAAAGTTAATATAATTGGCATAGACATATATCTATTTTCTATGAAAAATTTACCGAACATGCTGATCACATCATAAAAACTTAATCCTGAAACCATACCAGTAACAATACCTGCAACCATAACTACTAAAAGTGTATTTAATCTAAATAAAAAGCCCACTGCCACTAATAATATCCCGATTAATTTCACCAATTCCAACACTTCCCCTCATTTTTTATTTCGGTGCACATATAGAAATACCATTATGTCCGAATGTTCTGTATATTCTTTCTGCAAATTGCACTGCTTTTTCCCCATCACCGTGTAAACAAATCGTTTGCGCCTGAACTGCTACTTTCTCTCCATTGATCGAATTTACATGGCCTTCTTTCACCATTTGAAGTACTTGCTTTATCGCTTCGTCTTCATCTTTTATAAGCGCATTTTCTTCTGTACGGCTCGTTAATGTACCATCTTGCTTATACGTACGATCCGCAAAAGCCTCTTGTACGAGAGTTACATTGTATTTTTCTGCAGCCTGTATAAACGCCTCGCTATTTGCTAATCCGTAAAGTAATAGACTTGGATTTATATGATAAATTGCCTTTGCGATTGCATCTGCAATTTCCGGATTAGACGCCGCCATATTATATAAGGCACCGTGCGGCTTTACATGATGCATCTTCCCGCCAGCCACTTTTACAAACCCGTCTAATGCGCCGATTTGATATAAAACATAATCGTATACTTCACTTGCTGAAACATTCATGTTTCTTCTACCAAATCCAATTAAATCAGGAAATCCAGGATGCGCCCCTATTGCTACGTTATGCTCCAAAGCTTTTTCAACAGTTTGACGCATAATAGACGGATCACCCGCATGAAAACCGCAAGCAACGTTTATAGAGGAAACGAACGGAAGAATTTCATCATCATTCCCCATTTTATAAGCTCCAAAACTTTCTCCTAAATCACAGTTTAAATCGATTGTAGTCACAATGTATTCCTCCTAATTCCAGCTTCGTAAAGCGATGAATTTCTTTAATAGATTCATATTTACTTCCTGTTCTATGTACAATTGTTCCGCTTCTTCAAGCGTAATTTTCTCAAAAGAAACATAGTCCCCCGGCTTTAGCTGGGCAAGAAGAGGTAAATCTACTGAAATGATATTTCCCATTCTCGGATAGCCACCTGTCGTTTGCCTATCTGCCATTAATATAATCGGCTGTCCGCCATTAGGAACTTGAATGGTTCCAAATGTAACAGGACTCGATAAAATCTCTTTTTCTTCAATCCTATTTAAAACTTCTCCCTCAACCCTATAGCCCATACGGTCAGCATAATTAGATACCTTATACTCTTTCGTAAAAAATGCCTTTCTACTTTCTTCTGTAAATTGATCGTATTCAAAGTCAGCTATGACACGAAGCTTAGGATGTTTCTTATACTTTGGTAGTACGCTGTTGCTAATTACCCATTTCGTTTTTATTCGCTCATCTTTTTGTAAGTCTTGAATGAAACGATTCGCCATTTCTGAGTACGTACCAATTTGAAAACAATCTCCTTTTTTCAGCATTCTTCCTTCTATACCACCAATCGCAGCACGTATGTACGTACTTTTGCTTCCCAATGTACCCTCAATATGTATACCACCCGCAAAAGTCACATACGCTCTACAACCATTTTTCACTTTTCCAAAACAAAGCATACTACCTTCTTCCGCTAAAATGGGACGCCATAATGGGATACGTTCTCCATTTAACAACGGTTCCATATCAACCCCACCAATTGCGAGTAAAGTCGTTTTCTTTATTAACAATTTAGGACCTAAAATCGTCATTTCTAATCCTGCTTCATTCTCTTCATTACCGACTAACATATTGATGAGCCTAAGCGCATTTTTATCCATAGCACCCCCAACAGGTACACCAAACTGTTGATAATAAGATCGCCCTAAATCTTGGACTGTTGTAAACATTCCTGCATGCAAAACTTCTACATCCATTCTTTAGCCCCCTCAAGCGATACGTACTCTTCCTTCGTTATCGGGATAAATCGTAAATACATACCACTTTGAATATATGTTGGTATTTCTTCTTTCGGATTAAATAGAGTAATAGGTGTTCGGCCGATAATATTCCATCCACCTGGTGTTTCAAGCGGATAAATACCTGTTTGATTTCCGCCAATACCTACTGAACCAGGAGAGATTTGTAATCGTGGTGTTTCTTTTCTAGGTGTTTCTAATTCTTTTGATAGTCCTCCTAAATACGGGAACCCTGGTGTAAAACCAAGCATATATACAAAATATGTAGTTTCACTATGTATTCGAATCACATCTTCTACTTGTAAACCGTGATAATGCGCGACCTCTTCTAAATCAGGTCCATATTCTCCCCCGTAGCACACTGGTATAGAAATATGTTTCACATTCTGTTTTACTTCTTCTTTATAAGAATCACACAGCTCCTTTATATACTGGCGAACGTAATCATATGACCTTTCACTTCTCTCATTTCTCTTCCATACTTCGTATACATTGTAGTAAACAGCTAATGAAGTAAACGACGGAACACACTCAATCATTCCTGCAAACGGATGTTGCTGCAGTGCTTTAAATAACCGCTGTACTTTCTCATATATACCCATCTTAATTTCTTCACCAAATGTAACAATAATTGCTTGATCCCCTAACGCAGAAAATTTCATCCTACTCCCTCTTTCTATGCCAAAAAGCCGAGTTCTTTCGAAATGCGATGCGCTGTTTCTTTCACCTTCGCAATAAAATATGAAATGTTACTTTCGCTGTACTCAATTGCTAATCCTGAAATACTAATGCCTGCTACAACCGTTCCATCGCTCGCGAAAATGGGTGCTGCTATCGCGGCTGTATGATTTTCTAACTCAGAATAACTAATTGTGTAGCCTTCCTTTTTTGCCATTTGCAACACTTCTAACAATTGTTCCTTATCCACGATTGTTCCATCTGCAAACTGTTTTAAATCCACTTCCTCTATGTATCTCCGTTTCTCTTCCTCAGAGAAATACGATAGTAAAATTCTTGGACATGCACCAGCATAAAGCGGTGCTCTTCTTCCAACCGCCGTATACACGCGTACCGGCTGAACACCCTCCATCTTTTCAACGTAAATTGCGTCATTATCATCTTGAATTATTAAATTAACTGCCTGTCCTAAACTATCTCTAAGTTCTTTCATATAAGGAATTGCTATATTTCTTACTGATAATCGGTGTGAAACAAGTTGACCGAACCGTAAAAATACGACCCCTAAACGATATTTCCCCTTTTCATTTTTTTGTAAAAACGCCATCTCTTCTAACGAGCCAATTAAACGATAAACAGATGTTTTCGGCATATTTGTAAGCTGAACCATCTCAGTTAAACTTAGCTCTTCATGCTCATAAAACAACTCTAAAATATCCATTGTCTTAACTGCCGTTTTATTTATACTCATTCTATCTCCCTTTCGTTCCGAAAAACGGAACTTAAATTCCGTTTTTCGAAACAAACATATAATTTAAAATTATAAAATATTCTTTCAATTCAATCAATAGATTTTAAGCAAATAAAAAAGCATGGAAGAATATCTCTCCCATACTTCACTACACTTTATAACGCTCTTACTTGTTTCAACGGCCAGAAAACAGCTTGTCCTTTTCCAACAATTTCATCTTCTGAAATAAAGCCAAACATGCGACCATCCTTAGAAACTTCACGATTATCCCCTAAAACAAATACTTGGCCTTCTGGCACTTTCGTTTTCCCTGTGATTTGTTCTAACGTAAAGTCTGGAGTTAATACACGGCCTACTGCTTTTTCTTTAAACTGTTTTAAATATGGTTCTTCCATCGCTTTTCCGTTTACATATAAAACATCATTTTTATACTCAACTGTATCGCCTGGCAAACCAATTACTCGTTTTACTAAATCGTAACCTTCTTTTCCGTGGAAGACGATAATATCAAAGCGATCTAATCCACTTATACTATAACCAATCTTATTCACGAGAACTCGTTCGTTATTTTCTAAAGTGGGCATCATCGATTCACCTTGTACTAAAGAAGGTGTAAATAAAACACCGCGAATAATAGCAATTAATACAAGGGTAAACCCTATCGTTTTAGCCCATGAGAATAATTCTTTCTTCGTATTTTCCTTCATCGTTTCTCCTCTTTCTTAAGCACTTATTTTATTATTTCAACTAATTCTTGTACTAAATTAGGATCTATTTCAGAAAAACATGATTTTCCTTCTCTTACCGCTGTACCGACGTGAGCTTGCGAAATCCCAGTTTCATCTAGCAATCGCTTTATATTTTCTTTCGTCACGCCAGCTCCAGCTACAAGCTGAATTTGACCATCGCTTACCTTTTGCATTTCTGTAAGCACCGGAATATTCTCTACTATATTTCCTTGTCCACCTGAAGTTAAAACGTGAGTCACTTTATGAAACTTCTTTAAAGTTCTCATCGCTTCTACTGGATTTTCTATATCATCTATCGCACGGTGGTACGTTACATTTATTCCATCTACAACAGATAGTAAGTCCGCTAATTTCTCTTCATCCACTTCATTTCGTTCATTTAATACGCCTAATACTACACCAGCTGCTCCTAACTTCTGTGCAACTATAATATCTTCTTTCATCATTTCAATTTCTTCTTCCGTATATGTAAAAGACTTCGCATGCGGACGAATCATAACATGAATTGGTATACTTACCGCTTCTACCGCTTTTTTTATAAAAGCATAACTCGGTGTTAAACCACCTTCTGTATAAGATGAAATTAATTCAATCCGCTTCCCGCCAGCGCTTTCAATTCGTTTTACATCTTCTAAACATGTTGCAATAACCTCTAGCATGAGATGACCTCTTTTCGTGCTTTTTTCTTATTATAACATTAGTAAAAATAAGAAGCCTAGCTTTCTCCTTTAAAACTTAAAAAAGAAGAATGAAAAGAAAGATTTTTTTATTGGCAACAATTATTGGTAACATCCTATTATTCATGTACACTCCTACCATAATGAAAAAACCCGTCATTTTGACGGACTTTTCTAATTTCAAGCTTTTCTTTCCTCAGTTTTCATATCAATGCCTAATTGATCTTCCAATAACTTTACACCTTTCTTTGTAAGATGGACAGCCCGATTCTTATTCGTTTTTGTAATCCATTCCTGTTCAAAAAATAGTTTTGCTATTGCAGATCCTAACCAACCGGCAATATGGTAGCGTCGTTCACTCCAATCAAGGCAAGGTTTTGCAAATACCCTCCTTTTTGTATCTGCCCCATCAACATTTATTCCAAAATTCAGAAACCATTGCTTACCTTGTTCCGTTACAATGTATTCTCCATCCTCTAAAATTATAAATTGCCTATCTAGTAATTTTTCAGTTATCTCTACACCGAGTTTGCCTGCAAGATGATCATAACAAGTTCGAGCATAACGAATTTGTTTTAGTTGGCTTGATTGTTTTAAAGAGCGAACTTGAACTGTTGGTGCAATTGTCCCTAACTTTTCAAGCACTTCTGCAACTTCTTGATTAGCAAGTCGATAGTAACGATGTCTACCATGTTGTTCAACTGTAAGTAAATTCCCTTCTACTAATTTAGAAAGATGCGAACTAATTGTTGGATGTGACACTTTTGCCATATAAGCCAATTCACTAGCAGGTAGTGCCTGATTATTCATTAGACAATCTAATATGATTGCTCTTGTAGGTTCAGCAATTAGTTTAGCTATATATGAGATATTCGGATATACATTCATATTTCGATGATACCCTAACTATTAAATTGATACAATTATTTTAAGTTTAATAGTAAAGGAGAATGTATTATGGATGCAATTGATCTTAGTATATTAAATTTGAAAGAAACGAGAAGGCGCTCAGAAAAATTATGGAATTCTCTTCCTAATAATTTTCTTAATTGGAAGCCTGATCCTGAGGCTATGTCTTTTGGTGAGATGATTCGTCATGTATGGAGTTCAACTTTTTACTACCATATGATTATAAAAAACAACGGTTCAATAAACGACATACGTATCCCGTATGATGACGAGCCGATTACTTGTGTAAAAAAAGAAATTGAATTGGCACAATCATACTTTACTGACTTCATAGAATATGTTCAATCAATAAGCATAGCCGAGCTAGATTCAAGACTTATTGATAGAAGCGATGTTGGCTATCAACGATATTTAGGCGATATGCTATTACGAATTGCCTATCATGATGCGGTCCATGCAGGTCAATTTTTACAATATTTACGAATGGTAAACTTAGAAAGACCATTAATTTGGGATTAAATACGAAAAATGTTTATACAGCCTCCAAACTGGCATTACAATAAGAATTTTTCAACAAGAAACAATCACAAAACCATGATAATCATTTATATTAAAAACCTACATCTCAACTAAGTACTTCATACACATAAAAAGCACGGGTTTGATTACTAATCAAACCCGTGCTTTCAAAACAACTATAATATCCATAAACAATAAAATGTAAAATTTAAAAACTACGACCGAAACGCCGCATCCGCCAGCATAGACAATGTTGCATCATCCATCGGTGGATTATGCAGTCCTGCTCTGACGTTTAAATAGTAACGATGGAGCGGATTTTTTTCTGATAAACTTTTTGCTCCTACGATGCGCATCGATTTATCCACTATAGATATCGCCGCATTTGTTACAGCATATTTCACGGCTGCTAATTCTGCTTGCAGTGATAGTTTATCTTCTGCCTCATCGTACTTTTTCGCAATTTGATATAAAAAGACGCGAGCTTGCATAAGCTCGAGTTCTAATTCTCCAACTAATCTTCTAACATTCGGCAATAAACTAATAGAATGGTTTAAACTGTTTGGCTTGTATGATTCCGCAAATTGAACTGCATAATTTCTTGCTGATTGTGCAATTCCTAAATAACATGCTGGTATATGTAGCAACCAGCCAACACCCTTTTGTTTTACTTTCCCGCCTTTTATATCTGTAAAAAAGCGACTTTCTATCTCTACATTTTGTAAGACAAGGTCGTGGCTAGCAGTCCCTCGCATTGCAACGCTATCCCACGTTTCTTCAATAGATACACCGAGTGTATTTCTTGGAATAACAAACTCACCAACTTCTTCTTGGCCTTCCATACTTGCTGAAATAATAAAATAATCAAGTACTGGTGCCATCGTTGTAAAAGTTTTTCTTCCATTTATAACCCACTTCTCGCCTTGTTGAACCGCTATTGTTTCTGGTTTGCCGCCACGCGTCGGACTCCCTGTTTTCGGTTCTGTTGCTGCCCTGTTAAAGAGCGCACCATTACGTACTTCTTCGCAAAACCATTTGAACATCTCATCATTCCAAGAGCGATTTTCCGCTAGCTCTTTCACAATGCCAAGATGCCAGCCAATCGATAATGCAGTAGCTCCGCAGCCTTCCGCGATTTTCTCTTGAAATAAAACAAAGTCATATAAAGAAATCGCACTACCACCAAATTCCTTCGGTAACGTTAATTTCGTATATCCGATATCTTTCAAATCATTTATATTTTCATACGGAAATGATCCCAATTCACTTAGCTGATGCTCCCTTTCCATGAACTTCGGAATCAATTTATTTATTTGTGCAATAATGAAAGATTGTTCTTCTGTTTCAACAAATGAGAGTGCCATACTATAATCTCCTTTATGTTCGATTCATCAACCGCTCACTTTTTCATTATGATTATATGAAGCTACCTCTCTATTGTTTCACTATTCCGATAAAAATACAATGTTTTTGACTAATAAGAAAAGTTCCTATTTAAGGATAGGTTCTTTTCTTATGTTAATCTCCCTTCAATGCCTTTAATGGCAAAGAGGTTACATATCCAATATACGAGAATAATTCTTTAAAGAAGAATGGAATTTCTGTGTCTAACGTTTTATATGCTGATGTCGGCGTTGGTGAAGCATACGCTTCAATATTAATATGTTTTGCAATTCTCATTGCGCGTTTCATATGAAGTGGATCACTTACAATCGTGTATGTGCGTATTCCGTTCTCTATTCCAACTTGCTTCGCATTTTTTAAATTTTCTTCAGTGAAAAGGGATTTAGTTTCAATTAAAATATCTTCCTCTTTTACACCTTGTTTCATTGCATATACTCTTGCAGTACGTGCTTCCTCAAGTTCTGCCTCGAACTTTGTACCACCTGTAAAAATAATCTTTTTAATATTTCCGTTCTTATATAAAGAAATCGCATGATTAATTCTTTCTTTAAATACAGGAGATGGTTTTCCGTTCCACGAAGCTGCTCCTAGTACGATACCAGCATCCGTTTTCACGTCATCATTTGCTTTAAAACGATAACTCCAAATATCGTAAGCTGCATAACTTACATATAAAATAGCAGAACAAATCATTAGTAAAAATACTTGAAAGATTCGTCTTTTCTTACTCTTCTTATTTTCTTTCATTTGTAATTGCCTCCGTACATCATCCATACTTCTATAAAAAACATTTATATCAAATCGTTTTGTTTGAGTTTATTTAAAAGAAGGAACTTTACTTGTTATTTATGTATAAAAGGGTTTTCATTTAAAATTGAGGATTATCAATTCATTTTCATTTGCGGTTTTCATTACATTTTTTAAATTCATAAGTTTATTACCATACAACTACATTGTAACGAATTTTTTCTCAGAAGGGAACGATGAAACAAAAGGAATTAAAATAAAGTAGCATTTTGTAAGAAAAAAGGTATATTTTTCATGTCTCACGAACAATATACCTTTCAAAACACGAATTATAACTTTTCTTTATATAACTCTAATTTTTCTAACAATTGTTCTTTTACGCCTGGCCATTCACTCGAGATAATACTGTACACCACCGCATCTCTCACATAACCATTCGGTAATTTTCTTTCATTTCTAAGCACACCTTCTTTTACTGCGCCTAATCTTTCAATTGCTCGTTGTGCTTTTTCATTTCTTGCATCCGTCTTAATTTGCACTCTCAGCATATGCAGTTTTTCAAAAGCATACTGGAGAAGCATATACTTACACTCTGTATTTATACTCGTACGTTGTACACTCGGATGATACCACGTTTGCCCTAACTCAACTGTCTTATCTTCTACTGAAATATTATATAAACGTGTACTTCCTACAATCTTATTCGACTGTTGATCTACGGTTACGAAAGGTATTTGATTACCTCTTCCGTAGCCCTTTATCGCTTTTTGAACGTATTGTTGCATATCTTGCACACTATCCATTTTAGAGATTAAATACGCCCAAATATCCCGATTTCCTTCTACAATCGAAAACAAAGTTTCGACATCAGTATTATCCATTAACCGCAACTTTGCTCTTTCGTGAATAATTTCCATTTTTAAGCCCCCTTTGCTGTTACTATATCATAAGAATCAAAAACGTATTATAAGAATAAAAAAATATAACGAAAAGAATTCTTTTCAAATATATTCTTCTCGTATAAGGTAGGAAGACCCATCAGTAACCCTTAAAAAAATAATTTTTTGATAATTTCCAATAAATTCTATATAATGATAAACGGGAGGGGATAAAAAATGCTAGATCAAATTACTTGGGGAACGCCAGGCAGCTTATTATGCTTAGGGTTCTTTTTTGCGGGACTAGGAATCTTCTTAAGAAGCGTTACGTCGTATACGAAAAATAAATAAGAATATCCCGCTTTTAAACAAAAAAAGCCCTCTTTTTACAGACGGCTTCTTTTGTTTAACTTTATCTTATTAAAACTTCAAAGCAATAAATAAGCAATCGGCGTAATAATAAGTAACGTTAAAATCGTTCTCTGCACATATAAAATAATAAGTTCAGATACTTTTAACGGAATATCTGTTGATAATATACAAGGAATGGAAGCGGAGAAAAACAAAATAGATGATACGGAAACAACTGCAATAACAAACTTTGTCACAATTGGTGCACTTACTACTAATAATGACGGTAAAAACATTTCTGCAATACCAACTGATGCGGCTTTAGCGGCTAAGTCTGCTTCTGGTAATTGTAATAGCCATGTAAACGGATAGAAAATATAACTGATCCAATCAAATATTGGCGTAAACTTCGCTAAGACGATACCAATTAATCCTACTGACATAATGGATGGTAAAATTCCCATCGTCATAATAAATCCGTCTTTTAAATTTAATGCAATATTTTTCATAATGCTCGGTGCAGACTTTGATACTTCTAACGCATCTTCCCAAGCACATTCTAACATTTTCTCTTTATAAACAGGCTCTGGGAACCCTTCTTCTGTTACATATGTATCTGGTTTTCTACTAAGGGGCGGGATTCTTACGGTGATAGCAGTCACGATGAATGTTACAACAAGTGTAGTCCAAAAATAAACATTCCATAAATGCATAATATCTAATGTTTTTGCGATGATGATCATAAATGTAGCGGATACTGTAGAAAATCCTGTAGCGATAATCGCCGCTTCTTTTGTCGTATACTTTCCTTCTTTATACACGCGATTCGTAATAAGGAGAGCAAGCGAATAACTTCCAACGAAGGACGCAACTGCGTCGATTGCCGATCTCCCCGGCGTATTCCATAATGGCCTCATAATCGGCCGACAAAATGTACCGATAAATTCAAGCAATCCATATCCGACTAATAACGCTAAAAACGCCGAGCCAATTGGAACGAGCAAACTTACTGATATGACTAGCTTCTCATACAAAAACGGTCCAACATCTGGCGCAAAGAACCAAGCTGGTCCTACTTTTAAACAATATAATATGCCAAATACAACGCCAACTACTTTTAAAATAGAAAAACAAATGTCTACGATAGATGCATTCCATTTCTTCGTATAAAATGGATAAATCGCACCAATCGCCATAACGAACAATGCATAATAAGGTACTACGCCTGGAACCGAAGCCCTAATCCACGATACGATATGATCAATCATAATAGACGATGCACCGTTTATCGTAACAGGAACGAAAAACATAAACACTCCAACGAGACTAGCAAGTATAAACCGAAGAATAATCCCCTTCTCTCGCTCTGTCTTAATTACATTACTTTTTAATTCAATTTCACTCAAAATTCGACACCTCCTATTATCTAAATATTCTGTATAATTATGTTATATTCCTTCTTTCCATTTCTACTATTTAATCATATGAAAAAGCCTATTTTAAAATAGGCTTTTCTATTACCTCTCATAATCATCCACAATCACTTGAATGATACGATACGATTCTTCTGCTACTTTTTCATTACTATCCCTATTCGTATCATATGTAATTAACGCCTTCCAAAGTGCCCATCCTCTTGCTCTATTCCATGTTTCTTCATTCATACGTAACACTTCTTTAAATACGTTTCTGCTATTCTTATCAAAAAAAGTCCATGCCATCGCTGCATCACAAGCCGGATCCCCTACTCCTAAAATACCAAAATCAATTACGGCACAAAGCTTTCCCTCTTTAACGAGTAAATTCCCCGATGCTACATCTCCATGAACCCAAACTGGCTTACGGTCCCATGTTGAACTAAGTGCTACATTCCAAAGGTGCTTTAATAATGCCTCGTCAAAAACATCCTTATTATTTTCAATAGCAACTCTCGCCTCTTCATCATATACAGATATAAGTCCGCCTCGGTAAAAATTATGTGTTCCAGCTAAAGGTCCGTTACTCGCATTGATAGATTGCAATTCTACTAAAAAAGATCCTAAGTCCGCCGCAAATTCATTTAAATCCCGAACGTTTTGTTTCGTAACTGTTTCTCCCTCTATCCACTTATTAATAGACCAAGGCAATGGATACGCTTCAGACGGATTTCCTTTCGCAAGTGGGGTAGAAATCGGTAAAGAAAGCCCCTTACTTAATATAGGAAGCCAACTATTTTCTTTCTCTACTTGCGGTGCATATGCCGCATCACTTGGCAATCTTACACTCATCTCATACCCTAAGTGAAACGTCCTATTATCATGCCCACTAAACTTTACAGGTTTCACTTCTAAATGGGCCCATTCGGGAAACTGTTCCTGTATTAACTTTTCAACTAAACTTACGTTAATTGGATGCATTCACATTCTCCTTTTCTTTTGAAACTTACTAAGCCCATCCGTACTTCCAACATATTCAAAACCATTTTTCTTATAAAAATCATTTAACGTACGATTATGCCCCACGCAATCTAACTTCAAATACTCTTTGTCATGTTGCACATTCTCTTCTATCCACTGTAAAATCCATTCTCCAATTCCGTTCCCCTTATACTTCCGTTTCACCGCAAATCTATGAATATATAATGAATTAGAAACTTCCTCTTTACCAAAAATATGTTCATCCCATTCATTTTGTTTAGGAGAAACTGTAATCGTACCAACTATTTCATCTTCTTTCATAACAATATACGTATATTTCTCTCTTATACATTCTAGTATTTCAGCCGTAGCTTCCTCTCCTAAAAGATACTGCCACTGATCCACTTCTTTATATTGTAGCCATTGTGCTACTTCTTTTAATAAAAGGATAATACTATCACTTTCATTTTCAGTAGCAATTCGAATTGCATATTCTTTACTTATATTGCTCTCCATATTGCCTTTCCCCTTTCAAATTGCTACCATACTGACAAACGAGTCCTTCCATCATTTTCATCTGTAATATATTCTACATAAAATCCTTGATTCACTGCGTTTTCATACATCATTTCAATCTCTTCTTGGTTTTTCGCATAAATTTGTATATACTCACCATCCGCTACTAATACGACTACTTCACACTTACTCTCCTTAAATTCTTCAAATGTTGCAATTTCTCCTAGTACCTCTCCTTTTGGACATGCTTTTAGATCTAAAAATAAAAGATAATATATGTTATCTTTTATTAGCTTTTTTAATTCTGATCCTTCCATGATCTCGTTATCTTCTGAAAATAATTCTGGACCTAATTCATTCCCTATTATTATATAAGCTTCCTCCCTTCCCATGACTTGCCAATCAAATACAGTAATATCAATTGGCTTTAATACTTTCCAAAGTAAATTATCATATCCATCTAGAATATCTACTGTAATCCCTCTTTTCATATGCTTGCTCCTAACTTATTCATTTTCGTTTCATACATTATATATCAAATGTAATTACTATATTTTGTCGATACATATGTACATCATAAAAAACCGCTCCACTACTAGCGAAACGGTTTCCTTTTGCTTACATTTAAATATTTCATTCAATTGTTGCACTGCCTTTTAAAATAATTTCTAATATATGCACCACATTAGCCGTTCATTCTTAATGCTCACTTCGACTTTACAAAGTAATATAAAAACCATACTGCATGATTTTGTTCATCCGCAGCTATTCTCCGTAACAACTCTTTCAAATGTACATCCGATGTCTCATCTGAAATTTCCAAATAAAAATCTACTGTTTTTTGTTCATCTTGTATAGCAAACTCTAATCCTTGTAAATACGTATTTGGGCAGTCTTCAGTAATTTGTGGTTTCGGCTGCCTTCCAGTTAAGTTCGTATAAATTTGTACAAAGTTGTGGAAATGCTTTATTTCATCATTACGAATTTCAAGAATTTGTTTTTGTTCTACTTGATTTGGAGCCATATTCGCTAATTTTGCATAGCAGCTTATGGCGCTATACTCTCCATTTATAGCTTTTTCAATATCACTAATCAACTTATCATTTTGCCTATACCAATCATAATAATTTGAATTATACATCGTATCCCCCCATACTTTCGCTTACCATTTTATGCATTTAGAAATAGTAGGAGCCTGTGTATTTAACGGGACGGCTTTAGAATGAAAGAAAAGTTTGAGAAAAGGGTCTATTTTGCAAAGGAATTGCTTATGCATAAAATAATACTATTGTATACTGTTGCTATAAACTCTCGCGGGAGTTAAGAAAATAAATTCGCGAATCAACGATTGGTTCAACATGATGCGGTGCGAAGCTATTATGAGTTAAGTGACATAATTAGGAGGTTCCACTATGCCATCTTTATTTAAAACTATGGAGTTCCAGCTAAAAACCGAACGACTTGACCTGAGTATGTGGGAGGAATCCGATTCAGTTTGGATGAGGAAATTAATTGGCGAACGTGGTGTGGACATGCCGACCCTCGACTCCGTTCGTAAACGGCTTATTGAGATGCGTAAGAAGGCAGATGAAAATGGCATTTCCCTTCTCACTATTCGAAGAAGAGACGAAGGCGATTTCATCGGATACTGCGGCTTGATTATCGGTCGTTCCACACTTGAAGAGCCGGAGATTGCATACGAGTTGTTCCGCAGCGCTCATGGTAAAGGTTATGCGACTGAGGCGGCATCTGTTGTACTGGACGCGGCGATTGCTACTGGGCGCCAAAGACTTTGGTCGACTGTAGGTGCTTGGAATATCGCTTCCCTCCGGGTACTAGAAAAGATAGGATTTAAGCGTCATCACAGTACGTGGGATGACGAACGTGGTGAGATTGTCTGGAATGTACGTGACCTTTAGAAATCCCGACTTAATTCTAAACATAACACTTTTCAACAATTAGGTGTTTACATTGAGGAAAAGCCAGAAAAATTAACAAACTTTATTATCAGCAAATATTCATTCTTCAGCTTATAGATTTCATCAAAAAAAGCCGTTTCACTAATTAGTGAAACGGCTTTTTTTTAAGCGTTCAATTCTGTTTTATACCCTTTTACTGCACTACGTTTGAATGCAGTTGCTAATATAGTAACCATACTTACTATACCAATCCAAACGAGTACAGTAACAGGAGTATTCCAACTTAACCCTTTTCCGAAGAAGAAGATTTCTCTTAGGCCTTCAATCATAAATTTCATTGGTAACCATGAGTAAACCCAGTCTTGATAAAACGGAGACAACATCTCAGGTGCTAATGATAGTAACGGCGCCCCGAAGAATAGTAATAAAGCGAATAAACCGATTCCTTTTAGCCCAACCAATGAAAGTACCGCAGATATCATTAAGAAGAAACTAAAAGAAGTAATGGATAAGAATAGAGCTGTATCCGTGAAGTTCGAAATATTTAACCCTACCATCCCATCCGCAATCCATGTAAGACCAAATCCAATTACAAGTGTCGCAATAGCTCCTGTTACGATTTGGTTTACTTTTAACAGAAAGTTTTCTTTTCTTGAGCTTACTGGCATTTTACTAATCGCAATAAAAATAATCGCTGCACTAGCTAAACTTGCAATCCATAACGGCTGGAACAATGATATTGGTGAGTTACCGTTCGCACTATTTTTGCCGACCTCATTCATATTTTTCACGTTCTTTACAATAGGTGTTACTAATTTCGCAGCTTGATCTGTTGTTAATGTACCTCCTTTTTCCTTATATCCTTCTAATACTTGCGCGCGAACAGTATTGTTCATATTATCAACAATCGCCTGTAATATTTGTCCTGCCATAGTTGATGCAGCCGTATTCATTCCTTGATTAATATATATTTCTATCTCAGGTGAAGATGGCTGTGGTGTTCGTAACGACGCTTGTTTTGCGCTAAATTCTTTCGGGATGACTAATGCCGCGTAATACTCTTTATTGTTTAATCCCTTTTGAACGGCTTCTTTATTTTTTACTTCTACCCACTTCACTGCGGGTTCTTCCTCTGATTTCGCTGTTTTTTTCATGTTATCAACGATCGTTTGCCCCATATTCATTTTCGGTTGATTTGGAATTTCTACACCTTGATCCTCATTTACAATTGCAATTGGCAAGTTTTTCGGCTTTGGTTGAACAGTTGGAAATAACGTTAATGAAAAAATAAAAACAACAAGTAGTGCAATAACTGGTGATAACAATAAAAGTTTATTTTTAAACATTTTCTTTTCTCCTCCCTTAATTTGATCTATAATAACCAACAACGTGTTGTTTATTTATATTTTGAATTATATGTTCGAGTTGAACCTTATACAATAATCAAAAATCGTGAATGTGTTGGTTATAAGACACATTTTCTAAATGTGTTGAGTAAAATTAAGGAGGGATATGCTTTGCGCGATAATAATTTAGATTTGCGTGTTGTTCGTACAAAAACTGCCATACGAAATGCATTGGTGGAGCTAATTGAAGAAAAAGGTTTTGACGCCATTACAGTGAAAGATATTACAACGAAAGCAAACATTAATCGCGGTACTTTCTATGCGCACTATCAAGATAAATTTGATTTAATGACAAAATGCCAAGAAGACATTATGTACGAGTTTTCTAACATTGCTAAACAGAAATTCCCAGAAGTTATTGCTGACCTTGGATCAAATCCTTCTCCAACAATGCCATTTATACTTATCACTTCTATTCTTGCATTTCTAAATGAAAATAGTGATTTTATGAGAGCTGTACTAAGTCCGAAAGGAGATTTATCTTTCCAAACAAAACTGAAAGACTTTATGTGGAAAACATTATTTGAAGATACGAATGGTCCTCTCATTAATAAGGAGAATTTACTTGTTCCAAGCGAATACTTAACTTCTTATATGGCATCTGCGCATATAGGTGTCATCCAACAATGGTTAAATAATGGACAAAAAGAAACACCTGAGGAGATTGCTCGCTTTTTATCAACAATCGCAGTTCATGGACCTTTTTATGCGGCTGGCTTAAAGAAATAAGTCAGCTATATAATAAAAGAACATCCACTATAATAGCGGATGTTCTTTTATTTCATTACAACACTTCAATATACCCTTCTGTTCCATGTACCCGAATTCGTTGTCCGTCTTTTATTAATTTCGTAGCATTCTCTACTCCAACGACTGCCGGTAATCCATATTCACGTGCAATTACTGCTCCGTGCGTCATAAGTCCGCCAACTTCAGTGACTAACCCTTTTATAGACACAAACAATGGTGTCCAGCCCGGATCAGTAAAAGCTGTAACTAATATATCGCCCTCTTCTAAATTCGCTTCTTCCATGTTTAAAATAACGCGAGCTCTCCCCTCAATCACTCCTGAAGAAACAGGCAAACCTACAATCGCATCATCTGGGAGGTTTTCTCGTTTATATTTACCTGTAATGATTTCTCCATCAGACGTCATTATACGAGGAGGCGTTAGTTTTTCATATAATTTGTAATCATTTTTTTGTTTTTGTATCAGTTCGTAATCTAGTTTATTCGTGCAGACTACTTCGTGAAGTTCTTCAAAAGTTAAATAGTATATATCATCCACTTCACGAATGACACCGCTCTGCACAAGTTGCTCAGCTTCTTTCAGTAACGCTTGCTTATATATGAAATAACGATTAATCATACCGTATTTTGGATATTCACGATAGCCGATAAAATTACGGATATTACGAATCATTCGCTTCGTTTCTTCTACTTTTTGTTTTCCACCCGATAAGTGCTGTAATCGATCTACTAACTCTTCTTCTTTTTTCAAAGCTTCTTGCAGTCCTTCTTCAAATTTCCGCTTACTCGCACCATATTCAAAATCTCTTATATTATTTAAAATCATCGGGATAATTGTAGTTGGCTTTTCACTCCAGCGCGTTTTCGTAATATCTATTTCTCCGCTACATCTCATTCCGTATTTATTTAGAAAAGTTAGAATAGCATCTCGAGCTTCTTCTCCACCCTTAAACTGAACTAGTTCATTTAAAAAGCTATCATCTTCTACATGTTGTAAATACGTAATAACTTCTTTGTACGGCCGAATCACATCAGCGACATCCATTAATGCTAAACCCATTTCAGATGTAATATTATTTTGTACGGATTGAGAAAGCGTGTCTGCTGCATTTTTTTCACCTAACCATTGCTCCATCTTTTCATTTATCCATGTTGAAGCATTCATACCAGCCATAATGACAGCGATACTTTGCGGGTTAAACAATACTTTCTTTAATTGCTGAATATCTTCCAAAATAAAATCAAGTACGTCCACTCCTGATTTCAGTTGCATATTTTGTTTTAACTCTTCAAGTGATGCTTGACTATTCTGTATTAAATTTGTAACGATTGCCGGATCATTTTCAATTTCCGGTTGAGAATTTGCAGGTGGCACACTTTTACCAACACTCTTCCCTTTTTCATCATCTGGTAATAATTTAATAAAATTATCTCGCTTAACTATAGTCGTTAATGCATCTCTTACGAGTGGATCCGATTTTCCTAAAGTGTTTATTAAGTAATCTCTGCTAGCAGGTAAAGCTAATTGTTGCGTAGCATCGACAAATAACCTGCCTCCCGCTTTACGCATAGGGGCACTAGTTGTTAACAAGAAAAAAGATAACCCAAGTGGTTTCATCGCATCGGTCATCATTTGTTGGTGACCAACTGATATATACACGTGATTTTCCCCATCATTTACTTCTGGAATTGGATATAAAGTCGTAATCGGTCTGCTTTGGACTATATAAATTGTATCATCAACTAAGCACCATTCAATATCTTGCGGACAACCAAAATAAGCTTCGATTTGTCTTCCGATCTGTGCTAGTTGTAAAATTTGTTGTTCAGACAATGTTTGAAGTTTTTGCTGAACCGGATCAATCTGTTTCGTCTCTGTTCCGCCCTCTTTTACAGCATAAATAGCTATTTTTTTAGTCGCTATCATCGTTTCTGAAATTTCGCCTTCTTTTACTTTATAATTATCGGCAGAGACCAGACCCGATACTAATGCCTCACCAAGTCCAAAACTGGCATCAATTGATAACACCTTTCGGTTAGAAGTAATTGGATCAGCCGTAAATAAAATGCCCGAAGCCTCAGGGAAAACCATTTTTTGAACGACAACACATATAGAAACTTGATTATGTTCAAAACCATTTTGCATGCGGTACGTAACTGCTCGCTCTGTAAATAAAGACGCCCAGCACTTTCTTACATGCTGTAAAATCGCTTCTTCTCCGATAATATTTAAATACGTATCTTGTTGACCTGCAAATGAAGCATACGGTAAATCTTCAGCCGTCGCACTAGAACGCACGGCATACGCATGTTCATTTCCAAAACGTGAGAGATAATGAGCTACTGCTTCCACTACATCAGTAGGGATTTCTACTGCCATAATGACTTCTCTAATCTTCTTACTCATTTCACCAATTTGAGCACGCTCTTCCATTTTCAACTTTGTTAGCTGCTGCAACAAAGTTTGAAGCTCTTCATTTTGCTCGATAGCCTTTTCATATCCTACCGTTGTAACACAAAAACCTTCGGGTACTTGTAACCCTTGAACGCTTGATAACTCCCCTAAATTCAAACCTTTTCCACCGACGAGCGAAAGCTGCGTGTTTTCTATTTCCTGAAAATCGAGAACGAAAGAACTCATGTAACATCTCTCCTTACTATGCATGTGTTCTTGATTGTAGCAGGAGTCAATACGAATAAACAGTCTATTTCGAACTTGATTTACATGATATAATTAAGTTAGGAAGAGATAACTATTTTTATTTCTTCCCCTCTAATCCACTTCAATTACATCTCCAAACTTAAACATTCTTTGATTATGAAAAGCATCCGTACAAGTAATCGTCTTATTTAATGGATTTATATTAGCTACTGTTATGTAATTTTTATATAGATAGCCATTCTCTAAAATTTTTATAGTGTAATCCACTTTCAATAAAAGTCAAAAAAATATGTTCGTCAATTAAATCTTCACAAATATTTAATGCTTATAAATTAATATTCATCTCATATATAAGTTCTAAGAAATTTAGATAAAAAAGACATTATTTTTGATGATCTAAACTAATTGAAACTTTAATTAAATTATATATCTATAACAACATAGAGCAATGTCATAACGAATTGAAACCGAAAGTTTCTTAAAGTAGAAAATTCGGCTTCTTTTATATCGAAATTTGCTTAGCGTATATTTTCGTTAAAATGCGGGTAGTACCCCATCGCTATTGAGCTAAGCTCATACACCATCAATTATAGTAGAGGCTACGTGTAAAGAATTTAAAGACCCCTCAGGAATCAATGAATTCCTAAGGGGTTGCCTACGTGATATAACATATTTACAATTACGTTACGTTTAAAATACGTATCTTTTTCATTTACCTTATAACCACCCTATTTAAGTTTATAAGAACTATGCTTTTGAGATAAAAGTCATTACTTGTTTTATAAACTCGTAACCAAAATAACCACTAAATCCGAATAGGACTATTGCGGCAAATATAGATACTCTTTTAATAAAGGTTGGATTTAGAAAACGTCTAGTAAAATGAACAAAGCTTAATAAGATCATATCATGCATAAAGATACCTAATAAAATACCTACAGCTATTAATATAAATGTAGATGTACTTGCATTACCTAATGAAGAAACGAGAACCGGGCCAAAGACCCCTATCCAAAATACAATATTAGCCGGTGATATAGCAATCATAAAACCAGATAAATAAGCTGATAATAAAGATTTATTAGGATCTTCTCCATCTATGTTAACTTCCGACTTTGCTTCTTTAATGCTTTCTATTCCAATAAACATTAAAAATATAAAACCTAGGAGCCACATAACTGTTTCTACCCATGGATTGGTTAATACACTAGAGAACCCTAGATAAATCAGGACTATTAAAGATAAATCTACAGTCATTCCTCCTATACCTACAAACCAACCATGTACGAAACCATTTCTCATTCCTTGTTTAGTCATTTGGACTGTCATAGCACCTGCGGGTATTGCTAAAGATAAACCTAACAAAATATATGTGAAAAGTGTTATAATCATAAAAATTCTCCTATTATAAGTATTGTAATAATCAAACCCTTTTTCTTTTTCCTCGGGTTCAGCAAATAGAACTAGAGCACGGCGACTTTTCACATTACTTCTAGCAAGCATCAAAAACTCATAAGAAGATAAATGCCTAAAATCCCATAAGATCCTTTACATGTTCAGCATTCTTTTTAGATGTTAATTTTTCAAGTAATAAAAACGCAACATCAAAAGCTGTGCCTGGATTTGATGATGTAATAATATTTCCATCTTGTACAATTAAATCATTTTGTACTATTGCACCGAAATTCTTTAACTGCTCTTTTCGTTTACTCGTCGGATGACTGTATGTGGTAGCTTTTTTACCTACAAGAATTCCACTTTTTCCAAGCGTTAATGATGCAACACAAATACTGGCAATAGGCTTCTGCTTGGCATAAAAATGTTGAATAACATGTAAGAATTCTCTACTATATGCATCCCGATAAAAACCAGCCTCTTCAAATCCTCCTGGAATAGCTAGTGCATCAAATTCATCTAATTGAATATCATCAACCGTTTTTTCCGGTATGACAGTAAAATTCCAAGTACAAGTTAATTTATTCCGAAGACCAACTGTTACGACCTCGGTTGATCCATCTCCCTCCCATTTATTCCAGCCTAGTACATCTGTAAATACACTAGCTTCTACTGCTTCAAACCCGTCAGCTAATAATAATAAAATCTTTTTCATATCGTAAACCGCCTCCTTCTACCCTTATTTTATACAAGTATATAAGGTCGATAAATAAGTTTAACAAGGATATTTGATTGTTTTACTTTATTTTATAAAGAATTTAGGTTATTCTATTTTATAAAAAAAGGTTGGATAATTTATGGATCAAATTGATAAAAAAATCGTGGGACTATTACAGTCAAATGCAAAAATTTCAATGAAGGATTTAGCGGAAGCGGTTCACTTATCTTCCCCGTCAGTAACTGAGCGAGTACGAAAGTTAGAGGAACAACAAATTATTGAAGGTTACCATGCACATGTTTCTCTAAAAAAAATAAATCGTCCAATTTCTGCACTTATACTGTTTAAATCAACAAATTGTAAATCATTATCTAACTTTTGCTACAATCATCCAGATGTACTTGAGTGTTACAGAGTAGCAGGAGAAATTAGCTATATTGTCAAAATAGCAACACATTCTGTAGAAAGTTTAGAACAATTTATTGATGATTCAATGCAATATGGTACGCCATCAACGAATATTGTGTTATCTTCTTATGAAAAAAAGATAATTACTCCTTTTATTAGTGAAGAATAAAAATACTGGCATAATCAATTAACTATTGCTTATGCAGAAGGATAATTTTTGTATGTTATATTAAAAAATAAAGACGTTATATTTTTTTAAAAGGAGTGTAATTACAATGGATTTTTCTAATAAATCAGTGATCATAACAGGGGCTGGAAATGGAATCGGGAGAGGAATTGCTTTACACTATGCAGAAAAAGGGGCCAATGTTATTTTAGCAGATATAGACGAAAAAGCAGGTGCAAAAACAGTTACTAAGATGAAAGAACAGGGTAAAGAAGCACTTTTCGTACAAACAGATGTAAGGCTGGAAACAGATATTATTCGATTAATGGAAGTAGCTAATCAAACATACGGTCAGATAGATATTTTAATTAATAATGCAGGAAAAGAGTTATTCAAGTCTCCTTACGATATTTCGCTAGAAGAATGGGACGATGTAATAAGCACAAACCTAAGAAGCGTTTTCTTGGGTTCACGTGAAGCAGCAAAGTATATGCGTCATAACAAAGAAGGTGGATCTATCGTGAATATTGCCTCTACAAGGGCGATTATGTCTGAGCCAAATTCAGAATCTTATGCTGCCACAAAAGGTGGGATCGTTGCTATTACACATGCGCTCGCAGCCTCATTTAGCGAAGATAGGATTACCGTGAATGCTATTTCCCCAGGTTGGATTGAAACAGGAGATTATTCAAAATTAAGTAAAATTGATCATGAACAGCACCTATCAAAGCGTGTAGGAACACCAGATGATATTGCACGAGCCTGTCTGTATTTAACAGCCAGTGAAAATGATTTTGTTACAGGTATAAACCTTGTCGTAGACGGTGGAATGACGAGGAAAATGATGTATGAGGAATAGGCGGTAATCAATCAAGAAATACAGATTCGCTATCAATAAAGCCTACTTTATCCAAGGTGATTTACCGAATCATCATGTGAATTTGAAATACAATTGAACTGTTTATAAAAAAGATGAACCGGAATTTCCTATCTCTAATAAAGAAGGGATTTCCGTTTTTCTTTCGGATGAAACATGTGAAAATGAATAAAAACCATGAAGTACTCAATGCAAGGACACAAACTACACTAAGAGCGTTAGTTAGATAAAAAATAGAATATATCATATAGCTAGTAAGAGATATTAGTATCACTGAACGGGCTGTTAATAGCTATTGAAAAGCATAATTTAATCAATCTCAATTACATCACAAAACTTAAATATCCTTTGATTATGAAAAGCATGGGTACAAGTAATCGCCTCATTTAATGAATTTCTATTAGAAACTGTTCTGTATTCTTTATAAACCTACGTTAAAATATTCAGATGAACCTTTTATTAACTCATAACCCCTCCTCAAAAAATAGTAAAAACTACACTTGTGAAATCAATATTTTCTGTTTGCACTTTATATAAATTGATATGTCTCCACCTTAATTTTTATTTTTTGTAATCCCCACTAATTCTTTTCTCAAATCCCCCAAAATGGATTTGAGAAATTAGGGAACTATAATGTCGTATTGAAACATATTAAGGGGGATAAAAGGTGGACAAGGAAATGAATTATGGAAGTGATTACAAGTTTATTCCAGCAACTTCAATTGAAAGTGGTCATGGCATCGAAGTATTACCTGATTTATTTTGTTACACGATTCAAATCGTCAATATATGCTTTGTTGGAAATCCTAAGACCAATGATTTTGTTTTAGTTGATGCTGGAATGCCTAAATGTGCAAATGAAATTATCTCTATCGCTGAAGATCGATTTGGTACCAATAGTCGCCCAAAAGCAATTATTTTAACTCATGGGCATTTTGATCATGTTGGAGGAATAATTGAACTCATTAAATATTGGGGTGTTCCAGTCTATGCCCATCAAATGGAGATACCGTTTTTGACTGGACAACAAAGCTATCCAGAACCAGACCCTACAGTTGAAGGTGGTATGGTAGCGAAAATGTCTCCCCTGTTCCCTAATGAACCGATTGATTTAGGAAATAGCGTAAAAGCACTACCTACCGATGGAACTGTTCCCCATATGCCAGAGTTTAGATGGATTCATACATCAGGGCATACTCCTGGGCATATTTCATTATTCAGAGAGAAAGACCGAACTTTAATTGCTGGGGACGCTTTTGTTACAGTGAAACAGGAGTATCTGTATAAAGTAATAACTCAAGAACAGGAAATAAGCGGACCCCCTCGTTATTTAACAACAGACTGGAAAGCAGCTAAAGAATCAGTCATTAAATTAGAAGAATTAAAGCCTCTAGTCGCTATTACTGGACATGGGATACCAATGTCAGGTGAATTGCTATCAACAAGCCTCAAAACACTCGTTCAAGAATTTGATAAAATTGCTGTACCTGATTACGGAAAATATATAGATAAAAAGATGCATTAAATGCGGAAATACTTTGTTTATTTTTATATTAATGAATCAAAACACCAACGAATATTAAGTTTAATATGAAAAAACACTGTACTTAGGCAACATCTCTATTATAAGAATGGAACTACCCTTTATGAATAAAGCTCGATATTCCGCAAATACTATCCATAGTATAAGCCTGCTTCTTACCCAGGTCGTACTTCTTACCATTAAGGGGTGATTAAAACGGGTTACGCTATATAAAAGCATAATCCGTTTTTAATGAAATATTGTATTCCATATACGTTTAAACAATGGAGGAAAATGATGAAACATATTGTTGCCTTATTAATTAAATACACAGCGATAACTGCAGTATTGCTAATCATGCTCAGTATCTTTCAAGGCATTTCAATTCCTAGAGTATTACTAATTTCTCTTTTTCTTACGGGAGCTGCCTATTTAATCGGAGACCTCTTCATTTTACCTAAATACGGAAATATGATTGCTACAATGGCAGATTTCGGCTTAAGCTTTTTCGGAACTTGGTTACTAACATCCTTGTTTACTAATTTAGATGCTACTCGTAACATTGGACTTTCTTCATTTATAGCCGCTTTAATTATTGGTGGAACAGAAGTTTTCTTCCATATTTATATGAAGAGGCTAGTACTACGTAACGACGATGAATTAAAAAATCGCAATCATATTCATCATGATAAATATGCTATGGAAATATCAGATGAATATATAGATTCTTCCACAATAAATAAATCCAAGCTTGAGGATACATCTAAAAAATAAAAAAGTGGCCAATGCCACTTTTTTATTTTTGTTTATTAAGCTTGATCAGAATTTCTTACATGTAACGGAGGTGGAACTACCCACCCTTTTTTCTTACTTAAACGCAGCAGAGTTACACCTGCCTGCGCTTTTTTCATATGAAATTGTCCAAATAGCATCCCTACATCTTCTCGAAGACATTTTCCCATCACTTGACTACATGTCACAAGCCCAGCTGCTAATCCTGTAGAAACAGCTGCTGCTATTTCAACATCATTAATACGTGCCCCTGGGGGAATGTCTTCGATAGATGCAACTGGTCGTTCTGGAGGAGCAGGCGGTAAAGCGACCCCATTAATCTTTAAAAGAGCTTTTAATTCTTCTATTTCCGAATTCATATCATTTTCAATTAAGCCTTCTAAAAACTTCTTCAAGTCTTCATCACCTGTATGATTCATAAATACTTGATGGCTTGCAATCGCACCCTGTGCAGCAAGAAGATAGCTCCAAATGTCAAATACTTCACCGTAATGTAACGGTTCATTTTGAGGATTTCCACTTAATATACCCATTTTTAAATTCCTACCTTTCGAAAATATCATAATAAATATTGATTTCAATATTGAAATCAAATTTTTAAGTATGCTTTTTCCTGCAAAAGATTTTCTACTATGCATGGAAAACACCTTTCCAACACCGCGTGTTTATTGTTTAGGAAAGTAGTTTACAAATTAAATACTCAAAGATTATGAAAGAAGATTATCAATAATCTTTGAGTGAGTATCTGTTTAATATAAGGTTTTTTATTTTTATGAATACACAAAAGAAATTGATTTACATATTTGCTATATTTTAAGCCAATTTACTTAGCGGTTAGCTCTACCACCAAGTTGTTGTTCTGCCATTGCTACTAAACGTTTTGTAATTTCGCCACCAACAGATCCGTTTGCACGAGCTGTTGTATCTGCACCAAGTTGTACACCAAACTCTTGTGCAATTTCATATTTCATTTGATCAAGAGCTTGTTCAGCACCTCGAACTAACAATTCATTACGACTTCCACTATTATTGTTTGCCATCTTATTTCACCTCCGATGTTTTTAATATGCTACAAATTATGAAATAATAATTATCCTTTTTATGGAAATTAGATTATGAATAAAAATTGATTTTTTTCTTAAAGTAGGGCAAAACATATAAGAAAGAATAACTGATATAACATACTTTCATAACAACACTATGTATACTTCCTAATTCCCTTCAGTAAATAAAAGAAAGATTTCTATTTCACCAAGAGATTAAATAAAATTATGTTTTGAGACATAATCCAAAAGGAGATATGAGATGAAAGCTGTAACCTATCAAGGACCAAATCAAGTACAAGTTAAACAAGTTGATGATGCAAAGTTAGAGAAAAAAGATGATATTATTGTAAGAATTACTTCAACCGCTATTTGCGGTTCTGATTTACATTTATATCAAGGTAACATGCCCTTACCTCAAGGATACATTATCGGCCATGAACCAATGGGAATCGTTGAAGAAGTCGGGCCAGATGTCACTAAAGTGAAAAAAGGCGATCGTGTTGTCATCCCCTTCAACGTTTCTTGTGGACATTGTTTCTATTGCCAACATGAAATGGAAAGTCAATGTGATAACTCAAACCCTCATTACGATTCTGGTGGATACTTTGGTTATACGGAGAAATTTGGTAATCATCCAGGCGGACAAGCAGAATATTTAAAAGTTCCATTTGGCAATTTTACTCCATTTGTTATACCGGAATCATGCGAGCTTGAAGATGAATCCCTACTATTTTTATCAGATGTTTTACCTACAGCCTATTGGAGTGTAATAAACGCAGGCGTTAAGCCAGGTGATACTGTTATCGTCCTTGGTTGTGGACCTGTTGGATTAATGACACAAAAATTTGCTTGGATACAAGGCGCTAAACGTGTAATTGCAGTGGATTACTTAGATTATCGAATGAATTATGCAAAAAAGATTAACAACGTTGAGGTATTTGAGTTTACAAAATTTCCAGATATGGGAGAACATTTAAAGGAAATTACACATGGCGGTGCTGATGTAGTCATTGATTGCGTGGGAATGGATGGAAAAAAATCGCCACTAGAATTTCTGGAACAAAAATTGAAATTACAAGGCGGAACTCTCGGCCCTATTCAAATTGCTACGAAAGCTGTAAGAAAATATGGAACGGTTCAAATGACTGGCGTTTATGGTGGCAATTATAATGCATTTCCACTCGGAGCATTTTGGGTTAGAAATATTAATCTTAAAATGGGACAAGCACCTGTCATTCATTTTATGCCAGAACTATTTAAAAAAATAACAAATAAAGAATTTGATCCAAAAGAGATTATTACACACAAAATCCCCCTTGAAGAAGCAAGCTACGGTTATCAAATTTTTAATAATCGTGAAAATGATTGTATAAAAGTCATTCTGAAGCCTTGAAGCTACAATTCATTATTCTTAATGAAAAGATAAGATTACATTTCGTAATCTTATCTTTTTTTATTAAATGCTAAGTATCTATCCTCTATTTTCATCTCACATCTAAAATAGTTATTTTCAAAAATTTTGCATTTTGAGATAATAATTAATTGGTAAAAACATGAATTAAAGTATTAAGTAACCAAACAGCGGACACGATAACAATGTTAACTAACTTAAAAGAGGTGTACTTCATGTTTTATTATAAAGAAGAACTGATTAATATTATTAAGCCGGACAAGCCAGATCCAGCTGCCGCAAAAGTTTTACAAGAAATATTAGGTGGGCATTATGGCGAAATGCGTACAATGATGCAATACTTCTTCCAAAGCTCAAATTTTAGAGGGAAAGAGAAGCAATATCGTGATTTACTTCGAGGTGTTTTTTTAGAGGAAATAAGCCATGTAGAACTTGTACAACATACAATTAATCAACTATTAACTGGATCTGGTGAACCTACGCCAGGAAATGCTGGTATTGACACAGCACCACTTGATGAAGCGGTTAAACATGCAAATCCTCACCACTTTATTGTAGGTGCTCAAAGTTCATTGCCTGTTGATGCAGCTGGCAACCCATGGAATGGCTCTTGGGTATATAGTCATGGAAACTTAATTAGCGATTTATTAGATAACGTAGTACTTGAATCTACAGGTGTACTTCAAAAAACTAGAATTTATGAAATGAGTTCCAATCAAACTTTTAGAGAAACACTTGCATTTTTAATTGTACGTGATAATGCACATCAAAATGCTTTCGCAAAAGCTTTAGAGACATTGGGTGTTGAATGGGGGAAACTCTTCCCTGTGCCCAACTATGATATTAATAAATACCCAGAGTGCAGAAAGTATGTAGACATGGGATTTCATAACGCACAATTTAATTTTAGTTTAGATCCAACAAGAATGGGAGAAATATTCCAAGGTGAATCACCAAGTAGAAACAAAGGAACATTAGCAGTAACTGACCCGCCAAAAGGTTTTCCTGTACCAGAACTTCCTGAAATACCAAATGAGCATAGTCCTAGATTAAAAGATATGGGTCTTTAAGATCATTATGGCCAACTATTGATTCATGGTTGGTCATAGTTATTTATAAAGATTCATGTAAACTTGTTGTTAACATGATAGGATATTTTAATAAATCCTCTTTATTTAAAAGTGGTGTTGATCATATTTCTGCTCCTCTTAATATTGTTTCTATGAACCATTAAACGCCACTGTATACTTACTTATAATCTCCCTACCTCTATTCACGTATAACATCCCTATATTGTAAACAAAGAGGAGGGACTTGTCCCCCTCTTCTTTTAATTTTTCTTTAAAAGAATTGCTCCTGCAATCCCTGGGTGTGTCATTTCGAATGGATCTAGAATTAATTCTAAGTCCTCTTGTGACAATACACCATTTTTCACACAAAGTTCTCGAACGGATTGCCCTGTCGCGATTGCTTCTTTCGCAACGCGAGCTGCTGCTTCATAACCAATATGAGGGTTCACAGCTGTAATAATTCCTACACTTTTCTCAACATACTCTTTTAAGCGCTCTTCATTCGCTTCAATTCCTTTTAAGCAATTATCTGTAAAGGCACGGAAACCGTTATTCATAATGCTAATCGATTGCAGTAAGTTGAAAACAAGTACTGGTTCCATCACGTTTAATTCTAATTGTCCTGCTTCTGAAGCAAGGCAAATTGTATGATCATTACCTATTACTTGGAACGCAATTTGATTAATAACTTCTGGCATAACAGGGTTTACTTTCCCTGGCATAATAGATGAACCTGGTTGACGAGCTGGTAACATAATTTCCGCTAAGCCAACACGTGGACCTGATGCCATTAAGCGAAGGTCATTCGCGATTTTAGACATATTCATCATACATACTTTAAGTGCTGCAGATACTTCAGTATAAGCATCCGTATTTTGCGTCGCATCTACTAAATCTTCTGCACCAACAAGCGGTAGTTCACTAATTGCAGCTAAATGTTTTACAACTGCTTCAATATATTCTGGATCTGCATTTAAGCCTGTACCAACTGCAGTTGCCCCCATATTTACTTCATATAAATGTTGACGCGATTGTTGAATTCGTTTCATATCACGTTCAAGTACGCGAGAGTATGCTTTAAACTCTTGTCCAAGACGAATTGGCACCGCATCTTGTAAATGTGTACGCCCCATTTTAATAACATGGTCAAACTGTTCTGCTTTTAATTCAAATACATCATGCATATAACCCATCGTTTGTAATAATCCTTCTAATGCATTTAACGTCGCGATATGAATCGCCGTTGGGAATGCATCATTTGTTGATTGGGCCATATTTACATGGCTATTTGGACTAATATAATGATAGTCTCCCTTTTCCATTCCTAATAATTCAAGAGCACGATTGGCAATGACTTCATTTGCATTCATGTTCATTGAAGTACCTGCTCCGCCTTGGATTGGATCGACGATGAAATGATCGTGCCATTTTCCATCAAGAATTTCTTGAGCAGCTTCTGCGATCGCGCCACCCTTGTTCAATTCCAATCTTCCTACATCTGTATTAGCAAGCGCTGCTGCTTTTTTTACAATTGCGAACGCTCTAATTAAACTTTCATGAATTTTGTACCCTGTAATCGGGAAATTTTCAACAGCGCGTAAAGTCTGAATTCCGTAATATGCCTCAATAGGTAATTCCTTTCCTCCCAAAAAATCATTCTCCACTCGCACGTTCTTGTTTGTCATTGCCATTTTAATTTCTCCCCCATATTAAATGTAAAACCTAAATAAATCATATGAATTCATTACCAATCCTTATCAGATTTTATTGTTAAATCGTAGGCTAAAGGCTCTTCAATAATTTTTTTAATCTCTTCTAATTTATTAGTTTTCCCAAGCGCCCACATCAATTTTGCTATGATGGCTTCCGTATTCATATCTCCAGACAATATTACTTGATGTTGTGCCACTTTCCGTCCTACTTCATAGAGAAGTATGTCTTCTCCTTCTTCCAGGCATTGAGTAGTAATCACTACAGCAATCCCCATTTCAGTCAACTCTTGAATTTTCGAAAGCAAGTTCCTTCCTTCAAAAGGTAATCCACCGTTTCCAAAACTTTCAATAATAATTCCTTTATACAAATCTTTTAAGCAATCAAATATCTCTGGCTTTGTACCTGGATACAATTTCATAAGAAAAACATCCGTACATAAATTAGTATTTATTGAAAGTTCATTATGGGGGGACGTTGGCTTCCAATGATATTTCACTTCATCTTCATTTACCTCAGCAACATATGGATAATTCACACTTTCAAATGCATCATAACTTTTTGTTCGCATTTTAACTGCTCTCGTCCCAATAATCACCCTACTATCAAAAACAATAAACACACCGCCAACATCCTCACAGGCAAATCTAAGAGCATCAGCTACATTTTTCTTTGCATCTGTCTTTTTAAAACTAATAGGTACTTGTGAACCTGTTAAAACAACTGGTTTTCTTAAACCTTGAAGCATATAAGATAACGCGGAAGATGTATAAGCTAACGTATCCGTTCCATGTGTAATCACAAACCCGTCATAGTCATCATAGTGATTAAAAACAGCATTAGCTATTTCTTTCCAGTGCTCAGGTTGCATATTGGTACTATCAATATTCATTAAGATTTTGCAATCTATTTCTAAGTTTCGAGAAGACTTCGAAAAATAATTTAATAATTCCTCAACGGACAATCCTGGAACAAGCCCCTCATTCCCCTCCACAGATGCAATTGTCCCACCAGTTGCAAGTAATAAAATTTTCTTCATACACAACCCCTCCATAAAATAAACAACGATATATCGTTCGCGTAATGCGTATTTATATTTATCATTATAGAACTTAATTTGAATTAATCAAGATTTTGTATTCAATACGCGTACTTTTTTTCTATTCTTGATTCTTTTTCTATGTTATAATTAATTTAATAAAATTAGATGGGGTATGAGACGAATGCTGGAACGTTTATCTAAATTAAGAAAAAATCAAAAATGGTCCTTACAAGAGACAGCAGATCGACTTGGGATTGCGAAAAGCACCTATGCTGGTTATGAAAATGGTTATAGATTACCTTCATTACAATCTTTATCTAAAATAGCCGATTTATTTGATACATCTGTAGATTATATATTAGGTCGAATTGAACATTCACATCAAAACAAAGATGTAATTGATATTACAAGACTCCTAAACGATCCCGATTCAACACTTTTAGTAGATGGAGAAGCACTATCAACAGAAGAGATAATAGATTTTATTGCTTTTGTGAGAAGTAAACGAGAACTAAGTTCCAAGAGAATAGAAAATATTGAACCAACATGTAAAAGTTAATTCAATAAAAAACGAAGACACTGCACTCTTTAAACTTAGAAATACTTAGACAATTAATTTGTAAACGGTTTATATAATGGATTCTTAGCAGCTGGCCTCATTTGGGGACTTATACTTGGAAACAATCCCATTGGTTATATGATTCAATTATTTTTCATCATTTGTGTGGGGTAGCAGCTATTTTCTGAGGTCTCACATCCAATAAATCAATTATCATAAAACAAGGACTTCTCGCTATTTTAGCGTTGCTTGCCCTTTTATCTGTCATATAGAACTAAAGCTTTTCAATAAAGGAACTCCCTTTTGAAGAATACGCCATTCTTTCTGTAGATTTATAAGAAAGAATGGCGTTTTTGTATGTCTATTTCTGTATCGAGAGAATTTGAAAGTATAACAGAATTCAAACAAGAATTAGCAAAGTATATAAAGTACTATAATCATGAAAGAATCAAGGAAAAATAAAAGGGAATGAATCCGGTATTGTACTAGGCTCATTCCCTAGAGGCTACTTAACAAACCGACCTTTCTAACTTTCGGGGACACAGTCTAGTTGAAGTGCTACAAGCAACGAATTTACTATTTTAAAGTTAAGTGTTTAACCTTGAAGTATTTAATTCTTTTTTCCAGACAAAGCATACATTATATCTTGATGCTTTATTGTCCTCTTATAATTATGTGGTATCGGGAATTTGTTTCGTTGTTCTTTTATTATAATTATGATTACTATAAGTGATAAAGCTACAGGTATAAAAACGATTAACAAAGCATCTTAATGTTTATGAAATTCTTTGTTAATCGTTTCTCTTCTCCCTAATCTCCTGCGAGACTATATTTTTTATTAAAATTTCCCATATCTTATTTGATTTATTCTGTGACACCAGATTGGGTTACTTTTACATCAGCTGTTACACGAAAACGTAAATCTTTATAGGATTCTTCCCATTCTTGACTGTTCCATTTTCTTACGTGAGTTCTACCAAGCTTTCTAAGTCCTATAGGATCTGTGTCTTTTTTAATAAATCTCTTTATCAATGTAGTTGCTTTTTTTTCTATTTCTTTTTCCATAATTTTTTCTAATTTTTTTATTTCTTTAGGATTATCTAGATTTTTTGTTTTTGTAAATTCTTGAATTTCAGCTTTAACTTGAATATGAGCATTTACGAATGGATGCTTACTATTCCCCTCCATCTTATATTTTGTTCTAGCTTTTATATTCTCTATCGTAGCGTAAGTATTTGAAGAACCAGGTAGTTTGAATTGGTATGTACCTTGTTTAAAATTATCTGTCAACAATTTAAATACAAATAAATCTTTAGGGTTCACTTTATCAACCATTTTACATCTTTTAAAAAGTGCTATTCCATCTAACTCCAACACGTTACCTTTTTTAGATATTATCGGTAAATAGGAATCTCTCGCATCATCATTAAGTTGGTTTAAAAACATAAAAAAATTTGTTTTGGGCTGCGTTCCATTGTCCATATTTTGCTCCAGTAAAGAGGATAGATAGGAAGCAATTTCTTTTTCTTTAGAATAGTTCCCCTTTAATAGTGATTCCCCTTTTACATTTGTAATTGCTAAATAAATTGCATTTCCTACACTAGGATTTCGGTTCAAAGTCTCTAAAATTTCCTGCATTCCCTTTTCAATTATTTTTTCATTAAATATAATAACACGCAATTGCCCCAACTCTAGAGGTCCAGAAGATTTTTCGGATGCTCTTGCAAGAACTTCTCTACCAGTCTGGCCTGATGCTGAATAGATTTTTGTTTCACCTTCCCCGCCTCCTTTATAAGCTGAAATCGCAAAGGTTCCTTTTAGCTTACCTTCTGCTTCGGTATCATATGCCGCAACTTGAACTAAGTCAATGTCATCCACAATTTTCGTTTTAGCACAACCTATTAAGAAGACACTTAATATAAGGAAAAGTATCCATCGCTTCATGTTTATCTCCTTAACTTTATTTTAGCCGTTTGAATTAGCCATAGTACAGGTAGGTATACATATATATATACAAAGCCCATTTGACCTGTCCAAGTATTTAATAAGTTAATTTTATTACGATTATTCAAGAAAAATGATAAAACAAAGATGAATAGGATGATAACTGGCAAAACATATTTTTGCTTTATTCCCAGTGCCTCTTTTATACCACGACTTACTCCCCATAATGTAAAGGAAACATTGGGTAATATAAAAAAAGCCCAAACAGAAACAATAATGTATTCAAACCGCTCTATAAAGGGAAATTGTATAATTTTAATCATGCTTAAATATGCCCATATCGCACTCGCTAGTTGTTTTTCACTAAAAAATGCAAGAGTTAAAATCATAAGGTATGTGTAGACAATAGTCGTTACTAAATTTGCATAGTGCGCATATTTTTGAGACGTTTTTGCCTTTTTAATAAATGGGTAGTACAGCAATAACATTTCAAATCCAAAAAAACTAAACATATTTCCTTTCATTCCTTTCATAATTTCTAGGAATGAATGCTGTGCAATTGGAAATAAATTCTGGAAATCTGCATACTGCAAAGGATAAAAAAATGTGAAGATTAGAATGCTTGGGATAACGATTCCAAAGAAGCCGATTCCGGCAACTACACGAAATCCTCCAGTAACAATGTAATAACATAGACCCAAAAAAGCCCCTGCTATAACCCAAGATGAAATTGAAGGAAACATCCAAACATGTACTACTTCGATATAAGTATGTAGTGTTGTTGCACCTAACAATACAATATAGGATAAAAAAATGAAGTTGAGCAATCCACCAATCCATTTTCCAAGTACGTTTTGATTGATTGCAATGATGTCTCCATTACCCTGATTTAAAATCTGATATATGATCCAAATCATAACATTAACAGATATTCCAAAAAGTAGCGTGCTAATCCACGCATCATTTCCAACTAATTTTGCACTAATCCTTTCAAAACCAAGCATACCAACTCCCAACTGTATAGTAATAATTAAAAAAAATACCATATATGGCGAGACTTGATACTCAATTGGGATCTGTTTCATAATGCTCCTCCCTGTTAAATTCAATCATCAAAATCATTTCGTGATATGATTTTATTTTTCTCTACCTCTTCTGGATTAAAGCGAAAACGCTGTTTAGACCTTGAAAAAATAGGACGTCGAAACATCGCTGAGATTGGCATACGTATAATGCTGTCTTTCCAATCTGTAGGACGTGTAGGATAAAAAGGGAACAAATAAGGACGTCTTAATGATTCTGTACGTAATAAGCGTACTAAAAGGAAAGAACTTGTTAAAACAATTCCTAATAAGCCCAATAGGTGTGCAGATATTATAAAAGGAAAACGAATTACTCGAATTGTATTACCAATTCGATATATTGGTGCTGTAAATGAACTAAGAGCTGAAAGTGCAACAATGATAATAAGTACGTTACTTGTAAGACTTGCTTCTACCGATGCTTGTCCAATTACAATACCACCTACGATACCGACAGTTAAACCCACTTTAGTTGGTAAACGTGCCCCTGCTTCTCTCAGTAATTCAATCGTTATTTCTAAAAAAAGTGCTTCAATTAATGGAGGAAAAGGTACTTTACTTCTCGATATAATTAACGTTTCAAGAAGTTCTTTTGGGATAAGCTCGTAATGATATGTTAAGATCGAGACATATAATGGCGTCGTTAAGACAGAAAATATAAAAGCAAAAAGCCTTAATAGACGAAAAAAAGAGGCTATAATCCAAGGCATGGTGTAATCTTCTGTCGTAGAAAAAAAATCAATTAATGTTGTTGGAAGAGTGATGGCATAAGGCGAGCCATCTACAAAAAGTGCAATTTTCCCTTCTGCTAATACAGCTGCCACACGGTCCGGACGTTCTGTATTCAAAAATTGAGGGAATATAGAATTTGGGTTGTCTGCAATTAACTGCATCAAATAAGTACTATCCAAAACATGGTCTGTTTTTATTTGACTTACCCTTTTTATAATTTCTTGTAGATTTTGATCATTTACAATTCCCTCAATAAATACAATCGCAACAGTTGTGTTAGAGAGAGAGCCTACTTTCAATTCCTTCATTTGTAAATAAGGTGTTGGGAGCTTTCTACGTACTAAATTTAAATTTACATCTAAATCTTCGACAAATGCGATTTGCGGACCCACAATATTGTATTCAATTTCAGCTTTTGTAATATCCCTTTTTTCTTTCTTTGACACATTTACTAACAAACAATTTAGTTTATCTGTATCGAACTGAATAAGTATATAGCCATTTAAAATACTATCCTGAATATCTTCAATTTGATTTGTTATTTTTGAATTTTCAAAGGGTAAGACAGACCGAATATCTTGTAATGAATCGCAGCTCTTCTCTTTTATATAAGTTAAAACCTCTTCATGAAATATATTTACATCGATTAAGGTTCTAAAATATGAAATGACTATAGAGGATTTGTTTGAAGCGATCTCCAACGTTATAAAATCTTTAGATTTTTTTAGTAATTGCATTAATTCCTGCAAAGATTTTATAGAGTGAACAGGTACTTTTTCATGTGGTTTCAATTGATAATACCCTTCCTTTCAAAAAGAACCTATATATAGTTTTTAGAAATTTCTATTTTAAAAATGAGGGATATTTATATGTCAATATGCTCATTAAAAATAATGCCTTTTTAACTAACTTAACCAAAATTAGTTAAAAAATGTATTACAAGTAAAAATTTGAAATATCTCTAAGAAAAATTACAATATTAAAAACATCCTTTCTTTTGGTTCTAAAGAAAGGATGTTTTTATAACAGGCTTTTTCAAGTGTCTATTCTATAGGGTACATTTACCAGTGTTCTTCTCTTTATTATTTCATTAAGTAACATTAGCATTACATTTTGTATGGTTTCTTAAAAAATTTCAGTAAAAGAACATATTAATTTTGAAGTGTACAAATAGGGAGAGTGACTTCAACTGTAGTTCCCTTATTCACTTCACTCTCAATAAATACCTTTCCCTGATGTGTTTCAATGATTTTATAACAGATCATTAACCCTAAGCCAATCCCCTCTTCTTTAATACTATAAAAAGGTTCTCCGAGGTATGGTATACGTTCTTTTGGAATCCCACACCCTTGATCGATAAAACGAATACTTACTTGATTATTATCAAGTATATTTAATTGAATGAGAATTTCTCCTCCCATCGGCATAGATTCAATTGCATTTTTTAATATATTAACAAATACTTGCTTTAATTGATTTCCTTCACATGAAATCAATGGAATACCAGGGTTAAGATCGATTCTAATTTTTATATTATTCATCATTGCTTGAGGTTGTAGTAGCATTAAAACTTGATCCATTAGCACACTAATATCATTAGGTTTTATTTTTACCACCTGTGGTCTGGCTACCGCCATAAATTCAGTTGTAATACTCTCTATACGCTCAATCTCTGATGATACTATATTTATATAACCTTGATTATTTTCATTTTCCGTTGATTTTAGTAATTGCATGAACCCTTTCATTGTAGTTAATGGATTATTAATCTCATGAGCCATTACAGTCGCTAATTGTCCTACAACAGCAAGTTTTTCAGATTTTCGTAATAATTCTTCTGTTTTTAGCCGTTCAGTGATATCACGAGAAATACTTAGGAAAACTTTTTTACCATTTAAGTTAAAAACACGAACACTAAACTCAGTTGTTATTACTTTTCCTGTTGGAAAAACATATTCATCTTGCAAAGTGAAGGAAGTTTGTCCCTTTTCAATTTTTTCTAATAACCTTACGATTATTTGAGAATCTTGTGGTACTATATTTGAAAATGATAATGAGAGCAACTCTTCTCTACTATATCCAAATCTTCTACACCCAACAGGGTTTACCTCAATAAATCGACTTGGAGCATTATCTTCATTCAGCTCTACTACATATACCGCATCAGTTGCTTGTTCAATTAGTGCACGGTACTTCATTTCACTATCTCTTAATTGCTGGTGTAATCGATGTCGTTCTCTTTCTGCTTGTTTTCTTTCAGAGATGTCTCTACATATTGCTGATAAAGCTATCACATTTCCTCTTACATCTAGTATAGGAGAAACTGTCAGACTGACATCAAGAAGACTCCCATCGCTCCTTTGTCTAACAGTTTCTAATCTAGTAACCACAGATTCACCTGTTAGAATTTTCTGAATATTTTTAAGCGATTCTTCCATTAAAAAATCTGGTACACAAGGTAATCTCTTACCTATGATTTCTTGTGATGACCACCCAAATATCTTTTCATAAGCTTTATTCGCTTGTAAAATATGCCCTTCTCGATCAGAAATGGTAATAGCATCTAGATTGTGCTTTATAAATGATTCCAATAATTCTTTGGTAGCGCTTAATTCTGATTCTACCTTTTTCCTTTCGGTTATATCAACTGTAGAACCAACAACTTCAATAACTTGTCCATTTCGTTTAATCGGCCTAAGCGCAATAAGAATAATAGTTTTATCATTTGGCCAAGGTAATTCAAATATAATTTCTTTTCCTTCCCATGCCTGAAGATAGTACTTCATCAATTGTGGAACTAAATGTGGAGGAACAATAGAAGCATCAATAGTACGTAAGCTTTTTCCTACCACCTGTTCAGAATAAAATCCGTTTTGATAATAAAACTGTCCATCACATAAAGTGTGTATAAAGTGCTTACCCACTTTTTTAAATTTAAAAATTCCTCCTTGAAGCTCATGTACGGTATCTGCAAGTTCTTGCTTCGATTTTTTTAATTCTCGATTCATTTTAGATAAGTCCTGTGTTAAATAATACAATCTCTGGTAGGCTTCCATAAGAAATAGCCCAATTAAAAGTCCTAACGCTATATATAATAAGCCTCCTGTGTAAAGTAATGTAGTATTAAATAATACGCCAACTAACCACTTTATTCCAATAAAAACAGAAAAATATAACGATGCACTTTTAAAAGGATGTAGTTTTTTAAAATAAGTTTTAAAGGTAGAAAATAGAATCCCCATACCTAAATAAGCAATCACAGGAGGTTCCCAGTACCCTCCTGTGTAAAAGATACGCATTACAATTATGCTAATTAACGTAATCCAACCAGCAATACGACCAAAGTAAATAAAAGATAGAATAAGAGGAACAACTCGAAGATCGTAGGAAAATCCCATGTATGGAAAAGAAAAGAACATTAACGTAACTGCAATAATCCCTCCATAGAGCTTTTCAAAATATCGACTAGAATTAATTGTAAACACTTGAATAAATATTGCTGCGCTAACTAATAAAGAAAAAATAGAAAGGTTGATGAAATAATCTTTAATAATCATGTAATGTCCCTCCTTGCATTAAGTGTATTCGACAAAAAAACTAAAAATCCTACAAATTGTATAAACAGTTCAAATGCATAAATTTTAAACTAGGATAAAATCTAGAAAAGTAAATACGGAGCACAGCAGATGAGATATTTTAATGAAAAATAGTTCAAAAAAGATAATAGTAACCGTTGACTACTATTATCTTTTTTCTTTAATTTATCGTAATATGTCTGAAACTCTAAGGGACGTGGTATGTCATTTCATCAAACAATGATTATATGCTGAGTGATGAATATAGAAATTTCAGCAGTAATTTTTGAAAAATAACATAAAAAACAAAACTATCTTTAAAAATGGAAAAAAACTATATAAATGTCAACTAATCTATGTACAAAAACGTTCACTTAATTTTGCATAAAATCACTCAACTTAGGAAGCTAAGTAGTTCTTCAAGGTCGATAAGAACACCTGTAGATGCTTCAGGATAACTACATAATTGTATGAGTAATGTACTTGAAACCTTTCGGTAAAACCATACACATAAGACAACTAACCCCTTGGTTCAATATTTACTTTTTCGCTGAACAAATTCTTTTTCTTGAGCAAAATATTCTAGGATATAAGGAGATTTTTCAATTAACTTGTTGTCTAGTTTATTGTCCAGCTCCAATTACTTCGTTACTTTCAGATTCAGTTCATTATATTTTGTACTTTGTCTTTATACACAACATATTCTTTACCATCCACTACTGCTACTACCGCAAATTCATCATTTGGATTGAATGAAAGCCAATCAGCCCACATGTTAGTATTAGCCCCTCCACTCCACATATTATGAACAGTGTTTTTAGTTAAATTCATAACTTTATAAGACGCATTTGGCGCATTTGTTCCAGTCTTTATTTCAAAAGTGTATGCGTTATGAATTTTTTTATAAAAGTAGAAAACGTTTGATGGACGAAGCTGATTCAAAAAATCCTGTTCTTTTTTCTCTGCAATTTTTATCCCTTCTTGCAAAGTGACAACATCTGTTTTTAATGTTTTCCAACTGTTTTTCGCTGCATTCAAGCTAGGGGTTAAGAATTTATATTTATTTTGATCAGCTTTTTGATCAGCTTTATCAATATGTCCCAGTACACCCGAATATTGAGAATCTAAATCCTCCCATTGCGTAGACATATAAGTAAGAGCAGTGATAGCACTATCAAGCATACTATGCATATCACTAATATTATGAAATGCAACTCCAACTACACGATTCAATGTTATTTTATAATCTACAGTCTGACGCAATTTTTCTAATTCAGGTTCTAGCCAACCTAACTTACCTCTTGCATCACCTATCATTATGCCACCAGCAATCAAGGTTGGAATAAAGGGGATTTTCACCATGTCTAAGCCCTTAGATTCTATGTCTTTCTGATATTTTACTTGTCCTAAAAGGTCCTCTAGACGCTTTTGGTCAGCCTCCACATCAGCACCTTGGTTTTTTAAAATCGATTGCAATGTCTCTTTATGACTTCCAAATGTTCTAACATCTTCTCCAATAGCATTTTTTAATTGAATTAATTCTTCTATTAATGCTTTTGCAGACTTTTGATTTTGTTGAATTCCTCCCTGTAAATCTATAATCCCTTTTTTTAAAGTATCTCCATTTCCAGTATTGATCGCCTCTACTAATGTTTCATAATAATTTTCAAATTTTGTATCGTATTCTATAATGCCTGTCAATGTATCAAAAAGCTGTTTTTTTACTTGTGTATTCCATGTAACAGCATGTGCTCTTGCATTCTTTTGATCTTGTACAATTTTACTAGGTAAATCTGCATTTCCATTAATAGTTATTCCTTCAAAACTCACATCTGGATTATTAATTAGCAAATAAGAATATTCATTCATAGCTTTTGCAAATAAACCAGCATCTTGCAAAGCTTTTTTCATCTGTTCTTCATTTGCTGAAAGAGACATATTTTCAGTGTTCGTTTGTTCAATTTCAATTGCAAAAGTTTCTAGTGGTATGACTGCATAAGTAGTTGTTATAGTTAAAAATGCTGATACAGCGAGTAGTTTATGAGGGATTTTTTTCATCATTTCGTATTCCTCCTATATAAGGTATGGTTTCAAGTTCTAATCTTATTAAAAAGCGATGTCTTTCAAAATGAGTTCTACATCTTTTATCAGTATCGTTTGAACTTTCTTTAGCAGCCTTCAAATCATTAAGTATTAAAGAAAATGTATATAATCTGCTTCAAATTAACCGATTCTGTTGCAAATTTTAAAAAAGCAATTAAACTACAAGGTTATTTTTTATTCGAATCATACTTATATATAATTGAAAGGCGAAGTCTTTAATGAGACTCCGCCTTTCTGTTATATAAGGATTTATTAATTATTACTTTTCTGTTTAACAGTGTAATCATAGACTTTCTATGTTTTAGTTCACTTTACAACAGAATTAATATTTCCCTATTTTTGTGGAGTAACAGTTTCCACTTTTAATTCCTTTATTCCTTCTTTTAATGTAACAGCATCTGTTCGTAATGTTTTCCAACTGTCTTTCGCTGCATTTAAATTAGGTTTTAAGAATTTAAATTTATTTTGATCGGCTTTTTGAGCTGCATTCTCAATATGCCCTAGAACGCCCGAATATTGAGAATCTAAATCATGCCACTGCGTGGACATATAAGTAAGAGCGTTAATAGCATCATCAAGCGCCTTGTGCATTTCATTAATATTACTGTAAGCAACTCCAACTACACGATTTAAGGTTACTTTATAATCCACGGTCTGACGTAATTCTGCTAATAAAGGCTCTAACTTACCTAAATTATCCCTTGCTACTCCCACTATGATACCGCCAATTATTGGTAGACCCAAAATAGCACCCTTCATTACATTAAACCCATCAGATTCTAATTGTTTATAATAGTTTACTGATCCTAATACTTCTTCTAGACGCTTTTGATCGGCATCAACATCTGCACCTTGATTTTTTAAAATTGACTGCAAGAGCTCTTTATTACTTCCAAATGCTCTAACATCGTGTCCAATAGAGTCTCTTAATTTAGTTAATTCTTCTATTAGTTGTTGTGCATACTTTTGATTTTGTTGAATTTCACCTCGTAAATCTGTAATCCCTTCTTTTAAAGTTTCTCCATCCCCTGTATTAATCGCCTCTATCATTGTTTCATAATAATTATCAAATGTTGTATCGTATTCAACAATACCATTCAATGTATCTAAAAGCTGTTTTTTTACTTTCGTATCCCAAGTAACGGCATGTGCCCTTGCATTCTTTTGATCTTGTACGATTCTACCAGGTAAATCTACATACCCATTAATGGTAATTCCCTCAAAATTCACATCAGGATTCTTAATTAACATATAAGAATAGGCATTCATAGATTTTGCAAATAATCCAGCCTTTTGCAAGGTCTCTTTCATTCTCGCTTCATTTGCAGAAAGTGCTGTATCTTCATTGTTCGTTTGTTCAATTTCACTTGCAAAAGTTGTTACTGGTGAAACTACATTAGCAGTTGTAATAGTTAATAACGTCGATACAGCGAGTAATTTGTAAGGGATTTTTTTTATCATTTCATTTTCCTCCAATTTAGGTTTTAAATTTCAGTTCTACTCCTGTTTAAAAGCAATATCTTTTGAAATGAATTCTGCATCTTTATGAATATCATTCCAACTTTCTTTAGCGGCTTTTAAATCATCTGGTATTAAAGAGAATTTGTGGTCTTGCATAGAATCGATATTATCCAATAAATCTGTATAATTTGCACCCATTGTATTCCATTGCTTTTGAATATTTGTTAGAGACAATATCGCTTGATCTACAGTCTGGTATAAATATGCCAATGTTTCTTTCGCGTTAGTAAGCGAAAGAACTGCTTGATTAGCACGATCTGCTTTCATACTTAATTCTCCGATTTTGTTAGAAATTTCATTATAGGAGTCCATATGCTTAGATGCTGTGACACCAGCCGCTGTTCCTAGACCGATACCAGCTGCACCAAGAGCCGAGAGTCCACCAACAACAGCCGGTGTTGCTGTACCGCCAGTTACAACAATAACTACCGCTCCTCCAATAGCTGCAATAACTAAAATAGCTGCTCCCAATCCACCACCAATTGACCATGCTAATACATCATCAAAATGTTTTTTCTGAGTAGAACGAAGTTGCTCAATTTCAGCTTGAAGTTGTGGAATCGTTGCCTGTTGACCTGCTAATATTGCAGTTAATCCACCTTTCCCATCTGGACCACCAACATTATTTTTAAAATCTATAGAATTTTGATATAGTTTCCCTTTGAAGTCTTGTAGCATCTTAATCACATCTGTAACTTCTTTTGAATTTGTATTGATTGTAGTAATTAAATCATTTATACCCTCTTTTAAACCTGCCTTATCTTTCTTTTGTACAGTTTCTACTAATGTTTCGTAATAATTTTGAAATTGTTCATCGTAATTTACAATATTACGAGCAGTTTTTTGAATCTGTGGCTTCGCTGTATCTAACCAGTAATTCGCATTGATTCGTGACAGCTCTTGATTAAGGTGAATATTTTTGAGCAACTCTCCCCCCTCTGACCCTAAATCGATATTAGATAAATTTACATTTGGTTGCTTAATCATTGTTTTTGCGTATAAATCCATTACTAGAATATGAGAACCTGTTTCAGCCAATGCTTTCTTCAGTCCTTCGGGGCCTAATGCATAATTGCCTACTTTTTGTTCTTGAGCGGTCGTTTCTTGTGCAAATGCATGAATAGTGTTACCGGTAGTAGCAGTTATAACAGTTGCTAATGTAGCTAAAGTTAGTACTTTGAATGGAAATTTTTTCATGACTATTCTCCTTCTTTCGCTAAATGCTTATAATCTTTATGAATTCCCAAAAAACGCAATATTAAAATTTATATACTTGTTCTTCAAGGTAACTTATTACATTTTTTAATTGTCTTAATGTATCTTTTTGTGACTGCTCGTTAGTTGTATCAACATTAGTAGATAATTTTGTAATGCTATTTTTTATTAGATTTAAATCTTCTTTATAGCGCTTTAGTAGATCAAGTTCTACATCTACTTGATTTGCAAACGTATGCAAATCATTTTGTGTAAGAAGAAGCATTGATTTTTGTAAATCAGCTATTGATAATTTCGTTGTTAAATCATATATTTTTTGATTTTGTTTCTCTAAATCATCTAAATATGCTCGCTGTTCTGCTGTTAATTTATTTACTTCAGCAAAAACGCCAAATGTTTTCTTAATCTTTTCGGTATCAATGGCTTTCATCAGGTCATACTCTTGTGTTTTTGCTGCGGCTGCGGCTGCGGCTGCTATTTCACCTTGTTTGCTTTTCTCAATTGCTTCACGAGCTGCTTTTTTTGCTGATTCAATCTCTAGAGCAGTTTTACCTTGTTCTGTCGCTTCTTGCGCCGCTTTTTTCTCCGCTTCTAGAATAGAGTTGTTAATTTCTTTTCCTTTGTTATACGCTGCCACCCCTGCTTGAGCAGCCGGTTCAATAATTTCTTTTGAAAGACTATAAACTTCTTTGAATATAGCAAATCCCTGCTCATTTAAAGCTCCTGGTATTAATGCAATTTGTTGTAAATCATTTTGAATTGCTTTTTTGGTATTTAATATTTCATTTTTTAACTGATCTATTTTTCCTGTTCCATCTGTACTTAGTATGCCTTGCGCAGTTGCCACATCAGTATCAAAATCTTTTAATTTTTTATCAAGCTGTAATTTAAGATCTGTTAATTCATTGATTTGTCGTTGCGCATTTTCTTGATTCGTCATAGCCATTTCTTGAAGTACTTCAAGTCTATCCGAAAACCCTTCTCTATCTTCTTTATTGTCTACAAACGATTTTAATGTCGGGTAATAACTATTAAATTTTGTTACAAATCCTTTACTTTTTGAATTTAATAGAATTAACTGTGGATAGAGTTCCGATGACCATTCCTTCATATCTTGTTTGATTAGGAATTGATTGGTATTTAAAGCTGGGACTTCCTCTAGATGTACATTAGGACTCATTAAAGATTGATCAATATACGTTTGGACTAATTTAGAATGCGCACCTAATTTTCGTAATGATGAAGAAATATCCATGTTTTCTTGTTGAGTTTCTGCTTGAACGATTGGTGTTGCGAGAGTATTGATAGGAATAGTTGCTCCAGTTACAATGGATGTTATTAAAAATCCTGTCATTATTTTAGTTTTCATTCCGTACACTCCTTTACCATTGTTTTTATAACTTAATTCATATAACTTGTACGACCGCTCTCTTTGTAAACTGGATAAGAAGGAGAAATCTTTCAGATACGTTAATATCGTTGTTTTTTACTTCTAATAGGATGTAAGGATTTTATTTATCTCTCATTTCGATACTCTATTTTTTAAAATATAAATAACAAAAATTTATTAACTATATTTGAATCAGGCACCTTATGAGTAGTAAATTATTAATTCTTTCCTAAAGTTGCGGTTTAACTTACAGAATCGTGAGGATCAATAAACCAATGCTTACAGTTAATCTTGTCATAACATTGTTTAATTTCAATTTGATAATATCCTTCTTAGTTTTGTCAGCAAACTCCTTACTAGACAACAAAAGATGAAATTATACTGTACATTGCTTATACTTTTATTGCGGAATAACTTCACTTTTGTTATGCAGAAACTTAGAACACGTTTATTACCAATTTGATTCTTGACCTCTTGTAAATAAATTGACTATTTAGAAAATTATTAAAGACATAATGTTACTTATAACTTCACTATAATTCCTATTAGCGTAACCTTCTCCTTTCTGTCTGGTCATACCAGTTATGTTGTTCATTAAAACATTAAATTTTTAATGCGTAAATAGAAAAATTTTGTCGATTAAGCTCGATAATTCACTGTTAAATAAAAAAATGTCCCGAAAAAAATTATATAAATATAGTTATTCGTAAATTTCATTTCTGTAATTGGAATGATTACAAATTAATGTGTATACGGTTAAAAATAACTATTTTAGCTCAACCAAGAAATTTTATTTTAGAAAAAATACTTATAGAATAATATAATAGGTCTTTTTATACTTTTTTACCTTTATTTAGTTATGTATAATTGCATAAAATGTAGATATATTTAGTAATATATGTTATATTATTGATTTTTCACAAAAAATCCTAATATCATTATTAATAAATATCTAGTATGAAGATATTAGTCTATAAACTTATCTTCGTTATAAACATAGGTTTTAAATTACAAAAAAGCTACAAAGCTTCCTTGGAACACTTTGCAGCCTTCTGTCTTTTTATTTCCTTTAGCAAAATAACGGTTAGTGTATTTTTTCAAATTAACAATATGGTACAAAGATTTCCATTGAGCTTTTGCTCACATATGTGTTTATAAAGTCTTCAAGAGCTATTTGTTTGAGCTGACATCAGACTAGTTTATCTGATTCAGAACTATACCGATAAAGTGCAACTTTAATCAGTGGGGGTTTTGTTCATCCCCACTGATTATTAGCCCACACCAATCGGGCTTTTACGGGCAGCCCGCCCCCCACCTAACTTCTTTGCTTTCGCTGAATTTTTAGATGGAGGTCTTACTGCCCGGCAAATAGCGGGATAAATTCAGCACATGATTGTTATTAAAAAAATAGATATACTTTGTTTCTCCATTATTTTTCTAACTCCTAAAAATTGAAACTGTTCCGCTAACAAGATAATATCTGGTTAATCTCATACGTCTATTTGAATACAAGTTCTTTTTCTAGACAAATCACAAACTCTTTCTAGAGTAATAAGTCCAGTATTTTCATCTTTTGGGATACTTACACCCATGTTTAAGTCTTTACATTGGAGACAGCAAATAACAAGCTTATATTATTGTATATTTTTCACGGTACTGCCTAGGAGTCATGCTAGTGATTTTTTTGAAAACTCTTATAAAATAACTTTGGTCATTAAAGTTAAGCCAAGCACAGATATCTGATAACGAATAAGTAGTGAGGGTTAATAATTTCTTTGCTTCTTCCACTCGTTCCCTTTGAATATATTCGCTTAAAGTAATTCCCATTTCTTTTTTAAATAGTTTAGACAGATAAGTAGGCGTAATTTCTAAATGATTAGCAAGTTCATTCAGAGATATTCCATCGTAAACATTTTTATTAATATGTTTTATACATGTAGTAACCGCGTAAGAATACTTTTTTGCATTGTATTCTTTCACACGATCTGCAAAGGTACGTAAAGCGTCCCCTGATAATCGCTTTACAGATTCTACATTATCTAATTGTTCTAGGGTTTGTATATATAAAATACTATGGGCAAAAGCAATATCTGGTGGCAGATTTCCTTCTATTGCATATCGAGTGGCTAAGGTAATCGCAATAATTCCAAGGTTTTTTTGATTCCTGAGCGGATCCTCTACTAGCATAAGTTCAACATCTTCTTGCGAAACCGCATACATATACTGTATTAACTTTTTTTTATTTCCTTCTTTGATAGTCGAAAAGAAATCATTTACTAATGCCATATTGTGCGTTTTAGGTTTGTTTTGTCGACGTTTTAAAATATATAAATCAGGTTTCACATTTTTATTAGGAGTTTCCTCTAGTACTTTATTTTTTTCCAAGACAATATCTACATCTAACTTTTCATTGAAAATCATGTAATGTAATAAAATTCCCATATCAATTAATGTAGTTTTTTTAATCTCAGATAAACACTGATAATAGGCAAGTCTTTCTTGAATGTTATCATTTGATTTAAATTCTTTCTGAAATTTTATGATCATATCATCTGAATCTTTTGAATGTATAGTAGGACCGATTATAATAGTCCCTTTAATATCATCATGATTTTCTATATGAATTAGAACAAAATTTTCAAGATAGTTGTTGCTTCGAAAAAGTGGCAAGTTACAGGGATCGTTTTCTTGATAAATATCACTAAGATGTTCTTCTTTTGAAGAATAAAAAGGACTACAAACATTATCAGATGTAGAATGATATAAAATTTTTCTGTCTGCAGATAAAATATGTACAGGGGCATTAAATGCTTTATGTGCAAGATCACACAAGTGTTGTATATCGATAGAAGTATTCATTACATTCTCCTTTATAGATCCATAAAATATATTTTGTTATATATAATTCACGACAAATAATACTATAAAATATCAAATTAGTACAATTCACAACAAAATATTACTATATCTTTTTTATAAAAATCATATATTATTTAATTGTAGTTAGCATCTAAATATCAGAGTAGATAAGTAAAGGAAATACACTAAGTTCTTTTCTTAATTCTACAAAATATAATTATTGAACTTGAGAAAACAGTGAATTACTTCAAAATACAGTGGTAGTCAATGCGAGGACCAAGCTGGAAAAAGATTTAAAATAAAGCGAAAGTAACAGGAGATACTGTACCACCGCAAGAAACAACAGTCAAAGTTCCAATTCAATCATTTATACAAATTGAATTCAAAAAATAAATACTGCTAATTTAAATGTGAAACTGAAAAACTATTTTGCTCCAAATTTTAGAAAAAGATAATAAAGAAGTTGTGAAATTGGAAACAGATGAAAGCGATACGGCTATTTTTGAAGCACTATGCTTTGAAAAGTACAAGGTGGAGGAAATTCAAGTACTCAATTAAATATTTAATTGAGAGAAAGGTCTTTTCATCAACTAAAAATAAAAAACGAATGGAATATTCAAAAACATGACACTATATTACTGGTCGTAACAATAGTTTTACTTTCCACAAAAGAGGAAAAATATATAGACTTTACAAATACTAAGAATAGCAAACTAGATAGTTTTATTACCGCATCACATAAAGTGAAACTTTAATCAGTGGGGGTTTTGTTCATCCCCCACTGATTATTAGCTCTCACCAATCGGGCTTTTACGGGCAGCCCGCCCCCCACCTAACTTCTTTGCTTCCGCTGAATTTTGAGGTGGAGGTCTTACTGCCCGGCAAATAGCGGGATAAACTTATTATTAATTTCCAAATACAATAGTTGTTAATCAACAAAAAAACTTCAATAATTAAGGTGCACAGTAAATTGACCTCAAAACAGTAATTACTACAATATCAGTTTTTACTTATTCTATAAAAAAGAAATATCACTTAATAATTATTACTTTATATCAATTTAGACATAAAACATTTTATTATATCGGCTTAAGTATTATGAAATTAAAATTACAAATAACACCAAAACTCTTTTAAGGGCTCATACATCGTTCGTATCGGGTTGATTATCTTTTGATACCTATGTCATTAATACAACTAAAAAAGTTTATTGCAAAGGAATCTGAGAGGTTTTTTCAATTTCGAAATTTATTTTTTTGTAAATTAAAGGAAAAATAATCCATATATATATACGGCTTATTTTCTTAGTGTACTCTGTATTGACCTGTTAACTGTTTTTCAGCCATTCGAACTAAGCGTTTTGTAATCTCTCCACCGATCCGAACCATTTGCAGATGATGTGATGTATCAGGTCCCAGTGTGACTCCTAGTTCAAAAGCAATTTCATACTTCATTTGCTCAATAGTACTTGTAGTAGCAGAAATAAGAATTTCATTTGTATTACTTTCGCATCTTTGAATATTTATAAATAACATGTACCTAATTATGCTATTTATGCATAAGCAACCTAATTTATTCCAGTATTTTTATAGGAACCCTTTCCCTCCCCTTATTCCACCAATTAAATTTGAAACACAAATGTACATTGCATTTCAATATAACAATAAAAGCTACAAAAGCAACGAATTTACTATTTTAAAGTTAAGTGTTTAACCTTGAAGTACTTAAATTCTTTTTTCCAGATAAAGCATACATTATATCTTGATGTTTTATTGTCCTCTTATAATTATGTGGTATCGGGAATTTATTTCGGTGTTCTTTTATTATAATTAAAGTTTGAAGTTCTATGTTCAATACTTTTGCGAGGACATGATAGTTATATCCATTGTTTAACAGAGAAATTATGTCATAAAACATAGTTTTTCCACCCACTAATTTTACTAATTTATTCTTTAACTCATCCCCTTTTTCTTTAGCTTCATCAATTTCTAACAACATAGATTTTTTATTTGTCTGCTTAATGTATTGAGTATACAACTCTGGGAATTCTTTTTGTACTTCTTTGTTTAATACTGGTTTATATTTAATCATATAAGTAACTTGTAACAATGAGCGTTTTAACAAACTATCTTCAATGAGATACGCTACTTTATTAAATAAATGGACATATTCCTCAATATTGGAATAACTATTAAAATGAGCTAATACTCTACTTTTTATACTAAAAGCCTTGCCTACATAAATAATATTGTCATTATAATCTTTAATGAAATAAATACCACTGTCAGATTTTTTCAATTTATTATCTAATTCTTCTATACTCATAAAATGCAATTCACTCATACTTCTCTCTCCTTAGCAGTTTTAAATCGTAAAAAACAAGCAAGGTTTCTAAAAAAGTACTTAGCTGCCCTAGCATCTCTGATTTTATCTCTTGCTAAATGTCAAAAAACTGTTTCTATGTTCCTCAACTATCAATATGATTATTAATAAAATTTTCTATCGTTATTATCTCGCAATTTTATCATGTAATTTCGAGATCGTTTCCTCATTTAAATTACTGTGTTTTATCGAATAAAGGAAATATATTACTACCCCAATAGTAATCCAAATACTAAAGTACACCCATGTCCTTAACGGTAAATTTAGCATTAAAAACAAACAGCATACAATTGCAACGCATGGTAATACAGGTACAAAAGGTACCATAAATCCACGTTTTAAATTTGGGTGTGATTTACGTAGAATAATAACTGATAGACAAACTAACGCAAACGTCACCAAACTACCGATATTAACTAAATTAACTAATTCTTTCAAATCAATAAACCCAGCTATTATAGAGCTCCCTATTCCTGCCAATCCAGTTATAAAAGTGGGTGCTCCAGTTTTCTTATTAACTTTCGCAAATGATTTCGGTAACAATCCATCACGACTCATTGCAAAGAATACTCGTGTTGCCGCATACATATTGGAAAAAATAACAGCCATAAGGCCAATTACAGCACCTGCAGCAATTGCACCAGCGACTTTTCCTTGTCCTACAACTTCCATTACATAAGCCATCGCCTCAGGAACATTTAATTCTTTATAGGAAACCATTCCTGTCATAACAAGGCATACCATAACATAAATAATTGTACATATGATTAATGATGCAATAATACCGATCGGAAGATTACGTTTCGGATCTTTTACTTCTTCTGCTGAAGTTGCTAATATATCAAAACCCGTAAAAGCGAATAAAATAGCTGCTCCACCCGTAAAAACTCCACTTAAACCGTATGGTGCAATTGGTATCCAGTTCATTGGTTTTACATAGAATATACCAACCGTAATAAACAACAAAATCATTCCAATTTTAATCAATACCATTGTATTATTGATTCGTTTACTTTCCCTCGTACCACGGGATAACATCCATGCTAATATCAATGTAATGATTACTGCTGGTAGATTCACAATACCACCATGCGAAGGAATCGTTACTAGAGCTTTAGGTATCTCTAATCCAAATCCCTTTATTAAATTGTGGAAATAGCCTGTCCATCCAGCAGCGACAGCCGCTGTTGCCACGATATATATTAATAGCAATGACCAACCTACTAGATGAGCAACAAACTCACCAATTGTTGCATATGAGTATGTATATACACTACCAGACGCCGGGAGTGTAGAAGCAATTTCCGCGTAACATAATGCTATAAATCCACATATAATTGCTGCAAGTATAAATGAAAAAACAACTGCTGGGCCAGCATTTCTTGCTGCTACTAATCCAGTTAACACAAGAACACCCGTTCCAACTATCGAGCCTACCCCTAACATAATTAAATCAAATGCTCCTAATGTTTTCGTTAAAGTCTTGCTTTGATTATGCTCTAACAATTGTGTAACGGATTTCTTTTTTAGTAAATTACTCATATTTTCTGTATCCCCTTTAAAATAAGGTTTATTCTTCTCGTTAGTGTTGTATATAAATTTACTTAGTTATTAACTAGCCTCATAATATTTCTTTTACATTAAATAGATTTAAAATATTATATAAATTCGCTTCTCACTTACTAGTTAAACTAGACATTTCCATAGATTTTTGCGTACAACGTTTCATAGCTGAAATGATAGCTGTTCTTAAACCTTTTTCTTCTAGCGTTACTACAGCCTCTATCGTCGTTCCACCTGGAGAACAAACCATATCCTTCAATTCACCTGGATGTATTCCTGTTTCCAATACCATTTTTGCAGAACCTAATACAGCCTGAGCCGCAAATTTATAAGCTTGTTTTCTCGGCATACCGCCAAGTACAGCAGCATCTGCCATGGCTTCTATAAACATATACACATATGCTGGAGAAGAACCACTAATAGATGTAACAACATCCATTAGTTTTTCATTTATGACCTCCGTCTGGCCGAAAATATTAAATATGTTCAGTACCTCTTTTATATCTTTTTCTGTAACCATTTCATTAAAACATAACGCAGACATTCCTTCTCCAACAAGTGCCGGTGTATTAGGCATTACTCTAACAACTTTTAACTTTCTACCAAATTCATTCTCAGTGCTCTTAATACTTTTCCCTGCAGCAATAGTTACAACGATTACATCATTTTTTATTTGATCTTTTATTTGGTTAATTACCGATGAGTATAAATCTGGTTTGATTGATAAAATTAAAATGTCAGCGCTGTTAGCGACTTCATTGTTGTTAATAGTTATAGTTATGCCATATTCATTACTAGCATTTTTTAAATTAATGACATTTAAATCTGAACAAATTATTTGATCTGGAGAAACTATATTTTTTTTAATCATCCCACCTATCATAGCAATACCCATGTTTCCACATCCGATGAATCCTATTTGTTTATTCATAATAATTTGCTCTTACTCCTTCTACTCTAAATTTTATTGATTTTGAAATTATTATTCTAAATAAGGGCTATTACAATTACTTGGTTTATCAATAGAATTTCAAAATTCTCCTTCCTATATAGAGCTTACATATACCTCTAATAACTTCTTTGCTTTCGCTGAATTTTGAGGTGTGGGTCTTACTGCCCGGCAAATAGCGGGATAAAATCATTTCTTTAATCTATAATAAGAAGGACATAAAAAAACAAAAAGTTACAAAAATTTTCAAATTAAAACTTTTATAACTTTTTGTTTTGATGTAAATATAATTTCAATTAATGTATCTCACCGTTTTAAACTTGACGCTCCATAATCTTGTATAGTTACATTTATATGATATTTAATCGGTACTTTACTAAATGTTTGATCCCAATCTTTTTTGACTTTCTCCCATGTTCTCGGGTGTTTAATTCTTAATTGGTTGCCAAAACCCGCAATATCGACTTGGTATTCTTTTTGTATTTTTTTTGTAACATGATGTACTAAGTGCTTTACTTCTTTTTCAATAGCTTTTTCTTCCCTTTTTAAAAATTCATTTTCAAAATCTTTTCCTGATTGCATCCAATTTTCAGACAAACGCCCTTCTGATTCAATGTTTACATCAAAGGAAATATTATTTCCGTTAACATGTGGTATGATTTTGCTTTTTATTGACTTTATCTCGTATATAATAAGTTTCTTTGATTCTTTATCAAAAGTTTTTACCACACCACCATTCCTTTTTCCGTTTATCCATACTACTCCTTCCAATTCCTGTTCATTTAAAAAGCCCATCAACTTTTTTGTCTTCCCTTTAATTACAGCAGCTCCTGCAAATTTTGTTTCTCCTTTTATCGAGATTACATTTTGCAAAAGAAAACTGGACCCTGACCGCATCTTTCCTTCCAATTTAGCGAGCGATACAGGAGGTAAAATCCTTGTTGTTCTATTTCTATTATCTGCAATTCCAGACAAACGAAATGCTGGGATTTCTCCTTTTTTGTTTGATTCCAGTACCTCCTTCGCTAGACCCTTGCTAATTAAGAGCATACAGCTAAGCCGAACTTCATTGTCACGGAGATACTGTTCAAGTAATTGTTCTAAACTGAATGTACGTACAAGACTATCACTAATAACAATGTTTTTTAAATGTGGGCTGAACATTGTGCTCTCTCTTTTCAATGAAAACTCACGAACAATTTGATGAATGGAATCACCGGTCTCAGAAACATTTATATAACGTTTTTGTTGTCCATTTCCTTTACTTTGTGCTTGCGAACTAACAATTTGATAAGTAGCTGTTATAAGATTTCTTTTAGGATAACCTCCTTCCTCATCCTCTTTCTCAATTGTTGAATCCTTCCCTTTATCTAGTGCTATACCTGCAGTTAAACTCAACTCTTCTACTTCTTTACTGCTCCAACATCCTGTTAAAAATAGAAGCAAAAGCGTCCATAACAAAGCCAAATAGAACCGCATATAATTAAATTTATTTTTCACACTACTCCTCCTTTTAATCGCGTAATAATAAGAAGAAGCAGTGGCAGTAAACCAAATAAAAATAAAGCAGCATTACCGAGCATATCCCCCAATTTAAGCAAGTCATTTATATTTTTCGAAGTCATAGCAATGATGTAAATGATTGGAATCAAAGCAAAAATAAACGGATGAATTCTCTTTTTAAAGAGTTGTGCTAATCCTAATGCAGCTGCATAATAACTAATCGTATAGGTAGCAAATATTTGCATAATCCATATTACAAGCAGTAAAGATTCAAAACGTTCAAATATTAATCCAGAAATTTCAAAACTGCGCATAAGGTCAATTGTCGGCCATGTTCTTGTTACAACCCCATCAATTGATAATGCACCAATGACCATTACAACAGTTATTACATAAAAGATTAACGGAATAGAAATTCCAACTAAAATAGCTTTTACTGCTTTATTTCGTTGTTCCATAAATACCAAAAGAATTAACATAATTTCAGGACCTGTATATGCGAGAGACGTTGTTTTTATCCCATCTAATACTGGTTTAATTCCCAAACCTAATACGGGACGGAGATTATCTATCTCGAATATTCCGATGCTCATAAAGGAAATGATTAAAAAAATAAAAACAGTAATAGGAAATATTATTTCAAACATCCGTGCAATTGAATTAATACCACTCATAATCAAATAGAGACCTATCCACATAAAAGGCATAACAATAGCCCATGTGGGGGTTCCTTCGAGCAAAAAAAAGCTTATTACTTCTGCCATTGAACGAATTTGAAATGCTGAAGTTGTAAGAAAATACCCTATAATAAGAAAACTAAGTAATCTGCCTATCCATTTCCCTACAATATCTTGACTGTATTGGTAAAATGTTTTTTCTGGAAACTGCTGACTTAATTTGACCATAATTACTCCTGAAACCATTGCCAGTATTCCACCTAATATCACACTTAGCCATACATCTGGTGTTTTCACTTTTTCCACAGATGCTCTGGGCAAAGTGAGGATTCCTGTCCCAAGTATGTAATTTACAATAATAACAACTGCTTGCGAAGTTGTTATTCGGTCTTTAAGTTTAGTAATCACTGAAGGCCACTTCCTTTCGTCATCAGCTACCTTTTGCGGATATTTTTTTTGGTATGCATTATTTTTGGTCGACGTCTCATTATTTTTAATGGCATGCGAACCATAAAATCTTTCCAGTCACTAAATCGATATGGAACAGCAGGGCTGGTATAAGGAACGCCAAAACTTTTCAGTTTCACTAAATGACTGCAAAGTAAAAGAAAGAAGAGAATAACTCCATACAAGCCAAATATCGCAGCACAAAACATAGCTATAAAACGAAGAATGCGTAACGTAATTCCCACACTATATTGCGGAATAGTAAAAGAAGAAATAGCTGTTACCGCAACAACGATAACCATTATTGGACTAACAATTCCTGCTTCTACGGCAGCCTGACCAATTATTAAACCACCCACAATTCCCATTGCAGGCCCAATCGGTTTAGGCAGACGTAAACCTGCTTCTCGCAAAACTTCGATAGCTACTTCCATAATTAACGCTTCTATTAAAGCGGGAAAAGGAACTCCTTCTCGCGATCCGATAATAGAAATAGCGAGCTTAGTGGGAATTAATCCTGGATGAAATGAAATAAAAGAAATATATAGTGCTGGGGCAAATAATGAAACAAAAGCTGTCATGAAGCGTAATAAGCGGAGAAGCGTACCAGGAAGCCACCTTTCATAATAATCTTCTGGTGATTGCAGCAGCATACTAAATGTAACTGGAGCAATTAAAACAAATGGTGTTCCATCTAACAAAATAGCTACTCGACCTTCCATTAAAGCACTAATAACACGATCAGGCCGTTCTGTATTTTGAATCTGTGGAAAAGGACTTAGATAATTATCTTCAATGAGTTGCTCTATATAACCAGATTCGAGTACACTGTCTATGTCAATTTTCTGAATTCTGTTTTTTACTTCATCCACCAATTCTGTACTAGCAAGATCTCTAATAAATGCCACAACTAACTCTTTCTTTGCACGTTCTCCTACTGGTAGCTTTACTAATGATAAGCTCTCATCCGCACAATGTCGTCGCAAAAGTGAGGTATTATCACTTAATACTTCAGTAAAACCGACCCGTGGCCCTCTGACTAATGCCTCCGATACTGGTTCTTCAATGTTTCGTTTATTTGCTTTTGTTGTACCAAGAATAAACACATCTGCTAAACCATCAATTAAAAGAGCTGTTGAACCTATCAATACTTTGGGTATTAAATCTTTTATGTAATGGACTTCTGCTACTTCACTAATTGTAAGAACTTTATTTTTAATATATTCTTTTGAAACAGTCCCCTCCACATAAGAAGATTCATTTTTATATTCATCAGAAAAATCATCCATTAGTAATTTCATAATATGTTTGTCAATTATCTCTTTATCTGATAGGCCATCAACAAAAACGATCCCAGCCTGAATATCTGTGCGTCCAATATTAAACTTCCGAAAGCGAACATCAGAATTATGTCCGATTTGTTGCTTTATAAGTTCTAAGTTAGAGGCAAAATCATTTGTGAAATGAACGTTTGCATTTTGAGATAGTTTATGCTCTTGTTTCGTTTTAATTTGAATATTATTTTTTTTCACTTGTTTGTCTCTTGACTTCCACCAACTCATTCTTCCCACTCTTTCTCTGACATACGAACCCAATGAAAAAATCTTGAGATAGTATACGGAATTAAAAACAAGATAAAAGCTTGTACAAAGACTTTCCAATCTGGAAGATAAGAGGTAATTATGTTCCACATTTTTATCACCCAATTTATATACTCTGCTAGGATTGAGATTTCTAAAAAACGATATGTACTTAATAAAAAATAACTATAAGATTAAAGAACAGAAAAGCGAGACATTATGCTTATTTAGTACAAATAACCTAATTAGTATAAAAACATTTCTGACCTAAAATACCATTTCCAATTATAATTTGTTAAATATTATCTCCTTTTCCCTTATTTATATGCCCGCATTTGAATTTCAAATAATATAAGGATCAATGATATTTCCTCTTAAAGAAAAAAAGATGCTAGAAGATAGCATCTTTTTTTAAATTCAACTTACTATGTAGTTATATTTTATTTTGGAAATACTCGTTTTTTTTAATGAATATTAATGTTTAAAAAAATAAAAAATACATATTCTTTTGTTCTAAGTTCATGCACTTCTACCAAATCGATACGGAATTTTCTGATTTTAAAACTAATATGAAATAAAGGAGAATAAAAAGAAAAACTATTATCAATCTATCAATTGAAAATAATACTTAACAAGAGTTTATCATCTTAACTCCAAGTGTATTCGTTTTGCTTCAAAATAAAGAACTTGAATAAATTTTTTCGTATCAATACGAGCAGGTAATGTTGGTTCATTATTCAATTCTGTCATCTTTCTCCTTACGGTAGTAAAATCAAAAAATCTAGAAGCATAATTTTCGAACTTCGGGTTTAAAAAATCAGTAAGTCCAAGGGATGCTAAATGGTTTAATGATTGATAAATTGCTCTCCGAATCCGTTGTTTGGAAGCTTCTATGAACCTTTTTAATTCGGCATCTTCAGCTGAATCCCCAAGTTTTTTTTGAGCCAAATTCATAAAAATCTCTTTTAGTGAGGGAAAGCCTTGGTCCAACGTGTTATCTTGTTCATATTTATATAAATAATCTAGCATATCCATTAAATCTTTACTTCCACTTTCACTGGCTATTCCTAATTCAGACAAAAGAAAATGAATGGAATTTTGAAAATGATTAAAAGTATTTAAATGTTTTTCATTACGGTATTTTTCTTGCGCACTTGAATTACTATCCAATTTTAGTACCATATTAAGCGATTCTTGAATGTTTTTTATCGATTTTTCCAAACGAATTCGTTCAATGACTTTCCGAACAACTGTTAATACTTCAATCCGGTTAATTGGCTTAATAATATAGTATTCAACACCAAGCGAATAAGCTTCAGCAATTAATTCTTTTGATTCTACTTGAGAGACCATGATGATTTTCCCTTTAAACGAAGGTTTTATTTGACGGATTGTTTTTATTCCATCTTGAATCGGCATTAACAAATCGATAAATAAAATGTCTATATTTTTAAGGATTAGCATTTGTTGCTCTAAAGATAAACCATCCTCAGCTTCTCCTATAACCTCCCCAAGATCTTCATCCTCGATAATTTGAGCCAACATTGAGCGAACCGCTTTTTCATCATCTACTATATAAAAATACATAGAATCACCCTTTCGAAATTATATGATCAATCCCTAATCTAATTATAAAAATTGATCCTTTTCCTTCGGTTCTGTCCTCAAGCGTAACATCACCTTCAAGTTGTTCGACCATTTCTTTAACATACGATAATCCGATACCTGTCGATGGGTTGCCTAAATCATCATATTTAGAAGTAAACCCAGGCTCAAAAATTGAATCTTTATATTTTGAAGAAATACCAGGACCATTATCGCCTATTTGAAATTCAACAAAATGGTGGTCTTTATTAATGTCAATTGTGATGGTTCCCATACCTTGGATAGCTTCTACAGCGTTTGTAACGATATTATTTATAATAGATAAGATTGTGTAAATATGATAATGAGGATGCACACCATCAATTTTATACACAAATTGGATATCTTTCTCTAGCAAGCGTGCATATTTCGTATTTGCCCGTATAATGATATTTACTAGTTCATGTACAGACATATAATCTGTAAAACTTTCATCAGAAATTAGTTTTGAAAGCCCCGCAAAAATACGTTGGTTATCCTTTTTAACGTCATGGACCTCACCAGCAATTTGTAATGCCTGTTGCCTTAAATCCCCAAACTGAAAATCCATCTGTTTGTGCTCAAAAGAGTCTAAGGTTTTATATAAATCATAGGATTTTTTTGTTATATTCTCAGCATCTTGTAATGTTTTTTTTAAATGAACAGCATCTTCATATAAATTAGAGATGAGCATGAGCATGTGTTCATTTTGTTTCTTTATGTGTCTCTCCCTTGATTGCGCTTCATACAATTTCATCATATTGAAAAAGCTTAGAACTATAAAACTATGGGAACATGCGATAACAATGATCTCATTTATTGCTTCGGATGTGATTGATGTTTTTAATACGAAATATTGAATCATTAATTCCACACAGTCTGACAGTATTTCAATCATGCAACCAATAAAACCAATCATTAGTGGTTGATGATAAAAACGTTTGATTTTTGCTAAATGAAAGAGATACGAATAAGTAAAATAAAAGAAAAAACTAGGATAGTGAGTATGAAAAGCGGCTAGCCAATCCATATTTCCCTTTATAATGACATCCATTGAGATACGAAATACTACAACGACTATCGCTGTTAAAAAACCCGGTAAAAATGCTGGAATTCGTCGAAACAATAACAAAAAAAAGAAAAATGTTGGTGCGCCAAAGCTCATTCTAAATGTTTCATTTAAAGGAAATGACTTTATTTCACCTACTAAGGGTACTGTAAGTATCATTAAAACGAGAATATAGATGTCTTTTTTTACTAAATTACTAAGATTCAAAATAATCACTTCTCACTTTCGCCTAACAGTCAGTATACAAACCTATTTGCATTAATACAATACTTACTCTATTTTTTTCAAAAACTGATAAATAAGATATAAACGAAAGCATTATAGATTGTGAGTATTCATTACACCCTTCTACTTTAGAAAGATACTTTATAACTCAAAAATGTTCAGACACAATATAAGGTCTGAACACTTTTGGACTCGCTCTAACACCAAAATATCTGTGCTCCTTTTTAAAATATACTTAAATCCCATTCTTTTGCAATATGTTCTAACAACATAATTCCTGGTAAACTATTCCCATATTCATCAATGGCTGGTCCGTAAATACCAATACCACATCCATCTTGGAACGATAAATCCTTCCTAGATTTTGAGGGAACAAGTGTCATAATTCCGCCGGATACCCCACTCTTAGCTGGTAATCCAATGAAAGCAGCAAATTTTCCAGAAGCATTGTACATTCCACAAGTTAGCATTAAAGCTTTTGTTAACCTAGCTACTTCTTTAGGGAGCACTTGTTCTTTGCGAATAGGATGATATCCATCATGTGCTAGTATAAGCCCTATTAAGGCAATATCTTCTGTATTTATTTCAATCGAACATTGTTTTAAGTAAACCTCTAGTGTCTCCTCCACATCTGATTCTAGAAAACCATTCTCCTTTAAATAGTATGCTAATGCTCTATTACGATGAGCCGTTTCCCATTCTGATTGAAATACTATTTCATTAATAGCGGGACGCTTCTCTATCATTTTTTCAATTAATACGTATAGAGATTCTAATTTTTCTTGCACCGATGTCCCTGGCAAAAGTGAAGCTATCGTAATCGCTCCAGCATTGATCATAGGATTAAAAGGTTTTCCTGGTTTATGTATCTCTAAACGAATAATTGAATTAAAGGCATCTCCAGTTGGCTCTACGTCAACTCGTTCTAATACATAAGAAATACCGCGACTTAAACAAGCGGCTATAAAACCGATTACTTTTGATATACTTTGTAATGTGAAAGGTATCTCCCAATCTCCTGATTTTATCATTGTTCCATCTGGCTTTACTATACAAATACCTAACTGCGATACATTTATTTCCCCCAGAGCGGGAATATAACTGGCGCTTCGTCCCTTAGCTGCATACGCTCGATAATGAGCTACCCATTGATCTAAGCAAACTTTTTCTTGACCCTCAACTTGAACGCTAGAATCCTTTATCATTTAATCATATTCCCCCGTACTATTAACTTTATATAGAATGATTTTTTCTTTACTATAATCAATAATATTTGCACTAGAACCAAGAAAAATATTCAGACATATTGCAGTCTGAATATCCTTCTTATTACACACTTTTCTTTTTTGAAGTTTTCTCATAACTATCCCAACATTCAATATTTTCAAGTCCTTTAATGTTTTCTTTATAAAAAACAGGATCTTTACCAGCTTTTTTCTGGTTTATATAATCTTGTAACGCCGCAAATGCTACTTTTGAAAGTAAGGTAATAGCAATTAAATTAATAATAACCATAAAGCCCATAAATAAGTCCGCTAAATCCCATACAATTTGAATCTTTGCAACAGAACCAAATACAATCATAGCCAACACACTTATTCTGTATATCATTAACCACACTTTACTTGTATGTAAGAAGCGAATATTTGTTTCGCCATAATAATAGTTGCCAATTAACGCACCAAATCCAAATAAAAAAACAAAGATAGCAAGACAACCCGATGCCCAAGGACCTATGTGTTCACTTAATGCTGCTTGTGTAAGTGCAATACCATTTAACCCCGGTTGTTTATATGCATCAGACAGCAAAATAATAAAGGCAGTGCTAGTACAAATGATCAGTGTATCCGTTAATACACCAAATGCTTGAATCAGTCCTTGTTTCACCGGATGACTTGTTGTTGCTGTTGCGGCAACGTTTGGTGCACTTCCCATACCAGCTTCATTTGAAAATAAACCACGTTTAACTCCATTCATAAGTGCTGCACCAATTGAACCGCCTGCTATTTGTTTAAAACCAAATGCGTTTTGAACAATAAGAGAAAGAACTTCCGGCATTTTTGATATGTTGGTAACTACAACAAATAATGCAACTCCAATGTATAATACCGCTAAAAATACCACCTTGTATTCAGCCATTTTTGCAATACGTTGTACACCACCAAAAATAATCGCAGCGAAAGCAATAGCCATGATTATCCCAACTGTTAGACGATCTGTACCAAATGAGTTTTGAAAAGCAATTGTAACTGTATTTGATTGTACTGAATTGAATACAAGACCAAAAGTAATTGTGATTAAAATAGAGAATAATACTCCCATCCAACGTTTATTCAACCCTTTTTCCATATAATAGGATGGACCACCGCGGAAACCAGTTTTATCTTTTACTTTATATATCTGTGCTAATGTGCTTTCGACAAAACTGGAGGCCGAGCTAATAATAGAAATAATCCACATCCAAAATACAGCTCCAGGACCACCTAATGCAATTGCAATCGCAATTCCTGTGATATTCCCTGTTCCAACGCGGGCTGCCATACCAATACAAAACGCTTGAAAAGGAGAGATTTGATCTTTAGAACCACTTTTCCCCTCCATTAATACACGGACCATCTCTTTTAACATTCGAAACTGTACAAAATTCAATTTAAATGTAAAATAAATTCCGCAAATAACAAGCATAATAATTAACAATTTAGACCATAAAAAATCATTTGTTGATCCGACTAACTCTACAAAAAATCTTTCCATATTATCACTCCATACCAAAAATTTATCTATCATAATCTATATAAAATCACCTATATTCCTTGGCATAAATACCTCATTCATATTCAAATACAACAAGGATAAAAATTTTCTATATTAATAGAATTGGCCTGTTTAAACAAACATCGCAACACGCAACTGCGAAACTGAATTTTCTAAAAACTTACCATTTATACACAAGATGCTCTATCCCCTTCTGCAAAACTAATATTCTTATCCACTAATGTTGTTGTACTATTATGTTTGTTTCGTTTACCGGTGATTTACATTTTAATCATAATAATCAATAGTGATTAACTGGTTTTTTGTTAATTTTCTTAAGAACATGGAAATATCTCCTTTCTTACTACTAATCTCAAAAATAGGCTAGGTAAAAATTTCACGAAAAATCTATAAAGCGCTTTCAATCTTTAACTAAGAGAAGTTTGTCTTTAATTTATAATTAAAAGTACAGAATGTTACGAAAAAGTACAGATTTTTATAAAAACAAAAAATTTTTTAAGATTTTTCATCTAAAAAAACAGTGAGATTTTGTGAATTTTATACAGTATCCAAACGTCGCAGATTTTGTTCTATCTATCCTTTGACAAGTCTCTATTTTCTTCATATAAACATGCATACTTTTTCTCTTTTAGAAGTTCATATAAATTATTTGAAATCAAGAATCAACGGAATATTATAGGAATATTTAAAAAATAAAACATTTAATTTATTTATGGTATCATACAAAAAACATTTGTTTTCTCAATTAATCCCCCTAGTTGGATTCGTCTATATTGCACATATTTACAACATGAAAGACACTAAGAAAAAAAGGATTTTGTTGAAGGGATGAAACATTACAAAACTCTTATTTAGGACCTTATGTCATCCTCTTTTCTAGCAATATCGAGTTATCCCAAAAAACGTATATTTACTAACATAAATTACAGGTGGTGTATTGTGAAAGAAATAGTATTTGTTCAAAATAAAAAAAGACTCCTTATGAAATTCGAATTTTTAAAAAAGGATTTAGTACTTACCATTTCACTGATACTAGCAATTGTCAGCTGCTTAATACATTCGCCAAAGATCGAATATATTAACTTTGAAGTGTTAATTAGCTTATTTAATCTGATGGTAGCCATTAAGGCCTTGGAACAGCTAAAGATATTAGACAAACTTGCCGTTGCGATTTTAAATAAATGCAATAACAGCAGGTCAATATCTATTATTCTAATTTTGTTATGCTTTATTTGCTCCATGTTTGTAACAAATGATGTCGCTCTCCTCACTTTTGTACCAATAACACTTGTCATTAGTAAAAAAACACAAATGAACATGATGGATACAATCATCCTGCAGACAATTGCGGCAAACATCGGTAGTAGCTTGATGCCTATGGGAAACCCACAAAATTTATACCTATATTCTTACTATGGAATTAAGCTCATCCCATTTTTAGGTTCAATCCTGCTTTTAGCTGTACTTGGAATTAGTTTGTTATTTATATTTACTCAAAAACTTCAAAAAACAGATTTGAAAATAGAACTACCTGTTATTACCGTGAAAAATCGAAAAAAAGCTACCGTCTGGATTTTGATACTTATTACTATCATTGCATCTATTTTTGGTGTTATTAATTATTACATTGCGCTAATAGTCACACTGATAGCAGCATTTACGTTAGATAGAAACTTACTATTTAAGATCGATTACTTTCTTCTAATAACCTTTGTCTGTTTTTTTATTTTTATCGGAAACATTTCCCATTCCGATGCACTGGGGACATTTGCTCGCGCTAATTTAAGAGGAGATACTTCAGTCTTCTTTAGTTCCATATTTTTGAGTCAATTGATTAGCAATTTTCCTACTTCAATTCTTCTATCAAACTTTACTTCTGATTGGAAAGCTTTATTACTAGGAGTAAATATTGGAGGGCTTGGAACAATTATCGCATCTTTAGCCAGTGTAATCTCCTATAAACTATTCATTCAGGCCAATGTTAAAGAGAGTAAGGCGTATTTAATTAAATTTAGCATTTACAACTTTGCATTTTTAATCATACTTACATGTATACAATACTTTATCTTTAAATTTCTAAAAATTTTTTAAAAAATTGATTCCTTTAGAAAAACCCAAATTTCTCAGCATTAAATTGAGAAATTTGGGTTTTAATATAGGTATGTTCACTATTTTGAGATGTTCCCAAAGCGAAACTCTTTTAGCTTTTACGTTATTTATTAGAATTCGGTTCATTTTTTATGCACTCAGTTATATAATAAATGACTGAATTTATAGGGTAATAACTTTCAATTAATAATAGAAAGTTATTACAATGTTATTTCATTTTTGAAGTCCTCTTCACAAAATCCTTAATGTCCCTCAAATTTTTCCCGCTAATATTATCTTTGATGGTTAAATTTAGTTCAATTTCTAATTTTGCAAATACTGCTCCTACACAATTATAGATACTTAATCCCTCTATACTCTTTCAAGCGGTAATCCATTCCGATGGAAATTACAAATGACAAAATTTATCCGTTTTTCCTACTTGCTAAATTCAGCAAGTAAAATGTTTTTAAAAACTTCTGGATTATTAAGGTTTAAACTGTTCGAATTGATAGCGAGTGTATGTTTACCTCCAAGCGTTCCACCAGCAAAAGTGGAAAACCCTGGAACGGCCCCCCTGTGTCCCCATACCGAGACACCGTTCGGAAGCTTAATTTCAAGTATTCCAAGACCATATCCGGTTCCCTCTCTATTTGTAGGAACTGTAGTAAGCATTTGTTTTAACTGCTGTTCCTTCAGTAATTTGCCACCTAGTAAGCAAGAGAAGAATTTGTTTAAGTCGTCAGCAGTAGAAATCATATCTCCATCCGAGCTACCTGGGTTAATATAAGTAACATCTTTTAGCTCACTCGCTCCGTCTAGTTGCAAATAGCCACGGGCATGCTTGGTGCCTGGAATCACGCTTGAATTACCAGGTAGAAATGTATTTGACAAATCAAGCGGTTCAATAATCCGATTTTCAACCTCTTCCGCATAGCTGTTTCCTGTTACTTTTTCAATAAGGATTCCTAGTATTACATATCCTGTATTTGAATAAGACCAACCCTTTCCTGGGGCAAAGTCTGGGGGAAGTGAAATCCCCATCTTTACAAATTCTTCAGCCGTATACGATTTTTTTATATCCGTAATATCAAAGTCTTTTGAATTTATATAGTCAGCAATACCACTTGTATGATTCAATATTTGCCGGATCGTAATCTGGTTACCATCATATCCGTTTCCTTGAATAACACCAGGTAACCATTTTTCAATGGAGTCGTCTAGATTCAAACGGTTCTCTCCAGATAATTGAAGTAGAACTGTTGCAATGAACGTTTTCGTCACACTGCCAATGCGAAAGCGAAAATCTGCTTTCATTGGTTTCTTAGTTTTCAGATCCGCTACCCCAGCTGTATAACTCCAAGTTTTACCCCCCTTAGAAATTTTAGCGAGTATTCCCGGGTATCCAAGTTGCAGTTCATCTCGCATTGCTTTCTTAACGGAAGTACGATCGCTTTGCGTACTTGTTTGTAACGAACTAGATACATTTTGCGTAGGTTCTGCTTTTACAATTAATGTTGGTGTTATGTATAACAGGGAACTTCCACCTATTAAAAGTGCTAGACTTGCACATGTAATTTTACTGCGTGTTTTCATAAAGAATTCCTCTCTTCTATTTAAATTATATTGATGGCTGATAGCTGTCTCATATACTAACCACACAGCTATCAACTCTCCCAATGATAAAAGTCAACACTGAATTTGCAATCAACGTACTAATCATTATTTTCACAAACACCATTGTGTTCTAACAATCTCTAAATCACTCTTTTTCCACATACATATTAACCATAGAAATTACTTCTTTTCCTTAAAACACTCTTGTTACTGATTATTTGTTTTATATGTAGGCCGTACTTGTTCCCCCCTTCATGCCTCCTTATATTTTTATCCTACACAATGAAAATCTCTTTTTTCTTACCTATTCCTTACAAATTCCTTACATACAAAATCACTTCTACAATAGGATTGAAGTAGTATCTGTGCCCGAAAACGCAAAAAACACCGATGCTTTTCGCTTCAGTGTTTTTGCGCTTTACATATTGTAAGATTCGTTTTACTCTTAACAGGTTAAACTGCTGATTTTTTCTAATGCGATTATTCTTCTTGCTATATAAAACAAATTTCATTGTGTTATATGAAATTTGTCATTAAGGCACATGATTCTAAATTTATTGATGTACTTGAGATGGACTCACTTTTTGAATTTGAACAAGTATATCAAACGCTTTACCTAATGATATATCAACAGTTTTTGGTATATCAGGCCCTTCGGTAGTTATTCCAGCGAAAATTGGCTGTTGTTCGTTTAACCAAGTTTTTGTCACGCCGTTCGCCTTACGTAAATCAATAAAAAATTGATCTTTTTTGACCTGTCCAAAAATGTAGTTATAACTGTTTGGATCATCCGATTTTAATGTTCCATAGGGGCCAAATTCACCATTGCTATTCTTCACATTGTATTGTCCTTCATAAACTGACGTTCCAATAGATACGTACCGTTTTCCGTAATATTCTGCTAAATGCTGCCCTGCTACTTTAGGGTATATAAAAGAAAGCATATTTGTTTTCGAAACGTGTCCATTATGTCCCCATACAATGGTTTTTCCTAAATGTTCTTCAGTCCACTTCGCATTTTCATACATTGCAATATCATGTTTCAAATAAAAATCCGCTGGTTTATCAGGAGGTGTCGCTAACATTGTAGTAAACTGTTCAATAATACGAGCATTTTGCTTTATCCATACGAACTCTTTAGATTTCCCATTTAAATGACTTTTATTTTCCTCTAATAAAGCACTAATTTGTTTAGCATCTAAAACATACTTTTCTTTTTCTTCTTTCGTAAGGCTTTCAAAAGTATTCATATCCTTTGTTACAGGAATAAGCCCTTTTATCTTCTCTTCTACTCTAGGCAACAGTTTTGAATTGTTCGCTTTAATATATTCTATTATATTATTATAAACATTTTCGTTTACTGATTGAATGTCCATCCCGATGACACGTACTTTCGATTTATGTTTTGGATTAGCATTATATTGCCGAATCCAATCAAGTAAATCTAGCATTTCTTTCGTCTTAAATACAGGTGTTAGATGTTGGCTTGGGTTTCCCTTACCAGTAAGAACATATCGATCAAGTTCCAAGGCCCTGTCCCATCCCTCTTCTAAAACTAGATTGGTAAAGCCCTTTTCAGATACTAAATACTTAACAATGCGGTGTTTCATCGTAAAAACTTCATGAGCCCCATGCGTAGCTTCACCTAAACCTACAATTGAAGCTGAACCTACCATATCCTTAAGTGGTTTCAAATCATTAAGAGATGCAGTTGGATTAGTTGTTTTTAAAGGCTTTGCATGTGCTTCTAACCATTTCGTTATTTGATTTGTATTATAGGGAGCTGTAACAGAAACCTCTGTTTTCGAATCTGCATAAGTATTTCCTACAAAATGAGTCATTGTTATAGCAGAAGCAACAATTGCAATAATTATTTTCTTTTTCATAAAAAACCTCCTGAAATATTTACTTATAGCTTTTTGACATACTCTGCCAACTTCCGTTTAAAACATTCATTTTCTTATTACTGTTAAGATACATTTATTCTAGTTCCTAAAACTCACTTATTTCTTAATAGGTTCTTAAGAAATTCTTAATTCACTTATACGAATATAAAACTAAATAAGCTTCAATTCATTGTATTGTAAATTCCTCATTGCATAACATTATAATGTACAGATATTCGTTATAAATGATGTTATCTAAAGTATTCAATTTCAGTATGTATTATTAACGTAATTAATATATGGTTAATATGAAGTTCCAAATTTTGATTGTTTGTAGTCTCTTTATCATAGAGTTAATTTAGGGGTTATTTTTTGTTCACTTCATTTTTTTTGGCACTCTGCATCTAGACGGTATACCCATTGGCCACAGTTAGACTATTTCAAATCAAAAAAATAGATTACCTGCACACGAAAAAGTATAGTGCACAGGTAATCTATTTGTTTTTGAGATTAATAAAAACCTAATTTATCTTTTGAATTCTTCCATCAATAATAGACTGAATTGGTTCTTTTGATTTTTTTATATAATCTACTAATGCTTCAAAATCAGTTGGTCCTGTTTCAGCATCTTTACCGTTTTTAAAGGATACAAATCCATCTCCCCCTGAAGCTAGAAATGCGTTAGCAACGACGCTGTAAGTTTTAGAAGGAATAATTTCTTCTCCATTCGTTAAGCGAATACTTGTTACTTTTTCTCCATTGGGCTTGTTCGCATCCCAAGTGTATTGGATTCCTGAAATTTGAAGCATTCTTGTTATGTCTTTTTGCCATTGTTGATTTAAAATATCACGAATGTCTTGACCTGTTAAATTTACTTTTATTAATTGATTTCCGAATGGTTGAATACCATATATCTCTCCCCATGTAATATCACCAGCATCTAAGTCATTACGAATACCACCAGGATTCATAAGTGCAATTTGGGATTGCATTGTTGTACGCTGGGCATCAGCAACTAAATTTCCAAGAGTAGATTCACCAGCCGTATTGAGTTTGCGATCTAGTGGCGCAATAGACTTACCTACAACTTCATTAACAAGAGGTGCGATTTTTGCTTGATATTTCTCCATCTTCTTCTTTATTTTTTTATCAGGCTCTATGCCTTCATGATAAGTTGTAACAATTTCTGCTTTTTTCTCAACAATATCTTGTGTTTTACGATCAATCTTTACATCAACATCAGCAAAAGCCATACCATATGAATTTGCTTGTACGACAAGTTTATTATTAACAGTTCCATTTACATAAGTGTGGCTATGGCCACCAAAAATAACATCGACTTCTGGATCAGTCTCATTTGCTAATCGGACGATATCACCATTTGTTACGCCGTTCCCATCTGTTATACCTCCGTTATGTGCAAGAACAACGATAGATTTAACGCCTAGTTTTTTTAATTGCTTTACGGATTTGTTAATAGCTTCAACTTCATCTGTAATTTCTACATTCTTTAGCATAGTAGGCATAACAAGGTTAGGAACATCCGTTGTTACGACTCCGATAAATCCAACAGGAACTCCTTGTACCTTTTTTATAGTGAATGGTGGTAAAAATAAACGACCGGTGGATTTATTATAGAAATTTGCAGCAACATATGGGAATTTTGCTCCTTTAAAATTCCCTGTTTTCTCATGGTATCCACCATAAATAAGGCGGTTCATTTCTTGAACACCTTCATCAAATTCATGATTTCCTATCGTTCCAACATCGAATTTCAAATCATTTAGAAATTCAATTGTAGGTTCGTCTTGTAATAATGCTGAAACAGGAGTACTTGCTCCAACAACATCTCCAGCATGTACCTTTAATGTATTTGGATTTTGTTTTTCACGATCACGTAAATAAGCCCCTAAGTACTCAATTCCCCCTGCATCTTTATTGTTAATTTTTTTTACAGTGTCTAGTTGCCCATGAAAATCGTTAATACCGAGCATTTGTACATCTATGTAGCGGTTTGGTTCTGTACTTGCTTGGGCTGAAGGCATAGCAAATACACTAGTAAAAGTAACTGTACTTAATGCTAAAGCAACTGGAATGATTTTTTTCAACATAAAATTTCTCTCCCCTAATTAAAATCTGACATAATACGATGTTATTTTAATATATTAAGAGAATTATTTCCACAAAAATTCTACCAATTATAAAAATTAATAAGATTTTATTGTTTTCTGACAAGATATTTCTTCCTCAAAAAAATGTATATTTCTTTGTTTTGAGGATTATTCAAAATATTATCTTGATAGTAATATAACAATACTTCTAAGAAATCTAAAAAACTCTAATCAATATATTTTAGCTGTTAAGAAGAGTATTCAATCCAAAATTAATGGAGATTTATCAACCTAACATCTCAATATCACCATTAAAAAGATGCTCCTGGATTTATCCAAGAGCATCTTTTATAAAGCTTTATTTTAACTTGTTTATAATTTATTAATTAACAATTATATAGTTGTAATTAGTCCTTTAAAAATGATAGGAGTGCTTCATTAAATTCTTTAGCATGCGTTGCATTTAGCCCATGTGGACCACCCTTTATTAACGTTACTTTAGAATTAGGAATTGCTTCATGTGTTAATTTCCCACTATATTCATATGGTACAGTTGCATCAGAATCACCGTGAATAATAAGAGTAGGTATATTAAACTTCTCCAAGTCTTTTCTAAAATCTGTCTTACTAAAGGCGGTAATACAATCAAGTGTTCCTTTAGGTGATGCACTGGCTGCAATATCCCAATTATATAAACGGAATGGCTCACTAACTAAATCTGTTCGATTACCAGCTGCGAAAAATCCCTTAGTAAATTCATCAAGAAATGCAAGGCGGTCATTAATCACACCACTTTTGAACGCTTCAATTGTTGCATCATCTAATGCCCCTTCAGGATGATCCTCTGATTTGTATAAATATGGAGGTACTGCTCCAGCAAAAACAGCCTTTTCAATACGATCTGTTCCATACGTACTAATATACCGGGCTACTTCGCCTCCACCCATAGAAAAACCAACAAGTGTGACATTTTGAAGCTCTAAATGTTCTAATAGTTGATGTAAATCAGAAGTAAAGGTATCATATTCATACCCTTCCCACGGCTGAGATGATTTTCCAAATCCTCGACGATCATATGTTATAACTCTGTATCCAGCCTCAACAAGAGCGGGAACTTGGTATTCCCAAGATCGACCACTTAACGGCCAACCATGAATTAGTACAACTGGTTTTCCTGTGCCATAATCCTCATAATATATCTCAATTGGTTCTTGATTTTCGGTTCCTACAGTAATTTTAGCCATGCTTCTACCTCCAAAAAATATTCTAATATGTATCCTTTTCTTCAATAATCCGGATGAATGTCATAACCTATTCATGCACGTTTATGTTGTGAACTCTAAGTATGAAACTCTATTGTTCCAATGCATTCATTTTCTCCTTTTGGAACAATCCCCCCTCTAATACCTTTTTCATCAAAAAATAATTACTGAACATTACTCCTATTCAATTGTAATAACAAAAATAGGTGACTATCAATATTGTTCTATCTATAGGATGTATAGGTAAAACCAATCTATTTTATAGTGAAAACAACTATAGTTACGACCTATACGAATTATAGATAATTTAGAATTGATTAACGAATCAGTTTTCAAATACTATAAAATTGTATAGCACTTCATGTTCTGTGAATGCTGCTATAACCAATATTATTGGTCAGCTTAGTTATAAACGAAGAAACTTATGATAGTATCCGACTATTTAAACTTTCTTCGATTACTTAATTTTTAGGAGGAATACATAATGACTGATCTCTATTCTCGTATTAACAAAGATGATGCTGTTGTGCTTTTAGTAGATCATCAAACTGGTCTTATGTCCGGACTAGTACGTGACTATGGTGTTGATGAATTCAAGAACAATGTTTTAGCTCTTGCTCATACTGCTAAGTTTTTTGATTTACCAGTTATTTTAACAACAAGTTTCGAAAACGGGCCTAATGGACCTTTAATGCAAGAATTGGTTGATCTCTTTCCTCATGCACCAAAAATAGCTCGACCTGGACAAATTAACGCATGGGATAATGATGATTTTGTAAAAGCAATCGAAGAAACTGGAAAAAAACAACTTATCATCGCAGGCGTAGTTACGGACGTTTGTGTTGCTTTCCCGGCACTTTCCGCTATAAAAGCTGGATATGAAGTATTTGCTGTTACGGATGCTTCAGGAACTTTCAGTAAACAAGTTGCAGATGCTGCCAATACTCGTATGGCACATAGTGGTGTGCAACTTATGAACTGGTTTAGCGTAGCTTGCGAATTACAACGCGATTGGCGCAACGATGTCGAAGGTTTTGGCAATTTGCTTGCTAGCAATCTTCCAGGCTATCAAAATATAATTGGAAGCTATAGGGGAGCTCAGCGAGATCTTAGTAAACAAAATGCATAAAGTGAAACTTTAATCAGTGGGGGTTTTGTTCATCCCCCACTGATTATTAGTTGAACCAATCGGGCTTTTACAGGCAGTTGATCCCCCACCTAACTTCTTTGCTTCCGCTGAATTTTGAGGTGGGGGTCTTACTGCCCGTTAATGCGGGATAAATGTATCTCAAGGAAATAGCTTTAAATCACCTTTTTTAAAGTAGATAGTATGAATTTAGTGCTGATTAAATCAGCACTAAATTTAAATTAAAAAGTATAGCAGATCTCCAATTGACAGAATATACATCACTTTCAATAAACAATTAAAAAAGGAGCGTTTTATTATGAGTAATTTAGAATTGTTAAATCCGGAGAACAGCGCATTAATTTTGATTGATTTTCAACCTCAAATGACTTTTGGAGTTGCAAGTATTGATAGACAAACATTGATTAATAACGTTATGCTACTTGCTAAATCAGCAAAAACTTTTAACGTACCTACTATTCTTACTACAGTTGAGACACGCAGCTTTTCTGGTTATTTTTGGCCACAAATTCTTGACATATTCCCAAACCATGAAATTATAGAACGCAGTTCAATGAACTCTTGGGAAGACCCAAAATTTGTTGAGGCAGTTAAAGCAACAGGTAGAAAGAAATTAATATTTGCAGCACTTTGGACTGAAGTTTGCCTTGCATTCCCTGTGCTCGAAGTAATGAAAGCTGGCTATGAAGTGTATGCAGTTGATGATGCTTCAGGTGGTACTAGTCTGACAGCACATAACGCTGCTATGCGTCGTGTAGAACAAGCTGGTGCAATTCCAGTGACAGCAATTCAAGTTTTACTTGAATACCAACGTGACTGGGCACACAAAGACACTTATGATGCTGTAATGGAGATTGTAAAGGAACACACTGGTGCTTATGGTCAAGGTGTAGAATACGCATATACTATGGTGCACGGCGCGCTTCCAAGCAGGAAAATATGAAACAAGAAGGAGTAGCTGTCGAAGAGACTTATACAGGGAACACGATGGATGCTGGCAATCCAGTAACAACGATTGTTACATGGGAAATTCAAGAAGGTAGAGAAAAGCAGTTTGAAACATGGAGACATGAAATTGAGGCTGCCGCTACTAAATTCCCAGGGCATTTAGGTGTAAATCTAATAGTTCCAAATAACGAATCGAGAGAGTATACTGTTATTTTTCGATTTGATACGTATGAGCATCTACGTGTTTGGCAAGAATCAGACATTCGCCGGGATTTGTTAAAAACGGCAGAACAATTTCAAGTTACTAATCCGAGTTACAAAACTGAAAGTAGTTTGGCTTATTGGTTTGTTACTCCGAAAACGCCAGTTCCACCGCCAAAATGGAAAATGTCTATCGTTACCCTTCTGGGTGTATGGCCTCTTAGCATGTTAGTTCCTAAAGTGATAGGACCTATTATAAAACATATGAATCCTATTATGTCCGCTTTTTTCGTTTCTGTATGTATAGTGTCCTTGCTATCATGGGTAGTCATGCCGATTTTCGGTAAATTATTTCATCCATGGTTACAAAATAATAGAAAGTAGACGAGGTGTGAACATGACTTTACCGGATATGATCTTATATAACGGAAAAATTACTACCCTTGACCCTTCTCAGCCTGAGGTATCTGCTATCGCCATAACTGATGGTTTAGTCACTGCAGTAGGTGGAGATGAGCTTCTTAATAGTGCCACGGAAAAAACAAAGAAAATAGACCTTAAAAGAAAGAGAGCTATTCCAGGCCTGAATGACTCTCATATACACGTTATTCGTGGTGGTCTGCATTATAATATGGAATTACGTTGGGAAGGCGTGCCATCACTTTTTATTGCTCTAGAAATGCTCAAAGAACAGGCAAGGCGTACACCTGCTCCTCAGTGGGTAAGGGTAGTTGGAGGTTGGTCTGAATTTCAATTTAAAGAGAGACGGTTGCCAACTTTGGAAGAAATTAATGCCGTTTCTGAAGACACTCCTGTCTTTGTGCTACATCTTTACGATAGAGCACTTGTAAATCGTGCTGGGCTGCATGCACTGGGATATACAAAAGATACACCAGACCCTCCAGGCTGCTTAATTGAGCGGGATAAACGAGGTAATCCAACGGGCCTTTTAATTGCGAATCCTAACGCTTCTATTCTTTATTCAAGTTTGGGTAAAGCACCAGCACTTAATTTTGACGACCAGATTAATTCAACTCGCCATTTTATGCGCGAATTAAATAGATTAGGTATTACAAGTGCTATTGACGCAGGTGGTGGATTCCAAAATTATCCTGATGATTACAAAGTTGTTGAACATTTAGCCGAGAAGGAACAATTAACTTTGCGTATTGCTTATAATCTATTTACGCAAAATCCAAATCATGAATATGAAGACTTTGCTTCATGGGCAAAAATTGTTTCTCCAGGTCAAGGAACTGATAAGTATAAAATGAATGGTGCCGGAGAGATGTTAGTATTCTCAGCAGCCGATTTTGAAAAATTTCAAATGCCACGGCCTGAACTAGCTACGATGATGGAAGCTGACTTAAAGAAAGTAATTTCTCTATTGGTGGAAAACCGTTGGCCCTTCCGTTTACATGCAACTTATGATGAGTCAATCACACGTTTCTTAAATGTATTCGAGGAAGTTAACAGTGAAATTCCTTTTAATGGTCTACGATGGTGGTTTGATCATGCAGAAACAATCTCAGATCGTAGCATGGAACGTGTTAAGGCTTTAAATGGCGGTATTGCCATCCAAGACCGCATGGCTTTTCAAGGTGAATACTTTGTTGATTTATACGGAAAGGAAGCTGCAAAGCGTACTCCTCCGATTTATCGTATGTTAGACCTTGGTATACCTGTTGGCGCCGGTAGTGATGCAACTAGAGTTTCCAGCTATAACCCTTGGGTCGCTCTTTATTGGATGGTTGCCGGAAAAACCATTGGTGGACTTTCGATATACGATGAAAAAAATAAACTGGATAGAAAAGTAGCCCTGGAATTATATTCAAAAGGAAGTGCGTGGTTCTCTGGTGATGAAGGTAAAAAAGGAACCCTTGCAGTAGGTCAGTTTGCTGATCTTGCTGTATTGTCTGCTGACTACTTTACTGTGCCAGAAGAAGAAATCAAAAACCTTGAATCATTACTCACAATTATGGGCGGACAGGTTGTGTATGGAAATGATGAATTTAAAAATTTATCACCTGAATTGCCGCCAGCATCACCTGACTGGTCACCGACGGGAGTTTATGGTTATGGCGGTGCTAACCTAGCCAACACTATACTTTCTCACGATGCCCATGATAACAAGTTACATAGTTGCAGTAACCCTCTCCATCAACACACTCATACCGTAATAGGAAAAGATGGAACTAAATGGGGTATTGGTTGTACTTGCTTTGCTTTCTAAATCAAAACCACCGGTATAATGCCGGTGGTTTTCTTTCTGCAATAAGGATATGTAGATTCGAAATAGCATTGTATATCTCTATTGGAATCTATTACTATTTAATAGGACAAAAGAGTTGATAGCTTAAACTTGATTTGTTTTTTACATCCTTCTCTCCTTGCAAAGCCTACCCCTTTCCCTTAAGTAAAAGTCAAAAATCGATCACACCACACATATAAAGCCACTGCCCTTTGACTTTAATATTTGCTTTATCTTAAGACTTATAGATTTTTTCAAATTTCACACTAGAATCATTATTATTTCTATTACACTGATACTTTTTGCGAATCATTTAACTTCTGCATAAAGATGCGTGCAGCAAAACTTAAAAATTTATCATCAAAGTGAATAAGATTAATATCTTGACTTGGTGTTGGATCAGTAATACGAACTATGCTCAAAGTATCATTATTAACAAAGTTAACCAGTGAACGAGGTATTATGGCAACCCCATGTCCATTGTATACAAGGCTCAATAGAGAAATAGAAGATTTTGTTTCTATATTTGCTTCAGATAAAGATAACCCTAAACTCTCACAATATATTTTAATAGATTCACGACAACTACATGAAACCATTATTCTACTCAGCCCTACTAATTCTCGAAAAGAAACAAATGATTTTTCATTCAAAGGATGATTTTTTGGAATGACAAGGACGAGCTCTTCACTATACAAAAGGGTGTTTGTTAATGTGTCTGGAATTTGAGCACTACGTGTAATCCCAAAATCAATATTTTTGTCAACGATTTGATTTACGGCAACTTCGGATTCTACAATTTTCACTACGATGTTGGGATAATGTTGTTGAAACTTCATAATATAAGGTGTTAAATAAGTAAGGTCCTCTAATAGACCTCCTATAGTAATCACACCTCTTTTTACACCCTTTAATTCAAAAATTTCATTATAAACGTCATCAAATTGTTGCATGATAAATTTTCCTTTATCAAATAGCAGCTTACCCGCTTCTGTCATTTTGATACCTCTTCCAACTCGATGAAACAAAGGTGTATCAAGTTCACCTTCTAACACACGTATTTGTTGACTTAAAGTCGGCTGTGAAATACCTAGAACTTCCGCAGCTTTAGTAAAACTATTATTATTACAAACTTGAATAAAATACTCTAAATGACGTAACTCCATTCTTGATACCCACTCTCCGCTTTATGAAAGATTTATAATGAAAAGGACGATATGTATACGTGAACATAACAACTTTATTTCCTACTATATTAATTGCAATTACATAATTTCTTTATTTTGTACTACAATACATTTACTACTATTTATTAATTTTCCCTCCTATTTATTTAATTTATATTTAATTAGGATATTACTAAACAGAAATAACATCTAAAAACTTACACTTTCTGTGCGTAATATCCTAACTTTTTCAACTGTTTACTTATCATTTTTTCTCAATATAGTCCAAACTACCAAATATTTGCCGAATCCCCTCTCTATGCTGTGGAAAAATTAGTGTCACCAATTCAATACCTTCTGAAATAATTGATGCATACGTGATACAAAAACTTACAAGTAATATTTTGTCCTCAATTTTTTTATAGGCCGATCAGCTTTACTGTATAGTAGCTCAAGCACTGCAAATTCAGTTGCATTAAGTCCATAAATTTTTAAATCCTTTTCATACGTTTAGTGATTGGCTGTAATTCCCTTGATAATATAACAAATAACTTTAAAGATAAGCTCTCATAATTACCAATCCTTTACAAGTTATCTTGAATTCGAGATTTATTATATTATCGTCGAAATATTATGTCAATAATTCATTTTAGCGTTATCAAGCCACTTATAATTTATTTCTCAACATAAGACATATAGAATCGTTAGAAAATAACTGTTAATATATAGATATCTCAATTACGTTATTTTTTAGAGGGCTTGTTGTCTAGCGCAAGCTCTCTTTTTTCATAGTCTAAATGGAATTCGGACACATTTTATATGGTGAGTTTTGCCCTCTTTTAGCGATAGAGACAAAAAATCTGGTTGTGATGTAAAAACTTCAAAATAACCGCAAATAATCTATAAAAATCAGACATATTAATGAATATGCATTCAAGCGAATCCGGTCTGTTTAAATTTGATTATTGAACTATTTCTCTGTGGCAAAATAAAGCAGCGCTATGGTCGGAAAAGCGATTCCGATCCACAATGCTACACTCCATCCTCCGAAAAAGGATCCAACAGCAACACCCAAAAAGAAAATAGACATGAATAATCCATTTAAGCGACTACGAACTTCTGGTTGCAAAGAGAAAATCAAACGTTGACTTAAAACTGGAAGAGGAATATCGCACTCGATGTTTCCAGCCCCGTCGACTGCAAGCAAAGCAACTTCTAGAGAAGGGAATTCAAAGAGGAGAATTGAAAGAAAACCTTGATATTGAATTATCCATCGATCTCATTTACGGACCAATTTTTTATCGGTTGCTAGTAACCGGTGATAAGTTGGATGATTCCTATGTACATCACTTGGTAACAAGCGCATTCGATGGAATACGATAAACATGAATAACATTCGAAAAAAGAATTAAATGCGCCTTCCTCCTATACGAATAAAATTTCGCTTAACTTAATAAATAAAATATCTAATTATTTAAGCTGATGTATATGAGTCGGTCCCCCACATACATCAGCTTAAGAGTTGAGAATTACCCTAAATGAATGAACATGCAAAAAAATTTATTCTGAGGATTTTACGATATTTTATTTAATCGAAATGTGACATAACTCCTAATATTAGTCTTATTAAGACGCAAGCTCCCTCTCTTCTATTTTTTAATTGAATATTTTAGGTTTATAATGATTTATTTTTAAAGATAATTACCTAATTTATTAACTTATTTTAGAGTAAAAAATAGGAGAAGCCTATCGTGACAGACTCCTCCTAAAAAAACAACCGTTATATACATATTGAAAATAAATTTATTTTATTAATAATGAATATTCACCAGTGTTATCATCAAATTTATACACATTCAAATAATATTTCCCTGGTTTCGCTACGAATTTTCCCTTTATAGCATTTCCTTCATCTTCACCACAAGCTACGTAATTTTGCATGTCTGATTCATGATAAAGTACCCATGTCATCCCAATGTTTTGTTCATTTACCACAGAAATATCTACTTCTTTTGGAACTGTAACATCAAACGTATAAACATCTGTTTGATCAGGAGCAATCAGATTTCCTTTTACAAGCTTATTAAACGGGAGTACCTTTTCCTCTTCAAGGGATCCACCTGTTTGCGGATCTTGTTTTACAGTAACTTTTGTTTGTTCTTTACTTTCTTTTCCTCTACTATCTTTCACTGTTAGTTCCACAGTATATGCTCCTTTTTCTCCATATACATGGGTAGGGCTGACTTCTGTACTTGTTGTACCATCTCCAAAGTTCCATAGATAAGAAATAATTTTTCCATTTTCACTTTCTGTACCATCACTATGGAATTGAATTCCTTCATTTACTATCCCGCTATATGGTCCATTCATATTTACTATAGTCGTTGTTTTTTCTTTTTCCTCTGTTGCAACACCATGGAAAACAATATCATATTCAAATTGATTGGCTGCATTCACACGATAGTTAACAAAATAGGCTGTAACTGTTTTATAGCCGCTCCATCCTGTTTGAGACAACTGCTCCAAGGTTTGATTGACTTGTTTACTCATTGTTTTCCAGTCTTCAGACTCACCTTTTGATGTACTACCTATGTACTTGCCTTCTACAGTAAATGTGTTAAAAAATTGAGACTCATGTTTTGTGATTTTTGCATCTTTTATATTAGTTACATCGACAATTTCTTTCTTCACTTCAGCTAACGGCTTAGGTGCATGTTGTATTAAGTAATCATTTGTTACTTGTGGTACATTGTATTTATCTTGATTATCAATCAACTGCTGCATATACGTTTGATATTCTGTATTCAGCTGTGCATCTTTACTTAATGCTTCACGATACGCGTCATAATTTTTCACATCGTTTGCACGGATTAAATCCTGAATCTTATCAAAGGTTTCAAAGTGGTGATTATATAGATAAGACTGTAGTGCAAAGGAATAATTATAAAAATCCCATGATCCATATTTTGCGAACAAAGTTTGCTTTGCAGTATAACGGCTTGCCGGATCAGATGATAAGCCACTTATAATACTTTTACGTGGAACAACATTATTTGTACGTGTAGATCCTGCAAAGAATTCTGCATTCCCTTCTTGGAACCAAGTTAAGCGTTCATTTTGATATAGTTCTCCACTCCCAAATAAACCAGGAACCTCGTATCTTCCTTGTAAATAATGAGTGAATTCGTGACGGAATAACTCTTCTAGACTATAAATACTCTGTTTTGGTGTACGCTCATATGTAAAGAAAGTACCCTTCTCTTCAATATAAATACCGCCGTTGTTCGTTTCATATCCATATAATTGTCTATTTAATTGATAATCATCTGGATTATTATAAATTACAATTGTCAGCACATCATCTGCGTTACCTGGTTCTAGTGCTTTATCATTTCCAATTACACGGTGATATTGTGCCTTTACTTCTTTGGCTGCCCAATATAACCTTTTAATTTTCTCTTCTGTTACTTTATCGCCTGTCTTAAAAACAATAGATCCATCATCAAATGTATATGTTTTAGGTAAGTATTGTAACTTCCCTTCTTCACGTATTTTCTGTAAATCTACTGTATTTCCATCATAATCTTTTCCACCGTAGTTTGTTTTGATTTGCTCTACCGCTATAAAATAAGGTCCACTTAGGCGAGGATACATATTCATCGCTTGTGTAATAACTTCCAATCCTTTGTTTGGATTGCTATGAAATTTCCCTAAACGTCCTGCATAATAAATCCCATTATTAATTAGCCAACTATTCTCAGTTGTTAAATTCCGTATGAGAGCAATTCTACTAACCTCATTTATAAAGTTATCTATCTTTCCATACCACATTGTTGCATTAGGCTTTTTATTCGTTTCCTGCAAATAAGATTGTATATCATAATCAATACCTTTTACGATTTCATATACAGCTTGTTCTTTCATATAATCATTAGCATACATAGAAAGGTTATCATTAAACTGTTTTAAAATATTTGCCGCATACTGTACTGTTTCAGCATCACTAGAAGCATTACTAATTAATTTCCCATACGCAACTACTACTCTATCTTGCTCAGCTGTACCTAATGTAAAGTTTGGATTTTTTGCAATAGCTTTTAATGCTGGTAAACATTTGTCATGGAAGCTTCTCTCATTTAAGTAACCTACTTCATTATTAAAATATCCCACATAAAAAGCAGAACGTAATACTTCAACAAAAGTTTCAATTCCCTTTGAATCCTCTTTCGTAAAAGATGTCCCTCTTTGTCCTAATTCATCAATGATAACGTTCATACGTTCTTTATTTTGATAAAAAGCTTTCGTATCTTGATTGAATTGAAATAAGTCTGTAATTTGATTCCATGAAACTCTTGATAGCGTATCAATGAATTCACTATCAGACATTTTATTCAATTCTGCCAGAGTATAGCTTTGCTTTAATTGCCTTTCATCATGTTTCATCACCGAAGTAGGTCGTTGTGAAAAATCGCCTACTTTTAAACGCTCTTCAAAATTCAATGTTTCGTCCGCTTTTGTAGCATGAGCCATTTCATCTTTTGAAGTTTCTGTCCCAATCGGTTTCATCTGTAACGTATTATAGGGTGCTTTTTCTTCTGCGGATACCTGTGTTTGAATACTTCCAAATGATAATGCCATCGTACTAATACCGATCATCATTTGAGTAAATTTTAAATTCTTGTTCATAACATTTCCTCCATTTATATATTCCACCCAAAAATATAACATTTTATTTTAATAAATTATCATAAAATGTATTATTACATATTGTTTAATATGAATTTCTGTATAAATTAATATTAAACAAAGCATTATTGAATCTCTTTCTTTTTCCATACATACTCATAAATTGAGTAAACTTTTTGTTTGGAATTTACAGGTTCGTTGCACGAAACCAGACTCTCTGGCAAGATTTCTTAAGATGTTCGGGGATAAATAACATTGAATTTCTTGAGCAAATAGTTGTAGTTCATCAGATACAAAAATAGACATAAAAAACGCTATCCTTTCCTATGATTCTAGAGAAAGAATAGCGTTTTTTTACTCGTTCAGTACTTAGTAGGTATAACTTTTTATATTTCAAATGACTTTTCTCTCTAAAATTATTTTTCATACAAATTTTCAGATTCTAAAAAATCTATAAATTTCTTATAATGTGTCACTGTTCTTTCTAAAGCAATCATTAAAACAAATATAAAATAAATTGCTTGAATTCCATTCATATAATTAAAGAGTGATTCAAATATATATACAATACTTGCAATCATAGAACAAAACCATAAATAAAATTTCATTTTCAGTTTTTTAATTTTTTGCTTAGTTGTCTTACAAGGCTGGCCATGAACTCTTATAAACAAATAAATTGCTGTATGCAAAATAATAATTGAAAATTGGAAACTTCGATTGTCCTCTGAACTAAATTCAGAGAAACCTATTTCTAATGAATGTAATACTATCCAAATAGAAAACAAAGATAGCACGAAGACATATAAAAAACCAAATAATAATTCAAAAATAAATAACCAAGGTTTATTTAATATTGAGTAAAATGGATTTAGATATTTTATGGTTAATAAAAATTTCTTCGCTAAATCAGTAATAATAATTGATGTATTAGTTATATTCATATAGAAAAGTAATGTTATTGGAACCAATAACATTATAGCAATGCCCCAAATGGTAATCTTAATACCGGATAAAAAGAAAACAGCTCCAAAAATTACAACTGAAAAAATAAAAGTTGATATTGGAACAAACATTAAAAATATAAGAGTTCTTATTAAGATTAACTCCCCTAAAAAATCTTTTATTATGAAAACATGTATTTTTTCCTCCTTGTAATTCTTCACAGTTTCAACTATTTCTTTCTCGGATAAAAGAAAATACTTCAATCTATTAAACATAAAAAAACTCCTTTATATTAATTTAAAAAAGATTGCCCTCTGTATGCTACAGAGGGCAATCTTTCTTGATGATTAAAATATATACCCAACTGTTAGCAAATATATTAAAAGACATTGTCATTAATTCACTTTAAATTTCACTTCTGGGTATTTGGAGTCCAATTTTTCAAGCGCAGAGCTATCGTCTACCTGTTTCACATATCGATCAAAAAAAGCGAGACTGAATTCGTTTATAATACGGTGAACGTATCTTGGATCTTCATCTAAGCTTCGTAACAAAGGAGAGAACAAATGAAAATCAGTGAAACTCGTATGATTGGTATGGGGAATAACCATTGACATGCCACCACCTGCAAGTGCATGGTCACTACGAACTTTTCCCTCTAAAAAATCTTTCGTGGAATCATCACTAGTCTCTGCATTCATAATCAAAAACGGTTTTCCAACTCTAGATTTCGGAACATTTTCCCCATATAATGTACCATCCATATTGATGGCTGCTTTGACACGGGAGTCTTCCACTAACACTTGCGCAGCTGTAGCTCCACCATAAGAATGTCCAAACATTCCAATTCGGGATGTATCCATTCTTCCTGTAAAGCGATTATCTTTATCGCTTTGGTTAAGCTTCTCTATTTGATTAAGTACAAAAACAACATCTTCCTTCCATAATTTGATATGGCGATCTCGTTCGGCAAAATCAGTTAAATTGATCGACTGTACAAAAGCGGTTCTGCCATCTGGAAAGACGGTAGCTGCAGCATCATAGGTATGATCAATTCCTACGACGATGTAACCTTGGCTGGCCAACTCCTCCACCTCAAACGTGTTTTGATTGCGAAAACCGCTTAAACCATGGGAAAAGAGTAGGACCGGATAACGTTCCTCTGAATCTGACAATTGAGCTTCCATGAATGCATTCGACTTCATCAAGCCTAGATGATGAAACGCGAATGCTGGAATAGACAATGATTTTTCCAACCCCTTGGCAATCTCATCCGAGTTATGGATATAAGGTGCGCGATTCATCTCTCCTTTTTCTTTTGCAGGATACCAAACCTGAACCATCAGCTCGCGCCGGCCGTTCAAATCTTTCATATAAGGTTCTTCTCGATTATAATCAATCCAATGATAAAGTGTAGTACCAACCTTGAAGGGACCGCTCGTTTTTTCAAATAAAACTACCGGCATGAGGGAAGGAAGCATGACCGCAATAGTCAAATAAATGACCAGTAGCGCTGTCTTGACTGTGAATGCCCCACAACTTTTAACGTTCTTTTTTGATTCAGCAAATAGATAGCAGCTTGTTAAAATAAATGGGGACAAATAAGCAGGAATCATCTGCCAGCGATACCCTTCTACGATAAGCTGCACAACAACCACACAAAAGGCAACTGTTAGAATGAAGACAGACCATTGTTTTATTTTCTCACTAAAAAACAATATACAGCCTAGAATACTAAAATTCACAATAATTATAACAGTCTCAAAAAAATCCATTTACATTCCTCCTATACCCGTATTTTATCTTCAAGGACATCCCAGCCAAATTGAAAAAACAATTTAAAATTACAAACTTTTCGTTTCCATCTCTGATTATCTTAATCCGTACCTTCAGTACCGAAAAATTATTTTTGGTACTGATTTTATATTATACCGAAATCTTCCAGACTGTAAAGTATAATTACCCTTAAGTAAAATCGACATAAAGTGAAACTTTAATCAGTGGGGTTTTCTTCATCCCCCACTGATTATCAGCCCTCACCAATCGGACTTTTATGGGCAGTTGATCTCCCACCTAAATTCTTTGCTTTCACTGAATTTTGAGGTAGGAATCTTACTGCCCATTAAAGCGGGATAAAAATAAAAAATGAGCGGGGCTACGTTAACCTGTATGGTTATTGTGACCCTACTCATTTTTTATGTAGAAGTACTATTTAATCCTTACTTGTGATTCCATGCAATATGATATCGGCCATCATTGCAAGTGACTCTTGTAGAGTAATTTGGTTAGAGGCTATACTCCCCTGTTCAAAAATTGATTTCATTAACGTTTTGAGTGTTTGGATTAGCACTGGAATGTCCATTGAACGTAAAACACCGCTATTGATGCCCTCTTCAACTAGCCCAGTAATTACCTCCCATTCTTCATTTATGCCTTGTTCTATTTTTGCCCACTGCTCTGGATGGTAACGTCGCAGTTCAATCAGTAAACGTACGAAGCTGTGCTGAAAATCCTTAGGCACAATTAAAAGAATCCCTTTTAATTTTTCCGGTATGTTCAAATTCGAATTATCGATAATTTCCCGAAAACGTATTTGGGCTTCTTCATTTATTTGCTCAACTACATAACCAATAAGCTCGTCCTTAGATGGAAAATGCTCGTAAAGCGTACTTTTGCTTACACCTAGATCACGAGCTAAATCACTCATTGTGAATTTTATTCCCCTTACATGAAAAAGCGCAATAGCAGTTTTGGCAATCCGATCTTTCATCATTTATTCACCTCATACCAAAATAGTAAAGTTATTATCTCTCCAGTACTATAATAGTACTTCGAGTACAAGAATAGTTTAACTTTTTATTTCTTGAAGGTCAAACGTGATGAAGATGATGATATTTCACTTCATAGCCTTTAAATGAAAATATTATGTTTTTTATGGAAACCAAGTTTATTTTTATCATTGCGGGGACATCAAAACTTTAACTTGATAGGGATATGGCACTACCCTAATTAATAAATATTATTAACTATATGTCTATCATATTTTTTATAAACAGGATCAATTAGATTTAAAAAAAGACTTCTTTTTCTTTACTCGTAATAAATCACCTGTCCACCCTTTGAATCGCATATACATATACATACCCGCTGTTGTGAAAATAATAAATAAGAGAGCCATTAAATAGCTATATTTCCATTCAAGTTCAGGCATGTATTTAAAATTCATACCCCATAATGCTCCTAAGGCTGTCAAAGGCGTACTTACAGCAGTTAATACAGTAAGAGCTTTCATAATTTCATTCCCACGATGAGAAGAAACAACTTCTTGTAAATGAATCATCGTGTCTAATTCTTCTTGGTACTCTTTAACGAGTTGTAATCCACGCTCTAATTTTACGTGCGTTTGTTTATAACAAAGGGTGTTTGTTAGTTTTTCTAACCAAGCTTCCTCCAAGCCTTGTAACACTTCTTGTATTAAGCGAAACACATGTGTGTTCATAAATAATTCATGACGAATATGATAAATCCTTTCTAAAACTGCTATGTTATTATGATGATAAAAATCCCATAACACATTTCTGAAATTGTTTTCAAAATAGTCAACCTTTCGTAAATAGTGAGATATAAATATCGATAAGATGGCACATAGTCCTTCAGCGGAACTATTACAATTTTTTATACCTATAGGGAAATTATGTATTAATTCTTGAAAATCTTCTTCCTCTTTTTCTTGGACCGTTATCAGTATCCCATGAGCTACGAAATAATGAAGAAATTTTTGAATTTTGGCGTCCTTTTTATCTTGATCATATAAAAACGAACCATATACACAAGTTTGACTTGGTGATAACGTATAAACATATAATCCATTTTCACAAGGAGAACTTATTTTCTTTACAAATTGAGGGAAATAAGATGTTACATCACGGGGGATTATAGAAGAAATTTCTTCAAGCTCACTAGTTTTCACATGATACCAACTCCATTTCGTCATTTTTATGCATTCCATATTATTCTTCCTTTCTAAATAGTTTTATGTTTGATCGAATCATATCCGTAATATGAAATTTGTATGTAGGTATCCATATCTTGGAGGAAAAGTTTTTAAATCATCTAAATTACAAAATAAATGCATAGGAGGTCTTATTCTTTAAAAAGGAAGACCCCCTATATATTAGTTATTTTTATTCTCAATTTTAAACATTTCCTCTATACAAGCACTTTTTATCTTTTCTTATTTATATTTGGAAAAGAAGCCACACAATTTGGCACGTCTATTCAACGAACTCCATTTCGGTCGTCATTATAATTTGGATTTATATGCAGATTGATTGGTGATGTCCTCAAATACTTGACTTCCAATAATATAGTATCCATGAAGCGCGGCCTCTTTTGAAGCGTCTACCATACGGAAAGAAACAATTTCACCTTGCATTTTTTCAATTTGTTTTTTGTGGAGATCTACTATTCCTCCTGTCCAAATAATAGTGTCATACTGGTCTAACTTAAATTGTTCTTGTAATACACGCATGATGTCTTGGAAATGTGTATCCAACTCTTTTTGAATTAAAATATCCACCTGACTTGTCTCATAATTTTCTTCTTTATCTCCATATCCTTTTTCTAATATTTTTGGCATGTCATTAATATGCAATTGATTACTTTCACCTGCATGATTCTGCAGGATATTCTTAATATTTTTCAAAGGCTTGCTACATCCTAGTTCCGTCTCATAATGATTTAAAATGACATTCTGTTTCATATCTGTCATTTCTAATGTACGAAATCCACCATCAATAATTAAGATGCGATCTTGTTCCTGAATGATTCCCTCTTTTAAGAAATAGGCATGTAAAGCGATCGGTTGCTGAAGAATCAAAGCATTTTCAACCGTAATATTAATAAATTTCCCATCAATTTGTACGGAAGTTTCTTTTTTTAGTGCACGTTGTAATTGCTCATGCTGACTACCAAAACAAGTGACTGGAAGCCCGGTAACAACTAAAGGTAACACGACATTTTCTTTATAATCCTTTGCAATGCAACCAAATATTTGTTGTTTAAACTCTTCGCTTTCATAATAATTTTCTATTTCTTCGTCAAATAGAGGAAGAAATGAAGCGTCAGATTGATGTGCTTCATTTCCCATGTAGTATGCAAAGTCTAAGTCTATAAAACTTACCTTTGTTAAATCTTCACTTTCAGCATGATTAGGTACAGGAGCTAGTGTGGCAGCTTCACTCTTAATCGTCACCTCAGAATCTACATCCTGTCGATATGCCCGCTTAGTAAAACCAATTCCTACATCAATTGCATACAGAGATTTCATACTTTTTTCCTCACTTTCTCTTTTTAGAATTAAATCTAAGCACTCTCTTCTTTCCCTTCTTTCACATATTTCTTTTCATTTTCCGTTTTTTCTCCGTCTAGGTTCTTACTATTTTGTTTTATTTCATTATCCTTTTCATCTTTTTTCTTTTTGTTATTTTCGTTTTCTGTTAAATCTTTAATAGTAGAAATGACAACCGGTGTGGCTGTAAGCAGTTGTGGTAATGTTTGTTTTGCAACATTAGCTGCAGTTACAGAGAATTGTTTACTTGTCTCGGTTACCTTCTCTAATGTTTCCTTTATGTTTCCTTCTTGTAGTTTGTCTTTTACGCTTTTTCCTTTTGTTTGTATAACTTTCCGATTTTCTTTTTTTAACAGAGATACTATGACTCCGGTCGTAATCCCAATCACAGCATATTTAAATATTGTATGTTTCATTTTTCTCACCCTTCTCTACTTTTATTTTCTTCCATGCTACAACCTAAAATAATTAACTTATCTATTTATCAGATATTGCAATCTATTAGAGAGAATGATAGTTTTGCGGCTGCCTATCACTCGCCGTTAGTGTTTCATCTGTTACTAGAAGTAAAATTCTCCCTTGATCTAGTTTTTCTTCATATAAGTTAGCTTCCTCCTTCGACAACCCCATTTCCTCCATTTGATTTCGGAGCTCGTCCCCTTTTTTGGAGAAAAAGTTGATAATACTTGTGCCCAACCCTTGTTCTTTTACTCCAATCGTATTTGTGTTTGTATCATCCGCAATCTTTTTTGTTATATGTTTTTCATGTGTTAAGACGTAAATGTCATCTTGGTGAATCCCTTTCAATTCTAGCTCTTTTACTTTCATAACTACTTCCTGTTCATTTTGATATTCATAAACCACCGGTTTTCTTTCATTCTTATGCATCGTATTTTTCCTCCCTTAGATTTTTTATTTTCTTATTTAGTTGTTATGTAATATGTAATACACCTATTTTAAAGATGTTAAACCTAAATTTTCAAAAAACTTCACATAATAGGTTATTAATGTTTTTGAATATCAAGGAAATGTCACGAGCACTTTGCTTTGATAACAGTGTTACAAATAACGCTTTATTTGGAAGACAAGTCCATTATTTTATAGAAATCATAGAAAAATAAAAAAGCACTCCTTTTCAAAGAGTGCTAAAAAAAACATATAACCTAATAAAAATATTTCTATTTTGATTACAGAAAGAAAGTCTTTATTAAAACATATGGTTGCTAATTTAATTGCGATCTGCCTTGCACCCAAGCAGCAATATCATTTATAACATACTCAGGAATATTAGCAGGACTATAATATTCATCCGGTTTACTTATTTCCCCATCGCCCTCTGTAAAGAAATGATTTAACTTTGGATATAGTCGATAATCAACGTTATTTCGTTCTTTTAATTGTTCTTTCCAAAGAGGAATTTCGATTTTTGATTGAACTTGATAGTCTCTTTCTCCTTGAATAATAAGAAGTGGTGTCTTTTGTTCTTTTGATATTTCTGCTGCTTTAATTTTCCGAATAGAATCCCAAAATACTGCTGATCCTAAGTAAAAATCTTTTGGAGGATTCTGACCAGAGAAATTTGGATCATTTAATAATTCAAATTGCGATTTGTAGAATTTATATTGCTCCTGGTTCATTGCTCCAATAGAAAAAAGATACTCAAATTGATCTAAAACAACGTCTTGAATCGTACGAGCTGGTCCACCCATTACAATTGCCCCAGCAATATTTTGATTTTGGTCTTTTTCAATCATTTTCGGAAGCATCATTCCACCTTGACTATGACCAAGAATATATATTTGATTCTTATTTATTAGAGGCTCATTTTTAAGAAATTGAGTTACAAGAAGAGCATCATCTGTTGTCTCTTTATCAACTGTATAGAAGGGACTGAATTGTGTTTTCAGCCCATGTTCATACGTTCGTTTATTATAGCGAAGGACAGCAATTCCCTTCGATGCAAGACCTTCAGCTAAATCGCGAAATGGTTTTAAAGCAAACCCTGTTTCATCCTGATCAGTTGCTCCTGATCCTTGAACAAGAACAACCGCTGGAAAAGGACCATTTCCTTTTGGAACCGACAATGTTCCTGGTAATGGAAATGCACCACTTCCAACTACTACTTCTTTATCAACAAATGATTCAGGCTTACTATATGATGGACGCTCAGCAACAGGACTAAACGACATGCTTAGTTGAAAATCGTCTATTTTTCCAGATGGATCTAGTTTAATTAGTAAAGGTACAGTCATTTTTTCAAAAACTAATTGAATCTCCACATTTGTATGAACAGGATTTGTCTCTTTTTGTGTAACCTCTCCAATTTCTATAAAAGAACCTGCTTGTAATTGAACTGGCAGTCCCTCCCAATAGCTCTTCAACCATTCTTCGGATATTATTTTCTGTAATGACCTTGAGGTTAAATCAAATGCAGATTTATAATCTTCACTATTCATATGGCGAATAAATGAAAGAGTAGTAGATATAACAGGATTTTCATCATCACTATTGTCTATTTTTTTTATATTTGTGTTTACTTCCTTTAATTTTGAAATAAATTGGTGGTTAAATGGATTATTATATGTATTAGGATATAAATTTGTTTTCAAAATTTCCGTATTCCGTGCCTTATACAAATTTGAAGAACTCTTAAAATTTTCAGGTGAAATTACTTCCTCCGCATATGAGACTGAGGGAATTGCTATTGTAAAAATTGCACTGATAAGTAATAACTTATTACTTATTCTTCTTTTCTTACCCATACTTATTGATTCTCCCTTCAAAATTTAAAATTTCTAATACAATATGCCAACTATAAGGAAAATAAAAATTACCAAAGAGATTAATAATCTATTTTACGATCCCCCCTCTCAAGTTAAAAATCTATCATTAACAAACTTCAATAAAAAACGCCTTCCCCCTCTTTTTTTATTGTTGGATTTTCCAATGACCTAGAAGCACAGCACGAAATTACATGTAACCGACCCATGAGATTCTCTGTTTCAAAAGAAAAAAGCACCCCACTAGATGCTTTCTTTAATTGTTCTCACTATCATTTATTCAGGTAATTCTCTTATTACTATAAGATAAATTCATTCTATTTCCTAAACCTCACTTATTTCTTAATTCACTCATACCAATATAAAACCTAATAACCTACCATCAAAAAATAAAGAAAATAGGTTATTTGGCTATTCATTTCGTAAACTTAATGCTCAAATTAGTTTTTTTCACAAAGTTAAACTTTATTAAGAAAAACTTAAAGAATTTCCCTCTATATTCATAAGAACTTTTTTCTATACTCAAAATGTAAATAGACAAAAGGAGAAACGATCATGAAGAAATTTGTAATTTGCATACTAGGAATAGGCCTCCCTATATACTTACTACCTTTCATATTACGCGGAGATTTAGACAGATTTAATCCGATTGCTGAAGAAAAAAATGTATATGCCGTTGCGAAAGGATATGGTGTTCCAGATTATCATCATAAAGGAAAAGCTATGTACTCACTAAAAGCTGTTGACGAATTAAGTAATGAAAAAGAATATACAGTTGGAACGAACACGCCTAATGATTTTATAAGAAAAACTTACTTAAAAATTCATGTGAAAGGAAAATATGTGTATTCTTACGATATTATTTCTAAAGAGGATATTCCTGAGAAAATAAGGGGACAATTGGAGATAGCAAATAAATAAAAGAGCCAATTCATACGATTTGGCTCTTTATTCTCTCTCCCATCTACCGTTTGGATAATTCTTTCGGTAGATTTATTAAATTCGTTATCATTGTTCCAATAACCATTGTTCAATTACTTTTACTGTTTCATCTCGTTGTGCTTTTGCCGTAATTAAACTCGCATTATCACCTTTTTGCTCACCATACATGCCAAAATGAGCATGGTTTCCCCCTTTTATCATGTGCATAGTTGTATTCTTTGACATGAACTTTTTATTGTTCTCTATTTTTTCTACAGTTGCTAAAGCATCTACTTCTCCATAAATTGATAACATCGGAATCGATTTTGTAGAAAAGTCATCTGCAGGATACGAACCTAAGAAAATGATTCCGTGTACCTTGTCTTCATGCTGAGAGGCATACTTAGAAATCATAGCTCCGCCCATTGAATGCCCCGCAACATACCATTTTTGAACTTCAGGATACTTTTCAATTACACTATCTACCTCATTTATTCCAAATATCGCTAAGTTTAATGGTAACTTAGGCATTACTACAAAGTGCCCATCTTTTGCAAGAGCTTCTCCTAAGTAACTATAAGCCTCAGCTTCTACTTTAGCTCCTTGATAAAAAATAACCCCTACTTTCGCATCTTTCGCTCCAAAAACGATATTATCTTCATCTTTTTTATCATCTACTAACGACAAAGCCTCTTGCGTCGGTTTATAAGTAAACTGAGACCAAGTTAAAAAAGTAATACTTCCTATAATTAAAATAGCTAGTAAAGAGTACAGCGTAATTTTTATCCATTTCTTCACAAAGATGACCTCCATAAGATGTATATATTCCATATTTCGGATTATCATTAACACACATAAAAACTCGAGCATTTTTATTATGCTCAAGTTTTTAGTTCCGTCTTTAATTTATACTATAAATTGTCCAAGATAAATATGTAGCAAATGCAGACCATAAAAAATACGGAATTAGCAACCATGTCGATACCTTAGATAATTTGGAAGAAACTGCTATGAGAAGTAACGTAGTAATAGCGACAAGTAAACAATCTACTGTTGCTAAAAACAAATTCTTTTGGCTAAATTGAAAATAGCTGAACGCTTGATTGAATATATAATTTAAAAGGAATAAAAACCAAAATGTTTTTGGCTTGAATCCATAGTTGTTGTAAATAATTGCAACTGATAATGCAATAAGTCCAAATAATACAGCCCATATCATTCCGATTGTCATACCAGGAGGTGTCCAAGACGGCTTTTCTAACGCATCATACCAAGTACGATCAATAGGGAATAAAACACTAGAAACATAAAACAAACCATATGTTAGTAAAAATACTATAATACTAGATTTTTTCATAAACATTCTCCTTTTTACTAGAAGATTATAGAAACTTTATATGATTAGTATGTCCTTATAATGGATAAAATTCTAAATACATATTGTTTAACCTATTTCATACAAATTCTTTCATATTTTTATATGCACAAAGGGCTCTCTCTCGTGCTGCCTTATGATCAACAATCGGATAAGGATATGTATTCCCAAGTTTTATATTGGATTTTTGTAAAATATGCTCAGGTGCTTCCCAAGGTTTATGTATATATTTGTTTGGGATATCTCTTAATTCTGGTACCCATCTTCTTATATACTCTCCATTTTTATCAAACTTTTCTCCTTGTGTGATAGGATTAAAAATACGAAAGTACGGTGATGCATCTGCTCCACTTCCAGCAACCCATTGCCATCCCATTGTATTATTTGCAATATCAGCATCTAGTAGTGTATCCATAAACCATTTTGCACCTTCTTGCCACGGAATTAACAAATGCTTTACAAGAAAAGAGGCTACAGCCATTCTTGCCCGATTATGCATAAAACCGGTTTGCCATAGTTCTCGCATTCCCGCATCAATAAACGGATAACCAGTTTCACCCTTCTGCCATACTCTTAATAACTCCTCTTCCTTATTCCACGGAAAATGTTCAAAGCTCTTATTAAGAGGTTTATATACTGTAAATGGATAATGGTATAGTAAATAATAAGAAAACTCTCGCCAAATTAATTGACGTATAAAGCTATTAACTTGTTTTTCAAAAAGACTACATTGTCTTTCGGTACTTTTATTTATTAAGTAATGAAACATTAGCTTTACTGATATTTGACCAAATGAAAGATACGGTGCCAACATCGAATGGACATTTTGATCTGGAAAATCTCTTCCTTCACTATAAGAGACTAATTTGCTAGAGAAAAATTTCTTGAATGTTTTATATGCCCCTTCTTCTGTCGGATCCCATATTGCTTCCATATGAGATGTCCACGGTATAGTTGGCAGCAAGTGTAATTCTGAAACAGATAAGCTTGCTGGTAAAGAGTTTCCCCACTTTATACTCTGCACTCTGCTAATAGGTTTAGGTATTACCTGCTTTTGAAATGCATTGTAAAAAGGCGTAAACACCTTATATTCAGTGTTATCCTTCTTTTTTATAATCCACGGTTCTAATAATAAATGCGAATTAAATTCCTTACAAATAATACCTTTATCTTCTAATATCATTTTCATTTTTTGATTAGATTTTAACCTGTCTGGATCATAACAACTATTCCAATATACAGCCGTTATATCTAATTGTTTTATGAGAGAAAGTATTTCTTCCTGTGTATTTCCTTTGCGGATTATTAAAGTAGAGCCCAATGCCTTAAGTTGCTTTTGGACATCCATTATAGCATGGCGTAACCACCACTTTGCCGCACTTCCTATTGAAAAAGTTTCATCTTGTACATATACCGGAAGAACCTCCCCGGACTGAACAGCCTCAAATAGAGCTGGGTTATCATATAAACGAAAATCTTTTTGAAACATAACGATAATTTTGTTTTGCATAGCTACCTCTTCTGATTCTTAAAACATAATAAAATTTATTATACAACAGCAATTTATACATAAGAATTTATTTGTCTTTAATAGATTAATTAACTTTTTCAACTATTTTATTAGTAGCAATTTTAACAACCATTTCTTTTTCACCTGTTCTATCAATCCTGAAACCATGAACTTCAATATCAGAAGGTACTAATGGATGATGACGGATCATATCTATACTCTTTTCAATATTTTCACTAACATTTTTTTGTCCACTCAGCCATTGATTAAGGCTACCACTTGAAAATTCAGGCATGCAATTTTTAAAGAGATAGTCTAATTCTATATTATCTTTTATGAAATCACGTTGAGTTTGTAGATTAACTGAAGAAGTTTCTTTATCCTCTATTCCGACAACAAAAATTACTTTAACATTTTCTTGATAAATAGCAATAATAATAGATCTCATTATATCTCCATAAGGATGTACAATTACAGAATCATAGCTGTGTATAGTCAACATGTTTTCTTGTTGAATGTTAGTTACTTGTTGGATACTAGGCTCTATTCCGTGTTCAATGTCTGTTAATAATAAAACTTTTTTATTCTTTGAATTCATATGGAGCACTCCTTCTTCATTATTGTATTTATGAAACTTTTAAGCTAGTAACAATAATAATTGTTACCAGTTTTTCCAGCGTCCCTCTGGATCAACACTTGCAAGTCTAACCCATCCATTTTGGACTTTTTCTCGAAATGTGAAATCATTATTTAACAAACGTTCTATATATTCAATAGGTGCTTGAATGACAATTAGTAAACGAAGTGGTGAATGATACGTCTCACTATCTGACTGCATAACCGATTGCCAAGGTAAGCCTGGCAACAGGTCACTAGCATTCCCTTGCATAACACCGAGACCCGCCGTTACGGTTTGGGTTGTTTTATTTCCACTACCATAATAATGAGGAGCTACAGTTGATGCGTAATATTGTAGATTTATCCACTGTGCAACTGTTCCTGGTCCTGCAATAATGTTAGCTAATATATCGCCACTTTCATCCTGTTTCCAATCATAATTATGAAGGAAAGCCCTACCTTCTAAATCACAATCTTGAGTTAATTCACGCTTTCCGATAATAAAAGATGCATTACGCGCTAATCCCCATTCTGGACGTATTTCACTCCAATCTTCTGCAAATCGATGCGCCTCTTTACTCGGATTTTTTATTTTCGTTTTAAAATTAGGTAATTGCGTTAAACGTTCTCTATTTGCATGTTGGCTCACATTTGGCATAATCGTCTCGATACAATCAAACGCTTCTTGCGCAGTTTTCGAAAGTTCTGGGACGTAAATCCATTCCAATTCGTCCACTGTTGTTTTATGTTCAGCTGCTGCAAAAATGGTATCCTCAGGAATGTTAATGCCTTCAGCAGACAACGCCTCTCTTACTTCTGGAAGATTACATAAAGTAGCGAAAACTCTTGCATTGAATCCCCCTGCTGCGCCTCCACAAGCACCACACTCAAGTGCTGCCGCATAAGGATTGTTCGTACTTTGACTACTATGTCCACACATTACAACTAAAGGAGCAAATTTTTCTGTCAGTCCCACCATTTTTAAAGTTTGACGCACATAGTTCACTTTTTCTTCTTTCGTAAAACCGATAGGTATCTCACCTTTTGTGTCATGAACATAATTAAGCGAGAATGTTGTATCAGGTTTTTGTAACATAGTTTTACGAAGTTTACGAATGAAACCACCAACTCCTCTTGGGACAAAGCTTCTTGTCACCATCTGTAGACCAAGTAAAGGACCACTTAACTCAGGTAGCGCCATACTTGTCAGTACGTTCTGTTTCATCGTTTTAAATGTATAACGCACCGAACTGCCTACCCTCTTACGTTGCTCATAAGATTTAAATTCATTTTCATCTGTAAGCTCTTTTATTTGATGCTTCGGTTTCAGTATAACTGGCAAAGAAGGATGGCTGTCATTACTACCTAGTTCACTAGTCGCAATTGGTAACCCAAAGAAACCAGCTATTCCAAACGTTTCAAACGGACCTAGTTTTTCTAAGTGGCGACGAAACGGTTCTGAACGTACATCAATACAAAATGCTAATTGAGCTAATACACGCTTTTTATCATTGGTTGCACGTTGTTTAGAAGCAATCTTCTCTCTTAATTGCTCTGCATGCGTTTGTTCCCAAGCTTCCAGCCAAAGTTTCCTGCGAATATTTTCATCAAAACGATATGCAAATGCTAACAATTCGCTTTGTTCAGCTGCAGACATTTGTGACCATTCCCGTGTTGAAATATTCCCCCAATAGATCCAAGAAGCTATAAGTGGGACAATCGAAACTTTTTTCTCAACCTTTTGATTTTTTAAAGGTAAATAAGGTTTTGCAATAGCCAGCTCCATAGAAATTCGAACTGCTAAATATTCTATTAAAAGCCCCTGTTCCTGAATTGATTGTTGTGAGCGCCATCGTATCATTCCTGCCCACCCAGGTAAAGAAAGTAAGTGCCCTTCAAGATAAGCTTGTATGTTAGATTCAGAAATTCCTAGTTCAAATAACGCTCTCGCTAAAGCTACTTCGGCATCTTGTGGCCAATCTTTTAAAACTTTACGCTCATTTTTACTGAGCGCTGGATCAAATGTAATAAGGTGTTGCCATGCACGATAAAAACCTTTCTCTCGATTTGGCATCGTCCAACTTGATCCGGAGTCATCAAGATATAATTTACACCATTTAATGATATGATAATTAAGAATATCAGATAGGTTTTCACTATTTTGATTCTCTATAAGCGAACTTATTGGCTGCATAACAGAGGCTTTCATACTCCCTGTATTTATATAACTCATTTCGTCTGCCAGTTTATTTAATTCTGGCGATGATAATAGACTAGAAGGTACTCTTTCTAATTTTAAAGCTGCTTGACAAAATCGCTCTGCTTTCTCTCGCGGAATATGAAAAGATTGTGAATCAAGCCAACGAGACAAACTACTTTGTAAAAATGATTCCTCAATCTCACCTTTCGCTTTTGCCGAATGAATCATGGAGGCACTAGGATACATATCCACATTACGAATTTCTTTTAACCAATTTGCAACTTGATCAAATGATTGCTTTTCAAGTCCCATCCAAGGATGGTGAGCTGCAAACGTAGAGATAGGCCAAAGTGGTGCAATAACTCTGCTAGCAGATGCAACTAAATCATTTATATTATTTTTTTGTATATCAATGTTTGTATCTTTCTTTAATATTGACGATATGCTCATCACGAATTACCTCCCTTTGATACATAATGTTTCAGATAGCTTGGGTGACTTTCTACTGATTTTCTTCTCGCCTCACCTACTCGAACTAACCAAAGATAAAGTACAGCGAATAAAGTAGAAGATTGATTACGAGTAACGAAAGTACTAATAGCACTACTAAATAGTAAAATACATATAACAAAGATAACGGCTGGAGCTGAAGGTTGAACACTTTGATAAATGTCAGTATGCAACCATTTATAAAGAGAATTATGAACAGTAAAGTAAATGAGAGAACATCCAATCAAAACAATTACGCCAGCAATTCGTCCCATTCTTCCCTCTCCAAAAACAACAAGCTGTTTCCATGAAAAATATAATGACCACCCTAAGATTAACGCACTAACTAGCTGATATCCCTCTCCAGAAGTCATAAACCAGAAAGTAATTGCTATAAATACTCCTAAAACACGCCCGACTATAATCCATAAATTTGACATCTTTTCATTAGACTGATTCACTACCCCAAAACGTTGCACTGAAAAACCAGCTTGTAAAAACAGTGTAGCTTTAAACAAACCATGTAAAATTAAATGAATAATAGCCGCTAAATAAGCGCCTAATGCACATTGAATAAGCATAAATCCCATTTGTGCAATAGTTGAACCTACTAGCTGACGTTTATAATCAACTTGGACTAAACTAATTCCTGTTCCGATTAAGACAGAAATACTAGAGAAAATAAGTAAAATGATTTGTGCAATATCATCATGAAAAAGAGGTGAAAATCTAGTTAACATGATACCGCCAGCATTTACTAAACCCGCATGCATAATAGCTGAAACAGGAGTTGGAGCAACGGCAGACTCAATTAACCATCTTTGAAAAGGCCATTGTGCTGCTGGAATCATCACCGCTAATATAATTAATAAGTTAATTCCTGTTCTCTCCAATGTTCCATGTAGCGCTACATTTTCATTCGTTAAAACTGATGTTAATTGCCACTGTCCAGTTACTTGAAAAAGCCAAATGATAGCTGATAGCAACGCAATCCAACTTATTGTAAATAAATAGCCAGAGATTTTAGTTGCTTCACTAACTACTTTCCACCCTTTATTTAGCCCTATGAGTAGAACCAATCCTATAAGCGTTGCTCCCCAACAAATGATCATGAAACGAAGATCATCACTTAACCATGCAACCGAAGATACACCTGTAGTAAATGTAAAAAGTAAAAAATATTTTCGATATGAGCGGTCTCCCATTAAGTAACGTACAGAAAAACGCTGAATGATTAAACCAATTGTAAGAACAAAGAAAGCCATTAACCAAGCTAAAGTATCTAGATGCCAAGGCCCCACAACTCTATCTCCATTGTTATTAACAAGTGCGAGTAAAGAAATCAATGAAGGCAAAGCAGCGATACCAATATGGATATGAACAAAACGTAAAGGCATCCTTGCATTTAAAAACAATAATCCACTTAGCCAAGAAGCACTAAGCGCCATAAAAAATAATGTTAACAGTGTTGATGAACTCAGCGAAATTAACATGTTAAATACTCCCTTCTAAGCGAAAATAACCTATAAAATTCCTTTTAATTAAGATGTTTTTTTAAATTTCAATTTTCATTCACTCTTTTTAGTGCATCGTTTTTTCCCATAAAAAAAACCGACAACTTCCATAATTCAATGATTTTATATCATCATTGAATTATGGAGATTGTCGGTTTCCCTTCAACTAACTTCAATAAAGTTTTTTGAAGAGCTCCCATTTTATAGAGAATAATAATGTATGTATTACTCCTGTTAAAAAGAAATGTATATTTCTGATCTCCTAGATTATGCAATCAATATATCAATTTATGTTATACGCTATCTTTTAATTAAGAAACTTTTTCATTTAGTCAATATTACATATTAAAAAAATGCTAAAGCCTTAATTATAGCAAGCTGTTAAAATGAGCGTCTATCAATTTTTTAAAACAATTATAAGATAAACCATATTTAGCAGTTTGTCAATTTCTTTATCCGTTTTTTAAGAGTTATTTGAATTACGATTTATTATACCTAAATAACTTCAAGTTTTTAATTATTAGCCTGTTAATAAAGTGCAAAACTTGTAGGTTTCTTAATCCTTCCACTAACCTTAAGGTATTTTTAAAATTTCTCCTCAAGATTATGAAGCAATTTAAAAATCATCACTCGTTCGCCTGTACGGGAGCTTATATCCGTATGAAAGCTTTTCACTTTCTCTCCAGTTAATTCTAGTATAATCTCTTTCAGATCATCAATTCCAGATTCAACTAGCTCCGAACGATTCTTCTTTATCGTTAGCATACCGTCTTTTGTTTCGCAAACACTATATTCAGCCGGCGTTAAAACACCTTGTAAATTTACGATAATCATATCCCGTAATATATCTGTCTTAACGGATATAGACCCGCGTCCTAGGTAGTCCTTTTCCCAGTGAGTAATTGCTTTGCTTATCTCTGATTCAATAGAGCCTTTTGAGCTTTTCATCTATGTATCCTCCTTCAATAAAATAAATTTACAATAACAATATAATAATCCGGATTGATTTTATTTTCAATTATTGAGAAGAATTTATTGGGATTGCAAAAAAGAACTCTTATAAAATTAAGAGTCCCTTTTATATTAAATGCGCTTTTCCTTAGTAATGTAACGCAAAATAGCACTTAGGCATTTGTAGATTTATACAACATATTTCGAAGCAGAATACAAATAAACCCTAATACTAATGCAAACATGCCTACAAATAAAATATATTTCGTTCCAATTTGTGCAATAATTATCCCTGCGATCCCAGTACCAATTGTAGTCCCTAAATTACAAGAAGTTAAAAATAATCCATTAGCGAAATCTGGTGAATTAGGTGCTGAAGACATCATCCAATATTGATTGACATTACCACCAATCCCGCCAAAAACACCCCAAATTACAATAAAAATTGCAGTTGGTATCGCAAGATCTGATACAAAGAAAAAGGAAAAATATAATATCATTAGAGCAATGGGATAAATGATTACCGTACGGACAGGAGCTATTGTCAGTAATCTCCCTGCAAGAATATTCCCGATAATATTTGCTAACCCATAAACAAATAGCATGATACTTATCATATACGGCGACATTTTCGTAACTACATCTAAATATTCGGTTAGATAACTATAAATTCCAAATACCGCTCCATTTAAAAAAGTTACAGCAAGTATGGATAGCCATGTGATACCTTTCGTTAAAATCTTAAGCTGCGAACCATAAGAAAGCTTTTCCTGAACAGGCATAGAGGGAATAAATACGATTGTCATAATAAACGCAAAAATATTAACAAGTGCAAAAAATGTTAATGATATTTCAAGTGTAAATACATTTGCTAAAAAGTTGACAATCGGTACACCTAAAACCATACCAGCTGAAACCCCAATAAACACTTTAGCAACTGCTTTTGGAGCTTCTTTTGCACTAACTGAAGTTGCTGCTACTGATAAAGCCATCGATACGTACACTGGATGAAAGAAAGCCGGAATTACTCGTGCAACTAAAGCAACTGTAAAATTCGTTGTAAAAATTGAAATAACGTTGCCGATAATAAAGATTGCTAGTACGAACAACATAACCGTTTTTCGATTTACACCCGAAAAAACTAAAGGAAGCGTTGGAGCCGCAATGGCAATGGCGAGCGCGAACAAACTAACCATTAAACTTACCTTCGAAACACTTACATCAAAATGATCTGATAATGCCGGAAGCAAGCCAATATATCCCATTTCAGTATTAAGAATACCGAAAACCCCTACTGCTAATATAAAAATTAATACACTTTTTGAATTCTTCATAAAAAACATTTCAACTCCTCTTTCACTTCTTATCAATGCTTTTGGTAATGTGATTATAAAATGGTATTATTGAGATAACAAATACCTATATTGAATACATTCCTATAACAAATAGGCATACGAAGGAGAAGAGTTTTTTGGACATACGTGTATTACGCTACTTCATTGCGGTAGCAACGCAAGAGAATATATCTGCTGCTGCAAATGCATTGCATTTATCTCAACCTACATTATCAAGACAGTTAAACAACCTGGAAGAAGAGCTTGGAACTACTTTATTTGTGCGAGGAAATCGAAAAATCACTTTAACAGACGAAGGTATGTTTTTATTAGATCGAGCAAAAGAAATTGTGGATTTAGTAGAAAAAACAGAAGCTAATTTTAACCAAAAATCTGAAATTATTAGTGGAGAAATTCATATTGGAGCTGGAGAAACAGAGGCAATGCAGTTCATTGCACAAACTATAAAAAAAGTTGTTGCCCATCACCCTAACATTAAATTTCATTTATATAGCGGCAACGCTGATGACATTACAACAAAATTAGATAGTGGTTTATTAGATTTTGGTATCGTTATTGAGCCAGCAAATAAACAAAAATATGACTACTTAAAGTTGCCAGCTACTGATGTATGGGGCGTACTTATGCGAAAAGACACTCCCTTAGCGGAAAAAGCTTATATCCATCCAACAGACTTACTAAATAAACCTCTTATCATATCAAGACAAACGGCTGTAAGTAATGAATTATCAGGATGGCTTGGAGAGGAAATTGAAAACTTGAATGTTATAGGTACATATAATTTACTCTATAATGCATCCTTACTCGTAAAAGAAAATATAGGGTACGCATTATGTATTGATAAGCTTATGAATACGTCTGAGGAAAGTACACTTTGCTTCCGCCCCCTATCTCCTAAGCTAGAGGCTGGACTAAATATTCTTTGGAAAAAACATCAAACATTTTCAAGTGCTACAAAGATTTTTCTAACATATTTGCGAGGAGGTATGTAAATATTTTTGATAAACTGTATAGACTTATTTCTAGGACACATATAGCTAAAAAAGAAAAAATCTTAGATTAATTCTTTTTTTAGCAATGTGGTGCTCCCTCATCACCATCGAACTATAAAAAGCAAATACCCCAAAACGAAAAAACAAGCCGTTGTCTGTCAAATACACACTGGATTTTCGTTCTGGGGTGCTATAAATGTTTTAATTTGATAGGTACGGGGGCTACCAGAAAAAGAAGCCTATACATGTACCACAAGCTTTTTATCTGTTGGCAGTTTGTTTGATCAATTCACTTTTACTATCTCTTTGCAGCATAATTCTCCCCACCGCTATAAGAATGGTAATAATTGAAGTGCGAAGAAGAATATTCATATCGTGTGATAGATTTCCCCCTCCAAAAATTATTGTTTGATATCCATCGGCTACATAAGTTCCAGGGAAAAAAGAACCTACAGTTTGATAAAAATTTGATAGCAATGCTTTTGGGACAATTACTCCAAAAGTAACTAATTGTATTGACAGTGATATGATATTAAATACCATACCAGCAGGACCGAATAGAACGATAAACATTTGTGTTACGCTTAAGAAAGAGAAAAAGACAAGAGTTTGGAAGATCCATGTTTCAAATAAGCTTGTATTCAATTTAACGTTAAATACGGTCATCAATAATAACGTGATAATAGCTAAAATAACAGATACGACAATATTAATAACTTGTCTTGAGAAAAATATAGACCATTTTCCGTGCGTGTTTTTTAATATTGTTGCAACAATATTAAGATTTAAACTCATAAGCATAGCTCCAACCCATGAAGCAAGAACAATTAAAAATGGAATCATGGTTGCTGCAAAGCCATCTGTATTGTTTGTTTTTTCGACAGATGATTGCACAGAATCAATGTTTAATGAACTTACAGCTTTCGTAATGTTTTCTGATAACTTTTGGGCCAATTCTTCTGACGGTATCACTGTACTTAGTTCGTTAGATAGGTTAGATGAAATAAACTTTTGTTTATACGCATATACATTTTTATTAACTGTTTGCGTAATATCCTTTGCCGCGCCTTCCATAATCTGTTTTGCCAAAGATGAGTTTGCTTGATTGATGAAATAGTTAATCTCTGTAGTATTATTTTCTTTCAATAGGCTTGAGAAATTTGCAGGAATTTGAATAACCATATCTAAGTTCCTGTTATCCATGTCTTTTTGGGCGTGCGTTACCGAGCTATAACTTTTAACTTTAAAGGGCAGATTTTCCTTCAAGCTTTTTTCAATATCAGTTCCCATTTCATTATCTTCATTAACTAATCCGATTTTTAATTGGTTTACCCGATCAGTAACACCATCGTATGCAGTCATCCACACACAAAAGAAAATTAACAGAAAGGCAAATGCTGTTGCAATTCCAATGAATGTTGGGGGGAATTTAAAGAAATTTTTTAAAGTTTTCATTGTCGTACTCCTTGTTGTTTTATTATAGCAAGTACTTACTTGCATCTGGTGTAAAAAAAGACCTAGGGAGTTAGCCCCCTAGAAAATAGTTGGACACTATGTTTTAGAAAAATCTCTTTTGAATTTGAAAATAAATTGTCCCCGAAGCGTGAGTTAGAAAGAAAGTAACCGAAATTCATCCAAATAAAGTTCATCGCCTGAGCTTCCATATCAGTTTCAATAAGCTTTCCCTTTTCCCTCATCTCAATAAAATATGAAACCAAATTATCTTTTAATTGTTTAGGAATTAATGCAATTTTTTCTTTAAGCTCTGGGAACATTTCAGCTTCCTGAAAACTAATCAAAATTAAATCCTTTAACTTTTCTATATATGCAAGATATCCTTCTGCAATAGATAGCAAGTCATCTTCAAGATTCCAAGTCATCTCTCCAGGCATTAATTTATTCAATTCCATATCACGCGATAAAGATTCGACAGCTTTTTCCATAATATTCTTTTTGCTTCCGAAATTCCGAAAGATCGTTACTTCGTTTACGCCCGCTAATTCCGAAATCGAGCGAGTCGTCGTTCCCTTATAGCCATGAGTGCGAAATAGTTCTAAAAAAGCCTCAATAATACGTTCTGATGTATTTGTCATTTCATTCACGTTTCATCCAACTTTCACATAATCTTTATCCAAACCCGAATGCAAGTCGTTACTTGCACAAGTAGAATAAACCTTTTTGATCAAAAAGTCAACTTTATAAAAAAGCCGATTTCTTTATCGTATAGGAAATCGACTTTTGGCTTAATTATTGATTTAGTAACAAAAACACCTTTTTAAAATAACTATGTTTATACTATAGACGTTGATCTTTTTGGAAGTTTAGACGAAAATGATCCTCGTCATTATATACCCCAAATCCATACCCTTGCTCTTTATAAAATTTAATAATTTCAGGAAGAGCTTGTAATGTTTGCGCCTTTTCATGCATTAAAACAACTTCTACTTCTTCTGTTGTCTGTTTCTTTACATTATCGATAATCTGAGTTGGATTATCTTTTAATTTCCAATCATTTGAGTCTATTGTCCAATCCCAAACTTTTATTGCTGCTTCTACAATTTGGTTACGAATTTCCTCGTCCTTTAATCCTGGTGCAGATCCATATGGCGGACGAACTAGTTTAGGAGTTGTACCCGTAATATTATGGATAAGAGCTAACGTTTCTTTCATCTCCGGTACAAATTGTCCTTTTTTGTATAACTTATCACTATTATGTGTCATACTATGAGCACCAATATAATGCCCTTCTTTTACTGCTCGCTTTACGTTTTCCTGAAAACCTGTATTTTGTAAATTGCTACCTTGCATAAAAAATGTCGAGGCGACATTTTGCTCTTTTAGTACATCTAAAAATTTCCCAGTTAGTTCGCTAGGACCATCATCGAATGTTAAATAAACAACCTTTCCCACCGGTTTTCCATCAGGTCTTTTCTGTTTTGCTGGCGGTGTTTCCTTTTTCTTTTCTTCTTGTTGCGTATTAACTTGTTTACTACTTTCATTAGCTACTCCCTTCGCTGGGGTAGAGTTCCAATTTCCAATTAAGAAGAATGTGAAAAAGGTCGTCGCTAAAACAACTCCTAAAGATATGATTGCCTTCGTTACTACACTTGTTTTTTTCTTATTTTGTGATTCTTTCATTATTTTCCGATCCTTTCCCTATTAATTTTCATTATTTATAAGGCTGAGCCTTTATTCGACTGAATCATTCGTTTCAACCGATGTTTACAATAAATAGATTAATAGAGAGAGGTAAAGATAAAATGCAGATAGTGTCGAAATTAGTTAAAGAATAACGTATTGTGTTTACTTAAAAAAAGAACTTGTTTCATTAATACTGTTAAATTTGAAAAATAAATATACACCCAAAATAAAAAATACTATTCTTTCTAATTAAGATTTAGAAAGAATAGTATTTTTCTATTTACCTATTTTATTACATCGTAAAATAATTAATAATGCCATCCACAATACCTTGTTGCGATTTTGCTTGAAATTCTTCTGAATTCATTCTTTTTTCATCACTCGCATTAGATGTAAATCCTAATTCAATTAAGATAGCCGGAGAAGGATTTTCTCGTAAGACAAGAAAATCACTGCCATGAACGCCTCTATCTCGGCTGTCTATATTTTGATCAAAAATAGCTTCTTGTACGACCTTAGCTAATTTTTTATCTTTCCTTTTATTCGCTCCATAATGAGTTGTTATTCCCTTTACATTTGTATCCTCAAAAGCATCATGATGAATGCTAATATAAAGATCCGCCGCATGGTCTTTCGCTACTTTGACACGTGCTTGTAATTCTTCCTTTTGCTTTGTTTCTGGAAGTAAGCTCGTATCTTTTTCACGTGTTAATATAACTTTTGCATCCGTTCTTTCTTCTAATTCTTTCTTTATATTTTGTGCTACTTTTAAATTAAGCTCTTTTTCAATCGTTCCTAATTTCTTTCCTTTCGTCCCTCTATCTCCTCCACCGTGTCCCGGATCAATTACAATTGTTTTTCCTTTTAATCGTAGATCCTCTTTTGATATATTTTTGTACCCTTTAGCATGTATGAAATTAACGCCTGTACCCATTATTATTATAATAAGCAAAAGCAATATCGCTCTTTTTTTCATTTTAACAATCTCCTTATCAACTTTTCATTCTCTTTCTAATGAAAATAGTAATGAATGCTGATAAAGATAAAATGCAGATAGTGTCGATTTTGTTTAAAAATAATAAAATAATACTCCATCTTCTGTATTTGAAACACCATATTCCGCATCATGTAGCTCTAATATATTTTTTGAAATAGCAAGTCCCAATCCTGTTCCACCTTTTGAACGTTGACGAGACGTATCCCCTCGATAGAAACGATCCCATATTTTCTCTAAATGTTCTGGCGCGATATGAGCCCCTTTATTTTCTACACATACTTTTACACGTTCATTCTCTTCTATTGTAGAAATAATAATATTCTCCTGTTCTGGTGTGTAACGAATCGCATTTGTAATAAAGTTCGTTATAACTTGTTCTATGCGATGCTGGTTTGCAACAACTTCAATTTTAGAAAGTTGTTTATGAACATATAATTGCTTAGCTGTTATATCCGAGGTTAATTGCTCACATATGTAATCGATCATTTCATCAATATGGAAAACATCCATTTCCATTTTATATGTACCAGATTCGAATTTCGCTAACTCCAGCATATCAATAATGAGCATATCCATTTTATCTACTTCTTTTGACATTGCTTTAAAGTAATACTCCTTTTTATTACTAGCAACACCATCCTCTAAAATTGAAATACAGCTCTTCATAATACTCAAAGGTGTTTTTAACTCATGTGAAACACCAGCGATAAATTCTTTACGTGTATTCTCTAATTGCTTTTCTTTTTCTATATCTTGCTGCAATTGATGAATATACGAATGCAAAGCTTTAGAAAGTGTATTAATATTTTGTGATAAATCACCTATTTCATCCTTTGTAGTAATAGGTATCGTCTCAGAGAAATCTAAACCCGCGATTTTTTTTGTAGTATCATTTATTTGTAATAATGGCTTGGCGATTTTTTTTGAGTAATAGAACGATATCAAAACAATTAAAATCAATACAAAGATAATTAAATATACATAATAATCCTTTATCATTTGTACCGCTTCATCAACTGGTTGCAATGATGTCATAGCAAATATATAGTTTGTCTTACCCCCCGCGTCTTTTGTTGGCTTGATTAAAACTTTATATTTAATATCATTTTCTTCGTAATCCATTATTTCTGTAGAAGTAACATCATTAGATTTTTGATTCAATAATAAATCAACCTGAAATTGTTTTATTCTATCTATAAGCACACGATTTCCATATATAAAGTTCGTTCCTACAGTCCCCTCCGGTAATTGCACGTTTTGAATGCTTCCCGCTAAATATAATTGTGAACTTTCTTTTGAAGATACGGCTTTTGGCCCATACAACCTTTCTGACAGTTGCTTGTTCTCTAGCCCAACATTCTTCTCTTTTATTGTTAACATCGCAGGGACTACTATATCCCCCTTCTGTACTCCGTCGATAATAATATGACTCCCTTGTTCTAAACTATATTTCATCCTCTGTATATCTTCTAAATTGATAAAACTATACAACGGTATGTGAATGGAACGTTCAGAAAATATCTTATTTTCGTTTGGGTCTAATTGAATTTCTATAGAAAAATCATTTGCATATTTTATATTACCTACACTATCTAACGTTGTAATCCATGTCGCATTCTCTTGATAGAAATTTTGTTCTAATTCTTGAATTACTTTCGCATCATCTCCAGCTTTTATATATGCTTTTTCAAAGGATTGAATATTTGTTTTAATATCATTAACTTTTCGATTTGCGTAGTATTGCTTAAAAAATATAGTTTGTCCAATAAAAATAGTTACTAAAATAAGTGTGCATAATGCTGTTGTTAACATAAATAACTTTAATACAATTCCTTTTTTCATACTTGTCCCTCAAATTTATAACCAGCTCGTACAACCGTTACAATACAAGCTGCTTTTTGTCCTAATTTATGACGCAAATTACGAATATGACTATTAACAGTGCGATCATCCCCAGCGAATTCATAACCCCAAATTTTATTGATTAGTTGTTCTCTCGAAATTACAATTCCTTGATTTCGCATGAGATACGTTACTATTTCAAATTCTGTATGAGTCAAATTTATGTCTTCCCCATCTATAGTTACTGTACGAGAAGGAAAATGTACATGGATACCACTACTCGTTAATGTGTCTTCAGCTGGTACATTAACAGCTGAAGAATATCGGCTTTCCATTAATCGTTTTGCTCTTGCTAATAAAATAGGAGGACTATACGGCTTTGTAACATAATCATCTGCTCCTAGTTCAAATCCAAGTAAAGTATCATCTTCATCCACCCGAGCCGTTAGCATAATAATAGGTACATTAGATTTCTTCCGAATTCGCCGACAAACCGTCCAACCATCTAATTCCGGTAACATAATATCTAAAATAATTAAATGCACCTCATGCTCTTCAAATATAGATAACGCTTCTTTCCCATCCATCGCCTCTAAGACGTTATACCCTTCGTTTAATAAGTAATCTTTCATAATTTCACGTAAAATATCTTCATCTTCTACAATTAATATTGTTCTTTGCATCTTTTATCTTCTCCACGATTTATTTTAGTTAGGAAGAAATAGTTCATTTTATATGTTAACCAATTAGAAATCTTTCACTATTTCCGTCACTACTACATACAACATAATTATATCAAGATAATAGCATACCGGTATAAAGATAAAATACAGAGATAGCCTTACTATTGAAATGCTATTATAATTTTGTAATTGGAATCAAATAAAAAACCAAAAGAAATACTATGATATCGCGACTTAAACTAAATAATATAGTGTATATCAAAAATGAGTTTCCTGAATACTTTCGAAATGGAACAGTAAAAAAACAGTCTCAGTACATCAAAGTTGATTTAGAACACATTATGAATACCTTAAAACCTGGACAGGTGTGAATTTAGGGTAATATCATATTTTCCATTCAAATATGATAGAATAGAAGTATATCCAAAACGGAGGAATAACAAATGAACTCAAACACAAAACAGTTTATTTATGATATCCAGCAACGAAAGAACAATTATATAGAAAATGCTTTAATAGCAATACAACACCCTAAAAAAGAGCAATCTGAACAGGTCATTCAAAATATAGTAGAGAAGATGGATATGATGATTAGTCTAGTTACTACGTACATGAGGATTGAATCTGGATCTACGGAAGAATTAAAAGAACTTCAGAAAGAAATTATCCATGCTCAAGCATATATTCAAAAACGAAAATTTGAAGAAACACAGAGATAAAACCCTGTGTTTTTATTTGATTATTGTTTTGGCATAATCCATACAATTTGTTGAATGCGTACAATATATGGCACCGTATCTTCAATGAGCAAATGATCTGGTTTCACATCCTTTAATTTCCCTCTTATATTTCCTCTTACAGTTTCAATAACCACATGTTTACCAATTACTGATTGTAATGTCTGATATACATAGGGATTAGGCACACTTACCATATTTTGTTTACTAAAGTCATTTCCCTCCAAATAACTCATTCTATAAGACTCCTTTCTAACTTGCATTCTTTCTACTAATATATGATATAAATCTTATAAATATGCTAGAAGGATAATTCATTATATGGACGGAAATAACATTTTAATAGGGTACGGTTTCTATTTCTACATTGCTAAAAAATTATTTATATAAAGTTACTTTTACTAGTTAATAGGAGATGATAAAGGGATATTTTGAATATACATCTAGGTTGTTCCTTTCTGGTTATGTATCATTTTAAATACGCCCTTTATTAGAATAGTGCTCATACTTTTTTTGAGATTCTTTCGTAATACGTGCGTTAAGTAAAATTGCTAACAATAAAAATACTCCATATTTTCCCCCTGTAGCTCCTATGATAATCACACTACTACAAACAAGTACAATTAATAGGATAAACGAAACTAAATAAATACGATCATAATTTTTTGACATCTTCTCGTATTTTATGCGTTTTTTCCTTGCATCCATTTTAATTCCTCCTTTATATGATCCATTTCACTCTCAGATAAATCTCGCCCTAAAAAAAGAAACAATCTATCGTTTTAAATAATTAGTTTGTTTTTTTATCAACTAATTTATATAACGTAAAAAGAAATCCTACCAATATTAAGCTTTCCACCATGATAATTTCCATCCTCTCCTTCCTTTTAACCCCAACACATCAGATAAAAGTTATTTATATCCCATATTGGCTGCAACAAACAAAAAGGATCCCCCTTCTCTTAAAGGCCGATCCTTTTCTCCTTGTATGCAACTATTTTTACCTATTCTTGATTAATTAGAATAATAGCTGGTCCATCTACACGAATTCCACCAACTTCGATTTTTTCATAAGACTCAACTGTAATAGAGATGATCCCTTCTCGCTTCTTTAATTCATTACTTAATTCTTTTGTTAACATTTTTTTCATGTGTGTACTCCTTCTTACTGCTTAATTTACTATTGGTATGTAAATAAAATTTAAATTGGTTTCCTGGTCTGGAAACCAATTTTTTGTAGTTGACCATATGGTGTTACCAGTTCGTTTATCAATTTTAAGTAAAGAAGATAAACAATTACTATTCACCGTCTCAGTAGATATAAGGCACTCTTAAAGATAGTGGTGAGATTGATTGTTTTTTCTTCTAGAAATAATGACTTAGATAGTATATTACCTAAAACAATGAAAGCCCTACCTCTCTTTCATCCTTACTGCTCCTTGTCCGTGCCAGTGTGAATCAGGATTGTAAAAATCAAGTGACTATTTAATCTAGTTATTTGATGAAACTTCAAACGTTCGTAAAAGAAATTTAAAAATAAAAATGAATTAGATTGAAGTAATAACAAAAGAGGTATCTACTCTAAAAGTGAGTTGAAGAAATTGAATATCTTTGAAATACTTTCCTTTTAATAATCATCATATACCCAGAGAATTCAGGATATTTCCGAGGGATGTCATACAGTATTTATAATAAATCTCAACAGAAACTTTTTATTTGTTTTTCAGTGATTCCTTTAATTAATTCTAGCTCACTGACCAAAAATTTATATGCATCATCCAACAATTTTTTTTCGCTTGTATTCAGTGCTTTTTCCTTCTTTATACGGATTAAATCACGTATAACTTCAGCACCTTCTTGTATTTCACCCGTTTTTATTTTATCTGTGTTTACTTTATACCTTTGTTTCCAAGGCATTAATTCGCCTGATTCTCCATGCTGAAAAATGTGTATAATGCGCGTTAATGTAAGTATATCAATAACTGGGCGTATATTCGAACTCAATATTTTGCCTTTAGGAATCATGATTTGCATATTACTAATGGACATTTTTATGACATAATAAAGTTGCTTTTTCCCTGAGAACTCTTTTTCTTCTATGGCTTCAATTATACCTGCTCCGTGCATTGGATAAACAATGTTATCCCCAATTTGAAACATATAACCCACCTCCATATGTGGTAACCTTCTCAAGCTTAACACATATGTTATTTTTTATCAAAAATTCAATAATATCATGAGTTTATTTTTGGTGTCAATAACTTTTTTCTTCGGAAGTTAAATTAAGGAAAACAGCCGCAAAATAATAGAGAGCGTTCTAGATTTCAAATAAAAGAAAAGGGAATTCCCACGCGTATATTCTGAAATCTCTACTCATTAACGTAGATCAGTTTTTCCTTGAAAACGGCCAAATCGATCCCGTATTTTTTTCAATCTTATATGATACTCCAAAATCTCAATTCTTGCTTTTTCTGCTAGAGGGGCAATTGGTCGTAAGTCTTTTAACCCCCAATACTCAACCACTACATCAAGTACTTGATCAAAATATTGTAGTGGCCCATAGTTTGCTTCTTTTGCAATCACAGCCATTCTATTTTCAAAATCAGGCATGACGGCACCTGGCATTTTAAAATTCCTAATCACATTGGCAATATGGTAGCAATAATTTGGTTCCAATTCTAAATGTGTTCGAATAACGTCTCGATAAAACGCATAATGAAGTGTTTCATCTTTTGCAAGACGGCGTAATAATGTAGCCAGATCTGGATCATGCTTACTTGCCACCTTAGCTACATTATTGTAAAACACCATTGTTGCAAGTTCTTGTAGCGTCGTATACGTCATGGCTTCGATTGGTGTATGAAAATCAGGCTCAAATCCACACTCAACGACTGATTTTCTTAATTCATGTATACGTTTAGGGTTTACACTTCGAGTGAGTAGTAAATATGTCTCTAATAAATTCGAATGTTGATCCTCTTCTGAGGTCCAAGTATGAATAAAGTCTGTAATAACAGAAAGGGAACCTTTAAAAGTCGCAGATAAATACGTTGTAAACCATGGTAAATTCACTTCTGTTAATAAAGCTGTTTCAATGGCCGTAATTACACCAGAAGGGAGAGTAACTTGACTTTCATCCCAAGGAACTCTTTTAAAGTCCATTCCCTTATCCCATGGTAAAAACTCATGATAACCCCAGTCTATCTTCTGCGCTCTTATTTTATGTTGTTCATACAGTTCTTTTAAACGTGGTTCTAATCGGAAATCTAAATCATTTGTTAGCATATAAGTGCCCCCTTTTCTTACCATGAATATTCAGCTTATTTTTATCTCTAAAAATTTTCTACAAATAAATATTACTTTCCTTTTTTTAAATCAAACATAACAAACTTGTAACAAAACTCTTTAAGAGTGCTATATTTTCATAGGATTTTTTTATCAAAAGAGGGACCGTTACATCTATTTTCTTTTTTATAAAATAGATATTGAGGCAAACAATATGTTAGTTAGTCAAAATAAAAACTAACCTCAGTAAATACAGAATAACATTCATGGATAAAGATACTCGTCATGTTGTAAATTTTGGTGAGTGTAAAAAGGTGCATGCCTATAAAGAATCGTTTTATAATAAAGATTGATAGTGTTTTATATACACTATCAACTTATTTAGACGTAAGATTATAATCCAATATATTAGATTAAGCGCTTGAAAAAAATATAGTTGATGAGATAGCCTTAAACGACAATTCCCAACAAGCTTAATACACATTGGCTATGATGAGTTAGACCAAATTTTGTGAAACAGTATACAACAAAAAGGGAAGAGGCGATAAATATGCAGTCAACGGAAGCGCATATGAAGGAAAAACAACGAAGAGAAAAAATAGAAATTATATTTAGTCACAGGGTAAAAGGGGAGAATTTTTTTCACGGTTCTTCCTATCAATGGAAAAACATTGTATATCAAAATTATAATAGGATACAACAAAAAGAGTTGGAAATTGAACAACTCATTTCAAAAATGGAAAAAGAAGGGATCCGTTTTACGCAGCACCGTTCCCTCATACACTATCCCGTCATTGATTTCGTAAAATATATAGCTAAGATTTATAAGGAGCCCCTCGAAATAAAATAATCATATTTATAAAAGGTTTATTTCCGGGGGTTTTTTTAACTTAAAACCAGGGGTACCGCCCCATTTCCATCAAGATAAAGTTTTATAACACCCCCAAAACGAAATTTTTAGGTTTTATTGTGAAAAAAGCCTATTTATCATTTTGGGGGTGACCTGTTTTCTTAGGTTGATGGGATACCGCCATCAACCTAAGAAAACAACATGCTAGGAGTATACTAGATTTTATACAGTTTTTCTGCTAATCCAATAACCCAAAAACCATGCCAGGATAGGAATGTATAAAAAATGAATAGAGTTATCGAAAAAGAAAAAGTGGATTACACCACTACTTTCCCTGCTACCCTACTACTAATAGTTATTTAAAACAAACCAGGTAATTTAACACTTAAATATTTAGGAAGAAGGCTCAGAATGAAATTAAATAATGAAAATGATGGCATTGTGTTTGCAGTACTTTCTTATATTATGTGGGGTATTACTCCAATTTACTGGAAGCTTATTCAACACGTATCTTCAGGAGAAATTCTAGCACAACGAGTCTTTTGGTCCTTTATTTTTATGCTTGTACTTTTATTTTTCATGAAGAAATGGTCTACATATGTTGAATTCATGAAAGAAATTGTTAAAAATCCAAAATTAGTTTGGTCACTTATTATTGCTTCTGTACTGATTAGTTCAAACTGGGGTATCTTTATGTGGGCAGTGCTTAATGGAAAAATATTAGAAGCAAGTCTTGGTCAATACATTAATCCTTTAACAAGTATGTTAATCGGTGTAATCGCATTAAAAGAAAAGTTAAGTGGTTCTCAAATTCTTGCATTTATATTAGCAGGCATTGGTGTATTAACACTAACGTTCCATTATGGTGTGATTCCTTGGATTTCTCTTAGTTTGGCGCTTACCTTTGGATTTTATGGTTTAGCCAAAAAAATGATTAAAACAGATTCAGTCATTGGATTAACACTTGAAACGATGGTAATTTCGCCTATTGCGTTAGTATATTTGACTTACTTGATGTTTCAATCTCAAATACAATTTTTCAATTCTGTTTCAACCAGTTTATTATTAATAGGGAGTGGCATAGTAACAGCTCTACCACTTTTATTATTTACAAAGTGTGCTAAAAAAGTTTCATTATCTATGCTTGGTATTCTCCAATATATTTCACCAACTCTGTCACTAATAGCCGGTGTTTTTCTTTATAACGAAACGTTAACAAAAGCTCATTTTATAGCTTTTACCTTTATTTGGTTAGCCCTTGTAATTTATACTTTTTCTTCCATAACAAAGTCAAGTAAAGAGAGTAAAAAATAAATGAGTTTAACTTATAAATAATGAACTACCTGTAACGAAAATTATGTAAATAAGCTGTCCATATGGGCAGCTTATTGTATTTTTGCTTAGCGTTTTTTTGATGCATGTTGAATTGATGGTATTTTTGTACCAAGTACAAGTATGAATGCAACAAGTGCTAATCCTGTACATAGAAGAAATAGATAATAGAATGAAAATGATTTTATTACCCAAAGATCTAATACTGGTCCTAAAGCCATGCCATTGCTTCTCCACGAAGAGATCGTGGAATACATCAATCACAGCCTTTTCTATCGAACTTGTAGCAACTGCCCAGCTGATTCCATGGAAAATATGTAAAATCACTAAGCATATAGCCCCTGTTATCCAAGTATAAAAATACATTGTCTTTACAAATAATACTCAAACATTTTTGCAACCTTTTCTTTTATTTTTTCTTTTATAGATAATTGGTTGACGTCAGAGGATGTTACTTGCTTTGAATTTTGTAAGTCTGCATTAATCACTGGCTTTATTCTCGAAATATAGATAGGGTCATGAATATAACAGTTCATTTCCTCATTTAAATGAAACGAACGTGAATCAAAATTCACGGTCCCAACCATCAATACTTTTTCATCAATCAAAAATACTTTACCGTGTAACACCCCATTTTTGTAACCATATACTTCCATCCCCTGTTTTAATGCTTTTCGGATATATGGATATGCTGCTTCTTTAACTAATAGTGCATCCGAATGAGGTGAGAATAGAATTTTGACACGGACTCCCCTCTTTCTTGCATCTACTAATGCGTTCCAAATAGTTCTGTCTTTTGGTATAAAATAAGGTGTTAATATAATAATGGATTCTTTTGCTTGTTGAAACAGCATTTTATAATCTTGCCCAAGTTTTTCTCCACTATAATATGCAGTAAATCGTTGCGAGGTTGCTCCCTTTTCCTTTACCGCATTGTGTATCGGAATCGGTTTCTCTGAGTTTCTCTTCCAGTCTAATACAAATTGTTGTTCTAAATCTTGAACTCCTTCTCCTCGTATTTGAAGATGATAATCTCTCCAATAACCAAGTTTTTCTTTTTCTCCCAAATACTTCTTTCCAATGTTGAATCCACCAATGTAACCAACCTTTCCATCAATAACTGAAATACGACGATGATTCCGATGATCCAAAGAAGAAAAAAGATAAGGGAAAGCAGGTTTATTGTAATATGTAAAATGAACTCCTTTTTTAACTAATAATTCTCTTTCCTTTTTCTTTAGTAAAATTCCACCTAACCTGTCCAAAGCATAGTATACTTCTACACCTTCTTGACTTTTTTTCCGCAATAACTCTAGAAACTGATGGCTTACTTTATCATCAGCAATAGAAAAAAAGTTAACATGCACGTAATGCTTTGCTTGCTCTATATCTGAGAATAGTTGATTGTTTAACTGTTTCCCATCTGTATACAAAATAATATCACTTTGACGCATAGGGTATTGACTAGAATTTTGGCTAAATACCCCATTTTTTTCTGCTATCGTTCTGTCAATTTCACCCCAAACAAACAGAACTAAACATCCACCGATAAATAAAAAGAGGAATACTCGGAAAATTCTTCTTATCTTTTTCAGCACATTTAATCTCCTTTATATATTATCGTTTTATTTCTGTTAGTTTTTGTTATTGGGACAAAACTATTCCATGCATCTATTAGCTAAAAAAATCCCTCTTTGAATGATTAACTATAAAATTTCTCATTCGCATAACCCTAAAATTGGAAGTCGTACAATGATAATAAAATAGGCACTCTATATTTTGAAGTACATTTACAAGGAGGAATACTACATGACAGTAAGTACTAAACTTAAACAAACTATCGCTGGATTAAAGAGTGCTCAAGCATGCCTAGAAGGATTTGTTCTTGATACTGATAACAAGCAAGCAAAACAATTATATAAAGGTGCAGCACAACAAACTCAAGAAATTATTGAATCTTTAAATCCTCGTCTTCAACAAATTGAACATGAAGAGCCTCAGTACAAGTAATAACATAATACCTTTCACATAGAATATCGTCCCCATGGAAGAGTGCCCAGCTTAAATAACGATTATCATAATGCTAATTATGATTAAAGGGTCTCACCATATTGCCATCAATTTAAGAATTCAAAATTACCCCAAAACGAAAAAATGAGTTCAACTCTCATGGACACCTATGAAAAGATAAAATTTTCGTTTTTGGGGCATTTCAAAATATTAGCTTGATTGGCATAGGGGTACCGCCACATACCCATCAAGCTAAAGATGTATATTTCATGCACTTCCGTTCTTGATGCTCACATGCTTGATATTTTTATTTGTTTTTAAAGTTTGCTTTTGATTAAAAGGGAAAATACACGCTATAAAAATAAAACCCCAATCTCTCCATATTAAAATCGAGAAATTGGGGTTTAGTCACGTAACAATATTTTTTATTTAAAACAAATAACTAATTAATAATCCTGCTGACAATAAGAAGCCGAAAATCGTATTTGTCATTGCTGTTGATTTCATTGCGATGCGCATATATCCGGGATCCTTTGCCCCTTTTTGGAAACTTTGAATCGCAGAAATTGGCTTTCTCAAACCTAGGAACATAACTAATGCCCAAGGGCTTATATAACCCATTAATACAATTACGGCAATCCATAAATACGCAATGAAAAAGGCTACCGCTAGTGTTACCACAGCTTTCTCTCTCCCAAGGAGGATTACTAATGTCTTTCTTCCACCTTTAATATCTTCTTCGATATCTCTGATGTTATTCGACATATTGATTGCACCTACTAAAATTCCAATTGGAATGGAAATCAATACACTTTCAATCGTTACAGTATTCGTTTGAATAAAGAAAGCAATGAGTACAAAACATGTCCCCATTAACAATCCAGAAACTAATTCTCCAAACGGGGTGTACGCAATTGGTAGTGGACCACCTGTATATAAATAGCCAACTGCCATCCCAATTAAACCAATAACCACTAACCACCAACTACTATTCATACAAATATAAATGCCAATAAAAGCTGCTACGACATATAATAAAAGCGCAACTGTTAACACATTTTTTGGCTTCAATCCATGACGGACAATTCCGCCACCGATGCCAACGGATTCAGCAGTGTCTAATCCACGTTTAAAATCATAGTACTCATTAAATAAGTTCGTTGCTATTTGCAATGCTAAACATGCAGCCATCATCGCAATAAATAACAGCCAATCAATTTTGGCAACATAAAGTGATGCCACTGTTCCTAAAATTACAGGAGAAAACGTCGCCGTTAACGTATGCGGGCGCGTCATCTTCCATATTAATTTAGCGGAACTAATTTCTTTTTCTGTCCCCATAACTCTGTTCAATCTCCCTACATTTTAAGTATAAATTACTAGCAGTATCTTTCTATCTATTTCCTGCCACGCATCCATTCATTATATCAATAAATGATTATCCTTTCTAACAAATCAACTTTTAATAAAATAAAAATTATAAAATGAAACTTTAATCAGTAGGAGTTTTGGCATCCCGACTGATTATTAGTACATATGAATTGGGCTTTTATGGGCAGCCCCCCCTCCCATTTAAAATAGGATAAAAAAGAAAGCAAATTACTTCCAAACAACACCTCGCCTCTCATATTCCATTCTGTATTCAACGGCAGCCGCAATTTTAAGGCTTGCGAATCTTTCCGTGATCCAAAGCCCCAAATCAACTCCTGAAGTGACTCCTCTTGCAGTGATAACATCCCCTTGATCCGCAATTCTGTAATGAAGAAGCTCTGCCCCGTATTCACTCATTTCATCCTGTGCCAAATAGTGCATCGTTGCCTTTCGACCGTTCAATATACCAGAGGCAGCTAATAGCATACCTCCTGTACACACACCAGCAACGATTGTTCCTGCATTGTGCATCTCGCTAATCATTTTAGTCAAAGTTCCAAGCTCTGCTTGCTTTCGTGCCCCATGCTCTGCTTTATGATTCCAGCCACCACCAGGTACAATTAACAAATCTGGACGATTCTCCATTCGTAAAAAATCATGTAGTTTAACTGTAACTCCAAACGAGGTAATAACTTCCTGCTTTTGTTCACTCGAAACGAATTCAACTATAAATGGAGCCCCTTCTTCTATAGCTCTTTTCAGTACCTCAAACGGTGCGAAAGAGACAAGTTCTCCGAAACCATCAAACAATACTATTTGTATTTTCATTTTTTAGAACACATCCTATGGTTTCTTATTTGAGTCCCAGACTAGGAGAATACATGTTATGTACAAGTTAATAATGAAGATAGTCTTTCTCCCCTCACTCTATAAACTTCCAAATGTTCTTCTAATTCCCTCTCATCACTTATTACACCTAGCGTTTTCTTCACAAAATTCCAATTCAAACTACCGGATAACCATAACAAGGAAGAAAATCTCTTATAATCATTTGGTGTTAAAATATTATGGGCCTTATACCCTACTAAAAATGAACTAGCAACCTTCGAACACACCTCATGAGACTGTACTCCTTCTGTTCGAGAATACCATTTTATTAAAAAGGCTAGTCCTTCAATGCGGTCAACATAACTAATAGATTCAAAATCCACAATTCCTTTTACCTTTTGACTTGAGCCCCATAAAACATTCAAAGGATTTAAATCTGTTTGTACGATAAATTCTAGTTCACTCGTATATGCGCACTCTATATGATATTTAGCAAGATCTATATACTCCCGCAATTCCTTACATGCGCTTGCCCTACTTTCTAACATATTAATAAACTCAACATACCCATCCAAATGAGATATCTTTTGAAAAATCGAGCTTTGAAATGCGCAAGAAATATCATGAATCTTTCTTGCTTCCTTTCCGAAGGCTTCTACAATGTTTTCTGTGCAATGCGTAATATGTTCTCCCTCAATCCAATTAGACAATACAAATCGGTATTGTTCATCATTCCAAGCGACAAGTGTAAATGGCTCTCCTGCCCTATTCTTGTTTATCTGCATAAAAGGAATTTCATGTTCGCGTAAATAATAGGTAAACCGTACTTGCTCTATCAGTTGTTCGTTTGATAACGCCCCAAAGGCTGGATTGATTGTTCGCTTGCTATTTATAAATCTTGCGGAATATCGCTTTCCATTTACCATTATTTTATAATGCAGATCCGTATTCCAACCATCCTTATGCAATTCTTCTTCCACTGCTAGTGAATGAATTTCTTTAAAATAATTTATTAATATGTCTTTTATTATATGTTTCATTCTATTCTCCTTTCATGCAAAAATTACAGTAGCCTTCTATCTATGTAGATGAAAGAAGGCTACTAAATCTTTTTTTAAATTTAGATATTTCATAGTGAATGTATTATTGATTAAATAATACATTTGTTTAATACAAGTACCCCGTAAGAAAAATTAACCGTCATAATGTAATTAACAAAGTGAGGATTTTCATTTAAATTTTATAAAACTCAAATGTATTCTTTTCTAAACATATTGTTTCATCAGAAGTTTTGATAATGATATCAAAACGCTGACTATACGAATGCATAAATACTTCATATTGAATCCGTCGTTCTTCATGAGACTGCCTTAAATAACTTATATCCGCTCCCCTTTCAGCTATATCCCGGCTTGATCTTCTCATTAGTTCCGTTTCGCCATCTGTATAAAAATAAATTTTCAAATCAAATAAATCAGGGTTAATAAATGCGGCACTCATTCCCTCCACAATCGTTACTTTATTTTTCGAAGAAATCAACTTACTTTTCATATAATGCGTATCTATCGTATAAAAATCCAGCCCAGCTCTAACCATCTGAATATCTCTTTCTAAAGCTGCCAAATGGTGTGCCGCTGGATGACAAGCTGTCATTTTATAACGATGATTTTCATTTTGATATGTATAGTGAATCACTGCATGCTTACGGATATCCGAACTGACAATGTAAGGATCTGTATTAATATAATTTACTTCATTTTGATTTAGTAGATTTACGAGTCTATTAGCAAACGTTGTTTTTCCAGCTGCACCATGTCCTGAAATACCAATAACAATTTTTTCATCGCTCATCCTTAACCAATTTATAATTTCTTGTAACAACTTATCCATCATTCTCCCCCTTGCGCTAATATACTACCCTTTATTTCAATATCCAAAAATCCCTTTATTAAATTATACATAAAACAAGGAAGATATTGTAATTATTCATCATACCATCTCTAATTCTAAACAACTATATTATCTTTTAAATGAATTTATTATTTGTGAACACCTACATGATTAAATAGATTTCTAATTTTATCAATTCAATAGAATACCCTCTATTTTCCGGTAATTTATGCGAACCAATACAGTCATGACTATGTACAATAAAAAAGAGCCAATCCCCTATAAGATAGAAGATTGACTCTTTCCTTTATTTACTCCCCTGTTTCAGAAAATCGCTTTATACGTTCACCAATTTCATCACGAACACGTTGAAATTCGGACCACTCTTTTCCTGCTGGATCATCAAATCCCCAATGAACACGATTTACATGCGGCGGCGTAGATGGACAAACAGAATCCGCATGACTACAAAGCGTAACGACTAAATCAGCACTATTTAAAATGTTTGCATCAATTATATCTGATGTTTGATTTGTTATGTCGATATTTACTTCGTTCATTGCTTTAATTGCATTTGGATTTACTCCATGTGCTTCAATTCCTGCAGAATATACATTCCATTTATCACCTAAATATTGTTTGCCCCATGCTTCTGCCATTTGGCTTCGGCATGAATTTCCTGTGCATAAGAAATAGATTGTCTTTTTGTTTTCCATGTTGTTTTCCGCCTTTGTTTTTAAATTATGCTGGTTGATCATTAAAATATTTACGCTTAAACCAAAAAGCGACGTTTACAAGTGCAATCATTACAGGTACTTCAACTAATGGTCCGATAACTGCTGCAAATGCTGCGCCTGAATGAATACCAAACACCCCAACTGCTACAGCAATTGCTAACTCAAAGTTATTACTACCTGCTGTAAATGCTAATGTTGTCGTCACCGGATAGTTTGCACCAATTTTTCTTCCCATAAAGAAAGATACAAAAAACATTACAATAAAATAGATTAATAACGGAATCGCTATTCTTACCACATCTAGTGGCACGCTAACAATCATCTCTCCTTTTAAAGAAAACATAATGACGATCGTAAATAGCAATGCAAGTAATGTAAGTGAACTAATTTTAGGTATAAACACCTTTTCATACCACTGTCTTCCTTTTAACTTAACTAGTACAAAGCGTGTCAACATACCTGCTATAAAAGGAATTCCCAAATAGATAAATACTGATTTTGCTACTTCTATCATTGTAATATCGACAATAGCACCTTCAATCCCTAACCATTCTGGAATTACAGTTACAAATACGTATGCATAAACTGAGAAAAAAAGCATTTGGAATACCGAATTAAAAGCAACTAAACCTGCCGCATACTCTTTATCTCCATCGGCAAGATCGTTCCAAACAATGACCATCGCAATGCAACGTGCTAACCCAATCATAATGAGACCAACCATGTATTCTGGTTTATCAGGAAGAAAAATAATTGCTAACACAAACATAAGTACCGGACCAATAATCCAGTTTTGTACTAAAGATAGAACTAACACTTTTACATCTTTAAATACTCGGCCCATTTCCTCATAGCGAACTTTCGCTAATGGTGGATACATCATTACAATTAAACCAACAGCAAGTGGAATAGACGTCGTTCCAACCTGTAATGTATGTAGTCCGTCTACTACACTAGGAAACACAAACCCTAAACCAATCCCAACAGCCATAGCTAGAAAAATCCATAGTGTTAAATATCGATCTAGAAAAGATAAACGTTTCATTTTATTTTCCATCTCCTATTAACAACAAGAATTTTGTTCTACTACGTTAGAAGTCGTACAACAAGATGGATCTTCAATTTTATGAACATCACTCTGTGCTTTTGTATAAAAGAATTCCCACTCGTTCCCGTCAGGATCTGTTACCCAAAACTTATCTTGTACTGCATAGCAACAAGTCGTATCCATCTCATCACGTGCAAAGAACCCTTCTTTTTCTAATCTTTCTTTATGCAATGTAATCTCTTCAGCTGTATCCACTTGGAAACCGAAATGATTTACTTGGTTTCCCTTCACTTCATCTCTTACGTTCAGCGTGAAATTAAGTCCTGGCGTCTCTAATAAAAATTTTGCATAATCCACCTTCACCTTAACTGGTGACACACCAAATACCTTTTCGTAAAATTCAATAGACTTCTCTAAATCCGTAACGTTTATACCGACGTGAACATATCTCATAGCTTATTCCTCCTCTTTATATATTATTAATCAATTTTTTTTGATTAATGACTCAAAATTTTAACAGCAACTACCTTTCCCTGTTTTTCTAAAGATACAGCATAATTCTTCTGATAATAAATTATTTACTTCCGCATCATTTAAATCATAATAACTCCACGTACCTTTTGTTTCTTTCACAATTAAACCCGCATCTAATAAAACCTTTAAATGATAGGACAACTTAGATTGCGTCATTTCAAAAACTTCTGTTAAATCACATACACACGTCTGGCCCCGCTGGCAAAGCTCATACATGATTTCTAAACGTTTTTGATCAGCCAACGCTTTAAACTTTTTCTCATATAACTGAAAATTTTGTGCCACTGTAGTTCACTTCCCTTCATCAATTTTTTTGATGTTTATAGTATATACGCTGTTTAGTTCTTTATGCAACTAATTCATCAAGTTTTTTTGATTTAGAAAAAACTTCCTCCCATTATATCTTTGTTACAATTAAAAAAGACCATAGCTTTTTCAAAAATGAAAAACTACGGTTCTTTTTACAACTTAATAGTTACAATATTTCCGAGGAATGGAGTCTCTATAACTGTTTTAAATTTTAATTTGACCATTATAGAGTAGTGCCCCATTACCATCAAGCTAAGAAAAACAAATACCCCAAAATGAGAAAAATCGATATAACTCTTCAGCAAATAAAGATAACTCTTGTTTTTAGTGCATAATCATAAAAAGCACGTCACCCTTTCTCATTAACATAAGAGAATAGTAACGTGCTTTCAATTTCAAAAATAGTCTAAATCCTTAAGTTGATGGTTGTGGGGCGGGCCCCAATAAGAACGGTATCTAAGATTGTATGAAAGGTGTTAGTTCCATTCAAAAGGCCTCAGCCGACGATTAACTCAAGTACCGATTTCGGATGACTCCCATGTGATGAAGTTCGTGTCCTGCGATGCCGTACGCGAGGGCGCGCGCCGTAATGCTTAGGTTGTTGGCTGTACCCTTGCGGTTCCACGCCTCCGCCGGTAGCCCGCGCAGCAATGTGATCGTTGATTGCCGGACGGCCTGGTAGTCTTCGGCCAGTTGCGCGATTGTCCAGCTTCCGAAAGGAGGCATGAACAATTCCTGATCGAAACCGGTCAGCGGCGTCTGGTCCCCTCTTGCGAACCGGAGCAGGCGGTAGGTCATGACGCGTTCCGCGTCTGTAATGTGGCCCACAACTTCTTTCAGTGTCCATTTTCCTTCCGCATACCGATATGCGGCCTGGCTTTCGGTCAACGATGCCAGGAGCTCGGTCATTTGCTTTTCCTGAGCGAGCAGAATGTCGATGATGTTACCGTCTGGCACCAAACGGATATATTCGCCGGAGCTCCCAGCGTATTCTTCTTCTGACGGTCTTTGATTCATGCGTAGTCACCTCTTTATGTATATATAGAAAATTATAGCACTCGTCTATGTCTAATAAATTCGCGAAATGATAGAACTTCCCTTCTAATAATTGAGGCTAAGCAACTATTTAGTCGGTCGCCACACTATCCTGATTCCTTAGCACAATAAGCAATTCTAATCAATAATGCATAAAAATTAGAAGTTATACAATATTTCAAAATTATTAATATATATTAGTTTATTCCGAAACACACATAAATATATTTTGTCGAAACTATTAAAAAGGGAGAATTTCTCTAGCTGAAGAATTAATAATTGTGTTACCAATATGTAAAAATCTCAATTTAAAACTAAAGGAGAACAAAATGGGACAAATAATTGTATCGATGTACCTCTCACTAGATGGTGTCATGGAGGAACCAGCTTGGACTGCTCCATATTTCAATGAAGAAGTAGCAAAGTTTCAATCCAATTTGCTGTTTGAAAGTGAGGCTCTTCTACTAGGGCGAGTAACCTATCAAGGTTTTGCAGCTGCTTGGCCTTCTATGACTGATGAAGAAGGTTTTGCTGATAAGATGAACAGCATGCCTAAATTTGTTGCTTCAACAACTTTGGAAAAAACCGAATGGAATGCAAATCTTATCAAGGGTAATATTGTAGAAGAAATATCGAAACTGAAGGAACAGCCCGGTCAGAACCTTTTAATTTATGGTAGTGGTGAGCTTATACAGACATTGATGCAACACGACCTCATTGATGAATATCATTTTATGGTCAATCCTGTTATCGTGGGAAGCGGAAAGCATCTCTTTAAAACCGGAAACGATACAAAGGCTTTAAAACTGATCGAAACAAGAACGACCAGTTCAGGTGTCGTTATTCTTTCCTATCAGCCGGAGAAAAAAGAATAATTATTGATAAATTATCTTATGAAAAACTCTATTTATTACATAGGAGTTGCTATTATTTTAGTAATTATCTGTGCAATGTTTAGGGGCATTATACGTATAATTTGTCATACTAACAATCGCAAAAAGCAAGATTCAGTCGCACAAAATTAGATAAGGTTATTCAACTGTTAGAAAAACAAAACAAAGATTGACTCTTTCGGATCAGGAAAAGTTAAAAATAACTTCCAATAACGAGAATAATGTAAATAAGCTGTCCATGTGGACAGCTTATTGTTTTTTGCTTAGCGTGCAAAATTTGCGTCTTGTTCGCGGGACTCCAAACAGTACGATTTTATTTCAAAGACACAACGATCTTACTACACACTTTTTATTTATCCCACACTCTCATCTACTAGTATTACTATTTTTTATTACTAATGTTGCCGTTTCACTCGGATGGCTAAGAGGAAAATGATGACCATATGGAACAAAATCAACCTTACCAAGATGCGATGGAGCAGAATAGCCTCTGTCATACTCCCCCCAAATAATGTGAAGATTATACTTTGTTACTTCATTGAAATCACCTTGATTATTTTTTAGTAGTAAACTGTTAAGCTGGACCGTAGTATTTAAAATTCTAGGAGAAGTAAAACTGTTTCTTATTTTTTCAATATAATGTTCAGGGATACTCTCGATACTTTCAAACAAACCATTACTTAATAAATATCGCCCTATCAAATTAGTAGTTGCCAATTTTAATGTCCATTTGTTCATAAATTGAGGAACATTTAGCGATTTAGCATTTTTTTTAACAACAGGTGGCTGAAGTAACGTAATTGAATACTTCTTATCTATGTACTCTTGTACCAATGCTTCCAGAAGAATAAATGCACCGAATGAATGGCCAATTAGATGTGCACCATTCGTAGCTTTCTCCAATAACTTTTTCACTACATTCAAATAGATAGCTAGAAGATTTTTCTCTTGTTTAAAAGGAGAACGTCCCAAACCTGGAAGATCCAAGATCCATACAGGTTGACCAGTTTTTTCATGAAGCTCTTGTGCTAAAGGAAATAAATCCTCTCCATCACTCAATAAACCATGTAATAAAATAAACGGTTTACCCTCTCCTTGTAATTGGTAAAGGGTAGTGCTATCGCATAATGTTCGTTTAAATAAATGATTATGTTGGCCATTTTGATACATCATTCGATAATCCAAATCAGCTACTACGGCAGGGAAAAATTTCATTACACTCGCCTTCTTAAACCAATCTCCTCCCATCATTTTTTTCGCTGAAACATTTGAAAATTTTCGTCTTGTAATAAAATTCAGTCCATCAGAAGGAATTTTTGTTATTTTACTTACTCCACTATTCATAATTGCTTTCATAAGTGGCATTGGGACAGAGATTTTTGGTGCCCTCATATTCATACTTTCCGACATAATACTTAATAACTCAGCAATGTTCTGGTCGTGCTGTTTGTCTTCAACAAGTGTATATGTTTGAATAGTCGGTTGCTCTAATCTGAAAACCTGCACAATAAACTTCGCAAGCTCATCGTTTGAAATAAGTGGTAACCTATATCCCTTACCCCCAGGAATCACTGGCATGAGCCCTCTTCGCATACTCTTCACAAGCAAACCTAATCCTGCTATCTGCTCTGTACTCCCTGTTTTACTACTACCGACTACAGTTGGCGGATTAATTAAAGAAAGCGGATAACCTACTGCTGATGCCTGCTGACGGATATAAAGATCTGCTAAAAATTTTGTTCTCTCATATGGATTTTTTATTTTCAAATAATTATTTCCTTCTTGAAACACATCAATTGCAATCTTGCTATTTTTATCATCAAAGGGACTCATATAACCTACAACATGAATAAATTGTTGCAAGCCCTTCAATTGATGAATACTTTTAGCTAATTCACTAATATGTTTGGCACCATTTAAAAATACGGAAGCTGCCTCTTTACTTGTCGCTTGAATATCCATGGGGCCTCCTGCGTGAATAATCACATCCGTTTTCAATACCCTCTCCTTATCTTCAGCACTTAGACCTAAATCTATTTTCGTCAAATCACCTTCAATAAAGTGCATAACTTCCTTTTTTAAGATGCCTCTTTCTTGAAAAAGACGTATTGCTTTACTTTTCGACCTCACTAAAAGAAGAATTTTAACATCCTCTTTGGCTAATTCTTTCACTAATTGCTTTCCAATAAAGCCTGTTCCACCAGTTAAAAATACTGTTCTCATATAAAATCCCCCTTTTTAGTACTACTCAGTACTAATTTGATATAAAAAAAATGCTTCTTTTATCGAAGCAATTTTAAAAAATGATCTGCTGTTTTCGTGATTACAGTTGCATCCTTCAATGTTTCTGAAATAAATAACGCTCCTTCAAGATTTGTAATAAAAAGTGATGCAACCTCATCAATATGAATCGTATTTCTAAATTCTCCATTCTCTACCCCTTGTTTAAGTAATAGAGAAACTTTCTTTTGTAATCCTGTAAAAAAAAGACCTATTTTTTCTTTTATTTGCGTGGCCTGTTTAGGACTTTGAATATAAAGAGTAATAAATGGACAGCTCCCCTTATACTCTCTCGACTGAACTCCTTGTGATAATTGCTTTAAAAACAGTTGGATACGATCTTCAACTAAAAATTGCTTCTGAGAAAGTACGTCATCAATTGCAGATTGATACATTTCAATCCAATAATCAACGACCGCTTCTAATAATACTTCCTTATTAGAAAAGTGATAATACACATTAGACTTTGAAACTTTGCTTACACGTACTAATTCATCCATACTTGTATAAGCAAACCCTTTTTCTAAAAATAATGTTGCAGCTACTTCAATCACACGTCTTTGATTCATTAATTTTACCTTTGTCATAACTAGAACTATATAGTACTAATTTAAATATTACAAGTATTTATGTTAATTTAGAAAAAAGTTTGTTTAAAAAAGTTCCACTAACATTGATTTTACTGCAAAAAAAATCTTATTTTGAATAAAGTTGAACTGAACCCCGAAATCGTTAATTTACTATCGTCTAATAGGGGTCACCATACATACCCATCAACTTAAGAAAAAGAAATGCTCCCAAAATGAAAAAATGAGCAGCTTCTCAGAATAACTATCTGTAGAGAAAGAAAATTTTAATTTAGGGAGATATGAAAATATTAGTTTGATGGTGATGGGGTGCTCCCCTATGTCTATCAAGTTAAGATATTATATTATCCCCATAATGAAAATTGTTTGCATGACGTTATATTTAGAGTAATTATCTTGATTATTTTTAACATCCCCTTAATTCTTAAACTGATGTATTGGGAGACCACTCCATATACATCAGTTTTTAAAAATTAAATACTTTATTTACCAAGTTAATATAAATTGCCTTCGCATAAGAGACAGTAGAATTTCTAAATCTTCATTTTAATATTAATCAATTCAAGCGTATTCCTTCGAATGCATTTATTACCAAGTCATGCACATAGGAATCATCCAACTTTTCACCGGTTACTAGCAACCGATAGAAAATTGGTCCGTAAATGAGATCGATACTTAAGTCAACATCGAGATTTTCTTTTAATTCGCCCCTTTTAATTCCCTTCTCCAGGAGTTGTTTTGCTTGCAGGCGACGTGGCTGGAAATATCGAGTACGATATTCCTCTGCCAGCTTTGAATCAAATTGTCCTTCACCAACTAACTCAGTAATAATAGTCCCTTCACGACTTATCAAAAATTTGGTTAAACTTGTAGCATGAATTAAAATATCATTCAATGCTGAACCTGTGTCAGGTATAGGCAATCTAGCTGCGGCAGCAAAAAGAAAACCATCCATTACTACAGCAGCCTTATTAGGCCACCATTTATAAATTGTAGCTTTACTAACTTTAGCACGGTCTGCAATTTTATCGACTGTGACTGCTTTAAAGCCACTTTCCAGTAATAACTCATAAGATGCAGAAAGGATAGCTTTTTGGGTTTCGACATTACGTGGTCTACCTCTTTTACCTTGCACATTAATCATTCCTTCCAAGAATCATAAACTATACGTTTAGTATACTTAATATGAACAAAAAATAAAATAGCCTATTTACAAAACTAAACGTTTAGTATATATTTTAGTTAATTAATAAACTGAACGTACAGTTTATTAATTGTTAAGGAATCTCGTAATAATCATGGCTTTATCTAAGTTCCAAAATACACCAAGGTAATTCTGAAATAAAAATATGGGGGAAATACTTATGTCTAATTTTAAAAATAAAGCAAGTGATAAGGAAATTTCATCGGGTTTAATCATTCTTCTGGCAACTGCATGTGGTATCATCGTGGCTAATCTTTATTATGCGCAGCCTTTAATTGGGGTAATTAGTAATGAAATTGGGCTTTCTAATAGTAGCGCTGGATTAATTGTAACGCTAACTCAAATTGGATATGTTGTTGGCTTATTATTTCTTGTGCCTTTGGGGGATATTGTTGAGAATAAAAAATTGATACTTATATTGTTATTTTCAAGTGCATTTGCACTCATTTCTATGGTTTTTGTAAAAAGCGCAACCTTGTTGTTAATTGCTTCATTCTTTATCGGACTGGGTTCGGTCGCAGCGCAAGTGCTCGTACCTCTTGTATCATATCTTTCATCTGAAAATACACGCGGTCGCGTAGTTGGCAACGTCATGAGTGGTCTGTTATTAGGTATTATGCTTGCGCGACCGATATCTAGTTTAGTAGCCGGTATGTGGGGATGGAATGCAATATTTGCTTTATCTTCTACTGTAATTATTGTTTTGGCATTTGTATTATCGAAAGTACTCCCTACTAGGAAACCAAAGGCAAAAACAAATTATACCACCTTACTTAATTCAATGTGGCAACTACTACGAACTACTCCAATTTTACGCCGTCGTGCCATTTATCATGCTTGTGTATTTGGGGCTTTCAGCTTATTCTGGACCACTGTTCCATTATTATTATCTAGTCCTGCTTTTCATTTTTCTCAGACTGCCATAGCATTATATGCACTTGTCGGAATTACAGGTGCAATAGCCGCTCCAATAGGTGGTCGTCTAGCTGATCTTGGCTGGACACGACCCGCCACTGGGATAGTTCTCACTGTTGTTATTATTTCTTTATTACTACCACTTATTATTCGAAGTAGTTCGCCCATCGGAATAGCTGTTTTAGTAATTGCTGCAATTCTGTTGGATATGGGAGTATCTGCAAACCTTGTGCTTAGCCAACGTTTAATTTTCTCGTTGAGTCCAGAAATTCGTAGTCGATTAAATGGACTATTTATGGCTATTTTCTTTTTAGGAGGTGCAGTTGGATCCTTTATTGGAGGATGGGCATATGCCTTAGGAGGATGGAATCTAACATTATGGATAGGAATCACTTTTCCGGCCATAGCCTTGCTTTATTTCGCCACAGAAAAATAGTTCTATAATCAAATTATTTACGAATTGTATTGAGCTTTTGGTGCAGATTTAAAGTTTTTAAAGACTTCTAAATTCTGGTTAGAGCAGTATGAAATAGAAGTGATGGGACGTCAGGAGACAGGAAATCAAGAGCCAATTATCCAAAGATGGATGCTGACTGCGAGTGTATACTTTTTGGATCATCATGTAACATAAAAAGCCCCTTTTTAGTCTATAAATATTTTATAATGAGTGTAGTTTATTTAGAAAATACTAAACTACACTTTTTAATTCGGTTGTCAAATCTTTCACACACTCTCTCTTTTAAATAATAGCTCATAATAATAAGTGCGCCTTTTTTTCCTATTTTTCGTACATCTTCATCAATAAAACCACATTTTTTATATAATAATTGTGCAGTAATGTTTTTCACATTTATCGCTAGCCAATACAATTTCACTAATATGTGGATATTCTTTGCGTACAAAATCAGGTAGTAACAATAATGATTGTTTGGTATGCCCCTTTCCTTGATAATAATAATCCGTTGAAAGAGCTCGTAATAACATAGCTTTTGGATTTTTAGATTATGGATTTATGCCTGCATTTTCATGAAGCTCAAAAAATGTTATAAGCTCATTATTTGCAAGAAATAATATAGAATGTATGTCAGTATCGCCTTCTGATAATTCTACACATTTCTTTGGTTTACCTGTAAATTGTAACTGTTCCTCAGATAATTCATAGCATTCTACTTGTTTTTTAAATCGTTCTTCAAATTCAAATAACCCCATAATGTCCCCCCATTAATTCTCCCCGTTTGCTAAATAACTTTATATGGAAAAAGTTGATACCCTCGTATTTGAGAATATCAACTTTCATTTTTATGTAACTTTATAGTATAAAAAAGAACTTTATTTTCATTAAACAGCTTCGTTGCTATAAAAGGCAAAAAAGCTCATTTTTTCATTTGGGGTAATTCTGAATTCTTAAATTGATGGGCATGGGATCGCGCCCCATCTCTATCAAACTAAGCTTATATAAAATAAATTTCAGGTGAGATTGTTTCTTATTTCTAAAGGACAAGTGTAGGTGATTGAAAGATTTGCATACAAAATAAACCTTAAAAAGTTTCACATTTAAGCTAAACTAAGCTAAGAAAGTCAATTTTAACAATCTATGTTTTTCTTTTACATATTAGCAGAATAAGAAGGTTATCAAAGGCTGGATGAAACCCCCAGCGAATGATAACCTTTTGAAATAGCATATCAATGATTTAAATAAATACCCTCATGAATATATTATTGAGCCACTCCAAATACATTGATTTCTGCCGCACTTGTCCATGGATTATTGTTTACCTCGCTTAATGCACGTAGTCTAATATAACGACCTGTCTTGTTTGCAAAGTTGACTTCTTTCAAATTAGTATTATTTGCAAAAGCACCTATGGATACAGCTGTTCCCCAATTCACTCCATCACTACTTACGTAAAACTCATAATCCTTAATCGTTCCGTTTATTTGGCCGTCTTGCCTTGGCAGGTAGCTGAATTTGGAGAGGTTATAGGTCGCACCTAAATCAATTTGAATCTCATGTGGCATTGGAGCAACAGGACTCCAGTTTGTATGCCAAAATGTGTCTTTATTTCCGTCAAAGGCATACGTACCTAAATTGTACCAATTATAGCTATCTACATATTTTAGCGTCCAGTTTGTCTGCGGAATTAAACTAGCTTCTTTTGTTGTGACCGCTACATTCATAGTCGAATTACTTGTGCTTGTCGTTGTAATCGTTACACCTGATTTTTCTCCCGTGTAGGTATTACTATTCGGATTGGTGTCTGGACTAAAGGAAGCAGCATGATTTTGATTCGTGTAATAGAAAGGGTCTTGGTATTCACTGACGGATTGTTCTATATCAATGAAGGGATGAGGATCACTGGAATTATTATTCATGGATTCATCAATATGCCAAACCGCAATACCACCAGAATTAGTTGGTAAGCTCGCATCATACCCAACCTTTGCGCGATTCTCAACTAAAAAATACGTATTATCCTTTAAAGGAATCTTTAACACATTATAGTTATTTGGGATCGCATTTAGAGTAAAATTGTTGCTGGTATTTACTACATTTGGCGTTACAAAACCTAGTTTTACCTTGGACCAAGCATCCATATGATCTGGCGTAGTTCCATACTCTTCTCCTGGAAGACTATTCCAAGCTCCATTCCCCATTATACTTAGACTACCCACACGGTTATTGTCGCCATATAGATCTGGAAGACCAAAAGAATGACCTAACTCATGAGCAGGTATACCAATTGTCGCCATATGACCATATTGCTTTTCCCCCTGCGCTGTATACATGCCTGATACTGTAACACCATCGTGATTTGTATTAGGAGCATATGACTGATGTGCCCAAATATTTGGAAGTGGACCACCACTAGCCTGTTCATTACCAGCAAGAAAACTTACAATGTAGAAGCCATCTTTAGAGTCAATGACTTGATCATTATTAGTATCAAGACTAGCAAAATTCACTTGAGAATCAGCTTTAGCCAGTGCATCTGTTATAACCGTACCCATACTTTTTCCCGATGTACTCGGATGAGCGTAATCTAATTTCACTTTAACCACTCCATCATTTTGAGTACCATATGTTTCAGGAGCTGGAGTTATCTGTACTTTTCCGTTACTTACTTCATTATAGTAATTCTTAACTGACTTTTGATTTGTAGAAAAGAATTTGTTACTCCAATCGTTATCGTTATATGCAATATCAACATCTGTAAACCCAATTAACAAAACAAGTAATTTTTTGTTTCCTAAAACTGGAGTGACAGTTCCATCAATATTTTTTGGTGATTCTTTTTGTAATTTATTCATGTGCTCCTGTTTTTTCTTTGCTTGAGGGTTGTAATTCTTTATCCATTTGTTCAAATTGTTCTCATTTACTGCCATTGAAGGCTTCTTATCAATTTTATATTTTTTCCCCGTCGATTTCAGTTCATCTAATGTAAGCTCCGCGTAATTCCAATACCCCTTCTGATCTTGTAAAAGTACATCGCCATCCTTTGTACTTACCCAATGGAACCATTCATCTCCATGTAACGTGCCCTCAAAAGATTCGCCTGAAGGCTGCTTCATTTTGACAACTCCCTCGTATGCTGGTGCGGCAAAAGAGTCCGTTTGAACATACAAAACACAAATCAAAGAAAAAACGGACATGAACAGGAATTTTAAAATTCTTTGCATAAACTTTCCCCCTTTTTCAATTGTGTGTGGAATATTCTGTTGATAGCCAGACTAGATTCATACATGGAATAAATCGACAGATACATTTGTATAACACTAACAGAATACCTTTAATTATAATTACAGGAAATTGAAAAAATGTTATTTTTTTAATTCTGTTAATATTTTCTCAAGATTATCCAGTTAAGCAGAATCGATGAAAGTTACATGTGGAGTTCCGGAAAAAATTATACTTTTAGTATGTATATAATGCCACATGTTGACTAATCCAAATTAAATAAAGTTTATGAGCAAAAGAGAGTGTAATTTGACATTGTGTAATAAAGATAAGGCCCACCTACTAAAATAGGTGGGCTTTTTGTTGGGTATTACTATCTCATTGCACAAAAGGGAATTTGTATTAAAATATTAACACATTTTTAGAGTTCTTATATTGAGAAAAAAGATACTATAAGGACTCTAAGAATGGCAAAATAATATACATTATAAAAATATAAAATCCGGTCATACAGATAGTTTAATTAAATATTATAACGCATTAACTCTAGCAGAAAAGAGGAATTAGTTTGTTTTAAAGTAATAAGTGGACAATACTTCTTAGGTGTAGAAGGTATCGAGATTCCTGTACCAATTCCAGCGTTGGCTGCAGCTCTATTAATTAGTTTAGGAATAATTCCACTTTGTTCTTAATTTAAGGAATTCCAAATACCCATACTTTTTAATGGATAAGCCCTTAAGTACATAAATGCTTTTGGGTTTTTATAATGAAAAAAGACACCTAAGGTGCCTTCCTCCGACTTGAGAATTACATCTATGTATTGAAGAAATTTATAAAAGATAAATACAAAAAGGACAGCTTCTAACAATAATTTATAGATGTTTATTATTCTCCAGATGAAGTTACTGGATTTTTTGTGATGATGAATAACAGTTGTTAGATAATAACTTATTTATCCCGAAAGTGCAGTTTGTAAATGATTCTGATTAAATCTTCTCATTAATTCAATTTTGTAATCTGTATAGAAATAAATTTTCAAATCAAATAAATTAGGGGTCACCATACATGCTCATTAAGTTAAAATATCATAATAGTTCCAGAACTAATTTTTTACATGTTAATCATTTTTATCGTTTTTGGTGAAGAATGTGTTTCTTAGCTTGATAGCGATGGGGTGCTCCCCCATATAAAGAAATTTTAAACCTCTTAATCTACATTTCCTTTATGTAAATATGGGAATAACGAAATTACCCCAAGGATAGCTAAACAAGCTCCAATCCATAGAGGAGATACAAAACCATATCCTTTACTGATCCCAAGACCACCTAGTGACGAACCAATAACAATACCTAGCGTAATAAAAGAACTATGAACGGTATTTATCATTATTCCATTACTAGCTGTCTTCATCACCCTCGCAACCATAGCTGGATTCAATGCTACACCAGTTAAACCAATAAAAATCGTAGAAATAACTGCAATGTATTTATTCTCTGCACTTAAAGCAAATAAAGACAACGCTATGATTAATATAATTAATCCACCCATAAGTATTTTCATTGTAAATTTATCAGCGAACTTGCCAATTATTATATTCCCAATTACTGTCGCGCTACCATAGAGAGCAAGTAAATATGGAATACTTGCACTTGAAAACCCTGTAACATTTGTAAAGATAGGAGTGAAATAACTAAATGCTGCAAACGTACCACCAATAATGAACATACTTGTTACGTACGCTGCCCAAAGATGAATATTCTTAAATCGCAGAAGTTCATCTTTCCAATTTAATTGCTCTTTATTTGAAGAGGATGGTAACAACCGTTGAATCATAATTGCTGATACTAGCACAAGAACAGAAACAGCCCCAAAACTAATACGCCAGCCAAAATATTGCGAAATAACGGTTGTTATAGGTAAACCTAATACAGTTGCGAACATTAAACCTGCAAGTACAATTGATGCAGCTTTTCCCCTTGAATCAGAGTGAACCAATGTCGCAGAAAAGGAAATCGCAACTCCAAAAGCTGAAGCTGAAGCAATACCAGTTATAATACGTGAAATCATCATAATATCATAGTTCCAAGCAATAGCTCCGAGCGATTGACCAATTAAAAATATGAACATTAAAAACAATAATGCTTGTTTGCTGCGCATTCGTAAGAGGATTGCAGTTAAAATGGGGCCTCCTATTACCATTGCTCCTGCATAAGCTGAAATTAAATACCCAATGGATGATACAGAAACCTGGAATGCAAGAGCAAGTTCATTCATCATACCTGCAACCATAAATTCTGATGTAGTCATACAAAAGATTGCTAAAGCTAATAAATAAATAATCGATGGCATAAAAACACTCCTTATTCATTATTGTAATGATCGGTACAAAAATAGTGCGAAAAAGGGCGCACTAAGCGCCACAAATAGACTCTACTGTTCCTTTGATAACTTGTTCAGACAACATCCGATTTTGCATCGATACATTAAGAACACGGAATCCGTAATAACTGCTTAAAAGCAGACTAGCTAATTCCTCAGCGGATTGCTCCTTTGAAATTTCACCTGTTTGCAATCCTTCCTCCATCACTGTTTCAATAGCTTGTTTAAGAAGTTCAACATGCTTCGAGAAAATTTCTTGTACCATTAAATCGTTTTTAGCACGTTCTATACTGGCATTAATCAATAAACATCCTTTTTGATCCATATTCTCAAAGTCTTCTTTCAATGCCCATTCAAAAAATTTACTTAATCGTTCTTTAACTGGAATTGGAGTATGTAACAATTTCTTTTGTTCCCTAATCCCAATTTCATGGTAGCGTTCTAATACTTGTTTATACAGTTCATGTTTACTACCGAAAGTATTGTATAAACTTCCTTTTCCAAGTCCTGTATCACTGCATAAATCTTGTGTAGAACATCCTTCATATCCTCTTAACCAAAATGTTTTCATTGCAACATCTACAATTGAGGAATAATCAAACTCTCGAGGTCTGCCGCGTTTATTCAATCGTATCCTCCTCTCATTTTAAAGATAACATGAATAGAATACTCCTTTCTGTACCACGCGGTCAATAATTTTGTTTTAATGTTACTGTAAAATAAAATTGGATTATTTTAGATTATGAATAATTAAAAATAGCCCCCTTATTCAAATTGCCTAGCGAAAAAATCACGTTTTAATAGACTTCTTTATCATCCCTACCTTTCTATAAATTACTAGTTATGAAGCGAGGATCGTTTCATAACTAGTAATTTACTTAATTAGCTTGCTGGTTATGGAGTAAGTGACCCTATAAACAAAACCCTCCAGAGACATCTATAATCTGCCCTGTTACCCAGCGGCTATCAGAAGAAGCAAGGAATGCTACTACATCTGCAATATCTTCAACTTGCCCTATTCGTCCGAACACAGATGAATTCGTAGCAAAATTTCGTATTTCTGAATTATCTAGCAATTTCGCATTCATATCTGTCTTCGTATATCCAGGCATAATTGTATTCACTGTTATACCTCGTTCTCCAAGATGTTTAGCTAGAGGAAGTGTCATCGTATTTAGTGCACCTTTACTTAAACCGTATGCAATGGACCCTGTAAAACCAAGTCTTACTTCCGCTGATGAAATGTTAATAACGCGCCCTTCTACTCGTAGTAACGGTAATGTTTGCTGAATTAAAAAGAATGGCGCCTTAATATTTACGGCCATAATTTCATCAAAAACTTCTTCTGTTGTATTTTCAATCGTCCCTTGTGTACCTATCCCTGCATTGTTTACTAAAATATCAATCTCTGATGTACCAACTCTTATTTGTAATTCATTCTTCAATTGTTCTACTATTTTTTTGACACCATCCATTAAATTGAGATCAGCTTCAATTAAGAATGCCTTTCCTCCATTAGATTCAATCTCACTAATTGTTTCGTCTGCAGCTATTTTATTTCGGCCGTAGTGAATCGCAACTAATGCACCGTCGTTTGCCAATCTCATCGCAATCGCACGACCAATGCCGCGACTTGCCCCTGTTACTAATGCTACTTTCCCATCAAGATTCTTCATTTTTTCCATCCTTCCTAAATTCCCTTTTGATAAACCCTATACTTATATTTTCATGCAAATACTAATCATTTTAAATATAGATTTATAGGTAATTTAGTTCGTTCACTTATGATATTATAGTTATAATTTGCAATTCACTTTAGAAAACATAACAAGGAGGCTACACAATGCAAAACGCTGTAAAATTGGATGAAATCGATCATAAAATTATGAACCTGTTATATGAAAATGCGAGAATTTCTGTTTCAGAAATAGGACGAATTATATCCATGACGCAACCTGCTGTAAAAGAACGTATTAACAAGCTTGAAGATCAAGGAGTTATAGCGGCTTATCGAACGAAATTTGAGCCTGCAAAAATTAATAAAAACATTCAAGCATTCATCATGTTTAAAACGAGCCAATGCTCTGATTTTATTCAATTTTGTAATGCCGCTCCTGAAGTAACAGATTTATACCGAATTAGCGGGGAATTTAATTATATGATGAAGGTCATGAGCGATTCGATGGATTCTCTCGCTACATTTTTAGACTCTTTAATGCAATTTGGATTATCGTCTCCTTTAATTGTTTTAAAGAGTGAGTTTGAGGAGAAATTGTCGTTCTAATAAAGGGATACGTATTATCCCCGGCTAACAGTAAAAGTTTTTCCTTTATGAGAAAAGCCAATGAAATCAATGATTAGTAAACAAAAAAAGAACATTGATATTTCAATGTTCTTTTTTATATCTCTACTTATGAATTAGATCTCTATTCGAAAAAAGCACCTTAATCCCCTTACCCTTGATTCCTCTGCGCCTCTCTAAACTCCTCCTTCACCTTCTCTAACAACCCTTCTTCCGTAATTAATCGATACGCTGTATTTGCTAATGCTTTTGCCGATGTAATTAATGCTTTATCTCCAAGTTCTGAACGTGCTGCTTCTCTAAATTCATTCGTATGTGCAATTAAATCATCTGGTCCGATTTTAATGTACGGATGAATTGTCGGTACGACTTGACTTACGTTTCCTGCGTCGGTTGAACCAATCCCTACTCTTTCTTTACGATTTACATCTTCACCTAATAGTTCTAGTTCTTCCGCTACGATATCGTTATATGTTTTTGTTACGAGTAATTCATCGATTTCATTTTGAAATTGATGGATTTTTACTTTTGCACCTGTTGCTAATGCTGCTCCCTGTGCAATGTTTCTTACTTTTTCTGTTACTTCCGCGCATCTTTTTCTCGTTGCTGCACGGATGAAGAATCTTGCTGCGGCATAGTCAGGAATAATATTAGGTGCTTTTCCGCCCTCTGTAATGACACCATGAATTCTCACGTCTGACGGGAGTTGTTGGCGAAGTGCGTTAATACCGTTATAGAGCTGAATAACCGCATCTAATGCGTTAATCCCTTCTTCTGGCGAAGCTGCAGCGTGAGCTGTTTTTCCGTAAAAATGAAAATCAAGTGGATCGACTGCTAGTGAAGGACTCGTTGTCGCTGTCTTTCCGCTCGGATGAATCATAAGCGCCGCATCAATGTCTTTAAATAAACCTGCCTTTACATAACTTGATTTCGCGCTACCATTTGGCCCGCCTTCTTCTGCTGGCGTACCAAACACGACAACTTCCCCGCCAATTTCTTCAAGCGTTTCTGATAATGCGATTGCTGCTGCAACGCTAATTGTGCCAATTAAATTGTGACCACACGCATGACCTAGTCCTGGTAAAGCGTCGTACTCCGCTAAAAATGCGATTGCAGGTCCTTGTTTTCCAGAGCTTTTTCGCGCGATAAATCCCGTTTCATGTCCAGCTATATTGTGCTGCAACTGAAATCCTGCACTGCCTAGCAATAAACTTAACGTTCTAGATGCATAAAACTCTTGGTTACCAATTTCCGGATTCGCATGAATATCATGACTTGTTTCTATGTACTTTTCCTTATTTCTTTCGATACTCTCTTCAATTGTTTTTCTTTGTGACGCTACTCCTGTCGCTCCCATTTTTCTTCCTCCTTTTATTTTCACATAAAAAAGCCTCTTTCTAAAAGATAGAAAGAGGCTTCTGTATATACAGTCAAAATGAGCTTCTTTCTTATCTTTCAAGTTACCTTGCTGGAATTGGCACAGTATTCATAACGAATCCGCTGCCGAGGTATCATAGGGCCAGTCCCTCCACCTCTCGTGATAAGAATTTTCATAAAATTATATTAAATTATTTTTTATTCTAAGTTCATTCCAAGTAAAAGTCAAGGAATTCCTATCCGAATTTACCGAATATCTAAAAATCCTTTTAATACACCAATTGTCTCAGGTGCTTGCAGTCTTGCACATACGTACGGAAATTCCGTACTACCTTCAAACATCATTTGAGATGTAAGCGGTGCGCCTGCCCAGAAGATTTCATCATCAATTACTAAGAATGGGAATGCTTTATTTTGTCTTTGTAACTTTACATTTTTCAGTGGAACTGGTCCATCACTATAAACTGTTATTTGCGCATTTGTACGCATTAACGCTTGCCATACTCGCTTATCCACTTGTTTTGTACTTGGAAGTGAAATAATAATTTTTCGTTTTGAGGCTAAAATATCTTTTAATACCCCTTTCGTTTCCTCAAGATTCATTTCCATAAACCAGCGTAAACGTTTCGAAATTTTCCGTTCCCACAATTGTCTTGATGTCGTGCGATCATACACATCTCCGTGACGTTCTATATGAGCTGTTAATTGTGATAACGCTTGTTTTCTCGAAAGGTTTTTACGCATATAATGGCAATCTGATAATTGAATGAACTTCCCTCTCGCCCTTGTCACTGCTACATTGACGAGGCGATGGTTTTTGTGATCAAAGAATAATACGCCAGGTCGTTCTTGCGGATAACTGTCAACCGTATCAAAGATCATCATATCTCTTTCAGAACCTTGGAACTTATGAACTGTCGCCGCTAAAACTGGTATGTTTTGATATTTCGTTCTCTGCAACATTTCTCTAATACACGTCGCTAAAAAGCGTGACTGCGCCCTGTAAGGTGTCACAATACCAATTGATTGCACACCATCTAACAATCCGATTAACATCATTTGCATTGCTACTAAACCAGACATAATGTTAAAACGTGAACCAGAAGCAGCATCTTTTAACGAAAAAGCTCCCATTTGGCTCGTATCAAATAAAACACTCGCCTCATTTGCGAACGGTTGTAGTTTCGCAAGTTCCTTACGTTCTGAAACAGACGGATGATCGTATACTCTATTTTTATAAATAAACGAATTCGTAAACTTCGATATATCCGCATGCATACGTCTTTGTTCCTGCAACATAAATAGGTTTGGGTGTGCTTCTGATTTATTAACAGACTCAACAATCCCAACATGGTAAAATATATCTTCCCCAAGCCATTTGCGAACGAGTTCATGATTTGCCATCGCAATTGGAGGTAACTGTAAAAAGTCACCGCAAACGACGATACGTTTTCCAAGTGAAGCAGCTAATGCAATTTGCGGAACATATGCCATACTTACTTCATCTACAACAACTAAATCAAATGTACGCTCATAAATAAGTGAATCAATGGCACATTTTGATAAAGTTGCGCCGATTACTTTTGCATTTTCAATATATTCTTTTTCTACTTCTTTAATTTTAGCCTTTTGCTTTCGAAGATCACTTTCAATCTCTTGTATACGCTTCTTATCAGCAGATGTTGCTTTATACGATAAGATTTTTTCACGAAGATCTTGTCGTGTCTCTTCTAAATAGAGTCTTTCCTCACCCCAAGATCCGTTCGTCGTTTCAACTAACTTCGACGCAAGTAACGTTTCATGATTTCGTATATGTTCATGTTGACTATAACCGTAACGAACAATTTCACCAGGCGTCCATTTCTTTTTCTTCTCAATTTGCTTCGTTACTTCACTCATTAATACGTCTACTGCCGCATTACTATGAGCTAACACAAGTACCGATTTTCCTTTTTGATAATGAGCCGAAATAATACGTGATAAATTGTAAGACTTCCCTGTTCCCGGCGGTCCCCATACGTACGTTGTCGGATTATAAAACGAACGATATGCCAGTTCATTTTTTGGATTTTTCATCTTCTCAATATGTTTCGGACTGCTCGTCCCATCAACAAGACGCTTTATACGATTACGTTTCAGCTTATCTTTACGTGCTTCTTTCAACCTCTCTTGTAGTTGCTCTAAAAGTTGCCACGGTTCACTATATAAAACAGCTTCTCGTATTTCACCTTGTATATAATCATTTAATTTCAGTTCTATTTCTAATCCATGTACAGACAATACTTCTCCTGTCGCTTCCTCACCATCAAACTCAATTCGAATGGGTGAACCTTCAGGTAAGCTTACTTCCGAAATAAGCTGAAATACGTATACTGTACTTTCATAATCTGTATATAAAAAACGACCATTCATGATAGAAATTTTACTACCACCTATCGTTTTCCAATGTTTAATTTCATATGCTAATGCATAATGCCACTCTTTCATCGTTTCCGATAATGAAGGAGTTTGAGTAGTTGTATTCATCGTATAATCTCCTTCCTTCTCCCCAAACATACTTTCTCACTATACCATATAACACGCTAAAATTTGTAAGGTTTTTATCTTGCTTATTTTCTTAATTTTCAATAATATATTGTATATAATTTTCAGAAAGAAGGAATCTACATGCCAGTTAGAAGAATTGAACACGTAGGACTTATGGTTGCAAACTTAGAAACATCTATTTCATTTTATGAAAAAGTAGTCGGCTTACAGCTCATGAAACGTATGGGTCATCCGAATCCAGACTTAAAACTCGCTTTTTTAGGTGTGGAAGAATCAAAAGAAACGATACTAGAACTCATTGAAGGCTACAACTCTTCTCTTCCGGCAGAAGGAAAAGTACATCACATTTGCTTTAAAGTGGATTCATTAGGGGATGAGATCGAAAGACTGAAGAAACACGCAGTAACCTTTTTACTAGGAGAAGAAATCGAAACATTACCAGATGGAACACGTTACATATTCTTCGCTGGTCCTGATGGAGAATGGATTGAGTTTTTTGAGACGGAGAGATAAAGTAAGACTTTAGGATAGAAAAGGAGCCGGAATTCCGGCCCTTGTTTTTAACGAAACATATTTTATTATAGGAATAAAAAGAAATGGGATATCCTCTCCTATTTCTTTTCTTAGTGTTATAAAAATCTTTCTAATAACTCTAACTTGCACAATGCTTCCCGTTAATATAATAGGCTGATTCTGTGAAAACTGTAAATACAACCTCTACTTCTGGAAGTCCAAAATCCATTACATATGTAGTAATGGCCTTGGCAAATCGATCACGAATTTCCTGTCCACGCTCGAACCATTTCACTTCAATAAGAGGAAACGCCTCTATTTCTTCTCCATTGAATACAAACGTAGAACTTGGTAGTTCCAAGGTGAAATTATCCGTACCACACTCACAGATATCTGCGAGTTCTTCTACTAATGGCTTGCTTATGCTTTTTAATTGTTCAGTAGTAATTCCACGAAACACAACATGCGGCATGTTATTCCCTCCGTTACATAGCTTTATATTTCCTCATATCATAACACAATTTATTTTGCTGCACTAACATCTATTCGTACATTTCAATGACATTCTTAAGAATGATCATATGTTATTGAAGCTAATATAATCAGGAGTTAAGGAAAAGCAGACTGATAGAATTAAAGGTGAAGAGGTAATACTTGACCTCAATTCTAATCGTCATATAATCAATGCCATGCACAAAATGACTCATCAAAAAGTATTATCTCATGAAAAGCAAGGATTTATTAAAATGACTCCAGAAAACATCGAAGCAATACGTTGAGTAATTGATGAAAATAATAGTGGAACCTTACAACATAAAGAATAGTACCTCAAGATTTTGATTGGTTGGTATGAAGGCGATTTTTCCCTTATCGTTTTATGATATGCTAACAACATTTGATAAAATACGGTATCTATAGACAGTCAAACACCTTTAAAGATACCTCGTCCAGTTCTTGCTGTTGCAAGATAAACAGCATATAATCAGTTAACCACCCACATTAGTAACGAAAACATAAAGAAAAGGCATTCCAAATATGAAACACCTTCTTTCGTTTTATAAAACCATCCAACACGCTGAACTTTTCAATTTAATATAATGACTCGTTTAACTAAAGAAATTGATTACGTGCATAACGCTCTTCTCACTTTTCTTGCAAAATTTAGTGGATCATCAACGTCTTCGATATTAACGTAAATTAAATTTGGAACATCACATAACCACTCATTGTGTATAGACGAAACGATTATTCCTTGTTTAATAATTGTCGCCACAAATTCAGTGACTTCTTTTTGTAAGAGTGCTACTCGGCCTAGGCATAATGCCCGTCCAGTTTTATTGTCTCGTGATTCGAATGAAAAGGAAGTTGTTACTCTAAAACGTTTTCCCAAGATTGTTGCTCGTATTTCATCTCGGTTTATTGTTGCCACGCATTTCCCACCGGCGAATCCTTCTTGACCGCCAATGATTCTTGCAAACTGTTGACAAATTGATTCCTCATTAACCGCCATACCTTTAATCATTCCTCCTTTTACTATTAGATTATGAATTCATACATAGGTCTGAAACGGCAATGAATCTAATCTATTATAAAAAAATGATGGCGATCTACCGAAAGCTATTAACTCAATTATTCTTAATCGTATGAATTGTTATCAGAGTTTAAATGGTGCAGAATTTTTATTTTATGCTTAATGGGCATCGGAGACTGAAAGCAAAACTCAGCTATTATATGGTAAAACATTTTTAAAGAGCATAAAAAAGACACCCTAAGGTGTCATCCTCCGACTTGAGAATCGTATCTATGTATGGAGAAATTTATAAAAAAACTAATACAAATGAAAAGTTTCTAACTATAATCTATAGAGCACTTATTCCATGAATTATTTTCAGGAAGAAGAATTTCAGTTACATTATTTTCTGAACAGTCTCGTTAAAGCCATCCCAAGAAATCCAACACCCATTCCTATTAGCCATCCAGTTTGGGCATTACCTAACATAGATCCCACTCCTCCACCAAGAAACATACAGCCAACGAATACTAATCCTCCAATTCCCCAATTCGGCCGTTCCATAATTCAATCACATCCTTTCAATAAAATATATGCGATTAGCTAACTCAACTTTCTTCCTTAAGATAGTTCATTACTTTGCTTAGGTTTAGCACATCAGGGAATTCATAAGATGCGAAGCTTGAGTCATTTATATAGATTGTAGAAATACGGGTATCAATCGTTATTAAAAATAACTGACGCATTTTAAACATCATCGATTTTATCATTTTGGACAACCTATTCTGTTAAATTGATATACATGCGAAAAAACTATCAAAATAAAACCCCAGAAATCCAAAGGTCTCTGGGGCTCCATTATATATTTAGCTCTTTTTGCTTTTTGTTTTGTTTATGTCTATACAGCAATTTTCGGCTTATTAGAGAAATCACTAATAAGGTCAGAATTAATAAGATAAGTTGCATAAATGATAAATCAAAATATTTAGCACCTGTAACGATTAAAAGTGTAGAAATCGTGCCTTTTACAACGAAAAAAATAATAACCCATAATCCGCCTTTTTTCCAGTTCATTTTATATTACCCTTTCCTACGTTTAAATTCTTAAAATATTTAATGATAGTTCTTAAATGTGACAACTTAATAGAAATCTATTATATTAACAAAAAATTCATGTCTAATTAAATGCAATGAATCTATATTAAGTGAAAATGATATTCATTGTCAATTTTATTGACTATTTGAATACTTATTATTTCTTTCTACTTTGTTTCTTATAAGCAATACGCTCTTGTATTCAAACAAAAACACCTCCATTGCATTTGCACACTTAGTATGCGAATGCAAGAGGTGTTTTTTCATATACCATCAGGTAAGATTTCCTGCTTTGTTTATTTCTTGATACGTAGCTATTTTTTAATACACAATAACTGGATCATACGTGTTCAAACTATCATATACAGTTTTTGCAACATTAGGAAGAAGGTTCACACACCCACCTGATCCTCCTGTTAAATAAGCATTATTTCCCCAGTCTTTGCGCCAGCCGGCATCGTGGAATCCTTGACCACTATTTGTGAATGGAACCCAGTAATCCACTTTAACCGCATAATCAGCTTTTCCTACTGCGTTACCTCTTAGCGTATATGGTGTTCGTTTATATAGGACGTACCACACACCTGGTGATGTATCTTCACCAGTACTATGTTTACCAGTTACTACATTTGTTGTAACAACTAATTTTCCATCTTTGTAAATCCAAATTTGTTGCTCTGCAATTGAAACTTCTGCATACGTGTCTCCGATGCCATTATTCGATGTTGTTTTATAACCGATACCTTCCTTCTCCCAACCATTCCCGTGAATATTAGAAGCAGAAAGCGATTTTTCGCCTTTCTCAAAGGCTTGTTGAACTTGTTTAGTTTCTTTTTCAACATCTAGTGCCCAGCCGTATCCTTCTCCTTTTACTGATATGACTGAACCGGAATGAGTTTTAAATGAGAAATCTTTATTTAATGTTGATTTGGCATTATTAATTTCAGTAATTTTCTTCTTAATGTCACTCGCATCAATTGTAACTTTCATATCCTTTGACATAGAGGCATTTTGAATTAAATCTTTCGCTTTTAAAGGATAAACTTCATCCTGCACTTTATACTCAACAGACTGCCCAAGAAGATTCTGTAGTGCTTTCTCCTCTTTTTTGACAATCGGATCGTCTTCTTTAATAGGTTTTATGTATGCAGACTTCAGATGAATTTCGCTTTTATATTTTTGCTTATCATAATCTTTCAGTAGACTAGTAACATCATACTGTTTTCCTTCAACACTTTTCGAAATAACAATTTTCCCTTGTTCTAGCTTCGCCATAGCATCTTGAGGCGCTTTTAATTTCTCATTCATAGAGATGAGCTTTTCTTCTACAAGTTTTTTCATCGTTTCACTACGATACTGATCTGCCTTCTCTGGTAGCAATGAATAATTTTCTCCCTTTGAGGAAGGGAAAAATGTCCACTGGTTTTTTAATAGTTTCTTAACTTGAGGCAAATCTTTTTCCGTAAGTTCCGTTTTTGTATCTTTTTCATCTAAAATTTGTTGTTGATCAACATAGACTTTGTTTGCTAGTCCAGATGTCTTTAATTTCTGTATTGCCTGATCAGCGCTCAGACCACCAACTTTTGTGTCATTAATTGTAACATTCGAATTGAAGTGAGTTGCCTGATAATAACTCATTCCCCCAATAAGAAGTGCAATTACACCAATACCCGCTGCAATAAACTTCCAATTTGTATAACGTTTTTTTGATCTTACTCGTTTTTGATCAATTTCTTCAACTGATTCATTTGTTGTATTGTTGTTCATCAATCTTTCCCCCGTATGCATTAACGTCAAACGATTTTCAACTAAAATCATAAACTAGTGTACCTTATTTTTCCTAAAATTTCATTATTTCCGACCACATTTTATCGCAATTTAATGATTAAATTTAGATTTTTCAATAGTACGATGCATTGCACAGCCCTTTACAAGTTATAAAATGAAATTTCAATCAACCGTTATACCAAGGAAATTAACTACATCTTCTTTGGAAAACTTTTTCTCTTTACGCAAATACGAATTATATTATCCATTTTATGAACATCACCTCCTAATTTTGTCAAAAAAATAAACGATAGTCCTTCTATCTAAAATGTAGAAGGACTATCGTTTTTTCAGTTAGAGTATTTGTATAATCGTTTAAGTTTTTATTTCCTGAAGGTCAAACTTGATGAAGATGATGAAATTTCATCTCATAGCCTTTAAATGAAAACATTATGTTTTTTATGGCAACCAAGTTTATTTTCTTAGCTTGATGTCCCCCACATATCCAGCAGCCTAAGATGAAGTAAGAGTCTGTTCAACTAGATTTTTTCTAATATTTTTAGGAGCATCTTATTTCGCCTCGTCATATTTCACTAATTGAATTTAAAACACATCCGTATGCTATTTAGTAAAATTTACGATTCGAGACGTAATTATTGCAGTAATCAAGATAATACTAGCGGTTATCAAGCCAGATTCTCCAATCCAAATCTCAGTTTGATACCCTGTACTTGCACGTGTGAAAGGTCCTTGAATAATGGCATTCCAAGTAGCATGGATGATAACCGAAGGCCAAATGCTGCCTGTGATAAGTCGTAAATAAGCTATAATATAACCGAATGGTACAATACAAAGATAGATACCAAGTACTGAAAGAACGACAGATGGTCCCGCTACATATAGACCAGCAATAACTATTGGAACATGCCACGTTGCCCAAATCAATCCACTAATAAGGATGGGCCGTGAAAACTCTGCATCGACTAGCCTTGTGAGCATATAACCTCGCCAACCCATTTCTTCTCCCAAAGCTGGGATTAAGCCAAGCAAACTTCCGAAAATGCCGCTCAATACTACTAGATAAATGAAGCTGAATGGTGCCGTTACATACTGAAGCCCAAGCATATTGTAGATCGGTTCTAAAATAAACATACCAACTTCGGGATACTGAAACCCCGCAATTCCGCTCAACCAGGCGATAGAATAAGTAATTCCACAAATAATCATAGGGATTAGCAGAGCAAAACCAATCCCTTTCCATATCTTTAAGTTACCGAGACTAAAAGATACATCTTTAAACCCTTCTTTCAGTATTATGCGAGTCAAAATAGAAGATAATGCTGGGGTAAACATATATACCACAATAAGTGGCATACTTTTCGTAATTATTACTACTACATTTAGGATAATTGAAGTAATGATTAAGATACTCAGAAAAAGTTGAAGTCCTATTTTAGCACGTTGGATTTTATCTTTATTGTGGAACGATTTTGCGTGTAATATCATTTTAATCCGCCCTTCCCCTATAATTCACTTGTTTATCGAATATACTTCTTGTCATTTCCACAGACACAACTTAGAATAAAAATATTTTTGTATACAAATTCATTCATCTTTAAAATCCCTCCCCAATTTATAATCTAGTCTTACTTACGACTCATCAATGTAATTATTATTTATAAGTTGTCATAGCGGATAGTACAAAAGTGTAATGATTAGTCTATGACCTGTGTCAATTAACCTTATGACAATATGTAACTAGAAAATATGATATGGGATAGATAACAATTGAATTAAGGCAATTGATTCGTGCAAGTACAATGAATCAATCTTGCTTTTACAAATAATTCAATTGAGGTGAAAAAAATGAATAAGAAAAGAATAATTGCAATGGTTAGTACAGCTTTATTAGTCACAGGATGTGTAGAAGTAGGAAAGGCTCAAACAGTAGCAGTCGAAAATTCAGATCAATCAATACAAAAAAATATAGTTAAATCAATACAATCACAGGCTTACCCATTAAAAACGATAGAGCCGTCAAAATCATTTGAGGATTTAAAACCACTTAAGAAAATGATTGGGAGCGCACAATATGTAGGATTAGGAGAGACTACTCATGGAAGCTCTGAAATTTTCACTATGAAGTTTCGGCTTGTGAAATATTTGGTTACTGAGATGGGTTTTACAAATTTCACAATAGAAGAAGATTGGGGTAACGGCTTAAAACTAAATGAATATATCCAAACAGGAAAAGGAAACCCTAGAGAATTTTTAAACTTGTTATATCCTACTGATGAAATTATAGCCATGATTGAGTGGATGAAAGATTATAATGCTGATCCATCCAATAAAAAAAAGATCCAATTTATTGGGCTCGACTTAAAGGAGTTGGACCAAGGCTGCTTTAATAAAGTAATTGATTATGTAAGGCTGCATCGACCAGATTTGCTGGCAGAAGTAGAAGAAAATTATAAAGAATTATCGGCTTTTAATGGAGGTTTACAGGAATATATGGACCTTGCTCCTGAAATAAAGGAAAAGTTCAAAGCAAACGCTGAGAGAGTAGCCCAATTACTAAAAGATGAGAATGGGCAAACCAACACAGAAATAGCTTCACCCGAATACATCTGGGCCAAAGCAACGGCAAGTGCAATAGAGAAATATACAACAATGCTAATTCCTAACGACTATCCAAGTATGTTAAAGCTACATGAGCAATACTTGGCCGATCATGTAATGTGGGCACAAGAGACATTGGGTGGTAAAACGATGGTATGGGGACACAATGTTCATATAGCTAAAGGAATTTTCGATGAGGAATTATACCCTTATGTTGCCGGGCATAATTTGAAGGAACGTTTAGACAATAATTATGTCACAATTGGCAGTACAACTACGGAGGGGAATTTCACCTTATACAACGACACCGGAGATAAGATTATAACAGATCCGATTCCACAAAATGTAAATAGTTTCAATTATACCCTTGGAAAAGTACCATATAAAATGTTTTTATTGGATAACCGTCACCTTAAAGGACCGGCAGAAAAATGGGTTAAAACAAAAAGACCATTACTAAGTATAGGGGCACGACTCTTACCGAACCAATTGGCATACTTTGATACGTCATTGCTTGAGCAATTTGATATTATTTTTCATATTCGAAAAACAAGTCCATCTCATATTAAATAAAAGTACAAAACAATCCCGTTCTTGCAGATGCAAGAACGGGATTGTTTTATGGTGATTCATATAAGCATCTTTTTTAACCAGAAGTAGGTTACTCTCCCCTTTTTATCATCATTTAAAAATGTCATATGACACTTTTACACTAGTGAGAATGACAAAAAAAGCAGTACAATTCGGTTATTACATAGATAGGAGCGAGAACTTTATGAAATCAAGATTCATCCAGAATGGTTATTTTTTATTACTAACTTTCGTTACAGGGTTGTTTTATTTTTGTTTTTATCTAATAGCTCTGCTATTCAGTTTCACCCTTTCATTTACGGTAATTGGGATTCCACTAGTTATACGCGTACTACAGACTACGACACCTTTTATCCAATTCGAGCGCATACAGACGAAAATTTATACAGATATTTCGACCGACACTTATGATAGAAGTATAAAAATGGATACATCAAACTGGGCTCAGGTGAAATTAGTGCTTACAGATTGTCGTACTTGGTCTGCTGTCTTTTGGTTAATGCAGAAATTTGTGATTGGCATTTTTAGTATCATTTGTGCAACCATTTTTTATGTAATGCCACTTATGTTCCTGTTGGCACCACTACTGTATCGCTACATTGAAATGAATATTATTTTCATACAGATAGATACTTTTGCCAAGTCACTCTTTGTAATGTTTATGGGTATAGTATTTACCGCCATAAGTATTAGAATAGTAGAACGTTTGACAAAGAAAATTGGGGGCTATACCCGTAGCATGATTCGGCAACTAAATCGATAGAAGTTTGCCTTCTGTGAGAAAATTGTAGTGTAAAATTAAAAAGTATAACAATGTATGAAGGATTAATTCATAATATAGGAAGTAAAATGGTAGGCTACTTAGGGGGGAATAACTTGTTAGATATGGTTAAGTCTTGGTTTTGGTACGATTGGATTATGTTAGGAGTCCGTATACTTATTAGTGTCTCTATCGTCGTAATCACATTAGATTTTCAGGATTTTTTAACATTTTCATTTTGGATTGTTATTTTTTGGGAGATTGTTGCCTTCTCGATTCCATGGGTAGCCTTACTGTTCAATTACAAATATTACTTGTTCACAGAAATACTGCTATATGGTGGACTATGTATATATTTAACCTCTTTATTTCCTGAAGCTAACAAGGCATTTCTTATATCGGTTTTTCTGATTGCTGCGAATAGTAAGCATTTGTCCTATTATTGGACAGCTCCAACAACAGTTTTTATAACAACTGGAATTCTCCATGCGGTTGCACCAAGTAATAGCTATTGGATTTTGGTTACCTACTATGGACTTGCTTATGTAATGGGATTCGCTTTCCATTTACTAATCGTCAATCATAAGCAAAATGAAGCGATTCGTAAACAAAACGCGGTACTTGAGCAATATATGTCTCAAATTGAACGCATTACACTGGCAGAAGAACGGAACAGACTGTCGAATGAGCTTCATGATACAGTTGGTCACGCTTATACTTCTATTATTATGGGGATGGAAACGTTGCGTACCGAACTTGCTACTGAAATGGGTATACAGAGGCTAGATTCTCTGCTTGAAATGGGACGTAAAAGCATCGAGGACGTGAGAGGTTACCTACATCAAATGGATTCTCCATGTCAATCTCCTTCCTTGATTCAATCTCTACAAAATCTTGGAGCCGAATTTCAGGAGCACGCTCAGGTTAATGTAAGTTTTCGAGCATACGGAGAGGAATATGAATTGTCTCGGCAAGCAAAGATAGCGTTCATTCGTTGCTTACAAGAGTCCCTTACGAATGCAGTACGCCATGGTCAGGGAACTGAAATTATAGTTTCATTGCAGTTTGAACAACAATATACGAGATTAGAAGTTCAAGATAATGGAAAAGGAAATGTAGAATGGCAGGAAGGCTTCGGTATGAATGCGATGAAAGAACGAGCAATGAACTTGCAAGGTCAATTGTCTGTATATACAAAGCCAGAGGAAGGAATGCTTGTTACTTGTACCATACCGCGACAAACTGAAATAAAAGATGGACTTATTCGTTTGTTAATTGTAGACGATCAGCCATTTGTCCGGGAAAGTTTGAGGACACTACTCGATAGATATGAAGATTTAAATGTAGTCGGTTTAGCTGAAGATGGCAATGAAGCCATCGATTTGTGTGGGCGCCTTCAACCCCATGTTATACTTATGGATTTAGATATGCAGCACATGGATGGAGTCGAAGCAACAAAAAAAATCAAACAACAATGGCCACATATCCGCGTATTAATTTTCACAACGTTTCAGGATACCGAACAGGCGTTGGAATCACTTCGCAACGGTGCGGATGGCTTTTTACTTAAATCTATTGAAACGTTGGAGCTAGCTAATACGATCCGACTTATTCACAAAGGTGGAACACTGATTGATCAGGGAATGTCTCACAAAATATTTGAGAAGTTCGATGAGCAAAAAGAGACACCACAATCAAAAGCAGCCGCTTATGAGCTAACAGCTAGGGAGATAGAAATATTGCAGCTAGTAGCAAAGGGACTTCGATACACTACCATAGCATCAAGGTTATATTTATCGAATGGTACGGTCAGAAATTATGCTTCCACAGCTTATACAAAGCTAGGAGTCCGTAACAAAGAAGAAGCTGTTCAAAGGGCTCTAGAAATTGGAATTATTGAATAAAAAAGTGTTTTTTTGTTTCTTTACAGCAAGATGAAATGTAGTTACAAAATACATAGAGGATAAACTTATGAATTTAATTGGATATCATTTTTTATAGGTAAATTTCTTGAAAAATTTAACCCTGTTTAAAAAATTTAAATAGCGTTGCTACATATTGAATGTAGCAACGCTGTTATTTTCTATATTAGAAATTAGACATCTTTATTATTGCTATAGGGAAGGCTGTTTCAGGTCTTTTCACATGAAGATTCCTCTAAGCCAAATGCCCCCTCCCTAATACACTTGTTGCCTCTGAAAATAACTATTTAAAAATATGGTTGCTAATTTCATTTCAATCTTCCTTGCACCCAAGTGGCAATATTATTTATAACATACTCTGGGATATTAGCAGGCTATAATATTCATTCGATTGACTTAATTCTCCATCTCCTTCTGTAAAGAAGTGATTTCACTTTCGATACAGTCGATAATTAATGTTATCTCTCTCTTAATTGTTCTTTCCAAAAAGGATTATCTATCATTCTTTATGAATAACATCATTACATTGATCTTTTTTTCGAGAGTACAATTCCTTTATATAATTGAACTGTAATCAAGTAATAAATCGAGTAAATTACTACAAAAATAACAAGTGGTAAACCAAATACGAGAGTACAGATTGAGTAAAATAGGACTAAACATGTTCATACCAAATAATATATGAGTAATCCCGACAATTACTGGGAATAAAAATATGAAGTATAACTCTTTATAGATTGACTTTGTTAATAATTCTCGGCGGACAACAATTTTACGAAACGTTTGATAACGTGCCACATCTTTTGATGCTCCCGACAGAACTTTAAACATTAAGCAACTTGCCATCGTTGCTAAAAATGCAACTCCAACGAAGAACCCCATAAACATTAGTCCGCTAGCAAAATCATGACTCACAATATTGTGACGAAAAACCGGGAAAATAATAATAACTAGTTACTATTATTATTTATTTGTCACTTTTAAAGCATCTAACACTATCTTGGTTGCTTCTGCAATAAGCTTATCATCGTATTTAGCATCCTCTTTATCATGATTAGAAAGTATCGCAAGAACAATTGGTTTTTTATTTGGTGGCCAAATAATTGCGATATCATTTCTGGTTCCATAAGATCCCGAGCCAGTCTTATCAGCTACTTCCCATCCTCCTGGAACTCCGGCACGAATTAAGTTGTCTCCGGTAGTATTCCTTTTCATCCAATCTATTAATAAATCCCGTTTCTCAGTTGAAAGTACATCTCCTAGCGTAAAAGCCTGAAGACTAGTAGCTAATGCCTTTGGGGTACTAGTATCACGTACGTCTCCTGGAGGCACTTCGTTTAATTCTGGTTCAAAACGTTCAGGATTTGTAACGGTGTCTCCTACTTCTCTTAGTGATTTTTTGAATTCACTAGGTCCACCTAATTGTTTAAGAATAAGATTTTGTGCAGTATTATCACTATATCGAAGAGAAGCATCTGCAAGCTCTTTCAGGGTCATACCACTATCAACATACTTTTCTGTAATTGGATTGTAATTAACAAGATCTTCACGGGTATACAAAACTCTTTGATTTAGATCTTCTATTGATTTCTTTTGTAAAAGTACTCCCACAGCTAAAGCTTTGTGGGTAGATGCGTATGCAAACCGTTCATCTGATTGATAAGTAACGGTTTGATTCGTATCAGTGTCCAATGCATAAATACCGAGTTTAGCATCAAATTCTTTTTCAAGTTTAACAAAAGAATCATTACCAGTAATTTCTTGTTTGATTTGATTTGTTTGTTTCGTTTGTTTAGGTAATTCAGATTGAGTATTACCATCGGAACAGCCTATAAGCGTTGCACATGAAAGAAATACTACAGGTACCATCTTTTTGTAATGTAAAATGTTAAAAAACTTGTTTAAGACTATCATACATTTTCAACCTCTTTCAAGAATATATGTTTTTTTAGGTGTTATACATATCGATACAATTAAAGAGTGTATCGGATATCACTCTCTTGCATCTCACTTTTCATAAAATGAGTGAACTATCATGAACCCCTGTTTTATACGTATACTTAATAGACAACCTAAATAACAAGTTTGTTCCATTTTTATCAGTAGTCGTATCTAGAAACCTAAAAAAGTCCATTTAGAAAATCTAAATGGACTTTTTCACTCATATAATCCTATCTATAGTTAAACGAATAAGATTAAATAAATTTAATTTTTCTTATTTTATCTAATAAACTGTTTAGGCATTTCTTTAACGTGCTTATCGTCATCACGCCAATCATAGGTTTCTTTCTGTGAAACATCTAAAGTTTGATCTCCAATTCTAACAATATTCTTATTTACCCATTCAATATATGGATCTGTATCTGGATAGTTCCAATATATATTTTTCTCTGAATCTGTATCAAGGTTAACTAATTCACCCCTAACAGCATCCGCACTTAATGATCCTGCATTATGAAAATAAGTCTTGATGAGATATTTTCCATCTGGAGATTTCACTGTTCGAATTAATTCCCCTTTTGGAACACCTTGCAAACTAAAAAGTTTCCAATATCCAAATCCAATTATAATTACTAACATAGTAAGTATAGTTAGTAATACTTTTCTTTTCGTTTTTTTAATTTCACCTTTTGTATTTATAATACTCATTCAACTCCATTCCACAGAACGCATACCATATTATACCATTAAATAAATGGTATAATATATCAAAAATAAAAATCCTCCCGTAATAGTATTATAAAAAGGGCATGTGATGGTCTCCCTATTTATAAAGTGAAACTTTAATCACCCTCACCAATCTGGCTGCCCGTTAATGCGGGATAATCATGAAAATTCCCCTTTAAGAAAAATATAAAAAATCAGACAGTATACTTGAATTGCTCTTCGCAAGAGAATATACTAATAAAGCAGGCTATGACGTTCCTTCCTTCTAACTTCTTTGGCGAAATAGGGATGTTACTTTCCTGCTAAACACATAGGCTATGACAATTCTTCCTTCTTTGTAGAAATTTCAAATTGTTTTAGAGTTGTCAATTCCCTATGAAAAATAATTAGACTATAAAACCTCTTTCTTCTTTAGGATTGAATAAACTTTAGTTTATCAACCATTGATGTAGAGGTTTTCTTTTCTTAATTAACAAATTACCACTTAACAACTAAATGTTATACCCCTAATTTTTCACTAAAAAATAGCTATGTACCCTCTGTGCATTTTTCTACAATTAGTGTGTTTATACATATAAAAATAAAAATCTACCACTGAAAGGAGGACAGTCAGACTATTCCCCTCTTTTATAAGGCGTGAATAGCTGGCGTTCTCATGAAAAATTCTATTTACATAAGAAGAAGTTTGAAAGTAATTATAAAAAGAGAAGAAAATAAACTACCGAACATTTATTTAGCCACTGTTTTAAAAAACTTGGAAAGTTTAGGATTTACTTTTTCCGAGCCTTTAATAGAAGAGTTGCAAACCCTTTCGGTTGATGCATTCACATCGTTTTACAAAGAGTTGGTAAAACATTTAAAAGAAATGGTTGGAGCACATATTCAGTTTACTCCTATGTATCCAAACTTTCCGCAACAAATGATGGATTTAAGTGACGCTGATTTATACATTAATGCCATTATTCATTATGTGGCGTTGCGCCTACCTGTATCAAAAGTAGAAGAACGACTCCCTCTTTTAGATAGAGTTGATTTGAAAGTTATTGACTTAGGAAGTGAAGAAGATTTCAATCAAATGATTTCTCAATTGATTAGTGCAAACAGCTCTATTTCCTCAACTGATAAGACGGATGTAGAATGGGCTATTACACACACTGAAGATGTTTCCTGTTTTCTACCTAATGTAATTCCTCATAAGGAAAATATGTCTTTTATAATTGGGGTTTTATTAATAAACAGAAAAATATCAGCCGATGCTGCTGCAAAGTATTTTAAAACAGCAACTGATGTTCTTCGCCTTGCAGTTGCTTTATCTGAAGGCGATGTGAGTTTAGCATCCTCCGTCCGATTCAAGAAGTTTAACCGAGCAGAAAGACGCTTCCTTTTAGGTTTGTTAGAGCAATGCGGAAACATTACCGAAGATATGCTTCGATACAAAAAACGTTGGATTCGTTTAGGTGAAATTCTTCATCCAGCAGAATATCATACTCGTTTCCCAAAAACCCACCGAGCATTTGAGATTCTTCGCAACAACATTAAAGTTGAAACATTTAATGGGAAAATAGAAGCAGCTTTGTTGAATCGTGATATCATGACAGCGAAAAATCTTTTAAAAACTCGCCCAGGGGAATTTGCCAGACGCTTGGATCATTTAATCCGTTTATGTAGTGATAAGTCAACAGATGTTTTCAATATTCTCGAAGATTTTCTAAGTATAATAGGAAACGTTTCTACTCCTGTATTACTTCAACTCACGGCTCATTTTAAGCATCGAAATGATAAAAATGAATTTCGTACCTTTTTTCCAAAGGGAAATGTAGCAAAAGCTATAGGTATTGAAAATACACTTCCATTTATCTCAGAGGATATTTGTTTAATGATTGTAAAAATGTGTGAAGATACTTTAAAAAATCGCTTCGCAGAACTTCCAAGTCTCGGAAAAGTATTTTTGGATGAACAGTTAAAAAATCACTTAGTTCCCTTCTCTCAACGTTCAGCCAGCAAAGCGCTTCGCACATTATCTCGAGGAAGTAAAGTAGATTTGCCAGAAGGAGATACGATTCGTTTTTTCCTATGGTGGAAAGAAGGCTATGTGAATGGACAACATACAGGACGTGTTGACATTGATTTATCTGCTGCAATGTACGACGAAGATTGGCAATACAAAGAACATGTATCCTTCACGAACTTACGTTCAAAAAATTTCAAAGCCTACCATAGCGGAGATATTACTTCTGCACCAAAGGGGGCATCTGAATTCATTGATTTCGATATTCCGTCTGTGCTGAAATATGGTGCACGCTATGTAGTAATGACTTTGCTTTCTTACACAGACCAACCGTATAAAGATTTACCAGAATGCTTTACTGGTTGGATGGTTCGTCAATATCCTGGTTCAGGTGAAATATTTGAACCTTCTACTGTTCAAGATAAAGTGGATATTACTGCCGACACCCAAATCTCTATTCCAGTTATTTTAGACTTAAAGGAACGAAAATTGATTTGGACAGATTTGTCTCTTACGAGAGATCTAACTTATGATAATACCATCGAGGCTAATCAAAAAGGTATGATACTAGTTGGGAAGGCTTTAACTAATTTAGTTAAACCGAATTTATATGACTTGTTCCGATTACATATTGAAGCTAGAGGTGAACTCGTTCAAGACATCGAAGAAGCAGAAAGCATTTTTTCTTTGGATAAAGGGATTACTCCTTTCGATATTGAAAAAATAATATCTGATTTTATAGCTGACTCAAAAGGCTAACTACATTACAAACATTGATAATGCGTGGAAAATATCGATGTATAATGTCTATGTGAAACAGGACCTGATAGATGCATATCAGGTCCTGTTTTTTATTTAGTAGATACTAAATAGTCCGGTTAATCACTATTCATCTAAATACACTATACTAATAAAGTGAAATTTATTCGAAAGAAGTTCATTAGTTAATATGTATCTAATTAAGAAACAGTCATATACCAGCCCAAACATCTTTTCCATATCGCCCTTCATCTTGCACACGATCCAACCAATTTCTTGCTTCTTGTTCACTGACTTCATGAATTTCTTGATATGCTTGACAAAGGGTATCTTCTACATCCGGAGCCATTTTACTTCCATCACCACATATATAAAGATGAGCTCCATTATCTAATAACGAAATTAAATTGATTCTATCTTGTTTTATTAAATGCTGCACATATGTTTTTGGATGTCCCTCTAGACGAGAAAAAGCTGTGTGTAAAGAGATTAATCCATCTCTTTCATCATTTTCTAGTTCTGTACGATAAAGATAATCTTTTTCAGGATGACGACAACCAAAATATAGATGTGCTTCTCCTAAGTTAATACCTTTTTGCTTTTGAACACGACGCGCTTGCAAGAATCCACGGAATGGTGCAATTCCAGTACCTGGCCCAACCATAATAATTGGTGTTTCTGGATCTTTAGGTAATTCAAAGTTTGATTGTGGCGTTCGAATGAAACAGATAATCTCATCTTTATTATGACGCTGAGCTAAGTAATTAGAAGCGACTCCTTCATATGTCCCTTCCCCACTCCATGCAGGCGCATTAACAACACCGACCGTAATGCTCAGACGATTCTGTGCAACGAGTGGAGAGCTTGAAATAGAATAGTAACGCGGTTTGAGCGCAGGAAGAAGTTCTAAAAAGCGTTCAAATCGGATTTCACAAGCCTCATACTTTTCAAGAAGGTCCAACATTGAAATCCGTTTCTTTAGTATTTGTTCATGGTAAACTCCTTCTTCTAATAATGCTTCCAATTCTTTTTTATGAGGAGGACATGCTGTGAATGTTACCATTTCTCGTATTTGTGCTCGAGTGGCTGCTTCTTGAACTTCAACACTATAACTAAGAAGGTCCAATAAACTAACAGGACTGTCTAAAGGTATGTGATTTATACTTCGTCCACTTGCACTCAGTATAACTTGATCCTTCCCATTTAATCCAAAACGTTTTAAAATTCGGTTGATATTTTTCTCGCTATTAACTGGCAACACTCCAAGGTGGTCTCCTTCTTTATATGTAGCGCCTTCTGGCAAGGATACCTCGATATGTCGTGTACTTCTATCACTACTGGATGATTGGAGTTCACGATTTTCTAGTATAGATGCATAAACTGCTTCATATGTTCGTGCAAGAGGAGATCCTCCAAGACGACTGACAAATTGCAAACTCAAAGTACTGCGCTCTTTTTCCATATTTTTGTTGAGCTCCAATCCAAATGCCTTCATTGCATCAGACCACATACTTTGTTTCCATTGCTCAAGCTGTTCCTCGAAATCACCACTTGCATCTGCTTCTCCGCGTTTAGAAAATCTTGTTGCTCCTTTTTGAGCCATCTGCTCATCAATGTACCTTGGAATCCGTTGATAGGTACTAGCCCAATTATGATCTCCACAACCAAAAACTGCGTATTGAACACCTTTTAGCTCATCCGGTTTTAGTTCCTCCAACCATTGCACAAACTGCCCTGCATTACTTGGTGGTTTTCCATTATAAGAAGAAGTCACAATAAGTACCGCTCCTTCTTTTGGCAAACTTCCAATTCGATCGTTAAGAGCTACCACTTCCGTTTGAACCCCTTCTAAACTAGCTGTATCCGCTAATTCTCTTGCAATACCTTCTGCTACCCCTGTATCCGAGCCATACAGAACAAGAAGCGAAAGATTATCGGCCCCAATAATAGAAGGTGTCTTCTGGACGTGTTGCTTAATTTCATGGTTTTTCAGCTTGTCCTCTGTAGGTGGAAGAGCAGTAGGATGGCTAATAGTTTGTTTTCGGGGTAGAATCCTAATCTTAAAATCACCGGGCTTTAGCGTTAATGTTTGTTTTACGTCCAGCTGATAGTTTTGATAATCGATTAATTCAAAATGTTGAAGAAGCATTCCCATTACAAGAGTGGCTTCATGAAGTGCAAATTGCATACCGATACATGCTCTCTGGCCATTTCCAAATGGCTTATAAGCATGATGAGGAACCTTATCCAGCTCTTCAAATCGTTCAGGTTGGAATTCTTCCACATTGTCTCCCCATGCATCTTTATCCCTATGTAGCTGTGGAATAAGAACAGAAATACGATCTTCTCCTTTCTTAATTGGGTATTTCCCGCCAATCACTGTATCTTCTTTTGCATAGAGACTGAATGCTGGAGCGGTAGGCCATAGACGCAGTGATTCATTTAAAATCATCCGTATATACTTCAGTTTCATAACTTGTTGGTATGTTGGAGTAGGATCTGTCAAAACACGGTCTACTTCTTCATAGGCTTTTTTCAATTTATCCGGATTCTTTAATAAAAAGTAAATTGCAAAAGATAACAATCCACTTGTTGTCTCATGCCCAGCTATTAAAAAAGTGATAATTTGGAAACGAATGTTTTCATCATCTAATTTTTCACCAGTTTCCGGATCTGACACATTTAACATACGGGAAAGTAAATCATTTTCTTCCTGATCTCCACTACTTTTACGTTCAGCAATAATATTATCTACTAAAGAAAACATAGATTGGATATCATGCTGAAATTGACGTTTCGTTCTCCACATAAGTTTGTCTTCTATATCCAGCCGCTGCAATTGGTGCATCGCCTCATCTAGAGCACGGGTCATGCTAGTAATAAAAGGATGAGGGGTCTCACGATAAAAGCTATTAAATCGGTAATTAAAACCACATAGACCAATTGTATCTAACGTAAGACGAGTCATATCCTCCGGAACATCCACGTTTTCATTCGGATTAAGCCGTGCCCATTTTTGAACGAGTTGTACAGCAATATCAACCATCATAGCATGGTAATCTTTCATTGCCCGTTGGCTAAATGTAGGCATCAAAATATTATGAGCTTTTTTCCAGTTAGGCTCGTGAGTCTCGCTTGTAAATAATCCGTCTCCAGCAAAGGCGCGAACTTTTGCTAAAGCACCCTCTATACTTTTATCGAACCGTGTTTCGTCACAGACTTCTGCTACCAGTTCATGTCCGGAAACGACAATAATGGTATCACTTAAAGTTTGAATTTGAAAAATGGGACCATACTCTTCCGCTATCTTGATAAAGGATAGGGTCGGTTTATCTTTATCGATTAATGGGAGATTACCCAGCGGTCCATATGTTTTCGGCTGAGGAATGGCAGATACTTTTTTTTCCATTTAAAACACCCTTTCAAAAAACCATGAAATAACATATCCCATTTAATAAAGAGGAAATAGCAACTAATCGCCTGGGATAAAGATATGTAATTGATTACCTTATTTTATCTTTTCCCTAACTATTCATGATTATGATATTACGTATAAGCTTGGCAATTAGATTTATAACTTGTAGAAAAATACTAAATTAAAATGAAGCGAATAAATATAGTTGGAGCCTTTTAATGTTGGTGTTAAAAGATAATCTAAACTTGTAATGTTTATGAGAAATTGCAAACGGATCTCATCTCTTGTATTTGTTTATAAAAACGATTATTTTGATTCATTTTCTTCTAAAACACCCCAAAAATAGAGAAGTTGACGAGCTTAAGATTGTAGTATTCGAAAAATCAGTAGTTTAGTTAAACCAATACGATAAGCAAGTATACCGTGTTACTAATGAAAGAGGACCTGATATGAACATCAGGTCCTCTTTTACTATATAATTATTTCCCTGCTTCTTTTAGTTCTTTTCCCATTTTAAATACCGGCGCCTTAGCAGCAAAAAACTTGTAGGAATCATTATCAAGCGTTTTATTTTTCTCTACCGATTTAGCTTCTCGACAGCTTCCGCACTTGTATCTACACGTTTAACGAAAAAAACTAATAGTAGTGCAACAACATTCATGCCAAGCGCTACATAAAACGAATATTGAATTCCAGATAATAAAGCCTTCTGAGTTACTATTGCCTTCGTAGTTTCTGTAAAGGTTGTTGGATCTATATGAGACATTAAACTTTCAGCTTTTGTTTTTGTTACAGAGTTCATAATCGTAACAAGAATAGCAGTACCAATCGAACCGGACACTTGTTGAGCCGTATTATTAACAGCTGTACCGTGCGGGTTTAAGCGAGTTGGCAATTGATTAAGACCATTTGTCATAAGTGGCATCATAACCATCGCCATCCCAAACATCCGCAGTGTGTAGATAAGAATAATATGTGTGTGACTAGAGTCAATTTGGAGACTTGCCAACATATAAGTTGAAACAGCTGTAATGGAAAGCCCCACTATGCCAAGAATCCGAGGACCATATTTATCAAATAGTTTACCTGTAATTGGTGACATAATCCCCATTATAACCGCACCTGGAAGCATCATCAGTCCAGAGCTCAGCGGAGAAATGCCACGGACGTTTTGTACATAAGCTGGTGTTAAAATCATACCCGAAAACATGGCCACCGCGTTGACAATTGCAATTACAGACGCAAGTGCAAACATTGGGTACTTGTAAACACGTAAATCCAATAACGGCTCATCCATTTTTAATTGACGAATAATGAAAGCAATTAGGGCAATTGCGCCTATGATTAAGGTTGTTAAGACAACTTTATTTGTCCAACCATCGGAGCTTGCAGAACTGAATCCATATAACAAACCGCCAAAACCGACAGAAGATAATAGTAATGAGAGATAATCAAGTTTTGCATTTTTGTTTTGTTTCATGACATTCTCAGATTTCCAAATCCCTAACAGTAAGCTAATGATTGCTAACGGTAAAATCATTTCAAAAAGCAAACGCCAGTCATAATACTCTACAATATAACCTGATAGTGTCGGCCCAATTGCTGGAGCTGTAATCATAACTAGTCCAAAAATCCCCATTGCTGTTCCCCTTTTTTCTCTTGGAAAGCTTACTAGCATAATATTCATTAACAAAGGTCCCATAACTGAAGAGCCTGCCGCTTGAACCATCCGACCAGTAAGTAATAAACCAAAGTTAGGTGCTACAGCCGCTAAGGCAGTACCAAGAATAAAAATCACCATAGATGTAATAAATAGGCTCCTATTCGAGAAACGCGTTATTAAAAATGCTGAGGCCGGAATTAATATACCACTTACAAGCATATACCCTGTAGAAAGCCACTGGATCGTTGAATAATCTTGAATGTTTAAATCTTTCATTATTGATGGCAAGGCTACATTTAAAAGGGAGTTATTTAGAAATGAAACAAATGCCCCAATAAAAAGGATTACAAGCATTACATATGGTGGTTTTCTTTTATGTAATGTTTCACTCATATATTTAATTGCCCCTTCATTATAAATTTCATTGATTCGTTTAAATCGTTTACATATTTGCACAAGAAAACATTACCCTTACAGTATTTTGCCAAACTCTTCGAATGGATATTCTCTTTTTAGCAATTCCACTTGCTCAACATACCATTTTAAAATCTTTTTGTTGATTAAACCTTTATAAAAATGTTTGTTAACGGAATTTAAATTAGGCTGAAATACAAAAAAGAAGCAACTGAAAATTCCCTTCTAAAATAAAGTGAAACTTTACATCAATGGGAATTTTACAGGCAGCGAGAAAAATCAAAAAGACTACGCACCCATTCCTTTAAATACAGGCTTGTAGATCTAGTTATGTAACCATCCATAAAAAGGAATATTACATAGGCTAAGTCTAACATTACATTTTTAAAGTGAGGAGAATAAGCGTATGGACCAATATTGGTATTTGAATTCAAAGGGAAATGGGCAACAATATACTAACCAAATTTCATTATATTCACAGCCCGAAATAACTACATCTGAGGTAATGAATGATTTGAAGCTTCCTGAGAATTGGAGTTACCGAGTCTATCCAGTTAGTTGGGATTCATCAGCCAATTATACGGGGTTCAATCCCCAACCTCCTCCCTTCTCTTGGGGGCAGCAGCCAATTAATTATGCAGAGATACTACCACAAGGTCACCCTGCTAATTGGACTCCATTACCAGGTCATGCAGGTTTTAATTTTCAAAAACCTCCCTTCCCCTGGGCGCAACCATTCAATCATACAGGGATGTTCGCACAAGGTCATCTCGCAGCTTTACTATCGCCGCCAGCTAAGGCTTTTAAATTCAATACCAATAACGGGGGTATTTTCGGAAACTCTCCAGGATGGGGTGGTCCGTGGGCCCCAATGGGATGGGGAAATAACGGAGGTAACGGTCAGCTAGGAATGCTTGGAAACTTACTTACAGCAGGAAAAGGTACCATGAGTGGAATAGGAATGATCAGTAGTCTAATCGGGATGGGGAAGTTCTTCTTTTAGTTAATTAGAACAGGAGAATGTGGCTGTAGCTTTAATCAGCCACATTTAAGGACAGTAATCTCCCACCTAACTTCCTAGCATAGCATTCGCGGAAATTTTAGATGGATATGTATTGTTACAAGTTACTGTTTTACTTTGAGTGCTCCTTTACTTTCTTATCAAGTGCCTTACTATAAGCATCTTTGTTTTCCTGTGATAACTCATAAATTGCTTTTTTCCAATGCTCTCCGTCTACACCTGATAAAAATTCAGTACCTTTCATTGTAGCTTCTTGAATCTTCTGTTTATCTTCTTTACCAGCATCCTTAATTAACTTCGTTGCTTTTCTTGCCTCTGTTACCCCTTCTTGTATGGATTTGTGAATGTCTTTGTATGTATCAGGTACTTTTATGTGTTCCATATTGTCTAAAATTTTATCTATCTCGTTTGATGTTTTTAAAACAGCTTTTGCTTTTTCTTTGTCCTTTAAGGATTCTCCTAAGTTTAGTAACAGTTCATCCTTCTTAAATTGGAACTCTACCACTTGCTCACATATGTAGTACGGATACTGTTGTTCAGAAATTACTGTTTTCGTTATTGCTTTACTAGTTTGCTCAGTCTTATGAGTAGAATCTTTATCTCCTACCTCGCATCCGACTAACAGCATAAACGGAACTGCTAACGTTACTAGTTTCTTTGCTCTCATTATGTATTCTCCTTGTAGAAAGTATTGTAAGTAATTAACATATCAAACTATAACATACATTACATTATGGTTCACTTCCATTACGCTTTTAAAATATAAAATACGAATACACCCCATAAGCCGCAAATAAGATTAATAGAATAGAAATGCCGAGTACCGTATATATAATCCATTTTAAATTTGAGTTCATATAATCCTCCCACCTCTCGACAATTCCAGTATATAACAAAAAAGCATTGGATACCCAATGCTTTTTACACTTACGCAAATAAAGAAGTATTCGCATATAAAGCTGGTGAACCACCTGAATGTACGAATAAAATATTGTCTTCCTTATTAAATTTATCTTTTCTAATTAAGTCGATTAATCCCGCTACTGCCTTACCTGTATACACTGGATCAAGTAAAATACCTTCTGTTTTCGCAAGTAACTGAACTGCCTCTACCATTTCCGGCGTTGGTAACGCATAGCCTGGTCCTACATATTCATCAAAGCACGTAACAGCGTCGCGCGAGATAAAGTTTGGAATACCAACATGTGCTGAAGTTTCATCTACAAGTTTTGCTACTTTCTCTTCTTGCTCAGCTTTTCCTCTACTTACGTTAATCCCGATTACAGGAATATGGCTTTGTGTTCCAGAAAAACCAGTAACTAAACCAGCATGCATACCGCCGCTACCACTTACACAAACAACTGAACTGAAATCAATTCCTTGCTCAAATGATTGCGCCATAATTTCTTGCGCACAAGCAACGTATCCCATAGCACCCGTAGGGTTTGATCCACCAACTGGAATTACATATGGTGTATTACCTTTTTCACTTACTTCTTGTGCTACTTTATGCATTTCTTCCATAAGATCTGCTCCGTTCGGTACAACAATGACATTTTCAGCACCTAATAAGTGATATAAGAAATAGTTTCCGTTAAAGTCTCTCTTCTCTTCTGGCTCAAGCCCTTCCTCTAATACAAGGATACATTTCATTTTTTCTTTTACCGCAGCTGCCAGTGTCAGGCGGCAATGATTTGACTGAATACCACCAGCTGTAATTAACGTATCTGCACCATTTTCCTGTGCATCTGCAACTAAAAATTCTAATTTTCTCGTCTTATTGCCACCAGCTGTTAAACCAAGTAAATCATCTCGTTTAAAATAAATAGTCGGGCCACCAAGTGCTTCAGAAAAGTTGTTTAACTTTTCAATTGGTGTATATGATTCTGTATATTTTTTTCTCGGGAATTTAGCTAAATTCATTGTAACGCTCCTTTTGTACTTCTTTCACAATATATGTAACGTTACTATTATTACACGTAAAAATGGTGAAGTCATCTTTCTCGGTTAAAAATGTATTAGAATTTCATTTTGATAAGTAAAACCGTATTAATGATTTTAACTTAATTACGGTACATGAAATTTATATCAACGATTTTTTAAATATATCGTTCATTCCTTTCAATATATCAACGATTTTTCAAATATATCTATCGTAACTTGCAATATATCAACGATTTTCTTAATATATCGATCTATCGACAAAAAACGACAGACAGGCAACCCCTTTCTCATCAACAAAAAAAGAGCCTACACATTCAAATGCAGACTCCCTCCAATCACTTATTTACCGAAAAACGAAGTAACTGTGTTAATCCCGGCTCTAAATTCATTTCACCTTTATGGCGTACGTATACGACTTTATCCCCATCAAATTTCGGAGGGTTTGCTTTACTATACGTATGCCACTCATTCGTTCCTTCTATAGAATACTCCATATATTCAGTTGCACCGACAATTATATTTTCACTATCATCTGCCGTTACATTTGGTGCCATCTGCGCAATTTTTGAATCACTAATTAATAACTTCTTTATATCCTTATCACGTTTGTAATCGTAAGCTGTCACAATTACATCGTTACCATATGCTTTCACTTGTAACCCTTGTTTAAATGAATAGCCATCTGGAGCAGTTTTCTCTCCTCCATTTGGTCCTGCTGACATCCAGCCCGTTTCAATCCCGCCCGTATTTACAACAGTAAATCCTTTTTTATCTCCGCCTGCAATTTTCTTTTTACCAGCCCAGTCCGGTAAGTTTAAATCCCAATGCGTATGACTCGTAAAGAAAACGACCTGCGGATAGTCTTTTAATATATCGTACAATTTATCCACGTTTAAATAATCTTGTAAATATGGTGATTGTCTTGATCCAGATACTGTATCAGGTAAAACGTGATGAGAGAAAATAAAGATTGGTTTATTTTTATCTTTTTGACTATACTCTTCTAAATTTTGTTTTAACCAACCTAATTGCTCATCACTCATATATACTTCATCCCACATTTTTGAATCGTGGTATTTCATATATTTTTCAGTTCCTAAAAATAAAAGTGGATAGCCATCTAATTCTTTTTTATGATATACCTTTTCTTGTCCACTAAATTTCAGATAGCGGTTAAATAAAGTTTCCTCAGTTACACCATTTGGCCATGTACTTTGAGAGAGTTTCCCATCTGCTGTCCATTTACCAGCATAAAACTCATGATTCCCAACAGTAGACCATACATTTTCTGGATGCTTATTTTTATTTAACACACGCTTTACATCATCATATTGTGACTGTTGTCCAGTCGGCGTTATATCCCCATTCATAATAAGCGCTCTAGAAAGTGGCGTTACTTTATTCATATCTTTTAATACGTGATCAAAATCTCCTAAATCACCTTGAATGTCACTAATAACATTAAAAGTTGTAGCTGATTTTCGAACTTGCTCTTTCCCTTCCGCATGTGCTGAAAATGTCGGTAATAATGCCGCCATAACTGCTAACGAAGCAACTGTCTTTTTCATACAAATTCTCCCCCTAATAATAGAATGTACAAACTGACATATTCTGCTTTCTCTTAGGTGCTTGTCCAATTCACATTATAAGGGGAGATTGTAAAGATTAATGGAATAAAAAATTAAGTGTTTTTTAAGAGATTTTGTCTTTTCTACACACTCCACAATTAGCAATTCGCGCCAATCTAGCTTTCTAGTCTTTAACATTACATAAATGTAAATGAATATGATGAATCTCTTAGTTTAATATGTTGTCTTTTTAATCTTTGTTATATAACCGCCACAAAATATGCTATCTTTTCAAGTTCTCTTTCTTTAATAAACGTTACTCCTCTTTTAATTAGCCTTAAAATTGTAAAGTGGCTTAATAATATGTTTAATATCAATTGTTTCTTTTGTATTCTCAATAATTTCATCCATTGGCTTATATACCATTGGTGCTTCATCTAAAGTACTTTCTGCAACAGATGTAGTCCAAACCTCTGTCATTGTATTTTGAAAATCCTCTAAGTTAAGTACTTCTTTCGCCTTCTTGCGACTCATAATACGCCCTGCTCCATGAGGGCCAGAAAAGTTCCAATCTGGATTTCCTTTACCAAATGCAATGATTGAACCATCTCTCATATTGATTGGAATGATTACTCGTTCATCTTTCTGAGCTGAAATAGCACCTTTTCTTAGAATCATATTGTCCATATCGATGTAGTTATGGATTGTAGTGAATTGATCTGTTACTTTCCAATCCATTGTAGTGACGATTTCATCAATCATTGCTTTACGATTTAACTCCGCATATTTTTGTGCAATTTTCATATCATTCATGTAATCTTTAAATCCTTGTCCTTCTAAATAAGCTAATTCTTTACGAATCACCGGTTTCTTAATTTCACGTAAAGCTTCATGTATTTCTTGTTGTCTGCCTTCTTTCGTTAAACGCTCAATAATTTCTTCTTTAATAGATTTAACGTTTATAAGTTGCTCGTAAGCAAAGTTTTGATAATACTCTGCTACTTGTTTCCCTAAATTACGCGAACCACTATGAATAACAATGTATACATTTCCTTCATCATCCTCATTCAGTTCGACAAAATGATTGCCCCCGCCAAGTGTACCAATACTTTTTTGAGCACGTTGCAATGTAAACGGGGCTCTTACACTATCAAAATCAATCATTTTTGAAAATCTATGTTCCTTATCTCGAATACGAAAACCACTTGGGACAAATTTACGTATCGTTTCGTCTAAGTAATCGAAGTTGATTTCCTCTTTTTTCTTATTAATTATAACAACCTCCATGCCACAACCAATATCGTACTTACCTCCCAGTTTCCTGAAAGTGTGGACTATACCTTCTCTACAGTCATCGAGATATGCAGTCTCTACTGTAGGCTCACCGTATTAATTATTCCTCTTCAACTCAAAATGGATGAGGAATAATTCTGTACCTTAGTCTGCTAACATGGTGCAAGTCTCTGAACCATTCGATTATGTCACCATAACCACTGGCTGCTGATTGCCCTCGTCTTTTATCGTTAGGGTTTCCAGTCAATTGAGTGAGTAGTTTAAAGTCTGAGCCGATTAGTTAACCCCGACTAAATTAGGAACAATCTTATCTTGAACTGTCATTGTTGTCCCAATCGTACAACCTGCGCCCGCATGTGTATCTGGCATAATACGGATCTTGCTATCCTTTACGAATTCTTGGTTACAAAGATCAATAATTTGACCTGCTGCCATTTTTTCTACATTCGTAGTATATACTTTCGCTTCATTGTATTTTCCTCGTAATTTCAACATCTTCTATTTCCCCTTTCCTTTAGTTTCTACAAAACATTAATTTATATATATTTATAATTATATTTTCCACCACTACAGCTCATTTCCTTTTTTATAAAAAAAGACACAGAGATTCCTCCCCATGCCTACTAATTTCCTACCTTTTCACCGCATGCACATAATGCACTGTCTCAAAAGCTTTCAAATAATCGTTTCGTCCTTCAAAATATAATTTATTTATGTCTTCTGGCGATAAATGTTCATAAATGAGTAAGCCCGCCTTCTCTAACAGTGCTTCCATTTCGGCATAAGAAAAACATGATTTCATCGGTTCTCCGCCTACCGCAGCCATTTTTACCATATTTTCAACTCGATTGGACAGTCCCTTTTCCGTAAACAAGTTTTCATCGGGATAATCGAAAACGATAGAACTTCCTGCCGGAACCACCTCAAATAAACATTCTATTAAACTAGAAAGTTCCTCTTTCGTTAAATAGTACGTTACACCTAATAGACTAAAGAACGTCTTTTTATTTTCAAATCCTTCATTGCGTAACTGTTCATAGGAAAATCCTTTCGTAAAATCCATTGAAACAAAATGAAGGTTATTTGGAACTTCAATTTCTACTTCTTTTATTCTTTCCTTCTTAAACGCCTGCGTAGAAGGATGATCCACTTCAAATATTTCTATTTTATTCTCTAACTCTCGGTTTCTAAAACTGAACGTATCTAAGCCTGCACCGAGTATGACGTATTGTTTCGCTCCTAATGTAATTTCATGTAGTAATACTCTTTCACAATATGCGGCACGTGCTAAAGGTGTTGGTGATAACTGAACTTGTGTAATCCATTTTAATATTTCTTTTGGATTGTCTTGAAACTGCTCTGCAATTTCTTTATTGAAAAAGTGAATCCCTTGAACCATGTTCGTTTCAATATTGTTACGTTCTTTTTGTGAAATGAAATCTTTAGCTACATAATCATTAAAGATTTTAGGACTATCAAATTCACTATGATACGCCCTTCCGAATGCTGATACTAACGACGTTACACTTGCTTCACCTTGTTTCACGCACATACACTCTCCTTCATTTTCACAACAAAAATAGGGTTCCCCTGGCCAGGAGAACCCTATTATACACCTTATTTTCGTATTGGTAAATTATAGCATAAATAAGTTTTTTTGTCAAGTTTTCAGCCTACTAACGCTCCAATAATTTGTGTAATCTCTAGCAGGAAGATTTCGATCTACACCGAATATTCCAGTTCATAACAATACAAATGGAGGGCGTCATGAAAAGATTAGTCATCATTACAGTTGGAAAAACACACAGTGGAAAAACTACATTTGCAAGAGCATTAGAAAAAGAGTTACCCCACTCTTTCGTTATGGATCAAGATAATCAAGCTGAATTTATTAACACGCATTACGAAAAATTACAGCCGGCTAAAGGCCCTAATACATTTAAGCACGGTCTTTCAAAATTCATTGTTGATTATGCGAAAGAACATTCAAATTTACACCTTATTATTAGTAACTCCAATCGCAGTAAAAATGGAAGGTTATATTTACTAAACGAATTATTTCCACAGAATGAATATGTACGCATACTCGTTCATTTTGACATTCCAGATGATGTACTTTACGAAAGAGTGGCTCGAAGCACGCGAAGTACGAATATTTTTAGAGGTGGATATTCTAGTTTCAAAGAAGTATTTGATCGACAACAAACTGAATCACTTCACGATGATGTGGTAGATCCTATAGAAAATGAGGCTGATTATTTGTTTGTTATTCGCAATAATAAAGATGTAAGCTTTACTATAGAAGAAATTGTTCATCTAGCTAAAGGTTTATCCCCTACCCCAAATAAGAGATTATAAAAATTACATAATCATAGATTATTATGCAAATCCTTCCTCTAAGCGCCTAACATAGTATATAATAATAAGATAATCTACTTCTATATGCTCATTTTTACACAAAACAGTTCATGCATATGAAAGAAAAGAGGTACAAAAATATGAAAACAAAACAAACAATTGCTGCGTCTACACTAGCTTTAGCAATGATTGCTGGCGCGAACTCTGCTCATGCGGAAGTAAATGATGCTACTCCTCAGCAAAGTACGGGAGATCGACTAGCTGAAATTAAGCAACATAAACAAGAGTTAGATGCAAAATTGCAGCAACACAAAGAAAACGTGGATCAAACATTAAATGAACTTAACAAGGTTAAGGAAAATGTTGATACGAAGGTGAATGAACTACATGAACGTAAACAAGTTGCTGATGAAAAAATTAACGAAGTTAAACAGCATAAACAAGAACTAGATGCAAAACTGCAGCAAGACAAACAAATCGCCGAAGATAAAATCGCTGAAATTAAAGAGCATAAAAAACAAGTAGAAGATAAAGTTGCTGAAGTAAAAGAACATAAGCAAAATATCGATAACAAAGTGAATGAGATTAAAGAACATAAACAAACTGTCGATGAAAAAGTGAATGAAATGAAGCAACATAAAGAGAACATTGATCAAAAGGTTAATGAACTTAAGGAAGTTAAAAAACAAGTAGATGAAAAATTAGCTGAGTTAAAGAAAGCGAAACAAACTGCTGAGGACAAACTCGCTGAACTAAAAGAAAACAAGCCGAATACCGGTAACACGTTAGAGGAACTTAAGAAAATTAAAGGCAATTTAGACAGTCTTTCCGCTAACTTAGAATTAGCTAAACAAGATGTAAAAAACAAACTAGCTGTTTTACAAGAAGCTAGACAAGATTTAATTAATAAAATTAACGAAATTAAACAATCGAAACAAACTGTTTCAGATGATTTATCAAAGAAAAAACAAGACTTAGATATTAAAATCAACGACTTTAAGCATACTGAGAAAAAAATTGACGACAAATTAGCTGAGTTACATACAACGAAGCAAAATGTTGATAACAAGATTAATGAAGTATCACAGCCTAAACAAATGCAAGCAGATAATGGTACTAAAAACAATAACGCTAAAGAACTTCCTAACGCTGGTAGCGAGCAATCAAACAATATGGCTCTAGGAATGCTATCTGTATTAGGCGGTGTTTTATTACTTACTCGTAATAAAATTAAAACGTTATTCTCTAAATAAGTCCATAAAAAAAGGAAAACCGCACATACATGTACGGTTTTCCTTTTTTTATATTAACTGTCCATCTCGAAGCGTCAATATACGATCACATACATCAAGCATTCTTTCATCATGTGTAATCATAATTGCTGCTTTTTGGCTCTCTTTCACTTCGCGTTTCATCATTTCAACAACTTCACGTGCGCGTTTTGAGTCTAAGCTTGCCGTTGGCTCATCCGCTAATATTAAATCTGGGTTGTTCATGAACGCACGAGCGATTGCTACCCTTTGTTTTTCCCCGCCAGATAGTTGATTTGGATAATGATTCTTTCTTTCTCCTAATCCAAATGCCGCTAATAAATGATCTGCACGCTTTTCGGATTCTTGTTTACTTTCTTTTTTTAGCTTTGCAATGTAAAGTAACTGTTCTTTCACATTTAAATATGGAACAAGGTTTGCAAACTGGAAAATGAAGCCGATTTTTTTCAAACGAATGTCTGTCATTTCCTTTTCTGATAACTGTGTAATATTTTGCTCACGAATGTAAATATCCCCTTTTGACGGTGATAATAATGCACCCGCGATTGATAATAACGTACTTTTCCCTGATCCAGAAGGACCGACGATTCCGATAAATTCTCCGGCTTTCACATCAAGCGATATCGGATGAAGGGCTGTTACTTCCGTATTCCCTTCTCCGTACACTTTACTTACTTTGTCTAATTTTAATAATGAAGTCATTACATCCCGCCTCCAATTGCTTCTAATGCATCAACTTTTAATACTTGGTATAACGAAATAAGTGTTCCTAAAATACTAATTACGATAAAGATTGCTGCATATTGCGCAATCATCGGTGTTGTTAATAAGAACGGCATACCTGCTGGTAAAATTTGTTCTAACCCTTGTACAAGAACGATACTGATTACCATCGCAACGACTGATAAGAATAACGCCTGCACGACTAAGCTATTTGCTAAATACGAGTTCTTTGTACCGATTGCTTTTAATACACCTAATTGCTGTGTTTTTTGCAGTGTAATAACGTAGTAGAATACACCGATTAGTAATGCAGCGATAACAAGTAAGAACGCAATGATCATCGTTAATGTTCCTTGTTCTTCTTTAAATCCTGGAATACTTTGTAGCACTTCTTTTTTGTCAATTACGTGTGCATTTTTAATCTCTTTATCTGTGTTAAGTGCAATTGCACTATAATCTTTTTGGTTTGGTTGTGAAATAGCACCCCATACGTCTTCATTTACATAAACGACTGGTGTATGGCTAAACATTTGATCTTTCGTAAATCCAACGATTGTAAATTCTTTCTTTGAAACAGGATCAATAATTGTATCTCCAATATCAATTCCTTTTTCTTTAATTGATTCGTCAGCAACCATCTCGTTGTTTGCTGTACCTAATTTCTCCCCTTTTACAATTTTCGGTTCTAAAAATGAATCCCGTTCACTTGAGAAAATAGCGATATCAACCTTTTTCGAACTATCTTTCTTTTCATATGTTGAAACTTTCACACGAAACGGAACGGCTTCTTTCTCGCCTACTTGATTTACTACGTTATCTACATCGTCTTTCTTAATTTGTGAACGAAGTAATTTATTTTCCGCATCATCTGCTAAAACGAACTTATTTGCCTCCATATTTTGAATCGATGAAGCATTATCATATGATAGTCCATTTGCTAATCCTGAAATAACAAGAACTAAAAATGATAATAACACCATAATCAGTCCGATTAATCCGTATCGTAATTTTGATTGTTTCAATTCACGCAGAGCTAAAAACATTTCGCTCGCTCCTTCCTCTTTCTTTCTATGCACTTATCATAAAAAAGAAATATGAACGGAATATGAACAGAAGATTACAGAGGGGAAGATTTAATTTTCAGAAAGTATTGAAAATAACTAAAATCCTTGATACAATTCAGTCAAATAATCTTGACCGAGTAATTCCATTTAAGGAGTTGATCATTTTGAAGCCCATGTTAACACTCACTACTTATAGCCAACTAAAAGCAATAAGCGATCCACTACGTGTCGAAATGATGATGCGTCTATGCGAACGTCCTTATACAGGACAATTACTATCTGAGAAATTCGGCATTCCAAGGGCGAAAATTCATTATCATTTAAAAGAATTAGAAAAGAATGGTTTTATAGAGATTGTTTATACAGAAGAAAAGAATGGCATCATTCAAAAGTTCTATCAATCTGTCGCTAGAGGCTTCACCCCTGCTGCAGACCTATTACCTCATTTAGAAATGTTAAGCGAATCAGGTCGCCAAATCTTTTTACAAATGGCAGAAACAACGAAAAACCATATTCTCGCTGCTCCTGAAGAAGCTTTTATATTACGAAAAGAAAGCGAAGACCCGGCTGAGTGGAATTACGTTTCATCTTGCTGGGAGTTTGATGCTACGCCGGAACAATTTCAAGTGTGGGTAAAAAAGTTTCATGAATTGATGGCTGAATTAAATGATATCGCAAAAGATGCGGATAAAGATCCAAATAGTAAATCTTATTACATTTCTACTACTGCACTACAAATCGACGAACGAGCAATGCAGCGATTTGTGAAAAAAGAAGAAAAATCGTAATACGATTTTTTTTACACTAACGGTCAAATTTATTTTACCGAATAAATTTATTATAAAGGAGTAGATTAAATGGACATATTGAAAAACCGGAATTTCCTCTTATTATTTTTAGGGAGAATTTTTACAAACATAGGAGATAGTTTGTATTATGTAGCCGCGATGTGGCTCGTATATAAGCTAAGTGGTAATCCTTTTTATTCTGGATTGGCTGGTTTTCTTACATTATTACCCTCTGCACTTCAATTTCTTACTGGTCCATTCGTTGATAGATGGTCCATTAAAAACACCCTCGTCATTACACAAGTTCTGCAATGCATTCTTATTTTAATCATTCCTATTACACACTACTTCGATCTATTAACAGTCCAACTACTACTCATCATTATGCCAATCGTAGCCTTTATCGAACAATTCGCCTATCCCGCACAATCGAAAGCTTTACCACTTCTACTGCATAAAACACAATTATTAAAAGGAAACTCACTCTTCTCATTTGCGTATCAAGGTATTGACTTAATTTGTACGACGATTTCTGGCATATTAGTAGCACTACTTGGCGCCATTACTTTATATGTGATCGACTCTTTCACATTCGCGATTACTGCCCTTTTGTTCTTTTCATTGAAAATGCCAAAGCAAACCGAAACGGGCACATCACTTTCAACAAAACAATATTTCTCAGATTTAAAAGAAGGTTTTTCAATTGTCTTCCGTTCCTTAATGGGCGCATTCTTAATCGGTTCAGTTGTTGCTAATTTCTCAATCGGTATGACGATGGCGATACTCCCTTCTTTCGCTGATTCTTTAGGAGGCGTGAAATCATATGGCTTCTTCTTAGCTGCTATATCAGCAGGTAGTCTCATCGGTGCATTATTCAGTTCATGGGTTGGCAAACGTAATGTTGGCCGCACTTCTATTATTAGCTTTGCGACTGGCGCTATCTTTTGGTTTCTCTCTACGATTGTACCGTTTCAATGGCTGTCTATTTTTTTATTCGGCCTAGCTTGGATCCCAATTGGTGCCACGAACATATTATTTGCGACAATTAGTCAAATTGTAATTCCAAATCAATATATCGGACGCATCAATTCAGTCATGCGAAGTATGGGCACAATTGCTATGCCATTCGGTTCTTTAATTGGCGGATACACCGCAAATGTATTTAGTAGACAACTCATTTTTGCGCTCGCTAGCATCGGGATTTTCTTTATCTCTCTCGTATGGCTGCTTCATCCGAAATTACGGGCTTTGCCGAAAGCTGATGAGATTACAGCGGATACTTTTGGGGTTCGGTTTAAGGAAGAGCGTGGGAAAGGTGCGGCTTTATAGCAAACCAAACATAACCCCGTTCTAAATTGGGGACGGGGTTAAAAATATAGTTATTTCATTTTGGATGTAAAATAATTCACTAAAAATATAACAATAAAGTCGTTTGAATATCTAAATTTTATTCAACAATAGCACCAACTTATAACGGCAGTTAACGCTTTGATGGCCAAGCACCCTGCATTTTCCTTAATTGAATAATTTGTCCTGTATGATAAGCATCATGAAGCATGATATCCAGTAATTTCCCCTCTAGTGAATTTTGCTCAAGCTCTCTTTCGGAAATTGCACTTAATGCCTGTCTTAAATTACACTGAGCATTTTCAGAACGTTCAACGACTTTCTTCCATTCCATATCATCATTAGATTGCTTAGTAAGATAAAATGTGTCATTTCCGTCAAGATTATGTGTCCATTCACGGCCTTCCAAGTTTGCAGCAAGCCTCTCTTTGTAATAAATGAGATGATTAACGTTCTCCCAAATGGTATTCGTTTCCTCACCAGATGGTTTCCACATAGCCTGTTCGGCTGTAAGTCCTTCAATAGCATGTTTAAACGGTGCATACCAACTCTCTTTATCGAATGTTGAATCTAGTACGTTTAATAACACGTCAATTCGTTTCAAAGTAATTTCCTCCCTAAATAGTTACAGTTTCAATAAAATCCTTATAACTATGTAGAAATTCTACATTTCCAAACAAACTTCCTCCTGATTTCACTCCACAAACTCGTCCGAGTATGTAATGAAAATGACTCACATTTTTTCACTTTACACGTATACTAGAAACCAAAAAAAAGAGGCCGTTCCGAAACAGCCTCTTTCTTTCCATCTATTTCGGAAGCTCCACCCGAACGGTCGTTCCTTCCCCCTTCGTACTATACACCGAAACGTTTCCATGATGCAGTTCAACAATCTTCTGCACAATCGACAATCCTAAACCGCTACCTTCTACGTTTCTCGTCCTTGCTGTATCTACTTTGTAAAAACGGTCAAAAATACGATCCATTTCTTCTTTTTCCATACCGATTCCGTTGTCTGATATAGAAATAATGACACTAGACTCTAACTCTTCGACGAAAAACTCAATCGTTCCACCATCGTTTGAAAACTTAATGCTATTCGTGAAAATGTTACTCCAAACTTGATGAAGTAAGTTTTCATCACCTTTTATAGTGATATCTGGCACATTAAATTCAACGGCGATATCTTTTTCCCGCCATTTCCACTCAAGCATAAAAATGACGTCTTTAATTTGCTTCTGCAGATTGAATTCTCTTATTTGTAGAACCTTTTCCTCTTTATCTAATGAAGCGAGCGTAAGTAACTGTTTACATAAACTAGACATTCGCTTACTTTCACCCTCAATAATTTGTAAGTAATGATTTCTTTCTTCCTCACTCATCTTTTCTGTTTGCAACGTCTTTGAAAAACCTTGTATGGAAGAAAGTGGCGACTGAAATTCATGTGAAACGTTCGAAACGAATTCTTGTCTCATTTCATCTAGTTCTTTAATACTCTTCGTCATCTTTTGGAAGCTTGTAGATAACGTTCCTATTTCATCTTTTCGTTTTACATCTAATTCAATTTCATATTCCCCACTCGCAATTTTTTGCGTAGCCTTCGTAAATTTACGGATTGGGCGAACGATGTAACCTGCTGCAATCGCTATAAAAATAATACTTAATAGTACGATAAACCCTAATAATACCGCTAGAAAAATTCTCATCTCGCCGAATTGTTGTTGAACGTCAGGGCGAATGAATAAAGCGTACTGTTTATCACCGTGTTGTACTGGGACACCGACGCTATTAATTAATTCATTATCGAAAAAACCTGTAATAAAGAGGCGCGTTGGATAAGTAGAAACACCATTAAATGTCTCCCCCTGCAATACTTTATGAACGGTATCATCACTTATTGTCGTCTTACGAAACGCATTACCGATACGCTTTCCATTCTTTTGATCATCAACAATGTAAATCTCATACCCTAATTTTGCAATAGAATGCAAATACGTCTCTTGATTTTCTTCACTTTGCTTTTCATATAACGATTTAACTTCTTCCGCATACTTTAAAATCTTTTCACTGTTATATGGTTTTAACTTCACTTGATAATATACGTTCGTTAATAAAAAGCCGATAATACTACTAAGTAGCATAATGCCGACCGTCATAAATACAAATCTAGAATATAGTGATTTCATCTTATTTCAACTCCAACTTATACCCGAGGCCGCGCACTGTTGTAATTTGAAAATCATCCGTTCGTTTTGAGAAACGATCTCGCAGCCTTTTCACATGAACATCAACTGTTCGTTCATCTCCTTCAAAATCCATTCCCCATACTAATTCAATTAGCTCTTCTCTTGAAAATGTTCTTCCAGGATAACTAGCAAGTTGTGATAATAACTCAAATTCCTTTAAAGGAAGCAAAATCGTTTGACCGTTACACTTTACTTCTACACCTTTTCGATCAATTGTCGTTCCGTGCAACGTAATAATATCTGCACTCAGCATTTGATAACGTCGTAATAAAGCTTTCATACGGAAAATCACTTCAGCTGGTTCAAATGGTTTTACGATATAATCGTCCGTACCAGAAATGAATCCTTTTTCTTTATCAACTAACTGATCTTTCGCCGTTAATAAAATAACTGGTATATCATGATACTTCCGGATTTCTTCACATAACGTATAGCCATCAACGAACGGCATCATAATGTCTACGATCGCAAGATGAATATTTTCCTTCTCTAAAACGTCTTGCGCTACCTTTCCATCTTCTGCTTCAAAAACTTTAAACCCCTCTTTTTGTAAATGGTAATGCAACAACTCTCTAATATGCTTATCATCATCAGCTAATAAAATATGTATCATCTTCATTAAACCCTCTCTCGTTCATCCTTCTACATCACTACATTAAGAAACAATTGGATTTTTTGCAAGAAAAAGAAAAAGAATCTATTTTGAAAAAAGATTATTCAAAATAGATTCTTACGTTTTAGTATTAAGATTATTTTAATCAAAAACAATTTCTAAGCCTTCGAAATATCAACAAATCCTTCTCCGAACACATCACGAACATCGTGTATAGCGATGAACGCCGCCGGATCCGTAGTTTGAACAATCCGCTTTAGCTTCACTACTTCTTGCTTATTAATAACAACATAAAGAATTTCCTTCGGAGTTTTCGTGTAATAGCCATGCCCTGAATATACAGTAACCCCTCTCCCCATTAAGGTTGTCACCTTCCCGGCAATTTCATCTGGATTATCAGAAATAATCGTAATAGCCTTCTTCGGATTTAACCCTTCAATTACAAATTCCATCACTTTCGTTGCTACATATAGCATAATAATTGTTATCATCAGTTTTTCTGCACCAATGATGAAATAAGATGAAAATGCAACGATTAAATCGAAGAACAGTAGACCGTAGCTAATGCTCCAGCCTAAATATTTATGTGTCATCCTTGCTAAGATCGTAGTACCTGCAGTTGTTCCGCCAACGCGAATGATAAGACCAATACCACACCCGATAAATATTCCTCCGAAAATGGCATTTACAAGCATTTCATCCGAAGCAATCGTCCAGCCTTCTGTTAAATGAAGAAATAGCGAGTTAGTCACTACAGCGATAATCGTATAAATTGTTGTGATTTTATTTAAAAATTTATAACCGACTATTAACAAAATCGCATTTAAAATTAAGTTAACTAAACCTGGTGACCATTCAAATAAATAGTACGTAATAATCGTGATACCTGTTACCCCACCCTCACCAAACTCGTTCGGGATAACAAATAAATTAACACCTAAAGCAAAAAGAAATGCACCAATAATAATAAAAATAATGTCTGTCGTTCTTTTTTTCATACAGTACCTCACTTCTTATGTAAATATTTATTCTGTCATAAACTCTCACCATTATATCGTGGAATATTCAAATCGAACAGTGGTTTGTTTTTTATTTTAATATAGGATGATAAATCAACTTTATCCTATATCCACTTGTAATTAAGAAAGTAAAATAACTGTATTTATTATGTACTACAACTAAAGTTTTGATTTCACATGCAATTCATGCTAAAAATGAATAGGAACACGTACTCGCATTAACTTCGAGTACAAAACAAATAGGCGAAGCTATAGAATAGGCTTCGCATCAAACGTGTGCTCACAGAGATTTATATTCATAAATCTCTGATTTTTTCACTTATCTTTCTCCATATACTCTTTAATTTTTCGTTCTTCCCATTCTTTTCCGAATATCCCAAATGGAAAAGTTGTTAAACCGTGTATAACGATACCAATCCCCCAACCTCCAAGTGGATATAAAAACCATAATTTACTTGAATCAGAGCTTATATTTATGAAAAAAAGCATTAAGTTAACTAATATATAGACCGTTAAATGAATGTAAAACGCTTTTAAATTCTCCACTCTTTTTTTAGCTCGTAAATAATTCTCATCTCGCTCCATATATAAACACCTCTTTCATTATTGTATTTTTTAACTCGCTCTGATTTAAACATCATATTCTAGTCGGATATCCCTTATTCTCAAAAAATACAAAGCAAAAAAGTATCCAGCAAATGGTCATACACATCACCATTTGCTGGATACTACATGATACATTTGTTATTTACAGGATTTTAATTAAGACCAAATCCATACACCATCATTATTTTCAGCGTTCGTCTTTACTTCATGAACTTTTTCAATATGGTCAACTGTGTTCCAGTTAATAGAACTTCCGCCCCACCCTACATACTTCATATCAATTTTCACTTTCTCACCCGCATTAAATACTTGTCCCTTTGTTAAGAAAACATCAATAATAGCTTTCTTCCCATTTAGCGATGGATACTCAACTACAACATATTTAGTAGCACCGTCTCCCTCATCTTCCATCGTTCCTACTTTTGATACTTCTCCAATTACATAATTAGGTGAGCCATCTTCTTTCATGTGCATACCTAACTTGTTTGTTGTATTTTCAACTGCAGTTGCAACCATATATTCTGTAAAATTACGCATCATAGATCCAGTAGCTTTTACTTCATCTCCTACTTTCACATTTGAAAGTGAATCAATATACACACTAACCGGTTCCTCATATTGCTTAGATTTTACAACAATTACACCGTTATCTACTTCTACTACTCGTCCTTCTAACGTCGAGAAATTCGATTCAATAGAAGCTGCACTCGCTTTTGTTACTTCTAGTCCTGGTAAATTTGTTCCTGATAATGCTGCGATCCCTAAAGCACCTGCTAAAATTAATTTTTTCATACCCATTATGAAACATCTCCATTCACGATGATTTTATTTTTTTGATTGGTATCGACCAACCTGTAATCATTATAGTTACAGGTAGTAAAAATAACAACCGTTTTCCTCATGCAATGTTGCATACTTTGATTTTCAAATATAAATCGGTTATTCCTATATTCAACACTAAGACTGAATTCTTGAATCCCAGCAGGTAAACGGATTGATGATGAAGAAACTAATGTCATACATCATGTTTTTCAATGATACAGTTTGTATAATCGTAGTCCATTACATTATGTAGGAGCGGAGTTAACATGTTAAAAAAACAAAGAGATTACAGCCAGGAGATACCGTGGCGACAGTAAATCCTTCGTGGGGAGGAGCAGGTGATTCTGAAATAAGATAACGATATGACAGGACTCAAATAAATAAAAACACTCCTATAAGATATGACTGTGAATTGGTACTTTTCAAATGATATGAAGATTACTTATCTAATGATAAAGGGGGATTTACGTGTATGGACGTAACATTTACAGTAAGTAAATGGGATGAAAAACTAATTGATGATACTAGAAAAGATTTCCCTATTAATATTGCCCATGTTGAATATGATATTGATGGAGAATTAAAAGGAAAAGCTTTTGTTGAATACTTATTATATTATCTAGACTCAAATATAAATGATGGTCACTTGGCTACGGCTAAAATTTCTGGATTTTTACACTTTGAAGGAATTTATAAGGGGCAACAAGGGACATTCACAGCTATAGAGCAAGGAATATTTGATAAAGGAAATTTAGATTCCCCAGGAACAATTATTAAAGCTACCGGTAACTTAGAAAATCTGAGAGGGTCCTATAATTATCAGTTTACAGGTCAAACTAGTAAACTAATTTTAGAATTTGAACGTTAGCAAAATACCTTATAATTTAGTGGAAAGGACATTTCTTGTAATACTAGGAATGTCCTTTTTGTCAACGAGCTTATTCAAGTTAAAAATGAACAGAGTATATTATCAATATACAGCAATGCATATCATTTTCGTTATGGTGGAATTAAAAACCTAAGCCCGAGTGACATGGCCCCCACCTATTCATTACTTTTCCTACTAACTAAAGAATAATCCCAGAAAAACTCCCCTTCATAACTTCCTTTTCAAGTTGATTCCTACATATAAACATCGCAGTAATATTTGTACGATTTTTTTCATCGGGTTCAAATTGTTCAATGGTTAAGTCACAACGAATTGTGTCACCACTAAACACAGGACGTAAAAATTCAAAATCCATCTTGCGAGCTAGTACGTTATAATCACCGCCAATTTTTGTAGGTAGTGTTGATGTTAAAAGCCCTTGTACAACAAATCTCCCCTGCTCATCTGGTGTAACATGATGAACACCTTCATCTTTCGATACTTCCGTAAATAACGCAACATCTTCTTTTGTAAACGTTCGTTCAAAGGTGATTTTTTCGCCTACTTGTAATTTCATCCCATGCCCCTCCTCAAAAACTCTTTTAAAATAAGAAAAACCGAAACTCAAATCATTTCGGTTTTTCAAAACTATAGAAGTCAATATTTACTTTAAAGAATGAACAAACAACCCACTACGCAGTTTCGGTTCAAACCACGTTGATTTCGGCGGCATGACTTCTCCGGCATCTGCGATTGCTAATAAATCTTCCATAGATGTCGGATATAATGCGAATGCTGCTTTGTATTCGCCGCTGTTCACAAGGCGTTCTAGTTCTTCTAATCCGCGGATTCCTCCGACAAAATCGATACGTGAATCAGAACGCGGATCATGTATTTCAAGTACTTGGCTTAATAAATGATCTTGCAGGATAGATACATCTAAACCTCTAACAAGATCATTCGCATCAAATGTTTCTTCTTTCACAGTAAGCTTATACCACTTCTCATTTACATACATTCCAAATGTTTTTGGTTCATTTGGTTTATACGGAGAAACAGGTGCTTCTTCTACATAGAAGTATTGCTTGATTTGTTTTAAAAACTGTTCTTCTGATAAACCGTTTAAATCTTTCACAACTCGGTTATAGTCCCAAATCGATAATTCATCATGAGGGAATAGAACCGATAAGAAGAAATTAAATTCCTCTTCTTCTGTGTAATTTGGATATTGTTCTCTTCTCATAAGTCCTACTTTTGCAGCTGATGCAGAACGGTGATGCCCATCTGCAATATAAAGATTAGGAATATCTTCAAATGCGTTTACTAAAGTCGTAATTACATCTTCATCTGCAATCTTCCACGCAACATGCTTAACACCGTCTTCTGCTGTAAATGTATAAATTGGCGCATGCTCTTCTTTCCAGCTTCTAATTAAATGCTTTACTTCATCTTTTGTACGGTAAGTTAAAAATATCGGACCTGTATTTGCGTCACACACATCTACGTGGCGAATACGATCTAGTTCTTTTTCATGACGTGTTCTTTCATGTTTTTTAATTGTATCATCTTCATACTCATCAATAGATGTACAAACGACAAGGCCTGACTGCGTTCTTCCTTGCATCGTCAGTTCATAAATATATAGCGCTGGCTCTTCATCTTGTATGAACACTTCTTCTCGTATAAATTGCTTTAAATTGTCGCCCGCTTTTTCATACACGCGATCATCATACGGTGACAATTCAGGATCTAAATCAATTTCTGCTTTATCAACATGCAAGAAAGAATATGGATTCCCTTTTACAACTTCCCTTGCCTCTTCACTATTTAATACGTCATACGGTAAAGCTGCCACTTGTGCCGCTTTTTCCTCTACTGGACGAATGGCCCGAAACGGTCGTATTTTTGCCACATTCCTCTCTCCTTTACACAATCATTCGAACGGCTACAACACCTGTAATTTTGCTTATATTTTCTACAATATTCTCTTTTATTATATCATCAATTCCGTTATCGATATCAATCATTGTGTATGCCCAAGAATGTTTACTACGATTAATCATATCAGCAATATTAATATGATGTTCCGCTAAGCATCCTGTAATTTGCCCTACCATATTCGGGACGTTTTGATGCATAATTGTAATTCGTTTCTTTCCGATATACGGCAATTCTACGTTTGGATAATTTACTGAGTTACGAATATTTCCTGTCTCTAAATATTCACGTAATTGACGCGCCGCCATTACTGCACAATTTTCTTCCGATTCAGACGTTGATGCACCAAGGTGAGGCGTCGCTGTTACATTTTTCATCTTTATTACATTCTCATTCGGGAAATCCGTTACGTAATGTGTAATAATATCTTCTTCTAATGCTTTTTGAAGAACCTTTTCATCTACAAGTTCTCCTCTAGAGAAATTAAATAGACGCATCCCTCTTTTCATCTTCTCTACAGCGTGTTCCCCAATGATCCCCTTCGTTTGATTCGTAAGAGGAATATGCAGTGTAATATAATCACACGTTGCAAAAATTTCATCAAGACTAAATGCTCTTTGCACATGTGTAGAAAGACGCCAAGCTGTTTCAACTGAAATATAAGGATCATATCCGATAACATCCATGCCTAACGCTAACGCATCGTTCGCAACTAAAGCACCGATTGCGCCAAGTCCGATAACACCTAGACGTTTCCCTGCAATTTCTGATCCAACAAATTGTTTTTTTCCTGATTCAACAAGCTGTGGTACTTCTTCACCCTCTAAGTTTTTCGTCCAACTTACACCATTAATAATGTTGCGTGAAGACATAATAAGACTGGCAATAATGAGTTCCTTTACTGCATTAGCATTTGCCCCCGGCGTGTTAAATACTACAATTCCTTTTTCTGTACATCGCTCGACAGGAATATTATTTACACCAGCGCCAGCTCTTGCAATCGCCTTTAAGTCTTTTGAAAACTCTTCTTGATGTAAAGAGTAGCTACGAAGCAAAATTCCATCTGGATGATTGATTCTATCTCCTACTTCATAACGTTCTTCAGTAAAAACTTGCAAACCTTTTTCTGCAATTTGATTTAACGTTTGAACACGAAACATATCCCCATCTCCCTATCTATTCTCAAGCTCAAATTCCTTCATATAATCTACTAATCGTTTTACGCCGTGTGCTGGCATCGCATTGTAAATACTGGCACGCATACCGCCAACTGAGCGATGTCCTTTTAACGTAACAAGGCCGCGTTCCTTCGCTTTTTGTAAAAACTCATTGTTAAGTTCTTCTGACGGTGTTGTAAATGGAATGTTCATAAGTGATCGATACGCAGGATCAACTGGTGAAGTAAACAATTTAGATTCATCTAAAAAATGATAAATAAGTGAAGATTTCATTCTATTTTGTTCTTCAATCGCAGATACTCCGCCTTGCTCTTTCAACCACTCTAGTACAAGTTTTGTTACGTAAATACTAAAGGATGGCGGTGTATTATATAAGGAGTTATTTTTACTGTAAGTTTCATAATTTAACATTGTCGGACAAGAGCGATCTGCTCCCCCAATTAAATCTCTTTTTATAATAGCAATCGTTAAGCCCGCAGGTCCTAAATTCTTTTGCGCCCCCGCGTATATAAGACCAAACTTCGAAACATCATATTGTTCTGACAAAATATTTGAAGACATATCCGCAACGAGCGGCACTCTTTCTATATGTGGAATATCCACATATTTTGTCCCCTCAATTGTATTATTCGTTGTAATATGTACATAATCTAGTTTTTCATCGCTTAGTAAACCGTCCAGTTTAGGAATCGTAGTAAACTTCTCTTGCTCGGAAGAAGCAATTACTTGTACTTCCCCAACTTTTTCGGCTTCTTGCAGTGCCTTTTTAGACCATGAGCCAGTTAGTACGTATCCAGCTTTTTTATACGTATTCATTAAGTTCAGTGGTATCATAGAAAATTGTAATGACGCACCGCCTTGTAAAAATAAAACTTCATACTCATCAGGGATGCTCATTAATTCACGAAGTAAGTTACTCGCTTCCTCTATAATACTTTGAAAATAAGAAGATCGATGACTCATTTCCATAATAGACATGCCTGTCCCGTTATAATTTACAAGCTCCTTTTGCACTTTCTCTAAAACTGGCAAAGGGAGTATTGATGGTCCTGCTGAAAAATTATAGACTCTCTCCATTACCCTCATAACCTCCCTATTTCTCATTTTTATTAATTTTTAAACTTTCTGAATTATAACCCAAAATATAATACGTGGTCAATTTGTTTTCTATTATTACGGCGCAAGACGCAATGGAATCGCTTGCATGTGCAAACTATTTTTATAAACATACAAAAAAGTGTTAAGTACATAATCGTACTTAACACTCTAGTAATAAAGTATAATTGCTAATTGTCCGTGAAGAACCGATCAAAAATTTGATAAATAGCAGAAAGACCAATGAGCCAATAAATAGTGTCCACAAGCGCCGGCATAGAACCAAACCATTTCTCAACTACATTGTAATCTAACGCTACAAACAACCAATTCAAACCGCCGAGAATCACCAAAATTACTGTAAGGTAAGACAAAAATTTCATTATGATTGCCCCCTAGGTGATAAGATGGTGAAAGGCCTTTCACTAGAAATATATGTAGTAAACTTCAAAACTTACCTATTTTATAAAAATTATTTTCGGTACCAGCCGTTAATAACTGCCTCCGCTTCTTTACTATGTATTTGATACGGATGTGTACTATCATTAGAGCCAATAAACCAAATTGAAAAACCTTTAAAATATGGTTTCGGTTCTAATACATCGCGGTAAGCACGCCATCCATTTAATTGTACATCTTTCGAAAACACATTAGAAACATCTGGATTCCACGGATTTTGCAGTCCAAGTTCACGCGCTGGAACGTTAAATCCACCAAAATAAACGGGCTTTCCTGTTGCATTATGTAATTGTTCCAATTGCTGAACAACATTTTGTCCACGGTTATATACTGTCGTCGCAAATAAACCTTGCTTCACTTCTTCATATGACGGATTCCTTTTTCCAGAAACTTCAAACCAACTATCGATACTAACAATATCTACCTTCTTTAAATACGGACGGTTTATTTTCTCTATAAACTTCGCTTCATAAGAAGGATCCCAGCTTGCTGTTAACCACCAGTTCATTTGATACAAAACATTTCCTTTATACTGATTACGAACAAAATCAATTGTATCGCTCCAGTATCCTTCTGCATACTCCATATTCACGAAATTAGAAGCAATCTTTAGTCCATACACATTGTATTTACTTGTAATGGAATTAAAAATATCTTGCAGAATAACCGTCTTCCAATTCCAGAAGAAATCATTAATGTTACTTGGGTTCCATTCTGTCTCTCCAACATTCCCCTGCTGAATATATGGGAACGGTTCCACTATAACTTGAATATTACGCTTTAATAATTCTTGAATTAAAATAATAGCTTGTTGCTTTTGCGCTTGATTAATTACCATATTAGTAGAAGTCACATTTGGGATATCTACTTGAATCGGTACATTTACTGTATTTAAATTTAAGCGCTCCACATCCGCTAATACTTTCGCTACATTTCCAACTTCCCATACTGTTACGTTTCCTGATTTGATTTTTCCAGATTGAACAGTATTTACATCTGCCTGTACATTTCCTTGAAAACAAAAAGAAAACAACATAATAAACACTCCTAAAAAACTTATTAAACTCTTATTTTTCTTCACAACTTTCCCCCTATAATTTTTTCCTTTCTTGATTATTTTATACAACGTTTCACATTTATTCCAGAAAAAAATGAAGTGCCGTTCAACTATATTCATATAAATCTTCTAAAAATAGTAGGAAAAATAAAAAAGGAGCAGATTTCCGCTCCTTTTTATCCTTTTACGATTGAAATTATTGAATCCCTTCTGGTAACTTAATTGAATCAAACTTTTCATATGAATCAATCTTTATACTCACAACTGCATCCAATTTTTCCTTATCTGTACTAGCTTTTTTATCTGAGTTACTTTCACTCACTTTTATAGTTGTTCGCATCTCTTCAAATTTATAATCTTTTGTTATTATATATTCAATATTAAACGCATCCATATTAAATCCTTCCGTTAATTTTTTCATATCTCCATTAATTTTTTGTAACGTATCTACCGCTTCTTTTCCCTTTAAATCAAGTGTAAGTTTATATGTGTCTCCATCTTTCTTTGCTTTCATTTTCTTAGCCAAAGCTTCCGGTAAATCTAACTCATTAAGTAAATTTTTACTGACCATTACATCATTTACATTAAATTGATCATTAGGTATCGTAACTAACTCTCCTGTATCAGGGTTTTTCACTTGAGCAGCGACCTTTCCATCTACTTCATACGTTACAATATCTGTACCACTTATTTTCATTTCAGCTCTAGAATTCTTCAGTTTCGGCTCCATTTGTATTTTCATTTTAATTTCTTCTGATTGGCCGCTCCCCTTCATTGACATAAGAGATGTCAATGTAAGATATTCCTCTTGTTTTAATCCGTCAGCTGCTTTTTTAAAAATATCTTTCGCTACTAACTCTTTTTCTTTTTTTACAGATACTGTTTTAGGTCCACTTGTTTTTTCACTGCTACAACCAGTTGTTAAACCTACTATTAGCGCCAAACTAGATATTACAACCATTTTCTTCATACTGATTCTCCCCATTTCCCACTTAAAAATATTTTCATCCCATGTATAGTAAATCAACTGAAATAAATATATATACAATAATTATTTAACCTCTAAACGAAACCAGTTATTCAATCCGTATACTAATGTAACTAAAGCTCCTATCATACCAAAAACAACAATATTTATACCAATTGACGAACCAAATAAAACAGCCATCATTGACACCATCAGTAATAGCATAGCAATACTATTTATCTTAATTTCTACTACATCGCCATCCTTTACTTTCTTTTCTTTACTTCCAAAAAAGAATTGTTTTACTTTAATATTCGCTTCATCTAATTCAAAAGGAAGCGTATATTCTTCGTTATTCTCAAGTTTCATTACTACTTCGTTATCTACCTTTACAGCAACTCTTGCTGCTCCTCCCATTACCCCTGTTGCTCTTATTACTTTAATACTCATGCTAAATCTCCTCTCCCCCTATGACTTCTCCATGTCATTCATTTTTGTAATTCTTCTCTTATGAAATCCTTGAATGTAAAACAAAAAATGTATTTGTATGACATCGAAATCTTTTACGCTATACACCCATTTCTCGTTAAACAAAATATTCCAACAGAAATTATAACAAGTTCCTGCAAATTTTTTTGTCAAATTTTGTCGCGTTTACAAAAAAAGAGACTCTTACATATAGTAAAAGTCTTTTCTATCATTACCGTGGCTGTAACGTTAACATTTTCCCTTCTATTCCCGCTGTATTCAGTGTAGTCGTATGATAAATCATCTATTTGATCATGATACCAATCCCTTCTAAAAGGATAAAAATCCTCTTCCCCCTAATTCGCTTCTATTATGAAAGAACCTTTTGAAACATTGAAAAACCCCCTTCATTTTCCTACCAATGAAGGGGGTTTTTCTTATCGTTCGCTACGCCAACTTTCATTATGCCCAAGATTTGAATCTGTCGCTACTTGCACATCATATAACATTTCACTAAAGAAGCGTTTATCTACTTCTTTTGGTACAATGCGTCTTTCATCATCAATCTCATCGTATTCATATGAACCACGATTCACTGTACCTGCTTTATAAAATTGAATGTCAAATACACATACATCTTCTTCATCTTCATAACCAATCGGCGCTCCGCTAAATGACAATTGCACGCCTAATCCGGTACGAGTATCTTCTTTGTAAAATGTATAATACACACCGCCATCTTGAACAGACCCACGGATCCATCCAAGCTTCGTCATCTTACCGAATAACGAACGACCATTTAGTAAAATACCGCCAAATCTCTCAATAGCACTCTCATCATTCTCTTCTACTACAAACACTGGACGCTCAATTTGTAGGAACGGCTGAACAATTCCCGCACTTTCTAATTGCTCTTTCCATAATTCCTTCTCCGCCCCAGACAATTCTAACGGATGAACGAAACCAATAACAGTGCCAGATGAAAGTTCATAACTCTTCCCGTCAATTGTACAGAACACGCCACCTTCTGCATAACGGAATGCCTTCAGCAACTTCCCTTCCTTATACTCACCCCAAATGAGTGAAATAGAAAATTGCTTCATAATTGGATTATCCATAAATACAGACTTCCATGCATTATGTGACCAATAACGCTTTAATGAAAGTGCCGTTTCCAATCGTTGTTTTTGCATGGAAAGAGTATTTCGGAGTTCCTTCTTTAAAGAGGCTAATTCTTTTTTAGCCTCTTCATCCTTTTCTACATCATCTTTTGCATTCGGCTTTGGAAGTGACTTCATACGTTTTCCTTCTTCTGTCTCTAATTCAATTTTTGACTCTGTAGTTAAAATGGCAGTAAAACTTCGATTCCCGAAATCAATTATTTTTTCACCATGTATAGTAAAGCCAAGGTCCGGCACCAATTGATCTTCCAGCTCTTCCTCTGTTATACCACGTGTTTTCGCAGCAAGACTTAGCGCTTCTTTTGCTGCATTACGTACTTGCTTATGTTTATATTTAAATGCTATTGCATGAATAGACATAAGTGCAAGCTTAGATGAAGACAAACCTAAAGCACGAACGGCATCCGCTGCTATCTTTCCTCTCATTTGAAGCACCCATTCATCAATTTGCTTTATAAGTATGTCGACCATTTTGTCGTCACTATACATTCCGTATAGCGAAAGAATTCCACGTTTCTTCACATCTGCGTCTTGAGAAATCCATATTTGATATATTGTTTGCACATATTCTTTTAAGTCCTCTTCATTTAAAGCTCTACCAATTACTTCTGCTGTTTCTTTCTTCTCAATAACAGCATCTGAAATATACTGTTGTAAATAGGCTAACGGAATTGCAGCATCAGCAATTTCATCAGAGTCACGTAAACGGATTTGTGGCTCATCCCCAATCAATTGCAGAAGTGAATTTCTTGTTTGTTCAGTTAAAATACGTGCACATAGTTCTTCTATCTTTTCTTCCTCCGTTTGAAATAAAAACGAGAATTTTCCTGCGAAAGATTCATTTTTACTTTCTTGCAAAGCTTCCTGTACAAGTTTCGTATATTTTTCAAGCTTATACTCTATAAGTATTTTCATCACATTTTCACGAACAATTTTCTTTTTATTATGAAGTTCAACTGCTACATCTGCTGCAGCTTCTACATCTTTTGAAAGCAGTTTAACTACAGACTCACGCATTTTTTTAGATGAATCTCCTAAGCTTTTAATTAAAATTGGACGCATTTTAATCATGTTATCCTTTGCTAACTCTTCTAAAATATATGCTTTGGCCACAGCAGAATACTCATCAAATCGTTCAATGATGTACGCTTGTTCTTTTACAATTACACAAACAAGCGCTTCCTTCGCCTTATTTCGCTCTTCACTGTAGCATGCAGCTTCTTCAACTGCATAAGCGATAAGCTTTTCCTTACTTAATCCATACGAAAGCAGATCTTCTAATACTTGTTTCGGTTCTACTCCTCTGACAGAACATTCGTAAAGAAGTTCGTATAAATTAACACTATCTTCATCTCCAAACTGTAGTGTAAGTACAGCTTCCCTCTTCGCTATATCATCTATATCCCAAAGAAGCGCAACCTCTAACACCGGCATACCCCAATACATACTTCTATATTTCGGATTTTTAAGTATTTGCTCCATATCCTCAAGTGACAATTTCCCTAGTAAATAATCACGATATGTATCCCGCACTGTAGACAATTTTATTTGCAAAGCAGCAACAAAAAATTCTTCTCGCATTTTCCCTATATTTAGCTCATATCCTTTTTCAGCTAACGTGCGTGCGATGATGAGATAATTCATTTTACTTACATATTGCAAAGTACGTTGAATAAATTCAGGATCTTCCTCCAACATAAAGCATAGCAATTCATATTCATACGTCTTACAAAAATCCTCACTATTTAAATCATGTTGCCTTAGACGATGCGCAAAAAATCTTTCCTTAGAAATCCAAAACTGTGTACAAAAACTTTGAATTTCTTCATATGTTTCTCTATTTACACTACCAGTTTTTTTGTAGTTTTGAGACTGACCGAGAGTGTGACACATATAACGTGTTGCATAGTTTATAAAACCCCAAACATTTTTCTTCGCCAATATTTCAATATATCGCCTCGCAACATTCGAATATTTATGAACACAAAATAATAGCCGCCAAATATGTTCCGGTAAATTCCCACCTATAAATACTTCACTATCATCTTTACCTTTTAAATACCGTTTAACTGCTTCAACCTTTTCCTTTTCCCCTAGCAGTTTCAATATAAATTCTGTATGTTCTTCTAACCTCTCATTCAATAAAGAACTATATGTACGAAACTTTTCATAATCTACATCAAACATTACAAGAAGTAATGTTACTTGCTGGTTAGTTGGTAAAGTATGTAATTGTCCCTCTATATAGTTCGGATTCTCTCTTGTTAACTCTCTAAGAAAAACATCTGCTTCATTCACATAACTTGAAATACTGGATAAATATTTACATGCGATTGCTACAAGTTTGTCCAAAGGAAGTGCACTTTTTTCTAAATAAATCTTCATTTTAGAAAAACTGACATGCGCAAAACGGACTACAAGAACATTTAATAATTGCTCCTCGAGTATATGGTAAAATAATCGAAAAAAATCCGGATCTTGTTTATGCACTTTCCTAAAATCGTTTATAAATCGCTCCGCAAAATCGCTTCTTTTTTGATCACGAATTGTCGTTAGTTGAATATCTTTTAAAATCTCTTCTTCTTTTGTCTGTAAATATCGTTGTGATAATTGTTTCTGTTCTTCTGTCATATTAATATATTGAAACAACTCAGATGTACTAGTAGTCAAACTTTGTACCCCCCGCATCTTTTTATCTATTATAAAAATACCCTTATTTAATGGTAGTATAGCATAAATCTCACAAAAACGAACATACATTCTATGTTAAGTTAATGTAAATTAAAATACACTACTCAAAATACATTTCCTTCTCTCTAAACTTCCCATTACGCACTTCTCCCCACTAAAATCCTTTAATTTTTCACTACACCAATTCCTCAAAATCCCCTTCACATAAGCTAACGTTTTCTTATTATTTTCAAACGCAATTTTAAGTACCTCTAACACTTTCTCTCCAGAAAGTCTTTGTATCCAATTCTTCAATTCCTTCACAATATATGGGGATAAACTACTAATATTTTGTTCATAAAACTTATAAACTTCACTATTTGGAACGTCCTCTTCTATGGTTTCCACCTCTATCTCTTCCGCTTCTTCTTTCTCTTCAATAACTACTTGTGAACTACTATTATCCTCTTCTTTTGGCATACCAAAATGCTGCAGTACTAATGGAATCTTGTATTCTTCTTCAAGGCATTTACGTAAAAATATATGTATGAACTCATTACTTTTTACAGTCTTTAACTCACGTAATACGCACTTCTCCACATTCGTATTTGAAATAGGATTATAGTATAACCAGTTTATTATGAATACCTCTTTCGTTTCCGTATCATATAAAATCTTTCCATACTCAACAAACCTGTTTAGCAACTTCTCAACAGTCTCCATACTATAACCTGTTTCAAGCTCTGCCACACGCTTCGGTAATATGTAAATACCACATTGCTTCGTTTTCGTACCAGTTAACAAATATATGTAAAAATAACGCTCCTCTGGCGTTAAATCTAATATGAATTCATCTTGCCAAAAGTTCACCTGCACATTACGGTATACCGCCATATGTTTCCCTCCACTCTTTGCTAGTAAATAGGAAAATTTTAATCCTTCATTATAAAGATAGGCATGCGGGAATGGTTTTGGCATTCGAATTACAATTTTTTTACTACTACAACGCCGGTTTCATTTTTTCGCGCTTGTTTTGTTCTTGTTTTTGTTTTTGTTTTTGTTTTTTCTTAGTGATTTATTACTTGGTAGGGGCTTATAAGGGGCTTGGAAGGGCATTCTACATTCAATCTATGAAATACAATTTGTTCTTCCTACTAAATAGGAGCTATTCCAAATTATTATTTTGGATAGCTCCTTTCAAATTCTTCTTATTTTTTACTTCTACCAATGTCAGCTTCTACATACCATTTATTCTGCTATTTGCGGGCAGTAAAACTCTCATTTCAAAATTCGGTGAATAAACTGCTCGATTGCAGTGCGAGTGGCCCTCACTGATTAAAGTTTCATTTTATTTTTGCATTGAATCTAACATCTTCACAATAAAGGCAGCTGCCTGACCACGAGTTGCTGTGCCTCGAGGATCAAACTCATTATTTCCAATACCATTAACTACCTTTAGACTGTATAATCGTTGAACCGATTCTTTGTATGTTATTAAATGCTTATCTGTAAATGGTAATGCTACTAACTCACCTGTAATTCCTTTATATCGTAATGCTTTGTCAATCATAATAGATACTTCTTCACGAGTAATTGGTGAGTTAGGATCAAAAATCCCTTCACCACGACCATTAATAATTCCTGCACTTGCACAACGTTTAATACCGTCATGAAGTGATGGATGTGCCTCATTAATATCTACAAATGACTTATTTCCCTCTGGTAGTTTAAGAGCATTCGAGATTAATTTCGCAAACTCCGCTCTCGTTACATTTCGATATGGCGCAAATACACCATTACCTTCGCCTTGCATAATACCTAGACTGTTTAATTTACGAATATGCCCTTCAAACCAGCCACCTGTAATATCATCTTTTGGTTTTTGTACTTCTTCCTTAGGCTTTTGTACTTCTTCCTTTGGTACATTGTAGTTAATTTTAATCCAGCTTGGGTCATAGAAAATCCATTCTCCATTACCTACTTTATACCAACCATTTTTAACCGCTAATACTTTGTAACGATCTCCGTTTGAAGCTTTACGTACAACACGATGTTCAATACCCGCATCACTACGTACATTGATACCACTACCATTTACCACTAGTTCCATGCTAGGTTCAGCTGGATTATTTTCATTTGGATTAAATGAGTCATTTTTATCTTGTAAAGGCGTATCAATCTGCGCATTTATATTTGCATACCACTGAATTCCTTGTACGAAACCAGCCCAATTACCACGTGAAATTAAAATGTCAGGACATTTTTTCCCGCTCCATTGTTGATGCTTGTAAATATGATCTGCACCAATTCCTTCTTTGTTCATTAAATAACCTGCAAGTCGTTTTGCATTTTCTAACGCTTTATTGTAATCACCGTCTTGGTTAACCGCGATCTCAATACCGATAGACTCCCTGTTTCCTGATCCATCTCCATCTCCTGCATGCCAACCATTTTCGTTTGTTGGTAAGTGTTGATAAATTTGTTTATCGTCTACAGTAAAATGCCATGAAGCTGTTCGGAAAGTGCCTTCCGTTGCTTGCTTGTATAAATATTTCGCGTGATTTTCAGCATTAGCACCAGCGGCTGTATTTGCGGTCTCATGAATTGTAATGTAACGTGCTTTCATCGGATTTGCAGGACGAATATCAGGATTTCCTGCTGGAACAATCCACTCCACAAATGGAACTCCTGCAAGTGTTCCATATTTCTTCGTACTCTGTGCACTATATTGAATACCTCTTGGCTTTGCAACAGGTTTCATTTGACGATCAGATCCATCATTTCGACCATCTACAGATTCAAATGCCTTTTCAATGTTTGAAATAGCTTCCTTTTCTGCTACTTGTCCCTTCTTAGCATCTTGCATTTTGTTTAATTCTTCTGTTTCATCATGTTTATGCTTATATTCTTCTAAAAGCATTTTTTCATTTTCAGATACTTCTGCTTCGTTAATTTGTACATGATTAGGAACTTCCAACTTGAAATTAGAATAATTTAATCCGCTCGTTCCGTGTTCTCCTTGGGCAATATTAAGTTGATCAGTTTGAGAGTTATTTATCTCTTCTGCTGATGCTGATAAAGGTACGCTCCCTAAAATCACTAGACTTGTTGATAGTGCGATTACTTGTTGTTTGATTGTCTTATTCATTATTATAATAAATACATACACACTCCCACCGTGTATGTATCTCAACCTCCCTTTATTGTCACATTAATTTTTAAAAATATAAATCTACTATGTACTTCTATTATATTTTCTTTTTATTTATATATTTTAATTATTTTATCTTATACCCATTAAGAAAATATTTATATGTCATCCCTACAGATGAATTTCATCTAACATACTTTTTATAAAATTCGTCAACAAACATTATTTTACAACTAATTACAAATACCGTCAAAATAATCAATTTAAACTTAGACAAATAACCGGCATACAATTTCATAATAAGAGATCCTATACTATCGAAATACATCTATTACAAATTCCCTTTAACGTTTTCAACAATCTCATTTATCGTATTCCGATCAAACTTATCACTAATTTCATATGACTCACGATCTCCTACGAATTGCACGCCTACGATATCATTGCGATCCTTACCGTATTGCACTTCAATAATAGATCCACGCTCTATTTGCTTCCAAATGAGACCTGCTTCATCTTTATTATCTAAAATAATGCAGTCTTCAATATTTTCGTCAATCCCAATTAACTTATTATCATCCATATATCCAATCTCGTATTGTTGCCGTTCTTTCGCTTTGCCACTTACTAATATACCTTTGCTACCATATGAGTAATCCATATAGTCCTTTTTCTCCGTTTGTACCGCTTTCGGCTTTTGTGCTTCAGTTTTTTCAGCAGCCCCACAACCTGTAATAAGACTGATTGGGATAACCACTATTAATACTAATCTAGTAAATTTTTTTATCATTTGTAACCAACCTCATATATTTAATGCAAAACTCCATTTATTACTCTATTAAAGAATAACATGATACTAAGTAAACAGAACGAAAGATAACATATTATTTACATACTCGCACTTTAATGAAGGACCAGGCCATTTAAACCTAGTCCTACATAACTTTAACTTTGCTTCACATACTTAATTGTATTAAATGACGTCTCATTAAATAATCGCAAGTTTTCCCCATCATAATCTTGAACTTTATATGCTATTTTCTTTTTTTGAATTGTATCTTCTACACCGTCTACTAAACGTTTATTGAGATGTAAATAGATTGTAAAAGCTTCCTTATCATATTCCCAAGTTCCTTCAATATAATTCTTTTTATTTGGATACTCACCTTTACCATACGTTTCAAAAGTCTTATCACCTTTTAAAATGAGTGACATATTGAAACCGTCTGTTCCTTGGAATCCCCAATTACCGATTAATTCCGTACCATCCTTCACATTCTTCATAACGTTATCTGTATTAATTCCAGCTTTCTTATCTAACTCTTTCAAATCTTTCATTGATACTGTACCGTCACCGATTTTAATATCCCCTTCAAGATCTTTGAATGCCTTAAGCCAGTAAATATCTCCTTCTTTCACTAGCTTTTCAGATTTCTCTATTAACTCTTTATCAGTCTTATCACCTTTTTCTCTTTTTTCTTTTCTGGTGAATACTTCATTTATTAAAGAAAAAGACTCTCTAAAATAACTAATTGCTTTTTCAAAATCTTTTTGTTGGTTTACATACTCTGTAGGGGGATCTATTGACTCAAATTTATCTAACACTTTATTTAATTCTTTCACACTATCTACTATATCTGATTTCTTTTTCTTACCGTCAAAAACCTCTCTTGTAATATTGTTATGCTCCGCAAACAACTTATCAAACTCTACTCCTAATTTATACACTTTATTAGGATAGTCTTCCTTTGAAACTTTTTCTTTCTTACTATTAGACTTCGATTCTTTTACTTTAGACTCTTCCGTTTTCTCCTGTTTAGAAGTGTTCGTTTTCTCAGAAACTCCACAACCAAATAACAACATGACCGGAACTGCTACCCCTAGTAGTTTCTTTGCATTCATGACTGATTTCTCCTTCTACTTGAATAGATTACTCTTACTATACCCATCCTCTTTTTTTATCTTGTAATTAAAGTTACAATCGCAATAACTCCTAAAATTGGTCCCCAATATTCCATTTTTATAAAAAATAGCGAGTGTTTTTTGTTAAACATAACTTTTTCACCAGTTTCGGTATCTATATAAACTTTCCCATCTGGCTTATTAATATATTTACCTAAATACCAAGACATAACCCCTGATATAATAAACATTACCGCCATTGGCCAACTATGGTCTTGAAAATATGTAGCGTCCCCCGTTATAGATCCAAAGATAGCCTTACCCAAAAGAGTATTAATAATTACAATAATTGCGACTAAAAAACCCCAACCAGACCAAATAATCATCTATTTCTCCTCCTAAAGCGTACAACTTTGTACTTTATGTTAATTTGAACTGCAAACGAAAATGTTTAAAAAACCGAATATTCAGACGTTAATAATTATATTTAGCTTACATTCGATTCTAACTTTAATGTCCTAAATGCAAATGAACCAGATATAATTTGTAAAATTGTCGGAATAAGTAAAAAGAATAATGACATAAATAACATAACTATAGGAATCACAATCATACAAACTCCATAAACTTTATTATTAACCTTGTTTACTAAACACGATAAAATGAACAATCCTATTTGAACCGTTAAAATAATAGAGTAATAAGCTAAAAGTTCGTAATCAACACCTTCCATAATATTAAACGCTACAACTATTAATATTATGGAAATAATAATTCCCAAAATGCCACCAATTAAACCTAATACGAATTCAGGTGTTCTTTTCAATTCAATCCCCCTTTTATGAACCACTAACAACTTGTATATTTTTCCCATTCACCATCATACCAAATATTCACTGGAAAAACTATACAAATGTATTTTTTATTCTACTATACTTTGCTTCTAACTATAGATAGCTTGTAGCAGTCACAAAATCAAAAGCTTCAAAATTACTAACCGAATTGTCATACTGAAAATTATAAATTAATATGATAGAATTGTAGGATTTCTTTAATTTAACTACTTCGTTAATTCGAGATAATATTTTATCATCATATGAACATCCCGTTAATAACATAGAAATGTCATCACTCGCTTCTTCTAACACTTCCTTTTCAATAAAATCCTCATCTACATCAATCATATCAATATTAAAATCAACAAAAAAACTCGCTGGTATAGCATCTCCTTCTTCATCATATGTAACATCGATATATGCATCTAACTGATCTTGCGTTTTCATATTACCTAACCATATTGAAACCATTCCATGTACTTCCATTGTAGTTCTCCTTTATTTTTTATCTTGCAGAACCAATTTTATAACTTACCGACTACTTTAAAACACATAATTTTTATAAAAAACATTTCTTCTTTCCATTTAGTTAAATGGGGTTATTCGGAAATTCATTATCATACTTATTAATTAACGCTTTATCATTTTCATTAATTGGTACTTCACCTAAGTATTTATGTTTCCAAATAATCATTTGATCACTAAAACTATATTCTGTTTCGAGCCAATTGGTATAATCGAAATGCATGTTAAATTCCCCACTATGTTCCAGAGACATTGTAAAAGAGTACCAAAGCTCTTGCTGATTATCTTTAAAAACATCTCTTAATTCCTTACTCAATTTATATAAAGAATCTTCTTTCCTTTCAAACTCCTCTTCATTAACTTCGTATTTAAAAGGAATTTCTACACTATACTTATAATTTTCTTTATTTCTGAAGTTGTTATAGAAAAAGTAAGTTCCCCCTCCAGCTTCTGATATTTGTGCATAAAAATAAAATTTCTCCCATTCTTCTGGAATCATGGCATGAACCGTTTCCGTTATCTCTCTATATAATCGATTCAATTTTATTTCCAATTGAATACCTCCTATTTAATTTTCATCATTCACTTTTTCTATATTATACCACCCTTTTAATTAGCTCTTTATTTCATCTAAAATTCAAACCAAGTTTCGATACTTTTAGAAAGTAGACATACCTCTTGAATACAATTAGTATTAACATAAGAAATACGAAAAGCTTAAAAAGGCTTTCACATGAAGAAAGGAAGTTGCACAACTATGGATTTTAAAACAGTTATGCAAGAACTTGAGGCTCTAGGTAAGGAACGAACGAAAAAAATATACATATCTAACGGTGCGCATGAGCCAGTATTCGGAGTAGCTACAGGTGCTATGAAACCAATCGCTAAAAAAATAAAATTAAATCAAGAGTTAGCTGAAGAGCTTTATGCCACAGGTAACTACGATGCTATGTACTTTGCAGGTATTATTGCCGATCCAAAAGCTATGAGTGAGTCTGATTTTGATTGCTGGATAGACGGGGCATATTTTTATATGCTATCTGATTATGTAGTGGCAGTAACTTTATCGGAGTCAAATATTGCACAAGATGTTGCTGATAAATGGATTGCAAGTGGGGACGAGCTTAAAATGTCTGCCGGATGGAGTTGCTACTGTTGGCTTTTAGGAAATCGCAAAGACAATGAGTTTTCCGAAAGTAAAATTTCCGATATGCTTGAAATGGTGAAAGATACAATTCATCATTCTCCAGAACGAACAAAATCCGCTATGAATAATTTCCTAAACACCGTGGCAATTTCATATGTACCACTACACGAAAAAGCAGTCGAGATTGCAAAAGAAGTTGGTATAGTTGAAGTCAAACGTGATAATAAAAAAAGCAGTTTGTTAAATGCTTCTGAAAGTATTCAGAAAGAACTTGATAGAGGAAGACTTGGTTTTAAGCGTAAGTATGTAAGGTGTCAATGTAGGAGAGATTGACACCTTTTTTGTGGACATTACTAGACTAACGGAGCTGCAAGTTAAAGGGAACCAATTATTCATCTCCCACTATACATCTCAAACTTCTTCTTTCAATTTATATACCCTATCTCTTTTCTCATCATCTTTGATAAAAATAAGTTTTCCTTCTGTAACAAAACCTTCTAATAGTAAACATACTTGTCCATATGCTTTAGGCTTATTCGTAGTGAATCTTTCATCGGGTATTTTACCAGATCGTATTAATCGTTCACATAGCTCAAGCGCACTTATTTCTTCAGAATCAATTAATTCTAAAATATCTTTTTGTAATGGTGATAAAGGGGCTGGTACCTTACATACCTCAGCTACCTCCACCTTTTCTTTTTCTTCTTCAAATAAATCTTCAAATGAAATTTGATTCATTACACCTGTTCCTTTCTAACAATTGATTTATATAACATGAATTGAATTCTATAGGTACGAAAACTTTAAATATTAGTCATTGTTATGTAGTGCTTACCTCGTTACATGAATTTCAAACTCATGTACATCATTTCATATAGTATATTTTGATTATACCAAATATACGTTCTGTCTTCTATTGTAGAATTTTTATAACAGAAATGAAAGTAATAGTGAACATTTTTCTTCTCTTTAGTTGTATAGAAAACTATGTAAAAAGTTTACATAATAAAATTATAGTGATCTGTTAAATTTCTACGCAAAAAAGCACTTGTTGCCTCAAGTAGAGAATCAAGTGCTTTAAGTTCATTTTTTAAAATAGCATAAATTTGTAAGTTTTGTAGTAACAGTATGACACCTTTTATATGTGGTAACAACTACTACATTAAAACTTACGAGTTTGTACGAGTTCGTTAGTTTAATATACATTCCATGTGTTTATATTCATCGCCATGTAAAATGTCATCTCGCCTAAGCTCGTACTTCGTTTTCTATTCTATCATTGCACACAGTACTCCATGATGGTACAACCATCATGGAGTATGTATTTTCAAACAACCTATTATTTTTTCTATCCACTTCACATAAACTTTGTTTTTCATTGATTTATATATGTGTTAATGTGTTTCGTTATCATATTCGCTTGTAGAATATAAATTAAGTAGTAAGTCTAAGTCATTTGAACGAATCCTATATCTCTATTTACCTAGTAATAAAATATCTACTTATTCTATTATTGTACTGGCCCCATAAAACTAGTAATAATAAGAATATGTTCCTTTAATTTGACCTTTTTTAAGTTCTCTACTTTTTTTGCTCCACCTAAACCTAATAGAGGTGTATAACCAAAACACTCCTCGTAATCTAACTCATTATATTGTTTAAGCGCTTCAGGATAAGGTTGCCAAGATAAATCTTCATCTCTAAATTCTAAATCAGTAATATTTTGAAAGAAAAATTCAAATGTAAACATAATGGTCTTTACTATACCATACCTGTAATTAAGTAATCTAACATATCCATCTGACCAAATAACCAAGTCTCCCATACCCGTAGCAAACAATACTATTGAATCCTTATATCTTTGACTACTCTCCTCCAAAATCTCTTTAAATTCCTCTGGATTTACACTTTTAAAATACCCTTGCATAAATGTACCAAATCCATAATTACTCCATAAATTTATTATTTCATTAGGTACTACATGTTTATACTTTTCAATGATTTCACTCGGAACTTTATTATGCAACTTAAAATCTTTTAAATATTGTTCCATCTAAACTCCTCCTCTAATGTGTTAATTTTACATTCAAATAAGTACTTTTTAGTTGTTCTGGTGTCATGTTTTTGGCTAATTCCTTAATTTGTTCATCAACAATATCAATTCTATACCGCCATTGACTACCTATAGAAGAATTAATCCTTTTATCTCCCATACCTCCTATTATTTCTACCTTTCCACCTGCTATCTGGTCAGGGTTGTGAAGTGCAGCTTGAGTATCTAGCCATTCCTTGGCTTTTTTCTTGGCATTTGATAACGTTAATCCTTCTCTTTGTAGTTCATTTACCTTTTGTACATAAGCTTCTTCTCTAGCAGCTTGTTGAGCAGCATTCCCTTCAATAGCTCGCCCCTGTGCTATGTATCTTTCACGATTTTTTTAAATACTCATCCACTGTAAGCTCATTCATACCTTTTTCTTGGTCTTTTAATTGTCTCGCAAACTCTTCTGAATCATGTTTTACATTTCTATTAAAGTTCACTTCAATTTCTTTTATTTTAGGTACATCATTTAAATGCTTACCATTACCCGTACCCTTAGCAAGTTGATAAGCGTCATCCTTAGCTACCGTACTTGCCTTTGAAAACTTTCCAACTACTTCTCCAACAGTTGAAGATTCTATATAAGGAAGCTTCATTCCTATTCCAGTATCCACCGTCCTAACTGCTACTGGAATAGGAGTATTTTTCATAGCATCTAATGCATTTTTTTAAGTCTTATTTTCCTTAAGCGATTGTACCACATTATTTCTACGCTAAAACGCAAAAAAGCACTTGTTGCCTTTAATTGACAATCAAGCGCTTTAAGTTCATATGTTTTTAAATAGCATAAATTTGTAAGTTTTGTAGTAAAAGTATGACACCTTTTGTATGTCATGACAACTACTATGTTAAAACTTACGAGTTTGTACGAGTTCGTTAATTTAATATCCATTCCATGTCTTTATATTCGTCGCACAATAAAATGTCTTCTCGCCTAAGCTCGTACTTCATTTTCTATTCTATCATTGCACATAATACTCTATGATGGTACAACCATCATGAGGTCTTTACTTTTTAACAGCCTATTCTTTTTCGTTCTCATGCCTTACCTGGCTGCGTATACAATTTTAGTACCACATGCTTTATCACTCTAGTATATAACCTATAAATCCAGCAATAAATACTTAGACAGTTACTGTAGCTAATCGTGTTAGTTTCCTTCACTAAATCACAAACTATTCATCCCATTCCTCATATACAACTGACCCCATATGAATTAAATTTCCACTTATAAATTTAACTTCATCTATATCTCCATCGTACTCAAAATCATATAATCTAATAACAGAATCATAGATTTCTGGCAATTCTTCCCCGTAATGTTCCACAAATTGTGATAAAATTTCCGTTTCGTAAGAGGAACCACTTAAAAGGGTAGTCAACGATGTAGTGGAGTCCTCTATCAAGGTGCTCTCTAATAAATCTTGGTTATAATCAATAAAATCGAGATTAAAGTCTCTCATGAATTTAGATTGAGTTCTATCCCCAACTTCATCAAACTTAATCTCAACATATTCTTTTAGGCTTTGCTTAGTTCTAAAATTACCTATCCATAAAGACATTACGCCTGGATTTTCCATAATGAATCCCCCTATATACAAATTATAGTAACATCAATTATCTTAAGCCTTCAGGTAATGAATTTATTCCATCTTCCAATCTATAATGTGCTCAATTTTTTAATCTTCTTTTAAATGTACTATAATCTAGAGAACTATCAATAATTTTTAACAACTCATTATTTGCTGTAGTAGAACCTATATCACCATGTTTACTTATTGGATTAACAAAATGAACTTTTTTCACCCTTAATAAAACGATTAAATGGACAAAAAAATCCACAGTGTAAAAGTTTATCACTGTGGATTCTTACATTTATTTTTCTTGGTAATGCACCATATCATAAGGGTAGTACGAAGTATCTTTCAAATTTGAGTCATCTAATTTTAAAATTTTTACGATTGCTCCACTTTCAAAACTCCAGTAACCACTATAAATGTCATTTTTATTTTTATTTTCATGTGCATCGTACCCTGTTTCCGAATAAGTTCTCAAGAAACTTTCACTATAATAATTGGCTTTGAATTATCTCGACCGCTTTCTAGTTTAACATGCCCATGACTTGCTTTAGCCATTTCACTTTATTCTTTAAAAATCTTTCTCCTTCGCTCATAGAATCTAGTGAAATAGCACATACTATCTTAATTCTAATTTAAGTTGCTGTTTTAACAACTTCAATAATATCATGAAAATCTCGTGATAATTCTTCATTTCTACCATCTTTATACATGAAATATCCTTCCAATCCTCTATGAATAATAGCAAACATAGTAGGATGGAAATTTTTATCTGTGGAATTAATAAGAAACTGGCTAAATTGAACAGCAGACTCTAAAGAATAATTTAGTTTTTCGTTTAAAATCTGAATCATAGCACCTTGTATGTCAACAGGTTTAATATTTTTTTCGTGTCCTAATCCATTAAACATTCCAAAAAGGTATGCACCTAAGATTTGCTTTTCTTGTTCATCATTGATGTCTATTTTAAAAACCTTATATATGGTAGTATTTATAATATTCATACATTCATTAAGGAAATCTTTATTTTCTTCCAAAAAACTTCACTCCTTATCATATAACTTTTATATTTCCTTTAGGATATTCTCCAGTCCACCCACATGGAATATAACCATTTATATATACTTCGTATAAACAATTATAAAATTCAGACTCGCATACTAAAGAATAACTTTTATATAGTGCGATATTCATTATATCAAATAAAATTTGACTTTTCATGTTTTCTAAAAGTTGTCCTTCACTAATCAGAACAGACAATTTTTCATCAACAACGGGAATAATTTCCTTTTTTATATCCATCGCTAAATTATTCCAATTTTTATTATACATTTCTTTATAATTCTTTGATAAATGTGAAGTAACATCTCCTATTTTATCTAAACAAAGGTTCTCCCACTTTAATTGATTAATACTTTTACTAGCCAATTTTAAAGTTGGTACTATCTCAAAATCAACTTCTAATTTTCTAGTGTGTGATAAAAAATCAATTCTACATAAAGACTGCACGACTTCATTTTCTAATCTCACTTTATTTCCTCCATCAAGGTTTTGGTTTTGGTAAATTAATTCTCCCCGGTATTCTAGGCACGAAATCATCAGCCAAAAGACCAGCATTTATTTGTTGCTTGATCGCTTCTGAAACTGCTTTGTTTACTTGTGCTTCTGATAACCCTGCATTAATTAAAGAATCTCTCAATGCATTGTTATAGTCTGTTAAATTAGGCTTAAGCCCTGCTAGATCTCCATTTTTCCTGTAAATATTCCAAAAATCTTCTAAACTTTTATGAGCATTGTAATGGGGGCTATCTATATCTTTAAATATATTTCCTTCCAATTTTACAGAAAGTCCGTCATTTCTTGGAATATAGTCTCTAAAAGCAGCATCTTGATTCAAATGATGTGCTTGACCTGAAATTTCTTTATTTTTCCTCAGATTTTTGTATGAATCAATTAAGATATCATCGAATTCATTAGCCCCACTGGCTCCCTTACCAATATTATCCGTACTCTTACTAGCAAGAGAAGCCTCTACACCCTTAATCTTATCATCTATAATCTTATTACTTTCTGTATGATGCTTATTCACCCAGCTTTGGAGATCTGTACCACCTTGTTTAGATATTAGTAAGCCATTTCCGTCAACTTCAAAACTTGCCGATTTGGCTGTCCTATCATCTATGCTTTTGGCTATTTTTTCGCCAAATTGATACATCTTTTCATTTCCGGATTTCTCCATTTTAAGGCTCGCTAGTTTCAAACGGTCAAGCATAATAGCTTTATTATCACGCAATGATTGTACCACATTTCCACCCAAATTTGGATTAAAACCAGGCATTCCTTCTTTGAATTTTAATAATTTCGCTAAATCCGCTAATTCACTCGTGCCTTTGAATGCTTTTACTCCTTTTCCTACTGCTCCAACAACTGGGATTGCATCTAATCCGCCAAAAATGATGTTTCCTACCCGCTCTTCTTGGCTCAATTTCCTATGTGTTCCCCAGTCTTCTCCGTCGATACCGCTTTTTATTTGTACACCTCCGTATACTACTGCGGCAGCGGCCCCGAGTGGTGGACAAAGGATTGTTGTGATGATGATTCCTACTCCTATTCCTATGTCTCGCACCATTTCTAGTTTTTTCTGTTCATCTTCTATCGATTTGTATTCAAATCCTCGTGTGGATGGGACTACTTTCTTATATTCTTCATAATTTAGTTTTGCATCTGGATTTTGTTTTTTTAGTTCTTTGTATTCCCCTCTCAGTACGTTATCAAATGCAGGTGAATCTCTAAAAATATCTTCTACTGTTATTTTATCTTTCTTCTTCTGTATTGTTTGTGGTACACTTCCGTAGCCTGCATGCGCACCTGGTAATACTGTCGTTGTTGTAGAGCCAATTCGGTTATTTGTTTCAAAACTGAGAATAGATGTATCTCTCATTTTTTGAGCAAATTTATCCATTTCTACTAAAAAAGGTTTATCTATATGTTCAGAGACTAATCGCCCTGCTTCTCCGCAATATTTTTGTAATGTCGAATAGCTATCAAGTAATTCCCCGATTTTTTGCGATTGATCTTTAGGATTAAAATGTATACTACCATCCGAGTCTAAATCTCGTATTCTTCCATCAATTCTTTTTAATGATTCATTTGCTTCCCGTAATTTTATGAGTGCATCTTTTGTAATTCGATTCATACCATCCCCCATGTTTTGCCATGGTTCAGGTCTATATTTCACATCCATCTCGTTTTCATCCCCCCAGCCGTATGGTGATTTCTACAACTTACTTAATATTTCACGTAATTTTTCGTCCTTTTCAAGCATTTCTACACATACATTTCCTACAACTGTCGCTGACCTAGAATAGTGTTCAGCCAATTCTAGTGTTTTGTGTAATATATCAGGATATTTTTCAATTACTCTCATCGCTTCACCTTTTTGATAAAAATCACAGCTTAATAAACTCTCAACATTCGTTCCAATGACGTCTACATGGATTTTATATATATTTTCTAACTTCATTACTATATCAAGTAGTTCTTGAAAATTAACTAATACTTCTTCTCCACCACCAGAACCACTATCTCCCATTGATACTTGCATTATTGAATACCTCCTAACGAGAATTGTCTCGGGTCAATTAACTTTTTATATGGCATTTTTAACACGTCATACAATTTCTTATTAACCGCATAGAGGCTCACCCAGTCATATCGATTACGATCTACATCTATTTGAACGAAATCTTCTCCTTCAGTAAAATATAAGAAACATTCCCATTTTCCTCCTCTATTACTTCGAGGCCTCGTATACGTTTCTATCGCTATAACGTCTTTATTTGATAAATCTTTTTCCTCAAATATTTGTTGTTCTGCCTCTGTCATTCTCTTTGAGAAAAATGTATCTTCTATTTCCCTCGGTTCTCTCAATAAGAAAGGAATGCGTGTTAATAATGAAAAATATACGTCCGGTTTTGGTATGTAGTCGATCTCGTATTTTTTATTTGGTTCTATTTCTGTTAATACAGCCACTCGGTCTTTATCCTCTTTTAAAAAGCCAATTAATACATTATTCATTCTCGTGTATTCATGACAATTTTCATATTCCTTTAATAGTTCAATTATTTGAAAAGCTGCAGGGGTAATTCCATTTTCACTTGTAAGTAGGCCTTTTTCTTTTAAACTCGTAGTTGCTTTCGTGACACATTCTGCATCAAGTAAAATAATTGCGTCACGGTTTGGCAATCCAAATATATCGGTAACCCCAGCTGCACCTGCGAGAACATATAATTCAGCAGGTGCAAAACTCATTTCTTTCCCCATTCTTTTATCCCTCGTTTCTCCATCACAGTTGTTTTATCGCCCTTACTTCCGATTTATCTCCGTACGTTTGAATGCTTTTATCTAACTCTTTCAAAGCTTTCGTATGTCCTTCAAATGCCTCTACCATTTCTGAATTATATTGAATGATCAAATCAAGATAACTTAAAAATGCATCTCTCGTTTTTCCATTCCATTTCGCACCTGTGACATATGCTTTTAAGTCTTTCGCTTGGTTTAAAGAATCCTTCATACCATTTTCAATGTTTTGTGCGTAAGAAATGGCACTTGCAGTGTTACTTCCTATAATTTCAACCTCTTTACCACTCATGTTGGTTCCCTCCATTCTTTGTATGCTTAATGGATAAGTTTTTCAAATTCCTTTTTCTTTTCTTCAAAAGCCTTGGTCGCTGCAGCATATGCTGACGCTTTCTCCGATTCTGCTTTCGCTTTATATTCCAAATACTTTGCATAAGCTGTACTTTTTGCAGATCCAACATCGCTTAATGCACTTTTAAAATAGGATACTAATGTATGTAATTCTTCATCCTTTTCATGACGTTTTTGTTCAAATTCAACTGCCGGAATTTTATTAGCTTCTAAACCATTACTTTTACTCTCATAATCTCTCTTCGCTGATTCAGCATCTTGAATGAATTGCTTTAACTCTCTTTCTTTATCTTTTAAATAATCATGTAAATCATCATACCGATCTCGTTTCCTCGCACTTTCTGTAAAACCAGACGCATTTAAAAAAGCATTGTACAATTCATCTAACATCTTTCTCCCCCTTTAGCACAATAACTATGTAGTTAAATTCGTATATTTAAACATGAATATTCATTACATTAAGAATTAACAAATAATTATTTTTACATATTGCTATTTTATCAAAGGGATTTTAACATTTCCATATTTTATGAATGGCTTTCGCATTTTTCTTCAATAAAGTGAAACTTTAATCAATATGACTATGTATTTATGTGCAGAAATAATAAAAAACACTGCCAGGCGCAGTGTTTTTTATTACTACCTTTTATCCAATTCATTCGTATTAAATCCTTGCTTGAGAGTAAGACCAGTTCTTTCTTATTTCATCAACAACTATTTCTGGATAATCCCAATGAAGCGTACGAGTAGGCTCCCGGACTCGTTTTACTATTCCTTAGGCTGTTTTATTTCTATATTCATTCCAATATTTTGGCTCAGTCGCTCTTAAAAGAACAATAGAAAAAGGATCTGATATGAATATCAGATCCTTAACTTTAATTTCTTAATACATACATCTTTTTACACGATAACTGGTTCATACGTGCTCAAATTATCATACTCAGTTTTTACAATACTAGGCGGAAGGTTAACACATCCTCAGATTCACCTTTTCTTGTAGCAGTGCATAATGTTTAATAAAATTAAAGCATATTTTTACTTACCAGACTTAATTTTTTCGTTATATTCTTCTAAAGTTAACCCTTTTTCTTTTAGATAAACAGCAACTTCTTTCCCTACATAACGATAGTGCCATGGCTCATACTTAATGCCAGTAATATTCTCTTTATCTTTTGGATAGCGGAGAGTAAATCCATATTCTGCAGCGTTCTTATCTAACCATTTGAATGCATCGGTAGTTTCAAATTTTGCATTTAAATCTTCTACAGTATTCTGCCATTCAACTGAAATAATGTCTAACGCTAATCCAGTATGATGTTCACTTGCACCAGGATACTGAAGATATTCCAATGCCTTAGCACTAGCCTCTTTATCCGACAAGCCTTGAGATTTATAGCTTTTAACTGAAGCATCATAATAAGTTTGTTGTAATTTTATAGCTCGATAACCTGATCTTAAATAAAGATTGATTCCCTCTTTTTTTGCAGCTGCTACCATATCCTGATAGGAAGTTGCAATTCTACTATCTATTTTCATATTTGGCTTCGCATTTTGGGTGATACTTGTTAATTCAATTCCTAGTTCCTTTGATAACATATGCTCTCTATTTACAAGGATAATTCTCCAATCATTAACATCAGAGATAGGTAAAACATCTTTTTTCTTCGCATGTATTTCATTTTTATTTTTATCGTTATGATTAGTAGTTGCCTGAGATGTTTGCTTTCCACTACAAGCAGCAAGACTCCATCCCATTGCTAATACCAATGCTAAAATTATAAATTTTTTAATTGTATCTCATTCCCTTTTTGTTTATTAGTCTTTATACCAATTTCCCAACACGTCTCTAGGAATCTCCTTGAAATCCTTCAAAGAAACGGGACCGACAAATTTTTTAATTCCATGTTTTTTAGAATTTTCATCCGAATAATCTTTTAAAAATTGAATTTTAAATTGTTTCTTACCATCGGCATAGTCGGTTACTGTCGGTACGATTGCCGCTTGTCGTATACCAAAAGTTTTATCTTCATACTTAACAAATTGTACATAAGATAATCCTCCAACTAATGTTTCTAATTTTTCTTGCGCAGAAATAAGATTTCCAAGAGAATAATAGATTAGCGTTTCATGTCCATCTTTATTTTGTTTCCACTCAATTGGTTGAATTACATGTGGATGATTTCCAATTACTACATCTACACCTAAATCTGTTAAATATTGAGCAACTTCTTTTTGTTGCTTTGAAGGTGTTGAGGTATATTCTACTCCCCAATGCACCATAACAATCACCATATCAGAGCTACTCTTTGCCTTTTCCACATCATTTTGTATCGCTTTTTTATCAATTAAATTTAAAGCCCAAGACTTATCAGCTGGAATTTTAATTCCATTCGTACCATATGTATAATTTAGTAACGCAAAACGAATACCATTTTTTGTAATCGTTTTTATTTCATTACGCTCGTTTTTACTCTCATTAATACCTACCGGGATAACATCCGGATATTTCTTCCAGTATTCTCTTGTATTCGCAACACCTTTAATACCCATATCCATAGCGTGATTTGTCGCTTGCGTCACTATATTGAATCCAGTGTCCACTAAAGATTGGCCTACTTCTTCAGGTGTATTGAAAGTCGGATATCCCTGTACTTTTAAATTATTTCCGGCAATCGGAGTCTCCTGGTTCACTATAGCAAGATCACTTGATTTAACAGCTTTTTTGATATTTTCATAAATATAATTATAATCATATGAACCGTCTTTTTGTTTGCCATCTTTAATTACTGCGTCATGATATAAATTATCACCCGTAGCTATTAAATTCACAACCGATTGTACTTTTTTATCTTCCGTAAAATTAGGAGACTGTTGGATAGGACTTTTCTCTACCCAATTCGGTGCTTTTAATGATGTATCTATATTGGATTCAGCCGGTGGTAATGAAGCTTTAGACGTCTTAACATCTGTATTACCACAAGCGGTTAAAAGCACTAAAAAAATAAGACATACTAAAAAAAACTTTTTACTTCTCTGTAAAGTATCTAACATGTGATCCTCTTTTCTGTTTTATTCCTTATAACCAGTTCTAACAAATCATTCTTTAAAACAACGTATTTTGGTTTTACCCTTAATTATGGAAGGACACTCTGTTACACCTGCTTCGGAATATACTAATAATTGTTTTCCGCTTTCTAGCAATCTATCGATTCCATCAGAAGTGATAGGTTACTAGAAAAAGATGATCCATCAGGATGTCGACTAGTTTGATATACCTATTCCAATTGCAATAACTCGTTTAATATTTAAACAAGATAGGAGAATCGTTCATATAGCCTCTTCTCTCGCTTTATGTTTAAAGTGCCTCCAAAAAAGGGATCGTTGCTGTACCCCTTTACATAGTGCGAAATTTTTGTAACTAATTTCTTTCATTCAAGCGACAAACATTATACCGATAACAATAAGTAAGACCCAAGAACTTATTTTACCAATATACGAAAAAAGTAGCAATCTTTTGTCCCATATAAAGAAGCCCATTAGGAGAAATGAACGAGAGATTCATTCTATTCAATTCCTGCATTGATTAATAAAAAAACAAGCCACCCAACTATTGGATGGCTCTATACTATAAAGAGAATTTGTTATTGGATTACTTCAATTTCCCTTCAAAAACAATCTTCCTACCGCACGGTTCAACTACTGTTTTGCCGTCTTTTTTTACTTCATGAAAGATTGGCTCTTCCATACGACGAGACGGAGCGTAGCCTTCTTGTTCCATACGTGCTAAGCAGTCTGTAATTGTTTCATTTTCAAGTACTTCAAATTTCTTTTTATTAGGTTGTTTTGTCATGCCCTAACCTACTTTCTATTTTTCTTGATGCAAATTGATTTTTCATGTAGACCATATATAACATTGCGAGAATTCCCATTATAATCATAACCGCAATAAAAAAGCTTGTATACTGTATTTTTTCTATAAATACGCCGCCTAATACAGGTCCCATAATACTTCCTAAACTAAAAGCGATTCCGGATAATATATTACCTGCCGGTAGTAAATGTCTCGGTAATAAATCAGTCATAAATCCAAGCCCTAAAGAGAAGCACGATCCAATAACCATACCCGCTAAAAGCATGCAGGCAAAGATGATCCAGTAATATTGATCAAATACGGCGGCAAGTAGAAAAATGCCCGTACTTATGCTAAACGTCCACGTTAATATACGGGCCCTTCCGTATTTATCACTCAATATACCGAGCGGAATTTGTGTAATAATACCCCCAACTGCAAATGCTGGTAATAAGAAGGATACATCTGAAACAGACCACCCTTTACGAAGTGCGTATACTGGTAAGTTACTGTTTAGCATTGCTTCAAGTACGCCATATGCAAGTGGTCCTAGCAGTGCAATCCATCCTAATCCAACAACTTGTTTATAACGAGAAAATGATGATTCACTCTTCGCTTCTCTTTCATCTTGCGCTGGGAATGCATTTTTTGTTGGAAGTAGTAAAAGCCAACCTATTAGACAAAGTATAGTAGATATAATAAATGGCGTTGCAAGACCGTACTGCACAGTGCTTGCTAAATACGGGCCAACGGCAAAACCAATTCCGAAGAATACACCGTATATCGATACTTGTCTCCCTATTTTACTTGGGTCTGATGTTGTCGTGATCCACGTTTGTGTTCCGACATGAAGCATATGATCTCCGACTCCAACTAGAAATCTAAGGATAAACCATACCCAAAACGAAAATGTTTGTGTAAAAAAGAATAATGAAATAATAACGAGAAACCCACCTATAACAATAATCGGCTTCATTCCAAACCTTTGCATCGGTTTTTCAAGAAACGGCGAAATGACTAATATCCCAATGTACAATGCCGTCGCATGAATACCATTAATACTTGAACTAACCCCTTCTTGTTCAAAAATCATTGCAATGGCAGGTAAGAGCATTCCTTGTGATAAACCCGAGATTGCTACAATCCCAACCATAATCCAAAAAGTAAAACGCATTGACATCCCTTTCCCTCTCCTTCTCACGCTTCCACTTTTCATTATAAACTGTTTCTGCAAATGCGTGTACGAATATTCGCAATAAAAAACAAGCTAAAAGAATGAATCTTTTAGCTTGTTACCTTATCCTTCCCAAACTTGTGCTTTCACATTGTTATGAAATTGCTTAAAGTATGGATGTTTATAAAAAGCAGTTTCATATAAGTATTGCTGTGCGTTAGCGATTGGTGGCTGCGGATATTGCATTTGTAAAGGAACTACAGCTGGCGAAACTTGCATATACAGCGGTTTTATCATCATTTTTGTATATGCGTAATGATTATATGGCGAATAAGCGATGAAAAATGGTTGATGCATTGATAATCTCCCCTTTAACATACAAATGTTATAGTATATGCAATACTGTTCATTTCGGGGATTATTTCTGTTCTAACCAATTCTCTACATGTTTTATAAATACATCTAAACAATCAATAAACGGCGAGTGTCCGCAATCTTCTAATACCTTCAACTCTGCATTTGGCAAATGTTTCGCTAATTCCTCACCGACTACTTGCGGAACGACATAATCTCTATCGCCTTGTATGACGAGTGTTGGCGCTTTAATACGATGAATTTGTTTACTTCCCTCTACAACCCCATTATGTTCATCTGAAATATTAAATGTAATGAGCGCATAATTCACATCTACGAAATTACGTTGCGTTAACATATCATCTAAATACTTTTCATAACGGTCCGGTTCAGGTTGATTATGTGTATATATTAATAGATTCCATACTGTACGGTAATATAGTTTGTTCATATTTTTTATCGCGTCTAATACTGGAGCAATTTGTACTGGATCTTGCGCAATTTCTTCTTTCGTCTTTACTAAACTTGATACAATTGGCTGCCCATTCGTATCTTTTTTAAAGATTGGGTAACCTTTCATTCCTACTGATTCTACTAAAATTAACTTTTCTACAAATGTTGGGTGATTCGCTGTAAATTGCATCGCAACGCCACCGCCCATTGACCAGCCCATTAATGAGAATTTCTCTAGTTTTAACTCGTCGATAAATAATTTTACATCGTCTGCAAAGTCTTGTAATGAATCTATCGATTGATTATACGTTGATTGTCCAAACCCTCTTAAATCAAGAGCGTAAATATGGTATTGATCTTGCAACTTTTCAATAACTAAATCCCAATGTTGTGACGATGTCATGTTCCCGTGAATGAGTACAAGAATATCTGTATTTCGCCTTCCAACTTCCTGATATGCAATCGTTTCTCCGTTCGATAGTGAAACAAACTCCATTGTTGCAGGCTTAATCATCACAAGTTCCCCCACTCTATTTAATAGAAAGAAAATTCTTTACTTAATTAAAGAATAGCACGCAGAATGTACGTTCGCAACATAAAAGCTATAAGAATTTTTTACATAAATCAACATGTCTATTACTAGACAATTATTATAAAAAAGTATATAGTTAGCTAGGTAACTAATTTGAAAGGATCAAAATACATGGACGAAAAACAACATTTTTTTCACATCGTCAGCCAGACTTCTCGAAAGTTTACGAAGAAATTTAATGAACGTGTATCTCCAACAGGGTTATTTAGTGCGCAATGGGCTGTTATTTTCCGCATTAATCAAACTGGTTCTTGTACGCAAACAGAATTGTGCCAGTATTTAAATGTTGAATCACCAACGATGACTCGTACGTTAACACGTATGGAAACGATGGGATGGATTATTCGTACAGAAGGTAAAGATCGCCGTGAGAAGCTCATTTCTTTATCCGAAACAGCGATAAAGATGATTCCAATATGGCAAGAAGAAGTTGATACTTTCGAAGAAAAAACGCTAGAAGGTATTAACGAAGATGATTTACATCAAGCATTTCAAGTGTTACAACAAATTATTAAAAATTTAGATTAAATTGGAGGGATGACGATGCAAAGTGAGAAACTTTGGACGAAGGATTTCCTCGGAACTTGTTTTAGTAGTCTATTTCTCTTCTTAACATTTTACATGCTTATGACTACTCTGCCTGTCTATGTAATAGACGGCCTAAAAGGAAAACCTGAGGAAATTGGTTTAGTTGCAACTGTGTTTCTTATTTCTTCTGTTTTATGTAGACCATTCACAGGAAAATGGCTCGATGATTTAGGAAGAAAGAAAATATTATTTATTTCACTTTCATTATTTTTAGCCGCTACTGTTATGTATTTCGGTGCGCAAAGTTTATTCTTATTACTTGCCCTTCGCTTCTTACACGGTATTGGGTTCGGGATGGCAACGACAGCTACTGGTACGATCGTAACTGATGTTGCGCCAGCTCATCGACGAGGCGAAGCACTTGCATATTTCGGCGTATTTATGAGTCTGCCGATGGTAATTGGTCCTTTTTTAGGTTTAACAATTATTTCTCATTTTTCGTTTACTGTGTTATTTATCGTTTGTTCCGTATTTTCATTACTTGCATTTTTATTAGGACTACTTGTAGATATTCCACACGAAGCACCTGTTAGCAAACAAAAACGTGAAAAAATGAAATGGAAAGACTTAATCGAACCATCTTCTATTCCAATTGCACTTACAGGATTTGTTTTAGCCTTTTCTTATAGTGGTATTTTATCCTTTATTCCTATTTATGCGAAAGAACTCGGTTTAAGTGAAATTGCAAGTTACTTCTTTATTTTATACGCACTTGTTGTTGTCATTTCTCGTCCATTTACAGGAAAGATTTTTGATCGCTTCGGTGAAAATGTACTCGTTTACCCTGCTATCATTATTTTCACAATCGGAATGTTCATATTAAGCCAAGCACAAACTTCATTTTGGTTCCTTGGCGCAGGTATGCTAATCGGTTTAGGTTACGGAACATTAATTCCGAGTTTCCAAACGATTGCGATTTCTGCCGCTCCAAACCATAGACGTGGTTCTGCGACAGCTACGTATTTCTCATTCTTTGATAGTGGTATTGGCTTTGGTTCTTTCATTTTAGGTATTGTCGCAGCGAAATCCAGTTATCATAATATGTATTTTATCGCAGCTATTATCGTTGCGTTCACTTTACTTTTATATTATGGATTACACGGACGAAAACAAAAATTCAAGAAACAACCTACAGACGGAAAAATTTCCGCTTAACGTTAATAAGGAAAGTAAACTTCCCCGTTTACTTTCCTTATTTTGTATTTCTTTCAAGACGAGCGTATACTTATAGTAGAAATAAAAAGGAGGGCCATATATGAAACTAAAAAAATCTCCCCTACTCTTACTTATACTAACATTCATATTTGTAATTACAGGGCTTGGGTTTACTTACTTCAAACAAAATAAAACGACCCCATCAAAACATAATGTGACAAAAGAAAACTGGTTAAATGACCCTTACTTACGTTGGTCATATACCCATATGAAAGAATTCACTTTAGTTAATAACGTAAAAAACAATCCTGACCAAATTGCTCACTTCCCTTCCGCGTTGCAAAACTTAGACGATTTTGCTGTGGAGCGTAGATTCGGAAATACAACTCCTCTAAAAAAACTTTTAGACGATAACAAAACAGATGCTTTTGTCGTTGTACATAATGGACAACTTGTTTACGAACGATATTTCAATGGGTATAAACAGAATGAACCTCATGGTATGGCATCATTAGCAAAAGTCTTTACCGGGGCAATTATACAATCTCTCGCTGAAGAAAAACGTATTGACTTAGAAAAAACAGCTGACACTTACATAAAAGAATTAAAAAACACACCGTTCGGTAATGCCACACTTCAGCAATTAATGGACATGCAAGTGTCAGCAGAATACCCGACCCACGGGTATGAGCAGCCTGGGCTAGAAAATCAAGATGCACAATTATATTTAGCTAGCAATATTTTACCCCGCGGCAAAAACTACGACGGTCCGATGAAAATTTATGATATGTTACGAGAAGCCGAAGAAACTGCACCGCCTGGTTCTTCCTTTTCTTACAATAACGGATCAACAGAAACGCTCGCTTGGATTATTAGAACTATTACTGGTAAATCACTAGCTGAAAATGTAAGTGAACGAATTTGGTCTCAAATTGGTATGGAAGAAAACGCGTATTACGTTACAGATGAAACAAAAGTAGAACAAGCTAGTGCTGGATTAAATGCAACTGCTAGAGATATGGCGAGATTCGGGCAATTACTATTAAACAACGGGGAATATAATGGAAAACAAATTCTCCCTTCTTCTATTACTGAAGATATAAAAAATGTCCAAGAAGGTGAACTTGCAATTGGCCCTGGAGCTTCCATTTCTTATCATAATCAATGGTGGATTCCGCACAATGAACAAGGTGCTTTTGAAGTGTTAGGTAGTTACGGACAAACACTTTACATCGATCCGAAAGCAAATATGGTAATCGTTCATTTCTCTTCTAACGCAACGCCAAGTAATGAAATACATTCGGTTTATTCAAATATGTATATTGATATTGCACATTATTTAGAAAAGCTTCCACAGTAGTGGAAGCTTTTTCTTATTTCGGTGTTTTATTTGAATCCATTATATTATTCCAGGTTTAAAAGCATTCGTAAATCTACTATCCTCATCATAGTTATTCATAATTAAACTTTTTATTAACAATCCAATAAAAAGTTACGAAGAGTGTCAATAAAATCCAAATAATCGTTAGTAACACATTGGCTATTGTGTTTGAATTTACTAATCACGTAATGAATGTTTCCATCATAAAAGAGTTTGATTATTTTTGTGACCTCTCGTCCATTAAAGCGCTCATTTGCTACAGTTTAATTTTCATTATGCTGTTTTGCCGAGTCCAATGCTTTTTTTAGTTCGTCCGGTTTTTGAGTACCTATTACAACTGAATTATATATCAACTTTAACTCTATGCCTTTCTTTCCATTCATGTTATAGACTTTTTCACCCTTAAAATTAAAACGAATTCCCCATCCTCCAAATCTTTTTAACGGACTGTAAGTAATACTTTCATAGTGACGTATATCTTTGAGGAGATACTCCCTATATTGAAAATGAAAAGGTACAAAACGAACATAAAGACCTTTTCCACGAACCTCAATGATTAGCTTCAATACCCCAAGCATTAATATAGGAGAAGCAATCCCAAAAACTAACCACAAGACAATTAATGCACCATTAGAAGCTGGTTTATCTCCAAACGGAATATCAAAGATAATTTGTTGAATAAATCCATACCACATCAGTATGGCGATCCCTAATATGAGTATCCATATCCAAATTTGTTGTGGCCGCTGAACCTCACGAAAGATAACTTGTTCTTGTTGTTTCATTAGCAATTCCACCTCCTAAATGGCTTATTTATTTGATTTCAACACATTTTATTCAACAATCTGGACTGATTGCTAAACAACAAAAAAATTGTACAAAAATTCCGTTCTGGGGTTGGTATAAGATTTTAACTTGATAGGCATGGAGATACTACCATTACTTCAACAATTCGAGTATTCAAAATTTAAATTAAATCTGAATTAACTAAAGCCGACAGCAATTGGATAATATTCATACTCTGACTGGCTGTCGGCTTTAATTTTAAAGTTTAATTAAAAAAATTTTTCTTATTATTTTTGATATAGTTAACGACAATTACAAAATAAGTAACAGCTATGAGATTAATTATACTTAATATTAGACCTGATGGATTGGACCAAGGAAGTACAAAAAGCCAAAATACTACCAAAATCGAACTCATTACATATAACCATTTGAATTGATCTGTCATTTTTAATTCCCCCCTTTTCCCTTCTTTGATGATTTTATCTTTCAAGAAATCATCTCCTTTAATTAATTCGTCAATGCTAATATTGAATAAATCACTTAATGTAATAAGTGTTTCAATATTCGGATAGCCTTTTTCAAGCTCCCATTTAGAAATTGATTGTCTGCTTATGTTTAATTTAAGAGCTAGTTCTTCTTGTGATAAGTTATGCTTTAAACGTTCTTCTTTTAGCTTTTTATAAAATTCCATGATTTTCAACTCCTATAATTTTATTTTTACTATAGATTATAAAAATTCATAAGAATAGAGAAGTAGAATGATGTAACCTAAGAGTAGCAAATGTTTGAAACCGGTGGTTGCATTATACTTCGATGCAAATGAAATAACATTTTTATATATAAGGACAACCATTGTAAATTTCAGAATTTTCTATATATTTAAAGGTTATCTCCCAAACAACCTCGAATAATTGTACTACATATACATAAGGAGGGTGATCTATTTTGTTTCGTTCCTTTACAAATGGTTGCGTCGCCTTAGTGCAACGCTTCTTGCCAGAACCGTTTATTTTATCATGTTTACTAACTGTTTTTGTTATCTTCTTTGGTATGTTTGCGACTCACCAAACCCCTGTAGAAATGATTAATCACTGGGGTAATGGAATTTGGGGACTCCTCGCCTTTTCTATGCAAATGGCACTTGTACTCGTGACTGGATCTGCTTTAGCAAATGCTCCTCTTATTAAAAAGGGATTAACGAAAGCTGCCAGACTACCAAAAACGAATGGACAAGGCATTATTGCCATTTCAATTGTAAGTTTACTTGGTGCATACATAAACTGGGGCTTTGGAATTGTTGTATCTGTTTTATACGCAAAAGAAGTGGCAAGGCAGCTGGACGGATTAGATTATAGACTAGCAATCGCCTCTTCTTACTCTGGGTTTCTCATTTGGCATGCCGGTCTTTCTGCCTCTATCCCTCTTACGTTAGCAACAGGCGGTGAAACGTTAATTAAAACGACTGCTGGAAGTATTAAAGAGGCGATTCCAATAACAGAAACGTTATTCTCACCATACGCTCTCGTTCCAGTTATTATTTTTCTCGTTACGATGCCTCTCATTAATAAAGCGATGCATCCAGATGAAAAACATACGATTACAGTAGATCCTAGCGTGTTCCATGAAGAAGCTGCTGCTCAAGAAGTAGAAAAAAATACGTTCGCTGAAAAGATGGAAAATAGCATTATTATTACACTTTGCGTTGGATTGTTAGGTCTCATTTATATTTTCAATTACTTTTATACGAAAGGTTTTAACCTTACTCTCGATATCGTGATTTTTATGTTATTAATTGCAGGTCTTATTTTCCACCGTACTCCGATTCAGTATATTCGCGCTTTTTCAGACTCTACGAAAAGTGCTTCTGGCATTTTACTTCAATTTCCGTTTTACGCAGGAATTATGGGCATGATGATTGGAGCAAATAGTGAAGGACTTTCACTTGGAGGAGCTATTTCTAATTTCTTTATTAGCATTTCAAATGAAACGACTTTTCCGCTCTTTACATTTTTAAGTGCTGGCATTGTTAACATTTTCGTTCCATCTGGCGGCGGTCAATGGGCTGTGCAAGCACCAATTATGATTCCAGCTGGCGCTGAACTTGGTGTACCTGCTGCAAAAACAGCAATGGCAATTGCATGGGGCGATGCTTGGACGAATTTAATTCAACCTTTCTGGGCATTACCAGCATTAGCGATAGCTGGTTTAGGTGCTCGTGACATTATGGGATTTTGTGTTGTGAACTTACTATATGCGGGTTTTATCATTAGTCTATGTTTCTTATTTATTTAAACAAAAAGCTAGTTTTATACTAGCTTTTTTACATAATAAATCACTTATTTCCCATGCGATTTATAATCTTCTTCCACTCTACCTCCGTAAGATGTAATGACTCAAATGCAAAAAAATCTTCACACACTTTTTCAATTAAATGTGGATTTTCCCTCAAAAAATTCCACTGTAATACTTTAGGAAGAAAATGCATTTCATATTCTTTACTTCCCTGTACTACCTCATCTACTTCTCTTTCACAAATTCCTCTTATCAAGTAGTCATTTCTTAACTCTATTTGAATTTGCTGAAATGTTTTACTACATTTTTTCAATTGAAGTAAACACGTAACATACTTCCGAAAAAGTTCGCCATCATACTGAACACAGTTTATAATACGGTCGACTTCATTCATAATGTACGAGCCTTTTCTTCTATTTGTAATAACCATTTTTCACGCTTTGATACTTTACTCGTTTTCACAGATTGAAACACTGAACGTTTTATATCGCGAATGCCACAAAAACGTAAAACACCTCTCTTCATCATAATCCAATCTGCTGATCGATATAATAGTGCGACGTACCATAGGGGCGAGTCTAACTTATTAATAACCCATGCTTTTTTCCCTTGCAATAATCCTTTCGGCAGAGCCCCTTCATATTTATAAGCAAATCCAGCTACGAAAATACGATCGATAAATCCTTTTAAAATCGCTGGCATCCCCCACCACCATATTGGATAGATGAATAAAAGTGTATCTACTTCTTCTACTAACGTTCTGTACCGAGCTGTTTCTTCTTCATTTACTAAATCACGTCTTTTCTTCTCTTCATTAAATACGAGGACTGGATCAAATTGTTCTTTGTATAAATCAAGCAGCGTAACTGAATGATTTGTTTCCGGTAGTCCTTTTTGCACATGATTTAAAATCGCCGCGTTAAAACTTGAAGGATTAGGATGAGCGTATACAATTAGTACGTTCACTACATAACAACTCCCTCTATACGTTAAAGTTTCCCCTTCTTTAATAACTTCTCTACAATTTGTACGTTTTTCGAACTTTGCAATAATCGATTCAATAATATAAGTAATTCTTCTTTTTCTAAATCTTTCAGTTTCTCTTTAACTGCACTCTCACCAGCACCTTGCATATCATAAACAACTGCCGCCATATGCTTACAAAGATTCTCATATGGACATTCGCAGCTACTTTCTGAAAAATCTTCGAGATCGATAACTACTTCATAATTTCCGGCATTTCCAGTAACGAAAGCAAACACTTTTTTATCATGTATTTCAACATCTTCTACATGTCCATCTTCATAATATTCATATCCCTTATCTACAATGTACTTTGGGATCCATTTCGTTATATCTTTTAATAAGTAAGCGTACATAATTGTACCCCTTCCTTTAATTCCCTTTTGACTTCAAAAATCCTGTATGTTATTCTAATAACTGTCAAATAGCAAGTCTATATGACAAAACGACTGACACCTATTCGGCGAAGGTGTCTCTTTTCATTTGCAGCCGATATGAATTGCCTCTTTCAGGCACATTCAATTTTTGACACTACACACTCAACACCATTCCCTGTATCAGGCTGCTTTAGCAGTCTTTTACTCTACATACTCCGTTATTTTAAGAAAAAAAGAGAGCTTAGCTCCCTTTTCTCGCCTTATACAATACCCCTTTTTCAGCATAGAGATATTCATCAGCTAATGTAATTTTCCCATCCAGTTTTAGTTCGTCTAATAATCTTGATAAATAAAATTGATGCAACATCTTTTTCGTGAATTTTCCTTCATGATGCGAAACGATATGTTCTTGAATATCTAACAATGATATCGGCTTATCTTGCTCTATCATATATTCATAAACTGTACTACGCAGTTTTACGTATTTTTCGAGTGTCACAGTAATGCGCAACCCCTTTCTTCTTAATATAAATTTTCGTAATCGGTTTTTTTGCAATAAAAAAACCTCTCCGATAAGAAGAAGTTACGTATATATCTTCGTCTTATCTCCCAGAACAAATATGTTCTGCTGGAATTAGCACCTGCATCGCGGTTGCTGGGTTTCATCGGGCCAGTCCCTCCACCTCTCTGGATAAGAAAATATTCACTTAATTCTTACTATACGTAATTCCACTTTAATTGTCAAATAAATATAACAAATTATATTTTCTTCCTTACTGTTCATACTACCCATATACGAACACGCAAGGAGGATTATGAAATGCATCAAAATGCTCGCGGATATGTACAAGATTCTTTTCAATCATTACAAGAAGCTAAAAATTGTTTAGAAGAAGCGCTCGAAACAGTTGAAAAAGATTTTAATCGCGCTCGTATTGAACAATCACTTTATGCTGTTGAACAAGCTATTCAACGTTGCGAGTACACCGTTCACATTTTAGAAAAAGATTAAAAACTTCCCATCAATTGATGGGAAGTTTTTTCAAATGGCATACTTCATAATTATTGCCGTTATGATTAAAAAATATACAGAATTAGCAATTTCTAAAATTCCTACTTTTATAATAGAAATTTTTTTGCCATACAACACAATTGCTCGAATGACACTTGGTATAAAAATAAGAGAACACCACGGATTAATCGCAAATACAATTATCGTTAATACGATATGATATCCCCAAGATATAAGACGATACTTCGGGTTATTTTTTTCACGAATCATCGTTTTCACATAGAACGTACTACCTAAAAAGTATAAAAATGAAATAAGTGCAATGAATATAGCTGTATGATCGATTTGCTTCATTGAAAAGTAATAACTAATTAACCCACCGATACAAAACACAATAATCGCACAAATATCATTTAATAGTGCTCTTTCATTTTTTTGACGAGCGTAATACATATTCACTATAAATAATGGAATCATTACTATTACGAATAAAAGAATTCGCCACTCATATAATAAAGAAATCATCCCAAATAGGAACGCAATAATGAAATAAACAATGGCAGCTTGTAAAAACTCTTTTTTTCGTCTTTGCTTTATGTACGTAAGAAATGGATACGTGGCTAAATAGATAAAAAACCACGCTAAAAACAATGGAATATGATAAATAGTAGGTTTCCCAAGTATGACACTTAATAAAAAAGGAATAACAAGCATAGCCCATGCACCATGTTGCTTCGGAATAACTAACTTCATTAACTATACACCTCCCTTTTGAAAGAAGTTCTCACCTACCATTATACAAATAATTTTATATAATAACGGATGTATATTAAATCGATTTTTTGACAAAAAAATGCTCCTTACAATATGTAAGAAGCATGAAAGAGGCAAACGAATATGTAAGTCGCGACCCTACCTTATATGAGTATGCTTTTCTATGTCACGTTATGCTCATCTAATATACCGTATTTCTTTTTAAATCTTGTAAGAATCGTAATCCATGAAGTACTAAATAGTAATAAGAAAATAACATTCGAAATCGCATGGCTCAAATCAAAGTAAAAACTTGCGATATAATACGAAATGACAGTTTCCCACGTTGCTTCTCGTATAAAACCGAGAAGGCCCCAGAAATTCATAATCCAGCCAAATAAAAAGCCAACAATTACTCCGTAAAGAAGTCTTCCCCATAGCTTTTTCATAAAAAATGTATTACGAAGTAGACCTGCTATAAAACCAATCATGCCCCACGAAAACATTTGCCACGGTGTCCACGGACCTTGTCCTAAAAAAATATTAGATACAATTGCTGCTGTAGCACCAATCATAAAACCAGTTTCACTTCCAAATACAATTGCAGAAACGATAATGACAAAAGAAGTTGGTTGTACACTTGGTAAAATAGAAAATGGCACCCGGCTTACTGCTGCAATTGCCGCTAATACAGCAACGAGAACAATTTCACGTGAAACAAACGCCTTTCTTTCAAAACGGATATAGAAAGGTAACATAATAACCGCTAATATAAACAAACTACTTAACATGTAATAACCGTCCATGACAAGTGTCGTAAAGAGTAATGTGCCGATTATTACTGCAAAGATACATATTATGAATGCAACATATCGTTTGGACAAGCTTCGTACACATCCTCCCACGTTAATGCATATGGCAATTCTTTTCGAATGAATCGGTTAATAGATGTTGTATAAAAGAAGTTGCCGCTAAAAAATTCTTTCGGTGCATCATTCATAATGACTGTTCCATCAAATAGCATCATACATTGATCAACGTATTTCGCTGCAAACTCAATATCATGCGTTGCCATTACAATTGTTGTACCTTCTTTTTGTAGCTTCCTAAATAGCTCTCCTACTCTTTCTTTCTTCCATGGATCTAATCCCTTTGTCGGTTCATCAAGTAATAATAAAGTCGGCTTTGATAATAACGTTGTACATAATGCAAGAAGTTGTTGCTCTCCCCCGCTACAATCATGCGGATGGCGTTCTTTAAGCGAGTACAACCAAACCTGTTTTAGCGTATCTTCTGCTATTTCTTTTCCTTGTTCTCCGTATAATTCACGCGCACGTTCATAAACCTCGTCCCATACTGTATCAAATGTAAAATGGTAATACGGATGCTGCGATACATACCCAATACTTTTAAAACGTTCTTTCGAATCAATTTTATGTATTACTTTTCCGTTCCACTTTACTTTCCCTCTTCTCGCTTTTTGTAATCCTGCTAAAATCGTTAACAGTGTAGACTTACCTGTACCATTCTTCCCAACGAGTGCTACCCATTTTCCTTTTTCAATCGAAACTGATAAATCACGTAAAATAAGCGGACTATTTTTTTCATATTGGAACGAAATATGCTCTGCGCTTAAAATTACCTCTTGCTTTTCACTTTGTGCTATTGGCTCATTTACATATGATATCGCTGCAAAATCATTCATTTTCATTTGCGCCTCTCGCACTGTAAACGGAATATCTCTCACATTCCACTCTAAAAATAGCCTTGGAATTTGCGGAATAAATGGACGGAATGTTTCTACTCCCCACATATCCGTAATAACAATTTTAGGACTACCATCATACATAATACGGCCATTATCCATACAAACAACGCGTGTTGCAAGCGGGATAACTTCATCTAAACGATGTTCACTTAAAATAATCGTAATTCCAAGTTCTTCATTAATCCGTTTTAATAATCCTAAAAACTCTTTTGCAGCGATTGGATCTAACTGCGCTGTCGGTTCATCTAATAATAGCAATTTCGGCTGCATAACTAATACCGCAGCTAAATTAACAAGTTGCTTTTGCCCACCAGATAACGTGTGAACAGATTGATGCAATAAATCTTGAAATCCTAAAAAGCTAATAAGCTCTGCTATTCTTTTTTGAATAATATGTGATGGTAATCCGATATTTTCTAAAGAAAATGCTAATTCTTGAATCACTGTATCCATAACGATCTGGTTTACTGGGTTTTGAAATACCATCCCAATTTCTTGGGCAGATAACAAATCAGCTACTTCCTCTATTAAAACACCCTCATAAAATATCTCTCCAGAACGCGTACCAATTGGAAGTAACTCCTTTTTAAAATGTTTTAATAACGTCGTCTTCCCAGATCCCGATCCTCCAGCAAGTGCAATAAACTCACCTTTTTGAACAGAAAGAGAAATATGCTGTAACGCTTTTTCATTTTCATCAGCATATACAAATGATAAATTGTTTATTTCTGCATGCGCCACCATATCCATTCTCTCCCTTCCATTATGATTGGTAAACTAATAAACATCGTAAATACGACAAACATCATCCCATCGTATTGCTGAAATAGAATCGATTCGACTTTCGGATAAATAATCAATTTCCCCCCGCCATAATTACTACATATAATAGCAGCTATAAATAAAATGATTAAATAACTGAGCGTATACCAATCGCGCCTTTCCATTCTATAGCGAATATACGTCGTACGCTTCGTTACACCAAATCCACGAGCTTGCATAGAATCTGCCGTTTGCAGTGCATCTTCTAATGAACAAATTAATAATACTTGCAGCAATTGCATACCATTTTTGACGCGTTCAATTATCGAACCTGAATCTACCTGCACACCTTTCGTCTTTTGAACGAGTGTGATTTTCTTTAATCGCCTCATAAACAAAGGAACAAATCTCACTGTAATCATCGTTAACAATGCAACTTTCGGTGAAATTCTTGAAAACAAATATAAAAATTTATGACTGGAAATAATATCATTGTATGACGCAAACGTAAACATAACTGCAACTAGTAATAACCCCATTACTATTCCAAACATAATCGCCTCAAGCTTAATACGGCTATCACCTAACCAAAATAACGTAGTTCGACCTCTATGCGTTAATAACGAATTAAATAAAATTACCATAAAAAAGAAAACAATTGTGCTCGGTAGCATCTTTCTTATCTTTTCGCTATTTCCTTGCATCACATTTAACATAATAATTAATACTATTGCTCCAATTAAAAAAAGAGGATGAAGACACATCATACATAGTATCATCACCCCGATATAATAGAAAAAATTCACAAAAGGATGTAAAGAAGAAAAACTTATTTTCATAGCCCTTTACCGAATGCCTTTCTTATTGTAATACGTATACCCACTCAATTGTATCTCCTGGTTTTACCGTAGCTACACCAGCACTATGGTTTGGAAAAGCACCGTTCACACGATATTTCCATCCACTAGTATCCGCAATATCTTTTTCATATAAATCATTAATACCTTTTACATAAATACTATCTCTAGATCCGCTTGCATCAACATCTAATCCTGTACGTTGTAATACTTTATACACAGTATCGCCATCTTGTACATCCATCTTTTTCGCACCCATTATATATCCGTTATTTCCTTTTACCGAGATTGTTACTTGTTTTGCTTGCGGTTTCGGTACTGGTACTGGATCTGGTTTTGGTGGTTCAGGTTTTGGTACTGCCGGAGTCGGTATCGTTTTCTCCTCTTTATTCGGATCAACTTTTTGCTCCTGCTTCGGTGTTTCTTTCGGCTGATTCACAACCTTTGCTTCTTCTTTTACTTCTGGTGCTTTCGGTTGTTGTTTCTCTTCTTGTACTTGTTGCTGCTCTGGTTGCTTATTTACAGCAGGTTGCTCTTTCGGTTGTTCCTGTTGTTTCTCTTCTTTCTTTACCTCTGATTGTGCCTGCGGCTTTTCCTCTTTCGGCTTCTCTTCTACTTTTTGTTCTTGTTTCTCTTTCTGCTCTTCTTGCTGCTTTTGCTCTGATTCAGCTTGCTTTTCTTCTGTTTTTTCTTCCGGCTTCGCTTCATCTTTTTGTTCTTCTTGTTTCGCTACCTCTTCTTGCTTCGGTTCTACCTTCTTCTCAGGCTTTACAGCTGCCTCTTCACATCCGGCAAGTAGCCCGAGCGAAAGCAGTAAAGAAATGAACCATTTCACCTTACTCATCCTATCTCTCACCTTTCATACGAAAATTAGGAGCAAATATTTGCTCCTAATTTTTTGTTAAGCTGCTTTACGTCTCCATAATACATATGCAGAAGCAATACATAATACACCCATACCTACTTCTGTTGCTGCACTATGAGAAGATGCTCCTGTTTTTGGTAGACTGTTACCGTTTCCGATTTTTTTATTCTTAACCGGTTCGTTATCTACAACTACTTTTAGATTTTCATCTTTTGTTTCTTGTTGTACTTGGTCTTGTTCTTTCGGTTCTTCAGTAACTTCTTTTTCTACTACATTATTTTCTGGTTCAACGACCTTTTCTGGCTCTTCAATCGGTTTTGGCTTAATTACATCACCAGCGTCTACATTAGACCAATCATAAATAGATTTTCCCATTTCCTTAAATTGAAGTAATGCTAAAAGAGCCTGTTCTGTAGCCATTCCGTTACCATTTTGATCACTTGGTAACCATTTAAATTCACCATTTGAAAGTTGATATGATAATAGGTTTTGCATTGCCTTATGAAGACGATTTTGATCTACATCTTTAACAAGCGATAATCCAATAATTGCTTGCGCAGTACTATTTGAATTTTCTTGTCCATCAGCTGAAAAACCGCCATTTTGCAGCTGTTCGTTATATAAATACGCAACAGCTTTTTGTATAGCTGGTTTCACATCTGATCGCTCTTGATAAGGAGCTAATGCTGATAAAACCATACCTGTTACATCAACGCTACTAGCACTATCTTTACTACCTGAACTATTATAAGTCCATCCACCGTCTGTATGCTGATTATTTAACAGTGCTTCCACTAGAGCAACTCTATTCCATTTTGATTCAACTGGAATCTCATACTTTTTCGTATCAAATGCAAGTAAAGCAAATGCATAACCTGTAACAGAATTCACTTTATCTGACTCATACAATTTTTGAACTAAATTATGTCCACCTACATTTTTAGGGTCTGCACTCATTGCATTCATCATAATAATTGTTCTAGCTAAATCTGTCGCTGAAAAACGGTTAATACGCTTTTCTACTTTTTCAGTTACTGACTTAACATAATTTAATTTTGCCTCAATTGGCACATTCTTTCCAGAACGAGAAAGCGCTACAGCTACCCAGTCACTTTCAATTCCATCTTGTAACATCTTATCTGATGTTTTAGAAATGGCTTCGTTTAATTGTGCACTTGGATCTTGAATGTTCTCTTGCTTTGGTTGTTCTGGTTTTTTATCATCTTGACCTTCTGGTTTTGGATCAACTGTCGGTTTACCATTTTCACCTTCCGGTTTTGGATCGACTGTCGGTTTACCATTTTCATCTTCCGGTTTTGGATCGACTGTCGGTTTACCATTTTCACCTTCTGGTTCTGGTTCTTCTGTTTTGCCACCGTTAGGTTCTTCTGTTTTACACGTCCCGAACTTATCTAACGTTTCTTTCAATGTTTCCTGGCTTATATTGCTCCAGTCTGAAACAAAGCGAAAGACAACAACATCTCCAGATTTTAATTTATAACTATCTGCTCCGACTTCTGCAGACTTATCATTTACATCATACAGCCAAGCACTTGTAGCCCCGGCCATTAAACCATCGATGCCTTTTACATATGTTCCAAACGACATCGTTTCAGATTCTACCTTGTCCCCCATGACCTTTTGCAGCAAACTTAAAGCTGTTTCCCCATCTTTAATTTGCTCTTCTTTCGGACATAACATAATGCCTTTTTGTGATTCCCCAATAATTGCAAGTTTTGCTGTATTTTCTTCAGCAAACGTAATATGTACTGTATTCGCAAAAGAAACAAATACAAGTGTCACTGCCATTAACGACGTAAGCAGCCACTTTTTCAACATTGCCATCCCAAAATTTCCTCCCTTACTACCATTTACACAAAAAAAGGCCCTTCAAGGGCGTGCGATTGACACTCTCTTTTTGTAAGTGTCGAACAAAAATGTACAACACCTCCTACCCGCATTATTCGCGGCTATATTTGTATAGGAAAAATAATTTTGTTTATGAACGTATCATTGTGATAACATTCACTTTTCTTGGCACAACTTACTTCCATTTAAGTTATCGTAAAACGATAAACCTATACATTCTGTAAATTTTAAATTTCTGTATTATTTTACTATTGACAAAGAATTTTGTCCATGCTTTATCGGATTTATTTTCTAAGAATAATAACTTATTAACTCTTAACTATGTAAACTCTTTTCACTAATAATGACGCCATCTTCATCCGCATAAACATATTCATTTGGATTCCAATCCACTTGTCCAAAATGCAATGAAATATTTCGTTCTCCTTTTCCTTCTTTCACACTTCTATTTGGCATTGTCCCTAACGCTAAAATACCAATATTAATATTCTTTAGTTCACTAGAATCACGAACATACCCATTCACAATAATTCCTGCTAGCTTTCTTTCTTCCGCAATAGCTGCCAAATTATCACCAAGTAAAGCACAATTCCTAGACGCTCCGCCATCAACAACTAATACTGTTCCTTCTGGTAATGTTTGCAATCCTTCCTTCACTAGTACATTATCATCTTTCACTTTTACAGTTGCAATTTTCCCGTGGAATTGTTCTTTCTTCCCAAAAGACCGAAAAGACTGGCGACATATTTGTAATTCCTTTTCAAACTCATCACATAGATCTGTAGTTTTCCACATCTTGTTCCCTCTTTTCCTTTTTCTTTCTACATAACATATTCTTGGCTTATTATCGTTTCCCTGTCTAATATTGCAATAATTTGTATGTACGGGAAAAGGATACAAAAACTATTGCCTTAAGAAGCTACCTTTATTATAATCTATTTCACGGATTGAATTCAGAATATTAAAATTAATAAAGTGAAGAAGGAGGAATTTTATGCAAATACAAACTGAGGCAAAAAAACAACCTAGTAAACAAAAGTTTAAAATGCCTGATGCGTACGTACTACTATTTTTTATTGCCTTACTTTGCGCCATTGCTACGTATTTCGTTCCTGCTGGAGAATTTAAAAGAGTTACAAACGGGACCGTTACAACGACAATACCAGGTAGCTATCATTCTGTTCCGCAATCACCTGTAGGATTTGTTTCTTTTTTTACCGCTATTGAAAAAGGAATGACACTTGCTGCTCCGATCATCTTTTTAATTTTATTTACAGGCGGTGCCATTGCCATTCTTGAAAAAACAGGTGCTCTTGACGGTTTAATCTATCATGTTATAAACAAATTTCGTAATCAGCAATTACTTTTCATTTGTATCGTTGCCGCACTTTTTTCTATTCTCGGAACGACTGGCATTATCGTTAATTCAGTTATCGGTTTTATCCCCATCGGTATCATCGTTGCACGCACATTAAAATGGGACGCTATTGTTGGTGTAGCAATTATTTATTTAGGCACTTATGCTGGTTTTAACGCTACTATTTTATCCCCCTCACCTTTAGGCATTTCACAAAAGATCGCAGAACTTCCGATGTTTTCGGGAATTGGTTTACGCACAGCTATCTATATATCTTTTTTACTTGCCACTATCCTTTATATTAATTGGTATGTAAAGCGCTTGAAAAAATTGAATAAAGGAAGCATTCTTGGCGACAACTGGTTTCCAAGTAACGCTCTTTCAAGCGAAAAGGAAGCAGAGAAAAAAGAAGTTCCTTGGACGATACGTCATAAATTAATTTTACTCGTTTCAGCTTTATCATTAATTGCATTTTTAATAGGCGCTTTTCGTCTACATTGGACGGACGCAGAAATGACCGCTACTTTTATTTTCATAGCAATTACAGCCGGAATAATAGGTGGCATGAAAGCAAACGATATCGCTTCTACTTTTCTAAATGGCTGCCAAAACCTTATCTATGGTGCTTTAATTGTCGGAATGGCTCGCTGTATTTCAGTCATTTTAGAACAAGGCAAATTACTTGATACTATCGTTAACCAGCTCGCACAGTCTCTTGAAGGACAAAGCCCTGTATTTGGTGTTATCGGTATGTACGTAAGTAGTGCCGCATTACATTTCCTTATTTCATCCGGAACAGGAGAATCGGTTATTTTTATTCCGATATTAGCTCCATTAGCTGATTTCATGCACATTACACGCCAAGTTACAGTACAGGCTGTTATGCTCGGCGAGGGTGTAGTAAACTGCCTTAATCCAACTTCCGGTGTTTTAATGGGCGTTCTCGCAGCGAGCGGCATTTCTTATGGAAAATGGATTCGTTTCATGGCTCCACTTGCACTCATTTGGTTTATCATTGGACTTGTTTTTCTTATTGTTGGGGTGAATATTGAGTGGGGACCTTACTAAATACTTAACTAGATAAATAAGTACTATCGTTCCATATAAATATCTATTCTATTTCCCTCACTAGTCCTATAAAAATCATTTATTCTAGTAAAAATATAAGAAGGGATTGATCATAATGATCAATCCCTTTTATCAAAATATAATACCTTTAAAAATCTTAGTTCCAGATTTTATTTACCCATTCTGGATGATCAATAAAAGGATTGCGGTTATGTTGATATTTTGTAAAAATCACTTCATTACGCTTTCGCTCTAAATCATCGACCGGGTCTTGTTCATTCCATTTTAATAAGACAGATAGTTTCCCCATGTATGGATCTTTATTGTTATTCACTTTTTCATTTAGTTCTAAATCTATTTCGCCGTTGTCTCCCTCGTAACGAACAGCCATATAAAACAGCATTCTAGCAATATCTCCTTTTACACTATCACGAGGTTCCCAGGAATCACTATCATATTTACACTCTGTCGCTTCAGAATGATTCACACCACCATTATCAAAATCTAGATTTCCACGTGAACTATTTACAGATACATCCGTCGCTCTTAAATGATGTAGATCTGTTCCAGGTCCTGCAGTCGTTCCAAAGTCACCGTGAGATTTTGCCCAAACATGCTCTCGGTTCCAGTTATTTACTCCTGATCCATTCGTAAGTTTCCCTTGCGAACGACCAGTATATAAGAGTATCACATTATTTTTATTATTTGGGTCCTCATCAGTATCTCTTAGCGCTTCCCAAACCGCACTGTATGATAGCTTTGTATGATTATCAATAATATTATGCAGTTCCTTCTTTAATTCTAAACCCGTTTTTCCTATTGCGTTATTATAATATGTATCGTCATAATTTTTCACAATACTCTCTTGTGCTGATGCAGGAGCTACTTCACCGTGTATAGTATCTGTGAATGATAGCGATGCAGAACCTAAAATAAAAAATGAAGATAGTGTAACCATAGCAAGCTTTGTATTTCGAAACTTCATATACCCATTTCCCCTTTAAAATATAATTTGAAGCTATTCACTAAAAAATGCTTTCTAACTCCCGAAACCTTTTAGAAACCCCTACCCCTTTTCTGTTTATTTAATACAAGACTCTATCCAGTCTGTATCACTTCTAAACTTTTTATTTATTCACATTCCAAACAATTTCACTTTTTACAAGGAATATCCTTCTCTTATAAAGATTATTAACATATTCTTTACAACTAAAAAGTAGTTTAATATTAACTTATAAATTTTAATTTATTTATGCAATAATGCATATTTAATAAATACTTAAAAAAATAGTTTGAATAAAATGCATTCAAAGAAAACCGTGCAACAAAACAGATACAGTCTAAGACAGAAATAATAAAAATCAAGATGATAGCTCGACTTTTCCCTTTTCCATAACTGTCTTTATTTTTGTGTAAAACCTTTTTTTCTCTGAATAATACGTACAAAAATAGATTGGATACCATGTAGGCACCAATCTATTTTAATTAAAGAAACTGTGTCAATTCTGAGTTCACAATACGTTGTGCAGTAATGATAACACTGTCAGCTGTTAGTCCATAAACACTATATAGTCCACCAGGTTGATTAGGAACAATTTGAACTTCATATTCAAATGCTTGTCCAAAAGCAGGATGAACTAAACTTAGAGTTACAAAAGTAGAAGCATTAGAATTCACATTGAAGTTTACCTGTTCAATTAATACTAATGAACCGTCAAGTCTAAAAACTCTAGCTACTCCAGTAAGTGGGCCCGCAGTACGGTTAAGGATTTTCACCCTAACTCTATTTGCATTAGCAGGTTGATTTCCTACGTTTTCAATTGGTCCTGTAGTAAGAGCCATATAACATCACCTCCATTATATTATTATGATATTCAACGATAAACATTAATGTTATAGTCTAATTACCCAATTTATTTAAAATAAAAAAATGTTCGTTTTTATCGCGTTAATTAATAAAAACGAACATTTTATAATGAATGAATTCGCAAAAAATAAATTCATATACTAAACTAAATCAACCTACAACAACCGTTTTTTTTTACAGACAATTACTCTCCCTTCCGACTTCCTCACTTTCGCCTAATATTGAACCGGAACTCTTTCTACCCGCATGTTGCGAGATAAAATGCGTATCCATCCAATTCACAATTATTTCTTCCAGCTCTGGATGAAGGGGCTTTCCCGCTCCTTTTTCATAATTCTGTTTAAACTCTAAAGCTTTGAACTCCCCCTCAAAACTTTTTAAACTATGATCCATATCTTTTATTACATGTACTGCAGAATCACCCTTCACATACTCACCGATCCGCTTCGCTCTTTCAGGATCAGCCTGAATATCTTTATCACCAGCAATAGCTAGTACTGGACATGTTACTTGTTGTAAATCTTTATAAATATCATGCTGAAAATGCTCTCTAAACCATTTTGCATTCATCGGTTTAAAACCAACTTTAATCGTATCTTTTTCTGTGTTCATCATTTTCTCTTTTATTTTTTCCATCTGCTTTTCTCCACGTTTCTCCACATTGAGAAGACGCATTAACTTTCCTTTTATTCCTTTCTGCGCTTTTAATTCTTTATAAGCAATCTCTCTTTGTCTTTTCGAAGCCTCTTCTAATGATTCCGCAGCTCCGGTAAGAAGGATGAGCCCATTAACTGGTGTTCTTGCATTGACTACCGTTGCCAACATACACCCTTCACTATGACCAGCCAAAATGATATTTTCTGGATCAACAAATGGTTGTTCTTTTAAATACGTAATCGTAGACTCTATATCACTAACTAAATCCCACATTCCAGTCTTCAGAAATTCTCCGTCACTCTTTCCTACTCCGCGCTTATCAAAACGAAGCGTCACTACTCCAAGCTTCGCCATTACATGTGCTAAAGCTTTATATATGTTCGACTTAAGCTTTAGCGGTACTATCGTTCCATCACGATCAATCTCTCCAGATCCAGCAATAATGACAACCGCAGCACACTTCCCGTCGGCTTTCGGTTTAGTAATCGTACCGCGCAAAGTAAATTCATTATTTATCGTTACTTCATATTCATCAAAGGTCATTATATTTATCCTCCCTCTAATCTGTTATATCCAATTTAAACTTTAAACTCGCTATTATATTTTTGTACTCTCTTACATCCTTCATCGGAGCGAAAACTGGATTCTCTGCAATACTTTGTAACATGCTTCGCTTTATAACCTCTTCACTCCTAACAGTTTTAGTACCGAGCGGAAATTCTGCAAACCATTCATCAATTGCATCAAAATATGAATCGCCGTGTAAATGCAGGCTATTTACTGTGAAACTAGCTGCACAAACTGTTGCATATTTCTGCAACATTTCTAATGCTCTTTCAAAATCTCCTAGCATACAATATACTTGCGCAGCAGCATAGTATACTTTTAAAGTCATATTAGGATGTAGTTTTTCTATTTCATATATATCTATTAACAGGAAAGCTCTATTTAAAATTACCTCTACCTTTTCAGTGTTTGAAGCATTTACTACTATATAATTCGGTATTGTCGCAACGAGTTGTATTAAATGTTGGTACATACTAATTTGCATCATTTCATTCGCCTTCTCAGTATTTCCAAGCATTTGATACGCTTGTGCGATTAAATCCTCTTCTGGAAAATTAGGACGTATCGTTTCGCCAAGTAATTGAAGCACCTCATTTGGTTTATTGAGTATAAGATAGCAAGTTGCTTGAAACGATATCGCCTCTTTCACAAGTGAAACATCATCACTTTCTTCCTGCACCCTGCTAAAAAGAGACATTGCTTCTTCTAAAATTTCAATTTTTTTATCCGTATCCTCAGTTAACATATGGTGATTAATAAAAAGAAGTCCCATTTGAAGTAATAACGGAAAACAAGAATAATATTTTTTGATTATTCCTCTGCACTCTATCATTACTTCATCAAACGTTTTTTCACTAAAAGCTTCTGCGAGTCTATGATATAAATTTTTAATATCTTCCTGTTTCATTTGCGGTGTATAACTAATTAGTTCATCTATACTAATGTTAAAGTATGATGCTAACAGTGGTAAAAATGTTATATCCGGATAACTCTGTCCTGTCTCCCATTTGGAAACAGATGCCTTCGTAATACCGATATACGTCGCTAACTCTTCCTGCGTAATTCCCTTTTCTTTTCTCTTATCTGCAATGATTTTATGAATATGAATTTCTCTCACTGTATCACCTCATACTTTTATTATATGTTTTTTATTTCACACAAAATATGGATTTAAAATCAACTTTCATTAACAAAATCAACCGCTAGGAAACATCCCCCTAAAATAAAAAGAAGTCCCATAAAATCAGAACTTCTTTTTCTATGTATATTTACTTCGTTATCTCACCAAACTGCGCTCTCGTCACTTTCGCCAAGTCATCTACTTTAAGCTCAATTTGTATACCGATTTTCCCTCCACTTACAATGATCGTATTAAGTGATTGGGCACTTTCATCAATACATGTAGAAAATAGCTTTTTCATTCCGACTGGCGAACACCCACCGCGAATATATCCTGACACTTTCGTAATATCTTTAACGGGAATCATTTCAATTTTCTTTTCACTTACTGCTTTTGCGGCAGCTTTTAAATTTAGTTCCTCATCTACCGGAATGATAAACACATGATAATTTTTACTATTCCCTTGAGCAATTAACGTTTTATATACTTCTCTCACTTCTCGTCCAATTTTCTCAGCTACTGATACGCCATCAATTTTTCCATCGTCTGGATCATATGACATCATCGAATATTCAATTTTTTCTTTATCTAATATTCGCATCGCATTTGTTTTATCTTTTTTCATAACGTTCTCCTTAAAAGGTTATTTCATATTATTAAGTTTTATTATACACCCTTTTCCATTTCTCCTACATAACTTCACGTATATTTCAAAACTAAAAATATTGATAATTCAAAAATCATCTGATATAATTTGGAAAAACTTATGTTAAGGAGAGATTTGTCATGCGAAATGTTAATACTTCTTTCCAACTTCATCATCATACGTAACGCCGTGTATCCGAAGAAAAATTTTTCTTCGTGGGTACAGGGCTTTTCCTGTTGACCCACGAAGCGTTCATAAAGCTATGTGGGTATTTTTATACCTGCATAGCTTTTTTTAATTTAAAAAAGGAGTGATTATGATGGAAATGAGAAATGTAAAAGGAACGAAAGACTATTTACCAGAGGAGCAAGTGCTGCGAAATAAAATTAAAAGAGCTTGTGAAGATACGTTTGGACGATACGGATGCAAACCTTTAGAAACGCCGACGTTAAATATGTATGAGCTTATGTCTTACAAGTACGGCGGTGGTGATGAAATATTAAAAGAAATATATACACTTCAAGATCAAGGAAAACGTGATATTGCCTTACGATACGATTTAACTATTCCATTCGCAAAAGTTGTGGCAATGAACCCGAACCTCCGCCTCCCTTTTAAACGTTATGAAATTGGGAAAGTATTTCGAGATGGGCCAATTAAACAAGGAAGATTTCGTGAATTTATACAATGCGACGTTGATATTGTCGGTGTAGAATCAGTCATGGCTGAAGCGGAACTCATGAGCATGGCGTTTGAGCTGTTCCGAACATTAAACTTAGAGATATCGATCCAATATAATAACCGAAAATTGTTAAATGGTATTCTTCAGGCCATTAACATCCCTACTGAATTAACAAATGACGTCATTTTATCATTAGACAAAATCGAAAAGATTGGGATTGATGGTGTACGAAAAGATGTATTAGAGCGCGGAATTTCTGAAGAAATGGCTGATACAATATGTAATACTGTATTATCTTGTCTAAAGCTTACAATTGTTGACTTTAAAGAAGCTTTCAATAACCAACTCGTTGCCGATGGCGTAAACGAATTGCAACAATTACAGCAATATTTAATCGCTCTCGGAATAAATGAAAATACGATATTCAATCCGTTTTTAGCAAGAGGACTGACAATGTACACAGGTACTGTATATGAAATCTTCCTAAAAGATGGCTCAATTACATCTAGCATAGGTAGCGGCGGCCGTTACGATAACATTATCGGAGCATTCCGTGGTGATAGTATGAACTATCCAACAGTCGGTATTTCATTCGGTTTAGACGTTATTTATGCAGCACTATCGCAGAAAGAAACAATCTCATCTACAGCGGATCTATTTATCATCCCGCTCGGGACAGAATTACAATGCTTACAAATTGCCCAGCAATTACGTTCTACCACTTCCTTAAAAATCGAACTCGAACTAGCAGGACGCAAATTAAAACGTGCCCTTAATTATGCCAATAAAGAGAATATCCCTTATGTGCTTATTATTGGTGAAGAAGAACTTAGTACAAACACTGTTGTGCTGCGGAATATGAAGGAAGGTAGTGAGATGAAGGTTCCGCTTACTTCTTTGAAAAATAATACATTGAATAAATATTTTACTACGCCTACTACGTTATGACTGTGAAGTATTCTCAAAATGTAAATCAGGTAAACAAAAAAGGGCTGTCCGCGCATGACAGCCCTTTTCCCTTAATGAACAACACCTTCATAAGTGAAATTATATTAACGATTTTCCGAATATATCTATCATAATTTACACTATATCAACGATACATAGATTTTTCATTTGATAGATAACCGGGCAATTAGTTTACATAAAATAATTATACTCAATTTAATCTTACAAAACTTTAACATCCAATTACCTATTTTAATAATATATGGTTTTCTAATTTCACTACCAATTTAAGAAAAATTCATATCCTTCTCTACTATACCACTTTTATCTATTAACTTTTATTTTGTGCATTCCTACTCTCCAAAACTTTCTCCATATTATGAGTTGCCCATTCCATCATTAATAGAATCATTGGACGAAGTGATTCACCAAGCTCGGTTAACGAATATTCTACTTTAGGTGGCACTTCACGGTATACTTCACGATGTATGATGCCATCTGCTTCAAGTTCTCTAAGCTGCAGTGTTAACATTCTTTGTGTGATATTAGGTTTTAATCTTTTTAATTCATTAAACCTCTTTTTCCCATCTAATAAATGATACAAAATAACACCTTTCCATTTTCCACCAATCACCTCAACCATAGCTTCAACTGGACAAGAATATTTATTTAAAAATGGGTAATTTATATTATTTTCATTTGAACAATCCATAATAAATCCCTTCCCTTAACATTAGTATCTTTTTTGATACTATACCACATAAATGTGCGTACTTGTATCTATGTTACTTTAAAAATATAATTTACTTACAAAATAAATTAAAGAAAAGAGGAACTTTTATGACAAATACAAACGAAATTACAAAAGAGAAAATTATGGAGGCTTTTCATTTCAGACATGCATGTAAAGAGTTCGATCCTATGCACAAAATTTCAGAAGAGGATTTTAAATTCATTTTAGAAACAGGCAGATTATCTCCTTCTTCTTTTGGATATGAACCTTGGAAATTTATTGTCGTACAAAATAAAGAATTAAGAGAAAAACTACAACCGTATTCATGGGGCGCTGGTGGGCAACTTGCAACAGCTAGTCATTTTGTCATTGTTCTTTCAAGAAACATTAAAGATATGCATTATGATGCAGAGTATATTAAATATATGATGAACGATATTATTGGATTGCCTGAAGACACTCAAAAAATTAGATATGAATTCTTCAAAAAGTTCCAGGAAACAGATTTTAACTTATTACAATCCGATCGTACTGTATTTGATTGGGCATCTAAACAAACTTATATTGCTTTAGGTAATATGATGACGAGCGCAGCTCAAATCGGTATTGATTCTTGTCCGATAGAAGGATTCGATAAAGAGAAAGTAGACTCTTTACTTCGTCAAGAAGGCATTATACAGGGCGATAATCTTGAAGTATCTGTTATGGTTGCCTTTGGTTACCGTAAAGAAGATCCAAAACGTGATAAAACAAGACAGACTATGGATACAATTGTTGAATGGATTAAGTAATATAGCACACACAAATAATGCTCCTAATAGCTGGATACTTATACTAAAGAACTATTAGTCGTTTTTCTTATGTATGAATTTGGTTTTTCATGGAAAGATATATTAGTATGTATGCAGTTTGAGCACTCTATTTTTTAGAGTCGAACAGGAGGAGAATGAATATGTCTGATATTGAAGTTGGCGAAGTGTTTACTCTTAGTGATGAGAATAACGAAGAGCAAGAAGTAGAAGTACTTGGAGCGATGGATGTCGAAGGCGCAGAATATATTGCAGTTGCCTTTGTTGAAGATATCCAAACAGAAACTGAGGAAGACATTGATATTTTCTTTTTAAAAGTAGAAGAAGATAATGAGTTTTCATACATTGAAAATGATGAAGAGTTTGATAAAGTATCTGCTGCGTTTGAAAAGATTTTGGATGAGCAAGAGCAAGAATAGTATGAATGAAAAACACGAGGGCGGATGCATATCCGCCCTCTTTTTATTACTCATCCAGAGACTCACGCAGTAATTGCAGTACATCTTTCATCGCAAAAGGTCCATCTTTTTTAACATGCTCCGCAAATTCTGAAACGAGACGTAATGTTCTCACACTTTCGATTGGATGTTCTCCTGATGCACTTTCAGCTGAAAGCATAACTGCATTCGTCCCGTCCAGTACAGCTTGAAACACATCAGTCACCTCAGCCCTTGTTGGAATAGAATGATCTACCATAGATTGAAGCATTTGTGTTGCTGTAATGACATATGTATTCGTTCGATTACATTCCTGAATCATCATTTTCTGTAAAAGCGGAATGCATTGATACGGTAACTCTACTCCTAAATCGCCCCTTGCAATCATAATTCCATCTGCTTCTTTACATATATCCTGAAAATTCTCGATTGCTTCCATCGTTTCTATTTTTGCAATTACATTAGGTGACGTTTCTTTATACTGTTGTATAAAATCTCGTATTTCTTTTATATGACTAGGTTTTCTTACGAAAGAACACGCGATAAAATCAACATTCTCTTCTAAAAGAAACTGAATATCTTTTTTATCTTTCTCTGTAATAGCTGGTAAACGAACAGCCGCACCTGGTAAATTAACTCCTTTATGGGATGAGATATTGCCACCTGTTTTTACCTTCGTTTCTATTTTGTCCGTACTTATCTTTTCAACAATTAATTCAACTTCTCCATCATTAATTAAAATTCTACTGTCTACTTTCACATCATTCGGTATTCCTTCATAATCAACGCTTGCTTCTGTATTACTCCCTGTAACTGGTTGTGTATGTAAAATAAAAGAATCTCCTGCCTGAAGTGTAATTTGCTCTCCCTTCACTTCACCTAATCTTATTTTAGGTCCTTGTACATCACCCAAAAATTTAATAGAGTCATCTAATGATTTCACTAAACGAATGATGTCTTTATGACTTTCATGCGTGCCATGCGATAAATTCAGTCGAACAATTTTCATACCATTCTTTATTAACTGTGCTAACGTTTCTTTATTATTACTTGCGGGTCCAATTGTACAAATTCGATCGATTGTCATTTTTGTCACCATCCTTTTTTTAATAAGTTTCCCATATGAACTTAAAAATAACAGAGATTCTGACATGAATAGATTTAAATTTACATGAATTTCATAAAATTAAACCTGTATCCCTTGCTGGCTAAGCATTAGAAGATATATTCGCTTTTTTGCAAATGAAGACATGTTGAATCGAAAGTAAAAGAAAAGTTAAGTATGGGATAAACCATTGAGAGTTTCGAAATTTTCATATATTGTATGAATTGAGTTCGAACTCAAAAATTTAAAAAGGTGGGAAAATTAGTGAATATGAAAAAATCTTTATCGGTGACAACTTTAGGGTTAGCGGTTTTAGGTTTTGGTTTTACTAATAACGCAAGTGCTTCAGAGATCGATACTGTAGACAAGCAGCCCGTTTTAGTTGACTTTGATACAATTCAATCAACAAAAACATCTAGTGTTCCTAGTTTGACTATTGCAGCTGCACCTAAGAATGACTCTAACATTAGCGTATATACTCCCTTTTTTGGTAACCCATATGCAGTTGCTAAATCGAAATCAACTACGACCGAAGACTATGTTTATGCAAAAGCAAGAACTTTCAATGGCGATGGCTCATTAGTAAATACGAAAAGTAATAGTGCAAAAAAATCATCCTTTGTAAGTGCTACAGCGACCAACACAAGCATTTATTATGGAGATGATTACGCTATCGGTAATCATACCTATAAATTAAGTGGTTATAATGATGTGAATCACGAAACAAAAGCTTTCTGGTAAGAAAGAGAAAAAAGATATGCATCTTGCATATCTTTTTTCTCTAATATTTTACATATATTGAGGTGCTATTTATGAAACAAATATATATTATTAGCGGTGTTTTACTTATTTCATTACTTACAATTTATATTTTGTTCAATACTTCAATCATACAACCTCATCCACCTTCCATAGAAAATAAACGCGAGCAACAAACCAATACTATTTCTTACGGATTGAAGGATAATCAAGGCCAACATATTAACAATGGCAGTACAATTACTAGTGAGGATAATAAAATTAATGTAACATTATCATTCGTACATACTATTAATGAAAACCGAAAATATGGATTAATTGTTCTAGAAGATTACGAACAAAAACCTTTTAAAATAGAAGATACTACTAATGAAATATCACACTATTTTTTTGATATGAAACCAAACAGTTCAATGACTACGAAAATCTCTTTACACACTTCTCCTAATGCAAGTGAATTAACCTTTTTAATAATAAAAAAACCTGAATACAAATTAAAAGATAATAACTTAAATAAAGCAGCTATTTTAGAAGATATTCTAAGTATGCGATATTCAATGCATCCTCTTCAGAAAGAAAACGAAAAAATAAAACTCCCCCTTATAGATCCAGATGCTATTTTAAAAGATGGTCTTTACGAACCAGTATTTGTTACGAACCGTGAAGAGAACTTACAAACTGTCTTCTTTGAAAAGGAAGGCAAGCAATTAATTTTATCAAACGGTAATGAAACAAATGATGAAATGACCTACGCAATCGTGGCTTTTAAAGATTGGAAACAAGTTGAAATATTTAACAATAGAAAAGTCGTTTATACTAAGGTTGCACCTGAAACAAGACAAATCTTTAATTTCACATTGCCTTCAGTGGATCAAGAAAGTAATTTTCAACTCGTCGCTTTTCCATTTCCTTATAAAGTTAGCGAAGAAGATTATGTCAGTCAACAAGCATTCAGTTCCTTTCGCATCGTAATTGAAAATGAAAATAAATAAGTTATACTGTGCACATTACAACAACCTAAAAAAGGCCTACTCACAGGAGTAGGCTTTTGAAACTATGAAAGTTTCGTCAATAACTGATTTAAATCTTTTTTCGTTTTCGTCGTTAATGATTTCATTTTATTAACATCAATCTTTTCCTTCTCCGCCCCTACAATTAACGGATACATACTTTGACCGATTGTTTTAGAATCCGTCGGATGTGATGCTTCTAGCTCTTTTTCAATCACATCCCACTTTTCGTTAATTTGTTTGCCAAGCTTATTCACTGTTTCCAATTTCGGATTAGCAGCTAACTGCTTGTCCAAGCTATCAATTAATGCTACAACTTCTTTAACATTCGTTTTCACAGCAACACTTTTCTTCGGATCTTTCGTTGCCTTTCCGTTATTGTTTGTGCTTGTACTTGTGCTTTGATCTGCTGTTTTCCCGCTAGTCGTTTGATCATTCGTTTTTCCTGTCGTTTCTTTTTCTTTTGTTTTTACATTTTCGTTTTGAGTTGACGTTTTGCCGTTACTTTCTGTTCCTGATGATTCTTTCGTATTTTTTGCATCCTTATCTGTTTTTTCATTTGAAGAAGTATTTGTTTCTTTTTCAGTATCTTTCGTTGTTTTTGAAGCTTCATCTGCACTTGTCGTTTTTGCTTCTCCATCCTTTTGCGCAGTTACTTGCTCTTTCTTTTCCGTTTCTTTATCTGCTGAAGGACTACAAGCTGCCATAGTAAGCATTGTACCAATTGTAATCGATGCGATAGCGACCTTTTTCATTTTCATATAAATCCCCCTATGTTTTACATAATTTATCCTCCCCTTTACGATTCGATTTCCCCTTAAAAAATCCCTTTTCACATGAATTACCATCTTTCCGACAGTAATCTTCATAATAATACGGACAAAAACTGATAAACTCATTTTAATATTCGAGTTTCTTCTACTTCATTTTTCTGCTCGCAAGTAAAAGAAAAAGAGTATATTGTCACATTAAGAATCACTATCTTCATATGACGATATACTCTTCTATCAAATTTTTATCTTTCTTGACATTTTATTTATACAAAAAAATAAAATTTTCTTTCGTTTTTTGTTTCTCAGCATTTGTTAACATAATATTTTTATGAATAACCACCATTCGAGTGAATGACTTGCCCAGTAACCCATTTCGCTTCTTCACTTACTAAAAAAGAAATTAAGCGCGCAGCATCCATCGTTTCTCCAACTCTACCTTGCGGGAATTTCCATACTAAATAATGTTTTAATTCCTCTGTAATCCACCCTGTATTTGTTGGTCCTGGATCAACAGCATTCACTGTAATCCCCTTCTCCATCGCAACTGGTGCTACTGACTTTGTAAATGCTTCAATTGCCCCTTTCGTTGCTGCATATGCTAGTTCATCTGGCATTGGACCTACTGACTGTCCTGAAGTAAGATTAATAATACTCCCGCCCGTTTTAAGTGAATAATGTTTTATAAACAATGAACTTAATAGCATAGTAGCCCGAACATTAACTGTATAATGTTTATCCAACTGCTCTACATCTAATTCCTCAATCCTCGTATGAGTAGAATATACTGCATTATTAACTAGAATAGATGGATCACCTAACCGTTCTGATACCATATAAAACAAACGATTTGGCGAATAAGACTGCGATAAATTGATTTCTGCCATTTCACATCGAACATCGTAACTTTCAATTTCCTTTTTCAGCAAAAAGGGTTCTTGATCACTCATTCCCCATGGCATCGCTTTATCATACTTTGGCCAGTACGTGAAAAAAATGTCTATCCCCTTTTGAGCAAGCACCTTGCATACAGCTGCACCAATTCCATTCAGACGAGTTGCCCCTGTTACAATTGCTATTTTCTTCACCTTTTTCTCCTCCATCTATACACAGATCCCCTGCATGAATACAGAGGATCTATCTTCTTATTGAATATTTGACAGTATACGTTCAGCACCTAATTTTAACATTTTAATAAAGATATAATTTACAATCGTAAACATTACAAATAAAACGATAAACATAACCCATAGTCCGACATGAAGGAAGAAGTATAATACACTTACTCCCGCCACAATAATTAAAGCTATTAAAATATTAGCTAAAAAATTCCAAAAAGTTGTATATCGACTTTTAAATAATTTCTGCTCTGTATCCCAATGAATATCTGCAGTTTGTGCGTCCCAACGTGTTCCGATTAAATTAATTAATAACAACCCGTTCGCACTTAGTAAAAACCACAGTATCATAAAGACTGGAGAAATCCCAGCTACAACTGCCATCGTAATACCGAATACTGCTAAAATGATCACATTAATTAACCAAGCAGTGATTGCTTTCGCAAAAAAGATATCCGAAGCCTTTACTGGTAAATAACGATTCACAAACCAAGAGCTTCCATCTCGCGAAAATGACGTTGTTGCAATGACGTTACTACCCATTAAAAATAACGATGCACAAAGGCCCACGCCAATTGCAAGGCCTGCTGATTTTGGGTTATCAATATACCCTGTAATCCACTTTAAATTCCCGTCTTGCACGAATAAAACAAAGAATAACATAATCGGCATAACGAAAGTTTGTACAATACAATTTAAGAAAAATTGTGGTGTACGGAATAACGTTTTAAATTCCTTTTTCACATACGCTTTTAAATGTGAACTTTGTACCGTTGATTTCTGTAATCCTTCGGCTGAAATGACTTCTTTTTTTGCTGTACTCGTTGAAAGTCCAATAACCCCTTTTAAATATGTACGCTCTGCAATGTAATAAAACAACACAAAAAATACAAATGAAATAAGTGCAAAGATTAATACATATAAAGGACCCTTCCAATTTGCATTTTCTACTAATGCCACTGCTCCGAAATATGTAGTTGGAAAATAGTTTGTCATTTGTACTAAAAGAGAAGATTGGTTGTTCGCAAGGTAATCCGCAATTGCATCTTCAGAAAACGAACTTTTATTTTTCCACTGTAAAAATACATTAATTCCTACAATAAATAGTATACTTACAATTCCAATAAATATATTTCCTCGGTCTTTATTTTTTGCTATATTTGTATACCTCATAATAACTGTCATCAGTAACGAAGCTAGTACTAACGGCACAATCGGGAAGAGTAAGTAAATAAAAATCATGTATATGTAATATGTAATAAATGCGCCACTTTTTAATCCGTACGTAATAAAGATTGGTAATAAAATGAATGAACTCATTACGTATTGTGTTATTAATACTGTTAAAAATTTTGCCGAAATAATCTGGGCTGGTTTTAATGGTAATGGTAGTAACATTTCAATATCATTGCTGTAGTAAAATACAGTTAAAATGTTCGTTATACTCATTAAAAATACCCATATACTCGCAATCGCAAGTCCCATTGCGATAATCATTCCTGGATCTTGCCCTAAATGTATCATTCCCTCATACATTGCGTGCGTGATAGAACCAAATAGTAAAAAGCCGACAAATAAAATGGCTGCAAATGAAAATACATACGCCCATCGCTTCTTCTTATCTGTTATAAAATCTGCATAATTTAATTTTAATAATACTTTCGTTAACGTCCAAATTTTACTCATTGCCCGTCATCTCCAAGAACATTTTTTCAAGTGATTCATTGGATTTAAAATGATCTCTCATTTCATCTAAATTCCCTTTAAACTGAAGATTCCCCTTATTAATAATTGCAACCCGGTCACATATTTTTTCCGCTACTTCTAATACGTGTGTAGAGAAAAATACAATCTTTCCTTTATCCGCATGTTCTCTCATCATTTCTTTTAAAATATATGCAGATTTCGGATCAAGCCCAGTTAACGGTTCATCTAAAATCCATACATCTGGTTCATGCACGAGCACACCAATAATAACGATTTTTTGTCTCATACCGTGCGAATAACTTTGAATTTGATCAGATAATGCATTATAAAGATCAAACTTCTTCGCTAAAGACTCTATTCGTTCTTGTCTTACTTCTTTCGGCACTTCATACATATCAGCCATAAAGTTTAAATATTCAATTCCTTTTAAACGTAAAAACATATCTGGGCTATCCGGCACATAACCAAACGTCTTCTTCGCTTCCATCGGCTCTTCCATAATATTTTTTCCGTTAATCGTAATAGTCCCTTTGTCTACCCCGTGAATACCAGTAATCATCTTAATTGTCGTTGATTTACCCGCACCATTCGGTCCTAAAAATCCAAAGATTTCGCCGCTAGGTACAGATAAACTTAAGTCTTTTACTGCATAGGTAGACCCATTATAACTTTTTGACACATTCGTAATTTCAATCATTCCATCCAATCCTTTCCTTAATTACCAAATAACTATATTGATATTATAGCATAGTTCTATTTTAAGATTTTTACATTTTTCAGTATATTTAACCTTTAAAATAAATATACACCCCTAATCCAACAACTAAAACGACAGCTAGTATAATATAAATCATTGTTAAGCGTTTAATATTCCCCTTTGTCGCTTTGCTATAATTTGCATCACCATTCCGCCCAATTAACACCGTCGCAATGACAGTAATCACTACAAGTAATACAACGATCATGATCCAAGTTAGCATTTCTTCCTCCCCCTCCTTACAACCATTTTACAATATTATCCTCTTTATTTCGCAGCATATTTCCTCTTTTTACTATTATTATGAAGCAAACTGGAAAACTATTATTACCATTCCTATCCAATTGCGATATATTTATAACATAACGTGACTTATTTCTAACAACATAAGGAGGACCTATCATGAAAACAACTTGGATAAAATATTTAGGATTTCTCGGTTTCTTCGGTTTCCTCGGATTTTTTTATGAAAAAGGATTGTTTACTATGTTCTGTTTCTTCTCCTTTTTCACATCGTATAGAACAGTTCAACACGATGAACTGTTTGAACAAATTGTCAATAAATCGTGTCGCAATGCATTTATCGTTACGTTACTAACTACCACAATCATTATGTTTATTGAAATGTTATTTCCAAACCCTACGCTACAAGAGATTGATATCGCTCTTATTTTCGGCACACTCATTCTTACATTCGGCTTTTCTATGTTCTTTTTCGATAAACCAATTGATGAAATGGAAGATGCACCATGGCGTTCGTAACGAGAATAAAAGAATACCGTGCCAAATTGAACATGACACAAGAAGATTTAGCGAAGAGCGTTGGTGTGCGACGTGAAACAATTAGTCATCTCGAAAAAGGTAAATACAATCCTTCCTTACAACTTGCTCACGATATAGCGAAGGCATTACATAGTACGATTGATGAGATTTTTATTTTTGAGGATTGATTAAAGACGTCCAGTCACAAGAATCACATAAAAAAATACCGTCATTCTTTCCAAGAAGAATGACGGTATTTCCCATTGATTATCCATATAAAACCGCATGAAATACGCCTAATAGCAAGTATTGATCCTGCATGTAATCTTCATCATATACATTCATCTCAATGTAATACATATCTTCCTCAAGACGAATATTCCAATCTGCAATTACATAGCCCTTTCGTAATAACTTTCCCATTCCAAATGAAGTTTTATGAACAACATATTCTTCTGCCTTATATGTAAAGGTAAATAAGAAATTTGCATCCAATAACTTTCCGTCACATACAAGTATTTCATGCTCTGCATCATGATTATCTTTGTACGTTACTAAAATCCTTCTTTGGCGCTGCCTACTTACATCCTTTGCAATGACGCGAATATTGTCCTTACTATCCTTTATTTCATAAATAATATTACTACCAATTTTTGGAATGAAATCCAACACTCTCATCAGCGTATTTTTATAATAGCCCCTTACTACGCCTACTTGCTCACTTCCATTATAAACCTCTATCGGTGTCGTATCTGCTTTGCTATCACACGGTCGTTTGTAAGAGAGCTGCATCATTCGCTCTCCTCTTAAGTACTGATCAAACGTCACAGGATATTCTATCATGCGCAGTTCTTTATTTAGCTCATACAAATAGCGTTGAACACTCTCTATTAATGTTGTAGTAGCTATACGCTCTTGAAGTTCAAATTCTTGCCAGCTGGAAAAAACATTCCATTGATTATGATCCTCTTCATAGAAGAAATCAAGAATTACCTCTTCACGGTCAGCCGTTTCATATTTCATAGGCACGTTCTGCCCATGTTGAACTTGTTCCATCCACTGACCTAAATAAATGCCCAGCTCTGCAACCTTCATACATGATTTTTGAAAAAATACGCTGTCACTCGCGCAAATCGTTACATCTCCTTCGATAAAGCCCTTTGAATAAGCATCATACCGTGGCTCATCCTTCTGCGGGATACTCTTATCTAACTCAAATAAAAACGTTAACATCCTTTATTCACCTCTAGTTGTTACACTAATCATACATGACATCGCATCACTCTGAGAGACTATTTATATACGCATATTTAATTCACGCATTATAACACGTGAATGATCTTGTATAGTAGCGCTATTTTTTGTTCTATATCTTAGTATATGAATTTATATGAGCGATTTTTCAAATATATCGATTTTTCGACAAATATCAGCACAATTAAAATGAAGCTACCTTTTCTTCAGCCACTTCTACAATTTCTAAAATTTGTAGCAGACTCTCCACTTCATAAGTCGGATTAACACTCGTCTTATTCTCTTTCAAACTCGGATTATACCAACACGTATCAATGCCGAAGTCTTCTCCGCCTTTCATATCAGAAGTTAGCGAATCTCCGACCATTAGTACACTTGATTTATCCGTAATTCCAAATTTCTCAAATGCATAATCAAAAATCTCACGCGCTGGTTTTTGATGACCAACTTCTTCAGAAATAATAATGTGATCAAAGAAATTACATAAAGGCGAATTTCCGATTCTTGATTGTTGCACCTTCGTATATCCATTCGTAATAATACCTAACTTGCAATCTTGAAGATTTTCACATAATTGTACTGCGCCTTCTATAAGATGTACTTCCTTCCCTAAATTTTCAAGGTATACATCACTAAATTGCTGCGCATCTACGGCTATATTATGAAGTGCAAATAATTGTCTAAATCGCTCTACGGCTAATTCACTTAGCGTAATCATTTTATTTTCTAAATCTCTCCATAATCCATTACTAATCTCTTTATAACTTGCAAGATGATCATTATACCCTGTAGGCATGCCAAACTGTACAAACGCATTATGTAATGCGTGTCTTTCCGTTTCAGGGAAATCTAATAATGTATCGTCTACGTCGAATAATATAAATTTGTATTTCATGATGTTCTCCTCAATTCCTATTTTAAAAGCTTCGTTCTCATTGCTTATAAGTTTTTATATATGTCGTGATGAAGCGCTTTAACCCGCTCTTTATAGAATACACCTTTATCTTTTTTTTTCAAATGTGCTATAAATAAATTTGCTAGCATGACTGCTGTATCTAGTCTATAAAATAAACTAACAATATGAGGAGTAACATTAAAGATACTATCATTCTTATATCCATCTTTAAATTCATCCCAACTAACCTCATTTGTTTCAGCTATTCTCATAAGCTCCAGCAATGGATGACCAATTAAAGCATTATCCCAATCAACTGTTGCTTTAACTTCTCCATTATACCCGATTAAATTGGCTGGTCGAATGTCCATATGTAATAAACAATTTACATGATCTGCTGTACTAAGAATATATTCAATTGTTTTTGTATCCGGAAGATTAATTTTGCAGTTCGTGATTGTATTAAACCCTTCTATCCGTTTCACAATTCGTTCTGCTATATACTTACTAATGGGCTCTCTAATATTTTGTTTGTAATACAAACCATCAATTGGCATACTATGAAGATTGCTCACTAACTCCCCTATTTTGCATGCGGAAATTGGCATACGATCAGCATACACACAATCCGAAATTAAAAAATCAAGTTTGGTTGAAAGATACAATCCGTGTATCCTTGGTACTGGAATACCTTTTGAATGACAATACTTAGACAGCTCCGCTTCCTTTTGCAACGAAATCCGACTGTTAAATAAGTCTTCATTTATATTTTCCACTTCTCTTTCCCACGGTACTCGAAATGCCAAAGACCCCTTTTCTGAATCTCCTTGAAAAACAATATTTTGCACTCCCGTTCCAATCACCTTTAAATCTTGAATAGCTAGTTCCTTATACTCTTGACTTAGTATTGTTGCCAGCTTTTCTCTTAACCCCTCTGCTTTTACACGTGTATGAATCATTTTATCCCCCGATTCTTAAGTTCTTTTCATCCATTTTCTCCTCTGTGCACAACATCCTCATTAACAAAATTATAGCAACAATAGTAAAAGGAGGCTAATCCGCTCAGCCTCCTTCTCATTATTAATCTTCTAGCAATAACTCTTTCATTTCCTCTAACGACTCTTTCGTAAAGCCAAGAGCTTTTTCAGCGTATGCTTCAACTGATCCGTATTGCTTTTGAATTTCACCAATCGCAGCTTGCAAGTATTCAGCACGTGCTTCAAACATTGCACCTAATATCGCTCTGCTCTCATCGTTTTGTAATTTCGCACCTAAAAAGGCCATCATTTTTTCATTTAGCTTTTCACGGAATCCGTTACTTAGTAAGTAGTCTTCCATTACTGTTTTTTCTGGTACACCTAGTAAAAGTAGTAATAATGCTGAACCAAATCCAGTACGATCTTTTCCAGCTGTACAGTGGTTTACTAACGGTAAGTTTTCCGGGTTTTGCGCTAAGTTTAAGAAGCTCACGAATGCCTCGTTACCACTTACGAAATCTTGATTCATTTTCACAAGATACTCACCTGGTTTTCCTAACATAGAAAGGTCACCAACTTGGAAAAACTCATTTATATTTAAGTCTTTCGCTAAGTCTTGCATAACTGGTAAGCACACTTGACGAGCACCCGTAATTTCTGGATTCGGCTTATGCTTCACTTCAAAGTCTGTACGGTAATCGCAAATTAACTTTAAACCAGACTTTTGTAAATAGGCAATATCCCATTCAGTTAGCCCTGCTAATTCTTCAGAGCGGTATAATTTGCCCCATTTTACTTTACGGCCTTCAGTCGTTTCATATCCTCCCATATCACGGAAGTTAAACGCACCTTGTAATGGCAATCTACGCTCGGCTACTGTTACTGCTTGTCCATTACTTCCTACTAATCTAAAATATGGACGTTCATTTTCACTCGGGTTTTCAATTGTATATGATAATTCCCCATTTACTGTTGCAAGTAATTCTCCATTTTCTTCAATATGATCTGGTGAAGTACTCCAATAAATACGAACTTCTTCTATATTATTTTCCCACTTTATTTGTAACGTATTATCTTTATTTCTTTCTACAGTTGCTTGTAACCAATTTCTTTGCTGTCCCATTCTTTCACCAACGCTTTCTCATATAATCAAATCTCACTCTATTGTATTATACAAATATCTACTTTGTCGTTCTCATTTTTCTTTTTATCTTACAAACAGGCGAAAAGTTCTTTTACTTGTTCAAAATTTGTACAAGGGTTCTCACTAAATGTGTCCCAGATTATATCCTAAAACTTCCTTACATACCGCTCAGTACAACTCAGCAACTGACATCCATTCTTTTCAAAAACATCCTTCATCCATTCATTTTGTATATTTGTCTCACCAATATAATAAGATGCACCTATTTCCTTTAAGACAAACATCGCACCTGCAAATAATGCCGCTTCATATCCCTTATTACGCATATTTGGAGTAACTGCGAAGTACATAAGTTTCCCTTCTTCTAACGTACCTCTTTCAATATGCGGGATTACAATTCCTATCGGCTCTTCATCGACACTCGCTGTTAAGCAATGTTCTTTCCATTGCTCACCAATTTCTTGTAGCATCATATGCACAAATTGATCATGAGCGACTGGTTCTCCCGTCGCTTCATTCCACAGTGAATAAAAAGCCTCTTCTCCAACTTCTTCAATAAGCTTAAAATCCATTTCACTTTCTACATCTTCTACTTCATATATATCTTTAAATACAATCATGTTTTCCGTAACATATTCAAATGAATACGTTTCAAAACATTTTTTATACACATCATAATTTGGACTTTTTGAAGAGATTTCAAAATGTAGTTTTTCTAATTCACTTTTTTTAGCTTCAGCAACGCAATATTGCATCATTTCCTCTAATTGCTCTTCTGTAAAAATCTCTGCATTATTTTCTTTTATCATAATAGAAGAAGCACTTCTTCTTATTTTAAAATGTTTTTCTAACTGTTCTATCGTCGTCATATTCTTCCCTCATCTATATCATACTCGAATTTCTAATCGTTCTCCTTGCATGAGCAGGATTGTCCTTGAATATATAGAATACTAGAAAAGATCGCATCTTTAAAGTGCGGAGGAGGTTCTCCAGTGGATATTACAGCATTGCAACAACAGTTAGAGCTTATACAACAAAATGACTATACGCAACTACAGCATATAGACGTAAATGAGTTAACTTTGAACATGCTTCAGTATATCGGAACGACTGATAGCTACGTTCGTTACCAACTTATATATAAATGTTTTGCGCATTTCATTCATCATGAATTCCTTATGGACGATCAGCTGAAATTACTTCTGCAAACTTGTTTAAGTGATGAGTATTTATATTGTGACATTTACTCCCCACATACAGATGGGGTTTTCACACGTTCTTACACTGTTTCGTTAATTGCGTTAATACTCCAATTCGCTAATTCGCACTACTTTTGTACAGAGGAGGATATCGAAGAAATAAAAAATAAACTCATTACATACACAAACTTAGAAACGGATTTTCGGGGCTATATCGAAAATAAAGGATGGGCTCATTGTCTTGCTCACGTATCTGATGCCTTTACTGAAATTGTTCATAATACGTATACAACTTTTGAATGGTACGAAGAATTAATTCATTGTTTATTAAATAAAATCTTTATTCCATCTGACCTTTTTCATAATAACGAAGATGAACGCATTGTTACTCCATTACTAGCAATGCTGTATCATGATTTTCCTCAAAACGAGTTAATTTCTATTATTCATAAAAAAATAAAAAGGCTTCCTCAAATTAGAAAACGCCTTTCGCTTAATGAGTATTGTATTTTATGTGCCAATATTAAAACCTTTTTACGCACATTATTTTTCAGAACGAAAGACGACCATAACTTAGCCTTTACAGCACGTAAAACAGAAAGAATGTTAAAAGAAATTCCTAACTATTATTAAATATAAGGAGCAATGACATGGGTTATATTGAAGATATGAGAAATCTAGTAGGAAATCATCCACTTATTCTAATAGGATCACACGCCATTATATTAAATGAAAAAGATGAAGTATTGCTGCAGCTCCGTACAGATTTTAACCGCTGGAGCATTATTGGTGGTGCCCTAGAATATAACGAAACGTTAGAAGATGCTTTAAAACGAGAAGTGTTTGAAGAAACTGGACTTATTATTAAAAATCCAGAACTATTCCGTACATACTCAGGGCCAGACTTCTTTCAAATCTATCCAAACGGCGATCAAGTACACGGTGTACTCGTTGTTTATATTTGCCGAGAATTTCATGGTGAACTTGTATGCGATCAAAGTGAATCAAAAGAACTACGCTTCTTTTCACTTAATGAATTACCTAATAATCTTCCCTCTGTTATTGAGAGGATTATTACAGATTATCAAAAAAAATAAGGGAACGCTTAACGTTCCCTCTCAAATCCAATCCGTTTTTTAATTTCCGCTAAATTTACCTTTGCAATAGCGCGTGCCTTCTCAGCACCGTTTTCTAATGCTTCATATAATAAATCCAGCTCATTCATATACATTGCGTACTTTTCACGAGGTCCAGCTAACTCTCGATCTACAACGCGAAACAACTCTTTTTTTACATCGCCCCATCCGATTCCAGTCTCATATTTTTCACGTAATGACTGTATTTCGTCTTCTGTCGCAAATTCTTTATAAATTGTAAATAAGGTTTCTAGTTCTTTCGGTTCATTTGGAAGTGAAGAATCTGTTTTGATTTTAAATATTAACTTTCGTAGTTTTTCTTGCTCTGCAAATAATGGGATCACATTTCCGTAACTTTTACTCATCTTCCTTCCGTCAAGACCAGGTAAAATAGCTCCTTCTTCTTGTATGACATACTCCGGAAGTGTAAATGTCGTGCCAAATGTATGATTAAAATACGTCGCAATATCACGCGCAATTTCAATATGCTGAATTTGGTCTTTTCCAACTGGTACATGGGTAGCTTGAAATAATAATATGTCAGCTGCCATTAAAATCGGATACGTATATAACCCCATATTCACTCCTGCATCGACCTCTAACCCCGCTTCTTTATTTTGCTCCACCTTCGCTTTATACGCATGAGCACGGTTCATAAGACCTTTCGGAGTTAGGCAAGCTAAAATCCAAGCTAATTCTAGAATTTCTGGTACTTCTGTTTGCCGATAAAAAACAACATCTTCCCCAAGTCCAAGCGATAACCAAGTAGCTGCTACCTCTTTCGTATAACTGCTGAACTTTTCTGAATCATGCACAGCATTTAATGCATGATAATCAGCTATAAAGTACAATGCTTTTCCTTCATTATTCTTTGACATTTGTAATGCAGGTTTAATCGCACCAATATAATTCCCTAAATGCGGATAACCTGTCGGCTTAATTCCTGTTAACATTATTTTTTCACTCACACTAACTCCTCCTTTCGCAAAATAAAAAGAGCCCCTCATCCTTAAAAAGGACGAGAGACTCCCGCGGTACCACCTTAATTAGCTATCATTAGCTCACTTCATACTTCAATAACGTGAAGTAACCGTCTTTACCTACTCATTTCAGTTAGAAGCTCCAGAGTCCATTCCATATTCATCCCTTACTGATTCTCACCACATATCAGCTCTCTGAAAAGTTTCGAATATGTACTCTTCTCTTTCATTGCTTTTTCGTTATTTTTTACAGTTTATCACATTTCACTTCCAAACAAACCCGAATTTTCTATTTTATATAGCAGGAATTTCCACTTCAATTGTCTAATATTATATAGGTTTGCAGAAATATTCGAAACAACTTTGGAGGTTTTTTCATGGTAAAATATATATCCATTTTAGGTTCCACAGGATCCATCGGCACATCTGCATTAGATGTCGTTTCAGCTCATCCTGAACATTTCAAAATCGTCGGTTTAACCGCAAATTATAATATCGATCTTCTTGAGCAACAAATCAAAACGTTTCAACCTCGTATTGTAAGCGTTGCAACAAAAGACTTAGCAGACACGCTTCGTACGCGTATTTCAGCGAATACAAAAATCACATACGGAACTGATGGCTTAATTGCGGTAGCTACTCACCCTGATTCAAATCTTGTATTAAGTTCTGTTGTCGGAGTTTCCGGACTACTTCCAACGATTGAAGCATTAAAGGCGAAGAAAGATATTGCCATCGCTAATAAAGAAACGTTAGTTGCAGCTGGACATATCGTAACTGAACTAGCGAAACAAAACGGATGTCGCTTAATTCCAGTAGATAGCGAACATTCAGCTATTTTCCAATGTTTAAACGGAGAAAATAATAAAGAAATTGAGAAATTAATCGTTACAGCTTCTGGCGGTGCATTCCGTGATAAAACACGTGATGAAATGCAAACATTACAAGCAAAAGATGCTTTAAAGCACCCAAACTGGTTAATGGGCGCAAAACTAACGATTGATTCTGCCACATTAATGAATAAAGGGTTCGAAGTAATGGAAGCGAGATGGCTATTTGATATTCCATATGAAAAAATTGATGTAATGATTCATAAAGAAAGTATCATTCATTCTTTAGTAGAATTTATTGATGGATCAGTTATGGCACAGCTCGGTGCTCCTGATATGAGAATGCCGATTCAATATGCGTTTCACTATCCTACTCGGCTACCTTCTTCCTATGAAAAATTAAATTTATTAGAAATCGGTAGTTTACATTTTGAAAAACCAGATTTAGAGAAGTTCCCTTGTCTACAATACGCATATGAATGTGGCAAAATCGGTGGTACTACTCCCGCTGTATTAAATGCAGCAAATGAAATTGCGAATGCACTATTCTTAAAAAATGAAATTGCCTTTTTCGATATTGAAAAAACAGTTTACAAAACAGTTGAAGCTCATCATAACGTAAAAGATCCTTCACTAGATGCTATATTAGAAGCGGATCAATGGGCACGCCAATATGCAAATGAATTGTTAATAAAAAAGAGCTAAAACAGATAATACTGTTTTAGCGCTTTTTTCACGTATTCAACTTAACAAATCTATAACCGTGCGTAACTAACACTTTTAATATCGCATATCCTGGAATGGCTAAAATAATGCCCATAATCCCGAATAAGTTTCCGGCAGTTAAAATGATAAAAATGATAGTAATCGGATGAATATCTAACTTTTTACCCATAACTTGCGGAGAAATAAATTTACCTTCTGCTAGTTGTACAACCATCATAACGATAATTACTTTTAACACCATTGCTGGCGAGTCGATGAATGCGATAATTAACGCTGGTGTAATCGCGATAATTGGTCCTACGTACGGAACGATATTTACAATCATCGCTAAAATCGCAAGTAATACCGCATATTTAATACCAATAATAAGATAACCAATTAATAGCATAATACCGATAAATAAGCTCACGATAATTTGACCTCTAATATACGAGCTAATCGCATAATGCATATCATCTAGTATTCTCATTGCTGCTGGTTGTCTTTGCTCTGAAATAAACTTTAAAAAGTGATTCGGCAATTGCTCACCATCTTTTAAAAGATAGAACAATATAAATGGAACCATTACAAATGTTAAAACAACCTCTGTAACAGTACTCAAAAATCCAGTTACATTCCCAGTTACTGATGATAATGACTTTGTAAAATCAACTGTATAGTCTTTTACCATATTCGCAACATTAATATTTAAATTCTCCTGAATTTTACCGAGTAAATTACTTTCCCCGAATCTACGTGCTGCTTGTTCAATCTCATGGCCAAAATACGGTAAGTTATCAATTAATGCATCAATTTGATCTTTAATAATAGGGATAACCGTTACAACTAAAAATACAAATAATCCTAGTACGATTAAATATATAGAAGCTATCGATACGATTCTTGAAACACCTTTCTTTTCTAAAAGCGAAACGAATGGATGTAAAATATAGAATAGTACGCCTGCTAATAGTACTGGGAAGAAAATTGTTTTTAAAAATACGATAAACGGTGTAAAAACAAATGATATTTTTGTTAGCAATAAAATATTAATGAACAATAACGCAAATCCAAGTAATACCGCCAAATAATTTTGTTCTCTAAAAAACTTTCTTAACTTATCTCTTTTTCTTATATTTATTTTCTCCAATGAAACCACCTCTTCGAATGATGAAAAGCCCTTATTCAGGGCTCTTCATCATAATCTATATATCTATTTCTTTGCAGCTTTCACTACAAATGATACAATAAAAATTAACACGATTGCACCTAATAATGCTGGCACTACATGAATCCCACCAAATGATGGCCCAAAGGATCCAAATAATCTACCACCTAACGAAGCACCTAATAAACCTGCGATAATATTTCCGAACATACCACCCGGGAAATTTTTACCCGTTATAGAACTAGCAATTGCACCTATAATAGCACCAACTATTAATGTGATAATCCATCCCATTTTTAGCCCTCCATTTCTATTATAGTTTGTATGATTTAATACAAACATATGTATTTATCATTGCTAATCATATTTCACTATAGAAATATATTTACTACTATTTTACATATGGAGATACATATATTATATGCAAAAAAGAAAAATATTGTCAAACTCACCCATAAAGCAATTATATTCATATACCATATTTAAAGGAGGCTTCATTATCTATGATTCTTAAGTTAAATTCCAGTTCTTTTGAAGTAGCAACATCCATTTTACAGGTTCAAATTCCAGCTTATAAAGTTGAAGCAGACTACTTAAATAGCACTGCCATACCTCGTTTATATGATACTGTAAACGATATTCAAAGTTGTGTTGAAACATTCTATGGATATTTTTCTGAAAATAAACTTGTCGGTTTTATTTCTTTTGTACAAGAAGAAAAACTAATCGATATCCACAGGTTAGTTGTATCCCCCGATTTTTTTCAAAAAGGAATCGCAACAAAACTCCTAATTTATATATTTAACATGTTTCCCTCTTCAATGACATACATTGTACAAACAGGTAAAGCGAATACCCCTGCTATTACTTTATATAAAAAACACGGATTCATTACAGTATCAGATACAATACTTCCTGACGGTATGATTCTTGCGCAATTAAAAAAGACAGAATACACAAAATAATTTGACTTGTTCGCTCCTTTATGTTATTTTTTACTTTATAAAACCTTTTGCTGAGTCCAAATTTTGGAGCGGGGGAACCATTTTTGTAGCTATGCTACTTGGGGCGAATCTTTTTTAAGTAGGGAAACTCTCACTTCCCGAGTCCGACAGCTAACCTCGTAAGCGTAATGGGAGAGGAAGGTGCTTTTTGCCTATGTTACACATTTTGCCTCCTTAATTATAAATATGGGATCGATATCAAATAGTCACCTATATTTATAGAAAAGGAGAATGTATTATGTTACGTTTATCTGATCACGCAATTAAAATGATGGAGCAAAGACTTCGAATTGAAAAACAACGCACATATCAAGCAAATAAGGTTGTAGATAACTTACATCACAAATACTTCTTTCAGCATATTTTTCAACCGAAAAGATAAAGAAAATGTTTATTTAATATTAAAAAACACAAGGTGTGTCTTACAAAGACATTCCTTGTGTTTTTTATATTCTTTATAAAATTCTCACTACATTTAAGCTTGCTGTAATCGCACCTGCTATAGTAGTCACATGCCCTACACCTAACGGGCCATTTTGTAATATTAATGTTGAATTGGCACTCGTCACATTCACAAGAAGTGTATTTGAAATGGCTGGTTCGATTACTACAGTTGATGTCGTTACGTTTTGTATAAAACTCCCTGTTAGTTGCGTTCCATTTAATAGCAATCTAACAGATACTGTCTCATTCCCACCATTTGCATCCCCTTGAAAATAGTAGCTTACTAAATATATTCCTGGCGTCGTTACTGTGACTGTCGTAGCACTAGTTAAAGATACACCAGTTCCATATACAGTGGATCCAGAATTAATTGGGATGTTGGCACTTGCTGCAATTGTGCTTGTTGATGTAGAGAAGAAATAGCCACCACCTGTCGATATAGCAGATGATCCTGTTGCTCCTGTCAAGCCAGTTGGACCTGTTGCTCCTGTTGGGCCCGTTACCCCCGTTACCCCTGTTGCTCCAGTTATTCCTTGTATACCTTGGATTCCGGTTGGTCCAGTTGCACCAGTCACTCCTGTCGCTCCTGTTGCGCCGGTTGCTCCCGTCACACCTTGTGGGCCTTGAATTCCTTGGATTCCTTGTGGGCCTGTTATTCCAGTCACTCCTGTTGCTCCCGTCGGACCCGTTATCCCTTGCGATCCTTGGATTCCTTGGATTCCTTGTGGACCTGTTACTCCCGTAGAGCCGGTCGCTCCTGTTGGGCCTGTTACTCCTTGTGGACCTTGAATTCCTTGAGGACCTTGAGGACCCGTTACTCCCGTCGGACCTGTTGCTCCAGTTGCACCGGTTGGACCCGTCGAGCCAGTTATACCTTGTATGCCTTGAGGTCCAGTCGGGCCTGTTGGACCAATCGGACCTTGAATTCCTTGCAGACCTTGAATTCCCTGTGGACCGGTTGGACCTTGTATCCCTTGTATTCCCTGAATCCCTTGCGGGCCTGTTGCACCAGTTGGACCGGTTGGACCCTCTGGGCCTTGCACTCCTTGTATTCCAGTCGCTCCCGTTGGACCTATATCTCCTTGTGGACCTTGAATACCTTGTATTCCTTGAGGACCAGTTGGACCTGTTATACCACTTATCCCTTGCACTCCTTGTAAACCTTGAGGACCGGTTGGACCGAGTGGACCTTGGATTCCTTGTAGCCCCTGTAAACCAGTTGGACCGGTCGCTCCCCTTACTCCTTGCTCACCTTGTATGCCTTGTAGACCTTGAGGGCCGGTTGGACCGATTGGCCCCTGTGCCCCTTGCACTCCTTGTGGACCAGTCGGACCGGTTGCTCCTACCGGTCCCTGGATTCCTTGTAGACCTTGCGGACCAGTCGGACCGGTTACTCCTTGTATCCCTTGTGGACCTTGAATGCCTTGATCACCCGTTGGACCCGTTGCCCCCATTGGTCCCTGTACTCCTTGCAAACCTGTTACACCAGTTGCTCCGGTCGGTCCCTGTATTCCTTGTACCCCTTGAATTCCAGTCGTTCCTGTTGCTCCGGTCGCTCCTGTTGCCCCTGTTGCTCCAGTCGGACCAGTTGGACCCCCTGGTGATCCTGCTGGACCGGTTGGACCAGTTGGACCTCCTGGTGGACCAGTTGGACCGGTTGCTCCAGTCGGGCCAGTTGCAGAACCTGTCGGACCAGTTATCCCAGTGGCTCCTGTTGGGCCAGTTGGACCTGGATCACCTTGTAAACCGGTTGGACCAGTCGGACCGATTACACCTTGCACTCCTTGTATTCCTTGTATTCCTGTTGGACCTACCTGCCCCATCTCTCCCTGGGGACCTTGTAAACCTTGAACACCAGTTTCCCCTTGTGGACCCATTGGTCCTTGCTCCCCTTGAATTCCTTGAGAACCAGTTGGCCCTGTTGGACCAATCGGACCCTGTATTCCTTGTATTCCGGTTACACCTTGTAAACCACTACCTCCTAAATTACCTTGCACACCTTGTATACCAGTATTTCCAGTTGGTCCAGTCGGACCAATTTCCCCTTGCACTCCTTGTATTCCTTGTACTCCTGTTGGGCCGGTTGGACCGATTTCTCCTTGCATTCCTTGTATGCCTTGTATTCCTGTTGGACCGGTCGGACCGATTGGGCCAGGAATTCCTTGTATCCCTTGAATACCAGTTGGACCAGTCGGACCTCTTTCTCCTTGTATTCCTTGAACACCTTGTATTCCCTGTGGGCCTCGTTCTCCCATAGGTCCTTGATTACCTTGAGAACCTTGTGGTCCAGTTAAACCAGTTGGGCCGGTTGGACCATTTTCTCCTTGCACCCCTTGCACTCCTTGTATTCCTTGTGGGCCGGTTGGACCGATTGGACCTTGTACGCCTTGTATTCCTTGCGGTCCAGTTGGTCCACCTAAAGCACCAGTTGGACCGGTTGGACCAGTGGGCCCCGTAATACCTGGCGGTGGAAAAGGAATAGGTGCTTGAAACTTACTACACTTATCTTGATTCTTCACAAGCATCTCCCCCGTTATAACTAACGTATCAAACTATTTTTAATACATTTAAACTAGCTGTTATCACACCAGATAATGTCGTTACATGCCCGATAGCTAACGGACCATTTTGTAAAGACAAAGTTGCATTTGAAGAAGTAACTTCAATGACCATCGTATTCGAAACTGCTGGTTCTAATATAAAAGTACCTCCTGTAACATAAAAAATAAAACTTCCTGCGACTTGTATTCCATTTAAAGTAAGCCTCACTGAAATTGTTTCATTTCCGGCAGTTGGATCGCCTTGAAAATAATAGCTTACTAAATAAATTCCCGGCGTACTTAACGTTACAGTTGTTGCATTTGTTAAACTGACATCAGAACCAAAAACTGTAGATCCAGAATTAATTGGTATTAACGCATTCGCTGCAATTATACTCGTTGAAGTAGAAAAGAAATAACCTCCCCCGCTAGGTAAGCCAGTCGCTCCTGTCGCTCCCGCTATTCCCAAGAAACCTATTGAACCTGCACTACCAGTTGCTCCTGTCGGTCCCACCACGCCACTTGGGCCCTGACTACCTTGTGCTCCAACTGGGCCTATACTACCACTAGCACCTGTCACCCCACTTGCTCCAATTGGGCCTTGCAACCCTTGAATCCCTTGTATACCTTGTATTCCTTGCGGACCCGTTGCACCTGTATTGCCTGTCGTTCCCGTTATTCCTTGTATTCCCGTAATCCCTTGAACACCTTGCACACCTTGTAGTCCAGTTGCCCCAGTTGCTCCTGTGGCTCCAGTTTCGCCCGTTGCTCCTGTAATTCCAACATTTCCTTGTGGGCCTTGTGGGCCTTGACTACCTTGCGCTCCTTGGACTCCTTGTGAGCCTGTTATACCGACTTCCCCTGTATTTCCTTGGGGACCTCTAATTCCTTGTGCACCTGTTGGGCCGATAATTCCTTGCACTCCTTGTATTCCTTGCACTCCTTGCGCTCCTGTTGGACCCGTTATTCCTTGTAATCCTTGAGGACCTTGCAAACCAATAGCTCCAGTCGGTCCTATTATTCCTTGCACTCCTTGAGGACCTTGGGCACCTTGTGTACCTGTCAATCCGGTAGTCCCTTGTATCCCTTGAACACCTTGAGGACCTTGTGTTCCAGCTGCTCCTGTTTCCCCTTGAATTCCTTGAACTCCTTGTATACCTTGTGCTCCAGCAGGACCAGTTGCTCCTCGGATTCCTTGTGTTCCTTGAGCTCCTTCCGCTCCTGTAACACCAACTGGACCAGCTATCCCTTGTATTCCCACCATTCCTTGTGCACCTGTTGGACCTATCACACCTTGTATACCTTGAATACCTTTAGGACCTTCTGCACCAGTTGGACCAGTTACTCCCAGCGGACCTTGTATTCCTTGAGAACCTTCTGCACCAGTTGGACCTGCTATACCTTGGTTACCTTGAGGACCTTGTGCTCCTTGTACTCCAACTGCTCCAACTACACCTTGGGAACCTTGCGCTCCCCTTACACCTTGAGAACCTGTTGGACCTGTTATACCTTGCACTCCTTGCGCTCCAATTGGTCCTATCCCTCCGCTTACACCTGTTGAACCGGTCGCACCCGTTGGACCTGTTGGACCTCCTGGTGGACCGGGTGGGCCAGCTGGTCCAGTCACCCCACTAGAAGGGCCAATTGGACCGGTCACTCCCGTCGGACCGCCCGGTGGTCCTTCTGAGCCTTGAGTGCCAATACTACCCGTCGCTCCTGTTATACCTCTTATTCCCTTTATCCCTTGAAAACCTGTTGCTCCCGTTATACCTTGTATTCCTTGCACACCTTGTGGTCCTTGTAAACCTATTACACCTGTTATCCCCTTTATTCCACTTATACCTTGGGCACCTTGCATTCCAGTAGAACCAGTTGGACCCACTTCACCTTGTATTCCTTGAGCTCCTTGTGGGCCTTCTTCTCCAGTAATTCCTTGTATTCCTTGGAAGCCGTCTTCCCCTTGTATACCAATAGCCCCTTGCTCTCCTTGTATTCCTTGAACACCTTGAGGGCCTTGTGGACCAGTTATACCCGAGACTCCAGTTATGCCCCTCTCTCCCTGCATTCCTTGTGCCCCTGTTTGTCCTCGCTCACCTATTTCCCCTTGTATTCCTTGTATGCCTTGTATACCTTGACTACCAGCAGGACCCGTAGCTCCTTGTATTCCTTCTAATCCTTGTACTCCAATATCACCAATTAGACCTTGGTTACCGATTAATCCTTGAGCACCTTGGAGACCAGTCGGGCCAGTTATACCTTGCTCTCCTGTATCACCAATAGCCCCTTGTATTCCTTGTGCTCCTGTTGTCCCTTGGGGACCTTGTATTCCCCTGATACCTTGAGGACCTTGGGGCCCAGTTGCTCCCGTCGGTCCAGTCACCCCTGTAGGACCAACAGGACCTTCATGCCCTCCAGTTGGACCGATTGGACCACTATTACCTGTCGGACCCGTTGCTCCTATAAGCGGAAGAGGCAGTGCCACTCCAAATTTTTTGCACTTTCTATGATGACGCACAACAATCCCCCTTCCCCAAAATAATTACACCTTTTATATGAAATGCATTTTTATAAGAAAAGTACACCTTTGACCTCATTTTTTTAAAATAAAGAAGCCTATCATTTCATCTATTTGAAATCATAGGCTTCTTTTATAAAAACACTTTACTTTCTAGCTTTAATAATAAAAGTAGTCGGCACCATTCTAGCTTTATATAAAGAATAATACTTCGTAGACGGCTCAGCTAGTTCTCCATCAAACGAGCTTGATGGTTCAGGCTCTTCTATTCTCTCAATTTTAAATCCCGCTCTATTTAACTCATTTATGTATGTACTTATTTTTCTCTTATATAATGTCGCTTGTACATTTTCTCCTTTAAATGTTTCAAACGTAATGGGCGTTTCCTCATGATAAGAAGACTTTATAGCAACTTCTTCTGTACCATACTGTAAGTTTGAATATATGGGATGCTCCCAGCTAAAAATAAAACTTCCTCCTGGCTTTACATACGAATAAATCAATTCCAACGTTTTTCTTAAATCCGAAGTCCAGCCTAATGCATAAATGGAGTATACAATATCAAAATAATCTTTCGGTATATCCCCTTCTTCTTCCATTGCTCCACATATTAACTTTGGATTCCAACTCTTTAACGTTTCATTCGCTATTTTAATTTGTTCACTTGAAAGATCCAGGCCCCATACTTCCTCTGCTCCATGTTCCCCCATATATTTCAGCGAATGCCCACTTCCACATCCAATATCAAGTACCTTTTTATCTTTAATTGAATCGAACAAATGAATCTCATCTTCAGACGCCGTATAAGGACCATATTTCGGTAAACAATCCACTTGAAAGAAATAAGGTGCAACTGTATCCCAACACTTTTTATTTAAAGCTAACATTTGTGTACCTTTCATATGCTACATTCCCCCATCCATTTTCTTCCCCACTATTAATTACACATCATAACCCGTTCTTCCTTTTCTCTTCGCTCGGTAATTTTTCACTTTTGCAATTGTACCGCACGCTCTTCCTCCTTCTTCTCCAGCATACATACCGCACCATCTTTTACTTCCATTACGCGAATGATCATAAAATACCCAGCGGCAATCTGGACATGCTTTTAACCTTCCCCACACATTTTCTTGAATTGACATTAACACAATGCTTAACACTTTTGTATACACATTCTCTTCATATACTGGTTCATATGTAATACCTTTCATATCATCCTTTATATGTACATGAAATGGGTATTTCTCTAACCACTTTTGCAATGATTCTCCGCCTTCAATTGTCATCCGAATATCTTCTCGAAAACCTCTTAATTCCTCTATCGTATGAAATGGAAACTCTTCATCAAAATATTCTTTCATAAAGAGCTTTATATCTTCTTTTGTTTGCAGCAAATCAATTGGCTCTCTCGTATCGTTTGGTATTCTCCATGTATTTAAAAATTCCCGAATATATTCTAGTTCATTTGGAGCGTTTTGATTCAATTCGATCCACCTTCTTCTTAAAATTTACTTTTTTCTGACTTTATGTATAATTATAGTATAAAATAGTTAACCATCAAATAATTTTACTGGTTACATAATTAGGAGGATTTCTATGAAAGGTTTCTCAACACCGATACGTTTCATGCTTATTTCTTCATTTTTTATGTCTTTTGGGTATTTTGCAGTATACGCATTTTTAGCTATTTATCTATTAACCTTTCTTCATTTTTCTGCTGTCCAAGTAGGAACAGTGTTGACGATTATGACAATTACATCACGAGTTATCCCATTATTCTCAGGGTTAATTGCTGACAAAATAGGCTATATCATTATGATGATAGCCGGATTATTTTTAAGAGGAGTCGGATTTATCGCTTTAGGAATATGCTCTGATTTCTATACAATTTCTATTTCTTCTGCACTTATTGGCTTCGGAACTGCATTTTACGAACCTGCCGCTCGCGCTATATTTGGCTCACAGCCAGCTCATTTGAGAAAAAATTTATTTACATATTTAAACCTTAGCTTTAATTGCGGTGCAATAATCGGACCAATTGCAGGAGGATTCTTACTCTTACTCGATCCACTCTACGCTTTCTCTCTAACAGGATCTCTTATGCTGTTATTTGCTTTTATTTTTTACTTACTTAAAAATCACTTCCAAGTCACTACTGAAAACACGTCTATTACATTAGGAATACAGGTCATCTTACAAAACAAATCTTTCCTTCTGTTTTCCTTTATCATGATTTTCTTCTATATTATGTTTACTCAGCTTACTGTCGCACTTCCACTTCATATGAAAAACATTAGTAATAGCAATCAACTTGCTACACTCGTTATTACGATAAATGCGATAACAGGCGTCATATTTATGGTATTATTCCGAAAATTATTCCACAAATACAACACACTTTCGATTATTAAATACGGTGTTTTATTAATGAGTATTTCCTTTTTACTCATTCCTTTATTTCAACACCCATATTGGCTCTTTATTTGTGTAATTTTATTTACAATCGGTGAAACACTCGTATTACCTAACGCTGATATCGCTATTGCAAATTACAGTAATGAATCATATACAGCCACTTTCTTCGGATTTTATCAACTATCACTCGCATTTGGTTTTATCATTGGTAATTATACCGGTACATCTTTTACATCCAACTTAAGCGGAATGTATACACCATGGCTTATTTTTGGCGGAATAGGACTTATTGGTTTTATTTCACTACATATTTTGAATATAAAAAAAGTGGCCTCTAAAGAGGATATACACCTATGTAATACAAGCGACCTATAACGAAAAAGATTCGACCATCATATGTGACAGTCGAATCTTTTTATTTTTCATATTCAAGGTGATTATGTCTTTTACAACCAAATAAATAGCAAGCGCCTATATAATCAGTTTCAAACTCTAATCCTGGAACGTATCCAGATTTGATACGTTCTACCATTGTGTTATAACAATTATTCTCTTCTGTATATTCCTCAATTAACTCTTTCTTATCATTTTCTGTCCAGTTTTCTTCTACTTCTTCACTCTGAACATCTTCTATTTCTGCTGTTTTCGCTTCGATAGATTCCCGTATAACTTCATTTATACGGGAGAAATTATTCGTTTTATATAGAGCATACACAAATCTACCAATCCAATTAGGACTTTTCCAGCATTCTTTATATCCCTTTTCGAACCATTCAATTGCTTCTTTATAGCAATTCAATTCAACATATAAATCTGCTACATTAATTTCCCCTAAAAAATTATCAGATTCCCTGTTAAAAGTATCTAACTTCTCTTTTGCTTCTGTCGTTCGTTCTAAATCAATTAAACATTTTACATAGCTATACATGATATAGTCCGAATCCCCTGCAACTCGTAAAAAAAATTCCGAAGCTTTTTCCAGCTCTCCAAGGTTATAATGAGCTACAGCTACATTATGATATGCTTCATCCGATGGTTGAATCGAAATAGATTTTTGTAATACTTCTTTCGCTTCTGTCCATTTTTCTTGTTTCATGTAAATGTCCCCTAAGATGTTATAAGGAAAGTATGAAGAAGGATTCAACTTAACAATTTCTCTTATTAATTCAAGAGCTTTATCATCATTCTCTTCCTCATAGAAGTACATCCAAGCAAGATTATTGAGAGATTGTACGTCTCTAGATTAATGTACTGCTTGTTGAAACAGTTCCATTGCTTCCTCATATTTATTTTGTTCAAACATTTCAATTGCCTTCTCGTTAATGTTCAAATAACTACCTCCGAAGTGAATAAATTCATCTACGCTTTATCATTATTTTAAGATGTAAAAATTGAAATTTCTATAAAAAATTTCTTTATCCTGTCTACATTTCGATTGAACTAGAAGCTAAAACACACGAATTTACAACAATAAGTAAATTTTTCAGTCTCTCTTACATTGGATATACAGCCTTTTTTAATTTACATATTATGGTACAATAAAAAGAGTACTAACTAAACATTTACGCTCCACACTAGTAATCTAGCAATACCAAAATCAAAATTCACATGGAATTGAGGGATGTTATGAAACAGAAATTAGCTGTTCTTCTATTCACTGGAATCATATTATCAGGATGTTCAACTATAGCAGAGAATTCTTTAGAAAGCGGGAAAGGCAGTATGGAATTATTAACACCAACGATCACAGCAAAAGATAATGAATTAGAAATTAAAACTAAAGGCATTGATGAAAATAAAGTAACTTTTATTTATGTTGCTAATAAAAAAGTATTGGAACAAAAACTAAAAAATGGTGAATCCTACAAGCTTAACATTAAAGATATCGAACACGCTCATAGGACAGACTACAAACCAAAAGTTCAACTTTTCCAAACGAAAGATGATAATGATGATGGAGAAATGGTAACCTTCAAACAAGTTAGATATACAGTTAAAAACTGATTTTAAAGTTGTTTCATTATAAATGTAACGAACGAAAATATACTTTTAACAGTAGATAAATGTAGGGGGTGCTAACATGAAAAAACGATGGATTTCTTGGTGGATTGGTAACATATTTTGGATTATCGTTTTTGGAATATGGGCCGCTATTATTTGGCTACGAGATGTTGATAGGGCTGGTGTTATTCAAACACCTGAAATTAAATCAATATCACTTATCGTTTTATTAATTGCGTTTATCATACCGGTATTTTTTCAAATTATATGGCTAATCATTAATTTGAGAATGAGTAAAAAAATAATTATACGATTTAGTTTTTTTGAATTAATAGATGAATATTTTTCATAAAAAAAGAGAGAAATCTACATCAAAATAGATTCCTCTCTTTTACATTTGGACTTATACTGCACTTTTAATGCAGCACTACTCCTCTTTTTTTACGATGCATGTTCATCTTTCTTTTTCATTAACGCTCTTTTCTTCATCGCCTTCGTTAAATATCCACCTTTAAACGAGCGAATTTCATACGAAGACATAAACGCTTTCGGTGCAATTTCATTAATGATTTCTAAAAGCTCTTTCTCTCTAGAACGCTTTGCAACGATATCTAAGCGATAACGTATAGAATTAATACCTTCGCCTTCAAATACTGTAACACCAAATCCAGAGTGACGTAATTCATCTACTAATTCATTACAACGGTCTAGTAAACTAACTTGATACGTAATATAACCAATTGCTAATTTATTCTCTATATAACCGCCTAATAACAGTCCCGCACTAAAGCCAATGACATAGGCAACGATGTTCATCCAATTTGATAAATCTTGAAACACAATACCTAAACTGACAATGTAAATAGCTCCTTCTAACAATCCAACACCAGCAGCGGATCTTGTTTGATTCTTTACAAGCAAAATCGTACGGATTGTTAAAATTGGAACGTAAATAATTTGTAGCACAAAAATAAGTAGCGCTTGTAACATTGGTATCCACCTCTTTCAAAAAGTCTTTTGTCATAATAACATACATAACCTTTAGAAATCGATGGGTTTTTTAAAATTTTTTTATTATTTTTCATACTATTGAAAAACGTAAAAAAGAAGCGTATTATATTTGTCGTTAATTTGTTTACTTGTATCAAATCACTAAAATAAAAAAGGAACCCGATTAGGTCCCTTTCATCATAGCTCTATGTTTTTCGAAGCATGTTCCCTTTGCTTCTCTTCTTCTTTCACTAACTGCATATTTGCATACGCTAAATTTGCAATCATTAAAAAGTGGCCACCTAAAATACCTGTACCGAATGCCCACATTTCCATCTCATGCTCAATTTCATACATGATGATAGCTCCTAAAATGGCAGCTGCACATCGGTTTAAAACTCCTAATCCAGGAGCCTTTTCCTTCATTACGATACTTTTTCCGAGTTTCTCCACTCTGCGAGCTAATAACCAAAGGCAATAGGCGCTTACTGCTAATCCAATACCGAACCCTGTCACTTGTTTTCCAAACGGAGTAATCGTCCACATAAGTAGTAAACCACTAAAGATCACATACAATTGTAATCGATATACACGTAAGGCTTCTTGAATCAAAATATCCGCTCCTAAGTTCTCATTTTTTGTACTTTTAGAAGAAAAGCAGCAACTTACACAGTTGCTGCTTTCTCTTCTTCTTGTTCTTGTTCCATCTTACGAATTTCAACACGTTTAATTTGGTAAGCGTCTTTTTCTAACACTTTAAATTCATAACCTTCCGCGTCAACATGTTGTCCTTCTTCGATTTCATGATTTTGCATCATAATCCATCCACCGATTGTATCCACATCATCTTCTTCGATGTGTAATCCAAATAAATCTTTCACTTCTGAAATAAGCACTTTTCCATCAACAATGATATGTTGCTCGTTCACATGTTGAATTGGCGGTGCCTCATCTTCATCATATTCGTCACGAATTTCGCCGACGATTTCCTCCAAGATATCTTCAAGCGTTACAATTCCGGCTGTTCCTCCGTACTCATCATATAAAACAGCCATCGGAATTCGCTTCTTCTGCATTTGAAGTAATAAATCGTGAATTGGAGTCGTTTCCATCACTTCAATAATCGGACGCATATACGAGCGAATAGATGATAAATCTTTTTGATCCTCGGTCATATATCGAATAAAGAAATCTTTTACGTTGACCATACCGATAATATCATCTTTATCTTCTCCAAAAATCGGATAACGTGTGTATCGCTCATTTTGGATTACTTTCATGTGTTCTTCTACTGAATCTTCCAGGTAGAAACCAACGATTTCTGTTCGCGGTACCATAATCTCTTTTGCAATACGATTATCAAATTCAAAAATGTTATTTACATACTTGTATTCAGCTTGATTAATTTCGCCACTTTCATAGCTATCTGAAAGGATAAGACGTAATTCTTCTTCTGTATGAGCTACTTCATGTTCTGAAGCTGGCTTTAAACCGAATAAACCAGTTATCACACGAGCTGAACCGTTCAATACCCAAATAAATGGATACATTACTTTATAGAACATCATTAATGGACCTGCCAATAATAACGTTACCCTTTCAGCCTTTTGAATTGCCATCGTTTTCGGAGCTAATTCCCCTACTACAACGTGTAAATACGTCATAATCATAAAAGCAAGACCAAATGTTAATACTGATGAAATAGAAGGATTTAAGTTCCATTTCTCAAATAACGGGTGTAATAACTTTTCAATTGTCGGTTCACCTAACCAACCTAATCCCATAGCTGTAACTGTAATACCTAATTGACAAGCAGATAAATATTCATCTAAATTTGTTGTTACCTTTTTCGCTGCTAAAGCACCGCGTTTTCCTTCCGCAACAAGCTGATCGATACGGCTTGAACGTATCTTTACAATCGCAAACTCTGCTGCTACGAAAAATCCAGTAAATGCGATTAAAATCGCAACCATGACTAAATTAAATATTTCCAATGAATCCCCTTAGTTAAAAAACTAAGGTGTCCACCTCCTGTATACTATAATGTTTTCTTATTTGTTTGTTAGAAAACATAGCCCGATACAAAAATTAAAGAGGTCGGATTTCACTTACTCTATAATAATAGAGCAAGTGTCTGTATTAAAGCTGTCGTTTGACCAGATAAAGATTTCGATATTTTTTCACGTTGTGAATCAGTCAATCCATCTAAAAGCGGCTTTAACTCAGTAAGCTCCACTTCTAATTGATGAATATGGTCTGTCACTTCATTCACTTGTTTCGAAACGTGTTCATTGATACCGAGCAGCTTCTTCTTCTCCTCGATTTTCTCTTTAATCTCACAAAGCGGCATATGCATTTCTTTGCACTTCTCAATAAATTGTAATGTCTCAAATGCTGTTTCGTCGTAATAGCGATAATTAGATTGAGATCGCTCCGCTTTTAAGATACCTAGATTCGTATAATAATCAATCGTTCGTTTCGACACGTGAGCCATGAGAGCCAACTGTCCGATTCGATACACCTTCCCAACGATCTTCCCCCCTTGTTTATATTACTTACATCATACAACACATAAACTGTACAGTCAAACGTGACGGTTTATTATTCACAATTTATACAAAATTCCAATCTCCTCCTATGATGATTCAATACGAGTAATCTACACTTATACAATAAAATTACTAAACTACTACCTAATCACTACATTGTCTGCCACTTTTAACCTTTCTTATTTAAAAGCATATCCTACTAATAATGATTGCTTGTATAGGAGGGAATTAATATGAAAAAGACAATCATTTCTCATTTTTATAATGAAGAATACCTACTTCCATGGTGGCTTATGCATCACACGAAAATATTCGATCACGGCATTTTAATTAATAGAGGGTCTACAGATCGTTCCGTAGAGATTTGTAAACTATTAGCACCCCACTGGGAAGTACGAAATTCAAGATTTCTTGAGTTTGATCCAACTAATACTGATATTGAAGTGATGGAAATTGAAAGAGAAGTTTCAGGTTGGAAAATCGTTTTAAATACTACTGAATTCTTTTGTTGTAATAATACTGAAGAATTTTTTTCATCTCTTCATACACTAGGCCAAAACATGTATGCGATTAGAATGATTTTAATGATAGATAATCATAATTATAATTATTCAAAGCCTAGATATTCTATCCCCTTAGTAGAACAGCGATACCACGGTGTCTTCCCTTATAACCCAAATCTCGGATGTGCTTGGAGATTTATTCACAATCATCTAGACGGTGCATATTTACCTGGTAGACATCATTCGCGGCACGGATATATAATTTATGACTATCCTTCATTTATTTTAAAATTTTATTTTAGCCCTTGGAATGAACAATCAAAGGCAAGAAAATTACAAATTACACCTACCCTTTCAAAAAGGGGTGTTCAAATGGGACTTCAAACACATTACGGTCAATCTCCTGAAGTACTGGACATACGTTTTTTAGAGCTTAGTAACCTAACACAAGACCTCCGTCATAACCCTGAATATCAAAAATTATTTCCAAAATTCAAACCGTAATATTTTCTGCATCGTCATCACCTCAAACATTTTCATTCACTTAATCAAAAACAATCTCATTTGCATAAAACATGAATACTGTATAAATAATAAATTTTTATTTTAGGAGGAAAAAATGAAAGCTGTTATTCTTGCTGGTGGGTACGGTACAAGAATTGGGGAAGAAACACATTTAAAACCGAAACCTATGATTGAAATTGGAACAAAACCCATTCTATGGCACATTATGAGTTTGTATAGTCATTACGGGATTACTGAGTTTATTATTTGCTTAGGCTATAAAGGATATGCAATTAAAGAGTTCTTTCTAAATTACAACTTACACATGTCTGATTTCACAATACAGTTAAACGATAATACAATTACTACCCATTCTCATCGTGTAGAACCATGGAAAGTTACACTAATCGATACTGGTGTAAATACCGAAATGGGTGGCCGAGTGAAAAAGATTCAAAATTATGTCGGAGACGAACCTTTCTGCCTCACTTATGGTGATGGATTAAGTAATGTAAATATAAAAGAACTTATTACATTCCATAAAAAACATGGAAAAATGGCTACTGTTACTGCCGTACAACCTCCTGGTAGATTCGGTTCTCTCATATTAGATAAACAGTCTGTAACATCTTTTCAAGAAAAACCATTAGGTGATGGCGGATGGGTTAACGGTGGATTTTTCATTTTAAATCCTGAAGTTTTCAATTACATTAGTGGAGATAAGTCTGTTTTTGAAACAGACTCTTTAGTTCAGTTAGTAAATAAAAATGAATTGGCCGCATATCAACATTCTGGTTTTTGGCATCCGATGGATACATTGCGCGATAAAAATAAATTAGTCGAGCTATGGGAAAATAATAACGCTCCGTGGAAGGTTTGGTAATATGGCTTCATCATCTTTTTGGAATAAGAAAAAAGTATTTATTACGGGACATACTGGATTTAAAGGCTCCTGGCTCACCCTTTTCTTAAGTTCTTTAGGTGCAGAAGTAGTAGGCTTTTCTTCTCATCCCCCATCCATTCCTAACATTTTTGAACAAGGTAACGTAGCAAAAGAGTGCACGACAATGAAAGGCAATATTACAGATTACCATTCTTTATTTCATGCCATGAAGCAGCATAAACCTGACATAATATTTCATTTAGCAGCTCAGCCAATCGTAACCGCTTCATACAAAAACCCTATCGATACATTCAAAACGAATGTTTTAGGTACTGTTCACGTGCTAGAAGCAGCAAAGTCCGTCGAAAGCGTACGTGCCATTATTAATGTGACAAGCGATAAATGTTATGAGAATGACGGTAGTGGCGACCGAGCGTTCGTGGAAAATGACCGACTAGGAGGTTTCGACCCTTATAGCGCTAGTAAAGCTTGCGCTGAAATAGTGGCAACATCCTATCAAAAATCATTCTTCCGCACTAATACCCAGAAACTCGCCTCAGTCAGAGCTGGTAACGTCATCGGCGGTGGTGATTGGGCAGAAGATCGATTATTCCCTGATATCATTCGGGCATATTTGCACAATCATACTTTGTGTATTCGAAACAAATATGCCGTCCGTCCGTGGCAACATGTTTTAGATCCTCTACATGGCTATATCCTTTTAGCTGAGAAACTTTGGAATGATGCTAAATATGCAGAAGCGTGGAATTTCGGCCCAATGAATGAACCTAACAGAACCGTTCATGATGTCATTGAATCTGTAATAAAATTATGGAATAACCCACTAACAATCATTTCCTCCTCTACAAATACTCCTTATGAATCACCTGTTTTAACACTCGATAGTACAAAAGCAGTAAACAAACTCGGCTGGACTCCTAAGTTATCAACAGATGATTCTATCGCTTGGACTGTTGATTGGTACAAAAAATATGCATCTGGTGAAAATATAGAATCTTTCACACGACAACAAATCGATGCATTCAAAAATTTATAAAGGGGCTATAAAATGGAACAGAAAAAATGCCGTTTTTGCCACTCATTACTAACCAACACTTTTTTAGATTTGGGCGTTTCCCCTCTCGCTAATTCATTTGTAGCTCCTGAAAGCTCATATAAAATGGAACCTTTTTATCCGCTGCACACATTTGTTTGTCACTCTTGTTTACTCGTACAGCTAGATGAATTTGAATCCCCGCAAAATATTTTTCATAACTATTTATACTTCAGCTCTTACTCCTCAAGTTGGCTACTACACGCTAAACAATATGTAGAAATGGCGATTAAGCGTTTCAACTTAACGAAACATTCAAAAGTGATTGAAATCGCAAGTAACGATGGGTACTTATTACAATACTTTAAAAAAGAAAATATCGAGACATTGGGAATTGAACCCGCGAAAAACGTAGCAGAAATTGCTATCAAAAAAGGAATTCCTACTCATGTGAATTTTTTCAGTAATGACTTAGCAAAAAAATTGCCACAAGCTGATTTAATCGTCGCAAATAACGTATTAGCACATGTTCCAAACTTGCATGATTTTGTTGCTGGTTTAAAAACACTATTAAAACGTGATGGCACGATAACAATCGAATTCCCGCACTTATTAAACCTTATATCCTTTAACCAATTTGATACCATCTACCATGAACACTTCTCCTACTTCTCACTTATAAGCCTTCAAAAAATTTTAGCTCATCATCATTTACAAATTGTTGATGTAGAAGAGCTTTCAACACATGGTGGTTCATTACGTATTTTTGTAAACCATCTAAGTTCCCAATCCACTATCCATTCCAACGTTACAAACTTACTCCAAAAAGAAGTCAATCACGGACTCGATACATTAGATTGCTATCTCCTTTTTTCTAAACGAGTGGAACAATTGAAAATAAATATTTTAAAGTTTTTTATCAAAGCAAAAGCTTTAAACAAACAAATCATCGGCTACGGCGCTCCGGCTAAAGGAAACACCCTGTTGAATTATTGCGGAATAGGTAAAGAATTTTTAGCGTATACAGTAGATAAAAATCCTCACAAACAAAATCTCCTTTTACCAGGAACTCGTATTCCAATAAAATCTCCAGCAGAAATTAAACGTACAAAACCGGATTACATTCTCATACTTCCTTGGAATTTGAAAGACGAAATTATAAAAGAATGCTCTTTCATTCGTGAATGGGGCGGTAAATTTCTAGTGACAGTTCCAGAAGTTGAGGTGATTGAGCCATGAAGAAAGTTGTTGTAACAGGTGGTAGTGGCTGGATAGGTAAATATGTTGTAGATTCACTTATACAAAAGGGATACGAAGTGCACGCCACGTATAATAAAAATAAACCCTCTCACCTCCCTTGCCACTGGCATAAAGTAAACTTGCTCCGCAATGACGAAGTAAAACAATTCATTTACGACGTTCAGCCTAGCCATCTCATTCACCTTGCTTGGGAAGCAGTGCCACCAGCATGCTATGTATCTATTAATAATTACTATTGGCTAAAGTCTAGTATTTCATTGATTCAGCACTTTACAACATGCGGCGGAAAGCGTGTTGTCGTTGCAGGTACTGGCGCAGAATACGAATGGTTTAACGGCGTATTATTTGAAGATTCACCGCTCCTTTCCTATAAAACCCCGTATTCTTTATGTAAAAACGCACTGCACTCCTGGCTAGAAACGTATGCACAACAAACAGGCCTCAGCATGTGTTGGGGCCGCATTTTTCATATGTATGGACCTCACGAACAAGGTAATCGGCTCGTTTCTAACATTATCACTTCCTTATTAAAAAACGAGGAAGCACTATGTACACATGGAAAACAATCGAGAGATTTCCTCCATGTGAGTGACGTCGCTGACGCTCTCGTAACAATATTAGAACACGGCGTTACAGGCACCATCAATATCGCTTCTGGTCAATCTGTACAAATTAAAGAGTTAGCTTCTATCATTGCTAAAAAGATAGGAAAAGAACATTTAATTAAACTAGGTGCAATCCCTTTCTCTAAAGATGAACCTTTATTTGTCGGGGTTAATGTAGAACGTTTAAAAACTGAAGTAAACTGGAAACCAACATACGATCTAAATACAGGAATAGAAGAAACAATTTTATGGTGGAAATCATTTATACAAAAACATAACGATATGCATCATTAAAACGTAAATCCTTCGTTCCTCTCGCTAATTCCTTATACCATTCTTCTAATCTTTCCGGCGTAACAATATGATGCGTACCCATTCCTCCATGCTTACTAGCTTCAGAAAGAGTCAGACCAATTTGTAACTTTCTCTTTCTCATCGCATCATTCCACGGACTAAACCCAAACCATAATATACAGGCAAGAGGTGGATAAATCATCGATTCATGCGCAGATAAATGTCTTCCAACCGTATAACTTCCATGCTCATGATTATGAATAAATCTTCCCCTTCTCCATAGTCTCCACTCCTCTGGTAAATAACCATGAAATCGCTGTTTCATTAAAGGTATTCCAAAGTTAAGTTCCGGATAATTATAGTTAGGATCATCGACCATAATAAGCCCTTCTAGCCAATACATCCTACCTCCCAATTCATCTAGTGATTTCCAAAACTGATTTTTATCTTGCATGCAAAGAAACTCAGTCGTATTTAAAATCATTTTCCATCCTTGTACTTCTTGTTCTATCCTCATCACTTCATGATCTGTCGCATATGCATCAAACTCTGGATTTACAGAATCTCGCACTTCCCAATGCGGTGCGAATTTTTTACAAATCTCAACGGAACGATCTGTTGAACCTTTATTAATTAAAATACCATGATCAAAAAGTTTCGTATGATGCATAAGCCACCATGGCAATAAATATTCTTCATTGTAAAAATGCGAAATAACGGTTGTAGTTATAATAATCTCCTCCTCTTTCTCTATTAATCTACTTTTTATCCTACAACCAATATACTCATAAGCAAAAATATGTTTCCTAATTATTGATCAAATATTATTAATATTTTTGTAAGTTTTCCTTTGGTACCCAGCCCTTCTCACCATCTCTTCCTTCGCCCCAAACCCATCCATTCAATTCTTCTAATCCAATCACTCTTTCTCCAATACTCACATTTAATTCTTTCGCAGTATATTGTTTTATAATAATTCCTGTTCCATTCATATCTTTTTTTATAATTTGCTCCGGAACCCATCCTTTCCGGTCATATTTCTCTTCGTGACAAAACATCCAGTTTTCCCAGTTTTCCGGACCAGCGTAACTCTCTATCATTTTCACTACATCCCCCTCTTCTAAGCGAATTGGATTAGGATAATTGCTAACATGTGATTTTATAACGATATATTTCATAACAACCTCCAATAATCAGAAAATTAAGTTATAATATCATTATAACTTAAAGAGGAGGAATGCACGCATGTACTACAACACTTCATTCGAAAACGATCAACCTGTAGCCCGTCTATAAACTAAGACGGGCAATCATATAACACATACACTACGCCTCGTCTTAGGGAACTCATAATACCCTAAAAATAGACGGAGGTACTTTACATGAAACAAACAATTTTAGGAGCTATATGTTTATCACTAGCAGCAAGTATATGGGGTGGTATGTATGTTGTTAGCAAATACGTACTCGATTTTATCCCACCACTAACACTCGTTTGGCTACGCTTTATCATTGCTTTTGTTGTTTTGTATGGCATTTTGAAACTAGCTGAGAAAAAGCAAAAGAAAAAAGTAACCATTCGCAAAAAAGATTGGCTCCTATTCGCTTGGATTGGATTTATCGGCTATTTCATTTCGATCACATGCCAATTTATCGGAACAAAATTATCCGACGCTCATACAGGCTCGTTAGTTACATCAGCTACACCTGCATTTATGGTTATATTTGCAGCGCTCATTTTGAAAGAAAAACTAACCGCTCGTAGACTTTTATCTACTATAATAGCGACAATCGGCGTCATTATCGTAATCGGGTGGGATATTGAAATTGGCTCCTATTTTATCGGAACAATCATTTTAGTTGGAGCCGCTATTACGTGGGCTTTACTATCTATTTATGTAAAGATCGCTTCAATCCAATTCTCATCCTTAGTTATTACAACGTATGCCATATTCTTTTCACTCTTTTTTATTACACCCTTTATGATATGGGAACTACAAACATCCTCTATCGGAACAGTAAATACGTACGTAATATTAGGCGTATTATACTTAGGTATTGTCTCAACAGCAGGTGCCTTTTTCCTTTGGAATAAAGGATTAGAATTAATAGATGCAAGCATCGGTTCCTTATTTTTCTTCTTCCAACCTATTGTTGGATCATTACTTGGCTGGCTCTTATTAAATGAGACATTAAATAGTAACTTTTTTATTGGCGGTATTCTTATTATATGTAGCGTTTTAATTACTACTTTTGAAAAGAAATAAAAAGCAGGCAGAGATTCTTAGTCTCTGCCTGTTCGCATTATTGGATCTTGGTCGTGAAAACCAATACAAATCGGTATATTACTTTGCACTTCACTACGTACACTTATAAAACTACACAGCGTTTTAGCAATTAAATATAAAGTTACACCGACTGCTTTTTCACTTGTGTCAAAGCCATTTCCATTATACATATCTGCTAATTCTACAGACCCCGGCCCCTCAATATTATATGTCCATTCAGATGCCCAATCATCGTCCTCTTCTTCAAGTGGAATATATTCCTCACAAATATAAAACTGACTATCCCATTCGTTATCAAGGTCATACTCAAAATAAATCGCTTTTGATTCTTCATTAGTAGCCATTTCTACAGCTGCATCCAAACCTACTCGAATACTTTTCTTATATGACTCTAAATCAATTGCTTTAATTCGTTCTGCATATTCTGCAGACGCTAACATGCTACAAATTTCAAAATACTTCGCTTCTATTTGCTCTACTGCTAACGAAAAGACATCCTCTTGCATCTCTTCTAAATACTGAAATATATCCACACTAAACACTCCTCACTCTTTACGCACTCCAATGCGATGGACGGGATAACATTTTCGGTAATTTCGTATGCTTATCCCCTTTCGCTGCGTTAATTTGAACTTGCGTCAGAAAAATACTATTTGTAAAATCAGCCCCGCGAATATCTGCATCTCTTAAATCTGCTCCGATAAGATCTGCTCCTCTTAAATTTGCTCCATTTAAGTTAGCCGCAATTAAGTAAGCACCCCTTAAATTTGCACCTTGTAAATTTTTCTTTTTCAAATTTGCTCCCATAAGATCTGCTCCGCGGTGAATGATTCGTTTCTTACGTGCAGTATTCATTTCCTTCCATACTAATTCGCTCGTTTCTAAAAGAAGAATGTTCACCTCTGCCCTATGCATTGGAACATTTATTTTCATTAACTCATCTGGATTTAAATTCGAAAGTCGCTCTGTCTCCTCAATTGCGGTCTCCAGCTCTTTATGAATTGGCTGTGTTGCCTTTAAAAGAATCGCTTCATTCAAATACCAAAGCATTTCATGAAGTTGATGCATAACCGGAAAAGCATCGTACATTTTTCTTGCATGCTTTGCATCTTTCCGCCAATCAATCCCTTTAAACGTACCCTGAGAAATCTTCTGCCCAGCACCGAAACACTCAAATACTGTACAACCTTTATAACCTTTTCCTCTAAGATTTTTATGTATACTACATTTAAAATCTGATTGTAAGTTAGAACATGGTTTACCACCATCTTTATTCACTGCAAAATCTACCGATGCTGCGAACGGTAATGCAACGCAACATAGACCGAAGCATTTTTCGCAGTTTGCTTTTAAATGATCGTTATGATTAGTCAAAATCTATACCCCCTGTTGTCTTTTGACTATTTCATAATATTCCAACTGTAATAAATAATCAATTTTAAAATAAACCAGCATCTTTCGTTTCAATTCATAACTTTATCATTCGATTTCCTTTCAATTGAAAAGGACTATTTCTATTTAATGAATTATAATTAAATTATAAATTTTCTAACTAAAAAGGAGACTTATTATGGCACTAGAAATGAAATCAAACTGTCAAATTTGCGATCAATCGCTCGAACAAGATTCTGAAGCATACATTTGTGTATATGAATGTACATTTTGCGCACCATGTACAGAAGAAAGACATAACGTTTGTCCAAACTGCGGCGGCGAATTAGTACGTAGACCGAAAAAGAAATAATAAAAAGCAAAGCGATATCGCTTTGCTTTTGTTTAGGCATCTGAAATTATATATTTAAAAACTTCACACAAACAGGCTCTGGCACAGCAACATCAGATTGTAAAAGTGTTAACTTACCTGTAGATTCATCTCTTGAAAATAACACAAGATTATGTGACTTTTCATTTGTAGCAACAAGAAACTTTTCAGTAGGATCTAATACAAAGTCTCTTGGCCAATTTCCTTCTGTAGATGTATGTTCCACAAATGCAAGCTCACCTGAGTTTTGATCTACGCTATAAACAGCGATACTATTATGACCACGATTACCTGCATATACAAAGCGGCCGTCAGAAGAAATATGGATAGCACTGCCTTGACTATTTTCATCAAATTGTTCTGGAAGAGTAGAAATATACTGTAATTCTGTAAAGGATCCTTCTTCCGAGTTATATGTTAGCGCAATAACCTCTGAACTAAGCTCCGTCATTACATAAGCGTATTTTCCATTTGGATGAAAAGCAATGTGTCTTGGTCCACTTCCCGGATTCACAGACAGGCTATTCACTTCTATTAATGTACTATCTTTTACTTCATACGTAATTATTTTATCTATCCCTAAATCAACGCCCACTACATATTTTTCATCAGGAGTGTACCCCGCGTAATGTGCATGTGGTTTTTCTTGTCTTTCTTTATTCGGACCTGAACCTTCATGTGCCATAATAGATGAAGCAGGATTTACAGTTCCATTTTCTTCATTTATTTCAAAAGACTCAATCGTTCCTTTATGGTAATTTGCTGTAACTACTGTATGATTTCCACTATCAACACTAATATGACAAGGAGAAGCCCCTTCTACTACTTGTCTATTTTTCGCTTTTAGTTCTCCAGTATGACTATCAATGGAATAAGCAGCTACACCGCCAGATTCGCCTTCCTTAACAACAGAATAGAGATATTCATTATTTCGGTTAATCGTTACATATGTAGGGTTATCCAGCTTAGCAGTAAGTGTTACATTACCAATTTTTTTTGCTTCCGTGTCTAAAATAAACTTATATATTCCTTCGCTATTTTCTTTCGTGTAAGTCCCAACATATCCGATAAACTCTTTGTTATCCTTCATTTTCATAACCCTCTCTCCCTATATTTTTCGTTCATCATACTTCTTAAAATATTTTATGTTGAAAGAGTATCCAAAAAAATCGGAGTACCTCTTTATACGTTACCATATTTTATTGGTAAATAACTTTTAAACCCACTTTTTTTGATACGCTGCTATACTTTCATATTCTTCTTCCAATTGACGGGACAGACGAATATAGATTGGCGTTAAATCTTTATATTTCTCCACACTTTCCATGTTTGGCTCATGATGAAAATCTGCACCTACCATTTCAGAAACTACGGATAATGTATCTATTTCACCTAAACTATATAAACCGAGGATTGCAGCTCCTAAGCAAGAGCTTTCGAAACTTTCAGGAACATATACGTCTTGATGGAAAATATCCGCCATCATCTGTCTCCAAAGTTCCGACCTTGCAAAACCGCCTGTCGCTTGAATTTTTTTCGGTTCGCCAATTAGTTCTTTTAAAGCGAGAAGAACTGTATATAAATTATAAATTACCCCCTCTAAAACAGCACGGATAAGATGTTCTTTCTTATGATGCAATCCGAGTCCAAAGAAAGATCCTCGTGCATTTGCATTCCATAAAGGAGCTCTTTCCCCTGCTAAATACGGGTGAAATAATAAACCGTCAGATCCAGGATTCACTTTTGCTGCTATTTCAGTAAGCACCTCATATGGATCTTTTCCTAAGCGCTTTGCAAGTTCAATCTCTGAAGTGCCCAATTGGTCACGAGCCCATCTGAAAATCATACCACCGTTATTAACTGGGCCACCGATTACCCAATGGTCTTCAGTTAACGCATAACAAAAAATTCTACCTTTTGGATCTGTTACAGGACGATTTGTTACAGCACGTATCGCACCGCTTGTACCAATTGTAACAGCCACAACGCCAGGATCTATTGCATTTACACCTAAATTAGATAGTACTCCATCACTCGCTCCTACTACAAAAGGCGTAGAAACAAGTACATTCATCTCTTTGGCAAACTCTTCATCTAATCCTGTTAAACTGTGCGTTGTTGGAACAAGCTTTGAAAGCTTTTCATCTGTAATTCCTGCTACATGTAAAGCCTCTTCATCCCACTTTAAAGATTTTAAATTGAACATTCCTGTCGCTGATGCTATAGAATAATCAATTACATATTCTTTATATAACTTGTAAAAAACATATTCTTTAATAGAAATGAATTTATAACTTTTTGCGAATAACTCTGCTTGCTCATTCTGTAGCCAAACTAATTTCGAAAGTGGTGACATCGGATGAATTGGTGTCCCAGTACGAAGGTAAATTTCATGACCATTCATATCATTCTTTATTTTCTCCGCCCAGCTTGCACTTCTATTATCTGCCCAAGTGATACATCTCGTTAACGGCTTTCCCTTTTCATCTACAGCAATGATACTATGCATTGCCGAACTAAAAGAGACACAAAGAATATCATTCGGCTGTACACTACTTATTCGTACAGTTTCTTTAATCGTATTTATTACTGCATGAAAGATTTCTTCTGGGTCTTGTTCTGCTGTTTCAGGTGTAGGAGAATATAAAGGATATTCAATTCCATGACTAGCAATAACAGATCCATCAGTAGAGAATAGAACTGATTTTGTACTAGTTGTCCCAATATCTACACCAATCATATATTTTGAGCTCACCATCTCTTCCTCCTAACAAAAAATTGCTACAGTATCCCACCATAAAAATACATTCCTTTTATCTATTGATAACGTTGTATGCTACAATTATCTAAATAGAAACATCTTTATCTTAAACAAACATATCGAGTAGTAAAACGCCTCCAAAAGCGATAAATGAAAGTAACGTTTCTAATACTGTCCATGTTTTAAATGTTTCTTTCACTGTTAAGCCTAGGTATTCTTTTACCATCCAGAACCCAGCATCGTTTACGTGAGAAAACATTAACGCTCCTGCACCTGTTGCAATAACGAGTAACTCTAAGTTCACACCTGTCGTATTTTCAACGATTGGCGAAACGATACCGGCTGCTGTTGTTAAAGCGACTGTCGCTGACCCTGTCGCAATTCGAATTAACCCAGCTACTATAAATGCTAATACAATTGGAGATAGAGCTAAATGCTCAGACATTTGAGCAATAGCATTCCCTACCCCACTATCGATGAGAATTTGCTTAAATCCCCCACCAGCACCAATAATCGCAACAATTGAACCGATTGGTAATAAGCTATCTTCTGTTATCTTCTTAATAGCTTTTTTATCGATACCTTGACGAAATCCAAGAAAATAGAACGCCGCAAAACATGCAATCAATAGTGCAATTATAGGACTACCGATTAATGTGACAATCTTCATCAAAGTATTAGAAAGAGGCACATAAGGAGCTGCTGCAGCTAAAACCATTAACATAACAGGTAACAATATAACTAAAAATGAAACTCCTATTCCTGGTAATTTCGTTGATTTTGTATTTACACGAATCAATTCCGGCTCATTTTCAGGAATTACACGTTTGTGAATCCATTTCGCAAATATAGGACCTGCAATAATCGCTGCAAAAAATGTAATAATGAGTGAATACATTAGTACCTTCCCAAGATTCGCTTTATAAATACCAATTGCAACTATGGCCCCTGGATGCGGAGGAACAAGGCCGTGTACGACAGATAGCCCAGCAATTGCTGGTAATGCTATCAATAAAATATTTTGTTTCGTTGTTTTATGAATTGAAATTACTAACGGCAGTAATATTAAAATACCTACTTCAAAAAACACCGGGATTCCAATAATAAAACCTGCAATTAACATCGCCCATGGTAAGTTTTTTATCCCAAAGGATTTAATAAAGAACTCTGCCACTTGCATTCCAGCACCTGACTCTGCCATCATTTTCCCTAAAATTGTACCTAATACTAAAATACCTACTAAATGCCCGAGAACACTGCCGACTCCCGTTTCATAAGCACTCACTATTTTATCCATTGGCATCCCAGACATAATTGCTAAAAACAAACTTGCAATCGTTAAACTAATAAATGCATGCCATCTCCACCACGATACCCCTAAAATAACAATTACGATTGATAATAATGTAATCATTAAAAGGTACATATTCATACGCAGTTCCACCCCTTTATGTAAACCCTTTCAAAATTGCTATACAATTAAGAGAACCTATATAGTTCTTTCATGAGTAAGAATTTATATATCGATATACAAATCATCTTCACAAAATAATAATTTATACAAAAAGAATCTCCCTTATCAGAGATACATGTTAACTCACCTCTCTGATAAGGGGATTTCTCTTCCATAATTATAATGTTATTGTGATAAACGCTTCGCGCGATCAATTTTCCCTTTTTTAAAAGTGAATGACACTTTCTTCTCTTGCTGTTTTCACGTAGTAAGACTACAAACTCAGTATCCACTTTAAACGATGAAGTTACTTAGGATTTGTCTTCTCATGAAAAACAACTTTCGGAAAGCACCTTCACTTTCATAACATTATAATTTAGGCGCTTTCGCCCAATCAGCAGCAAATTTCTCAATACCTTGGTCTGTTAATGGGTGCATAGCAAGTTGTTCAATTACTTTATAAGGGATTGTTGCAATGTGAGCACCTGCCATCGCTACACGAGTTACATGATCTGGATGTCTAACAGAAGCCGCAATAATTTGTGTATCTAGTTGATGAACATCGAATAATTCAGCAATTTTAGCAACTAATAGTACACCATCTTCAGAAATATCATCTAAACGTCCTAAAAATGGAGAAACGTACGTTGCACCTGCTCGAGCAGCTAAAAGTGCTTGGTTCACCGTGAAAATAAGTGTAACATTCGTTTTCACACCTTTTTCAGTAAGGTAGCGACAAGCTTCTAATCCTGCTAACGTCATCGGAAGTTTAATTGTAACTTTTTCATCGCCACCGTTAATTTTAATCAGTTCTTCTGCTTGGGCGATCATCTCTTCAGCTGTAACAGCATCTGGCGTTACTTCTGCCGAAACAGATTCAACTTTAGGAACTGCCTGACAAATTTCTGCAATACGGTCTTCAAATTTAATGCCCTCTTTTGCTACTAAAGAAGGATTCGTTGTAACACCAGCTAAAACTCCAAGTTTATATGCTTTTTTTATATCCTCAAGATTTGCAGTATCAATAAAAAATTTCATGATTAATTCCCTCCAGTTTTTAAACGTTGATGAGTTACATGTTTAATATGCTTATCCCGTAAAAGCCCGATTTGTGTGGAATGAAGCCCCTACTTATTAAAGTTTCACTTTATTTCTTTTCTACTGCATGTCCGCCAAATTCATTGCGCAGAGCTGCTACAACTTTTCCTGTAAATGTATCATTGTCTAATGAGCGGTAGCGCATTAATAGAGACATTGCGATAACAGGAGTTGCTGTTTGAAGGTCTAATGCTGTTTCTACTGTCCATTTTCCTTCACCAGAAGAATGCATAACACCCTTAATCTCATCCAGTTTTGCATCTTTAGAAAATGCATTTTCTGTTAATTCCATTAACCAAGAACGAATGACTGAACCGTTGTTCCATACTCTTGATACTTTTTCATAATCGTAGTCAAATTCACTTTTTTCTAGAATCTCAAATCCTTCACCAATAGCAGCCATCATACCGTATTCAATTCCGTTATGAACCATTTTTAAGAAGTGACCACTACCAGCTTTTCCAGCATATAAGAATCCATTTTCTACAGCAGTATCGCGGAAGATAGGTTCAACGATGTCCCAAGCTTCTTGATCTCCTCCGATCATGTAACAAGCACCATTACGAGCGCCTTCCATTCCACCAGAAGTTCCTGCATCCATAAAGTGAATGCCATCTTTCTTTAATTGCTCATATCGGCGGATAGACTCTTTATAATGTGAATTACCAGCTTCAATTAAAATATCTCCTTTTGATAAAAGTGGTGTAACCTCATCAATAACAGAATCAACAACAGCGTGTGGTACCATTACCCAAAGAATTCTTGGTGATTGTAATGACTGAACAAGTTCACTTAAACTAGATGTACCTGTTGCCCCGTACTCTTTCATTTCTTCTACTGCGCTCGTATTTAAATCAAACGCTACTACTTCATGTTTATGATCCATTAAATTTTTCCCTAAATTTAATCCCATTTTACCTAACCCAATTAATCCTACTTGCATAATATAATTCCTCCTCAAATCATCTTTTATTAAAAATCCATATCACTACAATCTGGAATACCTTTCAGCACTGAAATGTTAGTATGTACAGAAAGGTATTCACAGTCATAGCTTAAGAATTCAACACATTTTTTGTAATTTGAACAACATTTTCTGTCGTAAATCCAAATAGATTCATGACTTCAGCTCCAGTTCCTGAAGCTCCAAATGTTTCAATTGATAGTACTTTTCCTTCTTGTCCTACATAACGTTCCCAACCGAGAGATACACCCATCTCAAGAGATACTCGTTTCGTTATAGAAGACGGAAGAACGGATTCTTTATATTCGTTCGATTGGCGATCGAATAACTCCCAGCTCGGCATTGCAACGATGCGAACAGAAACTTGATCTTCTTCTAATTTTGCTTTCGCACTAGCAGCTAAGGATACTTCAGAACCTGTCGCAATTAAAATTACATCCGGATTTTCATTTGTTTGTGTTAATACGTAAGCTCCTTTAGAGAAATTCTCTATGTTCGCTTTCGTTTCATTAAACACCGGTAAATTTTGACGACTCAGTACTAAAACGACTGGACCATCCGTTTGCTGTAAAGCATACGCCCAAGCACTTGCTGTTTCATTTGCATCTGACGGGCGGATAACTGTTAAACCAGGAATTGCTCGAAGAGCTGCCAATTGTTCAATTGGTTCATGCGTTGGACCATCTTCTCCTACAGCAATCGAATCATGTGTAAATACGTAAGTAACAGGTAACTTTTGCAGTGCAGCCAGTCGAATGGACGGACGAAGATAATCATTAAATACAAAGAATGTACTTACGAAAGGTTTTACTCCTCCATGAAGCGCCAATCCATTCGCTGCAGCGCCCATTGCATGTTCACGTACACCGAAATATATATTTCGTCCAGCATATGATTCTACTGCATATACTGCTTCACCTTTTATATCTGTCATCGTAGAATGAGAAAGATCCGCACTTCCACCGAAAATAGAAGGAATCGATTTCACATAATGATTAATAGCTTCCCCACTTGCAACACGAGTGGAAATCGTTTTTTCAGTATCAAAAGATAGAATGTCTTTTGCTTCAATTAAAACCTCACCTGTAATCGCTTTTTCTAATTCATCTGCCAGTGTAGGATTCGCTTCTCTGTATAAGTTGAACTGCTCATTCCAGTCATTGTCTTTTTCAATACCTTTTTGTTTTAGTTCATTAAAATGAGCTTTTACTTCTTCAGGTACAAAGAAATCTTCCTCATAATCCCAACCATACACTTGTTTTGTCGCTGTCGCTTCTTCTACTCCAAGCGGATTACCATGTGCTTTGTTCGTTCCAGCAACTTTTGGACTTCCATAACCTATAATGGTTCTAATTTCTATAAGAGTAGGTTGATCCGTATTTTCTTTCGCTGATTGAATAGCTTTTGTAATCGCATCAACATCGTTTCCATCTTCAACTCTTACATATTGCCAATGTACAGATTCTGCCCTTTTCTGAATATCTTCAGAGAAAGCAATGCCTAATTCACCATCAAGTGAAATTTCATTTGAATCATACAGTACAATTAACTTGCCAAGTTTCATATGTCCTGCCATTGACATCGCTTCATAAGCGACACCCTCCATTAAGTCACCATCTCCGACTAAAGCATACGTATTGTGATCTATAATAGAGTGACCATCCTTATTGAACTTCGCTGCTAAATGAGCTTCTGCCATTGCCATTCCTACAGCATTAGCAATCCCTTGTCCTAACGGGCCTGTAGTCGCTTCAACTCCAGGAGTATGCCCAAACTCAGGATGTCCAGGTGTTTTACTATTTAACTTTCTGAAATTTTTCAAGTCATCAATTGAAACGTCATATCCAGCTAAATGAAGTAGGCTATATAACAGACTAGATCCATGTCCCGCCGATAAAACGAAACGATCACGGTTAAACCATTCTGGGTGATTAGGATTGTAATTTAAATGATTCGCCCATAATGCATAAGCCATTGGTGCTGCTCCCATCGGAAGACCTGGATGACCTGAGTTTGCCGCATTAATAGCATCAATCGATAACGTACGAAGTGTATTCACTGCTAATTGATTTATGTTTTGTGTCATAGTAATCGTCCCCCTAAATGCTTTCATTAAAGAAAGTACTTATTTTTCCGTCTCTTGATCTAACCACCATTTAAATCCACTTTCTTGTAACAGTTCATTAGACGCTTCTGGACCATATGAACCAGACTCATATTCATGAAGCGGTAATAAGTTTTCCTCGAACGCTTCAAGAATTGGTTGTACCCATTCCCATGACAATTCAACTTCTCTCCAATGTGCAAAGAATGTAGCGTCTCCACTCACAGCATCATGAATGAGTCTTTCATACGCTTCAGGTACTCCCACATCCGCTTGCTCACAAGTAAAGTTAATACGCATCGGTTCAATTTCTCCATTTTTCAATGGATTTTTACTGTTTAACTGTAATGAAACGTTCTCACCTGGGCTAATTTCAATTATTAATAAGTTAGGTGCTGCATTTGGATTATTATCTTGATATTGCTGTTTTAACGTATTTTTAAATTCGATTACAATACGAGTAGACTTTTCTTTCATTCGTTTGCCTGTTCGTATATAGAAGGGAACGCCAGTCCAAAATGGATTATCGATCCACAGGCGAGCAGCAACAAATGTGTCTATGTTAGAAGAAGGATTTACTCCTGGCTCCTCTTTGTATGCTACAACTTGCCCGCCTTTTATCTCACCTGCAGCGTATTGTCCGCGAATGATATGGCTTTGAACGTCTTCTTTTTTCACTTTACGAAGCGTTTCCATTACCTTTCGCTTTTCCTCTCGAATTTCACATGCATTAACCTTTTCCGGCAGATTCATAGCAGTCATCATTAATATTTGTAACATATGATTTTGAACCATATCTCGAATGGCCCCTGCCTGGTCATAATATCCTGCCCTTTCTTCAACCCCAACTGTTTCACTCGCTGTGATTTGCACATTCGCTATATGTTCTTTATTCCAAATTGATTGGAGAACAGGATTTGCAAATTCTAATGCTTCAAGGTTTTGAATCATCGGTTTACCTAAATAATGATCAATACGGTATATCTCGTCTTCTTCAAACGTGCGACTAAGCTTATCATTCAGCTCACGAGCAGATGTAAGGTCGTGCCCGAATGGTTTCTCAATCATCAGACGTTTCCATCCATCCGTTTTATCAAGTCCGCTTTCCTTAATATTTAAAGCAATGGTCTCGAAAAATTCAGGAGCAACTGAAAGATAGAACATTCTATTCCCTTTTATATGTAGTTCTTCTTCCCTTTCACGAACGACTTGTAATAATCTCTCATAATCTTCCGGCTTACTCACATCTAATGGACAATAGCGAAAATTATCTAAAAAGCCTTCCAGTTCCGGAGTACCTTCTTCCCTCTGACGAGAAAACGTCTCTATTGATTCTTTTATTCTTTCTTGAAAATCTTCATGAGATACTTGACGTCTTCCAAGCCCGATAACAGATATTTGCTTTGGAAGCTTTTGATCTCTATATAAGTTATATAGTGCGGGGTAAATTTTGCGTTTCGCTAAGTCCCCTGTCGCTCCAAATAAAACAAAGGTCATTGATTCCAAGTTCAGTCCCCCTCTTGTTGTATAATCCTCGTCGATATACTAAAAATGAATTGTACAGAAGCCCCTGTTTTTATAAAAAAACAAAGAGTTATCAAATTCCAATTCTTTTTATACCTTTCGCTTTCTAATTGTCCCCAATATTAATAGTGGCAATTCAAAGCATTTCTACCACAACTTACTTATTTATAGAATTCAACAAAACATTTTATATCAGATTACTTTTAGTAATTAAATAATCTTATGTATAGTATATTAACCACATAAATTATTATCGTCAATAAAAATGTCTTGAATTACATACGATTTATTTCGTAATACTTTTCTAAGTGTATTCCTAGTTACCATTCATTTTCAAAGATAATGATCGTTATAATAAATATCATTTTTATCAAAATATTCAATTAATTTAGCACTAAACTCACGAGCAGACGTTACATTATAACCAAAAGGCTTCTCTATAATAAGACGATTTAATCCTTTTGTAGCTCACAATCCACTTTCTTTCCTTCATTCATATAAATCTATACTTTTCATATTTCTACTCAAAATTGATAGGCAATACTGTAACACCACATTGTTGCCTATTGTAATCGTTATAACTTTCTTTGTGCTACGAGTGTTATTATAAATCGGCCATAACATGAATAGCAGTACGTACTTTAAAGTGATGTAGCACTTTAAAATACCTATACTAAGTGAGTAATAATAAACATAATGAATAAATCATGCTGCAAAAATAACATCTACCCTTTCTTCAAAAAGCTTTACAGTAGTTTTTAGAAGTACGTTACATTATTTCATTTCATGCACTTTCCCCTTCTCTATATAAAATTCTCACTAACAAAATTCAAAATATTATACTTATTTTTCGTACTTTGCTATGCTATAACCACAAACAGGAGGTATAAACTATGAAAGCACAAATTATCCATTCTTTTGGGGATTCATCTGTATTTCAATTAGAAAAAGTTTCAAAACCAAAACTTTTACCAGGTCATGTTCTAATCGATGTAAAAGCAACAAGTGTAAATCCAATCGATACAAAAATGCGTAGTGGGGCCGTTTCAGCCGTCGCTCCTGAGTTTCCAGCTATATTACACGGCGATGTAGCTGGTATTGTTATTGAAGTAGGAGAAGGTGTTTCGAAATTCAAATCAGGGGATAAAGTATACGGATGTGCCGGAGGTTTTAAAGAAACTGGAGGTGCACTTGCAGAATTTATGCTTGCTGATGCACGATTAATTTCTCACAAACCTAATAATTTAACAATGGAAGAAGCTGCTGCTCTACCATTAGTTGCAATTACAGCTTGGGAATCTTTATTTGATCGTGCAAATATTAAACCTGGTCAAAATGTTCTCATTCATGGAGCTACTGGTGGCGTAGGACACGTAGCCATTCAACTAGCTAAATGGGCAGGCGCTAAAGTTTTTACAACAGCTTCTCAGCAAAACAAAATGGAAATAGCCCATCGTTTAGGAGCCGATATAGCTATTAATTATAAAGAAGAATCTGTTCAAGAATATGTACAAAAACATACGAACGGAAACGGATTTGAAGTTATATTTGATACAGTAGGCGGCAAGAATCTTGATCATTCTTTTGAAGCTGCTGCGGTCAATGGAACTGTCGTAACTATTGCAGCTCGTTCAACCCATGACCTCTCTCCTTTACACGCAAAAGGACTCTCTCTGCACGTTACTTTTATGGCATTAAAAATATTACATACAGATAAGCGTAATGATTGCGGAGAAATCTTAACGAAAATAACGCAAATTGTAGAAGAAGGAAAACTTCGTCCATTGCTAGATTCTAAATCTTTTACGTTTGATGAAGTTGCACAAGCACATGAATATTTGGAGTCAAATAAAGCAATAGGTAAAATAGTTTTGAAAAACGTTTGGTAACTTTCACTAAATAAAATGTTTGTTGTTGGGAAATAACAGCGAGATCGCTTCGCCTTATCTTTTTCTTAAGAGGCGTGCCACAACCTTAAAAGCTTTCCATCCTTTACAACAAGTAAAAAAATAACAGCTAAATTTTGAGGTGGGGGTCTTACTGCCCAGCAAATAGCGGGATAACATTCAAAAAAACCTTGCAGAAAAATTCTACAAGGTTTTTGTCTATAAATACAAATTAATCACTATATTAAAATGAAAGAGTTTGTAATTCATCACAATAATATTAAATATACGCTGCTTTAAAGGCTTGTTGGACAGCTTGTACTTCTAATGAGTCTTTACCATATAAGTTCGTTGCTACACGAATACAAGCTTCTTTTAATTCTTTAAAATCAGAAGTCATATTTAATTCATCCGTATTTGCATAATAGAAAATATCAAACATTTTATCTTCTCCAATGCCATGTACGTTTACTCCATTATGGCTTCCACCACTAGCAATCAAGTAAGCTACTTTATTAATAATGCTAGAGTTCGTGTGTACACCACCATGATCGTGGTCAGCATCAATAGGTAAGTTATTATAATGCCTATAATCCTCTGGATATCTAGAAGAGATAGATGATGGGTTTTTCATATCTCTAAAAATACGACCTGATTGTTCTCCCATTGTCCAATTGAACTTTCCGTTATTGGCATACTTTTCAACGGCTACTCCTAAAATATCAGATAACGCTTCATTAATTGCACCAGCTTCTCCTGCGTACTCAAGTCCAGACTCATTTCTTGTAACCGCGTGTGTAAATTCATGTCCTGCCACATCAAATGCTCTAACAATTGGATCTCCGTATACTAGCATAGCGCCATTACTAAATGCATTAAACCACTGCTTAGGATTTCCTTTATTCGTACCATTTGTGTTCCAACCATGAACGACAGAAATTACTTTTTGTCCGTTATTATCAAAGCTGTTACGGCCATATTTTTCTTGATAAAAATCATATACTTTCGTTGCTAAATAATGGGCACTAACTGCTTTAGGATCTGTAAAATTTGTAGAATTACTTGTTACTAAATCATCGAGATAACCCCATACATTTCTTCTATAATTATTATAATCTTTATAATTAGCAGTATATGTTTCAATTCCCTTACCACGAGAATAATCTGCAAGCATGTACATTCCATCACTTCTTTGTGTAATTCCAAACGTACGATTAATACCTAAGTCATCTTTTCCTGTACCTGTTAATTTTGAAGGATCTGTTGATTTATTTGATGTCGCAGATTGGACAATACTACTCTCTACTTGTATACCCAATTTTTGAACGAGTTCTTTTAATAGATTACCACCAAAAGCATCAATTAATACTGTACCGGATACATATTCAGGTGTAGATGCACTAAAAGTAATTTGATATGCGTTTGTAGCTTTATTTGTATTTTCATCTACATATACCACTTGTTTAATTTCTGGTTCTTCGATAAATGTGAGATCATTTCCATAGATGTTGAAAAGCTGTTTCTTTGCATCCTCTTCTGATAGAGTAATAGGTTGTTTCAAATCTTCCTGTTGTTGTAAATTTTGGGCACTATCTCCCAAAACGCTCGTAAGTACACCATCATCATTAATATGTGCTGTTAGTTGATATCCGTATACATCACGTCCTTCATACGTTTGTTGAAGACGTACCAATGTAGTACCATCATAAGATTTACGACTTTGCGTAACATTATAATTAACTTTGGATTCCGTATTAACTTGCTTTGATGATAATGCTTGTTCTGTTTGTCCTTTTAGTGCATCCTTTGCTACATTTTCTGCCGAATTTTGAGAAGGTGCTGTTAAATTACCTGTTCGGAACGTATCTTCCTTTGTTTCCACTTTTAAATCTTCTGTTTCCGCATGTACTCCTCCATAAGGCATAATCGCCGATAACACCACTCCTGTAGTTAAACCTACCTTTACGAAATTATTCATATTTTTACCCCTTTATAATCGTATTATTAAATTAAATAAATGTATTTTAGAATTTTAAGCATAGATAAAAAATTTTAACTATAGCCAATCGTTTTTACATACCTCTACATACATAGGTTAATAGATTGGTTTGCTACTTTTTTAGATTCAATTCATTTCTCAAAAATTATTCATTATATAAGCTATCTTTATATTTATTCATATACGTTATTTTTTGTGGTTCTGATAACATATTTATTGCCATCCACACATTCTTTTTCATTTCTAATTTTTGCATTGGTATCTCTTTTAAAAACTGATTACCTATAATCGCTTCCATTTCTTCATCAATTCTTTGTATAAGATTTTCTTCTGGATTATTTTGCAAAGAAGTATTTTTCAATCCCCATTTTGTTATTATAAATTCATTCATTTTATTCATAGGATTAATAATAGTAGCTTTACTAGTTAATCGTTTTTTTATTTCATCATGATAGATTTTAATTCTATATCCCTCTTTTAGTGGAATGATATCTTTTACAATTGTTACATTTGTTCCTTCCATTTCCTTCGTATAAATTTTTTCACCTTTTTCATTAAAGACCTCTATCGATGCATATTTTTCACCTGCATAATAGCTATGAGGCGTTTTAGTAGTAATCGTAAAAATAGCTCGATTTTGCTCTAAGTCTGTATTTAATACGGCAAACTGGTCATCTCCTAATCCTAGGAATTGAATCGTTTCATTTACCAACTTACTCACTTTCATTTCGTTAATATCAATCTTTAGACTATTAACTTTTTCTTTTACATAGGCATAATACGAACTGAAATGGTACATACTATTCGTTTTCCCACCTGAAATTTCAACCGTATACACTCCATTTGGTACGTCTTGTAAATTGATATCTGTTGTTTCAATTGTTTTCTCTTGAATAACTGTATTCCCTTCTTTTAATTTAATTTTTCCTCCTTTTAATGTATCTATTTCATTTGTATTTAAATGGATATGCAAATTCCCTTTTAGCCCAAGTGGAGCAATTTGCTGATTCGTAACTATTTCGAAGTTGGAGTTTATCGGAATATCAGAATCAACTATAGCTCTTGCTTTCGCTAATTGTGATTCAGGCACTATATAAGCTAAAGAAGTAACAGCCGGAAAACCTTTCGCCCTATTCATCTCTATTTGTTTATGATTAAGCTTAAAGCCCCACCTTTCAAAAACAGGTGTAAAATCAACTTGTCCATTCTCACTATAATACTGATTCATTAAATCTGGTAAAGAATGGTCACCTTTTTTGAAAGCAGCATTGCTAGCTAGTTTTCGATAACCTTGATACATTTTTGCAAATGCTTCATCGCCAGCTTTTTGTTTCGCCATCGTTAAAAGAATAAGTTTTTGTCGTAAATCTAAATCATCATAATTTTTATTTTCTTTCATTAAAGCATTATATAAATTCCGTTCTACCTGTTCCTTTTTCCCGAAATTAAACAACCAACCAAGTTGATCTGCTTTTTTGCCGTATTTACTATATTGATATTGAACACCAAATAGATTATTAGAAACTTCTCCTGTAAATATTCCTTGATTATCAAAACCAGCTTGGTATCCATGAGCGATTTCATGTAAAGTTCCCCAACTTAGTTTATCTAACCACATCTTTGTACTATCTGTACTATTCGCTGTCCAATTTGTGCCATAATAGGCACCGCCAGCACCAGATATATCTGCTTTTAAGAAATAACGATTTTGACTTTTTTTATTTTCAAACGTTGAGCCATCTAAACCAATAATTGAATCATACATCACAAAAATATCTTCATAATACGCAATTAACTCATCCAATGATTGAAAATCTTTTAAAGATCTTACTAACTCTTTATCTTTTTTAGGTACAAATAATTGAAAACTCTCCCCTTGAAGTAACGCATACTCTCCATCAAATTGATCCCATGTACTAAAAAATTGAGATACACTTCCTTGTTGTTTATAAATGGGAAGGGGTTTAGTAGCACTTTCATTCCCTACTTGGTACTCAAGTACAGCGTGCTCTTCACCATACGGAGTATCTATGAAAGGAACTAAAGACGTATCACCTTGGATAGTAACCCATTCATTTCCTACTTGTATGGATTTTTCATTTTTTGAGTCATTAGACAATAAACGTAATGTTAATTTGTCTTTAAAATTAGGATTTGTTTGTCTTACCTTTAATGGTGTATTTCTCTTCAAAATAAATCCTAAATCTTGTCGATCATGATATTTCCCCTTACTTATGCCCGCCTGAAATATCCAAGTAGGCTCTTCTAAACTAGTAATTTTTTTTGCATTTATTCGTTCATCAGCATGTAAGTGTATATTTCCTATGAGGAAAAACATTGTATACATTAGGCCTATAACAAGTAACCTTTTCATTTGCATATCTCCTTCTCTATTTTTTTATATACAAAATACAATAAAGCCCTCCTTCTTCACTTATAATTGTCGTCAATAAGTTACTTATCAGTGTAATTATTATAGTTACATTAACTCGTGATTATCAATCATTAAATGTATGTAATTTTGCATATATGAATATTTTGTGATAAATTCCAAAATATCGTATAATTATCAATATTTTTTCAGACATTATTCAATAAAAAAAACACGAAGACTCTTAAGTCTTCATGTTTTTTATACATGTTATTACACTTGTGATTGAATTAATTACTAAAATCTTTTTAATCGTAAAAAATCAATTATTTTTAGGCTGATAGCCGTACCTAATCTTTTACAATTTACTTATTCTTTTTGTTCTGTAATATTAAATTTTGAAACCAATTCCGTTAATTCTTCCACCTTTTCTTTCATTTTGTTGGATTGGATTGATATTTGTTCAATTGATACGGCCTGTGATTGAATTGAATTTACAGTTTGAAGAGTCTCCTTTTTCACATCCGTTGCAGTTTCAGAAACTAGCGAAAGAGAAGCATTTACTTCTTCTGTACCAGCAGACATCTCTTCTGTCGCTGCGGATACTTCTTGAATTTGACCTGTAATCTTATCAATATCTCTCATAATAGACAAGAAGGTTTGATTCGCTTTGTAAGCAGCTTCTTTTCCTTCTACTGCCTTTTGTTGTCCTTTTTGCATGACATTAACTGTATCTTGGGTATCTTTTTGAATGGATTTTATTAAATGATTAACTTCTTTTGCAGATTCTTTAGATTGCTCAGCCAAGTCTCGAACTTCTGCGGCAACCACTGCAAATCCTTTCCCATTCTCTCCAGCACGTGCCGCTTCAATAGCGGCATTTAAGGCAAGAAGATTCGTTTGTTCGGCAATATTAGTAATTGCAGCGAGAGCTGTATCAATCTGTTGTGTACGTGTAACAAGTTTATTTATTACTTTTGATGTTTCCTCGACAACATCATGCACACTATTCATTTGAAGAATAGAGTGATTTATCACTTCACTACCGATATTTATTCGTTCTGTAGTCGTTACTGCTACCTCAGCGACTACTGCTGAAGATTCAGCTACAGTTTGCACCCCGGTTGTAATTTCTTCCATTGAGGATGAGCTCTCCTGAATACTAGTTACCTGTCCTTCTATTTTTGTTTTTACTTCTAAAACAGTCTGTACAACCTCATTTGAAATACTAGACGCTCGATTTGTATCTTGTAATACACCCTCCGTAGTAAAAATAACCTCTTGTGTTGTCATCTTAACATTCGCAATTAATTGTTGAAGGTTATCTAACATACTATTAAAAGACTGAACAATATGCCCTAATTCATTATTTGCTTTATAAGGAGTACGTGTTGTTAAATCTCCAGCTGCTACTTTTTCCATATCATTTTGTAGTAATGTAAGTGGTTTTCGGATAGTTAATTTAATAACATATCCAATTAATATAATTATTAAAATTGCTAAAATCGAAATACTAACAAACATTATCATTGTATTTTGAGCACTATTATTATTTTCCTTCTGTAAAAGCTCTGCATTATTACTATTATATAAAATCAATTCACGAATTGATTTTATTGATTTTTGCATATTAGGTTCAATCTCTTTTAGATAATATGCATATGCTTCCTCATTATTAGACTTCCCTAATTCTTGTGCTTTCTTCATTTGAGTCCTTAATTCATTAAATGTTTCATGAAACGTGTTATATAATTCTTTTTCTTTAGTAGAAATAAGTTTAGCCTCAAACTGCTTTAAAAGATGATCATTTTCCTTACGAATCCCATCCATTTCTCTTATTAATTCGTTCATTCTTTTTTCATCTTTTGATAACATTATTTCCATAAAGTTCATATTAACGTGATAAAAATTAGATTCTACAATTCCAATCCACTCAATTGGCAGTAAATTATCCTCATACATATTAGAGGAAGTACTTTTCCCTCTTTCTAACCCCCAAAACCCTATTAGGGATAATACTATACATGCAATACTTGATATAGTTATTAATATGTTTAGTTTTGTACCAATCTTACTGTTTCTTAATAATTCCAATTCACTTTCTCCATTCTAATATATAGTTTAAGTAATGTATTTTATACCAAGAATCCAAAAATTACGATGTTTATTTTGTAATATGTAATTTTGCATATCGTCCACTACTGATTCAAAATAACCTAACATTGTAATTTTCGTTTTCCAAAAATTCATGATCATGAACACATCTCATTAATTCTTGAACTTCTTACCCAAAATATCCGCATATACTGTGGCACCAGGGAAAACCATCACTGGTATGATATATAAATTACGCTTCCATACAAGACTAGCTTAAAAATATTTTTCTTATTGCTCATTTTTCTATTCCCCCTCTATTAGAAGTACTCCTAGCACATCACACTAATAAAAACGATAATATTAAAAAATAAGGAAAGACATAATACGTATGTCTTTCCTCTAAAATTGTAATACTCAATATGCTCTTGGCTCTATTTGATTTTCCATTTAAATCCTCACATATCTTTCTTTATAATATCTCCTAACTCCATCCAATTTGTAATACGCGGGATATTGAGATATTGATTGTAAGAAGTAGTTTTTGCATATACATTTATCGGTTTTCCTATTAACGTTTCTAAAACAGCCGGCTTATCATCAAAGAAATAGTTTAATTTTATTTCTTGTATAAAGTGTATTTTTTCTTCATCCTTCATTCCATAGAAAAAGCGATCTTCATGTACCGGAAATCCTTTTTCTATTAACCATTTTTTTGTTTGCTCTCCATGCTCTTTAGGTCGCGCCGTTATATAGTAAATTTCATGTCCCTGTCTTTCTAATTCTTGCAATGTCTCTACAGCATAAGGAAACGGTGAACAAGAAGTATAATAAATCTCATCCAGCAAACTATTCCACATATGACCGCCTTCCTCGGAAGTCATGCCAAATGCTTCATGAATTTCAATTGTTTTTAAAGAATGGAATACATCCAACCCTACTTTTTTGTTTAATTTCTTATTATATAAATGAAAAGCATGCTGCCTTAAATCAATTAGTGTATCATCGATATCAAATCCAAACTTCACTCTTCATCGCTCCTTTCTGCAATCCATTTATCGGAACATATAAGTAGTTTTTATTCCCCTTATTGCTCATCTTTCCGATATGCTGGATAGCCAATAAATCTATAATCTTTTCCAATCTGGGTAAATGATATATCCTTAAATTCAATTGCATCTTTCATTTTAGTAATACCAGTCCCCTCTACAAAACTAGGCGCCAATCTACCTCCAATAATTTTAGGTGCGAAATATAAAATAATTTTATCCATTAGTTTATTTTCAATAAACGAAGCATTTACTTCTCCACCACCTTCAATAAGCAGGGAGGAAACTCCTTTTTGTCCTAAAACATCAAGCATTTCATGTAAGTTTATATGCTTTTCTCCGCTAGTAACAAATACTTTAACTCCTGCATTTTCTAATGCTTTCTTTTTTTCCTCTGCATGATTACTTGTTGTAAATATCCAGGTAGGAGCTTCTCTATCTGTAACAACGTTAGCTTCCATCGGTATGCGTAATGTCGAGTCCAATATTACTCGAATTGGATTTCGGCCATTTGGAATACGCGTTGTCAATGATGGATTATCCTTTTGAACAGTATTCGCTCCTACTAAAATAGCCGCATTTTCGTTTCGTATTTGGTGTACTTCTTGTCTTGCTTCTGTAGATGTAATCCACTTACTATCCGATAAAGACGTAGCGATTTTCCCATCTAATGTAACTCCTGATTTAATCGTTACAAATGGGCGCTTTGTCAAAATATATTTATTAAAGACTTCATTCATTTTTTTAGATTCTTCTTCACACACTCCTACAAGTACTTCAATACCTGCATCTTGTAGAATTTTAATTCCACGTCCAGAAACAAGCGGGTTTGGATCAAGTGTAGCAACTACTACCTTCTTAATTCCTGCTTGTACAATTGCTTCAGCACAAGGCCCTGTTCTACCATGATGAGAACAAGGTTCAAGAGTTACATAAATTGTACCACCACGTGCCTGTTCTCCAGCCATACGTATCGCATGTATTTCGGCATGTGGTTCTCCGGCCTTCATATGTGCTCCGACCCCTACAATTCGATTATCATTTACAATTACAGATCCAACCAATGGATTTGGAGTCGTTTGTCCCTTCATAGCCTTGGCATTTTCTAGTGCTAGCTTCATATACAATTCATGCTCAAGCATGTAAGTGTCCCCCTTCAAAATGTCCAGAACGCTGAATCTTCGTTTGCAAATATTTCTCATTAAACTCTGAGACATCACCCCATAACGGTTCACGACTCGTAACATTTAATCCAGCTTTTTGTAACGCTTCTAATTTTTTCGGATTATTTGTAATAAGTTTTACAGATTTTGAGCGTAGCGCTTTTAATACTTCAATTGTATCATCATAGTTTCGAACATCATCTTCAAAACCTAGGTTCAGATTAGCTTCTACTGTATCTAACCCATTTTCTTGCAAGAGGTACGTCATAGCTTTACTAAACAAGCCAATTCCTCTTCCTTCATGATTCGCTAAGTAAAATAAAGCACCTGAACCATGTTCTGTAATCATTTGTAAAGACTGCTTTAATTGGAATCCACAGTCACAACGTTTACTACCAAAGATATCACCGGTGTGACAAATACTATGCATACGAATTAGGGCATCTTCAGAATTCTCAAAATCACCATATACAAGTACACTAGATTGCTGCATATCAGCTAAATTAATAGATGAGAGTTTTTCGATAATTCCTTCTACACTATTTGTAACCTCACTACATTGTAACCAAGAATACCATTGAAAAACTTTAGTCTCCCCATATAAATTAATTGGCAATTTGATAGGGCCTACTAAATAAATATCCTTTCCATCTTGATGTATAAATTGAATTTTATCTTCTAACATATGAATTGTATCTGTTGTAACCATTAGGTACCTCCTAGTATAGAGAATCTCTAAAATTCTCTTCCATTGTTATATTTTTTATTGTTTAACTTACACAACGTAAGTGTTTTTACAGATGCTATTCTTTTTTCTCTCAGCTTATATGCAATATGTATCATTACAACTTTGGCCATTTAAAGAAAAGAGTTTTAGTTACATAAAACAACTTAGTTACTTTATGTAAGTGAGTATACATTCGTAATCAATTTACGTCAAGTAATTAATTATAAAAACATTTGTTACTAATAGTAAGATGTTATATAATTTATTTTAGGAGGTGAAGGAAAATGAATGATTCTACATTATGCCCTCGCTTTGAAAAAGGAATGAAATTTTTTAGTCAACGATGGACAGCACTAATTATTTACCAACTTTTTTCTGGATCTCAGCGCTTTTGTACACTTGAATCTTCTCTTCCTGTTAGCGGAAGATTACTTTCAGAAAGATTGAAAGAATTAGAACTAGAAGGAATTGTCGAACGTAAAGTCTTTCCTGAGACACCAGTTCGTATAGAATATTCTTTAACTCAAAAAGGATTTGCTTTAGAAGCTATTATTCGCGGAATAGAAGAATGGTCACAGGAATGGATAGAACTTGAGGAATAACATAAAAGCTTTTTCGTATATAGTTTTAAGTAATCAAATTACAGATACCTATTATTAAAACGCTAATTTTTCAAGCATTTATGAAAAGCTAGCGTTTTTTAATAAATAAAATGTAAGAAATAAAGCAAGGTGATCAAAACGATCACCTTGTTCCCTTACAGATTAAAATAGTGTTTTAAAATCTTTTATTCATACATACTCGATTAATAAAAAAAACGAATAAGCTTTTTTATTAATAAACAGTTTTATTTTTACAATACAGTTAGCTTCCCCTGCTATTTGCGGACAGTAAGACCACCACTGATTAAATTTCCATTTTATTACATTCGAATATTACTTATGAAATTTCACACGCTCTTCAAGTGGTTGGAATTCTTTTTCACCTGGTGCAGCTGTTGGATTACCAAATGGCATTTGTGCAATTAGTTTCCAATTAGCAGGGACATTCCATTCTTGTTTTACCTCATCGTCAATTAATGGATTATAATGTTGTAATGATGCCCCTAATCCCTCTGCTTCTAAACCTGTCCACACGACTAATTGGTGCATACCTGATGCTTGGTGTGACCAAATTGGGAAGTTTTCAGCATATGCAGCAAACTTTTCTTGAAGCGATTTAACGATAGCCTCATCTTCAAAGAATAATACTGTTCCATAACCAGCTTTAAAAGAATCCATTTTTTGTTGCGTTCCTGAAAAGTCTCCATCTCCAACTACTTTTCTTAATGTTTCAGTGGTAATATCCCATAATTTATCATGAGCTTCACCAAATAATACAACTAATCGTGCAGTTTGAGAATTGAAAGCGGATGGAGTATATTTCACAGCAAACTCCACGATTTCTTTAATTTTTTCATCCGATACTTGTACCTCTTTATTAATCCCATAGTAAGTACGTCTTTCTTTCAGTGCAGTATAGAAATCTTTTGTCATAATTCCGTTCCTCCTAAGTTTTAATATTCTTCAAAATGATACATCTCGAAGATAGTATGCGTTTAAATGAGTTCATTTTTGAATCATTGAACTTCCTAGCACCCATTGCCAGTCATTCTAAATCTAAACACACTGCTTCCTTCAGTTTTCCTAAAAAAAGCCTTATAACATCATTCATAAAATCTAATCATCATTCGGTACTATTTTACCCATTCTCTATTCATGTATCCTGCTTGTTTCATATTTACACAAATATGAAATGTAGCTACTTTAATCACCAAATTTCACATTAATTTAGAGCATCTTCAATTACAGCAATTTCGCTCACTCGAACAAAACGATGCAATTTAAAGAACATTGCAAAATTAAGTACTACCTGTAAAAGAACCCTCTTAGCCGACTATAAGAAAAAATAATAAAAAGCCAAAAACGAACAATAATATGTTCATTCTTGGCTTTTACTTAACCATCACATTTATTTTTACTATTGCTTCAAATGATTTTTAACTGCCCTTATTACCAATTCGTGATCTTCTTCTGGTGGTAATCCTGAAACTGTTATCATTCCAATAACCCCTACGTTTTTTATTCTGATAGGAAAACATCCACCAAACGCAGCGTATTCTGAAGTATCTAAAAGATATTTTTCATTATAGGAGACCCCAGTTATTTCACTTTGTATCTGCATATAATACGAGCTACGATCATGCAGGGAAACGACTCGTTTTTTACGCTCAATCCATTTCGTATTTTCCTCATTTGTCCCTGTCATCTTGAAATGAAATAATTGCACACCATTTTTCGTTATATCAACAGCAATCAATTTCCCCTCTTGCTTTGCTGTTTCAACGATAAATAAACCTAGTTGCAAGGCATCTTCATTTGTAAAAGAGGAAAATTGAAGTGTTTCCTCCTCTTTTAAAATTTGTTTACTTATTTCATTCAAATTTGAAGTACTCATATCTTTAACCTCCATAATTGTTTTATGCCACACCGACATTTTTTCGAAATTATTAGGCCATATAGTACAACCTTTCAATCACACTGATTCTAAATAAACTACTGTAACATCTTTGATAACTAGTAGTACCGTAAAGCTTGTTTTCTTCTTACTGGTGCTATTATGAATGACATTCAAAGTTATAAAAAGTACTATTCTACTTATCCCTATCTTACAGAGACTATTATGAAATATATTTAACATCTTAAAAATGTATGTACTAAAGAATAATATTTTTAATCACTAACTTTTTTGATCAATCGTTATAATCCAATTTCATCAAAATTTTTATCAATTATTACACTATCCAACAATAGGAGGAAACAAAGATAGATGAAAGTATATCCAAAAGCTGAAAAGCAGTTGAGTCCCTTGAGGGAATAGTTATAATTCACTACGTATAGAAATAGACATACAAAAACGCCATCCTTTCCTATAATTCTAAAGAAAGAATAGCGTATTCTTTTCAAAAATGAGTTCTTTTATTGAGAAACTTTGATTCTATATCATACATAAAAGGGCAACCAGTGCTAAAACAGCTGGAAATCCTTGTTTCACAATAATCGATTTATTAGATGTGAAACCTCCGAAAATAGCTGCTATCACCACACAAATCACGAAAAATAATTGGACCATATAACCAATTGGATTGAGCCCAAGTACAAGTCCCCAAATGAGACCAGCCGCTAAAAATCCATTATATAAACCTTGGTTTGCAAACATAATGGCTACGTTTCGATCTCCTTCTAAATGCTTCGGTAATTTGAAAGCACGTTTCGCTACTTTTGAATCAATAAAAAACATTTCAAGGATCATGATAAACAAATGTTCTAATGCTACGATCCCGACTAAAATAGCTGCGATTATTTCCACACTATTCTGCCCCCTACACTCTCTATTCTTTAATATTCTCTACATTTTTTTGCATCTGTAATAGAACATGAATAAGTATTTTTCGTTCTTCTCCACTGATATTTACGAACATTTCCTTCATAAAATGTTCCTTTTCTTTCTTGTTAAAATATTAATTGATGTATCAATTATTGATACATCAATTAATATACATCTCTCTTTTTATTTTTGCAAGTTTTTTTGCTCAATTGGTTTTATTTTGTTCCAGCAACTTTAAACCAATTCAAAACATCAGTTCGCATTTCTAGAAATCATAATTACTTTAAGTTCATTCTGACAATCATATTTAACTACATATATAAAAGAATTGAGTTATATCTCCATCAATTTATAAAAATTAATTTTTTCTAAAAACAGATACTTTACGTTTTTTATAGTAATAAAAATCATTTTTGTTTCAGAGGCAATCCATTTTGTTAGCTTGATGGGCATAGGATAGTACCCATATGACGAACCAATTATCTTTCAAGAAGACGGCTAGAAATCTGGATTTGGCACAGGCGTTGCCTACTTCCGTGATCCAGATGGTACTAATTTAGAGCTAATTGCTCCAAAAGGTCCATTTAGACGTGAATAGTTAAAATAAATTAATACCGAAACAGCCACCTTCTGCCTGGAAGGTGGCTGTTTCAAGTTGATAGAATGACTAAAAAAGGACAAACTCTCCAATGTGAGAAGTTTGTCCAAAAAGTTTTTCGTGTTAACTATTTTTACACTAATAGCAATAATAGTGAATTAGAATAATGACTTAATACTTGCTAAGACAGTAAGTACACCTACAATAATAACAAATACGTTACTCATTTTCCCTTTGTATTTAGCTAGTACCGGCACTTTTTGAATCGCATACATCGGTAATAGACATAAGATAGCAGCAACTAAAGGACCGCTTAGAGAATCAATAAGTCCAAGAATACTTGGATTTGTATAAGCAACAAACCAGCATGATAATACAACAAAAGTAAGGATTATTGTCTTAATTGTTTTTTCTTCAATATCTTTTCCACGTGATTTACCGAACTTAATAATCATGTCACGCATTACTTCAAATGCTCCGATATAATGGCCAAGGAAAGACTTTGTAATAGCCACAAAAGCAATAATTGGAGCTGCAATAGTGATTACAGGCGAATTAAGCTCATTAGCAAGATATGAAAGAATTGATAAGTTTTGTTCTTTTGCCATTTTTATATCATCTGGAGTCAAGCTCAATGCGCTACTCCAAACGAAGAACATAACAACAGCGAATGTCATGATATAACAAACCTTTTGTATTTGCGCACATTTAGCATCAGTGGCTTCGATTCCATACGTAGCTCTCTGTTTCACAACAAATGATGAAATCATAGGTGAATGATTAAATGAGAATACGATGATTGGTAGAATCATCAATATCGTTCCAAAATAGCCTGTTCCTGTTGAAGCAGTTGAAACAGCTGAAAAACTAAGCATTGACGTATTCCACTGTGGAATTAAAGATATTGCGATAAAAAGTAGAGAAACTATGAAAGGATACACTAACATACTCATTACCTTTACAGTAATATCTTGACCAAAATTCAGTATAGCGATAAGACCAAGAACTAATACAAGTGATAAAATAGCTCTTGGAGGTTCTGGCATGTGCAATTGATGCACGATAAAACTACTTGCAGTGTTTGTAAGCGCAACCGAATACATTAGTACGATTGTATAAATTGAACCGAAATATACGATGTTAAAAATGATACTCGCTTTATTTCCGAAATACTCTCTAATTGTACCTGTGATCCCCTCATCAGCAGAATTAGAAGCGTATATCATTTTAGCAAGCGCCCTATGTGAGTAATACATAACTGGATATGCAAGTAATGTAATTAGTAGTAAAGATAATAAACCACCTGAACCTGCATTAATCGGTAAAAAGAGCACCCCTGCTCCAATTGCAGTTCCAAATAGACTGAGTGCCCATGTAGTATCCTGCTTATGCCACTTTTTCGGATCTGCATATTGCTCATTTTTTCGTGCGGTATTTTCAGCTTGAACTTCTATTTTCTTTGCAGTATTCCCGTTCATATAATAACTCCCCCTTGTATCTATTCCTGCATCTCTCTTTGCACCTAACAAATATTCCCTTTCTGGAAAATGAATTCCTTACAAGTTGCCCCACATTGTATGTCCTTCATCATAATGAATCCAAATTGAAACATTCGCTAATTAGCGTCCTAATATAATTGTTAGCGTTCACAAAAAAGTTTACTCGTAATATCCGCTCTTTATATAAAGACCCCTTAAGAGAACAATATAGAATAGACTTCATAAATACGTTGCAACATTTCTAATAACAGTGTATTACTTTAATGGTTTCTCTTTTTTACTTTTAAAAGTAATTTTAGCTAAACCGGCCTCTCTTCATTTGCGAGGCGTTTCTTTCTCAATTCTATACATTACTTTCATAACTTCGGTAGCACTGATGATATTGCTTACACAAGCCACTGAAGCACATTACATACATTTCGCCTCTAATCACACACCTTTCTTACTAATAATCGCATTTTTTATATTTTCTCCAGAGATAATAAAATTTCTCTCGACGCCCTCATTATAACGTGTATATTTATAAAATTAATATTTTTATATTTTCAGAAATATTAAAGGGGAATAATTTTATATGGATAATATTTTACAGTTAGCATGTAGCCATTGTTTTTATCGCTTAAAGCTGAATTAGTTAGTAAAAAAATACAATAATACATTGTTTTTCTAGGTGACTTATTATAAAGATACTTATATCCCCTTTTATCAAAAAATCTTATTTTAAACATAAAAGATATTCTAATAAATAATTAATGTAGATAAAAAGAAAAAAATTCCAAAATACAAAAACCAAATTTTAGGATATATATTATTAATATTGAATTCATATACAATTTAAAAAGCTACACTGAGTAAAAAACAAAAAAGCTGCCCCATATGGACAGCTCATTTACATAATTATCGTTATCAGGAATATCTCTATGTTTGTAATGAATCGTTTTTACATCATTTCCTTTTATGCGAAAAGTAATTGTGTCCTCTCCATAAGGCGGATTGTGTGCACCCTCAAAAGTTTAAATTTTAAAATCCCTCATTAACTAGCTCTTTTATCGAGTTTAATTTTGAAGAAAGCTCGATAAACCATTCTTCATCCCCTGTTAATAATGCAAGATCTATAAGATAAAGGATTTGTTCCTTATTTATTACCTTTGATTCAGGGAGTTTGTTAACGTGTTTACTAAAGAGTAAAATCGCTTCGTTTATTGTGTACTGGCCGTCACGTTTCACAATACTAACTGTAACTATATCCTCTACATCATCAAGTGATACAATATAACCAACTATTAATTCACCTTCATTTGATATTCCACGAACCCAATCTCCTACTTTTAAAACATGATTATTATTTGACATCATACCGTTTCACCTTCCTATAAATATTTTTTGTGACGATAAAAAAGATATAAAAACAATTATACTGTAATATTTTTCATTACATTTAAGTGTTAAGAACTCACGGCTATATAATAATTAAGCCGCTTAACGCTCTTGATTGATAAGATCAACAACTTCTTTCATTGTATAATTCTTTAAGTATTCACCTAGATGCTCTTCAGCACCTAAGAAAATAGCGAAAAGAACTTTTCGCATGTTCGAACCTACAACACACTGATTGTTTGATTCTGGACACTTCGGCTGCAAAGCACCTTCAGAGGTTATCTGATAAATATGCCAAAGATTCACTTCGTCTAAATCGCGGGCGAAAATAAAACCTCCACCAGTTCCCTCTTTTGATTGTATAAACTTGTGCTTTTTTAACAAACTTAGTACTTTACGAATACGTACTGGATGTACACCTGCACTTTCTGAAATAGCATTACTTGTTGACATCCGATCTGGCTGTAAAGCTAAATAAGTTAAACTGTGTATGGCCAAGGTAAAGTCGCTGTTCATGATTTTCCTCCTACGATCAAAAATATTGTTTCTCATATATTAACTGTAGCCATAAATATTACAGATAGGTTAGAACGTTAAAACATATAGAATACTTCTTGCCATAAAAAATTAATTCTCTTATATTCTATCCGGTCCCACCTATATCTGATAACTTCATTTAGCTTTTTAAGTTGAAAATAAAATTAAACACTCCACTGTTTCTTCACTTGTTCTTCTGCCAATTGTTTAATTTTTGTCCATATCGTATCTTTACTTACAATAACATTTGTTTGATAATTTCTATCGTTATAATTGACTGTAACACATACTTCTATCATTTTCTGCTTCCTCCTTTCATACCACTTTCCCTAAAAAATATTACTTATTAATTAGCCAACTTTTGCAGTTCAATGTTTAAAAATGTTCGGACGCTACGTGGTAAAAATTTACGAATTTCTTCTTCGTTAAAACCAATTTGCAATCTTTTTTCGTCCAGCATAATTGGGCGACGTAACATTAGTGGATGCTCAATTATTAATGTATAAAATTCATTGAGCGAGAGCTCCTCAATATTTATATTTAAGTCCTGAAAAGTTTTGGATCTAGTTGAAATAATTTCAGTAGCCCCCTCTTCAGTTAAACGAAGAATCGATTTAAGCTCATCAACTGTCATAGAATTTGATACGATGTTTTTTTCAATATAATCAATTTGATGCTCTTCAAGCCATGCTTTCGCTTTTCGGCATGAGGAACAGCTTGCTGTTGTATATAGAATTACCATATTTAACTCACTCCTTTAATGTTATGAAACGTACATTTTAAACATCGGTTATTGAAATGTATTAAAAAAAATTACAGTTTAGAATCAAATACAAGCAATATTATTTATTCGAGAATATTTAATTTATCTACATTTTACAGACGATAACAACTCACTTCTAAAAACTATACTGTAATTTTAAACTTTACAGTTCTATAAATCAAATGTTAAGTCTTGGATTCATTCTATTAACGTATAATAGGAGCAGTTGAGACAATACTTGCCTCAACCGATTTTTATATCTCTTTATAATTTTTTGCAGTAATGACTGTTTCAAACTCAAATGTTTCGGGTAGATGATCTGCATAAGAATATTCAAAAGTTCGTCCATCCGTTAAGTAAGCTACTTGTTCAACTCGCATTAGGAAATCCTGATTTGTTAAGTTCATAAACTGCTTTTCCCTATCATCTGGGCGAATTCCTTTAACCCTGACAACAGATGTCCCTACTTCAAGACCAAGTTTATTTTGAATATGTGAGTATATCGACTCCTCTAAAACAGAAGCCTCAACACCTGGGATAACCGAAATTGGCATCCATGTATGCTCCATAATCGTCGGAATGCTGTGAATGATGCGGAGGCGAATGATTTTATAGACGAAATCACCGATTGAAACTCCCAATTTCTCAGCAACTACTTCATCAGCCCCAACAATCGCAAACTCGATAATTTTACTTTCTACCTCACTGCCGTATACAGCTTTCGTACCCGTTAAAGTTTGAATCATTCGTGCCTTTTCCTGTTGACGCCAATCTTGCACCACTGTTCCACTTCCGCGCCGGCGGATGATGTAGCCATCTCTAACTAATAGATCCAGCGCTTTCTTAATAGTAAGGGCTGAAACACCAAATTCTTCAGCAAGGACGGGGCTACTCGGAATTTTTTCGTTGATTTTATATTCACCGTCTAAAATTTGCTGTTTAATCTTTTGATAAATGCCGAGGTATTTTACTTGTGTTGATCCGCTTGCCATTTCCATACCTCCTTTATACTGCAAACTCTCTTCTATTCATTCAAATGTAAAGCCTCAAGTTTGTAAACGGAAGGTGATGGGGCAGCAAATCCATTTTCTAAGATTTCAATATTCGTTACCGCTTCTTCGTCTTTCACAAGTTTTGGTGCACCATTTATAATTGTTTCATACGCGGCATCATAGAAACGACCGTAATCACCAAGTGGCGTTTTAATTTGTTTTTCAATCCAGTCACCATTTGCATTACGATACTTAGCAACTCCATAGTACATCGGTGAATCTTCACCAAATCCTGCACTCTCAGGCATAACACCCGCTTTCAAATCATTTTCCTGCTGATCTTCACCATATTTAATAAATGATCCGTTTGTTCCATGAACGATAAAGCGTGGATAATCTTTTGCTACGACATGGTTCGTTTTCAGCTTAATCTTCAACTGATTTCCGTAATGTAAACCAACATCGAAATAGTTATCAACCGCACCTTCCATTTCATTATTACGAATATCGTATGTAACCGTATCTGGACGGCCGAATAGTGAAATCATACGGTCCATCGTATGAATACCTAAACTGTAAAATGAACCTTCTTCTTTTGGAGCTTCATGAGTGATTGAACCAGGACGGAAATAATCAATATGTGATTCAATCTCAATAATATCACCAAGGAATCCTTGTTCAATTACTTGCTTCACAGCTAAAAAATCACCATCAAAACGGCGGTTTTGATAAGGCATAACTACTACACCTTTTTCTCGTCCTAAAGCTAATAATTCTTTCGCATGTTCCACTGTATCGCAAAATGGTTTTTCAACGATAACTGATTTTCCAGCAAGTATAACTTTTTTCGCTAATTCGTAATGCGTATGTGCTGGCGTACAGACCGTCACCACTTGAATTTCCTTGTCATTCAACAATTCGTCCAAATCAGTAGTGAAGTAAACACCTTTTTCCTTATATGGAGCCGCTAATTTTTCATTTATTTGACGTACAAAAATCGTTTTTATTTTTATATTATTACGCGTGTTTACATAAGGTAAGTGATAGCGGTTAGCTGACTTTCCAAATCCAATAAAGCCCATTGTTAATGTCATATTTTTCAACTTCCTTGCTCATAAATTTTCGTTTCTATATTTATTATATAATTTAATTATTAAAAGTATATAGTTTTAACTTTATAATTATATATTAAATAAAAAATCCACGATAAAATTCGTTCTCACTATAAGTTATGGACCTATAAAGTGAAACTTTAATCAGTGGGGCGATTTATTCTCTACTGATTATTTACCCGTAAATACCGGGATGAAAAGGAGCGTAATGAACATGGCATATACTACTATATCTATGGAAATTTTCGGATCAACTGAACAAGTATGGCAATTAATCGGAGGTTTCAACTCCCTTCCAGACTGGTTACCTTATATACCTAGCAGTAAATTAACTGAAGGCGGTCGTGTACGTCATCTAGCTAATCCAGATGGTGAAACAATTATAGAACGCTTAGAAGTATTCAATGATAAGGAACGCTACTACACGTATTCAATCATGAATGCACCGTTCCCGGTCACTAATTATTTATCTACAATCCAAGTTAAAGAAGGTACTGAAAGTAACACATCGTTAGTAGAGTGGTCTGGTACGTTCACTCCTGTTGCAGTTAGTGATGAAGAGGCAATAAATCTGTTTCATGGTATATACAGCGATGGACTGAAAGCATTGCAGCAAGCATTTCTAGATTGATTCATGTAATTGATTGAGACGAAAAAGTTAATTAACAGTCAAACATTCGACTTTGTGGTTAAGTTCATTATGAAAGATAAACAAATACAAATTTCATGCCTGCTTGTTAATGACAAGAAATAAAAAATACTACCTCCAAATGGAAGGTAGTATTTTTTTATTAATCAGGAAAAACAATTAATCCCTCTTCTTTTTCCTCCTGTTTTAAATCTTCTTCTGGGAATGTTACAGTTGAATTTTTATCCCCTGTTTTTTTTGTTTCTTCACCTGGAAATACGAAAGTTGAATTTTCTTTTCCTTCATTTTTTTCTACGTTATCTGGAAATACCATAGAATCATTGGTAGTCAAATCACTATGAAAACCAAGGTTAGACAAAATCGCTTTTAAATCTGGTAAAACCCCTATTTTATCAGATGATGGGTCATTAGACTTTGTGCCTGTATTAGGATTACTTAAAATTGCTCTCAATTCTTTTGGTGTATATGCCTTACCTAAATGTTCTTTAGCAATCCCTTGAATTGATACAGCAGCCCCAGCGATTATAGGCGAAGCGCTAGAAGTACCACGGAAATTAGAAGTATAACGATTCATTATACTCTGATCTGTAACTTTTTGTCCTTTACTATTTTGATTTTGATATGTATCTAATGTGTCAACATACTCTCCCCAACCATATACATCAATTCTACTACCATAGTTAGAGAAACCTAAACGTTTATGAGGAACTCTTGCAGTAGATGCTCCAACTATAATAGCTCCTGAATCTTTAAAGTCTGGACTATTTCGATTTAAAATCTGTTTACCATTACGGTCTTTAAATTCATCTAAATCAATCCCACCATTACCAGCTGCTTCTACAATAATAATGCCTTTATCTGTACCTTTGCGAATTGCGTTAAATATACTCGGGTATACTTCTACTGGTAAAGGGTCATCTCCATATCCATCATATTTAAAGGATTCTTCTATTAATAAAACATCTCCAGCCTGTAAAGAATCTACGGCACTTAAAATAGCATCTCTTACATCGATTCTCCCATTATCTCGGATCACTGAAATTACTTTTGCCTTTGCTTTTGGTGCAATCCCAATGTTCCCAATCCTATTGTCAGCTGCAGAAACAACACCTAGAACTGAAGTACCGTGAGAAAGATCATTACTCATTTTTCCAGACATAAATTCAATATTTTGACCGACTAAATCTTCATGATTTAATAACCAGCCTTCTTCCAAATCTACAAAGGTTGCTCCTTGACCATCTCCTCCTTTAATTCCCCAAGCATAAGGAGCATTAATTCCTAAAGGTGCCTCTTCAAGATATCCCTGTCTCGAAAATCTAGGTTCATCATAAGGATTGATTGATAATACAGGCAATCTCGAGCTAGTTGTTGTGTTTATACTCTTATTAGAACGAAATTGTATTTTACTAGAATCGTTATTGGCAGCATGTACTGTATTTGTTACAAATGTCGTACCTACCCCAGCAAAAGTTGTAATTGCAAGTGATGATATCAACATACCTTTAAAATTTTTCATCTTTCCACCTCTAGTTTTCTATTAGAATTAACATATTTAATAATGTGTATGAACCGAAAAGCTTTTTATCTTATTATAAAAATTAATAGATTTTTATAACTTTTTGATTTACATAAAAACTCCTTTCATTCTTGTAATTCAATGTGTATATTTCAAAATAACAAACTAACTGTAACTATTATAGTTACACCTTTATTGATTTTCAACTACGAAATATAAATTTTTAAAAATAAATTTATATTACTTTAAAACAGAGCTAACCTTTTACGCATATAAAAAAACAAAATATCTGTGCAAATTACAGCGGTGAATAAGTTTATAGACTGCAAAAAAACAAGAAAAAGCAAAACACTAAGTGCTTTGCTCCTTATAAAATTCCTTTTAACTTTTCACCAATTAACCTCGCTACATACTCATAGCCTTCTGGTCCAAAGTGTAATCCATCTTTTTCACCATTTTCTACAAATCTTTTATAATCCCGTTCTTGAATCATTTCAGCGAATACGTTTAGAAAATAACTTCCTGTTTCCCTCGCCACTTTCTCCACCACGTCTGCATACTGACCAAGCACTCTATTTGTTCTATTACGCTGTCTTTCTTCATCAACTGGTGCAGGACTAATCAGTAGTACTTTATCTGATGAAATATGGTTCACAATCTTCTCTAAGTTTTCTTTATATGCTTGTAATGACACTTGAGAAAAAGAAACTGCATCATTCGTACCAAGAAAAACTGTTACGAAATCTGGTTTATATGATATTACATCTTCTTCAATCCTATTTAACGCATCGAATGTATTATCCCCTGGAACACCTGCATTCACTACTTTCCACTTCGGAAACATCTCTTGCAAACGTGGTGTTAATCTCGGCATTCCATCAAAAAATGTTTCATCAGCTGTAATACTATCTCCAAAGCATACTAACGTTTTCATTAAGCTACTCTCCTTTTACGTATGAAACAACTTTCCTTCTATTGCTTTTATATATCTTTCAGCAGAACGTTCAACTGCCTCATTTGCATTTTCTTTTACTACTCGATGAAAAGCATTGTATAAACGATTAAACTGTAACGGCTTCACTCGGTTCACCATTTCTTCCACTTTTCTCGCTGGTAATGGAATTAAGTTTGGATAGCTATACATAAAACTTACCCACCGCTCATCCGCTACAACTTGAATAATATCACCTGTTAACAAAATCCCTTTTCCATCATTACCTTCTTCCCAATGCAATACAGAACCACCACTAAAATGTCCTCCAAGACGATGTACAGTAATCCCATCCGCTAATTGTAAAGACTCACCAGACCAATAAATAATACGACTACTTGGGCGCATCACCCATTCTTTATCATCTTCATGTATATAAATTGGTACATCAAATGTCTCTGCCCATTCTACTTGCGTTGAATAATAATGAGGATGAGACAATGCAATTGCATCTAATCCACCAAGCTCTTTTATTTTCGCAATTGTCGTTTCATCTAAATACGTAATGCAGTCCCATAGTAAACGATATGACTCTGTTTTCACTATAAATGCCGTTTGACCGATCGCAAATCCTGGTTTTGTCGTAATACTATAAAGTCCATTTTCCTCTTTGATTATTTCATTTTTATATGTATCATCTGTTTGCAAATTTTCTAAAGTCGTCCAAGACTGCCCTTTCGGATTCACATATTGCCTCTCTTCATCACAAATATGACAACTCACCGGTTCCTCTACACTCGCTGCATACTGCACGCCACACGTTGTACAAACGAAATTTTTCATAATAATTTCCCCTATCCCTATATTTTTATTAAGCTGATTTTTGTTGATAATGATCTACTTTTTTATTTTCAATTAATAAAGTAAGTAAATAGGCAACTGTAACCGATAATGGAATTACAGTAAATCCTTTTTCGCTTCTGCAACATTCATCTCACTATCTCCCCCAAAATATTTGTACTAAAAAGTCACCTCAACCTCACCCATCCAATAACGCCAAGCTTCTAAATAATCTTCTAAATCTTTCGGGTGGCGCCGTAAACATGTATCTATACGCAAATATAATCCTATGACTATTTCTTCATATAAATCACGGTCATTTTTATGAAATACACATTGTTTCATCGCATAACCAATCGTTTCTTTTGTTAAATCTTCCGGAGTTGAACAGAACGCATAAATTAAATCATATATAGGATCTCCTAACACTGGTAAAGGATCAATTACACCGTGCAGTTTATTCCCTTGAAATATAAAATTATGAAATCCAAGATCACCATGCAATAAAAATGGCTGATTTATTCCAGTCCCCCTACTTGGACTATTTGCTAACTTAAAAACCGTTCTATACTCTTCCTCACTTATGTAACGTCTTACATTTTCATGAGCTTCCATCACATTTGTCGTTAAAAATTCATTCCAAGATTGAACTGGGCTTTCTTTCCATCCCCAGCCATCAACCTCTGTAGCTACTTCATACTTATTGATAACTTCCTTTACAAGTTTACTAAGAACACTCCGTTTATGGCCTAGTTTGCAAGAAGTTGTGCCCTCAAGGAATGAGTAAACAATATAGCGATTTAAAGGTTCCTTATATAAAAGCTTTGGAAATAATTCGTCCTTTTTATAAAACTGAAGAAAATAAGCTTCTTCACGTATGACATCCGATTCATTCAACTTTATAACGTATTGTTCATCTAACAAATATATAGTACTTGTCGTTCCCCCGTTTAATGCTTTTACGCTATTTGGATAATGTGAAATAACTTTTTCCTTAACTAGTTGTGCAGTGATTATTGAAATGTCCATTCTCTCACCCTTCAACTCCGAATATTTCCTTAATTCAAAAGACAACTTTACTATCATTTGACAAACAAAAGTAAAATCTTTTCAATCGCCCTGATATAACAAACAACAATTTTATTTTATTACAATGACTTTCTTCAATATTCCATTTATGATAACGTGATTTTATCACTCTAAATGCTCTTCATATACTCTAATAATTTCTATTGCAGGGTCTCTGTCTTGTAATTTATGAGCCAAACTTTCTACACCAAACACTTCTGTAAACGTATGACTACCTACAATTAAATTAATTCCTTTAAATTTCGCATGTTGCACTGTATATAATGTTTTTTCACCTGTTATGTACGTGTCACATCCTTTTTCTAATGCACGTTCAATCAAATTTGTATTATTTCCTGCACCGGTTAAGATCGCAATCCGTTTTACTGGTTTATCGTGATTTCTCCAGCTCTTCACTTTCTCTTCCATTTTTTCTTCAAGTTTTCCAACTAAGTTTGAAAAAGGAATGGCTTCTTTATATTCTCCTATTCCTGGTAGTTCTTCTTCCTCATAGGTTGAATATTCCAGTATTGTATCTATCCTAATTTCGTTAAATAACGATGTACACGTGCCAAACTTTACAAAATCTAACGGCAAATGAATCCAAAAATGATTCATTTCATATTGCTTCAATTTCTCAATACATGCCTCTTCCATACCAAATAAAAAACTCCACGGCGCATGATGTGTAACTATCATATCGACTCCATTTCGATACGCTTCTTCAATAGTTTCTAACGTTAAATTTGTTGTGTAACCGATTTTGTGAAATTCATCTTTACTTATATAAGTAAAACCATATTCATCATCGCCATATTTATGAAGATGCTCTCCAAATAGTGATGTTATATGTTCATTAAATTGCTTTGTATTCATTTTTATTTCTCCTTTCATTTACTTTTATATTTCATAAATAAGGAAATACTAAATTACAACGTTACATACATATAGGAGGACAATATGAAACCTGAATTTTTAAAAGCTGTACATGATGCAATCGGAAATGTCGAACACATTCATATAGAGGAAAGCGGTGCTGACAGCTTACTTATTCATCATGATGATGCACAGCAGTTACAACAAGTTGCTAAGGCGTTAGAAAATAATAATTTCCGCTCCGCTTTAAGAACAACTGGAAATGCTTCGTACATTGAAGTATTGAACAGATAATGAAAGTCCGGATGTATTCCGGGCTTTCTTTTTATCCCGCTATTCACCGGGCAGTAAGACCCCCACTGATTAAAGTTTCACTTTATATTGAAACTTCAAACTCTTTCACATACACCGCTGTTCCAGCAATATCTATTTGTAACTTCTCGTTTTCTATCCCTTTCGTTACATAAACAGTTACACGACCATCTTTATTTATTTCCTGTCCTTGCTCAACGATTAAACTCAATTCATGTTCAAAACCTTTCTCTAAATACTCCGCATAATACGCTCCCATTACACCTGAAGCTGTTCCTGTCACTGGATCTTCAATCGTCCCAGCGTAAGCTGATGAAAAATGACGGCCGTGCATTTGTGCTATTTCATCATAAGTTTCTAGACAAATTGGGTGAATAGAAGCATTAGGTATTTCTTTTAATACTGATGGAAATGCAGCATTATTAGGTTTCATTCTCTCACATGCATTAAGATTTTTAATCGGTACAATTACAGTCCAATTACCAGTACTTCCATATACAATCGGTAAACTTACATCTAAATCATTTACTTCTAAACCGATACTATGAGCTAATTCTTCTGTTGAACCTGTAAATTCTTTAAACTGAGGTGCTGCCTGTCTCATTTTAATAAAGGTTTCTCCATTTTCATTTACACCTATTTGTATCGGTAAAATCCCAGCCTTCGTTTCAATCGTAAGGTTACTTTTCTCTTCTAATAAACCTTTTTCGCGCAAGGCAAATATCGACCCTACTGTCCCATGACCACATAAATCCATTTCAAAACCAGGTGTAAAATAGCGCATTCTTATATCTCCTACTTCTGAGGAAAGAACAAAAGTTGTTTCGTTATATCCAACTTTTTCAGCAATAATTTGCATTTCCTCTTCCGTTAATCCATCTGCTTCTAATACAATACCTGCTGGATTTCCCTTATTTGGTTTATTCGTAAATGCGTCGTAATGAAATACGTTTATAGTCTTCATTTTCTTTTCCCCTTATTTGTCCATTTCTTTATTTTTATAATCAATAAGAAAATCGATCTAACCAACTTTCATAATCAGCTTTTTGAACTGGACGGATAATGAGTCTATCCGTCTCTACTTCTAATAACGATAGCTTCATTTAATTTCATCCCTCGAAATATTAATTGAATTTTCTTTATTATCTTACACAAAATACAAAATCTAGTAAATTATTATGTTTTTGATACATAAAAACCCAGTCATGCTTTATACATAACTGGGTTCTCCATCGTTTCATAATTTTCTATTTCACAAGAACTGCATCTCGTAATTCCCTCTTCAACACTTTTCCTAAAGCGTTTTTCGGTAACTCATCTATGAATACTACTTCTGGTATTTTATAGCTTGCTAATTTCTCTTTACAATACTGAAGAATACTTTCTTCTGTTAATGTTGTTTCGCCATCCTTCACAATGTAAGCTCTTGGAACCTCTCCCCAAAAGTCATCTGGAACTCCAACTACTGCAACTTCTAAAACACCATGTATTTCATGAATAACATCTTCTACTTGATCTGGATATACGTTGTCACCACCGCGTATAATAACGTCTTTATATCTTCCCATAATATGCAGGAATCCATCATCATCTATCATGCCAGCATCACCCATGTTAAACCAGTTATCTTTTACTACCTTCTTTGTCGCCTTTTCATTATTCCAATATCCTTTAAACATGTATGGACTTTTCACATGAATCTCTCCAACTTCATTTGTTGTTAGTTCATGTCCTGTTTCCGGATGAACAATTTTCACCTCTACATTTTTCAAGGTCTTTCCTACAGAAGACATCTTTTCTTTTCCCATCATTGGATGCCATGAGGTTACAACCCAACCTTCTGTACTACCATAGCCTTGCACCATATATATGCCTTTTTCCATATATTTTTGAATGAGTGTTTCTGGCACTTTTGTACCACCGCTTTGTGCTACTTTAAAGGTTGAAATGTTACGTTCTTTTTTATTTAGTTCATCAAGCATGTAACTATAAACGGCTGGGAAAGCAAGCATCGTAGTAATTTTCTCTTCTTCAATCTTATCCCAAATAAGAGCAGGATTCGAATCAGCTAAGAAGATCATCGTAACGCCATGATAAATACAATTTAAAATAGAAAGCACGCCACTCATATGAAACAATGGATGCACAGATAAAAAGCGTTCACCTGCTGGGATTTCTCTTTGTCCCGCAATTTCAGCAAAATAATGATGTAAGTTTTTATGTCCAATTACACATGCTTTTGCCTGTCCAGTCGTTCCTGATGTAAACAAGTAAATGGCATCGTCTTCTTCATGAACTTCTACGTTCGGTTCTGTCGTTGGCTGTTTTTGCAACTCTAATTCAAATGAACCAAAGTCTTCTTTTGTTGTTTGAATTACATAAGGAATTTCTTTAACAGCATCAACCTTTAATAACACTTCATTAAATTCTTCATCAATAACTAACACTTTTAATTTCGCTTCTTTTACAATCGTTTCTAATTCATAAACAGTCAGCTGATGATTTAGCGGAATAAATACCGCTCCAATTTTTAAACTTGCCATCATAACGCTTGGAAATGGGTGATTATTTTTGCATAGTATTCCTATACGATCTCCTCTTTGCACACCATTATGTAACAAATAATGTGCAAACTGATTTACTCGTTCATTATATTGCTGAAACGAATATCTTTTCTTCCCCCCTACAAGCGCTTCCAAATTTGGTGATTGCATTGCTCTCTTTTGTAATAATTGTCGCATCGTTCTCAAGTAAAACTCCCCTTTATATATGTTAGGTTTTTTATTTTACCAGATTAACTATTAATTTACTAAAGATTACACTTAGTGAATATAAGAAGAATATAAAATATCCATTTACTTTACAAGTAAATGGATATTTCCCATTATATATTAGAATACTTCTTGTTCATCACATATTGCACATACTCAGGTGCACTTTTATCAATCTCTTCATCGCTTAGTTTATATTCTGCACCATATAAATAAAAGGAAGGTATAAATTCCATACCTGTGTATAAGCATGTAGCTTGGAATGGTTTCGTCAACTCATCCATTGTAATTCCACTATTTTCATAGTCTTTTTCTAATCCACCTATAGAAATAGCTACACCAAATTCTTTCCCCTTCACTTTATCTCCTTTAGATCCGTACGCAAATCCATATGTTAATACATCATCGAACCATTTTTTTAATAATGGTGGTGAGCTGTACCAGTAAAGCGGAAATTGAAATATATATCTGTCATGTTCTACTAATAACTTTTGCTCTTCTTCAATATTAAACTCCCAATTCGGTGCCACTTTATACAATTCATGCACCGTAATTTCATCCGAATATTTCTCAAGTTCTTCAATCCATCTTTTATTAATTTTTGATTTTTCAATATCAGGATGTGCTACAATTACAAGTGTTTTCATCTTTTTTCATCCCCTTTATAAATTATTCAACCCTTTACGTATTAGTATGAATGAGTCACATATAATTGAAAAGTACGTACTTTAAAGTGCTATAGGAACCTTAAAGTACCTGTGGAGGTGTTATATGAATCAAAATGATAATTGCCCAATTGCAACAACACTCGATGTAATCGGTGGAAAATGGAAAGTTCATATTTTATGTATTTTGTCAGATGGAAAAATGCGAACAAATGAAATTAAACGAGAAATCCCAAACATTACACAAAAGGTTCTTACACAACAACTTCGGCAACTTGAAGCTGATGGGATTATCTATCGTACCGTATATCAAGAAGTTCCACCAAAGGTTGAGTACACACTAAGTGAATACGGAAAATCTTTAATGCAAATAATGGATAATCTGTTTGAATGGGGAAAAGATCATCAGATTAAAAGATTACATGACTAAAAAAGCACTATATACTTTGTTTCATCCTCTACGTTCATATTTTTTATTTCTATAAAGTTTATTTTCATCATTTTTTAGCTAACTTGTTTTCTTAGATTGATGGACGTGACCCCACATCCATCAATCTAAAAAGATACAATTAGAAAAATGAGATTTCTATAAAGTTTCGCATATAAACACTACTTCCGCCTTATTAAACGCTCGCTCTACTTTTTCTAATCTCAATTGTACGTAAGCTATAAAGAAGCACCCCTAAACCGAGAATTTTTTCATTATTAGACACATTAGAACCTAAGGTAATAGTAGGTACATTTAAACCCATAAACCTTTCACTCCATTCTATAGGCATATATCCCTGCTTACCAATTGCTAATGTACGTCCGTCTATTGTACGGAGAGTACTTTGAATAAAATCAAACTCAACTTCTACATCTGACAATTTTGTGGCTTTATCTGTCATCAAAGTACCTCGTATCATAGTAAATCCTTGTATCATTTTTTCTTTAAACATACCAATTTGGTTATAATTCGAGTCATAAATTACCCAATCATATCCGTCCACTTCAGTATGAAAATAAGCTAGAATTTCCCCGCTACTCGTTTCTAATCCGTAAACATCTTTATTATGTAAAAAAGGTATTACTGAAAAAAGAATATTTGATGAAACCATCTTTGTTCCTGCTATATACTTACCATCAGGATGATATAAACCAAATTGCTTGTTTCGTTTTGGTAATTCTAATACAACTAAAGTATCAACATCCCAAAATGTTGCATTACTTTTTATCATATTCTTTTGTATCAACTTTCCTTTTCTTAACTGCCAAAATCCAATTCCCAAAAAGATAGAAGCAGCGATAACAAAAAATATAAACTGCCCCCAATTAATATGTCCCCAATCTTCATATACAGCGCATAAAGCAAGAATAAAAATACCCGTCCCAATTAACAGTTTCATCTTTCCTTTTCGCTTATAGTAATCAAATAATTCCATTTCTATATCCCCCTTATTTCTGTTCCCCAACTATTAATATATCAAAAACATAGAATGCCCTCTATTCAAAAATATAAGTTCTTCCACTGTCCAGTTCATTGGAAACAAAGTGATAGTCGACCTTTTGAGCTCAAACCCCTGAGAAAGAATAAAAGCGAAATCAATATTTTTGTATTTTAGAGATAATACCCTTTCACCATCAAGCTAATAAAAAGATACTCCTTAAAAATAAAAAACGCTATTCTCTCTGTAAAATCATAGAAAAGAATAGCGCTTTTTATTTTGAAATAGAAATCATCATTTAAACTAAACATGCTAATATTGATTTTGTGCGATTGTCAGTTACCTCATAATAAATTTCTAATCCTTTCCGAGTACCTGTAACCATTTTAGCAGCTTTTAGTTTAGATAAATGTTGACTAATTGTACTTTGAGGCATTTGTAAATCCCCATACATTGTTGTTACATTAGTAGGACCTTTTGCAAGCATTATTTTTACTAAAGATAGACGAACTGGATGCGCCAATACCTTTAACACCTCAGCGATTTCTTGAAACATTTCTTTTTTTTCTTTCATCTTATTTCTCCCCTTTTATATACATATTTATGTTATCCATATATATAATTCGGAGGTATATGCGTTTTTGTGTCCGTCATTTTAAAAAAATATAAAAAAACTTTAATCCGAAACTAAAGGATTAGCTTAACATAATGTCTCACCATTAATGATGAATAGGAATCTCATTATAGAAGCAGCAGTTTTTATACTACAACTCTACATTCAACTAACTAAAACCAATGAAAAAAAGAGCAGATAGTCTGCTCTTTTATGATGCCTCCTTATGTTCCGTGGAATGTTTAACACTCCCCAGTCTCTTTAGTTTATTCCACCCTACCGCTACTCCTCGAAGCGATGAGAATATAGATTTAATGACAACATAAGTCATAAATTGGCGATAAATAAAACGTTGTAAAATTAACCATGCCAATGGTTTTGGGTTCTCTTCCTCTAATTTAAATGCGAACAGAGAAGCGAGAAGATCCATTAAAAAGAAAACAAGATAAAATCCTAAAACTTTTAGCGGATTACTACTAAATAGTCCTATAATCATTAATATATCTGCAAAAGGAGCAATGAATTGCAGCACATATTGGAATAACCACATATTAGGCAGTGCAATAAATCCTAATGTTTTATGCTTTGGATTACATAACGCTTTTCGATGTTTCCAAAGACATTGAAGTGTACCATATGACCAACGATACCGCTGTTTAATGAGACTTTTCACATCTTCAGGTGATTCCGTAAAAGCATGCGCTTTTTCTTCATATACAATTCTATGCCCTTGACGTAAAAATGTAATAGTAAGATCCGTATCTTCTGCTAACGTATCTTCGCTTAAATATCCAGATTCAACTACATTCTTTTTGCGCCACGCCCCAATAGCTCCTGGAACTACTGTAATACAATTTAACTCATCAAAAGCTCTACGTTCTAAATTAAACCCTGTAATGTACTCAACATGTTGCCAAGTAGTTAACAAATTCCGTCTATTCCCCACTTTGACATTACCTGAAACTGCAGCTACATTCTGATTTTCAAAGTGTCTAACCATTAGAGAAATGGCGTCTTGCGCAATAATAGTATCCGCATCTAAAGTGACAATGATTTCTCCTCGCGATTGTTGAAACCCTAGGTTCATTGCCGATGATTTCCCGCCGTTTTCTTTCTGAATGAAACGAACTTTAGGGTGTTTATAAAATGTTTCTTTCATTACTTTTGACGTACCATCTGTCGATCCGTCATCCACAACAATAACTTCAAATTCTCTATAATTACTATCCAAAATTGAGTGAATTGTCTTGGCTATCACCTTTTCTTCATTATATGCTGCTATGACAACACTAACAAAAGGTTGATAGGACGAATTAATATAGCGAGATAACGTTTTTCTTTTCTGCTTCCATGCAAAATAAATTAAGAATAAAAATCGAAAAATCCCTAATCCAATAGCAATATAAAAAATAGTTGTTAATATATGCTTAAAGTATCCTGCCCCTGAAAAGACAGCTTTATTGTAAAGCAAATATTGCTTCCCCTCAGAAGAAACAGGAGGCATGATTTCATCTCGTTCTTTATTCATTAAATCTGAAATTGTTACAAAACTATATCCATGCTTTTTTAGGTCTTTAATAATAATTGGGAGCGCCTCTACTGTATGTGTACGGTTCCCTCCCGCATCATGGAGAAGAATAATATTTCCCTCTCCCTTATAAATGGGATTAAGAGCACGCTTTACTAATTCATTTGTTGATGGTATTGCCCAGTCTTCGGGATCAACTTTTTCCGCTACCATTGTATAGTTCATATTTTGTGCACGTAAAATAGGCAATATTTCATTTGATGAATCCGGGTTAGCATCCGCTTCATATGGCGGTCTAAATAAAACCGTAGAATGTCCAGTTACTTCCTGAATTAAACGTTGCGTCGTATTAAGTTCTACTTTCGTTCGTAGTAAAGACGTATCTGCTATGTTAGGATGCTTGAAAGTATGATTGCCAATTTCATGCCCTTCATCGTATATTCTTTTTACAATACTAGTATTTAGTTGCGCGTTTTCACCAAGTACAAAAAAAGCAGCTTTTATTTGATTCTCTTTTAATATATCTAATATTTCTGGCGTATATTTCGGGTCTGGTCCATCATCAAATGTTAATACTACTTGTTTCCCATTTGGTTTTCCATATCGTTGCACTTCATATGCAGATGGTAAGGATTGATATACTTCATCTGTAATATAATCATCTTTGCCTACTTTAAAATCTCTCAATCCATTTTTTCTTTCATTCTCAATCTGTAAAATTTCACCTTGTCCAGAATAATTCACTTCATCTAAACTACTGATTTTATGTAATACATTAGGATTTTTTTGTACCTCAATAGGATTTTTTAAAACTTTCCATATTGTAGGATCTTCTGCTCCTAATCTCCATAGCGCAAACCCCTTTGCATGATTGTCCATTGCGATTTTCACTTGATTATAAAGAGTAACACCGTCTAAGAACCAAGCAGTATGTTCTTTCTCTCCTGTTTTATATCTAAAATACGGATTTCCACTCACCTTATCCCATTGAATTTTTATATTTGAATCATGAGCCATTGCCATAACTTCTGAGAAAGTCATAGACTTTGCAGCTTCTTTACTATTTACTTCCCAATCATATCCATAGTTACCGAAAGCAACTATAAGTTTATTAGACGGAATATTCAGTTCTTTTAATGTATGTTGGAACCATTTATTTGAAGCAATTGGTCCTGGTTCCCCCGCTCCATAGTGCTCATCGTACATCATTACAATCATTCGATCTATTATTTTTGCTAACGCACTATAATCAAAAGCCTTATCATTAGCTGGAACATCTTGTGTAACGAGCAAATCATGTTCATGAAATTCCTTAGTAAGTTCTTTCATAAAATTTGTTAAGTCTTTCAGGTACGGCCTCAAAGTCAATATTAATACCTGAAAACTGATTTTTTTTAACTTGGCTTACTAAATCATTAATAAACTTTGTCTTTACATCGTTTGAGGAACTCAGTAACTTATGAATTAGCCCACTATCAGGACCAGAAGCTTCCTCAGTATAGTTAGTAAGCAAAGGCATAATCTTCACTTGATTTTTTTCTGCCAACTTTACTATCTCAGGTTTTATCTCACTTCTAATCGTTAAATCTGCTTTTAAATGATACCACTCTGGTACTAACGTAGTTAATGAATCAATATTTTCTTTTAAAGAAGCGGTACTATTTTCATCCCAGTTTACATAAAAACCATACACTTCTTTAGGATGTTTACTATCCTTCGGCGGATTCACCAAATTTTTATTATCCTTCGTTTCGGTATTTGGGTTAAATGCTTCTTCCTTTAACTGCTGATCACTAAGTTTTTGATTAATTGGTACAAGTTTAGTATCTTGTTGTACAGCGGTATTCATATTTGGAATTTCTGGTGTTGAAAAAATACTTTGAAAGAAAAAATAAAATACAACACTTACACTAACTATTGAGATACATAGAAACCAAATAAAGGCTATGTTTCTCCTTCCTTTCGGATCATAAAAAACAGGTTTTTCTTTATCTTTCTCTTGTTGAATGTTTTTCTCCATTATATTTTTCACATACTCCTTCTTAATAGAACTATAGAATATTAAAGTGCAACTTTAATCAGTGGGGGTTTTGTTCCCCCCCCACTAATCATCAACCCTCACCAATCGGGCTGCCCAGCAAATAGCGGAATAAATCCTTTTAGCTTTGAAGTGAATCTCTCACTTCCATATTCTATTGATTCTTCTTTTCATTCCCTTGCTGGTGGCCTCTATTTTCTTGTTGAGACCCCCTACCATTGTTCCCTTGCTCGTTTCCGTCATTTTCTTTCTGGGATCCTCTTCCATTGTTCCCTTGCCCATTTCCATTATTCCCTTGTTGAGATCCTCTTCCATTGTTCCCTTGCTGATTCCCATTATTTCCTTGTTGAGGATTTCTTCCATTGTTCCCTTGCCCATTTCCATTATTCCCTTGTTGAGACCCTCTTCCATTGTTCTCTTGCTCATTTCCATTATTTCCTTGTTGAGATCCTCTTCCATTGTTCCCTTGCTCGTTTCCGTTATTTCCCTGTTGAGATCCTCTTCCGTTGTTCCCTTGCCCATTTCCATTATTTCCTTGTTGAGATCCTCTTCCGTTGTTCCCTTGCCCATTTCCATTATTCCCTTGTTGAGATCCTCTTCCGTTGTTCCCTTGCTGATTCCCATTATTTCCTTGTTGAGCTTCTCTACTGTTATTCTCCTGTTGATTCCCTCTATTTTCTTGCTGAGATCCTCTTCCATTGTTTTCTTTTATTTGCTTCGATGGCTGTTCCTCTGTTTTCTTTTGTTCTTTCTGCTCTTGCTTTTCATATTTTTTTTCTTTTACAGGAGACAAATCGAGTGTTGCATCAGGAGATGACTCCGGGTGTGATTGCACCTCTTCTTCGTTTTCCACCGGATTAGACGGGGTGACAGGAGGCGTAAGTGATTTGTTCTTCTCATTCTCTTGCTTTATATAAACACCTGTGCCAATTCCAGCTTTTCTAGCATTCTCTCGTATTTGCATTGTGCTACTTTGATATTCAACTGTAATATGTTTTAGCTCATATTCTTTCTTTAATTCTTTCATTGCCTTTTCCAAAAGTGGTTCTAGTGCCTTGTCCTTTGCAACAGCTGTTAGCATAACTTGCTTATCATTCGTTAAATACTTATCCTCTTGACTTTGCTTTATAATAGTACGTATTACTTCTTGTAATTGTTTATTTTCCCATTGCTTCAATTCTTTTAAAATACGCCTTCCATCATCATTACAAGCCTGCAAATCTATAACACGAAAATCCTTTGTTACGCTCACCTCTAAACTTGGATTTATATCAACTGAGACGTAAGCAAATACTTTTTCTTCTGGTTGGTTGTAGAAAAACAGCACTGCAAATAAAAAACAAGCAACAAGTATTGATGCAGGCTTTAAAAAGGAAGGAATCGAAAAATGCGATGCTTTTTGTTCTTGCTCATCAAACGAGATTTCCTCCCCGATTATGCAAGAATCCCCTTTTCTTTTACACGTAATAAACTCTCCATTTGGTGTTAAAACAACTACGCTATGCTTTTTTATATCCATCACAATTCCTTTATTCATCATGCTTTTCCCCTCTTATGTAATCCAGAATATATGTATAGTTGTTTGCAAAAATAATACACATTGCAATAATGTATTTTCTATGTCGTTCCAACGTTTTACGACTTACCCTAACACGCGGTTCAATCTGTTTAAGCGGTAACTTTTTCTTTCGGAACAGCTCTTCCATCATTTCCTCTTCTTTTATAATTATTTTCACAATTTCTATTAAGTGCTCACGTGTATCACGATGCTTAGGAGATTCTTTAGCAAGCTCTGAGAATGTGATTTTAAACTCAGCTAGCACACTTTGAAAATGAAGAATTTCCTCCTTACGGTTACTATTTTCCATCTCTTTCATATACTCCGTAAGCGACACTTGCATTTCTAACATTTCCTCTTGCTCATCTTCTTTTAAAAAGACAAAGTTATGTTTAGACTCCTTACGTATATAGTCAATTACATCTCTTTTTATAAGAAGATCAGCAAACGCTAAAAAGGATTTTCCTTTTGTATAGGAATACTGTTCAATTGCTTCGTTAAAAGCAAACAATCCAATGCTATATTCATCATCCTGTTCTGTAATATATCGACGGCAGACAGATGAGATTGATTTTCTAATAAAAGGCTGATACTGTACGATAAACGCTTCTTTGTCTTCTTCGTTGTTTTGTATGTTACATACGATATCTTCTATTTTCGGTTTTCTTAAGATCTTCATTACTAAACTCAACACTTGTAATCTCCCAGCCTCCTTCAAATAGCAAAATGGCCACTACACAAGTGACCATTTAACCAGATTTTCTTGGTACTTTTCTTCGGTCTTGTTTTCTTGCTGTTAGTTATATTTTTCGAGTCTAACTTTTCCCAACGTTTTCTTAATAATTTTCCTTTTCTCTCGGCACTAAAGTTAAGTTTGTATTTTTATCTACTTTCTTATTTTCTACCGTTCGTTTTGCTTATTCTCTTTCTATTTTATCTGCAATCCTTGAATAACTCTTCTCTATATAATTGGTAATTTCATCCTTCCATTTTGAATGCCACTTAATCTAGTAATTTTATTAATACTTCTATATTCTTTCATAGTCATTTTTCTTCTATTTATTTTTTTCACTATACATATTCGGAGGAGTACAAAGTTTTATGGGGGTCAAAAAATATTTTCATAAAAAAATACATATTTATTTCAAAAATAAAAACCATCAATTTGAAAAAGGGTAATCAAATTGATGGTTTTCTTATAATATCTATTAAATTAAGTTGGATTCTCATTATATCTAAAAAAGCACTAACTATTTTCTACCGGTTTTCTCCATTTTTATCTTTCTTGGTTATCATAATATGTCTTATCTGCGTATTTTCTATCATTTCCTTTTAGATAAGCTAAAATTACTTTTGGATTTTTAAGTAAAGTCCAGTCTCCATATGTATCAAATCTTCTGCATGAAGTTATCATTCCATTTTTAATAGTACCGAATTTCTTATTATTTTTCTTTCCCCATTCTTTTAACCGCTTAGCGAAATCTGCATCTTCTGCCATAAGCATGTTTTCATTAAATCCGTTGATTGCCATAAAGTCTTTTCTATAGCACCAAAAAATCCCTACAGATATAGCTCCGTACTTAAAAAGTAAGGGGATGATTATTAACATTGCGGAGAGAAATATTCCTAAAGATATTCTTTCAAACTTTCCATTTACCCCACCACCAATGTATTTACCTGAAGCTAAATATTTATCTACATTAGACAACATAGACTCTGTCATTATGGTATCAGCGTCTATAGTGACGATTATTTCTCCATTAGCTATTTTAGCCCCTGCATTTCGAATTTTAGATAAGTTTTTATCGTTATTTTTCAATGTAACACAATTATAAGATTTTGCTATTTCCTCTGTTTTATCTGTGCAACGATTTAAAACAACTATAACTTCCGTTTGCTCTTTATATGCCTCTGATGCCTTTGCAATTGAATCTAAACATTTTCTAATGTACTTTTCTTCATTGTGTGCAGGAATTATAATAGAAAACTTCACATCTTTTTTCAAATTGACTCCTGAAGTTTCGTTTGTCTCAGTCATAATATGCCCCCCTTATTTTATAAGGTAAATATCTGTTATACATAACTTATATTAATATTTATTAGGTTATATTATAGAAACTGAAGGTAAAGAGGCTCTTACTGTCGACGTTCAAAAGCAAGACGTACAGCAAGCCCCGTTAAAACACTTGCCATAAGCCAACGCTGCCGTTGGGCGTGTGCATTTCGCAATTTTACTTGCTGTACATACAATTACAAGGTTAACTATAAAGCTAACAATGATTTGCGTAAGGCCCAAAACTGCACCTTGAAAAAGTAATGACCCCTTCTCTGGATCTTCAAATTGAGGTAGAAGTGATACATACAAAATAGCAATCTTTGGAGTCAAAAGTAACCTATCCGTAGAGCTACTAAAACTACTACAAATAAAGCAAAGCAACATGTAATATTTCGAATCCACTTTTGTATATCATCAAAATACCTTTCTATAAATATAGCGTTGATAGTAAGCATAAGAAATAAAACAAAGAAAGGCAGCGAGGTATAGATCCATTTTTATCTTCATGGCTGGAACTGTACTCCTTACCAAACTTCTAAATGAAATGTATAGCTCAGTAGTTACCTTATTTTTCAAAAAGACATTCTGATTATTTCTTTTTCACTTCTTCTACAAATTCCCATGTTTCTCCGTTATCTTTTGATTGATAAAGTGCACTACTATCGCCATTGTAGTCTCCATCTGCCCCTTGTCCAACTAACATATTAAAAACCCCATCTTTCTCATATGGCATACTAGGAGAATCAAAAGGACTTATTGTGGACTGTGTATGATCTAATTTCACTTCATGCGGCGGATATTCTACCTTTTTGAAAGATACTCCCCCATCATCTGTGCGATATAACTCTCCTTCATTACCAGAAGGCCTAATTGCTCCTAAAAACCCAAGTTTATCATTTATAAAAATGATTCCTGATACACTACCAATCCCCCCATTAAATGGGTCTGGATTGATAACCTCCCATGTTTTCCCTTCATCACTAGTCTTGCTTAATGAATAAAAGGCGCTCCCTAATGCTTTATCTGTCATATTTAGTTTATAACCAACTTCTTTCGATAGGAAAAACTGTTCTTTTTCATTCTTTAAATCTTGTTGTTCCTTCTCTTTAAGCATATCTTCTTTTGGAGGCGTCTTTGATTTACTCCAACTTGCGTCACTTATTAAATTATATCTAGCAGGGACTAGCTCTTTCTCTTTTCCAGGGACAAATATAGATACAGTATATCCAATGATATCAGAAGCTGCTTCTTTAACACTCTGCCTCTTACCATCCTCAGTAATATTAATAATTCCCTCTGTATTGGATCCCCAATTTCTTTTTCCATAATAAATCAACCCATACTTACTTTCATTCCATTTTTTGACCGTTTGCTTAACTGGGATCGCCTTAACCGTTTTAATTAAAGGTTCTACTAATTTATCATCATTATAATCAGGCTTTGCATATCCATCTCGTATTATAGTAATATCTTCTGATTTCTTCTTATTATAAGAGATTAAATAAGTTTCTTCTTTCCCATCAACATTTTTCCCATAAACAAATGTATCAAACGCTGTGATTGTTCCATCTGAATGAAATGTAAGATCAAAATCAGTTGCCATATACAATTTCTTTGGCAAAGGATATTTTTTATTTATATCTTCAAAAATACCTTCTACTCCAGATTTATATATATTATTATGTTTAAGTTTAACTGACCTTTCATGTTTTAACTTTTCTATAAACCATGCCAATTTGCCATTGTAATTTATTGCACTTTTATAAATCTGCATCCCATAAAATGATGTAATTGCAACAATAATGATAATAGAAATGGATCTCCATGCTATTGAATTTGTTAATTTTTTAGATTCATATTCTCTATTTTTTATCACCCGCATTGTAGTAAATGTAGTTATGGATATAAAAAGTACTATACATAATAACAAAATGTAAATATTATAATTCATTCTTCCGTACTTACAGTATAAGGCCAACTCATAGCAAAAGATCCCGTATACAATTATTAGTATTGGATTTGTTACTAATGACAGAAGTATCCTTTTTGTATTTTCTCTAAATATAGAAACCACTCCTAATTATATGAATTACTGATATTAAGTATACTTTATGAATATTCACCATTCTTATCATCGGATTTATACACATTCAAATAATATTTTCCTTGTTTCGCTACGAGTTTTCCCTTTATAGTATTTCCTTCATCTTTACCACAAGCTACGTAATTTTACATGTCTAATTCATGATAAAGTACCCATGTCATCCCAATATTTTGTTCATTTATCACAGAAATAACTACTTCTTTCAGAACTATAACATCAAACGTTTAAACATCTGTCTGATCAGGAGTAATCAGATTCCCTTTTACAAGCGTATTGGAAGTCCTTCTCCTCTTCGAGGGATCCACCTGTTTGCAGTTCTTGTTTTACAGTAACTTTTGTTTGTTCTTTACTTTCTTTTCCTCTACTATCTTCCACTGTTAGTTCCACATTATATGTTCCTTTTTCTCCATATACGTGGGTAGGATTCGCTTCTGTACTTGTTGTACCATCACTATAAAATTTAATTTCTTCATTAAAAAGCATTTTTAATTTTTTTATATACTCTTACTGTCGACGTTCAAAAGCTAAACGTACTGCAAGACCTGTCAATACGCTCGCCATAAGCCAGCGCTGCACTCGCAGCCACGTTGGACGTGTGCCAAACCATTTCGCAATTTTACTTGCTGTACATACAATTAGAAGGTTAACTATAAAGCTAACAGTGATTTGCGTAAGGCCCAAAACTGCACCTTGAAAAAGCAACGATCCCTTCTTTGGATCTTCAAATTGAGGTAAAAGTGATACATACAAAATAGCAATCTTTGGATTCAGAAGATTAGTCATGAGTCCCATTAAAAATAATTTCCGTGGCGGTTCATTAGAAATCGTACGAGGTTCCATAATAGATATAGCACCCGGTTTAATCGAATTCCAAGCTAGCCAGAGTAAGTAAGCAGCACCTGCCCACTTTACTGCTTCATATACAGCGGGAACCGCAAGGAATAGAACTGTAAGTCCAAACATAGTTGCGATTATATAGATTACAAATCCGAGCATGATGCCCAATAAAGAAATAAATCCCGCCATACGTCCCTGCGTAATGGAACGGGAAATGAGATAAATCATATTAGGCCCAGGTGAACAAACCATGCTAAGCGAAACAATTGCAAAAGCTATCAAGGTACTCAAGCTGACCATAAACCTTCCCCCTTTATGTTACATAAAATTTCCTATTATACATTTTATCATGATTGGGGAGAGAAAAAATTAATATAAACCGATGCAGCTAAGTAATATTATCGGATCGAATATAGTGTAATCACATATTTCTCATTCTCTTAAGTAAGGACTAAAAATAACCTATCCATAGAGCTACTAAAACCACTACGAATAAAGCAAAGCAACATGTAATATTTCGAATCCACTTTTGTATATTACCAAAATACCTTTCTATAAATATAGCGTTGATAGTAAGCATAAGAAATAAAACAATGTAAGTAAAAGCACCCAATTTATCGTTAAACTTCTCATTTGTAAATGTACTTACATGAAGGAATAGAAGAACAAACGTTACTATGAATAGCTCAAATAGCCTTTTTTTATTCACCCCACCACCACCTTACAGTAATTCCCTTTCATTCCATTTTATCAGAACATACTGTGTAGCAGCACATGAATATTATATTCATGTTAAAAAGGCCAACAATCCAAGATTGTTAGCCTCTACTTCCCATATTCGTATCTTTTATCACTTTACTTCCTTACAACTGGAATCCACATTTCACCAAACACTAAGCCGTTTCTTTTCCCCATCTCAACCGTCGTATTTGGTCCACCAACATAAGCAAACTCATTTGCATCTGGTAAAGCTTGACCGAAGGCGATGCCAGTCAACTTATTACTTAACTCTTCAGCTGTTTTGTCTTCCCCTTTTACTACTAAGTATTCTCCCCTCGGAAACTGAATCACTCTAGATTCTTCTTCTATTTGTGCTTCTGTCATGACACCCGCATAATACATCATTTTGTTATTCACCGCTTCGCTCACAGAAAAAATGTATTCATTTGTCGCTAAAGCTTTTAAAGTGTCCAGCCTTCCATCTTCTTTAACAGCCGACCAAAAGTCTTCCTTTTCTTTATTTATTCCAGCAAAGTCTGTGTACTCACTCTTAATTTCAGTTCCAATACCTAACACAATAAAGCTATCTTTTTCTTCTATAGTATAATTTTTCATATACAAAACCTGCCTCTTTTTTTATTAATCAAACGATTTATCTTTTCATCTGATACGTTTATAATATCTTTAAACCATGTCAAAAAATGATACTGTTTAGGAGACCAAAATGAAAAAAGTTGAACGGATCAATACAATTATGCGATATATTAACAACCGCTCTCACTTTACAATTTCTGAAATCATACGAGAATTTAACATATCACGATCGACAGCTATTAGAGACATTAGAGAAATTGAAGCTATGGGAATGCCACTTGTCGCTGAAGTTGGGAGAACGGGTGGATATTTTGTTATGCATAATTCTATCCTGCCCGTTGTTCGCTTTACTGATAATGAAGTGAAAGCTCTTTTTATTGCCTTTATGGCTACGAGGAATCAACAACTTCCCTACCTAAAGAGTCGTCAATCTTTAGCCGAAAAACTACTAGGACTCATCTCAGAAACCCAGCAGGATGACCTTGTTCTTTTAAATCAACTCTTGCTGTTCCAAGGAACTAATCCTCATAATCCCGATCTACTTGAGCTTTCTGATCTCCCCCATCCTATGTTAGAAAAACTCATTCAAATCCTTCTTTTGGATAACCATTTATTGATTACCATTAAAAAAGATGAAGAAATTAAGTCTTATCCAATTTATCTATTACACCTTTATCAAGAAAAAAGCCATTGGATTATTGAAGGATTTGACTTAAAAGAAGAAAAGAAGTTAATGTTTCCTGTCGATGATCTCATCAATATCGAACCATACACGACGAATAAAAGGCTCAATAAGAAAAAGATTTTAGAAAAACTAAGTAAGATGGCTGAAGCAATTAACCTTGTACTTGAACTTGGTCCGACAGCAATTGCCCAGTTCAAAAAATACCATCCTTTAAAAATTTCAATATCTTATACTAATCCTTACCAATCCACAGCCATTTTAAAAACTTTTATCAATGTTAACAATCCCGATGAAGTGACGGAAATAATAAATTGGCTGCTTTTTCTAGGGAAGGATATTACAATTAGGGAAATGCCTGAAGAAATATTAAAAGATTTACAAGAGCGATTATGTTTATATTCCCCATAAGCAGTGATCAGTTAAACCTCAAAATATTGAGTTTAAGCGCTCGCTACTGAACGAGGCTTCTATGAATAATACAATATAAAAGGTATGAACTAACTTTTAGTTCATACCTTTTATATTAGAGTTTTCTATAAACACATTAAATTGCTTGTTTAAGATTTGAATGTGGATTTGGTCCATACTTATTCTCACCTTCATCACTTTCAATGATACAAAACACAAGTAGAACCGCTCCTCCAAATGGCACCAAATTTAATAGCTGCCACCATCCTGTTTTTCCACTATCATGTAATCGACGAGCTTCCACTGCCAGAGTAGGAACGATAAAAATTGTTATATATAGCACGGTAATATTGGCTCTTAAGTAAAAGGCAGACGAAGAATAAGAGGCCAAATATATTAATGACCAAAACGTAACCTTATTAAATAAAGTAAAAATCCAGTACTCTTTTCTCGTAGCTCTCCCACTAAATTTCGCATAGTTTTTGAGAGTATATAAATACCATTTCATTTGAACCTCTCCCTTTTTCATCCCCTAAACGATTAATTTATACATTATATACCTTATAAGTATAAATATAACACATCACTACGATAACCTCTATATTTACACGGAATATTCTGTTTATTAACAAGTCATTTTAGTTAAGTGTTAACATACCATACAGGCATGTGTATTCAATTTATTATTCTCCTATTTACTTTAAAACTACTACAATTAAGCGAAGTATGAATGAATTATTAAAGCACGGAAAATCTTCCCGTGCTTTTTCAAAAAAATATATTATTCCGGATGATTTCATTCACTTACCCTAGCTGACGTTTAAATGCTTTACTAGCAAAGAAGCAAGCAATAACCATAATTCCGACGCACCAAGCGAGCGCAATCCAAATATCGTTTCCAACAGTTCCTTCATATAAAAGAGCACGAATCGCATTCACGATTGAAGTTACAGGCTGATTCTCCGCAAACACACGAACAATTTTTGGCATCGTTTCGGTAGGTACGAAGGCTGAACTAATAAATGGAAGAAAAACTAGTGGGTACGAGTAGGCTGTCGCCCCTTCCATAGACTTTGCCGTCAGCCCTGGAATGATAGCCAACCATGTTAGCGCTAACGTAAACATTCCTAGTATCCCAGCTACTGCAAGCCAATCTAGAATATTCGCACTGGAACGGAAACCCATTAAGAGCGCAACAAGAATAACTACAACGATAGTAAGTACATTAGCAACAAGAGAGGTTAAAACATGAGCCCACAATAACGATGAACGCTTAATAGGCATCGTAATGAAACGTGCCATCAGCCCACTCTTTACATCCGTAAAGAGTCGCACAGAAGTGTAAGCTACACCGGATGCGATAGCCATTAGCAAAATTCCCGGCAATAAATAATTGACGTAGTTATCTGTTCCTGTCTGTATAGCCCCACCAAATACGTATACAAACAATAGCATCATCATAATCGGTGTAATCGCTACCGTAATAATTGTATCTGGACTACGCATAATATTGCGCATTAAGCGCCCAAGTAATACCCTTGTTTTGCTTTTCATTTATATCCCCTCCTTTTTGCCAATGATCGCAAGGAATATTTCTTCCAATGTAGGCTGCTTCTCGATATACTCCACTTTTGCCGGTGGGAACATCTCTTTCAGTTCAGAAAGAGTACCTGTCGTAATAATTTTTCCACCATGCAAAATTGCGATACGATCAGCCAGTTGTTCTGCTTCCTCCAAGTACTGAGTCGTAAGCAAAATAGTTGTACCACTATCAGCAAGTTCCTTGACTGTATCCCACACTTCAATCCGCGCTTCAGGATCGAGTCCAGTCGTTGGTTCGTCAAGAAAAATAACTGCTGGCGCCCCAATCAAACTCATCGCGATATCAAGCCGGCGCTTCATCCCACCTGAATACTGATCTGCCCTTTGGTTTGCCGCATCAGTCAGGCTAAATCTTGCAAGTAGATTGTCAGCAACTTGAGCGGGATTGGAAACACCACGTAATTTGGCGATCATTATCAAGTTTTCCCTCCCTGTCAGCATACCGTCTAAAGCTGCGAACTGCCCTGTCAAACTGATACTTTGACGAACATGGTCTGGTTGACGCTGTACATCAAATCCGCAAATACTTACTTCACCGCTATCTTGCTTCATTAGCGTCGAAAGGATGTTAACCGTTGTCGTCTTTCCCGCTCCATTTGAGCCTAGCAGCGCGAAAATTTCTCCACGCTGCACCTCAAAATCTACCCCTTTTAAAACTTCCTTGTCTTTAAAGGATTTTTTCAAGCCTTTTATAGAAATCGCTGCATTACTCATACTTTTTTCCTCCCTATAAAAATGTTTTGCGGAGATAATTTATTTACCTCTATCTATTTAGTACCACTGATATTCTGTATCACTTATTACCAAGCTAAAAATATAACTGAATAGCTATGGTGGCAATTCATATGTGTAACCAGCTAATCAGTCGGTATTACTTATTCCATTTATTTTTTTCTCAATTTCTTCATAATACTTTCATTCAAATCTTCACGATACTTGGAGACGTAAGTTTTAGCATTTGCCACTAGTTCGTCAGCAAAGGAAGCCACGTCATCCCCAGTAATGTCAAGCACTTGTCTTCCTTCTGCTGCACCAGCTTCAAACAAATCGATTAATTCATACTGTATGTGTAACATATCCATCCCGTTACCCGCTGAGAAATTCCACATGTAGTTTTGAATTTTCTTAAATACAAATTGGTAGTCCTCTGGCAGAGCCTCAACTCGTGCCATCATCATTTTGTACTCTTTTTTATCACCAATTAACTTTTTAAACATTTCTAACATCTTATTTTCCTCCTTTTTTATAAAACCGAACAAGAAATTCCCAAAGTATCGGCCGGAACATTTTATCTTATGAACCTATTTTGACTTCAAGACGTTAATTTTTGACGATACAAAATCCCATTTTTTCCAAAACAATTCAAGCTCTTGGCGGCCCTCTTCATTTAATGAATAAAACTTACGAGGCGGTCCCATATCTGATGGTTTCTTTTCAATATTCACAAGCTTTTTCTTCTCTAATCGTACAAGGATGGTATACACCGTACCTTCCACAACTTCGGTAAACCCAAGATCATTCAGATGGCGGGTAATCTCATAGCCATACGTTTCACGGCGACTGATGATTTCCAGTACACACCCTTCCAGTGAACCTTTTAGCATTTCAGTTAAATTTTCCATGTCCTGATCCTCCTTTACCCCCTATTCTGTCTGACTTATATTCAGTATCACAGAGTACTAAGGCGAATTTTTTACTGAATAGCTTTTGAGTAAAGCCACACTATTCAGTATTACTTATTACAACTACATTGTATGACTAAGTAGTTGTGGATGTCAACTTTATTTTCAAAAAAATTAAAAATCCGCTTTACCCTAACCGGATACAGCCTCCTTTTTTGTTGTAAGGGCCATCAAACTAGTAAAACAGAGCTGATTCAAAGTGTAATTTAAATCAGCTCTGCTTTATTGTTTTCATACCGTTATATCTTGTTTTTTCACGATACAAATTGTTTCTCCCTACCATTCCCATTGCATATAAAGCATAAAGGCAAGTGCGGTCAGAGAAAATTTCCAGAGATTATCCGTACATGATACGAGCCCCAAAAATACAATTCTATTAGAAATCTGTTCTCTATATTCTCTTTTATTTTATTTCTGATAGTTGATTAGCAACACTATCTAAAAATTTTTCTACCTTTTCTTTTGATGTATCCGGCGCATGATAACCGATCGTAAATGTAAGCCTTCCATTATAAGAGCTTGCTCCCATTGAAAAGAATGGTGCATACATAATAGGTGATGTCATATACCCGTCCTCAGCTTGAATTTCACCAAACTGAATAGGTTCCTCAGCGATTACTCCCAAATTTGTCAGTAATGGCAACGCCATCCCCATCTGTACAGCCTGTTCATATTGCTGATTATACATTTCCTTCACTGTAGATAGCTTCATTTCTGCCAGTAACTCCATTCCTGCTGCTGAAGAAAGACCTGGATTTTGAGACTTTATTTTATCCATTGATTGTTTAACTCGAACAAGAGTCTGCTTAAATGTTTCATCGTCTTCCATTTTAATCACTGGCATTTCCATACCGGATAAGTTGCAAATAGCACCAGTTGTATTATTAGGCAGATATCGACGTAAATCAATTGTCAAGCCAATCATTTTTTCTGCAGTGCGAGGTTCTGCATACACAGTGAAATGTGATAAAGCTCGGAAGTATGCAGTCATGATTACATCATTCAAGGTAGCCTGTTGAGCTTTTGTCCATTGGGTTAAACGTAGAGTTTGCTCATGGCTCAATCGCCGTACGGACATTTGGGGAAATTTATTTTTGTTAGGTTGAGATGGAAAAGACCATAACGATGCCTGTTGTTCTTGGTTAGGACGATACGCACTTTTTATGTCCGATATTCCAGCGTATTTGAATACATGTGATTGATCTCGACAACTCTCATTTCCCTCATCAAATTCCTTTATAATTTGCTTCTTAGACCGTCCCAATGAAAGGTGAGTATATATCATTCCAAGCAATTTAATATATTCCTTGACTCCTGCACCATCTGAACATAGATGAGACAATTTCACAACTAACATATCTGTTGTAGTGCCCCGTAATAATTTCGTTTGAACCATAGGCCCCTGAATACGATCACCAGGTTCCTTAATAAAATCTATTGCCATTATTTCAAGTTCTTGATTATTTCCTTCTGCAAAAAAGCAAATAGATGAGTTAGTGTCAGATGAATGTTCCTCCCAGTAAGGAATATCATTTTCTACAAACCGGCTGTTCAAAACTGGTTGCAATTGCAACGTTATCCTTACTGATTCTTCAAGTATATCCTTTGATATACCTACAGGAAAATAAAGAACTGCATTAATTTGTTGATCTGCAGAATAAAGACCTAATACATAATTCATTCGATCTTGTGGTGTTACTGAATACTTTCTTTTCTCCATAATTCCGTCCCCCTTTAGGACTTTTTGTATAACCCTATTTTCCATATGCTTATAATTTTTCTAGTCATTTTTCTTCAAGAGCTAATAACGCTTATTTTTCGAATTTTTAACGAAATCATCTTCTCCGTATTGGTTTCATTCTTTTTGCAGGTGATATATTCATTATTTTATTGTTATTAACACTGCCTAACCTCACAATAAAACCAAACAAGAATAAATTAAGTTTACATATACGTAAACATTTTATTATAACGTCTATAAATTATCAATATAGCAAATAAATCATTTTTATGTCTGTCAATAAAAAATAATATATTCAAGGGCCACTTCATCATAAAAGATTGATGTGCATGTAAATGTACCCATATCACTTTCAAAATAAGAATGAGAATTTTTTCAACAAAATAAGCTGCAGTTATTGATTTTACAGTAAGAAAAGCCCCTCCATTTTGAAAATGCGCAATCAAAATGAGTAGGGCTATTTCCAATTTAAATTTTATAAAAGAATGATTATCATAAATAATATTTTACTTTTTAGTCTACCTTATTATTTTCAATCCATTTTCCTAATAAATGAATGGATTTTATTCATATAATTTGAGGTGGTATCGTTGGTTTTTAAAAATAGAAAGCTTATTTTCAAATCAAATGAAAAAGAGGTAAAATTATAGATATTCATGTAGAAATTTCGTTTTGGGGATACTTAAAATCTTAAGGTGATGGGCATGTGGTGTTACACTTTAAAAGCTTTATAAAATTTATAGATATAGCGATTTTCTTTATTAATAATCATTTGTATGTACGTTTACTCACACACATACAAATGATTTATAAAGCTACAATTAAGTGAAAACATCTTTTCCGTTACGATAACATCATAGCCATGTCTTCTGCTGCATTTGTAATTAGTTTTAAACCAAATGTTTCTTGTAATACATCAAGCACGCCAGGTGAAATAAATTCAGGAGCCTTTGGACCGATGCGAATATCTTGAATCCCAAGACTAAATAGCCCGAGTAAAATGGCAACCGCTTTTTGTTCAAACCATGATAGCACAATACTTACTGGCAATTCATTCACTTCACATTGGAAAGCATCAGCTAAAGCAGCCGCTATTTTCACTGTAGAAATTGAATTATTGCACTGTCCTAAATCAATGTAACGCGGAATTTCCGTACCAGGTACAACACCGTAATCCACATCATTAAAGCGGAATTTCCCGCAAGAAGTTGTTAAAATAACCGTTTCTGGCGGAAGTGACGTTGCTAATTCACGATAATATTCTCCGCCTTTTCCCGGTGCATCACAACCGGCGATAACAAAGAAACGCTTTATTTTCCCCTCTTTTACTGCATCAATAATTTCTGGAGCTAATGATAATACTGTATTATGATGAAACCCTGTCACTAACTGTTCATCCGACTCCATATGTACTTCTGGAAGTTCTAGTGCTTTTTGAATTAATGGTGTAAAATCATCATTTTCAATTTTTTGTACACCTTCTAAACCTGCAATGTCATATGAAAAGAATCGATCAGAGTACGAGCCTTTAATTGGCATAACACAGTTCGTTGTAGCTAATATGGCACCAGTAAATTTTTCAAAAAGGCGTCTTTGATCATACCATGCCTTACCGATGTTTCCTTTTAAATGTTTATATTTTTTCAGCTGCGGATATCCGTGTGCTGGTAGCATTTCAGAATGCGTATAAATATTAATGTCTTTTCCTTCTGTTTGCTTTAATAGTTCTTCTAGTGCAAATAAATTATGACCCGTAACTACAATTGCTTTACCTTCTACACGATTTTGTGTAATTTGTACAGGCTCTGGCACACCAAAATGATTCGTATGTGCCTCATCTAATAATTCCATCACCCGTAAAGCTGATTTCCCCACTTTCATAGCCATATCAATATGCTCTTGTTCGTTAAAGTTAGAATTTGTTAATGTCATATATAAAGCTTCTTGTGTTGTAGCATCTACAAATGCATCCGTATATCCTAGCTGAGCAGCATGTGTGCGATAAGCTGCAATTCCTTTTAGCCCAAACACAATCGTATCTTGTAAACTCGCAATCGTTTCATTCTTGCCGCACACACCCATTACTTTACATCCGCCTGCTGGCGTTTGTTCACATTGATAACAAAACATATCATCCCACCCTCTCCCAATCATTCATTACACCTTAAGCATAATACCCATTGAAAAAAAGTGATGTGATATCAATCACAATAATATATAAAGATTTGTGACAGTTCATATTGTTGACATAATATTTTTATTGACACTAAAAAATATGCATTAGTGTACACACATCTTTCGATACTTTTAAATAGCTAATTAATTTGGAGAAATATATACAACGAAAAAAATTTTTGAATCAAATGTACAAATAGTTGCAATTCATCACATATGAAAATAGACATAAAAATACGCTCTTCTTTCTATCATTCAATAGAAAGAAGAGCGTATTTGTCATTTTAAGGAACTATCATTTTTTATTAAAGTCTTTATTGTAAACCTTTTTATTTACAATACATTTACATTATCTTAACATTACTTACATTATTTATATGATATATTTATATAGAAGCTACTTAAGAAATTTCATATACATTTTATCTTTATGATCTCTTATCTAATCAATAAAAAGATCATGTTATATTTTTATAACAGGGGTGAATTACGATGACTGAAACTTTAAAAACACTTATAATGCTTGATGCTACTTATGTTGTTATAGCAATTATGACAGTACTAGTATTTGTATACTTGGAATTAAAATCTCAGTAATATATGCTGACGTAATCAACAGATTCAGCATTTAAATATAGTTAGAAGAAAGAGAGGAGAAAATTATTTCTCCTCTCTTTTGTATTTCTACAATTTCTTATTTTAATAAATCCAATGTATGTAAAAGTAATCCTTTGTTCCCTACTTCTCCATGACCAGGCACTACTACATTTATATTTCTATATCGCTTCAGCACATTCTCAATCGATGTAGACCATTCATTTACATAAGCATCCGCAACGTTTCCTAAATCTTTCGCGGACGTAGATTTCACTAAACAGCCTCCAACTAAAATATTGTATTGCGGTAACCATACGACAATATTATCTTCTGTATGCCCTTTCCCTGGATAAAATGTTTCTACTTTCATATTTCCAAACTTCAAATTTGTAACGGTTTGTAAATCTCCAAGCGGTTCTTCATATCCATTTTTCTTTGCTAGTTCTGCAGTTAATGCTGTACTATGCGCTTTAATGCCTCTTTCTTTCAACGTTTTTATTCCGCCAATTCGATCAGCGTGCGCATGTGTAATAATGACATCCGTTACGCGCTTCTGAAATTTCTTTTCTACCATTTCTATTAGTTCCTTCGTTAATTTGTCATCCCAAGAAGAATCCACAAGTACTAACCCTTTAGAAGTATTAAGAACTAGACCGTTCGAAGGAACTGCTTCTCCATTAAAAGAACCTAACTCCGTATGAACCCATACATTCTTGTTTAACTGAGATATTGAAATGGTTCCCGTCTCATTTTTTATTACTGTTTTCTCTACCTTTTGTGATGCTTGTACAGAAGAAATTGTGCTAACAAATTGAATTGTTCCTAGTAAACCTACACATAATCCTACTTTTAACAACGTATTCTTTTTCATGTTATCAACCCTTTCTTTCAAGCTAAATAGTTATTACCTATATTAGACAATTCATCTCAAATGTTTGTTCCATATAATTGGACACTTTATTATCGCCCCTTATGTAAATACACGCATGGCGCAGTGAAAAAGATCACCCAAATGGATGATCTTTTTTATAATTTATCAACATATTGCTTCGCTTCTAGTAAGGAAAAACCAAAAGCTTCTCTTACTCTCTTAACTGCTGTAACTTTTTTGCCTTCTTCTACAAGCTGGCGTAGTTCTTTATTAATTTCAGGTTCTCTTTCTACAATTCTCATTTCTTTCGTAATTAATTGTAATCTATCTTCAATTCTCTTTAAACGCGCATCATTTTTCTTTTCAATTGTAGCTAATTTTTCAGCGATATAAATGAAACCAAAGGCTAATATCAGTATAACCATCCAGAATTCCATGAATGTTCCCCCTTACTAACTTTCATTTATTTTATTTCACTAACTTATGTAAATTTTACCACAGGACACATTTACTGTATAATACCACTATATCAAACTGTTAATACAACCTATTATTTTAGGGGGACGCTTTATGAAAAGATTTTTAAATACGTTACTTCAATTTGTAGTTCTTTCAATCGTGCTACATTTATTATTTGATATAGTTGGTTGGCTTGTTCTCAATGCAACAATTAAAAACAAACAAATCATCATTTCTTTAATAACAATCTCATGGGTTATGTACATGTACCGAGACAAATTTTTTCAAAAGTTCACTTCAAACTAACTAAAAAAGAAAACACTTCATTGGTGAATTACGAAGTGTTTTCTTTTTTTTACTACTGTATAATAAAAATAATATTCTGTCTTTAAAGAAAGGAGTCACCATGAACTTAAAAATTAGCAATATATACGAGAAAATGAACCAATATTCCGTTGCAGGTTTAAGCCTCGCTGTTATACGTAATGGCAAACTAGATGAAGCGACTGCCTTTGGAACACTTGAAGCTGGAACAACTAGAGCTGTTACTACAAATTCTCTCTTTAATTCTTGCTCTATCAGCAAATTCATCACTACAATGCTCGTACTAACATTATCAGAGCAAGGTATCGTATATTTAGATGAAGACGTAAATGATAAACTCACATCTTGGAACATTCCTACCAATCTATTTACTTCACAAAAAAGTATCACTTTGAGAAACTTATTAAGCCATCAATCTGGACTCATTGATCCACCTAATAGTTTTGAACATTATACACCTGCAAAAGGATTACCTAATATGTCTGAACTCCTTTCCGGTAAAACACTATATTGCCCCGTACCTATAGAAGTAGCTTATAAACCAGAAAGTGAATTTCATTACTCGGACGCAAACTTTTGTATAATCGAGCTACTACTAGAAGATATTACAGGAAAATCATTTAATCAGTTATTAGAAGAACATATCTTCCAGCCACTACAAATGAAAAATAGTACACTTTTCTCTCCAAAAGACATAGATAAAACCGATGTTTTTGCTTGCGGACATAATAAAGATAGAACTGTAACAAATGAGAGATTTCCATTTTATCCATTCGCAGCTGCTTCAGGCATTTGGACAACACCAACTGACTTATCAGCTTTAGTCATTGAAATCATTCATTCCTTACAAGGAAAGGGCAAACTAAAACTTTCTCAAAAATTTGTACTAGACATGATTTCTCCTCAAGGTTGCTCAAAATGGACTGGATTAGGTGTTTTTCTAGATGATTCTAATGAAGAATTACAGATTTATTCACTCGGATGGGGCGTCGGATTTCAATGTATGATGGTTTGTTATCCATACTGCGGGAATGGTGCTGTTATTATGACCAATTCCGATTTAGGTGTTCATCAAATGGAAGGGATCATTGGTGAGGTTGTAAAAACGTTATCCTAATAATGAAAATAAAGAAGCTGTTCCTTCCAGCTTCTTTATCTATATAACATTTTTCGCAACAATTTTTATATGTTCTGGTGCGATAATCTCCGTTATACTTTCTTGGAAATCTTCCCGCAACATTTCTTCCAAATGTTCTAACTGCACTTCAACATGTGTGCATTCTAAATTATGTATATTTAACAGTGCATAATGATCTTTTTTCTTAATTACTAAATATTGATTTTCCTCTGTCACAAGTACAGAACCTAATCGGACTCCTAATAAGCGTTGATCATCAAACTTCATAATTACTTCTCCTTCCCTCATATAAACAAAACTAAAATGAAAATAATTACATTTATGGAAAAACACACTTATTTAGACTATATCATAATTTACTAAAATAGAAATATCTTTTTCTGTTTCAATAAAAATCCCTATTCTTTCATATATTTCGATACAAAAAACTTTCTCAACATTAAATTTGAATTTTCAGTTTTTAATTCCGTAAAAATCTATTATAATAAAGTTAATAAATGTTTGACCTCTCCTAATTCATGTACATATGGATGATCAGTAGTTATCGCTACTGATCTATTTTTTTGATTTCAGAAAGTACATACGCTGCATCCTTTCCTACACCACAAATAAGTGCGGAACCCCTTTGAGATTGCCATGGTAAACCGATATAATACAATCCTTTTACTGGACTGATTCCCTTTATATGATTAGGAAATCCTTTCTCATTCACTGCCTGTTCAATTTCAATCCAATTATAATTTTGAACAAAACCAGTTGACCATAAAGTAAACGCTCCTTCATTCTACCTCCCCAGTCTTTAGCGCCTGTGCCCAGTCATATCTTTCTTGTTGAACAGCCAATCTAGCAGCTTCTTCCCAATTATAAGGAACTGAAATTTGTTCAATTGTCCATTCTCCCAAAACCTTTTCTATCACTACATATTTTGCATGCGGAGTTCCTGATTCCATTTTATGCATAACAGGTAACTCATCTTTGTATGCTGGAAGTCCTACACTTCCTGGATTTATAATGATCTTTCCGTTCGCTAAATAAACAACTCTAGGAATATGTGTATGACCACATACTATTATTTTTTGTTCTATATTTTGGAGTTGATCCATTATATTTTTTTCATTCTTTAATATTGCACCATTCTCATTCATCTCTTCTAACAAATACACTTCATCTGAAGTTGGCGTACCGTGACAACATAACATATCGTCTACAATAAATTGTGAAGGATGTTGTTTTAACCAACCTATATGATAATTTGTTAATTGATTTTGAACAAAAGTTAGTGTAGCAGATTGCTCTTGTATAGGTTCCCAAAGCATGCGATCACAATTACCTTTAATATGTATCATCTCGCTACTCATTAATATTTCAATTGTCTCTAAAGGCTCTAACGGCCCATACACACTATCTCCTAGATTTATTATCATTTCGACCTTGCGACGTGTAATATCTTTTAATACCGATTTTAAAGCGTGACTATTTCCGTGGATATCTGAAATTATAGCTATTTTCATCTTAATCCCTACTTTAATATATTATTTATAAACATCTGCAGCCAATTCCCTCAAAACTTCTACATTCACTACTTCAAAACAACCATTGTTTTTCTTGATTATATTTTTATCACAAAAGAGATTCAAAGTACGTAATAAATGCCGATAACTCGTTCCTAACAACTCCGCTATTTCCGTTAAATTCCCACTAAACACAATTCTATTTTCATGCTGAACTGCTCGTTCTCCTGCTGCTAACATGTAACTCGCAAGTCTATTTTCAAGCGGATACAATAAATTAATTGTACTGTTTTTGGAAAGTCGGTTTAATTTATGTGCCAATGATCCGCAAATACATCTTAAAAATTTCGCATCATGAAATAGCTTATTTCTCACCTTTCCTAAAGGTAAACCCACACAATACGAATCTGCCATCACTTGTACGTTTGAAGTGATTCTTTGAGAATGAATTAACTCCACATCTCCAAGTAACTGCAAACTATCGTAAAAACATAATAATACCGATTTCCCGTTACTTAATGTGTTAAACGCTTTCGCTTTTCCTTCAACAAAGAAATATAAATAATCTATCTCTTCATTTTCTCTACAAATAAACTCATTCTTTTTAAAAAATATAAGTTCCATATATGGCTTCATATCATGACTAAAAAATGAATCAATATTATTTTGCTTTATATACTCTGCTAATTTAATAGAATTACATACTTTCTTCATAGTTCCCCACCTTTACAACTCATCCCCATTGTAATCAAAATTTTCTTCTTCCACTATGACATATGTCATAACAATACACAATTTCAGCATGATACAGTCATTACAAATATGAAATATAAAGGGGATATTACATTGTATAACTTTCTTTCTGTCTTTATTGGTGTGCTCATCGCCGTTATGCTTCCATTAAACGGAATTTTATCCGAGTTAATTGGAAAGTATACAGCAAGCGTTGTCATTCACCTTGTCGGTTTAATTGCAGTTATTTTCGTTTTAATCTTAAACAAACATAAAATTCATTTCGATAAAGGTATTCCGCTTTTTTTATATAGCGCTGGAGCGATTGGAGTATTCACTGTTCTTTTTAATAATATAAGTTTCTCCGTCCTTGGTGCCTCTATTACGATCGCATTAAGTTTACTCGGCCAATCCATTGCTTCCATCATTATCGATCATTTCGGCTTATTAGGAATGAAAGTTGCAAAGTTTGAAAAGAAAAAACTAATTGGATTATGTTTCATCTCTTCTGGAATTATAATCATGACAATTTATTAATGGGGGCAAGAAAATGTTATATATTACGATCGCTATTTTAGCTGGTGTTTCTATCGTTGTTGCTAGAATTATTAACGCGAATTTAGCAAAGGAAATTGGAAACTGGGAAGGCACGTTTTTCAATTATATTACTGGATTATTTTTCTCTATGTTATTTTTAATTTTCAGTTCAGATTCATTGTATATCCCTATTCATACGTTGCAATCTATTCCTATCGCCGTGTACTTAGGCGGATTAGTAGGCGTTATCGTTATTTCATTATCCAACTATATTACTCCTAAAATATCAGCCTTTTATTTAACATTACTCATCTTTATCGGACAATTATTTGCGGGGACTATTATTGATTTCTTCCTGACAAATGAACTCTCGATCGGGAAAGTTATCGGTGGCATTTTCGTATTAATTGGGCTCACTTACAATTTACTCATAGATCGCCCGATAAAAACTGTGAAGCATAACCAAGTTCAACTATAATACTTTACGCTTACCTATCATATATTAATAGAAAAGCTCTTCACACGAAGTAATAGAGAGGAGAAAATCCTATTAAAAAAATTATTTTATTGCTAGGCAGCGTATTGATTATTTGTGGAATTGTATGGTTTATAAACTCGGGAAAATCTATTCAAGATCTCTATACTGCAAACAAACCGAAAAAGAAAGCTACTATTATTTCAAGCTCGCGAGATCCAAATGAGCCCCCTGTTTTTTTAGGAAAGCAGGAAATAAAAGATATACATGTAGAATCAATTAAAACAAAAAAGGATATCTTTCTCACAAAAACAGATGAATTAAAAACATTTATTAACAGTATGAATACCGCAAAAAAAGGCAAATTAACATTGGATGAAGAAGGATCAGATTTAATAGATTGTGATATGTGGATTACTTTCGAGGATGGAACTTATAAAAAATATTTCATATGGATAGTTGATCATCACAGCAGCGAAGTGATGATTGCGCAGCAAGATACTCCTGATGATGTAAACCTTACGTACTATCAGTTAAACGAAGATAGTTCACAAAAAGTTTATAATTTATTTAAAAAAATTATTTAAACGAAAAAGTCATGAGCACGCGAACTCATGACTTTTTTGCACTATATATATTCCGGGAACACTCTACAACCCTTTTCCTGCTCTATATCATGACCAAAGAAAATAATTGGTTTCTCTTTTTTCACAACTTCTTTTAAACGTTTAATTGAAGATAAAGCTAATTCTGGATCAAATCCTGCGAACGGCACTTCATCTTCAAAATTATCTTTCGTGTATGATGCATCAATCGTTAATAAAACTGAACCAGATTGCTCCGTCTCAATGAATAGCGACTGATGGCCTGGAGAATGACCTGGCGTATACAATAATTGAACACCTGGTACCACTTCATAATCCCCTTCAATAATTTTGTAGTTCAAATGCGGTAATATACATTCTTTCATATATTCTTCTCTATGAAGTGCTGCCTCATATTCCGTTCGCTGCACAATAATCGGTGTATTTGTAAAAGCACCGTTTCCTCCTGCATGATCAAAATGTAAGTGAGAGCTAATAATATATAAAAGGTCGTCTGGCTCATACCCTACACGCTTTAATATAGTCACGATTCTATCTTCTTCAGTCATTTTCGGTAAAATCTGTCCTTCAACAAATGTACCGTTAAAAAGCCCTTCATTATTAACTGCACTTTCTGGCATACCTGTGTCTACTAAAATAGGACCTTCTTCCGTCTCCAAAAGATAACACCACACCGGCAAGTTTAATAGTTTTCCCGGTGTTAACGTACTGTTAACAGACGAATGATCCAACATGCAACGACCTGCTGGGATGAAATAAAGTTTCTTTACTGTCATTATGTATCCACCTTTACATTTAGTTTTGGATAAAGTAATACAGTAAAAAATTCTTCTTTTTAGAAATAAACTCCTTCTAGACTATCAGTACAGCTTGCATAAAAAAGAGGGTATTTTTTTACATAGTAGTATTTCACCATCTATAATATAGAAGTAAAGAATTCTTACTTTAAATGAAACATTAACACCGATTAACGCTGAAAACTTAAAAAAAGCACATGCACTACTTGAAAGCGGGCACACCATTGGGAAAATCGTATTAGAGAAATTTTAATCATGATAGTGATAGGTAGTATGTGAAATTATATTAACGATTTTTCGAATATATCTATCACAAATCAAATTATATCAACGATTCGACAAGGTATATCGATTTATCGACAAATAACAACAATAAGAAAAGGCTGTTCCAGATGAACAGCCTCTTCTTTATTTACTTGAAATCTCTTTATTATTTTGAACGTCTAACGGAGCTCGCTTTCCTATTCCGAAAGCATAGAAACTAATTGTAACGATAGCTAAGAAAATAATACCTACAACTAATGAAATGCGTGTATCATCGTTAAACCACATTCCGATTAATACCATAATTAAAAAGGCAATTGTTAAATAGTTTGTTACAGGAGCAAATGGCATTTTGAACGGATGATCTTTCATCTCTGCTCCCTTTTCTTTCCTAAAACGAATTTGACTAATTAAAATGACGAACCATGGTACCATACCAGGAAGTACACTCGCACTATATACATATACGAATAAGTTTTTCGGTGCGATATAACTTAAAACAACACCAACCGCTAAACCGATAATTACACCAACTGTACCGAATAAAGGTACACCATTTCCAGAAAGTTTCGTGAAATATTTCGGTGCTTGTCCATTTACACCTAACGTATACAGCATACGTCCAGCACTATAAATACCACTATTACAACCAGACATTGCTGCTGTAATAACAACGAAGTTAATAAGGCCAGCTGCTGCCGTAATACCAACCTTCGCAAAAGTTGCTACGAACGGGCTACCAATTGTACTTAATTGATCCCACGGATACACAGTTACAATAACGAAAATAGCACCGATGTAGAAAATTAAAATACGCCAAATTGTACTTTGAATCGCTCTTGTAAGTGTCTTCTTTGGATCCTTCGCTTCACCAGCAGTAATACCGATTAATTCCACACCTTGATACGCTCCAACTACAAGTGATAATGCAAAGAAGAATCCTGAAAAACCACCTGTAAAGAAACCGCCATTTGACCAAAGATTAGATATGCCAATCGCTTCTCCGCCGTTACCAATTCCGAAGAAAATAAGGCCAAATCCTGCAATAATCATTAATAGAATCGTAACGATTTTAATCATCGCAAACCAAAATTCAAATTCACCAAATGACTTAACAGAAATTAAGTTAGCTGCACCAAGAATAACCATTGCAATTATACCTGGTATCCAAGCTGGTAAATCCGGGAACCAATATTGCATATACGCTCCAACCGCGATAATTTCTGACATCCCAACGATAACCCACTGGAACCAGTTACTCCACGCTGTCATATAACCAGCTAGTGGATGAATATACTTATGACCGAATGTCGCAAATGAGCCTGTACTTGGCTCCATATACAACATTTCTCCCATGGCACGCATGATGAAGAAGATGAAAATACCTGCAATTGCATAAGCAAGCATTACTGACGGACCTGTCCATTTAATTGTGCTGGCTGATCCCATAAACAAACCAACACCAATCGTTCCGCCTAAAGCAATCATTTGAATATGACGTGCTTCTAAACCTCTTTTCAATTCTTTGTTTGCCACTTCACTTCCCCCTCTTAGATGATTCATAGCCGTATTTTAACACAAGATGCTTTCCCCTAATTCCTTTCGGCCCTGAAAATGATGAAGCAAACGTCATTTTACACTAGCTTTAAAGCTATCCTAAAATCGTTTTGTGCTCCTAATAAAATTCTCAAAACCTTTCATCTTCCAATATTCTATAAATCTTAAAATTACTTACCTTATATTAATTCATTAATCTGAAAAATTCAATTATTTTTTCAATAAATTATTATACATAAGTCTGATTAATTTTTAACTAAATTAACAATAAAATACATCTATTCAATATGATTCCGGCATGTATATTATTACAATATAAATAACCGAGGAGATGCTATCTTCCTCGGTTTCATATCTCAAATACTTCAACCTTTATAGTTGATAACGTAATTTCCCACACATTCGATTCATATACCAATAAGAAATTTAATATATTAATAAACTACTAACTTCTTTACCCCAGCCAAATTTTGAGGCAGAAACCTTTCTGCCTCAAAACAACGGGATAAAATATAAAAGAGTCTCATTAAAAAATGAGACTCTTTTACAATTTCATATTTAAATCGATTTCGAAGTTTGCTTACCAAAGATAAATACCCTAGTAAACACTGCCATTATAACTACAATAACTAGAAAATAAAGTGGCATCACCAGTAACGAGCCCGTATGCAATTGACTCATTCCCCAAATTGTCATCGTTACAATTACATAGTATCCTAAGCTAAACAACGCTCCAGCTGTACCAATGACATCTTGAAAATCTACTAACGCTAAACTTAAACAATTAGGTAACGCTACTCCAATTCCTAATAGCAATATAAACATCGCTATTAAAAATACAATCATATATATTATATTTGCATTTAATCCAACTGAAGTAATAATAGATAAAGCGACTGCTCCCCCTGTCATTACGAGACAACCGATATATATAATTTTCTCTGGTTTATAAGTAGCAAGTAAACGTTTTGAAATTTTCGCTCCAACAATAGAAGCAGACGCTACAACAATTCCTAGAAAGCCATACATACTAGGCGATAACTGAAAGTATTCAATAAAGATAAACGGCGCTTCTGCATAATAGCTAAATAAAACACCATTTGCTCCTCCAATTAACAGCCCATACGTTACCACTTTTGGATTTGTAATTAACCTCTTCAAGACTGAAAATACATTTATTTTATTCGTTACTGAGCCCGTTTTTGTTTCAGGAAGAGAAACAAACGTATACAGAAAAATACCGATACTCATAACTACTAAACTTAAAAATACTATTTTAAATCCAAACATTTGATCAAGAAAGCCACCAATTAACGGTCCTATCGCTGGTGTAAAAGCAATGACTGCCGAGATTTGAGCAAACATAACATGCCTCTTATGCCCTTCTACACTTTCACGAAGAATCGTTTGCGTCACAACTGATCCTGCACTTGCTCCAAACGCTTGAATAAAACGACTTACCAATAAAACTTCAATGGAATTTGCAATAAAGCACAAGAAACTCCCAGCGCCATATACGACAATTCCAAATAACATTGCTGGGCGACGGCCAATTATATCTGATAGCCATCCAATAAAAAATACACCTAAAGCAAATCCAGCAAAATACACACTAAGCGTTAACTGCACCTCATTATTACTTACATGTAACGCCTTTGAAATGTCAGGTAACGACGGTGTGTAAATCGTTTCACTAATTTGCGGAAATGCGACAAGAACAATCATTAACAAAAGTGATGGTACTGAGACTTTTTTCATTTTTCATACCCTCCTATAACTTTGAAAATCTCAGAAGTAAAAAGACTTTCCTAAGCTACGGAACAGGAGGGGCCATTATAGAAATCCGGTCATAAAACAACAAAGAAAACACCTCAATTACGTATGTTAATACTTATAGGAGGGTAATATTAACATCGATTTTTAAATATACTTTTTCAATTATATTACATATTGCGTTTCTTTTACTAGTGCTCAACCTTGGAGGATTGTTAAAAAGATAACTTGATGCATTCACCTTTTTATGGCATAATTAGAAATATTTTGAATTCATAAACTTAATTATTAAACGATAGACTAGCATATTTTAATGTCACAAGCTTACAAACAGGAGGACTTTCGTAATGATTGAAATTTTAAGGACAGTATTAAACTTTCTAATTTCTCTATTCTCAGGAGAATTACCAATTGTATATTATGTATGGATTATTAGCCTATTCCTAATTCAAATAACCCAATCTACTCTAAACTATAAACTCTTTAACAAGAAAGACAATTTGAGCACTTATATATCGGAAGGATTACTTGCTTTTATTATTTTATTGTTTGGAGGAATATTAGTATCTAAGTTACTTGCTTACATAATAGACGATCCTACTATTAGTATGACGAATTTAACACATTATTTTGTTTCTCTTATCATATTAACTATATTTGTTGTAATAACCTGTGTTAAAGACTTTATAGAAACATCTATAAAGAATAAAAATATCTCTCTTTTTAGCTTTTTGGTAATTTCCTTCATAACAAGTATACTTTCATTCAAGTTTTTATCACCTTTAATTGAAGGTTCTTTTTCTCTTTCTAAATCTTTTATAACTACTTTAATCATTCTAGTAACTATATCAATCCCTCTATTAATTTCCTTAGAGGATAAGTATGCAGACGAAAAGGAAACGGAAAATTTATAGTTTCTCATTTACATAAAGAAAGAGGGAGTTCCCCTCTTTCTTTTATATCGTCCTATTTCACAAGACTAAATCATTCCTTTTAATATTAATCCTAAAACTGACATTATTATCGCGCTAATAATAATTCGCAAAATCCAAGTAGTGTTTGTACTTATTTTTTCTAATTGCTTATTGATTGTTGCTATGTCTTTCTCATTAATAGTGGTACGCGTTTCTAAATTTCGAATGTCTCTCATAATTTCTTTTTGCTCCGCCTTGAGATTGTCAATTTTAGCGTAAACATCTTCCATATATTCACACCCTCTGTTCATCTTAATAGAAAAATCTATATATATTATGAGACAACCCTCTTACCTGTGAATACATTGCGTATATCCGCGTACCAAATTTTTTGTACAATCTAATTGAATTACTCACATGTTTCCATTCTTCTATTTATAAATTAGCGTTGAGATACATTAAAATTAGAAAAGGAATCCCTTGTTTATTTAACAACAAACAAGGTGCAATCCAACATTCGGGAGCACCTACGATAATTTCTATTGTTTTCATATTTACAACTCCATATAATCAGTATGATTTTCTGAAGAAGCCAATTTTTGAACTGCTTAAAGTATACTAATATGAATACGAAATAGCTGTATTGATAAACTCTCTAGAACAATAAATATACTGGCTGAAACGGATCTATATCCAATATTTTTTCCAGTAACATGAATGGTTATTTCTGATAAATGCGTTTGTACATCATTGTTTTCAAAAATTTCATCCTCAACCTTTACAATATCTGCTTCACAATCTACTTCTTTAAAAGTTTTCAATAATTTTGTTTCCAATAAACTACAATCAAAGCTCTCATCTTTTATTACGGCAAATTTAACCTTCATATCGATTTCCCCATTTTTAACAAACTAAAATCACTAAATCAATATAAATATATATTATTCTATTAAATAATTCAAAATATACGCTTCTTATATACATTATTAAAAATAGGTTCTAAAGAATTAAATGAAAAAAGAAATTACATATACAAATCCCCTCTTTCAACCAATCAATATAGAATTCCCTTATGCCCAATGATTAAAATCTTTTCATATTAAAGCCGTAGATTCTAAGGACTTTTTGTTTTTATATTGATAAGTCATTTCTTGAATTTTGTATCATCGGAATTAATAATATAGTAAAACAAATTAAATATTAGGCGTTCAACTAATCTTTCATATAATTCGTCTCTTAATTATTTTGCTCATTGCGCTTTTTTATTTTCCTCACTATTTCAACTAAACTTTGTGTAATAATACATATTTCAAATACATTATTTCCTTTCACTCATACTTTTATCATTGAGTTTTTATTCACAAATTCGTAACACATACATATGAGTTATCATGCTAAAATTAGTTTATTCACAAGAAGAAGTTCTTCTTAATAAATCAATCATTTTTAATACCCTGTTTAAAGCCTTGCCCCCCTGCAAGGTTTTTTCCTATTTAAATAGAGTAGTAGTTTTCGTTATGCTTCTCTCCCCCTTGTTCCTTACCCTACAAATAATACTTCATATTTATTTTAATTTTTCAGCATCCGTACTCGCTCTGTTCGAGAGCTCTTTACCAAATATTCAATCTAATGATAAGATTGACCAAATTAATATTTTCGTCCATAACTGTATCAAAAAGTACACTAAAGAAAAAATAGCACTCTCACAATTAAGTAAACGCGAGCTTTTTCTTCTATCTACTTACTATTTAAGGTTAATAGTGATATAACCAGATTTAAAAATTCGACTTAAATTCATTGATGAATGGAGAGGTTTATATGAAATTGAAAGACAAAGTAGCAATCATAACTGGTGGTGCAAGTGGAATTGGCGAATCTACTGTTCGTCTTTTTATCGAAGAAGGTGCAAAAGTAGTTATTGCTGACTTTTCTGAACGTGGAAAAGAACTATCAGATGAATTGAATGCACATGGATATAATACGTTATTTATTAAAACTGATGTAACAAAAGAGGCAGATATTAAACAGCTAATTCATGAGACAGTAAGTACATACGGTAAATTAGATATTATGTATGCCAATGCCGGCGTTGCTGATGATGCACCAGCAAACGAATTATCCTATGAAAAGTGGAAAAGAACTATTGATATTAATTTGTCTGGGGTATTCCTTTCTGATAAATATTCGATTGAACAATTCCTTAAACAAGGTACAGGTGGTGTCATCGTTAACGCTGGTTCAATTCATAGTTTTGTTTCATTACCTACCCCAACAGCATACTCCTCTGCAAAAGGTGGTGTGAAACTATTAACTCAAAATTTATGTACTGCCTACGCTAAATATGGAATACGTATTAATGCGGTGTGCCCCGGTTATATTGACACCCCTTTACTTGGTAGTGTTAATCCTGAACAGAAAGAATATTTAGCTTCACTTCATCCACAAGGCAGACTTGGAACACCAGAAGAAGTCGCTAAAGCTGTCTTATTTTTAGCAAGTGATGATGCTAGTTTTGTTAACGGTACAACACTTCTTGTTGATGGAGGCTATACTGCACGTTAATTTAAAAATTTTGAAGCACCCTAAGAAATATATAGTCTTCAACAAGAAAAAGCGCCATCACAAGTGACGGCGCTTTTTCTATGTAAGAGCAACTAGAAGGTATCCTTCTAGCCTACTCCCATTTATAAGTCCAAAACTGTTCAAGTTGCAGCCATTTTAATGTTGCTGCATCTTTGTTTTTTATTTTTGCATGCGTGTCTTCAAGCATTGCTTCTGTTTGTGAACGGTGCGCACCTAATGCAGTTAATTTATGATCAAATACTTCACTAATGTTATTTACAACATCCGGTTCTCCTAATACTGCTTCACGATTTTTCGTAATCGCAACAGCATGGATAACTGGGCGCTCTTCTTTTGGCATACGTGATACAGCGCGAACGACAGCGCGGCCAAATGCATTATGATCTGGATGTACACCGTGCTCTGGATAAAATGTAATAATTCGAGATGGATTTACTTCTTGAATAATTGCTTCAATTTTGTCAGCAACGAAATCAACATCTTCAAATTCTAACGTTTTATCATGGAAGCCAAGCATTCTTAAATCTTTAATACCCATCGCTTCACAAGCATCTTTCAATTCTTTCTTACGGATATGTGGAATCGTTTCACGGTTAGCGAATACGTTCTTACCCATGTTACGTCCCATTTGTCCTAGAGTACCACATGCATACGTTACAGGTACTCCTTGATCTGTTAATAAGCGAATTGTTCCTCCCGCAGCATATGCTTCATCATCTGGATGCGGAAATACAACAAGTACATGTCTCTCCATAAGTTTCCCTCCTTCTTACTTAAATGGTGTTAAGCTTAACTCAAGTGCAACTGCTAGACGACCTAAATTATCATGTCCAGCTAATAATAAACGCTCTTGATCGTCTACTTCCCAGTGCGTAATACCTTCAGCATATACCCAACCGTGATCCATTTTCAAACCAACTCGGTATGGATTTGTTCCAGTTATCTTCCCGCGTTCAAAACGGATAATCGCATTTCGAATGAAAGCACCAACTGTCATCATCTTTTCATTTATGTGTGATGCATACGCTCCGTTTGTCGTTTCTAAATGAATATATACATCTTTATTTACAAAACGTTCAATTTCATTTTGAATAAGAGAACTATCTTTTACTATTTCCATCGGAATTCACCTCTTTAAACCATTTTACGCAAAAATAATGTAAATTGCTATCTCTATATTAGAGGACAACGCTCACTTTTCCTAATAATTTGCACTGTGTTTTTTATATTTTTTATATGATATGTAAAAAATACATTTTTTCCTTCACTTTGTTAAATAGTTTTCTTTCTTTTTTGAATTTGCTACAATATATTTTATCCCGTATTATTGCAGCGAGATACATTTCGACAATTGAATACATAATTTAAAGAAGGTGACATGATTGGAACAGTCAGCACATGAAGTAGCAAATTGGCAATATTATTTTGCAATTGCCGTATTTTTAATCACGTACGGATTTATTATTTCTGAGAAATTGAATCGTGCTGTAATCGCACTATTCGGTGCTGCTATTATGATTATTTTTGGAGTTGTAGATTTACATACTGCTTTCACATCACATATTCAATGGGAAACGATTACCCTTTTAATTGGGATGATGATTCTCGTACATATTACGAGTCAATCAGGCGTCTTTGAATTTGTGGCCATTAAAGCGGCAAAAGCAGCTGGTGGAAAACCGATTCGCATTTTATTATTACTATCCCTATTAACTGCTTTCGGATCAGCATTTTTGGACAATGTAACGACTGTTTTATTAATCGTTCCTGTTACATTATCCATTACACGTATTTTAAAAGTAAATCCTGTGCCTTATTTGATTTCAGAAGTGCTGTTTTCAAATATAGGCGGAACAGCAACATTAATCGGTGATCCACCTAATATTATGATTGGATCAGCAAACAAGCATTTAGACTTTAACGCCTTTTTACTTAACTTAGCTCCAATCGTAATTATTATTTCTATCGTGACACTTGGCATCATTTACTTCATGTATCGTAACAAACTAAAAACAACACCTGAACAAATCGAAAAACTAATGGCATTAAACGAAAAAGATTACATTAAAGATCAAAGCCTCCTTTTAAAATCTATTTCGATTTTAGGACTAACTATTTTAGGCTTCGTACTTCATTCGATTATTCATGTAGACGCTGCTGTTATCGCGATGACAGGCGCTACACTTCTTATGTTAATCGGCGTGAAAGAACATGATATTGAAGATGTATTTGCCCATGTTGAATGGGTAACCATTTTCTTCTTCGCCGGATTATTTGTTCTCGTTGGCGGGTTAATTGATATCGGACTTATCTCTTCACTTGCAAGAGAAGTAATCGACGTAACAAACGGTGACATCGGATTCGCAGCTATACTTATTTTATGGGTATCTGGCATCGCATCTGCGACAATCGACAACATCCCATTTGTCGCAACGATGATTCCTCTTATTCAAGACTTAGCTACAGGACTCGGACTATCTGTCGATTCTCCGCAAATCGAAGTACTATGGTGGGCGTTATCTCTTGGAGCTTGCTTAGGAGGAAATGGAACACTAATCGGTGCATCTGCAAACGTAGTCGTTGCTGGTATTGCAAAACGTGAAGGACATGGCTTCTCTTATATGGACTTCTTAAAAATTGGTTTACCATTAACTATTGTTGCACTCTTGTTATCACATGCTTATATATATTTACGTTATTTAATGTAAAAGTTGTATTGCATGAAATTATATCGTCAAATACAAAAGGTTTGCAGCATCCGTGCTGCAAACCTTTTTTCATCACCAAAATATACCGATAATTGCTAAACCACCTAAAATCATACCACCAATTTGTCCGACAATTGTTGGTGATAATTGAACACCTTTTCTCACTTCAACAACTGGTCTTTCGTGCCTTAGTTGCTGCACTTCACTTTGAAGTTGGTGCACACTTCCGTGTAACTCTTTAATAAGTTCTTTTAATTCGGCGACCTCTTCATTTACTGGTTTTGCCTTTTCTAAATTCATTTTACATGACTCCTTATAAATTCAATCAACACACTGTAAATTTTCGCCAATTACCATTATATCTCCTGCATACTACATATATAATTTCGAATGTACTTTCTAACCTTGCAGCTCTATCCATTCATCCCGCAATATCCCCATAATCATACGGTCAAAACACTTCCCATCTCTTTGAACCGCTTCTCTCATACAGCCTTCCATTTGAAAACCCATCTTTTTATACAATGCAATGGCAGGTTTATTATACGAAATAACATCGAGACCGATGCGGTGTAAATTCAATTCATAGAAAGCATACTTTAGAATAAGATGTATTGCTTCTTTCCCATATCCTCTTCCTCTATCATTCGCATCTCCTATACCAATGGCTAATAAACCTGTTTTGTTATTCCACTCTATACCATGAATCGCCACAAAACCAATTAAGCGATCTTCTTGAACTGTCCTTACCATGAAAGAAACACTATTCGATCTCCGTCCTTTTAATAACTCATCACTTGCTATTTCTTGTAACGATTGCGGAAACGCTACATCTGTATCGACATTTCTTAAATACTCACTATCCTCTTGCCACATAACCATTACTACAGCATCTGATTCTCTAATAGCGGATAATTTTACAATTTTATTTTGAAAAAGATTCATCGTCATTTCAAACTCCCCCTTTTTTAATAACGGGGATACTTATTTTAGCCTATTTATCCCCTTGTTCCATAAACTGCTTTATAAACGGGATACTTACAATAAGCGCTGACATTGGCACATCTCCTCTACACGAAATTAATTTCATTGTATAATTTTTCGTTTATTCTAACAATAATAAAAAGCCCTCCAAATTTAGAGGGCCTTTCCTAATAGCAAAACTATATTATTTCGTAAACATTTTCTCTGCTTCATCCATTGCCATTTTGTTACCTAAAGCAGAATAGTCAAGCCATGGTTGGTCATTGATAATATATACATGCTTGCCTTTAACAGCTTTTAAGTCTTTCCAAATTGGTGTTTCTTGAAGTTGTTTAAATGCAGCTTTTGCTTTATCATCTCTATTTACAACAACGAAAATCGCATCTGCATCAAAGTCAGGTAATACTTCTTGTGAAATGACTTCGAAAGGACGTTTTCCATTGATTTTCTCTACACCATTTGCAGGTTGTAATCCTAAGTCTTGGAATAAAATTGGTCCCATCGGTCTTTTCGTACTAAATACACGTAATTCTTTTGCAGTAACGCGAATTGCCATTACTTTTTCGTTATTACCTAGCTCTTTATCTATTAAACCTTTTACTCGTTTTGATTGCTCTTCGTAATCTTGAATATATTGATCCGCTTCTTTCTCACGGTTTACAAGTTTACCAACTTGTTTTAAATGGTCTCTCCATGTACCTTCATCTAAATTGAAAGTATGCGTTTTTGCAATTTTTTCGTATTTCGCTACATCTTTACCAGCATATTTTTCATCAACATAAATGTCAGTTGGCTTTAATTGAAGTAACGCTTCCATATTCGGATCTGTTACAACACCAAGCTTCTTCGTATCTTTCAACTTCTCTTTAGCGTGCGGTAAGAAATCTTTTAAATCTCCACCAATAACAGAACCTACTGGTGTAATTCCTAATGCAAGTAAATCATTCGTTAAATGAATAGACATAGAGGCGATTTTTGGGTCATTACTTTTTTTCGTTTTTTTCGTTGCCTCTTCATTAGATTTCGTTTGACCACATGCTGCTAGTACTAAAATACACATGATGCTAAATAAAATAGTAAGTTTCTTTTTCATATGTTCTCCTCTTTGAAGTATTTATTTTGTTTTTGTAAGTAAATAAAGAAAATACGGCGCTCCTAAAGCTGCCACTACTACACCAGCTGGAATAGAGTTTGGCTCAAATATAGAACGACCTATCGTATCTGCTAGCACTAAAATAATCATTCCGATAATGCCAGCTAGTGGAAGGAAATGTTGATACGTAGTACCTACTAACTTTCTTGCAATATGCGGAGCAACTAAACCAATAAAACCAATCCCTCCTGCCATCGATACACTCGCGCAAGATAATCCAACCGCTGTAGCTAAAAGGAGTAACCGTTCTTTTTGAACAGAAACACCAAGTCCCGCTGCCACACTATCACCGAGTGACAATGCATTTAACGTTTTAGATTTTAGCCATGCATACGGAGTTAGTATGAAAATCCAAGGTAATAATGCAAGGACATGAATCCAATCCCTTCCCCACACGTTACCAACTAACCATCTAGAAGCGAATGTATATGTCTCATCATTTAACTTGAGAGAGAAAAATAACGAAATTGCACTAAAGCCAGCTGAAACCGCAATACCAACGAGAATAAGTCTAATGGGAAGTAAACCTTTTGATCGATCACTCGCAAGTAAAATAATAAGAAATGCAGCTAATACTCCTCCGCCAAATGTAAATAACGGTATTAATATCGATGCATTCTCATTAATAGAATGAAAGAAAGTAACGAATATAATTAGCCCGAAAGATGCACCTGAATGCAGTCCAAGAATACCAGGATCGGCCAACGCATTCCTTGATAACCCTTGCAAAATCGCACCGGAAATCCCAAGGCCAATACCAGCTAACATTGTGATTATAATTCTTGGCATACGATAATCGTACAGCACGGTTGCACTCTCAAAATCACCATGACCGAAAAGCGTTTGAATTACTTTGAGCGGTGCAATGCTAAGTGTCCCCGTATTTAAGCTAAGCAAAATGACAGCGATACTAATACAACCAAATATTGTAGTTATAGTAACGGCTCTCGTTTTATCTGTGTTTAAAATCTTCTTCACTTACAACTCCCTCCCAACTTTACGTGCTATATAGAGGAAGAACGGAACTCCAACAAGAGCCACCATAATTCCTATCGCCAGTTCTTTAGGAGGGTTTACTGTTCTTGCCCCTAGGTCAGCTAAAACTAATAACATAGCACCTAATAATGCTGACATAGGAATAATGAGTCGATAATTCACACCAACTAATTTTCTAGCAATATGCGGGATAACTAGTCCTACAAATCCAATAGAGCCAACAGCTGAAACAGATACACCTGCAAGAATGACTACTATAATCATCCCTAGTATTCTCGTTCGGTTCGTTTTTACTCCTAAATTCGTAGCGACATCATCCCCCATTGATATGAGTGAAATAGACCGCCCTAAAATTGTCGCAAAAACAATTGTTATGAGAATAATAGGAACTAAAAATTTCAAGTGTTCCCACTTAACCCCTGCAACACCACCAGCGTACCAAAAAGCTAAATCTTGACTTAAGTCATAATAAATCGCGACACCTGAACTTAACGAATGTAAAAGCGCAGCCATAACTGCCCCAGCGATCGTTAATCTCATCGGTGTTAATCCGCCTGATGTGGCCGATCCGATAATAAAAATGAGTACTGTACTTAAGACCGCTCCAATAAAGGAGACAATCATTAAATAGGAATACGGCATATGCGGAAAAAAGGCAAAACTAAGTGCTACTACAAACATCGCACCTGCATTTATGCCAAGTACACCTGCATCAGCTAAAGGATTTCGTGTTACTCCTTGCATAACAGCCCCAGCGACCGCAAAAGCCGCTCCTACAACTGCTGCGCCAATTACCCTTTGGAGCCTTAATTCGTAAATGATTTGATGCTGCGTTAATTTCGGATTGTAATCAAAAACCGCTGTCCACACCGTTTGCAAATGAATATCCTTTGCACCAAATGCGACGGCCAAAAATATAGATCCAATTAAACATATAATTGTTAAGCTCATAAAACATATGAACTTAATATGTATCCAGCGGTTATTGCCAGCATGTATAGTAGACTTATGTAACATGTTTCATTTCATCCTTTATATGCAGTTGTTTTTTATAATTATTTTTAATTTATAATCATTACTGATAATAATTATCATTTTCATTTAGATATTATATCCTCACTTTTTTTAAATAGCAAACTATTTTTTTACTTCGTTAAATATTAAAATAATTATTACAATTCCCTTCCAAAACTTACAAATACACGCAAAATAGAATACTAGCTTATTTTTAAAAGTGTAGTATACTTAATCATTATTTTGAGTTTTCAAATAAAAACATCCAAGGTGATGCAATGTTATATATAAAACAACTACTCTATTTTACTTATGAACAAGCATTATCCTGCTTATTCCCAGTCGTTATTTTCTTAACACTAGCCCTTTCAAAAATCGTTTCGATCCCAGGGTTATACCGCTACGATTTCATACTCATCGTATGCCTTCTTATGCAGTGGGTTATGTACAAGACTGGCCTTGAGACGAAAGACGAATTAAAAGTAATTACTGTCTTCCACCTCATCGGCCTTTTACTAGAAATATATAAAGTTCATTTCGGTTCATGGAGTTATCCGGAAGAGGCATATTCAAAGGTTTTTGGAGTTCCACTTTACAGCGGCTTTATGTATGCAAGTGTTGCCAGTTACATATGCCAAGCGTGGAGAAGATTGCATTTACAAATGCATCATTGGCCGAAAGCTATTTTTGTAATACCTCTAGGAGCACTGATTTACTTCAATTTTTTCACACATCATTTTCTATACGATTTTAGATGGTTCTTAACGTTACTTCTATTCATCGTTTTCTTTCGAACATTTGTGGAATTTTCATTACGAGGCGTTACATATAAAATGCCGCTCGTTCTCTCCTTTTTTCTTATCGGATTCTTTATTTGGATTGCAGAAAACATCGCAACATTTTTCGGTGCATGGCAATATCCAAACCAACGGGAAGCTTGGAATCTCGTTCACTTAAGTAAAATCAGCTCATGGTTTTTACTCGTTGTTATTAGCATTATGATTGTTACACAACTCAAACATTTGAAGCAGTTGAAAAGATAATACTGATTATATAAAAATAGTTAGCCCATCACTCATTAGAGGGTGATGGGCTTTTTTTAGTAATATTTTTTAAACCGTCCTTATCAAAGGAGTTATAATTTACAATAGCATAAGCAGTTGCACATTATGAACTACTACTAGCTGAAGATGTTGCTACAGATGAAGCGGCAATCGTTGCCATCATAGCTGCCTGTTGTGCTTGGATGAGGACTTCTATCATTGTTTGTAAACCTGTGTTGGTAGCTTTACTTTCCTCACCTTTCTGACTTACGAACAGTTGAATAGCAATAAGAATACTCGTATCTGTATGCCAACGGAACAATTTCTCCCCTTGCAATTTTTCAATCAACGCTTTAATAGAATGAATCTCTTTTTCACCATCCTCAAGTAACGCTAATAGTCCGATAGCTGGGTAATGCATCTGTTTCGCTTTTACCTTTTCTTGCTTTAACAAATTCCATATGTTTGTGCATGTTGCAACTAACATTTCTTCATGGACATCCTTCTTTAGTGAAAGAATATGACTTAGGAATTGAAGATCATTCCCTTTACGAAAACCAGCTTTCGCTAGTTTCTCATAAAGACGTTCCACTCGGTCCATAAGCGTTTCTACATTCTCTGATTGTCCTGCTAATAAAACCGCGAGCGGATAATCATTTGTACCTGTAAGAAAAAGATGATCCTCTTTCATACGTTTATATACTTGCATCGAACGCTGAATGTGCGTGCCATGTTGTTCATTATCTTCTGTTAAAAGCACAGCTGCTGCAAGATAAGTAAATATACTGCGGCTAAAGCCACCAGCGACCAATTGTTCATATAAATATAAAAACTCCCGAAAAGCTTTCTGGTAATCTGTAAAGTGAATATCTAATGTTGCGGCCACTACAAAACGATGATAAGACTTTAAGTATGAAAACATCCCTACCTGATTCTTAATATAACTACTAATTTCTAAAAAACGTCCGAGATCAAACAGTTTATCACTACCTGCATACATAGCAGCAATCATCATTCCTGTTCGAGAATCGCTCGTTTTCCATTTTAGTTCTCCCTTTAACTGTACATATGTATGTTTATATTGCTCCAACTTTTGCTCTAATGTAATCATAGTATTCACCCCTATTTCTAGTTCTTCTCTATCATTATACTTATATTCCATATTTAGGAATACTACAATTAATAATCACACCATAAAAATTATAAAATCCTCTTATCCTTCTTCATCAGCATCACGATGATAATCCCTAATCCTTCAAGAAGTTAAACAAAAAAGGTAGATAATAATTTATCTACCTTTTTTGTTTATATCATTTAACATTACACCTGTATTGCTTGTTATATGCAATTAAGACTAAAGAGCTTTAATAATACGTTCCATCGCCTTCATTTGTCCAATATGATCAGCTTCATGATAAAGCATCATACCGTAAAGCTCACCAACTGTTTCTAGTCCTAGGAACGGCTCTGGCAGTTTATTTTCAAATGCTTCTGCTGGAATTTCTTTAATACGTTTTGCTTGTTCTTTTAATTGGACCGTTAACACTTCTAATGATGGTCCTTCTGTTGTCCATTTAGATGGTCTTGATCCATATCCAAACATACCTGGATATTCAGTTGGTAATTGTTTGAATTCTTTTCCAAACATGAAAACTTCTGCTGCCGTTAATACATGACCGATATGCCAACGAATTGTATTGTTAAAACCCTCTGGCTGCGTATCCACAGTTTTATCATCTAGCGTCTCCATAAATTTAAGTAATGCCCCGCGCGTTATTTCAAATTGTTTTAGACCAATTATTCTATTCATTTTATCGTTCTCCTTCTTCATGTACATTTTATTATGAACTAAGAATGTTCAATTCATTAAAGTTTCACTTTGTTTAATCTATCAGAAACAATGAAGAAATACATCTAATATGCTTAGTAAAAATAATAAAAAGGTTCACCTCTCGTACATATAGAATTACTTATTACACAAATAGTTTAGTAAATAAAAGAGGAGTGTTAATTTCATGTTACATGTTTTAAAACAGCAATATAATCTTATTAGCTCTACAAGAGAAACTCTATTTTCGTTTTTGGAAGAAATCCCAGTAGAAAAATTACATAGCACAGTTCCTAATTTCGGGAGCGGTAGCATTATAAAGACTCATATTCATGTAGCCGATTGCTACCGATACTGGCTTGGATCATTCGCATTTAAACAAAAGCGAGTAGACTTTTCATTTGCTAGCGATTACGAAATTGAGCATGCAGATGTGAAAAAAGTTCGCGCTAGATTTAAGTTAGTAGACGAGACTGTACAACGGTTTTTAGATGAATACAATGACCGTTGGCTCGAAAATATTGCAAATGAAGTAAAGTGGCAAAAAGAGCCTTGGAGTACAACTCCGCTATGGCTTTTAACTCATACGGAAACGCATGAGTTTCATCATAAAGGACAAATTGTATCAATGGCTAGGCACCTTGGATATACTCCTCCTGATACAGACCTTAGTTAATACATTCATGTTCATTTCAAAGCGGAATGAGCAGCAAGAATAATAGTATGATCAAAAAACTCGTTGATACATTTTGTTGTGTATAAAACTTTTATTATTTGTTTTAGGTATACCATACCATTATAAAATTCATGTAACATCGAATTAAGGTTCATATTTTTTATGTAACTCATTGAAGAAAGTTTAAGTATTTATACATTCAATTACTAACTAAAGGAGAAAATTATAATGAGATTAGAGAGCGAAAGAATTTATTTAAGGCCTCTTTGCCAGCTAGATGCTCCTATTATATTAGAAAGTACAATGGATGATGAAATAAGATATATGACTGGAACTAAGTCCACTTTTTCATTGGAGCAAATTACGAAACATATAGATCATATAAATAATGATTCAAGTCGCTATGATTTCGCTATTTGTTTACAAAGTACTGAAGAGATGATTGGAGAGTTGTCGATTTTAGATATCGATGAGGAGAACAAAAGAGCAGGATTCAGAATATCAATGCTTTCAATAGCATTAACAGGACAAGGTTATGGAACTGAAGCTATTAAAATAGTTTTAAGATTTGTTTTTGAACAACTATCATTAAATCGTTTACAGTTAGAAGTATTTAGCCATAATTTACGCGGAATTAAAGCTTATGAAAAAGTTGGTTTTGCAAAAGAAGGAACCTTACGTCAATCTTTATTTTATAACGATACATACTCAGATGAAATTATTATGGCCATACTTAAAAGCGATTATATAGAGAGACCTTTGTAAATGAATGTACTTAATCTATTAAACAATTTTAAAGAACCTTACCACAATAAAATGCAGTAAGGCTCTTTCATTTTTATATCAAATAACAGCTCTTAAAACATGTATAATCGTATCAATACCAAATAGTCTCCGCATAATTATATGCATCACTATTCGGAATTGCATGTTTCCCCTGCGCTTGTGCTTTTCTTGGATCTAAATCATATACCATTGGCGTATAGCATGATGTTTGCCCTTTATTTACAACACCATTTCCTCCAGCACTTCCGCAAGTGTATGCCTTTCCATCTGTTTTTCTAACAATCCTTGCATCAGCTTCATTATTATAAACTGCCAGGCGAGTTACAGTAACTTTTGCCCACGCTGTTTTACACGTCGTGCTAAATTTTAATTCCACATAAGAATTTGAATCAATCCACTTCTTTTCTTTCGTTACTGCTGATTGATCACAACTATTGTAATACGGACTTTTCCCATCATACGAATGGTCTTCTGCAAATGCTTTATCATTATTGGTCGTACTAAACACACTAGTTACGACGAGCAATGCCAGACAAAGACATGCGCTTACCTTTTTAATAAGTTTCACAGGATTCCACTCCTTTATTAATAACGTCCAGTTTTCCCGTAACCATTATTAATCGTCACTGCTTCGGCATCAGCTGTATAACCAAAATCAGCAGTTAAATCAAACACCATTCCTGTATAAGTGCTCGTTTGCCCCGTTTTAATTGCTCCATTACCACTATTAGAATCTACTGATTTTTGGAATACACCATTTTTATATTTATTAATAACAGCGTAAGCATATACTCCTCCAGAAACAGAAGGTGCTGGTTGATCTAAAACAAGCTTAGACCATGCCGCATGACATGTATTACTGTAACGTAAATACACTGTTCCTACTTTTTTACTACCTTCATAAACTGCTGTAGACTTTGCATTAAATCCATCTGCATCACATGTTGTACTTCCCCCATATACTTTCGTTGTTGCTGGATTTTTTCCGTCATAATAGCTACTCAGATCAGTAGCTGCAAATGTACTTTCTTGAAAACTAAATAATACCCCTACACTCGCTACACTTAACACACATACTTTCATTAACTTTTTAAACATTTTTAATTCCCCCTCAAAATGATTATGTATACTAAACACAACCTATACTGCTGTGTCAGCCCTCCTTCCATGCTTCCTAGAGGCATCTTACAAAAACGAATTAACGTTGTAAATTCCCTTATGATTATTGGAATATACGAAGAACTTTACTTATCCTTGTAAGAAAAAAAGTTGAGAAATACACATTTTATAGCATCCTTTATTTAAAACATAAAAGAACCGATACTTGTTATATTCAAGCATCGGTTCTTTATACAAAATTGCCATTTTTTCTTTTATATAAAATAAATATTTCTCCACTTAATTTGTTGTAAAAAACTCCCTCGTTACATCAATAAATTGCTGCAGTGGTGCTGTCATCCATTTATCTTTATGCCAAGCAATTTGTGTATAAATTGGAGGTATTGTTTCGTTTAACATTAACTCCTTTAACGTCCCTTCCCGTATATCTTTTTCTACTACTATCGCTGGTAAAACGGCTATACCTAAATCTGCAATAACACATTGTTTAATTGCTTCCACACTAACAAACTCAATTTTATTTGCTGGATATAGATCTTCCCCGCGAAATAGCTCTTCAAATAAAGTTCTATATGAGCAGCCTAATTCTGTTAATAAAAGTGTTTCACTCTCTAAATCTTTTATAGAAACAGTAGTCTGTTCAAGTAAAATATGCCCTGGAGCAGCTACTACTTTTAATTCTTCTTTCATAAGTGGTTCCACATGTAAAACATCTTCTGTTTTACATTCGTCCAAAATAAATGCAAGATCTACTTTTCCCTCCATCAATTGTTCCTTCGCATCTTTATTGGAATGTGCTGGTTTAAATATAAGCTTTATTTTGGGGAATTGTATTTTAAACCTCTTTAATATAGAAGGCAGTCTGTATGTACATTGACTTTCTTGTGCACCAATTATTAACGTACCTGCTATTTCCTCATCATCTTTCACGGCCGTCTTTGCTTCGTTACTAAGTGCGATTATCTTGTCTGCATATAGTTGAAACTTTCTTCCTGCTTCAGTTAAGAAAAGACGTTTCCCTAATCTCTCAAATAGTGGTGTATCGAGCTCAGCCTCTAACGTTTTAATTTGTGCTGTAACGCTCGATTGAGCAAAGTTTAATTTCTTCGCAGTTTGTGTAAAGTTCAAAGTATCTGCTGCTACTTTAAATGTAATTAATTGTTTTATCTCCATTTATCATCCCTCTTTTTCAATCGATATTTCCGATTGATTTCATCGAAATAATCCTCTTTGTCTATTGATATTTATATTGTATGATAAAGAGCATCGACAAACAATAAAATGGAGGTATTCCATATGAAAGCACTTTGTTTCGAAACATTCGGAGATGCTGATGTACTTCAATATAAAGAAATCCCTGATCCAATCATTAATCCAAATGAAATTCTTATCCGCACGAAAGCAATCGGTCTAAATTTCGCAGATATTTATAGACGCCGTGGTGATTATCACCTCGCTGGTAACCCTCCTTATATATTAGGTTATGAAGGCGCTGGTATCGTTGAAGAAGTAGGTGCTAACGTTACTACTATCAATCCTGGAGACCGTATTGCATTTGCTGACGTTCCATTCGCAAATGCAGAATTAGTTGCCGTTCCAGCAGAAAAAGCAATCCCGCTTCCAGATTCAATTTCTTTTGAAACAGCCGCTTCTATCTTATTGCAAGGTCTAACGGCACATTATTTAACGAAAGATAGCTATCAAATAAAACAAGGTGATACAGCTTTAGTCCATGCTGCGGCTGGTGGCGTTGGTCAACTTCTTATTCAAATGATTAAACTACAGGGTGGAACAGTAATCGGTCTTACGTCATCAACCGAAAAAACCAAAGTAGCCACGTTAGTTGGGGCTGATCACGTATTTTTATATACTGAAAAATGGCATTCAAAAGTACTTGAAATAACAAATGGTACTGGAGTAAATGTTGTATATGAATCAGTAGGCTCTACACTAGAGAAAAGTTTTAACGCTACTAAAATCGGTGGTACTGTCGTATTTTACGGAATGGCCGGTGGTAATCCTGCGCCCATTGATCCACGTATGCTTATGGATACTTCGAAAACTTTAACTGGCGGAGACCTTTGGAACGTACTTACTACTTTTGAAGAACGTAAGCAGCGCTCTACTCAATTATTTGATTGGATCGCTACTGGAAAATTGAACATTGCAAGTCCTACTACATTCTCTTTACAAGACGGTGCCCGTGCACATGAATTATTAGAGAGCAGAAAAAGTACTGGGAAGATTTTATTGATCCCATAATTCATAAAATGAAAAGAAAGCTAGATTAAAATTTTGTGAAGACCTATAGTGAAAAAAATTGATAAATGAAAGGACATAACATATTTTATATAACTAATATGTTATGTCCTTACTTCTTCAAATAACGATCCCATGTATCACTCGAATAATTTTTGAGCTCTTTTCTCAATTAAAACTCCCTTTAATTGCATATGTTCTTTTATTTGTATATTGCTAGAAAATTATCATTTTTATTTATGAATAAGGCTACGTACCGATTTAAGCTAAAAACTAGATTTTGATCCTATAACAACAGTGGCATCTAATTCCTCATCTCTAGTCACTTTCGTGGTAAGCCCAGCACCAGCAAAGATTTCAAAAGTCTGAGTTGCCTGCATTTCACTCGTCTCTATTAAAAGATGCCCTCCCGATGCGAGCCAGAGAAATGCTTCTTTTGCTACTCTTCGCTGAATGTCGAGTCCATCCTCTCCTCCGTCTAGCGCCATTTTCGGTTCATGTAGACGGGCCTCCTGTGGAAGCAGCTTTATTGTCTCGGTAGGAACATAAGGTACGTTTGCAACTAGGGTATTCACATGGCCTTTAAGTGCGTGAGGCAAAGCTTTATACAAGTCACCTTCAAAAACATGGCCACCGAAATTTGTTACGTTGCGGCTAGCACATCGTACTGCGACAGGATCAATGTCAACAGAATACAATTCAATTCGTCCTAAAGCTGCCGCCAGAGCTACACCCACAGCACCTGAACCGCAACATAGATCAACGACGATATCACCAAAGCATAACAGAGCTTCTGCTTGGCGAACAAGAAACTCGGTACGTTGACGAGGTACGAAAACACCTCGGTCCACTTCTATCCGCAACCCACAAAATTCTGCGTATCCAACAACATATTCAAGTGGCAAACCATTGGCTCGCATTTCCACCATTCTCTTGAGCTCCTCTGGAGTTCGGGCTGCTGAAATAAGTAACCGGGTCTCTTCTTCTGCGAAAACACAACCCGCGCTCTGAAGTCTGTTAATTATACATTTTTCCGTTTTATTGTCCAAGAAGGAATTACATTCTTTTCCTATTTATCTCACCACTTTTTCTTATTTATAACCCTGTATTCGCTAAAAATTGGATGTATCCTTTTTAACAAAGTGGTCCTATTCAAAAAAATACGCCCTTATTCAATTAAATGACCCGATTGTTGAACAAAGAAACGTTCTACACAATAGAAAGTTTCATTATAATATCCCAATATAACCTTATAAATGATGCACTAAAAAATAAAAAGGAAGCTAGATTTTACTAACTTCCTTTTCTTATATCTATTTAAGATAGTATTATATTTCCACACTTTCTTTCCCTTTTGCAACATAACTCATATCTCCAACCGACTCCACTGTGTATGTTCCATCTTGATATACAATCTTCGTCACGCTAGCATTTTCCACTCCAAGTTTTGTTTTGCTACTGTCTAACATTTCTATTAAGGTAGTAATCAAAAGCCCATGAACGACAACTAAGACGTTACCGCCACCATTTCCAGCAGCTTCTTCACTAATTTTATCTATCTCTGTTTTTATACGAGTAGAAAACAATTCCCAATCTTCCGCCTGTTTTGTCGGATCTGCTACTCTAATAAGATTAATCACTTCTTGAATAGAAAGCTTCAAGAGTTCTTCTGGTGATGCAACGCCTGCAGCTTTTCCAACCACATCCCACATATTCTCAAGTTTTTCACCTTCAAAAATACCGAAATTTAATTCTCGCAAATCTTTTCTTTGCTCAAGTTTTAATTTTGATTGCTCACTATATTTTAATACTAAATTAGCAGTTTCAATTGCGCGGCCGCTATCACTACTATACGCATTCATAAAATGAATATCTTTTAATCCTGTTCCTAAATTTGTGGCAACTTCAACACCTCTTTCTACTAAAGGAGAATCTGCCCAACCTTGCGCGCGATGATTCGTATTTAATATTGTTTTACCGTGTCTTGTAACATATAACGTCACTACATTCTCATTGCTATGTGTTTCTCGCTTATTCATTTCATTCTCTCCCTTTACGTTTCTATATCAATTTTACCACCTCAATTATTCATTGAGCAAAATATACGTCAGTAGATCCGCTTAATAAAAAAAGCTATCTTTCTGTATATCCATACAAAAAGATAGCATCTTTTATGATTACATTTCTTAACCGGTACTCCTATTCAGCAAAAGCACTCGAATATTGTACAATTCCTTCTACACCTCGAAGAGAATTTTCTGTTAATTCCATTATCATAAATACCTCTTCAGGCACTTCAAACGGTGCTTTTACATTCCACTCACTTGCTTTCTTAAAACCAAATTTCGGGTAGTACTCTGGATGTCCTAATACTACAACTGATCCGTATCCAAGTTGTTTCGCTTTTTCTAAAGCAGCCGTAATCAGTTTTCCACCAATTCCTTTCTTCTGATGGCCCCTAGCAACTGAAACTGGTGCAAGTGCTAACGATTCTACAGAAGTTCCATCTTGTTCTATCGCAATTTTAGATAACATAATGTGACCGACTATTTCCTCATCTACTGCAACGATTGATAACTCTGGAATAAATGCGTCACACTCTCTAATACGTTTTACAAGTTCATGTTCCTTTTTATCACTAAACTCTTCATGTAAAAATGCTTCTTTTACAACTTCTTCTGTTTTTCTATAATCATTTTTTTGTTCTTGTCTAATCGTTACCATTTTAACTTATCCTCTATTCTTTCTTATTTCTTTTTGAATTTTACGAAGTGCTTTTTTCGATCCGCGCTCAATATCGTGTTGCATTTTCCTCTCTTTATAATCGACAAATAGTGTATTTAAATCGTATCCCTCTGGATATAACTCCTTCGCTGCTACCTCTAAAGTAATACGTTTTACATTTACTTCAACGAATTCACCGTTATAATATACAACGACGTTATAAAAATTATCTTTTTCCTTATAGATGATACCAAAATCATCATAATCTAATAAATTCACACGATCGCCGATTTTGTACTCATAATGAAATTCTCTTTTTTCTTGTACAAATTTCGGTTTTCTAATTTTACTTTCATTCACTTTTTCTAAAGCGTACTCTTTATTTCCCATGTACTCTTTCGCTCTTTTCAGCACATGTTCTTTTACGCTCATTTTATTCGCAATCCAAAGTGCATTACTTTCTCCTGATTTTCCGATAACTAATTTATAAAGCGGCTCTAGCGTTTCACTATTAAACTGCATCGCTGCATTCATAAAGTCATCGTGCATTTCTGAGAATCGTTTAATTTCTCCGTAATGCGTACTCGCAACGGTAATACATCCCGTAAGGTACAACTCTTCTAAAATAGATATTGCAAGTGCTGCACCTTCATTCGGTTCTGTACCGCTTCCTATTTCATCAAATAAAAGTAACGTATTATTATTTGACATCCTCATAATCTCAGAAAGATTTTTCATATGAGATGAAAATGTACTTAATGCGTTTTCGATACTTTGATTATCACCAATATCTACAAATACCTTTTCAAAAATAGCGATTTCTGTACCTTTATCTCCTGCAATATGAAGACCTGACATTGTAGCTAATGTTAACAATCCAATCGTTTTTAACACAATTGTCTTTCCGCCCGCATTCGGCCCTGTAATAATTAAACTACGATACTCTTGACCAATTTTAAAATTTAAGGGTACAACTTGCCCTGTTAAAAGCGGATGCTTACAATTCACTAAATGAATGTAGCCATGATCATTTAACTTCGGTTCTATTCCATCAATCGATTTACTAAACTTCGCTTTTGCAAATACCATATCATACTGACTAATTAGCTCCATATTAATCTTTATACTATAAATGTTTTCTAACACCATTCCTGATAAAGTCGCTAAAATTTGATATTCTTCAACCGCTTCTTCTGCTTTCAAACCCGCTAGTTCCGCATTCAATTTCGTAACCGTATGCGGTTCTATAAATACAGTAGAACCTTTTGCCGAGGCTTCAATAATACTTCCAGCAACTTGGTTTTTATAGGAAGATTTAATTGGAATCGTATAACGGTCATCCTTTTTACTAATAAAGAATTCCTGAATGAATTTCTTATTTGCACTACTATTTAAAAACTTCGTTAAACGTTCTTTTATTTTCCCATCTACAGAATCGATATTATTTCGAATTCGTTTTAACTCTTTACTTGCAGCTGCATCAATACTATTTCCTTTAATTGAAAAGTTAATTTCCTCTTCAATACTTTTATATTCAGTCATTGAATTTGCATAAGAAGCTAATACTGGTGCAAAAAATTCTTTATCTAACATAAACTTTTTAATCTTTCTACATCCGCGTAAAAAGTCTGAAACACTGACTAATTCTTCTGGATCTAAAATCATCCCTTTTTCTAATTTTTGAATTGTACTAGCAATATTAGAAATGCCGAAGAAAGGAACATGCCCTTCTGCATCTAATATAGCTCGTGCTTCTGTCGTTTCATTCAACCGATTTCTCACTACTTTTATACTCGTACTCGGCTCTAATTTGTTTAATAATTCCTTACCTAATCCACTTACACAATAAGATTTCACTATATCCTTTAATTCGTTATATTGTAGCTTTTCAAAAGTCATCGTATTCATTTTGTTTCTCCTCACTATGATTGATTTTTATCATAAATGAAGATACCTACTCATTAGATTCCAATGAGTCATATATAAAATTCCATAATTATACAATAAAAATATATACAAAAAAGCTGCGGGGATACCGCAGCTTTTACATTTACAAGGCATTTGTAATAACATATGAGGAAATAAGCCATAAAAAATAGATGGCAGTCCCTTATTACACGCTTTATAAAGTATTGTAGGTATCTTCATAGGTTTTGAAATAAATGCATGACAAAATTAGGGGTATGATGTACATAAAAATCCCCTGGTCTTATCCGATTTATTTCATTAAATTTTTCCTATTTAATACCTACCGCACTCACAAAAAGCACCTCTCATTAATTTATATTATAGTCATTGAAATCTAATTTATTGAAATCATCATACTATATGTTACGTGAGAAGTAAAGGTGTCATACTTTTATAACTATACAGAATGTAAAAAGGAAGAGGAAAACTTATATTTCAGTCTACCTCTTCTTTTTCATCACCAAATTACTGCTGAACATATATGGAAACTGATCCTCCACTTACTTGGAATTGTCCCCAACCATCCTTATTAATTGTTACAGTATTTGTTTGATTACCCGTAATATCGTACCATACTTCACCTGCGTTATTCTTCCCAACATCCATCCACTTTGACCCTCCTGGTCCATCAGAGATTAATGTTGCTAAACCAGAATTAGCATGTACACTATCACCTTCTCTTGTCCAGCCAATCACATCTGGATGATCAAAATAATCACGCTGCGTACCATATGCAAAGTTTTTTCGTGCCGTCAAAATCGGATCAATTTTATCCTTTAACGCTGGAATTTCATAGTTACTATTTCCTTTTGTACCATAGTAATCACCATAGAAAACAGAAGGATACCCCTCTGCACGCGTTAAAATAAATGCATATGCCAGCGGCTTGAACCAAGGGCTCACTACAGATTCCAATGACTGACCAGGCTGTGAATCATGATTTTCAACTAGAGTAACCGCAAGTGTAGGATGATTCGCAACTACCGTTCCTTTTAAAATGTTTCTCATATCATAATTTCCATTTCCTGTTGAAGCATAATGAAAATTATAATGAAGTGGTGCATCGAACACAGATTGATTATAATTAACCTTCGCTAAATAATTATTTAAAGTCTGGATATCATTTTGCCAATATTCAGCTACTGTAAACATTTCTTTCCCTGTTTGCTGTCTAACGTGATTTACCCAATCGCGCAAGTATTCATGATCAATATGTTTAACAGCATCTAAACGAAAACCATCTAAATTTAATTCATTCGCATACCACGTTCCCCATTTTTTCATTTCATTCGCAACATCTGGATGATCAAAATCAAGATCCGCATACATCAAATAATCATAATTCCCATTCTCGCTAGACACTTCCCAGTCCCATGCTTTACCTATGCCCCTAAATTTATAAATTCGGTTTAATTTCCTTCCTTCATCCCAATCCGTTCCATCAAAATGATACCATTTCCATTTGAAATTAGAATAAGAATCTCCACGCCCTGGAAAGTTAAATCCCGTCCACGCACTAATTTCATAATCACCTGATACTTCAATATTCCGATTGCTCGGGTCTACCTCAACTGCTGTGACAGTTTCTGTATAATCAGCCCCACCTTTATGATTCATAACTACATCACCGTATACATTGATGTTTTTCTTATGTAAAGCGTCAATTGCAGACTTCAATTGTGCTTTCGTCCCATATTTCGTCCGCACTGTTCCCTTTTGATTGAATTCCCCCAAATCATATAAATCATATGCTCCATATCCTACGTCATTTTGCGTAGTTCCTTTATATGCAGGTGGTATCCAAACAGATGTAATTCCTTTTTGCGCTAAATTTTCAGCATCAGTACGCAAACGATTCCAATGATCTCCATCATTCGGAGCATACCACTCAAAATACTGCATTAACGTTCCATTGTTAACTGTATCTGCATATGCTTTACTCCCCTCATATATACTAGGTAAAAACATAACAACTGACAATCCGACTATTGTTATTCTTTTAAACATCTGTACACCATCCCCTTCCAAGAAAGCGTTTGCATAGTTTATCAGAATTATTATAATATTCGTCCCACCGTTAGTAAAGTAGCAATCTCTCACTCTCTCATATTATTTTTAATCTAATTTCAAATATTCAACGTAGTTTTAATTTCACATCCTATTCAAGATTGTTTACAATTTACCTATAAAAGCATAACGGAGGGATTTCGATGACAGACTTTCAAAAACAATTTTTCGCACGATTACATATAGAAGAAAAAGACACAGTTTCATTTGAAGATTTATCTAACATTATGTACGCAATGGCACAAACTGTTCCTTTTGAAAACTTAAATATTCTCGAAAAGAATTTTAAAGAAATATCAAAAGAAAATTTGAAAGAGAAAATTTTAGTAAATAACCGTGGCGGTCTTTGTTATGAACTCAACCCTACTATGTATTACTTCCTGAAAGATTCTGGATTCGATGTTCATCTCGTTTCAGGAACAGTTTATAACGCTGCAAACTCCATATGGGCTGTTGATTCTGGCCATATCGCAACCGTTTTAACACATCATAATGAACTTTATTTAATTGAAGTAGGATTCGGATCATACTTACCTCTTGCCCCTGTCCCTTTCTCAGGTGAAGTCATTCACTCTATTACAGGAGATTATCGTATTCGTAAAGAAATGACCGAAAAGGGAAACTACATTTTAGAGATGCGGAAAAACAATGAGTTCTTGGATCAATCTTCTGCTGATGATTGGACGTTAGGCTATGCATTTTATATAGAAGAAGTGGATGAAGAAAAAGCAAATACAGCACAAAAAATTATCGTTGAACATGAAGGATCACCCTTTAATAAAGTACCTCTTATTGTAAAACTAACTGAAGATGGGCATGCCTCTTTAACGAAAGATAGCCTTACAGTGGCAAAAAATGGTAAAAAAACGAAAGAAACCGTTACAGACATGCAATATACAAACCTTTTACATTCAAAATTCGGAATTACACTATAAGTAAGTAAGCCTTGTTATTTTAGCAGGGCTTTTCAATTTTCAGCAGGGATTTTTTGCAATTTGTTGTATTTCATAGTTATATAGAAATATAACTACATGTTTAGAAAGGAAATGATTATGACAGAACTTAAAGATCGATTACAAGTAGCTGATATAGAAAAATGGGATTTAACAGACATTTACCATACAATTGAAGATTGGGAAAGTGATTTTCATAAAATTGAAGTATTAACGAAGGAATTACACGAGTTTAATGGAAATATTCACGATGGCAATAGTTTATTAGCTTATTTAACGAAGAGTGAAGAAGTTTCTAGCATAATATCTTTAATGTTCGCTTATGCACGATTACAATCTGACCTTGATACACGCGATACTGACGCGCAATCTCTTGTCGATAAAGTATCACAATTACACGTGAAAGTAAGTGCAGCGAAATCTTTCTTTTCCCCCTTCTTACTTAGCATAGACGAAAACACATTACATTCTTACATAGAAGAAACAGAAGGCTTACAATATTATAAAGAAGACTTATTTGAATTATACCGTTATAAAAAACACGTATTAAATAAGGACCAAGAAGAAATTTTATCACAAATGGGTGAAGCTCTTTCTTCTCCACAGCACACATTTGGTATGTTAAATAATGCAGATATATTATTTGGTGAAGTGACGACTGACGATGGAGAGAAAGTGAACTTAACACGCAGAATGTATGCAAAGTTAATAGAAGATACGAATCGTGAAAAGCGTAAAGAAGCTTATAAAGCATATTACAAACCATATGTTCAGTTAAAGAATTCCATCGCATCTACTTTATCCGCTGCTATTAAAAATAATGTTACTGTTTCGAAATTAAGAAACTATCCATCAGCGCTAGAGAAATCATTATTTGGCGATATGGTTCCGAAAGAAGTATATGAAAACCTAATTGATACAACGAAAAAAAACATTCAAACATTACATACATACAATGAAATTCGAAAAGAAAAATTAAACGTAGATGAACTAAGACAATACGACTTAGGCGTCGATTTAGTAGAAGGTGCAAAACAAGACATCCCATATAGTGAAGCATTTGACATTATGATTGCATCACTAGCTCCTTTAGGAGAAGAATATATTGAGACATTAAAAAGTTTTAAAGATAAAAGATATATAGACGTAAGAGAAACACCAGGGAAACGTTCTGGTGCTTATAACTTTGGTGTATACGGCGTTCATCCTTTCATTCTTTTAAATCATCACGATGATTTAAACAGCCTGTTCACTCTTACTCATGAATGCGGTCACGGTATGCATACGCACTATTCACATGGATACCAACCAAGAATTTCTGCACATTATTCTATCTTTGTCGCAGAAGTCGCTTCTACAGTAAATGAAGTGTTATTAATTCACTATTTATTAAAAGAAGCAAAAGATACGAACGTGCGTAACCATTTAGTTAACCATTTTATTGAGAAATTTAAAGGTACTTTCTTTACACAAATTATGTTTGCAGAATTTGAAAAAATCACACATGAAATGGCTGAACAAGGTAAACCATTACATGCACAAGTCTTCAGTGAAATTTATGAAAAGCTATTTAAAGAATATAACGGTGATTCACTTGTATTTGATGAAGAAGTAAAATACGGATGGGCTAGAATCCCTCATTTCTATCGCCCGTTTTACGTATACAAATATGCAACTGGATTCGCATCTGCCATTCAAATCGCTGATAAACTATTAAGCGGTGAGCCGAATGCTCAGAAAAATTATATTGAATTCCTTAAAGGCGGAAGTTCAGACTACCCATTAAACTTATTGAAAAAAGCTGGCGTCGATTTAACAACGCCAGAACCGATTGAAAGTGCATTGAAACAATTCACTCAACTTGTTGAGGAGTTTTCAGCTCTATAAAAAAGAGCCTCTCGCTAGAGGCTCTTTTTTATATTCCCTTTCCTTCTATTAAATCATTCGCCATTTTCCTAAATTCTTGATTAAATGCATCATTCATACCATTTTGGACGTTAGAAAATAATATGACAAACGTTCGTTTATCCCAGTTAAAATTATTAAAAGTGTTCCAGCCAGCTAATACACCGTGGTTATGATAATAATCTGGGTAAATATAGAAACTAAATCCATATTTTCTTGCAGGTGATGCAGAAAACATATCTGATACACTTTGTTTAGAAAGTAGTTTACCATCCATAATAGCTTCATCTAACTTTTTCATATCTTCAACAGTCGTATACATTTCACCACAACCATACAGCCAGTTCATTTTTAAGCGAGGTGTGGCTATTAACTTATTATCTTTTTTCGTATACCCTTCTGCTAAGAAAATATCTTCTGGGAGTGTTGCGCCCATTCCAGATTCATGCATTTCAACAGGATTCAAAATATTTTCTTTCACATATTCAGCAAGTGGTTTATTTGATATTTTTTCTACAATATATGCAAGCACCATATAATTATAATCTGTATATTTCCATCCTGTCCCTGCTGGAAATTGTAACGTTTGTGCCCCAATCCACGTTACTAATTTTAACCGTGATGCTGCGTCAACACTACCTTGTCCCTGTTCTGGTAATCCAGACGTATGTGTTAACAAGTTTCGTAACGTAATGTTTTTATCTGCTGGAAACGATGGGATATATTTATTTACATTGTCTTCAATGTTCAACTTCCCTTTTTCTTTTAGTTGCATAATAGATATTGCAACAACTGTTTTCGTAATAGAGCCAATGCGATATTTCGTTCTTGGCGTTGTTAGTACTTGATCTTTCACATTCGCATAACCGTAGCCTTTTCGTAAAATGACATGACCTTTACTTGCTACAAGAACACTCCCATTAAATCCTTTATCTTTTAAGTACTGATCTAGTTTTCCAGCTGCAATTTCATAACGCTTTTTCTCATTCGCATCAATTTCCTGCTTAACATCTTTTTGCTTACTATTTACATTAGAAAATGCCTTTGCATCATATTTTTTTCCTTTATTTGCATGTATTAGTGTAACAACACTTCCACAAAAAACAGCAAAAATAAAGAAAATGATTAACCATTTCTTTAACATACTAGGAGCCCTCTTTTATCTAGTTTCACTTAACGTACATCCATTCTATTTTATATCTTTTAATTATCAAGTATATTATAATATTATTTAATATTCACTCTGTTAAAACTAGATTCCTTTTTCTCACTTTCAATTTTGACTACTCTCTATTGTATTTCTTTCTTGCAAAATTTCCAACATACAATCGGATGCATTACAATATAATTTCAAATTCTTTTGTAACATTTGTTACATACTAAAAAGAATGGAGATGTAATATGAAAAACACCGATAAACGCAATCGTTTAGATGATAAGATGTTTCATTATCGGATAACAATTAATAACATGTTATTAATTGAATATTACGGAAAACAGATTATGGCATTAAAAGGAAATGATGCTGAAAAATTTTTAAATAAAATAAATCATGCAAATAACAATAAAGAAAAACAGCTAATTATGGCTAAAATTACAGGTAATTTCAAAAGAGGTAATGAACGAAAGTGAAAACGAATCTCATTTACATTTTGATTATACAACAAATAAAAAAAGAAATGTCGCTCATTCAACATTTCTTTAGACTTTCTTCATAAAAAATTTACATTGCTAACATTCCTTCATTTTCTATACTTCCTATATAAGCTAACCGCTGAAATAGTTAGTAATACAACTATGCATAACCACGCATACGTATATCCCTTCTTATCTACAATATAACCAAATAAAGCAGGCGCAGCAATAATAGCAATTTGATTTAATGTAAGTGCAAAACTCACTGTCATCCCTACCGATTCTTCACTTGCTGATTCCGCAACTTCAGTTATAAAAAGACTAAACCATCCAATTGAAAAGAACCCTAACAATGCACTTACACCATACAATACATTCGTTATTGTATGTATGCTCATTACTAATATTAGAATGAAGAAAATAGAAATACAAACAGTTATAAATAAGAGGGTACGCCGATTTCCCTTATAAAACAAATCACTAGTAGCTGCTAATATAACCCTACCAACCATTCCAGAAAAGAACATAACGGAAAATACTTTTCCAGCTAAAATTGGCGTGATTGATTGTTCCAATACTAAAAATTTTATAAAGTGTGCAACTAACACCATTTGCAATGAAATCATACAAATGCCAGTTATATAAATTGCATACAATTCTTTTTTACACATCACTTCTTTTAACTGCATCCAAAAAGAAAGTTTACTACGCTCTTGTTTAACTTTCTCTTGAATATATGGTTCCTTATAAAATATAAAAAATAAAAACCCTCCAATTATACAAATACATGCAATGCTATTTACCGCATAGGCCATATTATATTTTATTGTAAGAAACGGGATCAATACTCCCGCTAATGTACCACCAATCGGTATACCGGCTTGTCTAATCCCCATCGCTAACCCGCGATTTTCTTTTGAGAACCACTTCATTATCACCTTACTTCCTCCTGGCTGCGAAACACTATAAAACGTTCCTACTAATAAAAGTACAAAGAGTAACCCATTAAATCCATTGACCATATTAGTCAGTAAAAACGAACTTCCTAGTAAAAATGAACTTATCGAAATTAACAACTTTTCATTGTATTGATCAAGTAGCCGCCCGACAAAAAGCATACAAAATAGCGGTCCTATATTTACAACACTTACTAACAATCCAATCTCCGTATTCGTAAGTGCATATTCTTCTTTCCAAAATAAAGCAAACGCTCCAACACCATACGTTATAAGTGTCGCTGTTGTTTGAGCAACCGTCGCAAAAATTAACATAACCCACTTATAAGTACTATTCACCCTTTCTTCCATTAACACAATAATCCCTCCATCCCCTTCCATTGTATGAAAGTTCTGATATCATATAAAATAAAGATTTATCATGTAATCCATCAAAAAAAATGATACCTTTTCTGGAGGGATGATACTTGGATATAAAAGATTTAACTGTATTTTACGAAGTTGCGAAAGAAAAAAACATATCTCATGCAGCTAAAAATTTAAACTATGTACAGTCTGGCGTAACAATGCGTATGAAACAACTAGAAAACGAATTAGGTGTGCCTTTATTTTATCGAAACGGAAAAGGTGTAACTTTAACTTCTAACGGTGAGATTTTATTAACATACGCCAAACAAATTATCCACTTAATGGATCAATCTGTTAAAGCAGTTCAAAGTAATGGGATCGAACCAAGAGGCACTTTAAAAATTGGATGTACAGAATCTACAACCGCTGTAAGACTTCCATCTATATTAATGGCCTATTATGAGAAATACCCAAAAGTCGAATTAATTTTAGAATCAAATACGACGGAACAATTAATTAGGCTTGTACTAGAACGAAAACTGGACGGAGCGTTTATAGCTGGCTCTACTCAGCATGCCGAACTTCATACAAATATATTTCGTGAAGAAGAATTAGTTCTCATTAGCAAAAAGCCTTTATCTTCCTTTAAAGACATAGGAGACATGAATTTACTTGCATTTAGTCACGGGTGCTATTATAGAAATTTATTAGAAGATTGGCTTCAAGAAGAAGGAATTTCACCTAAGCGAGTATTTGAGTTTGGAACAATTGAAGCGATACTCGCATGTGTAAAATCAGGTATGGGCATAGCAATTATGATGAAGTCTATTTTAAATGGTCATAAACATGACATATCATTCAATCCTTTACCAAATAGCTTCCAAAAAGTTCCTACTACTTTTATTACTAGAAAAGATATATATCACTCTGCTGCATTACAAAAATTTATGGAGATGACTCACAATGCGTGAAAAGAAAATACGTGGTATGAAACGAAAAACAAACACTATGATAAAGCGAATTGAGGAACATACAAAAATGTTCCCTTCTACTTTCTATAACGATGAATACTGGAATATGCCTTTACCAGTTTCTCAAGCTTTTATCGATTCTTGTAAAACGCCTAGAAAAGTAAAACGATTATGTATTCAAACCTTATTAAATCAAGCAAATCATTTAATAAATATAAAACCTAGGGATACACATACATATCGAGTTGTTGTTTTGATTTCTATAAATAATTTATGGGATTCGCAAATCATTATATTTAAAAATGAGGACTACTTTCATAATTTCTTTAATAGAGATAGTGAATTTCAAAAATGGATTCTTCTTTCAAATGAAATTGATTTTTGGGAGACATGGGAAATTTCAGTTTGTCATTCCTTCAAAACGCTTCACTTTCAAGAAATTATTTATGATGCAGATGAATGCTATGAAAAAGAGATTACGTTTATCGGGGAGTTAAATTAAAAAGGGTATACCTAAAACACTGGTATACCCTTTTCCACTTATTTTTCCTTTAATACACTATGTAATCGATCCGGATAATTTGTAAACATTCCTGTAGCACCCCATTTGATTAACAGTCTCATATCGGGTTTCTCATTAATTGTATAAGGGTGAATTAACAGTCCATTTTTCCTAGCCATTTTCATATATGACTCATCAATAATTAGTTCTCCGTTATCATTACGTAAGTTTGGTCCAATACCAGCTGCATACTTTTTAATTTCTTGAAAATCATCATTTGTTACACTTTTCGGTTCATGTGTAATACCAGACCATTCAACAATTTCATTGTTTTCATTTGGATAATACCAAAGCAATTGAACTAACGGAATATTTTCATTCATACTATGAATCTTTTTCAAACTATCTTTACTAAATGATTGAATCATAACACGGCTAGAAGACATGTTTTGGCCTACTAAATTATATTTTTGTAACAACGCCAACAATTTCTCTTCCATTCCTGGATACACATCTGGTGATTTTGTTTCAATATAATACTTCATACTTCTTCCATACTTTTGGAAGATTTCTTCAAGAGTTGGAACCTTTTGCCCAACATACTCTTGCTTAGCCTTTTCTGGATACGCTTTATTAAACCATGATCCAGCATCTAAACTCTTTATTTCGCTTAACGTTTTATCTCGTACTTCGCCTGTTCCATTTGTAGTGCGATCAACTGCTGTATCATGCATTGCAATTAATTGGCCATCCTTTGTTAATTGAATATCTAACTCTAAATAATCCGCTTTCATTTTTTTCACTAGATCATAAGAAGCAAAAGTATGCTCAGGTGCATGTCCACTTGCTCCGCGATGTGCAATATTTAAAAACTTATTCGTATTCCATTCATGCTTTCCTTCTGCTTTCGCATGAACAGCTCCCCCAGCAAAGATGCTTCCTGTCATAAAGAAAATAACTAAAACGCTAATAATCTTTCTCATCCTTCAAACCCTTCCTACGTTGCAAATTTCAACAAGCTAATGAGATTTACACGAAATAGAAGACACACTTTCATTATTTTTATAAACCTATATTAAAATTCCAATCTTACAAATGTTTTCTATATTATTAATATAGAAAACTAGTATTATCCTATTTAATTTCTATAGCCCTCCTTTTCACATGTAACTCCCTATTTTGTACGGTTCATTCAATAAAAAAAGCCATAAATTATTTAGAATACACTCCTGTATCCCTAAATAAATTTATGGCTTTTCTCAAATATCTCCGGCCTCTATTAACTTGTCGAATTTAATCATATCAAACCTATTGAAATTTGTGAATATTTTTTTCAGTACAGTGAAGTACATAAAACAATATTTCTGTAGTTACTTAAAAATCACATAATAAATTTCTCATTACCTCTTCCAATACTATATCTGGATTTACTACCGTTTTTTCCGAACGCCATCCGATAAAGCCATCTGGTCTAATTAATACAGCACCTCCATTCTCTATACCATATAATTTGCTAAAAATATCTTCTGGAACAATAAAGTCTCCACTTAAGCCAACACGATACCCTTTTAGATGTATTCCTAATTTAGCTGAAACAGCATGTGCTGCCTCAGCCCAAGAACTATTTTCTACTCCTGTAAGTAATACAAAACTGTTACCGAATAAGTCTAATGTAGAAACTTTCTTCCCCTCATACGTTCCCCATAAATGTGGCGCTCGCGTTCCAGGTCTTCCGTTCAACTCTATGCTATCCATTCTATGCGGAGTGACTGAATCATCTATAATCGCCTCTGAACAATACTGATATCCAACTGTAACAGCTAAACCATCCATATTATTCAAACTGCCTTCCTCTCTATTCGCAGCACGAAACAGTAAACTACTTGCATAAGCTGTCGTTAATTTTGCAACAGAGTGTCTCTCCTCATGATATGTTTCTAACAATTTTGGTTTTGCCTTCCCTTTTATAACAGCCGCTAATTTCCAAGCTAGATTGTGCGCATCTTGTATTCCTGTATTTGAACCAAATCCTCCTGTTGGCGGCATAATATGTGCAGAATCGCCAACTAAAAAGGTTCGATTTCCTTGAAATTTCACCGCTGTACTTTCAGCGGCTTCCCACGGTAAAACACTTAATATTTTTGATTCAACATTTGTACTTCCAATTGCTATTTGAATAATTTGTTTACAACGTTCTATAGTGAAGTCCTCTAGCCCCTCTCCTTTTAATGGATCGTAGGCTACATGATAAATCCATTTTTTTACGTTATCAACCGGGATAAGTGCACCAAGAACCTCCGGATGAAGTACCATCGAAAAACCGAATGCATCTCCTTGTATAAACTCACTTAAATCAGCTTCAAAATAAATATTCATATAATAGCCACCAATGGTTCCACGACCCTCAGTTTTAATCCCTAACTGCTCACGTATTTTACTTTTCGCTCCATCCGCTGCAATTACATAGTCACAATGTATGACACTTTCTTTTTCTGTTTCACGATTTCGAATCGTTGCTTTTACCCCGTTTTCATTTTGTTCAAATGAAACTAATTCATGATAAAAAGATAGTTGCTCGCCTAATGTTTTCGCTTCTTGTAACATCATCTCTTCTAAAATAATTTGATAACACGCAGTTTGTTTTGATGGACTAATCTTTTCTATTTTTTGAAGTAACTCTTCATCGTTTCCGTATTGCGTCGCTCTCATTTGTTCCAATTCTTCTTTATTCGCCTCAGCTATTGTATGAACCGCTATTCTTCCTCTGCAGTTCTCTAATGCTTTACCTGCCAATTTAATTCTTTGTTCCAAGCCTAATTCTCGAAATAACTCCATTGTACGTAAAGTAAGACCGCCTGCTTTCGGATGAATGGCAGTAGACGGATGCCTTTCAATAAGTAAGTACTCAATGTTATGTTTTGCAAGAAATAACGCAGACGCTAACCCAGATAATCCCCCTCCAACAATTAAAACTGGTACATAATTCGATTTCATATATTTACCCTCCACATCATTGTTCTGAGCTCAGTGACATAAATATAATCCAAAAAAACATTAAAATATAGACTTATATTTCATTTTGAATTATCATATAGATAGATTACGCCCCAAAATTCCTTTTACCTTTTCATACATCTATAATCCACCTGAATTGTGTCTGTATGAAAGTGTAAAACAAAAGAATGTACTTTACGTTGAACCATGTTCTATCGTAAAAATCAAAAATAATACAAACATTATAAGCGGTCGTAACCTTATGGATTATACAAGGTTACGACCGCTTATTTTATTGTTACATCATTTTTTGTTTTTAAAACTTCATCTATTGTGTTATGTAATCCTTCCAATCCCTTTTCTATCTCCCTATAATTTTCAACAATAAAAAATTCATTCGTCTCGATTTTCTTTCCCAATATTGCAGCTTATACAACAATCATGTAGCATTACCGTATCGAAGTAATGGTTCATCATCTTAAACCTTTCGACTAATTACCTGGAGGCAAAGTGATTGAAATGAATAAACAAGAACAATTAAATATTATAAAAAAAGATTTTATTGATTCTCAAAAAGTATTATTGGCAATTGGTGATGAAACACGTCAAGCTATTTTATTAGTGCTAATGGAAACGGAATGTCAAACAGGATTACGTGTAGGAGAAATCACGAAGCAAACACACCTGTCCCGTCCAGCCGTATCACATCACCTTAAGATTTTACGAGAAGCTGGCATTATTTTAATGAGAAAAGAAGGTACAAAGAATTTTTATTATATTGATATACGTACAAAATTAGGTTTATTAAAAAATCTTGTATTAGATATTGAGAAGCTATTGCAAAACTTTTATTAAAACTTGGAGGTATAAGAAATGAAAGCAATGATAATTGATAGATATGGAAAAGTCCTAATGTGTATGGCAGAGGTACCTACTCCTGAAATTAATGAGTATGAAGTGCTCGCAGAAATTCATGCAGCTAGTATTAACCCAATTGATTTTAAAATACGCGACGGAAAAGTTAAAATGTTACTGAAATATGAAATGCCTCTAATCCTTGGGAATGACTTTTCCGGTGTCATCACGAAGGTTGGATCAAAAGTGACTCGTTTTAAAGTCGGTGATGAAATATATGCTCGTCCAAGAAAAAATAAGATTGGTACTTTCGCGGAGTATATAGCCATTCATGAAGATGATATTGCTTTAAAACCAAAAAATTTAAGTTTTGAGGAAGCGGCTTCGATTCCACTTGTTGGCTTAACATCATATCAAGCATTACATGACATCATGCAATTACAAAAAGGACAAAAGATTTTAATTCACGCTGGATCCGGTGGTGTTGGTACTTTCGCAATTCAGTTAGCAAAAATAATGGGTGCTACTGTTACAACGACTGCTAGTGAAGCTGGTGCAAATTTAGTAACGTCTCTTGGCGCAGATGAAATTATTAATTACAAAACAGAAAAATTTGAAGATATACTAAAAAATTATGATGCGGTATTTGATACAATCGGCGGTGCAACACTTGAAAAATCATTCAATATTATAAAAAGCGGAGGAAACATTGTTTCAGTTTCAGGTATGCCGAATGCTCGCTTCGGTAAAGAATTTGGTTCAGGATTCTTTAAAACTCTCTTATTTTCATTAGCCAGCAAAAAACTTACTGCACTTGAAAAAAAGCATAATGCTCAATATTCATTTTTATTTATGAAGCCAAGCGGGGATCAATTACGTACTATTGCAAACTATATTGAAGCCGGAAAAATCAAACCGGTAATTGATCGAGTCTTCCCTTTTGAAGATGCGCAAAAAGCAATGGAATATTCAGAGTCTGGAAGAGCAAAAGGAAAAATAATTGTAAAAATTAAATAATAATAAAACCTCCATTTTCTTAAAATGGAGGTTTTAAATTTGCTGTTAAATAGACATAGTGCAATGAAGTCCTTACAATAGATTGCAAGGGGAAATATTATATTATACTTTTAGTTAACTTTACAAAGAATACATACGTACAAATACATAACTTAAAATACAAAAAGGAGGAGATACAATGACTAAAAATAATGAAACAGGTTGGAATTTAGATAATAGTTATACGACTTTACCACAATCATTTTATACAGAAATCCCCCCTACTCCCGTAAGTTCACCGGAGTTAGTTAAACTAAACCATTCATTAGCGATATCTCTTGGCTTGACCCCTGAAGAACTGAAAAAGGAAGCTGAAATTGCTATTTTCGCTGGTAATGCACTCCCAGAAGGAGCTCATCCATTAGCTCAAGCATATGCTGGCCATCAATTCGGACATTTTAATATGTTAGGCGACGGTCGTGCTCTTTTAATTGGCGAACAAATTACTCCTTCAGGTGAGCGTTTCGATATTCAACTGAAAGGTTCTGGCCCTACTCCCTATTCACGCCGAGGAGATGGTCGTGCTGCACTCGGTCCGATGCTACGTGAATATATTATTAGCGAAGCAATGTATGCACTCGATATTCCAACTACCCGCAGTTTAGCAGTTGTCACAACCGGTGAACCAACCTATCGTGAAACAAAGTTACCTGGAGCAATTTTAACTAGAGTAGCTAGTAGCCATATTCGCGTCGGTACATTTCAATATGCTGCAGCTCGTGGCTCAATCGAGGATCTTCAATCGCTAGCTGACTATACGATAAAAAGGCATTATCCAGAAATTGAAGCTCATGAAAACCGATATACTGCATTACTACAAGAAGTCATTAAAAGACAAGCCAGTCTTATCGCAAAATGGCAACTTGTTGGATTTATTCACGGCGTAATGAACACTGACAATATAACGATCAGTGGCGAAACAATTGATTACGGTCCTTGTGCATTTATGGACAATTACGACCAAGGAACCGTATTTAGCTCTATTGACACACAAGGTCGTTATGCATATGGAAATCAACCATATATGGCCGCATGGGATCTCGCACGACTAGCTGAATCTTTAATACCAATTCTGCACGAAGATGAAGAAGAAGCATTAAAAATCGCTCAAGACGAAATTTCGAAATTTAGCGTACAGTATGAAAAACAGTGGTTCCTTGGAATGAAAAAGAAATTAGGACTATTTAGCAACGAAGAACAAGATCACTCACTTATTGAGCAACTTTTAAAAATGATGGAGAAATATAAAGCGGATTACACAAATACATTCCGTTCATTAACTCTTGATGCTATCGAAAATACAGCTCTATTTGAAAGTCCTGAATTTAAAGAATGGTACAAACTGTGGCAATCTCGATTAGAAAGACAAGAACAATCGAAAGAAAACGCCTACGAGATGATGAAAAATAATAACCCATCCATCATCCCGAGGAACCATCGTGTAGAAGAAGCACTAGAAGCAGCTGTTACAAATGGAGACTATAGCGTAATGGAGAAACTTCTTGAAGCTTTATCAAACCCTTATGCGTATTCGACAGATCAAGAAGAATACTGCATTCCGCCTGCACCGACGAATCGCCCTTATCGTACTTTTTGTGGGACTTGATTAAAAATTTGTTTTTATTTTAACCCAAAATTTATTAAGTTAACTATTAATCACAAACTTAAAAGTTGCTTTCAATATTGAAAGCAACACATTTAGTATCCAACCTTAAACAAGTCACAAATTATAATTTGTGACTTGTTTAATTACCCACGTTCAATAGAAGGTTTGTTTTGCAGGCATCGTTGTATCTTCAGAGACAGCATATGGATTTTCATTAGGTTTTATAATTATAAACGTTCCACCATATCCACTGTGAGCTAATTTATTGCAAAGACCTTCTACCATAAAACCCCATAACTCCAGCTGCTATTCCCATTATAGATAATCCAAGTTTTTTCTTTATTTTAATGCTTCTTTTTCAAATATTCTCTTTTTTATTTCATAACTCATAAAAAAATACTTTTCTGCTTTTTCTATATTACCTACTTTATGAAACTCTAATGCCAGACTTTCAGTATATTCGTGAATATACTCCGATAAATTTTTTCTTTCAAAGTAAGAAAAACCTTCAAGAATAATTTTTTCTATTTTTTCTACCTCTAAATGCTGACAAAATCCCTTTAGAATTAAAAAGTGATATCTATATTCATCATTTTTTAATTCCTCACAAACCTTCAATCCACTTTCAATTAATTCCTTCGCTTTTTCTATTTCACCTAATTTATAATATTCTCTTGCCTCTAAAAAGATTGCCTTATAATGAGTAGGCATTTTTTTAGAAACCTCAGATAAGTGTCTAATTGCTAAAACTGAAAGATTTTGACTCGCATACAATAAACCTAAATTATGTCTGATTCTTAATACTAACATTTCTGCATCATTTTTTTGTAAAATGTTTATTGCTGACGCAATATATTCCTCACCTTTATCATGCTGCTTTAATTCCGAAAAAGATAATCCTAATATATTTTCGCACAGCGCTATGTTCACTTCATACCCTGCTTGTTTAACAAAGATATCTCTTGCCTTTGAAGCGTATTCAATAGCTGAATATGCGTAATGCAAGTGGTATTTTAATATAGCAACTCTATAATTAAACTCTGCATATTCAATTTCATCTGAAATATGCTCTAATAACCCTTCAGCTTTTTCAAAATAGTTGCTAGCTTCACTATAATTAGTAAGAATTGTATAATGAATGGCTTTGAATAAATAATAATAATAATTAGAATATTCATCATTTGGTTTAGGCAATGCATCTATTTTATCAAAAGCTTTTTTCAAATTACCTAAACCATCTATTAGCACTTTATATCGAAATTCTAACAGATAATAGTGAAATGAAACCTTTATATCTGATTCGATAATATAAAGCTTTTTATCGATCTCTTCTTTTAATTTTTTTGCTTCACTTATACGTTGAGCTCTAATATCTCGATACCAATCATTCAGCATCTTATTAATTAATTCATTGCCAGTGATTTGTATATTCATCAAATCCACTCTCCTTCTTTTAATTATCATAAAAATAACATAATTCGATTATTTATATCTATCTATATATATATTTCTCAACAATTGAACGAAATTCATTCACTGAATTTTGCTCAATATTTTAATAGACCCGCTATAAATATGAATACTTTTTCTTATAACCTCTGAATATGAGTATCCTTAAAATCCGTCTCATATTTCAATCCATATCCAAACATTCGATCCATTCCAATATGTGCTGTCCATATTAAGCCAATCATTATAACGGTATCTATCTTAAAATAGACACCTATTAGAACAATTAATATGGATATGATATATGTGTGACATACATTATATATTTTCGCACCAACGTGATTATTAATCCCATATGCTAACATTGATAGATCCGGCGCTAAAAGGAATACAAAAAATATAATCCAACTAAACTCATATATTGAATACATATAAATCGTGGCTAAAAATACAACCATTCCTTCAAAATGTACAATACGTTTTTGCATTATTTATCATTCCTATTTTTCTATATTTATTGATACATTTTCATCGCTGAAAGTATTCTTTGTATTTTTTGACCAGATGGTTGCTAATATTGGCCCTGCAATGTTATGCCATACTGCCGCTAATACACTTGGGAGTGCAGCAGCCGGTCCACAATGCAATATACTTTCCAGCTATATTACTTATCGCTTCTAGTACTTTCATCCACTCAGCCCCTATCTTTTAATTGAAACACCTTTTTCGGATTCAAAATATTTTGCGGATCAAGAACTTTCTTTATTTTCTCCATTACAAATAATGCCGCCCCATGTTCTTCTTCTTGATACTTTCGTTTCCCGATTCCAACGCCATGTTCTCCTGTACACGTTCCTCCTCGTTTAAGAGCATACTGAACGATACTTTCATTTATTTCGTCTGCCTTCTTCACTTCCTCCTTATCATTTGTGTCAATCATTAAGAGTACATGGAAATTCCCATCCCCAACATGACCGAGAATACCGCCAATAAGCCCTACTTTATGTAATACCTCTTTCGCATGTTGAATCGCTCCAGCTAATTCCGAAATTGGTACACATACGTCTGTACTCATTAGCTTTTTACCAGGATAACTATGCACGTAAGAGTACGCTAAGTTATGTCTTGCATCCCACAGCTTATTTCTCGCTGCTGTTTCCGTCTCAAACGCAATTTCTATACATTTATGATCAAGAACGATTTCTTTCGTAAATTCAATATCTTGCTTTAACCCTGCTTCATTGCCGTGAAACTCTAAAAACAGTGTCGGTTCTTCTCTGTAACTTGTTTCATTGTAATAATTTACTTGTTTCATAGATAATTCATCAACGAGTTCAATTCTCGCGATTGGAATACCTGCTTGTAATATGTTAATTACAGCTTCTACTGCATCATTTATAGTTGGAAACGATGCCCTCGCAGCCATAACATGTTCTGGTATACCGTATACTTTTAAAGTTAACTCCGTGAAACATCCAAGTGTTCCTTCTGAGCCTACGAAAATACCATTTAAATGATAACCTGATGATGACTTCGCCGCTAAATTCCCGGTATGTATTACTCCTCCATCAGCAAGAACGACTTCTAAATCTCGAACTTGATCACGCATTACCCCATACTTTACCGCTGTCGTTCCGCTCGCATTTGTAGCAGCCATTCCTCCTAACGTTGCATCAGCTCCTGGGTCTACACTAAAAAATAATCCATACTTTTTCAATTCTTTATTAAGCTGAGAGCGCGTCACCCCTGGCTGTACTCTCACAAGAAAATCCTTTTCTCTTATTTCAAGTATTTTGTTCATAAGAGAAAAGTCCATTGTAATTCCTTTTTCGTAAGGAATTACATGTCCCTCTAAACTGGACCCTACTCCAAATGGAACGACAGCTGTTCCGTGCTGAATCGCTATTTTCATTATCGCGCTAACTTCTTCGGTCGTTTTTGGAAAAACAACTACATCAGGTAAACTACTACTATGGTAAGATTCATCTTTACTATGTAACTCTCGTACTGTCATATTTATTACTACTCGATCTTCAGGAAGTATGCCTTTTAATTCATTTACTACATGTTCAATTGTTATTTCCATAATCAACTCTCCTTTTTAATTTTAAAACAAGTATACCATCTTTATACAAAATAATTAGAAAAATAAGATTATTAAACCTGAACATACAAAAAAGAACCTGCAGCACACGCTACAAGTTCTTTTTCACTACATTTTAAACGATTTCTTTATTAACAACATAAACCAAATTAAAGTAACTGCCATCAACGAATGAGAAAATCCTACAATATAAGTTAACCCTTTAAAGTCAGCTCCATTTAACTGAAGAAGCCCTCTCGCTGCTAGCGAACCTAACATTAATGTTAATGCAATATTATGTAAAACAAACCACTTATTAAACCCTTGCACTTCATGAAACGCGAATACTTTTGCTAATCCTAAAGCAATTAAAAAGAAGAAAAAGCCAAGTACAAGTGTATGCGTATGCAAAAGATTTAACAAAGTAGACCCTAAAATCCCTTTATACTTACCATACTCCCTAGCGAAAATCCCTGATAATAAACCGATAATCAAATACGTAAACGATGCATTATATAATTTCTTCATTATGTACCTCCTTGAGTAGAATGTATAGTGTGTCATATTTAGTAATAATGATAGTTATATAGTAAAAACTCCTAGTCACCTAGGAGTCATTGTATAAGCATCTCACTCTTTACAATCAATCCTAATTATAAGATATCTCTCTATACAAAACAAACGAACTTTATGTGAACAAACACCCCCATTAAAATATGTTGCACTTTTGTTTTACACAATCCATACTAATTGTTATAACTTTTTAAAGGTGGTGTAATTATTGATAGTTCTTGAAACTGAACGTCTTAATCTTCGCTGGTTTGATATAAAAGACGCTCCTTTTATTCTTGAGTTAGTAAACGATCCTGCATGGATTCAGTTTATCGGTGACAAAGGAGTTAGTAACTTAGAAGATGCAAAAAATTATATTGTAAACGGTCCCATCGATATGTATAACAAACTTGGATTCGGCCTTTACTTAGTAGAACGAAAAAAAGATCTCACTCCACTTGGTATGTGTGGCCTTATTAAAAGAGATTCATTAGAAGACGTTGATATCGGGTTTGCCTTTTTAGAGACATTCCGTTCAAAAGGATATGGCTACGAGTCAGCTTCTGCGATAATCGAATACGGTGTACAAAAGCTCGGCATGAAACGAATTGTAGCAATTACTTCTGTAGATAACATCGCCTCAGGAAAGCTTTTAGAAAAAGTAGGATTACGATTTGAGAAAATCATTTCAGATTCAGGAGAAGATTTAAAATTATTTGGGTATAACGCATAGTAAAGAAGGTCGCCGTGAATGGTGACCTTTCTTTACTATTTTACTGATCTCGTCATAATACTTTTAGTTCCATTTATAGTTTTGCAGTAATTCTTGTGATTACTACTATGCCTTTCATATCACATTTTTTGGAAATTCATAGAAATAAAACTTTCACATTTAAATAAATTATATTAATATATCAAATAAAGGAAGTGAGAATAAATGGAACAACCGCTATTTTTATTAGTTCTTCAATTCATTGCATTCATATTAATCATTTGTATCGTATATGGAATGTTGTACAATACCGTATTAAATTTAAATATGCCTAAATGGACTGCACATATAGTAGCTACGGTCTTTTCCCTTGGTATTACCTATCAAGCTTTTATAAATTTTATTTGAAAAACTTTTGTAGCAATTACTTCTATTGTTGATGCAGTAAAGCTTTTAGAAAAAGCAGGATTGCAATTTGAGAGGGTTATTTCAAGATCAGAAAACGTAACCATTTTTTATAAAGTCTTTCCAGCGCAAAATAGTGAAGAAGTTAGTTCCGCTGAAAGTGTGTTTGCATAAAAAGAAATGAATTTAATTGATGCTACAAAAACTTTATTTTAATTCTGGTTCTATTGTTTGGAATCGTTCTAGGGTACCATTTGTGTGGACTTTAAAAATTTTCATTTGCGCACCAAAATGTTGCGTTAAGTAAAATGTATCACCAGTTATTAAATTTCCAATCTTCCAATCAGGTTGATATGTACTTTCCATGGAACTTTCTAAATCCCCAATCATTATTAAATTGATATATAATGAAGATGAACTACTCAACATTTTCGTTAAAGATAGTCTATCAACCTCTAACTACCTAATGAACTCAAGTAAACACATCTTCAGTCATTTTAAGAGGTACAAAAGGCACCCTTTCGGGTGATTTTTGTATAAAAATTCTATTTTTTTATATTCGATACCAACCACGAACCTTTTTAAAATAATAGTATCATTATGTCTCCTTTTTAGAGATTATTTTTAATTACCTTTAATTTTTTGCACCAGAACCGGAAAATCCCTGACTACTCGAAATATCAACTATCAGGTGCTAATATTCAATAACGCGTACTGAAAATGATTAAACATTTTTATAAACCCGTGGAACATTTAAGAAATCAATTTTTCTCTTATCGAAATTTAATTAGCTTACAGTAATACAGTGGTCATATATTTTTAAGAATAACGGAAGAATATATAGAAATTGCTACAGAAATGTGAAGTTTAATTAATTTAGGAGGAACAAACTTGTTTAATCAGCTTGTAAAAGTTATACCGAATTTATTTACGATTGGAAATTTATTGTGCGGTGTTTTCTCAATCACCTTGAATATGAGTGAATATTTAGGAGCAGCCTCCATTCTCATTTTCTTTTCAGCTGTTTTAGATTTTCTTGATGGAAGAATTGCAAGAAAATTAAAAGTGAACAGTGAGTTTGGCATAGAATTGGATTCCTTAGCTGATATTGTTAGTTTCGGCGTCGCTCCTGCGCTTTTATTTCATACGATAGCAACACCTTCTATTTTAACTTCTTTGGCATTTATCCTATTCCCAACAATGGGTGCTTTAAGATTAGCTAAATTTAGTATTAAACCAACTATTGGATATTTTAAGGGATTACCTATTCCAGCTGCAGGATTATCATTGGCTGGTATGGCATTGTTTTCATATAGTAATGCATGGATTACTTTAATCCTCGCCCTCTTAATGGTAAGTCCCATTAGGTTTAAAAAATTTTAATGAAGGTCACGCCCAACGCCATTAAGGAGCATTTTAAATGGATTTAACGCGTCAATAAGTATAAAAAAGCGGGACAATAATATTAAATTAGGTGCCCTTTGAAAAATTAAAACCTTGTATTTATGGCTATTGGGTTAATCCATCGATATGTTATTCTGAAACGTCAGTCCACTTTTAACAGGAGCTCCCTTTATCAAGAGAGCTCCTGTTCTTATTTCTTCTTCTTTTCTGTCGGTTGGCTTTGTTTAGCAAAATTAGATGAATCATCAAAATTCGGTTGCTTTTTACCAGCATTATTACTTCTACCTTTTCCCATATGTAATGCACCTCCCCTCCCCCTTACTATTCCCAATAAAAAAATTCTCTTGCATCCAAGAGAATTTTAAATTGGGTTCTTATTGATAATACCTAAGTACTTCCAACACTGCCATTCCATAAAAGATGGATCCAATGTTAAATTATTTAATGCTAAAACAAATATTACATTTTCATATTTAACTGGATAATCAATTAATAATCCTAATGTATTTCCTGAATCTGCGACAATTATGATTCCCTTTTCTAACACGTCATCTATAACTTCTTTTAATTATTCTTACCTAGTATATAATATTTTCCTACACATTGAGATTGCATGTTGTATAAGGAAGCCCTTCTTCTTTCCATGCAAGAAATCCTCCCTTTAAATTCACTACTTCCTTTATACCAGCTCTTTGTAAAATACTAGCTGCTATAGCGGAACGTAATCCGGTTCGACATTGCAAAACTATTGGAAAATCTTTCGGTATATAATCTAGTTGTTCAAATAGATTACCTAAAGTGATATGTATTGCATCATGAAGGTGTCCTTCCTCCCACTCTTTTTTACTACGCACATCGATAACCTTAACGCTTCCACCTTTTATATGCGGATATAATTCAATCGATGTTTTTTCTTTGTAACTTTCAAATCTATCAAGTCTTTGTATTACTTTTAAGGGTGCAAAAGCAATAATATTATCTAACCCAATAGATTCAAATTCTCTAATAACTGCCTCTACTTTAACTTTTTCCTCATCTAGAATTATTAAAGTTTCTTTTTTATAATCTAATAACCATCCACACCAAGTTGTGAAAGAATTGTTATAAGGTATGTTAATTGACTTCTCGATATGACCTGCAGCAAAACTCTCTACATCCCTTATATCAACTATTTGATAAACGCTCTTCAAAATTTCTTGAAGTTCTTCTACTGTATTAATAGCAGTACTTTTTCTCTTCTTACGAATTGGCGGACCATACTTATTTAAATTCTTCATTAATGAAAAATACTTTGGAGGCTCTGGCTGTCCCGTCAATAAAGTCGATATAAAATCACTTTCTTCATTACACCGAAATGCCCAATTGAACATCTTTTCATAACCTAATGTAGAAGTTGGAATTGCTCCTAATGCTTTTCCACATGCGCTTCCCGCACCATGTGATGGCCATATTTGTAAATAATCAGGAAGTATTTTTATTTTTTGTATAGAATTAAATAATTGTTTCGCTCCTATTTTTGCAGTATCCTTAATACCGACTGCAGTTTCTAATAAATCCGGTCTTCCTATATCTCCTACAAATATAAAATCACCTGTGAATATTCCTATCGGTTTATCATTCGTATAATTATTTTGACTTGTATCAGTTACTAAAAAAGAAATACTTTCAGGCGTATGCCCTGGGGTGTGTATTACATTAAATTTTATATGACCTACTTTAAACTCCGTGCCCTCTCTAACCAATTTGTATCGACCTTCGTTAAGATATTGATATTTCCAATCACAATCTCCTTCATCAGATACATATAAATTTGCATGGTAAAGAGTAGAAAGTTCTCTAGACCCAGAAAGAAAATCAGCATGAATATGAGTCTCAGCCGCAGCAATTACTTCCATCCCCTCTTTCTTAGCAAACTCTATATATTGTTCTATATAGCGACTGGGATCAATAACGATTGCTACGCCTTCTTTCTGACAACCGACTAAATAGGAAGCATGTGCTAATTTTTCATCATAAAAATATTTTAAAAGCATAGCTATTCCCTCCAATTAGTTATTTCAAATTGATTTTCAATTTTTGTAACCATTTTTTATCTTCTCCTATAGAATCCCTTTCAACATTAAATTCCAATACATATATGGCAACATATATCTTTTAAGTAAAAACATACTATACCTTTCTTTCGCTTGATTAAATGGAAACGTTTCTTGTGGCTCATGTTCATAGTTAAATTCAGCGAGTATAAGACTTTTATATCCTGTAACAATCGGACATGATGTATATCCATCATATTTAGCCTGTAAATCTCTTCCGCTAAGTACATCCATAATATTTTGTTTTAAGACGGGTATTTGTTTTCGAATTGCTGCTCCAGTTTTAGAGGTAGGTAAATTGGTACAATCTCCAAGTCCAAAAATATTTTTATATTGCACATGCTGCAAAGTATAAGGGCTTATATCTACCCATCCCTGATGATCACTTATCTCACTCTCTTTAATAAAATTAGGTGGCCCCATTGGTGGAACAACATGTATCATACTATATGGTACGGTTTCTCTTTTTAGTGTTTGCGTATCTTCAAAAATTGCCTCTCTCTTTTCGGCGATAATTTCCACTAAATTTTTATTATAATTCGTTATAATTTGCTTTCTTTCTAGTACTTGTTCTAAAGTATTTGCATATCGTGGAACCTGAAATATGTTATTGTTTGCAGAATAAAACATTACTTCACTTCTGTTTCTTACACCACTATTACAAAAATACTCCTCTGCTAAGTACATAATTTTTTGTGGAGCACCACCGCATTTAATAGGAGTATTAGGGTGGGTAAAAAGCGCATTTCCTCCTTTAAATTTTTCGATTTCTCTCCAAGTAGAATCAACAGATGTATAAGAATAATTGCTACATACCCCATTAGTGCCAATAGACTCTTTTAAGCCTTTAATACTGTCCCAATTTATTTGTATACCAGCTGCTACAATAAGAATTTCATACTCAAGTAGCAGTCCGTCATCTAAAAGTATCTTATTTTCAGATGGAAATAACTTAACAACACTTTTAGGGATCCACGTTGCCCCTTTTGGAATAAGCGATTCCTGATTACGCATCGTACTTTCCTTTGAAACAATTCCTCCCCCCACTAAACTCCATAGTGGCTGAAAGTAATGTTTTTTTGATGGATCAATAATTGCTATACTTTCTTTAAATAGGGGTACATTTCGTAATAAATGTGCAGTAGAAGATAGTCCTGCTGTCCCAGCACCAATTACAATAATTTTATAACTATCTCTGGTCTTCATTATCCTCTTCCTATCTAAAATTGATTTTTAAATTAACTAATTAGTAGCCATTTTTTCATCGTAGTAACATTATTATAAGTTAAAAACACCATAGTTTTATCTGATTTAAATGAAAATTTTGTTAATTTTACCATCAACATTACTATATGCGTAAATCCACTATGTTACTTCCATATTTTAGTTTTAATATCAAAACTATATATTGTTATATAAGATAATATATTAAAATACTTTTCATGAATCCGGATAAGTAATGTTTTAAAAACAACATCTGACATCTTAGATGTTACAATAAACAAATTCACATACTTCACAAATATGAAACGTATTAAATATCACTTAAATTTCGTTACCTTTTCTTCTGTATATATTGATAAAAAATTGTGAAATTTTATCGCATTATGCAAGACATTTAATATCAAATATATTACTGTCACTATGAACTAAATGGTTTATAGGAAATTTATAGATAAATAAAGTGCTAAATTGACTCTTATGCAGTAATTATCGTTTAATTTATCGAAAAATTAAAAAAATACGTGTAGATAGATATCATTTAAAATACATATATAATTAATTTTAATTTTCCGACACGTTTTTTCACATAGTTCTTAAACTAGTTTTTTGCGTGCATTATGAAAAAAATTGTACCGTGTCAATCTTAAAAAATTATATATCATAACTTTAAGAGAGGAAGGAAAACTATGAAGATGAAACGAAAAATCATTATGACAACAGCACTTGCAGCTACGTTAGCTACAGGTGCACTACCTACTACCTCGGTGTTTGCTGCAGAAAAGGAGGCTCCTATTCAACCAAAAGAGGCACAATTGAGTATTCAACCTTTTGCACAAAACAATTTGGAAACAGCCGTTCAAGCTGCCTTAAATGGTCCAGAAGTCAAAAAAATCAAAGTATTTGAACATGAATTTAATGTAAAAGAAATAGAAGTAGTAAATCTAGGTGCAGGAAAAAAATATGTTAAGGGGCAAATCTCTCACCATTTAAGTTTTCGTCCAGATGATCAATTTTATTATGAGTTTACAGTACAAGATGGAAAGGTACTAGATAAACCTGTATTTAATATTGATAGAGGTGGTTGGACACCATTTGCTGCTCCACTTTTATCAATTCTTGCTGCGTATAATGGAATTCCAGTTAATCCAAATGATTTAAATGCACTTGGTCAGCAGATTGGTAAAGTTATAGATGGAAGCTGGGAACATGCAGCCCAATCAATTGCAACTGTAGTTAGTCTAAGTTTTAATGAGTAGAATTTTTCAATTTTTATTAGCAGTGTAGAGATCCGCTTTTTGTAATCAGCCTTGTTATAAGAGATTCTAAAACAGCTATTAATAAATTTTTACCACTCAATCACATTATCTTGATTTGTTTACCACCTTATCATTCATTATATGTCACAAAATAGAAGTCTTTTTTAGGACTTCTGTTTTGTTTGTATTCAATACGATAAACAGTTGTTTTTTGGAGGCTATACTTCGAGTTTTCAAGAATCCGTTTGACTATTAGGGACAATTTATAATAAAAAATTATTAAAGTCTCAAATAACTTGCTCCCCCCTATTGTTAATTATTTTTAAATACAAAAATTTATTATCTTAAGAATGAAAAACAATAAATATAGTAAAAAATCATCTAACAATTGTTTAAAGGTCAGGAGAGAAAAAATGAACAAAATAAAAATGAGAAATTTCTTTAAAATTAGCATCCTTACTTGTATTACACTAGCAAGTTTAAGTAGACCATCTACTATTTTAGCTGATAGTCATCCAGGTTACTCCTATGAATCCAATATAGGGTATCAAAATCCATCGTGGATGTCCAAAATAGAAGATTCAACAAAAATAAGTGAAATATCTATTCCAGGGACTCACGGTACGATGGCTTTACATGGAGCGAGTTTTCTTGATGAAAATTTGACAAGAAATCAAACTATGAGTTTATCCCAACAATTAAATTCCGGAATTCGATATGTAGATATGCGTGTTAAACGTGTAAAAGATTCTTTTGCAATGTATCATGGCGTTGTAAATCAAAAAGCTGTGTTTGAAGATGTGTTAAAAGAGACCATTCAATTTTTAAAAGATCATCCAACAGAAACAATATTAATGCGCTTAAAAGAAGAAACTACTCCTGAAAGTGGATCTCTATCATTTGAGGAGATATTTTTAAAATATAAAAACGTTAATGCTTCATATTTTTGGGATCCTAATTCCGTACCAACTTCAGATAGAAATAACCCTACTTTAGGAGATACCCGCGGGAAAATTGTAATCTTACAAAACTTTACATCCGCTCAATTGTACGGGATTGATTACGAAGGTTTGAATATACAAGATAAATTTGAAATTGGAAGCGGACCAGACGAAATATATACAAAATGGATTGCGATAAAAAACCATCTACAAAATACAAATACTAATTTTAATAATGAAAAAATTTATCTCAACCATTTTAGTGGTACGGGAGGCGCAGCCGCATTTTTAAATAATGTATATCCTTGGTTTGTTGCAAGCGGAAAAGAGAGCAGAAATACTGACAGTAGTCCTAAATTGATTCAAACGAATTCCACTAATGCGTGGAGTGATTTCCCTCGCGATAGAAACGGACAAGTATACTATGGGGGGATGAATACACTTGGGACCGAACTCTTACAACAAGGCGCAATTAAACATTCTGGTATCATCGCAGCTGATTTTCCCGGTCCAGGTTTAATTGATAGTATCATTAAATTAAATGGTATACATTCAAATGAAAAAGAGATATTAATTTCACAAATATCATCTGAATCTAGTCCTTTATCAGGGCAACAAAATCGATCCAGCCAAAACTTTAAAATTGATAGTTTACCTGTAGGTACCAAAGAATTAAAATGGGTTATTGAGCCTTCAGAAAAAGATTATCCTTCTACTATTTCTTTCAATGTAATGATTGATGTTTCCCTAGGAATAGATTCTACTCGTTGGAAAAATATTTCACATGAATCTAGGACTGAAGCTTACACAAATACTAAATATTATATTGCAAGTCCAATTGGTGCCACTAGCAAATTCACAGTGAAAATATATGCTATTACAAATTAGAAAATAAAGAATCCAAATGGAATTCCTTTTTGATGGAATACCATTCGGATTCTTTTTTGATTTTAATTCGTTAACATTAGGATGATGATTAAATTTATTAATATACCATTTAAACCATTAGATAATTCATGCTTGGAACGACCCTTACTTTTTAAAGAGCAATCCAAAATTGTTAACTACCTTTTTCAGCTTATCATTTATTCAAAACTGGCTTCCAAAGCGATAAAGCAAAAATCCAATTTGAGTCGCCATTTCCTTGATGATTTTGAACCGCTTCGTACACTTTCCCCTCATGTACTACTCTATCACCTTTAGTATATGCTTTTCTTGCATCCCATTTTTCATATGCGGAATCCTCTAACTTTGTTGTTACATTCAAAACATCACTTCTACTAGATTCATTTCCAGCTAAATCAACCGCCGTCACTACATATTTATACGATGTATTAGCCTTCAAATCTTTATCCATAAAAGATGTATTAGCCGCCGTCCCAATTTTATTCATAACCCCAGCGCTTTCTCTATATACAATATAATGGTCAACACCTACATTATCTTCTGACGGACTCCACATTAAATCAACAGTTGTCGCTGTTGTACACATACTATGTAATCCTTTTGGTTGAGTTGGAGCCTCTATATCTGGGATTGTATGTGTTGTCTTAACCTTCAGTTTTTCACTTTCTTTTGATATGTTTCCAGCAGAGTCTAATGCCTTTATTGTATAAGTATATTCCGTATCTGCTTTTAATTTTTTATCAATAAAAGTTGTACCTGATACCGTATCAATTACTTCTCCATTACGTAACACTTGATATTCTTTTACACCTATATTATCAGTGGAGGCCTTCCATGTTATTTCAACACTATTGGCAGAAACTTTAGAGGCATTTAATTCAGTTGGTTGACTTGGAGCTACTGTATCAGGAGTTTCATTATTTACTAAATTTACATCAACTACATTATAAAAAGCGTTTGACGTATCTGCTACATCCCATACAGCTAAAATAACATGATAACCATTACGATCAGTTGGTACATTAATTGTATGTGTTAAATTATTTGATGCGGCCGAACCGTCATGTTTCACAGTTCCGATTGGTTCTAATTCAGCACGTGTTAATGGTTTGTTAGGATCCCATCCTTTTTTGGTAATGTAATAATGCCATTTACTTGTAGAATGTGGCGCTGTATATTTCCATGTAAATGTATTTACTCCACCTTTAATTGTGTTTTTGAACCAACGATTTGATGTTTGTTGGTCCAGAATACCTCCAAACAATCCTCCTGCCGAAGCAATTTCCCCATCAATCGGTCCATTATCTGGAAATCCTTTAGGTGCTTCTAGACTTTGAGGTTCGTACATTACATTTCCACAATTTAAATTTAATGCCCCATAATTCTGACTACATAAAGCAGCACGACTACTCGGCTTTTCAACAAACCCATGTGCATACGCACTTTGAGGAGTCATTGTGATTGCCGTCATGCCTGCAGCCAAAACACAAGCACCAATCCCCTTTTTACTTGTTCTTAATCTTTCCAATTTAGATGTTAATTTCAATTTCATTTTTGTCCCCCCAATATATTGCTTTCGCTAATATAATAGCAATATAGGGATAAACGAACAAATCGTCAATTAATATATTAATATCTCTCATAAATTGGTACATTTATTATTATTTTTAATCTCCTATAGAAATAAAGTAAATACAATTAAGTAATTTTGTAACATTATGTATTAAAAGAAGAATAAAAACTCCATTTAATTTCACAAAAAATTCAAATATTAAAACAAAAAAATCCTCATGTAGGAAAAATAAATTTTTTATATTACAAAAAGCAAAAAAGTCTGGAAGAAACCGATTATATCCGTTTCTTCCAGACTTCCGCTACTTTTATACCACTCACAAATCCTTTAACCTTAAACATATACACTTGAAGTTAAAACACATATAATACCCCTACTAATTCAAACTAACGCTTAATTACTTATAAAATAACTTAAGGTATCTAGCTTAACTGTATTTTCTTTATTAATAGCTATTTTCTATTCTGTATTTCCTTACTTTAAACAGATTATCAAGAAATTATTAACGTTTAAGAAAAGAGAAAATATTTAAAAATCCAATTTTAACTATCAAATTTTAATAATTTATTGTGTTATTTTTATCTAATAAGGCACAGAAATAAAGGATGAACTTCAGTGTGCTTGAGAAAAGTTTCTTAGGGTGAAACGTTTAAAGGGTATTTTAGTACTGGGTTTTTATTAAATGTTCCTGTATCTAATATTTAAATTAACGGATGTCAAAATATTTTACAATACGAGTATTAAACGTTACATATTTTTATATAAAATGATACATTTCATCAACACGCCTCTTCTAATCTTTATGATAAATATAGAAAATTCGGCTCTTTAGGATTTTATTTTAGAATTCTCATAAAAGTATATAATAGATTAGACACATAGTTGTCACAAATTAATGGTTTATCTACTTTATGATTACCTATGAAAACTTTATTACCACTTCAATATTTATCGATAAACTAAAGCACTCTATACTTACAATTTCTTAAAACCCTTTTAAATAATCTTTCAAAAGAGTCGCTAGTTTTATATTTTTTATTTTTTTATTGTACATTTGTACATTTGATGTTAGGATTATGCCTATTAAAATTGAATCCTAACGATTCTTCTTTATAATTTCCATGTTTTAATTGTTAAATAAAAATATAGATTCTGATATATATTTAAAATCAGAACGAAAATGTCGTTATTTTACAATGATTTCGTGGAATACCTTTAGAATGGAAAGATATATGCAACAACGTGTTAAGGGGTTACAGGGGGAACAAAAATGAGAGACTTTTTTGATGATAAGTATAAAAATATTGAATTAAAAAGGAGGTTAATAAATTTAATAAGTGAAATTAGCGAATTCAAAGGAAAATTAGCTGCTTATCAGGAACAAAACCCAGACATATTTAATAGCTTAGAAAAAACTATACCACTACATTACATAAAAAATTTCACAACTATTTATGAGGATATAAAAGTTCCTAATAAAAGATTAAAAGAACTTATTTTAGACGATATCGTACCTCAAAATATTTCGGAAGATGCTATTTTTTGCTATTATCAAACACTTTCTTTTGTACATAAAAACTCCTGTACTTTATTAATCAATCCAGCAACTATACAGGAATTACATTTTCAACTAATACATTACATTACCTCTGACAGTGCCAAATGGCGTGAAAAACCTTTTATCATTCCAGGAATTCCAAAACATGGAATGCACTTGAATAGTTACCGCATTCTTCCGCATGAACTTATTCCACAGTTTATGGAGCAATTATGTGATCAATACAACTCATTAAATACTAGTAAGAGGCTACATTCACTTTTATTAATAGCTCGTTTTATATTAAATTTTTATTGCATAGTCCCTTTCAATCAAGGTAATAACAGGCTGGCATTTATGTTAATGCAATTGCTGTTAATTAAGAGTGGACATACATTTGTAAAATATGTATGTTTGGATAAATATATTAAGAAACATGAATCTGATTATTACAATTCGCTTTATAAATCTTCGGTGAATTGGTACTGCGAGGAACATAATAATAGCTTTTGGTTAAAAACGTTTTTAACCATTATATTAGAGGCTTACAAAGATCTTCATAACACAGTTCTAGATTCTATATGTAAACATACTAAAGTTGAGAGAATTCAGGATTTTATACTTAAACAAAAACAACCCTTTACTAAGGAAAGTATTCGTAACACTTATCCAGACATTGCAGAGAGTACAATCAGTAAGGCTTTAAATTCCTTGCAACTGTTTGGCCATATTAAGCTAGTTACAAAAGGAAGAAACGCAAAGTGGATTAAAATTTGACCATACTTTCAAGATATCTGAGCTTCAAAAATTCAATAATAACTTTATCATTGAATTTCATTTTAATTTTAAGCTATTATTACTTTTTTAGTTATTTCTAATTCCAACAAAACAGTTTATAAGAAAAGGTCCGCTTCCCTCCGCCTTTTCCTATAATAAAATTAAATATAGACATAGAATAATTGTCGAAAAAAGTCGCATTTTAATATTTTTTCTTTATTTTCTAGTTGTAAACGTTTCACTTTCCCTTAGAAACATATAAACGTACGGTAATATCAAGAAAATAAGGCCAAAGAAATATTTGATACCTACCAAAATAATTAATAGGAATTTTGCGCATATTTTTTTCTGTTAATTCAGAAAAAACATTTTGTCCCTAAACAAAATTTGTTAGCGCGCAAACTTTAATTACACTAGAACACCCCAATAAATGTACTGTCTTTTTAATTGAGCATTAAGATATGAAAAAAAATTCTTCCTACAAAATTCAGCTGATGAACTTAAAGATATCTAAATTACTACCTTAAACGCCATCTATTGTTGACAATATATTTATCAACTATGAAAAAGAGCCTATCAAGGGTTCTTTTTTGTTATGATCATTCAAATTTCAATTCTATCTTGATACTTAGATTCCCCCACAAATCACCTCTACTTTTTTGCTCTCAATTATTAATTTCCGTTCCCAATTTAATTGAATTTGTGAATAAAATTCCATCTTATAAAAATAATAAATACAACTAATCGTTATATATTAAAGAGGTGTCAATTTTGTCTTTAAATGAAGAGATTTTAGAAACTAAAACAGATAAAAACATTGAAAAGATCCAAACAAATAACTTAAAACAACTTAAAAATAAACTAGATAATATCTTTGATATTAGTGCAGATTTAATTGAACATCCTTTGCAATTAAAAACAAACACAAATATTTTACTATATTATTTTGAAGGACTTACAGATAGTGTCGCATTAAAAAGCAATGTTGTTACACCATTATTACAAAAAGTGAATGAAGACAGTCAAATATTTAATTCTAATATTATTGCTACTCATACCAAAATAGTATATACATGGAATGAAATTAAAGAAGGATTACTTGAGGGGCAATGTGTACTATTTATGGAAGGAGAAAATCGGTCACTTCTAATAAATACAAAAGGCTGGGCAGAGAGAGCAATTCAAGAGCCAATTTCAGAAGTTACTATTAAAGGATCACATGATGGTTTCATTGAAAATGCCACAAAAAATATAGGCTTAATTCGTCGATATCTTCCTTCTGCAGAGTTAAAAATCAAAAAGTTGACGATTGGAGAACGGGCCACTTCTTTCGTATACTTAATTTACTTAGGTGATGTAGCAAACGCAGATGTAGTCCAAGAAATAGAAACCAGAATCTGTAAAATTAAAACAGATGCAATATTGAGCATTGGTGAACTATCTAATTTTACAAAGGATCAAAATTGGTCTCCTTTTCCACAGGCTTATTTAAGCGAACGCCCAGATGCTATTTCAAATCATATACTTGATGGAAAAGTAGCGGTGTTAATGGATAGATCCCCTGGCGCAATGATTGTTCCAATGAATTTAATTGGATTCTTTCAAACTCCAGATGATTATAATATTCATTGGCTCGTTGCATCATTTTTTCGCTTATTACGATTTGCAGGATTTATTATAGCTATTTTTTTACCAGCATTTTATATAGCTATAGTCTCTTTTCACTTTGAAATCATTCCTATAGATTTATACACTTCTATTGCAACGTCAAGAGTCAAAGTCCCTTTCTCTCCCTTATTGGAAGCTTTTATAATGGAAATCACACTAGAAATGCTACGTGAAGCTGGTATTCGCTTACCACAACCAATTGGACAAACCATTGGAATAGTTGGAGGAATTGTAATTGGACAAGCGGCTGTTCAAGCTGGTCTTGTGAGTAACGTTATGGTTATTATCGTATCTATTACAGCTATTGCTTCATTTATTGTTTCTAATTATGATTTATCAAGTTCTATACGCCTTATTCGTTTTCCAATGATGTTATTGGCTTACTTTTACGGCATTGTAGGTATTGTTAGTGGATTAATGCTCTTATTTGCTCATTTTGTTTCACTAACTTCATATGGTTCACCATATGGATTGCCAATCGCGCCATTTCGTCTCCAAGAGTTAAAAGATTCTTTTATAAGATTTCCTATTTCTATGCTTACCAGCCGTTCGAGTACAGGGCAGCCGAAACAAAGAAAGAAAAAAGAAGGTGGTTAACATGGGGAATCTTAAATTCAAAAATATAACTTTATTCGAATTTATTATTTTCATCCATTCGCTGCAACTTGCATCTGGTATGTTAATTATGCCAAGCCCACTTGCAACTACTGCTGGCACAGATGGCTGGATTTCAATCATTCTTGGATGGATGGTTACTTCTATAATCGGTGTATTTATTATATTAATGTTACAAAAAAATCCTAACAAAAATTTCTCACAAATCTTAAAAACATACTTTGGTAAATGGATAGGGACAATTCTTTTTCTTACATATGCCTTTTATCTATTTTTTGCTGGATTTAATACTTTATTAAAGGCAACTGATATTGTAAAAGTGTGGATATTCCCTTCCACTCCTGCTTATCAAATCACCATATTATTACTATTACCTTTTATTATTTTAGCCTTGAGTGGGTTAAGGGCTCTTACTAGTTATTCTATGCTTGTTTTCTTCTTCACTACTTGGATGCCACTATTTCTTCTTTTTTCACTAAAGAGTAACTACAATCCTTTACACCTACTACCTATTTTTAAAGAGGGATTATACCCTATTTTAAAGGCAACAAAAGAAACTATTACTCCTTATGCTGGCTTAGAAATTGCATATTATATATATCCGTTCTTACAAAAAAAACAAAAGGCCATAAAAGGACTACTAATAGCGAATACTGGAACCATGTTTTTCTATCTATATGTTACTATTCTTTCTTATATATACTTTAGTCCAGAGGGGATAAAAGACGTAATTTGGCCCGTATTTCATTTGTTACAAGGGGTTCGTTTTTCTTTCATGGAACGATTAGAAATTATTTATATCGCTTACTATTTAATTGTATTCTCCACTACTTTATATCCGTATTTATTTTTCAGTTTTGAATCTATGACCATATCACTTCAAAAAAACGCCCGAAATTGGGCGCTGCTTGGTTTTATGTTATTTATAGTTGGGCTATTTATTTTCCTAAATCCCGATGTGGATCAATATTTGTTTATATATTCTCTTATGGATATCTTAAACGTCATTTTCTTTATTCTATTACCAATCTTATTTTTCGCTTACAGTATTCTTTTTACTTGGATTACTAGGAGGAAACAACTTTGATTCGAAAATGGATATGGATTGTAATTTGTTGTGTGTATATAATTGGTTGTAGTCAGAGAATTCCTCTTGAGAAGGTTTCATTAATCCTTTTAATTGCCTTGGATAGAACCTCTAATGGAGACATAAAAGTTGGAACAAGCATACCACTCTTTCATCATAAGCAGCAAAAAAGTACTATAGAGCATTGGACACAAGCATCAACTGTATATAATGGATTCAGTAAGATAGATACGAAGTTAACGGGATATCTGACAGCTTCCAAAGCTGAAATCATTTTAATTGGGAAAAAATTAGCGCAAGAAGCAAATTGGTTGCAGGAGCTTGATTCTTCTTACCGTGATCCTTACGCTACCATTAATGCTAAAGTAGTACTTGTAGATGGGCCTGCAGAAGAAATTTTAAAAATTTATAAGCCTAGTAAACCATCACTATCATCTTATATAAATGGTGTAATCGAATCCTCAATTCAAAATAACCAATCCGTCTCTTCTACAATTCAGCAATTAATGAGAGAACAAAATGAAGATGGAATGACGCAAACTGTTCCAATTATCAAAAAAACAAAGAATGAAATCGACACAGTAGGAATTGCATTTTTAAATCGAAAAGGGAAATATTTAACTTATATCCCTAAAAAAGATGTTAAATTTTTCAATCTTATAAATAAGCCAAAAAGTAACGGGCGAATGATACTACACCTTGCACTTCCTCCTAAAAATTCCAACAAAAAAACCAATACTTCTATCTTCGTACAGAACGCGACAAGGAAGGTAGATGTTACTTTTCAAAACGGAAAGTTTGTATTTAATCTCGATATATATGCTAATGTAGCTTTAATAGAAAAAACCAATCCTAATTTAATTAAGGGGTACTATGATAATAAAAAAAATATAAATAATTTAAAAAGTGCTATTCAAAAAGAAATTAATAATAATTTACAAAATATGTTGTATGAAATACAGCAGAATAAAATTGATCCAATCGGATTATCCCTATATGCTAAAGCATTTCAATATAAAGAGTGGAAAAAAGTAAAAGGAGATTGGTCGCAAGCGTTAGCAGAGGCTAAAATAAATGTAAAGACACACGTCAAAATAAAAGATACTGGGACCATTAGAAATTAGTCTAATATTTAATAGCATTTCTTAATAGAATTTTCCCTCTTCAATAATTATTATGTAAAAGATACTAATTCAAAGAAAGATCTAATGGTTAAATGCTAACTACTAGATCTTTCTTTTTATCTAAGTATTTTTTTAAGGATTACAATTTTCCTATAGTAAACAAGCACAGGTTTCTAAATTAAGTTACTGGAGAATATATAACTCTGGCGCAATATCCCTACCAGCTTTCATTCCAATAATAACTCCATGATATAACGTCAAAGATGAAATCCCTCAACTTAGGTATTTGACTTTTTAAATTTATACAAATGTCTTAGCTCTATGTACTTTGATATATAGGTCCACATCAATATGTTATTGCATCATATACTGAACAGATAATTTAAATTACTTTTATAAAGGATGATGAGGATGAACCTAGAAGATATACAAAAATCCTATGGCGTAATTGTAAGTTTAGGAGGATTGTGTCAAGTCACCAACCAAATCAAAAGACACAATTTAAGAACATTTTCTGGACCTTTAGATTGGTTTTATTATCCATCACTTTCAGATGTAAACAGATTACTTCAAAATCGATTTAAAAAATTCATGAAGTTGGAAAATATGGTTATAGAAGGTTCCGAAAGTTACGGTCTTATTGAATCAGAATTTGATAATCAAATTAAATGGGCAGAACGAATTACCTACTGTATAAAGGACACTTATTATAATTGTTTTTCAATGCATGATTTTCCTATTAATTCAGAAAAGGATTTGAAATCAACCTATCCTTCTTTTAAAGCTAAATTAGACACTAGAATTAATCGATTCCTTGAAAAAATAAATAGTAGTGAATCCATTTTATTCATTAGAATTTGGGGAAATCGAGATGAAGCGGTTGAATTGCAAAACGTATTATCTAAAATTACAAATAAGGATTTTAATATCCTTATTGTTAATTTCAAGGAGGGTATATCTAATATTGTTGAACAAAATTGGGGAATATCGAGGGTTTGTTCAATTGAACTCCCACGTTATCAGGATAGATGGGAAGGTGATGATTCCGATTGGGATGTTATTTTAAACAAAATAACATTAACTTAATAATTTTTTTCTTACTTTTAACATGATTTGGCCCGTAAAATCAAATAGGTGTAGAGAAATAAAATTCCTGTCTAATTGATACACACTTAATTAACAAAACGTTCATATAATAATTCGTAAGTCCTTCTTTATTGAATAAATAGTTCTTTACAAAATTAGTTCCATCACTAGAGCACCTTTATGCGGTGCTCTTTTTTGAATTTATAAAATGTAAAAATAGTTGTTCCATTTTCCTTCAAATGACTAATTCCCTTTGTTATTCTTCTGTTGATTTCTGTATAATCATTTATGCGATCAGCATATTCTGCTTATGTAGTGCATTCACGACTACTTACTTCCATACTTTATCTTATATTTTGTCTTCTTGGATATTTCATTATAAGCTTCTTCAATTCCCTTGATTTCCTTCCCCTTCTTTTATCTTAAGAACAAGCAATTTCTTTCATTAATATTAAATAAACTAAAGCATAGATTTTAAAAGAACCTAATTTACATACAATTAATGATAAACTACAATGTGTATTCTCCACGTTTAATCAGCATCTGAATTATAAATCTAACATATTTTTTTTAGTTGATTGTCATTATGGTACAACCGTGTATACATTTACCAAACAAACTACATAGTTTAAATTAGTAAAATATATAGAGAGGAAGGAAATAAATCTATGAAAGTCATAATTTTGTGTGGCGGAAAAGGGCTTCGGATGCAAGGAATTTTAGAGGACATTCCCAAACCATTAGTTCGAGTTCAAGGAAAGCCTCTCCTCTTGCATATAATGAATTGGTATAGAAAATATGGACATTCTGATTTCATTTTGCCCTTAGGATATAAAGGTGAGAAAATTAAGGAATATTTTATGGACTTTAGCTGGAAAGAGAATGACTTTAGTTTGAATTTTAAAACCAGTCAATATACGCTACTTCAGAAATTAGAAAATTGGAATATACACTTTATAGATACAGGAATTGATACAATGACCGGGGCAAGACTAAAAAAACTTGAATCCTTTGTACAGGGTGAAACCTTTTTATTAACTTATGGTGACGGATTAGCCAATATAGATATTGATCAACTAATAGCATTCCATAAAGAAAAAGGAAAAATTGCTACATTAACTGGAATTAAAAAAATAGTCAATACGGCCTATTGGCGGTCGAAGATGGAATTGCTATTGATTTTAAAGAAAAACCATTACTTGATGAAGTAATTAATGGCGGTTTTTTTGTATTTAACAAAGAAATATTCGATTATTTAAGTAATAATGATGATTGTGTTCTAGAAGAAGATCCTCTTCGAAATTTAATAAAAGACAATGAGCTCGCAGTCTATGAACACAATGACTTTTGGGCTAGTGTCGATACACCTAAAGATTTAAAAACTGTAAATGAAAGTTGGAATCCAAATAAATTTTAGTGGAGAGGACTGAATAAGCATTGAACTCTAATGATAAAAAAATAAGTTTACCTCGATTGTATATCCCCTCTAATGAGAAAATAGTTAACCCACTTTCAACAGGAATTAAAGCTTCAAATCTCTCCAAAAAAAATACTCAAAAAAGAATTGATCCCCAATTCTATAATCAACAACATGATCTAAATAATCATTTCTGCGTCATTGTAGGTAGTGAGTATGTCTTGAAAATTATTGCTTTACAGCAATCATTAATGCAGTACTCAGAAAAATTCACATTGTGGATTTGTTGTATAGATCCTTTTGCATATTCACTATTAAAAGAAATGAGTTTAATTAATGTAAACCTTTTACAAGTTGAAGAATTGGAAGATCGTGAATTAAAAGCAATTAAGAGAAAAAGAAAAGTAAATGAATATTGTTGGACTTTAAAATCTGTCTTGATAGAATATTTATTGGTCAATTATGATTTACCATCTATTCTATATTGTGATGGTGATTTATGCTTTTTCTCTGACCCTAATATTATTTTTGAGGAATGGGGTGACCATTCTATTTTCCTAACCCCCAAAGAGATCGTGATTGGGTAGAAAAAATGTATGGAAAATATCAGGCTGGTCTAATTGGATTTAAGAATGATCTCTATGGACTAAAAAGTGTAAGATGGTGGAAAAATAAATGTATAGATTGGTGCAGTGCCGAGGCTGAGGAGGGAAAATTTGGCGACCAAAAGTATTTAGATTATATCCCTATATATTTTCCAAAAGTAAAAATTTCAAATAACTTAGGTATAAATGCTGCGCCTTGGAACTGTATATATAATAACGATTACAAAATTGACAAGACTAAAAACGATATATTTATTGAAAACGACAAACTAGTTGTTTACCATTTTGCATGTATTACTATCTTTACTGAAAATGATTTTGATCTTTGGTCTTTGGGAGAAATTTCAATACCCAATAATATATTAAACCATATTTACACTCCGTATTTAGAGAGAATTCAATTTGTTTTAAAGCAATTAAAGGATAAATTCAATAAAGATACTAAACAATTTTTAAGTAAAAAAGATATAAATAAAGCTCAAACTTTATATAAAGATTCACAATTAAGAAGAAAAATGAATCAATCCAATCATTTTATGAACTTTTCCATGATTATAAGTAAAGAGCGATTAATCCAAGGATTGACCTCTTATTATTCCTTAGAAAATTTCAACGCTAAATTTACTGTATGGATTTGTTGTATGGATGATTTAACGTATCAAATATTAGAAAAATTAAAATTAAAGCACGCCATACTAATTCCGGTAAAGGATATTGAAAATCATGAACTCCTCAGTATAAAAAATGATAGAAGTTTACAAGAATATTGTTGGACATTAAAAGCACCCCTATGTCTACATGTCCTTAGTCTTTATCCGGAAGTTGATCACATTATATATTGTGATGCTGATATGTATTTCTTTACAGCACCTAATATCATTCTTGATGAATGGTGGAAATACTCTGTATTCCTTTGCCCTCAAAGAAGCTCTACTGAAATTGAAAGCATACACGGTATATACCAAGCTGGTTTAGTAGGCTTCAAAAACGATCAAAATAGTAAAGAAATTTTAACATGGTGGAAAGATAAATGCCTAGAATATTGCAATAATCAATATGATGTTGAAATGAATAGATGGGGTGACCAAAAATATTTAAATCACATTCCTAACATCTTTTCTAATATAAAAATCATGACTCATAAAGGTATTGATGCAGCACCTTGGAATGTCATTTTAAATAGCAGTTCTATATCCAAAACAGATAATAAAGTTTTTATTGATCAAGATGAATTAATAGCTTTTCATTTTGGAAGTATGCAAATTATTAATCCAAATGAGTTCGATTTATGGAAACAAGAAGCTTTAGAATTACCTCCAGCAGTTTTAGATTATATATACATTCCTTATATTGAACAATTGAACAAGACATGTCATACCCTTCATAATACTTTTCAAAAATCTCCCTCCTCTTTATTTGCTGACCAAATTGATACAACAACAATAAAAAATTATTTTAAATACCCCTCCCCTCATCACAATTAAGACTGATACTTTCCTTATTTAAAAATAAATCTATTTATTTCAGCAACTAAAAATACATCTTAATAAAGGATAGATTATCACTATGATTGCTTCATTTAAAAATAAAACTTTCCTTATTACTGGTGGATACGGTTTTATTGGTTCTCACTTGGCACGAAGACTTTTAAATTTACAAGCAAAAATTGTTCTTTTCATAAGAACACCATCAAACTCTTGGAGACTAAAGGATATTCTAAAATATATTGAAACCTATGAAATAGATATACGAGATAAAAAACAAGTACAAGATGCAATTAAGAAAATTAATCCCGATTATATCTTTCACCTGGCAGCCTATGGTGTAAATTCTGCCCATACAGATTACATCCATGCTATAGAAACAAATGTTATAGGGACTTGTAACATTATTCAAGCAGCAAAATTGGTGAATTGTAAAAAAATCATCAATTTTGGGAGTAGTTCTGAATACGGTAACAAGATGGAACCTATTCATGAAAATATGTTACTAACTCCTGTGGACATCTATGGAAGTACCAAAGCTGCTGCTACTATACTCGCCCATCAAATTGCTAGCGAAAACAATATTAATCTTATAACATTAAGACCTTTTGGCATATTCGGAGAAGGCGAAGAGCCGCATAAAATTTTTAGCTATATAATCTTGCGAGTATTACAAAACAAAGATGTAAATTTAACTTTATGTAATCAATTAAGAGATTATTGTTATATAGAAAATGTAATAGATGCCTGTATCCTAGCAGTAGAAAATACTACTGTACAAAATGAAATCTTTAATATTGGGAGCGGCACTATTCACCCCTTGAAACATTATGTAGAATTATTATTCAAACATTTGAAAACCAATTCCAGACCAAATTACGGTGCAATTTCCTCTAGAACAAATGAAAGATGGGTTCCTGAAGCGGATGTGCAAAAAATAAAAAACTCTCTTTCCTGGGAACCTAGAATTAATATTGAAGAAGGAATTATAAAAACTGTTAATTGGTATAAAAATAATAAACATTTATACCTAACTCCCTAAAAATAGGGTACTAAAGGAGGTGGACTAATTGTTAAACCAAAACTTTAATAATGCTTTTTACGGAAAAAGAATTTTAATTACTGGACATACTGGTTTTAAAGGTTCTTGGTTATCCCTATGGTTGAATGAATTAGGTGCTGCTGTAATCGGATATTCATTAGATCCTAAAAATAAAAATGATAACTTTAACATTACTAACCTTCAAAATAATATAATTGATATTCGTGGAGACATTAGAGATTTTAATAAATTAAATAAGGTTTTTACAGATTATAAACCTGAAATTGTATTCCATTTAGCTGCCCAACCTCTAGTTAAGTATTCATATGAATATCCTAGAGAAACATACGAGGTAAACGTTGTAGGAACTATGAATGTACTAGAGGCAATTCGATTACATGAATCAGCTAAAATAGGAATTATGGTGACAAGTGACAAGTGCTATGAAAATAAAGAATGGCCTTGGGGTTATCGTGAAATTGACCCTATGGGCGGCCATGACATATATAGCTCAAGCAAAGGATGCTGCGAACTTTTAATTTCTTCCTATCGTAATTCTTACTTTTCAGAAGAAAAATTTTCTCAACACAAGAAAATAATTGCAAGTGTTCGAGCTGGTAATGTAATTGGTGGTGGTGATTGGTCAATAGATAGAATTATTCCCGATTGTATACGAGCATTAGAATCAAACAAAAAGATTATTATTAGAAATCCTACTGCTATTAGACCCTGGCAACATGTACTAGAACCTTTAAGCGGGTATTTACTCCTTACAGAAAAAATTATAAATAATGGTATCCTTTTTTCAGGAGCATGGAACTTCGGGCCATCCCTAAGCAATATTGTTTCAGTAGAAAAATTAGTGACCAGTTTACTAGATATTTGGGGCTGCGGGGATTGGACAGCAGAAAATATAGATCCAATAAATTTTCATGAAGCAAATTTACTAAACCTTGACATTAGCAAAGCAAAATTCAATCTTAATTGGCAGCCAAAATGGTCCCTACAACAGACTTTAGAAAATACAATAGAATGGTATAAACATTATAATTCTTACACCAGTTCTGAGATGAGAAATCTATGTATTAGCCAAATCAAACAATATTGCATGCTTTGAACTACTCCCACTTACCCATACTTGCTGTGAGTTCCTTATGGAGGGAGTCTTCTTGGTTAAAATAATAAAAGATACATTAATTTTTATAGTCTAAATTATAAACCTACTATACCTAAAATTATGTGATTGTCCATTAACAAAAATTTTATTTCTTCGGTTATTTCAAATCAACTATTGACATTATATTGAAGAATAAAGGAATCACGTATTTTTCTAGTGATTCCCTTGTTCTGAGAAAATAATGTCTTGCTTTAACGACAATACAGTATATGTGATTATTAATTTATTTGTTCTAGTTATGAAAAAATCTATTCCTGTCAAAAGAGCTTTCTTCAAAGAAAAACTTCCTTTTTTTCTACTTATCCTACTCGAAAAGTAAATAATGTTATTTTTCAGATGATTACATCTACTATTTATAGAATTACACTGAGCTTTAACAAGTTTATGCTTATATATTGATTCTCTTATTTATTATCACCAATGTTGATGAATTTATGCATAGCTTATTCTATACACAAATAGCTTTTTGAATTATCTTTTCAGAATAAATAAAGGAGACTTTCTCTTTTATGCACTTTCCCCTTACCATTCTTAAATTTCCCTTTAATCAACAATAAGAACAAATCTTCAATATAGTACATCTTCTATAAAATAAAACAAAACCATACGTAAGATAATTTTACTATTACAAATAATGACATAGTCTGTTTCACCTTTTACATTATCTAAAAAAGAACTTGTAGGAATTCTTACAAGTTCTTTTTTATTTCCTTTATTCTCTTCTTATTTACATACGCAAGATTTATACATTTGGTGGTGATACATACTATATTTATCCGATAAAATAATCTAAAAATTAACACATAATTGATCGTTTTAAGAAAAAGAAATTTCATAAATCTTCAATCACAGTTTCTTAGTTCACCTAATAGAACGTATAAAGACTCATATCATCTTTTGATTATTTTTGGATGTTTTATTCTACGTATATTCGACACGAATTGATTGTTTTTTATGAATTTTCTTGAAAAATATTGTAATATCACTCCATTTTTTCTTCTATTTTGTTATGATGTTTATAATTAAATTGGATTAGGATTTTTTTAGAAAATGGGGGCGTATATTATGAGTGTCTCAGTAAAAGGAAATGAGCAATTAACCTCTCTATTGAACGACTGGTATCGATCTATGCTATCTCAGCAAGTTATAAAAGCTACTAATCTAAAAAAGAAAATTGATGAAAAAATTAATAAGTTAAGCATTGAACCGAATCAAGAGCATCAGGATCAAAATTTGTTACTATACTATTCACTACTCGAATTTCGTTACAAGGTCTTAACAGATAGCCTTGGTATTCAACAAAATAGTTTTGATACTATTAGCGATTATGATATGCCTACAGATCAATTTCTACAATTCTATTATCATTTTTTCAAATCCATTCATTCCACTTTTATATCAAATTATACTGAGGCAGAGGAACATTATAAACTAGCAGAAAAAATATTGGTAGCTATACCAGATGAAATTGAACACGCCGAATTTTACTATAGAATTGCTACTTTCTATCACCATACCTATAACAATCTCGCTTCTATCGAATACGCAAATAAATCGAGAGCAATCTTTTCAAAGTACGAAGGTTATGAAGTAAAAACAGCCTTTTGTAATAGTTTGCTAGGTGGTTGCTGCATCTATTTAAAACAGTACGAACAAGCAGAAGAATATCTACATTGTGCAATTGATTTACTACAAAAAAATAGGGAAGAAGATTCCTTGTTATACGTAAAAAATACTATGGGGTGGCTGTATTCTGATCAAAGTATGTCTACTTTAGCTATTCGTCACCTTTCAGAAGTAACAGAGAAAATCCCTACACACTTCAAGGCCATCTTCCTACAAGCTAAGGAACATTATAAGTTAGGAGAACAATCAACGGCCAGCCAACTCATTGATAAGGGACTACAGATTTGCAGAGAGATTCATAACGAAGAATATACACACCACTTCTCTATTTTAAAAAAATCAAACGAAAATATTCCATTGGAAGAATTAGAAAAAATCATTCAAGAAGGAATCTTATACTTTGAGGAAGAAGAATTATGGGAATATGTTGTCGAATACGCCGAATTATTTGCCACAAAATGTAGACAATTAGAGAACCACCAAAAAGTAAGTGACTATTTCCATATTTGTTATCAAGCAAGACAAAAATCAATCGCAAAAGGAGTGTTAAAATAATGAAAAAAATTAGCTTATTATTATCAAGCATTGCTTTTATTGGGGTATTAACGGTGGGAATTTTTCAGTTTTCTAAAACAGATCAGCTTGCTACTCATGGGCATTATCCTGCTCCTTCATATAGTGTTGGCGATTATGGTGGTGCACCACCACAAATTTAATGTAAATGTATTTAAAAACCCTCCAAATGGAGGGTTTTTAAATGGCTTATCTGCCTGTTCAATACGCATAGAGAGTACATATTATACTTATTTACTATGTTATAAGATTTTTCATTTCCACTCTGTAACAAGATTCTAGCATTCTCTCCTAGAATCTCAACTTAAATCTTAAATCCACCAATTAACTCTTGAAGTTCTTCCGCCATCTGTGCTAATTGTATTGCTGAAGAATTTATCTCTTCCATAGAAGCATGTTGTTCCTCAGATGAACCAGCTATCGTTTGCATACTTGAAGAATTTTCTTTTACAGCCATAGCTATTTGATCAATCGATGTATCGACTTTCATTGCATCAGTAGTCATTGTATTAGATAGTTCCACCATACCATGCACTTTTGACACAATATCATTTGCAGATTTTGAAATCTCATAAAAACTTTGTTTTGTATCGTTAGCAACTTTAATTCCCGACTGTACTTCTACGCCTACTTCATTCATAGCTTTTACAGTCTCATGTACGTCTGCTTGTATTTCCTTAATTAAACTTCCAATTTCCATTGAAGATTCGGATGATTGCTCCGCCAACTTTCTAACTTCATCGGCAACAATTGCAAATCCTCTCCCCTGTTCCCCAGCTCTAGCTGCTTCAATCGCTGCATTTAATGCTAATAAATTTGTTTGTTCCGCAATATTTTGAATCGCTTCTAATATACTGCCAATTTGCTGTGATTTCTTATCTAATAATTTTATGACATTATCGGATTGAGAAACAGAGTGATGGATAGACTGCATTTGTGTTACAGTTTGTTCTACTAATTGTTCACCTTCATTGGCTTTTTGTTTAGTGTATATGGATGAAGCCGATACTTCAGAAGCATTCTCAGCTACGTATTGAATATTTCGTGTTACCTCACCAATTAATTCAGCTCCAGACTCAACTTCATTATTTTGAACCTCTGCACTGTTCGAGATTTCTTCCATCTCTTTTGTAATTTGTTCTGTCGCAACACTTGCTTGCTCTACACTAGCAGTTAGTTCCTCAGAAGATGCAGCTACATGTCCTGCAGATGTGTTAATTTGAGAAATAATATTACGTAACGACTCTGCCATTGTATTGAAACTACCACCTAATTGACCAAGTTCATCCTTTGAACCAATATCTATTTTCTCGGTTAAATCTCCTTGACTAATTCTTTGAGCTGAAATGACTAATTGTCTTAGTGGAGTAATTATAGATTTGAGTATGAATAGAATTACAATTCCACCTAACAATAATGAAGCACCTATTATAGTGAGCGTTTTATAAAAAATAGGATTGGTAGCTTCTTCAATTTCTTTCGTAGGCATTACGCCAGCTATTTTCCAACCTGTTTTTTTATTTGTCTTAAAGCTTATGTTTCGATCTTCACCATTGAGGCTATAAGTAATTACTCCATCTTCTGTCTTGTACAATTCATCCACTAAAGTTTTATCTAATTTCTCTCCAGGTTTTAGTGATGGATGAACAACTATAGTTTTATCTTGACTAACTATAGATACAAATCCTTGCTTCCCAATTTTTATCATTTTGGATGTTTTTACGATATCTTTAATATTCAAATCTACGCCAATGACACCACTTTTATCTGCATTCTGCTTTGCAATTGCAATTACCATATTTCCTGTAGACTTTGATTTATATGGAGATGAAACAATAATCTCTCCATCTGCTTTTACTGCATCCTTATACCAACTGCTTTCTAGCGGATTAAACCCTTCTGGTATTTTTCCAACAGGTGCATGAATAAATTGATTGTTACTGGATGCCGTATAAATCGTTTCTATCTCTGGATGTAACTGTATATATTGATCAAATTTATTCTGTACATTTTGCGATTGTTCAGGATTATAATCCCCTTGTGTGAGTACCTTTGCAAAATGAGTGATATCTGTATGCTTATTTTCTAATTCATCATCAACAATCTTATCTAAAATACTTATATTATCTTTTGCTGATTGTAGAATTGTTTCATTAAGATCTGTTTTTGCTTTATTATAAGATGATACTCCTACGATAAGGCTTGGTATAATTAATATTGCTATAAATGCCATAGACAACTTCGTTTTAAGCTTTATTTTCCCCAATCTTTCTTTTATATTAAACACTAGCTACTTCTCCTTTTCATTTTTACTACTTATATAGTTTATTTAAATTTTTCTCCTTTACTTTTCCACATTCATTTATGGTACCATTCGAAATGAAACCACAATTACATCCTATTATCCGTACTTTATAATTTAGAGATTTAATTTTCACAGACAGAGTTTTATCTGCCCTCCTTTCGAATATGTTATTTTTCTAGATTCAGCAATTATTAGACTACGAATTATTCCAAATAAACTTGATGCAACATATACTTCATTTAAAAAATAATTATTGGATTTGTTTGGATAAAAATCTAGTTTAGCGCTAATCCAATCGGATGAAATTCTTACCATAATACATTCACTAAACATAAATAAGTAAATTTATTTCTTTTAATACTTATATTTAACTGCCTTTTAACCATTCTAACTGTATTATTTCATCGTTTTATCTATTTATTACAACCACTTTTGTATTATTGAATCACTAAACTATAAATTCTAAATAGGAGAATAAAATAAATTAGAGAATTACATTGTAACACATATATATAAGTTGTTAATATTAAAATTTAAAACTTTACTATTTTTCATATGCAATATTACATGCGAAAAGCCATAATTTTTTTGTTATACTATGCATGTGGATTTTTCATCCAAAATCCACCCAAACGCATATTTATGTATATGCCACCCTAATTGATGAAAGTGAGAAGAGTGTTTATCATTTTTCTCACTTTTTTATTTAGGCTCTGTTAATATTGATTATTGATAAAAAGTATTAAATAAGGGAAGACACCTTAGAGTTGGTGCTTCCCTTATTTGTTGATTATTCAAATCTAAAATAGGTATTTTCTAAACCTATTCTTTGCTTTAATGTTCTGCCCAAAGCATAATTATTTGGTAATTCTTTTTCAATGACACAAATAATATAACCTGCTTTTCCTGTTGTTAAATTAGTTAGTTGTAAGTAGTTAGTGTTGTCGTAGATATAAGAAATAATATATTCATAGAAATTATTTTCTTTATCTTCTCTATTCATACCAACATTGTACACCCTAACTCTTGCTCCTACCCAAATTTCCTCATCATCATCAACATTACTTAAAGGCATCCATTTCGAGTTATCCAATATTTCACCCTTTTCTTAATTCATTCGTTTATACACGAATGTTGCTAGACACAAACTATCATAAGCATCCGTCATTTCATTGATTAGACGACCACCGACAGAGAAAAAAGACTCAACATAGCTTTTTACCCATTGAAACACTTGCTCTTTTAGTTATTTTTACATTTTGAATCTACGAAAATGAATTCCCTTATAAAAACTCTAACAGAGAATCTTCCTTCCAAATTTCACCTAGGGAATTATTTGTTTTCCAAAAAACCTACCAACATCTTTATCAACTCATTTTAGAATATTTAAACAATAATTCCATATACATTACCTGCATAAATTATTCATTTTCTTTTATATAAGACCTACCTTTTTACTTTTGATAGATTATTAGACATTGGATTATTATACATAAATCCCAAAAACATGCGGTATTTTGTAGAATTTTGTCTATCAATATGTATGTACACCCTTTTGTAGTGGATATAGACTGTGAGGTGTAAGGAGATACCTTACAAAATAATAAAAAGGAGATTATAGAATGAGTAGATTAACAAAATTCTCAAAGTTAGTATTTGCAACTTTAATCGCGGGAAGTAGTCTAAGCACCTTTGTTTCGTCACACAGTGTACAAGCTGACACCTTAGATCCTAATTACCAAGACAATATAAAATTCATACCACCTTCTAGTGCTAGGCCAAAATTGGAACAAAAAAACACTATTGTTCCAGAAGCAAAAGTTGTTAAAAACCATTATGTAAAGTACTCTAAAGCACATTTCCAAACTAAAGAAAGTATACCAAAAGAGATTTATTATTCTTCAGAAGGCTTTAAGGGCTATATACAGGCAAGTACCGTTTGGGATATGGGAGATCATTTCGCAACACTATATTCCGGAACCGTTATTCGATGTTAGACTTTTAATCCATTCTCCCCTAATGCTTAAAATGGTTAATAACTCACTGCCAATACTGTAATATCTATTGTTCATAAAATAAACCACAAAATCTTTCGATTTCATGGTTTATCAAATATAAAGATAATGCTAAACGAATACTCTAACATTACCTTCCCCAAAGTTAATTATAGAGTATTTTCAAAAAAAAGACACTCTTGTAGTGTCTTTTTTATAGTATTTTAAAAAGAATTCCACCTACTAACACCTTTTTGTTGCGCCTATTCGTTTATTTCAATATAATACTTTTCCATCTCGTATATGCAATAGACAATGATAGCTAAACTCCAACTGACACTATAATAATTATGTGTGTAGAAGTCATAGCCCGCTTTAATACCTTTCTCTATTACAACTAATGTAAATCCTAAAGCCACCCATCTGTTAATTTTCATCTTTATAAACGTTAAAGAGATAATTATTAAAAATAAAATATTTGTAAGATGATTTATCATTAGCTCATATTTTTGAATGTATACTGCCATTATACAAGCAACGATATTAGTCGCAATGCCAAAGGCAATCACCGCTCCCCAAACCCTGTCCGAAAGTCCCACTCCTGAGTCAGTCCCTTCCTAAACAAATATCCCTTTCTTTAATTCGTTCCTACACCCTATTCAAGATATGCTAAATTATCCTTGTCTGATGAATATCTATTTATCTTTTCATATAGAGCAAACAAAATCTTTACTCATAATTTTTTCTTTATTCTTGATATTAAGACTGCTTTTATGAGCATTTCGTATAAGTATGATGTAACTGATTAAAGCCATTTTCAAAGACGACATACCGGCGATAATTTATGTCTATTTTACATTGGTGTTAGCAAGTTCGTTTGCAAACTTGTTAGCACTTTTTTATTTAGATAATACACACACCTTCTTACATACTGATTATTTTCCCATTGAAGTACTTACGTTCTAAGGATATACCTTTATTTCATGTAATTACATTGGAGAAGTATAGTAAAGTGGAGGTCATTCGTTTCAATTCCGTAACAGTTCATTGGAAATAACGAGATTCTTAACTAATTAAATAAAGTTCCGAAATCACTAGTTACAGATGATACACAAGAACAACTTGAGCAAGAACTAATAGATTCAATGCAAATTTAAAAAGAAATATTGGTTTCACATTACCGTAATAACTGTATATCAATACGAATACATAAATACTATCCATATTGATATACAAATTTATCTTAGCTAGAGAGAGAAGCTCCTACATCACCAATCCCTTGAATCATTTCAATTTTTACGTTAATTTTGTTTGGTGATCCTATAAGATTATCTGTTGAATTGCTTTCTACTTTTATATTTGGTCCAATAATAGTAACTAGATCTTTGCTAATGTGTAGTATAAAACCTTTGATATGAATATCTTCTAAAAATAATATAATGTATAAATTGGTTAGTTGATAATCACATAGTAATTTTTTAATTTCAGTTGTTTTTATTTCAATATTATTAGATGTATCTATTTGGTAATGAGATTCTTTTTGACTATATAATAATTGTGAATTATCTTGCGATAGTATGAATTTTTTAGGGGTTGGTGGATTGTTAAAAATATCACTTAATCTTAATAAAACACGAGAGGATTTTGGGGTTTTTAATGGTTTTGCAGAAGCACCAGTGGATTCTTGAGGCCTTATTTGTTTTACAGAAGCATCAGTGGATTCTTGAGGTCTTATTGGTTTTACAGAAGTATCAGGTGATTCTTGAGGCCTTATTAGTTTTGCAGAAACACTAGCGGATTCTTGAGGCCTTATTGGTTCTGTTGAAGTATCAGGTGATTCTTGAGACCTTATTGGTTTTGTTGAAGTATCAGGTGATTCTTGAGACCTTATTGGTTTTGTTGAAGTATCAGGTGATTCTTGAGACCTTATTGGTTTTGTTGAAGTATCAGGTGATTCTTGAGACCTTATTGGTTTTGTTGAAGTATCAGGTGATTCTTGAGACCTTATTGGTTTTGTTGAAGTATCGGGTGATTCCTGCAGCTCCGATGAATATGCAAAAGTTTTTGGTGGAATAAAAAACGGGATAGGTTTTATATCAAATAATTTAAATTTAGTATTTTTTTGATTTGAACAGAACTTACACATATAATCCCCTCCTATAAAAGTTTGTATTATATTGTAAACATGACTTGTATAAAAGTGATAGTACAATTACCTAAAATATTGATATTACTTATATTTTAGGTAATTGTACTATCACTAGGCTTGTATGTAATTAAATTTTAATTCCTCATTTGATAAATCGTTTATTTTAATTTTATATAATATTAAAAAAATGCACTAGGATTACAAATACCTAGTGCATTTTTAAGCTTGCTAATTACGCTCCTTGATCATCACTAACTGATAAAATATCACTAATTTTCACACTAATTTGGTTAGGATTTTCAAGTGTATTTCCAGCATTATTACTTTCTACTTCTACGCCTTCTCCATTACCACGACGAAGCGTAACAAAAGTTTCTCCGATTCGAGTAATAAGACCTTCTACGTGGAATGAAGGTAAAAATAATACAACTCTTGCTCCTACTAATTGAAATGCGCGTAACAAAGTACGGATTTCATCTTCATGATGTTCTGCCATTTTCATCAACCTTTCCTTTGAAATTTATAAAGTAGTGAAGAAGTCTTTTTGAATCAAACCTACTTACTATATGAAATGAAAACTAGTAAAGTAAATCTCATCTTATTTTAGAACTGCCTCACTGCTTTATAAGATAGACTATGTTTTTGATTACAATTTGCTTAGACTTGATCACTATTGATATAAAAACAAACGTCCTCACTATTTATTCTGAAAATTCAGATAATAGTTTTAGAGGAATTTTCTATGAAAAATCTTGATAAATTCCTTACCAAAAATTACGATAATTTTCTATTTATTAAGTCAGATAAATTAGAATAGCAAACAAGAATATTCCTCCTTATAAAAGTGAATTTCTCTTTACTACACAGCAATTAACTTTGAATTTGCTATGATATAAAACATTTAGCCTTTAGAGTGTGTCGCACCATTGACATTTACTATTGCATTGATTTTGAATCCCAGTCCCACATCATATAAACTTTGTACAATACAGATACCTTTGGATTAAATACAGAATTTAAATTTAATGAATTGTTGTATAATAAACAATCCACTCTTTTAGATTCAATTAGAAAAACAATCTTACGATTACACTCTAAAATTATTATTATTTACCTAATCCAAGAGAGATGATGCGATGAAGTTTTTCCAGTCGATATTTAGAGGATTTCGCTTAATCAGTAGGATTGTTAATCCAATACTAAAGGCATTATCTAAAAGTAAATTTTAATTACATAGAACTAAAAAAAGGCCGCCCAACAGGACGGCTCTTACTTTTGTTAATCAAACTATTCTTTTGTAAAAAATCATTTTACATATACATAGGTCTCATTTTAAGTTACATAGAATGCTTTGTTTTTATTATTTTGTACTTTTTAAGAATTAAAAAATGACATACACACTTACAGTAAATGTATTTGCTCTGAATCACGTATTAGCTGAACAAAATTCATTATTCATTACCTCCAGTTTCTTCAGTCTCATAAACTTCTAATCTAAGAGCAAAAGCAAGTTTATAAAATACTCTAGCCTTAACACGTCGATAAGTACGCTCGCTCATGCCAATTTCGTTGTATACCATATAATTACATATATCTTCATCTTCTAAGTAACGCTTAATGATGATGTTTCTTTGATCCTTTCCTGCACGCCCATTACCCAAACAACTAAGAAACTGGTCAATACGAAATGATGTTTGCTTAATCCACGCTTCTCGTTTGCTTTGTTGTATATTAGCCATTGCAACATCTTCTAATGGCTTTCCTACATCATTTGTAGGTCCGTGATATCTAATTCCATAAGAAGGAGTGACTTTCATTTCTTCACGCATCATTCCAAACTGCCTATATAAACGTACACATTCCATGAACCGAGCAGTTCTGCTTTTTTTATTAAACGGATAAAATTCGATATTCTAACAATACTACTCATAATACAACTTGAGCAGTTAACTTTTGTTAGCTGCTCTTTATTTGTACAAGGTACTCAATTGACTAGCGCACATATAATATCCTGAGTTCCTTTCTTTATGAAATAGTCGTTATAAAATGAGACTCGTCACGAGAGCACTTTACTAAGTGCTCTTTTTATATTTCAACTTAATACAAAATGAAAGTTTGATTAAGCTTATTTTTACTACCGCATAACATGTTTAATTCTGCTTATAATATAGTTGTAACTTAAAGTTACATATCATTTACTTGTAGGGCCTAATTTTCTTTTGTACAACAAGCAGTTAGCTAATTAAGCTAACTGCTTTGTTGTGCAAAAAGAAGTTTTTATACGATTTTAAACACATTTAAAAATAAATTCATATGATATTACGTATTCCTCTCTTTTACAAAATGGATTTTGGTCAAAAGAGCACTTTTATGAAGTGCTCTTTTCTCATGGAATTAAAACTCTACAAAATAGCTTTTTTGTTTAGTTTCACTCTAAAAGTAAAATTTTCATTTTTTCATTCCACCGAGTTCATAACATATTCTTTTCCCCCGATAAAATAATGATTAGGTGTCCCATGCGCATTTTATCCACTGGAAATAATACTTTTCACGTACTTACGTATTAGAAATTTCATTTCTGCTTCTTCTGCAATAGCAATTTTGTTCACTTTTTTGATACATTTATGAAACATTCACATGTTATCTTCAATATGTTCTATTCTTTTTGAAAAACCATGTGGGAATACCAAAACAAGAAGCCCTAGAGCCCTAACTCTAAGGCTTCTTGTTTTCAAATAAGGATTTTGTATTAAATCTGCACAAAGATTAAGAAGCATACATACCATATCTTGTGCACCTTTTTTATATAAATCTTGTTCATTGGGCGCCTTTAAAAGCGCTCTTTTTTGTTGAAAAACTACACAAAGAACAAAAAACGCATACAATGTCACGTATTCTTTTTCATTGTAAGTTTGGGTGGAAGAGCGTCTTCCAGGACGCTCTTTATATTTGTTTATAAACAAATAATTTACTTAAAAATACTCACAGTTTGTATAAACCAAACATATATTTACATAGACAAGACATAGCTTTTTATTAAACATGCACAATTTTTGTGCATGTTTTTTATTTAACAAAAATTACATATTTTTTCAGTTCAGATTATGTTAAGATTTACTTCTTAGTCGAATTATGGTTTCGTATCTAATTCAGCAATATGTGAACTGTTTACCTAAAGAAAAGACACCCAAAAGGTGTCTTTTCTTCTTTTAATCTAAAAAACATTTCTCCTATTTAGTAAGATCCAATTAGCCCTCTAACCTAAGCCTCATAATTAAAGGCAATTTAATCATGGTACTCAAGAGTTTTCATCCATTTCAATATACCTATAGCTTAATTTAAAATCACATTTCCAGCACTATATTTGCTTTCCTACAGATTTTCTGTCTTGTTCTTAATTCTGTCAAAATCCTCATGTAGCTATACAAAGAATATATGCTACTATGATATTAAGAAACTATGCGTTCCCTTAACCCTGTATCCGGCCCTGTATTTATTACAGGGTCTTTGTTTATTTTATTTACTTTTATTGGCTTATAAAGGTTAATACACAACCAATTTCAATTAAAACCGTTTAAATGTTAGTTAGAATTTGAAAAAATATATCTATTAACTTTTTTAACAAATGTAATCTAATATTAAATTTCTAAATTTATACTGTACTATACACCAGTTAACACTATATAAATAGTATTAACTATCTTAATTGAATATTAGTAATAGTAAGTATAAACATTATCAATTTACTACATCTTACATTTATGTAAAAATAAATACATGTTAAGCTTTTTCAAAATCTTTCCCCTAATAAAGATTTGAAGTAGCATTTCATGATTCTCCTTACTGTTAATATGCCTTGAAAAAGAACCCTATAGGGTTCTTTTTCTTCTCATTATAACCTCAGTAAGTTCATGCAAAAAGGACTGCTAATTATTTGCAGCCCTTTTACACGTTAATATACACTTGTATTACATGCTTAAAACTTTATTGTATTAGGTATTTATACCAACTAAACATGCCATTATCATTTAGATATATAACACTTCAAAGTTTAGAAGTATACAATAACAAATCTTTCCCAGCTTCCAGCTACATAACTAGTAGCTGTTAATTCTCTACCACCATTTGCTGATATATATCTACCATTACTTAGTGCTTGTAATACATATATCCTATTGTCTCCACCATTATATAAGATAAACTTTTCCCATGCACCAATTGATGTACGATCTGCTACTACTCTACCATTTGGCTCAAACAAAACATACTTCCCATTACTTTTAGTTTTTAAAGCGTACGTATATAATTCCCCAGTCGGAATTAATTCGAATTTCTCCCATTCATTAACTGCATTACGATTTGCTATTATATTTCCCGAAGGCTCAGCCGAAACATATTGTAAATTTGCTGCCTGTATAGCAACTGTCCAACTTCCATTTTACTTTAAAGGTTTAAACAATTGTGACCACATTTGTTTAAACCTCCACAATTTTTTCTAAGCTATTCTCTAAAAATCTTATTTTTCGTTGTAAATAAACCTGATTGGTACCCTTTATGCAAAAGAAAAGATGGAACCTTTAATTCAACTCCACCTTTTTTCGAAATAAAAAGCATCTAATTCTATTTGAATTAGATGCTTATATTTAGTCCTTAAACCTAATATTCTAAACTATTTACACGTTTGTAAATCTTTTTTTATTACATCCCAGAGTGAATTATCTTGACGCATCGGTTTACCCTCTTCATCCCATTTTATTTTTTCTGTTCCCAATTCATAATTCATCCCTGTCCATGTGTCTTCACGGAATGCATAGAATGATTTATGCCATCCTTTTTGGTTAAAGATAGAAATAAGATCTTGCATGTATTGGGTAGCACCTGGAACAGTACGGTTAATTCCAAACTCCTCTGCAATAATTCGATTAGATGGTACATGATTTTTCTTAGACCATTGTTGAATTGGCTTCAAAAACTTCTCTAATCCCTGTCTATTCCACATTACAGGTTTCTCTAAATCCCCTACTTTTACTAATCCTGGATATTGATATTCCTTGTTTTGTTTTTCACCTTGGCTCGTTAATTCATATGGTTCATACATATGAAATGCGTATAGTGTTTTTTTATCCTCTACTGGTTTTAAATATTTAAAGGCCCATGGAGTAGCATATAAACCTGAATCTAAAATAATCGGTGTTTCTTTGTCCACTTCACGAATGGAGTTAATCACCTTTTCATAAAATCTGTTTAAATCAGCTGTCGTTCCTTTTACTTTTGCATACCATTTCTCGTAATCTTCCGTCCAAAAATCATTATATCTATTATTTTTAGCTGTTTCTGGATGTGGTTCATTTATAATATTATAACCAACCACCGCGGGGTGATCTTTTAGTTCCAGAGCGAGGTCCTTCCAAAATTGACTTGCTTGTTCTTGATACTTCTCTTCTTCCCATATTCTGTCGTCATTCTTATTATTATTAAATTGGCGCCATCGATCACCAGGTAAGGATAACATTGTAAGAACGACTTTCATTCCTTGTGATTGTGCGGCATCTAAATCCGCCTTTAATTTTTCTAGATCTTCCTTTACTAATCCCCGATAGTTATCTGCATTACCTATCAGAAAATCCTTTCCAGAAGTATCTGGTTTATCCTCAAATAGAAAATCTTTATCTTTTGCCCATTTATCAGGTGCTAAACGTACATATTCAATATTAGCTTCTTTTGCACTTTTATAGTTTTCAGGTAATGACGTACTATTCATGAAATTAGTACCCTTTCTTTTCGAATCCCAAAAACTAATTTTTGAATCGCCCTTGTGGTATGTATCAGCTCTTACATTCATTTCCTGTGCTCCAAAACTCATCATGCCTAATAACGCAACAATTGGCAAAACTTTTTTCACAACTTTTCCTTCTTTCTCTTTATATTTAACACACATAACATACCTTTGTTTTGTTACAGGAATATGGCAATTTTCCAAAAATACCTTTTAAATTTATACATTGGTAGTTCATTCATAAAAAAAGAAAGAGATAATTAGAACGTTGCTTCATTTTAAAAGAAACAAAAAAGGAATCCTTTACGGATTCCTTTTTGCAATGCACTCTTTTTCAAATGGTACATTTTGCACCTACTTTTAGTATAACTTATAATTCCCATAAAATAAATAAGATTAACTGAAATTTACTTCAAATTGTGATAAAAAACATAATTAAGAAGCGCAGATAACTAAATATCATCCCTTTATTAAATAAAAAAGATTAAATAATTCCCCCTCCAAACTAGGACCCCTTTACACTTTTTACAAATATTGTTATAATTAGATAAACTAAAGCATTATCCCATTAACAAAGGGACTCCATAATTGGAGTCCTTTTGTTAATTAGCTATTAAAAATGATAGCATGTGATTATTGTATAATTTCTTCCTTTTTTAGATCTGCATATTCTTCTACGAAATCCCATAAACCTTGCTTTTCGAAGTAAGAAATACTTTTTTCACTTCTTCTAAGAGTTTAATTGCTTCATCTTCATTAAGAGAACGTAAAATATTGAAATGATATACATACTCTTCATTTCCTAATTCCATACAAACTGCTAATCCTTTTTCAATAAGTTCTTTTACAATATTTGTTTTTCTTAGCTTATAGTGTTCACGCGCTTGTAAGAACACTGCTTTAAAATGGGCAATATTCTTCTCTGTGACTTCTGATAAATGACGAATTGCTAATTTAGATAAATTTTGAGTTGCATATAATAGTCCTAGATTATGCCTTACTATTAAAATCAATTTTTCTTCATTATGTTTTTGCAAGAGGTCAATGGAACGATTGAAATGTTCTTCCGCTTTTTCAAATTGCTTTAAGAATATACGAGCTGTCCCTAATGCGGTTTCACAAGAAGCAACTTTCACCTCATATCCCATTAGCCCTAAATACAAGGAATATAGATACTTATTTTACTTTCAAAGGCTGAAACCTTGCTGCATAACTACTGAAAATAAAGTGAAAAGACGTTCAAATCCATATGGATAGATCGTCTTTTCACTTTATTTCATACATATACTGATTTTTCACTTATTCATTTTGTATTGTACTTAAAAAACCAATAAATTCATCTTCATTTACAGGTTTACTGTAGTAATAGCCCTGAATTAGATAACATGCATTACGTTGTAACACTGTTAATTGTTCCTTCGTTTCTACCCCTTCTGCTATCACTTTCATGTTTAAAGTATGAGCAAGTGAAATAATGGTTTGTATAATTTCATCTCCATCAGTAGAAGTTCCAATCCTATTAACAAATTCTCTTGGAATTTTCAAAGTATCAATTGGATAAAGAGGCAGATACGCTAATGAAGAATAACCTGTACCAAAATCGTCAATTGATAAATGTACACCATATGATTTTAATGCTTTTAACTTCGATAAGGTTTCCTTTTCATCTACCATTGCTATTCGCTCTGTTAATTCCAAATCAATCGAATTAGCAGGTACTCCTATCTCTTCTATGGTAGATATAATGGTTTGAACAAAATCTTTCTGTTCAAACTCTATAGCTGATAAATTTATCCCCATCTTTAGATTTGAAAAGCCCGCAGAATGCCATTCTTTCAGTTGTTGACACGCTTTCTGTAACGTCCACTTCCCAATTGAAATAATCTGCGCCGTTTCTTCTGCGATAGGTATAAACTCAAAAGGAGAAATCAGTCCAAGCTCTGGATGTTGCCAACGTATTAAAGCCTCTGCACCAATAACCTTACCTGCCTTACTATCAATTTGTGGTTGATACAATAAAAACAACTCATTATTTTCAATTGCATTTGGTAAATCCTGTTCTAATCGTAATCGACGAGTTACTTTTTGAGATAATGTCTCGTCATACATACAAACAGCATTGTTACCTTTTTCCTTTGCGCTATACATAGCGATATCAGCGTGTTGTAAAAGTGTAGTAGTATTTATTCCTCCAAATGGATACACTGCTATTCCTATACTAAGAGATAAGTAAAAACTATGCTGATTTACTACAAATGGTTCTTCAGTTATACGAAATAGCGTTTTACACAAATCCAATAGCTGTTGCTCTGTTTGGTTATGGACAATGATCGCAAACTCATCACCACCTATTCTTGCTAGAGGAATAGTCGGTGACAGACATGTCCTAAAACGTTTGGCAACTTCTTTTAAAACCTTGTCACCAATCGAATGACCCAATGTATCATTAATAGTCTTAAAGCGATTTAAATCAATATACAGGAGCCCAAACTTATCCTGTGTTTTTTGTGCACGCTTAATAGATCTATCTAATTCTTGTTGGAAGAATATACGATTTCCAATCTCCGTCACCGTATCATGGAATGCAAGGTAATTTATCTCTTCCTGTTGTTGTTTCATCCTTGTTATGTCTTTTACCATTACATAGCTCCCAAAGGTTTGTCTTTCTATCATAATAGGAACTATAGTGACATACCAAAAGAGTATATCTTTCTCATTGTTATTTTTCACACGTAACTGTAGTGAAGATGAACTACATCGTTTCCCTTTCTTTATAGCTGCTTCCAATTCAGATTTATCTTCATCTAAAAAAATAGAGAAGCACTCTTTCCCTATCAATGCAGCACTTTCTTTTCCTAATAACATACTTCCAGCCTGGTTTATATTTAATACGATACCGTTTGAATCAATCGTTAAAATAGGATCCGGATGATACTCATATAATGACTTAAATCTCTCTTGATTTTTTACTAAATCATTAGATTTATTTATTAAATCCCTTGTTCTTTGAGATACTGTTTGTTCTAATTGATTATTAAACACTTTTAATGTTTTAGTTAACTCTTTGTTTTGCATTCGTACGATTGTATGACGAATCAGTACAAATACAAAAGCAATACAATTTCCCGTAATTAATGTAGCTGAAGAAGTTTGCTCTTTCAAAGTAAAGCCAATTAAGACTGCAACTGCAAGATAAGGGAATATACCAAGAAGTTTCTCTCCAAATGTCGGATTAATAATAAAATAATTTCTTTTAGAAGAAGTATTCTTTGGGATTGTAGCAGCAATAGCGATAAATAATAGGAAAACTCTATACAAACACCTTAAAAATATAACTGAACGCTCTGACAAATCACCTTGTAAGTAAAAATACAAATAGTCCGTAATAGCCAATCCAGTTAATACTAGGATAAAAATAAACAATTTACTTTTTGCATTGAAAATAGCAGGTCGAAAGATCAGTGTAACTCCAAGTAATAGAAGCAATAAATCTATAATCGGAAAAATAAATGAGAGAAAAACATCTCCAATTGATAAGAATAAAATATTTGCAGATGGTTTATTAAATAGGTACCACTCTAATGTAAAAATAGCAGTAACAACAATGCATAAATCACAAAGTAAATACGCTTTCTCCCATTTGTTACATTCCATCATAATTTTATAAAAGAACGCAAAAAGAAAGAAGAATAAGAAAAACAGTAGAAATACATCAGAAATATTAAAATTTTGTATTGGTAATTCTACATTAAGTACTTGAAAAGCGGATATGAAATTTCCTATCAAAAAACACCCTATTGCAATAGTAATGCAAACCCAGAATACTCCTAACTTAATTTTTTGGGATAATATAGAATACAGTAATGAGATAAATACAGTAGTTTCAACGACTAAAGATGATAGTCGGATATTAAAATCTGATACGAAATAATGATTCGGAAAAACAAATAAAAATATAAAGCAAAAGCTTATATAAGTTATTAAAGCCAATATCAATACATAAAATTGCACATATACATGTTTACGCAATGGATTCACCTTCTTGATTTTTCTATACTTTTATTAAAAAATGGCTTGATGGTGGCACAAGTCCTACTAATTAAAATGTGTGCTACCTATTATCCATATTATGACCTTTTTAAAAGATTTCTTTCTACACACAACAATCTTATTAACTTTTTGTAGATGTTTACAATTATCAATACTGAGGATTCTAAAAAGGATAAGCTGAAAAATGTAATTTTTTAAGTATTTGAGCATCGTAAATTTGGCGGGTACAACTTATCTACTCTTTACATATGAGATAGAATCTACTCCTCTATTGGATTATAGTTGCTATCTGTCACACTTAAAAAGGAATGAAAATATACTATCATTAAAATAGAAATTCAAATTAGTTTACGAAACCAACTGTAACTATTATAGTTACACAAAAAGTTGATGTCAATTTCATATCCTCCCTTTTTAACGGACAAAAGACATGACCTATTGAACAAAAATGTGATGTTTATAAAAAGGGCGGTAAAGTTTTATCTCCTTACTCAAAGAATTATAAATGATTTAGAATTAGATGAAATTGAAGCTAATATTGCATCTCCCTAAAAAGAATGTTACTCTAAAAATAGAATTATGAAAGGAATGATGGATGAATAATGATTAACTAATTTATATTTTAAGTTGAATTTTATAACTTCAAACTACAAAATATAGGGTTAGTCTATCCATTTTTAAAATTCAGTTCATACTTTATTTGTCATGATTCAAATGATTAATAAGTACTTATTAAGTATAGACGAAAGACTAATCCTTCCGATTACAAATTGGGGGATTTTTTTATTCCCGTTTGTCTTAGTTGAAACTTACTAATTGTTAAATGTACTTCACAAATAAAGGAGCGAGAAAAATGAGTACTTCAGATACTATTGTTACACATGTAATGCTCTATATAAGTCGTTAATATCCATCAAACTTATATAGAGGAATTAAAAAATGGATGGATGTTCCGACTTTATATGAAACGTTTCGATATATAAAGGAGGAATTATTATGTCAATGATAAAGGTCCAAGACTTAACTTTTTCATACCCAGGTAGCTTTGATAATATTTTTGAAAGTGTAAACTTCCAAATAGATACGGATTGGAAGCTAGGATTTATTGGTAGAAACGGACGAGGTAAAACGACATTCTTTAATTTATTGTTAGGGAAATATGAGTATAGCGGGAAAATCCTTGCTTCAGTAGAATTCAATTACTTCCCCTACTCTGTTTCAGATAAGAACAAATTCACTCATGAAATCCTTGAAGAAATTTGTCCCCAAGCCGCAGATTGGGAACTTCTACGTGAGATATCCTATTTAAATGTTGATGCTGAGGTCATGTACAGACCATTTAAAACATTATCAAATGGGGAACAAACAAAAGTGTTGCTTGCTGCACTGTTTTTAAATGCGGGTCAATTTCTATTAATTGATGAACCAACAAATCACTTAGATACCGATGCACGAAAGATAGTCTCCGATTATCTAAGGAAGAAAAAAGGATTTATTTTAATTTCACATGACAGAATCTTTTTAGATGGGTGCGTTGACCATATCCTATCTATTAATAGAGCAAATATTGAAGTTCAAAGTGGTAACTATTCTTCTTGGAAGTTAAATTTTGATAGACAGCAAGAACACGAGAAGGCTACAAATGAGCGTCTACAAAAAGACATAGGGCGATTAAAACAGTCTTCCAAACGTTCAGCAAGTTGGTCTAATGACGTAGAAGCTTCAAAAAATGGAACGAGGAATTCAGGCTCTAAGTTGGATAAGGGGTTTGTAGGACATAAAGCAGCCAAGATGATGAAAAGAGCAAAAAACCTTGAATCAAGGCAACAAAAAGCTATTGAGGAAAAATCAAAATTACTAAAAAATGCGGAAAAAACTGAGTCATTAAAATTGGAACAATTGCAATTTAAATCAAATGAATTGGTTACTTTAGTTGACGTGTCCGTTAAGTACAATGATCAAATTGTGAATGAGCCGATTAGCTTCATAGTTGAACAAGGTGACCGAATTGTACTTGATGGAACGAATGGGAGCGGAAAAAGTAGTATCCTAAAACTAATTCTAGGACATCCGATACAGCATACAGGCTTAGTTACTTTAGGTACAGGACTCATCATTTCCTATGTCCAACAAGATACTTCTCATTTGAAGGGATCACTATCAGGCTTTATTGAAGAGCACAAGATTGATGAAACCTTATTTAAGTCCATCCTAAGTAAGATGGACTTTGACCGAATTCAATTTGAAAAAGATATATCTCATTATTCTGGTGGACAAAAGAAAAAACTGCTTATCGCTAAAAGTTTATGTGAAAAAGCTCATATATATATATGGGACGAACCACTAAATTTTATAGATATCTATTCCCGCATGCAGATTGAAGAACTTATTCAACAATTTAATCCCACAATGGTTATTGTTGAGCATGATAAAATATTTCAACAAACAGTTGCAACGAAAACTATATCTATGTAGCTCAAAACGAATACTTGAAAATATAATCATTAACTTGAGTCTTTGAATTATAAAAACTTTAATGAATTGATAAAAAAAGCCTAATTTCTCTACAATACATTGAGAAATTAGGCTTTAAATAGTAATAATAGAATTCATAAACACTGAATAATTTACACATTAGGTTTATCTGTTAATGCAGTAACAATCCTGTCCACTAAGTTTTCTGGCATCCATTCATGATTTGTATCATTCGTTTCATTTGGTCCTAAAAAATCAATAAACTTTTTAAACTTTGGAAATAAAACAATAGAAGTGATCCAATGTATTGTATGATTTATGGAGAAGAAATGAAAAACTCCTTGCTTTTCACCCTCCTGTAATATTTCTTTTAACTGTTCAAAATTACCTATAAAATATGGTTGCTATTTTAAATGCCATTCACGCTTAAATATAGGAGTCTTCTTGGCTAAAATGATAAAAATAAGCACATCTTGTTATAAAAACAGATGTGCTTATTTTTTAATTTCTATGCATTTTTACGTTTTAAGAAAATCACTCCACCAACAATTAACAGTAATGCTCCTGCAGCCATAGAGATCCAACTTGTAAGATTAGTACCTGTTTGCGGTAACCATCCAATTTTAGATTGAATTTCTTTCTTAAGTTGTGGTTGTTCTTTTACTTGCTCGTTAGGTTGCTCTGGTGTTGGCGTATTTTTACCTGAATTTGGCTGTTCTGGTTTTGGTTGTTCCGATTTTCCCTCTTTAAATTTCACTGTTTGTCCCTTATCTTCAATTTCAGCGTGAATAGCTACTAATATATTATCTTGATACAGTTCTTCAAATACTACTACTTCTTTACCTTGTAATGCAGAAGCATTGAAAGTGAAGTCTAATGTGATAGAACCATTCTTCTCTTTAGCAGTAAACTTAGATTCTACTGTTACTTCTTTACCATCAACTAATAATGGCTTGTTTGTTGCTTTATCCATTAGTTTGCCTTTTACAACGTACTCTTTACCCACAATTAAGTCTTTGTATTCCACTTTATCTTGGATTGTTACAGTTTTAGAAGCATCTAACTCTTTAGAACCATCAGCTTTGTTTGTTGCTGTCGTTTTTACTGATGGCTTAACGAACTTAACTGTTTGACCTTTATCATTGATATCAGCATGTGTCGTAACAACTTTTCCGTCTTTCAGTAACTCTTCAAATACTACTACTTCTTTTTCTTCTAAACCAGTTGCATCAAATGTGAAGTCTAATGTAATAGAACCATTTGCTTCTTTTGGTGTAAACTTCGTTTCAGCTGTTACTTCTTTACCATTTACAACGAATGGTTTATTAGTCTTTTTATCCATTAATTTACCTTTTAAAGTGTACTCTTTACCTACTTGTAGGTCTTTGAATTCCACTTTATCTTGGATTGTTACAGACTTAGACGTGTGCATTTCTTTTGTACCATCTGTTTTATCAGTAGCTGTTGTTTTTATTGAAGGAATCTTTTCATCTTTGACAATGTGTTTAATGATTTGACCATTCTCTTTAATTTCAAAAGAGAACGTTTCTTCATTTAATACATAACCTTTTGGTGCAACAGTTTCTTTATATGTGTATTTTCCAAATGGTAACTTTTCAAATTTAGCGATTCCTTTATCGTCTGTTTTTCCTTTTACTACTTCTTTTCCTGCTTCGTTATAAATCGTAAATTCTGCATTTGGAAGCTTGTTATTTCCATCAGCTACATCTACCTTTGTAATTTCTAGATCACCTTTGATAAGATGATTAACTGCCAATAACTCAATAACCTTTCCATGTTCCTTTATTTCGAACATAATCGGTTCTTTAACAAGAACGTAACCATTTGGAGAAGCCTTTTCTACAAATGAATATTTACCATACGCTAAATCTTTGACGTTAATCTCACCATTTTTATCTGTCTTATATTCCCCAACTACTTTTCCACTTGCATCTTTTAGCTCGAATGCTGCACCTTCTAATTTTTTACTAATATCTTCATTATCTACTTTTAGTAATTTTACACTACCTTTCACTTCGGTATTTTCCACTGTAAAATTAAGTGTTTTATTGTGCTCTTTAATTTCAAAAGGATACTTTGTTTTATTTCCAATATATCCATTAGGTGTTTTTGTCTCTAAGAAATAATATTTACCATACGTAAGATCTTCAACGTTTGCAATTCCATTTTCTTTTGTTACTACTTTTTTCACTTCTTTTCCATCTTCAGTGAAGACTGTGAATTCAACATTTGGTAAAATCTTTCCTGAATCACTAAGCTTTTTAATTTCGATGTTACCTTTTACTTTGTTATTTACTATTTGGACAGCTCCTGTTTCCCCTGTCTTAACTTCAATAGTTTGTGGTTTATCATCTGAAACATAGCCTGTTGGTGCTTTAATTTCTTTTAATGTGTAAGTACCAATTGGTAAGTTGTTTAATTCTGCCATACCATCAGCACCAGTCGTGATTTTTCCGACTGATTCATTATTTGCATTAAAGACCTCAAATACTGCACCAGCTAAAACTTCTCCATTTTCTCCAACCTTTTTAATTTTTAAAGAACCAGCTGCTTCCCAATTTACTGCAAGATCACTACTAAGCTTTTCTTCATCTCTCTCTAATAGTACTGTAGCATTCTGAACAGTATCCGTACCACGATAAGCAATTGCTTGAACTTTAGTTAAATTAGCAGCAACACTTAAATTAAATTCACCCGTTTTTGTATTCTTAGGAATTTGGATACGAAATTTTTCTCCAACTGAAAGCTGATCTTTCACTTCTCCATTTTCACTAACAATTCTAACTCCATTAGGTGCATTTTTCGCTACTACCTTATAAGAACCACTCTTAGCATTTGTTTGTACTGAATATAGATTTGTTTCGAAGAATTCACCCTTTAATTCTGCTTTTTGCTTTTCAGCAGGAATCACATTCATAAAAACATCTTGAGTCTCTTCACTATTGTTAGCATTACTAATAATAGCCTTAGCTGCTTTTTCAACATTTTTATTCTCATGTTTTAATTCATTTACATCGAGTTGACCTAATGCATTCCAAACCGCAAGTTGCGTTGCATAATGCGCTTCATTTTTATTAGCTACTCCCAGCTGTTCAGCACTTTTTTGCGGGAAACCATTTAATAAGACTCTATATACTACATTATCTGTTTTCCCCATTTCAGGAAGATCTTCACCATTTGGTGATTTTAATCCAAGGGTTAAGCAATAAGCAATTTGACCACTTGAATTTTTAATCATTTCAGTGCGAATGTACTTACCCAGACTATTACTATAACTCCAGTCCATTGAATATTTCTCATGCGTCATAACCTCTGCACTAGCCCTAGGTAAAAATACATTAAGGAATAATGCCAGTACTGATAATAATGTAAAAACTCTTATAATGACTCTCTTACCCAATTTTGTAACCTCCCTAGAATAAATTAATCCGAGTATATATCGCAATATCTAAAACATTCACGATCGACCCAATTATCATTATAAAACAATAAATTACAAATATTAAATAATTTTAATAAAATAGTCAAAAAATTTACACATTTTATTATTTATCAAGTTTTTTAACGAATTTACTATATACAAATTCTAAAACACGCCTACAATTTAAAAGACAAATATGTATGTTAAATATATAAATAGCAATTCCTTTACTCCAGTTATTAAGCTTTCCCCTATTAAAAATAGCCTTTTCATTTTCTTGTTAACCTGAGTAATTTATACACCTCTTTTAATCTATTACACTCCTCCATTTAAATATAAAGGTGACTTCTCGTTCAAATAATAAAGCGAAACTTTAATCCGCCCGATTCCCACCTAACTTCTTTGCTTTCATTGAATTTTTGGGCGGGAGTCTTACTGCCCAAAAATAACGGGATATATTATGCAATATTGCATTTGATAATCTTTTTCATTGTAACTATAATGATTACAGGATTACTATTAATCTAATATTCTACATGGAGGTTTTATTATGTTTAAAAAAATTATTGTATCTTCTATGGCGCTTACTATGTTCGGTGGAGCTGCAACTATGCTAGAGGCACCTACTGCTCAAGCAGCTTCTTATAACTCAACGTCATCCTCTTACTTTGATGTCACTCCTGAAGAGGCCGTGGCTTTCTATCAATCTCAAGACTATAAAAAATTAAAAGTATTTTTGGATGACTTTGAAGCTAGAAACCCTTATACTCCAGGTGGAGGCTACGCTCAAGGGAGTGTACGTATGCAAAAATTTAACGATGCTCTTAGAGATGCCAAATTAACAAATGTCTACCAAGAATTTATTAGAATCTCATACTACAATCATTATCCAAAACCAAAATAATAACAACGGATTAAATGTTTATTATTTCTATAACTTAGCCTAATTTTAAATGTATAACCTAAAAATAATTACTAAAAACCACTCATACAAGGGTGGTTTTTCTATTTCCCCATATAATTTAGCGGAATGTTACATCATCTTTATTTTAATATCTTTTATAGTAGACATTCTCTCGTTGACACAATCTAGTAGGTTAGCAATGGGGATATCAAAATATATTTATAATTATTTTCTGTTTAATAGCAAAAAACGAACACCCTCTCACAACTAGATAAGGTGCTCGTTTTCATTTTTATCGGTAATTCTCAATTCATTTTAGCTTCTTTCCAATAAGCAAAGATTAAATTAACTTAAAAACAAAGCGTTTTAAATTTAATTCATAGATCTTACTGAAACTTGGAATTGCCCCTTAGAACCATCATCATTTGAAACGTAAATTTTATATGTTCCATTCGGTAATGGAGATAAAGCATTCCGTACATTTGTAACATTAATTTGTTGTTCTCCAGGTTTTATATAACCACCAACAATTAGCTCTGTATTTGGACCTTTTACACTATATCCCATTGTATTTTGACCATTATTTTTCATAGAGAAGCTTAAGTCAGTACTCCCATCATATACGAAAGAAGTTACAGCCTCGCCACTATAATTCATTGTTTGGGTTAATAATAAGTCTGCAGAAACATGTTCAACTACATGAATTGGATCATTCGTTTTGTGTACTTCTTCAGCATAAGTATTATTCCCTAACACACCAAGTGTTAATGCTGAAACTACTCCACAACTAAGCACTAGTTTATTTAACTTCATTTTAAGTTCCCCCTTGATGTTTGTATTCTATTACCATCATACATCCTTTTTTAAGTGCGTTTTTATGTAATAATTCATATCTATAAACCTATATATTTTAACTTTTCGCCTTAATAGTTATTGAGAAAGCCACATAGATAAAGCTACAATATTACACTTCATAAAAAACATGTAAATTTTAAAGTCTTTTTCTAACAAAGTTTTATACGAGTAAGTACCAAAATACTCAAATAAATAGCATTTCTATTTCAGATAAAATGTACTAATAAAATTTTTCTAAAATTTCACTTTGTAATTTGATATATTCCATGTTAATATAACGAAGGCTACAAAACAGGAGTCACCACGCATATCATTTTCACAGAATATTCATACTTAAAAAGACTTATTTTATCAGTAACTCAATCCAAATTTCACCTATACAAAAGTTAGTTTATGATTTCATATGTACATAAATTTAAATAGATTTTTTATCTATTATTTTTTTCTATTTTCCTTATCAATTTTAATACGAGTAATATAACAGCACTTTTCAAGTACCCTTCCTTTTTTAGATAAAAAGTCTACTAATACTAAACATCTATGTCCAACTCATACATAATTCTACTTACAAACTATCGGAGATGCAAAACTATGGGAATTTCTACTCTTTTATTAAATACCTTTATTATAATAATTTGTATCCTTAGCTATCACGTATTTTGGCTAGAGTTTAAAGAAAAAATAACATGTAATAATATGTTATTTTCTATCCTTTCCTCCATTGCTATTATTTTTTGTATGACTTTTCCTTTTCATTTACATGTGGGATTTATTTATGATTTACGTTTTATTCCTATAATATTAGTTTTTCTATATGGAAATACAAAAAACATTGTTTTTATAGGAATTTTATATCTTTCTTACCGGTTTTACTTAGGCGGAAATGGCGTTCTTCCATCATTTATTATCTTTACTATCATTTCTGTTATAACAATGCTCTTTCGTTACTTATTACCTATGTATTTTAAAGAAAAAAAGATATTATTAAGCTTACTTCTTATTTTAGTATGTACAGCTTCCCTTTCTATTTGCGGTATTGTAACTCAAATAAATACAGGAGGTAAAATAGACTCTACTCTCATAGAATTTTTATTAAATTATATAGTCATTAATATTTTCACAGTATTATTATCAGTTTATTTTATAGAGGAAATGATTGAGAAATATAAAATGAAAGAAAAACTGCAACGGGCTGAAAAATTTTATATAGCTAGCGAACTAGCAGCGTCAATTGCACACGAAATCCACAATCCACTAACCACGGTACATGGATTCACTCAATTATTAAATGAAAAACATGCCTCTAAGCTATCTCAGGATCAATACTTAGAAATCATGTTAATTGAAATGCAGCAAATACAATCTACTATTAATAACTATTTATCTTTAACCAAACCACAGAATACCCTAAAAGAAAAAATAGATATTAATCACATTTTAAATCAGGTGAAAGATTCTATTTCACCACTCGCTCTATCATACAAAGTTGAAATCAAACAAAATAGTACAGATTCCTTTTATATAAATGGGGACCCCGAAAAATTCAAACTCTGTCTAAACAACATCATCCAAAACGGAATTGAGGCTATGAAAAATGGTGGATTATTACAAATAAATATACAAAAAGTAAAAGGAAATATCATAATTGATATTATTGATTCAGGAATTGGGATGTCATCTCAACAAATAAAACGAATTGCTTTGCCATTCTATTCAACAACAGAAAAAGGAACTGGGCTTGGTACTATGATTGCTTATAGTATTATTAGAGAATTAAACGGAGATATAGAAATAGAGAGTGAATTAGGTAAAGGGACACGCTTTTCTATTAGTATCCCTTGCTAATGTGATAACAATTTTCTGTTTAGCTAATTACATAAATGAATTTTAAGAATCCCGCTAGCTAGCTTACTTATTAATTATCTTAAATTCATATGCGTTAATTAAATATAATAAGGATCAGAGCCTATCTATTGTTACAGATACACTCTGATCCTTTAGTTTAATTCAATTAAAAACACTTAATATTTATAACTTTTCTTACATCGTGATGAAATACTAGTTCATCGATTTTATCTTATTTACTGATTAGATTGGTTTAATATAAATATAACATCTCGCGACACTTAATTTGTTATTATCATTAGGGACATTGCCTGCAGTTGTTTTTTCATTAAAGTACAGACCTTTTTCCATTCATTGAAAAAGACAACTCCCCTTTTACTACTTCACTTCCACCGTATAATTCCTTGTCCCCCCGCCATACTGATACACATGTAAATAATACTTCCCTGGATACGTGTAGTAGCTACCTACTAATTTATTCCCTTGTTGCTGAGCATACGTAACATAATTATTTAAATCTGCTTCAGAATAAAGTACCCAGTTCATTCCGATATTATTTTCATTCGTTACGTTAATTTGAAGGTTTTTAGCAGTCTCCACATTAATTTCAAAGAAATCACTTGTATCGCCATTTCCTAAACTAGCACGTAAAACTTGATTTAACTGCAATTTGTTTGCTGTTTGGAATGAGTTATTCGGTTCTTTTTCTACACTGTTATCTTCTTTCTTTTGAACAGTTACAGTCGCTGTAGCAGTATTAGTTGCTCCTTTATCGTCTGTTACCGTTAATTTCGTCGTATACGTTCCTTCTTTTGTATATACGTGAGTTGGATTTTGCTCATTACTTACTGCTCCATCACCAAACTCCCATTTATACGAAGTAATTTTCCCGTCTTCATCTTTTGATCCGTCGCTTGTAAATGAAATTGCTTCATTTACATTTCCGCTATACGGACCGTTTATAACTGCAACTGGTGCTTTATTCTCTGCACCTTCTTCTGTATTAATACCGTGGAACACAACATCATATTCAAATTGTCCTGATGTATTCACGCGATAATTTACAAAGTATGCTGTTACTGTTTTATAGCCTGTCCATTCCTTTGCACTTAAACGTTTTAACGTATCATTAACGTTTTGTGTAATTGTTTTCCAATCTTCATATTCTCCTTTTGCTGCAGTTCCTGTATATGTTCCTTGTAGTGTGAATGTATTAAAGAACTGTGATTTATTTTTCTTCACTGATACATTTTTCAATTTTGCTTCCGCTGTTATTTCTGCTGCAATATCTGAAACTGGCTTCGATGCATGATTCGCTAAATAATCGTCTGATACTAATGGCACATTATATTTCTCACGATTATCAACTAGCATTTGCATATAGTCCTGATATTCTTTATTTAAATTCGCATCTTTACTTAATGTAGAGCGATATGCATCATATGCTGTTACATCATTTTTCCTAATAAGATTATGTATTTTATCGAACATATCATATCTCTTATTGTACATATACGATTGTAAAGCAAAGGAATAATTATAGAAATCCCACGTTCCATACTTTGCATTTAACGTTCGCTCTGCCGTATAACGCTCTGCTGGATTTGAAGATAATCCTCCTATAATACTCTTTCTCGGTACAACATTATCCGTTCTCGTTGCCCCTGCAAAAAATTCAGCATTTCCTTCTTCAAACCAAGATAATCTTTCATTTTCATATATTTTCCCTTGTCCCCATAACCCTGGTACTTCATATCTACCTTGTAAATAATGCATGAACTCGTGTCTGAATAATTCTTCTAAACTATAAATACTTTCTTCTGGCGTACGCTCATAAGTAAAGAACGTACCTGTTCCTTCTATATAAAGACCACCGTTATTCGTTTCATAACCGTACAATTGACGATTAAATTGATATTCTGCTGGGCTATTATAAATAACCATCGTTAATACATCATCAGGATTTCCTTTTTCTAAAGGTTGATCACTTTCAACCGTACGATGGAATTGTGCCTTTACTTCTTTTGCCGCCCAATATAAACGTTTTACTTTTTCTTCTGTCACTTTATCTCCAGCTTTTAAAACAATTGCCCCATCATCAAACGTATACGTTTTTGGCAAATATTTTTTCTTTCCATCTTCTCTTATTTGATCTAAATTCACCACTTTACCATTTGCATCTTTTCCGCCATAATTCGTTGCAATTTGCTCAGCAGCTACGAAATATTGCTCCCCTAAATACGGATACATTTTCATCGCATCTGTTACAACTTGTAACCCTTTAGTTCCTGTACTATGGAACATACCGAGTCTACCTGTATAATAAATGCCATTATTAATAAGCCAACCGTTTTTTGCTGTAATCGTTCCCATTAATGCAAAACGACTTAATTCATTAATATAACTATCTATTTTCTGATACCATACTGTATCTTTCGGTGCTTTCCTCGTATCGTACAAATACGATTGAATGTCGTAATCAACACCTTGCATAATATCGTAAATAGCATTTCCAGCTGAAAGATTATCTACTAATGTAGAAAAATTATCATTATATTGTTTAAAAATCTTTGCAGCCGATGTTATCGTTTCCACATCGCTCGAAGCGTTTCCTATTAACTTTCCGTATGATGATACCACTCTATTTTGCTCTAATGTACCCAGCTTAAAATTTGAATTGTTAGCCATCGCTTTTAATGCAGGTAAGCATTTATCATGATAACTCCGTTCATTTAATTTACTAAGTTCCGAATTATAAAATCCTAAATAAAATCCTGAACGTAATACCTCTACTAATGTCTCAATCCCTTTTGAATCATCCTTCGTATAGGCTTGTCCTTGCTGCTTCAATTTATCAATAATCGTCTGCATCCTACTATCATTTTGATAGAATGCTAGACTGTCTGTATTAAACTGAAATAGCCCCGTAATTTGCTCCCAATCAATTGTTACAAGTAAATCTACTAACTGCTGATTGCTTAATTGATTTAATTCGGCAATTGTATAAGTTTTCGCTACAGCTAATTGCTTACTTTCTTTTTTCACCTCAGGTGGTCTTTGTGATAAATCGGCAAATTGTAACCTTTTCTCAAAAGACTTGCTTTCGAGCACTTTCGATGAATGAGCTAATTCTTGTACTAGTAGTTGTACACCGACTGGCTCCATTTTGAGCACATTTCGATAAGAAACTTGCTCTCCCTTAGTATCTTCTGCCAAACTTACCCCTTGAAAACTCCCTAACATTAAACTAGCAAAACTTACCCCTACTAACATTTTCTTTGAATAGCCTTTCATGCTCTCCCCTACCTTACATTTTTAGTGTCCCGCTCCATTATTTTACTATTTTTACTTTTTGTCCTGTATTGAGAAAAAATAAGGTAACGTTCACACATGTATCCATTCCATATAAAATTAACGCTTGACTTTCTGTGCATTTTATATCAAAAAAGATAGATAATAGCAAAATTCCTGCTACATCTATCCTCATTTTCAACACTATGATTTTAACTTTATAAATGTAACTTCCGGTAATGTTTGCATGTGCTGAATAAACTCATTCTTTTCTTCTGACGATATATTTTTCAGTTGCATCCCTACCTTATAAACAGTTTCTGTACTTTGCTGTGAAGCTTCCACCTCATATGAGAGTATTGGGATGCCTTTCACTTGTAGTGTTTCTAATATTTGTTGTACCGCTTCATGTTTATTTACAAACATTTGCACTGTTATATTTTGTGGAAATAAAAATTGCACCTTAAAAATACGACTTACAATTTCTAAACCAATTAAAACGAGAATCGTCGCTCCAATACCTACTACATACATTCCCGCTCCAATTGCTAATCCTATGCCGGCAGTAGCCCATAAACCAGCCGCGGTCGTTAATCCTTTCACCGCCTGCTTTTGAATAATAATTGTGCCTGCACCTAAAAAACCAACTCCACTAACGACTTGTGCTGCAATACGACTTGGGTCTAGAGACATATGCTCTTCAAACACAATATCTGAAAAGGCATATTTCGAAACAACCATTATTAACGCACTTCCTACCGCTACGAGGAAATGAGTCTTTAATCCAGCTTCTTTCGATCGAATTTCTCTTTCAATACCAATCATTGCTCCTAACAAGCCAGCAACACCGATTCGTATAATAAAATCAAAATCTACACTCACGGGCACTTCCCCCTTTCATTCATTATAGATAGATAAAACAAAAATTATCACAAACATCCTTTTATTTACATATAGGGGTACCGCTAAAATATACTTAATACTCCGACCGTTTTATGTTAACATTTAAAATATTAACATAAAATAAATAACTTCTAATTTTAAACCTTCACTAATTTTCTAAAAAATCAAAGATGAATTACGTGAAATTAGGTTGAGAAACTATGGAAAACGCTTTCAATTTGTATCGTAATTTTTTATAAAAACTATATAAATAAAGGAGCTTACTAACAATGAACGTCTCATTACTCACACCTACTACTGATTTACAAGAAGAATACTTAGATTTCTATAACGAATGGAAAGATAGCGGTGAAACAATGATCCCGTGGGTTATCTCAAAAAATCCTGCCAACTTCCCAGCTATGGTTCAAGAACTTCTCGATGCGCATAACGGAATAAATATCCCTGAAACTTGGGTACCAGACTCTACATATTGGCTTGTTACAGATGAAAATAAAATTGTGGGAGCTGTTAATATACGTCATAGTTTAACCAAACATTTATTTAACGCTGGCGGTCACATTGGTTATGGCATTCGCCCTTCTGAAAGAAGAAAAGGTTATGCTACGAAGTTACTAGCATTATCATTAGAAAAAACGAAGGAGTTAGACATCACGAAAGTACTTGTCGTTTGCGACGCTGTGAATACCGCTTCTGAAAAAACGATTTTGCATAACGGCGGGATTCGTGATGATGATTTCACTGAGGAAGATGGGAATATAGTAAGAAGATATTGGATTGAGCTATGAATAATCACAAATAAGCGAGAAAGTGATTATACACTTTCTCGCTTATTTTACACTGCTTCTATTTCAAACTGCACTGTAATACCACTTGGATCTACCACCACAAACCCATTTGTAGTTTCATTTATTTCATGTTGTTTTTCTATTAATCTTTCTTTCACTTCGTCTAACGCTTCTTTATGCGGTAGTACAATAGCATATACCTTTAGTCCAGTTGCATATACTGGTGGGTGTGGATTGTTTACTCCGTTCCACGTATTTGCACCAATATGGTGATGATATCCCCCTGCTGAAATAAATAAGCAATCCTCTTCACGCTGTTGTACTTCAAAACCTACTGTTTCCACATAAAATTCATGTGATTTCTCTACATCAGCTATTCGTAAATGTACGTGCCCAACGACAGTATTAGCAGGCAAACCATCAAAATCATAATCAACGAGTGTTGCCAATTCTTTTAAATCAAGTGGTGTACTTCCTCCTGATCCTTCTCCCCATTGATCACGCGGACGGTCTGCATAAATTTCAATACCATTCCCCTCTAAATCTTGCAAATAAAAAGCTTCGCTATATGTATGATCACTTGCACTATTAAACCTTGAAATTGGTAAGATTTCATTTGAATATGTATAACGCCCTTCTTGCTCATCCGGGCTGTCAATTACATTCTTATTACGAAGAACCCCAAATAGCGCAGAAGCAAAAGCTTCACGAGTCGGAACTAAAAAGGCTACATGATATATACCAGTCGTACGCGGTTCTTGCAGTACCCCGTCCTCTAACTTTTCAAGAACAAGTAACGCGTTCTTTCCACCTTTTCCAGATAAATATGCTTTATTCCCCTCTTGCTTAATTACCTCTAATCCTACAACATTCTCATAAAAAGCAATTTGACGCTCTAAGTCTTTCACTTTAAATTCAACATGACCAATACGTGTTTTCGGATGAATTTGTACCATGAATAACTCCATCTCCTTATCCCTATATTTTTCCATTACATATAACCGTTACTATGAAGGATACAACTAAAATCATCCTATGTAAATAAGAAAAGTCAGAATTTACATACTTTTTTTATTTTCATAATAAAAATGCCACCTTTTCTAAATTTCAGAAAAGGTGGCTTTATAACTCTTATCTCATTTTATGTACTTCAGCAACTAGCTTTCCACCCTGAATGCCCATATAAAGCTTCACAGGTGCATCATTCGTATTTTCAAATACTAAATCTAAATATGGATATGCAATTGTAGCATCTCTTCCTTGTGGAACATAACCTACCGTTTTAGAATGTGTAGTTCTCTCCACCATTTTCAGGCCAGCTTGATCTGCTGCATTGTATAAAGTTGAAGATGTTTGACAAACACCACCGCCATATCCATCTACTAATTTACCATCAACTATTTCTTTTCCTAATTGATATCCTTTATCTGGTGTTGTATCACCGATTAATGAATTAAAAGAGAAACGGTCTCCTTTTGCTAACACAACTCCATTTATGCTCGCTGCTGACAAACGAATATTCTCAATACGGCCACCTGTTGAACCACCTAAGTTCGTTTCATATCTACCAATTACCGCACCATTTCCTTGCGCATCACTTAATGTTGCGACTGGTTTTTTCTCCACGATCGGCAACTGATACGTAGCATCCCACATACCAACATTTAACAATTTATCTACTAATTCTTTTTCCATTAATTCATAAGAAGGTTTTCCTTCTTGCCAACTTCCATCAGGTGCTATACGTGAAGGAACCATTTTTTTGTCGACGCTTTTTCCAATCTCACCAACAACCTTTGTGACAGACTTTTTAAATTTCGCTTCATCTTCAAAATAGCCTAAACTAGATAAATCTAATTTTTTCACTTCAGTACCAGTTCGACCATCAACTAAACTAATAGTATCCTGTACTTCTGCTTTAGCCTCTACAGTGTGCCCACCAATATCACTTACCAATGCAACATCACTTACTTTTGCACCACAGCCACTCATTATAGCTACACATAACACCCCAACTAATATACCCTTTACTTTACGGAACAATATACTCTCTCCCTTTCCCCAACATCACTATTATGTATTTATTTCATTTTTATGTATGTTTTGTTACAATCATTTTACAATATGTTTATAAAATGTTACAAGTTATTTTTCACTCTATATAAATTACTCTTTTCTTTTATAAATGTCTATACATATTTACATAAAAGTTTGAGTTTGATAGAATTGTAACTTTTATGTAAACTCTCCCTTTTATCCAGTATATACCATTACACAAAAGAAATACAAATCAAAAACTCTCAAGCTATTTTTTATAAAGTGAAACTGTAATCAGTGGGGGGTCTTATTGCCCAGCAAATAGCGGGATAAAGAGAAATCCCGTCAACATAAATAGGTATTTGCCGTGCCACCGCTCCGCTTTTGCACATACATTATGGTGAATTCAACCTATTTTAAAGAAATGGAGGATGTTATTATGTATCCCTACAATCCATATGATCCATATAATCAATATGCGTACCAACAACCACAGTATGACTTACAAACACAATATCAATCTTATATAGATCAAGCAGAGCACACGAATCCATATGACCAAAATAGACAATTCCAACTTCCAATCTCTTTTCCTGGCACTGGAAATCGTCAATTAGAAAGACGCGTAAATGAGCTTGAACAAAGAGTTCGTCAACTAGAAAATACAGTTGAGCGCCATACACGTAGACTAAACCGCTTAAACCAACGTTTACGCACAGTAGAAAACAGACTAAACATTCCATTCGCAGCATTAGAAGACGGATTTTAATCGAGAAAATAAAGATTATATAAAGGAAGGGGCTTCCCCTTCCTTATATAAATTGACGAAAGTTTTTTCCATCTCTATACTGATAAGAGTTAATGAAATGAAACAAGGTGATAAATATGGATTTTGAAATAAATTATCTTTCCTTTTATGTTGTACAAGTAGAAGGAAAAGGTGAAGCAGTTGATAAACGCTACAAACATTTTCAAACTTTAGACGCTGAAGAATATGAAGATAGTTCCTTAAAAGAATTTTTGAATGGTGAGTTATTAAAAATATCGAAGCGAAAAGTAGAACGTCATGCAAAAACAGAACAAGCCCCAACAAAAATTGGTCGCTTTATTGTAGAAGAAGGGCACGAACTTGATTCAAACCCTCATTACAACCTTTTTAATCGTATTCGCTTTGCAGAAACAAAAGAAAACTTTAAAGATATGAGCGAACCTCTCGTTTATACATATCTTGACACAAGCGCTGTACGTGGTGGTGTATTTTTAATTGCTCAGGCAAAACTACGCAAATACTTTGATGATCCATTCGTATTCGTAATGAAATGCGACTTTGAACCAAAGGTTGCTTCTATTTCTGATGAATCAACACTGATTCGTAACGTTGAAATGGCCATCACAACAAAGAATATGAAATCTATCCAATATCCGTACATGCCTGAAGAAGGAATGGTTGAAGTAGGCGAACTAAAAATACATCAAGCATCACATGCCCGCTACTTTGAAGACTTCTTAAAATTCGTCGAATATGAACGCTCTATGCCTGAAATTATGAAAACACAAGTAATGGACATGGTATACGACCAAATTGAAGATGTATTTGAAGAAGGTACGGAAGAACGCGAACAATTCGACCAAGCGATGGAAATATGGGCTGCCAGTCCGAAACGCGAAATTATGGAACAATTTTCAACTGAAGAAGTAATGGAAGCAACCGCTCAAATCGTCGAGCATGCTCCTGAAGTGGAATTAAAACTAAAAGCCGATCATATCTCTGTGAAGGCGTTGCTTGCGGATTTTGGGGATCAAATACATATTGCGAAGGTAAATGATCGATATGTACTTATGATTGAAGCAGACACACTTACATTTGAAAAAGGCTTCTCTCCTATTGAGTTTCTGAAGCCAGATGAGCTGCAAGATGTGATTGAGCGGATTGAGAATAAGCAGCAGTATTCGTTTGATCCGAGCGGTATTGAATAAAGTGAAACTTTAATCAGTGGGGTTTTGTTCATCCCCCACTAATTATTAGCCCTCACCAATCGGGCTTTTACGGGATAAATACTTCCATATAACTGTTGTTACTGAGCGCTTTTAATAAGCGCTCTTTTATTTATATAAAAAACCGATTCTACTAAGAATCGATTTTTCTGCTTTATAATAAAACATGTTTATTTTTAAATTTTTTTGATGCAAGATGACATTTGTTGCAGAATCAAATATATCCCTTCCTTGTTATACAGGCTTATTTCCATTAGAAATATCTACTTCAATATTTCTAGTTGACCAAGTCCTTCTATAAGTTGTTAAAATGCAAATTTCACTTTACTACCTCAAATTTATTGTACTCGTAAAAAGATAATTGAAAACGATATTCCGGATGTTCTCTCACCCAATCGTAGGCTTCTTCTAAAATTTCCATTTTGTTTTGCAAGTCATTAAGTTCACTACATTCGTCCCTTTTCTGTTTGCACAGAGGGCAGAATCCATTCACTATTTCCGCACTCGTCGCCCTAATAGTTTTACTTTCTAAATCAACTACTAGACGAAGAATAACAGAATGCTCTTCTTTTGTAGTCACCTTCATTTCAGCAATCCGATCCTCATTCCAAAAGACACCGTTTAATTCCATCTTTACTGTGACATCTTTAATATCCAAGTCTACCACTATCATACCTCCCTTGTACAAAACTCAATCTTACTCTTCTATTTTAAACTTTAATACACCACAACTTAAAGAGATATTAAGTTTTTTCCAATTCTTCTTTACTATGAAAGAAAGTGTAGTTAATGCTAATTGTGTGGTAAATATTATCCCAAAAACTAAAACAGTTAAAATGTTAAAGATTGTTTCCATTAAACTACACTCTTTTCTTTATATATATTTTTATTTTATTAATACAGTTTAAAACTCTTATTACGTCTTAACACTTCCAAAGCAATTATAATGTACAATCACAACAACAAGTTGATGCCTATTTAATATCAATACGCTGTTATTACATGTATGTAGTTAGAGATGGAGGAGCAATTCATTTAACCTCTGTATTCTCCTCCATCTCAGCCAAATACCTAATCTGTCGTTCCGCTTTTCTCACTGCTGTACGAAAATGTTTTTTCAGGAGTTCTACTGTATTTTCACTTATATAATATCTTTCCGTTATACTTTCCCACGTGTCACCACTTTCAAATGTACTCCATTCAAAAGGGCGTTCTGTATTTTTCTTTAGTTCTTTAAACACCCATTTTCGCATCTTTTTTTTCGCTTTTTCTGTTAGTTTTCCGTTTTTTACAAGTTCAAGTTCACCATGTCTTTTGTATCGCTTATTAATATCTCTCTCGCTATACACTTTAAGAAGTATATTTGCTGTATTTTCAGCATCTGCTAAAGCACGGTGCTGTTTTCCTTCCCACGTTAAAGCGAGCTGTTCTACCGCAAATTGTAAACTTGGCGTATGTTCAAACAATTCCTCATATGCTTGGAAAACAAATTTTTGCAAATCAATTCTATTTTCTTTTTCTATACTTGGGCATTCAACACCATATAATGTACAATCATGAGATAGAAAGCGATAATCTTCTTTTCCCCATGAAACAAATATAGAACCTTCGCCGATGAACTGAATAAATTTCTCTATAATTTGAGGGAATTTTTCTACACCCATTAAATCTTTTTTCGTAATACCGGTTAATTTTGTTGTATGACGAGTTAATCGTGCACTTGGTTTTACTAACTCCGAAAATTCTTCAATTATCTTCATTGTACCTATTTCTATTTTTACAGCTCCGATATCAACTATTTCTGATGGATCTTCTGATTTATACGGTCTGAAATTCCTTTCAATATCAAACACAATGAAATGTGTAGCGTTTTTCAATTTATTTACCTCTTTCTAAATTCCTTTTCACACAAACACTTTATTTTCAGTATTTATTTATTCATGTACTTTATACAAAAATACTCCGAATAAATAAATGAAAATTCAGTCTTGTTATGATATGTAAGTAGGAGGACATCTATAAAAGTGCAAAAAAAAAGAAGGGCGAGCCCTTCTTTTTTCAAAAATTACTTCTTGTTTACGTTAGTAGCTTGAGGTCCACGGTTACCTTGTTCTACTTCGAAAGTAACTTCTTGACCTTCTTCTAAAGTTTTGAAGCCTTCGCCTTGGATAGCTGAGAAATGAACGAATACGTCTTCTCCGCCTTCAACTTCGATGAAACCGAAACCTTTTTCTGAGTTAAACCATTTTACTTTACCGTTTTGCATGAAAAAAATCCTCCTACAATGTACCTATATGTACATATTCATTTTCAACCACCTTACAATAATAAGCCAGATATTAAAAAACTGCAACCCCTGAGGAGATTTAACATTGCTATCCTCCTCGGAAGTTACAGCTCATTTAAATCTCTATATTATTAAAAGTAAAATGGTTTAAACATACTATATCATATCAATATAATAAAAGTAAAGTTTTTTCTTAAATTATTTTTTGTTCCCACTGCATTGCTTTTAATTCACCTGATCCGGCTACTACATAACCCTCTTTTTGATTAACAATGCGCCATCCGTGCCCTTTAACTGAATCACATACTGTAACAATACCTTCTTCAAGAAGCACACGGCACACACTACTAATACCCGCCTTATTTTGCGTTGAAGTTGTATATAAAACATGTTGATCTACACTTAAGTCTAAATAACTACTTGCTTTCTGCTCACTTTGACATGTGTGCCAATATATTTTTTCACTTGCAATACTTTCATCTATTTTACAATAAGAAATATTCCCGCTAACTCCCTTGCACGATCCACTTGCCGCTACTAAATAAGAATTGTGTAAAGTCAACGCGGAGATCATTTGATTCATCGCAATTTTAATCCTCTTTAATTTACGTGTCTTCAAATCAAAGAGCCAAACACCACCATATTGAGCATGTATTTTCGTACCAATAAATAAGTAATGTTTATATAAAAATAACGATCGAATAGACGGTGCCGCACTGCCATACTCAAGAAACGGATGAATAGTTTCCCATGTCGAACCGAAATTATTAGAAAGATACAGCGTTTTTTCTCCATGAGCAACAACATTTCCTTGTACATTGCTACATACATTCCAACTCGTTGCTTTTGTTGGAAAACGCTGAATTGTCCAGTTCTCTCCACCATTCATACTACGAATAAAAATCCCTTCGTCACCTACACCATAAACTACATTATCTTCGCTATGTAAATCCCTAATTCGTTTTTGAAAACCATTTAAAATTCGTTTCCATTCTCCGTCTTGTTCAACAAATAAGCCATTATATGTAGTAGCTAACAACAGTTTTCCATCTCTTAACTTTGTAATAGCAGTTACACTTAACATTGTCTCCACGTTGACACTCCCATTCTTAGAACTTCTCAGCAAATGCAATTGCAAAATTACTGCATTTTTCAACATCCTCTTCATCTTCTGGAGCTAATTCAATTTTTAGCCCTTCTTGTACAAGCTCTGCACCGCGCTCTACAAGACGTTCTTCAAATATCGTTACCGCTTCACAAAACAGTTCATACGCTGTATCACCCGATCCGAACACCGCTACCTTTTTCCCAGCTAAATCTATATTTTCTAAGTCATCATGAAAATCTTCCGCTTCAAATGGTAATTCACCATCGCCCCACGTATAAGATCCTAAAATGATTCCATCATAAGCTAATAATTCTTCAGCATCCATGCCTTCCATTTCTTGCAATACTACTTCATGATCAAAAGCATCTAAACTAACTTTAATTAAATCAGCAATACTCTCTGTATTTCCTGACATACTTGCATAAGCTATTAAAATTTTTGCCACTTTGGCATCCCCTCTAACAATAAATGATTATCATTATCATTATATTAATAATGAGAATCAATTTCAAATGATTTTTTTCTACTTTTATTTACATTTCACATCTGACTATTTATATTTCATTTTAAATATCTACATTCATATTCAACTATTGCCAAATCTATCTTCAAACATTATTGTATTATCATCATTTCACATTACTTATTTCAAATAAAAAATGTTTTTGTATCATGCTCAATCTCTAATCAATTGTTCACTTTACAGAAAGAGGAGTCCTTATGATGAGAAAGTATTTTATTAGATTTTTAAAAGCAACCTCCCTTTTAACAATATTCTTACTAATAGGAGCTGCTATTATTTTATTCGGTACTTCATACGGTCATAATTTACGTGTTATCGCAGCCGAGAGTATTTTAACTTCTCAGCATCCACAATATGCAAAATTCACGTTATTGTCTGATGAAGAATTAAATGATATTTCTCAATCCATCACAAATCCAAAATGGAAAAATAGTGAATTTTTAACTTCTAAACTTTCAAAAAAAGAGTTAGAAAGACGAAAAGATTTACCACTAGATGTTTCTATTGAAACAATAAAGAAAAAATATAATGATCATTTTTTCGAAGGGAAATTAATGACAATTAGTAATCCATTCAACGTAAAACTTGTTACCCAGCAAGGTTCAGAAGGTAAAGACGTCGGAGAAAAAATATACGTAATGGCAAAGCGAAACCATGCAGTTGCCGCTGTCAATGCCAGTGGTTTTTGGGATGAAACCGGGCATGGTGGTGGTAAAACCGGAATCGGTATTGTTATTGAAAACGGTAAAGTTATAAACACGCCGAAAGATATTAATACCCCTACCCTCACTAGTGGTATTACAAAATATGGACAAATGGTTTCTGGAGAGTTTTCTGCTAACCAATTGTTAAATAAAAATGTTGTTTCCGCTGCTGGATTTATGCCTCAGCTAATTGTAAATGGAGAAAAAATGATTACAAATGATGGTGGTTGGGGATATGGCCCTCGAAGCATTATGGCTCAGAAAAAAGATGGATCGATTATGTTTTTCGTCATTGATGGTAGACAACCTCATAGCATTGGTGCTTCCTTGAGAGATTGTCAAGATATTCTTTATGAAAAAGGTGCTGTCAATGCGATGGCAATGGACGGTGGATCATCAGCAACATTATATGCAATGGGAGATATTTTAAATATCCCTTCCACCTTATCTCATAAATCACGCTATTTACCAAACGCATGGGTAGTTACAGCGAACCCTAAGCAACAAGTTCATGTAACAATAGACGGTAATTCTGCGAGCTCTCAAAAAATTTCTGAATTAACAAGGACGACTGCTATAGCTTTCAATAAATAAAAAAGCACAGATGACTATACAATCATCTGTGCTCTTTTATTACTTTTTAAAAATACCAAACGGCTTTCCAACTGGTAAAACAACTTTTCCGAAGTGTGTGTTTAACACTGCTGCTGCTGAACCATAGAAAGATAATAATGAAATAAGAAGTTCAGAATATGCTGCTAAATTATGCATTGCATGCGGCATAACACCTAAAGTACTTAATGAAAGACCGATAAATAAGAAATCAATAAGGACGAAAATCATAAATAATACTTTATGTGTTTCCATTGCACCAATTGTCATAAAGATTGTGAAAATCAAATATCCGATAAAGGCTACACCAAGCTGTTTTGAATCTGCAGCTTGTGCTAATTTTTCGCCAAATACTCCAAGTTGAATTAACCAAGTCATTCCAACACCTAGCCAAAATAGACCGTACGCACCGAATGCTGTTGTACCGAATGTATTATTATGCTTTGCATCATGAATGCAAGCAAAGATTTGTGCAAATCCTCCTAAAAAGATTGCCCACGGTAATACAAGTGAAACGCCATCTGTTAAGCCTAACTTTTGAGATGATGCTACAAGTGTTACCATCGCTAATCCAAATAGACCAATTCCAGATGGATCTGCTGTTGTCATTTTCACATGATGTGTAGTAGTTTGATTGCTCATATAAACCTCCTGATTATAAACATACTCGAATACAATACTTAAATCAGAAGCCTATGTCAATGGTTTTTTTTGTATGTTGTCAGACGTTATATTTTATAATGATTAAATATATTTCCGACCACTTCATAAGGTTTTATATTCACTTTTTCCAACTCATTTATCGGTAGCCATAACGGAATATAACTTCCTCTACCTTCCCACTGAAATTCCTCAGCTGTTCCACTTCCGAACACTCCGCCTGTAATATAGGCAGCATAATAATATTTATTTCCTTTATATTTTACCTTTGCAATAAGGTGCTCCACTTTTATATGTACCCCTAATTCTTCGTATACCTCTCTTTTCGTTGCCTCTTCAGGCGTTTCACCTTCCTCAATCCCTCCGCCAGGAAACACATAATATGTTTCCTCTTCTCGAATACGTTTTATAAGAGCGATTTTTCCTTCCTGTACAATGATAGCCGCTCCGCGATTTCTTATCATTTTATTACCTCAATACGAATCGCAACTGTTCCCCACTCTTTTTCTTGTTCTTTCGTATATATTTTGTATGTACTTTCTAACATTTCCTCTAAACTATCATTTTCACAATCCAATAATTTTTTATCGATTTGTTCATACATGGCTTTAAAGCTCTCGTATCGCTTTATTTCCGTTACTTTTACCGTCATCATTTCTTTTGTCGTAAGATTCGTAAATACGATTTCATCGCCTTTGTTTATTAGTTGACGTTTTTCATCGTATAGGCGTACTTCATATACTTTTTTTCCTGATTGAATTGACTGAAACGGTTTATTATATAGACCCATTTCGTATCGCATACATCCCACTTCCTTTTGTTCATTTCACCTATTAATACAGTTCACATTACTACATCTTGCATATAATATTCCATACGTATCACTTAATTGAGAAAGGAGGCTGAAGAAGCATGTTATATTTAAATCAAAAACCTGAATATAATAAATATGATATTGGTGATTATACTTATAGTAAAGTAGGGCCAACCATTTTTTCTTGGAACGATGAAACAAAATTAAAAATAGGTAAGTTTTGTTCATTAGCAGAAGAAGTCGTTTTCATACTTGGCGGTGAACATCGCGCAGACTGGATAACAACTTATCCATTTAATGCACTTTTTGATGAAGGAGCACATATTACTGGTCACCCTTCTTCAAAAGGTGATATCGTAGTCGGCAATGATGTATGGATTGGTTATCAATCCTGCATTTTATCTGGTGTTACAATTGGTAACGGGGCCATTATCGGCGCCAGGAGCATTGTTACAAAAGATGTACCCCCGTATGCAATTGTAGCTGGTAATCCTGCAAAATTTGTTCGATATCGTTTCCCGCAAGAAACGATTGACAAACTAGAGAATCTCGCATGGTGGGACTGGGACATTTCTGTTATAAAAGGAGCCATTCCATTACTACTCTCCGACAAAATCGACGAATTTTTCACCTCACCCGAAAAAGAATCTACATGATAAATACAGAAAGAGCATCCTTTTTTCCGGATGCTCTTTCTGTATTTATTTTTTATTTATTTTTTATTTATTTTTTATTTATTTTTTATTTATTGGCAAATGATTACACGGAGAACATTGAAAAGGAATTTTCCCTAAGCAATTAAGATTCGTTTCACAAATTTGTTCTATCGTTGGAACAAATGGAATGACAACTATGTTACTTTCTACCATTTGTGTAACAGGTGGCAATACTGTGCCTACTTGATGTTCGAAACGAATACTCGCTTGATTTATATAATTTCCTGAACCATTTGGCGCGCTCTGCACTACTACTTGGAACGAAACTGTCCGTGCTTCACCTGGATTTAAATTTCCTATAATAAAACCTGATACTGGGTTTACATTTGGCACTGGCGTATTATCAATCGTTACAGTTCCAAGGACAAATTGAACACTACTATCTAACATATCTTGAAAACGAATATTTTGTATTGCTGTATCCCCCGTATTTGTAATAACTGTCGTAAACGTAATAACATCGCCAATTGTTGCTGCCTGTAAATTTGCCGTTTTTACGACTGTCGTTGAGACATTTTGAGAAATAAACGGGATAACAACTGTATTGCTATCACCTTCAACTACTACTGGCGGCTCATTCGGATTTACAGTTGCGAGCCCATTTGCTATAGCAGTATTTGTAACTAAATTATTTATTTGTCCTCCTGTTATTACAACTTGGAAATTAATAATTGCTGCGTCATTTGGCTGAAAATCACCTAACGGAATACCGGTATTCGGATTAGCAAATGGAAGAGGTACATCATTTACCGTTACCGTGCCATTTATAAATAAAGTATTTGGATCAATGATATCTGTTAAAACAATATTCGTCACAGGAACTGTACTGTCATTTATAACGGCAATTCCATAAGTGACAACATCTCCTACCATCGCTACTTCAAAGTTTGCTCCTTTTGCAACAAATAAGATTGCAGTATTTACCGTCACTATAACTGTATTGCTCGTATCCATCACTGTAACTGGAGGCTCCCCTGGTACTAAAATATATTCTGCTAACGCCCCAGCAACGTTCACTACTGTGCCACCATCTGGAAAGCTCGTAATCGTAGCTTCATATGTTACAATCGCCGTCTCACCAACTGGAATGTCTACAATCGTAAATCCAACCTGCGGATTTACTCCCGGACGAGCTACTCCATTTACAGTTACACTATTTGGTACAAAAACAGCTTCCGGAGATAGGACATCGTTAAATTGAATATTCATCGCATCAGCAGTACCAGTATTTAATATTCGAACCGTATACTTTACTGTTTCTCCTACTCCAACAATTGAATGATCTACTTCTTTTTGCATATCTAAACTGCCTCTATTTACTGGTGTGACTGTCGTATTACTTGAATTCGTAATTGTAAACGGAGGTTCTCCTGGAATTAATTCAAAATCACCCGTTACTCTTGCTGTATTCATAATGCTACTAGAAGGCGGAACTGCGATTACATTTACTTCAAATGTAATTAATACGCTATCCCCTACTGCAAGATTAGGCAATGCAAAGCCTACAAATGGATCTAAACCTACTTGCGGAATCCCATTTATTTGTACACTTCCAGGAACGAATTCTAAACTAGGTGATGGAACATCGCTAAACTGAACGTTCGTCGCTGTTACCGTTCCCGTATTTGTAACTTGCACACTATACGTTAACGTATCTCCTAATCGTGTCGCTTCTTTATTTACAGATTTTATAACGCTGAATCGTCCTCTATTCACTCTAGTTATCGTCGTATTACTCGGCTCTGTTACTACAACCGGTGGCTCTCCTGGCACTAAAGTAAAGCTTCCTGTTATATTTGCAACGTTCGTAATTGTTCCTGATGACGGGATGTTTGTAACTGTCGCTTGAAACGTCACTATAACTGTTTCACCAACTGGGATATCTCCAACTCCAAATCCAGTAATCGGATTTAAGTTTGGTTGCGGGGCTCCATTTATCGTTACACTATTTGGTACAAATGACGCACCTGTTGAAATCGTATCAATAAACTGAACATTGTTAGCTGTTACTGTTCCTGTATTCGTTATTTGCACTGTATACGTCAATACATCTCCAACTAGAGTAGCGGCTCTATTTACTTGTTTAATAACATTAAAGCGTCCTCTATTTACAGTTGTGAGTGTTGTATTACTTGGCTGATTTACTATAACTGGTGGTTCTCCTGGTACTAAAATAAAGCTTCCGGTAACATTTGCCGTATTGGCAATTGTTCCGTTTGACGGAACGCTAACAACTGTTACTTGGAATGTGACTTCTACACTTTCACCTGGAGTTATATCCGGAAGTGAGAAGCCAGTGTTAGGATCTAATCCAGGCTGTAACACACCGTTTATCGTTACACTATTCGGTACGAATGTTATAGAGGATGGTAATACATCACTATATTGAACATTCGTCGCTATCACTGTTCCCGTATTTTGAACTACTGTTGTATATGTGATTGTATCGCCTACTGCAACAACCGGCTGACTTACTGATTTTAAAACATTCAAACCAGATTCATTTATTTCTGTTAATGTCGTGTTACTTGTCGTCGTTTCAGTAATAGGCGGCTCTGTTTCACTTACAGCAAACGTAGCCGTAACGTCCACAAAGTTAACAACTGTTCCACCTTGAGGTATGCTCGTTACCATCTCTTGGTATGTGACAAGTACAAAATCACCTACAGGTATATCTGGAACTGCAAAGCCTATGAACGGATCTAATCCTGGTTCTGGCACTCCGTTTATACTCACACTTCCTGGAACAAATGCTACACCACTCGTACTAGAATCAAGAAATTGGACATTCGTTGCCGGTACCGTTCCAAAGTTAAAAATTAGTACATCATAGGTTAATATTTCCCCAACCGTCGCTGCCTCTTTATCTACTATTTTTACTGGAAAAATTGAAGCTATATTAATTGTCGTAACGACTAAATTCGTTAATATCGTTTGCGTAATCGGTGGCTCCTGCGGATTCGGTTGTGAAGTAAATGTAACGTCAGCATCATTTAATATGACTTCATTATCAGGAATTTCCGTAATGGTCACTTGGAACGTTACAGAAATACTCGCACCAGCATTTAATAACGGACTAACTGTAAAGCCTATTTCTGGATTTAATCCAGGTTGCTGTATTCCACCTATCGTTACACTGTTGTCAACAAACGTCGTCCCTTCTGGAATGACATCTTGGAAGAGTACATCTGTAACAGGGATAATTCCTACATTCGTTATTAGCACTGTATACGTTAATACATCCCCAACAGCCCCAGTTGCAATATTTACTGTTTTTATTGCTGTCACTTCACCAGGAGGAGGTAACGGTATTGTAACTACCGTTGTATTACTTGAGTTCGTTGTTGTTACAGGTGGTTGTAAAGGATTCAATAAGAAAGTAGCTGTAGCAGACGCTGTGTTTAGAACTGCCCCAAGCGTTGATGGTGCAACAACTATCACTTGGAATGTTACTGTCAATGATGTGCCAGCTGCAATATTAGGAAGCGGGAAACCAATATTTGGATCAAATCCAGGTTGAGGCGTTCCATTTATCGTTACACTATTTGCTACAAATGTTGTTTCTGGAGCAATCGTGTCAATAAAAGAAATATTTGTAGCTGCAACTGTACCTGTATTTCGTATAACAACAGAATATGTGTAAGTCTCTCCAAGTGCTGCTTGTTGTACAGATGAAGATTTTTGTATAGTTAGTCTCGCTGTATTTACTTGTGTTACTACAAAATTACTATTTGTAGTAGTCGTTATAGGAGGTCCTGCCGGATTTATAAGGAAACTTGCAGTAACATTCGATTGATTTCTTATATTTCCACCACTCGGAACGCTTGTCACTGTCACTTGGAACGTAATTGTAGCAGTTTGCCCAACTGGAATATTTGTAACAGGAAAACCCACTATAGGATTCGCACCTTGCTGAACGACTCCATTAATCGTTACACTATTCGCTACAAATGTAGCTCCAGATGGGATTGGATCTTGAAAAATAATATTCGTTGCGGGGACAGTTCCTGTATTTTGAATAAGAATCGTATACGTTAACGTATCTCCTACACCTGCTTGTGGTGTATTTACACTTTTTATTACATTAATTGATCCTACATTCACTCGCGTCACAACAATATTACTAATCGTTACAATTGTAATTGGTGGCTGGAGAGGACTTACTTGGAAATCAGCAGTTACATTCGCATTATTCGGAAGAACTCTATTTGGTGGTACACTCGTGATTGCCACTTGGAAAGTAACTGTTACTATACCTCCTACTGGAATATTAGCAAGTGGAAATCCAGTTGTCGGGTTTAAACCTGGTTGAGGTGTCCCGTTTATTGTTACACTATTCGCTACAAAAGTGGTTCCAACTGGAATCGGATCAAGGAATGATACATTTGTCGCTACTACCGTTCCACTATTTTGTATAGCAACTGTATATGTTAGTGTATCTCCTACACCTGCTTCAGTAGCGCTTACACTCTTCATTACATTTAGTCCTGAGGAATTCACAACTGTCATAACAGTATTACTTGGAACCGTCACAGTAATTGGTGGCTCTGTTGGATTTACAAGAAAATCTCCAGTTACATTCGCGTTATTTACAACATTATTCCCTGGCGGAATTTCATCAATTAATACTTCAAATGAAATAATTACACTCGCGCCAGTAGGTAAATCATTTAATGGGAATCCTAGTCCTGGATCTGCCCCCTCTTGTAAAACACCATTAACCAATACACTATTTTCAATAAATAATGTCCCTGGCGGAATTGAATCTTGGAAAAATACACTTGTAGCTGGTACACTACCTGCATTTATAACTTCGATTGTATATACTAAAACATCTCCTACCGTTGCCACATTCGTATTCACTGCTTTCACAACTTCAAAGTTCCCTGATTGTACTGTCGTATTCACAACATTACTCGGTACATTGATTGTTACTGGTGGTTCATTCGGATTCACTTGAAAGCTTGCTGTTACATTTGCTTGATTTAAAATATCTTCATTTTCTGGATTCTGTACAATTACTACGTCAAATGTGACTACAACCGTTTGAGCCGCAGGAATATTTGGAAGAGAGAATCCTGTATTCGGATTTAGTCCACTTTGCTGTACTCCATTAATTGTTACAGAATTTGCAACGAAGGAAACAGCGGAAGAAATAGTGTCTTGAAATAACACATTTGTTAGCGGAACGTTTCCTGTATTTTGAACGGCAATCGTATATGTTAAAGTATCTCCTACTGCTGCTTGTGTTGTATTCACTTCTTTTATTACATTTAAACTGCCTGTATTAACTTGTGTCACAACTGTATTCGTTTGTCTATTAATCGTTATTGGCGGCTGATTCGGAATAACGACGAAATTAGCAGACACATTTCCGCGATTCGGAATCGTACCTCCTGATGGCGTAGAAGTTACTCGTACTTGAAATGTAACTGTCCTAGTCCCACCTGGAGATATGTTAGCAACTGTAAAGCCAGTTGCCGGATTTGCCCCAGGTTGCGAAATTCCATCTACAGTTACACTATTTGTGATAAAAGTCGTTCCAGTTGGGATTGGATCTTGAAAAATAACATTCGTCGCAAGTACATTTCCTGTATTTTGAATTGTTACCGTGTACGTAAGAACGTCGTTAACCGTTGCAAAAGCTTTATCCACTGTTTTTCTCGTTGTTATATCAGCTATATTAATTGTCGTAACTACAGTATTGCTTGTCGCTTGCCCTGAAACTGGTGGTTGACCAGGTACTGGAGTAAAGTTAAATGTTACACTCGCACGGTTTGGAATTGGATTGACAAGAGGGTTTGATGTCACTCGAACTTGAAAGCGCACTACAGTCGTTTGCGATGCATTAATACTTCCAAGATTAATACTACTTGCTGGATTCGCTCCTGGACGTGCTACCCCGTTTACCGTAACGCTATTTGCGACAAATGTTGTTCCAGCAGGGATACTATCAACAAAAATAACATTGTTTGCAGTGATGTTTCCATTATTCGTTACATTAACCGTGTACGTTAATACATCATTAAGTGTTGCCGTCTGTAGATCTACAGACTTTTGCATACTTATAGTTGCTTGATTCACTGTCGTTTGTACTGTATTTGAAGAAGACGTACTTGCAATAGGAAGGCTACCAACGAAAGGACGAAATTGGTAAGACACCATTGCACGATTTGAAATAGGATTTGGATTTGGAAACGATGTAATTCTTACTTGGAATGTAACGATTCTTTGAGCATTATTTGGTATCGTTCCTAAATTAATTCCACTAGCTGGATTCGCACTTGGTTGTGTTACTCCACCAACCGTTACACTACCAGCTATAAATGCTGTGCCGTTCGGAATACTATCTTGTAATATAACGTTGTCCGCACTTCCTGTTCCTGTATTCGGAACTGTAATCGTATAAGTGAGAATATCTCCTATACCTGCAACTGCTTTATCAACAGATTTGACAGGATTTATAATCGGTCCCGTCGCATCAATTTGAACACCAAAACCAGCCGCTGCATAACCATCACCATTTGTAACGAACCGAACGGTTGCTGACGTTTGATTATTTACTAATGATGATGAAGCATCTACGTTTGTAATATCCCATCCTTGTCTTCGAACAGCCAAAGCTATCCCTAATGGCTGATTCAAATCTCCAAACGTTCCGGTTGTATCTAATTCCCCAAAGTCATTACAAATTTGAGATTGAAAGAAATTATTTGCCGGATTTCTCGGTCCGAATAATGCAACTGTAGCATTTGGGTTTGGTCCAAAGCGAAGTTGATCTCCAGAAATGTTGGAATCTCCCTCTTGAACAGTTACGAGTACTCTTCCTGTAACAGCTCCTGTAGCTGGAGTAGCAAATCCTGAAATAGTAGCATCAACAGGCGGGGATGAAGCATCAATAATTTCTTGGCCTGCATAAACTGACAAATTCCGAAGAGGTAAACTTGCATTTTGATATACAACCTCAAGCGTCCAGCCAGCTGAACGACTGATTGTTGGATCAGCTGAAGTTCTTGCAGCGGGCACAGCACCTGTTGTATATGTGCCTGCCCCACCTGCACTAACAAGATTCGTTACATTAGCAGAGCGAGCATAATAAAACTGATTTCCTACTGAACCTTGCTGCGCGGTAGCGGGATCTGGCGTAACAGCAAACGTCCCTGATGGTGTTGTAAATGTAATATCATCATTTAAAAATGGTAAAACATCTTCCGTATCAGTCCGAAAAGTACCAGCCCAAACTAACTCTGCATATAGCACACTACTCCCCGCCGGAAGATTTAAAATTGCACTTGAAGAATTCAATTGCCATTCATCCGTCGTTCCTGCTGGGAACCCTGGTACTTGCAGCGCTGTATTTACCGTAGTAAATACAGCAAGTGTACCAAAAATATTACCTGGCGCAGGTGATGTAGGGCTAAGCCCTAACGTGTTCCCAGTGAACGTGACGGCACCAGGTACTGTTGTTGTAAAACGGTTTATAAAAGGCACACAATCATCTCATTTCATTTATAGTAAAAAGTGCTCTATACTATAAAATGTAGACAAACTATGCAATGTACGTTGTCCAACAAAATTCCGCACATACGAGAGGAGTTTATAAAACTATGCGCTACGTTATCATAACAGGAACTTCACAAGGTTTAGGTGAGGCTATTGCCACTCAATTGTTAGAAGAAAGTACAACTGTCATCTCTATTTCTAGAAGAGAAAATAAAGAACTTACTAAACTTGCAGAGCAATATAACAGCAATTGCATTTTTCATTCCTTAGATCTTCAAGATGTACATAACTTAGAAACTAACTTTAAAGAAATCATTTCATCCATTAAAGAAGACAATGTATCCTCTATTCATTTAATTAATAATGCAGGTACAGTTGCACCTATGAAGCCGATTGAAAAAGCAGAAAGTGAACAATTCATTACGAACGTTCACATTAATTTACTTGCACCTATGATTCTTACATCTACGTTTATGAAACATACGAAAGAATGGAAAGTAGATAAACGCGTTATAAATATTTCATCTGGTGCAGGAAAAAATCCTTATTTCGGATGGGGCGCTTATTGTACGACGAAAGCTGGTGTAAATATGTTTACACAATGCGTAGCAACTGAAGAATGGGAAAAAGAATATCCAGTAAAAATCGTCGCTTTTGCCCCCGGTGTTGTTGATACAAATATGCAAGCACAAATTCGTGAAACAGCTAAAGAAGACTTCACAAATTTAGACCGCTTCATTGCATTAAAAGAAGAAGGAAAGCTATTATCACCTGAATATGTTGCGAAAGCTATTCGTAACTTACTAGAAACTGAGGAATTCCCTCAAGGCGAGGTTATTAGAATTGATGAATAACAAAAAGGCGTGCTAAAATAGCACGCCTTTTTGTTTTACTTCTCTAAAAATATGAGCACAGATTCCGCAATTTGTTCATAACCAATTTCTTGATAAATTTTATTAGATGTCGGATTCGCTAGATCAGTATATAACGTAGTCGTCTGATAGCCTTCATCTAACATACGTTGACTAAGTGCTGCTACACAATGAGATGCATACCCTTTTTTCCTTGCTTCTTTCGGCGTATATACGAAATTGACTGTTATATTATTTTTAGTTGGTCTCGTTTTTGCAGCTACAGAAACGAGTTTCCCATCTACTTCCAAACCAAACAGTCGATTTGTAATTATTAATGTATACGCAGTTTGTTTTGCTTCTTCTTTCGTAGTAGGAAGCTTTACGTCTTCACAAAATTGATATATCCACTGTTCTATTAATGGTAATTCATCATTATTTACCGCTCGGAAAAGTCCATTCGCATTACACTTCTTCTTTACTCTGTTCAGCTCATACACACCTTGCTCCATTGCAACATTCGTTTTTTTATTTTCTAATACGGCAATCTCTTCCGCTAATTTCTGTACAATTTTCTTATTACCGATCAATCCAGGAATATCCGGATATACTTTCGTTAATTCTTTTGCAAGTTCCTCAATAGTTACTCCCGCAATTTCAGAAGTTGCAACAATGATTTGTTTCTTCTCTTCTGTTTGCAGAAATACAACCGCAATTTCTTCTCCTTGTTTCGCTATCCCCATAAATATCGGTTCTTGGACCATTTGTAATACACCTAATATGAGATTGTTTTCCTGCTCATTCTTTTCTAGAAATGGTGTAACATCTTCTTTAAAATGAAAAATCTCTTCATATACATGTAATTGAATCATCGACAATCTCTTCTCTCTATTCATAGTTTAATTAAGTATTGGCGATTAATTCATCAAATCCCTCTTTTACGATTCAATAATATTCAAAGCTAATGTATTCAAAGCATTTTCAGCTTGTAAAATTCTCTGTTTTTCCTTTTCAAATACATCTTCTTCTTTTTGAAATGACTCTTTTCGATTTTTGATCATGCGCTCCATCTCTTTTTTACTCGGTCCACCGTATACATTTCTTTTTTGAATAAAAGCTTCTGGCGATATAATTTCTTTCCACTCTTTTTCTAATAAATTTATTTTAAAATGTTCTTGCAAGTACATATTTACCTCTTTGAAGTGTAATTCATGTAGTTCTTTTTTCTGCTCCAATGACATATTTGCAATAGCACTTGCTGCATGATGAGCATGCCGAAATGGAATTTCATAGTTTTTTGTTAAAACATCGGCGAAATCCGTTATCGTTATTGCATGTTTATAGGAACGACTTTTTAACGTTTCTTCTTCTACTTTCATCGTTCGGATCACTGCATTCATCATACAAAAAACACGAATTGCCTTTTCAATCCCTTTATATAAATATGGCTGCAAGTCATCTTCCGTATCGACAATATCACCAAATGGTGTATTATGAATCATTTGAAATACTGTAAATGCTTCTCCTAAAGCACTACTCGTAATTGCACGAGCATGTTCAATTGAAACCGGGTTTCGTTTTTGCGGCATAATACTACTGATTTGTACATATGACTTTGCAACAGTAATACCGTCATATTCTTTCGTTGCTAACAACAAAAAGTCATGAATCCATCTACTCGTATTCGTCATCATTACCATAAGTAGCGAGCTAACTTCTAATAAATAATCCGCTCCAGCAACAGCATCATATGAGTTCTCAATTACATTTGTAAATCCAAGTAGATGAGCAACTCGTTCTCGTTTAATCGGGAAACTTGTTGTAGAGAGTGCAGCCGCCCCCATTGGAGACTGATTTAAAAGCTGGTACGTTTTTTTCATTCGTTCTAAATCTCTTTGCATCGTATCATAAATTGCTAACGTATAATGACCAAATGTTGTTGGCTGTGCTGGTTGTGTATGTGTATAAGCTGGCATGATCGTTTCCTTATGATCAGCAGCAAGTTGCAGTACACTTTCTTGCAATAACAAATGATGTTCTATTAATCGTAATACATATCGCCTTAAACTCATGCGATACATCGTTACGCCCATATCATTTCTACTTCTACCAATATGCATATTACTTACAAAATCGCATTTCGCTTCTTGAGAAATTAAATGTTCGACTAAAAAAAAGAGATCTTCATGCTGCTCTGTATAGAGCAATTGCTCTTCTGGAATTCCCTCTACCTTTTTTAATGCGTGTAATATAACTTTAGCTTCTTCCTTTTTCATTAAATTTTCTTCCGTCAGCATCGTAATATGTGCTTTATGCACTTGAAACATATCTTTCAATAAGTAATTTCGTTGAAAATCAAATACATGTTGTAATACACAATCCACATATGTTTTCCCAGGGAAATCAGCGCCTTCACTCTTTATAAACTCTTCTTTACTTTGTTTCATCACCTTTTCCCCTCTCACCTAAGTATTACTACCCATCATACCCAGAGATAGAAAAAAAGTGCTTGTACATAAAAATAAACTCGGTGCTCTCTGCACCGAGTTTATTTAATAAAAGTCGCATCATACTTATCACTTTGCAACACTTGGAAATGCAAGTTTGCTAAATGTTTCCGTATTTCTGCACTATCGTCTTCATTTAAATTATTCGCCAAAAACACAATTTCTGTACAGTTTCCACGTTTATCCATAGCATAAACTGCTTTTGTAACCGTCCATGGTGTGTAACCATTCTTTTGCCCCGCATGTCTGAATGTTTTACGGTATTTCTTGGCACTCATGTCTGTTTCAACGATATTTGCCCACACTTTTTCTTCAGCCTCTGTCAAGCCACCTTTATGGTTTGCCTTTTGAAGTAATACCATATAATCATTTGCAGAAGCTGCTGGTAATCTATCTGACCAAATTTTGTCGTAACGTTCCTCTAAATAAAGCGGAATTTCCTTCTGTAATAATGGTCCCTTCTTCTTTAAGCGTTCATGAATAATCATCGCATATTCACGATATTGCTCTTGAGACATTTCTTTTAACTTTTTCTCTATTTTATATTTTGGAACATGTAATTCTTTATGCAAATATCCCGGGATATACAAAGATGAAACGATTGGAAATAGTGGTTGATGTGCAGGAAGTGATAAACTTTGTAAATTTCGATTGATGTTATCTAATCCTAACAATTCCATTAAGTATTCAGCATTTGCATTCGAACTAAACTTAACCATTCCTTTTGCCACTTCTTCTAAAGAAACCGCTCCTTCAGTTACCTTGCCCGTCTTCTCCAAATACTTTTGCCATCTATCTTGTGCACCACCATCTGTATTCGGCACATAATAACGATTCACATCATTAATCGACACGAAACTAGAAGAATCAATTTTCCCTTCAGTAACTTGTTTCGTATATTCAAGCGCCACAATTAATTTCATCGTACTAGCAACTGGCAATACAACATTTGGGTTTACAGAATAAACAACTTTATCATTTCTCTTTACTAGAAGCGCACTATTTTTTTCATCTTTATGTTCTTCAATAAAAGATGCAATATACTGTGCATCATCATTATTTGAACTCCACACTTTTTTCACTAAAAAGTTACCCGATATTAGCAAAACAAAAATACCCACAATTACTGCGCATACTATAGTTTTTTTCAAGTAAAATTCCTCTCCTATTGTGTAACTCTTCTCTATTTATCATTTAAAAACAAAATAATGGAGATGGTCATTTAAATAACCATCTCCATTATTTTAACTTGTATGCTCCTATTATGTCTACGTCATAAATTTCACAAAATCCTCAAGAAACTTTTTATAATGTAACGACCAACCAATTCGCACCCAATTTTTTAATGCTTTTGCATCAGGTTGAGGCCGAAAATCAGCAATACTCTCTCCTTTTGCAATTCCAACTGTATCTACATCGACACGACGATATACATAATCTAAAAGGGATGGATTTGCCGCAACCATCATTGTAACGACGTCATGTACTGGACTTCCTTTTATTTTCGGATTTAACTTTCTATAAGCTTTATAATAGTACGTAAATATCGGCTCGATTAACTTATTAAAACTCGTTTTAGAGTGTTTCGTAATATATTTTACCATTTCCGGTGTAATAATTGCTTCAGATGTAACGTTAAGTGGCACTAATGTTACATTTTTGGCATTTTGCATAACTAATTGTGACGCAATGGGATCACCATGAAAATTCGCCTCTGCGACTGGTGTTACATTGCCAGGCATTAAGAAAGCACCGCCCATTATATAATATTCTTTCACATACTTCATCATCGGCTTTTCTAAAATAAATGCTGTCGCTAATGTTGTTGATCTACCAGCATCGACTATTATTAATTCTCCTTTATATTTTTCAAGAAGATCAAAAAATGTACAAAAAGGCTTTATATTTGGTGAAAAAGTTTTTGGAGGTTTAATTGGCCCTAAACCGTCTGTCCCATGAATTTCTGGATAATACGTCGTAATATCTCCGGATAAAGGAATTTTCGCACCATTAATAACAGGTATATCTTCCCGTCCTGCCATTTGCAATAAATATGCGGCATTACTTGTCGCCTTTTCTTGTGTTACATTTCCATATCCCGTTACTACACCAACAATATCAATATCAGGATGCAACAATCCATACATAATTGCTAAAGAGTCATCAATGCCTGGGTCTCCTAAAAATAATACTTTTTTCATCGACCTCAACTCCATCCCCTCAGTTGTTATTAATTTATGAATAACCGTGGATATACAGAATAAAAAATGAACAAATTCACACAAAAAAACGCAGTCTTATAAGGACTACGTTTCTTCAGCTAACCTATACTGTTTTTTTTACAGCACTCATACTTCCAATGATGTAAGCGATAAACGCAAAACAAATCGGGAAGACAACTGTATGTATACCGAACGGATTTGGATAGAAAAGATGAATACACATATATGAGCCTACCCCAACTAAAATAGACGCAAGCGCTCCTGTAGCATTTCCTTTCCTCCAATATAATCCTAATACGATTGGCCAAATGAATGCTGCTTCTAATCCACCGAAAGAAAATAAATTTAGCCATATTAAAAAATCTGGTGGTTTAATTGCCGCTGCATAAACGAGTAGTCCTACAATACCCGTAATCCACAAACTTCCTTTTTTTATCGTACTGTCTGCTGCATCTTTATTTATGTAATTTACGTATATATCTTTAATAATTGACGAGCTTACAAGTAATAATAAAGAGTTTACTGTAGACATAATCGCTGCCATCGGTGCAGCTAAGAAAACTCCAGCTAACCAAGGTGGCAACACTTCCATCGCAAGTAGCGGCATTACTTTATCTGGTACCGTTATACCTGGAAGTACTACTCTTGCAAATACACCTGTTAAATGCATACCGATCATAATTGTGCCAACGACAACGGTTCCAATTATTAAAGCTTGGTGCATCGCTTTTGAATTTTTATAAGACATGGCACGCACGCTAATTTGCGGTAAACCGACAACGCCAATTCCAATTAAAATCCAAAATGATGTAACATATGATTTCGTTAAACTGCCATCTGCTCCGAATGGTGTAATTAACTTTGGATTAATTTGAACAAGTTCCTGCATAATCTTTTCAATTCCACCACCAGCAATGACAGTAGCAATTAAAATGATTGTTGTTCCAACTAACATAATGATTCCTAATAATGTATCTGATAGAGCAACTGCACGAAATCCACCAATTAATACGTACACAAGTACAGAAAAAGTAAATAAAAATAGTGCTGTTGTATACGATAGCCCCGTTAGTGACTCGATTAATCGTCCACCACCGACCCACTGGGCTACTGTCGCTGAAAATAAAAAGATAATAATACATAACGCAGAAAGTATAACAACTGCTTTATTATTGTATCTCCCTTTTAAATAATCGATAAGAGTAATTGCTTCCATCTTCCTAGCGATAATTGCAAACTTTTTACCGATAACCGTTAAAACGATATACCCTGTTACAACTTGAATCGCAGATAACAGTACCCATCCAAGACCCATATTGTAAGCAATACCAGGGCCACCAATAAAGCTACTTGCACTACCGTACGTAGCAATCATTGTCATCGCTAATAATAAACCGCCTAGCTCACGCCCACCAAGAAAATATTCTTGCAAAAATTTATTATGAGCAGTTGCTTGCACGCGTCTTGAAGCATATACACCAATTAAAAATACAACGATAAACGAAATTATCATTGGAATGATTACATACCAATTCATCTATTATTCCTCACTTTTTTCTTCCTCATCGAGTGAAATATCTTGAAATACAAAACGAACAACTAAACTAAGTAAAATAACCATAACGATAAATCCAACGATACAGCTATAAAAAAACCATGCGGGAAAACCTAATACATATGTATATTCATTCGGATTTTTACTACCAAGCCCATAAGCAAATCCGTACCAAATTATAAAATTAATAATAGCAAGTCCAAGACCAATTAACGCTTCTCTATGGGCTATTCGAAAGCGTGGATCATCATGATAATCTTTCATTTTTACCCCTCCTCTCACGATGTATTATTGTACCATTGTTCTTCTAGTTTTTCCTACTAGAAAGCAAAAACAAGCAGGATTTTTTTATAATCATATAGAAGATTCTCTTACATTACATATTTTTTACAATTGTAACACAAATGAAATTTGAATTTTCAGTATTTCTTAATTATGATTTTAATTAGAGGCTTTCCATCTAGTTTCCACATCCTTGATTTCGGAATAAGCGCCGTCTCGTACTGCGTTTACATTATATTTTCAAGGGGGTTATACAATGAGTCAACTAGCTGTAAATCTTCATGAAAAGGTAGAGAAGTTTCTTCAAGGTACAAAAAAGTTATATGTGAATGGATCTTTCATTGAAAGCGCTTCCGGCAAAACATTTAAAACACCTAACCCAGCAACTGGTGAAACACTTGCCGTCGTTTCTGAAGCTGGTCGCGAAGATATTCATAAAGCTGTAGTCGCAGCTCGTATGGCTTTTGACGAAGGTCCTTGGTCTCGTATGAGCACTGCTGAGCGAAGCCGTCTCATGTACAAGTTAGCTGATTTAATGGAAGAACATAAAGAAGAGCTCGCACAGCTCGAAACATTAGATAACGGAAAGCCAATCCGTGAAACAATGGCAGCAGACATCCCACTTGCAATTGAGCATATGCGCTATTACGCTGGCTGGGCTACGAAAATCGTTGGTCAAACAATTCCTGTTTCCGGTGATTACTTTAACTATACACGCCATGAAGCTGTTGGTGTCGTTGGTCAAATTATTCCTTGGAACTTCCCGCTTCTTATGGCAATGTGGAAAATGGGAGCAGCGCTTGCTACAGGATGTACAATCGTTTTAAAACCTGCAGAACAAACTCCACTATCTGCTCTATACTTAGCTGAATTAATTGAAGAAGCTGGATTCCCGAAAGGTGTTATTAATATCGTACCTGGATTCGGTGAATCAGCTGGACAAGCTCTCGTTAATCATCCACTCGTTGATAAAATTGCATTTACCGGTTCTACTCCTGTCGGTAAACAAATTATGCGACAAGCATCCGAATCATTAAAACGCGTTACACTTGAGTTAGGCGGTAAATCACCAAATATCATCTTGCCGGATGCTGATTTATCTCGCGCGATTCCTGGTGCACTTTCTGGTGTTATGTTTAACCAAGGACAAGTATGCTCTGCTGGATCACGCTTATTTGTTCCGAAGAAAATGTATGATAATGTCATGGCTGATCTCGTCCTCTATTCTAAAAAGCTAAATCAAGGTGTCGGTCTTAACCCTGAAACAACAATTGGTCCTCTCGTTTCTGAAGAACAACAAAAACGTGTAATGGGCTACATTGAAAAAGGGATTGAAGAAGGCGCTGAAGTACTTTGCGGAGGAAGTAATCCATTCGATCAAGGCTACTTCGTTTCTCCTACAGTATTCGCTGACGTAAATGATGAAATGACGATCGCAAAAGAAGAAATTTTCGGTCCAGTTATTTCTGCAATACCATTTAACGATATTGATGAAGTAATTGAACGTGCAAATAAATCACAATTCGGCTTAGCGGCTGGTGTGTGGACAGAAAATGTTAAAACAGCACACTATGTTGCAAGTAAAGTACGTGCAGGTACAGTGTGGGTAAACTGTTATAACGTGTTTGATGCAGCATCTCCATTTGGAGGATTTAAACAATCTGGTCTTGGCCGTGAAATGGGATCTTATGCATTAAATAACTATACAGAAGTAAAGAGCGTTTGGCTTAACTTAAATTAATGAAAAGAACCTGACCTATCCGGTCAGGTTCTTTTCATTATGTATTCCTTTAAACTTGCAGTCCTCCGCTCACATTTAGTACTTCACCTGTAATATAAGATGCGTATTCTGATGCTAAAAAGGCTGCTGCGTTCGCAATATCTTCTGGCGTTCCAATTCTACCAACTGGAATAGCGCCAACCATCTTTTCTTTCACTTTATCTGGTATCGTTTTGGTCATATCTGTATCCATAAACCCCGGACAAATCGCATTACAAGTAATACCGAAACTTCCAACTTCTTTCGCTGCTGTTTTTGTTAATCCTACAACTCCAGCTTTCGTTGCAGCATAATTTGCCTGTCCAATATTCCCCTCTCTACTTATAGAAGAAATATTAATAATTCTTCCATATCCTTGTTGTCTCATATAAAGAAGTGCTGGTTGCATACAATAAAAAACACCAGTTAAATTCACTTGTAATACTTGTTCCCAAGCAGATTTCTCCATTTTATGTAACATTGCGTCTCTTGTAATTCCAGCATTATTCACCAAAATATGTAATGTACCAAATTTTTGAACCGCATATTCAATTAACGACTTTGCTTCATTTTGATTACTCACATCACATCGATATGAGCACACTTCATATCCTTCATCTGATAACTCACGTGTCGTTTTTTGTAGCGTCTCTTCATTTACATCGCTAATTAATACTTTCGCCCCTAGCTTTGCATAAACCCTTGCAATCTCTTTTCCAATTCCCTGTGCAGCTCCTGTTACAACAGCTGTTTTCCCATTTAAAAACTCCATTCCTATCCCCCATTTCTATTACTTATACTGTATATTTCGGCTTTTTACTTTCCAACTCCTCTTTGTATAAAAAAGTCTATTTGTGTCAAACTAACTTTGCAACGTCGCATAAAGTGAAACTTTAATCAGTGGGAAGTTTGTTCATCCCCCACTGATTATTAGTTGAACCAATCGGGCATTTAATCTCCCACCTAGCTTCTTTGTTCCATCTGAGTTTTAAGGTGGGAGTTTTACTACCCGTTATGCGGGATAAATTGCAAGGAGATTGTGTCGAATGAATAAAAAAAATTTCAAACAAAGCAAAACAACTGATGGCATTGATGTTGAGTTCTCTCGCGAACTCGCTGACCACAATGACTTAGAAGCAAACGCACGTGCAAATGCCGCTGATGCACGTCAAAAGCGCCAATCAACCGAAAAATAAGGTACATCACAACCTTATTCTTTTCAAAAGGGACCTACTACCCAACAAAATAAACCGAGAGACATCTCTCGGTTTATTTTCTATATTTTTTTGCATAATGAGCCAAAGTAAGCAACGGATATATATGAGCATAACTATGATAACGAATATAAAACCCACCTGGTAAACCTGTTCCAGTAGGATATTTTTCATTTATATAAGGGTTGGAGAGCAAATATGAAATACCTTTTCGAATAACTGGCGTTTCTTTATCATAGTAAGAAATGAGGGCATCTAACGCCCATGCTGTTTGGGATGGTGTACTAAATGGCAAAGTAACAAATCTTTTTTCCACACTACTTTGGCAAGATTCTCCCCAGCCACCATCTTCATGCTGTATATGTTCAAGCCATAAAACGGCTCGTTTCAATGATGAATCGCTAGATGGTATTCCTAGTGACCGTAAACCAGTCAACACTGCCCACGTACCATATATATAACAAATTCCCCATTTCCCATACCACGATCCATTTTCTTCCTGTACATTCATTAACCAATTTATCGCACTTTGTTTTTGTTTCTCGGGCAATTCATTTTGCGTATACGTCCCAAAAAATTCTAGCACTCTTCCTGTAATATCTGGTGTAGAAGGATCTGTAATCATATCACTTGCATTCTCGATTGGTAAATTTGCTAATATACGGCTCGTTACCCCTTTTTCAAAAGCTCCCCAACCACCATCATTATTTTGCAATCCTTTAACCCAATTAACCGCTCGCTTCCAAGCATTATCTACATTTTCGTTCCCTCTACTTCGCGCCAACGCTCTTAACACAGCAGTTGTATCATCAATATCTGGAATCGTCGTATTCACATCCGAAAAGCCCCAACCACCTGGGAAGAGATCCGGTGCATGTACACTCCAATCTACTTTCTTCGTTTGCTGTTTTCTTAGTAAATACGCTGATGCATTTTGAATCACTTTACTTACTTTCGGAACTTGAGCTTCTTGCAAAGCATAACTGAGTAAAGCTGTATCCCATATAGTTGACGGAGAGTTTTGCAAATGGCTCCCTCTCTCCATCTTCCATATATAAGATGTAATTCCCATTATAGCCTTCTCAATAATTGGTGATTGAATAGAATGTCCTAATGCAAGTAAAGCATAAATCATATAAAACGAGGCAGTTGCGTAGCTATATAATGTTCCATTTTCATCAATACGCCCTTTCATAAAACGTTCTACTTCCTCATATCCTTTATGATGCAAAGAAAGTGGATACGTTATAATTTTCTTCACGTCACTTACTAACGTTTGAAAAACTGGAGACCGATCCTCCCGAAACCATTCTCCGCCCCCGCCTGCAATGTGATTTAAATTTGGCAATAACTTTTTCCCTACTCGAAATCTTTTATTTAAACACAACATCATCGGAATTAAATGAATACGTGCTGAGCTACTCAGTTCAAATATACTGAGAGGGGAATCATTCTGCAGAAACATAATTGGTGTTGGCAAATGAAAGAGAGAAGGATATTCATATTCTCCATGAATCGCTAATAAAAACTTCGTCATAAAATGAGCACGCGCTACCCCACCGCGCTCATTTATAAACATTTCCGCTCGCTTCATATTCGCATCTTCTTTTGTATATTTTTCCGATGCAAGTAAGGCAGCATAAGATTGAATTGTAGCAGATAAATTACCACCCACTTCATCTTCATACAATTTCCATGTTCCTTCATTTGTTTGGAGTGATGCTAATCTTTTTACAAACGGTTCTATCTCTTTATCTCTACCTAATAATTTTAATAAAAAAATCATATGACAATCTGTTAATGGCGCTCCTTCAAAACAAAACCGCCACGTACCATCTTGCCGTTGCATTGTTTGAAGTGCAGTTGTTCTTCTCGCTATTTCTTCATGCACTTTTTCATATAATAACAAGTTACTCACCCACCCTTTCGAAATCCGTATAACGATATTCAAAAAGGTAGCTGAATATGTATAAAAACAAAGAAAAGCAGAACATATAAAATGTTCTGCTCATAAACAATACCCTACTCCGACAATAATTCCTAATAAAGCACCGACTACTACTTCATACGGTGTATGCCCAACAAGTTCATTTAACTTCTTATATTCTGTTTCTCTACCGTGAAAAAAGTCATTCAATATTTTTGCTTGTTTACTTACTGCAAGCCTTACTCCTGAAGCATCATACATAACAATAATGGCAAAAATAGTAGCAACCGCAAACATCGAGCTTTCCACACCTTCCACTACTCCAACTCCTGTAGCAAGCGCTGTAACTGTTGAAGCATGAGAACTTGGCATCCCACCTGAAGCAAAAAACTTTGCAAAATCAAATTCACCTGTTTTAACTAATTTAAAGACTACTTTCGTTAATTGTGCTAAAAACCATGAAATTACAGCTGCCATAAGCGGATCATTATGTAAAATTGTTTCCATGTTCTCAGCTCCTTACTAGCTATAATGGAAATCCTATATAGTATCAGTATAAAGAAAAATGCGTAGAAAATACTACGCATTATGATACTTTTGCTGATTTATTTTTTATAAATTTCGGTTGTTTCTGCACTAAAAACTTAGTCTTCGCTACCGAGAATACAAATAATGCAACCCATATACAGAAAAATGCAATCATATGAGTAGATGTGAAATGTTCACCAAATACGAATACACCTAAAATTAAGCTAATTGTTGGTGCAATATATTGTAAAAAACCTACCATATAAAGCGGAATAAGTTGGGCTCCTTTTGCAAAATAAAAAAGTGGTAGAGCTGTAACAATACCCGCTCCTATTAATAGTAATGTCGATAACATTGAGATAGAGCCAAATGAGCCGAAACCATGTACTCCTGTCATTACTAGATAAATAATCGCAAACGGCGTTACTAACATCGTTTCCATCGTAAGTCCAATTGTCGCATCATAGTTTAACAATTTTTTCGTTAATCCGTATAATCCAAATGAAAGGGCAAGTGATAAAGAAACCCACGGGATAGCCCCGAAACGTACTGTTAAAATGATAACCCCCACTCCAGCTAAACCAACTGCAACATATTGCCAGAAGTTTAACTTTTCCTTTAAAACGACTGTACCAAGTAAAATACTAATAAGCGGATTAATATAATAGCCAAGACTCGCTTCAATAACATGATTATGATTAACGGCCCATATGTAAACAAACCAGTTTCCACTAATCAAGACTGAAGCTATTGTTAATGACATTAATAATTTAGGTCGTTTAAAAAGATTCACAAATTCCCCAATAAACTGGCGAAACCTCTTCGTAACACCTAATACGAGTAACATAAAAACAAACGCCCAAACGATGCGGTGTGCTAATATTTCATCTGCTGGAACTTCCTCAACCCATTTCCAATAAATCGGTAGGATTCCCCACATCGTGTAAGCACCAGCCGCATATAGTATCCCTTTTTTTTGCTCTGCTGATTGACTCCCCATCTTCCTTTTTCTCCTCTTCTCATTTTTTCTCCATTATACGGTCTCACATGCTCACTTTACCAATAATCAATCTGCATTTCTTTCGACATTTCTCATACAACGAATAATAAACATACCGTTATTACAACAAGTAACGGTATGCCGAAAACAAATTTCTTTTTATGAGTTTTATGATGAAACATATACATGCCAATCCAAGCTCCAACTGCTCCCCCAGCTGCCGCTGATAAAAACAACGTACTTTCTGGCGTTCTCCACTGTTTCTTCTTCGCTTTTCGTTTATCAAGCCCCATAAGGCTAAAAGCTATAATGTTAATAATAAGAAAATAAATCCATTTCATCGCTTTCTCTCCTTATGAAAAATTCGCTTAATGGTAACACGAAAAAACGACGGAAACAACTGAAGAACTCTTTTTATCCAACTAGTTTCATTCCTTTTTCTTAATTAGTTACCTTCATATTTACATAACCAACTAAAATCGCAGTTAAAGCATTTAATATAGAAAAATGTTATGAGCAGAATCCTATATTTCATTACATTCATCCACTACCATATCATCAAAAAAATTGCTCTCAATCACTTTCTCATCAAAACGAAGAACTACAATTAGCCCTACATATAAAGAAACAAAATTTAGAAACCATTCCCCATTCTCATCTTTCTTAGCTAAGCATTTAAATATCTCTTGAAATTGCATACGCTCATCTGTCGCAACAACCGGTCGCACGCCAAAATATTTCAATACAAGATGTAGGTTGAGCTGCACGGATAATGATAAAATATACTTTAATAACTCGGTATAATGAGCAACATTTTTTTGACTATATAACTTCACAAGCTCTTGATGTAAAGTAGAAATTGATAATTCTTCTTTAGTCACTTTTGTTGCTTCTATCATTTCAATCATTTTTTTCATATCCATTCCATTTACCCCTCCTGTTACAAAACAAAAGCCAAAGTATACTTATTTTATAATCAACAATAATTGATTATTTCTCGTCTCTCTTTCTTCTTCACTTACTAAGTCATACTTTTTTAAAAGATGAAATACATCATTTAATATTTCTTGTGAGTGATTACCTTGTAAAAAATTTTTTAACCCTTTAAAAATCCCTTCTGATAAAAAACTCTTTTGACTTTCAAGCTTATTCATCACATCTTCAATAGAATGATCAATGTTACATGCCATACTAAACTTCCCCCTCTATCCTCTATAAATAATATCCTCAGCTAACGATGTAAACACTTCTCCAACAAGAGAATCTTCATCATATACAGATGAACCATTATTTTCTTCACGTTTCGCAAAAGGTATTTGAGCAATTACTTCTGTTTGCAATTGTTCTGCAAGCATTTCGCCGCCGCCTTTTCCGAAGAGATAATTTTTCGATCCATCTTGTTCTTCATAATAAGCCATATTTTCCACAATACCTAAAATCTCATGCTTCGTATGTTTTGCCATTACACCGACTCTTGAAGCAACGAATGAAGCTACATTGTGCGGAGTTGTAACAATTATTTCTTTCGCTTGCGGAATCATCGCTGCAACATCGATCGCAACATCTCCTGTACCTGGTGGTAAATCAAGTAATAAATAATCTAATTCTCCCCAGTGCGTATTCGTAAGAAAATTTTGAATCCATTTATTTAGCATCGGTCCGCGCCACATAACTGGGTTATTTCCTTCTGTAAAAAATCCCATCGACATGATTTTAACACCGTGACTAATGACTGGAATTGCCGTTTGATCAATCATCGTTGGTTTCTTATTCGTTTCCATCATAGCTGGAATACTAAAACCATATATATCTGCATCTAATATCCCCACCTTTTTGCCCATACGCGCTAGTGCAGTTGCAAGATTAATTGTCACCGTTGATTTTCCAACTCCGCCTTTTCCGCTCGTTACAGTAATAAAACGTACTCCTGAATCCGGGCGAAGCATGCTCGGCATACCAGTTTCTGTTCTAGTATTTTTCTTTAATTTCTCTGTTAAAGCTGTACGTTCTTCTTGTGTCATAGAACCAAATGTTACCTCCACTTTAGAGGCACCAATTGCGTGAAGTGATTCTTCAATATCTTGTTGAATTTTTGCTTTTAACGGACAACCTTGGATTGTTAGTACTACTTCAAGTTTAACCTCTGTTCCGTTCATTTGTATATTTCTAACCATATTTAATTCTACAACACTTTTGTGTAACTCTGGATCCTCTACATGTTTTAATGCATTCATTATTTGTTCTTGAGTAAGCATAGAACTCATCCCTTCTCTTATTCTAATTTATATACAACATTTTCTTGGCGCTTCATCTGGTAAAAAAGCTTATCATCCACCGCTAACAGGCGGGATTAATGCGACTATATCTCCAGCTTTTATCATCTCTTCATTCATTACAAACTCTTCGTTAACAGCGACCATCACTTTATCCAACGATTGTAAACAATAGCTGGCTTTAAGCCATTCTTTTAATTGTTGCACTGTCATTTCTTGCTTTTCTGAAATCACTAATCGATCCGATCCAACTTCCTCACGCAAATTTGCAAACAATAAAATTATAATCATTTTCTCATTCTTCCTTCTTTGGTTTTCCTTCTGGATATGGTGTATTTTCAAGTTGATCTCCAATCCACATCGTTCCATCTTCCCAAAATTCTTTTTTCCAAATTGGAACAATTCGTTTTATACGTTCAATCGCGTACTCATTCGCTTCATAAGCTACTTTACGATGCGGTGATGAAACTGCAATGACTACCGCAATATCCATTATTTCTAGCCGCCCTACACGGTGCGTAATTGCTACTTTTGTATCCGGCCATCTTTCACAAATTTCTTCTCCAATTCTCATAAGTTGTTTTACTGCCATCGGTTTATATGCTTCATACTCTAAATGTAGCGTTCGTTTTCCTTTTGTTAATTCTCTCACCGTACCAATAAATGTTGTAATCGCACCTGCTTCTCTTCTTGCGACTTTATTCGTTACTTCTTCAACTAAAATCGGATTATCTACAATCTCAAATAGCACTTGTTCCATTAAAACCACCTCTCACTTTATGAAATGTCCAAGGCCATTCACTACCTTCGTTATCTTCTAATAAAAGAACATCGACAAACATATCTTTTTTATATCCTCTTGTCCCGCCCGGCAATACGATAAACGCGTTGGATTCTGCCAATGAAGAAACTGAGCTAGATTTATCAAACCCTGATGGATAAGCGATTAATTTCCCCTCATCATATTGCAATTTTGCTCGTACAAATCTTGTAAATGGATTCGGTTTTAGAAAATCTTCTCCTAATAACGCTTTTTCTCTTTTTAAATGTACTTTTTCACTAAACATATACGTCCGAATACACGGTCTTACGAATAATTCAAACCCTACGTAACAAGCTGATGGATTTCCTGATAAACCAAATAATAACTTGCCATTTAATTGTGCTACAGTCGTAACACTTCCCGGTCGCATTGCAACTTTATTAAAAAGAACAGATGCACCTAACTTTTCGTAAATAGCTGGTAAATAATCATAATCTCCTACTGATACACCGCCCGTTGTAATTAACATATCTACTTGGCCAAGCGCTTCTTTCACAGCTGTAAAACACGTATTAAAATCATCACTAAACTTCCCAAAATATTTTACTCTTCCGCCCGCTCTTCGAATTTGAGACAATATCATGTACGTATTACTGTTTCGGATTTTCCCTGGCTGTAATGAATCATTGACATCCAGTAATTCACTCCCAGTCGCTAACAGTCCAATTACAGGCTTTCTCGCAACTGGTACTTCACTATAACCGAATGTAGCAAGAAGAGCTGAAATACCTGGATTAATGTACGATCCCTTCTTTGCAAGAACTGTTCCTTTACGAGCATCTTCACCTTGAAAAGAAATATTGTCGCCCGTTTTGAATGACCGCTTCACTTCCATATAATTGTTGCCTTTCTTCTCATATTGACGAGTCAGCTCTAACATAACAACCGCATCACACCCATTCGGAATTTGTGCTCCCGTCATAATTCGAACTGCTTGAAACGGACCTACTTTCTCATGGAATAGCGATCCTGCGCCAATTTCACCCATTACTTCAAATACAATTGGCGTTTCATAACTTGCTAAATTAGTATCTTCTGCTCGAATAGCAAATCCGTCATACGGCGAACGATTAAATGACGGCACATCATGGTCAGCTACTAAATCCTCTGCTAATATACGTCCATAAGCTAATTCAATTGGTAATAGCTCCTTTAAGCCTTTATTAGCAAATCCCATCACTTTACGAACAGCTTCTTCAACCGTAATTGGCACTCTTCTTTCCATTATTGACACCCTCTCTATTAACCGAATACGCGATAATATAGTTGTTTCGCTTTCGAAATATCATTTGTACCATGAATAAAAACACGATCATCCTGAAAAACAACGATGCGGTAATCATCGAATCGGCAAGATAGTAAATACGGATTCCGATCTACTTTCCCCAATTTTTTTAATACTTTTTCTATATCATCAAAATTGTATTTCCTATTGTCTACTGTTCTAATTTGAACTGTATTTCTTCCGCATAAAACAGCTGCTTTCGTTTGGTTTTCGTATGATAAATAAGGATAAGTTCGATTTGAACCGCATGAGAGACAAGCGTCTGTTTTTATTTTCCCTAATTTTATAAAATGATTTTGATTACTCCATATATCAAACATGAAAAATGTTTTTCTAATTGCTGAGAAATCTTCCACTAAAATTTTGAGTGCTTCTGCCACTTGATATGCTGCGACGATTTGAACAGTCGGGCTAATAATTCCAGCGGTATCACATGTCACACCTGTAACAGGAATATTTTTCAGCATACAATGTAAACACGGTGTCTCTTGCGGAATAATTGTATAACTCATACCATACGATCCAACGCAAGAACCATATACCCAAGGAATATTATGTTTTTGTGATAAATCATTTATTACAAATCGAATATCAAAATTATCTGCTGCATCAATGATTACATCTACATTTTTTAATAGACCTTCCATATTTTCTGAAGTTGCATCCATTACGAAAGCATGTATTTGTACTTCCGAATTAATTTGTTCTAACCGATTTTTTGCAGCAATTGCTTTCGGCATTTTCTCTCTCGCATTTTGTTCAGAGTACAATTGTTGCCTTTGTAAATTACTCCATTCAACGTAGTCACGATCAATAATCGTCAACTTGCCAACACCTGCACGTACGAAACTTTCGGCACTTGCACTTCCTAATGCGCCTGCCCCTACAATTAACACATGTTTATTTCGAATTTTTTCTTGTCCTTTACTCCCAATTGGTTTGAACAACTGTTGTCGTGAATACCGATCAGCCATTACATACCCTTCCTCTCAAGAACTCTATTTCATATTAGAATGTTGTTTCTGATAACAAGCAAAGTAAGCAAAACCAACAAACCCAGCTCCTCCAATTACATTTCCGATAAAAACAGGAACAAAATTTTTAGCCAAATCCATCCACGTTAGATGACCAGCAAAAATAACAGCGGAAATGACAAACATATTTGCTACTACTTGCTGAAATCCAATCACTACAAATGCCATAATTGGAATCCAAATTCCGATGATTTTTCCGACAAAATCACTCGTCCCGTAAGCGAGCCAAAGAGCAAGACAAACGAGCCAATTACAACCAATTGCTAAAATTAAAGTTCTCCCAAATGATTCATGTAACTTCCCTTCCGCTATCGCTACCGTTTTATTTAAATACTCTCCCTCTGTTAATCCGCCAAGATGCCCAAAGCAATACGCAACGAAAATTGCCCCAATAAAATTCATGAGAGTAATCCAAACCCAGTTATTCAGTACGCTTATCAATGTAATTTTCTTTGCATAAAGCGCCATAGACAGTGACATCATATTTCCCGTAATTAATTCTCCTCCTGCTAATACTACGAGCATGAGTCCAACAGGAAATACTGCTCCTCCTAAAACATTCACTAGACTTCCCCAGCGCTCAGGTAAATTCCCTAAAACTCGAATGTTAAGTAAAAAACCTATCGCAATAAACGCTCCTCCTAAAAAACCGAGAATAAGCATCGCTGGCAATGTCTGTCTTACTTTTTGAACACCGGCCTCAATGACAAGCTCAGCAATTTGTTCCGGCTTATGAAATGCCATTACCCATTCCTCCATTTTCTCCAAATAAAAAAGCAGCTTCAAAAAACCTCCTCAAAATAAAGGTTTTTGAATGCTGCTTAATTTCTCTGCACATCTTTTACAGAGATATCAATCATCACTTTTACTATAAAATAGAAAATCCACAACTCTTGTAAATTTTCCATTTTTCACTATGAAGCTAGCTTTATATATTAACCACCGATATGTGACATTTCAATTTTAGGTATTGTTTTCTTATTTGTATGATTTAAGCGTTCATCTGAATAACGATCTTCCCTATTATTCCATATATCGCGTACTACATCTGTAATGTCCTCATCTGTATGTTCAGAACGAAGCAATTCTCTTAAATCATTTCCTTTAGAAGCAAATAAGCAAGTATATAATTTTCCTTCTGCAGAAATACGAGCTCTCGTACATGATGAGCAAAAAGAATCTGTTACTGATGAAATAATACCTATTTCCTCATCGCTTCCTATATAACGATACCTAGTAGCCACTTCACCAGAATAATTTGCTTCTATCCGTTCTAACGGCATAACTTGATGAATCGTATCTACTATTTCTTGTTTAGAGACGACCTCTTTTAAATCCCAACCATTATAATTTCCAACATCCATATACTCAATAAAACGAAGAATATGCTTATTTTCCTTAAAATATTGCGCCATCTGCAAAATGTCCTGTTCGTTTTTTCCCTTTTGAACGACCATGTTTATTTTAATTTTCATTCCAACTTCAGCTGCAGCCTGTATTCCTTCCAGAACCCTTTGCACTTTGCTCCTATTACCATTTAAATAGAAAAACCGCTCTTCTTCTAAGGAATCTAAGCTAACTGTTACACGTGATAGTCCCGCCTTATATAAATCAGGAGCAAACTTTTTAAGTAACGATCCATTGGTTGTTAAACCGATATCTTCTACACCATCAATTTTATTAAGGCGCTCAATAAGCTTTGGAAGCCCTCTTCGAAGTAACGGTTCTCCGCCCGTAATCCGTAATTTTCTCACACCTAAAGAAACGAAAATACGTGTTATCCTTTCAATTTCATCAAAAGATAAAATTTTATCATTAGACAAAAACGAGTAATCAGGACCAAATATTTCTTCTGGCATACAATATCGACAGCGAAAATTACAGCGATCAGTAACTGAAATGCGTAAATCCTTTAACGGACGTTGCAACTTGTCTAATGTAACTGATTTCATCTTCATTGCCTCACTTTTATTTTATATTTAAAACACGTTCTGGATGGGTATATACATTTAAGGAGTGATTACGAATAAATCCTATTGTCGTAATACCTAAATCTTCCGCTAGTTGCAAAGCTAACTCAGTTGGAGCTGATTTTGATAGTATAATTTCACAACCGATTTTTGCAACTTTCAATAATATTTCCGAAGAAATACGACCACTAAAAACAATGATTTTATCTTTTATAGAAATATCGTTTCTTAAACAATAACCGTAAATTTTGTCTAATGCATTATGCCTACCAATATCCATTCGACTTAAAATAATACCATTCACATCACATAAAGCTGCATTATGAACCCCACCAGTATGATGAAACGTATCCGCAGATTGCTGCATTTCTTTCATTAACCGAAAACAATCCTCTGCAGCAACCTGTACATGGACACCCTTCATTTTTTTTGCACTTAGTGCATCATTTGCAAAAACAAACCCTTGCCTACTCATACCACAACAAGACGTAATATAGCGTTTATTTTGCATTTGTTCATAATACGGATTTACTTTTGTCGTTGTTACATGCACAAATCCTTCTTTCTCCTGCACCCATACACTATCAATATCTTCATACTTCCGAATGATTCCTTCAGACGCTAAGAAGCCTATTACCATATCTTCTATATATTCTGGAGTACTAACCATTGTAACAAACTCCTGTCCGTTCATTTTAATGGTGACAGGAAACTCTGTTACAATGCTGTCCTCTATATGTTTAAATGCTCCTTGTTCATAACGAAAGATTTCTCTTTCTACCTGTATCGGTTTCACGATCAGTATCCTTCTCTCACGTTATATTTTTATCAAAAACAAATACAGAAACTGCAATATCTTCTTCTACTTTCATATCTGAAAACAAATTCACTAATTTCGCTCCAACAAGTTCCTCCAAATGTTCACGTGAATTCACAGCATACACCTCTTGAATCATTTTCGTTCTAGCCATATGAACCATTTCCGCACCGTCCATCGTACTTGAAATAAATTTTTCAGTAGGTGTTAAGTTTCCATAAAGAGTCGCTATAGCCATATTTTCTGCAAAAACAGTATGAATTCGTTCTGGTCCTTTTCCGAAAAGTTCTTTTCGAAGTTTTCGTATCATATCATTAAATTCATGTACTTTTTTTGACATACAATCATACCTCCCAAAAGCCTCATTTTACTTTATTATATATTTTACCAAAATGAGCCTTCCGCCCAAACTATTTCGTACAAATATTTAGGCGGAAAGGTTCACTTCATGAAGTTTATTCGTCTTTTAACCCTTTCCCCATACCTTTTAAGAAATGAAGCCCAAACCCGATAGCACGGTTAATATCTGGGTCTTTCAATACTTTCATAAGATCGAATACCCCTACTTTTTTATTACTTTCTAGATGTTCATTACCTTCTTCTAGCCCGACTAATAAACTACCTATAAGCTTTTTCGTAAGTTCTGGGTCAAGTTCAGTTAACGCCCCTGCAGCACCCATCATATTATTAATTAAATTTGTAACAGGCTCACGAGTTACTTGACCTAGAACGATCTTTGCAATTGGTTCTTTCGCTTTCAGCATAGAATTTGCAGCTTCTAGCATTCCAATGTCATTTAATTCCCCTACTATATTAAACATCTGATTTAGAGCTTCTTCATTATTAGTTAAAAGCTCCTTTAAATCATCTAATTTTTGCTGTTTTATTTCTTCCTCAGTTAATTCTTGTTTTTGAATCATTTTTATAGGTGCAGCCATAGTTTTCTCCTCCTACTTATCCGTTAAATGCACATACCCTGGACGTGCCCACTTACGATGTACCTCAATGCCAGCTTGAGGGTGACGTTTTTTATTGCGTGGGTTCGCTTTTGGCATCGGATTTTCGCCATCAACTTCTAACACTTCCATACGCACTTTCGTTTGTTTATACGCAGGTGTATTCGTACGTACATCCACAGCAGGACCTGTTAAGAAATTAATTGCCGTTTCGTTATCTGTAGAGTTCATCGGTAAATATAACTCATTCGCTTTTACACGATCTGTAACGAGTGCACGTAATTTTAATGCTCCAAAAGGAGAGACAAGACGAACTAACGAACCTGTTTTTACGCCACGTTCTTTTGCAAGGTCTGGAGAGATTTCAACGAAAACACCAGGTACTTTCGTTTGAATACCTGTTGATTTATTTGTCATATTCCCTTCATGGAAATGCTCAAGCATACGACCGTTGTTAATGTGAAGGTCGAACTCAGCTGGAAATTCAGCTGGACGTACCCAGTCAGCAATCGCAAAACGAGCTTTTTTATCTGGGAAGTTAAATCCATCTTGGAACAGAAGTGGTGTATTTGTTCCATCAAAACTTCCCCAATGGAAACTGTTCCATCCTTCAAGCACTTCATAGTTCGCTTGCGAGAATAATGGTGATAAACTTGCCATTTCAGCAAAGATTTCACTTGGGTGGCTATAATTCCAGTTTGCCCCTAGTTTATTCGCAACCTCCTGGACGATCCACCAGTCTGGTTTCGCGTCTCCTAGCGTAGGAAGAACTTGATATAATCTTTGGACACGGCGCTCTGTATTTGTGAAAGTACCTTCTTTCTCAAGAGATGGCGCTGCTGGTAATACAACATCTGCATATTGAGCAGTTTTAGAAAGGAAAACATCTTGCACAACGAAGAAATCAAGGCTCGACAACACTTCATGTACATGATTTGCATTTGAATCTACAAGAGCCATATCTTCTCCGACAAGATACATTGCTTTCATTTTTCCTTCGTCAATTGCGTGAAGCATTTCAATATTATTAAGACCTGGTTCACTATCAATTTTCACTCCGTAAGCAGTTTCAAATTTCACACGTTCCATTTCGTTAGTAACGTGCTGATATCCTGGAAGCCATCCTGGTAAAGTACCCATATCACAAGCACCTTGTACGTTATTGTGACCTCGAAGTGGGTATGCACCTGCTCCTGGACGACGATAGTTCCCTGTTGCAAGAAGTAAGTTTGAAATTGCAGCGGAAGTATCAGAACCACCTGTATTTTGCGTTACCCCCATACCCCAAAGGATACATGTACCATCTGCATCACGAATCATTTCAGCCATTTGAATAAGTGTTTCTTTTGAAATACCTGTTACTTCTTCTGCATATTCAAGTGTATATTCTTCTAGGCTCTCTTTGAAATCTTCAAAGAAGTTTACATTCTCATTAATAAATTCCTGATCATGCCAACCTTGATCGATCATATATTTCGTAACAGCCATTAACCATACTTGATCTGTTCCTTGTTTTGGACTAATAAAGACATCTGATCGCTCTGCCATTTCGGTTTTACGAAGATCAGCTACAATTAACTTTTGTCCGTGTAATTTATGTGCACGTTTAATACGTGTAGCTAGAACAGGATGACCTTCTGTCGGATTACATCCCACAATAATAACAAGACCAGATTGCGCAATATCTTTAATCGTTCCGGCATCACCGCCCATACCAATTGTACGGAACAAACCATCCGTTGCTGGTGATTGGCAATAACGTGAGCAGTTATCAATATTATTCGTTCCAAATACTTGTCGAGCTAATTTTTGAATTACATAATTGTCTTCATTTGTAATTTTAGAGGAAGAAATAAATCCAATAGAACCTTTACCGTACTCTTCTTTAATAGCGCCTAATTTATTTGCAACTACATTCAGTGCTTCTTCCCATGTAGATTCAACAAAGGTTCCATTTTTACGAATTAAAGGTTTTGTTATTCGTTCTTTAGAATTTACGAAATCCCAACCAAATTTCCCTTTTACACAAGTGGAAATTGCGTTAACTGGTGCATCTGAAGATGGCTGTACTTTAAGGATTTTACGCCCCTTCGTCCACACTTCAAACGAACAACCTACACCACAAAATGTACATACTGTTTTCGTTTTCTTCGTACGAGTATCACGCATGGCCGCTTCCACTTCTGATACCGCAAAAATACCGCTATAACCAGGCTCAACTTCTTTAATTAAATCTACCATCGGTTCAAGAATATCTGGTTTTAATCCCGTCATAAATCCAGCTTCACCGAGCATCGTTTTCTCCATTAAAGCGTTACAAGGACAAATCGTTACACATTGACCACAGCTAACGCATGAAGAATCATTAATATTTACTCCTTCATCCCAAATAACTCGTGGGCGTTCCGCTTCCCAGTCTATCGATAACGTTTCATTTACTTGTAAGTTTTGACACACCTCAACGCATTGACCGCATGCAATACATTGATTAGGATCATAGCGATAAAACGGATGCGTCATATCAACTTCACTTACATCTACTTTCGGTTCATACGGATATTTTTGATGTTCAATTTCCATTAATTCTGCTGTATTATGGAGTTTACAGTTCCCATTGTTGTTGTCACATACTGTACAGTATAATAAATGATTTTCTAGTAACCGATCCATCGCCTCCGTTTGTGCTTCTTTTGCGCGAACAGAAGCACGTTCAATGTTCATACCTTCCATCACTACTGTCGAACAAGATCGCATTAACTTTCCGTCAACTTCTACAATACAAGTGTCACATGTTTGAATAGGATCTACTTCTGGCACGTAACAAATTTGCGGATGTTCAATCCCGTTCTCATTAATAACACCCAATATCGTTGAACCGGGCTCCGCTGTATACTTTTTTCCGTCAATTGTAATATGAACCATGTTGTTATTCATGGTCTTTCCCCCTTTTTGAGAATAAAAAAACTCCACCACGAAAATATACGCACCACATTTCGGCACGTTATTATCATGGTGGAGTAGTTTATTAGCACATCTTGCTAAAATACCAATCCATTTATTCATAAATAAAACGATAGAGTCATAACAGGTCATATCACGATTCCATCTTTAACACTATAATTATAGCGTTAAAGTTAAAAATATACAATATAAAATTTAAACTACGCATATGTCAGCTTGTAACTATCCATAATAATCCATATAAAACATAACAAGGAGTAAGCGAACAAATGGGGTCTTTTAATAAATGGATTCGTGGTGAAAAATCTTTTTCTACCCAAGAGCAAGCTAATCACACATTAAATAAATCTATCTCTTCTTCCCTTTCCCTTAATTTAAAGCACTTGTCCAAACTGTTTAGCGGTATTCCAGAATTAATAACACGCACTTTTCCATTAAAAAACGGACAGGAAGCTGCACTTATATATATGGAAGGACTTGTAGACAAAACTGTTATTAACGTAAACATTCTTCGTCCTCTCTTATTTAAAGAGTGGAATGAAGACGATTTTTGGGAAGCCTCTGTTTCTATCGGAAATATTAAAAAAATTCAACAGTGGACAGACATTGAACAATCTCTTTTACACGGCAAAAGTATTTTATTTATAAACGGGCAACTATCCGCTTTAGAGCTTGATACGCAAGCGGCACCAAAAAGGAGCATTGAAGAACCTACAACAGAGAGCTCCATAAAAAGCTCACACGAAGGATTTAATGAGGTAGCGAGCGACAGCCTTGCACTTATTCGTCGATATATTCCAAATCGCGAATTGAAAGTGAAGGAATTCACTGTTGGTGAACGAGCTACTTCAAAGGTTTTTTTGCTTTATCTAGCAGATGTTGCGAACGAAAATGTCGTAAAAGAAATGGCATCCCGTATCGAGTCAGTAAAAGTTGATGCGATTCTTACTACTGGTGAATTAGAGGGATTTGTTGAAGATAATTCCTTTACTCTCTTTCCGCAATTATCAATAACTGAACGTCCTGACACAACAGCACATCATATTCTAGATGGGCGAATTGCCGTTATTGTAGATCGCTCACCAGGCGTATTAATAGGACCTATGACCTTTTCATCCTTTTTTCAGACGATAGATGATTACAGCTTCAGACCTATGATTCCATCTTTTATACGACTCCTTCGTTTCACTGGACTATTTATTGCAATATTTGCTCCTGCTCTTTATATTGCTATGATTTCCTTTCATTATGAAGTAATTCCACTTAAATTATTGTTAACAATTGGAGAATCTCGAGCCAAAATTCCTTTTCCGCCTATATTAGAAGCACTTTTGATGGAATTAGTACTTGAAATGCTACGCGAAGCTGCAGTTCGACTTCCCGGTCCCGTCGGACAAACAATTGGCGTCGTAGGAGGGATTGTCATTGGACAAGCTGCAGTTCAAGCAGGAATCGTAAGTAATGTTATGGTTATCGTCGTATCTATTACCGCAGTCGCTTCTTTTATCATTCCCAATCTGGAAATGTCAGCAGGAGTTCGGATTCTTCGCTTTCCAATGATGATAATCGCTTCTTTATTCGGAGTCATTGGAATTATGGTTGGAATGTCAGTTATCATCATCCATATTCTTTCTATGGAATCACTTGGTGTTCCTTACGGTAGTCCTTTTTCTCCATCATTTGCTACGGATTTAAAAGACGTTCTTGTGCGTTTGCCATGGAAACTAATGAAGAAACGACCACTATCCCTTAACTTAAAACAAGAAAATCGACAACCGGATATAGAAGAAAAGGAGGAAGATAAGTGACAAAGCGTGTAAAGAGGGAGATTAGTTTATTTCAATACATTTTAACGATTAGTGGTGTTCAAGTAGGATTCGGTGTACTTACACTGCCACGTGAAGTGGCCCAAGGGGCGAATACAGATGGCTGGATGTCTATTATTATAGGATGCGCTATCACTACTTTAGTCAGTCTATGTATTGTAAAAATCATGGAGAAGCATCCTGGTTACCATTTACTTGATGTGCTAACTCGTTATCTTGGAAAATGGTTAGGAAGAGTCGGAATGATTTTTTGGATTTTATATGCTGTTCTTGCAGCGGTTTCTTTAATTTTTTCCCTCTTATACGTTATTCACATTTGGATTTTGCCTAGATCTCCAATGTTTTTAATCATGATGCTATTATCTATTCCAATGGTAATGCTCGCATGTAAAGGTGTTCTTATTATTAGCCGCTATGCTGTTTTTACTGTCTTATTTACACTCTGGATGCCATTACTATTATTTATCCCACTTAAAGATGGGCATTGGATCTATCTTCTTCCTCTCCTTAAAGAGGGATGGATACCAGTTTTCAACACAGTAAAATCAACTATTATTGCCTTTCTCGGATTTGAGTTTGCATTCGTCCTTTATCCTTACCTCAGTAATAAATCATCTGCAAAAAAAGGGATTGTTATTGCAAATATGATTACTTTATTCGTTTACCTGCAAGTGACGTTCGTTTCTTTCCTTTATTTTAGCCCAGATGGTATAACTAAGTTTTTATGGCCTACCCTTTCTCTCGTTACACCATTTCACTTTTCTTTTCTGGAACGATTTGAAATTATCTTTTTGTCATTTTATCTCTTTATCATTTTTGATTCCTGTATTCCTTATATTTTCACTGCTTCAGATGGAATTAATCAATTACTTAACAAAAAAAGCAGTTCATTACCTATTTATGGTTTATTATTCGGGTGTATCTTCATCTTATTCTTTTATATCCCTTCCTCTTACCAAATAAGTGCGTTGCGAGAATTTTGGGGAACTGCAAGTTATTTTATCGTTTTTCTATTCCCGGTCGTATTTCTCTTATACATGACACTTTATCAGCATTGGAAAAGGAGAAGAGTTTAAATGAGGCGCTTTATTCATTTCACTATACTTTACTTTCTCATAACCTTTTTAACAGGCTGTGGAGATCGACTCGACTTAGAAAAACAATCGATTTCATTAATTTACGGCTTTGATGCAAAAGCAAAAGGAAAATTAATTGTGTACCACGTAAATCCTATTTTTAATGAAGACGTAGAAAAAAAGTACGAAACACATGAAGCTAAAGTACGTACACCTCGAGAAGCAAAAGCAACGTTTAATAGTTCAAGTGGCGGTTTAGTATCTACAGAAAAGTTACAGCTCATTTTATTTAGCACAAATTTTTTAAAACAAGAAGGGGCTATGCCTTACCTTGATGTTTGGTATCGTGATCCTAAAAACACTGGAAACATGCGCATGGTTGCAGTAGACGGTCCAATTTCTTCAGTTATATATAATAACTTTAAAGATAAGCCTGCCCTTCCCGAGTATTTAACAGATTTAATTAATACGAACAAACTGTACAATCGGACCGTTTTTACGACATTCCATGAATTTCACAGGCAAACGTTTAATAAAGGTATAACACCTGCTATTTCAGAAATAAAAAAAGGTAAAAAGGATGTTATCGTTACTGGTTCCGCGCTATTAACTTCTCGCGGAATTTATAAAATGTCATTAAATCGTTATGAAAGCGCCCTTCTTCTTTTGTTACAAAAGAAAGCGAATACACCGGTTTCGCTTACATTGAAAATCCCTTCTACTTCAGTTGAAAGTAATAGTGATTTAAAAGATACCGATGGCGGCGATTTCGTAACAATAAATGTTCTTAGCATGGATCGTGATATCCATACAGATTATAGCGATAACCACTTCAAATTTCATGTTAAAATGGATTTGAAAATTGCTGTCTCTGAACTTACATTCAATATGGATATAGACAAAGATAGAAAGAAATTAACTTCTCTTATTACAAAACAACTAAACAAAGATTTGAACGATTTAATCCACAACATTCAAAAACAGCAACTTGATCCATTCGGATTTGGTGATTATGCGAGAGCGTTTCAATATAAAGAATGGAAACAAGTCGAAGATGATTGGCCGAGTGCCTTTTCAAAAGCTAATGTGAAAGTGGCACCAACTATTAAAATTTTAGAAAATGGGATTATTAAATAGAAAAAACACGCTACTTGTTCTTATATGAATAAGTAGCGTGTTTTCATTTCCATTACAAGTATTATTTCAATGGACTATACTTTATTTCTATTTCTAACATTACTATGTTTTTTAGCATATACAAAATATATGAAAACCCCTATTATAATCCATGCCACAAAACTAATTAAAGTAAGCTTAGAAAGGTTCAATGCCAAATATATACAACTTACTATTGAAACGATAGGTAAAAAAGGTACTAGAGGGGCACGGAATGGCCTCTTCATATTAGGATGTGTCTTTCTTAATACAATGACAGCTATAGATACAAACACAAATGCTGTTATCGTTCCCATATTCACTAAATTAGCTAATAAATTCAAATCCACTAATCCCGCTAATAAAGCTGCTAGTATACCTGTAACCCACGTATTAAAAAATGGAGTTTGTAAACGTTTATGGACACTTGAAAGTCTTTTTGGTAACAGTCCATCTCGACTCATCGAGTAAGATACACGAACAAATGCAAACATAGCTACTAACAGAACTGTTGTTAGCCCTGCTATCGCTCCCACCGATAACAACCCAGCAATTCTATCTTCTCCTACAGTGCGCAACGCATATGCAACCGGATCAGCAACATTTAATTCCGTAAACGGAACCATTCCAGTTAGCACGAATGAAACACCTACATATAGAACGGTACAAATGAACAAGGAAACAAGTAGCCCAATTGGCACGTTACGTTGTGGACGCTTCACTTCCTCTGCGGCTGTTGCAACTGCATCAAATCCTAAAAAAGCAAAAAATACAGTAGCAGCGCCCCCTACCACACCGTGAAAACCAAACGGTAGAAATGGTTGCCAATTCTCTGGTCTTACATATTGTGTCCCTACAACAATAAATCCTACAATAACAGCCAGTTTAATAATAACCATTATATTATTAATTCGTGCACTTTCTTTTGCACCACGGCTTAATAAAAATGTAACAACTAAAATAATAAGAACTGCTGGTAAATCAATGATTCCACCCTTCCCCATTCCTGGTGCCGAAGCAAAAACCGTAGGAATGTGAATATTAAAACCTAGTAGCAATGACTGAAAATATGCTGACCAGCCTGCTGCAACCGCAGAAGTCGCTAATAAATACTCCAGCATAACACACCAGCCAACTATAAATGCAAAAATCTCACCTAGTGTCATATATGTATATGAATATACACTTCCCGAAACTGGAACTGTAGATGCAAATTCAGCATAACAGAAAGCTACACATGCACATATAATTGCCGCTAATACAAAAGATAATACAATCGCCGGACCAGCATGTTTCGCTGCTACAATACCAGTTAATACGAAAATACCTGTACCAATAATTGCTCCAATACCTAAAAGAGTTAAATCAATCGCTCCTAAAGTTTGATTCAATACTTTTTTCTTTTCTTCATCCATTGCTTTCTTTATGAAAAGACTCATTCTTTGAAACCTCTTTTTCAAGTTTATCTCTTACTTGTTACATTCTTTATTACTGTTCTATTTTAAAAATAAAAATATACATAGTTCACTTCCCCTATAGACTTAGTAACCCGTCTCGATAAAAACAGAAAAATCAATCTCTTTATACCGTATTGAATTTTCAAAATATTAACCATACCAAAAAACCATTAAGAATGCTGATTGAATTTATCATACAATTAATTATATTGTCAATAATAAATCACTCAAAAACAATCGGCTGATTATGTATCAAATGTTATTTTTATACATAATTATTTTCTCAAAAACATTGTTGTTTTCCACCTTAATATTCATATGCATTTTATTACATTGATTTTCATACAATTTTCATTACATACAATGTAATGAAAATCATAATAACCTCAAGTGAATTATTATTCAAAAATAATAATTCACTTGAGGTTATTTCACCATTTTAATACTAACAAAAAAGTGCAGATTTTCATCTGCACTTTTTTTTATTCTTCCACTTCAGCTTCTGCACTACTATTTTTAAGATGCTCCTTCTGAGCTTCCTCTTGCAACTCTGCTGAAATCATCCCATAATAAAGTTCCGGATATAACCCAAATATTTGATATACACTTCCTAAAAACGGCATCAGAATCCCTCTTTTCTAAAGTTGTATTGCCACTTTTAAGGATTCCCTTTTCATTCACTATACATTCGTTTTTGGCGTTTCTTCTTCATCTTGAATACTTAATAAATTTTGCCATTTTTTATACGGAGCGCTATTTGGATCTACATATCCTTTCGCATGCGAGCGATCCCACAATTGTTTAATAAACATTTCTTTCTCTTTCTTTGCAACCATATCAGCACCTGTGCCGTAATAGTTCTGGAAATACAACTCGATTTCATCAAGGAATAGTCTTAATAATTCATCTGATGTTTCTTCTAACGTCGGATCATACTTCGCTTCACGGTCATACATTAAAATCATGTCTAAAAGATTGTGGACATGTTCTTTTCTAAGCCATCTTACATCTTGGGCTCCTAATACGAACGGATGTGTATATAAATGTCCACCTTGTATCATCGCCTTTTCTTGCTCTTCTTCAAATCGTGACAAGATGTTTTCATAAATAAACGGATTATGAAGCAATGCTCTGTGTAATTTATAACTTTCGCTTGAAATATTTTTTCCCATCGACTGAATTAAAAAGCTACGTCCCACACCGTTATATTGATACACAAACTGTCCATCAACAGCAACTAAACTAATCCAGCGATACATATATGCGTATAGTAATGCACGATTACATTTATCATAATCTAATTTTGTTTGAGTCGCGTTTAAATCTGGCATAAAGGCTGGTAAGTGCCAATACTTATCTAAATGCGGCGTTAAACTAGATTTTTTACTATTTAATTTGTTTACACGGCGATAATACGATTGGAAATAGTCACCTTTATCATTCATAAATCCGTTTGAAATATGTCCTGATGATAATTTAGGAAAGTCCTGCAGCGATAAGCCGTAATGCGCTCGATAACAGATCACTTCAAATGGCGAAAAGGCTTCATGTACTGTATCTTTTTCTTTAAACATTTCTTGAATTAATTCCTCTTGCAGCTCTTTCTTTAAAGAAGGATGTATACCCCAATATTGTAATTCCCTATGATGAGCAACTTTCGGAATGAACGGACTTGCTAAATGGAACAGGTCTTCAATTTTTTCACGCACGTATTCATCGCGATCACGTTTCTTATAATCTGCTTCTTTTCGCAACGCTTCAATAATATTCAATTCTAATTTATCACGATAGCGTACTTGCAGTTCGTCATAACAATAGCTCAGTATATGTTCGCGATAGAAATCCTCTACCTTTTTCGACTGAATCTCTTCTGTTTTCGCATCACGACAATATTCCCCGTACAAACTCATATAAATTTCCGCTGATATATCTTTCGGCAGTACACCTAAATTTAAATGTTGCTGCATATCTTGCCATATCTTTTCTTGCAGCTGTTCCTCAGCTAATACATATACATTCGTCGGGTTTGTTTTTCCTTCAAATTCCTTACTGCGCTTTTGGATTTCAAATAATAAATTTTCACGTGTTTCATGTAAATTATCAAAAAACCTTTCCCAATATTGAATCATTTTATTAACTGCTTGATATAGCGATTGATATACAAGTTCTAATAGCATTTCTTTTCGATATTCATTTAATTTGTGTACATATTGCGTTACGATGTCTTCAAATTCTCTTTTGAATAAACGTTGCTGATTATTAATCATTTTTCCAAACCAGCCTTGTTGTTGAGCAATTTCTACTCGGCGTACAGCCGTTACCGTGCCATCGATATTACCTACATTAAATTTTTTATCGTAGTTTTGAATTACATTACGCTTTTGTTCATTATTTTCATGTAATCGATTCATTTTTTCCACTAACTGTTTTCGAATTTCATATAACATAAAACGTGCTGCTACTGGATGAACTGGATCTGTTTTCTTTAAAAACCATGTATTTAATTGATAGGACTGCCCTTCAGAACCACTTGGTGAAAAGCGGTCTGATTCAATCATGTCATATAAAAGTGTCGTTACATGTTCATGTACACGGCTCGGAATCGCATATGCATATAAGCGAACCGCATGATCCACTCTTGCCACTTCACCTTTCATTTGTTCCATCATTTTCAGTTTCGCAGCTGAAATTTTACACTCATGTTGCAAACGATTTAATTCCTCATCTTTTTGCACCGTTCGTTGTACATAACTTTCTACAGCTTCTAAAAACAGTTTTGATTTCGCAACTCCGAGCTTACCACCCTCTGCTCCTTCACGTGTTTCATTGTACATTTGTCTATAGAAAATATGAGCTTGCTCTGGACGGGTAGCAAGATGTTCCAAGTCCTCTAAATAACTTTTACCTCTCTCCGGCTTTTCACGCTGCATCCCACGTTTTACATCTTGGTCATATCTTTGCTTCTTCTCTTGAAACAGTTGATCTAAATGAAGCCACGATTCATCTAAACCTTGCACAGCCCATTTTAAAGCACAATATTTTAACACATGCTCATACGGATAAATGAGTTTTGCCGTTCCTGCCCCGCAATATCGTCCTTTTCCGCTTGATTCTGCTAATTGCTGAATTTGATTGTCTTCTTGTGCAAAATGACTTGTGGACATCGGGCTAAATAACTGTAAATAAATTGTATTTGCCATCTGTTCCATATAATCTGATAAATTGTGTAAATGGTGTCCATGTAGGTTTTCATAATCGTATAAGAAACAATAATTGTACGGTAAATGATGTTGTTTAATTGTATGATTCGTTCTTCCGTCTTCATCTACTTGATCAGGGCGATACTCTAATTCAATTGTTACACCGCCGCGTTTTGATAATTCTCCAGTAGAACCGAGCGTAATAGCATGTAATTCTTTTAACGATGCATAGCCGTTCGCTTGCACCGTTTCAAACTCTTTCGCACTAACTGTTCTCGTCTTTACTAAAACATCCGGCATTAAAAATGCACCACGTATTAAAATGTTATGATGCTGCAATTTTTTCCGAAGCATTTCACGTAAATATAATGCAATTTGCAGAAACATCCCCGAACCTGTTCCGCCTGCTAGTGATGTTACTATAATGACACGCACACCATATTCTGTTTGATCACTTGTAACCGGAAAAATTTTCTCAATTTCTTGCCAAAAGGACGTTAATTTATCTTCTTTCATCGCAGCACGTAACGCTAAACGTGAAATGACGCGTAACTGTCCTGCTCCTTCTGTTAATGGTTTATCAAGTATAGTCGGATCCATCGGAAACCACTCTGGGATTGTTGGATCTCCTGCAATATACTCCCTGGGCGTTTTACTAGAACTCGTTTGTGTCTTAAACTTTCGAATATGATCAAATTTACTCAATGTATTCACATCTGTATCAAATACGTGCATTGCTACCTTTTTCCGGCGCTCTTCAGGTAATTTTTCATATATTTGATGCGTCACAGTACTACCGATTCCACCTAAACCAATTAATATTGTTGGAACTTGTAATGTCATGTGAACCACCTTCCTATTCTTGCTTGTTTGAAAAAAGGGAAAGAGAATCAATACTCCATCCCCTTCTTTTCCCTATCTACTATTCACATTCGTACTTGTAAATCTCCTTACCATATCCTCTATCAATTAGTAAAAGTTCATTTGGATATAGTGTCTTATGTTCCAGTCCTACTTCATCTTTTGTTATAAACATCCCATCAATAATCATTCCAACTACTTGTGATTCTTTCGCTACAAAGACAGATTTCGAACCTTTCTTCGCTATAAACGTAACGGATTGCACTGTTTTTCTTTCTGCTCTAAATGGGATACCAAAATAATGGTTCCACCATTTATTTCGAAGTAATTCTGGTTCAGATTGATATAGCCAATCTTTCGCTACCTCTTGATCCCATTCATAATACAGTAGTGCTTTCCGGTGAAATCTTGGCCGAACAATCCATCCTAAAACAATGATTCCTACTACTAGTAGTAATAAAGTGATAGGAATGACAAACTTAAAAATAAGCGCATATTTTTCATAAAACGGAGCATCTTGAATATGGAATGTTATGTTTTTCTTTACTTCTTGTAACTTTGAATCCTGCATTACGATGGTAGCTTCTACGATGCCGGTATCTGTAAAATTAAATGTGTCGGAGTAATAAGGACGAGGATAAACATGGATTTGATTTCCATGTTGCTTTATTTCATAGTTGATTGATTGTTTAGATGTGACACCAGTAGATTTTAATAGTTTCTTTACAGCCTCTTCTGTCATCGGCTTACCATCTAACTGTGGTTGTATAATAAACGGTTTACTATTCTCTAAATTTGTTACTTTTTCTTCATAATCTTTCGTAATCGTTTGTAGTGATAATTTTGGTTTTTCCGTTACTTCGATTTTAAATTCTTTCGTCTGTCTGTAAAATCCCTTTATGTTCATATGAACTTTCCCGCGTACTAACCCTTTACCAAGCTTCGTTTCGTAATAAAACACATGCCTTTTATCGTCCCACTTCATCGGGTACTGTTTTCCTTCTATTTCTAATTCTGCCTGAAAGTAAGAAGACTGAACTGGCAACTCCGTAGGCTTTGCTTCAATAACAGCAGTAACACCTTCATACATTTTCTCTACATTTTTTTGACTACTATCATCTTTGGCATAAGTAGAAACCGTATAATTAAGCGCTGGTTCAACTAGTACTTGTAGTCCTTCTTTCTCAATGTCCTGGTCCACTTCTATCGTATAAGTTCCTGGTTTAATAACTTCCTCATTTTCCGTACTTATATGAACTATATTTCCGAACAATTTTGCTTCTCCTGGTGCATGTATGGAAAAAGAAGATTGTAATTGTAATGGTTTAGAAATTTGTGTGACCTGATAATCGGGCAGAGAAGGCGATTGTCGTACAAGCGTCATACGCTTTAACGGAAACGGTGTTGTAATCTCTACTCTTTTCCCCACTACTTTCGTTTTTACAATCGATTCAACAGAGGAGAATGGATCACGATTTGCAACTAATGCTGCCACTTGATTTACACTTTTTACAATGCCATCTTCTCCGCTTGACGGCATCGTAACACCATTTATCTCTTTCTTCCATATTTCCTTGAACGTATTTAGTTGTTCTTTTTCTTGTTGTCCTAAATCTTCTTCCATCGTAATTAAGACTGGATGTAACGATATCTTTTTTGCATCCATTTCTTTCTTAAACTGGGCTAATTTCTGCAAAATTTGTTCTTTTCCGCCAACCTTATCTTTCTCTAAATCATTAAATGCCCCGTCAGTTAATACAATAAGCCAAAATTCACGTTTTCCATCTATATCTGCTTCCTTTTTTATAGATTGCATCGCCGTTTCTACCGCGCTAAATGGAGTATTTAAATACGTTTTCCATGCTCCAATTCCCTCAATTTCTGTTTGCCTTTTATCTTTCGTTAACGAAATGTTTAATGGCTCATTCGGCTTACTCATTGGAACGTAAGAAAATTTATCTTTTTCATCCAATAGCGCAACTAAACTTTGCAAAGCATAATTGGCATATTTCCAGCGATCGTTATTTCTCATGCTGCCCGAATCGTCATATACAAGTGAAACGACCCTTTCCTTTGCCTCCTCTCCTTTTGCAAAAGCTGATAAAGGTAAACATATAAATAGAAACAACATGAACGTGGCACAAATTCGGATTTTCATGATGAGGCTTCGCCACCTTTGTAGACAAATTCCTATGTTTAAATTTATGAGAGGAAACAAGATATATGACTTGTATTTTAGGACAACGAACCCAGCATAATTTTATTATGTAAACAGTTATAAGAACTGAATATTATTCCTTCTAGCGTTTTCTATCCGATACTATAAGTAAAAAAGTCTGTTTTAAGCTCCACACTTAAAACAGACTTTTCCTACTTTTCATTTTAAAAACACATAACAAAAAGTTTGATTTTTGACTTAACACATCACTTCTATTGTAAATCCACCAGGTGCTTCAACGTAAAAGGTATACGCATGGACATGCTTAGGAGGTTCGACCAAAAATCCATCCTCCTTCAACCTTTGATTCATCTTATTTACTTTTTCTTCACTTTCTTGTGGAAACCCTACATGAAATGTTTGCGGATAATGTACGTCTTTCCCTTTCATTAACGTTAATATAAAGCCATCATTATCACGCATAACTGCAAAGCCATTTCCCCTTGTTCCACTACAAATTAGACCAAAATACTTCTCTAAAAACTCTCTAGCTGCTGTTACATCTGTAACTGTTAAATTAAGATGTTTAATTCCCAATCCTTCACCTTCTTTCTCAATTTTCTAACATTTTATCATACAAATAAAAAACACGCCTTCCACAGCGTGTTTCATTGCTTTACATACACTTCAACAATCGGATTATCTTTATGATCCGCATGCAAGCGTATATTCTCTTCACTTGTATTATAAATACTAGCTAATAACATTATCGTTAACACATTAGGTGTCTTCGCATCACTTCCGTATTTTCTCTCAAGCGCTTCCTTATATTCAAAATCTAAATCCCCCTGCACATATGTATACACTTCAAAACCATCTTCTAAATTGCAAACTACTGTATCAATAATATCTGCCCCTACTTGCTTCTTCATTTCCTCTCGTAACGCTTCAATAAAATCTTCCCATGGTACTTCGTATGTCTGAAACTGATCTGTAGATTTCATGCTTTTTCCTCCTTATATATCCTCTTCTTATATTTCCCCTTTCCTATAACAATTATGATAGATAGGGCATTCGTACAAGCCGCACTTGTCCCCCTTACATATCGTATTACTGTAATGCGGAAGGAGGAAAGAATATGCATAGACAAAAATGTTATGATACATGCCAACGTTATTTCGGAAAAGTTGTTCGGATTGAAGACCGTGATGGCCGTATACATTTAGGTAAAATAATCGATGTGACACAAAACTCTGTATGGATCGAACCGGTGCAACAGCGCTCATCTTTTGATTCAGGATTCGGATACTACGACGCTTATGCAAACGGTGGTTGTGACCTTTGTGGAGGCCTTAGCAGGTGTGATAGTTGTGGATTCGGATGCGGTGGTGGATTCAGCAGCTGCGGATGTGGTGGTCGTGGTTGTAGTAGTTGTGGTTGCGGCGGCTGGGGAGGCGGCGGTTGTGGCTGGGGTGTTGAACTCGGATTTGGTTTCATCTTCGGAATTACATTAGCTGCATTATTTTTCATTTAACATAGTAAAGAGTTGGCTACCTTTAGCCAACTCTTTTTCTTTATTTTTCACATATAAAAATACGATGCCCTAAAATATGTTGGTACATAAGCCGTACATTTTCATGCTGTACCCATGCCTCATATAACTCATTTGGAATATGTGAGGATACATTCCATTCTGGCTCTTCTACATAGCTAGAGATCGTTTCTGCAATTGTACCACCGCCAGCAATTGTAATTCTTTTAAAATTTGCTTTCTGAAATAATTGTGCCCACTCATTCTCAGTTAACAGTTCTTTCATGCCATATAATTGGGCGATTTTTTCTTCCTCCCCCTTATCAATGTGCCTATCAATAATCATTTCAATGACAACAAGCTTACCGTCCTGCTGTAATACACGATAACACTCCGAGATAACCCTTTCTTTGTCTGTAAAAGCGATGATTGATTCTCCAAGTACGAACTCAAATGAGTTATTCAAACACGGTAAATGCTCTACATTTCCTTCAATTAATTGTATATCTAACCCTTCAAACAACCATCTATCTTTTGCCTTTTGAATCATAATTTCATTCTTTTCAACCGTTGTTACTTTATAGCCAAATTCCCTTGTCATATATGCCGCTGTTTTCCCTGTACCGCAACCTATCTCAAGGACGTTCGCTCCATATTTAAAAGGCAGTTGTGCTAACAATTGTTTTGTTAACGTAAAACCACCAGGATGAGCACTTCCTATTCCGTAATAAGCTAGGAAATCGATGTATGTGTTTCGTTTCATGGGATTCTCCCTTTTTTATTTTATATATTCGAGCACGGAAGAAAAGTGCATAGAAAAAAGGGCGTATTGTACGCCCCTCATCTTACTTATCTTCTGTAATATATGCCCATTTATAGCTGTAGTCTCCACCAACTGGATGGTGAACAATACCTTTTACTTTCTGTCTTTGAACGATAGCATCACCACGTTGATATAATGGTGCAATTACAGCATCATCAAGTAACATTTTCTCAGCTTTTAGTAAGCTATCCCAACGTTCTTTCGTTTTCGTTAATAGCTCGCCTTTACCTTTTTCTACAATTTCATCATATTTTGGATTTGAATATCCAGTTTGGTTATGAGGACCATTTGTAACGAACATATCAATGAATGTCATTGGATCTAAGTAATCAGGGCCCCAACCAGCGTAAGATAAATCATAATCTAAATCTGATTCTAATTTTAACTTTTGTTTAAACGGTTGATTTTTCAAGTTCACTGTTAACCCTGGTAAGTTTTTCTCAAGTTCTCCTTTTAAGAACTCTCCTACTTTTTTCGCATTATCGCTATCGTAGTTTAATAGCTCAATCGTTACTTGCTCTTTTCCAAGTTCTTTTTTCGCTTTTTCCCAATGCTCTTTTGCTTTTTTCACATCTGTTTTTAAAATATCTCCGTTATCTTTACGGAAGTCTTTTCCATCTGGACTCTTCGCAAATTCTTTTGGTACTAAGTAATCTGCCGGTGTAGATCCGTCATTTAAAATTACATTCGTTAAACCTTTTTTATCGTACGCTTTTGCAATCGCTAAACGTAGATCTTTGCTCTTTAACACTGTATCTTGCCCACCACGTTTTTGGTTTAAACGTAAGAAGAACGTTGATGGTGTTTTTTGTGTATAGAAGTCTGGATTTGATTTATATTTGTCAACCATTTCAGATGTAAGTCCCGCACGATCGATTTGTCCACTTTCATATAAGTTTACACGTGTACCGCTATCTTTTACTACGTTAAAGTTGATTTCATCTAACTTAACTGTTTTATTATCCCAATATTGTGCATTTTTCTTTAATTTCCATCCTTCTTCATGTTTCCAGTCTGTCAATGTAAACGGTCCGTTGTATAACGTTGTATCTGCTTCTAAACCAAATTTTTCACCTTTTTCTTTTACGAATTTTTCATTTAACGGATAGAATGTTCCGAATGAAGTTAATTCTACAAAGTAAGGAACTGGATTTTCTAATTCTACCTCTAATGTGTAATCATCTACAGCTTTTACACCTAACGTATCAAGTGGCGCTTTCCCATCATTAATTGCTTTTGCGTTCTTTAAATCAAACATAATGTATGCATATTCTGCTGCTGTATTTTTATCTACCGCACGTTTCCAAGCAAACACGAAATCTTTCGCTGTTACAGGCTCTCCATTTGACCATTTTGCATTTTTATTTAATGTAAATGTATACTTTTTACCATCTTCACTCTTTTTATATGATTCAGCAACTCCTGGTGTTGCTTTATTATCTTTATCAAGTCGATATAAACCTTCCATTACGTTGTTTAAAGCTAGAAACGATACTTGGTCTGTCGCTTTAGCAGAGTCCATAGATGGAATCTCTTGAGACTCTGTTAAATTAAGCACTTGCTTCGCCGCTAGCTTTCCGCCTTCTTTTTCACCGCTTTTTGGTGTTGTGCTTGCCTTCTCTTTATCTCCTGATCCAGAGCAAGCTGTTAATGCCATACTCATTACTAAAACTGGTGCTACGACCGCTGTCAATTTTTTCATCTTTTTTCTCTTCATTTTTTTGTACCCTCCCCAATTATATGTACGATATTAACATTTAGAAATTCTCTACTAACTTTCGTTATCAGAAAATTCTTATTAATTAATATTCTACTGTTTTTTTAAATTTTGTAAAGCATTTTTGTAAATTTTCTAAATATTTATTTTTTTATTATAGTAACTTGTTGTTTTAACTACTATATGAATTATCCCCCGTCTACTATATGTAAACATCCCTCCCCTTATTCCACTCTATTACTACGTTCTATATTTTTCTTATTAGCATGAGGTCTCTTACTATCATCTGTCTTACTACTTACTGACCTCTCTAAATTCCTCCGATAGAACCTTCCTAATTACCTACCCGATTCTCAATAGGCTAACGAGATTTATTCCCTTATACATACTAAAAAGCATTTCAAAAGCAGCTCAGCCACTTTTGAAATGCTTTCACTTTATTTTTTTCCGCCATCCTCAGTTACATACGCCCACTTAAAGCTATATTCTGGACTGATGTTATGTTTCACAATTCCTTTTACATTCGGTTTCATTACGTACGATCTTCCTGTTTGATATAAAGGAACTAACCCTGCATCTTCTTCAAGGAATAATTTTTCAGCTTTCCCTAACGTTTCCCAGCGTTTTTTCGCATCACTCATTAATTCATTACCTGCTTTCCCTACCATTTCATCGTATTTTGGGTTTGAATAACTCATTTGGTTGTACGGGCTCTTCGATTCAAACATATCAATAAATGTCATTGGATCCGCATAGTCTGGACTCCAACCTGCATAAGAAATTTCATAATCTTGCGCAGTTTCTAATTTTAATTTTTGTTTGAACGGCTGAATTTTCGTATTAATCGTTACACCTTTTAAATTTTTCTCAATTTGATCTTTTACATAGTCAGCAATCTTTTTCGCAGTTCCATCATCATAGCTTAGCAATTCAATTGTAACTTGATCTTTTCCAAGTTCTTTTTTCGCTTCTTCCCACGCTGCTGCTCCTTTTTTCGGATTATATTTCAGACCATTTTTAAATGTATCTTGATAATCTTTACCATCTGGACCTGTCGCAAGTCCTTTTGGAACCAATTGATCTGTTGCTTTTGATCCATTATTTAAAATTACATTTGCCAATCCTTTTTTATCAACTGATAATGCAATTGCTTCACGAAGTTTTTTGCTCTTTAAAGGCGTATCTTGTCCGTTACGTTTTTGATTTAAACGTAAGAAGAATGTACTTGATTCCGCATACTCACCATATTCTTCTTTGTTCGATTTATATTTATCTACAAACTCTCCTGATAGTAATGTAAAATCAATTGATCCTGTATCATATAAGTTTACTTTCGTTGCAACCTCTTTTACTACACTATAGTTAATTTCTTCTAACTTCACAGTCTTTTTATCCCAGTACTTATCATTTTTCTTCAGCTGCCAACCTTGTTCATGTTTCCATGAAGACATAACGAATGGACCGTTATACACAGTTGTATCTGCTTCTAAACCGTACTTATCACCTTTTTCTTTTACGAATTTTTCATTTAATGGATAGTATGATGGGAATGCTAATAAATTTAAGAAATACGGTACCGGTTTTTCTAATTCTACTTCTAGCGTGTAATCATCTACCGCCTTCGCTCCTAATTCAGTTACAGGTTTTTCTCCTTTATTAATCGCTTCTGCATTTTTAATATAGTAAGCAATAAATGCATATTCTGCCGCAGTATTCTTATCAAGTAAGCGTTGCCATGCGAAAACGAAATCTTTCGCTGTTACAGGATCACCATTTGACCATTTTGCATCTTTTCGCAGTTTAAACGTATACTTTTTACCATCTTCACTTTTCGTACTAGACTCTGCCGCAGCAGGAATTGGCTTATTCTCTTTATCAAGGCGATATAGGCCTTCCATCGTGTTCCCTAAAATTTGCGAACCTAATGTATCAGTAGATTTAGAAGTATCCATCGTCGGAATTTCTTGGTTTTCCGTACGATTTAATACTTGTTTCGCTGCATATTTAATATCTGATTTTTTTTCTTCCCCACTATTTGATGTAGTAGTCGTTTTCTTTTCCCCACCTGACCCAGAACATGCTGTCAATGCAACACTCATCGCTAAAACTGGTACTACAACTGCCGTTAACTTTTTCATCTTTTTTCTCTTCATTTTTGTACCCTCCCTAATTATATGTACATTACCAACCCTTGAGAGACCCCTTACTAAAGATTATTTTTTCAGAAAATTACAACTAATGTTATTCTACTCTTTTTTTCGCATTTGTAAATAGTTTAATTTTAAATATTCTGATTTTTTCAATTTAGTAGGATTTATCCCCCATCTACTATATGTATATACTATACACCTTATTCGCCTCTATTTAACCACACTAAAAATTAGTATTTTAAGCTCACAAAAAAAGCATTTAAAAGTAGCTAAGCCACTTTTAAATGCTTTTTCAACTCTATTATTTTTCAGTTACATATGCCCACTTAAAGCTAAATTCTGGACTGATATTATGTTTTACTACACCTTTTACATTTGGTTGTAAAACATAAGAATCTCCACGTTGATATAAAGGTACAATCGCTACATCTTCTTCAAGTAATGTTTTTTCAGCTTTTCCTAACTCTTCCCAACGTTTCTTTGCATCGCTCATTAATTCCGTTCCAGCTTTTTTCACCATGCCGTCATATTTAGGATCAGAGAAGCTCATTTGGTTATGAGAATGTCCAGTCTCAAACATATCTAAGAACGTCATTGGATCTGCATAATCCGGATTCCATCCGCCATACGAAATATCATATTGTTGTTCAGTTTCTAATTTTAGTTTTTGCTTAAATGGCTGAAGTTTAATGTTAACTGTTACACCTTTTAAGTTCTTCTCAATTTGGTCCTTAATATATTCTCCAACTTTTTTCGCATTACCAGTATCATAGTTTAAGAATTCAATTGTAACTTGGTCTTTACCTAGCTCTTTTTTCGCTTCTTCCCAAGCTGCAGCAGCTTTTTTAGCATTTGGTTTTAAACCATTTTTAAACGTTTCTTGGAAGTCTTTACCGTCTGGTCCAGTTGCTAAACCTTTTGGTACTAAGAAGTCAGCTTCTTTTGATCCATCATTTAAAATTACGTTTGCTAAATTCTTTTTATCAACTGATAGTGCAATTGCTTCACGTAACTTTTTACTCTTTAATGGTGTATCTTGTCCATCACGTTTTTGGTTCATACGAATGAAATACGTACTCACTTGTGAATATGTTCCGAATTCATCTTTCTTATTTCTGTATTTATCTACGAACTCTCCAGTTAATAAAGCAAAGTCAACTTGACCGCTATCATATAAATTGATAAGAGTTGCTGGTTCTTTAACAACACTGAAGTTAACTTCTTCAAGTTTTACAGTCTTTTTATCCCAATATTGATCATTTTTCTTTAATTGCCATCCTTGTTCATGCTTCCAATCTTTAAGAACGAACGGTCCATTATAAACAGTTGTATCAGACTCTATACCGAACTTCTCGCCCTTTTCTTTAACGAACTTTTCGTTTAATGGATAATATGATGGGAATGCTACTAAGTTTAAGAAGTACGGTACTGCTTGCTCTAACTCAACTTCAAGCGTAAGATCATCTACTGCTTTTACTCCTAATTCAGTTACAGGTTTTTCTCCTTTATTTACTACTTCTGCATTTTTAATCGGGAATGCGATAAATGCATACTCAGCAGCTGTTTTTGGATCTAATAGACGTTGCCAAGCATATACGAAATCTTTCGCCGTTACTGGATCTCCATTTGACCATTTTGCATCTTTACGTAGTTTAAATGTATATTTTTTACCATCTTCACTTTTCGTGCTAGATTCTGCTGCAGCTGGAATAGGCTTATTATCTTTATCAAGACGATATAATCCTTCCATCGTATTCCCTAGCATTTGTGAAGATACTGTATCTGTTGATTTAGAAGAATCCATCGTTGGAATCTCTTGGTTTACTGTTCGATTCAACACTTGTTTTGCCGCTAATTTTCCCTCTGACTTGCTATCTCCACTTGAGTTTGTGCTTGTCTTTTTATCTCCGCCTGATGTAGAACATGCTGTTAGTGCCATGCTCATTGCTAAAACCGGTACTACAACTGCTGTTAGTTTTTTCATTTTTTTCTTTTTCATTTTCTGTACCCTCCCTAATTCTAAACGATAGCTATTAAAGAATTTTCTGATAATTCTGTTTTTCTCTATATATTTATCAGACGATTCTTACTAATTCTTATTCTACTAATTTTTTAATTTTTGTAAAGTATTATTATTGAAAATTTTTAAAAAATTATTTTTTTACAGTAATATTCATAAAAATTCCATATGTTGTTCAAACCTTATTTTGCATTCATACACATTCGTTGTTTTAATCACTTCGATCTCATTTACCGCTTGAATACTTGTTAATTATTGCTAATAAATAATGCATATATCTAAAAACATCTTTTCTACAAAAATAAAAAAGCAGACATTTCGTCTGCTTTAATTCTCCTCAATTTGCTTTTCACTTAATCCTAGATGTGTTCTAAGAGTATTACTTAAACTTTGTAGATCTTTTTTATTAGGATTATAATAATATACACGTTGCCCGTTTGGGCCATTAGGTAAGTATAAATCATCACCAGCTAATTGTATTTTTTCAACTGAACCGTTTAAACCGTATTTATAAAAAGATAAAATATCATCCATTACTAAATTTGTTTTAAAATCACCATCAACCGCCTCAACTATTTTTTCTAGCTTCGTAATCGATCCTACACTTTTTAATTTACTTAAAATCGCTTCAATAACAAGTTGTTGGCGCTGTCCTCTCATTGCATCACTATCAATATGGCGCGTTCTTGCTAGTGCAAGTGCTTCTTCCCCATTTAATTTTTGTAATCCTTTTTTCAAATGAATCGCATCAGGTTCATCTTTACTATTTTGCTCCGTAAATTCAACTGGGACATCCACTTCAATACCATCTAACCCATCAACAATTTTAGTAAAGGAACCAAAATTAAATTTCACAAAATAATCAACAGGCACCTGTAACAATTTTTCTACCGCTTCCACAGAAGCTTGCGGTCCTCCATCTTTACCATTTTTAACGAAACCACTTCCATATGCATGGGTTATTTTATCTTTTTTCTTTTCAACTGGAACATATGTATATGTATCACGCGGTATGCTCGTTAATTTCACTGTTTTATCGTCTTTATTAAAAGTCGCTAACAATAATGCATCTGTATGAAATGCACCATTATATTCCTTTTGTCGTTCTTGATTTTCATCAATTCCCATAATTAAAAGTGAAACATGATTTGCAATTGGCTTTACAGATTTCTCACGTAAATTGGATTTTTCGCCTCGTACTAAATTCAAATTAGATTTTTGTACGAGACTAGAAGTTTTCATATATACATAGGCTCCATAGCCAATTCCACCAAATAGTAATACCGCCAGTAGTAAACTTACTATCGTTTTCTTTTTATATTTTTGCTTATTTTTCTCTTCTCTTAAAGATGAATGATTCCCCATTTACTCTCCTCCTGTTTCTATTCACCCAATATGTTTTTCATTTTTTCATATTTAGCGCTATCCTTTTGAAACATACTTTCTTTCAATCCCTTATCTATTTGTATCCATTCAGTCGTAACTGAATATTGAATCAAGCCTTCTTGAAAACTAAGAAATTTCAACATAATCCCTGTATTTTTCTCCACAACCATTTCGAATTTCCCTCTTAAATCTTCAGAGGTGCTAACAGGCACCTCTATGTTGATAACTCCTTCAATTTTGTAACAATCTAATCCAAGATATTTCGTTTCTTTATAATTCCAATCTTTATATCGAATTAACAAATCTGCGAATTCTGATTGAATACTATATTTAGCTAGCCCTACATATTCATCATCATATCTCTTTTTCTCATCTGATTTTCTCACTAACCTTTCCGTAGGATTTAATTTTAATAGTTCATTGTTTCTTCCTTTCGGGTTCCATTTTGTCTCTTTATAGGTATACTTCTCATCATCAAACTCTTTTTTCTTGCCCTCGTTATATATAATTGTTCGTTTTTTCGCTAGTTTATCTTCTTTCGAAGAGATACCTCTTTGTTTCTCCGTATCAATCGCATACTTATATGTTGTAGCAATTCTTGATGAGCTAGAATATTCCTCAAATTGTCCTGAAATATTTTTAAAATAATCAATAGAATCTAGCATTTTTTGATGAATCTTTTCTTTATCTGGATAATGTACATTCGATTTTATTTCTTCTTCATTTTCATAATCAGAAAACGCTTTTTTCTTTACATATTCAAATACTCCACCATTTTGCGCAAAACTTTGTATAGAAAACTCAGACATAGATACCACTGAAAGTATACAAACCGCTGCACTAATTATCATCATATGAATTTTGTAACTCTTCTTTTTTACCTTAAGATTATGTAGCGTGCCATTAATTTTTTCATTTAACTCTGGAGGTACTATAACATTTTCATCTTTTATTCTCTTTTTTAATTTCTCATCAAATAATTTTTCATTATCCATCCTTTACACCCCCTATTCCATCTTTAATCGTTTTTGTAGTTGTTCCCTCGCGCGTGACAATCTTGATTTCACTGTTCCTTTCGGTATTTCTAACAGCTTTGCTATACTCTCTTGATTCATGTCTTCATAGTAATAAAGCACCGTAACAGCTCTTAATTCTTCATGTAACGATTGAATCGCATTACACAAATCTATATCTTCATACTGATCACACGCACTCATATTGTAATCATTCTCTTCTGTCACAATTACATTTTTATACGCTCTAATAATATTGTTACACTCATTTATTAGTATTCGAATTAACCAAGTTTGAAAAAATTCTTCTTTTTTTAATTTTTTTATATTTTCATAGGCTTTTAAAATTGTTGTCTGTATCGCATCCTCTATATTTGTCTCATCACGTAACATCGCCTTTGCTATTCGATACATCTTCACTTTTTCTGTATGTATAAGCGCTATAAAGGCTTCATGATCACCTTTTTTCGCTAAAGAAACATCCGTTTCTTCTTTTATAATCATTTTATATAAAGGGATTACTTTCACAATCGCTCCTCCTGTTTCATCCTCACTTCATCACTTCCAATTTAACTTTACATATATTAGACGTATGAACCTAGAAAAAGGTTCACTTTTTTGAATATTTTTTTAATTAAAAAGATAAATATCCTTTATAAGGATGCAATAAACATACTAGTTTAAATTTACAAATAAAAAAAGCCCACTTTCTCAGTGGACTTTCTACTCTATAACGGTAAATCCCTCTTCCTAAATACTACAATCGCTACGATAAAAATACAAAGCGCTACAGCAGTTAAACTTATACTTACCGGCCATATATTATATGATCCTTCAGCAATTTCTTTCGGACGAAACAGCGTGAATAATGATAGGTTTTTCATCCATTCTAACTTATCACTTAACTTCCCTACCATATCCAATACGAAAAATAAGATAGTTAAACTCGCTGAATAACTTAGTGCTTTTCTTTCGTCATTACATATACAAGAAAAGAAAAATGAATAGGCACTAACGACTAAAAATATGAGCCCTCCGACTACATTTATCTTCAAAAATAATTCTTTATTTAAGTTATTATCCTCTAAAAACCATTCAGCACCTACTATACCCGCTACATACGTAACCGCTACAATAATCAGTAGTCCTAATATAAGAATAGCCGCTTGCGTAATTGCGATTCGTACTCTAGATACAGGCGTTGCTAGCAAGTATGCCATTGCTCCTTTATCTACATGACGAGCAATTAAATGTGTCGCAACTGTTACGCAAAAAATTGTTAAAATGATAATAAACAATAGACTATAGTATTCGCCCGCTAGAAAATCCATTACGTTTTGAATCGGACTTTCCATACCAACGATTTTTTTCACACTATCAGGCATGGCACCTATTAATTCATTTAGCCCTTTTGCTGATACCATTGACGGGAATATCCAAATTAATAACCACAGATATAAAGCTGCACCAGACGCATAACTCAAAATACTTTTTTGTGTTTCTTTCAAACTAGCTAAAAATAATTGCTTATTCATGCGTTATCCCTTCTTTCTTATCGTAATAATGCATAAATAAATGTTCTAAATCCATCGCTCTCGTTTGAAGTGCCGTTATATTGTAGTTTGAAAGTGTTTGTAAAACAGTTTGATAGTTTCCTTGTACAATGATAGATGCCTCTCTGCCTTTTACCGCTTCAAATTGCAAATTACACTTTGTAAGAGACTCAATCTCTTCTTGTGATGATACTGTTACATCTATCACCTGTCTTCTCATACTTTGTAAATCGTGAATATTTTCAACCGTTACGAGTCGACCATCTTTAATAATAGCTACTCTGTCACAAGTTCTCTCAATTTCAGTGAAAATATGCGAAGACATAAGAATTGTTTTTCCTCTTTGCTTTTCCTCTAATATTAAATCTATAAACACTTGCTGCATAAGTGGATCAAGTCCAGATGTTGGCTCATCTAAAATTAACACCTCTGGATCGTGCATAAATGCAGCGACTATCCCTACTTTTTGCTTCATTCCTTTAGACATTTTGCGAATCGGTGTTTTCACATCAAATTGCAGACGCTCTATCAGTTCATCTCGTCTTTTCGTATCCTTTAATCCACGCATTCCTTGCATTAATTTTAAAAACTCTAATCCGTTCATTCCTTCAATAAAAGAAATTTCACCCGGTAGATAACCAACTTCCCTTTGAATTTTCGCTGCTTCATTCCAACAATCTAATCCAAAAATTGTCGCTTTACCAGCTGTCGGTTTTATAAATCCCATTAAATTACGAATCGTCGTTGATTTTCCGGCACCATTCGGTCCTAAATAACCAAATACTTCTCCCTCTTTTACATCAAATGTAATATGAAACAAACCTTTTCCATTCGAAAACTGTTTTGTGACATCTTGAACTGAAATCATAATTCCACCTCATTTTTTGAAATATTTAATGTGTGATATTTCAAAATCATTGTACTCCTCATCTTTCATATTCGCAACAACTTTTTGAAATATTTATCAGTCCATATTTCAAAATTATTGTTTTCCATTATTTTTTCTTGTATATTTTAAGTGAGGTGATTGCATTGAACGGCTTTGAAAGAGTAAAAGAAAAGAAAAAGCGTGCCATTAAAGAAGCAGCATTCTTATTATTTTCAGAACGTGGATTTAATGAAGTGAAAATAGAACATATCGCAAAAGAAGCAAACGTTTCTCAAGTTACAATTTATAATCATTTCGGAAGTAAAGATGCGTTATTTAGGGAGCTTATACAAGAATTTATCATATCTGAATTTCAATATTATAAAGAGCTTGCAGAAGAAAAATTACCTTTTCATGATATGATGCAAAAAATGATTGTAAGAAAAATGAATACTGGCGGATTATTTCAACCTGATATGTTACTACAAATGATGCAAAGGGACGAAGAACTCCGTAAGTTTATTTATAGTTATCAAAATGAAAAAATCCTACCCTGGTATTTAGAAATATTAGAACGAGCTCAGCGCAAAAACGAAATTAATCCACACCTTACTAAAGAAATGATGTTACTTTACATTCAAATGTTTACAAAATTAGGTGATGAATTTGGAGCACAACTTCTTGAAGGAGATCGGGAAAAACATATAAAAGATATCGTTACGATGTTCTTCTATGGTCTTTCTGTTCCACAAAAGTAATTTTTCTAAAGAACAAATAAAATCACCAAAAAGCCCTTTGGATATTTAAATCGCAAGGGCTTTTTCATATCAAAAAATGACTAAAACTAACTTTATCTTAAAGAAGTTAAATGCTGCTTTATAGATAACACCTTATTATAGATTAACTCTTTTAGCATCACAGGCTGAATTGAAATAATCGTTTCACCGAAATTCATAAAATAACTTGAAATAAACTCAACTTCTTGCTTGTTAAAATAGCCTGTTATACTATAATTTTCATTTTCTTTTTGTATCCTCATGGAAGGATAATTCTCTTTATCAAAAATATCTTTTCCTTTTTGATTAACAATGACACTAAAATCAATTGCATCAGGTTTTCTGTGAAAGTTTGTAAGATAACTTAATAGTTCTTCAAGATTTTTTGAATTCGTGTTGCTTGTTTCCTCAATAGAAAGAATTTTATCACATCTAATTATTTGAACATCATTTGTCTCAAAATTAAAGATTTTAGCATACCACTGGCCAAATTTAGATTCGATTCGAATAAATTGGGCGACCAATACTTTCTCCTCATCTTTTTTTAAATATGTTAAATAATAAACTCGCTCAGCAAAAATCCCCTGTAAAATTTCTTTTAAGAACGGACTAAAATTACTATGATTTGTTACTTCAAAGGAAAGCGTTCGTTCCATAATCGAAATGTTTTTACTCACATTATCAGGTAGTACATGTTTAAATTTATTTTCAAGCGCAATACTTTCTATATTAAATGGTTTTGTCTTGTATCCATTTAGTGTAAGAATCGAAAAGTATAACGCATACATTTCATCCACACTAAAATAAATTGGCGATAACACACTATTTTCTATAATTTTATAACTTCCATTTCTACCTAGTTCAGAATATATGGGTACACCTATTTCTTCCAATGATTGAATATCTCGTAAAGCTGTACTTTTAGAAATATCATATCTAGCCATTAAATCTTTTAAATTAAAATATCTTTTATTATTTAAGAAAATAAGCATGTCATTTATTCGTTCAGTTTTTTTCATATTTCCCTCCCAAAAAGGTATCATGTATTGAAACCTTTTTAGTCTATATTATAATTATTAACTAATAAAGGAGTTGTGAATTTATGACATTAGAAATAGCTATTTTTCTCTCAATGAACGGGCAAGCAAAGGAGGCGATTAACTTTTATACACGTAATTTAGAAGCCAAAAAATTAATGATTGTTACGTATGAAGAACTGGCGAAAAGAGATAGTTCTTTTAAAATTACAAGTGAAAATAAAGATCATATTGCTCACTCTGTTTTACAAATTGGGAATACAAAGCTAATGATAGCAGAAGATACAATGAATACTAATGAACGTTATAACGTTGGAAATAACATGTCACTTTGCATTCAAAGCGCTAATTTAGAAGAAATACAAAGGTTTTATAATAATTTAATTTCCGATAAGCATGTAAAAATAATCTCTCCGCTAGAAAAAAATATATTTAGTGAAGCATATGGTATTATTGAAGATCCTTATGGCATACAAATCCAATTAATGTATGATAAACGACTAAACTAAATAATTAATCATATTCACATATTCCTAATAAAAAAGACACGAGCTTCGTGTCTTTTTATTTTATAGAAATGACTCTACCTTTTTCACTGCTTTCAATCGCTAATTGAATCAGTTTAATAACATCTAAACCTTCTTTTGCTGTTACAGGTAGTTTCTCACCATTTAATATACTATCTCGCACACCTTTATAATAATTGTCATAACAACCGACTTCTGTTGGAATACGCTCTAAGTTTTCTTCTGTTTCTAAAGTAGCAAAATTCTCTTCATCGTCTACTCCATAACCGTTATCACCTGGCTTCATTCCATTTTTTAATTGCTCTTCCTGCGAATCCATACCGTACTTCACGATAGAACCTTTCTCTCCATGCACTATAAAATGCGGTCCAGCTTTTTTCACATAACTGCTACTACGTAAAATGACACGTTTAACTCCGTAATGAAGTACTATGTGGAAATAATCATCCACCTCTGCACCTGGTCGTTGTTTTATTACATCTGCACTTATCGCATCTGGTTTCCCGAATATTGATAACGCTTGGTCAATTAAATGCGACCCTAAATCGTATAATATACCGGAGCCTGGTAGATTTTTTTCTCTCCATCGATCACGTACATGTGGACGGAAACGATCAAAATTCGATTCATATGCGTATACATTCCCTACTCTGTTTTCTCCTAACAATTTCTTAATTGTTAAGAAATCATTATCAAAACGACGATTATGATATACGCTTAACATTACATTATGCTGCTCTGCTAATGAAATAAGCTTTTCCCCTTCTTCAATTGAGACAACAAATGGTTTTTCTACAACAACATGCTTACCGTTTAAAATTGCTTCTTTTACATATGGAAAATGAGTTGTATTAGGTGATGTAATAACAACTAAGTCAACATCAGCTCGCTTCACCAATTCATCAATTGTACTAACAACATTAGCATTTGGTAATGTTTCTTTTACTACCTCTTCTTTTGAGGATAATACAGCACGAATATCATATTCTTCTATCGTTTGTAATAGTGGGATATGAAATGTCGTACTAGAAAAACCAAATCCTACAATCCCTACACCTATTTTTTTCATGTTGCCCCTCCATTTGTCCCGCTTTAACAGGCAGTAAGATTCCTAACCAAAAATTCAGCGAAAGCTAAGGAATTAGGTGAGAAATCAACTGCTTGTTAAAGCCCGATTGGTTCAACTAATAATCAGTGTGGATAAAGAAAATCCCCATTGATTAAAGTTTCACTTTATGAGAACGATTTCATTCAGTTATTATAACAAGATTATTATTATTTACATAATAAATTGCCTAGAAAAAAGCATCTTGCTATTATTCATAGCAAGATGCCCTCTTTATTCTGGTCTTTTCTTCGTCCACGTTTCTACTACTTCACCAGTATCATTAACATCTAGCACTAGGCTACCATTACTATACCGGTCTTTATTTCGATACGCTTTCGGATCAATCTCTTCTACAATGTTTTTCTCTGTCTTCATGTAAACTAATTCATCGTCCCGAACAATTTCAATACCGACAATGCGGTACGGATTACGTTTTAATTCTTTGAAAATAACAAGACCTCGTTTCGCCCTCGTTGATTTTTCAATTTCTGATGCTTTTAGACGTTTTACAGCACCGCGCTGTGTTACGAGAATAAGTTGATCTTTGTCACCATTTAACGGTTTACCAGAAGCGACATAGTCATCTTCTTTTAAATTAATTGCTTTCACGCCAGCAGCTCTTACACCGACTGGACTTACTTCATCTTCATGGAAAATAAGTGCATATGCACCGTGTGTAGCAAGAACGATATCACTCGTTCCATCTGTCGCAAATATATCGACAACTTCATCATCTTTTTTCAAGTTTACAGCAACGAATGCCCTTGAATAACGCTGAACTTTATATTGATTTAATTCTGTTTTCTTTATCATACCATTTCTTGTTACAAATACAATAAATCGTTTTTCTTCCTCAAAGTTCTGTACAACCGTTGCCCAAATGATTGTTTCATCCCGGTCGAGTGAAACGATATTAGCAACGTGCTGACCTAAATCTTTCCAACGAATATCTGGCATTTCGTATACTGGCAGATATATATAGTTTCCTTTATTCGTAAATAAGAGGACTGTCTCTGTCGTATTCGTATCGAATCGTTCAAGTAAGATGTCACCCTCTTTCATACCGAAGTCTTTGCCGTTTGAGGCATTGTGTGAGCGCCATCCAGTACGTTTCACATATCCTTCTTTCGTTACAGTAACGATGACATCTTCTTGTGGGATCATAACTTCTACATCGATTTTAATTTCCTCGATTTGATCTTCAATAATCGCGCGTCGATCATCACTATATGTTTTCTTAACTCTCTTTAAATCTGTTTTAATTACTTGAAGTAATCTTTTTTCACTTTGTAAAATTGCCTGTAGCTCAATAATTTTCTTATTAAGCTCATCTGCTTCTTCTTGTAACGCCGTAATGTCTGTATTCGTTAAGCGATATAATTGCAAGGAAACAATTGCTTCTGCCTGTGCTTCTGTAAAGCCAAATTTTGCACTTAAATTATCTTTCGCGTTACGTTTATCTTTTGAAGCTCGAATTGTTTCAATTACTTGGTCTAAAATCGATAATGCTTTCTTTAAACCTTCTACAATATGTTGACGATTTTCTGCTTTTCTTAATTCATATTGCGAACGTCTCGTAATAACCTCTTTTTGATGTCCAATATAAGCATCTAAAATTTTCGGTAATGTCATAAGTGTTGGACGACGATTATTGATCGCTACCATATTAAAGTTATATGGAATTTGCAAATCTGTATTTTTATATAAATAATTTAAAATACCTTCAGCGTTTGCTTCTTTCTTTAATTCAACAACAATTCGTAAACCAGTACGATCTGTCTCATCACGCACTTCAGCAATACCATCTAACTTTTTATCTAGACGTAATTCATCCATTTTCTTTACAAGATTTGCCTTATTCACTTCGTAAGGAATTTCAGTGATTACAATTTGTTGTTTCCCACCGCGCACTGTTTCAACTTCTGCTTTTCCGCGAATAATAATTTTACCTTTACCCGTTTCATACGCCTTTTTAATACCATCAATCCCCTGAATAATACCGCCTGTTGGGAAATCTGGTCCTTTCATAACTGTTAATAAATCATCAACAGTACTATTTGGTTTATCAATACGCATCATTGTAGCATCAATAACTTCTCCAAGATGATGCGGAGGAATTTCTGTTGCATAACCAGCGGAAATCCCTGTAGATCCGTTCACTAATAAATTCGGGAACGCTGCTGGTAATACAACCGGTTCTTCACTCGTATCATCAAAGTTTGACACGAATTCAACTGTTTCTTTATCAAGATCACGTAATAATTCAGATGCGATTGGTGATAAGCGAGCTTCCGTATAACGCATCGCTGCCGCTGGGTCCCCATCAACACTACCGTTATTACCATGCATTTCAACTAAAACATTACGTACTTTCCAAGTTTGGCTTAAGCGTACCATTGCTTCATATACAGAGGAATCTCCATGTGGATGATAATTACCGATAACATTACCTACTGTTTTAGCTGATTTACGAAACGCTTTATCATGTACATTACCTTCTACATACATAGAATATAAAATACGTCTTTGTACTGGCTTTAAGCCATCACGTGCATCTGGAAGTGCACGATCTTGAATAATATATTTACTATAACGTGCAAAGCGATCACCTAACACGTCTTCAAGCGGGAGGTCATGAAACTTCTCTGCTTGCATGTTATTCCACCTCCGTCTCCATAATCATTTCATTTTCTAAAATATTTCCTTCTTCTTGCATACCAAACTGTACATTACGTTCAATCCATTTACGGCGCGGTTCTACTTTATCGCCCATTAATGTTGTAACGCGACGCTCTGCTCTTGCTGCATCATCAATTTTCACGCGAATTAATGTACGCGTTTCAGGATTCATTGTTGTTTCCCATAATTGATCCGCATTCATTTCACCAAGTCCTTTATAACGTTGTAACATATAGCCTTTTCCAACTTTTTTCGTTACACCGTCTAATTCCTCATCTGACCAAGCGTATTCAATTACCTCACTCTTACCTTTTCCTTTACTTACTTTGTATAAAGGAGGAAGTGCGATAAACACTTTACCAGCTTCGATAAGTGGCTTCATATATCTGTAGAAGAACGTTAATAACAATACTTGAATATGAGCCCCATCCGTATCGGCATCGGTCATAATTACAACTTTATCGTAGTTAATATCTTCAACATCAAATTCATTTCCTACACCGCCGCCAATCGCATAAATGATTGTATTAATCTCTTCATTTTTAAAGATATCAGCAAGCTTTGCTTTTTCTGTATTAATTACTTTACCACGTAACGGTAATACGGCCTGGAAACGTCGGTCTCGTCCTTGTTTCGCAGAACCACCGGCAGAGTCACCCTCTACTAGGTACAGTTCATTTTTTTGCGGGTTACGTGATTGTGCAGGTGTTAATTTCCCGCTTAACGTACCTTCTGATTTTTTCTTTTTCTTACCACTACGCGCTTCTTCTCTTGCTTTACGGGCTGCTTCACGGGCTTGTGCTGCTTTAATTGCTTTTCTCACAAGAAGTGTAGCTACATCAGGATTTTCTTCTAAAAAGTATGCTAAATGCTCAGATACAATGGCATCAATTGAAGAACGCGCTTCACTTGTACCTAGTTTCCCTTTCGTTTGCCCTTCAAACTGAAGCACTTCTTCTGGTACACGTACCGAAACGATAGCCGCTACACCTTCACGAATATCTGTGCCTTCTAAGTTTTTATCTTTTTCTTTTAATAGTACTACTTTACGAGCATACTCGTTAAACACACGCGTCATCGCTGTTTTAAATCCAGCTTCGTGTGTTCCACCATCTTTTGTACGTACGTTATTTACAAACGATAAAATGTTTTCTGAGTAGCCATCGTTAAATTGAAATGCTAGTTCTGCTTCAATTCCATTTTGTTCACCAGTGAAATATACAACTGGATGAATGGAATCTTTTTCTTCGTTTAAATATGAAACGAAAGCTTCAATTCCCGTTTCATAATGAAATACATCCTCTAAATCATTTCGTTCATCTTTTATTGAGATTTTCATTCCTTTTAATAAGAATGCAGATTCACGTAATCTCTCACATAATGTTTCATAATTATAATTTGTTGTGCTGAAAATCGTTGTATCTGGTTTGAAATGCATCGTAGTACCAGACTCTTTCGTCTTCCCGATTTTCTCAAGCGTCGTTACAGGAACACCGCCATTTTCAAAGCGTTGTTCGTAAATATTTCCGTCACGCTTAATCGTTACGACTAACCATTCTGATAAGGCATTTACAACCGATGCCCCAACCCCGTGCAAACCACCACTCGTTTTGTAACCACCTTGACCAAACTTACCACCGGCATGAAGTACAGTTAAAATAACTTCAGGTGTAGGTTTCCCAAGTTTATGCATTCCCGTAGGCATTCCTCGCCCTTTATCTATAACGCTAATACTATTATCTTTATGTATTACGACTGAAATTTCGTCGCCAAATCCCGCTAACGCTTCGTCAACGGAGTTATCTACTATTTCATATACTAAATGATGCAATCCACGGCTGTCCGTGCTCCCGATATACATACCCGGGCGTTTTCGAACGGCTTCAAGTCCTTCTAACACTTGAATCGCATCTTCATTATATTGGAACTGATGCTTCGCCAAACTCCTTGCCCCTTTCCTAATCCAAAATCAGAACATATGTTTCTATTATAGAATAACGCCTCGACTATAGTTTTGGCAAGTTATCTTATCTCTTTTATATACCATTTTCAATAGAAAAATCCTTGTTTTCTCACAAGGATTCCTCTAGGCTACTATTTCAGAAAAATAATCGTTTGTCAACGAGAAATGGATATGTATTCCAAGATTACACATTCCAAACCTTTATTATGATCCAAATGATCAAGATCCAAAATGGGATTACAAATAACAACCCCCAAAAACAGCCTTTAAAAAATCTCATGATGAACACCTCGTTCATCGGCCCTACTTATCTATAATGAGGGCTGAATCAATCTTTCTACCTTTAAATCTATACTATTTTGTCATCGCATGTTCTACTTTAATACAACGATCCATTATTACAGTATAGTCTTTTTCTTTTAAAAATTTGTATGTATCCTCATCTTGTACTCCTAATTGTGCCCAAAAAACATCTGCATCAATCTCTACAAATTCTTTTGCAACATCCATTAAAAACTCTGAGCGACGAAATACATTTACTATGTCAACGTGTTCCTTAATATCCTTTAGTGAAGAAACTGCCTTTTCTCCAAGCACCTCATCTACTGTTGGATTAACTGGAATAATGCGGTATCCAGCATCTTGCATTGCTTTTGAAACCATATACGATGTACGTTCTGGCTTATCTGATAATCCAACAACCGCAATTGTTTTGCTTTTCTTTAACACTTCACCAATTTCCGTACGAGTTGGGTTTTCAATTGTCATAATTAATCCCTCCTATTCCTTTAGTATAGCCGATAAAGAAAGTCTCTTTCAATATGAAAGAGACTTTCTTTTATTTCGATTATTGATTCTTTGTAGCTGAATTATCTGCTAAAGTAGCCGATTTCGTCATTTTTTGACCGTTACGGTAGAATGTAACTTCTACTTTCTCGCCTACTTTTTTCTTTTCATATAAATATTTACGGAATTGAAGCGCATTCTCTACTTTTTGATTATCTAATGCTACTACAATATCATATTGCTCTAAACCAGCTTTTTCAGCCGGTGATATTGGGTAAATTTTACCTAATACAACACCATTCGTTACTTCTTTCGGTACTTTCAATTGATTGACTGCATAAGCTTGCACATCTTCTAATGAAACGACACCTACTCCAAGCGCTGGACGTTTCACTACTCCGTCTTTTTCAAGTGATTCAATAACTGGCTTTGCGATATTAATTGGAATAGCAAATCCAATTCCTTCAACTTCTTGTTGTGCAATTTTACTTGAGTTAATCCCAATTATTTCACCATTTTGGTTAAATAATGCACCACCACTGTTACCAGGGTTAATCGCTGCATCTGTTTGAATAACTTGTGCTTGCCAATCTGGTCGTTTATCGCCATCAATATCAACTGGAATTTCACGTTCTTTACTACTGATTATACCTTCCGTTACACTTCCATCAAAACCTAGTGGGTTACCGATTGCAATTGCTTTTTCACCCGCGCGGATTTTACTTGAGTCACCTAAAGTTGCAACTTTATTCACATTAGCCCCGTCAATTTCAACAACAGCTAAGTCTAACCAAGGATCTTTCCCTACTAACTTTGCATCTACCTTTTTACCATCACTTAGTTTTACAGCAAGTTTATTTGCACCATCTACTACGTGGTTGTTTGTTACGATATATGCTTTATTCCCTGCTTTTTTATAAATAACACCTGATCCTGAACCAGCTTGTTGTTCTTGACCTGTCGGTTGCATTGCAAATGGATCAACACTTTGTTGCATATTAATAACACCTACAACAACATCTTTCGCCCCTTCAATCATACCAGGTAAATCAGTTTCATTTTTCGCTTTATTTACAACAGGAACTACAGTACCTTCTACTTTTGAATCCGAACTAAATGATGATACTGGCGCTCCATTATTTTGAGCCCATGGCATATATGGTGCTGCAAAACTAATCGAAACCGCTCCGACTACAGCCCCCACTAAACCTGTGAAGAAATAGCCTTTTTTACTACCTGATTTTCTCACTTCTCTCGTTTCACTATGCTCTTCATTTAAATTTGGTCCGTCGTAATATCCCATGTTTTATTTCCCCTCTCTGGTGAATTCGTATTTTCAGTATAGTCACGTTTTGTGTCCTTCTTGTGAACTCATCGTGAAATCTAATTAAAAAAATACTCCTATCTAACATTGTAGACAAAAAAAGTATTTTTTGTACATTCTACCTTCAAAAGAGAGTATAAAATCGCCATTTCCCTAGGCTAAATTACACAAATCGTTCTAGATTATTCTTCAAATTTATAACCAACTCGAATAACAGTACCGATATGCTTCGCTTTATCTCCTAGCTTATTTCGAAGTTTTTTAATATGGGTATCAACCGTTCTGTCATCACCGTAATAGTCATATCCCCATAACTGATCTAATAAATGTTGACGTGATAACACGATTCCTTTGTTCTCCATTAAATACACAAGAAGTTCAAATTCTTTATGTGTCAATATAATTTCTTCTCCATCTACTAAAACAGTTCTAGATAGACGATTTACTTCTATTCCAGCTAAAGACATAGCATTTTCTTCCGCTACTCCTACCGCACCATCCGCACGTTTCAATAACGTCTTTGCGCGAGCTACTAATACTTTCGGGCTAAATGGTTTCGTTACATACTCGTCTGCACCTAATTCGAAACCTAGCAATGTATCATCCTCATCCGAACGTGCTGTCAACATAATAATTGGTACTGCTGATTCTTTTCTAATTCTTCTACAAACAGACCATCCATCTATTTCCGGTAACATAATATCTAACATAATTAAATCAATTTCATGCTCTGCAAATAACTCTAACGCTTTTTTTCCATCTTCTGCTTCGATTACTTCAAAGCCTTCATTACGAAAATAATCACTAACAATTTCACGTAATCTTCTTTCATCTTCAACAAGCAATACTGTTTTATTCATATAATCTATCCCGCCTTTTTACTCTTTCAATCGAATAATACGTTGATTGGAGCTTCCGCGAAATGGAAGTGTTAAATCTTTTTTCTCAATTTCAAACCTTCCATCGACTAAAACATCCCCATAATGTAACAACTCTATCATATCATTATTTTGAGAACTCTGTATCTCTTCTAACGTATAACCTGTATACATCCATAGGTTTTTTTTCAAATCTTTCACGATTTTTGCTACCTTTTTCACTTCAGCAGCTTGAAAAAATGGATCTCCACCTGAAAATGTTACATCAGTTAATGGATTACTTGCAATCTCTTTCACAATTTCTTCTACTGTCATTTCCGTTCCATTGCAAATATTCCACGATTTCGGATTATGGCAACCAACGCAACGATGCGGACAGCCCGCAAAAAACACGACTGTCCGCAATCCTTCTCCATCTACTACACTATCATGAATAATATTCATCACTTTCATTTATGTTTCACCCGATCTATCTCTTCACTACGTTTCGCACTATTCCACTTCGACATATCTCCTACAAGATAGCCTGTTATACGGCGAATTCTTTCTATATTAGCCTCATCTTTATTCCCGCAACTTGGACATTCATTCCCAATAACCCCGTGATAACTACAGCACTTACAACGGTCAACAGGATGATTAATTGAACCGTATCCAACGCCATGTTCTGCCATGGCTTGTACAATTTGTTTTAATGCCTTTTTGTTATGCATTGCTGCTCCATCTAGTTCAATATAAGTAATGTGTCCTCCATTACAGAGAGCGTGGAACGGGCCTTCTAAACGGATTTTATTTATCGCTTGAATGTTATAATAAACTGGAATATGGAATGAATTCGTATAGTAATTATGGTTCGTTATACCGTTAATTTCACCAAATTCTTCTCTATCTTTTTTCACAAACTTCCCTGATAATCCTTCTGCTGGAGTTGCAATTACTGAGAAATTCAGTTGATGTTCTTCTGTCGCTTTATCCATTCTATCTCTCATAAAGGAAATAATTTCATACCCAAGTTTCCATGATTCTCCATCTTCCCCATGATGCTTTCCTGTTAAAGCTACTAAACATTCCGCAAGACCGATAAAACCAATACTTAACGTCCCTTGTTTTAAAATCGAGGCTACGGAGTCTTCAGGCTGCAACGTTTCTCCACCACGCCATACACCTTGTGAATATAAAAACTGAAAATCTCTTGCTCGCTTCGTACATTGATACGCATATCTTTCTAATAGCTGCTTAATTCCTAAATCTAAATAATAGTTTAGCGCTTCAAAAAACGCTTCTTTTGAACCACTAATTAACGCTAATTTCACTAAATTAATAGACGTAAATGATAAATTCCCTCTACCAATCGCTGTTTCTTCTCCATGTATATTAGACATAACACGGGTACGACATCCCATGTAACATACTTCACTTTCTGGTCTTCCATCATAATGTACTGCATTAAACGGAGCATCTAAAAATGAAAAGTTAGGGAACAATCGTTCAGCCGTTGTCTCTAATGCTAATTCAAATAAATCGTAGTTCGGATCACTTTCTTCAAAATTCACACCTTTTTTCATCTTGAAAATTTGAATCGGAAAAATCGGTGTCTCTCCTTTACCAAGTCCAGCTTGTGTCGCTTTTAAAAGTTGTTTAATTAACATTCTTCCTTCTTTTGATGTATCTGTTCCGTAATTAATAGAAATAAACGGTACTTGTCCTCCGCCCCTACTATGCATACTATTCGAATTATGAACGAAAGCCTCACACGCTTGATACGTATCATTTTCCGTTTCTTTCCATGCGAATTCTTCTATTTGTTCTTTCGTAAGCGGATATGATTGTAATCGTTTTTTATGTCTCTCAATTGTTTTTCGTACATAAGGTGCTAAATCAATATCAAAGAGTGCAAACGATTGACCACCATGCTGCATATTTTGATTCGCTTGAAAAATAATAGACGAAAGAGCCAATGCACTTTTAATGTCTTGCGGTTGTCTCATATGTCCATGTCCAGTATGAAAACCGTTAGCAAGCATTTGCGCTAACGGAATTTGTGAACAAGTCGTCGTTCCTGTTGCATAAAAATCTAAATCATGTGGATATAATATATTTTCATTTATCGCTTTTTTCACTTGATCTGACAATAAATTCTCAACAGCATAATATTTTGCACTCTCAGATGCGAACGTTCCCATTACGCCCATTGGAGAGCGGCCGTCTACATTTGCATTTTCTTGCATCAAATCTTGTTCATTGCCGTGGACTATTGTCTCAAACACTTTCATTAATTCTTCTTCTCCACGTGTATTATTTTGTAACATTTATAACCCTCCACCAATATGTTGTTATCTTTTGATTAAAATGTTACTACATATAGTCTTACTGTTTCTGTGAGAAATGTAACATTACTGTGAAATTTTTTTCACGAAATAATGAATTTTTCATTTACAAAAAAGAAATGTGCTCTTTACAAATGTATGGTACAATATACGGGAAAAACTCTTTTTACCCTTTATCAACACATTTGAATAAAGGAGACTGAACTTATGGTTACTACATATCTTTTATTTATCGTTGCCTACTTACTTGGCTCGATTCCATTTGCACTAGTTGTTGGAAAAATCGGCTACGGAATCGATATTCGTGAGCACGGGAGCGGTAATCTAGGCGGAACAAACACATTCCGCACATTAGGGAAAAAAGCAGGTTTTACCGTTACAATTGCTGACATTTTAAAAGGGACATTAGCAACAAGTCTACCAATGATTTTCGGATTAGATATTCATCCACTATGGTTCGGGTTAGCGGCTGTTCTTGGACATGTCTATCCAATCTTCGCGAAATTCCGCGGTGGTAAAGCAGTTGCAACTTCTGCTGGGGTGCTATTATGCTATTCACCAGTTGTTTTTGCAATATTGGCTGTTGTATTTTTCACCCTTTTATTTACAACAAGATACGTATCACTTTCTTCTATGGTAACAGCAGTTGTTGCTGTTATTGCATCCATTGTTAGCGGGGATAAAATCTTCATTATTGCGATGTGTTTATTAGCAGGTATGGTTATTTATAAACACCGTGCAAATATCGGACGAATTATAAATAAAACTGAACCAAAAGCAAACTTTTCAAAAAAGCAAAAATAAGATCGTAACCCACATAACGCAAAAAGAAAACGTGAAGCATATTAATAGCGTCTTTTTGCGTTATTTTTTATACTAAAGAAAAAGCAACATAATTTGGAGGAACTATACATGAATCTTTCCGTAACAAAAGAAGCAGCACAATGGTATAAAAATGAATTAAACTTACAATCAAATGAAACACTACGCTTTTTCGTACAATACGGTGGTTGCAGTACTGTGCAAAAAGGACTTTCTTTAGGGATTCGTAAAGATGATCCTGCACATCCTGCTGTTCAAATTCAAGAAGAAGGTATTAACTTCTTTATTGAAGGCGATGATGAATGGTTCTTCGATGGACATAATTTATCTGTTACACTTAACGAAGGTGACGACTTCCCACAATTTAATTATGAAAAATAAAAAAACGTGGCTTCTGCCACGCTTTTTTATTTTTTCTTAATTTCCTCATATTTCGCATACCACTCAGGATATAACTTTTTAAATGATACAGGGCGGAACCCTTCTTTTTTCGCACAAATATTCGTCGTACTTGCAGTAATACAAAGTTCACCATCACCATTATATATTTCATATCCATATACAACGCGAAGTGGGCTCACAGTATCTACCCATGTTTTTACGATTGCTTTTTCTCCGTAACGCATCGCTTTACGGTATGAAATTTGTAAATCTAACACAGGAGAAATAATTCCTTCTTTCTCCATTTCAACATATGAAAAACCTAAATCTTGTATAAGTTTCGTGCGACCTAACTCAAGCCACACTAAGTAGTTTGAATGGTAAACAACACCCATTTGATCTGTTTCCGCATAACGGATTTCAACTTCATGTTCTGCTACAAACATATGTATATTCGCCTTCTTTCACTTCTGCTACCTTGCATACATTTAATCATAATACAGTGACATCAAAAATAAAATAAAAATAGTGAATCTTTTCCCGAAAGGAGCAAGCATATGATTCAAATTGTAACGGTTCGTAGCGGTGATAGCGTATATAGCTTGGCATCAAAATATGGATCAACACCTGACGAAATAGTAAAAGACAATGGACTAAATCCCGCTGAAACGCTCGTTGTTGGTCAGGCACTTATCGTTAATACGAAAGGAAATAATTATTATGTACAGCCTGGTGACAGCCTCTATCGGATTTCTCAAACATATAATGTCCCCCTCGCCAGTTTAGCTAAAGTTAATAATTTATCTTTAAAATCTATTCTCCATGTCGGACAACAATTATATGTACCAAAAGGCACAAAACGAGCTGTAGAATCCATCGCTTATTTACAACCTTCCACTATACCGATTAAAGAGAGTTTAGTTAATGCTACACGTGCCATCAATCCATTTTTAACATATTTAGCTTATTTTAGTTTTGAGGCAAAAAGAGATGGCACATTAAAAGAACCTACTGAAACAGCTAAAATTGCTAATATTGCAACGCAAGGGCAAACAATCCCTATGCTCGTTATTACAAATATTGAAAATGGTAATTTCAGTGCCGATCTAACATCGGTTATTTTACGCGACGCAACGATTCAAAACAAATTTATTACTAACATTTTGCAAACAGCTGAAAAATATGGCATGCGAGACATTCATTTCGATTTCGAGAGTGTAGCACCCGAAGACCGCGAGGCGTATAATCGCTTTTTACGAAATGTAAAAACACGCTTACCTAGCGGGTACACATTAAGCACAACTCTCGTACCGAAAACAAGTTCAAATCAAAAGGGAAAATTTTTCGAAGCCCATGATTATAAAGCGCAAGGGCAAATTGTTGATTTCGTCGTCATTATGACATATGACTGGGGTTGGCAGGGCGGGCCACCAATGGCAATCTCTCCTATCGGTCCTGTAAAAGAAGTACTTCAATACGCAAAATCTCAAATGCCTCCCCAAAAAATTATGATGGGGCAAAACTTATACGGATTCGATTGGAAACTTCCGTTCAAACAAGGGAATCCACCAGCAAAAGCAGTTAGCTCTGTCGCAGCTGTTGCACTTGCTCGTAAATATAATGTTCCTATCCGCTATGATTTCACAGCTCAAGCTCCACATTTTAATTACTTTGACGAAAATGGCGTACAACATGAAGTTTGGTTTGAAGATGCGAGGTCTATTCAAAGTAAATTCAATTTAATGAAAGAGCAGGGCATTGGCGGTATTAGTTATTGGAAGATTGGCTTGCCATTTCCACAAAATTGGCGTTTACTTGTTGAAAACTTTACGATTACGAAAAAGGGCTGACAAAAGTCAGCCCTTTTTGTACATTTTGTTAAGATTCATCTTTGATTTCACTTTTTAATGAGTCAATACTTTCTAAACGTCTTTGATTTTTTGCTTCAATAGCAGCACGATCTTTTTCATTAGAAAGTTCCGCTGTTTCTTTTGCTTCATTAAAGTTATCAACTGTATTTTGCACCATTTCTTGTAACTTTTCAGCGTTGTCACTTCGATTATCTGGATTTGGCATGTACTTCCCTCCTAATATTGTATATACACACCATCTTAAATTACCTATCTTTCCTCAAATTTATACATAAAAAAGGAGAATGTAATATTCTCCTTTTCTTTAACCATTATCAACAATCGGTTGTTTACCTGTTTGATCTTGCATTTGCTTTCCTTTATTTCCACCAGCTTTTTTTGATTGTGTTCCAATATGATTCGGTGCAAAGTCTTTTGAATTTTTTTTCGGATTACCCATTACTATCGCCTCCTTAACACTAGTATCGTACTAGTGTTAAGAATTATTCAGCTTGCTTAAAAAGTTTCATTTCATAACGTTTTTCAATGCGCTCTTCAATGCGATCAATTGCCTCACGATCGCTTAATAATTGTTGTTTATTTTCATTTACAAGTTCTTCAAACGATTTACGGCGACTTCTTCTCATGTTGTTCACCCTCTCTCCTTCGCTTTCTTATTACATAGTATGAGCAAACAAAAAACTCTTTAATCAGATTTGCAAGAAAATTTTATGTTTTAGTACTCCTAAAAAACTCCGTGTACAATATATTGCACACGGAGTTTTTTATACCATAATATTTAAATACTCTTTCAACTTTTCATCTGCATTCATTTCATTTTCTTTATAATCATGAAGCGCCTGTAATACAAAATCATACTGCTCTAAAATATAACTTTCTAATTTCATAACATCCTCTAAGCTATTAAGCATAATTCTCGTATTACCAACTTCACTTTTTAACGCCGGTTCACATTTTAAACTTGTACATATTTCTTTCACATCTTCTTCTAATATCTCTGTTAATACATATTTCTTTCGCCCTTTTACCTTTAATCTCATAACTGGATAAAAAGCTTTTATATCTAAATAACTTCCTACGTTCATACAACGTAGCCATTCTACATTACGTTTATTACATGCAAGTATTTCTTTCACCGCTTCATATACCGCAGTTTCATCAAGCATAGCCTTATTTACTTTTCGTTTCCCTTCTTCTTCAATAGCTGCACACTTTTGATAAACAGCAGCACACGTAATGCAATCGTCAAATGCATTATGAGAGCTTAAACGAATTCCAAGCATTCGTTTTAACGTTTCAAGTTTATGATTAGGCGCATGCTTCATGTATTTCTTTGCTAAAAATACAGTATCAATTACTTTATTTTTAGGTTCAGGCAACCCAAGCATATTTACATTACTTTTCAAAAAGCGCATATCAAAAGAAGCATTATGGGCCACAATAACATTTGTATGTAAAAATGCTAAAAATAAAGGTAACACTTCTTCAATCGTCGGTGCATCTGAAACGCGATAATTAGTAATACCTGTTAAACTCGTTATTCGGTCCGGAATTGGCTGCTCTGGATTCACGTATGAAACAAATTGATCTACTAATTCATGATTACGATATTTCACTGCTGCAACTTGAATAATTTTATCATTATAAGGGTTAAATCCTGTTGTTTCAAAATCAATTACAACATAATCTAACGGTAAGGATACATTCCCCACTCCATACACTCCTTTATCTCTAAACGGTTATATTTCTTACATCATATCATGAAGTGATTACTACTTGAAAAAGAAAAGGCAGAAATGGGAACTCTCCATCTCTACCTTTTCACCATTATTTTAATTTAGCAACTCTTTTCTCCATCTCTTTTTGTGTCATCGGCCCAATAAACTTATCTTGAATGACACCTTTTGTATCTATAAAATACGAAGTTGGAATCGTAATTACTTTATAAGCTGTTGTCACATCAATGTTCTTGTCCAATAAAATAGGAAAAGTAATTCCTTTTTCTTTAGCAAAATTGCTTACCTTCTCTTCCCCCCCACCTTTTTCTGAAGGCGTATAATTGACCGCTAAAATTTCTACGTTCTCTTTATGTTCTTTATAGAAAGCCTCCATATCAGGCATTTCTTGCTGACATGGTCCACACCACGTAGCCCAAAAGTTTAAAATTACTTTCTTTCCTTTTAAATCCGATAACTTTACATTTGTCCCATCTAACTTCGTTAATGTAAAGTCCGGTGCACTCTTCCCTATCTCAATACCATTCCTTGCGATAATCTCTTTCATCGCAGCTTCACTTTTTTCTTGCTTCACTTTTACCGCCTGCTCTTTATGACCAAACTGTTCATAAGCTGCATATCCCGCTAAACAAAGTAACACTACAATAATCGTAAGCTTCCGCCACATTTTATATCACCCTAACGTATTATCTTCTTTTAACACATTCATCAAAATACTATATACCTTATTTTAGCTTATACGGACAAGCTTGGAAATATTCACATTCTAAATAATCAGAATTTTTATAACTAAGATGAAATATTTACCTTTTAATCATATAATTAGAAATACATAGAACATTTTACAATGAAAGGAGCTCTCATGAATTTATTTAAAAAAATACTTCTATATATTCTTAGTTTTATATTTTCCCCAATCGGAATTATCACATGGATTATCTCACTATTTAGTAAAGATCCTGAAAAAAACCAGTTGGACATATTTGTCTCTATATCGCATTAATCTCATTTATCCTTTTGGCAGGCCTCGGCATTATTACTTTTTTCACGATGACTACCATTACTACTATAGAATAGCTATAGAAAGGATGATTGTTTTGGGAGAACACCCTATCACCAAAGAGCTACGCTATATACGAATATGCTTAGTTATTTTAGTAATCGTTCTTTTATTTTTCAACAGTGAAAAAGTCGTTGAAATTTCTACAAATCATGATTCCATAGAAAATGTTCCCACCAGTAATATGACACAAATCGCGGAAAATACATTCGCTATTCAAGAATATAATCCATTACTAAGTAGCGAACATACAATTAAGATTTTCAAATATAATCCAGATACAAATCAACTTACTCTCGTCAAAGAAGTTAATTCTAGTGATTCGAATTCTTATACTTATCAACTTAATGAGACCGAATAAAGTGAAACTTTAATCAGCCCTCACCAATCGGGCTGCCCGGCAAATAGCGGAATAAAGATAAGAGCATTACATATCTCTTATCTTTTTGTTTGCAACTCTTTGTACAATGAGTTGCAATTTAATAATTCTCTAGGATTCCCACATTCCACAATAGTCCCATTCTTTATGACAACAACACAATCTGCTATCATCGCTCTCTCTACATCATGTGTTGCCACAATTCTCGTTACATCTCTTCCTATCCCTTCAATCATATTCCAAACCAGTTCTTGATTGCCCGGATCTAACCCAGCCGTCGGTTCATCTAAAATAATAAGAGTTGGATTTGATACAATCGCGCGCAATAATGCAAGACGTTTTCTTTCGCCTCCCGAAAACTCTTCACCGCTTTTATGTAGCACAGTTTGACTCCCTTCAGGTAACCCTCTAATAATCGGCGTTGCATTTATAAGTTCACTATTTTTTTCTAACTGATTTTCTAAACCCTCTTCCCCGAAATACATATTCTCTGTTACCGTCGTTCGGAAAAAACGTGGTTCTTGCCACACTGTAGTCATACGAGCTTCATTACCATAATAAGCAATGCTACCGTTAGATGGTTTATACAAGCCCGTTATTAACTTTAAAAGCGTTGTTTTTCCTGCACCGCTTTCTCCCACAATCATAACGAGTTCACCAGGACGAATTTGCAAATCAATATTATGAATTCTGCATTTCTCTTCGTCATTCTCCTGAAATGAAACATTTGTTATCCTGATCCCCATCGCTCTTTCTACATTGCTATCTGCTGCTCGTTTATTTAAAAAGCAAAAAGCTCTATTTGCCGAAGCGACTGCAACTTGTGTCATTATTAATAAATCGCCCACATAACGGACAGGGAAAAAGAGCATCTCAATTGTCGCTAACACTGCAATGAGTGAACCAACTTCTATTTCTCCCCTCATTATTTTTTGTGCACCTATAATGAGAACAACAATATATGCTCCTGTTTCAATCACCGTTCCAACTACTCCAATGCAATGTTGCATCATCGTCTTCTTTACTTCTGATTTATACGATTGTGCCGTTACTTCTTTAAATAAGCGAATTGCCCATTTTTCTTTTTGTAAACTCCGCAAATCTTGTATCCCCTTTACAAACTGTGACACCATCTCTACAACACTTGAGTGATTTTTTTGAGAAACGCTTGCAATATCTCTTACCTTTTCTCCCATCAGTATTGGAACAATTGTACTTAAAAATAAAAACGGAGTTACCCACAATATAAACTGTATATCTATATGTTGTAGTGCTATGAAAGCTCCAATAAATTGGGCAATAGCGTGTATATATTCTATTAATATAGAGCCATATAATCTGACCCAGTTCGGAATATCAGACACGACCAAAGTTTCTAACTCTCCTTGCTTAATCTTCTCACTCTCTTCAAACGGTAATGAGAAATAGTGACGCAATAATTCTATACGTTTCGTTTGTAATATACGTTGACTCGCTTTTGAACTTATATAATCAAATAAAAGATTGTTCGCCCACATTAAAAAGTGACTACCCGCAAACAAAGCTATATATACATACGCACCTTTTAGCTCCCTTTGAATAAGATTGTCTACAATTAATCCCATGAAAATTGGGCGAGATAAATTTAAAATGGCAGCAATTATCCCACTACATACAGCTGCTATTACTAATATTTTTTCTTTCTGTAACGGTAACAGAATTCTTTTATATTCTTTCATGACGTTTCCTCCATTTTTCGTAGTAAAAAGAAAGGGATGAAACCAAATGGTTTCATCCCTTTCCATAAAATAAGGAAGCTAACTATTGTTAGCTTCCTTATTGTTCATTTCAATTATTTAGTTCGACACTTTAGACTCTTCAATTTTCTCACGAAGAACCATTTGCAGAATACCACCGTGACGGTAGTAGTCAATTTCTACTTCACTATCGAAACGAGCTACTACTTCAAATTGTTTTTCATTGCCATCTGCATCAGTTGCAACTACTTTCACAAGATCGCGTGGTCTAACTGTTTTGTCGATTTGAATTTCAAATGACTCGTTACCAACAAGACCTAACGTTTCAGCACTTTCGCCATCTTTAAATTGAAGTGGTAGTACACCCATTAACACTAAGTTACTGCGGTGAATACGCTCAAAGCTTTCTGCAATTACTGCTTTAATACCTAGTAAGTTTGTTCCTTTCGCAGCCCAGTCACGAGAACTTCCCATACCGTAATCTTTACCAGCAACAACTAGAAGGCCTGTGCCATCTTCTTTATATTTCATAGCAGCATCATAGATAGACGTTACTTCACCTGTTGGCCAATATGTTGTATATCCGCCTTCTGTTCCTGGTGCGATTTGGTTTTTAATACGGATGTTCGCGAATGTACCACGCATCATAACTTCATGGTTACCACGACGAGAACCGTAAGAATTGAAGTCAACTGGTTGTACGCCGTTTTCTAATAAGTAGCGTCCAGCTGGTGTATGCTTACCGATTGAACCTGCTGGTGAAATGTGGTCTGTCGTTACAGAGTCACCAAATTTACCAACTACGCGTAGGCCTGATAATGTTTCAACTTCACCTGGCTCTTTAGATAATCCTTCAAAGAATGGTGGGTTTTGAATGTATGTTGAATCATTATCCCAAGTATATAACGCTTCATTTGAAGTTTGGATTTCATTCCAACGCTCATTGCTGTTAAATACTTGTGCATATTCTTTCTTGAACAGTTCAGATGTAACAACACTTTGAACTACATCTTCAATTTCTTTAGCTGATGGCCAAATATCGTTGAAGTAAACAGCATTGCCATTTGCATCTTTACCGATTTCATCATTTTTCAGGTCAATATCAACAGTACCTGCAAGTGCATATGCCACAACTAGTGGTGGTGATGCTAAGTAGTTTGCTTTTACAAGTGGGTGGATACGCCCTTCAAAGTTACGGTTACCAGATAAAACAGATGTTACTAGTAAGTCGTTTGCTGCGATTGCTTCTTCTAATTCTGGCGCTAATGGACCAGAGTTACCGATACAAGTCGTACAACCGTAACCAACTGTTTGGAAACCTAATTGATCTAAATATGTTGTTAAACCAGACTTATCTAAGTACTCAGTAACAACTTTAGATCCTGGTGCTAATGATGTTTTTACATACTCAGGTACTACAAGTCCTTTTTCAATTGCTTTCTTCGCAACTAGACCTGCTCCAATTAATACGTATGGGTTTGATGTATTTGTACAGCTTGTAATTGCAGCGATTGCAATTGCACCTGTTTTCATCGTTACTTCTTTATCTTCTAATGTAACCTTCACTTCTTTATCGAACTCTTGCTCATTAAATCCAAGTCCTTGTGTTCCAACTGGTGCTAAAACAGCTTTGTGGAACGCATCTTTCATATCTGAAAGTGGAATTAAATCTTGTGGGCGTTTCGGTCCAGAAAGGTTAGATTCGATTGTATTTAAATCAATTTCTACAAGATCAGTGTAGATTGGATCTTTACTGTCTGCTGTATAGAATAAACCGTTCGCTTTACAGTATTCTTCAACAACGCGAATTTGTTCTTCATCTCTACCTGTTAAACGTAAGTATTCTAATGAAATATCATCGATTGGGAAGAATCCACAAGTTGCGCCGTATTCTGGTGCCATATTTGAAATTGTTGCACGGTCAGCTAAAGGCATGCTCTTTAGTCCATTACCGAAGAACTCAACGAATTTACCAACTACACCTTTTTGACGTAATACTTGCGTTACTTTTAAGGCAACGTCAGTTGCTGTAGTACCACTTGGAAGTGTACCTGTTAATTTCACACCGATTACTTCAGGTACTGGGAAGTATGAAGGCTGTCCAAGCATTCCTGCTTCTGCTTCAATACCACCAACACCCCATCCAAGAACGCCGATACCATTAATCATTGTTGTATGTGAGTCTGTTCCAACTAATGAATCTGGGTATGCAACTAAGTCACCTTCAGCATTTTTCACAGCATGAACAACTGGTGCTAAATATTCAAGGTTTACTTGGTGTACAATACCTGTAGCTGGTGGAACTGCACGATAGTTATCAAATGATTTTTGTGCCCAGCTTAAAAATTTATAACGTTCTTCATTACGTTTAAACTCTAAGTCCATGTTGAATGCAAGCGCGTCTGCCGTACCCGCTCTATCAACCTGTACAGAGTGATCAATTACAAGGTCTACAGTAATTTCTGGATTGATTTTATCAGGATCTCCACCCATGTCTGCCATTGCTTTACGAAGCGAAGCCAAATCAACAACAGCTGGTACACCAGTGAAATCTTGTAAAATTACACGAGATGGTTTAAATGGAACATCGATATCTTGCACATCTTTCGTTCCCCATTTCGCTAAATTTGTAACATGCTCTTCTGTAATTACACGTCCGTCTACTTGACGAAGTACTGATTCAAGTAAAACTTTCACGGAATATGGTAATTGAGATACGTTGCCAACCCCTGCATTTTCAAGCGCTTTCAAATCATAATAATGATACGTTTTTCCATCTACTTCAAAAGTTGCACGTGATTGAAATGGATTATGTTTGACCATTATGTTTCCCCCCTGTTAAACGTGACTAAGTTGTCTGAATATAAAATGTAGACAAACTTTTCAATACCTTACGATAATATCTTATTACAACTTTCTAAATAAGTAAATAATAAGAAACTTATAGATTATCATAAGTTTTCTTTATGTTTCTAAATTTGAATAGTGTTCATGCTCCTTATGAATACTATTACCATAAAGTAAAGTGCTCTATTAGCGCTTTACTTATAGTTCATACACACTATGAACTGCTCATCATTCAACATACAAAAAAATGTTATAGAGGTGAAATAAAATGGGTAAAAGAAAAGCAAATCATACTATTTCAGGAATGAATGCAGCATCCGCACAAGGACAAGGTACTGGTTATAACGAAGAGTTTGCAAATGAAAACTTAACTCCTGCAGAAAGACAAAATAATAAGAAACGCAAAAAGAACCAGTAACGAAAAATCCCAAAAGGAACATTCACCTTTTGGGATTTTTTCTAATGTTTATAACGTAACAATTCTGAAACCGTTACAAATCGATAGCCTTGTTTTTTTAGCTCAGGTAAAATTTTTGCTAGTGCTGCTACCGTTTGACTACGATCATTTCCTCCATCATGTAACAATACAATATCGCCACTTTTAGCATTTTTCACTACATGATTTACGATAGATTCCACCCCTGGATTTGCCCAATCACGTGGGTCTTGATGCCACGACCATAGAACGGTTTGATAACCTGCTTCTTTTGCTGTTTTAAATACAGCATCGTTAATATATCCACCAGGAGGACGGAATAGCAACGGTTCTTTCACCCATTTTTCGAAAAATTTCTTTCCATCCAAAATATCTTTTTTTAATTTTTCATCTGATGAACTATTTGCATATAAATGATTCATCGTATGATTTCCAATCTCATGTCCCTCTTTTAACACTTGTTTCACTAAATATGGATTGCGCTGAACTCGAAATCCAATCATAAAAAATGTCGCTTCAGCCTTATATTGACGTAATAAATGTAAAACTTGTGGTGTATACGTTGGATCTGGTCCATCATCAAATGTAATGGCAATAATTTTTTCATTATTAGGTACTTCCCACGTTACATAGCCAGTTGGTTCTAGCTCTTTTCTGAGCAACATTTTCGCTTCCACTTTTTCAACTTGAAATATATGTACTGCGCATAATAAAGAAAAAACGAATAGAAAAATTTTCTGTTTTCGCATAATGTTCATTAAAGTAAGAGGTTGTCAAATACACAACAACCTAATTTACTTTTCTAATTGATCTACATTTCGCATTATATTTTGGAGATTATTTTCATATTGCTCAAGTTGTGGACGTTGTGTTTCTGAAGCTACCTCTAGTGCATTTTGAATTTGTTCATATGCTTCCTGAACCTCTTGGCGTAATTCTTTTAAATCATGACCGTAGTTTGGATCATTTTTCACAATGTTGTTAAATGCATTTTCTGCTTGTGTAACGCCTTGCTGCGCTGCTTGAAACGCTTGTTGTTTATCTTTATGATATGGCATTATATAATCCCCTTTCTGTAATAGTTAGTCCCAATTATCTTTACCTTTTTTTCTAAAAACATTCTCGTATAAATTTGCAAACTTCTCTCATTCTAAAAAGGAAGAGGAGGTGTCACATACAATGGGAAAAAACAATCGTGAAGCGAAAGAAAAAAAAGGACAACCTGAACCATTAAGCGGATCTCATAAAGTAAAAAACCGTAACCATTCACGCCAAAAACATCATGCGCATCATGATATGTAAAACAAAAAGTGCACACTAGCTATCTTTTCCACATACAATGTTTATATTTTTCCATTTATTCTTCACCCCTAATTCATTCATGCATAACATAGTATGAATTGAGATTTTACGGAGGGTGTCTTACATGGGCAAGAAAAAGAAGGATTGTCTTTTTCATGTTGATGGTTTCGAAGAATGGATGGATCAGTTTTGTTCTGACTCTTGTAGCAACTTTAGTTTCCCAAATCAAATTCATATTGACCTTTGCGAAACTGAACAAGAATACATTTTGGAAACAGATGTACCAAATGCCAATGAACAAAATGTAGTCATTAAAAAGATGGAGACAGGCCTAACCATTTGCATACTTCATAAAAACATTTCTTTGCAGCGAACTATCCCTTTACCCGCTAATGTTATTTATAAGAAGATGCTAGCCTGCTTAGAGAATGGTTTTTTGGCCATTCATATTTCCAAAAATGAAGTTGCTGATAAACATGAAAAGAAAGTTCTTTTTTCAAATTAAGAGTTAATATAATACAAACATAAGCCCCAGTTGGTACTGGGGCTTATGTTATTTCGCATGCATTTCTATATTAGAATTTCTATCATATCTTTTTTTCAATAAACCTTTTGTAACTAAAAGCACAGGAAATGCCACAGTTGAGAATATAGCTAATGTTGAAAATACTGCAAACCCATTTTGGTACCCGTAGTAATCGAGAAGTACTCCTCCAAACCACGGACCTATTACTGCTCCAATTCCCGAAAAGCCCATCGCACCGAAGTATGTTCCTTTTAGATACGCAACAGCAATATCATCAATAAATACATCCGTCATCGAAAACATTAAGACTTCTCCAATTGTAAAAATAATTGTACAAACGGCAGCACCTAGCATGGATTCTACTATTCCAAAGCCAAATAATCCCCCACTCACAAATAAAGCCCCCACCATAATTGATGTTAACGGTGTATACTTTTTACAAATTTGAATAACAGGGTATTGAATAATCACTACAACAATGGCATTTAAAGCGAGCATATATGAGAATAGCTTCACTCCATCCTCAAATATATGTGCATTTGCAAAATATTGAGATACTGTCGTCGTCAAATGTGAAAAACCACAATTACTCAAAATAATACCGACTAAAGCAACTAAAAATACTATATCTTTTCGTAATATACGCATTGCATTTAGCATTGTAACAGGTTTTTCTGTACTTACTTTCTTTTTTTCCATTGGATACTTCTTAAATTGGAACGCTAATATAGCTGTATATAGAATATATACCCCAGCTGCTACTAAAAAAGGAATTGTTGATTTTGCACTTCCAATCTGTAATCCAACAATTGGTCCAATTGCAACTCCAACATTTATTGCACCGTATCGTAAGTTATAGACGAGTAACCGATACTCAGGCTTTGTTAAATCTGATAATAATGCTCTTGATGTTGGCTCAAAAAACGACCTACATAATCCATTTAAAGCGTTTAATAAAAAGAAACTTAAAACATGATCCGCAAGTGAAAAACCTATAAACACAAAAATCCAAACGATCATGGACCAGAGCATAATCGTTTTCCGGCCAAATCGATCTGATAAATTCCCTCCGATAAAACTAGCAAAAACACCAACAAGTGCACTCGTTCCAATAATAGCACCAGTCATTCCAGCTGATACACCTTTAACAGTCGTTAAATAAATCGCTAAAAAAGGGATACTCATTGAAGTAGCAAATCTAGCAAACAATGTCCCTAAAATAATACTCATTCCAAGTGGATGAATATGCTTTAACTTTCCCTTCATCTTTAAACCTACTCTCCCTGTTCTTACATAAAAAAAGAAAGCAAAGGATCTGCTTTCTTTTCCTTTTCTATACTTGAGCTGTTGATACTCGAGCTGTTCTTGTGATATCCATATCTATGCCATATGTAAACTGTAATTCTTTACAAACATCTTTAATTAATATTGCAACATTATACTTCTCATTAAATTGTAAAACGATGTTCTCCACTTCTTCATATGTATACTTATATTCGCCTGTAATGACACTTTTTAGATCAAAGCATTCGTTAATACAAAGTTGTACAAGTAGCTGGTCATATTTCTCTATTACATCTTCTTTCTTCCAAAGTAACTCTTTTACATATAACCGATCAAACTTCACACTTTCTCGATTACAATCCGTTAAAATCCGGGTCATTTCATTTAATTCTCGATACAATTCAGAAATATTTTTGCTTAAACTAAGCAGTTTATCTACGCCATTTTCATATAACATATTCATTCCACCCCCGCATTTTCTTCTTATTATAGCAAGAAAATTCTAAAAATAGTTTCTTTCTTCTGAAATATTAGGAAACTAATTTCAATTGCTTTACAATGAAACTAGTTAATGCGAGAGGAGAAAGAAAATTGGAGCACAAATTATATTACACTGACGCTTATAAGCAAGACTTTACTACTAAAATTATAAAGCAAGATTATGATAAAAACGGTAACTTATACGTTGTTTTGAATGAAACAGCATTTTATCCGACAGGTGGCGGACAACCATATGATACTGGTACATTAAATGATATCAATGTAATCAATGTAGAAGAGATAAACGGAGAAATTCGTCACTACATCGCAGAACAATTACATACAGAAGACGTAGAAGGTAAAATTAATTGGGAGCGCCGTTTTGATCATATGCAGCAACATGCGGCTCAGCACATTTTATCTGCTGCTTTTTGGGACCATTTTAACATACCTACGATTGGATTCCATCTTGGTAAAGAAACGGTAACAATCGATTTAGAAACAGAAAATCTGCATACAGAAACAGTTGAAAAAGCAGTACAAATTGCAAACAAAATTGTTTTTGAAAACCATCCAATCCGTATAGAGTGGATGAACTTAGAAGAAGCGAAAACATTACCTCTTCGTAAAGAACCGAATATGACAGAAAATATACGCGTTGTTATTATCGAAAATTACGACTACAATGGCTGTGGTGGAACCCATCCGAAATGCACTGGTGAAGTTGGTCCTATTCAAGTACTAGGATGGGAGCGCAATAAAGGTGGTATACGCTTAACCTTTATCGCTGGTTGGCGTACACTTAAATTAATGGGGCAACAGCAACAAATTATGAAAGATGTTTCCAAACAATTAAACAGTAGCGAAACTGATATCCCAGCAAAAGTAGCACAGCTTCTTACCTCTCAAAAGGAAAACGAAAAAACAATACAAACAATGAATGAAAAATTATTATTTGCAGAGGCAAATGAATTACTGCAACAGCCCACCAAAATACATGCTGGGTTACTTATTTCTAAAGCATTTACAGATCGTTCTATGCAAGAAATTGCAAAACTATCAGCTATCATTACAGAACAACAAGAGCATGCAATTACGTATTTCGTCATCGAAAATGATGACAAACTACAATGTATTCTCGCTTGCGGAAAAACAGTAACGCTCGATATGAATGCTCTTTTAAAAGATGCTCTTCCTGCAATTGAAGGAAAAGGTGGCGGAAATAAAAAGAGTGCACGCGGCGGCGGAAAAGCGGTGATGAACGGGGACGAGTTTTTAAATCAGCTTGTCTCTTCTTTACAGTCAGCAGTGTAAAACATGTTTATGAAGGATAGCTAACGGCTATCCTTCAACTATATTTACAGGCCTATATGTTGTTTCAACCCTTGATAACTTCCTGCATTTGCAAAACCGCCACTTATAAGATTGATAAAAGTTTCCGAAAAACCATAATAACTTAATTCGTTAATCGGTACCATTTGCACATCATGAATCTGATTATGATCGAACTCGTTAGAAGGTAGTGTAATTTCACCTTCAATCCTTTCAAGCAGAAACGTAATATGTAACAAAGATGGACTAGCATCTGGTTTATCACAAACATAGAGTAGCTTCTTAATTTTAACTTCTAATCCCGTTTCTTCTCTCATTTCTCGAATCATCGCTTCTTCTAACGTTTCACCATTCTCTACCCTTCCTCCAGGTAAAGACCAATCGCGATTAGCCACTTTTTGCTTTACTAGCAATACTTTTTCATCTTCAATTAAAATTCCCGTAACACGAACTTGCATTACATTTTCCATATGTAATCTCCTCTTCCTGTTATATTTACAAATTAATCCTTCCACAAAGAGAACATACGTTTTATAATTAAAGAAAATTATGGAAGAAAGAAGTTGTTATATTCATGCGTCCACCTTTAACAAAATCTATATCACTTGAAGATTTTCAAAACTATTATTGGTTAAAAGCAGAACTGCAAACATTTTGTCGCGAGCATGGTTTGCCAGCTAGTGGCTCTAAGACCGAAATAACCGAGCGTATCTCACATTATTTAACTACGGGGAAAGTCTTAAAAAACAGCTCTGTGCAAAAAGTGAGCAAAGCTCCCCTCTCTTATAAAGACCTTTCTCTTCAAACGATTATTACTAAAAATCACCGCTGTAGCGAAGATGTTCGTGCTTTTTTCAAAGAAAAAATCGGAACAAACTTCCGCTTTACAGTAGCTCTTCAAAAGTTTTTTAAAGAGAATGTTGGAAAAACATATGAAGACGCGATAACATTTTGGTATGAAGAAAACGAACGAAAAAAAGATCCTACTTATAAAACAACGATCAGCGCGCAATTTGAATACAATCGCTTTACTCGGGACTTTTTCGAAGATCCAAATAATAAAGGAAAAGCAAAAGCTGATGCGATTGCTGCTTGGAACGAAATGAAAGCGAAGCCTGGCAGCAATGTTTATGTTCCTCAAAAAGTAGAAAACTAGTTACCTCACTAGTCTTCTACTTTCTCAAATAATAGCGCAATCCCTATCCCGCCTCCAATTCCTAATGTAGCAATTCCATATTTCATAGACTCTCTTTGAGCCTGATAAAACAAACGTGTTACAAGCATAGCCCCAGATGCACCGTACGGATGACCGAGCGCAATTGCCCCACCATTTACATTTAATTTTTCATACGGAATTTGTAACTCTTTTGCGCAAGCAACAACTTTTGAGGCGAATGCTTCATTTATTTCAAAATAATCGATGTCCTCTACTTTTACATTCATTTCGTTTAATAATCTGTTCACCGCAAATATCGGACCAGTCCCTGGAAGATTGGGATCCACTCCCACTACAGTACTACGAACGAAACGAAGGACAGGTTTATAACCGAACTTTAGGGCTTGTCCCTCTTCCATTACAAGAACAGCACATGCCCCATCATTTACACCACATGAATTACCTGCCGTCACTGTTCCATTTTGTAAAAATGCGGACTTTGTTCTTTTAATGATTCGTTCATAATTCATTTCTGGCTTTATAGATTCATCTAATAATCCATTAAAAGAAAATATTTCATCATGTATATATCCTTTTTCTAACGCTTGCAGTGTCCGCTTATAACTAAGACAAGCGTACTCGTCTTGCATTTCTCTCGTTATGTTATAACGCTCCGCAACATATTCAGCAGCTACTCCCATGTCAGGATCACCAATTGTTTCAGGTGAAAATCTTGCTCTTTTTTGAAAAGGTGACGTACTTGTACTCTCTACTCCTCCGGCGATATAGCAATTACCTGCCCCGCCTTGAATGAGATGACACGCAGTTCGAATTGCTTCTAAACCAGCACCACATTGCCGATCAATCGTTACACCAGGAATATGATAGCCAAGTCCTGCCTCTAAAGCAGATAATCTTGCAACATTCCCTCCTGGCCCAACAACATTTCCTAATATAACATCGTCTATCTCTCTCTTAATTCCTTTACTTAAAAACGTAAGAAGCGGCGTTGCTAATTGCTGAACTTCATACTCTTTTAATATCCCATCCTTCTTACCGATAGGTGTTCTTTTCGCCTCTACAATAACTGCCTTATTCATATGTTTTCTCCCGGTTTTCAATCATACTTTTTGCTTCCATACGAGCGATTTTCCCACTATTTGTATAAGGTATTCCATCTACAAAATGCCATTCTTTCGGTATTTTAAACGAAGATAATCGTTGTAAGCAAAAACTCTTTAATTGTTGTTTCGTAGCACTTCCTTTTACGATCGCGACGGGCTTTTCACCCCAGTAACTATCTTTCACACCAATTACAACTATTTCATCAACAGCTGGGTGTTCATGTAATACACTTTCTATTTCTTCTGGATAAATATTGATTCCTCCAAATAAAATCATATTCTTCTCTCTACCAACAATATATATAAAGCCTTCTTCATCTTCATAGCCTACATCTCGCACTGTCATCCAGCCATCTGCATTCAACTCCCGTGTTAAACCCCCATCTATTATGTATCCCATAAAAAACTGATCACTTTTCACATAAACAGTTCCTATCTCGCCTTTTTGTACTTCTTCGCCTGCTTCATTACATATTCGAACTTGCACATTGTGACAAGGTTTTCCTACTGAATTTGGCCTTCTTTCGCTTTCTGCATCGACTAGTGCTGTTACAAAACTTAACTCTGATGCACCATAAAATTCATATCTTTTCGCATAAGGAAATATATTCTTTATTTTTTCTTTCGCTTCAGCTTCCCATTTCGCTCCTGATGAAATAATTTTCATTTTATTTTCTATTAATCTATTTTCTTTATATAAAGATTCAAGCATTGTCGGAACTGTATACATAACCGATATATTTTCAGTTTCTAACTTATCTAATACTTGATTCGGAATGAACTTTCTCATAATGTGCACCGTTTGTCCTACATATAATGCACTTATTGCCCCGTATAAGAAAAGAGAATGAACGAGCGTCCCAGCTATTAAAATTGAATCCTCCATTTTCATATGAAAGTCATGTACATTACAATCAAAACTATGAATCCACGATTGCTGTGCACGTAAAAATGCTTTTGCTTTTCCAGTTGATCCTGATGTAAATCCCATATAAAAGGGAGCATTTCGTAAACTTTCTACAGTGGAATGTGTAGGAAGATATTTCTCCATCATTCTTTTCCACTCATCAATTTCAATTACTCTTCCTTCTTCATGCGGTAAATCATTTACCTTATATCGTTCTGTCACAATCATATCCGGATTACTGATTTCAATTCTTTCTCTGAACTCATCTTGTTTCCAATTTATATCTAACGGAACACAAACCCACCCACCCATAGCGGCACCAGCAAATAGTTGTAAAAACTCTATATGATTTTCTAATAGGATTGCTATTGTTTTATTTTTTGATTCTGTTGCATGCAACCAGTTTGCTACTTTACAAACTGATTCGAACCACTCTTTATATGTTAAAACTCTATCATTTTCCTTTATCGCTATTTTATTTGGTTGTAAAGAGGCATGCTTTTTGTATTCTTTTGTAATACCCATATGAGACGTCCTTTCTTTACAAAAATAATAAAAAGAAACACGGAATTAACGTGTTTCTTCCCTTTATCATCCCGCATTTGTATATTTTCCATTCTTTAAAGCGGGCGTAATAATATGTTTCAATGAACGATGTAATTTTGTTACGAGAATCGCCGCAATAATTGCTTTTATACAATCCCCTGGTAAAAACACAGCACTCACTTTCATTGTCTCCCATACAGAAACATCCATTAAAAACGCTTGTACAGTAATACCAAATACATAAACTACGAAAATACCACCAATTATATTAATACATAATACTTTTATAATAGAAACTTCACGTAAACGCTCAATTAAATAACCAATAACAAACGCTCCAATGATGTAACCAAGTAAATATCCTGCACTTGGCCCAACAAATACACCAAGGCCACCGCGTCCACCAGCAAGTAATGGTGCTCCAACTCCTACAATAAGTAAGAAAATAAGCTGACTTAATGCACCAAGGCGTGACCCTAACAACCCACCCGCAAGCATAACACCGAGTGATTGCAATGTAATCGGAACTGGTGTAATAGAAAGAGCAATCGGAGGTATTAACCCTAACACTCCCATAATAGAACTAAATAAAGCGACGAAAACTAATTTTTTTGTATGCATATTTTCTTCTCCCGTTTGTAAACTTAAAAGTGGTTTTAGATAACATATCACGAAAATTATATTATCTTTCCACCCTTCTTTTGTCAACTTTTATTACATTTAAGTTTACAAATAAGAATTCACTTATTTCTCTCTATGCAAATGCTCCAGTTCTTTCCGAAGCGCCTGTTTTAAAAACTTCCCAACAGATGTTTTCGGTATTTCTTCCATAAAGACAATATCGTCTGGCAACCACCACTTCGCAAACTGTGGTTTTAAAAACTCATATATTTCTTCTTTTGTAACCGTACTATTTTTCTTTTGAACGACGCAGGCAATTGGTCGCTCTTGCCACTGAGGGTGAGGAACTGCAACGACAGCCGCTTCAAATATAGCATCATGTGCCATTAAAGCATTTTCAAGATCGACCGAAGAAATCCATTCTCCCCCGCTTTTAATAACATCCTTCGTACGGTCAACAATCTTCACGCAACCTTCCTCATCCACTGTGACAACATCACCAGTATATAACCATCCATCGCGAAAACCTTCAACAGTACGATCATCGTTATAATAGCTTTCAGCGATCCAAGGTGCTCGTAAACATAACTCTCCCATCTCAGTACCATCCCACTTCACTTCACCATTTGTACCGACTACTTTCATCTCGACACCAGGTACAAGATATCCTTGTTTGGAGCGAATTTCTAGTTGCTTTTCATACGATAATTCCGTTTCATAACTTTTTAAACGTGCAAGTGTTACGAGTGGACTCGTTTCAGTCATACCATATGCATGTATGAACGGAACATTATGTTTCTGTTCAAATGCTTTAATAACACTTTTCGGCGCCGCTGCACCTCCGCATAGTATTCTCGTCATACTAGATAAATCGTAACTATTATTTTCTAACTCTTGTAATACGCCGAGCCAAATTGTCGGCACACCCGCAGCTAACGTCACTTTTTCTGATTGAATCATCTCTAATAAAATTTTCGGGGTAAACATCGGTCCAGGAAGAACTTGTTTTGATCCAAACCAAGTAGCCGCAAAAGGAAGTCCCCAAGCGTTCACATGAAACATCGGGACGATTGCCATTGCTGCGTCACTTTCCGATAAAGCAGCTGTATCAGCTAAACCGAGTGCCATACAATGCAATACAGTACTACGATGCGTATATACAACACCTTTTGGGTTTCCTGTAGTCGCTGACGTATAACACATACCAGCAGGTGTATTTTCATCAATATCTTTTACAAATTGGAAATTGGGATCGCCTTCTTCTAATAGCTTTTCATAATGATATACAGGCTCCAGCATAGTATTTGGAAGTTCATCTTTATCAGTCATAATAATGTAAGCTTGTACAGTTGATAATTGTGATTGAATATTTTCAACGAGCGGTACGAGATCTTCATCTATAAGTAGAATTCGGTCTTCTGCGTGCTGAATAATGTATGAAATATGTTGAGGAGATAAACGAATATTAATCGTGTGCAAAACAGAAGCAATACCTGGAATAGCAAAATACGCTTCTACATGTCGATGATGGTTCCACGCTAACGTTCCTACACGTTCACCTTCTTTAATTCCAAGCTTTTTCAACGCACTGGAAAGTCTTCTCGTCCTTTCCCCTAACTGCTTATATGTTAACGTTGTAACTGTATCATGTGTCCGTGAAACAATTTCTTTCTTCGAAAACAGTTTCTCTGCTCTTTCCATCATAGAACTAATTGTTAGCGGTACATTCATCATCATATTGGTTATATCCCCCTTTAAAGCGTTTTCATTTTTCGTTTATTATAACAGAATTCCGCAAATGGTTACGACATTTTTCTGTTTTTTCTGAATTATTTCTTTGAAAATAATTCAGAACGATAAAAAACATGTTTTGAATACATTGATTCGAAACATGTTTTTTATCTTTTATAAACTATCTACCTTTTTTCTTACTTTCTTTTTCAGTTTAAAAATAAAACGATTACTGTATTCCTTATTTTCTACTAAAATTCGATATATCTCCCATACTCCTACCACACGAACAAAAAGATAAACTCCGATAGCAATAAGTACAACACAGTACGGATAATACTGAACTAATTCCCCTGAAGTGATATGCTTTTTCTCAAACAAAAACGGGATCGCGCCTGCTGCTATAAAACAAAATCCAACGATCATTACCGCAGCATACTTCTTCTTAATAATCACATATCTTTTTGTCAATTCTTTTAGAAAGTTTTGATCAAATAGTAGTTCTTCCTTTTTCAATACATTGTATCGACTCTCTTCTATCGTTACAGGTGCCATCATTGCTCCAATTCCAAGAACAGCAATGATAATGACAAGAAATGTCGACATTGTTGCATTTTCTTTAAATAATAGATACGGTATTGTAGACAAAATAAGCAAACTAAACCCTAACGCTATATATTTTGAAATCTTTTGTCCGTACACTATATACCCTTCTGCCATTTCCTGACTTACGTAATAGCCATCCACATTTTCATTACTTTGCTCTGCAGTTTCTTTTAATAAATAGTCGAGTGATACTTCAAAAACATTTCCAATCATTATTAACTTTTCAGTTTCAGGAAAACCTTGACCGTTTTCCCATTTACTAACCGCTTGCCTTGTTGTGTTTAATTTTTCAGCTAATGCTTCTTGAGAAAGGCCCTTTTCCTTTCTTAATTTAAAAAGCTTTTCACCAAATCCCATATGTGTGCCCCCCTTTGTTTTCTTACCTAAATTGTATGTAGACATTGCCCTTATCTCTATCTTCCCGGGGTTGCACTTTGTCAACTTACGGTTGCGATTGTGTTATTTAGTGGTTTTATAGACGATTTAGCTATTTTCCTTCTATGATTATGGCGTTAATAAACCAAGACCCCTTAACAACCAATTATAACAATTAAAGGTAATTATTGTTATAAAAAATAAAAAAACTCCTTTATTCATTTAAAGGAGTTTTTTATATGAAATATTTCATTTATCCATATATCTTTCTCGAGATATACAATATCTTTTCGTGTCACGATACTTACCTTTAATGAACATATCCTTTTGAATCGTGCACTCGTACTCCATATTCAAACGTTTCATTAATTTTTCAGATGCTTCATTTTCTGAATCACATCCCGCTTCAATACTATTAAGATGCAACTCATGAAAACCATAGTAGAAAAAAGCTAATGCAGCCTCCGTAGCTAATCCTCTTCCCCAATATTTTCGAGATAAGGCGTATGCAATTTCTGCTGTATGTGTGACCAAATCATATTTTATAAATCCACACGTGCCTATAAGTTTCTTCTCCTCTTTTAATACAATTCCAAGAGGTGCTACTTGCCCTTCATTATATTGCCCCACAATTTCTTCTACATAGTTATATGTGTCACATAACGATCGATGAGCATCCCATACAGTAAAAGTTGTCATCTCTTTATCTGTAGCATACTCATATATATGTAAACTATCACTCATATTCATTTTCCTTAACATAAGTCGTTTCGTATACAACGTTGGATATGACCATTTCTCAATAATTATAACGGCTTCTGCTTAAACTTTTCATAATGTCGTACTTTTAATAAAAGGATATTCCCGCAATCTGTACAAATATAAGCATCCACCGGTGAAGATGTGAACATCGTTTCCTTTTTCCGTATTTGTGCATATCCGACAAACTCACCTTCTCCTATGTTTTGAGAACCACAATTAGAGCATGTCTGCACGGTTTTTTGTTTCATGAGAGCACCACCTTTAATCTGTTTCCACTCCCTTCGACAGCTCACTTCCATTTCCCTTCCAAAAAACCTCTTATTCTCTCACATTTCAACAGGAATCTCAAAACAAAAATCGTATATGTACTATGAAATATATTTATTAACGGAGGAATTTTATGACTACTGTTATAACACTCGATATAGCAACAGAAATTGAAAATGCAGAAATTGATATGCTCTCTTCTAGATTAGAGAGACTACAAACAATAAGCGGAAACCCCATGCAAGTGCAAATGAAAAAATTCGGTAGCGCCACTGCCTTTTCATCAAAAATAATTGCTGGTCCTGCTTTTAATACGGTAAAAGGTATTACAAATGCAGATGCGATTGATGCAATCATTTCTTATTATGAATCACTACAAATCCCTTGTCGTTTTGAAATTACCCCAGCACAAGGTACAACTGAATTATTTCAATACTTATCTCAAAAAGGGTTTTATCAATCTAGCTTCCATACCGCTTTGTATAGTATACCGAGAGAGGGTTCATCACTTCTTCCTTCTAATATTACAATACGAAAACTAAAAGAAAATGAGTTTGATATTTTTGCAGACATTTATGTATGTGGATTTAATATGCCATCCTTTACAAAAGATAGCGTGCGCCAAAATAATGAAATTCTTTACAATGAACCAGGATGGCATTTTTTCATAGCTGAAGTTCAAAATATCCCTGCTGGTATTGGTGTCCTGTATATAAATAAGGGTGTCGCATCATTAGCTGCTTCTGCTACTTTGCCAGAATTTCAGCGTAAAGGCTGTCATACTGCATTAATTCAAAAACGAATTAAGACAGCTATTGAATCCAATTGTACTTTAATAGTTGGACAAGCAAGGTTCGGTAGCGGCAGTCAAAATAACATGGAACGTGCCCACATGAAAATTGCTTATACAAAATCAATATGGACCGCAAGAGACATATTATAATTTACTTTATTTCTCCTTCCGTTACATTTTTAAACATTTTATGACAATTCCTTTTCTATCCCGTTAATCATTTGAATATTCCAACTAGATTTGTTACGCTATTACTAGGTACATCATTCAACTTGCACTATGAAAAGAGAATTCTAATCAAACTACAAGGAGGAGAAATGTATGACTAAGCATGAACACGGTTTAAAAGAAAAAGTAGAAGGTGCCATTGATAAGGTAAAAGGCGAAGTAAAAGAAGCTGTTGGGAAAGTAACTGACAATAAGAAATTACAAGCTGAAGGAAAATGGGATAAGGTGAAAGGCACTGCTAAAGATACAGTTGGTAATGTGAAAGAAAAAGTACATGAATATAAGGAACATAAATAATAAAAAACACGTTGGATGAATTTTCATCCAACGTGTTTTTTATTTTACTTTATATACATAATGAACCAAATGACATATGATATATTTTTATTTCTCTATGCTCTTTGTAAGCGGTTCTTTAAAGGCATTTCTATTCCATACAACAAAAACAATAAGAGAAATAATAAAGAATGCAACAAGACATATACCCAGATAATCAAAATTAACTACTTGTATGAGATTCCAAAACGGGCCCTGTAAATTATAGCTTTCAATAAGCAAAGATAATAGTTGATATCCCCCTATTAAAAAAGCCGTAATAACAGATATTGAGGTAATTAATACATTATATGAATTTCTTATTCGACTATTTTCCATTGCCCACTTATAATTCGTATTCATGAATGTACTATCTAATGTATCCATTAATGACATTCCGGCAGCAAACAAAACGGGGAAAGCAAATATACTTACAAGTGGAATAGATTGACTTGTTGCAGTTACTGTAGAAAGAGCAATTAATCCAATTTCACTCGCTGTATCAAAACCAAGTCCAAATAAAAAACCGATTATATACAATTGCTTCTGACTATCAATAAACGTAAATAAGCGCTGTGTGAAACGATATATAAACCCTAAATTTTCTGGCTGCTTGTCCTCGTGGCTTCTCAACACTTTAATAAGGTACAACAGATTGGTAAGACCAATAATGATAAGGAATGTACTAGAAACGATTGTACCGATAATACCGCCTATAGTTGAAAAGCTCTCCATTCCATGTTTTGCCGTTTTTCCAATTAAAACAATTAATACAATCATCGCAAATACTACCGTAGAGTGTCCTAATGAGAAGTAAAATCCCACCCCCTGTGAGTTTTTACCTTTTTCAATTAATTTCCGAACAGTATTATCAATTGCGACAATATGATCACTATCAAACGCATGACGCAACCCTAAAGAATATGCAATAATAGCCATTCCGATTATGCTATTACCTTTATATAGCGCCGGTAATAATAATAAAATTCCAAGCACATGAAGAAATATAATAATAACAAAAAAGTTGGTTGCCTTTTTCAGTTCACTTTTCCACATAGTTACTAACCCTTTCTACTTTAAATTGAATACTCTTGAAAAAGAAAAGTGCCATAATAAAAACTAAAATCGTTATAATAGTCGCTAAAATAATTACAAAATTATTTAACACGTCGGTATGATTTGTAAGTGTTAACAGAGCTGGTACTGTTGCAGTAATCCAAGATTCAATGAAGCAAACAATACCTACATAAATATGAATCTTCTTTTTCAATCCATCTTGTAGGAAAAATAAAAACCAAAGGAATGCCCAAAAGAACCAAATTATTGTACTTTGCAAACTACCACTCTCATGTAATTGATTCACAATTCCCATAACCGTTGCAATGATAGCAACCCAAAGAGAATAGTAACCTACACCTGAAGAATCAAGTTTTAATATATTCGTAAGACCAACATATAAATATGTAAAACCAAATAAAAAAATAGTTCCATTAGATAGGATAGTCCACTCATCGGATTGACTTCCTGTAAATAATAAATATAATGGTGTCAAAGTTTGTAATGCCCCTACAAATAAATTAAAGTATCCTACACTTTTGCTATCAATAAGTTTAAAAGCTGCTAGTGAATTCATAAATAGAACTGCACCGACAAACAATAATCCCACATTAGTCATAGTATCCCCTTCTCCTACTTAATATTTTCGATAGGATGTTAATTCTTCATGTAGACAATTCTCTCTAACAAAACGATGACACTGAAAAAATATAGACTCCATATCCTCAGTATTATGACTAAGTATGCGAATGACAAAGCCTTTACATGGTGTAGAAGATATTCCAATTTTCATATTGTTAGTGTTAGAAAGTGATGTTTTCAATGTTGCAATTAAATCATTTGTAATGTTCTCATTAATAACTATGAAAGTACCATAATGGGAATATTGATTTAATATTCCCATTTGATCTAACGACTCTTTGAAAGGGTTTAGCAATAAATGATCGTATACTACAAGTTTATTTTCCATATATATTTTTGTTAACGAATCAAAATATTGGTATGTGAACTTCTCCATATTTGGCGACCAACCAGGCGTAACTGAATCGCATAAAATCAATGTAGAATTATTTTGCATATATATATTTGTTTTTTGCTTATATGCTGCATCCTTGTACATAATTAACGGGTCTGGTAAATACTCCATAACAGCATTCTCACCAATATAAAAATTCAATTCTTGCAAAGCATAACTATTTGGAGTCTTGTAAACTTTCGTTGCTGATTGGCTTGTTATATATGTTTTCGCATCTTTACCAACATTTATATTTATAGAATAGAAATCTCCTTTTAAATAGCCTCCACCAGAATTCATAATATAGTAATATGCTCTACCATACTCATCCAAATATATTGGCTGCGTTACTTTTAAGGCATCTTTATGATAAACCTTAATAGGTACGGTTTTATGTCTCTTTTCCATCATATCAATGTTTAAGACACCTGTAGGGGATTTCATTTTTTCAGTCCTTCTAACATAATGTTCTGTCTCATCCAATTTATTAATTCTTGTAAACCTTCCTCATCCTTCAAATTTGTAAAAAAGTATGGTTTATTATGTCGGTAATTTTTCGTATCCTGCTCCATAACTCCAAGATTAGCTCCTACATAAGGTGCCAAATCCGTTTTATTAATTACAAATACATCAGATTTGATCATTCCTTGTCCACCTTTACGCGGAATCTTTTCTCCCTGTGCCACATCAATAATATAAATTGAAAAATCCACTAGCTCCGGACTAAATGTGGCAGCTAAATTATCACCCCCGCTTTCAATAAAAATAATATCTAAATTATTATGTCTAATCATGAGTTCTTCAATTGCTTCAAAATTCATAGAAGCGTCCTCTCGAATTGCTGTATGCGGGCACCCCCCTGTCTCTACACCAATAATTCTATCTTCTGATAAAACACCTGTTTTCAATAAAATCTTTGCATCTTCTTTCGTATAAATATCGTTTGTAATTGCTGCAATTTCATAATCTGTATTTAGATGTTTTGTTAACTTTTCAACTAACATGGTTTTCCCAGCACCTACCGGACCACCGATACCAATTTTAATAGGCTTTATCATTTTATTCTTCCTCCCTATGACATGAAGACCCTTACATTTACATCTTCATGTTGCATTTGATTTATTTCGAATTCAGGATCATTCAATCCAAAATCTTCTAATGAAAGTATTTGAATTCTATCAATAGATTCGCAGATTAATTCATGGCATTCTTGTAATAGTTTTTGACCATCTGTTTGTCCAAGAGGAATGGCTCTCACACCGTTTTGAATTATACTTCCAACACTTGAGTATAAGAAAACTAAGAGCGTTTCTTCTATTGTCATTTTCAATTCCGCCCCTAATATTCCGTATACAATACTCGGATGACCTTGTAATTTATTACCCATAATATTTTCTTTATATATATTTAAATTTACAAACGAGAACAATTCACACAATAATTTAGAAGTACTTTTACTAATCATTCTATTTGCTTTTCTACATTCAAAAGGCAATGTTTGTGCTGTTATTAAATCATCTAAAAATGTAATTTGTTCTCCCTCATTATTCTTAATGGCTTCGTAAGTATATTTGCAAATTAAGCCGTCCGTGTATGTTAATTGGACTTTTACATATCGATTAACCCATTTGAAAAACCCGTCTTTATTTGTAACTTGTCCCTCTTGAATAAATGTTTCTAATCCAAAAGAGTGACTAAAACTTCCTGTTGGGAAGTTCGAATCACTAATTTGGATTAGGTTAAGTAGGTTAAATATGTTTGTGCGAAGCATGCTTGAACGGTTTTGGTAATACTCTATTTTCTTTTTGATAAGGAACACCTTCCTTTTTAAGTAAATCTTCTACTAAGTAGTCGTTCGCCAAAATCATGCACCCTTCATCGAATTGTGCTGGTAAATGTCTATTCCCTAAGTTATGAGCAATAATCCCCATTTCTTTTATTGATTTTGGAGTAATTACAATTACCTCTTCTGGTAATACTTCAATATACACAATTCGATTTTCATCTTCATATAAAATATCACCGTTCTTTAATGTTTCTCCACTATCTAAAGACACCCCAATTTCAAAACCAGATTCTGAATATAATTTCTGAACTCTCTTCAGTAAAAGCTCACTAGAAATTAATATCTTATCAAGATGCTTTTTTGTGTTTGAGAAATCATTCATATTGCATACGTTGTTATTAATTTTTTCAATAATCATTTTATCTCCCCCGTTATATCAAAATAAAAAATATCTTTGAGCCATAGGTAGTACATCTACTGCTTCACACGTGATTACTTGTCCATCAACTTTAACTTCATATGTCTGCGGATCTACTTCAATTTCTGGTGTTGCATTATTTAACTTCATATCTTGCTTCGAAATCTCTCTCGTATTTTTAACAGGTAATACAACTTTATTTAAACCTAATTTTTCTTTAATATTATTCTCATAAGCTACTTTCGATACAAATGTAATCGAACTTGACTGTACTGCTTTTCCATATGCACCAAACATCTTTTTTTCATAATATGGTTGTGGGGTAGGAATTGAAGCATTCTCGTCTCCCATTAATGCCATCACTACCATTCCGTTTTTCAAAACCATATCTGGCTTAACACCGAAAAATTGTGGATCCCATATTACAAGGTCTGCATACTTTCCTATTTCAATAGAGCCCACGTATTCTGAAATCCCATGTGTAATAGCTGGATTAATTGTATACTTAGCTATATAACGTTGAATTCTATTATTATCGTTATATTCTTTATCTCCCTCTAAACTACCAATCTGCTTTTTCATTTTATCGGCGGTTTGCCAATTGCGAATAATAACCTCTCCAACCCTTCCCATCGCCTGTGAGTCAGAGCTAATCATGCTGAAAACCCCTAAATCTTGCAAAATATCCTCTGCCGCGATTGTTTCTTTTCGAATCCTTGAATCTGCAAACATTACATCTTCTGGAATATTCGCTTTTAAATGATGACATACCATGAGCATATCTAAATGTTCATCCAGCGTATTCACTGTATATGGCAAGGTCGGGTTCGTTGATGATGGTAAAATATTATTCAGCGCAGCAATCTTTATAATATCTGGCGCATGCCCACCTCCAGCTCCTTCAGTGTGGTACGTATGAATAACACGATTATCAATAGCTTTTATCGTTTCTTCCACAAAACCACATTCGTTTAACGTATCCGTATGAATAGCGACTTGAATATCATATTTATCAGCAATCTGTAACGAGTGATTAATTGCTGACGAAGTTGCTCCCCAATCTTCATGGATTTTCAATCCGATAGCCCCTGCAAATATTTGTTCTTCCAGGGCAGGTAAACTTGAACTATTTCCTTTCCCTAAAAATCCAAGATTTATAGGAAAAGCTTCTGCTGCTTCTAGCATTTTTCTTAAATTCCAAGATCCAGGTGTTATTGTAGTTGCCTTAGTCCCTTCTGCCGGTCCTGTTCCCCCACCAATTAAAGTTGTTATACCTGAAGCCAATGCCGTATCAATTTGTTGTGGGGATATGAAATGCACATGTGTATCAATACCTCCAGCTGTAACGATTTTCCGCTCACCAGAAATTACTTCCGTTGATGTTCCAATGATGATATCAATATTATCCATAACTGAAGGATTACCACTCTTACCAATTGCTGAAATCTTCCCATCTTTTATACCAATATCCGCTTTATATACTCCCGTATAATCAATAATAATTGCATTCGTAATAACAACATCCACAACCCCCTGTTCTCTTGTAAGTTGTGAATTTTGTCCCATACCATCCCTAATTGATTTTCCTCCACCAAAGACAGCTTCATCACCATATACAGTGGCATTTCGATCAACATGTGCGAATAATTGTGTATCCGCTAAACGAATAGAATCTCCTGTAGTTGGACCATATAAATCAGCATATTGTTTACGTGACATCTTAAAACTCATGCTATCTCCCTCTTTTTGTGTAAGATTGAATATCGCCATCCACTTTATTTTTAAATCCATATACTTCTTGTTCCCCTGAATATGGAACTAGTTCAATCGTTTTTTCATCTCCAGGCTCAAATCTTACCGCTGTACCTGCTGGAATATTTAAATGTTGTCCAATTGCTACACTGCGATTGAATTTTAACGCCTCATTCACTTCATAAAAGTGGTAATGAGATCCAATTTGAATGGGTCTATCTCCCTGATTTATCACTTTGACTTTCATTGCTTTTTTATTTCCATTACATACTATGTCTTCTTTCGCAAGGATATATTGCCCTGGAATCATAACATTCACTTCCTTTAATGAATTGGCTGATGAATAGTTACTAATTTTGTTCCATCAGGAAAAGTTGCCTCAACTTGAATATCTGCTATCATGTCTGCAATACCATCCATAACATCTTCAGCACTTAAAATGTTTTTTCCAAGTTCCATTAATTCCGCTACATTTTTACCATCTCTTGCTCCTTCCAAAATTTCATACGTAATAATAGCGATACTTTCTGGATAGTTTAACTTAAGCCCCCTCTCCTTTCGTCGATAAGCTAAATCAGCCGCAACAACTACTAGCAGTTTATCAATTTCTCTTGGCGTTAATCTCATTACAATCTTCCTTTCTGAAGTATTTTAAAACTAAGAATATTCTAAAAATAAAAGGTGTATTTTCAATGTCTTTTCCGTGTTTTCCCTATGTTTTTTTGCTATCAATCAAATAAAAAAAGAGCCGATGGGCTCTTTTTTTATTTTCCTTCATTCTTCTCTAACACGTATAAATCTTCTTCGATATTCGTTAATTTCTCACTTACAAGCTTTCTTGCATCTCCAATTGCTTGATTGTATGCAAATGGTCCAACTAATTTAACCATTTCTTCTATTAAACGCTCTGCTTGGAAACGTCCAATTTCATCTAAATCTTCTTCAACGAAAAATTGCTGAATTTGCGCTACAAGCTCTTCTTTTTTATCATTTGGTATTTTTATATTCATCATCGTTGTTACTCCTCTATATTTAAGATAATATCTTCCTTAACTCTACCATAGAAAAACGATTACCAGGACAGCTTTTTGTAACTCCTTCTAACTCTCTATGACCTAGTATATTTTCTTTCTTTATAGCAAATTGCTTCATAAACATTTTGCATAAAGAATATAATGCATTCACTTGTGCAGGAGTTGGATCGTATTTATCGAAATTTCCCGTCATACATATTCCAATTGTATGACGGTTATGGTCTTTCGCGTGCGCTCCAATATGTAAACCTCGCCCTTCCACTACAGTTCCGTCCTTTTCGATAAAATAGTTGTAACCAATCCCGCTCCACCCTCTTACAGTTTGATGAAATTCATGTGTTTTATACACGTCCCATCCATCTTCAGCTGTATGGTGGATAATCAGTTGATTTACTTTTTCTAAAGGAACTAATTCATCTTGAAATGTTAGATTGACATATTTAATTTCCATTTGAACTGCCTCCTCTTAAAAATCAATCATAATAATCGTTTTATCATCTGGTTTTATTCTCTTTTCCCCTTCCAGCTTTTCAATGATTGCTACATATTCGTTTATACTATTCTTTCTTATATATGCAACAGTTTGTTCTAATGACCAATCTGGGTGGAATAACCCGTCTGAACAAATAAAAATTCCACTCACTTCATCTATATGTAATTCACCATGTTGTAAATAATGTATCGCTTCTTTCATTCCATTTGCAACTGAATAACCATTTGGCATATTTGCAAGATAACGATTGTATTTTAACTGTTCTCGCACATCTTGAAAAACATATTCTTCTGGTACAGATAACCCTTTTTTACGATCTTCTTCCCTCTTCCTTTTTGCTCGTTTACTAATTCCTTCAACTGTGTCTTTCGTTAATACTTGCATCGTTCCATTTTGAAAAGTTGCGACAATCATACAGTCCCCAAGCTGCGCATATTCAATTTTCTCACCAACTATTTGAACTGCCGCGATACATGTGCACCACAAATGCTCTTTTTTTCTCGTGTCTACTTCATATTCTAACATTTTGCTTTGTAATGCTTCATTTGCTTTGGTAACTGCAAATTGTAAACTATGATTCTCTCGTAATGCAGTAAAATAATTTGCAAATAAATGCGAAGCGATGTATGCTCCATTATGTCCATTTTCATCACGAAACGGGACAAGTGGTGTTGCACCGTCACATACACCATAAATCTTTTTATCTTTATTACAAAAATAAGAATCCTCACATTCTTGCTTCAACGGGCTTTTCTGTTGATATGTTTTTATCTTCACAACTGTATCCCCTTTCAAATGATAAAATACTCAAATTCTTTCGATTAATCTAATTTACCAAAATAAACTGTTTTTACCCAAAACTTTTAATATCATATATAATCTTGAAATAATATGAATTTTTCAGTGAAGGACGGGAAAGAAATGGTCAGATTCCTTGGTGTTATTATCGGTTCTATTATTATTGCGGTTGCCTTTAATCTTTTCCTTATCCCCCACAAAATTTTAAGTAGTGGAATTGGCGGAATTGCTATTATTTTAGGGATTGTAACCCCTGTAAACACAGGCATTATTAACTTTGTATTAAACTTACCTATCCTTATTTTAGGGTACATAGGTCTTGGAAAAAAAGTAATTTTTAACACAGTTGTCTCTGTAGTTGTATTATCTGTTGCATTATACTACGTTCCAGTAAAAGTCGTAGCAACAGATCCATTGTTATCTTCTATCTTCGGAGGTGTCATCGCCGGAGCTGGTATTGGTCTTGTTTTTAACTGTAATGGATCCACTGGTGGATTTGATATTATCGGTATGCTTTTATCCCGCAAGCGAGACATTAAACTTGGCGGATTCCTTATTATTTTAAATGCAGTCGTTGTAATAATCGCAGGATTCTTCTTCACCTGGGATGTTGCACTTACAAGCTTACTTTCAATTTATGTAACTGGTAAAGTAATTGATGCTGTTCATACAAAACATCGTAAAGTTACACTTATGATTGTAACAAATGAAGCAGAAAAAATGAAAAAACAGCTTCTTTCAACTGTTGTACGTGGAATAACGTTACTTGATGGCGAAGGCGCTTATTCAAGCGAGAAAAAGCGTGTACTTATGACGGTCGTTTCTCGTGAAGAATTAGCAAGTATGAAACTTACAATTTCTGAAATTGACCCGAATGCATTCGTTAATATTACAGAAACTGTAGAAGTGTTAGGACTTTTCAGAAGAAGTTAAAGACTAGGTGGGAATACACCTAGTCTTTATTTTGCATAAATTCAATTCTGTTTCCAAACGGGTCTGATACGTAAAATCGAATTACATCTGGCCGTGCATAATCATCAATCACTTTTACACCTTTCTCTATAAGTGTTTGCTTAAATTCATTAATTTCATTCACATAAAAAGCTGGATGAGCCTTTTTAGCTGGTGTAAAGTTCCGCTCGACACCAATATGGATTTCTTGATTTCCACATTTAAACCAACATCCACCTCGTTTTTTCAACTCTTCTGGCTTTGGAATTTCTACCATACCAATTTTATTCCCATAAAAATCACGCGCCTCTTCTTCACACTCTACAGGTGCAGCTACTTGCACGTGATCAATCCCTTGAATATAATTTTTCATTTTCTCTCCCCCTCCTCTACCCTAATGTTATACGGAAAACAGCCGTCTGTAACTTACAAAAGGGTTATAAAACAATATAAGCTCCCCTTATTACCATCCTGCATTCACTTTGCAAAAAAAATAAAAAAACAAAATTTATTCTATAACTTCCATTTTTTATAGAAATACACATCACATCTATATTATAGTTATGAATAGACAAATCTTTTTAGATGCTATTTGTACGGAGGAACTATTATGAGTCGTAAAAAATATTCACCAACTCAAAAAAAACGTCATCCGAACATTTCTAGACGTTTGCGAAACCATATACAAGATCGTTCATTAACAGAAATGTACGCATCTCTGTTCGAACATAATCCTGATAGTATTATTTCATTAAACTTAGAAGGAGTTATTCTACATATAAATCCTTCTGCCGAAAGAATATTAGGTTACACTTCTTTAGAATTAGAACAGAAAAATATTACCTCTATTTTAGGAGCCCATATTTCTGAGCAAGTATTACAAAATATAAAGAATACTGAAGCGGATAATCAACAAGAGTATATCTTATCTATTTATCATAAAAATGGATTCTTATTAGATGTTGTGACAAAACTAGTTCCTATTTTTGTTCAAAATCGTCTTACTGGTGTATACGCTATTATGAAGCCACTTGAAAAATCAGAAAGAATTGAGAATATGCTAAAAGAAAGTGAGAAGAGATTACGTACATTAGTAAACTCCATGCCTGCGTTTGTTATATTTAAAGATCATGAAGGGCGCTGGCTTGAGGCAAATGACTACGCACTTTCTTGCTTCAACTTCCATCATGTACCTTACCACGGGAAAAAAGATAGCGAACTCATTCAATATAATGAAGCATACCGAGAAGCTTTTTTACATTGTGAAGAAGTCGATGAACTAGCATGGCAACAAAGACAAATTCTTCATGGCGAGGAATTTATTATACATAGAGATGATTTCGATTTAATCTTAAGTATATCAAAAGTTCCGCTTTATCATCCTGATGGTTCTCGCAAAGGTCTTATCGTGATGGGGAGAGATGTTACTGAGCTAAAAGAAACTGAAAAGTTACTACGAAAATCTGAGAAGCTCGCAGTAGTCGGACAACTGACAGCTGGAATTGCCCATGAAATTCGGAATCCACTCACTTCCCTAAAGGGTTTTCTAACATTGCTCCTCCCTGAAATAAATGAGGAGCAAAAATGGTATATCGATGTTATGTTAAGTGAGATTTCACAAATGGAATCCATCACGAGTCAATTTATGGCGATGTCTAAGCCACAAGTATTATCTATCCAAACTTGTAACATACAAACTTTAATTGAAGAGGTAGTTACATTTATTTTACCGACTGCAATTATGCATAGCGTTCATATCATCATGGATCATTTTGATTACGTATATGATATTCAATGTGACGGTAACCAATTAAAACAAGTTTTTATAAACATATTAAAAAATGCGATAGAAGCGATGCCAAATGGCGGAAATATTTTCATCCAAACAAAACCATTAGAGGATAATTTCATCTTAATACGAATTATCGATGAAGGTTGTGGCATTCCAGAAGATCGTATCTCCCGTCTAGGCGAACCTTTTTATAGTTTAAAAGAAAAAGGCACAGGACTAGGATTAATGATGTGTTACAAAATAATTGAAGAACATCATGGTAAATTACACATTTCAAGCGAATTAAATAAAGGTACAATTGTTGATATTGAGCTACCACTTTCTTCATCTCATCTTGCAATCCAGTCTTAAATAAAAAAGAAGCATCTGCTAATCGTTAGCAGATGCTTCTTTTTTAAAATACTTTGTCATACCACTCTTTTGCTTTTTCTACTTCACCCATCGTTAATTGATGCCCTCGATTTTCCCAATGCATTGTTACATTCGCGTTTGCATTTTCTAATAGTATCTTCAATTCCTCTGACTCTGCTGATGAACAAATTGGATCATTTGTCCCAGCAGCAATAAACACAAATTCACCTGCTAAATTTGCTAATTGCATTCCTCTTCTTGGTACCATTGGGTGATGAAGTACAGCACCTTTCAATGCATTTTCGTAATGGAATAATAAGCTTGCTGCGATATTTGCCCCATTCGAATAACCGATAGCTACAATGTTATTTCTATCGAATTTATATTCTTTAGCCGCTTCATCTAAAAATTCATTTAATTCCTTCGTACGGAAAATTAAATCCTCTTCATCAAAAATGCCCTCTGCTAATCGGCGGAAGAAACGCGGCATCCCATTCTCTAACACATTTCCCCTAACGCTTAATACCGACGCTTCCGGATCAACTATTTCTGCAAGTGGTAGTAAATCTAATTCATTACCACCTGTACCATGAAGTAATAACAACACTGGTTTTGACGTATCTTTTCCTTTTTGAAAAACATGTTTCATCATAATCCTGTTCCCCCTTCAATCACTTTAATCTAAATTTCTCACTTCAAATGGTAAAAGCGTTTGTTCAATCTGTTTTCTATGTTGTTCATATTGTTCCGGTAACTTTAATTCCTCACCCATCGTCTCTAACGATTCATCATGAGCGAAACCAGGAGGATCTGTTGCAATTTCAAATAAGATTTCACCATGTTCTCTAAAATAAATCGCGTTAAAATAATTTCGATCTTGTACAGGAGTTACGTGATATCCAAAACGCGACACATGCTCTTTCCAGTCTAGCTGATCAGCATCGTCACTCGCTCTCCAGGCAATATGATGAACTGTGCCAACGCCCATTTGGCCACGACCGATTGTTGATAATTTCAAATCAATAATATTTCCAATGTCAGCAGAAGAACGGAATCGAACAAATTCACCCTCTTCTCCAATTTTCTCAAGACCCATAATATGTTCTAACAATTCAGCTGTTTTTTGAGGCTGTGTAGATAAAAGAACAGCACCTCCAAACCCTTTAATTGCTACTTCTGGTGTAACTTCTCCAAAACTCCAATTATTTAATTCGCCTTTTTCTCTTTCAACTAATTCTATATGCAAACCATGCGGATCATCAAATTCTAAATACCGCTCTCCAAAACGAGTCATTTTTGTATACGAAACATCGAATTTTTCTAATCTATTTTCCCAAAACTCCATTGCACCTTTTGGTACAACGTAAGACGTAATTCCTACTTGACCATCTCCAATAATACCTTGACGAGCACCTGCCCATGGGAAAAACGTAATAATTGTTCCAGGCTTTCCTCCTTCATTTCCAAAATAAAGATGGTACGTACCTGGATCATCAAAATTCACTGTTTGTTTCACTAAACGTAACCCCAATACACCAGCATAAAAGTCTACATTTTCTTGTGGATGCCCTACAATCGCTGTAATATGATGGATTCCCATTGTTTTCTTTTCCATTTCTTCCACTCCTTTTTTATTTCATTATAAAAATTCTTTTACATTTAAATTCATTATTCATTTTGTCCATGCTACAAAGTAAAATCCGTCATTATAATTTTATCTCGAATTCGAGATATTAATCAAAAAATTACGTATCGGCGTCTAACCTATTGAATTATCTCGAATTCAAGATAATTCACAAAAAATATTTGTTCGATTTATAACCATAATAAATTTTCATTATGAACATTATTTATCTCGAACTCAAGATTTATTATAAGTTACTTATTTTTTATTGTCAATAAGTCCTTACTTTCATTTTTCTTGTTTTCACTTATGGTTCCCTACCTTAACAAACATTTTTTGTTCTTTCAAGTGAACGAGCACTTTTCATTACATGTGAAAACCTTTATAAACGCCTTTATCCCAGTGGATTACAATGATTTTTCAAGAAATTAAAGTAATAATATTCAGAAAATTAAAGAGTGTTTTTTCACACCTTATTTTCATTCCTTTACCCGATAAATTTTAAAAACTAAAAGCCATACAAATGTATGACTTTTAGCTTATTGACGTCTCAAATTTTGCTTTCTCTACATATACTTTACGAAATTTCATATAGCATCCAATACGCCAAGGTACTATATAACAAACCGCAAGAGTGTAGAAAAGAATGCCGATTGACTTTGGATCTAGACCTTGTAAATGTCTTCTAAAATAAGCACGTAAAAGAACGATAACTAAAAATGTAGCAATAAAAGCGATACTTTTTTTTGCATAAATTTGACCATCTTCTCTGACTTCATACCCACTTAAAATAATAAGTGGAATTGACAATAACAGTCCGATCCCAGCAGCTATACCAATTTGCCAACCAGCAAGTTGTATCGGTGCTGCGTATAAAGAAAAACCTGGTAATAAGAAGAATAATGGCAATAGTAGTCGTCTTCCTTTATTATTAATTGGTCGATTCATAGAGCGCATGCGTCTAAATATAACGAGCCCTATGACGAGTAAAAAAATTGTAATACTGTACGAACCTTGCTGCAAGTGAATCTCTCCCTAAAAATAGTCATTTTCAAAAATACTCCCCTATTATACTCCTAATTTTTCCAAAAATATAATTATTCCTCTAAAAAATCTTACACATCAAATATACTTTTAGGTTTGATTTACTATAGGAAACAATTCCGAAAGAGGAACTACTCTCCCCACCTCGTCTTTAAACACAATATGCTCTCTAGTTAAATGGCGCGGGCTCTTCACTCCCGCCGCTGCCGCTAATGAAAATAAACTATATCTCATACTAATAATATAATTCATGACTCGCCACTTCTTCTCATACGGATCTAACGCTTTTTGATAATGCGGATTCGTCGTGGCTACACCAGATGGACATTGACCAGAATTACATTGAAGGGCCATAATACAGCCACTTGCCATCATAAACCCACGGGCTGAACTTACAGCATCCGCCCCAATCGCTAAAGCAATCGCCACTTTATCTGGTGTGATTAATTTACCCGATGCAAATACTTTAAACTTGTTACGGACACCATAATGGTTTGCTGTATCAATAAATGTAAGTAATGCTGGAATAAGCGGCAGTCCCATACAATCTGCCATCGATTTATACGTTGCCCCTGACCCGCCTTCTGAACCGTCGATTGTAATAAAATCTGGGTAAATGTTTAGTTCTTTCATTGTTTTTATTAAATCTTCCAAAGGCTCCTGCTGACCAATTACAATTTTCATTCCAACTGGTTTACCGCTGTTTTCTTGTAACTGTTGAATAAAACAAAGTGTATCCGCTGCATTCTTTAAAAATGAAAATCGATTCGGTGAATTAATCGTCTCTCCCTTTCGGACGTTGCGAACAAAAGCAATTTTCTCATTTACTTTTTGTCCCTCTAAATGACCACCACGTATTTTAGCACCTTGCCCAAATTTCAATTCGAATGCTCTAATATTACTTTCTTTCGCTTTCTCCATGAATTTTCCCATTGAAAAATTACCGTCTTCATCACGGTATCCAAATAACCCTGGACCAATTTGCGCAACGACACTCGCTCCTGTATGTAAATGTTCTGGAATAACGCCACCTTCACCCGTATTAATCCACGATCCGCCTGCCATTTTTGCTCCAAAACCACTCGCTAAAATATAATTTTCTCCAATCGCACCGTAAGAAGTCGCAGATGCACCAAACATGCCATGTAGCTTCCACGGATATTTACGGTTCTCACCGACTATAATTGCATCATCTTCTTCGTACAGCCAAAGATTCGTTGTATCCGCTGTCAATTTTTCTCTTCTTGAAAATAACCCTTCTTTATGAATCACGTACTTTTTACCTTCCCGCTCTTGCGTGAGATTCACACTTAATTCCTCAGTTAATATCGGAAATAATGTATTAGCAATATAATATCCAGAAGCTTCAAAATCTCGTTTTGATCCAAAACCAAGTATTTCAGAGCGATATTTCGCTAAAAACATAACACTTTGAAAATCATAACGTGAGAAAGGCTTTCCATCCGTATCATGATCAAACCAATATTGTCGAAATTCAGGCCCTATCTTTTCCAGTAAGTAGCGCATTCTTCCTAAGTACGGATGTAATTTTAAAATAGAATGGTGTGTTCGTTTTTTTATAAAAAATGTAATGATAAAAAAGACGATTAAAAGCAACATTAAAAATAGTAATATACTAATAATAACGAGTAGCGTTTCACTCATCCCGCTTCCCCCTATGAAATTCCATAATAAAAGGAGAACACTCGATGTGCTCTCCTTTTATCTTTATTCATACTAACGTAGCAAGATGCTCTTTCGCGTCATATTCAACTAAACTTTCAGCGTGTTTAATTCGATGAACAAAGTCTGGATTAGCAATTAACGGTCTTCCGAATGCCGCTACATCAATCGTTCCTTCTTGCAACGCTTCTTCGGCCTCTTTCGGATTTAAATTACCAACCCCAACAATCGTACCATCCCAATATTTTCTTACTAGTTGATGAAAATTCTTTCCGTCAGCAATCTCTTGCGTATAATTCATCGTTGAAGGATGGATCATCGTTAACCCAACCTCTTTAAACATATTTATGAACGTTTCAATTGCAAACTCAGGGTTTTCCCACATATAAGTAGGATTATCACCTTTGAAAGCAGAGAAACGAAGAAGTGTTTTATTAGCTCCAACAGCTTCTATTACAGCCGCCGTTACTTCTTTCATAAACGTTAACCTTTGTTTTAAATCACCGCCATATTTATCTGTTCGCTTATTCGCAAACTCATACGTAAATTGATCGATTAAATATCCGTGTGCACCGTGAATTTCTACTCCATCAAATCCAGCTTCGATCGCATTTTTCGCAGCTTGTGCGTATTGACCGATCACTTCTTGTATTTCTTCTAACGTCATTGCTTCTGGCGTATCAAACGGTTTACGAAAGCGTGGAACATTCCCCTCTGCAGCGATAGCCGACGGTGCTTGTGGCATTTGACCACCAATTATTTCATGATGACTCATACGCCCAACATGCCATATTTGAGCAATAATCGTCCCGCCTTCTTTATGTACTGCCTCTGTAACAGGTTTCCAAGAATCGATTTGTTCTTGTGTATAAATACCTGGTACTCCTGGGTTTCCTTTTGCTCTCGGACTAATGACAATTCCTTCTGTAATAATTAGTCCTATTCCATCCGCAGCACGTTTTCTGTAGTACTCCACTACATCAGCACCAACTGCTCCAGTCTCATTATCTGCAAAGCATCTTGTCATCGGTGCCATCGCTATACGATTACGAAGAGACCAAGTTCCAACTTGAATTGGATCAAACAACTTTGTTTCTTCAACGTTTTCAAAAAATCCCCCAGCATTTACATTTGTTCCTTCATAAATACTCGCTGCTTTATTACTTGAACTTGTCATTTTTCTTCCCCCTAAAAAATCTTACTATAATCGCATCATACTTACTTTTAGATAGTAACGTCAATTTTTACGACTTTACAATAAAAAATTCGAATATCCAAAAAATAAAATGCTATAAATAATATTAAAAAGGTTTCCTTAGGAGGAAACCTTTTTTGTTGACCATATATGGCTGTCAATTCGTTTATCCCTTTAATAAAAAACACCTTATCAATAGAAGTGAAAATGGTTCAGTATTCTTCTAAAAATAATAACTTATATACCTAAAACAATGAAAGCCCTACCTCTCTTTCATCCTTACGGCTCCTCGTCCGTGCCAGTGTGAATCAGGATTGCAAAAATCAAGTAACTATTTTATCGAAGTATTCAATTAAACTTCGAACATTCATAAATGAAATTAAAAAATAAAAATGGATTTGATTGTAGTAATAACAATAGAGGTAATGCTCTAAAAGTGGTTTGAAAGAGTTGAATGTCTTTGAAATGATAAATTTTCTATAATTATGTTCCCAAAAAATTCAAGATCTTTTTTGGGATATAATACATTATTTGTAATGAACCTTAACAAAAGCTTTTTATCTGATTTTCTGTGATACCTTCAATTAATCCCAGTTCACTAATCAAAAATTCATATGCGTTATCTAACATCTTCTTTTCGCTTGCATTAAGTGCTTTTTCTTTCTGTATACGCATTAAATCACGCACAACTTCAGCACCTTCTTGCATTTTACCCGTCTTTATTTTATCAGTGTTCAATTTATACCTTTGTTTCCACGTAAGTAATCTATCTGATTCCCCATGTTGAAAAATATCCATTATGTGTGCTAATGCGGTTATATCCGTAACTGGTCGTATATTCGAATTCAATATTCTCCCTGCTGGAATCATTAGTTCCATATTACTAGCCGACATTTTTATAACATAATACTGTTGTTTTTCTCCTGAGATTTCCTTCTCTTCTATGGCTTTAATTATACCTGCTCCCTGCATTGGATAAACAATATTATCACCAATTTGAAACAAATAATCCACCTCCATATATGGTAACCTTCTCAAGCTTAACATACTTTTAGTTTTTTAGCAAAATTTTTATTTTATCATAAAATTATTTTACGAGTCAATACTTCAGAAGCAAGAAATTAAATTTACACAATACACTATAAAAATCGCAATTCCATTAACGGTTCCACACACATTCATTCTCCTTTAACACAAAAACACATCACTACATTTAAGTAGTGATGTGTTTTTGATAAGGCATAAATAAATATCTACTTTTCCGTCTATATACTAACCTGTTTGCTAACTGTTTCCCTCGCTAAAAGAAAACTCATAATCACTTGCGCTGCTACTCTACTCGTCATATCTCTGAAATCAAGAGTTGGATCAATCTCTACTATATCCATCCCTTGAACGAGCGATTCTTTACCAAGGAATTCAATCGCATCTAGTAAAGTCGTACTATCCATCCCACCAGGCCCAATTGCTGGACAACCTGGTGCAAACGCTTGGTCTAGCACATCCATATCAAGAGAAATATAAATAGAAGTCACACCTTGATTTCTTAATACTTCAATACTTTCCGTGATAATATCTTTTATTTCTCGCTCTCGTACGTCTTTCATTGTATACACTGTTACACCATGCTCTATTGCATATTCATGGTACGCACGTGCATTAGAAAAATTACGAATTCCAATTTGAACAAGTTGTTTCCCAGTAATGACATCATTTTCTAGTAAACTACGGAATGGTGTACCATTTGACGGGCCTCCATCATCTAAATTACGTAAATCATGATGAGCATCAAATTGAATAATTCCGACCTTTCCTTTACTGTTTGCAAAACCTGTTATACTCGGAAAACTAATCGAGTGGTCACCGCCAAGAACGATTGGTATCATGTTCGGGTTTACTTTCGTTACATGCCCAACTGTTTTCGCAATTCGTTTATGACTTTCTTTTATATCCGTCACATGCATCGTAATATCGCCGCAATCATATAAGACACTTTCTTTCATATCGTGTTCTTCTGTAATTGCATATGTGCTATATGCATCTAACATCGCACGAATTGTTTTTGGCGCAAAACTCGCTCCTGAATGACTAATAGACGGTTTAGAAAGGGGTGCTCCAATTAAGGCAGCACCGAATATTTCCACACCTTCCTCCCAATCTTTAATCATCTCACTCCATTTCGTCACTTCACGATCAATAAACTTTGCATTTTTCTTTAAATAGTGGCCGTGCTCCACGATTGTTCACCTCTTGTATATGCAATATTACCATTCTTCCATACTGTATTCACATGACTTACGCCGTAATGATACGGTACGTAAGCATAATTGTAAGCATCCCATAAAACTAAATCTGCCTTACGACCAACTCTAATTTTCCCAGCTACATCACCACGGTTAATGGCATATGATGAGTTAACCGTTACGGCATTCCAAACTTCTTCTGGTGTCATTTTCAATTTTAGCATCGCAATGCTCATAATAAGCTGAATATTTTCAGTTGGACAGCTACCTGGGTTAAAGTCTGTAGCTAACGCAACTGCAACACCTTCATCAATCATTTTACGTCCACGAGCAAAGCTTTCTTTATTTAAATAGAAAGTTGTTCCTGGTAATAAAGTTGCTACTGTATTAGAATTTGCAAGCATTTCAATTCCTTTATCAGAAGCACCAACTAAATGGTCCGCTGATGCTGCACCGATTTCTGCCGCTGCTTCCGCACCACCAAGAGGGTCGATTTCATCTGCATGAATTTTCACATCAAAGCCAAGCTCTTTCGCTTTTAATAAAAATTCTTTTGATTCTTCTACAGAGAACACACCTGTTTCACAGAAAATATCAACGAACTCCGCTAATTGCTTCTCTTTCATTTCTGGTAGTAGGTCTAACATCCATTGTAAAAATTCTTTCGATCTACCTTTATACTCTTTCGGAACTGCATGAGCACCTAAAAATGTTGAAACTAAATCGATCGGATGCTCTTTTTGTAATTGTGCTGTTGCCTCTAATTGTTTCCATTCCGTCTCATCATCTAATCCGTAACCACTCTTCGCTTCTACAGTAGTAACTCCGAAAGATAGCATACGGTCTAAATGGAATTTCGCTTTTTGAACAAGTTCTTCTTTCGACGCCTGTTTCGTTGCATTTACAGTTGAAAGTATGCCTCCGCCTTGTTCTAAAATTTCTAAGTACGGAACTCCTTGTAGTTTTAGTGCGATTTCATTTTCACGAGATCCACCAAATACAAGATGAGTATGCGGGTCAACGAGACCAGGAGAAACCATTTTCCCGCCGCAATCAATAACTTCTCTCGCTTGTAATCCTTTCGCTTCTTCCGCTGTTCCAACGAAAGTAATTACACCATTTTCAATTCCAACCGCACCGTTTTCGATAACAGGAAGCGTGTTCATCGCTTCCCGTCTTAACAAGCCATCTTCTTGATCCATTGTTAGTAATTGACCGATATTTATTAGTAAAGTGTCCAGCATGTTTTCTCCTCCTTATTTCATCATCGGAATGTTAACGCCTTTTTCTTTCGCAGTTTCCACAGCTAAGTCATACCCTGCATCCACGTGACGAACAACACCCATACCAGGGTCAGAAGTTAATACGCGCTCAATTCGTTTTGCTGCTGCTTCTGTTCCATCTGCAACGATAACCATTCCCGCATGAAGTGAATAACCCATACCAACGCCACCACCGTGGTGAACAGATACCCAGCTTGCACCGTTTACACTATTAATTAATGCATTTAAAATTGGCCAGTCAGCTACTGCATCACTACCATCTTTCATCGCTTCTGTTTCACGATTTGGAGATGCTACTGATCCACAATCTAAATGGTCACGACCGATAACGATTGGTGCTGATAATTCACCATTTGCAACCATTTCATTAATGATGCGACCAAATTTCGCTCGCTCACCGTAACCAAGCCAACAAATACGTGATGGAAGCCCTTGGAATTCAACTTGTTGACGTGCCATACGAATCCAGTTACATAAATGTTCATTATCAGCGAACTCACGTAAAATTACTTCGTCTGTTTTATAAATATCTTCTGGATCACCAGAAAGTGCTACCCAGCGGAATGGTCCTTTTCCTTCGCAGAATAATGGACGGATAAATGCTGGAACGAATCCTGGGAAATCGAATGCATTTTTCAAACCTTCATCGAAAGCAACTTGGCGAATGTTATTTCCGTAATCAAATGTAATTGCGCCTTTTTCTTGCATAGCAAGCATTGCTTCCACATGTTTTGTCATACTTTCTTTTGATAATTGTACGTAGCGTTCTGGATCTTCTTCACGAAGTTTCGCTGCTTCTTCTAACGTGTAGCCTACTGGAATATAACCGTTTAATGGATCATGAGCAGATGTTTGATCTGTAACTAAGTCTGGTGTAATATTGCGCTTCACTAGTTCTGGTAAAATTTCTGCCGCATTTCCTAATAAACCAATAGAAATCGGTTCTTTCTTCTCTTTATACTCGTTCGCAACCGTTAACGCTTCTTCTAATGATTCTGTATACATATCACAGTATCTCTTTTCAATACGACGATCGATGCTGCGCTTATCAACATCAATAGCAATGACAACACCGCCGTTCATCGTTACAGCAAGAGGTTGTGCACCACCCATACCACCTAAACCAGCAGTAAGTGTTAATGTACCTTTTAATGAACCATCGAAATGTTGACGAGCTGCTTCACCAAATGTTTCATATGTTCCTTGTAGAATCCCTTGCGTTCCAATGTAAATCCAGCTACCAGCTGTCATTTGTCCGTACATCATAAGACCTTTTTTCTCTAGTTCTCGGAAGTGATCCCAGTTTGCCCATTTTGGTACTAAGTTTGAGTTCGCTAACAAAACGCGAGGTGCATCTTCATGTGATTTAAAAATGGCAACTGGCTTTCCTGATTGAACAAGTAACGTTTCATCGCTTTCTAACGTTTTTAATGAATCTACAATCGCCTGATAACTTTCCCAGTTACGAGCTGCACGGCCAATTCCGCCATATACAACTAATTCTTCTGGTTTTTCAGCAACTTCAGGATCTAAATTGTTCATTAACATACGAAGTGCAGCTTCTTGCACCCACCCTTTCGTTTGTAACTCTGTACCTCTTGGCGCGCGAATTGTTTGTTGTACTTTTTCCATTTCAATCTCTCCCTTTTCTCATTTTATAGTGCTGCGTTTACATCTAATCTTTCTTTTATCGAATAATTCGTTTTTAACCAATGCGCAATATTTTCAATATCTGTTGAGAATATACGGTCATTTTTAATAGATGGCACCTGCTGACGACCTTGATGGTAGAAGCTCTTCGTCACTGTACTCATGTTTTCAATTCCGCGATATTCTGCTGCTTGCATCGCACAAATCATCTCAATAGAAAGAACACGTCTTGCATTTTGAATAATCTGATGTGCATGGCGTGAAGCAATTGTTCCCATACTTACATGATCTTCTTGGTTAGCAGAAGACGGAATTGAATCTACACTCGCCGGATGTGCCAACGTTTTATTTTCAGAAACTAGTGACGCTGCAGCATATTGCATAATCATTGCACCTGACTGTAGTCCTGGTTCTGGACTTAAAAATGGTGGTAAATCATTTAATTGCGGATTCACTAAACGCTCAATACGGCGCTCCGAAATATTTGCAAGTTCTGCCATTCCTACTTTTAAGAAGTCCATCGCAAACGCAATCGGTTGACCATGGAAATTCCCGCCCGAAATTACTTTTTCCCCACCATCAAAGATAAGCGGATTATCTGTTGCTGCATTCATTTCAATTTCTAATTTTTCTTTCACATAATTTAAAACTTGCCAAGAAGCACCGTGTACTTGCGGGATACAGCGAAGTGAATAGGCATCCTGTACACGTAGTTCTCCTTGTTTTGTTGTTAATTTACTATCATGAAGAATGTCACGAATTCTGCTCGCTACTTCCACTTGCTCTTTATAACCACGTGCTTTATGAACATTTTCATCAAATGCATCAATAATGCCTTGTAACCCTTCAATTGTCATCGAAGCAATTAGTTCAGCTTGATACGCCGTTGCTTCTGCTTCTATATAAGAAAGAACTCCTTGTGCTGTCATCGCCTGCGTACCATTAATTAACGCAAGACCTTCTTTTGCTTCAAGTTCAATTGGCTCAAGCCCTTCTTCTGTAAGAGCAACCATTGCATGAACGCGTTTCCCCTTATAGAACACTTCACCTTCGCCTAATAATACGAGCGCAAGATGAGATAAAGGTGCTAAATCGCCACTTGCACCAAGTGAACCTTGTTGCGGAACGACTGGATGAATTTTACGGTTTACAAACTCAAGAAGCATATTTACAACAAGCGGCCTAACACCAGATACTCCTTTAAGCATCGTGTTCGCTCGTAAAATTAACATTCCACGCGATACTTCTTCCGGGAATGGATCACCAATCCCACATGCATGTGACTGAATTAAATTATGTTGAAGTGCCTTTACATCATCTTTTTGGATAAGCACATCACTAAACTTTCCAAATCCAGTTGTAATTCCGTAAACGACTTTTCCGTCCTCTACAATTTTCTCAACTACTTCGCGGCACTCCGCTACCTTTTGCATACTAGTTGGACAAGCTGTTACACCTTCTCCTTCCAGTAATAACCTCTTCATTTCTTCAACTGTCAATGTATGTCCTGTTAACGTAATCATCATTTTTCCTCCTTAAAAAGGCAAAAGGGGACCTTATCTTTTTAAGACAGACTTCTGTCCTAAAAAAGTAAGGCCCCCTTCTAACTAATAGACTATGGGCAAATCATATGTGATTAATTCCTAAACCAATCGCCTCATGCTCAGATCCTTTTACAGGTGCACCAATCGTTCCATATAATGCAACAGCAACCCATTCGCCTTCTTTTTTTCCGTCGTATGGTGTACCGCGCACAATCGCAAAACGAAGTCCTACTGTACGAAGAACGTCTGCTAACTGAATTTGACCTCTCGTCACTCCGTACAAAGCTTCCATAATTGCATGATAAAGTGCATGTGTTTCTCTGTAAACGTCTGTTTCAATAACTTGGTTGCTTTTAGCCGCTGTTTCCATTGCTGCGACAACCTTTTGCGAATTCATCGAACCCACTTTCCCCGTACAATACTTCCAACCTTTTGGAATGGATAATACAGGACTTTCATTCTCATCCGCAAGTGCCAACAGCATGGCCATACGACCAATTCGATGTGTTCCTTGAAGAAGCATGTGACTCTCTCATTCCTTTTGAATTATTTGAATATTACTTAATTTAAGAATATATGAAAACGTTTAAATCGTCAATAGTTTAAACTCACATTCAAACAATTTTTTCATCCCCTCCATTTGTGTACACAAATTATTTACACAATTTTTCCAAGCATGCTATAGTCTCATTAACAGATGCAAAGGGGCGAGATTTCAGTGACAAAACGAAAAGATATTCATTTTCGAATTGAAGAGAAATTACTTAAAAGGTTTGAATCAGCACTCCATTACGAAGGTTTAAAGAAAACAGATGTATTAACACATGCAATCCAACAATTTTGCACAAAGGTGGAATGTGACAAAATGAATGATGTAAAACGTCAGTATAACGTTAGCAACCATTTACAAACACGCATCGACACACATACACATTACGAAGAAAAACACGTAGATTTAGATAAGATCGTCATTGAACATTTACAACTTCAAGGGGAAGAAAATATATTAGAGGTTGGGTGCGCTAGTGGAAAATTCCTTTCCCTTTTACAAACAAATGGTCATAAAGGCCCATTAACCGGGTTTGATCAATCCGAAGCTATGCTTGCTGAAGCTGCTAAAACAAATAACTTAATAGAATGGAAACGAGGGGATGCTAGTAAACTTCCTTTCGAAACAAATTGTTATGACCTAATAATTGCAAGACATATGTTATACCATGTGAAAGATGTTGAAAAAACGATTCAAGGATTCCATAAAGTAATTCGTCCTGGCGGAACACTTTTAGCTACAACAAATTCTAGCGTTACACTACCTCGTATAGTTGAAATGTGTAACCGTATGTTAGACGCATTTGATTTACCGAAAACAACATCATCAGTCACTCCATTTTGTTTAGAAAACGGTAAAGAGATATTACAATCTGTTTTTCCAACTGTTGAAGAAACAGTTATTCATAATGCTCTCGTTTTTCATCATGCTACTCCGATTGTAAACTATATTTCTAGCATGTTTCCGTCGCTAAATATACCCGATAATATGTATCTTCAAGCCGAGATGAAAGAATGGCTAACAGAAGAAATCAACCAGGAATTATCTCTCCATAACGGTATATGGCGCGATCCAAAAACGTTAGTAATTTATCGGTGTCAAAAAGAAAAAAGCTAGCATTTGCTAGCTTTTACACGTTTTCTCGTAAAAGTTTCTCCATTACTACATTGCCTTTACCACAATAAAAATCTGTATTATGTTCGTCTGCCACTCCAAAATAAGAGGCAATTGCTATTCCAAATGGTACAAATGCATGCCCTTGTGCTGTAATGATATTTGAGTGTTTCACAACTTCTTCATACACGAAATTTTCTACTGGAAAACAATCAAATTTTTGATAATCTATAGTCGCAGTATAAGAAATCCCTTTAAATAACCCTGCTTTTGCTAGTGCATACGGTCCAGCACAAATTGCCGCCACTAATTTTTCTTGTTCATGAAATTGACGAATGATTGAAAAAAGAGGTTTTGCATCTTCCAACTGTCCTTCTTCTCCACCTGGAATAAGTATCCCCTCATACTCATCTACACATACTTCACTTACTTCTATATGCGGCTGCACTTGCAATCCAGTTTCACTTATAACCAATTCTTTAGTTAAGCCCGCTGTAATGATTTCATATTTATTTTTCAGCAATGCCGTCGCTACTGTTATTTCAAACTCTGCAAATGTTGAGTATACAAATAAAAGTATTTTTTTCATAGCCCTCTCTCCTTTAACCAGTCCATAAAATATACCTCTAAATCGTCCACTGTTAATCTATTCGTGTCCACATAAGTTACAGGAAATTTTTTATACCAGTCTTTTTCAGTTTCTACTAATTTAAATTGCTCCTCAAACGTACTTCTGTTTCTTGTTCTATCATTATTTTTTCTATCATATACATTCTTTTTCGTAACATCTAAGTAAAAAATCACATCCGAACGGCATGCTCTTAATTTATATAATTCATCTTTCAATTCAGTTTCTATATCCCACTCTTCTCCTATAATCGTTGGATAAAAGAGTGTAAAAAACTCAATGTCTTCTGGTCCGCGATCAAAAATTACGACTGAATCTTTCACATTTTGAAACTCCTTTATTTTTGCTTCCATAAACATTTTTTGATTCATAATAAACCCTACTTTTGAATTCATGTCTAAATTCAATTTTTTTCGCTTCTCTACAATTGGATATGGATTTTCATATATAACTCGAAACCCTCTCTTTTCTAACCTTTTTACTAATGTTGTTTTTCCGCTAGCCATCGGCCCTTGCAGTGAAATTACGTATGCCACACCTCTCATTCCCTTACACTTTAGTACACCTATAATATACAGAATCTTGAAAACTCTCAACATTATATATATCATCTTGTTTCTTATTCTTATCTAACTTATAATGAAAAATAGAGATTATGACGGACGCATCAATAATGTAAGCTTGGAAATCCAAGCTTACATTATTTTTTGCTTTCTCTTTTCTAATAAAAAGAGTATACTAGATTAGAACGTATGTTCTTAATAATTACATACAGTAAGGAGATAGAACAATGGTATACGACACAAAAGCAATTTCTTGGAATGAATCTTTAAAACAACTTCAACGCCGCTATACAAACAAACAAGTTGACCGAAAAGAATTTGAGGATATTGAACTGATGGAATTCTTCCGCGATAACGACTACATTTCTTTACCTACACATATAAGCGGCCTATCAAAAACACGTTTTACTTCTTACTCTATTTTCACAACTGAAGATAAAGATCGTAAAGTTGGCACACTTATTATTGAGTATGTTGAAGACGATAATAATAATTTATGTGTTGAACAACTATACTTCGTTTAAACTATAGCGCTTGGTCAAAATGACCAAGCGTTCTTGCTTTCTATGAATCTCACTGTATATAATATGAATAAAAGAAAACCGCTATCATTAAGGGGGGATATGCTTGCTCGAAGGATGGTTCAGTTGGTTCATTGTATTATGGACGGTTATTTTATTAGGGCTTATGTCTATCGGTGGATACTTTATGTTCAGAAAATTCCTGAAACGATTACCGAAAGAAGACGGCATGTCCATTTTGGATTGGGAAGAACACTACATAAATAAAACGAGACATTTATGGGATGATGAACAAAAACAATTGTTAGAAGAGCTTGTAAGCCCTGTTCCAGAACTATTTCGTGATGTTGCAAAATCAAAGATTGCTGGCAAAATCGGGGAACTTGCATTACAAGAAAATGCCTCTCAAATTACACAAGACTTAATTATTAAAGGGTATATCATTGCCACACCAAAGCGTGATCATAAATTTTTAATAAAAAAACTACAAGAAAAAAAGATTGATTATTCTAACTATCGATCTTTACTCGCAAAGTAACTTCATATTATTTTCGATAAAAAAGACAGCGCCTTTGACGCTGTCTTTTTATTTGGTACATATACAGTTTTTAAGTTAGCTTCATATCTTTTTCATTATAAAAACCATCTTCTTTTTCCATTTCCTTCTGTAATTTCGTAAAGGAACGATACATTGCAATTCTCCATGACACAATCATCGCAAACGCAAGTAAGAAGAACATGCCACTAAGTTGTCCTAAATCAAGAGATTGACTTAAGTAGGTTTTAAATACAATCCGCACTACAAGTAATCCAATTAATATGAAAACAAAGGCTTTTGAACGCTTCAAATAAATCTCTTGTCCTCTAATTTCAAATTTAGATGTTTTAATAAGAAAAATAGAGAAAATCAAACCGACACCAATTGCTTCTAACATTTCTGCTGGAGTTAATCGAAATTCAGGAAAAACATACATCAATGCACCCGTACTCATAAAAAATGGTGGAAGTATAATTTTTTTCAATGTTGCAGGTTTCTTAGCTGCTTTTAAACGAATAAACATCGCACCGACAGCCATACAAACAGCAACGATACTTGATAAAAGAACTATGTTCATATTTTCTCATCCTTTTTTGTGGCTATATGCAAAATATACTTTCATTATATGCTTTTCCGTTAGTATTTCCAACATTTTCGCAGAATAATACTAAAAACCAGTAAAACCACCAAATAAACTTGAGAAATATACGATAATTTTCGTCATCCAGTTAAAGTATAGGAAGACACCCATAACAATCATAATATATCCTCCGACTTTCATGAAGGCCATACTATTTCTTTTAATCCAAGACATTTTCGTAATAAAGAATGACAGTACGAAAAACGGGATTGCAAATCCAAGTATGTAAGCAATCATATATATCATTGCTGATTCTGGATTTGTTGCTGCTAATCCAATTACAGACACTAGAATTGGTCCGGTACATGGCGTCCACCCTGCTGCAAAAGCTAATCCGATTAGTACTGATCCAAAATAGCCACTTGGACGATTTTTAAATGTAAATTTACGGTCTTGCATTAAAAATTTCGGCTTAAACACCCCGACAATAATTAAGCCGAACACGATGATAAATATACCACCTAACTGTCTGATTAAATCTTTATAGTCAGTAAAGATTCCTCCAATAAAACTTGTACCAAATCCAATTGCAATAAATATAATTGAAAATCCAAGTAAGAAAAACGCTGTATGTATCATACTTCTTTTGCGAAGCATTGCATTTTCTTCTTTCAATTCAGAAACCGACATACCTGTTATGTACGATAAAAATGCCGGATAAAGCGGTAAGCAACATGGGGAAATAAATGATAAGAACCCGGCGCCAAACGCTAAAAAAATACTAATATCTTGCATCATTCCACTCCTCTCCCTAAATATTGTAACAAAAACACATAAAAATACTATGAACAATTCGTGAAATCACTTTTACAACGTGGCAATAAGAAAAACCGCACTTCCTCACAGTTTCTAATAAAACGTTTTCATTTCCTTCTATTATATAGAAAAAACCCAAATGGATTATAAAACTCCTTTAATTGTTATTACCATAACAAAGGTAACATAGTTTCTCAAATAATTAGCACGTTACTAGTACGTCTATATACATATTGGTTTAAAAAATATTTTTTTCAAATGCTATCTCTATACAATGCAAAGTTTATTTTATAATACTTCTACTATTAAAAATTTCAAGATTATGCATAAATATCATACTTTTATTATTATTCTATAAAATGTCATACTTTTCTTTCATTTGACCCTTTATTTCTAATTTTGTATACTTCCCTCTAGTTATATATTTTCGATACGGAACAACTTCATATAGATGGGAGGAATTTTTCATGCTTCGTTATTCTCTTTTAGTTTTATTAGGAGCGTGTAGTTATGGAATTTTAGCTATTTTTGTTAAGCTTGCATATGCAGAAGGATTTTCACTTGGAGAGGTAATTGGCAGCCAATATTTGTTCGGTTGGATTATTTTGCTTGCTATTACACTTCTATTTTCTAGACATCGCGTTCCTTTAAAGCAAGCATTACTTTTATTCGTTGCAGGAACATCTGCAAGTTTTACCGGAATTTTTTATTATGCTTCATTAAAAACTGTACCAGCTTCTATTGCAATTATTCTTTTATTCCAATTCGTTTGGGTCGGAATTATCATTGAAGCAGTCGCAACAAAAACATTACCTTCAAGAGAAAGAGTTATTTCTGTTATTTTCTTACTTGTAGGGACATTTTTATCAAGTGGTTTACTTGAACAATCAGTAGGTGCTTTCGATACGACTGGGGTCATTTTAGGTTTATTATCTGCTGTTACATTCGCAACATACATTTTCGTAAGCGGAAAAGTTGCTGTTGAAGTACCTTCATTACCGCGCGGTGTTCTCTTAATGACTGGTGCTTTAACTTTAGTCATGATTGTATTCCCACCAACATTTATTTTTAATGGTGCCATTTCTCAAGGTCTTTGGAAATACGGTTTAGGATTAGGAACATTTAGTATCGTTATTCCATCTATTGCCTTTACAATCGGGATTCCAAAAATCGGTTCTGGCTTAGCGACTATTCTTGGTGCAGCGGAACTACCAGTTACAACAATTATGTCAGTATTCGTTTTAAAAGAGGCTGTACTATCTTCACAATGGTTCGGTGTATCACTTATATTAATTGGGATTGCAATCCCGCAAATTGCATACGCAATGCGTGGACGTTATCGTAAACATCATACGCATAAAAAAGTCGCAGCATAAAGTGAAACTTTAATTAGTTGAACCAATCGGGCTTTTATGGGATAAACGAGAGAGGATTTTCATTTGAGAATCCTCTCTTTTATTGTTGTATACTTATGATAAATATTTTGCTGAAGAAAGAAGGCATACTACATGGTATCTATTTCAAATCAACTAAAAGAAAAACTTATTTCCATCCGTCGACATTTACATGAGTATCCCGAACTATCATATGAAGAGTTCGAAACAACAAAAGCAATAAAAAATTGGTTAGAAGAAAAAAACATTACTATCATTGATTCCAATTTAGAAACAGGAATTATCGCTGAAGTGTCTGGTAATAAAAACGGACCAATTGTAGCAGTTCGTGCTGATATTGATGCCCTTCCTATTCAAGAAGAAACACATTTGTCCTATGCATCTAAAGTACGAGGGAAAATGCATGCTTGTGGACACGATTTTCATACAGCTGCTATTTTAGGTACTGCTTTCTTATTAAAAGAAAGAGAATCTTCCCTAAATGGAACGGTTCGCTTCATATTCCAACCAGCTGAAGAAAGTAGTAATGGCGCTTGCAAAGTTATTGATGCTGGACATTTACGTAATGTGCAAGCGATTTTCGGCATGCATAATAAACCTGATTTACCAATAGGTACAATTGGCATTAAAGATGGTCCACTGATGGCCGGAGTTGATCGATTTGAAATTGAAATTCACGGAGTTGGTACACACGCGGCTGTACCAGATGCTGGAGTAGATCCTATTGTCGCATCCTCTCAAATTGTGATGGCACTGCAAACAATTGTAAGCCGAAATATAAGTTCATCTCATAATGCAGTTGTTAGTGTTACAAATATTCATGCAGGAAATACGTGGAACGTGATTCCTGAAAAAGCTACGTTAGAAGGAACGATTCGCACATTCCAAGCTGAAACACGTGAAAAGATTCCAGCACTCATGGAGCGTATTATTAAAGGTGTATCTGATGCATTAGGTGTAAAAACGAAATTCTGTTTTTATTCAGGTCCTCCTGCTGTTCACAACGATAAAGCTCTTACAGACTTATCTACTCAAGTTGCCACAAAGATGAATCTTAATATCATCTCGCCTAGTCCGTCAATGGCTGGAGAAGATTTCTCATTTTACCAACAGGAAATACCAGGTTCATTCGTCTTTATGGGAACGAGCGGTACACATGAATGGCATCATCCTGCTTTTACAATTAATGAAGAGGCACTGCCTATAAGTGCAGAATACTTTGCTTTACTAGCCGAAAGAGCACTTAAACAATTCTCATAAAAAAAGCCGTTCAAAGTGCATCTCAGCACCCTGAACGGCTTTTCTTATTAAGTTAAATCACGTTTTAAAAACACAGTATATGAAATACATAAAAATACGAACAAATAAAGTAACAACATACATGATGCAAACGGGAATGTTACTCCATCAATAAAACTTCCATTCTTTGAAATACTATATAAATCTGTGTTTGCTGGCAATAAATATTTCGCCCAGTTATATCTAGTGGCTGCTAATAGCGCAATATTGCCTGATAAAGCAAGGAATAGTGAAATACCAATTGCACCTCCACTAGATCTTGTTAACACAGAAATCATAAATGCAAACGATGCGTACACAACCGTTGGTAACCACGATAAAACATAATATTTACTTGCTTCTACAAAAATGTTTTGTTTTATTATATTTCCATCTTGGAAAATAAACTCACTCCATGCAGGCTGTTGGAATTTATAAATAACAAGTCCACATAAAGCGGAGAAGATCATATTAAATATAAATAATAAAGCTGCAAATATAACAATTGCTAAAAATTTTGCTGTTAAAATTTTAAAGCGACTCGCTGGTCGTATCGTTAAAAATTTATATGTTCCCCAGCTATATTCATTCGCAAAAATTGTACTTGCATACACGAGGATAAATGGGAGCAAAATTGGAAATACGATAAAACCTGTATCTCTCATGAAAGAAAGTGGAGAACTGCTTGCCGGTGCTGTATCCGTATCTAAATGCTTCATCTTAAGCTGGTATTCTTTTACAAGCTCATCCCCTGATTTTTCTGCTAAAATAGCTTCTTTTTTCATGCCAAGCTTTTTCTCAATTTCTACAGTTCGTTCTGTATAATCTACTTTCCATCCTTTTGTTTCCGGTTCAAAATACTTTACCGTAACCCATCCTAATCCGATTATTAATACTGCAATAACTGCAAATGGAATAATCGTTCGCTTCCGCTTAAATATTTTATACAGTTCGTTATATACTAAATTAAACAATATCTTTTCCCCCTGTTAATTCTAAAAATTGCTCTTCTAACGTTTTTCTTTCTTCATATACACGATACACTTGAATATTTTTCTCAAGCAATGTACGAATAACATTTGGGATTTCTTCATCTTTTACATTAATAAGTAATTCATTATCTTTTACTAAAACATCATGCCCTAATATTTCTGCTGCTTTATTCGCATCATCTACACGTATACGGATCGTCTCCATCTCTTCGCTTTGGCTATGCTGAATATTTTGCGTAGCCACATATTCCCCGTGCTGAATAATGATAACTCTGTCACACATTAATTCAACTTCTGAAAGTAAGTGACTTGATACAAGTACAGCTTTTCCTTGTTCATGTGCAATTTTTTTTATGTACATTCTCATTTCATGTATTCCACTAGGGTCTAATCCATTTGTCGGTTCATCTAGTATCAACACGTCTGGATCGTGAATAAGTGCCTGAGCGATTCCTAAACGTTGTCTCATGCCGAGTGAATACGCTTTTACTTTGCGATCAATTACTTGTCCCATCCCTAACAATTTCACTACTTCATCGATGCGTTCTTCGGTCACATTACCATTCATTCGTCCGAAATATGTTAAATTTTCATAGCCGCTCAAAAAAGGATAAAATTCAGGTGTCTCAATTACCGCTCCAATTTTCGCAGCTGTTTTTTCGAATTGCTGTTTCACAGATTGACCATCAATCCATACTTCACCTTCTGTCATACGGATCATACCAACCATCATTCTCATTAAAGTCGTTTTTCCAGCACCGTTTGGTCCGAGTAAACCGACAACCTCGCCTTTTTTCACTTCAAAACTAATATTTTGTACAAGTATCTTTGATCCGATTTGCTTCGTTAACCGATCGACTTTTACAATTGATTGTTCATTTGTCATTCTATACAACCTTTCCTTCCCATTCTTTGTCAGGTCTTTTCACTGTAACATGATTATTTTTATGTGTAAAATAGAAAAAAGCATGATTTCTCATGCCCTTTCTTTAAACCGCAACGAATTTCCATCTTTTAAATTTCGAACAAATCGATAACATTGCATCATCGATATTAAAACGACAGTCATCATAATTACACTAATAATTACAACTGCATATATTGTAATTGGCGCACTATTTATTCCTTGTATCCCTGCGACTTTCATAAAGATAACCGTGAATAATTTCAAAAATAGCATCCCATTAATTAATCCAAAAACAAATGCTGCTCCATAAATGAATAATTGCTCCTGACATAATACACATAGTACCTCTTTTCTTTTCATATTTTCTTCTACATAAGATATAAACTCCTCCCTCCTCACATGCAAAAGGGAGTACATCATTTTATATGTAGTAAAAATACATATGAAAATTAGTACAATAAAAAGTGTGTAAAAGTACATTTGAAATACAAATGCATTCCCTACTTTCAAAATAGCTCCTTCATTAAATTGTAACGATATCATAAAAAACAAAATCATAGTACTCATAGCAATCCACATAAATTGCTTCATCCTTTTGGTAGCAAATGTTATAATATTTTTTCTCGCTAACCGACATAAAGACATAAAATTCTTCCCCTACCTTATTACATACGCATTCTATACTACTAGTGTATAAAAATATGACATTTTAAACATCGCACTACAATCGGAATTTCTTCTAAGTCTTTAGTCCTAGAAAACGAAATGATAAAAAATCACATTTAGAATATAATTGTAAAAAGGAGGAGGTTGCATGCGTATAAAATTACTATCAATCTTGTGTTTATTATTACTCACAAGTTGTAGCCAAATAAAAAACAATGAAGTTGCCATTGTTGAGCCATACAAATTAACAAAAGAACAAGCTTCTATTTTACAAATGACTCCTTTTCAAGAAGGAAATAGCATATTTTATAACGTTACGCTTAAAAATGATAAAGATGAAATAAATGCTACAATTGATTATTATAACAATGGTAAGAAAACAAAAGAAATTGCTAATATAGCTACCTCACATTTTTCAAAAAAGAAAGTAAAGCTTTCTTTTTTACCACCACATTTCCAATTTGATAAAGATATACAAGAAAAAAGGCAGTGGTATCTGAATATTGAAGGTGGTTCAACACTTGTTCCTGAAGAAGCGCCACCAAGCGTAAATAGCTCTGCAACTACTACAATCCAATCTATAAAAAATTTAAAATACAATCAAAAAACAACTTTAGCTGCTGTAATCCAAACCAGTAAAGAAACTGTAAGCGTCCCTACAATTGACGAAGAAAAGGGTATTGATTTACTCTTAAAAGAAAATGAACACGTTTATCTATTTAGTATCGAGCTAAAAAAAGAACAATAAAGCGGAAATGCAACTTAAGTTGCATTTCCGCTTTATTGTTTAATAAGGTGTACTTTTATGGATTTGAATCAAATCCATTTTCTGTTACTACTATTACTCATCTTCTACTTCTATTCTTTTCTTCTCTCTTGCAATTTTTAAAAACTCTAGCAGCTCTGGATTACTATTCATTTTTTTGTAAGCCACTGACATTTCTGCAACGAAATTAGAATCATATAACTCTTTATATACAACTTCTGTTTTATATAACTTATTTGCCGACACGGGTATTACTGTAATTCCAATCCCTGCTGCTACAAGCCCCATAACTGTTTGATACTCTGTTGCTTCTTGTACAATACGTGGACTAAATCCAACTTCTCTACAAAGAGATAAAATTGTATCATACAAAGCTGGCCATACTGGTCTCGTAATAAATACAAACGGCTCATCTCGTAAATCTTCTATATGTATTTCATCTTTCTCTGCAAGTGGATGTGCCTTTGGTAAACACAAAGTGCAAGATAACCTTTGAATTGGCTCTAATTCTAATAATTGCGTTGGAATTGGTGGACGTAAAAAGCCAATATCGATACGGTTATCATGAAGTGCATGAACTTGATCTGGTGTTGACAATTCATGTAATGCAACAGACACTCTCGGAAATTTCTTTCTATATTCCCTAACAATTGATGGTAAAATATCATATATCGCCGCACCTACAAAACCAATTGAAAGTGATCCTACTTCTCCCCTTTGCGCACTTTGTGCAACTTCTACTGCTTTTTCAATTTGTTCAAACGCTTTTTTTACTTCTTTTAAAAACATTTCTCCTGCTTCTGTTAGTTCAACCTTTCTTTTCGTTCTTGAAAATAATGTAACTCCCATTTCTTTTTCTAATTGCTGTATTTGTTGACTAAGTGGTGGTTGTGTCATTTGTAAACGAGCAGCCGCCCGTCCAAAGTGTAACTCTTCTGCCACAACAACAAAATATTGCAAATGCCGTAATTCCATTTTTGGACACCCTTTTCACTTTCGATTAATATGTCTTATATATTAATAACATATAATTTATATATTAGACAAATATTTTGAATGAACGTATAGTAGAAATTGTTAATTCTTTTTTACAATTTTTATGTAACAAAAGAAAGAGGTGGTTACTGTATGAAATGGTGGAAGTTAAGCGGACAAATTTTATTACTATTTTGTTTCGCTTGGACAGGTGAATGGATTGCAAAACAGGCACACCTCCCAGTTCCAGGAAGTATAATCGGTATTTTCTTATTATTAATTTCATTAAAATTTAACCTAGTTAAAAAAGAATGGATACAGGACGGAGCAGATTTTTTATTAAAAGAACTTATTTTATTTTTCATCCCTTCTGCAGTCGCTGTCATACGTTACAGAGATACACTAACACAATATGGAATCGATCTCATTTTAATTATTATGATTAGCACTCTTTGCGTTACCTTAGTTACAGGACTTTTAACAGAATTGCTACTAAAGCGGAAAGGATCAACGCAATGATCGGATTTCTTTGTTTACTATTAACACTATTCACATATTGGCTATCAAAAAAAATGTATCAACGCTGGAATTGGAGTCTACTTTCTCCTCTTCTCGTCTGTCCCATTATTTTAATTGCTTTATTGCTCGGATTAGATACACCTTATGAAACATATGAATCTGGTGGTCATTGGTTAACTGAATTATTAAAACCCGCAACAGTTGCTTTTGCATGGCCAATCTATAAATACTTTGATTTATTAAAGAAACATGGAATGGCTATCTTACTTAATGTCATTGTCGGTTCGTTTTTATCAGTCATTACTTCAGCACTACTAGCAAATTATTTTCAAATTGATTCATCACTAGAACATAGTTTAGCGCCACATATCGTAACAACACCAATCGCAATGGCTATTTCAGAAATGATTGGTGGCATGTCACAATTAACTGCTGTATTTGTCGTTTTAACTGCCTTAACAGGAGCATTGCTCGGTCCTTCTCTCATACGTATTTGCCGTATTAAAACAGCAATCGCAAAAGGTATTATGTTAGGAACAAGCGCAAATGGAACCGGTACATCAAAAGCATTCGAAATCGGTCCTGTGGAAGGAACAATTGCAAGTTTATCTATGCTTTTAACAGCAGGCGCTAGTTTAGTTATCGTTCCGCTTTTCTTGTCTTGGATACATTAAAGAAGCAAGTATTTACATACTTGCTTCTTTATCTATATATTGGCACAGCAATTCATAATCCTCTGGAAAAGCTAAACACAATTGTTCAACTTCATGTATCCCTTTCCAAGCAATTTCATGTATTAACTCATCAGGATCTTGGATTTTCATATTACCGCCTATTTGTTTAACAAAATAATAATGGACATACACTGGAACACCGTATGTAATACCCTCTTTTTCATATATTTTATTTACAACTTCCACATTGTAACCTGTTTCTTCCCAAACTTCCCTAATACAACATTCTTCTAGTGTCTCTCCCTTTTCAAGTCCTCCACTTGGGACAGACCACCTTTTTTCTTCTCCCTCTTTGCCCTGCAGTACCATTAAAACTTCCTTTCTTTCATTTACACATACCGCTGCACTACCTATCCATCTCTCCATAAACATCCCTCCCCTACTAAAATTCGCCCTCTTTTTTATTTTCCCCTTGAAAAAAAGAGGAAAAAAATAAAACAATGACGAAAGATTACATCAACTTCATAGGCAATCCCTTCTTAGAAATTAAAACTGGAAGGATGAAAATATGATTTCTAATTATGTTGTGGAATGTGTCTTTTGTGAAGAAAATCGAAAGCCTCGCCAAGCTACTGTCACAGTTCCCGCCACTACTCAGCTACTAGCCATTGAAAAAGTGCGTGCGGAATGCAAACGTCGCTTCGGAAAAACTGTATTATTACAAACAGAAATTAAAGAAAAAATTGTTTTTGAACAAAAAGAAAGCTGACCATCAATTGGTCAGCTTTCTTATCCGATCATATTTTCACATGAAGATTAGGGGCATCCTCTTTAAGGATCGGGATTTTCCCATTATGTACGTTCCATAATGGTCATCGAACAATATATTTCTATACAATTAACTATTGAATAGAATAGGGCAAAACTTGTTCGCATTTTTAGAAAAGGGATAGGGATATAATTCAAGTAGTACTTCGAATACTCGAACTTTACACTCATAATATTAAAACAAATCCTTTTATATGGGAAATATGAATTACCTACATAATTCATTCGTAAAATATATTAATAGTTTGCTATATTAATTTTATCCCGCTATTTGTAAGCAGTAACCCCCTACTTATTATAATTTCACCTTATTCCATCAATAGCATACATCCAGCTAAAACCGGTGTCATAATCATCGAAAACCTCAAAAGCATTCGCGGTGCATAATTTGTAAACTTCGCGCCAATATATGCCCCTAACATGGTCCCGATTAATACTTGCAATAACAATATATAATCTAAATATCCTTCCGAACTATATCCTAGCCCACCCCCAATTGCAATCGGTAATATAACAAGCATCGTTGTCCCTACAGATTGCTGAATCGTTAGTCTCAATAGAACCATTAATCCAAGCTGAATAAACGGTGCAGAACCAATCCCAAATGAACCAGCCATCATTCCAGTAACTAATCCAAGGCATATACATTTCAACAAGTAGTTCATGGAAAACTCTTTATGCTTATATAAAGATGACTGTTCTTTGTTTTGGAACATAATTAATTTAATAAACATAAAAATTGCCGATAAAAATAACATCCCAGCTGTAAACCAATGAAGAAGATGTGCTGGTATAAGTGAACCAAATTTAGAACCAATATAAGAGCCAATTGCGCCAAATCCTCCAACAATCCCGCCTATAATAAATGCAACATTGCCTTCACGGTAATGACTGACAACACCTGATAATGTCGTAAATGCCATTGCAGTTAAAGATGTTGCAAGAGCAACATGAATAGGAATATGAAATACTAAAGTGAGTATCGCGATAATAAACCCAGCTCCTCCAGCTCCAACAAATCCTAATAAAATACCCATTACTAACATTGTTATAATAATTGCCACAGATTTTCCCTCCAGTAACACAATTATCCATCATATTTATCCTTACATACAAATAAAAAGCATCCTAGACGGATGCTTTTTATTTCAAAAATATGTACTTAATCTTGATTAATCAAAATAACCGCTGGACCAGCGACCACTACTCCAGCTACTTCTATTTTTTCAAATTCCTTTACTGTAATAGATATAACTCCTTCTCTTTCCATCAATTCTTTACTCAGGACATCAGTCGGGATTGCTTTCACCGTCTTACCTCCTTTTCATTTATACAATATGATAAAGTAAAACTTTAATGAGTGGGGTTTTTGTCCGTACTTATTAATTATTACCCCTCACCAATCGGACTAATAATCACCCAATGCATCTATATATATGCATCACCTCCGCTTTCATTCCTTATTCCACTCAAAAACCTTCTCCCCCTTCCGTGACATATTGAAAAATAAAAAAGAAGCTATAACATATAGCTTCCCTCTACGTTTCTTTAATCTTTATGCACCGTATATTCCATGACTTTTCCATCTCTATCAAATTGGAAAACAAGCTGTTCGCTATCTATTGGAATAAAGCCACGTTCAGTCCCAAGATAATACAAAGTGGTAACTCCTTCTTCCCCACTTCTCGTTTCCGTTGGAGCTCCTAACAATTGTATAATTTCTTCATTTGATTTCCCTATTAATTTATATTTTTGTAATAGATCATCTACCATATATACCCGCTTATCTGCATGATTTAACCATCTATTTTGATTAAACTTTGATGTATATTCATTTACACTTAGTTGTACAGTGCACACTATTAATGGTATGAGTGCTACTATTAAAACCCCCAACATTTGCTTCTTTTCTTCATTACGATTTTTAGAAACATATAAAATAGCCCTTTGAATCATGACTAATAAAACAAATGGTATGAATACTACAAAAATGCTCCTTACACTTAAGGGTATATGGACCATATCAATGACGAATATAAATAGAATGTACATTACTATATACAAACAAAAATAGACATACAAAATGCCACGTAGCATAGCGTTCAGAAAGATCTCCCCTTTTAACTCACTATATAATTCATCCGGCTAATCATTTCTCGAATCTGTTCTAATTCTTGCACTGTATATACTACTTTCCCTGCTAAGATTTCATTTCTGAAGAACGTTACAATTTGCTCCCGATTTTTTAATCTAGGTGTTTCCTCACTAGAAAGATCTATTATTTCTTTTCCATTTTCATTATAAAAATATACAACTGGTTTTACCTTTTCTTTTATACTATTAGCCTGCATTTCTTTCAAACAATTGTATAAAATTTGAGATAGTTTCTTCACCTTATATACTGGATTTCCTTCATTTTTCACTTGTATAGTTGACGAATCTTTACCTACTATATATTCAAATGTCTCTTCTTTTTCAACTTCTTGTTGATACTTACCCATTTCATCAATCATAAATGAATATATACCAGCATTTTCTTTCGTTAAACCATGAATTAATTTCTCTTCCCATTCTTTCGTCTCAAGTAGATAAATACCAGTTTTGCACAAGATGAGATGATGGATTCGATTATCGTTTATTTCACTATTATTTTTAATAAAAACATTCGGCATGATTTGAATTTCAGCATCTAATATGATGCCTTGCTCTATGAATCCTCGCTTCATATAATGTAATGTTTCGTACGTATTCATTTCAGCACCGTTTTTAGTATATTCTCGTAAATTTGCAATTAATTTTTGAAACATATGTATTTCGTTATTATGTTTATTTTGTATTTCACTACGTTCTTTACTATGCTGCATAGCTAATTGATTTTTCATCATACGCATATTTTCAATTTCTCTATTTGCACTTACTTGTAAATCATTGTATTTTTTCTGTTCCATATTTTTTAAATTATTTTGTTGTTCTTTATGCTCTATCACTGTAGCTGCAATTTCATTTTTATACGTTTCAATCGCTTGTTTCTTTTCAAATTCTACTTGCCGACTCTCTGATTCTAACTGTTTATTTTTATAAAACAGCACAAATGCTACAGCTAATAATATTAAAATCGCACCTATTAGCACATAATTCATATTTTTACTCCTTTATTTCATTTTCGATTATTTTTTATAAATATATCTACTATAGTATACTATGGTTTCGATATAGACTTTGTAAAAGTTGTATATTTTTAATAAAAGGCACCTCTGACGGGGCACCTTTTATTTTCACTCTATTGTACACCATACTGAATATAACTCGGATCGTAGTATATCCATTGATTTGTCCCTAAGCAAAGCCATCCATCTTGCTTACTCCACACTCGATACGATTCACCCTGATGTAACTGTCTTATAACATTTCCATTTAATGATGGAGCATCACGCAAATTTACATTATCACCAGTAATAGTCGCCACATAATGTTTATACTGAATATAACTCGGATCATTATATACCCACTGATTTGTCCCTAAACAAAGCCATCCATCTTGTTCTCCCCAAACTTCATATGTTTCGCCACGATTCAATTGGCGAATTACACTAGACTGTAAAGATGGTCCACTTCTCAAATTCACATTATCTCCATTAATTATAGCAACCCCATACACTGGAGTTGCATTATTAGGCGGGGAAACATTACCTCCACCACTTGCTCCATTCCCTTTTAAAGCTTCTAATGAAACTGCAGCTGATACATCACAATTTCCTACGCCTGAAATTTGTCCAGAATCTGTGTACTGCCACGCTGTCCACGCTGTCCATCCACCAGCATCAGCAGGCGGTGTACTCGAGTATTTAGCAATCCAAAGCGGTATATCACTTAATCCGTTAATTCCGAACTCATTAATATACCAAACTCCTGTATATAACATTACATCTTTTCCAGTAGCCTGTTTCACATAATTTATGAAGCTTCTTGCCCAATTCGATATAGCGTTACCAGTTAAATTACTGTTGCTCGGATCTGTTGGTGATTCTAAATCCAGAACTGGCATTAAGTCTGTCTGGTTATTTTGTAATATACCCACAAAATATTTCGCCTCTGAAATTGCATCATTTTGTTCTGGGCGTGCAAAATGGTATGCACCAATTAATACATTCGCATTTCGTGCTGCTTGTACATTCTTAGTAAAAGTAGGATCAATGTAGTTTACACCTTCTGTCGCTTTTGCATACGCTGCTGGAATTCCAGATGCCTTCACTGCATTCCAATCAATATTCCCTTCCCAATGAGACACATCAATAAACGTAACATTTGAACTTGATCTGTTTTGCATATAAAATCTCCTATCAATTTTTTTACTTCGTATACATACAATATGTACAAGTTTCATAAGAGGACACAACATTTATGCTATAGAAACAAAGAGTAAACATATGTTGTATACAAAATAAAAAAGACCTTGTATTACAAGGCCTTTTGCAAACTCACTTTATTTTGTAGCAAGTACATATTATAATACAAACCTTGCTCACTTAGTAATTCTTGATGTGTTCCTCTTTCTACTATCTCTCCATCATGCATCACAAAAATTTGATCTGCATCTTGAATTGTAGATAACCTATGCGCAATGGCTATCGTCGTTCTACCTTTTCGCATTTGTTGCAACGCTGTTTGAATAGCCTCTTCTGTTTCTGTATCGATATTAGCTGTTGCTTCATCTAATACTAATACTTTCGGATTCGTTGCTATCGTTCTAGCAAAAGCAATTAATTGTCGTTGACCGCTTGAAAATGCTGCACCTCTTTCTACTACTTCTGTTTCATACTGTTTTGGTAACTTTTCAATAAACGTATTTGCTTGCACAAATCGAGCAGCTTCTTTTACTTCTTCATCCGTAATTTCTTCATTATACATACGAATATTTTGCTTTACATTTCCAGCAAATAAAAATGCATCTTGCAATACGAGTCCTATTTTCTTTCTAATTTCTCGTTCTTCAAATTTTTCTAAATCTACACCGTCTATTACAATATTTCCTGACTTAATATTATAAAATCGCATTAACAAATTCATAATCGTACTTTTTCCGCTACCAGTATGCCCAACAAAAGCAACCGTTTGCCCTTGTTTCACGTGAAATGATACATTTTTTAAAACGTCACGCTTTCCATCATATGAAAAAGTAACATTTTTAAATTCAATATCCCCATCCACAACTTGAGGATTCTCATTGCCTTTTTGAACCGGTGCTAAATCTTTCTCGTCCATTAAATGAAATACACGTGATGACGAAACAAGTGCCTGTTGGAAAAAGGACAATTTCATCATCATCTCATTTACAGGTTGGAAGAAACGATGTATATAGTTAACAAAAGCATATAAAACTCCTACTTCAACAGGGCTCTTTAAAGCATCAATCCCAAATAAACCTAGTACTAACGCAATAGCTACAATATGCACTAAATCCGTAGCTGGTCGTAAAAGTAATGCGTCTAACTTCAAAGTACGTCGCCCTGCACTATAATGTTTATTATTCACTTCTTCAAACTCTTTTCTCATACGTTTTTCTTGTCTGAACACTTGAACAATATTCATTCCTTGTATGGACTCGTTCAACTTTGCATTTAACACGCTTAGTTGATTACGTACTTCTAAATAAAAAGCTGCACTTTTCCGGCGATATAATGCCATAATCGCAAACATTATCGGAATTAATACGAGAGAAAATAGCGCTAATTTTACATCTAATAAAAACATCGCTACTAAAATACCTACTAAAAAGACTACATTTTTCACAAATGTTGATAATACACTAACATAAAAATCTTTAATCGCTTCCGTATCATTTGTTATACGCGATACAAGTGTACCAATCGGCGTACGATCAAAGAAACTTAATGACAGCTTTTGAACATGTTCATATACTTCAACTCGCATATCTTGAACAATCTTAAAAGCAATGTTCTGAAAGTACAATAGATTTAAATACGTAAATAATACTTTTAATAAATGAGCAACTATGTAAATTACAAATAAAGTAACGAGCGCTGATCGTTCAAAATCCCGCGGTACTAGGTGTTCATCGAGGAATTGTTTAATTAAAAAAGGACCCATCATTTCCGTTACTGTCGCACCAACTAAAAAGATAAATGCTAAAGATAGCAACCCTTTATATGGCTTCATATAGGAAAGCAATCTACTTAAATCACTTCGCTTCTTCTCTACCATCATACGCCTCCTTTCTCGACTAAAGCTTCTAATTGCTGGCTTTCATACATTTCCTTATACCAGCCGTTTTCCTTCATTAATTCCTCATGTGTACCTCTTTGTACAATTCTACCTTCATCAACAACAAGAATAAGATTGGCATGCTGAATTGCACTTAATCGGTGTGCAGTAATAATCGTCGTTTTCCCTGCTCTTTCCCTCTTTAAGGCACTTAAAATCGTCTCTTCTGTTTTTGCATCTACTGCTGATAAACAATCATCCAAAATTAAAATTTCAGCATTTGTTAATAAAGCACGAGCAATAGAGATTCGCTGTTTTTGACCACCAGATAACGAAACACCTCTTTCCCCTACTACTGTTTCATATCCTTCTGAAAATTGGAGGATGTCATTATGAATACAAGCAATCTCTGCAGCTTGGGTAATTTCATTATATGTAGCATCCGCCTTTCCAAAGGCAATATTCTCACCAATACTTGCTGAGAATAAAAAATGATCTTGCGGCACGTATGAAATGGCAGAACGGACACCATGAAGTGTTATATCTCGAATATCTCGCTCCCCAATTTTTAATTCACCATTAAAATGATCATACTCACGGATTAAACATTTTAATAAAGTTGTTTTCCCTGCGCCTGTACGTCCTACAACTCCTAGCGTTTCGCCCTTCTTCAAATCAAAGTGAATATCGTTTAAATGTAAGAATTCATTTTTCTTATACGAAAATGAATCAACGGCAAACGAAACATTACCGCTCGCTATTGTCTGTACAGCTTTTTCGCTATTTACTACATCTGATTTTTGTGAAAGAATTTTTTCTACACGGTCATATGAAGCACGCCCACGCTCCATAATATTGAATAACCATCCAAACGCTAACATTGGCCAAACGAGGGTACCTAAATATGTCGTAAATGTAACGAGATCACCTACTGTTAATTCACCTCTTACAACTAATACCGATCCATAACATACTGCGATTAAAAAAGAAAATCCAACGATAAGAGAGATTGTCGGATCAAATAACGAATCAATACGTGCAACTAACACATTTTTATGTACAACATCTTCTGATTTTCTTCGAAACGCCTGCAAATCTTCTTTCTCTTGTCCAAGCGAGCGAATCACTTTCATTCCACTCATACTCTCTTGCACTTTATCATTGATTTCCGAAAACGATTGCTGTGCTTTATGAAACCTTTTATGTAATAAAGTTCCATAATAATTTGTCGAAATAGCTACAATCGGCATTGGAATTAAACTTAATAATGTTAACTTCCAGCTAATTGTAAAACCCATCGCTACGAGTACACATCCTCCGACAGCTAATGAGTCAACAAGCGTCAAAACACCTGCTCCAGCAGTTTGCTGGATCGCTTGAATATCATTGGTCGCATGTGCCATTAAATCACCTGTTCGATTTGACTGATAGAAAGATGGACTCATCTTTGTAAAATGTTCATATAAATTTTTTCGTAATTGGCGAGCTAATTTTAATGAAGACCCGAAAATCATAATACGCCATATGTAACGTAATATGTACATCGTAATGCCTACAATTACTAATAGTACAACCCATTTTAGTAACTTATCGGTCGTCAATGTTCCATCATTAATTTCATCTACAACGATTCCAATTACTTTTGGTGCTACAAGTTCTAAAAGTGCAACGCCAAACAATAAAATAATTCCAGTTATGTACGCTCGTTTTTCTTGTTTAAAAAACCACGCTAAATTCATAAACACTTTCATTTTTTTCCTCCTCCCTTAAAATGAGCGATGTTTTCAGTTTACCAAAAATACAGAATTTTTAAAAGTTTTAAAAACTATAACTAACAAAAAGAAAGACACTCTTAGCGAGTGTCTTTTAGCGCTTATTTCATTTGTTGCTTGTTCATTGCGCTCATCATTTGATTGATTTTCTTTTGGGAAGGTTTTTGTCCCATTTGCATCATCATCATTTTTAACATTTGTTCGTTAATTGGTGGATTTTTTTGTAAGTAATTCATCATATATTTGCGGGCAATGAAAAATCCTAACGCCACGCCTGCTACTAGTGCTACTACGCCCACTAGAATACCTAACCAAATTGGCATATATTTTCCTCCTTCATGTTGTCTACCTTACAGTGTACTAAAACCTTTTCAATAAGACAAGATACAATTCGACATTTTTTACACATATGTTCGTACTTGTTTTAGAGGATTCAGCCATCCGTACTTTGTATTTTCATAATCCATAGCTAAAAATGTTAATTCACACTTTCTTAACACCTCAAAGAATGTTGTTTCCATAGAGACATTTCCAGAGGTATTCATACGAATATAGTGCGGTTTCACCATTATTTCGCCGTACTCCGCTCCCGTATAAAGTGTATGTGTATGATGTGTTCTATCATATTTACCAAGAACGCGCAAAGCTTGTTCTAATTTATGATGAATTTTCATTACTTGCAATGGCATCGTTATATACATCATTTGCTTATATAACACTTTTTTCTCCGAAAGGGACCCAGATTCTGAAAATCGAGCAAATAAATCAAAAAACAAATATTCACGACCAAAATAAGCTTTCGCAATATCCTCTTGAATTAAATACAATTCATACGTTTTCATTTTTCCACTCCCAATCTGGACAACCTTTTCTCTTCATTATATATAAGAAAATTTGCAATGATTGTCTGACTGCGGAGAGATAAAAAACTTTTTCTGTCGAAAAAACTCATTTACATAGAAAAACCTCTCCATGCCGGAGAGATTTTTCTGAAATCATTAAAGCATTTCTTTTACTTTACGAACAACGTTCTCTACAGTAAATCCATACTCTTCCATAATCTTCTCACCAGGAGCAGAAGCACCGAATGTATCGATACCTAACACATCTCCTTCAAGACCTACGTAACGGTGCCATCCGAATGTAGCACCCATTTCGATTGCGAAACGTTTTGTTACTGCTTTTGGTAATACAGATTCTTTGTACTCTGCAGTTTGAGCTTCGAAGCGATCCATAGATGGCATGCTGACAACAGCTGCGTCAACGCCGTCTACTGCTAATGCTTTTTGAGCTTCAACAGCTAGGCTTACTTCAGATCCAGTTGCAAGTAAGATTACATCAGCCGTTTCTTTCTTGCTTGCAGAAACTACATATGCACCTTTTGCTACTTTTTCATACGTATCATCTTTTGCACCTTCTAATGTTGGAAGGTCTTGACGAGTTAATACTAAAGCAGTTGGTTTGTTTGTAGATTCTAAAGCAAGTCTCCAAGCTGCAACAGATTCGTTACCATCAGCAGGACGGATAACAGAAACGTTTGGCATTGCACGAAGCGCTGCTAATTGCTCGATTGGTTCATGTGTTGGACCATCTTCACCAACAGCGATACTGTCATGTGTGAATACATACGTTACTGGCAATTGCATTAATGCTGCAAGGCGAATTGCTGGACGTAAGTAATCAGAGAATACGAAGAACGTACCACCGTAAGTTTTTAAACCACCATGTAGTGCAATACCGTTCATTGCTGCACCCATTGCGAACTCACGTACACCGTACCAAATGTTTTTACCGCTGTAATCATCTCTTGTAAAGTCTTTTTCGTTATTCATGTATGTTTTGTTAGAACCAGCAAGGTCAGCAGATCCACCGAAGAATGATGGTACAGACTCTGCAATTGCATTAATTACAGCACCAGAAGAATTACGAGTTGCTGCTTTTGATCCTAATTCATAAGTTGGTAGGTTTTGCTCCCAACCTTCTGGAAGTTGACCGTTCATTGCTGCTTGGAATTCGTTTGCTAATTCTGGGTATGCTTGTGCATATTCACCTAGCATCGTGTTCCACTCAGCTTGCGCAGTTTCACCAACATCTTGTACTGTTTTACGGAAGTTGTCATATACTTCTTCTGCTACGTGGAAGTCTTGCTCAGCAGTCCAAGCATATGCTTCTTTCGTTAATTTCGTTTCTTCTACACCAAGTGGAGAACCATGTGAAGCTGATTTTCCTGATTTGTTTGGAGAACCGAAACCAATTGTCGTTCTTACTTCAATTAGCGTTGGGCGTTTTTCGTCAGCTTTCGCTTCTTCAATTGCTTTCGCGATTGCTTCAATATCGTTTCCATCCTCAACACGGATTACTTGCCATCCGTATGCTTTGTAACGATCTTCTACACTTTCAGAGAATGAACGATTTAAATCGCCATCTAATGAAATATCGTTTGAATCATAAAGCACAACAAGACGACCTAATTGTAAATGAGCAGCTAATGAAGATGCTTCAGCAGAAACGCCCTCCATTAAATCTCCATCACCACAAATAGCGTATGTATAATGATCTACTACACTATACGCATCACGGTTATATTTAGCAGCTAAATGTCTTTCAGCCATTGCCATACCTACAGCAGTTGCAATACCTTGTCCAAGTGGACCAGTCGTTGCATCTACACCAGCTGTATGACCGTACTCAGGATGTCCTGGAGTTTTGCTTCCCCATTGACGGAAGTTCTTTAAGTCATCCATTGTTACATCATAACCAGATAGGTGAAGTAGGCTGTATAATAACATTGAACCATGACCTGCAGATAATACGAAACGATCACGGTTAAACCACGTTGGGTTATTTGGATTGTGTTTCATAAATTGAGTCCATAATGTATAAGCCATTGGTGCTGCACCCATTGGCATTCCTGGGTGACCAGAGTTTGCTTTTTCAATCGCATCGATGGATAATGTGCGAATCGTGTTGATAGAAAGTTGTTCGATTGAATGTGACATGCTATTCTTCCCTTCGCTTATATTAGTAAACGTTTTATACATTTATATGATAGCTTCCCACGCAAGATTATACAACATGTATCGACAAATATGTTGATATTTTTTTGATTTTTTATAAAAAAATCAATGTTTCCGTGAATGTATGGGCATTCAATATGACATACTTTTTCATTATTTTTATTTTGAAAAGAAAGGGAATTATCTGCATATTTATACAAACTTCTTCTATACTTACTTTTTTTAATACGTTTTTAAAAACACAAAAAGCATCTAACTTCGATGCTTTTCAAATAAGTTAAACAATCCGTTTCCGAATCGAACTTGAAATCCAATCAATTATAATTACCATTAAAATGATACCTAATAAAATAATCCCAACACGAGACCAATTCCGTGAACTCAGCGCAAAAATTAAAGGTGTACCAATCCCTCCTGCTCCAATAACCCCTAAAATCGCAGCGGATCGTACATTAATTTCAAATCTGTATAACGTATACGATAGAAAATCCGGTAACACTTGTGGTAACACTGCATACCAAAGTATTTGAAAACGGTTTGCTCCTGTTGCTAGTAACGCTTCCGTCGGTCCTTTATCTATGTTTTCAATTCCTTCTGAATATAGTTTCCCTAACATTCCAATAGAATGTAATCCTAAGGCCAATACTCCTGCAAAAGAGCCTGGACCAACAGCTTTTATAAATAAAAGAGCCATAACTAATTCAGGAAACGTACGAACAAAACTAAGTACAAATTTCCCAGATCCTGAAGTTAATTTTCCACTACTCATATTCGTTGCCGCCCAAAAGGCAAACGGAACAGATAAAAATGCAGAAATAAATGTACCTAATATTGCAATTGCCAACGTATCAATTAATCCATGTAATAAATCTTCACCATCTGGCAAAGATACATACGACCAGTCTGGATTCAATATCCCTGTCATAATTGCTTTCGTGATTTCACCTGCTGTGTCCTTTATCCCCTCTAATGGTACTCCTGAAAAGGCCCATACATATACAACTGTAAGTGCTATTAAAATAATCCAGCGATATATACTCGGTTTCTTCGGTTTTGGCACAATCATCGTCGTTCTATTCATTATAGTTTCTCCCGTAACAATGTACTAATGTAGTCAATTAACAAAACAACAATAAGGGTATAAATAATTATAGAAGCAGTTTGTTTATATTGTAAAAATCCAAGTGTACGATCATAATATAGTCCAATACCACCTGCTCCTACTAAACCTAAAACAGCTGCTGCACGTACGTTCACCTCAAATGTATAAAGAACATAGGAGACAAAATGTGCTTTCACTTGCGGAATTACCCCATAAACAATCCATTGCACCTTATTAGCTCCTACCGCTGTCATCGCCTCTAACGGACCTGGATCAATTGATTCAATTGACTCATACAACAATTTCGCTACAAGTCCAATTGAAAAAAAAGTAAGAGCCAAAATACCTGGAAGTGGCCCAATTCCAAAAATCGCTACGAAAATTGCCGCTAATAATAAATCTGGTATCGTTCGTATCAAATTTAAAATCATTCGAGCTAGACTGTATAAAAATGTGTTAGTAAACACATTACTTGCTGCAAACAGTGCAAGTGGAATAGCTAAAATCGCTCCTAAGGTCGTCCCAATAATCGCCATACGTATTGTATCTAACATCGCTGTTGTAATAACTTGAAAATAACTCCAATCAGGTGGCACCATCTCTTTCAATAGATCTACCATATTGGGAAAACCGTCTACCAGTTTTGAAAATGATGCATCTACTTGTACACTACTACTCCACAGCATTAAAATAACTAAAATAAACGTTAACATATGTTTCAACTTACTCGGCGGCTTCGGTATCGATTTCGAATATATCGTTACGTCACTCATTTAACTGCCACCTCTAACAATTCATTTTTCTGTGCTACATCTCCATAAATTTCAGCAAATTTTTCATCTGTCGCCTCTTCTACTGAACCATCAAAAACAATTTCTCCTGCATGTAATCCAATAATACGTGTCGCATATTGCCTAGCTAAATCAATAGAATGCAAATTCACAATTGTTGTAATTCCAAAATCTTCATTGATTTTTTTCAAATCATTTAATACTTGCTTTGTCGTAAGTGGATCTAACGATGCAACAGGCTCATCTGCCAATATGATTTTTGCTTCTTGTGCCAATGCTCTAGCTATTGATACACGTTGCTGTTGTCCTCCTGATAATTCATCAGCACGTGCATATGCTTTTTCTAAAATATTCACTCTTTTTAACGCTTGAAATGCGAGCTCCACATCTTCTTTCGGAAACAAACCTAACGTTGTACGTAATGTGGAATGATATCCAACACGACCAGCTAATACATTTTTTAATACTGTTGATCGCTTTACAAGGTTAAAACTTTGGAAGATCATACCGATATCCCGGCGCATACGCCTTAATCCTTTTCCTTTCGCAGCAGTAATAGACTCACCTTCAATAATGATTTCTCCTTCGGTAATCTCATGAAGACGATTTACGGATCTGAGAAGTGTAGATTTTCCAGCTCCAGACAGCCCTACCATTACAACAAACTCACCTTTTTGAATTTTCAAGTTTATATTATTCAATCCTTTTGTACCGTTTGGATACACTTTGGAGACATTTCGAAACTCTATCACACATCTTACCTACCTTCTATGTATTCAAAACGGCAAACTAACTGAAAACATCCCCTTTCAGCTAGCTGCCATTTCCATATGTATTATTGCGTTTTTACTTTCTTCCCATATTCACGAACGATATCAAATTTACTATCATCAGATTTAACATATCCTTCATGTGAATATACTTCTTTAATGATTTTACGGCCTTCCTCATTCTTTCCAATTTCAATGAAAGCATCTTGTAATTTCTTGCTCCACTCTGCATCTAAATCAGATCGTACAGAAATTGTATCGTTCGGAATTTTCTCAGTAAATTTCACTATTTTCGTTTGATCAAATATATTCGGATAATCTTTTTTTACAATATTACGAGCATCTTGGAATACAACAGCCGCATCTACGTCACCATTTAAAAGAGCAATAAGCGACTGATCGTGACCTTTTAATGTAACAGGTTTCACATCTTTTAACGGATCAATTCCCTCTTTTAATAGAACAGCTGCAGGCCACACATATCCCGCTGATGACGTTACATCTTGATAACCAATCTTTTTACCTTTTAAATCTTTTACACTATTAATATTTGAATCTTTCTTAACAACAAACTCAGATTTATAATAATCTACTAAATCTTTTGTAGGAGCTCCTGTTTCATCCTCTACTCCAAAACGTTGTGCTTGTAAAATTACATTTGCAGCCTTCTTTTCATGTGCTAATACGTACGCTGTTGGCGGTAAAAATCCTACATCTACTTGTTTAGATGCCATCGCTTCTACAATTGTATTGTAGTTCGTTGAAATACTAACTTTTACTGGAATATTTAACTTATCACTTAATAGCTTCTCAAGCGGTTTTGCCTTCGCCTCTAACGTATCTGCATTTTGAGAAGGAACAAATTGAACATTTAAAGTCTTCGGTACATACCCTTTTTTCGTATCTTCATTTTTACTTGCGCTTGATTCCTTCGTTCCACAGCCACTTAATAATCCCGCTGCTAGTACAACTGTTGTGCTCATTGCAAAAACTTTTTTCAACATATTAATGCCTCCATTTTTCATTGTTATAAAATAACCTTTCATAAACATGAAGAAATATATCACATATTTTTACAAATAATTGATTATTTACAGAATCTTTACACATTCTATACACTCACATTAAAATTCTCTTCACATATTTGATATGATGAATTGGAAGATAACAATAGAAAAGGTGAGTCATATTGGAACAAAATCAAACTGTAACTTTAAACATCTTATTAACAAGCGATATACATGGCACTGTTTATCCTATTCACTACCAAGATAACTCCCCAGCAGAACTTGGTTTAGCTAAAATTTCTACTCTTATAAAAAAAGAACGTTCCCAAAATACAAACGTTCTTTTAATTGATAATGGCGACTTTATTCAAGGAACACCATTTACTTATCATTATGTTACATACGAAAAAAACAAAAAAAACCCAATGTCCTTATTAGCGAATTACTTACAGTATGACGCTGCAATTATCGGCAATCATGAATTTAATTACGGGATGGATATATTAAATAATGCTGTGACTACTGCGAACTTCCCGTACCTATCAGCAAACATTTTAGATAAAAACATAAAGAAACCTTATTTCGGAAAACCTTATATAATCAAACAGATTGAATCCAATATAAAAATTGCTATTTTAGGGGTAACAACACATTACATACCAAATTGGGAACAGTCCCATCACATTAAAGATTTACTATTTGAAGATGCATTAAAGACTACAAAAGAATGGGTTTCTTATATTCGCGAACATGAGAAACCAGATTTACTAGTCGTAGCGTATCACGGGGGAGTTGAACGAGATTTACAAACCGGGGTACCGACTGAAGTGTTAACAGGAGAAAACCAAGGATATGCAATGTGCCATGAAATTGAAGGCATAGATATCTTATTAACAGGCCACCAACACCGGGAAATTTCTCACACAATGGCTAACGGTGTAACAATTTTACAGACCGGATGCAATGGACACTCAGTTGGAAAAGTAAAAGTAACATTCGAAAAAACGAAACATAAATGGGTGAAAAAAGAGAGTTCTTCTGAATTATTATCTGTACAAGGATTTGAGGCGGACCAAGATGTACTTTCATTGGTAGCCGATTACGAAAAGAAAACACAAAAGTGGCTTGATCAACCTATTGGAATCATTCAAGGGGACATGCAAATTTCAGATGCTATGCAAACTCGTTTGCATGATCATCCTTTTATAGAATTCATAAATAAAATACAGATGAATATAGCTAATGTATCAATTTCTTGTACAAGTTTGTTCCATAATACATCTCCAGGTTTCCCGGAACATGTAACAATGCGTGATATCGTTTCTAATTATATTTATCCAAACACATTAAAAGTAATTAAAATAACTGGAGCAGATATAAAAAATGCTCTTGAACTCTCTGCTTCTTATTTCACATTAAAAACAGATGGATCAATCACCGTAAGTCCTACCTACATAGAACCAAAGCCACAACATTATAATTATGATATGTGGGAAGGGATTTCATACGTATTAAACATTTCAAAACCAATTGGTGAAAGAGTAGAATCTTTACAGCATAACAGTGCTCCTCTTAATATGAATGAAGAATATGACGTTGTAATGAATAATTATCGTGCAAGTGGCGGGGGAAATTTCTTTATGTTTCAAAACAAACCAGTAGTAAAAGATATACCCACAGATATGTCTGAACTTATCGCTAATTATATATTGGAACATAAAACGATAGAAGCAACAGTTAATAACAACTGGAAAGTTATTAAATAACGATTTTTACAAATAAAAAAGATGGGCTTCGCCCATCTTTTAATTTAATTTTGCATTATCTTGCTTTTTTAAAGCTTTTAATTTCGTCGGTGTAACATCTGTACCTTCTTCGTTAACAACTTTAATACCTTTAAGTTCGTTTAACATATTTTGACGAAATCCTTTTAAATATTGTTCACGTAGCGATTGACGCTCACGTTGCTCTTCTTCAGTTAAACCTTCAGCTTTTGCTTTTTTCGCTAAGAAATTAATGCGTTCAACGAGTTCGTGATTAATCATCTCGAATCCCCCTTCTAATCAAAACTGATTATTATCATACAATAGTTACTCTTCTTTATCAAGCAATTGCTTCGTATACTCTACATATCTACGATGTACAGTCGCCTTTGAAACATTATGACCAAATCCACGTAATGTTGCTGCAATTTCTTCAAACGTGAGTTCACTTTTTCGCAAACGTACAATTTCCTCAATTGGCAATTCTTTTTTCTCTCTTCCTACACTTAAATGACGATTTTTTAAATTTTTTTCTGGACGATAACCTTTTTCTACTGCACGTTGCATACCTCGTTTAATTTTCATATTATGAATCTTTCTTTGATATTCTTCAACAATACCAATAATATCTAATACCATCGAATCAGAATCCGACAATTGTAATTCACCATTATGTGTATGCGTATATACTTTTATGCCTTCTTTATGTAAACAATGCATTAACGCGATCTTCGCATTTCCTCTACCAAGACGCGTTTCATCTTGTATAAGTAACACATCAATTTGTTCGTCTCGAATTGTATCCAACACCTCTAATATACCGTCACGTTCAATTGTATATCCACTAGCCTGCTCTTCAATCACCTTAGTAACATTCATTTGATAGCGCTCAGCTAAATGCAATAATTCATCTTTTTGACGTAATAATGATGTTTCTTGCGCTTCTTTCGTTGTACTCACACGTGCATAAATAATTGCATTCATTTTGAACCCCTCTTTCTCCCTATTATTTCCCTATAGTGTAACATAAATCCGCCATTTGTTCGAACTTATGTTTGTAGAATGTTTTTTCACATGTTATACTTATTAATAAGAAAAATGAAAGAAAACGAGGTGTTAGAAAACATGGAAAAGTTAACGAAACGCCAGCAAGACATTCTCGACTTTATTAAGCTAAAAGTACAAGAAAAAGGATATCCACCTTCCGTACGTGAAATTGGTCAAGCAGTCGGCCTCGCTTCTAGTTCTACAGTGCACGGACATTTATCACGATTAGAAGAAAAAGGATACATTCGACGCGATCCAACAAAACCACGTGCCATTGAAATTTTAGGTGAAGACCGAATGGATACGGAAACACAATCTGTTATTCAAGTTCCAATTGTCGGAAAAGTTACTGCTGGTTTACCAATTACAGCGGTCGAAAGCGTAGAGGAACATTTCCCACTTCCAGCTAGTATTGTTGCTGGAGCAGACCAAGTGTTCATGTTACGTATTTCTGGAGATAGTATGATTGAAGCTGGTATTTTCGATGGAGATTTAGTTGTTGTTCGCCAACAACAGTCTGCATATAATGGTGAAATTGTAGTCGCTTTAACAGAAGATAATGAAGCAACTGTTAAACGTTTCTATAAAGAAAAAGACCATTTCCGTCTACAACCAGAAAATTCTTCATTAGAACCTATCATTTTAAAACAAGTGTCAGTTATCGGGAAAGTAATTGGCGTATATCGTGATTTACATTAAAAATAAAAAAAAGAAGATAATTACCTTATTTATATAACGGTAATTATCTTCTTTTTTTGTATTTTGATAGATTTCCATGCATTCTATTTCTTATTAACGAGTTTTAATCGTCACATCTCCAGCAGCCGTTTTACCACTAATCTTTTTACTACCATTTCCAATTGTTACGTTTTTATTTTCTTCATTAAAAATTGTTACATCTCCGGCAGCACTTTGCCCAGTAATTACCGCATCTTGTGGTTTTTCCGATAAAGTAATATCTATATCTCCCGCAGTTGAACTTGCTTCTAGATTATACTTAGAATCATGATCTTGAATATTTATTTCCCCACTTGTTGTTTTTGCGGTCACTTTCCCTAATACCTTCTTAAAATTCACCTCACCAGCTTTTGTCGATCCCTCCACATTCTTAGCCGTTATTTGTTTCAACTCTACTTCTCCAGCAAGTGTTCTAACACTTACGCTATCACTTTTCACATCACTCATTTCGATTTGTCCAGCAGATGAATTTACTTTTACATCTTGGTAAGAGCGTTCGGGCACAAGGAGAGTCAATTTAGACGTTTGAAACCTAAAATCGTAAAAAGAAAAATCAAATGAAGCACCTTTTTCTCTTTCCCCAATAACTTTTAATGTGTCACCATCTTCTGCGATACGAATCTCTTGTTTACGTACATCTCCTGATTGCTTGATATAAAAAGAAGAGTCAGGAGATTTTTGGACAATAATATCCCCGGCATCTAACTTAACTTCTATATTTTTTAATGTTTCGTTTTTAATTACATTTTCTTTATCGCCTTTTTTAGCAGTTTGTACTGCTTTTTCATATGTTTGGGAAATTCCTATTACTCCAATAATGATACAAGCAATAGCGATTAAAAATAGTTTTTTCATCATTTACTCTCCTTTTATCATTTTGAAGTTCCATATTACATATCGTACACACAATCTCTTAAACCACTTTGTACTATAAAAAGCGATAATACATAACAATAAACCTACTCCAACAAACGTTATACTAACGAAAAGATCCAACCATATAAAAGTACCCATAAATACTTTTCCAATAACGAAAAATGGTGTTACTACACTAGCAATACCACCGATCCAAAAAGAAAATATAAAAGCAATAATTGCGACTAACGGTCCTAACACAATAATAAAATTAAACAAACTAAGTCCAATCGCTGCCATAACAGCTCTTGTCACATTTGAAGTCGATGGATTTTTTTTCATTTCATCGAAGCGATACATCGCAAGTAATTCTTTCGCTATTACTTTCGGAGAACCAAGGCCTTGTATTATTTCTGATTCAGTTTTCCCCTCTTCTAGTCCAAACTGAAAGTGCTCTTCATAATCCAATAAAATATCTTGCCTCTCTTCCTCTGGTAACTTTCTAAGATAACTTGATAATTCTTTAAGAAACCCTTCTTTACTCATCCCATTCCACCCCTTCAATAATTTCTTGTACCCCTTTCGCAAAATCACACCATTCTGTTACTAGCAAATGAAATTGCGTCTCCCCTTGCTCTGTTAATTGATAATATTTACGAGGTGGCCCTTCCGTAGATTCCTTTAAATACGTTTGAAAATACCCTTCTTTCGTCAAACGACGTAATAAAGGGTATACTGACCCTTCCGATATTAAAAATTTATTAGAAATTTGCTGAACAAGTTCATAACCGTAACTATCTTTACGTTTTACAAGTGCTAATACACAAAGTTCAAGCACACCTTTTTTAAACTGAACGTTCAAGCGCAATCCCCCTTTCCTATCTTAGTACTGTTCAATACACGGTACCTGTTTTATCCATAATATACCACTTAGTATTATTTATTGCAAGGTACTAAACTATATTTATTCCTAAAATTTAGAAAATGAACTAACGAAATCCTGAATAAGACTATGTTATAACTAAGTATCATTACGTTAATATCATTGAGTAATGATTCGATTCACAAGCCACAAACTTACAGCCTTGCAGATGAGGACGTAAAAATCATCGGTCGCGTCGTACAGGCAGTAAAAAATTATTAAGTTATAGCACAAGTAATTAAAAAAAGAGAAGATCGATTCTATCGAAAAAATTTTCTTAGTAAAATGATTCAAGGAAATCAAAAACAATCCAATAACTTCACTTAAAAAAGCTAAAAAAAGCCCTGATACCGTAGTATCAAGGCTTCTCTCTCTTAGTATAGAGACATATATTGATCGCGTTCCCATTGGTGAACTTGTGTTCTAAATATATCCCACTCAATCTCTTTCGCTTCGATGAAGTGCTCAAGTAAGTGTTCTCCTAGTGCACCGCATACTACTTCATTAGATTGTAATGTAACTAATGCTTGCGCTAATGTTGCTGGTAAGTCAACGATACCTGCTTCTTCGCGCTCTTCTTTTGTCATTACATAGATGTTACGATCTACTGCTGCTGGTGGAGTTAATTTGTTTTTAATTCCATCAAGACCTGCAGCTAATAATGTAGCCATTACTAAATATGGGTTTGCAGCCGGGTCAACACTACGTACTTCTACGCGTGTACTAATACCACGAGATGCAGGGATACGTACTAACGGGCTACGGTTTTGTGCAGACCATGCTACGTAACAAGGCGCTTCATATCCAGGTACTAGACGTTTGTATGAGTTTACAGTTGGGTTTGCTATCGCTGTAAATGCTGGTGCATGTTTTAAAATACCTGCGATGAAGTGACGAGCATCATCACTTAATTGTAAGTCACCGTTTGCATCAAAGAATACGTTCTCACCATTTTTAAATAATGATAAGTTACAGTGCATACCTGAACCGTTCACACCGTATAGTGGTTTTGGCATAAACGTTGCGTGTAAACCATGTTTACGAGCAATTGTTTTTACAACAAGTTTGAATGTTTGAATGTCATCACATGAGCGAATTGCATTTGCATATTTAAAGTCAATTTCGTGCTGCCCTGGAGCAACCTCATGGTGAGATGCTTCAATTTCAAATCCCATTTCTTCAAGTTCAAGAACGATATCACGACGACAGTTTTCCCCTAGATCCATCGGCGCAAGGTCGAAGTATCCACCGTTATCGTTTAGTTCTAATGTTGGATTTCCTTTTTCATCAACCTTAAATAGGAAGAATTCTGGCTCTGGTCCAAGATTGAAGTCTGAAAATCCTAAAGCTTCCATTTCTTTTAACACACGTTTTAAGTTGTTACGTGGGTCTCCATCAAATGGAGTGCCATCTGCATTGTAAATATCACAGATTAGTCGAGCTACTTTACCTTTTTCAGCTGTCCAAGGGAAAATTACCCAAGTGTCTAAATCAGGATATAAATACATATCAGATTCTTCAATACGTACGAAACCTTCAATCGAAGATCCATCAAACATCATTTTGTTATCAAGAGCTTTCGTTAATTGTCTCACTGGAATCTCTACGTTTTTAATTACCCCTAAAAGGTCCGTAAATTGTAAACGGATATACTTTACATTCTCTTCTTTCGCCAAACGGAAAATATCTTCTTTTGTGTATCTAGACATTATAAATTCCTCCTCAGTCCCTCTAATCGCCTTCAGAATCAGTTATCTTTAGTGAAAAAATCTTGAAATGTCACCTTGTCGCAATGAAGTTCGATTGAATCTACCTGTATGTTGTAGTTCGTCTCGAAGTATTTTGCGAAGCTCAGTTTTTGAAATTTCTTTCGTTTCCTCTTTTACTTTCACTGCTTCTGTTTGATTTTCTTTCATTAGTAACACTTGTTTAATACCAGCCATATTCAAGCCTTGATCTAACAAATCTTTAATTTCTAACAACTTATCTACATCGTTAAATGAAAATAATCTACGATTCCCCTTTGTACGGGTTGGAGAAACAAGATTATGCTCTTCATAGTAGCGAATTTGACGTGCAGACAATTGTGTTAAATCCATAACAATACCAATAGGAAACAGCGGGGCAGAACGTCTATCTTCTTTCATTTTTCAGTTCCTCCTTCGCCTTAACTGCTTCTCATTTTATACTATGTTATGTTTAGTGTCAATAGATGTTAGCTTTTCTTACATGATTTTTTATAATTTTTTTTATGAATTTTTTCACTCTTTTTTCTAATCGCATAAATTATTACTTTTATAAGAAAAAAGCTGCCGAAATCGACAGCTTCCCCCTTAAGAAATTGTTAATAATTCTTTTTCAATTAATGCATCAATTGCAGAACAAATCGCAATCTTCACATGTGAATAAGTTAACCCACCTTGGACGTAAGCAACATAAGGCGGACGAATTGGACCATCAGCAGACAATTCAATACTTGCACCTTGAATAAATGTTCCCGCAGCCATAATTACATCATCTTCATAGCCTGGCATATAGTTTGCATACGGAGTAAAATGCGAATTAATTGGAGATGCATATTGAATCGCTTGGCAGAAGGCAATCATACGGTCTTTATCATCAAATTGAACAGATTGAATTAAATCTGTTCTTGGTGCATTCCACGCTGGTGACGTGTTCATTCCTAACTTTTCTAAAAACGCAGCTGTAAAAATTGCACCTTTCAGCGCTTGTCCTGCAACATGTGGCGCTAAGAAGAACCCTTGATACATTTCTTGCAGACTGTATAAAGACGCTCCAGCTTCCGCGCCAATTCCCGGAGATGTTAAACGATATGCACACGCTTCAACATACTGTTCTTTCCCGACAATATAACCACCAGTTTTAACAATTCCGCCGCCCGGGTTTTTAATAAGCGAACCCGCCATTAAATCTGCACCAACATGACATGGCTCTTGCTCTTCAATAAACTCGCCATAACAGTTATCTACAAACACAACAACATCAGGTTTAATTTCTTTAACAAACGCGATCATCTCTTTAATTTGAGAAATAGTAAACGATGGACGAGTAGCATAACCTTTCGAGCGCTGAATACCGATCATTTTCGTATTATTATGAATCGCTGCTGCAACAGCCTCAAAATCAACAAGCCCAGCTTCAGTTAGCGGAACTGCATTGTAACCGATATTATATTCTTTAAATGAACCTACACCTTTCCCACGTACACCAACAATTTCCTCTAACGTATCATACGGTTTCCCAGTGATATACAATAACTCATCTCCCGGGCGTAAAATACCAAATAACGCTGTAGAGATAGCGTGAGTACCTGAAATAATTTGCGGACGAACAAGTCCAGCTTCCGCCCCAAATACATCAGCATACACTTTTTCTAACGTATCACGGCCAATATCATCATAACCATAACCTGTTGTCGGGATAAAATGCGAGTCACTAATTTTATGTTTACGAAAACTTTCTAATACACGAAACTGATTGCTTTCAATTACTTCATCCGCACGTTTATGTACTTCTGTAATCTGACTCTCTACTTCTTTTACGATTGGAGCAATTTTTTCTCCATTTTTCAAACGATCAAACATTTTTATTTTCTCCTTCTTCCACTAAAAATCTCTTTAATTGCACATTAAGCGATGAATGAGTAAAAATATACCCTGCGCAATCATATACAAATTTATCTTCTAGAAACTCTATCTTTGCTAATAGAGTTTCCGTCTTTAAATGCGTTAACAACTTACCTTCACTCGGAGGGATTTCCACTCGATAACGATCCATTTCTTTCTTCATCTTCGTTTCTATCGCTTCTTTTATACGCAATAAATCACTTTCTTCAAAAGCACTAGTCATTAAGAAATCACTTTTCGGAAACGGAATAAAGTTTTGATGTAATTCATCTTTTTTATTATATAACGTAATAACAGGAATATGGTTAATTTCAAGTTCTGATAATAATCTTTTTACTGTTTTTTCATGCCCTATGTAGTTAGGATCCGCGGAATCAACTACATGTAAAATGACATCTGCTTCCCCCGCTTCTTCCAGTGTTGAACGAAAAGCAGCGATTAATGAAGTAGGTAAATCTTGTATAAAACCAACAGTATCAGTTAGTAATACTGTATAACCAGAAGGTAACGGCATCTTCCTTGTCGTTGGGTCTAATGTTGCAAACAGAAGGTTTTCTTCAAACGTATCAGCTTCCGTTAATCTATTAAACAGTGTCGATTTCCCTGCATTTGTATACCCTATTAATGACACTTGAAATACTTTATTATCTTTTCTTCTCTCACGATATCTTTTTCGATGTTCCACAACAACTGCAAGTTGTTTCTTTATTTCATCAATACGGGATCGAATATGACGACGATCCGTCTCTAATTTCGTCTCACCCGGTCCTCTTGTTCCAATACCACCACCAAGACGCGATAAGGACAATCCTTGCCCCATAAGACGCGGCATTGTATATTGCAACTGAGCTAATTCTACTTGAAGCTTACCTTCCCTCGACTTCGCACGTTGCGCAAAAATATCCAGTATTAGTTGCGTTCGATCAATTACTCTCGCATCTAATACTGAGGATAAATTCCGAATTTGACTCGGCGTTAATTCATTATTAAATACAATAACATCCGGCTCTAACTCTTCAGTTAACATTGTAAGCTCTTCTAATTTCCCTTTACCTATGTAAGTTGCCGGATGAAACTTTGGTCGTTTTTGCGTTGTTGACACTAACAATTCTGCTCGTGCAGTCTTCGCTAGTGATGCAAGCTCTTTCATGGAATGCATAAATTTTTCATCATCATCTTGTGGCAATTGACAGCCTACTAATATGACTTTTTCTTTTTCTTCCATCAAATATGTTCACTCATCCTTTTCGAAATTTAAACCTTCTAATATAATAGCAGAGGAAGCACATTTCATCTAGTTAGCGGGGGAGAAAATTCATGGCATGGGAGATTTTTAGCATCATAGGCACAATCGCTTTCGCACTAAGCGGAGCCATTGTTGCAATGGAAGAGGATTATGATATTTTCGGGGTGTATATTTTAGGAATGGCAACCGCATTTGGGGGAGGTGCCCTTCGTAATTTATTAATCGGTTATCCGATTGTCGCGTTTTGGCAACAAGACATGTTATTCCAAATCGCACTTTTATCAATGACTATTATTTTTCTTTTTCCAAATAAGTTAATTAGACATTGGAAAAAGTGGGAAAATATCACTGACGCTATCGGCTTATCGGCATTTGCTGTACAAGGAGCATTATATGCCCAAAAATTAAATTTACCAATTAGCGCCACAATTGTAGCAGCTGTTTTAACTGGTATCGGCGGCGGTATCATTCGCGATCTTTTAGCCCGCAGAAAACCTCTCGTTCTTCGAGCTGAAGTATATGCCTTTTGGACAATTTTAGCAGGTTTCTTAATTGGAGCTGAAATTATTGTTAGCGATTGGGCTCTTTACATTCTATTCATTTTAATTGTTTGCTTCCGCATGGTTTCTATTCATTACAAATGGCATTTACCGCACAGACGTATCGAAACGAAAGAACGTTCAATGCATAAATAGCAATCTAACCTCTTTACATATCGTAAAGAGGTTTTTCTTTTCTAACGATTTTTTCTTTATATAATGTTTATACTAATTTTTAAAGTGAGGTGAATACAAATGACAAACCACGTTAATAAAGGAGCTCAAAAAAGCTCAGTAAATCAATTTGGACACGATCCTAATTCAGCACACGAAAAGAGCGCTAAAATGGAACACTTCCATAAAACACACCAAGAAAAAGCAAAAAAAGAGTAAACGAACTTATACACAAAAATCGACGCACAGTTTATGTACTGTGCGTCTCCTCTTCGAGCATCAAATCCATACTCGATATTCCAATTAAATCATTTTTATCATACGCATCTTCTTGCAACAACCGCATCGCCTGTGTACGAATTGATTTTTCAACAATATTCCGTACATATCGCCCATTACTAAACGATGTAATTTGCGACGAATACTTCACCGCATGTAAATGATCCCTAAATTTCCATTCAGCTTCTTTTGATAACTGATATTCACGATCTTCATACATTCTCTTCCCAATTTCCAATAGCTGATTTACCGAGTAATCTGCAAACTCAATAATAAATGGAAAACGAGATTGAAGCCCTGGATTTAATGAAAGAAAGTGATTCATCTCTCTTGAATATCCAGCTAAAATCAATACAAAACCATGTTGTTTATCTTCCATATGTTTTACAAGCGTATCAATTGCTTCTTTTCCAAAGTCCTTCTCTCCTCCTCGAGCTAAAGAATACGCCTCATCAATAAACAAAATACCTCCCATTGCTTTTTTTATTAAATCTCTTGTTTTTTGGGCTGTATGGCCGATGTACTCTCCTACAAGATCAGCACGTTCAGCTTCAACCAAGTGGCCTTTCGATAGAATATTCATCTCAAACAGCAATTTTCCTATCATTCTAGCAACAGTTGTCTTCCCTGTACCTGGATTCCCTTTAAACAGCATATGAAGTACTTGCTTCTCTGACTTCAATCCCTTTTCTTGTCTTTTTTTATTCACATAAATCCAAGCATATATTTCTTTTATTATCTTTTTTATATCCTCCATCCCAACAAGCTTCCCCATCTCTTCTTCAATTCTCTGCAGCATTTCATGTTTAATTGCAGTTTCATTTGAAATTACCGTTTTATTTTCTGCGGCTGGCAAAGAAATTTTCTTTCGATGGTTTAACACAATATTAATTTGATTGTTGTTTTTCTTTCGCATCGATTGTTCCATACAATCACCTCATTTTATCCACTCACCAAATATTATTATTCCTGTCCCCCTTGTAAATGCCTATTTTCAGAAAAGTTTGCTATAATATAAGAAATAATTAAGGTGGTGGGACTATGGAGACAACGGAATTCCATGATACAATACAAGCCTTTTCTATTTTTTTATTGAATAAAGGCCGAAAACCCTCAACTATTAAACGTTATGTTTATGACATTGAAGACTTCGGACATTGGTTAGAAAAAAACAAAAAGCTCCCTTCCAGTAATATATGGGCTACACTTTGTACAAAAGACTACGAAGATTACTTTTCCGATTTAAAAACGAATCGACATTACTCAGAAAAAACGATGCATCGTGTATTTATTGTACTAAATAGAATGCATCATTTTCTAAACATTCCTAATCCATTGAAGAATATGGAAATATCTATTCAACCAGACCGTACACTTCGTAACGAAGATTTCATTTCACCTGATGAAGAAAAAAGGTTAAAGTATATAGTCACTTCATTAGAAGGACTTTCAGAAAAACAACTTCCTGTGCGCCCCTTATTAATGGATCGCAATATTGCTATTTTAAATCTATTGATTGACTACGGTTTATCCTTACAGGAACTTACAGCATTAACAATGCATCACGTTCACTTTGAAACTAATACATTATCAATCCCAGCAACCGCAGGTGTAGAAAGAACAATTACATTAGCAAAAGAAGACAAAAAACAACTATATAATTATTACAAAAGCATCCCAGAACCAGTTCGCCCTAAATACCATAGTGATGATCCATTATTTGTCGCATTCGATTTTAACCGCGGAACATACAGGTGGGTATATGAAAATGATGCACCAAAGGCATTAACGGAAATTGCTATACAAAAAATGATTCGCCTCGAAGTGGCTAGAGCCAATTTACGTAAAGGAATTTCAGGACAACATTTTCGTAACACCTATATTTTAAACTTAATAAAAAAAGAAACTCCTGAATCAGAAATTATAAAACTCGCTGGATTCAAATCAAAAATTTCCTTAAAGCGATATTATCAATACGCAGAAAATAGAAAAAACGCCTTATTGTAAGGCGTTTTTTCTATTTTTTCTTTAAACAAACGATTTTACTATGACCATTTAACTAATTTCTGCATCTACTATGATGAGTTTCGTTCACATTTTCGTGAGAAAGGAGAGATTTAATGTCTCGTTATAACGACAATCAAAACAAATTCTCCAAACCATGCTTTCCAAGTAGCGCCGGACGAATCCCAAATACTCCATCAATCCCAATTACTAAAGCTCAGCTTAGAACATTTCGTGCGATTATTATTGATTTAACAAAAATAATCCCAAAACTTTTCGCAAATCCATCTCCCCAAAATATTGAAGATCTAATCGATACATTGAACCTACTAAGTAAATTTATTTGTTCACTAGATGCTACTTCCTCCCTGAAAGCACAAGGGTTAGCTATTATTAAAAACTTAATAACTATATTAAGAAATCCAACCTTTGTAGCAAGCGCTGTATTTATTGAGCTTCAAAATCTCATTAACTATTTACTATACATTACAAAATTATTCCGAATTGACCCTTGCACACTTCAAGAGCTCCTTAAATTAATAGCAGCATTACAAACTGCTCTAGTTAATTCTGCTTCGTTCATTCAAGGACCTACCGGACCTACTGGACCAGCAGGCGCTACTGGTGCCACTGGGCCTCGAGGTAACACGGGCGCTACTGGCGCTACTGGCGCTACCGGTGCCACTGGGCCTCGAGGTAACACAGGCGCTACCGGCGCTACTGGGCCTCAAGGTAACACGGGCGCTACTGGTGCCACTGGACCTCAAGGTAACACGGGCGCTACCGGTGCCACTGGGCCTCGAGGTAACACAGGCGCTACTGGCGCTACTGGGCCTCAAGGTAACACTGGTGTTACCGGCGCTACTGGGCCTCGAGGTAACACGGGCGCTACTGGTGCCACTGGACCTCGAGGTAACACAGGCGCTACTGGCGCTACTGGGCCTCAAGGTAACACTGGTGTTACCGGCGCTACTGGGCCTCGAGGTAACACAGGCGCTACCGGCGCTACCGGTGCCACTGGGCCTCAAGGTGTTCAAGGTAACACGGGTGCTACTGGCGCTACTGGTGCCACTGGACCTCAAGGTGTTCAAGGTAACACGGGTGCTACTGGCGCTACCGGTGCCACTGGACCTCAGGGTGTTCAAGGTAACACGGGTGCTACTGGCGCTACCGGTGCCACTGGACCTCAGGGTGTTCAAGGTAACACGGGCGCTACCGGTGCCACTGGACCTCAGGGTGTTCAAGGTAACACAGGTGCTACTGGTGCCACTGGACCTCAAGGTGTTCAAGGTAACACAGGTGCTACTGGCGCTACCGGTGCCACTGGGCCTCGAGGTAACACAGGCGCTACCGGCGCTACCGGTGCCACTGGACCTCAGGGTGTTCAAGGTAACACGGGCGCTACCGGTGCCACTGGGCCTCAAGGTAACACGGGTGCTACTGGCGCTACTGGACCTCAAGGTGCTCAAGGTAACACAGGTGCTACTGGTGCCACTGGACCTCAAGGTGTTCAAGGTAACACGGGTGCTACTGGCGCTACCGGTGCCACTGGACCTCAAGGTGTTCAAGGTAACACAGGTGCTACAGGCGCTACTGGTGCCACTGGACCTCAAGGTGTTCAAGGTAACACGGGTGCTACTGGCGCTACTGGTGCCACTGGACCTCAAGGTGTTCAAGGTAACACAGGTGCTACCGGCGCTACTGGTGCCACTGGACCTCAAGGTGTTCAAGGTAACACAGGTGCTACTGGCGCTACCGGTGCCACTGGACCTCAAGGTAACACAGGTGCTACCGGCGCTACTGGTGCCACTGGACCTCAAGGTGTTCAAGGTAACACAGGTGCTACCGGCGCTACTGGTGCCACTGGACCTCAAGGTGCTCAAGGTAACACAGGCGCTACCGGCGCTACCGGTGCCACTGGACCTCAGGGTGTTCAAGGTAACCGGGCGCTACCGGTGCCACTGGGCCTCAAGGTAACACGGGTGCTACCGGTGCCACTGGGCCTCAAGGTAACACGGGTGCTACTGGCGCTACCGGTGCCACTGGCGCTACTGGTATAGGAGTTACCGGACCTACTGGACCTTCTGGCGGGCCTCCTGGACCTACTGGACCTCAGGGACCTCAAGGTAACACAGGTGCTACTGGTGCTACTGGTGCTACTGGTGCTACTGGACCTCAAGGTGCTCAAGGTAACACAGGTGCTACTGGTGCCACTGGACCTCAAGGTGTTCAAGGTAACACGGGTGCTACTGGCGCTACCGGTGCCACTGGACCTCAAGGTGTTCAAGGTAACACAGGTGCTACAGGCGCTACTGGTGCCACTGGACCTCAAGGTGTTCAAGGTAACACGGGTGCTACTGGCGCTACTGGTGCCACTGGACCTCAAGGTGTTCAAGGTAACACAGGTGCTACCGGCGCTACTGGTGCCACTGGACCTCAAGGTGTTCAAGGTAACACAGGTGCTACTGGCGCTACCGGTGCCACTGGACCTCAAGGTAACACAGGTGCTACCGGCGCTACTGGTGCCACTGGACCTCAAGGTGTTCAAGGTAACACAGGTGCTACCGGCGCTACTGGTGCCACTGGACCTCAAGGTGCTCAAGGTAACACAGGTGCTACTGGTGCCACTGGACCTCAAGGTGCTCAAGGTAACACAGGTGCTACTGGTGCCACTGGACCTCAAGGTGTTCAAGGTAACACAGGCGCTACAGGCGCTACTGGTGCCACTGGACCTCAAGGTGTTCAAGGTAACACAGGCGCTACAGGCGCTACCGGTGCCACTGGACCTCAGGGTGTTCAAGGTAACACGGGTGCTACTGGCGCTACCGGTGCCACTGGACCTCAGGGTGTTCAAGGTAACACGGGTGCTATGGCGCTACCGGTGCCACTGGACCTCAGGGTGTTCAAGGTAACACGGGTGCTACTGGCGCTACCGGTGCCACTGGACCTCAGGGTGTTCAAGGTAACACGGGTGCTACTGGCGCTACCGGTGCCACTGGACCTCAAGGTGTTCAAGGTAACACAGGCGCTACCGGTCCTCAAGGCATTCAAGGCATTCAAGGACCAACGGGTGCTACCGGCGCTACTGGCATAGGAGTTACTGGACCTACTGGGCCTACTGGACCTAGCTTCCCTATAGCAACAATTGTTGTAACAAACAATATTCAGCAAACAGTACTACAATTTAATAACTTTATTTTTAGTGCTGCAATTAACGCAAACAATATTATCTTCAACGGCACAGATACAGTTACTGTTATTAACGGTGGTATTTATGTAATTAGCGTATCCATTTCTACAACTGCGCCAGGATGCGCTCCACTCGGAGTAGGAATTTCAATTAATGGAGCAGTCGCAACTGATAATTTCTCTTCAAATTTAATAGGCGACTCACTTTCATTTACTACAATCGAAACATTAGCAGCTGGTGCAAGAATCTCTGTCCAATCTACACTTAATGAGATTACGATCCCTGCAACAGGAAATACTAACATCCGCCTTACTGTATTTAGAATCGCTTAAATTTCACTATATATTGTTTATGACAAATAAAAAAAAGAGCGAGGAAACTCGCTCTTTTTTGTTATGTACAATAATTCATTACTATTCTAATTCAATTGAAACATTTTTTTGTGGTACAAATGTAGAAATTGCATGTTTATAAATAAGCTGTTGCTTACCTTCTGTTTCCAGCAGGACTGTAAAATTATCAAATCCTTTAATTAGTCCACGAAGCTGGAAACCATTTAATAAGTACAGCGTAACAAACGTATTTTCTTTACGGAGTTGATTTAAAAACTGATCTTGAATATTGATTGATTGCTTCATGTCGAATCCTCCTCTTTTTCTCTACTTACTATTATTCGACTTTACTTGTAACTTTCCTTCTATGTATCGTAAAATTTCTGACGTTTTTTCACCGTTTGTAACATCAAACCACGTGACATCCATTTTATTACGGAACCACGTTAATTGACGCTTTGCATAACGACGCGAATTCGTCTTTAATTGTGATACCGCATCTTCTAAAGAGACTCGATTCTCAAAATAATCATAGATTTCTTTATATCCAATCGCTTGAATAGATTGACAATCTCGTATCCCTCTATTATACAGCCCTTCTACTTCCTCTAATAGGCCTTGTTCCATCATCAAATCCACTCGTAAGTTAATGCGATCGTATAGCATTTCTCGATCCATTGTCAAGCCAATTAATGAAACATCATAGAGTAACTCTTTTTCTTGTTTCTCAATTTGTTCACTCATTTTTTCACCCGACGTGTGGAAAATTTCTAACGCCCGAATGACACGTCGTACATTATTTGCATGAATACGCTCCGCACTTTCTGGATCTACTTCTTGCAATTTTTTATGTACATATTCCACACCGCGTTCTAAAGCTAACTTTTCCATTTGCTCTCGGTATATCACATCACCAGCATCATCTGTAAACTGATAATCGAATAAAACAGATTGTATATAAAGACCGGTCCCACCAACTATAATTGGTAATTTACCACGTTCTGTAATTTCTCGAATATGCTTGCGAACACGTTCTTGAAATTCCGCGACAGAAAATGAATCTTCCGGATTTTTTATATCGATCATATAATGTGGAATTCCGTCCATCTCTGCTTTTGTTACCTTTGCAGTTCCAATATCCATCGTTCGATAGATCTGCATGGAATCACCACTAATAATTTCACCGTTCAACGCTTTGGCAAGATCGATACTTAACTTCGTCTTTCCAACAGCAGTTGGTCCAATGATGACAGCAACTTTTTCACGTTGCACTTCTCCCATATCATTCAACTCTCTTTATGTAATATACTCCATCTATTGATTATACCCAATCTTACCAATTTTAACGGCATGATTGCAAGTTCTTTCATTTCGGTACATGAAATTATCCAGAAAAAGAACATAGTTTGTCCAATTCTGCATATACATGATAAAAATAGTTTCGAGAGGATGAGTTAACTATGAAACAATCCACCATCAATTTTTCATCTTTGACAAAAGACCTCATTTTAGCTACTTCTATAAAAGAACAAAATTGTTCACAAGAGGAATTATACTTCGCCCTAAATTGTTTACTACGGGCTTTTCATTCTACCCTCCATGAAACAACATTACATCCAGAAAATAAAAATACAGAATATATACAAACGCAATTTTGCAGTGCATATAAAATTATTACAGGTAAAACTATTTATCCATTTCAATAATCCATAAAAAGCGGCTGCTTACATAATTTCAAGCAACCGCTTTTTATATTAATATCGATAACCTATTGTATAACTTTCACTTTTACAGATTTGCGCCCCCAGCTATTAGCACTACCATCTGAACCGACTAATACATCAATACGATTTCCTTTAATCGCACCACCAGTGTCTCCAGCAATCGCTTCTCCATATCCTTCTACCCATACTTTTGATCCAAGCGGAATTACTTTCGGATCAACAGCAATTACTTTCATATTTGGATTTGCTGTTAAATCATGCCCCATTGCAGTTAATACACGACCACCATACGAACCATTCTCACTCGGATCTGCTGTATATGCCGTCGCTTCTACTGTAATTTCACGACCACCAGTAGGCGCACTTGTTTCAGTAGATTTTGCAACTGGTTTTGCAGCCGGTTTTTCTTTTACCACAGGTTTACTTGATTCTACATTCTTAATAGAATCGTTACTCTTAACAGACTCTTTATTCTTAACTACTGTATTATTTTTAACCGGCGTATTTGTTCTAGCTGGCGCTTCTTCTTGAGCTACAACCTCTTTCTTTTCGATTACAGGTGCTGTTCCTGTTAAAAATGGCACGTGAACATATCCAACTTTTCCATTGTAGTCGAATTGTAACCATTCATTTTGAACTTGATTCGTCGTTTCAATCACATCATTTTTATTAAGTTTACCTAAAATTTCAGAATCAGTATTCGCTCCAGCACGAACATTTAATACGCCCGCCGTTACATAATATGTGCTCTTTGTAAAATCGGCACTTACAAACGCTTCCTTACCGTTCAACTTAATTTTTGTCCATCCATTTTCTGTATTTATAACATCTAGTGTATTCCCACTTAACACTTTACCTACAAGCTTTGACTCTACATTTGGGTTTTCTCTAACATTTAATACGTCTGTTGTTACAATTGTTTCCGCTTTAGCAGAACCCGCAAAAATCCCAAGACCAAAAACTGCTGCTGTTGCTATACCTAATAATTTTTTCATGAATAGCCTCCATTTGCTTTGTTTTCGTATTTTCATTATAGCAACAGATTTTTAGAATTTTTAGAAATCACACAATTACAAAGCATTCGTAATATACGATTAACGAGTTGTAACATAAATTTCCATATTAATAAAATGTATTTCTCATACAATCTCCAGTGGTTTTCATATATTTTTCATATACGAGCACAAGAACTTTTTTCCAGAAAAAATTACAGTGTTACTTTTTTGTTACAAAAAATCCAGATTTCATTACATCTTTTACCAAAAAACATCAATATTTAATTGTTAACCTATTTTTTTGTAATAAAAAGAGAGCAGCTACTAAAAGCTGCTCTCTTTTCATTTGTTATTGAACTTTCTTTTTCCAAACACCTAGCATAATAGCCGAGACAATCGTTCCAATTAATATAGAGAAAATATATAGTAACGGTTTATTTACTAACGCTATTACAAATAATCCACCATGCGGTGCTGGTAATGTAATTTGGAATAACATAGATAACGCACCTGCAATACTTGAACCAACAACACAACTTACGATTACTCGAACCGGATCTGCAGCTGCAAACGGAATCGCACCTTCTGTAATGAACGATGCTCCCATAATATAATTTGTTAAACCAGATTTACGTTCCGCTTCTGTAAACTTTGATTTAAAGAATGTAGTTGCAAATGCAATCGCAAGTGGCGGTACCATACCACCAGCCATAACTGCTGAGTGCACTCCAAAATTCTGTGCTTCTATTGCAGCAATACCAAACGTAAATGCCGCTTTATTAATTGGACCACCCATATCAATTGCCATCATACCACCTAAAATAAGACCTAGTAATATAGCATTCGTACCGTTTAAACCATTTAACCACCCTGTCAACATTTCATTTAATGCTACTACAGGCGGAATCACTGCTTTTTGCATTACAACTCCTGTAATCAATAATCCAAAGACTGGATATAACAAAACAGGTTTAATTCCTTCTAATTGTACTGGTAGTCCTGAAAATAATCTTTTCAACCCTAAAACAACATATCCAGCTAAGAAACCAGCAATTAATCCACCTAAAAAGCCAGCATTCGCATTCGCCGCTAAAAATCCACCTACAACACCAGGCATAAAACCAGGACGATCAGCAATAGAACTTGCAATAAATCCAGCTAAAATTGGTACAAGGAATAAAAACGCACCTGTTTTTCCTCCACCAATTGACATGAACAATTCAGCTAAAGGACCTTCCGCCTTTATACCACCAAACGAAAACGCTAGCGCTATTAAAATCCCGCCGCCAACAACGAACGGAAGCATATTACTTACGCCATTCATTAAATGCTTATAAATTCCTAATCCTTTTTCTTTTTCCGTACTTTCTGCCTTTCCATCTTCTTTTACACCTTTAAAGATTGGTGCATCTTGCTTTACAGCTCGATTAAGAAGTGTTTCCGTTTTTCTAATCCCATCAGCGACTGGTACTTGAATGACATGTTTACCAGCAAAACGATTCATTTCTACTTGTTTATCCGCCGCAACAATAATAGCTGTTGCACGTTCAATATCCTCTTTCGTTAAACCGTTTTTAATACCTGTTGATCCGTTTGTTTCAACTTTAATCGCTATTCCTAGCTCTGCTGCTTTTGCTTTCAAGCTATCTGCGGCCATATACGTGTGAGCGATTCCAGTTGGGCAAGCCGTAACTGCCAATACGTACGGTTCATTTCCTTCTGGTTTGGCGACTTCAATCTCTTCTTCTTTTTCATTCTCTTTTTCATCAAATAGTTGAAGAAGCTCACTTTCATCCTTCGCTTCTAATAGTTGCTTGCGAAACCCTTCATCCATTAATAATGTCGATAAACGAGACAACGTTTCTAAATGAGTATTATTCGCTCCTTCACTTGCAGCAATCATAAAGAATAAGTGTGCAGGCTGTCCGTCGAGCGACTCATAATTGATACCGCTTACACTTCTACCAAAACAAATCGATGGTTGTTTAACAGCCTTTGTCTTCGCATGAGGTATTGCAATACCTTCCCCTATTCCAGTCGTACTTTGGGACTCCCGCTTTAAAATAGCTTCTTTAAATTCCATTTTACTATTTAAACGATTTGCCCCATTTAATTTCTCAACTAATTCATCTATGACAGCTTCTTTATTTGAAGCTGTCAAATCCATAATGACTGTATCTCTTTTTAATAGTTCTGTAATTTTCATATGTTGCTTCCCCCCTATCGCTTAGCTACAATTACTTGCGACAATAATTCTTCTACTTTTTCCTTCTTACATAAATCAGCTGAAAATGCTGTTGCACTCCCTGTTGCAACGCCGTATTGAAATGCCTTTTCAATATCTTTTGTCTGTTCATATTTGCCTACAAACCCTGCAACAAGAGAATCTCCGGCCCCAACTGAATTAATTACAACACCTTTTGGAACAGTCGCTTCATATATACCTTCTGCCGTAAATAATAAAGCTCCCTCTCCAGCCATCGATACGATAACGTGTTTTATACCTTGTTCAATTAATTTTCTTCCATAAGGTAAAACGTCCTCTACTGTTGAAAGCTCCACTCCAAACAACTCACCAAGTTCATGATGGTTTGGCTTAATTAAAAATGGCTTATTTTTAATTACATGCTGCAGTGCACTTCCACTCGCATCGACTACTACTCGAATACCTTTTTCAGCTCCGAGCGCTGCGATTGATTCATAAAAGGTAATTGGGATAGATGCAGGTACACTTCCAGCTAGCACAACGCAATCTCCCTGCTTCATACTTTCGATTTGTTTCATTAATTGTTCAAATTGCTCATTTGTCACATTAGGACCTTGCCCATTTAATTCTGTCTCTTCTTGCCCTTTTATTTTCACATTAATTCGGGAATCTCCGTCTACTTGGATGAAGTTTGTCATTACGCCTTCCGCCTGTAATACACCTTTAATAAATTGACCGGTGAATCCACCAGTAAATCCAAGTGCTATATTTTCCACACCTAAACGATGGAGAACGCGAGAAACATTAATCCCTTTTCCTCCAGGAAACTTCATATCTTTCTCTGCTCGATTGACTGCGCCTAAATCAAAGGAATTAACTTGTACTACATAATCAATAGATGGGTTTAAAGTAACTGTATAGATCATTGTTTATCAGCCTCAATTACATTGGTTTGTCTTTTATATTTTTCTAAATCAATTTCTAAATGGTTTGTAATAATATTTGCTTCTTCAACATTTGCAATTTTCGCAAATGCAACTTCTGAAAACTTACTTTCATCAATTAAGAAATATCCTTCGTTTGCTAATGTTAATGCCATTTGTTTTAAGAGCGCTTCTTCTGGATCTGGCGTTGTAAAGCCAAGCTGTTCATGTACACCATTTGCACCTAAAAAACATTTATCAAAACGATACTTCTGCATACTTTCCTGTGCCATAGCACCGATTAAAGCTTTCGTCCTACTCTTCATCATTCCACCTAGTAAATACGCACGAATATTATTTTCAACTAAAGCTTCAATATGCATAAGTCCATTCGTAACGACAGTCACATCTTTATTTATTAAAAATGGAATCATTTCAAATGTTGTACTTCCTGCATCTAAATAAATACAATCACCTTGTTCAATAACGCTAGCCGCATAATTAGCAATTTGTTGTTTTATTTGAATGTTTTTGGATGATTTTTCAACCATCGTTGGTTCTTGCCCTTTTCCTGTTAAAACAGCGGCACCACCATGAACTCTTTTTAATAACCTTTGCTTTTCCAATTGTGCTAAATCACGGCGAATTGTCGACTCAGAGCTTTCTGTTCTTTCAACTAATTGCTGTAATTTTACAACTTTCTGTTCTTTTACAAGTTGCAATATCATTTGATGACGTTCAGGAGTTAACATTTTATTCACCTCTTCTTTGATTACAGTATAATGAAAACGGTCACAAAAATCAACCACAAACAATCAAAAATAATCAAAAACAACCATAAACATTTATAAACATTTATAAACATTTATAAACATTTATAAACATTTATAAACATTTATAAACAGCAAAAAGAAACCTATTCGATTAAACAATCAAATAGGTTTCTTTTCTAAATTCACTTATAAAGAAGCTTTATATATACTTAAAACATCATCTTTATTTAATTTTTTAAAGTTACCAAATTCACCATACGCCATCGCTTTATTAGCCATTATATCAATTTCATTTTCTCCAATACCGTAATCAGCTAATGTTGCTGGCGCTTCAATTGAAGTCCAAAATTGACGCAGTGCCTTAATTCCTTCTAAAGCCACTTCTTTATCTGTTTTGCCATCTGTTTCTATATCAAATACACGAATAGCGAACTGTTTAAAACGACTTACATTTTCCTCTACAACATGTTTCATCCAGTTCGGGAATAAAATCGCAAGGCCACCCCCGTGTGGTATATCATGAACAGCAGAAACTGCATGCTCAATATTATGAGTCGCCCAATCTCCTTTTACTCCCATTGCTAAAATGCCGTTTAACGCCATAGTACCACAATATAAAATAGTTTCTCTATGCTCATAATTTTCTAAATCACTTAAAAGCTTAGGTGCTGTCTCAATTACTGTTTTTAAAACAGCTTCACAATAACGATCTTGTAGTTCTGTATTCGTTCCATGATGGAAATATTGTTCTAATACGTGCGACATAATATCTACCATACCGTAAATTGTTTGATCTTTCGGTACAGAAGTAGTATGAACTGGATCTAAAATTGAAAACTGCGGGAAAGTAACCGGGCTACCCCATCCATACTTTTCATTCGTTTCCCAGTTTGTAATTACCGAGCCTGCATTCATTTCAGATCCTGTTGCTGCAAGAGTAAGTACAGTACCAAATGGTAATGCCTCATTAGCAAATGTTTTTTTCGTTACAATATCCCATACATCTCCATCGTACTTACTACCAGCTGCAATTGCCTTCGTACAGTCGATCACACTTCCTCCACCAACTGCTAAAATAAATTCAACACCATTTTCTTTACAAATTTGAATCCCTTTCTTTACAGTTGATACACGTGGATTCGGTTCAACACCTGTCAATTCAAATACTTCTGCATTTATATCCTTTAAAATAGAAATTACATTATCATAAATACCGTTTCTTTTAATGCTGCCTCCCCCGTATACGAGAAGAACTTTTTTACCGAACTGTGGAATTTCAGTTTTTAACTGCTCTAATTGACCTTTACCGAAAATAAGTTTCGTTGGATTACGAAATACAAAATTTTGCATATTCCTTTACCATCCCTTCTATATGAAAAGCAACTATACTTTTGTATACCATATTTTTTTCATTTCACAAAAATATTTGCTTAATAAAAAAATCCCAGCCTACAGGCTGAGATTTTTTATTGGTAATAAGGTGAGATCATTAAGTAAACAATAACACCAGATAAACTTACATATAACCAAATCGGCATCGTCCAACGTACAATTTTACGATGACGTGTTAATTGATTTGTAAAACCAAATACAAGTGCAAACAATGCAAGCGGTACAATAATTGCTGCCAGGATAATATGTGTAATTAAAATGATGAAATACACATATTTAATGAATCCTTCTCCGCCAAAATGTGTTGCTGGCGCTAAGTAATGATAAGATAAATAAGAAACACAAAATAGCAACGTCGTTGTAAATGCTGCCAGGATGAAACCACGGTGCATTTTCACATTCTTCTTAATAATAGAGTATAGAGCTGCTAATAAGAATACGAACGTAAAGCTATTAAAAATTGCATTTAACATTGGTAAAATTTTTACATCAAAATGTAATTCTCCTTCATAGCCAACAGGTCCAAAGAACAAAAATAAAATAATCGCATTTACAATTACAGAAAGCGTTATCACAATAGGAGCATAGCTTTTCTGATTTGTTGATTGATCCACCAAAATGGTCACTCCCTCTTCCTTCAAATATGTATACGTAACCTCACTATTTTAACATACTATTCACAGTGTAAATGTGACAATAGTTTGACACAGCAAGATAAGACAAAGAAAAAATCCTTCTTAATAAAACTTCTTAAGAAGGATTTTATCGCTTTATTATTCAAATAGCAACGCGATTAGTTTTTGTTAAAAAATGTATCGCTATATGCTTGAAAAATTTCAGACACTTGATATCCCATTAAAGAAATTGCTGTTAATGAAAAGAAACCAATCATAAGAAATCGAAACCACATATAAATCTCCTCCTTGTATTTAGCTTAAAAAACATTCGCTATATTACAAGTTGAGTGGCACTCTTCATCGTCACTTTCCTTTTTCCTTACAATTGCTGTAATAAATCGAATCATAAAGAAAATAACAAAAGGAATTTGTTCGTAATTCACATTGGCATAGTTTAGCAACGGCTCGCGCTGCATATCGAACGGGGATGAGAAGGAATAGAACATACCTTGCTCTTCCATATATACAATTACAATTTTCATGCAAAATACGATTCCTAGAAACGAAACAATATCTTGCCATTCTGTCGTATATAACAGGTTATACAGCTCTAATACGTACTCTTCCATTATCATCCCCCCTTCCTTTTTTACCATTTTGCTCGCCTTCGTATAAAAAGTCAAGAAAAAAGTTTATATCCACTATGACAATAGTAATTACTTGTTTCTATGATTATATATGATTCTTTTATAGCAATGACTGGGTCTAACTCTCTTCGAAAATTAGAAAATTAGAAAATTAGAATCGAACAGATTCCTCATTCTTACTTTTAGGATTCAAAACTGTGCTATTTTTATTTCTATTAAAAATAAAATAAGAAAGTATGATAAGAACAGTAACAAACATTGTTAAAAGTGCTTGTGAACGTAAAGTATCAATTGCGAACATCGCAACTAAAACTGCTATAATAGCAACAATTGTAACATACGTTACATACGGAAAAAGCCACATTTTCACTTTCAAATTTTGTTGTTCCACTTTCCCCATTTTTTTACGCATCTTTAAATGCGAAACTGCAATAACGAGATAAACTAGTAACGCAATCCCGCCAGATGCATTCACTAAAAACAAAAAGACTTTATCTGGAGAAATGTAACTAAACACAACGCCAATATAAGCGAAGAAAGTTCCAAATAAAACGGCCCGAACTGGAACACCACTACTGTTCAATTTCAAAAACGCCTTTGGAGCATCTCCTCTTTCTGCCATCGAAAAAAGCATTCTTGAGTTTGTATATAAACCCGAATTTAAACAAGAGAGTACAGCTGTTAAAACGATAAAATTCATAATTTGTGCCGCAGCTGGTATTCCTATATGTTCCAATACAGCTACAAATGGACTTTTTAATATGTTTGCTGAATTCCATGGCAGTAGCGTAACAACTACCGCTATAGACCCAATAAAAAATACAAGAATACGCCAAATCACACTGTTTGTTGCTGTTTTTACTGCTTTTACAGGTTCTGCAGATTCACCTGCGGCTACCGCTACAATTTCTGATCCCATAAATGAAAATATAACGACAGTAATTCCAAGCAGTACCGAACTTATACCGTTTGGCATAAATCCACCTTGTCCAATTAAATTCGAAGTGCCGGGTGCTTCTGTTCCTGGAACAAATCCTAAAATAACAGCAAGACCTAGACAAAGGAACAAAACAATACTTATTACTTTAATAAAAGAAAACCAATATTCAAACTCTCCAAATGATTTCACCGAAAAAACGTTCGTCAGCGTTAATAAAATTGTTAATATTAAACTTAATAACCAAAGCGGTATTTGTGGAATCCAATATTGGATAATACCAGCACCTGCTGTGGCTTCTATTGCAATAACAATTACCCAGAAAAACCAGTATAACCAGCCTATTGTATAACCCGCCCAAGGACCAATCGCTTCTCTTGCATACGTTGCAAATGAACCACTTGTCGGATTAACAGCTGCCATTTCTCCTAGCATTCTCATGACGAAAATGACTAGAAGTCCTGCTAATGCATATGAAACGATAGAACCTGGTCCTGCCGAATGTACAACTGCACCACTTCCAACAAACAAACCAGCCCCTATTACACCGCCAATTGAAATCATTGTAATGTGGCGTATTTTGAGGTCTTTCTTTAGATTTTTATCCAAATCTTGTACATCCCCTTCCAAACTAAATTTTGAAATTTATGTAAGAGTACTGTGCGAAAGATTTTGTCCTATACTTTAAAATATATCAAAATATTCTGAATTCAACAATTAAAATTCAACCTCCTTCAAAAATTATTACATTAGGTTTAATACTTTCCCATACACAATTGTTGAGAAAATTATAGTCCCTTTACAAAAGAAAGAATTTTCAGATATTATTAAATAAACAAGATTATACATCTAGACAACTTTTTGTATAGGAGTGTTGATATGTTAAACAAGTTCAAATTTTTTTGTTGTATTTTAGTAATGTTCTTACTTCTACCGTTATCCCCTTTCCAAGCACAAGCAGCAAACAATTTAGGTTCAAAATTACTCGTTGGATACTGGCATAATTTTGATAACGGTACTGGCATTATTAAATTAAAAGACGTTTCACCAAAATGGGATGTAATCAATGTATCTTTTGGTGAAACTGGTGGTGATCGTTCCACTGTTGAATTTTCTCCTGTGTATGGTACAGATGCAGAATTCAAATCAGATATTTCTTATTTAAAAAGTAAAGGAAAGAAAGTAGTTCTTTCAATAGGTGGACAAAATGGGGTCGTTTTACTTCCTGACAATGCTGCTAAGGATCGTTTTATTAATTCCATACAATCTCTGATCGATAAATACGGTTTTGACGGAATAGATATTGACCTTGAATCAGGTATTTACTTAAACGGAAATGACACTAACTTCAAAAACCCAACTACCCCTCAAATCGTAAATCTTATTTCAGCTATTCGAACAATCTCAGATCATTATGGTCCAGATTTTCTATTAAGCATGGCCCCTGAAACAGCTTATGTTCAAGGCGGATATAGCGCATATGGAAGCATATGGGGTGCATATTTACCAATTATTTACGGAGTGAAAGATAAACTAACATACATTCACGTTCAACACTACAACGCTGGTAGCGGGATTGGAATGGACGGTAATAACTACAATCAAGGTACTGCAGACTACGAGGTCGCTATGGCAGATATGCTCTTACATGGTTTTCCTGTAGGTGGTAATGCAAATAACATTTTCCCAGCTCTTCGTTCAGATCAAGTCATGATTGGGCTTCCAGCAGCACCAGCGGCAGCTCCAAGTGGTGGATACATTTCGCCAACTGAAATGAAAAAAGCTTTAAATTATATCATTAAAGGAGTTCCATTCGGAGGAAAGTATAAACTTTCTAACCAGAGTGGCTATCCTGCATTCCGCGGCCTAATGTCTTGGTCTATTAATTGGGATGCAAAAAACAACTTTGAATTCTCTAGTAACTATAGAACATATTTTGATGGTCTTTCCTTGCAAAAATAACAAAGTAAAACTATAATTAGCCCTCATCAATCGGACATTTATGGGCAATCAATGCAGGATAAAAACAACAATAGGTCCCTTTATAGGTCCTATTGTTGTTTTTTACTTATGAAAATTACTTTGTCACATCTAAAGTTTTAAGAAACTCTTTTCCATCGACCAACATCGCACGTTCCTTGGAATCATATTGTTAAATATTCTAGTTACTATTTTGCTTCAACACAAAAATTGAAAGTTCAGGTACACTACAAAATCTAACAGGCATCCTAGTAGTCCCAATGCCACGATTTACATATAAATATAACGGCTTACTCTTCCCCTCTACTTCATACATACCTTCAACGTAGTGCTCAGCTAGTTTGGTAGTAATTAACGGACCTACAAAAGGAATTTGGACTTGTCCTCCGTGACTATGTCCTGACAGTTGAAGATCAACTGGGTAACGATTTATTTTGGTTACAACATCCGGCTCATGTACTAATAACATGTTGAAATCATTTTGTTTCAAGTTTTTTAAAGTTGAATCTATTTGCGGCTTCCCTAATAGAAAATCATCCAAACCTGATATTATAATATATTTGCCGTTTTCCACTTTAATTTTCTGCACTTCATTTACTAATACAGAAAAACCAGCTTCTTCCATATATTTTTTGTAAAATAAACTACCGCCCCCGCCCCTATCATGATTCCCAAACACAGCATATTTCCCTAAGGGAGCGTAAATTTTCTGCAAAATAACCTTCGCTTCTTCTCTTTCCGCACTATAAGACCCAAATTTATCTATTAAATCTCCGGTAAAAACTACTATATCTGGATGTAATTCATTCATCTTCTCCACTAAATGTTCAAGTTGTTTCAGTGTAAACTCTGGTCCTAAATGTACATCTGAAAACTGCAATATTTTTTTATTATTAAACTCTTTAGGAATTGTAGAAGCTTCTATTTCATTCCACGTAACTGTTACTAGTTTTCGTTCTATTTCTGTCGCATAATAATACAAACTTACTGGTATCATTAATATACTTATAAAACTAATAATAAATATCTTTACGATTGATTTTTTTCGTTCTTTTTTTACATGATTCGTATTCATGTTTTCACCTCTAGAAACACTTTAAATCCTTATTGTTACATTCATGTGACAACATGAACAATGTTATCAATATGTAATCCCCTCTCTATTCACTTTGACAATTTTATACAGAAGTCATAACATATTTTTATAATACATAGATTTTCGAAATTTTTTCTATTCATTCCATCATTTTATTACGGAGGGGTTATTCATGTCTGTATTTACACCAGAAGAAATTCCGGAACTTGCTGCTAATTCCGGAAGAAAAAAAGCTCATTTATCATTACTCCCTATGTTAATTCTCGGTTTTTTTGGCGGTGCTTTTATAGCATTAGGGTATTTACTCGATATTCATGTTATTGGAACAATGCCAAAGGCTTGGGGATCATTTACTAGTTTTCTAGGCGCTGCTGTATTCCCTATTGGCCTTATTCTCGTTATTCTTGCAGGCGGTGAACTAGTAACTGGTAACATGATGACAGTTTCTATGGCCTGGCTTCAAAAGAAAATTACTTTATTTTATTTCATACGAAATTTAGTTATTGTTACATTTAGCAATTTCATAGGGGCTGTATTTGTAGCCTACTTTTTCGGTCATATCGTTGGCTTAACTGAAGGAGCTTTTTTAGCAAAAACTATTTCTATCGCTCAAGCGAAACTACAAGATACACCATTGCAAGCATTTATTTCTGCAATCGGATGTAATTGGCTCGTTTGTTTAGCTGTTTGGCTCAGTATGGGAAGTAAAGAATTTATCGGAAAGATTATCGGTATTTGGTTCCCGGTTATGACTTTTGTTGCGATTGGATTTCAACACGTTGTAGCCAATATGTTTGTCATCCCAGCCGCCATTTTTGCCGGTCATTTCACTTGGGCTGAATATTTTCCAAACTTTATTTTTGTTTTCTTTGGAAATTTAGTAGGAGGTATGTTATTTGTAGCACTACCTTACTTCATATCTTATAATAAGAAACTACCTGCTCATCAAGAGAAGACTGAAATGAAGAACAAATCTCTGTCCGCTTAAATGGAATGTCTATAAAGTGCCCTAAAAAATATTACAAATTTCATTTTTTTTGCGAATATATGTACGTACACTTGTTCTCGAATGTTTTATACGTTATAATAACAACTTAAATAGCATTATTTACATATGAGGTGAAAAACATGAACAAAACAGAATTAATTAAAAACGTAGCACAAAATGCTGAGATTTCTCAAAAAGAAGCTACTGTAGTTGTACAAACTGTAGTAGAATCAATCACTAACACTTTAGCTGCTGGTGAAAAAGTACAACTTATCGGATTCGGTACATTCGAAGTTCGTGAAAGAGCTGCTCGTACAGGCCGTAACCCACAAACTGGTGAAGAAATGCAAATCGCAGCTTCTAAAGTACCTGCTTTCAAAGCTGGTAAAGAACTAAAAGAAGCTGTAAAATAATAAAAAATATCCTTCTCATTTATGAGAAGGATATTTTTTTCATAACATAATTAATAAAAATCTGACCATTATGTTGTTTCTTTTGTTCTTTTATGCAAATAAAACCTTTACTTTCAAAAAAAGGTTTTGCGGTAATGCTCGCCTCTGTATATATCTCCCTATGCCCTAGGTTCACTGCTTCTTTTTCTAACTTCTGTAGTATGTATGAAGCGACTCTTTTCCCTTGATAATCTTTATGCGTAAATAAACGATCTACGTAACGATCATCGTTATAATCCCCAAACCCCACAATCACACCTTTATGATCCGCTACATAGCTAATATTCTTTTCTAAAGACTGTAACCAATTTTCTCTATCTAGTCGCTCCGGTGCCCACGCCTGTAGCTGTAACTCATTATAATCTTTTGCATTAACCGTATGAACTGTTTCATAGAACAATTGTAATACTTGATCTAAATCTTCTTTCTGGAATGTTCTAATTATAATATCTTTTAACATATATAAGTCTCCTTACGAAACTACCTCTTAACTTTTCTACTACATACGATTCTATATTTCTGCTTTATTATATCGTTTTAATTTCTATACGAACAAAAAAACAATACTTATTCAAAGTATTGTTTTTTAATTCTATTCAATTACTTAATGTAGCTCTTTAAGATTTTAATTTAACTCTTTGTAATCGTAATGCATTTAATACAACGGATACAGAACTAAATGCCATCGCTGCTCCAGCAACCCAAGGGGCTAAGAAACCTAATGCCGCAATTGGAATTCCTAACGCGTTATAAGCTAATGCCCAGAATAAATTTTGTTTAATATTTCTTATCGTCATTTTACTCATAAAGATCGCATCAGCAATACTATTTAAGTCACCGCGGATTAACGTTATATCCGCTGCTTCCATCGCTACATCCGTTCCCGTTCCAATTGCCATACCAATGTTCGCTGTAGCAAGAGCAGGAGCATCATTTATCCCGTCTCCAACCATCGCTACTTTCTTACCATTTGCTTGCAGTTTTTTCACTTCTTCTGCTTTTCCTTCTGGCAATACTTCTGCAATTACGTGATCAATACCAACTTGCTTTGCAATTGCCTGAGCAGTTTGTGTATTATCTCCTGTAATCATCACAACGTCTAGACCCATTTTTTTCAGTCTTGCGATAGCTGCTTTTGAAGTATCTTTTACAGTATCTGCAACGGCAACTATACCAGCATATTCTTTATCGATTGCAATAAGCATTGCTGTTTTTCCTTCTCGTTCTAGCGCTTCCATTGATTTAGAAACTTCTTCAATATCAATATTGAATTTCTTCATTAATCGACGTGTACCAATTAATAAGTGTTTTCCTTCTACAACTGATTCGATACCAAATCCCGGAATCGCTTCAAACGTTTCTGAACTTGGGATATCAATTTTCTTTTCTTTAATTCCTTCTACAATCGCTTCTGCAAGTGGATGTTCAGAATTTCTTTCTGCTGCCCCTACTAATCTAAGCAGTTCATTTTCATTGAATCCATCTGCTACAATTACATCTGTTAACACCGGCTTCCCATTTGTCACTGTACCCGTTTTATCTAAAATAACCGTATCTAATCGGTGCGTTGCTTCTAAATGCTCTCCACCTTTAAATAAAATACCATACTCTGCTGATCTTCCTGATCCTGCCATAATAGATGTAGGCGTTGCAAGACCTAATGCACATGGACAAGCGATAACAAGTACTGCTATCATTTTCTCAAGTGCTCCGCCAAAATCACCAGGTGTAACAAATATCATCCATACTGCAAATGTGATAATCGCAATCACAACTACAACCGGTACGAAAATACCTGAAATTTGATCTGCTACCCTTTGAATAGGAGCTTTTGAACCTTGTGCCTCTTCTACTACTTTAATAATTTGAGCTAATGCAGTATCTCTTCCTACTTTAGTTGCTTTCACTTTTAAAAATCCATTTTTATTTATTGTCGAACCTATTACTACATCCCCAATTGACTTATCAACAGGAATACTTTCACCCGTTAACATCGATTCATCAATTGCTGACTTTCCTTCTACAATCTCACCATCTACTGGTATTTTTTCACCAGGCTTTACATAGACGATATCACCAGCTACTACTTCTTCAATCAAAATTTTTATTTCTGTTCCATCTCGCACAACTGTAGCTGTCTTCGCTTGTAAACCCATCAATTTTTTAATTGCTTCTGATGAGCGCCCTTTTGCTTTCGCTTCAAATAATTTACCTAAAATAATTAATGTAATAAGTACCGCACTCGTTTCAAAATATAAATCTGTCATATGTTTCGAAGAACCAATAGATTGAATACTTAAATATACACTATAGAAATACGCGGCCGACGTTCCAAGCGCCACGAGAACATCCATATTCGCACTTTTATTACGTAACGCTTTATAAGCTCCAACATAAAACTGTCCACCAATGATAAATTGAACAGGGGTTGCAAGTGCTAGTTGCACCCAAGGGTTCATTAACATATCCGGTAAATAAATAAACGACGTAAATGAGAAATGACTAACCATTGCCCACAATAATGGGAAAGATAAAATAAACGAAATAATAAACTTCTTCTTTTGTCTTTCAATTTCTTGTAATCGATGATCAGTTGATGCATCTTGATCATCTGGTTTCACTTCTAATTTATATCCTAGCTTCGTAATCGCACTCTTCATTTCATTTACATTAACTTCATCAGGATTAAAGTCTACTGTAGCTGATTCTAAAGCAAAATTTACTGTCGCTTTGTTCACACCATCTAACTTGTTTAAACGCTTTTCAACTCTATTTGCACATGCTGCACATGTCATTCCTGAAACAGTAAATTCAGCTTTATCACTTACAATTCCATATCCTAACGATTCAACTTTTTCTTTAAACTGTTGCGGATTTGTTTTAGTTGGATCGTACATTATTTTTGTTTTTTCAAGTGCAAAATTTACATTCGCCTCATGAACACCTTCTACTTTTTTTAGACCTTTTTCAATTCTATTTGCACATGCCGCACATGTCATTCCTGATATTTGAAGATTGGCCTCTTTTTTTTCATTCATGTCTCTCACCTCTATATACCCTTATGAGGTATAATTATTAGCAAAATAAATCGTACTTCATTTAAAGTACGATTTATTTCCATATCTAAAAATAATTATTGAACATCGTATCCTTGGTCTTCGATTACAGCAACGATATCTTTTAATGTTACGGCAGACGAGTCGATAGTAACTTCAACAGTTCCTTCTGCTAATTGAACCTTCACTTGTTCAACACCGTTTAGCTCTTTCACACTGCTTTCGATAGCATTTACACAATGTCCACAAGACATACCTTCAACCTGTAATGTTAACTGTTCCATTTAAAATCCTCCTCTTGTTTATTCATTGTTTGTTAATCACAATTACATCTTACCATACCCCCCTAAGGTAATCAATGGTTTTATATCATGATTTTTCAATTATTTTCTAAAAGTTTATTTTACACACACTTTTTCACATCAATACCCCGAAACCTTATTATGAAGGTAAACAAAAAAAAACAAGCCAGTGACATACTAGCTTGTTTTTACGCTTTTGAAAAACGTTCAAATACAGTCATTAATTCTTCAATTGCTTCGTCACCATTGCCATCTTTAATAGCACCTGAAACACAATGACTTGTATGGTTTTTTAATACACCCATTCCTACTTTTTTCATCGCTGCATTAATCGCTGAAATTTGCACTAAAATATCCACGCAATAACGATCATTTTCAATCATATTTTGAATACCGCGGACCTGTCCTTCAATTCTCTTTAATCTATTTATAATCTGTTCTTTTTCTTTTTCTGATCTATGTGTTACTGCTTCATGCTCTTTATGATCCATATTATCACCTTCTTAAAGTTTCTCTTCACCCAATAAAACAATTGTTTTTATGAGTATACCAATTATAGCATTAAATATCTACGCACGATACCCCATAAGAGTATATTTACGCTTTATGATTATTCTTAACAATGCATTAGCTTCTTAATCTCAATTTTTAGTATACCCTTTCCTTTTTGTCAAAAAAATCATTATATCTCTCATCAAAATTCAATAAAGTGAAACAAGAATAAGCAGGGATTACCCGCCCCCGCTTATTCTTCATCTATAATATTAAAATCTTAATTTTCAGATATTTAATCCAAGAATTTTTTCTTTCCATATATAATTATTGTTGATCACATACTTTTGTATCATTCACTACTGAAGTTCCTTCAACGGTTACCGTATGAAAACAGTCATTTACTCGAACTGTTACAACATTATCTTGCCGGTCAATGATATGATATTCATTAAAATTTTTATTCAGAGCACTGCGAATTTGTTCTCCTTCATAAATTGGGATGCCATGCGATAGAACCCAAATAAGTCCAGCGATAGCAAGAATAGTTTTCATACGATCTACCTCCTTGGGAATATAGTGAACTTTTAATCCATACTTTTTCAGCTCTACAAATCATGATCGGAATAAACCGAGCCTTTTTGGAAATAAGTTCATTTCGTCTATTTTATGTTTATGCTAATTGTGACCGTTTTGTGACAACTTTTTGTCTCTTTAGACGAAAAGTTGAAACAAAACTTTCAAAAAGGACAATTCTACATATCAAAAAAGGTTATGGAATGTTTCATCCATAACCTTTTTTCCTATATGTAACTAATAAATCTCAACCCTTTACTTAAAGACGTCGGCACAACAGATGCATGATTCTCCCCTTCAGCTTCATAAAACTTAAATTTAAGTTTATCGTGGTTTACTTGGAGAAGGCGCTCTGATAATTCATTTGCACCTACAACCATATGCTCTCGTTCTAGTGACCCAACTGTAAGGAACACTCCTGTTTCAAACTTAGCATTGTTTAATTCATTTATAAGGTTCTCTTCTTTTTCAAGTACGGATTTATTATTCCACCATATAGATGGACTACTAATAAAATAATTTTGAAAAGCATTTAAGTTTGTAAATAGTATATGGAGAGCAAATAATCCACCTAAAGAATGCCCAAATAACGTTTGCTTACCTTTATCAATCTCAAAATTCTTTTCAATTTGTGGTTTCAGTTCTTCTTCAATAAAAGTAAAGAAATTATGTGCTCCTCCTGTTTTAGGCCACGGTTTACCGTCTGGTTTTAAAGGGGCATCTTTTGAAATTACGCTAGGCGTAAAATCATAACATCTTTCTTCCCCTGAAAATGCGCCTTCAATTGGATAACCCACTCCTACTATAACAGCTGGTGAAACACCAGTTTTTTCCGCTCTTACTGATTGTATTTTAACTGCTTCATGAAATGTTTGAAAAAAGGCATTGCCATCTAATACGTAAATGACAGGATATCCTGAATCCGGTGCTGGTTGCCTCGGCTTTGAAATATGAATTTGATATTCCTTACCTTCTAATTTTGAATACATTTTCCATTGTTCTGTATTAGATATTATAATCTGCTGTTTTTCAACTGTAGTATTCACCCTATCCCCCCTTTTTAACTTGTTACATATATTTCGATTTTTTCTTCTTGAGATACAACGCTATCATAACCGAAACAAACAGGAGCCCCGTTATACGGATCAATCATGACACGTGCATCAATATGAAATACTTCTTTTAATACTTCATTTGTAATGATTTCTTCTGGGCTACCAGTTGTAACAATTTCTCCTTCCTTCATTGCAATAATTTCATCTGAAAATCTTGCTGCATGGTTGATATCATGTAATACCATAACAACCGTACAATTATGTTCTTTATTTAACTTCTCCACAATTTGTAATACATCTAATTGATGAGACATATCAAGGTATGTAGTTGGCTCATCTAATAGCAACACTTCTGTCTCTTGTGCTAATGCCATCGCTAGCCATACCTTTTGTCTTTGACCACCTGATAAATTTGCAATTTGTCTCGTTCGAAATTCAGAAGTTTTCGTTATATTTAATGCCCAATCAATCATTTCTTTATCTTTTGTCGTTAACTTATTTACGTTATTTCGATGTGGATAGCGTCCATAAGAAATTAATTCTTCCACTTTAAGTTCACCTGGTGCAATTGGAGTTTGCGGGAGTAAAGCTAACTGCTTCGCAATTTCTTTCGTTGAAATTGTATGTAAATCTTGCCCTTGCAAATATACTTTTCCGCTTTTTTGTTTTAAAATTCTTCCCATTGTTTTTAACAATGTCGATTTACCGCAACCGTTTGGACCTATAATTGTCGTTACTTTTCCTTCTTGTATTTCCACATTTAAATCGCGAAACACTGTAAGCTTTTCATAACTTGTTTCTAAATTTTTTGCACTTAAAATACTCACTTTTATTCCTCCTCTTACGCCTTCGCCTTATAAAGTAAATATAAGAAATACGGTACACCGACAATAGAAATAACGATTCCAACTGGTAACTCTACAGGTGTGAAAACTGTTTTTGCAATAAAGTCTGAGGCAATTACAAGAAACATTCCGATTACGCCGCACGTAGGAATTATATACTTATGTTGAATACCAACAAGTCTTTTCGCTATATGCGGTGCCATTAAGCCAATAAAACCGATACTCCCTGAAACAGCAACACATGCACTCACAAGCCCGATACTGCTTAATAATAAAATCGATTTCTCTCTTTCTACTGAAACACCTAAACTTGTAATACTCGTTTCTTCCAATTGGAATAAATCTAATAAATAAGCTTTCTTTTGTATAAGTGGAATTAAGATAATAAGCCATGGTAACATAGCCACAATATACTTCCAGTTCGCACTATATATGCTTCCAGACACCCACACTGCAGCCATCTCGAAATCAGTTGACTTCATTTTGAGTGATAAGTACATAGAAAAAGCTCCAAATCCCGATCCAATTGCAATCCCTGTTAATAAAAGTCGCTGCGAATCTAATTTACCGTTTTTCCAAGAAAACAGATAAATGATGATAGCTGCACCTAATCCACCTACTAAACCAAACATTGGCATCATCATAATAGAAACCCAGTCTGTGTTTTTTAATTGTCCTTGAAAGAAAAACATAAAAATGACAATCGCTGTTCCCGCTCCGGCATTTACTCCTAAAATACCTGGGTCCGCCAATCCATTTCTCGTAATCCCTTGAATAACAGCACCTGCAACACCAAGGCCTAATCCTACTAATCCAGCAATTACGATACGCGGAAGACGAAACTCAAAAATAACTAAATCATGTTCTGGTACTGGATCAATTCTAAAAAGTGTTTTAAATACATCTGTAATCGTAATGTCGAACGTACCATTTGTTAAACTAATATAGATAGCACATAGTATTAAAAATATAATAATCCCCATCGTCATTCCGAAACGTTGACTTGAACTTTTAAGCATGTCTCTCTCCTCCTCTAGTACGGATTAAATAAAGGAAGAAAGGAATTCCAATTAAGGAGGTAACGACTCCAATAGGTGTTTCAAATGGATAGTTTACAAATCTACTCAAAACGTCACATAACGCTAAGAAAACGCCACCAATAACACCTGCACATGGCAAAATCCACTTATAATCTACCCCAATTATAAAGCGGGTAATGTGCGGAATAATTAAACCTACAAAACCAACTTTCCCCACTAAAGCAACTGCTGTTCCTGTTAAAAAAATTACCGATAAAATTGCCATCGCTTTAACTAGTTTTGTACGCTGTCCTAAATTAATAGAAACCTCTTCGCCTAATGAAAGAATGGTAATAGATTTTGATATTAACAATGCTAAAATTATTCCAATTATCCCAAACGGTATCGTGATTTTAATTATATTAGGATCTACTTGATCTAACTTTGCATTAAACCAAAAACTAACATTTTGAGAAATTTGGAAATACGAAGCCATTGCAGCCGATACACTGCTTAAAAATGTTCCAATAACTGTTCCTATAATCGCTAACCTAACTGGTGATAAGCCATTTTGAAGGAGCGAACCAAAACCAAACACGATACCGGCTCCGAGTGCAGAACCAATCATTGAACATATAACCATACCAATTGATGACATTCCTGGAAGAAAAATTATACAAAGTGTAATAACAAAGGCAGCACCATCCGTCACACCCATAATAGAAGGGGATGCAAGATAGTTTCTTGTCATCCCCTGCATAAGTGCTCCTGATATGGCTAGAAATGCTCCGACTAAAAGAGCTGCAACTACCCTTGGTAAACGTGAAGTAATAATAATATTATGATTTACATCACTTGAATCAAAATGAAATAATGCGTTCCACACTGTTTCAGCATCAATACTTTTCGCCCCATACAAAATCGAAAGTATAACTGTAAATAAGATGAGTATGGGTGCTATACATAATATAGTTACTGGTACTGCATTTGTTTTCTGCATATCATTCAACGCACCTTACTTATTGTATTATTTAGATAAATTTTTCACTGCTTCTTTTAAGAAGGCAGTTTTACTCCAAGCAGTACCACCTTGCGCCATTGGATCTACAACGTTTACAAATACTTTCTTTTCCTTCGCAGCATTCATACTTTGCCAAATTGGATTACTTTCAATTTCTTCTAACACTTTTGGATTTTTATTTTCACTTGCCTCATATTGTAAGAAAATATAATCTGGGTTAAGTTCAGCAAGTTTTTCAAATGAAATTTTCTCTTGTGCTTTTACAGTTTTCAATTGTTCTGGAGCAGTTAGTCCAAGATCTTTATAAATTACAGGGTTGAAGTATACTCCTTCTGGATATAGGAATAATTCGTTTGCTCTTAGTCTAATGACAAGTACTTTTTTATCTTTTAACTTATCTCCTAGTTTTGCTTTTGCTTTTTCAGCGTCTGAATTGTAGTCTTTAATAATTTTTTCTGCTTTATCTTTTTTACCAGTTAATTCTCCCATTAACTTTAAGTTATCTTCCCAATTTGTTGAAACGTGTGATACCGGGAATGTAGGAGCTACTTTCGTAAACTTTTCAGCTGTTTCTGCTGGGAATTTCGTACTTGATGTAATCACATCTGGTTTTAATTGTAGTAATGTTTCGAAATTGGGTTGCATTTTCTCACCAACAGATTTCGCACCTTCTAACTCTTTTTCCAGGTATTTTGGTAGTTTACCACCTACAGTAATGGCACCAACTGGTTTAATTCCAAGTACTGCCGCATCTTCCATTGACTCTAAACTAGCTGTCGCAATTTTATCTACTTTTGCTGGCACTGTATATTCTTTACCTAAATATGTAATTTTTCGTTTTTCATCTTTTTTCGTTTCCGTAGCTTTTGTCTGTTGTTTTTGCTCGCCTGAAGTTTTATCCGCACTATTACATGCCGCTAAACCTACACTTAAAACGGTAACCATCCCTAAAGTAAATAATTTCTTGTTCATCTTTATATGTCTCCTCTCAAATTTTCAAACTATATTCTCAATAGAATTTAACTATATGAATCTTATTCCATATATATATTTCATTAGATTAATAATTTTATCCAGAACTCATTCACGTTCACTTCCCCTAGACTATAATTCTTTTACGTCTTCATCACTTGATAATCATTTTCACTGATAATGATTATCGTTACTAAGTATATATTTAATATGAAATTATTTCAAGAATGATTTGAAAAATTTTAACAAACTGAATTAAAAAAAGAAGTATCTCCCTAATATTAGGGAGATACTTCTTTTTTTAGAAATTTATATGTAATTCAACTGGACAATGGTCTGATCCCATCACTTCACTATTAATTTTCGCTTCTGTTATCTGGTCTTTCATTCTTTCCGAAACAACAAAATAATCTAAACGCCATCCGATATTTTCACCTTTGTAATCTTGCTCTTACATTTATGAATACATACATACGCACTTTATTCAGGTTATACTAATTTCAGAGGTGATGTTCTTTGCACAATGAAGGAGTTACATTAACAAATGAGTATTGGCAAGCAATTATTCATAACGATTCTTCCTATGATAGCAAATTCTTTTATGCTGTGAAATCAACTGGAATTTTTTGCAGGCCATCATGCAAATCAAGAATACCGAATAGAAACAATGTACGAATTTTTCATCATGCAGAGCAAGCATTAAGCGAAAACTTTCGCCCGTGCAAACGTTGTAAGCCAAATGGGATCACTTTACCTAATGAAGAGTGGGTAGAACAAATTAAAGACTATATCGAAAAGCATTATGACGAATCCTTAACTCTCGACATGCTTGCGGAAATGTGTCACGGTAGCCCTTTTCATTTACAGCGTACTTTCAAAAGAATAATAGGGCTAACTCCTATAGAATATATACAACAATTCAGGGTTCTTAAAGCAACCAAATACCTTTTACACACAAATCAATCTATTAAAGAAATTAGTACTGCTGTCGGGATAGAAAACCCAGAGTATTTCGCAACTTTATTTAAAAAGAAAACCGGATTTACTCCTACTGAATATCGAAAAAAGAACAAAATGAAAGAGGGATACGATAATGAATTCCTACAAAAATAATTATATATATTGGACGCTACTTACACATAAAAATTGGCGATTTCATATTGCTGCAACTGAAAATGGACTATGTTTCATTGGATCACAAGACGAAAACTTTGAAGAATTAAATATATGGGCTAGAAAAAAACTGCCCCAACATATATTGATTCATAGTCCAGATTACTTGCAAATATATACGCAAGAAGTTATCGAGTATTTAGAAAACAAGCGAGAAACTTTTACATTTCCTATCGATGCTTATGGAACTAATTTTCAATTATCTGTTTGGAATACGGTACGTGAAATTCCTTATGGAAAGACATATTCTTATACAGAAATTGCTGAAAAAATTCAAAAACCTAAAGCTGTGCGCGCCGTTGCTTCTGCTATTGCTGCTAACCCTCTCCTTATTACTATTCCTTGTCACCGTGTTATTGGGAAGAATGGGAAACTAACCGGATTTAGGGGTGGATTAGAAATGAAGAAAAAATTGCTTACATTAGAAAAGTTACAGGTGGAATTCATATGACAGCAGAATATAATAGCGCATTATCTATAGCAGTTCCAAAAGAATTTTGTTTCCAAGAAAATTTACGTTATCTATCACGTTCTAACAATGAATGTATGTTTCATATTGAAGATAACAAAATTTATAAAGTTATCCCTGTTCAAGATGTAAATCCTTTAGTTGAAATTAGTGTGAATACAGATGGCAATATTCAAATACGTTGTTTAGAAGAATCATATACATCTGAAAAATCGATACGTGAAGCTGTAGCTAACTATGTAAAAGAATGGTTTGATTTAACTACTGATTTAGCTCCCTTTTATACATTAGCTAAACATGATTTACTCCTTCAAGGACCAATTGAACAATATTATGGCCTTCGTAATTTAGGTATTCCAGACTTATTTGAGGCACTTTCCTGGGGAATTATCGGTCAACAAATTAACTTAACATATGCTTATACGCTAAAAAGAAGATTAGTTGAGCAATTTGGCAGTTATGTAGAATGGGACGGTAGAAAGCATTGGATATTCCCATTACCTGAAACAATTGCAAATCTACATGTAGAAGATCTCCAACAATTAAAAATGACGACTAGAAAATGTGAATATTTAATCGGTATTGCGAAGCTTATTACAGAGAGAAAACTATCAAAAGAGGATTTACTGCAAACACAAGATGTAAAGGTTGCTGAGAAACAATTAACCGCTATCCATGGTATAGGACCATGGACTGCCAACTATGTTTTAATGCGTTGTTTAAGATTTCCTTCAGCTTTTCCAATTGATGATGTTGGTCTGCATAATGCAATTAAATTTATAACAGGTTCCGAAAATAAACCGACTAAAAATGAAATAAAAGGTTTCGCGGCAAACTGGGCTAATTGGGAGTCTTATGCGACTTTTTATTTGTGGCGAGTACTATATTAAAAAGAACCAAGTAGCACATTCGTACTACTTGGTTCTTTTTTAAGCTTGCTCCTCAAAACGTCTTGCAATTTCCACAATAACTTGAACGGCTTTTTCCATAGTATCTACCGAAACATATTCAAATTTACCGTGATAGTTTTCACCACCAGTGAAAATATTCGGCGTCGGTAATCCCATATATGATAATTGTGATCCATCTGTGCCTCCGCGAATCGGATGAATATTTGGTTCAATGTCTAAACTTTTCATTGCTTCATATGCAATATCAACAATTTCTCTTACCGGTTCAATTTTTTCAAGCATGTTATAGTATTGATCATTCATTTCTAAAACGACTGCATCTTCGCCATACTTTTCTTGCATAGTCTTCACAATATTTTTAACGTTATTTTTACGCGCCTCAAAATTTTCACGATCAAAGTCTCGAATAATATAATACGCTTTACTTTGCTCAACATCACCATTTAAAGAAAGTAAATGATAGAATCCTTCATAGCCTTCTGTATATTCTGGCGCCTCTTCTACTGGTAAATACCCGTTAAACTCCATAGCTAGTTTAGTAGCATTGCGCATTTTATTTTTCGCTGTTCCAGGATGTGTATTCGTTCCGTTAAACGTTAACTTAGCACCTGCAGCATTAAAACTTTCATACTCTAAACCACCTAATGGACCTCCATCCATCGTATAAGCGAATGATGCACCAAACGCTTCTACATCAAAATGCGCTGGCCCACGACCAATTTCTTCATCCGGTGTAAATGCTACTCTTATTTTCCCGTGCTTAATTTGCGGATTATGTATTAAATGGTTCATTGCAACCATAATTTCTGTAAGACCAGCTTTATCATCTGCTCCTAGAAGTGTTGTACCATCAGTTGTAATAATGGTATGTCCTTTATATGATGGTAATTCCGGGAACTGCTCTGGTGTTAACACAACATTTAGCTCTTCATTTAACGTAATTGCATTACCATCAAAATTTTCATGAATTTGTGGTTTGACGTTTTTCCCTGTAAAGTCTGTTGCTGTATCTAAATGGGCTAAAAATCCAATTACAGGAACATCCTTGTCCGTATTAGCTGGAAGTGTTGCCATTACATAACCATTATCATCCATCGTTACTTCTGTTAAACCAATTTCTTTTAGCTCTTCCACTAATAACTTACCAAACTCAATTTGTCCTGGTGTTGTTGGTACTGTATGGCTTTCTTCATTTGATTGCGTATCAATTTTTACATATCTCGTAAATCTTTCAATAAGTTCTTGTTTCAAGTTCATTCACTCCCTTTTATGTTTCTCCCTCCATTATAATCCTTAAAACGAAATATTTTAACTTTTTTGAATGTGAAGATGTATATTTCATTTACATTGTTAACACTTTTACATATTTTACATAACAAAAAGAAAATTAGTGAACATATTTAAAGTACAGCTTAATACAAATAAATTCACCCTATTTACGACTCTCATCGCAAATAGGGTGTTTCTGTTTTTATCTCGCAATTTAAGAATATATACTACTCATTTACAATAAAAGTATATACATCATCATAAATACAGCCATTTACTTTAATCACATACTTCCCAGGTTTATTAAAACTAATTGTGTATTTATTTAACTGAATTGCTTCTTTATCTCCAGAAAGAATATCAATACTTCTGCCACTTAATACATACAATTCATTTAGATTCATCGTTACATCAATTGTATTGAAATTTTCCACTCTCACTTGCTGTGCTTCCGCAACGCTTACACTTGGTTCTAAAAACAGTAGTCCACTTAATCCAATCGTCCCCGCTAAAGCAACTCCCGCAAACTTTTTAATCTGTTTCATTACAATGACCTCCTTATAGATTTTGTGTAAAGGTGATGTCCTCCCTTACACCACAAAGCCTATATGTAATGAAATGAAAAGTAAACGGGGACTGTAAGACAAAATTCTACATCTTTTTCTCCTATTGAATATAAATCCAACGTTTGGAGTTTTGACACATTTAAAATTGTTTCCCTAAACCAATTTCTCCATAATTTATTCAAAGACTGAATAATTACTTATTTATTTAACATTCTAAAAATAGTTGATAAAGATGCTTTCTATTCAAAAAAAAAGACTTTGCTATAAAAGTAACTTTTACAACAAAATCCATGCAACTAATTTTATTCCTCTTTCCATAATCTCTCTACATTCATTAATTGTTCTTCTTTAAACTCCATCTTATATATATCCGGTTTTGACGTATTCATTAAAAATTCAAAACCATATTGTTTATCAAAATAGTTTATCATTAATGTCATGACAAGCCCATGTGTACCAATTACAATTTTGCATCCTTGAAAATCCATTAAGATTTCTTTTAATACTTTCACTACTCTTCTCTGGCAATCTGCATATGACTCTCCTTCCGTTCTTGCAAAGTCCGGATTAGAGAACATCTTCTGTACAAGTGGATACACCTCTTTGTCTGATATAACCTGATCCTCACTTGAAAACATACACTCTTTAAGATTTTCATATACTACTATTTCTTTTTCATGGAAATTAGCTGACTCCTCTATCGTTAGCACAGCCCGATTATAAGGACTTGAAATAAAAGTATCAATCCTCTCCGCTTTTAATATGTCAGTTACTCTACGGGCATCCATATGTCCCCTCTCAGTTAACCCGCGCATTCTTTCATTTCCTTCTAGTTTTGGTGATTCACCATGTCTAACCATATAAATATATGTGCTCATAATTTCTCCTTAAAATTTTTTATAAAGTGAAACTTTAATTAGCCCTTACTAATCGGGCTTTTACAGGAAAATAGCGAGATAAGTTAATAAATCACGTTCATTTATCCCATTTCAACACTTAGGCGTAATACTACAATACTTTATAAACTGTGCTGATTTGTTCGTCTAATCCATTCTCCTACTAAACTCTCAAATAATTCAGGCTGCTCAATTTGTAAATTATGCCCTGCCATATCTAACACTGCTAATGTTGCCCTTGGATATTCTTCAATAATTTCTATAATATTTTGATAACCTACTGATATATCTTGTCTTCCAGTCAGTAAAAGAACGGGATTTTCATATTTTTCATACTGAAAATCCATAGTAAGAGAGTAATTCTTTTGCAACCTTTCAATAAATTCATCATTAGCAACATCTAACCCAGGCTTAATTTCTTCTTTAAATCGCTTATATGTATATTCATTTGCTATTACAGCTAACTCACAAAATTCCTCTCTTTCTGTGGAAGTGAGCGTATTTAAAAATTCCTCATCTTGTACAATTACCTGTTTATCTAGAAGAATCCTTTTTTCTGGCTCCGCTACAACAACAGGACATACTAATAGTAATCCGCTAACTCTCTCAAACATCTTTGCAAGTATACCTTTAGCTAAATAGCCTCCATATGATTCTCCTACCAATAAAAATTTTTCAGTAGAAATGATTTCCTCAATAAATGTGATAAGCACTTCTACTATACGATCTGAACTATTTATCCAATTTGGAGCATTCGATTTTCCCATACCAGGTAAATCAATATATATTCGCTTATAACCTTCATACTTCTGAAATACTGATTCCATACATTTCATCATTAACCTATGGTCAGGGGAGCAGCCATGTATGATAATGACTGGTTTACCCTCTCCCACAATTTCATAGTATATTTCTGCATCTTTAATTCGATATATCATAAAAAAGCCTCCCTATTTAGTGGCAATACTATTCCACTCTGTAAGAATACACGTTCTTATTTTATATCCTTTCTCAACATTTTCACAAATGTTAATTTTCAGATTAAAAATAAAAATCTCACCAAAAAAAGATACACATCATTTTATATGCAATTTTGCATCTCCACTTACAAATCACTAAAAAAACTTTACAATTCAAAGGATGACTAAATATACAATTTCTATTTAAAGTCTTGATACAGTCTATACTATCAACCGCAATATTTTTTCAACCTTAAGAATACTTACACTCTTTAACACTTTCCTTATAAACATGATTTTTATAAGGAAATCTGATACAATTCTTAAATAATATTATTATGTATAGATATAACGAACATAGTGCATAATTAAAGAAGGTGATTTCATTGAAATTAAATAAAAATTTACAATTATGTATATTAATCGGAACATTAATATGCTATTCAATCTATTTTATGTTTTTCTATCTGTTCCCTACTCATTTTTCAAATTCAGATGTACGCTTCGCTTCACTTGTCGTTGAAGCCATTACATTTGTATCACTGATTTACTCTATATATTCTAAGAAAGTCAGTTCAAATCCGTTTTGGATATGTATTACAATAGCAATTGGTAGTTTTTTATTAGGAAAAATAGTATATACATATCAAGATAGCTTCTTCGAAATTCCAATACATCGTTTTACGGTTTCTGATGTATTTTACATGTTTTTTCTATTTTTCTGTCTTATCGCTTTCTGCTATAAAATCTTAAAGGAATGCAATAAATGGGAAAAAGCGTTCTTTATTTGTGATATATGCATAGTGCTTACTTCCATATTCACATTAGAATGGTATTTATTTAATCAACCAAATTTAAATATATTCGCTCTTTCACTAGGAGATGTTTTCCTTTCATTTTTATACCCAATTGCAGATTTATTATTTCTACTGCTAGGTGTTAGTCTCTTTTTCCGTCCAACAATTTTTAATTCCAAACGGAAAATTTATATCTTTATTTTTGTATTAATAAGTTCTGCAACTTTTAACTATATTTATTTTTACTTAAATAACCACTTATCAACTGAAACTATAATATTATTACGTCTTTTATATAGAATACCTATATTACTTATTGCAATAGCTGGCTCTATTTCAGAAGATCATAATAGCCATAAAAATTATTTCCTTGTAAACCCTATAATAGGAAAAAAAGCTTTAGTTGTATTTCCCTATCTTGCTGTTGCAATACTAATCGGGTTTACATTAAAAGAACAAACATCCTCTTCAACTCTCATTACAGGAAATTGTATTACTTTTATTTTCGTACTCATTCGTCATTCTATCGTACGTATGCAAAACAATTCCTTAACAAAACGTTTGCAGGCATTTAATGCCCAACTAGAAGAAAAAGTTACTTTACGGACTTCTGATTTAGTTCATAAATCAGAGGCTCTTTCTCAAAAACAGCAAAAGTTTAAATCATTATATGAATATCATCCTGACCCTATCTTCACCATTGATTTAAATGGAATATTCTTAAATGTAAATAAGGCTGGGAGTGTACTACTTGGGGCACCAACGGATGAGTTACTAGGTGAAACTTGTTTTTCGATCATTTTAGATGAAGATAAGCATAAGCTAGCATTGGCATTAGAAAAAGTGAAACAACAAGAATCGGCATTCTTACAACTTAGTTCTCAATATAAAGATGGCTTTACTTATTTTTTATACGTTACAATCATTCCTATTATAATAGACGGACAAATTTCAGGAAGCTATATTATGGTGAAAGATATTACTGCACTAAAAAAACAGCAAGAAGAAATAAAATATTTAGCATTCCATGACACTGTAACGAAAATTGGGAACCGTGCCTTTTTCCATAAGAAATTAAAGAGAGTTATAAAAAATGCTAAAATAACAGAAAGCGAGTTTGCATTATTATATTTAGATTTAGATCGCTTTAAAGCAATTAACGATACACTTGGACATTCATCAGGAGATTACATATTAGAAGAAGTAGCAAAGCGATTCCAATCATGTCTTCCATCACATACTCATCTTTCAAGAATCGGTGGCGATGAATTTACAATCATAATTGAAAACTATACTGACGAAGATTACTTATTCCAATTATGTAACCAATTATTTGAATGCATGAAAAAGTCATTTATCATACATGAGCATAAATTAACTTTATCACTGAGTATCGGCATCGCTATTTATCCACATTCCGGAATCGATACCGCTACACTTCTGAAAAACGCTAATGTTGCAATGTATGATGCAAAAGCAAAAGAGCTTAACTCTGTCTCTATTTATGACGATGTAATCGCTAAAAAAATTGAAAGACGATTACGATTAGAAAAAGATTTACCAAACGCACTACAAAATGAAGAATTGTTCCTTTTGTATCAACCTCAAGTTGATAGTGAATCTAATAAAATTATCGGTGCAGAAGCTTTAATTAGGTGGAATCATCCTGAATTAGGTATTATTTCTCCATACGAGTTTATTCCGATTGCAGAAGAAACACTACAAATTATTTCAATAGGAAAATGGACATTAGAGCAGGCTTGCAAGCAAATGAAACGTTGGCACGCACTCGGATATTCACATTTAAAAATAGGTGTAAATTTATCTGCTAAAGAATTTGAACAAGAAGATTTTGTAAAATCTATTTCTTCTACTTTAACAAATACAGGTTTACCAGCAAGCTCTCTTGATCTTGAATTAACAGAGCGAATTGCAATGATGGATGAGCGAGAAACATTGATAAAACTGCGTACACTAAAAAGTTTAGGGATTCACATTTCTATCGACGATTTTGGTACAGGTTATTCTTCGCTAGCCTACTTACCTTTGTATCCAATTGATACGTTAAAAATCCCGAGAGAATTTATTACAATGTCTGAAACATGTGATGATGGAATGGAAATTATTAAAACGATCATCACATTAGCAAATACATTAGGAATGTCTGTCATTGCTGAAGGTGTAGAAACGAAAGAGCACGTAAATTTCCTTCAAAAAAATAAATGTCAGTTTATTCAAGGTTATTATTACAGTAAACCTATTCATATTCATGCATTTACTGAGCTATTAGAAAACGGCATTCACCGATAGTACATAACTAATTAGAATAAATAATAATGAATTTGAACAAATATAGTAAAAAGGAAAGAAGATACCTTCTTTCCTTTTGTTTTTCTATTTACATTTCTATTACTCCACCACTTCATTTATTATATCTATTATTTGATGAATTCCCTCATCATTTGTTTTCTTATATCCATTCATGTTTTGAATATATTTCTCCTTATTTGTATACAACTTATTTACTGCATGTATAAATGTATTCGTACTTACTCTGTCTTGGAGTATAACTTCCGCATATCCTTGCCGTGAAAAATATTCAGCATTTAAAACTTGATCTCCCCTGCTGGAACTGTTAGTTAACGGGATAAGCAACATCGGTTTCTTCAAAAATAACAATTCAGAAATAGCAGTAGAACCCGCTCTGGAAACTACAACACTTGCCATATTTAGTATATGCGGCAACTCGTCGCCTATATATTCAAATTGCATATACCCCTCCATGCCAATAGATGGGTCTACCTTCCCTTTACCACATATATGAATAATATTAAAGTTTAATAGTATTGTATCTAAACATTCCCTTACCATATCATTTATCCACTTAGCACCTTGACTCCCACCCATAATTAATAATACTGGTTTATCTTGCTGAAATTCACAATATCTTCTTCCTCGTAATACGTTACCCTTCTCAATTTCTTCCCTTACAATTGGTCCTACATAAACCTTCTTCTCATTACTTACATTTTCTCCTGTCTGAGGAAATGTTGTGCATAGCTTTGTAGCAAAAGGTAATGCTATTTTATTGGCAAGTCCTAATGTGCTATCTGGTTCACGTATAATTATAGGCACACGATTTAACCATGCTCCTATAGCTACAGGAACTGAAACAAATCCTCCTGCTGAAAAGATAACGTCAGGCTTTGTTTTCTTAATTAATTTATAACTTTGTAAACAACCTCGTATAATTTTAAAAGGATCTTTAAAATTTTCCCAATCCCAATATCTCCTAAGCTTGCCCGTTGAAACACTATTGTATTTAACATTTTGCACTAATGATTTTTCAATTCCATTTTTGGATCCAATATACTCGACTCTCCAGCCTTTCTCTATAAATTTAGGAATTAATACAATATTAATCATAACGTGTCCGGCTGTACCGCCCCCAGTAAAAAGAATCGTTTTGCTCATAACTTATACCCACCTTTATTATTAAAAATCTAGCTTTATATTTACCTTTTAAATGTAAATAAAATTATTATTTTTTATATAAATCTTTAACTCCACCTCTATATCTTGTAAAAGATCTTTAATGAGTTCATAAAAATCATTTCCATACTCACTACACTCGTATTGAGCAAAGATTTGAATCACATATCTAGTTTCCGTCTCTAATGCTGACTTTATTTGATTAACCCTTTTTTCTTCTACATACGCTTGATATTTATGTATTGCCTCATAAAGACGCAATACATGCGCTTCTTCATCTCTCCAATCCAACGCATCAACAATTGAAAGAAATAGCGTATTTTGATTATCTATTATTTCATAATCATTCATATATTTCTTACACCCTTTTTTGTTTTTCATTGCATGCAGATGTCACTACACTTCGCATACTCAAGTACATCTTTTAATGATTGATGAAATTCAATTTCTGGGATCCAACCTAACCTTTTTATTTCCTCTATTGCTAAACTCTCATTTGAGTCGCTCCCACTTTTCTCTGTTTCCTCTATAAAAAAATTTAGCTGTGTTAATTCTTTATATTGTCCTAGTACATTTAACAAAGATCGTTTTACTCCTGATCCGATATTATATTGTTTTCCATTTATTCCATCTCGTAATAACACATGATACGCTTTAATCGCATCACGTACATCTAGAAAATCTCTACTATCTTTCAAACTGTTTACTTCAATAATGGCTTTACTTCTACCTGATTCTATATCTATCATTTTCTTTGCGAGAATCGAACAAATGCCATTCGATTCCCCTGGACCAATTAAGTTTGAGGGCTTTGCAATGATAATATTTGAATCCATTAATCCTCCCCAAGCCTCTGCAATAATAACTTGCATCGTTTTACTTAAACTATATGGATTTGAAATTTTTATTTCGTTCATACTATCTGCTTGCAAAGCAGATCCTATAACTAATGTTCTACAATGCGAGGCTTCTTGCTTAATTGCTTCTAATAAATATAATGTTCCTATTACATTAACCTCTATATATTCAAGGGCAGCTGTCCAAGATTCTATAACCGAATTCCTTCCTGCTAAATGCAATACGTAGTCTGGCTTTATTTGTTTCATTACCTTCATTACTTCGCTCTTATTAGTTAAATTACAAGTAATACCATTTCTAATTTTTTCTCCATATGCACGATTTTGAAACATAGGAATTACATGAAAGCCCTGCTGTAAAAAATAGTGGCAAGCATGGCGTCCTGTGAAACCATTTGCACCAGTTATTAAAAGGCTCGCATTTTTTTTCATCGCAAAAACCCTCCTTTTAATAGCATTTGTTTCACCTCATGTTTTGCAAGTAAATCTTGTTGAGAACTAAAACTCTTCACATCCACTAGAGGATAGCTTGAATAATATTGTTGAAGTCCTTGTATAGGAATAGTCGGTAGTACCACAAAATAATTTTGATCAAAACTTATACTTGTTTTACTCTCTACCTCAGATAGAAGCATTTCACTTAATTTTTCACCCGGTCTTATCCCTACCTCTTTTACCTTAACATTTTCTTTTCCGGAATCTTCAATTAATACTTCTGCTAAATCTGTTATTTTACATGCCGGCATTTTCATAACAAAGATTTCCCCGCCTCTACCTTGAGATACGGCTTTAAATAACAACCCAACAGCATCTTCAACTGTTAAGAAAAATCTAGTCATATTCGCATCGGTAATCTCTACTTGTGAAGATTTTTTAATTTGTTGTTTAAAAAGTGGTACTACACTTCCACTCGTTCCTAAAACATTTCCACCACGAACACAAATGAATTTTGTTTTCTTCGTTTGTATATTCGCATGAACCATTAATTTTTCACCAATTGCTTTTGTCATCCCATACGTATTTGATGGATCAGCTGCTTTATCAGTTGAAACATATATAACTTTTTCAACTTGCATCTGTATAGAGGCTTCAATTACATTTTGCGTACCATGTATATTGGTTTTTATAGCTTCATAAGGATAATACTCACATACTGGAACATGTTTTAAAGCTGCAAGATGGAACACATAATGTACACCTTGGCAAGCATAGACTAGTTGATCTTTATCACGAATATCTCCAATAATAAATTTTAACCTATCATCATTTATAAACTGTTGCTGCATTTCAAACTGAACCGTTTCATTTCTTGAAAAAATTCTAATTTCTTTCGGTGATTTTTCTAATAGTTGTTTTATAAGTTCATGCCCCCACGAACCTGTACCACCAGTAATTAAAATTATTTTATTTAACATTCTTCTTCCTCCTACGAAACATCTCAATTTAAATAATATTTATTGAATTATTTTCAATTGATTCAAATCATAATCGTCGTTTGTTACATTTAATTGACAAAATAAAAAAACAGAAACTATTAAACGTAGTTTCTGTTTTTCATTTCATCTCACAACAGTAAGATTTTTTATACTGTTTGCATGATAAATAAATTCCTTGTAAAAAAACACCGCTCATTTATTTCTTATACTCGTAATAAAATAAATAGAATGATTCATAGCCAATAATCATATTTAAATTTATGAAAAAGGGAGGTAACGGAATGGACCGAAGCAATTCAAATCATACATATAACGGACCTTCCAAAGCACTGCCTCTCTCCCTATTCGACGTAAAAAATGAATTGAAACAAAAAAGCAAACTTATTCCTTCTGACACCATGTATAAATTAACGAAAGAAGAACAACTCATCATCAACAAAATAAAAATACAAACAGAACAACTAAATAAAAATAATGTTACAAGAACACGCGCATACTACCAATTTTACATTCAATATCCAGAAATACATTGGGCACTGCTTGGGCATATGGTATCACGTAACGGCGGTTGGAATATGACTGATTTAAAGGGCGATTTATATACGAGAATTTTATCAGAGAAAGATCAATTCATATTTTTTTCTTTTTTAGAAAGAGGGAATTGGCTTATTTTCCAAGATGTATACCCTCAATTTTTACTTTACGAACAAAGTGTAAAGAGATCACAAAAGTTATTTCACCTTCTCCCTCACCTAAATGTTTCTACATTTATGGAAACGATGTGGAACCATTTTTGGAAAACAGGTAACAAAAAAACTTTAGCAATTGCAACTATTATTAATGAACAAAACTACTTAGAAAAAAGAGTAATTCAAAATGTACAATTTAAAAAGACTGTACTAAATAGTATTGGATTTAAACTCTTTGATTTCTTTCAGTTTAATCATATCCTTTTCCCATTCTACGAAAATGATAAGAAACAAAAAGTATTACTATTTGGTGATACAATGAAACATTTCACTTCCTTACATGAACGGATATTAATTGGAAAAAGATTGTACTCATTATTATTTCGAGATACACATGTTTTATCTCAAATAATAAGCTGGGCTCAACACCATCCACATACAGGATCTAGGAAAGATTACTGGCCCCATTTATTTTCAAGTGTAAATGAATCTTTTTCCCGTGAGTTTTATAAGCGCCGAATTAAGAAATGCCAGTTACGAAATGGCGCTTATCGTATATACAGCCCTGCACTCATCTATGCATGGCGAGATATGAAGCATGAAGAAGTTGACAGTGAAGATTGGTTTACCGATTGGCAAGTTGTAAATTACTTAGTTGATAAGGAGGAAAATATAAATGGACAAATTACAGAAGACTACTGCAAAACACTCGAAAAAATTGAAATCGCCATTCTCGCAAAGAAAAATGTCCTCCTCCGAGAAGAAGAATGAGTTTCTAGCATTAGTAGTTACAATCTTTCTCTCTTCTATTATTGCAACTTGCTTAGATGCCTTTTTTGTTCATAAACAAATATATTCCTTTCCGGCTAGGCCCTTCTCATCCACATTTTCGGTTAATATAGCTTTTACATTGTTCGTACTGCCGATTTTAACAGTTATCTTTATACACATTTCAAAAAAATTATCTAAAGTTTCTAGAATTTCATTTATTATTTCAATCGGTATTTGTGCTAGCCTTTTTGAACAGATTGCTGAAAGTTTAGGTTTATTTGTACATAGTGCGAATTGGAACCATACATATTCTTTATTTGGTTATATAATTTTTCATTCTTTTATTTGGAACGTATATAATTGGATAAAAAAATAAAGAGACCATTATAGGTCTCTTCTTAAGCATACTCTTCCGTTATTACTAATGGTGTCAATGTTTGAAGGCTTTTAGAGCGTAAACGATAGGCAACGACTTTCTTCTTATATTGCTTAATGACATCAACATGTTCCTCATAGCTATATAGCGAAAATCTAATCTCTTTACTCCCTTTCTTCGTATCAATGACTATTGGTGTCCCTTCTCCGTGCGGTGGGAAATAATGTTTATCTAAAAACAACGCCTCATTAAATTCATGAATAACTTGTAGTTTCATTTCTCCCTCTATATTTTTTCCATCTATCGATATAGAAGTATTTTCCGCCTCAAGCTTTTGATGCAATTCAAATCTACTAATAATTGATTCTACAACAGAAGTGGGCATGCTAGAAACTAATACTTTAATAGCTCCAAAAACAAATAATGTAACTATAAACCATGTTGTCATTGTTATCATCTCCATTACATTTAAAAAATAAATTTCGTTCCATACGGTATTAGTATACTAATAAGTATTCCAGTTACAATCATCGTTACCGAACCGATAGTCGCTTCTTTCTCGCCTTCTTTCACTAAACGACTCACACCGATAATATGTGATGCACAGCCCATTCCAACTCCTTTTCCAATCGTACTTGTTATACGGAAAAACTTAAGTACTGTTGGTCCGATCATAGCACCTGTTATTCCTGCAACAACTACAAAACTAGAAGTCATAGATGGAATACCACCAATTTGATCCGCTATTGAAAGGGCAATTGGCATTGTCGCTACCTGTGGTAAAGTAGTTAATATAAGTTCCTTATCTATATTTAAAATTCCGCCAATCACTACATTCATGCTCGTTACAGCCACTATACCTATCACTACTCCGATTAGTATCGATGAAAAATTTTTCATCAGTATCTTTCGCTCTTTAAATAGAGGTATGGCCAATGCTACAATTGCAGGGCTCAATAAGCTTGAAAGAATGTTTCCCCCATTTTCCCTATACTCATGATGAGAAATACCAAAAATCAAAAATAAACAAATCATAATTGCCGTAACTGTTAACACTGGTAACGTAAATGCAAACGTAAATTTTTTATATAGCTTTGTCGCCAAGAAATAAATTGCTACAGTAATAATAATTAAGACCATTTGAATCGTGCACCTTGTCGATTTTATTTTTTTGATGTGACTAATAATTGACTTATATACCCTGAAACAATCAAAGTTACTACAGTACTTGCAACTACTAAAAGGAATATAATACTTCCCTTACTGAAAAGAAAAGACCCGTATTCCATGAGCCCTATTGTCGAAGGGATTAAAAATAACGGTAAAAATACGATTAACTTTTCCAAACCTAACTCAAACCATTTTAACGGTAAAACGCGAGTGGAAAGGAGCAGGAACAGTATTAACATCCCTATTAAATTCCCCGGTATTGATAGATGGAATATTTCCTGAATCCACGTACCCACTAGGCTAAATACATATAGCACGCCTACTTGAAGTAAAAGCGTCACGTACTTCATTTCTTTCCCTCATTTCACTATCACACATCCATATTATGAAATCTCATTTAGCGTGTCGGCAAACCGTTTAATTCCAAGTTGAATTTGTTCTATATTCGCTCTACCAAACGTAAATCGTATATATTCATTTTTCGAACCTAAAACACTGCCCGGAACAAATGCGACACCATTCCGTATAGATTCACCTAATAAGTGATATTCATCAAACTTTCCTGTTACTTTACACCATACATGTATTCCACCCTCTGGCACGAAACATTCAACTCGTTCTCCCAATGTTCCTTCAAGCTCTGCAATTAATTCATCTCTTCTTTGCTTCAATTGTCCACGAAGTATCGTAATATGTGTATGGAAATCCTTTGATTCTAAAAATTGATTTGCTACCCACTGCGTAAATACACTATGGCCAAAATCAACTTGTTGCTTTGCATCTGCTAAACGCTCAATTACGCGTGTAGGACCAATTACCCATCCAATACGTAATCCTGATGCAACAATTTTTGATAGTGAACTTATATAAAGAACATTTCCATTTTGGTCCATTGATTTTAATGTTGGGTTCACTTCTCCATTAAAAGAGATTAAACTATACGGATCATCTTCTACAATTGGTATACCGAACTCAGAAGACAGTTCTAAAATTTTTTTACGTCTCGCTAATGAAAGCACAGTACCCGTCGGATTCTGATAATCTGGATTCAAAAATACCATACGAATGCGATGCTTTTTGTGCAAATCGATTAAGTCATCTGGATTCATTCCATGCTCATCAACAGGTAAATGAAATATGTTTAAACCGGCCGATTTAAACATTGGAAGCGAAAAACAATACGAAGGATCTTCAATCGCAATCGCATCGCCAGGTTTTAATAAACATTGAACGATAAGATTAAGCGCCTGTTGTGCTCCAGATGTAATAAGAATAGAGCTTGAATCTGCTTCAATTTGTTTATATTGCTGAACATGTGCTGCAATTGTTTTTCTCAACATCTCATTTCCAAGTGGATGGTCATAGCCGAGATTTTCCATAAATGTTTTCTCCGACAAAATTGTTCGAAATCTGTCACTTGGAATTAATTCTGGTGACAGTTCACCACTTGCTAAATTAATTAAATCATCTTTTTGTGTTTCCGTTCGAATTTGTTGAACGAGTGGTACGTTAGGTAAGAACGATCCATCCTCCACGTACCTACCCCAGTTCGGTATTCGTTTATGTGAGACACCCCATATGTCTGTATTGACCCGTGTTCCGCTTCCCTTTTGCCGTTCTACTACTCCAAGTGATTTTAATTCTTCATACGCAGCTACTATTGTACTCCGGTTCACCTGTAATTCCTTTGCTAACATACGCTCAGAAGGTAACTTACTATCAGAAGGAAATTCGCCTGAAGAAATGCCTCTTTCAATATAATCTGCAATTTGTTTATATACAGGTGTCTTATCTGCACGATTTGGTTTCCATTCCATATAGTTCCCTCCTTTCAAAACGAACTATCCTCATTTTTTACTAACAGTATTCACCGTAAAAATAGTATTAATTAGTCACATTTTCTTATCCGTAAATGGATATATCCAAAATGGTTCTCTTTCTGATTACTCAATAGCTTCTGAAATTCCAACTTCATACTCTCATTTCAGTTCTTTTACAAACTATTAAATCATTACCGCATACCATGTTACCCCAACTAGTAGAACAAAAAGAAGAAGAATATAGATTGCAGATAAGTTTTTCACATTTCTTTTTGTAGACTTACCGTAATTCTCCTCCACGTTTCTTGCAACTAGTACAGTCCCAAATAGCGATACAATTACAATAATAACGACTAGTGAAATTGCAAAACTCATTGTCTTTTCACCTCTCTAAGACCCATCTATTTTAATTAAAGAACTTACATAAAAACCTTCCTCTTTAAAACGTTGATAACATACTACCTTTCTTCTCTTATCATAATAGATGTTTGCAAAAAGCGGACCAACCACTTTCGTGTTTTTTTGCTCATCCACTTAAAAAATAAAAAGCAACTGATCACTTAGGACCAGTTGCTTTTTTCACACAATAATTTTTCATCTAAAATTAATTCGATTTAAAAGTTTCGCCTTTTCATAATGAAACATCGACTGAGATAACTCAAAAATTGTTCCATTTACAAGATACACTGTATTTTCAATAAGAAGCGCCGGATCACCTTCATTTAATTCTAAAAGCTGTGCATTTTCTTTATTTACTTTTTCACAACTAATAACTTTATCAGCAAAACCAATATTTAATCGTAAATCTTCAATGAAATAACTGTATACAGAGCTTAATGCTATTTCTTCGTTCAAATATGGAATAATATCCTTTTTGAAATAACTTACTTCAATAGAGAATGGTTTAGCATCTACAATTCTTAAGCGCTTCAAAAAATACAACCTAGTTCCAGCTTCGCATTGCATCTGCTTTGCTATCTCTTCGTCCGCATCTATTACTTCAAGCTCTAACACTTTCGTTTCAATATTTTGTGAAACAAGATTTTTCGTTAATCCACGTAAACTTCCTAAATTAATGTAATCTGTTACAGAAGTTTCGCGTAAAAACATGCCACTACCTTGCACTTGAAAAATATAACCTCTATTCACAAGCTGACTAATTACTTTACGTATCGTATTACGGCTTACTTCAAATCGATTCATCAACGCTTCTTCTGTAGGTAGTTTTTTCGTTTCATTAAAAAGCCCATCTCGAATGTTTTGCTCTAACACATCTGCAATTTGTTTATACTTTGCACTCATACACTTTCTCCTAAAATACTCTTTTATCTGTTATAACTCTTCCCCTCTCGTTTCGATCACACGTTTATACCAATGAAACGAAAGTTTCTTCTTACGTTTTAAGTTATCATTATGATCGACAAAAATAAAGCCATATTGCTTTTTATATCCATTTAACCAACTTAAAAGATCAATCACTGACCATGCATAATAACCTTTTAAGTTAATTCCCTCTTCAATTGCACGCTTCATTACTTTTAAATGCGCTTCAATAAATTTAATTCTCGGAACATCTACAATTTCTCCGTCAATGATCGGATCTTCATCACCAAGTCCATTTTCCGTTACATACATCTTTATGTCACCGTAACGCGCTTTCAACATATGCAATCCCTCTAAGAAACCTTCGGGAGATATTTCCCATCCCCATTTTGTATATGTTTTATCATCCATTTTAACTGTTCGATAAAAACCATCAAAAGAAGAGTTACCTGGAGCAAGCGTTGAGTTTTCTCGAGAATGTTCCTCACTCTTTATATCCATATCATATCTTTCTACTCGTATTGGTTGATAATAATTCAAGCCAATAAAATCATTTTCTTCTGCATTTTGTTTAATGATTTCTAATTCTTCAACCGTCCAATTAGGAGTCCATCCTTTTTCCTTTAATTGTTGTACAACATAAGACGGATACTCGCCTTTTAAAATTGGATCATAATACCAATACGTTTCATATTCATTCGCATGATTTGCTGCTTGTATATTTTCTTTTTGATCATCCACACTATAAGCTGGTAAGAAAACATGTGTAATCCCAATTTCACCATATTGTTTCAGCTGCTTGTACACCGCAACTGTTTTCGCGTGTGCATAAAATACATAATGAGTAGCTTGAAAATACTTTGGAACATCATTTTGTATTCCTGGTGGATGTGCACCTTTTAAATAACCTAATCCACAAAACATTACGGTCTCATTAAAAGTAATCCAATGCTTAACTCTGTCACCAAATGCCTTAAAACAAGTTTCTGCATATTTTACGAAAGCCTCTGCTGTTCTTTTATTCGTCCATCCACCATCTTTTTCTAACGGTAATGGTAAATCCCAATGATATAAAGTGACAAACGGCACAATCCCGTATTTTAAACATTCATCAATTAAGTTGTTATAAAATTCAATCCCTTTTTCATTTACCTTTCCATCTCCAGTCGGCAATATTCTCGCCCAAGAAATAGAAAAACGATACGATTCTAATCCCATCTCAGCCATTAAGCGAACATCTTCCTTATATCGATGATAATGATCAACAGCTACATCACCATTTGTTCCATTGTATGTTTTGCCAGGAATTTTTGAAAACTCGTCCCAATTCGTAACACCTTTTCCATCTTCATTCCATGCACCTTCTACTTGATAAGAAGCTGAAGCAGCTCCGAATAAAAAATCATGTGGAAACTTCATAGTATATACCTCCATTTCATTACAACAAATCAAATTCAATCATACATATAAAATTTATAGGTACAAATTTTATATGTATGATTATATCTTATGTTTTTATTTTTTTCTATTATAAAAGTACAATTTATATTGTTGGTTATTGGAAAAGAAAAAGAAGCGATATATTTTATCGCTTCTTACTCTCATCATCTTTATTCTTTTATTAATGACTTATTCGCTCTTATAACTTCTTGATACAATAATGGTGACCACTTTTCATTTATGTAGTCTTGAATTACCCAGCCCACTCTCAAAGGATTCTTTTGTTTTATATAGTTTGCAATTTCAGGATTTATATAAGAGGCATAGTAATATGGACTATTCCATGCTGTACCACCAGAAGACAAGCTTGTAAAATTAATATATAGATGATTTAAATCCTCGCTATTGTTCATCGTTTCATCCATCGTATCTTTAATAGATTTTACTTTCTCATCATAGCTCACTTTATATTTATCTTGTACTGTTACATTTGCATTTTGGTTTACAGTTGTGGTAAACGTCTCATTATCTGGCCAATAAAAATTATTATATCCTCCAGGTTCATTACTACCACTATATCTTTTTAGTAGTACAATTTTCCCACGAGCATCTCCAAGCTTTATATTTCCTTCTGTTTTTAAAAAAATAGGATCAACAAAATATTTTTTTTCAAACGTGCTACTAAATGAATCTTCTGCCCCTTTCATATCCTCATACTCTTTTTTTAAAGACATAATAATTGTTTCACTCGGGTTATCTTTTAAAAATTGTTTCGCTTCATTTATGAATTCATGCAGTGTTACGTAAAGATATAATGGCCCATGATGAAGAACTATCGTATTATCATCTGTTAAACGTCCTCTTATATCAAAAATGCGAGCTCCATGGTCCATTTGATAGCGAAAATCATATTCTTGCGTCATTCCCCATACTTGCTTAATCGGATTTTGCAACTTGAACGTCCCACTATCGTGTGTTCCTGGAATTGAAATTCGTGCTAACGGGATATTATCAGGTATAGGTTGCATCCATTTTGACAAATTTTCAAGCTCATTAACAGAGCTAGCTGCAACTACTCTCTTATCATGTAAAGCAAATACAAATGTGATAAATATTGTACTACATATGAATAATTTCAAAATTAACTTCTTATTGCTCATTATTATCCCTCTCTCTTTCTGTTTTTATATCAAACTTATTGAATATAATATAAGCTAGCTCAGAAAAAATAAATAACATTTCATCAATATGAAATATTGCATAGAAGTAAAGTTAAAAAATCATTCACATATACTAAATTAGAAAAATTTAAAGGAACTTCATCTGAAGTTCCTTTTACTTATTTTATGTTCAATACGTATGAACCATTTTTATTCTCATATTTATAGACGTATAAATAATATTTACCTGGCTTTGCATTATAAGTTCCTTTAACTACATTGCCTTCATTTTCACCATATGCTACATAGTTATTTAAATCTGATTCATGATGAAGTACCCATGTCATTCCAATATTTTGTTCATTTAGTAGAGAAATATTAATATTTTCCGGCGAATCAATTTGGAAAGTAAATACATCTACTCTATCACTATTATGTAGCGTTCCTTTCACCGGTGTATGAAAGTTAACTTTATTTGCCTGTCTAGGCTCATTATTTGGTTCATTTTCTGTTACTTGTAATTCATTCCCACCGTTTGGTTTTCTTTGTTCATAGCCTAAGTTTGCTAGTATAGACTTCAAATCTGGTAAAACACCAATTTTATCTGCATATGGATCTTTAGATTTTGTTCCTGTGCTCTGGTTACTTAATATTGCTCTTAGTTCACTTGGTCTATATGGTTGTCCTAAATTTTCTTTAGCAATGCTTTGTACTAAAGTCGCTGCCCCAGCAATAATTGGCGAAGCACTAGATGTTCCGCTAAAGCTTGAAGTATAAAGATTTACAGCACTTCTACTTTGCTCGGCTGTAGTTGTATCTACATTTTCTCCCCATCCGTACACATCAATACGGCTTCCATAATTCGAAAACCACATACGTTCATGAGGGAAAGATGAAGAGCCAGCTCCTACCATAATTGCACCCGAATCTTTAAAATCTTTACTATTACGATTTAAGACTTGCTTACCTTTTCTATCTTTGAACTGGTCTAAATCATTCCACCCATTTGCTCCGGCCTCTATAATTACAATCCCTTTATCTGTACCAGCACGAATTGCATCAAAGATATCTGGTTGTACTTCAACAGGTAAATATTTATCACCATATCCATCGAAAGATGCTTGTGCCTCTAACAATAAAACATCCCCAGCTTCTAACTGATTTACAGCGCTTAATATTGCATCAGCCGTATTATACTGTCCATTATCTCTTATTTGAGAGATAACCTTTGCTTTCGCTTTTGGCGCAATCCCAATATTCCCAACTTCATTGTCCTCAGAGGATACAATTCCTAGTACAGACGTCCCATGACCGACATGCTGATCTATATTTCTTCCAGACATTAACTCAATTTTTTGATGTAATAAATCCTCATGATTTAATAACCATCCGTATTCCATATCAACAAAAGTGATACCATTTCCATTACCGCCTTGAATTCCCCAGGCGAAAGGCGCATTAATACCGTATGGGGCCGCTTCAAGATAACCTTGTTTTTTAAATCTAGGATTGTTACTAGGATTAAGAGCTACACTTGATGATTGCACTTCAGGTGGCATTATTTTCTCTTGTTTCTTCATATACGCATCTTCTATTAAAGAAGATGCCTTTAACTTATCTACTATTTCTTCTTCATACCCACTATTTTGATTTTGAAGAATATAGTAGTTTAATAAACTTGTAGATACATGATTAGGTGCTTTCACTTCAAGGTTTTGTATTTGTTCCGGGCTTACAGATGTGAATAAACGAGTAAATGTTACATCTGGATATTCTGTCAAAAGATCTTTTATTACTTTATCATTCGTTTGAGATTGTATTTGTTTTTCAATACCATCTTCATATGGCAAATCCAAATCCGCTTTAAATTTTACAATGATTTGCTTATCTGTTTCTTGTTCTATCCCTGATTTAATCTGCTGTTCTATAGAATCAGCATGTACACTATTGATAGTACCCCCTGTTCCTAAAAGTGTTGTAATGATTACAGTTGACGCACACATTTTTTGAAATATTTCCATTGCATTAATCCTCCTATTAATAATTAATCATTATATTAATCTATAATGATTTCGTTTCTATAACGTATTCCCTTTCTACTAAATAGATTATAGTAATCAGAAATATGAACTTCAATGTATTTTCATATGCAATATTTCATATTCGGACTCTACACTACACGAATATGAAACTTATAGTGATTATTTATTTTATATGTGCTAATATACTTACATTAATATATTACGCATATATACATTTCAAACTACATTACTTAATAGTTTCACCTTAATTTTTTCTTAGGAGGATTTACAATGAAATTACTAAAACTAAAACATATAATCCCTTTATCTGCAGCTGCAATTACATTCGTATGTAGTCAAAGCACAGCTGAAGCTTCTACCATTCATACAGTAAAAAAGAACGATACACTTTGGGGCATTAGTAAACAATACGGAGTTTCAATACAATCCATTAAACAGGCTAATAATAAAGGAAACGATCAAACCTTTATTGGCGAACAGTTACATATTCCAGGGTCCGTGAAATCAAATGAAATCACTGTTCCTCAAAACGCCAAGCCTGCGAACATTTCTGGACAAATTATTTATCAAGTACAACCGGGAGATTCATTAGAAACGATAGCAAGGCGTTACAATGTCACTGTCCAATCTATAAAACAAATTAACAATACAGTCGGAAACAAGCTTTATACAGGACAACATTTAAAAATCAACTCAAGTATTTCACAAAAAGAAAAAGACTTAATGGCACGCTTAGTTACCGCTGAAGCAGGTGGCGAATCCTATAAAGGAAAAGTAGCAGTAGCGAAAGTTATACTAAATCGTGTAAATGCAAAAGGTTTTCCAAATACAATAACAGGCGTTATTTATGAACCTATTAAATACGGATATGCATTTACTCCTGTTACAGATGGAAGAATTAATCAGCCTGCAAGCGCAGAAGCAAAAATGGCTGTAGAAGAGGCTATCTCCACAAATGGAGTACATTCTGACTGGCTTTATTTCTACAATCCAAAAACATCAACAGACAAGTGGATTACGACACGTCAGACAGTAGCAGTAATTGGTAATCATGTGTTTGCTAAATAAGATTTAAAATCATTAACAGACCTCTTCACTTAAAAGGTCTGTTTTTTTTCTATGTAAGATGTTATTAATCATATGACATAGTTATTTTTTAAACTATTTCTTCTTTCAAATAAAAATTTTTGTATTTACTCCGCCACTCGTAGAAATTAATAAAGCATCAAGTTCAAAAACTCCCACTTTATTAATAAAAGCTATTTCTTAACTTCATAAAATTGTTATACACTAGAAAAATAAAAAACAAACTATTCGTTAGCAGGTGGAAGAATATGTATGATGTTACAATTATCGGCGCTGGAGTAAGTAGCATTTTTATGGCTTATTCACTAGCTAAAAGTAACAAAAAAGTTTTAATTCTTGATAAAGGTAAAGCGCTAGAAGATCGCCATTGTCCTTTAGACGAAGGAAAAGTGTGTAATTGTACTACATGTGATAAATATTTCGGGTTTGGTGGTTTAGGAAAATCTGAAGGGAAATTTAATTATACAAACGGATTTGGCGGAGAACTTGAGAAAAAAGTCGGTAAAGAGGGTTTTATACAACTCATGGCTGAAGTAGATGAAATTCTATGTCAGTTTGGTGGAAGTTCGGTTTCAAAATATTCTACTGAAAATTCAAGTCTCACTAAGAGAGCTGAAGCGTGTGGTTTACAAATGCTAACAACAGAAGTAAGACATCTTGGTACTACACTTTCCAGTAACATTTTTCAGCAGCTCTATGAATTTTTACTGACGAAAATAAAGATCCAATTTCATATAGATGTACAACATATTCTGAAACAGGAAGATCATTTTACAATAGAGACAAATCAAGGAACAGTTCAAACTAAGCAACTTGTATTTGCAACTGGGCGCTCTGGGGCCGATTGGTTAAAAGAAATATGCAGTTCCCTAAATATTTCTCAGGAGCAAACACGTGTAGATTTAGGAATTAGAGTAGAAATGAAAGAACATCAATTACGTTCTATATTAAAAGATACTTTTGAAACAAAACTTTCTTATCAAGGTGAGCATTTCACAGCAACTACTTACTGTATGAATCCACAAGGCCGCATCATTCGAAAGTACGAAGAAGGTTTAGTTATGCCTGACGGTCAAAATTTTCGGGAACAAGGAACTGGCACTTCTAACTTAAATTTCACTTTATTTATTCCTCGCTATTTTCCAACTCTCAAAGAAGCAAATGCATACGCAAGTTCAATTATTGAAAGCATTAACCAAGGACGAGATCGGATTGTTATACAGCGCTTAGAGGACTTACTAAAGAAACAACCTACGGTGGAAAACAGCATGGAGCATAATCGTATACAGCCTACACTACAGGGGGATTATGGAGATTTGAATCAAGAAATTCCTCAATCATATATTGAAGGGCTAAAAGAATTTTTATTACGCTTAGAACAATTTATACAGGAGCCTATCGATCAACATACTTTACTATATGGAATTGATGGAAAGTTCTATGCTCCTACGATAAAAATTAATAATCATTTTGAAACTAGTATACATGGGCTATTTTTAATTGGAGATTGTTCAGGCGTTACGCATTCATTATCTCAAGCAGCTGCAAGTGGTCTGTATGTTGGAAAGTACTTATCTGACATTTAATTTCTATCATTAAAATATCAGTCAAATATTTCCAATTTCAAAACACTTTACTTACATATAGTAAAAGTATATTAATAAGACCCCTATCCTTCCCTGCTAATGATTAACCGACAAAAAATCGGGATTTTACAAAATACATATGTAATATAACTTTATATTTAAAACGATTGGCATTCAATTCTAATAAATTGAATGTCAACAGTTTTAAAAGTCTCTATCCATTTTCACTTTTATTTGTTCGATATTTTGTAACATCATCATAGTGTTTAATATGGTAGGATGTCTATAAGTCAATTTCACTACAACTATGACTTTTTCTGCCTGTTTCTCAAAAAAGAGTTATATTTATGCTACTACGCTTTAAAAATCCCCATTGTATATATATGAATACTTCAAATTATTCCCTTTAGAAAACAAAGTCTAAATGGTTCATTACAGTCTAATAGTTATAAAAACATAATATATAACTTTAGTTAAATAAATTATATAAAGAAGGTGTAAAAATGAAGAACAAAATAAATTTACAAATGCAAAATATAAGTTTTGTTATAATAATGGCTTTAGCAGTATGGTTAAAAACATATCTTATTACGCGATTCAGTTTTGATTTAAAAATCGAGTCTTCAACGCAAGAGCTCATTTTGTTTATTAGCCCTCTAGCCGCATCATTAGCATTTGTTGGATTAGCATTATTTGCAACTGGTGAAAAGCGAAATTATATAGCGCTCTGTATTAATTTCTTATTAACAATCGTGCTTGTTGGAAATGTAATGTTCTATGATTTTTATAGTGATTTCGTTACATTACCAGTACTTGGACAAACCTCAAACTTTGGCCAATTAGGCGGCAGTATTATAGAAATATTAAACTACAAAATTATACTCGCATTCGTAGACATTGTTTTCTTCTTTATTTTATTAAAAAAGAAATCATTGGTCTTTAAAACAGAACGTGTAACTCATTCTACGCGCTTGTTATACTTTCTTTTAACGATTGGTGTATTCTTTGCGAATCTACATCTTGCAGAAAAAGAGCGCCCTGAATTATTAACAAGATCATTCGACCGAGTCATGCTTGTCAAAAATTTAGGCTTATATACTCACCAAGTATATGACTTAACACTGCAAGTAAAAGCTGGGTCACAAAAAGCACTTGCTGATAGTAGTAAATTACAAGAAACTGAAAACTACGTAAAAGCAAATCAAAGCGAGCCAAACCCTAATATGTTTGGTGCAGCGAAAGGAAAAAACGTAATTGTCGTCACTCTTGAATCCTTGCAGACCTTCTTAATAGGCGCATCAGTGAACGGGCAAGAAGTTACACCATTCCTAAATGAATTCATAAATGAAAGTTATTACTTTGATAACTTTTTCCATCAAACTGGTCAAGGGAAAACATCCGATTCAGAATTTCTAATCGATACGTCGTTGTATCCATTAAATCGAGGAGCTGTATTCTTCACACACGGTAACAATGATTATACTGCAACTCCAGAAATTTTACGTCAGCAAGGTTATTTCACTTCTGTATTCCATGCGAATAACGCAACATTTTGGAATCGTAATATCATGTACTCTGCTCTTGGTTATGATCGTTACTATAATGAGCTTGATTACAAAATTACACCAGAAACAAATTTAAATTGGGGATTAAAAGATATCGAATACTTTGATCAATCAGTAGATATATTAAAAACTGTTAATCAACCATTCTATGCTCGTTTCCTTACTTTAACAAACCATTATCCATTTACGTATGATGAAGATACAAAATTCATTGAACCATACAACTCTGGTAATGGCGTATTTGATCGTTACATCGTAACAGCACGTTACTTAGACGAATCCATTAAAAAATTTATTGAACGTCTAAAGGCCGAGGGGCTTTACGATAATTCTATTATTGTGTTATACGGTGATCATTATGGAATTTCCGAAAAACATAATCGTGCAATGGCACAGTTTTTAGAAAAAGATCAAATAACAGAATTTGATACTTTAAATTTACAACGTACACCTTTATATATTCATATTCCTGGACAAACAGAAGGTCAAACTATTTCAAAGCCTACGGGACAAATCGATATGAAACCTACGATTCTAAATTTATTAGGTGTTGATTCTACGAATGATATCCGTTTTGGCCATGATATGTTTTCAGATGAATATACTGGCTTTGTTGTTTTACGTGATGGTAGCTTCGTTACAGATAAGTATGCATACAAAAACAACACTTTCTACGACCGTATAACAGGTGAAATTGTAGATTTACCAAAAAAAGAAGCTCAAGCCCTCATTAAACGTGCACAAAATGAATTACGAATGTCTGACAAAATTATTGAAGGCGATTTATTACGTTTCTCAGAAAGCAATAAAATTAAAACTGGCGAAGTACAAACTAAAATTAAAGAAACAGAAAAATAATCTATATGAAAAAGGAGCAACTTATTACAGTTGCTCCCTTTTACTTTTATTCTACACTTGTTTCTAAAGCTACATCTGTATAGGTATTATCATCACCTATATTTAAAATTACTTCACATTGACGCAATCTCAATTCAAAGAGCATGATAGAATCATGATAAACTTCAGGATTTGATTTCATTTTATGTAACATCTCTTGTTTTTCTTGTATTTCTAATTGCGTATTTTCTACAGCTTGCTTTAAGGAGTTAAATGGATTCCTAAAGAATATATGAATATCCCTCTCTTGTGTGTTTTCAAACAGCTCAAATTGCAAGAAAAATTTCTTCATAATAGAAGCCGTTACTTCAGTATAATCTTCATTTTCTACATACTGTTTATATTTGTTATATAGCATAGATTTATTTTTAGGAAGAACTCCAAATAATTTACCGGCACTTTTTAGTAAAAATTGTGCTGGCGTAAATCGACGTAAAATATTTACTTCATCCATTTGTATTCTAGTCGTCATCCTGTCAGTATCTCTGCGCCAGTCATCAAGCACTTTAAAGTCACATTCTAACTGTATTTTATTTTCTCCAAATAGTGAATTAAGCCCTTCACTAAGTTCTTCTAAATACGTTTGACTTTGAAGAAGCTCATTATTAGAAGTTGCAATCCAATTTTGCATAGAAAGAGCAAGATTAGGTAATACAGTTTGTTCTAAATATTTATGCACTCTTTCATTCATTGCTTTATTTAGTTCCGTATCCATGTGCCCGAAATCACTTTCTTCACTAATTAAATTAGAACAGCTCTTTAATATCTTCGGAATATTTTCGGTAAGATCATTTGTAATTTCAGTCTTCATTGAACGATATGATTGTGTAATGAAATGAATTTTTTCCCTTTCAAATGCAGTAAGGTTATTAATGCTACCGTTTAGTTTCACTAGCATATCTTCATTCCAATTAATAGCATCCACCAGGTTATTTTCTTTCTCAACACGTTTCTCCAAAAGATATGTAATTGTTTTTCGAATGAAAAATAATAACTTTTCAGTACGTTCTGCATCGATATTTTTATGATTAAAGTTAAAATGAATAAACTCGATTAAACCATTTAATTGTTGACTACTTGTATATAACGAGGAATAAGGGAAAATTCTCGCATACGGAAAATATGTATTTATTCTCGTTGCCGTATCATGTAATACCCTTTTCACTTCTGCTTCACTGTAAATGTTATCGATTTTATTTAATAAGAAATGAATTTGTAAATTTGGCGTATGTTCTTGAATACTTAATAGAATGTCACGTTCTTTATCAGTAAAAGGTGAATCCGCATTCAATACGAACAGTAATTCGTCTACAGAATTTAAATATTCGAATATCTCATCTCTAGTGTCGTTATTTCTATTAAAGCCAGGTGTCACTACAAATGTAAGTTTATTTTCATTTAAAAATCTGCATGGTAATTTAAATTCAACACACGCTCTATCTCTATATGTTTGATGGTGCTGAGACATCATATTATGGTAATCAGTGATATCTTCCGTTGTTGTAATTGCTGAGTCTGTTATAGCGTTTATTTCTATATGAGCATCATTTTTTAAAACTACTACATTTGAAATTGATTTTTCTAATATATTTTCTCCTAATATAGAGTTAATAAATGTAGTTTTTCCGTTCCCTGAAGTTCCCGTTACTAAAATACGATTTGTTCTTAAATCTGCGAGCTCGTCAACTAACCATTTAAATCGGTGACCTATTTCTATATTCTGCTTTTGTGCCCACTGTGTAATAGATTCAAAAAGGTGTAAGCTGTACTCTAAGCCATTTACATGATTAATAGAATGTGACAGTAAGTTTTCCGCATGTTCTATATTTGCTGAATCTATTTTGGAAGGGAAAATCTCATCCCATGCCAATACAGCTGCAGATGGAAATACAGCATAAGATGGATTGACTACCTTTAACCAGTTTGCTAACAGATTTGGTATGATATCGTCTAATTGTCTAAGCGTATATTGACCTTGAATTAATGTAAAGTACGTTTCTTCGTAAAGAGCAGAAACTTTGTTCCATATATCGGACGAATGTATTTCAATATGTAAGAAAAATTCATTTATTGTATTAAGCCATAATAAATAATTTGGTTCATCTTTATAACTGTTCCAAAGTGATGAAACCATTTGTGTAAATTGTACTTGATCTACATTATTTAATGTAGCTAATGCATCATAAAAATAGTCTGGTGAAATATGTTTAGTAAACCCTTTATCGATATATCCTTTTAACACCTCAAACCACGGATACGACTCTATTCGAATTAACTCATTCACAGCAAGCTCTACTGCACTATCAAAATCTTGCTGTTCCTCATAAAAGGAACGGGCAATTTTTGTGACGTTCGGATAATCAGGATTTAAAGAAACTGCTTCTTTAATAACACCGAAAGCTGAATCAAAATTATTTTGCTCAATGTAAAGAGAAAGTAGTTGTAATCTAATTTCGGTCATCAATATTTTATTATCAGTAGTAATGGAAGTATAAATATTTTCAGCATATGGTAATTGATTAAGTTCGAAATAAGCATCCGCAATATTTTTTTGTGCCCATGGTGCTAATTCATTACTAACCTTCTCCCATTTAAAAATAGCTGCTTCAAAATCTTGATGACGATAATAAAATTCACCTTGTGCAAAACGAATATAAGACCCATCAGAAATCTCATTTCGTTCTTCGTTTACATAAGCTTGTCCAAGTACGTCAAGAATTGACTTTGTTTCATTCTCCATTAGGAATGTTTCATAATACACCTTTTTTATTAATTGTTTTTCTAATCTCATCTTTTCCCCCACTATATCTTGAAAATACATTTTTAAGATATGTCAATGCTTTTTGTATGTATGCTTTTTATCTTAACAAAGAATATCTTTTGGAAAATTTCATTTTCCTTTCATTTTTCAAGTTAGATTGAATTTTTATGAGAAAAGTTTCAGTTTTTTTTCAATTCCCTTTCAGTTATGAAACAGCATTAAATGTTCCTAATAACCTAATAACACTATAATATTCCACATTATATTATCAGGAAAACCCCATATAAACCATATTATAAAAACAATCTATAATGAATTTATATGCGCAATTCACTGTGCTGTCAAACAAAAAACAACAATAGGAGCCAACATCTATTCATACCATTTCTTTCTCAAATTGTTTTCCTTTAAAATGTTTCAGTAGTTATGTAATTAAATTCCATTAACCTATATAAATAACTAGTCCAAAAAATATCTATATGCATATCATGTTATAGTAAAGAATTTAGGAGATCCTAAAAGGAGGCATTTTCATGTTTGAAGATAAATCTAAAATAAATTACCCATATGAATTTACTGAAACTACAACAGTTCCTCTAAAGAACCCCATTGACAAAAAATTCAAGAACGGCACAGGTACACATAACTTCCCAATTAAGAAGCACTATAAAGAGCAAGTTCTATACACTGAAAAAATTAATAATAATAAAAATAAGTAATTGTATAGATCCTTATGACAATTGGCTAAATAAGAAGCAACATTTGGCCATGCATAGTTATTTAGTTAGTAATGATACAATTCATGCACCTTTTAAAAAGTGCTGTATACAGCGCTTTTTTATACATAGATAAATTTAAGTTAACGCAACCAAGAAATACACTACAAAATTACTCCACCATATTCTCGTTTACAATTAAATCTACATATGAAAAGGGAGCAACAGTAAATGTTGCTCCCTTTTCATATGTAATCTATTCACTCTACATAACCCTCTTAAACATCTTCTCCAACTCATAAGTAGAATGATGCACAAGAATTGGTCTTCCGTGCGGGCATGTGTACGGGTTTGTTGTTGTACGTAGTTCTTCCAGTAAAGCAAATATTTGATCGTTCGTTAAATATTGATTCGCTTTAATGGATGCTTTACAGCTCATCATGATGGCTGCTTCTTCACGTAACTTTTTAATATCAACTTTTTTTAGTTTAACAACTTGCTCCATCATTTCATCGATGATTTCTGTTTCTTGTCCTTTCGGGAACCATGTTGGATGCGAGCGGACGATAAAGGATTGATGGCCGAATTGTTCTAAAAATAGCCCGACTTTTTTTAGTTCTTCTAACTGCTCTTCGACACGTAAAAATTCAGTAAGAGATAGATCAATACGGTACGGTACAAGTAACTCTTGTACTTCTTGCGCTACTCTTCCTACTTTATCACGGAAGTATTCATAATTAATACGTTCCTGCGCGGCATGCTGGTCAATCATATATAATCCTTTATCATTTTGAGCGAAAATATATGTTCCATGCATTTGTCCAATTGGATAAAGCGGTGGTAAGTCATTCCCGTTCATCTCAATCTCTTTTATTTCCCGAACTTCTTCTTCTAATTCCTCTAGTTCAAAGTCCTCTTCATTACTGTCCCACGATTTCTCTTCTTGAATTGGCTCTTCGATTATCGGTTTAGTGGGTGGTTGCCAACTTTGTTCTTCTCTCACGAGCGACTGTGGTGGTTGCCATTCTTGCTTCGGTGGTTGCCAAAGCTGCGCAGGCTGTTTCACAGCCTGCGGTTCTTCTTGTTTTGCATCCATGCCAGTCGGTAAAACGATGTCCGGCATAGATGGTTCTTTCGGCTTCGCATGCTCAAACTGGAACTGTTCTTGCACACTTTCGTCTTTTTCTTTTTTCTTCGTTGTTACACCTGCATCTGGAATAAGCTGTATTTTTTTAAATGCAGCTTGCAATGTTTCTTCGATCAGCTTTAGCAATTCTTGTTCTTTACTAAAACGAACTTCTAATTTCGCTGGATGTACGTTAACGTCAACTAGCATTGGATCCATTTCAATCGATAAGAAACCAATTGGATACCGGCCAACTGGCAGTAATGTATGGTATCCTTGCTGAATTGCTTTCATTAATACAAAGTTTCGAACGTAACGACCATTTACAATCGTTGACATATAATTACGAGATGCTCTCGTTACTTCTGGTAATGTTACATAACCTTTAATTGTAAAGTCTAAAGATTCAGCTTCAATTGGAACAAGCTTCTTCGCAACTTGAATACTGTAAATCGATGCAAGTACTTGTCTTACATCACCGTTACCTGACGTATGAAGCAATTTCTTTTCATTATGAAATAGTTTTAACGATACTTCTGGATGTGACATTGCAATACGATACACGATATCTGTAATATTTCCGAGCTCTGTATGAATGGTTTTCATATATTTAAGACGTGCTGGTGTATTAAAGAATAAGTTTTGTACTGTAATATCTGTTCCTTTTCGGCTCGCAGTCTTCTCTTGCTTTATAATGTCTCCACCTTTAATAATAAGGTGTGTACCAGGCGCATCACCTGTGCTAGTAATTAATTCTAATTCACTAACTGAGGCAATACTTGGCAATGCCTCACCGCGGAAACCGAGTGTTCTTATGCGGAACAGATCGTTTTCATCTTTAATTTTACTCGTTGCATGGCGTTCAAAAGCGACGATACAGTCTTCTTCTGCAATACCATCACCATTATCAATGATACGAATTTTCGATAACCCAGCTTCTTCTAAGTGGATTTCAATAGATGTACTATTCGCATCGATAGAATTTTCCACAAGTTCTTTTACGACTGAAGCAGGGCGCTCTACTACTTCTCCTGCCGCAATTAAGTTAGAGAGTTGGTCATCGAGTTTGCGAATTTTCCCCATCTACTTACTCATCCTTTCTTTAACTTTTTCTGTAAGCGATACAATTCGTTCATCGCTTCTAAAGGTGTCATATCAAGTAAATCGATTTTTTTAATTTGCGCCAGTACTGCTGTTTCTTTTTGATCTAGCAGAGGCTTTTCTTGTTTCTTCGAAGACTGTTCTCCTCCAAAGAAAGATAGTTGCGATTCTTCTTCAGTCTCTACTTTCGTTTCCTGTATTTCTGCTATTTCTTCTTTTACAACTACAGGTTCTGGAGTAGCTTCTTGTACTTTCACTTCTACTCGCTTTGGAATAATAATTTCTTCCTGTCCTTCTAGCTGTGCTAACACTTCTTTCGCACGAGCGATTAGGCTACCTGGAAGCTCCGCAAGTTGCGCAACGTGAATTCCGTAACTTTTATCAGCTGCTCCATCTTGAATTTTATGAAGGAATACTACTTTTCCATTCTCTTCAATTGCTGAAACGTGTACATTTTTCAGTTGATTTAAACTCTCTTCTAACACCGTCAATTCGTGATAATGCGTAGAGAATAACGTTTTTGCACCAATTTGGTCATGAATATGTTCAATAATCGCTTGTGCAAGTGCCATACCATCATACGTAGATGTACCGCGTCCAATTTCATCGAATAAAATTAAACTTCTTTCTGATGCGTTTGCAATTGCATTTTTCGCTTCTAACATTTCGACCATAAATGTACTTTGACCTGAAATTAAATCATCCGCTGCACCAATTCTCGTAAAGATTTGGTCAAATACAGGTAATACTGCTTCTGTTGCTGGTACGAAACAACCGATTTGCGACATAACCGTTACAAGTGCTAATTGTCTCATATACGTACTTTTACCAGACATGTTCGGCCCTGTAATTAAAAAGACATCCATATTCTCTGGCATAATACAATCATTCGGTACATACAATTTCCCGTTCAATACTTTTTCAACAACAGGATGACGACCATCTTTAATAAAGATTTCGCGCTTCGTTGTCAGTACAGGTTTTACAAACTGTTCTTCTTCACTAACTGTTGCAAAACTTTGCAGTACGTCTAATTCACTAATTACTTTCGCTAAATGTTGTAATTTCGGAATAAATACTTTTACTTCTTCACGAAGTGCTGTAAATAAATCGTATTCTAGCTGTACAATTTTTTCTTCAGCTTCTAAGATTAACGTTTCTTTTTCTTTCAGTTCATCTGTAATGAAACGTTCAGCATTAGCAAGCGTCTGTTTACGCTCATAGCGACCTTCTGGAAGTGCTGCAAGATTCGCTTTCGTTACTTCAATGTAGTAACCGAAAATACGGTTGTATCCGATTTTTAATGATTTAATTCCGGTAATATCACGTTCTCTTTTTTCAAGCTCAGCAATCCACGTTTTCCCGTTTTTACTAACGTAACGATATTGATCAAGCTTGTCATTATAACCATCTTTAATAATATCTCCATCTTTAATCGAAAGCGGTGGGTTTTCTTGAATACTTCTTCCTAGTAATTCTGTTAAGCTTTCACATGGATCTGCACCTTGAATTAATCTCGATGCATAAGCGTTATCTAACAAACTAATTGCTTCTAAAATAGCTGGTACTTGAAGCAATGAACGTCTTAATTGTAATAAGTCTCTTGCATTTACGTTACCAAATGCAACTTTTCCTGCTAAGCGTTCTAAATCATATACTTCTTTTAACTTTTCCTTTAAATCTTCACGTAAGAAGTAATCATTTACAAACGTTTCAACCATTTCTAAACGCTCTTCAATTCTTTCTTTCTGTATAAGTGGACGTTCCATCCACTGTTTTAACATACGACCACCCATAGCTGTTTTCGTCTTGTCCAATAACCATAATAGTGATCCTGTTTTTTCTTTCGTTCGAAGTGTTTCTGTCAGTTCTAAATTTCGCTTTGAATGTACATCAATTTTCATAAATTGATTCGTATAATAAATTTCTACTGGTTGCAAATGATCTAAAGAACGTTTTTGCGTTCTTATTACATAGTTAAATAAACGTCCAACTGCTTTAATTAATTTTGCTTGTGAAACATTTTTCACAAGATGTTCTAATCCTTCCGGAATTGCCGTTGCATCTTCATACGAAATCGTCATTTTCAATGTTTCAGTTAACTTGTTTAGTTCATCTTTAGAAAATGAAGAATCAACAACAATTTCTTTCGAACCAGTTGCATACACTTCTAATAAAATATCTTCTACTGAACCAGTCAATAACGTTACTGTATTTTGTCCAGTCGTTAAGTCGTTACAAGCTAATGCATATGATCCATCTTCAAAATGTGTTAATGCGGCTAAGAAGTTATTTTCTTTCTCATCAATTGTACGCCCTTCCATCATCGTTCCTGGCGTAATTAATTGTACTACTTCACGACGTACTACACCTTTAGCTGTTTTCGGATCTTCTACTTGCTCACAAACAGCTACTTTATATCCTTTTTCAACAAGTTGTTCAATATAGTTTTTAGCCGCATGATACGGTACACCGCACATTGGTATACGTTCACTACTACCGCCATCTCGGCTCGTTAATGTAATTTCAAGTTCATGAGCTGCTTTTACAGCATCCTCAAAGAACATTTCATAAAAATCGCCTAAGCGAAAAAATAAAAAGGCATCTTGATAATCTGCCTTAACCTTTAAATATTGCTGTATCATAGGCGTATATTGAGTCATACTTTTCCTCCATAATTCTTACATGATAATCTATTTTCATATATGTCGCATTTCACGGACACTCTTATCTCCTATTTCAGGAGTCTTTCTTCATTATAACATATTTCATAAAGAATCATGTTCATTCAGCCCCACTTATGTAAAGTAAAAAGCTAGGAAGAACTTCTCCCTAGCTTTCTATTACTCTTCTTCTGCATCAACTATAAAGTTCGGATCTAATTCTTCAAATTCATCATCAGCAATTTGGAAATCATCATCTGATTCTACGCAGCCTTCAGGATTTACACTTACACAAATTTTCGTTTCTCCAACTACTTCTGTTACAAATTCACGTTCTACAGTTACAACAATTTTATTACCATTTGGTGATACAAGTGCTTCTAAACAATTTGGCGGCTGAATAACACGAGCAATAATTTCTAAATCGTCACCAGAAAAGTTTTTATCACGATAACCAATACTTACTTCGTCCGTGTAGTTCACACGTTCTGTTACAACTTCAGTCTTTGTATTTCCATCAAATGAATACCAAGTGTTCACATCATAGAAACCTTCAATTTCCACATGTTTTCCATTCTTTCTTGCTTCGTACGAGTGGTTAATTACCCAGCACCCTAAAATACTTGTTGGCTCATTATTCGATTCACATGTATGCGTTGACTTTGTATACTTACGTCCTTTTCCAACCACTGCTTTTGTAATAATCTCTCTAAATTCGGACATTCGTAACCCTCCTCAATCACTATTCACTTAATCATATGCGTGACAATAGCGGAATGTGTCATTCTTTTTTTGAGAAGAACTTACGTTTAATCCACAAAAAAAAAGAGATGTCAATATGACATCTCTTTAACAACCACAATTTCCTTTTTTACTTTCTACCGCTGCGCCAGTTTCACCCTTTAGTACATCGCCACCAGTTGAAATTAATATTTCATCTGTTACGTTGTTAGAAATTGTACTAGCAACTAACTGTAATAAGTCATTTACGTATGTTTGTGAAGATTTAAATTGTTGTACGACTGGAATACTGTCTAACTTATCTTGCAATGCATCAATTTCAGCTTCTACCTTTTTTAAAGCTTCCCATTTCCCGTAATGTTGCAAGTTTACTGCTTGTTTTTGCAGTGCTTTAATTTCATCGATTGCGCGCTTTACATTTTCATTTTTATGAATTTGCGCCTCTGCTTTCTTAAAAAAATCAACTTCTTCTGTTTCAGAAATCATTTTTGCTAATTCTTTCGCTTGTTCAACAATGTCATCTTTCGAATATACTTTCATCTATTATTTCACCTCAATCGGCTCTTCAACTAATTCCCCGTTAAGAGACCAAGTTTTTGCTTCCGTTATTTTCACTTTCACAAGCTGACCAATTAAAGATTTTGAAGCGACGAAGTTTACAAGTTTATTCGTACGAGTATAACCTGCAAGTACTTCCGGATTATTTTTACTTTCCCCATCAACTAACACTTCTACAATTTGACCTTTGTAACGACTATTCTTTTCAATTGCCAACGTATTTACTAGTGTATTTAAGCGCTGAAGACGTTCTTTCTTTACTTCCATCGGTACATTATCTTTCATTTTTGCAGCTGGTGTACCTTCGCGAGGAGAATAAATGAATGTAAAGGCAGTATCAAACCCTACTTCACGATATAACGACATCGTTTCTTCAAATTGCTCATCTGTTTCATTTGGAAAACCAACGATAATATCTGTTGTTAATACTACATCTGGAATTGCTTCTTTAATTTTTCTTACAAGTTCTAAATAATGCTCACGCGAATATTTACGTGCCATAATTTTCAGCATATCTGTACTTCCAGATTGAACTGGTAAATGGATATGTTCTACTAGGTTGCCACCTTTTCCAAGCACTTCAATTAAGTGATCATCGAAATCACGTGGATGGCTCGTTGTAAAACGAATACGGGCAATATCAACTTTACGAAGTTCGTCCATTAAATCGCCAAGACCGTATTCTATATCTTCAAAGTCTTTACCATATGCATTTACGTTTTGTCCAAGTAAAGTAATTTCTTTATAACCATTTGCAGCTAAATGACGAATCTCTTGGATAATATCTTCTGGACGTCTACTTCGCTCTTTTCCGCGTGTATACGGTACAATACAATACGTACAGAATTTATCACAGCCATACATAATATTTACCCACGCTTTAATATCACCACGACGTACTTTCGGAAGGTTTTCAATTACGTCACCTTCTTTTGACCAAACTTCAACTACCGTCTCTTTCGAGAACATCGCATCTTTTAGAATATACGGTAGTCTATGAATATTATGCGTTCCAAATACCATATCTACATGCTGATTTTTTTGCATAATTTTATTTACAACAGATTCCTCTTGAGACATACAACCACATACACCAATTAAAAGGTCTGGATTTCTTCGTTTGAGTGACTTTAAATGGCCTAGCTCACCAAACACCTTATTTTCAGCATTTTCACGAATTGCACAAGTGTTTAATAAAACTACATCTGCATCCTCAGTTGAAAAAGTTGGTTCATATCCAAGTGCTGTGAAAATACCTGCCATTACTTCCGTATCATGCTCATTCATTTGACAACCATATGTACGAATATAGAACTTTCTTCCTGTACCAAAATTGCGAAACTCTTCAGGTAAGCCAAAATCCCGTTCAATTTTAACTTCTTCTTTCCCACGCTTTTTCGCATCCTTTAAGGAAGGTGGTTGATATACACTTTCAAAGTATTTACTATAATCTTTCTCTTCTTTTTTCGTAGAGGAATTTGCTTGTTGACTTGCTAATCGTTGTTGCTCGTTCATCGGTAATCTCCTTTCACCCTTAACTATACACACTCTATAGTCCATTTTAATGCGCTTAGACTCACCTCAAAAATGGTTAGATAGCTGGAGAGATAACTTGTCCTTTGAAACTTGAGTAATCAATCTAATCATTCATAAGAATGAAGTCTTCCCCACGCAAATAGACATTCCCTTTTTATCATTTCTTGTTGTCCTACCCAAAAGCATATTGCTTTATCCCTATAAACATTACCATAGTATGACGTGTTTCGCCAATTTTAACAATACAAAGGCCTTTTATTACCTTACATTTCATAAGCAATGAACTTGCCATTTTCATACAACGATTTATATATTATTTTATCATTCTGAATTTTCTAAGTAAATAAGACTACCCTATATTTTTGTACATAAAAAAAGGTTGCCAAATCGGCAACCTTTTTTTCTTACATTACATAAATTCAGCAACAAGCTCATCAAACATTTTCTGATCCATATTTAAATCAGATTTCACTAAAGGCTCTTCACTATAGCCTTTAACAAGTTCTTGATATGATGGTTGCTTAGTATTTTGATAAATTAACCCTGTTACTAAACCGTTATTTTCCATTAAAGTTTGCATAGCCATCATGCGATTAGATGGATCATATCCCTCTACTGTGCTTAGTTTCGTTAAGTTCTCTTTAAACCAATCGTAAGTATTTACTTTATTGTAAGTAACACATGGGCTAAATACGTTAATTAATGAAAATCCTTTATGGTTAATACCAGCTTCAATAATTTGTGTTAATTCTTTTAAATCACTCGAAAAGCTTTGCGCCACAAATGTCGCACCAGCTGTTAAGGCCATTTCCATTACATTTAGTGATGGTTCAATTGAACCTTGTGGTGTGCTTTTCGTTTTAAATCCAGCTTCACTACGTGGTGAAGTTTGCCCTTTTGTTAATCCATAAATTTGGTTATCCATTACGATGTACGTAATGTCGATATTACGACGAATAGAATGGATTGTATGTCCCATACCAATCGCAAATCCATCACCGTCACCACCTGAAGCGATAACTGTTAAATCACGATTTGCCATTTTCACACCTTGTGCAATCGGAAGGGCACGACCATGAATACTATGCACACCATATGAATTAATATAACCTGAAATACGGCCTGAACAGCCGATACCAGAAATAACAGCAAGTTCATCTGGATTTAGGCCAACGTTAGCTGCCGCACGTTGAATTGCAGCTTGCACTGAGAAGTCTCCGCAACCTGGGCACCAGTTTGGCTTTACACTGTTACGAAAGTCCTTAAATGTTGCCATTTAATACAACCCCTTTTTTGCATTCGTTGTAAATCTCTTTCGGCAAGAATGGGTTTCCATCATATTTTAAAAGACTAGAAATTTTCTCACCATTACCAAGATTCATTTTCATAATGTTAGCAAGCTGACCTGTTGCATTGTTTTCTACTACTACAACACGCTTCGCCTTTTTCACAAGTGGATCGATTTCAGCTGTTGGGAACGGGTGAATTAAACGCACATGAGCATGGTTTACTTTCATACCCTCTTGTTCTAAACGCGTCATTGCCTCTTCGATCGCACCACGAGTTGAGTTAAATCCAACAAGCAATACGTCTGCTTCTTCATGCTTAACATTTTTATAAACAGGGGTATTAAACTTCAAGTTCTCCATTTTACGGAAACGTTTGTCCATTTGATCTTTACGGTTTATTGCTGATTCCGATGGTTTTCCAGTTTCATCATGTTCTACACCTGTAACATGGTGAACACCATTTTTCATACCAGGTAAAACACGTGGTGAAACGCCGTCTTCTGTTACTTCATAACGCTTGAAGTATGCTTTATTTTCACGTTCTGGTAATTCTGCTTCTAAATCAAGCTTACCACGACGAATTTCCACTTTATCTAATTTAAGTGGTTCTACTGTTTGTTTTCCTAACGAAAGCTGTAAATCTGTTAAGAAAATAACAGGAACTTGATATTCTTCAGATAAGTTAAATGCTTCTACAATGTCATAGAAAGCTTCTTCAACTGTACTTGGCGCCATTACGATTTTTGGAATTTCACCATGCGTACCGTAAATCATCGCCATTAAGTCAGACTGTTCTTGTTTCGTTGGTAATCCTGTACTTGGGCCGCCACGTTGTGTATCAACAATTACTAATGGGGTTTCTGTAATACCTGCTAAACCGATTGCTTCCATCATTAATGAAAGACCAGGACCAGCAGATGCCGTTAATGTACGAACACCAGCATAGTTTGCACCGATTGCCATTGTACAAGCTGCGATTTCATCCTCAGTTTGGATTACTGTTCCGCCGACTTTCGGTAATTTTTTAATTAAGTATTCCATAATTTCTGATGCAGGTGTGATTGGGTATGCTGACATAAAACGAGCACCACCAGCTACCGCACCAAATGCGATTGCATCGTTTCCAATCATAAACATGCGTTTTTTACCATCAGCTTTTTCAAGCTGCATCATATTTACTTTCTCACCTAGTAATTCTTTCATATATTGAGAGCCGCGTTTAATTGCGTCCATATTCTTTTGAACGACTTGCTCTCCTTTACGACCAAAGATTTCTTCAACAACATCTAAATAAGCTGTTTCATCTAATCCTAATACTGCACTTGATGCTCCTACAGCAACCATGTTTTTCATTAATGATGTGCCTAATTCTGAAGCAATATCTGTAAACGGTATCACATATAGATTTACATCTGTATTGTCAGGTATTGTTGGATTAAATTTCGCATCCGCAACTACAATTCCACCTGGACGTAGTTCGTGGAAATTAAAATCAATTGTTTCTTGGTCAAAAGCAATTAAAATATCTAAATCATCTGAGATCGCTCGTACTTCTGTTGTACTTACACGAATTTTATTATTTGTATGGCCGCCTTTTATACGTGATGAGAAGTGGCGGTAACCGTATAGGTAATATCCTAATCGGTTTAATGCAATACAGAAGATTTCTCCTGTACTTTCAATTCCTTCACCTTGTTGGCCTCCAACTTTCCATGAAAGTTGACTAATCATCTCCTACACCCCTTTTGGCTGCATTCATTGTAGTGTATTTTTTTACAGTAATAGTTTAGCATTTTTTATGCAAATAAACTACAACGGACGCAAATTATGCCTCTTCTGATTTCCCTGAATCTTTAGTATAAAGCTATTTTGTTTTTCATTCTAGTATTAGGTCTTAAAAAAAGCAATAAAATCAAATGAATTAATTTTAATTTTTCTGAATTTTAAATCAGAATTTAAAAACTCATATGTTCTACAAAATTATCATATAAAAATCGTTCTACAGTAGATGTAGCATAGTGTTTACAAAGCTCATTCATTACATTTTCATAATCTCGATACGCTGATACATTTACAACTGTTTCTAAAATCCCATCAAAATCGGAACCAAATCCTATATTGCGCTCTCCACCTAATGAACAAATATATTCGATATGTCTTACTATATTTGCTACATTCGCTTGTTTTTCATTTGTTAGAAACTGCGGTACAAAAGTGACACCAATCATGCCATTTCGCTTTATAAGAGCTTTAAGTTGTTCATCGTTTAAATTACGTGGGTGCTCGCAAAGTTTCATACAATTTGAGTGGGAAGCAATAGGATTTTTTGCAATCTCTATAACATCCCAAAAACTTCTTTCATTCAAATGAGACACATCAGTCCATACATGTAACGTATTCAGTTCTTGTACAACATGTTTACCAAAAGTCGTTAAACCCGCCCCACGTGTCTCTAGCGCACCATCAGCTAAGAGATTGGCATAATTCCATGTTAGTCCAAAAGAACGTACTCCTAGGCGATACAACAACCGTAATTTCATTGCATCTTTTCCAATTGCTTCGCATCCTTCTATTGTTAATATCGCTCCAATCTCGTCCTGTTTTAATATGTTAATATCATCTTTTGTCTGAATAAACTTCACACCTTGTAGGGATAAAATTTCATTATAAAAAATATCTACCATTTGTAATGCTACTTCAAATCGGTTTTCATATGCCACTGTTTCTGGTACATATATAGCAAAACATTGTATACTTCCTTTTCTTCTCTTTAACTGTTCAAATGTAATATGTAATTGTGAATCATCTTTAAAATTCCTTTTCCCTTGTGCACTCCATAACTGAAGAAGCACGTCACAATGAGCATCAAAAATTTTCATTTTCATTCCTCCATTATAAAAACAACCTGTTTGCATACTGCAAACAGGTTGTTTAAACTTAACGAGGTTCTACAATTAATTTTATTGCTGTACGCTCTTCGCCATCAATCATAATATCTGTAAACGCTGGGATACAAATCAGGTCCAAACCACTAGGCGCTACAAATCCTCTTGCGATTGCTACTGCCTTTACAGCTTGGTTCAATGCACCTGCACCAATAGCTTGAATTTCTGCTGTTCCGCGTTCGCGAATAACACCTGCAAGTGCACCAGCTACAGAATTAGGGACCGACGTTGCTTTAACTTTTAATATTTCCATTCCGCGTTTCCTCCTCGTTTCTTTAAAAAGTATTAGCAATTATTTCACTTTAACTTATATTCACGAGGAATGGCGCGTATTCCTGCTAAATTTTCGTAATTTTTCTAAAAAATTAAAATATAATAACTTATCTAAAATTTACTCAAAAAATGGTTGATCATCATTAATTAAAATACGTTCAATTTTCTTTGCTTTTCCTGTATTTGGATCCACATCAATTAACACTGCACTTAATTGCGTTCTACCATTTGTTACTTCAAATCGTACTGGTAAGTTTGTTAAAAACTTCTTCAATACTGCTTCTCTGTCCATACCTAATATTCCGTCATACGGCCCTGTCATCCCAACATCTGTAATGTATGCCGTTCCGCTTGGTAAAATACGGTTATCCGCTGTAGGGACATGCGTATGCGTACCTACTACTGCTGTAGCACGTCCATCTACATACCAACCTAGCGCTTGTTTTTCACTTGTAGTCTCCGCATGGAAATCAACAAATATAATATTCGTACGTTTTTTCGCAATATTAATTAATTCATCCACTTTACGGAATGGACAATCAATTGGAGGAAGGAAAGTACGTCCTTGTAAATTAATAACTGCAACTTCTGTTCCATTACAGTTCACAAAGATAAGTCCTTTTCCTGGAGTTCCTTCTGGGAAGTTAGCTGGTCTTGCAAGATATTTTGCATCATCGATGAATTCAAATACTTCACGATTATCCCAAGCGTGGTTTCCAAGTGTAACTGCCTGCGCCCCACACTCTAAAAAGTTTCGATATATTTTTTCTGTAATCCCACGGCCACCTGCTGCATTTTCTCCATTAATGATTGTTACTGTAGGTGTATATTTTTTCTTTAATGCCGGTACGTATTGTTGAATCATACCTCTACCAGGAGATCCTACTACATCCCCAACAAATAATATTCTCATATGTCTTACCCTTTCTATGTACTGCATTTTTTATTGCTATAGCATCAAGTAAATTCCTTATAATATCTTTATTATAAGTTTGCTTCACTTTTATGCTATATAACTAACTGTCTTTATTTTATCCAATTCCAACACAAAAAAATAAAGTGGTGTTTCACCACTTTATTTTGCGTATTCCACTGCACGTGTTTCACGAATAACAGTTACTTTAATATGTCCTGGGTAATCCAGTTCATTTTCAATACGTTTTCGGATATCACGAGCTAAACGATGAGCTTCTAAGTCATCGATTGTATCTGGTTTTACCAAAATACGAACTTCACGTCCTGCTTGAATTGCAAATGATTTTTCAACGCCTTCATAAGACTCTGAAATCTCTTCTAACTTTTCAAGACGACGAATATAGTTTTCAAGTGTTTCACTACGAGCTCCCGGTCTTGCAGCTGATAAAGCATCTGCTGCTGCAACTAAAACTGCAATGATAGAAGTTGGTTCTGTGTCACCATGGTGAGATGCGATACTGTTTATAACTACAGGATGCTCTTTATATTTCGTTGCAAGTTCAACACCAATTTCAACGTGGCTTCCTTCTACTTCATGGTCAATCGCTTTTCCGATATCATGTAATAGACCTGCACGTCTTGCTAGTTTTTCATCCTCGCCAAGCTCTGCCGCCATAAGTCCAGTTAAATATGCAACTTCCATAGAGTGTTTTAAGACGTTTTGACCATAACTTGTACGGTATTTTAAACGACCTAAAATTTTAATTAAATCTGGATGTAATCCGTGAACACCTACTTCAAACGTTGTTTGCTCTCCGACTTCGCGAATATACTCGTCCACTTCACGTCTTGATTTTTCGACCATCTCTTCAATACGCGCTGGGTGAATACGTCCGTCCTGTACTAGTTTATCAAGAGCGATACGAGCTGTTTCACGACGAATTGGGTCGAATCCAGAAAGGATTACCGCCTCTGGTGTATCATCGATAATTAAGTCAATACCCGTTAACGTTTCTAACGTACGAATATTACGACCTTCACGCCCGATAATACGTCCCTTCATTTCGTCATTTGGAAGATTTACAACCGAAACGGTTGTTTCAGCAACATGATCAGCTGCACATCTTTGCATTGCAAGAGATAAAATCTCTTTTGCTTTCTTATCCGCTTCTTCTTTCGCGCGAACTTCACTTTCTTTTACCATAACAGCGATTTCATGAGAAACTTCACTTTCTACTTTACCAAGAATAATTGCTTTCGCTTGTTCGCGTGTCAGATTGGAAATGCGCTCTAATTCTGTTTGTTGCTTTTGAACTAACTCTCCCACTTTGCTTTCCAACTCTTCAATCTGTTGTTGTCTCGCTACAAGAGATTCCTCTTTCTTCTCTAACTGTTGCTCGCGTTTATCGAGCGTTTCGTCTTTACGATCAAGGTTCTCTTCTTTTTGCATTAAACGATTTTCTTGTTTTTGTAATTCGCTTCTACGGTCACGAATTTCTAATTCAGCTTCTGTACGAAGTGTATGAATTTCATCCTTTGCTTCTAAAAGCGCTTCTTTCTTAAGTGCTTCAGCATCACGATTCGCTTCGTCTAAAATACGTCTCGCTTCATTAGCTGCACCATTAATCTTCGCTTCAGCAATAGACTTTCGAACAAAAAAGCCAACAACTGCACCGACTGTTGCAAGCAAAATGGAGATGAGTATCCAAACTGTACTCGTCATGATTTCACCTCCCCTTGCTATGAATGAAAAAAGACTGTCGGCATGTACATTGAATTACAACATACAGCAAAGACCGTCGTCCCGCTTTTTTAAGGGACTTTCTTCATTTCACAATTAAAATGTCATATTATTATTTCGGTAAGATTTAAACCTTACTCCGAATATTACTTCTCTTCTTGAGAAGAGTATATTGTATATAAGAAAAAATATACATTCTCATTGTATCTATCGTAATTTTCATTGTCAAGCGTTGTCTACTTTTACTTTCTTTACCTTCAGCCTTGAATGTGACCTAAATTTAAAAAGTAAGGAGCCTACTATACTGGAAAACCTTAGTAATCCCCATTTTTTTCCTTAAAATATTTAAATATCCCTCTTTACACAACCCATTTGAAGTAAAAAAATATTTTTATCTATAGTATTATGCTCCTTAATAGTAGATAAAAAAATAAAAGACACGAGGCCGTGTCTTTTATTTTTTTAATCAAGAAGAGTTGAATCTTCTGCGCCCTCAGCACCAGAATCTTCACTAATTCCGTGATGCTCACGAATAAAGAAGGCAATTTCTTCTCTTAAATCTGTATTTTCTTTTAAGAACTGCTTCGAATTTTCACGACCTTGTCCTAGGCGTTCTTCATTATAAGAATACCAAGCACCGCTCTTTTGAACAATATCAAGCTCAGAAGCCATATCCAAGATTTCACCTTCTCTTGAAATACCTTCTCCGTACATAATATCAACTTCCGCAACACGGAATGGTGGTGCTACTTTATTTTTCACTACTTTTACTTTTGTTTTATTACCAACGATGTCGTTACCTTGCTTTAATTGCTCCGCACGACGCACTTCAAGACGGACAGTTGAATAGAATTTCAACGCACGACCACCTGGAGTTGTTTCTGGGTTTCCGAACATAACCCCAACTTTTTCACGAATTTGGTTAATAAAGATTGCAATTGTTTTTGATTTGTTGATTGCTCCTGAAAGCTTACGAAGTGCTTGTGACATTAAACGTGCTTGTAAACCTACGTGTGAGTCACCCATATCGCCTTCAATCTCTGCTTTCGGTACAAGAGCTGCTACAGAGTCAATTACGATAATGTCAACCGCACCACTTCGTACAAGTGCTTCCGCGATTTCCAATCCTTGCTCCCCTGTATCAGGCTGTGATAATAGTAATTCATCTATGTTAACGCCTAATTTTTGTGCATATACAGGATCCATTGCGTGCTCCGCATCAATGAATGCTGCTTGTCCACCTTGACGTTGTACTTCTGCAATTGCATGTAATGAAACTGTCGTTTTACCTGAACTTTCAGGTCCGTAAATTTCGATAATACGGCCACGTGGATATCCGCCTACTCCTAGTGCCACATCAAGTGCTAAAGAACCACTAGAAACCGTAGAAACTCTACGCTCCGCTTGTTCTCCTAATTTCATAATTGAACCTTTACCGAATTGCTTCTCTATTTGTTTTAACGCCATATCTAACGCTGCTTGACGATCACTCATTCAAAATTCCTCCTTAACTGAATTGCTAATCTTATTATACCTATTTTCAATTCAATTTGCCAACAAAAATCGAACATTTATTCGATTTTTTTATTTTCTATCAAATAATATCTAAATTTAACCGTAAAAAAAACTAGAAGAAACTTATATCTCTTCTAGCTTTTTATATAAATGATAAAATCCATATTTTGCTGTTCGTTCTCTAATTTGTTGACGACTTCCGCTTAAATTAAGAGGAAAGACTACAGTTGGTTCATCCTTAATCGAAAGCCCAACAAATACTGTTCCTGGTTCTTTCTGTTCTGAAGCATCTGGCCCTGCTACCCCAGTGAAACTAATTCCGATATCCGCTTTTAATACATCCTTAACATTTTCAGCAAGATAACGAGCACATTCTTTACTAACTGCACCATCAGTATGCAACACTTCTTCAGGCACACGTAAAACATGTTGCTTCACATCATTATGATAACAAATGACACCGCCTTTAAACACAGAAGAAACACCAGCGTTTTCAGTTACTTGATTTCCAAAAAGACCACCTGTTAAACTTTCTGCACACGCTAAAGTTAACCCTTTTCTCTTCAATAACTCGATTGCCTTATAATGCAAAAATTCTTGGTCATATCCGTAGAAAAATTCTCCTACTCTTTCTAAAATCAAATCTTCCACATGTTGAATTAGTTTCTCCGCTTCGCTAACATTTTGATGCTTAGCGGTTAAACGTAATGTCACTTCTCCATCATTTGCTAACGGGGCGATTGTTGGGTTTGTTTGTCCATCAATTAAATCTTGCACTTTCACCTCTAATTGGGACTCCCCAATACCGAAGAAACGAAGCACACGAGAATAAATGTTTTCTCCTGTTGTAAAATTACGTAAAAAAGGCTCTACGTAACTTACATACATTGGTTTCATTTCTTTTGGCGGCCCTGGTAATAAAATATAAACTTTTCCGTTCTTATTTACCCCCATACCAGGCGCCATACCGTGGTCATTTGCAAATACTGTTGCTCCATTTAAAACGAGCGCTTGCTTTTTATTATTCTCCGTAAATTCACGGCCTGTACGCTTAAAGTAATTACTTATTAAGGCTAATGCCTTTTCATCATACACAAGCTCTTCATCTAAACTAGCAGCTATCGTTTCTTTCGTTAAATCATCTTTTGTTGGTCCTAATCCACCTGTAAAAATAAGTATATCAGCACGTTCTTCCGCAGCTTCAATCGCCTTTTGCAATCGCTTATTATTATCACCAACAACAGTATGATAGTACACGTTAATTCCGATTGAAGCTAACTTTTCAGATAAAAACTGGGCATTTGTATTTGCAATTTGTCCAAGTAATAATTCAGTTCCAACCGCAATAATCTCAGCATTCATCCCAATTCCCCCATAAACTTCTATTTTGAGTTTACAAAAGCAGCTCTATTTTTCCAGAAATAATCCCATCCTGAAATAACAGTAAAGATTAATGCAATCCATATGAAGATATCTGCAACTGGAATATGGATTAAATTTAAAGGTACATCGTGTAATAAATATGCTGCAATTGCAATAATTTGTGTCCACGTCTTAATTTTTCCTAGCTGGTTTGCTGCAACTACTTCCCCTGTTCCAGCAAGTACAAGACGTAAACCTGTTACCGCAAACTCACGACTGATAATTACAATAACAATCCAAGCCGGTACATATTGCATCTCTACCAATGTAATAAGTGCTGCCGAAACAAGCAATTTATCAGCTAACGGGTCAAGAAACTTCCCTAAATTCGTTACAAGATTATACTTTCTTGCGTAATGTCCATCAATCCAATCTGTAGCTGAAGCAATGATAAAGATAAGTGCCCCCACTAAATGTTGAATTGGCAAATCAACATCACCAATTTTGTATGAACCCCAATCAAAGGGCGCTAACATAATTACCATAAAAATTGGAATTAAGAAGATTCTAGATATTGTAATTTTATTTGGTAAATTCACAGCTATTCCTCCATCATATCAAAAACATTTGTTCATCGAAAAAAAGTCATCGAAGCGATGACTGTTATTGTGCTGGTTGCTCTATCCCTTGGTTTTTAATCACCAATCTTTGGTGATATTCTTTTTGTGGATCTAACGGGAAAGCAAGCACTTGGCCATTCAGTTTAATTTCAACATTCGGTGCACTTCCAATATTAAGTCGTACTTCTTTTAATGTTGATACATCGCGTTTCTCTGTTTGACCGCTTTGTACTGTAGTGTTTAGAATTTCGTTACCCGCATCATCCTTAACATCTACATAACTTGTACCCTTAGCTGAAATTTCCAGTTCTAATGTTTTATTATTATGAATTTCCAAAGTAGATACCTTTCCAGTTGTTCCAACTACTTTCACTTCTTGCTGTCCAGTTGGTTGTGCTGGTTGCTCCTCTTTCTTTGGTTCTTCTTTCTTTGGTTCCTCTTTTTTTGGCTCTTCCGCTTTCACTTCATCTTTCTTCGTATCTAACGGAGAATCTTTCGCTTTTTGAACTTCAATTTTCTCACTTTGAGCGCTTGGAACTTTTTCATCATCTTTTCCAGTTAACGCTTGAAACACAAACCAGATTACCACTCCAACTGCGATGACTAACAGCGCAACTAAGATTTTCGGCATGTGATCTGCAATTGGCCATGATGAAGATTTTTGCATTGTTTCTTGTGTTTTTTGTCCCGTTGATACTTGTGGAACTTCACGCTTTTCAGATTGTGGTATCGTACTCTGATGTTCTACAAGCAGTTCCTCTCCATTTAATCCAACCGCATCTGCGTATTGTTTAATGAATGCACGCGCATAAAAAGCTCCTGGCAATACATCATAATTGCCTTCTTCAATTGCCACTAAATGGCGTTTTTGAATTTTTGTAATCTCATGCAGCTGATCAATAGACAAGCCTTTCGCTTCTCTTGTTTCTTTCAGCTTTTGTCCCAATTCCGTCACTACTAACACCTCAATATTTCTTTAAAAGTCAAACATAGAGAAATTATTTTGCGTACCTTGCTCAATTTCATCTACTAAATTATATTGTATTTCTTCATCATAATCGTTACGCAACTCGATAATATAATCAAAATCATCCAATGTGTATTCTGACTGACTCACAAATACATCAGGATGTTCCACAACTTTCGTTGCAGGCAATCTCATAATTTCACGAACGAGCTGCCAATGTCTTTCGTTAGCACGCTTCGTTGACACAATTCCATCTAGGATGAAAATATTGTCATCGCTATACTCATCTTCAATTAATTGACTGCGAACAGTTTGCTTAATAAGAGTAGATGATACAAATAACCACCTTTTATTTGCACAAACACTTGCAGCAACAATGGATTCTGTTTTTCCGACACGAGGCATTCCGCGTATCCCAATTAGTTTATGGCCTTCTTTTTTCATGATTTCTGCCATAAAGTCTACAAGTAAGCCTAATTCATCACGCACAAATCGAAATGTTTTCTTATCATCTGCATCTCGTTGTATGTACCTACCATGCCTAACCGCTAGCTTATCTCTTAGCTTGGGCGGACGATATTTCGTTACCGTTATGTTATCCATCGTATTTAAAATTGATTCAAGTCTAGAGATTTGCTCTTGATTATCACACATAAGAAGTAACCCACGTCGTGCATTATCTACACCATTAATTGTGACAATATTAATGCCGAGCATACCGATTAACGAAGAAACGTCACCAAGCAAGCCAGGTCGGTTTTTATGTATTTCATATTCAAAATACCATTCAATCATCCAAGATCACTCCCCTTGCTTACTTTACACCTACGTACTATATTATATGATTTCACCCTAATAGGGAAGCTAAATGTATAATCTATCCTGTGTAATTATTATACAAAAAAAGTAGAGAGGAGAATCTCCTCTCTACTTTTACTTATGTTGTACGAACTTAACCATTAAATTTGCAATTGTATGTTGCTCCTGTTCATCAGCAACTTTCCAAAGCTCAGCTAATAATTTCTCTTGGTCATTGCGTCCTTCTACTTCATTAGCAAGATAGTCGCCAACACGAAATGCCATATCTGATACCGCACCGCCATCTAAACCTTTGTCTTGCGCTTGCTCTAAACGTTCTCCTAAAAAGCTCTTCCACTGATCAAAATTATCTAATACTGACATAATTAAGCACCTCACTATTGAGTAATAAAATCATCCTTAATTTGTGCAACTATTCATTTTTTATGTAAGAATTTTTTAGCAGTGCCAACCGCCATTCACTCCGATAATTTGTCCAGTTATGTAAGACGCTCCTGGTGATACGAGAAATGAAACTGTTTTCGCTACTTCTTCTGGTAATCCTATTCTACCTAATGGTATATCTTCAGCAATTCCCATTTTATCTTCTTCAGAAAAAACACTTAACATTTCCGTTTCAATTGCTCCTGGTGCTACTGCATTCACACGTAATCCACTTAAAGAAACTTCTTTCGCTAAAGCTTTCACATATGAATTTTGCGCCCCTTTTACCATTGAATAAAGTACTTCACAAGAAGCCCCTATTTGTCCCCATATAGATGAAACAATTACAATATTACCACTTCTTCTCTCAATCATAGGCGGAAGTGCCATTGAAAGTAATTTATATACGTTCTTCACTTGAAGTTCTACCATATAATCTAATTCATCGTTTGTTACATCTGTTACTAATCCAAAAATACTCTTCCCCGCTGCGTATACAATAACATCAATAGGATGTTCAATTTGTCCCCACAATCGTTCTGCTCCATCACTAGAAGCTAAATTAGCTTGAACAGGGATAACTTCTCCCCATGCCTTCTGCAATTCCAATACCTTTTCTTCACTGTTATTGTAATGAACATAAACTGTATATCCATCTTGAATTAATTGTTTCGAAATAGCAGAGCCAATCCCTCCGCTCCCTCCAGTTACTAACGCATACTTTTTCATAAATTCCCTCTCTTATCTCTACAACTTCAATTTTCACACAACTAAATAATACCCTCATCTTACAATTTTTCAATGATAAGATGAGGGTATCTTTAAAATTTTATTTTTTCGGTAACACCTGACAAACACTCATTTTTTCTTCTGATAACAATAATCCCGCTACTTCTTGTAAGTCTTGAACGGTTAGTCCTTCTAATACAGTCAATGCATCAAATAGGCTAGATTCATTAAACGCGTATCGTGTAAATTGATTTGCAATATATTCTGGTGAATTTAACGAGCGTAAAAAACCACCAATTTTCTTTTTCTTCACTCGTTCTAATGCCGCCGCATCTAATTGATCATAATCTGTTTTTAATAAAATATCTTTTAAACGATCTGCCAATTCATCAGGTTGTTTCGTATCACCACCAACCATTGCAAAACCGAAGTTATTTTCTTCTGTATAGTCATACGAGAATGAATCATCAATAAGTCCTTCATTATATAAAGCTTCGTAATGAACAGAACTTTTTCCAAATAAATAATCTAAAAGTAACGTAAGCGCAATTTCTTGTTTTAAAAGCGCTTGCCCCTTTTCTTTTAAATTAGTCGCTTTAATACCAACTAAACATTTCGGTGTTTGCACAGGCATTGAAATAATTTTTTTCTTTTCATTTACCTCATTTGGTTCTTCTTCAAATGAACGCACAATTTCTGGCTGGTTTTTATAATCTTTTTTCGCTTGATTTTCACGTACTAAATCCATTGTTTTCTCTGGATCAATTGCACCCACAACAAATAATAACATATTGCTCGGATGATAAAATGTTTCATAACATTCATATAATAAATCTTTCGTAATTTTACTAATAGATTCGATTGTCCCCGCAATATCAATTTTAATTGGGTGTTTTACAAATAAGCTATCAATTAACCCAAAGTACAAACGCCAATCTGGGTTATCTTGATACATTTGAATTTCTTGCCCAATAATCCCCTTCTCTTTTTCAACCGTTTTTTCAGAGAAATAGGGCTCTTGTACGAAGTTTAGCAATGTATTTAAATTTTGTTCTACGTTTGAAGTACCTGAAAAAAGGTAAGCTGTTCGTGTGAAGGATGTAAAAGCATTTGCCGATGCTCCTTGTTTACTAAACAATTGGAAAGCATCGTGATCTTCTTTTTCAAATAATTTATGCTCAAGAAAATGTGCAATCCCATCTGGCACACGAATCATTTCTTCTTTCCCTAATGGTATAAATGTATTATCTACAGAACCATATTTCGTCGTAAACGTCGCAAATGTTTTATTAAATCCTTGTTTCGGTAAAACATATACATCTAATCCATTAGGAAGTTTTTCATAATAGAGTGTTTCTTTTAATTGCTCATAAACAATTTTCTCCATTTACTCTCCCTCCGTTCCTTGTAAAAAGTAAATTGTATCTAGTTCAATATTTTTAGCAACTTTTACAATTTCTTCTTTTGTCACACTTTCTATACCTGTAAGCCATTCTTCAACTGGACGTGTACGATCTGAAATAATACCATGATATAGCATTTCTACAAAGCCACGTGGTGTATCAATTGCCTCTAATATTTGATTTTGGATGACACTTTTTGTTTGATGTATTTCTTCTTCAGAAAACTCTCCGTTTTGCATCGCAAGCATTTGTTCTTTAATAATCTCAACTGCTTTTTCATAATTTTTCGCTTCAATTCCTGACATAACAAATAATAAACCTTTATGACTTTCAAAGCGCGATGCTGCATAGTACGCTAAACTATTTTTTTCACGCACATTTACGAATAACTTCGAATGAGAAAAGCCACCAAACAATCCATTGAACAATTGCAATGCAAAATAATCTTCATCTTTATATGTGACAAATGTACGATAACCGATGTGTAATTTACTTTGTTTTAATTCTTGTTTTTCAACAACTTCTTTTTCTTCATTATTTCGTCTATGAAGGAGTACATTTCTTTCTCTCACTGGACGAGCTGAAATAGAAAAATACTTACTTACAAGATCAACGGCGTTTTCTGAAATATCACCAATAATATATAGATCCATTTCATCTTCCGCTAACACCTTTTGATAATATTGATACAGACTTTCATTTGTAATAGACATAACACTCTCTTTTTTTCCATTTGCACTTAAACGATACGGTTCTACTTTGCACATTTCTTCAATTAAACGCTCGTTTGCATAACGCATTTTATCATCATAAGTAGCTTCAATTCTCTGTAACAGTGCTCTTTTTTCACTTTCTACGATAGAAGATAGGAAACCGTTGCCCTCCGTTGCTGGATGTAACACAATATCTGACAACATAGAAAGCGCTTTTTCAAATAACGGTGGTGCATCATGTAAATAAACTTCATTTGCAATGTCTACATAAATGGAGATAATATGGTCTTCCCCTTTTTTACTTACATCTACCGCTAAAGAAGATCCGTATAATTCTTCTAAATATTGACGAAGACGAATTACAGAAGGTAATTTTTCTGTCGCACTTTGCAATACGTATGGCAATAAGGCACGCTCTGTCACCGTCTCCTCATTTAAAGGTGCTTTAAAACGAAATACAAAGGTATTCGTTTTATATTTATCAGTCGGAATAATATGTACGCGCAAACCATCTAACTCATGTAGTTGTTGTTCCATTAGTTTCATTTATAGCCCTCCTTTACGTATATAGGAATATTCCTCTTCAATATACAGTTTTTAGAAATAAAAAATCAACTTTTCTCCCTTATTATGCTTACATATGATTCTTTCTAAAAACTTTAATATGTAAGGAACATAGTAAAATTCCGTATTAAATATATTCTATGTAAAAAAGCCCACACTAATGTGCGAGCTTTTTTATACTTATAAAATACTTATCGTTTTCCTTTTTCATAAGGAGTTCCTAATGCTTTCGGAGCTTCAGAACGACCTACAAAACCAACAAGCGCTAATATTGTGAATACATATGGTAATATCGTTAACAAAACACTTGGAATTTGATCTAATACAGGAATTGTTCCGCCCGTTACACTTAGAGATTGCGCAAAACCAAAGAATAGAGCTGCACCTAATGCACCTAGTGGATTCCACTTCCCAAAAATCATAGCAGCTAAAGCTAAGAAACCTTGTCCTGTAATAGTTGCCCCTGAGAAGTTATTAGAAATTGACATTGCAAAAATCGCTCCACCAATTCCAGCAAACACTCCTGAAATACAGACTCCAATATAACGCATTTTATATACATTAATCCCCATCGTATCCGCTGCCATTGGGTGTTCACCAACAGCACGTAGACGAAGACCGAACGGTGTTTTATAAATAACATACCAAACAACGAATGCTAAAATAATGGCAATATACGACGTTATTGGTACGTTCGAGAAAAATATTTTCCCTAAAACCGGAATATCCGAAAGGCCTGGAATATCAATCTTTTCAATACGATACTGAATAAAGTCAGTCTGCCCTTTATCAAAAATCTTCTTAATTGCAAATACTGTTAAACCAAGAGATAAGAAGTTAATGGCTACACCACTTACAACTTGATCTGCTCGGAATGTAATAGAAGCTACCGCATGAAGTAATGCAAATAATCCACTACCAATTGCCGCAAATAATAACGCAATCCATGGAGTCATCGTTCCCCAAGTATCACCCATTAATAAGTTTGTAACAACTCCAATAAATGCACCAAATAGCATTAGTCCTTCTAATCCGATATTTACAACACCCGATCGTTCACTAAATACACCACCTAGTGCTGTGAAAATGATAGGTGCCGATGTATATAACGTACCCGTCACAAGAATGGCTAATATATCTAAAAAGCTCATTTATTTCCCCTCCTTGCTCATGCGTGTAAGCGCCCATCTTAACACATAACTACATGCAACAAAGAAGATGATACATGCAATAATTACATTAATAAGCTCTGACGGTACATCTGCCTCAAAGTTCATTTGAGGGGAAGCACTTTTCAAACCACCAAATAATAAAGCTGAAAGGATTATACCAAACGGATTATTCCCTCCAAGTAATGCTACGGCAATCCCATCAAATCCTACTCCTGTAAACGAAGACATCGCTGTCATACTCTGGAATGTCCCTAATCCTTCCATCGCTCCACCAATCCCCGCAAATGCACCAGCAATTGTCATAGAGAATACTACATTACGAGAAACTTTCATACCTGCATATTGAGAAGCATGCTGATTAAATCCTACAGACTTTAATTCGTAACCTAAAGTTGTTCGATCTAATAAGAACCACATTAAAATAGCGATTAAAATTGCTACAATAATTCCCCAGTGTAGACGTGAACCGTCAGTAATAGAAGCAAGCCAGTCTGAAGATAGTGACGCACTCTCTTTAATATCATACGTTTTGTCATTACCCGCATGTAAGAAACGCTTAATGATGTCATACGTTACATACAACGCAATATAGTTCATCATAATAGTTACAATAACTTCATTCACTTGAAACTTCCCTTTTAAATATCCCGGAATGAAGCCCCAAATTCCGCCCACCAATGCGGCAAATAAAATCGATAATGGAATATGAAGGAACGCTGGTAGTGAGACTGCATAACCGAACCAAACCGCTGCAAGCCAACCAACTAACAATTGACCCTCTACCCCGATATTAAATAAACCTGTACGAAATGCAAACGCGACCGATAAGCCAGCAAGAATAAGCGGTATCATTGTACGGAGCGTTTCACCAATCGCACTTGCGCTGCCGAACATTCCTGTCCAAAGTGCACTATAACCAACAATTGGATCATAGCCACTAACTAGCATTACAACCGCTCCTACAAGTAAGCCGAAAATAACGGATAGTACTGGGACTAAAATATTTATCGTTCGTTCTGTTAAAAGTTTTTTAGCCATTTGTACCCACCTGCTCCTTCTTTGTTCCTCCAGCCATTAACAATCCAAGCTGTTGTTCATTCGTTTCTTTCGCATCAACTATTGCTACAATTTCCCCTTCATAAATAACAGCAATTCGATCGCTAACATTTAAGATTTCATCTAACTCTAATGATAAAAGTAATACACCTTTTCCTTTATCCCTTTGCTCTATTAATCTCTTATGAATAAATTCAATTGCTCCTACATCTAAACCACGTGTTGGCTGTGCCGCAATTAATAAATCTGGATTTCGGTCTACTTCACGTGCAATAATTGCTTTTTGTTGATTGCCCCCAGATAGAGCGCGTGCTAACGTTTGCTCACTAGGTGTACGTACATCAAACTGTTCAATAAGAGCCTTTGCTTTTTCTGTAATTTTGCTGAAATTTAAAATCCCTTTCTTTGAAAACGGATTTTTATAGTACGTTTGAAGAACTATATTATCTCTAACAGAAAAATCAAGAACGAGTCCGTGTTTATGACGATCTTCTGGAATATGACCAATTCCTTCTTCTGTTATTCTTCTAACAGGCCAATTTGTTATTTCTTTTCCTTTAATTGCAATAGAACCTGACTCAACTTTTCGTAAACCAGTAATCGCTTCTATTAATTCACTTTGTCCGTTTCCATCAATCCCTGCAATCCCAACAATTTCCCCCGCACGAACAGTTAAGTCAAGGCCTTTTACAGCAGGTAGTTGACGTGCATCGTGAACAACAAGGTTTTCAATTGAAAGTACCTCTTCTTTTGGCTTCGCGTCTATTTTTTCTGTTTTAAAATTCACTTGACGTCCGACCATTAATTCTGCAAGTTTATTTTCATCCGTATTTGCAACGTCAACCGTTCCAATCCCTTTTCCTTTACGAATAATCGTACAACGATCGCAAACTTCCATAATTTCTTTCAACTTATGTGTAATAAGAACAATAGATTTTCCTTCTTGTACAAGCTTTTTCATAATTTGAATTAGCTCATGAATTTCTTGTGGTGTTAACACAGCTGTCGGTTCATCAAATATTAAAATTTCTGCACCGCGGTAAAGAGTTTTCAAAATCTCAACACGCTGTTGCATACCAACTGAAATATCCTGTATTTTCGCATATGGATCTACAGCCAAACCGTATTGTTCAGACAATTTTTGAATTTCTTTAGCAGCATCCTCAACAGCAATTTTCCCTTTTTTCTTCGGTTCATTTCCGAGAATAATATTCTCTGTAACTGTAAAATTATGAACAAGCATAAAGTGTTGATGGACCATTCCAATACCAAGGTCATTTGCTATATTCGGATTTGTAATTTTTACAGGTTTACCTTTAATTTTAATTTCACCCTGCTCTGGTTGGTACAAACCAAATAGTACATTCATCAATGTGGATTTCCCTGCACCATTTTCTCCAAGTAAAGCATGTATCTCACCCTGCTTTACTTGCAGCGTAATATCATCATTCGCTACAATGCCTGGGAATACTTTCGTAATGTTATTCATCTCAATTACGTATTCCATTGTGTTCCTCCTTTTAACAGGGAACATTCCCTATTACACTATTAACTTATTAAGCAATTCGGAAGTTTTATACATACAAAGGTTAGTTCTATGAACTAACCTTTGCTATTTCTCTATTTATTTTTTTAGAGAAGCTTCGTATTCTTTATACTCTTTATCTGTAGCTGGCACTTTAATTTCACCGGCTGTAATTTTCTTTTCAAACTCTTCTACTTTTGTTAAAATTTCAGGGTTAACTTTTTTCACGTTATCAGTTGTTTTTGAAATACCAATACCGTCATCTTTTAAGCCAAACTCTTCAATTTTCCCACCTTTTAAATTCCCATCTTTTGCTTCTTTAGCTACTTTTTCTACTGCTACATCAACACGTTTAATCATTGAAGTTAATGTTACATTTTCAGGCATACCTTCTTGATGTTGGTCACGGTCAACACCGATTACCCAAACATTTTCACCTTTTTTCTTACGGTTTTTCGCTTCTGTGAACACACCGTTACCTGTACCACCAGCAGCATGATAAATTACGTCTACGCCTTGACCATACATTGCTGAAGCAAGAACTGTACCTTTTTCAGGCTTATCGAATGCTTCTGCATATTCAGATACGATTTCAATGTTTGGATTTACTGCCTTTGCACCAGCTTTAAATCCATTTTCAAATTTACTAATTAAATCACTTTTCATTCCACCAACAAATCCTACTTTATTCGATTTTGTTGACATAGCTGCTACCGCACCTACAAGGAATGATCCTTCATGATCTTTAAACGTAATGCTCGTTACGTTCGGTGCATCTACAACAGTATCTACGATTGCAAATTGTTGTTTTGAAGATTCTTTTGCTACTTCTTTAATTGCACCTTCTAATTTATAACCAATTCCGAATGTTAAATCATATTTATCTTTTGAGAATTTTTTTAAATTCGGAATATAATCAGCTTCTTTTTCAGACTGAAGGTAACGATAATTTGTCTTTTCTTTTAAACCATTATCTTTACCAAACTTTTGTAACCCTTCCCAAGAAGATTGGTTAAATGACTTATCATCAACGCCCCCAACATCCGTTACAAGACCAACCTTGAAATCTTTATTGTCTTTCGTGTCTTTCTTGTCACTGCTCGCCTTATCCGAGTTACCACATGCACCTAAAACTGTACTTGCTGCTAATGTTAATGATAATAAAAGGCCTGCTTTTTTCTTCATACTAGAAACCCCTCCAAAAATGATATATATTTATTTATTCTTACGCTGCTGTTCCTTACTTCTTGCTGTCACCTCCCTAAAAAGGAATTTACCTACATACGCTTTCTTAATACGTGGAAGCTAAATTTATCAGCTCTAAAGTAATTGATAGAATATAAGATTGGCTCATCATTTTGATCATAGTGCATTTGTTTTAATACAAGCAGTGCTGTTTCAGGCTCACATTCTAAAATCGGTGAGATTTTAGGGTGATAGCCAATTGGCTCAATGTGGGCAACCGCATATGTTATGCGCTTATGTGTGTTATTATGTATCACCGTTAATAATGATTCCTCATTGTAACCCGATAAATCTGGCAATATTTCTTTTGCAAGTTTATCGATACAATACACAACAGGTTCCCCATCTGCTGTACGCACGCGTTCAATCATCACTGCATTAAAACCATCTTCACTATTAAACTTCTCTTTTTCCTCTTCTGTTAAAGTTGTAGTAGATGATGATAAAAAGATTGTTCCTGGTGTTTTCCCCACACTAGAAATCATATCTGTAATACTAGAAAGTTGTTCTATTCCAGAAGAAAATAATGGCTTTGCATTTACAAATGTCCCTACACCATGTCTACGAATGACAACATTTTCTTCTTCTAAAATACGCAACGCTTCCCTTAAAGTCGCTCTACTTACGCCAAGTTCTTTCGCTAAATCAAACTCTGATGGTAACTTTTGTCGTTCTTTATAAGCCCCATCTTTAATTTTTTCTTTGATGTGATCAATCACCCGTAGATATAGGTGACGACTATCGGATTTTACTGACATAAGACTCCCCCGCATTTCAATTATTCGACCTCTGATGTAAGACTTCTTTTCTCTTTTTTCAACTTACAACATAGTACAAATGACTAAACACCAAAATAAGCGTAATTGTCGAATAAATAATAATAATTTTTTTTAATGAAATTTTCACTCTTTATTGCATAAAAAAAACTTTGCACCATAAACATTCCTCATTTCGAGAAAAAGTTCGGCACAAAGATCCTTTACATCCTTTGTTACACACTTTTCCCCTCATAGTCTAGCAATTCATGGTTGCCAGGTAGAAACTTATGGACCTTATCTCCAAGATTATATGAGGCAGTGATTCTTTTCGAAGTAATCTTACCACTTGCTCTCATACGTGTCAACAAAATCCAACATTTTTCTGCATTAAATATCGAACATTTACATAAAACATAATCAAAGTATTCGTATTCTAAAGAGCCCCCCTAAATGTAAGCCCTTTCTTTATTACTGAGTATAGTATATAACAAAAACACTATATAAAAAAGCCTAATTGTAAAAACAATTAGGCTTTTTTTAAGAACTTTTTTCTTGTACATCATTAATGAGCACTTCTCTCGGTTTACTACCTTCATACGGACCTACTACACCATTCATTTCCATTGCATCAATTAGGCGAGCAGCTCGCGTATAACCTACTCTAAACCTACGTTGTAACATAGAAACAGATGCTGTTTGCATTTCCACTACAAGTTGAACCGCTTCATCATATAATTCATCTTCTACTTCCTGCTTCGTATCAGGAACATCTTGCGGAATCATATCTTCTTGATATTGTGCTTTTTGCTGTCCAATGACATATTCTACAACTCTCTCAACTTCATCATCTGATAAAAATGCGCCTTGTACACGTACAGGTTTCGATGCACCAATTGGTATAAACAGCATGTCTCCACGACCTAGTAGCTTCTCTGCACCACCACCGTCAAGAATTGTACGAGAATCTGTTTGAGAAGATACAGCGAATGCAATACGTGATGGAATATTTGCTTTAATAACACCCGTAATAACATCAACTGACGGACGTTGCGTTGCAATAATTAAATGAATACCAGCAGCACGAGCCATTTGCGCTAGACGCATAATCGCATCCTCTACATCAGACGAAGCAACCATCATTAAATCTGCTAACTCGTCCACAATTACTACAATATAAGGTAATTCGGGTTGTTTCGCTTCTGATTGACTATTATGCTCTTTTATATAATCGTTGTATCCTTCAATGTTACGTGTACCACTATGAGCAAACAATTCATAACGACGTTCCATTTCACTCACAACTTTTTTCAATGCTTGCGATGCTTTTTTCGGATCAGTTACAACTGGCGTTAACAAATGAGGCACACCGTTATATACATTTAACTCTACCATTTTCGGGTCAATCATCATTAATTTTACTTCATGTGGTTTTGCACGCATTAAAATACTAACAATAATACCGTTAATACATACACTTTTCCCGCTACCTGTCGCACCAGCTACGAGTAAATGGGGCATTTTATTTAGACGGGCTAATACAGCTTCACCTGTAATATCTCGGCCAAGACCAATTAACAACTTCTCTTCCGGATGGTTATTAGCCTTAGAATCAAGCACTTCCCTCAGTGTTACCATCGAAACTTCTGAGTTCGGAACTTCGATCCCTACAGCTGATTTCCCGGGAATTGGCGCTTCAATACGAATGTCCTTTGCAGCTAAAGCAAGGGCTAAATCATCACTTAAACTGACAATTTTGCTTACTTTTACCCCCATATCAGGATACACTTCATATTTTGTAACTGCAGGACCTCTATGTACTTTTGTTACTTTCGCTTTCACTCCGAAACTTTGGAATGTACGTTCTAATTTACGAGCATTCTCATAAATTTCCGCATTTTCATTTGTAACTTGCTTATTCTTTGGAAATTTTAATATATCAAGTGAAGGAAGCTTGTAATCTTTATTTTCTACATTTGAAAATTGCATAGGAGGTGCTTGCGCTTCACTCTCTAACGATTCAACAATTTTTTCTCCACGCTTTTTCTTTGGTTCTTCAATTGGCGGAGTCTCTTCAATAAACGGTGAAGTGATCAAATCTTCTTCCTCTACTTCGATTCGTTTATCCTCTTCTTCATTTACAGGATAATTCTCAGTGAAATTCGAAATAATCGGAGGATCAATTGAAATTTCTTCCATCGGCTCAATAATTTCTTCTTGTTCTGCAGCACGTTTGCTTCTTGTGCTTCTTGTTGTTTTTTTCTTTTCTGTTTGTTCAGCCGTTCTTTTAGCTCTCCAATCTTTATAATCCCCTTGCATCACTTGAAATTGACTTCTAAGAATTCTACCAACTGGCGCTAACACTTCTCCAATATGCTTATTTGTTATACAAAGTATACCGAGAATAACTAGAATAATACCAATGATATAAGCTCCTACTTCGTCAAATAAGAAGTAACATGTTGCGAACATAAGCGCACCAAACATACCACCACCTAAATGAACGCTATCTGGCCCCTTTTTCATTTCAAGAAAGAAGTTATCTTTCGTACTCACAATAACAGAAGTATTTTGCACTGCTCCATCTTTTGTAAGAAGGTTAAATAATGTAATATGACTAAACATTAATATCGCCAATACAATTAAATAAAATCCAATTAATCGTTTATTTAAAAGGTTCGGCCATCCGCGTTTTATAACAAAGGAAACCGATAAAGCTATTACACCTAACACACCAATTATGTACCACTCACCAAAGAAGAAGCGAAAAAATAACACAAACGATTTTCCTACAACGCCTAGCTGTAAAATCGTAATGATTGAAAGTGCAAAAAGAGTTAAACCGACAATTTCATAATACAAAGTTGGCTTTATCGTACGCCTTGCCTTTGCCTTCGTCCCTCTTTGCTTTTGTTTTGCCATTTCTTCACCTCGCGTTCTACATATAAATAAAGCTCCCCTCAAAATGCTCTATTTATATGTCTGTTTTCTCTATTTTTCAGGTCTTTATATCTTCTATTTTTACACTTCTTGTAAAATGCTAAATAAACAGAAGAAAGCAGCCTACTCATGGCTGCTCAACCGTCTTGTTTTTTATATTATACCATAGCTTCTAAACAAAATCCTTCTTTTTGCTAAAAGGTTATTTTCTGACCGGGCTCAAACTCTAAATAGTGAAGTGGGTCCGTACTTAGCACACGTACAATAGAATAACATCCATGTTCCTCTTCAGAAACCATTAATTCCACACCATTTATATTTACAACTTTTTGACTTTCACATTGTGAATAATCGGCCGGATACACAAGTTGCTCTGGCATAATTGTATATAAAATCATTGTAGCATTGTCCCTTCTGTACTATCTTCCGCACGAACATCTATTAATTCGTTTAATTTTCGAATTGCATTTCCAATACCGCCGACATCATCTATAAGACCGTACTTTACTGCATCCCCACCAATTACATTCGTCCCAATATCTCGCGTTAAATTTCCTTTCGCAAACATAAGCTCTTTAAAACGATCTTCTGTTACTTTCGAGTGCTTCGTCACAAAACGAATGACTCTTTCTTGCATCTTATCCAAATACTCAAATGTTTGTGGCACACCTATGACAAGACCTGTTAAACGAATTGGATGAATTGTCATCGTCGCAGTTTCCGCAATAAACGAATAGTCAGTAGAAACAGCAATCGGTACACCGATGGAATGTCCCCCACCTAAAACTAGAGATACTGTTGGTTTTGAAAGTGAAGCTACCATTTCAGAAATTGCTAGCCCAGCTTCAACGTCACCTCCAACCGTATTTAATATTAAAAGCAAACCTTCAATTTTCGGATTTTGTTCAATCGCAACAATTTGTGGAATGATATGCTCATATTTTGTTGTTTTATTTTGCGGTGGTAATTGAACATGACCTTCCACTTGTCCGATAATCGTTAAACAATGAATACGTGATTCATTCATCTGTGGTACATTTGTCTGTCCAAGCTGTTGAATTTTTTCAACTATTGAAGCCTCTTTTCCAGCTTCTTTTGGCTCAGCTTCTTTTTCTTCATTTGTATATCGATCACGTTCTGTCATTTCGCATCCCCTTTCACTCGTATATAACTATTATTTCTTAAGTTATAAATTTCATTCGATAGGGTTAAAAAGAAAAAAGATCACCCATAAGGGTGATCTTTTTATACTTCCATAATAATCGGTAAAATCATAGGTTTTCTCTTTGTCTCTTCGTACAAGAACTGTCCTAATAATTCACGAATATTTTGTTTTAACATTGACCATTCAATTGAATATTCTTTAATTGACTGCTCAACAATCATACGTACAATCTCTGTAGATCGTTCAATTAACGCTTCTGATTCACGAACATATACGAAACCACGTGAAATGATTTCTGGACCAGAGATAATTTTCTTTTCATCTTTACCAAGCGTTACAACAACTACTAGTATTCCATCTTGAGATAACATCTTTCTATCTCGAAGAACGATATTACCAACGTCACCTACACCTAATCCATCAATTAAAACATTACCAGCTTGTACTTTACCGACTAAGTTCGCTTCATCGTCACCAAAAGCAATTACATCGCCTTTTTCTACGATAAAGATATTTTCTCTTGTAATACCTACATCTTCAGCTAAATATGCATGTGCTTTTTGCATACGGAACTCACCATGTACGGGTACAAAGTACTTTGGTTTCATTAAATTTAACATTAATTTTAACTCTTCTTGGCTACCGTGACCTGACACGTGAACTTTTCGTTCGCCGTAATAAACAACTTCAGCTCCAGCTCTAAATAACAAATCAATAATTTTTGATACAGATATTTCATTACCCGGAATTGGCGAAGCAGCAATGATAACAGTATCACCTTTACGAATTGAAATTTGTTTATGTGCTTGTTTTGCCATTCTAGATAGAGCAGCCATCGGTTCACCTTGACTACCTGTCGTTAAAATAGCTACCTTCTTCTCTGGAAAGTTGTCTACTTCTTGTAATGAAATAACCATACCTTCTGGAACATCTAAATAACCAAGACGTCTTGCAATGTCTACTACTTTCACCATACTACGTCCTACTACCGCTACTTTTCGCCCTGTTTCAGCAGCTGCATCAAATACTTGTTGAATACGATGTACATTCGATGCAAATGAAGCAACGATAATACGACCTTCTGCGCTGTAGAACACTTTAGAGATTTCTACACCAACTTCTTTTTCTGAACCTGTATAGCCTGGGCGCTCTGCGTTTGTACTATCAGATAATAAGCAAAGTACGCCTTCATTTCCGATTTGCGCCATTTTCCCAAGGTCTGCTCCACTATTTCCAATTGGAGTTTGATCGAATTTAAAGTCTCCCGTATATACGACTGCACCTTTTGATGTATGGAAACAAACGCCAACAGAATCCGGAATACTATGTGTCGTTCCGAAGAATGACACCGTTGTAGTGTTAAATTCTACTGTTGAATTTGAATCGATTGTTTTTAGGTCTACACGGCCTAACATGCCCGCTTCACCAAGTTTTTCTTGTATAAGTCCTACTGTTAATTTCGTTGCATAGACTGGAATAGATAATTTACGAAGTACATACACAATTCCACCAATATGATCTTCATGACCGTGAGTAATAAATAAACCTTTTACTCGCTCTTGATTTTCCACTAAATATGTAATATCAGGAATAACGATATCAATTCCAAACATTTCATCTCCCGGGAACATTAACCCTGCATCTACGATAAAGATTTCAGAATCAATTTCAACACAGTACATGTTTTTCCCGATTTCACCTACTCCACCAAGAGCAAATACTTTAACAGACTCATTCTCTTTTCTCTTCATGTTGTTGCCTGGTTTAAAAATCTTGCAAACATTGATTTCACTAAAATTGCAGAGACACCAGGGGAAACTCTACAACCACCATATTTTCACCGTCCAAGACGAATGTCCTTACCGTTATGCGATATCATGTCCTTGTTTATTTTTTAAACCAGGTTTCACCTCTCTTTCATTATATAAATCAAATATCTTATTCGATATGATATGAAAATTTAATTAAATTATAATTTTTCCCAATTTTGCTAAGCATACCCGTACTAAGCTACTTAGCCATATTATACCTGATACAAGAAATAGAACACAAGTTAAATCGTGCGAAAGAAAGAGTAAAAGAACGGAATGACAACAAAAGTATCGAACGTATTTCCTTTATATTTACTCCGATTTTATACTCCATATTATTTTGAAAAACTAGCCATACATACGCTAAATTCATTTCATAATAGGGAGTTTCAAGATTTATTTTTCTAGAATCCAACAAAAACACTTACAAAATGGAGTTTTTTTATGAATTACGTCACATTTGAGGGGATTTCTCTAAAAACAGACACCGTAGTTTATTACGTTTATGCCATAATATCTATCATTTTTTGACTCAGTTAAAGGGGTACAATTATTTTCTTATACACATAATGAAGAAGCGATTAATATTCTTATAAGAACACATATAAGTGAGAAAAAGAGGAAAAGATTTGCATATAATAAAAAATGACCTAGTTCTACACTAGGTCATTTTTTATTAACGAGGGATAGATTGCATTACAGATTGTAACGTTACTCTTTCTTCTTCTGTTAATGGAAGAAGTGGTAAACGTACAGAACCTACATCTAATCCAACCATTTGTAACGCTGTTTTTACTGGAGTTGGACTTGGCGCCATAAATAATGAATCAGTTACTCTTACAAGTAATTGATGTAATTTTTGTGCCTTCTTAAATTCTCCTGCTTGAAATGCTGTAATCATTTCTTGCATTTCGTTTCCGATAACATGAGAGGCTACCGAAACGATACCTTTCGCTCCAACTGCCATAGCTGGTAACGTTAAACCGTCATCACCGCTGTATACCGCAAAGTCGTCCGCTGTTTTTTCAATGATTTCTGTCATTGTTAACACATCGCCGCCGGCATCTTTAATAGCAACAATGTTTTCTATTTCTGATAAACGAACAACTGTATCAACGGAGATTTGTACAATAGATCGTCCTGGAACGTTATATAGCATAACCGGAAGCGGCGTGCTTTCAGCAATTGCTTTAAAATGCTGATACATTCCTTCTTGACTCGGTTTGTTATAATACGGTGCTACTAGCATTACTGCATCCACACCAACTTCTGTTGCCTTTTTAGTTAAGTCAATAGAAGCATGCGTATTATTGCTACCTGTTCCAGCGATTACGGGCACTCTTTTATCGACAACAGATACGACATGGCGATATAACGCTACTTTCTCTTCTGAAGTTAATGTAGGAGATTCTCCTGTCGTTCCTCCTACCACGATTGCTGTTGTACCGTTATCAATTAAATAATTTACCAATTTCGTTGTCTTTGCAAAATCGATATTCCCGTTTATATCAAACGGTGTTACCATCGCGGTTGCAATTGTCCCAAAATCTATCATGGTCTCACTCCTTATTGTTCCAGTTGCTTTTCTTTTGAAAGCTCAAACGCACTATGTAATGCATTTACAGCCTCCACTAAATCAGTCTCTTTTACAAGAACCCAAATTGTTGTATGACTATCTGCCGATTGCAGGATTTGAATACCTTTTTCCGCTAAAGCTGTAACGATTTTCGCAGTAACCCCTGGGTATCCTGCCATTCCAGCCCCAACGATAGATACTTTTGCACAGTGTTCTGTCACAATTGGCTCATATCCAAGGTTCTGTAATAATTTAACTGCATGACTTGATACATTATCACTCACCGTATATGCTACGCCAGTAGGTGAAATATTAATTAAATCAACACTTATTCCTTCGTTCGCCATCTCTTTAAACACATGTTGTTGCAAATCATATGCCGTTTCTTTTGCAAGCACTTTAATTTGCGTTACGTTTGATACGTGAGCAATGCCCGTAACAGGACGTTCTTCTACATCACGACCTCTTGTAGCACCGTCATATGCTGAAATAAGCGTACCTTCACTATCAGAATACGTAGAACGTACACGAAGTGGCACTTTTGCATGCATCGCAATTTCAACTGCACGTGGATGAACGACTTTCGCACCTTGATAAGCCATGTTACAAATTTCGTTATACGTTACAGTTTGAAGATGACGTGCATCTTTTACAATACGAGGATCTGCAGTCATAACACCTTCTACATCAGTGAATATATCGATGTATTCAGCATGAAGTGCAACACCTAATGCTGAAGCTGAAGTATCACTACCTCCGCGTCCAAGTGTTGTCGTATCACCTTTTTTCGTTTGCCCTTGGAATCCTGTAACAACGATTACATCTACATTTTCTAACTCTTCATGTATACGATCGCAATTCATTTCAATAATCTTTGCATTCGTAAAGTCATCATTCGTTACAAAACCAGCTTGTGCACCATTTAATGCTGCTGCTTTTATACCGTTCTCATTCAACATATTAGAGAAAACAATTGCAGAGATTAACTCTCCACACGATAATAATAAATCTTGCTCACGTTTAGAAATAGTAGATTCCTCTTGATTTACAAGACTTAATAACGTATCCGTTGCATATGGTTCACCTTTACGGCCCATAGCAGATACGACAGTAACTACTTTATAACCAGCAGCTAATGATTTTTTTATATGATGAAGCGCATGCTTACGTCCATTATCATCACGTACTGATGTGCCACCAAATTTTTGAACAATTATTTTCATATTTTGCACCTTCTCTTAGCCGTTTACACTAATTGTAATTTTACTAAGCGCTCTGCAATTTGAACAGAATTCCATGCAGCGCCTTTTAATAAGTTATCAGATACGACCCAAAGATGGAATCCTTTATCGTTATTTAAATCTTTACGGATTCTTCCAACGAATACTTCGTTTTTACCTACTGCAGTAGCTGGCATTGGATATAACTGCTCTTCTGGATTATCTTGCAGAACAATACCTTCCGCATTTGCAAGTAAGCTCTTTAATTCTGCTACTGTTACGCCTTCTTTTTCTACTTCGATGTAAACAGACTCAGAGTGTCCTGATACAACTGGTAAACGTACACATGTTGCCGCTACTTCTAATTCAGGCATATGCATAATTTTTTTCGTTTCGTTAATCATTTTCATTTCTTCAAACGTAAATCCATTATCTTGGAATTTATCAATCTGTGGAATCGCATTAAAAGCAATTGGGAAATGCTTCTTATCACCTGATACAGGAAGAACATTTGCCTTAACTTCTTCGCCATTTAAGATTGCTTGTGATTGTTCATGCAGTTCTTCAATAGCTGCCGCACCAGCACCTGATACAGCTTGATATGTGGAAACGATTACTCGTTTTAAACCATATTGCTGACGAACTGGCTCAAGAGCTACTACCATTTGAATTGTAGAACAGTTTGGATTTGCAATAATACCATTATGTTCTTTTAAGTCGTTTTCATTTACTTCAGGTACAACAAGTGGCACGTTTTCTGTCATACGGAATGCACTTGTATTATCAACAACAATCGCACCGCGTTTTGCTGCTTCTGGCGCTAATTGTTTCGATACAGATCCACCAGCACTAAATAGTGCGATATCTACTCCTTCAAAGCTTTCAGGAGTTGCCTCTTGAACTGTAAATTCTTCGCCTTTAAATACAAGTTTCTTACCTGCAGATCGTTTAGATGAAAGTAACGTTAATTTCCCGATTGGAAATTCTCGTTTCTCTAAAGTATTTAACATTTGTTCACCAACTGCGCCGGTTGCTCCAACTACAGCGACATGAAAAGTTTTTTGCTTTTCCATCACTATGCCCCTTTCTAGATACCAATCCTTCTATAACTTAGAATCAGAAGGAGTATACAATACCCCTTCTAATCTTAATAACGTTAATTTTATCATATTCTACAGTAAGAATGATGGTTTCATCAAAAATTGTCCGTTTTTTTTCGTTTTTTAATTCATATATCTGAATTTTTCTACGACCACCGGTTGCAATTGCTTCCCTTGCAGCGCTTCTAATACTGTATCTTCCAGTAACTCCATACGAGCTACCATTGAGTTTGGTTTTTTCTCTGGTGCATCTTGACCGAATGGGACGAAGTAGATGTTTTTTGTTGCCATTAGGCGCATGAGGTTGACGCCAACAGGGTAATGACAATAGAAATATTTCTTTTTTCTTCTATTATATATTCATTTCACAGTCTGTAAATTTATTTTCATTTCCAAGCATGTATATCGAACTCTTCATTAATACAATAAACAAATTTCACGGTATTACATTAATTGTGTAGTCAATTTCTATTTTGTTCCTCAACCTTTATAAGCATAAAAAATCCCAAACACTGAGGATGGGATAAGGGAGAAATTTTTAAAAAGCATATGATATGAGATTCTCTAAACCGTAATACACGTTTTCATATCGGTAAAACACTCAAAAATTTTTCTTAAAGACAAAAATTTATATATCTTATTTATGTAATTTATGATATGGTTCCATATGTTAATTAATTACAATAATTTTAAAAAGGAGTATACACAATGATACCAAAGAAACTAATATGTTTAGCACTTCCAATCATGTTATTAGGGGTAGGTTGTGATATGTCTAAAGACCACCCTAAAGATAGTACAGCGAAAGAAACTACAATTAAAGAGGATTCAACGAAGGAAACTCCAGTTAAGGGGAACCAAATGCAAGTAGCAGTAGATTATAAAGCTTCTGTACTTGACTTAAACAAAGAACTAGAAAGCGCCATGAATGAACTGTCTACGATAGTTACTAAAGATAGCACTTTAAGTGTTTCAAAAGATAGTTATAAAAACGCACTATTATACTTAAGAAACGTAACAAAGAAGTATGATAACTTGAAACCAAGTCATGATCCAGCCTATAAACAAGAAGAAACTCATAAACTTATTTTAGACTCAATGAAGACTATGCAAGATGCAATTAGTATTCAATATACTAGCATAGACAACATAGCAAGCGAAGAGTTTATGAGAGGATTAAACCTAACGAACGAGGCTTCAAACAAGTTTATAGAAGCAATAAAAACATTGAAATAAGAAGGCTTTAGTTATCAAGGGGGATTCATAATGAAAGCAAAAAGACTTATAACGTTAGCTTTACCTATCATGTTATTATCAGCTTGTACAACAGAAACATACGGACTTACTCAATCAGAGTTTAAACAGGTAGACAAAGAGTTTAAAGCAGATAAAATGATAGAAGATATGAAAAGAATGCATTATAGTGATGAAGAGATTAAAAAACAACTAAGAGGTGCATTAGCAACTATTACGGCTAAGCAAGAAGAAACAAAAAAGAAGTCTACACCGAAAAAAGACATACAATTAGACTCATACAGTAAAGAAACGAAAACAGATACAGACATACAATCCTCTGATAAAGACGATACAGAAGGTTTTCCTACAGATAATATAGATAAGAAAGAAAAGAGTACAACTAAACTATCCGAAAAAGAATATGTCAATCGTGCATTTGAGTTACGTTTAGACTTACAACAAGAAATAGATAGTATAAAAGCAAAGGCTAAATCAATGATGGAAGATGGTGAATCAATTACAAAGCCTACAATAGATGCCATTACGGATACGAGACTTGTATTGGATGATTTAGAAAGCATGAATCCACCGAAAAAGTATGAAGAGCAGCAGGAGTACCTCATTAAAGAAGCTGTAACAAAGAGTAGAGAAGGATTAAATAGAGTAGAAGAAGATATTAGAAAATTCGGCGACGGTAGAATTGGTACTGTAAGACTAAAAGAAGTACTAGAAAAAGGTATGAACGATGTAAACTACGGACCTCGTTTGTTGGAAACCTTATTCGAAGATTTTGAAACAGATTATCCTGGGGCAAAACAGAAAGCAATGGATAAGAAACAGAAAGAAAAGAAAGACTCTGATGAAGGGACTGTTAATATCTCTGCAAACGGTAAAGAGTTAGTAGCTGATTGGGGTACATATCGAAATGGTGAATTTAATCTAGGTTTTGACTTAAAGAAAGATGGTTCTTTCCTCATGTATGAGAGTGAAAACAAGGAAGAGCGTAATCAAACTCATATGATAGGTGAATGGAAGTATGACGGGATTAAGAAAGAAATTACCTTCAAGTATAAGAAGTTTATAGAGCATGGCTCAGAGAAAGAAGGTATAGACTTACCACCATATGCGGAATTCAAGGTATTATCCTTTAACGGTGATACATTTGAAATGATGGAATTAGAAAGTGAAGTAGTAATGAAAGCAAGGAAACGCTAAAGAAGCAAGTAAGCTGTATAAAAACGTAAACAATAGAGTATAAAGGGAATCTACAAAATAAGAAGTAAAGGGGTAGGAGAAATGAAAAACAAGAAACTAATATGTTTAGCACTTCCAATCATGTTATCAGCAATAGGTTGTTCAAATAATGACATAGAAAAAGAAAAGAAAACTGATAACTTACAAGTAGCAGAGTCAGAAAAGAAAACTGAAACAAGATCTGATAAGGATGTTATAAAATCGTTAAATGAAGAAGTAGATAAACTACATAAAGAAAAGGACGAGTTAGAAAAGAAGATACAAGATGAAAAAGCTAGTAAAGAAAAAATAAGTAAAGAGAAAGACGAGTTAGAGAAGAAAATACAAGATGAAGAAGCTAGTAAAAAAGAAGTAAGTAAAGAGAAAGATGTAATTAAAAAGGAAGACAAGATAGAAGACAATACGAGATTCAGTACTATAAAAGAGTATCAAGAGACAGTGTATAAACTTGCTAATAAGTTTGAATCTGAATTACGCGCAACGAAACCAATAATTGAAAAAGATAAAACACTATTGACAAATAAAGACGAATTAAAAGCGCAGTATGATAAAGTACAAGTACAAGCTGACAAGATAAAATCTCTTCACCCACCTAAGGAGTACACAGATTTACAAATCGGACTGATAGATTCCTTAACAATATATCAAAAGGCAGTAGCCGGCATGTTTTCAGGCTTAGACGAAAGGGATAAAGAAAAAGTTAAAGGGTATGAACAATCTGTAATGGATGGTTTGGCATACTTTAAAGATTCACTAAACGCAATAAAAGAAATAAAGGAATAAGATATGTCCTTTAATTTAAGGGGAGCATCTTCATGAAAGTTGTACGCTCTATATTTAAAGGCTTTCGTTTAATAGGTTTAATTGTAAAGCCCGTACTTAAAGCATTATCTAAAAGTAAATTTTAAATCTCATAAATATTAAAATCCCCTTCTGCATATAGGTGCAAAAGGGGATTTTTTCAAATTATTCTATTCGTTCTACAGACAGTACTCATAGATAAATAAGAAACGGTGTATATTTACCCTAACATTTATAAAGATGAAAATCAATATATAATTATCTACATATAGAACCAGATAATAATTTTTTTTCATAAAACTATTCTTTTGTTTTATTTTTTAATGTACTCGTACCACCAGTTTCTTTCATCCATCCAAGCTGTAATCTTATCAAGTTCGCCATTAGGCAGTACTTCAGTTTGTAAGTAAGCTAATCCAGTTAATGGATCAGAGACAATCTTCCCTGTTGTTCCACGCTCATTCATAGCGTTTACGACTTCCTGAACCAATGAAATACCAAAACCACCAGATTTAACATATTGATAGCCGCCATTGGCAATAGCTTGTTCTGGTCGTTTTTCTCCTGTAAACCAAGATAATGATTTACTGCCAATCAATTGGTTCAAATCACACTTACCGATACCAGGTACATTGCCTGTCTCTGTGTATTGCCAAATATCGCATGGATAAGCTGGCTTATTACCGCCATAACGAGGAATCCAAACAAAGTCAGCTTTTACATTTGCCATACCAAACGGAGCATACATATGATGACCAACGTATAAGCCAACTTTCTGAGCACCTAATCGGCGTAGTTCATCAATAAATGCTTGTGCGCCCGCTCTCATATCATTCATTGTTTTTACTTCAACATCTGCAACCCAGACTGTCGCGCTCTTGTCTCCACGGTTCCAGAAGTCACGAGCTTCTATTCGTGCATCATTTTCAGAAACGAAACGACAGAATGCATAGTTACCAAAAGGAATACCATGTTGCTTCATGGCTTGTACATATCCTTTATACAATGGATCTACATAATTTGAACCATCTTGTACACGAGCGATGATGAAATCAATGTATTGCTTTGCTATAGGCCGGTTAATGTCACCATTCCATTTTGAAATATCAATAAAATGTCCCATTATTTATCCGCTCCTTTATTTCGTTTATCCGCAAACCATTTACCAGCTGCAGGATTAGATACAACACCTGCAGCAATCAAAATATACAGAATCATATCTACGTATTCTTGATATCTTCCTAAATTAAAATCTGGGACGGTATCCATTAATACCATCCCTAACAGTGCAAACAATGCTACCCATAATCCGTAATTCTTGAATTTCTCTTGCATCTTTATTTCCCCCGTTTCCTTGTATCAGAACGTTTTATTTTCGCTTCAATTTCACTAGCTACGCTTTCCAGTAACCATGTCGGAATCCATTTATCCCAGCCGACACGAACACAGTTAGCAGTGAAACTGTTGAAAATGTGATATGTTAAACCGCCAGTTATCATGAAGAAAAAGAAATCTGGTAATTTAAACGCGATATCAAACATGTGAGCTAAACATGGCAACAAAAAAAGCACCACGGTGCGCGCGATGCCTTCTACTCCATATGCTGATGAATACGATCCATCTAACTTGGAAGCTTTGCTTCCTGTAATCCAATCTAAACCGACTACCATCATTAGGATAAAAATCCAGATAAGATTGGTTTTCCCATACACCAGACTTAAAAATGTTCCTACTCCACCACTTACAAATGAAGCAGCTTTAAATTGTGCCGTATTAAAAATATCGATTATGTTAAGACTTCTGAGAATATCATGAACTCGCTCCAATTGTTCCCCTCCTTTTAAATATAAAAAAGCCTGCTATAAGCACGCTTTGATTTGTTGTAAAAAAATAGTATTTTGTTAGAAATCAATTATTATCACTTACTAAAAATTTTAATTTTATCTCTAAAATTCATTAATGGTAATTCATAATACTTGTGAAGAAATGCGGCAAATCCGACTGTAATTATCGTTGCGCCAACAAATAACAGTATACCTTCCACGATACTATTAATCTCAATCCAGTCTCTTGCGAAAATATAAATTTTAAAATGCAATAAATACAAGGCGTAACTAATCATACTAATAAATACAATCAGTTTTCTTATAAATACTTTATTTATCTTTACTGTCTCTAAAGATATAACCAAAAGCATACAAGAAAAGGTTACACAATTAAAAAAGATTGTCCTACTAAAAAATGATTGATCCAGTTTGGACATATCTCGATGTAAAATAAACCAAACTTCACACAAAATAAAACCAACTATAGAAATAAAAAAGAGTAATTTTCTTTTATCAATCATTTGTTTATACATATCTTTGTAATAAAATTTAATACCTGCCAAAATAACACCGGCCGTAATACTATCCAATCTATAGAAAATTTGTTTCCTTACACCGAAATCAAAACTAGGATCCTTCATTATCACTAAAATTATTCTGGCTAGTAAAGAAACACTCATAATAATGAAACAGATAGTCAAAAAATGTTTACCTTTATCTTCCTTAATCATACGAAAAGCAACAAGAATTATGAAAGGTATTATTAAATAAAACCACTCTTCAACGGATAAAGACCATGATACTGGATTAAAAGACAAAGTGTTACTATTAAAATTTTGAACAAAGAATAAGTTTCTCCAAGTAAAATCTGCCCCTATAGGAAACCAAACCAAGAAAAATACTACCAAGTAATAAAGAGGTAAAGTTCTAAACCACCTTCTAATATAAAAAGAAAACAATTTGCTCCATCTACCATTCTCGACTAACTCTTTAATAATAATTCTACCAATTAAAAAGCCACTTAATACAAAAAATATCTCAACTCCAAAAAATCCTAACGGAAAATTCAAAGACTTAGTAATTATCCTTCCAATAGATGAATCCTTTAAGACTGGAGCTAGAAAGAAGTCTAATCCATGTGCCAATAATACTAGCATGATAGCTATACTGCGAACGAAATCTAAACCAAAAACTCTTTTTTGTTGTAATTCCAAATCTTCATGCCCCCATTATATATATATAAGGTTATATTAACACATTTCAAAATCTAATTATAAAGATTTAATTATTTGAATTTTAAATTTCGAAACATATATAGTTATGCTTCAGCTCCCTTGAAAATAAAAAGAGAGGCAAGTGAATTGTCTCTCTTTCTTGAAAACTCCGTTTTGTTATGAATCAACTTTACGGAGATATGCCTGAACATACTTACGAACACGTTCGTTAAAAGCTTCCCGTACAGCCCAGGGCTGTTTATTATACTTTTCCTGGAACAACCCAGGTGATACCTCTAATTGTTCTAAATCAACAGAAACTGGATGTACTTTTCCATCCCATTGCACTCGAACTGAAAAAACATTGTCTGTTACTTTCTCGATTGTATCGTGAATAATCGCTGCGCCAAACCCAATTGAATCTGTATTTTGCTTTTGCATGGTTACGTCCTCATTTCAAAATAATAGTAACGACAATACAACAATCGTCCTACTTAAGTAGTAACCTTAAAACCATTCACAAGTCAACCTTCGGTATATTTAATTTTAGATTTCACTTACTTCAGTCGTTGGTGGTGTATCAGGACCGGTCCCACCTTCAGTTGGTGGTTCAACTGGGTCTGTCGGTTTCTCTGGTTCAGTTAAAGGTGGTTGTTCAAGTTCTTTCGGTTCTTCTTTCATTGGGACCACCTGCTTCACGTCGATTCGGGAGAAGATATAATCACCAATTACAACCGTAATGGTATTACTATTGTTCAATTGTTCATTTAAGTAGATTGGATCATAATCATTTGTTACAATCTCAATTTCTTTTCCGCCGTTTGTATGAACTTTTAACTTCTTAGTACCTTCTACAGTAGGAAAATTGATCGGCAAAATACGTTTTACATCAATTCGTTGAATAATAAAATCATTGATAAGCACGGTGATTAGGTCATTGCTATTCAATTGTTCGTTTAGCACCTGTGCATCGTATTTTTCAGTTTGTACCGTGTGTTTTACTCCGCCTTGTGTATGAATTTCAATTATTTGCATATATCATTCCTCCATAGAAAAAAGAGAAGCTATTTCACTTCTCTTAGTTTTTCGCTTTTTCATTTTTTTACTTTGGCGCCATCTAAATTTATTGATTTCAAATCAACTGCCGTTTTCTTAAGTTTCTTTCATTCATGACAGAATATAAAAAAAGAATCACCAATTGGATTCTTTTATATTAATGATAATTGAACAATTCTATTTTCAACATCTATATCCATTTGTATGGGATTTTCATGACACCAGTAAACGTATTCTCTATACTTTTCAACTGACATTTCATTTTGTGTCGCTAAATAATCAATTAGTTTATCAAATTTCTCTTGTGATAATCTCCAATAATCTTTATTTTGTTCAAACCATTCAAATATATTTTTATCTCGCTTAGATTCGTTCAAACTACTTTTCAATGGAATAATATTTCCGCGAACCGCTCCGATACGACCAGTCGCAAGAGGAATAACATGATCTAGATGAATATCTTTTGTTTCACCTGTTAATGCACACCCTCCGAAGAACTTTTTAATTCCTTCAACTGCATTATAAGTAATGTTATCTGGCAGCAAATATTCTCTAGTTCTTCTTCTCATACGAATAACTTGAGCTTGTTCAGGGTTATCCCTAAACCACTGTTTATTCTTTTCGCGACTTTTATCCCAATTTTCAAAGTAATGTTTCCGTCTTCTTTCACGGTGATATTCTTGATTTTCTTTGTAATATACCTTATAACGTGCAGAATACTCTTCTTTATTTTCTTGATATCTTCTTTTTCTATAAGCGGTTATCTTCTCTTTATTTCGTTCTCTATATTCTATATATTTTTCTTTATTTTTTCGATAATGTATTTTGTTATATTCTTTTAAAATTTCAATGTTTTCTTCTCGATACTTTCTCCTAGCAGCGAGTTCTCTTTCATGGTTTTCGTAATAAGCTCTTTTTCTTCTAGCTATATCTTCTTCTCTATTCTCTTCGTACCATCCTCTCTTATATTGTTTTATTCTTTCGGAGTTCTCTTCGCGGTATTGTTTGTCATATTCAGCTTTAATTTGCGCTCTTTGGTTCCTGTATTCGAGATTACATTTCTTACATCTTGAAGACTTTTTGCCTAATCCATTTTTCTTAGCATTGTATTCATTAAGTGATTTAACAACGCCACACTTAGTACACTCTTTTGCATCCACCAAAATCCCATCAATTTCAATTTGCACAAGTTGAACGTACTTTCTTGTCAATACTGATAACCACCTTAGTTATCCCTAAGTAAAATACAGACAGGGAAGTAGGATGCTTCCTTTTCGCCCCGTCGTGCTAGTCTGTAGTTATATTATACCATTCATCTCAATACGTGCCACCGCTCCTAGACTGAATAAACAAGCGCCCTGTAACAGTAGCGTTTATTCTAGCTAAACTATCTGGTGTAATTTTAATTTCAACATAACGACCACGTTGCAATTTCCCTTCGCTATCCTTCGCTAAATACGGAATCAAATTTATATCTTGTCCTCTTATTGAATCAAAAGGCAATGTATTCCCATCTACTTCAATCGTTACTTTTGATGGAGTCTGATATAATTCGAAAATGCCGAACTCAATATCGTGGGTGTGGTTTGGCAATGTAATCTCGTGGCTATGCGGATCGAGATGTATATCATGTTGGTGATTTGGCAGACTAATAGAATGCTGGTGGCTTGGTATAGAAATAGAATGCTGATGATTTGGTATGGACAGACTATGTGTGTGCTCGCCACTAGAACCATGTGTGTATAGACTAGCTCCTGTTCCTTTTGCATAAAACGAAGCCGCTGTATTCCTACCAGGATCGGAAAATGCTGTGTACAATCCTATTGTTGGAGGTTCAGAGGGAACAATACCACCACCATGAAACATCTTATGAATATGATCCCCGCCACCGCTAGACGTTTGCACACTCCCGCCGCCACTAGTTGATGTTTGTGTACTACTACCGCCACTAGACGTCGATTGTACAATAGACCCCCCAGCGGATGTGGAGGACACTGTACCACCGCCAGCCGCCGTTGAACCTACAACAGCTCCACCGCCTTTAATTGCACGTTCATAAGCTCTAAATCTTAATATCTCAAATGTCAGTAACAATTCATTCACATTTTTTACATCGTTAGGTATTTGAAACCTAATGATAGCTGGATGTTCGGGGTCGCAATTATCTTGGAAATCTCGACTATCAATATTCGTCGTCCCTTGAGAATACACTTCGTTGACTCTCTGTCGTTTTTCAATATCGGCTTGTATTGTACCTAAATCAGTTACCTTATTTTCTAATACAAGTTTTACATCAAGTGGATTCCCCGTTACATCATCTTTTGAACGATCCATTACACGTAAATCTACTGATATATTGAAATCCTCATCATACAGACGTACTAGCTTACCAGTCTCATACTTTTCTATCTTGTATGGGTCAATTAACTCATAATCAATTGCATCAATTTCATAAGTAACTTTCGGCATACATGCTTTTAGTAACATCGAATTTGCTGAAGCGTAAAGTGATTGAGCGTCTTCAAATCGTCTATCCGCCCAAATGTAATCAAACCCATCATGCAATTCCCTAACGAAGGCTGGAGCATCTATATAAGGAAGACCATTATTAACACTTTTGATTGTAAGTTGGTTTACGCCTTCGCCATAACCAAGAGGATAAATTCTTGTCATGACATCTTTAGCTTCCACTTTCCTCTTAATACCCTTCATATTCTTACGGTATCGAAGTTCCCCCGTGATTTCTTCAGAATATCGAACAATGTTTAATGTCCAAGGATAAGACGAATCATCCCAAGTCCATTGGAACTTTTCATCAAATGGTTTCGGTATACTATATATCGGTCCTAATATAGTGTCTTCATTTTCCCAACTATATGAAAAATATTTTGTAAAATCACATTTTCCGAGTTTCCAATGCTTGATTCTTTGTTTGCTAAGAAGATATTCGATATTTTCCCTTGTGGTTAAATTAATTCTTTCATGATAACCAAAAAGCACGCTATCCATTAGTGTAGATAAAACGTGCTCGCAGTCATAAGTAATAATTTTTTCATGTACTTCTCTTTCTTCATCACTATCCATAATACGGAACATACCAATGCGTTTACCTTTATCAAATATTTCTACGTAATCAAAGGTTTCAATTTCTTCTCGTTTTGGATCAGTAAATGGCAATGAAAAACCCGCCGTCCATAGTTCGTTGAGAGGCGGGCTGTACTTTATATTATATACATTCTCAAGATATGCCTTGAGTTTCATTTCTTTGTTATAGAGTTTTAGCAATGTATCACCTTCTTATTTAAAAACTAACACCAATAATCATGTTTATCCAACCAAATAGTGAAAACCATAAAAGTAACGACAGTATACCACCAAAGAAAATCCCTTGAGCAAAGTTACCTTCCTTTTCCATATAGCCTCCTGTTTTCAGTTGATTTTATTTACATGTTAGCTTGTTATTGTTAACCATTTATAAATTAAATGATAATTTGTTGTTAATTCTTCTAAACCCCAATTGCCATTACGCCAACTTTACCAGGAGCTGTTGCGACTGCTGATGTATTCTTTATGGCGATTTGGCATCCAGTTTTAGTTAGATTATGAGCATTAAATTGGAATAACACGTTAGAACCGTAATCAATAATCGTGACGAAAGAGCAGTTTGTAGTAAACGGAATAGGAAACGTGTAGTCATATAAAATAGTTGCTCCTACCGCTACAGAATCCGCAATTGTTGGAGAATCGGTCATGATTTCGAATGCTCCCATACGTCCTTTAGTTATGTTGTTAAAGTCTGTATAAGTTGATGTTTCTCCTCCGGCTCTTTTCTCTGTTGGAGCATGGTTGATTTCACCCAAAATAACTTTCTGCAATCTCCATGATCCATCAGCAATTGCTGATGTTACTTCGAAAAACGACCCTAAAAAATTATACTTTTGAAAATCCGTTGACGCTTGCGTTTGTGAAGGTAAAAATATAATCATCTTTTTTACCGCTGATGTTGTAGGCAAATCAAACCTTTGTATAAGTGGGCTTCCAGGAATAGAACCTGTATCCTTTAATCGCCGATAATACCCTAAAGCAACTTTTAACCCTGTATTTCCATTATTCACATATTCCACATATACGGCATGACAGCTAGGATTAACCAGATACTGCATTTCTCTAAAAATACCAGTAACTCCATTTGCTGTAGAATTAACTTGGAGGCCTGTATTGTCAGCAACTGTCTCACCTTTTATATAAGACTTGTACGCATTAAGATAATCAACAAAAGGATTTTTAGTTTGCATATTATTCACAATTGCATTTTCAAAATCTGTTTTACTTTGATAAGTTGTAAAGTTCGTTCCGATATTTAGTAATTCATTTGATGTTTTGCATTTTATATTTAAATTTCGTATTAATGCCTCCGTGTTAACTGTTGCTAATCGAAGGTTAAAGAAAACACCTTTCATATTAGCGTTAAATGATGCAGTTACCATGCAATTCACTTTGTATTTTCGATAATCTTCGTGATTAATTTTAACTTCATTGCTTTGTTTAGCTGTAGCAGTTAATCCGGAACCTCCAGAGTCTACTAAATCTCCAAGTTGGATATTTAACGTTATATCTTTTCCACCAACTGCTAACGCTTCAAATTCAACTTCAAAAACATCTCCTTGTTTGATTCCCATTATACAAGGCTCAATGTAAGGATGAGCATTAACATTTCTTAGCTTGAACTTTGATAACAATGGGTCATAAAACAGTACCTTTCTATCTGTAGCTGAATTGTATTCGCTTTCGTCAAAAGTTGCCAATGTATTTAGTCCTACACCGGTACCAGAATTCATTGGTACTACGTTTATTAATAATGTTTTCATCTAGTACACTCCCTTTGGCAGAATGGTATCCGTCTCAATGAAACGCACGCCATATTTGAAATATTTGTATACATCATCTGGAGTGTTACTTGAGTATATAAATATGGGTATTCCAGCGTTTTTATATGTGTATAATTCATTTTCTGTGATAACACTATTCGAGTATGATACGAAGGCATTTAAGTAGTTTTTGCACTCAGCTATATTTACAGACGGATCTGAATCAACATTCAACCAAGTGACATTAGCGTCTGGATATAGGGTAGTTAGTCTAATTCTTGCTTGTTTGTCGTCCACAACAAAAAAACTACTACTCCATAAACTGTATTTTTTAAGAAGGTGAACAACAGTAATGATATTTTCATCGGTCCAATCCATTTTGCTGCAATCCACATTAATCCCTAAACCCCATTTTGAACATTCCCTACAAGCTTCTTCAAAAGTAGGTATTCTAACTATCTCTTCTGCAGATTTACCTGCATAATCTTGATCTATAATAAGGGATTTTATTTGAGCTAGTGTTAAGGCGCTAACATTTCCAATTCCATTTGTTGTTCTATCCACGGTTGTATCATGCATGAGTATAAAAGAACCATCAGATGTTTTTTGTACATCTAGTTCTACTAATTCATAACCTAGCATTCCCGCACTCTGGATAGCCTTTAGTGTATTCTCTGGAGCATTGATATGAGCACCCCTATGAGCAATAATTCCCGTTTTATTAAAATGTAAAAATGTTCTTTTATTGTGGAAGTCAATTTGCTTTGCATTAGTTTGAAAATCACTGTCAGCTCGTCCTTTAAGCGAATCATGTTCTATACCAAATGTATCAATCCTTGCTTGTTTAGCCTCTGGTCCAGAGTCACCTTTAGCTACAATTGTGTCCAATTGTTTTTGAACATTATTTGATAAATTATTTGCTTCTTGTGCCGTATTATTAGCCTGATTGGCTATTATGTTTGCATTTGAAGATGAGGATTCAGCAGAATATGCTCTCTTCAATGCTTCGTTCGCATTATCAATCCCCATATTAATTTTGTAATAACTTTCACCAAGTTTTTCTGTACCTTGTAACTTAGGCGCATCAGCCATTAATTTCACCACCTTATTAATATTTAGCGCGGTATTTGAATGAAATTTTGAGATTAAGGTTTGAACCGCCTACTTGTATTACATTAGCGCCTAACATTAACTCTATTTTTTCTAAATTCCCTTGCAATTGAAATAAAAAATTCTTGCTGTCTTTGATTACCGTATACCTTTCTGCATCGATTAAAAATGAAGAGTTTCTAAAACTACCAAAAGAAAAACGTTCACCTTTAACAATTACCGTTAAGTTATCGGCGCTACCACTAATTTCAATAACCGGACGAATAACTTTAGATCCGAAATTGTCTACAGTTAGACTCTGTGGAGAATTAACTGTAAAAGATGAACCTTTGTATCCAATCGGGATATCAGACATCCACGGAACCATATCTTGCCAACGTATTTCCTCTGTACTTTGCAATACTGAATATGCGTGAGGATCATAAGCAATCAATGGTAATTCGAATTTTCCCATCCTAAAATAACGATCGATTGGCATTGAACCGCTATATCTAACTAGATAATACTTATCGGGTTCGTAGTCATAAATCAGCTTTACTTCCTTCGGTTTACCGTAATGGTCAATAAAAACAGCTACCATTTTTCTGATAGCTGCTGATAATTTAAATCTATCTTCTTGCGGTTTAATAATTAATGGTAAATTAAACTCCAAAGGGTCTATGTCTGAACCAAAGTAATAAGCTCCCGGGCGACCGGGAATAGAAACTGTATAGTCACGAATTGGCGGAGCCGCTGGATGTTGAAACCCTGGTAAAAGAGCTAAATTTAGTTCTTTTAGTTTTTTACCATCTATTGTTAAACTCATAGTTGCCCCACCTTTCTTCCTGACGTCTTAATGTATTTCCCTAGTTCTACTGCTAGCTTTTGTACATCCGCTTCTTCTCTTACTACAAATGTTGAACCCCTAAACATGTCAGCAAAGTTATATGAATCTGATTTATTTGCATTTGAAGAGGAATTTCCATCTACAGTGGTCTGATTAGCACTTCTACTCATTGCTTCTGAGCTATTAGCTAGACTGCCATACACATTACTCATGACACTTTTTAGGCCAGATAACTCTTTCATAGAATTAGCCATCGAATAGCTCATATCGCCAATTAATCGGCTCATAGTACCTGTAATACCAAGTGATTTTTCATTTAACGATAAAGGTGTTACCGAAACACGATTACCTCTTTTAGTAAATAACTCTGGCCCTGCTTCTCCGGCAATAAACGATCCATCCCCAAGAACATGTCCGCCCGTAGCTAACATTGGTATTCTAGGAATATTCGCTTTCCCTCCACCAACAAACGGAACCCAATCCGGCATATCTATACTGTTGATACCTTCAATCAATCCGTTAAGCATCGAAATCACAGCATTTATCGGCCCTTTTGCTGCTAATTCTATTCCGTTGAATACTCCATCAAATATTTTCACGATTCCTTTCCAAGCTTTGTCCCAATCTCCTGAAAATACGCCAGAAATGAAATCAATAATTCCATTTAAAATGGGTTTTAAAACCGTATCCCACACTACTTTTATCCCATCAAATGCATCTGATACAACACTACCTATAGCCTTAAATACAAATTTAAAAGCTGGTAACAGGACATCTTCTATGAATGATGAAATCTTTGAAAAAACAGGTGAGAGTATTTCTTCCCAAACACGTTTGATAATATCAAAAGCATCTTTTACAATATCTTTTATGATCGAAAAACCTTTATCAAAGACTGGTTGTAAAGTTTCAGTGATTATGTCTACTATCTGATCTATTGTCGGTTTGAAATACTCATTGTATATAGCCATTATTTTGTCGCCGAATAATACCCATATAGCAATTAATCCAGCGATTGCTGCAACTACTAAAGCAAGCGGACTTGTTAAAACAGCCATAACTCCCGCAAAGGTTACAGCACCTGATGTGGCCAAGAATATTACTGGAGCAAGCGCTGCGCAAATACCAACAAGTATTCCAATCGCAACTGTTATAGCTGTAATCGCAGCTGCTAACACTGGGTGAGCTGAGATAAATTCAGCTACCTTAGAAACAATATCAGCTACCACAAGTAACACCGGCTCAAGAGCTTCTTTCAAGTCATTCATTGCTTCTTTCAACTTGACCATAGGTGATGCGTCCGTTTTACTTATGGATTGTTGTAAATCATCGATTCCTTGTTTTAAGTCAGCCTGTTTTTCTTCAGTTTGTAAAATTGTATTTATGATTTTTTGACCCTGGTCTTCCCACATTGTCATTTTGTTATCGTAAAGGCTTTTTATCCCTTACTTCTTACACTTCGTATTAGTGTAAGCTCGGCATACGTTTTCACTTATAAAGAAAGTGTCGCGGTCTCGTGGAGGGATTATATCTTTTCACCCTCTATGCTCTGCCCCTGACTATACTTCGTATAGCCTTCGGTTCAAGTCAGGAATCTCACCCTTCTTGCTTCATACCGCAATTTTGATTCGGCACAATTTATCATCTACCGAAAAGTTCTACACCAATCGCTTCTTTTAAATCCGGATCCTCGATTTGATCTAGCCATTTAACCATATCTATAAATGCTTGTTTACCTTCTTCTCCACCCTTAGCAATAGCTTTACCCCAGCCTTCTAATTGAGAAAATATTTCTTGTACTGCTACACTGTCAGGCGGATTTTTTGCAAGCTCCAGTTTCTGCGCATTCATTTCTTTAAATGATTCTAACTCCGCTCGATGCGATTCACGAACGGCGTCCATTTCATCGCTTAAACGTTCACTTAACGCTTGTTTGCGGTTATTCTGACTTTCTTTTAAGGACGATAAGTTCGCTTGATTGACTTCCCTTAATGAATCAAGTTGTGCTTTATTCGATTCACTAAGAGCCTTTAAATCTTCTCGTTTTCTTTGCTGAAACGCTTCTTTTTGTTCTTGTTGTCGTTCTTTTAAAGCTTCCTTTTCATTGTTTATTTGCTCTTTAACTTGTTCTTTACGACTATCTATCTCTGATTTCAGCGCCTCTTTTTTCGCATCAGATGCTTCTTTTATGCCGTCTTTTTCCTCTTTCAATCTATCAATTTGACTTTTACGTTCTTCACGTATCTTATCCAAACGCATTTTTTCTTCAAGTTCTTGTAATGCTTTAATTGCCGCCTGTCTTTCTTCTTCATTTTTTGCTTTGCTTATTTTAACTTTTAAATCGGCACGTTTTTCAGCATTCTCACGATCTTTAAAATATTTATCTTCAGCTGCTGTTTTCGCATCCAAAGAATTAATTTGAGCGTCTACCGATTTAAGACGATTATATTTTTCCTCATCGATTAATTTCATACGTTCCATGTATTCTTTATCGATGAGCTTTAATTTCTGTTCAGAAGACTTTTCAAATGCTTTAACTTCCACTTCGAGGGACCTCTCAAGTGCTTTTTGTTGTCTATCATAATTTTTTGATGTTGCATCATATTCAGCACTAAGTTTCTTCTCTAAATTCTTTTGTTGATTTTCATAACTTTTAGAAACTGCATTGTATTCAGCATCAAAACTTTTAGCTAATGCGTTCTGTCTTTGACTATGACTTTTAGAAAGTGCCTTTTCTTGATTACTAAATGAGTTTGCAAGTGCGGATTCTTGTTTGGCAAATCCTTTTTGCATCGCTGATATCTGTGCATCAGACATTTTTTCAGTATCGTCTACAGCATCACGGACAGCATCCTTCATAGAATTGCTTAATCCACGCGACATTTCAACGGAACGAATACGCCCTTCTTTTAATCCGTCCAATAGGTTATCTATATTCCAAGATTTTTCCTTTGCTGCACTTACCATAATACTTTGTACTTCCTGTGCTGTATAACCAACCCTTCTTAGTTGGGCGCCATACTCAGCAATAATATCAAGTTGCTCAGGGGGGAATCCGATTTTTAAAAGAGAATTAACTAATCCTAGCGCTTCTTTATTCGAAATATTTAATTCACTACCGATTTCATTGGCTTCTTGAATTAATTCTGTAAAATCAATCTGTGAATAGGAACTAGCAATGTTTGCTGCTCCTTTTATTATCTCTGTATTTGCTGCATCAGAAGCCTCTTTATTTAATGCCCATTGTCTACGTACACCCTCCAACGCTTCCTCTGCATCACCGCCATAGGCTGTAACAGTTCTGACTGCCTCCTCCACAGATCTCTTTGAGGATTCTGGAACATCAAAGGTAATATCAATTTTTGTCTTTAACTCCGACATGTCTAAAGCTTGTTCGATAACTTCTTTAAATCCTAAACCTGCACCTATTCCTGCTACTACATTTTCTAATTCAACACCTAATTCTTTAACACTTTCGCCCGCTTGATTTGCTTCTTGGGAAAGTTGATTTAAGTCGTTTCTAATGTTTTGAATGGAATTACCATTATCAATAGAACGGAGCGCCTGCTGCAACTTCCCGATATCCGCTTCGGCTCCTAACGCTTTCCTTCCAATTATCTCAATGGCTTGATCTAGCTGCCTACTTGATGCCGTACCGTTTTTAATTGCATTCACAAGACGATTCCCTAATACATCCGCAAAATCATCAACACTATTCCCTGTGGCGCTAAATAAAGTCTCTAATTTTCTTGTTGAACTTGCTGCTTTTTCTTGTTCAGCCTTTAATCCTGCAAGACTGTTTTTGAACCCATTAAGTTGCCCTTCTGTAAATTCAATTTCACGTCTAAACGCCCGGTATTGCTCTTCATTAATTACGCCACTTTCAAATTGTGCTTGTACTTGTTGTTGAGCTGACTTTAAACTATCTAATTTCTTTGTTGTATTCTCAATTTGTTTTGTAAGTAATTGTTGTTTTTGAGCTAAAGCTTCCACATTACCCGGATTGAATTTTAAGAGACGTTGAATATCATTTAATTCTTTCGATAGTTCGCTACTTCGTTTGTTAACATCTTTTAAGGCGTTTTGAAGACCGGTTGTTTCTCCGCCAATTTCTATCGTTATTCCTTTAATTCTTCCTGCCATGTTATCACCTCACTTGCTTAGAAATTGTTAAAGTCATCTTGTGTAGCTGTTCTTGTATTTTCTTGTCCTTTCTTCGGATTTCGTAATTCAACATACTCATCGATATAATCCAAGCAATCACCTATTGTCATATCTTCTAAATCTTCTTTTGAGAGTTTGCATGAATAACAAAGAGCAAGGAATGTATCAACAGAAAAACTACCTTTCCCATTGTTATGACCTTGCCCTTGTTCATCTTCTGTTATTTTTTTTTTGACTGAACCGTACTTTTAATTAGGTCCTGAATTTCAGTAATAATCTCAGCAATTGGAAATTCTCCGAATGTATCCAACCAAGTTAGCGGATCTGGGACTTCTTGATTTGCTGTTTTAGCGAATGCCCATACTAAGTTATAAATAACTTCAAAATCTAATTTACTTAAATCAACCTGTGAAAGGTCAATATTATTTTGGTCGCCATCAGCTGAAATATATGAAGAAAGTACTCCTAAACTAAGAATATCCGCAAACATATCACGTCTAAATTGTGATTTATAACGAATAGCCGTACCAGCTGTACTCTTTAGAAGTATGTCTTTCTCATCAATTGTGATTGTTTTTTCCATCTAATTACGCCCCCACAACTTTTTCGTATACTTTTGTATACCAAGCGTCATAAATAGCCGCTGGTGTACCTACTGTTGTTGAATCTTTTACTTTTGATGTTATTGGATGCTGTGATGCAACGAATTTCAATTCTGTTGTAGTTGGCTCTGTTTTATCACTCTTTGTGGAAGAACCGAATCCAGGGCGTGATACAGTTACGTTGTATAGTAAATGACGAATTGCTTTTACATCGCCATCAAATTCAAACATAAGAGCAATTCTCTTTGTTTTTGCATTTGAAACTTCTGAAATAACCTTGTCAGTTTCGTCTAGAACTTCCCCTAATACGTCAGTTCGAAAAGCTTCTGTAAGTTTAGCAAGATTTAAAGTACCCTCATAACCTTGGTTGCTTGATTCAGTGTAGTAATTGCTATCATCAGCATAGAAGTCTGATTGCTCACCTTTTGGTTCCAATTTCATTTCAACCGCACCTGGTAATTTAGCCGGAGTTTCATATATGATTTTCCCTGTTGCATCCTCAGTAATCACGCTATAATGTACTTTCTTCAGACCGAAAATAACTTTATTTTCATTCATTTATATCAACCTCGCTTCATAAAATTTTTGATACATATTTTCAGATTCAATAAAAGTCCCATACGAGTCATACGGAATCTCGTTATCATCTAGAACTTGTTCTAGCTTGGCTTCCGCAACTACATCTTTCTTAGTTGTATAAAGCTCTATATTTACATCATTTATCTTGTGATACACCTTGTTATCAGCCATTAAATTTGCTGACCCATCCACAAGAAAACAGATATACGGTGGCGCCGGAACTGGATTACCTGGTGTTGCTATGAAATGCGAATAAGCCACAAGATAGCCTGTAGCTTCAAGAATTTTTATAAATTCTCCTAATGTTAATGTCATGATTCAATTGCCCTTTCAATACGTTTTGGCAATTCATCAATTACATACTCTTCAACGGGACGAATATGCACTTTCTCCGGTACTCGGCCACCACTAGCTTTCGCATGGCCATTTTCTAAAAGATGCGTTAATTGCCCTTTTGTATTATGGATAACAACGGCTTTATCTACTTTTTTCTTACGCCAACCTTTACGATAACCACCTGTTTTTTTAGGACTATTTTGTCTTAACTTGTTTACAGCAATATCAGCTACATCTTCTTGTGCAGTTGTTAATTCTTCTTCCACAACATTTGCATATCTTTGCAATTCTCTTGCAAGATCACTCGCAAAATTACTCATATTAAACATGCTCCTTTGCGATAATAGTCAATGTTTGATACATTTCATCATCATTCATTGGCGGTTCGATAATGTCAAAGATACGATTCTTCATATTAATTCGCATTAATTCTGTAATACCTGTTGTATAAGGAATTACAAACCGATAAATTCGTGTAGACTGTGAAGCTGAAGCTTCAATATACTCAGACCCTTTCACCGTTTTTATCATTGCCCATGCACTTTTAACTTCTTCCCAATTACCTGTTTCAATTGCTTGATTCAATTCATCTTTTATTATTTCAGGTTGTTCAATGCTAATTCGATTTCTAAAGTCACCTGTATTCAGTGGTTTTTTATACTGAAAAGGACGCATATTACTCACCGTCCAATTTGATTTCTTCTAATGCTTTTGCAATACCAAAACTATTAATTTCGGTTAAAAAGTTTTTAGTAAAATACTCAAGTGCATCATTATAAGCATAACGAGAACGTTCAAAAACTAATTCTTTGAACGTCTCATCTTTGTTTATGTCATACAATCCACATACTTTTAATAAAGCTTCATTGGATGCAAAAAGGATGCGCTTTAGGTTATCGTCTTCATCATCACCCAAGTGCATCCTATCTTTGAACTGCTGTATTATTTCGTCTGAAATTACTGTTTCCATTTACATCACCCTTCAGTCGGTGGTGTTACTTCTTCAAGCTTTAATGTGTAAACTTGTGAAGTGTATTTATCCTTCGGTTTACCTGTAGCATATTGTTTAGCAATATAAACAGTTGCATCTTCTAAAGCTAATGTTTCTTCATACTTCTTGATTGGCTCTGTTCCACCCATTGCTGCAACATATTGACCTTTAACAAAGAATAATACTTTTCCTTGAGGTACAAACACTGACTCTGTAAGAATTGGATTAAATGGCAAACTAGTTACATATACTCCAGCTGCATTTTGAATTGTCGCGTTTGCTTGAATATCAAAAGTATCAAACGGATTAGTTACCATAACTACTTTACCAGCAATATTTTTTGGTCGATCTGCGTCTGAACCATCAGCATTTAACTTTTTAGCTAGTAGTTTAACAACACCTTTTAATTCATTGATTGTTTTGCGGCCTGGCTCGAACGTTAAAGTGCCTACTGGCTTTTTATCTGGATATACTCCATTCACAACACTTCCACTTGGATCTTTTAATAACCCAATAGGTTCATTTTTACCTGTACCAGCTACAAATCCACGTTCTAAACCTACTTTCATCGCTTCTGTAATCATTGTACGAACATAACGTTCTACCCATACAGGCCCAAGTTTCAACATGTCATTTGCTAATGGAATAAATGCCGTCAATTTAAGTTGGGAAATGCTATCTTTACGGAATGTAGCATTTAATTGACCTTTAATACCATCAAATAATGGTCCCCATACCGCTGCGCCTTCTGGATCTCCATAAATAAATTCTGTTACTGCACCCAGATTTTCAAGACCGATATGTTTTAGGAAAGGATGATCTTCAACTAAATCATCAAAAATACGTTCTTGGGTTGTCTTAGGTAAAGTTTCAGTAGACTTAAAGCCGCCTTCTTCCACAACTGCATTAAAGAACTTCATTTCTTCACTTGTTAATACATTAGCACCGCGAGATTGCATAATAGAACGATCTACCATTGATTCATTCACTTGATTTAAAATATCTGTTCTTACATCTGTAGCAAGTGCTTCAATCATGGAGTTCAATGCTACTGATTGCTCTTCTGCTGTACCTTCCTGTGTAGCTTTTGCAAATGCTAGTTTCTTTTCTTCAAAATTATTAAACTTGATAACCATATTTTATTTTCCTCCTAAAGTTAAAAAAAGCGTACTCAGATTCTGTTTTGTATTAACAGGCTCTTGAATAAGCTCTTTTGGATTTTGATTATTTTGTTGTTTCGTATACTTAGCTACTAAACTTTCTTTTAAATTTTCTACACCTTCCTCTTCTTCATCCTCTTGCGTATCATCAATTTCAATTTCATCAGCAATTTCATCAGCTAAACCAAGAGCTACTGCTTCCTCTGCCGTTAGCCAAGTTTCATCTTTTAAAAGTTGTTTTAATTCTTCATCTGTTCCAACAAAACGTTTCTTATAAGATCCTGCTAAAGCTGAATCAATCTTTCGTAAATCTCTTGCTGTTTTTTCAAAAAGATCTGCGTTTCCATATTCAAAGGTACTTGCTTGGTGAATCATCATCATAGTATTACTAGGCATAATAATTCTGTCTCCTGCCATTGCAATTACAGATGCGGCACTAGCTGCCCAACCATCAATATGAACTATAATTTCTGCACTATGCTGCTTTAACTGATTACAAATTGCTACACCATCGAATGCGGAACCTCCACCTGAATTAATATGAACGTGAATTTTTTCTGCTTTAACATCTTGAATTTTTCTTCTTACTGCTTCAGCATTATTTTCACTAAACCATCCACCAATTGATCCATAAACAGTTAATTTGTATTCATTTTCACCTTTAGCTTCAAAACGAATGTCTCGTTTTAAATTCAAAAGCTTACTCATATTCACATGTTCCATCATTTCTCACCTCCTTCAGATTCATTTAATTTTGTATAGTTCTTCGTAATATGATGGACATTTAGGTTTGGATCATCTGACTCTTCATAATCTACTTCTGAACGAATTTCATTTCCTGTAAATGCACTTGAAGAAATGAGCTTATCAATACTTGTCGCAAGATCAAATATACTTTGATAGGAAACAGCTTTAACCTCAATTTTTTGTCCCAAAAGATATTCACTCATTTCAAAGAATTTAACGTTCGCTTCATCAGATAGTTTTTTTAATAATGGTCGTACTGTGAAAAGCATATAATTTTTCGTTTGCTTTTCTACATCAGCCATTTCTCCATATATCAAAGCTATAGGAATACCGATTGCCATAGCTACTTGATTTAAGAAACCATTTGTTACTTTATTGATTTCTTCCACACTTGGGCCATTTGCAACACCATTGTATATCTCGTTATAATTAATACCTTTTTGCTGCGGAACAATAGCTATATCTTTAGAACCAATTGACTTATACATGTTGTCTATAAACTCTTGTAACTTTGCTATTTGTTCCTCAGTTTTAGCACCAATCATATCCATATCAACTGTTCCACGAACTTGATTTTTACGTTTTTGAGAGTTTAATATTCTGCCGAACAAATCCCCATAATCTGCAAATAATCCATCAATAAGTGGGGTTAATTTATCATTCCGATACTTCAAATGAATAACTTCGCTTTGCTTAAAACTTCTCTTAAACGTATAATCTTTTACCCTTACATCCGTAAAAGTATCTTCAAACACAGCGTACTCATTATGTTGAAATCCATCTGCAATAAGTAAATCACCATCATCTGCTTGTATAACTAAACACTCATTATCATAAATAAGTTTTCGAACAAACCGTTCCCAAAAGGTACTTGCGGTCATATTCTTGTTTGGTCTTACGTTTAATCGATAATAAAGCTCATTCTTCTTAAATGCTTTACCATTTCTTATTCTAAATTCAGATTGACTAATCGTCCTTCCTAAAAATGAAACGCATGTATCAATTGCCAATCGTTTCATATGAAGCCTGTTTGCTGTATCAGTTATTATGTCCAGATCCAACATGAATTCTAGTTCTTTATTTCTTTTAAATACTGAACCTAACCATCCAATGGTTATCACCCCCTTTATTAAAATTTAATATTGCCTATAACAAAATCAGTAGCTTCTTGTATCTCATCCGCCCGATAAAGAGCATGAACAAAACACTGAAATCCATCTGTTTTTCGACGAACAGGCTCTTTCTTTTCGTATATTTTATTTCCATCAGCTTTGATAACAACCAACACATTTTGCGTATACCAACGCATTAGTGGATTATCCTCAAAAATAATTTGTTTATTTGCAAACGCCATTTCAATACGTGGAGCTAACAAACTATGAATTGCTTTTGGGTTTCGTATAACTTCTATTTCAAACCCTTCTGCTACTAATAGTGGTCTTATTGCTTCCATACGGAAGTTATCCGCTATAATTTTTTTAATCCCATATTGTTCTCGCATTTCTACAAACCAATCAACAATGTGTTGAGGATTAATAGTCGGTTCATCAACAACTGTTAGTAATCCTTGCTCTTCCCACTCTTTAATTGGAGCAAATTTTTGTTTCTTGAACTCGCCTGCTTTTTTAGAATATCCGTAATAGATATCAACAAATTCTTTTCGTACGAAGGAATGTGTTTTAAAAATGTATTCCCCATTTTGTCTAAATAAAAGACCACATGCTGCAAAGTCCCGAATACTTGCAAAGTCTAACGCCCCTATGCATTCTTGAGCATATAAATCAGGAAAAGGACGATTTGTAGCAAGAATTTCTGACCATTTTGCAACGGACCGTTCTAAATTTGTAACAGGTAAGTTCATTCGCTTTGTCATGAACTCTTCTCGGTTACTTGGATCGTCCTCTAAATCCTCATACTCTTCTTTTATTGTTTCAAGTAAGCCTTCAGCATACTCACTTAACGGCTGAGATAACATTGGATTCGCCATTTCCCAATTATCGATTTCATCAACTTCTTTTTCATCATTTAATTTACAGATGAAAGGGAACAGCGCATTCGGACGGGCTTCACCCTTTAAAACTTTCATTGCCTTTTCTTTTAATTTATCTAAGAATCCATCTCTTACATATCCATCTGTACCAATGTAAAACTCACGCGGATTTTTCTTTTTTCCCAAACCACTGATGTGAACACGGACATCTTTATTGCTTTCATATTGATGGACTTCATCAAACATTACAGCGCCATCGCGAAGACCATCTTTTGTGTCTCCGTTTGATGCTCTAAACTTCACTACACTTCCAGTCGATTTCGAAATGGTTTGTGTTAATGTTGTTTTAAAAGCTCTTTGTAAAACTTCATTTCTTTTAATACATTTATGAATTTCATCTGGGCTTGTTTTTGCTTGCTCTTCACTGTTTGCAACAACGGAAATGTTATATTCAGGAATTCCATGTAATTCGCTTATTAAAAAGTGAAGAATAACTGTCATTAAACCATTTTTACCGCCGCCGCGGCCAAGCATCCACAAGAATTTTCGATAAAATACACGGCTATTTTTCTTATAAAATAAAAAGACGAATGCTATTAAGAATTTTTGAAATGATTGTAATGGAAAGTACCACTTTTCACCAAAGCGGATACACTTCTCGATCATTTCATCATCAAAATACAAGTCGTCTCTGTTTAAAACGTATTTTTCCAGGTATTCAATTAACAGTTCTCTTTCATTGTTGAACTTTACTTTACCACTTCTATAAAGTTCAATGTATTCATCTACATACTTTTGCCTAATCATACTAAATCACTTGGACTGTAACCCGAATTAGAAGCACCAACTTTAGGAGAAAGTTTTATATCTCTTCCCAAAGCAATTAATGAACTGTTAATTTTATTCCTCTCACTTATAAGAGGGTGGGCTTTAACAAAAACTTGAGAACCGTTTTTTATCGTTACAGACTCGCCTTCTTTATTAATAGTTTTATTTATTTTTCTAAATGCTTTTACAAGATCAATATATCTTTCTACCTTTTCAACTTCGACTAAATCTGTAATATCAATATTATTCATAAGCTGTTCTTTTAACCTCACAATACTAACAGCCATCTACCCACCCCCCCTTACGGGCGTAAAATCGAAAAAAACCTGACAGTTGACCCCCTCCTCCGGTGCCCCTTAGAGCAATTTTTGGTGAAATATTTTAAGGGGGGATTGTTATTGCCGATTCTTTTTTACCATTTTTCATCATGTTGCCATTTATTGATTTTCTTTTTAAATGTTCTACCGTGTTCTTTATTATGACAATTAACGCATACTGTTTCGAGATTATCTTTTTCTAATGCAAGTTCTGGATGATGTTCAAGTTCTTGTATATGATGGACAACGAGTTGAATCTTTTTACGCTTTGCACTCTCACTGTATTCGTTCGTATCTGTTTGAACACAACCATTACGTTTACATTCCTGACACTCATAGTTGTCACGCTTCTTTACCTGTTCACGTATACTCTTCCACTCACCACTGTCATAGAACTTACGCTTCTGTTGTTTGGTTTTGTATTGCGTCACTGTTCTTCATCTTCCAATAACTTATGAATGAACTTACCTATTACACTTTCACCGGCTTCCTTCATTTGATTTATTGTTGAATTACTAACTATCTTATCTACCTCTTTCTCTAATTCTTTTAATGAATCATTATCCTTATCAAGCGCTTCCTCACCTAACCCTTGAATGAATGCGCCAAGAACAATTGCTATCTCAAGTTTAGTTAGTTCCATTACTCATCACCCTCCATTAATTCATATTCTCTTATTCTTACAAGCGCATCCTCAAGAGTACCTAAGATGTTATCTGAGCTATTAATTGTACTTACCTGTCTACTTAACATATCGACCTTATCTTTTAGGTCCTCCACAGTTTGTGATAATACTTTTACCGATTCCCTTAACTCTTGGTTTTCTTTTGCTATATTAGATAGAAATTCGAGTTTCTTTTTTAATTTGATGTTTTGTAACATTGCATCTATTACTAGCACCGCCTTTTTAATTCAAAAATAAAAAGCACTCCATAAGGAATGCTCTCATAGCAATTTACTATAAACTAATTCTAATAGGCATTTCAGGAGTACTTAAATTTTCATAAAATTTTACTAATTCACTTCTACTTAATGCTTTATCCATATTATTTTTGAATATATCAACATCAGTGTATGGAGCTACATCAATGCAATCCATTCCCTCATCATGCGCATACTCCTGAAGTTTTCTAACATAAAAAGTAGCTATCTTTTTGTCTCTCAACGAATCATCAATAACATATAATAATTGTAATGTGATTGATTTATCATTAGTTCCCACTAGTTCTCCAAACCAGTTAGCAGCTTTATGAAAATCCATAGTAAACAATGCTTTATTATTTACTTTATTATAAAGACAAAACTTTACACTCCCATCATTACAATGGTAATTTTGCTCATGTTCATTAATAATTCTATTCCCCTCAAACTGATACTCAATATTCTCTTCTCTTTCTTTAAGAGTTTCCGGCAGCCCCCAATCTCTAACTAATGCTTCCATTTTCTTATTGATTTCCTGACTCAAAATATCTCTCTCCTCTCGTAATATCTATTCTACATAAAACGGAGGATTGCTACAAAATATAAACGTTCATTTACTAATTGATCCACCATAATAAAAAGCATCCACTATGTGAACGCTTCGTGTTATTATATTTAAGCTATATTATATTGATATGTAGGTGAAACTAATTTAAAATAAAGAACCGAAACAAGAGTACGATCTAAGTAAGATTTACACATACAAAGAACATCCTGATAAAATCAGTGGTCGCTGTGATAATTGCGGCAATACCGCATTCAAAAGTTCCGTTAAAAATTTCATCTATTTGAGAGAATGCCGTCAATGCGGTATGAAGAAAAGTATATAGCCCTAATCAGGGCTTTTTTCTTTGTATAATAAAAAGCACTCCAAAAGGAATGCTTTTTATTTAAATTAAAATACATTAGAGAAAAACTTTTTCCTTCTCCAATAATTCTATTCCATTTGTAAATCCTAAATAACCTTTAAGTCGTTCCATTCCCTCTGGATCAGATGCACTAACTGCTACAGATAATAGATTGCCTTTCAACCCAAAACTCCTCACTACGCCAGGATTCTTACGTACAAATTCCTTTACCGAATCCTTTACTTCAGAACCGTTTAATATAGAATCATCAACTTTAAATCTAACTGATACTGTTCTTTCACCGTTCGCTCTTATTAAACCATGTCTATCATATATATCTTGATTATTATTTATTAACGGTGCTAACTTTGACATTTGATTCTGTAGACTATTCATTTGTTCAATTATGTATTGCATAGGTTCTTCGTTTGTAGTAATTTTTTGCATGATTGCCTTTTGTTTTGCAACTCTATATATAGGATTATCTGGTTCTTTATCATCAAGCGCAAAGGGTAACATTTCTCTTAAACCGTTAGATAACTCTATTACACCTGACATATCATTTTCATAAAAAATTGTACGTTCTTCAATAATATCGAAAGGTAGTTTCTTTGTTCCTTTTTGAATAAGTTGAATAACAGGTTTTCTAACCGCATGTCTAATTGCAAGCTCATACATTACATTTGGATTCAAAGTAGTAAGATTAGCTATAGCTAAATCTGATTCTAGGATACATTCAATAACTTGCTGATTTATAGAACCTGGGTTCGCCATCCTATGTGCAACTTTAATATTTTCTCTAGAAAACCCAATTTTTAATAATTCGGGTGTAATTACTGCATCTATTAATCCGTCTGCAGCCCTTCTTATATCAGATTGATCATCACCAATTGGTGTGATAATGAAACAAGTTTTATCTTTATTTGGATTACCCATCACTTATCCTCCATATTGTTTTAACACAATTTTAGCATTCACTTCTAAATTAAAACAATACAAAACTATAATAAAACCATTAAAAGAGCAACCATGCATCAGTTGCCCTTTCGTCACGCTCTTGCCTTCTTAAGATAAATACGGTAAATGAAGTTTTACCATCAATAATAGAAAATACCGCTATCATAAAAAAATAGCGGTGTTTCAAATAGACAAGTCTTGTTCGTGTACTTCATATTTTTTAGTTTGGTTGTGAGGATGTATGCCTCTTTCAATCATTACCATCTGCTGGTTTCGGATTTTATGTACCATCATTACGAACCGTTTAGAAATATAAGAACAACATAGTGAGTTATGTTTTCCGCCACTTCTCACAATACAAATATATCACGTTGATTCAAAAACAACCGGCACATTTACTGCCAAAAAACGGTCACGACTCTGCCATTAAAATGACTGATCCCCTTTTATCCTAGCAATAATATCATCATTTTTATTAACCATTCTTGAAATAATAAACGATGATAGAGAAAATGCATTCATCAATAAGTCCATAGGAATCTCTCTATTCGAACTACTAGCATGTGCTCCAATCTTATTTCTAAATTGTACTATCTCTCCTACGTCCCCTTTCAACATATCTAACTCTAAAAAGGTTACACAGTTCATTACTTTTCTTCTTGCTGTCGCCAATTTTTTTAACTCTCGTACTATGGCGTTACTTATTTCTAAATCTTTGTCCTTTTTTTGATACTCTTCAGCAAAATGTTCCTTTAATAAATGCTTCACAACATTTTCAATTCCATTATTAAAACTTTCTTTGTAATGTTGTGAATATATATATTCACAAATAATCTCTGTCGATTTATACACAACTAAAAATGCTTCTTCATGTAACGTTAGATCCCGTAATCTTAATGCCCTTGCATAATATGCAATACTTCGATGAATTCTTTTCTTTACACCTTCCTCTAAATTGTTCAATTCGTTATAAAAAGTTATTATATTCTTTAAATTTTGGTTAGACACTTCCTCTAATCCAATTGGTATTTCTGATGGTTTCTCTATTTCTCTTAAATATAAATCATTAGATCCCATCATATCAAAATGATATAAGTAAGATAATAAATTTATAAGAGCAATAAGTTCTTTTTTAGCTAGCTCACGATTTACTTCTTCTACATAAAACTCAAGAAATGTACTGCCTTCTGCATCCCAATCATAACGTATCGCCGTTTTACCTAATTGAAAAAATTGTCTTCGTGGTAATTTCAACTTCATGATAACTTCTTGTAGATTCTCAATAATAACCTCTTCGTAAAATACTTTCTTCACTTTTATCTAGCTCCCTCCTCATTACAACTAAAACTATATACACATTATACTATAATAACAAATTACCCATATCTTATATTGTGTGTAACTGACCCTATCGTGAAATCCCTTAGTATCATTGATTTCATTTAACTTTGTCTTTTGAGTTACACAGTACGAAAATTATGAGTAACTGTATAGAGATACCACCAGCATTTTGCAAAATAACCTACGCTAAGCAAAAAAATAAAATAAGCTGCCCATATGGACAGCTTATTTACATAATTATCGTTACCAGAAGTAAAATTCAGTTCGAAAATAGCTAATTTTATCAGTTATTGAATGTCTAAAAAAATCAAACCAACGATATTGTTGAGATCCTTTGGCAATTTCTTGCTGTGATGACTATCATAGTGACTTTTTTCTTCAGCAACAACTATTAGTAGCTAATTACCATAAGGACTTATTTTTGAAATTTGCTATTTTTTAGAAAGTGTGTTAATTTAAGAAAGACCTATTTTTGTTTGGCTTGAGATTAAGAATAAATTTTGTTTTTCGTCTAAGGTATTTGAGCAAGGGTAGTAACATATGTGTGGGTATCCACACTAGGAGGCAACAATTATGGAACAAGGTAAAGTAAAATGGTTTAATGCAGAAAAAGGTTTTGGATTCATCGAGCGTGAAGGTGGAGAAGACGTATTCGTACATTTCTCAGCTATCCAAATCGACGGTTACAAATCTTTAGACGAAGGACAAAGTGTAACGTTTGAAGTAGAACAAGGACAACGTGGCTTACAAGCTACTAATGTTCAAAAAGCTTAATATTAGCTGATGAAAGACTCTCTTGTAGGGTCTTTTTTTTATTTTGTTACAATATTCCGAATACAACTTTTTTAAGGGGATTTGGGGTGCTTAACTTTTAATGAAAAAGAAATAAGCAATAATTAGATTTTAAACCTAGTCATTGCTTTATCCATTGCATCTTGGTTAACACCTATATAACGTAACGTGACCTTCTCTGACGAGTGATTGAATATCTCCATGAGTAATGCTATGTTTTTTGTTTGCATGTACATATGGTACCCGTACGTCTTTCTTAGGGTATGCGTTCCGATTTCATCTAATCCAAACTCTGCCGCTGCTCCACTTAATATCTTATATGCCATGCTACGACCGATTGGACGATTTCTACCTTGTCTACTTTTCAATAGGTACTCATTATCTTCCCTTTCTTCGATAAACCATTTAAGCTCTCTTTTCAGTGCTGCAGTAATTTGTATTCGCTTCTGTTTCCCTGTTTTCTTTTCCCGCATAGATATATGACTACCTTTGACATCTCCTACTTTCAATTTCAAAATGTCCGAGATTCTCAATCCTGTATTAATACCCATAATGAAGAGAATGTAATTACGTAAGCTCTTTTCCTTAAAATACTCTTTTAACTGCTGTATTTGCTCTGGGTCACGTATTGGTTGAACAAAATTCATTATTCATTACCTCCACTTTCTTCTGCCTCATATACTTCTAATCTAAGAGCAAAAGCTAATTTATAAAAAGCATTAGATTTATTCCGTCTATACGTACGCTCACTCATACCAATTTCGTTATAAATCATGTAATCAAAGACTTCTTCATCTTCTAAATATCGTTTTACAATAATATCCCTTTGGTTTTTACTAAAACGACTTAAGGCCTTATCAATTTGAAAAGATAAACGTTGTAGTTTCACTTCTCTTTCACTCATAGCAACATTTGCTAAAGCAATATCTTCAGCTGGCTTCCCTACTATATTTGTTGGACCGTGATATCTTACCTCGCTAGATGCTGTAACCTTCATCTCATGTCTAATCATCCCAAATTGTCTATAAATACGAACATTTTCAAGAATCTCTTCTAAACGAGTCTGCGTTGCTTTGCGATCAATTTTAGGTAAGAAAGTTAATTGCGTCATATATAAAAACACCCCTTATATATTTTGTTAATAAAAACATAAAAGCGGACACCAAACTACAGAGCAATATCACTAATGCTCTTATAGTTCGATGTCCGCCGGTTCTTCCAGTAGGACTAAATGTGTAATTTGGATTATTATATCATTTTCTCATATTTTAGTAACCTTTTATTAGAAAAGGATTATTTTGTTGAGTTTTATTAAATAAACCAGTCTCTTAATACATCTAAGAGACTGAAAAAATTCACACTAGTGGCCCTTTATATGGAATACGTGGCATATTAATGAAGTCATACGTCACAATATCTTCTATATTTGCCAGATAGGCATGTAAGCTTTCAATTAACATAAGATTAGGTATACTTTCTTTTTCTTTTATCAAAATAATAGGCTTTTGGAATGCATATGCGTAACCAAGTTCAAAAGCCGTGCCACTATCTACACATCCATTCACAAAATCATGAATTGCCACTACTACATCCGCTCTTCTTAAATATTTTAAATCGTTATGAAAAACTACAGTTCTCCACTCCATAGATCCAAAAGTTAAATGTTCATGTTGATAAAATCTAGCTGAAAAAATATCTGCAACAAAAGGATTGTTACCAAGCGCATTTTCTAGTCTCTTTATCCTGTTAAGTTGTTCATCATTAAAAAATGGACCTGCTATAAATACCCTAACTACCCTGTTATTCTTTTTTTTCATACCACCTATACCTCCTTTCTCCCTTATAAACTTTAAATATTCCGTGTATTACATAGATATTATCGTTTATTTAAAAATTATGAATATCTATTCCTTGAATAAAACTCAATATTCCGTCAATAATGTAGACACATGGTTATCTTTCTCCGATTTCCTTATTTGAGCAGTTAGCTTTTGCTAGCTGCTCTTTTATTTTCTGCAATTGGTTACACTTACCTGATGTTTTTAACGTAATATTAAGTTACGATATAAAAGAATAAAATATATTTGGCTGTTATACCATTACCCTAGGAAACTAGGGTTTTTTATTTCCACAAAATGAAATTTTTATTTAGTTTTCTTTTTTGTATAATAGTTTCAATTTTGTTCATATTATGAGTTGTAACTTGTAGTTACAACTCATAATATGTATGTTTAGTAAATTCCTCAGTGCATTACAATGAAGCGGTTAGCTTTTGCTAGCTGCTCTTTTGTATTTAGTTAAAAATAAGTTTTAGGTCTTATTCCGTTTATACATCATATACTTTTAACCTAAACATCCAGCTCAAAGTGTTACCTCCTATCTTAAAGAGCACTTATGCATGGTGCTCTTTTTTATTTTCTTTCATTTCCGCATAACATTTTCAAACCTGTTCATACTATTTTTGTAACTTAAAGTTACAAACTATTTCTGTAAGCGCAGCGTTTCTTTTGTACAACAAGCAGTTAGTTTTATTAACTAGCTGCTTTGTTGTGCAAAAGAAAGATTTGCACATGTATTAAGAACATACATAAAATATCATGTGGTATTCTTTTTCAATTTTAGTTTTGGTCATGGAGCGCCTTAAAAAGCGCTCTTTATATTTGCAAATAACCATTTCGTTCAAACATACACACGATTTATATAAACTAAGCATATATTTACATAGACAAGACATAGCTTTTACTTTACATGCACAATTTTTGTGCATGTTTTTTATATAACAAAATAACTATTTTGTTATATTCCTTGCACTTTTAAATGAGACAAGCATATGTTGTAGTATAGTGTTTCATCACTTATTTACACTTCCTTTTTTCAAGAGTACATATTCGATATGTACTCTTTTTGCATCACTATAAAATAACGCTTTTATTTATTTTTTAATACGCTTTCCCCAAAAAAACATGTACTACCCCATCGCCATCAAGTTAAAATTTTATAGATTCCCCAGAACGAAAATTTTAACTTTCTTGTAACACCGAAGCTCTGTTATCGTTTTTGGAATACTTCATAACCTTAGCTTGATAGACAAAGGGCGAGACCCCTAATTTAGTAATTTACGTAGTACGTGCCGTAACCAAATCTATTAATCTAACATATTGTATAAAAGTAACTTTAAACCTATAAAAAGTTGCTAAGGAGGTTAATATAAAATGGCATCATTTGAAATTGGAGCAAGATCTCTTTTCAATTTTCGAAACCAACGTTTTTTCTTATTAGTTGAAGATGAAATTACAATTCCAGATAAAGGTGTAGAAATTGATCCAGTTAATATCTATGAAATTGACGAGCAAACTTTCAATTTTATCAGAGATGAAGGAGATACACCTGTAATTGTACCAGTTGATACACTTCCAACTGTACCGCCTGGATTTAAATTAGAACGAAAATGTATTTTCACAGTCGATAACTCATACTTTGTAATATACGATTTAGAAGATGGAACTGATAACAACGTCCTATTAAGAATCAGTGCAGCATTATTTAATTCATTAAGAAATTCTGGTGTTCGTGAATGTTTCCCTCAAATTTTCATTTAAGAACTTAAATTAATTAGACCTCAAATGGAATACTCTTTGAACAATTTAACCCCTCGTAGTTTTCTATAAAGGATTAAATTGTTATGTAAAAAGTTTTTTTAATTATTAGTAGTTTTTAGCGGTTGGGCAGGTACAATTGCTAGTTCAAGTCGAGCCACCTATTTTGGTTAGCTTGATGGGTATGATGTACTACCCACAAGGCGTTTTGCTAGTGTTCCTAATCTAGTAAAACGCCTTTTTACGAATTACATTCCCTATCTCTCTTTCTTAATAAAATTCAAATTTGATTATAATAACTGTGTTTTCCGCTCTTCCATCCGAATTACTTTTCCACTTTGATATACAAATGATTGTTCACCAAATCCACTTTGAGGTGGTTCTATTAGCTGAACCCGACCATTTTTAACGATATATATTCCGTTTATTTTCAAATCTATTTCAGCTGTCATTTCAACAATATTTTCTTTTCTAATTCCCACCAAGATCACTCCCATATGTTATAATTACTTTGTCGAAGTAAGTTGAGAGTAATCTCATCTTTTTTTATTTGTCTATAGATATTGCACAACATTCTCCGGAGCAAATGATTGTTCCAGTGATAGATGGAGCCGAATTGGAATCGGCTTTTTTTCATCCCTTGCTTGCTTACACATTTTTTCTGCCTCTTCCCATACAAATTGTTTATCCTCCACTCGCTTATAACGCCAAATCCCAATTGTGTAATCTTCAAACAACTCATAACGTTCATCAGGCGCTGTCGTTGGTTTTAATTCATCAATCGCCTTGGCCTGACGTGGTATTTGTACAACCACATCTGCATACCGTAATCTTGAATTCAAACGGTGAATATGAGCTTTCTGAGGATCAAATGATACAACTGGTTCCACATCAAAAATTGTTAATTGTTTTGGCATTGTTTTGTCCCTCCAATACCTGCAAGCTTGCAATTAAAATTCCTTCAAGCTGCGTTAACGTTAATTGATCTAATGTTTGTCCGTTAATTTCAGCTAATCCTAAACCCAATAATTTACGAATGATTATTAGTTTTCTACGTTCTACTTCCTGACGTAACAACATGATTAAGCCTCCTGCTGATGATTGGACTTTCTCTCTAAATTTACAAACTTACTAAATTCTTTAATGAATGCTAGTTCAACAACACCAACTGGACCGTTCCTTTGTTTCGCTAAAATAATTTCTGTTATGTTTTTATTTTCTGTCTCGCGGTCATAATAATCTTCACGATATAAGAATGCTATTAAATCCGCATCTTGCTCAATTTGACCATTCTCACGTAAATCTGATAACAATGGTCTCTTATCTTGTCTACTTTCTACAGCACGACTTAACTGTGATAATGCAACTACACATACATTTAGCTCTCTTGCCATCAGTTTTAACTTACGACTAATCTCACCGATTTCTTGCATGCGGTTCCCTCTATGCTTTGGATCCCCTACAATAAGCTGCAAGTAATCAATTGCAATTAACACCTTTTTATCAGGGTACTTACGCTTTAATTTCCTAGCCTTTGCATAAATCTCTTGCATCGTTACATTTGCTTTATCGTAAATTTCTAATGGCAAATCATTAATCAATCCCATCGCTTGACTAATCTTTTCCCAATCCTTTAAATTACATAGCTTCTTAGGATTCTTTAATTTCGTAGCATCAATATTTCCAGTACTTGAAATCATCCTCTTAAGTAGCTGTTCCTCCCCCATCTCGAGCGAGAAGATTCCTGTTGCTGTATGAGCACTTGCCGCATGAAAAGCAACGTTTAACACAAATGCTGTTTTCCCCATTGAAGGTCGGGCCCCAATAATAATTAAATCGCCTTCTTGTAACCCTGCTGTCATTCTGTTCAGGTCGTCATAGCCAGTTGGTATACCGGTTAAATCTCCTACATCAATTTGCATGTTCTTATACAAATCAACAAGCGTATCCTTCAAGTTAAATTCATCCGAGTAACCCGTTTCTTCAATGGCGCTTAATTCATCAATTGATGTACTAATAGCACTCATATCCCTATCTTGCTGAAGGCGGTTATATAAGTTACCAGCAACCTCTTGAGCATGTCTCATCTTCCAAGTCTCAATCACTAAACCTTCGTGGTACGAGAAGTTCTTAGTTGTTGTTACAACTTCTGTCAGGTTTACAAAGAATTCGATTCCGCCAATTTGATGCATAAAGCTTTCATCAAATTTTCCAATGAGAGCAACAAGATCTATCGGAACCTCAGCATCCTCTAATTCTCTCATTGCTTTGAAAATTACTTGGTGTGTTGGTAAAGAAAAGTGTTTTACCTTTAGTTGACAATCTTTAATTAGATCGCCTTCTTGAATTATGCTACCTAAAACACTTTGTTCAGCTTCAACATTGCGAATCATATCGTTACTCATTTGGCCAACCACGCATTCTGTTGGTTAAGTACTGCAAGTTCTTCTTCTGTTGGAATGTTCTGCTCCCATGTTTGTTGCTGCTGTATTACGTTTTTAGTAGATTCCGATAAGCCTTTTTGTTGATAAGGTGTTTGTGTCTGTTGCTGAGCTTTCGTTAATCGCTGAGCACGAAATGCTTTATCAGCTGCCTCAACATCAGTTACTGTTTTAAAGCCTTTAAGATGCCAATCTCTTAAAATCGTATTTACGTAAGACATGTTTCTCGTATTCTTCTCTAAAGCAATCTCCATAGCCTTAATAACTAACTCTGCATTTAAATCATCTATCCAAGCATAAATACCATCTGCGATAAAAGGTGTAATGAATCCGAAGTTTTGCTCGTAAAAAGAAATTGGATTAACCTCAACAACTTCTTCCGCGCCTGCGCGTTCTTCTTGTTGTTGTTCTTTTTCTTCTTCTTTTTCTTTTTCTTCTTCCTTGCTAGGGTCTTGAAAGCCCCTTATAAGCCCCTCCAAACGGACTGATAAATACTCCTTAATACGAGGGATTTTAAAATCTTGTTCTCGTTCTAATTGCAAGCAAGTTTCATAGAAATCAACTAAAAAATCCTGGTCCTTCACAGATTGAATCTCTTTTAAAACACACTTTTCAATGTTTACATTTTTAATTGGATTGAATTTCAACCAGTTGATTAAGAACAGCTCTTTTGTTTTTTGGTTGTAATTAATCTTTCCGTACTCAGCAAAACGTTCTAATAGCTTCATAACAGTTTCACGATTATATCCTGTATCAGTTTCAATGATACGAAGTGGAAGCTCATAGATTCCTGATTGAGACGTCTTACTGTTTGTCATCAAATATAAGTAGAAATACTTCTCCTCCGGTGTAAGATCTAAAACAAATGAATCCTGCCAAAATGAAACATGTACTGGTCTATAAACTGCCATATTATTCATCCTCCCGTTTACATATCGCGAATCCGTCCTCTACACGTAATAAGCGATAATTCTTGTATCCTATTTTGAGATATTGTTTTACTAAGTAAATTAGGTGTTGCTCTGATGTTGCTTGTTGAAACACTTTAGGGTTCAGCAACACTCTATGTAACGATTTGTCTAAAAGCATGTAGCACACTCCGTTGTTATACGAATGCTAATTTGATATAATTAATCCTAAGATCTTTGCAAGACCATTTTTCTATCACTCTGCCAAGTGATAGAATTTTTTTATTTTCTACGTGTTACTAACGAAGCGTTAACTCCTCTTGCTCTTAAATCTTTAATCACTACACGATAACTCATTGATGCCTCATGTTCCTCTTTCGTATCACGAAGCATTTTAAATTCCCTTATACATCGCTCCAGCTCTTCTTCCCAGTGATTTGATTCTTCGGTTGATTCTGCATTAAACATGTTATGAATACATTCACTCATACAGTTACGAAGTTTATTAGCGAATGAGAAATCTCCTGGAAGAACTAGATCATGAAGATAATTGTTTTTATTATTCATAAATTACATCTCCTTTCTAATTAAATTAATGCTGTACGCATCGTTACAACCAGAAAGGAGTTTTGTAGGTAAGGGAGGAACAATCCCTTTCTGGTCATAACGACAAGCACAGTGCTTGTCTAGTTAATAAAAATATCTAAAAACCTATTATTTTGGTATAATCTTCCTTGAAAGGAAGGTGATAAAATGGATAAGTTAGAAAAAATTATTGACGTTCTTAAAGAGTTAAGGGAATCTTCTTTAGCAATCGATTCTGAATCAGATTTAAAATCAACAATGCAAAAGTACAGTATGCTTTTCTTAGGCGGCAGTTTTAATAAAATAACTTCTATGGAACTTCGCCACTGTCTACTGACTATCTTTGAATACGAGATTTCGGAAGAAGAGTTTCTTAAATTAATACCAGTTGCTTGCAAATCTCTACGCATGGAAGTTGAACCATTATCGCGTTTGGAAGAACCTGGACAACTAGTTGGATATTACATTCAACTTTTTAAATAATCTCTCATGGCTAGGGTCTTCAATTGGCTCTAGCCCTATTAACGTTCTAGATTCGTTTAAAGATATTCTCCCTTATATAAATAAATTGTTTATTAATTCATTTCTCCTAGCCTGACAATCTATTTCAGGAGCCTTCTTTTTCGTTTCCATCATCTACACCTCATTTCTTCTTTTATGGATGCTGTACGCATCGTTACAACCAGAAAGAAACATTGTAGGGTATAAGGAGGAATAATCCCTTTCTGGTCATAACGACAAGCACAGTGGCTTGTCCAAATGATTTATATAATGTTATAATTGCTTTACGATATTTTTCAGAGCTACTGTTGTCTAGGCGGTAGCTTTTTTATTTACCCATTTATGTTTCAAAATAAATGACGCTTCGATAATCTTGATTCGAATCCCCAACAATTTCTTCTCTTGCTTTAATTCAACTACTTTTGAATCTTCATTAAGTAATTCTGCTATTTTAATTTCACCAGTTAGTCTTGCATCATAACGAATTAATTCCTTATATTCTCTTAAACTAGGTTTCTTATAATCTACTGTCATTTTCCTTCCTCCCTCAAAGCACCTTTGTTAAATTCATTAAGCTATCGACCGATTGAATAATAACGTTCTCCGCCATCGCCTTTTGCAACCAACTTCTTTGTATTTGATCCATAATGCCAAAATGAACTTGTTCAAGAGCTTGTACTACACATTGAGTAGCCTGGATTGTATCGAAGATTTCTTTTGCATGAACTGCGTATTCATGTTTCTTTTTTTCATCATGCTTCTATGATCTTGTTGTAACTTGTAAGTTCATGATTTCCTTTGCTGCTGCAATCCCCTCTTCAGCTTGCTTAATGTAGTTCATCAATTGTAAATTCACATCTTGAGTTAAACGTGGATCTGTAGGCGGTAACCCAACACCATAAATATGTTTGATCGCTTGTTGATTCAACTTTGCTCCTGTTGCATGGCACCAATCCATCGCAAGTTCAAATTCTGGTTTAGAAAGTCCAGATTCAATACGAGTTAATCGTTCATGTGTAATACCAAGGTACTTAGATAGCCCTTTCTTCGTTTTCAGCTGAACATTGTCACAACATTCTCTAGCATTCTGTAATAATTCCCCTATCGCTGAATTGCAGTATATGCTTGTTCCCATATCTGTTCGCCTCCATATTTAGTTTTCAAATGGTTACAATGAACTTAGTACATATGTAACTTGTCTACTTTTCGTATAAAAAGAGAGGAACTATTCCTCAACGTTTGCTTTTACTTGTATCTCTTTGATGATGGCCCAACCAGCCTTGTAATATGCTTGACGGATTTTATCAATATCCTTTTGCGATTTTGGCTCAGGAGCCACAACATGGACTTTCGTTTTTCCAAATTCATAAGTCGCCGCATATTCTTCTTGTTGGCTCATGGTGTCACCTCTTGAAGTGCTTTTTATATGTTTATGCGACGGTTCTGTTGGTACTGCCATGTTAGTTGATGGCATTTTTCCACCTACTTTCCACCTTAAAGTATAAGATTCTTGTACTCTTGTACCTCAAATTAAATCCTTTATATCACGACCAAGAATAGTTGCTAATCTGATAGCCTTTTCAAGATTTGGATTACTATAACCATTTTCCCAATTACTTATTGTAGATTTTGTAACTTGCATTCTATTTGCAAGATCTTGTTGGGTTAACTTACTTTTTTTCCTAGCTCTAATTAATTTGATATTTTTGATCACTGTCTCGCTCCTTGTATAAGTATTTTGTACTTTTATTATAAGTATAAGATTCTTGTACGTCAATACATTTGTACAATTATCTTGTACAAAGTTTTACAATCAATCTATATAAGGTACAATATCTTTGTACTTTTTATTAACGGGAGGTGCTAAAAATGTTGAGACAAAGACTAAAAGAAACGCGTAAAACGCGTAAACTCACTCAGCAAGAATTAGCCGATAAAGTAAATACCACTAAAGGCACCATTAGTAACTATGAGAATGGTCATAGCACTCCCTCAAACGAAATGCTAAAAGATTTAGCGAATGTTTTAGGAGTAACAACAGATTATTTATTAGGAAGAGAAGATGAATCAAGAGTGTCTAATGCACTTCCTGATTTAAACAAAAAAGATACTCGTGATATCGCTCGTGACTTAGAGAAGACTTTAAAAGACTTAGAAAATAGCGAAGATGCTTTAATGTTTGACGGAGAACCAATAGACGAACACACAAAAGAAATGATTCGTATTTCTCTAGAAAACTCTATGCGCATGGCAAAACAATTAGCAAAACAAAAATTCACTCCAAACAAGTATAAAAAAGATTGAACGGAGCGAGAAATGAAAATTAAAGACTACGTAATGAAAATCGTAAAAAAACACGGCACAACAAACCCCTTTGAAATTGCTAAACGAAAAGATATTATAGTGTTGTTTGAAGACCTAGGGAATACTCTTGGTTTTTACAACACCTATAAACGCTTTAAATTCATTCATATTAATAATAGGATTGACGAAACTACACAACGCTTTGTGTGTGCCCATGAACTAGGACATGCCCTATTACACCCAAAAGCTAATACTCCATTTTTAAGAAATAAAACCTTTTTTTCTGTAGATCGATTAGAGATCCAAGCAAATACATTTGCAGTCGAACTCTTATTACCGGATGAAATGATTTCTGAATATCAAGATACAAATCTATCAATTCAAGAAATAGCTGAAATCTATGGAATTCCAGAAAGTTTTGCTCGTTTAAAAAGCCATTAATATGAATTTAAAATACAACTTTATAAGTTAGGAGCTACATAAATGAAAATATTTTTCTCATTTCTATTTGCAATAGCAATGCTAGCCACTTTAATTTTATTAATTACATCATTGGTATTTCGTTTAAAAAAGAAACCAAACACTAAGAAATATTTTAAGTTTACAGGTATAGCTTTTATTTTATCTATTATTTCATTAATTGTAGTTAATATGAACATGACACCACAAGAAAAACAAGAAATTCTCGCTAAACAAAAAGCTGAAGAAAAACAAAAAAACGAAGAGAAACAAAAAGCTAAAGAGCAAAAAGAAGCTGAAGAAAAGCTAAAAGCCGAGGAAAAACAAAAGGAAAAAGAGAAAAAAGAGGCTGAAGAAAAACAAAAAGAATTTACTTCCTATGCCCAAAACATTAGAGGTGGCAATTTTATTAAGGATATGAAACTTAATAATAAAGAAGCTGAAATTACATTCCATGATTCATTTGCATCTTATAAATCAGCAAAATCAGATAGCAACGTCACAGAGGAACTATATAAACAATATTTTTCAACTGGAGATGCTATTGAGAAAATGTTTGTAAGTGAACCTGCGAGATTACTAAGACAATTTCCAGATTTGAATACTGTAAAAATGACTCTTCCATTTGAAGGAAAAACATACAATATCAACTTGGATAGAAAATCATTAAATTCACACTTAGGCTTTAAAATTGAAGATTTAAAAGTTGAAGACAAGTCTTGGGTCAAAAAGTTTAACGATCCATACGTTTATAATAAGGCAAAACGTAAGGCGTTCTTCACAAAATTTGTTGTTGTTCAATAATTATTAACATAAAACTATTATGAAAGTAGGGATAACAGTTGCTCGTTTTGATTGATAGTTTTTTTAAATCTCCACCAGGATTTGTTGCACTTGTCAGTGGTTTGATTACCCTAACTGGTTTTATAGTTAATCGTTCCATTCAAGTATTCGTTACCGATGAAATAAATAAACTTTTTTTAAGTAAGATTCAACAAGCAAACCTGAAATTATGGAATTTTTTAACAGTTTCAATATATATCACTTTCTTATTTGTTGGAAATGGATTATTTTTTAATTATTCATTTAATAAAGTTGATATTTCTAAACCAGGAATTTTCCAACAGTTCCTATTTTGTTCAATTATAATTTTTTTCATTTCACTTTTAATTGTATTTTTTAGTCCGTCGATTGCGAAAAAATTCAAAACATTTACTCGTATAGTTATATGGTTAATTACGTGCAACTTGATATTGGGATTGATAGTTTATTCCTTTGCATTTAACGAAATTACATATAGTAAAATTAACCTTAATAACCTTTCTATAGTAGTACTCTTACCTTTAATACTTGTTTCCTTGTATGCTTCTACTCTTTCTAAAATTAATGCTCAAAAGTCACCAATCAAATATCTTATAAAGCCCATGAGTGAAGACAAAATGAAAATTGAAAAGTTAATCCATGGACATATAATTGATGAAAAAAGAACTGTTTGTTTCCCTAAAGATTCTACAGACAAAGATATATTCTATTTATGCGACTTTTCTACTAAGATTTATCTAAAATATGAAAAAGAAAAAGAGCTTGAACAAGAAAATGAACATGAGGATAATAAATTTGCAATCTCAGCAACTAATAAAGAAATAAATCGAAAAATTTATAGAAAAAGAATATAAATAACTTATTAAGCTCCTTCCTGGAGCTTTTCTTATATTTTTAATTAGCTTTACTTCTTCTATTTCTCCACTTCTCGTATAATCACTAATAATAAGGAGGCTTAAATATGAAAACCGCAATCTATCTAAGAAAATCCCGCGCCGATCTCGAAGCCGAAGCACGCGGCGAAGGCGAAACATTAGCAAAGCACCGGACTACCCTGCTGAAAATTGCCAAGGAAATGAACTTAAATGTTTTAGCTGTTCGTGAGGAAATCGTTTCTGGTGAGAGTTTAGTTAAACGACCTGAAATGTTAGCGTTACTTGAAGAAATTGAAGATAATAAATATGATGTTGTTCTTTGTATGGATATGGACCGTTTAGGTCGTGGTGGTATGAAAGAGCAAGGGATCATTTTAGAGACGTTTAAACGCTCGAATACGAAGATTATGACACCTAGGAAGACTTATGACCTTAATGATGAGTGGGATGAAGAATACAGCGAATTTGAAGCGTTTATGGCTCGTAAGGAGTTAAAGATTATTACACGACGTATGCAACGAGGTCGTGTCGCCAGTGTAGAGGCTGGGAATTACCTTGGTACACATGCACCATTCGGTTATGATATATACCGTTTAAATAAGCGAGAACGTACTTTAACGATTAATTCAGAAGAAGCTTCTATTGTAAGGATGATATTTGATTGGTATGCAAATGAGGATATGGGCGCTAACGCAATCCGAAGCAAGTTAAATGATCTTGGATACAAAAGTAAGCTAGGTAATGATTGGAATCCTTATAGCATCTTGGATATATTAAAAAACAATGTGTACATCGGAAAAGTAACGTGGCAAAAACGAAAAGAAGTAAAACGTCCTGATGCTGTGAAACGTAGCTGTGCAAGACAAGATAAATCAGATTGGATTATTGCTGATGGCAAACATGAACCTATCATACCCGAAAGCTTATTTGAGCAAGTACAAGAAAAATTAAACTCAAGATATCACATTCCTTACAATACGAACGGAATAAAGAATCCATTGGCTGGTATTATTAAATGCGCTAAATGTGGTTACAGTATGGTACAACGTTATCCGAAGAATCGAAAAGAAACGATGGATTGTAAACACCGTGGCTGTGAAAACAAATCAAGTTATACTGAATTAATTGAGAAGCGTTTACTCGAGGCATTAAAAGAATGGTACATCAATTATAAAGCTGATTTTGAAAAACATAAGCAAGATGACAAATTAAAAGAAACACAAGTTATTCAAATGAATGAAGCTGCATTACGCAAGCTTGAAAAAGAATTAGTGGATGTCCAAAAACAAAAAAATAATTTACATGATTTATTAGAACGCGGCGTTTATACTGTCGATATATTTTTAGAGCGATCGAATGTAATTTCTGATCGCATTACTGAAATTACTTCCACAATGGAAAACTTAAAGAAAGAAATTAAAACAGAAATTAAGAAGGAAAAAGTCAAGAAAGATACAATACCTCAAGTGGAGCATGTTCTTGATCTGTACTTTAAAACAGATGATCCCAAAAAGAAAAACAGCCTCCTAAAGTCGGTTTTAGAAAAGGCTGTTTATAAAAAGGAAAAGTGGCAAAGGCTCGATGATTTCGAACTTGTGCTTTACCCTAAGCTCCCTCAAGATGGCGACATATAAGCGTTTATGCTTTGTCGTCACCTTGTTGGTGTAATTAGATTTACTCCATTAAGCCCTAGAGCATCATTCGTCGAAACAGCCAATACGACAGGCTTGCCATTTCTTAACGTCGCTTTCGCTGCCATTAATACTGGAGAGTCTGTCATTGCATTTGCAAATTTACTCATAGAATTCCCTGTTAGTGGTGCAATTACCATACAATCTAGTGGAATTTTAGGTCCTAGTGGTTCTGCACCAACGATTGAATTAATTGCTTTAAAACCTGTTATTTCTTCAATCTTCTTAATCCACTCTGCTCCTTCTCCAAATCTAGTATTTGTTGATTGAACAGTGTATGAAACAACAGGACGTACTTCTGCTCCTTCAGCAATTAATTTTTCTAAGTGCGGCATAACTTCCTCATACGTACAATGTGAACCTGTAAATCCGAAACCAATTCGTTTCCCCTTCAAACTCATTTCTTTTCCTCCTCCTTTGCGATTGCATCTGCTGCTAATAACTGAGAAAGAACATTTGCTAAAATTTGCCCAGCCGTTTTTGGGGCAACAATACCTGGTAATCCAGGTGCTAGCAATGCTTTGACTCCTCTTTTTTCCGCATATCTAAAGTCGGTACCGCCTGGTTTAGAAGCTAAATCAATCACTAACGTATGAGCTGGCATTTTTGCAATAACATTCGCTGTTACAACGAGGTGCGGAATCGTATTAATTACAATATCGATATTTCCTACTTCTTTCTCTATGTCTTGCATATGAAAAGGAGAAAACATCATTTCTGTAATACGTGCAATATGTTCAGATCGTCTTGCTCCAACTTTGACATGGGCTCCTAATGATTGAAATGCTCTCGCAACACTCATTCCTGTTCTACCAAATCCTAGAACCATTACATTGGACCCATGAATTGTATAGTCGGTATGTTGAATTACCATCATTAATGTACCTTCTACCGTTGGAATAGAATTGTATATTGCTACATCATCACGATCAAATAATTTAACAAGTTTTCGGTTCGTAGTAGATACGAGATTTTCCAAGTAAGGTGTACCAATACCTGAATATATAGTAAAGTGTTCTGGTGTATTTTCAATTTGTTCTTTCGTTATTGAAACTTTTTCATTTGAAAAAATAGTATCTACTTCTCCTTTGGCATTTGTACCGGCAACCGGCAAAATAATTGCGTCTACAGAAGTGAAATCTAAATTTTGTATACTTTCTTTTGCTGCCCCTGTGAAACCATGATCTAACTGATCAAAACCTATCAAAGAAAGTTTCGCATCCAATTCAACTAGCTTACGAATTACTTCTAGCTGCCTTGCATCTCCTCCTATGACAGCAATATGCATCTCAGTCAACATTCCCTAATTCACCTTCTTTTTCTGTCATTTATAAGAAAAGTGCCTACTTTTTCTTTTTCCTCCACATCATATGTAATGTACGAGTTTATGGTGATTGAAAATCCAAATGCACATATGATTTATCAGGTTTCTATGTAGATACAAAAAAAGATGACCAAAATGGCCATCCTTCACTCCGAATTTGAACGATCTATACTATCACAAAGAAGCATATCGTGTCCGACTTTCTTTATTTGACTCCATGCCACTCTTACTTCTTGTGGTTCCTTTTTAAAACCTCCCCACTTCCCTACAGGTATTATAAGTGTTTGTATTTGTCCGTCTTTCTCATTAATCTCTAAATCCATATAACCTAAGGCTCCCATTTTTTCCGCTTTTTCTATATCTACAACCTCTTTACCGCTTAATTCACTTAATCGCATACTCACTCCACTCCCCTACTAAATTTTTCATTTGCATTGTCTATAATTAGTACCTATTCTATATTTATAAAAAAAATAACCTTCTCTCATTTAAAAAGAGAGAAGGTTATTTTCAGATACATCGTAAAAGTTGATTATAGTTTTATTCCTTTTGGAAGTTTTCCATCTGGACTAATTAATGCTGCAGAGAATTCATCTGTAAACATGTTACGAATTAACCCATCTACATTTTCTTTTGTTACAGTGTTTACACTTTCGATAATCTCATCAAGTGAACGATGCTTACGAAGTAGCAATTCATTTTTACCATTACGGCTCATACGACTATTCGTACTTTCTAAACTTAACATTAAGTTTCCTTTTAATTGCTCTTTACTATTAATAAGCTCTTTTTCTGTAATACCTGTATTTTTCAATGTTTCTAATGTTTCTTGCATTGTTTCATACAGTGTATCTAATTGTTGACTACCTGTTCCACCATACAGTGTTAACATACCTGTATCTTCATAAGAAGAATGGTAAGAAAATACTGAGTAAGCTAACCCACGTTGCTCACGTACTTCTTGGAATAAACGGCTACTCATACTACCGCCTAAAACGTTATTTAATACAATTAAGTTATAAATATCTTCGTGTCCCATTTGTAAGCCTTTATATCCTAAACATAAATGAGCTTGTTCTGTTTCCTTTTTACGTGCTACTTTGTTAAAATGGAAAATTGGACTATGTACTTGTTCACGGTTTGTTGTTCCTTCATAACTACCGAAATATTGCTCTACCGTTTGTAAGAAGGCTTCATCAATATTTCCTGCAACTGAAACAACTACATTTTCAGGTGTATAATGATCCTTAATATATTGGCGTAGCGTATCACCTGTAAACGTATCAAGTGTTTCTTCTGTTCCTAAAATAGGATATCCAAGCGGATGCGTTTCATATGTTGCTTTCGTTAACATATCATGCACAATATCGTCTGGAGCATCTTCGTACATTTTAATTTCTTCACATACGACATTCTTCTCTTTTTTCAATTCTTCTTCATCAAATGTTGAATTAAAGAACATGTCAGCTAATACATCTAAAGCATATTTAGCATGTTCATCTAGCACTTTTGCATAGTAACAAGTGTACTCTTTTGAAGTAAAAGCATTCACTTGCCCACCAATACTATCAAATGATTCTGCAATTTCGCGTGCACTACGTGTTTCTGTCCCTTTAAAGAACATATGCTCTAAAAAGTGAGAAATCCCGTTATTTTTTTCATTTTCATTTCTTGATCCCGCATGGATCCAAATACCAATCGCAACCGATCTTACAGTTGGTATATTCTCCATAACTATTCTTACACCATTTTTACAAGTATATTTTTTAATCAAAAACTTTCCTCCTACTGCCAGTTTCTCTAAATAAGTGCTATTATTTAATGATAACAAGTTTAAGGATGAATGTCATGCAAATGTATTTAATCCACACGTTTTTCATCCAGTAATTCTGTTATATTCCCTACTTTATATCCTTGTTCCTTCAATTTTTTAATCATTGTATCTAATGCTTCTGCCGTTGACGAAGTAGGATGCATTAATACGATAGCACCTGGGTGTATTTTTCTCATTACTCTCTGCAATAGTACATCTGGCTCAGGTCGCTTCCAATCGATTGTATCGACAGTCCACATAATCGTTCCCATTTGGAAATCATCAGCGATTTTCACGACTTCATCCCGAAAACTTCCACTCGGCGGGGCAAACCATCTCACCTTTTGATTCGTAGCAGCTTCAATCATTCGATTTGTTTTTTGTAACTGCTCTCGTATTTCATCAGACGATAGCGTTTTCATATTAGGGTGCGTATAAGAATGATTTCCGACTTCTTGATTTGCATCGACAATCATTTTTGCAAATCGTAAATTTTCTTTCACCCAACGTCCTTCTAAAAAGAAAGTCGCCTTCACATCATGCTTTTTCAATATTTCTAATATACGAGGCAAATACTCGTTTCCCCATGCCACATTTATTGTTAATCCCACCATCTTTTTATTCGGATGCCCCCTATAAATTGGAGCAGGTGATAAATCTTCTAAGTGGACACTCGGTGATACTTCCTTAAATTCAAGGTGTTTTTGATCAAATTCCTTTAGCTTCTTCATATTGTTATAGGATGCTTCCATATCGACTTGTCTTCCATTATATCCTGGTGTTGCTTTCCATATCTTATCAATCATCGCATTTTGAGGTGCAATCTCATATTGTTTTGCATGCTTTTGAATTTCTTCATATAAGTTATCCTGTGCAAAAACAGAATAAGAGCCTAAACTGACATATAAAGAAAATATACATATGTATGCCAATATACGAACTTTCATATAAACCCTCCCAAATTAACTATATAAAAAACATTTTTCTTCTTATCTTTGTTAATTTGAGCGTTATAATGAAAACTATACCTATACTGACATAAAAATATATATAAATCATATTTTTACATAACAAAAAAAGCCAGTTAAACTGGCTTTCGCTTATTGCTGCTCTTGTTTGTTTTCTTCTTTAGCAGCTTCTTTTTCTTGCTCTTCTTTTAGCAATACTTTTCTAGATAGATTTACGCGACCTTGCTTGTCAATCTCGATAACTTTAACCGTAATTACGTCACCGATTTTTACAACGTCTTCTACTTTACCTACACGCTCAAGTGCAAGTTCAGAAATGTGAACTAATCCATCTTTACCGCTGAATAATTCAACGAAAGCACCGAATTTCTCAACACGTTTCACTTTTCCTTCGTAGATTTCACCTACTTGTACTTCGCGAACGATATCTTCGATAATTTTCTTAGCTTTGTCGTTCATTTCTTGGTTTATTGAAGAAATGAATACTGTGCCATCTTGCTCGATGTCAATTTTAACGCCAGTTTCTTCAATAATTTTATTGATTTGTTTACCGCTCGGTCCGATAACGTCACGGATTTTATCTGGATTAATTGTCATTGTAATAATCTTTGGAGCGTACGCTGATAATTCAGTGCGTGGCTCTGGAATAACAGATAACATATGATTTAGAATATGCACACGACCAACTTTCGCTTGTTGTAATGCCTCTTCTAAAATCTCACGAGATAGACCATCGATTTTAATGTCCATTTGTAGTGCAGTTACACCTTGTGCTGTACCTGCTACTTTAAAGTCCATATCACCTAAATGATCTTCCATACCTTGAATATCAGATAAAATTGTGTAATGCTCACCAGTTTTAACTAGACCCATTGCAATACCTGCAACTGGAGCTTTAAGTGGAACACCAGCATCCATCATTGCTAAAGTACTACCACAAATACTTGCTTGTGAAGTAGAACCATTTGATTCTAAAACTTCAGATACAAGACGTACTGTGTATGGGAAATCTTTTTCAGATGGAATTACAGGCTCAAGTGCGCGTTCTCCTAGTGCACCGTGACCGATTTCACGACGACCTGGTCCACGCATTGGTCTAGTTTCACCAACACTAAATGATGGGAAATTGTAATGGTGCATAAAGCGTTTTGATTCTTCTACACCAAGACCATCTAAAATTTGCACATCGCCTAATGCACCTAATGTACAAATACTTAATGCTTGTGTTTGTCCACGAGTGAACAAACCAGAACCGTGTGTACGAGATAAAATGCCAACCTCTGATGCTAATGGACGGATTTCGTCACCTTTACGGCCATCTGGGCGGATTTTTTCAACTGTAATAAGACGACGTACTTCTTCTTTTACAATTTTATATAAAATCTCATTTACTTGTCCTAATGTATCAGCGTCAGCTTCCTGCGCTTCGTAATGCTCAATAACACGCTTTTTCACTTCGTTAATTGCATCTTCACGTGCATGTTTCTCATGTACTTGAATTGCTGAATGCATATCTTCTTCAGCCATTTCACGTACAGCTTGGTTAAGATCAGCGTCAACTTCATAAAGTTTCACTTCTGATTTCTCTTTACCTACAGCTTGTACAATCTCTTCTTGGAATGCAATTAGACGTTTAATTTCGTCATGACCAAACATAATTGCTTCTAACATTGTTTCCTCAGGCACTTGATCTGCTCCTGCTTCAACCATGTTAATTGCATCTTTCGTACCAGCTACAACAAGGTGAATATCACTTTGTTCTTGCTGTTCTACTGTTGGGTTGATAACGAATTCGCCGTTAATACGACCAACTGTTGCACCCGCGATTGGACCTTCAAATGGAATATCTGAAATCGATAACGCTAATGAAGAACCAAGCATAGCTGCCATTTCAGAAGAACAATCTTGATCAACACTCATTACGATGCTGACAACTTGTACTTCGTTACGGAAACCATCTGCGAAAAGTGGACGGATTGGACGGTCGATTAAACGACTTGCCAAAATTGCTTTTTCACTTGGACGACCTTCACGTTTAATGAAACCGCCAGGAATTTTTCCGACTGCATATAAACGCTCTTCATAGTTTACTGTAAGTGGGAAGAAATCTACATTTTTTGCTTCTTTTGATGCAGTTGCTGTAGATAGAACCGCTGTATCGCCATATCTTACTAATACTGCTCCGTTCGCTTGTTTTGCAAGCTGACCAGTTTCAACTGTTAGCTGGCGACCAGCTAAATCTATCGAGAAGACTTGCTTTTCTTGACTCATTTAAGTACCCCTCTCAATTTAAAGTATTCAATTCTTCTATGTAAATGGATAGTATATCACAATATTCTACCTCTAGTATTGCCTAAAATTAAGTAAGCTATAAAGCGTAGAAGATATATTTTTACCTAACAAAAAAGCGGGAATATTCCCGCTTCTTTGACTATCGACGTAAGCCAAGCTTTGTGATTAATTCACGGTAACGTGTGATATCGCTATTACGAAGGTAAGTTAGTAAGTTACGACGTTTACCAACCATCTTTAATAGACCACGACGTGAATGATGATCTTTCTTGTGAGTACGTAAGTGCTCGTTTAGAGTGTTAATTTGCTCCGTTAGGACAGCAATTTGAACCTCTGGAGAACCAGTATCAGTCTCATGAGTTCTAAATTGTGCAATGATTTCATTTTTACGCTCTTGTGTTAAAGCCATCCTATTTCACCTCCTATTAATTAAACCCCCAATTACCTAGCAAGCGTCGGTGAGTCGCAATGCCAAGCAATGGTTGTCATAAAGTACATAACATAGAATACTACTTTTCATTTGAAAAAGCAAGTATATTCTTTTCGCTCACAAAATATTCTTGGGCTGTTTTCTTATCTTTTGCGATTTGTTCAACTAACTCATCAATACCGTTGAATTTCTTTTCTGCTCTTATACGCATATGCCACTCTACTGTAACATTTTGATCGTATATATCTTTGTTAAATTCAAATAAATGCACTTCAATTGATAATTGACGCTCATCTTCTTTAAAAGTCGGTTTATATCCAATATTACATACACCATCGTACCATTCACCGTGAACTTTTAATCTCACTGCATAAACACCTACAGGTGGCAATAAATACTCATCACTTAAACCTACATTAGCTGTTGGAAAACCAATTTGACGTCCACGTTTGTCGCCGTGTATAACTGTTCCCGCTACAGTATAGGCTCTACCTAAAATAGATGGAATTTGCTCCATTTCGCCATTTCGAATTAACTTTCGTAATGCTGTAGAACTTACTTTCTCTTCTTGAAATTCAACTTTTTCAATCACAGTCTGTGTAAACTCCCCTCTTGCATGAAATGGTAAAGTCTCCATCTTTCCTTTTCCTAAACGTCCATATGAATAATCAAACCCTGCTACTACATGCTTTACATTTAAACCAATAATATAATCATCTACAAATTGTTGCGGTAATAACCCTGCAAATGATTCATCAAATTTAATTACATATAATATATCGATTCCTAAGCTTTCGACTATTTTTTCTTTATCGCGCATCGGTGTAATATACTCCACATGCGCATCCTTTTTTCCTAAAACAACAGATGGATGAGGATGAAATGTCATAACTGCACTTTTATATCCTCGGTCGTCCGCTATTTTTTTCGCAGTTCGAATTACACATTGATGTCCTAAATGAATGCCATCAAAAAATCCTAATGCCATTACAGTAGGTGGTAATTCTAATTTATTTTGTTCATGTGGATGAGTTAAATGAATAAGTTTCACGCTTGAATTCACCTTTTTCTGTAATAATCCTTCCAATAATTCATTATAGCTTTAGTTCTTGATTATTCACAAGTACTTTCATCGGCTTTAACATACCAGGATGTTTCGGATGATGTTCATAAATTGCTAAGCAACGATCATTTTTATCAAACACTGTAATAAATGGTGCTGTTATTTCTAATTCATTTTTTAAGAACATACCATTCTTTATTTTCTCTGCTTGCTTTTCATCTACAACCATTTTTGGAAACTTACTTAATGCTTCATCAATTGAAATGAAGATAGACTCTACTGTTCCATTTTGCACGTTTTCTTCAATTTCTTCAAATGATATGCAATCTTCTAATAAAAATTCACCAGATGCCGTTCTTATAAGGTGCGACATATGTGATGGGAAACCAAGTTTTTCCCCGATCATTACAGCTAACGTTCTTACATATGTTCCTTTACTACACGTTACACGGAAACGGAATGAAATATTTTCTCCTTCAAAAACTTCACGATCATCAAGTAATATGAATTCATGAATTGTAATTGTACGAACTGGACGTTCCACCTCTTGCCCTGCTCTTGCATATTCGTATAATTTTTTCCCGTTTACTTTTACAGCCGAGAACATTGGTGGCATTTGTTCAATCGTGCCTGTTAATTCCGCAAGGACTTTCTCTACTTCCTTACGAGTAATAGTACGATCTACATTTTTCGTTTCAACAACCTCACCAGAAGCATCTTCAGTTGTCGTTGAAAACCCTAATGTTACTTCACCTTCATATGTTTTCGTTTCACTTGTTAAAAATTGTGCAATTTTCGTTGCTCTTCCAACGCAAATTGGTAATACTCCTGTTACATCAGGGTCTAATGTTCCCGTATGACCAATTCTCTTTTCTCGCAATATCTTTCTTAATTTAAATACACAATCATGTGATGTCATGCCTTTTGGCTTATGTAATAATACTACACCTTCCATATATGTTCACCTCATCATAATTCTCTCGTAGTAAATATCCAAAACTTATTTTGCATTGAAAAAATGGATAGACAAATGTCTATCCATTATTCTTCACGTTTACCGTCTTTATTAATTTCATGTAAAAGTGTATCAATTCGATGACCATATCCGATAGACTCATCAAACTCAAAGGTAATTTCTGGTGTTTTACGAAGACGAATACGTTGGCCAATTTCTGAACGAATAAAGCCTTTTGCCTTCGCTAAACCTTTTAAAGTATTTTCTTTCTGTTCTTCATCACCTAAAACAGAAATATATACTTTAGCAATTTGTAAATCACCACTCACTTGTACATCAGTTACTGTAACAAATCCAATACGTGGGTCTTTAATTTTACGACTGATAATGTCGCCTAATTCTTTTTTCATTTGCTCGCCCACACGGTTCGCACGTAATTTCATAACTCTTCACCTCATTCAATACCATTCCAAATGTGTTATTGTACGTTCAATTTCAGGAAATGAATCGATGTACTCAAGTACACGATTCATTTCTTTCTCACAGATAACACGATTTGAGGATACGGAAACAACTGCAATTTCTGTACGTTGCCATACATCTTGGTGCCCAACTTCAGAAACAGCTACATTATAGCGCTGTTTTACACGAGTTAACACACGTTGTAAAATTGCACGTTTCTCTTTTAAAGAATGCACATCGTAAATCATACACTCGAATGAGAGTGAAGCGATAATCATCGCTTCACTTCTTCCATAATGTACGCTTCAATGATGTCCCCTTCTTTAAGATCATTATATCTCTCAATTGTAATACCACACTCATAGTTTTGTGCAACTTCTTTTACGTCGTCTTTGAAACGTTTTAACGTATCAAGTTGTCCTTCGAAAATTACTACGCCGTCACGGATAATACGTACGCCACTATCACGCGTAATTTTACCGTCTGTTACGTAACAACCTGCGATTGTTCCAACTTTTGTTACTTTAAACGTTTGACGAACTTCTGCTTGACCGATTACTTTTTCTTCGAATTCTGGATCAAGCATACCTTGCATAGCTGCTTCAATCTCTTCGATTACTTTATAAATAATACGGTGTAAACGAATATCAACGTTCTCTAATTCAGCTGTACGCTTCGCGTTCACATCTGGACGTACGTTAAATCCAATTACAATTGCATTAGATGCAGAAGCTAAAATGATATCAGATTCTGTAATCGCACCTACACCAGTGTGAATGATTTTAACTTTTACGCCTTCAACATCAATTTTACGAAGTGATGCTGCCATCGCTTCAACAGAACCTTGTACGTCTGCTTTTACGATTAAGTTAATTTCTTTTACATCGCCCTCTTGGATTTGTTGGAATAAATCTTCAAGGCTTAATTTAGATTTCTCACCACGTTGTGCAACTAACGCTTCTTGTGCACGTGATTCACCAATTTGACGAGCTTTCTTCTCATCAGCAAATGCCATGAAACGATCTCCAGCCTGTGGTACTTCGTTTAAACCAGTAATTTCAACAGGAGTTGATGGACCAGCAACTTTTACACGACGACCAATATCACTTACCATTGCACGAACACGTCCGAATGAAGTTCCAACAACGATTGGATCTCCAACTCGAAGCGTACCATTTTGAACAAGTAATGTCGCGATAGTTCCTTTACCTTTATCAAGCTGTGCTTCGATTACTGTACCAGTTGCATAGCGGTTTGGATTTGCTTTATATTCTTCTACTTCACTTACAAGAAGGATCATTTCTAGTAAGTTGTCAATGCCTTCGCCTTGAATTGCAGAAATTGGTACGAAAATAGTATCTCCGCCCCAAGCTTCTGGAACTAATTCATATTCAGTTAGTTCTTGCATTACGCGATCAGGGTTTGCAGCTGGTTTATCCATTTTATTCACAGCAACAATAATTGGTACTCCTGCTGCCTTCGCATGGTTAATTGCTTCAACCGTTTGTGGCATAACACCGTCATCCGCTGCAACAACAAGGATTGTAATATCCGTTACTTGTGCCCCACGAGCACGCATCGTTGTAAATGCTGCGTGACCAGGTGTATCTAAGAATGTAATCTTCTTATCGTTTACTTCAACTTGATATGCACCGATATGCTGAGTAATTCCACCCGCTTCGCCTGCAGTTACTTTTGAGTTGCGAATAGAATCCAGTAATGTTGTTTTACCATGGTCAACGTGTCCCATGATTGTAACTACAGCTGGACGTTCTTTTAAGTTCTCTTCATCATCTTGCTCATCAATGAATGTTTCAAACTCAGTCTCGCTTACAATTACTTCTTCTTCTACTTCAATACCGTAGTCGTTAGCAATTAACTCAATTGTATCTTTATCCAAGTCTTGGTTAATTGTTGCCATAATTCCAAGCATGAAGAGCTTCTTAATAATTTCAGATGGCTCTTTGCTTAATTTTTTAGCAAGATCTCCTACTGTAAGGCTTCCAGAGAAAGTAATTTTATCTGGTGTTTCTACAATTTGAGTTTGTTGTCTACCAGCAAAGTTGTCTTGACGTTTGTCTTCGTTTCCTTTGCCTTTTTTCTTTTTCTTATTGCTGTTCTTTTTACTGCGAACAACTTTTTCTTCTACTTCAAACTCATCTGCAACAGAAGGTTTTTCAGTTTGATATTCATTATCTAATTTATTTACTACTTCATCGTCTAACATTGTCATATGATTCGAAACCTCGATATTCATTTCTTTTAGTTTTGTCATAAGATCTTTACTTGAGATATTATGTTTTTTTGCATATTCATGCACTCGAATTTTACTCATACCTTCACCCCCGGTAATTTGTATCGAGCATGCTACGCAGCTTTTTCGCAAAGCCTACATCTAACACAGCTACAACGACTCGCTCATCTCTCCCAATCGCATGCCCTAATTGTTGTCGATTTTCGACCTTTCTCATTGGTACGTTGTAGTACGTAGTTTTATCTGTGATGCGTTTTGTAGTATTTACTGACGCATCTTCAGATAGCAATACAAGTTTTGCTTTGCCACTTCGTACTTCTTTTAAAACGAGTTCTTCACCCGAAATAATTTTCCGAGCCCGGTTTGCTAGTCCTAAAAACGATTTCCAATCGGACACTTATTTCGACTCCTTCTCAACAAGCTCAAGAAGCTCTTCATATAAAGAACCGTCGATTTTCGCTTTTAGATGATGTTCCAAAACATTTTTCTTTTGAGCTTGAAGAATGCTCTCCTTGTCCTTCGACAAGTAAGCACCTCGTCCTGATTTTTTCCCAGTTAAATCAATGGACACTTCTCCCTCTTTGGAACGAACAATGCGAACGAGCTCTCGTTTTGATTTCATTTCTTGCGTTGCAACACATTTTCGTAACGGAACTTTTCGATTGCTCATACTCATCACCTCTATTCGATTTCGTCTTCCACTGAATCGAATCCAAATGCGATTACGCTATCTTCTTCTGTTACAATACCAAGTTGTTTCGCATCAGACTCACTCTTAATATCAATTTTCCAGCCTGTTAATTTAGCTGCAAGACGTGCATTTTGTCCACGCTTACCGATAGCTAATGATAACTGGTGGTCTGGAACAACTACTGTTGTCGCTTTTTCTTCTTCATCTACAAGTACTTTAACAACTTGTGATGGGCTTAATGCATTTGCAACATATTCAACTGGATCATTTGACCAGCGGACGATGTCAATTTTTTCACCTTTTAATTCGTCTACAATGCGTTGTACACGTTGCCCTTTTGGTCCTACACAAGAACCAACTGGATCAACATCAGTGTTCTCTGCATATACAGAGATCTTAGAGCGATCGCCAGCTTCACGTGCTACAGAACGAATTTCTACAGTTCCATCATAGATTTCAGGAACTTCCATTTCGAATAAACGTTTTAAAAGACCAGGATGTGTACGTGATACGTAAATTTGTGGTCCTTTTGTCGTTTTTTCTACTTTCGTAATGAATACGCGAATACGATCATGTGGTTTGTATTGCTCATTAGGCATTTGCTCACTTACAGGTAATAAAGCTTCTACTTTTCCTAAGCTTACATAGATGAAACGAGCATCTTGACGTTGTACAATACCTACCATAATATCTTCTTCACGGTCACTAAACTCAGAGTAAATAACACCGCGCTCTGCTTCACGCACTCGTTGTGTGACAACTTGTTTTGCAGTTTGTGCTGCAATACGACCAAAGTCTTTTGGTGTTACTTCAATTTCTAGTACGTCACCATCTTGGTAGTTTGGATTAATTTGTCTTGCTTCCTCTACAGAAATTTCAAGACGTGGATCAAACACATTGTCTACTACGTCTTTACGTGCTAAAACTTGAATTGTTCCCACTTCTGGGTTAAAGCTCACACGAACGTTTTGTGCTTGATTAAAATTGCGCTTATAAGCAGAGATTAAAGCTGCTTCAATCGCATCAATAATAATGTCTTTGCTAATGCCTTTTTCAGATTCTAATACGAGCAAAGCATCTAATAACTCAGTGCTCATGAAGATCCCCCTTCTAACTAAAACGTAACAGCAAGTCGCGCATTTGCGACTTTATCCATCGAAATTTGGATTTCTTTTTTACGTGTTTTAATTGTTAATAATAATGTTATTGTTGTACCATCGTAAGAAAGCAGTTTTCCTTCAAACATCTTTTCACCATCAATCGGCTCATATGTTTTAATTGCCACTTGTTTTCCTACCGCTTGCTGGAAGTCTTTTTCTTTCTTTAATGGGCGTTCCGCTCCAGGAGATGATACATCCAAAAAGTAAAGATGAGGAATTGGATCCTCTTTATCTAAAGCTTCGCTTAAACGTTCACTTACCGCACCGCATTCTTCAATGTCGACTCCCTTTTCAGAATCGATGAATACGCGTAAGAACCAGTCTTGTCCTTCTTTCACATACTCTACATCTACAAGTTCAAGATTTAACTCTTCAACGATCGGCTGCGCAAATGCTTCTACAACTTCTGTGACTTTCTTATCCATAAACAGCCTCCTTCCTGCCGTCATGTACCATTTAAAAGAAGAAGACCCCGCCACTTTAAAAACGGTCTATCTTATTCTTTCTCGTTAGCTAACAAAAGCCCCTGCTGTTCAGCAGGGATTATCTGTCTTAGTATTACCAAATTTAAGAAGTAAAACTTGTAACAAAATATGTATATACGACAGAAATCTTTTACCTATCTACGTAGAGAAAACATAGATAGTAACACGAAAGAGTGGGTTTCCCCACTCTTTTCTTTACACAATATACATGACATGGTTATCTCGGTTAATAGTATATCATAGGAAATGTTGATTTGCAAAGACTTTTCCTACCTACTAGAACAGTGATAACTGGTTTTGATCCGGTAAATCTCCTAAACAACCTTGACTATCTAAATACTCAATAATTGTTTTCGAAACCTTACTACGCTGCTGCAAGTCCTCTTTTGATAAGAAGTCTCCATTTTTACGTGCTTCCACAATACTTAAAGCTGCGTTTGTACCAAGACCAGGTACCGCATTAAATGGAGGAATTAATGTGTCTCCATCAATAATAAATTCTGTTGCATGTGAACGGTATAAATCCACCTTTTGGAATGAGTATCCACGCTCACACATTTCAAGTGTCATTTCTAGTACTGTTAATAAACTCTTCTCTTTCGGCGCAGCATCGAGTCCCTTTTGAGCAATTTCATCAATTCTTGCACGTATAGATGCTGAACCTTTCGCCATTGCCTCTACATCAAAATCATCTGCACGAACTGTAAAATATGCGGCATAGAATAACAGTGCAAAATGTACTTTAAAGTATGCGATACGTACAGCCATAAGTACGTAAGCAGCCGCATGGGCTTTAGGGAACATGTATTTAATCTTCTTACATGAATCAATATACCAACCTGGTACATTATTATTTTTCATGTCTTCTTCCCATTCTTCCGGTACACCTTTACCTTTACGAACCGACTCCATGATTTTGAAGGCTAATGATGGATCTAGACCTTGATAGATTAAATATACCATGATGTCATCACGACAACCGATAACTTCGCTCAGCGTACATGTACCGTTATAAATTAACTCGTTTGCATTACCAAGCCATACGTCAGTACCATGTGATAGTCCAGAAATTTGGACTAACTCTGAGAATGTCGTCGGTTTTGTCTCTTCTAACATCTGTCTTACGAATTTTGTACCAAACTCTGGTATACCAAGTGTACCTGTTTTACAGTTAATTTGCTCTTCCGTTACCCCTAACGATTCTGGACCAGAGAAAATTTTCATTACTTCTGGATCATCCGTTGGGATTGTTTTCGGATCAATACCACTTAAATCTTGTAACATACGAATAACGGTCGGATCATCGTGTCCTAGTATATCAAGTTTTAATAAATTATCATGAATCGAGTGGAAATCAAAATGCGTTGTTCTCCATTCAGCACCAATTGAATCAGCTGGGTACTGTATTGGTGAGAAATCAAAGATATCCATGTAATCTGGCACAACGATAATACCGCCTGGATGCTGTCCTGTTGTACGTTTTACACCGGTACACCCTGCTACTAAGCGATCAATCTCTGCATTTCGAATCGTTAAGTTATGATCATTTGCATAACCTTTTACATATCCGTAAGCAGTTTTTTCCGCAACTGTACCAATCGTTCCTGCACGATATACATAGTCTTCACCGAACAGTACTTTCGTATAGTTATGGGCACGTGGTTGGTATTCCCCGGAGAAGTTCAAATCGATATCGGGCACCTTATCTCCTTTAAATCCAAGGAACGTTTCGAAAGGAATGTCATGTCCATCTTTTACATATGGAATATTACAAGCAGGACATTCTTTATCTGGTAAGTCAAAACCAGAACCTACAGAACCATCATTAAAGAATTCTGATTGCTTACACTTCGGACATACATAGTGTGGTGGTAATGGGTTTACTTCTGTAATTTCCATCATCGTTGCAACAAATGATGACCCTACCGATCCACGCGAACCTACTAGATATCCGTCTACTAACGATTTTTTCACAAGCTTATGTGAAATTAAATAAATTACGGCGAATCCATGCCCAATAATACTTTTTAATTCTTTTTCTAAACGTGCTTCTACAATTTCCGGTAGCTCTTCACCATAAATGCTACGCGCCATTTTATAACTCATATCACGCGTTTCATCATCAGCACCTTCAATTTTCGGTGTGTATAGATCGTCTTTTACTGGATGCACATCACCAATTAATGACGCAATCTTTTGTGTATTTGTTACAACAACTTCTTTCGCTTTGTCTTCACCTAAGAATGAAAAACATTCTAACATCTCATCAGTTGTACGGAAATGTACTGGCGGTAATGAATGTCGATTTAACGGATTGGCTCCGCCCTGCGAACTGACTAAAATTTTACGATACATCGCATCCTCAGGGTCTAAATAATGCACGTTTCCTGTTGCAACAACTGGTTTATCTAACGTCTCACCTAGTTTTACTAAGTTAGAAATAATTGTTTTTAATTGACCTTCGTCTCGAACAAGCTCACGTTCTACTAAATGACGCAACACCTCTGGAGGCATTACTTCAATGTAATCATAGAACTGGGCAATTTCTTCTACCTCTTCAGGTGCCTTTTGCATCATTGCCTCGAACACTTCACCTTTATCACAAGCCGTTCCTACTAAAATCCCTTCACGATATTTTTTTAATAGTGATCTCGGCACACGTGGTACACGGTAAAAGTAATTAAGGTGAGAATATGAAACAAGTTTATATAAATTTTTCAATCCAACATCTGATGTGGCAAGTAACGTCATATGACTTGGACGGCCACGCTTATACGCATCCCCTTGTCCCATGCTATCATTTAATTGATCGTGATATTCAAATCCCTTTTCAATTACGTCTTTCAACATTTTCACAAGTAAATATCCCGTCGCTTCTGTATCATAAATCGCACGGTGATGTTGTGTTAATTCAATATCAAGTTTTTTACACATCGTATTTAATCGATGATTTTTCATTTCTGGGAATAAAAATCGTGCAAGTTCTAACGTATCAATAACTGGATTATTCGTTTTTTCTAGTCCAGCCTTTTTAAAACCTACGTTAATAAAGCCCATATCAAAGCTCGCGTTATGGGCAACAAGTGTATGGTCGCCCATCCATTCCTCAAACTTTTTAAACACTTCGTCCACTTCAGGTGCATCAGTTAACATATCATCCGTAATACCTGTCAATTCAATAATCGTCGCTGATAATGGTTGATGTGGATTTGCGAAAGATTCAAAGCGATCAATAATTTCGCCACCCTTTACTTTTACGGCAGCCAACTCAATGACTGTATCGTATACAGCTGATAAACCTGTCGTCTCAACGTCGAAAACAACATACGTTTCCTCTGCAAGTAAACGATGCGCTTCGTTATACGCTATCGGTACACCATCATTAACTAGATTTGCTTCTACACCATATATAACTTTAACACCAGCCTTCTTCCCTGCAGAATACGCCTCTGGGAAGGACTGAGCCACGGCATGATCTGTAACCGCAATGGCCTCATGTCCCCATTTACCAGCTTGAGCAACAAGCTTAGAAACTGGAGTGACAGCGTCCATTTGACTCATCGGAGTATGGAGATGCAGCTCTACTCGTTTTTCGCCTTCTGGTGCTTTATCTTTACGAGACGGTCCTGTTATTTCATTAATATCATTTGCAATCATTACTAAATCTCGAACGAATGTATCGTTTTGAACAGAACCACGCGCTTTCACCCACATTCCTTTTTTCAAGGATTGCAGCATTGGAATATCTTCTTTGTCACGCGAGAACATTTTGATCATAATAGAATCCGTATAATCCGTTATTTTTAAAGTTAATAACGTACGCCCACTACGAAGCTCTTTTGTTTCTACATGGAAGACATATCCTTGAACCGTTTTTCTTCTTTCTTCATCTTGAATTTCTCGCATCGGTGTAATCTCTTCATCTGGCTTAATAAGATACCCGAGTGTAATCGGTCCTTCATACACAACGCTGCTTTCTTCAGCTTGCTTCTTCGCCATTTCTTCCATAGCTTGTATAACACGCTCACGGTCTTCTTGCTGCGTTTGTTCACGAAACTTTTGCATTTCTTCTGTATTTTGCTGTATATGTGTGTCTAACTGAAAACGCGGGAATCCAAAAATTTCGTATTGATCCCCTACTGGTTTCGCAACGTTTTTCTTTAAAGCCGTAGACTCCAGCTCGTTATTTACATTTATTAACAACTTCACTCCATTCACCTGTGGAAGCTGCTTCTTTAAGTATGCGAACATAGGTGAAAATGTAATTCGTTCCGTACAAAGCGGCCAATACGCCCTCACTTCTTCTTCTGTAAATTGTTTATTCTCTGTTTCTAATGCAAATGTTGTTCTTGCAATATGAGAAAATGATTGCTTAAGCTTTGTTTCTAGCAATTCATATAATTCTGTAGGCAAAATACGTGGCACTTGTAAATCAAAATGCCAACTTTTATTCGCTTTATCAATAACGAGCCTTTCAATACCACCGCCTTGTAAATATTGATTTATAAGGTCGTCTGGTATTTGCAACTGCTGGAGCAAAATTTGAAATCGCTCTTGTTGTTCATTTGTTAAAGACATAAGCACTCTCCTTCCATTTGCTATTATAAATTGAAACGTACCACAAAGAAAGATTTCTCACCTCTTCTTTTACAAAATACGTTTACAAAGAAAGAGAAGGTACCCCATTACGAGGTACCTCTTCTTATTTTAAAATATTTGCAATATATGTTTGAAGTTCTTCTACTTTTACTTCTTCAGACTCACCTGTAGCACGTACTTTCACTTCTACAATACCTTCGTCTGCTTTTTTACCAACTGTAACACGAACTGGAAGACCGAATAAATCTGCATCTGCAAATTTAACACCTGCACGTTCTGCACGATCGTCTAATAACACTTCATAGCCTTGTTCTTGTAATGAGTTGTAGATATTTTCACCCATTTCACGTTGTGCATCAGATTTCATATTTACTGGAATTACATGCACATGGAACGGTGCTACCGCTTTTGGCCAAACTAAGCCGTTCTCATCGTTAAATTGCTCTGCAATTGCTGCTACTGTACGAGATACACCGATACCGTAACAACCCATAATAAGTGGTTGTGTTTTTCCATTTTCATCTAGGAATGTTGCGTTCATTGCTTCACTATAACGAGTTCCTAATTTGAATACATGACCAACTTCAATTCCGCGTGCGAAAAGAATTGTTCCGTTTCCATCTGGAGATTGGTCTCCTTCTTGAATAAAGCGTAAATCTGTATATTGACTTACTTTAAAGTCACGTTCTGGATTTACATTTACATAATGGAACCCTTCTTCATTCGCTCCTGAACATCCGTTAACAATTGATGCTACAGCGTGATCAGCAATAATTTCGATATCACCTGTTACATTAATCGGTCCTAATGAACCAACTTCACAATTTAATAATGCTTTTACTTCTTCATGAGAAGCAAGCTCAACAACTGAAGCGCCATATACATTTTTCACTTTCACATCGTTTACTTCGTGATCACCACGAACAAGTACAACTACTAATTTCTCATCTACTTTAAACACCATAGACTTAATGCACTTGTCAGCTGCAATGTTTAAGAATGCAGATACTTCTTCAATTGCTTTTTGGTCTGGTGTTGCTACTTTTTCAAGTGCTTTTTCTGCTTCGTCACTCTTCGTATACGTAGCTACAACAGGAGCCATTTCGATGTTTGCTGCATAATCAGATGTGTCAGAGTATGCAATTGTATCTTCACCAACATCAGATAATACCATAAATTCATGTGTATCTTTTCCGCCCATTGCTCCAGAATCAGCAATAACTGCACGGAAATTCAAGCCACAGCGAGTAAAAATGTTAGAGTATGCTTTATATAAGCGATCGTATACTTCATCTAAGCTCTCTTGTGTAGCATGGAAAGAGTATGCATCTTTCATTAGAAACTCTCTTCCACGTAATAAGCCGAAACGAGGTCTTTGCTCATCACGGAATTTTGTTTGAATTTGGTATAATGTTAACGGTAATTTTTTATATGATTTCACTTCATCACGCACAAGATCCGTAATTACTTCCTCATGTGTCGCTCCTAATGCGAATTCACGAGCGTTACGATCTTTCATACGCATTAATTCAGATCCGTAAGAATACCAACGACCTGATTCTTGCCATAATTCTGCAGCTTGCATAGCTGGCATTAATAATTCTACAGCTCCTGCGCGCTCCATTTCTTCTCGAACGATACGTTCTACTTTGTGTAATACTTTTAATCCAAATGGTAGAAAGCTATAAATACCAGAAGCATTTTGACGCATAAAACCTGCACGAAGTAATAGCTGATGACTCTTAATTTCAGCATCAGCTGGAACTTCACGTAATGTAGGACTGAATACCATACTTTGTTTCATTTATTTGCACCTCTTCATTTTACTCTTACACGCAGTAAAACCCCTCACCTCGAGTTAGGTGAGGGATTTTATTCTACGAGCTCTATTTCATTATAAGTTTCACTTTATTTTACAAGAAAAACTTACGAATGTCATTCCAAGTTACAACTAACATAAGTAACATTAATAATGCAAAACCAATAAAGTGAACCATTCCTTCTTTTTGGCGATCAATTGGTTTCCCTCGTAACGCTTCAATTAAGAAGAAGAATAAACGGCCACCATCTAAAGCAGGAACTGGTAATAAATTAAATAAACCAAGATTAATGCTTAGAACTGCAGCTAAACTTAGTACACGAGTAAACCCATAATCTACAACTTGATCTGTTAGATTATAAATTCCTACTGGACCTGACAACTCATTAATAGAAAATTGACCAGTTACTAATTTCACAAGAGACTCAAAAATTAGTTTCGTCCATTGGTACGTTTGTTCAAAACCTGATTTAATAGAACCCATCACTGTTTTCTCTACAGGAGAGTAGACACCAATTCTACCAACTTCTTCTTTACCTTCTTTATCGAGTGTTGGCGTTACTTTCACATTAAACTGTTCATTATCACGCTTTACTTGTAACGTAATTTCTTTATTTGGGTTTTCACGTACAATAGTAACAACATCTTTCCATGTACTTGTGTTTTTCCCATCAATAGCTTGAATTGTATCATTCTCTTTCAATCCAGCTTGCTGTGCTGCACTGTTATCCATCACTTTTCCGACCATTGGTTTGTCAACAGGAACCCCTTGTACAAATCCAAGAATCACAAAAATAACAAATGCTAAAATGAAGTTCATTGCAGGACCCGCAAAGATTGTTAAAGCGCGTTGCCCTAGTTTTTTCGAGCCAAATTGTCTATTATACGGGGCAATTTGAATTTCTTCCCCCGCAGTAATAATACGAGCCTTTTCATTCACTCGGAATGTTTGAAGCTCTTCCTCGTACTCTTCATAGCCCGAAATTGTTAAATTATGCTCCAAATCAGCTTGTTCGACTTCAATAACACGAACATTTGGATACTTTTCATATCCATCAAAAACTAATTTCACAACTTCGTCTTTTTCATTTAATACAAGGCCAACCTTTTTCCCAGGCTTTAACTCAACTGTGTCCGCATCCTCGCCAGCCATTCTTACATAGCCACCAAGGGGCAGTAATCGAATCGTATACACCGTTTCATTCTTTTCAAATGAGAATATTTTCGGACCAAAACCAATCGCAAACTCGCGGCATAAAATACCTGCTCTTTTTGCGAAATATAGATGCCCTAGCTCATGGAAAAATACGAGTGCACCGAAAATTAATATAAAGGCAATCGCTGTATTCAATTCCATAACCACCTTTGCTAAATTTGTTCCATCACAAACCGTCTTGTGGCCGCATCAATTTCCAAAATTTCCTCTAAGCTCGGTCGTGCAATGACATTGTGATGGTTCATTGCTTTTTCAATGAGGTCTTCCACTGTTAAGAAATCAATTCTCTTTTGTAAAAAGGCTTCAACAGCTACTTCATTCGCTGCGTTCATTACAGCTGGCATACTTCCACCTGCTTTTCCAGCTTCATACGCAAAACGTAAACAACGGAATCGTTCTTGGTCCATTTTCTCAAAATGCAACGTCCCTATTTCCCATAAGTTTAACTGTTTTGTGTCTGAAAGAGGCAATCTATCCGGATATGTAAGTGCGTATTGAATTGGTACTCGCATATCAGGTGAACCAAGCTGCGCCATTACACTACGATCTTCAAATTCAACCATAGAATGGATAATACTTTCTTTATGTAAAACAACATCGATTTGCTCATAAGGGATACCAAAAAGCCAATGTGCTTCAATTACTTCTAGTCCCTTATTCATCATTGTAGCAGAATCAATTGTAATTTTCGAACCCATTGACCAGTTTGGATGTCGAAGCGCATCTTCTACGGTCACATGATGCAATTCATCCCTCGTTTTATCGCGGAAACTTCCACCAGAAGCCGTTATAATAAGACGAGAAATTCTTTTTTCATTTTCACCATTCAAGCATTGAAAAATAGCCGAATGTTCACTATCAACTGGAAGTAACGAAACATTATGTTTTCGTGCTGCTTCCATTACAAGATGTCCTGCAGTTACTAACGTTTCTTTATTTGCAATTCCAATTGTTTTTTTCGCCTCAATTGCACGAAGTGTTGGTAACAACCCTACGCTACCTACAACAGCATTTACTACAATCTCCGCATCTGGATGTAGTGCTACTTCTAAAAGTCCTTCACTACCATATACAATTTTTGTATTACCAGAAACAGATTGTAATTTTAAAACATCTTCTTCTCTTTGCACAGAGACGATTTGCGGAGAAAATTCTTGAATTACCTTTACTGCGTAGTCAATATTTTTCCCTACAGAAAAAGCAACGAGACGGAATTGGTCTGGGTGCGAGCGTAATACATCTAAAGTTTGTGTACCAATTGATCCGCTTGCACCTAATAAACTAATGTTTTTCATGACTCCAACCCCTCGTTCATTTATTAATTATATTGTAATAAGAAGTAGAGAATTGGTAAAACGAATAACCAACTATCTGTTCGGTCTAATATACCACCATGCCCAGGTAAAATTGTACCTGAATCCTTTACGCCATAATGACGTTTAAAAGCAGATTGTACTAAATCACCAATTTGTCCAAAAATAGAAATAATAATTGTCAGCACAATTAAAATTACTACATTCGATTCGACTGGGAAGAACACGTTGTAAACAAGTGCCACAATAATTCCACAAACGATGCCCCCTAATGAACCTTCAATCGTTTTATTTGGACTGATTTCTGGCCACAATTTTCTCTTGCCCAATGCTTTTCCTACGAAATATGCGCCTGAATCAGTAGCCCATATAACAAATAATGCGCAAAATACATATTTAATTCCTAATATTCTCGTTTCATTTAAATATAAGAATCCCATTGCCACATATGTCGTTGCCATCAGTAAAAATGAAGCATTATCAAAAGTAAATGTATTCTTAGAAAGGACTGTATATGATAAAAGTAATAAAACAATCACAAATGTGATTTCCAATTTACCTAATCCAATCCATGTAAACAGTTCTGATGCACTACTTGGAATTAAAAGAATCCACAATAATACTGCAGCTAAAACTGTCGGTACTGAAATAAGCGTAAGCTTATTCATACGAATTAATTCATATAAACCTATAGAAGCAAGTGCATACACTAAAACCGTAAAAGGCACGCCACCGTATATTACGATGGGAATGAATAGCGCGGCAGCAACCACTCCAGTAATAATTCTCTGTTTCACTACCAAACCCTCTCTTTCTACACGCCTCCGAATCTGCGCCCTCTATGTTGAAAGTCAGTAATCGCATTTAGCAAATGTTCTTCTTTGAAGTCTGGCCAATACACGTCTGTAAACCAAAACTCCGAATATGCAATTTGCCATAACATGAAATTACTAATACGTAGCTCTCCGCTTGTTCGGATTAACAACTCTGGATCAGGTAAAGAACTCGTCATTAAGTAGGAGGAAAGCATTTCTTCACTTACCTCTTCAGAACGAATTTTTCCTTCCTCATTATCTTTCATCATATGTTGCACAGCAGAAACGATTTCATCTCGACTTCCATAGTTTAACGCGAAATTAAGAATTAATCCCGTATTCTCTTTCGTATCTTCCATGGCTTTCTCCATCGCTCTGCGTGTATGCGTAGGAAGACGATCTTTTTGCCCTATTACTCGGACTTGTACGTTTTCTTCAATCAATTCTGGTAAAAATGTACCTAGAAATTCTTCTGGAAGCTTCATTAAATAATCAACTTCCTTTTTCGGTCTTTTCCAGTTCTCAGTTGAAAAAGCATAAAGAGTTAACACTTTCACATTAAGTTTACTTGCAAATTTTGTAATTTTCTTTACAACTTGCATACCTTCATGATGTCCCGCAATACGAGGCATTGCTCTCCTCTTTGCCCATCTTCCATTCCCATCCATAATGATGGCAATATGTTCTGGGATATATCCTTTTTTCACTTCTTCAACGAGATGATCAAACGATGTGTCCTTTTTACCTTTAAAAAAAGGAAAGTTTTTAAACATCATTCATACCCTCCAGCAAGCAGACGTATGCCTAAAAGTGTAAAAAGACCCCCTTAAGAAGAGGGTCATAATTGCGAAGTTATCGCTATTACACTTCCATGATTTCTTTTTCTTTGTTTTTTGCGATTTCGTCAACTTTTGCAATATATTTATCTGTTTCTTTTTGGATATCTTCAGTATATCCTCTTAAATCATCTTCTGTAATCTCGCCAGCTTTTTCAAGCTTCTTAAGATCATCATTTCCGTCACGACGTACGTTACGAACAGCAACTTTAGCTTCTTCAGCATATTTTTTCACAACTTTTACAAGATCACGACGACGTTCTTCTGTTAATGCAGGGAATGCAATACGAATTACAGTTCCATCATTAGAAGGATTTAAGCCTAAATCTGCTTTTAAAATTGCTTTTTCAATATCACCGATAGAAGTTTTATCATAAGGTTGAATTACTAGTAAACGCGCTTCTGGAACTGTAATGTTCGCTAATTGCACAACTGGTGTTGGTGCACCATAGTAATCAACTTGTACCTTATCTAATACAGACGCGTTTGCACGGCCAGCACGAACTGTTGCTAATTCACGAGAATAAGCAGCAACTGCTTTTTCCATTTTTTCATTTGAAGACTTCAATACTTGTTGTCCCATATTTATTTCCCCCTTACCACTGTTCCGATATTTTCGCCTAAAACGGCACGTTTAATATTACCTTTTTCCATAACTGAGAATACAATTAATGGAATATCATTATCCATACATAGAGAAGAAGCTGTAGAATCCATTACACCTAAACCTTCTTTTAATACGTCTAAGTAAGTAAGCGTTTCATATTTCGTAGCTGTTGGATCAATAGATGGATCCGCATTATATACACCATCTACATTGTTTTTCGCCATTAAAATTACATCTGCTTCAATTTCTGCCGCACGTAATGCTGCTGTTGTATCTGTAGAGAAGTATGGGTTACCTGTACCTGCTGCAAAGATAACAACACGTTTTTTCTCTAAGTGACGAACTGCTTTACGACGAATGTAAGGTTCTGCAACTTGACGCATCTCAATTGAAGTTTGTACACGAGTTTGAATTCCGATATTCTCCAAGCTATCTTGAAGAGCTAATGAATTCATAACTGTCGCTAACATGCCCATGTAATCTGCCCCTGCACGATCCATGCCCATTTCACTTCCAATTTTCCCACGCCAAATGTTACCGCCACCAACAACAACAGCAACCTCTACATCAAGTTCTGCAATTTCTTTTACTTGTTCCGCAACTGACTTAATAACAGTTGGGTTAATTCCAAATCCTTGCTCTCCAGCTAAAGCTTCTCCACTTAGCTTTAAAACGACACGATTATATTTCGGTTTACTCATAATGAACCTCCAATTGCTTACATCTTTATTTTAAAAAAGGGAACACAATGTGTTCCCTAATCTGTATTAGTTGCTACCTTTTACTTGGTTCATTACTTCTTCAGCAAAGTTGTCTTCGCGTTTTTCGATACCTTCACCAACAGCGTAGCGAACGAATCCTTTTAATGTTCCGCCTTTAGACTCAACGAACTGACGAACTTTCATATCAGGGTTTTTAACGAATGCTTGGTCAAGTAAGCAAATCTCTTCGAAGAATTTGCCTAAACGGCCTTCAACCATTTTTGCAACGATTTTCTCAGGCTTGCCTTCGTTTAATGCTTGTTGTGTTAATACTTGACGCTCATGCTCAACTTCTTCAGCTGTTACAGCATCGCGGTCGATGTATTTAGGGTTAACTGCAGCGATGTGCATTGCAACATCTTTAGCAGCAGCTTCATCAGTAGAACCTTCAAGAACTGTTAATACACCAATGCGTCCACCCATGTGTAGGTAAGCGCCGAATGCATCTGCATCAGTTTTTGATACGATTTCGAAACGACGAAGTGTAAGTTTTTCACCAATTTTAGCGATTGCTTCGTTGATGTGCTCTTCAACTTTTTTACCGTTTTCCATTGTTTGAGCCATAGCTTCTTCAACGTTAGCTGGTTTGTTAGTTAATAAGTGAGCAGCTAATTCTTTAATTAGTGTTTGGAAACCTTCGTTTTTCGCAACGAAATCAGTTTCAGAGTTTAATTCTAAGATTAAAGCGTCGTTACCGTTTGTTTCGATGAAAGTTAAACCTTCAGCAGCAATGCGGTCAGCTTTTTTAGCAGCTTTCGCAATACCTTTTTCACGTAAGAAGTCAATTGCCTTCTCCATGTCGCCGTTAGTTTCTGTTAAAGCTTTTTTGCAGTCCATCATACCTGCGCCAGTTTTTTCACGTAATTCTTTTACCATTTGAGCAGTGATTGCCATACTTTTCATCCTCCTAAAATATGTATTTATACCTTTTATAAAGGTGTTTATACCTTAAAAAAGGTGATAAAAGGCCGAACCCCTTATCACCTTTCCAACTTTGTTACGCAGTAACAGTTTCTTCACCTTGTTTTGCTTCAAGGATCGCGTCTGCCATTTTAGATGTAAGAAGTTTTACAGCACGAATTGCATCATCGTTTGCTGGGATAACGTGATCGATTTCGTCTGGATCACAGTTTGTATCAACGATACCGATGATTGGAATGTGTAATTTGCGTGCTTCAGCAACTGCAATACGCTCTTTACGAGGGTCTACTACGAATAATGCACTTGGAAGACCTTTCATATCTTTAATACCGCCTAAGAATTTCTCAAGACGCTCTAACTCTTTTTTAAGTTGAACAACTTCTTTCTTAGGAAGTACTTCGAAAGTACCATCTTCTTGCATTCTTTCGATGTCTTTAAGACGCTTGATACGCTTTTGGATTGTTTGGAAGTTTGTTAAAGTTCCGCCTAACCAACGTTGGTTAACGAAGTACATACCAGCACGAGTTGCTTCTTCTTTAATAGCTTCTTGTGCTTGTTTTTTAGTACCTACGAATAAGATGTCTCCGCCTTCAGCAGCGATGTCGCGCATCGTTCTGTAAGCTTCCTCAACTTTTTTCACAGTTTTTTGTAAGTCGATGATGTAGATACCGTTACGCTCTGTGAAAATGTAACGCTTCATTTTTGGGTTCCAACGACGAGTTTGATGTCCGAAATGAACACCAGCTTCAAGCAATTGCTTCATAGAAATTACTGACATAATATAGTTCCTCCTAAATGGTTTTTGATATCCTCCGTTTACTTCATCTCTAAGCGAAACTACAAACGTAGCACCAACACTTAAATCAGTAAACGTGTGTACTTTGTACTGACACCACTGCTTACTATATCATACTGAAATATTACAATCAAGTCGAAAATGCGAACAATGTAAAACTTTCTTTGTTCATACTCGAATTCTAGTATTACCAACCTTCATTTCTTTTAAGCCAAAAAAATAAATACAATTAATAGTTTTCCCAGAAAACACGCTTATGACACTTTTCACAAGCACCATCTATCCATTGCACATAAAAAACTCTCCTCAATCGAGGAGAGTTTTTTATAAATTAGTTTGTTTTTAATTTAGCAAGTTCCTGTAGAAACTTGTCGTTTAGCACTTTAATGTATGTTCCTTTCATACCTAAAGAACGAGACTCAATAACACCAGCACTTTCTAATTTACGTAGTGCATTTACGATTACAGAACGAGTAATTCCTACGCGATCAGCAATTTTACTTGCAACAAGTAAACCTTCTGTTCCATTTAATTCTTCGAAGATGTGCTCAATTGCTTCTAACTCACTGTAAGATAATGAGCTGATCGCCATTTGAACAACAGCTTTACTACGTGCTTCCTCTTCGATTTCTTCTGCTTTTTCACGTAAGATTTCCATACCTACAACAGTTGAGCTGTACTCAGCAAGGATTAAATCATCATCTAAGAACTCTTGACCAAGACGAGCTAATACTAATGTACCTAGACGCTCACCACCACCAACGATTGGTACGATTGTAGTTAAACCTTGACCAAATAATTCTCTGTTTTCTACTGGGAATGCTGTGTAAGCACTGTTCACATCTAAGTTTGAAGATGTTTCTGTAATGTTGAATAAGCTTTGTGTATATTCTTCTGGGAATTGACGTTCTGCAAGCATTTGCTTCATGCGTTCGTTTTCGATTTGTTGGTGAATTGCATAACCTAGTAATTTACCACGACGGCTAACTACGAATACGTTTGCTTCGATTACTTCACACATTGTGTCAGACATTTCTCTAAAGTTTACAGGCTTCCCTGCTGCGCTCTGTAATAACGCATTTAATTTTCTCGTTTTTGCTAATAATTCCATTTCAAAAGTTCCTCCTACATGTTACTCACATATTTTTTCATCACTTGGAAACTAGGGCGAGTCACCTGATGACACTATTACAAAATAAACTGGCTCACATCTTTATTTTTAGCAATTGTTGCTAATTTCTCCTCAACGTATTGAGGTGTTATCGTTATTTTCTCTAACGTAATTTCAGATGCTTCAAACGATAAATCTTCAAGGAGCTTCTCCATAATCGTATGAAGTCTTCTTGCTCCAATATTATCTGTATCCTGATTAACTTGATAAGCAATCTCAGCAATCTTACGAATAGCTTCGTCTGAAAATTCAATTTCTATACCTTCAGTCGCTAATAATGCCATATATTGTTTAATTAACGCATTGTCAGGCTCGATTAGTATTTTAACAAAATCGTCTGTCGATAATTTTGTTAATTCTACTCGAATCGGAAATCTCCCTTGCAATTCCGGAATTAAATCCGACGGTTTAGACATATGGAACGCTCCAGCTGCAACGAATAAAATATAATCCGTTTTTACTGATCCGTATTTTGTCGCAACATTCGACCCTTCTACAATCGGCAAAATGTCACGTTGCACACCTTCACGTGATACATCTACGCTATTCGACTGCTTACCAGCAATTTTGTCAATTTCATCGATAAAAATAATCCCGAGCTGTTCAGCACGATAAACAGCCTCTTGTGTAACTTCATCCATATCAATTAAGCGCTGTGCCTCTTCATTTGTCAAGAGTTTTCTTGCTTCTTTTACAGAAAGTTTACGTTTTTTCGTTTTTTTCGGCATAAAACTTCCTAGCGCATCTTGGAAATTCATTCCCATTTGCTCCATGCCAGTTCCTTGTAACATATCAAACATGGAAGACTGTTGTTCAGTCACTTCAATCGATACAATTTCGTCTTCAAGAAGCCCTGCAGCAAGCTTTCTCTCCACATCTTGACGCTTCTTTTCGATTTCAACATCTTCTTGTGTATCAGACGTTTGATTCGAATTTTGAGTGCCTCCAAAAAGCATCTCTAATGGATTTTTGAATCCAGATTGTTTCTCTGGACTCGGCACTAAAATTTCAACAAGACGTTGATTCGCTTGCTCTTCGGCTTTATCTTGAACTTTCACTACCATTTCTTCTTTTACGATACGAACCGATGTTTCCACTAGGTCACGTACCATCGACTCTACATCTCTACCCACATATCCAACTTCTGTGAATTTTGTAGCCTCAACCTTAATAAAAGGTGCTCCAACGAGTTTCGCCATTCGTCGTGCTACCTCTGTTTTCCCAACACCTGTCGGTCCAATCATTAAGATATTTTTAGGTGCAATTTCGTCACGTAAATTTTCAGCTAATTTACTGCGACGATATCGATTTCTCAACGCTACAGCAACCGCTTTCTTTGCGTCTTTTTGACCGATGATGTATTGATCTAATTTTTCCACAATTTGGCGCGGAGTAAAATGTAAATGCATATAAAATGCCTCCCTTACGATTCTACAATTCTTCAACAATTATGTTGTGATTCGTATAAACACAAATATCGCCAGCAATCTCTAAACTCGCTTTCGCAATTTGCTTCGCTGTTAAGTGTTCACTTGCATATTGCTTTAAAGCACGACCTGCAGAAAGTGCATAATTCCCACCAGATCCAATTGCTAAAATACCATCATCCGGTTCAATTACTTCTCCTGTACCTGAAACAAGGAGCATAGTTGTTTTATCCATGACAATGAGCATTGCTTCTAGCTGACGTAACATTTTATCGCCACGCCATTGTTTGGCCATTTCAACAGCAGCACGCTGCAAGTTGCCATTATACTCTTCTAATTTCCCTTCAAACATTTCAAAAAGAGTAAATGCGTCAGCAACTGATCCTGCGAAACCAGCCAAAATTTTACCTTGGAAAAGTTTACGAACTTTACGAGCTGTATGTTTCATTACAACAGCATTTCCCATTGTCACTTGGCCATCTCCAGCCATTGCACATTCTCCATTATGATGAACTGCAAATATCGTTGTAGCGTGGAAATTTCCCATAGAAAAAACTCCTTTATTTGTTTTTATAGCTTTTAAAGCAATTTATGCCCGCGGGTGATGCTTCATGTAAACAGAACGCAATCTTTCTTTAGAGACATGCGTATAAATTTGTGTCGTCGACAAATTTTCATGGCCTAATAACTCCTGTACAGTACGTAAATCCGCCCCTTCATCTAGCATATGTGTAGCAAATGTATGCCTTAACATATGGGGACTTATCCGCATTGTCAGCGAAGCCTTTTTAATGAGTTCATTTAAAACATAACGAACTCCACGACTTGTTAGCGGTTTACCTTTCGCATTTAAAAATACCATATGAGAGTCTTCGTCAGTCTTATTAACTAACTGTTTTCTCCCATTCTCTATATAAGTAATTAAAGAATCTTGCGCATAGCTTCCGAACGGAATATACCTTTGTTTTTTTCCTTTTCCCATTACTAAAATTGTTCCCACCGCAAAGTCAATATCGGTAAGTTGTAAATTGACACATTCACTCACACGGATCCCAGTCGCATACATCAACTCTAACAAAGCTTGATTCCTTTGACCTAATGGTGTTTCTGTGTCAGAAACTTCAAATAATTCCTCTAACTCTTCAGCATATAAAAACTTTGGGATTGACAATTCTTTTTTGGGGAGTGACGCAAGTGCAAACGGATTATCCTTTCGATAACCTTCACGCATCAAAAAACGATATAAACTTCGTAAGCTTGATACTTTTCTTGCGACAGATTTACGGGCTAACTTCTCATCGTACAACGTCGTTAAGTACAAACGAACATCCGCGTATGTAACGTCTAAAAAAGAGGATATGCCTTCTCGTTCCATAAATTGCACAAAATGTTCTAAATCATTTTGATAACTTGCAATTGTATATTTTGAATAATTTCTTTCAATTTGTAAATATCCAACGAATAATTGTAACAATTTCTTCACATTCACACAACTCACCTCAATAAAGGCTACTAAATCGTATCACAACTTAGTAGCCTTTGCAAGAAATTTAACTAAATATTTACAAAATTTCGAATCGTTTCTAAAGCGCGTGCTGCGTACGCTTCATTTCGTTCTGCTTTCTTTTTAATCTTCTTCTCTAACGGTGCAAATAGACCGAAGTTCGCATTCATCGGTTGGAAGTTTTTAGCGTTCGTTGCCGTAATGTAATTTGCCATGCTACCCATCGCAGTTACTGGCGGTAATACAACTGGCTCTTCACCTTGCACAAGACGCGCAGCATTAATTCCTGCTAATAATCCTGATGCTGCCGATTCAACATATCCCTCTACTCCAGTCATTTGACCAGCGAAGAATAAATCATCCCGTTGTTTATATTGATATGTTGGACGAAGCAAATTAGGTGAATTAATAAACGTATTACGATGCATTACACCATAACGTACAATCTCTGCATTTTCTAATCCTGGAATTAACTGTAACACTTCTTTTTGCGGTCCCCACTTTAAATGTGTTTGGAAACCTACGATATTGTATAAAGTTCCCGCTGCATCATCTTGACGTAACTGAACAACAGCATATGGCGTTTTCCCTGTTTTTGGATCTTCCAATCCAACAGGTTTCATAGGTCCAAATACTAACGTCTGTCTCCCTCTACTTGCCATAACCTCTACTGGCATACAACCTTCAAAGAAAATTTCTTTTTCAAACTCTTTTAAAGGCACTGTCTCAGCAGCAATTAGAGCCTCATAAAAACGATCAAACTCTTCTTCTGTCATTGGGCAATTTAAATATGCAGCTTCACCTTTGTCATAACGCGATTTTAAATATACTTTATTCATGTCAATGCTGTCTTTTTCTACGATTGGGGCTGCAGCATCATAGAAGTAGAAATAATCTTCTCCTGTTAATTCTTTCAATTTTGCAGAAAGATCAGGAGATGTTAATGGACCTGTAGCAATAATTGTCGGTCCCTCTGGAATATCTGTAATTTCTTCATTCATTACAGTTACATTTGGATGGTTCTTTACGTATTCTGTTACTTTAGCTGCGAACTCATGACGGTCTACAGCTAAAGCGCCTCCAGCTGGTACAGAGCACTCATCCGCCGCACGAATAATTACAGAATCCATTAAGCGCATTTCCTCTTTAATAACTCCAACTGCATTTGTTAAAGTGTTTGCACGAAGTGAGTTACTACATACTAATTCAGCGAATTTATCTGTGTGATGAGCTGGCGTTTGCCTTACCGGTCTCATTTCATATAATCTAACTTGGACACCACGTTTTGCAATTTGATAAGCTGCTTCACTTCCTGCAAGACCTGCGCCAATGACGTTTACTACTTGTGTTGTCATTTATATCACCTTTCCTTTTCTTCCCGAAAAAAATGTGAGCAGTTACGCTCACATTTGTTGTTCTTCTTCATAATCGCACGAAATACATTGTACTTGCACGCCTTTTTTCAACTTTTTCTCTACAAGCATGCCTTCGCACTTCGGACACTTACGACCAATTGGCTTATCCCAAGATACAAAGTCGCATTCCGGATACGTACCGCACCCATAGAAAAGACGTTTCTTTTTATTACTACGGCGTTCAATAATTTGACCCTTATCACACTTTGGACAAGTAACACCGATTTCTTTCACAATCGGCTTTGTATTACGACAATCTGGGAAATTCGAGCAAGCCATAAATTTCCCGTATTTACCCATTTTAAAGACCATTGGGTGATTACATAATTCACAATCTTCCCCAGCTGGTTCATCTTTAATTTCCACTTCACGCATTTCTTTTTCCGCTTTTTCTAAACGCGGTTCAAAACCTACGTAGAAATCATCAACAATTTTTACCCAATTCGCATTTCCTTCTTCTACTTCATCAAGGCTTTGCTCCATATTGGCAGTAAATTCAATGTTAATAATTTCTGGGAAAAACTCTAAAATAAGTTCAATTACTATTTCACCAAGTTCAGTCGGAACGAAGCGTTTATTATCCAAGCCTACATACCCACGCTTTTGAATCGTTTCAAGTGTAGGTACATATGTCGACGGTCTTCCAATTCCAAGTTCTTCAAGTGTTCTTACTAGGCGAGCCTCTGTATAGCGCGGAGGAGGTTGTGTAAAATGTTGCTTTGGTTCTAAATCCTTTGAAAATACAGTTTCCCCTACTTCTAAAGGCGGCAACATCTTATCCTTTTCTTCAGCACCATCATCTTTTGACTCTACATACACTTTCATAAATCCCGGGAACTTTACAACCGATCCACTTGCACGGAACTGAACATTGTTATTAATGAGTCTCGCTGTCACAGTATCCATTATAGCAGACGCCATTTGACTTGCAACAAATCGCTCCCAAATCAATTTATATAATCGAAGTTGATCACGACCTAAGAAACTTTTTAGTTCCTCTGGCTTTCTCATTACCGAAGTAGGACGAATTGCCTCATGCGCATCTTGTGCATTTGACTTTTTCGTTTCTTTCTTCTTTTCTGTTCCTATGTATTCCGTACCATACGCTTCAGTGATGTAAGTACGAGCCTCTGTTTGAGCTGTTTCTGAGATACGTGTTGAATCAGTTCTCATATACGTAATAAGACCTACAGTTCCTTGTTTTCCAAGATCTATCCCTTCATACAATTGCTGTGCAAGCATCATTGTTTTCTTTGCTCGCATGTTTAACTTACGGGCTGCTTCTTGTTGCAAGGAAGATGTTGTAAACGGTAATGCAGGGTTACGTTTTCGCTCTTTGCGCGTTACATTTTCAACTGAAAACGCATTGTCTTTCATCTGTTCAATTATTTCATTCACTTGCGTTTCATTTGTTAATTGAACTTTTTCACCATCTACACCGTAAAAGCTTGCTTCAAATGTGTCTTTTCCTTTTACAAATTCTGTTTTAATTGTCCAGAATTCTTCAGGTTCAAAGTTTTGAATTTCCCTTTCACGCTCGATGATTAAACGAACTGCTACAGATTGTACACGTCCTGCACTTAATCCTTTTTTTACTTTCTTCCATAATAAAGGACTAATATTGTAACCAACAAGACGATCAAGTATACGTCTTGCTTGTTGTGCATCCACTAAATCCATATTAATTGCACGAGGATGTTTAAATGATTCTTTGATCGCATCTTTCGTAATCTCATTAAACACAACCCGACAATCTGATTCAACGTCCACATTTAACGTATTCGCTAAATGCCAAGCAATCGCTTCCCCTTCACGGTCTGGATCGGCCGCGAGATAGACTTTCTTTGCTTTTTTGGCCGCTGATTTTAAATCTTTTAAGACGGGACCTTTACCACGAATGGTAATATACTTCGGGGTGAAGTTGTTCTTTACTTCTATCCCCATTTGACTTTTTGGCAAATCGCGAACATGTCCCATAGACGCGACAACTTTGTATTTTTTCCCTAAATATTTCTCAATGGTCTTCGCCTTAGAAGGCGACTCCACGATTACGAGGTAATCTGACATGCTAGTGCCTCCTTAAGAGGTGGATTCAAGTCTTCATTAATCTTATTGATTTCTCTTGTTTTTGTCAATCAAGAATGAATATACCATACAGTGCCAATCTACCATTTGTCAATAATTGTTTAATAAAAACATAAAAATATAAGGTTAATTTAAAATCTCTTCCAAGATATCTTCTGCATTTCTTACTAGTTTTGCTCCTTGCTGAATAAGATGATTCGTTCCCGATGCCCCCTCTATAAATATAGGTCCAGGAAGCGCAAATACCTCTCTACTTTGCTCTAACGCAAGGTCCGCAGTAATAAGTGTTCCACTTCTCGATTTCGCTTCTACAACTAAAACACCTTTACTTATACCACTAATAATCCGGTTTCTTTTTGGAAAATACCATTTTTTCGGTGCATAGTGCGGCGGATACTCTGTCAATAACAATATATATTCCTTCCACATTTCATATAAAGGTCTATTTTCTTTCGGATACATAAAAGACAATCCATGCCCTAATATCGCAATAGTCGGGCAATGATGCCTTACTGTAATCTCATGAGACATTGTATCTATCCCTTTTGCAAACCCACTGACAATAAGCCACTCTCTTTCTAATAAAGGGTGTAAAATAAACTTCAAACTCTCATGACCATATAATGATGGTTCTCTCGTTCCAACAACTGCTAATTTATTTACTTTATTCAGGAAATCTTTCTCTCCTTTTCCATATAAAACGAAGGGAGGGTCTTGTATTTCACGTAATAATTGCGGATAATTTTCATCCCATATCGTTATATAAAAAATACGATTTTTCTCTAAATAAGATATATATTGCGGAAGATTTGAACTTTGAAGAAATTTTACTAGTTCTGAAGATTTTTTCGAGGATATTCCAGTGTAGTGTTCCATTTGTTTTTCGTTAAAATTATATATGTTCTCTAATTCTGGATCGACATATAGTAGCCTCTCCATCGCTTTCCAATAATCTGCTAGCAAGTAATGAAGATGTAATAATCTCTCTCTTTTCATCTTGATTCTCCTTACCCATAATTTTTATTATGTAAACAGAAAAAGTCTAAAAAGACACCCTCAAGTAAGAAGGTGTCTTTCAACAGATTAATAGTTTTTACAAGTCTCAAATAAACCTTTTTCTTTTAAAACAGAGATTAGCGTTTCTCCCATAACTGCTGGAGTTTCAGCTACTTTAATGCCACAAGCTTCCATTGTTTTAATCTTTTCAGCAGCAGTTCCTTTACCGCCAGAAATGATTGCACCAGCATGGCCCATACGTTTGCCAGCAGGCGCTGTTTGACCACCAATGAAGCCTACAACAGGTTTTGTCATATTAGCTTTTACCCATTCAGCTGCCTCTTCTTCTGCTGTACCGCCGATTTCACCAATCATAATTACAGCATGTGTTTCTTCATCTTCATTAAATGCTTTTAAAGCATCAATAAAGTCTGTACCGTTAACAGGGTCTCCGCCGATACCTACAGCAGTAGATTGGCCAATACCTTCTTGTGTTAACTGATGTACAGCTTCATACGTTAATGTACCAGAGCGAGATACGATACCAACATGACCTTTTTTATGAATATATCCTGGCATAATACCAATCTTACATTCATCCGGTGTGATTACACCTGGGCAGTTTGGTCCAAGTAAACGTGTATGTTTACCCGCCATATATCTCTTTACGTTTACCATATCTAATACAGGAATCCCTTCAGTAATACATACTACTAAATCAATTTCTGCATCAACAGCTTCCATAATTGCATCTGCCGCAAAAGCGGGTGGAACGTATACAACTGAAGCGTTTGCGCCTGTTGCTTTCACTGCATCTTCTACTGTATCAAATACTGGTACACCTTCAATATCAGTGCCGCCCTTACCTGGTGTTACACCACCGACAATTTTCGTACCGTATTCAATCATTTGTTTTGTATGGAATAAACCTTGAGAACCTGTAATACCTTGAACAATAACTTTTGTATCTTTATTAACTAATACGCTCATTTTTCTCCCCCGCTTTCTATTAGCCCACTAGTGAAACAATTTTTTGTGCACCGTCTGCCATAGATTCTGCTGCAACAATATTTAAGCCAGACTCATTTAAAATTTTCTTACCTAGTTCTACGTTTGTACCTTCAAGACGTACAACTAAAGGTAACTCAAGACCTACTTGTTTCGTTGCTTCAATAACACCTTCTGCAATAACATCACACTTCATAATGCCACCAAAAATGTTAACAAAGATACCTTTTACATTTTTGTCAGAAAGGATAATTTTGAATGCTTCTGTAACTTTTTCTGCAGTTGCACCGCCACCAACATCTAAGAAGTTAGCTGGGTCACCGTGGTAATGTTTAATGATATCCATTGTAGCCATCGCTAAACCTGCACCATTAACCATACAACCGATATTTCCATCTAAAGGAATGTAGTTTAAGTCGTATTTTGAAGCTTCAATTTCTTTTGAATCCTCTTCATCAAGATCACGAAGCTCTAAAATGTCTTTATGGCGATATAATGCATTAGAATCAAAGTTTAATTTTGCATCTAATGCCATAACTTTACCTTCACCTGTTGTAACAAGTGGGTTAATCTCAGCGATAGAGCAATCTTTTTCGATAAACGCACGGTATAAGCCCATCATAAACTTCACAGCTTGTCCTACAAGCTCTTTTGGAATATTGATGTTAAATGCGATTCGGCGCGCTTGGAAACCTTGTAAGCCTACTGCTGGATCAATATATTCTTTAAAGATTTTTTCAGGTGTTTTTTCTGCTACTTCTTCAATTTCTGTTCCGCCTTCTTCAGACGCCATTAAAACAACTTGAGAAGTTGCACGATCTAAAACTAGACCTACATAATATTCTTTTTTAATATCGCAACCTTCTTCGATAAGTAAGCGTTTTACTTCCTTACCTTCAGGACCTGTTTGATGTGTCACAAGCGTAGTTCCTAAAATGCTTTCTGCATATGTACGAACTTCATCTAAATTTTTTGCAACTTTTACTCCGCCAGCTTTGCCGCGTCCACCAGCGTGAATTTGTGCTTTCACTACACATACATCTGTTCCTAATTCTTTCGCCGCTTCTACAGCTTCTTCTACTGTAAATGCAACCTTCCCGTTCGGAACGCTAACCCCATAGCTTCTAAGGACTGCCTTACCTTGGTACTCATGGATATTCATGGTCCCATCCTCCCCTGTTTTCCTGTTTTACTCGAAAAGTTTTTTAATGTTTAAAAAACATTACATTGCCATTGTATAAGATGATTGGCACGCTGTCTACAATAAAGTGTCAGAAAACTGAAATCGCTTTATTCTTTTTCGGAAATAGTAATGTTTATATGCCAAAATAAAAAAATAAGCTGTATATTTACAGCTTATTTTTGAATCATATCTTTAATTGGCGCGAATGACTTTCGGTGTTCATCTAATACTCCATGCACTTGAATTGCCTCTAAATGTTGCTTTGTGCCATATCCCATATGTTGCTCAAATCCATATTCAGGATACTTCTCTCCCAGTTCTTTCATCATACGATCTCTCGTTACTTTTGCGATAATGGATGCCGCTGAAATCGAAACACTTTTCGCATCACCTTTAATAATTGATGTTTGCGGAATTGGTGTAGGAAGCTTCATCGCATCAATTAATAAATGTTGGGGTGTACAAGATAAATTTGCAACTGCATCTAACATCGCTTGTTTCGTTGCTTGGTAAATATTAATGTCATCAATAACTTGCGGTGATACAATTCCTACTCCAATTGCAATTGCTTGTACTTTTATTTCATCATAAAAACGCTCACGTTTCGCTTCACTCAACTTTTTCGAGTCATTTAACCCTGGAATATAAAAATCCTCAGGAAGAACGACAGCTGCCGTTACAACAGGCCCAGCCAATGGCCCGCGCCCTACTTCATCAATACCCGCGATATATGTGACCCCTTTTTCACGCAAAGCATTTTCATACTTGGACATTTCAAAAAACTTCTCTTTTTCTTTCTGTTCTAACTCTTTTTGTTTATACCACTTCAAAACGAGCTTTTGAACACCTTTTCGATCATCTTTCATTAACAGTTGAAAGCGATCATCTTCTTCATTCATAATTTCTTTCAATACATTTTCTGCTTCTTTTATCGTCATAGTTTGCATTTATACAAGCTCCTTTTTAAACATATCCAAAAAGAAAAGACGCACAAACGCACGTCTTATACTTCTTCTATTTTTTCCACATCTTCTACTTGCTCTGCAAACTCTTCCGGTGTTTCAAACGTCATTTTTCCAAGTTTGCCACCACGAAGCTCACGAAGCACAAGCTCAGATGTCTTATCATAATCAATCATTCCGCCGCCCATTAAGCAGCCTCTATTTTTTCCAATTGCATCGAATAATTCCACAATATCTTCTGGAATCTCATTTAAATTATAGCGTTCTTTCAAGCGTTCTGGATAATGTTTCTCCATAAAACGTAATGCGTAAACAGCTACATCTTGTAAATTTAAAATTGAATCTTTAATTGCACCCGTTGTCGCTAAGCGAAGACCCACTAATTGATCTTCAAATTTAGGCCACAGAATACCTGGTGTATCTAACAATTCCATTTCCTTCCCAACTTTAATCCATTGTTGAGCTGTTGTCACACCTGGACGATCTCCTGTTTTAGCAATATTTTTCTTTGCCAATTTATTAATCAATGTAGATTTACCAACATTTGGTATACCTACAATTAATGCACGAATCGCTCTCGGTCTAATACCTTTTGCAACCATTTTATCAAATTTTTCTTTAACAAGCACTTTACAAGCTGCTGCAATTTCCTTCATACCTTGTCCAGCTTGCGCGTTAATTGAAATTGCCATATGGCCTTTTTCTTTAAAATATGCGATCCATTGTTTTGTTAAACGATCATCTGCCATATCCGCTTTATTTAAAACAACAAGCCTTGGCTTATGTGTAATGATTTCATCAATCATTGGGTTTCGAGATGATAATGGTAATCGAGCATCTACAAGTTCAATTACAACATCAATTAATTTTAATTTCTCCGTTACTTGGCGTCTAGCCTTCGCCATATGCCCTGGAAACCATTGAATTACCATGTTGCCACCTTCTTTTTCATTTATTTCACAATACGTGCGTCTTCTAACGGCCAATATAACATATTAGCTTTACCAATTACTTGATCCATTGAAATCGTACCGATTGAACGGCTATCTTTACTAAAACGACGATTATCACCTAAAACAAATAATTGATCTTTTGGAACGGTTTTCTTGCCTGTCATTTCTTCAAGATTAAAATCATATGTAAGCGGTCCGTCAGCAATTTGCTTTTTCTGCTTGTCTAAATACGGCTCCTCATAAGCCTTTCCGTTAACATACAGTTTATCATTACGATACTCTATTTCATCGCCTGGCAGGCCTATAATGCGCTTAATGTAATCTTTATCTTCTGTTGCTCGAAATACGATAATATCAAAGCGTTTTGGATCTCCAATGTGATAACCAATTTTATTCACAATCATTCGATCACGATCATGTAAAGTAGGTGCCATCGATACCCCGTCTACGAGAATTGGCGCAAAGAAAAACTGTCTAATAACACCAGCTAATACAACAGCAATCAAAATTGCTTTAATCCATTCCCAAAGTGAACTCTTCTCTTTTTTCATGCATTTCCCCTCCACGGTTATGTAAACTGCTCGTATTATACCAAAATTTCATATAGATTGGAAAAAGGGAGCTTGTGCATTTACAAGCTCCCATACATGTCTTATCGAATTTCTTTAATACGTGCTTTTTTACCGCGAAGGTTACGTAAGTAGTATAACTTAGCACGACGTACTTTACCACGGCGAAGTACTTCGATTTTCGCGATTCTTGGCGTGTGAACTGGGAATGTACGCTCAACACCTACACCGTAAGAAATCTTACGAACTGTGAATGTTTCACTGATTCCGCCACCACGACGTTTAATTACAACACCTTCGAAAAGCTGAATTCTTTCACGAGTTCCCTCAACAACTTTTACGTGTACACGTAAAGTGTCACCAGGACGGAATGAAGGAAGGTCAGTTTTTAATTGGCCTTTTGTAATTTCTGCGATTAATTGTTGCATATTAAATTCTCTCCTTTAAACAGATGCTCTTATAAAGTCTTAATAAATTACAGCGGAACATCGTTAATACGGCTACTGATTTCAGTAGCACAAATGTTATAATAGCATATTACTAGGCCTGTTGCAATAGCAAATATATGAAGTTATTACTGCTCTCGCTTTATTTCCTCAAGCCATTTTTTCTCTTGTTTAGATAGCTCTCTCTCATCTAATAAATCAGGTCTACGCGTATACGTTCGGCGCAAAGATTCCTTATGTCGCCATTCATCAATGTTTTTATGATTCCCTGACATTAATACATCCGGTACCTTCATACCACGAAAATCAGCTGGACGTGTATAATGAGGATGCTCTAATAAACCTGTACTAAACGAATCCTCTACTTGTGAAGCATGATTTCCTAGCACACCTGGCAAGAGACGTACCACACTATCAGTAATAACCATAGAGGCTAATTCTCCGCCCGTTAATACATAGTCACCAATAGAAATCTCATCCGTTACGAGATGCTCACGAATTCGTTCGTCATATCCTTCATAATGCCCACATACGAAGATTAAATGTTCTTCCCCTGCAAGCTCTTCCGCTTTCTTCTGCGTAAATCTTTCGCCCTGCGGACACATTAAGACAACTCTCGGCTTACGCTCTGTCTCTTTCGTCAAATCTTCTACAGCATCAAAAATAGGCTGAGGAGTAAGCACCATACCAGCTCCTCCGCCGTAAGGATAATCGTCTACGCTATTATGCTTACTTGTTGTATAATCACGAAAGTTAACAACACGAAGGTTTACCGCTTCTTTTTCTTGCGCCTTCTTTAATATAGAAGATCCAAATACACCGGTAAACATGTCTGGGAACAACGTTAAAATATCAATTTTCATTATAGCAGCCCTTCCATTACATGAATGGTTACTAATTTATTTTCAATATTAACTTGAAGTACAACATCATCGATATAAGGAATTAAGAGATCTTGACCCTTCGGGCGTTTAATTACCCAAACATCATTTGCACCAGGAGATAGAATCTCTTTGATTGTCCCTAGCGCTTCTCCTTCTTCCGTTACAACACTGCAACCAATAATTTCATGATAGTAGTATTCACCTTCAGCAAGTTCGCCTAACTGCTCTTCTGGTACTTTTATTAAAGAACCTTTAAACTTCTCTACTTCATCTACATTGTTATATCCTTCAAATGTTAATAAATCGAATGTCTTATGTTGGCGATGAGAAGTTACCTTCACCGGAAGATAGTCTGTGCCTTTCTCATTCGATATGTATAGCGTGTTTCCTACTTTATATCGCTCTTCTGGAAAATCAGTACGAGAAATAACACGGATTTCTCCTCTTACGCCATGAGTATTTACAATTTTCCCTACGTTAAACCATTTTGTCATAAATAGTATGTCACCCCTGGTTTCTATATAAATTAAGCATCTCCATTTCGCAGATGGAACATGCAATCTCTATTTAAATGTTAAAAAAGGGAGAGGAATAACTCCTCGCCCTTTTTACGTTTATTGAATTTCCAGTGTTACTTTTTCATCATTATGATGTCCCACTGAATACAAGAGCATTCGAATCGCTTTCGCAACTCTCCCTTGCTTTCCAATGACTTTTCCAACATCCTCAGGATGTACAGTTAATCGATACTTTATCTCTCCGTTGCAAAGTTCCTGTGTAACTTTTACATCTTCAGGATAATCGACAAGAGGCTTGACAATCGTCTCGACTAACTTCTTCATAGTCATTGCCTCAATTACTTACCTTGTTTAGATAAGTGGAATTTCTCCATGATACCTTGGTTAGAGAATAAGTTACGAACTGTATCAGATGGTTTAGCACCATTTCCTAACCATTTTAATGCTGCTTCTTCGTTGATCTTAACTTCAGCTGGTTGAGCAACTGGATTGTAAGTTCCGATTTCCTCAATGAAACGTCCGTCACGAGGAGAACGAGAATCTGCAACAACTACACGATAGAAAGGAGTTTTTTTAGCTCCCATACGTTTTAAACGAATTTTAACTGCCATTTATAAAGCACCTCCGAATTTATTTCACACAGATAATTATATTAGCAAAAAGACTATTGCTTTGTAAAGTATTTTTTCTTAACAGAGCCATCTTTTTTTCCTTACATGAATGGAAACTTCAATCCACCTAGTCCTTTTTTCTTACCTTTTTGCATTCCCGTCATCGTCTTCATCATTTTTTTCATGTCATCGAATTGCTTAATTAGACGATTGATTTCTTGTACAGTTGTACCGCTACCTTTGGCAATGCGCTTTTTGCGACTAGCATTGATTATTTCCGGTTGTTCTCGTTCTAATTTAGTCATAGAACGAATAATTGCCTCAATATGCCCAATTTGTTTTTCATCAACTTGCGCATTTTTCAGCCCTTTAATTTTATTTGCACCAGGAAGCATTCCTAACAATTCATCAAGCGGCCCAAGTTGGCGCACTTGTCCAAGTTGTTCTAGGAAATCGTCAAGCGTAAACGAAAGCGTACGCATTTTTTGCTCAAGTTCTTTTGCTTTCTCTTCATCAACTGTAGCTTGCGCTTTTTCAATTAACGTTAAGACATCGCCCATCCCTAAAATACGGGATGCCATACGCTCTGGATGGAACGCTTCAATTGCATCTAGTTTTTCACCCATACCAGCAAATTTAATCGGCGTGTTTGTTACAGCCTTAATAGATAATGCAGCACCACCGCGCGTATCACCATCTAATTTCGTTAATACAACACCTGTTAAACCTAACTGTTCATGGAAACTTTGTGCAACATTTACCGCGTCTTGCCCCGTCATCGCATCGACAACAAGGAAAATTTCATCCGGTTTCGCAACTTCTTTCACTTTCGCTAATTCATCCATTAATTCTTCATCAATATGCAGGCGACCCGCTGTATCGATTAAAACATAATCGTGATGATCTTCTTTTGCTTTTGCAATCGCTTGTTTCGCAATTTCAACAGGACTTACTTGATCTCCTAAAGAAAATACAGGCATGTCCAATTGCTTCCCTAATGTTTCAAGCTGTTTAATCGCTGCTGGACGGTAAATATCCGCTGCAACAAGCATCGGTTTACGATTATGCTTTTTACGAAGCAAATTCGCAAGCTTACCTGTCGTCGTTGTTTTACCCGCACCTTGCAGACCAACCATCATAATAACAGTCGGTGGCTTATTAGCAACAGCAATTTTGCTTTGCTCTCCGCCCATAAGTTCTGTAAGTTCTTCCTGTACAACTTTAATTACTTGTTGTCCAGGTGTCAAACTTTTCATTACATCTTGTCCGACAGCACGTTCAGACACACGCTTCACAAAATCTTTTACTACTTTAAAGTTAACATCCGCTTCTAAAAGAGCTAGACGAACTTCTCTCATCATTTCTTTCACATCGGCTTCAGAAACTTTTCCTTTGCCGCGGATTTTTTGCATTGTCTGTTGAAGTCGGTCGGCTAATCCTTCAAATGCCATATTGCCGCCCTCCTAATCTAATTTTTCGATAGCTTCAACAACTTGTTTCATTTCTTCATTCACATGCTCTTCTTCGCTGATTAGCTGTTTTAGCTTTGCAACAAGTCGCTGTCGCTCTTGAAACTTTTGAAGTAATACTAATTTTTCTTCATATTCTTCAAGCATCGCTTCAGTCCGTTTAATGTTATCATACACGGCTTGGCGACTTACATCAAATTCTTCCGCAATTTCACCAAGAGATAAATCATCTAGATAATAAAGCGACATATAACTTCTTTGTTTTTGCGTTAACAACGATTGATAAAAATCAAATAAATAGTTCATTCTCGTTGTTTTTTCGAGCATGTTGGATCATCCTTTGTTAAGTGATTTCCCTTTACATGAATTAGTTTACATGTAGTCCAAAAGAGTGTCAAGTTTTTTTCTTAACATCATATATTTTTTATAGAAAAAGAAGCGGAAATACCGCTTCTTTCGCTTATACTTCTTCTGTTTCTACTAAGTTCGCAAATAAACCATACACATATTGTTCTGGATCAAACTGCTGCAAGTCATCCATTTGCTCTCCTAATCCAACAAACTTCACCGGTACATCCATTTCGTTACGAATCGCTAATACAATACCACCTTTAGCAGTTCCATCTAACTTCGTTAAAACAATACCAGTTACATTCGTTGCTTCACGGAATGTTTTCGCTTGGCTTAAACCGTTTTGTCCTGTTGTTGCATCAATAACAAGCAATACTTCATGAGGAGCACCTGGTACTTCACGCTCAATTACACGCTTCACCTTCTCTAACTCTTTCATTAAGTTCACTTTATTTTGCAAGCGTCCTGCTGTGTCACATAGTAATACATCTACCTTACGTGCTTTCGCTGCTTGTACAGCGTCATACATAACCGCCGCTGGATCAGATCCAGATCCTTGTTTAATCACTTCTACACCAACGCGATCGCCCCATACTTCTAATTGTTCAATCGCTCCAGCACGGAATGTGTCTCCTGCCGCCAATAGGACTGACTTACCTTCTGATTTAAACTTATGCGCCAGTTTACCAATTGTCGTCGTTTTTCCTACACCATTAACACCAACAAATAAAACGACCGTTAATTGGTCCTCTTGCATATTAATTTCGTTACTAAAATCGCTGTCACCTTTGTAAATTCCTACTAGTTTTTCTGAAATAACAGCTTGTACTTCTTTTGGATCTTGAATGTTACGACGTTGTACTTCTTCTTTCAATTGGTCAATTAATTCCATTACCGTCGCAACGCCAACGTCTGCACCGATTAAAATTTCTTCTAACTCTTCGAAGAAATCTTCGTCCACTTTACGGTAACGATACACTAAATCATTCACTTTATCCGCAAATGAATTTCTCGTTTTTTCTAATCCTTGTTTAAATTTCTCTGTAACTGTATCCGTTTGTTTTGAAATTTTTTCTTTTAGTTTTTTAAAAAAACTCATACTTTCCCATCCTTCCTATTCACTTGCAATAAGTTCTTCTCCGGCGTCTAAACGAACCGAAACAAGTTTAGATACCCCCGATTCTTGCATTGTTACACCGTACAACACATCAGACTCTTCCATTGTACCTTTTCTATGTGTAATTACAATAAACTGCGTCTCATCACTGAATTTCTTTAAATACTGTGCAAAACGAGCTACATTCGCCTCATCAAGGGCTGCCTCTACCTCATCTAGTACACAGAACGGTACTGGGCGTACTTTTAAAATACCAAATAAAAGCGCAATTGCTGTTAAAGCACGCTCTCCACCTGAAAGTAAACCTAAGTTCTGCAGTTTCTTCCCTGGCGGTTGTGCTACAATATCAATACCCGTATTTAGTAAATCCTCTGGATTAGTCATTACTAAATCCGCTCTACCGCCTCCAAATAATTCAGAGAATACCGATTGAAACTCCATTCTAATGCCTTCAAACGTAGTAGAAAAGCGTTTTTTCATTTCTTCATCCATTTCGGTAATAAGCTGGTGCAATGTCGCTTTCGCTTCTTCTAAGTCGTCTCTCTGCTCTAGTAAGAATGTATGACGCTCCGCTACACGTTCATATTCATCAATTGCCCCTAGGTTCACTGTACCTAACTCTTCTATGGATAATTTGATTAATTTTACTTTCTTACGCGCATCTTCTGCAGGCATTGTCATTGTATATTTTAGTTTTGCCGCTTCAAATGAAATCGTATATGTTTCACGTAAATGTTGTAATCTATTTTCCAACTCTACATCCAGTCGATTTATTCTCACTTCTTGATCTTTCAACATTTCAAGAACATATTTATGTTTACCTGTCGTTTCTTTCAAATTGCGCTCTAAATGTTCTACTCTCTCTTGCAACGATACACGTTGTTCACGACGAGAGCGAATTAATTCTGAAGTTTGATTACGATCATATGCTTTCTTCTCAATCATATTCGTAATTTGCTCTTCACCACTTGAATTAGATGTCATTTCTTGTTTTAAGAACGCTAAATCCTCTTTCGTTTTTACAAGTGTCGCATCCGTTTCTTCTTTTTCCTTCGTCAATCGTTCAACTTTTTCTTTTTGATTAGATAAGCGTTGTTGCTTTTCAGCTGCCAGCACTTTTAACTCAGTCATTTCTTTTTGAACTTTTTCTTTCGAAGAATGTTGCTCACTTTTTTGTTTTGTTAAAGCTACAATTTTACTATCTAACTTAGTGATTTCAGCTTGAAGATTCGTTAAAACCCCTTCTAACTCCTCTTTACGCCCTTGCATTTTTACTCGATCTTGTAAAAACCCTTCAATCTCTAAATCATAAATAGACAACCGATCATTAATACGATGTTCTTCTAATTCTAAACGATTAATCTCTTCTCTTAATTTCTGCTCATCTACACGATCTGCTTCTACAGTTTGCCTTAGTTCGCGTATTTTCACTTCTTTTTCTTGAATCTCTTGTTTTACTGCTTTAACAAAGTTTTCTAACTTCGTTGTTTTTTCTTCCATATCAGTTAACTTGCGAGTCCACTCTTCCAGTTCACGTTGGCGTCCTAATAAAGAAGATTTCGCTTGCTTTACCGCCCCACCAGTCATAGAACCGCCAGGATTCACTACGTCACCTTCGATTGTTACAATGCGATAACGGTATTGCAGTTGTTTCGCCAACTCATTTGCTCCACGTAAATCTTTCGCAACAATAACAGTACCTAATAAATTTGAAACTACATTTTCATATTTATTGTTGTACTGCACAAGTTCTGCCGCCACACCTACAAACGATGGGTGTTGATTTGCAATGCGTAATTGCTCAAATGATAACGATCTGCTTTTAATAACAGCTTGCGGTAAAAACGTTGCACGTCCATGTTTATTTTGCTTTAGAAATGCAATCGCATTACGAGCATGTTCCTCTGTTTGTACAACAATATGCTGCATCGCTGCACCTAGAGCGATTTCCATTGCAACTTCGTATTCTTTCGGTACCGTTAACAGTTCCGCAACAGCACCCTCGATACCTTGCAACCTATTTTCTCTAGCTTTCAATACTTCACGTACACCTTGATAGAATCCAGAATAATCTTCTTGCATCTCTTCAAGCATTTCTTTTCGAGAACGTGCCTGTTGCACAAATTGATATGCTTGATACAGTTTTGTTTCATTTTCACTATACTGCGTCTTACATTTCCCAAGCGCCGCCTCTGTCTTCTGTATATTTGAGAGAATGCCAGCTACTTTTTCTTTCGCTTGTTCGTAACTTTCTACAAGTTTCGTCTTTTTCGCTGTAATTTCCATACGCATTTCTACATATTTCGCATTCTCTTCATCTAGACGCTCGTTTTTAGACGTTTGCTGTTTCGATTGTTCTTCAATCATAGATAATTCATTACGATGACTAGCTTGTTGATTTAAAAGCTCAATATAGTCACCTTTTAAATTCTCAATCTGTTCCTCTAAATTGTCAGCAAAAGTAGCAAGCAGTTGCTCATTATCATGCAATTTTTGCTCCAACTCTTTTACTTCATTCACAAATTGCATTAAAGATTCTGTACTTGACTCAATCTCACCATCGTAACTTTTAGCTTTCTCAGTTAATTCAACAATTAACTGCTCAAGTTGCGCACAATGCGTCGTAGCATTTTGCTTTCTTTCTTTTAACAACTCACGCTGCCCTTCTAGTTTTTCTAGCTCTTTACTAGAAAGAAGAAGTACTTCTTGCAACGAGTCTACAGACTCGTCTACCGCTTGTAATTGTCCTCGTAATTCCTCAAGCTCTTCTTCACTTTTTTGTAAATTCGTTGACATTTTAGCTTCTTCGTTTTTATTATGCCCAAACTGATTTCGAAGCGCTTCCCATTTCTCATGCAATTCTTCAATTTCATGAACAATAAGCGCAGCTTCTACTTTCTCTAATTCTTCTTTATTCTCAAGATAATCTTTCGCAATAGAAGCTTGTCTTTCTAAAGGTTCTACTTGACTACTTAATTCATGAATTATATCTTGTACACGATTTAAGTTTTCTTGTGTTTCTGCTAGTTTCCCTTCAGCTTTCTTTTTGCGAAGTTTGTATTTTAGTACGCCTGCCGCTTCTTCAAATACACCTCGACGCTCTTCTGACTTACTACTTAAAATCTCTTCCACTTTCCCCTGGCTAATAATTGAAAAAGCTTCTCTTCCCATACCAGAGTCCATAAATAAATCGATAATATCTTTCAATCTACATGATTGTTTATTAATATAAAAATCACTATCACCTGAACGAGATACACGACGTGTTACACACACCTCATTGTATTCAATTGGTAAACGTTGATCTTCATTATTTAAAGTTAATGTTACTTCAGCAACATTAACCGCTCTCCTCGTATCACTGCCTGCAAAAATAATATCCTCCATCTTTGCACCACGTAATGATTTTGCAGATTGTTCACCAAGTACCCAGCGAATTGCATCAGTAATATTACTTTTCCCGCTTCCATTAGGTCCTACTACAGAAGTTACACCTGGGACAAAATCAACAGATACACGCTCAGCAAAAGACTTAAACCCTGCTATTTCTAATCTTTTTAAAAACACGAAAGGCCTTCCTCCTATTCTCCGTCGTTATAAATGTTCTCTATATAAAAACAAGTATTATACGGATTTACCTTCTTTTTCTTTATAAACAAAAAGAAAGTTTCATTCTATGCATAAGGAATCCCCCTCATTCAAAGGGGGATTCCTTATAGTTGTTCTTTTAATTTTTTCAATGCTTCTGCAGCAGCTTGTTGCTCTGCTTCTTTTTTCGACTTACCACTACCAAGACCTAAAGCTACGTTATTTAACGTAACACGTGACACAAATTCTCGATTGTGAGCTGGTCCTTTTTCTTGCAAAATTTGATACTCAACATTGCCACTGCCATCACGCTGAATCAATTCTTGCAACTGACTCTTATAATCCATCACATGAGAAAAAGCACCCTCATTAATTTTCGGATATACAATTTCTTTTAAGAATTCCCAAACTGTTTCTAGCCCTTGATCAAGATAAAGGGCACCAATAAACGCTTCAAAGACATCCGCTAATAAAGCTGGTCGTTCACGTCCACCTGTCATTTCTTCACCTTTTCCTAATAAAACAAGACTGCCAAATGACAATTCGTTCGCAAAACGAACAAGAGATGGCTCACATACAATAGCTGCACGTAGTTTTGTTAACTCTCCTTCGCTCATTGTCGGATATTTTTGAAACAGATACTGTGATACAGTCAGTTCCAATACTGCATCTCCAAGAAATTCAAGACGCTCATTATCTTCATGCGGTTTTTTTCGATGCTCATTCACATACGATGAATGCGTAAATGCTTGAATCAATAATTTTTCATCTGTAAACGTAATACCTATCTTTTCTTGAAACACTTTAAATGCTTCACGATATTTTGTTTCGTATTTTTTTTCTCTATATTTTCGGTACGGCATAGGTCCCTCCAGATATAAGCCAGAAAGCCCCGCTAAAAAACGGGACTTCACTTAAGCATTATAGATGACTCTCTATGTAAGTCACAGCATCGCCAACAGTAGCAATCTTTTCAGCATCTTCATCAGAAATTTCCATTTCGAATTCATCTTCTAATTGCATTACAAGTTCTACTACATCTAGGGAGTCTGCTCCTAAATCTTCCTTGAAGCTTGCAGCTGGTACTACCTCAGTCTCTTCTACTCCTAAACGATCAACGATGATTTTTGTTACGCGCTCTAAAACATCTGCCATTCCATTCACCTCCCCTCAAATATTATATTAAATATTGACCAAAAAAACTAGGTGAAATCGATTCTTTTATTACATTACCATACCGCCATCAACATTTAACGTTTGACCTGTAACATATTTGCTTTGATCAGAAGCAAAAAACGTTACAGCATTCGCGATATCTTTCGCTTCACCAAATTGAGCAGCTGGAATAACTTTTAACATTTCAGCTTTAATATTCTCATCTAGTACATCCGTCATATCAGTCGCAATAAAGCCCGGCGCAATTGCATTCACAGTAATATTTCGACTTGCTAACTCTTTTGCAGATGTTTTTGTTAATCCAATAACACCCGCTTTAGCAGCAACATAATTAGCTTGCCCTGGGTTTCCTATAACACCCACAACAGAAGCGATATTTATAATTCTACCGTGACGTTGACGCATCATATAACGAGATACTGCTTTTGTACATAAGAATACACCTTTTAAGTTTGTATTAATAACTGTATCCCATTCTTCTTCTTTCATACGCATTAATAAATTATCTTTTGTTACACCAGCATTATTTACAAGAATATCAACTTGTCCAAATGTATCTACTGTTTGTTTCACCATATTTGTAACATCATCAGCATTTGCAACATCTGCTTTTACCGCAATTGCATCAGAACCTAATTTCTTAATTTCATCTACTACTTCATTTGCTTTTTGTTCATTACCTGCATAATTTACTACTACATTTGCCCCTTGTTTCGCTAAATCGATCGCAATCGCGCGACCAATTCCACGTGAAGCGCCAGTTACTAATGCTACCTTCCCTTTTAACATCAGTTTTCTCCTCTCAAATTTGAAATGGTATCTTTTAATGTCTCTTCATCATATATCGCATATGCTTTCACTGATGAATCAATTGACTTCATAAGTCCAGCAAGTACTTTTCCAGGCCCAATTTCAATAAATGTATCTACTCCCTGCTTCACCATACATTCAATAGACGGGTACCATAATACAGGCGAATAAAGCTGTTCGATTAACTTTTCTTGAATGTCGGCACCACGTGTAATAACATCCGCCGTAACATTTGCAATAACAGGAATGTTCGTATCATGAATTGTAATTTCATTCAAAACACTTTGAAACTTCTCAGCTGCCGGCTTCATAAGTGAAGAATGGAATGGCCCACTTACTTTTAGTGGAATTGCTCTCTTTGCACCATTTTCTTTCGCTCTTTGAGAAGCAACCTCTACGCCTTGCTTCGTTCCAGAAATTACAATTTGCTTCGTACTATTCATATTAGCGATTTGCACTGCATATCCTTCACTTGTTACTTCTTCTGTAACTTGTTTCAGCATATGTGGGTCAGCACCTAATATAGCTGCCATTGCACCTTCCCCGCCCGGAACAGCTTCTTCCATATATTCCCCGCGTTTCCTTACAGCATATACCGCATCTTCAAAAGTTAATGCACCAGCTGCTACAAGAGCGCTATATTCACCTAAACTATGACCAGCGACAAAGTCAGGTGTAATGTCATACTCTTTCAAAGCTGTCAAAATAGCAAAACTCGTTGTTAATAATGCAGGCTGCGCATTTGTTGTTAATGTAAGCTTTTCCTGCGGTCCTTCAAAAATCACTTCTGAAAGTGAATCTTGCAACACCTCATCTGCTTTTGCAAACACTTTTGCAACCTCTTTATTATTCTCTGCTAATTGTTTACCCATTCCAACTGCCTGTGAACCTTGGCCCGGAAAAAGAAATGCTATTTTTCCCATTTCAAATCCTCCTCTTATTGGAGTGACTCTTTCTCCATTACGCTTGAAATCGTAGGAATTACTTCTTTCGCTACCATTTCTCTCGTTTGACGAATCGCACTAAATATCGACTGGTCATTAGAAGAACCGTGAGCCTTAATGACAGGTGCTTTCAATCCAAATAATGCAGCTCCCCCATACTCCGAATAATCCATTTTATCTTTTAATACCATAAGTTTTGGCTTTAATACCGCCGCTGCTAATTTGCTCGTAAACGAACTCATTAGTTGTTCTTTCAACATAGAGAATAGCGCAAGTGCTGTTCCTTCTAATGATTTCAACGCTACATTCCCTGTAAAACCATCACATACAACAACATCTGCTACACCTTGCAATAAATCTCTCGATTCAACGTTCCCAACGAAATTAATTGGCGCATCTTTAAGCATTGCAAATACTTGCTTTGAAAGCTCGTTTCCTTTTCCATCCTCTGTTCCAACGTTTAATAGTCCAACACGAGGATTTTCAATTCCTCTTACCTTCTCAGCATAAACAGATCCCATTACTGCATATTGATATAAATGAATTGGTTTTGCATCAACATTTGCTCCAACATCTAACATAACAAAACCTTTTCCATCTACAGTCGGCATTGTAGGCGATAAAGCTGGTCGCTCAATTCCTTCCATACGACCGACAACAAATAATCCAGCTGCCATTAAAGCTCCTGTACTACCTGCGGATATACAAGCGTCTGCTTCTCCATCCTTTACTTGTTGTGCCGCAAGCACCATTGAAGCTTGTTTTTTTCGACGAACCGCTCTTACTGGTTCCTCCGTTGATTCTATTTTTTCGTCTGTATGAAGAATAGTAATTCGTTCATCACTCGTTAAGTATTGACGAATTTCCTCTTCTTTCCCTACTAACGTAATATGTAAATCAGAATATTCCTTAATAGCTTTCATTGCCCCTAATACTACAGCCTTTGGAGCGTGATCTCCGCCCATTGCATCTATTGCGATTTTCATAAGTTGTTACCTTCCTCACTATAATTACTAGATCGATACATTTCAAAAGTGCCTGTAAAAACAAGTTCTTCTCCAACGAAGCTACGCACTTTGACAACCGTCCGTCCCTTATCATTCTCTACATCTTCAACGCGCGCTTTTGCAACAACACGCTCTCCTAATTTTACAGGGCGAATGTATCGAATGGTAGACTTTGCAGTTAAAGCTAATTCTTCATCAATAACTGCAACAGCTAGTGAGTTTGCTTGCGCAAACAGATGATGCCCACGGGCAATTTGATTTCTTTTAAATACATGTTCTACCTTTACTTCAAAGATAGAGATTGCATGTCTATCTAATTCAATATCAATAATTTCTCCAACAACCTCTTCTAACGGTAAAGATTTCACATCTTCTTCATGTTGCTTTGTAGCTACATGTTTAATTCTCTCTCTTAATTCAGGAATAGACAATTCCATACGATCAAGTCGTACTGTTTGTATACTCACTTGAAATTTTTCCGCTAAATCTTCATCCGTAATAAAAGGATTTGATTCGATTGTTTGTTGTAATAACTCTTGTCTTTCTTTTTTACTTCTTCTTTTTTTCATACCGCACCATCCATTTTTATGACTAGGTACTAACAGTAGTATATAATCATTAAAAGTAGAATGCAACAAAAACTTTTGTTGACTCCCTTTAATCGAGCTTCTCTCCTTGGAACACACCTGTCCCATCAAGATACGTACGCAAGGCAGCGTACTGATCATTGTGCCAAAACGCTTCTGAATCTACTAGTATCGCCGCATCTTGCCTTGCTGTTTCTAACGCTCGATAATCATGTACCATGTCAGCAACCTTAAATTCTGGTAAGCCACTTTGCTTACTCCCAAAGAAATCTCCAGGACCTCGTAATTCTAAATCTTTTTCTGACAATACAAATCCATCATTTGTTTCAGTCATTATGCGCATTCTTTCTTTCCCTGTTTCTGATTTAGGGTCTGCTATTAATAAACAATATGATTGCTCACTACCACGGCCGACACGCCCTCTAAGCTGATGAAGCTGCGATAAACCGAAACGTTCTGCATCATAAATAACCATTACAGTCGCATTCGGTACGTTCACACCTACTTCAACAACTGTTGTCGATACAAGAATTTGCACTTTATTTTCACTAAACTGTCCCATTATCTCTTCTTTTTCCTGAGACGATAATCTCCCATGCATCAATCCAACTTGGCATTTCCCTTGGTAATGATGCGTCAGCATACTATGTAAGTCGATAGCATTTTGCACATCAAGTTTCTCAGATTCTTCAATTAGAGGACAAATAACGTATGCCTGTCTTCCTTTTTTTATCTCCTTTTCAACAAAACCGAGAACGCGATCTAACATATCATGTTTTGCCCAATATGTTTCAATCACCTTTCTACCTGCTGGCATCTCATCGATTATCGAAACATCCATCTCTCCAAATGCAGTAATTGCAAGCGTACGCGGAATTGGTGTCGCTGTCATAAATAATACATCTGGACTTTCACCTTTCTCCCGTAAAACTCGGCGCTGCGCTACACCAAATCGATGCTGTTCATCTGTAATAACGAGACCCAATCTATGAAATATAACTTCATCTTGAATTAAGGCATGCGTTCCAACAAGAATATCTATTTCTCCTTGTTCTAACTTCGCTAAAATTTCTCGACGTCTCGCACCTTTAACAGAACTTGTTAACAGTTCCACCTTCATACCAAAATGCGAAAACGTTTCAGCAAGCGACTGATAATGTTGCTCAGCTAAAATTTCTGTAGGAACCATTAAAGCACCTTGATAATGAGCTAATTTCGATGCATAAAGGCCAATCGCAGCAACAACTGTTTTCCCAGAACCAACGTCACCTTGCAATAGTCGGTTCATCCGATAAGGAGATGTCATATCTTTCAAAATTTCATCTACAACTCGGCGCTGCGCACCCGTTAATGGAAACGGCAGTGCATCGATAAATTCTTGTAATTCTACTGACGGAATCTCTTTCTTCGTCCCTTTTGAATTTTCCCTCTCCATTTTCCGGAGCGTTTGCATTTTCAGCTGAAATAAGAAAAATTCTTCATATACAAAACGGCGACGCGCTTGCTTCAAATCTTCCTGTCCTACCGGAAAATGCAATGCCCTAAGCGCTTCATATCTTGGTAATAATTTATATCGCCCTAACAAACCATCCGGTAACACTTCGACTATAGAATCTCCATATTCCTTTAACGCTTGAGCAATAAAACGACGCATCTGTTTTACTGTAAGTTTCCCCTTTACTGAATAAACAGGTTCCACTTCTTGTTGACGTACAACCGGCCCAAAATGAAGTTCTGATACAGCAATTGTTTGACGATGTTGATCCCATTTACCAGTAATCGTTACCGTTTCATCTAACTTTAATTTTTGCTTATAGTAAGGCCTATTAAAACATACCGCCGTAATTAAATAACGACCGACGAGAACACGAACTGTTAAACGCGATTTCTTCTTACCATAATATTGCAGCAAAGGAGCACTATGAATCTTCCCTTCAACCGTTACACGTTCATCATGCTTTACTTCAGCAAGATCTTTCATCGCATAATCTTCATAACGGTACGGAAAATGTTCTAATAGATGAGAAACTGTATAAATACCCATCTCATGTAGTAACTCAGATGTTTCTCCTCCTATCCCCTTTACATCCGTAACAGGAACTTGTACAACATCATTCAAGATTCTCACACCCCGTCACATTATTTTCTTTATTGCATTTTATTTGAGTACCAATTAGCATCTGTAATCGCTCTCTTTCACCTTATATATTCTATCATAGGCATTCTAAGAGAAACTACTCAAATCCCTTATATAAAACAAGTAAAAAAGAGCCTCACTATTAGCAGCAAGGCTCTTTTCTCTCTTCAATATGCTAGCCTTTTGAATAAAAACTAGTAATAAACTTCATATTACTACTTCTTATCCATTAGCAAGTAAGTAATCCATTTATTTTCAAAACGAATCTTATCTTATTCTACAGAGAAGATGAAAGAATACACTGGTTGGTTTCCAGCATGCACTTCTACTTCTGCATCTTCAAATTTCTCTTCTACAAATTCAACTAACTCCGCTACTTCTTCGTCAGTTGCATCTTCACCTTGTAGAATCGTTACGATTTCAGAATCTTCATCAATAAGCGCTTCTAGTAATTGCTTCGCAGCTCCTACTTTTTCAGCATTTGTAGATACAATTTTCCCATCTGCAATACACATGAAATCATCTTTTTGAATTGCTACACCATCAATTTCCGTATCACGTACAGCATACGTAATTTGACCTGTTTTCACATGAGATAAAGCTTCTTGCATGTTTTCTTCATTCTCTTCTAACGTTCCAACTGGGTTAAATGCTAACATTGCTGCCATACCTTGAGGAACTGTTTTCGAACGAACAACAATAACTTCTTGATCTACAACTGATGCCGCTTGTTCTGCTGCCATTACAATATTTCCGTTATTCGGTAAAATAATGATTTTTTCAGCATTTGCTTCTTCAATTGCCTTCACGATATCCTCCGTACTTGGATTCATCGTTTGACCACCTTCGATAACTTTCGTTGCGCCGATGCTCTCAAATAAAGTTTTAATACCAGACCCCATAGCTACAGTTACGATACCATATGGTTGTTTTTCTTTCGATTGAGCTGGTTGTTCAGGAACCATAGTAGGTTCATCTAATAAAGCAGTATGCTGTTCACGCATATTTTCTACTTTAATCTTAATTAAACTACCGTATTTTTGCCCGTAGTTCATAGCGTCTCCAGGATGTTCTGCATGGATATGAACTTTTACAATTTCATCATCAGACACAACTAGTAGAGAATCACCATATACACTAATATCTTCACGGAATTTTTGTTCAGAGAAATTATGCTCTTTCACCTTTTCAGCCTCTAATTTCACCATGAATTCCGTACAATATCCATACTTAATATCTTCTGTACTCAATTGGCTTTGTACACTACGGTGATGTTCTGCGCGTACCATTTCATTCATAGATGGTTGCGTCGGTGCATCAGAAGAAATCGTTTCTCCTTTTAAGTCAGCTAAAAATCCTTCGTATACCACTACAAGACCTTTACCACCGCTATCTACAACGCCAACTTGTTTTAATACAGGTAATAAATCTGGCGTACGATTTAACGATGCGTTTGCTTCTTTCACAACGTCTTCCATAAACAAAACAAAGTCGCGCTGTTTTTTCGCAACTGTTACTGCATATTTACCCGTTTCTCTTGCAACCGTTAAAATCGTTCCTTCAATCGGTTTCATAACCGCTTTATAAGCCGCCTCTACTCCAGCTTCTAGTGCTGCAGCAAAATCAACTGTTGTTAATTCTTCTTTTTGTTCAATGGATTTAGAGAAACCACGGAACAACTGAGATAAAATAACTCCAGAGTTACCACGAGCTCCCATTAATAATCCTTTGGCTAAACTTACGCCGACTTTACCAGCATGCTGTGAAGGGTTTGCTTTCACTTCACGCGCACCTGAAGTCATAGATAAGTTCATGTTTGTACCGGTATCGCCATCTGGAACTGGAAATACGTTTAATGCATCAACAAGCTGAACATTGTTTGTTAAATTATTCGCTCCTTGCATGATCATTTGTGATAAACGTTTTCCATCAATTTTTTGAATTGACACAGATTTTCCTCCTTAATGCACATTACAAGTTTATTACTTTAACTCCTTGTACGTAGATGTTTACAGAATCTACTGCTAGTCCTACAGTTTGATCTAATGTATATTTCACTTTCGTCTGCACATTATGTGCCACTTCTGAAATTTTCGTACCATAGCTCACAATAATATACATATCAATATGTACTTCATCTTCATCTTTACGAACAATAACACCTCTAGTGAAGTTTTCTTTTCGTAAAATGTCTGTTAATCCATCTTTTAACTGATTTTTTGATGCCATACCTACGATACCGTAGCAATCTACCGCGGCACCTCCAGCAATTGTTGCAATTACATCTGTACTAATATCAATTTGACCGTACTTCGTTTTAATTTCAATTGACATCTCGTTTCCCCCTTCATAAATGGTGAAAGTGAGCTAGACTACTTTAGTTACTATCATATAATCTTTTTAAAGAAAATTCCATCGTTCTTTCTTTTCACTCTCATATTTTATGTTTTAAATTACACTTTTTTATGATGAGCAAAATAGTCCATTGTTATTATACAACATGTACCACTATAATATGTCAAGCAATTTTTATGGATTTCAACTTTTCTTCATTGACATATAGTGTCAAGTAAATTTTCTTGATTTCTTTTTTCTACGGTGTTGCATTCTCTTTTTAGTTGTGTTAAATTATAGTAGTGTTTTTAGCATCGCATAAAAGACTAACATTGAAAAATTACGTATGGTAAGGTATCAAGGGAGGGAAATATAAATGGCTCGTGTTTGTGCTATTACTGGAAGAAAAGCTCGTTCTGGTAACTCTCGTTCTCACGCAATGAACGCTACAAAACGTAAATGGGGCGCTAACCTTCAAAAAGTTCGCGTACGCATCGACGGAAAAGTTCAACGTGTTTACGTTTCTGCTAGAGCATTAAAATCTGGCAAAATCGAACGTGTTTAATAATAAAAAAAAGAGCCGATAGGCTCTTTTTTTACTATAACAATGGAAAAAGCACCGGTGATAGGTGCTTTTTTTAATCTTTTTTGAAGGTATTTAACATTGCACGAACTATTCCACCAAGAAATTTAGGTAACTTAATTGTATAAAATCTCATGGTTTCCCTCCTAATCCCCATTACTCCACTTGGTCACTATATGATGTAAGGAGCAAAATTGTTTCTTCAATCAGTGCTTCTTATCAACATTAATATGCCAGAAGTAAATGAAAAAGTACCTTTTTCCTCAACGAGTTCGTTACTAATACAAAGTGTTGATCCCCACTCTATTGTTTTATTAGTAAGAGGGTACTTAAAACCAAACAATGTAATCCCTTCCACTATTTCAGTAACTGGTACAAAAGATACATAAGGAAAATTTTTATTTTCTTCAATTATATGTGTACCCATTTTTTTAACTGTTATTTCATTTTTATTGTCCACAATACACATTTCTATCTCTACTTCTAACCCTTTTAAAAGCATCTGTATATTTGCCAAACCGTGATCAAGCCTTCCACCAGTAGCACCAAAAATACGAATTAGTGCCGGCTTCTGTTCTAATGCCCAGTTGATTGCAATTTCTAAATCCGTTTGATCTTTTTCCCGCGGAACAATATGTAATTCGTTCGTTTGCTGTCCCATCCATACTAATTCTTCTTCAGTAACTGAATCGTAATCTCCAAACGCAACAGCCGGGGTAATCCCTTTCTTTAATAGACGGTATACTCCCCTATCAACCGCTGCCCACACTACTTCCTCATTCTCGTATCGAGCAAAATCTGCGCAATATTCCGAAGGTCCTCCTGCCAAAATATGAATAATCATTTTTTCTTCTCCTTCCATTGTAAAAAGGCAATCTGCCATTCGGTAGATTGCCTTTTTACATATTTTTATCCTATCCTATAAATGCCTTACTAGGATAAAAGTTCATCACTACCCACGAATTACGCGAATTGCTTCACCGCGGTCTTTTTGATTGTATACTGCTGACCCAGCTACAAGTACATTTGCTCCTGCTTCCACACAAAGTCTTGCTGTTTCAGCATTTACACCACCATCAACTTCAATTTCCACTTCTAGATTGCGCTCTTTCACCATGTCTGCAACTTGTTTAATTTTCGGTAATACAGAATGGATAAACTTCTGTCCACCAAATCCAGGGTTTACTGTCATAAGTAATACCATATCTATATCTTCTAATACATGCTCAATCACTGAAACTGGCGTATGTGGATTTAATACAACGCCCGCTTTAATACCATGAGATTTAATTAACTGAATTGTACGATGTAGATGCGGACACGCCTCTACGTGAACAGTAATAATATCCGCTCCCGCTTGTGCGAAAGTCGGAATATAGTTATCAGGATTTTCAATCATTAAATGTACATCTAATGGTAATGATGTAATCGGACGGATTGCTTCTACAATTAACGGTCCAATCGTAATATTTGGTACGAAATGTCCATCCATTACGTCAACGTGAATGTAATCCGCTCCGCCCTTTTCTACATCTTTAATCTCTTCCCCTAATTTTGAAAAATCTGCTGATAAAATCGATGGTGCAATTTTAATCATAACTAATACCTCGGCTTTCTCTCTCTAATTTCTTCTACGAATTGTTTATAGTTCTTATAGCGATATTCTGTAATCTTCCCTTCTTCAACCGCAGCTTTCACCGCACATTTCGGTTCAGAAAGATGTGTACACCCTCTAAATTTACAGTATTGGCTCGCTTCTTTCAACTCTGGAAAACAATATGTAAGATCTTCTACTTCTATATCAATGAAATCTAGTGAACTAAAACCCGGTGTATCTGCTACTAGTCCACTCCCAATTGCAATTAATTCTACGTGTCTTGTCGTATGCTTCCCGCGTCCTAAATGGGAAGAAATATCATTTGTTTTCAGCTCTAATTCTGGACGTAGCACATTAAGCATTGAAGATTTCCCAACACCAGATTGGCCCGCAACGACAGAAACACAATTTTCTAAGTATGGTTTTAATATATCAATACTTTCTGAAGTATTAATAGAAGTAAATAAAACATCATAACCCATCTCACGATAATCATTCGCATAAGCTTCAACAGTTGCTTTCATCTTTTCATCTACTAAATCCATCTTGCTAATACAAATAATTGGCTTAATGTTATGATATTCAATCAGCACTAAAAATCGATCTAACAGTCCAGGATTAAAATCTGGTTCTACTGCAGAGAACACAAGGATCGCTTGATCGACATTAGCAATAGGAGGTCTAACAAGTTCATTTTTTCGATCAAACACTTCAAGCACATAACCTTCAGTTGGATTATCTGCCTGAAAAACAACTTGGTCTCCTACAAGTGGTGTAATTTTATTTTTTCTAAATACACCTCGCCCACGACATTGCGTAACCCCTTCTTCATGCTGCACGTAATAAAACCCACTTAAAGCTTTTATAATTTTTCCTTCTGGCATAGAATTCTCCTTTTTTGTATAAGGTGATGCTGAATTTAAAAATGAATGGATTTAAATTTTCCAAATAACGATTTCAAAACCTACCATATATACTTTCGCTAATATACATTGAATTTCCCATTAAATGCAAAAAAATATTTACAGCTGCATCACTTTACTAGCTTTTTGAATCATATATTTTTGCCTGCTATACCGTCCACTTTGTAGACAGCATAACAGGCAATAATAATAAGTAGACTTTCACTATTATTGAGTTGGATATGGTACTTCTTTATCAATAATCGTTACTCCATCCCGTACAATTTTATAGTGTCCCTTTGAACCTTCTTGAATTACAAATTCTAAAGAAATAGTCGCTGATTCAGTAATTGTTCTCGTTTCAACCGGTCTATCCATTTTTTGCTGCATGTCTTCTTTATAAATTTCTATTGTTTGCGGCTTTTTTTCACCTGTTACAGCAGGCTCATATGGGATAGAGATATTGTCCACTTTTACCGTTTTAGTCACTTTAGGCTTTTGACCATCAGAGATAATAATAGTTACTTTATCTCCCTCTTTTAATGGTGTACCTGGTTTTGGAAATTGCGAAATTACAAGTCCTTTTTCGACTGTATCTGAATACTCTCGTTTTATATCTGACGTTAGTTTTCTCTCATTCAAATAACCAGTTACACTATTTTCAGTCCACCCCGAAAAGTCACCTGGTCTAATTTGATAAGGCCCTTTACTTACCCAGATTTTCAGTTCTTGCTCCGCTTCTATAACCATCTGATCAGGCGTCGGAATTTGTTCTACAATTTCACCTTTCGGCTTATCATTTTCAATATAATTTACCGTAACTTGTTTATATTTTTCTTCTAACTCAGCTTTTACACTCTCAAAGTTTTGACCTGTGAAATTTGCCATCTTACTTTTCTTTTTTCCACCTGATTGATAGATAGTAATTTTAGCGTTTTCTTTTACGACTCTTCCTGCTACAGGGTCCGTTTTTATTACATCCCCAACTTCAACATCATCTGTATATACAATATTAGGCTCCGTCACCTCAAAGCCCTTTTCTACTAATGTATTTACAGCTGTCGTGTATTTCATACCAGCCACATCAGGAACTTTCACATCTTTCGGAATAAATAATCCTGGAATAACCGTAAGTGCTAATGTTATTCCTATTGCTAAAAATAAAAATGTTGAAATTAAAACTTTAAGCCACTTGTTACTCCGTTTTTTCTTCTTATCTAACTCAGCTGCTTCTGCTCTTATCGGTTCTTCCACCTTACTCCCTTTTAAAACAATCGTTTCATCACTTACATTTTCAAATAATTGTTCTTGTTGAATAATCGGAATCGCTTTCGTCGCTTCCATATCTTCCGGTATGTAAAATGGTTGCTCATTTATCCTCTCTGGATATAGCGCAGTTTCAATATCTCGCTTCATCGCATTGGCAGATTGATATCGGTGAAACGGATCTTTTGCAGTTGCCTTTAATATAATATTTTCAACACTTTGCGGAATATTTTCATTCCATCTTTTTGGTGATGGGATTTCACTTTGTAAATGTTTTAAAGCTATAGCAACAGCAGATTCGCCAGAAAACGGTTGTCTTCCTGTTAACAATTCAAACATAACTATTCCAAGAGAATAGATATCTGATTGTTTATTTGCTATCCCGCCACGTGCCTGTTCTGGTGATAAATAATGGACTGAACCGAGCACTGAATTTGTATGTGTAATTGTTGTTGCACTTGTAGCTGTCGCAATTCCAAAATCTGTTACTTTTATTATTCCATCAGCTCGAATTAAAATATTGTGCGGCTTTATATCACGATGCACAATTTCAAAATGATGGGCATGTGCCATAGCGGATGTTAACTGCTCCATAATATCAAGAGCTTCTCCTATAGGTAACATCCCTCGCTCAATTATGTATTGCTTCAATGTTTGCCCTGGTACATATTCCATGACAAGATAGTATATACCATCTTCTTCTCCGACATCATACATATTCACAATATTTGGATGCGACAACGTTGTAACAGACTGCGCTTCTCGATGGAAACGTTTAATAAACTCTTCGTTATTTGAGTAGTCGAGTCTTAATATTTTTACCGCTACATCTCGGCCAAGTATATCATCATGAGCTAAATATACATTGGCCATTCCGCCACCACCAATCATTTTCAGCAGCTTATAACGGTCATTTAAGCGTTTTCCAATCAGCACGTTGCACTTCACCTACTTTCGTTTGTCGAACCCGCATAATCAATAAGAACAAGTGTGATATTATCTTCTCCACCGCGATCATTTGCCAATTGAATGAGACACTGCCCTTTACCTTCAAGCTGTTCATTTAACTGTAAAATTTGTCGCATATCATCAATAGAAACTTTGTTTGATAACCCATCAGAGCAAAGAAGTAATTGATCATCTTCCTCAATCACCAACGTTTTAACATCTAACCCAACTTTTTCTTCTGTTCCTAATGCTCTTAATAACACATTCCTTTTCGGATGATACTCTGCGTCTTCCTTTGAAATTTCACCATGTTTCACAAGCTCATTTACAAGTGAATGATCTTCCGTTACTAGCGTCATTTCTCCTTCTGATACCATATAGCAACGACTATCTCCTATATGCCCTATTGTCACAAAGCTTGGTGTACAAACAGCTATTATAAGCGTTGTTCCCATACCATTACATTCTGCATTTTGCTGAGCGTATTCATATATACGCTCATTAATAATCCCAACACTAGTATGTAACCATTGTTCTACTTTTTTCGGCTCATTCATATTATGTGTTTGCTTCCAATAATCATGGAATAATTGAATGGCCATCGAGCTAGCTACATCACCAGCTCGATGACCTCCCATTCCATCTGCTACTACCGCTAATACATTTCCATCTAAATTGTGAAAAACTCCTGCACTATCTTCATTATGTTGACGAACTTTTCCTTTATCCGATAGAAATACGGCTTTCATCTCGTCACCTCGTCTCTTCTTTGCGCTCCTTCGCACGCAACTGACCGCAGGCTGCATCAATATCATGACCTTGTTCACGGCGAATCGTTACATTCACTCCACGATCTTTTAACGTTTTCTCGAACAAGAAAATTTGTTCACGTGGCGTACGTACATAATCACGTTCAGGTACGTAGTTTACCGGAATCAAGTTCACATGACATTTTACACCTTTTAAGAGCGCAGCAAGCTCTTCAGCATGCTCTACTTGGTCATTTTCTCCTCCAAATAATCCATATTCAAAAGTAATACGACGCCCTGTTCTATTTACATAGTATTTAATAGCTTCCATTAAATCTGGTAATTTATAAGCACGGTTAATCGGCATTAATTTTGAACGTAATTCTGAGTTTGGAGCATGCAATGAAATCGCAAAATTAATTTGTAGATCTTCTTCAGCAAACTTATAAATTTTCGGGATAATTCCACTCGTCGAAACAGTCATATGTCTCGCACCAATATGAAGTCCTTTTTCATGGTTAATGATGCGTAAGAATCCCATTAAATTATCATAGTTATCAAATGGTTCTCCAATCCCCATAACAACAAGAGAACTTACACGTTCTTCCGTTTCATCAAGCGCACGCTGAACTTCTACTACTTGCGCTACGATTTCTCCAGCTTCTAGGTTTCGCTTTAATCCACCAAGTGTCGAAGCACAGAACGTACACCCAATACGACAACCCACTTGCGTTGTTACACAAATGGAATTTCCATATTCGTGTCGCATTAATACCGTTTCAATAGAATATCCGTCATATAATTGGAATAAGAATTTAATTGTTCCATCCGAAGACGTTTGTTTTACTAACGTGTTTAAAGTAGTAATATCAAAGGAATTCGACAATTTATCACGCAATCCTTTAGAAAGGTTTGACATATCCTCATAATTTTTTACACGTTTTTTATATAACCAATCAAAAATTTGTCCAGCACGGAACTTCGGTTCTCCTTGTTCCTTTAACCAATCTTGCATTTCATGAAGTTGTAAAGAGTAAATTGATGGTTTCTTCGTTTCTAAATTTTTCTTTTGTTTTCTTACAGTCGTTTCCATGATGCTACACCTTCTTCCTTAAACAAGCAATATAAAAGCCATCCGTCGCAAAATAATGCGGTAAAATTTGTACTTGACCTTCATCAATATACGGAGTTAATTTTTCTGGCATACGCTCTTTAAGCGTAGTATCCCATTCAAATTCAGGATGTTCTTGTAAAAATTTCTCTATTACTTGTTCATTTTCTATTTTCTCAATTGTGCACGTACTATAAACAAGACGACCGCCTTGTTTTAATAATGGTGCTATTTTTTCTAGTATTGCAATTTGAATCGTCGATAATCTTTCACTATCGCCTTTATCTTTTCCTAACTTAATATCAGGCTTACGTCTAATTACACCAAATCCAGAACACGGTGCATCTACCAATATTTTATCAAACGTTTCATTTGCAAAGTGCTCTTGCACTTTTCTAGCATCTAGCGCTTTAGTTTCGACATTTTCTAGACCAAGTCGCTCTGCTTGCTGTTTAATTAAACGTACTTTGTGTGCATGTAAATCAAGGGACATGACCTTACCAGTTCCCTTTAATCGTTCCGCGATATGCGTTGTTTTTCCGCCTGGAGCAGCACAACTATCAAGAACTGCATCTCCCGTATTCGGTTCTAAAGCGCGTGCTACAAGCATAGAACTTTCATCTTGAATAGAAAGAAATCCTTTTTTAAACGCTTCTGTATGCGCTACATTTCCTCTTTCAATCTGAATTGCATCATCTGATAAGTCACCACTTTTTGCTTCTATACCTTCACTTGCCAACAACTCAATCGCTTCTTCTACCGTTACCTTATCAACATTCACACGCGCTGTTGGTACAGGGGGTAACATGTTTACTTCGCACATTTTTTCTGCAGTTTCTAAACCGTATTCTGAAGTCCACTCTTGGACAAGCCAAACTGGATGACTTGTTGTAATTGCAAGACGTTCTACTGGATCCTTGATTTCATCTACAGAAGGTACACCTTCTCTCTGAATCGAACGTAATACACCGTTCACCATACCAGCAATTCCTTTATGCCCGCGACGCTTTGCAATCTCAACCGCTTCATGAATAGCCGCTCTTTCTGGCACTCGGTCTAAATAAATCATTTGATATAAAGATAAGCGAAGCAATACTCTTACCCACGCCTCAACCTTCTTTTTTAAAAAAGGCTGTAAATAATAATCTAATGTGTCACGACGTTGAATCGTTCCATATACAATTTCAGTTAATAAACCAATATCTTTTCTATCAATTGCACTTTTTTCAATTAGATTATTTAAAAGTAAGTTGCTATATGCACCACTTTTTTCCACTTGAATTAAACCATCAAGAGCTAATTCACGAACATTTTGTCTCATGCATTTTCTCCTAACTTCGTTCCAATTTCAGGTTTTGTTCCACGTAAAAATTGTGAACAACTCATACGCTTTTTACCAGATGGTTGCAATTCAGTAATTTTAACACCTGTTTCATTACTCGTTGCTACAACAAAACCATCTTCTTCGATTGCAACAATCGTACCTGCTTCAGCCGGTTCAGTTATAGGCACTTTTTCTCCCCACCATACTTTAACAACTTGTCCTGCTAAAGTTGTATAAGCAACTGGCCATGGATTCAATCCGCGAATGTGATTGTATACTTCTTCACCTGTTTTTGTCCAATCAATTTTCTCTTGCTCACGTTTTATATTGTACGCAAACGTTACTTCTTCTTCGTTTTGTTTAATCGGTTCTAACTTACCTTGGATTAATAAAGGTACTGTTTTAGATAGAAGGTGTGCTCCTGCTTCACTTAATTTATCAAATAATGAGCCTGTCGTTTCACGCTCTTCAATTTCAACTTCCACTTGCGTTAAGATATCACCAGCATCCAATTTTTCTACCATATACATAATTGTAATACCTGTTTTTTCTTTACCTTCCATAATTGCATAATGAATTGGTGCACCACCACGAAGTTCAGGAAGTAAAGAAGCGTGAACATTAATACATCCATACTTCGGTGCTTCTAAAATTTCATTTGGTACAATCTGCCCAAATGCAGCTGTTACAATTAAATCTGGCTCTAATGCCAATACTTTTTCATATTCATCTTTTTCACGAATTTTTAACGGCTGTAACACAGGGATACCATGTTTTTCCGCTTCAACTTTAACAGGTGTAGGTGTTAATACTTTTTTTCTACCTACTGGACGATCAGGTTGCGTCACAACACCTACTACCTCATAGCCATCTTCAATAAGACGACGAAGCACCGGCACTGAAAAGTCCGGTGTTCCCATAAACACTACTTTTATCATTTAAAAACCGCTCCTTTTAACACCTATTCTAGTTCGTTTTCTTCATAATATCTTGTCACTTTCGATGTAAATAAAACACCGTGTAAATGATCGATTTCATGTTGAATTGCACGCGCTAAAAATCCTTCCGCTTCTAATAAGAATACTTTCCCACGGCGATTTTGCGCTCTTACTTTAATATAATCGGCACGTTCTACTTCACCATAAAGTCCCGGGAAGCTTAAACAGCCTTCGGGACCTACTTGTTCACCACGTTTTTCTAATATTGATGGATTGATTAACTCGATTTTCCCAGTATCATCATCGACATCAACAACCGCTACTTGCAAGCTTACACCTACTTGAGGCGCAGCTAAACCGACTCCGTCCGCAATTAACATTGTTTCATGCATATCTTTCAACAATTTCACTAACTTTTTATCAAAGTTAATTACTCTTTCGCATGGTGTTTCTAACACTTCATTTGGATGCTTTATTATTTCTAAAACTGCCATATTTCCCTCCGCTACATTAACATTGTTGGATTAAAATCAATTGAGATTTGTAGCTCTTTTTGCATTTCTGCTTGATAATGTTCATTTACCATTTTGAGCACGTTCTTTAAGTTTGGTTCCCGTTTGTATTTTATCATGCATTGATAACGATATCTATCTTTTATCCTTGGAATCGCTGAAGCAACTGGTCCTAGCACCATTGTTTGCTGTGAGCAATGCGTTCGTAAATACGAGGCAATTTTTTCCGTCACTTGTACCGCTTTTAATAATTCAGGATGAGATACAGTTACGAGTACAACATAGTAATATGGGGGATATTGTCTTGTTCGTCTCATTTGCATTTCTTGGTCAAAAAACACATCATATTGTTGGTTCTTCGCTAACTCTATACTGTAATGTTCTGGCGTATACGTTTGAATCACAACTTCCCCTGGCAATTCATGTCTACCCGCTCGTCCACTTACTTGCGTCAATAGCTGATATGTCTTTTCACTCGCCCGAAAATCAGGTAAGTGAAGCATCGTATCTGCAGTTAACACCCCAACGAGCGTTACTTTCGGAAAATCTAATCCTTTAGCAATCATTTGTGTTCCGAGTAATATATCTGCTTTTTCTTCCCCGAACGCCTTTAATAATTTTTCATGCATTCCTTTTCGACTTGTCGTATCTACATCCATTCGAATGACTCGTGCCTCTGGAAATAGTTTTGTAATTTCTTCTTCTACCTTTTGTGTACCTGTACCAAAGAAACGAATGTATGTACTTTGACAAGCTGGACACTCAGTTGGCATATTCTCTTCGTAACTACAATAATGACATTTTAAACGATGATTCATTTTATGATATGTCAATGAAATATCACAATGCGGACATTGAACAACATACCCACAATCACGGCACATAACAAATGTAGAATGACCTCTTCTATTTAAAAAGAGTACCATTTGTTCTTTCTTTTCTAATCGATCTGCTATTTTTTCATGCAGCGCCTTAGAAAACATTGATCGATTCCCGTCACGAAGTTCTTCTCGCATGTCAACAATCTCTACCGTTGGTAAAGCTTGTTCATTCATACGTTTTTCCATTGTTAATAGTTCATAAACACCTTTTTTCGCCCTTGCAAACGATTCAAGTGTTGGTGTCGCACTACCAAGAACGATAGGACATTTATGATATTGTCCTCTCCAGACAGCTACATCTCTTGCATGATACCTCGGATTATCTTCTTGTTTGTAACTTGATTCATGCTCTTCATCAATAATAATAATCCCTAAATTCTCAAAAGGCGCAAAAACAGCTGAACGCGCACCAACTACAACTTTCACTTCTTTTCTTAAAATCTTACGCCACTCGTCATACTTTTCTCCAACAGACAACGCACTATGAAGAACTGCAACTTGTGAGCCAAACCTACCTTTAAAACGATCCACCATTTGGGGCGTTAGTGCAATTTCAGGAACAAGAACGATAGCTTCTTTTCCTTTCTTGAGCACTGCTGCTATAGATTGTAAATATACTTCTGTCTTTCCACTTCCTGTAACACCATATAGTAAAAATGGATTATAAGTTTCATTTGTAATTGATGATAAAATCGGTGTAATAACTTGTTTTTGTTCCTCCGTAAGTGGAAATGGTTTTGTTTGTTCAAAATCATCATCGTCATACGGATTTCGGTATACTTCCACATACTTTTCTGAAATGAATCCCTTTTTAACAAGTGCTTTTATTGGAGCATCTGTTATTTGTAACTCTTCTGTAATTACTTTCAAAGGTGCACTTTTATAATTTTCCACAAAATAATAAAGTACATCTTGTTGTTTTTTACTTTTCAGTTCAAATGCCGCTAATTCCAATTTATCTTCTGGCAACTCCGGCTGAACCACTCTTTGCTTCTTCTTTTGTACTTTATCTTTCACTTGATAAACAACTTCAACCGTACCATTTTTAATTTCTTGTTGAATAGTTCGGTATAAATGTGGCTGTTGCTCGATTACTTCAAAATCAATTGCTTCTTTATCCTGAAATAAATATAGTATTTCAGGTGCTATTTCTTCCTGTTTACAAAGTTGTAGACGTTTTTTATACGTTGCTTTTATCGCAGTTGGAAGCATCACTTGAAAAGCTGAAATCATGTAGCATAACGTTTCACTTGTAAGCCAATATCCAAGCTTTAATAATTCATCATTTAAAACCGGTGTTACATCTAATATTTCATGGATTGTCTTTAACTTCTTACTTTCTACATCCACCGAATCTTTAATCCCAATAATAAAACCTTGCAATTTCCTTGGGCCAAACGGAACTACTACACGCATTCCTGTCTGTACAATATCTTCCCATTTTTTAGGGATAATGTAATCAAATGGTCGATCTGTCTGACGGGCAGGTACATCAACAATTACACTTGCAAATTTCATAAACGATCATCTTCTAACATCATTTCAATTTGCTTCAATATTTCACGAGCTACCTCTTTTTTCATTAAAATTGGCAACTCAATAACTTTTCCATCTTTTCTATACATTGTTACAATATTCGTATCCGTGCCAAATCCAGCTCCTTGCGCTTTTACATCATTCGCGACAATCATATCTGCATTTTTCTCACGTAGTTTTTTCGTTGCATATTCCTCTACATTTGTCGTTTCAGCAGCAAAACCGATAAGTAACTGTTTATCCTTTTTCTGACCTAACGTTTTTAAAATATCCACCGTTCTTTCAAGTTCAATGACAGCATCACCATTTTGCTTTTTCATTTTATTCTCATGAACATATTTCGGACGATAATCTGCAACTGCTGCTGTTTTAATGACAACGTCTACGTTTTGATAATGTTGAAGAACCGCTTCTAACATATCTTGTGCAGATTCCACTTGCACTGTCGTTACATGTAACAGTGGATTTAATGCTGTCGGTCCTGAAACGAGTATAACATCAGCGCCTAAATTCGCTGCCACTTCCGCAATCGCATACCCCATTTTTCCAGAAGAAAAATTTGTCATAAAACGAACTGGATCAACCTTTTCACGTGTTGGGCCAGCAGTTATTAATATTCTTTTTCCCTGCAATGGTTTGTGTTCTGAGAAAGCTTCCTCTAACCGTGCAATAATTGCTTCAGGTTCTTCTAGTCGTCCCTTCGCTACATATCCACATGCTAAAAAGCCTTCCCCAGGCTCAATAAATGTATATCCTAGCATTTTCAATGTCATCATATTTTTTTGAACTATTTTATTTTCATACATATGCACATTCATAGCAGGCGCAATCCATACCGGAGCTGTAGTAGCTAACAAAGTAGTTGTAATCATATCATCTGCAATACCACCAGCTAACTTTCCAATACAATTGGCAGTAGCAGGTGCGACAAGTACAACATCCGCCCAATCTGCTAAATCAATATGAGCAATAACAGCTGAGTCTTTCTCATCAAATGTATCCGTATATACATCATGGCGAGAAAGCGCTTGGAATGTAAGAGGCGTAACAAACTTCATTGCCGACTCACTCATCATTACTTTTACAATCGCGCCAGATTGTGTCAATTTACTCGTTAACGCAGCTGCTTTAAAAACCGCAATGCCTCCTGTTACACATAGAAGTATCTTTTTCCCTTTTAGCATATGACTCGTCCTCTTTCTTTTTCAAACTTATAATACTGAAATAGAATTCTCAGCTCGTCAGTACCAATATTTCATTCCTTTCGTAAAAAAATAACAACCTACTTGTAAATAGGTTGTTACCGTTACATAGAAAATTATAAAGTCTATGTTTTATTTTGTCGAAGGCAAAGGCTTATTCAGCTACTTTATCTTCACTTGGTACGTAGCTTAATGCTTCTGCATCGATTTCTTCTAATGCTTTACCTACACATTTATGAGAAACAGGTTTTTCTACAACACAGTTATTAGCAAGTTGCATTTCACGTGCGCGTTTTGCAGCCACTGTTACTAATGTGTACTTAGAATCGATTTTTTGTAGTAATGAGTCAATTGATGGATTTAACATAATTATAGACCCTCCGTCATTTCTTTATAATATTTTGCTACCCTTTCGCGGCGGCAATGTTCGCCAACCACAATTGCTTTAATTCTATCACAAGCTAATTCAACTTGATCGTTTTCTACTACATAGTCGTAAGCGTCCATCATCTCGATTTCTTCTTTCGCTACAGTTAAACGATTTTCAATAACATCTTCAGTCTCTGTACCACGTCCGACAATACGGCTCTTTAGTTCAGATAAACTTGGAGGTGCTAAGAAAATAAATACACCTTCTGGGAAAGCTTTCTTAACTTGAATTGCTCCTTGCACTTCAATTTCTAAGAATACATCTTTTCCTTCTTGTAATGTTTTTTCAACATAGTCAATCGGTGTTCCGTAATAATTACCTACGAACTCAGCCCACTCAAGTAATTTTTCATTACGAATCATTTCCTCAAATTCTTCTCTTTCTTTAAAGAAATAATCCACACCATCTACTTCACCTTCACGCGGCTTACGTGTCGTTACTGAAATAGAGTACTGAAAACGTGTATCCTCATGGCTAAACAGCTCTTTACGAACCGTCCCTTTTCCAACCCCAGAAGGCCCTGAAAGAACGATGAGCAATCCTCTTCTACTTCTCATAAATATGTAAAACCTACCCTTCCTCACTTAAATCTTCTTTATTATTCAAACGATGTGCAATCGTCTCTGGTTGAATTGGACTTAATACAACATGCCCATCATCCATAACAATAACCGCCCTTGTTTTTCTCCCATACGTAGCATCAAGCAAAGCATTATGTTCGCGTGCTTCCTGTACTGTTCGTTTAATAGGAGCTGACTCCGGACTTACAATAGCAATAATTCGATGAGCAGATACAATATTTCCGTATCCAATATTTAAAAACCGCATGGCCATAGTTTGCGCCTCCTAGTAAGTCTATCCGATTTCTCCACCACGTATAACTTTATATATTTTTTGAAAGCTACTCAATATTTTGTACTTGTTCACGAATTTTTTCAAGGTTATTTTTCATTTCTACAACATATTTTGAAATTGTTAAGTCATTTGCCTTAGAACCAATCGTATTAATTTCTCTATGCATCTCTTGCACGATGAAATCCATTTTCCTTCCAACAGGCTCTTCAATCTGCAATGTTTCACGAAATTGCTCTAAATGACTTTGCAAACGAACTAACTCTTCATGAATATCACAACGCTCTGCAAAGATTGCGACTTCTGTTAGCAATCTTTGTTCATCTAGATCTTGATTATGTAATTCTTTTAAGCGATTTTCTAATCGTTCACGATATTTTTGTGTAACAATTGGTGCATGTGGAATAATTGCATTTACACAATTGCTAATCTCTTGTAAACGATACGCTATATCTTTATGTAATCGTTCTCCTTCGCCATCTCTCATCGTTTTCAACATATGAGCAGCTTGACGAACAGCCTCATATAAACTGTTCTCAAAATGTTCATTTACATTTTCTATTTCTTCAATTGCTGTTACTTCTGGCATTGCCATTAATTGCTGAAGTGTAATAGAATCTTGTAATTGAAATTTCCCTTTTATATCTTCCATCATCGATTGGTACTGCTCAAGAAGTGACCAATTCACACTTAATTTTCTTTCAACAAGTCCTTCACCCGCTATACTAATAGACACTTCAATGCGTCCACGTCGAACTTGCTGTGCAATTATTTTACGAATTTTGTCCTCAAATACCATCATTTGCTTAGGAAGTCGAATACTCATCTCTAAAAAACGGTGGTTCACCGATTTCATTTCTACTGTAATTTGAAAAGTATCACTTTCTACTTTCGATCTTCCAAACCCTGTCATACTAGAAATCATTTTTATCACATCCAAGCCATAAAATAACTCAATGAAAAAGGTAATAGAGACAAGGCTCTACTACCTTCTGTAAATTATATCACATTTTCATAACATTGACTATTTCAAGTTTAATCCCTTCTTATATAATATCGGCTTTTTCTTCTTAGTCTTTTTCCCTGTTAATAAAGAACCTACTAGTAAGAAAGTCGGAATTGATGACAAACCTCCAATTAATAACCAATCTCTTGCTTGTATCGGCATTGTGCTAAAGATTGGTTGTAACGGTGGATAATATATAACCACTAGCATGAGTAGTAACGAAATAATAACCGCCCCTACTAAATACACGTTCCCAAATGGATTACGGTGAAAGACAGAATGCTCACTACGACAATCAAATACATGAATAAGCTGAGCAAGTACCAACGTCGCGAACGCTACAGTTTGTGCATATTTCAGTTCATTTGGATGTTGGTTATACGCAATAATAAACGCCACTAACGTCACTGCTCCAATTAAAAACCCTCGACTTATTATTTTCCACGCAAGCCCTCTAGCGAATACCCCTTCTTTCGGGTGACGCGGTGTTCTCTTCATCACATCTCCTTCAGCCTTATCCAAACCTAATGCCATCGCTGGTAAACCATCAGTAACTAAGTTCACCCATAAAATTTGAATAGGAACCATCGGCAGTGGTAATGCAAGTAACATCGCAAATAACATAACTAAAATTTCTCCAACATTTGACGCCAATAAGTAGCGAATGAACTTACGTATGTTCTCATATATATTTCTTCCTTCTTTAATTGCCGATTTAATTGTAGCAAAATTATCGTCTAGTAAAACAAGTGAAGAGGCTTCTTTCGCAACATCTGTCCCTGTAATTCCCATCGCTATCCCAATATCCGCTGTTTTTATCGCTGGAGCATCGTTCACTCCATCACCTGTCATCGCTACTATATGTCCTTGATTTTGCAGTGCCTTAACAATTTTCAATTTATGCTCAGGTGATACACGAGCGAATACATACGTATCTTCTACAACATTTTCTAATTCCTCCACATCCATATTCGCGAGTTCTACTCCTTCAACAACGCGTCCATCTGGTGGTAAAACTCCTAATTGTTCAGCAATCGCCATTGCTGTCACTTTATGATCACCTGTAATCATTACTGTTCGAATACCAGCTTCTTTACACTCTTTTACCGCCTGCGCCACTTCTGGCCTTGGCGGGTCAATCATACCTTGTATTCCAACCAACATAAAATCTTTTTCAACGTCTCTTTCATGTTCAATAGAATCCGTGACTTTTAAAGGTTTAAACGCAACTGCAATTGTTCGAAGCGCTTGACTACCTAAGCTATGAATAGCCGCCTGTACTTCTTTTCTATATAGCTCACTTAACGGCTGCTGCTTATCCCCCCATAAGATTGTTTGACTCAGTTGCAAAAGAACATCCGGTGCTCCTTTCGTAACAATAAACTTTTTCCCCTCTCGATCTCGTACAATAACACTCATCATTTTTCGAGTTGAATCAAAGGGGAATTCACGAATAATTTCAAATTTCCCTTTCAATGCCTCACGTGTTATCCCAGCTTTCATTGCTGCAGCTACAAGCGCTCCCTCTGTTGGATCTCCATCTAATACGTACGCCTTTTTCTTTTGAATAATATTTGCATTGTTACATAGTGAACCAAATGTAAGTAGCTGATAAAGTGATTTTGTCTTAGCTGGATTCACTTCTTTTTCACCTTTCATAAAAGAGCCATTAGGTTCATATCCTTGCCCTGTCACTTTCCACAATTCTCCGCCTGACCACATATGTGTTACCATCATTTTATTTTGCGTCATTGTTCCCGTTTTATCAGAGCATATAACAGAAGCGCAGCCTAACGTTTCTACGGCCGGTAACTTCCTTACAATTGCTCTCTTTTTTATCATACGCTGTACACCAAGTGATAAAGCTACTGTAACAATTGCTGGCAATCCTTCTGGAATAGCCGCAACAGCTAGCGATACGCCAGCTAAAAACATATGATATACTTCATTCCCTTGATACACACCAGCCAATACAACGAGCGCTGTCAAAATAAGAGCTACAATAATTAATATTTTTCCGAGCTGTTCTAACCTTCTTTGCAGTGGCGTTTCCATTTGCTCTGCATTTTGCAACATATTTGCAATTTGCCCCATCGCTGTATTCATACCAGTTGCTACAACAACTCCTGTACCAGATCCTCGCGTAATCATTGTCCCCATAAAAGCCATATTTTTTTGATCCCCAATTGCAACATCTTGCCCTTGCAATGCTTCTACCTTCTTTTGTACAGGTACGGACTCCCCTGTCAAAGCAGACTCTTCAATATATAAACTTGATGCCTCAACAAGACGCACATCAGCCCCAATACGATCACCACTGGAAAACTTAATAATATCCCCTAAAACAAGTGCTTTAGATGGTGCTTTTACCCACTTTCCATTCCGCATTACAGTAACTTGCGGAGCGGCTAGTTCCTTTAAAGCTTCCAATGATTTTTCAGCTTTTCTTTCTTGAAAAAAGCCGAGAATACCATTGATAATAACAATGGCAACAATAGCAATAGAATCAATGTATTCACCTAAAAACGCAGAAACAATTGTTGCTCCAAACAAAACGAGTACCATGAAATCTTTAAACTGTGCTAAAAATACCATTAGTGCAGAAGGCCTTTTTGCTTCTTCTAATTCATTAGTACCAAATTTCTTTACTCGCCCTTCTGCTTCTTTCTCTGTAAGTCCAACCTTTACATTCGTATTCGTTCTTTCTTCCACTTCATGTGCTCGCATTCCATACCAGTTCATCCTGCTATCGACCTCCTGATTCCAGACATACTCTATTGAAAGCTTATTCAGCCTCGTCCAAAAAAATGCTATAATTAACATTTAGTTAGAAAGGAGTGTTCATTTATGGCATTCGATGGATTATTTACAAGAGCGATTACACATGAAATTGAAAATTCTCTTTACACAGGAAGAATTTCCAAAATATATCAACCTTCAAAATACGAGATTTTATTACATATTCGAGCGAATGGAAAGAACCAAAAACTAATTCTTTCATCTCATCCTACATATGCGCGTATGCACTTAACGAATCAAAACTACGATTCGCCAGCAATACCGCCGATGTTCTGTATGCTTCTTCGCAAACATTTAGAAGGTGGATTTATTGAAAAAATTGAACAAATCGACTTAGAACGCATTATTCAAATTACAGTTCGCAGTCGTAATGAAATCGGAGACGAATCATTAAAAACATTAGTAATTGAAATAATGGGACGACATAGTAACATTATCTTATTAGATACGAAAACAAACGTGATTTTAGATAGCTTAAAACACGTTTCATTAGCCGTAAACCGTCACCGAACTGTATATGCTGGTGCTGAGTACGTCGCGCCACCAGCCCAACATAAAATCAATCCTCTGCAAATTGAAACCGCAGATGATTTTATTAGACCGCTAGACTTTCTATCTGGAAATATGGATAAACAACTCGTCGGTGCTTTCATGGGAATATCCCCATTATTTGCAAAAGAAGTAGTAAAGAAAGCCGGTATGGCAAACGAGAAAGCATTATCAGAAGCATTTTTCTCTATACAAACACCATTACTATCTCATGCATATACACCTACAATGATTACTGCAAATGGAAAAGAATTCTTTTATCTTTTCCCTCTTACACACTTGCAAGGAGAAGAAAAAACATTCTCATCAGTGAGCGAATTGTTAGATCGTTTCTTCTTTGGCAAAGCAGAACGTGATCGTGTAAAACAACAAGCTCATGATTTAGAACGCTTTATGCAAAACGAAAAAAATAAAAACGAGAAAAAACTCATTAAACTCGAAAAAACACTGCAAGATGCTGGAAAAGCAGATAAATATCAACTATTTGGAGAGCTACTTACAGCCAATATGTACGCTTTAAAAAAGGGCGATAAAGATATTGAGGTCGTTAATTATTACGATGAGAATGGTGGAACTGTAAAAATCACATTAGATCCTTTAAAAACACCATCTGAAAATGCACAACGCTATTTCCAAAAGTATCAAAAAGCAAAAAATTCAGTTGTTGTTGTAGAAGAACAAATCGAAAAAACAAATGAAGAAATTCTTTATTTTGATAGCTTACTTCAACAAATGGAAGCTGCTTCTTCAAAAGATATTGAAGAAATTCGTGAGGAATTAGCTGAAGAAGGTTATGTGCGCAATCGCAAAACGAAAAACGCAAAGAAAAAGCCTACTAAACCAGTATTAGATAAATATGTAGCAAGTGATGGCACAGAGATTTTCGTTGGTAAAAACAATAAACAAAATGATTATTTAACAACGAAGTTTGCCCGCCGTGATGAAATTTGGTTACATACGAAAGACATACCTGGCTCTCACGTTGTCATTCGTTCTTTAGAGCCTGCTGAAGAAACTTTACTAGAAGCTGCCAAAATTGCTGCCTATTACAGTAAAGCGAAAGAGTCTAGCTCTGTACCTGTTGATTTCACCAAAATACGCCATGTCAAAAAACCGAGTGGTGCAAAACTTGGTTTTGTTACGTACGACAATCAGCAAACCGTATATGTAACACCAGATGCCGATATTGTAATGAAATTAAAAGCGTAAATAAAAAAATGCGTTGCTTGTATGCAGCGCATTTTTTATATGTTTTCAATTTCGTTGCTATATCCATTCAATATTGTCAAAAAAATTGACAGTATCATTTCACATTTGTATAAAATTTTTTACAGCATGTAAATAAAGTACAAGTGTAACTCCAATCATTATTTTTCCCCATCCCCCTGCTATTCATTGAAGCAATCTAGATTTTATGAACAAACCGCCTCCCACAAATTACGGGCTATTTTTTTATCTCCCCTAAAATATATGTTGTCCCTACTATCCTTTCTTCAAATATACATTTTGGCACGCTATTTGCTTTATTCAATACTGTGAATAGGAGGAATTAACATGACTTTAAAAATTAATAAAATCCAAAATCAATTACAAAACTATGAAATTGACGGGTTACTTATTACCAAAAAAGAAAACCGCCAATATGCAACAGGCTTTACAGGTAGTGCTGGCGTCGTCTTAATCTCTGCCGATCAAGCTGTTTTTATCACTGATTTCCGCTATGTAGATCAAGCGAAATCACAAATAAAAGATGCTGAAATTATTATGCATAAAGGAAATTTAGAAAAAGAAATTGCACATCAAGTATCGAAATTAAACATTCAAAAACTTGGAATTGAAGAAAACAACATGACATTGCAACAATATAAAAACTTGCAAAAATACGTACAGGCGGAAATGATTCAAGTGTGCGAAATTATCGAAAATATTCGTATCATTAAAGACACGCCTGAAATAGAAACAATGAAAATTGCAGCTAATATCGCGGACGAAGCATTTCACCACATTCTTACGTTTCTAAAACCAGGAATAAGTGAAAATGCTGTACGAGATGAATTAGAATTTTTCATGCGAAAAAAAGGGGCTACATCTTCTTCATTCCAAATCATTGTAGCCTCAGGCGTTCGTTCTTCACTTCCCCATGGAGTTGCATCAAATAAAATAATCGAACGAGGGGATATCGTTACATTAGACTTCGGTGCACTTTACGACGGATATTGTTCCGATATAACACGTACTGTAGCAATAGGGGAACCATCGGAAGAATTCAAAAAAATATACAATGTTGTACGAGAAGCTTTAAAACGTGGGACTGAAGCGATTAAGCCTGGAGAAACTGCGAAAAGTATCGATGATGTAACAAGAAACTACATTACAGATTGTGGATATGGTCAATATTTCGGACACTCTACTGGTCATGGTCTTGGGTTAGAAATACATGAACCGCTTCGCCTATCCCAAGAAAGTAAGGTAACTTTACAAGAAGGTATGGTTGTTACAGTTGAGCCGGGCATTTACATACCGAACTGGGGCGGTTGTAGAATTGAAGACGATATCATCATTACAAAAGATGGATATGAAGTTATTACAAAATCAAATCGAGAACTAATTGTTATTCCTTGTTGAAATCACGACCTTTTTTAAAGGAGTTTTTCGTTGCACATAGAATTCTTTCTCTGGAGTCATCGTTTAAAAGGGGGAATTTAAATTGAATTTTGTAATTGATAAGATAGATGGGTTACAGCCTGAATTTTCAAATCTTGTTTCCATGATGAATTACGCTCGCTATACAACAATGCAAGCGGTGGAAGGTTTAACAATTGAGGAACTTGATTATTTATATGATAAGGACACAAATTCAATTGGCATGTTATTGTACCATATGGCCGCTATTGAATTTTACTACCAGATTCATACTTTTGAAGACCGTGAACCAACGGAGGCTGAATTAGAACGCTGGTTACCTGGCATTGAATTAGGCGATCTTGGACGTGAGAAAATAAAAGGAAACGCTATTGAATTTTACATAAATACATTACAAGAAGTACGTTCCAAAACAATCGAGACTTTTCAATCCTTACCTGATGAATGGTTATTTAAAACGACAGACTTTTGGTATGACAAACCAGCAAATAACTATTTTAAGTGGTTTCACGTTTTTGAAGATGAAATCAATCATCGTGGACAAATTCGTTTAATTAAAAAGATGCAAAAAGCTCATGCAGTAAAATGAGGAAATGCCACCGAATAAGGTGGCATTTTCTTTTATTCATTAACGAATAGCTTTTCGTTTACTATTTTAGTGACTACCACTACCAACATTAAAATGCATATTAAATATAGCATTTTCGCAATAAACAACCACCCTTGAAACATTACAATTCCATCTATTATCTCATTTTCTTTCCATAACAAAAACGGAATTGTGCTGATTATAATGACAAATTCGATGCTGAAAACCATTTTCTTTTTTCGACTATATGCTTTCCATTCATTCCAGCGATACATAGGAGCAAAAATCAATACTCCTATACATAATATAACTGGTACCCATTCACTGTTAAGAAATTGTCCTGAAATAACTGATAATAGTAAACAAACTAGCACACCATAATATCCTATTTTTTCTCTCATTCGTACTCCCCCATTCCCCTTCTCCTCAAATCCCATTTTTTATTCTTATCATTACAGTACATGAAATTTCACTTTTTTCTTTTTCCTATACTCACATACTTTCACCGCTTTCATACAATAAACTACACGAATGCCTAAAGGATGTGAATGTTATGGGAGTTGAATTAACGCTATTACACGCTCTCTACATTATTTGTTTACTCACTATTATTACCTTTTTTATTCTCCGAAAAGATACGACTATCATTTGTATCGTTTTTATCTTTTTATTAGCATTAACTGCAACAAGTTCTATCCCTCTTGCCATTAGCGGGATTTTTCAAAGTTTCATTTACGCCATTACTGAGCTATTACCAACTATATTAATCATCTCCATTATCGTATCAATGAGCAATTTACTCGTTCATACTGGCATAAATGATACGATGATTTCACCATTTACAAAAATGATTCGTACACCTACACTCGCCTACTGGATTATCGGCCTTTTAATGATGACCATTTCTTTCTTCTTTTGGCCTTCTCCAGCTGTCGCCTTAATGGGAGCTATTTTATTACCGGTTGCTGTACGTGTCGGCCTTCCTCCAATTGGGGTTGCAATTGCTATGAACTTATTTGGACACGGCATCGCCTTATCTGGAGACTTCGTTATTCAAGGTGCACCGAAATTAACTGCAGACGCGGCTGGTCTCCCTGTTTCCAGCGTCGTATCTGCAAGTGTTCCACTCGTTATCGTTATGGGCATTGTGACAACTTCTGTCGCTTTTTTCTTCTTGCGAAAAGAGTTTCATACAGGCTTATCTATACAAGAAGCTATTCCATCAACTGAGTCTTCTAAAACGCTCACTTCATTATCTCCTCGCATAAAAAAATGGCTCGCTATTTGTATCCCTATCATATATATCATTGATATCCTTTGCATGATTCAATTTAAATTACAAGGAAGCGACGCAACTGCACTTATCGGCGGAACGACTGTTATTATGATTATCATCATTTCTCTCATCGCCTACAAAGGAAATGGACTGAATAAAACGACCGATTATTTTATAGAAGGGATCCAATTTGGCTTTAAAATTTTCGGACCAGTTATTCCTATCGCTGCACTCTTTTATTTAGGAGATAGTGGATTTGTAAAAATTATCGGGGACTATTTACCGAAAGGTTCACACGGAATCATTAACGACTTAGGCATCGCTTTATCTCAAACTGTTCCTTTAAATCAATATGTATCGGCAGGGACATTAACCATCGTTGGTGTCATTACCGGCTTAGATGGATCAGGTTTTTCAGGTATATCACTTGCTGGTTCCATTGCCAATCTTTTTGGAACAGCACTTGGCCATGGAACAGCTACATTAACAGCACTCGGACAAATTGCGGCTATATGGACCGGGGGCGGGACGTTAATTCCTTGGGCGCTTATTCCTGCTGCTGCAATTTGCAAGGTAGATCCATTTGAACTTGCACGCCGAAACTTTTTACCTGTTGTTATCGGTTTAATTGTCACCACTATCTTTGCGATGTTTATTTTATAACGTAAGCAAGTGTTCTCTTGCTTACGTTTTTTCTTGTAAAATTCATCATGAATTACTGGTTTTCAACAGGGATTCGTTATCCCTTAGCGAAATTATATTAGGAGAGTAATTTTTTCAAAACGTTTACGAGAAACAGATTACTTCAATTAGAAAAGGGGACATAACTATGAATGAATTGATTTTCGTCTTATTAATTTGTCCATTACTTATCTTTATCGTTTCTGTTATTGGAACGCGCAAGACGAAAACGTATTACGTAATGCCGATTGTAACGTTTGCTAGTTTTTTAATAATAGGTGTTATCGCCTTTACTCCAAAATTTTTCTTTTGGGTTGGCATGTACAGCATCTTCTCATTTATTGTTTCTTATATGACTTTATTGTTTGTAAGAGGATATGAGCTTGCAGAAAGCGCTAAGTAGTTAAGGAGATTGTAATATGATTTTCTTTGATATTGATGGAACTTTACTTGAAGTTTTAACAATGATATAAAAAACGACCGCGTTCCCCCGCGGTCGTCTTTTTTCGTGTTACGCTGTGATCCAAGCTTCGTTAGCTGGATTTTTACGCCACTCTTGTAATTTCTTCGTTTCAGCTTGTCCAATCATACCTTTTTCTGCTGCAACTTCAGTTAATGCACTGTAATCACTTAAAGAATATGATGCTACGTTCGCTGCTTCTAACTTTTCTTTTCCTGCTTCTAGCTCGTATGTGAAGATTGATACGATCCCTAATACTTCACAGCCAGCTTCGCGAAGTGCTTCTACACATGTAATTGCACTACCGCCAGTTGAAATTAGGTCCTCTACTACTACTACTTTTTGACCTTTTTCAGCTTTTCCTTCGATTTGGTTCCCTTTACCGTGACCTTTTGCTTTACTACGTACGTAGCACATTGGTAAATCCATACGATCGCTTACCCATGCAGCGTGCGCAATACCAGCAGTTGCAGTTCCTGCAATAACTTCTACAGTTGGGAAGTGCTCTTTAATCAACTCTTCTAATCCAGCTGCAATCGCTTGACGTACTTTTGGATAAGATAAAGTTAAACGGTTATCACAATAAATTGGTGATTTCATACCTGAAGACCATGTGAATGGATCGTTCGGTTGTAAAAATACTGCTCCAATTTCTAATAAATGCGATGCGATTTCTTTTTTCATACTGTTACACCTTCCCACTGTTGTTTTACTGTTTTATACGCTTCAAGCGGATTTTCTGCTTTTGTAATACTACGTCCAACTACAATGTAGCTTGAGCCAAGTTCCCTCGCACGTTTCGGTGTTGCTACGCGCACTTGGTCATTTACATCATCGCTTGCAAGACGAATCCCCGGTGTTACTGTTACAAATTCATTTCCGCATACTTCACGTAATTTTGGAACTTCAAGTGTTGAACAAACAACGCCATCAAGTCCACTTTCTTTCGTTAGTTTTGCATAATGAGCAACCGCTTCTTCTAACGTTTTCTCAATGCCGATCTCTTTTTTCATCATAGCTTCCGAAGTGCTTGTTAGTTGTGTAACTGCAATACAAATCGGTCTCTCTTTTCCTTCTTGCTTACCTTCCTCTAATCCCTCAATCGCAGCTTTCATCATACTGCTTCCCCCAGCAGCATGAACATTTACCATATCAACATCTAGACTAGCTAGGCTACGCATAGCGCTTTTTACTGTATTCGGAATATCATGAAGTTTTAAATCTAGAAAAATCTTATGTCCTTTTTCTTTTAAGTACGTAATAATCGCAGGGCCTTCTTTGTAAAATAACTCCATACCAACTTTGACAAATAACTTTTCCCCTTCAAAGTGGCGCAAGAATTGTTCTACATCTTGTTTCCCTGGAAAATCTAATGCAACGATTAACGACTGTGACATGTTTGCTTCCAGCTCCTTCCTTGACATTCCGAAATGTGATCAAATCCTAATTCATCTAGTAATGCTGGTAACTCTTCAATAATTGTCGGACATACGAACGGATCAATAAAGTTCGCTGTACCTACTGCAACTGCGCTTGCGCCAGCATAGAAGAATTCAATTACATCTTCCGCTGTCTCAATACCACCCATTCCGATAATCGGAATGTTTACCGCTTGGCTTACTTCATGTACCATGCGAATTGCTACTGGCTTAATCGCAGGACCTGATAATCCACCTGTACGGTTTGCTAAAATTGGTTTAGCTGTTTTTAAATCTAGACGCATACCAAGCAATGTATTAATCATCGTTAAACCATCTGCACCTGCATTTTCAATCGCTTTTGCAATTTCCACAATGTTTGCCACGTTCGGTGACAACTTCACGTATACAGGTACTTCAGAAACCTCTTTTACTCGCTTCGTTAAATCAGCAGCAATTTCAGGATTTGTACCAAAGGCGATACCACCTGTTTTTACGTTCGGACAAGAAATGTTTAATTCTAGTGCATGGACATTAGGCGCTTTAGAAATTTCCTTCGCAACCGCTACGTAATCCTCAGCTTGTGAGCCTGCAACGTTCGCAATAATTGGAAGGTCAAATTGTTCTAACCATGGTAATTCCGAATTCATTACTTTGTCTAATCCCGGGTTTTGAAGTCCGATTGCATTTAGCATGCCGCCTGGTGTTTCAGCAACACGAGGCGTTGGATTTCCATAACGTGGTTGTTCTGTCGTCGCTTTAATCATGATTGATCCTAGTACACTTAAATCGTAAAACTGTGCATATTCACGACCAAACCCAAAGCATCCAGATGCCGGTATAATTGGATTTTTTAACGATAATCCTGGTAATTCAACTTGCAATCTGTTCATAGTACAACCTCCCCGATTGGAAATACTGGTCCATCGCTACACACCTTCTTGTAAGAATGTCCACTTGGATCTTCTTGTAAGTGGCATACACATGCGAAACAAGCTCCAATACCACAGCCCATACGTTCTTCTAAAGAAATATAAGCTTTTTTCTCTTTGTAACGTCCTTCTAATGCACGAAGCATCGCTAACGGACCACATGAATAAAGAATATCAAAGTCAATTCCGTAATTATCAATTACATCTGTGACAAATCCTTTTGTACCGTGTGTACCGTCTACTGTCGCAACGTACGTATCACCAAGTTCTGCAAATTTTTCTTCATAGAAAACTACATCTTTCGTTTGAAAACCTAGGATGTGAATTACGCGTACCCCTTTTGCAACGAGGCGCTGTGATAATTCATAAAGTGGTGGTACACCAATTCCCCCGCCTACTAGTAAAGCTGTTTGACCAGCTTCTGCTTCTTCTACAGGAAAACCGTGTCCTAATGGTCCTAGTACATCTACCATTTCACCTTGTTTTCTAGTTGCTAATGTTTTTGTCCCTTGTCCTTCGGCACGATATAGCATTGTAAATTCGTTCTTCTCTTGATCTACATTACAAATACTAATTGGGCGGCGCAGAAGGGGCGCAATGCCCTCTGCTACCTTAATGTGTACAAACTGCCCTGGTTCGTTCATTTGCTGTACTAACGTTCCTTGAAGCACTAATTCGTAAATATTTTTTGCGATTTCTTTTTGATTAACAACGATCATATTTTGCTTTTGCATCATGCATGTACCACCTCGTGACGCTTTGTTTGCGTAATTTCTTTCATTGAATGAGCTGAGAATGTCATAGATTCTAATACTCGTAAGATTGCTCTCGTTGTATCAAGTGATGTTAAGCAAGCCACACCATTTTCTACTGATTCACGGCGAATGCGGAAACCATCACGCGCTGGTTGTTTACCTTTTGTTAATGTGTTAATTACAAACTGTGCTTTTCCTTGACGGATAATATCTAGTAAGTTGTAGTCTTCAGAATCAATTTTGTTTACAACTTGTACTGGGATATTTTGCTCTTCTAATGATTGTGCTGTTCCAGCTGTTGCTAATAAGTTATAGCCGATTTCGTGGAAACGTTTTGCAATTTCCATCGCCTCTTCTTTATCTTTATCAGCTACAGTAATGATTACTGAGCCGTGCGTTGGGATGTTAATTCCAGAAGCAACTAATCCTTTATATAATGCTTTTTCAAGCGTTAAGTCTTTACCCATTACTTCCCCTGTTGATTTCATTTCAGGTCCTAATGTTGTATCAACTGAGCGTAGTTTCGCGAATGAGAATACCGGAGCTTTTACATATACTTCTTTCTCTTCTGGGTGATAGCCAGTTCCGTATCCTTGCTCTACTAGGTCTTGCCCTAAAATAACTTTCGTTGCAACATTCGCCATCGGTACGCCTGTAATTTTACTTAAGAACGGTACTGTACGGCTTGCACGTGGATTTACTTCAATTACGTACACTTGATCTTTGAATACTACAAACTGGATATTTAGTAATCCAACAATGTTTAATCCTTTTCCAAGTGCAATTGTATGTTCAATGATTTGTTCTTTTAGTTTTTCAGATAAACTTTGTGGTGGATATACTCCAATTGAGTCACCAGAGTGAACTCCAGCGCGTTCAATATGTTCCATAATACCTGGAATAAATACATTCTCACCATCGGAAATTGCATCTACTTCAATTTCTTTACCAACCATGTAACGGTCGATTAATACTGGGTGATCCGCATGAACTTTAACTGCATTTTTCATGTAGTGCAGCAGTTCTTCTTGACGATATACGATTTCCATTGCACGTCCACCTAGTACGTAAGATGGTCTTACTAATACTGGGTAACCAATTTCTTCTGCGATTGCTACCGCTTGTTCTACAGTCGTTGCTGTTTTACCAACTGGTTGCGGGATGCCAAGTTTTGTTAAAGCAGCTTCGAATTTATCACGATCTTCTGCACGGTCTAAGTCTTCAAGTGATGTTCCTAAAATTTTCACACCGTGTTCTTCTAGTTTCGCTGCTAAGTTAATTGCCGTTTGTCCACCGAACTGAACGATAACACCTTCTGGTTTTTCTAAATCGATAATGTGCATTACATCTTCAATCGTTAATGGTTCAAAGTATAATTTGTCAGAAATACTGAAGTCTGTTGAAACTGTTTCTGGGTTGTTGTTAATGATAATTGCTTCATATCCAGCTTCTTTAATTGCCCATACTGAGTGAACTGTTGCGTAATCAAACTCAACACCTTGACCAATTCGGATCGGACCAGATCCTAGAACTACTACACTCTTACGATCTGTTACAATCGATTCATTTTCGTCCGCATATGTGCTGTAGTAATATGGCGTTGCAGATTCAAACTCTGCCGCACAAGTATCTACCATTTTGAATACTGGCATCATATTATTTTCTTTACGCATATCGTAAATTTCGCGCTCCGTTTTGTTCCAAGCTGCTGCAATGTAGTGATCGCTGAAGCCCATTTCTTTTGCAGTTTGTAGTACTTCTATATTTCCTACATTCGCTTTTACTTCACGTTCCATATTTACGATGTTTTCAACTTTTTGTAAGAAGAAGAAGTCCATTTCACACCATTCATTGATTTCTTCTTTCGTTACACCTTGGCGAATTGCTTCTGCTACAATAAACAGTCGTTCATCATCCGCTTTAATGATACGTTTTTTCATCGTTTCTTTATCAAGTTCTTTTAAGTGGTCTAATTCTAAGTGATAAATGCCAAGCTCTAAAGAACGAACTGCTTTTAGTAATGATTCTTCTAAGTTACGTCCGATTGACATAACTTCACCAGTTGCTTTCATTTGTGTTCCAAGCGTTCTGTTCGCTGATTCAAACTTATCAAACGGCCAACGTGGAATTTTTGAAACAACATAGTCTAACGCTGGCTCGAAGCAAGCGTAAGTTTTTTGTGTTACTGGGTTTACAATTTCATCTAACGTTAAGCCGACTGCAATTTTTGCTGCTAATTTCGCAATTGGATATCCAGTTGCTTTAGATGCTAGTGCAGATGAACGACTTACACGTGGATTTACTTCGATTACATAGTATTGGAAGCTATATGGATCAAGCGCAAGCTGAACGTTACATCCACCTTCAATTCCTAGTGCACGAATAATTCGTAATGAAGTGTTACGTAACATTTGATATTCACGGTCGCTTAGCGTTTGGCTCGGTGCTACTACAATCGAATCACCTGTGTGAACACCAACTGGATCGATGTTTTCCATGTTACATACTACAATCGCGTTATCATTTGAATCACGCATTACTTCATATTCAATTTCCTTACAGCCAGCAATACTTTTCTCTAATAAACATTGTGTTACTGGACTATGTTTTAAACCACTTGTTACGATTTCAATTAGCTCTTCTTCGTTATGGCAAATTCCGCCGCCCGTTCCTCCTAATGTGAACGCTGGTCGAACGATTACTGGATAACCAATTTCATTTACAAATCCATATGCTTCATCAAGGTTATGAATAATTTCACTTGGTGGTGTTGGTTCATTTAAATCTTGCATTAATGTACGGAATAAATCACGATCTTCCGCTTGCTCGATTGCTGATAATTTTGTTCCTAAAATTTCAACTCCGCACTCGTCAAGTACGCCTGATTTTGCAAGTTCAACAGCCATGTTTAAACCTGTTTGACCACCTAATGTTGGTAGGATTGCATCAGGACGTTCTTTACGAATAATACGGCTTACGAATTCTAATGTTAATGGCTCGATGTATACTTTATCTGCTGTTGCAGTATCCGTCATAATTGTTGCTGGGTTAGAGTTAACAAGGATTACTTTGTAACCTTCCTCTTTAAGAGATTGACAAGCTTGTGTACCAGAGTAGTCAAACTCCGCTGCTTGCCCAATTACAATTGGTCCTGATCCGATTACTAAAATTGTGTTAATGTCTAGGCGTTTTGGCATAACTCTTCCCCTTCTTTCTTGAAGTTTTCAATCATTGTTAAGAAATCTTCGAATAAATCATTTGCATCTTCTGGTCCCGCTGAAGCTTCTGGATGGTATTGTACTGTAAATGCTGGGAACTTCTTATGACGAAGACCTTCTACCGTTCCATCGTTTAAAGCAACATGTGTAATTTCAAGATCTGTATTTTCAACTGATTCTTCTTCTACTGCGTATCCGTGGTTTTGAGATGTAATTGCTACTTTTCCAGTTGCAAGATTTTTTACTGGATGGTTTAAACCACGGTGACCAAATTTCAACTTACTTGTATTTGCACCTGATGCTAGAGCGAACAATTGATGTCCTAGGCAAATTCCGAATAAAGGAACTTTACCGATAATGTCTTTTAACATTTCAATTGCTTCTGATACATCTTTCGGATCTCCAGGTCCATTACTTAACATAATTCCATCTGGGCTAAGGCGTAAAATTTCTTCTGCTGTTGTGTTGTAAGGAACTACAATTACATCACAGTCACGCTTATTTAATTCTCGTAAAATACCATGTTTCATACCGAAGTCTACTAGTACAACTCGGTGACCACGACCTGGGCTTGGATATGGATCTTTCGTTGATACGCGTTTTACATGATCTGTAAATACTGTCGCTTTTAATTGACTTACAATGTACTCTACATCTGCATCCATATTACAAAGGCGTCCGCGTAATGTACCGTATTGACGAATTTTTCTCGTTAATTTTCTCGTATCAATCCCTGCTAATCCTGGGATATTTCTTTCTTTCAAGTAATCATTTAACGAAATTTCATTACGGAAGTTTGATGGATGATCACAAATTTCGTTTACGATTAAACCATTTACAGATGGGTGAATGGATTCAAAATCGTCACGGTTAATGCCGTAGTTTCCGATTAATGGGTACGTGAATGTTACGATTTGACCGCAATATGATGGATCAGATAATGTTTCTTGATATCCAGTCATTCCTGTTGTAAATACAACCTCACCTGACTTTTCGATTTCGCCTCCGAAACCTGTTCCAATTAATACTGTTCCATCTTCTAAGATAAGTTGTCTTTTCATACTAATGCACTCTCCTTTTGCCATGCGATCTTACCACCAACGATTGTCATTACCGGCCATCCTTGGCATTTCCAACCTGCGAATGGTGTATTTTTTCCTTTTGATAAGAATGTTGTTGGGTCAATCTCTTCTTCTTGTTCTAAATCAATGATTGTAATATCAGCTGCTCTACCTTCTTTTAGGCGACCTGCTTCTAAGCCGAATGTATCAGCTGGCTTTTCTGTTAAGAATTGAATTAACTGTTCTAGCGTAATAACTCCCTTTTTCACAAGGTTTGTGTATAGAAGCGGGAATGCTGTTTCAAAACCAGTAATTCCAAACGGTGCTCTTTCAATTCCTTGTGCTTTCTCTTCCGCTGTATGCGGTGCATGGTCAGTTGCAATCATATCGATCGTTCCATCTAATAAACCTTCAATTAATGCTGCATGGTCTTCTTTTCCACGAAGCGGTGGGTTCATTTTAAAGTTAGGATCAGCTGATGGGATATCATCTTCACATAACACTAGGTGATGCGGTGTTACTTCTGCTGTTACTTTAATTCCAGCGCGTTTCGCATCACGGATTACACGTACCGAACCTTTCGTACTTACATGACATACGTGATAGTGGCAATCTGCTGCTTCAGCAAGCAGTATATCCCTTGCAATATGTACAGATTCACATACTGATGGGATACCGTTTAATCCGTGTTTCTCAGAAAACTTCCCTTCATGTACACAACCTTTATTAATAAGCGTATTCTCTTCACAGTGCGCAACTACTGCCATATCTAATTTTGCTGCACGTTTCATAGCCGCTAACATCATGCTCGCATCTTGTACGCCTACGCCGTCATCTGTGAAAGCAAATGCTCCAAGTTCTTTTAATGTTTCGAAATCTGTCATTTCAGAACCAGCTTGACGTACTGTAATTGCTCCGTATGGTAGTACGTTAACATGAGCTTTTTCTTCAATACGTTTTTGCAAGTCTTCCATATGTTCTCTGCAATCTGGTACCGGGCGTGTATTTGGCATTGCGCAAATTGTAGTGAATCCACCTTTTGCCGCTGCTAGTGTACCTGTTTCAATTGTTTCTTTATGTTCACCACCTGGTTCACGAAGATGTACGTGTACATCTACTAATCCAGGTGCGATTAACTTTCCGTTCACATCGATTACTTCAGCATTATCTGCCGTAATATTTTCTGCTACCTTAGCGATTTTACCGTCTTGTACGAGAAGATCCGTTGCTACGATTTTTCCTTCTTCATTCATATAACGACCATTTTTAAACAAATAATTCATGTTTCATTCCTCCTAATACATTTGGTAAGGCGCGTTTTAGTACAGCCATTCTTACGTAAACTCCATTTTCCATTTGTTTAAATATGCGTGAACGCTCACACTCAACAAGTTCACTTGCAATTTCAACATCACGGTTTACAGGAGCTGGATGCATAATAATGCTTCCTTCTTTCATACGCTTTTCTCTTTCTACTGTTAATCCGTGTTTCTCATGATATTCTTTCATAATGTCTGTTTCATAATGATCATGACGCTCATGTTGTACACGGAGTAACATCATTACATCAACTTCTGGAACAAGTTCATCTAATGGTTTGTATGTTCCAAATGTGTTGTCTTCATCTTTCCACTCTTCTGGACTTGCAAAGTAAATTGTTGCACCAAGCTTCGTTAATGCTTCTGCATTAGAACGTGCTACTCGGCTATGACGAACATCTCCTACTATTGCAATCTTCAAACCTTCAAATCTTCCAAACTCTTGTTTAATTGTAAGAAGATCGAGTAGGCACTGCGTTGGGTGGTTTCCGCATCCATCTCCAGCGTTTAAGATTGGAATATTCACCTGATCTTTTAGTTCATCGAAGTAGCGATCTTGCTCGTGGCGGATGACCACTGCTTTTGTTCCGATTGATTCTAGTGTTCTTATCGTATCGTATAAAGTTTCTCCTTTTTGTACGCTAGATGCATCAGCTGAAAAGTTTAAAACATCAAGTCCTAATCTCTTCTCAGCAACTTCAAAGCTAAATCTCGTTCTCGTACTATTCTCAAAGAACAAGTTCGCAACAAAAGTTTGCTCTGTCGTTTTGCTCTCTTTTCCATTCGCAAAATCTTCTGCATCTTTTAGGATTTCTGAAATTTCTACTTCCGATAATTCACTCATCGTTAACAAATGGCTCATCGTCATCCCTCATCTTTCTGATTTTTATGTTACCACTTTTGAATTTTTATAACAACCTTTGCATAAAAATACCCTAGTCATGTGAGACTAGGGTGCAAGAAAGAAGCCACCCTTTCCGGTCTCACAGGACTGAATTAAAAGGTTATTATTATGAAGCAATCTGCTTAGATTGTTTTATTTGTTTCGTTTCCGGTAGTAGTAGATTTAACAGTACACCTACAATTGCTGCTAGTGCCATTCCTTCTACTTGGAATGATTCTCCTACGTGAAGTACCGCTCCACCAATACCGATTACTAATATTACTGATGCAATCATTAAGTTTCGTTTGTCACTTAAATCTGTTTTATCATCTACCATCATGCGTAATCCGCTTGATGCGATTACACCGAATAGTAAGATTGATACACCACCCATAACTGGTGTTGGGATCGAATGAATCAGTGCAGAAATCTTACCGATAAACCCGAACATGATTGCGAATACTGCTGAACCGATGAATAAGTATACACTGTATGCTCTCGTAATTGCTAGCACACCGATGTTTTCACCATACGTTGTATTCGGTGGCCCACCGATTAGTGACGCAATTAATGTTGCTACTCCGTCACCGAAGATTGAACGGTGTAAACCTGGTTTTTCAATTAAATCTCTTTTAATAACATTTCCAAGAACAATTTGATGTCCGATATGTTCTGATATTGTTACTAGTGCAACTGGTACCATCAAGAGTACAATCTTCCATGAAAACTCTGGTGTATATGTTACAAATGGTACTGTGAAATCTGGTACAACAAACCATTTTGCCTCAGCTACCGGCTTTAAGTCTACTAGCCCTTGGAAGTAAGCGAAGATATATCCGCCGATAATGCCAAGTAACACTGGTATTATACTGAAAAATCCTCTTCCAAATATCGAGCATATAATTGTAATCGCTAATGTTACTAATGCTACTGAAAAGTGTGTAAAGCTATATTTGCCATCCGCACCGTTCATCGCCATGTTAACTGCTGTATGTGCTAAAGCTAGACCGATTACCATTACTACTGGACCAACTACGATTGGTGGTAGTAATTTCATAATCCACTCTGATCCTGATTTCTTAATTCCGAGTGAGATTAAGATGTACACAAGTCCTGCTAGCAAACCACCAAGCATTGCTGCTCCCGGTCCACCTGCCGTTTTCGCTGTTATAATCGGTGCGATAAAGGCGAATGATGATCCTAGATAGGCAGGTACTTGACCTTTCGTTATAAGAAGGAACGCTAACGTTCCTAATCCACTTGATATTAATGCTACTGATGGATTCAATCCTGTTAAAAACGGAACAAGCACTGTTGATCCAAACATCGCGAACAAATGTTGTATACTTAAAAATAACCATTTTCCCGGTTTCGGTACTTCATTAACGTCTAACACTGGCTTTTGTTCCATTGTTACATCCTCCTTCAGTTTAAATCTTTGCAATAAAAAAACTCTTTGTGCCTGTGCACAAAGAGTCCTACACTTTCGTATGCCAAATTTGACATATGAAAGCCAAGACCCTTTGGCAGCCTCACAGGACTACATTTAAAAGGGCTTTACTTATCGTATATGCTTACTCGATCTTGTTGATCTGTCTCTTGCAAATCAACTTCGATACGCTCTTCACTTGATGTTGGAATGTTCTTCCCTACATAATCAGCGCGAATTGGTAATTCGCGATGACCTCTATCAACAAGAACCGCCAATTGGATTTGAGATGGTCTACCTAAATCCATAAGAGCATCCATTGCTGCTCGAACTGTTCTTCCTGTATATAATACGTCATCCACAAGGATAACTTTCTTCTTCGTAATATCTACAGGGATATCAGAACCTTTTACAAGTGGTTCTTTATTTTTCGATTGTAGTGTTAAATCATCACGATATAACGTAATGTCTAACTCTCCAACTTCCATTTCTTTTCCTTCAATTTGACCAATTCGTTCTGCCAAACGTTGTGCAATAAAAATTCCACGAGTTTTAATTCCGACAAGAACACAATTATCGACACCTTTATTTCGTTCCACGATTTCATGACTAATTCGTGTTAAAGCGCGGCGAATCATTTGGTCATCTAAAACGACAGCTTTCTCTTGCATGCTCTACACCTCCAAGCTTTTTTCTTGCGTGAGAGTAATGGTATAAAAAAAGTCCTCTCAGCGTGTGCGAGAGGACTTTTGAAAAAAGGGTACAACATACCCTAAGTATTTCAAACCGTTACCTTCTCAACCTCACGGGGCTGTGTTAAAGGATCATTATTTAACTGTTGTCAGTATCTCAGTTTTCTTATGATTTGTCAATACTATTTTCGTAAAATATTTAATACGTCTTCAAACACTTCTGGAATCGGTGCCTCAAACTGAATATATTCACCAGTACGAGGATGATCAAAGCCTAAAATACCCGCATGAAGTGCTTGTCCATTCATATCTAACGTTTTCTTCGGACCATACTTCGGATCTCCTGCAAGTGGATAGCCAATATATTTCATATGAACACGAATTTGGTGCGTACGTCCCGTTTCTAAGCGACATTCTACAAGCGTAAAGTCTTTAAAGCGTTCTAACACTTGGAAGTGCGTAACAGCGTTCTTACCATTTTCATCAACTGTCATACTTTGACGCTCTTTCTTATCACGAGCAATCGGAGCATCAATCGTTCCCTTATCATGCGGAATCACACCGTGTACAATCGCTTTGTAACGTCTCGTTACTGTTTTTGCTACAAGCTGATTTACAAGCGATTCATGTGCCATATCATTTTTAGCAACCATTAATAGTCCAGATGTATCTTTATCAATACGATGCACGATACCTGGACGCATTACACCGTTAATGCCTGATAAGTCTGTACAATGGTGCATAAGGCCGTTTACAAGTGTACCACTTGTATGCCCTGGTGCTGGATGTACAACCATACCACGTGGCTTATTTACAACAAGCACATCTGCATCTTCATAATAAATTTCTAAATTTAAATCCTCTGGTTGAATATCTAACTCTTCTGGTTCAGGAATTGTTACTGTAATTTCATCTTCTTCTTTTACTTTATAATTCCCTTTTACCGCTTTTCCGTTTACTGTCACAACGTCATCTTTAATCCATTGCTGCACTTGCGTACGTGACCATTCGTTATTTATCCCTGCAACGAATTTATCAATTCGCTCGTTTTTTTGCTCTGCTGCAACTGTTACTTGTACTACTTCACTCATTCAATTACTCCTTCGCTTTCTTGCCTTCTAATAATGTTTGAATAATAATTAATACAACACCAATACATAATGCTGAATCAGCTATATTGAATACTGGATAGTTGTACGAGAAAATATACACGTGAATGAAATCCACTACTTCTTGTCTAAATACACGATCAATAAAGTTACCAATTGCCCCGCCCAAAATTAGGCTTAACGAAATACCTAGAAGCTTGTCTGTTTTCGCATACTTTTTCATATAAAATACAATAAACACTACAAAAACAACTGTAATAATGTAGAAGAACCACATTTTATTTTCTAAAATACCCCAAGCAGCGCCTCTATTTCGATGTGATGTTATGTATAATACATTGTCGATAATCGGAATACTCGTACCCAATTCCATGTTCTTTACAATTAACCACTTCGATATTTGATCGATAGCAATGACGAATAACGCTATTACATAATATATCATTTTCATTTCCCCCACAAAGACAGTGTACCTCAAAATTTTAGCATAGCTGCTACCTTTTCACAATGAACCTTTATAGAAGAATAAAATAAATTAAAAAAAGGTAATATAATATCGTTGTGCGTATTCATACATTTACCTTTTCGTAGAAGAATTCATGAATCGTACGGGCAGTCGGCATTGTCTTCATTTGCTTTGTGGAAATTAATCTCCCCGTCTCTTCACAAATACCATACATGTCTATTTCCATTTTAAATAATGCGCGTTCTACATCCTTTAAATCCTCTTTTATATCATGTAATAGCAATTTTTTCTTTATCTCTTCCTTAATTTCATATCCAAGCTCTTGGCTGAACTCGACATCATATTTGTGCATTACTTCTTTAGCTAGTCTCTCTTGCAACTCTTTTCTCATCAATTGCAATTCTTCTTTTATTTCCATGTAAATTTCATTCACGTGTACATTCCTCCTAGCTGTAATGTACAGTTAGTGTGTCCGAAATTTATTTGCTTACCTCACACACATTTTTCCTTCACAGGAAAGAGTCTGAAAGTGATCTTGATATACCATCAACAAAAAAACTGACCGCATCAATAGCAGTCAGTTTTTTATTATTTTACATAGTTTTCTTTAACAACTGTTGCACAACGCTCACATAATGTTTCATGTTCAGCATCTTTACCAATTGTTTCTGAAACTACCCAACAACGTTCACATGTTTCACCAGTTGCTTGAACAACAACAACCGCTGTATGTTCATACTTCGGTGCATCTGCTGGCGCTTCATCCATCATACCACCAAGTTTATACTCAGAAACGATGAATAATTGCTTTAAGTCTTCGCTAATAGACTCTAACATAGCTTTCATTTCTGCAGTTGGATATAGCGTAATGCTTGCATTTAGTGACTTACCGATTACTTTTTCATTACGAGCTACTTCTAGTGCTTTTAACACGTCATCACGTAATGTCATAAATGCATCCCATTTTGTTTTTAACGCTTCCGCGTCATCTAATTGTACAGCTTCTGGCATATCAGTTAATTGTACACTTTCTTCTGTTACGCCTGGAATATATGGCCATACTTCATCAGCTGTGTGCGGTAAGATTGGTGTTACAAGTTTCGTTAACGCAACAAGAACATCATATAATACAGTTTGAATTGCACGACGATCTTCGTGGTTTGCACCTTCAATGTATAAAATGTCTTTTGCAAAGTCTAAGTAGAATGAACTTAAATCAATTGTACAGAAGTTATGAATTGCATGATACACAGCAGCGAAGTCGTATGTCTCATATGCTTCTTTAACTTTTGTAATTAAGTCATTTAATTTTACTAACATGTAACGATCTACTTCACGAAGTTCAGCTACAGCTACTGCATTTTCACTTGGCTTAAAGTCGTCTAAGTTTCCTAATAAGAAACGGAATGTGTTACGGATTTTACGATACACTTCTGCTACTTGTTTTAAAATATCATCTGAAATACGTACGTCAGATTGATAGTCAACAGAAGATACCCATAAGCGTAAAATGTCTCCGCCTAATTGATCCATGATTTTCTTCGGTACGACGATGTTTCCAATCGACTTACTCATTTTACGTCCTTCACCATCTAGTACGAAACCGTGGCTTAGTACGCCTTTATATGGAGCTTTACCTGTTACAGCAACTGCTGTTGATAATGAAGAGTTAAACCAACCACGATACTGGTCAGATCCTTCTAAATATAAATCAGCTGGACGCTGTAAATCTTCGCGCTCTTCTAATACCGCTTGGTGAGAAGAACCTGAATCGAACCATACATCCATGATGTCTGTTTCTTTACGGAATTCACCATTTGGGCTACCTGGATGTGTAAATCCTTCTGGTAATAGATCTTTCGCTTCACGCTCGAACCATACGTTAGAACCGTGTTCACGGAATAAATCTGCTACATGGTTAATTGTTTCATCCGTAATAATTGGATCACCATTCTCAGCATAGAATACCGGAATTGGCACACCCCATGCACGCTGACGAGAAATACACCAGTCACCACGGTCACGAACCATATTATGAAGACGAGTTTCTCCCCATGCTGGTACCCATTTTGTTTCTGCTACAGCTTCTATTAATTCTTTACGGAATGCTTCAATAGATGCAAACCACTGTGCTGTCGCACGGAAAATAATTGGTTTTTTCGTTCTCCAATCATGTGGGTATGAATGTGTAATGAATGTTAGTTTCAGTAACGCGCCTACTTCTTCTAATTTTTCTGTAATTGGTTTGTTAGCTTTATCATAGAATAAGCCTTCAAATCCAGGTGCTTCATTTGTTAATACACCTTTATCATCGACTGGGCAAAGTACTTCTAATCCATACTTTTTACCAACAACGAAGTCATCTTCCCCGTGTCCTGGTGCTGTATGAACACAACCTGTACCTGCATCTGTTGTTACGTGATCTCCTAGCATAACTAATGAATCACGATCGTAGAATGGATGTTTTGCAACTGTATACTCAAGTTCGCTACCTTTTACTGTTTTCACAACTTCAGCATTTTCCCACTCTAACGTTTTTGCAACTGTCTCAAACAGCTCAGAAGCAATGATATATTTCTCATCATTTACTTTTACAATGCTATATTCAAGCTCTGGATGAACAGAAATACCTAAGTTTGCAGGTAATGTCCAAGGTGTTGTTGTCCAAATGATGTACTTTTCATCACCTTCTAATACGTTCTTTCCATCTTTTACAGGGAATGCTACGTAAATAGATGCTGATTTTTTATCTTGATATTCAATTTCAGCTTCCGCTAAAGCAGATTCACTCGTTGGAGACCAGTAAACTGGTTTTTGACCTTTATAGATATAACCTTTTTTCGCCATGTCACCAAACACTTTAATTTGTTGTGCTTCATAAGCTGGCTCTAAAGTAATATATGGATTATCCCAATCTGCACGTACACCTAGACGCTTAAATTGTTCACGTTGACGTTCTACTTGTTCATATGCATACTCTGCACATAACTTACGGAACTCAGCAACTGTCATTTCTTTACGTTTTACACCTTTATTTGTTAAAGCTTGTTCAATTGGTAAACCGTGCGTATCCCATCCCGGAACATATGGCGCACTAAAACCAGTCATTGATTTATAACGAACAATAAAGTCTTTTAATACTTTATTTAATGCATGTCCCATATGAATGTCACCATTCGCATATGGAGGTCCATCATGCAATACAAATAAAGGACGACCTTTTGTATGTTCTTGTACTTTTTCGTAAATATTCATTTCAGCCCATTTTTCTTGCATTGCAGGCTCACGTTTTGGTAAATTCCCACGCATTGGGAACTCTGTTTTTGGCATCAGTAATGTATTTTTGTACTCCATGCTCAATTCCTCCTTACATGTATAAAAGAAATACTTAAAAAACGGAATAAAAAAGAGACCTTCTCATCCCCAAAAGGGACGAGAAAGTCTCCCGCGGTACCACCCTAGTAGATTATATACATATGTATAGAATCCTCTTTATATTCTTAACGCGAATACACGCCTACGCTTACTCTATTTGTTCAGCGCGGAACTCCAGGGTGATATTCCCACTATCTCCTTATCCTGAGCTTACACCATCCTCAGTTCGCTATATAAGGTTTGAAAAGGTACTTATCCCTATCTTCGTTTTTCTTAATAAATATGTTGTTTAAAATTATATGTAATAATGAGAAAAACGTCAAGCTTACACTGTTTCTTCTTTTTTCAACAGTTCATCTACTTCGTCTTCTAATTCAATTAGTTTATCCCAATCATCGTTGTTTAACATCTCAAGCTGTGTTTCTAATAACATACGGAAACGAGTTCGGAATACTTTCGCTTGTTTCTTTAGCTCTTCAATATCAAAAGCAACTTTTCTTGATTTTACTAATGCTTCGTTAATAATACGATCAGCATTCTTTTCAGCTTCACGCACAATTAATTTCGCTTCTTTTTGCGCATTACGTTTTACTTCTTCCGCTGCTTCTTGTGCAACAACGATAGATTTGTTTAACGTATCTTCAATATTAGAGAAATGATCTAACTTCCCTTCTAACTGCGCAACTTTTTCTTCTAAAGCTTTTTTCTCACGAATGACCAATTCATAATCTTTGATAATTTGATCAAGAAACTCATTTACTTGATCTTCATCATAGCCACGGAATCCGCGACCAAATTCTTTGTTATGAATATCTAATGGTGTTAACGGCACAACGCCACCTCCAAGTAGTTATCTAAATTTCCTCTTTCAATTATATCTTTTCTTCGACAAAATAGGAGGATTTCCTTCTAAAAAACCAATCATTTTAGTATACCATACAAAATTCTCCATTTGTCGCGTTTTGTTCTACCTTCTACAGAAAATAATTTACTTCGGCCATATCCTCTAACAGAAAAAACATCTCCTGGATAACATTCATAAGAAGTTTGCTCCACTGTTTTCCAATTGACTTTTACTAAACCATTTTTTATGAAAGGTTGTACTTTCTGTCTAGATAAATGTAACATTTCAGCTAACATAACATCTAAACGAAGTGAAGAAACCGTTCCAGATTTCTCTCCCCACGTTTCATGTATCTGTAGAATTTGTTCTCCTTGCACTGACGCTAAAGAGACTTTTACTTTCCCTATTGATTGTAAGTTCATCTCAATATACGATACAATTTCTTTCGCAACTACAATTTGGGCACGATTTTCTTGCAGCAAAATATCACCACATTTTTCTCTTGTTAAACCAAGAGACATAAATGTACCTAATATTTGCCTATGTTCTAGCGTATAAAACTTGGAAGGATAGTCAATTTCTAATACTTCTACTTGAAATTCTTCTTCATTTAATTCTAGATAGTCTGGATAAATAAGTGCTCTTTTACGCTCTGCATTAGGCGTTGCACCACCAAATTGCACAGCAACATCACCTTGTCCTATTACCATAGAAACAATTTGTTGTTGCCTAGGATCGAGAAAATCCGTTAACTTCACTTGATGGTACTCCGCCGCTCGCTTCCACTCTAGCACTTTATCCACAAAGACCTCCTCATCAGGCCTAAAATGTTCGTAGATGCTCATGTATTTACCTTCTTACTATAAGAAATAGCTTAATAAACTGAACAAACCAGTTTTAGCAAGTTTCAACGCAAAGATCGCAACGATTGGAGAAATATCAATCATTCCAAGCGGCGGAATAAAGCGGCGGAATGGTTCTAAATACGGTTCACAAATACGTGCCAGGAACTCTCCAAAAGATGATTCCTTTGCACCAGGAAACCATGATAGGAGAATGTAAATAATAAGTGCCCACGAGTAAATCTCGATAGCATAACTTAACACTATAAAAACTGTTGTCATGGCGTATTACCACCTCTTTATATTTGTTTCTTCTTCTTCACCGAATAACTCTGAAATCGCACCAACAATATCTACATTTTCAGGTGTACACATAAATGTTTTCGGCCCTATTTTTTGAATGTCCCCGCCTATAGCGTATACAGTACCACTTAAAAAGTCAACGATACGTACCGCTTGATCAGTAGACATTCTCTGCAAATTAATTACAACAGCTCGTCTACCTTTTAAGTGGTCCGCAATCCCTTGTGCTTCCGAATATGTGCGTGGTTCTAATAAAACAACTTTTGAAGATTGTTTTGCTGTTTCAATACTCACAACATTTTGCTTCGGTTGCGCTTTCGGAAACGTAACGTCTTGTTGTTCTGGTGGATCTTGCTGCTTTTTCATGTCTGTTTGCTCCTTTTCATAACCATATTGAGCTGCTTCTTTTTCTTCCGGTGTATCAAAAAAGAAGTATTTTACTTTTGACCAACTCATAATAAGATTCTCCTTCCTTTTACGCTTTTCCTACTAAAATCGTTCCCAAACGAATATATGTAGCCCCTTCTTCAATTGCAATCTTGTAATCGTTGGACATTCCCATTGATAATTCTTTACATGGCGCATGTAATAACTCTAGCTCCTGCACCTCTGTTTGCAGCATACGTAATTCCTTAAAACAGCGTCTGATTTCTTCCTCTTCTTCTGTAAATGGAGCCATCGTCATTAGTCCAACCACTTCAATTTTATCGAATTCTTGCAAACTTTGAATAAAAGAAACAACCTCTTCTATTGCCAATCCTTGCTTCGATTCTTCAGATGAGGTTTTCACTTGAATAAAGCATTTCACTTTCTTATCAGCACGTTTCTGAATTTCTTTCGCCAGTGAAAGACGATCTAACGAATGTAAATAATCAATTTCATTAATGATTTCTTTTACTTTTCTCGTTTGTAATGAGCCAATAAAGTGCCAATTAACTTTTGAACCGAAATGCTCGTATTTCTGTAAGAAACCTTCATTTCTATTTTCACCTAAATCGATAACTCCAGCTTCAATTACTTCGTTTGTTTTCTCAATCCCTACAGTTTTTGTAACTGCAACAAGTTTAATATCTTGCAACGAACGTCCAGCTCGAGCGCAAGATTCTTTAATAGCTTCGTTTACAATTACTAAATTTTCTTGTACTGTCACTTGCTTTCTTCCTCCTTAAAACCTATGAAACTCAACATTCTTCCTGTCTTACCTTGATCACGACGATGAGAGAAAAATAGTTGCTCTTCACAGCTTGTACAAAGAGATGACATTACAATATGCTCTTCTTTTATGCCTGCTTGTACACATAATATACGATTAATTTCTTTTAAATTAATTGCGTACTGCCCGTCAGAAATTTTTTGATGAGGAACAGCACCCCTAACTACTTCCTGTGCTGCTGTTAATACACGATCATCCACAACATAACAACAAGATCCGATCGACGGCCCAATTGCAACATGAATTTCATCACTTGAAATACCTTCTGCATTCCACTTTTGAATCATTTCCTTTGCAATCTCTTGTACAGTGCCTTTCCATCCAGCATGCGCAAGTCCTATCATACCATGTGATGGTGCATAAAAATAGAGCGGAACACAATCCGCGTAACAAGACGTTAACAGAACATCTTCATTACTCGTATAAATGCCATCTGTTTTTGAAATGCCGTCCTCATATGAATAGACACCACTTCCCTTTTCCTGTTGCCCTACTTTTTCAACATGATGAGCATGAACTTGTTCAGAGCAAATCCAATTTTCTAATGGTTTTTGTAACTTATTTGCTAAAATGCGTCTGTTTTCATGAACGTTCTCCACGATATCATTCACATGTAATCCTAAATTCATCGCATGAAAGGAGCCCGTACTTATCCCACCATCTTTTGTCGTAAATCCAGCAGTAATGTTTCCAAGTTCTTTCCACGCTTGTAAATACAGTATACCGTCCACATATTTAAATGGTTCTCTCATAATAAAGCGGCTCCTTTTAATTAAAATAACAGAAAAAAGCATGGTACTTCCTGTCTATTTTACCATACTTTTATTTTTTCATAATCCTAACAGAAAAAAAAGAGGAATTTGTAATATTCTTTATGAAATTGTCGGTGTTTGTATTGATTTTGTTACAGAATTAACAGGATTTACTCTTACAAGTATGACATCTTCCCCAATTTTCACAATTTCCTTCCAAGGAATTACAATCTCAACATCTTTTCCAAAAATACCTAGCATACGTGTCTGTTTGGAAATAATAACAGAACAAATTTTCCCTGTGTTCATATCAATTTCAATATCTCCAATATTCCCAATCCTTTTTCCATCTGAAATATTTATAACATCCTTCATCTGTAACTCTGAAATTCGTATCACCATTTTCATCCTCTCCCTTATATGACAAATTGGAAACTGTTTCTCATATTTACAGGAAGCCACCTATACGAAATTATATGAACACTAATCCCCTACTATGAGCACAAACCATATTACATATAAAAAGGTCTCACCATAATTGGTGAGACCTTATCCTTGAATCGTTTTATTCATTTGTTTAATGGCTGACTTCTCTAAACGTGATACTTGCGCTTGGGAAATCCCAATTTCTTCTGCAACTTCCATCTGTGTCTTTCCTTGGAAGAAACGTTTTCTAATAATCATTTTCTCTCTATCATTTAAACGCTTCATTCCTTCTTTCAATGCTAATTCTTCAACCCACTGCTCGTCCTTTTGTTTTTCATCACTTAACTGATCCATAACAAAGATAGGATCTCCCCCATCATTATAAATCGGTTCAAATAATGAAACTGGATCTTGAATTGCATCTAAAGCAAATACTATCTCTTCATGAGTTACTTCTAGCACTTTTGCAATATCCATTGCTGTTGGTTCTTTTGAATTTTCTGCAATCAACTTTTCTCTTACTTGCAAAGCTTTATACGCAATATCTCGCAATGAGCGCGATACGCGAATCGGATTATTATCACGCAAATATCTGCGTATTTCCCCAATAATCATCGGCACAGCATACGTTGAAAATTTTACATTTTGGCCTAAATCAAAATTATCAATTGATTTCATAAGTCCGATGCAACCAACTTGAAATAAATCGTCAACATATTCTCCTCTGTTATTAAATCTTTGGATGACGCTCAGTACAAGACGTAAGTTTCCATTCACTAATTTTTCTCTTGCGCTTATCTCTCCACTTTGCATTTCACGAAATAATTTACGCATCTCTTCATTTTTTAATACTGGAAGTTTAGCTGTATCAACACCGCAAATTTCTACTTTGTTTCTCGTCAAAGTGTTCCCTCCTATCGGGAGTTGCTGTACAGTGTAAAGTATTTCCTTTGAAGGGGATTTTATGCATGTGGTTTTTTCACGATTTGTTATTTAAATTATCTTTCCTAATACAACTAAATAGAATAAGACCAGCCTACATAACGGCTGGTCTTATTCTTTACACCATTTTATTAAATTCTTTTCGTAATCTTTTTATAATTCTTTTTTCTAAACGCGAAATGTATGACTGTGAAATCCCAAGCATATCAGCCACATCTTTTTGCGTCTTTTCCTCTCCTCCAGCAAGCCCAAACCGAAGTTCCATAATTTGTTTTTCACGATCATTTAATTGGTGTAATGCTTTCATTAAAAGGTGACGATCTACAGTAGCTTCTAAATCTTTTGTAATAATATCATCATCTGTACCTAACACGTCAGACAATAACAGTTCATTCCCATCCCAATCAATGTTTAGTGGTTCATCAAAAGAAACTTCCGAACGATTTTTGTTATTTCGACGTAAATGCATTAAAATTTCATTTTCTATACAACGCGATGCATATGTTGCTAATTTTATTTTCTTTTCTGGATTAAATGTATTTACCGCTTTAATAAGGCCGATTGTTCCTATACTAATCAAATCTTCAATATTTATCCCTGTATTTTCAAACTTTCTTGCTATATATACAACGAGCCTTAAGTTACGTTCAATAAGTAATGACCTTGCTGCCTGATCTCCTTTTGGCAATTTATTCAAAAGAACTTCCTCTTCTTCTTTTGTTAACGGTGGTGGCAACGCTTCACTTCCACCAATATAATAAATTTCATCGGTCTTAATTCCTAATTTCAGCAATACTTTATACCAAAGGTATACTAAATAAAATTTTAATTTCATCATATTATCCCGCCTCTCATTATTAAGCAATTACCATTTTTTGTGAAATCAACATTTTTGGATGCACAATACATTGATACTCCCCATTAGTAGAAAGCTGTTGTGTATTTAATCCAATTAATACTTTGTTTACAACAATAGAACTACCTTCATGGTCAACTTGCACACTGTCAGGCTTAATTGCCCACAAAAATTGACTCTCTACCCCTACTGCACGGAAAGGAATTAAGCGTAATTTTGTCGCCCAACCAGAATCATTTTCTGGTATTTGAGGAATTTCTGTTTTGGAATAAATTTGTTCTGTTAACCAAGATGGTAAGCAATGTTCTAATGATGAAACATGCATAATCATAACGGGTGTTTTTGTTAATGGGTCATAAAGTTGGTTCCCACTGTCAATAAGACCTGCCAGTTCTAGTTCTTCTTCTGCTAATTGAATTTTTACTTTCACAATTTGATCATAGTGTATTTTCGTGACCTCTACGCTTTCAATACGCTTTTTAGAAAAATAATAAATTACTGGAAAACCAAAAATAACAAATAACCAACTAATTGGATCACCGTAAGAAATTGACTGAGATTGAACCAATCCATTTACCATTTCATTCGTTTGCAAAAAGAAATGAGTTCCAATTAATCCTCCGCCAACCATAAAGGTTACAAAGTAAAAAGTAAAAACAGTTTGTGCATAATTTCTAAATGTTGTAAACCCAAATGCTGTATACACAATAAGTAACGAGTACAGTAGTTTCATAATTGGATGTGTCATCATAGAAGCAAAAGGAGTAAAGGCAAAAATAACAATAGTTGAACCTATAAATGCCCCTAACACAAGCCTCCATTTTTTGATTTTCTTTTTTAACACGGTAGCTGTTAATAAAAGCAAAAGAAAATCAATGCAGGCGTTTAACAACCAAACAACGTCGGCGTAAACAACCAAACAATTCACCTCTTTTTTCAAGTTGAGACTAGTATAATGCATATCCAATAGGAAAGTGTGTCAATTTGCGGAGGTGTTTTTTTGTTATTTTGTGATTTCTAGACATAATCTGTCGGTAAAAAATAAAAGTACAAATTCATAGAATGATATACTCTTATTTTCACCAACAAAATATACCAAATAAAAAAAAAGACCTGCTTAGCAGGTCTTTTCCATTTAAAAAACAAAAAAGGAGCATGAAAGCTCCTTTTTTTATCGTCTACGACGGTTACGTAAAAATGCTGGAATATCGATATCATCTGAATCTGAATGACGCTCATGTACAACTGGCTCTTCACGCTTCATTTCACGTTTTACTTCACGTTGTTTTGAAGGTTGAGCTACTGGTTGTTGCTGTTGTTGCGTGTGGTTCGCATTCGGGCGAATAATTGGTTTTGGTGGTTGAGTTGCAATGCTATCATCAAAACCAGTTGCAATTACAGTTACAACGATATCATCTTTTAATCCTTCGTTAATAACAGAACCGAAGATCATATTTACTTCTGGATCTGAAGCTGAAGCTACGATATCTGCCGCTTCTTGTACTTCATATAAGCTTAAGTTAGCGCCACCCGTAATGTTCATGATAACACCTTGAGCTCCATCAATAGATGTTTCTAGTAATGGACTAGAAATCGCTTTTTTCGCAGCTTCTGCAGCACGATTTTCCCCGTTACCAGAACCAATACCCATTAAAGCAGAACCTCTATTAGACATAATTGTCTTTACGTCTGCAAAGTCTAAGTTAATTAAACCTGGCGTTGCAATTAAATCCGAAATACCTTGAACACCTTGACGTAATACGTTATCAGCTTCACGGAATGCTTCTAACATTGGCGTATTTTTATCAACAATCTCTAATAAGCGATCGTTTGGAATTACAATAAGAGTATCTACATTTTCTTTAAATGCTGCAATACCAGATGCTGCTTGCGTCGCACGCTTACGTCCTTCAAAAGTAAATGGACGTGTTACAACACCAACTGTTAAAGCACCTAATTCTTTTGCAACTTGAGCAACAACTGGAGCTGCACCAGTTCCAGTTCCACCGCCCATACCGGCAGTTACGAAGACCATATCCGCACCACGAAGTGCTTCTTGGATCTGTTCTTTACTTTCTTCTGCAGCTTTTTTCCCTACTTCAGGGTTTGCGCCTGCACCAAGTCCACGCGTTAATTTTCCACCAATTTGCATTTTTGTTTCAGCTTTTGATAGATTTAATGCTTGTGCATCAGTGTTCACAGCGATAAAGTCTACACCTTGTACACCGTGTTCAATCATACGGTTTACAGCATTGTTTCCGCCACCGCCGACACCGATAACTTTTATATTCGCTAATTGATCTTGAGTAGTATCAAACTCTAACATGTCGAAATCCCCCTAGAACCTCATTTTTCGTGTCCAATTTTAATCCCATAAATAACGGAATACACGTTTTACTTTTGACATCATGCGGTCATCATTTTGATTATTATTGTTTTGATTACGAGTTTTTTGTTTCGCGGGTTGCTGTTGTACCGGCGTTGGTGCTGGTGCTGGTACTGGTTCAAAATGCTCTTGCTTTTCCTGCACATTTTTCCCACGTAATTTAGCTTTTTGATAAGAATGTTTAATTAATCCAACTCCACTTGTATATTGAGGCTCACGCACACCAATATAATCAGGAGTTGCTACACGAACATTTTCATGTAAAATATCATATGCAAGATCAAGAACACCTGGCATAGAAGCAATTCCGCCAGTTAGTACATAACCAGAAGCCACTTGCTTTACTCCTAACTTACGCACTTCATCTTGAACAAACATTAAAATTTCCTCTACACGAGCCTCTATTATATCCGATAATTCCAACTGAGAATATTGTTCTGTTTGATCACTTCCCATAATAGGAACCGTAAACATCTCTTCTTCAGATGCTGTATCATAAAAAGCATGTCCATATTTCAACTTAATTTGATCTGCATTTTCTGTTGAAGTTTTCAACCCAATCGCAATATCTTTCGTTATATGTTCTCCACCTAATGGTAATACGCTCGTCGCTTGTAACTCTCCATCTTTAAAAATAGATAAAGTTGTAGATCCTCCCCCCATATCAACAAGGGCTACTCCTCTATTTTTTTCATCTGAAGATATAGCAACTGTTGCAGCCGCTAAAGGTTGAAGACAAATATCAACAATTTCAAGACCTGCTTTTTCTACACAACGAAGTAGGTTATGTAGTAAAGTTCTCGAGCCTGTAATAAGTGTACCTTCCATTTCTAATCTTACACCGATCATCCCGCGTGGATCGTTAATCTCGTCAAGACCGTCTACGATGAACTGTCGAGGTACCACATCAATAAACTCACGTTCTGGAGCAATTGACACAACTTGTGCTGCATCTAGAACGCGTAAGACATCTTCATTCCCGATTTCACGATCTTCATTTGAAACAGCGACTACTCCGTGACAAGGAAGTAGCTGTACCTGGTTTGCATTGACACCTACTACAACTTGCTCAATGTGGATTCCCACCATGCGCTCAGCTTGTTCAATTGCTTTTTTAATTGATCGAACAGTCTCGTCTATATCAACTATCGATCCCTTCTTTAAACCATTTGATTTTACATTTCCAACACCAATAATGTTTAAGCTGTCATTAACCATTTCACCAATGATGACTTTAACATTGGATGTACCGATGTCAAGACTAACATATATTTCATTGCTGTTCATTCTTTGGCACCTCCTTCTTTATTTATACCATACAACTCAATATATGGAACAACAATCGCAACTTTACTATTTATAAGAAAAATATTCAACGTCTTTATACGTTTCCCTTTTTTAACCCTATATTTTTCTTATTTTTATTTAGCATTCAATTAAGAATATCGCAGTAAACTATGAATAACTGCTTATCTTGAAATAATTCTATTTCGAGTGTAAAGTTTACCGCCAAGTATAAGTCTACACTAAGATGTACTCATAGAAAAGTGAAACTTGTACCAATACTAGTATGAATCTAAGAATTTTTACATATTTTTCATCAAATGAACCATTCTTCTAAATTCGTATACATATAATAGAACATTCGTTTCGTTTTTTCTGCTATGAGCAACGAAAACTACCATTCTATTCTTTTTTTTCTTCCGCACCTAATTCTTTCGTATATGCACCTACTTCTAAGTCAATTAATACCTTCTTACCTGGCTCAATTGTTTTTAAAATAAGTGGATAGGCTTCCATACGTTTTGCGAAATTTTGAATCGTAGTGCTCACTTCATAACCTTCATTCATATATAAAGTAAGATGATCTTCATTCGCATTCGTTGGTGAATAGCGAATCTCCGAAATAGATTTTAAAATAGCTGGTGTTAATTTTTCTAGTTCAGCGATTAACTCCTTCATTTTCTCTTCTTTAAAAGGTTCGAAAATCGGTGCTGCAACAGGAAGTTTTCCATTAGGTAGTACATCAAGCGTTTTTCCATTTTCTAATAACGGTTGTAATTTTCCCTCTTTATTTATATAACCAATCGTTAAATATTCTTCGATATGAATATCAATCTTGTTTGGAAAACGTTTTTTTACATTTACTGCTTTAATTTCTTTTCGCTTCGTTAAGTTTTCTTCAGCTTTATGTGCTGTCACTCGGAAATAACTTGTATCATATGTCACGCCTGAATCCTTCATTACTTGCTCATCCGTCATATAGTGATTTCCAAACACACTAATCTTTTTTATATTACTAAGCGGAGACCGAAAATAAATTAAAAAGAGCACTAATAAAAATAAAATTGATATGTATAAAATCAATCGATGATTAACATTTTTTTTGTTTTTTTTCTTTTGATTTTTCAATTTTGGTACACGATCTTGTAGTTTAATCACTTTACTATTATTCATGTACGATCCCCCTATGTAACATAAAGAACGGCATGTTCCTCATGCCGTTCTTATCTTCTTATTATAACATAAATGATAATGAGCGGAACGAATAACCGTTATCTTCCAATGATTTCTACTTCTGTGTGCATATCTACATCAAATTTATCCTTAATTGTATGTTTTATTAATTCAATTAAAGACAATACATCTTGCGCTGAAGCTCCCCCGGTATTAACAATAAAATTGCCATGCATTTCAGAAATTTGAGCTCCACCAATCCTATAACCACGAAGCCCTGCTTTTTCTACTAAATCTCCTGCAAAATGTGGGATTGGATTCCGAAATATACTTCCTGCACACGGATGATTCCATGGTTGCGTTTCACGGCGGTAGTCTTTATTATTTTGCATGCTACGTACAATTTCTTCACGTTTTCCCGCCTGTAATTGAAACTCCGCTTCTAAAACAATACCAGGACGTTTCGTTTGCAATACAGATGACCGATAAGAAAACTCCAGTTCTTTATTCGTTAACCAGGCAATTGTACCGTCTTCAAACAGAATGAGAGCCTTCGATAATACACTCGATATATCCGATTTATGTGCACCTGCATTCATATATACTGCACCACCGACACTTCCTGGAATACCGCTCGCAAACTCCAATCCAGCTAACCCTTGACGACTAAGTAAAGTTGACAATTTAATAAGAGGATATCCACTACCAACTCTTACCTTATGTTTTTCGACCTCTAAGTGATCTAATCCTTCTCCTAAACGAATAACAACACCTTCTATGCCTTGATCAGATACAAGAAGGTTTGAACCGCGACCAATTACAGTCCACTTCGTTTTGTATTGCTTTACTAACTGTAATGTTTTTTCAATACCGGCTACATGCTTTGGCACAATTAAAATGTCCGCTGGTCCACCTATTTTCATAGTTGTATAACGTGCTAACGGCTCGTTAACTAAAACACGACCAACGTCTGCTTCTATAAGCTCATTTACTAATTGTTCCATAGACAATCTCCCCCATATTAAGTCTCCTTATGACAATAATATGCAGGGCGTTCATCTAACGTTATCCCGCTATTTACGGGCAGTACAGCTCTTAAATCAAAATTCGGCGATAACAAAGAAATTAGGCGGAATCAGGATGTCAGTAAACATCCGATTAGTGAAAGATAATAATCAACGAGAGAGAATCACTCCCCACTGATTAGAGCCTCACTTTATTTTTTTACAAGCTTATTCATTACTTCATACAGCTTATTTGCTGCATCTGGAATACCTAGTTGCTTAGCCGCTAGCTTCATATTTTGTAATGTTTGTGCATTCAATAAAATCTCATCAATATCACGAATAAGCGTTTCAGCTGTTAAATCTTTTTCAAGTAACATTTTTGTCGCTCCTTTATCAACAACTGAACGTGCATTCTTTTCCTGATGATTATTTGTTACATATGGACTCGGTATTAACACACTTGGTTTTCCTAACGCTGTTAATTCTGCAAGTGTTGTTGCCCCAGCCCTTGAAACAACAAGGTCTACACCAGTTAGTACCTCTGGCATATTATGAATGAACGGCTTAATAATAACATTGCTTGGGTTCCCTTTTTGCTTCACGGCTTCCATCACTTTATCATAATGTACTTCACCCGTTACATATAGTATTTCGTAGCTTTTGTTCCCAAACTGTTCAATTGCTTCAACGAAGGCATCGTTAATCGGTCTAGCCCCACGACTTCCACCAAATATAAGTACAGACTTTTTAGGAAGAGAAAGCCCAACTGAACGTTTCCCCTTCATTCCATTTTGATCCATTACCTCTGATGCTCGTGGATTACCTGTCATTACCACTTTTGACTCTGGAAAATGCTCTATAGCTGCTTCAAAACAAACAGCAACTTTATCAACATAACGGCTTAAAAACTTGTTCGTTACACCTGGTACACTATTTTGTTCATGTACAATAGTTGGAATACCTAATTTGGCTGCAGCGTATACAACTGGTCCACATACATATCCACCCGTTCCAATTACAATATCCGGATTAAAACGACGAATATATCGTTTACTATCCTGTACACCTTTTAGAAAACGCATTACTGTTTTCACATTATCTAATGATATTTTTCGTTTAAATCCACTTATAACAATAGATTGAAATGGTATACCTGCTTTTGGAACGATTGTACTCTCTAGTCCATTTTCCGTACCAATATATAAAAATCTTGCTTCTGGATTTAACTTTTTTATTTCTCTAATTAAAGCAAGAGCTGGATAAATATGACCACCAGTACCCCCACCACTCACTAATACACGCACTACTAACTCCTCCGCTTCTCTTTTCTTATTTCCATTATATTTATTTCTATATACATATTGCATTTTTACACACATACGAAAAACCCTGTCTTATAAACAGGGTTTAGTAGCGAGAATGGCGACTTATATTTAATAATACACCTACTGCCATTAACATTAATGTCAAACTTGATCCACCATAACTTAAAAACGGCAAGGTAATACCCGTAACAGGCATCAGTCCTGTTACAACACCAACATTAATCATTACTTGAATCGCAATCATCGCCACAATACCTACTGCTAAAAACGTACCATATAAATCTGGCGCTCCTAATGCGATACGAATCCCGCGCCATAATAATAGACTAAATAATAATAACACAAATGAACCACCAATAAAACCTAATTCCTCGGATAAGATCGCAAATATAAAGTCAGTTTGCGGTTCAGGTAAATAAAGAAATTTTTGTCTACTTTGTCCAAGTCCAAGCCCAAATAATCCACCAGGTCCAATTGCAAGTAATGATTGGATAATTTGAAATCCACTTCCGAGCGGATCTGACCACGGATCTAAATATGATGTAATGCGTTTCATTCGATACGGTGCTGATGCAATTAACCCTACAAATCCTGCTACACCAATCAAACCAAACATTGCAAAGTGAAAGACCCTCGCTCCCGAAATGAATATCATAATGATACATGTCCCAACCATTACCGTTCCTGTCCCAAGGTCTGGCTGTAACATAATCATCCCAAAAGCAAGAAACACAAAACTAAGGGCCGGTAATAAACCACGTTTAAAAGATGTAATCAATTTTTGCCGTTCTGCTAAAAACTTTGCCAAGAAAATAATCATCGCAAACTTCATAAATTCTGACGGTTGAATCGAAAATGCTCCGATTCCAATCCAACTTCGTGCTCCTCCTCGAACAAGACCTACTCCAGGAATAAGAACGAGAATAAGAAGAATGAAGCAAACTAGCAAAATCAATTTTGAATACGTACGCCACACCCAATAATCAATTTTTATAATAAAAAACATGGCTACTACACCAAGACCCGCAAACAGTAATTGTCTTTTTGCAAAAAAGAATGAGTCCCCCATTTTATAAGAGGCCCAAACTGCACTCGCACTATAAACCATAATCATTCCGATTGTCAACAATGAAAGTGTTACGATGATGAGAATAAAATCAGGCGTTTTCTTCATTACCCACAAACACCACCTCTTTAGGCAGAAACTTTTGCCCTATGTAACAAAACATCAGTAGGTGTTAGCCTACTGATGTTTTGATTTACTTTATATAAGTTTATGCACAGCTTGTATAAAAATGTCTCCTCTTTCTTCAAATGTTTTAAATTGATCCCAGCTTGCACACGCTGGAGAAAGAAGAACGACATCGCCATCTTTAGAATGAGCATAAGCTTTCACCACTGCTTCATCTAAAGTATCGACACTTTCAATTATATCTAATCCCGCTTTTTCTGCCGCTCTTATTAGTTTAGGAGCTGTTTGTCCAAATGTTACAATCGCTTTTACATTTTTGAAATACGGAATTAAATCATCGAATTCATTTCCGCGATCAAGCCCACCTGCTAGTAACACAATCGGTTGTGTAAACGCAGATAGTGCTTTCTCAGTCGCTAACATATTCGTTGCTTTTGAATCATTATAAAACTTACGGTTGTTAATCGTTGTTACATATTCTAAACGATGTTTTACACCCGTAAAACGTTTTAACACGACCGTAATTGCTTCATTAGAAGTACCTAATAATTTCGCAATACTCATCGCAGCTAAAATATTTTCTAAATTATGTTGACCAGGTAAAACGATATCGCTTACTTCAACAACTTTTTCACCTTTGAAATAAAGAGCGTTATCTTTTATACACGCGCCATCTTCAATTTCTTTCGTTGTCGAAAACAGGATTTTTTGACCTTTAGAATACGCAGACAAAGCCATCACATCTGCATCATCCGCATTTATTACACTATAATCATTTTCTGTTTGGTTTTTAAAAATATTTGCTTTCGCTAAACCATATTCTTTCTTCGTCCCATGATAATCTAAGTGGGCCTCAAATAAATTTAAAAACGCAGCAATTTTAGGTTGGAACACTTCTACTCCCATCAATTGAAATGATGAAAGTTCTGTAACTACAACTTCATTTTCTTTTGCATCCTGTGCTACTTCACACGCTACAGTGCCAATGTTCCCTGCAATTACAGGATGCTTTTGTCCTTCTTTTAGCATTTCAAATGTCAGCATTGTCGTCGTCGTTTTACCGTTAGACCCCGTAATCCCAACAAATGGTGCTTCTGAAATACGATATGCTAATTCAACTTCCGTAACAATCGGAATTTGCTTTTCTTTCGCAGCAACTAATATTGGATTAGAATACGGGATTCCTGGATTTTTTACTACAAGAGAAATATTTCTCTCTAATAATTCTAAAGGATGACCACCGCATACAACGTCCATTCCTTTTGCTTGTAATTCTGCAGCAAGTACATTCTCTGCTAAAGGCTTTCCGTCATTTACAATAACATTTGCCCCTAACTTTTGTAACAATGTAGCTGCTGCATAACCACTTTTTGCAATGCCTAATACAAGAATATTCTTATTTTGAAATTCAGTTACAGTTTTCAATTACATCCACACCCCGATATAAATTCCTAACACAGCTAATAAAAATCCTGCAGACCAAAACGTCACAACAACACGCCACTCTGACCAACCACATAATTCATAATGATGGTGTAATGGACTCATTTTAAAGACACGTTTTCCTGTTGTTTTAAATGAAATGACCTGAATAATAACCGATAAAGTTTCCATTACGAATACTCCGCCGATAATTACAAGTAGCAATTCTTGTTTTAATAAAATCGCTACAGCTGCAATGGCTCCACCTAAAGCTAATGAACCTGTATCTCCCATAAACACTTTTGCTGGATTCGCATTGAATACTAAAAATCCAAGTACAGCTCCTACAACTGCCATACAGAATATCGCCACTCCAAATTGCTCTTGTGCCACAGCAATAATACTAAATGCTCCAAATGCAATAGCAGCCGTTCCTGATAATAAACCATCTAAACCGTCAGTTAAGTTAACTGCATTTGATCCACCAATAAGCATAAATAGTACAAGTACGAAATACGCCCAACCTAATTCAAACTTAACATCCGTTCCCGGAATCATGATGTATGTGTGGAACGCTTGCCCTTTTCCAATTAAAAAGAATGCAATAGCAATAACAAGCTGACCTACTAATTTTTGTTTTGATGTTAAACCAAGATTTCTCTTCTTAACTACCTTTATGTAGTCATCTAAAAATCCAATCAAGCCGTAACCAAACGTCACTAATAGTAATAACGAAACCTCTGCACCTAAATAATTAAACTTAATCGCCATAATAAGTGAAGTTACCATCATAGATACGTATATGACGATACCACCCATTGTCGGTGTCCCTGATTTTTTTTGATGTGACTTTGGTCCCTCATCACGAATACTCTGTCCGAACTTTAATTTTCTTAAAAATGGAATAAACAATGGCGAAAGGGCAACAGAAATTAAGAATGCTACCCCAGCCGTTACTAATAAACCTTGCTCAAGCACATGTAGTCCTCCTCTCACGTTGTTACTCTTCGTTGCTTAAACGCCCTTTAATTGCTTCTTTAGCAACTTCACGATCATCAAAATGATGAACTTCTTTACCAATAATTTGATACGTTTCATGACCCTTACCAGCAATAATAATGATATCATCTGCTTTCGCTTTAGTGGTTGCATGGTGTATCGCTTCTTTTCTATCAATAATCACTTCATAATTTTTCCCACTTGCACCATGTACCATATCATCTAAAATAGCCGCTGGATCTTCACTTCTTGGATTATCTGATGTGTAAATTGCATGAGTTGCATATTTTGTTGCAACACTTGCCATTATCGGTCTCTTCGTTCGGTCCCTATCGCCGCCACAACCAACGATACAATACACATCACCTTTTGCAAATTGTTTTGCAGTTTTTAATACATTTTCTAAACTATCCGGCGTATGTGCGTAATCAACAATAACTGTATAATTTTGTCCTCCATCAACAACTTCAAAACGCCCTGGAACCCCAGCTAGTTCTTTTATAACAGCAATGATTGTTTCTAATTTCACACCCGAAACAAGTCCTGCTGCTGTTGCTGCAAGTACGTTATATACATTAAATTTACCTATTAATTTCATCGTAACATTTACACTTTCATATGGTGTGACAAGCGTAAATGTAGTCCCGCCACTCGTCATAACGATATTTTTTGCCATAATGTCACTTGTTGTATCAATACCATATGTTACAACTGTTGCTGCAGTACTTCTCATATACTCTTCTGTTACATTATCATCGCTATTCAGCACAGCGTACTTTTCACGATTATGATTATAACTATTGCCAAGCTGTGCAAATAGTAACCCTTTTGCATGTTTATATTCTTCCATCGTTTTATGATAGTCTAAATGATCTTGTGTTAAATTCGTAAACACCGCTACATCGTAATCACATCCGTGTACACGACCAAGATCTAACGCATGTGACGAAACTTCCATTACCGTGCTGTCCACACCTTGTTCAACCATTTTTGAAAACGTCTGTTGAAGTGTTAGTGCATCTGGTGTTGTATTTTTCACCTCAAATGTTTCATCACCGATTTTCATATTAATCGTTCCAATTAGCCCTGTTTTATGACCATGTGCTCGCATAATCTCATCCATAATATGCGATGTTGTTGTCTTTCCATTTGTACCTGTAATTCCGATTAAATGTAACTTGTGTGTCGGTTGACCATAAAAATAATCAGCTAAAACCGCTAACGAACGAAAAGTATTTTTCACAAGTACAACTGGAACGTCAACATCAATTGGTCTTTCCGCAACAATAGCAGCCGCTCCTTGTGCCGCTGCTTGCTTAGCAAAATCATGGCTATCAACCGTATATCCTTTCATACATACAAATAAGCTTCCCTCTTTCACTTTACGTGAATCAGCTTCTATAGATGTGATTTCTGGATTTTCTTTTGGAACAACTGGAAAATCATGCAAACATGATACAAGTGTATGCAACTTCATTTCACTAAACCCTCTCTACATTGTTTATTTATCTTTTTTCAGTAAGCAACACATTACCTCCTATATAAGGAGGTAAGTGCTACTGACCTATTTATGAATGAGACACTTACTGTCTCAAATTAAGTAACTGTTCTATAAAGAACTCACTTCCACCAATTGTACCATAAAACGTACTATGTTACCTTTAATTCCCGAAGTAAATTCTAATTTTTGAGCCTTCTTTTACTTTAGCTCCCGCTTCTGGTGATTGTTTAATTACTTTCTCTCCATCTCCACTTATATCAAGCTTCAAATCGACGAGTTGTGTTTGTAAGTCTTTCTTTTTCATTCCAATTAAATTCGGAACTTCCACAGTTGGTGTATCGCCCCATTTATATTCTTTCTCAACTTGTTCTTTTCTCGGTTTCACTCCCATAACAGGAAGCGCATCTCGAAGGATATTCCCGACAATCGGAGCTGCTACCACTCCACCAAACTGTGTAACCCCTTTTGGATTATCAACAGCTACATACACAACAATCTCTGGATCATCCGCTGGAGCAAATCCGATAAAAGATACTATATAATTATTCTCTAAATATTTACCATCCTTCACCTTTTGAGCAGTACCCGTTTTTCCACCTACGCGATATCCATCAATATAAGCACCTTTACCAGAACCTTTCGCTACAACATTCTCTAATGCATAACGAACTTTTTCTGAAGTTTCCTTGGAAATAACTTTTCTTTTCTCAACAGGTGTCTTTTTACTAACAACTTGATTATTTTTCGGATCAATAAACTCCTTAGCTATATACGGCTGATACAATGTTCCACCATTTACAGCCGCCGCTACAGCTGCTACTTGTTGAATCGGCGTAACAGAAACTCCTTGGCCGAATGAAGTTGTTGCTTGCTCTACTGGACCAACTTTATCTAAATTAAATAAAATCCCACTGCCTTCACCTTGCAAGTCAATTCCAGTCTTCTGCCCAAAACCAAAATTACGAATGTATTTAAATAATCGGTCTTTACCAAGGCGATCACCAAGTTCAATAAATCCCGGGTTACATGAGTTTTGAACGACTTCTAAAAACGTTTGACTGCCATGACCTCCTGCTTTCCAGCATTTCAATCTAGCTCCACCTACTTCAGCTGCTCCATCATCATAAAACGTATCCTTCTCTAAGTCTACTAAATTTTCATTCAATGCTGCAGCTAATGTAATGATCTTAAATGTTGAACCAGGCTCATACGTACTCCATACAGGTAGATTTCTGTTATACACTTCTGGAGAGACACTTTGAAAATCCGCTGGGTCAAAACTCGGTCGACTAGACATCCCTAAAACTTCACCATTTTTAGGGTTCATTGCAATCGCAATCATACCGTCAGGATTATAAGTTGACTCCGCAATATTCATTTCTCTTTCCATAATCCTTGTAATACGCGCATCGATTGTTAATCCTAAATTTAAACCGGCTTCTGGCTTTTTGAAATCATCACCAACATTAGGCATCCTTTGTCCTTTCGCATCTGCAAAAAAACGCACATGACCTTTGTCCCCATTTAGCTCTTTATCATAATATTTTTCTAGTCCCATAAGACCTTGGTTATCGCTACCTGCAAAACCTAATACATGTGATAAGAAGTTTCCAAATGGATAGTACCGGATAGAATCCTCTGCGATATACACGCCCTTCAGACTTAATCCTCGTACTTCTTTCGCTTTGTCATGTGATATTTTCCTTCCGCCTTTATCTAACCTTACAATCGATTCTTTTTTTGTAATCCTTTTATAAATCTCATCTTTTTCCACACCTAATACTGCAGCTAACTTCTCTGCAGTCTCCGCTGGTTTTTCAATTTGCCTCGGTACAACAAAGACAGTTGGAGCACTTTTATTCGTGGCAAGTTCCACACCATTTCGGTCTAAAATTTTCCCACGTTCGGGTTCAAAAGTAATATTACGACTCCATGAATCTTTCGCACGATCCGTTAACATATTCCCAAGAAAAAATTGCACATATCCAAGACGAATATCGATAATCGTGAAAATAAGTATACCTGATATAAGTATAAAAATAAGTCGTTTTCTAACTGTTACATTTGATACACGCATATTGGAACAAGCCTCCCTTACGCCTAGCTTGTTCCAATATATGCTTGTACTTATTTAATTAGAACTTATTCTCTTTTACCATTACGGCTTTTCTGCTTCTTGCTGTGGTTCGAGTGGCGGTACGAGTGTGACACCTAATTCTGTACCAGGTTGTAATAATGTTCCTTCCGCCACACTTTGTTCTGTTACGTATCCTGTACCAGAAGGTTTCAAGTTAAGCTGTAATGTCTTCGCTAAATTCATAACATCACGCAGTGCCCATCCTTGTATATTTGGCATTGTAGGCTTATCTCCTACCAAGAAGACTCGGTCGCCTTTTAATGTTTGTTCAGTCGCTTTTGGTACTTGTTGCTGTACTTTCCCTTCACCTAGTACAATTGGACGAAGTTTTGCTTTATCAATCGCTTTCCCCGCTTCAGCCATCGTTTTACCATTTACATCCGGAACAGTAGTTTGTTGTTCTTTCAGATGTTTTTTCGGATCTTTAACTTCATTTGGCTTAATCTTTAAATACTCTAAACTATTTTTTGTTACATATTTAAAAATATCAGCTAACGGTTGTGCACCGTTCTCATCATCTTTTAATTTAGGCTGTTTAACAGCTACATACACAACAAGTTGTGGATCGTCCATTGGTGCCATACCTAAGAATGAGAATATATAATTCTGTCTCCCTGTCATATAGCCGCCTTTTCCATCCGGAATTTGCGCTGTACCTGTTTTACCACCAACTGAATATCCATCAATTTTATAAGCTGTCCCTGTACCTTTCGGAGATGTAACAACACGTTCTAATAATTGTCTTACTTGCGCTGCTGTTTCCTTTGTAACAGGTTTTCCTACTTCTTCTGGCTTATGTTCTAATTTTACTTTGTCTGTTATCGGATCTACAATTTTATCAATTGCATAAGGTTTCATCATTTTCCCATCATTTGCAATGGCCGTTGCAGCTTGTACAAGCTGAATTGGTGTTACAGTGGAACCTTGTCCAAAAGCTGTTGTCACTTGTTGTATTTGCTGATCAAATAAAATTGTATTCGATCCTTCACCTGATAAATCAATGTTCGTTTTTTCATCTAATCCAAAACTATGAATATATTTTCGGAAACGTTCTGGACCAAGTTTTTGATCTCCTAAAATTGCAAACGCTACGTTTGAAGAACGCTCTACCCCTTCATCAAACGTGATAGAGCCCCAACCAGCACCACCGTTATGATCTTTTATTTTCCTATTTCCGACTTGATATGTCCCGGACTGATAATAATCTTGGCCTTTGTACACACCTTCATTAATAGCTGCCGCTAACGTGAAAATTTTCATTGTTGATCCAGGTTCAAATGCATTGGCAATTGCGTCATTGAAGAAATATTTAATTTGACGATCATTAGGGTCATAACTAGGTTTAGTAGACATCGCTAATATTTTCCCAGTTTTCGGATCTGCAACAATCCCTATTAAACTTTCTGGCTCATATTGCTTACTTGCTGCTTTCATCGCGTCTTCTAAATAACTTTGGACACGTTGATCGATTGTTAAATAAGCGTTATCTCCATTTTTAGGTGCCTTTACATTAACTTTTCCCCCATCAAGGGACACACCTTTACGATCACCTGTATATGCTACTTCTCCGTTCGAGGCACTTAAGTATTTATCCAAGCTTTTCTCTATGCCAAATTGACCTACCGAGGTTCCATTCTCATTTGGTTTTGCATGACCTATAACGTAAGATGCAAAATCACCGTTTGGATACACCCTTGCATTTTCTGTAATAAAAGATATTCCCGGCAACTTCAACGCTTCTATTTGTTCCTTCTTTTCTTTCGTCAAATCCTTGCCTAACGTTCCAAATTCGACTTGACTTCTACCTTCCTTATTTAAAGAAGCTAAAATATCCTCTTCGCCTTTTCCAAGTACTCCTGCAATTTTCTTTGCAGTATCTTCTTTATTCTCAACTGAGTTAGCACCTTTTAGTGCAGCTACCATTTTGTAAGAGTTTGCGTCTTGCGCTAACACATGACCGTTTTGATCATAAATGGTTCCTCGGTTCGCTTCAAGAACTCCTTTTTTACTATGCTTTTGTTTAGCAAGTGCATCTAAATCCTGATTATGAACTGTTCCTGTTGATTGTATGTAAAAAAATCGGGCTAATAACAGCAAAAAGAGCAGGAGGAAAAATATCATAAAATAACCTGCTCCCTTATTGGTATGAAATTTAGTCATATTCTTCTTCATCGTTCCTTCACACCTATTGCCTTATTTGAGGCCTTTCACATTATTCGCATTAATTTCTAGCCCGTGTTTTTTTGCAACTTCAGCGATTCGTTCATAGCGACTTAACTTCTCTACTTCAGCTTGTAATTCTTGATTTTCTTTTTGCTGCTGTACAATTTTTTCTTCTATCGTCGCTGCTTCTACATTAACTTGATAAAGGCCTGCTTTATTTCCAATAAACGCGACACAGGCATACAATAAAAAGCCAATAAACGCTACATACAACAGTTTTTCGATTCTTGTAATTTTCGCTTTAACCTTCGGCTTAGCCATCTGCTGTGGGGGCGTTTGAATTTGCACCTCTTCTTGCGCTTGTTGTTTGTACTTTACAGCTAAATTAGTCATACCTCTCTCTCCCTTTTATCGTTTTTCAGCGATTCTCAACTTCGCAGAACGCGCACGATTATTTTCTTCTAGCTCTATATCAGAAGGTAAAATCGGTTTTCTTGTAATAAGCTTTAATTTCGGCTTAAATTCATCAGGAATAATCGGTAATCCTGGCGGCAATTGTGGCGTTGTACTATTTCGCTTAAACGTTGTTTTACAAATACGATCTTCTAATGAATGGAATGTTATAACACTAACTCTTCCACCTGGCTTAACCATCTCAATAGCAGATTCCAATGCTTCTTCAAATACTTTTAATTCATCATTTACAGCTATACGAATTGCCTGAAACACTCGCTTAGCAGGATGCCCACCCGTTCTACGAGCTGGAGCCGGAATACCTTCTTTAATTAGCTCTACTAATTCTCCTGTCGTTTCAATAGCTTTATTCTCACGATAAGCTTCAATTTTTCTTGCAATTTGTTTTGAAAATTTCTCTTCACCGTATTGGAAGAAAATCCTTACAAGTTGTTCATATGACCAGCTATTTACAACATCATACGCTGTTAATGGGGCATCTTGATCCATCCGCATATCTAGCGGTGCATCATGATGATAACTAAAGCCTCGTTCTGGTGTATCTAATTGTGGGGATGAAACACCTAAATCAAATAAAATACCATCTACTTCTGTTATACCTATTTCCTGCAGTTTTTCAGCTAAATAACGGAAGTTACTCTTTACTGTTATAAACTGTTCACCGTATGAAGAGAACTTTTCTTTCGCGTTTTGAATCGCTATCTCATCTTGATCAAACGCTATTAATTTTCCACCTTCAGTTAATTGGGATAATAAATAAGAACTATGTCCTCCTCCCCCCAGTGTACAATCTACATATGTACCATCTGGCTTTATATCTAAGCCGTCTACTGTTTCCTTTAAAAGCACTGTTACGTGTTTAAACATTGTTGCACCTACTCTTTTTCCAATTAATTATGTTGAATGTATCCCTTCCTCTAAACACATATTTCACGCTTAGAGAATGAAATAATACGAAAGAACGACTCATTTAACTTACCAACAAAGGCAACATACTATACAAATCGCTATTTTCTTTTATTATATACTAAATTTTATCATCTTTTGCGGGAATTTAAATAAAAAACTGTCGAAAAAGCGAATAATACGTTTACATTTTGTGCTATTTTGTCATATATTTAAGTATCCAACACAATTGCCATATCTAACATTTTTTGATTGATAATTCAGAAAAAAATCACTTCACAGTAAATTCAACGGAATAAAAATAAAATCCTGCTCCAAAGAGCAAGATTTTATAGTTTTATAACATGATGTTTTCCGTCCCAAGAAAAAGGGTTTTCCATTACACGATCAACGAAATCCAAACCAAACTGATTTAAATAATAACATACATTCCACACACGTTCTTGCGGCGCACCTAATGGACGAAGTGCGAATTGTATACGGCGGAATTTATTTAGCTGAACCTCATACTTTTTCTCAACATTTCTTTTCAACATTCTTTCCAACAGTTCAATTTGTTCATTAATTTTCAATTCGTTTTTCCCTGCAAACGCACCTAACCCTGGCTCTATTTTCTTTACAAATTGCTGTAAAGATGTATGAATATCGGCAATTTCTTTTTTCGCCTTTTCAAAATGATCATCAATCGGTTCCTCTATTTGATTAGACAACCAGTTTTCACGCAGTTTATCGACATCATTTAAAAACGGATCAATTTCTCTCAATTGCAGATCGAATAAATCTGTCGCTATATCTCTCTCCACATAAGTAATTGTAAGACGAGGAACGACAGGTGGCATCTGAAAACCGACAGTATGGAATACTTGTTGTAATTCACTCCAATAAGCTAATTCCCCTGGACCTCCAATAAATGCGAGCGTAGGAAATACATACTCTTGCATAAGAGGACGTGTTACAACATTATTACTAAAACGTGCCGGATTTCTCTCCATCTCTTCAATCAACTCTTCGTATGAAAAGGAATGCGCCCCATCCTTTCCAACAAACTTACCTTGATGCTCTTCAAGCAATACTCGTTCATTATCTATTTCCATGAATATATGCACTGCATGAGACTTCGTTTCAATAATCGGTTTGTATCCTAGTTCTTTAATTACTTCCTGCTGATTACGAAGGCCCTCTTGTACCTCTTTATACTTACTTATAATTCGCTTGAAAAATGGAATTTCTAACTTTCTTAATTCAGGATGATGTGAATCAACAAGGATTAAACCAGAATTAGCAAAGATTTTCGTAATAAGATGAGCAAAGAAATCTACATACGTATTCGATTTTTTCAAAGCATCATCAACAAATTTTAATACATCTTTTGTAAAATTTGTTTCTGAGTATGTTTTAAAAATCTCTTCAATCCAATTTCTACAATCTTCAACAGAAAGTTCAGACTCAGAAGCACTTGCCTTTTTCGGATTACGGTCATAAAAAATAGTTTTTTTCATCTTTTTATTTTTCGCTACAAAAGTATGATTAATCTCATCCATATCATGGTCTTCACCCGCAATCCAGAAGACAGGGACAACTTTAACTCCTAAACTTTCTTCCTTTTCCTTTGCAAGCTGTAAAATTGAAATAACTTTATGAATTGTATAAAGCGGTCCAGTTAATAACCCCGCTTGTTGTCCAGCTATAACAACATATGTATTTTCATCTCCAAGCGCTTTTACATTTTGAAGTGTAGATTCTCCCGCTTGTAATTTTGTATTATATTCTAATAAATGCGCTACTAAATCTTGGCGGAAAAACTCCCTTTCACGCAAATCATGTAAACGTTGTTTAAAAGCATCTTCTGTTAACATATAATCAAAACATGACTGTATCTCTTTTTTACCGTTCATATAGTCCGCTACAATACCTTGTTGCGGAACAGAGATTTCTTTTATCTCCATATAATTCTTCCTTTCGTATCCAGTTCTCTCACCAATCCACATTGTAGTCAATGTTTCACGTAAAAGCAAAGAATAACACTTATACTCTTGTTTCTAAACCTTTTATTGCATCGAACAAAAATTGAAGTGTCGGAACTGGTCGTTGCTGTTTCTTAGCTTCTTCTAATACATATCCAACAATCGCATTAATTTCCGTCTTTCTACTCGCTCTTACATCCGCTAGCATAGAAGATGTATTACGAGACGTTCCTTCACACACATTTCGTACCATTTGCCATACCATTTCTTTTTCTCCTCTAATAAGAAATGCTGCCTCCTGAAACACTTGCTCCATCATTTGATAAAAAAAACGATTCGTGATTAATTCACCATTCTTAACTCCCAATAGTGCTGTCAACGGATTGATACATACATTTACTACTAATTTTTTATGCATAATCTCTTCCCAATCCGTTTCTATTTGAACTGGAAAATAAGCAACAGGAAAATAATTGAATATTTTTTTAAAATGTATAGATTGACCACAAACCACTCCAAATTTTGTTACCCCTATCCCAGTATGATGAACGATATGCCCTCCCTCTTTTTTCGCACCATGTTCTACAATACCAACAGCTATATTTTTACTCCCTATGTTCAGCATCTTTTGAAGATGCGACATTCCGTTTTGCAAAAAGATTAATGATGATGCCCCTTCCACAAACGGTAGTACGTCATCTATATGATATTGCTTCACAGCAATAAATATATAATCTAAATTTTGCGCTACCATACTTTCTATCGGTAAAACAGATGGATATACTGTTTCACATCTTCCATCTCTAATACAAGTTACACCTGTTTCATTTAATTCTTCAGCTTGCTTAGCTGTTCTTGTAAACAACGTAACATCTTGGTTATTTTTTTGTAAATAAAATGTATACAATAGACCAATAGCACCTGGTCCGACAATTCCAATTTTCATTTTCACACAAGGAATTCACACTAAGTGCCCTTGCCTTCCCCCCTTTATATCTTTTTAAAGCACCTGAGCACGCCCTATAATTCCGCTGTCCTCTGCCCAACAAATATACTCTCATTTTTCACTATGTATGTACCACCTATTAATACGCTTCTACTCTTAGTTTAGCAAATCCTCAAAAAAATAAAAAAAGAAATATACTATCTTCTTCATAAAAATAAAAAAATGAGTTATACTATTATTATAAATATTTTTACTTTTCTGCATTCAACGAGACAAGAAAAGGATGTGATGTAATGGGATTCCCAAAAGTTGAGCGCTTGCTCATCAATTATAAAACGTTAGATGAATTCAAAAAATTTAAAGGGTGCGGAGCCCAGGAACTATCTATGCTGGAAGAATTACAAGCAAACATTATTGAAAACGACAGTGAATCTCCATTTTACGGTATTTATTATGGCGGATCACTAATCGCACGTATGAGTCTATATATGAAAAGAAACGGCGGAGAACCATTCGAAATTACAGGTCCCTACCTAGAACTTTATAAACTTGAAGTATTACCAACTTTTCAAAAACAAGGATTCGGGCAAATGCTTGTAAATCATGCGAAACAAATGCAATTTCCTATTAAAACGATAGCACGTATTCATTCAGCTGGTTTTTGGGATAAATTAAATTTCAACCCCGTATCAGTAACTGATGGAGATTTTTATATTTGGCATCCAGAAGCAAATTTGAATGCGGTTACAAACGAAGAATCGGCTTAAGAAATAAAAAAACAGCTGTATAACAGCTGTTTTTTATTTCTTAAGCTTCTCTAACTTCTCATTCGAGCGAGCATTGTTTCTTTCCGCTACCATTACACTTCTTTTTTGATCGATATAATCAAGTAGTGTTCTATACTCTTCTTCATATACTGATAATCGCTCCAGAAGACGCTCTCTTTCTGTTTGTAATGATTCAACTTGTTGTTGCAACACCGTTAAAGAGTTTTCATCTTTATAATTTTGCAAGAAATCAATAACATCATTCAACGTAATTGACGTAGGTTCTAACACCTTTGTCTCTTTCACTTCATAATTTTCTACTTTACGAAGTTGCTTTGCTTCCTCAATACGTTCTTTATATTGCTTTCTTACGTAAGAATTCCATCTAAACCCACATGCTGCTGGTGTACGAGATAAATTTTTCCCCACTTCCTTAAAGGCAGAAAGCTGTGTTCCACCTTCTCGAATATGCCGGAGTACTACTTCTGCCAGAAGCAAATCTTCATCATCAGTCCAAGCATCTTGTCTTGTTGTCGCCATCTCTCTAGTCCTCCCTATGCATTTTTTATTAAGCATATGCAGTTACTAGAAAAGATAGAATACAACAACTAAAGATTAAGACAAAAAAAAATAAACGCAGAAGATATCTTCTGCGTTTATTTTCCCGCAATTACTTGCTGATTACTTCTTTACCTTTGTAAGTACCGCATGCTTTACATACACGGTGAGCTAATTTCGCTTCACCACAGCTTGGGCACTCTACCATACCAGGTACTGATAATTTGAAATGCGTACGACGCTTTCTTTTTACTGTTTTAGAAGTTCTTCTAAAAGGTACAGCCATTCTTCCCACCTCCTTAAAAGAAATAGTTATTTTCATATGAAGGCCTGAACCAGTCTTCCGATTATTTGTCAAAAAACTTTGCAAGTCCTGCCAATCTTGGATCAACAGTCTTTTCTTTGTCTTCTTCCGAAATCACTTGCCAGTCTTGACCTTGCGTCGGTGCTCCACCAGAAACATCATCACTGAAAATTTGCATTGGAATCTCCAAAAGTATATTTTCCTTGATTACGGGCAGTAAGTCAAGTACTTCTCCTTCTAAAGAATGAATTTCAGCTTCAGTTTCAAATTCTTCTTGTGAAGTTTGGAACACCTCAGTTGTTTTAATGTCAAATGGTAATGTCACATCTACTAAAGAGCGAGAACATGGTAAAACCATGCTTCCAGTTATATGTAGATGAAACGTAAACTTACCGGAGCCAAAATCAACTCTTCCCGTTACATGAACAGGATTAATTTCACGAATATCTTTCTCGACCTCTTTTAGCTCACTTACATCTACCATCTCATCCAATGTCAATCCTTTATTTCTCAATTTATTCAATTGATGGATGGACCATTTCATATCATATCACCTCAAGGCAACAAACAAAATTATAGCTAGCCATTTTATATTTGTCAATGTTTTTTCTTTACACTATAATGAAGTCATCATAGTAAATAATATATAGAGTATCACGTTTTTCAAAAAGATGCTACATCGAAAGGAGAGATTACCATAAAAGCTGGTGGTATTGTTGTTGAATATAACCCTTTTCATAACGGTCATCTTTATCATGTGCAACAGACAAAAAAGTTAACACAATCCGATATAATAATTGCCGTTATGAGTGGTCCTTTTTTACAGCGTGGTGAGCCCGCACTCATTTCCAAATGGTATCGCACTAAAATGGCCTTAGCAAACGGCGTAGACCTTGTTGTAGAGCTTCCATACGTCTTTGCAACACAAAAGGCTGAAACCTTCGCAAATGGTGCTATTTCCATTTTAAATGCCCTACGTGTTTCTGAAATTTGTTTCGGTAGTGAGGATGGACAAATCGAAAATTTTTATAATACCATCTCCGTACAAAAAAACGAAGATGAGACTTTTAACTGCCTTGTAAAACAATTCATGGACGCTGGTAATAGTTATGCAAAAGCAACATCGGATGCTTTCTCACACATTTTAACATCTGAAAAAAACATAGATATGTCACAACCAAATAATATTTTAGGCTTCCAATATATGAAAGCAATTCTGTCACAAAATAGCTCTATACAAGCTCAAACTATAAAAAGATTTGCCTCTCATTATCATGATGAAACATTTAATGACCAACATATTGCAAGCGCGACAAGCATCCGAAAACAACTCTTTAGCGAAGAAGGATCATTTACAACAATTGAACCTTTTCTCCCACAGGCAACCACTTCGCTTTTAGCAAATTACAAACAAAACTACGGGATATTACATAATTGGGAACAATACTTTTCATTTTTTAAATATAGACTCATGACGATGTCTCCAGGGGACTTACGACATATATATGAAATAGAAGAAGGTTTAGAGCATCGTATTTTATCAAAAATACAAAACAGTTCCTCCTTCTATTCATTCATGGAAGCATTAAAAACAAAACGTTATACATGGACTAGATTACAAAGAGCTTGTACACACATTTTAACAAACACAACAAAAGAGGAAATACGTAGCGCAAATATAGAACAACACGCACCATATATTCGCCTGCTAGGTATGTCACAAAAAGGACAAACTTACCTTTCAAAAAACAAGAAAAAAATCGAACTTCCAATCCTTACTCATACAAAAACATTCGACCATGCCGCTTTAGATATAGAGAAAAAAGCAAACTCTGTATATTTCTCCATCATGCACGAACCGTTACGCACACAACTATTAAAACAAGATATAACACACCATCCTGTTCGCTATGATGAAACAACTACAAAATTCCTATAAAAAAACCTCTCTATTTCAGAGAGGTTTTTTCCTTATCCATCTTTTCTAAATATGTTAACGCATCATCCAGCGTATCTACTGGTACAATTTTCATTTTTGTTTTAATATCCTTTGCAGTCTCAAGTGCATCTTTATAGTTCGATTTCTCCGCACCTTTTTCATTTGGCGCAAAGAACACTTCAGCCCCGGCATCGCTAGCAGCCACCACTTTTTGATTTATACCACCAATTGGGCCCACTTCTCCTTTTTCATTAATTGTACCTGTTCCAGCTATTTCATGTCCTTTCGTTAAGTCTTCTTCCACAAGTTGATTATATATTTCTAATGTGAACATTAAACCTGCGGATGGTCCACCAATTTCATGAGAATTAATTTTCACTTTCGGATCGACCACTAATTCTCTTTCCGTAACGATAGAAACACCTATGCCGACACGCCCATTCCCATTAGGAATCGTCTTTACATTTAAATTCTCTTTCAATTGTTTTCCATTTCTCATGTACTCAATACTTACAGCATCGTTTTCTTTTTTCCCTGTCATATATTCAATAAATTGCTCCGTCTTTTCAAATGTTTTTCCGTCAACAGCTATAATAACATCACCAAGCTTAAGCTTTCCTTCTGACGGCATTCCTTTTGCCACACCAGCAACTAATACACCTTTATTTTCAAAAGATACTGAGCGATTTGCACGTTTATATGCATTATAAATTGCTGCATTTTGCGAATCTTTCATCGCATAATTTTGGCGAAATTGATATTCTTCATCACTCTCACCTTTTTGCAATATTTCTTCCGCTTTCGAAATATGTGTATATTTATTAAACTGTGCCGCTATTAAATTCACCACATTTGCTGGTCCCATTGAAACCGTAACAAGCATAAAATCACCAGATTCTTTCGTTCCACCCTCAACTTGAACATAAGGCTCTAATTTGGCAGCCATTCCTGGTTTTGTTATATAATACGGTAAACGTACGTAAACAAGTAACATCGCCAATATAACCCCTATTAAGATTGCATATATAAACCGAAAACGCTTAAACATTATGTTTCTCCTTCCACTGCTCAATTAATAAATAAATATTTGAAACATGTTTTTCTGCTTCTACTTCTCCAACTCGAATAATGTCTTCAATGTTTGTAAAAGCACGTGAACTAAATTGCTCTACAGCTGGTCGCATCATTAAATCCGATGCAATTTGCCGATTCATTACAAGCTCATGCTGCATAATTTCAATACTTTGCATGATTACGTCATAAATGGACGTAACATCGCCATTCACCTTAATTGGAGATACATCAACAGCGATAACAATATCGGCCCCTAACTCTTTCACAACCGATACTGGGATGCGATCAATGACTCCACCATCCACTAATAATCTTCCATCTATTTTTTCTGGTACAAACACTCCAGGAACAGATATGCTAGCCCTCACAGCATCTGCAACTGGCCCACTTGTAAAAACCACTTTTTCCCCCTTCAATATGTCAGTAGCCACAACAGCCGTCGGGATATCTAACTCTTCTAAATTTTTATTATATGTAAACATTTTAATCATATCTTTGACACGTTTTCCAGCAATAAATCCCATTTTCGGTACCGTGAAATCTAAATAATACTTCCGCTTAAAAACAGATGCCAATTTATACAATCTTTCAACGTTACTACTTGCCGCATAAAACGTACCTATTAGCGCCCCCATACTACTTCCTGCAATCATGTGAATAGGGATACCAGCTTCCCTTAAAACCTTTATTACACCAATATGAGCAAACCCTTTGGCTCCTCCAGACCCAAGTGCTAAACCAATCTTTGGTTCTTTCATTTTTCTCACCCTTTATTTTTTTTCATTCCTTTTTCATACTTATGGTCTAAATTCACTACGTATCCACGTATACTGAAATGAACGTTTTTTGGGACAAAGGGGGATTTACTTACATGTATGAAAAATGGAAAACCGCTTTCCTTACCATATCAACGCTATTTTTAACCTTTTCTCTTGTACTCCACCCCCAAGCCGCTTTGCAAGCTTCTATTCGCGGGTTAAATATATGGTGGGAAGTTGTATTCCCTTCACTACTACCGTTTTTCATCATTGCGGAACTTCTAATTAGTATCGGTGTTGTAAAATTTATTGGCGTTATATTAGAACCACTCATGCGCCCACTTTTTCGCGTTCCAGGGATAGGCGGATTTGTTTGGGCGATGGGAATGGCTTCTGGTTTCCCTGCAGGCGCCAAATTAAGCGCTAGACTACGAAAAAGCAATCTTTTAACTCAGATTGAAGCGGAGCGCCTCGTTTCTTTCACAAATTCTTCCAATCCACTTTTTATTTTCGGTGCTGTGTCTATCGGCTTTTTTAATAATCCGAAATTAGGAATTATATTAGCCGCTGCCCATTATTTCAGTAACTTTGCTGTCGGATTAATTATGCGTTTTTACGGCGATAATACCGCTTACAAAAATAATACACACACTACAAAAAAACGTCGCTTTCAAAACCCGTTTTTAATTCTTCACGAGACACGCTTACAAGAAAAAAGACCAATTGGTAAATTACTTGGGGATGCCATTGTTTCTTCTATTCAAACATTACTTATGATTGGCGGATTTATTATTTTATTCTCTGTGTTAAATAAAATGATTACTGTATTCCACATTACAGCAGCTCTTTCTTTTATTATGCAACATATTTTATCATTCTTCCAACTAAGTACAGATTTTAGTATACCTATATTATCAGGTATTTTCGAAATGACACTCGGAAGCCAAATGATTAGTCAAATAAATGAAACACCGCTCTTACAACAAGCTATGGTAACAAGCTTCATTTTAGCATTTAGCGGCCTTTCTATTCAGGCACAAGTTGCTAGTATATTAGCTGAAACAGATATCCGATTTAAACCCTATTTTTTCGCACGAATTATTCAAAGTATTCTTGCCCCTATTTTTACATTTGTATTTTGGACACCATTTTATGAGAAAGTGAGTTCTTTCTCACCTATGCCAAAAGATATTCCTGTATTTTTATCCGAGCATCCTTCTATACTACATGAAATTTGGACATCTTTTATACATTATGGACCAATTTTTACATTATTTTGTCTATACTTATATGTTATTTTATTATTTTTGCGCACGTATAAAGAAAAACCCCGTTCACTTTAACGGGGTTTGAAACTTTTCTTTTAAAGCACGCTCTACAATAGGAGGTACAAGATCCACTACACTTCCTCCATACCTCGCAACTTCTTTTACAATACTCGAGCTTAAAAATGAATATTGGTTGTTTGTCATAATAAAAAATGTTTCAATATTTTCATCTAATTTTCGATTCATAGAAGTAATTTGCATCTCATATTCAAAATCAGAAACTGCTCGTAAACCACGTAATATTGCATTTGCATTACGCATTTTTGCATACTCTACTAATAGCCCACTATGCGAATCTACCTTTACATTCGGGATATCCTTTGTCGCTTCTCGAATTAGTTCTAATCGCTCTTCAACTGAAAAGAATGGTTTTTTTGATGAATTGTTTAAAACGACTACGTACACCTCATCAAATACTTTTGCTCCCCTTTTAATAATATCCAGATGCCCAAGGGTAATTGGATCAAAACTTCCTGAAGAAATAGCTATACTTGTCATTCTGTCCCCTCACCTTCATACTTATAAATCGATATTGCAGTAATCCCATAATTCTCAGCTCGTACTTTTACAAGCCTTCCTATTGAATTAGGTAAAACTACATCATTACCATGCTCTGCCATAATTAATCCATCACTATGTAGCAATCCATGTTGATCCATTACACTAATTAAAGATACAATTTTTTGCTCTTTATATGGAGGATCTATTAATATAAGATCGAATGACATTTCACGTTTTATTAACGCCTTTACTGCACGTTCAGCATCATTTCGATATACTTCAGCTTGTTCCTGTACTCTACAACTTTCTAAATTTTGATGAATTACTTTTATCGCTTTACTATCCCGATCAACAAAAATTGCTTTATCGATCCCTCTGCTCAAAGCCTCAATTCCAAGACCACCACTACCACCAAATAAATCAAGGGCGATACCACCATCAAAATAAGGACCTATCATATTAAAAATAGATTCTTTTACTTTATCTGTCGTTGGACGTGTTGTATTACCAGGAACCGCTTTAAGTGGGTGTCCTTTACATTTTCCTGAAACTACTCTCATCTGTTGTCACTACCTTTATTTCAATCTATCGAGCGATTATAGAAAGCCATTCCCACTTCGGTAACCGTTAACAAACCACATTCACCTAACTATAGAAAAACTCGGCCTCAAATAACCTCTCGTTATTTTTATGTATTCATCTCATCATTCACTAATATGAACCCAATATGTATATTAGTTCCACTTTATCTTTTTTATCCTATCACAAAATAAAAAAAAGAAAAATAAAAAGCCCAACATAAAATTTAATTTCATTATGTATATCTTCATTTAGATTGGACATAAATAATTATAACAACATCACCTTCGATGTTGTTGCCAACCGCGGAGAAGACTTACGTTTCCCCATAAGTTCTTCCTCCGGTTTCTCCTCTCCCTTTGCCTTCTTACTAGTACATGCTAGTATAAGAAGGGCCCTGCTATGCAGGGTTTTTTTTCTTTGTGTGCTTTTCATTTAAAAAGTGAAATGGTACAGTAAAAGAAAGAGGAGGAAAAGATATGATTCAACGCTTTATAGAACTTGGAGAAGGCTACTCTGATTTATATGAATTACTTGAAATTGCCAAAACAAATCAAGAACGTATAGCACATATGTTACAATTTGAAACGATAAAAAACGATAAAAAAGTGTGTTCGCTTGTTGTAATATTAAAACCAACTACTACTGGTGATTTCCAACCATTATACATATGTCGTGAAGGCATTCCTGTATTTGAAAATAAAAAAAGTAAACGTGTCATTTTATTTGAAGAAACGGCAGAACAACTCGGGAAAAAAGTGGCTACCTTTACTGTAAAACCATCTACAACTTTCCCAGAAAAAGAACTATTTTTTAATCATTTAATTGGTATTTTACGAATGAACAATTTCATTCCTCCGATGAAATAACACGTTATTTCAAGTGAAAAATCCCCCGCTAAATTTAGCAGGGGATTTTTTCTATTAGCTATAATCGTATTCTTTTGCTCGATCAGGACGGGAATTTTCAAATTCCGTTTTTAAATACGGGCGATACGACTGTTCTATCTTTTTCACAAAAGGAAGTTTGTTCAACTTATGCATCATATGCTCAATTTGTTCCATATCACAATATACTACAGCATATTTTAATCGTTTTGATATGTAATGTATGTTACCATATTTCCTTAAAATCTTGGCATGTTTCAATGAATGTAAATAAACAATCATACTTTGTCGTTGCCCGAACATAATCTTCTCCATCTTCTCCTTTTAAAAACATATATTTTATATTCTATGAAAACCAATCAGAAATTTATAACATTACAGGACAAACTCTGTATACGTTTTCTTCCAACTTCTAAAAAACGGGGTACATCACCCCGTTTTTTTACAACCACAACCTCCGCCAGTACCACAACCTCCACCACAGCCACCAGCATCAAAGAATGGATTTCCTGTTGGCACTTTAATGGAAGAAGACACTTCCGAACCGATTGCTACACTAACTTCGTCTAATAACTTCTGCAAAGCAGTTTCTGCTCTTTTAAAAGCTGCAACCTTATCATGTAAGTCCACAGAACGCTTTAATTCTCTCATTTTCATCGACACGGTAGTATAGTCAGGATGGTATTTTCCAAAACGCTGTACTTCCTCATACCGTTCTTTCATCGCTGTAAATTGCTGAATTAGCGTCTGAAGTTCCATATCTTCATGTAATTCTCTATAATACTTACGATAATCTTCTGCTATATCTGAACAGATAATCGCTTTTGCAAGCTGCTCTGCCTTATCTAATATTAATACGCTTTCTAGCGTCGCTACAATCATGAGAGACACCTCCGAGTATCCATCATACCACATTTAGATTAGAACTACTAATTGAAGTGACTTACTCAAAAGAAAGATATAACGTAACTATTTTTACACTATATCCGTACACACTTATACATTAATATGTTCCGCTATATTATATTTAAGAACATCCCATTTTCCACTATTTTGTTTCACATAACTAATACACGCATTTTTTAATGGTGTCTTAAATGTAATTTCATCTGGTTCAATGGCATGTAAAATCGCTTTTATCGCGTGTGAGTGAGCAACAATAATAATACGTTTGCCAAAATGAGTTGTCGCAACATCTTCTAAAGCAGCAAAGCAACGAGCTACAATCTCTTCATCTCGCTCCATACCTTCTACTTTACCCTCAGCAATCAACTCTCTAACAGCCGCAACCGGCTTCCCTGAAGCTTCTCCAAAATTCCGTTCAACAAATCGCTCATCTAATAAAATCGATTGTAATCCAACTGCCGTTGCGATTTCATTAGCCGTTTCTTGCGCTCTAATTAACGGGCTACTTATAATGATATCCCACGTTTCTTCTTGTAAAGCAGCTGCACTTTGACTCGCTTGCTTCTTACCAACTTCATTAAGCGGAATATCTTCTCGCCCCTGAATAATTTCTTGAAAATTCCAATCAGTTTGTCCATGTCGTACTAAACAAATTTCCGTCATGCTGCAACTCCTTTTTAAATAATCAACTTCTATTGTAACAAAAGTTCTGCATGACGGACATATTTTTCACTTCCAATTAGGTTGCGTTTTGTTGCTTCATATACTGAAACATATCAATCATGATCGAAGCAACGGCCAATTGATTTTGAAACTTTTCCACTTTATCTGGTATCGTTTTTTTGAAATGTTGCATCGCCGCTAACTCAAAAGCCTCTTTTTCTTCAGGATTTCGTGTTAATTTTCTATACCAGTACGGTTGCTCTCTAATATAACGAGATAAATCCTCATCAGCCTTTATAAACTCCATAATTTCTGCTCTCATCATCTTTCCCCCTAATCCTTTTGAAAGAAAAACGGGTTATTTTCTGAAGTACTTTGCTCTTGCTGCGTACGGTTACCTTGAAATTGCTGAATAACTTGTTGCACGCTCCCAATTGCACTCGTCACATTGGCTAAATGGTTCTGCATTTGTTCCACGTCCAACTTTTTAAAAAAAGAAAGCATTTGCCCCATCACATCAGCAGTTTTTTCCTCTTCAGTTCGATTATCTTTTTCTTTTTTATTTTCTTTTACCGAAGAAAAAGCAGGCGCTCCATCCGGTCTATAAGTTGCCCATATTGGATCTTCTTCACCAAGTAAGTACCATTCTTCATAAAATTGTTGCCATGTTTTATGACCACTTCTAACCTCATGAACCATTTTAGGGTGATGGTTTACAAATTCTTTAAACTGTTGAACCGATGGATGTAACGGTCCTTTTGTTGTTGGCATAATCCTCACCTCTCCATGTATATCTACTATATAGTAAGAAAAAAAAGGCGCATGGTTCGCCTATTTTTAGACGATTCATGCACCTTTTTTTCTGCTATTTGCATACGGTCAGATTCCCACCTACAATTCAGTGAATACGAAGTAACTAATTAGGTGATGTAACACCCCACCGCTTACAGTTTCGCTTTATTTTCGAATAAAGTTTTGTGTATAAAATTTATCGTATACACCAACACCTAATCCTGTAAATTGTTCATTTAATAAATTCTTTCTATGCCCCTCACTATTTAACCAACCTTGCACTGCCGCAATTCCATCACTATGTTGCGCCGCTATGTTCTCACCAGCAAGTTGAAATCCTACTTTCCCGCGCTGCAAACGATCTCCTAGTGTACCTAATGTAGGTGAGTCATGAGAAAAATAATTATTGTCTTTCATATCTTTACTGTGACCAACAGCAACATCTGCTGTTTCCTGATCCCATGTTAATAATGGTAATTTATGACGACTTCGAATGATATTTGTTAAATCAAAAATTTGTTGCATATTCCCATTTTCTACTTGTTTTATTTTTTCTGGAGTCAATGGTTGTTCTGCTATTAATTCACCTGAATAAACGAGCTGATACGGTCTTTGGCGTAATAAAGTTTCATCATCCATATAACGAACACCAACAAGCTCATGTGTAAATTGATCAAAATACAATTGCGCCCATCCATCTTCTACAGGTATTAACGGTTGTTCCATGACTTCGGTATCAGATAGCTCAAATTGATAACTATTTTTCCCTCTTTTTAATGAAATTTCATGCGAAAGCGGACTTTTTTTATATACTTCTTCATATTTTTCATTTATATAATAAGGTGGAACCTTAACTTGTTCACCAGCTGCGTATGCCGTTACAACTTTACGTTCAGAAACTCCAAATTGAACATACTGAGTTAAATCCTGGTTGTATACCCACCATTCATATCCGTATGCAGATGGCTCTATTCGAGAGGGTTCTCCCCACTTCGCTAATAGGTTTTCAGAGTCTTCACCAATCATATTTAAAACAGTGTCTGAGGAGTCTTCCTTAATTTGCTTTTTCTTTTTCACAATTTTATTTTCTTGCTTTGATTGAGATGGGGTTAATATATATTGTGAAACGAGTAATTTCCCGTATAAATCAACAGCTAAAATTAAAAATGTAATCATTACGATACGCAATAATTTCTTCAAACGATATACCTCCTGAACAAAACATAAAATTGAGATATACACAAATCCTTTTCTTTCTTTTTGTGTGTACCGTACTCTTTTCACTATATCATATTTTTGTGAAAAAAGTCTGGATTATCCCTTTTCTCTCAATATGAATTGCACTTTCTTATTATTCATACTATTATAAAAATAATGGTGTAACATTAAAAAAGGAGGTATTATATGCAATTTACAAATACGAAATTTAATGGAGCCGTCGTTGAATTAACTCTTTTAACTGAAATCATGGAAAACAACCACTTCGTACTTGCCGGACAGTGGGATTATGAGCGAGTTACATACGATTATAAATTTGAAATATTAAAGGATGTTTATTATTTACGAGTGCAAGGAGTTGCTGTTGAAGGTGACATTGGCAGTAGACACGCTGAAGTAAAACTACTCCCCCCCTTATTAGGAAAACATTATTATCCTCACGGCGTTGAATATGGTGATGATGAGACTTTCCCAACGAATGTACTTCAAAAAAGCGAACAACTCCTACAAAATGTCGAAAAAGAGTTAAAAGAATTTCAAATTATTGATTAACAAAAACAAGCGCATCAATATGATGCGCTTGTTTCATTTCCCTTCCCTAAGAATGAATCGTTTTTTTTACTGGATATCCATAAATAGATCCATCTTTTACTTTAATCTCATCTTCCCAAGGGACCTTATATTTACCTTCAGCTAAATCTTTTACAAACGTATATGGATTTTCTTTCACCCCACCAGGAGTTGCTACATATCCTCTTGAACCTAGATTATATATATTATTTTCCAATCCCCATCCTAATCTAGCCTGATCTGCTAGTTCTGGATATACTTCAGCAGTAACAATCTCCCAAGGATTTCGATGACCCTGTACTAAAGCAGTCCCATCAAAATTACATACTTGTCCTTCACCAAAGTAATAAAATACACCATCATAACCCGCTAAGTTTACCGACAATGTATACATTAAATTTTGCCATGCATTTGAACGATTCGTTAGCATCCATTGTTCACTAACTTGTGTACTATATCCAGAAATACGAATTAAGACATTTGCACCTTTATAGGCCGCTTCACGAGCTACTTCAGGGAACATGCCATCATGACAAATACAAACAGCTAATTTACTTCCTCCAGGTCCATCACAAACAGGTAAGCCTAAATCTCCAGCTTTCCAAGGCTCGACTGGCACCCAAGGATTTAGCTTACGATACTTCAAAATCATTTCACCTTGTGGATCAATAATAACTGCTGTATTATACGGCTCTCCACCATCAGGATTTTTCTCCATTATTGAAAAAACACCATATACTTTAGATTCTTTACATGCCTCAGCAAATAAGTCTGTTTCTGGCCCAGGCACTGTGCATAAAAATTCTTCTGTAGTCCATTTTTTTGTATTGAGCCCTTGTGTACTATATTCAGGAAATACTATCAATTCTAAACCAGGGTAACCTGATTTGGTCGAATGAATTGTTTTTATGATTTGTTGAATTTGTTTATCAATGTCTGTACGCGATTCTACTACTGGTACTGGATATTGAATTAGTGCTGTCAAAAAACCACTAATCGGCTTTACCATACTTCCACTACTACCCATTTAAACTCCCCCTTAAAATAGTTCGTGTTTATTAAAGATAACAATATATATTTGTAACTCTCTAAAAAACTTGCACTACATATGGAATTATTACGCATGAAAGCTAGTAGTAAATTTTATCTCCACTTTTAGTACACGCCTACACTAACTTAACATAAAAAGTTAGAAAATTCAATCTTTTTAAGGTAACTAAAAAAGAAAAAGCGCATGGAATCTCATACACTTTTTTACTTAATCTGTAAATACGGCGGCAATTGTTGCAACTGCTCCTTATCCTTTTCACGTTCTCTACGTGCCCATCTAAAGAATACATAACCTATAATTGTACCGTACACTATTTCCTGGACAATTTTCATTATGATACCACCAGTTTGCTGATCTTGTACGACTGGCATCCAGTGCAAAAATTCTGGTCCCGTTATATTTAAATCTGATAAAGTGCCCGCTGGTACACATAGTTCCATCGCTTTCATCCAAGCAGCCGGATCCGTATACGTTGCAAATAACGGGGCTGTCGCAAAAATGATTAACGCACATGCAGGCGTTAATAATATGCCGTTAGCAAACATATAACCAAGTTTCTTTATATCACTTAACGTTTGATATTCTGGTAATGGATTTAACATCGGCCACCACATCATGATTGCTGTAAAAAACAATATAGCGAGACAAATAGGATGAGCTATTTGACTTTGTTTTACTGTATCAAAAACAACTGGTAAATGATAAAAAGAAAACAGGCCGTTAAATACAAACAACGCAATAAGTGGTTTAGCAAATGCCTTTAATATAATTTGAACGAACTTAAAAGAAGTAATGTAACGATATAACCAAATTGGTATACCAAGCAACAGTAACGGTGGAACTGCAATATACATGACTGCCATTTCAAACATATGAGCACTAAATATAATATGGCCAATTAAATCAATAGGCCCTCCCTTTACAAAATACAAAAGAACAATACCAGTCGTAAAATAAAAAATTTGCTTCTTACTTACCTTCGTCGCATTTTCAAATCGCATTCTATATGGTCCAATAATTAAGAAGTACCCAATAAGAATCGAAAGCATAAATAATAAAAAGATTGGACTCCATAAAGCCTGAAAACCAAATATCCACAAGTTACTCATTTTCACACCTGCCTTCGTAAGGTTATCTCATAATATGAAGAGGGAGCTGTGACAACACAAGCTCCCTTATTTTTCACTTTTCAAATCCACACGATTGTCATAAAAGCTAAAATTGTAATTAACCCTATTAGCAGACCAGAGTAAAGAAAGAAACTTGCTGCTTCATGTCCTTTATGACTCATATGCATAAAATAATACAATTGAAAAATTACTTGTACCACTGCTAATAGTAAAATAAACGGTACAGAGAAAATCGGACTAAAAGTTTTTGGATACGCCACTGCTACAAATGCAACTAATGTTAAAAAAATCATTAATGCAAACGTAATAACTTGATGCCTCATTTCCTCCGCACTTTTTCTCTTCCGATAAACAAGATCAACTTTAGGATTATTCGTTTGCTTTATCGCCATTGTTTATCCCACCATTCCCATTAAATATACTACAGTGAAAATAAACACCCAAACTACGTCAATAAAGTGCCAATAAATCGATGCAACATAAAACTTCGGTGCATTGTATAAATTTAGACCTCTCTTCGCATTTCTAAAGATTAATGTTAAAATCCAACATAACCCAAACAATACGTGGAGTCCATGTGTACCAACAAGAGCATAAAACGCAGAGCCAAAGGCACTACTTCTCATAGTATGCTTAAATTCATGTGTATAATGATAAAACTCATATATCTCAAATCCTAAAAACCCTAAACCTAGCAATACTGTTACTAGTAACCAAAGCTGCATTTTCTTAAAGTTAAAGTTTTTCATGTGATACATCGCATATACACTCGTTAAGCTACTCGTTAATAAAAGCATCGTCATAATGAAAACGAGTGGCATTTGGAACATCTCTTGAGATGTTGGTCCACCATTTGTAGAATTCTTTAACGCTAAATATGTTCCGAATAAGGAAGCGAACAACACTGTTTCGCCTCCAAGAAATAACCAAAAACCGACAAACTTATTTTTCCCTTCAAGGGTTGCTTTTTCAGGCTCTGCTGGAAATGTTTCATTCGTTAATTTTTCATCTACATGCATTATGCCTTGCCCCCCTTATCCTCTAAATCTTCTTTATGAATATGATACCCATGATCATCAATTACTGAACGTAGGAACATTGTGCCAAATGTAATGATTAAACCAATAATTGCTACTAATAACCAGAACTTATCTTTTCCGCCCTGCATATACATCGCACCAAATGCCGCTATAAACAATCCGAAAGAAATGACAAATGGTGAAAACGAAGGATTTGGCATATGAATATCACCAACTGGTTCCGCTGCTGTCATTTCTTTATTACCTTCACGTTTTTCAATCCAAAACGGATCTAATCCGCGAACAAATGGTAATTGTTTAAAGTTATATTCTGGTGTCGGTGCTGGCATTGTCCATTCTAATGTACGTGCATCCCACGGATCACGACCAGCTTTTTCTTTTGATACTGTCGTTTTAATTACATTGAATAGAAGAACAATCGTTCCAAGAGCCATAAACACCGCTCCGATGGAACTAATCATATTCCCCATTTCCAACCCTTGCCCTTCAAGATATGTGTAGTAACGGCGTGGCATACCAATCAAGCCAAGGAAATGCTGAATAAAGAAAGTTAAATGGAAGCCGATAAAGAATAGCCAAAACGTTATCTTTCCTAATGTTTCATTTAATACTTTATTAAACATCAGTGGCCAATAATAATGAGCTCCTGCAAGTAAACCAAATACAACACCGCCAACGATTACATAATGAAAATGTGCTACTACGAAATAGTTATCATGAAATTGATAATCAGCTGGTGCAGATGCTAGCATAACCCCTGTAACTCCACCCATTACGAATGATGGAATGAAAGCTACTGCCCACATCATTGGTGTCGTAAAACGAATACTTCCGCCCCACATTGTAAAGAGCCAGTTGAATATTTTGATACCAGTCGGAACCGCAATCGCCATTGTTGCAACTGAGAAAATAGCATTAGCAACTGGACCAAGTCCAACAGTAAACATATGGTGCGCCCATACCATAAATCCTAAAAATCCAATTAATACAGTCGCAAACACCATCGATGAATAACCAAACAATCGTTTTTTCGAAAATGTTGCGAAGATTTCTGAGAATATTCCGAAAGCTGGGAGTATAAGAATGTATACTTCTGGATGACCGAAAATCCAGAATAAATGCTCCCATATAATTGTATTCCCGCCCAATGCCGGATTAAAGAAACTTGTTCCAAATAAACGATCTAACATTAAAAGTCCTAATCCTACAGTTAACGGCGGAAAAGCGAATAATATAAGCGAAGATGTTACAAATGTTGTCCATGTAAACATCGGCATACGCATATACGTCATTCCTGGAGCGCGCATATTAATAATGGTTACAAGGAAGTTAATTCCTCCAATTAGTGTACCAATACCTGAGATTTGCAAGCCGAGTACATAGAAATCAACACCATGACCTTTAGAGGCTAAAGCTAAAGATGCATAAGATGTCCATCCTGCATCAGGTGCTCCACCTAAAAACCAACTTAAATTTAAAAATACTCCACCAAAGAAAAATAACCAAAATCCGAGTGAATTCAAAAACGGGAACGCTACATCACGTGCACCAATTTGAAGTGGTACAGCGGCGTTCATAAATGCAAACACGAGTGGCATAGCTGCGAGGAAAATCATTGTTGTACCGTGCATCGTTAATACTTGATTATAAGCATCCCCAACAAGAAAAGCGTTGTTAGGAATCGCTAATTGAAGGCGAATAAATAGAGCTTCTATTCCGCCTATTACAAAAAACAATCCACCTGCAATTAAATAGAGAATGGCAATCTTTTTATGGTCTACTGTCGTTAAATAATCCCATATGACAGCACCCATCCCCTGTTTTTTTGCTACAGAACTCACGTTTTCAACCTCCCCTTCGCGAATAGTCCCTCTTTACTTTTCAACTTTTAACGTTTGTAAGTATGCATTTAATGCATCAATTTGATCATCCGTTAAGTTGCCATATTTGCCAGTCATTTTGTTTCCTGGCTTCATATTTTCAGGATCTTTCAGCCATTTTTTTAAGTTTTCTTCATTGTTTTCGGCAATACCGGCAACCATATCGCGATCCGCAAAGTTTGCTAAGTTTGGTGCGATACGAGCGGAAGGTGGTCTACTATCATTAGATCCAACTGCGTGACAACCAATACAGCTTTTATTAAATATTTCTTGGCCCTCTTGCGCCTTTGTTGAAGCTACTTCTTTCTTCCCATCAATCTTCTTCATATCAGCAAGCCATTTTTTGTACTCGCTTTCATCTAAAGCTTTCACTTTAAATTGCATTAAAGAATGTGATGGGCCGCAAAATTCTGTACAAAAACCATTATAAGTGCCCGATTTATCTGCCTTTAACCACATTTTGTTCACATTGTCTGTATTTGTATCCATTTTCCCTGCTAAAGATGGAACCCAAAATGAGTGTTTAATATCGGCACCCTTCAAATTTAAATACACTTTCTTACCTGTGGGGATGACCAAATCTTGCGAAGTTACTATCTTTTCTGATTTATAAGAAAATTCCCACCAATAAAGATTCGCTGTTACATCAACAACGATAGTATCTTTATCAATATTCTTTTTCTCCATCGCACTTACATCAGCAAGTTTGAATGTATATGTAACTGTTGGAACAGCTAAGATTAGTAAAAGAATAATCGGAATAACTGTCCATATAATTTCTAGCTTGTGATTCCCTTCAACTTGCTCTGGAATATAATCTTCCTGACCTTTCTTTTGTCGGAAACGCACAATTACATATAAGAAAATAATAGTAACTACTAGTACTACTCCTACCATGATTGCACTCGCCAGTAGAAGTAAATCATATTGCATTTTTGCTACTTCTCCTTGCGGAATTAAAGTAGATTGAAAGGCTTTACCGCATCCCCCTAACAGTAAAGCCAGCAGTGAAACGAACGAAAGCAGTCGCCACTGTTTCTTCATACAAACAACCCCCACTTTCCTTGTGAATTAGATTGTACTTTATAGTTAAGTAAAGTAAATCTCAACGTAAAGAAATCCAATTATGTCGTTGTCTTAGAAGAATGTAACTACAATCATTGATACAAATAAGATTGTTAAATAATTTAGGGAATAAACAAACATTTGCACGGACCATTTGATGTCATCTTTCTTACGGAAGCCATAAAATCCTAAAACGATCCATCCGATGTTAAGCAGTGTTGCAATTACCATAAATGTTATCCCTAGTCCACTCATATAAAATGGTAGTGGTAATAAACATACTGTCCAAATCATAATTTGGCGTTTCGTAATTTCAAATCCATGAACTACAGGAAGCATTGGAATTCCTGCATTTCGATATTCATCAACACGTTTCATTGCTAATGCAAGGAAATGTGGGATTTGCCAAATAAACATAATTAAAAATAACATCCAAGCAATTGGATGGCCTAAAGATGGATCGATTGCTGCCCATCCAATTAAAGGAGGAACTGCACCAGATATACTACCTACAACAGTATTTAGTGTATACTTTCTCTTTGTCCATAAACTATATAGAACAACATATGTGAAAGCACCAATAAATCCCATTAAGACTGCCATTGGTGTTGTTAATAATAAAAATACAAAACCAAGAAGTAATATGACTAGTCCAAATGTAAGTGCAAATCCTGGTTTATACTTTCCAGTAACCGTTGGACGGGTCTTTGTTCTTTCCATTAATGGATCGATGTCTCGATCAATGTAGTTGTTTAAACAACATACCCCTGCCATAATTAATCCTGAACCAACGATTGTAAAGAATAACTTATCCAGATTATCCATTACACTTAATCCATTAAAGTGTAATGCCAACCAAAATCCTGTAAATACAGTAAGTGTATTTGAGTTTACAATCCCCATTTTAACGAGTGCTTTTAAATCTTGTAACCGAGTTGTTTCCGGTACACTTGTAACAGCGGACTCATCATGCAGCTCACTTGTTGCATGGTTCATCACTCTAACCCCCTCTTAAAACTTTCATCTTTCTTTTTGCGCCTATTTCAAATGAAATAATTCGCTTCTATATAGCAATATTATTACAGTAGAAACATTGTTAACCCATTCTACTACTAATCTACGCCCATACTCCAATATATTAAATCATATTTCCCGAACATTTTGTGAAGAAAACATGAACTTTTTGTGTCGAATATAAAAAACTTCATTCTGACTTGTCCTTATCATAACATGATGTTACCTTCTATAATAAACTATTTTGTCCTATTTAACACGTATTCTCCCCATTTCTTTTCAAAATAGCCTATTTTTCACCCAAAATTTTCCTTGCGAACCCTGTTTTTACACCTATTTTCTCTCCCTTTCCTTCCCCCTCCATTTCTTTGCTATTTTATTATTTTTTATATATCATAGGAACTAGCGCGTTTTATTCTATACATAATGGAATGAAAATATTTCGCAATAACTTCATAGCAGAAAGATGGTGAAAGAGATTGCAACGCTTTATTAAATGGTTAGCAGTCATTACAAGCCTTGATTTATTAATAGTTTTATTAGGAGGCGCTTTAGTTACAAAAACAGGTTCTGGTCAAGGTTGTGGTAAATCATGGCCACTTTGTAACGGTGAATTTGTTCCATCTAATTTATCAATGGAAACTATTATTGAACTTAGCCACCGATTAACATCAGGATCAGCTGGAATTCTTGTCACTCTACTTTGTATTTTGTCCTGGAAATATTATAAACATGTGCGTGAAACAAAAACGTTAGCAATTTTATCCTTCGTATTTTTAGTTGCACAAGCATTAATGGGAGCAGCAGCAGTTGTTTGGGGACAAATGCCAGCTGTACTTGCTATCCATTTCGGTATTTCCTTAATTTCATTTGCTTCTGTCATTTTATTAACGTGTCTTATCTTTGAAATTGACCAAAAATTTGATGCACGTTCACTTATTATGGACAAAAAAATGAAATTTCATATTTATGGTGTAACAATTTACAGTTATATCGTCGTCTACACAGGTGCTTTAGTACGTCACGAACGAGCTAGCTTAGCCTGTCCAGACTTTCCTTTATGTAGCAAAAACAGACCTATGCCAACTCAACTACATGAATGGGTTCAAATGGGCCATAGAGTTGCAGCGATGTTAATTTTCGCTTGGATACTATACGCGATGATTCTCGCTATTCGCCATTACAAGCAGCAATCTGTAGTATATTGGGGATGGATTATTTCATTTATCCTTGTTACACTTCAAGCTGTAGTAGGAGTTTTAGTTGTATTTACAAACGCTAGTTTAGCAATGGCATTGTTACATTCTCTATTCATTTCTTGCTTGTTTGCCGTACTATGCTATTTAGTTATGCTAGGAACAAGAAGTAAAGTGAATGCCAAAGAAGCCGAATCAACTTCTAAACAAACAAAATAATTTAAAACTAAAATCCCTTGCCAATTCGGCAAGGGATTTTTTGCAATAAAAAAAGAGCTGTATTTACACAGCTCTTTTCTTATTTTAGTGATCTAATTCAATAAGTAAATCACCCGTTTGAATCGCATCACCATCGTTAACATATACTTTCTTCACTTTACCATTGAACGGCGCTTGAACTGTCGTTTCCATTTTCATCGCTTCTGTAATTGCCATAGAATCGCCTTTTTTCACTTCGTCGCCTTCTTTTACAACTACTTTAATTACCGTTCCTGGCATCGTTGCACTAATATGATTTGGATTCTCACGGTTTCCTTTCACACGTTGTGCAACTGTTGCTTTTACACTCTCGTCTTTCACGATAATTTCACGTGGTTGACCGTTAAATTCCAAGTAAAGAACACGGTTTCCATCCGGCTGAGGTTCTCCAATTGATACTAGTTTAACCATCAATGTTTTACCCTGTTCAATTTCTACATCAATTTCTTCACCTAGTCTCATACCATAGAAGAACGTCGGTGTATCAAGTACAGATACATTTCCATAAAGCTCAGCAACTTTTTCATAATCCATAAATACTTTTGGATATAAAGCATATGCTACTACATCAAAAATCGTTACTTCGCGTCCAAGTTTATGGAATAATTCTTCTTTTAACGCTTCGAAATCTACTGGCTCTAGTAATTCACCTGGTCTTACTGTTAATGGCTCTTTCCCTTTTAAAATAATCTTTTGTAATTCTTTCGGGAAACCACCGTACGGTTGACCTAAATCACCAGAGAACATTTCAACAACAGACCCTGGGAAGTCCATCGCATGTCCACGCTCTAAAACATCTTGTTCTGTCAGATGGTTTTGAACCATAAATAATGCCATATCACCAACAACTTTTGATGATGGTGTTACTTTTACAATATCTCCAAACATGTCATTCACACGGCGGTACATTACTTTCACTTCATCGAAGCGATCTCCTAAACCAACCGCCTTCGCTTGTTGCTGAAGATTACTATACTGCCCACCCGGCATTTCATGCATATATACCTCTGTATGAGGGGCATTCATACCACTTTCAAACGGTGCATAGTATTTGCGTACATCTTCCCAATAGTGAGATAGTTTTTCTAAAGAATCTATATTAACATCTGGTTGTCTTTCGTTTCCGCCTAACGCATAGTATAGCGTGTTCGCACTTGGTTGTGACGTTTGACCAGCCATAGAACTCACTGCTACATCGACGATATCAACACCTGCTTCAATTGCCTTCGTATACGTTAATATACCATTTCCACTCGTATCGTGCGTGTGCAGATGAATTGGAATCGACACTGTCTCTTTTAATGCAGAAACTAAATCATATGCTGCATTTGGTTTTAGTAAGCCCGCCATATCTTTAATACCTAAAATGTGAGCTCCTGATGCTTCTAACTCTTTTGCTAAATTTTTATAATAATTTAAATCATATTTACTACGCAGTGGATCATGAATATCCCCTGTGTAGCACATTGTTGCTTCTGCAATTTTACCAGTGTCTCGTACAGCGTCAATTGCAACTCTCATGCCTTCCACCCAGTTTAAACTATCAAAAATACGGAATACATCAATGCCTGCTTGAGCAGAACATTCCACAAATTTTTGAATTAAATTATCTGGATAGTTTTTGTATCCAACTGCGTTTGAAGAACGAAGTAACATTTGGAATAACACGTTCGGCATTTTTTCACGAAGATCTAGTAATCGTTCCCATGGATCTTCTTTTAAGAAACGATACGCAACATCAAACGTTGCACCGCCCCACATTTCCGCTGAGAATAGGTTCGGTAACATTCTCGCTGTTGGCTCCGCAATTTGATGTAAATCTTTTGTACGAATACGAGTTGCAAGTAATGACTGGTGTGCATCACGGAATGTTGTATCCGTTAAAAGTACACGTTTTTGATCCTGTACCCATTTTACTAATCCGTCCGCTCCACGCTCGTCCAAAATTTGTTTCGTTCCATTTTGGATTGGCTCTGAATGTTTTAAACATGGAATACGAGCATCTGGGAATATTGGTTTTTCTTTTTTCCCTACTCCTGGGAAACCATTTACTGTTACTGTACCAATGTAATTTAACATTTTCGTTCCACGGTCTTTACGTTTCGGGAACAAGAACAATTCAGGTGACGCATCGATAAATGAAGTATCATATTCTCCTGATAAGAAGTTTTTATGCTTTACTACATTCTCTAGGAATGGAATATTTGTTTTAATACCACGAATACGGAATTCTTTTAAGTTACGTTCCATTTTTGCAGCAGCTTGCTCAAAAGTAAGTGCCCAAGTTGTAACTTTTACAAGTAAAGAATCGTAGTACGGTGTAATAACTGCACCTTGGAAGCTATTCCCTGTATCAAGACGCACACCAAAACCACCACCTGATCGATACGCCATAATTTTTCCTGTATCCGGCATAAAATTATTTAGCGGATCTTCAGTTGTTACACGAGATTGAATTGCAAATCCATGTACAACTACTTCCTCTTGCTTCGGAACACCTACCATTTTGCTATGTAATGAATGTCCATCCGCTATTAAAATTTGTGATTGAACAATATCTACTCCCGTAATCATTTCTGTAATCGTATGTTCTACTTGAACACGTGGATTTACTTCAATAAAGTAAAACTCATCATCTTTTACAAGGAATTCTACTGTTCCTGCATTTAAATAGTTTACATTTTTCGTTAACTTCACAGCAGCATCACAAATACGCTGACGCAGATCATCTGAAAGTGATACACTCGGTGCAATTTCTACAACTTTTTGATGACGACGTTGTACAGAACAGTCACGCTCGTATAAATGAACAACATTGCCTTCTTCATCTGCTAAAATTTGTACTTCTATATGTTTAGGTTTTTCAACGAATTTTTCGACGTAAACTTCATCATTACCAAAAGCTGCTTTCGCTTCTGATTTCGCTCGATTATATGATTCTCCTAATTCCTCACTAGTACGCACAATACGCATACCACGACCGCCACCCCCAAGGGATGCTTTAATAATAATCGGGTAATCATACTTTTCAGCAAATTTTTCGACTTCTTCTAATGAATTTACTGGACCATCACTACCAGGTATAACTGGAATTTGTGCTAGCTGCGCTTGTGTTCTTGCTTTCACTTTATCTCCAAACATATCTAAATGCTTACTTTTCGGACCGATAAAGATAATTCCTTCTTCTTCACAACGTTTAGCGAATTGAATATTTTCTGATAAGAAACCATATCCAGGGTGGATTGCATCTACATGATTACTTTTTGCAATCTCAATAATGCCTTCAATATCTAGATAAGCATCAATTGGTTTTTTTCCTTCCCCAACTAAATAGGACTCATCGGCTTTATAGCGATGATAAGAACCACTATCCTCTTTAGAATAGATTGCAACTGTTTTTAATCCAAGTTCCGAACAAGCTCGAAACACACGAATTGCAATCTCTCCACGGTTAGCTACCAATACTTTTTGAATACGTTGCAGCTTTGTCATGATTTTCCCCCTCTACTTTCCTACCACTCTAGAGATAAAATATATACACACCTTAAAAAGCGTGAAGTTCTTCACTTTCCACATTATATTATACTTAGAAAGCTTCACTTTATTTTTATCCATCATACCTTATTTTCTAACAAATGATAAGTTTTCTGTGCAATTTGTTTCACAAAAATAGTATAGCATACCTCTTCCTTTTCTAACAACTTAATTGTATATCACATTTAACTTAATGTGATATATCTTTTAACTGAAAGAGAAATTAGTACATCATATTTAAAACTACTTAAAAATAAAAAACACATCATGCTCTAAAGCACAATGTGTTTTTATTTTACAACTACAAGATGTGGTCCATTTTGTTCTCTTTCTTTCATTACACCATTCTGTTGTTTCTCTTGTCGTTTCACGTGACTAGCAATATTAAGTAGTATTCCCATTGCAAGTAGATTAGCTATTAAGGAACTTCCACCATAACTAATAAACGGTAAAGGCACTCCAGTAAGCGGTATTAATCCAGACATACCACCAACATTAACAAAAGTTTGTACTCCTATTAAACTTGCAATTCCGATTGCAATTAAACTTCCAAAAGGATCGTTACATTTTTGAGCAATCCTGAATGAACGAATAATAATAAGTAGCAAGCAAATTAAAATAATAGCTACACCAATAAAACCTAATTCTTCAGATATAATAGCCATAATAAAATCTGTTTGAGGTTCTGGTAAATAACCATATTTTTGCACACTATTTCCTAATCCTCGACCATTTAGCCCTCCTGAAGCAATTCCAATAAAAGAATTTACTAATTGGAATCCATCATTCTGAGGATCATTGAATGGATCAAGAAAAACTGAAAAACGTGCCTTTTGATATCCACTTAATTTATAATTAGCCAAAAAATATAGAGCTGGAATCCATACTATAGAAGTTAAAACAATTCGTTTAATCCATAAATTAATCCTTACTCCTGAACAAAGAAACATAATCCCTACTGTTCCTGCAATTAACAAATCGGTACCTAAATCATTTTGCTTTAAAATTAAAAACATTGCCATTCCAACAAAACCAAGTGTAAGTCCCGACCCTTTAAAAACAGGTGTATTTGTTTCTTGTCTCCTTGCAAAAAAGCGAGCTAATATAATAATAATCGATAATTTAACAAATTCAGCGGGCTGTATACCTAATATCCAACCTTTTGCACCATTTATTTCCTTACCAAAAATCAAGGCTGCTGCTAGTAAAGCAATACTCCCTAGCCCCATCGCCGATAAAATTATTCGTTTTCTCCAAAACTTATAAGGTAACGAAGCTACAATTACTAACAATACCGTTCCAATAGCTAAAGTTATTAATTGTTTTTTAAAAAAGTAATTTGCCGGCCAGTTATGCCTCGAAATCGCAACAATGGAACTAGAACTATATACCATTATTACTCCCAGCACACATAAGATAACAAGAGGAAGTAATAATGAATAATCCATTGATTTCCATACTTTTTTCATTTCATTTCCTCTTTCTGTTTCAATTTAATTATTGTTGTATTCCATATGTACATTGATTCTTCCTGCTTTATTATACAAATAAAAAGCTCAAACTAATTTAGTTTGAGCCCCCTTATTTGAACCCGTTATTGTTGTTTGTTTGTAAATGCTTCATGAAGTGCAGATAACTCACGTTCGAGCTCACCTAACATTGCTTTCCCTTGTTCTTCTGCAATAAGACCAAGGCGAACCGCAAAATCGACCTCGCGGGATAGTCCAAACATTTGTGTGTCTAACACTTCTTCATATAATGGACATTGCGGCATTGTAAGATGGTCCATTTGCACCTTAATAAGTCTTAAAATCTTCTCTGCATCCGCTTGTAGAAGGGCTAGTGCCTTTTCCTGATGATTTGCTACTGTCTCAGACGCCAAATTGATTCCCTCCGTTTCCGTCCTACTCTCCTCTATCCTATCTATTAATATTAGCGATAGTTTTAATAAATTGCAATAGAAACATTTTTTGTGACAACAGTGTCTAATGCTATTATACTGAAAAGTGGGAGTATAACACAAATGGGGGAACAACAATGAGCGAAATTTTATTTATTAACGGAAAAGTACGTTTTCCAATCACTATTGATCCAACTGTTTGGATCTTTGATGATCGAAAAGTAGATTTGACAACTTACTTTGATGAAACTAGAGAAAACACGTCTGAACTAGAAACTTATTTAAAAAACACTTCAGAACATTGGGATCGTGAAATTCGTGATGGTGCTGCCTTCCCACCGATACAACAAAGTGTAAAGAAATATAAAAAAGAACAGCTAATTACTGGAACATTTGGTATACCCTTCCATCCATTCCTTGCTAACGCTGAAATTTTAGAGGACGCTACGCAAGTTGAAATTGAAACGGTAGATCATACAATGACACTTCCATTAGAAACTGTCAAAAATGCTATACTAGGTTTTTCAAAAGAAGGAAAGCCATTAAAAGAAGACGGACCTGTTCATCTCTATTTCAATGATGGATCTAATCAACAAAATCCAATCCGTAACATCCGTAAATTTACAATTATTTAAAGAAAAGGAGTGAGCTTAAGCTCACTCCTTTTTACAATAAATCTGCTGCTAGTTGAGCTAAATTAGATCGCTCCCCTTTAACAAACTTCACATGACCACTAATACGCTGTTCTTTAAACTTCTCTACAACATATGTTAAGCCATTATTATATTCATCTAAATATGGGTGATCAATTTGCTGAGGATCTCCCATCAATACAATCTTACTCTTTTCCCCTACCCTAGTTAATATCGTTTTCACTTCATGCTTTGTTAAATTTTGTGCTTCGTCAATGATAATGAACTGATCTGGAATACTTCTCCCGCGTATATAAGTAAGGGCTTCTACTTCAATCGAACCCATTCCAGCTAAAATAGCATCTAACTCTCCTGGCTTTTTCGTATTAAATAAATACTCTAGGTTATCAAAAATTGGCTGCATCCATGGTCTTAACTTTTCTTCTTTTTCTCCTGGTAAATAACCGATATCTTTTCCGACTGGAACAATTGGTCTTGCCACAAGTAATTTTTTATATAACCCTAAATCTTCTGTTTGCATAAGTCCCGAAGCTAACGCAAGTAACGTTTTTCCTGTGCCGGCTTTCCCCGTTAACGTTACAAGCGGAATATCTTCACGAAGCAACAATTCTAATCCCATAATTTGCTGCACATTTCGTGGTCGTATCCCCCACACTTGTTCATTGTGAAAAATAAGTTTCTTTACCTTCTTACCTAAGTGATCCACAATGCCAAGAGCAGAACTAGAGCCCCCTAATGCATCTTTCATCACTACAAACTGATTTGGGTAAAAAGGATGATTCGCAATTTCAGATAGAGGCAATTCACCTTTCTCATAAAAATAATCCAATTGTTCTTTTGATATATATCCTTCTAAAAAGCCAGAATATATATTTTCTACTTCAATTACGCGATCACTTAAATAATCTTCAGCCTTCAAACCAATTGCATCAGCTTTTACCCTTACGAGTACATCTTTACTTACTAAAATAACAGACTTCCCGTCCTCTTTTTCCTGTTCTTCTAAAGATAGATTTTTTGCTACAGCTAAAATTCGATTATCATTTGTTTTTTCTACAAAAATATCTTGTAGTTGCACGAATGAACGATGGTTCAATTCAATACGAAATGTTCCGCCGTTTTCTAGCGGGATACTTTCATGCAGCTTTCCTATTTCACGAAATTTATCTATTAACTTAGATACATAACGAGCGTTTCGTCCTACTTCATCCATATAACGTTTTTTCGAATCAACCTCTTCTAATACAACTGCTGGAATCACTACTTCATTGGTTTCAAATGAAAAAATAGATAAAGGATCCTGCAAAAGTACATTCGTATCTAACACATAAATTTTATCCAACCTGTTACCCCCTGACTCCACTTTTAAATTTGTAGAACAAGGGTTTCATCCATACAATATGGACGAACCATTGTTATAATTATATGTACCGTGTAAACGAGGTAGAATCGAAAATCATAGTCATTAAACCTTTTATTTATTCTTTATTCATTTCTATTCAATATATTACTTTTTATTATAATTATTAACGTTAAATCACAATAACCGATTACAAAAGTGAATAAACGAATTTCCTATTTAGCATCTTTATAATTCTCTTATCCCTACTAACACTTCATTATCCAGCTTTTTCGCTGCCCGAAGATCATATGTTTTTTCATATGTTGGTTCAATTGCAAGTTTCGCTCCATAAAACATAACATCACGCACTTCTTGCACATTTACTTCTATTACAGTTAATTTTAGAGAAATACCTTCCATTCTATCTGTCAAAATTTCACCTGCACCACTTATAGAAAATACGGATTCATTCGCCATTATAGTCAATACCACACCTGTATTATGCCGTATATTTTCCACAATACGTGAACGTTGATCTACTGCAAATCGAATACTAGTTTTACTCACTGCATACACCCAAGAAATAGCACTTACGTTAGGAACTTGCTTTTCGAAATCTGTCGTTGCTATCATAACAATACACTCTTTACGCAACGTTTGTACTAAATCCTCTGTTAAGGTAGGCTCTACTACATTCGCCATATTTTCACCTCCAAACATACTTGGTATATCCTTATCATAACTTATTTTTTGAATTGCGAAAATATTATTTTTTCCCACTATTATTCAAAAACATTATACTTCCATGATATACTTATACTGATAGAATTCGTATTGAGGTGACGAAATGAGAGTCAAATGTATGATTTGTGATAAAAAAGATATGTTAGATGATGAAAATCCTATGGCAAAAAAACTGCGTAATCGCCCTATTCATACATATATGTGCATGGAATGTTCGGAACGAATTGCAGAGCGTACAATGGAACGTCATGCAAGTGGTAATTTCCGATTATATCGTGATAAAAAAATCGAAGATGATTGGTAAAATGTAAATAAGTCCTTACTCATATAGATAAGGACTTATTTATATTTTTCTGGTTCACGATTCATCTGATCCAAAAAACAATCAATGGCTTCTAACGGAAACCTTGCAGATTTCCGTTCTCCATTCATTTCATATGTAATTAAATACATTTCCTCGTTCTTTTCGACTTCCACATTTCTTAATTTATGTTCTTCATATATCATATTTTGAAATAACAAATATGTTTCTTTTGCAGCACTATCATCTGGGCGTGCTTCCGCAACTGTTTTAATTGTTAACCAATTATATAGTGCATCTTGTACTGAACGCATGAAAACTCCCCTTCCTTATCCTGCTTTTTGTTGTTTCGCTTGACGCAAACGCAATCTATAAATTCCAAGTACAATTGCCGCTACAACAAGTCCTTCTCCAACAGGTAAAAACACAGCAAAAAAGGTTAATACTGTGCATCCAATTGCTAATGATATGTATATCACAATATTTTTTAGTACAGACAACTTTCTAGCAAACCCTAAATTATAAACGAGAGCACTTAATATAATAATCGTCCCATAAAGTAACCACATTCCTAACTCTGGATTTTCATCTACCTTACACAATTTTGCAAAAAAAGACATCCTTTCTAACACACTCTTCCCCCCTAGCAGTAAAATGCAATTTTCTTTATACACTTAATACAAGAGTAACTCGCAAAAAAAATACTGTCCACAAAAATGAGTAAATATTCTAAAAAATAAACAAAATAAAAAAACAACGCCCTTTATAAAGGGCGTTGTTTTTTTATTTTTACGCTTCGACAGATTTCTTTTTCTTAGCAGCTCTTTCGCGCTCACTCTTATCAAGAATCTTTTTACGTAGACGAATTGATTCTGGAGTTACTTCACAGAACTCGTCATCGTTTAAGTACTCTAATGATTCTTCTAAAGTCATTAGGCGTGGTTTCTTCATTGTTGAAGTTTGATCTTTCGTCGCAGAACGAATGTTAGTTTGTTGTTTCATTTTCACAACGTTAACTGTTAAGTCATTCTCACGAGTGTGTTCTCCTACAATCATACCAGCATATACTTCTGTACCTGGTTCAACGAAGATTACACCACGGTCTTCAACTTGCATAATACCGTATTGTGATGCTTTTCCTGTTTCAAGTGAAACTAGAACACCTTGACGACGTCCACCAACTTGTCCAGCGTGTACTGGTTGGTAGCAATCGAATGTATGGTTTAAAATACCGTAACCACGAGTTAATGTTAAGAATTCTGTTGTGTAACCAATTAAACCACGTGCTGGAACCATGAAAGTAAGGCGAACTTGACCGTTTCCGTTATTCACCATATCTAACATTTCACCTTTACGTGCACCCATAGATTCCATAATAGAACCAGTGTATTCTTCAGGTACATCGATTTGTACACGCTCTACAGGCTCACATCTTACGCCATCAACTTCTTTAATGATTACTTCTGGCTTAGATACTTGTAATTCATAACCTTCACGACGCATGTTTTCAATTAAGATAGATAAATGTAGTTCCCCACGTCCAGATACGATCCACGCATCAGGAGAATCTGTATTATCTACACGTAAACTTACATCTGTTTCTAATTGTGAACGAAGACGCTCTTCAATTTTACGAGATGTAATGTATTTACCTTCACGACCTGCAAATGGGCTGTTATTTACAAGGAACGTCATTTGTAGTGTTGGCTCATCAATACGTAATAATGGTAACGCATCTTGATGTTCAACTGGACATACTGTTTCACCTACGTTAATGTCTTCCATACCAGAAACGGCTACTAAGTCCCCTGCTTTTGCTTCTTCAATTTCTTGACGTTTTAATCCCATGTAACCGAATAATTTCGTTACGCGGAATTGCTTCACACTTCCGTCTACTTTCATTAAAGCAACTTGTTGTCCAACCTTCATTGTACCGCGGAATACGCGACCAACTCCAATACGTCCAACGTAGTCGTTGTAATCAAGAAGTGCTACTTGGAATTGAAGTGGCTCTTCGCTGTTATCAATTGGTGCTGGAATATGTTCGATAATTGTATCGAATAATGATTTCATATTCTCTTCTTGATTTGCTGGGTTTGAATCTAAGCTTGCTGTTCCGTTCATTGCTGATGCAAATACAACTGGGAACTCTAATTGATCTTCGTTTGCACCAAGCTCAATGAATAAGTCGATTACTTCATCAACTACTTCATCTGGACGAGCGAAGTCACGGTCAATTTTGTTTACAACTACGATTGGAGTTAAGTTTTGCTCAAGAGCTTTCTTTAAAACAAATCGTGTTTGTGGCATACAACCTTCATATGCATCAACAACAAGTAAAACACCATCAACCATTTTCATGATACGTTCTACTTCTCCACCGAAGTCAGCGTGACCAGGTGTATCTAAAATGTTAATTCTTTTATCTTCATAGTGAATCGCTGTATTTTTCGCTAAAATTGTAATACCGCGTTCTCTTTCTAGATCATTTGAATCCATTGCGCGTTCTTCAACGTGTTCGTTCGCACGGAAAGTCCCCGCTTGACGTAATAACTGGTCAACAAGTGTTGTTTTACCATGGTCAACGTGGGCAATAATTGCTATATTACGTAAATCTTGTCGTTTTTTCAACATGTCCAACTCCTAATGTCTTTTTAATCCTTCTCTATTATAAGAGCGAAGGGGATACAATAGCAATTAAAATAAAAGCAAGAATGAAAATATAGTTGTATTCTTACTTTTGTGAAAGTAAAATGAGATTGGAGGGTGAAGAAATGGAACACATTCAATATCGCTTTTTATTAACTGCAATTATCGGTGTTATTTTCTTAATCGGTATCGGCATTATGATTGCTGAAAATAGTCCAATCGGTATTATTATTTGCATTATCGGCACATTTGTTACAGTTGGATACGGTTTTGTAACAAAAAGAAAAATGCGCAAATCACAATAACGCTAAAAAGTAAGAAGCTTATACACAGCCTCTTACTTTTTTTGTTGCTCTCATATAAACGATAACACTTCTTCATACACTCCTGGTTTTGCAACTAACACACTGCTCTTCTCTATGATAGAAAGTGGCGCTCCAGAGAATGTCGTCACCTTACCTCCAACTTCTTCTACAATTATCTTTCCTCCGCCAAAATCCCATGGTGATAATCTCGGCGTTACATATGCATCTATTCTTCCTGTTGCAACGTATACCATCTCTAACGCTGCACAGCCATATGATCTTGTGCCTCTTGCTTTCTTAACAAGTGCCATCATACTTTCCATATTAAGCAATGGATTATCTGTAAGCCATATCGCATTTAAAGCTACAATACCTTGCTCTACAGTTCCTTTTTTCAGTGGAGGAATTGATATATCATTACAAAAAGCTCCATATCCCTTGACTGCATGATATAGTTCATCATGCACTGGATCATATATAAGTCCAATCTTTCCGATACCGTTCTCATAAATCCCAATTGAAATCGCAAAATTTCTTTTTTGATGAACAAAGTTCATCGTGCCGTCAATTGGATCAATTAACCAAACAACCCCGTCAGAAGACGTTATCTCGTCTCCATAACCCTCTTCTCCTAAAATATTATGATTCGGGAATGTTTCTTTAATTTTCCCAATTAAAAACTGTTCTATCTCTCGGTCCATATTTGTAACTAAGTCAGCTGCATTTGATTTTGTTTCTATAATAAGTGCTTTTTTCATTGATGCCATTAAATGTTCTCCTGCATCCCGAATCCACCGTTTGGCGTGTGCATCAATGTCTTTCCATACTTCTTGCATGTTTAAACACTCCGATCTATACTGTTCACAGAAAAAACGAACCCTTTATAAGGTTCGCACCAACTAATTTTTTATACATATACTATTATTACGCTTCTAAACGAATCATTTCAAGTCTTAACACTTCTAACTTTTGTACACACTCTTCTTTTTTCTGTTTGTCATCTTCCATCATCGCATCATATAAAGTTGCTAATTCATAATCTAGCTCCAAACGTAGCACCGGTATTCTCTTTTCAGCATCTGTTCTCTTTAACGCATTAATCACCTGTCTCATATTATTTGCCTCCTCCCAATATTCGTCTGCCCTCGGACTAGAGTTAATTCAATTTTCTGATTTTTTGTTTTATACTATACTATGTTGGATAAATCATCTATGCAACAAAATTATATTTTTTTATTTAAATTTTTTTGTGCTGTTTTTTTTATGAATAGTACAAGCTATGCTAAAATAAAAGCAAAATAGGAGTTGGAGGAACAATCATGACAATACAAACATTCAAGTCAACTGATTTTGATGTCTTTACAGTTGATGGTCTCGAAGAACGAATGAGTGCAATTAAAACGAACATTCATCCTAAGCTAGAAGCTTTAGGGGAACAATTTGCAGAATACTTATCCAAACAAACTGATGAGAACTTTTTTTATCATGTTGCAAAACACGCACGCCGCAAAGTCAATCCACCAAACGATACTTGGGTTGCTTTTTCAACAAATAAACGAGGATATAAAATGCTACCGCATTTCCAAATCGGCTTATGGGGTACTCATGCCTTCATATACTTTGGTTTAATCTATGAGTGTCCACAAAAAGTTGAGACGGCTCATGCCTTCTTAGAACATTTAAATGATTTAAAAACAAATATTCCAAATGACTTCGTTTGGTCCATTGACCATACTAAACCAAGTGTGAAATTACATAAAACACTTGAAACCGAAGACTTACAAAAGATGATTGAACGATTAGCTACTGTAAAAAAAGCAGAATTATTAGTTGGTATTCATATATCACCAGAGGAGTTTTCAGCAATGACCAACGAACAATTCCTTGCTAAGATTGAATCTACGATGCAATCACTCCTTCCTTTATATGCACTGTGTAATCGATAGTAGAAAACGGACAATTTATATTGTCCGTTTTTAGTTGTTATCACATTATATCACTTCAGTTTTTATTTTTCAAAATATTTTTTACATTTTTACGAGCTTTTGTTCTTCGACTTCTTTTGCCCTTTGAATAGCACGATATATAGAGTATCCACTTACTTCTTGAAATTCTTTATCAATTTTCTTTTCTTCTGCTTTCGATGGAACAATCTCTTTAAAACGACGATATAAACCCATTAACTCTTCTCTTATAATCCCTTTTTCATAAGCTTTCTCAATCGCTTCATAAAACTTAACAATTGTAACCATTTCCTCATTTGACCAATCATAATCTAACGGATATTGATATTCCATTTCGCACCTCATTTATCATTTCTTCTTGTTTCATTATGCTATCTTAAAGAGAATATTTTATTCTTCATTATAGCCACTCTGCATTATACACTATTTATTCATTTTAATGGAATTGTCTTCCTCTATTCATTAGTTGAGGCTAACTATTAAACATACTCACCTTAAAAACATTTTTTTCTATACATCTATAATTATTGGTGATATAATGCTTTTGTTTTATAGAAAATAAAGTGAAGCTACCATCTCAAAAACGATTTTTTGAATGGCAGAAAAACAAGCCTTATTCTAAAAAAGGCTACACTTTTTTAGAGCAGGATTATATAAAACAAATTACACTAAATATTATGAAGAAGAAGGGGTGTATAGATTGTCCCAATACGAAACACCATTGTTTACCGCTTTAGTTGAGCACAGTAAGCGAAATCCAATTCAATTCCATATTCCTGGTCATAAAAAAGGACAGGGCATGGATCCTACATTTCGCGAATTTATTGGGCATAATGCATTAGCAATTGATTTAATTAATATTGCGCCACTCGATGATTTACATCATCCAAAAGGTATGATTAAAGAAGCACAGGATTTAGCAGCCGCTGCATTCGGTGCAGATCATACTTTCTTTTCTATTCAAGGTACAAGTGGCGCTATTATGACAATGGTGATGAGCGTTTGCGGTCCTGGTGACAAAATCCTAGTACCACGAAACGTGCATAAATCAGTAATGTCAGCTATTATTTTCTCAGGTGCAAAACCGATTTTCATGCATCCTGAAATCGATCCGAAGCTCGGTATTTCTCATGGAATCACAATTCAATCTGTCAAAAAAGCACTTGAAGAGCACTCAGATGCAAAGGGCTTACTTGTTATTAACCCAACGTACTTTGGGTTTGCTGCAGACTTAGAACAGATTGTACAATTAGCACATTCTTATGACATCCCTGTACTAGTCGACGAGGCTCATGGTGTTCATATTCATTTTCACGATGAATTACCTATGTCAGCGATGCAAGCTGGTGCGGATATGGCAGCAACAAGTGTTCACAAATTAGGAGGCTCTTTAACTCAAAGTTCTATTCTTAATGTGAAAGAAGGCTTAGTGAATGTAAAGCATGTCCAATCTATTATTAGTATGCTTACAACTACATCAACTTCTTACATCTTGTTAGCATCCCTTGATGTTGCGAGAAAACGTCTTGCTACAGAAGGAACAGCACTCATAGAACAAACAATACAATTAGCTGAGCATGTTCGTGATGCTATAAATTCTATTGAGCATCTTTACTGTCCTGGAAAAGAAATGTTAGGTACAGATGCTACCTTTAACTATGATCCTACAAAGATAATTGTATCTGTAAAAGATTTAGGTATTACCGGCCACCAAGCTGAAGTATGGCTTAGAGAGCAATATAACATTGAAGTAGAACTCTCAGATCTATACAACATACTATGTCTTATCACTTTGGGAGATACAGAAAGTGATACAAATACACTTATTGCAGCTTTACACGATTTAGCAGCAACATTTAGAAATAGGGCAGATAAAGGTGTTCAAGTACAAGTAGAGATTCCAGAAATTCCAGTGCTAGCACTTTCTCCTCGAGATGCTTTTTATTCGGAAACAGAAGTCATCCCATTTGAAAATGCAGCGGGTCGTATTATAGCTGATTTTGTTATGGTTTATCCGCCAGGGATTCCAATCTTTACTCCGGGGGAAATTATTACACAAGAAAACTTAGAGTATATTCGGAAAAACTTAGAAGCAGGTTTACCTGTACAAGGTCCTGAAGATATGACATTACAAACATTACGTGTTATTAAAGAGTACAAGCCTATCAGTTGATAGGCTTTTTTTTCACCTTTTTTCCTTTTCTTCATACGATACTTAAGAATGTAACGTATAGGTGGGGATACTATTATGATTGTAATAGGCCGTTCTATTGTACATCCTTATATTACAAATGAATATGAGCCATTTGCAGCAGAGAAACAACAAATTTTATCAATAATGGCAGGAAATCAAGAAGTTTATTCCTTCCGAACAGCTGATGAACTCAGCTTTGATCTCAATTTACGAGTTAATATTATTATCTCTGCACTAGAGCTTTTTCAAAGTGGATTTCAGTTTCGCACATTTCAACAATCCTTTTGCAACCCCCAGTATTGGAAAAGAACATCCCTTGGAGGATTCGAGCTTCTTCCAAACATACCATCTTCTATTGCCATACAAGATATTTTTAAAAATGGAAAACTATATGGAACTGAATGCGCAACCGCTATGATCATTATTTTTTATAAAGCTTTACTATCATTGTATGAGGAAGAAACTTTCAATCGTCTATTTGCAAATCTTTTACTTTATACATGGGACTACGATCAAGATCTAAGGCTCATAACAAAAAACGGTGGCGATCTTGTTCCAGGTGACCTCGTTTACTTTAAAAACCCACAAGTGAATCCAGCTACGATTGAGTGGCAAGGAGAAAACACAATCTATTTAGGAAATTTCTTTTTTTACGGACATGGCGTGGGTGTAAAAACAAAAGAAGAAATTATTTATTCATTAAATGAACGAAGAGTCCCTTACGCTTTTATTTCAGCTTTCTTGACTGATACTATTACCCGTATCGATAGCCGTATAATGAGCCAATATGCTTCTTCTAGTACACCACATACATCCATAAGCTTTATTCCAATTAGAGATGATGCAATCGTTGCAACAGTTGGTCATACAACTACAATTTATTAAAAAAGCGCCTACACATGTAGGCGCTTTTTCTTATTATTAAGCTTTTGTATGTTCTTTATGGTCACATTCGCAATGAGATCCACATTTCCCGTATAGTACTGTTGATTTTTCATCTTCAAAATGTCCAATTGTTCCTTCACATACTTGGCATACGATTGTTCCCATTTTCATTTCCCCCTGAGTTTTAATAGTAATCTATTTATTTATCATTAAGCTTTCGCATTATCTTTTCTAGCACAGTCACAATTTGTTCCACATTTTCCGTAAAGTACCGTCGTTTTCTCATCTTCAAAATGTCCGATTGTTCCTTCACATACTTGGCATACGATTGTTCCCATTTTCATTTCCCCCTAAGTTTATGGTCCTAAAAACTTTTAGCTGTCCATTTCCTATCAATTATTGGGCTTTTGTATGCTCTGTGTGATCACATCCGCAAGATCCACATTTCCCGTAAAGTACCGTTACTTTCTCATCTTCGAAGTGTGCAATTGTACCTTCACAATCTTGACATACGATTGTTCCCATTTTTCATTTCCCCCTAAGTTTATAATCCCAAAAACTTTTTGTAACCGCTTAACTTTCTGTCTTTATTTTAATATGTTATACTTTTTACGTCAATAGGTTTTTAGTATAACACATTAAATATTTTTAATTTAAATTAGTATGCGATATTAAAATAAAAAAACAGCCATATTTATAAGTACGACTGTTTCACATTAATTATTCTTCATATTCCGCATGTAAAGAAGTTGACGGAACTAGAAATTTGAAAAACTGAGCTAACTCCTTTGCTTCCTCTTCTGATCCTAATTTAAAAATCTCCTGTATATATTGAACATTCTCTACATCATCTCGTCCGAGTAAAGTAGACCTTCCTGTTTGCATACAAACAATGAGCGGCTTTCCAAAAAACATATTTGTATAAATAACACCAAAATCATAACGTGTATCATGTGTCATAAACCCTAAAAATCGTACCTTCACACTTTCATGCTCATCATACAATTTTTCAAACATTGGTTTCCACCTTTCTACATCACGTTTCATTAATAGTATATTAAACAAAACATGTAATACTCCTTTTAATTGTCAAAAAATTCAGTAGGATGTAGAATGATAGTATTCTACTAAGCTAGGGGGAACTTATATGCAACACGCCTTTATTACGCTTGTACCGAAATCCAACCAACAATCAGTTTCAATAGATGATATAAAACAACTTTTTCATTATTATAAAACAGTTACTTCTAAAACTGGTGCCCAAATTAATTACACGTATACAAATACCGCTTTTCCTTATGAAATTTTAGATACATCTACAACAACATTAAAACTTCAATCCACTCACGACCGGTATGACTCAATTTATATTGGTGTTGGTATAGAAAATGAACAATCTTTCATCCAAGTTTCTTTACCACCTAATGCAACATTTGGTGACAAAGGGAAAGCAAATGAATTTTGCCGTTTTTTAGCGAAGAAATTAGAAGGAGAGTTACAATTATTTAATGGAAGAACAATGTATTTTTATAAACGCTAATTTAAAAAATAGATAATATGATTAAAAATAATATACAATTCGAACATGTAAGAAATAAAGCTTGCTTTCTTACGTGCAATACAAAATATGCTATTACATAGGCTAAATATAGAAATACGAAAAAAAGAATAACTTTATAATGAAACTTATCACCATTCGATAATGTTAATACAGTGGAAAAGCCACTCCATAGTAGTAAATGATAAAATATAACATGTAATATTTTCATGGAACCTTCTCCTTTGACATGCTCTATTTTATTAATATATGGGGGTAAGTTTGAATCAATTACATATTATAGGATGATATATATTACCTTCGAAGTAAGTTAAGCCTGAATCATTTGTTAAAGTATTATATATTCATTCGACAAGTACGTTTAAAGACCTTGCAAGTCATTTGATGAAAATAAAAATAGCCCCTCTCTTACAATAAGAGAAGGGCTATTTACATTACTTAAATTATTTTACAATGTGAATTGGCATTCCAAGAGCAACTTCAGCTGCTTCCATTGTGATTTCACCTAATGTTGGGTGAGCATGGATTGTTTGAGCGATATCTTCAGCTGTCATTCCAGCTTCGATAGCTAAACCAATCTCAGAAATAATATCAGAAGCACCTGCACCTGCAACTTGAGCACCTACAAGAAGACCATCTTCTTTACGTGTTACAAGTTGTAGGAAACCGTCAGTGCTGTTTAATGATAATGCACGACCGTTAGCAGCGAATGGGAACTTAGATACAGTTACAGTCATTCCAGCTTCTTCAGCTTGTTTTTTAGTGTAACCAACAGATGCTAGTTCTGGATCAGTGAAGCATACTGCAGGAATTCCGATGTAATCGATAGCTGATGCATGACCACTAATTGCTTCTACAGCTACTTTACCTTCGTAAGAAGCTTTGTGAGCTAATGGTGGTCCAGGAACGATATCACCGATTGCATAGATGTTTGGTACATTTGTACGACATTGCTCATCGATTTCGATGATGCCGCGGTCAGTCATTTTAACTCCAACTTGCTCAAGACCGATTTCTTGAGTGTTTGGACGACGACCTACAGTTACTAATACGTAATCTGCTTCTACAGTTTGGATTTCACCTTTAACTTCAAAGCTAACTTTTACGCCAGTTTCTGTTTCTTCAACGCCTTTAGCCATAGCTTTTGTATGGATATTTACGTTACCTTTTTTCTGTAGAGCACGTTTAACAACAGAGCTCATAGCTTTTTCGAAACCAGCTAAGATTTCGTCGCCAGCTTCTACTACAGTAACTTCTGTACCGAAGTTAGCATATGCAGTACCTAATTCCATACCGATGTAACCGCCGCCGATTACAACAAGTTTTTTAGGAATTTCAGGTAAGCTTAAAGCACCTGTAGAGTTGATAACACGTTTAGAGTATTTGAATCCTGGAATTTCGATTGGTGTAGAACCAGTTGCAAGAACAGCATTTTTAAACGTATAAGTTTGAGCTGCATCTTCAGTCATAACGCGTAATGTATTAGCATCTACGAAGTAAGCTTCACCGCGAATGATTTCAACTTTGTTACCTTTAAGAAGGCCTTCAACACCGCCAGTTAATTTCTTAACTACGCCGTTTTTCCATTCTTGAACTTTTGTAAAGTCAACTTTTACGTTTTCTGCAGTAATACCCATGTCATCAGAATGCATTGCATTCTCATAACGATGACCTGCATTGATTAACGCTTTTGAAGGAATACATCCAACGTTTAAGCATACGCCACCAAGGTTAGCTTTTTCAATGATTGCTACCTTTTGACCTAATTGTGCTGCACGAATTGCCGCAACGTATCCACCAGGACCTGCACCAACAACGACTGTATCTAATTCAATTGGGAAATCTCCTACTACCATTGTTATTACGCCTCCATTACTAATAATTGTGGGTCATTCAATAGACGTTTAATTTGGTTTAACGCTTTTTGAGCAGTTGCACCGTCAATTAAACGATGGTCAAAGCTTAGAGATAATGCTAATACTGGAGCTGCAACGATCTCACCGTTTTTCACAACTGGTTTTTCAGCGATACGGCCGATACCAAGGATTGCTACTTCTGGGTGGTTGATAACTGGAGTGAACCATTGTCCACCTGCAGAACCAATGTTTGTAATTGTGCAAGAAGCACCTTTCATTTCAGCTGGAGCTAGACGACCTTCACGTGCTTTACCAGCAAGATCATTGATCTCGTTAGAGATTGTGAAGATAGACTTACGATCTGTATCTTTAACAACTGGTACTAATAGACCTTTGTCTGTATCAGCTGCGATACCGATGTTGAAGTAATGTTTATGAACTACTTCTTGAGATGCATCGTCTAAAGAAGTGTTTAACATTGGGTATTCACGTAATGCAGATGTTAAAGCTTTAACAACGTACGGAAGGTAAGTTAATTTAATACCTTTGTCAGCTGCTACTGCTTTGAACTTCTTACGGTGAGCAACAAGTTCTGTTACATCTACTTCGTCCATTAATGTTACGTGAGGAGCTGTGTGTTTAGAGTTAACCATTGCTTTCGCAATCGCTTTACGGATACCACTCATTTTCTCACGAGTTTCTGGATATTCACCAGCTGGGATTGGTTGTGCTTTTGGTGCTTCTTCTTTCGCTGCTGCTGGAGTAGCTTCTACTGCTGCTGGAGCCTCAGTTGCTGCTACAGTTTGTCCACCATTTGCAAATGCATCGATGTCAGCTTTTACGATACGGCCATTCTTACCAGTACCAGCTACTTTATGAATGTCTACACCTTTTTCACGAGCGTATTTACGAACAGATGGCATAGCAATTACGCGCTCATTTACTACTTCTGCAGTTGCTGCTGGAGTAGCTTCCGCTGCTGGAGCTTCTACTGCTGCTTCTTCAGCTTTTGGAGCTTCATCATGATCGTCACCTTTAAATTTAAGGTTTTCGTATCCAGGAGCATCAAATTTAATTAATGTATCTCCTACGATTGCAACTGTTCCTTCTTCTACAAGTACTTCAAGTACTTTACCTTTAACAGGAGAAGGGATTTCTACTACTGCTTTATCATTTTGTACTTCAAGAAGTACATCGTCTTCGTTTACTTCATCGCCTGGTTTAATAAACCATTTTACGATTTCACCTTCGTGGATACCTTCACCGATATCTGGTAGTTTAAATTCAAATGCCACGGAATTCAGCCCCCTGATTCATTTCATTATTATGGAATATGTACAAAAGAAACCAGCATGTGCTGATTTCTTTTGCACATGAAAAGCTAAAAATTAGAAGTTCATTACTTTGTTTACAGCTTCAACAATATCTTTGTGGTTTGGTAACCATACGCTCTCTGCTTGAGAGAATGGGAATACTGTATCAGCAGCTGCAACACGTACAACTGGAGCTTCTAAGTTTAAGATTGCACGGTCGTTAATTTCCGCTACAACGTTAGCTGCAATACCAGCTTGTTTTTGAGCTTCTTGAACTACAACTACGCGACCTGTTTTTTCAACAGAAGCGATGATTGTTTCGATATCTAATGGTTGAACTGTACGTAAGTCAACAACCTCTAAAGAGATACCTTCTTTTTCAAGTTCTTCAGCAGCTTTTAATGCAGCGTGAACCATAGCACCGTAAGCGATAACAGATACATCTGTACCTTCACGTTTGATATCAGCTTTACCTAAATCAATTGTGTAATCACCTTCTGGTACCTCTTGACGGAATGAACGGTACAATTTCATATGCTCTAAGTAGATAACTGGATCGTTGTCACGAATCGCAGAGATTAAAAGACCTTTAGCATCGTATGGAGTAGATGGAATAACAACTTTTAGACCAGGTTGTTGAGCCACTAATCCTTCTAAGCTATCAGCATGTAGTTCAGGAGTATGAACACCACCACCGAATGGAGAACGAACTGTTACTGGAGCAGTCCAACGTCCACCAGAACGGTAACGCATACGAGCTAATTGACCAGAAATTGAATCCATTACTTCATAAACGAAACCGAAGAATTGGATTTCTGGAACTGGACGGAATCCTTCAAGTGCAAGACCAACTGCAAGTCCACCAATACCAGACTCTGCAAGTGGAGTATCCATTACACGATCTTCACCAAATTCAGCTTGTAAACCTTCAGTAGCACGGAATACACCGCCGTTTACACCAACGTCTTCACCAAATACAAGTACGTTAGGGTCATTTTTCATTTCAACGCGTAAAGCATCAGTGATTGCTTGAATCATTGTCATTTGAGCCATGGCTTACTTCGACTCCTTTTCTTTGTAGATTTCATATTGTTCAGCTAAGTTGTAAGGCATTTTTTCGTACATGATTTCCATTAAATCAGTTACTTTTTGTTTTGGAGCTTGGTCAGCCTTAGCAATTGCTTGTTTGATATCTTCTTTTGCTTCTTCGATTACTGTCTCTTCAACTTCTTGAGACCATAGGCCTTTAGCTTCTAAGAACTTACGGAAGCGTACGATTGGGTCTTTTTGTTCCCATTCGTTTTCGATATCTTTTGTACGGTAACGAGTTGGGTCATCACCAGCCATTGTATGTGGACCGTAACGGAATGTTAAAGTCTCGATTAAAGTAGGGCCTTCGCCATTTACTGCGCGCTCACGAGCAAAAGCAGTTGCTGCGTATACAGCTAATGGATCCATACCGTCTACTTGAATTCCGTAAATACCTGCTGCTACTGCTTTTTGTGCTACAGTTTTAGCTGCAGATTGCTTTTCTACTGGAGTAGAGATTGCATAACGGTTGTTTTGAACAACGAAGATTGCTGGAGCTTTGAATGCACCTGCAAAGTTCATACCTTCGTAGAAGTCACCTTGTGAAGCACCACCGTCACCAGTGTAAGTAATTGCAACAGATTTTTTACCACGTAGTTTCATACCTAACGCAACACCAGCAGTTTGGATGATTTGCGCACCGATAATAATCTGTGGAGCTAATGCATTTACATTCTCAGGCATTTGGTTACCCATGAAGTGTCCACGAGAGAATAAGAATGCTTGGTATAATGGTAATCCGTGCCATACTAATTGTGGTACATCACGGTATCCTGGTAAGATGAAGTCTTCTGCTTCAAGTGCGAAATGACTTGCTAATTGAGAAGCTTCTTGTCCAGCTGTAGGTGCGTAGAAACCTAAACGTCCTTGACGGTTTAAAGAAATAGAACGTTGATCTAATACGCGAGTATACACCATACGACGCATTAATTCTTTTAATTGATCATCAGATAATTCAGGCATAGCTGCTTCATTCACAACTTCACCGTTTTCATTTAAAATTTGTAATGTTTCAAATTGAGCTGCGATAGCTTTCATTTGCTCATCAACATTAAATAGGGTCTTTTTTGTTTTAGTACCCATTCCGTTCACCTCTTCCTCTCTTGAACCATATTCTGAAACGCTTTCACTGGCTATTTTCCAGTTTAAAAAGCGCAACGATGTAAACCAACATGTTTGTATGTCGGTTGAGAATAATTTTGTGTACCTAACAATCTGTACTAATGTTTTTTCAGAAACATATTAATACAATCTTGATCACGTTTTTTAGTTTACAACTATTCTAATTACGATGTCAATTACTTTGAATACGTTTTTTTATAAATAATATGCAGGTTTCTACTACACAAACGTGTTTTTATTTTTTACATCTGTATTAGTAAGCATTGACCTACTGTTATATTATTCCCTTTTTCACTTATTTTTTCTCTTAGAATAATATGTAAACGATTTAATTCTCTTTAGTTTTTCTCTCTTCGTAACAAAAATATACAAACTACTCTTCCTTTTTTAGGTAAATACCTATACATTTCTACCCTCTCTTCCATACATTATAGTAACCGCAGTATTAGCGGGAAATGATAAAGGAGGTCATCTCATGTACGGATACTCATATTGCTATCCAACTTGTTCATATCCTTCCTACGGTTATGGCGGTTCTTGTGGCGGGTCTGGACGCGGCTTCGCCTTAATCGTTGTGTTGTTTATTCTTTTAATTATCGTTGGTGCTGCTTGCATTCGCTAATGTAAAACGAAACAACTATGGAAAGAAAAAGACGGCTTTGCCGTCTTTTTCTTTTTATCACATACATAACTACTCTATAATAGAACAATTTCCAAAATGCCTTCCCTTTCTTGCCGATGACTTTTTCCATCTCCTTTGGTAGACTAAAGAGGAAAGGAGAGATTACATATGCTTACAATGAAAGATGTTATTCGCGAAGGAGATCCTATTTTGCGCAACGTTGCAGAAGAGGTGTCATTACCGGCAAGCGAAGAAGATACAACTACCTTAAAAGAAATGATTGAATTCGTAATAAATAGCCAAGATCCTGAAATGGCTGAAAAATATAGTTTACGCCCTGGAATCGGATTAGCGGCTCCGCAAATCGGTGTTTCAAAAAAAATGATTGCAGTTCATGTAACCGATGCGGATGGTACATTATATAGCCATGCATTATTCAATCCAAAAATCATTAGCCATTCTGTTGAACGTACATATTTACAGGGTGGTGAAGGCTGTCTGTCTGTAGACCGCGAAGTACCTGGTTATGTTCCTCGTTATACAAGAATTACAGTAAAAGCAACTTCTATTAACGGAGAAGAAGTAAAATTGCGTTTAAAAGGTTTACCAGCAATCGTATTCCAACACGAGATTGATCATTTAAATGGCGTTATGTTCTATGACCATATCAATAAAGAAAATCCTTTTGCCGCTCCTGATGATTCCAAACCTCTAGAGCGATAATAATAAAAAGGCGGAAGTTAATCTTCCGCCTTTTTATTATGAAATGGGTTCCATATTCACTTATAACAATCCAGCCCACTTTAGTCCATGATATATACCGTCTTCATTAACATCCTTTGTCACATGATTTGCAAGTTTTTTCAAGTCTTCATGGCCATTTCCCATCACAATACCTGTGCCAACGGCTTCGATCATTTCTAAATCATTTAAGCCATCTCCAAATGCATACACTTGATCACGATTAAAACCTAACTTTTCAATGTATTTCTCAATTCCTTTTGCCTTAGAACCACCATTCGGAATGATATCCATTGAATATGCATGCCAACGAATAAAATGAAAATCTGGATAATGATTAATAAACTTTTCCTCTTCATTTACTTCACAAAAAAGTAGTGTTTGATAAATATTACGTTCCTCATAAAAATTAGGCTCATATGCTGGATGCTCAAAGTTTAAGCTTCCAAAGCCTTCTTTCACATAATCATGATATTCCACTGATGCTCTCATATCTTGATGGTCAAGATATACAAGTGGATATCCTTCTTGTTTTGCAAACTGAGTAAACCTATGTAAAGCATCTGGATGTAACGGATTATTAAATATTACCTCATCTTCAAAGACAACATATTGTCCATTAAAACTAACATAATTATGTATATTAAGTTCCCTGCGAATATCTTCGAACATAAATGGCGCGCGCCCTGTCGCAATTGCTACATGTACACCTTTTTCTTGTAACTGTTTTACTGCATCTCGTGTAGATTGCGGAATTTTTTTATCATGATCTAATAATGTTCCATCAATATCAAAAAAGACAATTTTATCATTCATTTGTCAAAATCCTTTCTGGGACTCTATATTCCTATTTTGAATATCACTTTTCAAATTCTAAAAAAAAGTATAACATATTAAACATCTGTGAAGAAAGCGTTCCCTTTCTGACCTTATTTGTAAACTTTGCATATATATATTAGTAAAACATGTAGATACTTGTTCGGATGAATTTTCTTTTCCATTCTTCCTCATACTATACCTATAACTAACGGCTACTGATCGTTACTATAGAATAACTTTCACTGTATGGGAAAGGACAAGATTCACCATTCACTTTTGTCCTATCTCTTATATCAGAGATAGAGTTTTCACTAGTAATAGGCATGTTTAAAATAGGGAAAGGAAGGAGTAATCATGCTGAAGAAGCTGAAGAAAAAGCTCAAGCGTTATTTAAACGGTCTAGTCCGTAAAAAGACAATCGCTTAAATTGTGCCCATTTCGGGCTTTTTCTTCATTCTCATTCGAAAAAACATGAAAATCGTGACTGTTTGCTTTATAATAAGTAACAGATAATGCAAAACATAGACAAGGAGAGGTTTTCCAAATGATTTTTAAAGTATTTTATCAAGAAAAATTAACTGAGGTTCCAGTACGTGAAAATACAAAAGTTTTATATTTAGAGGCTACGTCTGAAAAGGATGTTCGTACAAAGTTAAATAAGTTCGCATATAATATCGAGTTTGTTCAGTCTGTTACTGGCGCTCATCTTGAATATGAAAAAGAAAACGCTGATTTAACATTAGCGGAAATCGTATAGCGATATGAAATTTCTAAAAAACGACCAAGTTGCTGTATTTGCTCTCGGTGGGCTTGGTGAAATCGGTAAAAATACATACGCTGTTCAATTTCAAGATGAAATTATTATAATTGATGCTGGAATTAAATTTCCAGAGGACGAACTTCTCGGGATCGATTATGTAATACCAGACTACACTTATTTTGTGCGAAACGAAGATAAAATTAAAGGGTTATTCATTACACATGGTCACGAAGATCATATCGGCGGAATCCCTTACCTATTACGTCAAGTGAACATTCCGATTTACGGCGGAAAATTAGCAATTGCACTCATCAAAAACAAATTAGAAGAACACGGCTTACTTCGTAAAGCAAAACTTTACGAGATTCAAGAAGATGACGTTATTAAATTCAAAAAAACGTCTGTATCCTTCTTCCGTACAACTCACAGTATTCCAGATTCGTACGGCGTTGTTGTGAAAACACCTCAAGGTCAAGTTGTTCATACAGGTGACTTCAAATTTGACTTCACACCAGTTGGTGAACCAGCTGATTTAACAAAAATGGCTGAAATCGGTAAAGATGGCGTACTATGTCTATTATCTGATAGTACGAACAGTGAAGTTCCAAACTTTACTATGTCTGAGCGTCGCGTTGGTGATAGCATTCAAGACATTTTTCGTAAAGTAGAAGGACGGATTATATTCGCAACCTTTGCATCAAATATCCACCGCTTACAACAAGTTGTTGAAGCTGCTGTTGAAAACAACCGTAAAGTAGCTGTGTTTGGTCGAAGTATGGAAGCAGCGATTGAAATTGGACAAAACCTTGGTTATATTCGTTGCCCGAAAGATACATTCATAGATGCATCTCAACTAAACCGCTTACCAGCTAATAAAGTTGTTATTTTATGTACAGGTAGTCAAGGTGAACCGATGGCAGCACTTTCACGTATTGCAAATGGTACACACCGCCAAATTCAAATTATTCCTGGAGATACAGTTGTTTTCTCTTCTTCACCAATTCCAGGAAATACAATTAGCGTAAGTCGTACAATTAACATGTTGTACCGCGCTGGCGCTGATGTAATTCACGGGAAACTTTCAAATATCCATACAAGTGGACACGGTGGACAAGAAGAACAAAAGTTAATGTTACGTCTAATTAAACCGAAGTACTTCATGCCAATTCATGGTGAATATCGTATGCAGCGTATGCACATGAACATAGCAAATGATTGTGGCATCCCTGAAGAAAATTGCTTCATTATGGATAATGGCGATGTTCTTGCTTTACGTTCGGATGAAGCTAGCGTAGCTGGAAAAATCCCATCTGGTTCGGTCTACATTGATGGAAACGGTATTGGAGATATTGGCAATATCGTATTACGCGATCGTCGTATCCTTTCTGAAGAAGGACTTGTAATTGTAGTTGTAAGCATTGATATGAAAGAATTTAAAGTTGCAGCAGGACCTGATATCATCTCACGCGGTTTCGTTTACATGCGTGAAAGCAGCGATTTAATCAATGATGCACAAACATTAATTACAACTCATTTAGAAAAAGTAATGGAGCGTAAAACAACACAATGGTCTGAAATTAAAAATGAAATTACAGACACATTAGCCCCATTCCTATATGAGAAAACGAAACGTCGTCCAATGATTTTACCAATCATTATGGAAATATAAGAAAAAGGACAATGCCATGAAGGCATTGTCCTTTTCTTTTCTCTTATCTTAAAAAGTGTTTAAATCGATCCACTTCATCGTCATGACCAATGACAATTAATATATCTCCTGCTTGAATATTCTCCGTAGCTCGAGGGGATACGATAACTTCTTTGCCTCGTTTAATTGCTACAATATTCAATCCAAACTTCGCACGAATATCTAATTCAATTAAAGAGTGCCCATCAATTTTTTTATTCGCAATAATCTCTACAATACTATGCTCATCTGAAAGCTCAAGGTAGTCTAGCACATTGCTTGATGCAATATTATTAGCAATCCTTTTTCCCATATCACGTTCTGGATGCACAATATGATCTGCACCTATTTTACTTAACACTTTTTCATGATAATCATTTTGAGCTTTTACAGTAATATTTTTTACACCCAACTCTTTCAAAATCAAAGTCGTTAAAATACTTGAATTTAAATTATCTCCAATAGCAACGACTACGTGATCAAAATTTCGAATACCAAGGCTTTTTAATACCATCTCATCTGTTGAATCTGCAATTACAGCATGCGAAGCTATATTTGCAAATTCATTAATTTTATCCTCATCTGAATCGATTGCCATTACTTCCATACCTAATTGAGCTAGTTCTCGGCAAATACTTCCACCAAAGCGACCAAGTCCAATGACAGCAAATTCTTTTTCTTTCTCACCCACAAGAATTCCTCCAATAACTTCAAGTACTATTTATTTTCAGTGTAACACACTTTATATGCGTCACAAAAACTATGATTAGCTCTTATTTTTGTTTTTGTATATAAAAATATTGTTGCAAGTAAAAAGCGATACCAACAAGTAGCATAGCAAATACAAATATATTTCCAAAAGAACTAAATGTTTCAAAAACGAATAATAATGTTTCTTGACCAAAAAAGGCAAATAGAAGCTGTGTGAATGCAAATAACAACGCCCATATGTAATGATGTTGATGGAATAAATAATGCGTTGCACCTAAAAAAGCAATAAACGAAAAGATAAAGATCCACCAATTTTCTAAAAATAGTTGCCAATTAGAAAATTGATATCCATTTACTAATATTGCAATAAGCGCGATAACTGCCATCGTCGGCACACTCCAAAATAATGCCCGTCCTCTAAAGAAACGAGTGCCTTTAACATCTCCTTTTTCATGTGCAATATATGTTAGTACTACTGTGCTTATATACAAAACAGAAAGAATTGTTAAAACAATAATAAGCCAAAAATGTAATTGATAATATTCATGCTCTATATTTGTCACGATTGCAGCTAACATGCACGGAATTAACATTCCCGTCCAACCATCTACTTTTCTTTCATTCCAAAAGACCGTATTACCAATCCTTATTCCTAACAACATAAAAATAATGATACCCAATACAAATAACGTAGTTTTATTCCCTACTAAACTCGTTGAGAAAGCAATTAATCCAATAAATAAAAAGAGCACAAACCCATTCATAATTTCTAGTACAGGTGATAAATATCTCTTCACCCATTTGTATGTTTCGTCATATTCATTATTATCTACTAGACGATAGGCATAAAAACTTATCCCAAAATAAACCGCCGCAATAATAACATACGCATATAAGACGAAACATAAAATCGCACTGCTAATTTGCACGTAATTCCCCACCCTTTTTTCTATGTTTCACATTGATTTTACACACTTTTCATACTAAAAGTAAACATATATAAGTTAGTCAAATAATTAATAATGAGCAGTGGCTAAACCCCCTGCTCATTATTAAAACAGTACAATTAACTTTAATTCTTCCATTTGTATGTAAATGTCTAAAATCAATCTATACGAGCGTTACTTACACCTCAGAACAAAAAGTTTTTTGGAACCTTCAAGAGAGCGGAAGTTTTATTTTCTATTCCCTTTCCACTTTACATATTGGCTTAAAAATGTGATTGCCTTTTCAATCACTTCTTCGTCTGGTTTTAATTTTGCATGATGTAAACCATATTCTGAATTTACTCCAAGCCAAAACATAAATCCAGGGATTTCTCGAAGCATATAACCAAAATCTTCACCCGTCATTGCCTCAGTACATGTAATAACATTCATATCAGTTTGTTTATGTACAAATTCCATAAACTCTCTCGTTAACTCTTCATGGTTATATACTTGATGATACATTGCTCCGTAATCTATAATCGCCTCACACTGGAAAGAAGCTTCGATACCTGCAACAATTGACTCAATTCTGCTTTTCACACGCTTCATTGATTCCACTGATAATGTTCGAATCGTTCCTTCTAAACGAGATTTTTCTGCAATAATATTTTGAACCGTACCACCTGTAATTTTCCCGATTGTAATTACTGCACTATCAAGAGGATTTACATTGCGACTAATAACGGATTGAAGCTGTGTAACAAGGTGACTCGCTGCAACAATCATGTCATTTGCAGTATGCGGATAGGCAGCATGGCCACCTTTCCCTTTTAAATCAATAAATAATTCTGAAGTATTGGCAAATAACAGTCCTTCTTTCGTTGCAATTGTCCCCACAGCGTATTCTGGTGCAATATGAAGACCAAGAATTATATTTGGTTTCCATTCTTTTAACTCTTCACTTTCTAACATAGGAAGAGCACCGCCTGGTCCTTCTTCTGCTGGCTGGAATAGAAATACAAGGTCATCATCTATTCTTTCGCTCACAGCTTTCGTTAGAAGGCCTAAACCGATTGTTGTATGTACATCATGGCCACATGCATGCATCATTCCTTCATGAATAGAAGCAAACTCGTATCCAGTTTCCTCTGTAATTGGTAAACCGTCTATATCTGCACGATAACCTATTATTTTTTCGGGATTTTTTCCATTTACTTTAACGATTACACCCGTTTTCCATGTCTTCACTTCCACAAATTCATGAGAAAGTGTTCCTATATAATCTAAAATATACTGTTGTGTTTTCCATTCCTTAAATCCGATTTCTGGAATTCTATGTAAATCTCTACGAATTTGGATAAATTTGCTTACTGTCATTTTTGCACCTCTATCTATAAAAAGCGTAAGAGCCCATTTACGCTCTTACGCTTTTTTTACTTTTTATTTCTCTGGGTTTAATTGACGAAGCTCTTGTTTAATTTCTGTTTTTGCTTTTGTCTTCTCATCAATTTCTTTAATTACACGTGCTGGAGTACCTGCAACAACTGTGTATGGAGGCACATCTTCTGTTACAACAGCTCCTGCTGCTACGACTGCACCTTTCCCTACTGTAACACCCTCTAAAACAACCACGTTTGCACCGATTACTACATCATCTTCAACGATAACTGGTTTTGCAGAAGGTGGCTCAATAACACCTGCAAGTACAGCACCTGCACCTACGTGACAGTTTTTACCGACTGTTGCACGTCCACCAAGTACTGCGTTCATGTCGATCATAGAACCTTCACCAATTACAGCACCAATGTTAATTGTTGCATTCATCATAATTACAGCGTTGTCACCAATTTCAACATGGTCACGAATAATAGCACCTGGCTCGATGCGAGCTTTAATACCTTTTAAATCAAGCATCGGGATTGCAGAATTACGACGATCGTTTTCTACAACGTAGTCAACGATGTGCTTATTATTCTCATCAAGAATTGTCTTAATTTCAGACCATTCTCCGAATAATACACCTGACTTTTTATTCACAAATGCTTGTACTGTTTCAGGGAATGTTACTTCTTTTAAATCCCCTTTTATGTATACCTTTACAGGAGTTTTCTTTTCACTTTTTTGAATAAACGAAATAATTTCGTTAGCGTCCATCATTTTCATTCTTGTTGCCTCCTAAATCCATTTATAATGTTACTCTACCAAACGAAAGAGCGAGTAGCAAGATAATAATCTTATTTTTCCCTTTGAATTTCTTCTATAATTTCTAAAAATGCTTGTACTTGCTTCAACTGCCTTGCCGAGTCACTTGTTAACAACCATGTTTCTCTCGTCAGTTGAACAGGTGTTTTATACATATTTTCCTGTACTTCCTTTAAAACAGTAGAAGGTAAAAGGGCATAACCTATACCATTTAAAACAAGTTGTTTACATGTTTCAATTTGGTCAACTACAATCGTTCGCTTAGGCGGATTAGAAAATAAACCATACCACCAATTTTGTATTTGTCCATAATAAGTCGAATCACTTTTAAATTGAATGAACGGCCTATTTGTTTCTTTTAACATCGAAATATCTTTTATTTCTTTATCAACTAAATACAGTTCATCTTCAAATAATTGTTGCTTCTGACCTTTATATTCTTGTGTTCCCCTCAGTATAGCAACATGAACGTCTCCTTCATAAAACTGCTTTTGCACTTCACTACTCCATCCAGTAAACAGCGATATCTTGACAGAAGGATATTTATGCACAAACTTTTTCAAAACAGGAGGGAGCCAATATTGACCAATAACTGATGCAACAGCTATTTTTAACGTTCCATGAGTTTCCGTTCTGAAAACAGCTAGCTCACTTTTTATATCTTCTTCCCTTTGCAACATTTCTTTAGCATAATTTGCAACTTTTTCCCCTTCAGGTGTAATTGTCAATCCTTTTTGTGAGCGAATAAAAAACTTCATTCCCCATTGTTTCTCCATAGATTGTAATCGTTGACTCAGCGCAGGTTGGGAAACAAATAAACGTTCCGCCGCTTTTCTCATATTTGATTCCTGAGCTAACACAACCATCATTTGAAAATCATCAATTTGCAACTTTCTCCCTCTTTCCTTAGCTTCCATACACCTTATTTCAATAAGCTTTTCATCCTTAATTTACCCGAATGCTTTCATTCAGAAAATACAATTGTCCAGCGCAAACTTTCCTTATGTTTTATGTCTTTTTAAATATAATACATACACAAGTGATATGCACGAAAAAAAAGTGACTTCTTCGTTTCTATGAAGTCACTTTTCTTACGTTATCGATTATGTTGCCTTACTTTCTTATTCAACAATTTTAAAATAGCCCGACGTGTTAAAATCCCCTCAAAATAGCCTTCTTCATTAACAGCGCAAATAAAAGGATGATCAATTGTCATTTCTAAAGCTTTTGCAAATGAATCGTCTAATTTAAGAACAGGTATATCTTCTTTCATCACCTGCTCTACTTTCATATCATCGAGTCTTTCAAACTCAATACGTTCTAATCCTAACATACCATCTAATATCATGGCAGTACTAATCAAACCATGTAGTTTATACATTGGATCTAAGACAGGTATCGCCGAATATCCAGATTTCACAAGAACGAGTAAAGCATGTTCTAAACTATTTCCAATTTGGACATGAGCTACTTTTTCCGATGAAATCATTAAATCCTTCACAAGAATTTGTTGAAATTCGTCTTTCGGAATACTAATCATATTACATCCCCCATTTTCCCTTTTTCCTGCTTATGTTCACAACTCTATTCACATTTTATGACAGCGTTTTCATATTATTATTTTGTCCTAAATTTATTTCAATAAAAATACAATCACACAGCTATTTTAGCATACAGCACAAAAAAAAGACTACCATTCCGGTAGCGCTTAATACCCTTTATTTTTTAATCTGTAAAATAACCTTGTGATTTTTTTATATTGCATCACATCTGTCTGTTTCAAACCATTCTCAATATCTGTAAGTTCCACAGCTAAAATTTCACTTGCGTAATTTTGCTGAAATAAAATATCTAGTAGTAAACTTTCTTCTTCCTTCGTTAAAACAACTTCCCTTTGCATATACCCCTCTCCTTACACTCGCATCGTTACTCTTATTATATAAAAAATTCAACCTATTTAATAGATGTAATATTCAGTTTTTATTAAAAGATATGTAGCAATCGTATACATACAAAAAAAATCATTTCGTATATCGATTTGCATAGCTAAACGCCGCATAAGCATCTGGCTTAATTTTTGCAGTTAATCCCATCGCTCGAATTTTTTCTGTCATATCTAAAATAAATTCTTTTGTTAAACCATCATTCCCAATGTCTAAATGAATTTCCATTATGAATCCAGCCCCATCTTGAGCATAAGGATGCAATAACTCCCATATTGTTTGTATATGAGTAGGCGTAAATAGACATGCGATTTCTTGACTAAACTGCGTTTCTAAATATATTTTCTCACGTAAGGTTGCCGGCTTATCTTTTACTGATCTATGGTGTAAACAGCCCCAGGCACCTTTTCCAACACGATGAATATGGATTGCTGTAATAAACCTCGTATCCTTTTGATGCGCTTGTGAGTCTGTCCCAATGGATAATCGATATAAATTTCGCGGATCCTTTTCAATGAAACTACAAATACGGTTAAAGACCATATCAAAATTTAAATGTCTCTCTGAAACATTGTAAAATTTATGTGCACCGTCCACAGAGTCACGTCCTTTCAATTAGACAGACTTTTCGTATTCTCATTGTATGGGACAAAAACTAAAATTATAACTTCCTATCCTTTATTCGTTTCAATATTTCGAATTACAAAGTGACAAACTTGGCACGTATAAATTACATTTTGATTAGATTGAGCCGTTAATACATGAATAATCTCAGCAGAACTTTGACAATTAGGACAAATCACAACTGGTAAACGTTCCATACGATAACCTCCTAGTTATATTTCTCCCGCTATTTGCAGAACCCAGCGATTGTGAGAAGTTTAGCTTCACATATTCACCCGGTTGACGGGACTCATTTTCCACATGGATAAGCAAACTTGCACGGATTAAAATTTCATTTTAATACCATTGTAGGAAAAATAAAAAACTTCTATACATTCCACTAGAAAGTAATAGAACTAAAAAAGGTACTGCCACATGGCAGTACCTTTTTTATATGTATCAAGAAATGATATCGTAAATCTCAATTGCAACCATGTCGATATTATCGAATTGATACACTTGAGGTTTTTCACCTTGTTGATACACTTCTAACTCATACATTTCACTTTTATCGAAAAATTTCACGCTACATTTGCGCTCACCGTTCACTTCAAAATAGCGTTGTGCTACTTCACCGCTTTCAGCTTGTTCTTGTAGACTAACAAGTCGAGTTAAAATTCCTTGGAGTAGAGACATGAAATCTCTCCTTTCTCTGATCTTCCTACCAATAGGTTTTACAGCTATACTCATTCTATCCGTCATAACAGAAAAAATGTTCCACACTCTAGGATAAAGGTTATTGGCCAGAAACTCAACTAAAAATTTGTCGAAATGCGAAGAAAAAAACAGAAAGAACATATTTCCCCTTCTTTATTGCGGTTTTTATACTGGAAGAATATAATAAAAAACAGAAAAAAGGAGGAATAACAATGAAAAAAATTGAGGTTTATACACAACCCGATTGTCCGCCCTGTGTTATTGTGAAAGAATTTTTGAAGCATAATAACGTTGCATATGAAGAATTTGACGTAAAAAAAGACGCTGCTGCTCGCAATCGTCTTTTATACGACTATGATTCTTATTCAACTCCAACAGTCGTAATTGATGGCGAAGTAGTTGCAGGGTTTCAAATTGAAAAGTTACAACAACTACTCAATATAGAATAGGAATAGGTAAATACCTATTCCTATTCTTATCCCGCTATTTGTGGGTAGTAAAACTCCTACCCCAAATTTAGCTACAGCAAAGAAGTTAGATGGAAGAGTAATCCCTCCCACTGATTAAAAGTTTCACTTTATAATTGTTGCAACCTTTTTATTTCAGTTAAAAGTTCCTGACTTTCATGATATCCTGCTAGCTTCCATTTATCTTGATCCCTTTTCAATGTTACAATTTGATACTGTCCACTTTTTGTCCGCTCATATACATATAAATTTTTATGTTCTTCATCATACGACATTTTCGTTTCTGAATTAAAAGAAAACGGTGCTTCTTTTGCCGGAAGTAAATATTCACCACTTTGTTTATCACTTCTGCTATTTTCATCTGTAAATACTTGAAGGAAATTATCTGTAAAATACGGTGATAACGTCTCTATCATCTTATTCATCGGCAAATGCTTCCCACGAATTGAAAACTGGGTTTCATAGCCTTTTTGTATCGTTGTAAATACTTCTTTCCGATCGACTTCCACTTCCTCTTTTCCTAAAACAGTCGTAACACTATAACCAACTAGAAAGGCAACACATACAAATAGAACAAGCCATATTCCATATTTCCTCATTTTTTCACCTTCCTTTTAAAAGAACTTGTCTTTGTAGTATTCATTGTAACAATGATTATGCAAAGACAGGACAGATTTCGTTCGTAAAATCTTTACAACGATAGACAGCATTTTCATCACCATTTTCACTATTACCAATTTATGATAAAAACAAACAAAAAATGCACGAATCTCTTCGTGCATTAAAATAAAACATCTTCTTCATATAAATATTCATAAGATAAATCTATAAATAAAAAGTTGTCATCATCAATCGGGAAAGAAAATGTTCGTACCATTTCTCCCGTTTCAATATCTGCATATAAATCTGAAAGCCTCGCCTTATTCTCAAAACGCATTTTCATGATATTCTCGAGAAAATACGGGCGCCAACTCCAGTTCTTCATATAATAATCCGGCATCACAATCCATTCTCCATCTTTTTTCATAACATTTCCTGATTGTTGGAAACCATCTTCATTACAAATAAATATACGAAAACTACACTGTGATACACTTTGACTAAATTGTAATAACCAATCATTTATATCTTCATTCTTTTTTTGTTTTGATAAAACATCGCCAATGCGATCGCGTAACATCTCTGTTAAATTATAAATTTTTTGTAACTTCTTCTTTTCATGCTGAATAAACTGATGACATTCATTACCTAGTCGCTCTTTCAAAACATTCGTTTCAATAAAATCAGGTAAACATTCTTTCAAATAATTACCTTGATAATATCTTCCGCCGTTCTTCCAAGCATATTGCAGTTGATAAAAAGCATCTATTTCTTCATATAACAAAGTTGCACCAATTCTTCTAGCAAGTAATGATAAAGAATATAAAATATCTTGATAAGATTGTAAAAGTGCTGTTTGCCTTAAGTTCGTTAAATCTACTTTTAAAATATCAGGTGCTAACACGCTAATACGCTCTAAATTACTTGTGCCCGTTCCGACTTTATTAATCGAAATTTGAATACCATATGTACGATAATACATAAGCAAATGATTAAATTGCTCTATATCTTCTTTACATTCATGTTCTGTAATCTCTAAAACAATTTGTTTTAAATTTAAACCTTGTTCTTCATACCTCAATAAAAGTTGAAGCAAGCTTTCATCATCATCATTCATTAATACATTAGCATTCCGATGTATAAATAATAATAATTTTTGATCGCTTTCTAAATAACGATTTAAAGCTTTTTCTACTATAATATTATCCGCTTCCAGTTGAAATTCACTTGGAATCGAATCATCGTGAAAGAAAGAAGCTAAACTTTGTATGCCCTCTTCTGTTTGAATACGTCCTACTACTTCGTATCCAATTACAGTATGCTCATCAGCACTAAAAATAGCTTGATAATAAGGAAGGACTTTATCCAAGTTACTCATTACATCTAATGCATCTATCAACGTGCTTCCCTCCCTTTACTTTTCAAAAATTATAACATGATATTTACGGAAAAATAATAAAAAATCCCTTCAGTTTTCCTGAAGGGATTAGAGGGGTAAAATGCTAAGGGGAATTAGCAATTCTACTATGAAGAAAAAAGAGGTCTTAAATATAACGTATATATGACCTCTTGTAAACACTTTTCTTTCATATGTCACAATTCCGTCACATTTAGCCATAAAAAAATGAATCAAATATTCATTTTTTTATCCCTTTTAAAATGGATATTGATGTAAATGTTGTCCTCCATCCATTGTCATGCAAGTTCCATTTATGTACGCAGCTTCATCTGAACATAAATAATAAGCTAGACCAGCGATTTCTTCTGGCGTACCCAGCCTTCCAAGCGGAACACTTTGTATCGTACGTTTAGCCATTTCTTCTGAAATCCATAATTTATCAGCACCGCCCGTACGTTCAATTGGTCCTGGCGCGATAGCGTTAACTCGTATTCCATATTTACGTCCCCACTCAACAGCGAGCGTCTTCGTCATCGCTAATACTCCTGCCTTCGCTGCAGCCGAATGAATAACTCCTGGACCAGCATCCCATGCATATGTTGCTACCATGTTAATGATATTCCCTTTTATACCTTTTTCAATCCAATATTTTCCGACAGCATGACTACAGTAAAACGTACCGTTTAATACAATATTAATGACTGAATTCCAGCCATTCACAGATAAATCTTCTGCTGGACAAATAAAGTTTCCAGCTGCATTATTTATTAAAACATCAATTCTACCAAACTTCTCATCAATCTGTTCAATCATTTTCTGAATGTCATCCGTATTTCTTACATCCATTTGTACAGGTAATACTTGCCCTGGAAATTGTTCAATTTCCAACTTTGTTTCCTCTAGTTTTTCCTTTGTACGTCCTGTAATAACAACTCGTGCCCCTTCTTTTGCAAAACGAGTCGCCATTCCTTTTCCCATTCCACTCGATCCACCTGTTATAATAACTACCTTTTCTTTCACATACATCCCCTCCAAAAAATGAATACACATTCATTTTATCACTTTATTTAATAGAAATCTTTATATTTTTAAACTTTTCTGATATTTTAGCGTAAAGAACTTTCTTTTTATTCATTTTTTTTCGTAATCTATACTACTTTTTATTATGTAAAGTATATTTTAAATAAACTGAAAGGAGATTTGAGTAGCCTATAAATGGAATGAAAACATTGAGGTATACTCATATTTTTATGAAGCACATTACAAGAAGAAATTTTTTAAAAATTGGTATGCGTACTTGTCTCTATTCATTTATAACCAGTAGCATCGGATACTACTATGCTAAATATATAGAGCCCCATTTCATTTCTTTTACACAGCACACATTAAAATCACAACTCATCCCAAAAAGTTTTCATGGTATGAAAATTCTTCAATTCAGCGATTTACATCTCGGATACTATTTCTCGCTTCAACATTTATCTAAAGTTGTTTCTAAAATTAATGCTGTAAATCCAGATATTGTCCTTTTTACCGGAGATCTCATTGATAATTATCAAACGTATACTGACACTCCTTTCGTTGCATCCATTTTAAAAAATATACAAGCCCCCTTTGGTAAATTCGCTATTTATGGTAACCATGATCACGGTGGATATGGAACTGAATACTATGAGCACATCATGCGTGAATCAGGATTTGAGCTATTGCTCAATAGTGAAAAAAGAATTCATCTAATGGATAATAGTGAAATTTCTATTTTCGGTCTCGATGATATACTATTAGGCAAACCAAAAATAGAGAAAACATTAGAGCATGCACGGCAAAGTACTTATAACATTGTTCTTGTTCACGAACCAGATATCGCGCCCAAAGTTTCTAAATATCCAATCAACTTGCAACTTTCTGGTCATAGTCACGGCGGACAAGTACAAATTCCTTTTTTAGGAGCTATTATTACACCTTCACTCGCCAAAGACTATATTGAAGGCTTCTATACAATTCAGGATTTAACTCTCTATGTCAATCGAGGCCTGGGAAGAACACGTGTCCCATTTCGCTTTATGTCAAAACCTGAAATCACAATTTTCACACTCCAACATTCGTAATAATTCGCCTATTTTCTTACATATCCTTTCTTGTACGCGCTCATCCACGTTTTGTTTACCATATGATAAAAGTGAGTCCAATAAAGGAGGTATGTTCATGTATCCATATTATCAACCAATTCCAGTCCGTTCAGCACCTATTGGTCCAGTAGGCGACTCACGCTTCTTCCCGTTTTTTGGCGTTCCCTTTCTAGCTGGAATTGCTGGTGGATTGCTCGGTGGAGCATTAGCTTTCGGCCCTCGACCATTTTATCCACCTTATCCACCACCTTTCCCGCCGCCAGCACCTTATCCTTGTTACGGTGGACCATGTCAGCAACCATACTATTACTAAGTTAAAATAACGATTCTTTCAAATATTATTCTCTCAACGAGCCATCTCATTACACGCTTATAATAAAACTATTGTTTCTACTCATCCTTCCATTTTTGGAGCATATGAGTAGAAAAAAGTAAAAACCTCTTATTGACATAAGAGGTTTTTACTTTTTTCATTATTCAGCGTCTGTATTTTGATATGCCATCTTAAACAACTTCACTTGGCTATCAATTTCTTCTGTACTACTATTAATAACATAATAGTAATCACCATCTTTATTTTGTTCACGTGTTTTCACATTATCAGCTAATGTAAGCTGTAAAATCGCCTTAATTCGTGCCTTCATTTCAATATCTAATATCGGGAAAGATATTTCCACTCGCTTCTCCATATTTCGCGTCATCAAATCAGCTGAAGATAAATATATTTTCTCCTCCCCATTATGATGGAAATAATAAATACGGCTATGCTCTAAGTATCTTCCAACAACACTAACTACACGAATATTTTCACTTACATTTGGAATGCCAGGTCTTAAACAACATGTCCCTCGAACAATGAGCTCTACCTTTACTCCAGCTTGTGATGCTTCGTACATTTTTTTAATTAATGGTTTATCTGTTAATGAATTCATCTTAGCGATAATATATCCATTTCCATATTGCCTATGATAACGGATTTCTTCATCTATTAAATCTATAAATTGCTCTCTTATATCAAATGGAGCAACCGATAAATGATGAAAATGTGGCTTTGTTGTATAACCACTTAAATAATTAAAGAAATTGGTTGCATCAACCCCAAAGTCTTTTCTTGATGTAATATATCCAAAATCAGTATATAACTTCGCTGTTGCATCATTATAGTTTCCAGTTCCGAGATGTACGAACCTTTCGATTTTTCCGTTTTTTCTTCTTACAACTAATGTAATTTTACTATGTGTTTTCAAGTGACTTACACCGTAAATAACATGACAGCCTGCCTGTTCCAATTCTTTAGCCCAATGAACATTGTTTTCTTCATCAAATCTTGCCTTTAATTCAACTAATACTGTAACTTGTTTTCCCTTTTCAGCCGCTATCTTTAACGCCTGAATAATCGGTGAATCACCACTTACACGATATAACGTTTGTTTAATCGCAAGTACATTCGGATCGTCCGCCGCATCACGGACAAAATCAACTACCGGCTGAAATGATTCAAAAGGATGATGTAATAAAATATCATGCTCAATTGCTTTTTCAAATACATCTTCTTCATCACCTAAATCTTGAGGTGGTTGCGGAATAAGAGCCGGATATACAAGATGTTCATATAAAGGAGCTAGTTTTTTATATAAAGAAAACAAACATGTTAAATCTAATGGACCATCCATTATATATACATCTTCATCTTTTACTTCCAGAACCTCATATAATAACGCTAGTACTCTTTCATCAATGTGTTCTTTCCCAACTTCTAAACGAACAGCAGCCCCCCACTTACGCTTTTTTAATTCTTTTTCAATTACCTTTAATAAATCTCTCGCACCTTCTTCATGAATCGTTAAATCTGCATTGCGTGTAATACGGAAACGAGTAACAGATGATACTGTATATCCCGTAAATAATTTATGAGTAAAGCTACTAATTACGTCTTCTAATAAAATAAATTTATGCTTTTGCCCTTCGCTCGGTAAAATTATGAAGCGCTCAAGTAATGAAGGAACTTGCACAATTCCTAACTTCGTCCTGTTTTCCTCTTCCGCTTGCTTCTCATCATATAAAAGAGTAGCCAAATTCAAACTTTTGTTTAATAACATTGGAAATGGGCGATATGCATCAATAGCTACAGGAGTTAACACCGGAAAAATTTGCTCATCAAAATACTCTTCTATAAATTCTCGCTGCTCTTTCGTCAAATCATTGAATGTTAAACGTTCAATTCCCTCTAACTCAAGCGCTGGTAATACATAATTTTTAAATGTATCATATTGTACTGTCATTAGTGCATGGGCTTTTATCGCAATTTTATTTAATTGCTTTTTTGGTGTTAAGCCAGCTTTATTTTCTGGCTGATTAAATCCAGCACTCACTTGATCCTTTAATCCCGCTACACGTACCATAAAAAATTCATCTAAATTCGAACTAAAAATACTAATAAATTTCAATCTTTCCAAAAGTGGATTATTTGCATCTTGCGCTTCTTGTAAGACACGTTCATTAAATGCTAACCAACTTAACTCTCGATTATTGTAATAAGCTGTATCATTTAAATTTACTGCATTCCCCTTCAATAATTCCATTCTCTTCACACTTCCCCTTGAAACTTTTTCACTATAATTTAGTTACTTTTATTTTAGCAAATTACAATATTATAAAGTGTAAATTTTTTGTAAAGACATCCGTACAACCTAATGTTTTAGTTCAAATAACAAGTTAATATTCGTTTTTAATACTCTTTCTAACTGTTTTTTTTGTTTTTCAGCCTGCACTTTTTCCGCTAATGCCGATTTTTCACATAAAGCTTTAAATGTTAATCCTTCTTCGTTTTCTGTTATAGATATGGTATCAATAAGCGATCGTTGCCTTACATTTAAAGTAGCTGAAAATTGTAAAACAGCTCCTAACAGGCGTATTTTTTTTTGTTCGCTTTTATCAAACCAACCTTCAAATGGAGATAAATGTTGTTTAAATAACATTTTTGATTTATACGATGCAATAAGCGCTAGCCTTACTCGATCTTTATGCATCATGCCATCAATTGTCTTATTCGCTAATAAATAAAACGTATGTAAACGGCTTGCTTCTTCGTCTATATATTTGCCTATATTAAATACTTTCGCTGCTTGATGGAACACTTCCCAGTCTTTTACTGACATAGAAATAAGCCCTATTTCCTCAAGTTGTTTGCAAATTAGTCTTCCATGTTTAATAAGCTGAATAACAAATTCCATGTCCATTTCGTATTCATGTGATAGTAAATGCAGACTTTCTTCAACTACGTTCGGATAATATGAAATCCCCAAATCTTTTGTCAACTCTTCATAGAAAACACCTTCTCTTAACCCTTTTCTACTTAATACAAATGCCGGTGCCTCTATAACATTAACAAGTGTATGAAATACTTCAACCGCTGGAATAATCGTATCTGCTCGATCTTTTGCCAATCCTTCCAATTTCTGAAGTTCTATGAACGACAATTTTTCCAATTCATCTTTTACACTTTCAATATCTTCTTCTTTCATCTTGTATAAATGTAATCCTGCTATAGGATAACATATTAAATTTTGATGGATTTTCACTAAGTTCCTAGCACTACCACCAATTGCAATAAGAGGTAATTTCTTATTGATTAACCATGGTAACGTTCGAAATTGAAACTCTAAATACTGTTGCATTCCCTCTAACTCATCTTTAGTAGGAATATCCCCTTTAATAAATTGTTGCTTTAAAGAAAGTGCCCCGAATGGAAAACTATGGTAATCTAAAATTTCTCTATTTCTAAAGTATGTAACTTCCGTACTTCCCCCGCCGATATCTACCGTTATTCCTTCTGAAAACGATGTAAAATTCATAACCGCCAAGTATCCGTAACGCGCTTCCTCATACTCTGATAATACTCTAAGAGTAAAGTCCGTTTGTCCTTCGACAAGCTTTTTAATTTCCTCTTGATTCTCCGACTGTCTAATTGTTGCTGTTGCAACACAAAGTACATGATGCAACTGATGGAATCTTGTACTTTCTTGAAATTGAAATAATGTCTGTAATAATACTTCTATTCCCTCTTCATTCAACACACCATCAATTAAGTAATTCCTTAACCTAGCAACAACTTTCGTATTTTCAATCTCTTTATAAAAACCTCCATTTTGCTTTTCATAAATAACTAAACGCATTGTATTAGATCCAATATCTATAATGGCATACTGTTGTTTTAATATTTCTTTCAAACTTCTCACTCTTTCATTATCAAATTTCAAAAACATATTCTATTACTATTATACAAAATAGTTGTTTTTTGTAACAATATTGCTTTAATATTGAAAATATATACAATCACTTTTTGCGTATAATAAATACCTATTTTATTTATGGTATAATAATGAAAAATTGAAAGGAGATTCAATATGAAACCTTCACAACCACAATCTCAATTACAAAACCAACATTCTATTAATCGACTAGCTCAATCTATTTTCGTTGTGAATCGTCATGCTAAAGCAGCTACTAATCCTAAATATTTATACTGGTTAAAAAAGACAGCTTTAGAACGTTTGATTGCTGAAAAAAAAGCAATTAAAGAAGGATTACATTTTTCTAGAAACCCACGTTTTAGCCAACAACAATCTGATGTCCTTATACGTTTAGGCGATTATTTTTTCCACATCCCTCCTACGAAAGAAGATTTTCGAATTCTACCGCATCTTGGTCATCTTGAATCCTCCTATCGAAATCCGAAAACAACCTTATCTTTAACAGTGGCAAAAAAAACAATTCAAGATTATATTGGTCCTGAAGCATTAAAACAAGAAAAAAAATTAAGTGAACCTGTTCCATGGTATAGTCGTACTTATACAAAAAAATAAAACAGTTTGGCCAAGTGTAGGCCAAACTGTTTTATTTTTTCTCTTCTTTAATTTTAATATTTGCTTGTTTATAAAAAGCTACTTTTTCTGTATTATAAGACTTTGTGAATTCATTAAATTTATCTTTTTCTGACTCAATATCCTTATAAGATTGATTTACTACTTTTACTTTTTCACTAATATCTTTTAATTTAGTACCTTTATCTTGTAACATTGTATATAACTCTTTTTCTTGTTTTAAAGATTTGTCATAGCTGTCATACATTTTATTAAATGAATCGTGTCGTTTCTCATACGTGCTTTTCACTTTATCAGCTTGATCTTTCAATTTCTTATCTTCAATTTTCTTCACATACTTATCAGCTGACTTCACTTCTTCTTGCGCTTTATTTAAAACTTCTTTTTCTTTTGCAAGCACTTTTTCTCGTTCAGTTGTATTTTTCACTGCTTGATTCAGTTTTTCTTTAACAGTTTGATTATTATCTTTTCCTTCTTGAACAATCTGGTTATATAATTCTTGTCCTTCTTTCTCTAAAGTCTCAAGTTTTTTTGCATCTTCAAACATTGTTTTTTCTTGTTTAGCAGCGTTTTCAAACGCTACATATAATTCTTCTTCTGGTTTCGGACCGAAACAACCGGCTAATAAAATCATTGATAATGCAGTTACAATTGCTAATTTACTATATTTCAACATCTCTTCCTCCTACTTATAAACGACCATCGTGTAATATAAAAAAGTTATAAAATATGTAATTGTTCTATACACTCGCATCTTTTTTACGAAGATCATTAATATTGTTTGTACAAATTATTACTTGATATTACATTATTCTTTTTGAATTATTTAGCAATTCCATATCCATCTTTAAGTATACTACTTCGTGTTTTTTAAGGCCTGTTCACACTATGTATTACTTTAATGTCCACGGAATTTCACCTCAGTCTTAATAAGACTATAATAGTTCACCTGATAAAAGGTGATCGCTCCGCTCTCACGTCTATCATTCCCTTTCCAGCTTTCTACCAATTAATCTCTTTGTTCATTTTACACAGTACAATCGATATCTCGCAACAACTTACAAATATTCTTTTCATTTCCTAAAAAGGAAAAGTGTAGAGCTTGCTTTCCTCTACACTTTTAAAATAAAACACACTGTGCAAATTGCATTGACACTACCATCATAATTATATGCTTATTTCATATATTTTTAAAGACTTTTATTACAAACGTGGCGTTTTTTTGTAATAAAAGTCAAAAAAATGTTACAAATAAAACATCTTCCTATCATATATCTTCAAATCAAAGCTTCACTCATTTTCTTGCAAATTTCTATACTGGTACAATTGATTTTGCGACTTTCTCAACAGTTCTTCAAACGTTTTTCCTTCTACTGGATAGCTAGCTGCTCCAAATAAAAGAGTGACACTGAGTAAATCACCTTCTATTTCACTTTCAATATTTTTCATTAATCGTTTTGTTATTGTTGATGTTTCATGACCATTATCAATTGCTACAATAACGTACTTATTTTCATCCCACTTTGTAACAACATCGCCCTTCCGAATTGTCTTTACAATGGTACTCTCTAATTTTTGTACTAACACTCCCAACTTTTTTTCTTGCAACGTGTCTTTTAATCCTTCCCATTCTTTTACAGAAAGAATGTACACTGTAATATTACGAGAATCTCTTTCAGATAAAGCAGCTACTTTCCCAAAAAAATCAACAACAAAATCATTGCTTGCCATTCCTCCTACTTCCATACCCATACGCTCGTTCGCTCTTTTATCGTACCAATGTCCAAAATAATAACTTAGTATCATTTGCAATATATAAATAATAAAGACGGTATAAAATGATCGTGAATCCAGTTTTGCAATTACATCCTGAAGTGCAATCCATTCTGTAACTGCCACAGTATTGCCAAGCAATAATCCACTAATTTTCCCTTTATGTTTCATACTTTTCCCCCTTTTATACCAATATATGTTTCTATATCAATAATGTTTTTCTACAAAATAAAAAATGTACATATGCAATGTACATTTCTGCTTAAGCTTGTATACCTTTTCTACTCTATTTCATATATATAATATATAACTTTTATAGAAAGGAGTAATCTATATGCTACAAAAAGAGAATCTATCAGATGCTATGCGTTTACTAGCTGGTTTTCTATTATCATTAAAATTATTATTTACCTCTTTCGGGATACACTTTATTACAAACGATCAAATCGACGCTATTGTTAATGTTGTTTCATTTTTATTTATTCTATACTTTGGCTACAAAAATAACTATGTAGGAAAAAAAGGAATGGAGCAAAAGAAAATACTCAAAAAACACAACCTTCACTAAAAAAGGAACCTTTTGTACAGGTTCCTTTTTATCATTGACGCACAACAACTTCATTTGTTTGCAGTGGGCCATATGATATCTCTTTATCTTGAAATGTATATGTAGCCTGAAAGAATGTTTGTTTAAGAGCTTTATCTTTATTAGCTTTTATTTTACAACGTAGTTCCACCTTCTCATTCGGTAACAAATCATCAATTCGCCATCTAACAAGCTGGAATAAAAACTCACTTATCCCCTTATCAACTTTTAAAGAATTAGGAATATAAGCAAAGTAATCTCGAATCATATGACTTACAACAACTCTCGAAATCATTTCTACCCCTTTATTTTCCACTTCAATTCGCATAATAAGTATGTCGTTTACATCGTAGGTCAATTCATACGAAAACTGTTCTGTATACATACTACCAATTTGTAATGTAACGGCTACTTGAGGAAATTCGTTTTCCTTTTTCGATCCGTCAATCCACAATACTGGTTGTAGCGGTATTGAATATTTTCCTGTATCCGAAATTCGTCCCCATATTTTCATAATATATATTCACCTCATTTCAGATGTAACATACACACAATGAATTCCCCAAATTACTAAAGCTTGCTACAAGCAATGTTTAATATTTCTCTTCCTTTTATCCTATTCGACAATATGAAGAAAAAACCATTTTTCATCTATTAACAGAAGGTGTTCTTTATGAAATTTTTTTACAATTTACTTCATTCCCTTCATAGCAATATTCAGTATGGCTCACTCGTTCTCTACTCATACGAAAGAATATTTTGACGTAAGAAAAAGTTTGCCTTATAGTCAAATTTGACTATAATATTCTTTATGGCATATCAGTGCACTTATGGAAAAGAAATTAAAATCAACTATACATTAAAATTTTTTATCCACTGCACTCAAAACTTAATATAGTTTACTTATTTCTAAAGGAGGGTTATATTTGGAAACTCAACCATTAAAAAAAGAAGCCAACAAGACAAAATTTGTTGTTGCTGGTTTACTGCTTGGTATATTAATGGCCGCAATGGATAATACAATCGTTGCAACCGCAATGGCAACAATCGTTGGAGACCTAGGAGGATTTGATAAGTTTGTTTGGGTCACATCAGCTTATATGGTAGCAACAATGGCAGGGATGCCTATCTTCGGGAAACTTTCTGATATGTACGGACGGAAACGTTTTTATATTGGTGGCCTCATTCTTTTCTTATTCGGTTCTGCGCTCTGCGGAACAGCTTCAAGTATTGAGCAATTAAGTATTTATAGAGCTATTCAAGGTATCGGTGGTGGTGCCCTTATGCCTATCGCCTTCACAATTATGTACGATATCTTCCCACCAGAAAAACGCGGAAAGATGACAGGACTATTCGGTGCTGTTTTCGGGACATCTAGTGTATTCGGTCCTTTATTAGGTGCTTATATTACAGACTATATAAGTTGGCATTGGGTCTTCTATATTAATATTCCATTAGGACTTATCTCCTTTTTCTTCATTACTAAATACTACAGTGAGTCTCTAGAATTTAGAAAACAAAAAATTGATTGGGCTGGTGCTATTACACTTGTCATAAGTATCGTTTGCTTAATGTTCGCATTAGAACTTGGTGGTAAAGAATATGCCTGGAATTCTACTGTAATTATTGGCTTATTTACAACAGTAGTTATTACGCTTATTATTTTCTTCTTTGTAGAACGAAAAGCAACCGAGCCTATTATTTCGTTCCATCTATTTAAAAAACCTTTATTCGCAGCTAGTCAAGGAGTTGCCTTTTTCTATGGTGCCGCTTTTATTATCTGTACAGTTTATATTCCAATCTTCATTCAAGGCGTTCTTGGAGGTTCCGCCTCTAATGCTGGATTAATTTTAACACCAATGATGGTTGGTTCTGTAATTGGAAGTCAAACCGGAGGACAATTAGCGTCTCGAACAAGCTATCGTAACATTATGATGGTATCTGGTTTCTTCTTCGTTCTTGGTATTTATTTATTAAGTACTTTAACAATGGACACACCTCGTTTACTCGTAACACTATTTATGATTCTCGCTGGGCTTGGTGTTGGTTTCTCATTCTCAGTATTAAGTATGTCTTCTATTCACAAGTTGGAAATGCGGGACCGTGGTTCGGCGACATCAACAAACTCATTCTTCCGATCACTCGGTATGACTCTTGGTGTAACGATTTTCGGTACAATTCAAAATCATATTTTTACAGATAAACTAAACTCTGTATTTCCCCCTGAACTAGCAAAATTAGCTCCAAAAGGCGGAGACACAAGTTTCTTATTATCACCAGGCGCTACCGCAAAAATTCCTGCTGAAATATTAGCGGGTATTAAAGAAGCTCTCGCTACATCTATTGCGAATACATTCTTCTGGGCACTCATCCCGGCTGTACTAAGTATTATTTGTATTTTACTTATGGGAAATGAACGCCTCTTTACAGGCCCTAAAAAGAAAGAAAAACAAAAGCAAGTTAGTTAATATAAAAAAGAAGCGGCATATTCCTTTATGAAAAAGGATATGCCGTTTATAATATGTATAAAGTGAAACTTTAATCAGTGGGGGGGTGTTCATCCCCCACTGATTATTAGCCCTCACCAATCGGGCTTTTACGGGCAGTTAATCCCCACCTAACTTCTTTGCTTCCGCTGAATTTTTGGGTGGGGATCTTACTGGATAAAGTTTTTATATACAGGAGTTGAGACAGCATGAGCATGAAATTAGTCATTCTCGGCTTGCTACTCGAAGGAGATAAACATCCATATGAAGTGCAGCATATTATGAAAGAACGACAAATGGATTGTTACATTAAATATGCTAAAGGATCACTTTATTACGCCTTCGAGCAATTAGAAAAGCAAGGCGCAATTCATATTACAAATGTAATTAGAGACACAAATCGACCTGACAAAACGATTTTTCATATAACAGAAGAAGGCAAAAAACTATTCCACACTTTACTATTAAAACAATTCGAAGCCAAAAACCAAATATATAAACCTATTTATTCGGCCTTATCTTTCGCTCACTTTAGCAATGATCATGAATTAGTTCCTATTTTAGAAAAAAAGAAAAACGATACTCTTCAATATTTACATACTATGCAAACGATATATGATTGTAATAAAGGAAAGGTTCCACGTGCACAACTATATATTTTGCAAAGTGTAATTGAGCATATTACAGTTGAATTACAATGGCTAAACACCCTCCTTAAAGATGCTATAGCAGGCCGACTTTCAGAAGTTGCTATAGATGAAAATTGAGCTATGAAAGAAGGCATCCCTACTTCTTTCATAGCTCAATTTCTCTTTTTATACTGTAATATTATTAGTTAATCCAGGATGAAAAGTCATAATAATAAGAAATAAAAACTTTTGAATTTTCTTATTTCAAAACAGTAGACAAAATTCCAAAAATTGTGTTAGAATTTGTTTCAATATCATATGGCTTGTTAAATTCCTTTCAAAAGGAAAATAGGTACACGAAAGTTTCGTTTCGTGTTTAAAAGGGAAGCTTGGTGAAACTCCAACACGGTCCCGCCACTGTAAATGCTGAGATTTCTTTTTGGTGCCACTGTGAAAACGGGAAGGTGAAAGAAATTATATGAAGCATAAGTCAGGAGACCTGCCTGTTTTAACAACACTGATAGATTCACGGATGATGATGAGGTGTTAAAACAAAAAGGAAGGCTTATTTTCTATGTCTTTGTACTTTTTGTTATAGGTATTTCCTAGTAAACGGAAATGCTTACTTTCAATTAGGGAGGAATTTAAAATGGCAATTCAAACAAGTAACTTAGGTTATCCACGTATCGGACTACAACGAGAGTGGAAAAAAACATTGGAAGCTTTTTGGTCCAATAAAATCGATGAAGAACAATTTTTAACAACAATGAAAGAAATTCGCCTTCAACACGTAAAAGTACAGCAAGAAAAAGGGATTGAACTCATTCCAATTGGCGACTTTACATATTATGATCACGTTTTGGATACTGCCTATATGCTAGGATTTATTCCATCACGTTTTTCTGAGTTTACATCTTACCTTGATGTATATTTCGCAATGGCGCGTGGCTCTAAAGATCACGTAGCTTCCGAAATGACAAAATGGTTTAACACAAACTATCACTATATCGTTCCTGAATATGAAGAGGGATTACAAATCTCTTTAAAAGATAATCGCCCACTTCGCTTATACGAAGAGGCAAAACAAGAATTAGGAGTAGATGGAAAGCCTGTTATTTTAGGACCATATACTTTCTTAAAATTAGCTAAAGGCTATACACAAGAACAATTTCCTAACATTTTAAAACAGTTAGTTGCACCTTACGTACAACTGCTTTCAGAACTACATGCAGCTGGGGCACAAGCCATTCAAGTTGATGAACCGATTTTCGCTTCTTTAACTAAAAAAGAAGTTCAACAAGCAAAAGAAATTTATGAAGCTATTCGTAAAGAAGTTCCAAATGCGACTCTTCTTTTACAAACATATTTTGATAGCGTAGAAGAAAACTATGAAGAAATTATTACATTCCCGGTATCCGGTATTGGATTAGATTTCATTCATGGTAAAGAAGGTAATCTAAATGCTATTTCAAAATATGGATTCCCAGCTGATAAAACTTTAGCTGTCGGTTGTATAGATGGCCGTAACATTTGGAGAGCTGACCTTGATGAAGTTCTTGAGTTATTTACAACGTTACAAAAACAAGTCCAAACGAAAGATATCATCGTTCAGCCTTCTTGTAGCTTATTGCATACACCAATCGATAAAACAGAAGAAACTCACTTATCGACTGAGCTGTTTGATGCGTTAGCATTTGCAAATCAAAAATTAGAAGAGTTAGTTCTTATTCATTCCGCTCTCACTCAAGGTACAGAAAGCATTAGTAATGAGCTGGAAACATATCGAAACGTACATCATACAATTCGTTCATCTGCTGCACGTAACCGAGAAGATGTCAAAGCAGCACGAACAGCACTAAAAGAAGAAGATTTTTCACGTCCTCTTCCATTTGAAAAACGATACGAATTACAACAAGTTGCTCTAGAGTTACCGCTATTACCAACAACGACTATTGGTAGCTTCCCGCAAACAACTGAAGTTCGTCAAACGCGAAAAGAATGGCGTAACGGTGTTATTTCAAATGACCAATATGAACAATTTATTGAAAAAGAGACAGAAAAATGGATTCGTTACCAAGAAGAAATTGGGCTTGATGTACTTGTACATGGTGAATTTGAAAGAACTGACATGGTCGAATATTTTGGTGAGCGCCTTGCTGGTTTCTCATTCACTAAAAACGGTTGGGTACAATCATACGGTTCCCGCTGCGTAAAACCACCTGTTATTTATGGTGATGTAGCCTTTATTAACGGCATGACTATTAAGGAAACAGTTTATGCACAAAGCTTAACAGAGAAAGTTGTAAAAGGAATGTTAACCGGACCTGTTACAATTTTAAATTGGTCCTTCGTTCGAAATGATATTCCAAGAAAAGAAGTTTCGTATCAAATTGCACTAGCTCTTCGTCACGAAATTGAACTACTTGAATCTTCTGGAATTAGAGTAATCCAAGTCGATGAGCCCGCACTTCGTGAAGGAATGCCACTAAAAGAAAAAGATTGGGATGCTTATATTACATGGGCAGTACAATCCTTCCTTTTAGCAACTTCTTCTGTAGCAAATGAAACACAAATTCATACTCATATGTGTTACAGTAACTTCGAAGATATTGTTGACGCGATTCGCGCATTAGATGCAGATGTAATTTCTATCGAAACATCAAGAAGTCACGGAGAATTTATTGATACATTAAAACATACAACATATGAAAAAGGCATTGGCCTAGGTGTATATGATATTCATAGCCCACGTGTACCGAGTAAAGATGAAATGTATAAAATCGTAGAACAATCTTTAGAAGTATGTGATCCTAAATATTTCTGGATTAATCCCGATTGTGGTTTAAAAACGAGAAGAACAGAAGAAGTTATTCCAGCTTTAGAACATATGGTGCAAGCAGCGAAAGATGCTCGTTCCCTTTTAAAAACAAACGCATAACAAAAATGGGTTATCCTTTTCTCAGGATAACCCATTTTTTATTCTTTACTTTCAAAAAAGAATTCATATTGTATTTTATATAATTCATCATCCGTTGGCTCTTCAAGAGGAATTGCTTGTAATACAACTGTATACTCACCATTTGGAATAGGTATTTGAAATTTATTAGAAAGAATACTCGTTATAACGATACTTTCATTTTCAACTGTAAAAGGAACCGTAATCGTTCTAACTACTTCTTCTTTTTCAATATGTTTCCCTGGGGTCACTTTCACTTCACAAGTATAATCAGAAAGTGCTTCAAAAATAACAGTTCCATCTGCCTTAGCATAACCTCTTTCAAAATCTTCATCAGTCCAATCTACATAAGGCTGCTCACCGTCATAGTTCATCAACATTAATTGCGAATAAGAAATCGTTAACTCCATAGTTCCCCTTCTCCTTCATTATGAAATATACAACTACTACTTCACTTCAAATTTTACTCGCGTACCATCTGGGTATTTATCTAACTTATTCCCTACCCAAGAGCCTGCTCCACGGTTATCCGCCGGACTTATATATTCAATATGTGCTCCTTTTCCGCCTTCCTTGCACATCGCCATTGGCCATTCATCACGATCATACCCTTTTTTTGATGGATATGGTGCTAACGACAATTTCCTTCTATCTGCAGCACCACCACGATCGATTGTACAAACTTCTGAATGCCCTTCTTTTATAGCATCCGTAATATGTTTTCCTGTCTCTGGATAACGTTCTTTCGGAAATTCTAACACTTGATCATACGTATTCGTTTTCTTTACACTTGTTTCCTCTGGCACAAGTACTTCATAAACTGCTACTAAAATAGACAGAATTGCGATAATTGAAATGATAATACCTTTTAATTGCTTCATGTATACCTCCATGTTTCTACCAGTTTCTTTTCCTCCGTTATTATAACAAACTTCTCCTGTATATGTTTTCAGACATTATTTTAGTTATTCCTTGCCATTCCGCCAAAAATTTTCATTTTTTCACTAATGCTGTAGAAAACTAATAGCCTTCCGACATTCTTTTTCAAAGGAAGTCCTCATAAAAGATTGAAATGATATATACGATACTTTTTGGGGAGGAAATATGATGGAAGCTACCTATAAAACGAAAGATGTCACGAATAAAACAGGCATCCCAAAACATATAGTTCGCAAATATAGTCAGCTGTTAGAGGAACATGGTTATATGATTTCCAAAACAGCTGATGCTCGTATTTATAAACTTGATGATTTAAAACTATTGAAATCTATACACGAAAGAGCTGCTACATTACAAGAAGATATTTCAGAAACGATACCGATTATTTTAAAAGAAAAAGAGGCCCCACCTGTACCAGTTATACAAGATAAGCAAGAGATACAAACGAAAGAAAAAGAAGATGGGCGTAACTTTGAGGAGTTCATGTTAAAACTTGAAATGCTAGCTCAATTAAATGAAGCAATTATTCATCAAAATTCTACTCTAATTACACAAAATCGTTTAAAGGATGAGAAACTAGACGAATTGATGCAACAAGTTTATGTAAAAGAAGGCTCTCAAGAAAAAATGCTTCAAGAGTTAGTCGATCACGCCGCTCAAACAGATGCACTGCAAAAAGAAAAGATGGACTTATTAATGAATCATATGTATAAACGAGAATCCAAACAGGAAGAAAAAATGAATAAACTTGTTAGTCAAATTTATAACAAAGACAGTAACCGTGATGCACAGCTTATGCAAGTTATTCGAGAAATTCAAGAAACAAAAAGAATGGTTGCTGCCTCAAAAGAGCAAAGCTTCTTTCAATCATTTAAAAGTTTATTTAGCCGAGCAAAACAAGAAAAAACAAATGAATAAACAATATAAATTAAAAAGTTACCTTTCATCGGTAACTTTTATTCCTTATTTTGTACAGCTGGTAATATAATAATTGCTTCAGTGCCTTTTCCACTTTCACTCTTATATTCCAATGTACCATTATGCGCTTGTAAAATACTAAATGTTACCATAAGTCCTAATCCTGTCCCTTTTTCTTTTAAAGAATAATATGGTTGCCCAAGCCTTGCTAACTGTTCTTTCGTCATACCAACACCACTATCTTTAACTCTTATTATGATTGTTTCATCTTTTTGAATAGCTGTTACTTTTAAATATCCTTTATTTCCTTGAATTGCTTCAATACCATTTTTAACAACATTCATAATAGCTTGCTTCAATTTTGTCTTATCACCAATCGTATAAAGGCTTTCTGAAATTTCAACTTGTAAATATACACCTTGCATCGCTGCAAATGACGACATAAGAGTGGTCATTTCTATTAATTGGGCTGATAAACAAATGTGTTCTTTTTTCTCAATTTGCGGCCTTGCTAAATTTAAGTAATCTGAAATAATTTGTTCCGCCCGATCCAATTCAGCTAATACAAGACGCATATAATCCTTATTCTTCACATCTTCCGTACTTTCTAGCAATTGGATAAATCCACGAACAACAGTTAGTGGATTTCGAACTTCATGTGCCACACTTGCTGCTAACTCACTTACAATATTAAGCTTTTCTGATTTTTGCATCTCTGTACGTAGCAATGCATTTTCATTTAAATATTCAGTTAAATACACCTGAAATACCATTGTCATGACCATGATAAGCGAGGCAAATATAAATCCGCTATATATTTGCGAAATATACGGTGTAAATCCTGTTTCCAAAAGAACATTAATCATGCCTAATACTAAAGAAACAAGCACATAAAATGATGAAATCATAAATGCTAAAATTAATTTCTTATCCCTTGAAAAAAGAGACCATTTCTTTGATAAAAATAGCGGAACTATCAATAGAAATATTACTTCTAAAACTGGAAGAAAGCTCATTCCCTTTAGTAACCATTCATATGCAACAAAAATAACCGCTGGGATTAAACCAACAATCCCACCATATAAAAAACCACTGACAATTGGAATGGGGTGAAAGTTATACCCACACACATTGCCAAAACAAATAGAGTATGTCATGGAGAGAACGAGCGTAACGCTAGATAAAAACATAATAAAGTAACGATTTGGCTTCGGAGGCATTTCTTGATAGCGATTTAAACGAATCGCTTCATATAAAAATAGTGGCAAAATTATGATGGCAATTTGAATCAATAAATCACGGATAAGCTCCATAACCTCTCATCCCCTATATGTATTTTGATATGATTATATCATTTTATAGGTGTATTTGTTTTAAAATTTTGATTTTTCTTAACATATTTGTTAATTCTTTGTTAACAACTCATAATAATTGTTACAGATTTTCGAAATGATTGTAAACCCTGTACCAAATTTCCTTCGTGCAGTATACAATGAATACGGATTACAAAGAAAATATAAAAATACTTTTTTAGACGGACAATTATAGCAAAATACAGCATATAATCCATACTATCTATGTTTACAAATAAGTGATCATTACTTTAGTAGGAGGAAGATAAATATGGCGGGTACTACGCTTGTTTTAAAAGAAGAAAATTTGGTTGTTCTAGAAAATGTTGAAAAATCAGTATATGAAGAGTTACAGCATAAAGCGGGAGATGAAAACTGCACATGTGCTGTAAACGAATCAGTCGTTCACCTTGGCAAGGTATCCTCTGTACTCTGGAATGAAGATGAAATAGATTGGGAATACGGATATTAAAAAGTCGCTTATAGCGGCTTTTTTTCTCTTTTCTCTCTCTTTCTAAATAACATATACAAAGCGTAATCATAGAAAATATGATAAAATGAACTTAATTTTCAAACGGAAGAAAGGGAGATACAATGGAACAATTCATTAACCCTAGAGTGAAGGACATCCAAATTTCTGGAATCCGTCAGTTCTCTAACATGATTCAAAACTATGATAATTTGATTTCTTTAACAATTGGACAACCCGATTTCCCTACACCTTCTCTCGTGAAAGAAGCGGCTAAACGGGCTATTACAGAAAACTATACAAGCTATACACATAACGCTGGTTTACTAGAATTACGTAAGGCAGCTTGTAACTTCGTAAAAGATAACTACGATTTACATTATTCACCTGAAAACGAAACCATCGTTACAATCGGTGCTAGCGAAGCAATTGATGTTGCATTCCGAACGATTTTAGAGCCAGGAACAGAAGTAATTTTACCTGCTCCTATTTATCCAGGCTACGAACCTATTATTCGATTATGCGGTGCAACGCCTATTTTTGTAGATGTTCGTGAAACTGGATTTCGTTTAACAGCTGAAGCGCTTAAAAATGCTATTACAGAAAAAACAAGATGTATCGTACTACCGTATCCTTCTAACCCAACCGGTGTAACTTTATCAACAGAAGAGCTAAAAGATATTGTAGATGTTTTAAAAGATAAAAATATTTTCGTCCTTTCAGATGAAATTTATAGCGAGCTTGTATATGAACAAAAGCATACATCTATCGCTCATTTCCCAGAAATGCGTGAAAAAACAATTGTCATTAACGGTTTATCTAAATCACATTCTATGACTGGCTGGCGTGTTGGACTTTTATTTGCACCAAGTTATTTAGCAGGACACATATTAAAAGTTCATCAATACAATGTAACGTGTGCTACTTCAATCGCTCAATACGCTGCAATTGAAGCATTAACAGCAGCTAAAGACGCACCAAAAATGATGCGCCACCAATATAAAAAACGCCGTGATTACGTATATAATAGACTCACTCAAATGGGATTAACAGTTGAAAAGCCAACAGGTGCATTTTACTTATTCCCATATGTTGGTCATTTGACATCTTCATCATTTGATTTTGCACTTGATCTTGTCAAAGAAGCGGGACTAGCTGTAGTTCCTGGAACAGCATTCTCTGAATACGGTGAAGGCTACCTTCGCTTGTCCTATGCGTATAGTATCGAAACTTTAAAAGAAGGCTGCGACCGATTAGAAGCCTTTCTAATGAAAAAAGCTAAGAGTTAAACTCTTAGCTTTTTTATGCATAATGATCACAAGTTTGACGTTTTAGTAATTTATGAGGAATAATGATACACTTTGCAGTGGATTCTGCATTCTCTACTTTATCAACTAAAGCTTTTGCTGCCTCATATCCTAGCTGATAAATATTCACATCAACTGTCGAAAGTGGAGGGCTCGCAATTTCTGATAATAAAGCATTATTAAAGCTTACAATAGAAACATCTTTCGGTACAACGAATCCTTTTTTAGAAAGAGCACTTAACACACCAAGTCCAATTAAGTCATCCGTTGCCATAATTGCCGTTGGCGGTTGCTGCAGTCCCATTAATTCCTCAACAGCTTGTTGACCACTTTCCCTCGAAAAATCAAAATGTAAAATATATTCTTTTGGTAATACAATGTCTGCTAATTTCAAGGCATCACTCATACCAGCTAAACGATCTCTCGTTACAAGTAAATCTGATCCACCACCAATGAACGCGATTTGCTTATGCCCTAATGAAATTAAATATTCTGCCACTTCTCTTGCAGCTGTATAATTGTCATTATCTACATATGTAATTTCATCTTTTCGATCATATGGTTTTCCTATTAAAACAAACGGGAAATTTTGTTCATGTAAATATTGAATAATCCGATCATTCTCCCTTGAATATAAAAGAATAATGCCACCAATTTGGCGTCCCTGTACCATCTTTACGACACCATTAAAAATTTCTTCTTCCGTTTCACCTGTCGACATGTAAAGCGCATAACCTTCTACGTGTGCAAATGAACTAATCCCTCTTATAACTTCTGGGAAAAATGGATTTTGAAAAGCTTTACTTGCAGAACTTGGCATAACAAGACCAAGTGTTTTCGTCGTTTGGTTCGCAAGATTTCTCGCATTTAAATTGGGATGATACCCTAATTCACTCATCACTTTCCTAACACGGCGCTTTGTCTTTTCACTTATACTTGGATTATCAGCAATTACACGAGAAACTGTTGATGGTGCAACATTCGCTTGCTTCGCCACATCTTTAATTGTAACTGTCATAAAAATCCCCCTCCTCTCATTTCTCTGCCATTTTTCATATATTTTATCTCGCACTCATTGCAAGTCATAAACTTTCATTTCTTATATCTTGCAAAACTAATCCTATTCTCCCTCTTCATGTATTGTAAGGGATATAGCTATTTTTTCCTATACTATAATATACTATTTATTTCACTTCTTTTCACATGTGATGTCAAATCTCTTTTCATCTCCCTATAAACTTATTTATAGGGAGATGAAAAGAAAAATGGGACGTAATGTCCCATTTTTCATCCTTTTGTACCTCCAGCTGTTAAACCAGAAATAAAGTATTTTTGTAGTGATAGGAATAAAATTGAAATTGGGATCGCAATTAACACAGAACCCGCTGCAAACGTTGTAAATTCATTACCGAATTTCTTCGCAACCATTTCATATAATCCAACTGCTAAAGTATAATTTTCTGGTGTTCGCAAAATAATACTCGCTAAAATGAAATCTGTAAATGGACCAATGAAAGTAAATAACGCTACAACCGCTACGATTGGCTTTGCAAGTGGCATAATGATTTGCCAAAAAATACGAAAATGTCCTGCTCCATCCATTCGAGCTGATTCATCCAGTTCTTTCGGAATCGTATCAAAATACCCTTTCATAAGCCATGTATTCATCGGAATAGCCCCGCCTACATAAATTAAAATTAATGCAAGGTGTGTATCAATTAATCCTGTTAATTGAGCTAATACGTATAAAGCAATTAACGCTGCAAAGTTTGGAATCATTTGCAGAATTAAAAATGTTAATAAACCATTTTTTCTTCCAACAAAACGATATCTCGAAAATGCATAAGCGGTAAAACTAATTGCTAACACTGAGAAAATCATCGTTAAAACACTTACTTTTAATGTGTTTTTATACCATAGTAAGTAATTACTATTCTCTAGATCTAATAACTTACGATAATGATCTAACGTTGCATTTTGTGGAATAATACTTGATCCAGATAAACTATCACCTGGATTAAACGATGAGCCAATAATCCATAATAACGGATAGAAAATGATGGCACACATTACGAAAATAACTAAATAACTTAATGAGAGACGTAACATCTTCTGTCTTTTAATATTCATTTACATCATATCCTCTTCTTGGAATGATTTTGTTCTCTTAAATTGCCATAACGCAACTGTAATAACAATTAACGATAATATCATTGTAAGAGCTGCTGCTTTTCCGTACTGCGCTGAAGTCATCGTTAACTTATAAATCCATGAAATTAAAATATCCGTTCCACCTGCGTCTTGTCCAGCTACAGCAGGACCTCCACCATTAAATAGATAGATGATACTAAAGTTATTAAAGTTAAACGTATATTGCGTAATTAATATTGGTGCTGTTGCATATAACACAAGTGGCAATGTAATTTTACGAAACTGTTGCCAAGCTGTCGCTCCATCTACTGTAGCCGCTTCATATAATTCTCCCGGAATCGATTGCAGTATACCTGTTGTCATCGCAAAGATAAACGGGAACCCAAGCCACGTTTGAATCATAATTAAAGCAATCTTCGCCCAAAATGGATCTGTCATCCAAGCAATCTTTTCAATTCCGAATAAAGCTAATACTTGATTGTTAATCGCTCCGAATGTTTCATTAAACATACCAGAGAAAACAAGAATAGATACGAATGCTGGAACCGCCCACGGTAAAATGAAGATTGTTCGAATAATCGCCTTTCCTTTAATACCAGGCTGATTTACGATAATCGCTAAGAAAATACCAAGTGCAACTTGTAATGTTGTTGCAACGAATGTCCAAATGACAGTCCAAGAGAATACACTTACAAATGTCTCTCTCCACATCGGTAAAGTGAAAATATCAATAAAGTTTTTAAAGCCCACCCAATCTACTAATTTAGCTGGAGGAGAATGATATAAATCATAGTTTGTAAATCCAATTAAAATTACGAAGATGATTGGAAATACGACCACAAAGATAAGTAGTAGAAAACCTGGTGAAACCATTAAATAAGGAAAACCTTGATCTAACAAATTACGATATTGCTCTTTTACAGAATTTAACGGTGTTCCGCTATCACGTTTCTTTCCATTTTGGTATGCATCATATAAGTTAAATGCATATATGCCTAGCCCAAAAGCGATAACGATAAGGGCCAAGATTCCTTCTACTAATAGAAAGACAGAATGGTCACGTGGAACTTCTGTACCAAGCGTTACAATACCCCATAATCCCATATTTAATAAATCAGCAAAGGCTACAATAAAAGAACCTGTTAATACTAGAAAAATAAGACCTTTTACAAATTGTTTATTATACATTTGGCCCACGCCTGGAATGATTGATAACATGGTTGCCATTTTCCTATGCTTTGAATGGTTTAACCCATTTGCTGGTTCCATAGATGTTTGCATGTTCCTTCCCCCTTTTTTCTTCCTACATGGAAGGGAGAGAATTCGTGCCTCTCATATTAGAGGCACGAATTTCACCTTATTTTTTCTTGTTATGATTTGCCTCAATATTACCTTTAATTTGTTTCACTGCACTATCAAGCGCCGCTTTTGGTGCCTCTTTATCTGTAACAACTAATTGAAGCGCATCTCCAGCTGGTTTCCAAACTTCTTGCATTTCTGGAATGTTTGGCATTGGAATTCCATTTTCAGATTGCGTTGCAACTGCTTTTGCAGCTTCGTTATCTTTAATAATTGGATCTTCCATTACTGATTTTACTGGAGGAATTTCTTTTGTTTTCTCAAATCGAATTTTTGCGTTTTCTTCATTTGTTACCCACTCAGTGAATTTTGTAGCTAAATCATTTTGTTTAGAGAAACTTGTTACATGCCATCCTTTAACCCCAACAAACGTTTTCATTGGTTGACCATTTGGTAATTTCGGCATTGGAGCAACGCCATAATCAATCCCGTTCTTTTCCATTGCTTGGAACGCCCATGGGCCATTCATGATAGAAGCTGCTTTTCCTTCATTGAATAGTCCATCAGCAGCAGGCCCACCTGATTCACCGATAATACCTTTTGGGAATAATTTTTCCTTGTACCATTTTTGAAGATATTCAGCACCTTGTACTGCTCCACTATTATTTAATCCAACATCACTTGCATTTGGCTTTCCATCTTTTTCACCAAATACATAACCGCCCATACCTGCCATGAATGCATTAGCAAAGTAGAAGTTATCTCCTAATGCTAAAAATCCGTACTTGCCATCTTTCGTAAATTCTTTTGAGAAGTTAAACAGCTCGTCCATCGTTTCTGGCGCTTTTGGCATTAGTTTTTTATTGTAAATAAAGACTGGTGTCTCAATTGCTTTTGGTAAACCATATAATTTTCCATTATATGTCTGTGCTTCTATTGATGAATTAGTAAATTTACTCTTTACAGCATCATCTGCTTTCACTTCAGAAAGTAAACCTTCTGTTACTGCATTTCCGATTTGATCGTGTGGCAATGTTACAACATCTGGTCCAGTCCCCGCTGGCCCATCAAGGCGTAACTTCTTCACTTGATCTGTCATTTGCATTTCAACAACTTTTACTTTTACTTTATATTTTTCCTCAAAGCTTTTCACTGCTGGTTCTAAACCAACACCTTTTTTATCATCTTCCCAAACAAGAAGATCATAGTCTTTTTTCGCTTTACTTTCCTCTTTTTCCCCTGAATCTTTCGGTCCACATGCAGATAACATACCAATAGATAATGCTGAAACCGTTAATAATGATAATGCTTTCTTCATCCCAAAAACCTCCCTAAATTGTCTATGTACCTCAGTAACTGAAAACGTTTGCATTTAATAGTTTAATTGAAGCGCAAACAATATCTCAATCTATGAAAACGTTTGCGCTATTTGTCTATCATTATACATTCTTTTATTCATTTTGCAAATATTAATTTAAAAATTATGTCATTATACTCTTTATACATTGACTTTATATAAAATGAATACTACTCTTATAAGCAATATTAAAGCTACGAGAAAGGCAATCGTTTGCAATACAGGCTTTATTATTACACTTAAGGGAATACTATGTATAGAGATATTGAAGGGGGATTTTCTATATGTTTAAAGAAGCCATTTATCATAGGCCGAAAGATAATTATGCATACGCTTATGATGAACAAACAATTCACATCCGAGTACGTACTAAGAGAGATGATATTCAAAGCGCCGATCTTATTTACGGTGATCCTTACGAATGGAAAGACGGGAAATGGATATCAGCAAGTACACCCATGAAAAAAACGGGTTCTACTGCATTATTTGATTATTGGTCCATTGCAATTGAACCAAAATTTAAGCGCTTACGTTATGGGTTTGAATTAAAATCTGAAACAGACACTCTTATTTATGCAGAGCGAGGATTCTTTTCTAGCATTCCAAATGATGATGTTGGTAACTTTTTCTGTTTTCCATTTATTCATGCAGATGATGTATTCAAAGCACCATCTTGGATTAAAGACACCATTTGGTATCAGATTTTCCCTGAGCGATTCGCTAATGGCGATAGTACGCTGAATCCAGAAAACACCCTTCCTTGGGGAAGTGCGAATCCAACTCCAACTAATTTTTTCGGCGGAGATTTTTCTGGTGTTATTCAAAACCTTGATTACCTTGTTAAGCTTGGCATTTCCGGAATATATTTCACACCTATTTTCAAAGCTCATTCAAACCATAAATATGACACAATTGACTATATGGAAATTGACCCACAATTTGGGACGAAAGAAACTTTTAAAGAGCTCGTTGAAGAATGTCATAAGCACGGTATAAAAGTAATGCTCGATGCTGTGTTTAATCATAGTGGATACTTTTTCGAGAAATTTCAAGACGTACTAGAGAATGGTGAGAAGTCCGCATATAAAGAGTGGTTCCACATTCATGAATTTCCGATTATAACCGAACCACTTCCAAATTATGATACTTTCGCCTTTACACCGTATATGCCTAAATTAAATACAGCTCATCCAGATGTAAAAGAATACTTACTTGAAGTAGGACGTTATTGGGTACGAGAATTCAATATAGATGGCTGGCGCCTTGATGTCGCCAATGAAGTCGATCACAACTTTTGGAGAGAATTCCGAACTGAAATAAAGACACTAAATCCTGAAGTATATATTTTGGGAGAAATTTGGCACGATGCCCTTCCGTGGCTACAAGGCGATCAATTTGATGCTGTCATGAGCTATCCTGTTACAAATGCTCTACTTTCTTACTTTGCTAACGATTCCATTAAAGCAAGTGAATTCATGAAGCAAATTACAGAATCTCTACATTCCTACTCTATGAATGTAAATGAAGCAGCATTTCATTTATTAGACAGCCATGATACTCCAAGAATTTTAACAACATGCAACGGAGATAAAAATAAGTTGAAATTGCTCTATGTATTCCATCTTTCTTTCATCGGCTCTCCTTGTATTTATTACGGGGATGAAATTGGTATGGATGGCGGCATGGACCCTGATTGCCGTAAATGTATGATTTGGGATACTAAAGAACAAGATCATGCATTATTTACCCATATACAAACATTGATTTTATTACGTAAACAACATAAAGCATTTGGAGGACATGGTACTTTTCAATTCATCGAAGCAAATGATGAACATAATTATATTTCTTATACGAAAACATATGAGGATGAAACTATCTTTTTCGTTTTAAACCCTACTAATAGTGAAGTTACAGTTTCACTCCCTCTTCATGTTACTGGTAAGAAAATAATTAACATTTATACAAACGAAGAATTTTCAGCGGAAGCAAGTGTATTACAAGTTACACTTCCTCCATATGGATTCTCCATATTAAAATGGTAATCCAAAAAAGCCTTATGCCAAGTTCGAAATGGCATAAGGCTTTTTCTTATTTCAATTTGAACACTATCGCTTCATACGGACGTAATGGAATGTTATCTATTGATCCGATTTCTACATCGTAATTGTGTATAAATAACTCTGATTCACTATAACTAATATCCTTAGGCATTTCAAATACACTTTCATCCGCAGTAAAGTTTGCAATGACAAGTAGTTTTTCATCTCCATATGTTCTTACATAAGCAAAAATAGAAGGGTCATTATCTAATATTAAATCATATGATCCATACACAACTATTTCATTATTTTTGCGTAGTTCAATTAATTTCTTATAGTAATAAAAAATTGAACCTTCATCTTGGATTGCTTGTTTCACATTAATCTCTTTATAGTTAGGATTTACAGTAATCCAAGGTTCACCTTTTGTAAATCCAGCGTGATTCTGATCATTCCACTGCATCGGAGTTCTAGCATTATCACGACCCTTTATATAAATAGATTCCATTACTTTTTCTATATCTTCACCATGGTCTATCACTTTTTCTTTATACATATTTAACGTTTCGATATCTCGATATTCATCAATTGATTGGAATCGAACGTTCGTCATTCCAATTTCCTCTCCTTGATAAATATATGGCGTTCCTTTCATCATATGAAGAACTGTCGCTAACATTTTTGCTGATTCAATGCGATACATTCCATCATTACCAAAACGAGATACAACGCGAGGCTGATCATGATTATTCCAATAAAGGCTATTCCATCCGGTATGCTCTAATGCTTTTTGCCACTTTGTTAAATTCTCTTTTAAAGTAAGAAGTGAGCATGGTTTTACATCCCACTTTCCACCTTCTCCTGAATCTAAATCCATATGTTCAAATTGGAATACCATTTGCAACTCTTTTCGTTCTTCTCCAGTATACAATTTCGCTTCTTCTGTCGTTACACCAGGCATTTCACCAACCGTCATAATATCATAATGCGATAATACTTCCTCATTCATTTCATGTAAATATTTATGAATGTTTGGACCGTTCATAAAATGCTTATGACCTGAAACATACCCCTCTTCTTCTGTTTCAACAGCTGGTAATCCCTCTTCTTTAGAAATAAAATTAATAACATCCATACGGAAGCCATCAATTCCTTTTTCTAACCAAAACTTCATCATTTCATAAACATCTTGTCTTACCTTTTCATTATCCCAATTTAAATCTGGCTGTTTTTTAGAAAACAGATGTAAATAATATTCATCCGTCATTTCATCATACTGCCATGCAGATCCACTAAAAGCAGCTCCCCAGTTGTTCGGTTCTTTCCCTTCTTTTCCAGGGCGCCATATATAGTAATCTCTATATTTATTATCTTTTGATTTACGTGATTCAATAAACCAATTATGTTCATCCGAAGTATGATTAACAACTAAGTCCATCATAAGTTTCATATTACGTTCATGCATTTCATGTAATAGCTCATCCCAATCTTCCATTGTTCCGAACTCGTTCATAATTTTACAATAATCGCTTATATCATAACCATTATCATCATTTGGAGATTCATAGACTGGTGATAACCAAATCACATCAATCCCTAACTCTTTTAAGTAATCTAGCTTTGAAATAATCCCTTGAAGATCTCCTATACCATCACCATTACTATCCATAAAGCTACGAGGATAAATTTGATATACTACACTTTCTTTCCACCATTGTTTTTCCATTATGCTACCCCATTTCATTCATCATTCATTTTTCTCTTTTTTAAGGCGCAAACGTTTTCATTAATGAATGATAACAGATTCTATCTCAATTTAAAATAGCGCTTACAATTTTTATTGTTCTTTTTCTAAGAAAACATATGAAAACCACTAATAAATCTCCAATAAATGAAAACGTTTTATTTTTTTATTTATTTTTTGAATCTATTCGTTTATAATGAACTCAAAGAAAACGTTTGCATAATTATTTCTAGGGGGAAATACCATGGCAGAACTTAAATTAGAAAACATTTATAAAATATATGATAATAACGTAACAGCTGTAACTGATTTTAATTTACACATTCAAGATAAAGAATTTATTGTATTTGTCGGTCCTTCTGGATGCGGAAAATCTACAACATTACGAATGGTAGCTGGACTTGAAGATATTTCAAAAGGCGAGTTTTCAATTGATGGTAAACTAATGAATGATGTTCCTCCAAAAGATCGAGATATCGCTATGGTATTCCAAAACTACGCTCTTTATCCACATATGAGTGTATATGATAATATGGCATTTGGATTAAAACTTCGAAAAATACCAAAAGATGAAATCGATCGTCGTGTGAAAGATGCAGCAAAAATTTTAGGACTTGAACAATATTTAGATAGAAAACCGAAAGCATTATCAGGTGGACAGCGCCAACGTGTTGCGTTAGGTAGAGCAATCGTTCGAGATGCAAAAGTTTTCTTAATGGATGAACCATTATCAAACTTAGATGCTAAACTCCGTGTTGCAATGCGCTCAGAAATTTCTAAGCTACATCATCGCCTTGGAACAACAACAATTTATGTAACACATGACCAAACAGAAGCAATGACTATGGCTTCGCGTCTTGTCGTTATGAAGGATGGAAAAATCCAACAAATTGGAACTCCAAAAGAAGTATACGAAACGCCAGAAAACATTTTCGTGGGTGGATTTATCGGCTCACCAGCGATGAATTTCTTCCGTGGTAAATTGACTGAAACCGATTTCGTTATAGACAATACTATAAAAATTAAAGTATCTGAAGGAAAAATGAAGATGCTACGTGAACAAGGCTATGTAAATAAGGAAATTGTTTTAGGTATTCGCCCAGAGGACATTCATGATGAACTACTATTTTTAGAAGCTTCGCAATCTACTGCCTTCACAACAAAAATTGAAGTCGCTGAATTATTAGGTGCTGAATCCATTTTATATATGAAACTTGGAAATCAAGATTTTGCAGCACGTGTAGATGCAAGACATACATTTTCACCTGGTGATCAAATTAAATTAGCATTTGATATGAATAAAGCACATTTCTTTGATAACCAAACTGAACAACGTATTCGCTAAAAAATTTATCTTTACTATACACATACAAAAAAACCGTCCACATATATTGAGGGCGGTTTTTATTATTATACTAGGGCTTCTACTGTATGAAATGATTGTCCTTTTGTACTAATAATACCGAAAATCGGTAAATCACTAAGCACCACTTCTTCTTGCTGTTTCATAAAAGATGACGTTAATTGTTTTATCTCTATCCAAACGTCATTAATACAAAGTACATTGGAATCGTTCTCTTGTTGGCGAGAAAAAATAGAATCTATTTTATATAAACCTGCATTTTGAAAAAGCATATCAATGCGACTGAATGCATTCAAAGTAATGCTAATAACGCGTTGCCAATCTCCTTGCTTTCCCATATCATAGGATACAAAAAGTGCCTCTCCGCCTAGATTCATAATTTCCTCCACTGTTGCTTGTCCACTCTCTTGATCAATGTCCGTCACAATAACTTTTGCGCCTTGTTTAGCCAACAAAAGAGCTGTATTACGTCCAATACCGATGCCACCGCCAGTTACGATAGCAACTTTTCCTGCAAGCTTCATTTTCATTACCCCTTCTATAAGTCTTACCGTCATTCAGTATACTCCTTTATAAGATTAATCTGCAAGCAAGAAAAATTGCTATTTTACTTGTAAACGTTTACTTTTTATCCTTCTTTTTTCTTATTATTACGCTGATCGAAAACTAAACCGATGAAAATTAAAATCCCCCAAAAGATTACACTACCTCCAGTCATTTTAATCTCCCCCTTATTATATAAAGTGAAATTTTAATCAGCCCCAATATGGCGGAATAAAGATATTATTTTTAATCATTATATCATTTTCTTAATTTTCAATCTATTATAAATAGAATTAACACATTTTAGCTTTTCCTTACTGTAAACATTCCCCATATACTTATAAAATCAAAAAGACCCTTTTATATATAAAAAGGTCTTTTTTTCATTATACAAGACTTATTACTTTCGTTTTTGTAATTAAATCCTGAAAACCACAATTATCTTTGCGGAACAACATCATATATATATTACATATTAATGGAATTCCTAATAGCAATACGTTCGGTAATAACACTACAAAAAATCTTATAATTAATGTTTGCAACGTTAGCTTTTCACTCTTCAATGAAATTAATTTTATTCTCGTTACCTTTTTTCCAAGTGTAACACCGTTCCAAATAAAGGGTAACACAATAAAATATATCGCCATTAATATAAAAACTACTGCGAAATCATATCTAAAATCACCTAAGCTTATATTAAAGCGCTTAAACATAGCACTATAGTTTCCGGTCATAATAGCTACTACTACACCATACATAACCGAGATTAAAAACATGTCAATTAGGGAAGCACCTATGCGATTCATTACAAGCGCTGGACGATGCATCTTTAACTTCATTTTATGTCGACTCCTTCATATCCTTCTTTACCCGTCTCATCGTACCACTTCTAAAAAACATTGTAAACTAGCCTTTCTCTTACTTTTCTTGTACAATTTGTTACAATAGCATTATAAAGGAGGTTCCCATATTGAAAAAATGGATAATCCTATTCGTCGCCTTCCTATTAACTGGTTGTGCAGGAAACACAGGTCACTTAACTTATACGGTTAACGATGAATACGAACTCATACGTACTTCTGGAAATGCATTTGAACTTTTCCCCTCGCAAGATGCTGTATATGCCACACAATACATCCCTGCAAAAATTACAGACATTGCTTGGGATGATAAATACATTATTGCAAAACAAACCGAGGAAAAATCAGATCCGAATAACCCTGACGCAGCAATTGCAAATAAAAAAAGTGAACATTATTGGATTATTGACGTAAAGCACAATAAACGTTTCGGTCCCTACAATGAAAAGCAATTTAATGAACAAAAAGATGCGTTTAAAATTAAGGTGCCTTTTCAAAATGTAGATTCATACATAAAAGAAATAAAAAAACAGTCAGCATAATATTTGAATGCTGACTGTTTTGCCTTACATTATTTTAGTGAGATGTTAAACGTTTGTGGCTCTTTTACAACATCTTGTGTTTCTGAATCTCCTGCAAGTAAATCATCAGTTGTAAACTGAATATCCTTTACCTTGTCTTTTCCATCGTCAAGTATTAAACCAATAATACCATCTCTTGTTTCACCAGGCTTATAGTCTTCTCTTGATACATTTTTTGTACCAACTAACGTATCTTCGTCATATAAAAAGTTTTGAGTGGCTACTTTAAAATGTTGCTTACCATTAATCATAACATCATTCATAGAGAAAAATTGCATATTTTTATTTCCGGTATTCTCCACTTTATATGTAATCTCAACGTAACGAATTGTATTACTAATCTCTGTTCCACTTAGCGATGCATATAATTCTGCATCTTCTTGGCTTACTTTATCCCCTAATCTCCGTTTTACTTCTTCAGGGGTTAGTGCCGTGTATACTTTCAATGTTTTTTTTGCCTTTTCACTCATCTGTGATAAAGAAATTACTTTCACATCTTGTACGTGAATTTTCATTGGCGCTACTTCAAATGTTTGATTCACAGAATGCATCTGCTCTAACTTAAAAGTACCCCATCCTGTTTCTTTCACTTTTTGTCCTACTTTTTTCAGCTCACGCCCACCATATTCTTTTGTTTCAGGAATAGATTCTTTCTTCTTCGGTTCAGCTTTCTTTTCTTCTTGATGGAAGCAACCACTTAACATAAGAAGAAAACTACATAAAACAAAAATACTTTTCCATGCTTTCATCATTTCATTTCTCCTAACGCTATCATTCATGAATATAAAATTAGTCCCTGGCTTTGTAAACTATAGAAACAATGACAAGTCCACAAAATGAACTTGTCAGTCCAGATACTATTATACCTCCAATTTGGAAAATATGAAAATAGGGATCTAGGAACGCGTGCACGATAAATATAATAGTTGCTACAACAATTACTGAAACCCAATACTTTCTTTTTTCCGAAGCTAAAATAAGATCTTTACCCATTTCATTTCTATACTTCCATAAAACGTATACTAATAGTAGAACACCAATACATGTACTTCCATGTTGCATATATTTATAAACAGAGATACCGTACCATTCTCTTTGTAATAATGGTATTTTCATAACGAAATAGCCTGTCTTATGAGTGAATGCATCCCAAACAACATGCGTGAGCATACCGAATAATGCAGAATAGCAAAATACAAAGAATTCTTTCCAGGTATGTAGCCCCCACCTCTCATCTATTGCATATGAATAATAACCAGCAAACGGTTTAGGTAAATGCGTTATAAACGGCTTTTTTAAAATGTAGTGATATATGTATGCGAGTAGAAATACAAGCGGTAAATTTAAATATAAGAACCCGAGCCATTTATGGCCAATAACACCATACGGTCTAAAGTGTAAAAAATATTCAAAGTCAGGCGCCATACTACCTAATATAAGAGCCGTTACTGAAATATGTTTAGAATGCTTTTTCGCAAAAGGAAGAACTGCTGCTGGATGTGCAAATGTAAACGGCATACTTTAACTCCTTCTCACATTTTCAATAGAATACCATATATCATAACGAGAGAATGGATCTTCATGCAATATTTATTTTCACATTGGAATATGATAGTTTAAATGATATAATCCACATAAAATATTCAGAAAATAAGGAAGGAATTCAGGTGTCATTAACACTTGTATTTGCCGCCTTTTTAGAATCAAAATCCGTTATGAATTGAGGTTTATATATTGATTGACGTACCCTTTTTACAAAATGTTACATTAAAAAAAGAAAATATCCCTAGTTTTTCCGCATATCCTTACTGCTTACCTGCTATCCGAACATTACAATCACTAGTTTTTCATCCAAATGTAACATTCATTATTGGAGAAAATGGAACGGGTAAATCAACATTACTTGAAGGAATTGCAATTGCGTTAGGCTTTAATGCAGAAGGTGGAACGAAGAATTTCCGCTTTAGCACTAACGATTCACATTCATCTTTACATGAATACCTTCGAATTTCCAAAAGTTTCAATACACCAAACGACGGTTTCTTTCTTCGCGCTGAATCATTTTATAACGTTGCTTCTTATATTGATGAAATAGATGCTATAAAATCTTACGGCGGCGTTTCACTACACGAACAATCTCACGGCGAATCATTCTTTTCCTTATTTATGAACCGTTTTTCAGGACAAGGTTTATACATTTTAGATGAGCCTGAGGCAGCTTTATCACCAATGAGACAACTTTCCATGCTTATTCGAATGCATGAGCTAGTGGAACAAGGTTCACAATTTGTTATTGCGACGCATTCTCCTATTTTAATGGCCTACCCTGAATCCACTATATATTCTTTAACACAAGAAGGGATTCACGAATCCACATTAGAAGAAACTGAGCATTACCAAACGACGAAACTTTTCTTTGAAAATCGTGATCGATTATTTCATCATCTATTTGAGTCGTAAAAAAAGAAGCAGCAATAGCTGCTTCTTTTTTATAGTGCTTCTATAAATAAGGCAACCCCGATACCGCCACCGACGCATAAAGAGGTAATTCCTTTTTCTAACCCACGTCTTTTTAATTCGTGAATTAAACTTACTGTAATACGAGCCCCTGTACAACCAATTGGATGCCCAAGTCCTACGCCACTACCGTTTACGTTCACTTTTTCACGGTCTAAGCCTAACTCTTTCTCTACAGCTAAATATTGAGCCGCGAAAGCTTCATTAATTTCAAGTAAATCTGCATCTTCCAATGACCAATCTACTTTTTCTAAACCTTTACGAATTGCTGGTGTTGGTCCAATACCCATAATTTTCGGGTCTACTCCAGCTACTGAATATCCAACAATTCTAGCTAACGGTTGTAAGCCTTTTTCTTTCGCTTTTTCTTCGCTCATTAATACTAGAACTGCACTTCCGTCATTCAGGCCAGATGCATTACCTGCAGTTACAGACCCATCTTTACGGAATGCTGGTTTTAACCCTGCTAATTTTTCCGCTGTAATATCTGCACGTGGATGCTCATCCTTCGAAAATACTACTTCTTTTCTACGTTCTTTTATTGTAATAGGAACAATTTGATCGTCAAAGTGTCCAGACTCGATTGCCTTCAGTGCCAATGTATGACTGCGAAGAGCAACTTCATCTTGTTCCTCTCTTGTAATTTCATATTGTTCAACTAAATTTTCCGCTGTTTCACCCATCATAATATGGTGAATCGGATCTTCTAACACTTCCCACACCGTATCACGAATTTCTCCGTGCTGTAGACGTTGTCCCCAGCGGTGCTGTTTCAATGCATAAGGGCTCGAACTCATCGCTTCTACTCCACCTGCAACAACAACATCACTTACACCTAATTGGATTTGCATTGCAGCTGACATAATTGCTTGCATACCTGAAGAACATTGACGTTGGATTGTATATCCCGTAACTGTGTCAGGAAATCCTGCCGCTAATGCAGCTGTTCTCGCTGTATTTGCTTCATCAGTTCTTTGAATACAATGACCTAAAATTACTTCATCAACTTCATGTGGTTCTACCCCGCCTCGTTTTACAGCTTCCTGAAGTACAGGAACAGCTAATTCTACTGGCGTTACATTTTTTAGCGCTCCTCCAAAAGTTCCAATTGGCGAACGAACTGCAGCTGTAATAACAACATTATGCATTTTGTACTTGCCCCTCTCTTATGTACCCTAGTAAGTTTTTAGGTGAAATTCCATAAGATGTATATCTATAACTATCATACTATAAACATACTAAAAAATCAAAATATTTAATATAATAAAAATAGAAGGAATTAACCTTCTATTCTGTCAGTGCATATAAAAACTTTTGCAAAATTTTCTCTGTCGTTTCATTCAATTTTGGCAACTTATCTACTGGAAAATATTGAAGTTTCAACCCTTCATGATCGAGCTTTAATTCCCCGCTCACATGATGTGCCTGATACAGATGAATGACATTGAAAATTTCATCGCCATTCGGATAACGGAAATATACTTCTTTTCCTGATAGAACACCAAGAAATTGCATTATTTTTGCAGTTAACCCCGTTTCCTCAAATAACTCTCTACGTGCCGTTTCTTCTGTCGTTTCACCCAGTTCCATCGCCCCGCCAGGTACACCCCAATCATATGTATCTGAACGATATTGAAGCAATACTTCTTGTTTATCATTTAATATAATGATTGCTGATCCTACGAGAATAAGCGGTCTTGTACCAACGACTTTTCGTAACTCTTCAATATACCCCATATGTAAATTCCCCTTTCCCTAACCTCCCTTATCATAACAAAATTTCTCTCTTTTTGTTCATGTAATTTTAAAGAAAAAAAGGAAGCTTTCGCCTCCGTTTTTTCATCTTTATTTCTTAAAACTTTCATATTTTACAGCTTCAAAAGCTTCCTCAATTTCATCATTACGATAATGGACATATGTAAAACGACCCAATTCTACTAATCTTGCTATTTCCTGTAACGCTTTATGCTGCTCATATGTTTCTTTCAGCTTAATATGTACATAAAACTTCATTAAAGGATGTTCATATAAAGGTTCTCCCACCTCTACATATACATCTTCAACCCCTTGTACAACTCTTACATAACTCGCAAATTGATAAAGTGCTTCTCTGTCTGAAACGATTTTTAATGTATACATATATTCTCCCCCTTTCCTTTACTATATCAAAAAGACGACCACACCATGTTATAGAACTATGAAATTTTTTCGACTTGTCATCTATATATTCAATAAAGAAGGCGTTTATCCATACATGACATCTTTTTCCCACATATATTATAGGAAGAACTTTTTTCATTTGAGGTGTTCCTTATGGATCCATACGTCAATATATGTATTTGCATTACTCCCGGCGCCGATATTTCTGATGACCGCATCGCAAAAGATTTAGCTGTTGCAGAATCAATTTGGCATCCCATTACATTTCAAATTCAAGAAGTAATTGTATTAAATGAACTTTTCCGTTTTTTTGACCGTGAAATCAGTTATAAAAATTCCATTCAAAGTCAAGAAAAACTGGCATCCTTTTTCCAAACATGTGTAAATGAAGCTCCTGAATGCGACCTTTATATTTGTTATATTGGCAGTGATTATTTCAAAGAAACAGCAGTAATTGCCTGCGCTTATTCTTTAGCAAAACAACAGCAACTTACTGGCTATATCGTTTTAACAAATTCAGCTGCTCCTATGAAAAATATATATACGCTCGCTCACGAAATTGGTCATATTTTATTTACAAGACGTATTCATGGAAAACTTACTCATGCAGATCCTCATTCTCCAACCGGCTCGGAGCACCACCCTTCTCCAACAAATCTTATGTATCCGATAGTCCCTCGTCCAGAAAACGTTCATATTCATTCCTTATTAACAGCAGAACAAAAAGCGCTCTCTTTACAAAGCTCTTTATTACAAAGAAAAAAACAGTAACCCTCATGTTACTGTTTAAAACAACTTATTCCAATCAACAAAACAAATCCCGGCTGCTAGAAATAAAAATAGACAACTAAATGTAAATGTAATCCCTCTAAAAATCCCTATATAATATTTCTTTGGAAATAATTTTTGGTATATCCAGAGCAGCCGCTTTTTATTGAATTTCTAGTTCATACTTTTTCTTTCTTCAATTTTTAAAGACCATTTCATTAATCCATATATACTTCCATACATAAGTAAGACCTTTGCAATTCCCCAAAATACATTACTTTCTTCTAAGTCTTTAAATAAGAACATAATCATAAGAGGAACAATTAGTACAAAAACACCCATCCAGCCAAGAACATATACTTCACCAATAAGAAGTAATAAAAAGATAATTGCTGCTAATATATATGTTTGCATTGTCGCCAATTGCAATACAGGTGTCCCATACCATTTATTCATAAACATCAATAACACCAATAATAAAATAGGAACCATTACTATTACATAAATCATTCCAAATTCTACTAATTTACTTTTAAAAGAAGACATTCTAAATGCAACAATCGTTCCAATAATCGTAATGATTAAAACGATAGGATAACCAATTAACTGTACATTTGTTAAAGCAAATTGTTGATCGGGGCTTCCAAATAAAATATTTGTCAGTAACCAATACCCACCAATACCAATAATCATCCCTAAAATACTTTTTATGCTCCCGCTTTTATCCTTCTCCATCTCTTTCGCTAATTCTTCCGCATACTCTTTTGGTGAGTCACCAAATATGTCACTTACTGTCTTTCCCTTTTTTTCACCTTCTATTAAATGAAGCTCTGCATCTTCTAGAAAAGCGTCCACATCTTCTTCTTTAATCCCTTTTGTTATTAAATATACTTTCGTATCGATTAAAAACTTTTCACCTTCTTTAGAAATCTTCATTATAACCCCTCCCTTATTTAACCATTTCTCTTCTATTTGTTTTCATCATAATTTCAACGAAAATTAAAATAAATAAACTTCCATATAAACATATAATTTGAAATAACATTGGCATGAGATCTTCAGATGTAAATGTTTTAAACATTAACATAATAGAAAGCGGAATGATTAAATATAAGTTTTTAAACCATCCTTCAAAATACATATTTATCACTACTGTGATGATAAAAATACCACCAGCCAATAAATAACTTTGCATTTGAGTGAATATAAACATTTTTGTAGGATATATCACATCTAGTACCATAATAACTCCCATTAAAAACATTGGCGCTATCATTACTAAAAACCACATAGAAAACCACGTTTTTGAAAAACTTGTTACAAAAGTCATTTTGCGAAGTAGAAAATTAGGACCTATAACAACTAAAATAAATGAAAAACTGTAACCGATACACTGAATAAGTGAAATCTGTAACATTCCATGATTCACCATTAAGATAGAAGCAATAATCCAAAACGATACGATATTCATTACTGTAAAACCAATTTGCTTCCACGTTTCCTGTCTATCCCTTTCCATCACTTTTACAAGTTCATCTGCATATTCTTTCGGTGAGCTTCCGAAAATATCTTCTACACTCTTCCCCTCACTCTCAGCTTCTATTAAATGCAACTCTGCATCTTCTAAAAAGTTTTCAATATCACTTTCTTTTACACTCTTTGCCGTCAAAAATAATCTCATATTTAACAAAAACTTTCGCGCTTCACTTGATAGCATTATTTTTTTCTCCCCTTCCCTTCAAGTAGACGCTCTACACTACTTTGCATCGCTTCCCAGCGATCCATAAATTTACCAAGTGCTTCCTCGCCTTTTTCTGTTAATGTATAATATTTTCTCTTTGGACCAGATGGAGATTCCTTCATTACGCTTGTTATTAGTCCTTCTTTTTGCATTCGTATTAATAACGGATAAATACTTCCCTCACTCGCCATTGTAAAACCATACTTCGCTAGCTTTTCACTCATTTCATAACCGTATATTTCGCCTTCAGAAATAATAGCAAGTAAGCATCCTTCTAAAATCCCTTTCAGCATTTGACTTGTCGACATAATTTAAATCCTCCTACTATCTTGTTTTACAAGATAGATAAGCGTAAGTATCTTGCTTTACAAAATAGTATAGCAAAGACTATTTTGCAAAACAAGATAGCTAACGATATTTTTTTCCAAATGTTTGCAGGAATTTCATTATAGCTTCTCTAAATAGAGCACTATGAAAACTTTATTATGAAGGGATGTTTTTCATCATGGTTACAAATCGAGTTGTCTTTTTAACAGGTGCTGCAAGTGGTATTGGTTATGAAATGGGAAAGGCTTTTGCAAAAGAAGGTGCAAAAGTTGTGATTACCGATCGACTTGAAGAACGTGCAAAAGAAGCTGCTGAACAATTACAAAATGAAGGTTTTCAAGCTATCGGTTTAAAATGTGACGTTACATCTGAAGAGGAAATTACAGCAGCAATTTCTCAAACAGTTGATCATTTCGGTTCATTACATATATTAATTAACAACGCAGGAATGCAACACGTTTCACCCATTGAAGACTTTCCAACTGAAAAGTTCGAGCTACTAATTCAAATTATGCAAATTGCTCCGTTTATCGCAATTAAGCATGCCTTTCCGATTATGAAACAACAAAAATATGGTCGTATTATTAATGTCGCTTCTATTAACGGCCTTGTCGGATTTGCTGGAAAAGCTGCCTACAATAGTGCAAAACATGGCGTAATTGGATTAACAAAAGTTGCTGCTTTAGAAGGTGCTACGCATGGTATTACTGTTAATGCCCTTTGCCCTGGTTATGTCGATACCCCTCTTGTACGTAATCAACTACAAGACTTAGCTACTACACGAAATGTACCACTTGAAAATGTTTTAGAAGATGTTATTTATCCACTCGTCCCACAAAAGCGCTTATTACAAGTACAAGAAATCGCTGATTATGCGATGTTTTTAGCGAGTGAAAAAGCTAAAGGTATAACGGGACAAGCTGTTGTTATAGATGGTGGTTATACCGCTCAATAAAAATAAAGTTTGCTCAAGAAGAGCAAACTTTATTTTTATTCCCGAGGATCTTCGTACTTTAGTAATTGCCGCGGGAGCTTCTCAATTGCAACAATTACCCCCTCTAGTTTACTTTCAATACGGTGGAGTAAATATAATGTTACAACAATCGGAAACCCTACATTACCTATCATCTTGATCCACTCTTCCATCCTCTTCCCCTCCTTTCATTATATAAGTAAGAGAAAACACTGCATTTAGGCATAAAAAAACAAGCTATTATGTATTAGCTTGTTTTTCAAATAATGATGCAATTTCTCGTTTATAGTCCCCGCGTATAATACCTTTCTCAGTAATAATTCCTGTAATTAATTCATTCGGCGTTATGTCAAATGCTGGATTATAAACATCCGTTCCAATTGGTGCTACTTGTTTTCCAAAGATTTTCGTAACTTCTGTTTCATCTCTTTCTTCAATAATAATTTCAGCTCCAGTTTCTTTCGTAACATCAAATGTTGACAGTGGAGCAGCAACGTAAAATGGGATATTAAAGTGCTTTGCTAAAATAGCTAAATTCATTGTCCCTATTTTATTTGCCGTATCTCCATTTGCGACAATTCGATCCGCCCCTACAATAATTGCATTTATTTCTTTCGTTTGAATAGCATGAGCTGCAGTATTATCTGTAATAAGGGTCACATCAATATTTGCTTGCTTCAATTCCCAGGTCGTTAAGCGACCACCTTGTAAAACTGGTCTCGTTTCACACGCATATGCATGTAAACGCACACCTTTCTCTTTTCCAATATAAAAGGGAGCTAATGCAGTTCCATATCTGGCAGTTGCGATACTTCCAGCGTTACAGATTGTTAAAATATTATCGCCATCTTTAAAACATGTTAACGCATATTCCCCAATATTTCGGCACACCTCTTCATCTTCCTGCTGAATGCGAAGCGCTTCTTCTTCTAATGTTTTTTGTGCTTCTTTTATTGTAGTAATCTCTCGAATAGATTCTCTCATACGATCAATTGCCCAAAATAAATTTACTGCTGTCGGGCGTGACGTTCCTAAATAATTACAATCTCTATTAAACTTCTTTTGAAATTCTTCAATATGTACAGTGTTATATTTTTTTGATGCAAGCGCCAAGCCAAATGCAGCTACAATTCCAATTGCAGGCGCTCCTCGTACTTCTAACATTACGATGCTTTTCCAAACCTCTTCAATAGTCGTCAATGTTTTGTATTCTGTGCTATGCGGCAATTTCGTTTGATTTAATACCACAATTGCATCACCTTTCCAGCTTACAGATCTCGGAACAGTAACAATTGTACTCACGCTTTTACGCCCCCTGAAACTGTCTGTTGAAATAATGTTCGAAACAGTTGAATATCAGCACTTTTAGATTCATATTTTATTAGTTCTTTACCTAAGGATAGCGCTTGTTTCTTAGCTTGAATTCTTGTTTCTTTATTTTCTATTTCATCTAAATCTGCTACATGAGCTAAACCAATTGTTCTACGAATCAGTTCACATCCGGCAAATCCAACTGCATCAGTAAAGATATTTTGCAAAATAATTGGTAACCATTGTTTTTCTTTCGTATATGCTTCTACACCTTCTCCAATCCATAACTTTGTAAAAGTTTCTACAAAATAACTCCACGTCTTTTCTATATGGAAAAATAGTACACTTCTTTTTTCTTCTTCTCTAGATAAAGCATTTAATAATAGATTTGCAATAAATTGACCTATGTCAAATCCAAATGGGCCATATGTCGCAAATTCTGGATCAATCACTTTCGTTTCAGAAGGTGACGAAAAAATACTACCAGTATGTAAATCACCATGAATAAGAGTTTCTTTTCTTGTTAAGAACTTATATTTATATTGTGCTACTTTTAGTTTTAACGTTTTATCACTCCAAAGTTCATCAACCACGAGCTGTAAATCTGGCTCATAATCATTTGTATCATAATGTCCAAACGGATCTGTAAACACTAAATCCTCTGTAATTTTACAAAGGTCCGGATTTACAAAGGTACCTTCTAGTACCCTCTTCTCTTCTGACTGTAAACCAAAATCTGAAGTATAAAATAAAACATGTGCTAGAAAACGGCCGATATGCTGGGATAAAAGCGGATATTCTTCTCCGTCTATTAATCCTTTTCTTGTAATTGTTAGTCTTGATAAGTCTTCTATTACCGTTATCGCTAACTCTTCATCATGACTGTACACTACTGGAACATAATCCGGTACATACTGCGCAAAAATTTGTAATGCCTTGCTTTCAATCGTTGCTCTTTTTATAGACAATGGCCAGCTTTCACCAACTACTTTCGCATAAGGCAGTGCTTGTTTTATTATAATGGATTTCTCTCCATCATCTAATTTGAACACGTAATTTAAGTTTCCGTCTCCAATTTCATGACAAACGACATTTGCCTTCGCTTCAAAATAGCCATGATCTTTCGCATATTGTACAGCTGTTATTTCTGTTAATGAATAATATCCCATCGTCTTCTCCCCCTTTTTAAATTCAGAGGTTTTTCTAACATAGAAAAACCTCTTTCCACTAAGAAAGAGGTTTGAAGTTTATCTTCTCCCCTCTTATCTGCCAGAAAGTTTTACTTTCTGCTGGAATTAGCACCGTGCCTTTTGGCGTAATAAACGCCCCATTTCACAATGGTATTACGGTCGGTTGCTGGGCTTCATCGGGCCAAATCCCTCCACCTGCTCTTGATAAGAGTTGTATAATTTTTTTGAATTTTTAACTTTATGTTGAAGACTATACCAAGAATAAAAATCACTTGTCAACATTTTATTTGTATAATTCTGGACGGCGATCCGCAAAAACTGGAATTCCTTTACGTACTTCTTTAATTTTCTCGAATTCAAGCTCTCCAAATAAAATTGATTCCTCTTCATTCGCCTCTACTACAACTTCACCCCAAGGGTCCACAATTAAAGAATGACCCGCAAATACATTATTTGGATCCTTTCCTGCTCTATTACACGCAACAACATAACACTGATTTTCAACTGCTCTTGCTTGCAATAGCAAACGCCAATGTGCTAAACGAACTAATGGCCATTCTGCTACAACAAATAATACTTTTGCCCCTTTAGCAGTATGGACACGCATCCACTCTGGAAAACGAATATCATAACAAATTGTTCCAGCGCATTCGACATCATCTAGCTTAAATTCGCCCGTACCATTACCGGCTATTAAATATTTATGTTCATCCATAAGCTGAAATAAATGTACTTTACTATATTCGTTGACTAGCTGTCCTTCATTATTTACAACATACATCGTATTTGTAACGCCTTGCTCTGTTTGCTTTGCTATAGAACCACCAACAATATGTATATCATATTGCTTCGCCCATTCTATTAACTTTTCTTTCGTTTCCACTCCATCCCTATCTGCAATTTCAGAAAGTCTCGTTAAATCATATCCTGTTGTCCATAGTTCTGGTAAGACGATAACATCTGGCCTTTCCTTCATAGCTTCGCTTATTTTATTTTTAGCATTCTCAATATTTTTTTCTACATCTCCAAAAACAATATCCATTTGAATACATGCGACTTTCATTTTTTCAGCCCCATTCTTATTTTTTTCTTTACAAAATACTGGAAAGATTATATCATTTGTCACTAGAATTGTAACAACTTTCAAAAGAGGTGGAAAGTATGAAATTATTTAAACCTTCTGAGATAGTAACATCATTGCCAACACAATTTTTCGCTTCACTTGTTGCAAAAGTTAACAAAGTCGTTGCAGCTGGTCACGATGTTATTAATCTAGGTCAAGGTAATCCAGATCAACCAACACCGCAGCATATCGTAAAAGCTTTACAAGATGCTGCCGAAAAGACCATTCATCATAAATATCCGCCATTTCGCGGACATGAAAGCTTAAAGGAAGCCGTGGCTACATTCTATAAACGTGAATACGGCATCGAATTAAACCCAAAAACTGAAGTTGCTATTTTGTTTGGCGGGAAGGCTGGACTAGTAGAATTACCGATTTGTTTTACAAATCCTGGTGATACGATTCTCGTTCCGGATCCAGGTTATCCAGATTATTTATCCGGGGTTGCTTTAGCAAAAGCACACTTTGAAACAATGCCGCTTATTGCAGAAAATAACTTTTTACCAGATTATACGAACATTGATGACTCTATTGCAGAGCGTGCAAAATTAATGTTTTTAAACTATCCAAATAATCCTACCGGTGCTACTGCATCAAAAGATTTTTTTGATGCAACCATTCACTTTGCTAATAAACATAATATATTAGTTGTTCACGATTTTGCTTATGGCGCTATCGGATTTGATGGTCAAAAACCTGTTAGTTTCTTGCAAGCAGATGGTGCGAAAGATATAGGAATTGAAATTTACACATTATCAAAAACTTTCAATATGGCTGGCTGGCGCATCGCTTTTGCTGTAGGGAATGAAAGTGTGATTGAAACAATTAACCTATTACAAGATCATATGTATGTTAGTATATTCGGTGCAGTTCAAGATGCTGCTCGAGAAGCGCTATTAAGTTCACAGTCTTGCGTAATAGACCTTGTAAATAGTTACGAATCTCGAAGAAACGCTCTTATTTCAGCCTGTCACTCAATTGGTTGGAATGTAGACATTCCAAAAGGATCATTCTTTGCATGGCTTCCCGTTCCAAAAGGATATACCTCTGAGCAATTTTCTGATATTTTACTAGAAAAAGCACATGTCGCAGTTGCTCCTGGTGTTGGATTTGGTAATCATGGGGAAGGGTATGTCCGTGTTGGTCTCTTGCATGCAGAAGATAGATTACGAGAAGCCATTAATCGAATTGATAAATTAAATTTTTTCAAAAAGTAATTGACAACACGAAAAATATCTGACAAAATTCAGTTATCTTAAAAATTTAAACATTTCTAAATACTTCTTATCAAGAGCAGGTGGAGGGACGAGCCCGACGAAACCCGGCAACCGATCTACAATTGTAGACACGGTGCTAATTCTCGCAGCATTACGCTGACAGATAAGGAGCTGGTTGTAAAAAAACCTCTCCTTAGCTGAGAGGTTTTTTTATTTAACTAGGAGGTTATAACAATGAGCGGAATTATAGCGACGTATTTAATCCATGATGATTCACATAACTTAGAAAAAAAAGCTGAGCAAATTGCACTCGGTTTAACAATTGGCTCTTGGACTCATTTGCCACACTTATTGCAAGAACAATTAAAGCAGCATAAAGGCAACGTCATTCATGTTGAGGAATTAGCTGAACATGAATATACCAATTCGTATTTACGTAAAAAAGTAAAACGCGGAATTATTAAAATCGAATATCCGCTATTAAACTTCAGTCCAGATTTACCAGCGATTTTAACCACTACATTTGGAAAGCTATCACTTGATGGCGAAGTAAAACTAATTGACTTAACTTTTTCAGACGAGTTAAAAAAACATTTTCCTGGTCCAAAATTCGGGATAGATGGTATTCGAAATCTTTTACAAGTGCATGATCGTCCCCTTTTAATGAGTATTTTTAAAGGAATGATTGGACGAAACATTGGGTATTTAAAAACGCAATTACGCGATCAAGCAATTGGTGGTGTAGATATAGTAAAAGATGATGAAATATTATTTGAAAATGCATTAACACCACTTACGAAACGCATTGTATCTGGAAAAGAAGTTTTACAATCTGTCTACGAAACATACGGTCATAAAACGTTATATGCCTTAAATTTAACAGGACGAACTTTTGATTTAAAAGAAAATGCTAAACGTGCAGTGCAAGCTGGAGCTGATATTCTATTATTTAACGTATTTGCTTACGGACTAGATGTACTACAATCACTTGCAGAAGATGATGAAATCCCAGTTCCTATTATGGCACATCCTGCTGTAAGTGGTGCTTATTCAGCATCCAAGTTATATGGAGTTTCATCACCATTATTACTTGGAAAGCTACTACGTTATGCTGGGGCTGACTTTTCATTATTCCCATCTCCATACGGAAGTGTTGCGCTAGAAAAAGAGGAGGCTCTTGCTATCTCAAAATATTTAACTGAAGACGATGCATTTTTCAAGAAGAGCTTTTCTGTTCCGTCTGCTGGTATTCATCCTGGTTTCGTTCCCTTTATTGTACGAGATTTCGGTAAAGATGTTGTTATTAATGCTGGCGGCGGGATACACGGACATCCAAATGGAGCGCAAGGCGGCGGTAAAGCTTTCCGTACTGCAATTGATGCTACTTTGCAAAATAAACCACTCCATGAAGTAGACGACATAAATTTGCATAGTGCACTACAAATATGGGGAAATCCCTCTTATGAGGTGAAATTATGAGTATTCAAGTATTTTGTGATTTCGATGGCACGATTACAAATAATGATAACATTATGTCCATTATGGAAAAATTCGCACCACCAGAAGCCGAAGAAGTAAAGAATAAAATTTTATCACAAGAACTATCCATTCAAGAAGGTGTTTCTCGATTATTTCAATTAATACCTACTAATCTGCACGATGATATTATTCAATTTTTAATAGAAACTGCTGAAATCCGTAGTGGTTTTCATGAGTTTATACAATTCGTAAAGGAAAATAACATTTCTTTTTACGTGATATCAGGTGGAATGGATTTCTTCGTCTATCCACTCTTACAAGGAATCATTCCAAAAGAGCAAATTTATTGTAATGAAACAGACTTTTCAGCAGAGTTTATTACAGTTAAATGGCCTCATTCTTGTGATGATCATTGTCAAAATCATTGCGGATTATGTAAATCATCATTAATCCGTAAATTAAGTGATACAAATGACTTTCATATTGTAATTGGAGATTCTATTACTGATTTACAAGCCGCGAAACAAGCTGATAAAGTATTCGCTCGCGATTTTCTTATTACAAAGTGTGAAGAAAATCATATTGCTTATACACCGTTTGAAACATTTCAAGATGTGCAAGCTGAATTAAAACTTTTGTTGGAGGTGAAGGCATGAAACAACTTTTTCGTCAATGGTATGACTTAAGCGAGTTAAAAAAAGAGTTAACAACACGAAATTGGTTTCCAGCAACAAGTGGTAATATTTCTATAAAGGTTAGCCATGAACCACTTACTTTTCTTATTACAGCAAGCGGTAAAGATAAAACAAAAACCACTCCAGATGATTTTCTATTAGTAGATCATGTAGGAGTTCCCGTTTTAGAGACTGAATTACGCCCTTCAGCAGAAACAATATTGCATACACACATTTATAACAATACGAATGCCGGGTGCGTACTTCATGTTCATACAACTGATAATAATGTCATCACAAATTTATATAGTGATGCAGTCACCCTTCAAAATCAAGAAATTATTAAAGCACTCGATATTTGGGAAGAAGGTGCAACAATTCAAATTCCTATTATTGAAAACCATGCCCATATCCCAACGCTTGGAGAAAACTTCCGAAAGCATATACAAGGAGATTCGGGTGCAGTATTAATCCGTAACCACGGTATTACTGTATGGGGCCGAGATAGCTTTGATGCAAAGAAGAGATTAGAAGCTTATGAGTTTTTATTCCAATTTCATATAAAACTATTATCAATTCAAGGAGGCGTTTCTAATGGCGCAAATTCGTATTCATGAAGTAAATACTCGTATTGAAAATGAAGTGGAAGTATCTAAATTTCTACAAGAGGAAGGCGTTTTATATGAGAAATGGAATATTTCTAAACTTCCTACTCATTTAAATGAAAATTATTCGTTAACAGATGAAAACAAAGCTGAAATATTAGCTGTGTTTTCAAAAGAAATCGCTGATGTTTCAGCACGCCGTGGTTATAAAGCACATGATGTAATTTCACTTTCAAATAGCACCCCTAACCTTGACGAATTATTAATTAATTTCCAAAAGGAACACCATCATACAGATGACGAAGTTCGCTTTATCGTCAGTGGTCATGGCATTTTCGCTATTGAAGGTAAAGATGGGAAATTCTTTGATGTTGAACTTGAGCCAGGCGATTTAATATCTGTTCCTGAAAATGCAAGACATTATTTTACCTTGCAAGATGATCGCCAAGTTGTAGCTATTCGTATTTTTGTGACAACTGAAGGCTGGGTTCCAATCTATTAAGGTAGTTAGTTGAATAAAAGGACTTGGACCCCCTTTTCCAAACTTTTATTCACTCTACATATATACATCCTCCTATGGAACAGGCTTATTTCATTTTGAAATAAGCCTGATTTTTTATTTACTTGAAAGTACTATTTCATCACAAATTTAACACCCTGATTTTTCAAGTGCATTTTTCGAACATTTGTTGAACATTTATTGAATTTTTTCTGAAAATTCTGTTTTATATGTGATATACTACAATTAACTAAGAAGGAAAATAATATCGCAAACAGAGGGGGATAATCATGAGCTTACTTATCGCACTTATACTTGGAGTTACATGTGGAGCATTTCCTGTTATTTTAGGAGCTATTATGGAAGAGTTAGAAATTGGTGTTTTAGGATTTGTCGCATCTTGTGTAAGCGCTTTATTATTTGGTTTATTCGGCGCTATTCCTGTTTCAATTCTGTGTGCTTTTTATATAATACGCCATGCTCGTACAAAACAATTTGGCCCTAATCACATCGCACAAATTATCCCGTTCCCGGTTGAACGATGCCGCCGGGCTTCTAACTTATAATTATAAAAATTAAAGATGACTAAATAAATAAAAGTCCTCATTTGAGGACTTTTATTTATTTTCTTCTAGAAATTGAAACAATTCTTGTAGATGTAGGGCATCTTCACCATAGCTAACAGATACATAAAATATGCCGTCAATCTCAGCTTGCATATAAAGATCCACTCCATCACGATCATATTTCAATGCTAAATAAAACTCCATTTCTTCTAACATCTTTTTTGAGGTTCGAATTACATAATGCCCCTTCTCATCTCTTCCATATTCAAATTCTGGTTCAAAATCATATTTTTGTTTAAAAGCTTCTTTTTGTCTTTCATTAATTTGCATACAAGTAGCTCGCTGTACAGTATCAATCATCTCATCAAACTTTTGAAGGTCCACCTCGTTTACCCCCTTATATATTTTTTATATAATACTTGTGTTCCACTATTTTCTTCGCCATCCTTAATTAACTCTTCATACAATTCTTTCGCCAAACTTAAGCCTGGGACTGGTAATTGTAATTTTTCTGCTTCCTCTAAAGCAATTTTCATATCTTTCATAAAATGCTTTACATAAAATCCTGGCTCAAAGTCTCCTTTTAACATTCGAGGAGCTAAATTACTTAATGACCAGCTACCTGCTGCTCCTGTTGAAATACTCTCTAACACTTTATCTGGATTCAGTCCAGCCTTCTTCGCGTAAGCAACAGCTTCACATACTCCAATCATATTGGAAGCAATGGCAATTTGATTGCACATTTTTGTATGTTGTCCACTCCCAGCTGGTCCTTGTAATTGAATGTTTGTTCCTAACTTTTCAAGTAAAGGTAAGCATCTATCATATATTTCTTTCTCTCCACCTACCATAATTGCGAGTTTTGCTTCTTTCGCGCCAACATCTCCTCCTGAGACAGGTGCATCTAACGTATATATTTTTTTGCTTTTTGCAACTTCATTAATACGTTTTGCTAAAGTAGGTGTAGATGTCGTAAAGTCAATTGCTATCGTACCTTCTTTTGCATGTTCTATAATTCCTTCTATACCAAAATACACTTCTTCTACATCATGTGGATATCCAACCATTGTCATTACAATATCAACTTGCTTCACTAACTCTTTTGGCGTATTACACCAATTTGCACCAGCTTGCACTAAAGAATCTGTTTTTGCTTTCGTTCTATTATATACATATACTTTATGACCATCTTGCATTAAGTGATAAACCATACTTTTTCCCATTACGCCAATACCAATGAAACCTATTGATACAGTTTTATGTTCCATTTTCTCATCCCCTTTGTTCTAATAAATCATTTACCATCTTTCGGAACTCTTTATTAAAGTCATCATCCATACTATTTTTCACATTTGAAAATAACATAACAAAAATTCCTTTTTCTTTATTAAAATTATTGAAAGTGTTCCAACCAGATAACACACCATGATTATGAAAATAATCTGGATATATATAAAAACTAAATGCATATTTCCGTTCTGCTGAAGGCGAAAACATTGCTTGTATACTTTGTTCAGAAAGAAGTTTTCCATTTATAATTGCTTCGTCTAACTTCTTCATATCTCCAACTGTCGTATACATCTCACCACAACCATATAGCCAATCCATGCCTAACTTCTGCGCTGGTACAAGCTCTTTATCTTTTTTCACATAACCCTTTGCAAAATTTTTATCTCCAGGTACCATATTTCCCATACCGGATTCATGCATATCTGCTTTTATAAATATGTTTTCTTTTATGTAATCTCCTAAAGGTTTTTTGGAGATATGTTCTATTATATAAGCAAGAACCATATAATTATAATCTGTATATCTCCAACCTGTTCCTGCAGGAAATTCTAAATTTTGACGTCCAATCCAATTAATTAACTGTAAACGGGAAGCAGCATTCACATTTCCTTTCGCATGTTCAGGTAAACCAGAGGTATGCGTTAATAAATGATATAGCGTAATATTTTTATTCTCCGGAAATGAAGGAATATATTTATTTACATTATCTTGAATATTCAATTTACCTTGTTCTTGCAACTGTAAAATAGATGTGGCAACAACTGTTTTCGTAATAGAACCGATACGATATTTTGTTTGAGGCGTATTTTCTATTTCATTTTGAACATCAGCATACCCATATCCTTTATTCAATATAACATGCTCTTTATCTGTTACCAAAACTGTTCCATTAAATTGCTTTCCGACTAAATATTGATCTAATTTTTGAGATATGCTAGCATAATCAATTTGTTGCTCTTCTTTTTCTTCTATATTCCCTTGTACTTCCGATTCAATAGTAGGATTCACTTTAGTTGTTAATACAGTGTTTTCCTTTATATTGGGGCTAACAAGAAAATAGTATACTCCGCCGCCAACTATAGCAGACAGTGAAGCCATCACCATTACTTTTTTTATCATATTGATCCTCCATAATTCCTTCGCTAAAAATTATCCCCCCTATTCTATTATCAAACAATAAAAAAAAATCGCAACAATTTGTTGCGAAAAATTACATTTTTTCTTTTCTATACACACATACTTGATTCTTTCCATTTTTTTTCGCTTCATATAATGCAATGTCCGCTCGTTGCATTAATTCTTCTCTTGTAGTTCCTTGTTCATATAACGCAACTCCAAAGCTAGCTGTTAACTTCGAAATTCCAGTAAATTGCTTTGTTTCAATAAAGAATCGTAATGACTCCGCAACTTGAAATGCTTCCTTTTCTACTGTATTTGTCACTAATATAATGAATTCTTCTCCTCCCCATCTTGCAAATACATGTTGCTGCTCCACTTTAGATTTCATAAGCTCTGCAAGTTGTATTAATGCTAAATCGCCAAAATCATGACCATATGTGTCATTAACTGTTTTAAAATTATCTATATCAAATAAAATGATTGCTATTTTCTCATCACTACGTATTACCTTTTCCCATTCTACCTCTAGTATTTGTTGAAACTTTAAACGATTATAAATCTCTGTCAATGAATCTATCATAGCAAGTCTTTCTTGTTCTTGATAGATTTCATCTAATTCTGTAATTTCCGTGCACTTTACAATAAATCTTGATAAATCTTCTGGCAATGGTGTCGCACGTAATAGAAAAGTAGATACTGCCCCTTCATAATTTAACATCTTAATTCTTCTACCACTAGATAAAGTATCGTCTAGCCATGTTATATCATGCGTCGTCGAGTAGTATCCATTTTCTCTAATAAAATGTTCAGCAAATACTAAATGTTGCTCACGATAGGCAAACAAATTTTCATATCCGAAAAAAGCTAAAAAATTTGTATTACAATCAACTATTTCATCATCTTCTACTATAAATAATAGATCATTTTGAAAATCAAACATCGTTTGAAGCAATTCCTGCTGCAAACTAACTTGCCTTACTAAAGAAAGTTGATACAAACTCTTATTCACTTCCTCTAACACTGCTTGCGGAGTTACAGGAGCTATTACAATATTACGTATTCCTAATGCAAGTACATCTGTGAATTCTTTTGTTATTTGTTGATCCCAAATGACAATGAATGTACTGTGCGGAGTATACATATTCTTTATATATTTTATTTGAGAATAATCTGTTACATACGTAATGATAATGTGTGGTTTCGTTCTTTGAAATAATAGTTCGCCCTCTTCAAAACTATTTGCTATAAACATACATTTTGGATGGATATTTTCTACCGTTTGTTGATGCTTACATCCATTTTCTATATAAAGGACATTTAACTGCAGATCTTGTAACACATTTTGGAAAACCGTATTCTCTAATAAAAAATGTAGTATGTTCATCACTAGTCTTCACTCACTTCATATATCTTGTTCTACTGAATTCCTCACAAACTTTTTTAAAAGACTGGTCTCCAATAAACTTTAATTTGTGAGAGATACATATTAACAAGCTAATTGAGAATGTTATCTTCGCTTTTCACTCTATAAATTCCTTTTTTAGTGTATGATTGTAGGAATTGTATCGTTTGTATGAATGCCCTAGCTAAATTTTAAAACTTGACAATTAAAATAAAGATATTATATTCTTAAATTCGATAACTTACAAAATGTAAGTAGTGTATATTATTTTTTTGAAAATAATTCGATATACAATTTGGAGGATATACAATGACAAACGACAACTTTTTTGATGTTCTATATGAACGCACATCTACACGTGCATTCAACCCAAATAAAGAAATCTCATCTACAGAATTACATGAGATTTTAAAAGCCGCAGCACAAGCACCTTCCGCTTGGAACTTACAACACTGGAAATTCCTTGTTTTTCAAGGTGAAGATGTACAAAAACGATTACACCCAATAGCTTATAACCAACAACAAATTCTTGATGCTTCTGCAGTAGTCGCTATTTTAGGCGATTTAGAAGCTTATAAAAATGTTGAGCCGGTATATGGTCCAATTGTAGAACAAGGATTTATGAAAGAAGAAGCAAAAGAACGCTTAGCTAAAAATATTGAATCTGCATATGCTCGTGAACAATTCCCAAGAGATGCTGCCTTTTCAAATGCATCTTTAGCAGCAATGCAACTTATGCTTGCAGCTAAAGCAACTGGTTGGGATACTTGTGCTATTGGTGGCTTCAATCCACAAGCACTGACCGACGAATTTAACGTTTCATCTCGTTACGTTCCAATTATGCTTATTACAATTGGTGAATCAACTTTAAAAGGCCACCCTGCACCTCGCATGAGCGTAGAGCAAGTGAGTGAGTGGGCAAAATAATAAAAAACGAAGGTAACTACGTTGCCTTCGTTTTTTTATTTCCTGTCATACTTTTGTAATATTACTACAAATCATTCGACATTTATACTTATGGGAAAGTATATTCTATTCCCTCCTCATAAATAAACGTGACGTTTCGTGTCGAATTTTGTTAAGGTGTTGAAATATACCCGTGTATTTTTGTTACAATTGTGATACAATGATAACAAATAGATAACAAGAGAGGGATTTTCATTGAGTTCATACGGAAGCTTTATCGCACTTTTATGTTACATAGTAACTGTACTGCTTCTATATTTTATTGGTGATGCCGCAAACATCTCCATTTTACAATTTCCAAAAGAAGAAGCATTCCAATTAGAATCAGAAAAACATACTGCACGATCCATTGTGCCACTACTCCTAGCTCTTCCTGTATATATCATCGTTTTATATAAAAGTAAAAAAGTGTAAAGGCTACCCATTTCATTTATTTCGGTGGTTTTTACATTTTTTTGTTATATTCCCCCTATTTTAAACATCATTCCATACTAAACACCCAGCTAGTCATTTAAAATGAGAAAATCCCCTAGAAAAAATTCCACTCTCTGTCCAGTCACTAACTACCGAACTTACATAGATTATAAGTGTGAAGGGGGTGATGAGGATTATGTTTGGATCATTTGGATGCTGTGATAACTTTAGAGACTGTCATCATCGTGAAAGAGAGTGTGACCATCGCGAACATCGCGAGAAAGAGAGAGAAGTAGTTAGACCACAACAACCAGCTGTATGTAACGTACTTGCTAGCATTTCAGTTGGAACAGAGCTTTCTCTTTTAAGCATTAGAGGTAATGGCACTTTCAATAATGTAATTTTTGAAGGTTTCGCTAACGGTGTTGCTCTTTTCTCTGCTTTAGCTCGTAATAACAAAGATAACAAAGATAACAATAAAGACGATAAGAACAATCAAAATCGAAATACTTTTACTGGTATTTTACGTGTATGCCCAACTGATATCGTTGCAATCGCTATCTAATTCTGTCTCTTATCCTCGATAGTAAGCAAATAAGATTTACTTTTCTCATAGAAAAAACCTGAGACCGATTTCAAATCGGCTCAGGTTTTTTTATTGATTATATGCTTTTAACTAGTTCAACAACTTCTTCAGCAGTTGACATCATTAATGCTTTTTCTGCTAATGTTTCCATTTCTGCTTTCGACAACTTGCTTAGCTGTGTTCTTGCAGGAAGAATAGATGTTGCACTCATACTGAACTCATCTAAACCTAATCCTAATAATAATGGGATAGCAAGTGAATCGCCCGCCATCTCACCACACATACCAGCCCATTTGCCTTCTTTATGAGCAGCATCGATAACCATTTTTACAAGACGTAAAATAGATGGGTTATATGGTTGGTATAAGTAAGATACTTGTTCGTTCATACGGTCTGCAGCCATTGTGTATTGGATTAAATCATTTGTTCCGATAGAGAAGAAGTCAACTTCTTTCGCGAATTGATCTGCTAATACTGCTGAAGCTGGGATTTCAACCATCATACCAACTTCAATAGAATCAGAAACAGTTGTACCCGCTTCTACAAGTTTCGCTTTCTCTTCTAATAAAATTGCTTTCGCTTGACGGAACTCATCAAGAGTTGCAATCATTGGGAACATAATTTTTAAGTTACCGTATACGCTAGCACGAAGTAATGCACGAAGTTGTGTACGGAACACATCTTGCTCATCAAGACATAAGCGAATTGCACGGTATCCTAAGAATGGGTTCATTTCTTTTGGTAAATGTAAGTATGGAAGCTCTTTATCTCCACCGATATCAAGTGTACGAACAACGACTGGTTGACCTTCTTTTACACCTTCAAGAACTGCTTTATACGCTTCGAACTGCTCTTCTTCTGTTGGAAGATTGTCACGGCCCATGTATAAGAATTCTGTACGGTATAAGCCAACGCCTTCTCCGCCATTATCGATAATACCTTGTACATCATTTGGTGTTCCGATATTTGCAACAAGCTCAACGTGATGTCCGTCACTTGTTACAGTAGCTTGGTCTTTTAATTTAGCCCATTCAGCTTTTTGCTCTTCAAATTTCGCTTTCTTTTCTTCAAACGAACGAAGAGTTTCTTCTGATGGGTTTACGATTACTTCTCCATCTAAACCGTCAATGATAACGATATCGCCGTTTTGGATTTTCTCCATAACAACTTTCGTACCAACAACAGCTGGAATTTCCATAGAACGAGCCATAATTGCAGAGTGAGATGTACGTCCACCGATATCAGTAGTGAAACCTTTTGCATACTTACGGTTTAACTGAGCTGTATCAGATGGTGTTAAATCTTCAGCAATGATGATTACTTCTTCAGAAATTGTACCAGGATTTGAGAAGTTAATTCCTAGTAAATGTGCAAGAACGCGTTTTGTTACGTCACGAATGTCCGCAGCACGTTCTTTCATATATTCGTTATCCATGTTTTCAAACATAGAAATAAACATTGATGCAACTTCATCCATTGCAAATTCAGCATTTACTTTTTCGCTATTTACTTTATCTTTTACTGGGTTTACTAGTTCTGGATCATTTAACACTAATAAATGTGCTTCAAAGATCGCAGCTTTGTCAGCACCTAGCTCAGCAAATGCGTGGTCCTTAATAGCTTCTAATTCAGTTTTTGCTTTCTCAAGCGCAGCGTCTAAGCGTGCAATTTCTGCAGCTTCGTTTGTAATTGATTTCTTTTCGATGTTAAATTCAGGATTTTCAAGTCTGAAAGCCTTTGCAATAGCAATCCCACTTGATGCAGCGATCCCTTGAATGTTAAGAGTCATTATTCTCCTAATCCTTCGTTTTTCATAGTTTCTTCGATAGCTGCTAGTGCTTGAGCTGCATCATCACCATTTGCAGTGATTTTAATTTCTGCGTTTTGTTGAATGCCTAAAGACATAACGCCCATGATTGATTTTAAGTTAACGTTCTTTCCGTTATACTCTAAGTTAATGTCAGAACCGAATTTGCTTGCAGTGTTTACAAGTAGAGTTGCGGGACGAGCATGAATTCCTGAGTCGCTAGTTACTTTAAAGATTTTTTCCATGATAATTTATCTCCTTTAAATTACAGTATTTTTTAGTTGTATAGACGTGAGTACTACACCATCTATTGTATATAATAGGCGATGTTCGGTCAACCACATCGCCTATTATAATTATAAACATTTTGCGTCAAATTCCTACTGAATGTCAATAATAGCGGTTTCGCCCTTCTTAACATTTCCATCTTTTTTCAATTCGACTTGTTGCCCTTGTTGTAAGTTTGTAAAGACAATTGGTGTAATGATAGATGGTGCATTTTCTTTTACAAATGCAAGATCTACTTTTAATAATGGTTGGCCTTGTTTCACCTTGTCGCCTTGTGCTACAAGCGCTTCAAAACCTTCACCATTTAATTTTACAGTATCAATACCGAAGTGGATTAAAATTTCTTTTCCGCCTTCAGATTGAATGCCAATCGCATGTTTTGTAGGGAATACATTGACAATCTCACCGTTCACTGGAGAAACTACTGTTCCTTCAGTTGGTTCAATTGCAAATCCGTCTCCCATCATTTTTCCTGAGAATACTTGGTCAGGCACTTCTGTAATTGGTAAGATTTTCCCTTCGATTGGTGATACAATTGTTTCATTTTCATCAACTTTTTGAGGAGTTTCTTCCACTTTTACAGGTTCTTCTTTTTCAACATGAGGTGTACGACCTGACATAATATCATGAATTTGTGATTTTAATGTGTCAGATTTCGGCCCGAAAATAGCTTGAATGTTATTTCCAACTTCAAGTACACCAGCTGCTCCAAGTTCTTTTAAGCGGTCTTTGTTTACATTCTTTTGTTCGTTAACTTGAACACGTAAACGAGTAATACAAGCATCTAAAGAAGCAATGTTTTCTTTCCCACCAAGTGCTACTAATACTTCACGAGGAAGTTCGCCTGCTTCTGCTTTTCCTGCGCCGTCATTTGCATTTGCCACTTCACGACCAGGTGTTTTTAGATTCCATTTGCGAATTGCAAAGCGGAATCCGAAGTAGTAAATAACTGCTAGTACAAGACCAACAATAATTACCCACCACCATGCTGTACGGCCTGGTAATACACCGAATAATAGGAAGTCAATTAAACCACCAGAGAATGTCATACCAATTTTAACACCTAAAATTTGCATTGTCATAAATGATAGACCAGCAAATACAGCGTGAATTCCGAATAATACTGGCGCTACGAATAAGAATGAAAATTCAAGTGGCTCTGTAATACCTGTTAAGAAAGATGTTAATGCTGCAGAACCTAAAATACCTGCTGCTAATTTTTTATTTTCTGGACGTGCTTCATGGTACATTGCTAAAGCTGCTGCTGGAAGACCAAACATCATGAACGGATACTTACCAGTTGTAAATGTACCTGCTGTTAATTCTACACCGTCTTTTAACTGTGCCATAAAGATTTTTTGGTCACCACGGATTAATTCGCCAGCTGCATTTGTATACTGACCGAATTCGAACCAGAACGGTGAATAGAAAATGTGATGTAATCCAAATGGAATTAATGAACGTTCAATTAAACCGAATATAAATGCTGCGATTGTTCTATTTGCATCAATCATTTGATGTGAGAACGTGTTTAAGCCACCTTGAATGTATGGCCAAATGAAGCACATGATAATACCTACTATTAAAGAGAATGTTGCAGTTGCGATCGGTACGAAGCGCTTACCTGCAAAGAAACCTAAGTATGATGGTAATTCAATGTTGAAGTATTTATTATAGCAATATGCCGCTACTATACCGACGATAATACCACCAAATACTCCTGTTTGTAGCGTTGGAATACCTAATACGTTTGCATACGCTGGATCTGCAAATCCAATTTTTACTGGGTCTGCTCCAGAACTTGTTACTTTCACTAGCTTATCTACTTCTAAGAACACACTCATCGTTTTGTTCATAATTAAGTAGCCGACGAATGCTGCTAAACCAGCTACTCCGTCTCCACCAGCTAAACCAATTGCTACCCCAACTGCGAATAATAATGCAAGGTTAGCGAAAATAATATCACCAGATTGTTCCATAATTTTTGCAACCATTACGAACCAATCTGCTTTTAAAGCAGGAATAACATTTGTTAACTGTGGATTTTGAAATGCATTACCAAATCCAAGTAAAATACCTGCCGCCGGTAAAATCGCTACTGGAAGCATTAACGCTTTTCCGACTTTTTGAAGAACACCAAAGATCTTCTTAAACATGGAAACCCTTCCTCTCTTATCTATATTGATACCTTCCGACAAACGCCAAAAAGACATGAGGAAAAAAAGATAGAACGATAGCTATACAAAGGGTAGTATATCCCTTTCTCTAGCTTACATTCCTTACTTTTCTCCACTCATGCCTGATCGAATCAGTAACACGTGTCAAAAATAGGTTTACGTATAAGTTCACTATAATTAAGGCAAACGTTTTCGTTACTCACCTTAATGTGTTTGTCGAAATTTGTATAACTTTGCAATAGTTATTATACATAACTATTGTAAGCGATTCAATCATTTTTTTTAACGTTTTCATTTTAGACAAAAATATATGACTTTTTACACATGCTCTGCCTTCACTAAGCGTTGCAAGTGCATCGTTAAATAAATACTTTCAGCTTCATATACAGGTAGTTGCAACTCTTTTTGCATGACCTTAACTAGCTTCCAAGCCAAGTTATAGCAAACTGGATACTCCGCCTTTAATAAATCAGCAAAACTTTGCGATTCTTCTACTTTTTCTCCTTTTTTCACCCTCTCAATAGCATATTGAAGATGACGAATAAGGCGTAAATAATGAATGCTCTCTTGGTCTAATGTAATTTGTAAGTTTGTCTCAATTAAAGATACAAGTTGTGCAATGAGACGGGAGTTTTGATTAACTGAAGATAAATCAGAATTTGTAAGCGAACTGTAAATGTGAAGTGCAATAAAACCAATTTCTCCTTCTGGCAATGTAATTTGCAAACGAGAATTTAAAAGTTGTACAACACCTTCCGCAATTTCATATTCCTCTGGATAGAGCATTTTTGTTTCAACTAAAAAAGGGTTATCAATTGTAAGTCCTTGTTTTAACCTTTTAATCGCAAATGAAATATGATCCGTTAACGCAATATGAATATGTTCATTTAGTGGAGATTTCGCTTTTTCTTGAATGTACAGCATAATATCGTTCATCAATTCAATTAATTTTTCACTAATATGCGGCACTAATAATTTGTATTGTTCACGATCACGTTCATTTTTTAAGACAAACATTTTTTCGATTTGTTCTTGCTCCAATACATCTTTCGCTTTTTTCCCAAATCCAATTCCTTTACCAATCACTACTACTTCCTCGTGTTCCGGATGGCTAGCAATGATGACATTATTATTTAAAACTTTTTTAATTTCTAGATAATTACTCATATAACACCACCCTCGTACTTAAATAGCCTACTTTTATGTTACAGAATATTCTTCTTTGTCGTCAATGTAAAACATCTGCCATTTAATAAAAATTCATTTTTTAGACATGTTTATATATGATGCGTATAATGTAAGAGCAACTGTACATAGAAAGGAGATAACAGCATGATTAAAATGTTTGTAAGTGATATCGATGGTACAATGATGCAACACGGAGGTCTTATTGATGAACAAGATGTTGCGGCACTACGCAGCCTTGCCGAACAAAATGTTATTCTTTGCTTCGCTTCCGGAAGACTTGATAATGAAATTGCAGACTTAATGAAAGCTGTAAATACAAATTTTCATCGCATTAGTGTAAATGGTGTTTTTGTATATACACATGAAAATAAACAACTATTATCTGCAACTTTTGATTCCAGCATACTTCCCGATTTGTTAGCTATGACGAATGAAGATCCTTATTTCCGTTATGTAAGTGATGAGCATAATTATTACATTGAAGAGAAAACACCTTTTATTCAAGAACTTGAACAACAAGTAACTATGACTTCTGTTGAAGAACCAAACTTACTACAGAAGATTGATGATACAATTTTCCCAAATAAAATTTCTGTCGGTGGAACAAAGGAGAGCTTACAACTCCTTCAGAAAAAAATTGATGAAAAATTCCACGGGAAAGTTAGTACTTTCATCTCAGCAGAACAATGTTTAGATGTAATGCCACCGAATGTTAGTAAAGGCTCTGCCATTTCTGTTTTATTAAATGAGTTTCAAATAAAACCTGAGGAAATTGCTTGTATAGGGGATTCTTACAATGATATTCCTATGTTTTCTTTAACTCCTCACAGTTTTGCTATGTCACAAGCAGATGATGCAGTAAAAAATCACGCTCACTATGTAGTAAATCACGTCAAAGATGCTGTTAACCACGTAATTGCTCATAATAAAAATACGACTCATTCCTTATAAGGATGAGTCGTATTTTTATTTCTTTACATGTTAACCATTTTCAATTCCACTGTACTTCACAAACTGAAATATACTATTTGTTACGTGCGATATTCGTAATAAATTTATAACGATCTCCACGATAAATACATTTCACGTACTCTAGCGGTACCTCACCTTCTGAATATGACCATTGACGCATTACAAGTACAGGCGCCTTTTTAGGAATATGCAGATGTTCAGCTTCATTTTCCGTCGCAACGGAAGCTTCAATTGACTGAGTAGCGCTAACAAGTTTAAAGCCCAGTTTTTTCTCTAAATGTTCATATAAAGATTGTTGCAATATCTCTTCGTTAATATCTTTTACAAGAGCTGGCGACAAATATGTCGTCTCAAAAGCAATCGGTTCATCATCAGCTAAGCGAATACGCCTCACTTCATAAACCGATTCCCCCTCCTGTATTCTCAACCGGTCTGCTATTTTCGCAGTAGCTGGAACTAGGCGGAAACTAAGTAATTGACTACTTGGGTTCATCCCACGAGAAATCATGTCTTCTGTGAATCCCGTCATTCCTTGCAATTTTTGTTCCACTTTCGGAAGTTGGACAAATGTTCCAATTCCACGCTTCCGATATAAATAGCCTTGTTCCACTAAATTATTAATCGCCTGTCTGATTGTCATTCGACTCACTTCGAACTTATCACAAAGTTCATTCTCAGATGGGATTTTATCTCCCGGCTTCCATTCGCCGTCCTCAATTAGCTGTTTCACCCACTCTTGAATCTGATAATAGATCGGAAATGGTGAATACTTGTCGATGTTCATCAGCAATCGCCTCACTGCATAAAGATAGAGCTTCTTGATCAGCGATTACGGTTACATTCGGATGACGTTGTAAAACTGTAGCCGGACACTCTTCACTATATTCACCTTGCAATAATTCTTTAACAGCTTCTGCCTTTTTAGAACCCATAGCAACTAGTAGAACTTGTTTCGCTTTCATAATGCTTCCAATTCCCATTGTAATCGCATGAGTTGGCACATCTTCTTCTTTTTCGAAGAAGCGAAGGTTTGCTTGGCGTGTAGATTCTGTTAATTCAACAATGTTTGTTGGAGAATTAAACGGTGTTCCTGGCTCATTAAATCCGATGTGACCGTTTTCACCGATTCCAAGAATCTGTAGGTCAACTGGGTTAGCAGCTAGAATGCTCTCGTAACGTTTGCACTCTTCCTCTAAATCACTTGCCATCCCGTTTGGTACATAAGTTTGTTTAAATGGAAGATGATCAAACAACTGTTCTTGCATGAAATAGTGATAGCTGTTTTTATCTTCATGTGGTAAATTTACGTACTCATCTAAGTTTACAGTGGTTACACGGCTTGTATCAAGTTTATTTTTTCGCATTTCTGCATAAATACCTAATGGAGAGCTTCCTGTAGCCATTCCTAATGTTGGATTTTCTTTTGTTTTTACAACTTCTTCAATTAATTTATAACCTGCTTCTGCTAGTTCTTCTGGAGTTTTTACAACAAGAATATTCATTTAATTACTTCCCTTCCTTCATATGAATTCCTAAACGAACCGTATCATATACATGTAACTCTTCATTCATCACAACAAAGTCTGCATCTTTTCCTACCGCTAATGCACCTTTATTATTTAATCCAAACTCTTCTGCTTGGTTAACTGATGTCATCAGTACTGCATCTTCGATTGAACAACCTGTAAATTCAATTACATTTCGGAAAGCTTGATCCATTTTTAAAATACTACCAGCTAACGTTCCATCTTCTAATCGAGCACTACCATCTTTTACATGTACTGGCTGTCCGCCAAGCTCATATAATCCATCTTCAAGACCCTTTGCACGCATTGCGTCAGTGATAACACTTACTTTTTTTGGTCCTTTTAACTTATATGCTAATTTCACCATATCAGGGTGAATATGAATGCCATCTGTAATTACTTCAACCATTACATCTGGATTTAATAACACATGACCAACAACTCCTGGTTCACGGTGATGTAATCCACGCATTTGATTGTATAAATGTGTCGCATGTGTAATCTTTCTATTTTTTAGTTGCGCATCAATTGCATCTGTATGCCCCATTGTGCCAACTACACCAGTTTCAGCAAGATATTGTTCAAACTCTAATGCTCCCTCTTCTTCTGGTGCATATGTTACTAATTTAATTAAATTCCCACTTGCTTCTTGCCATTGTTTAAATTGCTCAATATTTGCAGGAACGATATGTTCAAGTGGTTGTGCACCTGCACGTTTCTTTGAAACATAAGGTCCTTCTAAGTGAATATATTCGAAATGCGCTCCTTTTTCTTTTGCTTCTTTTGCAGCAGTTAACGCTGCTTCAATTGCCTCTGGAGCTTGTGTCATTGTTGTTGGGAAGTAAGTTGTAACCCCTTCTTTTAACATTTCTTTACCTAGAGTTACTAACCCATCGCTATTTGCATCCATCGCATCAATATCGTATCCACCATGAATATGAACATCGATCATACCTGGAATTACAATCTTCCCTGTAGCATCAAAAACAGTTTCATTTTCTTGTGGTACATATTGAGCCATCAAACCAATTTCTTTAATGGTTTCTGCGTAACGAATAAATCCGTTTTCCACTATTTCTTGACCTGTGTAAATTTTGGCATTGATGACAATTTGCGTTTTCATTTTCATCGATCCTTTCCCATGAATTACCTACTTGTTATTATTACCTTATTCGCCTAGTTCCATCTTAATATACGCACGAGTAGTTGTCTATACATTCTAATGAAATTTCCTTTTTATTCAACAGAAAAGGAAATTTCTTACGTCTCTTATAATTATAATATATATTATTCATTTTTCCAAAAAGGGACAGTATCGCCCCCTAATCTAGAAATCACTTCAATAATGGCATTAACCCGCTAGACTCTAACATAATATGTTCACCATCTGTTTCCATTTCTACTGTACGTTTATTCGTTCTATATACCATTATACCGTGCCTTTTTAAGCGTTTCACTACACTTTGGTGAGGATGTCCATACGGATTACTACTCCCGTACGACAAAATAGCAAACTGCGGTTCCACTTTTTTTATAAACGTTTCACTTGTTGAAGTATATGAGCCGTGATGCCCCACTTTTAACACATCTGCATGGACATCAAATTGTTTTAATATTTCATGTTCTGTCCGTACATCCGCGTCACCCATTAATAAAAAATCCGCTTTTCCATATCGCACCTTTAAAACAATTGAGGATTCATTATTTTCATCTTTTGATTTCCCGTTGTTTAATACTTGTATAGAAACATGTGGATCCAGCGGTATATATTGTCCTTCCTTTACTGAAACGAAAGGTATCCCTCTTTTTTTAATATTATTCCGATACGTATGATAAGTAAGAGAACTATATGTTTTTCCGCTATCTAATATAAGCGATACCGGCATTTGCTCTACAATTGGAATTAACCCCCCTATGTGATCCATATCGGGATGCGTACTGACAATTACATCTAAATGATTAATCCCTTTCTCAATTAATTTCTGAATAATAACCTCTCCTGCTTCATAAGGTCCTCCATCAATTAACATTGTTTGTCCATTTGGCATTATAATAAGTGTTGCGTCACCTTGCCCCACTTTTAAAAAGCTCACTTTCATTTTACTAAGATGTTGCCGATGCATATGTAAAGGAGACGTAGTATGAATGGACATCATATACCTTTTAGCTGATGCGCTATTTAAAGAAAAACATAATAAAACAGAAACTAATAATAAAATAATCCGCATACCTCTCATAACTCGTCTCCTTTTTTCATTTAGTATGGCACTGTAAATAATTGATATACAAAAAAAGCTTAGCAAAATGCTAAGCTTTTATTTCGATATCTCTTGTAAGGAACCGAAGAATAAATCTGCTTCATTCATTTGTTCATTCTCTTCAGAAAGCAGTGGTAAATCATCTAATGTTTTCAATCCAAATGTGTCCAAAAATTCTTTTGTTGTTCCGTATAAAATAGGACGCCCTGGTCCTTCTGCTCTTCCCATTTCTTTTATAAGTAAATGTGAAACCAACGTTTGTAACGCCTTATCGGTTTTAACTCCTCTAATCTCTTCCATTTCAGTCCTTGTGATCGGTTGGCGATATGCAACAATCGCTAAAGTTTCGAGGGCAGCTTGTGAGAGTGAAGCAGCTGTTGGTGTATCTATTAATTTTTGATAATATGAAGCATGTTCTTTCTTTGTAGCAAAACGATATACTTTTGCATACTGTACAATTTGCAAACCACGGTTTGCACCTTCACATTCTTGTTGCATTTCTTCTAAAATATTAATTACTTCATTCATTTCAATTTCAAGAACTTTCGCTATTTGTTCTGGATAAATCCCTTCATCACCAGAAACAAATAAAAGGCCTTCAATAATTGACTTTTGTTCTTTCCTATCCATTTCACGAGCTCCTTCCTTCTATTTTCCCATAAAAATACACATCAAAAAACCGAATCACAATTAATGCGTTCGGTTCAATATTTTTTCTCTTGTTCCAAACGATACATTAAAACATAGCATGAGATAAAATGTTCCTATCCTATTTTCACATACTTGCTCTATGCAGATTTATTAGAGCTTGATACGAAAATTTCATCAAAATTATGTTCTTGCTCAATTATGATTTGTTGATTTTTCATAAGTTCCAGAACTGCTAAAAATGTTACAACCATTATTTCACGTTCATCATCAACAAACAAATCGTAAAAACTTTGGCGACCACCCTTTATTTTTAACTGCTTTAAAATATCAGTCATTCGCTGTTCAATTGGTATTTCTTGACGAGTAATACGTGTTGTTACAGGTTTTTTTGCCTTTTTACGGCGCATTAATTTTTGAAATGCTGCTAGCATATCATATAACGTAACATCAAGAGGTAAGCTTGTCTCCTCTTCTTGTTGCAACGATGTAAAGTCAATTGGTGGACGTGTATATAGCTGTGCTCTTTCTTGTTCTCTTTCTTTTAACTCAGTAGCAACTTGCTTATATTTCTTATATTCAATTAACCTCTCCATCAATTCTTGACGAGGATCATCTATAAAATCATCACCGTTATCAAGTACATCTTCTTCATGTTTCGGCAACAACATCTTACTTTTAATTTGTAATAACGTTGCAGCCATTACTAAATACTCACTTGCAACATCTAATTGAAGTTCTTTCATCGTATGCACATAAGATAAATATTGCTCTGTAATATCTGCTACAGGAATATTATATATATCAATTTCATAACGATGTATTAAATGTAACAATAGATCTAACGGCCCTTCAAAAGCCTCTACTTTAAAATTATATTGCACAAAGCATCCCACCACATTTTTTCTATAACAACATAAGTATAGAGCATACTCATGTTCTATCCAACCTTTTTAAGAAATTTAATTAAAAATAGACCGATGCCTATGTCATCATGCCCACCACTTCATATGATAACAGTGTAGTAAGAACAATGTAGGAGGTCAAAAAACTATGGGTCACGTTGATTGTGGTTTTAGCGGTGGGTTCGCATTACTTGTTGTACTGTTTATTTTACTAATTATTGTAGGAGCAGCTTGCTTCTGCTAATATGAACAATAACGGCTAGGGGGAAACCTCCTAGTCGTTTATTGTTCATATTTCTATGATACACTTATATGTATAACCGTTAGATAGGAGCGAGAAAACATGTATCCTACCGAATACATACAATTTTTAATTCATTTCCATGGAGATTATGACTATTTTGAATGCCACGAAATACTAGAAGAGTATTGGAAAACAAAACCAAGAGGTAATCGTGATCATTACTTAGTTGGTCTCATTCAAATCGCAGTTTCTTTATACCACCAAAGACGTGCTAATTGGAATGGTTCCACAAAAATGATGAAAAGCGCAATCATCATTTTAGAAAAAAGCGGTGTGCCTTTACAACGTTTAGGAATTAATCAAGTACAACTTCTTTCCTTGCTCAATGAAAGATTGCAATCTATCCATAAAAAAGAACGTTTTTTACCTTTATTTTTACCCTTATCAGATCCATCGTTAGAGAAGCAGTGCATAGAGTTATGTCAAAAACAAAACCTCTCTTGGAAAGACTTGAATGCTATCCCAGGTGAATATATTATAAACAAGCACACTATGCGTGATCGCACAGAGGTCATTACTGAACGAAACGAACAATTACAAAAAAGAAAGCAGAGATAATAAACTACTTATCTCTGCTTTCACGAATGTATATTTTGTTCTAGCCCTTTACATTTTTCGCAAAAACTTGCCGTTTGCTCATTTCCGCAAATTGTAAACTCAAGAAATTTACTCTTTAACTCTTGAACCATCTTCGTCCCAATCCCCACATGACGGTGAGACGGGTTCACACTCAAATGCTGAATTTCTAATACTTGATTCTCTTTTTTTACAATCCCCATTATTCCAACAAAATCTTCATTTTCTTTCCACAAATACAATTGCCAATCATCTTTTGCTTCATATTCTTTCATTGTCAATTGTAATGTTTTCACATCTTTTTCAGTTGGCATAAACGAAAGAAGCCCCATTGCAATTTTTTCATAACTTTTTTTAAAACGAATTAACATAACCCTTATCCCTTCTTACAAAAGTTACAAACTAGTAATCCCCTCAATCACTCTTTTCATATCACATTCATTTTACAATATTTTCAACAGAGTGAGAAGAGTCTAAAACAACTTGATAATCATACAAAGCGAAAAGAAGAAAGTCAAATCTATGTTTCAGCACTATTCCTTTAATAAATAGAGTTAAAAAAAGAAAATTTTATATGGAATGGAAAGAAACATATCATTCAACAGCACTTCATTTATAGTTACCCTAAAGCAGCACAATTCTAGCAAAATTAATATAACAAAAAATATTTATTGAAACATATAATGTAATGTATTCTATGTAATTGGTTAAAGGTTTGTTCTCACAAGCAATATATTTTAGCAACAATACTACTTGTATGATGAGCTGTAGAAGAAGTACTCAATCTCATTAAAAATAAAAAAGAGAGCAAAAGCTCTCTTTTTCCTTACCTTATTCTTCCCAAACTTTAACTTCTTTCATTACATCGCCTTGACGCATTTTTAATACTGTTTCAATACCGCTTGTTGCTTTACCAAATACAGTATGAACACCATCTAAATGCGGTTGTGGCTCATGAACGATAAAGAATTGGCTACCGCCTGTGTTACGGCCAGCGTGAGCCATAGAAAGTGATCCTACAAGGTGTCTATGAGGGTTTCCATCAGTTTCACATGGAATAGAGTAACCTGGGCCACCTGCACCTGTACCTGTTGGGTCTCCACCTTGGCTTACGAAGCCAGGAATAACACGGTGGAATGTCACACCATCATAAAATCCTTGCTCTGCTAATTTTTTAAAGTTTTCTACTGTTTTCGGTGCTTCTTCTGGGAAAAATTCCAAGTCGATTTTTTCACCGTTTTCCATTAATATGTATCCTAAAGTTTTCATGCGTATATGTCTCCTTTCAATTATCTCAGCACTATATTACCACATTCATGACTAGAAACAAAAAGAATCCGACAATCTAGATACTTCTTTTTTGAAATGTGGAAAAAGCTAGGTGACAAATAAGAAATATATACTATAATAACTTTGTTGCCCGAAAATTTTAGAAAGAGAAAGGGAGCGATTTTTCGTGAAAACGAAATTATTAGCTCTGCTATTAGCTGTAACGGTATTTATGATGCCAACAGCTTCATTTGCAGACATCATCGAGGGAGAATCAATTGTTACATTAGGAGAGAACTTATCCGAACAACAAAAACAAGATCTGTTAAAAGAAATGAAAGCACCAAAAGATGCTACAATTATCACTGTATCTAATGCGGAAGAACATAAATTTCTAGAAGGCATTGTTCCAAAAGCACAAATTGGTACGAGAGCAATTTCTTCTTCTATGATTACATACACAAAACCAGGATCTGGTCTTATTGTACGATCAAAGAACATTAACTGGGTAACAGATGCAATGTACACTAACGCTTTGATTACAGCAGGTGTAAAAGATGCAGAAATTCAAATTACTGCACCTTTTAAAGTTTCAGGAACTGCAGCTTTAACTGGATTAATGAAAGCATACGAAACTGCGTCCAATAAACAAATTCCTGAAGAAGTTAAAAAAGTAGCGAATGAAGAAATGGTACAAACAGCCCAGCTTGGTGATAAAATTGGTGAAGAAAAAGCAGTTCAACTTGTTGCAAAAATTAAAGAAGAAATTGCAAAAGAACAGCCAAAAACAACAGAAGATTTACGTTCATTAATTAAAAAAATTGCTGACCAACTCGGCATTACATTAACAGATGAACAGTTAGATAACTTAGTATCGTTATTTGATAAAATGAAAAATCTTAATATCGATTGGAATCAAGTTGGTAGTCAATTAAACAAAGCAAAAGAACATGTTTCTGCCTTTTTAGGATCTGAAGAAGGGCAAAGTTTTCTAGATAAAGTGAAAGATTTCTTCTCAAGTATCATTGATTTTGTTAAATCTTTATTCAAGTAAAAAAGAAGCCCGCCAATGACGGGCTTCTTTTTTATACAAGTAACGGTAATTTCATAACAGCCTCTTCAACCGAACGCACTATATGATTTGCTTTCTCCTTTACATATGGATGGGCATGATGAAGAGTAAATGAATGCGGGGTTACTTCAAACATAGAAATATCATTGAAAGAATCTCCAATACAAGCAACTTCATTTGCTTCAATTTGCAAATAATCCATTAGTCGCTTTAGAGCACTCCCCTTACTCACGCCTCTTGGCATAATATCAACATAGCGTTTACCTGATATAAAAACTTCCGCTTCGCCTTGAAACGTATTTCGTAGCTCTTGATCTAACGTCACAATTTTCTCTTCTTCTCCAAAAACAAACAATTTTGCAGGGTGTACAGTCTTACCAAACTCTTCTTCTAACGCTTCAATTTCAGAGATATGCACGCCCATATATGCTTCAAAATTATGGTGATGTTCATTCTTCCTTTTTGTATATCGCTGCTCATTTGCACAAACAATATCCGCTAGTCCTTTTTTATGTATATATCGATATATTTCCTGGGCAACCACATTTTCAAAACTCGATTCATGAAATAAATTTCCATCTGGAAGTAACATTGTCGCTCCATTTAAGCCAGTTGTGTAATATGGGAATGCAAACCTTTTTACAACTTCATCAATTCTGTGTGTAAAGCGGCCAGAGGCAAAACAAATATTTGTCCCTTTCTCAGCTAACCAACACAGCGCACGTTCATCTTCTTTTTGCATATGATTCACATCGTAAACGAGCGTGTCATCTAAATCACTTACAAATAATTTAATCATGTCCTCTTCCCCTTTCATACACAATATCTACTCTAAGTGTACACAAAAAATGTTTGATTTTTGTTAAAAAATAATAAATTTTTGCTAAAAAAATAAACAGGTGTATAATCCCGTTTATTTTTGTCTTTTTACATTTTGAGGTCTTACAATACTTGGTCGTACTTTTAAACTAGACATCGTTGGACGGAGTAAAATTTTTGTTAACGCGCCCCAATCAAATGGTAAAAACGGCCATAAATAAGGTGTTTGTAAACTTTTTATAGACGTTAAAAATAAAATTAATATCGTCATACCAATTACAAATCCCATCTCATGGAAGAGACCTGTTAAAATAATAACAAACAATTTCCCAACCTTATTCCCTAATCCTAGTTCATAACTCGGTGTTGCATATGCACCAACCATCGAAACTGCTACATACAAAATTACTTCTGGCACAAACAAACCTACATCAATTGCAATTTGACCAATTAATATAGCGGAAATCAACCCTGCTGCAGACGATAACGGCGTTGGAGTATGAATGGCTGCCATCCTTAAAAACTCAAGTCCGACCTCTGCCATTAACACCTGTAATAAAATTGGTAAATGCGTCATCTTAGTCGGTCCAATAAAAGCAAGATTTGCTGGCAAAAGAGTTGGATCAAATACAAACACTAACCAAAATGGTAATAAAAATAACGAGAATATAACACCTAAAAAGCGCACCCAGCGTAAAAATGTACCGACAGCTGGATTTTGTCTAAACTCTTCCGCGTGCTGTAAATGATGAAAATATGTTGTCGGTGTAATCATAGCACTTGGCGATGTGTCAACAAGTACTAACACATGTCCTTCTAGTAGATGATTTGCTGCTACATCTGGCCTTTCTGTATATCGAATAAGTGGGAATGGGTTATAGCTTTGCTTTACAACAAATTCTTCTACTGTTTTATCCGCCATCGTAATTCCATCTACATCGATGTTATTTAATTCTTGTTTTATAATCTTTACTAAATCTGGATTTGCAACATCTTGAACGTATGTAATACAAATATCCGTTTGCGATCTATCTCCTACTCGAACCATTTCATTTCGAAGACGTGGATCTCGAATTCTCCTACGAATTAACGCTGTATTTACAACGATATTTTCAACAAATCCATCCCTCGCACCTCGTACTACCTTTTCGGTATCCGGTTCTGTCGGTGTTCGCCCTGGATAACTACGAACATCGATCGCGAACGCTTCCGTTTCACCTTCCACAAATATCACGATCAGTCCTGATAATACTTGGAGCATTACCTCATCCATCGTTTTCACTTTACTTACTTGTTGATGGATTAAGCGATTCTCTAAAAGCTTCACTGTATCTTCTTCTACATCCCTTATCTCATTTGTATCCACCGCTTCTTCTAAAATAGGGATAATATAATTTGTATCACAAAGTCCGTTTACAAATAACACACCAATTTCTTTATTCAAAATTTGAAATTTACGAATGCCGACATCGTATGTAACGCCTAGTCCAACTGTCTGCTTTAAATAATTTTCATTGTCACTTATGAAAGTTGATATAGGGATATCCACTTTTTTAGGCTTCGTCATAAAAACCACTCCTTTCCAAAATTAATTGAATTGCTTTCTTCGTAATAGGTGATCCCCTCTCCCATTCATCATTTCCACACATCTTACCAATGTCACCGACTCCAACAATGACAGGAACATTTAAATCGTCTAAACAATATATTGTATCTCCGCTAATCCTGCCAATTTCACCATCTGGAAGTCCAAATTTATCAACACCGTATTCGGTTAAATTCCCGTTCCGATCTACACTTACATCTACACGTGCCCATTCCCAATGATGCGTATTAGACGCTACTGCTAAAATACCGAGCACATCAATTTGTTTATGGGTAGCCACATATTTTAATGCCTTTTCACCAGATCCTTCTCCAATAAATCCACTGTCATCAAACATGACAAATACAGGGTCATATGGCGTTTGCATAATAAGCTCAACAACTTTTTTCCCTGTCAATTTGGTTGGATTACTTTGTGATGCTGAAATACACCTTCCCCCAAATTCCTTCGTTAAAAGCTCAATTGTCCGCTTTGCATATTCATCTCCATCTGTGACCAAAACAACCCTTCGTCTCATTTGATTTATCCTTTCGGTTTACATATAAGTGCTATAAAAAATGAAAACAATATCGCTGCGGAAATGCCCGCAGACGTTAAACTAAACATGCCAATACCAATTCCTAAATATCCATGTTTTTCTGCTGCATGCATTGCTCCGTGCAATAGTGAATGTCCAAAACTTGTAATAGGGACTGTCGCTCCAGCACCTGCAAATTTTATTAGTTTATCGTACAATCCAAATCCATCTAAAATTGCTCCGATGACTACAAAAGTTGCCATTAAATGAGCTGGTGTTAACTTTACGAAATCTAACAATAGTTGCCCAATTAAACAAATAGCTCCACCTACAAGAAATGCATATATAAAATCCACAATTCACTCTCCTTTAACTCTCTCAAATACGACACCATGTGCAATTGTTGGAATCGTTTCCTTCTGTTGCATCATCATCGGGCTTAATAATGCACCAGTCGCAACGACAAAGATTCGTTGTAAATTCCCTTTTTGCATCTCGTGTAATAAATGGCCATACGTAACAACTGCTGAACAAGCGCAACCACTACCACCTGCAAACACTTCTTCTTGACTTGATTCATAAATCATCAATCCACAATCATTGTATATATGCCCAAGATCATAACCTTCCTCAAGTAAAAGTTGTTTCGCAATCGGCGTCCCAACAGCTGATAAATCACCCGTAACAATCAAATCATAATCATCGGCACTTCTTCTTAAATCTTCAAAATGTTGTTGAATTGTATGAGCTGCTGCTGGAGCCATCGCTGCCCCCATATCCAAAGGATTTGTAATTCCTAAATCTTGCACTTTTCCGATTGTAGCTGACGTAATTTTAATTGCACTTTTTTCATTGCTAATTAATATAGATCCTGCACCAGTCACAGTTGAATTTGCTGTCCCTGGTTTTTGCCCACCGTACTCTGTTGGATAGCGAAATTGTCTTTCAGCCGTTGCATTATGACTGCTTACTGTAGCTAAGACACGATTTGCAAATCCACCGTCTATAAAAGCTGAGCCAACTGCTAAAGTCTCCATAGACGTTGCACAAGCGCTAAACATTCCTAAAAAAGGAATGCCCCACTTACGCGCAACATAATTTGCTGTCACTGTTTGATTTAATAAATCTCCCGCTAAAAAGAAATCAATTTGCGATGTTTTTATATTCCCTTTTTGCACTGCTTGTTGAATTGAGTCTGACATTAATCTTCGTTCGGCGAGCTCCCAATTTTCTTCTCCACAATGCAAGTCATCATATGAAATATCAAATTTTTTCCCAAGAGGGCCCTCAGCTTCTTTCGGACCGACAGCAGTACCCGTTGCATTCACATATATATCATTTTGAAATACCCACGTTTGTTTTCCGGTCAACCTCATACTAGCCCCTCCTTTAAGACATAAAAATTTTAAAGGTATACCTTATTAACCCAATGATATATGCACCAACAACCCCAAATACAATCACACTTCCTGCCAGTTTAAACATATTTGTAGCAATCCCTAGAACAACCCCTTCGCTCTTATGTTCTAAGGCAGCGCTCGCCATAGAATTTGCAAATCCTGTTACCGGTACCGCTGATCCTGCTCCAGCAAATTGACCGATTTTATCATATACACCACACCCTGTTAAAATCGCGGATAATAAAACAAGGGTTGCAACAGTTGGGTTTCCTGCCTCTTGTTCACTGAAGTGAAAATAATGTATATAAAATTTCATCAATACTTCTCCAACTGTGCAAATGAGTCCACCTACAAGAAATGCTTTGATACAATTTAGTAAATAGTTTGGCTTTGGATGATACTCCTTCACTTTATTTATGTAATCATCCTTCAATTTCTGACTTGTCATTTATATACTGCCTCCTACTTTACGAAATAAATCCAGTGAAACAACGATCCTATTACTTTCCCAAGTACAAGAGCAACGAGCAAAACAATAATCTTCCCCTCTACCCCTACTCGTTTCGCTAAAATAGGCAGAACATTTAACACCTCTGTTAATGCCGCAGCAAGCATTCCAATGAACGTGCCACAAAATATCCCTAATATAACGAGCCAATATTGCGACGTTTGAAATGTAATGTTTTTCAAACTGCACCAAGCCCCTGTTAAAGTACCTGCAATGACTGCCCACTCAAAATATTGAATATGCTTTCCACTTCTCGTTAATTGGGCTAAACGGGGGATTATACCAAGTACAGCTAAAAATGCGACATATCCGCTACCTACCGCAATCCCTCCAGCTAAACCAATTAAAATAACAAATCCAGACTCAATCATCGGTAAGTTGTTTCATATTATCCTTGTTTTCATTAACGATTACATACTGATCAAGTGACTGTTGGTATTGAAACATCTCAACTTCTAGCGGACTCGGCTCTTCATTAATTCGCTTTTGAAATACATGATTAAAGAATAAAACCATCCCTAAGCCAAGACCTAAAGAATAAGGAATTTGAAATAAAAGTGGTTGCGCATTAAATTCTCCAGTAATCATGTAATATAACCGTTGATGTACTTGTTGCATACTTACATCTTCATGGAAATAAATGATCGCAAGGGCCGCTCCAATGAAAAGTAACAGCCATACAAGCCCGAAAAAAATTGGGTGTGTCTTCTTTTTTTCGTATATAATTTCAACAAGAGTTTGTCCAGAACCGAGTAAATTAATTTGTAGATGAGATGCTTTCTGTTGAATAATCTCAATTACTTTCATAACATCAATTACAACATGCGTCTTATCATGCGCTGTTATTTTGTAAACTATCTCATTTTGTAACAACTCAACTACGGAAGAATCTCCGGCAAGTTGAGCAACATCGCCCAGCTTTACTTCATAAGTAGGAGAAACTTTTAAACGATTGCGCATTTTAATATAAATCGTTTGTTCCAACTTTCATTCACCCCTTCACTCTTCCTCGTAGTTGTAGTATGGTTATTGAATTTTTTTCTAATACAATTTTTTCATAAAAAAACATCTGCACCATTTCGGTACAGATGTTTTTTACTTATGCCTTTTTCTTAAATAAGTTTGCAATACTTAATGCAAGCCCTCCCCAAATGACTACTATTCCAATAACCATCATCATAATTGCTGATCCACTCATTATGAAACACCTCGATCTTTCCATTCTTTTTCAAGCTTGGCAGAATCCGAATGTATTTGTGCATTCCATTTCTTTAGACTAATAATTAGCGCAACGATAAGGAAGGCTGCTGCTATCGACCAACCATACGTTATAACAAACTCAGTCGGATAATCTCCATAATTCTTTTTAATATTTTGGATTGTACCATCAATTAGCATATACCCTAACATAAGCGGAGTAATAACGAGTAAACTCACTCTCCAAAACGTTCCTAATTTAATATCAGATACAAAGTTTGCATGATTTTGATAAACTGGTAAACGACGTAAAATGAGCCCTATCGTCACTACTTCCGCAAGTGCAATTGTAATTAATCCGAAATTATTAGCGAAATAGTCGACAACATCTAAGAACATAAGCCCACCACGTGTTGCAAATACAAGAGAAACTAACACGAGAAGGGTTCCCATAATTCCAATGGTTTTTTCCCGACTTAAACTGAATTTTTCAGATACAGCGGCAAAACATACTTCCGCGAGTGAAATAAGTGATGTGATTCCAGCAACCGTTAACGATAAGAAAAATAATACACCAAACAACGGTGACATCGGCAATTCATTAATAATTTGCGGAAATACTACGAACGCAAGCCCAACGCCAGCACTTGCTACTTTATCAACCGGTACTCCCATATTATTCGCCATAAATCCAAGAGCTGCAAAGACCCCAATACCTGCTAATAATTCAAATCCTGAGTTTGCAAATCCAGTAATAAAGGCATTATTTGTTGTATCCGAGTTTTTCGGTAAATAACTAGAATACGTAATCATAATTCCAAATGCTAAAGATAAACTAAAGAATATTTGACCATAAGCAGCAAGCCATACTTTCCCATCAAAAATACGACTCCAATCTGGTTTAAAGAATGCATCTAGTCCTTGCATAGCACCTTCCATCGTCACTGCACGAACGACGATAATAAGGAACATAACAACTAATAAAGGAATAAATATACGGTTAACAACTTCTATTCCTTTTTTAACTCCTTTAAATGCAACGCCAAGTACAATAATCCAAACGAGAGCTAATGGAATTAATACTTCCGGTACAAGTCCTCCAAATTGCCCTGGCTTATCTGCAACATGTAAGTACTCTTTAAATAAAAATGATTGCGTGTCTTTTCCCCATGCTCCAGTAATTGCAAAGTATGTATACGATATAGACCAAGCAATAATCACTGCATAATATGTTGAAACGATAAATGTTACGCACATTTGCCACCATCCAATAAATTCGGCACGCGGGCTAATACGGAAAAATGTAAGTGGTGCTGAACCACGATGACGATGACCAAGGGCAAACTCAAACGCTAACAATGAAATACCAGTCGTTAATAATGCAAATAAGTACGGTAAAAAGAATGCTCCTCCTCCATTTTCATACGCTGTATAAGGAAAACGCCATATGTTTCCTAATCCAACGGCAGATCCGACCGCTGCAAAAATAAATCCAGCTCTCGTTCCCCATTGTTGCCTCGTTTCCATGTTTCCTTCCCCCTTTATGACAAGTTCATACTTGGATTATATTTTAAATTGACTAAATTACAAATAAATTCTGTTAATTTTTGCGAAAATTAACATCTCTCTCCTATTAACGGCATAAAAAAATCGAATAGACAATTATTCGTCTATTCGATCTTTCATCTGTTTTAATATTTTCTTTTCAAGTCTTGAAACTTGTACTTGCGAAATGCCTATGCGCTCTGCTACTTCTGACTGTGTTTGATCTTTATAGTAACGCAAGTATACAATTAAGCGCTCTCGTTCATCTAGTTCTCTAATCGCTTCTTTTAAAGCAATTTTATCGAACCATTTCGTTTCAGATTGATCTGCAATTTGATCTAAAATAGTGATTGGATCTCCATCGTTTTCATATACAGTTTCATGTATAGACGAAGGGGCCCGGCTCGCTTCTTGTGCTAGAACAACTTCCTCTGGCGTTAGTTCTAGTGCCTCTGCCACTTCATTAATCGTTGGAGCCCTTCCGAATTCTTTCGAAAGCTCATCTCTCATCTTTCGAATTTTGTTTCCTGTTTCTTTTAAAGACCTACTAACTTTCACTGATCCATCATCACGTAAGAAACGTTGTATTTCACCAATAATCATTGGAACTGCATATGTTGAAAATTTCACGTCGAAAGATAAATCAAATTTATCTACCGATTTCAAGAGCCCAATACATCCAATTTGAAATAGGTCGTCTGGTTCGTATCCTCGATTAAGAAACCGCTGTACAACCGACCAAACGAGGCGCATATTACTTTGAACGATTGTATCTCTCGCTTGTTGATCTCCATCTTGACTTTTTTGAATTAACGCTTTTAGCTCGTGGTCCTTTAACTGAGGTTTCTTCTTCTCATTTTTGACCTCTATGTCCATAGGCTATTCTCCTTAATTGCATAGAGCGTTACTATTTGATAAGTATTTTGTCAAATGGATTGTTGTCCCGAAAGATTCGTTTGAAATAACTTCTACTTCATCCATAAAATTTTCCATGATAGTAAATCCCATTCCGGAACGCTCTAATTCAGGTTTAGTTGTAAAAAGGGGTTGTCTCGCTTCATCTAAGTTAAAGATTCCAATCCCTTCATCTCGAATCGTGAGTTTCACCATTGCTTCTTCCAAAATTACAGAAATATAAACAATACCTTCTGCATTTCCTTCGTATCCATGAATAATTGCATTTGTAACCGCTTCCGACACAACTGTTTTAATCTCCGTTAATTCTTCCATCGTTGGATCTAGTTGTGCAATGAAAGCCGCTACTGTAACGCGAGCGAACGATTCATTTTGACTTAATGCTGAAAATTGAAGGTTCATTTCATTTCTCATCTATGCCACCCCCAACGTCGCGAGCGCGTGCGCTTCACTTTCTTCTAAGCGAACGATTTTGAATAAGCCCGACATTTCAAATAAACGCTTAACAGGCGGTGAAATTGCACAAACAACCATTTCTCCACCTAATCCCTTTACGTGTTTATATCGGCCTAATATAACACCTAGACCAGAACTATCCATAAAAGATAAGTTCTCTAGGCTCAAAACAATATGATGAACACCATGTGTCTCAATCATATCTGTTACTTTCGTTCGCAACTCTTCAGCCGTATGATGATCTAATTCACCCTCTAGTCTCACACATAGGACGTCACGTTTTACTTCTAATTGCATGGAAAGACTCACACGATTTCCTCCTTATGCTCAAACTTTACTTATTCACATACATAAAGATTTTCGTGATACAAAATAAGAATCCTTCCTGCTGACAAAAGAAGAACTATTTCGTCATAAAGTGAAACCTTTCAGCATTATTCACTTACATACGAATAGAAAAGCGGCAAAATATTTGCCGCTATTTTGATGTTGAAAACATCCCAAAACTTCTTTTAAATAACTCCCACCAGCTCGCTGCAGCAACATCTTCTTTTGCTACAATTGTTTGTTTTAATAAAACATCTTTATCTTTTTTAATAACAAGTGTACCAAGCGCGTCACCTTTTTTAATCGGTGCTTTTACTTTCTTTTCAGCAATTACTTCTTGTTTTACCTTGTCCATATTCTCGCCCTTCTTCATAAGAAGAGAAACATTATCTGATGCAACTAAATCTACTTTTTCTTTTTTCCCTTTCCCTACTTGAACTGTCTTAATTTTTTCGCCGCGCGTATACAATTTCTTTGTCATATATTGACCAAATGCGTAGTCAAGAAGCTTCGTCACTTGGTTGTTCCGTTCTTTTGATGTTGGTGCTCCCATGACAACTGAAATGACACGCATGCCATTTTTTTCAGCCGATGCTGTTAAACAATATTTCGCTTCTGTCGTAAAACCTGTTTTTACTCCATCTACGCCAGGATAAAAACGTACTAGCTTATTCGTATTAACGAGCCAAAACTTTTTATCCGTATCTTCACGTAAATAATCTTCGTACTTACCTGTGTATTTACGAATAAGTGGATACTTCATCAATTCTCTCGCCATTATAGCCATATCATTTGCTGTCGAATAATGGTCTTTGGCCGGAAGACCTGTTGGGTTTTGAAAATGTGTATTTTTCAGCCCTAGATCTTTCGCCTTTTTGTTCATCATATTTACAAATCCTTCTTCTGAACCTGCGATATGCTCGGCTACTGCAACAGATGCGTCATTTCCAGATGCAATTGCAATACCCTTTAACATCTCGTTTACAGTCATCTCTTCCCCAGGTTCTAAAAAGATTTGCGATCCACCCATTGAAGCTGCATGTTCGCTCGCTCTAACTTTATCGGTCAGTTTTAGTTTTCCTTTTTCAACTTGTTCCATAATTAAAAGCATTGTCATAATCTTTGTCATACTAGCAGGTGGTAATTTTTCATTTGGGTTTTTATCAAATAAAACTTTACCTGTATCTTGCTCAATTACGATTGCTGACGACGCTTGTTCCGCTAACTTCGGTGTTGTTTCTTCTGTTTTCTCCTGCTTCGTTTTCTCAGATTGTGCGAAACTCACTGAAGTTCCAGAAAGCAATAACATGAAACAAACAAGTATTCCAAAAACTCGCTTCATGACTAACCCTCCATTCTATATCAGACCTATTTTTTCCAATTTACCCTTTTTTAATACCAAATTTTTCTAACATTTTCAGTTGACAAATACATTCGTCCCCTATATTGTATTAATTGTATTACACACAGTAGTACACTTAATACATATGAGGAAGGAGACATTGCTCTTGCATATTCAACTTGACCCAAGAAGCAACACTCCGATATGGGAACAAATTGTTCAAAATATAAAAGAACTCGTATTGAAAAACATGTTGGCTCCAAGTGATAAACTTCCTTCTGTACGCGAACTCGCTTCTTTACTCGTTATAAATCCAAATACAGTGAGTAAAGCGTATCAAGAGTTAGAGCGACAAGGAATTATTGAAACGTTACGAGGAAAAGGAACATTTGTATCCCAATCGATTACCCCAACATTAGACGAAAGGAAAATCGCTATGGTTGAAAAGCAATTTCATCAATTACTATTAGAAGCCTCTTATCTTGGTATTACGAAAGATAAAATTCATGATTGGATAGATTCATACTATAAAGAGATTGGAGGGAATACGGATGTTGAAAGTGACAAACTTGAAGAAAACAATTGATAATCAAACAATTTTAGACGATGTTTCTTTCACATTGCAAAGAGGGAGTATCATCGGATTACTCGGAAGAAACGGTGCGGGGAAAACAACTTTATTGCGAACGATGGTCGGTATTTTAGACCCAGACGAGGGAACTGTTACATATGAAGATACAAACATTCATCAGTTTCCTGAAATAAAGCAAAAAATTGTATATGTTCCTGATTCTACTAATATACTGAACGGCTATACGATAAAAGAAATCGTAAAGTTTTATAAAGAAGTTTATACCGCATTTGATGAAACACATTTCTATGAACTGTTAGAACGTTTTAACTTACCAAATAAACGAATTCGTAGTTATTCAAAAGGAATGAAAGCACTGCTCGCCATCATTTTAGCCGTTTCTACAAAGGCAGAATATATCATTTTAGATGAACCGACAAATGGACTTGATCCTATCGTGAAAAGGAAAATTTTACAGTTTCTCGTTGGAGAAGTTGCAGAAAAAGAGATTACCATTTTCATCTCCACTCACCATTTAGATGAAGTAGAACAAATTGCAGATACAATTATTATATTAAAAGGCCATACTATCTCGTCTATTACATCACTAGACGATGCAAAATCACGATTTGCAAAAATACAAGTAGCTTACGAACGTTCATTACCTCAAAAGCTAGAAAACTTAAGCAATATTAAAATATTAAATCAAACAGGAAAAGTATATACAATCTTAATTGAAGGAAATGTGGCTACAACACTGGAGAAGTTTTACAAAGAGCAACCTATACTTATTGAAGAATTAACAATGTCACTTGAAGATGTCTTCGTTACGACACTGGAGGAGGATGGGTATGTTTCATAAAGCGTTGTGGATGTGGAATTGGAAGCGTGGGAAATATGCTGCGTTACTTTTTCTCTTCAGTTCACTTTATTTTTTATCTTTCGAATACTATCAAGAAGCAGAAACTCAACAGTCTCTCTTTCTCCATCCAGAAAAAATAGGTGAAGAAAAGTTCTACTATCATTATTCTTTTTATTCTTCTAATAGCTTTTGGTTAGGTATTATTACAATTATCCTATCCTGTATATTAATTGGCTGGGAGCGAAGTAATCAAAATGGAGATTCACTTATGACATTTCCATTTAAAAGACGTGATATGTTCTTATCGAAATGGGTTTTCGGTGGATTTTTCATTGTACTATCATTTCTAATCAATTGGGGTCTTATGTATTTTATTTATAAATCTACGATTCACTTTGAATATCAATCTTTCGAACCATTTCACCGATATTTCCTGTACGCAATTTTCACATATATCGCTATCTATACTGTCTCTTTATGTATAGGTACATTTACTGGCAGTATTATTTCACAAAGCATCTTCAGCATTACTTTTTGCATAATGGGAATGGGAATCTTTTCACTCTTACTCCTTTTCTTTACAGCTCACGCTGAGGCAATACAGGGGAATAAAAGTTATACGAATTTCGAAAACATTTATAAATTCAATAAAAAGACCAACATTTCAAGCGCTATATTAGACTTTTCAATTAGTTATAATTACCACCCTACTGTCCAATCAGATGAAGATCATGGAAAAGTAATACAAAGGGGACCCACTTTTCATAGTTACTACTCTGCAAAAGTAATACTTGTTCCTATCTTCTATACTATTTCCAGCTTACTAATTGGTATGTTTCTTTATGCACGATCACCTAATGAACATAATAAGAAAATTTTCCTTTTTCCAAAATACAACTCACTCTGGATGTGGGGTACTACCTTTTATTTTGCATTAATAGGTGGGCAAATGTTAAAACGTTTTGATTTATTATTTAGTTACTATGTTGGATTCTTTTTATTTGGAATCGTCACTTATTTTATATTATCACGTCTTACAAACTATAAAGTTTTTTAAAGGAGAGATCCTATGTTTCAAAAAGCATTATGGGTGCATACCTACAAACAAAGTAAATATATTGTTTGGCTATTTTGGTTAGTAAGTTTTTATGTACTATCATATAAATACTATTTAGCAGCTGCCGAGCAATTAAAATATTTTCATGAACATAATGAATGGAAATATATATACCGATATAATTATCAACTTTCACTTCCCGATGCTATTATGGTTCAAGGAGGACTCCTTATTATATTAGCCTGTATTCTTATTGGATGGGAACGTCAAAATCAATCAAGTGACATTTTATGGTCTATGCCATTTAAACGAACACATCTCTTCATAACGAAATGGCTTTTTGGTGTGTGTAATATTGTAGCTATCGTTATACTAAATTGGGGACTTTTTGCTATTATGAAAAAGACAACCTTTCATAATAAGTATCAAATATTTTCACCATTTCATACTTACTTCTTATACATGGTTATTATCTTAATTGCTATATATACACTTGCATTATGCATAGGAACAATTGCTGGTAATATGATTTCACAAGGATTTTTCAGTGTTGCTATACTTGGATTCCCTTTTATTTTGCCGACTCTAATTGCCGGGGCTATTTCTATTCATACGGTTGGACTTATTTCCAATCATCCCGTCTATACGGAGGAAAATGTAGATCGTTACGGTTCAGTAATAGAAAAAGTGAGTATTTTAGCGCCAGTTCGCGGATTCAATATTAATTTTAATTACGATCCTCAACGTGCTTATACTGATCAACAAGGCGTACGTCATGATGAACCTAATTTTACGTATATTCCTTCAGCAACAAAACTTATCGGTCCAATCGTAAATATACTTATTCTATTACCTTTAGGAATGTACTTATATACAAGATCACCTAATGAACAAAACGGAAACTTTCTATTATATCCGAAGCTTAAAACACTATGTATGATATGTTGTGTAACCTTTATTGGAATGTTTGGAGGAATGGCAGCGGGCGGAAGTCATTCTATCGTAAATTATTATATTGGTTTTATAGGGACCAGTACGATAGTCTACCTACTATTATCTCGCTTATTAAAATTCAAATTTTCTTGGCGTGTGAAATAACCTCCTTTTAAAGGAGGTTATTTCACATTCTCTCTCCTATCCCCATACACCATCTCTTCTTTCATCCCAAATCCATCACCATTTTGCACAATTTGCTCTGTCGGTGCAACTACACTTTCAGCAATTTTCCATTCCCCACGCTCTTTCACAAATACTTGTAGAAAATAGTTCATGCCATCTAATTGATATGCATTTTCTTTTTTCACATTATAGTGAATCGCAATGTAGTACACTTGAATATTTTCTTTTCCTATTTTTGATACGTATTGCGATAGTCTCGGTATATAGAGTGCTGCTTTCTGAAAAGATAGTTGTTTCGCTTTAACAAGCGATGAACTTGTTACATTACGTAATGTGTCCTGATTACGAATATTATCGCTATGGTGGAATAATACTGCGTTTTGCATAGAACGAACCCATAATTTCGAATATAAGACTGTATTATCGGTTTCAATGTACTTCACTTCTTTTCGTACCACTTGGATAGGCGTATCTGCGTACGTAAATGTTTGAAAATAGAAAAAACCACCAAATAAAATGGTAAGTGCAGCAATATATTTCATAATCTTTCCTCCGATCTTTTAATTAAAGTATCGGAGTTTCAAAATATTTTTATTCAAAAGAAAAAGGATAGGAATGCTTTCGCTTCCTATCCTCATTTATTATAATACGCGGCCAAATAGTTCTAAGACCATTTCTATTTCTTGGTCGCTCCAACCTTTAAATCTCTCTTTATAATATTCTTTACGCACAGCTTCAAGTTTTTCAGTTACTTCTCTTCCGTGCTCTGTAATTTCTAAATACACGATTCGACGATCTGAATTAGAACGTTTTCTTTCTACTAATCCTTTTCGTACGAGACGATCTGTAACAGCTGTAATATGACTGGAGGTTACGTTTACTTCACTCGCAATTTGCGAAGCCATCTGTGGACTCTTTAAAAATAACGCACGTAATACAGAAAATTCATTATATGGCATATGTTCTGCAAAACGTGTATTAATATCATTTTGTAATAAACGTATCATTTTTCGAAATGATGCAGATAAATCTAAAATCAGTGTTTCTCTTTTTTCGTTCAATAGCCTCGTCCCTTTTTTATCATATTTACACATATTATAATCTATAAATACCTATGTTGTACATGCTTTCTTTCCTCAACATTCTCATTTATGTAACTTTTTTCATATAAATTTCTTTTTTGTTCACACATATACATATAAAAAGGATGGTGATGGAAAATGCAGGGTGGAATGAATCCTTATTTACACAACGTACGCACAGCTAATACTGGTAAAGAAGCTACTATTACTGTACAAGGCGAAGGCGTTGTCAAAGCAAAACCGAATGTTGTTATATTAACGCTTGGCATTCGAACAGATGATAAAAATGTAAAACAGGCTCAAGAAGAAAATGCAGTGCAATCCAAACAATTGCTGGATGCACTTAAACAGCTTGGTATTGCCGATAAAGATATAGAAACGATTTCTTATACAATTACTCCTCAATACGAATATGTAAATGATAAAGCATTGCTACAAGGATACCGCGTGGAGCATTTGTATGAAATTACCGTTTTAAATGTACAAAAAGCTGGGGAAGTATATGATATAGCCGTTTCAAATGGCGCAAATGTAGCAAAAGGTTTACGTTTCCGAGTATCTCATCCAAATAAATATTATGAGCAAGCTCTCATTCAAGCTCTGCACCAAGCAGTAGAAAAAGCTCGTGCTATTGCGAGTACATATAATTTAAATATTAATCCTGTTCCCCTCTCATTCGTTGAAGAATCTGCCCAATTACCACGGGAGGTTACGTCTTATGCTACTTTACATGCGCAAGCAGCCCCTCCCATTCAATCGGGTGAATTAGAAATCATTTCATCCATACGGGCTATTTTTACGTATTTATAACGAATTCTCTTTACAAGTAAACGTTATCATTTTACTTGTTGTAAAAACATGATGTTCTGATATAATAAAGAACGGTGAGCTCTTACATAAGAGATATCACGGGTGGGAGAGGGATATGAAAAAGAAGGTTTAACATGAAAGGAATACTTGAAAGAACATTTAAATTAGGTTTACACGAAACATCACCAAAACAAGAAGTATTAGCTGGAGTTACGTCATTTTTCACAATCGTATATATTATGATTGTAAATGCGTCAATCTTATCAGATGCTGGCATTCCTCTTGAAGCTGGAATTTTAGCAACTGTTTTTAGTTCATTTGTCGGATGTCTACTCATGGCATTTTGGGCAAATGCACCTGCTATTCTTGTCCCGGGTATGGGTGTAAATGCATTCTTCACGTACACAGCTGTGCATACGCTTGGACTAACTTGGCAAGAAGCATTGGCTGCTGTCTTTATCTCTGGTATTATTTTTGCAATTGCCGCTTTTACACCAATCGCTCGCGTGCTATCAGTATCAATTCCAAAGTCATTAAAGGAAGCGATTACTGTCGGCATCGGATTATTTTTAGCGTTTATCGGATTGCAAAAAGGTGGTTTAGTCGTTTCGAACCCAAATACTGCTGTGGCAATGGGGAAATTAAGTAATCCTGTCGTTCTTGCGACATTACTTACTCTTATCATTGCACTTGTATTATTTATTCGTAACGTACGTGGAAACTTTTTATGGACGATTGCAATAGGAACTGGTATCGCCTGGCTATTTGGTCTTGTGGATACGAGTCAAGTGGGAAGTAGTTCATTCTCATTCGCTAATTACGGTGATGTGTTTGGAGCTATGTCATTTGGGAAACTTTCTTCCTTACCATTTTGGATTGCAACATTCTCTTTAAGCATGGTGCTTATCTTTGAGAACATGGGACTTCTGCACGGTTTATTAGAAGATGATCGTAAATTCCCACGTGCTTACCAAGCCAATGCAATTTCAGCAATGACATGTGGTCTATTTGGCACAAGTCCTACCGTTTCAACAGTAGAAAGTGCCGCAGGTATTACTGCAGGTGGTAAGACAGGTCTGACGTCTATCGTTACTGGGTTGCTATTCTTTGCATCACTGTTTGCTCTTCCATTTGTCAAATTAATTCCTGATAGTGCCATTGCACCAATCTTAATTATTATTGGCGGTCTGATGATTACAAGCATTCAACAAATTCCTCTGAATGACTTTTCAGAAGGATTTCCAGCATTCTTAATTATCGTTATGATCCCGCTCACATATAGTATCGCTGATGGCATTGCGTTCGGATTTATTGCTTACCCTATCTTAAAAGTTGCTCTTGGAAAGCGTAAAGAAGTCGCACCATCTATGTATATCATTACATGCTTATTCTTAGCTATGTTTGTATTACATGCTATTGGTTAAAAAAAACACCGAGGAAATCCTCGGTGTTTTTTTACTTAAACCATCCTTTTTTATAAAACCAGGCCATCATTCCGCCGCCAATTAGTGCCATAATAAGTAGACAAATAAAATAACTATATTGTCCACCAAGCTCTGGCATATGCGTAAAGTTCATTCCATATACTCCCGCAATAAATGTTAATGGCATGAAAATAGTCGAGAATACAGTTAATGTTTTCATAATGTTATTCATATGATGTGAGTTTAATGAAAAATAACTATCCCGAATATCTGCTGTTAACTCTCGGCTTGCCTCAATCATTTCTGTTAGTTTAAGCAAATGATCATGTATATCTTTAAAGTAAATTTCATGATCGCTTATACCGTAAAAACGAGTCGAATTTAAAATACGATATAATAAATCACGCATCGGAATAATTGTACGCCTTAGCTTTGATAAATCTGTACGTATATCAAATACCTCTTCTAATACACTTCCTGCTGTCTCCCCCGTTAAATTATCATCAATTGCATTTAAATGATCCTCAATGTAATATACAGGCGCAAAATAGTCATCTACAATTTGGTCGATAATTGTATGAGCTACGTGTAAAGGACTATTTTTAATACGCTTCTTTTCTCCAAGTGTTTTCCATACTCTTTCGATTGCATTGTTATGAGAAAAGTGGAAAGAAACAATATAACGATCACTAATAAATAAATCGATTTCGTGCGGTTCTAGTCCATCTTCCCCAAATGCATGAAGTACTAAAAAGTTATATCCATCATAAAAATCAACTTTTGGCCTCTGTACATATTCTATACAGTCTTCAATTGCAAGGGGATGGAACTTAAAATGGTCTTGCAGAATATATGTATACTCTTCTTTCGTTGGCTTATATAAATCTAGCCAATACCATACAATATGGTCTTTCTTTGTTTCTTCTAGAGAAACATCATATAATACTTCATCTGTTTTTGTTACTGCACAAATTCTAATCATAATTTCACCCATTATTATTATAAACAAAAAATAGTAAAAAAAGCCAAGGAGAAATCTCCTCAGCTTTTTTTTATTACTTCGTTACGATACCGTGTACTAAAGTTGGTGCATCTACGTGTTCTTTAGAGATCTTCATGTTCTCATAAATTTTCGCTTTTACATCTTCAACATTTTCGCGGTTTGCGTAAATTGTAACGAGAGATTCACCTTGCTTCACGCTATCGCCTACTTTTTTGCGCAGCATTAGACCAACTGCTAAATCAATTTCAGACTCTTTCGTTGCACGTCCTGCTCCTAAAAGCATTGCTGCTGTTCCGATTTCGTCTGCAACGATTTCTGATACATATCCGTCTTCTTTCGCTTCCACTTCAATTTTAAATTGTGCTTGTGGCAATTTAGAAGGGTCATCAACAACAGATGCGTCGCCGCCTTGCGCTGATAAGAACGTTTTAAATGATTCTAGCGCTTTTCCGTTGTTCATTACTTCAATTAGCTTTTCACGTGCATCTTCTAAAGATGAAGCTTGTCCAGCAAGGTACACCATTTGACTTCCAAGTGTTAAACATAGCTCTTCTAAATCTTTCGGCCCTTTACCTTGTAATGTATCAATTGCTTCTTGAACTTCTAATGCGTTACCGATAGCTTCACCGAGTGGTTGACTCATATCAGAAATAACTGCCATCGTGTTACGACCAACGTTATTACCGATGCGTACCATTGCTTCTGCTAAACGTTTTGCATCTTCATCCGTTTTCATAAATGCACCTGCTCCAGTTTTTACATCAAGAACAATTGCATCTGCACCAGCAGCAATTTTTTTACTCATAATCGAACTTGCAATAAGCGGAATTGAGTTTACTGTTGCTGTCACATCACGAAGTGCATATAGCTTTTTATCAGCAGGTGTTAAGTTACCACTTTGACCGATAACAGCGATTTTGTTTTCATTTACAAGACGCATGAATTCATCGTTTTCAATTTCCACATGGAATCCTGGAACTGCTTCTAATTTATCAATTGTACCACCAGTATGCCCTAAACCGCGTCCAGACATTTTCGCTACTGGTACATCTAAAGCGGCTACTAATGGACCTAATACAAGTGTCGTTGTATCACCAACACCACCTGTTGAATGCTTATCTACTTTTACACCTTCAATAGCTGATAAGTCGATTGTATCACCGCTATTTACCATTGCCATCGTTAAATCGGCACGCTCTTGATCGTTCATATCTTGGAAGAAAATTGCCATTGCAAGTGAACTTACTTGATAATCAGGAATATCACCATTCGTATATCCTTCAACAATAAAGTTAATTTCTTCTGTCGTTAATGCATGTCCGTCACGTTTTTTTGCAATTAGGTCCACCATTCTCATTGTGAAGTCACCCCTTCATTTGTTTTACGATTGCTTTTACTAATGCTAAGAAGTTAGCTTTAACACGTTCTGTCGTTTCAATTACTTCATCGTGGTGAAGTGGTTGATCTAAAATACCAGCTGCCATATTTGAAATACAAGAAATACCTAACACTTTCATACCAGCATGACGCGCTACAATTACTTCAGGTACTGTTGACATACCAACTGCATCTCCGCCAAGTGTACGAAGCATACGAATTTCAGCAGGTGTTTCATATACAGGACCTGTCATTCCTACGTATACACCTTCTTGTACTTTAATATTTAAGTCTGCTGCAACTTGTTTCGCCATTTCGCGAAGTTCTACTGTATATGATGTAGACATATCAGGGAAACGTACGCCCATTTCAGAATCATTCGGTCCGATTAATGGATTCGTACCCATGAAGTTAATGTGGTCTGAAATTAACATAAGATCGCCTGGCTCAAATGATGTATTTACACCACCAGCTGCGTTTGTTACAACTACTGTTTCTACACCTAGTTCTTTCATAACACGAACTGGGAATGTTACTTTTTGCATGTCGTATCCTTCATAGAAGTGGAAACGTCCTTGCATTGCTACTACTGTTACACCTTGAAGTGTACCAAATACTAGTTGACCTGCATGGCCTTCTACAGTTGATACTGGGAATTCAGGGATTTCACTGTAAGGTACTGTTACTGCGTTCTCAATTTCGTCTGCTAATACACCTAGTCCTGATCCAAGGATTAGTCCTACTTGTGGTGTCTCTTGAAATTTCTCTTTTAAGTATGAAGCTGATTTTGTAATAAGTTCACGATTCATTTGTTTATCCCCCTATTTCTTTAGCTCGTTTAAGAAGCTTGTTCCGTATTCTGGCATTTTCACACCGAAGTTTTCTGCTACTGTTGCACCAATATCAGCAAATGTTTGACGAAGTGGTAATTCTTGTCCGCCTTCTTTCATGCTTGGGCTATATGCCAATAATGGTACATATTCACGTGTATGGTCAGTACCAGGGTGAATTGGATCATTACCGTGGTCTGCTGTAATTAATAATAGATCATCTTCTTTTAGTTTTGCGAATACTTCTGGAAGACGTGCATCATATTCTTGCAGAGCTTCTCCGTATCCTTGTGGATCACGGCGATGGCCGAATAATGCATCAAAGTCAACTAAGTTTAAGAAGCTAAGACCTGTAAAGTCCATATTTAATGTATCTACAAGCTTATCCATTCCATCCATGTTAGACTTCGTACGAAGTGATTCAGTTACCCCTTCACCATCATAAATATCAGAGATTTTACCGATAGCAATTACATCGTAGTCACTATCTTTTAATTCATTCATTACTGTACGGCCGAATGGTTTTAATGCATAGTCATGACGGTTTGGTGTACGTGTAAAGTTTCCAGGTTCACCAACGAATGGACGAGCAATAACACGACCTACCATGTATTTCTCATCTAATGTTAATTCACGTGCAATTTTACAGATTTTATATAACTCATCAAGTGGCACTACTTCTTCGTGTGCTGCAATTTGCAATACGCTATCAGCAGAAGTATAAACGATTAAAGAGCCTGTTTCCATTTGCTCTTGACCAAGTTCATCAAGAATCTCAGTTCCAGAAGCTGGCTTATTACCGATAATTTTACGGCCTGTTTTTTCTTCTAATTCATCAAGTAATTCTTTCGGGAATCCTTCCGGGAACACTTGGAATGGTGTATCAATGTAAAGGCCCATGATTTCCCAGTGACCTGTCATTGTATCTTTACCAGTAGATTTCTCTTGCATTTTTGTGTAATATCCAAGTGGTTTCTCTACTTTAGAGATACCTTTCATTTCTCGAATGTTACCAAGACCTAATTTCACCATGTTAGGCATTTGTAACCCATTCATATGTTCAGCAATGTGACCAATTGTGTCAGATCCTAAATCACCAAATTGCTCAGCATCTGGTGCTTCACCGATTCCCACAGAGTCCATTACGACTAGGAATATACGTTTATATTTATTCATAACTGCGCCCTCCTATAAGTTCAGTTCTACTTCTTGTAGTATGTTCAAAACGCTATAAAGTGAAACTGTTATCAAAAAGAATTCTCATTGTCAAACAGTACTTCTTTAAATCATTTTCTAACCTATTTCGTTTACTTGAAACGATTCAAAAACATTTCTAGTTTTTTCTAAGTCAGATGTCAGACATCTGATACTGATATCATAACATGTTTACGCTTTCTTTTTAATACATTTTCGTAGAATTTCTCATTTTCTTCACACTTCTATTGTAATCCATTCTGCAACGAAGTGCTAATTTTTTTATGATTTATTTCTTCATATTAAAAATAAAAAGTAGCTCTAAAGAGCTACTTTTTATTTTACTTCTATTGTTTCTTCTTTATGTTCATGCAATTCGCCTTTTCTTACATGTACTTTCACTTTGTAAGCACCGTTCTCTTTGAAAGTATGTTTCGTTTCATACTCTCCTTTATTTCCTTCTTTCGCTGGAATAAATTCGTGTTTTTCAACACCATCTTTCCAAATCTCTAGTTGTACTTCAGCACCAGTTAATGCTTCTTCTTTTTGCTTTAAATGAACTTTCATTGTAGATTCAGCATTTGCCTTTATGTCTCCAGCCATAAGATGGATCATTGTGTCACTTTTATGATCTCCATGTCCTGCACTGTGATCACTATTTTCTTTTTTTGCATCTTCTACTTTCGCATTTCCTACAGCAACTTTTACTTCTGGCATAACGTGCATTTCACGTGCATTTGTGTGAGCGATAATATGGTATACTCCATCCGTTTCGAATGTTTTCTCTACTGCATAAACACCTTTTCCTTTATGCTTACCATCTAACATCTCGTGTTTTTCGTCGCCATCTTTCCAAATTTCAAACTTTACATCATCGGCATCCGTTACTTTTTCTTTCCCTTGTGTAACAAGTGCTTGTACTTCTGTTTTTTCACCTGGTTTAATTTCTTTCGGATTTGTTTGTACTGCTACTTTTACAGCTTCAAGTTTCTGTTCTTTTTTCGGTTCTTCTTTGTTTGTATTACAGCCAGCCAACGCTAGCATCGCGATAAATAAAGTTATAATCAGTTTTTTCATCATCATTTCCTCCTTTATACTTTATTTAGTATAGAGGAAATACATTGTAATATTCCAGTCTTCTGCTGAAAACAATATACGAAATGTTTGTGAAGTTTCTGTGAAGCGGTCTTCCCCTCTTAATCTATGAAAAAAGAGCATAGTAACTATGCTCTCGGATGAAACTGTTTATATACATCTTTTAATCTAGTTTTTGAAACGTGCGTATAGATTTGAGTCGTTGAAATATCTGCATGTCCAAGCATTTCTTGTACAGCACGTAAATCTGCTCCATTTTCTAATAAGTGCGTAGCAAACGAGTGACGCAACGTATGAGGTGTAAGCTCTTTTTCAATATTTGCTTCTTTCGCTAATCGTTTTAATATTTTCCAAAATCCTTGTCTTGATAAACGATTACCATGATGGTTTAAAAAGAGTGCATCTACTACTTTTTTCCCCATTAATTCTCTTCTTCCTTTTTCAATATACTTTTGAATCGCTTCCGTTGCTAAACTTCCTAGTGGAATAATTCTTTCTTTATTCCCTTTCCCTATGCAACGAACAAATCCCATCGTTAAATGTACATCTTCTAAATTGAGTGCAATCAATTCTGAAACACGAAGTCCTGTCGCATACAGTAACTCTAGCATCGCCTTATCACGAATCCCAAAAGCACTTGTCATTTTTGGTGTTTGAAGTAACGCCTCTACTTCATCAACTGATAATACTTTTGGTAATTTCCGTTCCCCTTGTGGCGTTTCAATATGTACGGATGGATCGTGTTCTACCGCTCGTTCACGAAGTAAAAATTGGTGGAACGAACGAATTGATGCGATATGACGCGCTAATGTTTTCGAAGATTTTCCGTTCTCTTTTAAATACTGCAAAAAGTTAACAATGTGTAAACGGGTCACTTCATGAAAAGTTTTCGTCTGTTCCACATTTTGCAAATACTTTACGTAGCTTTTTAAATCCCGTTCATAAGATACTACTGTATTCTTTGCTAATCCTTTTTCGACAACCATATAATGAATAAAATCTTTTAATTGATCTTCCACTCTACACTACTCCCCATTTTCATAGAAAAACATCATTCTATTTACGAAAGCATCCTTTGCCGGTTCTTCATTCCCTGATACTTTTTCTACAGTCTCTTCTTTAGGTTTTTCATAACGATGATAGCTTTCATATTCTTCATTTATCCATAGTATAGCGAAATAAAACAAAATCGTACAACTTGTAAATAATAAAAATACTTTTATTCCATCAAAAGTTAATTTTAAAGCTCGGCGCATTGTAAATTCCTCCAAAATATAAGTTATTACAACATATGCCAAGCTTTCACCAATTTATACCTTATTCAAATAAAAAACCTCTTCCTAGATAAATAGGAAAAGGTTATTTTTCATCCGTTTCATTTTCTTGACAATTTTTACAAATCCCATGGAATGTTAAACGATGATCTTTCACCTTAAAGCTCCAGTCTCGTTCTACTTTCCTTTCCACTTCACCAAGTAAATCTTCTTGTATTTCTTGTACAGCACCACATTGTGTACAAATCAAATGATGGTGGAAACGCTGCGCACCTTCTTGGCGTAAGTCATAGCGTGAAACACCGTCTCCGAAGTTAATCTTATCGACAACTTTTAACTCAGATAATAGTTCTAAAGTTCGATAGACGGTTGCTAATCCGATCTCTGGCGACTTTTCTTTTACAAGGAGGTAAACATCTTCTGCGCTTAAATGATCTTCTTCATTTTCTAGCAGCACACGAACTGTTGCTTCACGTTGCGGTGTTAATTTGTAGCTCGCTGCATGTAATTGCTTCTTAATTCGTTCAATTCTTTCTTCCATTCGGTACTACTCCCTCCTCGCCACTCTTACACCATTATATCAGAAGAAGGGCTTCTGTCAAAAGAAAAAAACAATAAAAACAAATTGATAATTATTCTCAAAAAGTATTTATTTTTTATTAATAGCCTCAACGACTTCTTTCATTAAAACTGGTGATGCGTAAGCCTCCACACTAGAAGCAAGTGCTAACACCACTCCAATTACGAGAAAGAAGCATGTATAACGGATTAATAATGGTAATAGTGGCTCGGTTATTTTTCTAATAAATTGATGCCTAATCATCCGTAAAGAAAAACTTGCAGCAATAGTTGTCATAACGAGAAAGACTGGAATGATAATTAAATTTTGTGGCAAAACAGATACAAATGCTAATAATAGTCCATTCCATCCATGCTGACTTACTAAAAAACCAACTGTAAATCCAACGACAACTCCTTTTACAAATAATAAAATAAAAATAAGTGGTAATCCAATAATTGAAATCCCTAAAATCCAAATAAATCCGATGTATTTTAATTGCGAAAAGTAACTTTCTCGAAACATTTCGCCCGCAATGGCAAATTCTCCTTTAGAGACTTGTCCAAAAAAACGTTGTAAGTAAAATGATAAATCTTGTTTTTGATTGATTTGTAAACTATTCACCAGAATAGCTCCGAATATTACTCCCATCAATAATAAAACGGCGTTAAATATATATAATGAAGAGTTTTCCTGTATGTGAGACATTACACGGTCTTGCCAATTTTTTCGCCACATTTTTCTTCCCTCCGTTCACACTCTTATTAAAAATGTATGAAAGAAAGAAAAAAGTATGACGAATTAACATTGAAATTCCGCTCTACTTTGCTAAACTAAAAAGTAGAGAATAGGAGGGATTTCTCTTGAAACCATTATTATTAGATTTTCCAACATTATTTCAAACTGAACGCTTGCAAGTTCGTAAACCATTTCCAGGTGATGGTGCAGAAGTATATGAAGCAATCCAAGCTTCTCTAGAAGACTTAGTACCGTGGATACCAATTAACGCTGAAACAGAAGAGAGTGCTGAAGAAATTGTTCGCGAAGCTCACGGACAGTTTTTACTTCGTGAAACACTTGATTTTCACTTATACGATAAAGTATCTGGTACATTCATCGGAGCAATTACACTAAAGCCTGAAAACTGGGATATTCCAAAGTTTTCACTTCACTTCTGGCTACATAGTGCCTATACAAAACAAGGCTATATGACCGAAGCTGTTAAAGGTGCAATTCAGTTCGCCTTTGATAAACTAGGCGCTAGAAGAATTGAAATTCGTACTGATGCAACAAATATAAATGCATGTAGCTTAGCAGAACGTCTAGAATTCATTCTAGAAGGTACAATGGAAAATGATTTCCTAGCACCAGATGGTAGCTTACGTGATGCACGTGTATATGCAAAAATCAATTAAAAAACACTCGCCTTTGGCGAGTGTTTATTTTTGTAGTTGTAAATATTGTACTGCAAACATCGTCTTCGCATCATGAATACGAAGATCTTTCATAAGAGTAATCGCTTCTTCTAACGATACTTCCATTAATTCCACAAACTCATCTTCATCTAACTCAGCTTTATTTTCTTTTTTTGTCAAACCTGTCGCTTTATATACATATAAAATTTCATCTGCGAATCCTGGAGATGTATAAAAAGAAGTAATGAGCTCCATATTTTCACATACATATCCTGTTTCCTCTTCTAATTCACGAACTGCTGTTACCTCAGGTTTTTCACCAGGTTCTAACTTACCAGCTGGAATTTCTATAATCGCCTTTTCAAGCGCTTTACGATACTGCTCAACAAGCACAATTTTCCCCTCATCAGTAATAGCAATAATAGCAACTGCACCAGGGTGATTTACAATTTCACGTTTACTCATTGCTCCATTTGGTAATACTACATCATCAACACGAACTTTTATAACTCTACCATCAAAAATCGGCTCAGTTTTTACTGTTCTCTCTGCAAGATTACTCATACTACTTCATCTCCCTGTTCTATTTCCTATTCTTTCCTCATACATTTTACCACATTGAAAGGAGCGTGATAGAAATGAAAGTTTATATTTTACCAAATCGCGTCACTTTAGTCGGAAAAGCATGGCAAATTCGCCATAAGCTAAAGCAATATAGCAAAGAGTATACAACTGTACAAGAGTGGATTACAGCAAATAAAGTGAAACATTAATCATGCTTTTACGGGCAGTTAATGCGAAACGAAAAGTAAACGTTTGTCAACCTCTTTTCCCTCTCGTACAATAAAGGTAAGGAGGTTGACCTATGAAAAAACGTCAATTAGGAAACTCAGATTTGTTTGTTACAGAAATGGGCCTTGGCTGTATGTCTCTCGGTACATCTGAAACAGAAGCTATGCGTATTATCGATGAAGCAATCGATTTAGGAATTAATTTTTTTGATACAGCAGATTTATATGATTACGGATTAAATGAAGAATTTGTTGGAAAAGCCTTGAAGGGAAGAAGAGACCAAATTGTTCTTACAACGAAAGTTGGAAATCGTTGGACAGAAGAAAAAAATGGCTGGTCTTGGGATCCTTCTAAAGCTTACATAAAAACTGAAGTAAAGGAAAGTTTACGTAGACTTCAAACTGATTATATTGATCTTTACCAACTTCATGGCGGAACGACTGAAGATCCAATAGATGAAACAATTGAAGCTTTTGAAGAATTGAAAAAGGAAGGTATTATTCGCCATTACGGTATTTCTTCTATACGCCCAAATGTCGTTCGTGAGTATGCAAAACGCTCAAACATCGTTAGTGTACTAATGGAATATAGCCTTTTAAATCGTCGTCCAGAAGAATGGTTCCCCCTTCTGAATGAACACCAAATTAGCGTCATTGCCCGCGGACCACTTGCAAAAGGAATTTTAACTGACAACAATGCAAAAAAAATAGAAAGAGTAAAGGAAAAGGATTATCTCTCTTATTCTTACGATGAATTACATACAACTCTAGCGAGTGTAAAAGAAACGATTGGAGAACGCTCTTTAACAGGAACAGCTATTCAATATTGCTTACATAGTAAGACTGTTGCAGCTGTTATACCCGGTGCAAGCTCGCTTCAACAATTACAGGAAAATATACGAGCTAGCCAACAGTTACCTTTAACGAAAGAAGAATATATACAACTTCAAAAGATTGTTAAATATGACACATATGCTTTGCATCGTTAAAAATATCGAATTACCGATAAACAGAAGACTGTCTCCAGTATTAGGAGACAGTCTTTTTTATAACGTATCATATTTATCAGGATTCGTTCCTACATGTAAATCACGATTCAACGTGTTAATTTGACGTATCTCTTCTTCAGTTAGTGCAAAATCAAAAATAGTAAAGTTTTCTTCAATACGAGATGGTGTAACAGATTTAGGAATTGTAACAATTCCGCTTTGAATATCCCACCTTAATATAACTTGTGCAGGTGTTTTTTCATATTTGTTAGCAATAGCCTGAATGATTGGATGCTGGAATACTTCTCCGCCCCTCATTAACGGACTCCATGCTTCCATTTGAATTTGCTCATCTTGACAATAATTGCGCAACTCAAATTGCGTCAACATCGGATGAAGTTCCACTTGGTTTACCATCGGCTTCACTTTGCAATTTGGTAATAATAGTTCTAAATGATGTTTATGAAAATTAGAAACACCAATCGCGCGCACTTTACCTTCTTCATACAATTTCTCCAAAGCTCGGTACGTATCAACATACTTCCCTCTTACCGGCCAATGTATTAAATATAAATCTACATAGTCCATTTGTAATTTTTTCAAACTCTTTTCAAACGCCTCGAGTGTCTCCTCATATCCTTGATCGTCGTTCCATACTTTTGTTGTTATAAATATATCTTCTCTTGGAATTCCTGATTCACGTATCGCCTCTCCGACACCGCTTTCATTTTCATATACAGTTGCTGTATCAATCGAACGGTATCCAACTTCTAACGCTGTTTTTACTGCTTGCTTTACTTCGTCTCCTTCTTTCGCTTTATATACGCCTAGACCAATCATCGGCATTTTCACGCCATTATGAAGTGTAGTTGTTGGAATATGCACAGTCGTCTCCCTTTCATTGTTACATTTTTTATAAGCCACAACTTTATTTCAACAAGATTCATCCCAAAAGTCAAAACATACGTACAGTTTACATAACACTTTTATATAGCTAAAAAATAACGTGAACTCATTCATTTAAGTTATTTTCTCTCCATTCTTTCGCTTTTTCATCCACATTGCGCACAAACTCATTTTTCCCTTCCGTATATAACGTGCCATCATATGTATACTTTTCGGCTAATTCTCTCTTTAAGGTTGCATATGCCTCTGCTTCTTCACAATGAGCCATCATATAATCACGAAACGCTAAATGCCTTACAATCTCTGGATTTCCTTTTTCAAACACGTGTAAATGATACGAACGTTTTTCTTCAGTTCCATGAATAAAATATCGGCGTCTTGAAATACCATTTTCCCCTTTTACGATGTAACCAAGCTCTATAAATCGTTCATTCCACCCATCTACTCTTTCGATATTTTCTACTTCCATGATCATATCAATAATAGGTTTAGCTGCCAGTCCGGGCACTGACGTACTTCCAATATGATGAATTTTCACCGTTTCTGGCATCGCTGTTTTTAATCTTTCAGCCTCCATTTGAAATTTTTCACTCCAATGGTTTTCATGTGGAACAACGATAATTTTTCTCATTCTAACTCCCCTTTTCTTACAAGCTCGTCAAAAAATGATCAGTGAAATACCACTGATCATTTTTTATTATTTAAAGTCTTTCCAAGTAAGGTTACTTTCACTTAGCAGTTCTTCAAATGATTTATTCTTTTCACGTTCTTTTTGTTCTTGGCGCTTTCTTTCCAGTTCAGCTGCCTCTTTTTCCTCTTCCCTCACTTGCAACTCTTTCTTCTTACTCTTTAATTGTTGCATGAGTGAATCATTTAATTGATCGCCTAATGTAAGTGTTTCTTTCTTCGGTTGATTCACTTGTGATTGTCTTTGTATTTGTCTTTGTTTCTTTTTCTTCATGCTACTCACCTTTTACTTTTTTCTCCATTATAGTAGATACACGATGAAATCGACAATAAAAAAAGGTCTTCACTCTATTATTCACTTTTTGTAAATATGTTAATTTTTCGAAAAGACTAAATTTTTGTGTAGCTATAATCCTATGAATCTATTAAAATTATGTCGTATGATGTCAGATTATAAAAAAAGGAGAATTATATTATGTGGAAAAAAATTATTCCTGCCGTTGCTGTTTTAAGCACCATTACTTTTTCAAGCGTATTTGCCGCTCCCCCATCTCAGAATCCAACTGAACAAAACCGCTACATAGACGTACAAATGCTTGGTATTAATGATTTCCATGGACAACTAGATACTGTTAAAAAAATCAATAATAAAGAAGCTGGTGGCGCTGATTACTTAGCTACTTATTTAAAAGAACGTAAAAAACAAAACCCTAATACACTTCTCGTACATGCTGGTGATATCGTCGGAGCTAGTCCACCAGTTTCAGCATTATTACAAGATGAACCGACAATTGAATTTTTAAATGACTTAAAATTTGATGTCGGTACAATCGGAAACCATGAATTTGATGAAGGTATTGATGAAATGCAACGCCTCATTTACGGTGGATATCATGAAAAAACAGGGAATTTCAAAGGGGCTAACTTCCCCTATGTAGCTGCTAACTTCTACAACAAATCAACTGGCCGCTTATTTTTACCACCGTTTACTGTAAAAATGGTAGATGGTGTTCCTGTAGGATTCATTGGGGTTGTTACAACTGATACACCAAATGTCGTTATGCCTACGATGCTTAACAATGTACAAATTACTGATGAAGTAGAAGCAATTAATAAATCAACACAACAATTAAAACGTCTCGGCGTTAAATCTATCGTCGTTCTTGCTCATGTCGGTGGAACAACCGATGAGTCTGGGGTAACAAATGGCGATCTTACTCGAATTGCAAATGAAACAGACCCAGAAGTTGATGTTATTTTCGGTGGACATAGTCATACGTATGTAAATGGTACAGTAAATAATAAACTAATTGTCCAAGCAAATTCATACGGAACGGCTTTCTCAGACGTGGATGTAACAATTGATCGTAAAACAAAGGATATTGTAAAGAAAAAAGCTGAAGTTGTTACAACGTATCATGAAGGTGTAGAACCTGATAAACAAGTAAAGAAAAAACTAGATCAATATAAAGAAAAAATTGCACCACTTGTAAATGAAGTAGTCGGAAAATCTACAGCACCTATCGACCGTAAACAAAATGATGCTGGTGAGTCCACTCTTGGAAATTTAGTTGCCGATGCTCAGCGTCAAACGATGCAAACTCAAATCGCCCTCATGAATCCTGGTGGCATTCGTAATGACTTAGATGCTGGTGATATTACGTGGGGTGAGTTATACGGCATTCAACCTTTTGGAAATCAATTAATTAAAGTAGATTTAACAGGTCAAGACATTCGCGATATTTTAAATCAGCAATGGCAAAAAGGAACAACAAGAATGCTTCAAATTTCAGGTATTCAATATACGTGGGATGCAAATAAACCAAACGGTGAAAAAGTTACAAATATACGTTTAACAAACGGAGAAGAATTATCTCCATCTAAAATGTATAGCGTAGTTGCAAATGCCTTCTTAGCTTCTGGCGGTGACGGATTCGTATCATTTAAAAATGGTAAAAATGCAGAAACTGGTCCAAACGACTTTGAAGCGTTAGTCGATTACGTAAAACAATTAAAAGAACCAATTCAGCCAGTTATTGATGGAAGAATTCAAAAAGTAAATTAAGTGTTTCTCTAATAATAAATTTCATTTTTCACGCCATAAAGGATTTATACTGATCCTCTATTTTATACGTAATATACATCATAAAAAGGATACTCGTTCTTCCAATGAACATAGTATCCTTTTCTTTAGTTATCAAAATGTGATGTTTTGTCAACTTCATATTGCTGTAAAAATTGGTGCAACGCCTCTTCTACAAGTTTAGATTTTTGAATTCCTTTCGATTCTGATATAAGGTCCAATTGTGATAATATTTCTGTATTAATAGAAAAGGTTCGTCTCTTCTTCTCTGTACTTTTACTCATAATTGGTACAATTACTTCTTCTCTTTTTCTTAATAATTCATAAATGCTTTGTAATTGCTCATAAATTAACAATTGATAATCTGTTTTCTCATATTGAAGGGCGGTCGCTTCTTGGAGTTGTAAGTGACGTGGTTCTTCTCCATCTCCTACAAAAATACGTTTCTTCTGCTCTCCATCATATTCGTATCCAATCAATCTTAATTTCTTCGATAATGTATACGGGCTTATTTCAAGACGTTTTGCTATAATAGCGATGGGTTCACGTCTATTTAAACCATCTATAATTTCTCCAATCGTCACAATTTCCCTCCTCCCGTGTTGAAATGACACTAGTATGGTATGTTACAATGATTTTCTAACAGTATATGCAAAATGAATAGCCTGTGCGATTCATACGATTTCACAAAAGGAGGTTTTCAATATGCTTTTTCGTAGCTACACCCCTCAGTTCTATAATGAAAACAAACAACTCATTCCTAACAGTATCGCTACGATAGAAAGCGTTATGATTAATAATCGAAAACAAACTCTCCTTATGCGTGGACAAAACGTAGAGCAACCTATTTTATTATGCTGTCACGGCGGACCTGGGATGGCACAAATCGGATTTATTCGCCATTTTCAAAAAGAATTAGAGAAGCAATTTATTGTTATTAATTGGGATCAGCGCGGGGCTGGTAAATCCTTTTCACTGAAAGATTTCGGAGCAAATTTCACAATCGAACAATTCGTTTCCGATGCAAAAGAAGTGATTCAATATGTACTTAAAAGGTTCAACAAACAAAAACTATTTCTCGCTGGTCATTCTTGGGGAAGTATTATTGGGCTTAACATAGCACATCAATATCCAAAGTATATTGAGGCTTACATCGGTATTGGGCAAATTGTACATATGAAACAAAATGAAGAATTGCTATATCAACATTTAATTCGTTCTGCAAAAAAACATAATCATAAAAAAGCATTAGCTTCCCTTTTAAAATTAGGAAAGCCACCATTTTTAGATACGAGACGTCTCATTATTCAAAGAAAGTGGCTTGGCACATTCGGAGGCGCAATCCAAAATGGATCTTCCTTTTCTTTCATACGAAAAGGTTTCTTTTCTCCTGAGTACACGCTATTAGATTGGTTCAAGTTTCTCGCAGGAAATTTAAAATCTGGCGTTTTATGGGAAGAAATGCTGACAATCGATTTCTTTTCTTCTATCTCAAGTTTATCTATTCCAGTTTATTTTTGTTCTGGTCGCTATGATTATCAAACTCCTTATGCACTCGTTCAGGAATATTGCGATATTATTGAAGCGCCTATAAAAAAGATGATTTGGTTCCCAAACTCAGCACATTCTCCTGATCTAGAAGAACCAGAATTATTCGCCAATTCTTTGCAATCAATTAAACAAGAGCTAGCTTTTCAGCATTAGTCACAAAAGGCTCTTTTACATTTCATAGAAAACATTTTATAATAATATGTCGCAAGTATGTATAAACATAGCAAAATGTTTCATATGTACTTGTCTTAACAGAATAAAAATTTAGGGAGATTACATTTATTATGAACGCTGTACTCGTCGCAGTAGCAATTATGCTATTGCTTAGTTTGTTACGTGTCCAGGTCATTGTCGCCATCATTGTTGGAGCTTTAACAGGCGGACTTATCGGCGGACTCGGTATTTCAGAAACGATTAACACTTTTACAACTGGTCTTGGAAACAGTGCTCCAATCGCTTTAAGTTATGCAATGCTTGGTGGTTTCGCTATTTCCCTTTCCAAAACAGGACTTCCAGATGCTATGATTCAAACTGCATTAAAATGGATTGGCAATGAACAAGACACGAAAAAACAAGTTTATTCTAAGGTACTTATTTTATTCATTATTTTAATGATGGCTTGTTTCTCACAAAATGTGATTCCTGTTCACATTGCTTTCATCCCCATCTTAATTCCAGCACTTTTAAAAGTATTAACTGAGCTGAAAGTGGATCGCAGACTTGTCACATGTATTATTACATTTGGATTGATTACTCCTTATATGTGGATCCCTGCAGGGTTCGGAAAAATTTATCATGACGTATTGCAAACCAACGCTGCGCAAAGCGGTCTTACATTTGATGTCGCACTTATTCCAAAAGCAATGACTATTCCAGCAATCGGTATGATTATTGGATTATGTGTAGCGGTATTCATTACGTACCGAAAACCTCGTACGTATGAAACAGAACAAATTCATACTACCGAAAATGAAATCGTTCCCTATACAAAACGTAGCATTACTTTCGGGTTATTATCTATTATTGCTACATTAACTGTTCAATTAACAACCGAATCAATGATTTTCGGTGCTTTAGCAGGTATTATCGTCTTATCAGTTAGTGGCAGTCTACCACTTAAAGAAGCAGATGCGATATTAACAAGCGGAATGCGTATGATGTCCTTCATTGGCTTTGTTATGATTGCTGCCGCTGGATTCGGCGCTGTTCTTCGAAAAACAGGACATGTTGAATCTCTGGTGCAAACGAGTGCACATATAATCGGAAATAACAAACCACTCGCTGCATTTCTTATGCTCGTTATTGGACTTCTCGTTACGATGGGAATTGGTTCATCCTTTTCAACCATCCCTATCTTAACAACCATTTTTGTACCTCTTTGCATTCAGCTTGGATTTAGTCCAATGGCCACAATTGCAATTATCGGTACAGCCGGAGCACTAGGTGACGCAGGATCTCCAGCATCGGATAGTACCCTTGGACCAACATCCGGTTTAAATGCTGATGGTCAGCACCATCATATATGGGATACATGTGTACCCACTTTTCTACATTACAATATACCGTTACTTATATTTGGCTTTATTGCCGCAATTACATTATAAAAAGGTGCGTATAAAACGCACCTTTTACTTTTTTATTTTTCCTTTTAATTGTTGAAAAGCTACTTTTCCATTATCTCTGACATAGTTTTCAATTGTCGGTAGTGATGAACCTATCCATTCACACTCTATACTCCCATTCGGTCCAACAATTTTTAATTTATCTGGTATATGTATATTTAGAAATCTCGCTGACCGAATTAACTCAATAGCAATCTGATCACTTGAGGCTACAATTCCATCTACATACGGATTGTTTTGCAATAATGTAATAAATTGTTTATTTGTATACCCTTGTACACATTCTTCTCGATAAGAGATTCCTTCATCCCAAACAGCGTCTAAAAACCCTGCTATATGATCTTCCATTTCTTCACTTTCTTCTCCCTCACCGAAATATGCAAGAAAGTGACACCCTTTCTCTTTTAATAAAGAAACAGCTCTCTGTCCACTTTCATAATAATTTCCATGTGATTGTTGCTCATCGATCACAACAAACGGAAATGGAATTTTTCCTACACTTTTAAAAACTGCTCTTGTCAAAATAACACCTGCAATGTTATTTTGCTTCAGCATATGTATGTATCTATCTTTATTCTCTATATTACAAATAATGATTTGATAACCTTCTTTATATGCTATTTCCTCAATACAATGTAGCAAAGTGATGTTTGATTGGTTACATAAATTATCTACAAGTAATGCAATTATCGTTGAATCCTCTTTAAATAGTGGCTTCGCTGCACTGTTTGGCCTATAACGTAATTCTTCAATTGCTTCCTTTACTTGTTTTACTGTGTCCTCATGAACGTATCCTTTTTCATTAATAACTCGTGAAACGGTTGCGACTGAAACACCTGCCAATTTTGCAACATCACGTATAGTTGCCACATCGTCACCCCTTAATATGGTAATAGATTACAATTTTACGGTAACCTAAATTAAACTATCCGTCAAGATTAATAACTCATATTTCTGAAAATTGTTACATCATTTCACTAAACGATACTCCGACTGAATTTCATGTAAAATTGGGATATTATCATATCCAATACGTGGAATTTCTTTCTTTATTTTTCGTGCCTCCTCTACCGCATTCACATATAAATTAGTCATTACAAAATTACGTTTTTGGTAAAATCGTAACGCATTCATATTATCATTAGTTGTAATAAGCCAAACCTGTCTGCACCGTTCTTCTTCTGCAACTTGTAATACACAATCCACAAGTTTCGTCCCTATTCCTTTTCTTTCTTCAAAGCTATCTAGCGATACAATTTCGCACATATTTCTGGTCACTTCATACGTTATAATTCCGATTATTCTGTCATCTGAGAGCGCAACAAATCCTGGCAACTCTTCTAACTGATGTCCCTTACCACGTGAAACCATCAATGAACTTCCCCAGTTCTCACACATGAACATTCGGATTGTTTCTTTCATCGCTGGCGTAATTTTTTGTATATGCAGCATTTCCTATTTCTCCCCTTTTATATCATTGTGATACAATATAAGTGTATCACATGTAACGGTATTTGGAGGATGAGGTAAAGTATGAAACGTTTTTTTGCAGCATTGTTTACTATACTAGGTGCAATAACTGCCCTTGGGATTTTCTTTACAAATAAAGTGATGTACTTAAAGAAAAAAACAGAGGAAGAAGTACTCGAAAGAGAAACGAAAAAACATTTTCGTATAGAGGATTTTGATGCTCTTCATAAAGAAGAAATTCATATCCCTTCACAATTTGGATACGACCTTCACGGATATTACATTCCTGCTGGTCATTCCACCAATAAGTTTATGGTTTTTTGCCACGGTGTAACTGTAAATAAAATAAACTCTGTAAAATATGCAAACTTATTCTTAAAAAGAGGATATAACGTCCTCATTTACGATCATCGTCGTCATGGTAAAACTGGCGGAAAAACAACAAGCTATGGATACTATGAAAAACATGATTTAAAATCCGTAGTTGACTGGCTAAAAAACCGTTTTGGCACCAATATTACACTTGGTATTCATGGTGAATCTATGGGAGCTGCAACACTTCTTCAATACGCAGGACTTGTAGAAGATGGTGCTGATTTCTATATTGCAGATTGTCCTTTCTCTGATTTTCACGGACAATTACAGCACCGTTTAAAGGTTGAATTCCATTTACCAAAATGGCCTTTATTACCTTTAGCAAACGCATTTTTGAAAGTTCGTGACGGTTATACAATTCGTGAAGTTTCACCAATCGACTGTATAAAAAACATTAACAATCCCGTTCTCTTTATTCATAGTAAAGATGACGACTATATTTTAGCTGATATGACAAAAGCGTTATATGAAGCGAAAGAAAATAATAAGCAGCTTTATATTGCAGAACACGGTGCACACGCTTGCTCTTATAACGAAAATAAAGAAGAGTACGAAGCAGCCGTCGATCAATTTTTAAACACATATGTGAAAGAAACAAAAAACAGGCTTGCATAAGCCTGTTTTTTATTGCGCTAAAACGTCTGTAACTTGTTCCATATTTTCAGAAATCCATTGCATTGCATCATCTAACGTTGGGAATTCTGTCGTTTGAAATGTTACTTCATCTTGCAGTAACCAAACATCCTTTGCCTCTTGCCCTACACCTGCAATGGACCAATGTAACAAACTATATGGATGATTATCATTCAAAAATGATGCCCACGTGCGCTCATTTGCAATGTTTCGTAATGTATGTAATTGTTTATCCATCTCTCGTCACCTTACTCTAGTCAGTTATGAAAACTATTATAACACTCTCTTCTTTCTCAAACAAAGTGCTCTTTTTTCTCCGCTATTTGCGGGCAGTAAAACTCCCACCTCAAAATTCGGCTGAAACAAAGAAGTTAGGTAGGAGATTAACTGCCCCTAAAAGCCCGATTGGTTCAACTAATAATTAGTGGGGGATGCCTCCCCCACTAATTAAAGTTTCACTTTATATTGCCAAGCACTTCCCTTGATTATATGATGAAATTAAGCGTTTGGGAAGGAGGGATAACGTTGGCAAAAGTACAAATTAAAGTAAATGATAATGGCTCTTTTCGCGTTACAGGGGACGTGGAATTAGTCGACTCACAAGGGAATGCATTCCCAGCAAAACCGGCATTTTCTTTATGCCGTTGTGGTTTATCAAAAAATATGCCTTATTGCGACGCTTCGCATAAAGGTAAATTCGAGTCTGTTGTTAGAGCACCAGAGGCAGAATAATTTTACATGTGACATGCACATTTTTTTGTGCATGTTTTTTCTTTTTAGCAACTCCGTTATATCCCTTCTCTTTACAACATTTCTAATACTTTTATTTCCATTCCAGCCTGCATATATTTTCACACAATTCTTCACATTCGAATATTTTTTACTAGCCTTTTATTTTTTTTGTGCTATAATTTGAGCAAACAGCATCCTTCGGGGTCGGGTGAAATTCCCAACCGGCGGTGATGAAGTGAAAACTTCTAAGTCCGTGACCCGTTTTCAACTCGAAAACGGTGGATCTAGTGAAACTCTAGGGCCGACAGTATAGTCTGGATGGGAGAAGGATATGTTTCTAGTTTTTTATATAGTGAATACACTTTTATTTCAGTATGCATATTTTTAAAGATTCATTTTGATTCTTTATATATGTTTAATTTTCTATACTTATTTTTTATACTGAAATAAAAAGAGACAACTAGCGTTTAAAAATTCGATATTTTGCTAGGTTTTTTCCTTATGCAGAAATATCAATTATCGTTAGGTTTCTTTCCTATGCTTTCGTATTCAAACTATATTTCTAGAAATCACGTCTCCCAAACCCCAAGGATATTAAATCCTTGGGGTTTTTTGATTTTTTTTGGAGAGGTGAAGAAAATGACAGATCAAGAATATATGAGGATTGCCCTGCAGTTAGCAGAAGGAACATCAGGACAAACAAGTCCAAATCCTATGGTTGGTGCTGTTGTTGTAAAAGATGGAAACATCGTTGGTATGGGCGCTCATTTACGAGCTGGTGAAGAACACGCAGAAGTTCATGCCCTTCAAATGGCTGGTCAGAACGCCAAAGACGCTACCGTTTATGTAACACTGGAACCGTGTAGCCACTTTGGAAAAACACCACCTTGCTGTGAATTGCTCATCGAAAGAGGAGTTAAGCGTGTTGTAATTGCTACTCTCGATTGTAATCCGCTCGTTTCTGGTAACGGAAAAAGAAGATTAGAGGAAGCTAGAATTGAAGTAACTACCGGTGTTCTTGAAGCAGAAGCAGTTTTATTAAATCGCTACTTTTTTCACTACATGAAAACGAAACGCCCTTTTGTAACAATCAAAACCGCAATGAGCTTAGATGGAAAAACAGCAACTGTAACTGGTGAAAGTAAGTGGATTACAGGTGAAGAAGCACGTGCTGATGTTCACCAATATCGCCATACACATGATGCAATTCTTGTTGGAGTGAATACAGTTATAGCTGATAATCCTCATTTAACAACAAGAATTCCAAATGGTGGGAAACATCCTATTCGCGTTATTTTAGATACCCATTTACGAACGCCACCATCTTCTCATGTTATAACAGATGGTTTAGCACCGACATGGATTATTGTCGGTAAGGATGTAAAGAAAGAGAAGATATCTTCTTATGAATCTAAAAATATAGCTATATTCCAAATGGAAACGAAGTATATAGAAATCGAGGACCTTCTTTCCTTTCTTGGAGAGAAACAAATTCTTTCTCTATTCGTTGAAGGTGGCCAATCGATTCATGCAAGTTTCTTAAAAACAAACAATTTTAATGAAATTGTAACCTATATAAGTCCGAAATTAATTGGTGGGAAAGATGCTCCTACTTTATTTGGAGGAAATGGTTTTTCAAAATTACAAGATGCGCTTTCCTTGAAAATTCAAGAGATGAAACAAATTGGTGATGATATAAAAATCGTTGCGAATGCCCGAAACGAGGTGACGAAATGTTTACAGGAATTGTAGAAGAATTAGGAACGATAGCAAACATGCAACAAAGCGGAGAAGCGATGAAATTAACGATTCATGCAAAGAAAATTTTATCAGATGTTCACTTAGGTGATAGTATCGCGGTTAACGGTATTTGCTTAACTGTAACAAACTTTACAACTACTTCATTTACAGTTGATGCAATGCCCGAAACGATGCAGTCGACATCACTTCATATACTTAAACCGCACTCTAAAGTAAATTTAGAACGAGCAATGGCTGCAAACGGACGATTCGGTGGACATTTCGTTTCAGGACATATTGATGGCACCGGAACGATTTTAAATAAAAAACAACATTACAATGCCGTCTATTACAAAATAGCAATTTCTGATGAACTGCTGCGCTATTGTTTGCAGAAAGGGTCCATTGCTGTTGATGGAACGAGTTTAACGATATTTGCTATAGACGAATCTTCCATAACGATTTCACTCATCCCGCACACAGTAAGCGAATCTGTCATTGGGGAAAAAAATGCCGGAGATATCGTAAACATTGAGTGTGACATGATTGGTAAATATATCGAACGCTTTATTACTAAACCTGCAAAACGAGTAGGTTCAATGACCGAAAGCTTTTTACAAGAAAACGGATTTCTATAAGGGGGAAGCACAATGTTTCATCGTATTGAAGAAGCTCTAGAAGATTTAAAACAAGGTAAAGTCGTTATCGTATGTGATGATGAAAACCGAGAAAATGAAGGCGATTTTATTGCTTTAGCAGAGTACATTACACCAGAAACAATTAATTTTATGATTACACATGGCCGTGGTCTCGTTTGTGTACCGATTACAGCAGGGTACGCAGAACGTCTACAATTAGAACCAATGGTATCTCATAATACAGATTCACATCATACTGCGTTTACAGTGAGCATTGACCATGTTTCTACAACAACAGGGATTAGCGCTCACGAACGTGCAACTACGATACAAGAATTGTTAAACCCCGCATCAAAAGGCGCTGATTTCAATCGACCTGGACATATCTTTCCATTAATTGCGAAAGAAGGCGGTGTCCTGCGTCGTGCAGGTCATACAGAAGCTGCTGTTGATTTAGCAAAGCTATGCGGTGCCGAACCAGCTGGAGTTATTTGCGAAATTATAAATGAGGACGGCACGATGGCACGTGTACCTGATTTAATAGAATGTGCAAAACAATTTGATATAAAAATGATTACAATAGAAGATTTAATTGCTTATCGCCGCCATCATGAAACACTTGTGACGAGAGAAGTGGAAATTACATTACCTACAGATTTCGGTACTTTCCACGCAATTGGCTATTCTAACTCATTAGATACGAAAGAACATATCGCACTTGTAAAAGGTGATATTTCAACAGGTGAACCGGTACTTGTACGTGTTCATTCTGAATGCTTAACAGGAGATGTATTCGGTTCACATCGCTGCGATTGCGGACCACAACTCCATGCAGCACTTGCTCAAATTGAGCGTGAAGGAAAAGGTGTTCTTCTTTATATGAGACAAGAAGGAAGAGGCATTGGGCTTCTTAATAAGCTTCGCGCTTATAAATTACAAGAAGAAGGATTCGATACTGTAGAAGCAAATGAAAAACTCGGCTTCCCTGCTGATCTTCGTGATTACGGTATCGGTGCTCAAATATTAAAAGATTTAGGTTTACAAAGCTTACGATTATTAACGAATAACCCAAGAAAAATTGCTGGCTTACAAGGTTACGATTTAGAAGTAGTCGAGCGTGTACCGTTGCAAATGCCGGCAAAAGAAGAGAATAAATCGTATTTACAAACGAAAGTAAATAAATTAGGACACTTACTAAACTTATAATTAAAGGAGAGATTTATTATGGTATTCGAAGGTCATTTAGTTGGTACAGGATTAAAAGTTGGAGTTGTTGTTGGACGTTTTAACGAATTTATTACAAGTAAGTTACTTGGCGGAGCTTTAGACGGATTAAAGCGTCACGGTGTAGAAGAAAGTGATATTGATGTTGCTTGGGTTCCTGGTGCATTTGAAATTCCTTTAATCGCTAAAAAGATGGCTAGTAGCGGAAAGTATGATGCTGTTATTACATTAGGTACTGTAATCCGAGGTGCTACAACTCACTACGATTACGTTTGTAATGAGGTAGCAAAAGGTGTTGCGTCTTTATCACTACAAATGGACATCCCAGTTATTTTCGGCGTATTAACGACAGAAACAATTGAACAAGCGATTGAACGCGCAGGTACGAAAGCTGGTAATAAAGGATATGAATCAGCTGTTGCTGCAATTGAAATGGCTCACTTATCAAAACAATGGGCATAAAAAAAGAGGCTGCGGCCTCTTTTTATTTTTTCACCTTTTTTTGTACATCTTTTATTAATTCATTCATCGTTTTTCCTTCTGTTTTTATATGAAGAGCTTGTGCTGTTCTCCATACATTCTCTCTTTTTTTCGCTTCTTCTATAATAGTAATTTCTTTTCTAACTTCCTTTAAATCTTTTCCTTCCGTTTTCAATCCAAAATGTTCAGCTTTCGTTCGAAAGTGTTGTTCGATTCTTTGTTGCATCTCTTTTTGTTCAGGATTTTCGGTAGCCTTAACTGGATCAGAACTTATTGCTTTTATTAAAATTAAACAAGTCATAATCGCTAATATGTATTTGTACATGTAAAATCCTCCAACCCAATATAAATTACATATTTACTATGTACAACTAGGGCTTGGAAAATTCGTCCACAAAAATTCTTTTTTTCGTTCAAAAACCAATAGTATCAAGCGTTCACAACTATTTATTACATTTTATTTACAAAAAAGCAAACTCTTTTACAAGTTTGCTTTTTCATCTATCTTATAATGCACATTCTTCAATCTCAAATCCTAAATCTGCAATCATACCCCAGTCCGCAGTCGGCTCTTGTCCAGCTGTCGTTAAGTAGTCCCCGACAAAAATAGAATTTGCTGCAAATAAACCGATTGGCTGTACAGAACGTAAATTGATTTCACGTCCTCCTGAAATACGAATTTCTTTTGTTGGGTTTACAAAACGCATCATTGCAAGTACTTTTAAACATTCTACTGGCGTTAACTCTTTTTGCCCTTCAAGAGGTGTCCCCTTTACAGCAACAAGGAAATTACAAGGGATAGAATCTGCATCTATACGTTGTAATTCAAATGCAATTTCAGCACGCTCTTCAATTGTTTCTCCCATGCCAAAAATCGCTCCAGAGCATGGTGAAATACCAGCTTGTTTTGCTTTTTGAACTGTATCAACACGATCATCATACGTATGAGTTGAACAAATACTATCGTAATTATTTGCATGTGTATTTAAGTTGTGATTATAACGGTGCACGCCTGCTTCCGCTAAACGTCCTGCTTGATCTTCATTTAAGAAACCTAAACAACAACAAATCTTCAAGTCTGTCGTTTCACGAATTTCCTTAACTGCTCCAATTACGTGATTTACCTCTTTATCCGTCGGACGACGACCAGACGCTACAATACAATATGTACCTGCTTTACGGCGTATTGCTTCATGTGCCCCTTCTACAATCTTCTCCTGCGTTAACCATGCATATTTATCAATCGGTGCTTCTGAAATAATAGACTGTGAGCAATATCCACAATCTTCAGGACATAATCCAGATTTCGTATTAATAATCATATTCAATTTTACTTTCTTACCAAAGTGATGATGGCGAATAATGTAAGCTGCATTCATAATTTCTAAAACTTCTGTATCATCAGCTTCTAATATCGCTATTGCATCTTCTTTCGTAATCATCTTCTCTTCCACTACGTCGTATGCAAGTTTTTTCCAATCCCTTTTTGTTTGCACTTGTTTCATTTCATCTCTTCCCCTCTTTTGTTATATGTATAAATAAAGCATGATACGTTGCCATTATCCCTTCATTTCCCGTGAAGTCTCTTTCGTATATGCGTAGCATCGCACGAAAGAGTGAGGGACTTTGACAATATGATCCTTCATTGCTATTAGTTGCTCCTACTTTTCGAATAGAATGCAGAAACTCCTTAACTTCTGTAAAACTCTCTATGTAACATGTTTCAGAAACATGCACATCCCCTGTTTCTATCTTACATATATGAAGCAACTGATCTTTTGAATAAAAACGTTGACCAATCGATATTTCATTTTTTATATTTCTTTCTTCTTTCGCACGTTGGAACGAAGCATGCAATTCTTGAAATGTTTCATGTCCAAACGTTGAAAAGAGTAATATCCCATCTATAGACAAATGTTGAAATAAATTTCTTAACACTTGTTGTAAATTATTTAACCATTGAAATGTAGCATTTGAAATAATGACATCATATGATTCTTCTAATCGTAATTGCTCAATATCTTCACAGTGAAACGTTACATTTTTTACATTTTGTCTAGTTTGCGCAATCGCAATCATACTTTCAGCAAAATCAACTGCTGTAATATGTGCTTTCGGAAATAACTTTGATAATTGTTCTGTTACATACCCCGTCCCGCATCCCAGTTCTAAAATACGTATTGATGCCGTTTCACTATATCGTTCCTTTAAGATTGAAAGTAATGAATGTGCCATCTTTTTTTGTACATTTGCATATCGATCGTAAGATACGGCTGCCCCATTAAACCGTTTTTGTAGTAACGTTTTGTTGATCATGTCGTATCCCCTCTACAAATTGAATTATCTCATTTGCACAATATTCAAAATCCGTTACACATAATGCATGCCCTGCTTCACTTACTACTTTCAGCTCGCTGCTGCTATTCTCCGTCATACTACGTGCCACAGACAATGGGCATATTACATCCTGTTCTCCGTGAATAAGTAGTATAGGTACTTTAATTTCTTTTAGTTCTTCTCTCATATCTGTTTCTATTAAATAATCCAAACCTAGTTGTAAAGACTGAATAGAATCACCTTTAAAACGGTCTACAATGTCTTCAAAGTTTTTATTCCCTTTTAGCTCATCTTTCGTAAACATATTTTCATAAAACCGCTTGAGCGTATCTTCTTTCCTTCTCGCCAAATTCCTTTTCAGCCGTTCTACATGCAAAGCATTCCATCCATTACTATAGTCGCTCGTATTTGTAAATTTAGCAGTCCCACCAATTAATACGATGCCTTTTGCCTGAATCTTTTTATAAGCTTCAACTGCTGCTAACGCTCCTAGTGACCATCCAACTAAAATTACGTTGTCGTTATGCGCTACATCTATAATTCGTTCCGCAAATTCACTTCGTTCTTTCACATTACGCCAATCTACGCATTGAACAGGATATCCTTTAAAATACGGAAGTACTAAATCCCAAATATTCTCTTCCATTCCCCATCCGGGGATAAAAATAATCTTTAGCTCGTTCATACGAAAATCTCCTCTTCTTTCGCAATGTGAATAATTCGGTCAATAGCCCATTTTAAATCAGCTATTGTATGTTGCGATGTAACTGCAAAGCGAATTCGAGAACTATGAACCGGCACAGTTGGCGGACGAATTGCAATGGCCGCAATCCCTGCCTCTTGCAACCTTTTACTAAATCGTAAAGCATGTTCATTTGAACCGACTACAATCGGTACAATATGAGTTGAACTATTCCCAATATCAAAACCAGCATCCCTTAATTTAGTTCTGAAGTATTCTCCGTTTGCTATAAGGTTCTCTCTTCTTTCGTTATCTTCTTTTACAATTTCAATTGCTTTTTGCACTGCTCCTAACGTACTTGGTGGTAAAGCTGTAGTAAAAATAAAGCTTCTCATCATATTTTGTAAATACTCTATATAAATTTCATCACCTGTCAAATACGCACCATAACACCCTAAAGCCTTGCTAAACGTCCCCATATGTATATCAATTTTTTGAGCAAGATTTTTTTCTATATGAGATAACCCAGCTCCGCCGATTCCATATATTCCACTCGCATGTGCTTCATCGACTATAATGATTGCCCCGTACTTCTCTTTCAGCTGTACTAAATCTCTCAAATACGCAGTATCACCATCCATACTAAAAACGGTATCTGTTACGATTAATTTTCTGTTTTCAGGCGAAGCCATTTTCAACAGCTTCTCTAAATGATCCAAATCATTATGACGATACCTTTTATGCTCTGCCCCGCTTAATATGATTCCATCAACAATACTTGCGTGATTTAACTTATCACTAAAAACAATATCGTGCCGAGAGGCCAAAGAAGATATGGCACCTATATTTGCCGTATACCCACTATTTACAATTAAAGCTCTTTCAGTACCTTTCCAGTCACATATGCTTCTCTCAACCTCTTCATATAATGGATGATTTCCTACAACGAGACGAGAGGCAGTCGCTCCAGTTCCATATCTTTTTGTACAGGCAATAGCAGCTTCTTTTAACCTTTCATCTCCAGCTAACCCTAAATAATTATTTGACGCTAAATTTAACATCCTTTTTTTATCTCGAATAAGCCAAGTCTCTTCTGCCTTCTCTGTTACATGCAAATCACGATACTGCCCTTGCTCATGTAATTGTTGTAATTTACATTGAAGGTGCGCCCGCCACGTTTGATTCATTTTGGATAAACTCCTCTAATTTTGAAATCATAATATGTTCTTTTGCAGATTCTAAGACTTCTTCTTTCGTAAACTCACCTTCAAAGAATGGTAATAATCCTAAAACTGGTACCCCGCTCAGCTCTTCAATCATCTCTTTATTTTCTTGCACTCTTTCCATTTCACATTCTTTGCAACCTGATAAAATGACACCCGCTACGGTTAAGCCATGCGCCTTTGCGTAAGCAATCGTTAACACTGTATGATTTACTGTTCCTAATATAGGACGAGCTACTACAATAAGAGGCAACTGTAATTCTTTTGCAAAATCAATTACTAAAGCATCTTCTGTATATGGGACAGCAAGCCCACCTGCTCCTTCTACAAATAAGCTATTAAACTCTTTTAATAGTTCATTATAGTAATCAGTAATTTCTTTTAACTTTACTACTCTTCCAGCTCTTTTCATGGCAAGTCTCGGAGCAAGTGGTTCTTCAATAGAATAAGGGCAAATTTCATTTTCTTGTGTCGGCACACCTGATAATGCTTTTAACCTTGCCGCATCTCCCTCAGGGTTTGATGCAACATGCCCACTTTGCAACGGTTTATACACCCCTACGTTATATCCTAATTGTCTAAATACACCTGCTATAGCACCTGCAACTACTGTTTTTCCAACTTCAGTATCAGTTGCTGTTATGAAAAAACCACTCATTATTCTCCCTCCGTAACATCCGAGATTGCCTTATATAAAATGCGTAACATATCATCAATCTCTTCAAAAGTAGAAGCAAGTGGTGGCATAAATACAATCGTGTTACCTAGCGGTCGTAAAATCATACCCAGCTCTCTTGCGCGTTTACATACTTGAACACCGACTCTTTCTGTCCAGTCAAACGCTTCTTTCGTTTCCTTATTCTTCACAAGCTCAATACCAACCATTAATCCGCACTGACGAATATCACCTACATGTTTATACGCAAAGAGCTTTTCTAATTGCGCTGCCACATAATCCGTTTTACGTGCCACTTCTTCTATTAAATTTGTTTTTTCATATAGTTCTAGATTTGCGATTGCTACGGCACACCCTAACGGATTGCCTGTGTAGCTATGTCCATGGAAAAATGTTTTTTGTTCTTCATATTCTCCTAAAAAGGCATTATATATTTCATCTGTCGTTACCGTAACTGCAATTGGTAAATATCCACCTGTTAAACCTTTCCCAGCAGTTAAAATGTCTGGCGTCACATTTTCATGTTCACACGCAAACATTTTCCCTGTACGCCCAAATCCAGTCGCTACCTCATCTGTAATAAATAATACATTGTACTTAGTACATAAATCGCGCAGTCCTTTTAAATATCCTTTTGGCATTGTAATCATCCCGCCAGCACCTTGCATTAATGGCTCTACAATGATGGCAGCTACTTCTTCATGCTTTTCTTTCAACAATTCTTCCATTTCTTCTAAATGGCTTTTTACAATTTCCTCCTTATTATTTCCGTAAGGAGAACGATATGTATATGGATACGGCATTTTAATCGCATCAAATAAGAGCGAACTATACACTTGGTGAAACAAGTCTATTGCTCCTACCGAAACAGCTCCAATTGTATCACCGTGATATGCTTCTTTTAATGTAACGAATCTTTGTTTCTTTCGTTTCCCTTTATGCTGCCAATATTGGAAAGCCATCTTAATTGCAATTTCAACAGCGGTAGAACCTGAATCAGAATAGAATACCTTCTTCAATCCATCTGGTACAACCTCAATAATTTTTTCTGCTAATAAAATAGATGGAACGTTAGCAAGTCCTAACATAGTAGAATGAGCAATTTTATTTAATTGCTCACGAATTGCTTCATCTAATTCCGGTACTTGATGTCCGTGAACATTTAACCATATAGATGAAACACCATCCCAATATTCATTACCATTTACATCGTATAGCTTTCTTCCCTCTCCACGTTCAATAATGACAGGATCTTCTTCTAAATAATCTTTCATTTGTGTAAATGGGTGCCATACGTAAGCTTTATTTTTCTCTGCTAATTCTTCATATGTATAAGATGATTTTTCAATCGTTTTACTATTTATTGTCACAATTGTCACCCCTAATGTTAACTCGTTTATAAATATAGTTAACATTAAATCTGAATGACTGTCAATTATTTTAAAATCAAATAGTTCTTAAAAAAGAACAACTTATCATACGATAAGTTGTTCTACTTTCCATGCTGTATCTTTCCAATTTCTAAAATAATTTCTTCATCTTTTTTCCCCTCTGTATCAATTCCAAGTTGCTTAGCGTGCTCAATTAATAAATCATGACGCTTCTCAAACCTAGCGGTATTTACTTCTTTCGTAACCTCTTCTTTTGTTTTTCCCTCTGTAGAAACTCCTAGTTTCTCTGCTGCTTTTTCCATTGATTTCTTCTCTTCTATTTCTTTTACTTTCTTCACTTCTGACTGTTGTATTTGCTTTTGTTTCAGCTGCTCTGATTCAGCCGCAAAAGCTGTGTAAATTCCAGCACTTCCTCCAATAACTAATAAAGTGGTAAAAAGAATTATTTTTTTCTTCACTCTTTCCTCCCCCTTTCAAATTCATTATAACGTACATTTTTACAGCATTAAAAACAATTATCCTTTATTTCCCTAAAAAAACATTTAATATTTTTATTGACATGTAAGATGAAAATATGATAAAAATTTAACTAACATCATATGAATCGGCGTTGATAGGATTTAGTAGTATTTCGATTTCTGATTTCAGAGAGCTGGTGGTCGGTGCGAACCAGTACAGAGCGAATTATGAATTACCCCCTGGAGCTTCTTTTACGAAACGTGAGGAGTAGTGAAAGACGGTTATAGACCGTTATGTCTAAAAAGTGGTGAAACGACACTGTTTCACAATTTAGGGTGGTACCGCGAATTTTTCGTCCCTGCATATATTGCAGGGGCGTTTTTTATTTTATAAGCGCATATCATATGACCCTTTATTTTGTGATACATTCATTTCACAAGCTAGGGTGGTACCGCGATTTCTTCGTCCCTGCATAATTATATGCAGGGACGTTTTTTTATCCAATCATTTCCGTATCATATAGAAGAACAAACAATTACCGGTAATTTGTCACAAAATTCTAAATTTTAGAAGGAAATATACAATATTGGCGAATTTTATATAAAAAAGAGCTATTTCATATTACTTAGGAGGGGAAAACAATGGTTTCAAAAATTGAGTCTGTTCTTTTAACAATTTTTATCTTTTTCTGCATTGGCTTTAGTGTTATCAAATTAGAAGTTTCACCACACATCCCGATTTTATTTGGCATCGTTCTTTTATTAGCGTTTGGATTTATGAAAAAAATTGATTGGTCTACTATGGAAAAAGGAATGATAAGTAGTATTTCAGCTGGTATTCCATCTATATTTATTTTCTTACTTGTAGGCGTATTAATTAGCATTTGGATCGCAGCTGGAACTATTCCAACTTTAATGGTATACGGCTTCCAACTTGTATCTCCAAAAATTTTCGTTCCAACTGTTTTTGTTGTTTGTGCAATTGTTGGAACGAGTATCGGTAGTGCTTTTACAACTGCTGCAACTGTAGGACTTGCCTTTATGGGAATGGGTACTGCCCTTGGATACGATCCAGCTCTTATTGCTGGTGCAATTATCTCTGGGGCATTCTTCGGAGATAAAATGTCTCCTTTATCTGATACAACAAACTTAGCGCCTGCTGTAACGGGTGTAGATTTATTTGAACATATTCGTAACATGCTTTGGACAACAGTGCCAGCTTTCATTATTGCTTTTATCGCATTTTTCATTTTAGGAAGCGGATCTGGTGGAAACGTTGATTTCTCAGCATTTATTAACACATTAGAAAAAAATGCAACGATTTCTATCGTTACACTGATTCCTATTTTATTACTGTTCCTATTCGCATTTAAAAAGGTACCCGCAGTTCCAACATTACTTGCAGGAATTGTGGTAGGGATTATTATTCTCTTTATTTTTAAACCTAGCACTTCTTTAGCTGATTTAATAAAAATTATGCAAGACGGTTACGTTTCTAAAACTGGTATCAAAGATATTGATAGCTTATTATCTCGCGGTGGCCTGCAAAGTATGATGATGTCAATTGCTCTTATTTTCCTAGCTCTTTGTATGGGAGGATTATTACAAGGAATGGGTATTATAGCGCAGCTGATGAATATTATCTCTAGCTTCGTAAAAACTAGTACACGCTTAATTATTTCTACTGCTTCAACTGCAATTGGTGTAAACTTCTTACTCGGTGAGCAGTACTTATCCATCGTTTTAACAGGACAAGCATTTGCTAATAAATACGATGAAGTCGGTTTAGAACGTCGTAATTTATCACGAGTATTAGAAGATGCTGGTACAGTAATTAATCCACTCGTACCATGGGGTGTAAGTGGCGTATTCTTAACAAACGTTCTTAGCGTTCCAACATTCGATTACCTGCCATACGCAATCTTCTGTTTAGCATGTCCAGTCGTAACCATTATCGTCGGCTTTACTGGATTCGGCCTTTCATGGAAAAAAGAAAAAGCAGTACCAGTTTCATAATATAATAAAAAGGATTACCAAATCGGTAATCCTTTTTATATTTCTCGACTATCTATTCGCTTTCTTTCTTCTAAATAACATAAGTAATCCCGCTCCAACAAACGCAAGACCCGCTCCAATTGTAGAAGCAATACTTGCACCTGTTTTCGGTAAATCACGTTCATCTTTTTCAGCTTCTTTATTTTCACTTACAGTTGTTGTTGTTTCTTTTGTATTTTGATCATCTGTTGTAGTTTGTCCAGATCCAGTATTGTTTCCATCTTGTTTTGGTTCATTACCATTATTACCTTCTTCTGTTGGTGGTGTTGGGTTTTCTCCATTACCTGTTGGCGGTGTTGTTGGATTTTCTCCCCCACCTGTTGGCGGTGTCGTTGGATTTCCTTCACCAGTTTCTTTATCATCATTTTTCTTCGTTATATCAATTGCATATTTAGCAAATTCATTTTCAGATGGTCCAACATATGATATGTTCCCATCTTTCTTTATATACTTTTGTGCATTTGGTGAAGAATCAAATGTTGTATGTAATTTATCTGCAACAATCGGTTTAAACGTCCAATTTTGATCAGCTGCTGGATCAATATTTTTTATTTTTTGCATATACTTCACAATGATTTGACGTGTTTCATCTTGTGATTGGTATACAACCTCCCCTTTACTTACACCTGGGAACGTTTGACTACTTCCACGATAGTTATTTGTAGCGACGATGAACTCTTGATCATCAGCTACTGGCTTACCTTCATATGTCATATTTACAATACGATTCGTATTTGCATTTACAACTTTTCCATCTTTATCGTATTTCGCCGGTTGTGTTACATCAATTTCGTATTTTAAGCCATCTAAAATATCGAAGTTATATGTAGGATAGCCTATATTTACTAATGGCTGTTCTTCTGTTTTCTTTGGATCAATTGTATTAAACTGACCTGCAGACATTTCAAGCCATTCTTTCACTTGTGCCCCATTTACTTTTACAGCATATAACGTATTTGGATACACGTATAAATCTGCAACGTTTTTAATTGCTAACGTTCCAGCTGGAATATCCGTATAATATGTAGCACCGTTTCGGCCACCTGCTTTAAATGGTGCGCCTGCAGATAAAACCGGAATATCTTTAATCTCTTCGTACTCTGGTTTTTTAAGTTCTTGTTCTACATACCATTTTTGCGCATTTGTCACAATTTGTACGGAAGGATCATCTTGTACTAATGAAAAATAACTATTAATTGGTGCTTTCGTTTTACCTACAGGTGTATTTACATAGTCGATTGTCGCTTGATGCTCATCTTTAATTTCATTAACTAATTTTTGATCAGATTCTACTAATGGGGTACCTTTACTATTAGCAATCGGGCGAAGTTGTGGCTTAGATTGGTCTTTTTGTACTTCCCATTTTCCGTTTACCTTTTTCAATTGCATATCAATAATACCTAAGTTACTTCCAAAGACACCAGGCATTACAACTGGAACACCATTAAATACATCCTTCACTTCAGTATGTGAATGTCCCATTAATACTGCATCTACGCCAGGAACTTCTGTCGCTAAATAAAACGATGAATTTTCCATTCCTTCGTTGTATCCACTCTTATCAACACCTGAATGCGCTAGTGCAACTATAATATCCGCACCTTGCGCCTTCATTTCCGGAACTAATTTTTTCGCTGTTTGCACAATATCTTTTGCCTTTACTTTTCCTTCTAAATTCGCTTTATCCCAATTCATAATTTGTGGTGGAACAAATCCCATTACACCAATCTTCACTATTTGTTTTTGGCCTGCTTCATCCACTACTTCTTTCTCTAAAATATGATATGGTTTATCAAAGTAATGCTCGTCATTCTCATCATTACCATCATGGTCATCTATATAGACATTCGAGTTAATAACCGGGAAATCCGTTTTTTCAATCACTTTATTTAAATAATCTAAACCGTAGTTAAATTCATGATTCCCAAGAGAGATGACGTCATACTTCATTAAATTCATTACACGATATAATGGATGTGTATAACTAGGATCCACACGATTCTTCTGATCTTTTATTTTATTTGCTACATAATCTCCAAGCGGTGTCCCTTGTAATGCATCCCCATCATCAAATAGGACAGAGTTCTTCACTTCTTCACGTGCTTTATTAACGAGTGTTGCCGTTTGTACGAGACCTACTTTATTATCTGTTTTCGTTTGATAATAATCGTAATTCATTAAGTTAACGTGAATATCTGATGTTTCTAGAATTCGTAAGTTAACTGTACTCTCCCCAGTGTTCTCATCTGCATGAGCTGTTGCTGGCATTACTTGCGGTGCTATAACACCAATCGCAAGAGTTGCTCCAGCCAGCATTTTTTTTGACTTTTTCACAAAAAATCCCCCTTATACAATTACCAGAAATAATGAAATGAATCCCTATCTGTCTCTAACCACATACCTTTTTTCTTCTATTAGAGACACAATTTTCATTTCATCCTGCGCTAACGAGTAGTCCCCTTAAACGCCCGATTGATGAAGACTAACAATTAATAGGAAATAAAGCTCCCACTCATTAAAGTTTCACCTTATCTGACATTATCATATATAAAGTTCTTTCCTATCGTCAATATTTTTTGACAAACTTCAACAAATTTTCTGTAAAGTTATTATAAACTTCTCATAAACATATAATATGCCCTTACATTGCTAATACTGCTGAATATGATACAATTACCAATTACAAGGAGGATGAATTTATGAAAAAAGTCATCTTAACAATTGTTTGTCTCCTCCTTCTGATCATTTCTTATTCTTATTTTGAAAAGAACGACGAGACAAAACAAAATGAATCTGAAGAAAAAACAGAAAAAACATCTGCCCCAAATTGGATTGATAAGCAAACAAACGAATCTTTTTATCATCTTGTATTAGGCGATTCACTCGCTAAAGGATATGGATCGACACAAGGTGGATTTGCTGAATTAGCTTCTAAGCAAATAGAAGCACAAATTCATAAACCAATTACAGTAGAAAACCTTGGGGTAAACGGTCTTACAACAGATCGTCTCGCTAAAAAAGTTCAATCAGAAGATGTAAAGGAAAAAATTAGAGCAGCAAATATAATTACAATTAATATTGGAGGAAATAATTTATTTCGTTTAAATCGTGATGTTGGTGTTATAGATGGTATAAAAATGTTAAATAAAGAAAAAGCCCATTTTGAAGCGGATATAAAAAGTATTGTAAAGACAGTTCGAGATCAAAATCCGGACGCTTTACTCATTCTCTCAGAACTCTATAACCCGTTACAACTCGATGACTCCATCGCAAGTTATGCAGATATGTTTTTAGATGGCTGGAATGAATCTGTTTATTCCATTTCCAAAGCAAATCAACCATCTATCGTTTTACCAATTCGCAAATTAATATCGAATGATAAAAAAGAGTTATTATTTGACCAAGTACACCCAAATGATAACGGCTATGCAATTATTGCCAATACATTTACAAAGCAAGTGTTATCCTACAAATATTAAAGCGACCATGAAACAATTCTATTTTTATAACATGTCTTTTTTGTTACAATGATAGTGGAAGGGGGCCTTTATATGGAATCACGCGAGTGGGAACGTATTGTTGATCATCTTCTTTCGCTAGTGCCTCTTTTTTATCGCAAATTTATGCTTCCTGGAGAATTTTCTTCTCAAAGACATATGCCGCCATCACATACACAAGTATTACTGCTTTTGCATGAAAACGGCACATTAGCAGTTTCCGAAATCGGCAAGCGGCTAGCGATTTCACGGCCTAACATGACACCTCTATTAAACAAACTTATTCAAGAAGAACTAATAGAGCGTCATTATAGCGAAAAAGATCGACGGGTCATTTTAATTTCCCTAACAGCTGAAGGGAAATTATTAGTAAATCAGTATCAGCAATTCATTTTAGACAAACTAAAAGAAAATTTCCAAACATTATCTGAGGAAGAGCGCGAAAAGCTCATTCATTCTCTTCAAACCATTCAAAATTTAATTTTGAAAACAAACGTATAAAGCTGCTTCTAAATAGAAGCAGCTTTATGATTCGTAATAGTTACCATAGTATACATTGGAATATGGCCATGTTGTTAAATATGGTTTTTTTTCCTGTGTAGGCTGTTGTGTTGGTAATTGTGGTATTTGTGATAATTGCTGTAATTGTTGTTGCCGATATAATTCGTATTGTCTACTCGTATCATAAACCGGATAATAATTTACATATGGATATACTTGAGGTACGTAATAATAATACATTATCCTCTCCTCCTTTTTCTTAAACATATTCAAAGGAGAAAATGAATGTGACATTGTTTATAATTGTACAAGTGGTTCTCTCACTCGTTTCTTCCTTTTCTTCAAACGTAACTTACGGTTCTTTTCGTATAAATAATGCACAACGAAATATGAAATGAGACCAAACACAACTCCTAAAATCGTCATTCCAATTAATACATACACTTCACTTTGTAATAAGCTCTTTAATATCGTAAAAATGTGACTTGAAAACAAGTCCGATATCGTAAATGGTTCATGATGAATTTTCTGTACATGAAATGGATAAATCATTTTTCCTAACGCATACGCAAGCGGAAATAAAAATACTGGGAGAAACGATATTTTCCCAATAATATTGCCAATAACTGCCGCTGGAAAAGATCCCTTTGCTAACCTGACGATTGGATAAAATATTACATATACGAGCGATGCCGTATAAATGACTAACATTTCTAAGCCGAATCCTATAGCAAACCCTAACGATACTTTCTTTGCGCCTTCTGGCGATCGAAGCAACTTATAATATTGAAACTTTAATATTCTCCACATCCGCTGGAAAAACGAATATGTTTTCTTAGTTGTTTTCACCCTCATCATCTCTTTAACTATATTTTTATATGTAGTATGTCCTTACACACTCTGAAAAACAAATTTAGTTTTCTCTTTTATTATAAATGATATCGAAATGGTTAACCAAATATACATCCGACATTTTAATATAAAAAAACCTCCCTTTTAGGAAGGCTCTTCTACATTTTTAAATAAACTCACTAATAACGCTTTTTGAGCATGCAATCGATTACCAGCTTGCTCAAAGACGATAGACTGCGGTCCATCTATAATTTCTCCTGTTACTTCTTCTTCACGATGGGCAGGTAAACAGTGTAAGAAACGATATGTTTGCTTCGCATGCTTAACAAGTTCGTTATTGATTTGGTAAGGTTGAAATAAAGTATACTTCTCTTCTTCGCCCTCTTGCCCCATGCTCATCCAAACGTCAGTATAAATGAAATCTGCTTCATTCACCGCTAATTCAGGATCATGCAAAACTTCAATTTCAGCTCCTGTTTCCTTGGCAATTGCTAACGCTTTTTTTACAATCTCTTCATTCGGTTCATACCCTACAGGCGTTGCCACAGTCATATGCATTCCGACTTTTGCACTCGCTAGCAACAATGAATGACATACATTATTTCCGTCACCTACGTAAACCAATTTTATTCCTTTAAATGTATTTGTTTCTTCGTATATCGTCATAAGGTCTGCCAATGCTTGACAAGGATGGTGATCATCCGTTAAACCGTTAATAACAGGAATACTCGATTCTTTTGCAAGCTCTTCTACATCCGCGTGTGAGAATGTACGTATCATGATCCCATCAATATACTGCGATAATACTTTCGCAGTATCTGAAACGCTTTCTCCTCTTCCCATTTGCATCTCTTTCCCACTTAAAAACATACCATGTCCCCCGAGCTGTACCATTCCTGCTTCAAAAGATACACGAGTACGAGTTGAATGCTTATCAAAAATAAGCCCTAATATTTTGCCTTGTAATAAAGGCTCTTGCTTATTCTTTTTTAAATATATAGCGAACTCAATTAAAGAAATAATTTCTTCTTTCGTTAATTCTTCTAGTGTTAAAAGATCTTTCGTATTTAATTTCGGTACTTGTACAGTTGACATGAAACTTCCCCCTTATATGATTGATACGTTTTTTGTACAAACTACTTTTTTTATTATATATACTGCCTGTTCTAACTCTTCATTCGTGACAATGAGTGGCGGTAATAGTCTTATCACATTAGGACCTGCTTGTAATACGAGAAGTCCTTCGTTTTCTAGTTGTTCTATAAAACTTGCAACTTCATGCTTACACTCAATCCCAATCATAAGCCCCTTACCACGTATATTTTGAATACATTCGACATGCTGTAATTCCTCTTGCAACTTCTCTAATACGTACTCGCCTTTTTCTTGTACTTCTTTTAAAAACGATGGTTTTTCACTTACTTGCAATACTTCTTTCGCTGCAGCCATCGCGATGTAATTCCCGCCAAAAGTTGAACCGTGTGATCCTGCAGTAAACGACGCTCCGAGCTCTTTCCGGCCAATCATCGCTCCAACAGGAATCCCATTCCCAAGCGCCTTTGCAACGGTAACGATATCAGGCTCTATTCCCACTTGTTCATAAGCGAATAGTGTTCCAGTTCTTCCTATCCCCGTTTGTACTTCGTCTATAATAAATAAGGAACCGAACTTATTACATAATGTTTCAATCTCTTTCAAAAAAGATAGATCAGCAGGTATTACTCCTCCCTCTCCTTGAACAACTTCTACCATTACCGCCGCAACTTCTTCATTCATTACTTCCTCTAATGCTTTAATATCGTTAAAAGGGATATGTAAAAAAGATGGAAGTAATGGACCAAATCCTTCTTTTACCTTATCTTGGCCCGTTGCACTCATCGTTCCAAATGTTCTACCGTGAAAAGACTGCTGGCATGTTACGACGAGAGATTTTCCAGTATGCTTACGTGCTAACTTTAAAGCCGCTTCATTTGCCTCTGCCCCACTATTACAGAAAAACACATAATCTAATTCTCTATTTTCTGTTAATAATGACGCAACTTCTTCTTGCAAGCTGTTTGTAAACAGGTTAGATATATGCCATATATCATCAAGTTGCTCTTGTACACCTTTGAGAACAGTAGGGTGACAATGTCCTAAATTACATACGCCAATTCCTGATGTGAAATCTAAATATTCCTTACCGTTATTATCAATAACTTTCGTTCCAGTTCCCTTTACAAACTCAATAGTTCTTCTGCCATACGTTTGAAAAAGATGACTCGTCATGCAATACTCACACCTTTCGTTACCGTCGTTCCAATACACTCTCCCGTAACCTCAGTAAAATCTTTTGTACCATTCACAATACTTATCTTTTGCACTCCCATTTTTAATGATGCTAGTGCCGCCTGTACTTTCGGAATCATCCCACCTGTAATAACACCTGTTTCTATAAAAGTAGCAATTTCAGATTCATCCGTTTCCTTTACCAAATTCCCTTCATGTAATATTCCATCTACATCCGTAATAAAAATAAGCTCTTTTGCCCCTAACGCAGCCGCAATCCCAGCTGCAGCATTGTCCGCATTTATGTTATAAACTTCATTACCATTTACCCCGATTGGAGCAATAACAGGAATATACTCCATATTCATTAATCCTTTTAATAAGGCTGTTTCTACATAACTTACTTCCCCCACATATCCTATCTCTTCACTGACAGGTTGAACTTGAAGTAAATTGCCGTCACATCCTGAACAACCTACCGCAAGTAAATTATGCTTTTGTAAATTCATTACGAGTTTTTTATTCGTACTTCCGCATAGCACCATTTGAACAACATCCATAACTTCTTTTGGTGTTACGCGTAATCCATCTCTTTTTTCTACGTTGATGTTACAATCTTTTAATTTGGCATCAATTTCTGGCCCACCACCATGAACAATCACTACTTTATACTTCTGTTGCAATTTCTTTATACATTCAAAAAACACAGCTTTTAATTGATTCAACATACTACCGCCGCATTTCACTACAATATATTCGCTCATCTTCTCTCTCCTTATGTACGATAACAAGCGTTTATTTTCACATATTCATAGCTTAAGTCACAGCCCCAAGCTGATCCTGTCTCTTCTCCTAAGTGTAAGTACACATTAATGACTATTTCATCTTCTTGTAATCTCTCTTTCATTTCTTCTTCAGAAAATGTTTGAGGCTCACTATTTTTTAATACCAATATAGATTGAAGAGTAATGTCAATTGTATTCGGACTAATAGCTACTTCACTTTGTCCAATACTGCTAATAATTCGTCCCCAGTTTGGGTCTTCACCATGTATTGCTGTTTTCACAAGACTCGAACCGACTATTTGCTTTGCAATTTTTTTTGCCTCTTCATTCGTTTGAGCTCCTAGCACATTTACTTCTATTAACTTCGTAGCGCCTTCACCATCTTGCGCAATTTTTTTTGCTAAATCTTCACATGCCTTCTGTAAAGCACATACGAAAGTTTCCCAATCTGTATGTTCCATATTTATCGGCCTTGTTTCTGATAATCCACTTGCCATAACGATGACCATATCATTCGTAGAAGTATCTCCATCTACCGTAATTTGATTAAATGTATGATTCGTAATTTGGGATAATGCCGTTTGCAATACGTCATGCTCTATATGAGCATCTGTCGTAATAAAACTAAGCATCGTTGCCATATTCGGATGAATCATCCCTGAACCTTTTGCAACACCCGCAATCGTCACTTTCTTCCCATCAATAATCATTTCATAGCAAGTTTCTTTCGTTATGAGATCCGTCGTTAAAATTGCTTCAGAAAAAGAATATGCTTCACTTTCTTCCTTCGTCGGTATAAGAGTTGCAACTCCCTTTCGGATTATATCCATCGGCAGCGGAACACCAATTACACCTGTTGAAGCTACTGCAACGTAATTTTCTTTCAATCCAAAATGTTCCGCCCCTAATGTGCGCATCTCGTATGCGTCTTGTAATCCTTTCATTCCAGTACAAGCATTTGCATTTCCACTATTAACGATAATTGCTTGTAACTTCCCTTCTGCCGTTATACTATCCTTCGTTACTTGCAAAGGGGCTGCTTGTATTTGATTCGTTGTATACACAGCGGCACATGATGCTGGTACGTCACAAACGATTGCCCCTAAATCCTTTTTCTCCTTTTTCAGACCATTTGCAGTACCAATTGCCGAAAAGCCTTTCGGCGTTACAATTGAACCATTTTCTAATTTTGTAATAGACGCTACTTTAATCATCATGTCCCCCTTATAGATAAAGCGGCATATGTTGTAAACCTGTTGTCTCTTCTAGTCCCGCTATTATGTTTGCATTTTGAATCGCTTGCCCAGCCGCGCCTTTCATCATATTGTCTATAACAGAAACGACCGTAACTCTTTCTGTTCTTTCATCGTAAGCTATGCCAATATCACAATAATTTGAGCCTCTCACTTCTTTTGGACTTGGAAATTTCCCTTGCGTACAAATTCGAATGAAAGGCGATTGTTCATACGTTTCTTCATACAATTTTTGAAGTTGCTTTATTTCCATCTTTTGTTTTACTTTTGCATAAAGTGTAATCATGATTCCTCGTGATATCGGTATTAAATGTGTGCTAAATGTAATTGGCTGTAATTCACTATTCCATTCTGTAAGCATTTGCTCAATCTCTGGAACGTGCTGATGCTGGTTTACTTTATAGATGTGTAAGTTATCGTATAGCTCAGGAAAATGAGTCATTGTTGTTGGTGTTTTACCTGCTCCTGATACCCCTGATTTCGCGTCAATAATAATCGAATCTTCTTCAATCCTGCTACTACGTACTAACGGTGCTATCGCTAGCAATGTGGCTGTAGCAAAACATCCTGGGTTTGCAATTAAATTTGCCTTTTGAATCTCAGTCCTTTTCCATTCACTTAACCCATACACTGCTTTTCTAAGAATTTCTTCTTTCGCTGCTGGCCTTTTATACCACAGTTCATATGACGAAGGATCTATCATACGAAAGTCTCCAGATAGGTCAATTACTTTTAAACCTTCTGCTAATAACTTGGGAGTTAACTCCGCCGATACTCCTGCTGGTGTTGCTAGAAATACGATTTCTGCTTCTTTCCCTATTGTCTCCACATCAATTTTTTGTAACGTATGAACGAGGACATTTCGAAGATGCGGATATACATTTGTTATACACTCACCAACTTGTGAAAAAGAATGAAGAGATGCTATAGAAAAATATGGATGTTGTTCTAATAAACGAATTAACTCAATGCCCCCATATCCAGTGGCTCCAATAATTGCGACTTTCATAAGTTCCTCCTCAAATCGATTCTTTAAATTAAGTATGATTATAATATTGTATATTTATAGAGTCAATTAAATATTTATAAATTTCACAAACTTAAAAAACTTAATTTTACTAGAAAAACAATATACACAACCGGATTTTTATACAAAAATAGTGCATGGTAGTTTTTTTATTTCACTTCAAGTACAATAAAACAATACATACGTACATACAGGCGGGAAAGAATATGAACGAAAAATTAATTGAGAAAATGATTATAAAAAGTTTTCAGCAATATCAATGCAGTCCAATATCAAAAGAAGATCAGGAAATGCTAGTGAAACATATTCAAACGGTGACTCATTCAAATATTGAAATTGATTTATACGAGGAGATTGAGGATATTGTTTATGATTATGTGACTGGAAAACAATAAAAAATAGGAGATTTCCATGTGGAAATCTCCTATTTTTTACTTAATGATTTACCTGCTACACGTTCAAATAAACCTGGAAATAAAGCATAAAGTTTCGGGCCAATTCCCATCCACTTCGGTAAGTTTACTTCACGTTTTTTCGTGTGCATCGACTTTACGATTTGTTCTGCTACGTATGTTGGTTTTAACATGTAACGTCCCATATTCTTTACATAGGTACCAGATTGATCCGCTATTTCAAAAAAGTTTGTATCTATCGGACCTGGATTAATTGCTGTAACATAAATATCTGTATTCGCTAATTCCATGCGTAAACTATTCGTAAATCCTAATACAGCATGTTTCGTTGCTGCATACGCACTTGATTTCGGAGTTGCAATTTTTCCGGCAAGGGAAGCAATATTAATAATATGTCCTTCGTTCTTGTTTACCATATAAGGTAGTACCGCTTTCGTACATGCTACTAATCCAAATACATTTACTTGGAACATATCTTTCACTTCATCCATTGACGCATCTTCAAACGTTTTAAAAATACCAAATCCCGCATTGTTTACTAATATATCAATACGTCCCACTTCTTGTAATACCTTTGAAAAAACAGACTGTACTTCCATCTCTTCACTTACATCTAATACATAATAATAGCAAGGCGTATTATAAGTTTCTTTAATTTTGTCTACTAACGCTTGTAGTTTCTCTTCTGTTCGAGCCATTAATACGGGAGTCGCTCCCTGTGCTGCAACTTGCATTGCAACTTGCTCACCAATCCCACTAGAAGCACCTGTAATGACGATTACTTTATTTTGTAAACGTCCTGTCATTGCTGTCACCTACTTTGCATAATAAATCAATTGTTGCGATGATTCATCAATCATCACTTGTTGATTATATGCTAAATAGTCCAATTGTCCAACCGTTTCTGAAATAGTAAGTGGTAATTGTTCTTTATATAATACCGGAAATAGTTTTACACATACTTCAAATGCTGTCATTGGTTTTTCCTTTAATAACTCAAGCACTTTAAAAGCACGTGTTTCTTGCTTTTGTAATCTCGTTTCAATAAGTTGTTTCACATTTAGAACATCTTCCCCATGCCCTGATAAAATGCGTGAAATATTCATTTCGCTTAAACGCTGTAATGTTTGATTATATTGTAGTAATGGGCGTGCCCGTTCTGTTTGCCCTTCATATGGTGGTTCTAGTATTGGATTCGAAGAAATATGACTGATGAGAGCATCTCCACCAATTAATATTCCATCAGATTCTCTATATAAAGAAATATGAGTAGAAGCATGACCTGGTGTTTCAAGTACTATAAATCCAGGCAAAGAATCAATACGATCTCCTTCTCTCACAGTATGCGTTAACGATCTATTACAAGAATATTTAAGTGTCCTCGTCGTCAATAACGACTCGTCTTTCAAAAATGCCGCTGGCACACCAAACTGTAAGGCCGTCTCTCTAAAAAATTCATGATACCGCTTTAAAAATTCTGGATTTTGTGTGATCCAAGGCTCATTCCAAGGATGTCCAATAATATTCGTCTTCTCAGAAAATATATTTAAAAGTCCACAATGATCTGCATGATGATGCGTAATGACTACTGTTTCAATATCTTCTATCGTATGTCCTAATGCACCTAATTGACTTTCTAACGCATTCCTTGCCTCTTCTGTATTCGTCCCTGTATCAATTAATGTTAATGTCTCCCCCTCAACTAAAAACACATTCACAGTTTCCACTGCAAATGGTACAGGAATCTCCATTCGGTGAATCGCCGTCATGCTTAGCCCCCCTGTCTCTTTCCGGTTCAAAAATGAATACTTCTTCAGTTTACAACTTCTATATATATTTGTCATTATTTTCAGATAAAAAGAGGTGTTTCCTATAAAAAAACGAATGTATGTACATTTATAAGAATTTCTAACCAAAATTAAAGGAGGAACATCATGTCTATTCAAAACATTTCCTTTCTCGGTGCAGGCTCTATTGCCGAAGCTATTATTGGTGGCTTGTTACATGCAAATGTCGTTAAAGGTGAACAAATTACTGTAAGTAATCGTTCTAACGAGACAAGATTACAAGAGCTACATAAAAAATACGGTGTCAAAGGTACTCATAATAAAAAAGAATTACTTACTGATGCAAATATTCTTTTTCTAGCAATGAAACCAAAGGATGTTGCAGAGGCGCTTACCCCTTTTAAAGAATACATAAATAATAACGTGCTTATTATTTCATTACTAGCAGGTGTTTCTACTCACTCAATTAGAAAACTACTTCAAAAAGACGTTCCAATTATTCGTGCAATGCCAAATACATCCGCAGCCATTTTAAAATCAGCTACCGCTATCTCCCCTTCAAAACATGCAACAGCGGAACATATTCACACTGCAACATCTTTATTTGAAACGATTGGTCTCGTCTCTGTTGTAGAGGAAGAAGATATGCATGCTGTCACTGCATTATCCGGAAGTGGACCTGCTTATATTTATTACGTAGTGGAAGCTATGGAAGAAGCTGCAACAAAAATTGGTTTAAAAGAAGATGTTGCAAAATCACTTATTCTTCAAACGATGATTGGTGCTGCTGAAATGTTAAAAGCAAGTGACAAACACCCTTCTATTTTGCGAAAGGAAATTACTTCTCCTGGTGGAACTACTGAGGCAGGTATTGAAGTATTACAAGAACATAAATTTCAACAAGCACTTGTTTCTTGTATTACACAGGCAACGAAACGATCACATAATCTTGGAAAAACATTAGAACAACTAACAAAAGAAAAATAGAAAAAGGAGCTCAAGTTTATTTGAGCTCCTTTTTCTATAATTACACTTAGTTATTGTTCTTCCCAAAAATCTCTTCTTGCAGGCGACGACCAGTCGGCGTTGCTGCAAGTCCACCTTCTGCTGTTTCACGAAGTGCTACTGGCATCGTTTGTCCGATTCTAAACATTGCCTCAATTACTTCATCACATGGAATTGTACTCGTTACACCAGCTAATGCTAAATCTGCTGAGATCATCGCATTTGCAGCTCCTGCTGCATTACGTTTTACACAAGGTACTTCTACAAGTCCTGCAACAGGATCACACACTAAACCAAGCATGTTCTTTAATGAAATTGCCATCGCTGTAGCTGCTTGATCTTGTGTTCCACCAGCCATCTCAACTGCAGCTGCAGCCGCCATTCCACTTGCTGAACCAACTTCAGCTTGGCATCCTCCTGCCGCACCAGAAATACAAGCGTTATTCGCAACAACCATACCGAAAGCTCCTGCTGTAAATAAGAATTCAATCATTTCTTCACGTGTAGGCTGCAATTTTTCTCTTAGTGCAAATAGTACACCTGGCACTGTTCCAGCAGACCCTGCTGTTGGTGTTGCACAAATAATTCCCATCGCTGCGTTTACTTCATTTGTTGCAACAGCTTTGCTTACTGCATCCAAAATCGTATCTCCAGATAAGCCTTTTCCACTCTTCATATACGCTTGAACTTTTACAGCATCTCCACCAGTTAAACCAGTTGGTGATTTCACGCCGCGAATACCACGTTCTACTGCTTGCTCCATCACTACTAAGTTCTTTTCCATACCAGCAATTACTTCTTCACGTGAAATACTTCTTGTTTCCATTTCACATTGAATCATAATTTCTGCGATTTTTACATTTTGTTCTTTAGCTTGCGCCACTAGTTCCGCTGCGTTCCGAAACATGGTGTGTCCCCCCTGCAATTATTCCATAATAGTTACTTGACAAATATTTTGTTGCGCTTTTATTTCTTCAATTACTTCATCTGCTAATAATTCATCTGTTTCGATGACCATAAGCGCTCTTCTTCCTTTTTCTTTACGAGATACACTCATCGTACTAATGTTAATCTCATGTTTCGCAAGGATTGAAGCTACCGCTGCAATAGCACCAAAGCGATCGTTATTTACAATAAGTAGTGCTGGGCTCGTGCCTGATAATTGAAGATCGAATCCGTTTAATTCTACAACTTCAATTTTACCGCCACCAATTGAGCAAGCAACAACTTCAATTTCATCTTCACCTTTATACAAACGAATTCTCGCTGTATTTGGATGAGGTGCATTGGCATCTTCTTCAATGAATTCCACTTCAATTTCGCGCTCTTTTGCTATTTCTAGCGCCTCTGGAATACGTAAGTCATCTGTTTCAAATCCTAATATTCCACCGATTAGTGCTACATCCGTACCATGCCCTCGATACGTCTTTGCAAATGATCCATATAACGAAATGCTTACTCTTTCTGGTTCATGACGAAACAGCTGGCGAGCAACTTGCCCCATTCTTGCCGCGCCTGCTGTATGTGAACTTGATGGTCCAATCATAACTGGACCGATAATATCAAATACTGAGCGATACTTCATCATAACTCCCCCTAAACCTCTATGAAAAAAATTTATTCTACTATTCTATTAAGCTGCTACATCTGTCGCTTTTCCAGTTGTACCACGAATTTGTTCTGCTATACGAATTGGATAGTTTTTGAATAAAAGTAATCCAATATAACCTGAAATAATACCAGTTATCATAATACATAAGAATCTTAGCATTATTTTCATTTAAAAATGATACAAGATAATCCACAATAAAGTCTGGTAGCAATCCAAAGTTTAACACAGAAGCCATTGCAAGCATAGCATAAACAAGTGATATAACCATTGCTAATGCAACTAAATTTGCACCCGCTATTCCACCTAGACTACCTGCTGATGTTCTGAACTCTTTTAAAGAGTGGTATACCAATTAAATCTCCACCACCTTATTAATAAAAAGCTTCAACTAAGGAACTTGCAATAGATACACTCGCTAATCATATCGTTTAGCTAAAAAGTGAAAAAGACTTATGACAAATAATAGTAATATCTTTCCTATTATAATTCTCGTGTTACTCTCTCATGATTTAGTCAACTTCACTTGTTACGATAATGACTAAAATACATGTGACTTATCATAAATTATAATCTGCCCTCATTATAGCTTGTTTTTTATAAAACGCTTACTTTTGTTGAATTTTAAAAGTTCTGAATAAAAGTCCATTTCTGCTATTTGTATCACTTGTATGTCATCTGACTTATATAACAGTTTTTCTAAATAATCATTATTTCGTATTTTTATCCTATATATTCAAACCATCCTAATTTTCTGTATCATCCAAGTATAAGTATAAAATAATAACAGTTTTATTTTTAAATTTTTTTAGACAAAAAAAAATGGTAACCCGCCGTTACCATTTTTTATAAAATTATCATTTTTCTACTGGGAATGATTTCAAATCCGTCGCTATTTCTGTATTAGAAAACAACTCTCTAGCCTCTTTCAATAATTCCTTATATGTATCTCCTTGATAGCGAGAACTAATGTGAGTTAATATTAGTCGCTTCGCATTTGCCTGAAGTGCAATGCTCGCAGCTTGCTTAGATGTAGAATGAAAATAATCATACGCTTGTTGCTCATCTTCTGCTGCGAAAGTCGCTTCATGGACAAGTACATCTGCATCTTGCGCAAGCTCCCTACTCGCTTCGCAATATCGCGTATCACCTAAGATAGTAATAATTCTTCCTTTTTGAGGTGGGCCGATAAACTCATTTCCATTTAATATCGTGCCATCCTCTAATTCAACTGCTTCACCATCTTTTAAACGTTTAAAGATTGGACCTGGTTTCACACCCATCTCAAGTAACTTATCAACTAAAAGAGCACCTTGTATATCTTTCTCTACAATACGATATCCAAAACATTCTATACCGTGTGACAATCTTTTCGTTTCTACATAAAATTCATTATCTTCAAATACGGTACCTTCTTCTGTTATCTCCACAACTTCAAGTGGATATTTCACATGTGTCGTACTTACCGATAATGCCACTTCAATAAATTGTTTAATTCCTTTCGGTCCATACACCGTTAAAGGCGTAGTTCCTCCTTGAAATGAACGGCTACCTAATAAACCAGGCAATCCAAAAATATGATCGCCATGTAAATGCGTAATAAATATTTTTTCAATGCGGCGCGGACGTACAGATGTATGTAATATTTGATGTTGCGTGGCCTCGCCACAATCAAATAACCAAGTTTGTCCTCGTTCTTCTAACAATTGTAAAGCAATTGCTGAAACGTTCCTTCCTTTTGAAGGAACACCTGCACCAGTTCCTAAAAATACAAATTCCACTTTCTTTCCTCCAGCTCTAAATATACTCTATCTCTCATCTTACGGAATGTTATTTCAAATGGCAAATTGAATTTACATAACCAATCATCTAGACAACTATATAACACGAACATTATACTTAAAAAATTTAGCTATCGTTCGTGTTTTATGGTAAAATGATTATACTACATTTTAAGGGAGCGTTTTATTATGAAAGAAGTATTTCGTTTACAAACTGATTTTTCATCTTCATTTGATCGCTGGGTAAGTTCTTTCGTGTCTGATCACCCAGCACAATTAGAATGGACAACTTTAAAGGAATTAATCCATGAATATACAACATCACATACAAATGATACGTTACCAGCATATATTTCTTCAGCTTTAACATATTACGCCCAACGTGTTTCAACTACAAACAGTTCAGAGATTGTTATTTTTGAAAACCCTACAATCTCGTAATCTATAAATAAAAAAGCACTGGTTACAGTGCTTTTTTATTTATACTTATTTAGTAAATCGTCATATTCCGTCCAAAAGTTTGTATACATCCTTTGATCAAACTCATCTAAAATTATCTTGTCACTTGATTTATTAAATAATTCTTTTGCTTGTAATGCAAAAGAAACAATTTGTCTTCTATATTCATTTTCATTCAATTCTATATGAAGCCCTTCATAGTATATAGCCTTTTGATCAGTAGAAATAACTTTGACAAAGTCCTTTAAAATCACGTTTTTACCTATATGGTTTATAGTCCAATGAATTGAAATTGGGCATCCTAACATTAGCATAGTGCCACATCCGTGCAAAATAAGCCCCTCTTCATTTTCAATATCACAAATATATTCTTTATCTAAAGTTCGTAACAAAGCTAAAGCTGATTCACTTATTCCCCATTCCTCATCCATACCTGCCTGCGTAATAATCGTTCCAGCCATATTTAAATATATTTCTCCATGAGAACATAAATCTTCCTGCTCATTAAACAACCATTTTTGATTCTCAATATTTATAATAAAATTTTGTGGTCCCATTACAAATTCCCCTTTTATAAAAATATTTTTTCCATATTATTTATAATCAATATCATGCATTTCATCCCATATATCTATTATAAATCTGTTTAATATTTTAAAAACACAGATAAAAAAGATATTGACACTACGATTTTACAGTGCTAACATCAACATGTAATTGAATATGGTCTCTGTTAGGTGAGGCTCCTGTATAGAGAAACGCTGCTGCCCAAAAATGTCGAGAGACGCCAATGGGTCAACAGGAAAGGTCGGAATGAAGGCCTTTTTTAACGTAGCTGGTTTCAGTACCTATGCTATACAGTGCTAAAACTCAACGAGGGAGAGGTGCATGTATTTTGTCATACACAAAAACTGTTTTTATTTATGTCTACTAACAGTCTTTGTTGTGGACTCTTTTAACTGCGAATTCAGACCTTTACTCGTTTTGAGTAAAGGTCTTTTTACGTCTATATGCACCTTACTATGAAACAAACATAGCATATTCAGAAACTACTAAATTGTACGGAGGTGAGGAACAGTTGGCAATTGATGATTCGGCCCAGATACCCATACGTTTTACATTCATATTTCATCATGTAGGTAGGAAAGAAACTGTTCCTCACCATTTCAAATAGTTAGGTAACAGATTGTTTCCTCCTTCATGACAGAGGAGGAACTACCGATGTTTAATTTACAAAGACAAGAAACAAAGCATGCTTATGAGCAAGATAGCATGAAAACAAATAACGAATTATTAGTGGAGGTTGCAACACAAGATGTAAGCTCTGCGTTAAAACTTTTAGAAACAACACAAGATGGATTATCTAAACAAGAAGCGTCTCGTAGACTTTCTTTATATGGTCCGAATGAAATAGCTCATAATAAAATGGCGCCGTGGTACATTCAATTTCTATTGGCATTTAAAAATCCATTTATTTTCGTTTTATTAGCTCTTGGAGCACTCTCCTTTTTCACAGATGATATGCAAGGAACGATTGTCGTATCTGTAATGGTCCTACTTAGTGCAACGATTCGGTTTTCCCAAGAATTTCGTTCTCAAAAAGCTGCCGATAAGTTAAAAGCTATGGTTCGAACAACTGCGAGCGTATTTAGAATAAATGGATTTGTACATGAAACAAAAAATGTAAAGAATTTAAACCGAAATTACACAACAGAAATTCCAATTGAGGAACTTGTACCTGGCGATATTATTTCCCTTTCAGCTGGTGATATCGTTCCAGCTGATGTGCGTGTTGTATCCGCTAAAGATTTATTTGTTAATCAATCTTCTTTGACAGGGGAAGCACTTCCTGTAGAAAAATACGAACACTGCTACCATACAGAAAATAAGCATATCTTACCGAAAAACATGAAAAAAAATTACAATCCACTCGATATGGAAAACCTTTGCTTCATGGGAACAAATATTGTAAGTGGCAGCGCAAAAGCTGTTGTCATCTCAACAAGTACCGATACGTATTTCGGCTCTTTAGCAAATAAGATAATTGGAAAGCGTGTAGAAACAAGCTTTGATAAAGGTGTAAACAAAGTAAGCTGGCTCTTAATTACATTCATGCTTATTATGGCACCTATTGTCCTTCTCATTAATGGATTCACAAAAGGAGATTGGCAAGAAGCTTTCTTCTTCGCTATTGCCGTTGCTGTTGGCCTTACACCTGAAATGTTACCAATGATTGTAACTGCTAATTTAGCTAAAGGTGCCGTTAACATGTCTAAACAAAAAGTAATTGTAAAACAGCTAAATTCTATTCAAAACTTAGGTGCTATGAACATTCTTTGTACAGATAAAACCGGAACTTTAACAGAAGATAAAGTGGTCCTTGTTCGTCACTTAGATCCCAAGGGAAATGAATGCAATCGCGTCTTGCAATTTGCCTATTTAAATAGTTTCTATCAAACTGGATTGAAAAATTTAATAGATAAAGCTGTTATTAAGCATACAGAGGAAAACAATAAATTTAATCCATCAGCTTTTCAAAAGCTAGATGAAATTCCATTCGATTTCGCCCGCCGGCGTATGTCAGTTATCGTAAAGGATATTTCAGGTGAACATACAATGGTTTGTAAAGGTGCCGTAGAAGAAATTTTATCAATTTGTAACTACACTGAAGTGGATGAAAAAGTCGTTTCACTCACCGAGGAAATACGTTCAAATGTCAAAAAACTAAGTGAGACACTAAATAGTGAAGGTATGCGGGTTATTGCTGTGGCTTATAAAAAAGATAGAAGAATAAATGATACAGAGTACGCAGTAAAAGACGAAACTGATATGATTCTCAGTGGATATATCGGCTTTTTAGATCCACCGAAACCATCTGCAGCAGCTGCAATTCAAGCATTACAAAAACATGGTGTACAAGTGAAAATTTTAACTGGCGATAACGAAATTGTTACAAGAAAGGTTTGTAAAGAAGTTGGATTAGATATCGGCGAACCAATCCTCGGTTACGAGATTGATTCTTTACCAGATAAAGCATTAGCAAAACTTGCTGAAGAAACGACTGTATTTGCGAAGCTTAATCCAATGCAAAAATCTCGTATTATACACGCATTACAAGGAAATGGACACACTGTAGGTTACATGGGAGACGGCATTAACGATGCTGTAGCATTACGTGAAGCTGATGTCGGAATATCTGTTAATACTGCTACTGATATTGCGAAAGAAGCTTCCGATATTATTCTACTCGAAAAAAGTTTAACTATATTAGAAGCAGGTATTTTAGAAGGACGTACTACATTCGGAAATATTTTAAAATATATTAAGATGACAGCTAGCTCTAACTTCGGTAATGTGTTTAGCGTGTTAGTAGCAAGTGCTTTCATTCCTTTTTTACCGATGCTTGCCATTCATCTTTTAATTCAAAACTTACTTTATGATATTTCACAACTTTCTATTCCATGGGACAAAATGGATAAAGAGTTTCTAGAAAAACCACGAAAATGGGATACTGCAAACTTACGAAGCTTCATTATTTGTATCGGCCCAATTAGTTCCGTATTTGATATTATCACATACGTAGTCATGTGGAATGTATTTGGTGCAAATACACCGAGCGAGCAATCATTATTCCAGTCCGGTTGGTTTGTCGTTGGATTGTTAACACAAACTTTAATTGTTCACATGATAAGAACACAAAAGATTCCATTTATTCAAAGCACTGCATCAACACCAGTCGTTTTATTAACCGCTCTTATTATGGCAATCGGGATTTATATTCCATTCTCACCACTTGGTGCAGCCGTTGGTTTGCAAGCATTGCCACTTAACTACTTCCCTTGGTTAGTAGGAATACTATTAGGCTACGCTTTTTTAACACAGTTCCTAAAAAAGCTTTATATTAAAAAGTTTCATAGCTGGTTGTAAAAATAAGAATGAGTGGGTATTCCCCGCTCATTCTAAAAAACATAACACATATTTATATATGGAGGTGACCATGATGGTATGGTACGACATTGTATTCAGATTAGTTATCGCAATTATTGTAGGAGCTTGCATTGGAATGGAAAGACAATGGAGACACCGAATGGCTGGGTTACGGACAAATGCTCTCGTATCACTTGGTGCCTGTATATTTGTTTTATTATCCGTCATGCTTGATCATGATGCTAGCCCATCCCGCATTGCTGCTCAAGTCGTTAGTGGCATTGGCTTTTTAGGGGGTGGCGTTATTATCCGCGATGGTTTTAGTATTAGAGGGCTAAATACGGCAGCTACTTTATGGTGTGCAGCTGCTGTCGGTACTCTTACAGGCGCCGGTTTCCTCGTTGCAGCTATATTAGGTGCAGCCGGCGTGTTACTAGCAAATATACTTCTTCGCCCAATTGCTCTTTTTATGAATAAAAAATCAAAAGAAGAATCACCAGAACAAACGAACTACTTACTTTCCCTTACTTGTTCAGAAGAACATGAAGCACATATTCGTTTTTTACTTATGCATATGGTAAGTACAGAAGGGCTCCGTTTAAAAGAATTGTATAGTGAAGATGTAGATTCTAATCAAAAAGTTTGTATACAGGCTACATTACATTGCAAGACAAATGCGGCTATCTTAATTGAAAAAATAGTAAGTAGAATGCTATTAGAGTCTGGCGTTACTGGAGCTGGATGGAAGACTTCTTTAAATTTAGAAGCGAGTTAAATAGGAAAGGTGTCATGATTTTACTACTTCATGACACCTTCTACATAAACTTATTTTCTAACTTTTGTTGAAACGACTTCTCTTGCTTACGTAGTAGTTGACTACCTCGTTGTAAAATCGGTGTTCCATACTTATCATTAATTTGATCAATGACAGCAAGTAGTGGCTCTTTTTTCGCATCCTCTTCAAATGAAAACAAATCTAATTGTTTCACCGATTCTGTCTTCCACTCTATTTCAGTAGCTGTAACACCTAGTAAACGAACGGAATCACCATCCCAATGTTGCTTCCATAAACGGGATGCTGCTTGAAAAATATCGCGTTCTTCCCAAATTGCATTTTTCAATTGCTTACTCCGTGTTACTGTTCGCCTATCATGGTATTTAATCATAATTTGAATATTATAGCTGACAAGGGTTCGCTTTTGTAATCTTTTACTCACTGATTTTGATAAACGTTCTAACATATCAAGCAATTCTTTCTCTTCATCCATATCCTTTGAAAAAGTCATCGAGTTACCGACACTTTTATGTTGGCCCATTTGACTCGGATCCACTTCCCTATCATCCGTACCTTTTGCACGCTTTTGTAAATCAATACCGTGCTTCCCAATTTTAGCGCGAATGATATGCTCGTCTCCCTTCGCTAACTGTTCAATTGTATGTATATGAATTTCATTTAATTTTTCAGCTGTTTTTTCTCCAATCCCATGCATTGCTTCAACTGGAAGTGGCCAAATCATTTCTGGAATATCACGTTTTCGAAGTACGGTAATACCGAGAGGTTTTTTCATATCAGAAGCTGTTTTTGCTAGGAAAAGATTTGGAGCAATTCCGATACTACACGGAAGCTGCAACTCTGTTAATAGTGCTTGTTGAATCATCTTTGCTATTTCAAGAGGCGAACCAAGTGCGTAGCAATCTGTAATATCTAAATATCCTTCATCTATTGAGACTGGTTGTATCTTTTCTGTAAAACGGGAAAGGACTTGAAACATTTGAAATGAAGCTTCGCGATATAATGTGAAATTAGGACGCCTTACAACTAATTGCGGGCATAACCTTTTCGCTTCCCAAAGGGGCATCGTCGTACGTATTCCGTATTCTCTCGCCTCATAACTACATGTTATAATAATTCCTTTTCTCTCTTTTTCATTTCCAGCAACCGCTAATGGCTTTCCTTGTAATGATGGATCATGAGCAATTTCAACAGATGCGAAAAAGCAATTCATATCTACATGTAAAATAACACGACCATTTTTCGGATACATTTCTCGCATAGTACTCACTCCCTAATCAGAACGTTCGTTCTTTCATTATATCAAATTTTGCACAATAGTTATAATAATTACTTGTTCTTTTTTATAATCGATATAAAGAGGATATATATGTGAAAGGGTCTGATTATGATGAGATCAACTAATAAAGTGAAACTTTAATCAGCCCTCACCTAAATTCTTTACTTTCGCTGAATTTTGAGGTGGGGGGCTTACTGTCCGGCAAATAGCGGGATAAACTCAATTATACATTCCTTGTAGTTATATTAATCATTGCAATTAATTATTTACTACTTCCGATTTTCAATATGAATACGTTAGGATTATTCCTTCGTCTAGTACATGTAGCAACAACGTATATACTTCCATAGGTTTTCTTATATTGGCTTATACGTCTTGTCAAAGTAATCGAATCAAAATAAAAAGCGTGTAAATCACAATTGATTTACACGCTTTTTCTATTCCATTACTTCGCTACTTCTTCAATAATTGCAACAACTAATTCTGCTGTTTTTGCTAATTCTTCAACAGGAATCTTCTCGTTTGTTGTATGAATTTCTTCATAACCAACTGCTAAGTTAACTGTTGGGATACCATGTCCTGCAATTACGTTTGCATCACTTCCGCCACCACTTTGGTGAAGAGAAGGTGTACGACCAATTTTTTCAGCTGCACGTTTTGCAACTTCTACAACATGATCACCATCAGCAAATTTAAATCCTGGGTACATAACGTTTACTTCAACGTCTGCATGCCCGCCCATTTCTTTTGCAGTTGTTTCAAATGCTTCTTTCATTTTCGCAACTTGTGCTTCCATTTTCTCATTGATTAAAGAACGAGCTTCTGCAAAGATTTGTACATGATCGCAAACGATATTCGTTTGTGTACCACCTTCAAAACGTCCAATATTTGCAGTCGTTTCAGAGTCAATGCGACCAAGTGGCATCTTCGCAATTGCTTTCGCTGCGATAGTAATTGCAGATACACCTTTCTCCGGCGCTACACCAGCGTGAGCTGTTTTCCCGCGAATAATTGCGTTCACTTTCGCTTGTGTTGGAGCTGCAACAACGATTTCACCAACTTTTCCATCGCTATCTAATGCGTAGCCATATTTCGCTGTAATACGCTCACGGTCTAATGCTTTTGCACCAACAAGACCTGATTCTTCTCCGACTGTAATAATAAATTCAATTTTACCATGAGGGATATTTTTCTCTTTTAAAACACGGATTGCTTCGAACATTGATGCTAATCCAGCTTTATCATCCGCACCTAAAATTGTTGTACCATCTGATACGATATATCCATCTTTAATAGAAGGCTTAATTCCATTACCAGGAACTACTGTATCCATATGAGAAGTAAAGTAAATTGTATCAACACCATCTTTTGTTGCTGGTAAAGTACAAATTAAGTTACCTGCACCATGACCAGTTACAGCCATTGTGTCATCTTCAAATACTTCTACACCTAAATCTGTAAATTTCTTCGTTAATACTTTGCAGATTTCTGCTTCAAATTTCGTTTCAGAATCTACTTGTACTAATTCCATAAATTCATTTACTAAACGTTCTTGATTAATCATAAGACTGCGCCTCCTGCACTACCATTATGTATGTAACACTATTAATTATAACAGAATTTCGCAAAAGTTTCGAAATACAAGACAAAAAACAGATGGTTTACATGTCTAGATAACCATCTGCTTTCTATTACTCATTTAACAATACCCAGCGCATATGATCTTCCCACACGCCATTTACCATTAACATCTTCCTAGATACGCCTTCATATTGAAAACCTATCTTCGTTACTACTTGTATAGATGCTAAATTACGAGGCATAATCGGAGCTTCTATACGATGTAACTGAAATTCCCCAAAAGCAACTTGAATTGCTTTTCTAAGCGCTTCTGTCGTATACCCTTTGTTTAACTCTGCTTTATCTAATTTATAACTGAGTACACAAGATTGATAAATGCCACGAACGATTAAATTAAATGAAATACACCCAATTATTTTCGTATCATCACCCTTTTTAAAAATCCATAGTCTGATGATTTTCCCTTCTTCGAACTCTTTTCTATCCTTTTGCAACTTTTTCTTTTGATAATCTAGCGTAAAAAAATCATCCGGTCTATACTCTTCCCAAGCTTTTAAAAATTCACGATTTCTGTCGTAATATTGAAGAACTGTTTCAGCATACGACTCATCAATTTCCCTTAAGTATAAACGATCTGTTTCGTATATTTTCATCATCGTATCTCCATTCTTCAGCTTGCCCAACTAAAAATTAACAATATACCCTTTTACTATATTCTCTACACACTCTCAAATTTCCTGTTATATTTTGCAATCCCCTCCCGAATTTTGTCCTCACTCTCCCCTTGTCCATAATTTCATTTCTCGTTACAATGAAATTGTACTGATTTGCAAGGAGGTATAACGATGCATAAAAAAGCTCAAAAAGTTATGGTTTATGTGATGCTAATTTCTATGCTTGTAACAACATTACTTGCTGGCGCGAGTATGTTTTGGTAAAAAGGGCGATGTGTTCGTCCTTTTTTTACTTTTTACACATAACAAAATAAACCATCTCGACATCGAGATGGTTTATTTTATATAAAACACAATCGCTACAATACTAAAGGAAAATGACATTACAAGCGCTATTACAAAACTTGTATATTGTTTCTGCTGAAATGCCCCAATAACAAAAGTGAGATTAAGTAATGCCATACATACAATCGCTACAAGATAAGAACATATATTAAAAGTTGCCAATATGAATGTAATAACAAATAGAAATCCCATAAAAAACTGCATATACGAAAGTTTTGGATTCAAGTACATATGAGCAACCCCTTTATCTAATTTTATCTTTCTATACTCTCATTAACGCACGGTTATGTACACATGTCAAGACAACTTATTATAATAGAAAAAGCCAACCTTTTCGTTGGCTTTTTCATATGCAACGGCTCCTTTTTCTTTTGCCAATTGCTGAAATGATTTTTTCGATTTCACAATCCATACTTTCGTTCCAATTGGAATGCGATCAAACAAATATTCCACATCGTTTTTCTTCATTCTTATACACCCTTGTGAAATATACTTTCCAATTGAACTCGGTTGGTTTGTTCCATGTATTCCATATTTACTTCCATCAGTTCCTCTTGCATTAAATCCAATCCACCTTGACCCAAGTGGATTTTTTGGCGATCCACCTGGAATATCCTTCGCAATGTAATACGGATCCTTTGCTTTCATTACAACATCAAAATTTCCTTCTGGAGTTAATTCATTCGTTTTCCCTGTCGCTACTGGAAAAATCTTTTGAATCTTTCCATCGTCAATGTAAGCTAATTTATTCGTTGCTTTATTTACAATAATAAAAGGATCTCCGGCACGTGGATTATCCCCAAGAGGCCAAATCGGCGATAAAGAAAGACATAATATGATAGAGAGAAGATACGGCATAGATAATTCCTACCTTCTATATAAGTTCTTTTATATTATCCTTTCCCTTAAAGCGACTTTTAATGAGTAAATATTGTTCCATTTCATACACAAGTTGAACAAGTTTCGCACGTATCTCAAATTCTTCGCGTGTAGCTGGCAATGGCATGTCTCTAAATAATTCCCTCATTTCTTGAAGCTGCCTTAAGGAAATAACGCCAGTACTCTCAGGGCTAATAGCATTACCAATGTTTTCAACAACATCTGCAATCATGTCAGCTTGTTCATATGTCCACGATAAAGAAGCTGCTAGTGGTATCATTCGCTCTAAAATTTCGAATTGTTGCATACGCATATTAAAATAACGATAGTAATAATCATCTTCTCGCATAAATGCATTCTCAAGTTTTTTAAACGATAAATCTCTTGCTTCATTTAACATATTCTCGGTTTCAATGAGTTCTGCTCCACTCCAACTACTTTCTCGATTTCGTAAATACACAACCATTTCAAACAAAATCGTTTTAAAATTATTCTCTATTTTATCCTGATACTCTTTTAGCTTATTTTCACTACTCGGCATATACATATTTACTAATAACGCCACGCTAATCCCTATCGTTAATATAGCAATTTCATTTCCAACTATAAGCCATGTAATTTGCTTCAATGAATATAGATGCATAACAATAACTGAACTCGTGACAATACCTTCTTGAATTTTAAGCATTACTGCAGTCGGAATAAATGTAAGTAACAATATGCTAATTGCAAGTGGTGTATAGCCAATCGTTTCAAAAATACAAAACGCGAATGCCATTGATAATACACACGCTAGAAAACGATGTAACGACACTTGAAGTGATTTGCGCTTCGTATTTTGTACACATAAAATAACTAAAATGCCTGCTGAACTATAAAATTCTAACCCTAATAACTGAGCAATAAAAACTGCCGCACCTGTCCCTATTGCTGTTTTTACTGTACGATATCCAATTTTAAACATATCATTACTCCTATATGTATAAACGTATTTACAGCTAGTATAAAAAAAGGATGACACAATGTCATCCTTTTCTACTTATTATTCACATAACCTTTTCATATTACAATATTTTTTGTAAAAATTGTTGCGCACGTTCACTTTTCGGCGCTGCAAAAAATTCTTCTGGCGCACTATCTTCTACAAGCTTTCCTCCGTCCAAGAAAAGAACACGATCTGCCACTTCTTTTGCAAAGCCCATTTCATGTGTAACGATAGCCATCGTCATTCCTGTCGTAACTAACGATTTCATAACTTCTAACACTTCTTTCACCATCTCTGGATCTAGCGCCGATGTCGGTTCATCAAATAACATAACTTCCGGTTCCATCGCTAACGCTCTTGCAATTGCTACACGTTGCTTTTGTCCTCCCGAAAGACGATTTGGATACGTATCTTTTTTATCTACTAATCCAACCTTTTCTAAAAGTTTCTCAGCTTTCTTTTCAGCTTCTTGCTTCGTTACCCCTTTTACATTGATAGGAGCATACGTAATATTTTCTAATACAGTCATATGAGGAAATAAGTGAAAATGTTGAAATACCATACCGACATTTTCACGAACATGCATAACATTCGTTTTCGGATTCGTTACTTCTTCCGTCCCAATCCAAATGTGACCATCCGTTGGTGCTTCTAACATATTCATACAACGTAAAAATGTTGATTTTCCTGATCCAGAAGGCCCTATAATTGCGACTACTTCCCCTTTTTCAATTGTTGTTGTAATTCCTTTTAATACTTCGTTTTTACCAAATGATTTATGAAGGTTTTCAATTTTAATCACTTTTCTTCATTCTCCCTTCAATTGCCTTCCCGACTAATGTAAGAATAATGACTAACATATAATAAATCAGTCCAACAAAAAGTAATGGTTCAAGATATTTAAATGTCTCACCGCCTACAATGTAAGCACGACGCATTAAATCAGTCGCGCCTATTACTGTTACTACAGCCGATTCTTTCGTAAGTGTCGCAAATTCGTTCACAAGCGCTGGTAATATATTTTTTAATGCTTGAGGGAAAATAATATTTCTCATCATTTTTCCGTACGGTATCCCTAAAGCCATTGCTGCTTCTGTTTGTCCTTTATCAACCGCTTGAATACCAGCACGAATTACTTCTGACATGTATGCACCTGAATTCAAGCTAAATGCAAGTACAGCAGCTAAGAATGCTGGTATTTCATAACCAATTATTTGTGGGACGCCGAAATAAATAATCATTAATTGCAATACAAGGGGTGTACCACGAAAAATTGATGTATAAAAATCTGCTGCTATATTTAATGCTCGTATTCTAGCAATTTTACAAAGTGCTAATAGCGTTCCTAAAATAAATCCTGCTAAAGCTGATACTGCTACAATTTTCAAAGTAACTTCTAAACCTTTTAGTATATATGGTATCGAAGGCGTAATCGCCGAAAAATCTAAGTTCATTCTTTTCATTCCCCTCACAGAAAAGTGAAAGGCAGCTTATTTTCCGCTGCCAAACCATTTCTTCACTAATTTATCCATTTCTCCATTTTCTTGCATTTTTTTAATTACTTTATTAAATTCAGCTGTTTTATCACTGTTTTTCGGAAGGGCAATTGCTGCTCCAACTTCTTCTGGTGCTTCTTTAATTTCAATTCCTTGTAAATCTTTCATTTTCTCTAAATAATTTTTAGCAACTGTATCTTCTATAATTGCAGCGTCAAAACGACCAGCTTTAATTTCTTGTACGATTTCTGGTATACGGTCACGTCCCTCAACTTGGAAATCTACTTGTTTTTTAAATTCTGAAGCTTTCTCTTCTTGAATAGACCCTGTTTGTACCCCTACTTTTTTCCCTTTTAAATCCTCTACAGATTTAATGTTAGAATCCTTTTTAGAAACGACCATATTTTTCGCAACAAAATAAATATCTGTAAAATCAACATTATTTTTACGCTCTGCAGTTGGCGTCATACCTGCCATTACGAAATCAACTTTTCCTGAACTAAGAGATGCTAATAAACCACCAAAATCCATATCTTTCACTTTCACTTCATACCCAAGTTCTTTTCCGATATATTTAGCAACATCAACATCAAAGCCAATAATTTCATCGCTCTTTGACGCATCTACATATTCATAAGGTTTATAATCTGCTGAAGTTCCCATTACGAGTACTTTTTTATTTCCTTTTGTTTCTTTCGATTCCTCATTACTACAAGCGCTGAATATACTTACAATTAAAATAAGTGCAAACGATATTGATACTAACTTCTTCATCTTTCTTCCCCCTAATAATGTATATTTAAAAGTTTAATAGAATATTTATTCGATGTTTGTATTGTATCAGCACTTTTATTTTTATGCAATATATAAAATAAAAATAAATAACGAAACAATATAAACGCTGTTTGTTATGTATAAAATGATGCATAAAACAACATAACTATGCATATCTCAGAAATTTTAATAATAAATAAAAAAGGCGGCACATCCACTTGATTGTGGACGTGCCGCCTTTTCTCTTATTTTTTATAGTTCTTCACAATTCTCTTCGAAATATGATTGTAGTTTCGCAATAACTTGCATCGGTTCATGACCTTCAATTTCATGACGCTCTACCATCGTTACAATTTTTCCATCTTTTAATAAAGCAAATGATGGAGAAGAAGGTGGGTACCCTTCGAAATATTCACGCGCTCTTGCTGTCGCTTCTTTATCTTGACCTGCAAACACCGTTACAAGGTGGTTAGGACGTTTATCATAATGTACGGAATGCGCAGCAGCAGGACGAGCAATACCACCTGCACAACCACATACAGAGTTTACCATTACAAGTGTTGTTCCATTTCTTTTAAACGCTTCTTCTACCGCTTCCGGCGTCGTCAATTCTGTATATCCAGCAGAGACAATCTCTTCACGCGCTTGGCGGACAACATCATTCATAAAAAAGTTAAAATTAATCACTCTTTTCCCTCCTCTAAAACTACCTATTTGTATCTTACCAGTTAATGTTTATGAAATACAAGTAAGTTTACTTGTATTTAAGTATAGAAAAGGTGTTAGAGCTCTTGCTCTAACACCTTTTCTTTAATGACCACGATGTTTTTGCTTTGCTTTTTGTACTTTCATTAAACGTCTTCTTTCTTTTTCAGCTTCTCGCTTCTCTTTAGACTGCAGTTTCTTTTCTTGTTTATGCAATTCATAAGATAAACTAATCGCCTCTTGCGCCTTAGTAAAACGTTTAATAGTTGTTTCTTTTGCTGCTTGTCGTATGATACGCTTTATGTTTTTAGGACGCTGTTTTTCTTTAACTTCTACACCACATTTTGCAAAGTGCTGAAAATGCTCTAAAAGTGAACCATTCACAAACATAAGCACTTCTTCATCTGACGGTTCCGCCCCAAAAATATACCTCGCCCCATACAATTTCCCTTTTTCTTTACATGTAATGATTCCAACAAAAAATTGGCCATCGTGATATACTGTCAAATCCATTGACAGCCCCTCCTTTAAAAGATTAGAAATACGGGACATCCCGGAGGGGAAGGTTACTGACATGAAATCATGCGTCTGGACTACCAACCAGAGCTGTGTTTTTGTATTTCTTTCACTATTATTATATCTTCTTTTCCATAATCTTCATATATTCAGCAATCATTTTTTTATGCGATCCTACAATATAGTCAGGTAGTTCTGTTACTGAAAAGAATTTAAGCTGAACTGCTTCTTCTTTATTCATAACAAAATCCCCTTCGTATTCATCCGTATAATAGGCGGTTGTTACAGATTGAAATTCATCACCGTTTTCTAATTTTGTAAAGTAGTTCGCTCCAGAAAATACATTGATTAGTCGCAAGTTCTTCACTTTTATTCCTGTCTCTTCATATACTTCACGATAAGCTGTTTCTTCTGGTGATTCACTAAGCTCCATTAGCCCGCCAGGTAGCCCCCATTTTCCGTACGGCTCTGTCCGCTGCTGCAATAAAACATATCCATTTTCATTTATAACGAGTACAACAGCACCAACTAAAATTAAAGGGCGATGACCAACTATTTTTCGTAATTCTTCTACATATCCCACCGTATCGCCTCCTTTTTCGTTGTCCACACTATTGTATCATATGTACGAAACGACAAAATGCGTATATTTTTCATTTTTTTAACAAAATATTTATTTTATGTGATTCATCTACTGTAGCTAACATAATAGATTCGACTTCTGTACTCTCCTCTAGAAATTCTCTCGCCCACGCTTCTGTTTTTCCTAATAATGCAAGAACATCTTTCTGTATCCTCCCATCCTTTACTAATACAAAAGAAACTGGAGATTTTTTTCCCGCCACTTTAAGATCAAGCCGCGAAACTGCTTCATATTCTGGATACCGAAATATAGAAACGACACCGTTTGCTTCCCATAATGCTAATTTAATCGTTTGAATATCGCTCACATTTCGCATACGAAGTTCCGAAAACAAATATTCCAAGGTAATTCTCGCCTTTTTCAAATTGCTAAAATTAATGGAACCATTGTGTATAAGAATAATAGGTGTAGGCTCTAAAAAACGTCTCCATCTATCCCATTTCAGCATTAAAACTGAGCTTATAATATGAAGTACAACAAGTATGAACGTTGTAATCATCGATCCCAGTAACCCTACTTTTTCATCAGACAATGCGTTAGAAATATTCCCACCAAGCAATAACACTAATACAACATCTAAAAAACGAAGTTGTGCGATAGACCTTTGCCCCATCGCTTTCGCAACTAATATTAAAAATATGTATGCTATAATAGCCCGAATAACCCATTCACTATTAGAAAGATGTCGTGCTCCTTCAAAAATATGCATATGCATCACTTTGCACTCCTTACCCGTCTCAAACTGCTATCCTGTTTTAGTTTGCAACGTTTATGAGCATATATGTAAAAAAGCTGGTTCGTTTAAAAACGAACCAGCTTTTTTTACTTAACTGAAAACATATATTTTTTATACGTTTTCCGTACCGATAATATGAGCCCCATCATAATCATATTTGAGAATAAGGAACTTCCCCCATACGATAAGAAAGGTAATGCAATACCTTTTACAGGCATTAATCCAACGATCATACCGATGTTTTGGAATATTTGAACTGTTAATATACCGATTGATCCAGCGCATAATAATGTACCAAATAAATTATCAGCGGAATAACCAATAATAATTGTTCGATATAGTAGTAATAGGAACAAGAAGACAACTAAGGCTGCTACGATAAATCCACCTTCTTCGGCAATTGTAGCGAAAATAAAGTCAGTATGCTTCTCTGGAATATAGACGCTTCCTCCCCCAAACCCTTTACCTTCCATTCCTCCACTACCTACAGCTAAAATCGATTGCTGTGTTTGATAACCTTGATCTGCATTTTCAAATGGATTTAACCAACCTACAATACGCGACTGTTGGTGAGGCTTTAGTAAAGTAACTAAATTATTATAGAAAAAGTCTTGATACTTAAAGAAAATAAATATTAAAGCAGATAATATGGTCAACGGAATAACTGTACATAATGCTATCAATTTCTTTTGAATACCTGACATAAATAAAATACATGCAATAGCAGCAGCATATAAGAACACCATACCTGTATCAGGTTGACTATATACAACCGCCATAGGTGGAAGTGACACTAGCATAATTTTACCTACTAGCTTTAAATCTGTTTGGAATGTCCTTGCCATATACTGTGCATTATGTTTCACTGCTATACTCGCTACTACAAGTAGCAATGCAATTTTGAAAAACTCAGACGGCTGAATTTGCCCAAATACTGGGAAAACAAACCATCTTTTTGCACCTAATTTTTCAGGTGTAAAACCTGATGGTGGTAATACTTTCAAAAGAATAAGTGAAGCAAATCCAGCAATATAAAGCGGCCAAGATAATTTTTGCAATTGATCTAAGTCGATGCTTGCAACAAGAAGTAACAATACAACCCCAATTATGTAGTTAACACCTTGTTTCATAGCAAAGTTTGCAGCTCCATACTGTCCCGTTTGCTGACTGCTATATATAGCAGCTATACTCGTCACACATAGTGCACACAAAATTAAAATTAATTTTACATCTAAACTTTTTAGAAACTCGGTACTTCTTTTCATGACATCCTCCTGAAACATTGTTACGGCAAAAATAAAAAACCAGGAGTCAACATTCTTCATGTTTTGACGACTGATTACACATTATCTATAAAACACTTATATAGAATAACTCTCTTTTTCATACAATACAATATATTATACTACAGTTTCATCAGTAAGATTTGCCAAAAAAATTATTCTTTTCTTATTTTATATCCATATACCATATATCAGCAATGTATTTTCGTAAATTCCTAATACATAATCGTTTATTGTAAGATTACTGGGAAAGATATTTATACATATAGTAGGATGTAGATGAAGAAATAAGATAATAAAAAGCTCGCATAAGCGAGCTTTTTATTAATATACAGATGTATTATTTTCTGACATGTTTTCTAAAATTTCTTTAACACGTCCTAAGAACTTACCACAAATTAAACCATCAAGTACTCGGTGATCAAGTGATAAACATAAGTTAACCATATCACGAGCACCGAACATACCGTTATCCATAATTACTGGGCGTTTTACAATTGATTCAACTTGTAAAATAGCCGCTTGTGGGTAATTAATAATACCCATAGATTGAACAGAACCGAATGATCCTGTGTTATTAATTGTAAATGTTCCACCTTGCATTTCGTCTGCTTTTAACGATTTCGTACGTACTTTTCCTGCAAGTTCTGTAATTTCACGAGCGATACCTTTAATTGTTTTCTCGTCCGCTTGCTTAATTACTGGTACAAATAGTTCTTCCTCTGTTGCAACAGCGATAGAAAGGTTAATATCTTTCTTCTGAACAATTTTATCGCCAGCCCACATTGAATTAATTTGAGGATACTCTTTTAACGCTTGTGCTACTGCTTTTACGAAGAAAGCAAAGAACGTTAAGTTAAAGCCTTCACGCTTCTTAAAGTCACCTTTAATTGAGTTACGGTATGACACAAGGTTTGTCACATCTACTTCAATCATCATCCAAGCATGTGGTGCTTCGTGTTTACTACGTAACATGTTTGCTGCGATTGCTTTACGCACACCTGTTACTGGAATTTCGATATCTCCAGGCATTGTAGGTACAGAAACTGATTTCGCAGCTTCTACTTTTTGCGCTACTGGTGCTGCTTTTGGTGCTTCTGGGCGAGCTTCTACTACTGCCGCTACAGCTTCCTCTTTCTTCGCCGCACCTGCTTGTGGGATATTTCCAGATTCCACTAGCTTTAAAATATCTTTACGAGTGATACGGCCGTTTGCTCCCGTACCTTCTACTAGATCTAAATCAACGTTATGCTCACCCGCAAGCTTTAACACAGCTGGTGAAAAACGTGGTTTTCCATCAGTTGGTTGTTTTACTTTCGGTGCTTTTTCAGACGTAGCTACTTCTGCCTTTGATTCTTCTTTAGTTTTTTCCTCAACAGCTGTTGCTGCTACTTCATCTGCGCCTTCTACTTGAATAACACAAACTACTTCACCTACAGCTAACGTATCACCTTCACCAGCGATTAACTCTTTCACAACACCCGTGAAAGAAGATGGTACTTCAGCATTTACTTTATCAGTCATTACTTCTGCAAGCGGATCATACTTATTTACGTGATCGCCAACATTAACGAGCCATTTACTAATTGTGCCCTCTGTAACGCTCTCCCCGAGCTGAGGCATTGTAATATTTTCTACAGCCATGTATAGTCCCCCCGATTAAAATTCCGCAAGTTCACGCATTGCTTTTTCAACTTTATCTGGATTTACCATAAAGAATTTTTCCATTGTTGGTGCATATGGCATTGCTGGAACGTCTGGACCTGCAAGACGTGCGATTGGCGCATCTAAATCAAATAGACAGTTTTCAGCGATAATTGCTGCCACTTCACTCATAATGCTTCCTTCTTTATTGTCTTCTGTTACAAGAAGAACTTTACCTGTTTTAGAAGCTGCTTCAATGATTGCTTCTTTATCTAATGGATATACAGTACGTAAATCAAGAATGTGTGCAGAGATGCCATCTTGTGCTAACTTTTCAGCCGCTTGAAGAGCAAAATGAACACATAATCCGTACGTGATAACTGTAATATCATCACCTTCACGTTTTACATCTGCTTTTCCGATTGGTAATACGTAGTCATCCTCTGGTACTTCACCTTTAATTAAACGATATGCACGTTTATGTTCGAAGAATAATACTGGATCTTCATCACGAATGGCTGCTTTTAATAAGCCTTTTGCATCATATGGTGTAGAAGGGATAACGATTTTTAAACCTGGTTGGTTTGCAAACATCGCTTCTACAGATTGTGAATGATACAATGCACCGTGAACCCCCCCGCCAAATGGTGCACGGATTGTAACTGGACAAGTCCAATCATTATTAGAACGATAACGAATTTTTGCCGCCTCAGAAACAATTTGGTTTACTGCTGGCATGATGAAATCAGCAAACTGCATTTCAGCGATTGGACGCATACCATACATTGCTGCACCAATTGCTACCCCAGCAATTGCAGATTCTGCAAGCGGTGCATCAAGCGCACGATCTTCACCAAATTGATCATACAAACCGTGTGTCGCTTTAAACACGCCACCTTTTTTACCAACATCTTCTCCTAAAACGAATACTTTCTCATCGCGTTCCATTTCTTCGCGCATTGCTAATGTAATAGCATCAATATAAGACATTACAGCCATGAAACGTTCCCCCCTATTCTGCGTATACGTGCTTCAATGCATCTTCAGGTGCTGCATACGGAGCATTTTCTGCATATTCTGTTGCTTCATTTACGATATGCATAATTTCGTCTAACATTTGTTTTTCGGATTCCTCAGTTAACACACCAGCTTCTTTTAAATAAGCTGCGAATGTTATAATTGAATCTTTTTTCTTTGCTTCTTCTACTTCTTCTTTATCACGATAAACACGATCATCATCGTCACTAGAATGTGCTGTTAAACGATATGATACTGTTTCAATTAAAGTTGGTCCTTCACCACGACGACCGCGATCTGCTGCTTCTTTTACAGCTTTATATACTGCAAGTGGATCGTTTCCGTCTATTGTATATCCAGGCATACCGTAACCAATCGCACGATCTGATACGTTTTTACATGCTAATTGTTTTTCAACTGGAATAGAGATTGCATATTTGTTATTTTCACACATAAAAATAACAGGTAGTTTGTGTACACCAGCAAAGTTTGCCCCTTCATGGAAGTCACCTTGGTTTGAAGAGCCTTCTCCAAATGTAACGAACGTTACTAAATCTTTCTTCTCCATTTTTCCAGCTAGTGCAATACCAACTGCATGTGGTACTTGTGTTGTTACTGGAGATGAACCTGTAACAATACGATTTTTCTTTTGACCGAAGTGACCAGGCATTTGACGACCACCAGAGTTTGGATCTCCAGCTTTCGCAAAAGCAGACAACATAAGCTCTTTAGCTGTCATACCAAATGCTAGTACAACACCCATATCACGGTAGTATGGTAATGCATAATCTTTCTCTCTATCAAGAGCGAACGCCGCTCCAACTTGTGCAGCCTCTTGTCCTTGACAAGAAATTACGAATGGAATTTTACCAGCGCGGTTTAATAACCACATACGTTCGTCAATTTTACGTGCAAGTAACATCGTACGGAACATTTCTAATACTTGCTCATCACTTAAGCCAAGCTCTTCATGGCGCTTTTCTTTTACTTCTGCCATTTTTCATAACCTCCTAAATCCACATTTTTATGCGTGTAACGCTCTTCCATCTACAGCAAGTGCTGCTTCACCAATCGCCTCAGATAATGATGGATGCGGATGAATTGTATGTGCTACTTCCCAAGGTGTTGCATCAAGTACTCTTGCAAGACCCGCTTCAGAAATCATATCTGTTACATGTGGTCCAATCATATGAACACCAAGAATGTCATTTGTCTCTTCATCAACTACAAGTTTTACGAAACCATCTGATTCTCCGTATACAAGTGCTTTTCCGATTGCGCGGAATGAGAACTTACCTACTTTTAACTTATAGCCTTTTTCTTTCGCTTCTTGTTCTGTTAAACCGACAGAAGCAACTTCTGGACTGCTATATACGCATTTTGATACCATAGAGTAATCAATTGGTGTAACTTCTTTCCCTGCAATATGTTCTACTGCAGCAATTCCTTCATGAGAAGCAACGTGAGCAAGTTGCAGGCCACCGATTACATCTCCAATTGCGTAAATATGCGATTCTTTCGTTTGATAAAACTCATTTGTTTGAATGTATCCTTTTTCCACAACGATATCTGTGTTCTCTAAGCCAATATTTTGCGTATTCGCTTGTCTTCCTACAGATACAAGCATTTTTTCTGCTTTAAATTCTTTATTTTCACCGTTGTGTTCAGCTTGGATTGTTACTCCATTATCTTTTACCAATGTTTCTGGTAATACTTTTGCACCAGTTACCACTTTAATACCTTTTTTCTTGAATAGACGTTGCATTTCTTTTGAAATGTCTTGATCTTCTAGTGGTAATATTGTTTTTGCATACTCTAATACTGTAACTTCTACACCGAAGTCAGCAAGCATAGATGCCCACTCAATACCGATTACACCGCCACCAACGATAATAATCGAACTAGGAAGCGTTTCCATTTTTAGGGCATGATCTGAAGACATTACGTACTCTCCGTCTAATTCTAAACCTGGTAATGAATTTGGACGAGAACCTGTTGCAATAAGTACATTTTTTGGAATTAACATTTCATTCTCTTCTCCACTTGCAAGTTCAACTGAAATTGTCCCTGGCATCGGAGAGAAAATAGATGGGCCAAGAATACGGCCAATACCTTCAAACACATCAATTTTACCTTGTTTCATTAAGTGTTGAACGCCTTTATGAAGCTGCGTTACAATCTTCTCTTTACGCTCTTGTACTTTCGCAAAGTTTAGTTCTACATTGCTTGCAATAACTCCGAACTCTTCGCTTTTTTTAGCAGTTGCATATACTTCCGCACTACGTAAAAGAGCTTTACTAGGGATACATCCTTTGTGTAAACAAGTACCACCAAGATTTTCTTTTTCGACTAGTGCAGTTTTTAACCCTAGTTGTGATGCACGAATTGCAGCAACATATCCACCAGTACCGCCGCCAACGATGACTAAATCATATTCTTTTGCCATTATCTCAACCCCTAGCTACCGTTTCTTTTTCACGTACAACATATTCTTTTGGAGCTTCTTCTTCACGTAATACACGAAGTGCTCCTTCTGCTAACGCTTCTAACTCATCTTCGCCTGGATGTACGATAACATCTGCAATCCAGTCCACTCGCTCTTTTATTTCATCGACAAGAATTTTACTGTATGCCAGTCCACCAGTTAATACGATTGCATCGATTTTCCCGTGAAGTACAGCGCTAGCTCCGCCAATCTCTTTTGCAACTTGATATGCCATTGCTTTATAAATAAGAGTTGCTTCAGGATCACCTTTTTCAACCATTTTCTCTACTTTAATCGCATCATTTGTACCGATTAAACTTACAAGTCCACCTTGTCCGACAAGCTTTTTAATCATTTCATCTCGGTAATACTCACCAGAGAAACACATTTCTACTAGTTGCCCTACTGGTACTGTACCAGCACGCTCTGGACTAAATGGTCCTTCTCCGTTTAAACCGTTATTCACATCGATTACTCTTCCTTTTTTATGAGCACCAACTGTAATACCACCGCCCATATGTGTAACTAATAAATTTAAATCCTCATATTTGTGGTTTAACTGTTCGGCTACTTTACGAGCAACTGCTTTTTGATTTAATGCATGGAAGATACTTTTACGTTCCATACCAGCAATACCACTTATACGAGCAACTGGCTCCATCTCATCTACAACGACAGGATCCACAATAAATGCAGGAATGTTTAATCCAGAAGCAATTTCATATGCTAAAATGCCTCCAAGGTTTGAAGCGTGATGACCGCTAAACCCATTTTTTAAATCTTCTAACATCGCATCGTTTACTGTATACGTACCGCCTTCGATTGGACGAAGTAATCCACCACGTCCACAAACAGCGTTTAATTTTGAAATGTTAATACCATGAGAATGTAGAACTTCTAAAATCGTTTCTTTTCGAAACTCATATTGGTCGATAATTCGCTTGTATTTCCCAATCTGTTCTACGTCATGACGAATCGTTTCTTCTAAAACGGGTCTTTCATTATCAAAAACACCAATTTTTGTGGATGTACTACCTGGGTTAATAACAAGAATTCGATTTACAGACAATGTTGCTACCTCCACTAATAAATTCAAAAGGAAGTGGAAACCTCATAAGAGGTAACCACGCCTTTTGTAAAAGTTATATATGAATGATTAGCGACGGCTAATAATATCGTGACCGTTGCGTAAGTAAGTGCTACGAGAATTTTTCAAGCTTGCAATGCGCTCTTCAGCTAGACGATCTGCCGCTACATAAGTTGCTATGCCATCGCGTTTTGAAATTTCGATTACTTTTGCAATTGTGTCATAAATAGACTCAACACGTTTTAGTGCACGTTCTCTATTGTATCCATATAATTCGTCTGCTACGTTAATTACGCCACCTGCATTAATTACATAATCTGGTGCGTATACAATACCCATTTCATGAATGATGTCACCGTGACGATTTTCTTTTAATTGGTTATTTGCAGAACCTGCGATTACTTTTGCTTTAAGTTGTGGAATAGTTTCATCATTAACTGTTGCGCCTAATGCACATGGTGCGTAAATATCGCATTCAACACCGTAAATTTCATTTGGTTCAACTGCTGATGCACCGAATTCTTCTACAGCACGTTGTACAGCTTCTTTATTAATATCTGTAACGATTAATTTTGCTCCTTCAGCGTGTAAATGTTTGCATAGGTGATATGCTACGTTACCAACGCCTTGAACAGCAATTACTTTTCCTTCTAAATTGTCAGTACCGAAAGCTTCTTTTGCAGCTGCTTTCATACCACGGTAAACACCGTATGCAGTTACTGGAGATGGGTTACCAGAAGAACCGAATGATGGTGAGATACCTGTTACAAAGTCAGTTTCTTCATGGATAATATCCATATCATCTACTGTTGTACCAACATCTTCAGCTGTAATGTAACGTCCGTTTAGTCCTTGGATATAACGTCCTAGTGCACGGAACATTGCTTCGCTCTTATCTTTACGAGGATCACCGATAATTACTGTTTTCGCACCACCTAAGTTTAAACCAGCTGCTGCGTTTTTGTATGTCATCCCTTTTGCAAGACGCAATGCATCTTCAATCGCCGCTTCTTCAGAATCATATGTCCACATTCTTGTTCCACCAAGAGCCGGTCCAAGTGTTGTATCATGAATTGCAATAATTGCTTTTAAACCAGATTCTTTATCTTGACAAAATACTACTTGCTCATAATCATATTTTTCTAAGTATTCGAAGATTTCTAATGTCATTGTCGTTTCCCCCTAATGTTTTACCCTTTTTGGTTTATTTTGAAGCAGTCGCAACTGCCAATGCTAATGAATATACTTTTGTTTCTGCTGAATCAGCACGAGATGTTAAAACAATCGGTGCTTTTGCGCCAGCAATCATTGCTCCTACTTTTGCATCCGCAAAGTATACGAGTGATTTATATAGCACATTTCCAGCTTCAATCGTTGGGACGAGTAAAATATCTGCCTTACCTGCTACATCACTTACTATGCCTTTATGCTCTGCTGCAATTTGTGATACTGCATTATCTAAAGCAAGTGGTCCATCAACGATACAATCTTTAATTTGTCCGCGGCGATTCATTTGTGTTAACATCGCTGCATCAATTGTCGCCTGCATCGCTGGATTCACAACTTCTACTGCTGCGATTGGTGCCACTTTGGGCAAGTCGATTCCTATTGCCTGGGCAACTTCTACAGTATTTTGTATAATAGCAGCTTTTTGTGTTACGTCAGGTGCGATGTTCATCGCTGCATCTGTAACGAAAATAAGACGGTCGTAATTTTGAACTTCAAATGCTGCTACATGTGAAAGTACGCTACCTTTACGTAGGCCCCACTCTTTGTTTAACACAGCCTTCAAAATATTCGCTGTTGGGATGTTCCCCTTCATAAGCACATCTGCTTCACCATTTCTCACAGCTTTAACAGAAAGTTCTGCAGCTTCAGCACTAGACATTGCTGCAATCACTTCAACATGTTCTGAAGTTTGTAAACCATGTTCTTGTAGCATCCCCATTATTTTTTCTTGATTTCCATATAGACGAAATTGAGCTAGCTGTAATTTAATTGCTTTCGCTACAGCTTCAATTACTTCATGATCTTCAGCTACTGCTACAGCCACAGTTTTTTTAGGCTTTCCTGCTGCTTGATCAATTAAGTATTCTAACTTCATATTTTGTAATCAACCCTTTCCGTCGTCCCTCGTCTATTTATAAAGCAAATACCGTGCCAACTTTTAAAAGTGGTCTTACCAATAATGAAAACGCATTCAAAATGCAGTAAAATCAATACTTTGGAAAATAACGAAAGATTCTGTCTTATTTTGTCGCTTTTTGTATACCATGCAATAAATTGCACGGTACGCAATTTATTGCATGCTATTTTTTGCATGGTCATACTTTTCTAGCTTGTAATATAAATTTCGAACGGAAATTCCTAACGCTTTTGCAGTTTGTGTTTTATTCCCCTCAAATCTCTCCAAATATTCATAAATAATATTCCCTTCAAACTCTGTCACTAAATGTTCAAGTGGCTTTTCTTCTAATTCAGGTAATAAATGAGATTGCTTTGACTCCACCTGCTCTTCGTTATGTAATGGCGGTAAATGGTGTACATCAATATAGGTCTCGTTATAATTCATAAAGATAATAGCTCTCCCCAAAATATTTTCAAGTTCCCTCACATTTCCTGGCCATTCGTATGATTGTAAATATAAAACAGCTGGATCAGTGAGCCCTTCTACATTACGACCGTAATCTTGATTAATTTTTTGAATCAATCTGTCCGCAATTGTCGGTATATCTCCTTTACGTTGACGAAGAGATGGAATTTGAATTGGAATTTTATTTAATCGATAATATAAATCCTCCCTAAACTTCCCTTCTAGAATAGCCTTTTCTAAATTCACATGTGTCGCTGCAATTACTCGAACATTAATAGGTATCGCTTTCGTTCCACCAACTTTTACAATTTCTTTTTCCTGCAATACACGAAGGAGTTTCGCTTGTGTATTTGCAGACAACTCCCCTATTTCATCTAAAAAAATACTACCGTTATTCGCTTCCTCAAAGAACCCACGTTTCCCGCCTCTTTTCGCTCCAGAAAACGCCCCTTCCTCATAACCAAATAATTCACTTTCTAACAACGTCTCCGAAATGGCCGCACAGTTTACACGGACGAACTTATTGTATTTTCGATTACTTCCATTATGGATTGCATGTGCAAACAATTCTTTACCAGTCCCAGATTCCCCGCGTAACAGTACTGTTGCTGGTGTATTCGCTCCTAGCTTCGCCTGTTCGATAGCTGCCGTTGTTTCATCTGAATTTCCGACAATATCATCAAATGAATATTTCGCTTCTAATGTACGAATAATTTGCCTTGCTCTATTCAATTCATTTGTTAATTTTTGAATTTCCGACACGTCACGGATAACACCGACGCTTCCTTTCAATATTCCATCCACAATAACTGGTGCTACGTTTACAATTACATCTCTCTTTTTTTGCCCAATCTTCATATGTATTCCGCGCACCGCACGACGCGTTCGAAGTACTTTCATATGCATACTTTCGCCTTCTACAATATCAGTTGTAGCAGGCTTCCCAATAATATCTTCTTCTGTTAAACCCGTTAATTTCGTATATGCTGGGTTAATGACTAAACCTCTTCCTTTTTCATCCACAACCGAAATCGCTTCTTCAGATGAGTTAATAATTGCCTCTAATAGTGTTTGAATTTCTTTTAAGTCTGTAACTTCTTCCGCAAGATCTACAACTTCTGTTATATCTTTAAAAATTGCAAATGCCCCTTGTACCTCTCCTCCTTCTTTTAATATTGGAATACGCGTTGTAATAATTTTCTTTCCATTCTCTAATGTCAGTTCATAATTTACTTCTATTTGTTTCGTACGTATAATGCGAAGTAATTTACTAGTTGGAATGACTTCTAAAATATACTTTCCTATCGCCTCTTCTTTTTTATATCCGATAATACGCTCTGCACTTTTATTAAAAAGACGAACTTGTCCCTCTCGATCAATTACAATCATGCCGTCATGTGTAGAATTTAAAATTAATTCTCCTTGTTGCGTCTGTTCCTCTAACCGCCCAATTAGCCCTTCCTTCTCATGCGCTAATCCTGTAACAATTTTTGCGATATCACCTGGTATAAGAAGAGTGTCTTTTTTCTTTTTTTCTGATAAAACTTTATGTACATCATCTTCACCTGTCATATCAAATATTACATCGATATGCATAGAAAGAAATGGAGTTACACTTTCTCCAATTGCAATCCCGTATTCCTTAGCAATTTGTAGTCCTTTTGCCAACGGATTTATATCAATAATCCCTATAATTTGAAATATATTCGAACTTTGTAACAGATTCAGCAGCGCGCTCCCGCCTTCACCTGCACCAACAATTAATACTTTTTGTTTCATATATTACACTTCCTCTCGAAGTAACTCTGCAAATTTTTTCACACCCTTATCTTACTCGTTCAGCACCCTCTTGACAAACCCCCTTTCCGTATAACATCATTAAAATATACGAAATAATCTGAAAAGGAGCGTTATGTATGCAGCGTTACGTTGCTCTACTATTAGCACTCATCCCTATTTCATTAGCTGTGTTTGGTATAAAGTTAATGAGAGATACTGTATTCGGGATTCTATTTCCACCAATTTCCATACTGTGGTTACAATTTTTAATCGGCGCTCTCTGCTTCGCGCTAGGGTTTTATATCTTTGGTGGCTTCGTCTTGCACCGAGATCGCAAACGAAATAAAGTACAAGCTCGCTTTAGAAGATAGGAATGCCCCACTATTTATAAATAAAAAAATGAGACCGTTACACGCGGTCTCATTTTTTTATTGGCAATAACGTTCTTGCCGTTTCAGGGTAATCAGTAATAATCGCCGATATATTCATATCAAAATATTTACGCATAAGCGTTTCTTCATTAATTGTATAAGGGCGAACTTCTACACCACTTTCCATCGTTAGTTCGGCAATAGCATCTTGAAGATAACGATAATTCGGATGTACTGCTGTAGCCCCCATTTTTTTCGCGTATGCCCACGGACTATGCAAACCTTCGCGATATAAAATTGCTGTTTGAATATCAGGAGCCATCATATGGCACCGTTTCATACTGTAGTGATTAAACGAAGAAAATATAACACGATCCTCTAGACTAAATTTCCGTACAAGCGTTATAACTTCTTCCTCTAAACCTCTGTATGGAATTTTATTATTTTTAAGTTCAATATTAAGTAGCAAACTCGTTTGTTCAAGCCATTCTAATACCTCTTCTAAAAGTGGTATTTTACAAAAACCTACTTTATCACCAAATTTATAACTTGCATCTAACTTGCATAAGTCCTCATATACATAATTGCAAACCGCACCTTTTCCATTTGTTGTCCGGTCCACCGTTTCATCGTGAATGACGACAACTTTTCCATCTTTCGTTAATTGAACATCAAGTTCAATTCCATCCGCTCTAAAAGACTCAGCTGCTTCAAATGAAATCATTGTATTTTCTGGGTACGTTCCAGCCGCACCACGATGTGCAAATATAAGAGTCATCCTCACTCCCCCAATCTTATGCTATACTATACGAAAAAGGAGGTACTTCTATGAGACCATTACAAATCTCTCCAGATACTGCAGTCCGCTTATCAAAAGCACTAGGTGTTCCACTTGAACAACTCATGCATATGCCGCAGCACATTTTAATTCAAAAACTAGTTGAATTAGAAAAACAAAATAAAGACGAAGAATAATACAGTCCTGTTTTGCAGGACTTTTTATTATTTTCTATTATATCACGGATGCCTTTCCTACTAAAATCCTTTAACAGATGTACTACGATGTGATTTAGCCGTTCCTTCATCATTTAATAATGAATCACATCTTTTCTTTTTTGTTACACGTCATAAAGAAAGCAGACCATTTATTTATAAGTCCCCATTGCGTCCTAAAAACACGATCATAAAAAAACTAGAAGCCCTTTATATTGTTTTTTATTGAACGTGCGGAGCATCCCCTGATTCGTATAGTTCTTTCGCTTTTTCCTCCCCGAATGTAGTTAAAATATAATGTTGCTCTTCTAACGCATCCATTGCTCTAGTTGCTTTACAAACGCTATCTTCTTGAGCATCCGAGAAATAATTGTGATCTTCTACAATTTTACTAAAATCTTTTTTCGCCCATCTATCAGCAATTGCTAAAAGTTCATTTTTCTTCGCAAAGCTACTCTTATTTATAATTTCTTTTAATTTTTTAGCATTACTTTGAATCATTGGGATAGAGCCCGATTTTCGTTCTGCCACCACTTTTTGATGAGTCATGCGATGCATCGCTGTAATGACTTCGCTTTCAGTAGAATTTTCAGTAACATACACATCAACAAAGACCCCATCTACCTCTCTACCTACTATTGTTTGGTCTTCTTTTTTATCTATTTGAGCGCTCACTTCTTTATCTACGGGATTATCTGCAAGTTCTAACATTCCAAATGTAACTGCAATAGCAAGAACTCCCATAGCTGCTACTATTCCTAGCCAAGTTGAAATTTTATTTTCCATTCCCCTTCTCCCTATCTATATCTATTTTATTACCTTATAAAAAACCCACTTACATGTAATATTACTAAAAATAGGTTTTATTTTCCATACTATCAAATAATCTCTTTTTCTCAACAAAATAAAAAGACCAACGAATTATAACATTCATTGGTCTTTAAATAAAAAGTTCATTGGTTTTAAATTTGATATCGAGTATCAATTTCAAGAATTATTAAGCTTTACTAAAGCTTAAATCCCTTACTACTTTTACTCTCAACTAGCTTTATGTTCAAGTCTCAGCTTATCCGCAACCATTGCGATAAACTCAGAATTCGTAGGTTTTGCTTTTGACATGGATACTGTATAACCGAATAAGGACGAAATAGAATCAATATTCCCACGGCTCCAAGCTACTTCAATTGCGTGACGAATTGCGCGCTCCACACGGCTTGCTGTTGTATTATATTTCTTTGCGATATCTGGATACAATACTTTCGTAATCGATCCTAATAATTCGATATCATTGTATACCATGGAGATTGCTTCTCGTAAATACATATATCCTTTAATATGAGCGGGTACACCAATTTCATGAATGATACTCGTAATACTCGCATCTAAGTTTTTCGGTTTTCCATCTACTGTTGTGGCTGATCGGAATGATGGTAGTGGACGCTTAATCATAGTGTTTGCTTTACCACTCACTTGACGAATATGACTCGTTAAATTCTCCATATCAAATGGTTTTAATATGAAATATGAGGCACCTAAGTCAACTGCTTTTTTCGTCACATCTTCTTGGCCAAATGCTGTCAACATAATTACGCTAGGCTGTTTTAACCTTTCAATATGTCGCATTTTCTCCAATACAGCTAAACCATCTAAGTGTGGCATAATAATGTCTAAAACGAGTACATCAGGTTGCTTATCTGTTAATAAGTTTAAACACTCTTGACCATTATAAGCAGTACCGATTACTTCCATATCATCTTGAGCGGCTACATAGCTCTCTAACATTGATACTAGTTCTTTATTATCATCCACAAGACATACTTTAATTTTCTCCACAGCTTTTCCTCCCTTACCGAATCGATTCTCCGACATGTGTATCCTTCTAGGCTACATGAATTGTTCGACAATTGTGTGAAAATTCCCTTTTAAAGTTTCTTACTTTCCGATAAAATCACAAAAAAATATGTTTATCGTTCATTTATTCCCTTTCGCAACACATTCCATCATAGAAATACAACGAAACGTTCAACCCTTTCCTTTTATTTTACAACAAAAAACACCTCTTGCGGAGCTTTTACAAAATTCCAACGAATTTTTCAACAGAAAAAGCGAGCTAATAATATATATTAGCTCGCTTTTTTCTCTTGATCATAAATATTAATTCCAGCTTGATGTAACATCCATTCAATATGAACACCATATCCTGATGTTGGATCATTTACAAATACATGTGTAACAGCACCAATTACTTTTCCATTTTGTACAATTGGACTTCCGCTCATTCCTTGTACGATACCGCCCGTTTTCGCTAATAGACGTTTATCTGTTACTTTTATTACCATACCCTTTGTGGCTGGGAATTTTTGCTGCACTGTACTAACAACTTCAATATCAAACGCTTCTACTTTATCTTGATCAATAACTGTTAATATTTTTGCCGGTCCTTCTTTTACTTGATGAGATAATGCGATAGGCATTGCTTTATCCATTATACCGTTTTTCATATTCGTATTTAATTTTCCAAAAATACCATATGGACTATTAATTGTAATATTGCCAATCACTTCACGGTCTGGTGAGAATCTTGCTAATTTCTCCCCTGGATTCCCATGACTACCTCTTTCAATTGATGTAACTGTCGAGCGCATAATTTGTCCATCTTCGACTTGAATCGGCTTTTTCGTATCATTATCAGAAATAACATGACCAAGTGCCCCATATTTCATAGAATCTGGATGAACAAATGTCATCGTTCCAATTCCAGCTGCCGAATCACGGATATACAAGCCAATTCGATAAGACGATTCACCGTTGTCTTTTTGTGGAGTTAGCTTCGTACGAATATATTTTCCATCTCTTAACAATACAAGATTAAGCGGTTCACCTGTTTCTCCACTATTATGAATAAACGGTGCTACATCACTCATTCTTTCAATTGTTTTACCATTAATTTCAGTAATCATATCTCCAATTTGTACACCTGCTGTTTCACCAGGAGATATTTTACCTTTTTCAGTTTGAATTAAATGATGGCCTACAACAAGTACACCTTTTGTATTTAATTTCACACCAATTGATTGTCCACCTGGAATCACTTTAAAATCTTTTAACACTTTCACATTTACTTTTTTCACTGGAAAACCAGCAAGCTGAAATACCATATCAGCTTCACCATTTTGATGAGAATTTACCATAAGTCCTTGTTTTTGTTCATTCGAACTCACTGTAAATACATGACGATTTGTGGATGAAGCTTTGAAAACTGGTAATGATGATATTTCTGATTGTTGTCCTTCAAAAACAACAAGTTGTTTCGGTGATGAAATAAACGTTCGAAGCGGTTTAAAACATCCAATAAAAACTAAAGAAACAAGGAGACAAAGACCTATTATTTTTCGAAATTTTTCTAATTTCAACTTGTTCACTCTCCTCGCTCCTACCCCACATTCAGCCTCTTGGCTTCACTTTTTAATCTCTCCTTGCAGTGCTTTATTTATAACCGGAAGAATTAAGAAATCGTCATTTGAGAAAAAAAGCTATCCATTACTGGATAGCCTCTGCTGTCTGTTTAAAATGATGCGCTTGCGTAAGTAATTCTTTCGCATGCTCTGTCGTTAAATCTGTGATTTCCACACCAGAAATCATTCGAGCTATTTCTGTTACTTTATCCTCCATAGTTAAAACAGTAACTGATGTAATTGTCCGATCATTCGCTACTTGTTTTCGAATAAATAAATGTGAATCTGCCATTGAAGCTACTTGAGGTAAGTGCGTAATACAAAGTACTTGCGAGTTTACTGATACTCGATAAATTTTTTCCGCAATAGCCTGTGCGACCCGGCCACTTACACCCGTATCCACTTCATCAAAAATAACAGATGCAACCCCTTGATGCTTAGAAAAAATGCTTTTTAAAGCTAAAATGATACGAGATAACTCTCCGCCAGAAGCAACCTTTGAAAGTGGTTTTAGCGGCTCTCCTGGGTTCGTTGAAATATAAAATTCCACATGATCGTAACCATCCGCCGTAAGTCTTACCGGCGCACCTTCCACAAGGGGCTCTTCTGCATTTCCTTCTCTCTTCATAATTCTCACTTCAAATTTCGTTTTTTCCATATATAATTCTTTTAATTCCTGATGAATTGCATTTGTAAGGTGTTCTGCAAGCTCATGACGCATATTACTTAACAACGTTGCTTCTTTCATAATAACACTTTCTAATTCCTTCAACTGTTTCTTCGTCGTTTCAATATGAACGTCTTTATTTTCAATCGTAAAAATTTCCTGTTCAATTTTATCAGCATACGCTAAAATCTCTTCTACATTATTTCCATATTTTCTCTTTAGCATACGAATTTCATTCAAACGTGTTTCAATTTCATCTAAACGATTTGGATCATATTCCATCATATCGAGCTTTTCCCTCAGTTGATAGGCAACCTCTTCTAATAAGTAATAGCTATTTGCAATTGAATCATGATTCTCTTGATACACTTCATCTAAATGTGTAATACTTTCCATTTGCCCCATTGCACTTCTTACATTATCTAATCCTTGTCCGTCGGCACTTAAAGAACGATATGCATCACCTAACGCTTTATAAATCTTTTCAAAATTAGAAATTTGCAATCGTTCCTCAGTTAATTCATTTTCTTCATCCATCTTTAAATCCGCCTTGCGAATTTCCTCGTGCTGAAATTGAATTAAATCTAAGCGATGTGCCATTTGTTGCTCATTTTCACTTAACGATTTCAATTGTTTTTTTAATTTTTCATAGTCAGCGTATACGTTTTGATATATGTCTAATTGTTTAACGATTCGATCCCCATCAAAGTGATCAAGCATAAACAGATGTCGTTCTTCATTCATTAAATCTTGCGTTTCGTGCTGTCCATGAATATCAACAAGTGTTTTCCCAATTTCTTTTAATATGCTAAGTGTAACAAGCTTCCCATTTACACGACATACACTCTTCCCGTTCGCAGCAATATCACGCTTTAAAATAATCATACCATCTTCTATTTCTATATCTAACTCTTCTGCCTTTTCAATACATGGATGCTTCTCATCTTCAACATAAAATAGCCCTTCAATCTCAGCCTTTTCTGTTCCATATCGAACAAATTCTGCTGACCCACGGCCACCTACAAGTAAACTAATTGCATCAATAATAATCGATTTTCCGGCCCCTGTTTCACCGCTTAAAACCGTTAAACCTTTTTGAAAAGAAATATTTAATGCTTCAATAATAGCAAAGTTTCTAATCGATAATTCCGATAACAATGCCCCATTCACCTCGTTATAAAATAATCCCTTACTAAAGGATTTTCTCAGTTCTTCATTCAAATAATCATGCTATATATTTGTATGTATATACTCTTCTAACCCGCTTCATTGTACCAAACATTTGTTTTACGGGTCAATCCATCTATTTTTTAACTTTATGCAAACAAAATATTATATTACAATTGAAAATTCATATTTTTAACCAATAAAAATATCTTGTTCACTTTCCACTTTACGATGGAAAGCAAACAAGATTTTTTGTTACAACATATTTAAGAAACGATCAGAGACAACACCTGTATCGTCAGGTGTACGGCAAATAATTAAGCAAGTATCATCACCACAGATGGTTCCGATGATCTCATCCCACTCTAAATGATCAATAAGTGCTCCAAGTGAATGAGCGTTACCAGGCAATGTTTTTAGCACAAGCATATGTCCTGCCGTGTCTAATTTTACAAATGAATCCACTAGATTTCGTTTTAATTTTTGTAACGGGTTAAATCGTTGATCTGCTGGCAAGCTATATTTATAGCGCCCATCATGTAATGGCACCTTCACTAAGTGCAGTTCTTTAATATCGCGCGATACTGTTGCTTGCGTTACATTAAATCCCTCATTACGTAAAATATCAACTAATTCATCTTGTGTTTCAATTTCTTTGTTTGCAATAATTTCCCTGATTTTAATATGGCGCTGACCTTTATTCATACATTTGCACCTCACACTATCTCTTACCATAGTTTAAACATTGGTATACTTCACTTATTTATGTTAACTTATAATTCGTTTCTTGTACACAATTGTTTTTACAATCATTATACAATTACAGCAAAAAGAGGAACAACATATGTTATTCCCCTTTCCCTTTTTGTTTTAGAACGTCATGCGCTTCTGTAACAACTTGCTCTATAGAAATCGGAGAATGATTTTCGCCATTCTCACGTTCACCATGCCATTTCAGATGAATTAAAAATTCAATATTACCATCCCCACCCGTAATTGGTGAGAATGTTAAACCTTCCACATCATAGCCTTCTTTTAAAGCAAACTCGACAATCATTTCTACAACAGCTTCATGTACTTTTCTATCACGAACGATACCTTTTTTCCCAACTTGCTCTCTTCCAGCTTCAAACTGCGGTTTAATTAACGCTGCTACATCTCCGTTAGGCATAAGCATTGTTTTTAAAACTGGCAGTATAAGCTTTAATGATATAAATGAAACATCAATACTTGCAAATTGAGGTAAACCACGTTCTAAGTCTGCTGGTGTCACGTAACGGAAGTTTGTTCGTTCCATTACAACAACACGCTCATCTTGACGTAATTTCCACGCTAGTTGATTGTATCCTACATCTAATGCATAAGATAATTTCGCTCCATTTTGAAGCGCGCAATCTGTAAAGCCACCAGTTGATGAACCAATATCTATCATAACTTTATCTTGTAAATCAAGATGAAATGTCTCTAATGCCTTTTCAAGTTTATAACCACCACGACTTACATACGGCATAACTTGTCCCTTCACCGTAATCTCAGTATCTTGCGAGATTTTCTCTCCTGGCTTATCAAGTCTCATCTCATTTGCATATACGAGTCCGGCCATAATGGCGCGCTTTGCTTTCTCACGCGTTTCTATAAGTCCTCGCTCTACTAATAGTACATCTACTCTTTCTTTTTTTACGCTCATTTGTTACGCCCTTTTTTGTTTTGATGGAATCATTGTATGAATACGGTCTACAACAGCATCTGTCGTTAAACCAATTTCTTCTAATAATTTTGTTACACTTCCGTGCTCTATGAAGCGGTCTGGAATACCCATTCGTTCAACTAATGCACTATGGTAACCATTTTCAGATGCAAATTCAACTACTCCTGTTCCAAAACCACCGATTAAACAAGCTTCTTCAATCGTTAAAATCGGTATATTCTTTCCTAGAAGATCATGTAAATATGCTTCATCCATTGGTTTAATAAAGCGAGCATTCACTACTTTCACTGAAACCCCAGCTTTTTCAAGACGCTCAGCTGCTTCCATTGCCATTGGTATTGTCGTACCAAATGTTAAAATAGCTGCTTGTGTACCCTCTTTTAACGTCTCCCACGTACCGATTGGAATCGCCTTTAATTCTTTATCCATATGAACGCCAAGTCCATTACCGCGAGCATAACGCAATGCGATTGGTCCATCTTCATATTGCATCGCCGTATAAACTAAATGTTGCCCTTCATTTTCATCTTTCGGCATCATAAGCACCATATTCGGCAAGTGACGTAAGAATGAGATATCAAATACGCCTTGATGCGTTTCACCATCTGCTCCTACTAATCCCGAGCGATCTATTCCGATGAAAACATTTAAATTTTGGCGGCATATATCATGAACAACTTGGTCATATGCTCTTTGTAAAAACGTTGAATAAATCGCTAAGAATGGCTTCATTCCTTGCGTTGCCATACCTGCTGCCATTGTTGTAGCATGCTGTTCTGCAATACCTACATCAATCATACGATCTGGGAATTCTTTTTGGAATTTCTCAAGTTTTGATCCAACAGGCATTGCAGGTGTAATTGCTACGATACGCTCATCCGCTCTCGCTAGCTTAAGTACTGTTTCACTAACGACAGCACTCCATGCTGGTGCAACTTCTTTCGGCTTAACGAAGTCACCTGATTCAATTTTATAAGGTCCTGTTCCATGCCAAGTTCCAATAACGTCACTCTCAGCCGGTTTATAACCTTTTCCTTTTTTCGTAATAACGTGAACAAGCACTGGGCCTTTTGTTTTCTTTGCATATTGCAACGTTTCGAATAACTTTTCATAATCATGCCCATCGACTGGACCTAAATATGTAAAGCCTAACTCTTCGAAAAAGACACCAGATACTAGTAAATATTTAAGACTATCTTTTATTTTCTCTGCTGTCGCAGCCACTTTCCCGCCAACTGCTGGGATTTTCTTTAATATATACTCTAATTCATCTTTTACCCAGTGATATTTTCCTGCGGTACGTAAACGACCGAGCACATTATGAAGCGCACCAACGTTTGGTGCAATTGACATTTCATTATCATTCAAAATAACAATCATGTCTGTTTTTTCATGTCCAATATGGTTCAATGCCTCTAAAGCCATTCCGCCTGTTAAAGCACCATCTCCAATAATTGGTATAACATATTCTTTCGTTTTCTTTAAATCACGTGCCAGAGCCATTCCCATTGCAGCCGATAACGAAGTCGAGCTATGACCAGTTTCCCATACATCGTGCTCACTCTCGCAACGTTTCGGGAAACCACATAGACCTTGATATTGCCTTAATGTACCAAACTCTTTCGCACGTCCAGTTAAAATTTTATGTACATAGGATTGATGTCCTACATCCCATAAAAATTTATCTTGCGGGCTATCAAATAATTTGTGCAGAGCAATTGTGAGTTCTACTACACCTAAATTAGGTGCAATATGTCCACCTGTTTGAGAGAGCTCTTCAATTAAAAACTTACGAATATCCTCACTCAATCCCTCTAGTTCACTGATAGACATATCTTTCAAAAAACTAGGGTTTTGAATTTGCGTTAGATCCACATGGATCACTCACTTTCATTTCATAATCTGTCAACATGTCAAATATTATAAAAAACATTTACACAAAACAAGAAATTCTCTTTTCTATTTTTCGTCTTGTCCCGCTATTAACCAGTCTATTGCGCCCTAATCCTATTATAAACCATATTTCTTTAGGCGATGAAAAAAATAGCCGCTAACACGAAGTGATAACGGCAATGTAATCTACATATATTTTTGCCAATAACAAGAAAAGAAAAACCTTTTCCTACATTTATATCATAAAATGATGAATGACTCAACAAATGAAAACGCTGTTATATTAGTTATTACGTTTTGCAATCAAATCACAAATAGATAGTAAATATTCATCTTGTAATTGCAAGGAACTAATCGCACCTTTTGCTTCTGCAATTGTTTCTTCTAAAATATCCTTTGCTCTATCTACAGTAAACAACGTTGTATATGTGCTCTTTTCATTAGAAAGATCGCTACCAATCGGTTTTCCAATCTCTTCTTCAGTTCCTTCGACATCTAAAATATCATCTCGAATTTGGAAAGCTAGACCGATATATTTGGCAAACGTAAGCAACTTTTCTTCTTGCTCTTCTGTCGCATCAGAAAGTATCGCACCCGCAAGTACAGCAAATTCAAGCAGTTTTCCGGTCTTATGTTTATGGATGTACTCCAATTCATCAATCGTAAGGCGTTTCCCTTCAGCTTCCATATCTGCCACTTGTCCGCCAACCATTCCTTCTGGTCCTGCTGCTTTTGCAAGTTCAAGTACAAGTCTTACTTTTTTTTCGGCAGAAATTTCTTTTTGCTCATATGCCATAATAACTTGAAAAGCATACGTCAATAAGCCATCTCCTGCTAAAACTGCCATCGCTTCACCAAATACTTTGTGATTTGTGGGCTTTCCTCTTCTTAAATCATCATCATCCATACAAGGTAAATCATCATGAACTAATGAATATGTATGAATCATTTCAAGAGCACAAGCTGCACCTACTCCAAGATTTCTTTCTTTCCCAAACGCTTGTAATGTTGCAAACAAAAGTAACGGGCGGAGACGTTTTCCACCCGCTTCCAAAGAATATGCCATCGCTTCACGAAGTACATTTGGACATTGTAATTCATTTGCATAGCTTACAAGTTTTTCTTCTACGAAAGTTTTACTTTCTTTCAAAAAAGTATCAAAAGCAATCGTCACTATGCTTCATCTCCTAAAGCAGTAAACGGTTCAAGCTCTCCATCTTCCCCAAGAATAACTGCCATTTGTTCTTGTACATTCTTCAGCTTCTCATCACAAAGCTTAGATAATTCCATACCTTCTTTAAAATAAGAAATCGCTTCTTCTAAAGGTACGTCACCTTGTTCTAGCTTAGAAACAAGATGCTCAAGTTGCGAAATTGCCTCTTCAAAGCTTAATTTATTTTCCATTATTCAATTCACGCTCCTCTATGCCTGATACGCTACAATCTAGTATTCCATCTTGTAATTGAACTGAAACAGCATCTCCAAGGCTTACATCTTTCACACTTTTTAACACTTGCTTCTCTTCATCATATACAAGCCCGTACCCTCTCATCATTACTTTAAGCGGACTTAACGCTTCAAGTTTTTGAGCAGCTCTTACAAAGGCAAATTCTTTCGTTTGAAGTAACGTTTGCATTTCACGTTGTAATTGCTTTTGCAACGTTTCAACAGCTACCTTCGTTTGCATAATTTTTTGAGATGGGTGGTGCTTCTCTAAATAAAATGAAAGTTGCTTTAACTGATTCACCTTTTTATCAATATAGCGCTCTTTCGCTAAAACAAGCTGTTCTAGCGCTCTATCTAATTGCTCTTCCTTTTGCTCATATACTTGTCTTGGATAACGGAACGCATACGATTTTTGCAACACTTGTAGTTTTTCTTCTTTTTTATGTACTAACTCTCTCATTGCTCTTTGCAATCTCAGAGTTCTTTGTAATACCTTTTCTTGTAACTCTATAATGTTAGGTGCTGCCAGCTCAGCTGCTGCAGTCGGTGTTGGCGCGCGTAAATCTGCAACAAAATCTGCGATTGTAAAATCCGTTTCATGGCCTACTGCCGAAATAATAGGAATTTCACTCTTAAAGATTGCTCTTGCAACCATTTCCTCATTGAAAGCCCATAATTCCTCAATAGAACCTCCACCACGACCAACGATTAGTACATCTATCTCTCCCATTTCATTCGCTGTACGAATCGCTTGTACAATCGAGGGAGCCGCTGGCTCCCCTTGTACAAGTACCGGAAATACAATAACATTCCCAATTGGATAACGACGTTTAATCGTTGTTATAATATCACGAATCGCTGCTCCTGTTGGCGACGTAATCACACCTATTGTTTTAGCGTAAGGAGGAATCGCTTTTTTATAAACTTGAGAAAAAAGTCCTTCTTCTTCTAAACGAACTTTTAACTGTTCGTACGCTAAATGTAAATTCCCGACTCCGTCAGGCTGCATGTCTTGAATATAAATTTGATAAGAACCACTCGCCTCGTAAACAGAGATTTTCCCTTTCACGAGTACCTTCATCCCATTTTCAGGTTTGAATTTAATATTACGATTATGGCCCGCAAACATAACCGCTGCGATTCTTGCATTTTCATCTTTCAATGTAAAATACATGTGGCCACGGCTATGATTTTTAAAGTTGGAAATTTCACCTTTTAACCAAACAGACTGCAAATGCGGATCATATTCTATTTTTGTTTTTATATAGCGTGTTAACGCTGTAACGGTTAAATATTGCTTCTCCATTTCTCTCTCCTCATAGCCGACTCAAATTATTTACAAACGACACCTGCACGTTTGGCAGATTCAACAGTATTATGAAGAAGCATTGTGATTGTCATTGGACCAACACCCTTTGGCACAGGTGTAATGTAACCCGCAACATCTAACACGTTGTCAAAGTCAACATCACCACAAAGTTTTCCTGTTTCTAAACGGTTAACACCAACGTCAATTACAACCGCTCCTTCTTTAATATAATCCGCTGTTATCATTTTAGGTCGTCCAACAGCTACGATTAAAATATCAGCTAACTTCGATAACTCTTTCATATTTTGCGTCTTAGAATGACAATATGTTACAGTGGCATTTTCATTTAAAAACAATTGTCCCACTGGTTTACCGACAATATTACTTCTTCCAATTACTACTACATGTTTTCCAGAAATATCAAGATTTGTTTCTTTTACTAATTCTACAATACCATGCGGTGTACATGGAAGGAATGTATCTTGTCCCGTCATCATACGTCCCACGCTGATTGGGTGAAATCCGTCTACATCCTTTTCTGGTGAAATTCTTTCAATGATAGCTTTTTCTTCAATATGTTTTGGTAAAGGTAATTGCACTAATATGCCATTAATACGGTCATCTCCATTTAAGCGATCGATTTCAGCAAGCAAACGTTCCTCAGTAATTGTTTCAGGAAGTTCAATTAGCTCTGAGTAAATCCCTACTTGTTCACAGCCTTTTTCTTTTCCTTTCACATAAGAACGAGATGCTGGATCTTCTCCAACTAAAATAACTGCTAATCCTGGTACAATACCTTGCTCTTTCAACTTCACAACTTCTTCTGTTAATTGTGCTCGTTTTTTCTCCGCAACTTCATTTCCTTTGATGATTACTGCTACCATTTTAAGATTCCCCCTTAAAGAATTTACAGTGTATCTTTTATATTAGATAAAACGCCGTTAATAAAACGACGAGATTCCTCATCCCCAAATGTTTTTGCAATTTCAATTGCTTCGTTAATTGTTACGTTGTGTGGAATTTCTTCCATGTACTTCATTTCATACACAGCTACACGTAAAATACTGCGATCAACAATACTAATACGCTCAAGCTTCCACTTTTTTAAGTTTTGACGAATCGCTTCATCGATTGCTTCTTTATTTTCTACAAAACCTACTACAAGTGACTCTAGAAACTCATTTGTTTCTTCGCCTTCATCCAGCGTGTTTTCCACTGCTACTTTCGGTTCTAATTCACCTGTAATATCCATTTGGTATAATGCTTGCATTGCTCTTTCTCTAGCCGTCCTACGTTTCATTGTAACTCTCCTTTATGCTTCAAGTCTTTCCTTATACTTTGTTATATTATTATAATTTATAAGCCGTCAATTCACTTACTCTTACAGTTTTCATTGATTTTCCAACCTTATAATACAATGATAATAACACAATTTATCGTTTCACACACGGGTTACAAGGCTGAAAAATAATAAAAAGATTAACTTCAAGTTCCATATCTTATCACAATGTACGTTTTTTGGAAAAACGACACATTTCCTTGTTTATTTCTTATTTTTTGAAATAGTATAATAATTAGAGGGTTGTAATTTGTGAAGAAATGAAACGATAAAAAAGATGCCTATGTTACTAGGCACCTTTTCATTCTTACACTGGTTCGATTTCTGTTTTTTGTGTTTCGAATGTTACGCCAACGATGTGAACATTCACTTCTTTTGGCTCAAGTCCTGTCATTGTAAAGAGTGCTTGGCGAATATTGTCTTGAATCTTTTGTGCAACAACTGGAATTGCTACACCAAAATACATTACAACATAAAGGTCAACGATAATATCTTCGTTTGCTAATTCAACCTTTACACCTTTACCATGATTTTTCTTACCTAACTTCTCAACAACATCTGTAGCAAAATTACCGCGCATTGCCGCTACACCTTCTACTTCAGCAGCTGCAATACCTGCAATTACTTCAATTACTTCTGGTGCAATTTCTACTTTACCAAGAGTTGTATCTTGACCCATATCTAACATATGTTCAGCCATGAAAAAAACCTCCTTTAATGTATCACTGCGTCACAAGTTCATGCTCTTCCAAAAATTTCGTATTAAACTCACCTTTTACAAAATCAGGATGATCTAGCAATTGCAAATGGAACGGGATTGTTGTATGTACGCCTTCAATGACAAATTCACTAAGTGCGCGCTTCATTTTTGCAATTGCCTCTTCACGTGTTTTTCCGTGAACAATTAATTTAGCAACCATCGAATCATAGAAAGGTGGGATTGAATATCCCGGATATACAGCTGAATCGACGCGAATACCAAATCCTCCTGGTGGTAAGTACATTTCTACTTTACCTGGAGATGGCATAAATTTTTTGGCAGGGTTTTCCGCATTAATTCGACATTCAATTGCCCAACCATTAAATTGTACTTCTTCTTGCTGTAACGATAACTTTTCTCCTGAAGCAACAAGAATTTGCTCTTTAATTAAGTCCATTCCCGTTACCATTTCAGTAACCGGATGCTCAACCTGAATTCTCGTATTCATCTCCATGAAATAAAAGGTTTTCGTTTTATATTCATAAATAAACTCAACCGTACCAGCACCTGTATAATCAACCGCTACCGCCGCTTTAACTGCCGCTTCACCCATCTGCTTGCGAATATCTTCATCAAGTGCAGGTGATGGACTTTCTTCTAGTAGTTTTTGCAAACGGCGCTGAATTGTACAATCACGCTCTCCTAAATGAATGGCATTTCCGTGTGTATCTGCCATTATTTGAATCTCAACATGGCGGAAATCTTCAACGTACTTTTCTAAGTATACACCAGGGTTCCCAAAAGCGGTACTAGCTTCTTGCTGTGTAATTTGAATTCCTTTTATAAGCTCTTCTTCATGGCGTGCAACACGAATACCTTTTCCGCCGCCACCTGCAGTCGCTTTAATAATAACTGGATATCCAATTTGATTAGCAAGCTCGATCGCTTCTTCGGTATTTTTAATAATCCCTTGTGAACCTGGTACAATCGGAACCCCTGCTTCTTTCATTGTATCACGAGCAACGTCTTTTGTGCCCATCTTTGAAATAGCTTCTGGACTTGGACCGATAAAAATCAAGTTACATTCACGGCATAATTCTGCGAAATCTGCATTCTCTGCTAAAAATCCGTATCCCGGATGAATAGCATCGCAGCCTGTTAACTTCGCAACGCTAATAATGTTCGTCAAATTTAAATAGCTTTCTTTCGAAATCGTTGGTCCTACACAATACGCCTCGTCTGCAATCTGTACGTGAAGTGACTCTTTATCTGCTTCTGAATAAATTGCAACTGTTTCAATATCCATTTCTTTACAAGCACGAATAATTCGTACAGCAATTTCCCCACGATTGGCTATTAATACTTTTTTTATCATCACAAAGACTCCCTTATTACGCTTTTACAAGAAATAGCGGTTGTCCATACTCAACAAGCTGTCCGTTATTAACAAGAATTTCAACAATTTCGCCCTCTACATCAGCATCAATTTCGTTAAATAACTTCATAGCCTCGACAATACATACGATAGAATCTTTCGATACTCTATCCCCAACACTTACATATGGAGGTGTATCAGGCGAAGAAGAAGAATAGAATGTACCTACCATCGGTGATGTGATTTTATGTAGGTTTTCATTTTGAACAGCCTTCTTCTCTTCTTGTTTTGGCGCTTCTGCTTGTGCTGCTGCTACTTTCGTTTCAACTTCAACAGGCGCTACTGGTTGCATAGCTTGTTTTGCTGCAGGTGCTTGCACAGCAACAACTTCATTACCACGCTTTTTCATTTTGATTGTTGTACCGTCTTTTTTGTATTCAAATTCATCAATATTAGAGCTATCAATTAATTTAATTAATTCGCGAACTTCTTGAATTTTAAACATGTAAAATCCACTCCCATACTCTTGTTTGTCCCGTTTTTACAGATTCTCGTCACGAAAACTAGATTGACTGTAAAAATACGATGTATTCTATTAGAAAATATATTTCATTAACTAATAGAAATATTTACTATTTCCATCTTACGATAAATTTTTTAAACATTCCAATTTATATTTCTTTATAATAAATCGAAACTCCTGTAAAAATATTATTCCAATAAAAATTTAATACCTAGTAATAATACCAAGTTTCACACGAAATTGGCAAGACCACTTCTTAAAAAACATTCACTACTTTTTCAAAACGTTACACAGCAAACATGCCATTCCCTCTTCACTCTTCACCACACCTATAGTCAATAACATATTTTTACCAAATATTTTTTTTTTGTTTACACACCGTTCATCATTCCTTCATATAAGAATAGTATGTTCAAAGTGTAGAAAATATATTGTGTCGAGGTGTGGAAATATGATATGGCTCATTCTCTTTTTACCTGCTGTAATCGTTTGGGCATGCGTTCTTTGCATCCACGTCAAATCCGGAAAAAGTAATCATCAGTACCATGAACCATTAATCTTTTACTCACAACGTGTTTCTCCATTCCGAGCTGAACATAGTAAAAATAATTACAAAGACGCAATAGAAAAAAGCTATCGAAAATGATAGCTTTTTTCTATTCACACGTACTTACATACTCTTTTTACTATTTGCATACCCTTTGCTTAGTAAAAGATAATAATCCGTAGGGAAATCCCTACGGATTAAGGTTTCACTTATTTCGCTGGTGGATCAAATTTCACACCTACATCTTTTGATCCGCCTTCACTTCTTACAAGTTGAATAATTTTATTTGCTTCTTTCTGTGAATGTTTTGCCGCTTTAACCGTTACTCTAATATCAGTACCATCAGCTCTTACAAGAGCATCTGGATATCCTCCTTGAGATTTAATTACTGTCTCAAGTAATTCTTGCTTCGTTTCCATTGTCGTAATGGCATCAAAATTTTCTTTCGCTTTATTCTTTTCTGTTGCTGAAGCTTTTGTTGAACTCATCACTTCTTGTAATTTTGCTTTTTGTTCACTTCGCTGATCTTCCATTTGCATACGTAAAGCTGTGAAATTCTCATCACTTGATTGAACTGATACATTGCCCTCTTTTTTACTTGTTTCTTTTTTTGCATTTTCTTTTTTGTCTGTTTCTTTATTTGTTGTTTCTTTGCTTGTATTTTCTTTTTTCGGAGTTTCTTTAGGCGCTTCGTTTGTTACTGCTTTATCAGTACCTTGTTTTTCTTGTCCAATCTTTTCACCTGTTGCTGGCGATGCTGTATTCATTTTGTCAGGAGTTGTCACGTAATACACAGATAGTACAACAACTAAACTTAACATCGTTAATAACCAAACTGTTTGTTTTTTTAACACTTTATTTCCTCCCTATCAATTTTTCGGTGAAACTGAAACGCGATGGGCCGGTACATCTAGCAGCCTTATCACAGCTTCTTTTACCATTGCTTTAACTTGTATATTATCCACTCCCTTTGCTACGACAAGAACACCACGTACTTTCGGCTTCTCTGTTCGTAAAACAACAGGAGTTTCTTTATCCCCTTCACGTATAATGACAGTCTTTTCATCAAGAGACTCGTCCTCTACTTCTCTCTTACCGCCTGTTTTATCTGTTTCACCTGTTGTTTGTGAGCGTTTCACTGTATTTTTTTCTAAAATTTTTTCTTCAGATGAATCTAAATTCACTTTAATCGTTACGTCTTTTACTCCTGCTATTTCTTCTAAAGCAGTTTTTAATTCTTGTTCATACGCTTTTTCATATTTTTCTACATTTGACATACTATCATTACTTTTTTGTCCGAAAGTTGGTACGTCTTTTTCTTGGTTTTGAGTTTTTTGTTCTTTAAATACAGGTACTTCTTCTTTTTTACTTGAAAAGAGACTACTAGAAAACATAAGCAAAATTCCAAGTATGAGTAGGACAAGTAAAAACTTAGGTGTTACCTTTTTACCCTTCTCGTTGCTTTCTTTTTGATTCCCATTCAATAAGTTTCGAAAAAATGAGAACTTCGAATTTTTATCTTTATTGTCCATTTACTCTACCTGTCCTCCCTTCCATTTGAACTTGGATTTGTTTACCCTCTAGTTGCCACCTGCTTGAAAAGAAATCTTTCATTTCTACATTCGTTTCTTCCACTTTTTTTGGAGGCTCTTTCGTGTTAATTTCAATTGGCTTTACTGTTTCGATTGCATCATTTTTACTACGTTCTTTTTCTTTCAACGTCACAACAACAGATTGAATATCTTTCGCTGACTTTACTTCTTCTATATTTTCTGCTGCGACTATTTGTATTTCAGAGACAGCCATACCATACTTTTTCTCAAACTCTTTTCCTACTTCTTTTTTCATTTTGGTAGCCATCTCTTCTAAACTATATGCACGTGTTAGAGCTTGTATTTCTTTTTTCTTCGAATCTATTGAATTTTTTACAGATCCTTCTGCTACGTACTTTTCTTCATTAAAATTTGCAATTACTTCATTTACATCTGTCTGCAATAGTTTAAAAAGGGGTGTTAAAATTAATACGACTAACAAAAGACTTACAACAAATTTAACGTATTTTTGCAAATTCGAATTTGGAAGAATAAGATGAAGCATTGTCGCTAAGAGCAAAAAAACGATAATATTTCTGATCCACTCTGTAACAAATTGCATACTCTTCACCTCCTACCGCATCATAAGTGTAATATTCCCCGCAGCAATAATAATTGTAATACTTAAAAAGAACATAAATGATACGATAGCTAAGCAAGCAAATACGTAAATGATGCTTCTTCCAATAATGTCTAAACATTGAATAATTGCTCCGCCGCCAACCGGTTGTAATACTGCTGCTGCGAATTTATAAATAAATGCAATACAGAAAATTTGAATCGCAGGAAAAGCAACAATTAAGCATAAAATGACGAGCCCAATAATTCCGACTGTGTTTTTCAATAATCCTGATGCGCTAATAACAGTATCTGCCGCTTCCGTAAACATTCTTCCAACTACTGGAATGAAGTTTCCTGTTACAAATTTAGCAGTTTTCACAGCTATGCCATCAGCAACGGCTGTCGCTGTTCCTTGTACAGATAATACCCCTAAAAAAATCGTTAAGAAGATACCGATAATCCCAACGCTAACGTTTTGCAGAAGCTTGGACAATTTTGTAACTTTATATTGATCACTCATTGTACTTACAATACTTAATATCGTTGCCAGTAATAAAAGCGGTAGAACGATATAATTCATAAGAAGCCCGCTTGTATTCATTAAGAAAATGATAATCGGATGAAAGAAAGATACAGATACAACCCCGCCACCAGTCGCTATAAGCGCCAATAAAATTGGCAATAGCGCTAATATGAAATCTACCATTGTTTGTATCGTTTCTCTTGCATATGTCATAACGACATAAAAACTATTTAAAGCAAAAATAATAAGTACCATATATACAACAGCATCAGCAATTTTACTTACACTACTTTTTGAAAAAGCGGATTGCAGTGATTGCAACAATGCACTAAAGATTGTGAGCATAATGAGTGTGCCAAGCAGTTTTCCATTAGCTGCAAGCTCATGAAATAAATATTTTAATAACCCTATCATCCACTCTTTTAGAGAGAATTCTTTTTCTCCCTTTACAAACTCCATAAAACTCCCTTTTTGACTCTCTGGCAAATAGCCACCATATTTTGTAACAAGCCCGTCCCAAAATTGCTTCACATCTTCAATTCCGAGCTTATCCAATTGTTGATCAACGACGTTTGTTTCTACAGGAGAAGCTTGTACAACAACCGGTAAAGAAAAGAAAAGGAAGCAAGCAAATAGCAGCTTAGCTCCAAACCTCCTCAACATTCACTCCCCCTTATCCCGTCGGTAAAAATCCGAGAATAGTTTCAATTACAACCGTCAAAATAGGAATTGCCATAACGAGAATTAAGATTTTCCCAGCAAGTTCAATTTTCGAAGCGATGGCACCTTGACCAGCATCTTTTGTAATTTGAGCTCCAAACTCGGCAATATAAGCAATTCCAATAATTTTTAGTAACGTTTCCACGTAGACGTTGCTAACTTTCGCTTCACTCGCTACTCTCTCAATCATTTGTAAAATAGAATGAATTTGATCGATTAAAATAAGAAACATCACGCTACCTACGAACACAATAAATAAAGATGTAATACTAGATTTATGCTGGTTCAAAACAGCAGCTAAAAACGTAGCAACGAGGCCTAATCCGACAATTTGTATAATTTCGATTCGAACCGCCTCCTTTACTGGAAGAGAAAGACACTTTTAATCTTGTCGAATAGCGTATTAATTAAAAATGCAACATGAAATAAAATGACGACAAAACCGACAAGGATAACCCAATTTGCAATATCCTCACGCTTCAATTCTTTTAGTACAGTATGAATGAAAGCTAAAACAATGCCGATTCCGGCGATTTGAAATATTAATCCAACATCAATGGACATCGCCTTTCTCCCCCCTATAGCAGTAAAATTACAATAAGTAGCCCTGCTAGTACCCCTAAGCTCTTAATCATTTTTTCGTATTGCAGTTGTAAAGCTTTCGCTTCCTCTTCTTCTCTCTCCAAATGTGTAATACATAAGCGAATATGTTTTTGTTGTGATTCACGATCATGTTGCCCGAGCGTTTCACCAAATTGCTGCAGTATTTCATACTCGGTTTGTTGAAAAGCCGTCAACTTCCAATTCTCTTTCAAACTATCTATCCAAGCTTCCCTTACTGTTTGTTCTCCACTTTCTAGTTTTTTAGCGAAACTTTGAAATATCCAATTTAATGGCTTTGGCATTTGTTTAACTAATCGCTCGGCAGCCTCAGATAAAGGTGTGTGTCCATACATAATTTCTGCCTCTAATGATTGAAGTGCTGATTTTAATAACCTAAGTTGCCTCGGTCTCTCACTGTATCTTTTAGCGTACGAAAACCCGAAAAAGGTGCTGACCGCAACGATTAACACTGCACCAAATATTTTCACCATACGCCCTCAGCCTTTCTATTTGATAACACTGGTTTTCCATATTTATCTTTCACCTGCATAACCGTTCCTGGACCCCTCGCTTTTGACAACTCCACAAACCTATCAAATATACCAAGCTCTAGCACTGCCTTGAGCGATGGACGTCTCACAACATCCTCATAGGAAAATCCGTGTGCGCTTATAAAAAGCTGGACACCTGCATGCACTGCCTCCATAATTGCTTCACTATCTTCTTTACGGCCAATTTCATCTACGATCAAAATATCAGGACTCATAGAACGAATCATCATCATCATTCCTTCTGCCTTTGGACATGCGTCTAACACATCGACTCGGGTACCAAAATCATATTGCGGGATCCCTTTCACACAACCAGCAATTTCTGACCGTTCATCAACGATCCCCACTTTACAGGAAGGAATTTCCGAAGCACTTACCCCTTGACTCATGCAACGTGCTACATCTCTTAAGAGTGTCGTTTTTCCCGTTTGGGGAGGGCCAATTACCATCGTGTTTAACCACCTTTTTTCATACAAATATGGCAAAAGCGGTTCAGCAATCCCTATTTTTTGACGAGCAATACGAATATTAAAGGAAGAGACATCACGAATCATTTTCACTGCGCTTTTTTCTGTAATGACTTTTCCTGCTAACCCGATTCTATGCCCTCCGCGAAGCGTCACATACCCACGTTTTAATTCCTCTTCCATCGTATAAATTGAGAATTGACTTAACTTATTCAATAAGTAAATAGCATCCTCTGCAGTAGTGATATAGTCATAAAAAAACACCTTTCCGTGTGCAATACACTCTAGCGGCCTTCCAATTCGAACGCGAATTTCCTCTAAAGCATCGTATTGCTTACATTCTTCAATTAAGTACTTCATCGTTTTTGGTAAAACTTCTAATACCTCTTTCATCGGCTTCTCCCCACTATACTCGACTTACTATTTCAGTAATGCGATAAAAATACAGCAAATTCCAAGCGCTAGAAAAAAGAGCTTCAAGAAAGAAATTTCACTTGCTACACTCGCTATCCCAATTGTCATTGTTAAAATTAATACGGTAGGTCCAACAAACGCCAACATACCATTTATAAACAACGCTTTCTTCGCATCATTCACATAAAGCATAAGCAAAGCAGCAAATATCTCCGCACTACCTGAAAATAATCGAAGTGCCCCCATAACAAGCACGGATGTTTCCATTGCCGCTAGCCACTGTTTCATTCTTCCACCTTCTCCCGTAACAGTTACTAACTTCGTATTCTAAAAAAGAGTATATTTGTACAACCATATGCAGAGGTTGTCTATTTCAGAAGTAAAAACATAATTTTTCTCTAAAGTCTGAATTACAATCTGAATATTCATATTATTTCATGGTATATTATGGTATATTTAGTTTAAAAGAGGTTTAAACCATGCAGCACGTCACTTTATTACCACTAGATTTATGCTATACAAATGTGATTTTCGAGCTATCAAGTGATCCACATATAAAAAATGCATTGGGGATAACGGTAGAAAATATCGAAGACACGAAAACATTTCTTCTTTTCGCAATAGAAGAAGAGCGTCAAAAGAAATCCTTATCGAGAATGATTGTGAATGAAGAAAATGAAATAATTGGCCTCACCACACTTAAACATATTAATAATGAGAAAAAGCAATCTCACATTGGTAGTTGGCTCGGCTATCCGTACTGGGGAAAAGGCTATAACGAGGCTGCTAAAAAAGAAATCTTTAAAATCGCCTTTTTAGACTTACAACTTTCCTACGTATTTGCTGGTGCTAAAACGAATAATATCCGCTCTTTAAAAGCACAAGAAAAACTACCTTATATTTCATTGCATGTGGAAAACAAGTTTCCAGACGAACACGCTGCACTAGAGAAAGAAGTAAAGTCACCTTGCTCTCTGCATGTCGTGTCACGTGAAAATTTTTTAAACTGGTTGAAATTACAGAATGAGGGGGAAAAATATGAAGGCATTGAAAGTTAGTTTAACCGTTGTAGTAGAATTAGCTCTTATTTATCTTTTTTCATTATTGGTCGGTTGGTCATTTATAGAGACCTTTTTCCTTGGTAGTTTAGCAATATTTGCAATTATGTGGTTAATTATTATGAGTAACCATAGAAATAACATTACAGATCACGCAATAAGTAAAACATTAACTGGCGTTGAGACTGGCGAAATAAAACCATTTCAAATTGTTTTGACTCCATCTATTATGGGTACTCTTTCACTTGTTTTAGTCAGTTTTATAATAACAGCTATTTACTATCTACCCTATTTCCTATAAAAAAAGCACTCGTGAATTATCACGAGTGCTTTTTACTATGCACGAGAAACGTATTTACCTTCACCAGTGTTGATGATAAGCATTTCGCCTTCGTTAATGAAGATTGGTACTTGTACAACAAGACCAGTTTCTAATGTAGCTGGTTTTGTCACGTTAGAAGCAGTATCACCTTTAATACCAGGCTCTGTTTCTGTAACTTGTAATTCAACTGTGTTTGGAAGTTCAACACCAAGTACTTCGCCTTGGTAAGTCATGATTGCTACTTCCATGTTTTCTTTTAGGAATTTAAGCTCGCGCTCGATTTGTTTTTCACCAAGTTCGATTTGCTCATAAGTTCCGTTATCCATAAATACGTGAGCCTCACCGCTTGCGTATAAGTATTGCATACGACGGTTTTCGATGTGTGCTTTTTCTACTTTCTCACCTGCACGGAATGTTTTCTCTTGAACAGAACCTGTGCGAAGATTACGTAGTTTAGAACGAACGAATGCAGCACCTTTACCTGGCTTTACGTGTTGGAAATCAAGTACTTGCCAAAGGGCATTGTCCACTGAAATTGTTAAACCTGTACGAAAATCGTTTACTGAAATCATGTAAAAAAATCCTCCTGTGTATTACAAAATAATAAGTTCTTTTGGTGATTTCGTAATTACTTCATTACCTTCACTTGTCACAATGATATCATCTTCAATACGTACGCCGCCAATACCTGGAATATAAATACCTGGTTCTACTGTTACAGCCATACCTGGTTCAAGTACTGTATGAGAACGGAACGCTAAACCTGGTGCTTCATGGATTTCAAGACCTATTCCATGACCAGTAGAGTGTCCAAAGTATTCACCATATCCTTTTTCCGTTATGTAGTCACGCGTTAGCGCATCAGCCTCGCGACCTGTTAAACCAGCTTTAATACCGTTCACACCACGTAGTTGTGCTTCTAAAACGATATTATAAATTTCTTTTAATTTATCAGATGGTTCACCGACTGCAATCGTACGAGTAATATCAGAGCAATATCCTTTGTAATAAGCGCCGAAGTCTAATGTAACGAAATCTCCTGTTTCTATCACTTTTTCAGATGCCACGCCGTGCGGTAATGCCGAACGAAGACCTGAAGCAACGATAATATCAAACGAAGAAGATGTTGCTCCTTGTTTTCTCATGAAAAATTCAAGTTCATTTGACACTTCAATTTCAGATACTCCCGGGCGAATGAATGATAGAATATGCTCAAAGGCAGCATCTGCAATCTGTGCAGCTTCCTTTAATATCTTAATCTCTGAATCAGTCTTTATCAAGCGTAACTTTTCTACAAGTCCAGAAGTCGGGATAAATTCAGCATCAATCGCTTCCTTATGCACTGAATAAGAACTATATGTAAGAGTATCTTGCTCAAAACCAAGTTTTTGAATTCCAAGCTCTTTCACTTGCTTTGCCACTTCATCAATGATCAATCCTGCGTGCTGTACAACCTCATATCCAACCGCTTGTTTACTTGCCTGCTCGACGTAACGGAAATCTGTAATAAATTGAGCACGATCTTTTGAAATAAGAACAACGCCTGCTGTTCCTGTGAAGTTAGCCATATATCTACGACTATGTTCATTTGTTAACAAAATACCGTCAATACCAGCCTCATCAAATGCACTTCGTAATCTTTCAATTTTCTCCATTACTTTATGCCTCCCTCAATTTCTCCATTAATGCAAATAACGCTAACTTATAGCCATAAAAACCAAATCCTACAATTTGACCTGCACAAACAGCTGCCGTCACAGATTCATGACGGAACGATTCACGCTGATGAATGTTAGAAATATGTACTTCAATAACAGGAATCGAAATGCTCGCAATGGCATCACGAATCGCATAGCTATAATGCGTAAATGCTCCCGGATTTAAAATGATCCCTTCATATATATCTTCCGCTTCATGAATAATGTCGATAATGGCACCTTCATGATTCGATTGGAAACATTCTAACTCCACTCCCATTGTTTCTGCTTCTTGCTTCATATCTGCTTCAAGTGTCGTTAGCGTGCCCTTTCCATATACATTTACCTCACGAACACCGAGGCGATTTAGGTTAGGACCGTTTACGAGGAGTAACTTTTTCATATTCTTAAAACTCCTTAATATTAAATATCTATACAATATTTTAACATAGGAATTACTTATTTGAATAGTTCGTCTTCTCTTACCCTTCTTGTTCTGCTTTATTGCTATTTACTGCGTAAGAAACAGAATATGCTATAAACACACCATACAATATAAAAATACATATTGTCGTCACAATTGTCTCTTTTGGTAAATGGAGCGCACTTTTAATAACAGGAGCCATTAAACCCATCCCCAAAAACAGTAGTGCCCACCAAAATAGCCCATAAATAATTCCCGCTATAATCCCTTCAAACTTTGCAAAAAATGCTTTATACAAAAAGGCAATCAAAATTGAAAGAAGTCCCATACACACTATTCCGAACACATTGCCCCATACACCCTCTTTCCAACTTCCAAACGCAAATGGTAAAAGGAAATAATTCGGGCCCGCCTCCGTGAATGAAAATATATGAAGGAAATACCATACCCCGCCCCAAAAGATTCCACCAAACAAACCAATCTGCACAAAATTCCTTGTTCCTAATTGTTCTTGACTCACATCGACACCTCCGCTCAATAGTATGCCCGAAACTATTTTGAAGCATGTTTAAATCCTGCGAAATTTGTCTATAAAAAGAATAAGAAATGTCCGACTCTCATAACATTTTCCCTTGTCATCTACTTGTATTTGCCGATAAAATAAAGGAAACTCGGTGATTGTCTTATTTCAAAACGACAGAACCCAGTATGACAATTGCCTCTTTTTCTACATAAGAGAGAAACAAATACAGGTTGGTGTTAACATGGCAGAAGAGTCAAAACAAATATATGGCGGGCAAGCGGTCATAGAAGGAGTTATGTTTGGCGGTAGAGAATATACTGTTACAGCGGTTCGTCGTAAAGATAAATCGATTGAATTTTATCGATTACCACGCGTTCGTAATAAAGTATTATCTATCCTAAAAAAAATTCCATTTTTACGAGGTATTGCCGCTATTGTGGATGCAAGTGCGAATGGAGCAAAGCATTTAAACTTCGCTTCAGAACGATTTGACGTCCACCCAGAAGATGATGAACAAATTGCAAATAAAAAAGAAGAACAATCAAAATTAACGATGGTATTAGGAGTTGCAGCTGTTGGCGTTTTATCTTTCATATTCGGTAAAGTCATCTTCACAGCAGTTCCTGCACTATTAGCTGAATTAACAAGACCGATTTTCCCGTCTCATACTGGGCAAATCATTGTCGAAAGTGTCATTAAGCTCATGCTATTATTGAGCTATATATACTTTATTTCTTTAACCCCACTTATTAAGCGGGTATTTCAGTATCACGGTGCAGAGCATAAGGTAATCAATGCTTACGAGAATAACCTTCCTCTGACTGTAGAAAACGTTCAAAAGCAAACTCGTCTCCATTATAGATGTGGCAGTAGCTTTATTATATTTACAGTCATTATTGGAATGTTCGTTTATTTCCTAGTCCCTACAGATCCTCTTTGGGCACGAGTTATAAACCGAATTTTATTAATTCCAGTTGTACTTGGTATTTCTTTTGAAGTATTACAATTTACAAATCGATTACGAGATATTCCCGTATTACGCGTACTTGGATATCCTGGATTATGGCTACAACTATTAACAACGAAAGAACCAACAGATGATCAAGTGGAAGTAGCAATTGCATCGTTTGAAGAATTATTACGTTTAGAGAACAAACAATAATTATTTAAAAATGGTGTTCAACTCCTTTCCTCATCGTTAATATACTAATTTTAATATACGTTTTTAGGAGGTGTCCCTTATGAACGGTCGTTCGTTTACTTTCGCTATATTTGTGCTTATTATCGGATTGGCAATATTCGGCCTTGTTTCATCTGTTATTACAAATCCCATGGGTGTATTAAGAAATATCGGGTACATGTTACTTGTTGTTGGTATCTTTTACTTGCTATACAAGATGTTTACAAATTCCAGTGGTTCTGCAAATTCACAAAGCTCATATAAGCGTGCGGCAAAACAATCGAACCGCAAACATGGGAAACAAAATGTAGCACCCCTAGGCAATTCTTTCTTTAAGTCAAATACTTCTAATGACAAAAGTAAAAAAGGGAATTCTTCCACTTTGAAACGAAAAAGAAAACAGTCTCATTTAACTGTCATTGAAGGCAAAAAAAGCAAAAAGAAAGACCGTGCTTCCTTTTAGGAAATACGGTCTTTTTTTATACTTTGAAGCACTTCTTTTAAACTTTTCTCTCTCATACTTTCAATTCGAAGATGATGATTTTCAAATGGTAAATTCCGTGTCACATCATTAGGTACCACAACGCACGTTAATCCCGCTGCAACTGCTGCTCTCAATCCATTTAATGAATCTTCAAATACAACAGCTTCAGACGGCTTAATTCCTAATTCTTCTATTGCAACTCGATAAAGAGCTGGATCTGGTTTTACCTTCTCAACATCTTCTCTCGTTTTAATTACTTCAAAATATTCTCGAATTTGTAGCTCTTCTAAAAAATGAATAACCCATTCTCTAGAAGAACTAGAAGCTAGTGCGATTTTTAATCCCATTTCTTTCGCTTCTTCTAAATATTCTTTTACCCCGTCACGAGCTTCTGGTATTCTCATTTTCTCTTTATGTAAAGTTGCCACTTTTTCTTTTAATGCACTTTTGTTAAACTTCTCTTTTAATTGATCATTTAAATATGTATAAAGCACCTCATCTGTTGTTCCAATGCATTTCGCAAATTCCTCTAAAGGTAGTTCCCCGCCGTATTCACGAACAGCATCTCTGAAAGAGTGAAACCATATCGTTTCTGTGTCCACAATTAATCCATCAAAATCAAAAATAATTGCTTTCATAATTCTCCCATCCTTTTCGAATTGAAATAAAAAAGGAAACGCCATACGTTCCCCTTAATTACTTTTCTCTTCATTTGCTCTTTGAACACCACGAAGTGTTTCCACTCGGACTGCATCTTGTTCAAAGTATTCCACTAAATCACCAATGCGATCAATTGCTTCCCAACTTAAATGATGTTCAATTCCTTCTACATCATTGTAAATTTTACTTTCATCCACACCGATAATACGCATAAATTGCTCTAGCAAGTCATGACGATATACGAGACGTTCTCCGATTTTTTTACCTTTTGTTGTTAATACAAGCCCTCTATATTTTTCATAAATTAGATATTCATCTTTGTCTAATTTTTGCACCATTTTTGTTACAGAGGATGGATGTACACTAAGCGCTTCAGCAATATCAGATACGCGGGCGTAACCCTTTTCATCAATCAACAAATAAATTTGTTCAATATAATCTTCCATACTAGGGGTAGGCATCGGTTTCCTCCATCCAAGTTCATTTTGCTTATTCCGTACGAAGCAATCAATAAAATGATACACCAGAAAGAATAACGTGACAAGTTGAAAACGAGCCTAAATATATAAAACAAAAAAGAATCTGTATTTGCATACAGACTCCCCTTAAGTAAAATATTGTATTTCTGCATTAGGAAAAAACTCATTTATATAACCTCTTATCGTTTCTTCCAATACTGCTGCATCATCCTTTTTATATACATATTTTCCGATGGTTTTGGAAAACGATGCTGAATCAATTCAAACGTTAAATTTGGTATCGTCATATCTTTGTCGCTCAAATAGTTTACGGTTCCTTCTTCCCATTCTTCATGCATTTAAATTGGCGCAACTATAAAACCAAGTGGATATTCAAGTGCCTTTCGTTCAAAGTAAACGAGCTTTGGCATAAACGGTCTCATATAATTTTCGCCCTCTCGTTAGTATGGGGGACATTAAAGTTTTCCACCCCAGTAACTTGCATTGCAAGTTACTGAATGTTATAATTTGGATACCAGCTACCTTGCAACGCAAGTTACCTGAATAAAAGGTGGTGAAATCATGCACAGCCAAATGTTAAAAGGCGTGCTCGAAGGGTGCATCCTATACATCATTTCACAAGAAGAAGTGTACGGATATGAACTGAGTACAAAATTAAATAAACATGGCTTTACATTCGTAAGCGAAGGAAGCATCTATCCGTTATTATTACGTATGCAAAAAGAAAAATTGATCGAAGGCACATTAAAAGCTTCCTCACTCGGTCCGAAGCGAAAATATTATCACGTAACCGATAAAGGATTAGAACAGCTTGAAGAATTTAAACAAAGCTGGGGGATGGTTTCAACGACCGTAAACAATTTATTACAAGGAGAGTGATGGGGATGAAGGCGAAAGATTTAATCGAATTAAATAACCAAAAGCGTAAATTATTAACTACAGAAAATGAAATCGCCTATAGTGACATGTTAATATACATCCGCTTAGCTAAAGTGCCAGAATACCACGCAGAAGAACTGCTAATTGAAATTCTAGATCACCTTATTGAAGCCCAGCAAGAAGAAAAAAATGCTTATGATATTTTTGGAGACGACTTACAGGCGTACTGTGACGAGTTAATTGCCACCCTACCGAAGCAAAGTTTATGGGAACAATTATCAATTCCTTTATTTATAACTTGTTACCTGCTAGCAATATACTTTGCTATTTCGTCCGTAATTGCATTTGTATTACCCTTATTTGCAGATAAAGCACGTTTTAAATTTGTACACATTGATTTCATTTATCTGCTTGTATTTACATTATCCGTACATCTTATGATACGTTTTGTCTTCGATTTTATTAACACTGATTTATTTAAAAATAAAACAACTATTTGGAGGCATATAGGAAGCTTTTTAATACGTCATAGCCTATGGATGCTATTAATCGGTATTTCCTTTTTATTTATAAAAAATCCCTATACTACATTACAAGTTTCACCTTGGACCGGTACTTTGCTTGCCATCTCTTGCTATGTACTATATAAACTTTTCTTCAAAAAAGAATGCTTGGACTTTAAAAAGGAGTGACGAGGTCATGACTGAAAAAGAAATGGTTCAGTTAAACAATAAAAAAAGAAAGTTATTAACACCTGAAAACGAAGCTGCTTATGGTGATATGCTTATTTATTTACGCCTTACTAGCGTTCCACAAAAACAAATGGAAGAATTACTTTTAGAAATATTGGATCATCTTTTAGAAGCGCAAGAAGACGGTAAAACTGCGCATGATATTTTCGGAGAGGATTTAAAAGCTTACTGCGATGAATTAATTAACTCTTCGGAACATCAAAATTCTTTCCAACAAGCTGCCGTTATTGGGTTTGCAGTTAGTTTATTATTAGCTGTTCAAATTGGATACGATACATTCACTACTCTTATGCAAAAACTATTTTCAAATACAAACACTTCAGGAATTCCATTTAGTATTCCCGGAACAATATTATCTGCTATTGTTTTAACAATTGGTGCTTTCATAACTTTTTCTTTATTTAGACGTTTCTCTTTTACAATATTAGTTTCCTGGAAACAAAAAGCACTTCTCTTATTATCGGTATTTATACCTTTTGTCTTATCAGTTTTTGCAAACGTATTTTTCAAAACAAAACCATACTTATTTTATAATTTGTCTATTTTGCAAGGTGCTCTTATTACACTTTCTTTTTATATTTTGTACAAATTTTTATATAAAACATCTAAATTTTAACAGCCCTTCAAAAGGCTGTTTTTTCTTCTGTCTAATTTTACAAATTGAAAAATTTCATAAAGAAAATAAGAAAAATGCAAAATAATTAAAGTTAATTGTTGACGTGATGCTTTTATTATCGGTATCATAAATCTTCGTGAGCAATTATTTTTCGTTATACGATTTTTTTATTATTACTGAATTTTTGAGAGGAGAAATTAGATGTCAGTTAAGAAGAAAACACAAGTACGCACCGGCAAAATGGTACGTGAACTAATGTTAGCAGACGAAGATGTAAATGCTTCGCTAATTATGGTATATAGTGAAAACGGTGTAAACGCAGAAATTAAAATCGAGGGCTTAACGCCGAAATGTAACGAAGAATTATTTTTGAGCGGAAACGTGGATTGGAACAAGAGTGTTATTTATAAAATTGTTGATTTCACTGGAAACGCTGAAGTTGGTAAAGTTACATTAACAGCGATGAACAAAAACAATGTTTCTCTAGAAATTGAACGCGTTATGTGGAGTAAAGAAAATAAAGAAGCTGCCGAGCAAGAAGAAACACAGGTAGAAGCAGCACCGAAAAAAGAAGTAGTTGTAGAAGCTCCAAAAGCAATTACGCCTGCTCCTAAGCCTGTTACGCGTGTGGAAACACCTGCTATGGCACCTAAGCCTACTCCGGTACCGACACCGAAGCCAGTAAGCGTAGAAGCAGCTGTAGAACTAGTTACTCCAGCGCCTGTGAAAAAAGCAGTCCCTACTCCAGTTACAAAGCAAGAGACAGCACCGGTTGCTCCTGCAAAACCGAAGCAGCCTGCTTTGACTGAAACAAATTCAAAACTACAAGAAAATTATGTTAAACTCGTGAAAAAGACAATTGAAGTTTGTCAAGATTACGAGCTTGGCATCGACATAGATGATTCTATTGAAAGCTTAAAAGAAGAACTACAAAGCCAAGGTATTAGCGTTACATTTGACAAAGAAATTATGGACGTTGTAAGTCGCCTTCGTTCTTTACAAGATAAAGGAATCAAAGTAGAAAAAGTACTTAATTTACTATAAAAAAATAAGAGGTGGCTATTGGTATTATCCCCTATAGGTAGACAGTAAAAAAAGAGTCCATCTGATATGATGGATTCAATACTGTTTTATCTGGAGGGGATTTTTTTATGGCAAGAAAAGGACAATCATTTCAAAAATATACAGAAGAACTAAAGCGAGAAGCAGTTCGTCTTCGATTAGAAGAGAGAAAATCATTGCGAGAAATTCGTGAACAACTCGGTGTGAAGAGCGATGCCCAGATTATTGAGTGGGTAAAACGTGCGCAACAAGGGGAGTCCTTTGATGATCAACGTGGTGTCTGGAATCGAAAGAATTTTAATAGTCTAGAAGAAGAAAATGCTTATTTGAAGGCACAGGTTGAGTATTTAAAAAAGCGCAATCCAAATCTACACGGGAAGGAATGGTCCTAAAGAAAGAACGATTTTCTCTTATCGATTCATTACGCCAAGCCTATCCACTCCGATGGTTGCTTCAAATCGCGGAAGTTTCTAAGGCTGGCTACTATAAATGGCGGAAATATCATAACGTGCAGCGTTTACGTCAGAAAAGGGATATGTGGCATAAAGAACATATTTTATCTATTCATCGTCAGCACCCTTACTATGGGTATAAACGTATGACTCGTGCTTTGGCTCGAGAAGGAATGGTAACGAATCATAAACGTGTTCGTCGTCTTATGAGAGAGCTGGGTATTCAATCTATCATTCGAAAAAAACGTCCGTTTTATGGAAGAAAAACATCTGTGGTATTTAAAAATCATTTGAATCGAGAGTTTCAAGCTGAAAAGCAAAATCAAAAATTCGTAACAGATATTACTTATGTACGAATCGGAGAACAATTTGCCTATTTGTCAGCTGTGTTAGATTTATACAACAATGAAATTGTTGCCTGGAAGCTATCTTCAAGAAATGATTTAGATTTGGTTTTAACTACATTACGTCAATTAGAAGGGAAGTCATTAACTACTAAGCCCCTTTTCCATTCAGATCAAGGGTTTCAATATACATCTAAATCCTACGCAAAACAGTTAGAGAAATTAGGATTTGTCGGTAGTCATTCTAGACGTGGAAACTGTTTTGATAATGCGTGTATCGAATCATTCTTCTCACATTTAAAAACAGAGAAGTTGTATTTAGTGTGCCCAAAAACATATGAAATGGCCTACCGAGCAATTCAAGAATATATTCAGTTTTATAATACAGAAAGATTCCAAGAAAAACTTCACGGCCTTTCCCCGATAGAATATCGGGAAAAGGCCGTGGCATAATACTCTTTTTATTTCTGTCTACTTGACAGGGAGATGACCATATCGCCACCTCTTATTTTTTATAATTCCACTCATTACTTTCATACTTTTCTTTCGCTAACGTTTGAACTTCATGTAACTGTTCTTCTGTTAATTCATATGGAACAAGTTCTACATCCAATCCTTTTTCAAAGCCAACTTCAAACGCTTTAATTAACTGTTCTATCGTAAATGTACGGTCTGTTAATTCATTAATTGCTACTGCTTTAGAAGAGAACATACTCTTCATACGTTCCTTCACACGTTCATTTGGGAATAAAAATAGATCATATAGTTCATCTAAATCAATTTCTAATGGAATCGATCCATGCTGTAAAATAACACCTTTTTGACGTGTTTGAGCACTACCAGCAATTTTTCGTCCTTCCACTACAATTTCATACCAAGATGGTGCATCAAAACATACGCCTGAACGTGGATTTTTTAAATTTTCACGATCTGCTTCTGTTTTTGGAACTGCATAATATGCTTCTAACCCTAATGCCTTAAAACCATCTAATAAACCTTGCGAAATAACACGATACGCTTCTGTAACTGTTTTCGGCATATTCGGATGATCTTCAGACACAATAACACTATACGTTAACTCTTTGTCATGTAGTACACCCCTGCCGCCTGTTTGACGACGAACGAATCCATATTTCTTTTCGTTAACTACATCCATATTAATATCTTTTTCAACACGTTGAAAATACCCAACTGTTAATGTTGGTACTTCCCATTCATAAAAACGAATTGTTGGTGGCATTTTCTTTTCACTTTGCCAATTTAATAAACATTCATCTAACGCCATATTAAATGCCGGTGAACATTGACCAGAGTTAATATAACACCATTTTTCTTTTCCCATCCTGCACCTCATATAACCAATTATTTTTCACATTCTCTAGTCTACCAAATTCGACAAAATTTGTGAAAGAATACGAAATTTCTTCTTATATGCAAATGAATCTGTTGCATAAATACATAAGGGCATTATAATATTGAAAGTAGGATAAGAAAAAAGGGAGCGATAGAATCGTGTCAACAACTTGGATTATTTTATTAGCCGTAATCGTAGCATTTATCGGCTACACTGTATGGATGTACTTCTATCAGAAAAAATTAATTAAAACTCTTACAGAAGAAGAATTTCGCGCTGGCTACCGTAAAGCACAGCTTATCGATATTCGTGAAGCAGACGAATATAACGCAGGGCATATTTTAGGTGCACGTAACATTCCGTTATCACAAATTCGCCTTCGCCATAAAGAACTTCGTCAAGATCAACCTGTTTACTTATATTGCCAAAGCGGATTCCGTACAGGTCGTGCAGCGCAATACTTAAAAAAACAAGGCTACAAAGATTTCTACCAATTACAAGGTGGATTTAAATCTTGGACAGGCAAAATTAAAAAGAAATAATAACATACAAAAAACTAGCTGAATAAATCAGCTAGTTTTTTCATTTCATCTTATTCGCAATGTATAATAAATTCTGCTTGATTACCTTTTCATCGTTCTCTTCTACATTCCGATACAGCAGTTGATATTCAATTCCTTTCTCTTTCCATATAAGCGTAGCAAATTCGTCACCACGTTCATAATCATCTTTATTTTTAAAATAAGCAGACGTTCCATTATTCAGTTTCATTTGTTCTTGAAATCGCTTCTCTTCCACAAGATCCGGAAAACTATAAGGAAAGTTCGCGACATTTAACTCAATATACTCATTTCTACCTGACTCCTTCTGTTTATATTTAATCGTTAAGACAGTGTTCTTTTTCCCAAGCGTTCTTACTTCCCCCTTCACATCACTTGTAATGTCGTACGGTAAAAACGTTGGAACTTTAAACTTCACCGGAAAATATTTTGGAAGTTCCTTTAGCGGAATAGGATCCGTAACACGATCCATAGCTCCTCCTGTTGTTCCCACAAAGTGTTTTTCTTCTTGCATCGTTTGCTGAAACGAACACGAACTAAGCATGAAACTAGAAAACACGAAACAAATGATTCTTTTTTTCAATTTGTTTCCGCCCTTTCATACCGCTCTCTTAACGAACGAAGCGTTGATATTCTCTTCATATTCGCTTTGTCACCAAACTCCACCTTTGAAAACTTTCCACGTTATTCTCACACATTTTGACAACACTTTTTGCAAACAAAAAAGACCCCTATCATTCTTACGCCCAAGTGAAAAGGTTACGCGAATAAAAAGAAGTCTTATTAATACCATAGTTTGTGAAAAGCTTTTCAGGTCAAGATTTTTTCTTTCTTATTATTTTCCCTTTATAATAAGGGAAAGAGGTGATACATATGGCCAATATAAAACAAATTGCTAAAACTGCTGGTGTATCGATATCAACTGTTTCTCGTGTCCTGAATAATCACCCTTACGTAAAAGAAGAAAAGCGTAAGCGTGTTCTAGATGCTGTTGAAGAATTAAACTACGCAAAAAATATAAATGCTGTCCATTTAATAAGAGGGAAAACATATACAATTGGTGTTATGCTTCCTTTCATTAACCTCCCCTACTTCAGTACGATTATTGAAGGAATCGGAAACGAAGCGTTAGCTGCCGGATATCACATTAATTTATGTCAAACGAATTACGATAGCATTGAAGAAATTCGTGTTCTTGAAATGATGAAAATGAAACAATTTGATGGGATGATTATTTGCTCCCGAACGAGCTCTTGGGAACAAATCGAACCTTTTGCAAAATTTGCCCCTATTATTTCATGTGAAAAAATGAAGCATCCCCTCATTTCATCCATCTACGTAGATCATTATGAAGGTTTCCGTCTCGGTACTGCCTATTTACTAAGTAGAGGCCATGAAAAAATCGGAATTTGTTTAGCAAGAAAAACAAGTGTAAATTCCATGGAGCGCGAAAAAGCGTTCGCCGATACACTTCGTAACGAAGGGAAAACGTTGCATCCTGAATGGATTTTCCACCAATGCTATACAATGCAGGACGGAGCACAAATACTCCATCATATTTTAAATATGAAAAATCGTCCAACTGCTATTTTCACAGCGAACGATCAAGTTGCAGCTGGTTTATTAACAGAGGCTCGAAAACATGGTATTCGAGTACCTGAAGACCTTGCTATCCTTGGATTTGATAATCATGAAATTTCAAAGGCATTAGAAATTTCCACAATTGAACATCCCGGTCTCGCAATGGGCTCACATGCTTTTTCTTTATTCCATAAGCAGATCCAAAGCGAGCAAATTGTCGGCAGTGCAAAAGAACTTTCATTCCATTTAATTGAGCGAGAGACTGTCTAAAAAGAGCGTTACCTATAACGCTCTTTTTCAACTCTTCACCTATTGACATTATATTTTTCATCTCATATAATGAACCTAACGAACGGTAGGTAGGGGATGAAAATGACAGCAAACCGCATTAAAGCTGTAGCACTTTCTCATTTCGCACGCTACGGCTATGAAGGAACTTCATTGGCAAATATTGCTCAAGAAGTTGGGATTAAAAAACCATCGATTTACGCACACTTTAAAGGAAAAGAAGAGCTATATTTCATATGCTTAGAATCTGCTCTTCAAAAAGATTTGCAGAGCTTCACAGGCGATATCGAAAGCTTTTCCAATTCGTCCACTGAAGAATTGCTTTTAAAATTATTAAAAGGGTATGCAAAACGATTTGGTGAAAGTGAAGAATCAATGTTTTGGTTACGAACTTCTTATTTTCCGCCTGATGCATTTCGCGAACAAATTATTAATAAAGCAAATGTACACATTGAAAACGTCGGAAAACTTTTATTCCCTGTATTTAAAAGAGCAAGCGAACAAGATGAGCTGCATAACATTGAAGTAAAAGACGCCTTAGAGGCTTTTCTATGCTTACTCGACGGTCTTATGGTTGAACTATTATACGCAGGTTTAAATCGTTTTGAGACACGTTTAGACGCTTCTTGGAAAGTATTTTGGCGCGGACTTTCAAACTGACGGATTGCCCTTTGCAATGCGTCGTTTTTAAGCCCTTTACCTAACGACTGGTAGGAAGGAGAAATGACATATGGCATGGATTTATGTAATCATCGCTGGTATTATTGAAATCTTTTGGGTGATTGGACTAAAAAAAGCAGAGGCACCACTTGAATGGGCTGGTGTTGCTCTATTAATTACAATTAGTTTCGTCTTATTATTTAGAGCTTATAAAGATTTACCTGTCGGCACTGTATACGCAGTCTTTACAGGAATCGGAGCTGGTGGAATCGTTCTTACAGAGATTTTCATCTTCGGAGAACCTTTCTCTATCGTAAAAGTTTTATTAATCGGTTTAATCTTCTTCGGAGTAATTGGTTTAAAACGAGTAACAGAAGAAAAAGAAGCGAAGGAGGCCGCATAAAATGGCTTGGGTATTTTTAATTCTAGCTGGTATTTGTGAAATTATTGGTGTACTCTTTATGAAAGTAGCCACTGAAAAGAAAGGCTGGGCACCAAAAGTTATTTTAATCGCTAACTTCGGCGTAAGCTTCTTCTTCTTATCTCTTGCGATGAACACATTACCGATGGGAACTGCTTACGCAATTTGGACTGGAATCGGAACTGCTGGAAGTGCACTTCTAGGCATTCTCATTTTCCGAGAATCAGCGGATTGGCGTCGTCTTGCTTTCTTAAGCTGCATTTTATGCGGCGCTGTTGGCTTAAAACTATTAAGCTAACGTGAGGTGAATGTGATGTGGAAAGAACAAGGAAAGAAAATATTAGCATGGATCACACTTTGTATCGTCATTCTATTACAAATAAGTTTTCATATAATAGAATCATTGTTTCATAAAGTATTATCCATTCTCACATTCCTTCCTAACATGACACTTGAAATTATATCGATTGTTTGGTCCATTATCGCCTCCATTGCAATCGTCATTATATGGAGTATCGCCAAACTATGGAATAAGTTATTTAAAAAGGACAGTACTTCTGAAAAAGAGTAACTGTCCTTTTTTATATTCATTCAGACTTTCTGTAGAAGTTAGATGTGATAAGACAAAACAGACCAATTATAACAATACTTATACCAATTCCTTTATGCAAATTAGGAAACGGTGATGGTATGTCTGAATAAAAATTTGATAACAAAAGACCTATTGACAAAAATAATACTCCTATTTCAAATAACAATTTTCGTTTCCCCATTGTTCCCCCTCCAATTTTTTTCATACATTCCTTTCTTTTGGACATACTACCCAAAAAAAGGAGTGGATAATATGCAAAATTCTATACATAAGCAAATCCTATTTTTATTTTTCCTATTTCTTATTCTCATCATCGTTTTCAGCTTTATATTACATACTCCGAAAGATGTGCCAAATAGCGTTTCTTTTTATAAACTACTGCTCTCGTATTGTCGTTATTGAAGAAGGTGCCTTTTATAGGGCACCTTTTAAAATTCTCTCTTCTCATACAATTTCACTGAAACGAAGATAGATGCTATGAGCATACATATTGAACCAATGAATAACAAGGTATTATATAATTGAATTTGTTCCAAGTTGATTTGAAACAAAGTTTCTAAAATAACAATCGGCGCCATGAATATTACTATTGTAATAAGAATAGTTTTTTTATATCCTAACCAAAAAGATATTGGTAGAACAAAGCTTAAATACACTAAAATAAAGCTAATACTAGCAAGCAATGTCGTTTCAATAAATTCAAATAGGTTAATCCCATTCTTCATTCCCATCGTGAAACAGCTGACCGTTACACTTATAAAAAGAATAATAATTGCTACTATATATTTCGCATACACAATTTGTTTTCTCAATATTGGTAAACTATTTACTATAACTTCACTCTCATTTTTACTATCTGCTTCAAATGTTTTTACTGTTGCCCCAATTGTAATAATTACTGACATAATGATGAATAAATTTTCCGTATCTGTTAAGGCCATATAAAAGAAAACAGGATACAGTATGTACCAAATTAAAAATTTCCATTGAATGATGAAATCTTTTAAAATTAGTTGCTTGATCATGTATTACACCTCCTAATATGAAAATGTCCCTTCTATAACTCTGCCTCCTGAAACATTTTCATTGAGAGGAACATGGATACGAATATACTCACTAATACTCCGATACCAAGAACACCCATTGCTTGTGTAGCCTCTTGAGAGTGAAGTACTTTTAACATAATTGTTTTATCACCAAAAATATTGCACATAAGACCAATCATACCCATTAAAGGAAAAAGCATAATCAAATTCAAGACAGTAATAACTTTATATCCCCCAATGTAATTAGTCGGTATCGTTACTGCACAATAAATCAAAGTTGCTACTATTGCTGAAAATATTGCATATCCAGGCATAACTATATCTCTGTTCAATAAAATATTCCCTAATATTACGACTATAAAAGTTACACTCAAACCAGCCATAATAAATAATGTGCTTGAAATATATTTAGCTATAATTATCTCTTTTCTCGTTATAGGCAAACTCACTAATACTTTTTCTGCTTTACTTTTCTCGTCATAATAAAAAGAAATATATATAATCGTACTACATGTTATAAATACTCCTATTGCAATCCCCATTGGTTCGACGGAATTCTTAAAAATAGATAAAATAGGGATTAAAAAGTAGAAAGGAAACATCTTCTTCTGTAAAAAAAACTCCTTCAAAATCAACTGTTGCATATGAATTCTCCTCTCTATAAATCACGCGTTTCATAAATTTTAATTGTAAGAAGCATAGAAACGATATAGACACTAGCTAGTGTGATTAATCCAACTATAAATATGCCAAAATGTAATGGATTCATAATCCAATTAATGAATGATGCCGTAACACTTTCTCCGTCACCAATAAACATTCCAACAATAACACCTATTCCAGCGGCTCCACCTGTAAATATTCCACGTACTACTTTTGATTTTGTCCCATAATAACTCGGGAATAATGCTGTAATATAAACTAAAGAATATACAGCACCTCTGACTACTACATACCAAGGAATTTCAATATACAAATTGGGATGATAAGCTCCAATATCACCAATGACAGCGATACCTCTTATAAGAAAAACAACTAGCGTAGTAGAAATCATGCCACCTACAATAAATATTACACCCGAAATATATCTAGCAATAATGATATCCTTTCGTCCAACAGGTAAACTATTTATAATAACATCACTTTTATTTTTTTCATCCATCGCTATTAGTATCATAGAAGATGATATCGTTATGAGTAAGCAACTCATTGGAAATAACAATTCACCGTCTGGATCTAATCCAAAGAAAACAAGAGGCATAATAAAATACACTAACCACATAACCCGAAAAAAGAACAAATCTTTATAGATTAGCTGACGCATAGGCACCTCTCCCTTTCGCAGTGTAAACGATAATGTCATCTAATGTAGGCTTTTCTAGTACAACCTCATTTCCAAACCAATCGATAATTCCTTGTTTATCCTTCGCTAAACCTTCAAAACCAAACTTACTTTTTCGTAATCCAACAAATAGTTCTTTTCCTTCTCGATCTAATAAATCATTACTTCCTTTTACGATTACGTAGTTCTCCATTAAGTCTTCTTTTTCACCAGTAAATATAATTTCTCCATCATTGATGAACGTAACATAATCTGCAATGCGCTCTAAATCTGTTGTAATGTGCGTTGAGAATAATACGGATACTTCATCTTCCATTACAATTTCTTGCAACATATCAAGTAATTCACTTCGAACAACTGGATCTAACCCTGCTGTCGGTTCGTCCATAATAATAAACTCTGCGTGGTGCGAAAGTGCGATTGCAATCGCAAATTTCATTTTCATTCCTTTTGATAATTCTTTAATTTTTTTATACTTTGGAACTTGTAATCTATGCATATACGATTGATACTGCTCTTCGTCCCACTTTTTATATAACGGTGCAATAATACGCTTCATTTGTTCACACGTTAAATCTTCGTAATAATGATTTTCATCATATACAAAGCCGATATTTTGTTTTATTTCCTTTTCAGCTTTCTTATTGTCCTTGCCAAAAATTTTTATATCTCCGTTATCTTTTTTAATTAAATTCATAATCATTTTGATCGTCGTACTTTTCCCGGCCCCATTCGGTCCGACAAACCCCATAATATATCCGCGTGGTAACGTAAAACTTATATTTTTCACTGCGAAACCTTCATAACTTTTACAAACGTTTTTTAACTCTAACATCTCTCTCATTCCCCCTTATATAAAAACGCAATCATCTGCTGTAATTCTTCAAGTGAAAGCTGCAACGCTTTACTTTCATTCACAATCTCTTCCGCTTTACTTTCCAATAGGCGAAGCCTTTGTTCTTTTAATAGTTCATTATTTTTACGTGAAACATAAGTCCCCTTCCCAGCAACAGTTTCTATATATCCTTCTTTTTCAAGCTCCTCGTATGCACGCTTCGTTGTAATGACACTAATTTGTAATTCCTTCGCTAAGCTACGAATAGACGGTAATTGATCTCCACCCTTTAAACCGCCATTTAAAATAAGCTGGCTTAATTGTTTTCTTATTTGCACATAAATAGGGTCTTGGGAAGAATTCGAAATAATAATATTCATGTTTTCCTCCAGTTTGTGTATATACTGTGTATACCTTATATATACAGTATATACACACCATCCTATTTTTGGCAAGAAAAAAAGACCAACATTTTCCTGTTGGTCTTTCGTATATGTATCACTTTTCAAAGCGATCTAACATCTCGTCTCTCATTCCGAAACTTACTACTGCAATTCCTATATACATAAACAGAAGGAATGCCGGATGAACTGTGTTATACCAGCTGCTGTCAACGATTAAGTAAATCGTTAATGCCACAACAAGAACAAACGCTAAGATAAACATATAAAAGTGTCTTGTACTACCCATGATAAACTCCTCTCTTCTCACTTCACCATTCAACAGTTTATTTTATCGAATAATTCGATATGACTCAAGGTTAACTTTCTGTTATGTAATCAAGTTCCACCTTTACAATGTCCTCACATGCTATTGAAATGATTGTTCCTTGTTTATCAATCGCCGTCACTTCTCTATTATCCATTACACGATTTGCTACTCTTTCTAACACTTTTCCTTGGTCTCGATAGCAAAATTCTTTTACATCTTTAATTGTTTCTCCATTTTCTAAATGGTATACCATTCTATAACATCGATATCCCAAAATTCCACCCCCGTCTTGTTCGTTTTTTCACATATACATAAAAATGAGTAATCTTTGCCTCATCACATCTTCTTAATTTCAATAAAATTCTAACAAAAATAAATACTTTTATCAAACCGACTTTTTCAACAAAACTACCTATAAAACTACACCTTTACACCATTAGGAAACAAAAAACATATTTTTTTAACATTTTCTTCACTATTTCTGCATAAAGTGAAACTTTAATCAGTGGGGATTTTTGTTCATTCCCACTGATTATTAGTTGAACCAATCGGGCATTTACGGACAGTTTATCTCCCACCTGGCTTCTTTGCACCAGCTAAGTTTTGAGTTGAGAGTTTACTGTCCGTTAATGCGGGACAAATTATCCATACAAAAAAAGAACCCGCCTCAGCGAGTTCTTCTTTTGTTATTTTAATCAAACTTGTACAGGAGCTGGCTTCGCATAACGTAAAACTGGTTTACGTGCAGCCATCGTTTCGTCTAAACGTTTAATGACTGTCGTATGCGGTGCTTCTTGTACAACTTCTGGATTTTCTTCTACTTCTTTAGCGATTTGAATCATCTTATCAATGAAACCATCTAATGTTTCTTTTGATTCTGTTTCTGTCGGCTCAATCATAATACATTCTTCCACATTTAATGGGAAGTAAATTGTTGGTGGATGATAACCGAAATCAAGCAGACGTTTTGCAATATCTAATGTACGTACACCAAGTTTCTTTTGACGACGACCTGATAATACAAATTCATGTTTACAATGTCTATCGAATGGAAGATCGTAGAATGGCGCTAATCTTCTCATCATATAGTTCGCATTTAATACCGCATACTCAGTTACTGCACGCAATCCATCTGGACCCATAGAGCGAATATACGTGTATGCACGAACGTTAATTCCGAAGTTACCATAGAATGGTTTCACACGACCAATTGCTTCTGGACGGTCGTAGTTGAAGTGATAACCATTTTCGGTTTTCTCTAAAATCGGTTTTGGTAAGTACGGAATTAAATCAGCTTTCACACCTACTGGACCAGAACCTGGGCCACCACCGCCGTGAGGACCTGTAAATGTTTTATGAAGGTTTAAATGCACAACGTCAAATCCCATATCTCCTGGGCGTGCTTGGCTTAATACCGCATTTAAGTTTGCACCATCATAGTATAATTTACCGCCTGCATTATGGACGATTTCTGCCATTTCTAAAATATTTTCTTCGAATAGACCTAATGTATTAGGGTTTGTTAACATAAGTGCTGCTGTTTCTTCGTTTACAACACGTTTTAAGTCTTCTAAGTCAACAAGGCCATTTTCATTTGATTTTACTGTAATTGTTTCAAAACCAGCTACAGTTGCAGATGCTGGGTTCGTTCCGTGAGCAGAGTCAGGCACAATTACTTTCGTACGGTTAAAGTCACCATTCGCTTCATGGTATGCACGAATTAACATTAAACCTGTCCATTCTCCGTGTGCACCAGCTGCTGGTTGTAAAGTAACAGTATCCATACCTGTAATTTCAATTAAATGCTCTTGTAAGTCGTACATTAATTCCATTGCACCTTGTACTGTCTTTTCATCTTGCAACGGATGAATATTTGCAAATCCTGCGAAACGAGCTACACTCTCATTAATTTTCGGATTATATTTCATCGTACAAGATCCAAGTGGATAGAATCCAGAATCCACACCGTGGTTACGGTTTGAAAGTGCTGTATAGTGGCGCATAATATCAAGTTCAGATACTTCTGGTAGCTCTGCATCTTCTACTCGAATATAATCGCTCTCAAACACATCTTCTAGTTTCACTTCTTCTACATCTAATTTGGGTAAGCTATATCCTATGCGTCCTTCTTTACTCACTTCAAAGATAAGTGCTTGGTCTTGGTTCTTCATTGGATAGCCCCCATTTCGTTTACAAGTGTGTCAATTTCCTCTTTTGTACGAAGCTCAGTTACTGCTACAAGCATATGGTTTTCATGCTCTTTATAATCACGGCCTAGATCGTAACCACCGATAATATTCTTTTGTAATAATACATCGTTTACTTCTTTCACTGGACGTTTGCAATCTACAACAAATTCATTGAAGAATGGTCCAGCAAATGTTACTGTGAAGCCTTTCGCTTCAAATTGACGTTTTGCATATTGTGCTTTAGAAATGTTTTGACGTGCCATTTCTTTCACACCTTGTTTGCCAAGTGCCGTCATTGCAACAGAAGCTGCTAATGCATTTAACGCTTGGTTTGAACAAATGTTAGATGTCGCTTTATCACGACGAATATGCTGTTCACGTGCTTGTAACGTTAATACAAATCCACGTTTACCATCTGAATCTACAGTTTGTCCAACAAGACGTCCTGGAATTTTACGCATAAATGCTTTCGTTGTTGCAAAGTAACCACAGTGCGGTCCACCAAACTGCGTTGGAATACCGAATGGTTGTGCATCACCGATTACAATATCAGCACCAAATTTCCCTGGTGGTGTTAATGCGCCTAATGATAATGGATTTGAAGAAACGATAAATAATGATTTTTGTTGATGAACGATTTTTTCAATATCAACTAATTTTTCAACTTGTCCGAAGAAGTTTGGATATTGAACGATTACACAAGCAACTGTATCATCTACTTCACTTTGTAATACGTCTAAATCTGTTACACCATCTTTATGATTAATTTCAACAACTTCAAGATTTTGACCTTTTGCATACGTTTCAAGTACTGCTCTTGATTCTGGATGAACCGCGCTAGATACAAGAATTTTCTTTTTGCGAGTATGGCCAGCTGCTAACATTGCCGCTTCAGCTAAAGCTGTCCCCCCGTCATACATAGAAGAGTTTGCTACATCCATTCCTGTTAATTCACAAATCATTGTTTGGAATTCAAAGATTGCTTGTAATTCCCCTTGTGAAATTTCCGGTTGGTATGGTGTGTAAGCTGTATAAAATTCTGAGCGAGAAATAACATGATCTACAATTACTGGAGCATAATGATCGTATACGCCTGCTCCTAAGAAAGAAGCGTATTCTTTTAAGTTAGCATTTTTACTAGCCATTTGAGATAGCTCTTTTAAAAGCTCTGGCTCTGATTTTGCTTCTTTAATTTTTAAATCCCCTTTAAAACGAACACTCTCTGGAATATCAGAGAATAATTCATCGATCGTTTGAACGCCGATCGTTTGTAACATTTCTTTTTTGTCTTCTTCTGTCATTGGAAGATAACGATGCAACATGAAATCTACCCCTCTCCCCGTTACTTTGAACGTTTGTAAAATGGTGTTGGAACAACTACTGCTTTGACGCGTTTATTACGAATTTCAATTTCTACTTCTGTATCAACTGCTGCGTATTTTACATCAATTAGTGCTAAACCAATGCTTTTCTTTAACGTTGGAGATTGTGTACCACTCGTTACTTCCCCAATTTTTTCTTCACCAATAAATACAGGGTAATGCGTACGAGGAATTCCACGTTCGATTACTTCGATGCCGACTAATTTACGAGGCGCACCGTTTTCTTTTTGCTCTTTTAACGTTGCTTTTCCAAAGAAGTCTGCTTCTTTATTTGTTTTTACCGCAAAGCCAATTCCAGCCTCAATCGGTGTAATATCTTTTGATAATTCTTGTCCATAAAGTGGTAATGTTGCTTCGAATCGAAGTGTATCACGAGCACCTAAACCACATGCTTTTAAGCCCTCTTCTGCTCCAACTTCAAGAAGTTTCTCCCAAAGTTTTGCAGCATCTTCACTCTTACAGTAAATTTCGAATCCATCTTCACCTGTGTAACCTGTACGAGATACAAGTGCTGGAATTCCATCTACAAGAATATCGTTTTTAAATTTAAAGAACTTAATTTCTTTCAAATCTTCTGACACAACTTTTTGTAAAATGCCTTCTGCTTTTGGTCCTTGAATTGCAAGCTGTGCAACTCCACTAGAAACATTGACTACTGTCGCATCGCCAATTACATGACTTGCTAACCATTCGTAATCTTTCTCGATATTTGATGCATTGATTACTAATAAATAGTCTTCTTCACCACGTTTGTAGATTAATAAATCATCTACTGTACCACCATTTTCGTAGCACATAGCTGTATATTGTGCGCCCCCTACCTTTAAGGTAGATACGTCATTTGTAACAACACGTTGTAAAAATGCTAAACTATCTACACCTTTTACTTCAACTTCTCCCATATGAGACACATCGAACAAACCTGCAGCTGTACGTACAGCTTCGTGTTCTTCTTTAATGCTTGAAAATTGAACTGGTAATTCCCAACCACCGAAGTCGATTGTTTTTCCACCATACTTCGCGTATACATCAAATAACGGTGTACGTTGTAATGTAATCATGCTCTCTCCCCCTTATGCTTTGACAAATCAATAAAAGTTGCTTCCCTTTTCTAAACATTTTCATTCTGAAAAGATAGGATATACGGAATCTCATTATATTTTTTTATGAAAGCGTAAATAAAAAATCACTTTCTTGGATAAAATACGAAAGATTCCACACATTTCACACCATTATCCTAACATCATTCGCTATATTTCATCAATATTCTAGCATAAAAAATAATTTAGAATTTTTTATGTTAAAACACAATAAATACAGCTTTTGAGATTTAATACTTTATTATTGTCTATCATATAGCCTTTAATAACGATAATTATGCCTTCTTTTAAGGCAAATCATCATACATTAAAAAATAATTACTTTAGTTTATAAAAGGTGGGAGAGTTGTAATGAATGTCGATATTTCCGTAGATCGGACATGGCAAAACAATTTTTTAAATAGAATTGACGAAGATGGTCCTTGGACAAACTGGGATTTATATCACTTAGCTTATGAAACAGAAAAATCGTTACTTGTTCCTACTTTTGATGGACTACAAGCACCGAAACATTTATCCCATTTCACACCGCTTCCGCATCAATTAGAAGTCGCTCAAAATGTGATTGAACAAATGAACGGTAAAGCGATTCTAGCAGATGAAGTAGGCCTTGGAAAAACAATCGAAGCTGGACTTATTTTGAAAGAATACATGGTCCGCGGGCTTGTGAAAAAGGTACTTATACTTGTCCCAGCTTCTCTCGTATCACAATGGGCATACGAACTGAATACAAAGTTTTTCATTCCCGCTGTAGCACAAAAGAAAAGCTACTCATGGGAACAAGCTGACGTAATCGTATCATCAATTGATACTGCGAAACGTTCACCACATCGCGATATCGTGTTGAACTTGGAATATGACCTTATTATTATCGATGAAGCACATAAACTGAAAAATAATAAAACAAAAAACTATGAATTTGCACAACGATTAAAAAAGAAGTTTTGTTTATTACTAACCGCTACTCCTGTTCAAAATAAGATTGATGAAATTTTTAACCTTGTTTCTTTATTAAAACCAGGACATTTAGGCAATCAATCCAACTTTGAAGAATATTACGCTTCCAAAAATCGCTCAGCCGAATCAGATGAAGACTTAAAAGCTCTCATTAATAAAGTAATGGTGCGAAATAGACGACATAATACCGGTATCGATTGGCCGAAGAGACATGTACGTACAATTTTTGTTGAGTTTAATGAACAAGAACAAGCTCTATATAATGATATCGAAAATTGGCGAGGACAAGACGCCTTCACATCTGCTTTCTCATCGTTAACTTTAAAACGGGAAGCGTGTAGTAGTCGTGAGGCTGTTTACTATTCATTGAAAAAGCATGTAGAAAAAAGACAGAAAGAAAACGAACATTATATAAAAGATCCACATATCGATGTGCTAATGGACAAAATTAATCATATTCCTTTCAACTCAAAAGCAAATAAAGCTCTTGAGCTTATAAAAGAAATTGACGATAAAGTCGTTATCTTCACAGAATATCGAGCGTCACAAATGTACTTACAATGGTTTTTACAACAACACGGTATTTCTTCCGTTCCATTCCGCGGCGGGTTTAAACGCGGGAAGAAAGATTGGATGAAGGAGCTTTTCCAAAACCACGCACAAGTATTAATTGCAACTGAAGCTGGTGGTGAAGGGATTAACTTACAGTTTTGTAGCCATATGATCAATTATGATTTGCCATGGAATCCAATGCGTCTTGAGCAAAGAATCGGACGTATTCACCGTCTCGGTCAAAAAAATGATGTTCATATTTATAACTTAGCTACAAAGCATACTGTTGAAGAACATATTCTGAAACTGTTATATGAAAAAATCAACTTATTCGAGCGTGTTATTGGTGAACTCGATGAAATTTTAACGAGAATTAATATGAAAAACATCGACGCGCACATTCAAGAAATTTTCGCGCAATCAAAAAGCGAAGGTGAAATTAGAATTAAGATGGAAAACTTAACATCTATTATCGACTTTGCGAAACGAAATGAAGCTGAGGTGCAAGGCTATGCAGCAACATGAAATTCATAATTACTTATACAATTTCTTTGAGGCGAATAACTGTGAAATTTTAGAACGTTCTCCTCATTTATTAGATGTACAGTTAACAATTGAGATGGATAAATTATTAATGAATCGCCCTTTTTATTGGCACTATCTTGAGAAAACAGGAGGCGTACCGAATCCGATGCGCCTTACTCTTATTACAAATCCAGAAAATGAAGAAAATGATGGTGAGCTTATTCACTACGGTTCACCACGTCTACATCAAATTTTCCAAACGACAAAAGAATTAGGCTCATACATACGTTTATATGAGGATGTAAGACATAATGGGGCAACACATACACCGCTCCACCCTTGGCTCGGTATTAATATAAAAGTTTCCTATCAATGTGATCGAAAAAAAGACATCCTTCACTCGATTGGTATTCATCTCATTTCTGGAACAATGATGGCAAACTTTCATGAAACATTAACAAACATTAAACTTACACCAAAAATACCTGATTTTTGTTTTACGCTCTCGCCCATCATTAAACCTCAAAGTGGTTTACAACGCATAGAAGACGCTTTAAAAAATATAATTGCAGAAGATGACCATACGTGGGCAAAAGAAGCAAGAGTGCGTTGGAATCATGATTTAGACCTTTTAAACCGTTTTTATGAAGAAAGTGACGAACTTCCTGAGAGCTATGAAATTGAAAAACAAGCTCTGCAAGAACAGTATGAACCACGTATTACAGTGCAAATTATTAACGGTGGACTCTTTTATGTTACCGCGAATCATTTTCTATCAAAATAAAGCTCCTTCTGCTTTAGAAGGAGCTTTATTTCGAGTTATTCTCTATCCTCATTACGCTCTTGTTGTTTTTGCTTTGCCATGCGTTTTTGATACGCACGATCCTTCGCGCTCACATGATTTGCATCAGTTGGAAGATTTTCTTTTGAACGTCCAATTCCATTGCTCATCTTTCCCACTCCTTTTTACGTTTTTCAGGATACATGTTTATTTTCAGCTAGAGTTACAATCCTTATACAAAAAAATAAGAGCAGCCCTTGGCCACTCTTACTCGCTCACATATTTTTGAAACATATCATGGATGCCTTTATTTACTAGGTTCGAGATCTGCTCGTCAGATTTATTCGGATAACGATCACGCAATCTGATAGATGCCTTCACCATTAAATTTTCTAATACAGAACGGCCACCTTCTCCATAAATAATTTCAGCATATTTAACAAGCCTTCCATCCTCTACTGTTGCTGGATTATGATTGAAGAAAAATTTACTCATTGTCTCCACCTCTCTCTTTTGATAACGTTTACATTTATATAGATTATTTATGTTATTTATTTCACAATATTGTATGCATGTATATTTAATTAGTTTCATTATAAAGCAACATATCGATAGTAAATATGTGATTTTCCGTCCATTTTGTGAACAAATTAAAAATGAAAGCGTTTCCTTTATTATATACTAAAAAAACTTACTACGCTAGGGGCAATTTTTTTCAATCTACTCCCCCTCGAAAATTGATATATTTTTTCTTTTCCCATTAAACCTTATACAATTTTCAGAAATTATATTATAAAATATATGTATGACTTAAGGAGGCTTTGTATGAATCAAAATAAAAAAGCTATATTAGATCTTGTCTTTTATCTCGTAATCCCATTCCTCATTTGGAAATTTGCAAAACCTTATATCGATCCTTATTACGCGATGTTACTTTCCTCTGTTCCGGGGATTATTTATACACTGTATACCTTTAAAAAAGAAAAACAGTTTAACGTGACAGGGTTCTTTATTTTAATTACACTCATTTCTAATACAACGGTAGATTTATTATCTGGGTCAGCTGAACGAATGTTGTGGAATGATGCATATTATCACATCGTACTCGGTATTATCGTCATATGTACAATTTTTATAAAGAAACCACTTATGTTATATTTCGCAGCAGATATTGCCGCACTGCAAGGCCATGACCGTGATAAAAGTCGTGAGCTTTATCGTGATAGTCGTATTTATCCAGCACTGCAATATTTAACGCTATTTTTCGGTCTACAATTCATATTAAAAAGCTTCTTAAAAATTTATTTCATCTCTGTTTTCGGTGTAGATGGCTATGGTGAAATGAGAGCGATTATGACCGCTGTTGGATGGGGCATTTCCATTTGTATCGGAATTGGATTTGTTTGGGTAAATAATAAAATACATGCCGTTACGGAAGAACAAGAATCCGTGCAGTAAATAAAAATCCCCTAGTGTAATACGACACTAGGGGATTTTGGGTTTGCTAAACATATGACTAAAATTTAACTTGATTTTTTTCTTTTACTTTTTACATTTCGGTAAAACAAAGCAGCACTCAGCGGCATAACACCAAACCACTTATTCATAAATGGCTCTTTTTCAGCACGGCGTTGTTCTTTCTTTTGTTTTCGATCTTCTTTTGGAGCATCCATATACGACACAAACTGCTGCGTCACAAAGCGAACATAATCATTAGTAGACATATTATCATCACCTCTACTTGATTAGTATGTCCACTTTTTTATACATTAATCTTTTCCTTTAATTCATTTATAATTTGCTTTACAGACTTATTTGTCGTATCAATATGAATATGAGCCTCTTCATAATAAGCTCGGCGTGATTCAAATTTCTTTACGAATGCATCTATATCTTTCTTTTGAAATAGTGGACGTGTCGTATCTTCACGAAGCCTTTCTGCAATTACATGCGGATCACAATATAAATACACGACAGTTCCGTTCTCTTTCATCCACTTGCGATTTTCCGCTCGTTCAATAATTCCCCCACCAGTTGTAATAATAACATTATGGACTGGTAGCGCACGTAACATTTCGCTTTCATATTCCCGAAAAGCCATTTCGCCTTCTTCGGCAAAAATTTTTCGAATTGCCTTCTCTTGCTTCTCTTCGATTTTTTGATCAGTATCTACAACATCCATTTGAAGTTCTTTACTTAACGCTTTTCCAATTGTTGTTTTCCCTGCTCCCATGTAGCCGGTTATGTATATAGATTTCATTTCTTGTCCTCTCAATCGTCATTTATTAATTGTTATTATAACGAAAGATGCTACTTTGTTTAATAAAAAAACGTTTTGTTCTTATACTATGAAGAACAAAACGTAACACTCGCTTTTACTTATAAGTGCCTCTTCTCACCCACTGCGTTGCAATCCATTTCTCGCCTTTCGTTACAGGTGCCCCTCCGTGTAACGTAAGCTCGTTTAATGATTGATCTTGATAAAAATACTCAAAGTATACTGCCATTCCCTTTCTAGGGTGTACAGAAAGATTTAATTTTGGGAAGTACGTTTCTCCGCCTTCTTCTACATCATTTAAATACATTACAAGCGTACTAATACGATTGTTAGCAGCTGATCTACTATGTTCCGCAAAATAATCATAGTGTGCTTTATATTGTTGATCCACTTCATAATTTAAAATGTGCAAGCCTTCTCCGTGCGCCACCGGAACATTCATGATAGATGAAATTCGTTTTTCAATCTTTGAAGTAAGTTCATTGTCTTCCAAAAATGCACCGCTACTTGTTCGAATATCATTTACATCACGTGATGAACCAATTTTAGAACGCTCCATTTTATTTTTAGACATTTCAATCAATTCATCACACTCTTCATCACTTAGTACATTTGCTAATACGACAATAAGAGGTTCTTCGAATTTTGAAATAATGTGTATTTCTCTATCTTCTGTCATAATCGTATTTCCTTTATGATCAAAAATAGTTTGTTCCTTATTTTCACCTATTTGATTGTTGTTTGTCATTTCCCTATTCTCCCTAAAAATAATGATTGGATAGCATGAATATATCATATTCTTTCTACCTTTCTCTTTTTTGAGAAAATTTAAACTTTTAATCATTATATTTATCCATTTCTTCTAAAAAATCAATTCAATTTACAATAGGAAATCCTGGTTTATCTATATATACATTTTACATATTATCCTTCTATCCAATCAACTATTTTCCCATCCTTTTTTCTATACCGAAAACTCACCGTATAGAAAGCTTCCTGTTTGAGTGTACACTGCAAAGCAACGAGAATTAAATCATTTTCAAAGACATAATTTCCACTCGCTTCTCCCTTTTCATACTGAAAGAAAAATGTACCTTCTTTTTCTTTTTGCTGTAAGTCTTTTTTTATATCTGTAATAGATCGGTTAAGTAATTCATCCAATAAAAATTTTTGTTCTATTCCTATATAAAAATTTTTATCTGTAAACAACATATTTGTTTCGTATATAAAAAAAGAAGTTAATAAAATAAGAAAGATAATCGTTCCAGGCATTGTAAATCCCTTTTGCTTTCTCATACGTTTATTCCTATTTCGCTATATCGCATAACTACACCTTCATATATTTTCCCACTAGTATCTTTCACATTTATAATGAGTACATGAGGTGTTAGTTTGTAAGAAACCGTTCCAATATTTTGTAAAACAACTTCCCTCCCGCGCCTATTTACCTTTCTTATAAGACGACTATTCTCTTTTTCATACGATACTTCACTCCCATTACGCGATCGGAATTGTAAAATACTTTCTCCATTTTCAAATGCTAGCTGTTCTCCAGATGATACTTCACGAAACTCCAATTGCATTTGCCCTAAATATACATCCCACTCCCAATCATTTAACCCTTTCGACTGTTTATTTTCCATTTCAATGAAATGTAGGCGGGGAAAGAGCAAAAAAAATATTGATAATAGAAACAGACATACAATCATTTCTATTAATGAAAAACCAAATTCTAATTTATTTTTTCTCCTACATAAAAGCATTGTTCCATCATTCTGTCTTTCACATCTTTCCACATGGTACAAACTTCATTGCCTCCCCAATATGTGTAATACACAATTCCATTTATATTCTTTTCTATTATTCGCTTTTCTTCATTTCCATACATATATATAGCTGCTTCTTTTTTTAATAATCCAGTTGCCTTATAACGAATTTGTATATTTTTTCTTTCTTGCATAACTAATACTGTTTGCGGTAGTAGTAACGATACAGCCATCATTAAAACACTTAACGATACAATCATTTCAGCCATTATGGATCCTTTTTGACATTTCACGATACGTAAATCTCCCTCTTCCAAGCTGAAATACAATTTCATATTTATAATTTCTATACGAAATTATAATCGTACCACCTCTATTAATATTTCCACTTGGGTTATATGTCATCGGATTTGGAAACGTATGCAAATCAATTTGTATATCTTCTTCATACTCTCGCTTGACGATATAATACTTTGTACCTGACTCTTTTATAGCATACATATTTCTATCTTTATGCCAACGTAATGTGTAGTGCTTTTGATGGTTTATCGCTAATTGCTGCATATACAAAATATCATTTGAAAACTGTCTCAAAAATTGTTCAACTTTTTGTCGCTCGTATAAGGAATGAACACTAAAATACGTAACTATACTTAATACAGAAATAACAAATAAAACGAGTAACATTTCTAAAAAAGTAAACCCTTGTTGTTTCACAATGCCCTAATTGATACTGTGCCATCATCTGATATATGAATAGATTCGCCATTCGGACACTTATCAGTTGTAATATACTTTTCATCTACCAGTTCTTTTAACGATGGAATTTTATTATGTTGTAATTGATATACTTGTATTTGCGCTTCTATAGATTTCACGTAAGCTGCACACCCTTTTCCTTGGACCGATGAACGCTGTGTAACTACATTTGGAATAATTAATAGTAATAATATAGTTATGACAACCATTACTAATAGCATCTCTAACAGAGTAAATCCTTCCTCATTCTGCATACAAATGCCCCCTAAATAGAATTCATCATTTGAAACATCGGCATAATCATCGCTAAATACATAAGGACAACGATTCCTCCAATACATGTAAATAAAATAGGCTGAATGATAACTAACATATGTTTAATTTTTCGTTCCATCTTTTCCATAATAAGATCGCTATAGTCACCTAATTCAATCCCTAAATTGCCATTTGCTTGTCCATGCGTAATAACATAAGAAAGTTCTTTCTCGTAATACCCACTTTTAGCAATGATAGATTGTAACTGTTCTCCTCCAATTAATTGTCTTTCAATCCGATTCGCTTCATATTGAAAGAACGGATGATATCTTTGCTCCATCATTATTGTTAAAGCTTCGCATACTGATAGTCCACCATTTAATAAACCACTCAACTGAGTAGCAAAATAATGTGAATGCTTTAAAATAAGAAATGTTTTGATGAGAGGAATACGAAGCATGATTTTTACCTGTCTAATATGTGGAAGTTTCCTAAAATACAACATGTATAAACTACATCCAATAATAACAGTTAAAATAGCGGTTAAAATAATGTATGGTAGCAGTTTTATTGCACTTAAAATGTGTTCTGTAAGTAGTGGTGTATTAGAACCGAACGAACTATAAACCATTTCAACCTGAGGTAATAAAATGAGGTTAAAAATAAAAAGCATGATTAGTAGAAAAAACATCAAGAACATAGGATACTGCATTATTTTCATCATGTCTCTCCTATACTTATCTTTCTTATAAAGAAGTACACTTCCTTGTTGCAAAGCAAAAGAAATATCACCATGTTGCTCGGCATAAAATAGATAACTTAACATGTCCTGATGAAACTTTAACTGATGAAAAGAATCGTGTAGACTTTTCCCATCTTTTAACCCCTCAATCATGCGCTGCAATTGTACTTTCTTTTCTACAGGTAATTGAAACTGTAAAAATTCTAATGCTTGTAAAAGAGAGTAGCCTTTTTCTAATAATTCTCCTAAACGTTTCAACAATACTACTTGATCACTTAAACTCCAAGTTTTCTTAAACATAAACATCTTCTTCTAAAAAACCTAAAGCATATCCTTTTCGTATTGACGATTCTAAAGTCTCATGTTTGTAAGTAACACATTCTCCATCTGCTTCTTTAAGTGCTTGTTTTAACTCATGTCCATATAGTAGCTCATAAATGCTTGCTTGCCTTACTTGCCTCATTGATTTACATAAAGTTGAGCACTTTCCTCTGCAAAACGGACACTTCAATTCGACAAGTCGCTGTGCAGCTACAGCCAATAAAGACTGTTCAATCTCTTGCCTCGTTATACCATAATCCATGAAACGAATGATTGCTCCTTTCGCATCATTCGTATGCAGCGTTGTCATTACTAAATGTCCTGTCAAACTTGCTCTTATAGCTATTTTTGCTGTTTCCTCATCCCGGATTTCACCGACTAAAATAATATCTGGATCATGACGTAAAATAGCCTTTAATCCTGTTTCATATGTGAGACCCGCTTTTTCATTTATTTGAATTTGTAATACATCGTCACTTCTTTTTTCAACCGGATCTTCAAGTGTAATGATGCGACGTGTTTTCTTTTTTCTAATTACTTCTAATAATGCATACATTGTCGTCGTCTTCCCAGATCCAGTCGGTCCAGTAAACACGAGTAGCCCCTGTGAATAGCGTAAAAACGAGAGTAGTTTTGCTGCCGTACTTGGAAATAACGAAAGATGTGATAAGGGCTGAACAGATGCTTGTAAATGAAGGCGAATAACGAGACTTTCTTGATATACTGTTGGAAGTGTTGAAAGGCGTAAATACACTTCTTGTCCATCAATTTGCAAATACAGCGAACCATTCTGTGGCTTCCGTTTCTCTCCTATGTCCATAGATGCTAAAAATTTGAAATGTGAGACAAGTTTTTCTCCAAACTCCTTTTCAATACACTGGCTCGTCATTAAATCTTTTCCTATACGTAGTTGCACCGCTACATCCTTCTGCCGGGGCACAATATGTAAATCTGACGCTTGTACCCTACACGCTTCTTTTAAAATTGTATTCGCGAAAATTTCAATCCCATTCATCACTTTTCCCTCCTCACTATGTATATAGCATGAAAACATTCGCAATAAAAATTTGGACTTTTGTATTTTCAATAGAGGAAAAAGGAAAAATATGTTTGTGAAATTATGAACAATTTCCGAATTATTGTCTGAAATTACCTATACTCATGTTTATCTGTATTATAATGTTATTATCTTGGATAAAGTGATAAAGGTGGAGATCCTCATGGAACAAGCTTTAAAAATTACAGGTGTATTATCTGACCCAACTCGTTATTACATTTATAAATATATTTCGCAAAAACATAGTTACGTAACGGTACAAGAAATTGCAGATGAGTTTGACATTCATCCAAACGTAGCGCGTTTACATTTATCTAAATTAGAAGATGTTCATATGCTAAAATCGGAAACGAAGAAAACTGGAAAAGGCGGACGACCGAGCAGATTGTATGTCTTATCTGAAGATGTTATCCAATTACAATTTCCATTCCGTGATTATCAATTGTTAGCAAGAATCGCATTTAATTCTTTACTTAGCCTTGGCGCTGCTGGTGAGAAAGCGCTATACGAAACAGGAAAACAATTCGGAGCTGAATTAATGCAACAACATATGCAACGTTTAAATGTGAGTGAAGATGCTTTAACAGTGGAACAAAAAGTTCAAATTGCAAAAGAAGCTTTCTCAACAGCTGGCTTATCACCTGCATTTGAATTAAGTGCAGATGGAACAAAAATTTTCTATGATGTACACAATTGTCCATTTAAAGAAGTTGCTGTTCATCATCCAACTGAAATTTGTAACATGCACGGAGATATGATGAAAGGAATTTTTGAAATCCTATTCCCTAACATGGAATTAACTCGACATGATAGTCTATTAGATGGATGTAAATCTTGTAATTATAAACTAACAATTTAATTTCTCATATAAAAAGAAGCCAATAATAATTGGCTTCTTTTTATATGAACGAATATTTACAATAGTAAGAAAAATAAACTATAATGAAAAGAGGTTTTATTTTTTCTAGAAAAGGAGGGAAATGGCATGGATCGCATGTTTCGCGTTCTCGGCTTTTGGACTGGAATTTTCTCGGTTATGTTTTACGTAGGAGATATGCAACAGGCTGCACTACTATTTTTAGGACAAACAGGTTTCTTCGTACTCTTAAGCTATTTAAAATTGACAGAGCGTATGTATATATACGTATTCGGGGCATATTTAACTGTTTTCTTCATAGGATTTACATACTACACGACATTTTTACTTGTCCCTGGGGCTGGACATTAAAAGATGGCATTTTGCCATCTTTTTTTTAATCCCGGAATTTCCTAGTTGACTTATAGGTTTTATTGCCTTATATTCTATATAACAGATTGGAATTAGGGGGAATCAACATGAATACACTGCTTGTCGGAATTAACGTTGCAGTCATGCTCATTTTAGTTGGCGTATTATATTATATGCAACGTAAGCATGTATCTTTTAATAAACGTGTATTTACTGCTTTAGGAGTCGGAATTATATTCGGTCTTATATTACAATTTATTTATGAACCAACTTCTAAAATAATTATTGAATCAAATACTTGGTTTGGCTTAATCGGTAACGGTTATGTGAAATTACTTCAAATGATCGTTATGCCACTTATTTTAGTATCTATTATTTCAGCCTTTACAAAATTACAGTTAACGAAAAACCTTGGTAAAATCAGTGGTCTTATTATCGGAATTTTAATTCTTACTACAGGAATCGCTGCAGCTGTCGGTATCGCTGCAAGTGCAGGATTTGATGTATCTGCAGCAGGCTTGCAACAAGGTGATGCAGAATCTGCTCGTCTGAAACTAGTTGAAGAAAGATTTACTTCTATTGAAAAGACAACAATTCCAGATAAATTATTAGAGCTATTGCCTACAAATCCGTTTCTTGATTTAACAGGCGCTCGTCCAACATCAACAATTTCTGTCGTAATATTTGCAGCCTTTATCGGCATTGCCTTTATAGGTGTAAAACGAAAATATCCAGAACAAGCAGAACTATTTAAGAAAATGCTTGATGCTGTATATGCAATCGTAATGCGTATGGTAACATTAATTTTACGCCTTACTCCATACGGCGTATTAGCTCTTATGGCAAAAACAGTTGCTGGTAGCGATATAAATGCTATTTTAAAACTTGGTAACTTCGTGTTAGCCTCTTACGTAGCACTTATCGTAATGTTTATCATTCACTTATTATTAATTGCATTGTCTGGTTTAAATCCAATTCAATATTTGAAAAAAGTGTTCCCTGTACTAACTTTTGCATTCACATCTCGCTCTAGTGCTGGTGCGATGCCATTAAATATTGAAGCTCAAAAAGAAAAGCTTGGTATTTCCGAAGGAATTGCAAACTTCGCAGCTTCATTTGGGGTATCTATCGGACAAAACGGTTGCGCAGGTATTTATCCAGCAATGCTTGCAATGATGGTCGCTCCAACTGTAGGAATTGATCCATTACAACCACAATTTATTTTAACTTTAATCGCTGTTGTTGCTATTAGCTCATTCGGTGTTGCCGGAGTTGGTGGCGGCGCAACATTCGCAGCTTTAATCGTACTATCTACAATGAACTTACCAATCGGTATTGTTGCTCTAGTTATCTCGGTTGAGCCATTAATCGATATGGGGCGTACAGCTCTTAACGTAAGTGGTTCTATGACAGCAGGTCTTATTTCAAGTAAATGGCTTGGTGAATTAGATCAAGATACGTACAATCAAGATGATACAAAAACTGGTGAAATTGCTTCATAATGAAAAAAAGACGCTAACATACAATTGTTAGCGTCTTTTTTATTCCGTTCCCTCTTTATAGATTTTATCTTGAGAATTCTTACTCCAAGTATTCTTCTAGTTGCTCTTTTAACTCCTCCTCAATCTCATAACAAGATTCATCAACAAGTTCCCCTACTTTCTTACTCCCAAAAATGTTTGATTGAATTGACATTCCTAAAAAGATTCTTTCGCATTTCCAAATTGGAATATAGTGAAATTCAATCATCTCTTTTTCTTCATCTAATATAGCTATGGCAACTGATGAATAATAACCCACCTCAAAGGGATTCTCTTTTTCTCTTGCAAATCCCATATCTAATTCCATGTGTTTTTCTATGTATAAATGCGCATACTCTTTATGCAGTTTAAGTGATATTCGCTCTATTTCCTTCTCCATACATTGAATGTTCTCTTTTAACTCCAACGTAAACTCCTGTTCTTTATATTTCATTTTCGCCTCCTGAAACATAGAAAAAGAGAATATGATAACATATCCTCTTTCCTCAAATATATTTCATTATCTCACAGCCCGTCCTTTTCACAAATAACCATTTTGTTCGCACCATTTATGAAATTGTCCTACGTCTACTCCAACTAACACGATATCCTTTAGCTCTACATCAATGATTTGTTCTCCAATTACAATAGCAAACTGCGATGCTAATTTTGTCTCGTTTTTCTTTACAATTCCAATTCGGTTCCGATGCGGTCCATCTTTTATATATGCTTTTTGTCCTACAATATCAAAGTTCAAAATTCTCACCTCTTTTACTGCGCTCAAATTGGAAATACGATCTCCACCTCGGAAAATTTCCTTTCATTGCACTATTTCTCTATATATATGACGAAACAATAAAAGAGTCCTTCCTTCTTTACAATTATTTTTTCTTTGTTTCATTTTTGTGATTGAAACGTAAAGTTTATAATAAAATACACTTGGAAGCGCTTTCTATGTAATTTTTTATGTTATAATATATAAGTAGAACTTCGTAAAGAGGGTTAAAAAATGAATACAAAAATGATTAAAAAAGTAATTGAAGCATTAAAAGTATATGGCTTTCAGGATGTATCATTCTGTGACAAAACGAAGCAATTTTTATTTCATAACGAAACCGATATTATGAGCGGCTATGCAGAAATAACATATAGTAGTCAATTTGAAAAATTCAACGTACAAATTCATCCAATTGAAACGCATCACCAAGCAGAGTTACAAGAGATTGAAAGACATATACAAGCTTGTATAAGAAAAGTGGAATATTTAAACGCACTTCTTACCGGGCAGACAAAACTAGATGATAAAATTATTATTATGTAAAAAAAGAACGTGATCCAATCACGTTCTTTTTTCATTATACGTTCATCTTTTCCTTTAGTTGTAATCCTGTAACAGATTCTAATACATCCATCGATTCTCCAAATGTCATATCAAAAATTGTCTTGTCCTCTATGTATGGAAACTGTCTGAAACGCTTTTCTAACACCTTCACAGCATCTGATGTAAAGTTTGCACTATCAATGCCAAATTCTGTTTCAAGAAGAACGATCCAATCTAGCACATGAAAACCTAATCCATTGACGAATGAAATAAGTTTTTCTTCTGGGTTTGAAGATAAGAATACTTGGCGTTCTATCTCACTAAAAAGTTCTTCTCCTAAGATTTCAGCTAACTCATCATCATGTTCACGTTCAACAAGTTCTTCGTAGCCGTAATCATCCACAAGCTCTTCTACTTCTTCACTATCCTGACAAAGCAATTGACTAAGAAGTGCCTCTTTCTTAAATTCACTATTTTGTACGACTTCTAAAAAGCTCGTTTCCCATCCATTTTCTAATTTCATATTATGTACTCCTTTATATACGTTTCTTATCATCACTGTACCCAAAAGATCACTTTTATAACCTTTTAGGTAGTTACTATTATTTCACATGATTCATAACAAAAGATGCAAACTCAGCTACATCTCCTTCAAAAATATTTATTTCTGGCAAGTGATAGAACGTTGTTTGGAGCGGGTTTCCTGCATGATATACATATATCGTTTTCTCTAGTGCAATCGCCATTCCAAACTCTGTATGGCTCCCGTTTCCACCATCTAATATAAGTAAAAATACATCCGCTTCTTTTACAGCATTTCGTTCTGCCTGACCAATTTCTCTTAATTGTTCTTCATTCGCTGCTCTTTCATTTTTGGTCCAATCATATGTATGGTGCCATCCTGCATGTTTCAGTTCATTTGCTACGGAATGTACAAGATGTTTATTTTGGAAACCTGAGGCGATATAAAAATTCATTTATATACACTCCTTCATTGTGTATGGGGAAACTCCTTTTTAGCGTTATTTGTTATAGCTATAATAAAGAACAATTTCAAAAAAAATCCCCATCTTTAAAACTTATTTGCGTTTAAATGATGGGATGCTTCATGGTCTTCTTTTATTTTTTGTTTTTTATAACTTTCATCAGCTAACATTTCTAGTTCAGCTGTTATCTCTGACTTTTCAAGCTCTCTTTCTTGCGAAAATTTCCTTGAAATATAAACAATAACACTACCAACGTACAACACAAAGCATATAATAAGTGCAGTATTTTCATAGAGACTTAGCTCCAACACAGTCACTCCTAATCCATTCGTATTTTCACGCCTCATTAATTGGAATTTCCCTATTAACCCATTTGTTATCCCGCTATTTGAGGGCAGTAAGACTACCTCCTCAAAATTTAGTAACAGTAAAGAAGTTAGATGTGGGATGAACCCAACTGATTAAAGTTTCACTTTATTGTAACATAAAAATATCAATTCTTGGAATCTTTCACCCTACTAAAAGAGGCATGATTGTTTCATCATGCCTCTGAAATATTTTGAATGATTGTTTTAATTGCTTCTTTTCCATTATATTTTTTTAGTGCTGTTTTATACTTCTCATTATTTTGATTCAATTCTTCGACATACTTTATAAGAGATTTTACAGTTACATCTTCTTCATATAATACGGAGGCATACCCTTGCCTTTCAAAGGACTCTGCATTTAATATTTGATCTCCACGGCTTGCAAATTTCGATAATGGAATTAAAACCATCGGCTTTTGTAATGTTAAAAATTCAAAAATTGCGTTGGAGCCCGCGCGTGAAATAACAAAATCTGTTACCGCTAATATATCTGGCAGTTCTCCATGTACATATTCAAATTGTCTATATCCTTCTTTATTTTGTAAACTTTCATCAAGGTTACCTTTTCCGCAAAGGTGAACAATTTGATATTTTTTAAGAAGTTCTGGTAATGCTTCTCGAGCCGTATCATTAATTTTTTTCGCGCCCAAGCTGCCTCCCATAATCGTAATAACTGGCTTTTTACGTGAAAAACCTAAAAACGCTAAACCTTTTTCACGATTTCCCTTCAGCACTTCTTCACGTACAGGAGATCCCGTATATATTACTTTTTCTTTCGGTAAATGTTTCGCTGCTTCTTCAAATGTAACAAATATTTTCGAAGCAAAACGAAGCGCAATTTTATTTGCTAGTCCTGGTGTCATATCAGATTCATGTAATAAAACTGGTACTCTATTTAGCCATCCTCCAATTACGACTGGTACAGATACGAAACCGCCTTTTGAAAAAATTACATCTGGTTTTAGTTTTCGAATCCTTACATACGCATCCATAACACCCTTCATTACAAGAAAAGGATCTTTTATATTTTTCAAATCAAAATAACGACGTAGCTTTCCACTCGAAATACTATAGTAGGGAATGCCTTCCTTTTCTATAATCGTTTTCTCAATACCTTGATGAGAACCAATATAAGAGATATCCCAGTTGTCTTCCTGTAAATATGGGATAATGGCTAAATTAGGTGTTACATGTCCTGCCGAACCGCCACCTGTAAAGACTATTTTCTTCATACGTCTCCCCCTTCTAGACTATAATACACTAAAATATCTTGCCTCAGGGTGAGAAAATACCATAGCCGTTACGGACGCTTCTGGCTCCATCATGAATCCTTCTGTTAATGAAATACCTATTTCCTCTGGATGAATTAAGCGAAATAACTTTTCTTGATCTGCAAGTTCTGGACACGCCGGATAACCAAATGACACTCGTATTCCTCTATATTTCGTACGGAAACGTTCTTCCATCGTCAGTTCAGGTGAGTCCGGAATGCCCCAGCGGTCACGAATGAGCATATGTGTTTTTTCAGCAAGTCCTTCCGCTAATTCAAGCGCTAACGATTGAATGGCATGACTACGTAAGTAATCACCTTTCGCCTTCCACTCTTCAGCAATGTCCCGAACTCCTTCCCCAACCGTAACAGATAAGAAAGCAACATAGTCCATCTCATCTCCTATTGGGCGCAAATAATCACCTAAAGTACGATAGGGAGCCTTTCCTTGTCTAGGGAATGTGAAACGCTCTATAACACGCGTATGATCTTCTGGATCATATATTACAATGTTTTGTCCGTCGCTTTGCGCTGGGAAAAATTGATACACTGCTTTCGGCTTTAACCAAGATTGTCCTTCCTGCAATAATTCATCTATTAAATCATTTAATTCATGTGCTCTCTTATCTCCCTCTTTCAAAAGCTTCTTCACATTTCCTTTTAATCCAAGGTGATGCCCAAGTAGCATTTGTCTATTTAAAAATGGAGCGAGATGAAGGGCCGGAATATCGCGTAATACAATTCGTTTTGTTGAATCAGGCACGATAACTTCAGCCTTCGGTAATGGCTCAATTACTGCTGGAATTTCTACTTTCTTCTCCTCTTTTTTTACGATATGAAGATGACGTTCTTTTTTATCCTGTTTCATCTTCTCACGCTCTTCTTCTTTTTGAAGCTTATTAATAATATCGAGCCCCGTCATCGCATCACTCGCATAACAAACGAGCCCTTTATATGATGGTGAAATCCGATTATCTGTAAACTTTCTCGTTAACGCTGCACCACCTACAACAATGGGAACATCAATATTTGCTGCTTTTAAATCTTCAGCAGTCGTTACCATTTGTTGCGCTGATTTTACTAATAAACCGGAAAGCCCTATAATATCCGGCTTCTTTTCTTGTACTTCTTGAACAATTCGATCCGAACGTACATTAATTCCTAAATTAATAATCTCATATCCGTTATTTGCTAAAATAATTTCAACGAGATTTTTCCCAATATCATGCACGTCACCTTTTACAGTTGCTAATAATACTTTCCCTTTTTTCGCACTATCACTAGATTCCATATGTGGCTCTAAATAGCTTACAGCAGCTTTCATACTTTCAGCACTTTGCAATACTTCAGCAACAATAAGTTCATTATTATTAAATAGTCGTCCTACCTCATCCATCCCTGTCATAAGCGGACCGTTAATAATATCAAGAGGTTTTCTTCCTTCTTCAAGCGCAAGACTTAAATCCTCGTGTAATCCTTGTTTCGTACCTTCTACAATATAATTTGCTAGTCTTTCATCAAGCGTTAACGTTTCTTGCACAACGATATCTTTCTTTTTAGCAACTCGGTAAAAGTTTGTAAATTCTTCTAACGTCTCTTTCGTCGTTTCAAACAGTAGTGCATCTGCAAGGCGTTTTTCTTCCTCTGGAATCGACGCATAGCGTTCTAATTTTTCCGTATTCACAATCGCGTAATCTAACCCTGCTTTCGTAGCATGATATAAAAAGACTGAATTTAATACCTCACGTCCAGCCGGTGGTAAACCAAATGATATGTTACTTACCCCTAAAATCGTTAAACACTCTGGTAACGCTTCTTTAATAAGGCGAATTCCTTCTATAGTCGCTGCTGCTGAACCAATATATTCTTCATCACCTGTCCCTACCGGAAACACAAGTGCATCAAAAATAATATCTGACGGGCGTATCCCATACTTCTTTGTAAGTAATTCATAGCTTCTTTTCGCAATTTCTATCTTTCGCTCCGCACTAACCGCCATACCGTCTTCATCAATTGTTCCTACAACTATAGCAGCACCATACTTCTGAAGAAGCGGTGTCACTTTTTTAAATCGTTCTTCTCCATCTTCTAAATTAATTGAATTAATAACAGCTTTTCCTTGAATATAAGTAAGAGCTCGCTCCATCACATTTTCATCTGTTGAATCAATCATAATCGGTACTTTTAAAACTTTCGTAACTTCTGCTAAGAAGTTTTCCATATCTTCTATTTCATCGCGATCAGGATCTGCCATACAAATATCAATAATATGAGCATTTTTCTTCACTTGCGCTCTTGCCACTTCAGCAGCCTCTTCAAATTTCCCTTCTGCTACTAATCGTTTAAATTTACGTGACCCAATAACATTCGTTCTTTCACCTACAAATAACGGTCTCATAGACTCATCATATTGCAGTGCTTCTAATCCACTAATTCCATGTCCTTCTCTCTCATGATGGTCACGAGGCTTAAGAGATGCTAGCGCGGATTTCATTGCTTTTATATGTTCTGGTGTCGTGCCACAACAACCACCAATAATATTAACCCACCCTTCTTCAGCAAATCGCTTCACCTTTTCAGCAAGAGAAGATGGAGATTCATGATAATGTCCATCTTCATCAGGAAGACCTGCATTTGGATAACAAGAAATGTAACACTCCGATAAATCAGATAGTGAACGAATATGGTCCCTCATAAACTCCGGACCAGTCGCACAGTTTAACCCAACAGATAATGGTTTCATATGTTCTACTGATAAATAAAAAGCTTCAATTGTTTGCCCAGCCAGAGTCGTTCCCATTGGCTCAATCGTACCTGAAATCATAATAGGAACCGTTTTTTTCAGTTCTTCAAAAGCAGCTTGAATTCCAATATAAGCTGCTTTCACGTTACGCATATCTTGACTCGTCTCAACGAGTAATACATCAACTTCTCCTTTTAATAATCCTCGTGCCTGCCTTGTATAAGCCTCAATCAATTCTTCAAAAGTCACACCACCAGTAACACTAATTGCTTTCGTTGTTGGTCCCATCGCTCCCGCAACATATACTTCATTCCCGCTTTCTTTAACAGCTTGCTTCGCCAAAAGTGCTGCCTTTTCATTTAGTTCTTCATCTAAATGAGACAGCTCATAATCACTTAGTACAATATTCGTTGCCCCAAATGTATTTGTTTCAATAATATCCGCTCCAGCTTCAATATAAGCTTTATGAATCTTTAAAATAACGTCTGGTCTTGTTTCCACTAAATATTCATTACAGCCCTCGTACTCTTCTCCTCCGAAATCTTCAGCAGTTAAATCCTCTTGCTGAATCATTGTCCCCATTGCACCATCTAATATTAAAATGCTATTTTTCAATTTTTCTTCTATACACTTCATCAATTAATACCTTCTTTCACTTCTTGCTTTTCTCTTACATATTTAACAAGATGTTCTGTAATTTCATACTTTAAAAATGGTGTAATAAGATAAATACCATTAAAATATTTCATCGCTGCGTCGACCAATTCTTGTGAAATGCGAATCCCTTCCTCAATTGCTGCCTCTTTCGTTTCATGTCCATCCATTCTCTCTCTTATTTCTTCAGGAAGAGTAATACCCGGCACCTCAAAATGAAGAAAATCTGCATTCCGCTTACTTACTAACGGCATAATTCCAATAAAAATAGGTTGTTCCAAATGCTTTGTCGCTTCATACACTTCTTCAATTAACTTGATATCGTAAATTGGCTGAGTTAAAAAATACTCCGCTCCAGCATCTATTTTTCGTTCCATTCGCTTAACTGCTGCTTTTAAGTGCCTCACGTGAGGATTAAATGCGCCGCCTACAGAAAACCTTGTCGCCGGTCCAATTGATTTCCCTAAAATTGAACGTCCATCGTTCATTTCTTTAATCATTTTAATAAGCTCAATAGAGGATAAATCATATACAGAAGTGGCACCGGGAAAATCACCAACGCGCGCTGGATCACCAGTTAAAGCTAACACTTCTTCCATCCCTAACGCCGATAAACCTAACAAATGAGATTGTAGTCCAATGACGTTATGATCTCTACACGTTAAATGCGTCAATACTGGGATATCATGCTTCGTTAATAACGCACCCATCGCCATATTAGAGACACGAGGCGATGCTAATGAATTATCTGCTAGAGTAATAGCATCTGCTCCCGCTCTTTTTAACGCTCTTGCTCCTTCAAAAAAACGCTGTGTATCTAACGTTTTCGGTGGATCTAATTCCACTACAACTGTCGTTTGTTTTTTTGCTTTCTCTGCTAGAGTGACGTGAGCCTTCGAACGTTTCTCATGCGTATGAACGACTTTTGGCCTTTGAATCGTTTCTTTTTCTATTACAGGGGTAATATTCGCAACAGCGCGCTTCATACTTTGAATATGTTCTGGAGTCGTACCACAACAGCCACCCAATAACCGAATACCTTGCTCAATAAATTTCGGTGTCATTGCTTCAAAATAAGCTGGACTTCCCTCATATACGTAACGTCCCTCTACATAATTCGGGAGACCTGCATTTGGGTATGCTGATAAATAGCCATTTTGCGGAATCGATATCATTTTGAAAGCTTCCGTCATATGAAGCGGCCCCAGTTGACAATTCAATCCAACAACATTTGCACCGTAATCTATAAACTGCTTTAATATTTCATTGACATCATTTCCATTTTGAGTCGTACCTGCTTCATGTAACGCTAATTGCGCAACAATCGGAATATTCGTTTGCTTACGCAACACTTTAACAGCATGAAGTAATTCAAATTCATCATAAAAAGTTTCTAATAGTAATCCATCAACCTGTTCTTCTAGTAAAGCCCCCGCCTGTTCAAGTAACATAAACTCCCTTTCCATATCAGTCGTTGTAACAGCTCCGATATGTTTCATACCACCAATTGTTCCTAAAATTGCATTTTTATCTGTCACAGATGCTTTCGCCAATTTCACTGCCGCTCTATTAATTTTTGTAACTTGATTTTCTAAACCATACATACGTAATTTCGCCTCATTTGCTCCATACGTATTCGTTTGAATTACATCTGCTCCAGCAGCTACATATTGTTTATGAATGGATATAATTAGATCTGGATCAGATACGTTCAATTCTTCAAAGCTACTTTGCAAACCATGTGAATGCAATAACGTTCCAACCGCACCATCACCTATTACAATTCCTTTTGATAATAAATCTAGTAATTTCACGAATCTCCCTCATTTCTATCAATATAAAAACCCCCTCTTCACTTTGAAGAGGGGGACATAATTGTTCCTCCTCTTATTATGCAAAACATTCGTTTTGCAGGTATTAGCACCGTTTCAAACATTTCGTTTGAAGGTTGCCGGGTTTCACAGGGCCTTTCCCTCCACCGCTCTCAATAAGAGTTGTCTTTATTATTTTATTTATGTAGCTAAAAGGAAATGCGTTCCCCTTTTAACAATGTTTGTTAATTTTTTAATAAATTTAGCATGCACAAAATTAAAAGTCAATGACACTTGCGGAAAAATAAAAATTATTTAAAATAAAGTTGCAATTCAATTATCTTTTATTGTAAAGTTAAAAACATAATAAAAATTTCATACGAACATTCTTATCTAGAGAGGTAGAGGGACTGGCCCTGTGACGCCTCAGCAACCATTAACATTTTGTTAATAAGGTGCTAATTCCAGCAAATTGTGAAAGATTTGACAGATGAGAAGAAGACTCTATTCAAACCGAAAGCCTTCTTCTTAGAAGGCTTTTTTTATTTTATATTCACTTAATGTTTCAATTTAAAAAGGAGGAATTTTCACATGTCAACAATCGAAACAAAACTAGCACAAATCGGAAATCGTAGTGAAACTACAACTGGAACGGTTAATCCACCAGTTTATTTCTCAACCGCTTATCGCCACGAAGGAATTGGTAAATCTACTGGCTTTGACTATTCACGAACTGGCAATCCAACTCGCGGTCTTTTAGAACAGGCGATCGCAGACTTAGAATATGGCGAAAAAGGTTATGCCTGTAGTTCAGGGATGGCGGCTGTTCTCCTCGTCCTTTCTCTATTCCGCTCTGGAGACGAACTTATTGTATCTGAAGATTTATACGGGGGAACGTATCGATTATTTTCTGAGCATGAAAAAAAGTGGAATGTTCGATGTAGATACGTAAATACACAGTCTATTAAACAAATTGAGCAAGCTATCACAACTGAAACGAAGGCTATTTTCATAGAAACTCCAACTAATCCATTAATGCAAGTTACTGATATTGCTGCTGTCGCAACTGTAGCGAAAAGGCACGGACTACTTCTTATTGTAGACAACACATTCTACACACCTTATATACAGCAACCATTAACAGAAGGTGCTGACATTGTACTTCATAGCGCAACGAAATATTTAGGGGGACATAACGATGTACTAAGCGGGCTTGTCGTTGCAAAAGGAAAGGAACTTTGCGAGGAAATCGCTCATTATCATAATGCATCAGGTGCAGTTTTAAGCCCATTTGACTCATGGTTATTAATTCGCGGTATGAAAACGTTAGCGCTTCGCATGAGACAACATGAAGAAAATGCGAAAGCAGTTGTTGCGTATTTAAATGATGAAGACGGGGTGACAGATGTATTTTATCCAGGAAGAGGCGGCATGATTTCATTCCGCCTTAAAGATGAAGCTTGGATTAATCCATTCTTACAATCTTTATCCTTAATTACATTTGCCGAAAGTCTTGGTGGTGTAGAAAGTTTAATGACTTATCCAGCAACGCAAACACATGCTGATATTCCTGAAGAAATTAGAACAGCAAACGGCGTATGCAATCGTCTTCTTCGATTCTCAGTTGGCATTGAAAATAGTAACGATTTAATTCAAGACTTAAAGCAAGCCATTAAACTCGTAAAAGAAGGTGTAAGAATATGAGCTATTCTATAGATACACTCTTACTACACAACCAATATAAACATGACTCGCAAACAGGCGCTGTGAACGTTCCTATTTATAACACATCAACTTTTCACCAGTTTGATGTAGATACGTTCGGAAAATATGACTATAGCAGGTCAGGAAATCCAACTCGTGAAGCTCTTGAAGATATCATTGCTTTATTAGAAGGCGGAACAAAAGGATTCGCCTTTGCATCAGGCATTGCAGCGATTTCCACTGCATTCCTCCTTCTTTCACAAGGTGATCACGTACTCATTTCAGAAGATGTGTACGGAGGCACTTACCGAGTGATAACTGAGGTACTCTCCCGTTACGGTGTTTCACATACATTTGTTGATATGACCAATTTAGAAGAAATAAAACAAAACATGAAACCAAATACAAAGCTCTTTTATGTAGAAACACCTTCTAACCCACTTTTAAAAGTGACAGATATTCGCGAGGTTTCTAAACTCGCAAAATCTATTGGCGCTCTTACTTTTGTTGATAATACATTTTTGACACCACTATTCCAAAAACCACTTGAACTTGGAGCTGATGTCGTTCTTCATAGTGCTACAAAATTTATTGCTGGTCATAGTGATGTTACTGCCGGATTAGCAGTAGTAAAAGATGCAGAACTCGCTCAAAAGCTTGGATTTTTACAAAATGCATTCGGTGCTATTTTAGGACCTCAAGATTGTTCTCTCGTACTTCGCGGTCTAAAAACATTGCACGTACGCCTCGAGCATTCAGCTAAAAATGCCAATAAAATCGCACATTATTTACAAGAGCACGCTAAAGTACAAAATGTCTATTATCCGGGATTACAAACACATCTCGGATTTGATATTCAACAATCTCAAGCAACATCAGCTGGAGCGGTCTTATCGTTTACTTTGCAGTCAGAAGATGCACTCCGCCAATTTTTATCAAAAGTAAAATTACCTGTTTTTGCAGTTAGTTTAGGAGCTGTAGAGTCAATTCTTTCTTATCCAGCAAAAATGTCACATGCAGCACTGTCGCAAGAAGCTCGTGATGAAAGAGGAATCTCTAATTCATTACTTCGGTTATCAGTCGGTCTTGAAAATGTTAACGATTTAATATCCGATTTTGAAAATGCCCTTTCTTATGTAGAAGAACCTGTAAATGCATAGAGAAAAAGAAGATATGAGATTAGGTTTTCATATCTTCTTTTTCTGCGTTTTAGTTATATTCATTTGAATTTCTTCTTTTCTTATAGTCCATAAAAAAATAAAAGTATATCATCTATTTCTAAATAATGGATTAATTGATATATTAAGAAATAAAAAGGGGTGAAAATAATGGATATTTGTTCAGATATTTTAATCGTTATCGATTTACAAAATGGCGTATGTTATAGCGAGGAGCATTTATTTGATTTACAGAACTTACTAACAAAAGTAAATAAAAGAATTTATTCATACAGAAAATTAAATAAACCAATCCTTTTTGTTCAACATTGTGATGATGATTTAGTACCCGAGAAAGAACTTTGGGCTATTCATACCGATCTAGATGTTCAAGAACAAGATTTTTTTGTAAGAAAAACACATGCAAATTCATTTTATAAAACAAACTTAAAAGAAATTTTAGATCAATTATCTGTAAATTGCATTGAATTTTGTGGCGCCCAAACAGAGTACTGTATGGATGCTACGATTAAGTTTGCCCACGGACTAGGATACGAAAACTTTATGGTACAGAAAACAACCTCTACGTTGAATAATCCTTTTATGTCCGCAAAAGAGACAATTGATTTTTATGAGAACATATGGAATCACAGGTTTTTAACGTTGCTAAAAGATGAATTTTAGAATAAATGACTAATGACTTGATCATCCTAAGATTTATCAGCCGTAAGCAAATATTTCATTATCACCATAAAGAAGCGAATTACATTCAGCTTCTTTTCTTTTAACCTGTTTTATATTCTATATATATCATTATAATTCCTTTGTCATATTATTTTAAAAATTTCGTATATTCATTTGAAAGAATAAGAAAATCATGATAAAATTGTGTTACAAATATATCTATATCTTTCAATTTTTAAAACGCATCGAAATTTTCACCCAAAAATGTCATTTTACAAAAACATGCTAATTTACCTATTTTATTTACATCAGGGTCTCTTTTCTTACAATTTCTTTACTTTAGGACTTTTTTTCTGCAACAACTATTTTCTTTTCTTTAAATTTTTGGTATGTATAGTATGGTATAATAGCTCACACGGAGGTGGAAAAGAACATGTTAGAAACCTTTCAAAAAGAATTAGAACTATATGAAAGTAATGCAGAATTATTAAAAGTGCTAGCTCATCCTGTTCGTTTATGTATCGTAAAAGGATTAATCGAGCGCGGTCCAAGCAACGTTTCTACAATGTATACTGGCTTAAACATGCCACAATCTACAATTTCACAGCATTTAGCAAAATTAAAAAGCGCTAAAATCGTTTCTAGTGAAAGAAAAGGATTGGAAATTTATTACAAAGTAGAGAATGAAACAATCATTCAACTCGTTCGCGTATTATTAGGTTAGGGACTAATAATCGAAGAAAAAGAACGTATTCTATATTTTTCATCTCATATCTTTAATATAAATATATATCATGAGAGGAAATATATAATACTACATAAGTCGTATTAAAAAACAAGACACAGTATATACTGTGTCTTGTTTTTTATATTGTTACATATCGATCCAAATGTAAATGTTGCATATCTTTTGTATGTATAACAACATCAAATGCACTCCCTACTCCTCCATTCAAAATCATAGAACGAACGGCTCGATTTTGTTTTTGCGTTTCAGAAAAAGGATTCATATCTTGATGGCTCGTAAGCTGTTCTAATATCCCTGCAGCTAACAAGAACTCAGATTGTTTCTTATGCCATACTGCACTCATTCCTTGCATACTAAACATCTCCTTTAGCTCGTCCCAATGAATATGAGTAGTAAGATCCATTTCACCTGGATGCGCTAGTGGGTTACGTATTAGCTTATGCTGATAATACCCTCGCAAACTTCCTTCACGGTGTGCTGGATGCATCCATTCTTCTTTTGTGTATCCGTAATCAACTGTAATACATATACCTTTTTGAAACCATTTCGCAATTTCTTTTATATACTCCTCCATCACAATTGGTACTTCAAAACGTTGCCCTTCAGCAATATAAATATTATATTTCAATAAATAGCGACCAATTCTTTTATCTAACGGCCTACATACTTCTGAAAGGTTTCCTTCCTCTGTATATGTAATACGTACTTCATACAACATACCATTTCTTTTCTCAATTATTTCAACAGGAAATGCATCAAACAACTCATTCGAAAAAAGAATTCCCTCGAAAGAATCTCCCATTTCACTATAGGAGGTATAGTACGATACATTAGAAAATGAGCCAAGGTGCTCCTGCTGTAATTTTCTATGAAAAGGGCTCACTTCAATCATTGAATAGTTTAAATCAATAAAGGTTTTTGGAGATAATTGCTTCCATTCTTGTAAAACATCATAGGCAAACTTCCCTGTTCCTCCGCCAATTTCACAAATATTCGGAGCAACTTCACCATTTTCAACAAGACGAATAAAAAGTTTAGCAAAAGTTTTTGCAAACACAGAGGATACGTTGCTACTTGTAAAAAAATCCCCTTGTCTTCCAATCTTTTCACGTTCTTTCATATAATATCCATGACCTTCTGTATACAATACAAGGTTCATATACGTACTATATGAAATTGAATAATCCTTTTCTTTCCCCATCCATTCTCTTAAAATGAGCTCCATTCCCATAATGACTCCTTATTGTAAAAACGGATTATTTTCTTTTTCAAAGCCAATGCTTGTTTCTGGACCATGTCCACATAAAACCGCTGTTTCATCTGGTAATACAAATAATTTCTCTTCAATACTTCCAATTAATTCAGCGAAACTTCCACCAGGTAAATCTGTTCTTCCAATGCTCATTTGGAACAATACATCTCCTGAGAATACAGCATTCGCCTCTTTACTATAATAAGAAATACTTCCTGGAGAATGTCCTGGTGTCTCAAAAATTTCAAAATTAAATGATCCAATTGTTAATGTACCTTCTGCATCAATAATATGATCCGCTGGTTTTGCTGTAATACTGCGGTTCATCATAAAAATTTGAGAGCCGTTTACAGTTGCATCTCCTAACCAATCTGCTTCTTCTTTATGTACGTACACAGGAATATGAAAAGTGTCTCTTACCGCATCAACAGCACCGATATGATCAAAGTGAGCATGTGTTAATAAAACAGCTAATGGTTTTAATTGTTCTTCTTGTAAATATGTAACGAGCTTTTCACCTTCATGACCAGGGTCAAAGATAATGCACTCTTTTTGATCGTTCATTAAAATATAAGCATTTGTTTGTAATGGGCCTAACGGCATTTGTATCCATTTCATATGAAAATCTCCTCCAGTTATTAAACTTACTTTTAATGATACAACATTTCTTTCTCTGAGGAAAAGAAAGGATGCTATCTCGACAATCATTTTTAAAACATGTACAATATAAAAGAGTAAATATTCCAAAAACTCATAATAAGAAATGGGTAGACAGAGGAGGATATTGTATGGGCCTTGTTATTATTTTTACACTTGTCACTCTGTTAGCTGTATTTGCTACGCTTAGAACACTTCGTGAAAAAAACTTTTTCGCGAGCGGCTTTGCAATTGCAACTGTACTCGTTTTCGGATGGTTTACGATCATGACTGTTCTATATAACGGGTATCCACCAGCAGCTTAATTCGTTTACACTTTATTCTTCATCGAGATTTCACACAAAAAGAGGAAGGGTTCCCCCTTCCTCTTTTCATATTTCACAACTTATATCATCTTCGCTTCGTATTTGTGCTTTTTTACAAGCCAAGCTCCTCCGATAACACCTGCATCATTACCAAGTGTTGCAATAGCTAACTTCGTGCTCTTTACAGCACGTGAGAAGGCGTATTGCTCGAAATAGCGTTGAATTGGTTCTAATAGCGCATCTCCAGCTTTAGACACGCCTCCACCAATAACAATTTTCTCTGGGTTCAATGTACTAGAAAGGTTCGCTACAGCTAATCCTAAATAAGAGGCTACTTTTTCTACTACTTCACCTGCTAATTCATCACCTTGTCCAAGTGCTTCAAAGACATCTTTTGATGTAATACGTCCTTCTTCAGCTAACATAGAACGCAACATGCTCTCTTTATTAGTCTCTTGTATTTTTTGCATAGCAACACGTACAATACCTGTCGCAGATGCTACTGTTTCTAAGCAACCAGACTTCCCGCAATTACATGGGAAAGCATTTTCTGTAACGACTGTAATATGTCCAATCTCACCAGCAGCACCACTCACGCCGTGTACAATCTCACCATTGGCGATTACACCACCACCAACGCCCGTACCAAGTGTCATACAGATTAAATCTTTTGCACCTTCACCAGCACCTTTCCACATTTCACCAAGCGCTGCTAAGTTTGCATCATTATCAATAACAACAGGTAATCCTGTTTCTACTTCTAATAAATCTTTTAGCGGATAGTTTTTCCATCCTAAATTAACCGCTTCATAAATCATTCCAGACGCCACATGTACAGGACCAGGAGCTCCCATACCAATACCAATTAACTTGCTCTTCAATTCGCCTAATTCTTCTAGCTTTTTATCAATTGCTTTCGCAACATCAAGTGTAATATGTTTTCCTTGCTCACCTGTATTCGTAGGGATTTCCCACTTATGTAAAATTTCACCGTACACATTAATAAATGCTAATTTAATCGTTGTACCACCAAGGTCAACACCAACTAACCATTTCTCTTCCATGTTGCTTACCTACCTTTATCTAATTCTTATTTAGCTCTTTTTGAATTTCTTGCTTCAATAAAAATAAAGCTGTTTGATAGTCTTGTGGATCGATTAGCTGTGATTGATTTAATTCACGCAATTCATCTTGCATTAATTGTAAATCTGCAATTCGATCTCCCGTATAAATAATCGTACCAAATTTCTTTAGCAATTGCTGAATATCATAAATAGATACCATTTCATCACCCTCTATGCTCACTTACTATAAAAAATTATAATAAGAAAACGTTCACATATTTTATTATAATCAAGAAGAAAAAGTCTCGTCAATTTTTATTTGTCTATACAAGCTTATTTGTAAGCAGTGTTCCTTTTTCTGTAATAATTTTTTCTATGTTTTTATCAAATGGCTCTACCGGAATGTGTTTTACCATTTGAAAATCATACGCTAATGACAGCGTTTTCCCTTTATAATGCACGAGATAACGATCATAATAGCCACCGCCGTACCCAATTCGCTCTCCTCGTTCTGTATAAGCTACGCCTGGGACAATTTGAAGATCAATTTCATCCATATTCACTTCTTCCGTAAGCCCGGGAATCGGTTCACGTAAATTCATATACACCGTTTCTAATTGATCAAAATTATTAATTTGCCGGAAGGACATCGTTCTTGTTCCTTTATTACACTTAGGAACTACAACTTTCTTTCCTTCTTCCCAAGCTTTTTCGATAATAGGATATGTATTCACTTCATTTTCCATTGAAAGAGTAATTCCAATTGTTTTAGCTTCAACCCACTCTTTTTGCGCATACAACGAAAATGCAATCTGTTCTGATAAAGTTGTATACTGTTCTTCTGATAAAGAATTCATGTGTTCTATTATTTGTTTACGCAAACGTACTTTCTCTGCTTTCACACATTCTCCCCCTTACAGTGACACTTTACTCTATGCTGATAGTGTATCACTTTTAACATAGGAATCGAATAAAAAAAGAAACAGTAGGAAAATATTCCTACTGCTTACTTTGTTTCACGGTGTAACGTAGACTTCTTGTCACGCTTGCAATACTTTTTAAGCTCGATACGCTCAGCGTTGTTACGTTTATTTTTCTTTGAGATATAGTTACGATCTCCGCATTCTGTACATGCTAGAGTAATATTCACACGCATTCTTATTTCCCTCCAGTACTAATAACTTAAATCAGACTATACTATAATACCACTTTTAAAATAAAAATTCTACACCTTTTGATATTGTCTAATTTTTTCTATAAGATTTTTCATATTTTCCCTTGCTATTACTGGGTTTCTAGCATGTGAATACACCAAAAATTTTGGTTGTTTTATGTCAGAAACGATATAAGACCACTCTTTTTCAGTATATTTGAACTGCACTCCTTCAAATATCCCTTCTCCCTTCCTTTCTATATCATCCAATAATTTCCTCATAATTTCCCCTTTTTCATTCCATGAACATACCACTTCATCATAAAGTAAATAGAGCGGAGGTGATTGCTCTACTATGCTGAGAAACGTTTTTCCTTGCAATGCTATTAGCTCGAATAATTTTCCAATCCGATATAAAATATCTCGCTTCCACCTCACTTGAAACGATTTTCTTTCATCCTGCGTATAAAATAGAAGATAACATTCTCCTAACTTCAAAGACATTGGGTAAATATTTCCTGTCGATTCGAGCAAGAAATCTGGAATATCTACCTCTTCAAAATCTGTACCTTGGTAAATATTACTATGTTTATCGTATAACTCGAAATGATTTCCTTTCTCCGAAAACATAAGAGCCATATTCGCTTTACTTGATTTCATCAAAGCTTTCACATGATCTTTTTGTTCGCTTGCATAAATCCATGTAACTGTACAACCAAGTCTTTGCAGAAAGAGCATAAGTAAATGTTGCAACGTATCATTTCTCTTATTAATAAGAAGATGAAACTTCTGCATCTGTATTTTCTCGATATCAATATGCTCCAATATAACTTCTATATACTCATTCATAGAAACATGAACGAGCTTATTACGCCCCATTTCTTTCTCCTGCACGTAATAAAACAATTCGGACATATATATTTGTTCTATCTCTTTTTGCTGCTTATACGTTAACGGCATGCCAGCTTGACCGTATAACTTTATAACAATCTCATTCTCATTCTCCACTTGAATGAAAACACCACCTGCACATTGCAAATGATGAACACTATATTGAAAAAGTGACTCGTTCATTTCTTTACATTCCATCGTATGAATCCCTATACCATGAATAGCATGTAAAAATAAATTTTTATAAGAGGTTGTTTCTATATTTTCTTGACTTCCAATTAATATACTTTCTCCTTTTTCAAAAAGAGAACCATACGCCATCGCAATCTTCACGATAAACTGGGGAGTAATTTCAACATTCCCTCTTCCTACAATGCGGCTTTTTTGTAACCACCCTGCACTCATTTCACTCTCTTGAATACCAGCCGCTCCTACTATCGAATGACTATCAATCGCCTTATAAGGCCATAGTTTTCCTTTTTGCTTAATTACCGTACTTCTCCCGATATGACAGTGATCCGCTACAACACTTTTTTGAAACAGTGTAACATCATCTTCAACTATTGTACGCTCTCCTATTGTCGTTTCTAATAGTTCACAATACTTCCCAATGTGGGCATTCGCAAAAACAATACTTTTTTGAAGATGAGAATAACTTGAAACGATACTATTTTTCCCAATAATAGAATATGGCTCAATTACAGCTCCTGTACCAATCTTTGCTCCTTCTCCAATAAAAGAGGGGCCATGAATTTTCGTCCCTTTACCAATCGTCACCCCTTCCCCCATCCATACCATAGGTAATACTTCTGTATAAGGAATAGGTACTTGTAACTTTTTCGTTAACAAATCAAATTGTGCTTGTCGATATTGATTAAATGTGCCGATATCTAACCAATAACCTTCTGACAAATATGCGAATAACAAATTTTTGTTTGCCAATAATGGAAACACATCATGACTGAAATCAAAAAATTGCCTAGGCGGTATGTAAGAAAAGATTTCTGGCTCCATAATATATATGCCTGTATTCACAACATTAGATACTACCTCATTCCAGCCCGGCTTTTCTATATATCGTGTAACCTCCTGGTTTTTATTCATTACAACCAATCCAAATGAGAGTGGATTTTCTACTTCTTTCACAAACATTGTTACCATTCTTTTCTTTTGTTCATGAAACCTAATTCCTTCTGATAATTGAAAGTCAGTTAATGCATCCCCGCTTATCACAACAAATGTTTCATCTAAAAATTGTTCTGCTTGTTTAATACTCCCTGCTGTGCCAAGCGGAGGAGAGTCTTCAAAATAATACAAGTTAACTCCCCATTTACTACCGTCACCAAAATATTGCTTAATGGTCGTACTCATATATTGAACAGTAATTGCAATTTCACGAATACCATGCTGACGTAATAACTCAATATTATATTCTAAAACTGGTTTTTCTAATAATGGTAACATCGGCTTTGGAGTATTGCATGTTAATGGTCTAAGGCGTCTTCCTTTTCCTCCAGCTAAAATAACCCCCTTCATATACTTCAGCCTCCACTTATATAATGTTCAGTAACTCCATATACCATATGTATATTCCCTATCCCACATGAACTAGCAGCATAAACTTGATTAGTTAAACAAATCCTCATTTAGAAGACCATATAATTAAATTTCTCACCTATAAAAACGTATGTTTCAAACAACAAGAAAGCGCTTACTATAAATTGGTAAATAATACTTATTAACGACAAACATATATACTAATTTTTCCATTACATTATGATACATCTTATCATCATAAACTAAAGGAAACAACGAGCTTTTTTTGTCATGTTTTGACTAAAAAAAGCAGGTGATTTCTCATCACCTGCTTTTATTCCTACTCATTCAATAAATAATGCTTTCCTTTTACTAAATAAAAGACATTTTCAGCAATATTTGTAATATGATCTGCTACACGCTCAATATATCTCGCGACAAATGATAATTGTGTAATTTGCGTAATTGCTTCTGGTTGTTCCGGAACCGACGATATAAACTCACGAATTGCTTTTCCATATATTTCATCAACGGAATCATCCATTTCAGCAATTTGTTTCGCAAAAGTTAAATTTTCTTGTTCATATGCTTCTAACGCTAAATGCAACATCTCATTTGCAACCGCAAACATTTCATCCAGGTTGTGCAAACTAACAGCCACTTCTTTTTCCCCAAGACGAATTGTAGCCTTTGCAATATTAACAGCATGATCTGCAATACGCTCTAAATCTGTCGCTGTTTTAATTGAAATAAAAATCCTTCTTAAGTCACTTGCTACAGGTTGCTGCTTCGTAATGAGCATAAGCGCAAGATCGTTTATTTCCTCTTCTAAATTATCCATGCGGTAATCACCATCAATGACCTCTAACGCTTTCTCTACATCCCTTGTATGCAGACCTTCCATAGCCATCAATAAAGCCGCATTTGCTAATTCTCCAAGCTCGATCACCTTTTGCTGTAACGCTTTTAAATCACCTTGAAACTGTTCTCTTACCATTTTTCTTCCCCCTCAATATTATGTGCCATTATATAAAAGTGAAACTTTAATCAACCCTCATCAATCGGGATTTGATAGGCAGCAAGATCCCCTCCCTAACTTCTTTGCTTTCGCTAAATTTTAAGGTGGGGGTCTTACTGCCCGCAAATAGCGGGGTAAATCTCCTACATAGCCTCTTGCGCTTGTAATAAACCTTAAGATAAGGAGAAGTATTAGTTCTCTATTAACAGTAAGATAAAATAAGAAATGCCCTCTGTTAAGAGGGCATTTGCTCTTAGCTTTGAAACGATATCAACCAAAGCGACCTGTAATATAATCTTCTGTACGCTTATCTGAAGGAGTCGTAAATAATTTGTTTGTATCTGTATACTCCACAACTTCCCCGCTTAAGAAGAAAGCTGTTTTGTCTGAAATACGCGCTGCTTGTTGCATATTATGCGTTACGATAACAATACTAAAATCTTTCTTTAGCTCTTGAATTAATTCTTCTACTTTTAATGTTGAAATTGGGTCTAATGCCGATGTTGGCTCATCCATTAAAATAACGTCTGGCTCAATAGCTAAGCAGCGTGCGATGCATAGACGCTGTTGCTGTCCACCAGATAAACCGTATGCATTGTCGTGCAAACGATCTTTTAACTCATCCCAAATCGCTGCTCCACGTAAACTTTTTTCAACAATTTCATCTAATGTCTTTTTGTCACGAATACCATGGATTTTTGGACCGTATGCTACATTCTCATAAATAGATTTTGGAAATGGATTTGGCTTTTGGAACACCATTCCTACATGCGTTCTTAATTCTTCAACTGGATATGATTTATCAAATATATTGCGTTCTCTATATTCAATTACACCTGTAGTTCGAACAATCGGTACTAATTCTACCATGCGATTTAATGTTTTTAAGTAAGTTGATTTACCACAGCCACTTGGACCGATAATGGCTGTAACTTCATTCTCATGAATACTTAAATTAATATCTTTTAAAGCATGGTCTTCCCCATACCATAAATTTAAGTTTTTCGTATCAAATACTACCTTCTTTGGCGCAGTCTCGATTTTCTCTTCGTTTTTCACCTGTACATTTACTACTGTTGCTACCATTTGAATTCCCCTTTCATCCACTTCCAACTTATTTTCGATTTCGTAACCATAAAACAAATATATTAATAAATAGCAACAAACCTAACAAAACAATCATCCCAGCTGCTGCTACATACTGAAATTCTTCTTGTGGCCTACTCATCCAATTAAAAATTTGAATTGGTAGAACTGTAAATCTATCAAACATACTAAATGGAACATAATTTGCAAACGCAAGTGCCCCAATAACTAATAGTGGTGCAGCTTCTCCAATTGCTCTTGATATCGCTAACGTACAGCCCGTTATAATCCCTGGGAAAGCATATGGCAATACAATTTGATACATCGTTTGCCACTTCGTAGCACCTAATCCGTAAGAACTCTCTAATAATACACTTGGTACTGATCGAATTGCTTCTTGACTCGCCACAACAACTGTTGGTAAAACGAGTAGACTCATCGTCAGTGCTGCTGCAACTATACTCTCTCCTAAATGAAGAGCATATACAAAAATAGTTAAACCAAGCAATCCAAATACAACGGATGGTACTCCTGCTAACGTTTGATTATTAATCTCTATTATTTTTTTAAATAGAGATTCCTTCGCATATTGCTCTAAATAAAGTGCTGTTCCAACTCCAAATATAAAAGAAACAGGTATAACAATACTCATAAATAATATTGTCCCTGACAAAGCTGCAGCAATACCAGCTTCTTTCGGATTACGTGAAGCGAAATTTGTAAAGAAATTTATTGAAAGATAACTTATACCTTTTTCAACAATTTGAAACAGTAACAAAAACAAAATTACCATTGAAAATAAAATTGCTATATAAAATAACAATTTGTAAATTCGATCTTTTAAAAAGCGTGATGCCATGTTTTTTTGTATTTTTTTATGATTCAACATTCGCATATTATGTCATCCTCCTAAAACGGCGCATAATAGACTGCGAAATGATGTTCATAATAAAGGTAAACAAAAATAACGTTGCACCTACAGCATACATGCTGTAATACGTAATCGTTCCATGCGGAGCATCACCTAAACTTACTTGCACAATATAGGCTGTTAACGTTTGAATAGAATGTGTCGGATCAAGCGATACATTCGGTGTGGATCCTGCTGCAATTACAACAATCATCGTTTCACCAATTGCACGAGAAGCCGCTAATATAATTGCTGCCATAATCCCTGTAAAAGCGGACGGAAACACCACTTGTTTTACCATTTCAAACCGCGTCGCTCCGAGTGCTAATGAAGCTTCTTTCGTCCCTTTCGCCACAGCTCTCATCGCGTCTTCAGATAGAGATGCAACTGTAGGCATCATCATAAATCCGATAACGATTCCTGGACTAATCGCATTAAAAAACTGCAAATCTGGTATAAGCCTTTGTAAAAGCGGCGTAACAATTGTTAATGCAAAAAAACCATATACAATTGTCGGGATACCTGCTAATAGCTCTAACATCGGCTTTAATATTTTCCGTGCACTATTTGAAGCATATTCGCTTAAAAATACGGCACACGCTAAACCGATAGGAATTGCTACAAACATAGCAATTGCAGTTATAAGGAACGTTCCACATATGAGTGGTAATATACCGAATTTAGGGTCTTCAAAAAATGGTAACCATTCTTTCTCCGTCAAAAAGGAGTATAATGATATTTTTTGAAAAAACATGATTGTTTCATTAGAGAGCGTAAAAACAATTCCAAGTGTCGTCACAATAGAAACGCTAGCAATTATTTTTAGTAATAAAGGCACTATTCGATTGATTCGCTGCGTTTTTTTTCTTTGTTTTGTATTTCTTTCAATCAAATGTTGTACAGAAAATGTAATTTGACTTTTGTCATTATGAGCCAAAGATGAAAACCCCTTTCCACCCTGACATTACCTTTTTATTTCTGTTAACATACGCAGCTGTTCATTGTATTTTTCTTTTCGTAATTTTACATACCCGACCTCTTCAGCGAGGTTACCGACATGCTGAATCATAAACTCAACATAGTTTGCTACATTCATTTTATTTCGGATAGATGCATTATTCACATAAGCAAGTAGCGGCCTAGATAACGGCTTATACTTACCTGATTGAATGGTCTCTTTCGTCGGAAATACACCATTTACTTTTATTGCTTTCACCTTATCTCGATTAGCCATATAATAAGCATATCCTACAAAAGCAATGGCATGTTTATCATTCATTACCCCTTGCATAATAACTTGATCATCTTCAGACAAAGAGACTTTTTTTACAATGCGATGATTTTGTAAGATGACATTTTGAAAATAATCATACGTACCAGAGTCTACGCCTGGTGCATAAAACTTCACTTGTTCACGTGGCCATGTTGAATGAATTTGTGACCATCGCTTCTCTCTTCCATCTTCACTCCAAAGTAGTCGTAACTCGTCTACTGACATATCGTCTACCCATGTATTATGGCGATTCACAACAATCGTAAGACCGTCGTTAGCAACCTCAAAAGGTGTGAACTGAATAGAGTTTTTCTTCATTTCATTTTTCTCGACTTGTTTCATTACTCTCGAAGCATTATTTATATCTACTTCTCCTTTACTGAAACGATTAAATCCTCCCCCAGTTCCAGAAATACTGATGGAAATTTTCACGTCTGGATGCACCTTTGTATATTCCTCCGCTACTGCTTCTATAATAGGAAAAACCGTTGAGGATCCATCAACTCTCACTTCTCCCTTATCATTTAAAGCAAATGCAGTAGACATTTCAAAACAGAGGAACCATATTGATAATACGAAAATCTTAATCGGTGTACGCATCCATTTCACGTGTTCTTCCTCCTAGAAGTAACCGGAAATAACAGGATTACAGATATAAGAATACTGCTAAACTATTAATTCGGTTTTAATTGTTTGTAAAAGTTTTGTAAAGTTCCACAAAAATCAACATACGATACAATTTTAATTCAGTAGTAGCTATTCATTTCCTCTGATGATTTCCCTATAAAATATTTATCCCCTATCCCACCATATACAAGTATCATTTATAGGGCCGCGTTTTTTAAATGTTGTATACTTGTCCACATTTATTACACGATATGCATAAACCATAAAAAAAAGCACACTATCTTTTCATATAGTGTGCTTTTTTACAACTTTTTTATTCATCATCTTGATCTTTGTTTTTATTGTCTTTATCATCTTTTGGAGCTTCACCATTTACTTCTTTGTTTTTCAAATCAAAGTAAGCGTCCATAATTTCACGACCAATATATCCATTAATACCAGTCTTATCATCATGTACCCATGGAACGACAACAGAGAATGCTACTTCTGGATCTTCAAGTGGCGCATAACCTACTAATGTTAAGTTATATGTTTCCACACGTTCACCTTTTGCATTTCTACCAATCTCTTTATCTCCACCATACACAGTTTGAGCTGTACCAGTTTTCCCAGCAGCTTTATATTTTGCACCTGTAAAGTACTTTGTAGCTGTACCACCTGAATCATTATACACTTGTCTAAATCCTTCTTGAACACGTTTAATTTGCGATTCTGGCATATCAATACGATTTAATACTTTCGGTTCCATAGATTGAACAACTTTCCCAACTTCATCTGGTTTCACTGCCGGTTGACGAATTTCTTTTACAACTTGTGGTTGCATACGATATCCACCATTGGCAATCGTCGAAATATATTGCGCTAATTGAAGCGGTGTATACGTATCATACTGTCCAATTGATAAATCTAGTAAGAAACCTGGTTGACTACTCTTACCCATCTGACCAGCAGATTCATTCGGTAAATCAATTCCTGTTTTTACACCAAGTCCAAACTGTCCGAAATAATAACGCATCGTATCAAATGCTTTTTGAGGTATATCTAACGTACCACCTCTCACATATGGAACACCGGCGATATTCATCGCTGTTTTAAACATATAAACGTTAGAAGACATTTTTAAAGCTGTAAGGTCATTAATGTATCCCATCGTTTTCCAAGACGACTTCGTAGGTGTACCTTTTAATTTAATTGGTTCATCCAATTGTACTGCCCCTGGTTGAATCGCACCAGTTTGATATCCAGTAAGTACTGTTGCACCTTTTACAGTTGACCCCATCGGATAAGAACTTGTCATGGTACCTAATGCAAAGTCATTTACTTTCGTTTGACCATCTTCGTTAACTAATTGTTTCCCCGCCATAGATAAAACTTCACCATTTTTTGGGTTCATCATTACAACAAATGCGCGATCTAAAAGAGGTTCACTTCCTTTAAACCTCATTAAATTCTTCGCAAGAATATCTTCCACGCGCTTTTGTAATTCCATATCAATTGTTAAGTTCAGGTCATTACCACTTTGTCCTTTTGATACATTAATCGTTTCTAAAATATTACCGTTTTTATCTGTAACATTTCTAACTTCTGCTTTCGTACCATGCAGGCTATCTTCATACTGTTGTTCAAGATAACTTTTTCCTACTCGGTCATTTCGATTGTAATCACGAACAAGATAGTAATCTAGTCTTTCTCTCGGTAAGCCTTCATCAGATGTCGACACCCCACCAAGTACACTTCGGAATAAATCATCGTACGTATATTTTCGCTCCCAATCAACATTCGTATCTACACCTGGTAATGCTGCTAGGTTTTCACTAATAATCGAATATTCCTTTTCTGTAGCATCCTTTTTAATAACTTGAGGTGTCATTGCATATCCGCCGTCCATCTTACTCTTAATCGCTAGTATTTCTAGATCTTTGGCGGATAATTGATTAATCTCTTCTTCTGTTACACGACTTCGCTGACGCTCGTCTAATTCTTTATCATCAATTTTTTTATCTTTAAACTCTTGACGATCTTTATTCGTAATTTTTTCTTTAGCTTCCTCTTTATGCATAGCAAGCCAATAATCTTTTTTATCGCGATCTGTTAATTTATCTGTCGGTACTTCAATCAAATCTGCTAGCTTTTTCGCTGTTTCTAAGCGATCCTCTGCAGTTGATCCTTTCATTTTTGTAAATGTAATAGTACGAATGGCTGCATTATCTACTACAGGTCGCCCATAACGGTCAAATATTTTCCCACGCGGTACAGGATTACTTATCGTTGAGTTTTCTTTCTTCTCCACTTCATTCTTATATTCTTCACCGCGAACAATTTGTACATATCCGAGCCTTACAATAACCGCGGAGAACATTAAAAACACGCAGAAAAACAACACGTTTAATCGAAAAGGAACGTGGGTCTTTTTCTTATTTTGCTTCTGCTTCTTGCTCATACAAACCCCCTCTACCAACAGCTATGTAATGTGAAAGGGACACCTTCATACAGGTGTCCTCACTGCTGTCTTATATCTTTTTCTATTCTAGCATAAAACAAACGAGAAGTTAACCTTCTGGTTCAGTTTGGTTTTGCGCGTTCCCTTGCGTTACAACACTTGTTTTACTCGCATTTCCCTCATCATATTTGACATTTTTAACTGCAAAATAAATAAGAAAATGTCCAGCACCTAAAATACATAATAAGTAAGGTAAACTTTTTTCAGGTGGAAAGAATAGTACAGCACATAAAAAACTTAAAATGGAACAGATTCTTCCGGCGTTTAACCATAACTCCCGAACAACGACATATTCCACACGCCATTCTCTCGCATTTTTTGCTCTACCAATTACGTCATATGTCATTGATCCGTACGGAACAAGTAAAATAGGGTATGCAATCGCAATACATGCTGCATAAATAAGTAATTTCGTGTATGTAACATTGAAAATAACTAAAAAGACGACAGCATATAAAATAATGCCTCCAAGTAAAATTGCTTTTTTTCGCCACTCTTTCTTTAACATACGAGCAACTAAGTAATAACATACAAAGGATACAGCAGAGTTCACTAAACTGTATTTCCCTAATGCGAACTCACTATTAGTTGCTAAATAAACATATACTGAAATGACAAAAATAAACGTTCCTTCTCTCAATCCTTGGAAAAAATGAGCTCGTGTAATCTTTCCCCAATTTTTATCAATCCGTCGTTCTTTCAATACTTGCACGATTTCATAACGCCCTTCACATTCTCTTTTAGATAAAAAGAAGCTTAAGACGATAGCAATTGCAAATAGAACTAATGAAAGAAAGAATATAACAGTATAACCACTCCATTTCTCCATACGTGAAATTGTGTATCCTGCTGCTATTGGTCCGATCATCCCAGAGAAGGATGTAAGAAGTCCAAGAAACCCATTAAAGAAATCTCTTGTTTCTGGTTCTGTAATTTCAAATGTCAATAAGTTAAAAGCCAACCAGTAAAAACCGTATCCTACTCCTAAAAGAGCCCCCATTAATAAAATATACTGAGAAGCACTTTTTCCTGCTACTAAGACAACGATAAAAAAAATTGCGAGCGTTCCTACCCCTATTCGTAATAAAATCGAGCGATCGATACGTTTCGCTAATTTCCCCCCTACAAGAAATGTGAGAGGCTGTAATACCACGCTTGCTAAATTATACAAGCCAAGATTCACATAATTTTGTGTTTGTTTCCATAAATAAATATTTACAAACGTATTCGATAAAGAAATTGCGAGCGTGTATAAACCTCCTATAAGGAGCAATAACACTAAATCCCGATTCACTTCAACGTCACCAATTATATGTTTCCATTTCATACACAACTCTCCTTTACTTCATGTTCTAGTCTTCCAAAGACAAGCCCAATTATGTAAAAGGAAAGCATAGAAAAAAGCTAGGGGCTCCCCCCTAGCTTTTTCTATATTTATTACAATTATTTTGCTTCTTGGTAACGTTTTTCAGCAGCGTTCCAATCTACAACGTTCCAGAATGCACCGATGTAGTCTGGACGACGGTTTTGGTAGTTTAAGTAGTAAGCATGCTCCCAAACATCTAAACCGATAACTGGCGTTTTACCTTCAGTTAAAGGAGAATCTTGGTTTGGAGTGCTTGTTACTTCTAACTCACCATTGTTTACTACTAACCAAGCCCAACCAGAACCGAAGCGAGTTGCGCCAGCTTTTGCGAATTCTTCTTTGAATGCATCGAAGCTACCGAATTTTGCTTCAATTGCAGTTGCAAGTTCACCTACAGGTTGTCCTCCGCCATTTGGAGATAGGATTGTCCAGAAGAATGTATGGTTAGCATGTCCGCCACCATTGTTACGTACTGCTGTACGGATTCCTTCTGGTACTTCGTTTAAGTTTGCAACTAATTCTTCTACGCTTTTGTCAGCTAATTCTGCATGACCTTCTAAAGCAGCGTTTAAGTTTGTAATGTACGTGTTGTGATGTTTTGTATGATGGATGTTCATTGTTTCTTTGTCAAAGTGAGGCTCTAAAGCATCATACGCATAAGGTAAATTTGGTAATTCGTGTTTTGCCATTGTTATATTCCTCCCAGTTTATGTATTGCCACTTAAGTGACATACAACTTCATTCTACCCTAATTGCCATAGGGTGCAAACAAATAAATCACATTGTCTTGCTATCATTAAAGTAGCAAAATTCCCACTTCTTTTCAATTAAAATGCTCATATATTCCGTAAAAAAAGCTTCCTTCTACAAGGAAGCTTCCTGCTAACATAATAAACATGTGAAATGGATATGGACCCTGTAGGACTCGAACCTACGACCGGACGGTTATGAGCCGTCTGCTCTAACCAGCTGAGCTAAGGGTCCACAATTATGTATGTAACAACATATCAAATAAAGGAATTCCTATCGGATATGCTCTTTAAGAAATGTAAGATAAATTTACCATATAGAAAAGAAAAGTGTCAATTGTATTTTTCTTATTTAAAAGAAGAAAGTTAATAAAAGAAATTTAGTTATCTCCACTATATGTAAATATAATATATCTTGAGATTCTCTAGATTACTACGTTACAATGATTTTATACATACATAAAGGAAGTGAATCTATGTCCATATTTACCCAATTCGTAAAAAGCATATACTCGCCTAAAGATATGGCGCTATTCCGTTTTCAAAAAATCGGTAAAACCATTTTGTATATTATGCTACTTTGCTTAATTACTACTATTCCAAGAACTTTTTTGTACGGTAGTTTTATCCAAGATGGTGTAAGCATGGTAAATCAAGTCATCGATAAAGATTTACCTGATTTTAAAATTGAAAATGGCGAACTAAAAGCCGATATTGATCAACCTATTGAAAAAGAAGAAGGAAATGCACTTTTCGTATTTGATCCAAATTCAACAGACCTAGAAAAATATCAAAATAAAACAGGTTTATTTGTTTTAAAAGATAAAGTAGTCTCTATGGGAAATGGTCAAATACAAACGTATTCTTATAACGATTTGTTAGGTGCATCTCTTGAGAAAAAAGATCTACAAGAATTTATTTCTTTATTCGATAATATTTATCCAATTTTATTATTTGTTATTGGATTCTTAGTGTACCTATTCCAATTATTCATCACTTTTGTAGGTGTGACTTTACTTGCGTTCATCGGTTCTGCTATGAGCGGTCAACGTAAACTATCCTATAAACAAGTTTGGACACTAACTGCATACAGCTACACAATCCCAACAATCTTCTTTATGATTATGGATGCATGTAAGATTGTCGTACCTGGATCAACATTCATCTATATCGCAGTTGTTTTAATTGTTCTGTACTTAACGATTAAAGAAGTTCCAAAACCGAAAGAAAAATAAGAACGAAAAAAAATGCCTAAATAGGCATTTTTTTTTTGGACAAGCATATATTCCTAGCAAAGGAGTGAAGAATATGAAGAGATTAGGTATATTCCTATTCGTGCTTGTTCTCGGTTATATATTTTATTACGATATAAAAATCGGTACTTTACCGATGTTAAGTTCATATAAAAAAACAACTGCTGCTCAAACGATTAAAAAAGAAAACACAGACAGTCAGCAGAATAAAGAGAACAAAACAGAAAAAGAAACGGATGTATCTTATAAAACAATTGAAGTAAAAACTGGTGAGACAGTTCTTTCTATTACAGAACAAATTAACAAGAAAAAAATTCCTTCCATAGAAAAAGTCATTGACGACTTTAAACAATTAAACAAAAGTACATCTGCTACAAAAATACAAATTGGAAAGTCTTATAAATTCCCCTTATATCAATAAGCTATCACTTAATCCTTGTCAATTACATAAAGGCGCTGATACAATAGTAAAAGTGAAACCGAGTACTTCGGTTTCTATAGCCCTATATCACGTATACTATCATTGATATGAGGGACTAAATAAGAAACTTCTTTTATAAGGAGAGCGATCTATTCGTGAATGAAATGACTCATCGTACAAAAACACGTCCAGTTAAAGTCGGTAATTTAACAATCGGCGGTAATAATGAATTAATTATACAAAGTATGACAACAACAAAAACACATGATGTTGAAGCAACAGTTGCTGAAATTAAGCGTTTAGAAGAAGCCGGCTGTCAAGTCGTCCGCGTTGCCGTTCCAGATGAACGCGCAGCAGATGCTATTGCTGATATAAAAAAACAAATCAACATTCCACTTGTTGCTGATATTCATTTTGATTATCGCCTTGCTTTAAAAGCAATTGAAGGCGGCATTGATAAAGTACGTATCAATCCAGGTAACATTGGTCGTCGCCATAAAGTAGAAGCTGTTGTAAATGCAGCAAAAGAGCGCGGTATTCCAATCCGTATTGGTGTAAACGCTGGTTCATTAGAGCGTCATATTTTAGAAAAGTATGGGTACCCAACTGCAGATGGTATGGTTGAGAGCGCGCTACATCATATTAAAATTTTAGAGGACCTAGATTTCCACGATATTATCGTATCTATGAAAGCCTCTGATGTTAACTTAGCAATTGAAGCATACGAGAAAGCTGCTCGTGCTTTTGATTATCCATTACATTTAGGTATTACAGAATCTGGAACATTGTTTGCCGGAACTGTAAAAAGTGCTGCTGGTCTTGGAGCAATCTTAAATAAAGGCATCGGAAATACACTACGTATTTCATTAAGTGCTGATCCAGTTGAAGAAGTAAAAGTTGCTCGTGAACTATTAAAATCATTCGGTCTTGCGTCTAACGCAGCAACACTTATCTCTTGTCCAACTTGTGGTCGTATTGAAATTGATTTAATTAGCATCGCTAACGAAGTGGAAGAATACATCTCTACACTTCAAGTACCAATTAAAGTTGCAGTACTTGGTTGCGCTGTAAATGGCCCTGGTGAAGCTCGTGAAGCTGATATCGGTATTGCCGGTGCACGTGGAGAGGGATTATTATTCCGTAAAGGGCAAGTCGTTCGTAAAGTACCAGAAGAAACAATGGTAGAAGAACTGAAAAAAGAAATCGACGTAATTGCTGCTGAAATGGCTGCTGAACGAGAAAAAGAAAAAGAGACACAAGAACAATAAAAAGAAGGTTGCCACAACATTTGTGAGCAACCTTCTTTTCTACGTAAAAAAGCTCGTCAGTTATATAACCGACGAGCTTTTACTTTGCACATTTTGGACAACGACCATATATTTCAAACTTATGCCCCGTTACTTCATAACCGGTAAAATCTTTATTCATAAAATCCATTGGGCAGGAAGTAATCTCTTTCGTTCCCCCACAATCCAAACAAATAAAATGATGATGATGTTCCATAATAGAACAAGTAAAACGAAAATGTTTTTCACCATTTAATTCCGTTTGTTCTAAAACACCAATCTCAGCAAAAACTGTTAAGTTACGATAAATCGTATCAAAACTAAGCCCCGGATAATCGTCCTTCATATGCTCTAAAACGTCTTTCGCAGTTAAATAACGATTATGTGCTGCAAATAATCTGAGCATCTCTTCTCTTTTTCCAGTATGTTTGTATCCTTTTTCTTTCATTAGGCGTAAAGCTTCTGTTAGATTCATACCTATCCCTACTTTATGCAGTTTTTTTCTTCTTCCATAAAATCGCACCGATTAAAATAAGAACTGCTATCATAACAATTGTACCACCTGGCGCTAGATCAAGTTGATACGAAGCAAACATTCCACCAATTACTGCAATTTCACCAAATAAAATGGAAAAGAAAATTGTTTGTTTAAATCCTTTAGCAATACGAATACTTGCTGCAACTGGTAACGTCATTAATGATGATACAAGAAGAACCCCCACTACACGCATTGATACTGCAATGACAAGAGCAACTAATATAATGAAAATAAAGTGAATCCATTTCGCTCTTAAACCAGTTGATACTGCGTATTCCTCATCAAATGATAATAGAAACAGCTCTTTATATAATAAAATAATTGTCGCAACAACAACAATTGCTACAATCCCAATAATAATTAAATCTGTACTTGTTACAGCACTGACACTACCAAATAAATAACTAAATAAGTCTGTGTTAAATCCATTTGCAAGTGAAATGAAAATAACTCCAACCCCCATACCTGCCGAAAGGATAATTGGAATTGCTAATTCTTGATAGTGCTTATATACAGTTCGTAACTTTTCGATTAGTAGCGCTCCACCAATCGAGAAAATCATCCCCATATATAAGGGGTTTAAAAACCCACCTGTAAAAATGGTTTTTTCAAGTAATAAACTTGCTGCAATACCCGATAACGTCACGTGACTTAATGCATCCGCAATAAGAGATAAACGACGAATAACAACAAACACACCAATTAGCGGTGCAACAAGTCCAATTAAAATACCTGCGTATAAAGAATTACGTAAAAAGTCATATTGTAAAAAATCTTGTATCATTATATCCTCCCGTGATGCTCATGTTCGTGTTCTAAACGATGAACATGATGTCCATATAAGACGGACATTTCTGCATCTTCTAACTCTCGGAACTTCTCTACATTTCCATGGAAATGTAGATGTTGGTTTAGGCATGCAACATGTGTTACTTTTTCAGTAACAGCTCCCATATCATGAGTAACAAGAATTAATGTGATCCCGAGCCTTTTGTTTAAATCCTCTAATATTTCGTAAAAACTTTCCACATTTTTCACATCGATTCCAACAGTAGGCTCGTCCAAAATAAGCAATTCAGGATCACTAACGAGCGCACGAGCAATAAATACACGCTGTTGCTGTCCACCAGAAAGCTCTCCAATGTTACGACCTTGAAACTCACTCATCCCTACATCAGCAATTGCTTTTTCTACCTTTTTCTTATCCTCTTTTGTGAAAAAGCGAAAAAGCCCTTTTTTCGAAACAAGTCCCATTGACACAACTTCAGAAACAGTTGCTGGAAAACCAGAATTGAAACTATTTGCCTTTTGGGATACATAACCAACTTTGTTCCATTCCTTAAACTTCTTACTATCAACGCCAAACACGCGAATGCTTCCTTCTTTTGGCTTTAAAACACCTAATAAACACTTAAGTAAAGTTGATTTACCTGAACCATTCGGTCCCACTAAACCTAAAAAAGCTCCCTTCGGAACTTGCAAATTAATATTTTCTAACACATTCCGATCTTCGTATCGGAATGTTAAACCTTCAATTTCTAATATATTATTCATAGCATCTCACCTATTTTAATTCAGAATGATTCCGATTTATATCTATTTGAATTATAGTACAGCTTATTATAGTTGTAAACCAATCTGCCTAAAATATATCTATTTTTTCAAGAAACCTTACTATTATAACAAAAAGCAGAGAAAAATTCTCTGCTTTCGAAAAATATTCCTATAAACTTTTTAGTGAATAGCCGATTTAAACTTACCACCATTTGTCTCTTGCGTGCTCATAATCGTAACAAACGCATTTTCATCAATTTCATGCACAATTGATTTTAACTTCGTCACTTCTAGACGCGTTACAACTGCATAAATAACTTCTTTTTCTTTATCCGTGTAACCACCTTTCGCTACAAGCTTTGTAGTTCCACGGCCAAGACGATGCAAAATCGCGTTTGATACTTCCTCATATTGATCAGATACAATTAAAACCGCCTTCGTTTCATCTAGCCCTTGAATTACTGTATCGATCGTTTTAAATGCGATATAGTACGTCATAACAGAATACATCGCTTGTTCCACACCAAACACAAATGCTGCCCATGCAAAAATAAATAAGTTCACAAACATTACGAATTCACCAACAGAGAACGGTAATTTCTTCGTTAATAAAATCCCCATAATTTCAGTTCCATCTAGCGATCCACCATGACGAATTACAAGTCCTACACCAAGACCTAAAATAAGACCACCAAACACTGTCGCTAAAATAGGTTCTGTTGTAAATGGTGGTACCGCATGTAACGTTGACTCAATGAAAGCTAATGCTACAATACCAAATGTCGAAGATAACATAAATGTTTTTCCAATTTGCTTATAACCGGAATACATAAATGGGATATTGAGAACAACGACTAAAGTAGAAAAACTTAACCACCAAATGTTAGGAGTAAGATAATCTAATATAAGAGAAATACCAATAATTCCACCATCAATAATTTTATTTGGCATTAAAAATAGTTCAATTGCTACCGCCGCGCATGCTGCTCCAAAAATAATCATAACTAAACGATAAATGAGATGAATAACACTTTCTTTTCGATGTTGCTTTTGCTCCATAAGTCCTCCCTTTACTCTTTTTCTGTAGTTTTGTCCTTATATTATAACATACGCTTCTTTTCCTCATGAAAAAAGAAACTCCATACGAATATGTACAAGCTATATGCTCATATATTTCGATAGAAGAACGCGTGAAGGAGGATAATAAGATGAACCTCATTAAACAAATTGTTAATAAAAAATTAAATCATATTTCTACAAAAGAGTTATTAAAATATAGCAAAGAATATGAAGTTCCCATTACAGCCGCACAAGCTGATCAAATCGTTTTACTTATGAAGGGTAAAAATATTAATATTTACGATAACAACGAGCGACTAGAGCTCTTAAAACAAATCGCAAAAGTAACTTCCCCTGCCACTGCCCAACAAGTAAATACATTATTTCAGCAACTACTAAAATAAGGAGGGGATTTCCCCCTCCTTATTGCGCTTTAATTTTTTCAAGAAGCCCTTCATCAAAAGTGCCGTTTTTCAGCATTTCGATTTCCAATTTGTATGGCGGCTTCTTATCTTTTTTATCTTCCCCTACATACGGTGTTTCAAGAATTTTTGGTACATGCATTAACTGTGGATGATGTACAATGTGATGCAATGCTTTATACCCAATGTGACCAAATCCAATGTTTTCATGACGGTCTTTTCCTGCTCCGCGTATATTTTTACTATCATTAATATGAAGTACTTGTAAACGATCTATACCAACGATCTTATCAAATTCGTTTAATACGCCGTCAAAGTCATTTACAATATCATATCCTGCATCGTGCGTATGACATGTATCAAAGCATACAGATAGCTTTTCATTATATTTTACACCATCAATAATTTTTGCAATTTCTTCAAAGCTACGACCGCATTCTGTTCCCTTTCCTGCCATCGTCTCTAACGCAATGTTAACCGTCTGTTCTGGCGTTAATACTTCATTAAGCCCTTTAATAATTTGTTGAATACCAGCATCCGCTCCAGCACCAACGTGCGCTCCTGGGTGAAGAACAATTTGTTTCGCTACACCTAATGCCGATGTTCTTTCAATTTCCATGCGAAGAAAGTCTACGCCTAATTGGAATGTTTCTGGCTTCGTCGTATTCCCAACATTAATAATATACGGCGCATGGACGATAATTTCCTCAATTCCGTTCAGCTCCATATGTTTTCTTCCTGCTTCTATGTTCAATTCTTCAATTGGTTTTCTTCGTGTATTTTGCGGTGCACCTGTATAAATCATAAACGTTGTTGCACCGTATGAAACAGCCTCTTCACTTGCTGCTAATAACATTTTCTTACCACTCATGGAAACATGAGATCCAATCTTTAACATACAATCACCTCTTCAATATACAATAGATATAATGATAGCATAATTTGTAGAAATATGTAGTGAATTGTTTGTTCACAAAAGATGCACTACACAAATTTATATGACTATTTATACAGACTATACTTTTCATTTAAATTAGCTGGATTAAGTGAAACTTTAATCAATACTTTTCTATCCATATTGATTACACCTCCCACAAATAGCGGGATAAAAAAAAGATAAGGGAAACCCCTTATCTTTTTTTATTGCCATATTTTTTCTTCACTTTGTCACGTTCTGTTGCAAGTTTACGTTTATAGTTTGGTTTTACTTTTTTCGGTTTTTTAATAACTTTCGTTGCCATAACATCAAGTTCGTCATTTGGTTTTTTACGGCTCTTACGACGACGACGCTCACCTAAATCGGCCCACTCATCTCCGCGTAAATCTACATGCTTGAACTCAATATGACGTTGTTTTTCTAAACTATCTAACGCTTCTTCGTTTGCTGGATCATATATCGTCACTGCAATACCAGAATGCCCCGCACGTGCTGTTCTTCCAACGCGGTGAACGAAGAAATCTAAATCTGATGGTAGCTCATAGTTAATAACATGGCTAATCCCTTCAATATCAATACCACGTGCTGCTAAATCAGTCGCAACAATATATTGGAATTCAAGGTCACGAATTTGTTTCATCATTTTTTTACGATCACGTGGTGATAAATCCCCGTGAATTCGTCCAACTTTTAAGCCGCGTTCCATTAATCCATCAGCAACTTGGTCTGCCATCTTTTTCGTATTCGTGAAAACAACTGCTAAATACGGTTTAAATTGAAGTAGCATTTTATGCACTAAATCAATTTTATTACGATGTTTAGAAGGCACTAAATAGTGTTCAATGTTTCCAGCTGCAACTTGTTTTGGATTGATATGAATATGCTCTGGATTCTCCATATACTTCTTCAGAAACGGTTTTAGTTTTTGAGGAATTGTTGCAGAGAAAACTAACATTTGCAAGTTTTTAGGCATGCGTGCTGCAATTTTATCTACATCATGAATGAATCCCATATCAAGCATTAAGTCTGCTTCATCGACAATAATCGTATTTGCTTTATGAACAAATAATGCTTGCTCTTCTACTAAATCTTTAATACGTCCTGGTGTTCCAACTACGATATGAGGTTGTTTTTTCAACTTTTCAATTGAGCGTTGTTTATCAGTTCCACCAATTAAACAACGTGCTGTAATCATTTGGTCTTCCGCACAAAACTTTGTTAATTTCACGATTTCTTCGTAAATTTGTTGTGCTAACTCACGAGTAGGCGCTGTAATAACAAGTTGTACTTCTTCACGACTTGCATTAATTCTGTTTAATGTAGGAAGTAAGTATGCATGTGTTTTCCCAGAACCTGTTTGGGATTGTCCAATTACACTTACACCTTTTTTCACGACCGGGAAAATTTTCTGCTGAATTCCTGTCGGCTCTGTAAAGCGTAGTTCACGAACTGCATCTATTAAAAATGGTTTAAAATCATACTGTGTAAAAGTTTGTTGTGTCATAAGTTACACCTTCTTTCTAAAATTTCTACTGCGCGCACAAATCAGTCAAGTCTACATTATATCGAAATCTACAAGTAAAATCCATCTTTAGTTTAGGTTTTCACTTCAAAAACTAACCTTCTTCCCTTTTATTGCATATTGTATGTGTATATACCTAACTGAAGAAAGGAGGATTTCTCACATGTTTCCGAAATCCCCTACAAGGCAAATGTATCCGAATCCAGGGCAACAACCTTATACACCATATCCAATTCCACAACTACCACCAATGGCACAAAAAAAGAAAGGTTTTCTTGCTAAGCTTTTTAAAAAACACGATCCAACCGAGCCTTTTATGCAAATGGTTCCACCTTACCGACAAATGGAGGGGCAACCGATGATGCATCAGCAACCACCGCCGCCACAATATCAACAGCAATATCAGCAACAATATCCGCAGCAACATCAGCAACAATATCCGCAGCAACATCAGCAACAATATCAACCATACATGCAGCAACATCCTGAGCAAATGATACCGCCTCAAATGTATGAATCAAATGAAACGCGCGGCGGCGCAACTACAGCTGCCGCAACAGCAAGCAGTGGCATCGGCAGTTTCTTTTCGAACTTAATTTCGAATCCTACTAATATGATAAACAACATCGAAAAAGTATCCCAAGTCGTTCAATCTGTAGGTCCTGTCGTCGAACAGTATGGTCCTATTATGCGTAGTCTACCAAGCATTGTTAAAATCCTCACCTCTGGAAAAAGTACGGAAGAAAATCAAACGGAAAATGTAACAGAGCCAGTTGAGGTAGAAAGTCCGCCTCCTGCACCTCAAAAAAAGAAACGAAAACGAAAGAAAATAGTGATTGAACCTGTAATAGAAAAAGAGTTACCGAAAGAACCAGTTCAACAAACAGCAACAAAACCAAAACTATATGTGTAACAATCCTTTGTTTTCTATCCACTCCTCCTTTATAATGTAAAAGACTATGCACAAAAGTATCCCTTGTTTAGAAGGAGAGGATTACTCATATGAAAATTGTTAAAATTTCCCCTCGTGGTTATTGCTACGGTGTTGTCGATGCAATGGTAATTGCACGTAACGCTGCATTAGATAAATCATTGCCGAGACCCATTTATATTTTAGGTATGATTGTTCACAATAAACATGTTACAGACGCTTTTGAAGAAGATGGAATCATCACATTAGACGGTCCAAGTCGCTTAGAAATTTTAGATAAAATTGATTCTGGTACTGTTATTTTCACAGCACACGGTGTTTCTCCAGAAGTTAAACAACGCGCAAAAGAAAAAGGTTTAACAACAATCGATGCCACTTGCCCAGATGTTACCAAGACGCATGACCTTATCGAAGCTAAGAAAGCGGAAGGGTATCATGTCATTTATATCGGTAAAAAAAATCATCCAGAGCCAGAAGGCGCAGTTGGTATTGCACCTGACATCGTTCACCTTATCGAAAGAGCCGATGATTTAAAAACATTAGAAATCCCAACAGATAAAATTTTAGTAACAAATCAAACAACGATGAGTCAATGGGATGTTCAACATTTAATGGAGGACATTCAAAAAAAATTCCCAACAGCAGAATTCCATAAAGAAATTTGTTTAGCTACTCAAGTTCGCCAAGAAGCTGTCGCTAAACAAGCTGATGTTGCAGACTTAACAATTGTTGTTGGTGATCCGAAAAGTAACAATTCAAATCGCTTAGCACAAGTATCACAAGAAATCGCGGGTACAAAAGCATATCGAGTTGCTGATGTAAGCGAAATTCAATTAGAGTGGCTACAAGGTGTAGAAAACGTAGCTGTTACAGCAGGTGCTTCTACTCCAACGCCAATTACGAAAGAAGTTATCGCTTTCTTAGAGCAATATGACCCAATGAATCCCGCTACATGGGAAAGAGTTCGAAAAGTACCGTTACAAAAAATATTACCTCGCGTGAAAGTGAAAAAAGAACAATAATAAAAACCGTTGCTTACATGAGCAACGGTTTTTATTTTTCTTATACAAATATAAATGGATCTGTATGTAACTGCGAAGCATGAATGTGTACATTGAGTTTCTTTGCATCCACTTTTTCTTGTAATTGCTTTTGCACACCTTGTTTCATTACTTTTTCAACATTATGTCCTGGGTCAACTATATTTAAACCGAGCATCATCGCATCATGAGCAACATGATAGTACATGTCACCAGTTACATATACATCTGCTCCTTTAAATTTCGCTTGGTTTATATATTTATTACCATCTCCACCAAGTACAGCTACTTTACGCACTTTATCATCTAACTTACCGACAACTCTTGCGCCCTTCACGTCTAATGATTGTTTCACATGTTCTGCAAATTGGCCAAGCGTCATTTCTTCTTGTAAGTATCCTATTTTTCCTAGGCCTAACGTTTCACCTTTATTATCAAGCGGATACACATCGTACGCTACTTCTTCATAAGGGTGCGCCGTTACCATTGCTTTAATCACTTTCCGCTGTAAGGAAGCTGGAATAATCGTTTCGATTCGCACTTCTTCTACACGTTCTAACTGTCCAGTTTCCCCGATATAAGGATTTGTCCCCTCTTGAGGTACAAATGTGCCTGTACCCTCGCTACTAAACGTACAGTGGCTATAATTGCCGATATGACCAGCACCTGCGTCTCCTAATGCTTTCCTTACTTCTTCTGCATGAGTGACTGGCACAAACACAACAACTTTTTTCATTTCTTCTGCATATGTCGGTGCCAAAACTTCTGTATTTTGCAATCCTAACGCCTCAGCAAGTAAATCGTTTACCCCGCCCTTAGCAACATCCACATTTGTATGCGCTGCATAGATTGCAATATCATTTTTAATACACTTTTCAATAATTTTCCCATACACCTTATCTGTATGAATCGCTTTTAACGGGTTAAAAATTAAAGGATGATGAGCAATAATGACATTTGCCCCTAATTGAATTGCTTCATCCACAACTTCTTCCGTTACATCTAGCGCAATCAATACGTGCTGCACGGGTTTATTAAGCGCTCCAATCTGCAGACCAATCTTATCTCCTTCCATTGCCAAATGCTTCGGATACATACTTTCAAATAAAGAAATAATTTCATGGCCGTTTGGAATTTTACTCATGATAAAACCTCCCCTATCATTTTCATTTTCGCTTCTACTTCCCCACGCTTCGCTTTTGTTTCTTCAGAATCAGCCGCACGTTCTAACTGTTGTAAAATATTTTGGAAGTTTTTTAATTCTCCTTCCCATTTTTCAACGAAGGCTTCACTTTTTTCTGTTATTAAAAATGGTCCCATAAACAATTCAGCTTGTTTATTTTCAGAGTAAGGCGCTACAACATTTCCGCGCTCCCCTACTAAAATTTCGTAAATTTTCCCATCTTCTTTTACGATTTTTTCATGGATAAGCTCCCAACCATTCTCAATAAACCATTCACGAATATGATGCGCTGCAATATTAGGCTGTAAAATTAAACGTGTTACACCTTCTAATTTTTCTTTACCACTTTCTAAAATGTCACGAATTAACGCTCCGCCCATTCCGGCAACCGTAATTACATCTACTTCTCCTGGTGCGATAACAGCTAATCCATTCCCTTTACGCACATCTACTTTATCTTGTAAACCACTTTCAGCTACAGTTGCTTGCGCAGAGCGAAATGGTCCATCTACAACCTCTCCTGCAACTGCTTTTGTAGCAATATTATTTATAATTGTATAACACGGTAAATACGCATGATCCGATCCAATATCAGCAACTGTAGATCCTACTGGTATTTCACGTACAACTTCTTCTAATCGTTTTGAAAGCTTTACTTCATTCATGTATTTCCATTACTCCTTCTCTTGTCAGTCTGTCTCCATGATAATGAATTTATAGTAGTTGTTGCAAGCCCATAACAACAATTCACCGCTCTATCATTCATCGTATTTTAGAAAATATAGAAAAACAAGCCCTTTGCATAAGCAAAAGGCTTGTCATACGGAACTTTATTTTTTCTTCGATAACCAATCAGCTACTTTAGCGGCTTGATCAGCTGGAACTATATTGGCAGGCATATTGCCTTTTCCTTTCGAAAGAATTTCTTTAATTTCATCCTTTGAAAGTTTCCCACCAATTTTTTGTAAGTTAGGTCCAACTGCCCCTTGTAACTGATCACCATGGCAGCTCGTACAGCTTTGCTTCACAATATCTTCTGGTTTTGATGCCGTTTGTGCTGGCTTCCCGCCATTTTTTGCATCAGCTAACTCTTTAGATTTATTTAGCCCCTGAAATGAAAATACAAACATAACGATAATACCCAATGCTGCAATAAGAGCGAACGGAATCAGCGGATTACGTTTCATATCTCTTCTCCCCCCTCTATACCCCTAAATAGTTAGATGATTCAGTCATTTATATTGTACTTGAAAACGCTCTATCAGAAAAGAGCAAACTACTACTTGTTAAAAATATTCCATAAATTCAGTTTATTGTTTTTTATTGTCATATCGCTTATTATTTCGATAATTATTAACGTTTCTCATCATATTTTTCGCTTTTCTACATATATTTTTGTATATAATAAACAAAATTAATCGAAAAATCGAAAAATGAGCATTTGCAAATCAAAAGACAATTCTGTAAAATAAATTACAAGAAATTGTAATCGTTGCCCATAGCTAAATTTTAACAAAAATTAACAAAATAAAAAAGTTTACTTCACAAAAGTGAAGTAAACTTAAAAAATAACCTATTCTAAGAAATCCTTAAGACGCTTACTACGGCTTGGATGTCTTAATTTGCGAAGTGCTTTTGCTTCAATTTGACGAATACGCTCTCTCGTTACGCCGAATACTTTCCCAACTTCTTCAAGCGTACGAGTTCGTCCATCATCTAAACCGAAACGAAGACGTAGAACATTTTCTTCACGATCTGTTAGTGTATCTAACACATCTTCTAATTGTTCTTTTAGCAATTCATAGGCTGCATGGTCCGCAGGCGATGTTGCTTCTTGGTCTTCAATAAAGTCACCTAAATGGGAGTCATCTTCTTCACCAATTGGTGTTTCAAGAGAAACTGGCTCCTGTGCAATTTTTAAGATTTCACGTACTTTTTCTGGAGCAAGATCCATTTCCTCACCAATCTCTTCAGGAGATGGTTCGCGACCTAAATCTTGTAATAATTGACGTTGTACACGAATTAACTTATTAATCGTTTCAACCATATGAACTGGAATACGAATTGTTCGCGCTTGGTCTGCAATGGCACGTGTAATAGCTTGGCGAATCCACCAAGTTGCATACGTACTAAATTTGAAACCTTTACGATAATCGAACTTTTCAACAGCTTTAATTAGACCCATATTACCTTCTTGAATTAAGTCTAAGAAAAGCATACCACGGCCTACATAGCGCTTTGCAATACTTACTACAAGACGTAAGTTTGCTTCTGCAAGACGACGTTTCGCTTCTTCATCGCCTTCTTCAATACGCGTTGCAAGTCGAATTTCTTCTTCTGCAGATAGTAAGTCTACACGACCAATTTCTTTTAAATACATACGAACAGGATCGTTGATTTTAACCCCAGGTGGTACACTTAAATCATTGAGGTCAAACTCTTCTTCTGTTTTTGTAATTTGGCGATTATTAGGGCCTTCTTCGTTGTCATTATCACCAACTAAATCAATGCCTTGTTCACCTAAATATTCATAGTATTCATCCATTTGATCGGATTCAATTTCAAATCCATTCATGCGTTCTGCAATCTCTTCATATGTAAGAACGCCACGTTTTTTTCCGAGCTCAGTGAGTTGTTCTTTCACTTGCTCAAGGGTCATTTCAGTTTCAATTTGTTTAGAACGAGCTGGTTTGTCAGCCATCTGTTCCCCTCCTTACGCGAGATACAAACATTCATTATACTAAAACTTTATCAAAAAAGCTATTTTCTCGCTTTTTGATTTTGTAAATATGCTACATAATATTTAGCAGCCTCTACAGGATCTGTTTTTTCCATTTGTTTCACTTTAAAGATAATTTCCATCTTTTCAAGTTTTTCCTGATGCCGTCTAAGCGTCTCCAAATGGCCTTGCAACACTTCTTCTGTGTATTCTGGATTAATAAATTCATCCGTCGAAATATCAGTGATAATATTTTTCAACTTTTCATCAGAGAGCCAACTTAAAAATGTTCCAACTGAAGGTTCATTTCCCTTTTCATAATATGCGTATAGTTCATATAAAATCCCTTTATGTTCTTCTGTATGAAAATCTTCTATATGGGATTCCATACGAACAGCTACTTCTGCACTTTGCAACATATGGTAAATAATTTCTCTTTCCGCTCTTTCAAAACCTGTTAACTTCGGTTTTGTTTGAACGACTTGAGACGGTTTAGCAACCTGCTTTATTTGTTTTTGCTGTACCTTTTGTTCTTTGCGATATTGGTGCAATTGGTTCAAAAGTGTTTCCATTGAATACGAAAATTCTTGCGATAATGACTTCAAATATGACTCTGCCTGCATCGCATCTTGTAACAACGATAACTCTTTTAAAACACTCTTCACATATTCTTCTTTGCCAGACTCATCTTGCAAATTTTTCCCTAAACGCAAATAATTTATTTTAAAACCAACAAAACTCACACTTGATTTCACAAGATTTTCAAAAGCAGTAGTCCCATATTGTTGCACATATTCATCAGGATCAAGCTTATCTGGCAAGGATGTGACTTTCACTTGGCAACCAACTTTTAGCAATAATTGCCCTGCTTTCATCGTCGCTTCTCGCCCTGCTTTATCACCATCATAGCAAAGAACAACAGTTTCAACGTTACGTCGCAGAAGTTTTGCTTGTTCTTCAGTTAAAGCTGTTCCCATTGTCGCAACAGCTTCTTCCACACCACTTTTTACCGCAGCTAGTACATCGGCATATCCTTCGAAAAGAACCACTTGCCCACGCTTTCTAATAAACGGTCTTGCTTGGTGGAAGTTATACAACAATTTACTTTTGTGAAAAATCGGTGTTTCAGGGCTATTTAAATATTTCGGAGTGTCATCTCCTAACGCCCTTCCACTAAACGCTATCACCTTACCTTGTAACGTATAGATCGGGAACATAACTCTTCCACGGAAGCGATCATAATGACTACCATCCTTCTCACTTCTTATTAGAAGGCCAGCTTGTTCCATACTAGACAGCGATAAACCTCTTTTTTGTAAAATTTTCGTCGCTGCATCCCAAGCAGGTGATGCATAACCAATTTCAAACTTCTCAATCATCTCTTTCGTAATACCACGGTTTAATAAATATGAAAGTGCTTCATTTCCCTCTTCCGTATTTACTAATAAATGATGATAATACTTTTTCAATAATTCATGAGCTTGTTGCATGATGACAGTGTCATCAGATATGTCTTCTTGTTGTCCTTGCCCTGATGTATACTCTGCAACCGCAATTCCATTTCTTTCGCCTAGCTTTTGAACAGCCTCGGTAAAAGCCAGTCCTTCCATTTTCATTAGAAAGGAAAATACATTTCCACCTTCTCCACATCCGAAGCAATGAAAAATTTGCTTATCAGATGAAACAGAGAATGAAGGAGAATTCTCACCATGAAATGGACAAAGGCCGAAATAGTTACGCCCCTGTTTTCTAAGTTGAACGTATTCACCAATGACTTCTACAATATCGGATGATGTCCGAATCTGTTCAACAACTTCTTCGGGAATTCTGTTCCCCATAACTCCATCTCCGTGTCGTATTTTGTATTCGATATAAATTAAAAAATTCCTTTATAATTCGACAATATTTTTCTAAACTTGTTAGAAAGTGTTGCCGATTACATTGTATAAACGATTTTGAACCTTTCCTATAGGTCCTTTATCTGCATAAATCGCATATACATACTTGCTATATAAAATTGTATACATTTGCTCATCTGTTACAAATGTATCTCTTAGAAACAATACATACACACCTTTTTATAAGAAGAGTAGCAAGCCACATATACTGTTTGATCTTGAGATTTGTAACTTTTTCATGTTGATCCATATAACGATCAACTCCATTTTGTTCAGTATCTACAAAGATCCAATTGCCTTGCTATTTCCTTAAAGGATGAGCATATGATGCGACAAACAAAATTCCGACATGAAATTCCGCTCCAACTTGCACAATTTCAGCCTTCACGGGATATACATCTACACCAACTAATATGTTGTTGATGCTTTGCATATTTCTGTATTCTACATCCCTTCTGCGAATCCTTCCATAATGTGCGTTTTCTTGTATAGATTTTGTCGATTTAACGTAATTACATGTCTTTTTCGTAAATCCTATCCCTAGTTTATTCTGAAAAATTAAAGTCTAAACGTAAAATATAGGTTTTTATCACAATTTTTTATTATAATATATTTTCTTCAACTACGCTACATATCCCTTTATTTTTTCATCTTACATTTCAGGATGACAAACTCACACCTTGAATATACTAAAAGACAAAGGAGTATAAGTATAACCATTACACTACAATCTATTACAAAATCCATAGGTATCATATTTCACACGAGCGAAAAAAGCACATTCACCTTTGGTAAATGTGCTAAAACATTTTTTGGTTTTGCACTGCATTCACAATAATATTTGCTGTTTCTTCAATCGCTTTATTCGATACATCGATTACTTGGCAATTTATTTTACTAATTACTTCCTCAAAATGATTAATTTCTTCTTGAATACGATTAATATTTGCATATGTTGCTCCATCACTTAATCCAAGTGATTTTAATCGTTCTTTTCGAATATGATTTAACTTATCTGGCGTAATTTTCAAACCGAAACATTTTTCTTTTGCCACTTGATATAGTTCTTCAGGTGGGTCAACTTCTGGCACGAGTGGTACATTCGCAACTTTCAAGCGTTTGTTATGAGCTAAATATTGGGAAAGTGGTGTTTTTGATGTACGCGAAACACCAATCAACACGATATCCGCTTTTAAAATACCTCGTGCATCTCTGCCGTCATCATACTTCACAGCAAACTCAATCGCTTCAATCTTTTTAAAGTATTCTTCATCTAACCTACGGACAACGCCTGGCTCATATCTCGGCACTTGCCCCGTAATTTCTTCTATTTGATCAATAAGAGGGCCGATAATATCGTATGCCTCTACCCCTTCTTTTGCAGCCTCTGTTACTAAATATTTGCGCATATCAGGCTTAACTAACGTAAAACATATAAGTGCTTGATTACTCTTAGCAATCGAAATCACTTCTTTTAGTGTCCCTGTATCTTCTACATATGGTACACGTCTAATATCAGGAGCAAACGGGAATTGCCCCATTGCTGCTCGAACAACCAAATCAGCCGTTTCCCCTACAGAGTCAGATACGACATATACGATTTTATTATCCATTACATTACCTCACTTTAAACAAATTACACTTATTCGTTATTTACTAAATTTACAAACGCACGTGTAATATTTGTTTTTGTAATTCGCCCAATCACTTCTAAACCTTGTTTCGTATCTTTTACAACTGGCATTGCATCAATCTGTCTTTCTATTAATTCCATCGCAATATCATATAAAGAATCCTCTCTACGACACATCGCAATGTTTGGCATCCTTGTCATGATAATATTAACCGGAAGAGAGGTTAAATCCTGCTTTCCTAAGCTCGCTCTTAATAAATCTTTACGAGACACAACACCAACTAATAGAGTCATCTGATCTACAACGAACAATGTACCAACGTCCTCTAAAAACATCGTACAAATTGCATCGTATACGGAAACATTTTTATCAATTACAACCGGTCTAGATTGATAATCTTGTACTTTAATTTTCTTAACAGCTTCAGATAATAGCTGCCCCCCAGTTTTACCCGTATAAAAATAACCTACGCGTGGACGTGCTTCTAAATAACCAGCCATCGTTAAAATTGCTAAGTCTGGTCTTAGCGTCGCACGTGTTAGACCCAATTGCGCTGCAATTGATTCCCCTGTAATAGGACCGTGATCTTTTACAATCTGAATGATATGTTCTTGCCGTTTATTCAGCTCTATGATAATCACCACCTTTAATGCACAACGAAAAAAGTTATACTATCTCTTAAATATTATATACTAAATATGCTATTCGAAAAAGAAAGTATGTAAAAAGGACCGTATACGGCCCAAAATTATATTTGAAACTTATCAAGTTGTTCTAAAAAACGTCTTGATTTCAAATAAATTCCGCAATATTCATCATAATATGTATTCAATACTAAACGCATTTGTTTTTTTGTGCTATCCTTTACCGATACATTTCCGAGCCTATGTAAATCGAAATGGAAGAAAAGACGTAATAATTTATGAACAGCTTCTCCTACCGGTATACGATACGGGTCTTGCTCTGCATGACGTGAGCACAGAAAACCGCCTTCCCTAACGGAGAAGGCGACAAAGTCTGTTTCTTGATGACAAATCGCACATGTATCAAAGTACGGGCGCATCCCTAATACCGGAAGCATTTTCGTTTGATAAATTAATGATAATACTTCTGGATCAACACCCTCACACATATAATGCAACGTTTGATATAACATTTCAAATAAATACGGATTATGTTTTTTATCTTCTGTTGCTTTATCAGTTAATTCAACAATAAATGATGCATAAGCAGTTAAAAATATATCCTCGCGAATTTCTTTCATAGTTGAAATAATCTCGCCTTGTTGCAATGTTCCAAGCCCAGATCCCATTTGAATAAGAAACTGGCCATGTGTCATTAATTGCGACACAGATGCTAATCGGCTTTTCGGTTTTTTTGCCCCTCTTGCCATTGCACTTACCTTACCAAGTTCTCTTGAGAATATTGTAACAATCTTGTTCGTTTCTCCGTAATCTGTCGTACGGATAACGATGCCCTCAACTTTTTGAAACATGTTCGTCACCATCCAAGGTTTGAACAAAACGGGTCAAGAAATTGGAGAGTCTAGATGCGCTAGCTCCTCTTCATGTTGATCCATCTCATCGTTTACGTCTTTTTCCATTTCTTTCAAAAGCAAGTACGTTTCAATGCTTCCTGTTTTGGAGAAAAACTTCCAGGTAAAATCTAGCATAAGAATCCACCTTTCTCAATAAGCGTAGCCTATAAACCAATTTCCTTTGTTGTTATTAAATTGACCCATTTTGTCCATTTTCATGTGAGAAAAATTTTTCCTAATTTATCAAAGTTCATAAAAACCAATAATCAGTGGATGAACCAACCATCCACTGATTACAGCTTGACTCTATTTTAGTACTCATCCTCGCGGAAACCTAGGTCACGAAGCTGAGACATTTTATTACGCCAATCTTTTTGCACTTTTACCCATACTTCTAAAAATACTTTAGAACCAAGTAGCGCTTCAATATCAAAACGAGCTCGCTTACCAACTTCTTTTAACATTTTCCCTTGTTTTCCGATGATGATTCCTTTTTGTGATGCACGTTCAACAACAATCGTTGCATTTATATAAACTGCCCCGCCCTCACGCTTTTGAATCGCATCGATAACAACAGCCACAGAATGCGGCACTTCTTCACGTGTTAAATGTAGTACTTTCTCACGAATAAGCTCTGCAATAATAAATCTCTCCGGATGATCCGTTACTTGATTATCTGGATAGTATTGTGGTCCTTCTGGTAAATACTTTTTAATTGTTCCAATTAAAGCGTCCACATTATTACCGTCTAACGCAGAAATTGGTACAATCTCTGCAAACTCATGTAGTTTACGATATTGATCAATTAACTCTAGTAATTGCTCTGGATGAAGTTGGTCAATTTTATTAATTACTAAAAATACTGGTTGTTTCGTTTCTTTTAACTTCTCGATGATGAATTCTTCACCACGACCAAAGCCTTCGACAGCATTAACCATAAACAGAACGATATCAACTTCTTTTAATGTCGTTTGCGCCATCTTCACCATGAAGTCGCCTAGTTTATGTTTAGGTTTATGTATTCCTGGTGTATCAATGAAAATAACTTGTGCATCATTTTCTGTATATACACCTTGAATTTTATTACGAGTCGTTTGTGGCTTATCACTCATAATAGCAATTTTCTGGCCGATAATACGATTTAAAAATGTAGATTTCCCAACATTCGGTCTGCCAATAATAGAGACAAAACCTGATTTATAACCTTTTCTATTCATGTAAATCCTCCGCTAAAAATGCTCCTGGTAACAATTCTCCGACTGTCGTCTCTTGAACGTCACCATGTAAATTTGTTAAGTATACTTTCGTATCCTGTTTACATAATTCTACCATAACTTGTCGACATGCTCCACAAGGAGGTACTGGGCGCTTTGTATCTGCTACAACCGCAATGGCTACAAATTCTTTATCTCCTTCAGAAACCGCCTTAAATAAAGCTGTTCTTTCAGCACAATTACATAAGCCATATGATGCATTCTCAACATTACATCCACGATATACTTTTCCATCGCGCGTTAATAGTGCTGCACCTACTTGAAATTTAGAATATGGTACGTACGCTTGTTTACGCGCTTCGATTGCTTCTAGAATTAATTGTTTACTATTCATATTCCCGCATCCTTCCTGTTCACAGCTATGAAGAGGTACACTCTCTCATTAAAGCCCCTTACAGCACTTCCAAAGCTTAATAAAAGCTTCGGAATGCAACTATACCATATACGGTAAAAAGATAATAGCACCAATTATAACAGCTATAATTGCAAACAATAAAACCGCTCCTGCCGCAACATCCTTTGCAATTTTTGCAAATGGATGAATATCGGCAGTCGCTAAATCTACTGTTTTTTCCACAGCCGTATTTACCATTTCTAAACTCATTACACTCCCTATTACAATAAGTAATATCATCCACTCTGTTCTCGTAATATGGAAATAAAAGCCGCAGCATATAACAATGACTGCGGCTAAATAATGGATTTTCATATTTCGCTCATGACGAAAACAAAAGAATATACCAGCTATAGCATATCCAAAACTATCTATAAGTTTTCCTTTTTTCATCGTCCTAATCCAAAAGCTTCTAAAATTTCTTTTTGTCTTCCGAACATTTCTTTTTCATCTTCTTCTGTCATGTGATCATAACCAAGTAAATGTAAAAAGCCATGTAATGCCAAAAATCCAAGTTCACGATCGAAAGAATGTCCGTACTCTTCAGCTTGCTCTTTCGCCCTTGGAATAGAGATAATAAGATCACCTAACATGCGTGGCATCTCTGCACCAACAATCTCCATTTCTCCTTCTCCCATTTCTTCCATCGCAAAGGATATTACATCTGTAGGTTGATCTTTATCTCGGTAATCACGATTAATTTCTCTAATGCGCTCATTATCTACAAATGTCACCGATACCTCCGCACCATCCTCGATATTTTCCATTTGAGCTGCTTTTTCTAACACTTCACGAATTAAACTCATATACGCTTCTTTTACTTCTTCTGTTTCATCAATAAAATCAATTAACAAACTCATTCTTTCTCCTTTTCTTCCGGAAGTTCCGGATATGTAATACGCGAATGGAAAATACCATTTAACGTTTCACACAACGTTTTTCCAACGATTTGTAGTTCCTTAAACGTCAAATCACATTCACTAAATTGACCGTCTTGTAGTCGATCTTTAATAATACTTTGCACCAAATTATTAATTTGTTCTGGCGTTGGGTGATTCATAGAACGTACCGCAGCTTCTACACTATCAGCAATACCAACAATTGCCGATTCTTTCGAAGTTGCTTTTGAACCTGGATAACGGAACATCTCTTCTGTATATTTTTCTTTATCTTCTTTAATAGCTTTATAATAAAAATATTTCAGTAACGTTGTACCGTGATGTTGCCCAGCGATATCAATAATTTCTTGTGGAATATGATATTCTTCGAGCATTCTTACTCCATCCGTTACGTGAGCAATTATAATATCTTTACTCGTTACAGGATCTAATTTATCATGCGGGTTTTCAATTCCCATTTGGTTTTCAATAAAAAATTGCGGTTGTACTGTTTTTCCTACATCATGATAATATGCCCCTACACGCGCTAATACACCATTTGCCCCGACTGCTTCACAAGCAGCCTCAGAAAGATTCGCTACCATTACACTATGATGATATGTCCCTGGCGCTTCTAACAAAATTCTGCGTAAAAGCGGATGATTTGGACTTGATAGTTCCATAAGCTTCATGCTTGATACGATTCCAAGTCCACTTTCTAAATATGGTAAAATCCCCATAGCCAAAACGGATGATATAATCCCTGAAAGTGAAGCCATTAATAATTGCGTACCAATTTCAAGAGGCGAAAAATTCCCATTACGTAATAATAAGAGCGCCGCCAATACGACTACATTTAATACAGAAACGAGTATACCAGCTTGTAAAATCATTGTACGACGATTTTTTTCTCGCAAGAAAATACTAACCGATAATGAACTTAACAATACGTAAATCCCTACACTATAATTTAATGTACTCGTTACTCCTTCATTAAACATAATACTTCCGCATACAGAAAAAATCATACTCGTTAAAAAGACAAATCGATCACCAATCATTAGTTTTACAAGTATTGTTCCCATCGCAACTGGGACAACATATGCAATCCCCGCGTATTCAAGTTTTTGAAACAAACTAATGATTTTCATTAAGACGATTGTGATAGACAAAATTGTAATATACGCTAAAACATACGGTCTATCTTCTCTTTTTCTCTTTAAAAATAATTCAAATTGTTTATGCATAAAGTATAGTAACACACCAATGAGTACCGCTAATCCAACATAAGGTTGAAAGCCGTTCCCTTTTTCTAACAAACCAACTAATTTCAACTGATTATACACATCACTTGAAATTGTTTCACCTTCTCTAACAAGAACTTGTCCTTGAAGAATATAAACAGGTGGAACTAAATCTTCCTCTGCTTTTCTCTTCTCTTTCGTTAAGATCGGGTCATAAAAATAGTTTGCTGAAATTGCATATCTTCCTAGCGCCTTAATTGACTCTTTTAAACCATTATCAACATTAACACTATTCATCTCACTTACATATCGTTCTTTCGCATCTTTCAATTCGTCCATTTTAATATGCTCAGTCATGATACTATTAATCGCTGTGACCGCAGCATCTTTCGCTAATACTAATTGGCTCGAATCTGCATTAATCAAACTTAGTAAGTTTGAATCAGATAATTCTTTCGTTAAGTCAGCGGGTAGTTTCTTTTTTAACTTCTCCACTTTCTCAGCATCAGTCATCTTTTTTTGATCATCCGGTCCAACAGCTTTAATCTCTTGCACCACTTCATCCACTTTAGCAAAGACGTCATTCACAATATCAACTTTGTTTTGTTTATACTCACTTTTATATGTATATTGATCTTCAACTTTTGTAGCGGCTTCTTTTTTCTTTTTATCCGTTGTAACTTTATCTTCAATTTTTATAGGAGAATGGATTGTCTTTTTCGCAATAGAATACATATTAACATCTAATTGCTCTGGTTTTACATTATTCATAAGCGCAAAAAACAGCACTGCTCCTAATACAACGTAAGAAATCCAACTTAGTTTTTTCGAATGTTGTAAATTACGAAACCACTTAGAAATTTCTTGAGATCTTGACATGATTTCAATACCTTCTCCTCTCCAGAAATAAAGTGAAACTATTTATAGCTTTCATTTCTTCTACCAAACGATACTTTGAGGCAACATTTTATACACTAGTACCTATAGTTTATTTTCCTTATCTTTCATGATAGTAAAAAATATGACGTTCGCCAACCTTATCATACAAAAAGAAATGATCCTGACAAATAGGATCATTCCATTTTATCATATGCCTCAATAATACGTTGCACCAATGGATGTCTCACAACGTCCGTTTGTTCTAATGTAATAAATGACAGACCTGATACACCAGATAAAATATTAGCAGCTATAGATAGCCCTGATTTTACCCCTTTTGGCAAGTCTACTTGTGAAGGGTCCCCTGTAATAACCATTTTAGAACTAAAACCTAATCTTGTTAAAAACATTTTTATTTGAGCACCCGTTGTATTTTGAGCCTCATCTAAAATAACAAATGAATCATCAAGCGTACGCCCCCTCATATAAGCAAGCGGCGCGATTTCAATTACTCCTCGCTCCATCATACGCTGCGTATATTCTTGTCCAAGAATATCATGTAAGGCATCATATAATGGGCGTAAGTATGGATCTACCTTCTCTTTCAAATCCCCTGGTAAAAAACCTAAATTTTCTCCAGCTTCTACAGCAGGTCTTGTTAAAATAATTTTCTTTACATACCCTTGTTTTAAAGCCCTCACAGCCATTACTACAGCTAAGTATGTTTTTCCAGTTCCTGCAGGCCCTATCCCAAAGACAATATCATTCTTCTTCATCGCATGAATATATCGTCTTTGCCCCATTGTTTTTACACGAATGGATTTACCTTTTGCAGTCTTGAAAATTTCTTCTTCATATAACTCTTCAAATTGAGCAATTTTCCCTTGTTGTGCAAGCTGAATTGCATACGCAACATCTCTCTCTGAAATTGATATACTTTTACGAATTACAACAAGTAATTGCTGTAAGATTTTTTCTACGAGTGTCACCGTTTCAACTGCCCCAGATACATGAACAGTTTCTCCTCTAGTTACGATCGATACATTCAGTTCTCGTTCAATTACTTTTAAATGTGCATCATTGACTCCAAAAAGAGCGATTGCTTCGTTAGTATTTTCCAATTGTTGGTTCATTTCTACTAATTGTTCTGCCATTACTCAGTCTCCTTGAATATCGGATTCGGATATTGGTTGTGGCTCTGCAATATTTTCAACCACAGTATAATGCAATGTGACCTTTAGTTGACCCGCCTCAACCTCTTTACTCAAAATCTTATCACTTACAATCATAGCATGTTCATCCAATTTTTTCTTTAGTTCTTTTTCGGCCATCTCTTTCGCTACTTTCAGCGCTTGCTTTTCTGTATATTCTCGATTCGCTTCTTCCTCTTCTCTCACAACATCTTTTTCATATGCAATCGGCAGTGTAAAACCAAATAATTTCACATCATGCTTTACACTTTCAGTACGAGAGCGTTTATACTTATCATGCTGAAATCCCCATATTTTTATTTTCGTATCCCAAAATTTAAGAAAATGTTCATTGTATACATTACCAGTATACACTTGGAATTGCGTCTTTAACGGGACATCCACCTTAGATGTATACCACGTTTCTCCATACACAATACCTTTCGCTGAAACAATCGTCGGACTTTCCTCATTACCATATATTCCTGATACGAGAATCTGCCCTTTTTCTACATGATCATTTTTCAGTACAACCGGCTTTCCAACTTCTACGAACGTCTTTGTAATAATCGCTTCTTTTTTTGCTACTAAATTTTGCGGCCTTTGTTCCTTTTCTTTCTTCGGTTCGTTTTTTTCAACAATTTTAAAATGATACGTCGTTCCTCTTACTTCTAGTCCCGCCCAAGTAATGGCATTAATATTATCTGTCAAATGGCGTTGTACATCTTCTACATTCGGCATTTGAAATTGTAGTTTCCCTTTTTTAATACCCATTTTATCCAATTCTTTCATCAATATATATTCCGTTTCAGGTTTTGCTCCTGTAATTTCAATTTTCCAAACCATATTTGACATTGCAATCACACCAAAAAAGAAAATTAAAAAACCAATTAAAAATCCACTATTTTTAATTAAACGCTTATTCCAAAAAGGAAAACCATAACGTCCAATAAAATATAATTTACATTCATTTTTTCTATAAATTGGTTTTATTTTTTTCACATCGCGTAACAACATACAAAAAACTAACGTTTCATCAGCTATCTTTTTAACATCCCAAACTAATAAATTCCTCCGTACACATTCATTAACAAACCGTTCCGCTCCTCTACCTTCAATTCGCACTTTTACATATCCAAGCCACTTTATAAACCATTTATTTTTCATTTACCACCTTCACTACCTTTCTAAAAGTAGATATACTACTTTTTATTTGAAACATTAAAATAGCTCGTACTAAAATGAAACCGAGTAAAACTGTAATCAGTCTCTATCAACGGAACTTTTACAGGATAAAGAAGAAAAACTTCACAAATGGAAGTTTCACTTCAATCACCTTTTTTTTCATTTTCTAAAAATGTTACTTGCTCAATTATCCCTTCGAGCAAAAGCTCTTCTGGAAGAATCGTTTTAATAACAAAGGATTGTCCTTTAATTAATAATTGACCGTGTTTTAAAAGTAATCGCACTTCTTTATCTGAAAACACTAATAACCCCCGATGATTTTCTATATAAATATGTATTTGCCCAACAAGAGTAATCCGAGGTAGATCCATTAATACATCCACTGGTAGGTCTACTTGTTTTGTCAACCAATTTTTCATTTGTTCTAATTTCTTCATCTCGAAAGACCCCCTCTCATCCCATATATATGTATTTCTTCACAAGTGCCTATCGTGTTATAACGACTTCACTAACATAACTATATTCTGTAAGAGTTCATATCATGTTAATTAAAACAGCCGCTATATGAAATCATATTTGTCAGGACAATGATGGATCAGAGGATGTTACCTTTAATAATAGAAGTATTAATACAAGAATATGCGCCCCTACAGGATATCAGTACAAGTTACATTAAGAAATTGAGCCTAGCGAGAAGTTAGAAACTTGAAAAAAACTGTTACAATTCGTTCTGGATGTGACATACTGACCATAGAATAAGTAGTTGTCATTTATTGGACAAATGAGATAAAGTGAAACTTTAATCCCCCCTCACCAATCGGGCTGCCCGTTAATGAGGGATAAAATCAAAAAAAAAGAAAATTTCTCCACTCTGAATGTTACGTTGTAAGTAAGAATATTTTATAGATGGTTGTTATATGAATTTCAAAAAATATTAGGGTTCATTAAAAAATGAATTAATAAATGAGGAAATACGAAAGTAAATTGGCTTTAGTCAAGAAATTTCGAATGTTATAAAACAAATTATCGACAGTAATATCCGGCCATTTTATGCAACTGATGCAAAATCTAAAATAGTTAGAATCTCTTTCGTTACCTTTGAGGATTATGCTGAAGAGCAAGCTATAAAACTTCAATCTGATTTTCAGAAGGTTCGGTACTTAGCTTTTATTTGCGAAAGAAGTTTTAGTCAAGGAAGTAAGAATAGGTGTAGAATCGGAATTATACAAGGAAATAATAAATTGAAACTTTAACTAGAGGGGTTTCTATCACTTATAGAAACCCTTTTTAAGCAATATAGCGTTTCTCCTTAATAAGAACAATAAAAAAACGTCTCATACGAAATGAGACGTTTTTTTACGCTAATAGCTGGATAACCAGCTTATTCACAAGTGATCCGTCTGTTTTACCTTTTACTTTCGGCATAACAGCAGTCATCACCTTACCCATATCTGCTTTAGAAGTCGCACCAACTTCAGAAATAACTTGCTTGATTACATCAACTAGTTCTTCTTCAGTTAATTGCTCTGGCAAATATGCGCTTAAAATCTGAATTTCACTTTGCAGTTTATTAACAAGGTCTTCACGACCAGCTTTTTTAAATTCAAGGAGGGAGTCCTTATACTGTTTTACTTCACGAGCTAAAACTGTTATTTCCTCTTCTTCAGTAAGAGTATGTTGCAGTTTAATACCTTCATTTTGTAAAGCAGCCTTAACCATACGAATAACGGTTAATTTTTCTTTTTGTTTATTCTTCATCGCTTGTTTCATATCATCGTTTAAACGACCGAGAAGACTCATAACTTACACCCTCTCTTAGAATTTACGCTTTCTTGCCGCTTCAGATTTCTTCTTACGTTTTACACTTGGTTTTTCATAAAACTCGCGCTTTCTTGCTTCAGCAAGTGTACCAGTTTTAGAAACCGATCTTTTAAAACGGCGAAGTGCATCCTCCAAAGACTCGTTTTTACGAACGACTGTTTTTGACATTCTCTTTCCCTCCCTCCGAAACATCACACTTACATACTAACTTCAGCATGCAAAAAGAAACACTTCTTCAGCATGTCTTTTACGATTATAATACATTTTATCACTTCAGGTCAACTATTTGGCAGAATAAAAGAAGAATAGAAGCATTTCCTTTTCAAAAGTTATGCAAATAGCTAGTATCCTTTACTGATGAAGACAACTATATTTTTATCATTTCATCTTTTTTCATACAGGGATGCATGAAACGCCTCCCCACCTTATAGTACTTAACCGCTTCAAATAAAGAAAGCATGCAAACCGTTTCCGGTTGCACGCTCTTTTTATGCGCTAGCTGATTCTTTTTTTACATCATCTTCAAGAACACGAACAAATTGCGCTTCGTTATATGGATAACCAGCTTTCGTAATTTTCACTTTCACTAGCTTACCAATTAATTCTTCTGATCCTTCAAATACAATTTTCAAGTAGTTATCTGTATACCCTACATATAACCCTTCACGGTCGCCGTCTTTAAATTGCTCTTCTGGAATGATTTCAAGCACTTCACCTTCAAACGCTGATGCATATTCTTTCGCTAATTGATTAGATAGCTCAATTAAACGATGAACACGATCATTCTTCACATCTTCAGGAACTTGATCTTCCATGCGTGCTGCAGGTGTTCCTGTACGTTTTGAGTAAGGGAACACATGTAACTCAGAGAAGCGGTTCTCTTTAATGAAATTGTATGTTTCCATGAATTCTTCTTCTGTTTCACCTGGGAAACCAACGATTACGTCAGATGTAATCGCAAGGCCTGGTAACGCTTCTTTCAAACGATCTAAACGCTCTTGGAAGAACTCCATCGTATATTTACGACGCATACGTTTTAATACAGTATTAGAACCAGATTGCAACGGAATATGCAAGTGGCGTACAACTACTTCAGATTTATCTAACACTTCAATTACTTCATCTGAAATTTGACTCGCTTCAATAGAAGAAATACGAAGACGTTTTAATCCGCCTACTTCCGCTTCCATATCACGAAGTAATCCAGCTAAGTTATAATCTTTTATGTCTTCGCCGTATCCACCTGTATGAATACCCGTTAATACGATTTCTTTATAGCCTGCATCCACTAATTGTTGTGCTTGTTTAATAACTTCTTTTCCATCACGAGAACGCATTAAACCACGCGCCCAAGGAATGATACAGAATGTACAGAAGTTATTGCAACCCTCTTGTATTTTTAAAGACGCACGTGTACGATCCGTGAAATAAGGTACATCAAGTTCTTCATACACACGTGTTTTCATAATATTACGGACAGCATTAATTGGTTGACGCTCTTTACGGAATTCTTCGATGTAACCTAACATCTTTTCACGATCCTGTGTACCAACTACAATATCTACACCCGGAATCGCCATAATTTCAGCTGGAGATGTTTGTGCATAACATCCCGTTACGCAAATAACTGCATCTGGATTTTGACGCACAGCACGTCTGATTACTTGACGGCTTTTTTTGTCCCCAGTATTCGTTACTGTACATGTGTTAATAACATATACATCAGCTTTCTTTTCATATTCTGTTCTTTCATAACCACCTTGTTTAAACAATTGCCAAATGGCTTCTGTTTCATAGTGGTTTACTTTACAACCTAACGTATGGAACGCAACAGTTGACATTGATCATCACCCCATCAATTCAAAATGATACGAAGCAGCACTTAACGCGTATAACGGCGCCGTTTCTGTTCTTAAAATTCTTGGTCCTAAACTACATGGTACAAATTTATGTTCACGAAGCGCTGTAATCTCTTCCTCAGCTAAACCGCCTTCTGGGCCAAATACAATCAATAGCTTTTGACCTGGTTTCATTGTCGTTAAAGCTTTCGCAAAATTAGATTTCTCACCTTGTTTTGCTTCCTCTTCGTAAGCAACAAGACAAACATCATACTCACCACTCATTGAAAGCAATTGCTTAAATGATGCCGGAGCATGTACTTCTGGAATTTCACTTCTATGTGATTGTTCCGCAGCTTCTTTCACAATTTTTCTTAAACGCTCAACTTTTTTATCAGCTTTTTTCGCATCCCATTTTACGATAGAGCGAGATGCTTGAAATGGTAAGAATGCAGCTGCCCCAAGCTCAGTTCCTTTTTGAAAAATTAACTCTAGCTTGTCTCCTTTTGGCAGTCCACTTGCAATCGTCACGAAAACAGGAAGTTCACTTGACGCCTCTACCCATTCTACAATAGCCGTATTAATAAATTCACTGGTAATTTCATCAATTGAACATACTGCTGTTTTTCCGTTTACACAGCAATAAATATGATCACCAGCTGACATACGCATCACTCTTGCGATATGATGTACGTCATCACCTACAATGCGAATACTTGTCTCATTTACATATTTCTCTTCTACAAAATAACGTTGCATATAATCACCTTAGTAGAGTTTCGTTCCTTTCGTAAGTCAACACTTACGAAAGGAACGAAACGTTATCATTTTTCATATAACAAACGGCAAGTCTCTCACCTTATAGTGAGAGACTCCCCTTTTCATTATAGACTAAAATCTATATTACGCATTTCGTGCAATAATTGCTACCCAATCTTCCATTCGTAACACTTCTTCAATTGTAAATCCAGCTTGTTCTAACGCCTCAGAAATTACTTTTTCCTTCGCAGCAATAATGCCCGATGTAATAAATAATCCACCTGACTTCACAACTCTTGCTGCATCTTCAGGGAATAATAGAATAATTTCTGCTAATAAGTTAGCTACGATTAAATCAACAGGACCTTCAATGCCTTCTAAAAGACTATTTTGTCCAACAGACACGATATCATCTGTTTTATTTAAACGTACATTCATTTCTGCACTTTCAACCGCAACCGGATCTAAATCATATGCTTGAACAGAAGACGCACCTAATTTTGCAGCCGCAATACTAAGTACACCAGAACCTGTTCCTACATCAATAATAGTGTCACCTGGCTGTACTGTTTTTTCTAAAGCACGGATACACATCGTTGTTGTTGGATGAGTTCCTGTACCAAACGCCATACCCGGGTCTAATTCAATGATTTTTTCATCAGGAGAAGATGGTGTATATTCTTCCCAAGTCGGTACGATTGTGAATGTATCAGAAATTTGTACTGGATGGTAATATTTTTTCCAAGCAGTAGCCCAATCTTCTTCATTGACTTCGTTAACGGTAATATTTCCAGTACCAATTTCGATGTCGTAAGATGGAAGCACATCAATAGATGATTTTACACCTGCAATCGTTTCATGTAAAGAATCCGTTTGCGGGAAATACGCTTTTATTAATACACCTTCCGCCGGATATTCATCTGGGTTCAATGCATAAATTTCACCATATTGTTGCTCGCGCTCTTTCGTTAACTCCGCTGGATCCTCAATCGCAACTCCACTAGCACCAGCTTCATGTAAAATATGAGAGACAGCTTCTACTGCTTCTTCTGTTGTATGAATACTAATTTCTGACCATTTCACAATTTACCAACTCCATTTTTTATTTCCATTATTCCCCTTTGAAAGCACGTTTAAGCTTTCCGAATAAACTATCATCCTGCTCTTCTTGTCCTGCAAATTCACGTAATAAATCTTTTTGCTGCGAAGTCAATTTCGTCGGTACAACAACACGAACGACTACATATTGATCTCCTTGGCCGTATCCACGTACGTTCGGAGCACCTTTTCCTTTTAAGCGGAATTCTGTTCCAGTTTGTGTTCCTGCTGGAATTTTCAGCTTCACTTTACCATGAACAGTAGGAACTTCCACTTCATCACCAAGCGCCATTTGCGCAAATGTTAATGGCATTTCGCAAATAATGTGATCTCCTTCACGCTCGAAGAATTCATGATTTCTTACATGAACGACAACATATAAGTCTCCTGCTGGTCCGCCATTTACGCCGGCTTCACCTTTTCCAGACACACGAATTTGTTGACCATTATCGATACCCGCTGGAATTTTAACATTGATTTTTTTACGTTTACGAACTTTACCTGAACCGTGACATGTCGTACATTTTTCTTTAATAATTTGTCCAGTTCCTGAACAATGACCACAAGCTTGACGATTTACGATACGACCAAACGGTGTGTTTTGTTCTACACTCACTTGACCAGAGCCTGAACAATGTTTACATGTTTCTTTTGAAGTTCCTGGTTTTGCTCCACTACCTTTACAAGTATCACATGGATCTTCTACTGGAATTTCCACATTTAATTCCTTACCAAAAATAGCTTCTTCAAAATCTAAAGTGACTTGATATTGTAAGTCAGCACCTTGGCGCGGAGCATTTGGATCACGACGTCTGCCGCCGCCACCGCCAAAGAAAGAACTAAATATATCTTCAAAACCGAAGCCACCGCCGAAGTCTCCTCCGCCGCCAAATCCACCGAATCCTTGATTTGCACCAGCATGACCAAATTGATCGTACTGTGCACGCTTTTGATCATCACTTAACACTTCGTATGCTTCTTGTACTTCTTTAAACTTTTCAATTGCATTTTCTTCTTTGCTTACGTCTGGATGGTATTTTTTAGCCAAACGACGATACGCTTTTTTAATTTCATCTGTTGAAGCGCCCTTGCTAAGTCCAAGGACCTCATAATAGTCTCGTTTACTCATAAATTTACAACCCCCGAATCTTTCACATAAACGTAATTTTAACACCGAAAGAAAGTGCTTTGCAACAAAGTTTCCTCACTTACAGTATGCAAAGCGAAAAACTTAAGATCCTCACACATCGCTTCTCATTCGTGAAAAAAGCCAAAGTCAAGGCACGCTTGACTTTGACTTTTTGTCATCTTACTTATTATGTTTACAATTGAATTACTTGTCTTCTTTTACTTCTTCAAACTCAGCGTCAACTACATTGTCTTTCTTTGCGCCAGCGTCTTGTGCACCTTGCGCACCTTCTGCTTGACCAGCAGCTGCTTGAGCCTGCTCGTATAATTTAACAGTTAATTGTTGTACGATTTCTTGTAAAGCATCTTTTTTCGCACGAATTTCTTCAAGCTCGTTTTTCTCAATTGCAGCTTGTAATGCTTCTTTCGCTTCTGTTGCTTTTGCAACTTCAGCTGCATCTACTTTACCTTCTAAATCTTTTACAACTTTGTCTGTTTGGAATACAAGTTGGTCAGCTTCGTTACGAAGTTCAACTTCTTCCTTACGTTTTTGGTCAGCGTCAGCATTTGCTTCCGCTTCTTGTACCATACGTTCTACTTCTTCATCAGAAAGACCTGAAGAAGATTGGATTGTAATAGCTTGCTCTTTGCTTGTTCCTAAGTCTTTCGCACGTACGTTAACGATACCGTTCGCATCAATATCGAATGTTACTTCGATTTGTGGAATACCACGTGGTGCTGGTGGAAGGTCAGTTAATTGGAAACGACCTAACGTTTTGTTGTCAGCCGACATTGGACGCTCACCTTGTAATACGTGAATGTCTACTGCTGGTTGATTATCAGCAGCTGTCGAGAATACTTGTGACTTACTTGTTGGAATTGTAGTGTTACGCTCGATTAATTTCGTGAACACGCCACCCATAGTTTCAATACCTAAAGAAAGTGGAGTTACGTCTAATAATAGAACGCCTTCTACATCACCAGTAAGTACGCCACCTTGAACTGCAGCACCTAATGCTACAACTTCATCAGGGTTTACACCTTTATATGGCTCTTTACCAGTTTCACGTTTAATAGCTTCTTGTACAGCTGGGATACGAGTAGATCCACCAACAAGAATAACTTTATCTAATTCGCTTGGAGCAAAACCAGCGTCTTTTAATGCACGACGAGTTGGCTCTAATGTTCTTTCAACAAGACCTGCTGAAAGCTCTTCGAATTTCGCTCTTGTTAACGTTAATTCTAAGTGTAATGGACCAGCAGCTCCAGCACTAATGAATGGTAATGAAATTTGAGTTTGTGTTACACCAGAAAGATCTTTTTTCGCTTTTTCAGCTGCATCTTTCAAGCGTTGAAGCGCCATTTTATCTTGGCTTAAATCAATGTTATTTTCTTTTTTGAACTCAGCTACTAAGTGATCGATGATAACTTGGTCAAAGTCATCGCCACCAAGACGGTTGTCACCAGCAGTTGAAATAACTTCGAATGTGCCGTCTGCTAACTCAAGGATAGATACGTCAAATGTACCGCCACCTAAGTCATATACTAAGATTTTTTGTTCTTCGTCTTGTTTTTCTAAACCGTAAGCAAGTGCTGCTGCTGTTGGCTCGTTAATAATACGCTCAACTTCTAAACCAGCAATACGACCAGCATCTTTCGTTGCTTGACGCTCTGCATCGTTGAAGTATGCAGGTACTGTAATAACAGCTTTCGTTACTGTTTCACCTAAGTATGCTTCAGCAGAAGCTTTTAAGTTTTGTAAAATGATTGCAGAAATTTCTTGAGGTGTATAATCTTTACCTTCAACTTCTACTTTGTAGTCTGTACCCATATGACGTTTAACAGACATGATTGTATTTGGGTTTGTAATTGCTTGGCGCTTTGCAACTTCCCCAACTTGACGTTCTTCATTTTTGAAAGCTACAACAGAAGGTGTTGTACGGTTTCCTTCTGGATTTGGGATAACCTTTGGTTCTCCACCTTCCATAACAGCTACACAAGAGTTTGTTGTACCTAAGTCAATACCGATAATTTTACTCATGGCGAATCCTCCTAGTTTTATGTAAATTATTGATTTACTTTTACCATTGATGGGCGAATCACACGGTCTTTTAGTTTATAACCTTTTTGGAATTCTTCCACAACCGCGTTTGATTCAAATTCACTATCTTCCACTTGCATAATAGCTTGGTGTTCATTAGGATCAAACTGTTTACCAACAGCTTCAATCACTTCCACACCTTCTTTAGTCAGCGCTTCTAACAATTGACGATGCACCATTTCCATACCTTGTAACAAGGATTTCGTTTGCTCATCAGTCGCTTCCACTTGCATTGCTCTTTCAAAATTATCAAGAGCTGGCAAGATGTCTGAAACTAGACTTTGTGCTCTATATTTTTCAGCAGCCTGTTTATCCATTTGGACACGGCGCTTATAATTTTCAAAATCAGCTTGTAGACGTAATGTGCGACCTTCCGTTTCCGTTAGTTTCGCTTGTAGCTCATCTACTTTTTCTTGTAAAAGAGCAGCCTCACTTTTTTCTTCTACAGTTTCTTCACTGTTTTCTGGTGTGACAGCTTCTTCAACTTGCGCTTCTTTTACTTCTTCTACCACTTGTTCGTTACGCTCTTCCACAATATTCACCTCCTTAAAAGGTATTAGGTATCATGCATAGCATGATTACCTAAGCATTATATATTACACACAGCAATGAAAATTTCATCACTTGAGCGAATGTATTACTCTCATTTACTTTTTAAGTCCATCAGTAAATTGTCTCGTAAATAACTGTAACAAACTAATTACACGAGAATATTGCATTCTCGTAGGACCTAAAATAGCAATTGTTCCAAGTTGCTCTTCGCCGATTGAATATGTTGCAGAAATTAAACTACAATCCTCCATAGCCGTCGAAGAGTTTTCCCTACCAATTTTCACTTGAATCCCGACTTGTTTATGACGCAAAATGTCATAAAATTCGGCTTCATTATCAATCATGGTAAGTAAAGATCTAACCTTTTGAATGTCATGGAACTCTGGCTGCGAAAGCATATTTGCTTTTCCTCCAAAGTATATCTTTTCCGATAACGGAACTTGAAATGTACCATCCAACATTTTTATTGCACTATCGTAATTATGAACATACCCACGTAAAACTGTAACAATCTCCTTAAAGATTTTATTATGAAGTTCTTCCATCGGTACGCCAGATAGCTTTTCATTTAAAATATTAACCATTTTTTCTAAATCTGATAAATCAACAGATTCCGGAACGGTAATCGTTTTACTTTGTACATGCCCTGTATCGGTTACAATAATAGCGACAGCAGTTTGACGATCAAGCGGCACAATTTGTACATTTTTAAGTTTATTTGTACTTAACTTCGGTCCAAGAACAATGGCCGTATAATTCGTAAGTTCTGATAAAATTTGAGCAGATTGTTGTGCAATTTTTTCCGCTTCAAAAATTCTTTCAGCAAATAAATCTTTAATTTGTACAATTTCAGCGTTCGGTAAGTTTTGCGGTGCTAAAAGATGGTCTACATAAAATCGGTAGCCTTTCTCAGAAGGAACACGTCCAGAAGAACTGTGCGTTTTTTCAATAAAACCTAATTCTTCTAAGTCCGCCATTTCATTTCGAATAGTAGCTGAACTAAATGTAATTTCATCTTTTTTAGCCAACGTTCTAGACCCAACGGGCTGCGCTGATCCAATAAAGTCATCAATAATTGTTTGTAAAATTAAGAGCTGACGTTCCGTAAGCATCTCATCATCACCTCTGTTAGCACTCTTTGTCTTTGAGTGCTAAATCTATTAATAACTTACCAAAATTGACATTCAATTGTCAACGGAAACGTCACGAAATAATGAAACTTTTTCACGCCTATGGAACATTTAATTAGTCAATCAAAAATGATTGGAATACTTCATTCCCTAATAATTTTCCTTTTCGCGTTAAACGCACATGTCCATCTTCCTCTTCAAGCAATCCCTGCTCTTGGTTGCTTTGTAACTGCTTCGCGAAAACTTGATCCATCTCTACATTAAATTTATTGCGGAACGCCGTTTTAGAAACACCTTTTGTTTTTCGAAGCCCTAAGAACAACTCTTCTTCCATTCTTTCTTTCTCCGTCACTTTGTGAACATCTAAATACGGAAATCCTGTTTCATCAATTTTATTAAAATATTGCTTCAGCGGACCTACATTTTGAATACGTTCCCCGTTCACATAACTATGAGCTCCAGCTCCAAATCCATAATACTCTTCATTATTCCAGTATGTGAGATTATGTCTACTTTTATTGTCACCTTTTGAGAAATTACTAATTTCATACTGGTTATAACCGTGTTTCTCCATTTCATCCATTACTATTTCATACATTTTCGCTTCATGGTCTTCACCCGGAAGACGCAATTTCCCTTTGTTCATTAAGTTATAAAACACTGTTTTAGGTTCCACAATTAATGAATATGCAGAGAAATGTTGTACACCAAGCGTAAAAGCAATATCTAATGTTTCTTTTACATCTTCTATCGTCTGTCCTGGCAAAGCATAAATAATATCTACATTAATATTTTTAAATCCTACTTCCTGTGCTTCTCGAATCGCGAGGAATGCATCTTCCCTCGTATGCTTGCGCCCGATTTTCTCAAGCAGTTCATCACGGAACGTTTGCACACCAAAACTAATTCGATTCACTCCACCTTCTAGCAGTACATTCAACTTCTCTTTCGGCAGATCTCCTGGATTCGCTTCAAATGTTAATTCACAATTTGGGGCGAACGGACGCAAATGACGATTAATAATCTCGAGTAATTTTTTTGTCTGTTCCATATTTAACGCTGTCGGAGTTCCCCCGCCCACAAAAATCGTTTTTATACTATCAAACGGAACTTTTTGAACCGTATTTATTATTTCCTTCTCTAAATAATCTAAATATTGATCAACCGGTTGGCGTTCAATAAACACTTTATTAAAATCACAATAGTGACAAATGTGCTGACAAAACGGAATATGAATATATGCAGCTTGTACCAAATATAACTCCTACCTTTCTAAAAAGAAAACCTCCGCACTCCGGAGGGTTCTCTACTTCTCTAACGTATTACGAATTTGTTCCATTCGCATTTTTCCCCAATCATACATCATTTCAACGATCGGTAAAAGTGACATGCCTAGTTCCGTCATATAATACTCAACGCGAGGAGGAATTTCGGGATATACTGTCCGATCAACAATTCCATCTTCCATTAACTCTTTTAATTGGTTCGACAAAACTTTATGAGAAATGCTTGGGAATAACCGTTGTAATTCACTGAAACGATGTGGTCCTTCCACACCAAGATGCCACAGTATCACAACTTTCCACTTTCCACTAATAATAGAAAGCGTCAATTCCTTTTCACAATTAAAATTACCATTTTGTATTTTATCTTGAATATCTTTTCGAATATTTTCGGACATTAACAATCTCCTAACTCTATATGAACTAAAAAGCTCTCTCATTATTGTAAATGAGAGCTGCTCAGATGTCTAAAAAGTAATTATACAGAAAAAAGAAGCCGCACAAACGACTTCTTTTTTATTTCAAATATTAGTTGTCATCCATTTTCAGTACAGCCATAAATGCCTCTTGCGGTACTTCTACAGAACCAACAGACTTCATACGTTTTTTACCTTCTTTTTGCTTATCAAGAAGTTTACGCTTACGAGAAATGTCACCGCCGTAACATTTTGCAAGTACGTTTTTACGCATCGCTTTAATTGTAGAACGTGCTACAACTTTATTTCCGATAGTCGCCTGAATTGGCACTTCAAATTGTTGTCTCGGAATTAATTCTTTTAATTTCTCTACGATTACTTTACCACGGTCATACGCTGAATCACGGTGTACGATAAATGATAAAGCATCCACTTGTTCATTATTTAAAAGAATATCCATTTTCACAAGTTTAGATGGTTTATAGCCAATTAACTCGTAGTCAAATGATGCATACCCTTTCGTATTTGATTTCAATTGATCGAAGAAGTCATATACGATTTCTGATAACGGGATTTCATATGTTAATGTAACACGCGTTTCATCTAAATATTGCATATCAATAAACGTTCCACGTTTACCTTGGCAAATCTCCATTACAGCTCCAACATAGTCATTCGGAACCATAATTGAAGCCTTCACAAACGGCTCTTCTACACGATCGATAGACTGTGGATCTGGCATATTAGATGGGTTATCAACAATAACATCTTCACCGTTAGTTAAATAAACTTTATAAATAACGCTTGGCGCTGTTGTAATTAAGTCAATCTTAAATTCACGTTCAATACGTTCTTGAATGATTTCCATGTGAAGAAGCCCTAAGAAACCACAACGGAAACCAAATCCTAGCGCTTGAGATGTTTCTGGTTCAAACTCAAGAGCAGAATCGTTTAACTCTAATTTTTCTAATGCATCACGTAAATCGTTATAACGAGCAGAGTCAATTGGATACAGACCACAGAATACCATCGGATTTAACTTACGGTAACCTGCTAACGGCTCTGCAGCTGGACGTTTCGCATGTGTAATCGTATCACCAACACGTGTGTCACCAACATTTTTAATCGATGCTGCTAAGAAACCTACATCACCTACTGTTAACTCGTCACGTTGCGTAGTTTTCGGTGTAAATACACCTACTTCTGTTACTTCAAATTCTTTACCCGTTGCCATCATACGTACTTTATCGCCAACTTTTACTGTTCCATTTACAACACGGATATAAGCAATTACACCGCGGTACGGATCATATAAAGAGTCGAAAATCATACATTGTAATGGCTCTTCTGAATCACCCGAAGGAGCTGGTACTTTTTCAACAATTTGTTCTAAAATTTCTTCAATACCAATTCCAGCTTTCGCAGAAGCAAGTACCGCTTCTGATGCATCTAAACCAATTACATCTTCTACCTCTTGACGTACACGTTCTGGATCCGCACTTGGTAAGTCGATTTTATTAATAACTGGTAAAATTTCTAAATTGTTATCAAGCGCTAAGTATACGTTTGCTAACGTTTGCGCTTCAATACCTTGCGCTGCATCTACTACAAGAATCGCGCCTTCACAAGCCGCTAAACTACGAGATACTTCGTACGTAAAGTCGACATGTCCTGGTGTATCAATTAAATGAAGAATATACTCTTCACCATCTTTTGCTTTATAGTTTAATTGTACTGCGTTTAATTTGATTGTAATACCACGCTCACGCTCTAAATCCATAGAGTCAAGCAACTGAGCTTTCATTTCGCGTTGTGTTAACGCGTTTGTTTTCTCTAAAATACGGTCTGCTAACGTTGATTTTCCGTGGTCAATATGAGCAATAATAGAGAAATTACGAATTTTGGACTGTCTTTTTGCTCTTTCTTCTTTATTCATCTATGTTCTCAACTCCTAATAGTCTCGCCAATATACACTAGCACTGATTATATCAATAGAGCAACAAAGATTCAATGAAAACTCGTGCTGCTTACGATACAAATCATTCTATCTATATCTTATGCGAATAAACCATAAGAGACAAACCCTTTTCAAATTTTAAAACGGCTGTCTTACAAATCAGTAAAACAACCGCCTCCCATGTTACTCTTAGCTAAAAATTCCTTTTATTTTCCCAACAACTATATCTGTCCCGAACTTCGTCATTTCATAAGCTACACTTGCTACCGCCATCCCAATTCCTTCTACAACATTAAAACTTCTTAAACGTTCTAATTGCTGTTGTTTTTCTGAGGCCGAAAACGAGCTATCCAAAATTTCTGATTCAGCACCTGTACTTTCTGTCCCTGTCATATGAGCTATTTGTTCATATGACAATTGCTGATAGCCTTTCATACTTTTCAAACCATGATTAGCAAGTGCCACTCCTGCTATCATCATAAGTAAACATAAAGCTACACTACATATACACAAAAGCGCAAAGCGACTCAAACCATAATCATCTGTTCCCCTCAATGTGTATATGCTCCCGTATTATCTTGATCAATTTGATGATGTAGCGCTGCATTTAAACCACTCGCTATTACATTCGCCATATCCTCAATAAAAGTATCTACTTCTTTTGGGGTTACCATTAAATTATGACCAAGAGGAGATAGCACTTCATAAATCAGCCTTCTTTTTTCTTCTTCTTCCAATGTACCAACAGCACCTAAAAACATATTTCTGCTCTTTTCATCCGGCATATCTTCTTCTGTTAATTTTTTCTTTTCTCCAAATGAAAATCCCGCTGGTAACAAAGATCGTGAAGGTTTATTTCCTTCTTTCATCTCTCGACCAAAATGTTTCAAAATAAAATCAATCGTATCACTTGTAATCGAAACAGCATCGACCACAGTCGGAACACCAATTGCGATAACAGGGATACCTAATGTGTCTTTACTTAGTTCTTTACGTTTATTCCCAACCCCCGATCCAGGATGGATTCCAGTATCAGAAATTTGTATCGTGCTATTTACTCGTTCAATAGAACGGGCAGCTAATGCATCAATTGCAATTACAAAGTCCGGGTTCGTCTTCTCAATAATTCCATAAATAACATCGCTCGTTTCGATTCCTGTAATCCCCATTACCCCCGGCCGAATTGCACTAACAGGCCTAAATCCTTCTTCTACACTTTCAGGCTGCAATTGAAACAAATGTCTCGTTACTAATACATTTTCTACAACTATCGGTCCAAGAGCATCTGGTGTTACATTCCAATTCCCAAGACCTACAATTAAACAGCTTGCTTCTTTTGTAACTCCAACCTCTTCTAAGAAACAAGAAAATTCTTTTGCAAAAATACGCTCCACTTTTTGTTGAAGTTCTGTATCTTGCTGACGTATCCCTTGTACTTCAAGTGTTAAATAATTTCCAGGTTTTTTCCCCATCGCTTCAGAGGCAGCTTCATCAATCGTTACTTTTGTAATTATAGTACCTTCTTCTTCTCTCTCTTTTACAATAACTCCCTGTATCCCTTTTTGTTCTTCTTGGCTTTCTTGCAACATTTGATGAGCTTCTACAGCAAGGTCAGTTCTAATGCTATATTTACTTAAATCTAATGGTTCTTTCATCGTATCTCCTCCGTAATTCATAGTAAATATCGTTAGATTTCCCAAAGTTATATAAGGTCATTCTTTCCTTTACGTGAAATTTCATGGATATACTATTGCAATTCTCTTCACCGTTTGATAGAATATCACTTGTTCTATGTAAGAATCGAGTCATTCGATTGCACCAGGGAGGTGAAAAGTATGGCAAACATCAAATCTGCTATCAAACGCGCTAAACTTAGCGAAGAGCGTCGTGCACATAACGCTTCTATCAAGTCTGACATGCGTTCTGCTGTTAAAACTGTAGAAGCTTTAGTTACTAATAACGATCTTGAAAATGCTAAAGAAGCTTTCAAAACTGCTTCTAAAAAACTTGACAAAGCAGCTCGTAAAGGTCTTATCCACCAAAACGCTGCAGCTCGTCAAAAATCTCGCTTAGCGAAACAAGTAAACGCGTAAGGCGTTTAAAAAACGATCCATTTGGATCGTTTTTTTATATACAAAAAAGTTCATGCACTAAGTGCATGAACTTTTTTGTGTCATCACATATGATTTAATCGCATTAAGAAAAATTCGAGCACAAGCTTCTTATCCATCTTTCCCGTCTTCATACTATAATCAGCTTCCGCTAATTCTATAATCACTTTTTTTAATTCTTCAAAAGAGAAAAACTTCGTTTGATTCATTGCTAACTTTACACGATACGGATGTACACCAATATGAGACGCAATTTGATTTTGTCCATAACCACGTTGCTGTAGCTCTTTCACTTGATACAACAAGCGGAATTGACTCACTAATAACGCAAGCAATTTAATCGGCTCTTCCTGCTGCGTAAATAATCCATCCAAAATTTGCATTGCACCTGCAATATCTTTTTTCACCACTTTTTCTGTCAAAGCAAATACATTTTGCTCAACTGATTTTGGCACAAGCTCTGCAACAAGTTTCGTCGTAATCTCTCCGCCCATACCAACGTATAACGTTAACTTGTCCATTTCCTTCGCCAACATCGTTACATTACTTCCCACAAGCTCTAGCAACAAACTAACAGCCGCGTTATCAATATGCACATGCACTTCATCTGCACGAGCAACAATCCACTTCTGAACATCCTGTACTTGCATTGCATTCGCTTCTACTACATCTGCTGTTTTCTTTAATAGTTTTGTAATTTTTTTTCGCTCATCAAGTTTTTCGTAAGGCGCAACAAAAACAAGAATAGAAAATGGAGAAGGTTCACCAATGTATTCTTCTAAAATTTTTATATTTTGCTCTAACTTTTCTTTTTGCGAAGTCAAAAATAGCGGTGATTTTATTAACAGTACTTTCCGTTCTCCGAAGAAAGGAAGCGTACGCGCATCCTCAACCACATCTTCTAAATACGCTTCTTCTAAATCGTATGTCACAACATTAAACTCTCGATCTTCTTCTTCAAGTGCTTCTGTCGTAATAAGCTTTATCGTTTCATTTATAAAAAAAGCTTCCGTTCCATATATTAAATATAACGGAGCAAACTGTTTCTTTTTAATTTTTTTATGTATATCACTCATACTTTTTCCTACTCCCTAACTTGGCAATATATATTTATACTAATGCCCTAGCTTTTGTTTTACAAGTACAAAGGAACAGGCTTTATAACCCGTCCCTTTATTTATATTAAACGCCACGCAATAAGCCCCGGGTTTCTTATTGGTGTGCGGTAATCACCTTCCCTTTATTATTCGCAATAAAAATTTGAGTATAAGTGCCAACTGTTAACATGCTTGGAAACGAAAAACTCACATTACTTCATGATTTACAAGTAACAAAAAAGCTCGTTTTCTCTTCATATGGAAATTGTAGATTTTTTTCTGACAATATTTTATACTAAAGTGGAATGTTGGGGAGGGATTCTAAATGAATGATTTTGAACAAAACGTTCAAAGTAAACGCAATGACGCTATTGATTCAGGGGTAGGATTTATCGTCTCATTTGGTTTTTTCGCAACACTTTTCATCATTGCAACTGTTATTAAATTTATCGGTTCTTAAAGACTGCCACTTCATGGCAGTCTTCTCTTTTTCATCTATTATGTGTTTTATCATATGTGATTTTACTTTTAAAGGTTCCATTTTTCCCTTTAAAAACATAGGAAATAGCACCTTGCTTGTCCGTGCGCCATATCGCACTCCCCATCTTCTCAAAACGCTCTATCACTTCTTTATGCGGGTGTCCATACCTATTCTGCTTACCAACAGATATAATCGCTACACGAGGCTGTATGACGTTCAAAAAAGGCTCTATAGATGACGTATCACTCCCATGATGAGCAACTTTTAAAACATCTACTTGTAAATCTGGATATGCCTCTACTAAAATCTTTTCCCCTTCTTCTTCCAAATCGCCTGTAAATAGCCACTTCAACCCTCCAAATTTTGCCCATATTACAATTGAAGCGTTATTTTTACTTTTTTCTTTTCCTTTTGGAGCTAAAACAAAAAATTCCGCTTCATTTACACTCCAACTCTCCCCTTCCCCCACTTCAGTTATTTTCATTTCCTTTTCTAATGCCTGTTTCTTGACTACTTTTTCTAATACTGCATCTTTTCCCTTTCGGCCAAATACCACTTCTTTTACAGGTATATATGATAATAATTCTTGCGCAGCACCTATATGATCTGCATCTCCATGCGTTACGATTAATTTATCAATTGTTTTAATACCTTCTTTTTGTAAAAAGGGTATTAAAACATCATTTCCAACAGAAAATTCATGCTTTTTTTGTTGCCATTCTTCCTTATTCACACGAAGCGTTCCACCTGTATCAATAAGATAAATCCCTTTATCATACGGAAGGCGAATTAATATTGCATCACCTTGTCCAACATCAATAAATGTTACACTTCCGCTTCCTCTAAAATATGGATATATATAATGACATGTGCTAATAAAAAGAAATACACTCGCAACTATACAAACTATTTTTTTCGGCGCTCTCCGTTCCCAAACCATCAATATGCTGACAATACTCGCGCAATATACAGCTACAAGATTGAAGGGCGTTTCCCCGAAGATAAGCTGGGTAAATGGTAAACTTTCACAATAACTTAGAAAATCATTAGACATACTCAAGCCTATTGATAATACATCGGCAAATCCTTTTGCGAGAAACGGGACAATTGGCATACACAGTAAAATAATAATGCTACATGGTAATACAATGATAGATAAAAACGGAACGTATAAGAGATTGAGGAGAATGCTATATGGAGAAAAATAACCAAAGTGATATAACAAAATCGGAGTACTAACGAGCTGTGAAATGATAGAAATATAAATAGAATTCCGGATTACTCCGTTGCTACTTCCTAACAATAACGGAGCAGACAAAAGTAAAGCGAAGCTACCTACAAAAGAAAACTGAAATCCAATATTAAAAACAAGATAAGGGTCATATATAAGCATGCATATAGCTGTTACACTTAAAGCATCTAAACTAGACAAACGAATCGAGCACATAAAAGCAATCAACATCAAAACTCCTGTTATAGAAGCTCTTATAACAGAGGGTGACGCCCCTGCTAAAACCATATACAAAGGAATACAAACGATAAGGCAAATTGTTGCTACCTCCCTTGTCACACCGCTTCTTAGCAAAATAAAATATACTATCACCATTAACAATACAATGTGCGAACCTGAAATTGCTAACAAATGTACAAGACCAAATTGTTGATATTGCTCTTCCACTTCAAACGTCATTTGTTGTCTATCACCAAATATTAATGCATTCATAAAAGCACCTGATTGCTCTGGAAACATTTCTGTAACTTTCGAGATTGCTTGTTGCCTCAAAAGAAGAATCCATTGCGTGAGCGACAGTGATGTTTTATAGCATTCAGAAATATATGTAGCCTCAAATGTAAAATGAATATGTTGTTTGTATAAATAATCACGGTAATTAAAACCATGAAAATTCCGAGCTGTTTCCGGTTCTTTCCTCTCACCCTCGAATACACATGATATCCCTGCGTATAATTGTTGCATTTTTTTCTTTTCCAAGACTGATTTGATTCTATAACTTAACTGCACTATATTTTTATTCTGATCTTCAAATTGAAAAGATAGGCGATCCCCATTAACAAGCGGTGTATTTTGTATAACCCCTCTTGTAACTCCATAGGACTCCCCTAGAGGCTTATTCCACGCTTGAACATAGGAAGTGTATATAGCGCTACTAAAGTACGCTACAATACAAAAAATGAAGGTTTTACGCGAAGTGCGATATAAACAGAAGAAAACATTTAAAAAGAGGCAAAAAACTATCAATAAAAGTGACGATGAAAAGGCAATTGCAACCCCTATTATAAACGAGATTGCAACATACCCCCATTGTTCCTGCAACTTATACTCACTCCTTATAGCATCATTTTTGCTTTCGTGAATACATGCTGTAATTCTTCCATTGATAAATTATCTTTTTCTAAAGACGCAAATAATTCTTTCAACTCTGTATAACGTTTTTGCTCCTCTAATGCAGCAATATCATATTCTAGCGGAACGTGCTTCACTGTTACGTTCGCTTGTTCAAATAACTCTATGGCGTATGGATGATTTTTATAATCCTGTGCATAATAAACCGCTGTAATACCACTTTGAATAATTGCCTTACAACATTGTAAACAAGGGAAATGCGTAACGTAAATTTCTGCTTCCTCTGTTTTCGCACCAAACTTGGCACATTGTAATAAAGCATTCATTTCGGCATGAATTGTCCGAACACAATGATTATCGATTACGTAACAACCATCATCTATACAATGTACGCCACCTTTAATTGAACCATTATACCCACCAGCAATAATTCGTTTATCGCGAACGATTGTCGCTCCTACCGCAAGCCTTGTACATGTACTACGCAAAGATAGTAGATGGCTTTGCGTCATAAAATATTGATCCCATGAAATTCGTTCCATATTTTTCACCTACTTTTTTGTCTACTTGTAGTGTAGCGAAAGAAGAAAAACTTCGTCAATCTTTTACGGAATAATAATTTGACCTTTTATCTTTTCAAGAGACTTCGCACCAATCCCATCAATCTCTAATAAATCTTCTATTTTCTGAAACGGACCATGTTCTTCTCGATATTTCAAAATACTTTCTGCCTTTCGAGAGCCAATCCCTGTAATTTTTTCTAGTTGTTCTTTCGCCGCTGTATTTATTCGAATCTTGCCATCTTCCTTAGAAGAAGTAAGCACCCCTTGTTCTGACTCATTTTTACTCGGTATATAAAGAAGCATTTGATCTTGTACAATTTGTGCTAAATTTACTTTTTTCATATCTACTTCTGATAAAAAACCACCAGCCTTTTGAACCGCATCCTTTACGCGATCTCCTTCCTTCATTTCATATACCCCTTCTTTACTAACCGCTCCTTTCACATCAATTATAATTGTTCTTTTCTGTTCCTTTGTATCCGATATTTTCGGTTTACCCTTTTTTTCTATCTCCTTCTCTTGTACATTCATTGTAATAGGCGTTCGTTCTACATTCTGATTCGTTTTCCAAAAAACAAGAAAAAGTAAAGTTCCAATAATAGCTACTAAACCTAACCACTTTTTCGGAAAATCCCACATCATTTTACACCTCTAATCATAAATTTATAACATCATTCATATTGTTTAGGAGAAAGCTGTTACGAAGGAGGGATGAAACTTTGAACATAGGAATTATAGGGACAGGAAACATGGGAAATATACTAATCGATGCATTTTTAGAAACCCGTGCTGTCAAACCTTCTTGCCTTACAATCATTAATCGGACGCCCGCAAAAGCATATCATATAAAAGAAAAATACCCTTCTGTTCAGATAGCAAAAACAATCCCGGAAGTAATCGAACAATCACAACTTATTTTTATTTGTGTTAAGCCGATAGATATATACCCTATCCTAAAAAAATACGCTGAACATTTTTCTGATGAAACGTGCTTAGTTTCTATTACAAGTCCAATATCTCCATCACAATTAGAGACTCTCGTACCTTGCCACGTCGCGCGTATCATTCCAAGTATCACAAATCGCGCTCTCTCTGGCGCCTCACTATTTACATTTGGAGATAATTGCTCTGAAGAATGGCAACAAAAACTACTTCGTCTATTCAAAAACATTTCTACACCTCTTGTAATAAAAGAAGATATAACGCGCGTTTCATCTGATATAGCAAGTTGCGGTCCTGCTTTCTTTAGTTATTTACTACAATGCTTCATTAACGCTGCTGTAGATAAAACAAATATTACACACGAAGAGGCTACTACTTTAGTAAGTGAAATGGTCGTGGGGATGGGGAAATTACTTGAAAAAGAAATCTTCACATTACCTACCTTACAAGAAAAGGTTTGCGTGAAAGGCGGCGTTACTGGGGAAGGCATTCGGATTTTAGAAGAACACGTTGGAGATATGTTCCATAAGTTAATCGAGCGAACACATGAAAAATTTGATGAAGATTTAGAATGCGTTGATCAGCAATTCAATAAACACACATAATAAATACGTCATTTTCATTCCAAATCCTTTTTATAAATACTTACTTTTTTACAATACATTTTCACTTCAACTACTATTCCCACACTTTACGCATACGATCTTTAGATTATGCTAGAACTAAAAATACATCTTCTTTATAAAACAAAAGCAACCTTCTCGGTTGCTTTTGTTTTTATCCGTTTTTCTTCGCCATGAAGAAAATACGCTCTGTTTGTTCTGTAACTTCAAGTCGCTCAAAATCACCTGTTACACGAAGCACTGTAAAACCTGCTTCTTCAAGCCATTTCGTTAACTCTTCCACTTGATATGCACGTTGCACGTGACATTCGTCAAACCGATGGTACACATCTTCTTCTAGATCTTGAACAAAGAATGTTAAATCATGCTCTACACTATTTGATTCTTCACCAGGGAAGCAATTCCAAATAAGAGATATTTCTTCTCCATTCACTGTATACGTTTCATTTTGAAATACATGATGTATTTTATATAAAGAGTGTACATCAAATAAAAACAAACCATCTTGACGTAAATGGTGAAATACTCTTCTAAATGTTTCTTGTACTCCATCTTCTTGCAATACATAATTTAATGAATCACAAAAAATCGTTACACAGTCAAACTCACCCGGAACATCAAGCTCGCGCATATCTTGTTGGTAAAAAGGAATAAAATGCCCTTCTCCGCCTAGTTTTTGCTGAGCGACTGTTAACATTTCTTCTGAAAGATCGACACCTATTAAATCGTAACCCTTTTGCACAAGCGGCAGGGTTACATTACCTGTACCGCATGCTACATCAAGAATTTTTGCCTCTTTCATACCTGCCTGCTGTAAACTTCCCTCTGTAAATTCCACCCATTTATCATAAGGGACATCATTCATTAGTTCGTCGTACAACAATGCAAATTGTTCGTATTTCATTGGCCTAACTCTTCTGTAATATCTTCACGTGGCACATCGCCCCATAGACGCTCTAAATTATAGTGATTACGCTCATCTTTATGGAATACATGAGCAACTACATCTCCAAGATCAACTAATACCCAACGTGCTTCGTCAAACCCTTCCATACGTTGTACGTCGATTTGGAACTCATGTGCTTTTGATTTAATTTCACGTGCAATTGCTTGCACTTGTTTATCTGAATTTCCGTGACAAATAATGAAATAATCTGCAATTGGTGAAATACCTTGCATATTTAGGACAACCATATCTTCTGCTCTCTTATCATCAGCTGCTTTTGCCGCTAATACTAATAATTCTTTATCGTTCATTTACTCATTTCCTCCTTGATAACTGCATTGTATGTTTGGAATGTTAATGGATAAATCGTCTGATCTTTTTCCATTAAAAATTGAATTGTTCTCTTTAACGCAAATAATAGGGCTTGATTTATATCCGTATATGCGAGTTTACGAGCCTCTTCCACTCCTGGAAACTTTCGCCCAGGTTCAATGTAATCAGCTACATAAATCACTTTATCTAACATCGTCATATTCTCATGACCACTTGTATGATATGTAATAGCTTGCAAAATTTCAGAATCCGTAATGCCTACTTCTTTTTCTACTAAGTATGCCCCAACAGGTGCATGCCATAACTCTTTGTTATAGCAAAGTAAATCTTTCGGCAAATCTTCACGTTTAATAATCTCTTCCATTTCTGAAATTGCTCTACATTTCGCATAATCATGGAATATAGCTGCCATCTCTGCTTTTTTCTCGTCCACACCGTATAACTTAGCAAGCTCAATCGCTGTCTCCATTACACCAATTGTGTGTATATAACGTTTTTCATGCATTTGTTGTTTGACAATATGCAGTGCATTCTCACGATTCATACAACCCATTCCTCTCGATATATACCTGTACTTTTTCAGGAAGTAAATATTTACACGTTTTCTTCTCTTTATATCTCTCACGTAATAAGGATGAAGAAACTGCAAATTCCGGAATTTCCACTGTAGTAATCTTATATGGTGTATGCAATGTATACCCAGGTCTTGCAACTCCAACAAACGTTACAAGATTAAGTAAAGCTTCAATGTTATACCACTTCGGTAAATATTCAACCATATCCCCACCAATAATAAAGTGAAACTGCACATCCGGATACTTCTTCGTCAATTGTAACATAGTGTCATACGTATAAGATGGGCCCTTCCTACTTAGCTCTTCTAAACAAATAGAAAAGTGTTCTTCTGCCTCAGTCGCGAGTTCTAACATATGTAAACGACTTTCTACACTTGTAATATTCCGCCCTTGTTTATGTGGGGGAATCTGGTTTGGCAAGAACCATACTTCTTCCAAGTTCAAAGCGTGATATACTTCATTTGCAATTAGCAAATGTCCATAGTGAGGCGGATCAAATGTACCGCCAATGATGCCAATTTTCCTCAAAAGAAACGCCCCTTCCTTTTATATACAGCAACTCTCCTCGGTTAGAAATGAAGAGAGTTGCTATTAATAAAAGTTCAATTGGTTTCGCTCTCTACATCATTACGCATCAGCGATAAAAATAGCCCATGCTAATCTTTTTATCGAGGAAGCTTAATTTGTTTATTTTCTCTTGATTCTTTGTATAAAACGATTGTGCTTCCAATTACTTGAACGATTTCAGCACGTGCACCTTTTGCAAGTTCTTCCGCAACCTCACGGCGATCAAATTCACAGTTTTGTAATACACTTACTTTAAATAACTCACGAGCTTCTAAAGTATCTGCAATTTGTTTAATCATATTTTCATTTACTCCGCCTTTTCCTACTTGAAAAATTGGTGTTAAATGATGTGCTTGTGCACGTAAAAATCTTTTTTGTTTTCCTGTTAACATATATGTTAGCCTCCAAGCTTTTCTATAACTAATTGTTTCATTCTCTCGATATTTGGCGTGCGTCCTGTCCACATTTCAAATGCAAGTGCTCCTTGATAAACAAACATATCAATACCATTTTGAATGATTGCACCTTGCTCTTTTGCCTCACATAAAATTTTCGTTTGAAATGGATTATAAATTATATCTGATACAATCGTTCCTTTTTTTAACGAACAAATTTGTAATGGCGTATATTCTACGTGCGGATGCATACCTATCGTTGTCGTCTGAATGATAATATCATAATTTCCTTGTTCTTCTGTCGCTTTTTCTAACGACAAAGCAACAGAATTAACATCGGCCGTACGTGCAGCAATAAGTTCCTTCGCCTTATTTACTGTACGATTAGCTACATCAATATCTTTTACACCTACATCAGCAAGAGAAAAATAAATAGCTCGGCTAGCACCACCTGAACCAAGTAACAAAATACGTTTCCCTTGAAGTGGTTCATTACTAATTGACTGCAGCGCTCGAACAAAACCAATCCCGTCTGTGTTATAGCCAATTAATCTTCCATCCTTATGAACCACTGTATTTACTGCACCGATTTTCCTTGCCAATGGGTCAATCTCATCCAAATACTCCATAATAGCAACCTTGTGCGGAGTTGTTACATTAAATCCTGAAATACCTAATGCTTTTAAACCTCTTACTGCTTCCCCTAGCAATTCCTCTTCAACAAGGAACGCATGATAATGGGCATCCATATTCAAGTGTTCAAATGCATCATTATGCATAACGGGTGATAATGAATGTCCAATTGGATTTCCGATTACACCATATAATTGTTTCATAAATCCCTCTCCATATTAAATTAAAGATTTACGTAGTGAAACACTTACTCCTTTTGGTACGTGTGCAACAATTTTTGCTCCTGGTTCGTTCACAGTAACCCATCCTAATCCAGAGAATACAACATCCGTTTTAGGTTCACGAATATTAAATTCGTATTTCACTAGCTCAGGCATATTTGCTAATTCTTCTGGCGTTGGTGGGCTTAGTAAATCCCCGGCATGATTTTTATATAATTCATCTGCTTTCTCAAGCTTTGTACGATGGATTGTTAAGCGATTCGAGAAGTGACAAGTAAATGCACGACGACCACCACTTACATAATCAAAACGTGCCAATCCACTAAAGAATAACGTTTGTTCTTCATTTAATTGGAATACCATCGGCTTAATTTCTTTTGTTGGTGTAATAAGCTTTAAGCTTTGCTTTCCAACATAATGAGCCATTTGGTGGTGGTTAATAATACCTGGCGTATCATATAAAGAAGACTCTTCGTCCAATGGAATATCAATTAAATCCAGTGTTGTTCCTGGGAAATGAGATGTTGTAATTACATTTTCAGTCTCATCACTAAATTCTTTAATCATACGATTAATAAATGTCGATTTCCCTACATTCGTACATCCAACAACATAAACATCTTTGCCGCCGCGATAATACTCAATAGCATCTGCTAGTTCAGCAATTCCTTGTCCCTTCGCTGCACTAATTAAAAAGACATCTTCTGGTTTTAATCCTAGCTGCTTTGCACTATAGCGCATCCAATGTTTTACTTTATCATGTTTTACTGACTTTGGAATTAAATCAGCTTTATTTCCAACAAGTAATACTTTATTATTCCCTACGAAACGATGTAAGCCAGGTAACCAGCTACCATTAAAATCAAAAATATCTACAATTTTGACTACTAATGCATCTGATTTTCCAATTCCATTTAAAATGCGTAGGAAGTCATCATCTGTTAACGATACATCTTGAATTTCATTGTAATGCTTCAAGCGAAAACAACGTTGACAAATGACTTGTTCTTTCTCTAAAGATGAGGCAGGAGCATACCCCACTTCGTTTTTATTTTCTGTTTGAATTTCTACACCGCAACCAATACATTTAATTGTTTCAGTCAAACTTTATTCCTCCCAGTTAATTAAACCTTTTTTCTTCATATTTTTCATAATTCTTCGTTCAATTTTTCGATTAAAGCGCGTTACTAATCCGTCCGTTTGTGCTACCGGTACAACTAAAATTGTATGAAGGCCTACTCGGTTTCCACCAAGCACGTCAGTCAGTAACTGATCTCCAATTACTACAACTTCATCTGGCTGCAAACGCATCTCTTGTATCGCACGCTTAAATGCGCGAACAAATGGTTTACGTGCACTATGAATAAATGGAATACCTAATGGATCAGCAAAATCTTTCACACGTTGCTCATTATTATTTGAAACGACCGTTACTTGAATGCCTTGCTCTTTCATTTCCAAGAACCATTTTTCAAGTTGCGGCGTTGCATTGGGACGATCCCATTCAATTAAAGTGTTATCTAAGTCAGTAATAACGCCTTTAATCCCACGTTTTTTTAAATCTTCTGGTTGAACATGATATACATTTTTCACATATTCATTTGGTAAAAATAGTTTCAATTTCTTTCACCTCTTTGAGGATTTTTCATAAAATTTTTCGACAACATTTTTCGATATATAACCTGTGGATAAAATTGTACACATTTTCCACATTAATTTTTCAGTTAATTTGGAATTTACTAACAAACTATACACACTTTATCCACCTAGGTATGTGGATAACCACTCGTTTGTGACTGTCATATTTTTTTGGTACATTAAATGCATCAACGAATCAATCCTTATATTATTAGGAGGTGACTCACCTTGAAAACAAAACATATGGAACAGTTATCCACTGAGTTACTCACTGAGTCTTATTATAAAGCAAAAGAACTAAAATTAAATCCCGACTTCATTTTACTTATAAAACAAGAAATCATTAGACGCTCATTAGAGGACAAGCTTGTCAAATCATCTTGATTACATATAAAGTGAAAGTTTAATCAGCCCTTACCAATCAAACAGTTACAGGATAAATTATTAGATGCCCTGTAAAAAGAGCCATCCTACGATGGCTCTCGAATAAACAAGTACTCCCATCTAGGGGATTTCATCATTAAGTATCTTTGCCCATAACTCTTACTTACGGTTATAAAAGCTTTTCTTTATTTATGAGCTAAGCGAGTAGCTATTTTTTCACCAAGACGAAGCTCTTGTCCACTCTTTAATTCCTGCACTACTTCTATCATATCTTTTTCAAACAATAACACAACTGTTGAACCAAATGTAAAGTATGCCATTTCTTCACCTTTTTGAACAGTGTCTCTCTCATGCAAAAGCTCAATACTATTAACAAACATAGCACCTACTTTTACAAGAGCCATATGCTCGCCATCACTGCTTACTTCTGTAACAGAACGATAATTTTTTGACAGTGGTTCTTTCCCGTATTCCATACCAGCTGCATTTACCGGATATGATTTTCTACCGAGTACAAATCTTTCAGTCACAGAACCAGAAAGCGGACTATGAATGCGATGATAATGACTTGGACTCAAATAAATTACCATATATGTACCGCCTGCATATCGCGTTGCACGTTCTTCATTACCTAGCATATCCACAATTGAATAGCGCTTTCCTTTTATATCAAATGTTTTTGTATCCTCAATAGGACCATGATCTGCAAAAACACCATCAACAGGACTAACAATACTCGATGCATCTGTATCAATACTACGCTTTCCTTCTTTTAGCTTACGCGTAAATAATTCATGCAATGTTCTATATTCCTTCAAACCCTTTTCCATCTCATCTTGATTAATTTGAAAAACTTTCGCGTACGATGGAATAATGATAGAGCTCAAACGAGATTGTGCAAATTTACGTAATATATAAGAAGTAAAGCGACCATTTGTAAGTTCTATCATAAGTCGATATAATGTACGTCGCAAATTGCGAAACCCCCTAATCAGTCTATAACTTTAGTTTTCCCTTCTTTTCTTTCTATATCATATGTAAAATTGGTTCTTATTCCCACATATCATATAAAGCAGCCTTATTATATATACAGAAAACTAAGTATGGTATTATTCTTAAATTATTTAGCACCTTCTAATATTACAGATAGAATCCGTCATTTTCAACAGTGAACATGTATTTCTTCTTAGCATAACGCGTTTTCTTTTCTTATTTACAATAAAAAAAGCAGCCCATTTTAAATATGGCTGCTTCTAATACACTTTACTCTTTCGCTTTTTTCTCTTTCTCTGCCCTTACAAACTCGTGGAACATTTTCATTAAAGCACGCTTTTCAATCCGTGATACGTAGCTTCTAGAAATACCAAGCGCCTTAGCGATTTCCCGCTGTGTTTTCTCCTTATCTAGCCCAAGTCCAAAACGTTTCACAATCACTTCTTTTTCTCTTTCGTCTAAAATATCGATATACTCTTTAATTTTTTCTAACTCCATACTAAGCTGAATCATATCAATTACATCTTCAGACTCTGATTTTAATATATCAATAAGCGATATTTCATTGCCCTCTTTATCTTGCCCGATCGGATCATGAAGTGAAACATCTTTTTTCGTTTTCTTTAGTACACGTAAATGCATCAAAATTTCATTTTCAATACAGCGTGCTGCATACGTCGCAAGCTTCGTTCCCTTTCCTGCAGAATAGCTCTCGATCGCTTTAATGAGCCCGATCGTACCAATTGAAATTAAATCTTCTGCATCTTCTCCTGTGTTCTCAAATTTTTTAACGATATGAGCTACAAGCCGTAAATTATGTTCAATTAAAAGATTTCTCGCTTGAGCATCACCTTGCTCCATTAACTCTAAGTACTTTCTCTCATCATCTGATGATAACGGCTGCGGGAACGCATTGTTCTTCACATAAGAAACAAAGACAAACACTTCTCGAACCATATATCCAATTGCGGCGAATAGACTCAAACCTTTCACCTCCGCCAAAATAGTGGTCTTTATTATGTGTATGTGGGCGTGAGGTTGTTTGTGTCTGTACAGTTTATTTATAAAACTCAACACTTCTAACATTTAAAATATTTTATCGTTATATTATAATTAAATAAAATTGTTATTTATATATGAATATGCTATTAAAGGGGACACTATTCATGATTACATTAGAACGATTATTAAATGTAACAATTTATTTAGGGGTATTTTTACTTTTCATTTCGTTCATTACTTTTGTTATTAAAAGAGGGCCTGATTTATTATTTTTTCAATTTGGAATTTCTTTATTTTTTGGAGCTCAAATTATAACTGGAATAAAATTTTTTCATAACTATGGTTTCTCCTTTCACTCAAAACTAGAACTACTTATCTTTATTTTCTATGTAATTGGAATTATTACATGTATACTATTATTCTTTCACTTTCAAAATCCGTATCGAATTTTTTTATTAATCTGTAGTTGTTTATTTTTAACTGGATCCAATTATTACTTTAAAGAAACATTAAATTTTAGTAAAAAAATTCCAAATCAAAACAAAACTTTTTTAAGTACACAAGATGACTCTTTTCCAAAAGAAGTTCGTAAATTTTCAGAGGATTACAACAACATAATAAGAAATGATTTTTATGAAATACCGATGATTCCTACTGAATTACAGATTACAAGCAAAAAAGATTCTTCCCATAGTACATCTTACTTAGTTGAACTTCATAATAGCGAGAATGAAATTACTGATGACTCTGTACAATTAACTCCATCAGACCGTTTTTATGTGCTGTTAAATAAACAAAAAACAAAAATATCAAAAATAGTATATGAAGGGCAGAATTTTTTCACATTTACAGTCACACTAAAGGCTCTTAATTTACAGCAAGAACCAGAAATTCATAATATGTTTTTAGAAATAGATAAACGTAGAGCGATGAATCTTCTTAATTTTGAAATTAAAGCCCATACTAAAGAATGGAAAGTAATATTTAAAAGTGATAGTTCTTATTCCAATCTTCCTATCACATTTACTTTTGAAAAACGAACAGGCAAAGTATAAAAATAAAAAGAGTTATTTTTTCTTTGAAAAATAACTCTTTTTATTTTACTTACTCCAAATCTTTCTCCCCGCTTGGGCATCAATATAACGAATTTCCCGCCTACAATCAAAAGGTTCTTTATGTTTTTCATCTGTCGTTTGTTTGTAAAGTAGTTTGTATTTCGTTTCCTCTGCATCATGATCTAAAGACCATTCTAATTTAACTCGGATAGCCTCTCTGTATATTTCTAACGCTTTTTCTTTAGTTACTTTTGGTGTTATTTCGTATGTGAGCAATTCTTTTATAAAGTTGCTAGACTCCCCCGAGTAGTGCATAACAGCACCATTTTCTGCATTGATGTTAATCATAAATTGGTTATACTCTGCCGGAATATCATTTATATATACAGAAAAGATAAATCTTTCAATCCCATCTTCTGCTTCTTCACGTTCCTCCCAAAGACGCAGATATTGTGTGATATCTGGAATAACTCGTTCTAAAAATTGAAGTGCTTTTTGTAAACATTCCTCTCTAGACAGTATTTGCTTTACTTCTTTATCATCTGTCAGTTTTATAAAACCAGTTAATTCATTGGTTAATTTATCAATTTTAACGCTAACTAAATTATTATATTTCAACATCGGTAAATGCTTTTTAAAGAATTCATTCATTAAATATGGATTCTTTTCTTCTTTCTGTTTTTGTAATTCCTCTTTCGGAACAAATTTCATCCTTATTTCATCATCATTTTCTGTCTCATCTACTTTTGTAAAACCTTCTTTATTCCAGTCAAATAATTCGAATACTTCACCTCGTTCGTTACCTTTTTTCGATTTTTCAACAGCTACAGCCGAAGGCAATTTATAATGATCTGGTCCAAATAAATCTTTACCTGTACTTGCATCAATAAACGCATGACTAGGCTCTGGTTCATATACAAGATGGTACCCTTTTACTTCTTCCCCGTTTTCATACTCACATGAAGAGTATGTTAAATCTATAAATACAAGTCTCATATCTTGTCTAGCTTTCAAATTTTCTAAAACGATATTCTCCTCAACAATTTCACTTGGCCATAACGGTTTTTTCTCTATAGCTTTTTGTCCATTGTAATGAAAATGCACAACATTACCTGAAGAGTGCACTCGCACAACGCACCCTGTATTGGGCAATGGATAGCTATTCACTTCTTGCATATAATTTACTTCTTTCCAACCGCGCCTGTCGTCCTTAACCGTTACATATGTATAGAATTCATATCCTTCTTTTGTATATTTTTTCAAGAACGCATTTGCAATCTCTCTTGCCTTCTTCTCCTCTATCGCTTCCTTGCCACTTGAAAAAGGATTTTCATCATCTATCCTAAATTCAATTAAATTACCAGTATGTCTATTCAATGTAATTTGTATCGTTCTCTCCTGATCCTCTTTATGCTCCCACCATAATAGATGATACGGGTCATCAACCCCTTCTTGATCATCTACAACAAGACTATATTCATCTGGAATATTAATAATATGAGCCACTTGCTCTTTTCTTTCTTTATCTTTTTGATTCATCATACTGCTCCCTTTATTACAATTTAAGGTAATTATAACAAACAAAACCAAAGAACTATAAAAAAAGACTAGAGATATCTCTAGTCTTCTACTTCGTTTCACGATGTAACGTTACTCGCTTTAATCGTGGACAATATTTTTTTAATTCGATGCGTTCTGGATTGTTTCGTTTATTTTTTTTAGAAATGTAATTACGATCACCGCACTCCGTACAAGCTAATGTAATATTTACACGCATATTTAATTCTCCTTTCTTTCAAAAATCGCAACTAAAACGTAATGATTACGATTTATATATTATAAAACTTCATTCCATTTGTCAATTGCAAAAACAAGAAGATTCCATTTAGAATCCCCTTGTTTTTATAGTTAAATAAATTTTCTCCCGCATTAACGGGCAGTAAGACCCCCACTGATTAAAAGTTTCACTTTATTAAAACGATTCGTATGTAACAAACTCACTAATCGGCTTTCGATATCCTCGTGGGCGAGTTTTAGTCGTATCACTTTTTCCTATCGTAATCATTAAAACAGGTACTATATGCTCCGGCATATTTAATTCACTTTGCACTGCTTTTTCATCGAAACCAATCATTGGACATGTATCATAGCCATAATATTTAGCTGCGTACATAAAAGTCATCGCGCTTAACGAAGCATTTCTAATCGCTTCATCCTCCATGAAACGCTCTCCTTTTCCTTCATATAAACCTTTCGTTTGCCTAATTGTATCTTCATATTCACATTCATCAATCATTTTTAAAACTTTCATACCGAAGTAAATATTTTCAACATTTTGGTATGCTTTTTTATCACCACAAACGAGCACTACCGCTGATGCACTCGATACTTTATATTGACCGAAAGCTAATTCTTTTAATCTTTCTTTTCGCTCTTGATCACGAATTACAACATAATGTGTGTGCTGCAAATTATAGCAAGATGGAGAAAGCTTAGTTAACTCAAATATTTTTTTAAAATCCTCATCAGGGATTTCTATACCTTGTATAAATTTCATTGCAGAACGTCTAGCAATTGCTAATTCTTCAAAGTTCACCATATATCCTCCTCGATAACTGTAAATTTAAATATACATTAATTTATACAAATAGATAAATCAAATAAAAACACTTTAAATCCGAATAATAATTATGATTAACAGCAAAAAAGACAAAAAGCTGAAACAATTAGTTCATACGAAATTCACACGAATCTATTACTATAGAAACTGTACATAGTGAACTTATTAACAATCACGTTTATTTATATAAAATCTTACTCGAAAGGAGTTGAAAGTATGAAAACTAAATATCGCTTTATGATCTCATCATTTGCTGCTTGCGCTTATATGATTTGGTATTTAGTATAATAACGACCTCACTTGCAAATAGGAAAAGGTGTGTATATAAATGGAATATAATCAATCAACAGTTAACTACTGGAAAGCTTTTGTATTACCATATACATTTGCTTTAGAAGAGTTAAAAACTAAATTTGAAATTATGAACCGGGAAGCTCAATTTCTAGAGGATTACAACCCGTTTGAACATATAAAAACAAGACTAAAACAACCTGAAAGTATTATTAAAAAACTAGAGCGCAAAAGCTTATTACCAACAGTTGAAAATGCTCAAACACATTTACAAGATATTATTGGTATTCGTATTACATGTTGCTTCGTAGAAGATATCTATCATTTGAAAGAAGTCATTCAAAAACGCGAAGATATGGAAGTCATAGAAGTAAAAGATTATATCGCTAACCCAAAACGAAACGGATATAAAAGTTTACACATGATCATTAAATACCCTTTATCACTAAATTCTGGTACAAAAGATGTATTTGCAGAAATTCAGTTACGTACACTGGCAATGGACTTTTGGGCAAGTTTAGAACACAAACTTTATTATAAATATGAAGGGAAAATACCGGAGTATTTAAAAGATGAACTACATGATGCAGCAATGAAAGCTGAAGATCTGGATAATAAAATGGCCACAATTCGTCAAGATATTGATGATATTGAGGCATGTTCAAATCAAATTATGCTACCACTATAAAAAAAGGTTCTCGTCAATGAGAACCTTTTTTCTATCATTTTTGGGAAGTACGACTCCACACTTATTAAAGTTTCACGTTATTTTTTCTCTATTGTTCGAACCTCTTCAATCTTCCATTTATCCTCTTCTTTTCCAAGGGCATACTGTACTTTCTTTTGAAGAGTAATACTGTCGTCTACTTCCTTTTCTTTCGTTTCAACAATAACATACCCTACTTTACTAACTTTCATATCTATATGTTCCAATTCAATTTTCTTATTTCCCTTTTGAAATGCGGCTTCTTTTTGTGTTTTTAAGTCTTCAGCACTAGGCATCTTCTTTGAAAATAACTCCATATGTTCTGCAAGATTTTTTTCATTGGTCGTTCGCACAAATGTATGAATAACATCTTGAATAGATTTCTCTTCTTCTTTTGTTATTTGTACCTTTTCCTCAGTTTTTTTAGTAGTAGATTTTTGTGCTACATTATTCTCTTCTTGTTGACATCCAACTAGTAATACTACAAATGCTAGAAGGAATCTTAATTTCGCAAATATTTTTTTCATATTTCCAACTCCTAAAAAGAAAAGCGAGGCAGTTCGCCTCACTTTCGCTCTTAATTAGCGTCTTCCTTTATTCGGATCACCGCCACCAACAATATCAAAGACACGTTTCGCTATATTTGTATTCTCTTGAACGCCAGAGAACAAGTATTTACCTGGACCAAATGCATACACGTTCACATCTTCCCCTGTATGTCCACCTGTTGTCCAGCCTGTAACCGAGCGCTTATTGAAAATATCTTCAATTGCATTATCAATCTTTGTTACATCTTTTGACGGAGCTATATCATTTACAGCTTGAATTTCTTCTGGAGTTAATTGTAAATCAATATACTTTTTCAATGTTTCTTCTACATTTGCACCTTTTGCAATCTCATTTGCCATAAAGTCTGGTGTGCGTTTTGCAGCTTTAATTGGATCTACTTTAAAGTTATACTCGCCATTGGCACCTAAAGATAAGCCACCAGTAGCGTGATCTGCCGTTGCAACAACTAACGTATTTTTATCTTTTTTCGCAAACTCAATCGCTGCTTTGAAAGCTTTTTCGAAGTCTTCCATTTCACTCATTGCACCAACAATATCATTATCATGTCCAGCCCAGTCGATTTGACTTCCTTCCACCATTAAGAAGAAACCATTTTTATTTTTGTTCAAACGCTCAATTGCTGCATTAGTCATTTCTTCTAATGAAGGTGTTTTCTCATTGCGGTCAATCATTTTATCTAATCCACCTGGTGCAAATAAACCAAGAATTTGATCATTTTTATCATTTAACAATTGATCTCGATCCGTTACATAGCTATAACCAGATTTCTTAAACTCTTCTGTAAGATTACGATCTTTTCTAACAAAGTTCTTTACGCCGCCGCCAAGCATAACATCTACCTTATGCTTCCCTTTAATTTTCTCATCAAAATAATCATTTGCAATTGCGTCCATATTTTTACGGCTAATGTCATGCGCACCGAAAGCAGCTGGTGTTGCATGTGTAATTTCAGAAGTTGCAACGAGTCCCGTTGATTTCCCTTTTTCTTTCGCTTGCTCAAGAACTGTTTTCACTTCCGCTTTATCATTATCAACTGCAATTGCAGCATTATATGTTTTAATTCCTGCTGACATAGCTGTTGCTGCCGATGCAGAGTCTGTAATATTTTCATGTTCATCTTCTGGGTATGTTTTTTGTGTTCCTACAAGATGCTTATCAAATTCTGTAGATTCCATTTCAAAGGTTTTTGGATTATCTTTCATATAACGGTGAGCCGTCATATATGAAGGACCCATACCATCCCCAATTAATACGATAACATTTTTAATCTTTGCATTGCTTCCGTTCTCATCTGCATTAACCTCACTAGAACGAGTAAAATTCCATGTTGCTACCGAAGTAACTGCTAATGATGCCACAACTGCAAATGGCCATGCTTTTTTCACAAACTTTTTCACTGTCTTGTCCCCCTAATTAGGTTATTCATTTCCCACTATCAAATTTAATGGAAGACTATTAAGAGAAAATTAGCTGTATGTAAATTTTTTGTTAACTTATGTAAATATCAGTTATAATTTGTATAAGTTTGTCTTTTTGTATCAATCATTCCGCCCTTTACAATTTAAATATAAACAAGTTGGATTTCATTTAACGTAAATCTCTTTTTTTACATTTTGACTCTATGTTTATGAAAATAAATAGAAATGCGGTGAGCCTTTATGAAAATAGTAAAGCTAAATGAATCTTTTATTTTTGAATTACTTAATCTTTGCAAATCTGTTGGATGGTTACACGATGAAATTTTTATGAAAAAACAATTCGAAATGTATCTTTCTATCGGCACACTTGTAGGTTACATTCATGAAAACAAACTCATTGCGACTGGAGGAGTATTTCCCTTTACAAGTAACTTCGCTTCCATTGGTATGTTAATCGTTCACCCTAATTTTCAAGGACGCGGAATAGGGCGCATGTTGCTAAATCATTGCTTGGAACAAATTCATCCAAAACAACCCATTGCACTTATTGCGACAAAAGCTGGCGAACCTCTATACACATCATGCGGATTTCAAACAGCAACAACGATTCATCGTTTTGAAAAGCAAACTATTAAGACGTACCCTTCTCACTTACAACAAGTACAAGAAGAAGACCTTATATCTGTTACTTCTCTGGATCAAATTGCAACTGGTATGAATCGTTCTCTACTTTACTCTTTGCTATTACCAAGGGCCGTACACTCTTTTAAAATTGAAAGAAATAACTGTATAGAAGCTTTTTCATTATGCATACAAAAGGGCAATATATTATGTATCAATCCACTTATCGCCAAGCAAGAAGATGATGCTATCCAATTATTAAAAAAGATATGTGAATGTTGGAATGGTATAGTACGAATTGATGTTCCACACTCACAATTTACATTTCGTCAATTTCTTCAAACAGAAAATTTCCAAGAAACGCTCCTTTCACCTCTTATGATAAAAAATGGTAGCCAACTTCCTGGAAATCGTAATATGCTATTTGCTATGATAGATACAGCGTTATGTTAGAAAGGAGACACCTAATTGAAGCGATTTAGCTATTTTATGGTAGGTTGTCTTACTCTTACACTATTAGTAGGATGTAGTGCAGCAGAAAAGCCAGTAGAACAAGTAAAACAAGTTAAAAATACAATTACAGCGAAACTAGCTACCGAGGAAAAAATGGTAGAAATAGATGGTCAAACCATTTACTTTAAAAAGATTGGTAATGAAAAACCACCTTTACTTATGATTCATGGCTTTGGAGGGTCATCAGATGGTTTTCAAAAGATTTACTCCGATTTAGCAAAAGATCATACAATTATTTCTGTAGATGCTTTAGGATTCGGGCGCTCATCTAAGCCAATGGATTTTTATTATTCTTTTCCAACTCATGCAAATTTGTATTATAAATTAATGAAAAAACTAGGGTATGATTCATTCGCAATACTGGGGCATTCCATGGGGGGAGAAATTTCTCTAAATTTAACATATTTATATCCTGAAGCAGTTACTCACCTTATTTTAACTGATGCTACAGGTGGCCCTCATACATTCGTTAATAAACAAGGCTCACCAAAACCACAATTGTCGACTGATTTAAATGCCGTTTCTTCTATTACAGATTATGATGAAAGCAAAGTGAAATTCAAACGTAATGATGAAGAGCATTATAATAAAATGAAATTATGGCCTAGACGTCTTAAAATTAATGCAAATGAAATAAAACAGCCAACTTTAATTATATGGGGCAGAAATGATAGTAGCGTTTCCTGGAAAGAAGGAGAAACGTATCATCAATTCTTAAAAAATAGCACTTTACATATTATTGAAAAAGGTTATCATGCACCATTTCGCCAAGAACCACAAGAATTTGTCGGGTATGTAAAAGATTTCTTTAAGAACAATCCGATTAAAGTTGAAAAATAACATAAACGGGTATCTCAAAATGAGATACCCGTTTTCATATATTAAGCAGCTTGCTTTTGGCGTTTTGGAGTTTTTGATCCTAATACTTTCGGGATAACGAAGCCATCCATTCCAAATTTCCCAGCGTTCATACCGGAAACAAGAACAAACATAGATAAGATAACCATCTCAGGGTTCACACCAATTGACCCACTAAACATATAGGAAAAGTTCATTACAAGACCAAAAAAGACCGCTGTTTTTGTTAAACAGCCTACAATTAAACCAATTCCGACTAAAATTTCTCCCCATGTTACAAGTGTATTAAACAAATCTACATTTGGAATTGCAAATTCTTGTAAGAATGATGCCCACCAAGATTGAACAGCCGGTTGTGCACCTTTAGATTTTTCAATTGCCCCTTGCAAATAACCTGTTGCATCGAATCCTTTTCCTTGTAGTTTACCGATTCCAGCCATTAACCATGTGTAACCAAGATATACTCGAATTACTGCTAATGCAAAAGAAACTGCTTTGTTTTCTCTTAAAAATTGAATAACCATATCTTCCTCCTAAAGTTGTAATTAAGTTAGTTACAGATAATATAATAACATTAGTTACTTATTTTTCAAACGTTAATTATGAATAATCTGTGACATGCGTATGAAACATTAAAAACTAACGTTTATATAGTAACTTTTATTACCTGTAAAAACTTGAACATATCATACCACAAGTGATAACCATTTTCATTGAAAAAAATGTAAAAAAATGTGAGTTAAATGTGAAACACGTTTATTCGAATATAGAATAAACGTGTTTCACACTAATTATAGAATCGAAATGTATGTGTCTCCTCATCAATTAAACTCGCTTCTTGAAACGCTTCTTCTAACGTTTTCCCATGGTTAATAACCCCATAAAATAAGCGTATAGTAAACATAAGTGCTGCATTTCCATCTACATAATCAATCGATCCAATATATGATTTCGCACCACTATGTAAAAAAGATTTTGCTAGATTTTGCTCCCCTAACGTACACCCGCTATTTACAATATGTGTATTATGCAATTTTGCATATTTATAAATTTCTTCTGTACCAAAATACCCTCTCGGTTCATCTTGTTCATATACTTCTTCGCCTAACTCTTCCATGACAAACTTCCCTTCTTCACCATGAAAGCAAAAAATAATATAATTAATATTGTTAAATAAGTTCTTTCCAGAAAGAACTTCCACAAAATCTTTCGGTCTACCAATCCAATATGTCACAACCCTTGCACCAAAATATTCAAGAGATGCTCGAATTGATTGCGCTTCTAAATCCGAATTAAAACCAACTACTAATGCAATATTCAACATACAACCCCCATCCTATAATCAGCCCTTATCAATCAGAATTTTATGGGATAAATCCATTTCATATATGCCCGTTTCTTTCAAAAAATCTGATCTAGTTAAAACGACTTTCTGTAAATATTGCCTATATGCTGTAATTGTTCCATCGTGAGATACAATGCAAATTCTTTCAGCACCCAGTTCATAACACCAAAGAAGAAATTCATCTACTATTTGCTGAAAACTATTCTCTGAAATAGTGTTTATACCTTCCTTCCATAACTGATTATTTGAGCTTTTCTCTATCGAAAAATGCGGAAATAACTTTGTTATCATTCCCTGATCTACTATATAATCACACGGTAATGTTTTCGCTCCTTCTCGATAAGGAAAAATACGTGGGGATACATATGGATGGACTAGTTTTTGACAAGCAACTTTCGCACTCCATATTGTCGCCGTTTGCAAAGTTCTAAGTGTAGGACTAACAATTAATATATCCGCTTCTTGTAATGATATATCACGTTGAAGTAATTTAGCTTGAGCCTTTCCTACTCTCGTCAATGGTGGGTCAAACACTTGTAAACTTTCTGGTAAATCCGTTGTATGTTCACCTTCACCATGCCGAACAAAAACGATTTTCATATTCAGCCTCCTCTTACTATAAAATCCTCACACATATTTCTTCCCTATTGCATTCTTTATTCCTGCTGTATAAAAACCGATATGTAAAAAACATTTGACACTAATCTTTGTAAAATATTACAATATTACATGTAAAATACTTTTTACACCGAAAGGAGAATTACATATATGAAATGGATAATTGTCTTTATTGGAATGATTGTATGGGGATATATAAACGGCTTCTTTAGTAGTGATCAAACTGCTAATCCCTGGATTACAGATGATGAACGTGAAACAAAAATTAAACAAAAAGCAATTACGGCAAGCTGGTCCGGTGTTTTTATGTTTTGTACCATTAGCCTCTTAAATAAATGGTTAGGTTTAAGCACAAACGATAAATCACCGTACTTACCAGACCCTATCGCAGCTATTTTAAAGGAAAATGTAGAGTTACAAGTTTTACTCATGCTATTTGTTATGTATGGAATATTTTACTTACATTATCGAAGAAAATTAAGTGCCTAACTTCTAACTCATGATTATCCTCCTAAATGGTTATAGTAATTAGGACGAAATGAAAGGAGCGATAGAAAAATGAGTAACTCGAATGAATTTTTAGATACACTACATGAAAAACAAGCAAAAGATGAACAAAATAGAAAGCGCCAAGGGAACGGAAACCCAGCGAAAAAAAAGCCAAATAAAACGCATAAATAACAATAAAAAACTGCCTAAAATGATCTTTTAGGCAGTTTTTTATTGTTATTTCACCGAGATGACATTTTCCCAATTCCATTTCTCATAATACCACGCTGGTACATCTATATTTTCAATCCACTTCTTTTCCTGTTTCCCATCTTTATGAGCAAGCCATACATCCGCTTTCTTACGGTCTGAACGTATCCAAATTAATTGATTACTCTTCTTCATGAAGATCGGGTGGTAATCCCCTTGCTTGTTCTTTTTCTTTGTGATTTGATGCTGTGCATTACTTGTACTATCGACCTCATACAAAGATGGTAGTGGCCTTTTTTCTGGTGGAGTTTCTATCCCTGCCTCCTTTGCTCGTGAAACGATAATTACTCTATCGTTCTTCCATACAAAATCCCAATCAACATATCCTTTCGGCGTAAATATGTTCTGCTGAAGTGCTGGCAATTCCTTTACTTTTAAATGCTTATTTTCTAATGCAACTCTTCCGCTCCCTTCAATATAAGCTAATATATTTTTTGATGGTGCCCATTGAAACCATTGTGCGTTTAGTAACATTTGATCTACTTTTTCAAACCGACTGCCATCTGCACGAACTAAGCAAAGCGTATTACTATCAGCTGACCATGAAGCTGTCGGTACTGCTAAAAATGAAATCCACTTTTGATCTGGTGACCACTTAAAGCCACTTGCTACTAGCGCTAGGAAATCATCATGTTCATTTGGCAATGCATACAAATGCTTCATTTTGTGAGGATTCATATGTGCATCTTTTTGCACTTCATATAGCTGAGCCCCTGTCCATCCTGTTGGAAGTAAGTGCGCTTCAGAGGATACAAGAAAGTTCTTTCCATCGGGGTACCATGCATAATCCCCTACACCAGCCGATACATTTTCAAAATCTGCATTCTTTTTTTCTACATCAAATGTATTTAATGTACCTGTAAATATAAATGCAATTATATTTTCTGTTGGTGACCATTGATAATTCGATGCTTCTGAGTGAAACGGCGTAACTTTCTTTCCATCTTTCAGCCGATATAACTCAAGAATATTTTGTTTCTTCCCTTTTACATATGCCAGCCATTCTCCATCATGTGACCACTTTGGCCCTGTTATGTTCTCTCCTTTTGTAAGTTGTTTTTCTTTCCCCTCAACTTTAATCCAAAGGTTATGATGACGAATAAAAGCAACTTTCACACTATTATTTTCTGCGCTAGTAATAGTGATAGAACACAAAAACATAAACAACACTACACTACCACTTACTATTAGCCTTTTCATACCATCACTCCATTTCCCTCATAGCATTCCTCACTTTCTTCCTACAATATGTGAAAAATATCGATTCGACATAATCAGAAAAAATTTCCCAAGAAATTTTCAATTCATAGAGGATTGGTATGAATTATGTCGAAAGTATAGTTTAGCCAACATTTATATTTATAAGTTATAACTAAAATGCAAGATTTAATTTCTGAATATTGGCACTTTTTCATTAGGGGGAGTATCAATGAAAAAAACTACATCTACACTATTAAGCATGGCGCTTGTCTTTTCTAGTTTTGGAGCTTTAAGCGCTCATGCTGAATCACTACAAAAGGAGAAGCAATTTAGTCCACAATTAAAAACAACGATTGAACAGTGGGGAGAACATAAAATTGCTCAAAATGTTGAAACGAAAACAACAAAAGAAATATCAGTAATTGTAGAATTGCAACACGCACCTCTCGCTGCTCAAAGTAATATTCAGCATGCTCCAGATTTCCAAAATAGTAATGCGCAGTCTTATCATGCTGAGCTAAAAAAAGCACAAGAAGATACGACTAAGAAAATAAAAGAAAAAGCACCTGGTGCAAAAATTAAAGAAGTGTATAATACGTTATTTTCCGGATTCTCTATTTCAGTTCCTGGAGATCAAATTACCTCTCTTGCCTCTTTACCTGAAGTAAAAGCAGTCTATCCGAACTTAACATATAAATTGCATGAAACATCAAAAAGTACTACTAACGAAGAAGCACCAAATATCGGTGGACCGACAATTGGTGCACCTGAAGCGTGGAATTTAAAAGATCCATCTGGCAAACCGCTTGATGGAAAAGGCATGAAAGTAGCCATTATCGACTCTGGCGTAGACTATACACACCCTGACTTAAAGGCAAATTATATCGGTGGATATGACACGGTTGATGAAGATAGCGATCCAATAGATGGTAACGTACATGGTACTCATGTAGCTGGAATTATTGCGGGTAATGGAAAAATTAAAGGCGTTGCTCCAAACGCTTCTATTCTAGCCTATCGTGTAATGAATGACGGTGGAACTGGTACAACAGATGATACTATCCAAGGGATTGAGCGAGCGATTCAAGATGGTGCGGATGTATTAAACCTCTCCCTTGGGCAAGATTTAAATGTACCTGATCAGCCTGTAACATTAACGTTAGAACGAGCAGCGAAACTTGGTGTTACTACTGTCGTTTCAAATGGAAATGACGGACCAAAACCTTGGTCTGTTGATGCTCCCGGTAACGCAAGTAGTGTCATTTCTGTTGGAGCATCTACGGTTTCTATCCCGTTTCCAACATTCCAAGTAGCTGGTTCCAGCAAAACATATCAAGGGTTACCGTTATCAAAATCCGATTTTCCAATAGGAAATGATTCCCCTCTTGTATATGTTGGTTATGGCAATCCAAGTGATTATGCAAAACAAGATGTGAAAGGGAAATTCGCACTTATTTTACAAGGTACTTCTAGTACATTAGTAAAAGCAGAACAAGCGAAGCAAGCTGGGGCACTTGGTGTGTTATTAATCTCTAACGAAAAAGAAATTAATATGATGCCGGAATATTTTTCACGTGAACATCTGGCTATCCCAGTAATGCAATTATCAAATACAAATGGGGAAGAATTAAAAACTTTAATCACAAAACGAAAGAAAAATATAAAAATTGGACAACCAAAGCAAACAGAACTTATCGGTAACTTTAGTTCAAGAGGACCATCACAAGGAAGTTGGCTAATAAAGCCTGATGTTGTTGCACCTGGAGTACAAATTACTAGTACAGTACCGCGAGGCGGCTATGAATCGCATAACGGAACAAGTATGGCTGCTCCGCAAGTAGCTGGAGCGGTTGCCCTCTTGCGTCAAATGCATCCGGATTGGACGACAGAACAATTGAAAGCGGCTCTTGCTAACAATGCAAAAACATTACATGATGTCAATGAAAATACATACCCTGTTATGGCACAAGGATCTGGTTTAATTAACATTCCGAAAGCAGCTCAAACAAATGTATTAGTAAAACCTAACAATGTCAGCTTTGGTCTTATTAAGCCAAATAGCGGAAAAGTAAAACTGACGCAAAATGTTACATTACAAAACCTTTCTAGTAAAAAGAAAAGTTTTTCAACTCGTGTGGAATTACTAGATGCCAACACAAAAACAAAAGTAAAAGCTTCTGTCCCTTCATCGATTAGCATACAACCGAATAGTAGTACCGAAAAACCATTTACTATCACGGTAGATAGCTCACTACCACAAGATGTGTATACTGGAAATGTATATGTAAAAGAACAAGGGGCAAAAGAAGAAATTCGAATTCCATTCACATTTAGTATCGATCCTAAAGATTATAAACGTATCGATGGACTTGAAATTATTAATTCTACTTTTAGCCCAAATGGCGACCACGTACTAGATGATAATCTCATCAACTACTATTTAGTTGCGCCTGTGGATGATGTAACATTACATGCAAATTTAGTTACGAAAGAACGTGTAACGTATCAAGGGATTATCCATCAAGCTAAAAATGCAACTCCTGGATACAAACCTTTCAAATGGAATGGTACAAAAGCAGATGGCACTCCTTTAGCTGACGGGCTATATCAAATCGAAGCAGTTGCTTCTAATTCTGGTGGAGAAACAAAACAAACAGCTGCTGTATTTCTTGATCGAACTGCACCTAAGTTAACACACGAAGTTGACCAAGAAAATCTCGTAATTAGAGGAAAAGTTGATGATATTCTACTAGATTGGATGTCAGAATATGGTTGGATAGCACCTGGTATTCCAGTGAGAATGCAATATGAAATTAACGGAAATGGTGTATGGGAACAGGCATTCCTGAACCCTTGGGAGAAAAGCTATGACATTTATTTCGATCGCACTCAATTACACGAAGAAAAAAATACTATTCACATTGTAGCAACTGATGCAGCTGGCAATACCTCTAATTTAACTGTTAATTTAGAAGTGAAATAAAGTGAAGCCTTAATCAGTAGAGATTTTGTTCATCCCCACTGATTATTAGCCTTCACCAATCGGGGGTTACGGGCAATTATTCTCCCACCGAATTTTGAGGTAGGAATTTTACTGCTCATTAACACGGGATAAAAAATTTTTGTTGACAATTTTTTTAATATAGTTTTATAATACAAAACATAGTTTAGTTTAACGAATTATATATCGGCTTTGAAGGAATGCTAGTAGCGACTTATATCACTGTCCCAGAGAACTGATGGTTGGTGCGAATCAGTACATATACAAGCGTGAATTACAATTCTGGAGCTTCTTTCCCGTAATGCTTTTTATGCATGAAGAGAAAGACGGATCTTTCCGTTATCGTAAAGTGAGTGGTAAACAATTAGTTGTTTACAAATAGGGTGGTACCGCGATTTTTATCGTCCCTATCGGATTTTCCGATAGGGACTTTTTTGCATCCATCCTCTTACACAATTTCATATATACGCGTTGAAAGAATCGCAGTAGTATCTTATATCCCTGTTACAGAGAGCTAATGGTCGGTGGAAATTAGCACATATATAAGTATGAATTACAATTCTGGAGCTTCTTTTTCGTAGTGCTTTTATGCATGAAGGAAAAGACGGAATTTTTCCGTTATCATTAATTGAGATGTAAGTATATTTTCACTTACAAATAGGGTGGTACCGCGATTCTTTCGCCCCTATCGGATTTTCCGATAGGGGCTTTTTCTATTTATCACAGAAACATATGTTAAATAATTCCGAATCTTATGATAAAATTTTATAAGCGCTTACAAAAAATGAAAGGGGGTGATACAAGCTATACGAAATCGATATTCAATTTTATTGAAAAAAAGGAGGATGTCTAAATGACAAAGAAAACAGAAATTCCATCGCATTTAAAACCATTTGTATCCACACAACATTATGATCAATACACACCGGTGAATCACGCTGTGTGGCGTTACATTATGAGACAAAATCATAGCTTCTTAAAAGACGTTGCTCATCCAGCCTATGTGAACGGACTACAATCATCTGGTATTAATATAGATGCAATTCCAAAAGTAGAAGAAATGAATGAGTGTTTGGCACCAAGCGGCTGGGGCGCTGTAACAATTGACGGACTTATTCCTGGCGTAGCATTCTTCGATTTTCAAGGACACGGATTACTACCGATTGCAACAGATATCCGGAAAGTAGAAAATATCGAGTACACACCAGCTCCAGATATCGTACATGAAGCCGCAGGACACGCACCGATTTTACTTGATCCTACATATGCAAAATATGTGAAACGTTTTGGGCAAATTGGTGCAAAAGCTTTCTCTACAAAAGAAGAACATGATGCATTTGAAGCTGTTCGTACATTAACGATAGTAAAAGAAAGCCCTACTTCTACTCCTGATGAAGTTAAGGCTGCTGAAAATACTGTAATTGAAAAACAAAAGTTAGTTTCTGGTTTATCGGAAGCTGAACAAATTTCACGTCTTTTCTGGTGGACAGTAGAATATGGATTGATCGGAAATATAGATGATCCAAAGATATATGGTGCTGGTCTCCTTTCTTCTGTTGGCGAAAGCAAACATTGCTTAACAGACGCTGTAGAAAAGGTTCCATTTTCTATCGAAGCATGTACAGGGACAACTTATGACGTAACAAAAATGCAACCACAACTATTTGTTTGTGAATCCTTTGAAGAATTAACAGATGCGCTTGAAACATTTTCTAAAACAATGGCCTTTAAAACAGGTGGAAAAGAAGGTTTAGAAAAAGCAATTCGCTCTGAGAACTATGCAACAGCTGAGCTAAATAGTGGATTACAAATTACAGGTACATTTAGCGAGACAATTGAAAACGATGCAGGTGAATTAATTTACATGCGAACAAATTCGCCAACGGCATTAGCACTTCATAATAAACAGTTAGCGAATCATTCTACTTCTGTACACAGTGACGGATTTGGAACACCGATTGGATTACTTACTGAAAATATTGCATTAGAAAATTGTACAGACGAACAACTACAATCATTAGGAATTAAAATTGGAACTATCGCTGAGTTTACTTTTGCAAGTGGTATTCATGTAAAAGGAACAGTAACAGATATTGTGAAAAATGATAAGAAAATTGCTCTTATTTCCTTTATCGATTGCACAGTTACTTATAACGCCCGCGTTTTATTTGATGCTTCATGGGGCGCATTTGATATGGCTGTTGGCTCACAAATCACTTCAGTATTCCCAGGTGCCGCAGATGCAGCAGCATTTTTCCCAATGGATGAAGAAGTTCAAGAAATTCCTGCTCCGCTTGTACTGAATGAACTCGAGCGTATGTATCAAACAGTTCGAGATATTCGAAGTGAGGGGATTTTACACGACGCGCATATCGATCAATTAGTAGCAATCCAAGAAGTATTAAATAAATTTTATGCGAAAGAATGGTTGCTGCGCCTTGAAGTATTAGAGTTACTTTTAGAGCATAACAAAGGGCATGAAACATCTGCAGCATTACTACATCAACTTTCTACTTTCACAACTGACGAAGCTGTAACACGCCTTATTAACAATGGTCTTGCGTTACTTCCAATAAAGGATGTGAAAAATGATGCTAAGATTAACTGAAGAAGAAGTTCACGAGGAATTATTGAAGGTAGATAAATGGATGGTAAAAGATGAGAAATGGATTGAACGAAAATATATGTTTTCCGACTACTTAAAAGGAGTCGAATTTGTCTCTGAAGCCGCCAAACTATCAGAAGAACATAATCACCATCCATTTATCCTTATCCAGTATAAAGCAGTTATTATTACTTTGTCATCTTGGAATGCAAAAGGTTTAACGAAACTAGATTTTGAGCTTGCAAAACAATTTGATGAACTATTTTTACAAAACGAAAATGCAATTATAAGAAAATAAAAAAGAGAAGCCTTTTTAGGCTTCTCCTTTTATTTGGAAATGGATACAATGTCCAAATGGATCCTCGACTTGTAATATTCCATCTTTGTACGTAGCAATCTTACCAATATTTTTTAAGCTTTCACATACTTGCTCTTTTTGTTTTTCATCCGCTAATACAATTGTGAAATATTTCAAACCAACAGAACCTGGCATTTGCGGTGGTACCCCTTCACCTTGCCATGTATTTAAACCGATATGGTGATGATAGCCACCTGCTGATACGAACAACGCTCCATTACGAGCTGGGATTGTTACTTCAAAACCAAGACCATCAACATAGAAACGTTTCGCTTCCTCTAAATCAGCTACATGGAAATGAATATGCCCCATCACAGTACCAGCTGGAAATCCACTCCATGTACTTCCTTGCTGCAATAATTCTTCACCAGCTAACGGGTTACTAACAAATGGGAGCTCTCCATTCTCATCACGCCAAACTTCTTTTTGTCGATCATGATAAATTTCAATCCCGTTTCCATCTGGATCAGCTAAATAAAGAGCTTCACTAAAGTAATGATCGGCCCCGCCATGTAGTGGATATACCATTTCTACAAGATGACGAAGAACATTCGCTAAATCCTGCCTACTTGGTAATAAAATTGCGTAATGATATAACCCTGTTCTTCCTCTTTGCTTCGGAAAAGCTTCTTTCTTTTCTTCAATGATAAGAAGTGGTTCATCATTTTCATTCCCAAATGTAACGACTGCTTTTTCTTCTTTTAGCACCTTCATACTTAGTACTTCCGTATAAAACTCTAGTGATTTCTTTACATTAGATACGTATAAATGAACAACATCCAGTGTTGTATCGGGATGAAGTTGAAAACTCATCTTGTTAGCCCCCCATTTAAATTAGTTCTTCTTTGACATTTTTTCTTTTAAGAAATTATCTACAAAACCATCAGCTTTTGCAACAAATAAGTATGCACCCATTGCTAATAATGCAAGTTCTAATTCGAAACCAGGATTTTTTCCATCTCCCAATAAACCAGCTGACCATTTCACTTTTACGATTGCTCCAACCATAACAAGTGCAAATAATAATCCAATATATCTTACACCTAAACCTAGAATTAATAATAGGCCTCCAACTAATTCAAATGTTGCTACACCGTATGCAAGTCCTCCTGGTAAACCAATGCTTGTAAACCACCCTGCAATATTGTCAATTCCTGATTGGAATTTTGTTAAACCGTGCATGAAGAATGTTACCCCTAACACGATACGAATAATTAAGTTACCAATATGTTGATTCATTTCTTTCTCTCCTTTATAGTTTTCTTATACAAAACTTTTATTCACATTACAAAACATACACTAATTTTTTTTATTCGTCAATTCATTTTCACTGGGAAAAAATATATTTTTTTTGCTATGATACAAATAGTTGTTTACAAAAAGGAGCTTGATTTTATGAATATTGGTTCTGCAATACGTGAAATTCGTCAACGTAGGGGCATAACAATCGCACAAATTTGTGAGGGAACAGGTCTTTCTAAAGGATTTATGAGTCAGGTTGAAAATAATAAAACATCACCATCTATCTCAACTTTAGAAACGATCTCCAATTTTTTAAACGTTCCCCTTCCCTATTTATTGTTAGAGCAAAAAGATCGATTAAAAATTGTCAAAAAAGAAGAACGGAAATACAGTGTATACGGCAAAGATGAGCAAAGAATTGAACATGTTGCGGAGCAAGGGGGCCTTCGCCTATCTTTAGTAGAAATCCCTACTGGATTCCCGAAAGAAAACTCACCAAATGCCCATGAAGGGGAAGAATGTCACCTTGTATTACGCGGAAAACTAGAAGTTCAGCACGGTGAAGATATTGCAATTGTAGAAGAAGGTGATTCTTTCTCATGGAATGCATGCGTTCCTCATATTGTTCGTAATATAGGAGAAGAAACTGCATTACTACTCATCTCTAGTTATGCGGAAAATCGAAAACGTGTTTACTAAATAATAAAAAAGAAGCCTGCTAAACAGGCTTCTTTTTTATCCCCTTATAATTCCATAACTTGTCCCCACTAGTACAGTCTTTTCGTGTTGATTGCGATAAACTGACTCGATTGAAACTTTTTTATAGCCTTCCATTTGCTCAACATTTGTTAAAGTTAGTTCACAAGTGATTGTATCTCCTGTGAAAACTGGTCTAATAAACTCACTTACTAATTCTCTTGCTATGTAATGTAATTCTTCGCCTACTTTCGTTCCAATGCTAGCAGTCAATAAACCATGGACCATTAATCTTCCATTTTCATCATATTCCACATGGTGTCTACCTTTATCTCCGGTAATATTTGCAAATTCAAACACCTCTTCCTCAGTAAATCTTCTTTCATATTTAAATACATCCCCAACTTTTATACTCATTTTTATCCCCCTAATAATAAACAGAATTTTCTTTTATTTTATCATAAAATGTGCCTCAATCCATTCTCTATTATCAAATCCTAAAAATTACCTCGCTAAACTTTTACTTTTCATTCATTTATCGGTGACCATCTCTTTTCGCGACTTGATATCCATAATACGCACATGTTCCATTTCTCGATAGCTCTCTAACTTCAAATCCACAGCTTCTATAAAAATCAAAATTGTTCGCAGAAGTATGTGCAAACCAGTCACCATGTGGTAGCTTTTGCAAACAAAGAGCGACAAGTTTCTTACCTAATCCCTTCCCTCTATATTCACATTTCACAACTAAATTTACTATGTTCGCGACCATGATTCCATCAGAAATGACTCTAACCATGGCAATCATCTCTTCTTCATCCCAAATTGTGAATGCCCATGTTGAATTTTCAAATGCTATCGTGAATTTTTCAATTTGCCAAGAAGGGATATTATCATTGCTCCAACCGGCATCTTCGAATAAAGTCTTAATTGCATATGCAGGTACACCATTCGTCCCCTCACGAATAATAAGTCCATTATGATAAATGTACATGTAATCCCCCCTTTATTTTTATATACCATTCTTCAAAAAATGCAATTAACCTTTTTTCATCCAACGCGCCTAATGGAATAAACGAGAACATCCATCCCATGAAATGAAGTTGTTTTCTCATAACTAAGCCCCGTTTTTCTAGCAACAAAGATTGAGGCGGGGTGGTCCGGATTAATAAGAGAAATCAATTTATTCATTCGTAACGCTTGGAAGCCATAGTCTCGAAATGCTGCCGCTGCTTCTCTCGCATAGCCTTTTCCCCAATACTGAGGTAATAACCAATAACCAATTTCAATTTCCTCTTTTCCATCTATCTGCTGCTTTACTAATCCTGCATGACCAATCCGTATCCCCGTTTCCTTTTCAATTAATACAAATAAACCGAGGCCGTTTTTATAGCTAGGAATTACCCACTCTTCCAAACTTTTTTTACATTGCATATATGTTTTTAAATTCCCATTTCCAATATAGCGCATTACTTTTTCGTTTCCCCATAGTGAAGCGTAGAACTGTAAATCATCCATTGTATATTTACGAATTTGTAAACGGTCTGTATGAAACATTCCTTCACTCCTTTCTACTAATTTCTTCTTAATTTCACAATCATATTTTGTATGCACAATAAGTGTTACCATTTATTATAAATGAATCAACCACATAACACAGAATATTCAATCTTATAGAAACAAAAAAAGCAGTAGACAAATATTGTCCACTGCATCCATATCATAACTAGCATAAAGAAAACTACAATTGAGGGGGGTGTAGGATTTTCAAATATACTAGATACTTATCCCGTTCTAACGGGCGGTAAACTTTCCAATTGTTTCAAGTGAAAAGTTTACCGCACATAAGAACTTCCTTCGTTCATTAAGATAGTATTGCTAAATAATCATATACACGCTTAGATTTCTCTCCACCCATTCGTGCATGTTGAAGAAGAGAAATACCATGAGGACCAGATGCGCGCAATGCTTCTGGTTGAGCTACTAAAATAGCTTGTACAACTTCTAATTCACCAAGCATAGCTGCTGCAAAAATATCCATCCGAGCACCCTTTTCTAGTAAATAAAGAGCAATATCTTTACGACCTACATGTGCCGATGCGCCTAACGCACTTTCCCAATCTGATCCACCCCAATTATAAGAGGCGTGAAGTAAGCTTGGTGATTCAACCAATAGCTCTTGTACTTTCTCTAAATCCCCGTGAGCTGCCATAACAAATTCTCTTACTAATTCAATGGTAATACGCTCTTCTGTTTGCATCGCTCTTCTCCCCTTTTAGAAATTCGTTTCGGTGTAAAAAAAGGCTTGTCACTTCCCTGAAAAATATCTACATCTATGCCAAATACATGTTGAAACATTTCATGGCATAGTACTTCTTCTGGTATACCATCATACTGAATTTTTCCTCGCTTTAATACAAGTAAACGATCGCTATATTGAGCAGCTTGGTTAATGTCATGTAAAACCATTATAATTGTCATTCCAAACTCCTCATTTAATCGTTTCACAAGTTCCATTACTTCCAACTGGTGAACGATATCTAAAAAGGTTGTTGGTTCATCCAATAATAAGACATTTGTACGTTGCGCTAGCGTCATCGCAATCCAAGCACGTTGCCGTTCCCCTCCTGATAAAGAATGTAAAAGACGATATTCATACCCTTCAAGATTTGTAACAGACAATGCCCAATCAACAATTTCTTCATCTTCTTTATTTAAGTGGCTACTCCATGATTTATGTGGACCTCTTCCGAACTCAATTAGTTCTTTCACTGTTAAATCTAATTGATGATCATGCATTTGTGGTAACATTGCTAATTGCTTCGCTACATCAGCACTCTTCATCATATGAATATTTTTCCCATCTAAAATGATGTCCCCTTCGCTTTGTTTCAGTAGCCTTGCTATTAAACGAAGCAAAGTAGATTTTCCCGATCCATTCGGACCAATTAAACTAACGATTTCTCCAGCCTTAATATGTACATTCATATTTTGCATTTGAAATCTTTCAGAGTGTGCGTAAAACACTTTGTTAACGGAAATCACTTTGTTTTCCTCCTCTATGAATTAAATATAAGAAGAACGGACCACCTAAGAAGGACAGTAAAATACCAACAGGCAATTCGATTGGGTCAAACCAACTTCGAGCTATTGCATCCGCAAAAACAAGTAATACCCCGCCGCCAAGGCATGATAAAGGTAGCAAATATCTATAATCATTTCCAACTAATAAACGTAGCATATGTGGTACGACAAGACCGACAAATCCAATAAGACCAGACACACTTACTGCAATTCCAGCTAATAATGTACTTACTACGATTAAATAAAACCGACTTTTTTCCACGTTATGTCCTAATAACTTTGCCATTTCATCTCCAAGCATTAACACTCGAATATGCTTAATACCAAAGAAAGCTAATATAATGGCGAATATTGCATAATAAATAATCATATTTAAATGTGCCCAACTTACACCACCAATACCACCCGCTAGCCACGGTAACACCGATTGTACTTTGTCACTATGTAATAACATTAATGCTGACGTTGCTGCACCAATTAATGCATTGATCGACACCCCTACTAAGACGATTTTTGAAGGTGGTGCCCCTTTTTGCCATGATAAAGCATAAATAACCATCGCTGTTATGAAAGATCCTAAAAACGCCCCTAGTGGTAAAAAAGCTAGATGCTGTGGGAATAAAATCATGATGACAATTGCTACAAGGCCTGCCCCAGATGAAACTCCGATAATACCAGGATCTGCAAGAGGGTTTCTCATAACTCCTTGTAGCAGTGTACCAGATGCAGCTAAACATGTTCCTACTATAAACCCAATGAGCACTCTCGGTATGCGAAGATCCCATACAATTCGATGAACTGTCGAACCTTCATCTTGTATACCCGTTAGAATATCTCGTACAGAAAAGGATAAACTTCCTGCGAAAAGACCGTAAAAGAGACCTAGGATTGTTAATACAACTAAAGTAACTGCTATTATCCATCTTTTTTTCGCAAAAGGATGTTCCTTTTCTCTTACTACTTCACTACTTTCCATAGTATCATTTCCTTACATCTTGTATACTTTTATACATAAAGTCCATTGCTTCTGTAACTTTTGTACCAGGATTAGATCCAAATAAATCAGGTGGCAAAATAACTACGCGGTTTTGTTTTACTGCCTCTAAATTTTTCCACGCTTCATTTTTCATCATTTCGCCTTCGAATGCTTTTTTCACACTTTTTGGATCTCCGTGTGTAATTAAATAAATCACATCTGGATTCGCCTCAATAATACGTTCTACACTTAGCTGTGCATATTGCGGATATTCTTTCGTTTCTGGAAAATCAGAAGCAATATTTTTTCCGCCTGTTTTTTCTAAAATATCACCTGATAAAGATGTTGGTAATGCCGCTAAATAAGTTCCTGGTGCGCCATACACTAGCAATGCTTTCACATCGCTCTTTTTCTCATATTTCTTCATTTGATCATTCATTTTTTGATTAATTTCTTTTGCTTTATCTTCTTTCTTCATTACCGTTCCATATAATTCAATATTTTTTTGAATATCTTGTACAGAATTCGCAGAAGAAATGATAACTTGCGTTCCTTGTCCTTCAACCGTTGGCACATTCTTTTGGAATCCATTGTTAGCAACAAGTACATCGGGCTTTAAACTAGCAATTTGCTCAAAATTCGGTTGATGTGCATTCCCAATTACTTGTGCTTTCTTTAGCTCATCTGGAAGAGTTAATTTCGTATCCGGGCGACCTACTATTTTTCCACCTAAAGCATGAATAATATCCATGTCCCCCATACTTAATGTTGCAAAACTTTCTGGCACTTTATCGAATGTTACCTTTCTTCCTGATAGGTCGGTAATTTCGATTTTCTCTTTTCCTTTTTCTGTTTTGATTGCAGACGCTTTTTCGTCCCCTTTGGCACTGCAACCTATTAACAAGAAAAAAATAGATAAAATCGCTGTAAATAGCGTAATAGATTTTTTCATTCCTTCACCTCTAAATGATAATGATAATCATTAACTACTATTCTACTTTAATTGATAAGGATTATCATTGTCAACACGAAACGCATATATTTTCCTACAAAAAAACAAAAAGCGCGACAAAAAGATTTTTTCTTTTCGCTGCGCTCTAGTTAACAATATTATTCACATTCATTTTCCTCTAGCTGGTCACGCATCACTTTCACACGCTGAAAGAAAAAGAACGATAAGCTTAAAAATATAACGATGCTCCCCATCATAACAAAAAATTGGATTGTCTCTTTTGCTCCACTCGGAATCAATAAGCCAACCATTAACAATGTACTTACAGCGAGAAGCATTTGTCCAAACCGAGTATAATCTTCTATTTTTCCTTTTAATTCTTTCATTATATTCTCACTCCTCCATTTCACTGTATCATATTCTATGAAACTGAAAGACCAGTAAATACAGCCATTCTGGGAGATGTTTTCCAATAAAAAAAGAGCCGCTTTTACTGCGGCTCTTTTTTTATCATTATTCACCTTTATATGCTTCCATATAAATTTCTTTCAGCTCTGAAATAAGCGGTAACTTTGGATTAGCAGTTGTACATTGATCTTCAAAAGCTCTTTCTGCTAATACTCCAACAACCTCTTCAAATTGCTCTTTATCGACTCCTTGTCCCGCAATACTCATATTAATATTTAAGCTTTTTCCAAGCTCAATAATTGCTCGGACGAGTGATTCCACCCCTTCTGCTGCCGAACTTGCTGGAAGCCCGAGCATTCTCGCTATATGTGCATATCTTTCATCTGCCACAAAGTGCTCATATTTTGGGAACAATGCGTGTTTTCTTGGCTTAATAGCATTATAGCGGACTACGTGCGGCATTAGAATGGCATTTGCGCGTCCGTGCGGAATATGGAATTCTGGTCCAATCTTATGTGCTAAGCTGTGATTAATACCGAGGAAAGCATTTGCAAATGCCATCCCTGCAATTGCAGAAGCGTTATGCATTTTTTCTCTTGCTTCTTCATCATTTCCATCTTTATATGCTCTCGGTAAATATTTGAATACGAGATCAATAGCTTTTAATGCTAATCCATCTGTATAGTCATTTGCCATAACAGACACATACGCCTCAATTGCATGTGTTAAAACATCCATACCAGTATCTGCTGTTACATGTGGTGGTACTGTCATTACAAATTGTGGATCAACAATTGCTACATCTGGTGTTAATTCATAATCTGCGAGCGGATACTTTATATTATTTTTCTTATCTGTAATAACCGCAAATGGTGTCACTTCTGATCCCGTTCCTGATGTCGTTGGAATCGCAACAAACTGCGCCTTATTTCCTAATTCCGGATATTTACATGTACGTTTTCTTATATCTAAAAATTTCTGTTTAATACCATAGAATGTCGTTTCTGGATGCTCATAGAATAACCACATTCCTTTTGCTGCATCCATAGCTGAACCACCACCAAGTGCGATAATTACATCTGGCTTAAAGCTTTTCATCATTTCCGCACCTTTGAAAACAGTTTCATCTGATGGATCTGGTTCGACCTCAAAGAAAACTTCAACTTTCACATCATTTGCATTCTTGTTTAAATAGTGCGCGACTGTATCGACATAGCCATGTTCAACCATTCCGGGGTCCGTTACAATAAATGCACGTGAAATGTTAGGCATATTTGCTAAATAAGCTGTAGCATGTTTTTCAAAATAAATTTTTGGTGGCAGTTTGAACCACTGCATATTCTTTTTTCTATTTGCCAGCCTTTTTATATTTAATAAATGAGTCGCTGTTACATTTTGGGAAACTGAATTCTTTCCGTATGAACCACAACCAAGTGTAAGTGATGGAATAAATCCATTATATATATCCCCTATTCCACCTTGTGATGAAGGTGCATTTACAATGAGACGGCAAGCTTTCATACGTAACCCAAATTGCTTTTGCACATCTTTATTTGTAGAATGGATAACTGCTGAATGTCCTAAACCACCGAGGTTCAACATTTCTTCGCAATATGTAAATCCTTCTTCTAATGAATTTGCCTTCACACAAGCTAATACTGGACTCAGTTTCTCACGGGATAACGGATATGCTGCTCCGATACCTTGAATTTCAGCTACAAGCATTTTTGTATGTCCAGGAACAGTGATCCCAACTAAATCGGCAATATACTGTGCGGATTTCCCTACAATATCACTATTTACTGCACATGTATTTTCATTTATAACGAGCTTTTCTAATTTTTTTCTTTCTTCTTCTGTTACAAAGTAACAACTGTTTTCAATCATTTCTGTTTTAACATCATCATAAATTTCTTTATCGACAATGATTGCTTGTTCCGATGCACAAATCATACCGTTATCAAATGTTTTTGATAAAATTAAATCATTAACAGCTCGTTTTACATGTGCTGATTTTTCTATATAACACGGTACATTACCAGGACCAACGCCTAACGCTGGTTTTCCAGTAGAGTAAGCTGATTTCACCATACCAGCGCCTCCAGTTGCTAGAACGAGTGCTACACCATCATGGTTCATCAATTGTTTCGTCGCTTCAACAGACGGTCTTTCAATCCATTGAATACAGTGTTTTGGTGCACCAGCTTTCATCGCTGCATCATATACGGTTTTCGCTGCTGCCACAGAACATTTTTGTGCGGAAGGATGAAATGCGAAAATAATTGGATTTCTTGTTTTTATCGCAATTAACGCTTTAAACATTGTTGTCGACGTTGGATTCGTTACTGGTGTTACTCCAGCTACTACACCGACAGGTTCCGCGATTTCTATTATTTCTTCATGAGGATCTTCGTGAATAATCCCTACCGTTTTATCTTGCTTTATACTATGCCAAATATATTCAGTGGCAAAAATATTTTTAATGCATTTGTCTTCATATACACCACGGCCAGTTTCTTCAACTGCCAATTTTGCTAGCGGCATATGTTGTTCAACACCTGCTAATGCCATTTCATGAACAATGTTGTCAATTTCCTCTTGTGTAAAACTTTCTAATGCTTGTAAAGCTTGTTGACCATTATTTACTAGCGTATCAATCATCTTTTTTACTTCCTGCATTTCATTTACAACTTTCTCTTTGACTACCATGTGAATTTCCTCCTATTCTACTATTACGGTCCTTATATGTCCCTGTAGGTCAAAATAAGTCCCAATTAACACAAAAAAATAGAGATGCTTTCCTACATGAATTTCATTGTTTGTGAAAAGTTTCACAAGTTTGTTCGTGAGTAACGTTTCCTGAATTCAATATACATGAAATCATTTCGTTTGTGTATGTCTATTTTGTGAAACGTTTCACAAAATAGACGTAATAAAAAAACGCACTGCTAATATAGAGCAGTGCATTTTTTATTATGCTAGCGCTTGTGCTAAATCTTCAATTAAATCTTCACCATCTTCAATACCGACAGAAATACGAATTAATGTATCTGTAATTCCTAATTCTTTGCGGCGATCAGCTGGGATTGATGCATGTGTCATTTGAGATGGAATAGAAATTAAACTTTCTACCGCTCCTAAGCTTTCAGCAAGTGTAAAGTATTGTAGTTTCTCAAGTACTTTATTTAATGTTTCTTCACTATCTACATCAAATGAGATAATAGCACCAAACCCGTTTGCTTGTTCTGTTGCTAATTCGTGATTTTGATGTGATTCAAGACCTGGGTAATATACTTTATTTACTTTTGGATGATTATTTAAGAACTCAGCAATAGCACGTGAATTCGTTTCATGTTCTTCCATACGAATTCCTAATGTTTTTAAACCGCGAAGTAGTAAGAAGCTATCTTGTGGCCCAAGAATACCTCCTGTTGAGTTTTGTACAAAGTGAAGATCTTCTGCTAGTTGTGGGCTATTTACAACTACTAAACCTGCAACTACATCACTATGACCTCCTAAATATTTCGTTGCACTATGAAGCACAATATCTGCTCCTAAAGAAATCGGCGACTGCCAATATGGCGTCATGAATGTGTTATCAATAATTGTTAATAGGTCTTTCTCTTTAGCAAGAGTAGATATTTTCTTAATATCAGTAATTTTTAGTAGTGGGTTCGTTGGTGTTTCCACATAAATTGCTTTCGTATTTGGACGAATCGCTTCTTCAACTTCCTCTAAGTTTGTTGTATCTACAAATGTATGCTCAATACCGAAACGGTTTAATACTTTCGTAATAACGCGGTATGTTCCGCCATAAACATCATCTGTTAAAATAACGTGGTCACCTTTTGAGAACAACATAATTGTCGCTGTAATAGCAGCCATTCCTGAACCAAATGCAAATCCAGCATGCCCATTTTCTAATACAGCAATCATTTCTTCTAAAGCTGCACGTGTTGGGTTACCTGTACGTGAATATTCATATCCTTGATGCTTACCAACTGCTTCTTGTTTGTACGTACTTGTTTGATAAATCGGTACGTTTACAGATCCAGTTGAAGGTTCTCCTATGCGAATACCATGAATTAACTTTGTCTTTGCTCTCATTTTTTATTCCCATCCTTTGTATATGTCTTTACTTAAATAGCGCTCACTGCTATCAGGAAAAATCGTTACAATATTTGTACCTGGTGCTGCCTTCTCTGCCTCCAGTAAGCTCGCATGAAATGCTGCTCCTGAAGAGCTCCCAACGAGAAGTCCTTCTTTTTGCGCTAATTCTTTCACTCGTAAAAATGCATTTCGATCAGAAATCGTATGAATTTCATCAAAATAAGATGTCTTCAAAAATGGCGGGATAAATTCCAGTCCAATTCCTTCGGTCTCATGTGAACCAGCCTTACCACCATTTAAAATAGATCCTTCTGGCTCTACGATAACTGTTTTAATATCTATATTTTTTTCTTTCAAATAAGATGCAGTCCCCATAAACGTACCGCCAGTTCCTGCTCCAGCAACAAATATGTTAATCTCTCCATTCAATGCGTCCCACAGTTCAGGTCCTAGTGTTTTAAAATATGCACGAGGATTTGCCTCATTTGCGAACTGACTTGGAGAGTATGAATTCGGTAGTTCATTTACTAACTCTTTTGCTTTAGCAATTGCACCGGTCATTCCTTGCTCAGTCGGTGTATGCACGACCGTTGCACCTAGTGCTTTCATTAATTCTTGTTTTTCAATACTAAATTTCTCTGGTACACAAACAATAACACGTAAATCATGTTCTAATGCTGCAAGTGCCAGTCCAATACCAGTATTCCCAGCAGTCGGTTCAATAATTGTTCCACCCTGGGTAACAAGCCCTTTTTCTAGCGCATCTTCGATTAATTCTCTTCCTAAACGATCCTTAACGCTTCCGCCTGGGTTATAAAATTCAAGCTTTGCAAATAAACGGACTCCTTTCGGAAGTGAAAAACGAGTAATTTCTACAATTGGTGTATGACCAATTAACTCATGAACTCCACGATATACATTCATCGTGTTCTCCCCCTTGTTTGCCAATAAAGAAAAGGCAACTGTATGTATTTTCTTTATATGAGACAGTTGCCTTTTTGTTACATTACTTTAACTCTTCTAACACTTTTACGATAAAGTTTGTAGAATGAAGAGCTGCTTGATCTAAAAACTGATCAAATGAAACATTTGATTCTTTACCAGCAATATCAGAAAGTGCGCGAATGATAACAAACGGAATTTCATATTGGTGGCATACTTGTGCAACAGCTGCTGCTTCCATTTCTACCGCATAAAGATTTTCAAATTTATCACGGATGGCTGCAACGCGGTTCGGATCACTCATAAATGAATCACCTGTTGCAATCATACCTTTTACAACTTGAATATTTTCTTCAGCCTGCATACATTTCTCAGCTAATGCAACTAACGCCTCATCAGCTTTAAATCCAGGCGGCATTCCTGGTACTTGACCATATTCATAGTTAAATGCTGTTACATCTACGTCATGGTGACGAACTTCAGTGGAAATAACTACATCACCAACGTTTAGAGAATGATGGAATCCACCAGCTGAACCAGTATTAATTACTTTTTCAGGCTTATATTTTTCTAATAAAATTGTCGTTGACATCGCTGCGTTTACTTTACCAATACCAGACTTTAACAAGATTACTTCATGCCCTGCTAATAGCCCTTTCGTAAATTCACAACCTGCAACCGTTTCTGTCTCTGCTTGTTCTAATTTATCACGTAAAATACGTACTTCTTCTTCCATTGCTCCAATTACAGCAATTCTCAATCTAATCCCTCTTTCTATTGCTTAGTTGCCTCCATTACCCAAACGAAATGATTTAATCTCGTGAACGTTACATGGAAGCCATTGTTTTCAAAAATAGTCTGCATAACTGGAATACGTGTATAGTATTCCGTTTGCAAATCGTTTGCTAACTGGTGGAAACCTCTTTGTTTTGCTGTTTCAACAGTTTTATCATATGCATCTTGATCTGCAAATATCGTATCAGCAAACACTATTTTACCACCTTTGTTTAGCAATTGACTATACTTCGCAATCGCTACATTTTTTTCATCATCTGTTAAATGATGAAATGCATAGGTGCTTACAATGGTATCAATTGAATTTGGAACTTCAAACGAAAGAAAATCACCGTCTGTAATTGAAAATTCTTTTGGCAATTTCTCTTTTGCAATCATGCGCATTTCACGCGACGGTTCTATACCGTAAACTGTGCGGCCAGCAAGTAATAATTTATTTGTTAAATTACCTGTACCGACACCAAATTCTAATACATTACCAAATGACTTGTTAACTACATCCTCTAGAATGTCCTCATAATGGGCGAAAACTTCTTTATATTGTATATCTTCGCCTTGTACAAATGAGTCGTACGTATGAGCCCACTCATCAAATAAACCATTAAATTCTGTACCCATAAAAATTCCCCTTTTTCTTATCGGTTTTATCAGTATGATATTCCCTCTTTCTAAAAATGTCAATTGAAATGTACATGGTATTTCCTTCTTTTCTTTGTTACACTATAGTTGATTACATAGGAGAGGGGCCGTCTTCATGTCATTTACCTTTGAAATGTTAGAAGATAAAGTAGAGTTTTTTGAAGCGGGAGACTTAGCTTCTTTAGAACGAAAAATTAGTGAACAAATTGATAATAATAAAGCACTTATGCTTGAAGTTCATCACATCTCACATCAAATGGTTATGGATCCTGAAAGCAAAAGACCGTATTATAGCGCGGTTGTTCATTTTAAATTAAAGAAATTGCGTTAACAAAAAAGAGAAGCTCCTAAGGAGCCTCTCTTTTTTAGTTTAGAGTTTGAACAAGTACTGGTTTCCAGCCCTCATTGTCTACCCAATCAATATTTACATAATATCTTTTCCCACTTTGCTTATCTTGAACATCACCATAAGCTTTGCTCTTTCCAGTTTTGTCTCTTCCAACAAAATGGAATACTAATTGCTCTTTCGGTACTTCAACACCTGCAGCAATTGCACTTTGCATCTCATTCCAATCTGATGAACCCTGTTTAAACGTCATCGCTGGTGATGAACCTTGTTCTGTTCCTACAGCTTTCCAAGAAGGTTTTGTATACGCCTCTTTTGCCTTAGATACAGTTTTCTCAGCTGATACTTTCTCGTTAGCTTTCGCTTCTTCTTCAGCTTTTTTCTGTTCTTCTTCAGCCTTTAGCTTCTCTTCTTCAGCTTTTTTCTTAGCTTCTGCTTGCTCTTGTTCTTGTTCTTTTTTCTTAGCAGATTCTTTATCTTCTGATTTTCCAGCTTTCTCATTCTTTGTTGTTTGTTGAGAGACTTTCTTATCAGTAGAAGATGCTTGCTCTTTCGTACTAGGAACGAACAATTGATATGCTACAATAGCTACTAATAGTAATACAATAGCGATTGCAATATTTAAAACACCGTTTTGACGACGTTTTTGTTGTTTCTGTTGGAATCTTGATCCTCCTGCCATTCTCCAAACCTCCATGCAGTTTTTCCTAATTGCTATTGTAACATTAAATCTAGAAAGGTTGAACATTTACAATGATATTTTCATGAAATGAAGACATTTCACTATAAATTGCAAGATTACTTTTCATTCTCCAATTGATAGATTGCTCCTACCATATCTTTAAAAATAGGTGTAACTTTATTCACTTTGCTATCAGTCTCTAGATCAACAACAACTAAAGCATATCTTGGATTCTCATACGGAAAATAACCTGCAAACCAGCGATTCACCCTCGTCCCTTTCCCTGTTTGCGCTGTCCCGGATTTTCCAGCGACACTTAGTGGCAACGAACGGAATGCCGTTCCTGTTCCTTTCTCCCTTGTTACAACGCCTCTTAATAACTCTTGTAATGTTTTCACTGTTTCATACGAAAGCTGTTTTCCATTTAACGTATGGCTCTCAAATGTAAAAAAATCCGCTCCATTTTTATATACTATTTTTTCAACTGCTTTCACTTCCATCTTTTCTCCATTCCTTGCAATCGTCGCCATCATATTTGCAATTGCTAGAGGTGATATACGTACATCTTTCTGTCCAATTGCTGTTTGTTCTACCGCTTTTTTACTATTTTTATTTTCTTCATTCCCCCAAATAGTAGTACCCTTTTCTTCTGGCATTTGCTCAAAATGAGGTGTATGAAATACAGAACCTTTCCATCCAACCTTTTCATTTGCTCCTAAAGCTGCTACGTATGTTTCTAGCACCGTCTTATCCTTTTGTAATAGCTCGTTACCTAACTCGGAAAATGTCCTGTTACAGCTCCTAGCAAAGCTCTCTTTAAAGTTAAGTGTACCCATCCTAACTTGCGGGTCGTTTTCACCATATAAATCTTTATTACAGTTAAATGTCCGATTAAACAAATTTACTTTTTGATCAATGACTGCAGCTGCAACTACTGTTTTAAAAACAGAGCCTGGAAAATGTGGCGTTAACATTTGATTTTCAAGTGTAGTTTTATATAAATTCTCATCCCTTACTTGTAAAGACGGCTTACTAGCCATCGCTAATATTTCATTTGTCTTTACATCAAGTAATACTAGTCCCCCCTTCTTTATTTCGTTCGCTTCAATCACTTCTTCTGCTTTTTGCTGCAACTCTTTATGTAAAGTAGTTTGAATCCTAACTGGATAAAATGGATTTCCTGGTGAAGTGTATTTCGCTTGCTTTCCGAAAATTGGTTCTCCTTGCCGATCTACTTGATATAATACTTTTGCCTCTCCATCAGTCAATAGAAATTCATCAAATGATTGCTGTAATCCTGAAATACCTATCGGCGTTTGCTTTGAGATTCTTTTCAATTCTCCATATCGCTTTTGAAACTCCCTTTCGTTCTCCCCTACATCACCAATTAAATGATTTATCTCTCCAGTTTGTTTTAATCGCACTTCAGCTGCTACAATACCTAATACATGTAATTCATTTACCTTCTCCATCTGCTCTCGTGTCACTCGAAATGGAGCAGTTTCTCCTTGTAGTGTAAATGCATTTTTATTATTTTTCATTTGTCTTCTAATCTCTTGTCTCGACACACCAATGATATGCGCGATTTTCTCTAACATGTCATTTTTTATTTGTAAAAATGGAAAAATAATTAAAACAGGATATTTTTCCTCACCTATTTTTTTACCATTACGATCTATAAACTGCCCACGTCCATCGTCTACTGTAATGGATTGTGTGCGTTGCGTAACACTTTTTTCAATTAAATTTATTTTGCGATCAGTAAATGATTCTGTATCTATAATTTGAATTTGGATTAAACGACAAAGCAATACAAACATAACGCTCATAAAACAAATTAAAACAATTGTAATTCTCCGTTTTATTTTCATAAAAAACACCTCGTCTATTGTAGTTTAGACGAGGTACTATTTTATTTATACAATCTCCAAAACAAAAACAGATATTATATAAGGCTATTATTGTTTCTTTGGCTTCTCTAAAAATTTCATAAGAAGCGATCTAAATTCAGTTTCATTCACTCCAGTGTTTTTAGCAACTTCAATTACAGTGGTTGTTACATTAGCCGCTATTTTTAAATAATCCTTACTAAGATTATCCATTTCATTTCTTTTTTCTTTTGCATTCTCAACTGTTACAGAATCAATACAAGTAATCATCTTATCTACAATATGTAAATAATTATTTTGTGCATCTATTATTTTTTGAATATCATCTTTATTACTTACTTTCGATTGTTTTAAATATGTATATGCTTGATTCACTTCATCTTTTAAAATTTTATCATTATTCTTCGCCTGTTCTTGTAACATATTCTTCATATCATCTATTGTTTTTTGATCCATCGAATCTCGCAATAAATAATCTGGATTCCCAATTGCGTAATCATACTTAATCGTTACATCTTGAAATATTTTCATGACAATTGCTAATTGATACGCTACACCAAAATCATTAAATTCCTTTTTATCTTGTGGATTTTCTAAGGCTTTTGAACTCTCAGTTGCTTTAATATCCTTTTTTTCTTCTTGCTTCACTTTTTCTCCCTTTGATGATGTAGTTTCTTCATTCGTTCCGCATGCAGCAAGTCCTAATATGGAGATACTACAAACCAATCCTGTAAAGATTTTATGTTTCATAATTAGCCCCTTTTCCCTTTTAAAACCTATGGTCTCTAATTATGATATCAAAGCTTAAAGTGTTTTTTTGACATTTTTTGTCGAATCACTCTAAGGTTTACACAATTTTTTTCATTCTACAGAAAAAAAAGATTCTCCCGATAGGAGAATCTTTTTTTTATTTTACAGAGACAATCTCTACTTGCATTTCTCCGCCTGGTGTTTGGATTGTTACTTTCTCACCAATTTGCTTACCTAATAAGCTTTTTGCGATTGGAGAATCGTTAGAAATTCTTCCTTCGAATGGATCAGCTTCCGCGCTACCTACGATTGTATACGCTTCTTCATCTCCGTTTGGTAATTCTTTAAATGTTACTGTTTTACCTAATGTAACAACAGTAGATACTTCGCCAGTATCTTTAATGATAACTGCGTTACGAATCATATTTTCTAATTGTGTAATACGTCCTTCTACGAACGCTTGCTCATCTTTCGCTGCATCGTACTCAGAGTTCTCAGAAAGATCCCCGAAGCTACGTGCGATTTTAATACGTTCTACTACTTCTTTACGTCTTACTGTTTTTAATTGCTCAAGTTCGTTCTCTAGTTTTTGCTTACCCTCTTGCGTCATAGGGTATGTTTTTTCTGTTGACATATTTTCCACTCCTTTTATATACCAATCCCCCGAAAAAAAAGAGGAGTTCCATATGAAAACTCCTCCGCTTCCATTGTTAGCGGAGGTTTCTAGTACCCTTGCACTAGCGGAGTTGTCACATACAACCCCGTATTTCCAATTCTTCTTTATATAAAGAAGATATGTATGGAAAGTTGATATAAATATGCCCTCACCTATATATAGATGAGGTTGCATGTTTCATTGTATTCGATAAGAAGGGAAAAAATCCCTTCCTACCGTATATCTTTTACTATGCTATTACAAATTTACTTTTTGTTCAAGAATTGTTGCAATTTTTGTCACCATAATATCAATTGCAACGTGGTTTTGTCCACCTTCAGGGATAATAATATCCGCAAATTTCTTAGAAGGCTCAATAAATTGATTGTGCATTGGACGTACAACATTTACGTACTGATCAATAACTGAATCCATCGTACGACCGCGCTCTTTAATATCACGTTGCATGCGGCGCAGAATACGAAGGTCAGCATCCGTATCAACGAATAATTTAATGTCCATTAACTCGCAAAGACGTGGGTCTTCTAAAATAAGAATTCCTTCTAAAATAATTACATCTTTCGGCTCAACCGGAATAATTTCTTCTGAACGCGTATGCAATGTATAGTCATATACAGGCTTATCAATTTGCTCATATGCAAGCAACTGCTGCAAATGTTCAATTAACAGATCATTATCAAACGCAAGCGGATGATCATAATTTGTTTTTAAACGCTCTTCCATTGGTAAATGGCTTTGATCTTTGTAATAATAATCTTGCTCTAAGATTAAAATAGAATGACCTTTAAAATGGTCAAAAATCGCTTTCGTTACACTCGTTTTACCTGATCCCGAACCACCAGCAATTCCAATTACAACAGGCTTATTCGTCCCCATTCGACTATCACTCTTTCTTATTGAAGTATGCTTTTGCGCATCATATTATTCACATACACTCGTTGATCCACTTTGAATTTCACGATTTGCAACGGATGTCTCGCTGCATCTAATTCGTTTCCATCCTCATCCCAAATTTTCTCCACCGTTTGCGTAAAGTTTTCTATTTCTGGTCCAAAGAACTCCACTTCATGTCCTGGTTTGAAATGATTACGTTGCTCAATCGTTACGATGCCCGTTTCTTCATTATAATCTAACACTAAACCAGCAAAATCATACGTTGTTTTCTTACTATGATTTCCAAACATTTGCTCTTGATGTCCTGGAACCCCTTCAAAGAATGCAGGAGCTGTATCACGATTTGCACATTTATCAAGCTCATCTAACCATTCTTGTTTAAACTCAAAGTTATCTGGATCCGCACAATAAGCATCAATTACTTTACGATATACAGTTGCTACAGTCGCTACGTAATGGATTGATTTCATACGTCCTTCTACCTTTAAGCTATCGATTCCGATTTCAATCATTTTCGGAATTGATAAAATTAAATTTAAATCTTTTGGACTCATCGCAAAGTGAGCATCTCCTTCTTGGAATAGAGGAAGCTCTTTTGCATCTTTATGTTGTGATACTGTTTGAACTAAATCATAATCCCAGCGGCAAGATTGGCAACAACCACCACGATTAGAATCACGCGCTGTCATATGGTTACTTAATGTACATCTTCCTGAATATGCGATACACATTGCACCATGTACGAATGCTTCAATTTCAATATCCACTTTTTCTTTAATTTCTTTCATTTCTTCATAGCTTGCTTCACGAGCTAATACAAGGCGATGTAAACCTTCTTCTTTCCAATACTGTGCTGCTTTCCAGTTGGATAGTGATTGCTGTGTGCTTAAATGCACCTCAACAGAAGGCGCTACGCGTTTACAAGTCTCAATGATAAGCGGATCAGCAACGATAATTCCCGTTACGCCAGCTTTTTCAATCCCTTTTAAATATTCCTCTAGCCCGTCCATATTTTCATTATGTGCAAAGATATTTGTTGTTACGTATATTTTTGCTCCATACTTCTTTGCAAACTCAACGCCTTCTGCCATTTCTTCTAGCGTAAAGTTACCTGCATTCGAACGAAGACCAAATTCTTGTCCACCTAAATATACAGCATCTGCCCCGTAATGGATAGCTACTTTTAATTTTTCTAAGTTACCCGCAGGGATTAACAGTTCAGGTTTCTTCACAATAACACGTTTGCCATCGATCACTCGTGAAATTTCTTGTACAGTCATTTCCTACACCCTCCTCGTTTAGTAAACCGTTTCTTTAAAGAAGAATCCTGTATCTAACGGACGATTTACTGGTTGCATTTCTTCTATTTCTTTATATAGATCATCTTTCACGTCATAATATGCATCACGATCTTCTACGCATAAATCAATCGCTTGACGATATTTCTTCGTTACTTCAATAATGTATTCAGAGCTTTTTAGTACACCGTCGATTTTTAAGCTATCAACTTCAGCATCGATTAGTTCCTCTAATTCATCGATGAAACAAATGTCGTTCGGACTCATAATGTGAGTACCATTTTCATCTTCATAAATTGGATATTTATTGTTACGCTCTGGGTCATATAAGAACATATTCTCTTCATATTTTTTCTTTTCAATGTCAAGATTACGTCCTTGATACTCAAAGTAGTTTCCTACTAATGAACGCTTCGATTGGAACATACAAGTCATACCGTGAATTTGTACTTCCAGTTCCACTTCAGCATTTTCTTTTAAATCAACAATTTCATCTAAGCTAAGCTCACGAGCTAATACAGCACGCTTTGATCCTCTTTGTCCCCAGTAATTACAAGTGAACCAGTTTGTTGCTGTCGTTTCTGTATTCCAGTGCAACTGCATATTTGGTGCTACTTCACGAACAGCCATTAATACCGCTGGATCTCCGAAAACAATTGCATCTACATTTACTTCGTTTAAAAATGAAACGTAATCTGTTAATTCTTCTACTTTATCGTTGTGGAACATAGCGTTCATGGCTACGTATACTTTCACACCATTTTCATGTGCAATCTTCACAGCTTGTTTTACATCTTCACGTGAAAACTCCCCTGCTAAACGTAAACCAAACTTTTGCTCACCGATCATTACCGCATCTGCTCCTGCTTTCGCAAGTTGTTCGATATCCGCCACCGCTCTTGGCGTTACTAACAATTCAGGTTTCTTCATACCTTGGTCACCCTCTCTTTTTACTAACAGCTACTCCATCACCAATTGGGAAAATCGTTGTATCATATCCTTCATGGTTCATAAGCCACTCATTGTACGTCTTAATACGACGGATTAAACCACGTGTACGTCTGTTTTCAATTTTCTCTTTTGTCGTTACAAGACCGTGGTACATAACATTATCTGAAATAATTACGCCACCAGGATTTAATAACGGTTCATATAAGTCAAAAAAGCGACGATACTGTCCTTTTGCTGCATCAATAAAAATAACGTCAAATGTCCCGTGTTCTTTTACTTGTTCACCTGTCTCTAACGCATCACCGTAAATAACTGAAATACAATCTGTTACTGGGGAACGTTCTATATATTCAAGTGCTTTTTCATATCGCTCACGATTGCGCTCAACTGTCACAATACGTGAATTTGGAATAGCTTGCATCATACGAATACTAGAATAACCGATTGCTGTTCCAAGTTCTAAAATGCTTTTCGGTCCAATTAAACGTAAAAATTGCAGCATAAATTCCATTCCAAGTCGATCCATAATCGGCACATGATTTTCTGTTGCATATTCTTCCATTTCAAGAATTAATTTATCTTTCGGATCAATAAATGATAATAGGTACTCGTTAACTGCATCCTCCATAAATGGTCCTCCTTATTTACATGGAGAAGTGCCTCTATGACGTCTTTTCACACATAGAATGCAATAAAAATACAAGCCAGCTTTATCCTTAGCTTGTACGTCCCGTTTTGATATTAAAAACGATTCTTCTGCCAGTTTTTAACCCGATATATTTTACCACAAAAAAGAGGGATGTGCGACTTTTTTCGCTATCCCTCCCCATTTCACTATTTTTTCGTAATGTATTTTTGCTTTAATGCATTATGCTCTTCTAATGTTTTCGCATAGTACACTTCACCACTTGGTGCAGCTAAGAAATAATAATAATCTGTTTGCGCAGGTTCTAACGCAGCTTCTACTGAATGTTTACCAGAGTTTGCGATCGGCCCTACCGGTAATCCTTTTACAACATACGTATTGTACGGTGAGTTGACCTTTAAATCTTCGTATAATACACGTTGTTTATGCTTTCCAAGTGCATATAATACCGTTGGATCCGTTTGAAGCGGCATACCTTTTGCTAAACGATTATAAAAGACACTAGAGATCTTTTGACGATCTGTAAAACCAGTTGCCTCTTCTTCAATAAGTGAAGATAATGTTAAAAGCTGATGAACATCCCAATTCTTCGCTTTCATTTTCGCCTCATTTTGAACAATGATTGCATTTGTTTTCTCAAGCATTAGAATTACAATTTCTTCTAACGTCGTATCTTTCTTATAAAACGAATACGTTGCAGGATATAAATAACCTTCTAATGGGTATTTAATATTGCTATCAAAGATTTTATCCGTTAATAACTTCGGATACTTTTGCTGCATTTTTTGAATAAATGCTTTATCGTTTAATTGACGCGTAACATCATCTTTATTCCACTTTAGTTCTGTCGCAATCGTTTCTGCAATTTCAGTTACTTGCGCCCCTTCTTTAATCGTCACTTTATAAAGAGCTGGACGATGCACGTTGCCAGATGACATTTGTTCAATCACATCTTCAGCATTCATTGAAGGATTTAATAAATATGTACCTGCTTGTAAACTTTTCGATTTAGCCTTTGTATAAAAACTAAAAACTGTACCGTTTTTTACAGCGCCTTTTTCTTCTAAAATTTCTCCAATTTTACTTGTAGATGATCCTTTCGGAATTTCTACTTCAATCTCTTTTTTATTCCCGCTATCAACTGGTCCTAATGCGGATGAAATATACGCATAGACTGAACCACAAACTAAAAGCAGTGCAATAATCGAAAATAAAAAGATACGTCTACGCTTCTTTTTCACTTGATTCTCTATCAAAACATTTCCTCCTTACTTAATTGTAGACCGTATGTACACCTTTCTATACAGCACGATGTAAAAACGCAAAAAATTCACTTATCTTTTTTAATTGACACTTTATTTTTCTACAATCCGTCTCATTATACTACAAAGACTTACACAGTTTCGACAAAAAATCTTTCATTTTACATATAAATACAAAAAAAGATGGACTGTATGTCGTCCATCTTTTCAGTACTTATTATTCAGCTTCTTGCTCATCAGCTAGAGTGTTGAACATTTCTTGTACCATTTCCCACTCTTCTTCAGATTCGATTGGAAGTAAAGTTCCGCCCTCTTCTTCATTTTGCTCATAAGCCATTGCATCATAAATTTGGTCTCCATCTTCGTCTACTTCACCGATTGGAGAGAAGACTACGTATGATTTTTTTCCAAATTTTTCAGCGTCAAAAGTGAAAATAATTTCACATAAATGTTCGTTACCTTTTTCGTCTACAATTGTAATTTGATTTTCTTCCATTTTGGTCACCTCTTATTTACTATCTAAAAATCCTTGTAAGATTACGACTGCAGCCATCTTATCAATTACTTGCTTTCGCTTCTTACGGCTTACATCGGCTGAAATGAGCAGACGTTCCGCTGCCATTGTTGACAAACGCTCGTCCCACATTACAACGTCTAATTGTAACAGCTCTCGTAGGTTTTCTGCAAATTGTTGGCACGCTTCACCACGCGGGCCAATTGTACCATTCATATTTTTAGGTAAACCTACTACTATCTTGTCCACATTGTACTGCTTTACTAACTCAGAAATACGATCAAAACCAAAGTGACCTCGTTCTTCGTTAATCTTAATTGTTTCTAATCCTTGTGCTGTCCAGCCCATTTCGTCGCTAATTGCAACTCCGACTGTTTTTGTACCTACATCTAAACCTAATATCCGCATAAACTACTCCTCACGATGATGTTTCAAGTAAGACTTCACAAGCTCTTCAATTAACTCATCACGTTCAAGCTTGCGAATGATGCTACGTGCATCTTTATGGCGAGGTATGTATGCTGGGTCTCCACTTAATAAATAACCGACGATTTGGTTAATCGGATTATAGCCTTTTTCTTGAAGTGCATCATACACAGTTAAAAGTACATCATTTACATGGACACTCTGTTTTTCATCTTGAATGCTAAACTTCATTGTTTTATCAAAACCGTCCATTTCAAGCACCTCACTTATATAGTAAGTATAGGGAGAAGAACTTCTCCTCTCCCTACCATTGTACACTACTATCTCTTTATTTTGAAACAGATTTAACGTACTCTTGTACAAATGCTAAAGCTTCTTCGACTTGAGCTGGGTTTTTACCCCCTGCTTGTGCCATATCAGGACGGCCGCCACCGCCACCGCCGCAACGAGAAGCTACTTCTTTCACAAGTTTACCAGCATGGTAACCTTGGCTAATTAAGTCTTTCGTTACACCTGCTAGGATATTTACTTTATCGTCATTAACAGACGCTAATACAACAACTGCTGACTCTAATTTATTTTTCAAGTCATCCATCATCGTACGTAAGTTGTTCATATCTGCAACATTTACTTTCGCTGCTAATACATTCACACCATCAACTGTCATTACAGAATCAGTTAAGTTTCCAGCTTCGATATTGCTTAATTTCGCAGCAAGAGATTCATTTTCTTTTTGCAGTTGTTTCACTTCAGCAAATAGACCATCAACTCTTGTTAAAATATCTTTCGGATTTGTTTTCATTTTTCCTGCTGCTTCTTTTAATAAACCTACTTGATCGTTCATTAATTCGTATGCAGACTTACCAGTTACTGCTTCAATACGACGAGTTCCTGCACCGATACCAGACTCAGCAACGATTTTGAAAATACCGATAGAAGCTGTATTTTCAACGTGACAACCACCACAAAGCTCTAAGCTGTAATCGCCAACTTGTACAACGCGTACAACATCTCCGTACTTTTCACCGAATAATGCCATTGCGCCCATTTCTTTCGCTTCTTCGATTGCTTTTTGAGAAATCTCAACATCAATACTTTCCCAAATTTTCTCGTTTACCATACGCTCAATTTTTTCTAATTCGTCAGCTTGTACTTGACCGAAGTGAGAGAAGTCAAAGCGTAGACGTTCAGAAGTTACAAGAGAACCTGCTTGGTTAACGTGTGTTCCAAGTACGTCTTTTAATGCTTGGTGTAGTAAATGAGTTGCTGTATGATTTTTTACAACGCTACTACGGTTTTTCGTATCGATAATAGCTTTTACAGCCGCATCTTTCGTTAATGTACCTTCTTCAACAACAACTTTATGCAAGTTTTGGCCGTTTGGTGCTTTTTGTACGTCTTTTACAAGAACTTTCACACCATCTGCAAGAAGGTAACCACGGTCTGCAATTTGTCCACCGCTCTCAGCATAGAATGGTGTTACATCAAGAATTAACTGTCCTTCTTCACCAGCTTGTAAGCTGTCTGTGTATTCGCCATTTTTCACAAGTGCAACAACGTTACTTTCTGTTGCAACTGTACCGTAACCAACGAATTCGCTCGCTACTTTAATTTCTCCAAGGACACCACCTTGAACTTGCATAGAATCAACGTCTTGACGAGCAGCACGTGCACGCTCACGTTGTTTTTCCATTTCATTTTCAAAGCCTTCATGATCAACTGTCATGCCAGCTTCTTCTGCATATTCTTCTGTTAATTCAATTGGGAAACCGTATGTGTCATATAGACGGAACGCATCTACTCCAGAAATAACAGTTGTTTTTTCTTCTTTTGCTTTTGCAATTACTTCAGCTAAAATTGCTTCACCATCATGAAGTGTTTCGTGGAAACGCTCTTCTTCATTCTTCACAACTTTTGCGATGAAATCTTTCTTTTCAAGTACTTCTGGATAGAAGTCTTTCATTACTTCTCCAACAACCGGTACTAATTCAAACATGAACGGACGGTTGATGTTTAATTTCTTAGAGTAACGAACAGCACGGCGTAATAAACGACGTAATACATAACCACGGCCTTCGTTAGATGGAAGAGCGCCGTCACCAACAGCGAATGTTACTGTACGGATATGGTCAGCGATTACTTTAAATGCCATATCTTTTTCTAAGTCACCATTACGATATTTCTCGCCTGAGATTGTTTCTGTTGCACCAATCATTGGCATGAATAAGTCTGTGTCAAAGTTTGTAGGTACATCTTGAACGATAGATGTCATACGCTCTAGACCCATCCCTGTATCGATGTTTTTCTTAGGAAGTGGTGTATATGAACCATCTGGATTATGATTAAATTGAGAGAATACAAGGTTCCATACTTCTAAGTAACGCTCGTTTTCTCCGCCTGGATATAATTCTGGGTCACTAAAGTCATTACCGTAAGCTTCTCCGCGATCATAGAAAATCTCTGTATTTGGTCCACTTGGTCCTTCACCGATATCCCAGAAGTTTTCTTCTAAACGGATGATGCGCTCTTTTGGAACGCCCATTTTCTCATTCCAAATTGTGAATGCTTCTTCATCTTCTGGATGGATTGTAACTGATAGTAATTCTTTATCGAATCCGATCCATTTGTCGCTCGTTAAGAATTCCCAAGCCCATGTAATTGCTTCTTCTTTGAAGTAATCACCAATTGAGAAATTTCCTAACATTTCAAAGAATGTATGGTGACGAGCTGTTTTCCCTACGTTTTCAATATCGTTTGTACGAATTGATTTTTGAGCATTTGTAATACGTGGATTTTGTGGGATTACACGTCCATCAAAATATTTTTTTAATGTAGCTACACCACTATTAATCCATAGAAGAGATGGATCTTCATGCGGAACTAGTGATGCACTAGGTTCTACTGCATGTCCTTTTTCTTGGAAAAAGTCTAAAAACATTTGACGAATTTGTGCGCCTGTTAGTTGTTTCATTGTATTTTCCTCCTTAAATATAAAAAACTCCCGTCCCTATAAAAGGGACGAGAGTTAACTCGCGATACCACCCTAATTATGAATTGATTACAATAACAATCAATTCATCACCTCATGGTGCCGTAACGTGGCAAGACGGCAGTGATTAGTTGCTCTCAGGATTAGCTTTCTGTTACCCTTCATTTAAAGCTTCTTTCAGCCATATGGAAGCTTCTCTCTATAAATGGACTGTAACGTACTTGTTCCGTCATTGATTTAATGTATTATATGACTAAATATAATAGAATTCTCTTAAGTTTGTCAATGTAGATAATCATTTATATTGGATTAATTACTTATTAATCATAAGTATTCTACTATTCATTCTTAACAGCCTTTTCATATAGTATGCATTTATTAATAAATCGGAATCTCCTTATAAGAATAATTTATAAAAAATTCTAAATATTACTTTTTTTGTTATAATTAAATTATTGTTAATAAAATAAAGGAGCGATCACAATGACAACCTTACTTAGCAAAGCTAAAAACATATTAGCGACTGACGAAACGATATTATTTTACGCAGCATGTTCATTAGACATATTTATTTATCGTTCCGTCGCAAGGCCAGGAATGCTAATTTTAACGAACAAAAGGCTATTCTTTTATGGGCCAGATGTAAGTAAGAATCCAATATTTGAAGAGTACTCTTTCGCAAAAATTTCTAATCTAAAAGAACAAAAGCGGCTTTTCAACAATCAAATTGTATTTATGTATGATAACGAATGGAAAAAAATAAAACATATTCAAACAAATGATGTGAGCTCCCTCGTTCAAAAGATACACGAGCAGCTTTCTAAATAAATATATGATTAGCCCTCTATTTCTTACATAGAGGGCTTCTATACTTACACATCTTCTTTTTTCAAGAGCGGTCTCACATGAACAATGACAGTGCGAATAACTGCTAAAATCGGAACCGATATTAGCAATCCTACAATCCCAGCTACCTCTCCCCCAACTAGTAAGGCAAGCATAATAATAACGGGATGCATACGAAGTGACTTACCAACGATGTAAGGCGATAAAATGTTACTCTCCACAAATTGCAAAATCGCAATTGTGATCCCCGCCTTAATAAGTAAACTCGTTGATACTGTTGCTGCAATCATTAACGTCGGGATTGCTCCTAAAATAGGACCGAAGTACGGGATTATATCCGTTACCCCAATAATAATGCCAAGCAATAATGGATATTTCATACCGATAAACCAAAAAGAAAGAGCTGATACTCCCCCTAATACTAAACAAACAAATAACTGTCCTCGAATATAACTTCCAAGTGATTTATCAATTTCTTTCGCAAGCATTTGCCCCGTACCTCGCCATTTACTTGGGACTAGTTTCCAAAAGATATGATAAAACTCACCATAATCTTTTAATATGTAAAATACAATGAACGGTATTAAGAAAATAATGAGCAATGAATCGAGTACACCACGAGCTGTACTCATCACTTTATTTAAAAGCGCTTGAATCTTCGTTTCCACACCCACAAAAAGTTGTTTCACCTTTTCATGAATGAACGAAGGGAAATTCGCCGTTTGTTCTGTAACGCCATCCATCCACGAATCGTACATTTTTGTAAACTGCGGAAATTGTTCATTAATCTCTTGTAACTGTTTAATAACGACTGGTGTTCCTTTATAAATCCCATAACCAATTCCGCCAAAGAAAAGGATATAAATGAGCAAAATGGCAAGTGTACGGGGCATCCCTTCCTTATGAATTTTTTCAATTAAAGGGTGCAATAAATACGCAATAAAACACGCGATAAGAAATGGCGTGATTGCTACTTTAAATACAAAAATAATCGGTGCCCATAGCGGCTTAATTTTTAAAAAGACGAGCAGACAAAGAAAAACAAGTAACAATAATCCTAAACGATATATCCAAATGATTTTAAGATTCTTCACATGAAAAACCTCCTCCACCTTTATTTTGAAAATAAATGGGGTAGGTTATGTGCGAAACTTTTAAAATCTTTTCATACGGACCATACTGTTTTTTAAAGACGTACATATAAATAACATAACAAGGACAACCACCCCTGAGAATACAGCATGAATTAATATAATCAGGAGGGCTAATTATGGTTTTGTTTATGCTTGGATTATCAGCACTTTTTATGATTCTTGAATGGATTTGTATCGGGTTCGGTATTTGGAAGGGGTTCTTTATTCATTCCTCACGTAAAGAAAAAGCGAAGCAATTATGGCAGTATGGAATACTTGGCGTTGGCTGCTACGGTCTATCTTATCTTTTCTCAGAGATCGGACTTTTTTATTTACATATGGGTGCATAAAAAAACTCCCTTGTCTACAAGGGAGTTTTTCACTTTATCGAAATGATTATAAGTAAGACTTAATCATCTTACGTGCTTTTTTCATATTGCGTTTTGAAAATACATCTTGCTTACGAGCATATTGATATGCTGCAGCTCCAACACCTAATGCGATTAATGAATTGCGTAGATTCAAAGTAAATCCCCCTTTTCGTTATCCGATCGTTCTTTCATTCTCATCAAATAAATCATCAAGAGAGCTTAGTGAACCATCTTCCTCAACTTGATGCGTATGGATTTTCCCCTTTGAAACCGATAATTCGATATAACAATTCCAGCAATAAAATTGGTTGACACCTATTTTTCCAATGTCTTTCCCTTTGCAATTTGGACAAATAAACATATGGCTTTCATCTCCTTACAGTCTCCCAGATTCTATTCGCCATTATGTCCAAACTGCATTCATTTATACATTTTACTGGAGCCTTTCAACGCTATGCGTTTGAAAGTTTCACTATATAATTTCACCTTGTTACATGAAATCATACGGTGAAATGTTTTCCACGTCCATTTCCTCGCCATTAACTGTGACCATCTGTACTTCTCCTTGTGATTCTTGCAAGCGACTAGCTAAGGTTGTTTGACGCATTGCATCATCAAGGCGATTTACACCAGATTGGAAAGCTGCTTCCTCTCCGCAAATAATAAGGAACTTCTTACTTCTTGTAATGCCCGTGTAAATTAAATTACGACGTAACATACGGTTGTAACTTTTCACGATTGGCATAATAACAATCGGAAATTCACTACCTTGTGATTTATGAATGGAACAACAATATGCATGCGTAATTTGATTTAAATCGGGCTTCGTATACGTTACCTCAATTCCGTCAAATGAAACGATAATCATATCTTGTTGCTCAACGTTTTCTTTCGCATAAAACACCGAAACAATTTCTCCAATATCACCATTAAACACTTGGCTCTCCGGCTGATTCACGAGTTGCAGTACTTTATCGCCTCTTCGGTACACAACATCACCGTAAGCAATTTCTTTACTCTTTTCCCTCTTCGGATTAAATACTTGTTGCAGCGCTTCGTTTAATACATTAATACCAGCAGGCCCGCGGTACATCGGTGCTAATACTTGTACATCTCTTGCGCTAAAGCCTTTTGTTTTAGCATTTTCACAAACTTTTTTCACAACCTCAACAATTTGAGCTCCTGTACAGCCGATAAATGAACGATCTTTTTGATTTTGTGCTAAATCTGGTGGTAGAGTTCCATTTTTTATCGCATGGGCAAGTTGAATCACTGATGAGCCTTCCGCTTGACGATAAATTTCAGTAAGCTTCACTGTCGGAACTGCGCCTGCATTTAATAAATCTTTTAATACTTGTCCAGGTCCTACAGATGGCAACTGATCTTCGTCACCTACAACGATAACTTGAATATTCGTCGGCAACGACTTAAATAGCTGATTTGCAAGCCAAATATCAACCATTGAAAATTCATCGATAATAAGGAGCTTACCTTGGACAGGATCCGTTTCATTACGCTGGAAAGATCCTTCTGGCGTCCAACCAAGTAAACGGTGAATTGTGCAAGCTGGAAGTCCTGTCGATTCACTCATCCGCTTCGCTGCTCTTCCTGTTGGAGCTGTTAATAGTATTGGAAATGGATTATCATCACTGTATTCATTCGGATTTAACGATAACCCGTGTAGTGATGCATACATTTCAACAATCCCTTTAATAACTGTTGTTTTCCCTGTTCCTGGTCCACCTGTCAATAACATCATCGGTTTATGAAGTGCCGTTTGAATTGCTTCTTGCTGAAACGGTGCATATTGTACGTTCAGTTGTTCTTCAATTTCACCTAACGTTTTTAACACTTCTGCTTCTGGAAATGAAGGTGTTTCTTCTTGATTCATAAGCCTGCGAATAGACTTTACAACACCTTTCTCAGAGTAGAATAACGTTGCTAAATACACTCGTTCTTCTTCTATGATGACTTTCCCTTCACTTTGCATCGTTTCAATACAACCTATAATATCTTCCTCAGTCACTCTTCCTTCTTGATTGTTTAAAAGTGACATCGTTTCTCTTACAAGTTGATCTTTCCTCATATAAACGTGACCAAGTTGTAATGAGACATTCTCTAATGTGTAAAAACATCCTGCGCGTACACGGTCGTCATGATTACCCGATATCCCTAACGCACGCCCTATATCATCCGCTCTTCCAAAACCAATCCCGTCCACTTCTTCGATAAGTTGATACGGATTATTACGAATCACTTCTAATGTCATCTCTTTATATTGCTGGTAAATCTTAATAGAAAGTTTCGTTCCAAAACCGTAGCCATTTAAAAAGCTCATTACTTTCTCTAGCCCTTGATGTTCAACAATTGTCTCATATATTTCCTGAGCCTTTTGTTTATTAACGACACCATTTAATGCCTCAGGGTCATCCATAATTTTAGAAATAGCATGTTCTCCGAGATGGTCCACAATTTTTTCAGCTGTACGCTTTCCTATCCCTTTAAATAAATCACTCGCTAAATATTGCACCATACCTGCTTTTGTTTGCGGCAATTCTTTTTTAAATGTTTCAACCATATATTGTTTTCCATACTTTGGATGGTCCTTAAAATGACCTGTCAATGTAAACACTTCATCTTCATGCATGCGGGGAAAATGACCGTTTATCATTACTTTCTTTTCGTCATACGTTTCATTCGTTTCAATGACTTTCATACTGACAACGGAAAAGAGGTTTTCTTCGTTGTGGAAAATGGTATGAAGAACTTGCGCTTTTATAAACTTTTTCTCTTCCTCAAACAAATCCATTGCATGTTGATTTCCCATTTTTCCTCTCCTTTCCGGTATTTTCACTTTAATGAGCAGTACATCCCCCACCTTTTTAGATGAGGGATAACTACCCATTAAACTATATTTTTATCTTATTCAGCTTCTTGCTCTAATAAACGAACGCCATTACCCGCTAAAAAGTGATCTGGCTGAATTTCAGTTGCTTTCTTAAATAAAGCGAGAGCCTTCTCATTATTTTCCTCAAATACGTACGCAACACCTAAATTGTAATACGCATCTGCATGCTCCTCATCCATTTCTAATACCTTTTCAAAATAAGGTTTCGCCTCTTGAACGTGTTCTAATCGCGCGAAGCAAAGTCCGCACTGGAATACAGCTTCTACATCGTTTTCATCTAATTCTGTTGCTCTTTGTAAGAATGGTAGTGCAAGACGATCATTTCCAAGCTGTACATGTGTGATACCTAACATAAATGTTACATCAGCTGATTGTAATCCAGCTTGCATTGCTTGTTCAAATACAGCTTTCGCTTCAGTAAATTGCTCTTGGCCATAATATACATTTCCTAAACCATAATAGGCTGCTGCAGATTTATCATCTAACTCTAGTGCACGTTTATAAAATAAAATCGCTCGCTCGCTATCACCTAATACGTCTAATAAATTTGCAAAATTAATGTACCCAAGCGCATCTTTCGGATTTTCTTCGATTGCTTCTGTAAAATTTTTAGCTGCTTCTTCCCAGTTTCCTTCTTGCATATATTGAATACCTGTTTCAAGTTTGTTTGACATGTCCTTCACCTCTACAACAAATTATAACAAAGAATGTATTTTCCAAGCGAACGAAAATTCGCTTTATGTAAAAGAAACCTCTAACCGCTAATCGGCAGAGGCTTCTCATTTATCCTAAATAATCCAATTTCTTACCACTACGGTATACTTCATCAATTGTAGCACCGCCTAAGCACTCATCTCCATCATAGAAAACGACTGCTTGTCCTGGTGTAATTGCACGAATTGGCTCATCACAAAGAATACGAACTGTATTTTCATCAACGATTTGAACCGTTACTTTATTGTCTTCTTGACGATAACGGAATTTCGCCGTGCACTTAAATTCTGTTTCTTTTTCTTTGTTACTTACCCATCCTACATTCGTAGCAATAACTTCATCACCATATAGAAGTTCGTTATGGAATCCTTGATCAACATATAAAATGTTTTCTTTTAGATTTTTCCCAACAGCAAACCATGGATCACCATTACCACCAATTCCAAGGCCATGACGTTGTCCAATTGTATAATACATTAAACCGTCATGCTTCCCTTTCACTTCACCAGATAATGTTTGCATTACACCTGGTTGTGCCGGTAAGTAGTTACTTAAGAAATCTTTAAAGTTACGCTCACCAATGAAGCAAATACCTGTACTATCTTTTTTCGCCGCTGTCGCTAAGCCAGCTTCTTTCGCCATTTCACGAATTTGCGGTTTCTTTAATTCACCTAACGGGAACATTGTTTTTGATAATTGCTCTTGGCTTAATTGATTTAAGAAATATGTTTGATCTTTATTGTCATCAACACCGCGAAGCATTTTATATTCGCCGTCCATATAAGCAACGCGTGCATAATGGCCTGTTGCCACATAATCCGCACCAAGCGCAATTGCATGCTCTAAAAATGCTTTAAATTTAATTTCTTTATTACACATTACATCTGGGTTTGGTGTGCGACCAGCTCGGTACTCATCTAAGAAGTACGTAAATACTTTATCCCAGTATTGTTTTTCAAAGTTTACTGCATAATACGGAATACCAATTTGGTTACACACTTCAATTACATCATTGTAATCTTCTGTTGCTGTGCAGACACCATTCTCATCTGTATCATCCCAGTTTTTCATAAAAATTCCGATTACATCATAACCTTGCTCTTTTAATAAAAGTGCTGCTACAGATGAATCGACGCCACCGGACATTCCGATGACAACGCGTGTTTCGTGAGGTAGTTTGTTCATCATGTCACCTCCCATACTAATTTTGTGTTAATCGCTTCACGATTTTCACTGTTTCGTACGCCGCTTTTTCAATTTGCTCTTTCGTATTTCCAAGTCCAAAACTAAAGCGTACGGATGAACGTATTTGATCGGAGTCTTTTCCAAACATCGCTACTAATACATGTGATGGATCAATCGAACCAGCTGTACAAGCAGAACCACTTGATACTGCAATACCAGCTAAGTCTAAGTTCACAAGAAACGGTTCAATGTTCATTCCTGTAAAACTTACATTAAGTACATGCGGTAAGCGATGTTCTAAGTTTCCGTTTACCTCGAAAGTAATGCCTTCATTTTTGAAGACAGATACCATTATATCTTTAAACTCTTCATATTGGGCATTTTTTTGCTCACGAGTTTTTTCAGCTATAAGAATTGCATACTGAAGCCCAGCAATACTAGGCACATTTTCCGTACCAGCACGGCGTTTTCTTTCTTGCTCTCCGCCTATTAATAACGGTTCAAATTTCACATTTGCACCAGCGTATAAGAAACCTACACCTTTTGGCCCGTTAATTTTATGAGCTGAAATTGATAATAAATCAATACCAAACTCTTTCACATTAATTTCTACTAAACCGTAAGCTTGTACCGCATCTGTATGGAAATACGCTTGATGCTCTTTTAACAGCTTTCCTATTTCCACAATCGGTTGCATCGTCCCTACTTCATTATTCCCAAACATAACAGATACAAGAATCGTCTCTTCTGTTAATGCCTTTTGTATGTCAGAAACTTGAATGCGCCCTGTTTCATCGACAGGTAAATATGTCACTTCAAACCCTTCACGCTCTAACAATTCGCACGTATGCAAAATCGCATGATGTTCAATTTGCGTCGTTATAATGTGGTTACCTTTATGACGGTTCGCACGTGCTACACCGATAAGCGCTAAATTATCAGCTTCTGTACCACCGCTCGTAAATATAATTTCATTCGGATTCGCATGAATGCTGCGTGCACACACTCTTCTCGCCTCATCTACTGTGTGACGAGTTTGACGTCCATAAAAGTGAATACTAGACGGGTTCCCGAATATTTCTGTCATATATGGAATCATCTTTTCGACCACTTCTGGGTGAGTCGGAGATGTCGCAGCATGATCTAAGTAAATGCGTTCCATTAAATCTCCTTCTTTCCAAATCGTTTCACAAGGAATTAAATGTAAAACATATAGCCCCCGTGATTTTCTTCCTCATAACGTACTAAATCTTCTAACGTTGTACTATCTAACACTTCTTGCACCGCATCACGAACACGCATCCATAATTGGCGTTGTGCTGGTTCTTCTTCTTCTATCATTTCTACAACACTAATCGGACCCTCTAATACACGGATTACATCTCCAGCTGTAATGTTAGCCGGCTGATCTGATAGTACATATCCGCCATATGCTCCCCGCGTACTCTTTACTAGACGCGCGTTACGAAGTGGTGAAATTAATTGCTCTAAGTAATGTTCCGATAAGTCATGTGCCTGCGCAATTGATTTTAATGAAATCGGACCTTCACCAAACTTTTTTGCAAGATCAATCATAATTGTTAAGCCATAGCGGCCTTTCGTTGAAATTTTCATCTATTTTGCACCTCTTTTCAAATTTTCACTTCTATTGGTTATATCTTATTTATAAAAAGAACACAATTTAAAATCCTATGAAATTATAGCATAATATAGTATTATAAGAAATTTCAACTTGTGTATCAAAATGATAACATAAAATCACATTGAAAAACTCGGGAATTATTACAATTGAAAGAAAAATGAAAATATTATCCTTTATTTTTCCCATAAAACAGCATCCTATTTCAAATTTCGTAGAAAAAAATGATACGATAGAACGAGATTATATATTAAGGGAGACGGTCCAAATGAAACAACCACTCGCACATCGAATGCGCCCTACAAATATTCAAGAAATTATTGGGCAACAACATTTAGTTGGTGAAGGAAAGATTTTATGGCGAATGGTCCAAGCCAATCATTTTCAATCTATGATTTTATACGGTCCTCCAGGTACAGGAAAAACATCCATTGCCAGTGCAATTGCTGGAAGTACCGGTACCCCGTTTCGTCTATTGAATGCTGTTACTCACAATAAAAAAGATATGGAAGTTGTCGTACAAGAAGCGAAGATGCATCGACACCTCGTTTTAATTTTAGATGAAGTTCACCGTCTAGATAAAGCAAAGCAAGACTTTCTATTACCTCACTTAGAAAGCGGACTTCTTACTTTAATTGGTGCAACGACAAGTAATCCATTCCATGCAATAAACTCCGCTATTCGAAGCAGGTGTCAAATTTTCGAATTACACGCACTAACAGAAGATGATATTTTAATTGGGTTAAAAAGAGCTTTAGAAGATAAAGAAAAAGGCCTTGGAGAATATGCTGTAACGGTAACAGATGAAGCACTACATCACTTTGCAAACGCCTCTGGTGGTGATATGCGTTCCGCTTATAACGCACTTGAGCTTGCTGTATTATCTAGCTTTACTACAGACGATCAAGCGGCTGAAATCACACTCGAGATTGCAGAAGAATGCTTACAAAAGAAGAGCTTCGTTCACGACAAAGGCGGCGATGCTCATTATGACGTATTATCAGCATTTCAAAAATCAGTGCGCGGAAGTGATGTAAATGCAGCGCTCCATTATTTAGCACGCCTTATTGAAGCAGGTGATTTACAAAGTATTGGCAGACGCCTTCTTATTATGGCTTATGAAGATATTGGACTTGCTAGCCCACAAGCTGGACCACGTACACTAGCTGCAATTGAATCAGCTGAACGAGTTGGATTCCCAGAAGCACGCATCCCACTTGCAAATGCCGTTATCGAGCTATGCTTATCACCAAAATCAAATTCAGCTTATAAAGCACTTGATGCTGCATTACACGATTTACGCAACGGTCAAACAGGTGACATTCCAAGCCATTTAAAAGATAGTCATTACAAAGGCGCAGAATCACTTGGAAGAGGCATTGGATATTTATATCCACACGACCATCCAAACGGCTGGGTAAGGCAACAATACTTACCTAATAAAATAAAAAACAAGCAATATTATAAACCGAAAACGACAGGGAAATTTGAGCAAGCACTTTCTACTGTTTATGAAAGATTACAAACTTCGAATAAAACGAAAAATAAAGGGTAACATAAACGAAAACGTCACCATTATGGAGGCTTCGCTTATGAAAACACGTCAAGATGCATGGACAAAAGAAGATGATCTCCTTTTAGCAGAAACTGTTTTACGACATATTCGCAGCGGAAGTACACAAATAAAAGCATTTGATGAAGTCGGCGATACGTTGAACCGGACTTCAGCAGCTTGCGGCTTTAGATGGAATGCTGAAGTAAGACCGAATTACGAAGATGCTGTGCAGCTTGCGAAGAAACAACGTAAAGAATTAAAGCGCTCTGAAGCTAAAATAGAAAAAAATCAGTTCACGAAAACGAAACAACTCGTAATCGATGCTGAGTTTTCTGAAGATATTACGCCAAGTAAACAAGAACTTACGATGCAAAATGTCATCTCATTTTTGCAAAACTTGGAGCATAATAACCCTTCACTCGCAAAGTTGCAAACTGAAAATGATGTATTACAAGCTCAGCTCACTTCTCTGCAAAAAACGAATCATGAACTTGAAACGAAATTAGCGGTACTCACAAAAAAACAACAAGCAATCGAAGAAGATTACGCGATGCTTGTTCGAATTATGGATCGTGCTCGAAAACTTGTTTCGGTCGAAGAGCAAGAAGAGCAAATTGCCCCGATTTTCAAAACCGATCAAAACGGGAATTTAGATATTATTTATTCTGCTAAGAATTAAAAACAGGGATGTCACTTTTTTGACTGAGTGACATCCTTGTTTGTTTTCGGTAAATCATATATATACATGTCGGTAAATGAAATTATATTAACGATTTTTCGAATATATCTATCACAATTTGCAATATATCAACGATTCAATAAAGGATATCGATTTAACGACAAAGATTGACAATAACATTCCTCCTTGTCATACAAGGAAACTCCTAAAACGGATTAGATATTTTTTACTAAAATGTTATTATAAACATATACCTTTAAAGGGGGATGGTTGCTATTTCATTAATAATCTTCAAAATAACTCTTGGCCTTCTCGTCCTGACTCTAGCTCTTTTCACCATTAACAGTCTAAAAAAGACATCCGCCTATAAATCAGATAAATATGATTTTTACTTACTAACCTTACTTACATTTGAACTAGTAGTGATGCAAATTTCCATATTTCTTTAATACATATAAAAAAGCATATATCCAAAATGGATATATGCTTTTCTTTTATTCTTGCCCTACACGTTTCACTTCTACATTTTTAATACGTTCACGTACAACGTGACTTGCCATAATTAAGCCTGCCACAGATGGTACGAATGCATTTGATGAAGGCGGTAATTTCGCTTTACGAATTTTTGCATTTTCGTCTGGTACGATTTCTTTACGTACTTCTTCACGAATTACGATTGGGTTTTCGTCAGAGAAGACAACTTTTACACCTTTTTTAATACCCTCTTTACGAAGCTTCGTACGAATGACTTTTGCAATCGGATCTGTGTGTGTTTTAGAAATGTCCGCAATACGGAAACGAGTTGGGTCCATTTTATTTGCTGCACCCATACATGAGATAATTTTAATTTTACGACGTAAACATTGTTTAATTAAATGGATTTTGAACGTAATCGTATCAGATGCATCCACTACGAAATCTAAACCGTGTTTAAAGAACTCTTCATATGTTTCATCTGTATAAAACATTTCTAGTCCAATTACTTCACATTCCGGATTAATGTCTGCAATACGCTCTTTCATTAATTCTACTTTTGAACGTCCTACAGTAGATACTAAAGCGTGAATTTGACGGTTTACGTTTGTAATATCTACAACGTCTTTATCAACTAATACGAGACGTCCTACTCCAGAACGCGCTAACGCTTCAGCTGAAAATGAACCTACGCCGCCAATTCCTAAAATACCGACTGTACTATTTTTTAATATTTCAAGTCCTTCTTTACCGAAGGCTAATTCATTACGTGAAAATTGATGTAACATTCAGCTCTACACTCCTATTACAAAAATGGTCTACCATGTATTCTAGCGTTTTTCCGACTATTTGTATAGAAAAAGTTATAGAATTCCTAAAAATACATATTTCGAAAATGAAAACATAGACCAGAATTTCATTTCTTCCTAAATACACGTTTAAAAAAGAGGATTCAGAGAACCGAGGAGATCGAGGCGCTGAAGCCAGGAGGAGCGCAGTGTAGAAATACTACTCGAGCACCGGACTAGCGAAGCAACGATGAGATGCGACAGTTATCTGAACCGGACTTTTTAAACTTCCTTTCAATACACGTTTAAAAAGGAGGATTTAGAGAACCGAGCAGATCGAGGCGCTGAAGCCAGGAGGAGCGCAGTGTAGAAAAATACTACTCGAGCACCGGACTGGCGAAGCAACGATGAGATGCGACAGTTATCTAAATCGGACTTTTTAAACAACCTCTCAAAAAAAGTCTAGACGGTTATAGTATAACCATCTAGACCCTATTCTTACTTCTCTTCTTTTAAGCTTAATTTTAAGTTTAACTCTTCAAGCTGTGCTTCTGCAACTGGGCTTGGAGCTTCTGTTAATAAGCAGCTTGCGCTTGCTGTTTTTGGGAATGCAATTGTATCACGAAGATTCGTACGGCCTGCAAGTAACATAACAAGACGATCTAAACCTAATGCGATTCCGCCGTGTGGTGGTGTACCGTATTCGAATGCTTCTAATAAGAACCCGAATTGCTCTTGCGCTTCTTCTTGTGAGAATCCAAGTGCTTTGAACATTTTTTCTTGTACGTCACGCTCGTAAATACGAAGTGATCCACCACCAAGCTCATAACCGTTTAATACAAGGTCATATGCTTGTGCACGTGCTTTTTCTGGTGCTGTTTCTAGTAACTCAACGTCTTCACGGAATGGCATTGTGAATGGGTGGTGAGCTGCGAAGTAACGATCTGCATCTTCATCGTACTCAAGAAGTGGCCAATCCGTTACCCATAGGAAATTATATTTACTTTCGTCAATTAACTCAAGCTCTTTACCTAGACGTAAGCGAAGTGCACCTAAGCTATCTGCAACAACGCTCTTCTTATCTGCTACGAATAGTAATAAGTCGCCAGCAGTAGCCTCTAATGTGCTCATTAACACATTTGCATCTTCTTCACCGAAGAATTTTGCAATCGGTCCTTTTAAACCGTCTTCTTCAACTTTAAGCCAAGCTAAACCTTTTGCACCGTATACTTTCACGAATTCAGTTAATGCATCGATGTCTTTACGAGAATATTTACTTGCAGCACCTTTTGCATTGATTGCTTTTACTTGTCCGCCGCTTTCTACAGCACTTGTAAACACTTTAAAGCCACAACCTGCTGCAAACTCAGATAAGTCTGTTAGTTCCATTTCAAAGCGTGTATCTGGCTTATCAGAACCGTAGCGAGCCATTGCATCAGCATATTTCATACGAGGGAATGGTGCACTAACTTCTACACCTTTTGCATCCTTCATAACTTTCGTCATCATACGCTCCATCATATCTAAAATTTCATCTTGTGTTAAGAATGAAGCTTCGATATCGATTTGCGTGAATTCCGGTTGACGATCCGCACGTAAATCTTCATCACGGAAACAACGTGCTACTTGATAGTAACGCTCAAATCCGCCGACCATAAGAAGCTGTTTAAATAACTGTGGTGACTGTGGTAGTGCATAGAATTCACCATCATGCACACGACTTGGTACTAAATAGTCACGAGCTCCTTCTGGCGTGCTTTTCGTTAAAATTGGTGTTTCTACTTCTAAGAACTCTTCTGTGTCTAAGAAGTTACGAATTGTTTTCGTTACGTCATGACGCATTTTGAATGTGTTAAACATTACTGGGCGACGTAAGTCTAAATAACGATATTTTAAACGCACATCTTCTGATGCATCTGTATCATCAGCAATGATGATTGGCGTTGTTTTCGCTGCATTTAGTACATTTACTTTCGTTGCTTGTACTTCAATACGACCAGTTGCCATATTGTCATTAATTGCGCCTTCACCACGTTCAACAACTGTACCTTCTACGTGTAATACGTACTCGCTACGAATTGTTTCTGCTACTTCTAACGCTTCTTTTGATGTTTCTGGGTTAAATACAACTTGTACGATACCTGTACGGTCACGTAAATCGATAAAGATTAATCCACCTAAGTCACGGCGTTTTTGTACCCAACCTTTTAATTGAACTGTTTGTCCAACAGCTTCTACTGTTACTTTTCCACATGCATGTGTTCTTTCAGCCACTGTAAGTTCCCCCTATATTAATTTCTCTGCTACGTATGAAGCAAATACATCTAACGCTACTTCTTCTTGTTCACCTGTTGCCATATCTTTTAAGTTAATGATGCCTTTATCTAGCTCATCTTCTCCTAATACAGCTACAAATTTCGCCTTTAGACGATCTGCTGATTTAAATTGTGCTTTCATTTTGCGATCTAAATAATCTTTTTCAACTGACAATCCAGCTTTACGAAGATCGAACGCAACTTTTGCAGCATGGTCTTTCGCTTTTTCGCCAAGCGCCACAACGTAACAATCAATGCTATGTTCAAGTGGTAATTCAATGTTTTCAGCTTTTAGCGCCATAATTAAACGTTCAATACTCATTGCAAAACCGATACCTGGCATTTCTGGTCCACCGATTTCTTGTACAAGTCCGTTATAACGGCCACCACCGCTTAATGTAGTGATCGCACCGAAACCTTCTGCCTCACTCATAATTTCAAAAACAGTGTGTTGGTAGTAGTCTAAACCACGCACTAAGTTCGGATCTTTTTCAAACGGAACATCCATCATCGTTAATAGCTCTTGAACTTTGTCGTAGTATACTGCTGAATCTTCATTTAAGTATTCTGTAATAGATGGTGCTGTTCCCATTAATTCATGGTTACGGTCCTTCTTACAATCTAAAATACGAAGAGGGTTCTTTTCTAAACGAGATTGACAGTCAGAACAGAACTCACCGATACGTGGCTCAAAGTGTGCGATTAACGCATCACGGTGTGCTTGACGGCTCGCCGCATCACCTAAGCTGTTTAATACAACTTTAATATTTTTCAAGCCCATGCCGCGGTAAAATTCAACAGCAAGTGCAATTACTTCTGCATCAATTGCAGGGTCATTACTGCCGATTGCTTCGATACCGAATTGTACGAATTGACGATAGCGACCTGCTTGTGGTCTTTCATAACGGAACATTTGACCGATATAGTATAATTTCGTTGGTTGTGTTGCATCACCAAACATTTTATTTTCAACATAAGAACGTACAACAGGTGCAGTACCTTCTGGACGTAATGTTAAGCTGCGCTCTCCACGATCTTGGAATGAGTACATTTCTTTTTGTACGATATCTGTCGTATCACCAACACCGCGTAAAAATAGCTCAGTGTGCTCAAAAATTGGTGTACGAATTTCTTTATAATTGTAACGACGGCAAATTTCGCGTGCTTGCCCTTCGATATACTGCCATAACTCAACAGTGCCTGGAAGAATATCTTGCGTTCCGCGTGGGATTTGAATAGACATATTCAGTTCCTCCTCAAATTGTTTTAATCTTAATAAAAATAAAAAAACTCCCGCCTCTACTGTTTGAACAGTAGGGACGAGAGTATTATACCCGTGGTGCCACCCTAATTGAAGCACTTATGCTTCCACTTTTTTAATAACGCTTAAATATGCGTTCATCCCTACTAAGCGTATATGCCGTTCAAGTTGAAACCTCTAGAGTGTCATTCAATCAGTCATCATGTAGAAATGTTTTCAGCCTAAGACATTTCTTCTCTTTCCATGTGTGTCTCATTTACTCTTCTCTATCAACGGTTATATTCATATGTAAATATAAAATTACTATACGTTTGTTAAGTAGGATTGTCAAGTGCTCTAAGAACGTTCAATCTGCTTCTTTAAACGCTTTACATCTTGAAGAGAAATCCCAAACTCGGAAGCAAGCTCCATTGAAGTATTGTTTTGCTCTTTTGAAATAAAATCATGAAAATTCACGTTAAATAGTTGATTTGCACCATTTGTAACAGAATGCCCTTTTTCATTCATACGCATACGTATATCCCTCACATTCAATATGGATGTTTTACTTTTTATTGTTCCATATTGATGAAAGAGTTATACATAACCAAAACTGCTATTAATTCCAAATAAATGAACAAAACATACAACAATGTATAAAAAAGAGAGGATTATATAACCCTCTCTTTTTTATCAACACTATTTACTTTCTACAATTAAGGTCACCGGACCATCATTGATTAAAGAAACATCCATCATTGCTCCGAACTTCCCTGTTTCCACATGTAATCCTTGTTTACGAACTTCTTCATTAAAGAAATCGTATAAACGCTCTGCATAATCAGGTTTCGCAGCATCCATAAAGTTTGGACGTCTTCCCTTGCGGCAATCTCCGTATAATGTGAATTGCGAAATAGATAGAACTTGTCCTTCTACATCAAGTACAGAATGATTCATCTTTCCGCTCTCATCTTCAAAAATACGTAAGTTTGCAATTTTTTCTGCAATGTAAGTTGCATCTTTTTCTGTATCTTCGTGCGTAATGCCAACTAGTAATGTTAAACCGAACGGAATTTGTCCTACGATCTCACCGTCTACTGTGACAGACGCTTTCTTTGATCGTTGTAAAACAACTCTCATCTTTCTACACTCCCTATTAATGCATCATGCGTCGTACTGCATAAATTTCTGGAACGCGTTTAATGCGTTCTACTACTTTTTTCAAGTGTTGTAAGTTACGAATCGAGATTGACATATTAATTGTTGCCATCTTATTACGGTCACTTCTACCAGAAACAGCTGAAATGTATGTTTTCGTCTCTGTAACAGCTTGCAGTACTTCATTTAATAAACCGCGGCGATCGTAACCTGAAATTTCAATATCAACGTTATACTCTATTTCTTTTTCAGGGCTACCTTCCCACTCAACTTCTAATAAACGTTCTATCGCTTCTTCTGTATGAACATTTACACAATCACGGCGGTGAATCGATACACCTCGGCCTTTCGTAATATACCCAACGATATCATCACCCGGAACTGGGTTACAGCATTTCGATAAACGGATTAATAAATTATCAGCACCGCTTACCTTTACACCAGAATCCCATTTTCGAATTTTCATCGGTTTACGAACTTCTTTGACTTCAACAATTTCTTCTTCTTCGCGTTGCTTGCGGAACTTGTCCGTTAGTCGCGTAACAATTTGCGAAGCTGTAATTCCGCTATATCCAACTGCTGCAAACATATCTTCTTCATTTGCAAAGTTAAATTTCTCAGCGACGCGTTTTAAGTTATCAGGCGCTAATACTTCTTTCATCTCATACTCTAGACCACGTACTTCCTTTTCAACAAGTTCACGGCCTTTTTCAATATTTTCGTCTCTACGTTGTTTCTTAAAGAATTGACGAATTTTATTTTTCGCATGAGATGTTTGAGCAAGTTTTACCCAATCTTGACTTGGGCCATATGAATGTTTCGACGTTAAAATTTCAATGATATCGCCGGTTTTTAATTTATAATCCAGCGTTACCATTTTCCCGTTTACTTTTGCACCAATTGTTTTATTCCCAATTTCCGAATGGACACGATACGCGAAATCAATTGGAACCGATCCAAGTGGTAATTCCATTACATCGCCTTTCGGTGTAAAGACGAATACCATGTCAGAGAATAAATCAATTTTTAATGACTCCATAAATTCTTCTGCATTAGAAGCTTCATTTTGCCATTCTAATATTTGACGGAACCACGTGAGTTTCTTCTCTAATGTACCTGTTGTTTCTGCTGTTTTTCCTTCTTTGTATGCCCAGTGTGCCGCGATCCCGAATTCTGCAATTTCGTGCATTTCTTTCGTACGAATTTGCACTTCAAGTGGATCACCTTTCGGTCCAATTACAGTCGTATGAAGAGATTGATATAGATTTGCTTTTGGCATTGCAATATAATCTTTAAAACGACCTGGCATCGGCTTCCAGCACGTATGAATAATTCCAAGCACTGCATAACAATCTTTGATACTATTTACAACAACACGTACAGCTAATAAATCGTAAATTTCATTGAACTGTTTATTTTGCAGTGCCATTTTACGATAAATACTGTAAATATGTTTCGGTCTTCCAGAGATCTCAGGTTGAATTGCAACTTCTTTTAATTTCTCACGAATACCAGTCATTACTTCGTCTAAGTATTCTTCACGTTCTGCACGTTTACGCTTCATTAAATTTACAATACGATAATATTGTTGTGGATTTAAATAGCGAAGTGACGTATCCTCTAGCTCCCATTTAATAGTACTAATTCCGAGTCTATGTGCTAAAGGTGCAAAGATTTCTAGCGTTTCATTCGCTATGCGACGCTGCTTCTCTTGAGGCAAATGTTTCAATGTACGCATGTTATGAAGACGATCAGCTAGTTTAATTAAAATAACTCGAATATCTTGAGCCATTGCAATAAACATTTTGCGATGGTTTTCTGCTTGTTGTTGTTCGTGAGATTTATATTTGATCTTCCCAAGCTTCGTAACACCATCAACAAGCATAGCAATTTCTTTGTTAAATTCCCGTTCAATATCTTCTAACGTAATCTCTGTATCTTCCACTACATCATGTAAGAAACCTGCTGATACCGTAGCTGGATCCATGTGTAAATCAACTAAAATACCTGCAACTTGAATTGGATGAATAATATACGGTTCACCCGATTTTCTGTATTGTTCGCTATGCGCATCGCGTGCATATTCATAGGCACGTGCTACTAGCTCAATATCTTCATCCACTAAATATTGACTTGCTTTCTCGAGTACCTGTTCAGCTGTTAGTACCTGCTCATTTGCCATCGAATCACCTTTTATTGAAAATTGACTTTATCTTTATTTAATAGAATAAATTATATTCTATCATTATAACCCAATGATTGTGAATTGTGAAAAGGAAAAGATTTTACTGACATTTCACCATGATTTTTTGTTCAATTATACAAAAGTACCCGCTCCTCTCCAAGAGATTCACGGGTACTTTTTATCACCGTAGTTTTACCTATATAGTGATTAGTATTTTTCTAATACTAATACATCGTAACCATCTAACATTTTACGACCATCTAAGTAAGTAAGCTCTACTAAGAATGCAATCCCTGCTACAACTCCGCCAAGTTCTTCAACTAGCTTAATTGTCGCTTCGATAGTTCCACCTGTAGCTAATAGGTCATCTGTAATTAATACGCGTTGACCTGGCTTAATTGCATCTTTATGGATTGTTAAAACATCTTTACCATATTCTTTACCGTAGTCAACTGTAATTACTTCACGTGGTAATTTTCCTAATTTACGAACTGGCGCAAATCCTACTTCTAACGCATAAGAAACTGGGCAACCGATAATGAAACCACGAGCTTCTGGTCCTACTACAACATCGATATCTCTTTCTTTTGCGTATTCAACGATTGCATCTGTTGCTGCTTTGTATGCTTTACCGTCATTCATTAAAGGTGTAATGTCTTTAAACACAATACCTTCTTTCGGATAATCCGGTACAATTGCGATATGTTGCTTGAAATCCATATTTCTGAATCCTCCTCAGATCTAAAAGGTTTGTAAATACAAATCCTTTACCCTAACTGTTCTACTTCTTTATGATTACGAATCGTTTCAAACCATGTATATAGTTGCTGATATGTGCTATAAACCAATTCTTTTTCTAATTGTAAGTGGTTCATTTTCTCACGATATGTGTTCGATTCAATTAAATCACGCTTTTGTTTTTTGTCTGCCATAAAAATGACGCCATCTTTTATTGTAACAAATTCTAACTCAAAAAACACCTGTGTCATAAAATTTACTGTATCTTTTGACCAACCTTTATGACGACATAGTTGTTCTCCATATTGTCTTAAAGAAAATGGTGTTTTTTGGTTTAAGAAAGAATAATACCATTTAAAGTGTTCTCTCGTAGGAACTGTACTAAATAAGTGGTTATTCTCTTGATAAAATAGCGTATAAATTCGCGCTGGGAATCCTGCCTTAAATAACTCACGTAATTCATCGGTTCCTTTTGGTAAATCAAGTAACACGATATATTGATCATCTAAATGCGTTACTTCTGAAGCATGCATGAGCTTTTCTTTATAGCTCTCTAAAGAAAATTTATTCAATACCTCTTCAGAAAAATACACCATTGTTATTTTTTCTTTCGGAAGTTCTGCTAAATTTGCTTCTGCATTACGCATACTACGCCAATCAAATAATTGCCACGCCTCTACAGCAATATCTTGTACCATTAGTTGTGGCTTCTTAAAATTATTCCATTCATTGATGGATGCTTCTCCTATTACAGATACTTTTGCAACTGGAGAGATTTCTTTAGCATATGCACCAAAACCAAATCCAATTGTATCCAGTGTTGCTTGTCCATCACGAAGAGCCATTTTTAAATGAGAACCATCTGATCCGATTGCGCGAATGCTTTCTAACTCTGCATCTTTTACTGCAATACGTGGTTTCGGATTTCCAATACCAAACGGGGCTAGTTTTTGCATATCTTCAATTGCCGCTAGCGTTACATCCTCTACTTTGCAAAAAACATCAACTGCTGTAATTGGAATAAAATCTTCTTCTGTTAAAATCGCATCTGCTTGTTCATTTAATCGGCGACGTAATTCATCTACATCATTCATATGTAGCGTCATTCCCGCTGCCATCGGATGCCCTCCGAAGTGTGGCAATAACTCTCTACAATCTGATAAGTTTGCAAACAAATCAAATCCTGCAATACTACGTGCTGAGCCTTTTGCTGTTTCTTTTATAGGATCGATGCTTAATACAATCGTCGGACGATAAAAACGTTCAACTAATTTAGAAGCAACAATTCCAATTACCCCTGGGTTCCAGCCTTCTTTTGCAAGTACTAATACTTTGTTTTCTTCTGGCGGGAATTTATTTTCAACTTCAGCGATAGCTTCTTCTGTAATTTGCTTTACAATATCTTTTCGCAGTTTGTTCAGCTCATCAATTTCTTCGGCCAACTCTTTCGCTTCCTCTGGATCATCTGATAATAAAAGGTGTACAGCCGGCGCAGCATCTTCTAAACGCCCAACCGCATTAATACGAGGTGCAATTGAGAAGCCAATACTCTCTTCTGTAATTTCACTTTGCGAAACGTTAGCAACTTTAAACAATGCCTTCAAACCAATATTTCTCGTCATACGCATATGTTTTAAACCGCGTTTCACTAGCAACCTATTTTCACCATGAAGTGATACTAAATCGGCTACTGTACCGATTACTGCAATCTCTAATAAATGTTCTGGTACACGGCCTAATAGTGCATGCGCAACTTTAAACGCAACACCTACACCAGCTAAATAGTGAAACGGATATACGCCACCTTCTAATTTCGGATGTATAATCGCAAGCGCTTCTGGCAATTCTGGCGGTGGCTCATGGTGATCTGTAATAATTAGATCTATTCCAAGCTCTTTCGCTACATTCGCTTCATGTACTGCTGCGATGCCAGTGTCGACAGTAATAATCAGTGAGAAACCTGCACTATGCGCCCAACGAAATGCTTCTTCGTTCGGTCCATACCCTTCTGTAAAACGATTTGGAATGTAAAATTCTACTTCTGCACCTAATTCTTGAAGAGCAAGATATAAAACCGTCGTACTACTTACTCCGTCCGCATCGTAATCACCAAATATTAATATTTGCTCTCCATTTTGAATCGCCTTATTTACACGTTCTACCGTTCTATCCATTCCTTCTAATAAAAATGGATCATGAAATTCTTGATTTTCTGTATTTAAAAAATCTAAAATCTTATCTTCTGTATCTAGTCCTCTACCGAGGAATAATGAAACGACAAGTGGCGATAACTGTAATTTACTTGCTAATTCACTCACTCGCTCGTCATTATATTTTTTTTCTTTCCAACGCGTCTTCGGTTGTAACACGAAATCACCCCTTAACCTGTTCATTATACAAGACAGATTAAGGGGTGACAATATAATGCAAACTACGATGCAATATCTATATACTAAAATGTTAATGATGTTTAATTTGGAGAATACGGATTTATATGTACGAATACATTTTGTACATTATCTTGTTTCATAAGTATTTCTTTCACATGTTTTCCAATACGGTGTCCTTCTTCTACGGTAATGTATGGATCTACAGACACTTTAATATCGACAATAACATAATGACCATGCTCCCGTGCATATAAAGAACCAATTTTTTTCACACCATCTACTTGAAGAACGGCCTCTCTAAGCGGAATAACATCCTCCTCATGAAGAACATGGTCAAGCGTTGCATGAATTGCTTCCGCTCCAATGCTCCATGCCATTTTTACAACAAGAAGTGAAACAACTAATCCTGCAATCGGATCAGCATATACGAGCCAGTCTATACCAAACTTACCACCGATTATAGCTGCACAAATACCGATTAAAGCTGCAATTGAAGAAAATACATCCGAACGGTGCTCATATGCATTTGCAATAATTGCATCACTGTTTACTCTTTTCCCTAATCGGAATTTATATTGAAACATTCCTTCTTTCACGACGATTGAAAGAACAACAGCAAATATCGTAATTCCTTTCGGCGGTTCTAGTTCTTGCGAAAAAGCTTTTATAGACGAAATCGCGATTTCAAGTCCCACAATAAATAATAATACCGCAACAATAATCGCTGAAATCGATTCCGCTTTACCATGACCATACGGATGATCCTCATCAGGTGGCTGCTTTGCCGCTCGCAGTCCAAAAAGTACAGCTAGCGAACCTATTACATCTGATGCAGAATGCACGGCATCCGCTAATAACGCTTTACTGTTCCCAATATAACCAATTACCGCCTTTACAATCGCTAATATAATATTACCAACGATCCCGACAATAGCACCAAACTCGGCCTGTTTAAAACGTTCATCTTTTTCCATAATTAAAATCCCTTCTTTTCTTAACCTATCTTTTTATTTTAACAAAAACAGCGATAACACCACCACTTTCTTCCATCTTCTTTCTGTTAAAAAGTTGCTATCTTATTGTATCCACAAACGAAAAAAGAGATGCCTCATAAAGAGACATCATCTTTTCTATACTTGCGGTTCAGATTCTACTTTCTCAACCTTCTTCTTGTTTTTTCCCTTTTTCAAACGACGGTTTTCAAGCATTAACCAAATTTGAGAGGCAACGAAAACAGAAGAGTACGTACCTACAATTAATCCAACAAGTAACGCAAACGAGAAGTTACGTAGTGACTCACTACCGAAGATAAGCAGTGCAATTACTGGGAATAACACTGTTAATACGGTGTTAATCGAGCGACCAAGCGTTTGGCGAATACTTGCATTTACGATTTCTTCTAGATCTTTTATATCGCGCACTCGTTTTTTCTGTTTGTATAATTCACGGTTTCTATCAAATGTAACAATCGAGTCATTAATAGAATAACCGATGATTGTTAACACTGCAGCGATAAACGTTAAGTCTACCTCTAGTTGGAAAATACTAAACATAACAACCATAACGAAAGCGTCATGTAATAATGCAAGTACTGCAGATAACGCATACGTAAATCGGAATCGAATACTTACGTATAAAATGATAACCGCAGAAGCAATCAGTACAGCGATAAATGCATTTCGTGCAATTTCTTTACCGATTGTCGGTGAAACTGTACTTATGTTTGGATCTGTACCATATTTATCGTGGAAGAATGTTTTTGTTTTCGCAATTTCATCTTTTGATAAAACACCTAATGTACGAACTGCGAAACCTTTATTGTCATCTCCAGTCGGTACAATATTTTCTTCCTTCACATCAATGTTCAATTCTTTAAAATCTTTATGAACATCAGACACCGTAACGGCTTGTTTTGATTGCAAGTCAATACGTGTACCACTTGCAAAGTCAATACCAAGATTCAATTTGAAAATTGGTAAGATAATTGCACCCGCAATTACAACTACAATCGAGAAGATAAGGAATTTATGACCGATATTTACGAAGTTAATACGATCAAATCTCGTTGGCGGATGTACTACACCTTTTGTTAATGGAATAATATCCTTTTGTTTCACACCAAAATATCCTGGTTTTTTATCAAAGTAACGGCTCTTTACAAGTAAACCTAGTAAGAAACGAGTACCGAATACGTTCGTAATAAAACCAACTAAAATACTTACGATTAAACTTGTTGCGAATCCTTTTACAGAGCTATTACCATAAACGAATAACACACCAGCTGCCGCAAGAGTTGTAACGTTTGCATCTAGAATTGTTGCTAATGAACGATGGTTACCAGCGCGGAATGCCGACATCATGGACTTACCAATTTTCAACTCTTCTTTCAGTCTCTCGTACGTAATAATATTCGCATCAACTGCGATACCTACTCCAAGCACTAACGCCGCAATACCTGGCAACGTAAGAACTGCATGCATCCAGTTAAAGACAAGTAATGTAACGAAAATGTATAAACCTAACATAATAACCGCTACAAGTCCTGGTAAACGGTAGAATACAAGCATAAATAAGAAAATAAGAGCGATACCAATCGCACTAGCGAAAATCGTTTGCTCTAACGCTTGTTGACCAAACTTCGCTCCAACAGATGTTGAATACATTTCTTTTAAATCAACAGGAAGTGCACCTGCATTTAATAAAGATGAAAGTTGTTTCGCACTTTCAACTGTGAAGTTTCCACCTACGATAGATACTTCAGCTTGGTTAAATACTTGGTTTACTGTTGCTGCTGATAAGAACTTCGGATTCGGTTTTGCAGATTCTGCTTTGTACGAATCTTTTCCTTCTTCAAAATCAAGCCAAATTACCATTAAATTCGTTGGTGGTGGCATTTTTGAAATTTTTTCAGTTACTTCACGGAATTTTTCAGCGCTCTTTAGTGTAAGACCTACGCTCGCACGGCCTTGCTCATCAAATGTTTGCTTCGCTCCGCCGCCTTTTAAATCCGTTCCGTCCATAAGAAGATTATCATCTACATCACGGAATGTTAATTTCGCTTGTGTTGATAACATTTCACGTGCTTTTTGCTGATCTTGTACACCAGCAAGCTGTACACGAATTCGATCTTGCCCTTCGATTTGAATGTTCGGCTCACTTACACCGAGAACATTGACACGATTCTCAAGAGCACCTACTGTACTTACAAGTACGTCTCGATCGATTTTGTCACCTTTTTTGGCTGGTTTTACTTCATACAGAATTTCAAAACCACCGCGAAGGTCTAGTCCTAGACTAATTCCTTTTGCTATGTCTTTTCCTGCCGCACCAATTACTCCACCGATTAATAAAACGATGAGGAAAAAGGCGGCAATTCTCGTACCACGCTTTGCCATATGTACCCTCTTTCCGCTACTAACACTTTAAATAAATCTCTTACGATTCACTTTTACACGTGTGCATACGTCTAGTTAGTAGACTTCCTTTCTATAATTTTGCTAGCTCATCACTAGCTGTGCCGGTACGTTTTCACGATACCTGCACTTTCATTATTTGTTTTCTCTCTTCACTACCTCCTTTATATATGATCTTAGACATAATTATTTCCTGATTATCAATACCTATCATTATACTGCAAAAGGAAGAACAAACCAATTGCAGTCGGTTATTTATTTTCATATTCATCAAATGACCAAAGTGGCGCTTGATATGCTTCAACAGTTAAATATGTCATATATTCATTAGCACTTACTGTTAATACGTCATTAACTAATTCATACAATCTAACATCGCTGTCTATCTTCTTCCACTTTTTTACTTTAAGAAACTTCCAAATGTCATCATCTGTCACTCTGTCGTAGCCGAACATTTGAAACTCTTCTACTTTACTTTCTAAAACGACTTGTAACTGTCCGCGGTATGATTCTACCAAAGCCTCTCTATCTAACATCTATAACATCTCCTTCTTATTTCGCACGAAAAGTCGCTTTTATTCCCGCTCTAATGGACAGCAATAACTACTTTCAAGAGCACTATCATATTTCACTCTCTTAAATGCTTGTCATTCTTGTCTCGTACGTGCATATAAATTATTGTAAATCATTCCATTGATTTTGAGAAGGTAGGAGAAGAACATGACGAGACAAAGCTTTTTAAAAGGCGCATTTATTTTAATGATAGCCGGCTTTATTACAAAAATACTCGGCTTTATCAACCGCATAGTAATGGCACGTATTTTGGGAGAAGAAGGCGTTGGTCTTTATATGATGGCCGTTCCTACATTCATTTTAGCAATTACATTGACACAAATTGGTCTTCCTGTCGCAATCGCAAAATTTGTAGCAGAAGCGGAAGCTGTGAACGATAAACAAAGAGTTAAAAAAATATTAACCGTATCACTAGCTGTTACATCCGTTATTAGTATCATTTTAACAATCGGAATTATGTTCCTCACACCTATTTTAGCAAAAACATTATTAACCGACGAAAGAACGTACTATCCATTAATGGCCATTTTGCCCGTTGTTCCTGTTATTGCTGTTTCTTCTGTTTTGCGTGGTTATTTTCAAGGGAAACAAAACATGAAACCTAGCGCTTATGCGCAAGTTCTAGAACAAGTCGTCCGCATTACCATTATTGCTATATGCATTCAATTATTTTTACCTTACGGCATAGAATACGCTGCAGCCGGCGCTATGTTATCAGCTGTTCTCGGTGAAGTTGCATCGTTATTATTTTTACTCACGTTATTTCAGCGAGAAAAACATTTATCAATACGCTCTGGATTTTTTACTACTGTAAAGGAAAGCAAAGGGACATTTTATTCTCTGATGGATATTGCCCTTCCAACTACAGGAAGTCGTTTAATCGGCTCCGTTTCATATTTTTTTGAACCTATTGTCGTTATGCAAAGCTTAGCAATTGCTGGTGTCGCTGCTTCTGTTGCAACTCAGCAATACGGTATATTAAACGGTTATGCATTCCCGCTTCTATCACTACCCGCCTTTATTACATACGCTCTCTCTACAGCGCTCGTCCCTTCTATTAGTGAAGCAATGGCAAAAAGACAACATAAATTAGTGGAGCACCGTTTACAACAAGCACTTCGAATTTCATTAATTACCGGCGGATGGTCTGTCGTTATATTATACGTATTCGCTTCTCCTGTTTTAACTCTTATGTATGGGTCAGACAGTGCAACAGCATTCATTCAACTTCTTGCGCCTTGCTTTTTATTTCATTATTTCCAAAGTCCACTTACCTCTGTTTTGCAAGCTTTAAACTTAGCAAGAGCTGCAATGATGAATACATTTATTGGTGCCATCGTGAAATTAATCGTTATTTTTGTACTAGCATCAAGGCCAGAATTTCAAATGATGGGGGTTGCTCTCGCTATTGCTGCAAATATTGTAACAGTAACATTTCTTCACTACGCTACTGTTTTAAAAAAGATTACATTTACCATTTACGCAAAAGACTATATTTTCGGTGGACTCGCCATCGGTATCGCGGGCGCCTTCGGTTTTTATCTTCATAAATATATTATTTTCTCTCATGCCCTTGGCATACAAACATTATGGGAAATCACTTTAACAACAATTGTTTATATCGTACTTCTCTTCACTTTCAAACTCATTCGAAAAGAAGAGTTAAGTCGTCTCCCTATCATTCGTAAACTTTCATTTTTGAAATAAGTTGAAACTTTAATCAGTGGGGTAATCTCCACTGATTATTAGTTAAACTAATCATTCTTACTCTTTCAAAGGATAAATCTCTAATCTTCTTTTACATCAACAAAAAATTTTCCGTTTTGAAAACTACAGTATAAAATTTGTGTTACATCGTTATAACCTAAGTTTTTTAATTTCTCAATAAGCCATGCATCTGTATGTTCAATCATTTGTAAATGACTAGATTGAATTTCTCCATCAATAATAAGAGGAAGCGTAAACTGCAATGTATCTTGTTTATTTTTTTGTTTTTGAAAGACAGATAACTTCCCAGACGGTTCCAAAATAGCATATTCTATATCCCGAATATCTCCAACTCCTTGTTCCCTTAATTGCATCATTAAATCATCTATATTATAACGTTGCTTTCTCATCTTCTTTTCATCAATCTTTCCCGCGTTTACAAGAATAGCCGGCTCACCTTCTATTAAATGCCGAAAGCGTTGATACTTTAGGGAAATGACTGACAAAATAATTTGGATGCACATAAGAAAAGTCATCGGAACTAATTGATGCCAAAGTGATTTATCGGTATTTTCAATTGCCACTACAGCCATTTCTCCAAGCATAATAAATACGACTAAATCTAATACACTTAGCTCTCCTATCTCACGTTTACCCATAAGACGAAAAATAATTAAGATGATGATATACAAAAGCATTGTCCGTCCAATTATTGATATCCATTCCATTTCTACATCTCCTTTTTTACGTATAGACTCCCCTATAAAAAAGAAACTAGTCTAACTTAGACAAAAGGAAAATATGCTTGTATTAAAAAGGGGGAATGCATAAATGGATGGAACGAAAAAATTATCAACTGCAATTGGCTTCGGTATTATTACACTACTAATTCTCGCATCTATTACTAGCATGATTATGGCTCTTTTATTAAAGTTTACGAATATAAACGAAGGGACATTAACCGTTACTATTTTTATACTCGCTCTTTTATCTATGCTTATGTCTGGATTTACTGCCGGCAAAAAGGCTCAAGGGAAAGGTTGGCTAGTAGGTCTCACAACAGGTCTCACGTTCACTATACTCGTTTTTCTAGTTAACTATTTAGGCTTTTCTCAAACTTTATCGAACTCACAATTACTTTATCAATTAGCATTAATGGGGGCGAGTACACTCGGTGGTATTTTCGGTGTAAATATGTCAAAGCAAAGTAACTAAAAAAGGCCCTGCATATTTCATGCAGGGCCTTCCAAATTAGTTTTTCACAACTTCACGAATCGCATTGCGATCGAACGTTAAGTGTGAACCACCAGATTTAATAACAATTTTCGTCTCATCTACTGATTCGATTGTACCGTGTAAACCACCGATTGTTACGATAGCATCACCTTTTGCTAACTCACTTTGCATTTGAGCAACTGCTTTTTGACGTTTTTGTTGCGGGCGAATTAATAAGAAATAGAAAATCGCAAACATCGCAACGATCATAACGATATTCATCATACCTGCATTCATCTTTTGTTCCTCCTTTTAAATTATGTATTAGAAGTTTTTAGCATTCGGTTTATTAAAGCCATACTGTTCAAAGAACTCTTCGCGGAAATCGCCAAGACGGTCTTCACGAATAGCTTGTCTCACCTGCTCCATTAAGTTTAACAGAAAATGAAGGTTGTGATAAGACGTTAAACGAATTCCGAACGTTTCATCACATTTCATTAAGTGACGAATGTACGCACGAGAGTAGTTTTTACATGTGTAGCAATCACAGTTTGGATCAAGCGGACCGAAGTCCCTTGCGAATTTCGCATTTTTTACAACGAGGCGACCTTCACTTGTCATACATGTACCATTTCGAGCGATACGAGTTGGAAGTACGCAGTCAAACATATCAATACCACGAATTGCGCCATCGATTAACGAGTCAGGAGAACCTACACCCATTAAGTAACGAGGCTTATTATCTGGAAGAAGTGGTGTTGTAAACTCAAGAACACGGTTCATAATATCTTTCGGTTCACCAACAGATAAACCACCTACAGCGTAACCAGGGAAGTCCATTGAAACAAGATCTTTCGCACTTTGACGACGAAGCTCTTCGTACTCCCCGCCCTGTACAATACCGAATAAACCTTGATCTTGCGGACGTTCATGCGCTTTTAAGCAACGTTCTGCCCAGCGGCTCGTACGCTCTACAGATTTCTTCATATATTCAAAAGTAGCTGGGAATGGTGGACACTCATCAAATGCCATCATAATATCTGAACCTAATGCATTTTGGATTTCCATCGCTTTTTCTGGTGATAAGAATAATTTATCTCCATTTAAGTGATTGCGGAAGTGAACGCCTTCCTCTTCAATACGACGGAAGTCACTTAAACTGAATACTTGGAAACCACCAGAGTCTGTTAAGATTGCACGATCCCAGTTCATAAATTTATGCAAGCCGCCTGCTTCACGAATAATTTCATGACCTGGACGTAGCCATAAATGATACGTATTACTTAAAATAATGCCAGAATCCATTGCTTTTAATTCTTCTGGTGACATTGTCTTAACTGTTGCAAGTGTACCAACTGGCATAAATGTTGGTGTATCAAATGAACCGTGCGGCGTATGCACACGACCTAAACGGGCACCCGTTTGTTTACATGTCTTAATAAATTCATAACGAATTGCTGTCATAACTTACTCCTTTTATTTGTTTCTCATTTTAGCGTGAGATGCAACGAACATTGCATCACCGAAGCTAAAGAAACGATATTTTTCTTTTACTGCTTCATTATAAGCATGAAGTACATTATCTCTATTTGCAAATGCACTTACAAGCATAATTAATGTTGATTTCGGTAAATGGAAGTTTGTAATTAAACCATCAATTGCTTTAAATTCATATCCCGGATACATGAAAATATCTGTCCATCCAGAAGCGGCGCAAAGCTTACCTTCATGATCTGTTGCAATTGTTTCTAACGTACGAGTTGATGTCGTACCTACAGTAATAATACGTCCACCATTCTCTTTCACACGATTTAATAATGCCGCTGTCTCTTCAGACATATGATAATATTCTGCGTGCATATGGTGTTCTTCAATCGTGTCTGCAGAAACTGGTCTAAATGTTCCAAGTCCTACGTGAAGTGTAATGAATGCTAACTGAACGCCTTTTAGCTTTAACTTCTCAAGTAACTCTTCTGTAAAGTGAAGTCCCGCAGTCGGCGCTGCTGCTGAACCGATTTCTTTCGCATATACTGTTTGATAGCGATCGCGATCTTCTAGTGTCTCTTTAATATATGGAGGAAGTGGCATTTCCCCAAGTTCATCTAAAATTTCATAGAAGATGCCGTCATATGAAAATTCAAGCTGACGTCCACCTTGATCTGCAGTTCCTGTGCAAGTTGCTTTTAATTTCCCTTCGCCAAAAGAGATAACAGTTCCTTCTTTTACACGTTTCGCTGGCTTTACAAGCGTTTCCCACTTATCACCTTCTTCTTGTTTTAAAAGAAGTACTTCAATGTGCGCGCCTGTATCTTCTTTCACACCGTGCAAACGAGCAGGCATAACTTTCGTTTCATTTAAAACTAAGCAATCCCCCTCATGTAAGTAAGAAAGAATATCCGTAAAATGTTTATGCTCAATATCACCTGTTTCACGGTCTAACACCATTAATCTTGATGTTTCACGCTCTTCTAACGGGACTTGTGCAATAAGTTCTTCTGGTAAATGAAAATCAAACAGATTTATATCCATAGCTATATCCACCTATTTCTTATTTAAATCGATTTATTATATACATAATAAAAGATAATACAATACTTAACACAATACATGTAATGATAGGAAAATAAAAGGTAACGTTTCCTTTTTTCACAAAAATATCGCCTGGAAGCCTTCCAAGGAACTTCCAAGCTAATCCAACAACGATGAGTAAGATCCCGGCTGTAATAAGCAGCTTTGGCATCTCCGTCATACTTTTGGTATCTCCATTCCGAAATGTTCATACGCAAGCGGCGTTACAATTCGGCCCCTCGGCGTTCGTTGTAAAAAGCCAATTTGTAATAAATACGGCTCATACACATCTTCAATCGTATGAGATTCTTCTCCAATTGTTGCTGAAACCGTTTCTAATCCAACTGGACCGCCACGGAATTTCTCAATAATACCAAGCAGTAATTTATGATCAATATGATCTAGACCTAATTTATCTACTTGCAGTAGCTCTAATGCCATTTGTGTAATTTCCATCGTAACCGTTCCATTACCACGAACTTGTGCGAAATCACGTACACGTCTTAAAAGACGATTCGCAATACGAGGTGTACCACGAGCACGTCTTGCAATTTCTAATGCAGCTAACGAATCGATTTCAACTTCAAATACTTCTGCTGTACGTTCAACAATCGCAGAAAGCTGATCTACTGTGTAGTACTCTAACCTTGAAAGTACACCGAAGCGGTCACGAAGCGGTGCCGATAATGCTCCAGCACGTGTTGTTGCTCCAACTAATGTAAATGGCGGTAAATCTAGGCGTACAGAACGTGCTGAAGGCCCTTTTCCAATTACAATATCAAGGCAAAAGTCTTCCATCGCAGGATACAATACTTCTTCAATTGATCTATGCAAACGATGAATTTCATCAATAAATAATACATCACCTGGCTGAAGCGCTGTTAATACAGCAGCTAAATCTCCTGGTCTTTCAATTGCGGGACCTGAAGTTGTTCTAACATTAACGCCCATCTCATTGGCAATAATATTCGCAAGCGTCGTTTTACCAAGACCTGGTGGTCCATATAAAAGCACGTGATCTAACGTTTCTTCACGCATTTTCGCCGCTTCAATAAATACTTCTAAATTATGTTTCGCTTTATCTTGGCCAATATACTGACGGAGCGTCTGTGGCCGTAATGAATATTCTAAATCCGCATCTTCATATGCAGATTCCCCTGAAAGGAGACGTTCGTCCATTATACTCACCTCTTACCATTTAGTAAAAGACTAAGTGCCTTTTTAATATACTGATCCGTCGTTAATGCTTCTTTTAATAACTCTGGTACAACACGAGAAACTTCGCGTTCTGCGTATCCAAGTGCGCGCAGAGCTTCCAGTGCCTCATCAAGCTCAGCTGATGAACCTTTCTTCTCATCAAAACGTTCTGTGTCTGAGAATAAATCAACAAATGCATCTGGTACGACATCTGCTAGTTTTCCTTTTAAATCTAAAATCATTTGGCGTGCTGTTTTCTTTCCGACGCCTGGGAATTTCACTAAAAACTTCTCATCTTCATGCTCAATCGCTTGAACGACCTGTCCTGTTTGACCAGAAGCTAAAATTGCAAGAGCGCCTTTTGGCCCAATGCCAGACACGTCTAACAACTTTGTAAATAATAAACGCTCTTCACGTGTTTTAAAACCGTAAAGTGCCATAATATCTTCTCTCACATAATGATATGTATAGACACGGATTTCTTGCTTACTTCTTTGAAATACATACGGATTTGGTGTGAAAATTTGATAACCAATTCCATTATGATCAATTACGACATATTCCGGCCCTACATACTCCACGTAACCTGTAACATATTCAAACAAAATACGATCTCTCCCTCTTAAATCATGTATTCCATTTTAACATATTTAATGATAGAAAAGCGAGACTGCCCCAACAAATGTTCTCCACTTGAAACTTCTGTTATTTTCCATTGACAGAAAGGTTAAAGCACCTTAATATACAGAAGTCGATAATGATTATCAATACTAATTAAAGGGGTTACATCAGGATGAAACGTAAGCTATTTATTTTATTTACTATTATGCTTGTTGTTCTTTCTATCGTTGGCTGTTCTTCTCAAAAAGAAGAATCGAAAGCAAAAGAACAACCGAAAACAAAAGTTGTAAAACATGCTAAAGGTGAAGCTACAATTCCAGTAAATCCAAAGAGAATTGTTGACTTATCTGGATCAACAGAAGAACTATTACTTCTTGGACATAAACCTGTTGGTACAGCAAATACATATAAAGATAAAATCCAAAATCACTTAACAGACAAGTTAGATGGAGTAAAAGCAGTAGGTTGGTACTGGGCACCTAAAGTTGATTTAGAAGCTGTTACTGCTTTAAAACCAGACTTAATTATTTTAAACAACCGTCAATTAAAAATTTATGATCAACTAGAAAAGGTTGCACCTACAGTTGTTCTAGAAACAAACTTAGAAGACTGGCGTGGTAAGTTTAAAGAAGTAGGTAAGCTATTTGACGAAGAGAAGAAAGCAGACAAATGGATTGCAGACTACGATAAGAAAGCAGACTCTTTATCTAAAAAAATTAAAGAGAAAACAAAAGATGAGAACTTTATGTTCGTTGCAGTTACACCACAAAACTTCCGTGTATACGGTAGCTTCGGATACGGTGACATCATCTTTAATGACTTAAAACTTCCAGCAACAAAAGGTACGGATTTAAAACAAACGATGGCGCAAGTATCACTAGAAGGTCTAGTTGCATTTCAGCCTGACCAAATGTTTATTGTAAACTTCGGCGGCGAAGCTGATAAAGTTTACGAAGACTACAAAAACAGTGCTGTTTGGAAAGACAATAAAGCAGTTAAGAACAATCACGTATATGAAGTATCAAATGAAGTCTTCAATACGAAAGCATTCAATCCAATCGGAAAAGATATGCTAATTGATGAAATCGCAAAAGAAATTTTAGCTAAAAATAAATAAGAAAAAAAGCAGCTCACCATGAGCTGCTTTTTTTCTTACTTTGAACTGCGTATTGCTTCATTTTTTCAATCGTCTTCACAAAACCTTCTTTTGATTTAATACGAATGCCACGTTTCAATTTCGCACGTTCATAGCTCTCAAGCTTTTTCATATCAATTTGAAAGAAAGAATGGATCGCATTATCATTTTTTGGCACACCTTTGAAAATTTGTAATATCCCTTCCTCTGAAACACCAAAATACCCGCTCGTTTTCAATAACGGAGAAATATCATCAACTTTCTTTTGCAATACAATTTGTACATCATCACGATCAACGAGCTGCCATTCTTTATACTGCTGTAAAAACTTTTCTAAATCCGTCACTTTTTCTGTAAGTATTTCTTCGCTTACTTCGCCATCAACATACATACGCTCTAATAAAATTGTAACCTCAGGTTCTTTTTTCGTTACTTCTGGTACTGGCCCTTCCGCCTTCACATTCGTTTCATAAACGAAACAAAACATCATAACGAAAGCTTGCATCGCAATCAGTATCCATTTCATTTCCGTTCACCTCTTTTAGGCAAGATCATACTTTCATTAGTAGTTTTTCCGGAAATGGGGGTTTTATCCATATTACATTTCTTTCGAAAATATAAAAAATGCAGATAAGGATTCACCTCATCTGCATGTATCATTTACTTTTATATAAAATGAAAGACGCCTGCAAAGCAGGCGTCTTGATGCGTTTACGGCGAGAGACCAGGCGACCACATTCGCGTGTTTAGCACTTAAGCATATCTCTCGTCTTACGTAAATTAGCTCATCGCTTTGCTAATATAACATTAATAAAGTATAAGTGCAACATGTTTATAAAAATATTTTATTTCCTCTTTCATCCAAATAAATCAAACGCAAATTATAAATTGATAAATGCAATATATATATTACAATAAACATAACAGCGAAATCATCATAAACGGGAGATAGATATTATGAAACAAATAAAGGATGAACGTCTCATTCTGCAAACGTTAAAAAACATACGTATTGTCTTTCTTTTTCAATCACTTGGTATAATCGGTGTTTTAGGCTATATCGGATTCACTGAAGGAATAGATCAAATTACGAAATCTCCATTATGGCTAGTATTTATTCTTACGAGTATGATCCTTAGTTATTTACAGTTAAGTGTTTCAATCGATGTAGAAGAAGGCGAAAAGGAAATAAAGTTAACTCCTTATTATAAACTTGTCTTCCGCTCCCTAATTGTAGGAATCGTTATGGCTATTATTTATATCATTTTCAGTCCAGAAAGACCTCTATTTGAAGCTATTTTAACAGGTAGTATTCTTTTCATCTGCTTTTTAATTTCTTATTCCGTTAGTTATTTTATTAAAAAACGTCGTTTACAAGACAACGATGAATAAAGAGGAAGGGCTCCCCCTTCCTCTTTTGTTTTGCTATCGCACTGTACCAGTTAAACCGTAACGAATGTCTCGGAACATATTCACTATGTCACGATTAAAATCGTTTGTAACTGTACCGTTACGTAGACGCGTACTCATTGCATCGACACGAGTAAACATATCATTTCTTACAGAAACATATACGTTTCTGTTTCCAACTTCATTTGCAACAGCTTGACGAATTTCGTTCGCCATCGCCGTTTCATTTGTCACTGTGTTACGTGGTTTTACCGCAATCGCTACATCGTTTCCATATACAACTGTAGACACACGGTCTACGTTATTCATACGTTTCACACGATTTGTTATTCTTTCAGCTGTTTTACCATCATTGTTAATGTATGAATTGTTCATTGTAATATTACGAGTTGGATGCGGATTAGCAATTTGTCCATTGTAATTTACATCACGGTAATAATTGTATCCTGTATCGTTACGACCATTTCTATATGTTACATAATCTGTATAACGATCATTACGCGTCACATTATCACGATACTGGTGTGTATCATTATAAGATGTACGCTCGTAATTGTAGTTACGTCCATCCATTGCATTGTTTTTTGGTGTACCACATGCAGCTAATGCACTAGTAACTAACAAAGAAGCAGCAATCACTTTTACTTTCGTATTCAATACAAAAACCCCCTCTGTTAGAATGAGCTTCTCTACTGAAAAGCTCCCTCTTATGATGAGTAACAGAGAAGGTTTTTACACTGTTAATATTTCACTGGGAATTTTCTAGCACTTCATAAAAAAACTGCCTTTTCTTAATTAACAGGAATGCAAAAAAGGCGGGAATACTCCCGCCTTTTTAAACTTCTTCTTCGTCCTCTTCTTCTGAAACGGGCTCTCCAAATACATTTGGTGGATCTGGTTGATAATACATCGTTCCTGGCTGTGGTGCATATGCAGACTGAGTTGGTTGATAATATAAAGGATTCGCATATTGCGGACCGCCTGGTTGTGGACTATATAGTCTACTTTCTCCTCCGCATCCACAATCTTCCTCACCCTGCACAAGCGGCGGCATGTTATTATCCATTGGCATCATATTCGGGTTTGGCATAGACGTATGTTGCGGTCCAAACGGCGCTCCTTGCTGATATGGCATTTGATATGGATTTGGTTGTTGATAATACGGATTCGGCGGCATCATGGGCATTTGATAGGGCATCATATTTGGTGGTTGATTGTTATCCATAATCGGCATCATATTCGGCATTTGATTGTTATCCATAATTGGCATCATATTCGGTGGTTGATTGTTATCCATAATTGGCATCATATTCGGTGGTTGATTGTTATCCATGATTGGCATCATATTCGGCATTTGATTGTTATCCATAATTGGCATCATATTCGGCATTTGATTGTTATCCATGATTGGCATCATATTCGGCATTTGGTTATTATCCATAATTGGCATTATATTCGGCATTTGATTGTTATCCATAATTGGCATCATATTCGGCATTTGATTGTTATCCATGATTGGCATCATATTCGGTGGTTGATTGTTATCCATAATTGGCATCATATTCGGCATTTGATTGTTATCCATAATTGGCATTATATTCGGTGGTTGGTTGTTATCCATGATCGGCATTATATTTGGCATTTGAATATTTGGCGGTATGACTTGTGGAATAACTACATTTTCTTTCGATACATTTGGCGATACTATATTTCCTACATTCTCTTTCTTCACTTGTGGTGACACTATATTTCCTACATTCTCTTTCTTCACTTGTGGTGACACTATATTTCCTACATTCTCTTTCTTCACTTGTGGTGACACTATATTCCCTACATTTTCTTTTTTCACTTGCGGCGACACTATATTTCCTACATTTTCTTTTTTCACTTGCGGCGACACTATATTTCCTACATTTTCTTTTTTCACTTGTGGTGACACTATATTCCCTACATTTTCTTTTTTCACTTGCGGCGACACTATATTCCCTACATTTTCTTTTTTCACTTGCGGCGATATTATATTATTTTTTTTCGTTTGCGGAGAAATGATATTGTTAGGTTTCATTTTACTAATTTGAGGAGCAATTAACTCGCTTCCTTTTTTTATTACATCTGAAATTTTATATTCTTTTTTCGGTTTTATTGGTGGTTGTGGCGGCTGCGGTAATACATTTACCGAAAACTTCGTGTTTTCTTTTTCCGCCGGTTTTTGTTTTTCTATCACAGGTGGTTTTTGAATAACAGACGGTTTTTCTTTTTGAATTGGCTGTTCTTTTTGCACCTCTTTTTGCGGTTTCACCTGTACTTCTTTTTGCGGCTTTACCTGCATCTCCTTCTGTGGTTTCACCTGTACTTCTTTTTGTGGCTTTACTTGCATCTCTTTCTGCGGTTTTACTTGCACTTCTTTTTGTGTTTGTTGCATAGCTGGCTGCTGTGTAATTGGTGCTGATTGATACGTAACTTCTTCCTCATCTTCTATTCCAAGCGGAGTTGGTGTTGCTGCAAATTCTTTTTGCTGCACTTCTTTTACGTATTGCTTTGGAGGCGCTGAACCTGCTCCAGCCTGTTGTTTCATGTGAACACTCTTTGATGGCACTTTAATTTTCATACCTGGCATGATTAAATCTGGATTACTAAGTTGTGTATTTGTTTTTTTCAACGTGTCAAAATCCACTCCGTACTTTTTCGCAATTTTCCAAAGGGTATCCCCTTTTTGCACGATATGAATTTTCAAATTTTCCCCCTCCTGTATAACTTATCTATAAGTAACAAATCTCTTGAAGTAACTCTTTCTAAATAACATTAACTTCTTTTCACTTTTATCACTTCTTCGATTTTCAATATCATTCGAAGTGGAATAAGCATAAAGAACCACAATGATTTCTTCAAAACAATGTATGCCCATTTCGTTCTCGTTATGATTATATGTATGAAAAAAAGCAACGGGAATACCGTTGCTTTACACACGCTCTAACATACGATTTAATGCAAGAACTGCTTCTGCCGTTACTTGTTTGTCTACGCTAATAACGTTAATTTCTTCTCCTCTTTCTATCGTTTCAAGTGTCCATAATAAGTGAGGCAGATCAATTCGATTCATCGTTAAGCACGGACACATAAATGGATTAAGCGAAACAATTTCTTTATCTGGATGTTGCTTAATAATTCGATTTACTAAATTCATTTCTGTACCAATCGCCCATTTGCTACCAGATGGCGCTGATTCAATCATATCAATAATATATTTCGTTGAGCCTGCATAATCTGAAGCAGCTACAACTTCATAGCAACATTCTGGATGTACAATAATATTCATATTAGAATGATTTTTTCGTACACTCTCAATATTCTTCACTGTAAAATTTTGATGAACAGAACAATGTCCTTTCCATAAAATCACTTGAATTTCTTCTATATCCCCATCGTACTCTAATGAATCTGTGTGTGGGTCCCATACTGCCATTTTATCTAACGGAATACCTAGATTGTGCGCTGTATTTCTCCCTAAATGTTGGTCTGGTAAAAAGACGAGACGTTCTTTTTGAGTAAACGCCCAAGATACCATTTGCTTTGCATTAGAAGAAGTTACTGTTGCTCCTCCGTTACGACCACAAAACGCTTTAATTGCAGCTGTAGAGTTCACATATGTTAACGGAATCATCGTATCTCCAAATAATTTCGTGAGCTCTTTCCATGCTCTTTCTGTTTGTTCAATATCTGCCATATCCGCCATCGAACAACCTGCACGCATATCTGGTAAGATGACAACTTGATCATCTGTAGTTAACATATCTGCTGTTTCCGCCATAAAGTGCACCCCGCAAAACACAATATATTTTGCATCTTTATTGCTCGCTGCAACTTGCGCAAGCTGAAGTGAATCCCCTGCTGCATCTGAAAATTGTACCACTTCATCTTTTTGATAATGATGCCCTGGAATGAATAACATTTTCCCCATTTTCTCTTTAATTTCACGAACACGCTTTTCCATATCTTCCGTTGACATCGTGTAATAACGCTCTGGTAACATCGTTTCAATTGGCTGTACTTGTTCTAAAATACTCATATACGTTTCTCCCCCTCTAAGCCACTTTCCTTACTCTTCAATATTGAAACTAATATCAAGTGCTTTCACTGAATGTGTTAACGCTCCAAGTGAAATATAATCTACCCCTGTTTTTCCGTATTTTGATAAATCTTCAATTGTGATGCCCCCTGAAGCTTCTGTAACGATAGCGCTTGGTACAATTTTTGAAAACTCCCGGATTTCATCTGGCGTACGATTATCGAACATAATAATATCCGCACCAGCAGCAACAGCCTCTCTCACCTGTTCCTCAGTTTCTGTTTCTACTTCTACTTTCACCATATGTCCTAACTTTTCTTTCACTGATGTAACAGCTTTTGTAATAGAACCAGCAAACGCAATATGATTGTCTTTAATCATGACACCATCATATAAACCGAAGCGATGATTAAATCCACCGCCGCACACGACTCCATACTTATCAAACATACGTAGTCCTGGCATCGTTTTTCGTGTATCACAAATGCGAGTATGACTGCTATCTAAAGCAAGAACCGCTGTACGCGTCATCGTCGCTATTCCGCTCATACGCTGAATAACATTTAATATAACGCGCTCTGCTGTTAATAACGATGCAATTGGACCTTGCACTGTTGCAATGATTTCGCCTTTTTCTACAAGATCCCCATCTTTTTTATGAAGCTCTACTTCAATTCTCTCATCAATTAATTTAAATCCTGATTCAATTACTAAACGTCCTGCAAAGACCCCTGTATCCTTCGCAAGAAACGTTCCTTTCGAAAGCAAGTTATCTGGAAAAATAAGCTGAGATGTTACATCTCTTTCCCCTATATCTTCTAAAAAAAATCGATTTAATGCTTCTTTAACTTTTATCGTGTTCATAAAGCCTCTCTTCCCCTCATCACACAAGTTGTCGCTTTCTCTTTACTCGAACAATCTCTTTCTTTCCTATATTTCTATCTGGATAATCACTCCGGTAATGCCCGCCAATACTTTCTTCTCTTTGCAAGGCTGATACAACTATAAGCTCACAAACCGTTAACATATTAATAAGCGTTATCTCTTCATTCGTAAGAACATCATGTTGTAATATCATATTTCGAACACCATACTTACTAAGCCATCTCTTCGCATAAGATAAACTTTGCTCTGTTCGCACAATCCCAACATATTTCATCATGCATTTTTGTATTTCTTCTTTCGTCGGTAAATGATTCAGAACGATAAACTTTGCTTCCTTTTCGGCTAGCATGTTCACCTTTTCTTTTGTCTCTCTAGATAAAATGTGTCGTCCGATTCTTTTTCCAAACACAAGACCTTCTAATAATGAATTACTCGCTAATCTATTTGCACCATGAACCCCGTTACAAGCTACTTCACCGACTGCGTATAAGTTCGGAATAGACGTCTCTCCATCACAGTTCGTTTTCACGCCGCCCATGTGAAAATGAGTACCGGGCACGATTGGAATAAGTTTTTTATTTATATCGACTCCATTTGTTTTACATATCGATGACACGGTCGGAAAGCGTTGTTCAAAGTTTTGAATCATTTCGATGTTTAAGTACACTTTTTCACCCGCAAGTAGCTGTTCATGAATAGCCCTTGCGACTACATCACGAGGCGCTAAATCCTGTTCGGAATGTATATCCATCATAAAACGCTGCCCTTTTCCATTTATAAGGACAGCTCCTTCTCCGCGAACAGCTTCGGACACGAGGCCGGAACAACGCCCACCCGCGTATAACATCGTCGGATGAAATTGTATAAACTCTAAATCTACAAGCTCTCCGCCTGCACGGTACACCATTGCAAGTCCATCGCCTGTAATCGTCTCATCATTAGAAGTAAAGGCGTATAAACCGCCAATACCGCCTGAAGCTAACACCGTATAATCTGCATTGTAACGTTTCAATTCTCCTTTATTGTTGCGAGTTAAAGCCCCAACACATTTATCTTTTTCTATAATAAAATCGAGCACCATTTCCTGTTCCACTACCGTAACGTATGGAGCTACTTCTTGAATAAGATGCTCTAATAAATTCTTTCCTGTTGCATCGCCACCTGCATGTAAAATACGACGTTTTCGATGCGCTCCTTCTTTTCCAAGATGAGGACCTGTTTCATCCCCATCAAATTTCATTCCTCTTTCAATAAGGTTATTAATTTCTTTCGGTCCCTCCTCGACTAAATAACGGACCACTTCTTCATTGTTATAATGACAACCTGCTACTAATGTATCTTCAAAATGATCATTAGGATTGTCATATGTAGCTACCGCTGCGGCAATTCCACCTTGAGCTAAATGTGTATTATTATTACGTTTCGTCTCCTTTGTGATAATAATCACATTCTTTTCGTGACAAATCTCTTTTGCAACACGAAGTGCCGCAACACCACTTCCAATAATTAAGACATCTGCACTTGGCATAATTGTTGCCTCCTACTTTACACTTTTCAACTGTCTTGACACCTATATTTACATAGTTTTAAAATAATGACAAGAGTTTTTTTATAATTCTTATTTTCACTACCATTAAAAAAGTAAAAGAACTGTAACTCTTACTAGAGAGAGGAACTTACATGATGATATATCTTGACTATGCAGCTACTACACCTATGAGCGAGGAAGCGTTACAAACATATATGAAAGCAGCGTCGCAATACTTCGGAAATGAACAAAGTTTACATGATATTGGAGGAACAGCTGCTTCTTTATTACAAGTTTGCCGAAAAACATTTGCGGAAATGATTGGAGGAAAAGAACAAGGAGTATTTTTCACAAGTGGCGGATCGGAATCAAACTATCTTGCGATCCAATCACTTCTAAATCCCCGAACTAAGAAGCATATTATTACGACACCTATGGAACATGCATCCATTCGAAGTTATTTTCAATCTCTAAAATCAAAAGGCTATACGATCACTGAAATTCCTGTTGATAAAAATGGACTCATTTGTTTAGTAGATTTAGAGGCAGCTATTACAGAAGATACTGTGCTAGCAAGTATACAGCATGGAAACTCTGAAATCGGAACCGTTCAAAACATTACAGAAATCGGGGCACTTTTAAAAAAATATAATGTTTTATTTCATACGGATTGTGTGCAAACGTTTGGTAAACTGCCTATCCATGTTTTTGAGATGGGGATTGATAGTCTTTCTGTTTCAGCACATAAAATATACGGACCAAAAGGTGTCGGCGCTTGCTACATAAATCCGCAATCTCGCTGGGAACAAGTATTTCCAGGAACTTCTCACGAAAAAGGATTTCGCCCAGGCACAGTAAATGTTCCCGGCATCGCATCTTTTTTAACAGCTGCTGAAAATATATTAAAAACCCAATGGGAAGAAAGTTTACGTTTTAAAGAGTTACGATCCTACTTTTTAGAGCAAATACAAACACTTCCGCTAGAAATTGAAGTAGAAGGTCATTCTACTTCTTGTTTACCACATATTGTTGGGGTTACAATAAAAGGAATAGAAGGTCAATATACTATGCTAGAATGTAATCGCCATGGTATCGCCATTTCCACCGGAAGTGCTTGCCAAGTCGGTAAACAAGAACCTTCGAAAACTATGCTTGCAATTGGAAAAACGTATGAAGAGGCCAAACAATATGTCCGCTTCTCTTTCGGACAACAAACAACGAAAGATCAAATTGATACTACTATTCATGCACTACACACAATTGGAAATCAATTTTATAGAGGTGTTAAATCATAATGAAACAAAATGACCAAAAAAAGATTTTAGGTGAAGAAAGACGACAGCTTATCCTTCAGTGGCTTCTCGCTGCAAATGAGCCGTTATCTGGGAATGAACTATCGAAGAAGACAAACGTAAGTAGACAAGTTATCGTGCAAGATATTTCCTTGCTTAAAGCACGAAACGAACCAATTATTGCGACTGCCCAAGGCTATTTATATTTAAAGCCACAAGAGAAACAACAAGCTTTTGAACGCGTAATCGTATGCCAGCACAAACCAGCAGAAGTACGTCAAGAACTTACAATGCTTGTTGACCACGGCGTTACGATTAAAGACGTAAAAGTTGAGCATCCTGTATACGGTGACCTAACAGCATCCATTATGGTAAGCAATCGCTTTGATGTAGAGCAATATTTACAAAAAATCGAAAACACAAATGCTTCCTATCTATCGCAACTAACAGACGGTATTCACTTACATACAATTGAAGCAGATTCTAAAGAGAAGTTAGATGCTGCTTGTGAGGCGTTAGATAAAGCAGGATTTCTCGTTTATTAATGTAAAGCACAGAGTTTTTTATCATTCTCTGTGCTTTTTTAATGCTATAATATTGTAATCAATCGTAAAGGAGATCAAATATGGGAATTGAACTCGTTCACTTTAGTACTGGTAAACCGAAACAAATGAAATATGGCGAAGATAAAGAAATGATAACAGGTATATGTAAAGATCCTACAGAAGAGGCCTTTCTCTCAAAAGACGGATTTCGTGGTGATGACGTAGCGGATTTAAAACATCACGGCGGTCCTGATCGAGCTGTTTGTGTATACCCACACGAGCATTACGCACTATGGGAAGAGGAATTTCAAACTACGCTACCAGCTTCCACATTTGGCGAAAACATTACCGTAACAAATATGTTAGAGCGTGATGTTTGCATCGGAGATACATATCAACTAGGTGGAGCAATCATTCAAGTGACACAAGCTCGCGTTCCTTGTAGCACTATTTCAAAACGCCTCGGCATCCCTGGCATACTGCCACGCATTGTAGCAACTGGATTTACAGGCTACCTATGCCGCGTTCTTCAAGAAGGTACTGTACGTAAAGATTCTAAAATTACATTACTAGAACGTCAACCGAGCAATGTTTCTGTTTTGTTCTCTAACGAAATTTATTTTCATAATAGAAAAGATAAAGATGGCATTGAAAAAATTCTTGCTGTTCCAGAACTAGCTGATATTTGGCGTGGTAAGTTAGAAGATCGTCTTGCGAAGTTAAAATAAAGAATCACACCAGGTAAAACAGTATTGAGTCCATCATACCAGATGGACTCTTTTTATTTTCTCTTCCTTCACGTCCAAACATATAAAAATATATTTCATATTATATATGGACAACCTTTAATTCTTATATGTGAAGGGAGTGATTAATTATGGCGGATTACTTCTTAAAAAATGGAAAAAAATATTATAAGAAAAATGATCGCCCATGTAATTCTTCAAATTCAGATTCAAATAACTGTTTTATACAGAACTATACTATTTTCGGTACGGGAAATACCCCTCAAGATCTTGATATAACAACTGGAATTCCTCGAACTGTATTTGAAAACTTCACTAAAAATCATAATAAGACACTTATTAAATTTAGTTTCAGTCCTGCATTTGCAACAACGATTAGATTAACAATCGCAAGATTAAACCATCGCTCTCCACTTACATTTACCTTAACACCAGGAGATATTAAAACATTTTTAGTAGAAGATGTTGAGAGTATTACTTTCTCAGATACTGTAGCTCCATCTACACTCAATCTATTAATACAACAAACGAATTGTATTTGCTGCAGTAATTCGAACAATGATGAATCCTATTATTATAATAGTTGTAATGATGCGTACTAAAAACCCGACAAAAGAGTTATCTATTCCTAACAGAAGCCGTCCTAAATATCTTTTAGGACGGCTTCTTTATTTTGCTAGCTTAATTAATCACTTACTTCAATAGAATTGATAGCTTACTCTGCCTCAAACCGAGAAACAGCTTTTCATTTCAAACAACTTTAACAACAGCTCCCCTCTACAACCAATAAGAAGAATAACTCCCCAGCACAGTAACAGAAAAACCGAGTGCTTCAAGTTCCATCGTTACGCCTGGCAATAATACGTCATCGTATGCTTTATCAACATCAATTAAGAAAAAGTAATTTCCAAGACCTGTTTTCATCGGACGCGATTCGATTTTTGATAAGTTTAATTTTCTCCATGCGAAAGCTGATAACACTTGATATAGGGCACCTGCATAATCTGCAGGTAACGTTATCATAAGCGTCGTTTTCTCTCCGCGATTCTCTCCGTTATTCGGGAGTACTGCTTTCTTTTTCTTATGGAGTACCAAGAAACGTGTGTGATTATTTTTATGCGTATGAATACTACGTCTCACAATTGTTAATCCGTATTTTTCTGCAGCCGCTTCATTTGCAATAGCGGCAATTTTCTCTTCAGGATGTTCTTTCACATATTGCGCAGCAGCACTTGTAGATGTCATATCTCGAACAGTTACTCCTTTTAATTCTTCATTTAAAAATTTATGGCACTGTGCAATGGCATGCGGATGAGAATGCACTGCATATACTTCATCCCACACTTCTGCATACTGCGGATGTACAAGTAAATGCTGCTGAATTGGTACTGTAATTTCTCCTACAATGGAAAGCGGCTGCTCATGTACAAGGTAATCAACCGTTATATTCACTGAACCTTCTATTGCATTTTCTAACGGTACAACTGCGAAGTCTACATTTTCATTTGCAGCTGCATCTATACAATCTGGAATCGTTCGATATGGTACATGCTCTGCTTCCGGAAAAAAACGACTCACCGCCATATTTGTAAATGTTGCTTCTGGTCCTAAATATCCTACTCGAATCATCGTCTTTTCCCCTCTTTTTCGTTTTCTTACTGTTATACCATACTTTTTTATATTCTTCTATGTAAATTTCGAATATTAAAAAAAAGACTAGCGTTCGCTAGTCTAAATGTTTCTTATATTCTCTTTGAGCGAAGAAGAAATAAATGATACATGCTGCGATATAAAACAGAATGAACAAACCTACTTTTCTTAATGATCCATCCATAAAAAGCGTATTATGAAACGTATATAACGCAACTGCACTATGCATACTCCCTACTATAATTGGCGCAAAAAATAGCATACATAATTGCCAACGAGAAATTTTCCATACTTCTTCCTTCGTCATTCCAAGTTTAGAGAGTGCACCATACTGCTTTCGGTCCGATGCAATATTATGGAACCATTTAAAATAAACGATACTACATGAAGTAAGAAAGAATAATATACTAATAAATGAGCCTACAAATAGAGTAATATCGCCGCCTTCTTTCATATTTACATACAACTCCATATTGCTTCGAAATGCATTATTATTATCTTGTTTCATATGTTTCCGTAAATCTTCATTTAATTTCTTCGTCTTTTCGATATTTGGTAATGTGTAGCCTCTATATATCATTTTTTCAGAATCAGGAACCTGATTTGCTATACTATCAAAATCTTCATCATTCATAACGAAGAACAGACCATTAATGTACGAAGGGTGATGGTTAAATTGAACCCCTTCTTTCTGACCGTTAAATACGAATTGATATGGTTGATTCATTACTTGCAATTGAATCTCTTTTTGATTATATACATTCGAATTATTGTATTTATTATAATAAACGAGTGTCACTGTACCTTTTTTAGGACGATACGTTTTCTGTTTTTGTTTCCTTGCTTCTTGGTTATATTCACTTTCTTTTATAAGCGGTGCTATTGTTGTTTCTCCTTTATTAGACTGAAAGGATGCATACACTCCAACAAAACTCATATATTGAAAATCATCATACCCATATTGATTCAGTAATTTTTCAACCGCACCTTCTTCAAAGACTTCATAAGTAGAAATACCTTTTTCTATGTACGAAAACGAGTGTACCCCTCCAGTTCGCCACATATCTTGCATGCTAGAAAAATACAAGAACACCGTACCTGTTGCCGTAACTACAAACGTCGTTGCCATAGACATCAGAAAGAAAAAGCGACCATTTTCCTTCATTCGATGTGACAATTGATTCACTATAAATAAATATGGATATGTATACATAATCTTTTTATTTCGCTTTATCATTTCTAACACTTGGGTAGCTCCATGTGTAAAAGAAAAATACGTTCCCAAAAAGACAAGTATAGACACAGGGAAAAAGTATATCGCTATCGTAGCCATCGTCACTTGTAGCGCCAATGCATACCCGCCCACTAAACAAGCAAAACCGAATAAACAGAGCCACTTTGATGTTTTCTTCTCTTTTTTATCTGTTCGAAATTCTTTCAATAACCGAATGATTTTTATATTCCATATACGTAAAGCACTTATAAAAGATAACAGAATAAAAACGACCATATATGTAATAAATGTTACACCAATCGCACTTACGTCAAATATAACAGGGAGTTCTTTCGGAAGCCCCAGTAACATACTAAACACCATGAAGAAGAGCTTTAAAAAGATCAAGCCCAGCCCTATACCGAAAATATTAGCAAAAATTCCAATTAATATTTGCTCGGTCATAATTACTCCTATTACGTTAGACTTCGTTGCTCCCATTAACATATATAACCCTAATTCTTTCTTACGTGCTTCTATGAAAATAGAAGTAGAGTACAAAATAAATATGACGAAAAAAGAAATAATTATAACATTACATATGATAAGTCCCCAGCGTACGTTTTGATACCACATCGTCTCTTGCATATACGGATGTACAATGACAGACATATATGCAAAAGAAGCAAATATTGCAAAACAACTACTTAAGAAAAACACTTTATAATTACGCCAATTTCCTTTTATATTTTGCAGCGCTAGTTGCCGAATGTTCATCTATCTTCCTCCTGTAACTTACTACATAGGCAAAAAGCTAGAGGTTCCCCTAGCTTTTTACGTGTTTTAAATATCCTCTTTGCGCGATCATAAAGTAAATGGCAGAAGCTAAAATGTATGCTCCAATTACAAGCGCACCTGATTTCCACAAATTAATATAAAGCATTTTCCCTAACGTATGAAGAGCAAATCCACTATGAATTGAACCGATTAAAATTGGTATAAAGAAGATAACTCCCATTTGTCGAATCGCAATTTTGCGAATTTCTTTATCTGTCATACCGATTCTCTTTAACGATTTAAATTGAATGCGATCTTGTTCTTTATCGTTAAACCATTTAAAATATGTCATACTACAAGCGAAGAAGAAGAACAGTACCGCTACGAAGAAACCGATGAACATTGTAATTGCTCCACCTTCTCTTATATCCTTATACGCAAACACTGAATTTCTCAATTCTCCTTGCTTTTCTGGTGCAATTTCATTTTTCAAATCTAATACAAGGTTTTCTGTACTTTTCCAATCCTCAATATAATAACCGTAATATTTTGTCTTTTCTTCATCTGGTACGAGTGTTGCATATTTCTCAAAATCTTGATCATTTACAATGAGATATTCACTATCATTAAAAACAGAATACTGCGTTGGATTATTTAATTGAACAGACTGCTTTTGTCCATTAATTGTAAATTCATACGATTTCGTACGATCTATCTTCATCAGTTCATTTGACATATCAACCATAACCATCGTTGCACTACCTGGTGCATTATGAACTTCTGTAGGTTGCTCTCTCTTTTGTTTGCGCACTTCTGCATTATATTCTTTTTCTGAAATAATCGTCATCGGTACTTCATGTTCACTATTAAACAACGTTATTTTCTGTGTTGCCGGTAGTTTAACGTATGTTACTTTTCGCGCATCTTCAAACCCGTGTCTCTTCACAAGCTCCTGTACCTTTTCTTCATTAATAAGGTTATGCGTATTTAACCCCTTTTCCTCATATGAAATAGCATGTGGTGTAAGTTCTACCGTTTTCGCACTCATATTTTCAAAATATACGTACAGTGTACCCACCGCTGAAGATACTACCGCCGTAATGATAGAAATTACAAATAGAAAACGAGCATTATCTTTCATTTTATAAATAAGGTTGCTAAGGACGAACATATTTGGGTACGTATAAAAAGATTGCTTTCTTTTTTGTAATGCTTTTAATACAACTGTACTACCTTGTGTAAATAGTAAATACGTTCCGCCAATTGTCAGTCCTACCACCGGTAAAAAGAGGATGAGGAAATTCAGAAACGTTACTTGGAAGCTAAGTACATATGCAACAATAATACATCCTATACCAACTACACATAACCATGTAAATGCAAACGGCTCTACTTTTTGCTTTCTTGCCTCTCTTAATAAATCAATAATTTGCAAGCGTCCTACTGTCCAAACACTAAACAATGATAGGATTAAAAATAGAATAAAGTATACACCAGCTGTAATAAGAACTGCTTTACTATTCCAAACAAGTGGAAGTGTCTTATCTATTTTTAATAATACGCTTAACGCTTGGAAAAATAATTTTGAACAAAGCATCCCAACCCCAATACCAACTACAATTGCAATACTACCTAACATCAGTTGCTCTAATATAATCATTCGGCCGAGCTGCGATTTCGTTCCGCCTATTAATGTTAGTAGACCAAACTCTTTTTTTCTTGCTCGTAAAAACGTTGAATTTGCATATAAAATAAAGAGTGCCGAAAAGATGACCACAATATAATTCATCGATTCTAATCCTTTTGTGATCATCTTTCTCATACTAATATTACCGCTTACGACATCTGGATGATAAATAAAAGAAGCATACATGAAAAATACGACAATTGATAAACAACTACTTATAAGAAACGCTTTATAGTTACGCCAATTTCCTTTTACGTTATTAAGCGCGAGCTGGCGAAAGTTCATGATATTCTCCTCCTAGCATCGCAAGTACGTCCAGAATTTCTTGGAAAAAGGCTTGTTTCGTTCTTCCTTTATGTATTTCCGAGAAAATTTCTCCATCGCGTATGAAAAGGATACGTTCACAATAACTAGCCGCTACTGGATCGTGCGTAACCATTGCAATCGTTACTTTCTTTTGCTCGTGTAAATCTTGCAGAGCGCCCATTAGCGATTTTGCTGACTTCGAGTCTAAGTTTCCAGTTGGCTCATCTGCTAAAATTAACGTCGGTTCATGAATGATTGCTCTCGCTGCTGCTGCACGTTGTTGTTGTCCCCCAGATACTTCGTATACTTTTTTATTTAAAATTTCTTCGATGTTTAAAAACTTCGCAATTTCCAGTACTTTCGCATCAATTTCATTTACAGATTTCTTCGCCATTACAAGTGGTAAAATAATGTTTTCTTTAATGGATAACGTATCAAGTAAATTAAAATCTTGGAAGATGAACCCTAAATGTGTACGGCGAAACTCCGCTAATTTTGCAGCACGCATTTGATTAATTTCTTCACCATTTACAAGCACATGACCTGAAGTTTGCTTATCAATTGTTGCTAATAAATTTAAAAGCGTCGTTTTCCCACTTCCTGAAGGACCCATAATCCCTACAAATTCGCCTTCTTCTATTTTAAAATTTATATCGTTTAAAGCAGTCGTCGCTACTGAACCTTTTGATTGGTACACCTTCGTTAATCCTTTTACTTCAAGAACACTCATTTCTAATCCCCCTACGTGTTTTCTTCTTACATTTACTATAAGAAAAATAAGAAAAAGAAACGAGTGATTTCCCTTACAAAACGTTTTGTTATCTTACAGTTTTGTCATTTTTCTCATCAATGTATGATATTCTTCATCTTTTGCAAATTGGAACGTGAATGTTGTCCCTTCTCCTTCAGCCGATTGGACATACATTCCATGATGTAAATTATCGCAAATTTCCTTCGTAATATATAAGCCCATCCCAGTCGCTTCTCTCGTTTTACGTCCATTTATTCCCGTAAAAAATGGATCAAATATGCGCTTTACGTCTTGCTCTGGAATACCAATTCCATTGTCCTTAATATGTAATAACACCTTTTGATCTTTCTCTTCAATTTGAAATTGAATTTCTTTTTTCTCTGCCGCTGAAATTTTTGTATACTTGATTGCGTTTACAACAATTTGACCTATAGCAATACTCAGCCATTTTCTATCAGATGCAACCATACAAGTATCTTCTTCAAACATCACTTTCGGAAATACAGACGATTGAATAAAGGATTTCCGATTTTCATTAATAATACCTCGCACGACATCTATAACATTTACTACTTCTATCTTATAATCTTTCGCAAACTGCTCTAGTCTTGCCATATGTAACGCTAAATCTAAACCATTTAGTATACGGTTATTTTCTTCACGAATACTTTCAACTGTTGCTCTTGCCTCACGATGCTCTTTGCCAAACTTTTGCAGCAATAATTCAATAACAGATACTGGTGTTTTCATTTGGTGAATCCATTGGTTCATAAATATCATTTGCTGTTGCTCTTTCGCATGCTGTTTATGAACTTCATTCATATATTGCTGTCTTAATAACGTAAAAGATTCAACGACCATTTCTTGCTCTGATGTATAAGATTCATCAATAAGTAAAGAGTCATGTAATGTATTTCCATCAGTAACATACTTTTCGATCCTCTTTAAAAACACACTCCGTTTTCGGTAATCGTAAATGAGGTATACAGTAAACACAACTGTTCCTAATAAAAGTCCATATAACCACGTACTCCAATCAATGGATTTCTTTTCTAAAAGACTTTGCAGCTGTAAAACGAGCCCAAATAAACAAAGGCTAACAATATAAGAAAGAATTAAAGAAAAGCGGTCCATAAGGTAATTTTTAACCTTCATGCCCTTCGCCCCACTCCGTAAAAAGCGCATAACCATATCCACGTTTCGTTACAATTGCATTTTTAATGCCTAACTCCTCTAGTTTCTTCCTTACACGTTTTACATTTACGGTTAATGTATTATCATCCACAAATGCTACTTCATCCCATAGAGCTTCTAACAGTTCTTCGCGCGTTACATATTGATTCACCTGTTTCATTAAACACTCTAATAAGTAAAACTCATTTTTTGTCAGTTCAGTTTGTTGTCCTTGCCACTCAACAATATGCTGAGACGGGAATAACAACAGTCCATTTACACCTAAACAATCACTCTCAGCGGCAGAAGCATACTCTCCGTAACCACGGCGAAGTGCACTCTTCACCTTTGCCATTACGATATCTAAATGGAATGGCTTCGTAATATAATCATCGCCGCCATTTTCAATCGCCATTACTTGATCCATTTCTCCTGTTCTTGCAGAAACAAAAATAATTGGTGCATTCGATACAGTACGAATTTGACGACACCAATAAAAACCGTCAAAGTACGGTAAATTAATATCAAGTAACACGAGATGAGGATTCGCTTTTACAAACTCATCTTTTATTTGACGTAAATCACTTGCTCTAAATGATTGATAGCCATACCTTTCTAAATGCTCTTCTAATATTCCCGCGATTTTCTCATCATCTTCTACAATTAATATTTTATACATGTTCGTTTTCTCCCCATAAAAAAATTCTTCTAAAACCACTCCCCTTTTTATTATAAATTGAAAATTTAATTAGTGGGGATTTTTTCCTATATAAATCCGATTTTTACGATATAAAAAAAGACTGCCGTATTTCGGCAGTCTTAATCGATAAATTCAAATTCATATTCAAGAATTTTTACAATATCTCCGTCTTTTGCACCACGTGCACGAAGCGCTTCATCAATACCCATTCCGCGCATTTGACGAGCGAAACGACGTACAGATTCATCACGTGAGAAGTCTGTCATCTTGAATGTTTTCTCGATATCGTAACCAGAGATAACAAACGTGCCATCACTTTCACGTGTAATTTCAAATTTAACACCTTCAGTATCAAATTTGTACATTACACTTGTATCAGACTCATCCGCAACTTCATGTATTGGGAATTCTGGTGTTGTTTCTATTAAGTTCGCTACTTCAAACAGTAAGTCACGAACCCCTTGTCTTGTTACAGCTGAGATTGGGAAGATTTTTACTTCGTCTCCCACTTTCTCTTTAAATGCTTGTAAGTTTTCTTCTGCATCTGGCATATCCATTTTGTTTGCAACAACAACTTGTGGACGCTCAGTTAAGCGAAGATTGTATTCTTTTAATTCATTATTAATCGTTACGTAATCTTCATATGGATCACGGCCTTCTAAACCAGACATATCAATAACATGCACGATTACACGTGTACGCTCAATATGACGTAAGAATTGGTGTCCAAGTCCGACGCCAGCATGTGCGCCTTCAATTAGTCCTGGAAGGTCAGCCATAACGAAGCTGCGGTTATCACCAGTTTCAACAACACCAAGATTTGGAACGATTGTTGTGAAGTGATACTCTGCAATTTTCGGACGCGCTGATGATACAACAGATAATAATGTAGATTTACCTACACTTGGGAATCCAACAAGTCCAACGTCTGCTAGTACTTTAAGTTCTAGAATAACATCACGCTCTTGACCTGGTTCCCCGTTCTCAGCGATTTCTGGCGCTGGGTTCGTAGCTGTTGCAAAACGTGAGTTACCACGGCCACCGCGGCCACCTTTTGCAATTACAGCAGTTTGTCCATGCGTTACTAAATCGGCAAGAATTTGACCAGTTTTTTCATCTTTTACTACTGTTCCTGGTGGAACCTTTACAAGTAAATCTTCAGATTTACGTCCGTGCTGACCTTTACTCATTCCGTGCTGACCGCGATCAGCTTTGAAATGACGTTGGTAGCGGAAGTCCATTAATGTACGTAAGCCTTCCTCAACTACGAAAACAACATCTGCACCTTTACCGCCGTCGCCACCTGCTGGGCCACCTTTTGGTACATACTTCTCACGACGATACGCAACCATACCGTTACCACCGTCGCCGCCTTTTACATATATCTTGACCTGATCTACAAACATTATTTCACCACACTTTTTTCAATTGGTTGTAATATAACTGAGACTTCTTCGTCTCGCACTGTATAAGAAATGGAATACCATTTATTGTTTTGGGTCGCAAGCCAATTCTGTAGTTCTTCTACACTCGTTAGCTTACCACGAAAATCAAAAAAGAAACGAGCATTATCCGCGTCACATTCAATTGTGATACAAACATAATTTTCAACATATACGTCTAAACTATGCTGAAGCATCGAGAAAAATTGATTCGTCCATGTACATACAGTCTCATCTAAGTGAGATAAGTTATGTGATTTCCCTAATACTTCGTACTCCAATAAGCACGGCTGCTGTTTCCAATTATATGTTAAAATCCACTCTGAAAATAAAGGCATTGATAGCCCCATCAGATTGGATTCTTGTCTCGCTTCTTGGACAAAACGATCGATGAGACTATGAATTTCTTCCACTTTTCCAAGGGAAAGGTTTCCTTTCACCATCTGCATACGATTGAGCCAATCATGTCTTGAATGGCGCAATGCATCTATAATTGTCCATTTTTCATTCATTTAGATACCCCTTAATATAGAAAAACTCTAACCTGCACTCAGGTTAGAGTTTTCCGTGAGTTCTTATGCTTCTTGAGCAACAGGATATACGCTCACTTGTTTGCGGTCACGACCAAGACGCTCAAAGCGTACTACGCCGTCAACTTTCGCGTATAAAGTGTCATCGCCACCACGACCAACGTTAACACCTGGATAAATTTTTGTACCGCGTTGACGGTAAAGAATTGAACCACCTGTAACCGTTTGACCATCTGCGCGTTTAGCACCAAGACGTTTTGACTGAGAGTCACGACCGTTCTTTGTACTACCTACACCTTTCTTAGATGCGAAAAACTGAAGATCTAATCTTAACATACGTTACACCTCCTGCACTTTTTCTATTAAACGGATATACTTTCCGTAATCAAGTTCGATCGTCTTAAGCGAAACAACTAATCCTTCTAAAAGCGTTTGTGCTTTTTCTGCTGTATGAACGTCTAAATCATTAGGCAATTCATACGTTAAGAATCCGCCATCACTTCCGAGTTCAATAGTTGCTTGCACATTACAAAGTTCTTCCACTGCATTTATAGAACCAAACACAACCGCTGTAGTTCCAGCACAGACAAGGTCTTGTCCATGTGGCGCATAATCGGCATGTCCAGTCATTTTAAATGATTGGATACTTCCTAATTTCGTGCGACTTATCGTAATTTTAATCATGTTAACCAGAATTAAGCGTTGATAGCTTCAACAACTAGCTTAGTGTAAGGTTGACGATGACCTTGTTTCTTACGATTGTTCTTTTTCGCTTTGTATTTGAAAACGATAATTTTCTTAGCGCGACCTTGTTTTTCAACTTTCGCAGTAACTGTTGCACCTTCTACAACTGGGCTACCAACTTTAACGTTTTCGCCACCAACGAAAAGAACTTTGTCAAAAGTAACAGTTTCACCAGCTTCAACATCTAATTTTTCAATGTAGATTGCTTGACCAGCTTCAACTTTAATTTGTTTTCCACCTGTTTCGATAATTGCGTACATACTTGCACCTCCTCTTAATTACTAAGACTCGCCAAAAACGAGGTAGACATAAATGCCTTTAGGGAACCTGTCTTGTGCGGTTGTAGCATATAGCCGTTTAGGTGCTATAAACTATAACATAAAGATGTTATCATGAATCATAGACGGTTGTCAATAAATGTTCTGCTAACTATTTTTTCCGCTCTACAATTTCTTTTTTACTTCCAAAACGAACGATAGCATACTTTTCGATATTATCATCTTTGAAATAAATTTCAAATGGAATATTTTTTTGTAATTCTTTTTGCAAAAACTGTTTTTGCAGTTCTTTAGGCGCAGCGATTAATACCGCTTCATCTTCTATATTGCCATATGTGATTAGTTCTCTCTCTAACTCATACGCAATTGTTTCATGCGACATCACATAACCCGTCGCTTTGCAAGGTACACACTCTTTTAATAATACGTCCCGTAAAGAATGCTTTTTACGTTTACGTGTCATTTCCAAAATCCCTAGCTCCGTAAAGCCGAGCACCCTTGTATATGTGCGGTCATCTTGCATAGCAGCTATAAGACATTCTCTTACATTTTCTTTATCTTCTCTTTTTTTCATATTAATAAAATCAATTAATATCATACCACCAATATCACGAAGTCTTAATTGGCGTGCAATTTCTTCAGCTGCCATCTCATTTGTGCGAAGTACTGTATCTTGTAAATTTTGTTTTCCCGTAAACTTGCCCGTATTCACATCAATTACAGTCATCGTCTCCATTTGTTCTACAATTAAATAAGCACCATTTGGAAGCCACACAATTTTTTGGAGTGCTTTCTCAATTTCACGCTCTATTCCAAAATGGTTAAACATCGAAGACTTTTCATTATAAAAAGATACTTTTTCTTTTCCAACTTTGTCTTCTAATTCTTTTACTATACTTCTTGTATCTACAACTACTTTTTCAATGGTTTCAATTGGATTCTCTTGAAATACACGATCTAAAAAGGTCGCCGGTCGATGAAGTAATAACGGCGCCTTTCCTTGGCCCTCTTTTCTTTTTAACTCTTCATACAACTGTTGTAACCCTTGCATTTCAGCTTGTATTTCTTCAATTGCTCCTTTTTCAGAAGCAGAGCGGAAAATGTATCCCCCCGTTCCCTCTATTTCAATTTGGAGTAACTGTTGTCTTCTTTTATTATTTTTTATTTTTCGAGAAACAGCGCGCATCTCATCAAACGGCATATAAACGACATATTTCCCGGTAAATTCTATATTCGCTGTCAATTTAGGCCCTTTCGTATCAATTGCCTCTTTCACAACTTGTACGAGTATCGCTTGCCCTTCATGTATACGATAAGAAGATGGTACATCATCGTATGAAAGGTAAGCATGTTTTTCTAAACCGATGTTTACAAAAGCTGCATTCATTCCAGCAATTGTTCTTACGACACGTCCAACATAAATATGCCCAACAATCTCTTGCTCTTCATTACGTTTCCATAAAAACTCAACAATTTTTTTCTTCTCTTCAATTGCAACGCGCTTTTCCGAACCAGCGTAATTCACATATAACGTTTTCAAAATTATTTCCTCACTTTATAATCTTCTTTGCTTTTACAATAATAAAAGGTTAGTGCTATCGTCAACACTAACCGATTAATTCTTCAACTGATGAAGTTGTTCGTTTTTCAGTAAAATATGCATAGAGTAATTCATTTTCATCCAATGTGTAATGCTCTTTATATTTTCCACGGACGATAATAGAATGCTTATATCCTCTACGAAATTTTGTGAAGATCGTATATAAACGATCTTCCGTTTGCACTTCAATAGGTGCAATCTTTTCGATTCCTCTTTTGTTTCCATAATAACGTTCTAATAAAAAACGCATAAATGCATACCGTCTTTGTTTCCACTCTTGATATAATGACACTGCTAAAAATATGAGTAGTATCCACATCATAATATTGTTACTATTCCAGAGTAACTGCCATCCTAATATTACACCAAAAAAAACACATGACAATTGCATCATCTTTTCATGTGCTTGTAAATAAGGGAAACGATATGATAATACATTAAACAATACTTTCCCGCCATCTAACGGCCAAATAGGGAGTAAATTAAATGCTAAAATAATTATATTATTCCACATAAAGAAATAATATAAATCTGTATTCAGCCAACCGACTTCGAACAACATATAACCTACCAGCATCATCCAAACATGTTGAATCGGTCCTGCAATTACGACAACAAGTTCCTCTTTCAATGACTTATTACCATGTTCCTCAAGCTCGGCCACGCCACCAAACGGCAAAAGTTGAATTCTTTTTATACGCCAATTATAGTGTGCTGCTGCAAAAGCATGCCCAAGTTCATGAATAAGAACAATACAAAATAACAGTAGTAACTCTTTAAAACGCGCAGTAAAAATACCAATGACAATAATAACCCAAAATAATGGATGCACGGAAATTTTCGTTAAAACGTCCCTATATTTAATCAAATGATATCACCTGGATCGGATCAATAAATTTTTCATTCTTTTTTATCGCGAAATAAAACTTTCCATTTTTATCATTTGTATCATTACTCACCGTTCCAATTTTTTGTTTCTTTGAAACGTAATCATATAATTTCACTGACATATCGTTTAAGTTTGCATACCATGACTCCGTACCATCTGCATGTTGAATTTGAACTGTATTTCCAAGTTCCTCTTTCTTGCCTGCAAAAACAACTAACCCTTCATTTACTGACTCCACTTTTGCATTTGTAGCTGTTTGGACAAATACACCTTGGCCATTTTTTTGAAACCCTTGCATTACCTTTCCAGAAGCAGGAATTGCATAATCCTTTTGCTGAATACTTCCTTCTTTTTTCTCGTTCGGCGAATAGAATACGAGCGGTTTTCCAAATTGCTTTTCATACCATTTCGCTACAGTAGCAAACTGAAATTCCTCTTTCATCACTTTTTCTGTAACAGCTTTAGCTCCATTGAATGAAGAAGGAGCATTCTTATATAAAATAGCAACCGAAAGAACTAATATTGCTGATAATAAAACTTTGAAGAAAAAGACTTCCTTTCGAAATAAAGGATGCATTTCCTTTTCTCCATCTTCAATAAATACCGCTTCACTATCGAAATTCCCTCCGTTAAAATACTGCTCTTCCTCCATCCTTTCTTGCTCGGCCTTCCTTTTTGCAATCCGCTTTTTAATTTCTTCTACGCGTCTATTCTTCATACTGTCTCCTTTCTTTCGTTAAGCTAATTTCATTAGAAACAGTTGTATACAGTTTGTACATATGTATGAGCTAAGAAAGAAAGATATTCGTGTGAAGAAAAAAGAAAGCACCTCGCATATGTGCGAAGTGCTCTTAACGGATTCCAAAGAAGTTTTTCACCTTTGCAAATACCGATACCTTTTCTTGTTCAAATGCTTGTAATGGTACATTCTCACCTAACAAGCGTCTTGCAATATTACGATAAGCCAACGCTGCTTTTCCGCTTGGTTGCAACGCCACAGGTTCACCTGTATTTGTAGCTCGAATAACTTCATCGTCATCTTCGACAACACCAAGAAGCTCGATTGACAATGTACGTACAATTTCATCAACATCTAACATATCCTGTTCATGAAGCATATGACTACGTACACGGTTAATAACAAGTTTCGGTGGTTCAATATCCTCTTTTTCTAAAAGCCCAATAATACGATCCGCATCGCGCATTGAGGATACTTCTGGAGTCGTAACAACGATTGCTTTATCCGCACCAGCTACCGCATTTTTAAATCCCTGCTCAATCCCCGCAGGACAATCGATTAATATGTAATCATAATCTTGACGTAATACTTGTATTAATTCATCCATTTGTTCAGGTGTTACCGCTGATTTATCACTCGTTTGTGCTGCAGGTAATAAATAAAGATCATCAAAACGTTTGTCTTTAATAAGAGCCTGAGGTAAACGGCAACGCCCTTCAACGACATCAACAAGATCAAATACAATACGATTTTCCAGCCCCATTACTACGTCTAAATTTCGAAGACCGATATCTGTGTCAATTAAGCACACTTTCTTTCCAGATAACGCTAGGGCCGTACCAATGTTCGCAGATGTAGTAGTTTTACCTACTCCGCCTTTTCCAGATGTAATTACTATTGCCTCTCCCACAGCTATACAATTCCCCTTTCTAACTTTGTTAAATTAGGTCTAAGATGAGTGAGAAGTTGCAGGCGATCGACAACAATGTGATTGTTCTCATTAATATACGCACATTCTGCCGCCTCCGCTCCGTCTTCTTTCTCTTCCGGAGCCCGCATTGCCACATCACTAATTCGAAGTTGCATCGGGTTCATAACAGATGCAGCGATTACAGCATCCGAATCCCCATAATACCCAGCATGTGCAATTCCTCTTAATGATCCTACGACAAAAATATTCCCCCCAGCGATAACCGTTCCGCCTGGATTAACATCTCCAATTAACAACAAATTTCCTTTTACATGTAAAACTTGTCCAGAGCGAACAATTTTGGAAATAGGGACAATTTCTGTTTCTTCTTTCCAAGCTATTGCTTCTGCTTTAGTGATAACATCACTTTCAATTGAATCCACAACAAGATTCTTTTTATTACGAATTAACGTACGAATCTCTTCTTGTTGGACTTCTGTTAAATAACGATTTCCTACTTTCACATGCACTTCAATTAAAGAGCGCCCATCACCATCGTAGTAATGTGTAGAAAGTTTTTCGTCTAATTCCACCAATAATTCTGAGAATGAACAACAATCATCTAAATGAAGCGTTATCCCATCTTTTGTCCCTTTTATCGTTACATTTTGTTGCTTTTTTTCTTCCACTAAAGTTCACCCCACCGATTCAATTCGACATAAAATTAGAAAATCCTTTTTTCTTTTTCTTCCATCGCTTTTGAAAGACGCACTATATATCGTCTCAGTGGGAAACAAACTATCAATAAGAAAATAGCATTTAACAATAAAGTAGAAAGGAGACGATCTGTGAAAAAGACATACGCTGGCATATGAGTACGTCCTAATAAAGTTAAGAATCCATACACATAATACTCTAGTGCTACAACGCTAGCTAATATGATAGAAACAACAATAAATAAATTCAATTGTAGTACTTTCATCACACTATATACTAAATAAGCTAAAATCGGATAAGCAAAAATATATATCCCGACAAGTTCTGTGTATACGGTATCAAATAAGAAGCCAAATAATAGTCCGTAATAAATCCCTTGGACCGGACTATAATACACTGTAATAAAACATAAGACGATTATAAAGAAATGCGGTGCTGCTATGCTGTCTTTCCAAAACACATCCGTTGGAACAACAGTAGCAAACATATTTTCAAATAGAAACACAAAAAGGAGCAAAAGAGGAAGAGCTGCTCTTTTTAATATCTTCATCATCTCTTCTTCTCCTCCTATTCTAATGGCGCTGAAGGTGTTGCACGTTTAGCAACCGTAATATGCTCTACGTCATTTAAATCAGCGGCAGGTTTTACATAAGCTGTTTTTGTTAAGCCATATGCATCCGGCTGAACTTCAACGATTTTTCCAATTACAAGACCTTTCGGGAAAATATCACCCAGTCCAGATGTTACAACTAGTTGATCTTTCACTACCGGTGCATCAGAGCCAATCTTTGTGAAAAGAAGTAATTGCTTTTCTTTGTCATAACCTTCAATCAATCCAAAGATTTTCTCTTGCCCTTGTACAATAGCAGAAACACGATTTGTTCGGCTCATAGAACTTAGTAATTCTACTGATGATGTAAACTGAGATACACTTTTCACTCTTCCAACTAACCCTTGTGAAGTTACTACAGCCATATCTTTTTTAATTCCTTGCTGTGCCCCTTTATCAATTCCAATTAAATCGTACCATTTATCTGGATTACGAGAAACAACAGTAGCTGGAATTTCAGTATACCCGCTATTTAACTCTTTTTTACCAGTTAGCTCTTGTAGCTTCTTGTTATCATCTTCTAATTGTTTTACTTTCCCTGATAGACCTGCATAATTATCTAATTTTGCTTTTAATTCTTTATTCTCTTCATACGTGCGCTTTACATCCTCTACATTTTCGAAGAATCCAGCTACGTATTTCGCTGGCTTTTGGAATACACGTTCTACAACACCGACAGTATCTTTAACAAACTGCTCTGGCCATGTTAAACTGTTCCGTTCTTTCAATGAGATTCCAATCAATGCCACGAGAAGAATAATACTAACCAACAAAACAATTAATCTTTTGTTTAAGAAAAACTGTGGCACGTTCACACCCTCTTAATTTCACTGATTTTTATTTTGCAATATTATCGAGCAGCAGTTTTGAAAAGATCGATATTGTCTAATGCTTTACCTGTTCCAATTGCTACGCAATCTAATGGATCTTCTGCAACAAGAACTGGCATTTTCGTTTCTTCACTAATTACTTTATCTAAATTACGTAGTAATGCCCCGCCACCTGTTAATACGATACCGCGGTCCATAATATCAGCCGCTAATTCAGGTGGAGTTTTTTCTAACGTATTTTTAACTGATTCTACAATCGCATCTACTGTATCTTTTAATGCATCTGCAATTTCTTCTGGCTGAATTAGTACTGTTTTTGGTAAACCACTTACTAAATCACGACCGCGAATTTCCATAGGCTCGATACCTTCTGGCTCGCCTGCAGAACCAATTTCTAATTTTAATGCTTCAGCTGTTCTTTCACCGATCATTAAGTTATAGCTTTTCTTAATGTACTGAATGATTGAATCGTCCATATCATCACCAGCAACACGGACTGACTGGCTTGTTACAATACCACCTAGAGAAATAATTGCAACTTCTGTTGTACCACCACCGATATCAACAACCATACTACCAGTTGGTTCCCAAACAGGTAAGTTTGCACCAATTGCTGCTGCAAATGGCTCTTCGATAGGATAAGCATCACGAGCACCCGCTTGACGAGTCGCATCGATTACTGCACGTCTTTCTACAGCTGTAATACCAGATGGTACACATACCATTACATACGGCTTACGTGAGAAGAAACCGTTTGATTTTTGAGCTTGTTGAATGTAATATTTCATCATTGTTGCAGTTGTTTCGTAATCAGCAATTACACCGTCTTTCATCGGGCGAAGTGCCACAACGTTCCCTGGTGTACGACCAATCATTTGTTTTGCGTCGCTACCTACAGCAACGATTTGTTTCGTATCAGTTTGTAACGCCACTACTGAAGGTTCACGTAAAACTACACCTTTTCCTTTTACATATACAAGCGTGTTCGCAGTTCCTAAGTCTATTCCAAGATCGCGAGTAAATCCACCAAATCCAAACATATTATTTATCTTCCTTTCTTGTTTTCACGGACTCATTTTTTCTTAATTTATATTATAAAAACAGTACGTTTTTTATATCTTTATCCTTTTTGTAGATAAATTTCTACAAAAAACTCATAAATCACATTATAAAACAAAATAAGTAAAAAGCATAGTCTTAAATATGACCTTTTTCCTTTAAACTCACGAATTTATGGTCACCTATTATAATATGATCAAGCACTTCAATTCCGATAATCTGGCCGCATTCTACTAAGCGTTTTGTTACTTCAATATCTTCACGGCTCGGCGTGGGATCTCCTGAGGGATGGTTATGAAGACATATGATAGAGGCTGCTGCACGACGGAAGGCTTCTTTAAAAACCTCCCTCGGGTGTACAATTGACGTGTTTAAACTTCCAATAAAGATCGTTTGCCTATGTATAACTTGATTTTTTGTATTTAAATATAAACAAACAAAATGCTCTTGTTGTAAAAAACGCATTTCTTCCATCATGTATTTCGCACAATCTTCTGGACTTCGAATACTATATCTATTTTGATATTCTAAACGTACCATTCTTCTGCCTAGTTCAAAGGCTGCCATAAGTTGCGATGCCTTTGAAATCCCAATACCATGTATACTAATTAGCTCCTCTAATGTTGCATCTTTCAACATACGTAAGCCATCAAATTGGTGTAAAATTTTATCTGACAACTTTAAAACTGTTTCTTCTTTAGAACCTGTTCTGAGTAACACTGCGAGAAGCTCTCGATTTGATAAACTTCCAGCACCTTCTAACAATAAACGCTCCCGTGGCTGTTCTTCTCTTACAACATCACGAATACCGTTCATCTCTCCACCCCTTTATTTGTTCTCTCAAAGAAAACCCCATGCAATTTTACGCATGGGTTACATCAATATCAAATTGTTTTAATTCCCGAACGAGGCGTGCGATTGGTAAGCCAACTACACTATAGTAGTCCCCTTGAATATTTTGAACGAAAATAGATCCTTTACCTTGAATCCCATAACTACCGGCTTTATCAAGAGGTTCTTTCGACGCGACGTATGTATCAATTTCCTCTTTTGTTAACTCCCAAAATGTAACTTCTGTACGCTCATAAAAAGTAACCGTTTTTTCTTTTGCTATAATCGCAACACCTGTATACACTTCATGTGTTTTCCCTGATAGTAATTGTAACATCTCTTTCGCCTCATCCTCATTAGAAGGCTTACCAAGAATACGCGACTCATATGTAACAATTGTATCTGCACCTAACACAATGTGATCACTATTATTTTCTGCCACCGCTGATGCTTTTTGCAAGGCAAGCGACATTACAATATCAGAAGGCGATGAATATGCACCAATTGTTTCCTCTACTTCACTTACAACGATTTCAAATGGCACACTAGCTAACTCAAGCAATTCCTTCCTCCGAGGTGATCCTGAAGCTAAAATTATTTTTCTCATATTTTCTCCTTCCTTTCTCACATGAAGCAGAACAATTTATATTAATCGTATCAAAGGAATAGTTTGCCCACAAATGAAAGAAATATTAATTTCTCTAACTAAAATAACACTTCTTTATTGCATACGATTATATTCCCATCATAGAGAAAGCACTTTGCTCTAAATTCAAAAGAAAAGAAAGAAGTACATGTACTTCTTTCTTACTCATTTTATTATCCTATCATTTCACTTTCTACGAAACAATTTTTTCATACGAGAGTAAACCATCAATAATAACTTGATTTAATTTCGCCAAAGATTCCTTATCCATCTTCCCATCTTTTACTGTTTGTACAGCTACCGACGTATACATATACAGTTTCTTTGCTTCTTCTCGTTTCATACTTTCCCCTTCTTTTTCAACCTTTTTCCATTCTTTTTCAATTGCTTCTATATCTTTTGGGCTGCTTTTTCCACCAACTTGTACGCTAGAAGCATATTTTGCTAAATGAGTGTATAATGGCTGCACTTTTGTTAAAAATGTCCCTACTTCTTTATCATCTTTCAGCAATGCTTTATCTGTTATATCCCAGCTCTTTTTTAAAACGGAGACACCATCATTTTTATACTTAGTCATTAATTGATTTATAGACTGTTCATCGCTAGCAATACCAACAACTATTGCATACTTATCACCGCTCGGTCTCAAAGCACCAATGCCCCCATTGCCTTTCCATTCTTCAAGAGCTGCCTGTCCCTTTTCTTCAGAAGAATAAAGCCCCCCTTGAACAAAAAATAATTTCATCGGATCCAATGACGTTCCTGCCTGTGCTTTTTGTTTTTCTTCTTTCGGTGCTGGTGTTTGTTCTGCCGTTCCACCCACCCTTGATTCTCCATTTCCAGTCGGCCTTGAAGCTGTCACTTCACTTCCTCCTGTCGTTCCTTGTCCAGTAAGTAAATGAAGCATCCCCATTCCAAACGCCGTACCGATAATGATTGCAGTTGCAACGATTACAATTAATGTATTACTCCACTTCTTTCGGTATTTTTCCACAGACATTGATTTCGCTTTTTGAAACGGAACAACATTTTTCGGTCGTTCACTTTCTACTACCATCCATTCAAATTCATCTTTCTTTTTTTCCTCATACTTCGCTTCTGTTCCATTCACTTTCACTGAGATCGTTCGTGATTGCTTGTCCATACACTCACACCTCACCTCTTATCGTTGTCCGCATCATATCATATTCATTTCATAAAAAAACGAGATATTTGTCAGAGGAATTCGCCAAATAACCCTATATATTTATCTTATATGTATGCATTTGACTTCATTTGTAGAACAAAAAAACTAGATAGCAAAGACTATCTAGTTTTTCTCGCGAATATATTTTCGTACTTCAGAAATGAAATAAAGAGAACCCGTTATGATAAAAACATCATTTTCTGCTATCATTTCAACTTTTGTATCAATTGCCTCTTTCCAATTTTCAAAAACTAATTTTGATTCTTTCTGTGAATATGATGCAAGCTTATCAGCAGAAATAGCACGATCAAAGGCGAATGTTGTAAAAATAATTTCATCTGCAATGGTTTCTAATTGGCCTACCATGTTATGTAATTGTTTATCACCAAGGGCAGTAAATAACACTATTACATTTTTATCTTTGTAATGCGCTTCTACTGTTTTCACAAGGCTTTCGATACCTTCTGGATTATGAGCACCATCTATAATAATATCCGGGTTACTTTGCAACTTTTCAAAGCGCCCAATCCAATATGCTTCCAGTAATCCCGTTCTTATTTCCTCTTCTTCAATTAAAAATGATAAATATGTTTTTACATACATTACTGCCATAAGTGCTAACGCTGCATTTCCTACTTGATGAATACCTTTCATTGAGATTTGCAAATCTTCAAATGCGGAAAAAGGACAAGTAAAATCAAACTGTTCCCCATCTTCATTAGACTGTTTATGTAACGCTGTAAAATGCTTGCTAAGTTCGTATAAGTTTGCATGGTTTTCCTTTGCAACATTTTGAATGACTTGCAAAGCTTCTTCATCTTGTACACCAGTAATTACCGGCACGCCAGACTTAATAATCCCCGCCTTTTCATATGCAATTTCCCCTAGTGTATTTCCTAAAATATGCATATGATCGTGACCGATATTCGTAATAATCGTGAGGACAGGGTGTATAACATTGGTAGAGTCAAAACGTCCACCAAGCCCTGTTTCAAATAAAACAACATCACAGAAATTGACTTTACCGAAATAGCAAATCGCCATAACAGTAATAATTTCAAACTCTGTCGCTTCCCCTAAATCCGTTTCATCTAGTTTTTCAACGACTGGTTTTACCATCTTTACAAGTTCAGTAATCTCTTCGTCTGCAATTGGTGTTCCATTCACACTAATGCGTTCATTAAATGATTCGATGTAAGGAGAAGTAAACGTTCCTACCTTATATTTCGCGCCTTCTAACATGTAACGCATATATGTTAACGTTGAACCTTTTCCATTTGTACCAGCAAGATGAACACATTTTATATGACGCTCTGGATTTCCAAGTTCTTCTAACATCCATCTCATTCTTTCTAATCCTGGTTTAATTCCAAATTTCAATCGGCTATGGATCCACCCTATCGCTTCTTCGTATGTATGTATCACGTATGTTTTTCCCCTTTCAATAGACAACTTTCATAGTTCTATTATACGCAAAGAAAAGAGACTCACCAATATAGTGAGTCTCTAAAAACATTTTTACTTTTCAAGATCTGCTAGACGTTGACGAACTGCTTCGCGTTTTTCTAGGTAATCTTGCTCTTTCGCACGCTCTCCTTCAATAACCGCTGCAGGAGCTTTCGCTACGAAACCTTGGTTAGAAAGTTTCTTCTGTACACGTTCTACTTCTTTATCGAACTTCTCAAGTTCTTTCTCAAGACGAGCTCTCTCTTCATCAAGATTGATAAGATCAGCTAACGGTAAGAATAACTCTGCACCTGATACGATTGCAGTCATTGCCTTTTCTGGCGCTTGTAAGTCTGTTTGAATTGTTAATTCGCTTGGGTTACAGAAACGCTCAATGTAAGAGCTGTTTTTCGTAAGTTGAGCAAGTACAGCCTCATCTTTTGCTTTAATTTGCATTTGAACTTTTTTGCTCATTGGCGTATTTACTTCTGCACGGATGTTACGAACAGAGCGAATGATATCAACTAGAAGGTGCATTTCTGCCGCAGCTTCCGTATCTTGTAAATCTTCGCGAACTGTTGGCCACGCAGCTACTGTAATAGACTCGCCTTCATGCGGTAAATGTTGCCAAATTTTCTCTGTTACGAATGGCATGAATGGGTGTAATAGACGCATTGTTTGATCTAATACGTAAGCTAAAATAGAACGAGTTGTTTTCTTAGCTGCTTCATCTTCACCGTATAGTGGAAGTTTCGCCATTTCAATATACCAATCACAGAAATCGTCCCAAATGAAGTTGTATAATGAACGACCAGCTTCACCGAACTCATATTTATCCATGTTACGTGTTACGCTTTCGATTGTTTCGTTTAAGCGCGTTAAGATCCACTTATCTGCTACTGATTTTTCACCAGTTAAATCGATTTCTTCATACTTCATATCATCCATGTTCATTAATACGAAACGTGATGCGTTCCAAATTTTATTAATGAAGTTCCAAGTAGATTCTACTTTTTCCATGCTGAAACGTAAATCTTGACCTGGTGCACTTCCTGTTGATAAGAAGAAACGCATTGCATCTGCACCGTACTTCTCGATAACATCCATTGGGTCAATACCGTTACCAAGAGATTTACTCATCTTACGACCTTGCTCGTCACGAACTAAACCGTGAATTAATACATCTTTAAATGGACGCTCTCCTGTAAACTCTAAACCTTGGAAAATCATACGAGATACCCAGAAGAAGATGATATCATAACCCGTTACTAGTGCATCTGTTGAATAGTAACGTTTGAAATCTGCTGAATCTTCATTTGGCCAACCAAGTGTTGAGAATGGCCATAACGCTGAACTGAACCATGTATCAAGTACGTCGTTATCTTGATTCCAGTTTTCAATATCTGCTGGTGCTTCTGTACCTACGTATACTTCACCAGTTTCTTTATGGTACCAAGCTGGAATACGGTGTCCCCACCATAATTGACGAGAAATACACCAGTCATGAATATTTTCCATCCAACGTAAATATGTGTTTTCAAAACGCTCTGGTACGAACGTTACTTTTTCTTCTTCTTTTTGTTGAAGCGCTACTGCTTTTTCAGCAAGTGGAGCCATTTTTACGAACCATTGTGTTGATAAATAAGGCTCAACAACTGCACCGCTACGCTCACTATGACCTACTGAATGCATATGTGGCTCGATTTCTACTAATACGCCAGCTTCTTGTAAGTCTTTTACTAATTCTTTACGGCATTCGAAACGATCCATACCGTTATACTTACCAGCTTTTTCGTTCATTGTTCCATCTTCGTTCATTACTAAAATGCGTGGTAAGTCATGACGGTTACCTACTTCAAAGTCATTCGGGTCATGAGCTGGTGTAATTTTTACAACGCCCGTTCCGAAATCTTTTTCTACGTACTCATCAGCAATAATCGGAATCTCACGGCCTACGATTGGAAGTGTAACTGTTTTTCCGATTAAATGTTTGTAACGATCGTCTTCTGGATGAACTGCTACTGCTGTATCACCAAGCATCGTTTCTGGACGAGTTGTCGCAAGACGAATGTGACCAGAACCATCTGTTAACGGATAGTTCATATGATAGAATGCACCTTGAACTTCTTTATGAATTACTTCAATATCAGAAAGAGCTGTACGTGTTGCTGGATCCCAGTTGATGATATATTCACCACGGTAAATTAAGCCTTTTTCGTATAATTGAACGAATACTTTATTAACCGCATCTGATAAACCTTTGTCTAATGTGAAGCGTTCACGAGAATAGTCTAGTCCTAAACCAACTTTCCCCCATTGTTGACGAATGTGAGAAGCGTACTCTTCTTTCCACTCCCAAGCTTTTTCAAGGAATTTTTCACGGCCAAGATCGTAACGTGAAATACCTTCTTCACGAAGTTTTCCTTCTACTTTCGCTTGTGTTGCGATACCAGCATGGTCCATTCCTGGAAGCCATAGTACATCGTATCCTTGCATACGCTTCGTACGAGTTAAAATATCTTGAAGAGTTGTATCCCAAGCATGACCTAGGTGTAACTTACCAGTTACGTTCGGAGGTGGAATTACAATTGTATACGGTTGTTTCTTCTCGTCTCCTGTTGCTTCAAAATATTTGCCTTCAAGCCACCATTGATAAAGGCCTTCTTCAACGGACATATGATCATATTTAGTTGGTAAATTCTTTTCCGTGTTTGACATTATTTTCCCTCCTTAAAATAAAAAATGTCCCTCATCCAAAAAGGACGAGGGACATCGCGGTACCACCTTTATTTACAAACAAATTCATAATTTGCTTATACTCTTAATTTGATAACGGACAAATCCGTCTTTTCCTAATAAGAACTATTCCGTTCAGAAAAGATGCTCCAGGGCTACCTTCTAACATAACTATCTAGAGAATCTCTCAGCTAATGATTCTCCTCTCTGAAGACGTTTCATGTTATACTCTTCCCCTTCAAGGCATTTATATGATTGTTAATTATTATATACAATAGTGTAAAAAACGAAACCTTATTCGTCAAGATAAATTTAAAACTACAGCTTTTCGTGCAAAAAAAAGAAGATAAGTAGAATCCTCTACTTATCTTCTTTCCCCCGCTATTTGCGGGCAGTAAGACCTCCACCTCAAAACTCAGCTGAAGCAAAGAAGTTAGATGGGAGCCCTGCTGCCCGTAAACGCCCAATTTGTGAAGGCTAATCATCAGCGGAGAATGCCTTTACTTTATCCGTTCCCTTGCTGGGCAGCTTGTAATTGCGACAGGAAATATTCTATATTGCTAACGAGCCAATGCGATTGTTGCAAACTCTTTACTCCGCGCAGTTCATTTTCCTCGTTGCGATTATCTCTTCTTTTCTTATAAGACTGGATTTGCCGAATAAATTGCGATGGATACGTCATATACGCAAACATAAGTAGTTGCTCTTCTTTCGTAAAAGGGAAATTTTTTTGATACATTTGAAACCATTCAAACCGATCACTTCTTGCGATTGGATATGTGTTTAAAGACCGTGAATAAAAACCTACTATATCTTGCACAGGCGTTGCAAACTTCGATTTTTCTAAACTAATAAAATAGCCATTCCGCTCATAGTCAAATAAAAAATGATTAAGTGACACATTACCATGCACAAAAGTAATACGCGTTTTCTCTTTTTCTTTCATCGCATCGTTCCACTCATTTAATTGCTTCGTTGCAAATTCACGTGCTCTCATTACATGATGATAGTACGTACAATATTGCAATTCAAACGGGGACATATACCATTTTGATTCAGATTCTACGAGAAACTCTTCTAACATCTCACCATCATTTTCCCAACGATCGGATATACTTGTATAATGTTTTTCTAAATCTTCTTCCGTATACGTTTCTTCCTTCACAGTTTTTTGATGCAACGTTCCAAGTGTCTGAAACATTTTATGGTATTGATCATTGTCCTCACCGTTTCCTTCTGCACGTTCTAACCAAGGCATTAAATAATAATTATACGTCCCGTCACTTAAAATATAACTTCCATCCGTCGCATGATATATAGGTACATAATTTGAAAAACCTTTCTCCTTCAAATATTGAATATGATGCAGAAAGTTATTCCGCTCTAACTTTCTGCCTTCTATTTTCTTGAGTGCATATGGACCTTGATTCGTATAAATTTTCATTACATTTCCGTGCTCTTCCATATGCTGCGTATCCAATCTATATTGCCTCACAATAGGTTCATAGTGATTTCGCAACTCAATATCCATACGAATAACCCTTTCTATTCAAAACATAGCCTCTAAGAAAGGAAGTGAGTGAAAACACTCACTTCCTTATTTCGTCTTTACCCTTGAAACGGGAATATAAATAATTTGCCCCGTATTTAAAAATATATCTTCTGTTTGATTGACACGGTGTAAATTTTGTACAGACGTTTCATAACGGTCTGCAATAGATTCAATTGTATCCCCTTCTTGCACGAAATACATTCTTAACTTTGTAAATTCTTCTTCCGGTTCTTTCGTAAATAGTTTTGTTAAATAAAGCGCATTTTCATCTCGCTGTGAGTACTCTTCTTCTTGTTCTTCCTGCTTTTTCGCTTTTTCTTTCTTGAAATCTTTTCGTCCGAACAGTTCAAATTGTGGCGTTGTTTCTTGCTCCTCTTCACGTTCCACAAATTCATGTTCTTCTATTTTCTCTTCTTCTAATTCCTGCTCTTTTCTTTCCTCTAATTGGAACGGTTCAAATGCGTAATCTTCCCACTCATCTGATTCCTTATATGCTGGTTCTTCTACATGCGGCGCCGGTCTATTTTCATCCTCTTGCGCTGAATCTTCTTCTAACTCAGCATACACCGTTTCTTCCTCTTCAACTTCATCCTCGCTTCTCTCTTCATCACACAAACCGGTAATAGATATATCCGCTAATAATTGTAAGCAACCATTTTCCTTTAATTCATAATCAAATTCCTCGATTGATACATATAGCTCTTCAATTACTTTCACTCGATTTCTCGGAATTGATATTTCAAGTGGAAAGGAATGTACAAGTTCATTAACCCCATCTTCTCTTGTTTCTACATAATCAATTGACTTTGCTGGCGATAGTTCTCTTAATGAATACGCCGAATCATCTTTTCGTGCAACATACTCTCCCGTTAAATCTAATTGTCCTCTCACGATTACTTCATGATCAAGCTCTTCTATCTCAACGTCTGGATCTAACGAAATTGACAAAAGTTCTTCGACTTCCTGTCCTTTTTGGAACCACACAGATTCTTTTAATGAAAATCGTAATGAATGATCTGCAGCCACTTCTTTTCCCCCTCCCAAACTATATGTCATTACAGATTTATGTGCGGAAAGCTTACTTTATGAATAAAAAAAATCGCTCCCCTTATGGAGAGCGATTTTCTCTAATACATTACGCTTTTAATTTTGACATTGCAATTTCAGCTGCTGCAATCGTCGCTTCAATATCTGCATCACTATGTGCTGTCGATAAGAATAAACCTTCGAATTGAGATGGCGGTAAGAATACACCTTGTTCTACCATTTCACGATAGTAAGCCGCAAAGAATTCTAAGTTTGAAGATTTTGCTGCATCGTAATTAATAACGGGTTCATCTGTAAAGAAAATACCAATCATAGAGCCTGCACGGTTAATATGGTGAGGAATGCCATGTTTTTCAGCTGCTTTACGTAATCCAGCTTCTAACATTTCAGCTTTACGCTCAAATTCTACATATGATTCTGGCGTTAACTGTACTAACGTTTCATAACCTGCCGCCATTGCAAGTGGGTTACCTGATAAAGTACCAGCTTGGTAAATCGGTCCGCTTGGCGCAACTTGGCGCATAATTTCCGCTTTACCACCGTATGCTCCTACTGGTAAACCACCACCGATTACTTTACCTAAGCATGTTAAATCAGGCGTTACGCCATAATAACCTTGGCCACAATTATAAGCTACTCGGAACCCTGTCATTACTTCATCAAAAATAAGCAATGCACCGTTTTGTTCTGTTACTTCACGAAGACCTTCTAAAAATCCAGGCTGTGGAGGAACAACCCCCATATTTCCTGCTACTGGTTCTACAATTACACAAGCAATATCATCACCGAATTGTTCAAACGCGTATTTTACGCTTTCTAAATCGTTATAAGCTACTGTAATCGTATTTTTCGCTACACCTTCTGGTACACCAGGACTATCTGGTAAACCTAAAGTCGCCACACCAGAACCAGCTTTAATTAATAGCGAATCACCATGACCGTGGTAACAACCGATAAATTTCAAGATTTTATTACGACCTGTATAACCACGAGCTAAACGTAGTGCACTCATTGTTGCTTCCGTTCCAGAGTTAACCATACGCACAATCTCAATTGATGGCACGCGCTCAATAACAAGTTTTGCTAATTTATTTTCAATTTCTGTTGGTGCACCGAAGCTTGTACCTCTTTCAGCAACAGATTTTAACGCTTCTACAACACGATCATTTGCATGACCATGAATTAAAGGACCCCATGATAATACGTAGTCGATATATTCATTCCCATCGATATCATATACTTTAGAGCCTTTTCCACGCTCCATAAACAACGGATTCATCCCAACAGACTTAAAGGCACGAACCGGGCTATTTACGCCACCAGGCATTAAGTCTTGCGCCTCTTCAAACGCTGCAATTGACTTATCAAACTTTTTCATTATTTAGCGCCTCCTTCTTGTAACCATCTTGCTGCATCTTTTGCATGATACGTAATAATTAAATCTGCTCCTGCACGTTTCATACTAATTAATTTTTCAAGAACAACTTCTTTTTCATTAATCCAACCATTTTGCGCTGCCGCTTTAATCATCGAATATTCACCACTTACATTATAAGCGACAACTGGTAAATTAAAGTTATTTTTCACATCACGAACGATATCTAAGTAAGAAAGAGCTGGTTTTACGATTAAGAAATCTGCACCTTCCATTACATCCGATTCTGCTTCACGGAATGCTTCCATACGGTTTGCCGGATCCATTTGATATGTTTTACGGTCACCAAATTGCGGTGCACCGTGCGCAGCATCACGGAATGGTCCATAAAATGCTGATGAATATTTCACAGCGTACGACATAACTGGCACGTGTCCAAAACCATTTTCGTCTAATGCATGGCGAATTGCTGTTACGAAGCCATCCATCATGTTTGATGGCGCAATAATGTCCGCTCCTGCTTTCGCTTGACTTACAGCTGTTTTCGCAAGAACTGCAAGAGACTCGTCATTTAAAATAATACCATCTTCAATTACACCGCAATGACCATGGCTTGTAAATTGACATAAACATGTGTCTGCAACTACTACTAGCTCAGGGAAATCACCTTTAATTTGCTGAATAGCACGTTGTACAATTCCATGATCACAATATGCTGATGATCCAACTTCATCCTTTTCAGCAGGTAAACCAAATACAATAACAGAACGAATACCTAAATCAACAACTTCTTGCATTTCAGCTTGCAATAAATCTAAAGACATTTGATATACGCCTGGCATAGAAGGAACTTCATTACGAACATTTTCACCTTCTAATACAAAAATAGGGTAAATAAAATCTTCCGTATGTAAAAACGTTTCACGCACAAGCGCACGCATGCCCCCGCTTTGTCTTAAACGACGATGACGATTAAATTGTAAAGAGTTCATAGATTTCTATCCCCATTCTTTCATTTTATAGATTCACAAACACATTGTAGTAATGCTTCTACAGTGTACTCTTTCGGCACAATAACAGACGGAAAATAAAGACTTGCCTCTTTTTCCGTAATAGGTCCTATACAAGCAATTGTACATTTTTTTGTCCATTCTCTCCAGTTTGTACCCTCAAGTAAACGAACAAAACTAGTAACAGTTGAAGGGCTCGTAAATGTAATAATGTCTACTTTCCCTAACTTCAATGCCGCTATAAGCTCTTGCTTTTTTTCTATATTCACTTTCGTACCGTATACGGTTAGCTCATCTAGAGAAATACCAATTTCCCGAAGTGCAACCGGAATTACCTCTCTTGCTAAATTCCCTTTCGGAAATAAAATACGTTCATTTCCACTTAATTCTTTTAGAAACTCTTCTGCAAATGCTTCTGCAACAAATAAAGTCGGAACAAAATGAACTTGATAGCCCCTTTTTTCTAACTCTAATTTTGTTTTCACACCTACCGCAGCGATTTTAATGGTTAGTGGTAGTTTCTTTTTTAAACTATCCAGAAAAAAAGCTACACCATTTCTGCTCGTAAAAATAACCCAGTCGTATGAATGTAGCTGCTCTTCAATATGTTGAATTTGCCTATGAGACATACCTTCCATACGCAAAAGCGGAATTTCCAATGGAATTCCGCTCTTTTCTTTCACTGCTACACTCATTTGTTTCGCTTGATGCTGGGCACGTGTAATCAATACCGTTTTTCCAGCGAGAGCGTTCATATTTATTGTTGCTCCTTATTTGCAGCAAGAATGAGTTCTTTGGCGCCTTGCTTAATTAAACGGTCCGCGGCCTCTAATCCTACTTCCTCAGGATTAGTACCCACTACTGTCTCTTTTAATAAAACAGAGCCATCCATAGAGCCGACAAGAGCTGTTAATTCGATTGCATCGTTTTCTGTAAGGGTTGCATATCCAGCAATTGGAACTTGGCATCCACCTTCAAGTTTATGAAGAAATACTCGCTCCGCTGCCACTGTTCTTTCTGTTATCGTATCATTAATATGCGCTAACAATTGCAATAAATCCTTATCATCCTCACGACACTCAATCGCTAATGCACCTTGTCCTACAGCAGGTACACATAACGCTTCATCTAAATGTTCTGTAATAACTTCATCATCCCAGCCCATTCTTTGTAATCCAGCTGTCGCTAAAATAATCGCATCGTAATCTTCTTCTTTTAATTTACGTAAACGTGTATCGATATTCCCGCGAATCCACTTAACTTGTAAATCTGGTCTCGCAGCGAGTAGCTGTGCACTACGTCTTAAACTACTCGTACCTAAAATAGCACCTTCCGCTAACTCTTTAAACGATGCTCCATTTTTTGAGATAAAAGCATCACGAGGGTCAACACGCTTTGGTGTACAGCCAATCATTAAACCTTTTGGAAGTACGGCTGGCATATCTTTCATACTATGTACAGCCATATCGATTTCTTTCGTAAGTAGCGCGTGTTCAATCTCTTTTACAAACAAGCCTTTGCCGCCTACTTTTGAAAGAGTAACATCTAAAATAACATCACCTTTTGTGACAATTTCTTTCACTTCAAATTCATATGGTAGACCTAGGGCTTTTAACTGATCAATAAACCAGTTTGTTTGCGTTAATGCTAGTTTACTCTTTCGTGATCCTACAATAATTTTGCGCATAATTCTCTCTCCTCATTATAAATACCAAAAGTGGAAATTGGATAAACTGCTTAATAGAAAAATGTTTACTAGCATTACGAGAAACGATCCGATATTCCACTGTACAATTTTCTTACCTTGCAACACATCTGCCGCTCGTAAATATAAACCTGTGCAATACACAAATAGAACGACAAAAGATCCGATTACTTTCGTATCATACCAATGGAAATTATCCAATTTTGTATATCCCCATATACATCCTAATAAAATTGCTAGTAAGAAAAATGGAACAGAAAATAAATTTAATCCGTAAGACATAGATTCTAGCTTCGGTAAATTCCCTAACCTTCTTAATCTCGCATTCCATTTTTTCTTTTTTAATAGGCGATATTGTAATAAGTACATAATAGAAAAAATGAACGATACAGTAAACGTTGCGTAAGAAATAATTGCCATACCGACATGCACGTATACAAGTTCTGAAACTAATTGTTCCGCAAGTACTGGCGACATCTTTCCGAGCGGTGTAAAAATAGAAAAAGCGCTTACGCCAAATGCAACAACATTTGTAAAAAAGACTAAAAAGTCAATCCTCATAAATCGATTAATGACTAACGACATCGTAATCAATAACCAAACATAAAAATAAATCCCTGATAATAAAGTTAAAATAGGATTCGTTTCTGAATCTGTAGCCCTAAGCAACATAAAAATAGACTGCAGGACCCATACAATCGCAAGTAACCAAAAAGCAAATCGGTTCGCCTTTCGGTTACTTTGGAAATAATCTATAAAATATAAACTAATGCTACAAGCATATAAAATAATTGCAATATGATAAATAATACTGTTATTTAAAAAACTCATCCGATCATCCTTCCAAATTATAAAGATGGAACGGATGGTGTCCACACTTTTTTATGTTCTACTTCTTCCGCACAACTCTCTACGTCTTCCGTTTCTAAATCGAAAATCTTCGCAAATAACGCTAATTTTTCGCTCGCTCCCTCTTCAGCAGCTATTTCTTTCGCTACTAAAATTGGGTCTTTTAATAATTGATTAATAATACTTTTCGTATGCTTACTAATGACTTTTTTCTCACGATCACTAAGGTTTGGTATTTTTCGCTCTAGGCTTACCATCGTTTCACTTTGGATTGCAAGTGCCTTATCACGAAGAGCTGATATTAATGGAACAACACCAAGTGTACTTAACCACGTTTTAAATAGAACAATTTCCTCTTCAATCATAAATTGAATTTTCTCTGCTTCTTTCAAACGCTCAGCACGGTTTGCCTCCACTACTCCTTGTAAATCATCAATATCATACAAGAAAGAACCTTCTAGCTCATCAATCGCTGGATCAATATCACGTGGCACTGCAATGTCAACCATAAACAAAGGGCGACCAGAGCGCATTTTCTCTACCTTTGTCATCATCTCTTTCGTAATGACATACTCCGATGCACCAGTTGAACTAATTAAAATATCTGCTTCTAATAATGCACATTGTAATTCGCTTAACGATTTTGCATGTCCCATATATTTCTCAGCCATTACTTCTGCTTTCGAAAGCGTCCTATTCATAACTGTTACTTTACGAGCACCACTTCCATATAAGTTTTGCAGTGCAAGTTCGCCCATTTTACCAGCACCAAGAATAAGCACATGACAATCTGTTAACTCGCCAAATATTTTCTTTCCAAGCTCAACAGCAGCATAACTAACAGACATCGCACTTTCCCCGATTGTTGTTTCTGAGTGGGCACGTTTTGCTAATGTAATGACTTGCTTAAACAATTCATTAAAAATTGTGCCTGTTGCTTTAACTTGTTGCGCTTCTAAAAAGCTATCTTTTATTTGACCTAAAATCTGCGTTTCTCCGACTACCATAGAATCTAAACCGCACGTTACGCGGAATAAATGATCTATTGCACCATCTTGTTCAAAAATAGTTAAATATGGCGCGACTTCTTCTATTTCAAGCTGAAACCAATCAGCTAAAAACTTCTTAATATAATACCGTCCCGTGTGTAATTGATCGACAACAGCATAAATCTCAGTGCGATTACAAGTTGATACAATGACATTCTCTAACACGCTCTTTTGATTTTGTAATGTAGTCATCGCTCGCTCTAGTTCTGCTGCCTGAAATGTGAGTTTCTCACGAAATTCTACAGGGGCTGTTCGATAATTTACACTAACAACAAGAATATGCACGCAGCATGTCCCCCTTCACCCGTTTTATCACTTTATCTACTATCATAATACAACTTTCCTCTTATGAATCTGACAATCGTGTGAACAACCGATTATTTTTTAATTATTCTCCGTATGTAATAAAGGAGATTCAGTAACACTAATAAAAAAACTTCTACTTTATAATGATTATAAATTAATAACTCTATTTGTACGTTACCAAAAAAAGCCCTCATAATCAAGTGATGGAAACTATTCCATATAAATTATAACATCATCTTCCCTATCTTCTTTCATCATGAAGGAAAATATGTATGATTGTTCCAAAATGCAACAAAGACTTTCTCAATACAATGTATTTGACATTGTATTTCTTTTTCGTTATATTGGTTTTACAAAATTAAATTGCGCACAACTTAATTAGAAGGGAGTTATTTATGACAGAGGACTCTTTGCATCTAGATAACCAACTTTGTTTTTCTATTTACGCCTGCTCTAGAGAGGTTACTCGTTTTTATCGACCTTATTTAGAAGAAATGGGTATTACGTATCCCCAGTACATTACTTTACTCGTACTATGGGAGCAAGATGGACTAACAGTAAAAGAAATTGGAGAACGTCTATTTTTAGATTCTGGTACTTTAACACCTATGTTAAAACGCATGGAATCATTAAAACTTGTAAAACGTGTTCGTTCCAAAGAAGACGAGCGAAAAGTTTGTATTGAATTAACAGAACAAGGCAAAGATTTAAAGGAAAAGGCTTGTTCATTACCGACAACGATGGCTACAAACTTAGGAATTACAGAGCAAGAATATCGCTCTTTATTAATTCAACTAAATAAACTAATTGACACAATGAAAACAATTAATGATGGAAAAGGGGAATAAATATGGATAAATTATATACTGCTTCAGTAACAGCAACAGGTGGAAGAAATGGGAAAGTAGTTTCAGATGATGGCATATTAAATCTTGATGTAAAAATGCCGAAAGCACTAGGTGGTGCAGGCGGAGAAGCAACAAATCCAGAACAACTATTTGCAGCTGGTTATGCAGCTTGTTTCGATAGTGCATTACAACTTGTCATTCGTACAAAACGTGTGAAAGTAGAAAGTACAGAAGTAACTGCTCACGTTTCTATCGGAAAAGATACAGATGGTGGTTTCGGTCTATCTGCTGTACTTGATGTACATGTGGCTGGCGTTTCACATAGCGAAGCACAAGAACTTGTAGAAGCGGCTCACGGTGTATGTCCTTACTCGAAAGCAACACGAGGAAATATTGAAGTTACATTAAACGTACGCTAAAAAATTTAGCAAAACAAAAACGCGCGACATTCGTCACGCGTTTTTTGTTTTTGTAAATTTATGAATTGCTTTCCACGCTTCTTCTTTTCCAAGTCCTGTTTCAGAAGAGAATAGAACAATTTCATCGCCAATTTCAACAGCAAGCGTTTCTTTTACAACTTTTAAATGCTTTTGCCATTTCCCTTTCGGAATTTTATCGGCTTTCGTCGCAATAATAATTGTTGGGATTTCATAATGCTTTAAGAAATCATACATCATCACGTCATCACTTGTTGGTTGGTGACGTAAATCAACTACTAATACAGCTGCGTCTAATTGCTCACGAGTTGTAAAGTACGTTTCAATCATTTTCCCCCATGCAGCGCGCTCTGATTTAGATACTTTTGCATATCCATAACCTGGAACGTCAACAAAGTGCATCATCTCATTGATTAAGAAAAAGTTCAGCGTTTGCGTTTTTCCTGGTTTAGAAGAAATACGCACTAACTTTTTACGATTTAAAATTTTATTAATAAAGGAAGACTTCCCCACATTTGAACGACCTGCTAATGCAATTTCTGGTAAATCACTGTCTGGATATTGTTCTGGTTTAACAGCACTAATTACAATATCTGCTTTTGTTACTTTCATTGTTTCACTCCTACTAATGCGTGCTCCAATACTTCATCTAAATGAGATGCAAGCACAAACGTAAGGTTTTCTTTTACGCTCTCTGGAATATCATCTAAATCTTTCTCGTTTTCTGCTGGCAAAATAATTTTTGTTAAGCCTGCGCGGTGAGCACTTAATGTTTTTTCTTTTAAACCACCAATTGGTAATACACGACCACGAAGTGTAATTTCACCTGTCATACCCACTTCTTTACTTACAGGAATACCTGTTAGCGCAGAAATAAGTGCCGTTGCCATCGTAATACCTGCTGACGGTCCGTCTTTTGGAACTGCTCCTTCTGGAACGTGAATATGAATATCATTTTTCTCATGGAAATTCGGATCGATCTGAAGCTCTTCTGCACGAGAACGTATATAACTAAACGCAGCTTGTGCTGATTCTTTCATAACATCCCCAAGTTTCCCTGTTAAAATTAGTTTCCCTTTTCCTGGCGCTACAGAAACTTCAATGGCAAGTGTATCGCCGCCTGCTGCTGTGTAAGCTAGACCTGTTGCCATACCAACTTGGTCTGTTTTTTCAGCTTGCCCATAACGGAATATGTGTTTACCAAGTAAATCAACAATCTTTTTCTCTGTCACAACGATACGTTTACGTTCTGCTGTAACGATAATCTTCGCTACTTTACGGCAAACTTTTGCAATTTGGCGCTCTAGCGTACGAACACCAGCCTCACGTGTATAATAACGAATAATCTCAAGCAGCGCTTCATCACGCACTTGTAAATTACCTTTTCGTAAGCCATGTTCTTTTAATTGTTTCGGCAATAAATGCTCACGAGCAATGTGTACTTTTTCAAGTTCTGTATAGCCAGCAATCGAAATGATTTCCATGCGGTCAAGTAATGGACCTGGAATACTTGAAAGTGTATTAGCAGTTGCTACAAACATAACTTTTGATAGATCATATGGTTCTTCAATGTAATGATCACTGAAGTTATGGTTTTGTTCTGGATCTAATACTTCAAGTAATGCCGCTGATGGATCTCCACGGAAATCGTTAGACATTTTATCAATCTCATCTAATAAGAAGACTGGATTAACTGTTTTCGCCTTTTTCATACCTTGAATAATGCGTCCTGGCATTGCTCCAACATATGTACGACGGTGACCACGAATTTCAGATTCATCACGCACACCACCAAGAGATACACGGACGAAGTTACGATTCAATGATGTTGCAATTGAACGCGCTAACGAAGTTTTGCCGACCCCAGGAGGGCCTACTAAACAAAGGATAGGTCCTTTTAATGAATTCGTTAACTTCTGTACAGCTAAATATTCAAGTACACGCTCTTTCACTTTTTCAAGACCGTAATGATCGTTATTTAAAATCTCTTCCGAATGAGCAAGATCAATTATATCTTCTGTTGCCTCTGTCCACGGAAGCGCTAATAACCAATCAATATAATTGCGAATAACACCACTCTCCGCAGAACTTGCTGGTAACTTTTCATAACGATCTAATTCTTTCAGGGCAGCCTTCATTGTTTCTTCCGGCATTCCTGACTGTTCAATTTTCTCACGAAGTTCTTCTACTTCTCCGCCCTTGCCTTCTTTGTCGCCAAGTTCAGTTTGAATCGCCTTCATTTGCTCACGTAAGAAATATTCTTTTTGCGTGCGCTCCATGGAACGTTTCACTTTTTGCCCAATTTTCTTTTCTAGGCTAAGTAACTCTTGTTCATCTTGAATAATTGAAATAAGTGTTTGTAATCGTTCTTTTACAGATACAATCTCTAAAATCTCTTGTTTCTGCTTCGTTTTAATCGGCAAGTGAGAAGCAATTAAATCAGCTAATCTCCCTGGTTCTTCCACATCAGCTACCGTTGCAAAAGTTTCATTTGAAACTTTTTTCGAAACTTTAATATATTGTTCGAAATGCTCCAGTAACGTACGCATAAAAGCTTTCTCTTCTAAATCATCTTCTACTTCTTCAGTTACCGTTTTAATAGACACTTGTACTACATTTTCTTCTTCGATAAACTCTATTACTTCTGCTCTATGTAAACCTTCCACAAGGACACGAAGCGTACCGTTCGGCAATTTTAACATTTGCTTCACTTTCGCCACTGTACCTACACTATATATGTCATCTTCTTTCGGATCATCGATATTCATTTCTTTTTGCATTGCTAAAAAGATGATATTTTCATCCATTGCCGCCTGCTCTAGTGCTTGTATCGATTTATCACGTCCTACATCAAGATGCAAAACCATCGTTGGATATACGAGAACGCCTCTTAATGGTAGGAGGGGCACGATTCTTTCGTTCGTATTCATACTAGACATAGCACCTCCATAATAAATTAAACTCCTGTTCAACTATTTTATATTACAATACACCTAGATGCAATTGCTGAGATTCCGCGCAATTGTAAATAGCTTGTTTTTCTACCTCACGAAAAGAAAAAGACTCCGATTAAGCATACAAACTTAAACGAAGTCTGGCAAATTTTATTATTGTTTATTTTTACATAGATTGTGCATCTGTTTCGTCTACGTTAGTATGTACATCTAGCTCTCTATGCATATTTCCTTGCATAAACGTTAACTCAAATACTTCTTTTAACTTACGGACAGGAATAATTTCAATTCCCTTGATCGTATACAAAAATGGTTGCATATTTTCAGCAGGAATAATGACTTTCTTAGCTCCCGCTTTTTTCGCAGCTTTTATTTTTGCGTATACACCACCAATAGGCTTTACTTCTCCGTGTATACTTATTTCACCTGTCATCGCTACTTCATTATTTACATACGTGCGATGCACCGCAGAATATACACCTGTTGCCATAGCGATTCCTGCAGAAGGGCCATCAATTGGGATACCCCCTGGAAAATTAATATGTATATCGTATCCTTCTGGCAACACATCTAAAGAACGAAGTACTGTTAATACATTATCAACAGAGCCTTTCGCCATACTTTTACGACGAATAGATTTCGTTTGACTACCAATACTTTCTTCTTCCACAATTCCGGTAACATTTACCGATCCTTTATCTTTCGCCGGAATTGCTGTTACTTCAATTTCTAATAACGCACCTGTATTTGGTCCGTATACAGCAAGACCATTTACAAGACCAATCCTTGGAATCGGATAAATGCGCTTTTCATATTTCGGTGTAAGCTGACTTGAGTGAACAACCCACTCTATATCTTCATCCTTAATGAAAGAACGTTCTTCATTTATCGCCATACCCGCAGAGATTTGCACGAGATTAATCGCTTCTCGTCCATTCCTTGCATACATCCCAATCATCTCAATACCATTTTCACCTATTTGCATTTCCACTTTTTCCGCGGCATTTTTCGCTACTTTTTGAATTTCTTCCGTATCTAATTCACGGAAAAATACTTCTAAGCAACGTGACCGAATAGCAGGAGGAATTTCCTCTGGCGAACGTGTCGTTGCTCCAACTAAGCGAAAATCTGCCGGTAAGCCTTTTTGGAAAATATCATGTATATATGTTGGGATCATTGTATTTTCTTCACTATAGTACGCACTTTCTAAAAATACTTTTCGATCTTCTAACACCTTTAACATTTTGTTCATTTGAATCGGATGGAGCTCGCCAATCTCATCAATAAACAAAATACCACCATGTGCATCTGTTACAGCACCTTTTTTCGGTTGCGGAATACCTGCTTGCCCCATCGCCCCAGCACCTTGATAAATCGGATCATGCACCGAACCAATTAAAGGGTCTGCGATACCACGTTCATCAAACCGAGCTGTTGTCGCATCAAGTTCAATAAATGTTGCATTCGTACGAAATGGAGATTTAGGATTTCGTTTCGCTTCTTCTAATACAAGACGTGCTGCCGCTGTTTTCCCAACACCTGGTGGGCCATATATGATTACATGTTGCGGATTCGGACCACAAAGAGCCGCTTTTAACGACTTAATCCCGTCCTCTTGCCCTACAATATCTAAAAAGGTTGTAGGACGCACCTTTTCTGCTAGCGGCTCTGTTAAAGAAATCTCACGCATTTTACGAAGTTGTTCTAATTCTTTTTTCGATTCTCGATCAATTGAAACTTTTTGTGTTCGTTGATTTCGAAGTAAATGCCAGAAATACAATCCGACAATTACACCAAAAACAAGTTGAACAACTAAAAATATATTTGTCCAGCTCATTATTTATTTCCTCCCGCAATATTTTATCTCTTAGTATTTCCGCGGAGGAACGTAGCTAAACATAAAGAAAAACAGCAATTATAAAAATTGCTGTTTCCCTTTCGCATTATGCAGATGTTTTTGTATCAAGTACAGTACCGTCTTGTAACACCAATTTTGGCGGCTCATTATCAGCTACTGTTTCTTTTGTAAGAATACACTTCTCGATATCTTTACGAGATGGAAGTTCGAACATTACATCAAGCATTAAGCCTTCAATAATAGAACGAAGTCCACGAGCACCCGTTTTACGTTCAATTGCTTTTTTCGCAATTTCGATTAGTGCACCTTCTTCAAACTCTAACTCAACATCGTCAAGCTCCAATAGTTTTTGGAATTGCTTAACAAGTGCATTTTTCGGTTTCGTTAAAATATCAACAAGAGCATCTTCATCAAGTGGCTCTAGGTTCGCAATAACTGGAAGACGACCGATAAACTCTGGAATTAAACCAAATCTTAAAAGATCCTCTGGTAATACGTGAGATAAAACATGCTTCTCATTTACATCAGCATTTTTCTTCTCAGAACCAAATCCAATTACTTTTTCACCAAGGCGACGTTTAATAATCGGCTCAATGCCATCAAACGCTCCACCACAAATGAATAAGATGTTCGTTGTATCAATTTGAATAAACTCTTGGTGCGGATGCTTACGACCACCTTGAGGTGGAACGCTTGCTACAGTACCTTCTAAAATTTTCAGAAGTGCTTGCTGCACACCTTCACCAGATACATCACGTGTAATTGATGGATTTTCGGACTTACGTGCCACTTTATCAATCTCATCAATATAAATGATTCCTTTTTCCGCTTTCTCTACATCATAATCAGCTGCTTGAATTAATTTTAGTAAGATATTTTCTACATCTTCTCCAACATATCCAGCTTCTGTTAAAGATGTTGCGTCCGCGATTGCAAATGGAACATTTAGAATACGCGCTAACGTTTGTGCAAGTAATGTTTTACCACTACCTGTTGGCCCGATAAGTGCGATATTACTCTTCGCTAATTCTACATCATCAATTTTGCTGTTAGAATTAATACGTTTGTAATGGTTATATACCGCTACCGCTAGTGCTTTTTTCGCGCTATCTTGCCCGATGACATACTCATCTAAGATTTCACGAATTTCTACCGGTTTCGGTACATCTTTGAATTCTACTTCTTCGTCCTTCGCAAGCTCCTCTTGTACAATTTCAGTACAAAGTTCGATACACTCGTCACAAATGTAAACACCTGGACCTGCCACTAACTTTCGAACTTGCGTTTGTGTTTTACCACAGAAAGAACATTTTAATTGCCCTTTTTCATCATTAAATTTAAACATATTTTCACACCCCTTACAAAGTGCTAACCTCTTGCCTTCGTATGTACACGATAAATGTATCGTATGTAAATACATATTATGTCACTACGTGGCGAGAAATACAAATAATATGACTAGTTATGTACAAATAAAAAATTTTTAAAACTTTTGAAATATGTATATTCGACTTGTAAAGGAACTTTTCCTTCTCCATCGAAAAGTTTTATAAATATATTTCTATATTTATAAAACAAGGCACGATTTTAATCGTGCCTTGTTATTTTATTATGCAGCGTTTTCTACTAAGAAGTCTACAGCTTTACGCACTTTAAGATCTTCAGCTAAAGCGTCTACGCTTCCAAGAGCTTGCTTGATAGCGTCTACTGGCATACCGTACATTTCAGCCATTTTTTCAACTTCTGCAGTTACTTCTTCTTCAGTAACTTCGATGTTTTCAGCTTCAATGATAGCTTCAAGAACAAGATTGATTCTTACACGTTTTTGTGCATCTTCTTTCATTTGCTCTTTTAATTTGTCAGCATCAGTACCTGTGAATTGGTAGTAAAGCTCAAGGTTCATACCTTGTTGGCTTAAACGTTGCTCGAATTCACGAACCATACGATCTAACTCAGTGTTGATCATAGCTTCTGGAATTTCGATTTCAGCGTTAGCAGCAGCTAATTCTACTACTTCGTCACGTACTTTGTGCTCAGCTTCGTGCTTTTTGCCTTCTTCTAAGTTTGTGCGAAGTTTTGCTTTTAATTCATCAAGAGTTGCAACCGCTTCGTCTGCTTCTTTAGCGAACTCGTCGTTTAACTCAGGAAGTTCTTTTGTTTTGATTTCGTGAATTGTTACTTTGAATGTTGCTGGTTTGCCAGCTAATTCAGCAGCATGGTACTCTTCTGGGAATGATACTTCAACGTCTTTAGACTCACCAGACTTAAGACCGATTACTTGCTCTTCGAAACCTGGGATGAATGTACCAGAACCGATTGCTAGAGAGTAGTTTTCGCCTTTTCCACCTTCAAATGCTTCGCCATCAACGAAACCTTCGAAGTCGATTACAGCTGTATCACCGTTTTCAACAGTTCCTTCTTCTTTAACAACTAGTTCAGCTTGACGCTCTTGTAAAGATTTTAATTCGTTCTCTACATCTTCGTCAGTTACAGTTGTTTCAACTTTTTCTACTGCTAAACCTTTGTACTCACCTAATTTAACTTCAGGTTTTACTGTAACTTTTGCAGTGAAGATAAGGTTAGCATTTTTTTCGAACTTCTCGATGTCGATTTCAGGATGATCAACTGGGAAGATACCAGCTTCTTCAATTGCTTCACCGTATGCTTTTGGTAAAATGATATCTAAAGCATCTTGGTATAAAGATTCAATACCAAAGCGTTGTTCGAATAATGGACGAGGCATTTTTCCTTTACGGAAACCTGGTACGTTAATTGTTTTTACTACTTTTTTGAACGCAGCGTCGATAGAGTTGTTTACTTCTTTAGCATCAACTTCGATTGTTAAAACGCCAACGTTACCTTCTAATTTTTCCCATTTTGTAGACATTTATTCTTTCCCTCCAACTATAATAATGTATGCACATACCTCTATAGATTAAGATCTTCATTATCTCTTTTTTGAAATAACAAATACACAAATAATCCTCTAGCAAAAGCTTTCAGATATAATGTTCCAATCTACTAATTGCCCAGAAGACAACTACGGTATATTTTGTTCGAGAATAATATGAAACATATTAAGTAAGAGAATTACACTTCTCTTCTCTTACAAACAGGCAGTTTTCTGCCTTTTGCAACCCTTACATTATAACATAGAATATGCTCGTTTCAAGAACTGAACGATTCTTTTTCATAATTATACGGGCAAATATCCTTCTCTTTCAACACGTAATAACCATTGATAGGCAATATGAAACTCTTCCAATTCGATATTGTATGCTGCCATAAGCTCTTCTTCATCAATAGCCAATCCGAAACGCTTTCTTCCAATTCTCTCTAAAACAGCTGACCAAATCTCTTCTTTATCCATTAATAGAGCGAATGGGAAAACGCTAATTTGCAATTCTTTCCAATATGTAACCATCGCTTCAAATATATCGGGATATTTTTGCTCTAATCGACTTGATAATTTATGTATAATGTTATTGGATTGCTCCTCATTATGACCTGTAAATGCTGGAATTACCTTAATCGTATTCCCAAACTTTTCTACCTCTATTTCCTCTTCTACCTGACTTTCTATCATTTTATACAAAATAGAAGTTTTCAAATAGGGGTGTTGCTCTTCGTCTATTAAAAATTTCTTTAAAACAGGTAATGCAAGATCTAAGTCTTTTAATGAAAGTCGCTGAATCGCTCTTAGCTTCTGTCCAAAGTTTTCTCCAAAAATTTCTTTAGTAAACTCATCCAACTCAAAATTTGAATCCACTAGCGATGCGTCTCCCTCATTTAGCATACCTTCTGCAAATAAAGCAAGCTGCGCTAATTTTTCCTTTTGATCAGGCATTATATCTTTCGTTTGTAAAACCTTTTCAACAGTTTCAATAACACCTTCATAATCATTTGTTTGAACTAAAATAGTCACGTACGTTTCAAGAATATCACCAAATAAGACAACTCCTGTTTTAAGCAACTGTTCACATTTGTCTTTCGCTTCTTCCATACGTTTTAATTCGAGTAAACAAATAACTGAAGCTAATTCCGTTTGTTCCGTTTCCGCATTATACTGACGTAATATTTCAAAGCAGCGCAATGCATCTTCGAACTTCCGCTCTTTCAGCGCTAAAAAACCTTCATCAATATAGCGCTCTGATAGTTGTGGAAACAATACGACCGTATTTTCTTTTTTATCCATACGTCCGCCTCTTTTTCTTGATTTTAATTATGTTCAAAGTAAATATATCAAATGCGTAATGAGAACACAACATCCCAAAATTATTTGTTTGAAATATGAAAATATTTAATTTTTACATTCCAATACAAATAAATCTCTACTAAAAATTAAAATTGTACAAGTAAAAATCCCCAGCAACAAACGCAGAGGATTCATCATTAATGGAAAGCTTTTATAATTGTGGGGTATATTACAAGGGTAATAATTTGGAGAACAATAATTGCCATAACAATCATGCTAAAATAGAAGATTGGTTTACTTCGCTTCATTAAAAACATAATAATAAGCATCGTACAAGCAAACAAACTTAAGAAGAACAAACTTGTTGTCGAACTAAGTATACCACTTGGGACAAAGAACAATAACACTACACTACAAGTACCTATAATTCCAAATAACCATTCCATTCATTCACTCATTCCCTTTCCCTCTCATGGCTGTTTTCTCTAAGCAATCAAATGTTTCACAACATCAACTACATACGTTAATTTCTCATACGCTACAAATCCAAAAGCAACCGTCAAGCCCGTTACAACTAATCCTTTCATCATTTCTGCCTCCTCGTTTTATCGTTGTTATCTTCATTATAAAAGATTAGCAATTTCTTACCATCGAACTACCTTACAGTTACCTTACAGAATTGTAAGATTTCAAAAAGAGATTGAAAAACACCTCATATCGCTTGAGGTGCTTTCACGGAATTTATTTATAATCACTTGCAAAATTAACTTTTTTCTCTTGGTTATTTTTCGGAGAATCCACTCTTAAACTAATAGATTTACTAAATAATTTAGGATCAAAATAATTATTCATTACTTTTCTTAACTTACCTTCAGATATTTTCGTATTACAAGAAAACAAAGGATGAAGATCATGTTAATATATTTTTGTACAATTAAGACTTTAATTTACAAGGGGGATTATATATGTTTAAAAAAATGGCCGCAGATGTATTAGGACTAAGCGATGTAGGTTCTGTTATTACACCTAAAGACTATGATAAGGTCGATGCCGATGATTATGTAATGCATGAAGATGGGGAGAAAATTTACTTTCTAATTAAATCGAAATCAGATGAATATTGCTTCACAAACAAAGGGTTAATTCACTTAGACGGTACAAGCGCAACAAGTAAAAAACGTACACTACGCCGCTTTAGCTATAGTAAATATCAAATTAAAAACGTAGCGCTTGAAACTGCGGGAACGATTGATTTAGATGTAGAAATTAAGTTCCAAATGGGCGATGAACACTATTCAATTGATGTCCATAAAAAACATATTGAAGAATTAAAAGATTTATATAAAGCTTTACTTAAAATAGAAGAAATCTCATACGACAACGATATTACATTGCAGTATGCACATAAAAGTTTAGATATGGCATCTAAAGCTTTCAGCCGTATTTCAAACGCACAAGTAAATTTAGCAGAACAGTTTAAAGAAATAAACGAAATCGCTTTTAACTGGCTCGTTGATACGAAGAAACAATATAATGTGAAAGATTATGGTTTTGTCTTTGACAAGTTTATTAACAACTAATTTAAAACAAACAAAAAACCTTGTTATCAAAAGATAACAAGGTTTTCTTAGCGTCCCAGGAGAGATTCGAACTCCCGCTCCGCCCATTTCCGTACTATTTTATATATTTTGATCGCAGTCTTAATATATCTTCTCCTTCGCGAATGCCTGCCGATCCTTTCCTCACATTTTTTACGACAGTCCAATTCGGGTTAGTTTCATCACCGATGTTCTGTACTGTAAAATTGCCATCACCATATTTCCGGTGACCTTCCGCCAATTTCTCCGTTAAATCATTCTCATTTGATCTCGCCATCTTTGCGCCATCTCCCTTTTTTATACGACCTTCTTAAACCATCTAACCAATCACAGGTCCAGTCAATTGGAGATTCTCGTTTTCCGCTTCTATTAATTGTAACACACTACCGGGAATAAGTTCCGATAACTGCTGCTGAATTGTACTAGAATGGTAAAGAGTTTTATAATATTGTAAGTAAACAATTAAGAGAATCTGGATATGGATTTGAGTTCCATCATAAACCTATTGATTCTTTAAATTAAATAAGAGGAATAGGGCGCATAAATGGCGCTCTTTTTATTTAAGAAAAAGAAGTACATATGCAACTACTTAATATCAAAGGAAAGGTCGCAAATATCAAGAATGAACTACACCTATAACCCAAACATCAAATTTTAGACAAACAAAAAACCTTGTTATCAAAAGATAACAAGGTTTTTTTAGCGTCCCAGGAGAGATTCGAACTCCCGACCGTACGCTTAGAAGGCGTATGCTCTATCCGGCTGAGCTACTGGGACATGGAGCGGGTGAAGAGAATCGAACTCTCGACCAGAGCTTGGAAGGCTCTTGTTTTACCACTAAACTACACCCGCATATGTTATTTTCTTTTCTTCGTTAGCGCCGTTGCCCTATCGACAATATTTATTATATGTATAACCACACATAAAGTCAACACCTTTTTTAAAAGAGGATAAATTTTCTTATCCTCTTTTAAAAACTGCTTGTTCAACTAGTTGTCCGTCTAACATTTCAAAACGAACTTCCATTTGATTTTCATCCATTTCTAATAAAGCAAATGTCTTTTCTACACGCTGACGTGGTAATAAAATACTGCCTGGATTAATAAATAAAACGCCCTCGATTAATTCCGCACCTAATACGTGAGAATGTCCAAAGCATGCAACTTGCGCTCCCACTTCTTCAGCATGGTACGCTAGCGTTTGTAATGTCATTTTCACATTATGGCGATGTCCATGCACAACTAAGAAGCGAATTCCATCTACATCAGTTACAATTTCATCTTGAAAGTTAGCATAATCACAGTTTCCTTTTACAACACGGAAACCTTGCAGTTCTTCATGAGCAGGCGTTAGCTCTGAATCACCGCAATGAATCATGATATCTACTTTCCCTTCATATTTCTCTTTCAACTGCTGTAATTCCTTCACAGAGCTATGACTATCACTTACGATTAAAGCTTTCATCATTCTCTCTCCCTTATTCTCCTAAAAACCATTCCGGGATTTTTTCTTCTAATTTACGAAGAGCACGGCCACGATGGCTAATAGCATTTTTCTCATCTGAACTTAGTTCCGCCATCGCTTTTTTATATTCTTCCACATAAAAAATCGGATCATATCCAAAGCCGTTTTCCCCGCGGCGTTGTTCTAAAATAAATCCTTCACATGTCCCGTTTACAATGACAGGCTTTTTATCACCTTCAGGGAAAGCAACTGCTAATGCACAATAGAAACGAGCTTTACGCTTTTCAAACGCTACTTCATTTAATTCTTGTAACACTTTATCAATATTCGCTTGATCATCTTTCGGCTCTCCAGCAAAACGAGCTGAATACACGCCTGGTTTCCCGTTTAACGCATCTACAATAAGACCTGAATCATCCGCAATTACAATTGCATTCAACTGTCTACTCAAACTATCCGCTTTTAAGATCGCATTTTCTTCAAATGTTTCACCAGTTTCTTCGACTTCTTCAATATGAGGAAAATCGTGTAATGATTTCACTTCTAAATCAAATCGCTCAAATAACTCAGCAAACTCACGTACTTTCCCCATATTTTTTGTCGCTACAACAACTTGTTTCATACTTTCCACCTCTACTCTATATGAGATACGATGTCACCTAAAGCTTCTTTTTGCATATCAATCAGTTGGAAAATGCCTTGTTCTGCTGCATCAAGTAGTTCATTTAACTGCGCTCTACTAAACGTCGCTTCTTCTCCAGTTCCTTGCACTTCAACAAACTGGCCTTTTCCAGTCATAATCACGTTCATATCAACGTCTGCTTTAGAATCTTCTGCATAGTTTAAATCTAAAACAACACCTTGTTCTTCAACAATCCCTACTGACGTTGCTGCTAAATAATCTTTTACTGGAATTTTAGATACTTTTTCTGCTTGTAATAACTTCTCAAACGCTAATACCATCGCTACATATGCACCTGTAATAGAAGCTGTTCTCGTTCCACCATCCGCTTGAATAACATCACAATCAATCCAAACCGTTCTCTCACCAAGCGCTTCTAAGTCAACTACCGCACGTAATGCTCGTCCAATTAAGCGCTGGATTTCCATTGTACGTCCTGTTACTTTCCCTTTACTTGACTCCCTAATTGTACGTTGTTCTGTCGCACGTGGAATCATCGCGTATTCAGCTGTTACCCATCCTTTTCCTTCTCCACGCATAAATGGCGGGACACGCTCTTCAATTGTTGCTGAGCAAATCACCTTTGTATCCCCAACTTCAATTAATACAGATCCCTCTGGATGTTTTAAATAATTCGTATGAATATGTATATGGCGTAATTCTGTTTTCTCTCTACCATCTACTCGCATAAAAATAACCTCCTCTTAATTACTACTCGTTAGTATAGCCAAATTTAAATGTATGATATGTATACAATAAAAGAAGAGGAACCCAAAAAGCAATTCCTCTTTCTTACTTAAGTATATCAAATTATTGACGATTAAAAACTACCTGTATTCACGTTTTCTGGACGATCTACAGGTTTTATTAACTTTCCGCCCTTTTCATCTATAAGATTTGCTTTTCCATTTACTTCAATAGAAATATTTTTCACACCTTTCTTTTCTGTTAAAGATAAAACTAACGACTTCAATACGTAATTTGAAATCATATTTTTATCTGGGTTTACAAATATATTTTCATTAAAGTTTAATGTAAGGTTTCCGTCTTGTAATTTCGGATTCGTAATAAGCTTAACGCCTGGATTAAAATCATTCAGGAGCGATTGATGGATCGGACCTTTTACAAGTTCATCTATAATTGCTGCATAGTCATTTTCTTTACCTTCCGCAACGCGGCGTGTGACTGGTACGTAGTATTGCTGTTTATTATTATTTTGCGCCATAAAATACAGTGTGACTGGTTTTGTATTTGTTACATCTGCTACTTGTTCATCATCGAAGTTAATACCATTTGCACGGCTCACTCCTTCACCAAGCGGTGTACCACCAACCGGCATCTTTGCCAATTTCTCACCATTTATTTGGAACTGCACTTGTTTTATCTCTGTAAATTGCGTCAACGTCCAAGCTATAGATTCAACGATTTGACGCTCTTCTTCTTTCGCATAGTTTTTCATTTCTTTAGAGAAATCAATAACTGCCGTTCCGTCCTTTTTCAAATCTAAGGTCATCGTTGTATTCGCCGGAATGACTGCACGAAACCCATTCGGTAATAAATTCGTTACCGGTCCATCTTTCACAAGGTATTCTAACGTTTGCTTCACAGTCTCATTTGCTTTCGGAGTAGGTATAGCTAACGTTTGTGGTACAACATAACCATTTTTATCAACAAGGTATAGTTCTCTATTTACCATTTGCCCTTGCTTATCTTTTTTAGCTACTTCTTTCTTCCCACCCTCTGTATACGTAACTTGTTTTGGCGGATCAATTTGTTCAGTTGCTTTCTCTTGATTTATAAAGCCACACCCTGTTAGTAAAACAGCGCTCACAGTAGCACCAACAACCCATTTAAAAGTGGATTTAGGCATGCCATTCCCCCCTAAAATCTAAGTTTGTACTATTATGTATACGAGCTGTTTCACGTTTTAGAACAAGCTGTGCCTCTTATAAATTGAAACTTTAATCAGCAGGGGGCTTACTACCCAGCAAATAGCAAGATAAAACAAAAACTCCTGATTTCTCAGGAGCTCACTTATATAAATTCTACTATTATTCTTTTTCTAAATGAATATGCTTCACATTTTCAATCGGTTGACCGAACCATTTTGATGCAATTTCTTTAAACAAGCCTATTTTTCCTGTTGTTAAGAAGAGATGATCGCTTTGTTCTTCTCCTTCATTCAACATTTTACTATGATATAAGATTGTACTTACTTCACGTGCTGTTTCATCACCAGAACTAATTAGTTGCACTTTATCTCCCATTACTTTTTTAATAACAGGTCCTAAAATCGGATAATGTGTACACCCTAATATAAGTGTATCAATATCGGTACTTTTCAGTGGTTGCAGCGTTTCTCTTACAACTTCATACGCCATTTCACTTTCGAAATTCCCACTCTCTACAAGTTCAACGAAAGGTGGACAAGCTAAACTTTCTACCATAACACGGTTATTAATAGACTTTAACGCCTCTTCGTATGCACCACTTTTCACCGTTCCAATCGTTCCAATAATCCCAACGTGATACGTGTTTGTCACTTTTAAAGCTGTACGTGATCCTGGGTGAATAACTCCTACTACTGGAATTGGTAATTGTTTTTGCATCTCTTCTAATACAACTGCAGTTGCTGTATTACACGCAATAACTAACATTTTAATATTTAAATCTAGTAAATGCTCCGTCATTTCCCACGTAAATTGACGTACTTCTTCTCGAGAACGTGGACCATAAGGACAACGTGCTGTATCTCCTAAATATATGATACGCTCTTTCGGCAACTGACGAATTAATTCCTTTGCTACTGTTAAACCGCCAACTCCTGAATCGATAACACCGATTGCTCTATTCAACTTCATCACCCGTTTTCTCATTCATCATCTTTTATGCTTATCATTATATTTTACACACTTTAAGTTCGCTCACTTCAAATGCTTCTGTATGAAAATTTTCATTTTCCCATGTATAGACTAGGACCTTTTTTATTTTGCTCCTTTTTTTCGTAATTTGCAAGATAGAAAAATAACCGACCTTCTATAAGAAAGTCGGTTTCTTCTATATAAAGTGCATATTCATTGCTCCATCTTTTTTTGAAAAGAAGACATTCCCATTAATAAGAAGAAATGAGCAGAAATTAAAATGACGATAATTTATTTACAGCCCTTTTTATAGCCTTACCTATTTCCACGCTAGACTGTGGATTTTGTCCTGTAATTAAATGACCATCTACTACTACATGCGGCGTAAAATTGGGGGCTACATAAAACAAAGCTCCTTCTTCTTTCAACTTACTTTCTAGCAAAAACGGAACGCGCTTTTCTAAATGTACAGCTCTTTCTTCATCGTTTGTATAACCTGTTATACGCTTACCCGCAACAAAAAACGAGCCATCCTGATTTTTCACACCGACTAAGGAGCTTACTCCGTGACAAACAGCCGCTACAATCCGGTTATTGTTATACATATTCTCAATCAAATTTACTACATATGGATTACCTGGAAAATCTACAATCGCCCCGTGCCCACCACCAAATAAAACCGCATCATAATCCGAAAAATGAACATTTGAAATCGGCCTCGTATTTTGCAATAAAGAAGCTACATGCTTGAATTCGCGAGGTATACCATTCGGAATAGACACTCTATCTATAGGTACTCTCCCACCTTTTATTGACACAATATCAACATCAAACTTAGCCTTTTTAAATACATGATAAGGAGCTGCGAGCTCTTCCAGCCACAAACCAGTCGGGTGTCCATTCATATCATGAGCACTTGTTGAAACTAACAGTATCCTTTTCAACATATCCCCTCCTTATTACCTATTTATGTATGGAGTGTTCTTATCATTCATATAGCAAGTGAAGCAAACAAAAAATAGCCGACTTTTATATAAAAGTCGGCTGCTTTCTTATAATTCGAGCTCTCCCATACGAAGAAGCTCCACAACTGCTTGTGAACGTCCTTTAACCCCTAGCTTTTGCATTGCGTTTGAGATATGGTTGCGAACTGTCTTTTCACTTATAAAAAGTTCACCTGCAATTTCCTTCGTTGTTTTATCTTGAACCAGCAATTCAAATACTTCTCTCTCTCTCTTTGTGAGTAAAGGTTTAGATTGATACGCTTTTTCCTTCAACTGGTATAACCCTCCTTGCTTAAGCCAGAGCTGTGTATGTGTAAGTTGGGTGTTTATTTAGTCAAGATATTGTATGAACGAAATGTGCAGGTGGTGAATAAAAATGGGCTTTATTTCCTATGTTATTTTAGACTTTTATACAGTGCGTACACTCTTTTTATCCACTTACTTTCCAACGCGCCATATTTGTTCTAGCAATATACTTACAACCGTACCTACAAATAAACCATTACCGAATATATATTGCATAATAGACGGCAAGGATTGGAGTGCTCCAGACGGTAAAAACATTACGCCGCTGCCAAATAATACTGCAACGCCTAAGATCGTTACATTCCTTTCACTCATCGGCACTTGTTTTATATTATTAAATCCAATTCCAATTAACTGTACGAACGAAGCCATTAAAACAGCCGATGCAACAGCTGATGGTAAAGATGCTAAGTAACGAATAATACTTGGAAAAAGAGACATTACGACTAGTAACGCACATGCCATTAAGAACGATCGTATATACTTTTGTTTTGTTAAACGTATAAATCCTGCCGTTGCTGGTAACGGAACGACACCTACAGTTGAAAATACAGAAGAGATGAGATGTGAAATCCCCCCAACCCATGTTCCATCTTTCAACTGTTTTTGTTCAATAGTCGCTTTATGAATAGTTGCTTGATTAATTGCTATAATAGCTGCCACCGTATTCGAAACTAAAATACATACCATAACGAAACTTGATACAGCCATACCTGTATTCCATTTTGGAAGTCCCCAAGCAAATATATGTGGAAGTTGCACAAAATGAGTTACTTGAGATGGGATTGTCACTTTTCCTGCAATGAGAAAAATAATCCACCCACTAATTAATCCTATTAAAACTGCATAACTTTTGACAAAGCCTTTTCCAAAATTAGATAGTATAATAACGAACAGAAATATACTAAACGCGATCATTGCTGTAAATCCGTCGATTTGAGAAATAGTAGCTGTAATTCCTAACATTCCTTTTAAAAATACACCACTTAATTGTAAACATAATAAAAGTAAAAACGTCCCTGTCACAAGCGGCGTAAATAAAAATAAAATACGTCCTATAAAACCAGTTACTCCTAATCCTATTAAAATAACACCGGAGATTATCATTCCTAATTCTAAAATTTGCAGTGTACTATGTAATTGATCCTGTCCGGCCGTTGCATAAGCAAGTACGGTAAATACACCAACCCAAGATCCAGCCGGCCCATCCGCAATTGGCAGTCTATGCCCAAGCCACCCTTGTAAAAAAGAAGATATACCAACTACAAAAAACGTACGCTGCATTAAATAAAATATTTCTTCCGTCGTAAGATGAAATAATCCGCCAACGACAATTGGTAGTGCGATTGAATTTGCTAATAAAAATATAAACCATTGCAAAGTTCCCATAATATGATTTTGGTTATGTTGATTGTCCAATTTTTTCATCCCTTCTAGCTTTCCTATAAAAATATATTGTAAGAATAAAAAAGAAGAGTTCTATACTCACCATTAGAACCCTCCTCAAAATATTTAAACGATTCTTCTACACAAGATTATTTAATTCCACCTCATTTAAACTTCCAACAACAATATTTCCTTTATACACGACTAAACGTTTTTCTGTTTGACGCGCTACTGCTTCAGCAGCGCATGTCGCATTCGTCAAAACAAAGCTCGCTTCATCCCCTACATTCGGCCATACTCGCTTCCCTTCATTATTTAACGTTTCTTTTCCTCCTGTAATAAAGCGGAGTGCTTTTCCTAAAGACCTTTCGTCACTCCACCCAAAACGCTCTGCTAATCGATTCGCCTTTTGAAGCATATCACCTGTTCCAAACGGTGACCAATGATCTGTAATGCTATCATTGCCTAATGCAACCTTAACACCTTTTTTATCTAATAACGGAATTGGGATTACTTGTTTACCAATTGGCACTGTTGAAGTAATATCAATATTTACATTTGCGAGTCTTTCTGCCACTTCTTCAGCCTCTTTATCAGTAACACCACCAAGTCCAAGTGCATGACTAATCGTTACACGGCCTTGCCATCCTGCTTCTTCTGTTAAACTTGCCAATCTCTTCATCGTAAACGTTCCAAGATTATTCGCATCGTGCAAATGAATATCAACATCCGCATTAAATTCTACTGCGATATCCATAATTGTATGTAATGACTTTTCAATGTCATTATCTACTGTAGCTGGATCTACTCCTCCGACTAGATGAGCACCCATACGCATCGCATCTTTCACGAGTTGCACAGAATCACTGCGCAATAATCCATGTTGCGGAAACGCAACAATTCTACTAGACACTCGATTTTTATATGTTTCTAATGCTGCTAACGTCGCCTCCAGATTACCAAGCCCAATAATCGGATCGACATTACAATGCGTTCTAATATTCGTTGCACCATTTTGCAGTAGTAACTCTAGCATATTTTCCGCTCTATTTTGGGCAGTCGCTAATTGCTTTGGTAAAATTTTTTCTTCTTCATTAAAACGTGTAAAAATACTTTCTGCTGGCATACAAGCTTTCCATGGGCCACTATAATATGTTTTATCAATGTGAATGTGCATCTCTTTGAAAGCTGGCAACATTAATAAGTTCTTAGCATCAAAAGTTACTATATCTTCCTCTTGAACAATCCCTTTTATAATTTTTTTAATTCGACCATCTTCAATAAGTAAACTGCATAATTCTGTTTCTGTTTGTGAAATTCTCTCTTCTTCATATGTATATCCTGATTCAAGCATTACGTTAGTCAACCAATATACTGTCATCTCTATTTCCCCACCCTTTATTAAAAATCACCTCATAACTACAAGTTTAATATCCACTGAAAATTAAGACAATTAATACGATCACTTCTCACAAAAAAATGTAATACAACCCCATAGTCTTCTCATAAATTTCCATATAGAATAAAAGTATGCAGTTTGATATAAAAAGGAGTTGATTGGAATATGTCAAAAAAGTTATGTAAATCCGAAACTGATAAAATGCTATTTGGTATATGTGGTGGTTTAGGAGAATATTTTGATATTAGCTCTACTCTTATTCGTATCATTTGGGTTATTGCTGTTTTATGTTTTGGGACAGGATTTTTAGTTTATTTCATTTGTTTATTACTTATGCCACGTTCGTACTAACGGCATTATTTCACATACTTAAGAAGAGCAAATCACCTATAGAATCCTATAGGTGATTTTTTCATGAAGAATATTTCATCGTTAAATGTAATACCGCTACTTCTTCTTCTTCATTTTTATAAATATGCTTCTTATTCGCTTCAAATTGAATGGAATCAAACTCATTTAATTCGTATACATCATTCTCCACTTGAATAGACACTTTCCCTTTCATTACCGTTACAAGCTCAATCGCACCTTCATGATGAGCTTCTGGCTCATATATACTATTTGATCGTAAACAAGCACGGTGCATTTCCATCCCTGTTTCTTTCGTATAACGGAACATCGTTTCTAAATGCCACGCTTGTCCTTCATCTACTGCAAATCCTTCTCCACAGCGCGCAACAGCTACAGGTTCTCCAACAACCATTAATCTGGATAAAGGAATTGATAACCCTTTCGTTATTTTCCAAATGACAGCTAGTGTCGGATTTGTTTCCCCTCTTTCGATCTTTCCTAATGTTAATTTACTAACTCCTGTTTTATGAGCTAATTCTTCTAAACTTAATTTCTGTTCATTTCGAATTTGTCTCAATAACTGTCCAACTTGTTGAATGACTTCTTTCGTTTGCATATCTTCATTTTCTTTCATATATAAAACCACCTTAAAGTATAAAATAGTTTACTTTTAATAATTAAAAGTATATCATACTATACATAATTATTTATTTTCGAAAGGAGTGTTATACTTCATGCGCGCAATTTTATTAGGTCTTTTATCATCGGCCTTTTTTTCTGCAACCTTTATTATTAATAGAGCAATGAATGTATCTGGAACGAGCTGGGCTTGGACAGCTTCCTTCCGTTTTTTATTTGCTCTTCCTATTTTATTCCTTATCGTTTTATTTCGCAAAAACTTTAGGGGATTATGGGAAGAGTTAAAAAAACATCCATTGGCATGGATCGGATGGGGTTCTGTTGCCGGTATTGGTTTTTATTCTTTATTAAGTTTCGCAGCTGTCTTTTCTCCAGCTTGGCTCGTTGCTGGAACTTGGCAAGTTACGATTTTAGCTGGTTTACTACTATCACCACTATTTTTCGTGAAAATAGAAACAAAATCAGGTACGAAACTTGTACGTGGAAAAATTCCACTTCGTAGCTTATATGTTGCATTATTTATTTTACTTGGTGTAATTTGTATGCAAGCAACTGCCGCAGGCCATATTACAATGACCCAGTTCATTTCAGGTTTTTTACCTGTCGTATTAGCCGCTTTCTTATATCCGTTCGGTAACCGAAAAATGATGGAGCTTGTTGATGGACGCCTTGATACGTTCCAACGTGTATTAGGAATGGCAATTGGAAGTCTTCCTATAACAATCTTGCTTGGTATATACGGATTTTCTACTACTGGCATTCCAACATCCAACCAAATGCTTCAAGGATTTTTGTTAGCATTATGTTCCGGCGTTATTGCAACGATGACATTTTTCTTTGCTACTGACTTAGCAAAAGATAACCTCGCTCTACTTGGAGCTGTTGAAGCAACACAAGCTGGAACGATGGTCTTTACCGTACTTGGAGAAATCATTTTCTTAAATGGTTCACTCCCTGGAGGACTTTCTCTCATCGGAATGATTATTATCATGTTAGGAATGGTTGCAAATAGTATTTTAAACCGTTCTGTTCCAGTCGTTAAACAGAAAAAATCGGCATAAAAAAAGGGTATGGTTCTATAGAGATGAACCATACTCTTTTTTATTGTCCCCCTATTTCGCCTTATCAGAATAGTATTTCATTGGCTGCTTATACTAAAACTTATGTTATAATACGTTTCATGCGCATTAATAGGAGGTAAATTATGTTAAAAAAAGCAATCGCTGAATTTATTGGTACATTTGTACTTGTATTATTCGGAACTGGAGTAGCTGTCACTGGCGGCGGAATTGAAGGAATTGGAACATTAGGAATCGCTATGGCTTTCGGTCTATCTATTGTAGCTATGGCATATAGCATCGGAACAATTTCTGGATGTCACATTAACCCAGCAGTATCAGTAGCTATGTTCATCAACAAACGAATGAACGCTATGGAACTTTGTTATTATGTATTAGCTCAAATTTTAGGTGGTTTATTAGGAACTGCAACGTTAGTAACAATTTTAAAATCTGCTAAAACACCTTTAGATAATTTAGGACAAAATGGTTTCGGAACTCTTGGTTTATCTGGAGCATTTTTAGTTGAGTTCATTTTAACTTTCGTATTTATTTTAGTTATCGTTGCTGTAACAGGTAAAAAAGGAAGTTCTTCTTTAGCTGGACTAGTAATTGGTTTCACATTAGTTTTAATTCACTTATTAGGAATTCCGTTAACTGGAACATCTGTTAACCCAGCTCGTAGTATCGCACCAGCTTTATTTGTTGGTGGAGAAGCACTTTCTCAACTATGGGTATTCATCGTAGCACCAATTCTTGGTGGTATCTTCGCAGCTATCGTAGGTAAATTCATTTTAAATACTGAAAAATAGAATTTTCAATATTTCTGAATAAAAAAAGGCGAGCCCTCATTATGAGGAAGCTCGCTTTTTTTATTCTTTCATTTTAGACTTTAAATTTGTAACTAATTGATCTACCGTTACATTTGCAAGTACGTTTTCCATCGCTTCTTGCGCTTGCATTAAAATAATTTCTAATACTGATTGAATATTAGCTCCTACTGGACATTCAATGTTGGGATTTTCATGGAAGGAAAATAGCTGTCCTTCTTCTACAACTTCCACTGCTTTATATACATCAAGTAATGTAATTTCTTCTAAATCTCGAGCAAGTGTCGTACCACCTTTACCAGCTTGTACATCAACAAGTCCTGCTCTCTTCAACATTCCTGTAATGCGACGAATCACAACTGGATTTGTATTCACACTACCGGCAATCCATTCAGAGGTACAGCGAGAGTTTCGATCTATCGCAAGTAATGTCAGCATATGAACACCTACTGTAAAACGACTACTAATCCCCATCTGCACACCCTCCTTTTTATTCATTCTATTAAAAGACGACTCTTATCATTATATACTATTTTTAATTTATACATAAAGAAAAAGCATGATTTCAATAGGAAATCATGCTTTTCTCTCATTATTGACGCTTTATAAATTTCGCTAAATCTTTAAATTTCACTTTATCTGAGTAATTCATTACGCCGTTTACGTAAATGCGGCTTGTAACAGCATTTAATACCGCAATTGTCGCCAATAAGACTGCTAATGTTATCGTAATTTCTAGCATACCTGCTTCACCAGCTACAATACGTGAGAAGGTAACCATCGGTGTAAAAAATGGAACGTAAGAACTTACAACGACGATAGTACTATTCGGATCACTTAATGATTTAATACTAATAAAGAATGCAGCCATAATTAAAATCATTACCGGGAAAGATACAGCTTGTAAATCCTCCGTCTTAGACACGACAGCTCCAGCAGCAGCATACATCATCGCATAAAGTAAATATCCCGTAATGAAATAAACAAGAAACATGCTGATAACCTTTGCATCTAATTTCGTGAAGTCAATTGGAATACCCAATAGTGAGGCACTTTCTAAATCGACCCAACCTAACAAATATGGAATAAGATAACCACACGCCAATATGACAAGTTGCAATAACGCCGTTGAAACAACCGCTAAAATTTTCGCATACATCATCGTAAGAGGCTTCACTTTCGGAAGCATTACTTCCATTACACGTGACGCCTTTTCAGATGCAATATTCATTGCGATTGTATTTCCGAACGCTACAATAAACATATATAAAGCAAATGTAAAGAAATAGGCAATTCCGAAAGAAGATGTACGATCTTTTATCGCTTCTTGCTTTACTTGAATTTCTGTTTGTAATTGCTGTGCAATTTCTGGTGAAACATTATTTTTGGCAATCGTCACCATCGTATATTGTTGCTTTAAATATCCTGCCATAATTGCAGAAGTTGCTTGGCTTGGAAATCCATTATACATATATGTAATCGATGGAGCCCCACCCTTTTCCGTCACATGGAATAGACCATCTAAATCACCTTCTTCTACTTGCTTATGCAGTTTATCAAAATCATCCTTTGAACCAATTGTTATTTTTGCTGATGGCAATAGCTTATTTAGCTCATCTTTTTGTACTTTATATGTGGAACTCTCTACTACAACTGCAATTTTATCTTTATCCTTATTTTTATCATCGCCTGAAGTAAAATGATTAAATGCAAAAATCCCAAACACAACTAAAAATAAAATCGCACTCGTAATTAATGATTTTTTAGATAAAAATGCTTCCCTAAAATAAAATGAAAATACGTGAGAAAATTTACGCATCGTTATTTCGCCCTCTCTACAAAGATTTCGTTTAACGTCGGCTCTAACATTTTGAATTGTCGTAAGCTAACACCTTGCTCTTGCAACTGTTGCAAAATCTTGAGAGCTTCCGCATCGTCTTGTACTTTCACATAAAGAAGGCCTTGTTGTTTTTCATACGATACATGTATAGCTTCTAATCCCTTTTCATTCTCTACTGTATCTTCAATCGTTAAATTACGGAAACCGTATTCTTTCTTAATATCACTTAGCTGTCCTTTTACGACTGCTTCACCTTTTTTCAAAATACATACATGTTGGCAAAAAGCCTCTACTTGTTCCATACGATGACTTGATAAAATAATCGTCTTTCCGCTCTGTACTTGTTCTTCAATAATACTAGATAACATCCCAGCATTAACTGGATCGAGGCCGCTGAATGGTTCATCTAAAATGAGAAGTTCCGGATTATGAAGAAGAGCAGCAATTAATTGGATTTTTTGCTGATTCCCTTTTGAAAGCTCTCCAGCCGTTTTAAATTTATATTCTGGTATCGCTAAACGCTCTAACCAGTGATCAATAGCGTGATCCACTTCTTTCTTCGACATTCCTTCTAATCTACCAAAATATCGCAGCTGATCTATTACTCTACTTTTTGTATATAAACCTCTTTCTTCTGGTAAATACCCAATTGTTACACCACTATTTCCAAATGCTTTTCCATCCCATGTAATCGAACCTTCATTAGGCGTTAATAATCCGAGAAGCATTTTGATTGTTGTTGTTTTCCCTGCACCATTTCGTCCAAGTAACCCTAGTACTTCACCTTTTGGTAACGAAATTTGCAAACCGTTAACTGCTTTTGATTCCCCAAATTGTTTCGTTAAGTTTTGAATTTGTAAACTCAAGTATAAAGCCTCCCCTTTAGTATCATTCGTACTCTCTTTCAAAGACTATGTTTATTCAAGACAAAATATAGCACCACGCTTCATCCTCTTATATGTAAACATCGTCATTAATCCATCATTTGTTCTATTTAGTTAAAATTGTAAATAATAAAGTTATTTTTGTCAATTATAATTGTCATTACGACAATAAAAATTGTCAAAGCAACTATTATTATTTTGCTCATCTTTCTAATATAGGACATACTACTATATATACAAAAGACAATATGCAAATGTTCATATAAAAATATTATATTTTAATATATAATATAAAATGATTTTCTAACATCAAGGAGGATACATATGAAGATGAAGAGGGGCATTACCACTTTATTATCTGTAGCGGTTCTATCTACATCACTTGTAGCATGTTCAGGAACACCAGAGAAAACAGTGGCAAAAGAAGAGAAAGTAAAATTAACAGAACAACAATTAATGGCTGATTTATGGTATCAAACAGCCGGTGAAACGAAAGCACTTTACTACCAAGGGTACAACATTGGTCAATTAAAGCTTGATGCAATTCTTGCAAAAGGGACAGAGAAAAAACCTGCTATCGTGCTTGATTTAGACGAAACTGTTTTAGATAACAGTCCTCATCAAGCAATGAGCGTAAAAACAGGCAAAGGCTATCCTTACAAATGGGATGATTGGATTAACAAAGCTGAGGCTGAAGCCCTTCCAGGCGCAATTGATTTCTTAAAATATACAGAGTCTAAAGGTGTAGATATTTACTACATCTCAAATCGTAAAACGAATCAACTAGATGCGACAATTAAAAATCTTGAGCGTGTAGGTGCTCCTCAAGCAACGAAAGAACATATATTATTACAAGATCCGAAAGAAAAAGGAAAAGAAAAACGCCGTGAACTCGTTTCTCAAACTCATGATATTGTCTTATTCTTCGGTGATAACTTATCTGATTTCACAGGTTTTGATGGAAAATCTGTAAAAGATCGTAACCAAACAGTAGCAGATTCAAAAGCACAATTTGGTGAGAAATTCATTATTTTCCCGAATCCAATGTATGGCGATTGGGAAGGCGCTTTATATGATTATGTTTTCAAAAAATCAGATGCAGAAAAAGATAAAATCCGTCGCGACAACTTAAAATCATTTGAAGTAAAATAAAAGAGGATGGCATTCGCCATCCTCTTTTATTTTACTTTCTCTGTTAAAGGCAAGATAAATACTTCCACACGTCTATTCTTTGCCTTTCCTTCTTGTGTATCGTTTGGAGCAATTGAACGGTATTCTCCGTATCCAATCGCACTAAATTTTTCTGGTTGTAATTCTTTATTTTGCAGTAATACTTGCATAAAATTAACTGCCCGCTGCGTACTTAATTCCCAATTCGACGCAAACTGCGCATTGGCAATAGGGACATTATCCGTATGACCCGATACTGTAATTTCACGAGGTGACGCTGAAACAAGTAAGCTAGACATCTCTTTTGCAATCCCTAAAGATTCTAATTTCACATCTGCTTTCCCCGAATCAAACAGTATATTTTCTAATATTGTCACCATTAATCCCTTTTCAGTTAATTTAGTTTGAAAAGAAGAGGATAATTGTTTTTCATTAATATATTGATCAATCTTTTTTTGTAATGCTTTCAATTCATCCATCTCTTTTTTTTCTTTAGCTCTAGCTTCTTCTTGTTTTTTTGCTTGTTCTGCCTCAAGGCTACTTGCTGATAATTCTTTTTCATCATTTGGCTTTTGATCACTTAAAAATTCTTTGTTACCTGTTCCCCCAGCTAATTCACTTCGAAAAGCAACTGCCATCTGTTTAAACTTCGCAGCATCTATACTACTCATTGCGAATAAAACGATAAACAATGCAAATAACAACGTTAACATATCAGAATATGGGATTAACCATGTTTCATCGATATGCTCATCATGTTTTTTCTTTTTGCCTCTTCTATTTTTCTTACTCCGCATTTTTTTCTGCTCCTTTTTCTAGCTTTTTACGCTCAGTTGCAGAAAGTGCACCTAAAATGCGGTTCTTCATAATAAACGGATATGTACCTTCTTGTAACATTAATAAACAATCAATGATTAAACGTTTTTTCTCAATTTCAGCTGAAGATTTTTGCTTTAACTTATTTGCAAATGGATGCCATAATACATAACCTGAAAAAATACCAAAAATCGTTGCAATAAACGCACCCGAAATAGCATGACCTAACTTTTCAATATCAGTTAAGTTACCAAGCGCAGCTACAAGACCGATAACAGCACCTAAAACTCCTAATGTCGGTGCATACGTACCAGCTTGTGAAAAAATAGCAGCTCCCTTTGCATGTCTTTCTTCAATTGCCTCTAATTCAGATTCCAAAATCTGCTCCAAATCTTCTGCGGATACGCCATCAATCACAAATTTCATACCGCGCAAAAGAAATTCATCTTGAATTTTGTCTAATTGTTGCTCTAAAGACAAAATACCGTATTTTCTACTTTCAGATGTCCAATGAACAAATAATTCTAGCAACTGTTCATAACTTAAATCCTTTTTATTTGAACCAAAAAGAACTTTAAATAGTTTTGGAACCCTTTTTAGTTGATTCATCGGAAATGCAATACATACTGCAGCAAATGTACCGATAAAAATAATTAATGCTGCGGCAGGATTTAATAAGGCTGTTATGTCAGCGCCCTTGACGACCATCCCTACTATCACTGCTACAAATCCTAAAATAAGTCCAATAATTGTTGCAAAATCCATTCCCATTCACTCCCAGTCTATACAAGAAGTTCTCTATTCTCGATAATCGCTACATCTTCTTATGTATATATATTACATAAAAAATGCATTTCATGAAAGATAAGAAATGAATTATATAAAAAAATACTACAAATTCACACATTTTCTGACATTTTCTTTGCATTTCTATTACGTTATGACTCTTATATTCCTTTTCCAACAAACTAGATTTATAATAAAAAAAACATTACACATTTTATTAAGAAGGGACTGTGATTACAAGGCATCATGAAAAAGATAATAATTATTTCTGCCACTACTATTGTAATCGGGATCACATCTTTCGCTTACTTTGGTTCTAAAACACCACTACATAATGAAGCAAAAGCTGTCGAAAGTCAAAAGCATAATAACCATAAAAAAGAAGAGATTCCTGCTTTTCCAAAAGCTGATCATAATGCAAAGAAAATAGACAATGACTTTTCAGTGGTAACAAATCCCAAATCTAATCTTGTCTTAATTAATAAACATCGAAAACTACCAGATGGATACATTCCTGAAGACTTAACGAGACCAAATGTACCATTTATTAGTCCAAAAGATAAAGAAAAAACATTGCTGCGAAAAGATGCTGCAGAGGCACTTGAAAACATGTTTAAAGCTGCGAAAAAAGAAGGGCTTGATCTTACAGCTGTATCTGGTTATCGTTCATACAAACGCCAAAAATCGTTGCATGATACATACGTTAGACGCCAAGGAAAAGCCGAAGCTAATTCGGTAAGCGCAATTCCTGGTACAAGTGAACACCAAACGGGTTTAGCAATGGATATTAGTTCAAAATCAGCTAAATTTCAATTAGAGCCTATCTTCGGGGAGACAGCAGAAGGAAAATGGGTCGCAGAACACGCTCATGAATTCGGCTTTGTCATTCGTTACTTAGAAGATAAAACAGATACAACAGAATATGCATATGAACCATGGCACTTACGCTACGTTGGTAATCCATACGCTACATACCTATATAAACATCACTTAACATTAGAAGAAGCGATGGAAGACAAAAAATAAGAGAGCAAATTGCTCTCTTATTTTTCTTTCACTCTATTATTGTAGTAATTTCTTCTTCCATTCTTCAGGCCATGGTTCGCCTCTTCCTGTTTTTTTCGACGCTTGAACCATCATTCCACGACCTACTAAACAAACCTCTCCTGCTGCATTCTTCACCATATAATGTAAATCTAAAGAAGAATTCCCGACCGATCCTGCCTTTACATACACCTTCAGCTGTTCATCAAAATATATTTGCTTAATAAAATTACATTGTAAATCCGCAACAACGATCATCGTTTCTGATGATGCATGTGTCCACTCTTGCATAAATCCAAGTTCTTTAAACAACGCAATACGAGCTTCTTCAAAATAAGTAAAAGCAACGACATTATTTACATGTCCAAACATATCTACTTCACCAAAACGAACCTTTACAGGGTTGTAAAACGAAAAACCACTTTCCCATTGCTCAAAGTCTTCAATATAAGAAATCCTCTTCATTGTTATCTCCCCTTTTCACCTTTAAATAAACAGAATAAACAGAAAAATAAAGTTATAAATATTGCCTCTTCGATATGAAGAGGCAATATTTATTAATAGTTATTATCGCTACCAAAGAAATCTTTGAACGATTGAATTGTTGTATCACGGTTTAATGCCGCAATTGAAGTTGTTAAAGGAATACCCTTCGGACATGATTGCACACAGTTTTGAGAGTTACCACAGTTTGCTAGTCCTCCATCTCCCATAATTGCACGTAAGCGATCTGCTTTATGCATTTCACCCGTTGGATGTGAGTTGAATAAGCGAGCTTGTGATAACGGTGCTGGTCCAATAAAGTCAGACTTACTGTTTACGTTTGGACATGATTCTAAGCAAACACCACATGTCATGCATTTTGAAAGCTCATAAGCCCATTGACGCTTTTTCTCAGGCATTCTTGGTCCTGGACCTAGGTCATACGTACCATCAATTGGAATCCACGCTTTAACGCGTTTTAGAGCATTAAACATGCGACTACGATCAACTTGCAAGTCACGTACAACCGGGAATGTCTTCATCGGTTTTAAGCGAATTGGTTGCTCTAATTGATCGATAAGTGCCGTACATGATTGACGTGGTTTTCCGTTAATCACCATCGAACATGCACCACATACTTCCTCTAAGCAGTTCATATCCCATGCAATCGGAGTTGTTTGGTTCCCTTTTGAATCAACAGGATTACGACGGATTTCCATAAGTGCTGAGATAATATTCATATTCGGACGATATGGAATTTCAAACTCTTGGTCAAACGCTTGCGCATCTGGCCCGTCTTGTCTCGTAATGATGAGGCGGATTGTTTTCTCAGACATGTTGTTTATCCCCCTTCTCTTCACCCTTAGCAGCTACATCGTGTTTTGAAGAATAATCACGTTTACGTGGTTTAATTAACGAAATATCAACGTCCTCGTAATGGAATGCTGGTGCATTTCCTTCTCCCTCAAATTTTGCCATCGTAGTTTTTAAGAAGTTTGCATCATCACGATTTGGGAATTCAGGTTTGTAATGCGCCCCACGGCTCTCATTACGGTTATATGCGCCAATTGTAATAACACGTGCTAACTCAAACATATTTGCAAGTTGGCGTGTAAATGAAGCACCTTGGTTACTCCATCTTGCTGTATCGTTAATGTTAATACGTTTGTAACGAGCCATTAATTCTTCAATTTTCGCATCTGTTTCTAATAATTTTTTATTTTCACGAACTACTGTAACGTTATCTGTCATCCATTCTCCAAGCTCTTTATGAAGAACATACGCATTTTCGTTACCATCCATCGTTAAAATATTGTTAAATTTCTCTGTTTCGATTAATTCATTTTGCTCATATACAGTAGATGAAACAGCATCAGATGATTTAGAAAGACCTTTCATATACTCAATTGCGTTTGGTCCTGCTACCATACCACCATAAATTGCTGATAATAGTGAGTTTGCACCAAGACGGTTACCACCGTGCATAGAATAATCACACTCACCTGCTGCAAATAACCCTGGAATATTTGTCATCTGTTTATAATCAACCCATAGTCCGCCCATTGAATAGTGAACAGCTGGGAAGATTTTCATCGGTAGTTTACGAGGATCATCCCCTGTAAATTTCTCATAGATTTCAATAATTCCACCTAGTTTAATATCTAGTTCTTTTGGATCTTTATGAGAAAGATCTAAGTACACCATGTTTTCACCGTTAATACCTAGTTTTTGCTCTACGCAAACATCAAAGATTTCACGCGTTGCGATGTCACGAGGTACAAGGTTTCCGTAAGCCGGATATTTTTCTTCTAAGAAGTACCATGGTTTACCATCTTTATATGTCCAAACACGTCCACCTTCACCACGTGCAGATTCACTCATAAGACGTAATTTATCGTCTCCAGGAATTGCCGTTGGGTGAATTTGAATGAACTCACCGTTTGCATAATATGCGCCTTGTTGATATACAGCAGAAGCTGCTGTACCTGTATTGATAATGGAGTTTGTTGATTTTCCGAAAATGATACCAGGGCCCCCTGTTGCCATAATCACGGCATCTGCTCCGAAACTTCTAATCTCCATAGTTTGTAAGTCTTGTGCAACGATTCCTCGGCACACACCTTCATCATCAACAACAGCTCGTAAGAAATCCCAACCTTCATATTTCGTTACAAGTCCTGCTACTTCGTGACGACGTACTTGCTCATCTAATGCGTAAAGTAATTGCTGTCCAGTTGTTGCACCAGCAAATGCTGTACGGTGATGTTGCGTTCCACCAAATCGACGGAAATCAAGAAGTCCTTCTTCCGTACGGTTGAACATAACACCCATACGGTCCATTAAATGAATGATACCAGGTGCTGCTTCACACATTGCTTTAACTGGTGGTTGGTTCGCTAAGAAGTCCCCACCATAAATTGTATCGTCAAAGTGGATCCATGGAGAATCCCCTTCACCTTTCGTATTTACGGCACCGTTAATTCCGCCCTGAGCACATACAGAATGTGAACGTTTTACTGGTACTAAAGAAAACAGTTCAACATTTACTCCTGCTTCTGCCGCTTTAATCGTTGCCATTAAGCCAGCCAAGCCACCGCCGACTACTATAAGTTTCCCTTTCATGCTCTCCCACTCCTTACTGGTTTGCTAGCTGTGGATCGATGAACGCTAATAATGCACTCACACCTACATAAGATAAACCTAAGAAAATAGCTAATGTTACATAAGTAGAGATTCTTTGTGAACGTGGAGATACTGTAATTCCCCAGCTGATGCAGAATGTCCATAGTCCATTTGCAAAGTGGAAAATTGTTGAAACAACACCAACTAAGTAGAATGCAAACATAGCTGGATTGTTTAAAATATCTGCCATCATATCATAGTTTACCTCTTTACCTAACATTGCTTGAATACGAGTTTCCCAGACGTGCCAAGAAATGAAGATCAGCGTAACGATACCTGAAATTCTTTGGAAAACGAACATCCAGTTACGGAAATAACCGTAAGAAACCGCATTGTTCTTAGCTGTAAATGCAATATATAAGCCATATATAGCATGGTACAGTATCGGTAAAAAGATGATGAAAATTTCTAGCGCATACCGGAATGGAAGGAGCTCCATAAAGCCTGCAGCTTTGTTAAAAGCCTCTGCTCCTCGTGTTGCAAAGTTGTTTACAATTAAATGTTGCGTCAAAAAGACACCAACCGGGATGACCCCCATTAATGAGTGCCACTTACGAAACGTATACTCGCGGCCTTTCATGTCCCCATTACCCCCCTTGAATGTTTGACTGCTGTTTTCAGATTAGTTTATGACAATAATGTTTTTTCACTATTGGCATAAGAAAAACTGAAAAAATTATTCGAAATATTTCAGCATAATTTGATACCAAGTTCATTTTACTCCTATTTTTGTCGAAGCGTCAAGAAAACGTATACATAATTTGCATATAATTTGCCAATTCTTTTTTTCTTCTTATATATTCAGATTTTCCTAAAGAAAAATCTGTTTTTATAAATGTGAAATGTTATATAATAATCCCTATAGAAAGAGGGGAATATTGTGAGTAAAAATACAATCGATACAACATCTTTAGAAGATGTTTCATTGAACGCCTTCGCTTATGAATTGCTACGTGAAGAATTACTACCTGATTTAATCGGCAACGATTTAGATGGTATTTTATACTGGTCTGGTAGAAACCTTGCAAGAAAATATCCGCTAGAAACAATTGAAGAAGTCATTCAGTTCTTTGAAAAGGCTGGCTGGGGCACTTTAAGCATTGTTGAACATAAGCGTCGTGAAATGCAGTTCCAACTTAAAGGCACACTCATCGCAGAACGTCAAAAACAAAAACGACATTCTTCTTATCAACTAGAAGCCGGATTCATCGCTGAACAAATCCAAAAGCAACGGAACGTCGTTGCAGAGTCATACGAAGAAAAGAAAAAACGTTCTGACTCTATTACATTTCTTGTAAAATGGGATATAAAAGATCTCATTGAAGTGTAAGCATTACCTACAGTCAACTAGACATATCAGTTTAGTTGACTTTTTTGTATTTTCATTCAGATGCATTTATTTTAAATCTTCAGAAATTATACCAAAAAACAGAAGACGTTGTAAACTACAACGTCTTCTTATCTGTTAAATACGTATAAATCGTCTCCGCGACATTTTTCGGCATACCCGCTTCGACAAATTCCTCTATAGAAGCTTCTTTCATCTTCTTTAATGAACCAAAATGTTTTAACAATACCTTTTTCCGTTTATCACCGATTCCTGGAATATCATCCAATGCTGATTGAATAACAGATTTCCCGTGTAATTGACGATGGAATGTAATCGCAAATCGATGCACCTCATCTTGAATACGCTGCAATAAATAAAATTCTTGGCTATTTCTCTCAAGCATCACAGGTTCCGGTGGATCCCCAATAATTAAATGGGAGGTTTTATGTTTATCATCTTTTACAAGACCTGCCATCGGAATATATAATCCGAGCTCATTCTCTAAAATATCACTTGCAGCCGCTAGATGGCCTTTTCCTCCATCAATAATAATCAAATCAGGTAAAGGTGAATTTTCTTTAAGCGCCCTTGTATAACGGCGCCTCACAACTTCTCTCATAGACTCATAATCATCTGGTCCTTGAACCGTTTTAATTTTATATTTTCGATACTCTTTCTTCGCCGGTTTCCCATCGATAAAAGCAATCATTGCAGAAACGGGATTTGTTCCTTGAATATTTGAGTTATCAAACGCTTCAATACGATATGGCGTTTCAATCCCAAGCTGCTTCCCTAAATGATCTACCGCTTTAATCGTTCGTTCTTCATCACGTTCAATTAAGTAAAACTTCTCTTCAAGAGCAATCTTCGCATTTTTATTTGCCAATTCTACAAGGTCTTTTTTCTTACCACGTTTCGGCTGCGTCGCTTCCACTTCTAAAAAGCGCTCTACTAATTCCGAGTCTATACTTCCTGGAACGACAATTTCCTTCGGCTTAAAATGACTACTGTTTTCATAAAATTGGCCGATAAACGTTAAAAAACCCTCTTCTGGTTCATCGTAAATTGGAAACATAGAAACATCACGTTCAATTAGCTTTCCTTTTCGAACGAAGAAAACTTGAACACACATCCATCCTTTATCCACTGCATATCCAAACACATCACGATCCACTAAGTCACTCATAATCATCTTTTGCTTTTCCATAATCGCATCAATATGAGCAATTTGATCACGCAACTCTTTTGCACGTTCAAACTCTAGTTTCTCTGAGGCCTCATACATTTTTATTTCTAGTTCTGAACGAACTTCTTTATGTCCACCATTTAAAAACTTAATAATTTCATCTACAATTTCTTTATTTTGTTCTTCCGTCACTTCTTTCACACAAGGCGCTAAACATTGACCCATATGATAATACAAACAAACTTTATCTGGCATATTCGTGCATTTCCGAAGTGGATACATACGATCTAGCAGTTTTTTCGTTTCATGAGCAGATTGTGCATTTGGATAAGGACCAAAATATTTCCCTTTATCTTTTTTTACGTTTCGAGTAATGAGTAAGCGAGGTTGCTTCTCCGCTGTAATTTTAATAAAAGGATATGTTTTATCATCTTTTAATTGAATATTATATTTCGGATCATATTTTTTAATTAGATTTAACTCTAAAATAAGTGCTTCTAAATTCGAAGAAGTTACAATATATTCAAAATCAACAATTTCTCCTACAAGCCGCAGTGTTTTCCCATCATGTGAACCAGTAAAGTACGAGCGCACACGATTTTTAAGCACTTTTGCCTTTCCGACATATATAACCGTTCCTTGCTTATCTTTCATCAAATAACAACCAGGTTGATCTGGTAAAATAGCCAACTTCTCTTTCAAATGTTCGTGCACTCGTCTCCCTCCATTTCTACATACTTAGCATTTTTATTTTCCCTTGAAAACATACTATGCCCAAACACCCAACATACGTTCTTTTATTGTAACGGAAAGACTGTAAAAAAGAAAATAAAAAAAGCTACCAAATGGTAGCTTTTTTTATTTTAGAAGTGTTTAGAAACTAATTCTACTAACGCTTCTTTCGGTTTGTAACCTAACGCTTGATCAACTACTTTACCGTCTTTTAATACGAAAAGAGCTGGAATGCTCATTACTTCGAATTGACGAGCAGTTTCTTGGTTTTCATCAACGTCTACTTTTACTACTTTTACTTTTTCGCCTAGTTCTGCATCGATTTCCTCTAATACAGGAGCGATCATTTTACAAGGTCCACACCAAGGTGCCCAGAAATCTAATAATACAACACCTTCGCTAGTTTCAGCTGCGAAGCTTTGGTCATTTGCGTTTACAATTGCCATTTTATTTCCTCCTTCAAGTATATTCTACCAAGAGTATATCATTAACTTATATACGTGGCGAATAATATGTATCGTTATGTATTGTAACAAAAAAATGTTCCTTTATACTATATAAAAATACGGATTAAATACTAAAAAGATGAGAGACAGGGGATCTCTCACCTTTTTCTATATATAGGGGTACTTCACTTGGAACTCAAGGGTACTAAAATCATGAATGTACTTTTAACTTTTTAAACTCTTCTGTTAAAAGAGGTACAACTTCGAATAAGTCACCGACAATACCGTAGTCAGCTACTTTAAAGATACTTGCTTCTGGATCTTTATTAATCGCAACGATTATTTTTGAGTTAGACATACCTGCTAAATGCTGAATCGCACCAGAAATACCACATGCAATGTATAAGTCTGGGGTAACAACTTTACCAGTTTGACCAATTTGTAATGAGTAATCACAGTATTCAGCGTCACAAGCACCACGAGATGCCCCAACAGCGCCGCCTAGTACGTCAGCTAACTCTTTTAATGGTTTAAAGCCTTCTTCACTCTTCACACCGCGTCCACCAGCGATAATAACTTTCGCTTCAGAAAGATCCACACCTTCTGCCGTTTTACGGACAACATCTTGAATGATTGTACGTAAATCTTTCACATCAACTGTAATAGAAGATACGTCACCGCTGCGAGACTCATCTTTTTCCAGAGTTGCAATGTTATTTGGACGCACTGTCGCAAATAAGATGCCGTCTGTTACAATCTTCTTCTCGAATGCTTTACCAGAGTAAATTGGACGAGTGAAGATAACATTTCCACCTTCAACCTCTAAAGCAGTTACGTCAGAAATTAAACCAGCTTCAAGCTTCGCTGCTAATTTTGGTGATAAATCTTTGCCAAGTGCTGTATGTCCAAAGACAATACCTTCTGGATTTTCTTCAGCATGTACAGCTAAAAACGCTTGTGCATAACCATCAGATGTATATGATTTTAATTTATCATTTTCAACTGTCACAACGCGATCTGCACCGTAATGAATCAATTCATTTGCAAAAGAGGCAACGCTGTCTCCAATTAGAAGACCTACTACTTCACCGCCTTCTGCAATTGTTTTTGCTGCTGCTACCGCTTCAAAAGAAACGTTACGTAGCGATCCATCACGAACTTCACCCATTACTAATACTTTACGAGCCATAGATTTTCCCTCCTGCATATATAATTTCGTATTTTATTAGATTACTTTCGCTTCTGTATGGAGCAACGATACAAGTTCTTTTACTTGATCTTGCAGCTCGCCTTGTAACACTTTTCCTGCATCTTTCTTAGGAGGCAAATAGATTTCAATTGTTTTTGTCTTTGCTTCCACATCATCTTCTTCTAAATCTAAATCATCTAATTCTAATTCTTCTAGCGGCTTTTTCTTCGCTTTCATAATACCTGGAAGCGATGGGTAACGCGGTTCATTTAAACCTTGCTGTGCTGTTACTAAAACTGGTAATGAAGTTGCAATCACTTCTGTATCACCTTCAACATCACGCTCAATCTTCACATTTGTACCGTCAATTTCAAGTTTTGTAATTGTCGTTACATACGGAATATTTAACGCTTCAGCTACGCGTGGTCCTACTTGTCCAGATGCACCATCAATTGCAACGTTTCCGCCTAAAATTAAATCTGCATCTTTATCTTTTAAATATTCAGCAAGCACTTTTGCTGTCGTGAACTGGTCACCATTTTCTACGTCATCTTCAATATTAATTAATACAGCTTTATCACAGCCCATTGCTAGTGCAGTACGAAGTTCTTTCTCACTATCTTCGCCACCGACTGTTACAACTGTAACTTCTCCACCTTGTGCGTCTCTTACTTGAATTGCTTCTTCAATTGCATATTCATCGTAAGGGTTGATGATGAATTCCGCTTCGCCATCGTAAATTGCACCGTTTTTAATTACGATTTTTTCTTCTGTATCAAATGTTCGTTTCATGAGTACGTAGATGTTCATTCCATTTACCCCCTTGTTTTTCAGAAAGATTCTATCAATTTTAATTTTCTGTTAATTTATATTAAAAAAATAATTGAACTACCTGCCACTAAATGAAGGTTTACGTTTTTCTAAAAATGCAGCTACACCTTCTCTTCCATCTTCACTCGTAAATACTTCACCAAAAATCTGTGATTCACGTTGTACACCTTCATAGTAATGAGACGATTTTGTCGTTTGCAATAACTCTAGTACAGCACGAGTTGTTGCTGGACTTTTTCCAGCAATTTGTTTTGCAACTTTAAGCGTATCATCTAAAAGAGATTCTTCAGAGAACAATCCGTTAACAAGTCCCCACTTTAATGCTTCTGCACCAGTAATTGGTGTGCTTGTTAACATCATTTCACAAGCTTTCGCTTTCCCAACATAACGTGGTAAGCGCTGTGTACCTGCAAAGCCAGGAATTAATCCAAGTGTTAATTCAGGTAAACCAAGTTTTGCACTTTCAGTTGCAAAGCGCATGTGGCAAGACATAGCAAACTCAAGGCCGCCGCCCAGTGCCGCTCCATGAATTGCCGCAATAACTGGTTTTGAACATTTTTCAACACGCTCAAACGTAACTTGTCCAAGCTGTGCTAATTCTGTTGCTTGCTTCGCTTCAGTAACAGATGTAAATTCTTTAATATCTGCTCCCGCTGAGAAGAAACGTCCTTCACCATGAATAACAACAACACGAATGTTATCATCCTTTTCCACTTGATCAATTAATTCAGTAACGTCATGCATAACTTGTGAAGACATCGCATTCGCTGGTGCGTGATTTAACGTCGCCACCGCGATATGATCTTCAACTCTTACAGATAGGAATTTCAACATGATCCCTCCCATTATTGACGATAACCACAAGCTGCAATAAGTAGCCCGTGTACCGTTTTTGAAAGTGCGACCAGATCATACTTATGATCGCTCATTACCCAATTGGTCACAACTTCATCCACCGTTCCAAAGATCATTTGTCTTGCCACGCGAACATTTAAATCTGCTTGAAATTCACCTTGTTTTATACCAGTCTCTAAAATCTCATCCATAACTTGTAAGTAGCCTTTTAATACTTCATTTATTTTAAGGCGCAAGTCTTGATTGGACTGCCTCAGCTCTAATTGCGTAACGATAGCAAGAGGATCATTTTGCGACAACAGCAAGAAGTGCGTTTCTACCAACATGAATAACTTCGATACAGCGCTTTCAATTCCTGCTGTTTTTTGACGAATTGTTTCGACAAATTCTCCCATCTTCTCTTGGAATAAGGATATTAATATATCTTCTTTATTTTTAAAATATAAATAAATCGTGCCATCAGCTACCCCAGCTTGCTTTGCGATTTTAGAAACTTGCGCTTGGTGGTACCCATTCTCCGCAATCACAATGACTGCCGCATCAATAATTTGATTGTATTTCGGTCTATTTTTCTTCACTTTACTGTCCCCTTCAAGAAGATGACTGAATGAATAGTCATTCATATTCTTATAATACTGACTATTTAGAAAAGTGTCAATCCTATTTTTTCAAAAAGAAAGGGCCTTAGCCCGTTTGCTCATCCTCATTCTTTCTCTTCTCTTCATCTATTAGAACACGGCGCAAAATTTTCCCTACTGTCGTTTTCGGCAATTCATCTCTAAACTCATATACTTTCGGCACTTTATAAGCCGCTAAATATTTACGTGCAAACTGATTTAATTCTTCCTCAGAGCACTCCGTACCTTCTTTTAACACAACAAATGCTTTAACTGTCTCTCCTCGGTACGGATCTGGAACTCCAATTGTCACTACTTCTTGCACTTTTTCATGCTCATATAATACTTCTTCAACTTCACGAGGATACACATTAAATCCACTCGCGACAATCATATCTTTCTTGCGATCTTTTACATAGAAAAATCCATCTTCATCCATGTAGCCAACATCACCTGTATGGAGCCAGCCATCTTGCAATACAGCCGCTGTTTCCTCTGGCTTATTCCAGTATCCTTTCATAATTTGAGGACCTTTCACTACAATTTCCCCTATTTCTCCTGGCGGTAATGCCTCACCAGTCTCAAGTGACATAATGATTGCTTCTGTATCTGGCCACGGAACTCCAATGCTACCTGGCACTCGCTTTTCCCATAAAAAATTACTATGTGTAACTGGAGAGGATTCTGTTAAACCATATCCCTCTACTAGTTTACCACCTGTAACTGTTTCGAACTTTTCCTGTACTTCTACTGGCAGTGGTGCTGATCCACTAATACAAGCACGAATAGAAGAAATATCGTATTCTTTTAAAAGTGGGCTATTTAAAAGAGCGATATAAATAGTTGGTGCCCCTGGAAATAGTGTCACTTTATGCTTCTTAATCGCTTCAAAAACCATTTTCATATCAAACTTTGGAATAAGGACCATTTTGTATCCTTGCATAACACTCAAATTCATAACAGCCGTCATGCCGTACACGTGGAAAAATGGAAGAACCCCAAGAACGACTTCTTCTCCTTCTTTGCAATTATATAACCATTGAACTCCCATTAACGTGTTAGAGACGAGGTTTTTATGCGTTAACATAACGCCTTTCGGAAATCCGGTTGTTCCTCCTGTGTACTGTAAAAGAGCTAGATCATTTTCAGGATCACAAGGCTCCTCAACATCCGTATTCACTTCTTTTTCTACTGAATTCCAAAGATGAATCGTTTCACTCTCTGATACTTTCACAACTAAATTTGACTGTTTTTTCTGCACAAATGGATACAATAGATTTTTAGGGAATGGTAAAAAGTCCGCAATACGAGTTACGATAATATGCTCAATTTTTGTAGCAGATTGAACATTCGTTACTCTTGGAAACACTAAATCGAGACAAAGAATTACTTTTGCTCCCGAGTCATGAAGCTGATATTCTAATTCTCTCTCTGTATACAGTGGATTTGTTTGTACTACGATACCTCCCGCAAGTAATGTGCCGTAATAACCAATTACAGCTTGCGGACAATTCGGCAACATAATAGCAACTCGATCACCCTTTTCCACACCGAGCTTTTGAAGATAATTTGCAAACCTCTTCACCTTATCATGGAAGTCCGAAAACGTAATATCCTTCCCTAAAAAGTGAAGCGCTTTCTTTTCTGGGTAGCGAGAAGCCATCTGTTCTACATATCTATGAAGCGGCTGAATATCATAAGAAATCGTACTCGGAATTTCCTCTGGATAACTTTTCAACCATGGTTTTTCCACCTTCATTCCCCCTTCAAATACATAAAAATAAATGAATGTTCATTCATGATGGTTATTTTCATTATATTATAGTCACCATAGCGTTACAATCATAATATTCTGACTTTTGTATAACTATGCTTTACTTCATTAACTTCTTATTATATGTAGAAACTCTCTTACTCTTAAAAGAGTAAGAGAGTTATAGTTTAACTTAATCTTATTATCGTTAACACTGCTCCTGGAGTAGTTGTTGATAATGTTGCGACAGCTAACAAACCAAATAATTGCAAGCTAATAGCATCTCCTGCTGCGAGAGTTGTAATGATTGTTGCACTAAATGATGTGGTTGCTACCGCAGGAGCATTAATCGTCCCAGCAAGTGCCCCTCCATTAATTGTAATCCGTGAACTGACTAATAATGAAGCCGTTATATTAATTGTATATGAAATATAATAATTACCAGCATTTGCAACCGTAAATACTGTGTTTCCACCAGAAACAGTAATTCCTGGACCGATGTTTTGATTATTTGGAAGCGGGACATTCGTTCCACCAAGAACTACAGATATCGCTGTTCCCGACGTATTATTTGCAAATGCATATGTCGCCGTGATACTTGTACCTGTTGCTCCGGTTGGACCTGTTGAACCCGTTGATCCTGTTGCTCCCGTCGGACCTGTTGATCCTGTTGAACCCGTTGGACCTGTTGCTCCCGTCGCTCCTGTTGGACCTGTTGAACCCGTTGGACCTGTTGAACCCGTCGGACCTGTTGAACCCGTTGGACCTGTTGCTCCCGTTGATCCTGTTGGACCTGTTGCTCCCGTTGGACCTGTTGAACCGGTTGAACCCGTTGATCCCGTTGGACCTGTTGCTCCTGTTGCTCCTGTTGAACCTGTCACTCCTGTTGAACCTGTCGCTCCCGTCGGACCGGTTGAACCCGTTGATCCTGTTGAACCTGTCACTCCTGTTGAACCTGTTGCTCCTGTTGAACCTGTCGCTCCGGTTGGACCTGTTGAACCCGTTGATCCTGTTGAACCTGTCGCTCCGGTTGGACCTGTTGAACCGGTTGAACCCGTTGGACCTGTTGCTCCTGTTGCTCCTGTTGCTCCCGTTATTCCTGTTACTCCCGTTATTCCTGTCGCTCCCGTTGGACCTGTTACTCCCGTTATTCCTGTCGCTCCCGTTGGGCCTGTTGCTCCCGTTGATCCCGTTGATCCTGTTGAACCTGTTGCTCCTGTTGCTCCCGTTGCTCCGGTTGGACCTGTTGCTCCTGTTGCTCCGGTTGGACCTGTTGCTCCTGTTGCTCCCGTCGGACCTGTTGAACCCGTCGGACCTGTTGCTCCTGTTGAACCCGTTGAACCCGTTGATCCCGTTGGACCTGTTGCTCCCGTCGGACCTGTTGAACCTGTCGCTCCGGTTGGACCTGTTGAACCCGTTGATCCTGTTGAACCGGTTGCTCCCGTTGGACCTGTTGAACCCATTGGACCTGTTGGACCTGTTGGACCTGTTGGACCAAGCTTAGGGACTGTCCCATCACAACTAAAACAACACGAATCAACATGTACACCATTTTGATTATTACAACTACAATATCCATTTGTATTATTGAGCCATGAAGACATGTTGATTCCTTCCTTCAAATTCAATCTTATAAGTACAAGTAAGAAATTAAAAAACATTTATCAAATCAGACCGAAAGCTTTATTCAGTGGAGATAAATATAGATTTATCCCGTACATTCTAATAATTATTACATGCGATACTATCTCCTTTTGCTTGTACTTTCGCCTCTCTAGTTAAATGAAATTCCTTTTCTAAATTCTTCATACACATATGGATTTTAATCTTACATAACGATATTCGTATAATTCGTTATTTTTCAGCAAAATTTTAAAAATATAATTACGAATAAAAAACTTATTTTGGGAAAGAAGATGAAGAAAATTCTTAGTATTTTCATGGTTGTTCTTCTATTCGCTGTTGAATGCGGACAGCAAAAAAGAGGAGAAAAAGGTAACAACGATAGAAGATAAAAAGCAAACTATAACAATTAAACATACTGAAGGGGAAACAAAATTAGATAAACCGGCGAAAAAAGTTGCTATACTTGGAACACCTTATTTCTTATGGTTGATGAGGAAAAGTGGGAAGAAAGTTAATTAAAAGACGACTTCATATATGTGAAGCCGTCTTTTCCTATTATGGCAGAAAATTAATATAGGCTTTGTACATAATATATATAACAAGTGAATACATGATTATATTGAATACACTTCGTTTTAAAGTTAACTTTCTCTTTAATTTCTTATCTTGTAATCTCAATTCTATTCCATTTGCTATTTTCAACCTACCTACTATTTGAAATAACTCTCTGTAATCATCAGCATTTCCCAATAATACGTATTCCTTATCATTTTTATACTTTATATGCAGAAACTCGCTTCCACCTTTACGGTCTAATATTGTTTTCATATAAGCTACTTCATTCAATACACATACCTTTAAATCAACTTCATTATAATAACGATCCATAAAAAACACATACAACCGTTTATTTGTAACGATTAACACATTATTAATACCGAAGTTCATTGCAAGAACGCCTACCCCTAATGTCATGGCTGTGCCTGTCTGCCAATTTTTCACATGATGATTTTCGGCAAGCATACTATATAAAATCTCTTCGCTTCCCTGTAACTCTTCTTGTACAACCTCATAACAACGTTTCATTAAAATTGTTTTGGTTACAGTTTCTTTTGTACGATCTATTTTCGTTTTATCTATTTTCTCATCATTTCTATAATCATCTACAAAATTATCGCTATACTGTAAGTTATTTAATTCCTGAAGTAACTTTTCTTTATTCATTCCTTTTCCCCCCCAACAGCTTCTTCAATTTCTTTCTCCCTCTTGACAGCCTGCTATATACCGTATCTCGTGTCATACCGAATTCAAGCGCTATTTCTTGTACGCTATATTCATCTAAATACCTTTTTATAAAAATTTTCTTATCTTCTTCATTCAATTCTTTAATTAAAACGTAAAAATTATAATCTCTCTCTTCTTTTGTTAAATTGACATTTTTTCTATCTTCATATCTTTCTTGCTGAAACTCTTGTAATTGATAAGCCTTATTACTTTTTCGTTTATAATCAATGGCTTTAAACTTAGCGACAGATATAAGCCAGTTTCTAAACTTCCCACGATTTTCATCATAACTACTAATGTTGTACCAAACGATTAATAAAATATCGTCAACACATTCATCCACTAACACCTTACTATGTGCCGTATCTAAAATACTATGAACTACCTTATAAATTAAATCTCCATATCGATCAATCGCTGTATGTAATGCTAACATATCTTGTTTTCGAAGACCTTCTACTATTTCTATATCCTTCACCCTTATCACCACTCTTTATCCCATTCTTTATTCATTATATATACGAATGAGCACATTCGTTTCCTGACACTTTTACAAATATTTTCTAATTGTTTTCATATTGTAGCAATGCTTAATTAATTATTTCTTGTGGAACAGGGATTATATTATCTCTCACGAATTTAATCTATGAACAAAAATAGGAGGGATAACTATGTACCAAACAATTGAAGGCTTCTTGCAATCATGGACATACGAGGCTGAGTCTACTCAGAAAATGCTTGATTCATTAACCGATGCATCTTTATCACAGGAAATTGCACCTGGGCACTGGACGTTAGGAAGAATTGCTTGGCACATCGTGACGGCAGTTCCTGTGATACTATCTGGCACAGGGCTAAAGTTTGAAGGAGAAACGAAAGATTATCCTGTTCCAACTTCTGCAAAAACAATTGCAGATGAATACCGTAAAGTAAACGCGGCTTTTGTTGAAACACTTCAAAGTAAATGGACTGATAAAGACTTAGCTACTATTAATGACTTCTTTGGTCGCCCTATGCCGAATTCTATATTTTTAATGACACTCATTAATCATCAAAATCACCACCGCGGACAAATGACGGTTTTAATGCGACAAGCTGGCTTAACAGTTCCTGGCGTATATGGCCCCGCAAAAGAAGAATGGGCTGCGGCTGGAATGGAAGCTCCTAAAATGTAACGACAAAAAAGACAAGATGTTTACATATCTTGTCTTTTTCTGTAACTTGTTTCATGTGAAACTATTTTTTCTTAATAGTTGTTTTATGGAAAAGATAGGTTAAAATGAATACATACTATGAAGAGGAGTAACCAAATTGAATACAAAGAATAAAAAAATAGCTATGGGCACTATTTTATTAACTTCTATTATTGGAGTTATTAGTGTATCTCTTTATTTCACCTATTATGGTACCCCTTGGGGAAAACAAGCAGCAATTACGGAATCAAAAGGATATATTACAAAATATTTTAATCTAGATGCAGAAGTCAAAAACACTTCTTACGATGCTAAAATGAATAGCTATGCAATCGCCTTTGAAACAAGTGGAGACGGAGAGTTTACTATCGAATATAAAAGTCCTAATAACTTTAACATTTCTCCAGGAGTGCAAAAGTATTTAAGCACACACTCTAAATTTACAGAGTAGTACCGAAACATACATATACAAAAAAGAGTTGGTGTAACGCCAACTCTTTTTCTTATTCTTTTCATACAGTTATATCTTCCTTCTCTATATTTTTAATGCCGTAATATGCAATCACAACTCCAATTGCCGCCAATGCTAGTTGAAGGGGAAGTAAAGTTGCTGTAGGAAACTCTGGGTTGGTATTCATTGCAATTGAGACAACGATAAGAGATGAAACAATTGTAGTTGGCACTGAACGTTTACGCATTCCGAAATATAATGGGATTAAACTCATCCCCGCAGTTGCAATGGCTAAAGGAACTAGTTTTATTCCTTCTTGCACCAATTGATCTACTGTGAATGAATGAGGAATAATTGAAAAACAACTATCTATCCCAAAGAAAATTCCTACTACTAAAATGTTAGATACAATAACTGTTATAAATGTTACTATCGCTGTAATAGCCAACTTACTAGCCATCATTTTCTTTCGATTAATGGGATAAGAAAACATGAGTAGTATTGTTTTATTTTTATATTCGTCAATTATTAACCTTGCTATTAATACACTACCAAAAATAATAAATGTTGCTCTTACTACTGTACTAGCCATTAACAAAATCATCTGCGGATCTCTTATTTCTGGATCTCCTTCTATTTGTGCAATGAAACTAACAAAGATTAATAATGCCAGTATAATAATATTCGCAATAACTGCTCCCCTCACATACCATCCAAACTTAAACTTCTTCAATTCTAACTTCATAAGACGTAGCATGATATTCCTCCTTCCTCCTTGGACTTAATCAATATAAATGACTCCTGTTTCACTTAAAATCTTCGCTTCATTTTTTGCATCACCAATCGTTCCTACTTTTATTTTGTCTGTATTTTTATCTTTCTTAAGTCCTTTTAAATCCACTATTACGTCAGCCGAATTACTTTTAGCCATAAGCTTCAATGATGCAGGGACACCTTTATACCGTACGCCAATATCACCTGATTTTGTTTCTATAAATAATGATTTTCCTTCTGTCATATCTTTCAGTAATACTTCCCCAGATATTGATGTGATGTTCATATTTGAGTTACTTACATTTGTTATATAGTTATCACCAGTCGTAGACTTTATATTTAATTCTTGTACTGAACTACCTTTTAAAACTAACTCTCCACTTTGCGATATAAATTCACCTTTCTCGGCTGATAGTCCTGTAATCATTTCATCTCCAGACTTGCCTTTTGTCATGATATTTTTTACTACTATATCTCTTATTTTCACATCACCCGATTTATTATTTACTACAATTTTATCTATTTCTTTCTTCGGAATAGCTATAGATATACTATTTTTCTTCCTAAACGTGAAACCATTAAAAAATCTGTTCATCTTTTGTTTTTGCTTAATCACAATTTTATTTTCATCATTTTCTATTTTGACGGGATCTATCTCTTTATCTGCTTGTTCACCTTGAGCGGAAATTACTATTTTATTAGCGTCTGTATTTTTAAATTCAAGATTCCAGTTTTCATTGTCTACTTCTATTTCTTTTATATTATTTATCTCAAAAGACTTTTCTTTCTTAAAATCTTTCCCCTGAAATACCTTAATACCAAAAACTACACTAGCAATTGTAATGAATAATATTGCAATTACTATCATTTTTTTCACTATTCATACCCCAGTTCGTTTTTGTTTTAAGCTTGCTTCACGCCACATCGATCTTGTCGATTTTACGATATGAAAGATAACTGATGAAAATTCCTAATAAACAGAGCACTATTGGGATAGCTATAAAATTAAACAGACTTACTTGACCGTTTCCAGGACCAAAGTTACTACTAATTAGCATTCCGATTATTACTGCAGAAGTAATTGTTGTGGGTGTCGATTTCTTTCTCATCCCAAAAAATAAAGGAATTAAACTTATACCAGATATCATAAATGCACTTATAAAAGTAGTTGGAACGATAGATATTATTTCACCTATCGTAGCTGGTGTTTCAATCAGTCCCATCATTGGACTCACAAAATATACAAGCAAACTGATACTGAAAGTAGCGATAATCGTGCTCACAAAACAAAAACAAAAAACAATTGTTAATTTCGCTCTCATTAGCATTTTTCGTTGCAATGGGTACATAAATAGTAGTTGCATTGTTTTGTTCTTATACTCATCAATTACTAAACGTGATAAAATGACCGAACTAAAAATAATGAATGTTATCCTAATAAAAGTGTTTATTAAAACCATTTGTTGCGTGAAGTCAAAGAAGAGCACGTCTCCCTCGGCTTTCATTCCCAACGCCATAAGGCTTACTGCAGCGAAAATTGCTATAATACAAATTGCTACCCCTTTAAAGTAACTAGATAATTTATGTTTCTTCCATTCGAGCTTCATTAATCTAAGCATACAAACCACTCCTCCATTCTTTATATAACTGTCTTTATGCTGCTAACATTCTAATTCCAGCAGTAACGAAGCTTAACATTCCTATTACTATTAGAATTAACAACCATTTCCGCTCAGGTTTTCTATAATATAAAATCCCACTTATGAACATTACGATCAATCCACTTAGTAGATTCACTAACAATCCATTAAGCATGAATGCCCTCTCCATCCATTACATTTAAGAAATATTCTTCTAAGGAACTATGTTTCTTATTAATACTTTCAATTTCCACATCGTTCATAATAAGTGCTTTTGAAATGGCCTGCTGAGACGCTAACGTATCATACACACGAATCATGGTTCCACTCATTATTTTGTAGTTTTTTATACCAAGTTTATCTTCTAAAATATAAGCTGCACGTTTCACATCAGGAACAGTGATTTCAATGTACTCTGTTTGTTTTCCGTTAATACTCTTCATTGAAACTTCTTTTATTAGTTTTCCATTTTGAATCACACCAATTGTATCGGCCATTAGTTCCATTTCACCTAAAATATGACTAGAAACTAATAATGTAATGCCATATTCTTTGCAGAGCATTTTAAATAAGTCTCGTAACTCTTTAATACCAATTGGATCTAAACCGTTAATTGGTTCATCTAAAATGAGCAATTCTGGCTTTGTCACGATTGCTCTTGCAATACCGAGTCGTTGTTTCATTCCTAATGAAAAATCTTTTACTTTTTTATTATCTACCCCTTGTAGTTTCACTAAATGTAAAGCATGGTCAATTGCATTTTTATCGTAGTAGCCCATGTATTCACAATGTAGGTCTAAGTTTTCTTTCGCCGTTAATTTATCATAAAAGATTGGGTATTCAATAATTGTCCCCATTCTTTTTAATACTTCATAAGATGTATCTGTTAATTTCTCACCGAAGATTTCAATATCACCACTCGTCGGTTTTATTAAATTTGTAATCATTTTCATAATCGTTGTTTTACCAGCACCGTTTGGTCCTAAAAAACCGTAAATTTCTCCTTTTTTCACATGCATGTTAACACCGGAAATAACTTCTTTCCCTTTAAACACTTTCGTTAACTGGTTTGTTTTTAATATATATGTCATGTTACTTTCCCCTTTCGCAATACTCTATATTTCTATAATAGACAACGGAAATCTCTTTTTTCTTACCCGTTTCTTACAAATTCCTTACGCTGAAAAAAAGCTTGTAGAATCTACTGCTCTACAAGCTAAAACTGTATCTTTGTTAATGCAATTGTAAAAATTGTTTTTTCATACGGTTTACTAGAAAGATGAATTTTTCCGTCCATCGCTTCCACAAGCCGTTTCGTAATCGTTAATCCTAGACCGCTTCCTTGGTACAATCTATTTCTTGAATCTTCAAGTGTGTACATACGCTCAAACACTTTATCAATATGAGATTCATCAATCCCTTTTCCTTTATCCCATACATCTATATACACGCCCGTGTCATCATCTCTTAACGTCATACCGAGTGCCTTTCCATCGTCTCCATATGTAATTGCATTTGATATTAAATTATTCAATACCCTACCTAATACTTCTACATTTCCAAGTGCATATATATTTCTTTCTGGTATATCAATATGAACTTGAAAACCTTTCGACGTCACTAAATCATAAAATGATAAAATCTTCTCGCGGCAAACTTCATTCATATTTATTTTTGTCATTTCAATTGCTTTGTCACCAGATTCTAATTTCGCTAAATCAAAAAACTTATGAATTAATTCCATCACTTCTAGTGTTTTCGTATGCACTTTCTCAAGTAATATTTGTTGTTCTTCTTTATTTATCGTTTTATCCTTATTTAACATTTCTGTATATCCAAGAATAACTGTTAGTGGTGTTTTCAAGTCATGCGAAATATTTGAAAGCATTTTTCTCATCGAAATTTCTACTTTTGCATGATCTGCATTCGTTTTCTGTTTTGCATCTAATAATTGATTAATCGCCACTAATAATTTTTGCAATTCTAGATCATCTGTCATAACGAGTAACGTCTCACCTGTTTTTTCATTTACAATACTTTCTAACTTTTCATATGTGTATCGTAAATTTTTACTACTATTTTTTCTCATTTTATATTGCATATAAATAACACATAACAATATAAAAATAATACCTATTAACAAATTGATCATATTACATCACTTCCAGCTTATAGCCGATGCCCCATAGCGTTTTAATATATTCTGGATTAGATGGATCACTTTCGATTTTCTCACGCAATCTTCTCATATGAACATTAATAACGTTATCGTCACCGTAATACTCTTCATTCCAAACTAACGTATATATTTGCGCTTTCGTAAATACACGATTTTGGTTCTTTACGAATAGCTTTAAAATCTCAAATTCTTTTAAAGTAAGTTTGAGAGGCTTCCCGTTTTTTTCTACAGTAAAATTAATTGGATCAATTGTTAAATCACCAATTTGAATCATTTTTTCTATTGTTTCTGTAGCCGAGTATTTCGTAGACCTCCGAATACCTGCTTTTACACGTGCAGCCAATTCAATCATAGAAAACGGCTTACAAATGTAATCATCTGCTCCAAGTCCTAATCCAACAGCTTTATCAACATCTGTATCTTTTGCCGACATCATTAAAATCGGAACTGCACTTTTTTCTCGAATGATTCGTACAACCTCTAAGCCATCTAGCTTTGGCATCATAATGTCAAGGATAATCAAATCAAATGAACCTTTTAAATATGTGTTCACGCCTTCTTCTCCATCAGACGCAATCGTAACTTGAAAGCCTTCCTTTATTAAATACTTTTCCACCATCTCTTGAATTGAGATATCATCTTCAACTAATAAAATATGATGTGACATATGTCTATCCCCTTTTTACAAACGTTAACAATCCAATTGTATCGTAACTACTACAGACTGGAAACAATTATATGAATTTTCAAACCAACTTCCCTTCCTTCCTTAACAATGATATGATGAAATTCACTACGATTGTTCATAATTAACTTTATATAAAGGAGACTTATCATGTCAGAAAACAAAAAAGTAAGCTTAGCTGATTTAATGCGTGAACAACTTGCTAAGAAAAAGCAAGGAAATGGAAATGGTCAAAATGCAAAAAATCAAAGCCAAGAAACAAAAAAATTACAAAACCAACAAACAAAGAAAACAAACAACCAACGTAGACGTACAGGTGTATAAATGAACGGACAAAAACGTTCTAATATCGCCCCCGGTCTTGAAGTTGATATTGTATTAAAACAAGATCAACGAACAGGCAAATTAACACGTGGAATTGTAAAAGATATTTTAACAAACTCCCCTTCCCATCCGCATGGCATTAAAGTGCGATTGCAGGACGGGCAAGTCGGTAGAGTACAAAATATCGTTCAATAAGAAAAGGAGCTCAAGTAAACTCGAGCTCCTTTTCTTTATTAACCTTTAATTTTCTCGATGAAAACTACTTTTAAGTAGTCTCCTTCTTTAAATTGATCAATGGTACGGAAATCTTCTGGTAAAGAATGTTCTTCTAATATTTTATATTTGCCATTCATTTCTTTAAAGGCTGTATCGATAAAGCCTTTAAACTTTTTCATATCGAATGCGCTACAATTTGTAGAAGCAACGATAATACCGTTATTTTCTGTAATAGCAATTGTTTCTTTTAATAAATTTTTATAATCTTTTGCTGCACTAAATGTATATTTTTTTGAGCGTGCAAAGCTTGGAGGATCAAGTACGACCATATCAAATTTCATTTTTTTCTTCGCTGCATATTTGAAGTAAAGAAATACATCTTCTACAATAATATCTTGCGCTTCATAATCAACTTCATTTACACTAAACTGCTCAATCGTTTTACTTAAACTACGATTTGCAAGGTCAACACTCGTCGTTTTACTCGCTCCGCCAAGCGCTGCAAATACAGAGAAAGCACCTGTATAAGAGAACATATTTAACACTGTTCTTCCTTTTGCATATTTATCACGAATTTGTTTTCGAACGTTACGTTGATCTAAAAATACCCCAACCATTGCCCCATCATTTAAATAAACCGCAAAGTTTACACCGTTCTCTTTTACGATAAGTGGGAACTCGCCGCGCTCTCCTGCTACGAAATCATCACCCTCAATATATTTCCCTTTCGTATCAAAACGCTTTTTCTCATAAATACCTTTAAAGTTTGCTACTTTTTGAAGAGCGGCTATAATCTCATCTCTGAAAGTATAAATCCCTTCACTATACCAACTTACTACATAATAGCCATCATAATAATCGATAATTAGTCCTCCAAGACCATCACCTTCACCATTCACCACACGGAATGCTGTCGTATCACTTGATTTGTAAAATTGCTTTCGTTTATGTAAGGCAGATTTGATTTTACTTTCAAAGAAAGATTGATTAATTTGTTCACTCTCTTTTCTCGTTAAAATCCAGCCGTACCCTTTATTTTGTTTTCCATAATAGCCTTTTCCGATAAATTGGTTCTTCTCATCTACTACTTTAATGATTGTTCCTTCTTCACGAACATCATTTAAATTTTGAATCGCATCTTTTAAAATAAGCGGATATCCACTTTTAATTTCTTTTATAAATTTCGGTTTTATTTTTACAGTTACTTCTGATCGCATATAATAACTTCCTTTCCATTTGCATGCTTTCTCTACAGGAAGCATTTAAAAAACGAGACTGAAAAAACAGCCTCGTTTCACTATACCATATTATTGCTTTGCTAGTACAACTCGCTCATTCTCTCGCTTAACTGCCACATATTTACTACATTTTGAACTGGAAATCTTACTGTCCAATATAATATAAAAAACTTTTATATTTCACATTTATCATTGACAATGATAATGATTTTCATTATCATTTGGTATATATGAGTTCTTGAAAATATAGCTACATTTATAGGAGGAATAAACATGATTATCGTTACAAATACAGCTAAAATTACAAAGGGAAATGGACATAAATTAATTGAGCGTTTTAATAAAGTAGGTAAAGTTGAAACGATGCCAGGCTTTTTAGGTCTAGAAGTTCTTTTAACGCAAAATACAGTTGATTATGATGAAGTAACAATTAGCACTCGCTGGAATGCAAAAGAAGATTTCCAAGGTTGGACAAAGAGCGCTGCATTTAAAGATGCTCACTCACATCAAGGCGGAATGCCAGAATATATTCTTGATAATAAAATTGCTTACTATGATGTAAAAGTTGGACGTATGCCAATGGCTGCAGCACAGTAAAAACAGTCCTTTTTTAAAGTATAGAATATGAGAAGCGTTATCTATCACTTCTCATATTCTATACTTTTTTCTTTAATTTCTTTTTTCTTTAATTTCTTTTTTCTTTAATTTCTTTTTACTAATTTTGCGTGTACAACTAGCCTTCCAGCCTCTGGATCAAGCGCATAGTCACAAGTAGAAAGTGTTACGATTTCATCATTAGCCGTCAATTCCGTATCCGTTTTGTACAGTGATTTTTCTTGAATTTCCTTTAAGAACGATGTATATGCTGCATCATTTTCAAAATCCGTTTCAATGTAATAAAAGTCCGTTGTTGTCGTGTATACTGAAAAAACTTCCACGTCGTATCCTTCAAATAATGTATCGTAATATAATTTACGATGAGACATAAAAAAGTCTTCATCCAACATCTTTTTTAAACTACCAAACATAGAACCGTCTTTCATACGATGGCCATATAAAATCGTATTTCGATTTTGAGATTTCACATCATTACGATGGTCCATAAAAATGCTTCCCGCTCTCATATCTTCACCTTTATAATTACGAAATAAATAGTAATCATTATCTTTTGCTTGAACGATTGGATAATTAATTTGTGTATCATCCATCGTAATCCATCCGACTATCTCTGGATTAATTTTCTGGAGATCCTGAAACTGTTTACGTACCTCTCCATCTTCTGATTTTTCTTCCATTGGACTTCTTTTATAAATATGTTGTGCCTCAGCCATTACTTTACGATTTTCATAATAATCCATGAAAATCCCGCCCAACTCATACATTGAATAGAAAAAGATTCCTAAAAACACAATTGTAAGTATGCGTTGAAAAAAAGAATTCTTTTTCCGTCCTTTCTTACTATTCAAATTATCACCTCAAAACGGATTATGCTCATCCTTTAGATTCCCATAGGTACCATGTACAATCCGGTATCTTCATCCTGCTTTACAATGACATCTACACCATATATTGCTTTAACCATTTCTTCTGTTATTACATCATTAGGATTACCTTTCGTAATGATTTCTCCATCTTTCATAACGATAATATGGTGGCTATAACGAATGGCTTGATTAATATCATGTAATACCATTACAATCGTTAGTCCATGCACTTCATTTAACTCTTTCACTAACTCTAATATTTCTAGCTGATAGTAAATATCTAAATATGTGGTCGGCTCATCTAAGAAGAGCATTGGTGTATTTTGAGCTAATGTCATTGCGATCCAAACTCGCTGCCTCTCTCCACCAGATAAAGCATAAATTGGCTTATCACGCTTACTTTGTAAATTCGTACATACTAGCGCACGCTCAATCGCTTCTCTATCTTCATCTGTTTGCGGAGAGAATATATTTTTATATGGCATACGCCCGAAGCTTATTAGCTTTTCCACTGTAATATCTGCTGGAGCCTCATTTTGTTGATGGACAACCGCTAGTTTTCTAGCAAACTCTTTCGGTTTATATTCACTAATCGCTTTCCCATCAAGTATTACTTCTCCACTGCTAGGAGCGTGGTTTCTAGACATGACACTAAGTAATGTTGATTTCCCACATCCATTCGGTCCAATGATTGTTGTAATTTTCCCAATTTCTATTTCACTACTAACAGACTTTAATCGATTTGTTACGTTATCGTATGAAAAGGTTACATTTTTAATTTCCATGAACTTTATCACTCTTTCCAAGCAAGAATATTAAGAATGGACCACCAATAACCGCCATAATTGTTGCTGCTGGAATTTCGTTAGGTGGCACAATTAACCTTCCAATCGTATCTGCCGTCAAAATTAATAACGCCCCTGCAAGAGCAGAAAATGGAATTAATACTTTATGGTCTGAACCGACTAATTGTCTTGAAATATGCGGAACTAGTAATCCTACAAAAGCAATAACACCTGCAATCGCTGTTGATACTGCCGCTAAGAGTACTGCAATGGCAGAAATAATAAGACGAACTCTCGTCACGTGCAAGCCTAAGTTTTTCGCAGTCTTATCTTGTAGCGATAATAAGTTACACCAAGCTCCTACGAACAGAGCAAGAATAAGACCAATCGTTCCATAAGTCACCATTATTTCTACATCGCCCCACGTCTTCATTGTTATGTTAGAAGTCGTCGTTTGCTTAATACTCTTAATAAAATATCCACAAATCGTAACGAATGATTCATTTAATCCAGTAAACATTGCATTAATGGCAATACCAATTAAAATAATGCGAAGCGGGCTTAATCCTGCTTTCCATGAAAACGAATAAACGAGATAACATGCAAGCGCACCACCTAAAAAGGCGAATACGGGTGTCCAGAAAAAGAATTGCGGGAACAACGTAATAATAACGAGTGTCATAAAACTTGCTCCTGAAGATATACCGATTACCCCAGCATCAGCGAGTGGATTTTTCATAACAGCTTGAAAAAGCACACCTGAAACAGCGAGAGCCGCTCCAGTGAACAACGCAATAATAATACGCGGAAAACGTAAATCTTTAATGACTTCAACATCTTCATTTCCACCTGTAAATATCCCTTGTACAAGTTCAACAATACCTACTTCTAAACTACCTTTCATCGCTGACAATGATGTCATAACAATAAGCAATGCAGTAACAATGAGGAAACTCCAAGTTTTTTTATTCATTCTACTCTTCCTTTATATTAAAATGCATCACGGATACATCATTTTTTTCAATTCATCTAATGCTTCAATTGCTGCTAAATTACCTGTCGTTCCAAATAAACGCTCTTCTAAATCGTAAACACGGTTATTTTTAACCGCAGCAAAGTGTTTCCAAATATCATTTGTTTTAAATTCTTTATCAAACATTTTTACAACTTCATCAGGCATACCATGAGCTGCTCGTAAAATAATATCTGGATCAGCTTTCTTTAAATACTCTGTATTAGAAGCTAAATATTCTACTTGTTCACCTTGCACAATATTTTTACCACCTAGTTGTTTCACTAAATCTCCAATATAAGAATGCTCTGTTGCTACTAAATAACTTCCCGGCACACCTAATAAAATAAGCACTGTCGGTTCTTTCTTTCCTTTTACTTCTTTTTGAATGCTAGCAACCTTTTTATCTAATTTAGTTACTACTGCTTCGGCCTGTTTTTCACGCCCATATTTCTTACCTAAATCGCTAATAGAACTTTGCATATTTTTCAAACTCGTTAAATCTAAAAAGTTTGCTTTCATACCCACACCATCAAAAACTGGCTTTAATTCATATTCAAGTGTTGTCACAGATAACACTTCTGAAGGCTTTAATGACTTTACCTTTTCCATATCTGGACTCATTGGATTCCCAACTTCAGGTAAACCTTTATATCGCTTCGGTAAAGTTTTAGAACTTGTTGGAACGCCGACTAAATCTACTTCTAACGCATCCATAATTTCAGTAACAGCCACTGTTGTTGCAACAACGTGCTCTTTACTTTCACTCTTTACCTGCTTTGCTGATTCTTTTTTTGGTGATGAGCACCCGGCTATACCCATTAACAAAATGATAGCCATTAGTACACTTGCAATTTTCTTCACTCTCAATCACCACTCCTTTCCATACAATATGAAACAAGTCTTGATGCACGCGAACATGCATCAAGACTCCAAAAATTACAATCTACCTGCTCTATATTTACGAACTAGTAAAGCAAGTGAACCTAGCAGTAACACCATGTATAAACCAAGTTGTGCTGTATCTGCAGTTTTTGAGTTTTTCTCTTTTTTTGAATCATTTTTTGTATCTTCTTTTTTCTTCTGACCATCTGCATTTCGGTTAAAATCAGGAGTACCTACTGTTTTTACATTATCTACTTTCGGTGTAGTCACTGGATTTTTCGGTTCATTTTTCGGTTCCTCTTTAATAGTTCCTAACGCGCCGATATTATTTGTATCAAATTGAATTTGTACATCGTAGAAATGATGGTAGTTCATCTCATCGATGTCTACCTTTACTTTTGCGTTTAATTTTTTAAATAGATCTTCTACTTCAAACTGTACTACTCGCGTATTTGCATTTTTATCTTCGCTTACTACTTTCGCATCAGTGAATAGTTCATTGTTTTCCGCTTGGAATTTCGTAATCCACGCACTATTTTTCAGCGTCATCTCAATATATTTTTTACCATCTTTTACGATTAATTTCGCTGGATTTACAACATAGTCATTCATCTTTGAAATCTCATCTGTTTTATCTTTTAATACTTTAAATGTAATATCATATTGGCCATCTACTAAATTTTCCGGATCAACTATTACTCTCGGTTTATTATTTTCATCTTGGTTGTTGTTTCCACCTTGGTTGTCGTTTTCACCTTGGTTGTCGTTTCCGCCTTGGTTGTCGTTTCCGCCTTGGTTGTCGTTTCCGCCTTGGTTGTTGTTTCCGCCTTGGTTGTTGTTTCCGCCTTGGTTGTTGTTTCCGCCTTGGCTATCTAACGGCTTAATGCTACCTTTATCAAATGCAAATTGAATATCGTAAAAATGGTGATAATTCATTGAATCGATATCTACTTTTACTTTTGCATTTAACTTTTTTGATAAATCTGGTACTTCTACTTCCACTACGCGTGTATCAGCTTTTTTATCTTCACTTATTACATGTGCATCAACAAACGAACCATTTTTCTCAAATTCAAATTTTGTAATCCAAGAACTGTTCGTTAACGTAAATGATACATACTTCTTACCATCTTTTACTTTTAGCACACCTGGACTTTTTGTATATGTGTTCATCATTGAAATTTCGTCTGTTTGATCTTTTAATGCTTTGAAATTGATGCTGTATTCACCATCTTTAATTGTTTCAGCATCTGGTTTTTTATTTTCATCTGGTTTTTCTACTTCTGGTTTTTCTACTTCCGGTTTTTCTACTTCCGGTTTTTCTACTTCCGGTTTTTCTACTTCTGGTTTTTCTGCTTCCGGTTTTTCTGCTTCCGGTTTTTCTACTTCTGGTTGTTTCTCTTCATTTTTAATTTGTTCAAGTTTATCTTGTTCAAATAAAAGTTGTACATCATGCGTTTGCTTATAATTTCTTGATGCCATTTCGATAAATACTTTTGTATTTAGTTTTTTAGATAAATCGTTTACTTCAAACTCTACTACTCTTGTATCTTTTTCCTTATCCTCACTCACTACTTTTGCATCAACAAATGCGCCATCTTTTTCCGTTTGGAAATTTTTAATTAATGAGCTACTTTTTAATGTTACAATTGCTTTTTTCTTACCGTTTTCTACTTTTAATACTCCTGGATTTACCATGTAAGTATTCATCTTAGATTCTTCATCTGTTTGATTTTTTAACACTTTAAATGGAATGCTGTACGCACCATCTGTAATTGTGTTAGAATTTGGTTGTTGATCTGGGTCAGGCTTTTGGTCGGGCTTCTGACTTGGATCCGGTTTTTCATTTGGATCTGGCTTATTAGCTGGGTCCTCTTTTTCATTTGGTTGTTCCACATGAATTGGTGTAATACTATTTTGATCAAATGCAATACGAACGTCGTACTCATGATGATAATTTAAAAAATCAATATCTACTTTTACTTTTGCATTTAATACCTTCTCTACATCTTCTACATCAAATTCTACTACTCTTGTATCTTTTTCTTTATCTTCACTAATTATATTTGTCGCAACTAGCTTACCTGCTTTTTCTGTTTCAAACTTCGTAATCCATGAACTATTCGTTAATGTAAAGGATACTTTCTTTTTCCCATCCTTCACTTTTAAAGTCCCTGGGCTTACTGAATATTGATTCATCATCGATTCTTCATCTGATGTATCTTTTAAAACTTTGAACCCAATTGAATATTCACCGTCAGCCAACTTGGTAGCTGCTTGAACTGCAAGTGGTTGTAATGTTGATACGAATGTAAATATCATTAAAAACATAGCAACAATAATTTTTGTATACCTGTTCAATGGAACGACTCTCCCTTTTGAAAATTATTTAATACTGCTCCCATCAAATACAAAGCGAATATCATATGAAGCATTATAATTAATAATTGGAATATTAATTTTCACCTTTCCATTTAGTTTTTTTGACAAGTCAGCAACTTCAAATTCTACTACTCTAGTATTATCTTTTTTGTTTTCACTTAACACGTTTGTTTCTACAAATTGACCATCTTTTTCTACTTGGAAACTTTTAATAGAAGCACTATCTTTCACTTTAAATGAAACATATTGTTTTCCATTTTTAACTGTTAATGTTGCTGGGCTTTCAAAATAACTATTCATTCTAGACGATTCATCTTTATCGCCTTTCCATACAGTAAAAGCAATATTATATTTTCCATTAGCTAGTTTTGTAGCAGCCTTTGCATCTTGTAAACCTAGTGTTGCGATAAACGTAAATAAAACAGCAAATACAGCAATAATCATTTTAAATTGTTTAAACATATATTCATCACCCTTCAAAAGATTTATTTACTCAACTTCACTTTACGAATTAAGAAAGCACCTGAAATAAGAATTAACGCTACAAACAATCCAATACGTGCTTCATCGCCTGTTTTTGGGTTATCTGTTTTTTCAGCTTTTCCATTTTCATTTTTTGTTTCTTTGTTCACTTCTTTAGCTGTTTCCTTACTCTCTACTTTTGTTTTCTCTTCTTTTACTTGTGTATCTGTTTTCGCTTGATCATTATTTTTTGTTGTAGCAGCTACGCCGTTATCGCCACCTACAGCTTTTACATTTGCATCAAAAGCAAAACGAATTGTGTAGTGGTGGTCATAGTTTGCATTTGGTACAACAACATGAATTTTTACAGCTGCCGGTTTGGATAAATCATCTACTTTAAACTCTACTGTTCTTTTATCTGCCGATTCATCTTTACTAACAGCTTTCGCATCAACAAAATTCCCATTCTCTGGTGCTTTAAATTCTGTAATCCAAGCACTATGATTCATCGGAACTTGTACTCTCATCTCACCGTTTTTCACTATTAATTTTGCCGGCTTTTCAAAATAGTCATTTGCCATTGAAGCTGAATCATTTTCCGCTTTTTGAATTACGTAATTAATATCGTAAGTACCATCAGCTAGTTTTGCTGAAGCATTCCCGTATGGCATTACAAGAAAAGCTAGCATACATACGAACGTTATAATAAAAGCGGGTAATACAGAAACCTTTTTCATTTTTCTTGTTTCCTCCTTGCTTATCTTTCATTTCACTTTTTGAAAATGATAATTATTCTCAATTTATAAGAAAAAAATAATCTCTTCTACCTATTATTTAATTAGCATTCTTTTATGTAACATAAGTATTATTGATTATCATTCTCATTTAATATTAAAAATAATATCTCACCCTATTCCTTATACGAAGGCATAGAAACTGAGAAAAAATGATAAAACGCATTTATTGATTATCATTCTCAATTCAAATCAAAAAAATAAACTATCTCTTCTCCTCTTCTTTCACCTCTTCCCATAACAACACTATAGTTATAGAAACCCCTTTTCCCTCACTTCCCTTCCAATATTTCCACAACTAAGTCAATCTTAGCCTACTCATAATTTTTTTGTCAACTATATTACGTATAAAATTTTTAATATCTGAATTTCTCTATATGCGGCTTTTTTTACAAAAAAAGAGACTTTCTATAATAGAAAGCCTCTTTTCTCTATTTTTCTACAGCAATTTCCTGCTTTTGAAACTTAGAAACTATATAACCAAATCCTATACCGATTATGCCTGGAACTAACCAACCAATTCCTACACTATATAATGGAATCTTATCTAAAATAGGTGCTAGCGCTGCAATTTGAAGGTTTGCATTGTGTAATCCATCAAAGAAACTTATTGCAAATGCTCCTACAATCCCGCCCACATACATCGCTAATGGAAGACGAACGTAGTTTTCAACAAGTGATAATACGATAAGTACGATTCCAATTGGATAAATTGCGATTAAGATTGGTAATGCTAATGCATTTAACTGAGTTAACCCAAGATTTGCTACCATAAATGCTAATACACAGAAAATGAAAACGACTTTTTGATAAGAAAGCTTTGGTAATAAGGAAGAGAAGTAATCACCACAAGCTGCAACAATACCTACAGAAGTTGTTAAACATGCTGCTGTAATTGCGATCCCTAGTAATAAAGTTCCGTAGCTACCAAATAAATGATTCACGACATTTGTTAAAATAATTCCTCCGTTTGCGCCCATTCCAAGTGACACACTAGAAGCTCCAAGATAAGCAAGTGCTAAATACACAAGTAGTAGACCAAGCGCTGCAATAAATCCTGCAAAGATTGTTACTTTTGCAATACTGTTTTTATTTGTAATTCCTTTTTCTTTTAACGCATGAATTACAACATTTCCGAATACCAGTGCTGCAAGTCCATCTAAAGTTAAATATCCATCAATAAATCCTTTAAAGAGAGGAGCACTATACGCTTCTGTCGGTGCACCAAATTCTCCAATTGGTGTAATAAGTGCTTTACCTACGATAATTGCAATAACAGCTAATAATATTGGAGTTAGCACCTTACCAATACGACCCACTAATTTCGAAGGATTTAAAGCTAAATAGAAAGTGACTGCAAAGAAAATAAGTGTAAAGATAACAAGTGGATATGACTGACCAGCTATCTCACTTGGTAAAAACGGTGCAACACTCATCTCATAAGCTACTGTTCCTGTACGCGGCACACTTACGAATACGCCTAAACATAAATAAATTGCAGTGATAAAAACAAGTGCGAATATAGGATGTACACGTCCTGCTAGCTCATTAATATCTCCCTTTAAAGCTATAACAATTACTCCTAATAAAGGTAGTCCAACGCCTGTTACGATAAAACCAAACAGCGCGATCCATACGTCCGTTCCAGCACCTTGCCCTAACGCTGGTGGAAAAATCATATTACCTGCACCAAAAAACAGTGCAAATAACATTAAACTTATTGCAAACATCTCCGAAAACTTTAAAGATGATTTCATTTCTACTAACCTCCTAAAATAATAAATTAACAAAATATTCTGAATTAAAATCCGTCACATATCCTCTTTCAAGCATACTTCCCCGTAAAAGAACGCAAAAAACACCCGTCCCTAACAAAGGGACGAGTGTTGAAATCGTGGTTCCACCCTTATTCTAATAAAATGAATTTATAACGAAATAAGCTCATTTTATAGCTCGTGTAAATTGATAACGGTTTTATCCGCCAAGAATTACAATGCATCATGTATGCAGTTCACTCTTGAAGTTTAGAGGTGGTAAGCTTGTCTTTTCGTATTAGGAAGCTCACAGCCTAAGGCTTCCCTCTCTGAGAATCGTAAAATACAACTCATGTCCTCATCATTACTTTTATAAAATATCTTGTCGAAACTTGTTGTTTTTTATTATATGGGCTATTTTTTAAAAAATCAATAGTTTTATTTTTTCTGACAAAAAAAATATAGGGAGAAAATTTTCCCTCCCTATAACTGCCCTATTAAAATTTCTAACTCTTCAGCTGTAACGCTCCGCCACTTTCCAACTTCAAGCTCATTTAGCTCTATATTCATAATGCGTACTCGCTTTAGCTTTATTACAGTAAACCCGAAAGCTCGACTCATTCTACGAATTTGCCTGTTCATTCCTTGCGTTAAAACGATACGAAATGTTGATTGATCGACTCTTGTCACTTTGCACGGCTTCGTCATTCCATCTTTAATCTTTACACCGCTGGACATCTCATCAATAAACCAGTCCGTAAAAGGTTTATCGACTGTGACAACATATTCCTTCTCGTGCTCATGATCACCATGTAAAATTCGATTCGCAATGCCGCCGTCATTCGTTAATAGGATAAGTCCTTCCGATGCTTTATCTAATCGTCCAACTGGAAAGATTCGCTCTGGATAATTGATATAATCAATAATATTATCTTCAATATGATCAGCTGCTGTACAAGTAATTCCGACTGGTTTATGAAAGGCTATGTACACCTTTTCTTTCTCTTCTTTTACAATAACTTGCCCATCAATCGTTACAACATCACCATCGCTCACAAGTTCACCGTGCGTACATATTTCACCATTAATAGCCACGCGTCCAGCTTTAATGAGGCGATCTGTTTCACGTCTGGAGCATGATTTTGCTTCGCTTATGTATTGGTTGATTTTCATGTTCTATTCCTTTTCACATATATTAAAAGCGTCAATCTATGGCAATATAATTCTGCCACGATTGACGCTTTTTCACTTCGCAAAAACAACTAAATAAATAACCCCAATCACCAAAAATATTCCGCAACAAGCTAACAATACTTTTGCAAGTTTGTCCATAAACATATAATGGTTTCCCCTTTGTTTCGTTGTTTTCTATTTTAATTCGACAACTGTTACGCCTAGGCCTCCCTCGCCCATGTCGCCGTAACGGAAGGTTTTTACACCGCGATGCTTCTTCAAGTAATCTTGTACACCTTGGCGAAGTGCTCCTGTCCCCTTACCGTGAATAATTGATACGCGAGGATAGCTTGCAAGCTGGGCATCGTCTAAGTATTTCTCAACGCGCGCCATTGCATTTTCAAATCGTTCACCACGAAGGTCAAGTTCTAATGAAACGTGATAGTCTCTACCTTTTACCGTTGCAACTGCTTTTTTCTCTGTTTGCTTCGGTGTGTTAATGTATTCCATGTTAGATTCTTTTACTTTCATCTTCAGAATACCGATTTGTACGCTCCACTCAGTATCGCTTACTTTTTCAAGTAATTGACCTTTTTGACCGAACGTTAATACTTTTACTTCATCACCTGCACGTAACTGTTGCTTCGGCGCAGTGTTTTTCACGTTTACTTTTTGTTTCTTAACAAGCTCTGGTGCTGCGCCTTCTAGACGGCTCTTCGCTTCAATTAACTCGTGATCTTTCACGTTTGCAAGCTGTGCTTTACGCAATTGACGAAGTTCTTGAATAATGCCTTCTGCTTCTTTCTTTGCAGCTTCGACTTTTTCTTCCCCTTCTTTTTGCGCTTTTAATAATCGTTCATCGCGATCTTCGTTAAATTCAATGATTTGACGTTGTAATTCACGATGAAGTTTTTCAGATTGTTTGCGAAGTGCTTCTGCTTCGTTCCAGTCACGCTCTGCGTTCTTCTGGCTTTCTTCTAACTTCGCAATCATATTTTCAATTTTATTCGTATCTGTACTAATGTGGTTGCGTGCTTGGTCAATAACGCGATCAGATAATCCAAGACGTTTCGAAATTTCAAAGGCATTACTACGGCCTGGTACACCGATTAATAATTTATAAGTTGGACTTAATGTATTTACATCAAACTCAACACTCGCATTAATAACTTGCTCACGGTTATATCCGTATGCTTTTAATTCTGGATAATGCGTCGTTGCAACAACGCGAGCACCGCGATTACATACTTCATCTAAAATCGAAATTGCTAGTGCAGCCCCTTCTTGTGGGTCTGTTCCAGCACCTAATTCATCGAATAAAACTAAGCTTTCAAAATCAGCTTTTTCTAAAATATCAACGATGTTCACCATATGTGAGGAGAACGTACTTAAACTTTGTTCAATCGATTGCTCATCACCGATATCAGCAAATATATTTTTAAACACACAAATCTCTGACTCATCCATTACTGGAATGTGAAGACCAGATTGCGCCATTAAAACACAAATACCAACTGTTTTCAGCGTAACTGTTTTACCACCTGTATTCGGTCCTGTAATAACAATTGTCGTGAAATCTTTACCTAACATAATGTTATTTGGCACAATAATTTCTGGATCGATTAGCGGATGGCGAGCTTGTCTTAAATCCATATAACGCTCGTTATTTACGATTGGTTTCGTTGCTTTAATTCGCTTTGCATAAAAAGCTTTCGCAAAAATGAAATCAAGATTCGCAACTACTTCTACGTTTGATAAAACGATATCGGCTTCTACTGCCACTTCTTCTGTTAACATCAATAAGATGCGTTCGACTTCTTGTTTCTCTTTCACACGAGCTTCTTGCAGTGCGTTATTTAATTCTACAATGACTTGCGGTTCAATAAATAACGTTTGTCCAGAAGCTGATTGATCGTGAACAATACCACCATATACGCCGCGGTATTCTTGTTTTACTGGGATTACGTAACGTTCGTTACGAATCGTTACAATCGAGTCAGACAGCATCTTTTGCGCATTTGAAGAGCGCGTCATATTTTCTAATTTTTCACGAATACGGCTTTCCGCAGTACGAATTTGAGTACGAATACCACGCAGTTTATCACTTGCGCTATCGACTACTTCACCGCCGTCACCGATACAATTTGTAATTTTCTTTTCTAAATCATATAAAGATACAATTTGAGCGACGTGAGTTTCTAAAATCGGAAGCTCGACACCGTTATCAGCCATATCTTCAATGAAACGTTTCATATTACGACTACCATACATCGTATTCGCAATATCAAGTAATTCATTTGGACTTAACATACTCCCAATTTTTGCACGCTTCACATTTGAGCGAATATCCGTAATACCACCTAATGGTGCACTACCTTTTAAACGAATAACTTTCGCTGCTTCATCCGTTGTATCTTGCATTTCTACAATTTCTTCAAAATCAGTGCTCGGCACTAAATGCTTCACTTTGTCACGGCCAAGTGAAGAGGCTGTATGTTCAAGTAATTGTTCTTTTACTTTATTGTATTCTAATACACGCAACGTTCTTTCTAACATGTTGCAGGTCCCCCTTGCGTTACTTATTACGTTTAATATAGTCTAATAAACGTTCAATATCCCATGTGTTAATCACGTTATCTTTTTGAATCCAACCTTTACGTGCTGCTGCTACACCTGTTTCCATATCTTCTAACATTTCAAGTGTATGAGCATCTGTATTAATCGCTACTTTTACACCAGCATCTTGTGCTTGTTTTAATAATTTCGCGCTTAAATCTAGACGGTTCGGATTCGCATTTAATTCTAAAACTGTATTTGTCTCTTTTGCGAGTTCAATTAATAAATCTGTATCTACATCATAACCCTCACGGCGCCCGAGAAGACGTCCTGTCGGATGAGCAATCATTGTGACATGTTTATTCTCAAGTGCAGTACGCAGACGCTTCATGATCGTTTCACGGTCTTGTGAGAAGCTAGAGTGAATCGCTCCAATGACATAGTCTAATTCTTCTAATACTTCATCATCAAAATCAAGCGAGGCATCTGGTAAAATGTCCATTTCAATTCCGCGTAAAATTGTAATGTCTGGATACTTTTCATTCATACGTTCAATTTCTTTCGCTTGCTCACGAAGACGCTCTTTCGTTAAACCATTCGCTACTTTTAAGTATTGCGAGTGATCAGTAATCGCCATAAACTTATATCCACGAGCACGGCACGCTTGTACCATTTCTTCAATAGAAAAAGCACCGTCACTCCAAGTTGTATGCATATGTAAATCACCTTGTATATCGGAAAACTGAATTAAGTTCGGATACTCTTTAATTAATTCAATTTCTTTTCCATCTTCACGCACTTCTGGCGGAATAAATGGTAGACCGAAATGAGCAAAGAAGTCTTCTTCAGTCTCAAATGTTTTCACTTCACCTGTTTCTAAGTTCTCTACACCGTACTCACTAATTTTCTCGCCTTTATCTTTTGCGATTTGACGCATTTTTACGTTATGGTCTTTTGATCCTGTGAAATGGTGAAGTGTTGTAATAAACTCTTCTGGTTTTACTAAGCGGAAATCGATTGAAATATCATATTCATATTGAAGACGAACAGAAACTTTCGTATCCCCACTTGCGATTACCTCAATCATATTATCGAATTGTAGTAAATGCTCACGTACCGCTGCTGGTTCTGTCGTTGCAATGATAAAATCTAAATCTTTCACTGTTTCACGAACACGGCGCAAACTACCAGCGCGAGAGAAACGAATTACTTCAGCAATATTCGACAATTTCTCCTCTATTTCCCCGGCAATAGGCAATACCATCGCAATTGGTAAACGCTCTGGACGAGAGCCTACTTGATCGATTGCTTCTAATATTTTCTCTTCTGTCTTCTTACCGAAACCAGCTAAAGCTTGTACTTTATTTTCCTCACAAGCAGCTTTTAACGTCTCCATATCAATAACGCCTAGCTCTTTATATAACTTAGCCACCTTTTTACCACCAAGACCTGGTAGTTTTAATAACGGCAATAAGCTACTCGGTACTTCTTTTTCAAGTTCTTGTAATACTTCAGATGTTCCCGATTCTATATATTCTTGAATAACGGCTGCTGTTCCTTTTCCGATGCCCGGAATCTTTGTGAAATCTTCAATCTCAGAAAGACTACGATCGTCACTTTCTAATGCTGCTGCCGCTTTACGAAATGCAGATATTTTAAATGGATTCGCACCCTTTAGTTCCATAAAAAGCCCGATTGTCTCTAATAATTTGATAACTTGTTTTTTATTTACTTTCATCATTACCCCGCCTTTCTTTCATAGAAAAAAACTTCTCTTTCCGAAAAAAGAGAAGTTATACTCTGCTACCTGTCTGCCATAGTTCCTTCACCTTTTCAGATAGAATCGGTGTATCGTCTACAATTATTTTGCTAATTGATGATTTTTGTAATGGTGTTTGTACTTGTTCAATCGGAAGAATGTTTCCAATGATAATTAAGACAAACAAAACAATATATACTTCTAAAAATCCGAGGATTGCCCCCGCAAACGCATTTACTTGCTTTAAAACCGGTATTTCTGCAAACATATTTAACAAATTACCAAGTAATGAAAGTGCTATTTTTGTAATAATAAACAATATGATAAACGCAAGCGCTTGATAAAATACTGTCTCAATATTATTTGCATCAATCCATTCTGGAACAGATACGTTTTTATCAAATGGATACGGAATAAATTTCGCAAGTGCTGGCGCTAAATCTTTACAGTACCAGTATGCAACAAGGTATGCGATAATAAAGCTTGTTAACTTTACAAGTTGCAGAATAAACCCTCTGCGTAAGCCGAGGAAAAATCCCATAACAAGCAGTAAAATGATAATAATATCAATCATGTTATTCCATTCCTTTTTTTGTCATACTTTCTTTCAATTTCTCATGTTCTTCTTTTAATTTTATGTAATCGTGTATGACGTTTACCGCCGTCAATACCGCTAGTCTACTCGTGTCAAGCGAAGGATTCTTGGCATTGAGTTCGCGCATTTTATCATCCACAATCGCTGCTACCATGCGGATATGACTTGTACTTTCATCGCCAACAACTGAATATTGCTGACCATAGATTTCTACATTAATTCGACTTTTCTTTCCCTTTTGTTGTGACAACTCACCGGCCTCCAATCACGTACAGAATCCTAAAGTTTATCATACCATGAACCTTCATAATATGGAAACAGAAAGAACAATCCGATATGATAAAAATAACAATATAAAAAAAGGGGCGACCATTATGTCAAATTCTATCGTAATTCAAACAAATTCTACAGTAATTGAAGACATGAAACAACAATATAAACATTCGCTTAGCCCGAAAATTCCACAAGGCGGAATCTTCATGGCAAAGGTGCCATCTTGCACGATTACAGCGTATAAATCTGGAAAAGTAATGTTCCAAGGAGGCCGCGCTGAAGCAGAAGCTTCTCGTTGGCAAACTGTCTCTCAAACACCAAAAACAGCTGTAAAAAAATCTGTCGATTCACACCGTTATGCGCCGCCTGCTTCCATCAGTACAATGTCTATTGTAGGGTCTGATGAAGTTGGTACTGGTGATTTCTTCGGACCAATGACAGTCGTTGCTGTATATGTGGATGCGAAGCAAATTCCACTACTAAAAGAACTTGGTGTAAAAGACTCTAAAAACTTAAATGACGATCAAATTACTGCCATTGCGAAACAACTTCTACACGTTGTTCCTTATAGCTCTCTTGTCCTTCATAACGAAAAATATAACGAGCTATTTGATAAAGGAAACAACCAAGGTAAGCTAAAAGCTTTACTACACAATAAAGCTATTACAAACTTATTAGCTAAAATGGCACCTACAAAACCTGAAGGCGTCTTAATCGACCAATTCACACAACCTGATACATACTACAAATATTTAGCAAAACAAAAACAGGTACAGCGTGAAAATGTTTATTTCGCTACGAAAGGTGAAAGCGTCCATTTAGCAGTAGCCGCTGCTTCTATTTTAGCTCGCTACTCATTCGTAAAACAGTTTGACGAACTAAGTAAAAAAGCTGGTATGCCACTTCCGAAAGGTGCTGGTAAACAAGTTGATATCGCTGCTGCTAAATTAATTCAAAAGCTTGGTAAAGAACGATTACCCGAGTTTGTGAAACTGCATTTCGCTAATACGGAGAAGGCGCTTCGCTTATTAAAATAGTATCGACAAAAACAGGAGCCTACAAACTCCTGTTTTTTGTTTCATCCTACTATTGTCCTTATAGTTTTGTTATAATTATAATATACAGATTATTCTAACATAGGAGGAGATCTACATTGCTACTTCTACAAATGATTCTAAATATTTTACTAGGCGATCCACACGAAAGACAGTTCGAAATTAGAGAAAACATTCAGCTACTAAGTGAACAACCAGCGTTCAACGATTTAATAGAGCGTTATGGTCGATCTTTCTTATTAAACTTTCGGATTCGAAGATTTATCGGGAAACACGATGCACGCTTGTTAATACATAATCCAGCAAAACTACAACACTTCTGTGAAGAACTTGAATGTATGATTAGAAAAAGGAGGTTTTTCATATGAACGCTGTAAAAGTTAAAAAGGTACTATATTATATGCTTTCGTACACCTCGTAGGCCCACTTTCTTACCTCACTATTTCTATAATTTGGGGAGCTTTTTTCACTACTAAATCCACATTCGAAAATATATCTGATAATCTTGGCGTGATGGCCATCTATTACGTGTTCATAAGTTTACTGTGGTTTTTCTATTTAGATCGATTAGACAAAGACATAAATAAGATTACAAAAGAAATTAACGATAATAAGATGTAACACATAACAAAGGAGAGCCCTTAAGACTCTCCTTTGTTATGTTAGATTCGTTTCTGCTTCTTATTTGATGAAGATACTTTATGAGAACCTGTTTCATGTGTCGTCGTTCCTTGTCCTTCAACTTCTGGAGAACCTAGGCCCGATCTTGAATGATCTTTTTTCACTTTTTTACTCATTTATATTCACCCCTTCGCGTTACTTTTTGCTACGAGGGAATAAACTATACAATATGTAAAATAAAAAGCGAGAGGAAATCCTCTCGCCTTTTTTCATATTTTAGAATTCAGAAGAACCTGGAGTTCTTGGGAATGGAATTACGTCACGGATGTTAGCCATACCAGTGATGTACATTAGGAAGCGCTCGAAACCTAGACCGAATCCAGCGTGTTTTGTACCGCCGTATTTTCTAAGTTCTAAGTACCACCAGTAGTCCTCTTCGTTCATACCTAATTCTTTAATTCTGTCTACTAAAACGTCCATTCTTTCTTCACGTTGGCTTCCGCCGATTAATTCGCCGATACCAGGAACTAGAAGGTCCGTAGCAGCTACTGTTTTACCGTCTTCATTTAAACGCATGTAGAATGCTTTAATGTCTTTCGGATAGTCAGTTACGAATACAGGGCGTTTGAAGATTTCTTCTGATAAGTATCTTTCGTGCTCTGTTTGTAAGTCAATTCCCCATTCTACTGGGTATTTGAAGTCAGCACCTGATTCTTGAAGCACTTTAATTGCTTCTGTATATGTGATGCGACCGAAGTCAGAGTTGATTACGTTGTTCATGCGCTCTAGAACTGTTTTATCAACGAAGCTGTTGAAGAATTCCATTTCTTCTGGTGCATGCTCTAATACGTATTTCATTGCATATTTCAGCATATCTTCTGTAAGGTTCATTACGTCACCTAGTTCAGCGAATGCAATCTCAGGCTCAACCATCCAGAACTCAGCAGCGTGACGAGTTGTGTTTGAGTTTTCTGCACGGAATGTAGGTCCGAATGTGTATACATCACGGAATGCTAATGCATAAGCTTCAGCGTTCAGCTGTCCACTTACTGTTAAGTTTGTTTCTTTACCGAAGAAGTCTTTTGACTCATCAACTTTTCCGTCTTCACCTTTTGGTAGGTTATTTAAATCTTGCGTTGTTACGCGGAACATTTCGCCAGCACCTTCTGTATCACTACCAGTGATGATTGGTGTGTGGACATGTACGAATCCACGCTCTTGGAAGAATTGGTGAATCGCAAATGCTGCGATAGAACGTACGCGGAACGTTGCAGAGAATGCATTTGTTCTTGGACGTAAGTGAGCGATTGTACGTAAGTATTCAAACGTATGACGCTTCTTTTGAAGTGGGTAATCAGAATCTGATAAGCCCTCGATATCAATTTTTTCTGCTTTAATTTCAAATGGTTGCTTCGCTCCCGGCGTTGCAATTACTTTACCTTCTACTTTAACTGAAGAGCTAAGTGGAAGTTTTGCAATTTCTTTGAAGTTCTCTAATTCTGTATCGAAAACGATTTGAACGCTTTTGAAGAAGCTACCGTCGTTTAATTCGATGAAACCAAATGCTTTTGAATCACGTAAGTTACGAATCCACCCTGATACTTGTACTGTTTGATCTGCATACTTTTCTGTATCTCTATACAGACTTTTTACTAATGTGTTTTCCATAGTGAAATTCTCCTTTGCTCATATATTTAAATACAAAAAAACCTTTCATCCATAAAGGGACGAAAGGTTAAACTTCGCGGTACCACCCAATTTGTCATAAAGACCAACTTTAACTCGTATGTAATACATACTTCCCGGTTTGTAACAGGCCGGATTCCCGTCTAAGTCTACTCTTGAATACAAAATTCAATTTCGGTTAGCAACTCCAAGGTGTTCTTCACATATACCGCCTCATCAGGCTCTCACCGTCCCTGACTCGCTTTGGATTATAGTATATACTACTTTTCCTTATCATCGTCTTTCATTTTGTTAAACTAAAATTAATGTACTACATTCGAGAGAAAGATGCAAGGTGTCGGAAAATATATGAGCGATTTTTGTAATATATCGACTTACCGACAGTGTCCGACAACCAATCCAATAAAAAAATTGCCGGAATGAATCCGGCAATTTTCTAATTACTTACGTAACTCCGCACCGAATTTCTCTTCTACCGTTGTTAGTACACGGTTATGTGCTTCTGTTACTTCTTCGTCTGTTAATGTACGTTCTGCATCGAAGTAAGTCATAGAGAATGCAAGTGATTTCTTGCCTTCTTCCATTTTTTCACCTTCGTATAAGTCGAATAGTGTTACGTCTTTCAGAAGTTCTCCGCCAGCTTCAGCAATGACTTGCTTCATTTCACCAGCTTTTGTTTCTTTTGTTACTACAACAGCCATGTCACGTGTCATAGATGGGAAACGTGGAATTGCTGAGTAGTAAGTTTCCTCAGCGTCTGCACCGAATACTTTTACAAGAGATAATTCAAATACGAATGTATTTTTCACATCTAATTGTTTTTCTGCTTCTGGGTGCAATTGACCGATGAAACCAATTACTTCGCCATCTAATACGATGTCAGCTGTACGGCCTGGGTGCATACCTTCACGTTTTGCTGGTGCATATGTGATTTGATTTGAAACGCCAAGCACGTCGAATAGTCCTTCTAGTACACCTTTCACAACGAAGAAGTCTACTACTTTCTTCTCACCTTGCCATGCATGGTGAAGAGCAAGACCTGTCATAACACCTGCAAGATGTTGTTCTTCTTTCGGAAGTTCTCCTTCTTCTGTCGGTAAGAAGATAGAACCTACTTCGTATAAAGCAACGCTGTCGTTTTTACGAGCGACATTGTATGAAACTGCTTCTAGTAATTGCGGTACTAAGCTTAAACGAAGTTGGCTACGTTCTTCACTCATTGGAAGTGCAAGACCTACAGGCGCCTTTTCGTTTGGCTCAACCATATATTGTTTCGCTTTGTCAGCGCTTGTTAATGAATACGTAATTGCTTCATATAAACCAGCACCCTCTAAGAAGCGGCGTACTTTACGACGTTTCGTTTGTGCTGATGTTAATTTACCACGAGTCATCGTTCCAGAAGGTAATGTAACTGGAATGTGGTCATAACCGTATAGACGGCCCACTTCTTCTACTAAGTCTTCTGAAATTGTAATATCAGGACGACGTGCTGGTACATTTACATGGAATGTTCCTTCTACTTCTGTAAATGGGAATTTCAAGTTTGTGAACATTGTACCCATTTCACTCGCAGAAATATTTGTACCTAATACACGGTTTACTTTTTCAGCAGTAACAGATACTGTACGCTCTTGTACTTGTAAGTTGTCAGCTTCTACTACACCTTCAAGTGCTTCACCGCCAGCATATTTCGCCATTAAAGCAGCTGCGTGTTGAATTGCTTCAAATGTACGTGTTGGATCGATTCCTTTTTCGAAACGTGCACTTGATTCACTACGAAGACCTAAGTCTTTTGATGTACGACGTACTGTTTGACCTGCAAAGTATGCAGACTCAATTAGAACGTTTACTGTCTCATTTGTAACTTCAGAATCCGCCCCGCCCATTACACCAGCAACAGCTAAAGCTTTCGTGCCGTTTGTAATTACAAGATGGTGGCTTTGTAATGTACGCTCTTGATCATCTAACGTTTCAATTTTTTCGCCTTCTTTTGCAAGACGAACAACGATTTCTTTTGAACCTAATTTATCGTAATCGAATGCATGTAACGGTTGACCGTATTCCATTAAAATGTAGTTTGTAATATCAACTACGTTGCTAATTGGACGAATGCCAGCTGCCATAAGACGAGTTTGCATCCACATTGGTGATGGACCAATCTTTACGTTTTTAACCATTTTTGCAATGTATAACGGGTTTTCTTCTTTCGCTTCTACACTTACAGAAATATAATCAGAAGTTTTTTCTGCTGTTTCTTGTAAGTCGATAGCTGGAAGTTTTACTTCGCGGCCATAAATAGCAGCTACTTCATATGCAACACCTAACATGTTTAGGCAATCTGCACGGTTTGGTGTTAAACCAAGCTCAAGTACTTCATCGTGTAAGTTTAAAATTTCAAGTGCATCTGCACCAACTTCAGCGTCACTTGGGAAGATGAAGATACCATCTGCATATTCTTTTGAAACTAACTTTCCATCAATGCCAAGCTCTTGAAGAGCACAAACCATACCGTGAGAAGCTTCACCACGTAGTTTTGCTTTTTTAATTTTGAAGTTACCAGGAAGTACAGCACCAACTTTTGCAACTGGTACTTTTAAACCTTTTGCAATGTTAGCAGCTCCACAAATAATTTGAACTGGCTCTTCTTCACCGATATCGATTAAGCATTTGCTTAATTTATCAGCTTCTGGGTGTTTTTCACATTCTAATACGTGACCAACTACAACACCTTTTACACCTTTATTTAATACTTCAACGCCTTCTACTTCAATACCACTTTTCGTGATTTTGTCTGCTAGTTCTTGTGCTGTTACATCTTTAATATCTACATACTCTTGTAACCAACGATATGATACGAACATATTTATCCTCTCCTTCCCTTACGCTCGTTTGAATTGTTGTAAGAAACGTACATCATTTGTATAGAAATGACGAATGTCATCTACTCCGTATTTCAACATTGCGATACGCTCTGCGCCCATACCGAATGCGAAACCTTGATATTCTTTTGAATCATAACCAGCCATTTCAAGTACGTTCGGGTGAACCATACCTGCGCCTAGAATTTCAATCCAGCCAGTTCCTTTACAAGTGCCGCAACCTTTGCCATGACACATCATACAAGAAATATCCATCTCTACAGATGGCTCTGTGAATGGGAAGAAACTTGGACGAAGACGGATTTCACGATCTTCACCGAACATCTTTTTCACGAATACTTGCAGTGTACCTTTTAAGTCACTCATACGAATGTTTTTATCAATTACAAGACCTTCAATTTGCATGAACTGATGTGAATGCGTCGCATCGTCGTCATCACGGCGATACACTTTACCAGGACAAATAATTTTGATTGGGCCTTTTTCTTTATTATTTTCCATCGTACGTGCTTGCACAGAAGATGTATGTGTACGTAGTAACGTTTCTTCTGTAATGTAGAATGTATCTTGCATATCACGCGCTGGGTGATCTTTCGGTAAGTTTAGTGCTTCGAAGTTGTAGTAGTCTTTTTCTACTTCTGTTCCTTCAGCTACTTCATAACCCATACCGATGAATACATCTTCAATTTGCTCAACAACAGCTGTTAACGGATGGTGACAACCTGTTTCAACAGGACGACCTGGCAGTGTAACATCGATTGTTTCAGTAGCTAATTTCGCTTCGATTACTGCTTTTTCTAAGTTACTAATTTTGTCATCTAAACGCGTTTGAATCGCTTCACGCACTTCATTTACTAATGCTCCCATACGTGGACGCTCTTCTGCTGACAATTTTCCCATGCCGCGTAATACTTCTGTAATTGGGCCTTTTTTTCCTAAATACGCTACGCGTACGTCGTTTAAGCCCTTTAGCTCTTTCGCTTCTTCAATAAGCTCTAACGCTTTTTGCTTTAGCTCTTTTAAACGTGCTTCCATTTTGGAACCCTCCTAATTTTAAAAATAAAAAAACCTCGCTCCCAAAAAGGGACGAGGTAAATTCGCGGTACCACCCTAAATTGACAGAACAAGTCTGCCCACTCATTAGTTATAACGATCAATTCTGACCGGAACGCCTTTACATATACATGGTCCTGGCGTCAACTCCAGAGGTGAATTCACTTCCGTCTACCATAAGAATGCTTTCAGTCTACGGCACTCTCTCCCTATATGGCGATTTTGTAAGTTACTCTTCTCTATCAACGTTTTTCGTTATTTAACTTTTAATATAATGTACTTCAACTTATTATAAGAAGTTTTTTATTTGTTCGCAACCGGGCTTTGCAAATAATACGTTAAAATCCCTGCTGCAACCGCAACATTTAATGATTCTGCCCCGCCGTAAATCGGAATATACAAGTTTTGATCCGTTTTTGCAAGAATTTCTTGGCGTACGCCATTTCCTTCATTTCCTACAATTAATGCAAAACTGCCAGCCGGCGTTACTTCACCATACGGAACTCCATTTTCAAGAGCTGTTCCATATACAGGAACGTTGTTTTCTTTTAACTTGTCTACCCATTCTTCTAAGTTCCCTTTTACAATTGGTAAGTGGAAAATAGAGCCTTGTGTAGAGCGGAGTACTTTACTATTGTAAACATCAACACAACCTTCTCCAAGCACAACGGCGTGAATACCAGCTGCATCAGCTGTACGAATAATTGTTCCTAAATTACCTGGGTCTTGCAGGCCATCTAATAAAAGGAATTTCCCATCAGTAAGAGCTACTTCTTTCTCATGCTTCTCACAAACAGCAAATACACCTTGTGTCGTTTCTGTTTCACGAAGTATTTTGACAATCGCCTCAGGTACAATATACATTTCCACATCATTAACTGTCCAATCTTTCGGAAGGTCTGTCTGATCTGAAACGATAAGTTCTGTTACAATTCCTGCCTTCAAAGCTTCCTCGACTAAGTGGAATCCTTCTACAAAAAATAAACCTTTTTTATCGCGTTCTTTTTTCGTTTGCAGCTTTTTCCACTGCTTTACACGCGGATTTTGTACTGAATCAATGTTTTTCATAATATGTATTTCCCTCTCTTCTTGTCTTATCATTATAGCCTATTTTTCATACATATTTACATAAAAAAGAACAAAAACTAACGTCAGTTTCAATTCTGAAGAAGAGGTGAAAGCAATGAGTTTTAATTTACGCGGTGCTGTATTAGCGAATGTATCTGGAAATTCACAAGATCAATTACAAGAAACAATCGTCGATGCAATTCAAAGCGGTGAAGAAAAAATGCTTCCAGGTCTTGGCGTTTTATTTGAAGTCATTTGGAAAAACGCTGATGAAAATGAAAAGCACGAAATGTTAGAAACACTAGAGCAAGGATTAAAAAAATAAGCAATTTGAAAATCACCTTTGCATAAGCTAAGGTGATTTTTTTGCAGAAATTTTTTTTCTTCTCCTAAACATTTCTACTTTACTAACGAACTATGATGGAGTACAATGTTCAAAATACATTTAAACCGATCGATTTTTCTTCATATACACCATAAGATAAAAGGAGTGAATGTTTTATGCACCGTATTACGCTTGAACAAATTTTTAAACACCACATTACACAAAAATACGTAAACCGTTCTGGAATGGTCCACGCGATTGCTGTCGCTTACCATGCGTTTCACCTAGCCAAAAAGCATCACGCCTCAGTCGATGCTGCCACAAAAGCTGGCTTCCTTCATGATATCGGACATCATACGTGGTACACAGGCGGCGAATGGGATTATGACTTATATAAAAAGAATGATATCCATGCAATTAAAGGTGCTGAAAGAGCACATAAATTACTTATTAGATTAGGAGAACATCCAAAACTAGCAAAAGAAATTTCTATTGCAATTCTTCTTCATACAGATTCTTTCTTAGTGGAACAAGAAATTGAAAGAACATCTCTTCAAAATATTATTAAATGGGCAGACGAAGCAGATGAAGAACCGGGCGGAGCGCATCATTATCGAACAATTTCTTATGAAAAAGCACTTAAAGCAATTCAGCAATTAGATCGATTGGTAGAGCGTGAATTGCAAATAGAGCAAGCAAAATTGAATAACAAGACAGAACATAGTTATCAATGAGAAAGAGGCATCACTACAGGGTGATACCTCTTTTATTATTTTATGGAAAATACACCTTTTTATGTAATATTTAAATATTACGCCTGAAAACAAAATGCCTTATAATTAAATATACAAATATAAAGAGGTGATTCTACATATGCAACCCGCTACACAACTTTCTAATGAACAGAAATACTCTATGTCATGGGGACAATTTATTAGCTCCGTTGTATTCGCTTTTTTCGGAACCGGACTTATTACTGTGTTCCTCGCAATGCCCTTAACAATTTATACAGCCGGTCTTACAGATAAAAAACAAATTGCCCTGTATGAATCTATCGTAAATACTGCAAGTATTGTATTACAGCTAGCCGTGTTGTTATTCTTCATTTTTAAATTCGAACCCGCAAAAAAATTACTACTACAATCATTTAACTTTAAAGCACTGAGAGAATGGCGTACATACGTATACTTACTTCTTTTCTTCGCTATAAACATTTTACTCAATTACATCTTGTTAAATTATGTGTTCCAAGACGCTACAAAGCAGCAATCTTCCGCACTAAACTTAGATGTCTTTAAGCAGTATCAAATATTATTACTTCTCGGCTTTGCAATACTCACACCAATTTTTGAAGAGCTTATTTTCCGTGGCTTTATACTTCGCTTTTTCTCAGAACGCTTTCCATTTTGGATTGCAGCGATTATAACAAGCTTCTTCTTCGGTATCGCTCATACATACTCACTTGGCGTAATGGTCATTACTTTCTTCATGGGATTATTAATGGCTATTTTATGTAAAAAAACAAAATCCATTATTCCAGCTATGTTATTTCATATTATGAATAATATGTTGGCATTCTTGAATTAGAAAGAGGTATCCTCACGATACCTCTTTTATTAATTCGTATGATCACTTCTCATTTCCATCAATTTATACATATTTATTAATATTATCCAAAATAAACTTCATGTAGTAAAATATAACTTAATTCATATAAAGGAGTTTACATATGTTTAGTGTTATTTGGATGCTTTTCACGCCACTTCTCTTACTATGCGGGATTGCTGGTGGTATTTTTTTAATAGTAACAGGAATTAAATATCGGAAATTACTCGTTGGTTTAATGGGGCTACTTAGCCTATCCTTTGTCACACTACCTTTTGTTTTTTTAAGTATAGGAATTAATATGGATACAATCTTCCCCATTCCAACTGCTCTTTACTGGACCCTATTTTCTTTAACTGGATTATTAGCAGGGATAAGTGGATTCCAAGCAAAAATTAAAAGTATACGTAATATGGGGTTCATTATTTTTACCATTGGAATATTAGGGGTTATCTTCTGGGTACTCATGTCTGTAGGTGATTGATTCTATATAACTTTTTTCGAAACCCACAAATCGGAGGTAATACAGAAATGTTCGGAATATTAATTTGGATGATTTTAGCTTTTACTTTAATGTTATGCGAATTCATCGTCGGCATTTTTTTAATTATTGCTGGTATGAAATGTCGTAAATCATTTACTATTATAGCTGGTTTAATTAGCATATCTCTTATCGTTGTTCCTATCATTTGTATAGGTTATGGAATAGACTTAGAGGGGATGATTCCAATTTCAGGAACTTTATATTGGGGTCTCTTCTCTTTAGCTGGACTATTAGCTATAGTAAACGGAAGACACATATCGAGTATTCGTTCTATGGGGACGATTTTATTTATAACAGGATTATGCTCTGTAAGTGGTTATTACCTTTTATATCTTACTCTTTAAAAAGACAAAAAAAGCAGGGAAATTAATTCCCTGCTTTTCTATTTGGTTTATTGCCTGATGGTAAGAAGAACGATAACACCCAAGCGATACCTGCTAGTATCGTTGCGATTAAGAAGGCATCGTTAATACCGTTAATTGCAGATAGCTTTGAAATTTGTCCATATAATAGTTGTGTGCTCATCGCGTCTCCTGCTTGAGCTGATCCAGCTAAGGCCGCTAAACTTTGCCCCATGCCATGTATTTTATCAACTAAAATTGGGTTTGATGTTGTTAACATGTTGCCGTAATCTGCTACGTGAGCAGTCGTTTGTTGCGTCATAAGTGTAATTAAAATCGCTGTTCCGATTGAACCCGCTACTTGTCTTGACGTATTTTGCGTTGCTGTACCGTGAGAAATTAATTTCATCGGCAGCGCGTTCATACCAGCCGTCATAATTGGCATCATAATGAATGACATACCAATTGAACGTATAATATAATCCGTCATAATAACGCTATACGGTGTATCCATCGATAATTTTGTAAATTCATATGTCGCATACGTCGTAATTGCCAATCCAATTATCGCTAATGGACGAATGCCATATTTATCGAATAATTTACCCGCTACTGGTCCCATGATCCCCATAATTAATGATCCTGGAAGAAGTAGTAAACCAGATTCAATTGGCGTAAAGCCACGAATGTTTTGCAGATATACTGGAAGCAATAACATACCTCCGAATAATGCCATCGTAACGATTGCGTTAATTACTAAAGTGAAAGTAAATACTGGATATTTAAATACTTGTAAATCAAGCATTTTATTGTCCGTTGTTAACTCTCTCCAAATAAATAACGCTAAACCAATTACACCAATGATAAGTGAAATAACAACTTCTGCACTAGTCCAACTATTATTTCCAGCCTCACTAAATCCGTACAGCAAGCTTCCTAGCCCAATACTTGAACTAACAACACCAAATACATCTAATTTTGTTTTAGACACTGGCTGAGCTAGTGTAAAGAATTTTAAAGATAGGAACGTAATAATTAAACCGATAATAAACATCGCATAGAACATTAAGTTCCAGCTGTAATTTTCAATTACCCAACCTGTTACAGTCGGTCCGATAGCTGGAGCTAAAATCATCGCTACACCTAGTAACCCCATCGCTGCTCCGCGCTTATGAGGCGGGAACAATGTCATAAAGATATTCATACCAACCGGCATTAAAATACCCGCACCAACTGCTTGAATTACGCGGCCCGTCATCATCATCGTAAAGTTTCCGGAAGTAGCACAAATGATAGATCCTACCGTGAAGAATAACATTGCTGCTACGAATAATTTACGATACGTAAATCGTGAAACTAAAAATGCACTAATCGGTACTAAAATACCATTTACAAGCATGAAGCCTGTAATTAACCATTGTGCTGTTGAAGTTGATACGTTAAATTCATTCATTAACGGAGGTAATGCAACGTTAATAATTGTTTGGTTTAAAATAGAAACGAACATGCCGAGAATTAATACAGCTACAACTGCTTTTACGTTCACATTCTCTACAGGCGTAGACATTTGTTTTTTCGGCACTTCTTTTTCTTGTTTTACTTCTTCTTGCTTTCCTGTTTCTAACTCAACTACATTAGAAATTTCCGATTCTTGCTTTTGTTCAATTTCTTTCTCTTCTGTTTCAACTTTACTTATTTCTATTTTACTTACGGCTGGGACTTGTTCTTCTCCCATTTTCGTTTTTTTCTTTCGTAAAAGACGATTTACAAGGAAGAAGACGATTATACAAAATAGTGCATATCCTGCAATTACAATTGAGGACATCTCATCTCCCCCTTACTTATGAATACGAACTGTCACATTCATGCCAGGAACAATATTTACTGATTTGCTATGATCTAAAGAAATTTTAACTGGTACTACTTGTGTTACTTTCGTATAGTTCGCTGTTGCGTTGCTTGATGGCAACATAGAGAATGTATTCGCTGTTGTTAAGCCAACTTGTTCTACTTTTCCTGTTAACGTTGTATCTGGGTATGCATCTACATACACATCTACATCTTGACCTTTTTGAACATCATCAACATCTGTTTCTTCAATGTTTGCTGTTACCCATAAATTGTTCATATCGAATGCGTAAGCAATCGGGCTACCAGCTCCAACGAAAGCATTTGTTGTTGCGTTTGATTGTACAACCGTTGCATTTTGTGGAATTGTTACATCTACTGTTTGTTCTCCATTAGCTGCCGCTACAGTAACAGTACCTAGTTTATCGTTCTCATTATAATTTTTTCCTACTTCAGCTTTCCAGTCAGTTAGTTTACCTGCTACTGGTGAAGCAACCGGAATTACCTTCCCATCAATCTTTGCATTGTCTGTTTTTAAGTAATTTTCCGTTTGGTTGTAATAGTAATAACCGCCAATACCGCCGCCAACTAGTACAATTAATGTGATAATGTTGATAATTACCATTCTTCGAAACTGATTCATTGCATTCCTCTCCTTATATCGCATATAATTTTTTTCTAAACTATTTATGTCCTTATTGTTTAGATTGTTTAATTGTTAATTATATTAACCTTTTAACAAAAAAATCACACCATCTGCAGCGTAAATCGAAATTTATCTACCTGCGAGCGGTGCTGATTTCTGAAGGACTATCGTTTATAATTATAAATAATTATTTTGAATCTACAACCGACAATTTACGTATGAAATGTTGCTTAAACAACAATATAATACCAATATGTTGTTTAAGTATAGAAAATTAAACGAGGAGAAGAAAAATGTCTATTAAAAATACAAATGATCCACGTGTAAAGCGAACGAGACAACTCATTCAGGATGCTTTTGTCGCTTTAGTAGGCGAAAAAGGCTTTGAAAATGTAACTGTGCAACATATCGCAGAACGCGCTCCTGTAAATCGAGCTACATTTTATAGCCATTACCATGATAAATATGACCTATTAGACAAAAGTATTGAAGAAATGTTAGAGAAGCTAGCAGAAGTAATTAAACCGAAAAATAGAAATAAAGAAGATTTTCAACTTACATTTGATTCACCTCACCCTACATTTTTGGCTTTATTCGAACATATCGCAGAAAATGTAAACTTTTATAACGTTATGCTTGGGGATAAAGCTGCCGGAAACTACTCTTATAAAATGATGAAAACAATACAAGTGCATTTAACATTAAGCTTGTCTATTTCACAACCAGATGATGAAGATCTTATGGTTCCTCGTGATATTTTGATTAGTTATGTGACAGGGGCTCACATCGGAATGATTATGTCATGGTTAAAAAGAGGAATGATATATACTCCGCATTTTATGGCGATGCAATTAACTCGTTTAATTATTTTAGGCGCTCATACTGCAGCAGGATTAGAACGGCCTTTTTAAAACATAAAAAAGCGAAGGAGAATCTCCTTCGCTTTTTCTATTAATTAAATGTAATGTTATGTACAGCCTCTTTATCAAGACGTTTAATAACTTCTACAATTAACTTTACTGCATTTTCATAATCATCACGGTGTAACATTGCCGCATGAGAATGGATATAGCGCGTTGCAATTGTAATTGCCATAGAAGGAATACCATTTACAGCAATGTGAATCGCACCCGCATCCGTTCCTCCGCCCGCTACTGAATCATATTGATACGGGATTTGTAATTCATCAGCAACATCAACTACGAAATCACGTAAACCTGTATGTCCAATAACAGAAGCATCATATAAAATGATTTGTGGTCCATCGCCCATTTTACTTTGCGCTTCTTTTGACGTTACACCCGGTGTATCTCCAGCGATACCAACATCTACTGCGAACGCGATATCTGGTTTAATATAATTCGCAGATGTTTTTGCGCCACGAAGACCAACTTCTTCTTGTACAGTTCCAACGCCGTATACAACGTTTGGATGCTTTTCATCTTTTAATTGTTTTAATACGTCAATTGCAATTGCACAACCGATTCGGTTATCCCATGCTTTTGCAAGTAACATTTTTTCATTCTTCATCACTTGGAATTCAAAGTAAGGTACAACTTGATCTCCTGGTCGTACGCCCCACTCCATCGCTTCTTCTTGGCTAGAAGCACCGATATCGATGAACATGTCTTTAATTTCAACTGGCTTTTTACGAGCTTCTGGAGGTAAAATGTGCGGTGGTTTTGAACCAATTACACCTGTTACATCTCCTTTACGCGTTACAATCGTCACGCGCTGCGCAAGCATAACTTGTGACCACCAGCCACCAACCGTTTGGAAGCGAAGGAAACCTTTGTCATCGATTTGTGTAATCATAAATCCAACTTCATCTAAATGACCTGCAACCATAATTTTCGGACCGTTTTCTTCCCCTACTTTTTTCGCAACTAAACTCCCTAAATTATCAGTAGAAAGTTCGTCCGCAAACGGCTCGATATATTTCTTCATTACTTCACGTGGTTCACGCTCGTTACCGGCAATACCACGTGCATCTGTTAATTCTTTTAGCATTGTCAATGTCGCGTCTAATTTTGTCATTGCCAACACCCTCCTTTTTCTTCAGTCAATTTATTATACAATAATTAAATTGAAATATTCAAAAATTAAATTAGTATCCTTGTGTTTGACGCTGATGATTTACTTCATTTTTATCTAAATATGCTTTTTCAATCTCTTCTTGCTCAAATTCAAGTGCTTGTCCAAGTCGAAGATAGCTCGTAAATAATTCAATATAGTTTGTAATAGATGGTTGATCTGTAAAACGAATTACTTTCGCATATGTGTCTAAGAAAATTTCCACTTGTGTTTTATTCGTTTGTGCACATTTATAGAATAGGAAGTTTTTATCAATACCTAAATCAATTCCGATTGATAAAATAAAATGCAAACCATCTACGTACTCTTCTAATATTACTTCACGTTCCGAAGCTGGTTTGTTGCTCCAATATTTAAAACAACGTGTTTCATTTGCAAGTTCTCCAATTTCTACAAGAAGAGCTAACATTTTTTCTTTTAACAATTTTTTCGGTTGTAAGTCATGTTCTTTTGCAATACGGTCATCTAATTCTTTTTGTAATTTAAATAGTTGTAGTAAGTCCATTCTATTGTCCTCCTCCAACATCGCATTTTTCGCAACAATGTTGTTTCATCTCAAAGTTCATTATTATGTTTCAGTTCTTATGAATAAGTCAGCTATCTACCTCTTTATAAAATAGCTTGTCCTTAATTTACAAATACGTTTCAGTCATCGCTCTTAAATTGTTCATCTGATGAAAGTTCCATATCATCTTTCCATTATAGCAGTGTCGTTTCGGCTAGGAAAGATACTCTTCTTTCCAAAAGAGCAGAATTAAAAAAAGCCAGGAGTATTCTCCTGACTTCATATGTATATTCTTCTATACTGCTATAACTTTTATATTGATTTTGTCATATTGATAATGACATAGTCGTTAATCTTTAGAATTTCTTTTCACTTCTAACTTCTCTTTGAATACAAATAAAAAACCTTAGAAGAAAATTCTTCTAAGGTTTTAACTAATTAATTAGTTAATGTTGTTTTTTGCAACTGTTGCTAATTCAGCGAAAGCTTTTTCGTCATGAACAGCTAAGTCAGCAAGCATCTTGCGGTTAACTTCGATGCCAGCATTTTTAAGACCGTGCATTAAGCGGCTGTAAGAAAGACCATTCATACGAGCTGCTGCGTTGATACGTGTAATCCATAATTTACGGAAGTCACGTTTCTTTTGACGGCGGTCACGGAATGCATACATTAGAGATTTCATAACCTGTTGGTTAGCAACCTTGAATAATGTATTTTTTGAACCGTAGTAACCTTTTGCTAATTTAATTACTTTTTTACGACGTTGACGAGTAACTGTACCACCTTTTACTCTTGGCATAATATTACCTCCTAATTGTTCTATATATCAGCCGAACTTATTTTAAGTTGTCAAGCATTTGACGAATGCGTTTGAAGTCACCAGCGCTTACTACACCAGCTTTACGTAGTTTACGTTTAGCTTTTGTAGATTTGTTAGCGAATAAATGGCTTGTGTAAGCGTGAGAACGTTTCAGTTTACCTGATCCAGTCTTTTTGAAACGCTTTGCAGCGCCGCGATGAGTTTTTTGTTTAGGCATAGGTATTTCCTCCTCTATCTATTACTTATCGTTTTTCGGTGCTAAAACTAAGAACATACTGCGTCCTTCCATTTTAGGCTTAGATTCAACTGTACTAACTTCAGCACAAGCTTCTGAGAAGCGATCTAAAACACGTTGACCGATTTCTTTATGAGTAATGGCACGTCCTTTAAAGCGAATTGACGCTTTAACCTTGTCGCCTTTCTCTAAAAACTTGATAGCATTACGAAGTTTTGTGTTAAAGTCGTGTTCATCAATTGTTGGACTTAAACGAACTTCTTTCATGCTAATTACTTTTTGATTTTTGCGCTGCTCTTTTTCTTTCTTCTGTTGCTCAAAGCGGAATTTACCGTAGTCCATAATGCGGCATACTGGCGGTTTCGCATTTGGAGCAACTAATACTAAATCAAGATTAAGATTTGCAGCTAAGTCTAAAGCGTCATTACGAGACTTGATTCCAAGTTGATCGCCATTTGCGCCAACTAAACGTACTTCACGTGCACGAATTTGCTCGTTAATCATCATATCCTTGCTAATAGTAAGCCACCTCCAAGGTTTTCTCAGAACATATTTTGTAGTCATAGAACCCGAACAAAAAAAGTGCGGGCATACGACACCCACACTTGTAAAATCTTAAGTAAGAAATACATTTACCTGTTAACTGCGAATGCGTCCATCAGGTGAGAAGCGGGTGCTTCTACTTGTTCCACAAAACAATATTCTATTATCCTTGATGAGTTTATCATAGGACATGACGTCTGTCAAGAAGACGCGATGTGTTTTACTAACAACAAGAAATATTGTAACAAACAACTAACATACTTGCAATACTTTTTTATGATAAGTGTCACATGGTTATTTTTTCTAATTTCTCTCGAGTATATTACATAAAAAAGCCGCGGTATACCGCGGCTTTTTCTTATCGTTTTCCTTCTACTTTAATCATGTCAACAAAAGCATCTAATGCGATTGTTTCTGATTTTTGTTCACCATATTTACGTACGTTTACGCCGTTTTCAGTTACTTCATTGTCACCTACTACAAGCATGTACGGAATTTTTTGCATTTGTGCTTCACGGATTTTGTAACCGATCTTCTCTTCACGAGTGTCTAATTCAACACGGATACCAGCACGACGCAATTCGTCTTGTACTTTCTTCGCATAGTCTAAATGTACTTGCGGAGAAACTGGAATTACTTGTACTTGAACTGGAGCTAACCATGTTGGGAATGCACCTTTGTATTCTTCAATTAAGAAGGCTACAAAACGTTCCATAGTTGATACAACACCACGGTGAATTACAACTGGACGATGTTGTTTACCGTCTTCGCCAACGTATGATAATTCAAAGCGTTCTGGAAGTAAGAAGTCTAATTGTACAGTTGAAAGTGTTTCGTCTTTTCCAAGAGCAGTACGAACTTGAACATCAAGTTTTGGACCGTAGAATGCCGCTTCACCTTCAGCTTCATAGTAATCAAGACCCATTTCATCCATAGCTTCTTTTAACATACCTTGTGCTTTTTCCCACATCTCATCATCCGCATAATACTTTTTAGTATCTGCTGGGTCGCGGTAAGATAGACGGAATGAGTAGTTCTCTAAACCGAAATCTTTGTACACTTCTAGAGTTAAGTTTACAACACGTTTTAACTCTTCTTTAATTTGATCTGGACGAACGAAAATGTGCGCATCGTTTAAAGTCATTCCGCGTACACGTTGTAATCCAGATAACGCACCTGACATTTCATAACGGTGCATTGTTCCAAGTTCTGCAATACGGATTGGTAATTCACGGTAGCTGTGAATATCATTTTTATAAACCATCATATGATGAGGACAGTTCATTGGACGAAGAACTAATTCTTCGTTATCCATTTCCATTGATGGGAACATGCCATCACGGTAGTGGTTCCAGTGACCAGAAGTTTCATAAAGCTCTCTGCTCCCTAGTACTGGAGTATATACGTGATCATAGCCTAAGCTTGCTTCTTTATCAACGATGTAACGCTCGATAATGCGGCGGATTGTTGCACCTTTTGGTAACCAAAGTGGTAAACCTTGTCCTACTTTTTGGCTATTAGTAAATAGTTTTAATTCTTTACCTAATTTACGGTGATCGCGCTCTTTCGCTTCTTCAAGCATACGTAAGTGCTCATCTAATTCTGCTTTCTTAACGAATGCAGTACCGTAAATACGTTGTAGCATTTTATTATTGCTATCGCCGCGCCAGTAAGCACCTGCAACGCTTAATAATTTAAACACTTTAATTTTCCCTGTAGATGGAAGGTGAACACCACGACAAAGGTCGAAAAATTCGCCTTGCTCATAGATTGAAATAACTGCATCTTCTGGAAGATCGTTAATTAAATCTAATTTTAACTCATCGCCGATTTCTTCAAAGCGACGAATTGCTTCTGCACGTGGTACTTCATGACGAACGATTTCTAAGTTCTCGTTCACGATTTTTTGCATTTCTTTTTCGATTTTCTTGAAGTCTTCAACTGTAATTGCTTCTTCCATATCAATATCGTAGTAGAAGCCATTTTCAATTACTGGACCAATGCCAAGCTCAACCTTAACATCTTTATATAAACGTTTTAACGCTTGTGCTAAAAGGTGGGCTGTTGAATGGCGTAAAATATATAGGCCATCTTCAGAATCTAATGTAATGATAGAAACTGCACCATCTTCTTCGATTGGTGTAACAAGATCGATCATCTCATCGTTTAATTTTCCAGCTACAGCTTTTTTCTTTAAGCCTGGGCTAATAGAAGCTGCGATTTCTTCAGTTGTTACGCCTTTTGGAAACTCCTTCACAGCTCCATCAGGGAAAGTAATTTTAACTACATCTGCCATCACTGGTCACTCCTCTTTTTCTCAAAATAAAAAACACTCATCCCGTAAAAAGGGACGAGTGTTGAATTCGTGGTTCCACCCTTGTTCCAATTAACATAATTGTTAATTGCTCAAGTTCAACATAACGGTGTTGTCCGTTAGCAATTACTAGAAAAACCGTTCACTGCTAAAGTTTAGAGGTGGTAAGTAATAATCCCGTACTAGGAAGCTCACACCCTAAGGCTTCCCTCTCTGAAAATCGTAGAAAACTACTCATGTCCTCATCATGACATTTCAATATATTTCATTTATGTAGGTAATTATATGCTCAAAAACTTAGAAAATCAAGGGCGTTACCTTTATTTTTTAAATTTTTCACATTGCGCTCAAAATCATGTAATCCATGTAATTGGACCCGTTCTTGGAACACATTTCGCAAAGTAATAATCATATTATGGTCTTGTTCTTTCGTATATAAATAAATCTTTTTAGGCGAAATAGAAAGAAGCGGCGCAATTACTTTCGTATCAATATATACATCATTTTGCTTTAATAATTCCTCATCTATATATTGGACCAACTTCTCCTGTTTTAAACGTCTACCTTTATCATCATAAAAGATAAAGCTTTCATCAAAAATAAGATGCACGCAAGACAAACGTGATTTACGGCTACTTACTTGTTGCCGAAGCGTCTCAATGAACATTTGGTATTCTTGCTCCATCTTATATTCATCAATTGCCACTTCCGCAAGTTTAGCCACCATTTCCCTATATGTACGAAGACGAAAACGGATATATGATGAAAACGAGAATGAGAGCGGATCACAAAGCCAATTATTTAAAGAAGACTTAATATATGACTCAAATGCGTTACGCGTTAAATCCTGAGCTACACCTTTTCTTCTTCCCTTTAAAATCTCATGTGCCATGTGCAATATTTGATGACACTCTTCTTGTTCTTCATAAAAAAACTTTTCTTTTAAAATCGTATAAATCCACTCATTTTGTTTCACATTCACAATGAAATACACCATTACTGGCAATAAGATTTTTTCAATATAATTCGATTCACGTACTGGTATGTGAATCACCACTTTTTGTTCCTGTAAATACACACTCGTTTCCTTATATAACACTTCCGCTCTTTTCAGCAATTGTCTATATACGTGCATAGCATCATTTTTTTCTTCGAAGCAAATTTCAATCACTTTTGTCCCCCCTTTTATCCCCGCTCTAAAGGACTGTATCTATACGTTACAAATCCTATAAGAGTCCGTCCCGCGTGAATTTCACTCTTAGTAGAATCACATTTCCTATCGTTAGAAAATCCACTCAATATGGCTTGCTAATTTTATATATATTAAGGGAGGGAGAAAAAAATGATACAAGCTACTATGAATTTTTATTGTATACTTTACTTATCAATAAAAGGGGGTATCTGAATGTTTGAATATAAATTCGTAAAAGTCGAATTACATTGGGGGTTCACTCGCTCAAAACCAGCTGAAGACTACCAAGAAATTATTCAAGAACATGCTAGAGATGGCTGGAGGTTCGTACAGATTGTTGCCCCTACGTTTGGCAGTTCTGGACAACCTGAATATTTCGATCTCATATTCGAAAAGAAAATATCACTATAATACAAAAAAAGAGCAAGCTGAGAAGCTTACTCTTTTACTTATGACGACGGTTTTTCCCACCAATTGGAATTGGTTTCGCTAAATATTTAATTCTCTCCATAATACGTGCTGCTTTCATTTCTTCAGCCTCACCACGCTGCGTATACGTTAAATGGTGTTCCAGTTGTTTAAAATCAAAATTAGACGTAAAGAACGTCGGTAAGTTTTCTAACATACGGAATTGCAAGATTGCACCAAGCACATCGTCACGCACAAAGCTTGACATCGCTTCTGCCCCGATATCGTCTAACATTAAAACTTGTACGCGTTTAACCGCATCAATCTTTTCACCAATCGAATTATCTTGAATTGAACTTTTAATTTCACGTAAAAATTCCGGGAAGTATACGAGCATCGAACTTATTTTCTTTCGAGCAAGCTCGTTCGCTATTGCTCCTAAAAGGTACGTTTTTCCTACACCAAATTTACCGTACAAATATAAACCTTGTGCTTTTTGACCTGGTTCATATGTACTTAAAAATTCATTCGCTGCACCAATTGCATCGATACGTGCATTTAAATCAGAAGGGTCTAAGTTTTCCATAGTTGCCTGCAAAATATCCGTTGGCATATATACACTTTGAACGAGTTTTTCATATTTCTTTCTCTCGTCATGCGCTACTTTTCTAACGCAGCGATCGTATTGAATATCAATCATCTTCCCTTGAATAACAAGCTTTGGCTCATAACCTTGTAGCATATTTTTACATGAACCTAAATCCGGACAATCCACGCAACCTACACTTTGTCCAATATATTCATATAACTTCACAAGACTGCGCTCAATCATAGAAGTCGTTACTTCACCCTTATGTTCGTCTATAAATTCTTTCACACGCGGATGCGCCATTACTTCTGCCTTTAGTACTTCATATCTATTTTTAAAGTTTTCATTTTCCATTAATTTTGCAAATGAATTTTGAATATGCTCCATTTTCTCACCTCAAAGAGCGTTCATTCTCTTCTATTAATCACGCTTATATTTTTTTAACACTTCTTCTAGTCGTTTTCTTTCATCTTCTAGCGTACTTGCATCTTTTTCTACACTTGTATCTTTCTTCTCTGTTTCTTTCTCTTGTTCTTTCGGCTCTTCTTCCTTAAGCCAATCTGGCACCATTTCTTTCCGCACCGTTTTCTTCGCCGTACGGCCTTTTTTCTTCGTCTCAGCCCACTCTTGATATTGACGGTTCTCTTCTTTCGCTAACGCCATCGCGTCCGCTACTGTACCGACCTTTTTACGTGCCCAATGCCCAGCAATCTTCTCGACATACGTTTTCGCAAGTTTCATATCTGAGCGTAGCATAACGTAATAAATAAGTACATTCACAACTCCTGGTGTCAATTTTTGATTAATCATGACATCTTCAACGATCTGCAAGTCCGCTTTCGTTGCCTCTGCACCACCAGAAATCTCTTTCAATAGTTGTTTTGGCGAGATTTCCTCTAGCTGCTTTATTAACATCTCCTCTTGCGATGAAGGCTCTTTCTCTTTCATCGTACGTGCAGCATGAGGCTGTACTCTTTCACTTAATACCGGTAATGCTTGACCATTTTCAAATTGATACCAATCGCGCGCTCCTTTTCTAAGCCTTTCCGTATCAATTGTTTGCATCTCTGTCACTGCACCAAGAACGATATTTTGCATCGATAACACATCTACACCATACACGTAAGCAAGTGTTATAACGCAGTCTCTCACTTGATCTGTAATCGCCTTTTTAGGAACAAGAGCGGACAATCCATCTACAAATAAAGAGAAATCAAAGAAATCATTCCAAACTTTCGGAGCGTCTCCCTTCTCGTTACTTGGCATAGTTGTCGTTTTTGGAATACGAAGGTCTTCTTGCGCATGCTCAAGCTGTCCTGGATTAAACGAACCAAACACATCATTGAAAGAACGCGTAACATTTTCATAAGAAGCAAAATCAAATTCTTCTTCTAAGAAATATTGCTTTACTTGATTATATTTTGTCCGGCTCAATCGATTGTATAAAAAGATACTTAAAACAATATCATCAAAAAACTGCTTCGGAGATAAAGGTGGTTGCAACTCATATATGAACATTCGAATATCTTTTTCTTTCTTAATATATACCTTCAATAGCCCAATTGCCTCTAACTTTACTCGTTCCTCATATATTTCAGGAAGTTGCATTTGCATAGTCACCATAAGGGAATGATGCGTATTCTCTTTTCCAAATACACGATCTTGCTCTAGCTCTCCCCATAGTGTCATGTATAAGCTAAAAGCTCTACTACCTATTAACGGCTGATACAACATCGTTAACACTTTTCGGTCGTAATTGTGCAGTAGCCCTTTCGCACTTACTTTATAACGATCAATCGGCAATAGCTCCATCCATGACTGTTTTTCCATTCTTGCTTTTCCTTTCTCTCATCCAATCTATCCTCTACTTCATTCGTTCTATCTTCATTATATAAATTCTTAGTGAAAAAGAGCTATTAGCTTGCGCTTCTAGCTCTCTTATCCTATTACTTACGGTATGTAAAGAGAATAAAATACAACTTCTACTCTCTTTCTTTTTGCAGTATATCTTTTAATTCTTCAATAAATACATTTAAATCTTTAAATTGACGATATACAGAAGCAAAACGTACGTAAGCAACATCATCAATATCGCGAAGTTCTTCCATGACAATTTCACCAATCATATCACTTTTCACTTCTGATATACCTAAATTACGCAGTTCACGTTCCACGCTTTGTGTTACTTCTTCTAATTGTCTTAAAGATACTGGTCTTTTTTCACACGCTTTAATTAAACCACGTAAAATCTTTTCTTTATTAAACTCTTCTCGTGTGCCTTCTTTTTTTACAACGATAAGAGGTGACTCTTCTACCCTTTCAAAGGTCGTAAAGCGACTTAAGCAGCTTTCACACTCTCTCCTTCTTCGAATAGAGCGCCCCTCGTCTACCGGACGCGAATCTAACACTCTTGTACCATTATGAGAACAGGATGGACAACGCAATACATTCACTCCTTTACACTATACTCTTTATTTTTCTCTACTCACTTCACCTAAAATATATATACAATATTATATAACTCATTCTAACTCTCTTACCACTTTAAGTTTCAGCGCATCACTTTATCATCTCATCCTTAAAAATAAGATGGTATATAGAGCACTACCTCATTTGCAAGAATCCAATTTATTCAACTAACGAGTACGTTATATTTTTCCTTTTTTATAAACTAAAAAAGAGGTGCATTATACACCTCTTTACATTTTAAATCAATTATGTTCTTTTTTAAAGAGCTTTTGTTTCTCTCTGCTTAATTTCGAAGCTACCAGTTCCTCGAGGAAGCTCGATGCTCTCACGCGTTTTCGCGTTTAAACCTTCTGCAATATATTCTGCAGCAACATTTGGATCAATACGATCCCCACAAGTATAAACATCAATACTTGCGTAACCGTGCTCCGGAAAGCTATGAATTGTTAAATGTGATTCCGAGATAATTACTACTCCACTTACACCTTGTGGTGCAAATTTATGGAAAGCAACCTCACGCACTTCAGCACCAGCTTTTAGTGCTGCATCCACAAATAATTGTTCAATATACGGCATGTCATTCAGTTTGTCGAAATCGCAATCCCAAAGTTCAGCAATCACGTGACGACCCATCGTATCCATAGTATCCATTCTACAGTTCCCCCTTGTAAATTTATTCTAACTGTTCGAATTGAAAACTAATTTGCAATTTGGCTTGCTCCACTACCACGGGGGAAAGTTAGTCCAGAGAGGTCCTAACCCTTTAAGTAGTGACTACGTACCTCAGCTCTTAAGTTTACGAGTGTTAGTATACTTTGTTTATTTTCATTTTGCAACAACAGTTTTTTCGATTTTCTGTCATATTTTCCTCTTTACTTTTCCCTAAAAAAAATAAACGATTCACAAATGCAGTAATCACAACGCTTCGTGGTATGTCCACTTTTTTAAATATACTTATATAATTTTTTTCCTTTTCAGAAAAAATTAAAAAAAGAGGGCAAATGTTGCCTTGCCCTCTCCTCCCTTATTCACTTAAATGTGTTGCACATTTTCTTGTTTCGCTAACTCTTCAACAACTAACGTTACAAGATCTACAACACGACGAGAGTAGCCCCACTCGTTATCATACCAAGCAAGTACTTTCACTTTACGATCACCCATTACCATTGTAGATAAACCATCAATAATAGCTGAGTGTGTATTTGTATTAAAGTCGATAGATACTAAAGGCTCTTCGCTGAATTCTACAATACCTTTTAACGCACCGTTTGCAACAGTTTTGAATGCATCGTTAATGGCTTCAACTGTCACATCGCGTTTTACATCTACTACTAAATCAACAAGAGACACGTTTGGTGTTGGTACACGAAGTGCCATACCATGAAGTTTTCCGTTTAAATGTGGAAGAACTTTTGCTAGCGCTTTCGCAGCACCTGTCGTTGTCGGAATGATTGATTGTCCGCAAGCACGTGCTCTTCTTAAATCTTTATGTGGGTTATCAATATTTTTTTGGTCATTTGTATAAGCGTGAACTGTCGTCATTAAACCGTTTTCAATTCCAAACTGCTCATCTAACACCTTCACAACAGGCGCTAAACAGTTTGTTGTACAAGATGCATTTGAAATAACAGTATGTTTTGTAATATCTAATTGGTCTTCGTTCACACCAACTACAATTGTTACATCTTCATTTTTACCAGGCGCTGTTAAAATTACTTTTTTCGCTCCAGCTTCAACGTGAAGAATTGCTTTTTCTTTTGAATTAAATTTACCAGTTGCTTCAATTACAACTTCAACACCTAAATCTGTCCAAGGCAATTCCTTTGGATCGCGGTTGTTTAAAAGGCGAATCATTTTTCCATCAACTAATAAGTGATCTTCAAATGCTTCTACTGTTCCGTCAAACTTGCCATGAACTGTATCATATTTAATTAAGTGTGCTAACGTTTCAGATGGATAGCTTGCATTGATTGCTACAATTTCGAATGCGCTTTCTTTTATTGCTTGACGAAATACCATTCTCCCAATACGTCCAAATCCATTAATTGCCACACGAGTCATAATATGTTATCCCCCTTGAATGCGTTATACTATTTATCTCCAATCCCAATAATAGTATAACACAAAAAGGGGATATGTCACTAAGCATTTTCATTAATTTCACAATTTTTTAGTCAATAATGTTCCACTTCTTTAAAATTACCTGCAATTGTGTTTTCGTTCCCATAATTGTGCCATCATTATTTATCACTTCATCTGCATTTTTCACTTTTTCTTCTAACGGCATTTGAGATTGAATACGAGCTGTTGCTTCTTCTTCTGAAAAGTTATTTCGTTTCATTAAACGTTCTAATTGCGTATGCGGCTTAACCGCTACAACTAAAATGCGGTCAACGAGACTTGTTAATTTGCTTTCAAATAAGAGAGGAATATCTAACACAACCGCTTGCATACCTTCTTTTATGTACATTTCCTTTTGCCTATTCATTTCCTCACGCACTGCAGGATGAACAATTTTATTTAACTGCAATCGTTTTTCTTCATTATAGAAAACGACACTTCCTAGTTTTGGACGATCTAGTTCTCCATCTTCTTGTAACACTTCCGTTCCAAATACTTCTACTATTTTGTTATATGCTGGTTTTCCTCGCTCTACAACTTCTCGTGCAATAATATCTGCATCAATAACTGGTATGCTCAGTTCACGAAACATTTGAGACACTGTACTTTTTCCACTTGCAATGCCTCCTGTTAATCCAATTACTACTGTCATCATAATCCTCCTCATAATAAAAGGCGCGAAACTAATGTTCCACGCCCATACTTACATTTTCCAAATTCCAATAATAATGAGTAATACTCCAGGCAGGAATGTAAATTTTTGTAACCACTTCATATTCGATAAAACCGTTCCAAGTTTCATTCCAATAAATAAAAACAAAGAACTCATAATTGCAACTAATATCGCCATCATAGCGGGTGCATACCCTAATAAAGATGCACCAATTCCGGCACCAAATGAGTCTACAGAAAGAGCGATACCAAGAAGCAATGCTTCTCCTGCAGAAATGGTGCCTGATTTATCAAAATCTGCTACAGTCGGTTTCCGTAAAATTTGAATCACTAGCCCTAGTGAGGCAATCTCTAATTTCCAGACCTTCTCCTCTTGCTTCGGTTCTTCTTTTTTCTCACTTCGAAAAAATTGATATAATACCCAAATCCCTATTCCAATAAGAACAAGCCCACCGATACGCGTTGCGATAACAGGTGAAAATACTTTCGCGATCATATGTCCAATTCCCATTGAAACAAGCATAACAGCCGCTGAACACATTCCGATAATTATAATTGATCTTAGTGGAATTCTTACGCTTCTTAAACCATATGTTAGCCCTACACTACAGCTATCCAAGCTTAATGTAAAAGCTAATAAAATAAGAGATAAATAAAGGTACATCGGTAAGCTCCTCCCTTATACATAGCTCTGCTGTATGTATATGACAAATGCCTATCCGATGTTATCTCTTTTCTATATTCTAGGCTGACAAATTGGGCAGTAATGTGTTCCTCGCCCGCCAACAACTGTTTTTTCTAATATCGTGCCACAAGTTACGCACGGCTCTCCTTTTTTCCCATATACATTTAGGAGTTCTTGGAACGAACCAATTTGCCCTTGTGAGTTGATATACGTCCGAATTGTACTTCCGCCACGCTTTACTGCTTCGCCTAGCGTTGTAACGGTAGCCTCATAAATTCGCTCAATTTCTTCTACTGTTAAAGACGAAGCTTCTCGTTCCGGATGAATTTGAGAACGGAATAAAACTTCATCTACATATATATTTCCAAGCCCTACTAAAAGACGCTGATCCAGTAGCACAACTTTTATTTTACGATTTGTCTTTTGTAATCTTTCTTGTAAATACTGCGGTGTCATTTCAGCATCAAATGGCTCCGGACCTAAGTCCGCAAGAGGCATTTGGTTCATTTCTTCACCTTTCTTAAAGAGATGCATCGTACCAAACTTTCTCACATCTTTATAATGTAATTCCGTTCCATCTGTAAATAAGAAACGGACGTGCGTATGTTTATCAATCGGCTCATCCTCTTGATGTAGTAAAAACTTACCTTCCATACGCAAATGTGAAACAATAACATAATTCGTTACATATAAAAGCAAAAACTTTCCTCTTCGCTTTATATTTTCAATCTTCTCGCCTTTTAGCATTTCTTTAAAGATTTCTGCATCATCCGGTCGTTTCACTATTTTTGGATAAGTAACAATAACATCTTCAATCGTTTTTCCTGTTACAAGATTTTCAAGTGTCCGTCTGACGTTTTCAACCTCTGGTAATTCAGGCATTTCATCACTTCCTTATTTTGCGTCGTACCAAGTTGGACCGTAAGAATAATCAACTTTCAGCGGAACTGCAAGTTCAATTGCATGCTCCATTACTTCAGGTACAAGCTTCTCTAATTTTTCAATTTCTTCTTTTGGCGCTTCAAATATCAATTCATCGTGTACTTGCAGAAGAAGACGTGCTTGTAATCCTTCTTCTTCTAAACGATCCGCCATAATAATCATCGCTTTTTTAATAATATCTGCGGCAGTACCTTGAATTGGTGTATTCATCGCTGTACGCTCAGCGAAGCTACGTAAATTGAAATTACGACTCGTAATTTCTGGAATATAACGGCGACGATTTAATAATGTAGCCACATATCCTTTTTGTTTCGCATCTTTTACGATGTCCTCCATGTATTCTTGTACACCAGGGAAACTTTCTAAATACTTTTCAATAAATTCCGCTGCTGCTTTTCTTGTAATTCCTAAGTTTTGTGAAAGACCATAATCACTAATACCATATACAATTCCGAAGTTAACAGCTTTCGCTTGTCGTCTCATATTTGAAGTTACTTCATCTTTTTTAACGCCAAATACATCCATAGCTGTTTTCGTATGAATATCCATATCATGTTGGAATGCTTCAACTAGCCCTTTATCATTTGCAATATGAGCTAATACACGCAGTTCGATTTGTGAGTAATCAGCCGCATACATAATCCATCCTTCTTCTGACGGAACAAATGCCTGACGAATCTTTCTTCCTTCTTCTAATCGAATTGGGATATTTTGCAAGTTCGGATCCGTTGAACTTAATCGACCTGTTTGCGTTAACACTTGATTAAAGCGAGTATGAATTTTAGATGAATCTTCATGTACAACTTTCAATAAACCTTCAATGTAAGTTGAATTTAGTTTCCCTAATTGACGATAATGTAAAATATTTGGAATAATTTCATGGTGATTCATAAGCTTATCTAGTACATCAGCTGACGTAGAATAACCTGTTTTCGTCTTTTTAATAACCGGCAAGTTTAAGTTCTCAAACAGAATAACACCAAGCTGCTTCGGTGAATTAATATTAAATTCTGTTCCCGCAAGCTTATAAATTTCCTGTTCCATTTCCTTTAATCTACCCGCAAGTTCTTCTCCCATATTACGAAGACGCTCTGTATCAACTTTTACACCCTTTACTTCCATATCAGCTAATACACGTGCAAGCGGCAATTCTAACTCTGTAAACAGTTCATATTGCTCATTCTTCTTTAACTCTTCAACGAACGTTTGCTTTACATCATATAATACATGCACTTTACGAGCCACATGCTCCGCTACTACCTCTAACTTTGGAACAGCACGCTTCGCACCTTTTCCGTAAACTTCTTCATCAGATTTCACAGCATGCGTTTCTTTCATTTTCGCTACAGTACGGAAGTCTTTATCCGTATCAGCTGGATCAAGTAAATAAGCAGCGATTAATAGATCAAAGTCAATCCCTTGCATATCTATCCCATTCCATTTCAGTGCAACGATTGCACGCTTCGCATCAAATGTATGCTTTCTCATTTCTCCATCTGCAAGCCACTCTTTAAAAGCATCTGACTTAAGAGCAATGTCTGTCTGAATAAAGTAACATCCATTTTCATTTTGAATACCGAAACCTTGAATGTCTGCTTTATGATAGTTATCTTCTTGTACTTCAACGATAAGCGCACTATCTTGCTGAAGCATTTCTTCTGTAACTTCTTCCACAATATCAAATGTAATATCATCTAATTCAGCTGGAGCAGTTTCTTCTGGCGTAACGCCTAATTTATTTAAAAGAGATGTAAATCCTAAACTCTCGAACATTGGAATGACATCACTTGCTTCATATCCTTTATACGCCATATCATCCACATGAACTGTAATCGGCGCATCTGTAATAATAGTTGCAAGATCCTTACTCATAAGAGCTTGTTCTTTATTTTCTTCCAGTTTTTCTTTTAATTTCTTCCCACTTACTTGATCTATATTTTCATACACCGCTTCAACCGTTCCAAACTGTGTTAACAATTTAATTGCCGTTTTTTCACCAACTCCTGGTACACCTGGTATATTATCTGACTGGTCTCCCATTAAACCTTTCATATCGATAATTTGCTTTGGTGATAAGCTGTATTTTTCAAATAAAGCTTCTTTCGTATATTCATCCACTTCTGTAATCCCTTTTCGCGGAATACATACAAGCGTGTTATCAGAAACAAGTTGAAGTAAATCTTTATCTCCTGAAATAACTTTTACACTTGCCCCTTGCTCACTCGCTTCTTTCGCTAACGTTCCCATGATGTCATCCGCTTCATAATTTTCTAATTCATAACGCGGTACATTGAACGCATCCAGCATCTCACGAATAAATGGGAATTGCTCTGATAATTCAGGTGGAGTCTTTTGACGCCCTCCTTTATACTCACTATACGTTTTATGACGGAACGTTGTTTTGCCTGCATCAAACGCCACTAACATATGAGTTGGCTTTTCTTCCTCTAATATTCTCATTAACATCATTGTAAAACCGTAAATTGCGTTCGTATGTATACCTTTGTCGTTATTTAAAAGCGGTAGTGCAAAGAATGCACGATACGCGATATTATTACCATCTACTAATACGACCTTTTTTTCCAAAATTGAAACCTCCCCATACAAATTTGAAATGATTTTTTTCACAGAAAAAAACCGTTCCTTTCCTCTCTCTATATTAACATGACTAATAGAGAGAAGAAAAATAACGGCTATTTTCTTTCATATATAAAACAGACTTATATTGGCATAAAGGGAAGTGACGAGAACAGCTTAACTATTCTCGTCCAAAATTACTCCTTGGATGAAGGGGTTTTCATGTATTATATTAACAGAGCTTTATTAATATTTAATTAAGCCATTGTTAATATATTGTAAACATCCTTCATCCTATTTTTCAGTTGCTGATTTCGGTAAAACAACTGTAAACGTTGTTCCTTCTCCAACTTCACTATCTACTGTAATCGTACCTTGATGCGCCTCAACTAAATGCTTTACGATCGACAATCCAAGGCCGGTACCACCAGTATTTCTACTTCTTGCTTTATCCACCCGGTAGAAACGTTCAAAAATACGCGGAATTTCCTCTTTACTAATACCAATTCCAGTATCCGATACTTTTATATAAGCATTATATTTATCTTCCGCTAACTCTACTGAAACAACGCCTCCAGCCGGTGTATATACGATTGCGTTATTAATTAAATTAATAAAGATTTGTTTCAAACGACTTGGATCTCCAATAACAGAGGCACGTTTTAATACATTCACTTGTAAAGAGATTTCTTTTTCTCCTGCTTTATTATCAAGCACCATATGAATATCTTCAAGCAGCCCCTTCATGTCAACGGTTCCCATATTTAATTTAAATCCTTGTTGTTCGATCTTCGACAAATCTAATAAATCTTCAATTAATCCTTGCATGCGCTCACTTTCTTTTAAAATAATGTGCAAGAAATGTTCGCAGAATTTTTTATTATCCATCGCTCCGTCTAAGAGTGTTTCTGAAAAACCTTTAATAGAAGTAATCGGTGTCTTTAATTCATGAGAAACATTCGCTAAAAAGTCTTTTCTCATTTGTTCTAATTTCTTTAACTCTGTTATGTCATGGAATACGAGAACAATCCCTTTCCATTCATGGTTTGTCCCGATAATAGGCGCTCCATATACTTCGAAATGCTTCCGTTCAATTCCAAGTGGTAATAACATTTGTTTACGCACTTTCACTTCTGTCATAAAGATTTCTTCTACAAGCTCAATAATTTCTGTATGATGAAACGATTCATAATATAAGCGATCTAAATATTCTTCATCTGTTACGTGGAAAGTTTCCTTATAAGAGCGGTTTACAAGGTTTATATATCCTCGGCTATCAATTAAAATCATTCCGCTTCCCATATTTTCAATTAACGTATGCAGACGATCTTGCTGCATTTCTTGTTCAAGTGTCATCTCTTGTAAATTTCGTGCTAAAATATTAATCGCTTTACTCAGCATTCCTGTTTCATCCGAATGACTTTCGTATGCACGTGCTTTATAATTACCCTTTGCCAATTCAATTGCAACTTTCGTAACCGATTCAATTGGCCTAATATATTGCCCTGTAATTTTCATACCTAAAAATACAACTACGAGACAAGCAATGACAAATCCGATAATTAATAATCCCCACGTTTTTTGATGTACGTCTCTTAAAGGATCAATTATACTTTTCACCAAAATGTATCCTTGTTTTCCTTCTACATCTTGAACGAACACCGCATGATAAAATTCATTCTTTCGATCCGTTTCTTTCGTAATTACTTTACTTCGTTGTTTTGCCACTTCCGAAGAAAGTTCTTTAATCGTCTCTGGACTAAATGCCAATTCTTGTCCTTTTCTATATTGAACTTTCTTTTTTTCATCCAAAAATACGATAGAAGCTGGTATTTTTTCTTCTAACTTTTCAAATACGTATGGATTTTTTAAGACATTATTAAAACCTTGCTCTTCTGCTAACGTCGCAACATACTCCGTCTCTTTTACCATTCTCTCTTTAGCATGATCTATATAGTAGTTTTCAAACACAGTTTCTAGTAATAAACCTAGTCCAACTAAAATAAATACAATAAGAGAAACAAATGTAAAAAGAAGCCTGGAACGAAATTTATTCATTCCCTTTTGGCTCCTCTAATTTATATCCTAAACCACGTATCGTTTTAATGTACGTCGGTTTTTTCGTATTTTGTTCAATTTTATCGCGCAAATGGCTAATATGAACATCAACAATTCGTGTATCACCAGCAAAATCATAATTCCATACAGCACTTAATAATTGATCACGTGTCAACACGCGACTTTTATTTTTCGCAAGATACACAAGTAGTTCAAATTCTTTTGGTGTTAATTCAAGCTTTCTTCCTTGGAAATAAGCCTCATAAAACTCCGGTAAAATTTTAAGTTCTGCAATTGTGATGCTATCTTCATCTGGCGCTTCTGCAACTTGTTCTTCTTGTTGTAATTTCGTGCGGCGCAAAATTGCCTTCACACGAGCAACAACTTCTCTTGGACTAAATGGCTTTGTCATATAATCATCTGCCCCAAGTTCAAGGCCTAGCACCTTATCAAACTCATCATCTTTTGCCGTTAACATTAAAATCGGCGTCATAACGCGCTGCAATCGTAATTCTTTACACACTTCCATACCATCCATTTTCGGAAGCATTAAATCTAATATAATTAAATCTGGGCGTTCTGTTGTCGCTTTTTGAAGCGCCATTTCTCCATCCATCGCTGTTATAACTTCAAACCCAGCTTGTTGTAAATTAAATTCGATTAAAGTTAAGATAAATTCCTCATCATCAACTACTAAAATACGATTGTTCATTCTTTTCCTCCAAGTTATAGACTTGAAACCTTCTTCATCCTAGTATTTTCCCCGTTATTCTCATCATACTAGAAAACAAGGTCCCTCTCAATATAATTGTCTATTCATGGAGATCGTTTGTGTAGAATTGAGAAAATAGAAGTAATTACGATTCACCTGCAACTACACAGGATTTTGCCAAACTTTATAGATTGCCCTCTCTTCTTTAAAGCTCACTTCCGTATGAACTATAAAGTGAAACTTTAATCAGTGGGGGGGTTCATTCCCCACTGATTATTAGTTGAATCGATCGGGCTTTTACGGGCAGTTGATTCCCCACCTAACTTCTTTGCTTTCGCTGAATTTTGAGGTGGGATCTTACTGCCCGTTAATGCGGGATAAAATCTTGATTTTGTGCTAGGAAAAACGAAAGAGCATACGCTATTTTATAATCTGGTGTTTCATATCCATCAAATACTCTCCCGTACATTTCATTCACAAACCCGTCTGCCCACACTTCAGCTTCTCTTACCGTTTCAAAGATCACTCTTCTCTTTTCCACCTCACCTAAAAAATCACTCCTTTAATTGACTTCAATTACCGATAATAATATTATTAATCTTAATATATAAATTAATAATATTTGGAGGTCTATTATGCGACTAATACTATCCATTCTATCTTTAGCAGTCACATGTATCCTTGCTTTTAACGCTCCGAGCTGGGATACGATTAAAACGGGTTGCTCAGAATTTGCTGAAGGGTTCAAAGAAGGGTTTTTCAACTAAAAATAGCGCTAGCATCCTTATTAAAGGTATGCTAGCGCTATTTTTATTTTCATCTTTTAAAAGTTATCTAATGCTTTTTCCATAATGGAAACAGATTTATAAGGTGGCGTTACTGTTAATGAACCCTTTACAACAGTTTCTCCTTTTTCATCATGAGCAGATACAAGCATATCAATTGTATGTTCCTCCTCAGAAACAGCCACAACTTCAAAGTGGATTTGTAACGTTTCATAATGGTGAACATGTTTCACGAATGTAAGGTCCTTTCTCGTAATATGACTTCCTGGACCCGGTAAATATTTCGTAACCGCCGTTGTAATCATTCCCGTTAGCATAATGCTTGGTACAATCGGCTTTTCATACGGAGTTTGGGATGCGTAATCATGCTGAATATATAATGGATTGGCATCATTCGTTAACCCTAAGTACAATAACAAATCTTTATCCTCAATTTTTTCAGTGATAGATAATTTCTCTCCTACTGTAATTTCATCCATTTTACGACCAATTTGAACTTTTTTCTTTAACATGTTACAACCCCCTCCGATTTTTTCACCTTATTATCCTACTAAAAGCGATACCTTATCCGAAATTTACTATGATGAGGGCAATGTATAGTATAAATCTACAGTTTCATTATAGGATATTACAAATGATAGCGTTTTCATATTATTCCAAAAAAACAATTCGGTAAATAGTAGAAAAAGATTCGGAATCCCGAATCTTTTTCACTACTATTCAATTATTAAACAAGAACTTTCATTACGTTACGTACAGATTCTACAGAGCGATCTAACGCTTCTTTTTCATCTGCAAGAAGTTCTAATTCAATAATTTTTTCAATTCCGTTACCACCTAGAATTACTGGTACCCCTAAGTAAAGGTCACTATAACCATACTCACCTTCAAGGTACGCAATAGCCGGTAATACACGGCGTTGATCTTTTAAGATTGCTTCTGTCATTTCAACTAAAGAAGCTGCTGGTGCGTAATATGCACTACCGTTTCCTAATAAGCCTACAATCTCACCGCCACCTTTACGTGTACGTTCTACGATTGCTTCTAAACGCTCTTTCGGAATTAACGTTTCTAACGGAATACCGCCTGCATATGAATAACGCACAAGAGGTACCATGTCGTCACCGTGTCCACCAAGAACAAATCCTGTAATATCTTTTACAGAAAGATTTAATTCTTGTGCGATGAATGTACGGAAACGAGCTGTATCTAATACACCCGATTGACCGATAACACGCTCTTTCGGGAATCCTGCTTCTTTAAATACAGAATATGTCATTGCATCAACTGGATTTGTTAACACAACAATAATTGCATTTGGTGAATGTTTTGCAATGTCGCGCGTAATACTTTTCATAATTTTAGAGTTTGTTGCTACTAAGTCATCACGGCTCATACCAGGCTTACGTGCAATACCTGCTGTAATAACGACAACGTCAGAATCAGCGGTATCTGCGTAATCAGATGTTCCAATAATGTTAGCATCAAAACCTTGTACTGGGCTCGCTTCTAACATATCTAACGCTTTCCCTTTTGTTGGATTTTCCAGTTGTGGAATGTCCACTAATACAACATCTGCCAGTTCTTTTTGTGCTAATAAGAATGCCGTTGTTGCTCCTGTAAATCCTGCACCGATGACTGAAACCTTCTTGCGTTTGATTGTCATAATTTACCCCCCGCTTTAATTATGCGTTTTTGATTATCGCTACATCCATGTTTTTAATAAGTTCATTAGCGAACTCAGAACATTTCACTTCTGTTGCACCTTCCATTAAGCGTGCGAAATCATAAGTTACTACTTTTGAAGCAATTGTTTTCTCAACAGAAGCAGTTACTAATTTCGCAGCTTCGTTCCATCCTAAGTGTTCTAATAATAATACACCTGAAAGAAGAACAGAAGATGGGTTTACTTTATCTAAACCTGCATATTTTGGAGCTGTACCGTGTGTAGCTTCAAAGATAGCATGTCCAGTCACATAGTTAATGTTTGCACCAGGTGCAATACCAATTCCACCTACTTGTGCAGCAAGTGCATCAGAGATATAGTCACCATTTAAGTTCATTGTTGCAACAACATCGAACTCACGTGGACGAGTTAAAATTTGTTGTAAGAAGATGTCTGCAATAGAATCTTTTACGATGATTTTTCCAGCCACTTCAGCGTCTGCCATCGCTTTATTCGCTGCATCTTTACCATCTTTTTCAACGATACGATCGTATTCAGCCCAAGTAAATACTTTGTCGCCGAATTCTTGTTCCGCTACTTCGTAACCCCAGTTTTTGAATGCACCTTCTGTAAATTTCATAATGTTTCCTTTATGAACTAATGTAACAGAAGAGCGTTTTTCGTTAATTGCATATTGAATTGCAGCACGAACAAGACGCTTTGTCCCTTCTTCTGAAATCGGCTTAATACCAATACCAGATGTTTCTGGGAAGCGGATTTTATTAACACCCATTGCTTCTTTTAAGAAAGCAAGAACTTTTTCTGCTTCTGGAGATCCTTGTGCATATTCAATTCCAGCATAAATGTCTTCTGTATTTTCACGGAAAATAACCATATCAGTATCTTCCGGACGTTTTACAGGTGAAGGAACACCTTCAAAATAACGAACTGGACGTAGACATACATATAAATCTAATTCTTGACGAAGTGCTACGTTTAAAGAACGAATACCACCGCCAACTGGAGTTGTAAGTGGACCTTTAATCGCGATTAAATATTCACGAATTAAGTTTAAAGTTTCTTCTGGTAACCACTCGCCTGTTTGGTTGAATGCTTTTTCCCCTGCAAGCACTTCTTTCCAAACGATTTTCTTCTCACCATCATAAGCTTTTTCAACTGCTGCTTCTAGTACGCGAGATGCAGCTGCCCAAATATCAGGACCAATTCCATCTCCCTCGATAAATGGAATAATCGGATTGTTTGGTACATTCATAACACCATTAGTTACAGTAATTTTTTCACCTGTCGTCAATGTGATAACCCCCATGTTTGAAATTTCATATGTATGAAACTGAGGGAATAACCCCTCAGTTCAAACCGTTAGTCAAATTAAAATATTCTAATCATTACATCTTTCCGAAAAAATCAGACTTTTGAAAGCGTATTTTCACTATCAAAATAGTGTTATTCGCTTATCGTTGTGCAATTGGAACATACACTTGATGCGTTGGTCCATTATAATCAGCACGCGGACGAATTAAACGGTTGTTTTCATATTGTTCTAGAATATGAGCTAACCAGCCTGACATACGGCTAATTGCAAAAATAGGTGTAAATAAGTCATGGTCAATTCCTAAACAATGGTATACAGAAGCTGAATAGAAATCAACATTTGGTGGAAGACCTTTTTCTTTTGTTACAATGTCTTCAATTTTGATAGACATATTATACCATTTCTCTTCTCCTAAAAGCACGCATAATCTCTTAGACATTTCACGTAAGTGTTTTGCACGTGGATCACCCTGCTCATACACACGGTGGCCAAAGCCCATGATTTTCACTTTATTTTGAAGAGCATTATGAATATATGACTCTACATTTTCTTCTTCACCAATCTCAGTTAACATCTTCATTACATTTTCATTTGCCCCACCGTGAAGAGGACCTTTTAATGCACCGATTGCTGCTGTAATACCAGAATATACATCTGAAAGTGTAGCTACGCAAACACGTGCAGTAAATGTAGAAGCGTTTAACTCATGATCTGCATGAAGTACAAGCGCCTTATCAAAAGCTTCAATTTCAACTTCATTTGGCTCGCGATCATTTAACATGTATAAGAAGTTTGCAGCTAATGATAAATCCTTTCTTGGCTCAACAATATCTAAACCTTTACGGATTCTCGCGTAAGCAGCAACTAAAGTTCCGACTTGCGCCTGTAATTTAACCGCTTTCAAATAATTGGACTTTTCATCCATAATTTCAGCGCTCTCATCGTATAATGATAGCATGGAAATTGCAGTTCGTAAAACAGACATCGGATGTGCAATTTTTAAATCTACTTGTTTCAAATATGTTAAAATCTCACCTGGAACTTTATAGTATTCAGATACAATTTCATTAAATTCCGCTAGTTCTTTTTCATTAGGAAGCTTGCGGTGCCATAATAAGTACACTACTTCTTCAAACGTAGCATTCTCAGCTAAATCATCAATATTATACCCAACATAAGTTAATGTATCATCAATAATAGAGCTCACAGATGATGTTGTTGCTACTACCCCTTCTAAACCTCGAATAACAGTCATGACATTCTCTCCTTTTCCTGAAAATTCTCCCAACCTTGCTCCTTATATCTATTTGCTCCCCTTATGAATTATGAACGCCCGTTCACTCTTTAGGCAAGCAAAATGCACGATCATGCAAATTTGTTGCGATGTTCCCCTCTTATTGTCCATTGTTTACATGGAAAGCATGAGCGTGAATGTCTCCCCGAATCCTCACGCTCAAAACAACAAGTTAGTGAGGAAAATACATTCCGAAGAGTTTTATGATAAAAACAACATAAAACAATATCATTATAAAATTGTTTTATGTTGTTTTTATTTTATCTGGTGTAAAGTCTCTGCTGTTATGTAACTTTTCAAAGTTTCTAATCCTATTATAAACAATTATCTGACTTTTGTGAACAGAAAGAATTCAAAAATTTTATATTACTATAAAATTCCTTATTTAAACATCTGTATAATACTCATAACCGCATAGGCAATTCCAGCCCCAATTAACGGACCAACAGCAACCCCATTAAATAGCGCAACCGCTATAATTGTCCCAAAAACAAGCGCAGTTGTAATGTGAGGATCCGTCGTCAACAATTGTACGCCGCCTTTCGCTAACAAAGCGACCGCTACACCTGAAGCTAAAGCAATCCACGCATAATAAGATTTCGCCGCTTCTCCAAGTTGTTTAAAACCTATTTCCCCTGTCGCAATCGGTACGAGCACCGCTATTGTAATGACCGTTACACCTAGGTTAATTCCTTTCGTTTGTAAATAAGGAAAGACCTTATCTCCTAAAAACGTAAACTTCAATAAAAATAACACACCAATAGCTACAGTAAGCGATTGGTTTTTAGCAATAAGTCCTATAATAAGTAGTATGAATAAAAATAACGTTGACTGACTAATCATGTTTGCACTTCCTTTCTGAAAATAATGAACTCATTTCCAAACAAAAATACCTTTAAACCTATCGTTATACATGCTATATCGATGCCTATTCAACATGAATCACTTCATTTTTTATGTATTTTAAAATGACAAACTGAGACTTTCACCATCAAAATTTAAGCATGTATACATTTTAAAAAACGGGCGTCTCTTCTTTCTTTTCTAATTAGAAACAGGTAAAATAAAAAGAAGAGAAAATGAAGTTTTTACCATATAGTAGAAGCATCAACACCAAGCTTTCACAGTCACTCACATACTGAAAAAGCAGGAAAAATCCATCATTCCACTATAACATAAAGTGAAACTTTAATCAGTGGAGCACACTCGTTATAAGTTGAACGAATTAGGATAATCCAAATTGGAATGGGAGGTATACATCTTTGAACCGAAACTTACTATATATGATATTGAGACTCATATTTGTCATTGTAGCAACGGTAGCTGGGTTCTATGTATTACTATACATGTCAGGGCTTATCTATCCTTTTATTATCGCTTTTGCATTTGCTTATTTGATTAATCCTGTCGTCAATTTCCTTAATCAAAAACTACAATTTCCTCGCGCACTAGCAGTACTCGTTAGCTTAATTCTCGTATTTGGAGCTATCGTTGGACTTGTTACATATCTTGTGACTGAAGCAATATCTGCCACAACATACTTACTACAACTTGTTACAGTAAAGTTTCCAGATATCGTTACATTCGCTCAGCAATTTGCACTTAATCATATTATGCCTCTCTACGATGATTTAATCTCTAAATTTAATCATCTTGGAGAACCACAGCGCTATACAATTACACAAAACATTCAAAACTTAGGAACAGAAGCAACAACACAAATGAAAGAACTTTTAACCGCCATTATAAGCGGGTTAACGAATTTCATTAGTGCACTGCCAACAACTTTAACTGTTCTTGTATTCATTTTATTAGCCACTTTCTTCATTAGTTACGATTGGCACCGTCTTGCTCAGAAAGCAAGAAAATTGCTACCGAATCGTGTACATGGCTATGGAAAAACTATTTTTGTCGACTTAAGAAAAGCTTTGTTTGGTTTTGTGAAAGCACAACTTACACTCGTATCTATGACAACCGTCATTGTACTAATCGGGCTTTTAATATTACGCGTACCATACGCCATTACTATTGCGATTATTACAGGAGTTGTAGATTTACTACCATACTTAGGAACAGGCGCAGTCTTCGTTCCATGGGTTATATACGTATTTTTCACTGGCGATACCGCATTCGCCATTGGTCTTCTCATTTTATACATCGTCGTGATTGTCCAAAGACAAATTATGGAGCCGAAAGTACTTTCATCTAACATCGGTCTCGATCCATTAGCAACACTCGTCGCTCTATTTGTCGGCTTTAAACTTTTTGGCTTTTTAGGATTAATCATCGGCCCAGTCACCTTAGTACTACTTAATACATTACACAAAGCTAATGTCTTCCATGACTTGTGGAAATATATTAAAGGTTCACCTTCAAAATAATAGTTTCTAATTCATACACAACAAAAAACTTACATGTAATCAGTGGGAATTTCCCACTGATTATTCCTTGTACTTATTTTTCATACTCATTACATAAAACAAGAGAATTGCACTCAAAAAAGATAATTCTCTTGTTTTTTTGCATGAAAAACGCATATTTCGTGGTGTTTTTACATATTTATTCTATTTATTTTATAATTATCATTTACATTTATTACTTTTTATGTAAATGAATAAATATACAAAATAGCATAAAACAAGACTTCAACTAACAATCTCCGCCTTTTTATATGAATTTTTTACACCAATCGTTCCTTTATATAAGAAAGCAAAACTTTAATTCAGCAGCGTTCCCTCCATCTTATTCATCTAAATTAATAGCACTAAAAAATCACAAGTTTAATCGAAGTACACACAAGAATTCAAATGAAAATTATATAGCACATATAATAAGCGAACGTTTTGTTCATCCCCACTCATCATTCGCCCCACACCAGACACTTACGAGCAGCCCAGCTTTGAGATAGAAATTCCACCCCACAAATAGCGCGGTAAAGCAAAGCTTCAACCAGAAAGTTCCTCTCCTCTTACAACACAAAAAATAGCACTTAGATTTCTACAATCTAAGTGCTATTTCTGAATAATAATAGTAGAGTTCTTTCTAAATTTCCATTCCATCCACTTCATAACAAGCGGCTTCAATAAAGCTCTCGTAATAGGGATCACGCAGATAAACCCTAGCACATCTGTCACATACCCAGGAAGCACTAAGAGAATACCTCCTACAAATACAAAAATACCATCCAGTACCGCCTCACCTGGCATTTCCCCTCTATTCAACTTAGATTGAATCTCTCCAAGCACTTTAAACCCTTGTCTTTTCGCCAAATACACACCTACAACACCTGTAAATACAATCATAGCGAACGTAGACCATAAACCTATTACATGACTTGATCCAATTAAGACCGTAATCTCAATCGCCGGTATTAAAATAAACAAGAATAGTAACCACTTCATAGTTCTACACCTCTCTCACAACTCACTTTTAACGTCCTCACAACGCCTATATACATCATATGAAATATAGATACTCTTTCATATTAAAACACATAACAAACAGCTTTTAAAAGCAATTCTAGGCGCTTTAAGCTAATTCTATCTCGTTTTTGTGTAAAAAAAAGAGAAGGACTCCGATCCTTCTCTCCGTATTACTTATAGCACTTCCGCATGTCCATTATAAACAATTCCGCGTGCTGCATCAACTGTTACTTCTTGGCCATTTTTTAAAGTTGCTGTTACGCCGTTTACACCAACGATAACAGGAATACCGATTGATACGCCTACAACAGCTGCATGGCTTGTTAAGCCACCTTCTTCTACAACTAAAGCCGCAGCTTTTTCGATTGCAGGAATCATATCTTTATCAGTGCTTGTTGTAACAAGGATATCACCTTCGTTTACGTTCGCTACAGCTTCAGCAGCTGTTTTTACTACAACTACTTTACCTTTTGCAGCTTTACGACCAATTCCTTGTCCTTTAGCAATTTCTTCACCAACAACGTGGATTTTCATTAAGTTTGTTGTACCAGTTTCAGCAACTGGAACACCCGCAGTAATCACTACAGTATCTCCAAGTCCGATTAGACCCGCATCCATACCTGTTTGAATTGCTGTATCTAACATTTCGTCAGTTGAAGCTGCGCGCTTCTCAGCCATAAATGCTTGTACACCCCAAACAAGTGCAAGACGACGTCCTACTTGCTCGTCAGATGTTACAGCTACGATTGGAGATTTTGGACGGTATTTAGAGATCATTTTCGCAGTATATCCACTTTCTGTTGGAGCTACGATTGCAGCTACATCAAGAGCAAGTGCTGTATGCGCAACAGATTGGCTAATTGCATCTGTAATTGTTGGAGTGAACTCTTTAATACGTTTTTTGAACATATCTTCATATTGTAATGATTTTTCAACACGTACCGCAATGTTAGCCATCATTGTTACCGCTTCTACTGGGTATTGTCCAGCAGCTGTTTCACCTGAAAGCATGATTGCATCTGTACCATCGAAGATTGCGTTAGCTACGTCACTTGCTTCCGCACGAGTTGGACGTGGGTTACGTTGCATAGAATCTAACATTTGTGTTGCAGTAATAACCGGTTTACCTAACACGTTACATTTTTTAATTAGACGTTTTTGTACTAACGGTACTTCTTCTGGTGGAATTTCTACACCCATATCACCACGAGCTACCATTAAACCGTCAGAAACTTCTAAGATTGAATCGATGTTGTCGATACCTTCTTGGTTTTCGATTTTTGGTACGATTTGGATGTATTGAGCGTTATGCTCTTCTAATAATTCACGGATTTCTAATACGTCAGACGCTTTACGTACGAATGAAGCTGCAATGAAATCAACTTTTTGCTCGATACCGAAGATGATATCTTTTACGTCTTTTTCAGTGATACCAGGAAGCTTAATGCTTACGTTTGGTACGTTAACACCTTTTTTATTTTTTACAGTTCCGCTGTTAAGAACTTTTGTACGGATGTTTCCATCAGCTTTTTCGATTACTTCTAGTTCGATAAGACCGTCATCGATTAGAATACGAGAACCTGGGTCTACATCGTCATAAAGACCAGCATAAGATACAGAGAACTTCTCTGCAGTACCTAATACTTGCTCAGTAGAAAGAACTACCTCTGCACCTGTTACAAGCTCAGCTTGTCCGTCTACGAAGTCGTGAGTACGGATTTCTGGACCTTTTGTATCAAGTAAGATACCAACTGTTTTACCAGTTTTCTTTGAAGCTTCACGAATGTTTTTAATACGAGCTCCGTGCTCTTCATGGCTACCATGAGAGAAGTTTAAACGAGCAACGTTCATACCTGCTTCGATTAATTGCTCTAATTTTTCAATACTTTCACTAGCAGGACCTATAGTACATACAATTTTAGTTTTACGCATATTGCACCTCCGAAAATTATGAAACCGTTCCCAAATATCTGACATTACGCCGATTAGATGGATAATTCTTTAGATAATTGATACATATCTTTATCGATTGTATGCTTTTGAGCTAACGCTTCGATAATGTCATGATCAACAAGTTTATTATCTTGAATACCTACACAACGTCCACCTTTACCAGCAATTAACAACTCAACTGCTCTTGCACCAAGACGACTTGCTAATACACGGTCTTGTGCACTTGGTGATCCACCACGTTGTACGTGACCTAATACAGTTACACGAGTATCAAAGTTTGTTGCTTCTTCAATGTGCTTACCGATGTCAATTGCACTTCCAACACCTTCAGCTACAATGATAATACTGTGTTTTTTACCACGTTCGCTACCACGTTTTAGACGAGCGATTACATCATCCATGTCATACTCTTCTTCTGGAATTAAGATTGTTTCTGCACCATCAGCTAAACCAGCCCATAATGCGATATCTCCAGCATGACGTCCCATTACTTCGATAACATATGTACGTTCATGAGATGTAGCTGTATCACGGATTTTATCAATTGCATCAATAACAGTGTTTAAAGCTGTATCGAAACCAATTGTGAAGTCTGTTCCAGGGATATCATTGTCGATTGTACCTGGTACACCAACACATGGGAATCCTTGTTCAGTTAATTTTTTAGCGCCTTGGTAAGAACCATCTCCACCAATAACAACAAGTCCTTCGATACCATGTTTCTTTAATTGCTCGATACCTTTTAGTCGTACTTCTGGGTCTTTAAACTCAGGACATCTTGCTGTATATAATTTCGTACCACCGCGGTGGATAATATCGCCAACAGAACCAAGTTCTAATTTTTCAATGTGACCAGAAATTAATCCAGCGTATCCATGGTAAATACCATATACTTCAATATCATGGAAAATCGCTTTACGAACAACTGCACGAATGGCAGCATTCATACCAGGTGAATCTCCACCACTTGTTAATACACCAATACGTTTCATTTGTACTCACCTCATAAAGATTATTTGCCTTATAATAAAATAACACGAAAAAATATAAAAACACAATGGAGAAGATGTGTCTTTTCATAATAAAAACGTGCATTCGCGAAGAGGAACGCACGCTTTTCTTATTTTATCCCAATGGAAGCGTTTGAAAACGAAACTTGCCCAATTTTCATATATTTTTCATAACGTTTTTCGATTAATTCATCTTTCGAAATTCCGTTTAATTGTTCAAAAGTTTTTCTAATTATTAAGTCTATATTTTCTGACTGTTTCAAAATATTACGGTGAGCTCCACCTTTTGTCTCTGGAATAATTTCATCAATTACACCTAATTCTTTCAAATCTGCTGCTGTAATTTTCATTGCCTCTGCAGCTTCCTTTGCTTTTCCTGCATCTTTCCAAAGAATTGCCGCTGCACCCTCTGGTGTAATAACAGAATAAGTGGAATTTTCTAGCATATGAATGTAATCTCCTACTCCAAGGCCTAGCGCACCACCACTACCGCCTTCACCGATAACGATACAAATAACTGGTACCGTTAAACCTGCCATCTCAAATAGGTTGCGGGCAATAGCTTCACTTTGTCCACGTTCTTCAGCTGCTTTACCAGGATAAGCTCCCTTCGTATCGATGAAACAAATAATAGGACGATTAAACTTTTCCGCTTGTTTCATGAGACGCAGTGCTTTTCGATATCCTTCTGGATGAGGCATTCCAAAGTTACGGCGAATATTTTCTTTCGTATCTTTTCCGCGCTGATGCCCAATTACAGTTACAGGCATCCCTTTATATTTCGCAATGCCGCCGACAATCGCTGCATCATCGCCAAATAGACGATCTCCATGACATTCGAAAAAATCAGTAAATAAGTGCTCAATATAATCGAGCGTTGTCGGTCGTTCTGCATGACGAGCAATTTGAACACGGTCCCATACTTTTAGATTGCCGTATATATCTTCCTCTAAATTTTCTAGCTTTTCTTCCAAAATACGAATCTCCTCACTGAAGTCCATCTGGCTGTTTTTCGTATAGTCTTTCAGTTCACGAATCTTATTTCTTAGCTCAACAACTGGTTTTTCAAATTCTAGCTCTGCCATACAGCCACTTCCCCTCCTTGATGAACTTCTAAAATCTTACGAAGCGATTCTCTCATATCATCACGATGCACCACCGCATCTAATTGACCATGATCTAGTAAGAATTCTGCCGTTTGGAAATCTTCCGGTAGTTTCTCACGCACCGTTTGTTCAATTACACGTCTACCAGCAAATCCGATAAGTGCACCTGGTTCTGCAAGATTATAATCACCAAGTGAAGCGAAACTCGCTGAAACCCCGCCCGTCGTTGGGTGAGTCATAACAGAAATAAATAATCCTCCTGCATTACTATGCTTTTTCAAAGCTACGCTTGTTTTTGCCATTTGCATTAAACTTAATATACCTTCTTGCATACGGGCACCACCCGAAGCAGTAAAGATAATAAATGGAACTTGTAAGTCGTACGCCTTTTCAACCGCACGGGCGATTTTTTCTCCTACTACAGAGCCCATGCTCCCCATTCGAAAACGAGAATCCATTACTGCAACAACAACAAGCATGTCATCAATTGTTCCTTCACCAGTTACAACCGCTTCGTTCAATTCAGTCTTCTTACGATCGCTCTCTAGTTTCTCTTCATAACCTGGAAACTCGAGTGGATTTAATGAAACCATTTCTTTGTCATACTCACGGAATGACCCTTCGTCCAATATACTATCAAGACGTTCCCATGCATTCATAGGATGATGATATCCACAATTCACACATACTTTTAAATTTTTTAGAAGTTCTTTCGTATACATGATTTTTTTACATTCCGGACATTTTGTCATAACGCCATCTGGCACATCTTTTCGTACTTGTTCTGAAGGTATTGCAGCGTACTTTTTCTTTTTCACGAATAAATCTCTTAGCACAATTTGACCCCCTTCGTTGAGAGCTAAGGTTAGCGTAAGAAGAAAATGGGGCTAACACCAAAGTTTGATGTTAGCCTTATCTTCTCAATCTGTCTAATAACCTCACTCTTTACGTTTAACTTTAACCGCTACGCGGTAGAATGTTTGTCATAACGTGTCATGGTCATTTCGACAAATTTTATACATTACGAGTGAAACTGTATATTCTCTACTAATTCATCGTAAATTTTTAGTGCATCATTTTCTTGTTTTTCTTCCAAAGTAGCGTAAAGCTTTCTATACATATCGATAGAATCTCTTGAAACTTTACAAGAAAGCGTTGATACGTAATCATTTACGATCATCCAAATGCGATATAGTAAATAATTATCGACTTGTTCAATAAGTGTTTTAAAGAACGTTTGATGAAGCGTTGGGATTGAGTTTTCATTTCCTTCAAGTACTTGGTGTAATTTACTTAGCACTTTAGAAAACGTTTCTTTCGGTAAATTACATACAATTCGAATCATATCTTTCTCGAGTAATCGTTTCGTTTGTAATAAATCACGAATTGTTTTCTCATCTTGCAATAAGAACGGAGCAATTAATTGTACAAGACCGTTATCATAAAAGTTTCGAATAAACGTCCCTTCACCACGTCTCGTTTCAATCAATCCTACCAGTTCTAAAGCACGCAATGCTTCTCTTACAGAGGAACGTCCTACGTTTAAGCGTGAACTTAACTCACGCTCAGACGGCAAACGATCCCCCGCCACCAATCCATCCTCTTCCATAATGGAACGGATTTTTTTTACAATTTCGAGATATACTTTTGTATTTGATGATGTCAATGGAATTTCCTCGCTTATTCTTTACCAATCAGCGCTAATTGTTTTGTTTTTTCAGCGATCTCATTTGGATCTACTTGACGGCGAGCTACTCCTGTCTCCATTGCTGCTTTTGCAACGTAAGCCGCTACTTGAGGCGCTACACGCGCGTCAAATGGTGCCGGAATGATATAGTCTGCATTTAACTCATCTTCTGCTACAAGCTCAGCAATAGCCTGTACAGCTGCCATCTTCATTTCTTCGTTAATTTGTGTCGCATGTACGTCAAGTGCACCGCGGAAAATACCAGGGAACGCCAGTACATTATTTACTTGGTTCGGGAAGTCAGAACGACCTGTTCCAACAACAGCTGCGCCCGCTGCTTTTGCCAATTCTGGCATAATTTCTGGAACTGGATTCGCCATTGCAAAAATAATCGCATCGTCATTCATTGTACGAACCATCTCTTCTGTTAATGCACCTTCTGCAGATACACCAATGAATACGTCTGCACCTTGTACAACATCAGCTAAAGAACCTTCTATACGATTCTTATTTGTATATTTTGCAACTTCATCCTTCACCGGATTCATACCTGTAGGACGACCATCATAGATTGCCCCTTTACGGTCACACATAATAATGTCGCGTACACCATAGCGATATAAAAGTTTAATAATTGCAATACCTGCTGCACCTGCGCCATTTGCGACAACTTTAATGTCAGACATTTTCTTTCCAACTAATTTCAGTGCATTTACAAGACCTGCTACTGTTACAATAGCTGTTCCGTGTTGATCATCATGGAAGATAGGAATATTTGTTTCTTTTTTCAAACGCTCTTCAATAATGAAGCAGTTTGGTGCTGCGATATCTTCTAAGTTAACGCCGCCAAAAGTTGGCTCCATTAATTTTACAGTTTCAACAATTTTATCTACATCGTTTGTATTTAAGGCAATTGGGAATGCATCTACACCAGCAAAGCTCTTGAATAATACAGCTTTACCTTCCATTACTGGAAGAGATGCTTCAGGTCCAATGTTACCAAGACCAAGTACAGCTGTTCCATCTGTCACAACTGCTACCATATTTCCCTTCATCGTATATTCATATACCTTACTTTTATCGTCATAAATTTCTTTACAAGGTTCTGCAACCCCTGGAGAATATGCAAGACTTAAATCTTTTGCATTTTCTACTTTTACTTTTGATACAGTTTCTAATTTTCCTTGATGCACTTTATGCATGTGAAGTGCTTCTTCACGAAGTGTTGACAAACTATCCACTCTCCTCAAATTATTCTTGCTGATATCAATTTCTCCAAGTGGTCTGACCACGAACACTACTACTATAATAATCGAAGTGTAGGGAAATTGTCCATTATATTTTCACAACTACATTTTCTTCCCCGACAATTTCACGAAGTGCTCCTAAACATTCTTCACTTGGATGAATCGATAAACTCCGAGATAATTGTACCATTTTATGTTCCTTTTCATAATAAATTAGTACTTTCGCAAAACCTGAATAGTCGAACAATATTTTCGTAACCCGATTTAAAAGCTTTTTCTCATACTGAGATGGCAATTTCACGTAAACAGATGCGTCTTTCTTTTCTTCATAAACATCCATTTCCTCTAGCGGATATAGTCCATTTACAATCCATTGCAGCTTATGATTTCTTAGCTCAATCGTACCGTCAACTAAAACAATTGCTCCTTCTTGCAACTTATCCGAGAAATGTATATACGTTTCCGGGAAGAGGACCGCTTCCATTTCATCATTTTGATCACAGAATGTAATAAATGCCATCTTTTGAAACTTTTTCGTACGAATCACTCTAACACTTGTTATATACACAATAGCTCTTTGTACTTTTTTCTTGTGTCGCATCGCCTGAGCGAGAGATGGAATTTCTAATTCTTTTGCTAACTTCACATATTGCGCTGTCGGATAACTTGATAAATAAAAGCCAAGTACTTCCTTCTCTTTATTTAGTTGTTCAATAAAAGATAGCTCTTCTCCTTGTACATATTTTGATTTTGGAACAGCATCTCCTAAATCACGTGCGAGATTCGCGTACTCTAACGCCCCTTTAATACTTTTCCATAAATTCGTTCTCGAAACACCAAAATCATCAAAACATCCCGACCAGACGAAAGCTTCTAAATTACGCTCCGTTACGAACTTTGACGGCATACGGAGACAAAATTCAAATAAATCTTCGAACATTTTTTTCTCTCGTTCTTCTAATAATGCCGTCACTGTAGCCATTCCAATATTTCGGATCGAAAGTAAACTGTAACGTATCGCATTCCCTTCTATTTGGAAGTTATAACCACTTCTCTGAAGAGACGGCGGCAAAACGTGAAAACCTTTCCGCTTCGTTTCTCGTATATACTGTACAATTTTATCTTCATTTCCAATTGCGCTTGATAATAATGCCGTCATAAATTCCAGCGTATAGTTCGCTTTCAAATAGGCAAGCTGATATCCGATCATACTGTAAGCTACAGCGTGACTTCGGTTAAAACCGTAATTCGCAAATCTTACAATTAAATCATAAATTTTTTCAGCAGACGTCTCATCATATCCATTTCGCAAACATCCCTGGACGAAATGCTTACGTTCCTGATCTAAAATATCACGATTTTTTTTACTCACTGCACGGCGCAGTAAATCTGCTTCTCCAAGCGAAAACCCTGCTAACTTCGATGCAATTTGCATAATTTGTTCTTGGTATACAATGACGCCGTATGTTCTTTCTAAAATTGGCTTTAAATCCGGATGTAAATATTCGATTTTTCTTTTTCCATGTTTCGATTCAATAAAAGTCGGTATCTGTTCCATCGGTCCTGGTCTGTATAACGAGTTAACAGCTACGATATCTTCAAACTCATTCGGTTTTAACCCGCGAAGTACATTTCGCATACCGCCTGACTCAAGCTGGAATACACCTGTTGTATCTCCTCTCCCTAATAATTGGAATGTCTTTTCATCTTGAAGAGGTAAGTTTCTTATATCGATTTCTTTCCCAGTTTTGTTGGCGATAAATTTTATAATATTTTCAAGTAACGTTAAATTACGTAATCCTAAAAAGTCCATCTTAAGCAACCCAAGTTCTTCTAGCGCATCGGCTGGATATTGCGTAACATAAACATCGTTATGTCCTTCTTGAATTGCTACACTGCCTGTTAGCGGTTCTTGACTCATAATAACACCAGCCGCATGAATAGACGTATGACGTGGTAAACCTTCTACACGTTTTGCGATTTCAAACACACGCTCATGCAAAAGATTCCCTTGTATAAACTCACGAAGTGATTGTGATTCTTCATATGCATCTTTTAACGTTATACCAAGCTTTGATGGGATAAGTTTTGAAAATATATCAATATCTCGCGGCGGAAGCCCCATTACGCGGGCAATGTCTCTAATTGCCGCTTTTGCTGCAAGCGTACCAAACGTTACAATTTGCGCAACACGGAGCTGACCGTATTTATCTTTCACATAGCGAATCATCTCATCACGTCTTACGTCTGGAAAATCAATATCAATATCAGGAAGCGTCACACGTTCAGGATTTAAAAACCTTTCAAATAATAGATCGTATTCAATTGGATCAATATCTGTAATTTCTAATACGTATGAAACGAGTGAACCAGCTGCCGATCCACGACCTGGTCCTGTTAGAATATGATTTTCATGTGCATACTTCATAAAATCCCATACGATGAGGAAATAATCACTAAATCCCATACGAGAAATAACATTTAATTCATGATCCAAACGCTTTATATGCACTTCTTTCGGTTCACCATATCGTTTCCGCAAACCTTCTTCACAAACACGACGCAAGTATATATCACTCGTTTCATTAGACGGAACAGGAAACTTCGGAAGTTGATTTACATGGAACGGTATTTCTACTTGGCAACGCTCTGCAATTTTTATTGTATTTTGGATTGCTTCCGGCGCATGGGAAAATAGTGCTTCCATTTCATCCGATGACTTTAAATAATACTGATCTGTTTTCAGCCTCGGCCTATCTGGATCAGTCATTTTCGTTCCACTTTCAACAGATAGTAAACATTCGTGAACAAGCGCGTCACTTTGATTGATATAGCGCACATCATTTGTTGCAACGACTGGAATATTAACCCTACTAATAAATTCAGGTAGTTTCTCTTGTAAAAGCAACTCATCTTGAATTGCATGATGCTGCAAACTCATATAAAAATGGCCGAACATATTTTGATACGTGCGAGCTACTTCTTCAGCCTGACTCTCATTGTCTTCTAGTAATAATTGCTCAATTTCGCCATCTTTACCTGGCGAAATAGCAATTAATCCTTTCGCATAATGCGCAAGCCACTTCTTAGGAATACCTTCTTTGGACTTTGTCATAATACTGCTAGAAATCTTTAATAAATTTTGGTAGCCTATTTCATTCTCAGCAAGTAATACAAGCGGATAAGACCTTTCTTCTTCTTCACTAAAAATAGAAGCGGTTAATCCAATAACAGGCTGTATACCATGTTTCTTACATGCTTTATAAAACGGAATAACACCATACATAACATTTTCATCCGTAATAGCTAGCGATGAAAAACCAAGTTCTTTCGCCCTGACTACAAGCTCATCAATTTTACAAGCACTTTTTAATAAACTAAAAACGGTTTGACATTGTAAATGCACAAACTTCACTGTTGTACCCTCTCTTTACCTATTTGACTACTTTTATTATAGGTGATGAGGAAAGCGGAAATCAAAACATACTTCTTATACTTTGTCCATATATATGAAGAAGAAAGGGGAATGACGATGGATGTAAGAGAACATACTTTTTTCTCTCTGCTTATTATTAGTTATTTTATTGCCTTTGGGGTTATACTTGGCGGTTCATTAATTGGTGGATTTGGTGCGTTTCTTATCGGAAAACCAGCTCTAACTTACATTAATCAATTCGCCCAAAATTTAAGAATTTGGGCACTCGTTGCAGCAATCGGCGGAACATTCGATACCTTTTATAGCTTTGAAAGAAGTTTCTTTGGCGGAGATATGAAAGATATCGTAAAACAAATTCTCCTTATTTTTTTCGCAACTGGTGGTATGCAAACAGGTCTCATTATTATTAAATGGCTAACGCAGGAACATGTATGAGAGTACCAAGTGCCAATACAGCAAAAAGATGGTACTTAGTATTAGCTGGTGCTGCTGTTGGAGGCGTGTTGAGCTGGTTTATTTTTTTGTACATATACGGTGTTTTTCAACAAGAACAAGCTAGTAAAATAGCAGAACAAAGAGAAATTATAGAAAAACAAGAAGCAAAGCTCCACGTCCTTCTCGAAGATCAAGAAAAATTGAACACTGAAAATAAACGGCTCTTAACCATTCAAGAGATTAAAATAAAACTTATCAATCGAGAAAAATACGATTTAGACAATCTTACACTCGAAAATATGACTACATCTATTCATAATGATCTCCAGCATCTTTTAACGAAAAACATTCAAAGTATCGCAAAAAATAAAGACCTACTAAAAAAGGTAATCGAAAATAAAACATACAAACATTACGATCGCCTATACCGTTTTAAAGTCGATACAATATCTTTTGATACAGTGCTTGAAATTAGCATTACTATAGAGAAAGAAAAATAAAGAAGGAGGGCTTTAGCGCCGCTCCTTCTTTTCGTTCTAACATATAGTCTTTTATTTACAAATCTCACGTAAATCAGCAAAAAGACGATCCGCTTCTTCCCAAGAAGATGCCTTGGCACCAGAAGCCATCGGATGCCCTCCGCCGTTATATTGCATTGCCAATTTGTTTATAACTGGTCCTTTTGAACGAAGACGAACACGAATTACGTCATCTTCCTCTAAAAATAGAACCCACGCCTTTAATCCATCAATATTGCCAAGCGCTCCAACAACACCAGATGCTTCAGAAGGAAGTACATCAAACTCTTCTAATACTTCTTTCGTTAATTTAATGTAAGCTGCTCCTTCTTCTACCATCGTAAAGTTTTGTAAAATATAACCGTTTAAACGAGCAATTTTTTCTTTTGTCTTATACATTTCATTGTATAAATCTGTGAATTTCACACCCATATCAACAAGCTCACTTACGTAACGAAGTGTTTTTGCTGTCGTATTTGGGAATAAGAAACGACCTGTATCTCCAACAATTCCTGCTAAAATAAGGCGAGCTGCTTCTTTTGTTATTTTTAATCCTTTATCTTTTCCATAGTTATAAAACTCATAAATCATTTCACTTGTAGAACTCGCTGTCGTGTCTACCCACGTAATATCTCCATATGGATCTTCATTTGGATGATGATCAATTTTAATTAACATCTTCCCTTTTGTATAGCGTTGATCGTCAACCCGTTCTTGATTCGCAGTATCACAAACAATAACAAGCGCATTTTCGTATACACTATCTTCAATATCATCCATTACTCGTAAGTATGCTAGTGACGGTTCATTGTACCCAACCGTATAAATATTTTTCTCTGGAAACGATTCTTGTAGAATTGTACCAAGACCACCCTGTGAACCTAACGCATCTGGGTCCGGACGCACGTGGCGATGAATAATAATTGTATCAAACTCTTTAATTGCTCCTAAAATTTGCTCATGCATATGTATAATCTCCTTTTTAATCAACTTCTTCACTTTATCCTCCATTATAACGGAAAGTATTTCATACATGCGAACAATTGCTTTATAATAAAAGTTAGAAAGTTTAGATATTTCTTTTTCTTTTCTATTATTTTTCACAAAGCGATGGGAGTGTTCATTATGCCAGTATTAGTCTTCTGTATTATCGTCTCATTTATGTTGTACCTCTTTTACAAAACAAAATACTTTCGTACAAACCGCCCAATGGAGAAAGGTTGGCTCTCAGGAAAATCCGCAATGGCACTCGGTTCATTCGTTTTATTTTTCGGGATAAACCAATTCTTTTTAGAACTTTCAACCGCTCGTATTATCGTTGGTGTTTTATTCGTTCTATTTGGTAGTGCAAGTGTATTTAACGGGTTTCGCCAATACAAACATTTCTTGCCATTAGCAGTTAAAGAAGCCGAAGTCTATGAAGCAACATAAAAAAGCATCAATATTGTGATGCTTTTTTACGTCCCTTAACTTTCAAAATCATATATGCAACAAACGCAGATGGTATATTAAATGGGTTACCTTGTACATGAAAATGTAGTTGTTCTTCTCCAAAAGACATTTTTTCATATAGCTCTCGCTGAGATAATCCTGTCTTTTCCTTTTTTTCATGTAAACCTTGTAAATATAAATATTGGATCGGTATCATTACAAGAAAGTAAAATAGTGCGATACTACCAAAAAAGAGTACGGCTGACGACATAATGCATACCACCTTTCAGAATTCCATTTTCTTACAATATAATCATAACACAATATACAGCCAAATCGAATTACTATTCTGTCTTTTCTTACGTTACTTTTCCACTCCATACATATTTCACTAAAACTCCCATCTAAAATCATGCCTTTCAAATTTAAAACAACAAAAAAAGATGGAACAAATCAAAACGATTTGTTCCATCTTTTATTTATCGATTAACTGCACCATAAGTAATGCCTTTCCAACAACATTACCTTCATGATGCACCTCTACATCGACCTTACCAAATTTACGCCCAATTTCTAATACTTTCGGATGAACAGATACAACATTATCAATTTGAACCGGCTTTACGAAATAAATCGTTAAGTTTTCAACAATTAAATCGCTTTTCTTTTGCGCACGAATGACGCGATTTGTCGCTTCTGTCACAATTGTTGCAAATACACCGTACGATAACGTTCCGATTGAGTTCGTCATTTGCGGCGTCACCGAAAATTGATATAGATGCTCATTCTTCGCTTCTTTCGGCGTCATAAATTGATTCGTTACAATATCATCAATGGTTTCTCCAACTTGTGGCTGACGTTGAATCATTTGCAGTGCCTGAAGTACATCTTGACGGCTAATAATACCTTGTAGTTTATTTCCTTCATCAACAACAGGAAGTAACTCAATACCTTCCCACACCATCATACGTGCCGCAGCTGCGACAGACATTTTACCGTTCACTGTAATTGGGTGTTTTGTCATTACTTTATCAATTGGTGTTTCTTTCGCTACACCGATCATATCTTTTGAAGTCACGATTCCTAGCACTTTGTTACTTTCATCAACAATCGGATACCTTCCGTGCATCGTCTCTTCATTATAGGCATGCCATTGCTGCACTGTATCATTTGGCTTTAAATATAATGTTTCTTCAATTGGCGTTAAAATATCTTCAACGAGTACAATTTCTTTCTTAATAAGCTGATCGTAAATCGCACGGTTAATTAACGTTGCAACTGTAAAGGTATCGTAACTACTTGAAATAATCGGCAGTTTTAATTCATCTGCTAATTTCTTCACATGATCTTCCGTATCAAATCCGCCCGTAATTAATACAGCGGCTCCAGTTTCTAACGCTAATTGATGTGCGTTCGTACGGTTACCGACAATAAGTAAGTTCCCAGCTTCTGTATAGCGCATCATCGCTTCTAATTTCATTGCCCCGATTACGAATTTATTTAACGTTTTATGTAGTCCTTCTCTGCCTCCAAGTACTTGACCGTCGACAATGTTAACGACTTCTGCATATGTCAGTTTTTCGATATTCTCTTTCTTCTTTTGTTCAATTCGAATTGTTCCGACACGTTCAATTGTACTAACATACCCTTTATTTTCTGCATCTTTAATTGCACGGTAAGCGGTCCCTTCACTTACACTCAAATCTTTCGCAATTTGTCTTACAGAAATTTTATGGCCTACTGGCAGGCTATTAATATGTTCTAAAATTTGGTTATGCTTGGTAGCCAAATGGTTTCACCATACTTTCTTTTCCCTAAATTCTTCATGTGTTGTACTTTCAGTATACTATATTTTCAAAACTGTTACACTCTCTCTTTGCATACCTGTACTATTTTTTTTATAACAAAATGACTCTTACATTCCACCAGTCATTCTATTACAACAATGTAATGCTATTGTCATCTCATTCGATAGTTCGCACACTTGATTACCTATACAATTAAGACAAGAAATAAATCAAAGGAGCGAACACATGATGAAAAAACTTTTAGAGGTTGTAGGTGCTGTATTTTTAGCTTTCGTAGATGGTAAAAAAGTTACAATGGAATTGAATGAAACACCTGAACAGCCACGTACCAAAAGAAAAGAATCACCAAAACAAATACAAGTATTAAAAGCTGTCCTACACACGTAAAAACCCTTCACTTTTCTTTTCAAATGAAGGGTTTCTTTTCTATAGTGTAATACTTTCTCCAGCTTCTAATACTTTCCCTGTACAATTTTGTAGCTTTTCTACAAATTGATATGGATCTTGTTCAATAACTGGGAACGTATTGTAATGCATCGGTACAACAGTTTTCGCATTAATCCATTTTGCCGCTAGTACAGCATCTTCTGGTCCCATTGTGAAATTATCACCAATTGGTAAAAATGCTAGATCAACTTTATTTAATTCCCCAATTAACTTCATATCAGAGAATAGTGCAGTATCTCCTGCGTGGTATACAGTTCTCTCTTCTGCTGTAAATAAAATACCTGCTGGCATACCTGTATATGTAATCGTCTTATTTTCTTCATCAATATAACTAGAGCCGTGGAATGCTTGTGTAAACTTCACTTTTCCGAAGTCAAATTCATGTGAACCACCAATATGCATCGGGTGTGTATTTACACCTTGCCAACTTAAAAATGTTGCTAGTTCAAATGGCGCTACAACAACTGCATTATTTTTCTTCGCAAGTTCTACTGTATCTCCAACATGATCACCGTGTCCATGCGATAAAAGGATTGCATCCACTTTTACATCTTCAGCTTTTAAATCTGTTCTCGGATTACCTGTTAAAAACGGGTCAATTAAAATAACTTTTCCATTCGCCTCAATTTTCACAACTGAATGTCCATGATAAGATACTTTCATTATTACATTCCTCCCCTATTCACATTCTCACTTTTTATTCTACATGATTTTTCAATCCCCTGTCTTTTCTAACATCTATTTACTTGTCATAACGCTTTCTTCCGAGTTAAAGTTATATTTGTAATTAAATATCTCGGGGGTGCCAATCGATGAATGCTAGATTAGAAAATTTAATGCAATGGCTAAAAGAAAAAAACGTAGAAGCTGCGTTCTTAACTTCTACACCGAACGTCTTCTACATGACAAACTTCCACTGTGAACCACACGAAAGACTTCTTGGTATGTTTGTATTCCAAGAAAAAGAACCTATTTTAATTTGCCCTAAAATGGAAGAAGGCCAAGCACGTAACGCTGGCTGGGCACATGAAATTATCGGATTTACTGATACTGACAGACCATGGGATATGATTGCAAAAGCAATTAAAGACCGCGGCATCAATGCAAATGCAGTTGCAATTGAAAAAGAACATTTAAACGTAGAGCGCTACGAAGAATTAAAGAAATTATTCCCAAATGCAGCTTTCAAATCAGCTGAGGAGAAAGTTCGCGAACTTCGTTTAATTAAAGATGAAAAAGAACTTTCTATTTTACGCGAAGCAGCTAAAATGGCGGACTATGCTGTTGAAGTTGGTGTAAATGCAATTAAAGAAAACCGCAGCGAGCTAGAAGTATTAGCAATTATTGAACACGAATTAAAAACAAAAGGCATACATAAAATGTCATTTGATACGATGGTATTAGCAGGTGCGAACTCTGCTCTTCCACACGGTATTCCTGGCGCAAACAAAATGAAACGCGGCGATTTCGTACTATTTGATTTAGGCGTAATCATTGATGGTTATTGCTCTGATATTACACGTACAGTAGCATTCGGTGAAATTTCTGAAGAGCAAACTCGCATTTACAACACTGTACTTGCTGGACAACTACAAGCAGTTGAAGCATGTAAACCAGGTGTTACACTTGGCGCAATCGACAACGCTGCTCGTTCTGTTATCGCAGATGCAGGTTACGGTGACTTCTTCCCCCACCGCCTTGGTCACGGACTTGGAATTAGCGTACACGAATATCCAGATGTAAAAGCTGGCAACGAGTCTCCATTAAAAGAAGGTATGGTCTTCACAATCGAGCCAGGTATTTACGTACCAAACGTAGGTGGCGTTCGTATTGAAGATGATATTTACATCACAAAAGACGGATCAGAAATTTTAACGAAGTTCCCGAAAGAATTACAATTTGTAAAATAATAAAAAAGGCAGCGGGATTGCTGCCTTTTTCTATTTCTCTACTATTTCAAATTTCTCTACAATCATTTTTGCTGGATAACTTTCAAGTATTTGAGAAAACCATACTTTTATTTTATCCCCTGTTTTTAACTGTTTATATGCGTCTTTGTCCTTAAAGCTCAAGACTATATGTGCTGGATGATCTTTATTCATTTGTTGTTCTATATAATGTTGCAACTCTACTTTTGTTTTAAACGTTTTATCATCGGCAAAAAACACCGTGTCATTTCTTAATATAATATACCCTTCTTTTACCGTTACTTGCTCTACTTGTTTTGTATCACACGCTGATAATACGACTAGAAATACACTTAAAAACATAACAATTTTCATATGCCTATTCATTTTTAACCCCTTACTCTAGGCTATTTCAAATTTAGCACCATCTTCTCCTCATACTTATCATCCCATTTAATCACAACTTCTATAGGTTCATCTTTAGAGATAGGCGCGCAACTTACACAAGAAGACTTCATTTCAATCTTTGCTCCTCTATGAACTTCTGACGTTTGTGTCATTGTACTAAAGGCTCCATTAATAGCAATCTCTAAGTTTTTAAATTCTGTCTTTCCATCCCCGCCCTTATATTGAAACGTAAACATCCCATCTTCACTGTCATCCTTAATATGCCCTTTATATTGTCCAGTCCAACTTTTGCTCTCGCTAGAAAAAGTAACATACGAAATGGAACAGCTTCCTAAAAAGAAAATACTAATGAAAAAGAATAATGCTCTCTTCATAATGCCCCCCTCCATTCAAAAGCACTTATTTATTGTCTATTTCTTCCTCTTATTATACTATTAAAATACAGAATTTTCTAAAATAGGAGGTTTATATGTTACAACAACAGTTAGAAGAAATTCGTAATAATCATTACGTAATGGATACAATTAACATGGATTCTTTAATTTCCAATATGCTTAAACATATCGGTGTTACCGATAGCTATTTAAGGGACAAACTTATTTGCTCTACTTTTTACCATCTCATCAAAAAGGACTACCTTTCACACACACAATTACAGAAACTATTATTAGAAAGCATCAGTGACAAATATTTATTGTATAAGATTCATTCGGATGACGAAGATGCGGTATTTACCCGTGCATTTACAACATTATTAATTGCACTCATTATTGATGCCGATACAAATCATAATTTCTTATCACAGGCTGATCTTTTACATGTAAAAGATCGATTAGTGTTATATATGAACAACGAGCATGATTTCCGCGGATATGTGCAAGACCACGGCTGGGCACATAGTATCGCTCACGCTTCTGATACATTTGAGGCGCTTGTTCGTAGTCCTAAACTGGAAACTTTATATTACGAAGAAATATTACAAACTTTATTAAACAAAGTTTGTGTCCATTCTATTTACTACAAATATGAAGAAGACGAACGTCTCGTTTATCCGATTGTCGCAATGCTACAAAATGGTCTAAAGGAAGAGGTACTCCTATTAGCCCTTCATGAATTAGTAGCTCAATTACCCGTCAAAAAACAGACATTACATACTGAATCGTACGAGTACCTATACGGAAATATAAAATCTTTCTTACGTAGTTTGTTTTTCCGACTACGCACACTGTCTATATGTGAAGAAACCGAATGCAAAATTGAAAAATTGCTGCAAGACCTTCCAAAATATTATTAAAAAAAGAAGGCCACTTAGAAAGTGCCTTCTTCTATTTCACTAATATTTAATTGAAATTTCACGATCCAAACTGAGAAAAGGTGGACAAGAAGCGCAAACGCCATACATGCTCCGCTTAAAAAAGTTAGTATAGGATGCGAATACACGTGCCCCAATCCATAGGATATCGCCACGAAAAACATTGTTATGTAAATATAAATTGCTCCATGTATTTGCCTCATATAAACCTCCTTTTCCCATATTATAACATAAGTTTTCTGATTATTCACATTAATTACTCGTAATCAATATTTCTCAACTGTTACATCCCTTACAGCAGCCTTAATATACGGTGACCCTTGTAAACTTTGTAAATCCTCTGTTTTCCTGTTACGACTACACCGTATATTGGTAAGTCTTTTGGTTTGGTGTTTTTTATTTCTTTATCCCGCATTAAGACCCCACATCAAAATTCAGCGGAAGCAAAGAAGTTAGGTGGGGGGCGGACTGCTCGTAAAAGCCCGATTGGTGAGGGCTGATAATCAGTGGGGGATGCCCTCACCACTGATTAAAGTTTCACTTTATAGTTTATCCTAAAATATTCTCGATATCCCTCTTTATTTTCACTTAAAGATATCCAAATACAGCTTTTATAAATTTTTCCATAGTAAAAAGCACATTTATTTTGATGTGCTCTTCACATATAATTTAGTAAAATATGAACCATTTTTTTGAAACAAAAACTCCCACTCATCTCTCCCCATACTATCGTTATGACTTAGTTGCCATAATAATTGAACGAGGATAAAATCCCAGCTTTTCATAAAATGATACAGCTTCATTTCCATACACTACTGTTAATTCAATTTCATCTATCTTTTTCACTTTAAACCATTCCACTGCACTATTCATTAATTTCAAACCAAATCCGTTTCTTCGGTATTTTTCATCAACAAATAAAACTTCAATCTTTCCGCTTACGCTTTTACTATACGCTATACAAAATCCTAATATATTATCTGTTTCTGACTCAATCAATAATTCAATTCTATATTCTCCGTACTTTGAGTTCTTTTTATAATTTTCAATACGTTCCTCAAATGTCATTCTTGGGTAATCGCCAGAAAAATATTTTGATTTATTATTATGATATTCATGCAATTTATTTAAGGATTCTCTTATTATCTCTATTTCATCGAGAGTGATATATTTATTACTAATTCTCATCCTATAGCATCTCCAATAATATATATTTCAGCAAAAAAATAAGACTGTTTTTTGTTCACAAAATATTACTCTATTATTCCATCGCTTCCCTCACAACATCTTGAATCATAACAACTTCCGTTTTCATATCAACAGATGGTGCTTCTTCATCAATACATTCATGCCAAAATTCCAAGTGCTTTTTATCGATTTCATAATGAGAATTTTCGACAAGAGCCCCGCCTTCTCCTTGCACAGAATACCAATATAAGTATTCTTCTCCATCTCTTATTTCCCGGAAAATTGTCTCAACGTGCATCTTTTCGTCGTTTAATGTCAAAAGCACTTCTTTCATATTGTCATTAAGAAGCTGCATCCATTCATCTACACGATGACTTTTACCTTGTTTCACTTTGAATCTCGTTAATTCCACATTCATTTTTATTCCCCCGTTTTCTTACGTACAAACAATCTATATTCTATCGGATTATGAAAACTTAATTTACTAGCTAGTTTTTGCGAAGGAATATTGTCTACATAACAATCCCAGCACGGTGTAATATCATTTTGCATGCAATGCTCAATGAACCGTGTTGCAACAGCTTGAGCTAATCCTTTTCCTTGATATGCTTCATGTGTTGCGATATCTATTTCAGCATAACCATTCCCGCTAAATATTGAGACGCATTCAGCTACAATTATCCCATCTTGTTCTATACAAAATCCAAAACCACTATTCAAAAAAGTTTCTTTTGATCCCCAATATTCTTTGTAGTACTTCTCTTTAAATTCACTGCTTCGCTCTATATCTCTTCTATCAATACGCTTCACTTCATATGTATTTTTGTTACAATCTCGTTTTCTCTCCTCAAAGGTTACTCTTTGAAATTTCATTCGCGGGATGTTCCGAAGTGTATTACTAAAACGCTCTTCTAACATCATTTCCCACTCTTCACTTGAAGTAAAGAGTGTAAATCTCTTCTCTGTTTTCTCAATAGCTGTTTTTAAATATGAAAATAACTCTTCGTTATAATTTTGATCATCAGTATCACCAAATAAATAATAAATACCGTTAGCTGTAATAATTAACCCTGCTGTTAATTGCCCGTTTACAAAAACCTCACCATCTACCATTTGATCACATACCGCATAAGCAAATGTCGTCGTTCTTGTATTACTTTCCAAAATCGGAATGATTTTTCTATACTCGGCTACAGATAATTTTTTCATAATTGCTCCACTATAATCGTATCAGCCTCTATATGTTCAAAACAAAGATTTACCGTCCTCTTTAATGCTCTCGTTCTATGAATCGTACATGCTGGAATTAAAATAGAATCATTTGGCTTTAAAACCGCCGTTTCTCCATCTTCAAAATCAATAAGTAACTCTCCCTCTAGCACAATAAATAATTCATCCGAATTAGAATGATAGTGCCAATCATATTCACCAGTAAATACAGCGATGCGTAAGCAATGACTGTTTATGTTTGAAACGACGAAGTTTTTATGTTGATCTTGAATGTCTTTTGTTAATTCTATTAAGTTCACAGTTTCCATATTTCATCCCATCCTTCCATTAGTCGTTCTTCTGAAAAACCAACTTAGTCTCCACCACCTCCGCAATCTCCTCCGCCATCACTTGAGCTGCTACAATCGTTGCTACTGTAGTCACCGAATCCACTTGATGAGCTTGAATTGGATGAAGATTTTTTGCTTCTTTTTCTATCTTTTTTACTTTCATGACTAGGCCAAACCTTATCAAATAATATAAAGAATAAGATTCCTTCTACCATAACAAGCATAACGCCAAAAATACCTTCAATAACATTAGGGGTTATCCCCAAACATTTAACCATCCCACATAAAAACACACAAAAAATCACATACAAGAACATACAAATATATCGAAATACTTTTTCTATCATAAGGACTACTTTTTTTGAAAAAGGTATGTTCTGTTCCTGTTTTCTCTTCATATACTTTTGTCTCTTAACTTGCTTTTTCTTCCTCTTTTTGCTCCCCATTGAATCCCCTCTTTTTGTTATATAATTCTAAATTATCATAATAAAAATCGATTTACACCAATAAATAACAATTATTCACATGTTATTTCCCCATATAAAAAAAGACCCTCCTCATAAAGGAAGGTCTCAAATGTATTTCTATTATGATAAAGCAGGAGCTTTTTCAAGTAGCTCTTTCGCATCAGCGTATTGTAAGCCGTGAGCTTCTGCAACTGCTTCGAATGTTACATATCCATCTAATGTGTTAATACCTTTTAGTAATGCAGTGTTGCCTAAGCAAGCATCTTTGTAACCTTTGTTCGCAATTTGTACTGCATATGGTACTGTTACGTTTGTTAATGCAAGAGTTGACGTACGTGGAACCGCACCTGGCATATTAGCAACTGCATAATGAACAACGCCGTGTTTTTCGTAAGTTGGGTTATCATGAGTTGTAATACGATCAGTTGTTTCGAAAATACCACCTTGGTCAATCGCGATATCTACAACGACAGAACCTGGTTCCATTGATTGAATCATTTCTTCAGTTACAAGTTTTGGCGCTTTTGCACCTGGAATTAATACTGCACCAATAACAAGGTCAGATTCTTTAACAGCTTCTGCAATGTTGTATGGATTAGACATTAATGTTTTTACTTGGTTACCGAAAATATCATCTAATTGACGAAGACGTTCTGCACTTAAGTCAATGATTGTTACATCTGCACCTAAACCTACTGCAATCTTAGCTGCGTTTGTACCAGCTTGACCACCGCCGATGATTGTTACTTTGCCGCGTTTTACCCCTGGAACGCCTGCAAGTAAAATACCTTTACCACCCTTGTTTTTCTCAAGGAATTGTGCACCGATTTGTGCAGACATACGACCAGCTACTTCACTCATAGGTGCAAGTAATGGTAAAGAACGATTGTCTAATTGTACTGTTTCGTATGCGATTGATGCAACTTTGTTATCGATTAATGCTTTCGTTAATTCTGGTTCTGGAGCTAAGTGTAAGTATGTGAATAAAATTAAACCTTCACGGAAATAGCCGTATTCACTTGCTACTGGCTCTTTTACCTTCATAACCATATCTTGATTCCATGCTTCTTCAGCAGTTTCTACAAGTTTCGCACCAGCTTGTACGTATTCTTCATCCGTAAAGCCAGATCCTAAACCTGCTCCTTTTTGAACAAAAACTTCATGACCATTTTGTACTAAATGTACTGCTCCCGCTGGCGTCATTGCCACACGGTTTTCATTGTTTTTAATTTCTGTTGGAATACCGATACGCATGATTAGTTCCCCCTTGAGTTATGAAATGACCCCTGAATCATTTTTTAAAGCGCTTTCTACGCTCTTATATTTTAACATAATATCTCAATATTTGACAAAAAAATAACACGAGTTTTCCGATAGATTTAATTTTATATTAAAGGACAGTATTATCCGCACCTCTCAGCACAATGGATAAACTGTCCAATTATTCGAAACTTCATCTTATTTTATTCTATCGATGTCTATGAATAACATCCACTGCACCAGTAACTTCAATAATTGTACCGGTAATCATATCGGAATCGTCCTCACATAAAAACGAAATGGTTCTTGCAATATCTTCACCTGTTCCAGATCTACCAATCGGTGTGTTATGCTCTTTCAGCTGACGTGCTTCTTGAATAGTTGCCTCTTTCATCTCGCCTATAATATCACCAGGACATACCATGTTCGCAGTAATACCATACTCCGCTTCTTCATAAGCAACTGTTTTCGTTAATGAAACAAGTCCTACTTTCGCTGCGGCAAAAGCTGAACGATAAATCCATCCCGGTGCACTATCCGCCCCTTGAAATCCGTAATTAATAATACGGCCAAAGTTCTGTTTTCTCATGACCGGAACGACAAGTTTTAATAAATGAAATACCGCTGTTAAATTTCCCTGAATCATTTCATTCCATTCATCTTCTTCATAATCAACTAACTTTTTTCGTTCAAATACATATGGACCAGCATTATTAATTAAAAAGTCAATTTTGCCAAAACGGCTCATCGCTTCTTCTACTATTTTATGTAAATCTTCCTTTTTCGTGACATCCGCTTGCACGAATTGTAGACGCTCTTCCACATCTTTATATGTTTCTTTCATCGTTTCCATAGCCGTGGTATCGCTATGGTACGTTACTGTTACTGAATAGCCTTTAGCCAATAACTTTTCTGTTACTTGCTTTCCTAAACCTTTCGTACCGGCTGTAATGAGCGCATGTCTCACAAAACTGCCCCCTTTTAAATTGCTATACTTCATATGTAACAAGTTCTCGCTCCAATTACAACTAAAATGAATTGAAACAGAGTTTTCAAAATTCTGTAACGTTTCTGGCAAGCACGTTACCAAAATTTGTTTTATACTTAAGTTGTAAACAGTTATAAAACAGATTGGGAGGAATTTACTATGAATAATACATATACAAATATTTTAATCGCGGTGGATGGTTCTAAAGAAGCAGAAAAAGCCTTTAAAAAAGCAATTCAAGTCGCAAAGCGCAACAATGCAACATTAACAATTGCTCATATCGTTGATGTAAAAGCATACTCAGCAGTAGAAGCTTATAGCCGTGCAATTGCGGAACGTGCAAATCTATTTGCAGAAGACTTATTAGAAGACTACAAAAAAACTGCGCTTGAAGCTGGTCTTGAAAAAATTGAAACTGTATTAGAATTCGGTAATCCTAAATCAAAAATTTCAAAAGAAATCGCTCCAAATCATAAAGTAGATTTAATTATGTGTGGTGCGACTGGTTTAAATGCTGTTGAGCGTTTCCTAATTGGTAGCGTCTCTGAACATATTATTCGCTATGCGAAATGCGATGTCCTTGTTGTTCGTGGTGATGAGGAACAAGGTGAGCTTTAATTTATAGATAAAACACCAAGTCCACATAGGCTTGGTGTTTTTCATTTTATAAACTTCACTATAAACACAAGACATGCTACGACAACAACGGTAATTGCCAACACATAAGGCGGAAGAAACTTCAAAGACCATAATGCCATCATAATTGTCGCGATCGTTAAGTACGTTTGCCTTGCATCTGCTGTCATTTTTTTACGAAGTAAGAAAACGTACAAATAGCCAATTGGCGGCGTAATAAAGCAAAGAACATATATGATTTTTGATTTTAAATACCACTTTTGTTCTCCGAGTTTCTTTATATCTTCTTCTATTCTCTTATGCTCTTGCTCTCTCGCTTCTTCTACAAGCGGATTTTCCTCTTCTCCTCGCTTTTCTTTCATATAAGGAAGAAAGTGCATAAAAAAATAGTATGCAAATACGAACGCTCCAAATCCAATATTTAATCTTTCTAATGGAATATGTTCACTAAAAAAAGCAGCAGTAAGCACTAAAGACAAACAATATGTCATCATCCAAAATGAATGTTTTCTCTTTTTCCGTTCCATTTCTTTTTCACCTTGTATATCTTTTCTTTTCGAAATCCATATAGAAATAAAGCAATCTACTACAAATAGAGCAAAAATAAATATCGCAACGTGTACTGTTTCTAAATCCTCAAATGAAAAGATATTTGGGAATGCAACGTGTAATACAATTAGCGTGTACAAAATTAACCCTATAAAATAAATACGTCTCATTTTTCATCCCTTTCTTATTTCCTAACATTACGTTAACATACATTTTTTAGAAATAGACGGACAAAATATATATGTGTAAAAAAGGAGGATGCAACATGGATGATTCTGAACGTATTATTTTAGATGCGAATGGGAAAGAACTCGAAATGCTAGATACGATTCGTACTCATTTTAAAGAGAAACATGGCGTTGAACTAAGTAACGGTGCATTACTTAGAGATTTGATGGATATTGAGTATATTCGAATTACGGAAGATCGACATAAGTATGATTAAAAGAAAAACGACTGCAGGCGAATGCCATCAGTCGTTTTCTTTCTTTATTTAAGCTCTTGATGCTTCCCGCCCATACCACCTTGCTCATTGCTATCTTGGTGTACAGTTAGTTTATTTGTTTTCGTATCTTTTAAAACTCTATATGTATATGATTCATTTGGTTCATCTTTAAACTGCACATTCATTCCATACGAATCCATTTTGCTATAAAAGGCCGGTTTTATATATAAAATATCACTTTCTTTATATCCTTTATCTTGCAAATGCCACATCGTTGCGATAATCGCTTCTTCTCGCTTTTCTTTTTCACCAACATACATATATTTGTCCAAAAGAAACACTTTAGCATTTGCAATTAAACTAATTACCAGTACAATGATAAACACTATTTTTTTCATAGACTTCCCCTAAATTGTTATTTTTTACTATATTGTAACTTAAATATTATTAAAAAACAAAGTACGCCAGACTTTACTAGACTGGCGTACTTCCCAACTCAATTCTTAATAAATTCTTTCGTTAACCCCTTCGCCTTCTCCAAAGCGTTTTTGATTTGTTCAAATCCTGTTCCACCCGAACTATTACGACGCTTTACAGCCGCATATGGTGAAAGAACTTCATACAAATCCTCTTCAAATAAAGAGCTCATTTCTTTATATGTTTCAAGCGAGACATCTAATAAATAAATTCCTTTTTGTGTGCAATATAGCACTAACTTCCCAACAATTTCATGAGCTTGACGGAATGGTAGTCCTTTGTTTGCTAAATAGTCGGCAATTTCTGTTGCGTTGGAGAAATCTTGCGTCACAGCTTGCCCCATTTTTTCTTTGTTTACAGTCATCGTTTCAAGCATGCCCGCCATAATATGAAGGCATCCTTCTACTGTTTTTACTGTATCAAACATTCCTTCTTTATCTTCTTGCAAGTCTTTATTGTAAGCGAGCGGTAATCCTTTCATTACTGTAAGTAAACTGAATAAATTACCGTATACTCTGCCTGTTTTACCACGGATTAGTTCCGCCATATCCGGATTTTTCTTTTGCGGCATAATGCTGCTTCCAGTTGCGTATTGATCGCTCATTTCAATAAATTGAAACTCTTGGCTACTCCATAAAATAAGTTCTTCACAAAAGCGCGATAAGTGCATCATAAGCAGAGATGAGTTACTTAAAAACTCCAAGATGAAATCACGATCGCTTACTGCATCTAAACTATTTTCATATATTCCATTAAATCCAAGAAGCTCCGCACTATATTCTCGGTCAATCGGGAATGTCGTCCCAGCTAGCGCTCCTGCTCCTAATGGGGAGATATTAATACGCTTTAACGAATCTTCATAACGATTTACATCACGCTCTAACATCCAAAAGTAAGCGAGAATATGATGAGCAAATGAAATCGGCTGAGCACGTTGCAAATGCGTATAGCCAGGCATAATCGTTTCAATATTATTTTCTGCTTGATGAACAAGAACAGTTTGCAATTGTTTTGTAGCTTTTATAATATGTTCTACCTTTTCTTTTAAATACAAATGCATATCTGTCGCTACTTGATCATTACGACTTCGGCCAGTGTGAAGTTTTCCTCCTACTTCGCCAATTTGTTCAATTAACATTTTTTCGATGTTTAAATGAATATCCTCTGCTTCTACTAAAAATTGTAGCTTATTCTCTTTTGCTTCTTTCAATAAATATTGAAGACCTATCTTTATTTTCTCTGCTTCTTCTTTCGTAACGATGCCTTGCTTTGCTAGCATCGTTACGTGTGCAATACTCCCGTTTATATCTTGATTTACTAATTGTTGATCGAAAGAGATGGATGCTCCAAACTCTTCAACCCACGCTTCCGCTTCTTCAGTAAAACGTCCGCCCCAAAGTTTGCTCACGCTTCCACCTTCTTTTGATTCACTTGGCTGTATACTTTCGTCGGTAAACCAAATAATGAAATGAATCCAACTGCTGCATCATGATTAAATTCGTCCTGGGCAGTATATGTTGCTAATTTTTCATCGTATAAAGAGTATTCAGATTTACGTCCTTCTACAATCGCATGACCTTTAAATAATTTCACACGCACTGTACCTGTTACATTCTTTTGCGTTTCTTGTAAAAATGCATGAAGCGCTTGTTTTAAAGGTGAGAACCATAAACCGTTATAAATAAGTTCTGTTATTTTCTGTTCAATCACTGGTTTAAAATGCGCTACTTCTTTTACGTGTGTTAAATCTTCCAACTCTTTATGCGCAGTGATTAACGTCATTGCTGCTGGGCATTCGTATACTTCACGAGATTTAATACCGACAAGACGATTTTCTACGTGATCAATACGTCCAACGCCGTGTTTTCCAGCAAGCGCATTTAACGTTTTAATTAATTCTGCAAGTGAATATGCAGTGCCATTTAAAGTAGTCGGTACGCCCGCTTCAAATCCGATTTCTACAAACTCTGGTTTATTCGGTGTATCTTCTAACGCTAATGTCATCTCATATGCATCTTCTGGCGGCGCTGCCCATGGATCTTCTAAAATTCCACATTCGTTGCTGCGTCCCCATAAGTTTTGATCGATTGAAAACGGGCTATCTAAATTAATCGGAATTGGTACATCGTTTTCTTTTGCATATGCAATTTCTTCTTCACGTGACCATTTCCATTCACGTACAGGCGCAATCACTTCTAAGTAAGGATTTAATGCTTGGATAGAAACTTCAAAACGAACTTGGTCATTTCCTTTTCCTGTACATCCGTGTGCAACTGCAGTTGCGCCTTCTTGTTCTGCGATTTCTACCAATTTCTTCGCAATAAGCGGACGAGATAATGCAGAGACAAGAGGGTATTTTCCTTCGTATAATGTGTGTGCTTGCATCGCCATCAATGCATATTCGTTTGCAAATTCTTCTTGAACGTCAATCATATATGATTTAATTGCACCTACTGAAAGTGCCTTTTCTTTTACAAATGCTAAGTCTTTACCTTCCCCTAAGTCTAAACAAAGCGCGATAATATCATAATTCTTCTCTTGTAACCATTTAATTGCAACGGAAGTATCAAGACCTCCGGAATATGCTAATACAACTTTTTTCTTCTCCATTTTGCATCCCCCTAAAGAATAAATATTCATTTTATTTTATAATAATTCACACTTTAACACCTTTCACAAAATGTATCAAGAGTCATTTTCAAATTTTTTCAAACAATTTCGTCGAACTTCTTTCTGTTTTTCTGTACAATATAAGCAGGAAAACGGGGGTGAACTTATGGAAAAGTATTTCTTATACGATGAACATCTAGGAATTGAAATTCCACATTTACAAGAAGACTGGGAAGAAATCCCCGAAAAAATGCAACATGCTATTTTACTAAAATGGGAACAAGTTCGCGGGAAAATTCCTGATCGTATAAAAGAACTTGAGCACTATATTAATAAAAAACAACATTATTTAAATAACGAAGAAGACTTCGAAGTTTCTTGTAAACTAAATTCAGAAATTGCCGATCTTGCTTCCATCATTAATGACCTTTGGCTTTGGTATCGACTCACTCAAAATGTATCTGAGGGGAAAGCACACCAATGAAAAAAGCATGCCCCTCAATTACTTTGGGTCATGCTTTTTTTGTCGTAACATGATTTACAATATATCTCTTGTGCTGTTTTTGCCAAACACACATCAAAAGGGCCAACTAATATACTTCTTTCTTTCGGCAACTTTGCAAAAGCAACAAGCTCTTCTTCATATTGAATTTTTTTCTGACATGAAATACAAATTAATTCTTTTCTTTTGAACATTTCTTTTAGCATACCTTCACTCTCCCCTTCATCTATCTATATTAATATACTCTCATAATAGTTAAGACTTGTAAAAAAATGACACATTCCGAATCGAATGATTCATATACTATGTACAAAAGGAGGTCTACAGCTTATGCGTGCTTTCGTTATTATCGCTTTAACTTTTTTAAGTGTGATTAGTTGGGATGCGTTTTTCAAAGATAAAAGTGATGAAAAGAATACAACGGAATAAAACCTTTTTTCTTACTTATTGGACAAACCGTTACAAACTGTCCAATCCTCCGAAATAACTTAGGCTTTTCTACAAAAATATTTAAACATAACATTTTTTGTAGATTCCCTCCGTTTATTGTCGGTTTCCATCCGCATACATTTTTTAAAAGTATGATATAATAGTATAAATCTTGAAGGAAGGGATTTTGATATCATGATCGCTCGAAGGAGCATGTGGCATCGTATTGACGAATCATACACGTAGCGTATTTTTCAGCTCAGATACTTTAGTCTAGCGAAAAAAATACGAGAGTGGGGAAATTATGATTGCCCGAAGGATAATTTGGCAAAAAAAAGACTCTTCTTACACATAGCGTTTTGTTTAGGACTTAATTGTTACTAACTAAACAAAACAAAGAAGAGCAGGATTGCTAAATGAAGAATCCTACTCCACGTTTTGTTTAGTCGTTTTAAGACTTAAACTAAAACGAAGGTAGGGAGAATTGATGGACGAGAGGATTATTCGTTATTTCTTCAGCGACATATAGCGTAGTTAGTTTTTTCGTAAACTAACTGAAAGCTACATGTGAGCTCGTAGTTAGTTTACAACACAAAAAGGACTACTAACTACGGAAAGAAGGAATAACGATGAGGAACATCCAAAGTCGGCAAATTATTAAAGAAATTTTTATGGTTTTAATCGGTTCATTTATTTTAGCAGCAGCGCTATATCACATTCACTTCCAAAACCACTTAACAGAAGGTGGCTTTGTAGGAATTGCACTATTCATTCAAAACTTTTATGATATTTCACCATCTATTTCAACTGTATTAATGGATATCCCAATTATTTTACTGTGTGCTTCATTTTTAGGTAGAAAAATGGTTGGCTATTCATTCCTAGGTTCAATTTCATTCGGAGTATTTTATTCCTTTATGGAAAATTATTCTCCATTTACGGTAGATTTATCAAATAACTTATTTATAGCTGCAGTAGTTGGCGGTGCGTTAGCTGGTATTGGACTCGGTTTTATATTGCGATTTGGCGGTGCAACCGGTGGAGACGATATTTTAACAATTGTATTAAGTAAACGAACTCGTTTTACAATTGGGCAAATTTTCTTCGTCTTTGACGCGATTGTTCTTGCGCTTTCATTATATTATTTAAATTGGACAGAAATTGCTTTTACTATTCTTTCGATTGCCGTACAGGCAAAAACATTGGATTTAATTTATTATCCAAAAACAGAAAAAACAGCAGAAAAGCAGCCAGTATCTGTTCCAATGTCCAAAAAACATGCAACAAATTAAAAAAGCGAAAGGCTTCGGCCTCTCGCTTTTTTTATGCTCTTTTTTCTTTCTCGACTATATGGCGCACTTGATAAAATCTATTTGCAAATTCAGTAACGTTTCTTGTTAAACGATAATTCACTGTAGATCCAATTGCCATTCCAATTACCGGTATACCTTGGAATAATTTACGACGAAGAGCATAAATCGAAAATGTCTTCAAAATTTGTTTTAACACAACCTCAGTAGAAGCTGTTTGTAGCACTGCTTCGTCTCCTTCGTAGAAGAACGAATCTTCTTGCTCCAGCTCTTGCAATAAATTGTACCATGCGTATTGCTGAAGTCTTCCTGGTAGTAATGACGCATGAAACACCTTTAACGCAAGCATCATTTCATACGGCTTGTTCACATCATGTCCAAATGATGTTGCAATAAGTTGGACTGCCTTCACATTTAATGCGATCATAACCGGAAAATCCGCCGTTAATAATAATAAACCTCCAGCACCTGTTGCCCCGCCTTGTACAAATGAATATAGACGATGACGTGCTGTTTGCTGCTCTGCTATGTATGTTAATTGATCAATAGATAATGCTTTCAAATCTTCAAGCTGTTCAATCGATTCATCAAATAATCTTGATGTTCCTAAAATCCGATTACGTGCATCTAACTGTGCTTGTGAACTTTGAATAAATGCATGCAAATGAAAGAGCCATCCATCTGCTTTCGTGAAGAATTCTTTTCGCTTTTTCTCAGGTAATTTCGCAACTGTAGTATGTAACCATTTATCAAACACTTTTTGAAAATCGGTCGCTTCTTGCTCAACTAATTGCGCTTCCCATTCTTTTATATTGTCTAAAATGGCTTGTTCTCGCTTCGATCGCATCGTAACAACCACCTCGTTCGATTTTTTTCTATTGTAACATATTTCTGCTTATTCTTTGCAAATATGCTTGTCTATCTTTATTCACATACCATTTTTGAATGGCATAAAATATTAACAAAAAGGATGAGATAAATCACATGAATCTATCCGATATAAAAAAAGAATATAATGCGGTATTCAGCTTAGGACAAAACTGCTGGCCTGCTTGGGCATTATATCAATTAGAATTATCACCATTTTTTGGCGTTATTGATTTTATGCTAAGCCCCTCATTAGAAAAAGTGAATGTATTATTACAAAATCGATTTGACCGCTTTTTAAATTTCAAAAATTTATCCTTCATCTCATTTTGGGATGATGATGCAAAATTAAGATTAAGGGACAACCTTTATGAAATTGACTCCTGTCATGACTTTAAAACAGATGTAAACACACCAACTTCTTGGCCTTCTTATACAGAAATTAAGTTGAATTATGAACATCGTATTAATCGTTTTCTAGCTACAATTGAAACGGCAGAATCCATATTATTTATTCGAACTGGAGGAACATATGAAGAAGCATGTTCCCTAGAACAAATTTTATCTCAAATCGTTACACATACATTCTCTGTCCTGTTACTAATTCCTGCCGATATACCAACTATCACCCAAGAAGATTGGGGATTACAACGTGTTTGCGTTATGAAATGTCCTATTATGGATGTATACCAATACAATGAAGCATTTTGGAAAGACTTATTTGATGGAATTACGATTGGACCACATTCTTAAATACATGACACCTTTACTACAAAACATATTATAATCTTCCTTATACAAAAAAATAAGGAGTGATTGTATATGTATCCACGTGCAAAGGCTTTTGGCATTGCTATACATCACGGGCGTCTTCTCGTACAAGAATATCATTCAGCCGATGAAACATTTTACCGACCTCTTGGTGGTTCAATTGAACTTGGTGAACAATCAGCACATACCGTTATTCGTGAATTTAGGGAAGAGCTTCATACAGAAGTGGAAATCACCAATTATTTAGGTTGTTTAGAAAATGTCTTTCATCTAGATGGAGACATTGGTCATGAAATTATTCAACTATATTCTTTGCGTTTATTAGACACGTCACTATATGAAATGAAAATATTAAATATACAAGATGAGGAAACAGTAGCATATGCGAAATGGATTCCTATTACGGCATTCATTCAGAAAGAAAAAATATTATATCCGGATGGAGTTTTAAAATACATCCAAAAGAAAAAAGACGAAATCCTATAGGATCTCGTCTTTTTTTTCATATATTAACCAATATCTCCAAGACGTAGTACGTCACGAGCAATCATAACTTCTTCGTCAGTTGGAATTACGATAATTTTTACTGGAGAGTGTGGGAAGCTGATGAATGCTTCTTCACCGAATACGTTATTACGTTTTGCATCGAAGTATACGCCCATGTACTCAAGGCCTTCTAATACGCGCTCACGAATAATCGCACTGTTTTCACCTACACCAGCTGTGAAGATGATTGCGTCTACACCTTTCATACGAGCAGTGTAAGAACCGATGTATTTGTGGATACGGCTTACGAATACATCAAGTGCTACTTTCGCACGGTGGTCGCCTTCTTCTTCTTTCGCAATGATGTCACGTAGGTCACTAGAGTAACCAGTAAGACCTAACATACCACTCTTCTTGTTTAATACGTTAACTACTTCTTCTACTGTTTGGCCTGTTTTTTCCATGATGTATGGAATTAACGCAGGGTCAAGGTTACCAGAACGTGTACCCATTGTTACACCAGCAAGTGGAGTGAAGCCCATAGAAGTATCAATAGATTTACCGCCTTCTACTGCTGCGATACTTGCACCGTTACCTAAGTGACAAGAAAGTAAGCTTAAGCTTTCAATTGGACGACCTAATAATTCAGCCGCACGCTCAGTTACATATTTATGAGAAGTTCCGTGGAAACCGTATTTACGGATGCCGAATTTTTCATAGTACTCATATGGTAAGCTGTATAGGAATGCAGATTCCGGCATTGTTTGGTGGAATGCTGTATCGAATACTGCTACTGCTGGTACGTTTGGTAATACTTCTTGGAATGCTTTAATACCAACAACGTTTGCTGGGTTATGAAGTGGTGCTAAATCGCTTAATTCTTCGATATCAGCTAATACTTCATCAGTAATTAAAACAGAGTCAGCAAATTTTTCGCCGCCGTGAACAACACGGTGACCGATACCGCCAATCTCATCTAGAGATTTAACGATTCCGTTTTCAGTTAACTTTTTAAGAAGCATATTAACTGCTACTGCGTGATCTGGAATGTTTGTAATTTCTTTTTGTTTTTCGCCATCTACAGTAATAGTGAAGATACTATCTTCTAAACCGATACGTTCTACTAAACCTTTTGTTAATACTGTTTCACTTGGCATTTCAAATAATTGGAATTTTAAGGAAGAGCTTCCTGCGTTAATCGCGATGATTTTTGACATCTAGTCTTTCGCCCCTTTTTCTCTTGGTAGTTGTGTGGATGTTTCCACAAACCGCTCGATTTTATCTGATCAAATTCACTAAATATGAAAACGTTTCATCATTAGCAAATTTTATACTCACGATTTTAATTTAAACATCGTCCGACATATATTTCAAGTGAAAAAATTGTAACACCAAGAAAAAATATATATTACAGATTTCAAAAAAATTCAGTTAAATCTTGTATATATTTAAAAATATGACATATTATATAAAACTGTACTACATAAATCACTAATGCTGTTACATATACCTAGCTTTATTTATGTGTTGCAAACCAAGTATTTAATTGATCCATAATGTCTTCCATCGCCTTCATGTTAGAGAATTTAGGCAACTCCACTAATAACGCCTGTTTTGGCATTGTTACATTAGCGCCTTTCTTTTGGAGAACAAATATACTTTTTGCATTTTTCTCGTTTTTAAACATGGAAACAGGAAGCTGTAATAACCCTTGAATAAAGCATGTTTCTTTAATAAATGCATGTAATTTCGGTGCTTGGTCACTTTCAAAAATGAAGTTTGGTACTAAGAAGAATAAGTAACCGCCCTCTTTCGTATGTTTCACACTTTGTTCAATAAATAAGTGATGGGCATACGACATTCCTTCATCTGCTTTTAATTTATATTCACTTGCACCGATTTCGTTTGGATAATAACCAACCGGTAAGTCTGAAACGACTGCATCAACTGGATCGATATAAAGTGGTGCTAGTCCATCTTGATGGAAGAATTCGATTGCATGCTTTTGTAAATTTGCATTTACTAAAGCAAGTTTAATTAGCACTTCATCCACTTCTACACCAAATCCACTCATTGTTAGTCCTTCTTTAGCGCTATTAAACACTGTAGTCATTAAGTTACCTGTTCCAATTGCAGGATCTAAAACTGTAATTTCATTTTGACCTTGCATAAATTTATGGAATAAGTAACTCATGAACATCCCAACTGCATCAGGTGTCATTTCGTGATTCGCTTGTACGCCTTCTTTCATTCCTTTTAAGATGGCTAACTGAAATGCTTTACGAATTTCTTCACCTTTATATGTTTCTTCATTAAACGTACTATATTCACGATTCAGCCTTTCAATTGCTGATTCGGATAATTCCTCTTGTAAAATCGCTCCCTCAAACAAGTTATCACCTGTTTCTACAAGCGCCTCTAAATATGTTACATCTAATTCTTTACGTAAAACTACCGCAGAAGAATCAAAAATAGAAAATAATGTTTCTACTGTCTGACTCACGTACATTCCTCCTTCTCTCTTTTACACATAACTTATATCATACCACAAAGTGATTTTTTCCAAAAAGAAAAAGCGACCTCCTGTAAAGAGCTCCCCTTTAGTTATATATGATATAACGTTTTTTCTCATATATCGATGCCGTTACAGAGCAATATATGAGAAAAAACGACCTCTTTATAAGAGGTCATTTTCTTCACATTACTTCGCAGATTTAGCTGCTTCTAATGCTGCTTCATAGTTTGGATGGCTTGTACCTTCGCTTACGTATTCTACGTAAACTACTTTGTCATTGCTATCTACTACGAATACTGCACGAGCAAGTAAACGAAGTTCTTTCATTACTAAGCCGTAAGCTTCACCGAATGAAAGGTCGCGGTGGTCAGAAAGTGTTACAACATTTTCTAAACCGTTTGCTGCACACCAGCGTTTTTGAGCGAATGGTAAATCAGCGCTAATTGTTAATACTTTCGCGTTTTCAATACCTGCTGCATCTTGGTTAAAACGACGTGTTTGTGCATCACACACACCTGTGTCGATTGAAGGTACAACACTAATTAATTTCACTTCGCCTTTGTATGTTTCTAAACTTACTGGAGATAAGTCGTTTGCTAATACTTGGAAGTTTGGCGCTTGATCGCCAACTTTAACTTCTGTTCCAACTAAAGTCATTGGATTACCTTTAAAAGTTACGTTTGCCACTTGAAAATCCTCCCTTATTTAAACAAAATATGTACAATGTAAATGATAGTTTGTCCCTATCGATAATGCAAATAAAATCGCTTTATTTACAAAAAAATTAAAGAAGCTAACCTATTGATTAGCTTCTTTATTCGTTAAATTTGAAATTCAGGATCATCTTCTTTTCGTTTATCCATCATTTCTTTCACTTTATCAACAGCTTGTGGCGCTAATTCAATTATTTTATCGATGACATGTGTTTGTTTATCTAAGTGCAATACTTTCACACCATCTCCATTTATAACAAGAAAAGCAACAGGATTAATAGAAACTCCTCCACCACTTCCCCCGCCAAATGGATGGTGGCCTGAATGTTCTACTTTACCAAATTCACTTCCACCAGCAGCAAATCCGAAACTTACTTTCGAAACAGTAAGAATTACACTTCCATCTGCCGCTTTAATTGGGTCACCAACAATTGTATTTACATCAGTCATTTGTTTTAAATGCTGCATTGCTGTTGTCATTAAACCTTGAATTGGATGGTCCATTCTATATCCCCCCTATGCTTGAACAGATTTTTCTGTCATACCAGATCTTTGCTTCCTCATAAATATGAGCAATTTCACCGCTGTTTTTATAGTGCGGAATATACGAAAAGATGCTGTTAACTCACATCTTGATGCAAATCCTTTTCCTTGAAAAACTGGGGTAATTTCAAATTCTGGTACGTCGACAATATGCATATATTGTCCGACAACTCCAGCAGCCATACCTTTTGTCCCCCATGCATATCCAGTGACAATTCCAGTACTAGCTGCGTCGCCTGCTCCAATTTGTGTATGCCATTTCCAACCATTGATTTTCACTCGTTTGAGAAAATCTTTAACAATAGTATGAACTTCTTGAAGCTTTTTTATCAGCTCACCAATGCTGTCAAGTTGCGCCATAATTTTATTATCGAGTCCGCCGTCCTCTTCAGCTTTTTCGATTTTCTGTCCTGTCTTTTTCTGCTGTTTTTCAATTCTTTCCAACACATCAAATGTATATCGAATCATCCATATTTTCACTTGAAGCAAACATTTCTTTTCCATTTCTGAATATAAAAATGTCACCTTAAGCTTTATTTTTGACAATAGTATAAACAAAATAAAAAGAAGAAGAATTATTATTCCAATTACGAGCCACTTCATACGTATCATCCTTTCACTCCGTACCCATTATCGACAACTTTATTCATCATTAAACAGAGTTCTATAAGATTGAATATAAAAATTTTTCTAAAAATAAAAAGGTATTTTGACATTTTATATCGAAATATATTATTTGAACATATCATCAGGGAACGGACTCTAATGATATGTAGCACGAAAAACAGAAAATTTAACTGCAGTGGAGGGATACATAATGGCAGATCGTCGCAATTTATTTTTCTTTTATGGTGATGACAAAGCAACGCTCGTTGAAAAAATGAAACCAATCTATCGTATTTTAGAAGAGAATGGATTTACCATATTAGATCATCCAAAAAATGCAAACGCTATCGTCAGTGTTGGAGATGATGCAACCTTCTTACAAGCCGTTCGTAAAACTGGTTTTAGGGAAGATTGCTTATACGCAGGGATTTCTACGAAAGATGAAACTTCGTTCTACTGCGATTTCCATATTGATCACGTTGATACAGCCCTTCAAGAAATTACAAAAAATGAAATTGAAGTGCGTAAATATCCAACAATTCAGGTAGATGTAGATCACAGTACATCTTTCCATTGTTTAAATGAGTTCTCATTACGTTCTAGTATTATAAAAACATTCGTTGTAGATGTTCACGTTGATGATTTATATTTCGAAACATTTAGAGGTGACGGTTTAGTAGTTTCTACCCCAACAGGAAGTACTGCTTACAATAAATCATTGCATGGCGCAGTTGTTGACCCACTTATTCCATGTTTCCAAGTAAGCGAACTAGCATCTTTAAACAACAACACTTACCGTACGCTCGGTTCACCTTTCATTTTAAATCACGAACGTACATTAACTTTAAAACTAAGACCAGACGGTAACGATTATCCTGTTATCGGCATGGATAACGAAGCGCTTAGCATTAAACAAGTGGAAAAAGCTGTTGTACGCTTAAGCGATAAACAAATTAAAACAGTTAAATTAAAAAACAATTCTTTCTGGGAAAAAGTACAGAGAACGTTTTTATAGGATTAAAATAACCGCAGAATTATGGAATTCCATAATTCTGCGGTTATTTATTTACCCCGATTGGCGCGGACAATACTCTCTTACTATCCACCCGTTATTCTTGTCAGTTTTTGTCGGTAATTCGATATATTTTAATAATCGCTCATATATTTCGAGTTACGATAGATATATTTCAATAATCGCTTATATATTTCGAGTTACAGTCGATATATTCCGAAAATCGCTTATATATTTCGAGTTACAGTCGATATATTCCGAAAATCGCTCATATATTTTTACGCATCTTTTCTATAGACAACTTGGCCATCTATTACGGTCATTTCTGCTTCTACTTCTTTTATTTCTTCTGCCTCAATTTCAAACATATTGCGGTCTAATATTGTAAAGTCTGCTTCATATCCTTTTGTAATTTGCCCTCGCTTCGCTTCTTTTCCAATTGCATAGGCACTTCCTGTTGTAAATAAAGAAACAGCCTCATATACCGTTAATCTTTCCTCAGGCATATAGCATACACCGTCAATAAAACTTCTACGTGTAACAGCGCTATATATACCTAAAAACGGATTTACTTGTTCAATGGGGGCATCTGAGCCACCATTACAATGTAGCCCTGCTTCCAGTAATGTCTTCCAAGCATACGCATAACGAAGACGGCGCTCTCCTAGTTTTTCAATGACTGACGGAAAATCTGATGAAAGAAAGACTGGCTGTATATCTATAATGACTTGCAAGTTTTTCATTCTTTCAATTAACTCCTCACGAGCAAGCTGACAATGAATAATGCGGTCACGTAACCCTTTTGCTGGTGGATATAATTCGAGTGCATCAATGACATATTCAAGCGATAAATCACCGATAGTATGAATCGCAACTGGCATATGTAAATCTCGTGCTTTCTTCACTAATTCTGCAAGTTCTTCACATGAGAAAATCGCAACCCCATTCGTTTCCTTCGCATCTTCATACGGTTCACTTAATAATGCTGTTCTTCCGCCAAAAGAACCGTCAGAAAAAATTTTCATTGCCCCAAATTCAATATAATGTTCATTTTCATATTCTTTTCGTTCATGTGCTACTTCATGGTGAACGAGCAAATGGGCTTTAAATGGCATTTCTTTTATCACATGAGAAAACGCATTATGCGTTTTTCTAAAACCACCATAATAATTTAAATCTTCCGTATGCCCGCCAACAAGTCCGTATTTCCAGCAATCTTTAATCGCTGTTTGCAGAGCTCTTTGTAAATAAGCTTCATCAATTTCTGGCTGAACATGTTTAATTAATTCTTGCCCTTGTTCATATAAAAGTCCTGTTAACTTATTTGATGAATCTCTGCCAATTTTCCCGCCTTTTGGATCTTCTGTCGCTTCTGTTATATTCGCTTCTTGCAGTATGTATGAATTCACCCATGTAACGTGACGACAAACTCTCTTTAATAAAATAGGATGGTCTTTCGAAATTTCATCTAAATCACGCGCGTGAACATCTTTCGTATCTGTAAAGTTATTTTCATTCCATCCTTCTCCAATAATCCAAGAGCCCTTTGGAGCTTCTTCCACTTGCTTCTGAACGAGAGCCAGTACTTCGCTATAAGATGTACAATTTGATAAATCTAGACGGAGTAATCTCTCTCCATGCCCAATAAGATGCATATGGCTATCAACGAGACCTGGAATCATTGTTTTTCCTTTTAGGTCATGTAACTTTACGTTTGAATATCTGCTTTCTAATTCTCCCTTATTACCAGCATCAACAATTATGCCGTTTTCAACGTAAACAGCGTCCACTTTTTCATTTTCTTCTCTCATTGTGTAAATGGTGCCGCCATACCAAATTTCTCCCATATATCCCATCTCCTTTATTTTTTATTGTATAAAAAAAAAGCACCAGTTCAAAACATGGTGCTTTTCTAAAAATTACTTTTGTTCAGTAGTAGACGTTGTAACTTGCCATTCAATATTAAATTTATCTTTTACTTGTCCGTATGCTGGGCTCCAGAATGTTTCTTGAAGTGGCATGATAACTTCTCCACCTTCTTGTAACTTATCGAATACTTCTTTTGCTTTTTCTGCATTACTAATTTGAATTGCGATTGTTACTTGAGATCCGATTGCATGTCCTTGACCTGGGAATGTATCAGAAATCATAAGATCCGTATTACCAACTTTTAAAGTAGCGTGTAAAACGCGCTCTTTCGCTTCAGCTGGAATCGGGTATTCTGGATTTTCAGGCATGTCACCAAAAGTTTGCATGACTTCTACTTTTGCATCTAAAGCCTCTTTATAAAACTGTACAGCTTCTTGCCCACTACCATCTAAAACTAAGTACGGATTAATACCTAAAATCATACGGACACCTCTTTTTTAAGTTTATAAAATCGAACTTGTGTTCGTTTTTATATTATCATTGTTTTGCATTTCATTCAACTATTTACTTCACTGTTTTCAAAATTATTTTGACGGAATCTCCATCTCTTGTTTTCTAAGTTCAATACGGCGAATTTTTCCAGAAATCGTTTTTGGTAGTTCATCTACAAATTCAATTTTGCGAGGGTATTTATATGGTGCAGTAAGTTCTTTGACGTGTTGTTGGAGTGTTGGAATTAATGTTTCTTCGTTCTTTTCTATATTCTCTCTTAATACGATAAATGCCTTCACGACACTTCCACGAATTTCATCAGGACTTGCGACAACTGCACATTCTCTTACGTAAGGATGTTTTACAAGTGCATCCTCTACTTCAAACGGCCCGATTGTATAACCAGAGCTAATAATGATATCATCACCGCGCCCTTCAAACCAGAAGTAGCCGTCTTCATCTTTCTTCGCTTTATCACCTGTAATATAATAATCACCGCGGAATTGCATCGCTGTACGTTCATCGTCTTTGTAATATTGTTTAAAGAGGGCCGGCGTTTCAATGTGAACTGCAATATCACCAACTTCGCCTACTTTAACCGGAGTACCTTCCTCATTTACGATATCGACGTGGTTACCTGGCGTTGGTTTCCCCATTGATCCTGGTCTAATATCCATCCCTTTCATTACACCAACAAGTAATGTATTTTCCGTTTGCCCATAGCCGTCTCTTACTGTAATATGAAAGTGCTTTTGGAACGTTCCAATGACTTCTCTATTTAATGGCTCACCTGCTGATACAGCGCTATGTAACGCCTCTAAATTGTACTGGCTTAAATCTTCTACCTTTGCCATTAATCTATACTCAGTCGGTGTACAACAAAGCACATTCACCTTATTATCGTCTAATAAGTTCAGGTATGTTTTCGGTTCAAACTTACCGTGATATACAAATCCTGTTGCCCCTGATCCTAGCGTTGCTAAAAACGGGCTCCAAATCCACTTTTGCCAGCCTGGACTAGCTGTTGCCCATACAATATCATTCTCTTCAATTCCGAGCCAATTTGGAGCGCTCGTACGTAAATGAGCGTATGCCCACGCATGTGTATGAACGACACCTTTCGGATTTCCTGTCGTTCCTGACGTGTAAGATAAAAAGACCATATCTTCTTTATCTGTCTTCGCCATTTCTAACATGTCACTCTCTGTTTCTAATGCTGTTTTTAAATTAATCCATCCATCTACTGACTGCTCGCTCAGGACAAATTTTTGAAGAGATTCCATCGCTTTTATATCATCAAACTGCCTAATGTACGGCTCATAGCTTACTATCGCTTTTACTTCTCCATGTCCAATTCGATATTCTATATCTTTTTTACGTAACATTTCCGAGCTTGGAATTACGACAAATCCTGCTTTAATAGCAGCAATATACGTCATGTACGCTTCAATTAAACGCGGCATCATAATGAGAAGCTTGTCCCCTTTTTGCAAACCACTTTTTATAAAAGCGTTTCCAATTTTATTCGCACCTTGCATTAATTCAGCGTATGTAACTTCCCTTCGATTCCCTTTATCATCTTGCCAAATTAAAGCTAACTTCTCTTTATCACCTGTATATTTCTCTATTTCAGAAACTAAATTATAAGACGGTGGCGCCAACAATTCTTCTCTCTTCATAAAATATCCTCCCTTTTCTTTATGCCTCCTTTATATAATAAAGAATTTTCTGTTAATTTTGAACCCTCTTCTTTTGACAAATTTTTCAGTTCTGTCGAATTACTAAATGAAATTACATCAACTTACCGACAAATGGCAACACAAAAAAGAAAGAGCGGGAGAACCCGCTCTTTCTAAGCCATCATATGGGATTATTTTTGGTAACCGCCTAATTGTTGCTCAGCTAGTGAAACTAGACGTTTAGTGATTTCACCACCAACAGAACCGTTAGCGCGAGCTGTTGCATCAGCTCCAAGTTGAACACCAAACTCTTGAGCGATTTCGTATTTCATTTGGTCTAATGCTGATTCAGCACCAGGAACCGCTAATTTATTTGTGCTACGTGACATGTTATATCACCTCCTTGTGAGTATAGAGTGTGATAAATAACATGACTTCATACACGTTTTAGATATGGTAATTTATGGTTTAGAAAAGTTCTTCAAATTTTTCTTCTTCCGCCACTACTTCTATCGTTTGTAATACCATTGTTTCTTTGTTCGCTACAGCTTCATCGATTAATGGTGTGAAATCGTATTTCGCTTCAAAACGATTTGCTTTTTCACGTTTCGGCTTCGTCGCTGGGCTTGCTGGTGTAAATACAGTACAGCAATCTTCATATGGACGAATTGAAATATCATACGTGCCGATTTCTTCAGCGATTTTAATAATCTCTAATTTATCCATCGTAATAAGCGGACGAATAACTGGGTAGTTTGTTACTTCGTTAATCGTATGCATACTATCTAACGTTTGGCTTGCTACTTGCCCAAGACTTTCACCAGTCGTAATTGCAAGTGCGTTACGCTCCTCAGCAATACGTTCTGTAATACGCATCATCATACGGCGCATAACCGTCATTGAATAGCTAGATGGGATTTCTTTATTAATTGTTTTTTGCACTTCTGTAAACGGAACAAGGTGAAGCGTTACTCGTTTACAATACTTCGTTAACTCTTGCGCTAAATCGATTACTTTTTGTTTTGCACGCTCACTTGTGAAAGGTGGACTATGGAAGTGAACTGCTTCCACAGATACGCCACGTTTCATCGTTAAGTAAGCTGCTACTGGGCTATCAATACCACCAGAAAGAAGTACCATTACTTTTCCGCCAACGCCAACTGGTAAACCGCCAGCTCCCATACGCTCATCACACATAATGTAGCTATAACCACTGCGAATTTCTACACGTACATTTACATCTGGATTATGAACATCTACAGTAATATCTTCTGTATTTTCTAGAATGTGTCCACCAATCTCAGGTAATAATTCCATCGTTCTCATTGGGAAATGCTTATAAGAACGGTGTACAGTAATTTTAAATGTTTTCACATCGCCTTTTACTTGTAAGAAAGCTGCTAATGCACCTTTTTTAATGTCTTCTAATTCTGATGGTACTTTCATCGCTAAGTTAAACTTATGAATACCAAATACATCTTTCAATCTTTCAGATACCGCTTCATGATCTTCGCCATTTAATTGGATGTACATACGGTCATGTGTTGCATCGATTTTAATATTTGGGAATTTTTTCAGTTTGAACTTCACGTTATCTTTTAATGTGCTTACAAATTTAGAACGGTTCTTACCTTTTGTCGTCATTTCTCCATAACGCACTAAAATATATTCATATTTCAACATAATTTCTTTACCTCATCACTTCATATAATTTTGGCAGCGTCTCTTTTACAATACCTTCAAATTGTTTTACTTCTTCCATTGTGTTTTCTGGTGCCAAACTAATACGAATAGCGCTTGCAGCTGCTGCATGCGGCACTCCCATTGACACTAACACTCTGCTCACTTCATTTGCTTTTGAAGAACAAGCAGATTTCGTTGACACATATACACCGTGTTCTTCTAAAGCATGAACGACTACTTCTGGTTTTAAACCAACAAATGATACATTTAAAATGTGCGGTGCTGCATATGCAAGCGACGTGTTAATCGTTACATCTTCCATCTCTTTAAAGAAACGAACAAGCTCTGCTTGTAAACTTTGCAAATGAGCTACCTTTTCTTTCACTTGTTCCATTGTCATGCGAAGTGCTTTCACCATCGCTACAATGCCAGGTAAATTCTCTGTACCAGAGCGATACTTAAGCTCTTGTTGACCACCTGATAAAATCGGATCTAATCTTACGCCATCGCGTACATAAAGAAGCCCCGTTCCTTTTACACTGTGGAATTTATGTCCAGATATTGAGCAAAGATCAATATGAGAAGCATATAAATCAAGCGGTACTTTTCCTATCCCTTGTACATGATCTACATGGAATCTTATTTTCGGATGATTCGATAATAACGTTCCAATTTCAGCAACGGGTTGAATTGCTCCAGTTTCGTTGTTCACATGAATAATTGACACAAGAATCGTATCTTCACGAAGCGCTCGTTTCACATCTTCTACCGATACAACACCATGCTCGTTAACCGGTAAATATGTTACATCAAACCCGAGTTCTTCTAATTGCTTATATGCCTCAAACACAGACGCGTGTTCAATATTTGTTGTAATGATATGTTTGCCACGCGAACGATTCCTCATCGCTATCCCTTTAATCGCAAGGTTATTCCCTTCCGTTCCACCTGATGTAAAAATAATTTCAGAAGGTTTAACACGAAGAAGCTGCGCTGCAATCGTTCTTGATTGTGTTAATAGACGCTCTGCCTCTCCTCCAAGCGAATGAATAGAAGAAGGATTACCAAAATATTTCCCAGCAACCGTCACGTACGATTGAAGAGCTTCTGGATATGGCTTAGTCGTCGCACTATTATCAAAATAGATCATCGTTCTTCCCCTTTCAGCGCTATCACATCGTATAATCATATCATAAATACGTGTCATTACGCTAAGACTACGCAAAGGTTCCGTTTTATCTCGATTGGTGAAGGCTAATAATTGGCGAGGATGCCCTCCTATTACAGTTTCACTTTATCCCGCGTTAACGGGCAATAAGACTCTCACCTCAAAATCCAGTTAGAGCAAAGAAGTTAGATGGGAGATTAACTGCCCGTAAATGCCCGATTGGTGAAGGCTAGTAATCAGTGGGGATGAATCTTCCCACCGATTACAGTTTCACTTTATTTTGAAACGAATAACCTTGCTGTATTCCGCTATTCATTATAGCAACATCGCCTGCAAAATTACATAAAAAAACAAACCCTTTTATGAAAGGGTTTGTTCATTGTCTACATATTCAGCTATTTTTTGAACAACGCCAGGTTCAAGTTGCTCTAATACTGAAGCCGCTTGTTCTAAAGCTGCATCGTATTGGTATTCACGGAATAATTTCTCAGCATAATTTAAACTTTCTGCTAGGTTTTCATCATGACTGCGGTAACGGTTACCGTACTGAATTAATTTTTCCACTAAATACGCTTGTCCAATTAACTCTTCTGTCATTTCAGCCACACCATTCACAGTTGTATATGCTTCTTCTAAACTGCTATTTACAGCGTTCATATTTAACGGCTTCACTTCTAATTGTTCATATACAGCTTGCATTGCCATTTGCCCTCTTTTTAAATCTTCCATAATACTCTCTGGAAGACCTGGCAAATTCGATTTTTGCATAAAGCGTTTCGTTTCGAAAATAGTATTTCGCATTTCTTGTAACTTCTCACGTGCTTCAAATTCTTCTTTGCGCATCGTTTGCAGCATTTCTTTATATTCTGCATGAAGTACTTTTAACGTTTCACATTGCTCATAAACCTCTTCTAGTTCCTCGCGAATAATAGAGAAGGCAATATCTTGTTCTGCAACGCGTAATTGTAGCATTTCAAAACGTTTCGTTAAAATGTGCATTTGCTTTTCAATTACTTTTTGAGACTCAATGTCTTTATCTTGTAACTGATAGCTTTGTTTCACAAGTTGTGTTTCTGTTTTCGTTTCAATCGTTTCGATGCGCATTTCTTCTAAATCATCATAAACAGAAAGTGTTTTTTGCTCCACATAATGTCTCGCATGTACTTCTTGTTCCAGTTGATCGTAGAAGCCATCTAAACGTGTTTTTAAGTTTTCTACTTTTTCAGCCGCTTCTGTTATATGAAGCTCCTGTATATCCATTAAACATGTTTGTAGTTGTTTCGTCATATCGCGAACTTCTTTAGGGACTTCCAAATAATCTAATACATAACCTTGTCTTACCATATCATTGTGTCCGTGTAATAAATCTTCCAGCTGAACTGGTAACGTCGCTTGACACTCTACCAATAAATCTGGAATTTGGTGAATAATGATTTCTAAATCTGCTAAACCTTCTTCCAAACTAATAACAATTTCTCTCGCTTTTAAATAGTCGCCATTGTTTGTCGCTTCTTCAAAGGTTTTAAATTTCTCAGATTCAGCGTCTAGCATCTCTTCGATTTTCTGCTCTGCTGCTCCATACATATGTCTATGAGCAAGAACACTCTTTTTCATACTACGATATGTATCACGTAACCCTTCAATTTCCGAGCTATTTTTCTCATGGCTTTCTAACAATTGCTGTAATTCATTTAAAATGTCCGTAATACGATTATCAGCGTCATCTAAACCACTTATGGATTCGTTCATCGCATGCTTTGCTTTTCGGAAGGAGAATTGCGAGGCGAATTTTCGCGCTTGCGCTAAATCTTTGTCAGCTTTCGGAAGGGTTGTTGATACAATTTCATCCCATTCTTCACGCCATTTACCAAACAGTTCTTCTGTTTGACCCGTCATGTTTAAATCTTTTACCCGTTTTAGTTCATCTGCCACAGGTTTATCTTTTATCTCTTGTTTCCACTGCTCCAGTGCTTCAATATCTTTATATGAACGATTTCTTATCACAAGCTCTATCATGAGCAGCACTAGAATAGAGCTTACTACAATGATAACGATCGTCAGGATAGAATCCATGCAAAAAAGCCTCCTAGTTATATCTCTTTTTTTGTCCGTTCCGTTTATGAAATGGAAGGCATTATGTATAAAAAGGGAATTCCCCTATATTTAACAACTAACAATGTACTAATCATACCATGTAATGGTTTGTTTTTGACCTAGTTTTTTTTAAAATTTCATGTTTCTTTCAATGTGATTGTAATCTTTCTCAATATTCCGCCTACCTCACTACCTATCCTCAAATGATTGTAATAACAAACAATCTTTCGTATGGGATACGAAATAAATTTTCCGCATGAGTGGTGGTTCAACAGAAATTACATGTACATTTCCTTGCCTTACAGACTGCTCTACTGCCCTTTCTGGAAGTAACGTGATACCAAGGCCAGCTTTTACCATTGCAAGCATCGGTTCTGCGTAAGATGTTTCCACAGCTATAGTTGGTTTTACACCTATTTCATGAAACATGTTCATAATCATTTTCCTTACATCACATATTTCTGGATATACAATTAATTTTTCATTGTGCAGCTCTTCTATTTGAATGACTATCTTCTCTTTGTACGGATGATTATTTGAAACAGCACAAACAATTTTCTCTTGTTGCACTTCTTTTATATACGTAGCACCTTCTACTACTGAATCGATGAACATCGCGTCAATCTCCCGTGCTTTAAATAACTCTCTTAATACTTCCGTATGTCCGATTTGCCATTCCACTTCGAACTCATCACCTAATATATCTTTACATTCTGATATGTAATGCTCCGCTAAACTCGGTAGTATACCAATTGAAAACTTCCGGTTCTCTTGATACCCCCTCATTTCTGTTTTCACTTCATTTATTTGCTCCAAAATTGGTAACATTCTTTTTATAAATAACTCTCCTGCCTCCGTTAACTCTACTCCTTGCGCAGAACGTTTAAGTAAAGTAACCTCTAAATCCGCTTCTAACTTTTGAATTTGTTTACTAAGCGCTGGTTGAGATATATGTAAAATCTTACTTGCCTTTGATAAACTTCGCGTATGCTTCACTTCAATAAACGATCGTACTGCCTCCAAATCCATCGTACACACCTCTAACAAAAAGTTATAACCGTTATAAGAAATCGATATTTCCTCCTATAAACAATTACTCTTTATACTTATTTCATCAACTTACTATAACGAAATGTAAAGGGGAAAGATACTCTTGAACAAAAAACAAATGCTACTCGGATCCTTTCTATGCTTACTCGCCGTCACTGCCTGGGGATTTATGTTTCCTGTAATGGCAAATGCTCTGCAATTTATCGATCCATTCTTCTTCACAACGCTTCGCTATGGATCAGCAGCTATTATTTTTCTTATTTTGCTATTAATTACTGAAGGAAAGACTTCACTCCGCTTAGAAAAAAGAACACTTTCTCTATTCTTTTACGGGACAGTCGGTTTCGCGGGGTATGGTTTTCTCGTTTTCTACGGACAACAACTTGCCGGACCTTCCGGAGCAATCCATGCAGCTATGATTCAATCCCTTATGCCACTAATTGCCTTATCACTGCAATGGATAACGAAAAATCGCCGCCCACAAAACTATACATTCCTTTGTATGTTCGTTGCATTACTTGGTGTTATGCTTGTCATTTCAAAAGGAAATATTGAATTACTATTTGGAGCTGCAAGCCACTTATCAACAAATATATTGATGCTATGCGGCGTTACTTGCTGGGTCATTTATACAAACGGGGGTGCTCGTTTTCAATCTTGGTCACCACTTAGGTACACGACATTAACTTGTTTATTTGGCTCCATTTCACTCATCGTTATTGTTACTTTCTTAACGTACACAAATATAGTTACTATGCCGTCACTGCGTACAGTTGTGAGCGTTCGTTTTGAACTCTTTTATATGTCGATTATCGCAGGCGTTATCGCTGTATTTTGCTGGAATATGGGAAATCGCTATATTTCATCTATTAACGGCATATTATTTATGAATTTAGTTCCTATCCTTGCACTGATTGGTTCTATCTTTCGAGGTTATACAGTCGATAAAATTGAAATCGCTGGAGCTGCATTAACAATTATCGCGCTATTATGTAACAATTTATGGCAAAGAAAAGTAAACATAAAAATCCCCACCTCAGTTCGTTAGGTGGGGATTCTTCACATATGAACAGCTCTTGGCCATTCATGGTACATATTCGCTTTACATAATGCTTGTTCCATCCATTGCTCAATCTCTTTCGTGTACATCTCTATAAAAAATGTCTCAGACGGGAAAGAATGCAGTACTTCTGATATATATTGTGGATATAAAAACGGCATATTTATCATACCTTTTAATTGCGTCATAAACATTGTAAATGATACTTTCTGAAATTCTTGTTTCATTTGTCCTTGTCTAATCATTTGTTCTATATAATATCTTTCTTTAGAAAAATAAACGGTCATCACTTCACGAATTAATGTCGTATCAAGCGAAAGCTCTCGGTAGAAGAAACGTGTTAGTTCTCTATTTTCAAATTGATATCGTAAAATCCCTCGCACCATTTGCACCATCACATCTTTAGCCGACAAATACTCTCTCTGTTCAAACGACATTTCAATCACATGAATATATCCTTCTAAAAAATCAGTAATAAGCTGTTCTAATAAACCTTGCTTCCCAGCAAAATAATATGAAATATTCGCTACATTCACATCCGCTCGCTTTGCAATGTCTCGCACCGACGTTCCATCATAACCTTTCGTATTAAACAACGATATTGCCGCATCAATTACTTTTTGTTTCGTCTGCTTCATGCGCTCACTTCCCTTCAATGAACAGCTATAGTTTAAATTTCTTGACTTTTAAGACAAATTCCTTTAATTTTCTATCGACAAAGTCATGTGAAATACATCGTATTTTGCTAATATTTTACACATCTCGATAAAAAAGGAGCTGTTTCCATGTTTACTAAAGAAAGTTATGCAGGATCTCGCGTGCAGCAATATGAGACAGTAATTAAACAACTGGATGCGTTATTAACTGGCGAATCAAACGTAGTCGCAAACTTATCAAATGCGTCCGCATTATTAAACCAATTTTTAGATCGCGTTAATTGGGTTGGCTTTTACGTAACAGAAGGAAATCAGCTTGTCCTTGGACCGTTCCAAGGAATGCCTGCTTGCGTACGCATTCCATTTGGACGAGGCGTTTGCGGCGTAGCAGCTGAAACGAAAACAACGCAGCTTGTAGCAGACGTTCACCAATTCCCAGGTCACATCGCTTGCGATAGTGCTTCTAATTCGGAAATCGTTGTACCGATTGTGAAAGAAGGAGCTGTCATTGGTGTACTGGACATTGATAGTCCTGAAAAAAATCGTTTTGATGAATTAGATCAGCGCTATTTAGAAAAGTTTGTGGAAACACTCCTAAAACATATGTAAAAAGAAAAGAGCGAGTTATCGATTTAGTACGTCCTGTACAAAACCGATAGCTCACTCTTTTTTCATTGATTAACAGTAGATATTTTCTTTAATGCCTGCTCTAAATCAGAAACGATATCCTCCCACGATTCTAAACCGACCGATAAGCGTATTAAATTATCGAAAATGCCCATTTCTTTTCTTAGTTCCGCTGGAATCGCAGCGTGCGTCATCGTTGCTGGATGCTGAATTAACGTTTCTGTATCTCCTAAACTCACCGCAATTGTAATAAAGTGAAGATCATTAATAAACGCTTGCGTCTCTTCTTTTCCGCCTTTTACTGAAAAAGAAATAACACCGCCCCCGCGTTTCATTTGACGAGATGCTAACTCCCCTTCTGGATACCAAACACCTTCTACCGCATCATGTTTTCTTAAGAACGATACAATTTTTTCTGCATTATCACAATGACGATCCATTCTTACTGCTAACGTCTTTAACCCACGTAATAATAACCACGCATCAAACGGCGCCATAATACCGCCGATATCCTTTCGCATCGGGCGAATCTTTTCAGCTAATGCTTTCGTTTTACAAATTGTTACACCTGCTACAACGTCACCGTGACCACCAATATATTTTGTCGCACTATGCACAACAGCGTCACAGCCAAGCTCAAGCGGTCTTTGTAAATAGGGTGAACAAAACGTATTATCAACAATAACAAGTAAGCCTTTTCGCTTCGCAACCCGAATCACTTGTTTTAAATCAATTAATTTCATTGTCGGATTAATTGGTGTTTCAACGAAAATAAGCTTTGTATTTGGACGAATTTTATTTTCAATATCAACCTCTGTCTCCATATCACAAAACGAATGCGTAATCATAAATTTTTCTTCTAACACTTCTAAAAAACCGTACGTGCATCCGTATAATCCATTTGAACAAATAATATGATCTCCAGCCTTTAAAAAACCGATTAAAGTCGCTGAAATAGCTGCCATACCAGATCCGAAGGCAAGTGCCTCTTCTCCTCCTTCTAACACCGCCATACGTTCTTCAAATAATTTCACAGTTGGATTTCCAAGCCGTGAGTAAATATAAGATGGATCCACTCCCGCAAAACTCGCCTCTCCTTGCTGCGCAGTCTCAAATGTAAATGTAGAAGTTTGAAATAAAGGTGGTGTTAAACTTCCTTTATGTTCCTCAGGTGTATAACCGTGATGAATTAACGCTGTCTCCATATGCTTCTTTTTCATAAAAACATCCCCCTTATGTTTTTATTGCCGCATATTCATCCATAAAAATTTGATGAACGTTTTCCTTCATTTTATGTAAACGTTTTATTTGTGTTTCTATCTCTTCTTCTATATTGTTTTAAATTCCTTCTTATATTAATTTCCAAAATTTATATGCATAAAACAAAAACGTACTCGCTTGACGAAACTCTGGGTAAAAGATATAATAGCGTTTGTGTAAAATAAAAAGGCAGCCTTGTAATGTGAGTTTATCGTTTGTATTTTGTTCCTCTACGGAGGTGTATCTCGTAACTCCCTGCTGCTGGAGCGAAGGTACATGAAAACAAAATGCCCGTAAATATCGATTACGTCTGTTTTTATTTTACGTAAATAAAAACATTTTTAAAGGAGGAGTCAACTATGGCTCGTTATACAGGTCCAGCTTGGAAACTGTCTCGTCGTCTTGGAATCTCTCTAAGCGGCACAGGAAAAGAATTAGAAAAACGCCCTTACGCACCAGGTCCTCACGGTCCTAACCAACGTAAGAAACTTTCAGAATACGGTTTACAATTACAAGAGAAACAAAAACTTCGTCACATGTACGGCATGACTGAGCGTCAATTCCGTCGCACATTTGACCAAGCAGGTAAAATGCCTGGTAAGCACGGCGAAAACTTCATGATCCTTCTTGAAGCTCGTCTTGACAACTTAGTTTACCGTATGGGCTTAGCTCGCACTCGTCGTGCAGCTCGCCAATTAGTAAACCACGGTCACATCATGGTTGATGGCGCTCGCGTAGATATCCCATCTTACCGTGTAAAACCTGGTCAAACTATCAGCGTTCGCGAAAAATCTAACAGCCTTGTTGTTGTTAAAGAAGCGATCGAAGTTAACAACTTCGTACCAGAATACTTAACTTTCGATGCTGACAAATTAGAAGCTACTTACACTCGTCACGCTGAGCGTTCTGAGTTACCAGCTGAAATCAACGAAGCATTAATCGTAGAGTTCTACTCTCGTTAATCTCGGTACTCTGCAAAGAGTATTATTAAAAGCCTTAGGAACCTTGTTTATCAAGGGGCCTGGGCTTTTTTTATTAAATATAGCCTGTATATGTATAAAAACGGAACAATGTAACAAAATAAAACTTAGCCCTCTCTCTAAAATTTCATCCATTTTTATCCACATTAATAAAAACCTACCCCTTAATTCATTTTTCTTTGCTGTACTCTCCTTTTGTTAACATTATTTTTACAACGTATTTATTTGTACATAATCTATACCTTCCCTTTTTCTATTCACATTCAACTTAAAAACCTCTTCATCACCCGAGCATCTGAATAAGATTAAAAAAACTTAATGAACAAGTATCTCTTTAACTGTCAAATTATTAGAATATTCAATTTACAACCCCTTCCTTAAATTGGTATTATTTTCTTGTAAGGGGAGGGAAAGTTACTAGAAGGAAGATATATTTTAGAGATTCCAACATCTAATAAAAAATTCAAAAAAATAGATGGATATATCAAGCTAGCAAAAGAAAAATATGATATTTATATTAGATTTAGGGAGGAATAATTGATGGCGTATGATTTAGAACCCGAAATTAAAGAGGTACTTGAGAAAATTGATTTTATTCAGAGATATAAAGCATTATCAAAACAATTTCCAGATAGAGAAAACACATTTGAAAACTATGAAAACGAAAAAGTAATTGCAGTATTTGAGTCTCTTGGCTATAAAGCTCGTTTTATGAAAAAAGAAAACTTTTTTATTGTTGGTGAGGTCAAGAATAAAAACATCTATACTTTTAGATTTAATATTAGTTTAAAACATGGCCTTGTTGAGTTTATTTGGTCTGCACGACATAATGGTGCAATAAGAGCTGGAGATCCATGGGCTATGTTTGTAGCAATATTATCAAATGATACAGAAAAAATACTTCGTCCATGCTTCCACAGTTACGATGAACTCAAAGAAATCATGAAAATTGCCTTTGAAATGTACGAAGATTTTAAGCGAGAATTGATTCCTATTTATTCATAATGTAAAAAGCTACCGAAGACACCAAAACAGTTACTTCGAGTAGCTTTTATTTATATATATTAAAGTTATTTATTTTCCTCTTTTTGAACATATACATAAGCATCTTTCTGCTCTTTATGTATATCAACTTTCGAATTCTCTGCAAGTTGACCCGCGTTTAGCAAAGAAAAAATAATCAACGCTTCTAGTGACATTTCGTTTTACCACTCCTTTCTAATTGTTATACGTTTATCATACCGCTTACATGTGATTTCCGTATGAACTCGAAAAGGAGATTAAAACAAAAAAGCTTTGAGGAAATTCCTCAAAGCTTTTTATTTATTAGTAACGAATTAAGAAATATTTCTTCTTACCGCGGCGAATGATTGTGAATTTACCTTCGATGCGGTCGTTTTCTGTTACAACGTAGTCTAATGCTTGTGTACGCTCACCGTTCACGTAGATTGCGCCGTTCGTTACATCTTCACGTGCTTGACGTTTTGATGGAGAGATTTTGCTTTCTACAAGTAAGTCGATTAATACTGTATCTTCTGCAGTACGTTCTACAGATGGTACGTCTTTGAATCCTTGCTCGATTTCGCTTGCAGTCAGTTCTGCTACAGAACCGCTGAATAATGCAGCTGAAATTTTAATCGCTTGCTCTAATGCTTCTTCGCCGTGAACAAGTTTTGTCATTTCAGAACCTAATGCTTTTTGTGCTGCACGTTTTTCTGGCGCTTCAGCTACTTGCTTTTCAAGCTCAAGAATTTCTTCATGAGATAAGAATGTGAAGTATTTTAAGTATTTAACAACGTCGCGGTCATCTGTGTTAATCCAGAATTGGTAGAACTCGTAAGGAGTTGTTTTCTCTGGGTCTAACCAAATTGCGCCGCCTTCGGTTTTACCAAACTTCGTACCGTCAGATTTAGTAACTAGTGGAATTGTTAAACCGAATGCTTTCGCATCTTCTTCTGATTTACGGATTAATTCAAGACCAGCTGTAATGTTACCCCATTGGTCACTACCACCGATTTGTAGACGGCAATTATGTTGCTGATATAAGTTTAAGAAGTCGTATGATTGTAAAATCATGTAACTAAACTCAGTGAATGAAATACCAGTTTCTAAACGAGATGCTACTGTATCTTTTGCTAACATATAGTTTAAACCGAAGTTTTTACCGATATCGCGTAAGAATGAAATTACATCTAAGCTACCAAGCCAGTCGTAGTTGTTAGCCATCGTTGCTGGGTTGTCCACGTTTTCAAACTCTAAGAAGTTTGAAAGTTGGTTTTTAATGCTTTCTGTGTAGTAAGCAACTGTATCTTTCGTATTTAATGTACGTTCTGCTTTTTTACCACTCGGGTCACCGATCATACCAGTACCACCGCCAACAAGTGCGATTGGTTGGTGACCAGCTAATTGGAAACGACGTAACATTAATACTGGTAACATATGACCAATGTGTAAGCTATCCGCTGTCGGGTCGAAACCACAGTATAATTTAACGCTTTCTTTTTCTAATAATTGCTCAAGGCCCTCAGCATCTGTTTGCTGATTAATTAGACCGCGAAATTCAAGATCTTGTAAAATACCCATATCCTACATACTCTCCTTTAAGTTCATTACTGGCGTGAAGGTTGAAAACATAAAAAAATCGCCCCTTCAAATAAGGGACGATTTTGATTATCGCGTTACCACCCTAGTTGCAGGCAAAAAAGCCTACCACCTTATTTACATAACGGCTTAGCACCGTCTTTTCCCTTTTGAATAAAATTCAATCGAAAAAAGATGCTCTAGGGGCGTAATTCGCGATCATCTATGTGCTGATTTTCACCGGCCATCAGCTCTCTAAAACAGGGAAATGATCACTACTTCTCCCTTTCCACGCTCAATTATTCATATACTTTTCTTTATACCATCATTTATATAGGCATGTCAAATAGAGGTCAGGTTTCCCTTCTTGTCAATCCTTTACAACACCATAAAGAGTATCGTAATAAGAGAAAGAATTGGAACCCCAACTAATAACGATACATGAAACACAATCGATAAATCATTCCCAATGGTCGCCTCCACAGGATCTTTCGCTGGGGAACCAAGAAACCCGATTAATCGATCGAATCGACTTACCGTTTTTGGAAAGTCTGGTATTTCTACATGATCACTATCTAAATGTTGCTTTAACTTATATTCACTCTTAAAGGGATTTTCGCTCAATTTCGTCCACCTCCAGCAATTGTTTCAATTTCTTTATCCCGTTATGAAGTCTCGATTTCACCGTTCCAATCGGAATGTTTAATATCTCTGCAATTTCTTTTTGCTGCATGTCATGATAATAAGAAAGGATTAGGACCGCTCTTTGCTCTTCTGGAACTTTCAAAATTGCTTCTCTTACTGTGAGCCGATCTTCGTGAGAAAATTCTTTTTCCGGAATCGGCACTAAAAATGGCAAAAGCGTACGCCACTTTTTTCTCCTATTTAATTTATTAATCATAAGACGATAACCAATTTGAAATAAATACGTTTTTATTTTACCTTTTTCAAGTTCATACATATGTTTCTTACGCTCTAGCGTCAAAAACGTATCTTGCACAAGATCGATACTTAATTGTTCATCTCGGTTAAATCGATATAAAAATGTGTATAGCGCTGGTTTGATTAAAACATATAGTCTTTCTCCCGCTTGTTTATCTCCACTTTGATACGCAAGCATGAGCTCCTCCTCAATCCCAATCTGCGCCATGATTTTTGATCTCCTTTATTCCTTTTAACGTTAATGAAATACGGGAAATTAAATATGCAATCGCAATAAAAATCCACAATTGTGATTGATTTGTAAAAAATTGCACATATGGGTTTTGAATCGTAAATCCCATTGTAACTAAAGTATTTAACGCTTGCACACATATGCATGCATACAACGCAAGGCAGATAGAAATAGTGTCAAATACATTCCAGCGAAAATACACTTTTGTTTTTGTAAAATCAATTTTATATCCATTTTTCCGTACTATATGTTTTCTATCAAATGGAATAATGATTGAAAACATAACACCCATTATAACTCCAGCTGTAAGCATTGATACTCTATATCCAATTGGTATCGGTAAGAAAAGACCACAAGAAAATACAACTATAATTCCAATTACAGCAAAAGTAAGAAGTAATTTATTAGACATAAAAAAGCCTCCCTCATCTATTCTTTCATAAATGTATACAGACGAGGAAGGCACTTCGTTCAAATATTATTTTAGTTTTTTTATAATCTTTGCAGGATTCCCGCCAACTACTACATTATTAGGCACATCTTTCGTTACGACAGCACCAGATGCGATCACCGCATTGTCTCCAATTGTTACACCTGGATTAATAATTGCTCTTCCGCCAATCCATACGTTATCGCCAATTGTAACTGGTTTTCCGTATTCTGATCCGCTTATACGCTCTACCGGATCAAGTGGGTGCGTTGCTGTATAAATGTGAACACCTGGAGCTAACATACAGTTCACTCCGATTGTTACCGGGCATACGTCTAAAATCGTACAGTCAAAGTTCGCGTAAAAATTTTCACCGACATGAATGTTATAGCCGTAATCACATCTAAAAGAAGATTCAAGATGAATATTATCTCCTGTCGTTCCGAATAATTCTTTTACGATTTCGCTACGCTCTTTCAATTGCTCTTCTGGCGTATCATTTAATTTTCTCGTTAATATACGTGCTTGCTCCCTCTCTTGAACTAAAACTGGATCAGCCGGTATGTACATTTCTCCTAGTATCATCTTTTCCTTTTCTGTTTTCATCATACTATCCCCTTTAACTTATATATATAAGTTCATGATATCATAAAAAAGAAAGGCCTGAACATTTTTCGTTCAGACCTTTCTCTCTTAATCTTCCATCGTTGATAAGTCACCTGTTGGTAAGTTTAACTCCCACGCTTTTAATACGCGTCGCATAATTTTACCACTTCTCGTTTTCGGTAATTTATCTCTAAATTCAATTTGTCGTGGCGCTGCATGAGCTGCTAGGCCTTTCTTTACAAATTGACGAATTTCTTCTTTTAATTCATCAGATGGTTCGTATCCTGCTCGAAGTGCGATAAATGCTTTAATAATTTCGCCGCGCACCGGATCAGGAATACCAATTACACCAGCTTCTGCAACAGCACCATGCTCGATTAATTTACTTTCTACTTCAAACGGACCAACGCGCTCACCTGACGTCATAATTACATCGTCAATACGCCCTTGGAACCAGAAGTATCCATCTTCATCCATATAGGCAGAGTCACCTGATACGTACCAATCTCCCGGCATGAAATAAGATTCATATTTTTGCTGGTTATTCCAGATCCCACGCATCATAGATGGCCAACCTTTCGCAATTGCTAAGTTACCCATCGTGTAAGGAGGCACTTCATTTCCTTCATTATCAACAATCGCTGCTTTCACACCTGGAATTGGTTTACCCATTGAGCCTGGACGGATTTCCATACAAGGGTAGTTACAAATAACTTGTCCACCTGTTTCTGTCATCCACCACGTATCATGAATACGAAGTCCAAATGCATTCATACCCCAGCGAATTACTTCTGGATTTAACGGCTCACCAACGCTTAATACGTGGCGCACTTGTGATAAGTCATATTTTTTAATTGCGTCTTGTCCAGCTCCCATTAACATACGGAATGCTGTTGGTGCGCTGTACCAAACCGTTACACCGTAATCTTGCAGCGCTTCATACCAAGCTTCTGGACTAAAGCGTCCACCTAAAATAACATTTGACGCTCCAACTAACCACGGTGCGAAAATACCGTAAGCTGTTCCAGTTACCCAGCCCGGGTCAGCAGTACACCAATATACATCGTCTTCTTTTAAATCTAACACCCACTTCGCCGTTTGATAGTGCTGAACCATTGCGTTTTGCGCATGAAGCACACCTTTTGGCTTACCAGTAGAACCAGACGTGTAATGTAAAATCAAACCGTCTTCACGGCCTAACCATTCAATATGTAATTCTTTTGAAGCTTGTTCAAATAAAGGATTGAACGCTACCGTTTTACCGCCTTCTTCTACATTATCTCCAACAAGGAAAACTGTTTTTAAAGCCGGTAAATCATTTAATGGTACGCGCTCTAACAATTCAGGCGTTGTAATTAACACCTTTGCTTCGCTATCTTCTAAGCGATCGCGAACTGCGCCTTCCATAAATGCTTCAAATAGCGGTCCAACAATTGCTCCTAATTTCACTGCACCTAAAAGTGCGAAATATAACTCTGGAGAACGTGGCATAAAAATAAAAACGCGATCGCCTTTTTCTACATCACCATAGTTCTTAAGGACGTTTCCTGCTTTATTAGAAAAATCCTTCATTTCCTTAAATGTATATTTCTCTTTTCGCGATCCATCTTGATAATAAAGAGCTACTTTATTCTTTCGATCGGATTTCGCATGCTTATCAATTGCCTCATACGCCATATTTACTCGGCCTGTTTCATTCCAAGTAAAGTTTTTATTAACCTCTTCCCAGTTAAAATTCGCGTATGCCTCATCATAATTCGGCAAATTATTTTCTCCTTTAATGACAGGAAGCGTTTCTACTTTCATACTTTACATCCCCCTCCTATGTATTCTATTATCTATTATAATGATATTATTTAAAATTTTCAGTATATTTGTTGATTTTTAGACAAATTTTTAATGACAAATTTCGATTCACATCGCATATATTATAAAGTACGATATTAATAGATTCACAAACCCTCAAGGTGGTGAGCAATACATTGATTCATAAAAAAATATATAATGCTAGAAACTTAAAAACAGCGAAAGGCACTTTAATTATTGAAGGTCCTGTCTCTACACATAACTTAGAAATGTATGAGTTTCATCCAGACTTAATTGCGTTTCGTCCTGCCGAGCAACAATATAAAGCAATTGTCGAAATTTCTAAATTACCAGAAGCTCGTCTCATTATTGCTAGACATGACCAAACAATTGTTGGATATGTTACATACTTGTATCCTGATCCACTTGAACGATGGTCAGAAGGAAAAATGGAAAACTTAATTGAGCTTGGGGCAATTGAAGTAGTCCCAGCCTTCCGCGGGAGTTCTGTCGGAAAGAACTTACTAGAGGTTTCTATGATGGACGATTATATGGAAGATTACATTATATTGACGACTGAATATTATTGGCACTGGGATTTGAAACAAACAGGATTGAATGTGTGGGAATACCGAAAAGTAATGGAGAAGATGATGAATGCTGGCGGGTTACAATGGATGGCTACAGACGATCCTGAAATTTGTTCACATCCTGCCAACTGTTTAATGGTCCACATCGGTAAACGCGTTGATACGGATTCTATTCAAGCTTTTGATCGTCTACGTTTTCACAATCGTTTTATGTATTAATAAAGGGGGCAACTGGAATGATTGTAGAAGAAATTATGAATCAAAATGTAGTTACATTGCATCCAAACGATACAATCGAAACAGCAATCCGAACGATACGCACGAAAGGCATTCGGCACATTCCAATTGTCGATCAAAATAATCACGTCGTAGGCATTATTTCTGATCGGGATGTAAGAGATGCAAGTCCGTCTATTCTAGATGAACAAGTTTCAATCGATATGCTACAGCAACCGCTCGAACTTATTATGAAACATCCTGTTATGACTTGCCATCCTCTCGATTTCGTTGAGGAAATTGCTACTTTATTTTTTGAAAATAAAATTGGCTGTCTTCCTGTTACAAAGGCTGGGAAGTTAGTTGGAATCATTTCTGAATCTACAGTACTGCACACATTAGTAAAATTAACAGGAGCACATCAACCAAGTTCGCAAATTGAAATTCAAGTAAAAAACGAACCTGGTATTCTTGGAAAAGTCGTTGCTATTTTTAGTGATTTACAAATAAATATCGTGAGCGTTCTCGTCTACCCAGCAAAAGACGAGAATGATAAAGTACTCGTTTTCCGCATTCAAACGATGAATCCTCTAAAAGTGATTGATGCACTTGAAGCAGAAGGTTACCGCGTATTATGGCCAAACATCATGGGGATGCAGGCATGAGTAGCGCGTTTATTTATTCGGATGACTTTCGGGGCTATTCATTTAGCCCTGATCATCCTTTTAACCAACTGCGCGTCACACTTACGTATGATTTATTACAAAAGGGCGGTTTCATCTCTCCCTCTCAAATCATCTCACCACGGATGGCTACAGATGAAGAGATCGCCTACGTTCATACAGAGGAGTACATAAATGCGGTAAAACGTGCTGGAGAAGGAAAGTTAGAAAAATCAATTGCAATGACATATGGACTCGGAACAGAAGATACACCGATGTTCCCAAATATGCACGAAGCAAGCGCATTGCTCGTTGGCGGTACGTTAACAGCTGTCGATGCTGTTCTTTCCGGAAAAGTAAAACACGCACTTAATTTGGGCGGCGGCTTACATCACGGCTTTCGCGGCAAAGCATCTGGCTTTTGTATTTATAACGACAGTTCTATCGCAATGAAATATATTCAAAAGAAATACGGTTTACGCGTCTTATATATTGATACAGATGCTCATCACGGTGATGGCGTACAGTGGTCGTTTTATGATGACCCTAACGTATGCACCATTTCACTGCATGAAACTGGTCGCTATTTATTCCCTGGAACTGGCGCTGTAAACGAACGTGGACAAGGTAATGGTTATAGTTATTCTTTTAACGTTCCACTCGATGCTTTTACAGAAGATGAATCATTCTTAGAATCATATCGAACTGTTGTAAAAGAAGTTGCAGCGTACTTTAAACCGGATATTATTTTAACGCAAAATGGTGCTGACGCACATTATTATGACCCACTTACACATCTTTGTGCGACAATGAATATTTACCGCGAAATACCGAAGCTCGCTCGTGAAATTGCTAATGAATATTGCGACGGTCGCTGGATCGCTGTCGGCGGCGGTGGCTATGATCACTGGCGCGTCGTTCCAAGAGCTTGGGCGCTCATTTGGCTCGAAATGAACAACATCCAAAACATCTCAGGTTATCTCCCTCCAGAATGGATTGAAGCTTGGAAAGGACAAGCAGAAACAGAACTTCCCCTCACATGGGAAGATCCAGACAACATGTATAAACCTATCCCCCGTAAACCAGAAATTGAAGAAAAAAACGCATTAACTGTAGCGAAATCCCTTGAAATTATTCGGAATAATATGACAAAATCTTTATACTAAAAGAAAAGGAGGCTCGTTTTTGAATAGCCTCCTTTTATTTAAAGCTTGCTATTATTGTCGTTTTCTGTCGGTAAGTCGATATATTTTAATAATCGCTGATATATTCCGAGTTACGCCGATATATTTTGATAATCGCTGATATATTCCGAGTTGCGCCGATATATTCTAATAATCGCTGATATATTTTCATTTTATAACAGTCTGGCCCAACTTTTATGAGAAAAGGTCGTGATATTATGTGGACACAACAAATAATCAACACGAAACGCGGTACATTTGAACTCTTTACAAAAGGAAATGGCGAATCGCTTTGTATTACACATCACTATTCACAATTTAATGAAACTGGTGATTACTTTGCGGATGTTTTTACTGCTACGCATCGTGTATTTCTCATTAATTTACGAGATACTGGTCGCTCTGTAACCGCCCAGTCAGAAAACGAATTAAGCATGATTGAAACAATCCACGACTTAGAAGCAATACGAGAAGCATTACAACTTCCAACATGGCATTTCGCCGGTCATTCAACAGGTGGTATGCTTGGACTTTTATATGCGATTACATATCCAAATTCCTTACAATCATTAGTCGTAGCAGGAGCTGCAGCAAGTAACTATACCGAAACACCATTTTGCATTTATCACCCAGCACATCCACAGTTTCATTATATGCAAAAACTCATCGAAAACTTAAAAAGCCCTCACCTTACAAGTGAAGAACGAAAAGAACTATCTACTGAGAGAACAAAATTATCATTGTATAAACCAGAAAACTACAACTCTTATTTTTGTAAACCAATCAATAAAACAATGTCCGTTAGCCGGATGAACGCTTTCGCCAATGAATATCCTTCATATGATTTAAGAGAGTATTTACCTTTCATCCAAACAAAGACACTTATTATATGCGGAAGATATGATGTGCAGTGTCCAGTTCAATATTCTATCGAGATACATGATGGGATACGTAATTCTATCTTCATTCCATTCGAAAACAGCAACCATTATCCTTTTTTAGAAGAAGCGACCCTGTTTACTTCTACTACTCAAATATTTTATAAATCGTTACGCCAGTACCGTTATTATTAAGGAAAGCTCACAGTCTCTATAAGACTATGAGCTAAATTTTCAGAAGAAATATTTCGTACTATATAAAAATAAAAGATAAAAGGAAAAGAGCACCAAACCTACATCAAACAACACTGACTTTTTATCTCCTTCTTTTAAACCTATCGTAATATTAAAAATGCTTCTAACTATCCAACCTAATACTAAAAATAACCAGCCGAAATGATCATTTGTATAATCTTTATCATAAAACATTTGTATTGCACCAATAATTAATAAAATAATTATAATATTAGTTCCAATCCTTAAGACCTTGTTTGATTTATTATCTTGTAATGTATCTCCCAAAATGTAGCACACCCTCTCATGCTCTCCTCTGTTTTGTTTCTCTTTACATTTTAACATAAATTACCTATTCCTTCCTTTTCATTCGAATAACATACAAAAAACCTGCCAATTACTCGGCAGGTATATTACACGTTAAAACGATAACCAGCTCCCCATACTGTTTCAATATATTGCGGGTGAGCAGGATCTCTTTCAATTTTTTCACGTAGCTTTCTAATGTGGACGACAACAGTGGCTAAATCCCCAGCGGAATCTAATCCCCAAATGCGTTCAAATAACTGTTCTTTATTTAATACTTGGTTTGGATGTGTGACAAAGAATGTTAATAAATCAAATTCCTTCGTTGTAAACGCAACTTCTTCATTGTTTATAAAAACTTTTCTCGCTCGTTGATCGATAGAAATTCCGTGAATATATAACGTATCACGTTGCTTACTTACATTTCCTAATAATCTTTCATAACGGGCAATATGTGCTTTTACTCTTGCGACTAATTCACTCGGGCTAAACGGTTTCGTTATATAATCATCCGCTCCTAATCCAAGTCCGCGGATTTTATCTATATCTTCTTTTTTTGCTGAAACAAGTAGAATCGGAATATCTTTTACAGCACGTATTTGTTTACAAATTTCGAATCCGTTCATTTTCGGAAGCATAATATCTAAAATAATTAAATCATAGTCTTCTTGCAAGGCTGTTTGTAAACCTATTTCTCCTGAATGCTCTACATCAACTTGGAAATCATTAATTTCTAAATAATCTCGCTGTAATTCTGCAATACTTACTTCATCTTCTATTAATAAAATTCTTTTCAATTTACTCACCACATTCCTCTACTTTTTCCAATGAGAAGAAAATGCTTGTGCCTTTACCAAGCTCGCTTTCCGCCCAAATTTCCCCGCCATGTTCTTCAACAATTTGCTTCGCTATTGCTAAACCAAGTCCACTTCCACCTGTGCTAGAATTCCGCGATTGCTCTGCACGATAAAAACGTTCAAAGATATACGGCAATGTATCAGCTTCTATACCTGATCCGTTGTCCATCACTTTCACAATAACTTTATTATTATCACTCGATACTGTTACAGTAATTTTCTTCTCTTCTTTATCCATGTATTTCACACTATTATGAATTAAATTTGATATCACTCTATTTATTTTTTCACAATCAGCCGTTACATATAGTGTTGATGCATGTAATTGTAAGTTAACTTCTATACCTTCTTTACTTAAATCCATCTGCATCTCTTCTATTAATTCTTGCATAAACGTATTTAATTCAACTGTTTCAAACTGGAATGGAACTCGATTCAAATCGAGCTTCGAAAATAAAAATAGTTCATCAATGAGTGTGTCCATATGTTTTGCCTTCGTATGGATAGTTGTTAAATACTTATCCATTTTTTCTGGCGTATTTGCTACCCCGTCCTTTATTCCTTCTACATATCCTATAATTGATGTAATCGGTGTTTTTAAGTCATGAGAGATGTTTGAAATAAGCTCTTTTCGATTTTCTTCATACTGTGTTTGCATCTCTATCGATTCTTTTAATCTCTTCCTCATTTCCTCAAACCCTTGATTTAATTGCCCTATTTCGTCGTGTGATGTAATTGGTATTTGAAAATCTAAATTTCCTTCTTTAATTTTCTCCGTTGCGCCTTTCAATACAAAAATTGGTTTTATTACACTTCTTGAAACGAGGTAACTTAATAATCCAATGAGTAAAATGGCTAGTAGTAAAAGCGATACGAATAAGATTGGAAATAATTTTTGTGTAAGATCTACAAATGAACTTTGCTTTTTTAATACAAATATACTTCCCTCTTCTTCCTGAGGAAAATAAAAATCAAACTTTACATATCGATAAAATGTATCGCCTAGTTCCGTTGTACCACGACTATTAATATTTGCTGATTCAAATTTCGGAAGGGCTTCTTTTAAAGATACACTTTCAAATACGTTTGAAGCATATGAAAGTGTTTCTCCTTTTCTTACTACTATTTTCACACCCTCTTTTTCTATTGCTGAGACAAACGACTCATCTAACAATTGAGATTGATGCTGTTTGGCTGCTGACTTCAACTCAAGATAGGCATTCTCTTCTTCTGGTGTAAGCGGCTTTTGAATGTAAGAACTTTTATAGAAATTTTTCACTGCTTCCAAGTCACCTGTTATCGAAAAAACGATTAAAAATCCCGTGACTAATATAAGCGTAATGGAAACGAGGATAACAGCAATATAAGAAAATAAAAACCTTGTTTTAATAGACATATCTTAAATCCTCACTTTATCAAACCTTATTATTTATAAGCATAAAAATATATGTTCAATTACTCAAGCGATTTTATAGTAATTTTAGCGTCAGTTTATAAAAATTTAATGTTCCTATTTTACAGTTGAAATTAGGAGGTTGAAATTCCATGTTCAAAAAAACATTCAGTATGATATGTTGCGTAATTTTTTTACAAGGATGCTCGCAAGAACAAGAAGTAAAAAAGGAGATGATAAACATGGAGACTGCACTACTAGCAGCTACTGAAAAAAATGAAACGAATACTGTTATATCTTTACTAAAACAAGGCGCAAATATAAATGCGACGGATAGTCAAGGACGTACTCCGCTTATGATTGCTACATACAAAAATGATGTAAAAACCGCAAAGGCACTTATCGAAGCTGGTGCTGACGTAAATATCCAAGATGACATGAAAAATAATCCCTTTCTATACGCCGGTGCGGAAGGTTACTTAGACATTTTAAAACTAACAATTGATGCTGGTGCAGATCCTACGATTACAAATCGTTACGGCGGAACAGCTCTTATCCCAGCCTCAGAACATGGCTATATTGACGTTATAAAAGAACTCCTCACTCGAACAAATATTGATGTAAATCATGTAAATAACCTGGGATGGACAGCTTTAATGGAAGCCATCGTACTAAGTAACGGAAACGAAACACAGCAACAAGTCATTCGCCTTCTTATTGAGCACGGTGCAGATGTAAATATTCCAGACAATGATGGTGTTACTCCGCTAGAGCATGCTCGCGCTCATCACTTTGAGGAGATAGAGAAGATTTTGTTAGAAGGCCGTAAGTAAAAAGCTAATTTTTGCCTTCCTCCCCCACCCTATGCTACATTTAAGCCGTTACATTACTATTAATAGGGGGGAATAAACATGAACAAACCTAAAATTGGGATGATTGGACTTGGAAGTATTGCGCAAAAGGCCTATCTTCCAACACTTACAAAAGAAACTGATTGGAATTTTGTAGGGGCGTTTACACCTAACGCACAGAAAAGAAAACAAGTTTGCCAGCAATACCGAATTCAAGACTTTCATTCTATTGAAATGTTAGCTTCGGAATGCGATGCAATCTTCGTTCATAGTTCAACTGCATCGCATTATGAAATCGTTTCTGAACTTCTAAAAAAAGGGATCGACGTTTATGTTGATAAACCGCTAGCAGCTACAGTGGAACAAGCTGAGCAACTAGTCGAGTTGAGCGAGAAGTATAACCGAAAATTAATGGTCGGATTTAATCGCAGATTCGTTCCTATGTATGTCGCTGCCAAAGAACAGGCTCATGATATTTCATGGATTCGAATTGAAAAGCATCGTACAAATAAAGTCGGGCCATATACGTACGACTTCACTATGTTAGATGATTATTTACACATTGTAGATACCGCTCGCTGGTTAGCTAATGATGACCTTAACGCCGTTCACAATATGATGCAAATCAATGAAAAGAATGAACTTCTTTACGGACATCATACATATACAACTCCAAGTGGACTATTACTTTCTACTGCAATGCATCGCCATGCCGGTACAAATTTAGAACAAATTGAACTTGTAACGCCAGGGAAAATCATTCGCGTAAAAAATATGAATACATTTGAAATTGAACAGGAAAACTCAGTTTCACAAAGTGGTTCCCCATCATGGGATACGACGTTAAAACAACGTGGTTTTGAAGATGCTGTTCATCATTTTATTGAGTGTGTACAAGGCGATACAAAGCCTGTTGTAGACGGATTAGAAGGATTAAAAACGCAGCAAATGCTACAATCTTTACTAGATGATGTAAATAAAAATTAAAACGGATACATTTTTCAGAATTTACTTTCATTCCCATTCCCTCTTTATTTCTCTCGTAAATTTCTATAGAATATGTTGATAGGAATTATAAATTTCATAATGAATCGTGGAAAGGATGGGATTAACACATGTGGAACGAGTTTAAAAAGTTCGCTTTCAAAGGGAATGTAATCGATTTAGCTGTCGGGGTTGTAATCGGTGCTGCATTCGGTAAAATCGTTAGTTCTTTAGTAAAAGATATCATCACACCATTACTTGGTATGGTATTAGGTGGCGTTGACTTTACAGATTTAAAAATTACATTCGGTAAATCATCTATTATGTATGGTAACTTCATCCAAACTATTTTTGATTTCTTAATTATTGCAGCTGCTATCTTTATGTTTGTTAAAGTTTTCAACAAACTAACATCTAAAAGAGAAGAAGAAAAAGAGGAAGAACTTCCAGAACCAACAAAAGAAGAAGAACTTCTTGGCGAAATTCGCGACTTACTAAAACAGCAAAACTCTTCTAAAGATAGAGCATAATTGAACGGATAAAAAGGCATGTCCCTCGGGACATGCCTTTTCTATATGCTATAACGTTTCCGAATTCATATGAATAAATAAAATAATACCAGCAACCACAAGTACCATAATGCTACCTGCAAATAGTGTAATACCAATAAACATTAAACTTGTGCTCATATCTACTGATACACTTTCAATAAAAATAGAAATTACATACGTGATAAGGGCAATTCCTGCAAGAATACTTCCTGGAACAAATCGCTTTAAACCATTTTGTTTTAACGTCATATATGCAAAAATAGCAGTCATACAAAGCGTAATTATCCAAAGAACGATCATCTCTTTTCCCCCCTCACAAGCCTTTTCTTTCTATTATACATGACATTGCCCTATAATAGTTAAATTTGCACTTATGTGACATATAACAAGGAATAGCCCCATCTATAGCGAAGGCATTATGAAGAGAATCACAATACACTTTTTGAAGAAAGCATTATTCTTGTTAAAGCAAACAGTTTAGAGGATGCTCACGAACTTGGTAAAAAAATTGCTATGCAATCTGAAGATACGTACGATAATATGTACGATGAGCAAGTAACGTGGACGTTTCGAAAAGTGTTGCATGTGTTTGAATTAGACGATACCCCCTTTGAAACTGGAAAAGAATTGTACGCAAGATTTTTACACGTTAAGAAAAATAAAGCGGTGGATACAGTCGTACAAAAATACTATCCTGAATCCGAATAAAAGCTCACAGCAAATGCTGTGAGCTTTTTTATACTTACTTCGTTGAATTTCTAAATTGGATACGGTGAGGTAATATAACAGTGTGATCTTCCACTTTTTCTTTGTTCATATACTTTGTTAATAAACGCATTGCTACTGCACCGATATCATACATCGGTTGAACAACTGTTGAAAGCTGCGGACGAACCATTAATGCAAGACGTGTATTATCGAAACCAAGTACTTCTACGTCAGTTGGTACGTTTAATCCAGCGTCTTGTGCTGCATGGATTACACCTAGTGCCATTTCATCAGAAGACACGAAGATTGCTGTTGGCTTTTCATCATTGCTCCAAAGCTTTTCGAATGCTTCAATACCTGAGTCATATGTGTAATCTCCATCGATTACAAGATTTTCATCATATGAAATACCTGCTTCTTCTAAAGCTTTTTTATAACCTTGTAACTTCTTCGCGCTTCCCGCTTTATCAATGAAAGGACCAGAGACGAAACCGATACGTTTATGTCCTTGCTCGATAAAGTGCTTCATTGCATCATAAGCTGCTTGTGTATAATCAATATTTACTGATGGCGTTTCATTTTGCTCATCAAATGACGCTGCTAATACAATTGGTACTGGAGATTTTTTAAATTCTTCAATGTGAATGTCTGTAATATCTTCACCCATGAAAACAATTCCGTCCACTTGTTTTCCAAGCATCGTATTTAATAAATGGAACTCTTTCTCTTTGTTTTGATCAGAGTTACTTAAAATGATGTTATATTTGTACATTGTTGCGATATCTTCAATTCCACGTGCAAGTTCTGCATAAAACGTATTTGAGATATCAGGAATAATAACACCTACTGTAGTTGTCTTCTTACTTGCTAGTCCACGTGCTACCGCATTCGGGCGGTATCCTAAACGATCAATTGCTTCTAATACTTTCTTTCTTGTTGTAGGCTTTACATTTGGGTTACCGTTCACAACACGAGATACGGTAGCCATTGAAACGTTTGCTTCGCGCGCTACATCATAGATTGTTACGTTCATCTCATCGCACACTCCTTCTATTTTTGTTATCTATTTTTATGTATCGGTTACTTGAATGAAAAAAAGACATCAACTCTATTTGCAGATGCCACCAATCGTCCCGAGTTCTTCCTTTTACTAATGATACGATAAAAACGCAGGCTCATACAATATTTTCCCGCAAAAGTTTCGAAAAAATTCGCTTCTTTTCTCGTATTTTCGTATTTTTTATGAAAAAAGGGCATTTTTTGTAAAAAAATAGATGTTTCCTAAGTAGAAATCTTATTTTAAGCAGTACGATAGTAAATGAAATTTATATCGGCGATTTTTCGAATATATCGACTATAACTCGAAATATATCAGCGATTTTCCAAATATATCGACCGCAACTCTAATTATATCAGCGATTTTTTAAATATATCAACTTACCAACAAAAATCGACAATGACAGTCGCTATACAATAAGAGAAAGCTGTTCCAAAATCCCTTTTTGGAACAGCTCATTAAAAGTTTTTATAATTTACTTCCAAATGATTTTAATTCATTCATAAAATCATTGAACTGCGGTATATTCATTTGCTGCGCCGCATCTGATAAAGCTACAGCTGGATCTGGATGTACTTCAGCCATAATTGCATCTGCACCAATTGCCATCGCTGCTTTTGCAGTTGGTAAGAGAAGGTCACGTCGCCCTGTAGAATGCGTTACATCGACAACGACAGGTAAATGTGTTTCTTTCTTTAAAATCGGCACAGCGGAAATATCAAGCGTATTACGCATCGCTCTTTCATACGTGCGAATACCTCGTTCACATAAAATAATGTTCCCATTTCCCTTTGCCATAATATATTCTGCCGCATTAATGAATTCTTCAATCGTTGCTGATAGACCACGTTTTAATAATACTGGTTTATTTACAGCACCAGCTGCCCTTAGCAAATCAAAGTTTTGCATATTGCGAGCACCAATTTGAATAACATCAACGTAATCTAATGACATCTCAATATCATTCGGATTTAAAATTTCACTAATAACAGCCAAATCATATTCATCTGCTACCTGGCGCAAAATTTGTAATCCCTCTAATCCAAGACCTTGAAAATCATACGGTGAAGTACGTGGTTTGAACGCACCACCACGCATTAATTTCAGACCTTGCTCTTTCATTGCTTCAGCAACTTGACGTACTTGTTCATAACTTTCCACTGCACACGGTCCCATAATAAAATGCTGATTTCCGTCACCAATTTTTTCACCATTAATTTCAACAATCGTATCTTCTGTTTTTTTCTTACGAGAAACAAGTAATGCTTTACGATGATCATCTTCTTGTAATTCTAAACCAGCTTGAAAAATTTGTTTGAAAATATGTTGTAAAGTCGAAGTTTCAAATGGACCATTATTATTCTCTGCAATTAAATCCAGCATATTTCTTTCACGTACAGGATCAAAACGTTTCACACCTTGTACTTCTTTTAAATTACCAACTTCTTGTACGAGACGACCTCTTTCGTTTAGTAACTCTAATATTTGTAAATTAAGTTGATCAATTTCAGAACGTAAACGATCTAATTGTTATGATGCCATAAGAAAGCCACCTCTTTCAAATTCCTATATGTTACTTTTTTAAGATAACTTATTATAGCTGATACATATACGATTGTCACACGATATACAGCAATGAATTACCATCAAAAAACGTTGTATATTTTCATTTAAAATAAAAAAAGACAGTTTACATACTGTCTTTTTTACAAGAAGGAAACAAACGGTTTATCACTGTTTTTCTCTTTTATAATCACAGCCTCGATTTTACTTTCGGACTTGATCTGTAATTGTACTTTCGCATCTTTAGGCAATTTGTCTAACATACCTTGCGCAGCCAATTGGGTAAGAGCCATTAATTCTGTTTTACCGTTATATTTAATAACAATATTCATATTTAATGTATCCATTTGATCTTTCTTATAAGAAACTTTAGCGTTGACTGGAATAAAATCTCCATTAGAAAAACCTTTTATTTCCTTAGCAAAGTTATTTATTTTTGTATTATCTTCTCCATGTGCTTGTGTAAATTCATCAGAAGGATATGAATACGACTTTTCATCAATTGTACTCCAATTTCCAAGGTTCGTATCATTCTTTTGAACAGTAGCACTAGCAATATACGTACCATTTTTTAAAGAACTAGTACTTTCTTGCTTAAAGATAGCAAACGTAATTGGAGATTTGTTATACTTATCATTTTTGTTAATAGCTTCAATAAGTTGTTTAGCAACTTCAGTCCCTTTAGACATAGCTTCTTCATTCGATACACTTGAAGACATAGCTAAACCTATCATAACACCAGATAAACTTAGTTCATTTGAATTCTGTTTTCCGAAATAGTCTTGTTCTATAATATTCGTCAAAACTGGCGCTTCTACTTTCGCAACTAGTTCATCAATTAGTTTCTCTGGAATATACTGGTTTAATTGCAGTACGTGACTCTCTGTATCAAATTGCTGCGTTGCAATATTTATTAAACCATTTTCATACTCTGCTAAATCTAATTTAGAATTTGTTTTTATATTAGCTGTATTAATAACCTTTTGTTCTTTTAAAGGAATAACAGTTCTATAATAATCTTTAGAAACAGCAGTTCTCGGAATCATACTTTTTTCTTTTGTATCTTTTTGTATAACTTCATCCTTCTTACTAATCGTATTACTATTGTTACTACAAGCTCCCAGTAATAAACTTACGACTGCGAAGGATAATGCCATTTTCTTCATTACTTAAAACCTACTTTCAACAATCTAGTTATTTAGTTTGAACTATTAATAGTGTACCACTAAATATATTTCAACAAAAACAAAAAAAAGAAGCAAGCACCTTTAGCTTGCTTCTTTTTACTTTATATTCTCTTCTAAAGCATCTTTTTTAATATTCCAATGAGATGTATTCCATACTACCATCCCATCTTTTATGTATAGCACTTGCGGTGATTCATGTCTAATACTGTATTGTTCTGCAACACGATTTGACACATCTCTCGCATCTTGTACGTATAAGTAATACGCTGGCACTTCTCTTTCTTCGCTGCAATACGCTTGAAATTCTGTGTATGCACCGTGACTAATCGGGCATGTCGTACTATGTTTAAAAAGCACATACGGCTCGTTCTTTTCTACTAAGACTTCAAGCTCTTCAATTGTTTCAAGTTTTGTCATATTCATCACGATTCACCTCTCATACGAAATCTAGAGCGCTTCTCTTTCTTTTCAGCTTTTTTCTCAATTCTTTCTAATTTACGCTCTTCTTTTTCAACCTTCTTCTCTTGTCTCGACGCACGGTAATGATTGTATACTTCAATCGCCGCACTGCTCCACTGCACAACTTGCGCTACTTTATCAGCGTTATTTTCAATTTCGTCCGTTACAGAGTCCGATACATTACGAAGCTTCGTATTTAAAGATTGGATTGTCGTTCCAATCCCATCTACACCCGCTACCACTTTATTTAATGACTGTGACTTCTGTTGAATATCATCAGCTAACGCATTCGTTTTATGTAATAATTGCTCTGTCTCTACGCTAATTCCTTGCATTTGCTTTTCTAAACCTTCTAACGTACTTGCAACGTTTTCCAACGTCTTCTGAACCGATAACAACGTTCTGCATACATACACTACTAATACTGCGAAAGCAACCGCGATAATAGCCGCACTTACATATAAAAGAACTTGCATTTCATCACTTCCTTTATCTTTTTCATACTTTCCCCTATTATACAATCATTTTCCGTTTCATTCTAATCCCTATCTCATCATTAGAATTTTCATACTTATTCGTTAACTGTAACATAAATCATTCAACAAATTCCACTAAGTAGGTTACAATAGGAGAGGATACATAATTAGTAGGGAGGCTTTACATATGAAAGATCCACGTATTGAAAAGTTAGCATACAATTTAATTAACTACTCTATCCGCTTACAAAAAGGTGAAAAAGTATTAATTGAAAACTTTGGCTTACAAAAAGAACTTGTAACTGCACTTGTAAAAGAAGCATATGCAGCTGGTGGTTTCCCATTCGTCTCTTTAAAAGATCATCAAGTAGATCGCTCTTTATTAATGGGTGCTACTGAAGAACATTTCGAACAAATCGCTGCATATGAAGCAAGCGTAATGAAAGACATGGACGCTTATATCGGCCTTCGCTCTGGCGATAATATTAATGAACAAGCTGACGTTCCAAGTGAGCGTATGAAAGTTCATGGCCAAACAGTTGGTAAAAAAGTTCATAGAGACATTCGCGTTCCAAAAACACGCTGGGTTGTTCTTCGCTACCCAAATGCTTCTATGGCACAGCTTGCTAAAATGAGTACAGAAGCTTTCGAAGACTTCTACTTCGAAGTATGTAACTTAGACTACGGTAAAATGGATAAGGCAATGGATAGCCTTGTTACATTAATGAATAAAACAGATAAAGTTCGTTTAACTGGTCCTGGAACTGACTTAACATTCTCTATTAAAGACATTCCAGCAATTAAATGCTCAGGTCATTTAAACATTCCAGACGGTGAAGTATACTCTGCACCAGTTCGTGATTCTGTTAACGGTACAGTTTCTTACAACACACCATCTCCTTACAACGGTTATACATTTGAAAATGTACAACTTAAGTTTGAGAACGGTCAAATCGTTGAAGCAACTGCAAACGATACAGAGCGCATTAACAAAATCTTCGATACAGACGAAGGCGCACGCTACGTTGGTGAGTTCGCAATTGGCGTAAACCCATACATCTTACATCCAATGGGAGACATCCTATTCGATGAAAAAATCGATGGCAGCTTCCACTTCACTCCTGGACAAGCTTACGACGATGCATGGAACGGCAACAACTCGAACATCCACTGGGATTTAGTATGCATCCAACGCCCTGAATACGGCGGCGGCGAAATTTACTTCGACGACGTACTAATCCGTAAAGACGGACGCTTCGTTGTACCTGAACTAGAAGCTTTAAACCCAGAGAACTTAAAATAATAATAAAAACGCTCGGAATTTTCGCCGAGCGTTTTTATTTCTTCCCTACCATTTCTATTTTCACATGTGGATTTTCTTTCTCTATAAGCCCCAAGAATTCATCCATATTTTGCGGCATCGCAACGATATGTACTTTATATGCATTCGTCGTAATTTCAAGAGACTTTCCGACCTGACGTATAATTCTCACATCTTTTAATACAATATCATCATTTAAAATACCGTACTTTAATACGCCATTTTCTACTTTATGTTTTTTAATAAATACTTCCCAAACGAGTGGTACATTTACAATGAAGCATAAACCCATCCCAATCAACGCTGACATCCAATGCGCTTTATTAGTGAAAAGCATGACAATTGGATATATAAACATAAAAGCTAACGTAAGACAAACGAAAATGACTACTGACTTACTTCTTTGAATTGGAAAGTTCATACCTACACCCCCTAACCCAAATTATACCACTATTTCCATTTTACTTCATAGAAAAAGGCCATTTCTAAATGACCTTTTACACAATGTACCTATAAAATTTCTTATCTACCTGTAGCACCGGAAAGTTTTTCGGCAACTCGTCTATACTCACACTTTCAAAACCATTCTTTTCATAAAAACGATGTGCCGCTAAAAATTTTACTGTTGTTCCTAAGTAAATATCTTTCAATTTTTTATCCTCAGCCCATGAAATTGCTGTTTGAAGCAACATATGTGACGCGCTCCATTCTTTTCCGCGAAACTCTTTCTTCACGAACATTTTTCTTAGCGCTACTTGAAGATTCTCAATATCTAATAAAGCTACTGTTCCAACTACTTTCCCATCATAAATTGCTACCCAAAAGTTTCCGTGATCCTTTTGATAGAATGTTTCTATTTCAAGTAAATCAGGTTGCTCTTCTTTCGTAATGGGAACATTATATTCTTTTTGCTGAATATGAACGATAAGATCTACTACTTCCTCTTGAAACGTACTTTCATATGGAACAATACGAATCTTCTCGTTCATCGAATCTCTTTCCATTCTGAAGCTAGTAAACTATATACAGCGATATCATGAAAATGATCATATAGCCATTCTTCATCTCGTAAAATACCATCTAACTTAAATCCTAAACGTTCTGGAATTGCGCGGCTCTTCGCATTTCCAACACCGCACCGAATTTCAATTTTATTCAACTTTAAATTTTCAAATGCATAGTGAAGTACAGCCTTTACGCTACGCGTCATAATACCTTTCCCGCCAGCATCTTCTGCAAGATAATACCCAAGACTCGTCGCTTTCTTCCCCCAGCTCACTGGATGAATGCCTACCATCCCAACGAGCTTTCCTTTGTAACGGATACCACTTTCAAAACCGTCTCCCTCTGCAAACTTCTTTAACCACATCGGAAAAATCTCATCATAAGCATCAGCAGATTTCGTCCCATCTACCCAAGGGAGCCATTTTCGTAAATGATTACGGTTTTGATCTATTAATTGATATAGTTCCTCCTTATGATGCTTCTCTAATAACTGTAATTCGATTTCATCGTCTACTCGAAGTGTGAACATGTTTTTTGGTCCCCTTTTTATTTTTCTTATTATTCTAACATTTATAACTAAAGAAATACACGCTAATATATCGACTTATCGACTAACCTCAAGAATCATATATGCCAACATAGCACACAAAAAAGACGCATAGCCAAGCTATGCGTCTTTCCTATTACTTCTCTGCAACTTGAACTTCTTTTACGTAAGCTGCTTCGAATTTTTGGATGTCTCCTGCGCCCATGAAAATTAGAACGCCGTTTTTATGTTTCTTTAATACATCCGTTGTTGTATCTGTAATTAGTTCTGCACCGTCAATACGCTTTTGCAGATCTTCGATTGTTAATTCACCTTTGTTTTCGCGTGCTGATCCGAAAATATCACATAAGTATACTTGATCAGCTTTGCTTAGGCTTTCTGCGAACTCATCTAAGAACTTTTCTGTACGTGAGAATGTGTGTGGCTGGAATACAGCGACAATTTCACGCTCTGGATGTTTTTGACGAGCAGCTTCAATCGTTGCATTAATCTCTGTCGGATGGTGTGCGTAGTCATCGATGATTACTTGCTCTCCCATCGGCTTTTCATTAAAGCGACGTTTTACGCCTTCAAAAGTTGTTAATTGATGTTTTACTGCTTCTACATCAACATTTTCATAATGGCAAAGCGCGATTACTGCTAACGCATTTAATACGCTGTGATTGCCGTATCCTGTAATTTTGAACGTATCATAGTACGTGTTACGAACGAATACATCGAATATCGTGCCATCTGTTCTCTTTTGGATGTTGCGTGCTTGGAAATCATTATCTTCTCCAAATCCATAGAAAATAACAGGTACTTTCGCTTGAATTTTTTGAAGTTCTTCATCATCTCCACATGCAATAATGCCTTTTTTCACTTGCAATGCCATCTCTTGGAATGCACTGAATACATCATTGATGTCTGCAAAATAATCTGGATGATCAAAATCAATATTCGTCATAATTGCATAGTCTGGATTATAAGACAAGAAATGACGACGATACTCACAAGCTTCAAATACAAAATACTTACTATTTTCTACCCCATGCCCTGTTCCATCTCCAATAAGGTAAGATGTCGGGTGTGCACCTTGCATTACATGGGCTAACAAACCTGTTGTTGATGTTTTTCCGTGTGCACCAGTTACAGCAACACTTGTGTATTGGCTCATCAGGTCACCTAAGAAATGATGGTAACGATGGACTGGGATGTTTAATTCTTTTGCTGCTACGATTTCTTCATGCGTATCAGGAAATGCATTTCCTGCAATAATCACTTGTCCTTCTTCTACATTATTCTTATCAAAAGGAAGGATCGAGATACTACGCTTTTCCAACGCTGTTTGTGTAAAGAAACGCTTTTCATAATCAGACCCTTGAACAGTATGCTTCATATCATGAAGAATTTGCGCTAATGAACTCATTCCTGTTCCTTTAATTCCTACAAAATGGTAAACTGTCATCTTAAAGAACCTCCAACATTTCGAACTAATACAACGGCCTATCTATAAGACAGTATATGAATCTTTTCTTATTTTGGTAATCATCATACATTTTTGATGTAGTGAAGTTATTTTTCCCTTCACTTATCAGGATAAACTCGTACGTACTTCTTTATATGTCCATAACAAGTCCATTATAGCAAAAAAGAAGCCGCTATACTATGATAACAGAAAAACTGATAGGGTCAATCACCTATCAGTTTTTCTCTCTTTTACATCTCTTCTCTTTTTTCTAATTGAACACGCTCTAAACGTGGGTTTGGACGATATTTACGACCAGCTTTTGCTTCTGGTTTCCCATTTAATTCTACATTATCACCAGTAAAGCCAATATTCATTTTTAATAAACTACTTCCTACCCCGTATATGTCAACAGGTACGTTTTGAGCTTCAAATTCACGAATACGCTTCTCATCAAATCCACCAGTTACAACGATGTCTACATGCTGGAATCCTTCTTCATCAAGTGCTTTACGAAGTGCGAATACAAGCGATGGGTTTACACCACGTGGATCGAATGTTCCAAGTACTTCTGGGTGGCGAATGAAGTATTGATCAATCATCGTGCGGGACGTATCTACACGTACACCTTTTAATGTTGATCCAAATTCACGCGCTACGCGAAGTGCATCTGTAATGACATCATTGTTGTAATCAATTAATACAACTAATTCATCTTCTGGGAATTTCTTATGATATGCTTTTGCCGCTTCTACAACATCACCATTAAACATTTGAATTAATGCGTGAGGCATCGTCCCCATACCACTTTTGCCCCACCATTCATTCATCGCATGCGTCGCTTGTGCGCTCATACCTCCGATGTATGCTGCATAACCGTCACCAGCTTGTTGTGTATAATGATCGTCACGATCTCCCATGAAAATAACTGGTTTTTCTTTATCTACGCTACGCGCAGCTTGGACAACGTTATATACGTTTGTCGCAACCGATGTACGACGAGCTAAAATCCCATCAATGACACCTTCTAAAAATCCGAAATTTTCATAAGGACCATGAATTGTTAACACTGTTTCAAATGGACTAATTTTATCGCCATCTTTTAAAGAGTTAATCTCAAGTTCCTCAGGATTTTTAGCGAATGTTTGTAGCAATGCAATTACTTCATCCGTTCCGCAAAGAACTGCATTTTCCTTTTGGAAAAATTGCATCGTTACAACACTTTTCGGGCGAAATTCTTCGATGATTTCTCTAGTCTTTAAAAAGTAAACGGCAGAGAACCACCCTTCTCCAACACGTTCGTCAAATTTAAATGTTTTATTTGTTAGTCTATTTATTTCACCTTTTAATTTTAATTCAATTTCTTTCATGTCGCTTTACTCCCTACTTTACTATCCAACATTTTCTCTTAGTATACAGCAAAACCGTTTACTATACATTCGTTTCCTGCATAGCGGCAAATTCATCCTCAGAAATAAGGACATCTCTCGGTTTCGTTCCTCTACCTTCAGAAATAATTCCTTGCGATTCCATCTCTTCAATGAGACGTGCCGCGCGATTATAACCGATGCGGAATTTTCGCTGTACAGAAGATGTGGACGCTCCCCCTTGTTCTACAACAAATTGACATGCATCAAGGAACAATTCGTCTTCCGACTCAGCTTGTTCTGTTTTCGCTAATAAATCCTCTTGCTTAAATAAATAATTCGGCTTCATTTGCTTTTTCACATGATCAACTGTTTTTTCAATCTCATCATCCGATACATATACACCTTGTACACGAACTGGCTTAGATGTACCGTTCCCTAAGAATAACATATCACCACGGCCAAGTAATTTCTCCGCGCCCCCAATATCAATAATCGTACGCGAATCAACTTGAGATGATACAGTAAACGCAATACGCGTTGGAATATTTGACTTAATTAAACCTGTAATAACATCTACAGATGGACGCTGCGTTGCTACTAATAAATGAATACCACAAGCACGTGCTTTTTGCGCAATACGACAAATCGCTTCCTCAACATCACCAGGTGCTACCATCATTAAATCGGCTAACTCGTCAATGACAATAACGATATAAGGTAATGTCTCTCCTGGAATTTCTCGCTCACTTACAATCGTATTGTAGCGAGTTAAATCACGAGCACCAGCATGCGCAAACAATTCATAACGGCGTTCCATTTCCTCAACTGCCCATTTTAATGCAGCTGTTGCTGCTTTTACATCCGTAATAACAGGTGCTACAAGATGTGGAACAGAATTGTATGGTGCAAGCTCAACCATCTTCGGATCGATTAACATTAACTTCACTTCATGTGGTTTCGCTTTATATAAAATACTCGTTAAAATCGCGTTAATACACACACTTTTACCTGAACCCGTTGCACCCGCAATAAGTCCGTGCGGCATTTTTCGAATATCCGTTACAATTGGATCCCCTGAAATATCAAGCCCCAGCGCAACAGTAAGCGGTGATTCACTCTTTGTGAATACAGGACTTCTTAAAATTTCACGAAGAAATACTGGCTTACTTTCTTTATTTGGAACCTCGATTCCAATCGCACTCTTCCCTGGAATCGGTGCTTCAATACGAATATCTTTCGCAGCTAAGCTTAACTTAATATCATCACTTAAATTTGTAATTTTATTTACTTTCACACCTGGGTCTGGCTGCACCTCAAAACGAGTGACTGCCGGCCCTTGCGATACATTAATAACATGTGCTCCAACGTGAAAATTATTAAACGTTGTATCTAATAATTCTTTCTGCTCCTCTAACCATTCTGTATTATCTAACGCTGATTGCTGTGGAATCGACAACAGCGCTAATGGCGGAACAGTGTATGTCGGTGGTGTGTGCAATACATTTCGCATATCGTTCTCTCTTTGATTTACAACATATGCTTTCTCTTGTACTTCCGTACTTGAAATTGGCTTTTGTACTTGCTCTACCACTACTTGCTGTATTGGTTGTTCTTCCACTTGTGGCTCTGCTACTACTTGCTGCACTGGGCGTTCTTCCACTTGTGGTTCTGCTACCACCTGCTGCATTGGTTGCTCTTCCACTTGTGGTTCTGCTACCTCTTGCTGCACTGGGCGTTCTTCCACTTGTGGCTCTGCTACTACTTGCTGCATTGGTTGCTCTTCCACTTGTGGTTTTGCTACTACTTGCTGCACTGGGTGCTCTTCCACTTGTGGTTTTGCTACTACTTGCTGCACTGGGCGTTCTTCCACTTGTGGTTCTGCTACCTCTTGTTGCACTGGCTTATTCTCTACTCGTACATTAGCAGAAGGCTGCATTGCATTTGCTCTAGCTGCATGTCTTTCCATTAATCGTGTTCTATCTTGTTTCAACATAACAACATTAAATGGTACATGACGCTTTTTCTCACGTTTTGGTTCTTCTTTTTGTACAACTGGTTGCTCTTCTGCAACTGGCACTTCTTCTACAACTCGTTGCTCTTCTACGACCGGTGCTTCTTCTACAACTCGTTGCTCTTCTGCGACTAGTGTTTCCTCGGCAACTGGTTGTTCTTCTACGACTGGCGCTTCTTCTACAACTGATTGCTCTTCTACGACCGGTGCTTCTTCTACAACTTGTTGCTCTTCTGCGACTGGCGCTTCTTCTACAACTGGTTGTTCTTCTGCAATTAAAACATCCGCAAAGCTTTGAACATCTTTCTTCGTTTGTTCATCAGCCTCAGCAACATATATGAATTCACTCTTTTGTTCAATTGCTTCATCTTCTTGCTGAATTTCCTCAAGTGCTACAAATGTCTCTACTACAGGCGCGTTTATTTCTGCAATTACTTCAGCTTCTTCTGACTCTTCTGCTTCCGCAATTACTTCCACTTCTTCTGACTCTTCTACTTCCGCAATTACTTCAGCTTCTTCTGACTCTTCTGCTTCCGCAATTACTTCCACTTCTTCTGACTCTTCTGCTTCCGCAATTACTTCTACTTCTTCTAGCTCTTCTGTTTCCGCAATTACTTCTACTTCTTCTAGCTCTTCTGTTTCTGTAATTACTTCTACTTCTTCTGACTCTTCCGCTTCTGCAATTACTTCCACTTCTTCTGACTCTTCTGCTTCCGCAATTACTTCAGCTTCTTCTGACTCTTCTGTTTCTGTAATTACTTCCACTTCTTCAGGTGCCTCTGTTTCCATAACTACTTCTTCAAACTCTTCCGTTTCTGCAATTACTTCTACTTTTGACACTTCTTCTAGTATTTCCACAATGATTGTTTCTTCAAGTTTTTCTTCTGCTTTGACAATCACTGATTCTTCTGGAGCTTGCTTTTCTACTTCAATAGTAGGTTGTTTTATTTCTGTATTACGTTTAATTTCTTCTGATAATATTGTATCCTCGTGCTCTACTTTAGAAGCTACTAATTCTTCTTGTAGATTGTTTTCGTTTAACCCCACTACATCTTTTTCTAGCTTAGCACTTTCCATCTGCTCAGCTACTGTTTTATGAAGTAATTCATCCGCTGAAACTTCCTGCGGTGTACTCATTTCTTGAATCACTTCTTTTTCTTCTACTAAAGGCACTTGGCGTTCAATTTCATAACCGTTTTTCTCTAGCCATTGATCAACTACTGACTTTTCTTCCTTTTTATTCTCTTCATATTGTTGCTCCCCTTGCTGGTTAGCAGCTCTATGACTAGAAGAAGTTGGTGCTTGTCCTTCTGAGAAATCAGATAATGTATATCCTTTTTTCTCTAACCATGCATCAACGACTGATTTACCCTCTACAGATATTTCAAGGTCTTCTCTTTCCTTTACTTCCTCCTGCTTTTCTTCCTTTTTCTCTACTGAAGGACGATTATATCCATAAATTGGCGAAATCATTTCTGTTGGACGAAATGGTCTACGGTTACTCTCTTGCGAAGGTACAGATGCCTTTTTAACGACAGACTCCCGCACCGGTTCATATTGCACTTCCGGCTCTTCATATGTAGAAACTACCTTTTCCACATACGGTCGTCTGCTTCTTTCCACCTTTATTCCTCTTTGGGCAGTCGGTTCTTCATATGTTACTCCTTGAACAGGTTGTTCTTCGAAGCGATTTACTTCGCTTTCATCCTCTTCATCGAACCCATTATCCGGTACTAAAGGAAAACGGCATTTACCTGCATTCCTACTTGCCATTTGTGCTTCTCTTGCTTCAGTGTAGTGGTTTACACGAGGAATTTTCGGCTGACTTTCAATTTGCTTTGGTACTTCTTTATTCATCGCTGTTTGTTCTTCCTCTTTGTTAAACAGCTTTTTCATCCAATCTAACATGCTTACCACTCTTTCTACTAAATAGTAACATCCTTTATTGTATCAGCATTCGGCAAAAAGTGCAGGTAAAATTAAGCATGTCATATTTATCCACAATATTCTAATTTACGAGTGTTTCATATGAAAAAACGCAGCCTTTCATATAAGACTGCGCTTAAGCTTTACTCTTCTGATATGCATCTATGCTATCCGTTACACTTTGCAATAAAGAATTTACATATTGCGGGTCAGATAATTTTTTATCTTCTTCATGGTTTGACATAAACCCAAGTTCTAATAACACACCAGGAACCTTTGCCCAATTAAATCCAGAAAGATCATCCCGAAATTTAATTCCATTTACTTTTACTTGCTGGTTCTCCCTCATTTTATTTACAATCATTTGAGAGATTTGAAGACTTTCCGCATAAATCTCTTTCGTATACGGACTTCCTTCTGCCGGCGTCAATACAGCGAATCCACTTTGGTTTGGATTTTCAGAACCATCTGCATGAAGACGTAAAAATAAATTAGCCTTATGATTATTTGCGAATGTCGCCCTTTCTTTATTACTTATATCAACGTCTTGTGATGTTCTCGTCATTAATACTTGTATCCCTTTTGCTTCAAGCTTTTCTTTTAATAAAAAAGCCATTTCTAATACAAGTACAGCCTCTCTCTTTTTCGTCACAACACCTGTTGTACCGTCTGTCACTTTATATTTTTGCGTTGTTGCCCCTGGTCCAATCGGCTCTAAATTTAAATTCGCTTTTTGTTGATGCCCTGGATCAATAACGACGAGAAACTTCTCTTGTTTTTCATTACTCTCTATTTTTTGTTCATTATTTTGCACTGGTTGCTCAGTCGGCTGCACTGGCGTAGTTTCTTCTTTCTTTTCATCAGATGATACTTCCTCTTGCTTATGTTCTACTTGGTCATTCGTTTGAATTGCTTGCGATTCTTCGTTCTTTTCTTGTTCTTGCTTCTTTTCTACCGGTGCGTCTTCTTTGGTATCTTTGTTTTTCTCTTGTATAGAAGATGTAGTTTCTTTTTTCGGCTGCTCTTGTGAACAACCGGCCATATATATTCCAATGAATGCAATCATGCTCATTATTTTTATATACTTCATACTTCTCCCCCATCACTTTGCACCGGATTCAAAGTTTTTCTTATAATTGCCCTATAATCTCATCTATATTTCCAATATAAACTGGCTGCCATTTTTCTGTACCACGTTCTGCAGTATAAAGCGGATAAGCGGCATCATCTATATTTACGAAAACTGGATCGCCCATATCCGTTTCATATCCAATTGTAATCCATTCTTCTTTCCATTTTCCGTGTTCTTCACTTATTAATGAATTTTTATGTTTATCGTATCGGTAACCGATTTGTCCTTTTTCTAATTCACTTTCACTAAACAAATATATTTCATAAGTACCTAGCTCAACATCTTGCTGTTTTGAAGTTTCAATTCGTTTTAGAAGTTCTGCGATTTTTGGTTGCTGTTTCATACGTCTATCTCCTTCTATTTTTCTAAATTTTAACTAGTTTGTTTATAAAATACAATATAGATTTTAAGAAAAAAGGTGACATCCTTATCATATTAACAATTTTTTGAATATATCTATCACTACTCTCAATATATCAACGATTTTTTAAATATATCTATCACTATTCTCAATATATCAACGATTTTTTAAATATATCTATCACTATTCTCAATATATCAACGATTCAACACGAAATTTCGAATTACCAACAATGAATGCAAAAAAAAGAGAGGTTGTCCAAAAGGACAACCTCTCTTTTCTTATATCAATTAAAATTTGAACTCTTGTCCAACTTCAAAGCTATCTTCTAATACAAGAATACCTTTTTCTTGTGGAGCATCTGGAAGCTCTAATTCACGTGCAGAGCAGATCATTCCAGAAGAAGGAACACCGCGAAGCTCAGCTGGCTTGATTAACATACCGCTTGGCATTACAGCGCCGATTTTTGCAACGACAACTTTTTGTCCTGCATCAACGTTTGGTGCACCACATACGATTTGTAATGTTTCTGTACCGATTTCTACTTTACAGATGTTTAACTTATCAGCATTTGGATGTTTTTCTTTTTCAGCTACATAGCCTACAACAAATTTCGGAGAAAGATCTGCTTCTACTGTTTCTTCAAAGCCATTCTTCGCTAAAATTTCGTTGATTTTCTCTACAAGCTCTTTCGTTAATGTAAGGTTGCCTGTTTCTTTTACTTCTAAGTAAGAAGATGCATTAAAGATGTTGAATCCTGCTGTCTCGTTGCTTTCACGATCGTATACGCGTGCAACATCTCCTTTGCGATCAAAAGTACGGTTCTCTAAAGTAATATCTTGTAAGGCAACAATTAAAGTGTCACCAATTCCTTCAAGGTTGTAAAAAACGTTCACTTCGTTCATCCTTTCTCTTTTCCATCTGTCTTCTTCCGATTTTTCGCTAAAATAAAGATTGGTTCAAATTCTCCATCTTCATATACGAATGAAAGTGATGTAATCGGAACATGCCCTTCGGCAAAAAATTTCATTGTCATTTGTGCAATAATATCATAACCGATTTCGTTGACGATATCAGCAATAATTAATACATCTTGGTGAGGAACAGCAACAACCATGTCACCAGAAATCTTTTCACGCATCGATTGTAGTAACGATTCGTTTAAAATACGAGTCGCGTCATACCCATCATTTGTGTTTAAAAAGTAGAATGTATTCCCCGCTACTGTGTCTTGTTTAAATTCATAACCTAATGAGCGTGCGTTGAATAATGCCATTTCACGCACTTGCTGTTCTGTAAGTTCTAATTTTTGTAATAGACGCTCGTCAATTAGTCGATACGTTTTATTCGAATCTAACGCATAGTAAATACGTGTTTCCGCCGTATGATCCGTCATAATAAACGGATTTCCTTCTTCTGCTTGTTTCGGGAAAGAAGTAGAGCGAATAACAGGTAAAATTTTCGCTCCGCTATTTTCTTCTTTATGCATCGCAATTAGCGCTTCTTGTACGTAATAAGCAACTTCTTCAATTGCCTTTTCTTTGTTCACTTCCCATTTTGCCACAACTCCTGGAAGCGATACGTTAATACCTTTTTTGGAGTCTTTTTGTTCAATACGTAAAACTTCTTTCTCACTATCATACTGAAAGTCCCATTCTGGGCGAGATAATTTCTTTATTAACTCATCTTTCATCTTTTTACTTGTCATCTTCATCTCTTTTTCCTCCCTTCCAAAAAAATAACCTCCCCCGCGAAGGTAGAGGTTGTTTTACAATTCAATTGGCAAATTGCCTTATTTTAAACCTTCAATGAACTCTTCGATTTGTTCTTGTGTTTTACGATCTTTGTTTACATAGCGACCAGTTTCTTCACCTTTATTGTACGCTACAAAGCTCGGAATGCCAAATACGTCTAATTTTACGCATAGATCAATAAACTCATCGCGATCTACATAGTAAAATGAGAAATCACTATATTTCTCTTCTACTTCTGGCATAAATGGGTCTACAAAGCGGCAGTCTGGGCACCATTCTGCTGAGAACATAAAGACTACATTCTCTTCATTTTTTAACTGTTGGAATTGCTCCATGCTTTCTAATGACTTCATCTATATTTCCTCCTCTAACGGGTACATTTTTCATGTTATAATCTTTCTTTTATACTACCATACATCGCGCACGGTGCAAGGTTTATGCTTGCTTTTTGTCATACTTATATTGCCCAACTAACAACTTAACAACGTGTACAAATAATTCCGTACGGTCGACATAATCATCTGTAAAAATACCGATCGCACCTTCGTGACTACGAATATCTTTTCGCTGCACAAACTCTTCCATCACTTCGCTTAATTCCTTACCATCTTCAAGAGGTGCTAAAAAATCGTCTGGTAACGTAATACGCGCTCCTCCGGCCACAAATACTTTCCCATCACTTGTTGCTAGCGCGCCCCAGTTACACATAAATAAACCGTGCTCCGTTTTCATTACGCCGCCTTCTAGCCCAATCCCAATTGGAGCTTCTCCGTCCTCTAGCGCTCGCTTCGCTCTATTGATCGCTCCTTGCATCGTCTCTTCATCTGAGAAAGGCTGAGCTGATACTCCTGACGGAACAGAAAGAGATGTAATTTCAGCATCTTTCCAAACCTTCTCCACAGCGCCAACCTTCGTTTTATTCTTCGATCCAACTACTACTTTCATTTCGTTCACCTCTATAAAAATTCATCATTCTATTCTAATATCCGCTTCGGCACAAATTAAGTACCAACCACTACCACACACCATCAGGGAATTCCTTCTCCCCATAAAAGAAGGTCGCTTTCTACAATATTACTGGTCCTAAACACAAAAACAGGCTTCTTCTTTCTTCCTACCCGCGGTCTTAATACATCATTCGAGCACCCATTAGGCACTAACCGCCACCACTCATCGCTGGGTCATCTATTCAACCTAAAAAAAGAAGGGTTTTTCGCCCTTCTTCTCTACGCGTTATTCTTAATTGTCTCTAACGTCGTTTTATCTGTTGTTCTTACAAGCTTCGTAATTAATTCTTTCGCCGCTGCATAATCATCAACATGTAAAATTGAAGCATGTGTATGAACGTAGCGTGCACAAACACCAATTACTGCTGATGGGATACCAGAGTTACTTGTATGTACACGGCCCGCATCTGTACCACCTTGTGAAATAAAGTATTGGTACGGAATGTTGTTTGTTTCTGCTGTATCTAAAATGAATTCGCGTATTCCTCTATGTGTTACCATCGTGCGATCGTAAATACGAAGAAGAGCACCTTTTCCTAATTGACCGAACTGTGTTTTGTCACCAGATGCATCGTTTGCTGGACTTGCATCAAGCGCATAGAAAATGTCTGGTTGAATCATATTTGCAGCTGTTTGCGCTCCGCGGAGGCCTACTTCTTCTTGTACAGTAGCACCAGAATATAATGTATTTGGTAATGTTTCATCTTTTAATTCTTTTAACAATTCGATTGCAAGACCACATCCGTAACGGTTGTCCCAAGCTTTCGCCATAATTTTCTTCTCATTTGCCATCGGTGTGAATGGGCAAATCGGCACGATTTGTTGTCCTGGTTTTACACCAATTTCAATCGCATCTTCATAACTATCTGCACCTATATCAATTAACATATTTTTTATATCCATCGGTTTTGCACGTTGCGCGTCACTTAATAAATGAGGAGGAATAGAACCAACAACCCCAATAACAGGACCATTCTTCGTCATAACTTGTACACGCTGTGCTAATAAAACTTGGCTCCACCAGCCGCCTAACGTTTGAAAACGAAGCATTCCGTTTTTCGTAATTTGCGTAACCATGAAACCTACTTCATCCATATGACCTGCTACAAGAACACGCGGGCCAGTTTCGTCCCCTTTTTTCAGACCAAATACGCTACCTAAACCGTCTTGTACAATTTCATCCGCATATTTGCTTAATTCTTGTTTCATAAAACGGCGTACATCATGTTCAAAACCTGATGCACCTTGTAATTCTGTTAACGTACGAAATAATTGTAATGTCTCTTTATTCACGAAGTCCCCTTCTTTCAAACCTTAGTAGAATACCTCTTTTATTGTAACGAAATTTTCGAAATGTTTCTAGTTTCTTCTTTTTTGGCTGTATTTGCTTTATAATTATTATCGGTACACTATTTTTATTTTATAGAATTGAGGTGAATATATGAGCTGGAAAGGTTTAGTAGCAGGTCTTGGCGTTGGGTTCGCAGCTGGTTATCTCGTTGCAAACAAAGTACAAGAACAATCCCATATTTCTTCAGAAAAAGCATTGAAAATGGTGAAACAAGCATTAAGTCATAAAGGTGAAATTACTGGCTCTTGGGTACATATGGTTCCAGAGACATTTGAAAAATATGATGTCGCATATGAAGTTTATCGCGGCGGTCTTACAACAATGTTAAATGATATACAAGAACGATTTGAATTTTTAGTTGATGCTAAAACAGGTACTGTTTTAGAGGTTATAGCAGCATAAAAAGGAGGGTTCCCATTAGGTGAACCTCTTATTTTTTTGAAATTGCGGGTATTGATTAAAATTATATCAGCGATTTTCCGAATATATCGGCGCAACTCAATTTATATCAGCGATTTCCCAATTATATCGGCGCAACTCAATTTATATCAGCGTTTGTTTAAATATATCGACTTACCGACAAAACCCGACAATAAAAAAGAGGCTGCTCCAATAAATATGATGGAACAACCTCCTATTTTTATGCTTCTATACTCGTTTTCCGTTCTATTTTTTCTACGATATGCCCTTCCTCATTCCACTTCACAGCGCGATAATATGCGTCATGGTAAAACGTAAACCATGCCTCTTTTTCAGCACCATACTTCATCCACTTTTGCTTATTTTCAATCGAGGTCATCGGATAATCGTCGTATGCCATTACCCATAATACATTTTGATGTGCGTGCGTCGGTAATAGGTCTGCTAAATGAAGCATCGTTTCCCCATGGCTTTCTAAAGCAATAACTGCATGTCCATCACTATGACCACCTGTATGCGCCATTTTTATTTCATCTGTAATTTCTATTTCTTGCTGGAACGTAACAACTTGATCTACAATCGGCTCCCAATTTTCCTTCCAATATGTATTACGGGATCTAATATTTGGGTTCCTCATTTCATTCCACTCTGTTTCACTTACGTAAACTTTCGCGTTCGGAAACGCTGGTACAAGGTGATCACCTTCCCATTTTGTTAAACCAGATGCATGATCAAAATGAAGGTGCGTCATTAAAACATAGTGAATATCTTCTGGCTTTAATCCTAGTTTTTCTAATGATTCATAAACCGATGATTCTTCTGTTACACCTTGATTCCGCTTCATCTTCTCATTCAATTTACCGTTTCCTATTCCGGAATCAATGAGCATATTTCCGTCTTTCGTTTGCAAAAGTAACGGATCTGTTCGTAAATAAATATGATTTGTATCATTATGTTTATACTTACGTGACCAAAGTACTTTCGGCACAACACCAAACATCGCTCCCCCGTCTAAATGTGTATTCCCGCCTTTTAACCACGTTACTTTTATATCTCCAATTTGTAACTGTTCCATTACACATCCCCCTTTCAATTAATCTTAACATAAAATTCTGATTATTTTAGATGTAAAAAAACCTATGCATTACTGCATAGGCTCTGTACGATATTTTGCTTCAACTCGGTAAATACGATGACCTTTACTAGAGAATTTCTCTTCGTATTCAGTCATGATGTTACCTTCAAAGTCGCTGTTATGAAGATCTAAGCTTAAGTACGTTAGTAACATACCATACTCAGCCATACTCATAAGAGAATATTCAAATAGACCTTGGTTATCTGTTTTGAAATGAATTTCTCCGCCTTCTACTAACACTTCTTCGTAATTACGTAAAAATGTTTTATACGTTAAACGACGCTTCGTATGACGTTTCTTTGGCCATGGATCTGAGAAGTTTAAATAAACGCGATCAATTTCACCTTTCGCAAAGAAAACTGTTAAATCTTCAGCATCTTTATTAATTAACTTTAAGTTTGGTAATTCTTCTTCAATTAATTTATCAAGTGCATCTACAACAACACTTGTGAATTTTTCAATTCCAATATAATTAATATGTGGATTCGCTTTTGCCATATCATACATGAAGCGGCCACGACCTGTACCTACTTCAATGTGAATTGGTTGTTCGTTTCCAAATACTTCTTTCCAGCTACCAGCGCGCTCCTCTGGGTTTCCGATTACGATATGTGAATATTCATTAATTCGATCCATTGCATACGGTTTGTGTCTTAAACGCATAGATGTTTCCCTCTCTTTACATAGCTATTTTAAAGGAATAATTCCTTCTTTCTTTTTTAATCAATCTACCAAACAAAAAACCAAGTACGTACGAGCACTCGGTCCGTTTCTTTCAAGTATAAGATGTACCATTTTGATAAAAACTACATACAGCATTAAACATTCCATGACGAAACAGCTTTTTCTCTTACATTTGAAGAGAAAAACAATCGAAAGGATGATCCGTTCATGCCAATTAATCAACAACATCAATTAGAAGTGCTGAAAGATATTTTAGTCAACCACCAAAGTGATTGCTGCGGGACAGTTTCAGAATGCGAGCAATTAGAGCGCCTCATTCAATCGTTACTCGCAAACGATAATATAAGTAGTGACGCTAAAACAATGCTAAACGATGTATATTCTTATAGTCAATCGGGTAAATCTTCCTCTAATTTGGACAACCATATTTCCAATAATCAAGAACAACTTACTCAGTGGATTGCTGGAATGGACAATTTTTCTTAAGTATTATTCTGAAGCAAGTAGTTGCTGTAAATATTGATGCCAATATTCAGCTTCTGCTTGCTGTTTTTTTGTTGTATGCCATTGAATAGACAAAATCGTTTGTGCTATCACATACCATCTCATACGCCTAAGCAGCGATTCATCCATTTCAATATCATAATAACCGAGCCACTCACTCCACTCCTGGCGCGGAATGTACCAATATAATAACATACCGAGGTCTAGAGCTGGGTCAGCAATTACAGCTCCATCCCAATCAATTAAAAACAATTCATCTTCATCCGACAATAGCCAGTTGTTATGGTTTACATCACAATGGCATACAACGAATTCATTGTATTCAATAGCTTTTAATGAATCCATTAAATATTGAAGGCCTTGCTGAATTGTTTCATCATCCCTTATATCTCCTCTTAAAACGAGTTGCAGTTGTTGTAATAACTCTTGTGCGTGAAGCGGCTGCTTCCCAAGTCTTTGAATCATCTGTACAAGCGCTTTAGAGGAGTGTATTTTCTTCAAAAGTTTCGCAACACGTTCTAGTTTCATATCCTCTGGCTCTAGCTTCTGTCCCGGAAGCCATTTTTGAGCAGAAATTACATCACCATTCGTTACCCTTCTTGTCCAAAGTAATTTTGGAACAATTCCTTCTGCTGACAATACCGCTAAAAAGGGCGATGTATTCCGCTTTAAAAATAACTTCTGTTGTCCGTTTTGCGCAATATATGCATCGCCCGTTACTCCACCAGCCGGTACAAGACTCCACTCTTTTCCTAATAATTGTTCCAACCATTCCATATTCATTACCCGTTAACAAATCCTTATCTTTTATAGTTATGAAAAGAAAAACCGCAACATTTCTACACATGTTGTGGATTCATATATTTTACTGTAAATGAAAAGAAAAATTAGCCTAAGCCAAAAATTCTCTATTTTATTTTACAAAACCTGTCATAGAATGACAACTTATCAAAATCGTCACCTTTGTCAATTCTACATTTATTACATTCTCATCGTCAAGTAGCGATTTGTCACATTATCGTCAATATATACGTGCTAATTGGAGCGAGCCTAAGTTCCTTTCCTCTAAATGAAGAAATTGGCTCTATTTTCGCTTCGTTTTCGTTTACTAACACATGCCACGTTGCTTCTTTCGGAAGTTGCACAGTTTTAGCTTCTAAACCGCTATTAAATAAGACGATAATCTCTTTCCACGGCCCAAACGATTCTGCATGCTCTAGGTGATATGCAAGTACTTCTGTAGATGTTTGTAAAAAAGTCATATGTTTTTTTATAAGGTCTGCATTTTGTAATCGGAATGCCCCATGCTCTTTACGAATCGCAATTAAACCTTTTATATAGTTAACGGTCTCTATCTCTTTCTCTTTTTGATCCCAATCTAATTGATTGATCTCATCATTTGCATTATAACTATTTTCATTTCCTTTCTTCGTACGATAAAACTCTTGCCCTGCGTGTAAGAAAGGAATGCCTTGTGAAAGAATAACCATTGCGCTCGCTAATAGGTGACGTTTTTTCAAAATCGTTTCTGATTCTTCATTACTGCGCACTAGTTTATCCCACATCGTCATATTATCATGACATTCTACATAGTTAATGCTTTGCGCCGGCTCTAAAAACAGCCCTGTTTCTTTCATACTTAAAAGACTTCCTGCTGCAATATACTGCAAATGATTACAGTCTACATGCCCACCAAATGCAAAACCACGCTTATTTATATGAAATGTACTCCCTTTTATCCCATCACGAAATTGATCATTAAACTGCGCGATATGTGGCATTTTCTTCGCATTATTTAACGTTGCTTTTTCCTCAAGAGGAAGCGGTGTTTGTAAATCCCATCCTTCTCCTAATAACAAAGCATCTCGTTTTATGTTTCGCACTTCTTTCTCTATCATATTCATTGTATCAACATCTAAAATTCCCATTAAGTCGAATCGGAATCCATCGACATTGTATTCAGTAAGCCAATATAAAATAGACTCTACAATGAATTTCCTCATCATTTTCCGTTCAGACGCTACATCATTTCCGACTCCCGTCCCATTAGAAGGCATACCATCTTCACCATGACGAAAATAATATCCTGGAACAAGCTTCTCAAATGATGATAGCTCTCTTTCATAAACATGATTATATACAACATCTATAATCACCCTAATACCTTGTTCATGAAATGTTTCAATTAGTTGTTTGCACTCAACTATCCTGTTATACGGATCAGAGGGGTTTGTAGCATAAAATCCTGTTGGTGCATTGTAATATAATGGATTATATCCCCAATTATAGGCGGACGAAGGATTCGCCTCATCTACACCACCGAAACAATATAAAGGTAATAATTCAACATGCGTAACGCCTAAATCTTTTATATGAGACAAACCTGTCAATGTCCCATTTCGTCCTGTTGTTCCTTCTTCCATTAGCCCTTTATACGTCCCTTTTTTACTCACTCCACTGTTCGGATGAATAGTAGCATCACGAATATGCAATTCATACAATATGGCATCTGTCATTGCTTGTAATGGTGGTAATTGCTCTCGTTTCGTTACAGTCGTCTTTTCTAAATCGATAACAATGCCATACTTTCCATTTACAGTCACTGACTTTGCGTAAGGATCCACCGCTTCGTTCCATATTAAATTAATACAAACAAGAAATGTATAGCGTGCTCCGTCTAAATCACCTTGTAATGTTTGAATCCAAACTCCGTTTTCTCCCCTGTACATTTCATGATCGGTATATTCTTTATCACTCTTATAAATTCTTACTTTCGCAAGCCTTGCAGTTGGGGCCCATACTTTAAATGTCGTTTCTTGTTTTTGATACATAGCACCTAAATCTGTACCTTCGTAATAATACTTTTCATCGAAAATTTTTGTTCGAATAACAGCACCTATTTGTAAATCAGTTTCTTCATTCCGTTCATCTCGTACTGTATAATACTTCCCCACATCTAGCGGCTCTTCTATAAAGCACTCATACTTCGTTGCATCTGGAAGCGCAATAGTATGAGCAATCGGTAAATCTTTCACATTACTTCCTTCTTGCAAACGAAATGTCCGACTTGTTCCATACGCATGTGGGAGCAAAATTGTAATTTTATTCATTTCATCTAAATAGGCATCAAATGGACGTTTTACTTTCAACATAAAAAAATCACCATCATTCTCAAAGTTAAAATAAAGTGAAACTTTAATGAGCGAGAAAATTTTTCCATCCTCACTTATTATTAGCCTTCACCAATTAGGCGAGATAAAATGAGCTGCAAATGATAAGGCTTTTCTTATCAACAAGACTCTATACAGTAACTCCATTCTTCTCTATAGTATATTCACCTGCATAAAAAACGTTTTCAACATTCTATTTTTGTAATTTTATTTCAGCAATCGATTTATACTTCGGGGTTTCTTTCACGTGGGATTCGTATAAAGTAATTGTATCTGCTTGAAATGATATTTCAGGCACTTCTTTTATACTTTCTAAACGAAACTTTTCTTCTCCTATCCATTTACGAGCAACGGTAATATGCGGGTGATACGGGCGTATTTCTAGAGAAAATCCATTTTCTTCACAAATGGCATGTACTTGCTTTTGCAACTGAAACAAATCGTGATTCTCACTTACCTTCGCCCAAAAAATACGGGGCTGATCTTCCCTACCAAACGTTGAAAAACCTTGTAACGTGAACGATAGTTCTTTTGTTTCTGCAACTGTTTGTAATCCATTTTTTATTCCCTCTAATTGTTCCTCCGTTGCACTCCCTAAAAATGAAAGGGTAATATGATAGTCTTCTTTATGTACCCATGAACGAAATTGTAATTCCTCTTGCATGTCCTTTTTATAGTTATACAGCATTTCTTTTATATGATTCGGTAACGTAATTGCGACAAAATAATGCAGTTCCATGTACATCTTCTCCTTCTTTCTATTGTTGCTTTTCTTTCTTATCTCATTCAGGTAAAAAGAAGCCGCTCTCCAAAATAGAGAGCGGACATTATTTATATATCCATTACTTCGCTAATTCATGAATTGCTTGCGCGTAAATTGCTGTTGCTTTTAATAAGTCTTCAATTTCGATATACTCATCTTTTTGATGTGCAAGTTCTTCTTTTCCAGGGAATAGCGGGCCAAATGCCACACCAGCTTTTAATGAACGAGCATAAGTACCGCCGCCGATTGCTAATAGTTCTGCTTTTTCACCTGTTTGTTCTTCATACACACGTTGTAACGTACGGATTAATACGTGATCTTTATCGACGTGATGTGGGCGAGAATTAGAATAGTCAGCCACTTCAAAACCATGCGTACCAACATATTCTTTCAACTTCACAATTGTTTCTTCAAAGTTAGTTGTAACTGGGTAACGTACGTTTAGCCCTAAGTTACCACCGTTTTCTTTCGTATAAGAAATGCGACCGACATTCACTGTTAACGGACCGCTAATTTCATCTTTATAAGCAATAGTAGCTTTTTCACCAAAAATATCACCAGTAAATGTTTCTGTTGCAAATGTCGCAAATGCAGTTGCTTTTCCATCAAGTGAAACTGTAGTTAAGAAGTTTGCTAATAATAAACCTGCATTTTCTCCTTTTTCAGGAGTAGATCCGTGCGCTGAAATTCCTTCTATTTGCAACGTCACTGCATTTCCTTCTATAGTCGATTTCCCTATTTTTTTAGCAGTTTGTAAATACTCTTCATATGCTACTGTAAGTGCATTTACATCTTCTCCTGTAATAACCGCTTCTGCAAAATCAGGAACCATATTTAAACGGCGCCCTGAATCAAATGAAACAAGTTCATATGTACCTTTTTTCTCTTCACTACCATTTTGCACAACTTGTATGTCAGAAATTCCTTTTTCTGCATTAATAATTGGAAAGTCTGCATCTGGTGCAAAACCGATTGTTGGCATTTCTTCATTTTTAAAGTAGTGATCTACACATTTCCAATTACTTTCCTCATCTGTTCCTATAATCATACGAACACGTTTGGAAAGAGGTAAGCCTAATTCTTTCACAATTTTCATCGCATAATATGCTGCCATCGTTGGGCCTTTATCGTCAATTGCACCACGTGCAAAAATCTTTCCATCGCGAATATCCGCACTATATGCAGGAGTCGTCCAGCCATCTCCTTCTGGTACAACATCAACGTGACAAAGAATGCCTACTAACTCTTCTCCTTGTCCCATTTCAAGATGACCTGCATATCCTTCTAAATTTTTAGAAGCAAAACCTTCAGTTTCTCCTTTATGTAACATGAAAGATAAAGCTTTTTCTACACCTTCACCGAATGGTGCGCCCTCTTTCGCCGATTCTTCTTCCCATACACTTTTAATTTGTAAAAATTGTTGTGTATCACGAATTAAATCATCTTTTCGTTTCGCAACTTCTTCTGTCCAATTAATTGCTGACATCACGCATCCATCCTTCACTATATTGTTTCTTTCATCATAACAAACCGAAATCTCTTATGCCATACACGAAAACTAAATACCGAACAATTGTAATATTTCAGATATTTCTTATTAGTTTTTCTTTTATTTTTTCAAAAAAATTTGCAGGAATTTGGCGTTTTACGTAGAATTTTATGTGTTAGTTGACTGACCATATATACAATGTCAACTACCAATATTTTTCTATATGAATATTTGTTAAATTTCTGTAAAATTTAAGTAGATTAAAGCATGAATTTTATCATGTAGAGTACAATGGTAGTAACGACCTTCTTTCCTGAATGGGGTCAAAAAAACTAGTAGAGGAGTGGTTTTCTCTTGAAACCTACAACTACTCGTATGCTAACACGCATTAAATCAATTTATATGTACATCAATGAAAACGGAACGGTAACGACGAAAGACCTTGTAGATGAGTTCGGGATCACACCGCGAACGATACAACGTGATCTAAATGTGTTGCAGTTTAATGAACTCGTGTATAGCCCTTGCCGCGGTAAGTGGACAACAACAGGAAAGAAAGTGAGAATGACCTCATAACGAAAAATAATTGTATGTAAATAAATACATACCCCTTTCTAATTATTAGAAAGGGGTCTTTTCTGCGCCTATAAAGGTACTACTTGTCAGTATCTACTTGATATGTTTTTAACATTTCTACTTCTTCATCTGTTAGCTCTCGGTATTGTCCAAGTTCTAGTTCTTCATCTAATACTAACGGACCCATCTCTGTTCTCTTTAGGTAGACTACTTTTTTTCCTACCGCTTCAAACATACGCTTTACTTGATGGAATTTCCCTTCCGTAATCACAAGCTCAATTTCAGAAATATCATCGCTTTTCAATATTGTAAGTGCACCTGGCTTTGTTTCATAGCCATCATCTAAAATAACACCTTTAGCAAACTCTTTTACATCCTCTTCTGTTACTACTCCTGCAACGTGTGCATAATATTTTTTCGGCACATGCTTTTTCGGAGATAATAATTGATGTGATAACTTCCCATCATTTGTTATCAATAAGAAACCTTCCGTATCGATATCAAGTCGTCCAACTGGGAACGGATCAAAGATTGCATCTTCTAATTCTAATAAATCTATTACTGTTTCATGATTATCATCTTCCGTCGCTGAAATAACACCTTGTGGTTTATGCATCATTAAGTAAACAAATTCTTTGTATTCCACAACTTCACCGTGAATCATAACTTCTTGCTCTTCTACATTTACATGAACTTTCGCATCTTTTACTGGCGTTCCATCAATTTTCACAACGCCGTCTTTCAATAATTTCTTTACTTCTTTTCTACTTCCATATCCCATATTTGCTAATAATTTATCTAATCTCACGTTTTTCACCTTCTTTATTTATCATAGAAAAGGGGACGTAATTACGCCCCTCTTGATTTCAACTTTATTTTAAATCTACTACCAAGTTTACGTTGAATTTTATCTAATGCTTCTCCGCCAAATACTCTTTCAAGTACTCCTGTGCGAATTGCTAACAATCCGTAAACAAGACCGCCAATACCTGCACAAATTGCAACTGTTATAAGAGCACCAATACGGCCATCAGGCGAAATCATGAAGGATAGAAGCCATTGTGATAGTTTTACAGCAACGACCATTATAAGTGTTAGTACTGCAATTTGGAATGTTCTTTTATATACAACACCGAATGAATAGTGTGCGTATTTTTTAATTTGTTGATTTGTGTACCAAACAGAAGCTAAGAAACCAACTGCTGTTGCTAGAATTGCTCCTACTGTACCGAAATAACGAATAAAGATTACGTTACATACAAATTTCAAAATAACGCCCATTATAAGCGCAATAATCGCATGCTTCTGCTGGTTAATACCTTGCAGGATTGCCGCTGTTACTGTAAATAAAGCGAATAACAACGCAACTGGTGCATACCACATTAATACTTGTCCACCTAGTGGATCTGAATCGTAAAACGCAGTATAAATTGGATATGCCAGTGAAGAAATACCGACAACTGCTGGCAATGTTAAAAACATATTCGCCTGGAATGTTTGTGTAATTTGCAATTTCAAATAGCGGTATTGTTTTTCAGTAAATGATTTTGTAATTGCTGGTACAAGCGTTAAACTAAACGCTGTTGCAAGTGATACAGGAATCATAATTAACTTATGCGTCCACATTGTGAAAATACCGAGAGCTCGCTCTGCGATATCACCTTGACCAATCGCCTGCATAATTGAGTTAAATGTCAATGTATCAATTTGTTGATATAAAGGAATTGTTAACCCAATTACAACGTAAGGAATCGCATATGCAAATAACTCTTTAAACAATTGAACGGTGCTTACTGTTGATTCTGGTACAGTTTGTTCAATTAGATATTGATCCAAATATTTTTTACGTTTTAACCAGTACCAAATTAACACACCGAGTGCTCCAACCGCTGAAACGAACGCAGCAAATGTCGCTACTCCAACTGCTGTTGCAACTGTACCGCCAAGTACTTTAATAACGATAAAACTACCTGCTAATAAAAAGACGATACGAATAATTTGTTCAATAATTTGTGAAACGGTAGTTGGTCCCATAGACTGGTGACCTTGGAAATAACCACGAATTAAACTCGCTGCTGGTACAACAATAAGTGCGAAACTTACAAGACGAATAATCGTCGTAACTTCTCCTACATTATTGTGTATACTTTGTTTACCAAGCATCGCTTCTGCAAACAATGGCGCCGTCATGTACAGTACTAGGAACGAAAGAACTCCTGTTACTATCATCATAACCATTCCCGAGCGGAACATTCTCCGGCTCGTTTTATAATCGCCAAGCGCATTATATTTGGAAACAAATTTTGAAACAGCAAGTGGCACACCTGCCGTTGCGATACTTAAAAAGATCGTATATGGAATGTATCCATATGTATAGAGCGTTCCGCCTTCTGTTCCTACTAATGCATGAAACGGAAAGACGTAAATCATGCCTAAGAACTTTACTAAAAATGTCCCTAGCGTAACAATAAGCGTTCCGCGCAGAAATTTCGAATCGGACATACAAAAATCCTCCTACATCTACATAAAGTGAAACTATAATTAGTTGGAGACTTCTCTCCTACTCCTTATTAGTTGAACCATTCGAGCATTTACAGGCTAACAGACTCCCTATTTACTTCTCCTAAATCTTGAGGTTTTAGTCTTATCGCCTACAAATGGCAGGATAGTGCTGAACTCTAACTTTTGTATTGTACCACAATTCTCTCATTAAGCAGTACTTCACTCTATTTTTCTTTTAAGGGAAAACATGCTATTCTTTTAGGCAGGAAATGTAGAAAATGAGGTCGATATATTATGCATTATGATGTTATTGTCATCGGCGGCGGTCCTTCTGGGCTAATGGCTGCAATTGGTGCTGCAGAAGAAGGCGCAAATGTCTTACTTCTTGATAAAGGAAATAAACTTGGGCGTAAACTTGCAATTTCTGGTGGCGGACGCTGTAACGTAACGAACCGTCTACCACTTGATGAAATTGTTAAACATATACCAGGAAACGGTCGCTTCTTATACAGTGCTTTTTCTATTTTTAATAATGAAGATATTATTACATTCTTCGAAAATCTTGGTGTTAAATTGAAAGAAGAAGACCATGGTCGCATGTTCCCTGTGTCAAACAAAGCACAATCTGTTGTAGACGCACTTTTAACACGATTAAAAGACTTAGGTGTAAAAATTCGTACAAATACGCCTGTTGAAACGATTGAATATGAAAATGGTCAAACGAAAGCAGTTATACTGCAAACAGGTGAAGTGTTAGAAACAAATCACGTCGTTATCGCTGTTGGCGGAAAATCAGTTCCTCAAACTGGATCTACTGGAGACGGATATGCTTGGGCTGAAAAAGCGGGTCATACAATCACAGAATTATTCCCAACAGAAGTACCTATCCTTTCAAACGAGCCGTTTATACGTGACCGCTCATTACAAGGCCTTGCTTTACGTGATATAAACTTAAGTGTATTAAACCCGAAAGGAAAAGCTATCATTTCTCACAAAATGGACATGCTCTTCACTCATTTCGGCCTATCCGGACCCGCTGCTCTTCGCTGTAGTCAATTCGTCGTGAAAGCACTGAAAAAGTTTAAAACGAATACAATACAAATGAGTATTGATGCATTGCCAGAGGAAAATAGTGAGCAACTATTTCAGCGCATGCTGAAACAAATGAAAGAAGATCCGAAAAAAGGAATTAAAAACGTTTTAAAAGGTTATGTTCCTGAACGTTACTTCCTATTCTTATTAGAAAAAAATGAAATTGACGGTAGCGAACAAGCTGGACAAGTTTCTCACGAAAAGATTCGTGCACTTGTGAAAGACTTTAAAGAGTTTACTGTGAATGTAAATGGTACGCAGTCAATTGAAAAAGCATTCGTTACTGGCGGCGGTGTATCCGTGAAAGAAATTAACCCGAAAGAAATGTCTTCTAAATTTACGAACGGCTTATATTTCTGCGGAGAAGTTCTTGATATTCACGGTTATACTGGTGGCTATAATATTACATCAGCCCTTGTTACTGGTAGAATTGCCGGAACGACAGCTGGAGAAAACGCGAAAATGCAGTATTAAAAAAAGAAACAGGGATTCCTGTTTCTTTTTTTATAGGTACATGAAATTATATGAGCAATTCCACAAATATATCAGCGATTCCGCAACTTATATCGGCGATTCCCCAAATTTATCAGCGATTCTGCAACTTATATCGGCGATTTTCCAAATTTATCGACTTACCGACAAGAAGCGACAAATATCTGCTCCATGTAACTTTCCATTGCTTTTTTGTTGCTTTATTTACCTTAGTACCTTTATATTTTATATTGTTGAATATTTAAAAAAGGGTAAGGGGAAAACAAATGAGAAAAAAAGTCATGATGTCTTTAATGTTAATGACGTTTCTTTCTGCGGTAGAAGGAACGATTGTTAGTACAGCAATCCCTCGTATAACGAGTGATTTGTCAGGCGTCGAACTTGTTAGTTGGGTATATGCAATTTATATGCTTGCAACAGCTGTTTCGACTCCAATATACGGAAAGCTCGCTGATTTATTTGGCCGTAAAAAAGTTTTACTGATCGGAGCTACAATCTTTTTAGTCGGTTCTGCACTTTGCGGAGTCGTTACATCGATGGAACAATTAATCTTTTTCCGCGCGCTTCAAGGTATCGGTGCTGGTGCTGTTATGCCAATCACAATGACGATTATTGGAGACTTATATAGCGAAGCGAAAGACCGCGCGAAAGCACAAGGTTGGATGAGTGCCGTTTGGGGTGTATCCGGTGTTATCGGACCGTTAGTAGGTGGATTTTTAGTTGATTCCCTTTCTTGGCGCTATATTTTCTTCCTAAACGTTCCATTCGGAATTATCGCTTGCTTAATGATTGCAATTTACTACAAAGAATCTATTAAACCTGCTAAGCATCATATCGATTATCTTGGTGCAACAGTCTTCTCATTAAGTACAATCGCTCTACTATATGCATTATTAACAGGTAGCAGTAAGCAAAACTGGGGAGACATGACAATTATCGGCCTATTAATCTTTGCCGCTATTTCATTTATTATTTTCTTATTCATCGAGAAAAAATCTCCAGAACCATTAATTCCGCTAGCACTTTTCTCTAACCGTACATTATCTACGATAAATATATTAACTCTTATTGCTGGCGCAATGATTATTAGTATTACAATGTACCTTCCAATTTGGAGCCAAGGTGTATTAGGGAAAAATGCTACAGAAGCTGGACTTATTTTAATGCCAATCCCTGTTATGTGGACATTTGGCGCTATTTTCTCTGGTAACTTAGTAGGCAAATTAAAAACGAAACAAATCATTTTACTTGGAGCTAGCATTTTATCAGTCGCTACGTTCTTATTATTTACACTATCAACAAATTCACCATCGTTCCTTATTTATGTAGCAGTCGGATTATTCGGCTTAGGAATGGGGCTTGCGACACCGATTTACATGGTAACAATTCAAGCAGCCGTACCAGCTCATACACGCGGAACAGCCGTTGGTTTAAACACATTTATTAATACATTCAGTCAAACGTTAGGTGCTGCAATCTTTGGAACAATCTTTAATACGATGATTCATGCACGCGGCATTAAAAACCTTGATCTTGTATCTGGTGGACACGGCGGGACTACAGCAAGTGTAGCCACTGAATCACAATCCGCATTAGCTGCAAGTGTACACGTTATTTATATGAGCACTTTCGTATTAGCAGTATGTACATTAATTATCGGTTGGCTTTTATTAAAGCCAGCTACACAAACAAGTGAGCAACAATAAAAAGGATGACCATTTTGGTCATCCTTTTTTTATTCTTCATTCTCCACAATATGTTTCAGCATGGATAATTTATTATCCCAAAAACGTTCATAATATGAGAGCCACTGTTGTAATTCTTCTAATGGTTCTGGATGCAAACGATATATCTTCTCTCTTCCGCTTTTTCTTCCACTTACTAAATTCGCTTCCGAAAGAATATGAAGGTGCTTTACAACCGCAGTACGACTCATCGGAAAATGATCCGTTATTTTGGAAATCGGTAACTCTTTGTCACTTAATAACCGTATTACTTCTCGGCGGGTTGGATCAGCAATTGCTTGAAATACATCATATTTCGCTGCTGACGAGGACACTTAGCCTTCGACAACCTTTTTCAGTTTTTCATTTACAATTGCTACCCAACCACCGCTCATTCTATCGCGAATAATAGAGCTCTTCGCATTTGCTTTCGGAAGAATTTCATCAGGATGTTTCCAGCCGCCGTGAATTAACGTAAATTCTGTTTTGTTATCTCCTAAGTCTTTCAAATTAAATGAAACAACCCAGCCATCTGTATCCCATGAGAAAGATAAATGGTTTGGCTCATCAATTTCTAACACTTTACATGGTGATGGCCCAAATGGTGATTGCACATGAAATTCATGTCCTACCTCTAATACAAAATCATTTGGCATAAACCATGACGCAATCCCTTCTGCAGTTGATACTACACTCCATACCTTTTGAATAGACGCGTTAAAAACGATTGTTTGTTTAATATCATTTAATGTATTTTGTTGTTCCATTTTCATTCTCCTTTACTCGGCGTTATAACATAACACCTTTTGGTTATACTTCGATAATATAACACCTTTTAGTTTCATGTCAACGCTAATTCTTTTACTGTTGAGAAATTCTCAACATTTTTTCAACAGGACAAACACCCTCTTAGCATTTCCTCATAATATACTCACAAAGGCAATACAAAATAAAAACTTCTCTCAACATGAAACTCCATCATTTATCTTGAGAGAAGCGCCTTACTTATATCATCCGTACTTCGTCTCTCCTCCTTCCCTCAAGGGACAATACGCGAGATATGACAAATCAGAAGGAATATGCCCACCATTTGAGTAGGTAGTTATTTCTCTTCTCCTCAACATTTCCTCAGGAGCGAAATGACTACCGACTCACTTTTTTCAAACAAAAATAAAAAGGGGATGAAAGCTATGTTCTATTGCATTAACTGCTCTGATATTCATCATGAAAAACATCCGAATGATAAAGTATTCAAAAACGGTTTTTATATTGATCCATTTTTAGGTGATCGTTATCACCTTGGTATGTGTAAAGATGCCCAAAATCATGAAACAGGGGAGCCTCTTTTAACGACAAAGAAATTAGGCACACCCCAATCTATTATGAACGTATTACCGACACATGTTGTCCCAACATAAAACATAAAAAAGAGCTGGGTGAGCCAGCTCTTTTTTATGCTTTATAAACGATCATTGCTGAAAAACAATAAATTTGGTTTTCATCGTCGTTAATGGAAACACCAACTTGATACTTAATATCTACAAAGTTGCTATCATCAATCTTTTTCAAAAACACATTCACAGCGTCTTCTAAGTCTTTTTCGTGACTTTCATCAAAAACTTTCACACGAATCATGTTAACACCATCCTAGATCGCAGCCCTCCGCCGCTTGATTATTGCCACGGTGCGTATCTATGATGCGATAAAACTTTCCATTCTCATATATATATCCGTCTTCTAACACATATTTTTTATCTTCAGTATAGACATAAAACTTACCTATCATAAATTTACTCGTATATAATTCCAAATAATTTGGTCTAAATTTAGCTACAACTTTATTTGTAATATCAATTTTTATTGTGCGCCCCACCTTCTCTCCCTCCTTTGCAAAGAACGGATTTAGGTATATTGTATTAGCGCTTTTACATTTTATGCTTAAAAATAAGTGGATATGCCTTCTTTCTCACCTGTACTATTTTTCTAAAAAAATCACTATAAAGTGAAACTTTAATCAGCGGAGGGGTTTATTCATCCTCCACTGATTATCAGCCCGCCCCCCCACCTAACTTCTTTGCTTTCGCTGAATTTTGAGGTGGGGGTCTTATTGCCCGTTAATGCGGGATAAATAAGTTCAAAAAAAACATAAAAAAAAAGCACTTCACCTTATTGACTCTAATATAAATGTTATGTTATTATATAAAATTTGACATTTTTACATGCGTATGCTATCATTAAAAGTGGTTACCACATATGGAGGTGGATGATTTGTTTCAAATTGGTGATAAAATCGTTTATCCAATGCACGGTGCAGGAATTATCGAAGCAATTGAAGAGAAAGAAATATTAGGTACTTCACGTCAATATTGTGTGATACGCATCATTAGTAAAGATATGCAAGTAATGCTTCCGATGGAACAATTAAAAAAATCAGGTATTCGTTATATCGTTGATCGAGGTACGTTAGATGATATACTTCTTGAATTTCAAAACGGGGAGTCAGACCCATCACTCTCATGGAAACAAAGATATACAATGAATATGGAAAAAATGAAAAATGGCAATTTACAAGATAGCGCAGAAGTGGTTCGGGATTTACTTCGCCGTAATAAAGAGAGAACATTAAATGCGAGCGAAAAACAAATGCTAGATAATGCACGAAAAATGATGATCAGCGAAGTCGCGCTCGTACAAAATGTTACTGAACATCAAGCAACAGAATTTCTTCAAGATACAATTAATCATTAATTTTAAAATAGCCGAACGCTATTTTTTTTGTAAAAAAGGACAAAGAGATAAAACTCTTTGTCCTTTTCATATTACCCACGCCCAGCTTGAAACGATGGGTATAAAGTCATTCCACCATCTGCAAATAACGTAATTCCAGTTACGTAACTCGCCTCTGATGAAGCAAGCCAAGTTGCTACTGCTGCGATTTCTTCAGGTTTTCCAATATAGCCCATCGGTATCATACTTTCTACGTCAGCCCGTTTTTTAGGATCAGCAAACTTTTCGGCATTAATTGGCGTATTAATTGCACCTGGCCCAATATTATTTACTCGAATACCTTTTGGCGCATATTCTAACGCTAGCGTTTCTGTCATCAGTTTAATGCCACCCTTACTTGCTGCATAGTGCACAAATAGTGGCCACGGAATTTTCTCATGCACACTAGACATATTAATGACAGACCCTTTAATATCATGTTCTATAAAATATTTAATCGCTTCACGACTTCCTAAAAAAGCACCTGTTAAATTTGTATTAATTACCCTATTCCAATCTTCAAGCGGCATTTCATGCGACGGTACCGCGTTTTCTATCCCTGCATTATTAATCATAACGTCAAGCGTACCAAACTCTTTCACAGCAGATTGAATGAGATTCACAACATCTGATTCGACGGTTACATCACCTTTTACAGCAATCGCTTCGCCGCCTACCTTTTTAATTTCTTCTAACACATCATTCGCTTCTGATTCTCGTGAGCGATAATTAATAACCACTTTCGCTTTTTCCTTAGCAAACCTCACTCCCATCGCTCTTCCGAGACCAGTTGCTGATCCTGTAATAACGACAACTTTCCCTGCTAAATCACTATACATTTCCATACCTCCTTTAACTTTTGGCTATACCTAACATAATTCCGGCTGCGATAATAAAAACGATACCGACAACGATACCCGTTAATTGACGTTTCGTTTTCTTTTCACCTAATATAAGGATCCCACCAAGCGTGGAAATAATAATTCCCATTTGCGATAGCGAGAAACTTGTTGCGACTCCAACACGCGGCTGTGAAATGAATAAAAACATATTTCCAGCTGCCCAAATTAATCCTGGAATAATATTGCGAATTGCATATTTATTAAATGGATGATGTTTAAAGGTAAGCAAAATCCCACCTAACACCATACCAACTGCTTGTGGCAACAAAGCCGACCAGCCATCTACGTTAAATAACCTAATTACTACTACGTAAACTAAATAACCGACTGTTGAAATTAATAAAATTACGATACCTCTTTTAAAGTTTGCTGCTTGCTCTGCATTCTTTTCTTCTTCACTTTGAAGCGATGTTAAAATAACACCGATAATAATACAAACGAGCGCTAAAACCCCAAGAACGACCGATATTGTCGTGGACCATTCATGAAATACGATAACGCCAAATAAAGTCGTCGCGACTAATTGAAGTCCTGTTGAAATTGGCATCGTCCTCGAAACACCCATTAAATCAATACTTTTCAATTGATTCGCCTGACCAAGCGCCCAAAATAAACCTGACACAACTCCAACTCCGATAACGGTAGGTGTTAATACTGGCTTCATAAAAATATAAACAACAATTGAAAAAATAAGTGCTCCAAATGTTGTTCCGAGCGTTTGACTATACGGGCCCCCGCCCAGTTTTACGTTAAATAGCACAATACTTCCCCAAAATATAGCTGGTAAAATCGCTAAAAATATATCCATCACTCATTACCTTTCTTTACTAAATGCCATAGATTATCACTCTAAGTCGTTAGAGTGAGCTTTTATTTTTTCTTTTTCCCGTTCACAAACTTTTTCTGCAATAGCGTCAGAAACATTCTTTTCTCGCTCCACTTTCTTTATCTTTACGTGATCTAAATGATCTTCCAAAGTAAGCGTAACTTTATCGTTCGGCGGATTATGCGCTCCTTGAAATGTAAGAAATTGTAGCTTCAATTCGTATCTAGGAACAAATTCATCTTTCTTGCCGAGACGCTTTATATCTATAACTGAAGCACATTCATATTGATCTTCTGTCACTTGTCTAATAACTGAATAGTACCTATTTGATAATGCACTCTCTAAAAGCTGTTCTCTTGATTCTTTCGCGAAAGAATCGCTTGGAGAAGAGAAAAAGGCCACACATAGCATTGTGATAACGACACATATTTTTTTCATAGTTCCCTCCTTGTTCTATAGATTAGTGTTCTCAAAACTGCCATAAAAAAACGACTTTCCCTATGTAGGAAAGTCGTTTTAATAAATCCAATATTAACCACCGCTCACTGGTGGAATTAGTGCAACAACATCACCAGATTGGACCCTGTCATCTTCATTTGCGTATTCTTCATTAATCGCAACCATAATTGGCTCTGAAACTGGTACATTATATTCGTTCGCAACAACATCTTTTAACTGTGCAACCGTAATATTTTCTTTCTCTATTTGTAATTCACTTGTCCCTGCTTCTTCTTGCAAGTGCGCAAATAACAATACTCTAATCATACTTATAGCTCCTTCCCAGGCTCTCCCGCCGGATATGGTGTTTTTTCTAATTGATCACCAATCCATGAGTCACCATCTTCCCAAAACTCCTTTTTCCAAATCGGAACAATTTGTTTTATGCGTTCCATAATATATTCGTTCGCTTCATAAGCCGCTTTACGGTGTGGTGTTGAAACAGCAACAACAACCGCTATATCAGAAATTTGCAACGTACCGATGCGATGTGTAATCGCAACATATGTACCTGGCCATTTCTCTTTCACTTCCAAGCCAATTTTCTCTAGCATCTTTTCTGCCATCGTCTTATAAGCAACATACTCTAAGTATAATGTACGACGCCCTTTCGTAAACTCTCTAACCGTTCCAATAAATGTTGTAACAGCACCGCATTCACGTCGAATTACTTTCTTCGTTACTTCTTCAATTGAGATTTCTGTATCAATTACTTCATAATATGTATTTATCATTTCGCACTCCTAACCGTTTGTAAAAACCAGTCTATGTACAACTCTTCTTCTGTTATATGAAATACTTTATATTCTTCTCGTATATTTGCCGGAACATCATACCACGTAATAACCGCCACTATATTTTCTACTTTATGTAAAAGCTCAATGTCTTCCGCAGAACGAAGTAACACTACTTTCGAGTAATTCTCTTTTTTATAGCCTTCTATTAAAATTGTATCCACTTCAAAAAACTCATATAAGCGAATAATTTCTTGCAAGGACCATTTCTTTCTTAGTGAAGAAAGTGAAAGCAATCCAGCACCTTCTACACTACTTACGACAGCACCAGCTTTACGGTGTCTTTCGCTATCTTTTTGCGCTACTTCTGGAAAGCCTCCGTGCCCGTGATGTTTAATTGTAGCAACTTTCATTTTTCGTTCAGCTAATGCATGCACCACTTTCTCAACAAGTGTTGTTTTCCCGCTATTTTGATATCCTACTATTTGTAAGATTGAAGGGGCTTTGCCCATGGCCAATCACATCCCTCAGAGTGCTCTAACAATAATACGGATACTTTCATTCCGGTCTCAAATCCTCTCGTTCCTCCAGGTAACACGATAAAAGCATTCGCATCTGCAAGTGAAGATACCGCACTCGATTTATCTAAACCAACTGGCATCGCTTGTAACGCCCCGTCCACAATTGTTACGTTCGCTCTTACGAAACGAGTAAATGGATTTGGCTTTGGAAAATCTTTTTGTAAAATAGCATCCGCTCTATATACGTGAGGTTCCTTCGCATACAAATACGTTTTTATAATTGGATGCACAAATAATTCAAAGCCTACATAACAAGCAGACGGATTTCCTGATAAACCAAAGAGTAACTTTCCATCAACTTCAGCTACTGTCGTTACACTTCCGGGCCTCATGGCTATCTTATTAAAGAGTACATTTGCCTGTAACCTTTCATAAATAGCTGGTAAGTAGTCATAATCTCCTACTGATACACCGCCTGTTGTAATTAAAATGTCGACCTCATCCACCGCTGATTGAACAGCTGTAAAACATGCATCTAACTCATCCGCGAGTTGACCATAATAACGAACTTTCCCGCCAGCTTTCATAATTTGAGCTGCGATCATATACGAGTTACTATTTCTAATTTTCCCCGGTTCTAACGGCTCATGTACTTCTAATAATTCACTTCCTGTCGTTACAATACCGACAACAGGCTGTTTTACAACTTTCACAGTGCTATATCCAAACGTTGCTAATAAGGCGGCAACACCTGGATTAATTGCAACGCCTTTCTGAACGAGAACTTGATTTTGTTTTATATCTTCTCCTTTAAACGACACATTGTCACCGTTATTAAAAGGGCGTTTTAACTTCATATATGTTTTCCCGTTCTTCTCAAACCCTTCTGTCAGCTCTAGCATTACGACTGCATTGCAATCTTGTGGAATAGCTGCTCCTGTCATAATACGAACCACCTGAAAAGATCCTACTTCTTCTGTAAAAACAGAACCTGCCCCGATTTCTCCTATTACTTCAAATTCAACTGGATTCTCTTGAGTTGCTTCTTTCGTATCTTCTGCTCGAATGGCGAAACCATCGTAAGGGGAACGATCAAAATGAGGAACGTCATGATCTGAGACAACATCTTCCCCGAGAATTCTCCCGTAACTTTCCGTAATAGAAATTTCTTCTACTTCACCATGCTTTGCATATTTCATTACCCGTTCTACTGCCTCAGCAACTTGAATTGGAATTCGTTTTTCTACCATCGTTTCTCACCTCATATTTGCAATTTTTTTTATCTCGATTAAACTTTATATATTCAATAGAAATTACTTCAAGGAGGAATTCCATGTCTTCATTTACACACTTTAATGACCAAGGACGCGCGAAGATGGTTGATATAAGTGACAAAAAAGCAACCGTTCGAACAGCAATTGCGTGCTCTAGCATTGTCGTTACGAAAGAAATTTACGATAAAATCTCTCACAATGAAATTGGGAAAGGTGACGTATTAGCAGTTGCGCAAATCGCAGGCATTATGGCTGCGAAACGAACTTCTGATATTATCCCAATGTGCCATCCTTTACTATTAAAAGGTGTTGACGTTTCTTTCGATTGGAAACAATCAGAAGAACAATATCGTTTACTCATTGAAGTAAAAGTTAAAACAGAAGGTAGCACCGGTGTTGAAATGGAAGCTTTAACAGCTGCTTCGGCTACCGCTCTTACTGTGTATGATATGTGTAAAGCTGTCGATAAAGGTATGATTATCGGCGAAACCTACTTACTTGAAAAAACAGGCGGAAAAAGTGGAGATTATACGAGAAATTCATAATCCTTTCTCCGTTGAACCTAAAGGATTCCCTTTAGGTTCAACCTATATATCTTGCATATAAACTTTTCGCTACATTTATATCATTCGTCCCATGAATGAAAGCTCTGCCATCTGTAAATAAAACAAAACGATATTCTTCTACCGGAAACGACAATAAATAAGGTGTCGCCTTTATCTCTACGCTTCTTTGTAAGCGCTTTTTAATTTCTTCCAAATTAAAATTCTTCCGCACACCTGGACGAATTTGCACTGTATTTCGCCCACATAACACTTCTGTTTTCGTTTGTGCTTCAAATGTTAAACTCGGATATGTACGTAACCTTCCGCAAGATAAACAAGTATCTTTTTTCTGCCTATTCACTTTAAATGCCATCTGTTGATTATTCCAAAGATCAAATGATAACATCGTTTCACGAAGCGCTCCGTAGTCTTCTACTAATATTTTCAGCGCTTCCGTAGTTTGATGCGCAACTACTAATTGTACTGCCGGTTGTATAATACCAGCTGTGTCACACGTTGCTCCGCTCGCCGGATGCTCCATTAAACAGCGAAAACACGGTGTTTTCCCTGGTAAAATTGTATACGTTACTCCGTAGCTTCCAACGCACCCACCATATATCCACGGAATATTATACTTTTGTGAAATATCATTAATGAGAAGACGCGTTTCAAAATTATCTGTCGCATCTAATATTAAATCTACATCATTCACTAATTCTTCCATTTCTTGCACCGTTACATCTGTCACAACCGGATTTATTTCCACTTCAGAATTAATCGCTCTTAAATGTTCTGCTGCCGCTACCGCCTTCGGTTTATACTGCTTTGCATCTTCTTCTGTATATAGTTGTTGTCTTTGTAAATTACTCCATTCTACATAATCACGATCAGCAATCGTTACTTTTCCAACACCCGCTCTAACAATCGCTTCTGCATTTGCCGCACCGAGAGCACCAGCACCAATAATAAGCACATGCTTCTCTCTTATTTTTCTCTGTCCTTCTTCTCCAACACCAGAAAATAATATTTGTCTTGAATATCGCTCCTGCATGCGATACCCCCCTTTCTTATCCTCCTATATAAGACATTTCGATTTTTGGACGATTTTTTGCACTTTCTTCTGTTCGTTCATCCGAATACCTATCTTTTCTATTCATCCATACATCTTGTATAACACTTAATAACTCCTCATCCGAAAGATTTCCTCTAAGAAGTTCTCTTACATCCAAACCCTCTGTCGCAAATAAGCACGTATAAAACTTTCCATCTGCCGAAATTCTCGCCCTCGTACAAGAGACACAAAATGACTCAGAAACAGATGTAATAAAACCAACTTCAACATTTGTTCCAACGTACCGATATCGCTTCGCAACTTCACCAAAGTAATGCGCTTCAGCTGGCTCAAGCGGATACACCTTATGAATCATCTCAATCAATTCTCGTTTTGTAACGACTTGATCAAAATTCCACCCATTTGTACTACCAACATCCATAAACTCAATAAACCGAAGCGTGATTCCTTGCTCTTTAAAATACGCAGCCATCGGTAGTACTTGATGATCGTTCATCCCTTTTTTCACAACCATATTTACCTTTACTTCCAAGCCCGCCTCTTTAGCTGCTATAATTCCCTTAATTACCGGTTTCGTATTAATATTTCGACCATTAATATTCTTAAATATGTCATCATCTATCGCATCTAAACTAACATTCACTCTATGTAATCCAGCTTCTTTTAATGCCTTCGCTTGTTTCGTTAAATGAATAGCATTTGTCGTTAACCCTATATCTATTAGCCCATCAATTTTCACAAGACGTGCAATAAGTTTTGTTAAATCTTTACGAAGCAGTGGCTCACCGCCAGTAAGTCTAATTTTCCGTACACCGATGCTAACAAATAATTTTGCCAAACGCTCAATTTCATCAAAAGTTAGTAAAAACTCGTCTTTCAAAAAAGCATATTCTGGCCCAAATATTTCCGCTGGCATACAATATGTACATCTAAAATTGCAACGATCAATGACAGATATACGTAAATCTTGAAGTGGGCGTCCAAAAAAATCTTTAACCATCTCCTGCATCGCCACCCTCCCTTTCTGCCAAATTTCTTTCTTTTCATTCTATTATAATATATTTTCGAACTGCGATGTTTTTGCTCAAGTGAATAAAGTGAAACTTTAAATAATTAGAGGGGATTCACTCCCCCTGGTTAACGAGGTTTACTTACAAATACAAAGATAAAAAAACCTTGAAACATAAAAGCTTCAAGGTTCTCTGCTTATTAACTTAATCTAATAATAGTCAGGGTAGCCCCTGGCGTTGCTGTAGATAATGTAGCTATTGCAACTACTCCAAATAACTGTAAGCTAACAGCAGCTCCAGCAGGCAAGTTAGCAATTATTGTTGCACTAAATGAACCAGTAGCAACTGTCGGAGCATTTATCGTTCCCGCAAGCGGACTGCCATTTACAGTTATACGAGAACTTACAAGTAATCCTGCCGTTAGATTAATTGTATAAGCTATATAATAATTCCCTGCATTCGCAACTGTAAATACAGTATTTCCTCCACTAACAGTAATTCCTGGACCAATATTTTGATTGTTCGGTAATGGTACATTCGTGCCACCTAATAAAACAGAAATAGCGGTTCCTGATGTATTATTCGCAAATGCATATGTTGCAGTTGTACTAACTCCAGTCGCCCCGGTCGCTCCAGTGGCTCCAGCTCCGGTTGGACCTGTATCTCCAGTTGGGCCTTGTGAACCGGTTGCTCCTGTAGCCCCCGTTGGACCTTGGATTCCTTGCGGGCCTTGAATTCCTTGTGGGCCTTGAATTCCTTGGAGACCTGTCGCTCCGGTTGCTCCTGTAGCTCCCGTTGGACCTTGAATTCCTTGCGGGCCTTGAATTCCTTGTGGGCCTTGAATTCCTTGGGGACCTGTCGCTCCGGTTGCTCCTGTAGCTCCCGTTGGACCTTGAATTCCTTGCGGGCCTTGAATTCCTTGCGGGCCTTGTGGGCCGGTCGGACCTATGTCACCTTGTGGACCTTGGATTCCCTGTGGGCCTTGTGCTCCTGTTGCTCCTGTCGCTCCTTGGATTCCTTGAGGACCTTGTGGACCTTGAATTCCTTGCGGGCCGGTTGGACCTATGTCGCCTTGTGGGCCTTGAATTCCTTGGGGACCTTGTGCTCCGGTTGCCCCCGTTACTCCTTGGATTCCTTGAGGACCTTGAATACCCTGTGGACCGGTTGGACCTATCTCTCCTTGAACACCTTGGATTCCTTGCGGGCCCTGTAAACCCGTCACTCCGGTTGCTCCCGTTGCTCCTGTCGCTCCTGTCACTCCAGTTGAGCCTGTCGCCCCGTTATCTCCTGTTACTCCTGTCGCACCTGTTGCTCCTGTCGGGCCAGGTGGTCCACCTGATGGACCTGTCACTCCTGTCGGACCTGATGGCCCCGTTGGGCCGGTCGGTCCTGCTGGTCCTCCTGACGGACCAGTCACCCCTGTTGGACCGGTTACTCCTGTTGGACCGGTAGTTCCTTCTCCCGTCGCTCCGGTTGCCCCCGTATCTCCTGTTGCTCCCGTCGGACCTTGTATCCCTTGAATTCCTTGTGGGCCTTGCACTCCTTGTGCACCTGTTGCTCCTTGAATCCCTTGAATTCCTTGCACTCCCTGTGTCCCCATCGGACCGGTTGGACCAATCACCCCTTGTATACCTTGCACTCCTTGGGGGCCCTCTGGACCGGTTGCTCCTATTTCCCCTTGTATCCCTTGAATTCCAGTTGCTCCTTGTGCTCCAGTTGCTCCCGTTATCCCTTGCACACCTTGGATTCCCTGTATTCCTTGTGGACCTTGTGGGCCTGTTGCTCCTACCGGTCCTTGAATGCCTTGTATCCCCTGAGGACCCTCTGGACCCGTTGCTCCAACTGGCCCTTGAACACCTTGTATTCCTTGCGGGCCCTGAAGTCCTTCTGGGCCTTCTGGACCTGTTGGACCTATTTCTCCTTGTATCCCTTGGATTCCAGTTGGACCTTGTGGCCCAGTCGGACCTATGTCACCTTGCGGACCTTGGATTCCCTGTGGACCTTGTGCTCCTGTTCCCCCTGTCGCTCCTTGGATTCCTTGAGAACCTTGTGGGCCTTGAATTCCTTGTGGGCCGGTTGGACCTATGTCGCCTTGTGGGCCTTGAATCCCTTGCGGACCTTGATCTCCAGTGGCCCCCGTTACTCCTTGAATTCCTTGGGGACCTTGAACACCTTGGGGACCCGTCGGACCTATCTCTCCCTGCACACCTTGGATTCCTTGCGGACCTTGCAAACCCGTCACTCCGGTTGCTCCCGTTTCTCCTGTCGCTCCTGTCACTCCAGTTGAGCCTGTCGCCCCAGTATCTCCTGTTACTCCTGTCGCCCCGGTTACTCCTGTCGGGCCAGGTGGTCCACCAGATGGACCTGTTACTCCCGCCGGACCTGATGGCCCCGTTGGGCCGGTCGGTCCTGCTGGTCCTCCAGATGGTCCTGTTACCCCTGTTGGACCGGTTACTCCTGTTGGACCGGTAGTTCCTTCCCCTGTCGCCCCAGTTGCTCCCGTATCTCCTGTTGCCCCCGTCGGACCTTGGATTCCTTGAATTCCCTGTGGACCTTGCACTCCTTGTGCGCCCGTCGCTCCTTGAATTCCTTGTACTCCTTGCACACCTTGGGGACCCATCGGACCTGTTGGACCAATCTCCCCTTGAGCACCTTGCACTCCTTGGGGACCCTCTGGACCCGTTGCTCCTATTTCCCCTTGTATCCCTTGAATTCCAGTTGCTCCTTGTACTCCAGTTGTTCCCGTTATCCCTTGCACACCTTGTATTCCCTGTATTCCTTGTGGACCTTGTGAACCTGTTGCTCCTACCGGTCCTTGAATACCTTGTATCCCCTGAGGACCCTCTGGACCCGTCGCTCCAACTGGACCTGGCACACCTTGAATTCCTTGCGGCCCCTGAAGTCCCTCTGGGCCTTCTGGACCTGTTGGTCCTATATCACCCATCGGACCTTGTATCCCTTGAACTCCCTGTGGCCCTGTTGCTCCTGATGGCCCTGGTACTCCTTGTATTCCTTGTGGACCTTGATCTCCTGTTGCCCCTGTTGCCCCTTGAGGCCCTATAGCCCCCTGTATACCTTGTGGACCTTGATCTCCTGTTGCTCCCGTTGCCCCTTGAATACCTTGAACTCCTTGTATTCCTTGTTCACCAGTTACTCCCGTCGGACCAGGAATACCTTGAATACCCTGCGGACCTTCTGGACCTGTTGGCCCAATTGGCCCTTGAATCCCTTGGATTCCTTGCAAGCCCTGTGCTCCCGTGCTTCCAGTCGGACCTGTACTTCCCGTTGCTCCTGTTACCCCTGTACTTCCTGTAGCTCCAGTATTCCCAGTTGCTCCAGTCGCACCTGTACTTCCACTCGGTCCACCGCCCGGACCTGTCGCACCAGTCGGCCCCGTCGGACCAGGAGGTCCTCCAGATGGTCCAGTTATCCCAGTTGGACCTGTTATTCCAGTCGGGCCTGTTATCCCCTGACCAGTTGCTCCGGTTGCACCTGTATTTCCACTCGGTCCTTGTGTTCCTTGTATCCCTTGTGCTCCTTGTATTCCTTGTGGACCAGTTACACCCGGTAACCCTTGGACGCCTTGTATTCCTTGAGGTCCCTCAGGTCCCGTCGCTCCAATTGGCCCCTGTAATCCCTGTATCCCTTGTATACCTTGTGCCCCAGTCGCTCCCGTTGGACCAATCGGACCTTGTAACCCTTGCACCCCTTGAGGTCCTGTCGCTCCAGTTTCTCCTTGTGGTCCTCTCAATCCTTGTGGGCCCTGCTGTCCTTCTGGTCCAGTTGCACCTATTGGCCCAACTGATCCTTGTATCCCTTGCACACCTTGAGGTCCTGTCGGGCCCATCTCCCCCATCGGACCTTGTAATCCTCTTGGTCCTTGAGGTCCTGTTGGGCCTTGTGGACCGGTTGGACCAGTAATCCCTATACCTGTAAACCCAGTTGGAACAGGGGGGAAAGTAGGCCCAATAAGTTCGGGTGGAATTCTAAAATTAGAGCTTAACGAATTTTGCTTCCGATTATTATCACGATTCTTCACACTTTCACCACCTACAAACCATCTTTTTCATAATAAATAAGCCTCTTCTTAATCTATTTACAAAAATAATTTCCAAGACTATTTTTATTTTAAATAATAAAAACTCCCTTAATTTCTTAAGGGAGTCCTGCAATTGAATCCATATTATCTGTATTAGGGACAGCTTGCGCTATACTCGATGTATTTACATTTTGCCCCATATTTGCTCCTGTTACAGTACCAGCAGGAGTGCCCCTTGTATACGTCGTCGTCACCGAATCTCCCGGCTGTAAACAAAGCTTCGTCTCCGTCCCTATTACTGTAACAACATCAATCCAAGTACACCCCATTGAACCACTATATGATTTCGAAGCAGTAAATGAAGTGTCACTCAAATTATCACCGGTAAATATATTTCCAGTGTTATTCACAATAACAAACTCTTTTATATGAGCAGGCATAATTACACTCTACCTTTCCTCTATGAACCTAACGTACGTGTACTCGTTGCCAAAGGCGGAAGAAATACTGATGTTCTAATGACCGCTTCTGGCTGCCTTTTTCCATTTAAAAAAATAGCCGCACTTGATCCTCCAGCACCTGCATATACTTTTGCTACAGCTAAAGGTGAGAGATCATAACAGTCACCGACATTAACAGCTCCTGTATTATTAATAATTTTTACTTTACGCAAATTAATCCCCATTTACCCCTCCTCCTTTTTTATACTGTATGCAAAAGAAAAAAACTTGAAACAGACTCGTTTCAAGTTTTTTTCAATTAACTATTTCGTTTCACCTTCATATTGAAGCATACCGCCAACCATGTTCACTGTTTTAAACCCTTGTTCATTTAAATAATGACATACATTTTCACTGCGCATTCCTGAACGACAAATAAAGATATATTCATTCTCTTTATTAAAGAAATCTACTTTATGTGGGATATCGCCCATTTTAATATGTACAGCTTCTGGAATCTTTCCTGCCGCTACTTCTTCATCTTCTCTTACATCTACTAAAAATAACGTTTCTCCATTTTCTAAACGCTCTTGCACCTCTTCTGTAGTAATTGTTTTAACTTCTGTCATATGTAGTTCCTCCTTATATACAATAAAACCTTTAGTTTCTTTTTCACAAACATTCTCTACCAATTTTAGCATGCAAAAGAAAGAACGCAAAGAATCGAAAAGCTATTTCTCAATTTTCTCGTAAAACTTATTCTTTACAAACATAACTAGCACATTGTATCCTCAATATACTTGTTTTATGAAAGGAGTCGATTAAAATGACGCTTTTTCTTTTCATTATAGGCATTGTGTTCTTACTCGCTGCAATTATTGTACTTAGTATGAAAAATAATAAAAAGATAAAATCGCCACAAGAAATGTCATTCTTATTTCTATTGCTTAGCATAGCGTTTTTCGGTATAGCAATTGCTACATATATTTTCCGTCTACAAATCATGTGAAAAAAGGTGCCTACTTCAAACACTGCACCTTTTCCCCATCATTTTCCTTCTACACAAAACTAGATACTTTCCGATTCAAAAATTCATAAACTTTCTTTTCGAATAAATGAATATCCAATGCTCCTGCCATATGCCCATTTATACTTTCTATCTCATATACTTCCGCATATTTTCCTTGTTTTTGCAAAATATCAACCATTTTATAATTATAACGAGACGGCTGAAGCAAATCTTGTTTACACGGAATCATAAGTACATTCGCTTCTATGTTAGAAAGAGATTCTTCTAGTGAAGAAAACCCATGTGCAATATCATGCAATAAAACTGCCTTCGCAGTATATATCCATGAATTTGCATCTACTAACTCCATACTTCTATATGTCGCTTTATTTATTTCTTTTTCAAATGATGTTAGTGTAGCAAACTTTTCATAAGGTTCTATCTCTATACTATTACGAGGAAATGCCATTTCATAAAAATGCTCATCAAACGCGTTCATAAACATCATTCTATTTGCTAAATGAAGCCCCTTTATCGGCTGCTGTTCTCCATATTTCCCCTCTTTCCAACTTGGATCCAGTTGAATTGCTTCAATTGCATTTTGCGCTACGTTTACTGACGTAATAATTGGATTTTGTGGGTTCGTAATAACGCCAATCATCCGCTCTACCATATGTGGATAGTGAACCGCCCATTGTTGTGCAATCATCCCCCCCGCCGACGGTCCGATTACAGCGTGTAACCTTGAAATTCCCATACCTTTTATTAACTCATATTGCACACAAGCTACATCAAGAAATGTAAAAATCGGAAAATCCATAGCATATTCTTCTCCAGTTTCTGGATTAATTGATTTCGGTCCTGTTGTAATTACATATGGATTCCTCACCTGCACATTACAAAGATTATCCGTACATATAACAAAATACTTATTTGTATCAATTGCTTTTCCAGGTCCAATTAGCCCATCCCACCAACCAGACTCCTCATCATGCACTGTATATTTTCCTGCCGCATGACTTGTTGCACTAAAATAATGACAAACCAAAATCACATTTGACCTTTCTCTATTTAAAGTGCCATATGTCTCGTATCCCATTTGAACAGGAATTTCTCTGCCATTTTCAAACGTAAACCCTTTTAAAACAAACTTCTCCTTTTTTACAATTTGCACAGACTCTCCCTCTCCCCGTTATAGTATGAACTGCTTACTAAAGTTTTTTTTCTATGCAAACTAATCTCCTTCTTCTTTTCATAAATAAATGAATAATATACAAAATTAGCCACAAAATAGCACTATATTACAAGATTAAAGAGGGCGTACATATGATTTGGAATTGGTTACGTAAGAAAAAAAAATCAAATAAACCAGAAGCAAACGAAACAGATAATCAGGAGCAGCATTCTAACAATCAAGAGGATGATAACAAAGAACAGACTAGAAGTATGAAACATAATAAAGGTAAAAATAACGAGCAAAAAGATTCTTCTCAGAATAAGCAACAAAGTGCTAAACAAGAGGATTCCTCTCAGGATAAGCAACAAAACGCTAAACAAGATGATTCCTCTCAGGATAAGCAACAAAACGCTAAACAAGGTGATTCGTCTCAGGATAAGCAACAAAACGCTAAACAAGATGATTCGTCTCAGGATAAGCAGCAAAGTGCTAAACAAGATGACCCTTCTCAGGATAAGCAACAAAACGCTAAACAGGATGATTCCTCTCAAGATAAGCAGCAAAGTGCTAAACAAAATGACCCTTCTCAGGATAAGCAACAAAACGCTAAACAGGATGATTCCTCTCAAGATAGGCAACAAAGTGCTAAACAAGGTGATTCGTTTCAGGATAAGCAACAAAGCGCTAAACAGGATGATTCCTCTCAAGATAGGCAACAAAGTGCTAAACAAGATGATTCGTCTCAAGATAAGCAACAAAGCGCTAAACAGGATGATTCCTCTCAAGATAGGCAACAAAGTGCTAAACAAGATGATTCCTCTCAAGATAAACAACAAAGTGCTAAACAAGGTGATTCGTTTCAAGATAAACAGCAAAACACTAAGCAAGATGAACCTTCTCAAAGTAAGCAACAAAGCTCTGGAGGTAATAGTATTTATGACTTTACAAAACCAGAAAAAGATCGTATTCATTCTTTACAAAATTTAATAGAGAAGCTGAAAAAGTCTAGTGATTTTGTAAATTATCATACATCCGACGATGAAACGATGCCTTATTGGATTTCTTACTATCGCCCTTCACTTGATGGAGAAAAATTACAAAAGTATTTAATGCCCACTCTTTTAGAACGACCTAACGCATCACTAGAAGAGCTTAAGGAACATATCCCGATGAGCGGCATTACAATTACGAACGACTTACAAAAAATTGAGGATATGGTTTTAAAGGGGCATGCGATTATTCAATTGAATCAGCAAGATCAAAAATGTATGCTTGCAAACATTGCAATTGATAATTATCGTGCACCAACCCCTCCTTTAAACGAATCAACTGTTATTGGTCCGCAAGAAGGTTTCGTAGAGGATATTGATACAAACATTAATTTAGTTCGAAAACGTCTTCCTGTTTTAGATTTACAAACAAAAGAAATGATTATCGGCGAGTTTTCCAAAACAAAAGTTGTCATGATGTATTTAGACAACCTTGCTGAAAAAGATAATGTAGATTTTCTAGAAGAGTCATTACGCGCTCTTGAATATGATCAAATTAATGATAGTGCTTATTTACAAGAATTAATGGGTGAAAAATCGATTTTCCCTCTCTATATCAATACAGAACGTACTGATAGAGTTACAAAAGCACTAATTGATGGAAAAATCGCTATTTTTGTTGATGGTTCTCCAAGTGTTTTACTAACACCCGTATCCTATTTTGATTTTTTCATTTCACCAGAAGACTATAACGTCTCCTGGATGTACGCTACATTTTCAAGGATTTTAAGATTAATTGCCGTTCTATTTTCAATTTGCGCTACACCGTTATACGTTGCAGTTTTAAATTATCATTATGAACTTATTCCAAGTGATTTACTTGAAACCTTAATTTTATCAAGAGCACAAGTACCATTCCCACCTTTAATTGAAGCACTCTTTTTAGAACTTGCGATCGACTTACTGAGAGAAGCTGGCGCGAGGTTACCGATGAAAGTTGGTCAAACGCTCGGTATCGTAGGGGGTATCGTAATCGGACAAGCATCTGTACAAGCAGGTTTAACGAGTAACATTTTATTAATTATCGTTGCACTATCAGCACTCGCTTCCTTTATTACACCTATTTATAAAATGGGTAATGCGGTTCGATTACTACGTTTCCCGTTTCTCATATTTGCAGAAATAGGAGGACTTTTCGGGATTTCACTTGGATTTATCTTTTTATTTACCCATCTATTTAGACTCACTTCTTTACGCAAGCCGTACGCTTTATTTTATCCAACAAGACAACAATCTGTTAAAGATTCTTGGATTCGTTTTCCTTTAACAATGATTGATACAAGAGATGTACAAGCAAGGCCACAACATGTAAAAAAAGCAGCGAAAGGAATTTCAACAAAGCATAGATCAGACTTTGATGATTAAGAAATGAGGTGCATTCGATGAGTAAAGTTCAAGAAAAATATCAAATATCTCCTATCTTTGTTTTCTTCTTAATTCACGGTGCACAGTTCGGTGCTGGCGTTCTCGGCTTCGCTCGAATCATCGCAAAGGCCGCTGGATACGACGGATGGATGGGAGTTATAATCACAGGAATTTTAATCCACATTCTTATATGGATGATGTATGTCTTATTAAAAGAAACAAATGGGAATTTAGTTGATTTACATCGGCAAACATTTGGAAAATGGCTAGGAAATGGCATTAGCATCATCTTTATGGCTTATTTTTTAATCGTTAGTATTTCAGTCATCCGAACATATGTTGAAATTATTCAAGTATGGATGTTTCCTACCGCTTCTACCTTTATGTTAACACTCTTTTTATGCTTAGTTAGCTATTACATTATCTCTTCTGGATTTCGTGTAATTACCGGTATTTGCGTCATCTCTGTTGGTGGTACATTAGGATATTTATTTCTAAGCTTATTCGTTTTGAAATATTCACATTGGGATAATTTACTACCTATATTCACACATTCTTTTTCAGACATTTTAAAATCCGCTCAACTGTCAATCTACAGTATGACCGGTTTTGAGATTTACCTCATGGTGTATCCATTTGTGAAAAAGCCTATGCAATCTCATAAATACGCTCAGTTTGGAGCACTATTTTCAAATCTTCTATATTTATTTAGCACCCTTTTAGCCTTTGCATTTTTTAGTGAAAAACAATTGTTAAAAACGATATGGGCCCAACTTTCTATGACCCAAGTTATTCAATTACCATTTATAGAAAGACTCGAATATATTGCAATTTCAGGCTATGCACTCGTTATTATTTCAAGTTTTATCCTCCCTTTATGGGCGTCAATGAGAGCAACTCATGAAATATTCCGTGTAAAACAAAGGGGTGTTTTAATTGCTTTTATCTTTATCACTCTCATTGTTTCGCAACTTTTAACAAACAGACACGATATTAATAACTTTATTAGTAATGTATCAAAGGTTAGTTTTTGGCTCATTTATGTATACATCCCAATCCTATTTATTATTGTGTGGGTGAAAAGAAAATGGAAAAAATCAAAAGCACAAGCAAATTAATACTTATTTCTTGTATAACATTCTTCAGTCTAATTGGATGTTTACAAAAAAATATTATCGACGATGTACAACTTATTCAAGGATCCGTATTTGACGTTGCAAAAGATAATAAAGTAAAAGTGACATTCGTTTGTCCCATTCAAAAAAAAGGAAATAAAGTTCAAGTTTTTGAAGGCAGTGCAAATGCGGTAAAACAAGTAAAAGCAGACACATCTTTAGAGTCTTCTCAACCTTTTGCTAGTGGACAAATGCGTGTCGCTCTATATACGATAAGACTTGCCAAAACAGGAATGTCTACTTCATTCGATACATTACTCCGAGATGTGAATATAGGGAACGCTTTATATGCTGCTTTATTAGATGGGAATGGTACTGAACTTTTAAAAGGCAAATATTCGACTTCATACAACGTTGCAATTTATATAAAAAAATTGCTAGAACATAACATGGAGACCGGACCTTTACCAGCGGATAATCTACATATAGGAGCATTTCGCTATTATCAAGAAGGAAAAGACTACTATATTCCCATTCTAAAGAAGCATGGTGATAAAATAAAAATTACCGGAATTGGCCTTTTTAAAAAGGATAAATATATCGGTAAAATTGCGGAAAAAGATATGTTCATATTTAAAGGACTATTAGAGAAACATAAATTAGATTCACATGAATTTAAAACAGATTCTGCGTACGTAATGATTAATAATATTCGTTCTGTTCCAACTTACGATATAAAAATTAAAAACGGAAAGCCTTCTTTTTTCATTCACGTTCGTCTTGATGCACGTATTCAAGAACTATCAAAACAAATTAACTTAGAAAATAACAAGAACACAAAAAACATTGAAAAAGATGTACAAAAACAATTAGATAAACAAGCTGCTAAGTTAATTAAGCAATTTAAATCTTTAGGCGTCGATCCTCTCGGGCTAGGTGCAAAGTATAAACAACATTATCGCCCATTCAAATTAGAAGAATGGAGACAAATGTATAAAGATGTTCCGGTTCATATAAAATACATCGTAAATATTACAAATTCTGGTGTTATTGAATGAGAAATGATTGAACTCCTCTCTCCAGCATGATACAACGGAGAGAGGAGTTTTTTATTATCAAATAGAGAGAGAAGATATTTATGGGGGAGCTTATGTCTAAAAAATTAGTAAAGCCTATTTTAAATGGTATTTTATTTCTCGGCGTCTTTTTATTTGCTCATACATACTTAAAAAATGTTTCCTTCACACGTTACTTACTTGTCGTTATACCAATGTTACTCGTCGGTATTTTTGGCATCGATCTTATTTCATCGCTTTTAATAAAAAAAGAAGAATAACGAGCGAACATCTTATTTCGATAAGATGTTCTTTTCATTTCATAATCACCTTATGTTACAATAAACTTCGGCATAACGTAAGAAAGGATGAAACAACATGACAAACGAAAAAGGTTTAGATAAAGGATACGAACTTGTTGCGAAAATGCATGAAGTATTCGGACATCCTGTGACAAATACTCCAACAAAATTAACAGAAGAGCGTGCAAAAATCCGTGCAAGTTTTATGCAGGAAGAACTAGAAGAATTTCTAGAGGCAACGACTGTTGAAGATCAATACGATGCACTGATTGACCTTATTTACTTTGCATTCGGAACGTTTGCAGAAATGGGCGTACGTCCAGATAAAGGATTCGAAATTGTAAACAACGCCAACATGGCAAAACTATTCCCTGATGGGAAGCCTCGATTCCGTGAAGGCGACGGTAAGATTCTAAAGCCAGAAGGCTGGCAAGCACCGGAACCACAACTTCGTGCTGAAATTGAACGTCAGCGTCAAGAAGCTGAAAAAAACTGCTAGGATTTCCTAGCAGTTTTTTATTATGGCTTTTTTTCTGCCAATCATTAATGACCCACGTGCCCTGCGTGTCCTGCTGCTCCACTAATACTAGCTGCTCCTGCTGCTGCCCCTGCTCCTCCTGCTCCAATTCCACCTGTCCAAGGAGAAGATTGTTGTTGTTGATATTGCTGATATTGTTGGTGCTGTTGGTGCTGTTGACCTTGGTGTCCATGATGTTGACCTTGGTGTCCATGATGTTGGCCTTGGTGCCCATGATGACCGTGTTGGCCTTGATGACCTTGGTGATGGTGGTGACCTTGGTGTCCATGATGTTGGCCTTGGTGTCCATGATGTTGGCCTTGGTGGTGATGTCCATGGTGACCATGTTGGCCTTGGTGAGTTTGATAAAGAACAGCTTGCGGATGAATGTGGTGGTGACCGTGGTGATGTACTTGTTGCCCCTGATGACCATGTTGACCTTGATGATGGTGATGACCATGATGGCCGTGTTGACCTTGATGGTGGTGATGACCATGATGGCCGTGTTGACCTTGATGGTGGTGATGTCCATGATGGCCGTGTTGACCTTGATGGTGGTGATGTCCATGATGGCCATGTTGACCTTGATGGTGGTGATGATGACCATGGTAGCCGTGAACTACTTGCGGATATCCACCTACTCCTCCTGCTACAACACCTACTCCCGGTACAGGAAATCCTGTCTGTACTCCTCCAACGAAAGATGGAAATGCAGTTGGTACGCCTACTGGTACTCCTCCCGCTGCTCCGCCAACAAATGTTGGGATTCCAGTTTGCACTCCGGCTACCGATGATGGAAATCCTCCTGTTAATGTTGGAATTCCAGTTTGTACACCCGCTACTGATGTAGAAAACCCTCCAGGTGTTCCGCCCATCCAGCTCGGAATTCCACCGTATCCTTGTTGTCCTCCTCCCATTAACATCATTTGTTCATAACTATCCGATCCACTCCCGAAGAAACCATGTGGTGCATTATTGTCCATCCCTTTCATTCCTTTCACCTCTTCTACTCAATTTAGCCTACCTTTTTTATCATATTTCCTATAGAAGAATAGGTGTTTGTCTGCACTAGAATTCCGCTTCTTTTTCTTCATTCATGATAAAATTAATTAACTGAATATTTTTTCTAGGAGGTATTTATATTGAAGAATGTAACAAAGGCTTCTATCAATGATTTAGATTCAATCGTCCATATAGATATTGACGTAATTGGAAACGATAGTAGACGAAATTATATTAAGCACACTATCCGTGAAGGCAGATGCATCATTGTAACAGAAGAAAATTCTATCTCTGGCTTTCTAACATACGATACAAATTTCTTTGGTTGTACTTTCCTCTCATTAATCATTGTTTCACCAACTAAAAGAAGGCAAGGCTATGCAAGCTCGTTAATCTCATATATGTTAAGTCATTCTCCTACTCAAAAAATATTTTCTTCAACGAACGAATCGAATGAAAGTATGCAGAAAGTATTTAACTCGAATGGTTTTATACGTAGCGGAATAGTTGAAAACTTAGATGAAGGTGACCCTGAGATTATTTTCTATACAAAAAAGCTCAGAACATAAACGCTCTGAGCTTTTTCAAATGATTTAGTTTGCAACAACGTTAACAAGTTTTCCAGGAACAACAATTACTTTACGAACTGTTTTCCCTTCAATTTGGTCTTGAATTGCTTCAAGTGCAAGTTGTTCCATTTCTTCTTTTGATGCGTCTTTACTCATTGTTAGTTTTGCGCGAACTTTCCCCATAACTTGAACAACGATTTCAACTTCATCTTCTACAAGTTTAGACTCATCAAATGTTGGCCAGCTTGCATATGTGATTGTTTCATTGTATCCAAGTTTGCTCCATAGCTCTTCCCCGATATGAGGTGCAACTGGTGCAATCATTTTTACGAAACCTTCTACATATTCTCTTGGAAGTGTTTCAGCTTTGTATGCATCGTTGATGAATACCATCATTTGAGAAATCGCTGTGTTGAAGCGAAGCTCTGCATAGTCTTCTGTTACTTTCTTCACTGTTTGATGGTAAGCTTTTTCAAGCTCTTTATTTGGTGCGTCAGTAATTTTCTCACTTAATTCACCGTTATCTTGAACGAATAGACGCCATACGCGGTCTAGGAAACGACGAGCTCCGTCAAGACCATTTTCAGACCAAGCGATTGAAGCATCTAATGGTCCCATGAACATTTCGTATAGACGAAGTGTATCTGCACCGTGGCTTGCTACGATATCATCAGGGTTTACAACGTTACCTTTTGATTTACTCATTTTCTCGTTGTTTTCACCTAGAATCATACCTTGGTTGAATAATTGTTGGAACGGTTCTTTCGTTGGAACTACACCGATATCGTATAATACTTTATGCCAGAAACGAGCATATAGTAAGTGAAGTACAGCGTGCTCTGCACCACCGATATAAATATCAACTGGAAGCCATTGTTTTACTTTTTCAGGATCTACAAGTGCTTCGCTATTGTTTGGATCGATGTAACGTAGGTAATACCAACAGCTACCAGCCCATTGCGGCATTGTATTTGTTTCACGACGACCTTTTTTACCAGTCTCAGGATCAACAACATTTACCCACTCGTCAATGTTAGCAAGTGGTGATTCACCTGTACCTGAAGGACGGATGTTTTCTGTTTTCGGAAGAACTAATGGTAATTCCTCTTCTTTCACAGCTGTCATTGTACCATCTTCCCAGTGAATTACTGGAATTGGCTCACCCCAGTAACGTTGACGGCTGAATAACCAGTCACGTAGACGGTACGTTACTTTTTGATTTCCTGCGCTCGTTACTTCAAGCCATTCAATCATTTTTGCGATTGCTTCTTCTTTATTTAAACCATCAAGGAATGCTGAGTTTACGTGTGCACCATCACCTGTGTACACTTCTTTCGTAATATCTCCGCCTTTTACAACTTCCTTCATTGGAAGATTAAATACTGATGCGAATTCATAGTCACGCTCATCGTGAGCTGGAACTGCCATTACAGCACCTGTTCCGTAAGTTGCAAGAACATAGTCAGCAATCCAGATTGGTAATTTCTCACCGTTTACTGGGTTAACTGCGTAAGCACCAGTGAATACACCAGTTTTTTCTTTCGCAAGTTCTGTACGCTCTAGATCACTCTTCATTTTTACAGCGTTAATGTAAGCTTCTACCGCTTCTTTTTGTTCTGCTGTTGTAATTTCTGCAACAAGTGCATGTTCTGGAGCTAGTACACAGTATGTTGCACCAAATAATGTATCAGGGCGCGTTGTGAAAACTGTGAATTTCTCGTCTGTACCATCGATGTTGAAGTGTACTTCTGCACCTTCAGAACGACCGATCCAGTTACGTTGCATATCTTTTAAGCTTTCAGGCCAATCAAGCTCATCTAGATCTTCTAATAGACGATCTCCGTAAGCTGTAATTTTTAACATCCACTGTCTCATCGGACGACGCTCAACTGGATGTCCACCACGCTCACTCTTACCGTCAATGATTTCTTCGTTTGCAAGTACTGTACCAAGTGCTGGGCACCAGTTTACAGGTACTTCATCAACGTAAGCTAAGCCTTTTTCAAATAGTTTTAGGAAGATCCATTGCGTCCACTTATAGTAGTTTGGATCTGTTGTATTTACTTCACGGTCCCAATCGTAAGAGAAACCTAATGATTTAATTTGGTTACGGAACGTATTAATATTATGCTCTGTAAATTCAGCTGGGCTGTTTCCAGTATCAAGTGCATATTGCTCTGCTGGAAGACCAAATGCATCCCATCCCATTGGATGAAGAACGTTATATCCTTGCATACGCTTCATACGAGATAAAATATCTGTCGCTGTATAACCTTCTGGATGTCCTACGTGTAAGCCTGCACCTGATGGATATGGGAACATATCTAGTGCATAAAATTTTGGTTTTTCTGTCTCATCTGGCGTACGGAATGTTTTATTCTCTTCCCAGTACCCTTGCCACTTCTTCTCAATTTCTTGATGATTAAAGCTCATGAGATACCCTCCTTGAAATTCTATTTATTTTCACCGCCCAAAATACAAAGAACCTCTCATCCCTAAAAAGGGACGAGAGGTTATAGATTCCCGCGGTACCACCCTAAATTAATGTACAAATATACATTCGCTTAGATCCGTAACGTGGATTAACGGCAATTGCTACTATTAGTTTCACAACTGCAACTCAAAGGCGAGTTCATAACGAAACGTGGATTGACTTGCACCGACCGTCAACTCTCTAAACCAGCTTCTATTACTACTACTCCTTCTCACTGTTATTACACATATAAGTTACGTGAACTATCCTTCACCTAGTATCTCTTAAGAGCTTACTTAAAGCGAGGACTTCTCGGTTAATCGTTACTCTTAATAACTAACGAATTCATCTTAAGACAGCCGAGCTATCTCCCTTGTTCTAAAGGTTGTTTTATTTAAATATATTCTAAAACATGTTACATGTTCCGTCAAACTAAACTGCAATTTTTTCTTCAACTGTTTCTTCTACTTTTACTCGTTTATCATAAATGCTCGTTGCTATAAGCGCTACTACAAGCATTACCATGATTGCTATAAACAATACTTCCATATTGTATAAATCCACAATTGCTCCGCCAACGACCGGCCCGAACATTTTCCCTACAGTCGCCGCACTATTTACAACCCCTTGATAAAACCCTAATTTATCTTTTGGTGCAAGTATATTTGCAATCGTTGGAACCGCAGGCCATACAAATAACTCACCTATTGTTAATGTTACCATCGCAACGAGGAACATCGTAAATTGTTGCGCTTGACTTAACACAATGAATGAAGCTGCAAAAATGAAGATTCCAATCATAATTTGCTGTTTTAAAGAACGCTTCATCCAGCGAATTAGCATACTAACAAGTGGCTGTGCACAAACAATCATTGCTCCGTTTATCGTCCATAATAAACTATAGTGACGAAGGCTAATATTCAATTCTTGCATATGTGTTGCAATCGCTCCTTGCCACTGTACGTATGTAACCCAGCATAAAGCATATGCTACACACACGATAAGAAGTGCTTTAAATCCAGGTGTAAGTGACCAACCTTTTTTCATTTCCACTTCTTTTTGTACTCCTGGCTCCTTCTTGTCTTCCATACCACGAAATCCAATAAAAGCAATTAAGAAGAAAACAAAGTATAAAATAAAGTTCGCTAAGAAAATATAATCAAAACGATACGATGCAACTAATCCACCACATGCTGTTCCAATCGCAATACCAACATTTTGTCCAACGTACATCGCATTAAATGCCCGTCTTCCGCCTTCTGGCCAAACCGTACCAACCATCGCATACATCGATGGGAAGACCATTCCAGAACCGAAGCCGATTAACGCTAGCCATACAACATATAACGGCCAACCGTGGAAGAACACAAGACCTAAAATTGATACAAGTGTAATCACTATCCCTACTAAAGTTGATTTATAACCGCCCCATTTATCAAATAAAACACCGCCGAGCAAGTTTCCGATTACACCAGTAAGCGAGTTGATCATTAATACCATTCCGGCCACAGATAAAGATTTTCCCAAGTGATCATGTAAATAAATTGTATTAAAAGGCCATAAAAAAGAAGCACCCGTGACATTAATAATCATCCCAGCTACTAATAGCCATACTTTCCTTGGCATAGCTTCCCCTCCTATTCTATTTTTTTCGTTCATATATATAACAGTAAAATTGTAGTCGTTTTTAAATAGGAAGGCAACTGATTAATAGTTGATGAAATTCAGATAATAGTTCGTCGGTAAATGAATTTATATTGGTTGCTTCTTGGATTATATCAGCGATTATCAGAATATATCGGCGCAACTACAAATATATCAGCGATTATTAAAATATATCGACTTACCGACAAAAAACGACAACAGTAACAATATATAAAAGGGTAGACTGCATGAAATTTTCATGCAGTCTACCCTTATTTGTACTATCCAACTTCCTTTTCTCGCTTCACACGTTCTTTAGCACTCCATTTAAACACCTTATCTAGTAGCGAGTATATTCTCCCAGATTCTTTCGTTAACAAAGGTCCTAACGATGCTAATATTAAAACATACAAAGCTGAGAACGGTTTAATCGCTGCCATTAAGCCACCCGCAATTCCAATATTCGCGACGATAATAGAAAATTCTCCGCGTGATACAAGTGTTAAACCGATATTCGTAGAAGCCTTATGCGATAACCCAGCTTTACGCCCCGCAACCATTCCAGCAGTAAAATTACCGATAAGAGTAATGAAAACTGCTCCTAATGCCAACCACACTGCTCCGCCAAGTGAAAATGGGTCTATACTTAAACCGAAGCTGAAAAAGAATATAGCTCCAAAGAAATCACGAAACGGAACGACAAGCTGTTCAATTCGATCACTATGCTCTGTTTCAGAAAAAACGAGTCCTAGTAATAATGCTCCAATTGCCTCTGCAACATGAATCGTTTCTGAAAATCCTGCTACAAAGAACAAAATAGCGAATATTACAATAATAAAAATTTCATTGGACGAAATATCTAACATTTTATTTAAAAACCGTGTAGCTTTTCTAGCAACTACAAAGAATAGTAGCATATAACCTACTGCGATTAAAATAGATGTAAGAGCACCTACAAATGATGTTGCCCCTCCAAGTACTAATCCTGAAACGACTGATAAATATACCGCTAAAAAAATATCATCAAACATAATGATTCCTAAAATTAGCTCCGTCTCTTTATTACCAGATCTTCTTAAATCAACAATTACTTTCGCAACAATTGCACTCGATGAAATTGTTATGATCCCAGCAATAATTAATGTTTCTAATAAGGGGAAACCCATTATATATCCGTAAAGTAAACCTAATATAAAATTAAGCGATATATGAACAGTTCCCCCAAAAGCAATTGATTTTCCTGATTTAATTAATTTTTTAATTGAGAATTCTAAACCTAAGTAAAATAGGAGGAATATGACGCCAACACGGCCGAGGAAGGAAATAACTTCTCCACTTTCAATAAATCTTAAATCGATAAGCCCTAAATCTGGGGCATGAGGCCCCACTAGCATACCGAGTATAATAAGAAACGGAATAATCGAGAACTTTAACTTTGCAGCGAGAATAGCTGCAAAAGCGACTAATACTAACGCAGTTCCAACTTCAAAGATTAAAGTATCCATCGATTATGAATCCCCTCCTACTGAAAGCAACTCATTAATAATTCTTTTCACTTCATGTCTTTCACCTGATAATACGAGCATATCGCCAGCTTCAATGATAGAATCTGGGCCTGGATTAAAGAACTTCTTCATATTCTTTTTCAAAATGGCAATAATCGTTACGTTATATGTGTTTCGAACATGTAAACTACCAATTGTTTTTTGTGCAACTGGTGCATTATTTTCCACCTTAAACCACTCAATTGATAATCCCTCAAAAGCCATTTCAATCGTATCTAAAGCTTGTGGCCTATATACCATTCCGCCCAATATAGCTGCAATTTGTCTCGCTTCAGAATCACGAAGAGAGACGCTTGAAATACTCTCTTCATGATCAGCATCAAAATGGTACATTTCTCTTCGGCCATCATCATGAATAACGATAACCATCTTTTCATTACCTTTTGTAATCACTTCAAACTTACATCCAATACCCGGCAGTTCACTCTCTCTAATATTCATATTTTCCGCCTCCTAATTTTTTAGTTACGGCTTTTATAAATCGACATCAATCTCCGTTTTAAAGCTCTCATCCTTTGAGATACCTAAATACTTTAGTGTCTCTGATGGAGTCGCGTGATGAAAATGTTTTTGCAATAGTGCAATCGCTATCCCTCTTTTGTACGCATGAAATCCGAACGTTTTTCGCATTGAATTCGTTCCGATTTTACCAACAACTCCAACTGCTTCTGCAGCATTATGAATTACACGATACGCTTGTTGGCGCGTAATTGAATTTGGCGTTTTATTAGATTGGAATACGTAATTTTCTCTTTTAACGCCAATAGATTGTACGTAATCTAAAAGCGCTTCTTTTACTTTTGTATTTAAATAAATATCTTGTTTAAATTTTTCATCTTTCACAGGAAGAGCATAAAACTCTTTAACAGTCCCGTCTTCATTTAATACATCTTCAAATTTCATGCTAAGTAGTTCTGTAATTTTTAATCCTGTGTTAATTCCAATAACAAATAAAAGATAATCTCGCTGGGAGTGCTCTTTTAAATATTTTTTCATAGCCTCAATTTGGCTTATATCTTTTAATGCCTCTACAACTTCCATACATGTATTCTCCTCATCTTATGAACGGTAATTTTCTCATTATGTTGTCCATTTTACCTTATCATGCTATGAGATTTCCATGTGTTATCCATTATTTTCACAATATACTCAGGTGGTTCTGAAAACTTTCAATGTGGAAACTTACGATTGTATAAATACGTTGCGGTAAAAAAATGTGGGGATAAAAGTTCAGCTTCTTTCTACAGATTGGATTCCTCCTTTCCTTATACAGCTACTTCTACTTTTATATTACGTTACTTACTTACATTATATTATACATTTCAGTAACATTAAAGTGTTTTTTCTGAAAATAATAAAAACCGAGCGTTTTTGCTCGGTTTTTATTATTAATCTTCTTTCGGAAGAACAATTCCTTTATACAATTGAACTGTAATGAAGTAATAAATCGCATAAATAACTACGAAAATTACGATTGGTATCCAAATACGGAAGTACGGATCGATTAAAATAAATCCGAAAATATTCATACCAACTAATACGTGAGCGATACCCACAATTGCTGGGAATAAGAATACTAAGAATAGCTCTTTATAAATCGATTTCGTTAATAACTCACGGCGCACACCGATTTTACGAAGCATTTGATAACGCGTAATATCTTTTGATGCACCAGAAAGAATTTTAAACATAAGACAGCTTGCCATCATTGCTAAGAACGCAATTCCAAGGAAGAATCCCATAAATACTGTTCCAGTCGCAATGCCATAGAACCCACTATAAGCTTGATATTTACTATCCATTTGTTCAGCTTTTACATTTTTATATTTATCTAGCTGCAACTCGTCAAGTTTTTTCCATTCTTTTTTATATGTTAAAAAATCATCTGTTTTTCCGATAAATGCTATACCTTCTTTACCATTTATCCCATCATACATTTTTTGATCTACAATTTTAATTGCATGATCATTGTATAAATAATATGGATGGATTGTACTAAAAGCATCTGTCCATTCCGCTGAAAGTTCTTTAGTATTCGCATCTTTTTGATTCATCTCTCTAGAAACTGCACCTACCGGTAGTTCCTCTGAAACTTTTTTCGTATTTACTAAATCCTTCATAGACTTCATCTTTGCCATATCTTTTACGAAAGGACGATTTTTCTCTAAATCTTCTTTTACATAGTAAACGTATTTATCATCAACTTTGTAACGATATTCGCTTTTCTCTTTAAATGTAATACCATCTAAAATTTTCTTTTCTTCAGCTGTTGGATTATGAACTACTGAATCATATATTACTAAACCATCTACCATTTTTATAACGTTATTTTTAAATGCCATACCACCTGAAATTGCACCAGCTCCAAGTGCAACTAACATTGCCACTGTTGCAAGTACTTTTGTTAAACTATTAATTCGGAAGTTTAATTGTGCAAATGTAAAAGCATTAAGTCCTTTTTCACTACGCTTTTTATTACTTTTTAACTTTTTAATAATGACTGGAAGAAGTGAGCCAAATAGCATGTAAGTACCAGCTGTCGTTGTAATTAATGCAATAAGGATTCCCATCTCTTTTAGTTTTTCCATATAGATCATAGATGCATAACCTATACCTAATAAAATAACAGCAAGGAATGCCACTACAACTGTCTTTTTACCTTTTACTGCAACACGCTCTGTTTGTGCATCTGCATGTACTAGTTGCAATACAGAAATACGTGACAATTTAATACTGTTCATAATTGCTGATAATACAAATAGTGCAAAGAAGAAGATGCAAGTAACAGTCATAGATGGTAGATAAAATGCTTTATACCCTTCACCAGCAAATTCAAGCTGTTTCATTAATAACTGTCCAATACCTTCTGCAAGTCCTACTCCAACTGCAATCCCGATTGCAAGAGACGCAGCACCTAATACGATTGTTTCAATAAACATAAGTAATGTAACTTTATGTTTTTTCGCACCTAACATCATATACATACCGAACTCTTTTTGACGAAGAGATAATAAGAAAGAGTTTGCATATAAAATGTAGAAGAACGTTATAATTGCTAATAAAAATGATCCTGCTTGGAATACGAATCCAATAGATTTAATCACTGAATTAGATTCTAAAAATGCTTTATTCAGTGCTAACGTTTGGAACATGTAAAAAATTGAAATCGACATGACAAGACCGACAAGTAAGACGATATAATCTTTCAGCTTACTTTTCAGCCCCGACATGGAAAGTTTAAATAACATACTGGAACCTCCTTTCTTACGCCTTTTGTGTACCTAAATCTGCAAGTACATCTAAAATTTCTTTGTAGAACTCTTCACGCGTACCACCGCGATGAATTTCTTTATATAGCTCACCATCTTGAATGAATAAAATACGCTGACAGTAACTTGCACTATATGGATCATGCGTAACCATCATAATCGATACGCCTTGATCTTTATTTAAGTTTGTCATCGCATCAAGTAAACTCGTTGCATTTTTAGAATCAAGCGCTCCTGTTGGCTCGTCCCCTAAAATAATTGCCGGCTCATGCACTAAAGCACGCGCTGCTGCTGAACGTTGTTTCTGTCCACCAGATACTTCAGATGGATACTTTTGAAGTATTTCTGTAATCCCTAACATATCCGCTACTTTTTCTACTTTCGGTCCAATATTACGTGATGCGACACCTTGAAGAGAAAGTGGAAGTGCAATGTTTTCATAAATAGATAAGTTCTCTAATAAGTTAAAATCTTGGAAGATAAATCCTAATTTTTGCGAACGGAAATCTGAAAGCTCACCTTGCTTCATTTTTGTAATATCCGTTCCCGCAATTTCAACAACGCCACCTGTTGCCTTATCTAACGTTGAAATTACATTTAATAATGTCGTTTTACCGGAACCAGATGGTCCCATAATTCCAACAAACTCACCCTCTTGAATTGAGAATGAAACACCCTTTAACGCGTGTGATTGGTTCTCACCTTTTTTACCGTACACTTTTTGAACGTTTTTCACGTCTACAACTGGTTTCGTCATATATATCCTCCTACGCTTGTTTTTCCATTACCTATTTTGCGCTTTTTAGAAGTGAACTGCTATTTGTTAACATTACAATTACCTTACACTTTTGTAAGATAGAAAATGGATGCGTGTAAGGTTGGCTTTTCATACTAGTTCACATTTCGACATAGTAAATCGGTAAATGAAATTATATCGGCGATTGTTAAAATATATCAGCGGTTCTTACACTTTTATCAGCGATTTTTCAAATATATCGGCGATTCTTACACTTTTATCAGCGATTACCAAAATATATCGACTTATCGACAAAAGATGACAATAAAAATAGGCTGTTCCGCGAAAGGAACAGCCCACTGATTAAAGTTTCACTTTATTTCTTTAAAGGTGTTACCGTCCAGTACGTAATAACACGCCAAACCCATTCTAATGGACCCATTTTAAAGATTTTCATCCAAATTACACTAAACACAATTTGAATTGCATAAATTGCGATACATACATATAGCGTCTGCATGTATGTTAAGTTACCTGCAAAGTTAAATACACTACCAGCAATTAAAATCATTGCCGTTTGTCCGATATAATTTGTTAAAGCCATACGACCGTAGTATTTCAATGGTGCTAATAATGTTTGAACTGGTTTTAACTGAAGTAATAAAATTAATGCTCCTACATAGAAAGCTGAAATAATTGGTCCAACAGTAATACCAATTTTTAGAAACTGGCTTGCAGCATCCATTGTTCCATCTTCATTCATCAATATCATATTTACAAATGGGCCAGCAGGCACGTGTCCATATTGATACCATACAGCTGCCACACTTAAAACAAACATAATGCCTGTAAAAATAGCGACTTGCTTTATGTTTTTTGAAAGATTTTCAAATACACGATATTGTCCTGCAGCAAGACCTAATAAAATTAAACCAAGTGGTAATAGTTCTTTAACACCCATTACACTAAAGGCTATTGTCAAAATAAGACCAATTACTAAGTTCGCTTGTTTTTTCGCTTTATAAAACGGTAAAACGATTAATCCGCAAATTGCATATAACGTTAACGCTTCTCCAGGCTGAAACATGTAATGAATCAAACCAAAAATAAATAATGCAACTACGCGGCGGAAAAATAGAACATATCCATTTTTCCCTTTCGCAATCGCTCTTGTAATGAAGATATAGAATCCCACTCCAAATAAGAATGAGAAAATCGAGAAGAAACGACCTTCTACAAATAAGTATAGAAACCTTTGATAGCTAGCATCTACTGTATTAGGATCTGGAGTTTTAATATTAAGTAGTGCTAAAATATTTACTAAAATAATCCCCAGTAATGCGAAGCCACGAATGTAATCTAACTCATCAATTCGTTTGTTTGTAATATTGTTCCCCATAAAGCAGCTCCTTGTCCAAAATTTAATCCTCCCTTACTCTACTGGAAAAGGACAATTACAACTATCGGCAAACCTTACAGAAATCTTACACTATTGTCATATAGCAAAATAAAACCAGGTCATATTTCGACCTGGTTTACTCTGATTGTTTTGATTTTTGAGGTTGTCCTTTTTTACTATTACGCTGTTTTACTTGAACAATGGGATCAAGTTCATTCGAAAACTCAGCGTTATGTCCATTTTGTGTTTTTTGCTCTGGGTTATTTTGATCTGAACGTTTCGCCATTACATTCACTCCTTATTAGTGCGGTGTAATAATCATTTGATGTTGCAATTGGCGAATTGCCATACGTGCTCTATTTAATTGCTCACGTTGCTCATCATTCGCATGTTGTTGCATCGTTTGTAAATCGTTATACGCTTGTTCTAATTGTAACTGTGCATCTGAATACTCCATCGTATTGTAATGCTCTTGTCTCATGCCTTGTTCTAATTGTTCTTTTGCATATTCCACCGCTTGTTCCGCTTGTGTAATATACGATTCAAGTGATTGACGCTCTGCCATAATTGTCCCTCCTTGCTTCAATTCCCCTTTAGTGTGTCCCTTCCATCTCTACCTTATGAGTATGTTATAATGGATTTTGTTTCATTTTGACTCGGCTTAGGAGGGAAAATAATGAAGGTTCAAAACCCTTTTCCATATACAAACGACAATAAACGTTATCATACATGGAATTACCATTTACGAAATGAATTTGGTGAAAAAATCTTTAAAGTTTCATTAGATGCTGGCTTCGATTGTCCGAACCGTGATGGTACAGTTGCTTACGGTGGTTGTACATTTTGCAGCGCTGCCGGATCTGGCGACTTCGCTGGTGATCGCCGCGATGATGTTATAACACAATATCATGAAATGAAAGAAAAAATGCGCTCAAAGTGGAAAGATGGAAAATGTATCGCTTATTTCCAAGCGTACACAAATACACACGCACCACTTGAAGTGTTAAAAGAAAAATTCGAACCGCTTCTAGCAGAAAAAGATGTTGTCGGTCTTTCTATCGCAACTCGTCCAGATTGTTTACCAGACGATGTCGTTGAATATTTAGCGGACTTAAATAAACGTACGTATCTTTGGGTTGAACTTGGACTACAAACCGTTCATGAACGCACTGCAAACCTTATTAATCGCGCTCACGATTATCCGTCTTACGTGGAAGGCGTAAATAAATTACGTAAGCACGGCATTAGAGTTTGCTCTCATATTATTAACGGTCTTCCACTTGAAGATTACGACATGATGATGGAAACAGCTCGTGAAGTAGCGAAACTTGATGTACAAGGAATTAAAATCCACTTACTTCACTTATTAAAAGGAACGCCAATGGTGAAGCAATATGAAAAAGGACAACTCGAATTCCTTTCTCTTGAGGATTACGTAAGTCTTGTTGTTGACCAACTTGAAATTATTCCAGAAGACGTAATTGTGCACCGTATCACAGGTGACGGCCCACCTGATTTAATGATTGGTCCAATGTGGAGCTTAAATAAATGGGAAGTATTAAATTCCATCGATGCAGAATTTGTACGCCGCGGAAGCTGGCAAGGAAAATATGCAAATGAGGAGAAACAACAATGAAATTAGAACGTGTATTACCGTTTGCTCGCACACTGCTGCAAACGGCTGTTAAAGAAGGCGACTACGCTGTAGATGCAACACTTGGAAATGGTCATGACACTTGCTTCCTAGCTGAAATTGTTGGGGATAGCGGAAAAGTATTTGGATTTGATATTCAAAAAGAAGCGATTGAAAGCTCAACAACTCGTCTAAAAGAAAAAGAACTTTTTGAACGTACTGTTTTAGTTCACGATAGTCACGATACACTTCTATCCGTACTACCAGAAGACGCAAAAGGAAAAGTAACAGGCGCTATCTTCAACTTAGGTTACCTTCCTGGCGGTGACAAGCATATCGTTACAAAACCAAACTCAACAATTTCGGCAATTGAACAATTACTAGAAGTAATGGCACCTGAAGGTATCATCGTCCTCGTCATTTACCACGGACACCCAGAAGGACAAGTAGAACGCGACGCTGTTCTCAAATTTGCAGAAGAACTAGACCAAAAACAAGCTCACGTACTGCGATATGGCTTCATTAACCAGCAAAATAATCCGCCATTTATTGTGGCGATTGAGAAACGATAAAGTGAAACTTTAATCAGTGGGGGGAATCCCCACTGATTATTAGTTGAACCAATCGGGCATTTATGGGCAGTTTATCTCCCACCTAACATCTTTGCTCCAGGCGAATTTTAAGGTGGGAGTTTTACTGCCCGTTAATGCGGGGTAATATATCAACGATTTTTCAATTATATCTATCGTAACTCGGGATATATAAACGATTTTTTCGATATATCTATCATAACTTACAATATATCAACGATTTCTCGGATATATCGACGATTCGACAAAACATAACAAAAAAAGACGTGCACTCATTGCACGTCTTTTTGTTATTCTCCTATATAATGGATATATACACTATTTAAAGAAAGAAGGATAGAACTTTGCTAGTAGAACTAAGGGGAATTCAAAAGAAGTATAGCAAATCACTTATACTAGACAACATTGATTTATCCATTCCAGAAGGAGAAGCGCTCGCTATTATCGGCGGGAACGGGACTGGAAAAAGTACTCTGCTCAAAATAATTGCAGGATTTATTTCACCTACGGCAGGGACACTCAAAAGAAAAGAACATATACAAATTGGTTATGTACCTGAACATTTTCCTGAAGGAATTCGTTTTACATTAGCGGATTATTTATTTCATCTCGGCTGCATTCACGGCTTATCAACAACATATTTAAGAAATAAAATTCCGATGCTCCTTGAGACTTTTCACTTACATCATGCAAGACATTCCGTTGTACGAAACTTTTCAAAAGGTATGAAACAAAAAACAGGTATTATGCAAGCATTACTTACGGACGTCCATTTATTAATTTTAGATGAACCGCTTTCTGGGCTCGATCCTAACTCTCAGCAAGAATTAGAACATATTTTACTCTCATTAAAACAACAAGGTATATCTATACTCTTCACATGTCACGAAAAACAACTATTAGAAAACTTCGCCGATAGAATTGTGACGTTAGCAAATCATACAATTGTAGAAAATACCTCTGCACAAAAAGTAGCGGAACAGGTCTATATTGAGGCAATCGTTCACGACACATTTTCAGCAATAGAACTACAAAAGCAATCCGGTTTTATACACGTTGCACACAATGCAAATCAAAATCTTATTCAATTACAAATCGAAAAAGAATATACAAACGAAATACTTCAGTTTTTATTACATAAAAAAGCATCTATCACACTGCTACAACCTAACTTTTAAATCGAAAGAAGGTTTATTATGTTTGCGCTTATTCGTTACCATTTTCTCGACTATACAAAATCGTATAAGTATGTCCCTCCTATTGCGATGTACTTTGTGAGCTTGCTTTTTGTATATACATATAAACCGACTCCTATTGTACCGACATATTTAGAAACAGCTCTCGCGCTTTATTTATTATCTGCCTGGATTACGGTCACAATTTTTCATACTGAAGACCCTGTACAAGAACAAATTACTATTTCTCACACAAATAATATTTCCGCATTATATGTTGGTAAATATATTACAGCTCTTCTCATTTGTACTGTATTATCTTTTATATCCGTAATCTATCCAATTATTTTGCAAATGTTTAATGAAAAAATGACAGTTTCTTTATTTCTAGTCGGATTTCTCTCTCACATGTCTTTCTCTATACTAGGAATTTCAATCGCAACATTATTTACTAGAAATATGATTCAAAAAACAGGCACTGCTTGGCTTAGCCTTACCTTTATATTGCTTATAACGATCGCATCTATCCGGTTTAAAAAAGAGTTATTATGGTTTTTACCACCTGTCGAAAGCTTTCTAATGCTTGGCCAATACAAATATAATATACTGACTCACACACTATGGCTCACAGCTTGGGCTATCGTATATTCATTTTTATTATTTACCTTATTTCTTTTTATCGTTCGCAAAAAACGTTTTTAATTACATATTAAAGGAGACGACACAATGATCGGAATACTAGCAGGAATGGGTCCAAAATCAACTGGACCATTCGTCGATACAGTTGTAGCAGGGTGTCAAACAATATACGGAGCAAAGCATGATATGGACTTTCCTCATATGATGATTTATTCATGCCCAACACCGTTTTACATGGATCGCCCTATTGATCACGAAGCGATGAAAAAAGCGATTATTGAAGGAGCACAAAAACTTGAAAGTACTGGCGCAAGCTTTATCGCTATGCCGTGCAATACGGCGCATCTTTATTTTGAAGAATTACAGCGTTCTCTTTCTATCCCGATTTTAAATATAGTCGATGAAACGTTACAAGCAATTCCTGAAAATATAAAAAGAGTCGCTCTTCTCGCAACAGAAGCAACTGTTCAATCTAGGATTTACCAAGATGGGATTACAAAGCGTAATATAGAATACATTCATCATGAAAAATGGCAGGAAAGCATTAATCAAATTATTACTTGCATTAAATCTGGAGAGATTGAAGAAGCTCGCGAATTGTGGAATGCGCTCGTTTTACAATTGAGAGAGGAAGTTGATACGGTAATTATCGCATGTACCGATTTGAATGTGGTGGCGAGTGAGGATTTTGTTGATTCCTCTCAATGTCTTGCGAAAGCGGTTGTTAGGATGTACTTATCAAATATAAAGAGATCTTCATAAACATAGAAAACACTCCTTCTAAAATGTGTTTTATGTTTAATAAAAATCCCACAAACTTTTAACTTTCTTCACAATTCTTTCAAAGTAATCACACTTAATCTCGCTATATTAAATAAGTAGTTATTCATATAGGGAAGGTTAGGGGAACTAAGAGTATGAAAGTAAATCGTTCGCTTCATTACATTTTTTGGCGTTGGCATTTTTATGCTGGGCTTTTTATTACGCCGCTTCTTATTACTTTGTCACTGAGCGGAATTGGGTATTTATTTCGGGAGGAAGTTGAAGATTTCATCTATAAAGATTTATATTTTGGGAAGAGCGCCCAAACAGAGTCTATTTCGATGTCTGATTCTATTTCCTTAACCGAGAAAAAATATCCACATTATAGTGTGGCGAAAATTAGTGAGTTTAATGGGGATTATAATACAAGACTTACGATTACAAATGAATATACAGGGCAACAAAAGTATGTATATTTAGATAGCAATAATCAAATTGTCGGAGATCAAAACGCAAGTGAAACGTTTGCCAATATAATGCGGGAATTACATAGTTCTCTTTTAGTTGGTGGCACTGTCATCAACTATACTGTAGAACTTGCGGCGTGCTGGACAATCTTTTTAATTGTAACTGGTTTGTATATGAGTATACGACAGTTCAAAAACACACCAGTATCCAATAAGCGAGAAAAAGCAAAACGACGTCATTCTATTATCGGTATTATATTTACAATTCCACTCGTTCTGCTAGTCGCATCTGGATTGCCATGGTCAGGATTTATGGGTAACCAAATTTATAAAATTGCGTCGTCGAATGAATCGCTCGGATATCCGAAATTGTATATGGCGCCGCCTGAATCAAAGGTAAAAGAATTGCCATGGGCAACAAGAAAAGAAGCTCCTCCTGAATCGGATTCAAATGAACCGAAAGCTATTTCTGTCGATGAATTACAAAAAGGAATTGAAATAAAGAAGCCATACGTTATCTCACTACCAGCTGATCCGAAAGGTGTATTCACTGTTTCGAAATCGAGCGGTTCTGGTATTACAGGTATGCATGTTGCACCAAATGAAGAGATAACAGCTTACTTTGATCAATATAGCGGAAAGCTTATTTCCAAAACGGACTATCGTGATTATGGATTACTTGCACAATGGTTCACTTACGGCATCCCGCTTCATGAAGGACATTTATTTGGATGGCCAAATAAAATATTATGCTTACTAACAACATTATCTCTACTACTTCTTATTTATTACGGAGTAAAAATGTGGTTAGCAAGAAAGCCGAAAGGAAAATTAGCAGCACCTCCAAAACAAAGAGATAAGAACAGTATATTCGTTTTCTTTATCATGATGGTTATACTGGGCGCTGTCATGCCTTTATTTGGATTATCTGTATTAGTGATTTTTGCGATTGAACTTCTTATATATGTATTTTCAAAAATACAATCATAATGAAAAGAAAACCACTCTACATGAGTGGTTTTCTTCATCACTGCGCTGTTTTCTTTCGGTACATCTTCCCGTTCCAATAGAAGAATCGTGAAGTGAGGCCTCCGTACTTTACAATGCGCCGTGCCATTTTGTGCATATTCTTTTGTGCTGATACTTTTTGATCTGATAAATAAATACCAAGTAACCCTCGGCTTATGAGACGATGAAACTTCGCATGAGGCAAATCACCAATGCTCTTCTCTGCTTCTTCTACAAAGTGTTTCATCCGATCTAATATCGCTTGCTCGTTTTCGTAATAACTACAGAAATTCAAATCTCCGCCTATACGGTCTTCTTCTTGATCAATGAAATAATCAAGCAAAATATGAAGTCCTTGTACGTAAGGGAAGTATCCTTGTCTAATTTTCGCAATATCTTCATCATGTAATTCATCATGAAAGGCATATGCGACAAGACAGAAAATTCCAAGTGTAGAACCGGCACATGCTGAAAATTCAAACCAACTCATCTCTGGTAAGTTTTCTTTATGTGCTTCAAACCAATTTTTCAGTCGCGGCTCTCTTTCTTCTAATTTCACGTGTTTATGAATTTGCAAATCACAATAATAACAAGCAAGTTCATGAAGAACAGGAGCAATTTTGTCATAGTGCTTCGTTTTCTTTAAAACATCTTGGCATGTTTCAACAAGTTCATCTAAATAACCACCATCATCTTGATCATCACGATAACGATAATAATTACCGCCACCTTCTACTTCAGGTGATAATGCCATTAACATCGATTCATGCAGTGCGGCAAAATCATTTGGATCAAGTGATGTACTGCGATCACATAAATTATCTAAATAGTCGCTGATCGTTTGATACGCTACGATAAAACGAATACATTCTTCTCGGTGTTCATTTGCTAGCAGAGCTAAAATGCCACCGCCCTCACAATGAAACGTTTTATGCTCAATACTTGCGATTGCCTGACTATGAAGCTCATCATTCGGAATATGGTAGGCACGCTCTTTCCACATCGCTAGCTCATGGTGTACAACCGGAAACACATCACGGTATACTTTCGCCATGAGCGTTATGGGATTACTCGGTACGTTCACTTCTTCCTTCATCTCCTCTATTAAATGTACAAATAATGATTTATTTATTTGTTTGTTTTTACTATATTATTGACATGCATTTCAGTAAATGACTGAATATAACTCAAAATTTCATCACGCTCATACTCATTTAATAGCTCGTGATAACAATTCGGCCATTCTTTAAAAGCCTTATCACTTATTTTAACATTATCAAACCAAGTGCGGACACGTGTTTTATCTACAAGTTTATCCTCACAAGCTTGCATTAGCAAGAGCGGAACATCTGGAAAATCATCTATTTTTTTATGAGCAATTTCGATAGACTTAATCAATTCACTATACCAACGTACTGATACTTTGCGCAAGAACAAAGAATCATTCTCCATTGCATCTCTCACTTCATGGTTACGTGTTGACATTTCCACCGTAAGATTCGTTGCAAATTGCAATTTTGGAGCCACAACATTTAATATTCTTGAAGCAAATTGAAGCGGAGCAGAGGGTCCAGTCACTACCCCTAAACAAGGCGAACTCAAAATAATACCCTCTACATCTTCTCTCTTCGTTTCTTGCATCATACGAATGACAATAAGACCACCCATACTATGACCGAATAGAAAAATAGGTAACCTATACTTTCTTGCTTCTTTCACCCATAATTTAACTTCCTCTATGTATTCATCAAATGAATCAATATGTCCTCTATTTCTTGAAGTCGTTCCATGTGACGGAAGATCCCCCATCACGACGTGGTAGCCGATATGATTCCACATTTCCGCAACGGCTTCGTAACGTCCGTGATATTCCATTGCGCCGTGCACAATAACAATGACCGCCTTTGCTTCCTCCGCTTCATAATTCCACATACGGCTCTCCTCCATTTCACTCTTTCTCATAATTTGATACACTAAAACTAGTCTCTAGGAAAGGAAGACTTTACATGATATATCCTTACAAAGAAAAAAAACCGAAAATTGCGAGTAGTGCTTTTATCGCTGACTATGTTACGATTACAGGCGATGTTTCCGTTGGCGAGGAATCAAGTATTTGGTTTAATACAGTCATCCGTGGTGATGTGTCACCGACAATCATTGGAGACCGAGTAAATGTACAAGACCAATGTACACTTCATCAAAGCCCGCAGTATCCTCTTATTTTAGAAAACGACGTAACAATTGGGCATCAAGTCATTTTACATAGTTGCCATATTAAGAAAGATGCTTTAATTGGAATGGGATCTATTATATTAGATGGTGCTGAAATTGGCGAAGGAGCTTTTATCGGCGCTGGAAGCCTCGTTTCACAAGGAAAGAAAATTCCGCCGAACACGTTAGCTTTCGGTCGTCCCGCGAAAGTCATTCGTGAATTAACAGAAGAAGACCGTAAAGATATGGAGCGTATTCGCACGCAATACGTTGAAAAAGGTCAATATTATAAATCATTACAGAAGTAAATTTCCGCTGCCATAAGATTGGCAGCTTTTTTTATATAAAATCTAACTTTTTCTTTACAAAACCTTATTACTCCCTCAACAAAATCTTATTAAAATAAAAGCTAATATCTCCATATATATGTAGATGAGGGAGGAGAATTTTCATGAAGGTCAGTGGATTATATAAAATAGAATGTTACATTTTCAGAGGAATTAACCGCTACTTTGATCAAAAAACATTAAATATCTTTTTCAGCAATATTACTCATATCGGTGGCGCGACTTTCTCCATCGGACTCACACTTTTCTTTTTAATTTTCGCAAAGGGAACTTTGCATCAAGCTGCAATTGCAACTGCTATTTCGTTAGCAATTAGCCATATTCCTGTGCAAATATTAAAAAGGTGGTATCCGCGAAAACGTCCTTATTTAACAATTCAGGATGCAAAATATCCAGTCCATCCATTAAAAGACCACTCTTTCCCGTCTGGTCATACAACAGCCGTTTTCTCTGTCTTCATTCCATTTATTTGCTATAATCCAAGCTTACTTGCTTTCCTATTACCGTTAGCATTATGCGTCGGTATTTCACGTATTTATTTAGGACTTCACTATCCGTCAGATGTATTCGTCGGTATGTGCCTTGGCACTTGCTCTGGCATCATCTCTTTTTATCAATTCATCCCACTTTTCACATAAAGGAGTGATATGATGAGAGTCGCCATTTTTACCGATACTTTTACGCCACAAGTTAACGGGGTTGCGAAAACGTTAGAGCGATTAACACAATATTTTCAGAAAGAACAGATCTCCTATTCTGTTTTCGCTCCTCAGCATACAGCTGAAGATAATTTTGTAGCGAATGTGAATAAGATGAGAAGTATCCCGTTAACAATATTATATCCAGAATGTCGTTTTTCTTTTCCTACTCCGCGCATTAAACGAGAACTACTTTCCTTTAAACCTGACATTATTCACATTGCCACACCTTTCAACATGGGACTTTGTGGATTGTATTATGCAAAAAAGTTAAACATCCCAGTTGTCGGTTCTTATCATACTGATTTCGATGCCTATTTACGTTATTACAAAATCGAATTCCTCTCCAATATGCTGTGGAACTATTTAAAATGGTTTCATAGTCATATGCAAAAAAATTTTGTACCTTCCTTTGAAACATTACATCAATTAAAAAACAAAGGCTTTCAGACCCTCTCTATATGGGGACGTGGTGTAGATTGCACACTCTTTCATCCTGCTTACAATACAGACCTATTCCGAAAAAAATATAATATTACAGCGAAGTATGTCCTTTCCTATGTTGGACGAATTGCTCCTGAAAAAGATATTGATACGCTGCAACACCTTATCGTTAAAACAGCACATACTCGAAACGATATTCATTGGCTCATTGCAGGAGACGGTCCTCTAGCAACAAGTTTACGTGAAGCTGTTCCGAAAACAAATATCACTTTTACTGGCTATTTACAAAGTGCAGATTTAGCTGAAGCATATGCTTGTTCTAACATAATGGTGTTTCCATCAGCTACTGAAACATTCGGAAATGTCGTACTTGAATCACTCGCATGCGGTACACCTGTCATTGGTGCAAATAGTGGCGGGGTTAAAAATATTATTACAGATGGAAAAACGGGAGTTCTTTGTCCGCCTAAAAATGAAGATGCATTTCTATCATCCATTTATTTTTTATTACAAAATGAAGAAAAACTTGAGCAGATGGGAATAGCAGCTTCATCTTTTGCGAAATCAAAGAGCTGGGATGAGATCTTTCACGGTTTGCTTAACCAATATGAAGAAGTCCTGCAGCATAACGCATCAGAGTTGCTTGCTTAAATAGAAAAACTCCCTTCAAAAAAACGAAGGGAGTTTATTACATGGTCATAAATTTTAGTTTAATAAATGATACATAAGGTTAAACATTGTTTTATTTCTATATTAATTATATCAAAAATAAACATAACTAAACAGACTTGTAATAAAAACCCATAAAAATTAATATATGGTTATACAGTATTTTAAACTGTATAATGATTTTAAGAATTCCCCTTAAAATCAACTTACTCACATACCTTTATACAGCAATTGTTCCCCAATTCTGTATATCAAAAAACCTTTCATTCATTTGAAAGGTCTTTTTGAGCCTGCACATATTCTTCTTTCGTATTTACATTTATAAACCAATCCGCATTCGCTTGTACATCTTCTCCAGAAACATACTTCACATTACATAGTGATAAAAGCTGGCCCATACTTCTTTTTTCTTCCTGAAGTAAAGCATAAATCTTTTCTTTCACGCGGTTATGATACGCCGCAAGTAGCGGTTGTTTTCTTCCATTAATAATAGGTACAACCGCATCATATTCATTGCTCGTTTGCTCTAGTAAAATGGCAAACCATTGATGCGAAACGTTTGGTGCATCGCAAGGCATAATAGCGTACCAATCTGCTTCTATGTATTCCATACCTGATACAATGCCCGCAAGCGGTCCATTTCCTTTATAGTGCGGGATATCTTCTATAACAGGAACTTGTACGAATTGCTCTACTCGCTCTTTTATATCAGTATGGCTAATTACTACAATGTCTTGCAAAGTAGTTCCCATCACTTTCACAATATGCTCAACAAAAGTAGTTCCCTTCCAAATTGCTAACGCTTTCGGCTCACCAAATCTACTCGACATACCGCCCGCTAATACAATTCCAGCACACTTACTCATTGGCGATGCAGCTCAAATGTAATATGGCCTAATTCCGGTAAAATTAATTTATTCATCGCAAGTCGAACCGCTCCGCTAGACCCTGGCATCGAGAAGACTACTTTGCGCCCAATTGTACCACCAATCGCTCTACTTAACATTGCGCTGCTTCCGATATCTTCTAAATAACTAATCATACGGAACAGCTCACCAAATCCAACAATTTCTTTATCTAATAACGCTGATACTGCTTCAATTGTGACATCACGTTTCGTAATACCAGTACCGCCATTTGTTAATACAACATCTACATCTTCCTTATGATAACCAGCTAACACCGCTTGCTGAATACTTTCTTTATCATCTTTTACAATTTCATAAGAAGTTACTTTATGTCCCGCTTCTTTTAACAATTCATGTAATAGTTGTCCGCTCTTATCTGTTTCTTCCGTACGTGTATCGGAAATCGTAACAATCTTGCAACGCACTTCTTTTGGAGCTTGTTTTTTATGTTCAGTTACACTCATTTTTTATCTTTCCTTTCTTAAAGACTTTTCTTCATTTTATCATACATACCTTTACACAATTATGTATGAAGCCAATCATGCGCCATGATACAATATAAGTATACTAACCCACAAAAAGGAAAGTGTACTTTCTTATACTCCTAGACTACACATCTTTAGCTACTCTTTATATTTTCTACATAATAGAATTCAATTTTAAAACTTGTACTAAAAAATAAATTGGAGGTCTACATAGTATGGAACTTTATAAAAAATTAACAACAACATTTATCCTCTTATTCATCGCTTCAATCACTGTCGGCTTTTCCTTAAAAGGCGCAATTCCATACGCTACATTAGTAAGCATTATATTCGCGACACTATTTTTACTAAGTAGTGCCTTTTGCGCAAGTAAAGCACGTCAAATGAAAGGTTGATTACATATGTTCAAAAAGAAATCAATCTTTTGTAAATCATGTAAAACAGAAATACAAACGTATGAAAAAGCGTGGATTCATATGCCCTTTCCGGCGAATGGCATGACGAATATGAAAAAGTATATTGAATTAGAAGGACAAATTTATTGTAGTTCGTGTGTTGAGATAATGAACAAAAACCAGTAAATACAAAAGGGGTGTTTACATTGTTTGAATCCAACCGTATCCAGTTACGAAAGTTTTCCGAAGATGATATTCTAACATATTATAAATGGCATAATGATATAGACGTTATGAGTTCAACTACACTCACTCTTGATAAATATTCCTTTCAAGACACAGAAAAACTTTGCCGGCAATTTATTCATTCTTCGAACTCTAAGAGCTATATCATTGAAGAAAAAGCTACGCATCTTCCAATTGGTATTACTTCTTTAATTCATATTGATTCGTATAATCGAAATGCTGAATGCATTATTGATATTGGTAAAAAGGATTACTGGGGGCAAGGTTATGGGCAGGAAGCTTTAACCCTATTATTGGATTATGCATTTTTAGAATTAAATTTACATCGCCTTTCTTTACGAGTATTTTCTTTTAACGATAGAGCAGTTAAATTATATAAATCACTTGGTTTTCAACATGAAGGAACTTGTAAAGAAGCTATATTCCGCAACGGCACTTGGCATGACATTGAACTCTTCGCTTTATTCCAACGTAATTATAAATAAAAAAAGCTTTGCGCTCACCGCGCAAAGCTTTTTTTCATATATTATAGACCAGCTTGCTCTTTTAAAGCTGCAGCTTTGTCTGTACGTTCCCATGATAGATCTACATCAGTACGTCCGAAGTGGCCGTAAGCTGCTGTTTGTTTGTAAATTGGGCGACGTAAGTCTAACATTTTAATAATACCAGCCGGGCGAAGATCGAAGTTGTTACGAACTAGTTCTACTAGTACGTCTTCAGATACTTTACCAGTGCCGAATGTATCAACTGAAATTGATACTGGTTGTGCTACACCGATTGCGTATGCAAGTTGTACTTCTGCTTTTTCAGCAAGACCAGCTGCTACGATGTTTTTCGCAACATAACGAGCTGCATATGCTGCAGAACGGTCAACTTTCGTTGCATCTTTACCAGAGAATGCACCGCCACCGTGGCGAGCGTATCCACCGTAAGTATCAACGATGATTTTACGTCCTGTTAAACCAGCATCACCTTGTGGTCCACCAATTACGAAGCGGCCAGTTGGATTAATGAAGAATTTCGTTTCTCCATCCATTAATTCTGCTGGTACTACAGCTTTAATTACGTGCTCTTTTAAGTCGCGATCGATTTCTTCCCATGTAACATCTGGGTGATGTTGTGTAGAAATTACGATAGTATCAACACGTACTGGTTTACCATTTTCATCATACTCAACTGTAACTTGCGTTTTTCCATCTGGACGTAAGTATGATAATGTATCATCTTTACGTACTTCAGTTAAACGGCGAGCTAATTTGTGAGCAAGCGAGATTGGAAGTGGCATTAATTCTTGTGTTTCATTACATGCAAAACCAAACATTAAACCTTGGTCTCCTGCACCAATTGCCTCAATCTCAGCGTCAGTCATTTGACCTTCGCGTGCTTCTAGCGCTTGGTCAACACCCATAGCGATGTCAGCAGACTGCTCATCGATAGATGTTAAAACAGCACAAGTTTCTGCATCGAATCCGTATTTTGCGCGTGTGTAACCAATGCCTTGAATTGTTTCACGAACGATTTTCGGAATATCTACGTAAGTAGAAGTCGTAATTTCCCCCGCTACCAATACTAAACCAGTTGTTACAGTTGTTTCACAAGCTACACGTGCATTTGCGTCTTTTGATAAGATCGCATCTAAAATTGAATCAGAAATTTGGTCACAAATTTTATCTGGATGTCCTTCAGTTACAGACTCAGATGTGAACAGATGACGTTTTTTTGTCATGTGGTAAACCTCCCTACAGTAATTGTATATATTGTACGGAACTCATCCTTAATTTGCCACAAACTGCGACATACATTTATTCTCCCACACAAGCATACAGAAAAACCTTTCCTACTTTACATAGAGGAAAGGTTTAATTTGCTACTTGCATACTGCTTTTTGCCCTTCGCTCTTATCGTTCGAGACCTGTAGCCTCGCACAGGTTTTAGCACCTATTCACCTGCATTTATCAATACAAGTGAGGTTGCTGGGCTTCATCGGGCCTGTCCCTCCGCCAGCTCGGGATAAGAGAGTATCCGTCCCAACCTATACTAAAGAAATGATATTCATTTGTCAATTAATATTCACATTTTCCTGAAAGTTTTTCTCAATACGCCTGAAATGAAATATTAATAGGGAAATAATGCATTCACACAAACAAAAAGAAATAAATAGTATACATTATTTATATAATTGTGTTATACTCTTGTTGGGGATTACGAGAAATATTTCATTAAATGAAAAGGATGGTATATAAATATGAGTACTGTGAATGTCCAAATTGGTTTACACGAATTACTGAACGGAAGCAATGCACAGATTCAACTAAGTGTTCCGCAATTAGTGGAAAAAGTATTAATGCGAAATGAAGGGAAATTAACTTCTACTGGTGCCGTTTCTGCTTCAACAGGAAAATATACAGGACGTTCTCCTAAAGATAAATTTATTGTGAAAGAAGCATCGGTTGCTGACAAAATTGCTTGGGGAGCTGTGAACCAACCGATTTCTGAAGAACATTTTAATAAATTATATACTAAAGTTTTAGAATACTTAAAAGAAAAAGAAGAGTTATTCGTCTTCAAAGGATTTGCAGGCGCTGACCGCAATTACCGCCTACCAATTCAAGTTATTAACGAATATGCATGGCACAATTTATTTGTACATCAATTATTCATTCGTCCAACTGAAGAAGAATTAACGACTCATGAATCAGAGTTCACAATTGTTTCTGCACCGAATTTCAAAGCTGATCCAGCTGTTGACGATACAAACTCTGAAGCATTCATTATGGTTTCATTCGAAAAACGCATCGTATTAATTGGTGGTACAGAATACGCTGGAGAAATGAAAAAATCAATCTTCTCTATTATGAACTTCTTATTACCTGAACAAGATATTCTTTCTATGCACTGTTCTGCAAACGTAGGTGAAGAAGGCGATGTAGCATTATTCTTCGGTTTATCTGGAACAGGTAAAACAACATTATCTGCTGATCCAAACCGTAAATTAATTGGTGATGATGAGCACGGTTGGTCTGATAACGGTGTATTCAATATTGAAGGCGGTTGCTACGCGAAATGTGTAAACCTTTCTCACGAGAAAGAACCACAAATTTTCGATGCAATCACATTTGGATCTGTTTTAGAAAACGTTATCATTAATGACCAAACGCGTATCGCAGACTATAACGATACTACTTTAACAGAAAATACTCGTGCTGCATACCCTATGCATGCGATCGACAATATCGTACTGCCAAGTGTTGCTGGACACCCAAATACAATCATTTTCTTAACTGCTGATGCATCTGGCGTATTGCCTCCAATCAGTAAGTTATCAAAAGAACAAGCTATGTATCATTTCTTAAGTGGTTACACTAGTAAACTAGCAGGAACAGAGCGCGGTGTTACATCTCCGCAAGCAACATTCTCAACTTGCTTCGGTTCACCATTCTTACCACTTGATGCATCTCGCTATGCTGAAATGCTTGGTGAAAAAATTGAGAAACACGATGCGAAAGTATTCTTAGTAAACACTGGCTGGACTGGTGGCGAATACGGCGTTGGTAAACGTATGAACTTAGGTTACACTCGTGCAATGATTCAAGCTGCATTAAACGGTGAACTTGCGAAAACTGAAACAGCTAAACATGACATCTTCGGTCTTGAAGTTCCACTTCACGTACCAGGTGTACCTGACGAAGTGTTAATGCCTGAACAAACTTGGGCTGATAAAGCTGCTTACAAAGCAAAAGCAATCGAACTTGCAAATGAATTCAAAGCTAACTTCAAAAAGTTCGACAGCGTATCTGAAGACATTATTAACTTAGGCGGTCCAATCGCTTAAATTAAAACTTTCTGTTGGAATAACCCTTTACTCATATGAATAAGTGTCGTGTAACCGTAAAGTTTCGCGTACTCACCGACAAAACCCAATGCGGCTTAACGGTTACACACACTTACATAAAAAAGAAGCTTACGTGAAAACGTAAGCTTCTTTCTATATCTTATATAAAGTGAAACGCTAATCTCTTCATCTGTGACCTAGATTATAAAATTACAGCTTCGAATATATACATTATATCCCTACTGGGTTTCACATCGTATGGGGCTAAAAAAGGCCCTGACCGCTTCTATCCGTGGCTGGATCATCTATCCCATCTAAAAAGAAGTCTTTTACCTTTTTTAGCTCTTTGTTAGTTCTTTCTCATCTTTCATGCTATAGTATCCTAAATTAACAACAATTAAGAAATACCCACCCAAAATCCCTACTGCAAATGCCCACATAACCATGTGGTGCTCAATTTCGTACATAATAATAGCACCCAAAATTGCAGCTGCAAAACGGTTAAACATACCGAGTGTCGGTGCTTTCGTCTTCTTTACAATACTATCTCCAAGCTTCTCAATTCGTCTCCCTAAAAGCCAAACGCAATACATACTTACAATAAGCCCAATTCCAGCACCTAGAAAATGAGCTGAAAACGGCGTTAACATCCAGCCTAGTAAAAGAAAACCTAGTAAATAATACGATTGAATTTTAAACGATCTTAATGACATACTAATCATGCTGTTCTCCTCTTCAGTAATTTTTATCTATCCAACAAAAAATTTCTTTCAAATTCATATTCCTTACATCCATTTCACTCAAATTAAAAACAACATAAACAGTATGTTTATGTTGTTTAAATATTTTTAGAAAATAATATTATACAAGATTTCAAACATCATATTCTCATATTTTGTGACGGTTTTTCAAACTTTTTTCGTCCATTTATGAAAAAAATGATATCAATCTATGAACATACGGATATGATGTAATAAGCACACAAATAAAGGGGGCGTCTAATGATTTATTTTTTAATGGCTCTCATTCACCTCATTATCCCTGCACTTATTGGACTTTCATTGTATTGGTACACGAAAAACCATAGCATTTTTTACGCTGTCCTCGGTGTTCTTCTTCCAGGTATTATTCTTATTACACTCTTCCGTATTCCATTTTTAAACTTAATTCCACTTATTACTGCTATCTTATTTCTCATCTTCTTACCAAAAATAAAAAAATAGGAAAGCAGATCATAGGTGATCTGTTTTCCTATTTTGATATAGGTTCCCCTGCAATAGAATGAACTTTTACTTTCTCCGATTTCACAAACCATAGACCGACAAAAATGATAATTCCACCGATGATTTGTTGAAACGATACATATTCATTTGCCCAGACAGCTGCAAATAAAACAGCTACAAGCGGCGTTATATACATATATACCATCGTATGTGACGCCCCAATTTTTTGAACACCAACATACCACATTACTAGACCAAATACTGTTACAAAGAAAATAGAATATAGTAAAGCAAATAGTGTCATTCCGTGAGTAATGTGAAATGGCATGACAAACACATGTGGACCACTTAACAATAATAGCGGAATCGCACCCACTAATGCAGACCATGCTGTAACACGTAATGCTGAATATTTTTTAATTAATGGTCCTGCTAAAACAGGATAAAGCCCCCAGCATATTGATGTAATAAGTCCAATTCCATTGCCATAAAAAGAACTAGTAAGCGAATGTCCTGCTACTAAAACTAATGCTGCACCAACAAAGGCAGTCATAGAACCGATTAACTTTCGAGAAGAAAACTTTTCTTGTTTCAAGAAAATCGCAAATGCAGTTGTAAAAATAGGTGAAATAGAAATGAGTAAAGAGGCATTTGTAGCGGATGTATATTTGACAGTTTCCATAAATAACGTTTGATACAGTACAATACCTACAATGCTAACGATAATTAATCTAGGTATATCCTTTCGCTCCATATAAACCGACTTTTCAATAAAAAAGGTAAGGAGTAACAGAAGCGGTGCCGCCGCCATCATGCGAAGTGCAGTAAACTCAATTGCTGTAAATTCTAAAAGTCCATACTTCGCAATTGTATAGTTAATCCCCCAAATAATAACAACACTTAAAATTAACAACTCAATTCCCCATCTTCTCATGCGTATCCCCTCCGCAAAGAAGATTATACAGAAAATTCAATCGCATGTACATTTCATTATGTGAAAAAATCTTTTTACTATTGAAACGTTTTGGTAAATGAAATTATATCAGCGATTTTCTGAATATATCGGCGCAACTCTATTTATATCGGCGATTTCCCAAATATATCAGCGCAACTCCATTTATATCAGCGATTTCCCAAATATATCGACTTATCAACAAAAATCGACAATAATAGCGACTTATAAAATAAAAAAGGTGATTCCAAAATACATTTTGGAATCACCTTTCCTTTACTATATTCGAACGTGTAACTTCATATTTGGATTATAAAACTGGCTTGGGCTCTTCAACTGAAAAGTTCCTCCACCTTCATGCCAATCAACCGTTAACTTATCGTCCATAAATACAAGCTTTGTACGATCAGCGATAAAGTTCATTGTGCTTGATTCAATATCCACATCGCGCTCATCTTTCTCTGCTACAGCTACTAAATCGATGATTCCGCTCATGACACAACCGCAACCCTCATTATCGTAAAATAACTTTATATATTTCGCTTCACTTGGAATCGTATCCATAATCTTTTTATATGCTGCTTCTGTTACAGTAACGTACATATGTTAATCTTCATCCTCTCTTCTCTTATCATTCATATATTGTATCACCATTTTTCTTAAAAGTTATATACAGAAAATTAAGACTAATATACAATGTATGTGATAAAGTTTCAGCAATCGAGCTTTTATGAGTAGTTCATGCAGGAGAAAGGAGGTTTACTATCCGTGTTCAAACTATAACGATATCCTATGTTATTAGGTCTATTTAGTAGTTTCTTCATTTCTAGCGGAATGCTATTACAGCATGTACTTCCCTATTCTCCTTCTATTAGCTGGATCCTAGGTTTTATTTGTTTCCTATCCGCTTCTTATTTTGCTACGAAGAATACAAACAACTCATAAAGCAAGAATCATCTTAAGGAGGATTATCAAACATGCCAGCCTTAAAAAAAATAGAGCAATCACTCAATCACTTATTCCAAATTGAAAAATACGGAAAAGATAGTGCCTTTAGTCGATTTATCCCAGCCGTATATGATCCTATCAAATTTCCTTGGCAACAATTTTTCGAAGCAAATTTTGTAGATTTATTTAACGGCCTTATGATGCACGGATCTGAAAATGTAAACAAAGTATTTTTAGCTGTATTCCCTACAGATGACGTTCTCGAAACATTCATTTCACAATCCACACCTGGTGATTTACTCTTTATGCACCATCCCCTTGTAATGGAGTGTGGTGATCCGCTTGGAAGATCAGGTCGCGGTTTCATACCAATTCCTGAAAAATATTTGCAAGGAATAAAAGAAAAACAACTTTCTATATATACATGTCATGTACCAATGGATTTTCATCAAACGCATGGAACGAGTATTTCAATTGCAAAAGCATTAAACGCTACTGTAGTGGACGACTTTGCATATGGAGGTCCAGAACAAGAACCAATTGGCCTTATTTGTGAAATAGATGAAACATCAACAGAAGCACTCCAAAAACATCTAAAACAACTCTTCCAGATTCCTTACACAGACTTCGAAGGTAAACGACATGATTCCATTAAAAAAATCGCAATTATCGCTGGGTGTGGCGATGTTGTATCTTTAATGAAGGAAGCAGAAGAAAAAGGTGCTGAAGCATATATTACAGGAGAAATCCACTGCCATATCGACAATGATTACGGCCGACATAAATACTCGCTCATTATGGATTATGTAAAAGAAACGAATATGTCTCTAATTGGTGTGTCACACTCTGCCTCTGAATATTTAGTGAAAGAGACATTGATGTATGAGTGGTTTAAAGAAAATTTTGATGTGGATGTTATTTTGCTTCCGCAGGAGAAATGGTGGCTCTAACGCTATCATTTTTTAAATTTATATACACAATACAATCGACCACAGAAAAATAGAGAAATGTGAAAGCACCACCTGTACCAACGTAAATGCTTTCGTTGTGCCGGAAAACGAACCTACTGGTAGCACCGAGTTTACTGACGCTACCAGTATTACAGCATGAATATATATTCTATTTTTCTAATCACTGACATATAGCAATTCATTTCATAAAAAAAAGACCCGAGATTCGGGTCAACAAATAGAAATATAAATGAACTACAACAAATAACAGACAAAGCCATTATATATTTTTCATAGTAAAACATCCATTATTTTCTTTTTACACTATCAATATATTATTTTTCGTTATCGTCCTCTTTTTTAGAACGTCTACCTAAGAAGAACACAAAAGCATTACTTCCAAATAAGTGATGTTTTTTCTATTTAATGCAGTGGTAACATAACCTCAACCGTTGTTCCAACCCCAACTTCACTTTCAAAACTCATTTTACCATTGTGGTCTTTAATAATTTTTTCTGTAACTACTAAACCTAGACCAGTTCCTGTTTCTTTCGTTGTATAAAAGGCTTCATTTAACTTTGGAATTTTATCTTTTGGAATACCACATCCCTCATCTTTCACTTGAACGATGATTCCATCTTTTACAGTAACTTTAATCGTAATTGTTCCTCCAACTGACATTGCTTCAATTGCATTTTTGATTAAATTAAAAAAGACCTGTTTTAATCGTTTTTCATCACATGTAATGGACGGTAAGTCTTTACTGTAAATACCTTGTATGTGGACTCCTTGTTTTAAAGCAGGCTTTTCCATAACTCGAATAACATAAGAGATAATTTCTTGTATGTTATGAGTTTCTGATTCTAGTGATTTAGATTTCTCAAATCCACTAAGTTCTGTAGCAATTATATGAATCCGATCTACTTCTTGTTTCATAATATCACTATAAATTTTATCCTCTGGATGCTTGTCGGCTTGTTTATTCACAAGTTTTTTTAAGTTTGCTAAAGGTCTTCTAATCTTATAACCAATAACCGTTGCCATTTTTCCAACAGCTGCTAGTTTTTCTGTTTGTTTTATTTCTTTGTCCATCATCTCAAGCGTACGAACGTAAGACTGAACCCTCAAAAATATAATCCAACATATAATAGTAAATACACTATATAATGCCATTGGGATTAAAACGAGAGAAGATTGAATAATGATTCCTGTAAGAGCGTACTTCCCGACAAGTATCGCTGGAACTAACCAGAAATATCTTTTGTTCACAAAGATTGGTGCGAACAAAATAAAAAATACTTCTACTATATTTCCACCGTCAAATTCCGCATCGCTACCATAATAAATCATAATGTTATGGATACAATCTAATACATTATAGCCAATTAGAATAATATACTTTACCACAAAAACATTCTTCCATTTCATAAAGTATATTCCACTGCAAAACAATACTACCGTCAAAAAGTAAAGCCATAAACCTAAACCATCTTCAAACTTTCCTACGCCTTCTTGCTCTCCCGCGATTAAAGGTACGATAAATTCATAGGCAAGATCATACACAAAAAATATAATAAAAAATAAACTTAAAAATACTTTCAATGCCTTTATTTCTTCATTTTTAAATATATAGCCTTTATTCATATGGTAACTCCTAGCTTTTCTTCCACTTGGATTTCAGTATTTCCACACTTCCTTGGGAGAATGATGTCTATTCTCGTTCCAGTATCTCTTTCACTTGAAATATGCAGCTCACCAAGGTGCTCGGCGACAATTCGATTCGCTACCGTAAGTCCCAGACCAATTTTATCTTGTTTCGTTGTATAAAAGGCTTCTGTAACACGGGTTAAGTTTTCTTGCTTAATACCATGACCATTATCGATTACGCTGATTATTACATATTCTTTCCCTTTATTCTCTAATTGCAAATGTAATATGCCACCTTGTTCCATTGCCTCTAAAGCATTTTTTATCGTATATAAAAAGACTCCTCTTATTTTTCGTTCATCACATTCAACTTCTATTGTTTTTTCTTCCACATTAGAAATAAACTGCACGTTTAATTCATTCATTTTTCCGCGAAGACTTGTTATTACTTGTAATACAATTTTTCCTACATCATGTTTCTTATAAATAGAAGGTTTGCATGTAGCAACTTCCATCAACTCACTTATCATATTATTCATATTTTCTATTTCAAAAATCATACGTTTATAAATAGGATCCTCTTCATGCTTCTCTCGTTGTAATTGCGTAAATCCTTTTAATGAAGCCAGTGGATTTTTAATTTCATGTCCAACAGTCGCTGCCATTTTTCCGATTACTGCTAATTTTTGTGATTCACTAGCAATCGCAATACTTTCCTTTACGGCTGAAAGATATTGTAAAAATCGATTTAAAATGATATATGCAACTATTAACATAAGTGTACACATAATAAGGAACATAAATGCTTTTATTTCCTCTAATACAAATAAATAAATTAAATATTTTCCTACAATAGAGGAAAGCAAAAACACATAAAATTTTTTATTTAAAAATATGGGTACAAAGAAAATGAGAATAATTTCTATTATATTTGTCGCATCAAACGCCGCCTTATTATAAAAAATATACGAAACTATATTAGCGATTTCTATCCCTATGTATGCAAATATCCATGCATATTTAACAAGGTTTGCCTTCTCTTTTTTCAGTAAATATATATTCACGCATAGTATTGCTACTCCGCAAATAACTTGCCATATTATGTTGTATCCCTTATCCATTATTGATTTATCTTCTAATACGATTGCATAGAAAATTTGATATACAATAACAATGACATATAACACCCATAAAAGGAGTTTTGCATTCCTTTCTTCTTCTTTATATGATAGAAAACTTTCTTTCACTTCAACACCCCTTCAAAATAACATCTCAAAGAATACCATTTATTATAATAAATGATTTTCATAGACAAACAAAGATAAATCGAACATTTGAGGAAAATCGTACCAAAAATGCAATATATTTAGACTATATACAGAGCATAAAATCTATGATCATTAATACGTATATTATGGAGGATGTTTTATATAGACGGCCTAAAAAGTAAAACAAAGCTTTTAGAATGGAGCCTATTGATAGAACAGGGGGAGTTTTATGTTTGTTACTGTCGAGAAAGATGTGCATATTTTTGTGCAAGACGTTAATCCTGGTCCAGGTAGTAAGACTGTTTTCTTCGTTCACGGATGGCCTTTAAATCATCAAATGTATCAATATCAACTCAATGTTTTACCAGAGCATGGCTTTCGTTGTATCGCCATGGATATACGAGGGAATGGGCAATCTGATAAGCCATGGACTGGTTACACGTATGATCGATTAGCCGATGATATCGCAATTGTTCTAGAAGCACTCCAAGTAGAGAACGCTACATTAGTCGGTTTCTCAGTTGGTGGTGCTCTTTCTATTCGCTATATGTCTCGCTATCATGGGCGCCGCATTTCTAAGCTCGCATTAATTGACGCTGTCTCCCCCTCTTTCGTTAAAAATCAAGAGTCCCCTTACGGTGTACCGAAAGAACAAGCAGATGCTCTCATTAATCAAATGTATGCTAATTTACCAAAATTTTTAAATGACGTATCTTTATCCTTTTTCAATAGAAACTTAGGGGCTGCAACCCTTGAATGGTTTTCTTATCTCGGTATGCAGTCCGCTTCTTATGCCCTTATCAAAATTTTACAAGCAGCTGCAAATGAAGATGTAACGAAAGATTTAAATAAAATTAACGTCCCAACAAAAATCTTCCACGGCGTTCACGACCAACTAATTCCTTACAAAAGTGCTGAGCTTACGCAACAACGAATTAAAAATTCTCAGTTACATGCTCTTACAAATAGTGGTCATGGTTCACCAATCGATCAAGCGGATGAATTAAATAAAGAACTGATAAAATTTTTACATGCATAACAACTGCAATACAAGAACGAAAGTTAATATAATAGATTTTTTCACAAAACATAAAATTCACATATTTCTCACAAATACACAAATAAAACGATTACATTTTCATATATACTAAATGTACAGGTAATACTCCCTAAACCCAGCTTGTCTGGTTACCCCGTTAAATACTATGAAAAAAGAACTTGTATCGTTATACAAGTTCTTTTTGTTTCTTTTATTTAAAGAGGATATCTGTACTATATTGATTTCCAACGAGTAAATCATATTGGAGCATTTTATATTGCTCTAACATTTCTTTTTGTTTCTTTGTTAAATCATTGATTACTTCTCCATTTTTATCAACTTTTAATTCATCTCTAAGCACTGGTATTTCCTTGTAAAGTTCTGATAAAAATTGATAAAATAAGGATTTATTTAATCCTGCATAATCAAAAATAAGATTAGAAAAATGAATTGGGCTTACTAAACCTAAATTATCATTTGGCATATCAAAGTTTGCATACATTAATAGCGGCGTTTGCGCCATCGCTAAACGTTCACTCGGTGTTTTTTCATTCGTTATATACCCGTTTTCTTTATAAAAAGATTTATTTGTTCCTAGTGATGGAAGATGATCTCCAAAGAATACTAATAATGTAGGTCTATCTAAATTATCTAGTTGCTCTATTAAATATTGAAGTGCCTCATCTGAACGTCTTAACCCTTCTGTATACGTCTCTAATTCTCCCTTTGATTCTTCATTTTCTAGCCCGCTAATTTCTATTAGGTTTTCACCAAATCGGCCCTCTGTAAATGGAAAATGATTTTGCATCGTAACTGCATGAATAAATGTAGGCTGTTTTTGTTCCTCTAACTCAGCAATTATCTCTTTACTCATCGCTAAATCACTAATATAATCTCCATCAATATCCACATTTTTCATCGTGTCCTCTGCATTAAACTTATCAAATCCTAACACCTTATATACATCATCACGTTTAAAGAATGTGCGACCAAATGAATGAATTGCACTTGTGTAATACCCTTCTTTTTTCAACGCCGTAGGGATTGATGGAATTTCTTTCTTATTTGTAATAACCTGCTGATATGGTATAGAACCTGGCTTTAACAAACTCATTGAATAACTTGTTAATGCCTCAAATTCAACGTTCGCTGTATTTCCCCCAAATGTAGGAGAAATAGTTTGTCCCCCAGGAAAGTTTTCTATATAATGATGCAAATTTGGTACAGGATCTTCACTAAAAGAAAGGTTGGTTACTTTCGTCGGATCCCAAAACGATTCACTCATTACAAAAATAATATTCGGTTTCTCTTTTTTCTTTTGATTCCCTATATTTCCACTATATTGTTTTTTTATATCGTTTGCTATTTGAAGCATATTTTCTTTAGAATAATTTTTTGGTTTTTCCATAACTGTTGTATCTAAATTGCTAATAAACCCCAGTACAAAACCATTTGAAGCATAGTTCTCATTTTGATTCCACAAAACAAAATCTACACCTGATTTTTGAAATACTTTATTCATAAATGTATTCGCAAAATTACCGTACGCATATAGAACAAAAATAGATCCTACTACTAATAAGGCTCTTATTCCTAGATGAATCTTTACATTTTGAATATACCTTCTCATATATATCCCTGCTACAATACAAGCTACGATACTTACGATAATGACAAAAATATAACTCCAACTAAAATAGTCCATCACCATCGGTATAACAGATTGCATATGCGTAATTTGTGTGAAATCAGAAGGATATAACGGATCACCTCTGAAAATAAGCTTCAAATAATTCACAATACATAAAATGACTAACGTACAGCTCGTTAAAACCATACTTAGAAAAACCTTACCTATTAAATTATATACAAGAATATATATTGCATAAATTACTACAAAACTTAATATAAACTGCATATTATAAAAGTAAATCCAATTCATTGCCTCTATGAAACTCATATTAACTTGCATGACAATATAAAATAACGCTACTGTATGAGCTAATAAAAGTAATATAAAATGCACTCGCAGGGATGCTCTAAGTATAGACATCTCTTTTTTATTGAAATGCGTAATATAAAACGTTATGCCCCATATGAAAATCATCATAACACTTAAAACAAGCTTTTGATTTAAATGATCTTTCATCATGTCTAAATTAAAAACCTTTAAAATCATAAACAGCATAGTTATTACTAATAAAGTCACCATACTACTTATAATGCTAGAAATTAATATATTTCTTTTTGGAAGATGAAAAAGTGTAGAACCATACTTCAATTCATTCCCTCGTTTCTATGTCTTAATTTCCCCCGCATCGAAAGAACTATTTCTATTAAAATAACATATATTACATATTTCGTCTGCATACTTGCTTCTACCATAAATGTATTGTCTTAATATTCCCTTAATCAACAGTTAAATTGTGGTATACAAATTACTCATTCTTGAAAAACTTAATTTCAGCATTCCACTTTATGATATAATAACTATGTTTTGGAAATCCTTAATACTATTAAAGATTTCACATAAAAATACGAAAGAATTAATAAAAAAGGAGTTGCTCATTTTTGCTTACTAAGTTTAAGAGTTTGCCTAAAGCGGTATATGCAATTTTGGCGCTTTCTTTCCTGTTGCACGTTTTTTGTTTAGTAAAACAGCCAGGATTAGATGGAGAGTTAGTCAAAGTAACATATGGTGCAAATGATGCCTTTAACTATTCGTTAACAGCTGAACAACTATTAAAACATGGTGTATTTGGTTATGTGTATTTAGAACCTAGTGAAGTTCCAGGGAAAAATGCATATATTACACCAGGTCAGCCATTACTATTAGCTGGCGCTATGATTATTTCTGATATTACATCAATTCCTTACTATTACGTAGCAACTGTTATTAACATGATCATGAACCTTTGCACAGTGCTATTAGTATTCTTAATAGGAAAAGAATTGTTCGAAAAAAACATTTATGGAATTGTTGCAAGTATTTTATATGCTATTTATCCAAGTAACTATACATACTTCCGTACATTGCTAACAGAAGTTCCATCCATATTCTTATTGGCGTTATGTGTATATGTATTTGTTCTCGCATGGAAATACAATAAAGTGAAATTCCATATATGGTTTGGAATTGTCGTTTCAATTTTACTTATGTTCCGTCCAAATCCAGCTCCAATGATGCTCATTCCTGTTCTTGTTGTGTTATTTACATATGGATTTAAAGAATCCATTCGAATCGGATTGTTATGGTTTATCGGACCTTTCTTTATTATTGGCGCATGGGTTGTTCGTAACTACTTAGCACTCAACCAATTTATTTTATTCTCAACCCAAGGTGCAGATCCACTAATTGCCGGTGCAGATCCATTTAATAAAATTGGATATGAAAATATAGTAAATGAAATGAGAGCTAAAGGCTTAGATGACAAAGGTGCATACGCAAAAGAATTAATTAAGAACGGATTTAAGACGGACTTCACTTATTGGTTCTCTTGGTTCACTGTCGGTAAAACAATTGAATTATTCAAAACAGCTCCTGCTGTAGACCAATATCGTATTCACAACTTTATGCAACTATGTCATAGAGTGTTTATCATCGGTACATTCTTGAGCAGCTTCTGCTTCATGCTAAATTCATTTAAACATAAACGCGTTATGATGCTAGTAGCAAGTTCAATTATTTACATTATCTTCTCAAACTTATTCTTAGCAATTAATCGCTATGGATTTTTCATTAATCCTCTTATGTGCTTAATTCTTGCATACGGATTAATTCACATTGTGCAGAAGCTTCCATTCTTCCGCACTAATCAAGCATAATAAGAAAGAGGTCGTCCACCGTTGGACGACCTCTTTCTTATTCCCCCACACTTTACACACGGCCAATTTGTCCATTCTGTAATCACACTTTAATTCCGTATGTATGTGTGTCTGTATTTGTCAAAATATCTTTCACAACACCACTCACTGTTTTACGTATAAATGCAAGTTTTTTACAACTATTACTATAACGAAAAGAGAAAATGATTAGTATGTGTATTATATAAAAGGAAGCAGCCATATTTTCCATACGATACATACGAGCACTATAACTACAAAATCAAAAAAATCTAATCTCGGTCCTTTTTCATATTCATATGTAGCCACATATGAAACCATTTTATTTTTGTATATTTATGGATGTTTTTCTTTGCAAATCGGTAAATAAGCATTTGCATAATAAAAAATCCGGCCACAAAAATAAATAATAAGATGAGAAATCCAATCACAAAATTCCTCCTATTTTTGTAGCGTTTTTTCTACTATCCGATTTTTCAAAACCCACTCTTCAAACTGGGCACTTCCAAATTCCCAACTAAGATCGCGAGCATGTACAGAAAAAACGTAATAACCGGCATATTCGTCCATAAACCTACCTAACTCTACATCGTCTTTCTGAATACCGTATACTCCAAAATTAAAATACACATCCCATACGTCTTCATTCTTCCTCTTATAAGCGATCGATTCCATATCACATTCTGTCCCGAAATAATCAAGATGTAAATGTACGCTATCATCGTATTCGTACTCCATTTTATCACCCCTTATATTTGTACTTCTTTACCACCCAAAAAATTCCTGCTATCTACACTCACATATGGGCACTTACCTACATATCATGCTTGTAGAGTGACTTCTAGGAGGTGTTATATAGTGAAAAAATTAATCGCGATTTTTTGCATCATGTTACTAGCTGTTTTTACTTTTGCTGCTTGTAGTAGTAAAAAAGAAAGTACGAAAGAACAAACTCAAAACATTCGCGTTGGCGAAGTTACCCATTCTCTCTTCTATGCCCCATTATATGTCGGGATTGAAAAAGGATTTTTTAAAGATGAAGGACTAAATATTGACCTACAAACAACAGCTGGTGGCGATAAAACGATGACCGCCCTATTATCTGGCGGAATTGATATTGCTCTCGTCGGTTCTGAAACGTCTATTTACGTTCATCAACAAGGAGCGAAAGACCCTGTCATTAACTTTGCACAGCTTACACAAACAGATGGGACATTTTTAGTTTCACGTAAAAAACTAGACTCTTTTAATTGGAATGACGTAAAAGGTGTTACATTTTTAGGACAGCGTAAAGGCGGCATGCCGCAAATGGTTGGGGAATACGTTTTAAAGAAAAATGGCATTGATCCTCGGAAAGATACGAACTTAATTCAAAATATCGAATTTGCTAATATTGCAAATGCCTTTGCATCTGGTACAGGAGAGTTTGTGCAGCTCTTTGAACCGACTGCAAGCATATTCGAAAAAGAAGGTAAAGGTTATATCGTCGCTTCATTCGGAAATGAATCTGGTACTGTTCCTTATACAACGTTCATGGCAAAAGAAAGTTTCTTAAAGAAAGATAAAGCTGCTGCTGAAAAGTTCACACGTGCGCTCTATAAAGCACAGCAATGGGTTGATACACATAGTCCAGAAGAGATTGCTGATGCTGTTTCTCCGCTATTTAAAGACACTTCGAAAGACATTACAGTAAAAGTAATTGAACGGTATAAAAAACAACATTCTTATGCGACAAATCCACTACTAGATGCGGAAGAATGGAAACAGCTCCAAACGATTATGAAAGATGCTGGTGAATTACAAAAAGAAGTCCCACATGAAGCGCTCGTCAATACAAAAATTGCCGAAAGCGTTATTAAGAAATAGAGGCGAAGTGTATGAGTTTTTTACAAATACGTAACGTTTCTCACTGTTTTTTCGCAAAAGAGAATGCCAAACTTATTCTCGAAGATATGAGCTTACAAGTGGAAGAAGGCGAATTTATTTCTATACTCGGCCCAAGTGGTTGCGGTAAAACAACGCTCCTCTCAATCATTGCTGGACTACTTGATCCAATTGATGGTATCGTCTTTTTAGATGGTGAACCAATTACAACGAAAACTTCATCTATGGGATATATGTTGCAGCAAGATTACTTATTCCCGTGGAAAACAATTGAAGAAAATATTATGCTTGGACTTCATATTCGAAAGATTTATGATGAACAGATGAAAGAACATACTTTAAATCTTTTAAAACAAGTCGGTCTACATGGGGTAGAAGGACAATATCCTCGTGAACTATCCGGCGGTATGCGTCAACGTGCTGCTCTCGTTCGAACGTTAGCAACTGATCCGAAAATTTTATTACTAGATGAACCATTCTCCGCACTCGATTATCAAACGAAATTAAAACTAGAAGAACTCGTTTTCAACTTACTAAATAAATATAAGAAAACATCACTACTTGTTACTCACGATATTGAAGAGGCGATTGCGATGAGTGATCGTATTTATTTACTGCAAGCGAATCCTGGAAAAATCGCAAAAACCTTTATCGTCCCGGAAAGTATCCGTTCTTTATCACCGTTAGAAGCACGCCATCACTACGATTTCCCAGCCCTCTTTCAAGATATATGGAAGGAGCTGGAACGACTTGGATAATATAAAACAACTACATGAACAATTTCGAAAGAAAGAACGCAGGCGTGCTTGGATTGCTCGCTCATTACAGCTTTTACTACTTATTCTTTTCTTTGCACTATGGGAAATAGCTAGCAAAAAAGAATGGATCGATCCTTTACTCTTTAGTTCTCCTTCGAGTATTTGGGATCTCTTCTTAACGAAATGGATCGACGGTTCACTTTGGGTCCACATATGGACGACATTGCTGGAAACAGGAGTAGGCTTCATTCTCGGAACGGTACTCGGTGCTATTATTGCCACATTTCTTTGGTGGATGCCACTTCTAGCCCGCGTACTTGATCCTTACCTCGTCGTCCTAAATGCAATGCCAAAAGTTGCACTCGGTCCAATCATCATCGTTATTTTCGGTCCAAACATTTCATCTTCTATCGCAATGGGAGTAATCATTTCCATCATCATTACCATTCTCGTTATTTACAGTGCATTTCAAGAAGTCGATTCTAACTATATAAAAGTGATGGACACATTTGGCGCAAATAAATGGCAATGTTATAAGCAAGTCGTTCTCCCTGCATCCTTTCCAGCAATTATCTCAACGTTAAAAGTAAATGTTGGTTTATCCTGGGTCGGTGTTATTTTCGGAGAACTTCTCGTTTCCAAACAAGGACTTGGCTACTTAATTAGCTACGGATTCCAAGTCTTTAACTTCACACTCGTCTTACTTAGCGTACTACTCACATGTGTTCTTGCAACTCTTATGTATGTATTTGTTGAGGCATTTGAAAAAATTCTAATTGGAAAAAGAAAAAGAAGCTGACTCAAAACAGTGCGCTATAGTCAGCTTCTTTCTTTTACCTTTTATCACACATTTTCGTTTCATTTGTAATGTTTCCATCCGCAACCGTAACTGTATGGAAACAGTCTTTCACACGTACTGTAACGACATTATCTTTTCGATCTATCACATGATAATCATTAAACTTTTCATTCAAAGCACTACGAATTTGCTCCCCTTCAAAAATCGGAAAACCGTGAGACATTACCCAAATGAGACCAGCAACAGCAAGAATCGTTTTCATACGTTTCATTACCTCCTCGAGAGTAAACTTATAGTCCCTACAACACGCGCATTATAATTGTGTCTAAATTGTGACATTTTTATACTAATTCTATTTTATACCGCAAGTTCCTTCTTCTTTTTAATAAAAATACAGAATTTTCAATTTTATCAACATAAAAAAACGCAAAGAATTAAAAATTCTTCACGCTTTTCTTTAACGAAACTATATCGAAAGCATACCTCACATTAGTCTCCACTTTGTTGTTCTATCGTTTTTGAAACATCATATAATCCCGACAGCACTTCCGCTCTCATTTTTACAAGCTCAGGGAACTGATAGAAGAAAGCAATTTTTTTATATTTTAACTCTGTTCCTTCTTTCACCTTTTTTGAATCTTGTAAAATGAACGCTGTAAATGTATCTGCGATATCCTCCGTTACATTTGTTGTTCCATACAGCGATACAAAATCATCATGCTTTTCTTTATAAAATTCAATTTGTGCCTCTTCACTTTCTTCTACTTTCTTTTCTGTCCACTCTTGCTCAATTGGTTTCCAAAATTCATTATAAAATTGGTTAATATACGAAGTTTTTCTCGCACATCCATTTTTCAAGAACACCGTGTTACATTTATTTCGATATGATGAAATGTCTTTCTCTTCATCAAACGCCTCTAAATATTTCCTATCCACTGGTACTTGTTTATGCCCAATCGTTAATACGTGAGCCGTTTCATGAATTAATGTTTTCATCACTTCATCTATATTCACCCCAGAATCGAGCACGTCTAAACTAAGCAACCAATCTCTCGGGTCATCCATACTTGGCATGACATGGGCAACAACGCCGTCATAACCATCCGTTATTAAATCCAACCCTGTTATATTCTCACGATATTTCACTGGAATGAGAGTGCGATACATGTCCCATAACGTTTCATGATACTCTCTATCTTGCCGCTGGCTTAACAAATCATCTTTTGCTACTTTGTCATCTGCAAAAACTTTATTCAATCTCTTACGATCCAATTTCTCAAAATAAGGATCTACAATTTCATCATCATCGATATAATAAGAAGCTAAAAAGAAGTAATTGTCATCCTCTTCTTTTTTCTGTTCCGCCTCTTTCATATTCAAACTTTCATACTCTTCTATGTCATAATCCTCTACTTTTTCAAGTTCTGAAAGTCCCTCTATCTTTTTATATACTTTTTGTAATGTTTTATCTCCTATTTGCGTGCACTCTTCTTCTGTTTTACAAATTTCTTTTTCATTCGTAACCTCGATAGCACTCTCGCATCCTGCAACTAAACTGCTTGCTATAATACAACACACTAACTTGCCATACAGTTTCTTCATACAATCCCCCATTATTCCATTCTACAAAATATCATAATCATTTTTTTACGAATATGCGATAATTAATTATAAAAACTGCAAGGAGGCTTCCCATGATTCGTGCAATCTTATTCGACTTAGATGGAACACTATTAGATCGGCGCCAATCTTTAGAACAATTTATTTGTGAGCAATATAATCGCTTCGCCTCACATTTGAAGAGCATAGAGAAATCAAAGTATTGTTCTCGATTTCTTGAACTCGATAATAATGGCTATACGTGGAAGGATAAAGTATATGCTACTCTCCTTTCCGAATACAACATTACTACTTTAACGCAAGAACAACTACTACACGACTATATTACAAACTTCCAACATCATTGTATTCCTTTCAAAAACACGCATGAACTACTTCAACAGTTAAAACAGCGAAACATTAAAATTGGTATTATTACAAATGGTTTTACTGAATTTCAGATGAGCAACCTTCGAGCACTACATATACATACGTATACAAACACCATTCTCGTTTCAGAAGCTGAAGGAATTAAAAAACCTCATCCTGAAATTTTCGAACGTGCTTTGCAAAGACTAGATGTGAAGGCAGAAGAATGTCTTTATGTTGGAGATCATCCAGAAAACGATGTGCTTGGTTCTGAACAAGTAGGGATTCTTGGTGTTTGGAAAAAAGATTCGTTTTGGGGGAATTTTAAGCATTCACGTATCGTAGATGATTTGTTGGAGGTGCTTTCGTTTTTAGAGGTGGAGGTATCAACACAATAATAACAAATAAATTATATCAGCGATTTTCACAATATATCAATTCACCAACCAAAAGTAACAATAATAAGAGGAGGCGTTTTTCACAAACTGGTATTATCCCCTATAGGTAGACAGTAAAAAAAGAGTCCATCTGATATGATGGACTCAATACTGTTTTATCTGGAGGGGATTTTTTTATGGCAAGAAAAGGACAATCATTTCAAAAATATACAGAAGAACTAAAGCGAGAAGCAGTTCGTCTTCGATTAGAAGAGAGAAAATCATTGCGAGAAATTCGTGAACAACTCGGTGTGAAGAGCGATGCCCAGATTATTGAGTGGGTAAAACGTGCGCAACAAGGGGAGTCCTTTGATGATCAACGTGATGTCTGGAATCGAAAGAATTTTAATAGTCTAGAAGAAGAAAATGCTTATTTGAAGGCACAGGTTGAGTATTTAAAAAAGCGCAATCCAAATCTACACGGGAAGGAATGGTCCTAAAGAAAGAACGATTTTCTCTTATCGATTCATTACGCCAAGCCTATCCACTCCGATGGTTGCTTCAAATCGCGGAAGTTTCTAAGGCTGGCTACTATAAATGGCGGAAATATCATAACGTGCAGCGTTTACGTCAGAAAAGGGATATGTGGCATAAAGAACATATTTTATCTATTCATCGTCAGCACCCTTACTATGGGTATAAACGTATGACTCGTGCTTTGGCTCGAGAAGGAATGGTAATGAATCATAAACGTGTTCGTCGTCTTATGAGAGAGCTGGGTATTCAATCTATCATTCGAAAAAAACGTCCGTTTTATGGAAGAAAAACATCTGTGGTATTTAAAAATCATTTGAATCGAGAGTTTCAAGCTGAAAAGCAAAATCAAAAATTCGTAACAGATATTACTTATGTACGAATCGGAGAACAATTTGCCTATTTGTCAGCTGTGTTAGATTTATACAACAATGAAATTGTTGCCTGGAAGCTATCTTCAAGAAATGATTTAGATTTGGTTTTAACTACATTACGTCAATTAGAAGGGAAGTCATTAACTACTAAGCCCCTTTTCCATTCAGATCAAGGGTTTCAATATACATCTAAATCCTACGCAAAACAGTTAGAGAAATTAGGATTTGTCGGTAGTCATTCTAGACGTGGAAACTGTTTTGATAATGCGTGTATCGAATCATTCTTCTCACATTTAAAAACAGAGAAGTTGTATTTAGTGTGCCCAAAAACATATGAAATGGCCTACCGAGCAATTCAAGAATATATTCAGTTTTATAATACAGAAAGATTCCAAGAAAAACTTCACGGCCTTTCCCCGATAGAATATCGGGAAAAGGCCGTGGCATAATACTCTTTTTATTTCTGTCTACTTGACAGGGAGATGACCAAACGCCTCCTCTTATTATTCATACACTGTAAACTGAGGTTTACTCGGATGATCTTTTACTAGCGCATCATCTGGAAACTTTGAAACTTTTTGATATACGGCAATGTCACCGATACAACCTCCTGTTAGTAGAATTCCTAAAAATGAGAGTGGCTCCAGATTCATAGCTAATCCCAATACAATTGGCAAAATTCCAGTTGGTAAAAACGGAAGCATTAACACTTTCTTCATTTGCTTTACTGTAACCGCCTGTTTAGAATGAGCATATGCAACACCTAATTTCCAATTAACGCCCCATTTTAGTTCACTCCACGGAACACCTCCGATATAGCGAAAGCCAATTAAATGTATCGCCTCATGAATACAAACGAGAACAATCATTGCGATAATAAAAAGAAACATCGTTAATAATGTAACTTCAACTTGAACCCCACCTGAAAGAAATATATGCAAATAACCAATTCCAAACGACAAAGCAATTATTATAAAAAATAAAGAAAAGTTTAATTTAACCATCGAAACAGTAACAGTCGTTTCTTTTCTTTTATCCATCTTCCCCTCCTAAAATGTAAATATATCTTTACAAAATTGTATAATATACCCAAAATAAATGTAAAGATATATTTACATTTATTCTTACATACAAAAAAAGAAACCGGCTACTTTACTTCGTAAAACAGCCGATTTCTTCTATATGTTTCATCGTACGCGCTAATACGTCATCGCGCATTATAAAGCTAAATTTTCTATTCGTTTTAATGTTGTCAGGAATGTCTTTTAATAAAACAGACCCTTTCGTTTCTTCGTAATGCGTATGTTCTTCTACCGCACTAATTGTTGCAAAATAAATGTTTTTAATGATTATTTTGTCTTTTCCAGATACTTTGTATTGTCCTAAGTAAGTTAAATCAGAAACTATGCCGCCGGTTTCTTCATGAACCTCTCGAACTGCCGCTTCTTCCGGTGTTTCCCCTAGTTCTACTTTACCACCTGGAAATTCAAGACCGCGACGTAAATGATGCGTTAATAACCATTGATCCCCGTACCGGCATACAACCCAAACATGCTTTGGCTCAGGAGAAAATGGATAACGTTCAAACGATAATTGTACAGTGTTGTGGTAATAATCTTTAAATTTGTACATGCCATTACTCCCCTATTGATGGTTACAAGTTTTTCCTACCACAAATTGTAGCATATTCTCGCTTTTCTGCATAATATTATCCAATTACAATCCATTGATTATTCCCATTTGCGCGACTAATTCTTTCGTCTCATGATTTCCTAAATCGTAAATCATTTTATATGCTTTTTGTAGTTGTTCATCATATCGGTCATTATTTGAATCGTGATGATACTCAACAAATGGAACGTGGGAGCGTACAAATGACCCTAAATCTTCTACATATGCTTGATCAAAGTGCTCTCTTAATTCCGTAATTTCCTCATCATTTGCGGAAATCTCAAAATTATACGTATCCGCCGTCTTCACTTGTGAAATTTGACCATTTCCTATTGATATATAATATGTTTTTTTCGTCTCCATGTAACACCCTTCTTTCATCCTTTTATTTTCTATTGTTTTCATCAATTACAAAATTATGTAAAATAAAGAAAAGGAGGGATTTTATGTTCAAAATATTAATTATCGGTATTATCATCGTCCTAATCATCCTCGTACTCTCCATCATGACAATTAATAAAGGCTATGCTTATAAACATTCCGTCGATAAACTAGAAGACAATCCTTATACAAAAAAGAATAAGGAGAATTCCTAATATGCTTCGTATACTTCGCATCATAGTAGCACTCACTGTGATCGTTATGTCGGCAATTGGATTATATACAGGTCAAAATAATTTTTTACCTCTTTCACAATTTCTATTAGGGGCTTTAATGTTTCTCATCGCATTTGAACAAATAAAGAAAAAGGAGGCAGCAACTGGATTTATTTGTATTATTGCCGGTGCTTTCATTTGGATAGTTCTCATTATTACCTACATAAAATAGAGGAGGTCTTTTATGCTAAAAGGGGGTCGGATTACTTTATCACTTATTGCCTTATCTATAGCAATCTATGGATTTTTTACTGGTAGTAGAGAAATAATGCCTTATATGTTCATCTTTTTAGGAGGTATGGCCCTCACCATAAGTTTAGAGGAAATATTAAAACGACAAACAGGAGGTAGTCTGCTCGCTCTACTAGCAGGGGCCGCTGCTTTATTTATTGGTTTCACAGAAATATTCTAGTAAATGGTCTAAAGGAGGCTATACAATGCTAACTCTAACTATATTACGGAGTTTTTTAGCATTTCTCATGCTTCTCTTACTCATTCTAAGCACTTATATCCATGTTACCGATAATTTTTCACTTCTCCCATACGTACAATTTATTCTCAGTTGTTTCTTTATTCTTCTAGGAATTAATGAATTGAAATCCGGACGAAAATCAATGAGTATCCCGTATTTTTTCGTTTCCAGTCTCATATTCTTCTTTTTAATATCAAACTACTTTCGTTATATGTAGAATGAAATTTTGACCAATTTAGCATTTATAATTATTTTCTCTCAGTAACTATTTCTTTCTACTTAAGGGGGATTCCATGTTAAAAAACATTCAAATTATAATCGCCACTATCGCTCTTTCTCTCGCCCTATTTAGCTTCTTTGCAAACTTCACTATTCTTTTACCTTACGTGTCTATCCTTTTAAGTATTATGTGTATCCTTTTTGGAATCGATGAAATAAAGAAGCAGCAAAAAACGAAAGCATTTGTTTATTTTCTCTGTTCTGCCTTTGTTTTATATGTTGGAGTGTCTAGTATACTTTCATAAAAAAAGAACATGTTCGCTCTTAATAAAATAAAAAACTGCCCTTTCACAGGCAGTTTTTCTTTTTATCCAAAAACTTTCTCAAGTTCATCTTTATCTTGGCTTAACCAGAAGTTCATTAAGCGTTGTGCTCCTTCTAAGTCGTGAAGCTTCGCTTGACCACATTGCGTTTCATTTGCAGCCGGAATTTCTGTAATTTGAACCGCATCTTTTAATGTTAGTTCTAATAAATCAATGATTTCTCGTACTGTCGGTGTTCCGCTTACTACAAGATAATATCCTGTTTGGCAGCCCATCGGTGAAATATCGATAATATCAAAGTGCGGATAACGATCAATATATTTACGTAAATTAAATGCTAATAAATGCTCTAACGTATGAATAACATCTGGTTTCATTGCTTGTTTATTCGGTTGGCAGAAACGAATATCGAATTTATTTACAATACCGTCACTACCTACATTGTGAACTCCGCAATGTCTTACATAAGGTGCCTTTACAATCGTATGATCTAATTCAAAGCTTTCTACTGATGGCATACAACATCTCTCCCGCTTTTAATTTAATTCCGTTATATCCAATATGATATAACGGAAATGCACATTAGTAAAGTATTATGTACAGTCGTGCTATAATACTTTAAGAATATGCTGAAAAGGAGACCGTTATGAAACAGATTTTTATTGGGATTATACGCTTTTATCAAAAGTTCATTTCTCCGATGACGCCACCAACATGTCGTTTTTATCCAACTTGTTCTCATTACGGATTAGAGGCGTTTCAAAAACATGGTGCACTCAAAGGCTTTTGGCTTACTTGTAAGCGTATATTAAAATGTCACCCTTTCCACCCGGGAGGATTTGATCCTGTCCCAGATAAAAAGGATGACAAAGTAAATTCTTAATTGTCGTAACCATTCACAACTAAATCTAATTTTCCTGTATCAGGATCTATAACAAGACCGTGAACAGGTACTTCTTCCGGAAGTAATGGGTGGTTGCGAAGTACTGATACGCTATGTTCTACACTTTCTTCCACACTAGAGAAACCGCGCAAGAATTGTTCTAAATCGATTCCAGAATAACGAAGCATATCTAATTTCTCTTCTGTTATACCGCGTTCTTTCATTCTCTCAATCGTACTGCTTGCTTGAATTTTTGCCATACCACAATCATGGTGACCAACTACACATACTTCATCAGCGCCAAGTTCGTATACAGCGACTAAAATACTACGCATAATACTTCCAAATGGATGTGAAATAACAGCGCCTGCTACTTTAATAATTTTCACATCACCGTTACGCATATTCATCGCTTTCGGTAATAGTTCAACAAGTCGTGTATCCATACAAGAAATAATTACCATTTTTTTGTTTGGAAATTTCCCCGCTACAAACTCTTCATATTTTTTCTCTTCAACAAATTTCTCATTGTACTGCAAAATCTCTTCTAATGACTTCATAGTAAAGGACCCTCTTTTCTCTCGTTTACACTACATAAATAGTGTACCAAAATATGAAAAACTCAAAAAGGATATCGCTTTATAGTAAAAATAAGATATTTTCAGATAATCGACATAATTCTTTCAAAATATACACACATCTTTGTAACAAGTTTCACATACTTTAAACGTATTTTCACTATAAACTGATTGTAGATAATGTAAAAAAGGAGTGAATATTTATTATGTCCGACGTTCTGTTACTGAGTCGTTTTCAATTTGCAATTACTATTTTTTATCACTTTTTATTTGTACCTTTGACAATCGGACTTGTCATTTTAGTAGCATGTATGGAAACTCAATACGCCCGCACATTGAATCCAACATACCGTAAAATGGCAAATTTTTGGGGTAAATTATTTACAATTAACTTCGTAATGGGGATTATAACCGGGATTACGATGGAATTCCAATTTGGAACAAACTGGTCTGAGTACTCCAAATATATGGGAGACATTTTCGGATCCCCTCTCGCAATCGAAGCACTTGTTGCCTTCTTCTTAGAATCTACTTTCATGGGAATATGGTTATTCGGTAAAGACAAAATTTCACCAAAGTTTCGTGCCTTCTGTATGTGGATGGTTGCACTTGGAACAAACATTTCCGCCCTTTGGATTATTACAGCAAACGGCTTTATGCAAAACCCTGTTGGATACGTCGTGCGTAACGGCCGCGCTGAATTAAATGATTTCTGGGCACTCGTTACGAATCCATACGCTTGGAACATGTTCTTCCATACTGTAGTTGGTTGTTATATCGTAGGTGCTTTCTTCGTTATGGCAATTAGTGCTTATCACTTATTACGTAAAAATGAAGTAGAATTCTTCAAAAAATCATTTAAGTTTGGTTTAATGTTAGGCTTATTCGCCGCAACAATTACACCGTTTATGGGACATCAATCTGGTGTATCAGCAGCTAAATATCAACCCGCAAAAGGTGCTGCGATGGAAGCAGTTTGGGAAACTGGAAAAGGACAAGGTTTCTCAATTGTTCAAATTCCTGATGTAAAAAATGAGAAGAACTTTGAATTCCTTACGATTCCAAAACTCGGAAGCTTCTTCTACACAAATTCATTTAATGGCGAAATTGTTGGTTTAAAAGATATTCCGAAAGATGAACGTCCAAATGTTAACCTCGTGTATTATAGCTTCCGCTTAATGGTTGCACTCGGCATGTTCTTTATGGCATTAACTTGGTATGGCTTCTATTTAAACCGAAAAGGAAAACTAGAAAACTCAAAACGTTATTTGAAAATTACAATATGGTCTGTCTTACTTCCTTATATCGCAATTAACGCAGGATGGATTGTCGCTGAAGTAGGTCGTCAACCATGGACAGTATATAAACTAATGCGTACAGCAGAATCTGTATCACCTATATCTGTCCCGCAAATTTGGTTCTCATTAATTAGTTTAATTTTATTCTACACTTTACTTTTAATCGCAGACGTATACTTAATGCTGAAGTTCGCGAAAAAAGGACCTGCCGCATTAGAAGAACCTGCTACTGAGGGAGGTGTAGCTCATGTCTCATGATATGCTTGCAATCATCTGGTTCGGTTTATGGGGCGTGATTTGGACAGTTTACTTCATTCTTGACGGGTATGCACTTGGTAACGGAATGATTTTTCCTTTCGTTACGAAAGATCGACAAGAACGAAATCAATTACAAGAAGCAATTGGCCCGTTCTGGGGCGGTAATGAAGTATGGTTAATTACAGCTGGTGGCGCAACATTTGCTGCCTTCCCAGTCACATATGCTAATATGTTTAGTTATTTATATACACCGTTATTCTTAGTATTACTTGCACTATTTGCTCGTGCCGCTGGACTGGAATTCATGCATAAAGATGATTCACCAATTTGGCAAAAAACTTGTAAATGGGCATTTGCAATTGGCAGTTTCCTAATCGCCTTCTTATTCGGTGTTACGTTCGCTAATCTTTATTACGGACTACAAATCGGAAAAAATGGCTATGAAGGAAATTTACTTAGCTTACTAAACCATTACGGTATATTAGGTGGTCTTTTCTTCACTGCTATATTTGTCGTATCCGGTGCCCTTTGGGTCATGATTAAAACGACTGGTGAAGTATCTGATCGTGCTTATAAAATCGCAAGACCATTTTCAATGGCAGCTGCTATTATTTTAGCTATCTTCTATGTAGCAACTGCTAATCGGACAAACTTATTCCAAAACTTTACGGAATATCCGGTACTATTCATTCTTCCAGTACTTGCAATGCTAATGAGTGTACTCGCACTTATTATGGTGTACAAACATAAAATTGGCCTTGCATTCACATTCGTTTGCCTAACAATCGCAATGTTTATGACAACTGGCTTTGCAGGTATGTTCCCAAGAATGTTACCATCTCGTATTAACGATGCATACAGTACAACGTTATACAACGCAGCTGGTAGTCAATTAAACTTAAAAATTATGTTCTTCGTTGCAATGGTCATGGTACCAATCGTTATTGGATATCAGCTTTGGAGCTACAGTATTTTTAAAAATAAAATTCATAAAGACTCTGCTAAAGGGTATCACTAAGGTAAAAAAAGACACTTCGTTTGAAGTGTCTTTTTTTGTACGTATGATTTTCGATAAGATGTTATATTTCTAATCTAACAACTATAATACAGAAGAATCATTAACAGCTCACAGCTAGAGTGTAACATACAACAAACATGTTACTTTATGCAATTTTGCATTTTAAAATTATAACGTTGATTGAATAACTTGATCATACGCATCATTATCCCTTACATCCGCCGTACTAATCCCGCTAAACGTTTGTACTTTCATTCCTGTATTTGATGATCCCGATCCATTATAAGCTTTCGTCTTTTCAATCGGCTGTACGTTATATTTATCCCCTACATTAATTGTTCCATTGCAGTTTTCAATAATAACACCTTCCACAACTGCCGGCATTTTGTCACCCACTTTCATTTCTTTACTTTTATTTTATGAAAATCGCCTAGAAAAATAGCATGTTTCAATAAGAAAAAGCACTCAATTTGAGTGCTTTTTCTTTAAGCATAAAGACAAGTTTGGAGACAGTTGACTTCTTCAAAATTTTATTAGGGGTAATATTTTGAAAAAGAAAGCCTTTCATATGTAGGTTAACACAACTGGAATATATAGTAAATTGATAATATTTATACGGAAGATTGCTAATGTTTAGTATAGATAGTTTACACTATGCTAACAGTGAAAACTATCTATACTAATAAAAAAAGGTGCCTTCAAAAAAGACACCTTTCAAAAACAGACACTATAAAACAGAATTATTTATTGTTATACGATTGTTAGATACAAAAAGTAGAGGGAAATGTTTGTATTAAATTCTGCTTTATAAAGTCTGTCTACAAATTATATTGTAATCCTCTTCATTTGAAAAAAATATAATATGCACAATTGCATACAAAAAGAAAAAGCACTCTATTGAGTGCCTTTTCAACCATTTTACTTTTAATATATCGCTTTGAATATATTGTAACATATGTATCCATATATTTTATTGAGAAAATTCAAAATCCTTTTTCTTTCATTTTCACTTATAAAATCATGTAATATAAAAGGTATGTCAAATTCTTATACAAATTGAGGTGTACTATATTTATGATGTATTTCGGAATTATTCCTCTTATATTATTTATTATTTTTCTTATCTCATATTTAAAAGATCCGCGAAAAATAATAAACGGCTTTTTATTTAATTCCTTTGTCTGTTTTTTCCTTCTTTTTTGTGTGATTATATCTGTAAATTCAAGTAGTGATGTCCTACGCTATATTATAATTTTACCTATTTTAGCACTTCTTATTATGCTTCCTTTCGGTATTGTTGCTTTAATGTTTGGGCTATTTCTTAATGCTAGAATTTTAATGAAGCGAGAAGGAAGACGGTTCACTAACTGTTTAACACTCCTTGCTGCTTTAGGGATGTTATTCTTTATGTTACTCCCTATTATAAACCCAGCAAGTTTGGTCTCATCGCATTTAGAGCCTATTTTTGCAGCTATTTCTCTTATAAGCTTCTATTTCTTTATACACTTATCTAACTTCTTAAGCGCATATTTTTTATACCAATTCAACAGACCAAGACGTAATCAAGATTTCATTATCGTTCTTGGTAGCGGCTTAATTAATGATAAAGTACCACCATTACTTGCAAGCCGCATTAATAAAGCTATCGACTTCTATTGGAAACAAGCAGCTGTAAATACACCACCAACAATTATTTTCTCTGGTGGTCAAGGTCCAGATGAAGGTCTTCCAGAGGCAGAAGCAATGCAAAATTATGCTGTTGAAAAAGGAATTCCTCTTGAACATACAGTGCAAGAAAATCGCTCTGTAAACACATATCAAAATATGTTGTTCTCTAAAGAAATTATGGATTCTTTAAAACCTGAAGGTAAATATAAAAGTATTTTTACCACAAATAATTTCCACCTTTTCCGCGCTGGCATATACGCTAGACAAGCTGGTCTTAATAGCCAAGGAATCGGGTCAAAAACTGCATTTTATTACTGGCCTAACGCAATGATTCGCGAATATGTTGCGATTGTCGTAATGGGACGTAAGCGCCATATGAAAATATGTGGAACTATTTTAGGTTTCGCTTTATTCGTATCAATACTTAGTTTTATATTTTCTTAATAGCATCCCATCCTTTGAAAGGATGGGATTTCTTATACTGATTTCAAAAATATTTTAAAGATAATATGGTGATAATATTCCCTGCATACATCCATTAAAGGAGAATTTTTTCAAATTAAATGTTAAAATAAAATTTAGGTGTGAATGACGTAACAAATAAGAAACTAGTTTGAAACGAGGAAATTATATGGAGAAAATTATCAAAAACAAGCCCAATAAGCTAAAAATTGCTTCAAAAGCTTTGATGATTATTATTGGGGCATTTATCACAGCGTACGGATTAGAAGCAGTATTAATTCCAAATAACGTATCAGACGGTGGTGTGACTGGTTTAAGTATCGTTAGTTCAAGATTATTTGGATTGCCATTAGGAGCTCTAATCGCAGTTATTAACATTCCTTTCGTTTGGTTAGGGTATAAGCAAATCGGTAAAAGCTTTGCGATTTATTCTATTATCGGAATTGCTTCATTAGCAGTAGGTACCGTTGTCATGCACGGAATACCAGCTATTATTGAAGGCGATACATTATTAGTTACAGTTGTTGGTGGTATTATCATCGGTTTTGGTATGGGACTAGCATTACGTAACGGTGGGGCATTAGATGGAATCGATATGCTTGCTGTATTGCTTTCTCGTAAGTTACCATTTGGAACGAGTGACCTTATTTTATTCTTAAACATGTTCGTATTTATTTTCGTATCAACGGTATTCGGTCTTCAAGGAGCTATCCTTTCGGCAATTGCTTACTTTATCGCTTCGAAAGTGATTCATATCGTTGAAGTTGGTTTAAGTGGTTCAAAAGCATTTAAAATTATTACAAAAGAGCCTGAATTAATGGTAGAAACAATTCGCGATCGTTTAGGCCGAAGTGCAACATATAACGAAGTATACGGTGGTTATTCAAGAGAGAAATTCAAAGAAATTTCTTGCGTAATTAACCGTTTAGAAGAAAGTAAAATGAAAGAACTTATTAATGAAATCGATCCACACGCCTTTATTACAGTTTATGACGTAGCAGAAGTAAAAGGCGGTAATTTCAAGAAACGTGATATTCATTAATCGTTATATAAAAGAGGGTGTGCCAAAATTTTGGCACACCCTCTTTTTATTATTAAGTTGCTATCGTTGTTAGTTTTTGTCGGTAAGTCGATATATTTCAATAATCGCTGATATATTTTGAGTTGTGGTCGATATATTCCAATAATCGCTGATATATTTTTACTTCCCCCTTATGCCTAAATCGTACCAACTGAAAGGGATTAATTCCCATAACAAAAAAAGACCAAAAAGCAATTTACACTTTTCGGTCTCTACACTATCTTCTCTTCGTAATCTTTCCTGAACCACCGACCCTCGTTTTCGGAGGAGATGTATTCCTTGGCGGCGTTTTAATAGATGATTTTGGCTTCACATCTGATCCGCTTGAACCGCCTGGTGTTTTCGTAATTTTCCCCTTGCTTCCAGTAGAAGGTGGGGGCGTCGTATTACTTCCTTTTTCAGTAATACTTCCCTTATCACCTACTGATGGTTTCGAATCTACATTATCGCCTCGCTTAATGATAGATCCTTTCCCTTCCTTCGTAATTGGAGGTGGGGTTTTCTTTTCTTCTTTCGTAGGTGGTCTTTCTGGAATAACTGGTTGATGATTTTGTCTGTCATTATATCCTCGGTAATCACCGGATGATGATCTTTTTGAACCGAATATATCGTTTAATATGCTACCCATAATATATCCTTGCAAGAAGGACGGTTGGTAATTTTGACGGACAAATTCTTTATTACTTATTTCAATTAACGTATCAGATGGTTTCTCTTTATCCTTTTGCAGGTTATAAATCTTATCAGAATAAACGAGGAACATTTGATTTTCGTCTTCTTTAGATGCTTGCTTCGGTTCTCTTTCGTTAATGAGTTCCTTCGCTACTTCAGGAACTGACCGATTGGCGGCCCTATACACGTAAGATTCTTGTTTACCTTCCTTGGCAACAGATTCAAGTGGATAACGGTCTTGAATCGACTTTGTCTGCCCGCCTTGACAACCTGATAAGGCATAACCAGCAACAACAAGTAATATAACGATAGCAAGTATAGGGATTACAAACGATTTAATCATGGTAAACAATCGGTTTGACATGATTACGCCCCTTACGTTGCTCTTATAATTTGTACATCAGCAGGAATGATTGCTTCTCCCTCATACATCATTGTGCGACCATTTTGCCATTCAATACGCAATAATTTTCGATTGTCTGATTGGAATTCCCATACGTACTGTTCTTCTGAAGCTGAGAATGGAGTTTTTCCCATAACAACAACACGTCCGTTATATTGTTCTTCCATATGGTACTCGGTATCATCCATTTCAATTGTCGTCGGAATTTCATCAATTGAATCTAAGCGACCATCAATTGGTGTATATAATTTGTAATACGTATTTTCACGATCTTCAATTTTTAAATAACGAATGTCTTTTCCATCTTGCAATGTCAAAACAATTTCCTTACGCGAATGCATACTCGTTTTCCCAATTAATTCATACATAACTAATGACACTTCAATCATATCGCCAGGAGCTAACGTTAAAAGACTCTTTTCCGGCTTCGGTGGCTCTGGGCTTTTCATTATATTTTTAATTCGTTTAAATAAACTCATGATCTATCCCTCCTTTTCTCTTTATAAACAAGCACCTAAAATTAGTGCACCAACAATATGTAATGATCCGGCTAACATCGCATGTGCAACGCTACCTTCTTTCGTACCTTCTTCTAAATCAAGACCAGACATTTTCTTTAATACAAATTCGATAAACATTTCTACCACTAATAAAATAACGAAAGAAACTGCTGAAGCAAGAAGTGCCTGCCATAAGTCATTTGCTTTCGTAATTGATTGGGATAAAATGTACCCTTGTGCAAATAATTTCATAATAAAACGAGTTGTTACAGCTGTATTTCCATGTTTAATTTCTTTTAAATCATTGTATTTTGTAAAAATTGAATCAACCCACATAATTGCAAATAAAAGTACTGCACTCGCTCCAGTCCATACAAGCATGGCAACTACATTCATCCATGTCATTGCAAAACCTCCTCTAAATATAATAGAAAACCGACATGAATATATTTAGACATGTCGGTTCATTTGTCTTTATTCTATATTATTTCTCATACTGCTTCATAATACGAGCTAATTCATCGTCAACAGCAGAATTTTTGTTTAAGCTTGCGAATTCATCATCTAATGATTTTTCTTTCTTATAAACTTCACCGCTTGCTTCTGCTTCAGCCTCTAATTGAAGAGCTTTCTCTTCCATACGGCTTAAACCAGCTTTTGCTGAGTTTGAATCAAATCCAGACATCGCCTGATTAATATTCTTTTGTGCTTTCGCCGCATTTACACGCGCTACAAGTGTCTCACGTTTATTTTTCAGCTCATTTAATTGCTTACGCATTTCTTCTAGCTTTAGGCGCAGGTTATCAGCAGCAGCTTTATTTTGCTCATAGCTTGCTTTATACTCATTCATCTTTTGCTCCGCATTTTGTTTTTCTTCTAGTGCACGGCGCGCAAGATCTAAGTTATTAGCTTGAACAGCCATATGAGCTTGCTCTTCACGTTTTTTCACAAGTGCTTCTTGCTCTTCAAATAATATTTTGAATTTCTTCTCAAGCGCGATTTGAGCTGCTACACTTTTCTCAGCTTCTTGTACATCCGCTTGCATATCGCGTAAATATTGATCCGTCATCTTAACTGGATCTTCCGCTTTTTCAATTAATGAATATACATTCGACATTGTTAAATCTCTTAATCGTTTGAATACAGACATCTAAATTCCTCCTATGATATACCTCATATTTCAAATTCACTACTTGGAAAACTGAAAAATCTCCCTTTACAGTAAAGAATATTCATTTTTACAGCCTATGTGTTTATTATAACAAAACTAATATGTCCTTACATGTTATTTCCAAAATACATCCATTATAATATGACATTCTATATACAATATTGTATTTCTAATATATTCTCATTATCCCTTTTTGAAATTAACTTACTTTTATGCAATTTCACTAAATTACATAAGTGTAATGTTACTGTAAGCTAACTCGATAGTTGCATTCTAATATTTCTTATACACTAATACCAGAAGCAACAAACAAGCTTCTTCACTTGTAAGCAATAATACAAAAATTGTATTTAATATAAAACATATAAAAGGAGAAATCATCATGAAAAAATTAGTAGGAATCGGATTAGCAGCAGCAATTTCACTTGGAGCATTATCAGGTTGTTCTTTATTAGGAGAGAAAGCGAACGGTTTTGTACTGTACGGCTCAGAAGAACAAGTTCAGCAAATTACAGATAAAAACAAAAAAGAAGTGAAAGAAAAAGACTTCTATAAAATGAAAATGACAACATTAGATGGTAAAAAAGTTCTTGTAATGGATAAGAAAACTGGTGAGGAACTAGTGAAAAAAGAGTTACTTAGCAAAGTTGATGAAAAAGACAACACGAAACCACTTGATAAATTACCAGCTGTAACAACAGAACAAGGTGTATTATTTGCAAAAGAAAAAGTAGAAAATGCTACACTTGATGGAGCGAAATTAAAATATGAAGGCAACACAATTATCGGAAGTGGCCGTGCATATACAGATATGTATGCGATTGTCGATGACGCAACTTACAACAATGTAAAAGGTGATGAAAAATCTGTAGGTGTATTAAAATTTGATAAAGACCCAAGTAAAGAATTCCCTGGTTACAACGGCGTCGAAGCTTCTCAACTTGTAAAAATTAAAAAGTAAAACAAAAAAGCTTTGCGAAATTCGCAAAGCTTTTTTCTATTTATTATGAGCAACTTGTTCCATATCTGGACTACAAGTTTTCGACTGACATGACTTATTTAAAGAACATGCTGCGCATTTTCCTTTTTTACTTCTCTTTACAAAATTAACTAACGTGTATGCTGCATAACCAAAAATGATAGCTCCAATTATAATATTGACCATCATTATACATCTCCTTTTAGAATCCTAGTAAAGATCCAACTTGGTATATAATAAGCGTTAATACATAAGCAACAACAAGCGGGTAAACGACTGAGAAAATCGTCCATTTCGCTGATCCTGTTTCACGTTTAATAACAGCCACCGTCGCTAAACATGGAACGTATAATAAAATAAAGAACATAAATGCATAAGCTGATAATGCTGTATAATGTGCTCCCATTACGTTTCCAAGCACATCTTCTTTAACTGCATAAATAATTGCCATTGTTGAAACGACAACTTCCTTCGCTAAAAATCCTGTTAAAAGGGATGCTGCAGCTTGCCACGTTCCGAAGCCGAGCGGTGCAAATAGTGGTGCGATAAATCCACCAATCATCGCTAAGTAACTGTCTCCCATATCAACACCAAATCCTGATGGACCTGCATAGTTTAATAACCAAATGACAACCGAACCACCAAAGATGAATGTACCAGCTTTACGAACAAATCCTTTTCCTTTCTCCCACGTGCTCAGCCATAATGTTTTCGCTTGTGGCACACGGTAAGGCGGTAATTCAATTACGAAAATAGACTTTTCCGCTTTCAAAATCGTAAGAGACATAATTTTTGTAACTAATAACGCAAGAACAATCCCTGCAACATATAAAGAAAATACAACAGTCGCCTGACTATGCGGGAAGAATACGCCCGCAAATAATGCATATACAGGTAATCGTGCTGAACAAGACATAAATGGTGTTACTAAAATGGTAAGTAAACGTTCTTTCTCCTGTTCAATCGTTCTCGCAGCCATAATACCTGGAACGTTACATCCAAAACCGATAATCATCGGAATAAAAGCTTTTCCGTTTAAGCCGAAAAACTCCATAATTCTATCCATAACAACTGCAATTCGCGCCATATACCCTGAGTCTTCTAATAATGAAATGAAAAAGAATAGTGCAAAGATTTGTGGTACGAATACTAATACAGCACCAACACCGGCAATAATACCTTCTGTAACGAGTGCTTGAATAAAATGAGAAGCTCCAATACTTGTAAGTCCAGCCGTCACCCAATCCGTAAGCTGGCCACCAAAAAACTCATCTAACATATCAGATAAAGGTGTACCAATCCACGTAAACGTAACCTGAAAAATAAAAAACATAACTGCTAAAAAGATTGGAAGTCCTAAAATTTTATGTGTAATTAATCTATCAATTTTTTCTGAAAAAGGAATTTTTCCTTCTTTCTCATGCTTCATAACATTTGTTTTTAACTTTTCAATATACGCTTCACGAGTTTTGTAAATGTGCTCTTCTAACGTACAATCAAGTTTTCCTTCTAAGCGAGATCGAATGGCTATGAGTTCCTTATAAATTGGTAATGCTTTCATTTCTTTTTCTACTACTTCGTTATTGCTTAAAAATTGAAGTGCTAACCATCTCGGATGCTCGTAATTCACTGTCTCTAAAAGAGCAATTACTTCTCCAATTCCTTCATCCATTTGTACACCATATGAAATAAGGAATGGCTTTTTCTCTTTTTTGTCATTTTCTTTAAGAGTCGTAAGCAGTTCTTCACAGCCTTTTCCACTCCTTGCAACAACAGGAACGACTGTTACACCTAATAGTTCTGATAATCGTTTTACATCAATGACAATTCCTCTTTGCTTCGCCACATCAACCATGTTTAAACCAATTGAGACTGGCTTACCAAATTCAAGTAACTGCAACGTTAAATGCATATTTCTTTCAAACTGCGAGGAATCTACGATATTTAACATATGATTAAATTCTTCTGTTAATAGAAAGTTTGTTACAACACCTTCATCACGTGAAACTGGATTTAAATCATAAACACCTGGTAAATCAATTAATGTTCCTTGTCTATCTTTTAATTTACCAACCTTCTTTTCTACTGTTACACCGCTCCAGTTTCCTACATACTCATAAGAACCAGTAAGTGCATTAAATAATGATGTCTTCCCTGTATTCGGATTCCCTAGCAAAGCTACCTTATTCACGCTAATTCCACCTTTATCATTTTCGCGTCACAATGACGAATACTAATTAACTGTCCACGACACTCCAATGTACAAGGACCTTTAAACATCGCTTTCTGTTTCAGGCGAAGTTCGCTTCCTTCAGCAAGACCGAAAGCAGCTAGTCTACGCTTTAATAGCTGATCTAAAGACTGAATACTTTTTACTAACACTTTCTCTCCAATTTTAATATCTACTAAACTCATAACCTTCCCCCTCAGAAGAGAATGATAATTATTTTCAAAAAAATTATACCACACCCAATTTCTCTTGTACTATACCCTTTTGCTTCATATTTATTAACATTTCGCTACAATTCTATTTCAATTATTGTCATACTGTATTCGTTTGCCATTCTCATCCATTTCGCTTACAATAAACAATAGCAAATAAAGAATCTCGTTATCACTGGGGGAGCCATGCCGCTGAGAGGGAACACTTCGTTCCGACCCTTCGAACCTGTTAGTTAATGCTAACGCAGGGATTGTGCAAACGTCCGAAATACATACCTCATTTTTATTTACGTATTTCGTATCCTCCTATGATATCTATTCTTTTTTGTACAACTTGGATTTAGGGGGAGACAACATGCGTAACACTAATTTACAAGCGATGATCGAATCTGCTATTCTTGCAGCCTTCGCCATGATTATCGATATTTTACCATTATCACTTAAACTTCCAACAGGCGGTTCTATCTCATTCGCTATGATTCCTATTTTTATTATTGCTTACCGCTGGGGCTTTAAATCAGCTTTCTTAGGTGGTTTAGTTTGGGGACTATTACAAATAGTCGTGGGGGATGCTTACATTTTAACACCTGTTCAAGCATTCATTGAGTACTTCATTGCCTTTGCTTTTATCGGATTTGCTGGCTTATTCTATCGTCCAATTCAAAAAGCACTTTTAACGTCTAATGAAAATAGTGAAGAACATTCAAGTTTAGGTAGTCGCAATGAAAAACCTTCAGCAAAACAAAACCATGGTAAGAAAATCCTTGTTTACATTATCCTTGCTACATTTGTCGGTAGCTTTGCTCGCTATTTCTGTCACTTTATTGCCGGTATTATTTTCTGGGGACAATATGCGCCGAAAGGTCAATCAGCTGTGTTATATTCATTAATCGTAAATGGAAGTACAATGCTTGGTTCTTTTATTTTATGTACAGTTTTACTTATATTTTTATTCCTCACTTCCCCACGCTTATTCAAAAGCATCAGTGCTTATCAAATGAATACACAAAAAAAGGGCGCTTAATGAGCGCTCTTTTTTCATATCGTAATATTAATTAAAAATACAATAAATGCGCAAAAGAAAATAAATACCATTATACTTAGCCAATTGCTATGCACGGTTCATCGACTCCTTACATAACCTCATTTTCTAACCAGATTATATCGCTTAAAAATAAAGATTAGGTAAAGATAATATGAAAATAAATTAAAAAAAGCGTAGCATGCATTATCTACGCTTTTTTCGGTAAGTAAAAGTAAAATAATACACCGTCTTCTGTATTTTTCACTCCATATTCAGCATCGTGTAATTCTAAAATATTTTTAGAAATGGCAAGCCCAAGCCCCGTCCCACCTTGTGAACGCTGACGAGCTGTATCCACTCGATAAAAACGATCCCAAATTTTATCTAATTGTTCTTCTTCAATGTGAGTACCTTTATTTTCAATGCACACTTTTATACGATCCTTCTCATCTATTGTAGAAATAATAATATCCTCTTTATTTGGTGTATAACGTATGGCATTCGTAATGAAGTTAACGATGACTTGTTCAATCCGGCCTTGATTTGCAATCACTTCAAATGAACATATATTTTTATGAACATGAAGTTCTTTTTCTCTATTTCCACAGATAGATGTTCACATATATCTTCAATTACTGTATCAATATAAAACGAATCCTTTTTCATTTTATATGTACCAGATTCAAATTTAGCTAGCTCAAGCATATCCAAAATTAAAGTATCCATTTTGTCTACTTCTCTCTCCATCGCTTGAAAATAATACTCTTTTTTATGCTCAGCTACCCCGTCTTTTAAAATGGAAATACAACTTTTCATAATACTTAGCGGTGTTTTTAATTCATGCGAAACACCAGAAATGAATTCTTTCCGTGTATTTTCTAACTTTCTTTCCTTTTCAATATCTTCTTCTAACTGTCCAATATGTGAATGGAGTTTATTTGATAGCACATTAATATTTTTCGACAAATCTCCAATTTCATCTTTTGAAGTAATCGGTATTTTTTCTGTAAAATCTAATTGTGCTATTTTCTTCGTCGTATCATTTATTTTTAATAACGGTTTGGCAATTTGTTTTGAGTAATAGAACGAAGCTAAAAAATAAGAACAACTACAAATGCAATGATATAGATATAGTAATCTTGCACCATTTGTACAGCTTCATCTACGGGCTGTAAAGAAGCCATCGCATAAATATATGTTACTGATCCGTCTTTTTCTATTGGCTTGATTAATAATTTATATTTAATATCATTTTTTTCATAGTCCATTGTTTGTGTTGTATATTTTATGGGCTTGCTCTCTTTTAATAATAAATTAGTTTGAAATTCTTTTATGCTATCTAAGAAGATGCCATTTTTATAAATTGGATTCACAGGACCTTTTACATCTGGTAACTGTACTTTTGTAACACGTCCTCCTATGTAAACGCCTAATTCCTGAGCAGCTTGCTCCTGAACAGCTGGTTTCTTTTCCTTAACAAGTTGTTCCTCAGCTGCTCTCTTTTTCTCCTCATTTAATTTACTCATTTTCTCATTAAATGCTTTTTCTAACGGTTTATTAGATCCACTTAAATTCTGCTTAGATAAAGAAAAAGAGAATGGAATAAAACTATCTTCTTTTCTCACTCCAGAAAAATAAATTTCTTGCCCTAAAAACTGCTCTGATAATTTATTATCAATTTCCTCTATATTGACGAGATTACCTAAGGGAATTTTAAATATTTGTTGTCCAAAGCTCTTTTGTTGCCTACGATCTATCGTTACTTCAAAATAAAAATCATCTGTATGTTTTAAATTCCCGTTCTTATCTAATGTCGTAATCCACGTATTATTTTCTCTTAAAAAGTCTTGCTCTAGTTTCTGAATTTCTTCTGCATTTCCTGCATAATTTAAATAATTCTTCTCAAAGGAATTTAAATTCACTTTAATATCTTCCACTTTTCGATTCGCATAATATTGTTTAAAAAATATCGTTTGTCCAATAAATATCGTCGCTAAAATCAACATACATAATGCTGTTGTAAGAGTAAATAATTTTAGTACAATTCCTTTCTTCATACATTCCCCTCAAATTTATAACCAGTTCGTACTACAGTTGTAATATACTTTGCTTTCTCTCCTAATTTATTTCTTAAATTACGAATATGGCTATTCACCGTTCGATCATCGCCAGCAAATTCATATCCCCAAATTCTTGAAATGAGTTGCTCTCGCGTTAAAACGATTCCTTGATTTTTCATGAAATACACCAATATTTCAAACTCCGTATGCGTTAAACTAACATCTGCCTCATCAACAGTAACAGTACGCGACGGAAAATGGACATGGATGCCATGAATCGATAACGTATCATCTTCGTTCTCTAAAGGTTTCTTCGATGCTTTTCTACTTTCTAATAATCGTTTCGCTCTTGCTAATAAAATTGGAGGACTATACGGCTTCGTCACATAGTCATCTGCTCCAAGTTCAAAACCAAGTAATGTATCGTCTTCATCTACACGCGCCGTCAGCATAATAATAGGCACCTCGGACGTCTTCCTAATCCTTCGGCAAACAGACCATCCATCGAGTTCTGGCAACATGATATCTAAAATAACTAAATCAACCTCTTCTTCTTCAAATACAACTAAAGCCTCTTTCCCGTCCCTCGCTTCAAACACTACATATTGTTCACTTAAAAAATAATCTTTTAATATTTCACGTAATATGTCTTCATCTTCAACAATTAAAATGTTTTTTGACATAACTTATATATCCCCCTCTCGCTTTCAGAAACTATAATTTCACTTTGAATAACTGCCAGTTAACTTCGCCTCGATAATATATCTATCTGGTGCATCCCCTATATAATCAAATGGGTAACAAGTTGTCAGTGTTAATATCGGTTCTTCTTTTTTTATAATAACAGTACGATCATCCGCATGAGTAATCCATGTCTTTTGAATTTCATATGTGTACGTTTTATTATCATACTCTAAAACAAGGGTATCCTTTTCTTTCAACTCTTCTAAATCTGTAAATACAGTATCTCGATGTCCACTCAGTACAGTATGTCCCCCTCCAGATGGAGTTGTCGTTAAATCACTAACGAACATACCCACTCCTTTTTCAAAGTCGTATCATCTGCTCCCCAATATATAGAAAACTTCTTCTTTATTTTCGGTATGTTTAACATCGCTACCTTTTCTCCTTCTTTATGTTCTGTTTGAGAAGAAGGCACTTGAGAAGTTACAGGTGTTTCATGAGAAAGTTGAGTATCTTGTATATTTTTAAGGCTCTTTATTTCTTCTGCCGTTAATTGCCCGGCAGAGCTTCTTCCTTTATACCATTCCACAGCATAATAGGATCCCATGAATAGCCCTATAGCCATCAATATGATACCGATATAATTGAGTAACTTCATTCTTCATTCCTCCATGCCAAAAATGGTAGGAGTAACCTACCATTTTTAATATATGAAATTATCCCATTCTTTATAGGAAAATATTTTATTTACGCTTGAATCTTATTGCGACGATTCAAACCAAATAATGTACCTACCGCTACAAGACATGCACTTAATCCCATCATTGCTACATTATTTGATGCTGTATTTGGTAATTTTTCACCTTGTACAACTGGCTTTGCTTCTTCTTTTTTAGCTACTTCATTCTTTTGCTCGGCTTTTATCGCTGCTTCTTTTTTAGCCATATCGTTTTTTAACTGTTCTTGCGCTATTCTCTTTTTCTCTTCTTCACTTTTTTCTCAGCTTTTATTGTTTCCTCTTTTTTAGCCATATCATTTTTTTCTTGTACTTGTGCTGCTTGCTTTTTCTCTATTTCACTTTTTTGCTGTTCCTTAATTGCTTCTTCTTTTTTAGCTTTATCCTGTTGTACTTGCGCTTCTTCTTCCTTTGTTACTGTTCCAGTATCCGCACTCGCTACTGAAGAATATCCTACTGTTAAAAGTGCCATTGCACAAATTGGTAATAGTTTCTTTTTCATTTTCACTCTCTCCTTATATTTTATTCACATCTACTCGCATCGGATGTATTACTAGAATAAGCAAGAGATATAAATATAAGATGCAGATGAAATATATTTCATTTAAAGATTTCATTGTAGAAAAAGAAAAAAACATCGCAATATGTACGATGTTTTTTTCGGGTGTGTGTCTCAATTATTTACATGTTACTTTCGCGTGATTTGGAAGTAGAACGGGCCGGAGCGATAACTAATTGTCTCGGCTCAGTTTTCTTGAAGTGATTTTTGACGTTACACTTACGACGTTGAACAACCCACGCTTTAATAGGGTTTGTTAAAATAATCTTTTGCTCTTCGTTAGGGGCCTCTTCTTCAATCTTACAACTCTCGCTCCATTTATTCCATTTCATTGTAAATTTAGAAGAAGAATGATCATTTTCACGATCAAACAAGTGCAAAAAATCCATTTTTCCATCTAGCATTACGGTGTTACTAGTCGCTAAAAAAGAAAAGGTCGTCCAACGTTTCTCCATGCCCTCCTACTCCTTTTTCACATATAGAGTGCCTAAAACTTAATTTACCTAAAATATGCTTGCCTTTTACCTTACACCCATAGTTTATCCAAAATGCTCTTATGCAACTATCGATTTGCCTTACAACTACCTTACATTTTTGTAAGAAACAAAAAAACCTTCACTCTATATAATGAAGGTTTCTCACTTTTTATCTATATGATCTCTCATATCATCAAGTCCAGCTTCTTTTAGCTGCGACATCATACCATGCGAAATTGCTCCTAACACTAAAGTCATTCCAATTAATGAAATACGAATCGCAGGTACATCAATTACGTAAGCCAACAGGCCAAGAACAATTGTTAAAAGTAATGCTTTTATAAATGTTACACTTGTGTACTGTTTCTTCTTCATCATATTCACCCTTCATGGAAGCGTTTCCTTAATACACTTAGTATATCATATCATCAGATGATTTTGTCATTATCTTTGTAAAAAATTACTATCTCCTTTGACTTTTTCTATTCTATCCTTTACAGTCGAAATGTTCATAAGTTTTACACTGTAGGAGGATTACAATGAATATTGAAATAAAAGACACTTTAATTTCTGAAGAACAATTACAAGCAAAAGTTAAAGAATTAGCACTTCAAATCGAACGTGACTTTGAAGGAGAAGAAATCGTAGTTATCGCAGTATTAAAAGGTTCATTCGTATTTGCTGCTGATTTAATTCGTAACATCAAAAATGATGTAACAATTGACTTTATTTCTGCATCTAGCTACGGAAATCAAACAGAAACAACAGGAAAAGTGAAACTACTAAAAGATATCGACGTAAACATTACTGGGAAAAACGTAATTGTTGTAGAAGATATTATCGATTCTGGTTTAACACTTCATTTCCTAAAAGATCACTTCTTTATGCATAAACCAAAAGCACTCAAGTTCTGTACATTACTTGATAAACCAGAACGTCGTAAAGTAGACTTAACAGCTGAATATGTTGGCTTCCAAATTCCAGACGAATTCATCGTTGGATACGGTATCGACTGTGCGGAAAAATATCGTAACTTACCATTCATTGCTTCAGTTGTAACGGAATAATCGTATAACTTAAAAAATCGATAGTACATAAAATGTATATCGGCGATTTTTTAAATATATCGCCTTACCGACAATAACTGACAATCTTAGCACCCAATTAATAGGGAGAAGCTGTTCTAAAATACATGGGAACAGCTCCTTTCTTTCCATTACAAACTACAGGGAGAGATGAAATATGACAAAGACAAAATTTGAAAAAGTACTCCTCATCGTAAATCCGAAAGCTGGTCAAGGTGACTTACATACAAATTTAACGAAAATCGTACCACCTCTTGCCGCAGCTTTTCCTGATCTACATATCCTTCATACGAAAAAACAAGGTGATGCAACAAAATATTGCCAAGAGTTTGCTAGTAAAGTAGATTTAATTATCGTCTTTGGTGGTGATGGAACAGTATTTGAATGCACAAATGGCTTAGCACCTCTCGAAACTAGACCTACACTTGCAATCATTCCAGGCGGAACTTGCAACGACTTCTCTCGCACACTTGGTGTTCCGCAAAACATTGCAGAAGCGGCAAAACTTATTACAAAAGAACACATAAAACCAGTTGACGTTGCAAAAGCAAATGAACAACATTTCTTAAACTTCTGGGGAATTGGTCTCGTATCTGAAGTATCAAACAATATCGATGCAGAAGAAAAAGCAAAGCTTGGTAAAATCGGTTACTATTTAAGCACAATTCGAACTGTAAAGAATGCTGAAACATTCCCGGTAAAAATTACTTATGACGGACAAGTATATGAAGACGAAGCTGTCCTTGTCATGGTTGGAAATGGTGAATATCTTGGTGGTATTCCATCCTTTATTCCGAACGTAAAATGTGATGACGGAACACTTGATATTTTCGTAGTCAAATCAACAGGTATTCAAGCATTTAAAGATTACATCGGAAAGAAACTATTTGAAGACTCAAATGAAAATGACATCTTCCACGTAAAAGCGAAATCCATTCATATTGAAACGAAAGAAGAAAAAGAAGTAGATACAGATGGAGAAAGCTCGCTTCATACACCTTGTCACATTGAATTATTACCAGGACACTTTACGATGATTTATAATCCTGCGGTTGTGTAATAAAAAAACGAGTGCTAGCACTCGTTTTTTCTCTTCTAATCTAGTTATATTGTTGGATCATTTCCTCTATTTCTTTAACTCTCTCTAAAGTAATTCCATTTCTTTGTTCGATCGCTAAAGGATGCTCGGTTGGCTCTAATTCAACATACGGTGCCATTCCAACTTCTCTTATATGTACATTTGTTTTTAAATTTAATGTTTCTGGATAAACTGGTATTTCTACAGATAACCAACCAAAATAAGGATCACTATTTTCTCGGCCTCTCTCATCCCACTTTTCTAATACTTCATCATAACTTTCTTTACTAAGTGATACCCACACAGTCCATATGAAATTTTCGTGGTAGTCAATTATAGGAATCTCTAAACATCCTCTAATAAAATAATGTTCACCATCCATTACACAAAGATCTGATGTTAAATGGAAGCGTTCCTCTCTTTCATGGGGCGCTACCTCGTAATAATAATATGGTGCTTCACTTCCGTAGCATAGAGGTAGTGCAAAACGATGCATTTGTACTTTTTCTCCGGATTTTCTTCTTCTTTTCATTTGTCATTCTTTCTCCTATCCTTTTCAGTCACAATCAAACTCTACCCAATTTCTCCAATGCGTATTAGCATTTTCATTCACAATAACACTTGGATCTTTCTTCTCTATTGCAGCGGCTACTGATTGGAAGAATTCATTTTCACTTACTTTTTCGTCTTCAACATGTTTCCATTCTTCCGTTTCATACGCTACTTCCCAGTCGCCTTCTAAACCGAACTCTTCTAAAATTTCTCCTTTATCCCACCACAATAATTTTTGAGCTTCCTCATTAGTAGCAAGCATACGCATAAAGTATGTTGGATAATGCTCTGTCGTTTGTACTTCTATTCCATTATTTATATAATCCTCTTCTGTAAATTCATATTCAAAATGATGCTCGCGAATTTTTAAACTGCCGTTATAAATATTCGGTATAAATTCACCTTCATCATCAAACAACTCATAATCGCCATTATTTAATTGTAAAATGCAATCATCACCCATTGAATGAGTAATTCTATCGCCATATACTTGAATATCATTACATACACCTAATGAACCTACACCCACAATTTGAAACACCATTAGCCAATCCTTAGCATCTTTAAAGAAAAGAGAGAATTTCACTTGTGAAATATCCATATATTCATTATCAAAGGCAGGAAATTCATAGTTACTTTGCTTTTTATCTAATAACCTTAAAATCTCTTTTTGCACATGTATCACCTTTTCATTAATATTATCTAACGTTTACCGTGCTCTCATGTAGCTAGAAAAATTCCTCTTTCATTACTATTCGTATACTCAATCTATCTTAACAAAAATGCTTTTCCTACTTCCATCATATATAGGCCGTACACCGATTCCATTTCTCTTACTTACGCATATATTGGAATATTGTTGCTTCTAATGCAGTGTGTTTTATTTTTGCTCGGAGGTGTTATAAATCGTGTTCGAATGTAAGAACGAACTAAGTCTCTCTAATATAGAAAACTTAAAATATAATTCAAACATTCCTATAATAGTAATAGCCTTCAATAACCTTACTTATGTGAAAAATATGTTAAAACAATTAGAAAACAAAAAGATAAAAAGTGAAGATATATGGATTTGGGACAATAATTCAACCGCTCCCGCTTTGCTTGCTTTTTATGAGCAAATATCAACTAAATATAATTTAGTGAAAAATAATGCCAACTATGGACCACGTTTTTTTGCCGTTCCTTATATTTTCGATTTACTTCCAGATTTTTTTGCTGTAACTGATCCTGATTTATCTTTTAATGAAAAAATGCCAGATAACTTTTTAGAGTATTTAAAGCAGTTAACAATCGAGCTTTCACTCTTTAAAGCCGGCCTTGCTTTAGACATTATACCTACTTCTAATTTCAACAGAGAGCTCATGTCAAATGAAAAATGTACAGTAACAGAATGGGAAATGCAGTATTGGCTTTTTCCTATAACTAAATACAATAACCCTAAAGTTTTCAACGCTGGAATTGATACAACTTTTGCTGTTTACAATAAAAAATTTATTAGTAACGGTTTTTATAATGCTGTAAGGGTAGCTGATAATTTCACCTGTAAACATTTACCCTGGTATAAAGACAATATAATTTCAGAAGAAGAAAAAATATGCTAAATACGAAATGGGCTAACTGGCACTAATAAAACGAAACGTTATTCAGTAGCAGATATTACTACAAATCGAAAACCTACTTTACAGCATATGTAATAATTCAAAAATAGCTTGAATGGTTTCAAGCTATTTTTTATCAAATTTCCTCAATACTATCCAATTGAGTCTTATAACATTCATCACACTCTGGCCTAGTAGGAAGAATCCCCCTGTCATCAGGTAATAAAACCCTCAAAACTTCTCAATCCATCTCTATGAAAGACTTCATAATAATGGGATATCCTTCAATAATATTCGTATACTCAATCCCTTGTTCATATATATCGATTTCAAAGCCAATCTCTTTCTCCTTATGGTGCATAACATTTCCCGCTAATATATAGTTACTTTTACTCACAACTTCTTGTATTAATTCTGTTCTATCTTTCCATAAACCAGGTACTCCAATAACGATTTGTGTCTCCATCATATGCACTCCACTTCTCATCTATTTTCAATCTATTCTTTCAATCTTCCAAACTAAATTAGCTGGGATATCTTTCTCTAAAAAGGTTAACATCCATACAGTTTAGGCATCCTACTATGATTAAAATCTCCAAATATAACACTCCATGTGTACATTTATATTTATTTTCGTTTACATACTATTGTTATTCATAATCCATTTTAGCTAATAAACAAACGAAAGAGAACTAGGTGGATTAATGTTTACTTAAGAATAAAAAGTCCGAAACTATATAAAGTGATTTCGGACTTTTTATTTTTAAAATATTAAATTACATTTCGAACAAAAAGGAGCTGAATTTCCTCTTCTAATTTTCGTATCACATTTTGGACAATATACATATCGTTCCTCTACCTTTTGTCGTTCTATCATGTGTAAGGATACTATTTTCATACTGCACATAATTCCAATTAAGATAAGGCTAAAAATGAGTAGCACAACGCTCTTCCTCCCTTAACTACTTACCTATATTTTACCATTAAATAAAGATAATTTTATACTTATAATCCTATCTTGTCCTTCATACTGGAAGAAACTTTCTTTACTTCTATTTACTCATCAGTGTGATTCTTTTTTTCTATATAAATAAAGAATACCTGTAACTATAAAAACAATCACGCCAAAATACACACCATATTCTATCGCGATCGCTACAATACTTTCAATATGTTGTCCAAATAAAGCACCGAGCACAAAGTAAACGAGTGTCCAAACAAATCCTGTCATATAAGAATACAAAGCATACGTCTTAAATGACATGTTATTCATTCCAACTAAATACGGTACGATATGTCTTACAACTGGTATGAAGTAACTTGTGACTAACGCATAATGACCATACTTCTCTACCATTTGTTGAGATTTCAAAAGATATTTCGCCTTTTTCTTTTTCATTAGCTTATCAAGTACTTTCGTACCAAATATTTTCCCTAATATATAACCTAAAGAAAGCCCAGATACAACACCTAAATATGTTAATAAAAATGCAGGAATGACACTTAATATCCCTAGTGAAGATACAAAGCCACCACTCATTACGATCATTTCGTCTGGAATTGGCATACCAATAATACCTAACCATAAACAGAAAAATAATGCCCAATAACCGTATTGTTCAATATAAGATAATAATTCATGTAATTCCATTATGCATATGCTCTCCTTAGCTCTTTTTTACAGCTAAAGACATACGCTGGTGGGAAATTGAGCCACACTTTCTCTAGCGTAATTTCAGGAAAGAAGTGCTGTATAAATCCTTTTTTCACAAGTGAATATTGAAATGTAATAAATTCACCATTCTCATGTATCCCTTCCATTACATTGTTTAAAATACGCTTTGAAACTTCTTCTGGTAAAGAGGTAAAAGGTAATCCCGATAAAACGTAATCCACGCATTCTATATTGAGATCTTCTATATACTTTTTTATATTTTCGGCTGAACCGTGTACAACAATGACGTTCTGCTCATCTTTAAATTTTCTCTTTAGTTCCTTGCAAAACACTTCATTAATTTCAATAAGAAGAAATATTGTTTCCTTCTTCTTTCTCTTCATAATTTCTTTCGTAAAGACTCCTGTACCAGGACCTAACTCTACAATGCATTTCGCTTTATTAAAATCAATTACATCTACCATTTTCTTTGCTAATATTTTTGAACTTGGCGCAATTGCACCAGTATGTTTCGGATGTTTAATAAATTCATGTAAGAATGTTATGAGTTGCATATAAACCTCTCCTCATTCGTTCAATAGTTTTTAACTTGTTTCTAAGTATAACTATTATTTCTTAACAAAAATTGAGGAGATTTCTTAAGATTTTATGAAGAATAAAAAAACAGCTATCGCCTCTAGCGATAGCTGTCCCTTATTACTTCGCACTCACGATCTTATAATAAGAACGAACCGTTAAGAAGTAATATCCAATATAAATCGCGCCGTATACTCCGATACTAATTAGAAGCGGAATCATAATTTCAAATGGTAATATATTTGATAAACCTTTTAGTGCAAATAGGCTGTGTAAAATACCAATTACTAACGGAATAGCAAAGATAAAGCTCACTTGTTTTGCGATAGCTCTCTTCATCTCTTGCTTCGTTACACCAATTTTATGAAGAACAACGTAGCGATCACGGTCAGCACTTGCTTCTGTTAATTGTTTAAAGTAAATGATTGAGCCTGTTGCTAATAGGAATACTAATCCTAAGAATAACCCAATAAACATCATTAAGCCTGTTGTTTCAAGCCCCATTTGGAATCCTGTATAGAAATCGTTAAATGGTTTTAAAACTTCTGATTCTCCAGCCGGCATAATGCTTGCTAATTTTGCTGTTAACTCTTTACTATTTCGCTCACCTTTTACATCAATATTTTTTACAGTACGCGTTTCGTTTACTTGTTTCACTTGCTCATATGTTTTATCAGGAACGATTACAAATAGTTCATTTAAATTTGTAAGGCTTCTATTATTTACACCTTTAATTTTTAATTCTTTTGACTCGTTTCCAACAGGGAATACAGCTGTATTTCCTGTATAAAGAGGACCAAAATCAAGTTTCTCAATATATAAGCTATCATATACGAAAGCTTCATTCGCACTTAAATTTACAGGTTCTACATCTAAATGTTTCACAAGTGTATTAAAGCTTGATTGAGAAATAAGCTGGTACTGATTCGTAACATTATAGTGTGTGTTCAGAACTTGATCAGCTCTTTCACCTTTAAATGTTCCCTTCACAGGAATCATTTCAACTTCTGATTCATATGTGACTGGGTGATTATTCTTCTCTCCAGCAAGTATTTCATTTACTTTTTTATCTAATGCTGCATCTTTTTTCTCATAGGAATAACTATACGGCGCAGCAACTTTTGATTGCGTAAATGTGTTGTAATACATCGTAACTGACGTACCAACCGCTGTTAATGTTACCGCACTTAAAATAGCGATTGTCGCCAGTGATTTCGCATTTCCTTTAATACGATATAGTAACTGTGATGTCGTTACCATATTCATACCATTATAAAATGCTGACTTATTATTTCTTGCACGTTTCAATACAAATACTGTGAAGAACATGAACAGTAAATAAGTCCCTGCTACTGTCGCTAATAAAATATATAATGCAACGACCATAAAGTCTGCATACATAACTGCTTTCATGTACATTAATGCTAAAAAATAACCTGAACCGATTAAGAAAACTGAAATTAATGCCATAATGACAGATCCTTTTGGCATTGCTTCTCCTTCACGTTCTGCACGGAAAAGTTCAATTAACTTAAAGCGATAAATTAAACGATATCCTTGAAGTGATGTATATAAAATAATCACAAAGAAAATAATTGCTGTATCAATAATGGCAGCCACCGGTACTTCAAAATGAACGTTTAAATTTAATCCCATCATATTTACTAATAACTCAAGGAATAATTTTGAAAGGACACTACCGATCGCAATCCCAATTACTAATGACATTAATCCCATTAACATATTTTCATAAAAGAGCATTTTACCAATTTGTCTTTTACGAATACCTAATAAGGAATAGAGTCCAACTTCTTTTTTACGTTTACGTGTAAAGAATCCGTTCGAATATATAATAAACACTGCTACGAAGATGATAAGCATCACACTTGAAACTTGGAACGCTCCGCTAATTTTTTTGAAGCTTCTGCTGCTTTTTCCATTTGTGAATTATATTGCAGTGCTTTAAATGTAAAATAAATAACGATACTAAAAATCATAGATGCAAAATATACAAAGTAGTCTTTAAAGTTCCGCTGTATGTTGCGGAGGGCAATGCTAGATAAGGTCATCAGCCATACCTCCAGAAATAGAAGACATTACGTCAACAATTTTTTGGAAGAACTGTTTACGCGTCGATTCACCGCGGTGTAATTCTTTATATAGTTCACCATCTTTAATGAAAATAACTCGTTTACAATAACTTGCTGCAAATGCATCGTGCGTTACCATTAAAATTGTTGAGTTATCATATTCATTTAACGACTTCATACTTTCAAGTAAATCTGTTGCAGATTTAGAATCAAGTGCTCCAGTTGGCTCGTCTCCGAAAATCATACTTGGATTCGTAACAATTGCACGCGATGCTGCACAGCGCTGCTTCTGTCCACCAGATACTTGATATGGGAACTGACTTAAAATATGATCAATACCGAATTTCTTTGAGATTTCAAGAACGCGGCGATCAATCTCACTCGCTTTCACCTTTGATAACGCAAGTGGTAAAGCGATATTCTCTTTCACCGTTAACGTATCTAATAAGTTATAATCTTGGAAAATGAAACCTAAATGATCACGGCGGAATAACGCTAACTTATCATCATTCATCTTTACAATATCTTTTCCATCAATTAAAATTTCACCGTTCGTCGCATTATCAATTGTAGAAAGAACATTTAGTAAAGTCGTCTTACCAGAACCAGAAGGTCCCATAATTCCAACGAACTCACCTTCTTTTACTTGTAAGTTAATACCTTTTAACGCTGCAAATTTATTCCCACCCGTGTCGTACACTTTTTCAATATTTTTTGCTTCTAACACTGTTTTCATCTCGACATCCCTCATTTCTTCTATTCTCTATTTTCAACTATATACACTCTCTACTCTTGCCACTATCGATGTTTCTTACACAAACATGACAGTTATGTAAGACGCATAAGTAAAGATATAAAAATTTAACCTACTGAACAAAAGTACTTTGTTACTATAACATTGGGATATCATACCATCCATTCATTCTCCTTACAGGAACATTACAATTTTGTAAGGTTAAAAATGTCCCCTACAAAGTTGTGCACGAAATGTCGGATGGAGCTATTTCGTTCCTGCTATTCTATGTACAGAGGAGGTCATAATATGGATTCACTTAAAAATATGAATACTGCAATGCGCTATATTGAAGATAACCTTACGAATGAAATTGATTTTAAAGAAGTTGCGAGGCTAGCTCTCTGTTCTGAGTATCACTTTAAAAGAATGTTTTCGTTTTTAGCAGGTATATCACTATCTGATTATATTCGCTGTAGACGTCTTACTCTCGCTGCCTTTGAACTAAAAAATAGCGATGCAAAAGTCATTGATGTCGCTATAAAATATGGCTACAACTCACCAGATTCATTCGCCCGTGCATTTCAAAACTTGCACGGTATAACACCTTCAGAGGCCCGAAATAGTAGCCATTCTTTGAAGGCTTATTCACCAATGACCTTCCAATTATCCATTCAAGGAGGAAATGAAATGAACTATCGAATTGAAGAAAAAGAGCCATTTCGAATTATAGGTATTACAAAACGAGTACCAATCGTTTTTAACGGTGTAAATGAAGAAATTGCTTCTATGTGGAAAAGTTTAAACCCAGATTCTATTCAAACATTAAAGTCCCTTTCAAACATTGAACCTACTGGAATCATTAGTGCTTCTACTAACTTTTCTGAAGGAAGAATGGAGGAAAAAGGCGAACTCGATCACTACATTGGAGTAGCCACAACAAAGGATTGTCCAGAGCAGTTTAAACAACTTGAAGTTACTGCTTCAACATGGGCTATATTCGAAGCTGTCGGTCCATTTCCTGATGCATTACAAAATGTATGGGGACGTATTTACTCTGAATGGTTCCCTTCTTCGAACTATGAACTAGCGGAAGGACCGGAGATATTGTGGAATAAACAGAAAGATATATCTTCTCCAAACTTTAAAAGTGAAATTTGGATACCGGTTTTGAAGAAGTGATAACAAAAGGAAAAGAGCTAAGCATTGTGCCTAGCTCTTTTTACATATTTGCTTACTCGTAAAAGTGTATATATTTCATCAGTTCTTCGATTCCTTTAAATTGGAGTAATAGTTGATTGTTCAAGTTTTCTAAAGCCAACTGAAAGGAACGTTCAATTTTTCCATAGTGTAATGTTTCTAAATCATCTAGCAAGCTTTTCATATTTTCTATATAATACACGGTTTTTCTCAAACTGCTTATAACCAGTATTTTACGCAGTTCAGATATTGGAAACATTCTATAACCGTTTTCTTTATTTCTTTCTGAGTGGACTAACCCTTCATGTTCCCAATGACGGATAGCCGAAGTATTTACGCCTGCTATGTTTGCAGCCTCTCCAATGCTCATGCGTTCATTTAACTCTACATTTTTATATTTAGTAAAATCAGCATTTTGAATCATGTTTAGTATTTCTTCTACTCGTTTTTTCTCCACCTGAACATTGAATTGCTGTTCATTAATTAACCAAAGTGCTTCTTCAAACTTTACGTTTTTAATCATCCTCATAACTTTATAAACAATAGGTATATCATATCCTTTTAATAATGCTCTAATGGTAATAAATGCTTGAAAGTGTATCGATGTATAAAACCGGTGATTACTTTCCGTTCTTGGCACAACAGGAATGAGATTTTGTTCTTCATATCTTCTCAAAGTTGTTGTACTAACATTTAAGACATTTGCAATTTGTTTAGGGCTATATGTCTCCATTTATTAACTCCTTTTTAAAGTAAAACCTTAAAGTGCTACATTAACATATTTCAAATAAAATCCTTATATATACGAGAAAAAAGTCATAAATCCGGAAGATTGCATGAATGTTATATGATTTTAGTATAAACAATTTAGGAGTGATAGAAATGGAGAAAATCATAAAACTTACGGACGAATCAGTATTAAAGGTTGGTTTGGTTGGAAATCCAAAATTTAGAACAATCATGCTCCCAGTTGCTAAAGAATCTGTATATGGGCAAGATGCTGAAACTTTGAAGTTGTGGGGAGTAGATCCTGAATTTGGAAAACATTTTATTGATGGACTCATAGATAAGTTTCAGATTTTATATTTTGACTACGAAGGCCATCGTTTGCAACATCCAAATCCAGAGAATCTCACACCTGAAAATATAGTAAAAGACCTATTAACAATTGCTGACGAAATGAATATTAATAAGTTTAGTTATTATGGTTACTCTTGGTTAGCTTTAGCTGGGTTACAATTAGCCATTCGAACGGATAGATTAGACAGTATAATCATGGGCGGGTTTCCACCAATAGATGGTCCATATAAAGAAATGATGGTAGTAACAAATAAAACATATGAGCAAGCTGTGAATAATCACAATTCTCCTGTTATTGATCAAGCACATATTAATCCTGAAAAAATTGATTGGGATAACATACAGATAAAGATCGACATGAGTCAAACTAAACAGTTTGTTACAATGTACGAGAATTTGATGGAGTTTGATGATCAAGACATCCAACATAAACTAATCATTCCGAGATTAGCGTTTTCTGGGGAAAAAGACACTATTGTTTACGGTGAAAATTTTGGCAATGTAGTAGTTGATATTATTGGTATACTTCAAAAAAACAAACAAAAGTTAGAACATCTTGGATGGGATATAGAAATCTTAAGAGGAAATGATATGGATCACACTAAAGCTATGCAACCTATAACAGTTCTGTCATTGATAAAGCCTTGGTTAATTAAAAATTTGAATATAACTTATTAAATATAGTAATTCGAATAACCTAAAAACAAAGCTGCTCTTCCCTAAAAGGAAAAGCAGCTTTATTTACATTTTCAACTCTTCTTTATAAATACTATATGACTTTATTGTTGATACGATAATGCATATTAATATGATTCCAATCCCTATAAAAATATTAAATGGATCTGGAAGCAAAGCCCCGGCATATATACAAAGTGAACCTATTACAAATACCCTCGAAGCAAATCTATGTGTTTTCCTCCAAACTACAGGATTTTCTAATGTCCAGTCCATTCGAATGCCTACTAACCCGTTTGGCTTCGTTTGTTGCATGTAATTACCTAGTACAAGAAACAATGTTCCAAGTCCAAAATTAAATGCAATTGAGCCCGATGCAATATAATTAGACGCTGCTAATAGCGCAAATAAGTTACAGCCGAATCCTATCAAAAGAATAGCATAACGGATTGCGGAAAGGACTTTAGCATGCTGTTTATACTTATCTTTCGTTACGTCAATATACCCAAGAGCTAGCCATATCAAATACAGCAACATCATGCTACCTATTGAAACAGAACTTGCTTCTACTTTAGAAAAATATCCATCTACTACTCCTGCCGCATTATAATGACGTGGAATTTGTTCTGGTAAATGTGGCCATACAATATACCATCCAATTACAATGCCAATAATTAAACTCCATGGTAATACGTGTCTTTTCATCCTCTCTCCCCCATAATTTTTTATTAAGCCCCTATTTCTTTTTTATAAGCAATATATGAATATCCCATTGTTAATCCTACTGCACCGGTAATAATGCCAATGATTAGGAAACCTTTCCACGCTGCCGGAGCAAAAATACTTAAAATCATAATAACTCCTAATACAACAAACACCTTCCCACTAAAACGGTGTGTCTTTCTCCATACTTCCTCGTTACTTAATGTCCACGGTGTTTTTATACCTACAAAGTAATTTGGTTTACATTGTGGTAAATAGTTACCGATGATTATAAATAAAAGACCAACAAGAATATATGGTGTACTATTCATTGGAATGTCATAACCTAATCCAGCTCCAATTCCAATGATACTTACTAAAAATAATAGGAATAATACGCTATAATTTATTACATTATACCCTTTAGAAAATTCCTCATAATTCTCATGCTTAGGATCTATCTTAGGCAATAAAGTCAATAAAGCATATATAAAAACCATAACTGCAACATCCAAAATCATCATGCCCATTTTTGACATACGCCCATCTACCTCACCAGACACATTCCAATGACTCGGAACCTCTCCCGGTAAATGCGGCCACGCGATGCACCATGCAATAATCGTTAAAGCTATTAATAGTAACGGAAATATATGCTTTCTCATTTCCCCTCTTCCCCCTTATTCGTAAATGTAAACACCCAAGTCAACAAATCTTGAAAGACCGTTGTGTTTAAAGAGTACACAACGAATTGCCCTTTCTTTTCATCTTGAATAAGTTCAGCATTTTTAAGTGCGTTTAAGTGGTGTGAAATACTTGGTTTTGTCATATTGAAATGTTCAGCTATCTCACCAGCGGTTAGATCACCTTCTTTTAATAAGTCTAAAATTTTTCGCCTTGTTGGATCTGCTAATGCTTTGAATGCTTGATTCAATGTCTTTCTTCCTTTCGATAATTAGACATTTAGATACTTATCTAAATGTTAAAATGATTTCAGTTGATTGTCAATTATATACGAGGCCCTTTTTACTTTTCTCACTTTTATCCTATACTGTTTACTAGCTTATCTTTCAACATAATGAAAAGACTTGAAACACATGATACACTATAGCTACAATTGTTTTTCTGAGGAGGAATATACATATGTATAAAATTTTAATCGTTGAAGACGATCCAAATATTTCATCATTACTGCAATCTCACATTCAGAAGTACGGTTATGAAGCTGTTGTTGCAGAGAATTTCGATGATATTATGGAATCGTTTAACGCTGTGAAACCACATCTTGTTTTACTTGATGTAAACTTACCGAAATTCGATGGTTTCTACTGGTGCCGTCAAATTCGTCATGAATCTACTTGTCCAATTATTTTCATTTCAGCGCGTGCTGGTGAGATGGAACAAATTATGGCAATTGAAAGCGGTGCGGATGATTACATTACAAAACCATTCCACTACGACGTTGTAATGGCAAAAATTAAAGGACAATTACGCCGTATTTACGGTGATTATGCACCAAATATTTCTGAACGTATCGTTGAAGTAGAAGGTTTAAAACTATTCCCAGAACGTCCTGAAATTCACTTCGGATCTGAACAAGTTCTTTTAACGAAAAAAGAAGCTATTTTAGCTGAAATGTTATTATCTAAATTCCCTCGTACAGCAAGCCGTGAAGATTTATTAGCTGCACTTTGGGATGACGAAAGCTTCGTTGAAGAAAATACATTAAACGTAAACATTACGCGTCTTCGTAAAAAGTTTAATGAGCTTGGTATTGAGAACTCTATTGAAACAGTACGTGGACTTGGATATCGCTTTAACGCAACTTGGAGTGAATAAGCATGAAGCTATTTTTACGTGATCATTTTGCATTTTTCCTACTGTACGTTTTAAACTTTGGTATCATTTTCGTTCTTTATGATGCAGTAGATGGATTTCAAAACAATAAATTTTACTTCGTCGTTTTAAGTTTATATTTATTTATTTGTTTCCTCGCTTACCGTTACGTTCGCAATCGTAGAATGTACCATAGATTAAGCGAGCAACCAGAAAAAATGGAAGATGCGTTTATTGAAAGAGCAACTGCTCCGATGCCTCACGGTGTCAATGAACTCGTGCGTACGCAGTACCGCCTCTTCCAAAAAGAACTACAATCGTATGAAGTAAAACAACAAGAACATCAATTATTTATTAACCACTGGGTACATCAAATGAAGACACCTGTTTCTGTTATGCAGCTTATGGTGCTAGAAATGGAAGACGAGCATTTAATTCCAAAGTTTAAAAAAGAATTAGAGCGTCTAAACCAAGGGCTTGATATGGCTTTATACATGGCTAGGTTAAATAACTTCCATGAAGATTTCCATGTTGAGACGATTTCATTAAAAGATACGGTAACAAAAAATATTAACGGATTAAAAGAACTATTCATTCGTAATGGTGTCTTCCCTGTTTTAGAAGTCCATTCTGATTTAAAAGTTGCTTCTGATGCGAAATGGCTAAAATTTATCATCTATCAGTTAATGACAAATGCTGTTCGTTACTCTGGGGAACGCGGAAAGAAAGTATTCTTATCTGCTTACCGAAACGGAAAAGATATTATTTTAGAAGTTCGCGATGAAGGTGTTGGTATTCCGCAAGAAGATATTCGAAGAGTATTTGAACCATTTTACACTGGGAAAAACGGTCGCGCATTCGGAGAATCTACTGGTATGGGGCTTTATATTGTAAGTAAAATTTGTGATTATTTAGGTCACTCTGTCAAACTAGATTCTGAAGTTGGTAAAGGAACGACGATTAAAATCATCTTCCACAACGCTGCAAATAATCAAGCAGAACATACGGAGAAGGTGACCGAAGCATGATCGTAACATATGCAAGCAAAATGTATGAGAACACACTCTCATACATTTTTTGCAATACAACTACATATTTTCCTTCTAGCGGGAGGTATGTATTATGACATTTTGGCAGTTTGCCTTTAAAAATGTAACACGTAATTCCAGAGCTTATTTTGCTTATTTTGTAAGCAGTTCCTTTTCGATTGCTGTTTTCTTTTCATTTGCTGTTTACTTATTCCATCCGAAATTACAAAACTTTGACATGACCTCTGAAATTTCAGGATTAATGATATTTTCAGAAGTAGTAATTGTATTTTTCTCTTTCTTCTTTTTACTATATTCCATTGGTACTTTTTTAAAAGTTAGAAAAAAACAATTTGGTGTTTTGACCATTTTAGGAATATCGAGAAAACAATTACATCGTCTTGTTTTTATGGAGAATATGTTAATCGGGATTTTATCTATCTTTTTCGGCATGCAGTTTGGAGTTGTTTTTTCTCAATTTTTCTTATTAGTAACAGCCAAACTTACGCATGTTCCAGGAATATATTTATACGGTCCTACTAACGCGTTTATTTTAACAACCATTGTTTTCCTTAGTCTTTTTATCATTGTATCTGCATTCACACCAATGCTTATTCGTACAAAAAAAGCGGTACACCTTTTAAAAACAAATGGTGGAAAACAAAAAGAAAGAAAACCATCCATACTTGTTTCATTATTTGGTGCGATTTGTTTATTTGGTGGTTATACGTTAGCTGGAAATCCTAAATATTTCGTATCAGTAAGCCCGCAAATCGGTGTTATATATATGGTTTCGAGTATTTTCGTTATTCCAATGCTAGTTACAATAGGAACGTATTTTTTCTTTTCTCAAATTAGTTTCTTACTGATTTATATTTTAAAGAAAAGAAGAAGATTTTATATGAAACGGATTAATATGCTTTGGATTTCAGATTTAGCAAACCGTATTCGGACGAATATTAATATGCTTTTTATTGTAGCGATGCTCTCTACAATTGCTTTCACAATGATCACGTTCCTATATGGATTCGGGAAATTCATTAAGCTAGAGGTGAATAGAACTTCCCCTTTCCCAATTTCTTATTTCTCTTATGATGCGAACCCTTTTGTTACAGAGCATTTAAATTGGCTTGAGCAACAATTACAAAAAGAGCACTTCCCTTATCAAAAAATAAAAGCTGATATATATGAAACACCACTAAAAGAAGATAAAGATATAGCTATTTATAATGACGTATACGCAATTAAGCAAAGTGACTATAACAAACTTGCGAATTCTTTACGAATGAAACAACTATTTATGGATGATAACGAAGCATATGTGTTAACAGGGACATCTTATATCACCATATTCAACGAATTTGAGCAAAGCTACAATAGAGATTACATTACACTCTCTAGTACAAATACGAAATTAAGAGTTAAAGGCTATGAGCATGTAAACGCAATCCCATCTGACTTTTCATATCAAACGATAGTGTTGCCTGATGTTATCGTAAATAACTTACCTAACACCGTAAAACATATATCAGCATACAATTACAAAATTCAAAATTGGGAACAGACATATGAAATTGCTGATAATTTTATAGAAAAGGTACAAAAAGATCGAAATAAATACCAGTATGAAGGGCCTCTTATTCGTTCCTTTGAATCAGCAGGATCGTTATACAAAATAACATCAGGTAGTGCCGCGTACTTCCTAATCGGGACATTTTTAGGAGTTATTTTCTTCATTGGAGCTGGTAGCGTTCTTTACTTTAGAATGTATACGGATTTGACGAACGAACAAGAGAAATATATAACGATTTCTAAAATCGGTGTAACAGATACAGAGATGAAACGATCTGCAACCATTCAACTTAGTATTTTATTTTTCATTCCGTACATTATGGCATCCATTCATACAATGTTCGCAACAAAAATGCTACAAGATGTAATTGGTTTATCTCTGTTCAAAGAAGTTTCAGCCGTTCTTATTATTTTTGGATTCGTTGAAATCGTATTTTTCTTATTCATTCGTTCACTTTATATGCAAAAATTATCACATTACACGAGTGGACAAAATATTTAAAACAAACTTGATGAAAAGAGTATCTCTCATACTCTTTTCATCTTCACCCTATTAGGAGGTTTAGGTGAATGACATTTTGGCAGTTTGCATTTAAAAACGTCACAAGAAACGCCAGAGCTTATTTCGCCTATTTTGTAAGCAGTGCGTTCTCCATCGCAATCTTTTTCTCATTTGCAGTTTATTTATTTCATCCTAAATTGCATATGACAGACGTGAATTTTTCTCTGAACATATTAATGACAATTTCAGAAGTTGTCATTGTGTTCTTTTCATTTTTCTTTTTACTGTATTCAATCGGGACGTTTTTAAAAGTACGAAAAAAACAGTTCGGGATTTTAACAGTGCTTGGCATATCTCAAAAACAATTAAAGCGACTCATATTTATAGAAAATATGTTAATTGGTGCTCTTTCTATATTTTTTGGCATTCAACTTGGACTTGTCTTTTCACAGTTCTTTTTGTTAGTTACCGCCAAAATTACACACGTACCTGGTTTATATTTATATCCGCCTACAAGTGCTATCGTTTTAACTATCATCATCTTTCTCGGCCTCTTCATTCTCGTATCATCTTTTACACCGATGCTCATTCGCACGAGAAAAGCCGTACGTCTTTTAAAAGAAGGAAAACAACAAAAAGAAAGAAAAGCATCCGTGCTCATCTCTCTATTTGGTGCGATCTGTTTAATATGTGGATATGCGTTAGCCGCAAATCCGCTGTATTTTATGTCGCTAGGTGACATAATTGGACTTTTATATGCCGTCTCTAGTATATTTGTCATCCCATCGCTTATTGCAGCTGGAACATACTTTTTCTTTTCACAAATTAGTTTTTTACTTATTCGTATTTTAAAAATGCGAAGAACGTTTTATATGAAACGAATTAATATGCTTTGGATTTCTGATCTAGCATCACGTATTCGGACGAATATTAATATGCTCTTTATTGTGGCGATGTTATCGACGCTCGCTTTTACAATGATTACATTCTTATATGGCTTCGGGAAATTTACAAAGTTTGATGCGATTAGACAAAATCCTTTCCCGTTTACTTATTTATCGCATACTGAAAATACGTTAGCTGATGAACATTTAAACTGGTTAGAGCAGAAATTTAATGAAGAGCACTTTACTTATACAAAATTTAAAACAGATATATATGAAGTATCTTCAGCTGAAGATAACACGCAGCTCTATTATGCCATTAAACAAAGTGACTATAATGTACTTGCTAAAGCGTTAAATTGGGAAAAACTCACGGTAAATAAGAATGAATCTTATATTCTTATGAAAGACTTAGATGATCAAGTTATTGGAACACTTCACAATAAAGAACAGAAAAATACTCTTACACTTACTCAAAACAATTTACAACTACAAGTGAAAGAATATAAAAGTTATAGCCCATTCCCAAACAGCTTAATATACCAATTACTCATACTATCTGATGAAAATGTAGAAGCCTTATCCACAGTTTCCAAACAAATGAGTGTATATAACTTCAAAGTTACAGATTGGGAAAAAGCACATAATATCGGTTCATCGTTTATAACAAAAATCCATAACGATAATGCAGCAATTCAAGCAGAGCATCCACCTTTCCATGCAAGTGAAGCGAGCGATTCTCTATATAAGACAAAACTAAATGTCGCTTCGTTCTTCTTAATTGGTACTTTCCTAGGAGTTATTTTCTTTATCGGTGCTGGCAGTGTTCTTTACTTCCGGATGTATACAGATTTAACAAATGAGCAAGAAAAATATATAACGATTACGAAAATCGGCTTAACTGAGACTGAAATGAAACGTTCAGCGACAATTCAGCTTGCGATTCTTTTCTTCGTACCTTACATTATGGCATCAATCCATACAATGTTTGCGACAAAGATGCTACAAGAAATATTACATCTCTCGTTCTTCGCTGAAATTACAGTCGTACTGTTGATTTTTGGAACAGTTGAAATTTTATTTTTCCTTTTAATTCGTTCCTTTTATATGCAAAAATTATCACAACACATTAAGTTTTAAAAAGTAGAAAGGTGATTACTATGGAAGAAGTATTACACATAAAAAACGTCTCAAAAGTATATGAGGGGAAAGTCCCTCATACTGCTTTAAAAAATATAAATTTACACGTGGATAAAGGGGAATTCGTTGCCATTATGGGACCATCTGGTAGCGGAAAATCTACATTTTTAAACGTTATCTCTACAATCGATTCTCCGACTTCTGGTGATGTCGTGATTAACGGAAAAAACCGCACACATTTCGTAGAGAGAAGTTAGCTATTTTCCGAAGACAAGAGTTAGGATTTGTTTTCCAAAACTTTAACTTACTAGATACACTGACAATCGGTGAAAATATCGTACTACCTTTAACATTAGATAATGTTCCATTAAAAGAAATGGATGAAAAGCTTGATAACATTTCAAAAAAGCTTGGAATTGATCATATTTTGGACAAGCGTATTTTTGAAGTTTCTGGAGGACAAGCACAGCGTACCGCAGTAGCACGTGCTGTTATTCATCATCCTTCACTTCTACTAGCCGACGAACCGACAGGAAACTTAGATTCAAAAGCGGCAATTGACGTAATGGAGTTATTTACGAAATTAAATAAAGAAGAAGATGCAACGATTTTAATGGTTACGCACGATCCGTTTGCAGCAAGTTATTGTAACCGTGTTATTTTTATTAAAGATGGCGAACTTTACAATGAACTGCACCGCGGATTATATCGCGAGAAATTTTATCAAGAAATATTAGATGTTTTAGCATTATTAGGAGGAAGACGTGGATGACATTTTGGCAATTCGCATTTAAAAATGTCTCACGTAATTCGAAAGCATATTTCGCCTACTTTGTAAGTAGTGCGTTTTCTATCATGGTTTTCTTTTCATTTACTGTATACGCGTATCACCCGCGGTTACAAAGTGTACAAAGTTTCCAAGAACGTGATCCTCTAATGAACTTAGCTAGTACAGCACAGCTTGTGATTGTTATGTTCTCGTTCTTCTTTCTCTTATATTCAATTGGAACATTTTTAAATGTACGGAAACAGCAATTCGGGATACTCACTATTCTTGGTATCTCACAGAGACAATTAAAAAGATTGTTATTTACCGAAAACATGATAATTGGGATATTATCTATCTTTATCGGCATTCAAGGTGGACTTGTATTTTCTAACTTTTTCTTATTAGTCACTTCGAAATTAACAAGTGCGAAAGGTCTCTATTTATATTGGCCAACAGAAGCGATTATCGTTACAACCGTAACGTTTATCATTTTATTTTTAATCGTTTCTACATTTACACCAATGTTTATTCGTACTCGAAAGACAGCCCACCTCATTAAAGGGAACAAGAAAATGCCAGCTGAAAAAAGACCATCTATACTCATCTCTTTATTCGCTTTAATTTGTTTAGGGCTATGCTATTATATCGCTGGTTATCCGCGAGGCTACGTAACGGAAAAAAATGTGCAAAATGGATCTGTCTTTTTTATTATGTTATCTATTTTACCGCTCGTAATAGTCGGGACATATTTATTCTTTTCACAAACATTCCTTCTTTTCATCTATATTTTAAAGAAGCGCAGAAAGTTTTATTTGAAACAAATAAATATGTTATGGATTTCAGATTTAGTTTCTCGTACACGCAGTAATATTAATGTACTCTTTATTGTTTCTATGCTATCTGCACTTGCATTTACGATTATTATTGGATTATTCGCCGCTAATAACAATACGAAGGCATCAGTATTAGAGCGATATCCCGTTCCCTTCACGTATACATCAGAAGGTGACAATTCCCTTGAACAAAAGCATATTTCTACAATTGAAACGGAGCTTACAACTAATAATTTTCTTTACAAAAAATATAAGTTTACAGTATTAAAAGATACAGCTTCCAAAGAAGATATTATGCTTATGAAGATGAGTGATTATAACGCAATTGCTAAACAATTGAAAAGACCGGAAATAACAATTGATTCTACAGAAGTGTATATTATTTCTCGCCACTCACCAGAACTTCTCGATCTCGTATCTAATCCATTTGCAAAGCAAAATACGATTACACTTGGATCTAATAAAAAAGAATTTCATATTAAAGGGTTTATTAATAAGGGAATCGAACCATCATTTGCATTCCCTCATTTAGCTGTCGTACAAGATTATGTATTTGATAATATGATTCCTCATATTGAAACAACTGTAATCTATAACTATTTCGTAGAAAACTGGGAAAATGCAATCGTTCCAACAAAAAATATGTTACGTGTTATTAGTGGTGATGCACGTGAGTTCTACGAAAAGCATACTGAAGAGAACGCTCAAGTTCCTTTCTTCATACATACGGCTACGGATGAACTTATTTACGGTAAAGGAAATGCAGTTGCTCAATTTTTTATTTGGGCATTTCTCGGCTTTATTTTCTTTATCGGTGCGGCTAGTGTTCTATACTTCCGTATGTATAATGACTTAACAACTGAAAGACAAAAGTATATTACGATTACAAAGCTTGGCTTAACTGAATCAGAAATGTTTCGCTCTGCAACGATTCAATTAGGAATTTTATTTTTCGTACCTTACATCGTTGCTGGTGTTCACACGTTATTTGCGGTTAAGTTTTTACAAAGCATGTTTTCTTTCTCATTACTAAAAGAGACATGTATCGTACTCACCTTTTTCGGGATTATCGAGATTATTTTCTTCTTCTTAATCCGCTCTCTGTACATTAATAAATTATCACAGCATATAAAAATATGAATAAAATGGCCTTGTGCATATTGCACAAGGCCATTTTCAATAGTTTTTAATAATTAGCAGCAATATCCGCCGTAGCCACCATATCCGTAGCCGCCGTAACCGCCATAACCACAACCGCCGCCTCCGCCGAAGCAGCTAGCACCGATGATAATTAATAAAATAAACAATACGATTAGAAGCGCAAAACCGCCTCCGCAACCATGTCTGCGGTTACAATCATCATGTCTGTGTTCACACTTTTCGCTCATTACCCTATTCCTCCTTTAGTATCATTCATAACAAGTTCACCTTGCTCTAAATGAGGGGATTCCATTTATATTATGTTTTCAGGGCGAATAGGAAGCTTGGCTTACCTAAAAACGGGCTTGTTTCAGAAAATGAGCCTTATCAAGATGTAGGTATAAAACATTTGACATACTAATAATTTCTTACTAATATTTAATTGAACGATCAATCAATTTTTTGATTATACATTCAAATTATATAAATCAGGAGTTGAATAGCATGACTGATTCTTTTATTGCAGAGGCTAGGCGTGAACAAATTATTCTTGCATGTATTGATACATTAGAAGAGGTTGGATATAACAACTTGAGCTTAACGAAGGTAGCAAAAAAAGCTAAGATTAGCACTGGACTTATTTCTTATCATTTTAACGATAAGCTTTATCTTATGAATCGGACATTACAATTTTTAGTTGATAAACAACATGAATTTATTAGTAATCGAGTACTATTAGCCCAATCTGAAATAAACAAACTAGAGGCTTTTATTGAAGCACATTTGGCTTATCAAGAAACTCATTACAAAAATAATATTGCCTTAATTGAGATTGTCTTTAATGCAAGAAATGAAGAGAATGTTCCTTATTACAGAATCGAAGACGACGACGAAGATGATGCTCTTAGAACGATGTTATTAGATATTTTGAAGACTGGACAACAAAATGGTGTGTTTTCTAACTCTTTTCAAACCGACACATTAGCTTCATTTATTTTAGGAGCAATCGAAGAAAGAATGTTGAAGGCAAATTCATCTATATCCATAGAAAATTACTCAGATGAGCTCATAAAAATGGTGAAAAAACTCACTATTTAAAACATGCCCTGGTTAAAAAATATATATAAGAAAGGATGAACTACACATGAAAAAGGCATCTGTCATTGGATTAGGTTTTTTAGAAAAGTTACTTGCTATAGTAAGTCCAATCCTTTTAGGCGTTATTGGATATTTTTCACCTAAATTAATAGAGATTATAAAAAAGATTCCTCTCTTTTCTGATTCAAAAATTATAGAACTTTTAAATTTTATTAATCCCTTCTGGCTTCCTATTATCCTCATGCTAATTGGTGTTATTGCAGGAATTTTATTTTCTTTAATTATTTATAGTGAAGCTTTAAAAATGAACATTACTTCGGAAAGCATTCACGTGAATAAGGACGATCAAAAGAAACAAATCACCAGATCAAATGTAAAAGCCGTTTTTGTAGATAAGCGTCAAGTGGTTATCATTGATCAAGAAGACCGAGAATGGTTACGTGAAACATCTGACATTACCCCAAGCAAAATTAAAGATACTTTCTTAATGCACGGCTTCCCCTGGGTGGAACAAGATCCTTATAAACATGAGTATAGCTTATGGAAATTAGAGGATGCGCGATTTAATAAAAGCATAAATACTATTTTGTATGAAAGACGAAATGCCCTTCGAGAAGGAAACTCGAAAAAAAGAAGCATTTACGCAAAGATTTGAATGAGCTAGGAGTCTTTGTCAAAGACGATGGAGAAAATCAGTATGTCCGTTCTATTAAATAATAGGACAATAGAAAAAAGATATAAAAAGCACCTTGCCCTGTATATTTGTAAGTAACTACGATTAAAAAATAGCAAAACCCACAGAGAAATTGAATTTCTCCTGTGGGTTTTATTAATTAAAATGGGCTTTTCTCCCTAAAGAAACATATTCAACAAAAGAGCAAAACCAAATGCAATAAATGATAACAATGTCTCGAGTACCGTCCACGTTTTAAACGTTTCCTTCACCGTCAAACCTAAATACTCTTTTACAAGCCAGAACCCTGCATCATTTACGTGAGAAAACATTAATGATCCTGCACCGGTTGCAATAACTAGCAACTCTAAATTCACACCAGACATGTGCTGAATAACTGGTGAAACAATCCCTGCTGCTGTCGTTAATGCTACTGTAGCTGAACCTGTTGCAATTCGAATTAAACCAGCTACCATGAAAGCTAATACAATTGGTGATAACGAAATATGTTCTGCCATTTGTGCAATAGCTGTTCCAACGCCGCTTTCAATTAATATTTGTTTAAATCCACCGCCTGCACCAATTATTAAAATAATAGAACCGACAGGCAATAAACTTTCATCTGTTAATTTTTTAATCATCTTTTTATTAATACCTTGTTTGATACCAAGTAAATAAAATGCTGCGAAACATGAAATAAGTAAGGCGATTACTGGACTCCCTATAAACACAAAAAATTCAGTCAATTTTTTCGGTAATGAAATATATGGTGCAACTACTGATAAAATCATCAATACAACTGGTAATAAAATAATAAAGAATGAAACTTTACGACTTGGCAAATCAGTTGATACTGTCGTAACTCGAACAAGCTCCGGTTCATTTTCAGGTATAACCCTCTTATGTACCCACTTTGCAAATATTGGGCCTGCGATAATGGCTGTTGGTAACGCGATAATTAATGAATATAAAAGTACCTTTCCTAAGTTCGCGTTATAAATACCGATTGCTGTCATCGCCCCTGGATGTGGTGGTACGAGCCCGTGAACAATAGATAATCCTGCAATGACAGGTAACGCAATTAATAATATATTTTGCTTCGTCGTTTTTCGAATTGAAATAACGAGTGGTAATAAAATGACAATCCCCACTTCAAAAAATACGGGAATCCCTATAACAAACCCTGCAAATAACATAGCCCAAGGTAGTTTCTTTACACCGAAAAATCGAATAAAGAAATCTGCCACTTGCATGCCGGCCCCTGAATCGGACATCATTTTCCCTAAAATTGTTCCGAGAGCTAAAATACCAACTAAATGCCCTAGTACACTACCAACACCAGTTTCATAGGCAGTCACTATTTTCGTTACATTCAGTCCAGACATAATGGCTAAAAATAAACTCGCAACTGTTAAACTAATAAATGCATGCCATTTCCACCATGATACCCCTAAAATAACAATTGTGATCGCAAGTAACGTGACGATTAATAAGTATATATCCATCTCCCATTCCCCTTACTTTTATCCCGATTGGTGTGAGCTAATAATTAGTGGATGATGCCCTCCTCCACTAATTAAAGTTTTACTTTATAAAAAAAGAGGGAACATCCCCTCTTTTTTATACGTCATAATTCACTACATAATGCTGCATCTCTGTATTGTAGTAGCCTTCGCTATATTCAATTACTTCGCCAACTTCATCATAAGAATAGCGCATACGTTTTAATAACGCTGTCCCCTCTTTTTCACCTAGCACTTCTGCAACGAAACTAGGCGCGAGTCCAACAGCGAATTCATCTCTGAAGTTTTCTAAGTGAATGCCTCGGTCTTCAACTAAATCATAAAGCGATTGCAAGTCAAAGTCCGATAAATCTGTACTTGCCATTCCTGCTGAGAAATAGTGCGTATAATGAATGTAAGGTGCATCATTTAACGTATATAAACGTTCAATACGAAAACTCTCCTTGCCGAATAATCGAAATGGCACCGTTCCTTCTTCATTATGAACGATTTCTGCTTTTAGCAATTTTTTTGTACTTTATATCCTTCTTCCACTAACACTTCTGTAAATTTCTTACCTTTTGACAACTTTGTCGCAGAAGTATTGCGGATAACTTTCGTTCCTTTACCGCTTTTCTTTTCTAAATATCCTTCTTGAGCGAGTTCTTTAATCGCATTACGCACTGTAATTTTGCTCACTTTGAACTCTTCTTCTAACTGCGGTTCGGAAGGAATATTCGTATGAATCGCATATACACCATGCAATATTCGATCACGAATAATATTTTTTATTTGTAAATATAATGGTCCTTTTTTCTCGTTACGTTCACCGTTACACCCACTACCTTTCTACATCACCTACTGATGCCGTCATTGCCCGAAGTATATCCTTCTCTGATGACATTGGCGTATCACCGACGATTGTATGTGCAAGCATTCCAGCTGCTGACGCAAATGAAACAGCTTTCTCTGGTGCAAACTCTTCTATCTCGCCATGAATAATCCCGCTCGTATAAGCATCTCCAGCACCTATTCTATCATATACAGAAAACGTAAGTGTTTTTGCAAAAGTGAACGCGCCATCTTTACATATAAATCCGCGAAGCGAATGTGTATTATCACTGTTAATAGAGCGATGAGTACCAGCGATTGTAGCGATATGATACGTTTCAGCTACCTTTGGAATAAGATCAACAAGTTGCGCCTCTCGCTCCGTTTCTTCGGTTTTTATTCCTAAAACAAACATTGCATCTTTTTCGTTCATCATAACGATATCAGCAAGTCCCAGCATTTCTTCATAATGCGGTTTTGCCTGTTCATATCCGTCTTCTCCCCAAAGTGATGGACGATAATTACAATCAAAAACGACGGTTCCTCCGTTTTCTTTAACTGCTCTCGCTAAAGACTTCATATGATGGCGCACCGTATCATTCATCGCAAGTGTAATACCGCAAAAATGAACGATATCAATTTCCTTAGCAATTTCTTCAAATTGGTACATCTCTTCAGACGCCGTATTGAAGCTACTTTCTAGTCGATTCGAATACGTAACGCGGCTTGCACGTGCACCGAATCCATTTTCTAAAAAATACATACCTACATATTTACCGCCTCTTGAAACAAGAGAAGTTTGAATCCCTAACTTTTGAATGTAAGATACAGCTGCATCTCCAACCGAATTTTCCGGTAAAGTTGAAATAAGAAGCCCTTCATGCCCTAAGTGAGAAAGTGCCGCTGCAACGTTCACACCTGTACCTGAAAATGAGTAATTTAACGTGTTAGCTTGCGACAACAATTCATATCCAGGTACTTGCATGCGCATCATTACTTCGCCAAACGCTGCAATTTTCTTACGCATATTGATCAACTAGCTTCTTCACGACTGCTAATAATTCACGAACATCTTCTACTTTCGTGTTACCAGTTTCTTTATCAATAATAGAAGAGTACACGTGCGGGATAACTTGCTCTACGTTTGCTTCAAGCGCAATACGTACAATTGTTTCGAAGTTTTCTTTATCAATTCCGCCTGTTGGCTCTAATGCGAATCCTTCTTCCGCACAAGCTTTCGCAACTGCACGATATTCTTCTTCATGAGCTAAACCTTTCATTGGGAAGTATTTCAATGAATTTCCGCCCATATCACGTACAATTGCAATTGCTGTTTTAATTGGAACGATTGCTTTTTCTTCTCCAGCTGCGCTAATTGGACCAGTAGAAATATTTACGTAACCTACTTTTCCTGTTGGCGATACTAAACTATTAATCCAGCTATCTTTTTCGCCAAGATTTGCACGTGTAGCTCCAACTGAAGGGAACACTTGGTTAATATGGCTGCCAGGATAATGCTTCGCAATCTCAGCTACAACTGCCGCTTGGCGATTATCTCCTGCTCCTAGTCCGATTGATACAGCGTCATCAATTTCTTTTCCGTATGCTTTCATCGCTGTAACGGCTTCTTCTACTGTTGGGTAGTCTTTTGATAATACCCCCACTACTACATACCCTTCTGCTGCTTCAAAAATATCTTTCGCATTTCGGGTATTGTTCGCTAATACATTTAATGCTACGCGGCCTTTATAAAAACGTTTTTGAATATTTGTCATTTTAGTTTCCCCCTACAATTTCTCTCAATTTTTCTTCAATTACATGTATGTCATCACCTTGAAGTGGACGTGGATCAATATCAAAGAATCCTTGTCTTACTCCGTAATCACGTGTATAGATTGCGATTTCCCCTTCGCGTAATGCTGTCACAACGTCTTTTGCCGATTTATTTAACTCTTTTTCGTTAATATGAATACGTGCTCTAAAGATTGCTCTTCCGGCTTCATCTTGAACGATCGTTACATTTACACCTTTTAATTCTTTTAGCGGTATAAGTACTTGTAGCAATTCTTTTTCTTGCTCACTTTTATCTTCTTTTACGCCGTACTCATCAAGCGCTTGAAGTAAGCCGAAAGTTGTTTCTTTCCCAACTTTCATACTTCTTCCGATGCAATGTAATTGCACTTTCAGCCATTCGATATATTTTCGTTTACCGCCAACAATACCAGAAGTAGGTCCTTCAATTGCCTTTGAACCACTATAAATGGCAAGGTCTGAATACTTCACATATTTTTGAATGTCTTCTTCAGCTGCCGCATCAACGATAAGTGGTACGTTATTTCGCTGCGCTACTTCCCATGCTTCTTCAACAGAAATCATATTTTTTTGCACTGCATGATGTGATTTCACATACAGAATCGCTGCTGTATTTTCACCAATTGCATCTTCAATATGCTCTGCTTTCCCTTCATTTGCGTAACCCACTTCAACAAGCTTACCGCCGCCTAAATAAATCATCGTTTCAACTGGAGCACCGTATTGAACGTTATGACCTTTTAACATAATTACTTCGTTTTTCGCGATTACTTCTTGATGAAGTCTTTCACTTTTACGGCGATTTCCTTCCGTCACGATACCAGCGATAGAAAGCGCAATGCCACTCGATGCTGAGTTCACAACGACCGCTGCCTCTGAATCTAGAATTCTCGCAATATGGTCTCCCGCTTTATCTACTAAATCAGCAATTTCCACATAATTTTGTCCACCATGTTTCATCGCATCCATAACTGTATCTGTAGGAGCGGATACACCTAAAATACTCATTCTACCGCTCGCATTAATTACTCTTTTTAATCCGTACTTAGCATTCAATGAATGACCCATTGATTACAACCCCTTTCGTATCAATCCTTCTTTCAGCAATGCGCTGATCCCCTTCTGAATCAATTAACGTAACCTTCTCATCTTTCACTGTAAATAAAGTTAAGTTTGCAATATCTCCTTCTTGAATACGGCCAAGCTCTGGTTTTTTCAGCCACTCTGCTGCATTTTTCGTAACCGCGTCAATTACTTCTTCTAACGGATAACCTAAGTAAAGGAATTTCGAAAGAACGTGAGCCATACTATACACGGGACCGTGTATACGATTCTTCCGGTAAATATCTGTACTAATTGTATTAAAAGCAATACCGTGATGCTTCGCCGCCTCTGCTACTTTAAAAGAAAAACTAGCATTACCGTGACCAACATCTAAATGAACACCACGATTCACTGCATCTAGTAATACAGGTAGCGGTTTGCCTTCTTCATCGAATAAATTATTTTCTTTCCCGTTTAAGTAATGTGTAATGACATCATCTTTTTCTAAAAGAGGTACAACTTCCTCAATGTGAGGAGGCGCTGAACCGATATGTACCATAATTGGTAATGATGTTTCACGGGATAAAGAGCGTGCAACATGAAGCGGTTCAATTCCGCTATCACAAACGACACTTTTACTCATTCTCGCCTTTAACCCAACGATTACATCTTTATACTTTTCTACTGCTTCTATTACTTTCTCTTTATCTATCCATTCCATATTGGACAATTCATCAATTCGTTTCAAACCGATGCGAGAAATGTTTAAAAAGGCAAATAAATTCGTTTTTGCCTGTTCTCTACTTTTTACTAAATCTGCAATACGATCAGCTCCGCAGCTACCCGCATCAACAATTGTCGTTACCCCTTGCTTAACGCCAATTTCATCCACCTCATCGCCATACGGATCAAACTCCGGAAAAGCATGAACGTGCAAATCAATCCAGCCACTCGATACGTAAGTACCTGAGTAATCAAGAACCTTTCCACCTTCGCCAGCACCAGCTTTCGTCACCTGTGCGATTTTATTATTTTCAATTACAATGTCAATCTCTTCCCCGTTCACACGTTTTACATTACGTAGTACGAATCGTTCTGTCATTGTACTTCCACCCTTTTCTATAAGAAGCCATAAGAATACGCTTACATTAAAGTTTCATTTTATATGTCTTTCACACGTTTAGCGTAACACAAAAAAAGGGAGAAGTAAATATAACGTTATAATGTTTGGAAGTGAATAAAAAGATGCTCCTCCAAAATGGTAGTAGTATAGGAAATTATATCAACGATTTTTTGAATATATCTATCATAACTTACAATATATCAACGATTTTTCAATTATATCTATCATAACTTACAATATATCAACGATTCGACAAGGAATATCGATTTACCGACAAGAAACGTCAATTCCTTTCTTATATAAAAAAAGGCTGTCCCAAATGGCACAGCCTTTTTCTCTATTCCTGAACCGTCACAATAACCCCATCCATATTATTCCCCGAAATTTCATACTGCTTGTTTGCTGGAACGTTCACTTTCGTATTCTCAGAAACTTTATAATAAGAAACAGTATATTTCTTACCTTCTACTTCAGTTGAAACCTCTTTTTCCTCTTTTAAAAACTCTAAATATTCCTCTAGTGTGAAATTCTTTTTTGCATAATTGCGCTATGAGGTAGGCCAACATAACGGATATGCCATGGCTCATATTGAATTCCAGTAATGTTACTTTTATTTTTCGGATAACGTAATACAAAGCCATGCTTCCATACGTTCTCTTCGATCCATTTTCCTTCAGGCGCTTTCTCCATCTTCTTTTGCGTTGATCCAACGTCTAGTGATAATCCTAAATTATGTTCACTATATCCTGCTGGAAGCGCGTAATCAGATCCCATTTCTTTATATAATTTACTTTGTTCTTTAAAATCTCGATACCCACTACTCATTAAGAAATGCTGTACGCCATCTTTTCCAGCCGCATCGACAACGTTCAAAAACTTTTTTACAACATACTTTGATAAACGAAGATTTCTATCAAATATTACGTAGCCTCTTACTAATTCACTATTATGATTTACATTTATAATATCAGACCTAATACTATCTTTTTTTACTGGATAATCCCTATTAACTAATAATAAATCACCCTTATAAATTTGTTCCTTCGTAATCTCTTTCCTCTCGGTATTTGCCGCCTTTACTAGCTCATCTTTTCCGACAATTTTAACATCGATTTCCTTTTGAAATAACGGTGATATATAAAAGCCTACACATACTGTGCATGCTATAAAAAAAGAAATAAATACCCACTTTTTCATTTCTAGTTCCTCCTTAACGTAACTTACGTATAGAATAGAAAAAACTATTAAAATAAAAAGTGGGGTAAAGTTTAAATTTTTATTAAATTGTTAAGTTCTCGTCTTTTGGCAATCGCACTTCAAACATTGTTCTAACTACATTACTTTCAGCAGAAATTGTACCGTTATGCTGCTCAACAATATTTTTCGCAATAAACAGTCCAAGGCCTGTCCCGCCACGGTTCTCAGTTCTCGATTTATCACCTGTATAAAACATATCAAAAAGATACGGTAAATCTTCTTCTGGAATGCTGTCTCCATAATTCATAACTTGTACGACAACTTCTCCATTATCGATATACCCATTCAGATCAACAAATTGCCCATCATATCCGTATCGAACGGCATTTGTTAACAAGTTTTCAAATACTCTAGCTAACAATTTTCCATCACCGTTAATTGGCAAATGAGGATCAATATTCAACCTAGCTTGTAAATGATGTTTCTCTAATAAAGGATACAATTCCTCATCTAACTGTATAAGTAGTTCACTTATATCAATCGGCTTTTTATCCAGCTTTAGCATGCCATAATTCATACGTGTAATTTCAAATAACTCATCAATTAAACTTTCGAGCCTTTGCGATTTCGTATATGCAATTGTGGAGAAATGTTTAATTTGTTCTTTTGTTAAATTCTCATCTTTAAGAATTAAATCTAAATACCCTAACACGGATGTTAATGGAGTTCTTAAATCATGAGCTAAGTTTACAACGAGCTGATCTTTACTACTTTCAGCAAAGTCTCCTCTTTCCACCGCTTCTTTTAACTTTTCACTCGCAACATTTATTTCACGTGCGATATCTCCAAACTCATCGTTTGATGAAACTTGAACTTTATTCGTAAAGTTACCGTTCGCAAGATGATGAATCCCGTTAGAAATCTCACTAAAATACTTTAAATACGGTTTTGTCAAAAAGAAGAAAAAGATAATAGATAACGGAATAAAGAAAATTAAAAAGAAGTTAATGTCTCCAAATTCCCTTACCACTGACCTAAATTGCGCTAAAGGCTCTTCGTAGCGAACCATCGTTTTATAATACAGCTGCAATCCTTTATAAATTATATAAGTTACAGTTGCTGCAAGCACCATACTTAACGCAAATAAGGCAATCATTTTAAATCGAAAACTTTTCATCATATTAGCCATTGAAAGTATAACCTACTCCCCACACTGTTTTTATTAATTTATCCTTTCTTTTATCTTCCCCAAGCTTTTTCCGCAACGTACGAATATGTACCATAACTGTATTTCCGCCTTCATAATAATCATCTGCCCATACTTGCTGAAAAATATTTTCCACATTATACACTTTCTTCGGATGGCTCGCTAATAAATATAAAATATCAAACTCTTTCGGTGTTAACTCAATTTGCTCTCCATAGACGTTCACTGTTCTTCGCTCAGGATCAATAATAACTCCGCCTATCTCTAAAGCAGATTTATTCTCCGCTACTTTCGGCTGATTTAATGTAAGAAACCTACGTAATTGTGCATTTACACGCGCAACTAATTCAATCGGTGTAAAAGGTTTCGTCATATAATCATCTGCACCTAATACAAGACCTGTCACCTTATCAAAGTCCGAAGTTTTCGCACTTAAGAAAATGATTGGCATATGGTGCTTCGCGCGAATTTGACGCGTCACTTCATACCCATCCATTTTCGGCATCATAATATCTAAAACCACTAAGTCGATTGGCTGCGTTTCAATAATATGAACAGCCTCTTCCCCGTCCGCTGCCTTCACGACGTGGTACCCTTCTTTTTCTAAATGTATCTCAATTAAATCAGCAATTTCTGCCTCATCATCCACTATTAAAATTGAAATGCGCTTCATTTTACTCCCCCTTTTATACGCTCGATTGTAAACTAGTCTATCCAATTTGTACAATACGAAAAGGTTACCCGTTAGAGTAACCTTTGTAAATAAAATTATATCAGCGATTTTCCAAATATATCGACCATAACTTGAATTATATCGGCGATTTCTCAATTATATCGACCGTAACTCGCATTATATCAGCGATTATTGAAATATATCGACTTACCGACAATTAACAACGAAATTCGCCCGCTACTTTAAAGACTCAAGTTACCGCTCCAAAACAATTCGCTGTTTCGTGATCTCCGCCAACCTTCCGCGGTCTACTTCATACTCAGCTTCAACACTTTGCGGCACCATAACTTTTCCGCCCTTAAGCGTCACTTCCGGCGAAATAATATCCTGCTCCCAATGTCTGCTAGAAGCAGATATATCGCCTGGAATCGTAAAGTTCGGCAATGAAGCAAGCGCAACATTTTGCGCTCGTGAAATCCCCATCTCTACCATACCACCGCACCAAACTGGTATGTTATGCTCCATGCAATAATTATGGATTTGAATCGACTCCGTTAATCCACCCACTCGCCCTGGTTTAATGTTCACAATTTGGCAGCTACCAAGGGTAATCGCAACGCGTGCATCTTCTAAACTATGAATACTTTCATCTAAACAAATCGGCGTTTCAATTTTCTTTTGCAACTCCGCGTGATCAAGAAAATCATAATCGGCTAACGGTTGTTCAATCATCATTAATTGGAATTCATCTAGTCGTTTCAGCCTCTCCGTATCCCCTAATGTATATGCTGAATTTGCATCTGCCATTAGCGGGATATGCGGAAACTCTTTTCGAATCTCTTTCAATAATTCGTAATCATGCTCTGGCTTTATTTTCACTTTAAAACGCTCGTATCCTTCTTCTGCGTACTTCTCGATTTGTTTTAACATAACCGGAATCGTATCGATCCCAATTACAACGCCGACTTCAATTTCAGACTTCGTTCCGCCAAGCACTGTCGCTAACGATTTCTTTTGACACTTCGCATATAAATCCCAAACAGCCCCTTCAATTCCGGCCTTTGCCATTCGGTTTCTTTTTATATGTTGAAATAGACCCGGTACCTCATTCGGATGAGAAATTTCAGCCTTTAATAAATCAGGTATTAAAAAGTCTTGCAGTACATGCAGCGCCGTCTTCACCGTTTCTTCCGTATACCACGGTTCAGAGAACGCAACGACTTCGCCAAATCCAATGTACCCGTCTTCATCTTCTAATTCAATAACGATACTCTCACGCTTTTCGTAAGTCCCGTAGCTTGCAGCAAACGGGATTACGAGTGGCATTTCCGTTATATACAGTGTCGCTTTTTTTATTTCCACCTACATCTCCTCCACTAATTGTCTTAACTCTCGTCTTAACAATTTTTTCGAAGCGTTACGTGGTAATTCCTCTAAGAAACATGCTTTCTTCGGCACTTTATATTTCGCTAATTTCTCCTCGCAAAAGTGAAGAATTTCTTCTTCTGTTACCGCCCCGCTTTTCACAACAAAAGCAGCGGGTACTTGTCCCCATTTATCATCAGTCATACCGACAACACCAGCTTCCGCTATCGCTGGATGGGACAGCAATACTTCTTCAATTTGAGCCGGATATATATTCTCTCCGCCAGAAATAATTAAATCACTGCGGCGATCTAATACGTATAAAAATCCTTCTTCATCTAAATAACCGAGGTCGCCAGTATGAAGCCATCCGTTTTGAATAGTCTCACGCGTCGCATCTTCACGGTTAAAGTAACCACCTGTTACGTTCGGTCCTTTTACTACGATTTCACCTTCCGCATGTGGCGGCACTACTACGCCGTCTTTTTCAATACGAAGTTGGCACTGAAATAGTGGCTTTCCAGCTGATCCTACTTTCGTTAACATGTAATCTGCGGACAACGTACAAATTTGCGAAGACGTTTCTGTCATACCGTACGTTTGATACACAGGAATTCCTTTATCTACACATGTTTCGAGTAACGGTTTTGGCGCTGGTCCTCCGCCAAGTAACATACATCGTAAAGAAGAAGGATATGTTTCTTCTCCAAGTCTCTCTAATAAATCAGTTAACATTTTTGATACGACTGAAATAATCGTTACGCCTCTCGTTTGAAGTGCTGTATGAATAAAATCAGCATCATATTTCGGAACGAGTAAAATGCGCATGCCGTACATAATATTTTTCATTAGAAGAGATAACCCGCCAACATGGAACATCGGCATACACGCTAACCAGCAATCATCATCACGAAGTCCTAAATTAAGCGAAGAGCCAACCGCGCTGGCCCAGTGATTTCCATATGTTAAAATAACGCCTTTCGGTTTCCCTGTCGTCCCTGACGTATAAATAATCGTCATCGCTTCTTCTAAAGAGAATTCTTCTTGTATAGAGGCTTCCTCTTTTGGTCCATTCATCACTTCGGCGAATGAATAGACAGGAACATCTTTAGCATCAAATTCTTGATCGGTCACTAAACAAATAACTTCAGCATCATCCATTTGCCAAAGTAGCTCTTCTCTTGAAAGACGCGTATTTAAAAGCACAGCTACTGCCCCTACGTACGATAGGGCGTGAATAACTGTAATCATCTCCATACCATTTTTCATCAGAACAGCCACCTTTTCCCCTCGCTTCACTCCTACATGCGTGAGGTGTTCACAAACAGATACTACCTTTTCATGCAGCTGCATAAAAGTAACTTTCTCTTCCTCTATTTCAATTGCAGTACGATCTGGTGTTAAAAATGCACGTTGCTTTAACCAATTTGGCATCGTCTCCATCATACATTCTCCTTTCATGAAAGAAAGAGACTTGATGTGACATCAAGTCTCTTAGTTGTTTTGTTTCCGGTTTGATCTCATCTAGCTACAGCGGCTAGAATGTTCGGTGGCTTCACTTCTTCCTACGAGGCAAAAAGCGCCTCTACGTCAGGAGTTCCAACGCCCTCTTGTTCTAAGCGAGCCGCTTCCGCTTTTAATTTCATCCAGCTACAGCGGCTAGAATGTTCGGTGGCTTCACTTCTTCCTACGAGGCAAAAAACGCCTCTACGTCAGAAGCTCCATCCCCCTCATATTCTAAGCGAGCCGCTTCCGCTTTTGATTTGATCAAGGGAAACGAGGGAATTGACCGAAGTCCGGACTGCGTTTTTCTTTGAATGCGTCGCGACCTTCTTTTGCTTCGTCAGTTGTGTAGTACAATAACGTTGCATCTCCAGCTAGTTGTTGAATACCAGCTAGACCGTCTGTGTCTGCGTTGAATGCAGCTTTTAGGAAACGAAGTGCCATTGGGCTGTTTGCTAAGATTTCTTGTGCCCATTGTACTGTTTCTGCTTCAAGTTGTTCTAATGGTACTACTGTATTTACTAAGCCCATATCAAGCGCTTCCCCAGCACTGTATTGACGGCATAGGTACCAAATTTCGCGAGCTTTCTTGTGGCCTACCATACGAGCTAAGTAACCAGCTCCGTATCCACCGTCAAAGCTTCCTACTTTAGGACCTGTTTGTCCGAATACAGCATTTTCTGCAGCGATTGTTAAGTCACATACGATATGAAGTACGTGTCCTCCACCGATTGCATAACCTGCTACCATTGCGATAACTGGTTTAGGAATTGCGCGAATTAGACGTTGTAAGTCTAATACGTTTAGACGTGGGATTTGGTCGTCACCTACATATCCACCATGACCACGAACTTTTTGGTCGCCGCCAGAACAGAATGCACGTCCACCTTCACCTGTTAAAATGATAACACCAACATTTGCATCATCACGAGCTTGTGCAAAAGCGTCGATTAACTCCATTACCGTTTTTGGACGGAATGCGTTATGTACTTCAGGACGGTTAATCGAAATTTTTGCGATACCATTGTATGTTGAATAAATAATATCTTCGTAATTGCCTTCTTTTACCCATTCAATAGCCATTACAACTACCTCCTTGTATATTTCTGATCTCCTCTATAAGTGTAACTTCATTCTTAACTGAAAAAAGCATCACTGCATAGTTTTTAGAAATCCCTTTACTATTGTATCAAACTTTTCCGGTTGTTCCACATGAATTGCATGGCCAGCACCATCAATTTTGACAATTTTCGCATCAGAGACGCATTTTTCGATGTTTTTTAATATGCGAAAGAACTTTTCATCATGCTCTCCGTTCATTAAAAGAACAGGTATTTTTAAGTTTTTTAGCTCATCCCACCATGAAGGCTGAGCCCCAGTTCCCATGCCGCGCAAGCTATTTGCGAGCCCTTTTGGGTTGTTAGCAAGTCGTTCTTTTCGCACCGCTTCTTGTACGTTTTTTGCTAAACGTTTTTGCGTTTCAAACAGCGGAATATTTTCCCACATCGATACAAAACTTTCTATGCCTTCTCGCTCAATTTTATCGGCAAGTCGCTCATCTTTTTCACAGCGTTCTTTTCGCTCATCTTCACTTTTGAGTCCAGCTGTACAATTTTCTAATAAAAGAGAACGTACATATTCTGGATATAGACATGCCATCGTAATCGCCAGTCTACCGCCCATTGAATAGCCAAGTATATGTGCTTTTTCAATATGAAGGTAATCTAATAGTTCTTTCATTTGCAATGCCACATTTCGAATGTCATAATGCGCAACATCTTCAGGACTCTCGGTCTTTCCGTGTCCAACAAGATCCACTACAATAACTTGAAACTGCCCACTCCATGAAGAGATAAAAGAACGCCACGTTTCCATGCTTCCCGTAAAACCATGAAGAAGTAGAAGTGGTTCCCCGCTTCCGACTACTTCATATTCATACGATACACCTTGCAGCGTTACTTTCATTTTGATTCACCTTGCAATGATGTAGTAATTACGTCCTGTGTTTTTGCCCATAACGTACGGTGCAACGTTAAGTTTTCATCACGGTTCGTACAAATTTCTACAACGTGTAAACCTTCTGTCGTTGCTCCCTTTTGTACTTCCTCCCGGAATTGCTCCCAACCATTTACACGGCTAAATGAACCACCGTACATTTTAACAACATGCTCATAGTCAAGCCCAATCGGCGTTCCAAATAACGATTCGAAGTGTTCCTTTTTCTCATATTGTGGTAAGAATGAGAAAATACCCCCACCATCATTATTTACAACGACAATCGTTATATTTAATTCATGTAATTTTGCAGCTAATAGTCCATTTAAATCGTGATAGAATGATAAGTCACCGATGACTAATACGAGCGGATCGCAAATCATGCTCGCTCCTAAAGCTGTCGAAATGATGCCATCAATCCCATTTACACCGCGGTTTGCCATCACTTGAATATTTTTATCTGATGTGAAGAAGAATGAATCTGTATCACGAATTGGCATACTATTACTCGCAAATAACGTTGCTCCTTCTGGTAATACGCGTACAATATCTGTAATGACTTTTCCTTCAAATGCAGTTTCATATGTTTCCATTTCACGAAGCGTTTCCTTCGTTTTTTCGTTTATATGTTGCCACATTTGGGACCAATCATTCTTTTTCATAACTGGCATTTTTTCTATTAATGTACTGCAAAATGCAATATCACTTGCCTGTACAACTTCTGTCGCAACAAGAGCTGGATCTCTCCATTGTCCAGATTCGTCAACAACGATATGAACAGCTTTCGTTTGTTTTTTAATGAACTGCGTTAATGCTTTCGAAACAGGCATACCACCAAAACGAATTAAAACGTCCGGCTTCCACGTCTCTTTTAACAATTCATTTCGTAAAAATGTATCATAACAGTCGATTACCATCGTTTTATCATGGTGTCCGCTACGAATATTAGAAAGTGGGTCTGCTAATATTGGGTATCCCGTTTTTTCAGCTAGTTGCGTTGCAAACGTTGCGATTTCTGAATGACTATCATCTCCACAAATAATAAGCCCCTTTTCCATATGTGAAAGGCGCCCTACAAGAGAATCTACATATTCACTCGGCATCACCACGTTCCCTTGCTGAACTACTCCTGTATATTCCCCGCGTCCTTTATCCCATAAACTTTCTAATGAAAAGTCCGGGATAAGCGGTTCACGAACTGGAAAATTAAGATGAACAGGTCCTTGCGGCGCTAAACAAGCACTTGCTATCATGCGCTGCGTTGTCATGCGAGCGTAGTGGTACATCGCTTCACTCGCTTCTGGAAGTGCCATCTCTGTAAATTGCTTCACAAACGTACCGTATAAATTAAATTGATTCATCGCTTGTGGTGCACCGACATCTCTTAATTCATGCGGTCTATCTGCTGTTAAGACGATAAGCGGCACTCGTGAATGGAAAGCTTCACATACAGCTGGATAGTAGTTCGCTGCTGCCGTTCCTGACGTACATAATAATGCAACCGGACGTTTTTTCGCTTTTGCGATACCGAGCGCAAAAATCCTGCAGATCTTTCATCTACATGTAAATATGTGTTCATTCCTTCGTGTTGTTCCATTAGTAGAGCAATCGGCGTTGACCGTGAGCCTGGACTAATGACAACATCACATACATTTAGACGCGTCAGTTCATCCACGAACGCGCCTAAATAATATGATAATGCTTCTATATGATTGTTCATTTCATTAATTCCTCCAAAGCACCAAGCATCGGTCTAAACTTCAAACTTGTCTCTTCATATTCAAGTTGCGGTACTGAATCAATTACAATCCCGCAACCGGCAAATAAGGATGCTTTCTCGCCATTTAATAATCCGCAGCGAAGTGCAACCGCAAATTCACCATTTCCTTCATCATCTATCCAGCCAATCGGTGCACCATATAATCCTCTGTCTAACAATTCAACATCACGAATCAGTTTCATCGCTTCCAAACGAGGTGTCCCGCCAAGAGCTGGTGTTGGATGTAATTCTTCTACCATCGTTAAAAGACTCGCAGTGCCTTTTGCCTCTACAGGCGTATATAAATGAATTAAGTTTTTCGTTGTTAATAGACCTGGACTCTCCGGAATATTAACGTATTCGCAGTGCTCATTTAATACCGACCTGATCATGTTCACAACATAACCGTGTTCAGCTAAATTCTTTTCATCATGAAGAAGCGCATTACTATTTCGCTTACTTTCTTCTATAGATTGACCATGACCAGTTGAACCAGCAAGACACATCGAAGTAAACTTCTCATCTTCTTTGCGAATTAACCTCTCTGGCGTCGCTCCTAAGAAGCATGCTCCTTTATAATCAAAAGAAAATACGTAACAATCCGGTTGCCCAATGCGAAGTGCTTCTAAAACAAGAGCAGAATCAATATGATGATCCATTTCTACTTTTAGCTCCCTCGCTAATACAACCTTCTGCACGTTACCCTGCTTCATCTCATCTTGCACTTTCTCAATGGCTTTCATCCAGCCTTTCGGATCCACTTCCACTTTAGAAGTAACTGTTAATTTCGATCCTTCTAATGCACATTTACTCTCCCCAAAAATTTTCTCTTCTAAAGAAACAATTTCGTTATAAAGAGTTTCTGCACAATCTGTTGCTGAAACGAATGTATTCATCGTTAACCATGCTTTTTCATTTTTTACAGTTAATAAAAATGCTGGTAGTGAAAATGTCGTATCATCGAATTCTTTCCATAAGTCCGTTTTCTCTTTTTCTTGGTCAAATGAAAATCCACCAAATAAAAGAGGACCTGTTCCAAATTCATATTTTTCTCTTTGTACAAATGCTTTCTCTTTTACTTTATCCCACTCGTCACGAGCCGCTTGAAAGCGTTTGTGAGAAGAATTTGCTATAGTGAAAACAGAGCCAATTCCAGCAAATATTACATGCTGAGCTGGATCTGCAAAATAACATCTATTTTCCAATGCAATCCTTTTTCCTGCTGCATAAAACAGAAGCGGATCCATCCAGTCTATTTGTTTTACAAAACTAACCAATATTTTTTCATCAGTTGCATGCTTAATGGCTGCACTAAGAACTTCTTGCAAGCCTTTTTGTTTCGTTTGAATCACAATTGTCTCCCCCTATGGGCGAAAAATAGTCATAATTACGCTTGATTTTAAGATACACCTCAAACGAAAGGCCTGTCAACGTTTAGCATTTCTGAGAAATTCACCTTCTCTTCCTAGAAAATAAACGTTGACACTAAATGATGCTTTTTCTACACTTAGTTGTGTACAATATGTGACCAAAGGAGGATTCAACATGGAAATGAACGTCGAAACGAATTCCTCTCCTACGGCGCCAAAACCAAGCAAGCAAACAGGCTGGCGCATTTGGTGGAGTTTACTACGTCCCCATACATTAACAGCAGCTTTCGTTCCTGTTTTCATCGGAACAGCCTATGCAATGCAGGTCGGAGGTATAAATCAAATCCATCTCCCTCTTTTCCTTATAATGCTTCTTGCTTGTCTTCTCATTCAGGCAGCAACAAACATGTTTAATGAATACTTTGATTATAAAAGAGGACTCGATCACGAAGGTTCAGTTGGTATCGGCGGCGCTATCGTTCGCGATGGCATTCAGCCAAAAACAGTGCTTAACTTAGCATTTGGATTTTTCGGCATCGCAATACTATTAGGTGTTTATATTTGTATGAATTCTAGCTGGTGGCTTGCTGCGATCGGTCTTGTTTGTATGGCCGTTGCTTACCTTTACACGGGTGGCCCACTTCCCATTGCCTATACACCATTTGGAGAGTTAACAGCCGGATTATTTATGGGTGTTATCATTATTGGAATTTCATTCTTTATTCAAACTGGAACTGTAACATCAGAAGTCATTTTACTATCTATTCCAAGCTCCATTTTAATTGGTGCCATTTTACTAGCTAATAATATTCGTGACTTAGATGGCGATAAAGAAAACGGTCGTAAAACGTTAGCAATTCTCGTTGGACGTGAAAGAGCGGTTGGTGTACTTGCTTCTATGTTCATCGTTTCCTACATTTGGACAATTGCTTTAATTATCGTGGGCATCGTATCACCATGGATGCTTATCGTATTTTTAAGTGCACCGAAAGCATTTAAAGCGACGAAAGGCTTTATCGGCAAAAGCATTCCAATGGAAATGGTACCTGCGATGATTGCAACAGCAAAAACAAATACGATCTTCGGTCTCCTCATGGGAATCGGATTATTACTTGGATACTTTCTATAAAAGGAGCTGCTTATGCGGCTCCTTTTTCATATCTGAAATTCATCTCATAATTCCTACTCGCAACGCTCATACTATGTAAAGAAACTGAATTGTAGGAAGGTGGACGACTATGTTAACTCCACAACAAATAAATCAATTTAAATCCGTTTTAGAAAAACAAAAACACGAACTAGAGCAAACGATACAAACACACGAAAATGAAGATCGTGCATCTGAACGTGAGTCTGTTGGAGAATTATCTAGCTATGATAACCATCCAGCTGATATGGCAACAGAGCTATATGAACGTGAAAAAGACTTCGGGCTTATTGAACTTTGGCATAAACAGCTAGAGGATACGAAACATGCCTTGCAAAAAATAGAAGCGGGTACGTACGGCATTTGCGAAGTGTCTGGCGAAGAAATTCCATTTGAAAGATTAGAAGCAATGCCGACTGCTACAACATGCATCCAGCACGCGACAAATAAGCTAAATATGAATACACGACCAGTTGAAGAAGAAGTATTGTCTCCCTCTTTCCATAAACACGATGAGGATCGCTCTGTTGAGTACGATGCAGAAGATGCGTGGCAAGATGTTGCCAATTATGGAACGTCTGAAACACCGTCTGATTTAGAAAGACGAGATTCGAAAAACTATAATGGCATGTACGTAAACAGTGAGGAAAATGTAGGATACGTAGAAGATTTCGAAAACTTTATTGGTACAGATATGTATGGAAAAAATCCGCAAGTTTTCGCTACGGAAGAACATGAAGAATATGAACAAATGCTTGATGACTTTGAAGAGCGTACCTTTAAGGGCGAATTATCTTCAAATGAATCGAGTTCCAAAGAATAAAAAAAGCATTCCGAAAATCGGAATGCTTTTTATCGCTAGCTAATTAGTTTTTTGTAACGTTAGCAGCTTGTGGTCCACGGTTACCTTCAACGATTTCGAAAGAAACTTCTTGACCTTCTTCTAAAGTTTTGAATCCGTCACCTTGGATAGCTGAGAAGTGAACGAATACATCGTCTCCACCTTCAACTTCGATGAAACCGAAACCTTTTTCGCTGTTGAACCATTTAACTTTACCTGTTTGCATGTCATGTACCTCCTAAATAAAAATGAAACTATGAATCCACATGAAAAGGTGGATATAAAGGACATGAATGTATAACAAGCTTACAGCCTTTAATTCAACGTGCTTTATTTCCGTACCACATTATGTAGCTCAATAGTGATTTCACTATATCACGCTATATCCAAAACGTCAAATGAGAACACTTTCATTCCACCATTTTTTTATAATTTTAATATAATGTTGAATTTCCATATTCATATTTTAGCCCGGTATTTGCGGACAGCTTGATTGGCGGGAGCTGATAATCAGTTTTGGTTTGTTCCACTTTATTTGAAAATTAACAAAACTAAAGTATTCTAATCCTATTAAATTCTGTACAATATAAGTATCTATTACATACGAGGTGAAAAAAATGAGAGCACACGAAATTGAGTATAAGTTATATGGCGATGATATGCAGTTTGTTGAAATTGAGTTAGATCCAGAAGAAAGCGTGATCGCAGAAGCTGGCGCAATGATGATGATGGAAGATTACATAGAAATGGAAACAATCTTCGGTGATGGTTCTGGCCCATCTGGAGGTTTATTCGGAAAATTAATGGGCGCTGGTAAGCGTCTCGTTACAGGCGAAAGTATGTTTATGACTGTATTTACAAATACAGGTCACGGCAAACGCCACGTCTCATTTGCTGCTCCTTATCCTGGTAAAATTATTCCTGTAGATTTAACAGAATATCAAGGAAAAGTAGTTTGTCAAAAAGATGCCTTTCTTTGTGCCGCAAAAGGTGTTTCTATCGGAATTGAATTTACGAAAAAAATAGGAACTGGTTTCTTCGGTGGTGAAGGTTTTATCATGCAGAAACTTGAAGGTGACGGTCTTGCTTTCATGCACGCAGGTGGAACTGTATATAAACGTGAATTAAAACCTGGTGAGAAACTTCGCATTGATACAGGTTGTCTCGTTGCTATGACAAAAAACATTAGCTATGATATCGAGTTCGTTGGAAAAGTAAAAACAGCTCTATTTGGCGGCGAAGGTTTATTCTTCGCAACGTTAGAAGGACCTGGAACAGTTTGGATTCAGTCCTTAACACTTAGCCGATTAGCAGCACGCCTTACAAGCCCAGCAGCGCAAAGTACTGGCGAAGGTAGTGTATTAGGTGGCCTTGGTCGTTTATTAGATGGGAAAGAGTAAACTGTGCCCTTATGTGGGCATGGCCATCAACTAATAAAATAATAAAATTAAAACACCCTTGCTTGCAGTAATAAAGTGAAAGGGTGTTTTAATTTACGTCTACAAACGAGAAAAAGCAGTTAAAATAAAGTAATAAGGTTTACTTAAGGAAAATAAGGTATATTATATTTGTTGAGTAGATTCTCTTTAGAGACAAGAAAAGTAGGTGAACAAAGTGGGAAAATATCAATTGGATTCCAAAAGTCAGGTAGCTGTGGCAAAGTTCCATGAAAAACAGAAGCCTGCCAAATTTGATAAAAAGCAGCAACTTGAAAAATTGCGTACGGAGTATTTGAAAAAGAAGCAAAAACAAACAGATAAATAATATGTTTTATTTTCCGAATTTTTTCTGTATGTAACGCAAACAAACACAAGAAAATAGGTAAGTTATTCATCATTCAAATATATACAGGCTATTTTTTCAAACCTCTTACTTATGCAACTAACGCATGCGTCAGTTCATTAAGAATAACTAAAAAAGTCGATTCCTTGAGATGAAAAAGAGTAAACAGTGTCCTTATCAGGCACTGTTTTATTTTGACATTATAATTTCCTCCACTGATTTAGGTAAGCGATACAAGCTATTCCCCACCTCCAAAAGAATGAATCAAGTTCCTCACCGCATATATTAAACTATACCTTTTCTTAAGGAGGGCTACCTTAATGCGTACTCCTTTATCCTTTGATAAAGAAACTGCCATACTGTTAGCTTCTTGTTGTGAGTTAACGTATGAACAATATAAACAAAATGGTATTTTCGAAATACCAGATGGTTTTCAATATGTACAAGGTTTTCAAGGAAAGGCAATTCAAACAACAGAATGGTTCGGATTTATATTAGAATCTGAGGATACAATTATCGTTGCCTTCAGAGGCACTCAAACAGATCCAGATTGGATTATTGATTCTCTCGTCAATCAAAAACCTTATCCTTATGCTTTAAATGGCGGAAATGTCCATAACGGTTTTCTCTCTATTTATGAGTCTTGTCGTGATTCTATTATGGATATGCTCGTATCATTGCCAGCACATAAAAAACTGCTAGCTACTGGGCATAGTCTAGGTGGCGCGCTTGCCACATTACACATATTAGATGCACGTATAAATACTGCCTTCGCACAGTATGGACTTTATACATTCGCTTCTCCAAAAGTAGGAGATATCGCTTTTCGAAATTATTATAAACTACAAGTAGCTAGTAGCTTTCGTTTCGTCAACTTATTCGATGTCGTCCCACTTCTCCCTCCCCGAAACATAAATTTTAATGATCATGATTGGGAGTATGCACACGTCCATCACAACATGACATTTACAAAAAACACAAAATCCATTACAAATAATCATTCCATTACAACATACAAAACATGTCTGACTTCTCATTTTTAACCAGTAAACAATTGGAAATAAAATATTCGTATACTATAATAATCTATGAAGTTATTTTTGGATGAGGGGACCTTACATGTTAAAATTTATCTTCGCATTTTTCCTTATTATAATTTTTACGGTTACAGGTTTCTTTACATTTTCATACTTTGCGACAGGAGAGTATGATGGGGCAGGTATCATATATACCACTGTTCCATTTCTTTCTTAAGCAAAATAAATAAAACGAGCTTAATTTTATTAAGCACGTTTTATTTATTAATATCCATTTCTGTTGGTAAATCGATAATATATCTCCCAATATAGCAACCTCTTTAAAACTGTTTAACTGCATTACCAATACCCCAAATTTCATTACTGTACTGCAAAATCGTTCGATCGCTCGCAAAATGACCAGACTGTGCAATATTTAAAATCGACATTTCTAGCCACTTCGTTCGGTTCTCATAAGCTCTACCGACAGCTTCTTGTCTTTCAGCATATGGACCAAAATCTCGCAGAACGAAATATTCATCATTTTGAATAACGAGAGAATCGTAAATTGTTTCAAATTCGGCTCCCGACTGTGCAAAGAAACCATTCGTTAACTGATCTACTACCTTTTTAATGTGCCCATTGTGGTGATAATAATCACTTGCACGATATCCACCATTTTGATAGTAATGAAGAACCTCTTCGGCTGTTAAACCGAAAATGAAACAGTTATCATCACCGACCCGGTCTTTTATTTCAACGTTAGCACCGTCTAGCGTTCCGAGTGTAATCGCACCATTCATCATAAATTTCATATTACCTGTTCCCGATGCTTCTTTACTCGCCGTTGAAATTTGTTCACTTACATCCGCTGCCGGGAATATATCTTCTGCTAAAGAAACTCGATAGTTTTCTAGAAAGATAACTTTCATATATTGACTGACATACGGGTCATTATTTACTTTTCTTGCGAGTTCATTTATTAATTTAATAATTTTTTTCGCGTAATAATAGCCAGGTGATGCTTTCGCTCCAAAAATAAAAGTACGCGGATAAAATGTAAAACTAGCATCCTCTTTCAAACGGTTATACAAATATAAAATATGAAGAACATTTAATAATTGTCGTTTGTAAGCATGTAATCTTTTCACTTGCACATCAAAAATAGAATTTGGATCAATGGTAATCCCCATTGTATTATGAATACGCTCCGCTAAAATCTCTTTACGCTCTTGTTTTACCTCTGCAAATTTCTCTTGGAAACTCGCATCATATTGAACTAATTGTAGCTCTTGAAGCTTAATCGGTTCTTTCTTCCACTCTGTTCCAATCGCCTCTGAAATGAGATTTGTTAACTGTGGATTTGCTTTCATAAGCCAGCGCCTATGAGCAATTCCATTCGTCTTATTATTAAACTTATCTGGATAAAATTCATAAAACAATCGCATTTCCCGCTGCTTTAATATTTCCGTATGAATTTTCGCTACACCGTTTACGCTATGGCTACCGACAATCGCTAAATGAGCCATTTTCACAAGGTCATGTGCAATAATCGCCATTGCTTCAATACGATCCCACTCATACGGATACTGTTCCCACAGTTCATGACAGAAACGTTCATTAATCTCTTCAATAATCATATAAATTCTCGGTAATAACGGTTTAAAAATGTGAATTGGCCACTTTTCGAGCGCTTCTGATAACGTCGTATGATTCGTATAAGAAATCGTCTGCGTCGTTATGTGCCAAGCTTCTTCCCATGCTAACTTTTCTTCGTCTAGTAAAATACGCATCAGTTCCGGAATTGCTAAAACCGGATGTGTATCGTTAATGTGGATCGCAATTTTTTCATGTAGTTGACGAAGGTCACCGTATCTTTCTCTATGCATTCGAACGATATTTTGCAAACTTGCTGATACGAGGAAATACTGTTGTTTTAAACGAAGTATTTTTCCCTCATCATGCGTATCATCTGGATATAAAAACTCCGATACAGCCTCTGTTTCACGCTTATATTTCAAAATATCTTTGCAGTTTTGCGGGAAAGGAACTGGTTCAGCATTCCAAAGTCTAAGTGTATTTACAGTACTCGTCTCATAGCCAACTACCGGCACATCATATGGCACGGCCATAATGACTTCTGCATTTGTATGCCTAAACTCTAAACGCCCGTCAATTTCTAGCGGTTCAACACTGCCGAAATAACTTACTTCTACAGCTTGATCATGCCTTCTTACTTCCCATACGTTTTCATGAAGAAGCCACTGTTCTGGAAATTCGACTTGATAACCATCAACAATTTTCTGATCAAACAAACCATGTTTATAACGAATTCCACAGCCGTGTCCTGGCAAGTTTAAAGATGCAAGTGAATCGAGAAAACAGGCTGCTAAGCGTCCAAGCCCACCATTACCAAGGCCTGCATCTGCTTCCACTTCTTCTAACTCTTGTAACGAAATCCCTAGTTCAGATAACCCTTGCTCGCATACATCTCTAATACCTAAATTCAAGATGTTACTTCCAAGCAAACGTCCAAGCAAAAACTCAATAGACAAGTAATACATTTGCTTTTGCTCTCCGGATCGATAACTCTCATTCGTTGCAATCCATTGACTATTCATATACTCACGTACCATATGGCCGAGTGTATTATATTGATCACGAGTTGTAGAATCTTTAAAACTTTTACCATACATCGTCTCTAACTTTTCTAGAAAAGTTGATTTAAAACTTTCAACATGAGTAAACATTTTTTCACCACCTACATGTTATTCCATGAGACTTTTATATAATTCCTTATAAGCAAGAGCCGATTGCTCCCAGCTGTAATCTTCAGTCATCGCTTGTTTTACAAGCTGCTCCCATACCGGTTTATCGTGATAGAATTCAATTGCACGATGAATCGTATGCAGCATGTCATGTGCATTAAAATTCGTGAAACTGAAACCATTTCCTTCGCCTGTTTCTTCATCATAAGAATGTACCGTATCGTTTAATCCACCTGTTTCTCTTACAATTGGAATCGTACCGTACGCTAATGCGATAAGTTGTCCAAGTCCACACGGTTCAAACAGCGATGGCATTAAAAACAAATCGCTTCCCGCATACACTTGGTGAGCTAATTCTTCATTAAATCCGATATAAACTTTTACCTTCTCCGGATACTCATATGCCATCCACTCAAAGAATTGCTCATATTCCGAATCACCTGAACCTAAAATAATACATTGTACATCTTCTTCCATTAGTTCGCGGAATACAGTACGTACTAAATCAAGACCTTTTTGCTTCGTTAATCTCGTTACCATTGAAATAATTGGTGTATCCTCTTTTTCTGGCAAACCAAAATAACGCTGCAAGGCGCGTTTATTTTCACTCTTTTCATATAATGACTCTGCATCATACTGAGCCTTAATATACGAATCCGTTTCTGGATTATATACGCTCGTATCAATACCATTTACAATGCCGCTAAGCTTATCATTATATTTTCGCAGTAATCCATCTAACTTCTCACCGAAAAATTCATATTGAATTTCTTCTTTATATGTCGGGCTCACCGCTGTAATTTGATCCGAAGCGATAATACCGCCCTTCATAAAGTTCACATTCCCATAAAACTCTAACTGCTCACTGTGGAAATATTCATCACCAAGTTCTAACAAGTCGTACATTACTTCAGGAGGAAATACACCTTGGAACTGTAAGTTATGAATTGTATATACCGTTTTAATACGCTCATATAACGGGTTATCTTGATACTTTTCACGAAGTAAGAAATTAACCATAGCCGTATGCCAATCGTGGCTATGAAGAACATCCACTTCAAAATCAAGGTGCGAAATACACTCTAACACCGCTTTTGAGAAATAAGAAAAACGCTCTCCGTCATCATAATGACCATACAGAGAATCTCTCTTAAAATAATATTCATTATCTATTAAGTAATACGTAATTCCGTCTTGCTCACCTTTTAAAATTCCACAATATTGATTTCTCCACCCAAGCGGGACGTTAATTACTTTATGTAACGTACATCCATCTCTTAACTTTTGCGGAATGAGGCTATAATTCGGAAGTATAATACGAACGTCCACTCCTAATTTTTTCAGCTCTTTTGGGAGCGCACCCGCTACATCAGCTAATCCTCCCGATTTCACAAACGGTACACATTCTGATACTGCAAATAAAATATTCACTTGTTGTCCCACTGCGCGAAAAGTTTTTATTACTCCTCTTGCAGCTTCCTCCCTTCGAGTTTTCATTTGAATTAAAACTTTAATCAGTGGAGGAAGACCCCCACTGATTCTTTTAAGAATAACTATTAATCGTACTGTTTTGTACGCTTCCTTTTTCTACAACATACGGCCCATCGGCGTTTCCTTTTAATACGACACCGTCACCAATTTTCACGTCTTTATCAATAATAACACCATCTATTATACAGTTATCTCCAATTTGGCTCTTTTGCATAATAATACTGTTACGAATAATTGAACCTTTTCCAATTTTAACTGAACGGGAAACAACACTGTTTTCGACTTCCCCTTCAATAATACTACCGTTTGCAATCATTGTATTTTTCACGATTGCACCCTTTAAATAACGAGTTGGTGGCTCATCTTTTACTTTCGTAAAGATCGGTGCTTCTTTCTTAAATAATTGCTTCCAAATAGCAGGTTGCAAAATTTCTAAGCTATGTTTATAGTAACTTTCAATCGAGTCAATAATTGCTACATATCCAGTATGTTCATATGTAGCAATGTGTAATGATTTCCCGCGCTTTTCTCTCACTACATCAAATAAACTGTATTGTTCCACATCTTTATATGACTCAAATAAGTCTAACAATAATTGTTTCTTTAACACATATGTTTGAAGTGAAACCCCTTCATGGCAAACTTCCGTAATATCAGCTGCCGTATGTATATGCCGCTCTAACACCGCTTGAAAATTTAATGCTGTTACGAGATGGCTATTCGTAATAACAACGTACTCTTCTCTGCTTCTTAGAAAATAATCAATATGTCTTCTAAAGTGTGCAAAAGACCCAAATTCATCTTGGTCACATTGGCAATTTGGCGGGAATAAAAATAGTCCGTCTCTTTTTCTATCTAAATCCCACTGTTTTCCTGAACCAACATGGTCCATTAACGAACGATTTTTATGGCTTGTAAAAACTGCCACACTATGAATACTAGAATTCACCATATTTGAAAGCATGAAATCAATGAGTCGATAACGGCCCCCAAACGGTAACGCCGCTAGTGAACGATGCCCTGTTACTTTCTTTAAGGAAGGAAAACTTCCCGTTGCATTAATAATTCCTAACATTTTTTCTCCCATTCATTTCATCCCCCTTTTCTATTTCCCTTCAGCAATTAATACTACATCGTCAACATTCTTTTCTGGACGAATGATTGTTCCATCCTCGATAACCATTTCTGATCCAACAATCGCTCTTTCAATCACAACATTTTTACCAATCTTAGCCCCTGGCATAACGACAGAATCAATCACCATACTTCCTTCTTCCACCGTCACTCCTTGGAATAACACAGAATGCTTCACGTCCCCTTCAATGACGCACCCTTCGTTAATAAGCGATTCTTCTACTTTCGCCTTTTCAGCAATATATTGAGGCGGTTCGTTTGGATTGACAGAGTAAATACGCCAATTACGATCGTTTAAATTCAGTGATGTTTCATCGCGAAGCAAATCCATATTCGCTTCCCATAAGCTCTTCACCGTTCCAACATCTTTCCAATATCCTTCAAAAGGATACGCCATTAGCTTCTTCCCTTCATCCAATAAAAGCGGAAGTACGTCTTTTCCAAAATCGTTACTAGATTCAGGGTTTCTTGCATCCATCTCTAAATACTCTTTCAAAATTGACCAATTAAAAATATAGATTCCCATTGATGCAAGATTACTTCTTGGAAATTGTGGTTTCTCTTCAAACTCAACAATCTCCATTTCTTCATTTGTATTCATAATGCCAAAGCGACTCGCTTCATCCCAAGGTACTTCAATAACAGAAATGGATACGTCCGATTCTTTCTGAATATGGTAATCTAGCATCTTACTGTAATCCATTTTATAAATATGGTCGCCTGATAAAATGAGAACATACTCCGGTTCATACTGACTTAAATAGTTTAAGTTTTGATAAATGGCACTTGCCGTACCTGTATACCACTTAACCCCTGAAGACTCCGCATAAGGAGGTAAGACTGTGACCCCACCGTTTACTCGGTCTAAATCCCACGCATTTCCGATTCCGATATAATTATGAAGTTCGAGTGGTTGATATTGCGTTAAAATCCCAACCGTTTCAATACCAGAATTCGCACAGTTACTTAGCGTAAAATCAATAATGCGATATTTACCACCAAATGGAACAGCTGGCTTGGCTAAATTCTTTGTTAATGCACTTAAACGACTACCTTTTCCCCCTGCTAGTAACATTGCTACGCACTTTTGTTTTTGAGCCATCTTGTTTTTTGCTCCCCTTTCTCGTCTTCACTGGTCGTAATATGGATACGCCAAATGGTGGAATTGTAATCTCTACATGTGCTGCTTGATTATGGTACGGTTCTAGAATCGTCTTAAGACGTTTCTTATTCACTTGTCCCGAACCGCCATATTGCTGTGCATCACTGTTTAAAATCTCGTTATAATACTCGAAATCTGGTACACCTACTTTATAGTTTTCATATGTAGCTTTCGTAAAATTACATACGATAACTAACGCATCTTCTTGTTTATCCCCTTGGCGGATAAACGAGAAAATACTTTGCTCGTTATTATTAGCATCAATCCACTGAAAACCTTCAGGCGAATGATCAAGCTGCCAAAGTGGTTTTGAGCGCTTATACAATGCTATGAGCTCTTTAAAGTAATCATGCATATAACGATGCATTTCAAAATCATGTAAATTCCAATCTAAATCTTCAAGGTCTTTCCACTCATCAAACTGCCCGAATTCTCCTCCCATGAAAAGTAATTTCTTTCCTGGGTGAGTAAAGAAATATCCATATAACAAACGAAGCTGAGCAAACTTATCCCAGTAATCACCTGGCATTTTATTTAATAACGACTTTTTCCCATGAACGACTTCATCATGAGAAAGGGGTAATATGAAGTTTTCAGAGTAAGCATATAGTAAAGAGAACGTCATTTTCTCATGAATATATTTTCTGTACTCTGGCGCACACTCCATATATTTCAGCACGTCATTCATCCAGCCCATATTCCATTTGTAATTGAATCCAAGCCCACCTTCATACGTTGGTGCTGTTACAAGTGGCCAAGCTGTTGAATCCTCTGCCGTCATAAGAAAATCTTCATCCTCTGCAAACACTGCTTCATTTAACTCCCGTAAAAATGACACAGCGTACTCATTACTTTGCTCTTGTCCTTCTTTATTCCAGTACAACATGTTCGCAACTGCATCTACTCTGAAACCATCAATATGGAAATATCTCATCCAAAATAACGCATTTGAAATTAAGAAATTACGTACCTCTCTCTTTCCTAAATCAAAATTGACAGTTCCCCATACTAGATTTTCTTGTACATCTTTATCTTTATATTCATAGGTCGGTGTGCCATCAAACAAATATAAACCGTGAGCATCTTTACAAAAATGCCCCGGTACCCAATCTAAAATGACACCGATTCCATATTTATGACATTCGTCGACAAAATACATTAAATCATGCGGTGTACCAAATCTACTCGTCGCTGCATAATATCCCGTTCCTTGATATCCCCAAGAACGATCATATGGATGCTCAACAAGCGGCATAATTTCAATATGTGTAAATTGATGTTCCACCACATACGGAATGAGTTCTTCTGCCATTTCCCTGTAAGAATATAGTGTTCCATCTTCTTTCTTTTTCCAAGAACCAAAATGTAATTCATAAACTGTCATCGCTTCTTTATAAATCGGTTTTTTCTTTTTCTTACGATTCCAGTTTTTATCATTCCATTCATATCCTTTTATATCAAAAACTACAGATGCCGTATTCGGTCTTACTTCTGCATATATAGCATACGGATCTGCCTTTAAAATGACGTCACCAGCCAACGTTTCAATCGCATATTTATATATTTCTCCTTCTTCAATATGCGGTATAAATAAGGACCAAATCCCTTCTTCTGTCACTTGTAGCATCTTATGTTGCTCATAATCCCACTCATTAAAATCTCCAACAACACTCATTGCTTTCGCATGAGGAGCCCAGACTGTAAATCGTACCCCTTGAATCTCATCTTCCGTCACAACATGTGCACCAAAGATGTTATAACTTTCATAGTACTTTTCTGTATGAAACTCATCTCGTTTCACTTCTTCACAATTTATTACACTCAATATGCTCACCTCACTTAGATGACAGAATTTTTTATACTTTAACTATTTCTGCGAAAAACTGCAATATCCTTGTTAATTTATAAAAAACATTCGTTTTTTTCTTAAAAATGTTAGTTTTTCTTCACATTTCCGTGTAAAATATCGAATTTTGACGAATATTAATTGAAAACGCTTTATTATTCTTCTATATTTTTACCAATTATTTTTTCTCAACCTTTATTTTATTATGTTTATCCTATTTTTCATGCTATTTTCCACTCAAAATCAAAACAAAATAATCTGTCATAAAAAAATGTTTCTCAATATTTTTTGTCACAATGTTATTGAAATGCGAAATTTAATCCTGCTTTTGAAAAGCTACTTTCCGAAAAAGGAGTAACCGCAAAAGTAAATGAACCGAAATTAGAGGCAGGTTCTGTTACAGTTGGCGGCGCTATCGATGACAAAAACTTTGCTGGATTAGATGGTGATTTCCCGTTCATTGATGTAACTTTCAAAGTAGAAAATGATGAATTTTATGAAGCAAACGCTCAATTAGAGTCACCAATTTTTGTTTACTGGAAACAAGGTGAATCAGAACCAAATAGAATGCGTGTACTTCAAGATCAAACATTCTCAGTTATGTCCTTAAACTCACTAGTAGAAGGAAATATTAAACCTGGTGCGTTCTTAAATGAACGCGAATATTTAGATGAAAAGTTCGATTATACAAAGCTTGGCGTAAAAGTATATGCGACTGATTCTTACCGTCATAAGTTTGAAGGCTCACTAGATAAATACGGATACTTCAAACTAAATGGACTTCCAGTTAATAAACGCGACTATAACTTATATGTAGAGGTGCCAGGACATTTAACAAGCCGCCTAACAACGAAACTTGGTACTGAAAAAGACGGTAAGCTGCTTGGCCAATATTATTATGCAAGACCTGACGAAAACCTTACCGGCGATGTAAATGCTGATAAAGTAATCGATATTAAAGATGCTGAAATTATCGCTAGCAACTATGGTAAAAAAGGAGTAACTGTAAAAGACGGAGACCTTAATAAAGATGGTATTGTCGACGAAAAAGATATTCGCTTCGTTGAAAGGAACTTCTTGAAAAAAGGTCCAGATGCATCTAAATCACAAACACCTGTAGAAAAATCCAAAAGCGGTACACTGGCAGATATTTTAAAGAAATTAGGATTAACACCTAAAAAATAATAAAATGAAACTTTAATCAGTGGGTTTTTACTGCCCGGCAAATAGCGGAATAATAAAGAGCACTCTACGTAAAATAGAGTGCTCTTTTCTATAAACAACCCTTATCCAGCAAAAGGGGTATATTGGGGATATACAAGGGAAACCGGAAAAGGAATTTATATTAAATTATATAAGTTCAGAGGTAAGAAGCAGTTTCCCACCTCTGAATTATTTAGCAATTATTATAGTACTGGTGCCATTGTTTCTTTTAATACTTTTACAGAATGAGCGAACTTCACTTTTTCCTCTTCATTTAGCTCAAGTTCTACGATTTCACGTACACCTTCGCGGTTAATTACAGCTGGAACACCTACGTAAGCATCTTTCTCGCCGTATTGACCTTCAAGGTATGCAGATACAGTTAATACGCTGTTCTCGTTGTTTAAGATTGCTTTAGTTACACGAAGTAGTGACATACCGATTCCGTAGTAAGTTGCACCTTTACGCTCGATGATATGGTAAGCTGCATCACGTACGTTTTCGAAGATTTTGTCTAAGTCTTCTTGTTTGTACTGTTCGTTGTTAGCTAAGATTGTTTCTAATTTTTGTACACCGATAGTAGCGTGGCTCCATACTGGAAGTTCAGTGTCACCGTGTTCACCAACGATGTAAGCATGAACGTTACGTGGATCTACATCTAAGTAGTCACCTAACATGTAACGGAAACGAGCAGAGTCTAAAGTAGTACCAGAACCGATTACGCGCTCTTTCGGTAAACCAGATTCTTTCCAAGTTACGTAAGTTAAAATATCAACTGGATTAGTTGCGATTAAGAAGATTCCATCGAATCCGCTATCCATAATGCAGCGAACGATTTGTTTAAAGATCTTTGTATTTTTCTCAACTAAGTCTAAACGAGTTTCACCTGGCTTTTGTGGTAACCCAGCAGTGATAACAACTAAATCTGCATCTTTACAATCTGCATAGCTACCGCTCCAAACTTTTGTTGGTGATGGAGAGAATGGTACCGCATGGCTTAAGTCCATTGCTTCCCCTTCTGCTTTTGCTTCATTAACATCTACTAATACGAATTCTTCAGCTACACCTTGGTTGATCATTGAGTAAGCGTAACTACAACCTACAGCTCCTGTTCCTACTAATACTACACGATTGATACCTTTTTTCATGGTAATTTCCCTCTCTATTGTTCACATATATTTTTTTATGATTGTTTAAGTAATTAATTAAAATACTAATTTAATGTTGTTTAACTTCTTTACATTCATATTGTAGCACGTATTATTGTGAATTACTTCACAAATTATGACCTATTTGTGAACTTTTTCACATAGAGTGTAAAGTTATTGGAATAGGTGTGGAATCCATTTCAATGGAGGCGTTTTCTTTAGATTGTGAAAGGGTTTTTCTTGTGGTTTTTATCGGTAAGTGAAATTATATCAGCGATTATTAAAATTTATCGATCGTAACTCAAATTATATCAGCGATTTTTGCAATATATCGACTTACCGACAAAACTCGACAATAATGACAACATAAAAAAGCTGTCTCCAGTAGGTCACCCTATTGAGAGGCAGCTTCTTCTATATATTATTTATTTTCCACAGTAGCTCCCGGATGTATTTTCATCCGTTTCTCCAAGTGTAGGAGGCTACAGCCATACAGCTGGGGTAAAAGTTCAACTTGAGGTATCATTTTAGATAGATAGTTCCTTCATATTCATACAGGCCCAAATAAACAACATGATTGTATTTACCGCTCTATATACCCAACTGCAACAGCCCATACTTCATATTTCTTCTATTGCATAAAAAAGCAGACTATCCAAAGTTCACTTTTATACAACAAAAAAGAGATAGCAGATTATGCTATCTCTTTTAGTATGACCCGTACGGGATTCGAACCCGTGTTACCGCCGTGAAAGGGCGGTGTCTTAACCACTTGACCAACGGGCCAGTTCTGGCAGAGAAGAAGGGATTCGAACCCTCGCACCGCGTTCGCGATCTACTCCCTTAGCAGGGGAGCCCCTTGAGCCACTTGGGTACTTCTCTATAAATATGGCTCCGCAGGTAGGACTCGAACCTACGACCGATCGGTTAACAGCCGATAGCTCTACCACTGAGCTACTGCGGAACAATTATGGTGGGCCTAAATGGACTCGAACCATCGACCTCACGCTTATCAGGCGTGCGCTCTAACCAGCTGAGCTATAGGCCCATAATTGAAAAGCGGGTGAAGAGAATCGAACTCTCGACCAGAGCTTGGAAGGCTCTTGTTTTACCACTAAACTACACCCGCATTAAATTGTAAATGGTGAGCCATGAAGGACTCGAACCTTCGACCCTCTGATTAAAAGTCAGATGCTCTACCAACTGAGCTAATGGCTCATTTTGAAAGTGGTGCCGACTAGAGGACTTGAACCCCCAACCTACTGATTACAAGTCAGTTGCTCTACCAATTGAGCTAAGTCGGCTCGTGATTTCAAAATGGTGGCTCGGGACGGAATCGAACCGCCGACACGAGGATTTTCAGTCCTCTGCTCTACCGACTGAGCTACCGAGCCTTTATGTAAAAAATGGCGGTCCCGACCGGGGTCGAACCGGCGATCTCCTGCGTGACAGGCAGGCATGTTAACCACTACACCACGGGACCATTTGGTTGCGGGGACAGGATTTGAACCTGCGACCTTCGGGTTATGAGCCCGACGAGCTACCGTGCTGCTCCACCCCGCGATGATAAAATATTCACTTTAGAAAAAATGGAGGAGGTAGAGGGATTCGAACCCCCGCGCGACTCTCGCCGCCTGTCGGTTTTCAAGACCGATCCCTTCAGCCGAACTTGGGTATACCTCCGAGATATATACGTCTAATGGTGGACCTTGTAGGACTCGAACCTACGACCGGACGGTTATGAGCCGTCTGCTCTAACCAGCTGAGCTAAAGGTCCTTTATGGTAGCGGCGGAGGGGATCGAACCCCCGACCTCACGGGTATGAACCGTACGCTCTAGCCAGCTGAGCTACACCGCCATAAATGATATTAATATAAGTGGAGCCTAGCGGGATCGAACCGCTGACCTCCTGCGTGCAAGGCAGGCGCTCTCCCAGCTGAGCTAAGGCCCCATGTTTTTTAGGAATATCGGGAAGACAGGATTTGAACCTGCGACCCCCTGGTCCCAAACCAGGTGCTCTACCAAGCTGAGCCACTTCCCGTTAATAAAAGCGCGCCCGAGAGGAGTCGAACCCCTAACCTCTTGATCCGTAGTCAAACGCTCTATCCAATTGAGCTACGGGCGCATATGGTGCCGAGGGCGGGGGTCGAACCCGCACGGTGGTCACCCACCGCAGGATTTTAAGTCCTGTGCGTCTGCCTGTTCCGCCACCCCGGCATGTCATATTGAAAATTGGAGCGGAAGACGGGATTCGAACCCGCGACCCCAACCTTGGCAAGGTTGTATTCTACCACTGAACTACTTCCGCAAGACATGTATGAGTTATTTAATTAAAAGTGCGGGTGAAGGGAGTCGAACCCCCACGCCAAAGGCGCCAGATCCTAAGTCTGGTGCGTCTGCCAATTCCGCCACACCCGCATATTAATTTATTTAAGAAAAATGGGGCGACTGATGGGAATCGAACCCACGAATGCCGGAGCCACAATCCGGTGCGTTAACCACTTCGCCACAACCGCCATGATTTCTGGTGCCGACTAGAGGACTTGAACCCCCAACCTACTGATTACAAGTCAGTTGCTCTACCAATTGAGCTAAGTCGGCTAAATGGTGGAGGATGACGGGATCGAACCGCCGACCCCCTGCTTGTAAGGCAGGTGCTCTCCCAGCTGAGCTAATCCTCCATTTGCCTGGCAACGTCCTACTCTCACAGGGACAAGGTCCCAACTACCATCGGCGCTAGAGAGCTTAACTTCCGTGTTCGGTATGGGAACGGGTGTGACCTCTCTGCCATCATTACCAGACTGTATTCATTTAAGACAAGAATTATTGTAACTCATTTACTTTTGAAAGTCAACAAGTTTTTTATATTCTTTCAAAACTAGATAACATTGCTTCATATTATATGGTTAAGTCCTCGATCTATTAGTATTCGTCAGCTCCACATGTCACCATGCTTCCACCTCGAACCTATCAACCTGATCATCTTTCAGGGATCTTACTAGCTTACGCTATGGGAAATCTCATCTTGAGGGGGCTTCATGCTTAGATGCTTTCAGCACTTATCCCTTCCGCACATAGCTACCCAGCTATGCCCTTGGCAGAACAACTGGTACACCAGCGGTGCGTCCATCCCGGTCCTCTCGTACTAAGGACAGCTCCTCTCAAATTTCCTACGCCCACGACGGATAGGGACCGAACTGTCTCACGACGTTCTGAACCCAGCTCGCGTACCGCTTTAATGGGCGAACAGCCCAACCCTTGGGACCGACTACAGCCCCAGGATGCGATGAGCCGACATCGAGGTGCCAAACCTCCCCGTCGATGTGGACTCTTGGGGGAGATAAGCCTGTTATCCCCGGGGTAGCTTTTATCCGTTGAGCGATGGCCCTTCCATGCGGAACCACCGGATCACTAAGCCCGACTTTCGTCCCTGCTCGACTTGTAGGTCTCGCAGTCAAGCTCCCTTATGCCTTTGCACTCTACGAATGATTTCCAACCATTCTGAGGGAACCTTTGGGCGCCTCCGTTACACTTTAGGAGGCGACCGCCCCAGTCAAACTGCCCACCTGACACTGTCTCCCGGGTCGATAAGACCCGTAGGTTAGAATTTCAATACAGTCAGGGCGGTATCCCACCAGCGCCTCCACCGAAGCTAGCGCTCCGGTTTCAATGGCTCCCGCCTATCCTGTACAAACTGTACCAAAATTCAATATCAGGCTACAGTAAAGCTCCACGGGGTCTTTCCGTCCTGTCGCGGGTAACCTGCATCTTCACAGGTACTATAATTTCACCGAGTCTCTGGTTGAGACAGTGCCCAAATCGTTACACCTTTCGTGCGGGTCGGAACTTACCCGACAAGGAATTTCGCTACCTTAGGACCGTTATAGTTACGGCCGCCGTTTACTGGGGCTTCAGTTCAGAGCTTCGCTTACGCTAACCCCTCTCCTTAACCTTCCAGCACCGGGCAGGTGTCACCCCCTATACTTCGCCTTACGGCTTCGCAGAGAGCTGTGTTTTTGCTAAACAGTCGCTTGGGCCTATTCACTGCGGCTTTCCGTTAAGAAAGCACCCCTTCTCCCGAAGTTACGGGGTCATTTTGCCGAGTTCCTTAACCAGAGTTCTCTCGCACACCTTAGGATTCTCTCCTCGCCTACCTGTGTCGGTTTGCGGTACAGGCACCTTTTATCTCGCTAGAAGCTTTTCTTGGCAGCGGGGAATCAAAGACTTCGCTCCATAAGGAGCTTCCCCATCACAGCTCAGCCTTTATGATAAGCGGATTTGCCTACTTATCAGCCTAACTGCTTGGACGTGCACAACCAATCGCACGCTTCTTCTATCCTTCTGCGTCCCTCCATTGCTCAAACGATAAAGAGGTGGTACAGGAATATCAACCTGTTGTCCATCGCCTACGCCTGTCGGCCTCGGCTTAGGTCCTGACTAACCCTGAGCGGACGAGCCTTCCTCAGGAAACCTTAGGCATTCGGTGGACGGGATTCTCACCCGTCTTTCGCTACTCATACCGGCATTCTCACTTCTAAGCACTCCACCAGTCCTTACGGTCTGACTTCACTGTCCTTAGAACGCTCCCCTACCACTGATACCATTGGTATCAATCCGCAGCTTCGGTGGTGTATTTAGCCCCGGTACATTTTCGGCGCAGAGTCACTCGACTAGTGAGCTATTACGCACTCTTTAAATGGTGGCTGCTTCTAAGCCAACATCCTAGTTGTCTAAGCAACTCCACATCCTTTTCCACTTAATACACACTTTGGGACCTTAGCTGGCGGTCTGGGCTGTTTCCCTTTTGACTACGGATCTTATCACTCGCAGTCTGACTCCTAAGGATAAGTCATTGGCATTCGGAGTTTGACTGAATTCGGTAATCCGATGAGGACCCCTAGTCCAATCAGTGCTCTACCTCCAAGACTCTTACACTTAAGGCTAGCCCTAAAGCTATTTCGGGGAGAACCAGCTATCTCCAGGTTCGATTGGAATTTCTCCGCTACCCACACCTCATCCCCGCACTTTTCAACGTGCGTGGGTTCGGGCCTCCATTCAGTGTTACCTGAACTTCACCCT